>NZ_QOZG01000001.1 GCF_003335045.1 Paramesorhizobium salinisoli
TAGCCGACCATGATGGAATGCCTACATACACGGCATTGGCGCCGAGTATTAAAACGACCGCAGCTATTGCGCCGATAATAATCTTTTTCATTTTCTTTGCCCCCTGGCCCACGAATAATTGGAGCCAACGGCGACGGCAAGCTTATTCTATCGGCATCACGAGCGTCACCCCCGTTCCGTTGAAGAACTCTATCCCTGCGAATTCGAGGAGCATCAATGGGCACCCTTGCTGCGGGACGCTGGGTCATTTGACTATCCGGGCTTGCGATCAACTCCGTTAGCCGCCAGATTGAGAAAAAAGGCGACCTACATGCAGATATTCGATTTTATTAATAAAGACGAATTGAACGAGCTTCCAGAAGATGAGAGCACGGCTTTCTTGGAATTCGTTCGGATTGCTCGTCTAAGGCTCCAAACTCGACTTGGCGAGCTCGATCCGCAAGACGAACATGATTCCGATATCGCCCATGACGCCCGGCACGGCTTCGTCAACGTAGTTACCGCGACTGCGCGCCGACTACATATTGAACCCTTCGCCTCAATGGACGTGCCCAGAGTCAAGGACCTGACATACGAGGATTATCGCCAGTTTATTGCCGATGTAGATCACTATATGACGCAAATGCTTTTCGACGGCCGCGGGGCCAGCAGAAGGGAGACTGTCGGCCTGTCCGACGACGCAAAAACAAAAATTCGCTCCAAGTTATTTCACCTCCGCGAAGCTCTCGAAAACTCGGGGTATGATGAGAGGACCCGCGCCCGGCTACGCGTCCGGCTAGATGAGTTCGAGAAAGAATTGGAGAAGAATAGAATCAACATTGGCGCCGTAGCATGGGTCGCGTTAGAAATTCTCGTCGCGCCAGGCGCTTTAATGGGAACTTACGACGCATCCGTCAAACTGATCAATCAGATCATGCGTATCGTCGGCGAGGAGAAGATCAGCGAGGACGAGAGGCGACGATTGCCGCCCGTGGAAAGCCCGGCTGCGCTAATGCCACCTCGTACCGAAGAAAAAAAGAAGAATTTAGAAACAGACTTTGGCCGCGGTTTCAGTCGTGATCTTGACGGCGAGATTCCATTCTAACGCTTCTCCATCGCGATCGACGTAGTGGGCTGCATCACCATTTGCATGCCGCACGTAACGGTTTGATTGCCTCGTCCATTCCCCGCAAGTCAAACGTGGCAGTAATCGGAGACTCATTGTAAGGCGTCGCTCGCACCACCAGCTTCTTTCCCCCGATTAGCTTTTTCACGAACGGAATTGCCGTACCACCGCTCCAGAGACCCAGCGCGGAATGATCAGTGGATTCATCAAAACCGCGCTTTTCAGCTTTCCTCTCATCGACCCTGAACGTGATATCGCCATACCCTTGGATGTCGGCAAGGAAATGGTCGCCAAAGTTAAAGTATATAGTCGATTTGCTTTCCATGCAGCGAATCAGAAGGCGAGCGTTCTGCGGTGAGCGGCCATATTTGCCGGGGAAGGCATCATCCGATTCAAGCGAGATGAAATGGTCCACCGTATCAGTGATCTTGGAAGTCTCCGTACTGACTGCCCATTTACCGGTAGTTCGTGTAGGAGATTGAACGTCTATTGCAGTGCGGAAGACCCCATCATAACAGAGAAGACGCTTTCCCGCGTCCTCAATAGCTGCGCACTCCTTGCCGGAGTCCTGCGCAATCGCAGATTGAGCAAAAAAATAGACCGCAGCCGCAACAGCTGATCTGAACCTTTCCATCCTACGCCCCTCTAATTCCCCAAGTGGAATATGCAAATGAGCGTATCGGTTGTCCAGTATGAAATTACAGGTTGTCACCCTCTGAACCCGTAAGACTGCAGCGCCGCTTTACTTCTGATCGGCCGCACCAGACCAAAAGCAAATTTGTTTCTGGTCATTCCTTCCTCAGTCGGACGCCAGGCCCCTGCCCGTTTTCTTCGATGAATATCACGCCTGCCTGCTCGAGCGCGGCGCGGATGGCCGCAAGGTTGTTGGCGATTGGTGCACGCTTTCCAGATTCAAAATCGCGAAGCGTCGATGGTGATACGGCAGCCCTTTCGGCCAGCTCGGGCTGCGTTAAATCCAACAACGCGCGCGCTGCTCTGCACTGCCTCGGCAGCATGGCCTCTATCTCCTCTAGTGTGGGGCGCGGACGGTGAAGCCGCAGCTAACGTATGTCATATTTTTTTACCAACTTCAATTTTTAATATTGACACATGCCGAGATTGGTGTTTTTTAATGACATAAGATTTTTCATATGAGGAGCCAGCCACATGCTCAATCAACCGAACGACAACTCCACGAAAGCGAACATGTGGGAAAATTACGAGAACGATCCTCGGATGGCCTATTTGGAGTGGCTGTCCATGGAAGCCCGACTACTGCGTCGTGAGCTATTTCCAGAAGGTGACTGCGAGCGCGGATTTGTTCCATGCAACACGTTTTCGCAGGGCTTCCACCTCCCAGTTGATGGTGATTGGCGCGATGTGGCGCCACCATCAACGCGGGCCGAGCGCGTCCTGAAGGCGGCCGGAGTTGTGTTTCCAGAGGCAGCGGCATGAGACGGGATCAGATTGACGTCCTGAAAATGCTGCTTCGATTCACTCCTGGCGAGCGCAAAGTCATCATGACGATATGGACGCTCCCCGGTTGGCCCGGCGGTCAGCGGCTCATGCCGCCCCCATCAGGGGAGAGGACTGGGGCATGAGTAAGATCAAAAAAGAGCGCTTGGTCAATGAACTGCGGATCGTGCTCCGCGAGCGCCAAAAGGGTAAGTGCTGCTATTGCCGCCAGCCGATGACAGCCTATCCTCGGGGGCGAATGCCTCAAGGCGGGTATCGCCACGATGGAGAGACAATCGAGCACCTTCAGCGCAGACGTGACGGCGGCAAAACCACGCGAGACAACGTCGCGCTGGCTTGCTTTCAGTGCAACAGCGATCGCGGCGCGGTCGATTGGTTTACTTACGCTTCGTATCGTTCGGGGGAGTTGTTCGGATGAACTGCCGCTGGCACCCCCCGGCCCAACCCTTGACCGTTGAATTTGATTGACACTGGCATGCAGAATCCGTGATAGTGGGATCGTTCTTCGGAACATCCGCCTTCCTATTGGGAAGGCCTAAATCTCGCACTCGCAGCCTTCGGGCCAGCCCATCTGGCGAGACTTTTCAACGCAACGAATGCACCCTTGCGGGTGAAAATAATCGCTTGTCGTTTGGCAAGCTTGTTGAAACGTACGCCCCGCGTGGGCGGCGAGAGGAGAATTAATATGAGAAGAAAATCCATTTCGAATGAGACCAAGGTACTCATATTTCGTGCAATCCTGCATATGATGTGGAATGATCGTACCTCCTCGCAGGAGGCGACTGTTACTGCGGAGCAAGTTTGTAACGTTGCTGCCCAATGCGGCATCGATCCGCACCTTCTCGGATGGGCATGCGCCATTGAATTCCTCTGGGACGGCGAAGACAGCCGAGTGCTGATTGATGAGCTCGACTCTGCTCTCATTTCCTCATTTGGCGAAGATTATTCCTTCGAATTCCTCCACCACCTTACTGGGGAACGCCACCATATTGAGAAAAAGCTTGGGTATCGGCTCCACGATGGCAACGGTCCCCGGTAAGCGGAACCCAAGCGTCGACCGCTGCACGTTGCCCTTCCGTAAAAAACGGAAGGGCTTCTTGTTGAATATCTGTAGAATCGTAAAATGAGCGCCTAACGGCAACATCCGAGGACGAGTTTTGCGTTGAGAACATGGGGCAGGAATAGCAAAGTCGATCCTCAAGTGGATGCCACTGCAGCGCGCTCGGTTCTGAGGGACGCATATTTGGTGCGGCGTGATCTATGTGACGCCGTCGAGGAGCAGAACATTCAACGCGTGCGAATTGTCTGGGTTACATCCCTGACACTACTTCGCTCTGTGGGGCACGTTCTGGCGAAGGTCGATTCTAAACGCTCCAAATGGATTGGCGATGCGTCGGCTCACCAGTTCGCAGCCTTGAAAGTGGCTCGTTTCGAAAACGTTATCTACTGGGAGTTTATAGAGAATGAGCGGAATCTTGTATTGAAGGAATATGCATCATCGATAATCGATCGATGTGCTCAACAAGATCATGGGCGCAGAGCCGTCCTGAGAGATATTCTAATCGGGATCGACCTGTACACGCCTCAAGCTGCGTGTGATGCGGCCTTCTTGTGGTGGGAGAGGTATCTAGAGCGAGTTGAATCGCTTGCTGCTATGCTGCGGCGTGCGAACCTAACTGGTTGAAGCCTGCTCACGGCAGTGCTGATTGGTGAAATTTTGGGAGCGCAACGCAGGCTGCCGCGACAAGAAATAGCATTGCTATCGTCGCATTCCTGTCGGCACATATGGGGTAAGTTTCTTTGACGAAGGCTGTTTGAACATATGCGCGCGCGTGAACTCGCGTGTCAGCTCGCGACTTTATCAGCCATAATAGCCACTAAAGCACGCCACCCGGATTGGGAGTGATATTAGGAGCGAAAGATTTTCGACCTGATTTTTCGCAAGGAATTCAATGTCTTAAGCCAAATTAATGGCGCACCCGACAGGATTCGAACCTGTGACCTCTGCCTTCGGAGGGCAGCGCTCTATCCAGCTGAGCTACGGGTGCAGACATCGGGAAATCCCGGAGGCGCGTTGCGTTTCTAGCTGAAGCCTTCCGCCGCTTCAATGGCGAATTTGCCTTGATGGTGATGAAGCTGTGCAGATCGCCTGCCACACGGTTAAAAACGTGATATTTAACCATGCCGTCGCGGCTGTCTGAGCAGAGGTTCGACACCCGCCCCATCGTTCACGAAGCGGCGGCCTTCTTCTCGCGAAAATGCGTGCTGGCGCGGACGATATGGTCGAAATGCTCGATCGAAGCGGGCTGGCCGAGATGAAAGCCCTGCCCTGCCGTGCAATATTCCTCGCTGAGGAACTTCAACTCGTCGGAGGTTTCGATACCCTCGGCAAGAACCGGCAGGCCCAGCCCCCTGCCCAGGCCCAGAACAGCCCTGACGATGGCGGCGGCCTGCTTGTTCTTGTCCACCGATTTGATGAACGAGCGGTCGATCTTGATGACGTCGAACGGAAAAGCCCGGATATTCGATAATGAGGAATAGCCCGTACCGAAATCATCCATGGCAATGCGCACGCCGAGCGATTTCACCTGTCGCAATGTCCCCAATGCGCGGTCCATGTCCTTGATCAGCGCCGTCTCGGTGATCTCCAGTTCCAGCCTGTGCGCTTCGAGCCCTGTCTTGAGGAGTAGGTCGCGGACCTTCTGCGGGAAATCCTGGCTGTGCAACTGGACGGCCGAAACATTCACCGCCACCGTCAGGGGCTCTTCCCACGAGGCGGCCTCGCTGCAGGCCTCCAGCAGCGCCCAATCGCCAAGCTGTATGATCAGGCCACTTTCCTCCGCGATGGGGATGAAGACGCTGGGCGGCACATCGCCGCGACGCCGGCTATGCCAGCGCATCAGCGCCTCGAAACCGGTGATTTCGCCGCTATCGATCTGCATTTGCGGTTGGTAGACAAGGCTGAGCTCCCCATCCGAAATGGCTTGGCGCAACTCATGCTCGATCAAGCGGCGCTCTTTCGTCTCTTCACCCATTTTCGCTTCGAAGAAACGATAGGTGTTGCGGCCCTCGGCCTTGGAGCGGTAAAGCGCGGTGTCGGCATGGTTGAGCAATGTCTCGCGATCCGTACCATCGATCGGGTACATCGCAATGCCTATGCTGCTCGATACGATCGACCGCATGGGAGACTTCTCGTTTTCGGACCGGAGAACATCAAGAATTGTTTCCGCCAGTCGGCTGACGGCGGCGGTGCTCGAAACATGGGGCATGATGATGGCGAATTCGTCGCCGCCGAGGCGCGCCAGCATGTCGTCGCTGCTCAGCAGGCGGCTGATCGTCGCCGATACTTTCTGCAATATCGCGTCGCCGGCTGCATGCCCGAAAAGATCGTTCACCTCCTTGAACCGGTCGAGATCGAGACAAAGCAGGGCCACGCGTTTTTCACCCCTGATATCCGTGGCAGCGATCAGTTGGTCGAGTCTCGCCGCAAAGCTGCGTCGGTTGGGAAGTCCTGTCAGCATGTCGTGATGCGCGAGATAGCTGATATGGGCCTCCGCCTCCTTCCGGGCGCGCAGGTCGCGAATGGCAATCGTCCTGTGCCGCTTTCCGCCGAATTCGATAGTCTGGGCAATCAATTCCACGGGTATTAGTTCATCCCCTGCCCGCATATCCGCCTCCAGCACCTCGCTCTGGTCGCTTGCAAGCTTGGAACGAACATGGCCGTCGGGCAGCATCGAACTGATCGGAATTCCTACAAGCGATCGGTTGCTGAGACCTGACAGCGCAGAAAAGCTCTCATTCGCGGTGACGATGATATCTCCATCGCAGATAACGAGCCCTTCGACGGCCGCGTTCACCAGCTTGCGCATGCGGTCCATTTCCATGGCGGTCCGGCGGCGCCCCATGTCAAGGGCGAGCCCCGCCAGCGCCGAACCCAGGATGATGATGCTGGCAAGCGCGATAGCGACCGCAAGCCAGCTTGACGCAATCGCCGTCGCCGGAACCCCGACCGACTGATCAGGCATGATCGACGCCGCGCTCATGGCAACGAAATGATGGCTGCAGATGGCAAGGGTAAGGAGCGCCGCGCCGGCAAGCTTGCTCTTCATGCCGCCGCCGGTAATGAGCGTAGCGCGCATCGCGGCAGCACTCAGGATTGCACCCAGCACGATGGCGGCAAGGATGAACGCGGGATCCCAGGCAATCTGTCCTTCGATCTTGAAAGCCGCCATTCCGGTGAAATGCATGGCTGCAATGCCGCCGCCGACTATGGCTCCGCCAAGAAGATCGCCATAGGCGTGCCGGCTCGTCACCGCCACAAGTCCGCCGAGGCCGGTCGTTGCGACCGCGATCACCAGCGAAAGCACCGTGAGCGTGATGTCGTACCCCAGCGGCAGGTCCGGGGAAAACGCCAGCATTGCGATGAAATGGGTGGCCCATATGCCGAACCCGCAGGCAACTGCCGCGATCGACAGCCATAAGATCCTGGCGCTCGACCGGCGCGCATAGCGCAGCAGATTGACAGCGGAGAAGGAAGCAAGCCCGCAAACGGCTACAGCCAGAAAAACCAGCCTGAGATCATGCTCGTGGACGATACAGTTGTATATAGTCAGCACGCCGTCCTCCCAATCCCGCTTTTTTAAACCCCATTCTGAAAAGTGATACTATTTGGCATTCCCATAAATGGAAACCGATAAAAAGACCTCCTCTCCTGTAGAACACAGAAAACAAATACTTAATATTTCCCGAAAAATACCGACTTGCTTATACCAAAGGATGAATACCGCCGGTGATGCATCGGGCATCAAGCTCCCGATGCTCAGATATGAACAATTTATTTCAGACGTCCAGCCCGTGACAGCAGCCTACGGCACTCGAGGAATGGAGCACCCAGATCTCGTTGGCGGAACAAGCCGGCGCATGGACGTTGATCATTTCCTTCGTGCGCCTATCTGGTCGTGGGAAGGAGTTTGTCTGGGCCGGCTTCCGGGCCGATCTGGTGCATCGAGGAGGATGAGATCATGAGCATCACGCGAGAAGAGGTCATTTCCGTGCTCGGCCCCGTCGACGACGCCCTGATTACCGATATCGTCACGACAGGCGCCACGCTTGAGGAACTCATGCGCGCATGGGGATGGATCAACAATGACGAAGCCCTGGTAAAGGAAGGCATTTCGCCCCCTTCAGGACGCACGGCTGAGCTTGTCGAGCTGCTGTCGCAAGACGATGAGGAAGACGAGCTCTAGATATCGCCCTGCGATTTCCGGCAGTTTGACATGGTGGAAGAAAGCACCGAGGCCGGGATTTCGTGATCCTGGCGCGCGGTCGCGGACCCTCGAAATTTTTCTGCTAACGCCTCTTGAAACGGATTTTCACGGCAACCAGATTTGCCGAACGCGCGATGCCGTCTACCGGGTCGCGCGTCGCGTGTCGGGTGATTCAACCCGGCGCGTGGAGCTTTTCAACCTTGTTTGTCCAGGAGGAGAACAATGAAGTTCCGCCCATTGCATGATCGCATCGTTGTCCGCCGCGTCGAAGCCGAGGAAAAGACGGCAGGCGGCATCATCATTCCCGATACTGCCAAGGAAAAGCCGCAGGAAGGCGAAGTTCTCGCCGTCGGCCCCGGCGCACGCGACGACAGCGGGCAATTGCAGCCGCTCGACGTCCAGGTCGGCGACCGTATCCTCTTCGGCAAATGGTCCGGCACCGAGATCAAGCTCAATGGCGAGGATCTGCTGATCATGAAGGAAGCCGATGTGATGGGTATCGTGGAGTCCGATGCCGCACAGGCCAAAGCCGCCTGAAAACGGCTTACGAGAACTGCTGGAGAACTGGCCGGTCCGTGAAGTGACCTGCCGATGAATACTGCCTCATGAAGGAGTAGAAAAATGGCTGCCAAGGAAGTGAAATTCAATGCGGATGCACGCGAGCGGATGCTGCGCGGCGTCGATATTCTCGCCAATGCCGTCAAGGTGACGCTCGGGCCCAAGGGCCGCAATGTCGTCATCGAAAAGTCGTTCGGCGCCCCGCGCGTGACCAAGGACGGCGTGTCGGTTGCCAAGGAAATCGAACTCGAGGACAAGTTCGAGAACATGGGCGCCCAGATGCTGCGCGAAGTGGCGTCGAAAACCAATGACATCGCCGGCGACGGCACGACGACCGCCACCGTCCTCGCCCAGGCGATCGTGCGTGAAGGCGCGAAAGCCGTCGCCTCTGGCATGAACCCCATGGATTTGAAGCGCGGCATCGATGCCGCCGTCGAGGCTGTGGTGGGCGAACTGAAGAAGAACGCCCGCAAGATCTCCAACAATTCGGAAATCGCCCAGGTCGGTACGATATCCGCCAATGGTGACGCCGATATCGGGCGTTTTCTCGCCGAAGCCGTGGCCAAGGTCGGCAATGAAGGCGTGATCACCGTCGAGGAAGCCAAGACCGCCCAGACCGAACTGGAAGTCGTCGAAGGCATGCAGTTCGACCGCGGTTATCTCTCGCCCTATTTCGTCACCAACCAGGAAAAGATGCGCGTGGAATTCGAGGATCCCTATATCCTCATCCATGAGAAGAAGCTTTCCAATCTCCAGGCACTGCTCCCCGTGCTTGAAGCGGTGGTGCAGTCGGGCAAGCCGCTGCTGATCATTGCCGAGGATGTCGAAGGCGAAGCGCTCGCCACGCTCGTCGTCAACAAGCTGCGCGGCGGCCTCAAGGTCGCGGCCGTCAAGGCGCCTGGCTTCGGCGATCGCCGCAAGGCCATGCTTGAGGACATCGCTATCCTGACCGGCGGCACGGCGGTTTCGGAGGATCTGGGCATCAAGCTTGAAAACGTCACGCTGCAGATGCTCGGCCGCGCCAAGCGCGTCCTGGTCGAGAAGGAGAACACCACCATCGTTGATGGTGTCGGTTCGAAGGACGAGATCCAGGGCCGCGTCAGCCAGATCAAGGCGCAGATCGAGGAAACCACCTCCGACTATGACCGCGAGAAGCTTCAGGAACGCCTGGCGAAGCTCGCCGGCGGCGTTGCCGTCATCCGCATCGGCGGATCGACTGAAGTCGAGGTGAAAGAGAAGAAGGACCGCGTGGACGACGCCCTGCACGCGACCCGCGCAGCCGTCGAGGAAGGCATCCTGCCCGGCGGTGGCGTAGCCCTCCTGCGTACGACAAAGGCCCTGGACAATCTGTCAGTCGCCAATGACGACCAGCGTGTTGGCATCGAGATCGTTCGCCGCGCCATCGAGGCCCCTGCCCGCCAGATTGCCGAGAATGCCGGCGCCGAAGGCTCGATCATTGTCGGCAAGCTGCGCGAAAACCCGGATTTCTCCTTTGGTTGGAACGCACAGACCGGCGAATATGGCGACCTCTACAAGGCAGGCGTGATCGATCCGGCCAAGGTGGTGCGCACCGCGCTCCAGGATGCGGCCTCGGTCGCCGGCCTGCTCGTCACCACGGAGGCGATGATCGCCGAGAAGCCCAAGAAGGAAGCCGCTGCTCCGGCCATGCCCGCAGGCGGAATGGACTTCTAAACGCTTCCATCCGTAAGTCGAAAAAAAGCCGCCACTTCTAGGACCGAAGTGGCGGCTCTCATTTTTTCATTAAAAACAAACGTTTGAAGCAGATTCCGGATTCTGGCCGTCAGCCGCTCCAGAAAGGCTTACTCGACGGCGACGGACTTTCCGTCTTCCCACTTGTAGAGGACGAAGCTGGGCGAGCTGAGATCGCCACTCTTGCCATAGGTGAGCTTTCCGATCACGGTATCGACCGGATCGCCTGATTGCAGCGCGGTAGCGACAGCCTTGGCATCGTCAGCCGAACCCACCTTTTCGATGCCGGCCTTGAGCACCTGAACAGCGGCATAGGCATTGAGCGTGAATGCCTCAGCCGGAATATTCTTTGCCTGCAGAGCCTTGATCACGTCTGCAGCTGCGGGATTCTTGGTGGCGTCCGAAGCATTGGTGAAAATCGTTCCGGCAGCGGCATCGCCGCCGATCGCCCAATATTCCGTATTGGACAGGCCTTCGCCGCCAATGATCGTGGCGGTGACGTTCTGGTCCTTCAACTGACGGGCCAGGAGACCGCCTTCGGGATGGTAACCGCCGAAATAGATCACATCGACCTTCTGATCCTTGAGGCGGGTGACGAGCGCGCCGAAATCCTTTTCGCCGACACTGATCGACTCGTGGAGCACTTCGTTGACGCCGCCCTTGTTCAGCGAAGCCTTGAAAGCATCCGCAAGGCCTTTGCCATACGGGCCCTTGTCGTCGACGATGGCGATGCGCTTGTCTTTCAGATTTTTCAGGACGTAGTCTGCGGCGATTTCGGCCTGCTGGTCGTCGCGGCCGCAGGTGCGGAACACGTTCCAGAGGCCACGGTTCGTCAGCGCCGGCGCCGTAGCGGTCGGCGTCACCATCAGGATGCCATTCTCCTCAAAAATGTCAGATACCGGCATCGAGGTGCCCGACAAGACCGGACCGACCACGAAATGAACGCCCTCGCCGACCAGCTGATTGGCCGCCGAAACAGCCTGCTTCGGCTCACCTGCGTCATCGACGAGCTTGAGGACGATCTTCTCGCCATTAATGCCGCCGGCGTTGTTGATGGCTTCGACGGCGCTTTCCGTGCCGTTCTGGACCTGAATGCCATAGGCGGCCACAGGCCCCGTCACCGGCGCAATGAGGCCAATCGTGATATCGGCGTGGGCAAGCGGCACGAACATGATGCTCGCCGCGAATGCGACCCCAGAAAACAACGAAGAACGCATGATTTCCTCCTTCATGAGTAAGCCCCCCCGGGGCATTGACTTAAAATACAAGATACAAGCATGACTTGTATAGAGAACTTAATGCAGTTCTGCCGGTTGGTTGCAAGAGCCAAGCGCCAGGACCGCTGGCGCGACGCATCGTTCAATCATTCGATTCCAGCATTTCCTTTACCGCCGTTGCGAGCTGCTTCAGCGAGAACGGCTTGGGGAGAAAGCCGAACTTGGCGTCCTCCGGCAGGTTTTTGGCGAAGGCGTCCTCGGCATACCCCGAAACGAAGATGAACTTGATATCCGGGTGATCCTTGCGCAACTCGCGCAGAAGCGTCGGACCGTCCATCTCGGGCATGACGACGTCGGAAACGACGATATCGACCTTGCCTCCCAGGCTTTCGAGCACTTCCAGGGCCTCGACGCCGGATGATGCCTCATGCACCGTATAGCCACGCGATTGCAACGCCCTCACGCCGCCCATGCGCACCGCATCCTCGTCCTCGACGAGAAGCACGGTCGCGGAGCCCGAGAGATCCCGCGGCTTCTCGATCTTCTTTTCCCGCGCGGCGGCCTCTTTCCTGGCCTGCTCGCCAGGTGTGCCGTCCGCGGAGGCCACTTCGACATGCCGTGGCAGGAATATCTTGAAGGTGGTTCCCTTGCCCAGCTCAGAATCGCAATAGATGAAGCCGCCCGTCTGCTTGATGATGCCATAGACCATCGACAGGCCAAGTCCCGTACCCTTGCCCACTTCCTTGGTCGTGAAGAATGGCTCGAAAATCTTCTGGATCACATCGGGTGCAATGCCCGTGCCGCTGTCTTCGACCTCAACGAGTACGAAATCGGCGCTCGGAAGTTCGCGATAGCTGAAGGTCGCCGCTTCCGCCTGGTCCACATTGCGGGTGCGGATCGTGATCGTGCCGCCGCCCGGCATGGCATCGCGCGCATTGACGGCAAGATTGACCGCGACCTGCTCGAACTGCCCAAGATCGGCCCGCACCGGCCACAGGTCGCGGCCATGATCGATCTTCAACTGAATATCGTTGCCGACGAGACGGGCGAGCAGCATCCGCAGATCGGCCAATACATCGGTCAGATCGAGCACTTCCGGCCGCAACGTCTGCCGGCGCGAGAAGGCGAGAAGCTGACGCACCAGCGAAGCCGCGCGATTGGCATTCTGCTTGATGTTCATGATATCAAGGAAGGACGGATCGGATGCGCGGTGATTGCTGAGCAACAGATCGGACGACATGATGATCGCCGTCAGCACATTGTTGAAATCATGCGCTATGCCGCCGGCGAGCTGGCCCACGGCCTGCATTTTCTGGCTTTGCGCCATCTGGCCTTCGAGCGCCTTCTGCTCTGTCGTCTCGACGGCTGAAACGATCGCCGCCTCCTCGGCCGTCTCGCCGCCGACATCGGAGACGGGGCTTACATAGAAACGGATATGCCGCTGCTCGTCGCTGGGAAGCACGGTATCGATCGGCGATATCTCCGCCTGGCCGGTAAAGGCCGCCGCCAGCGCCTTGGAAAAGGCTTCGCGGTCGCGCTCGTGCACCACGGTTTCCAGCTTTATGCCGCTGTCCACGGCATCGCTGTCGACGGCGGTAGAGAATATGTCGAGAAAGCGCGCATTGGTCCTGAGGGTCTGCCCCTTGGCATCGACGGCGGCGATCGCCATCGGCGCGGAGTTGAAGAACCGCGTGAAACGGACTTCCGCGGCCCGCAGCGCCGCCGACGCGTCCTGCCCCTCGGCGCGGTTGAGCACGATGGTACGGCTCGTGCCGCGCTTTCCGTCGCGCTGCGCCTGCACCCGATGATAGAAGCGTACGGCAAGGCTCTGCCCGTTCAGCTTCGCCAGGTCGAGATCGATGACCGTGTTGCGGCTCGAGCCTGGATCTGCCTTGACAGAATTGATCAGCGCCATGCCATTGCCGGCCACGATATCGCTCAGCGTCAGCGAACCGGGAACGAACTTGGTAAGATCGACGCCAAGCCATTCCGCCAGCGTCGCATTGAGATAGATGATGCGCCCCGCCGGATCGGTTGAGAAGAACCCCGCCGGCGCATGATCCAGATGATCGATGGCCTCCTGCAAATCCTGGAAGAAGCGCTCCTGCTCGGCGCGCTCTTCCGAAATATCGGCGATCTGCCAAGCAAAAAGCGGCCCCTTGTGATCGGGCGTCGACGCGATCGGCCGCGCCTTGATGCGGTACCAGGCCGGCCCGACCTGCCTCGTCACTTCTGTTCCCGGTGCTACGGCTTGAACCAGCGGATGTGAAAGCCGGACCTCTTCCTGCGCCGGCACGCCGTCGCGTACGGCATTAGCCAGCCGATAGATCGCATCGGACGCCGCGGTCTCTCCGGACAATATGTTGTCCAGTGTTCGGACATCGGTCGCCTCGGTGGCGCCGGTCATTGCGGCATAGGCTTGGTTGGCATAGACGATCCGGCCCTTGGCATCGAGAATGACCGTGCCCTCGGGAAGCGAATCGATAAACGCATGCGCCAGATCGTCGCCCAGCACGCGCGGCGTGAACTGGATGAGGCCAATGGCTCCGCCGAACAGATAGAAGACGCCAACCATCGCGAGAACGCCAAGGAGGCCGAGCAGGAAAGCTTCGCCTAGCTGTTCGCGAAACACGAAATAGAGAAAGGCAGCGCCCGTCAGCACGATGCCGAGGACAAGAAGCCGGATTGCCGCCCCGGGCCCCTTTTTGCTCGAAACGATCGGCTTTGGATAAAGATCGGTCCTTGCCTCTTGAGACATATGCCTCAACCCCTTTTTCTATCGCAAAACCGGCACGAAACACCGTTGCTAAGCGTCGGATTATCCGCGTCGCCGATTGCTTGGATCACACATTCCCGCACGCGAAAACCCCACTAGAGCGATATGCAAACAAATTCCGGCCGTCGAGCCGCATTCTTGCACAATCGGCGGATTTTCTGTTGGCTGCGGGGCAATTTCAATCAAAGCAGGAATATTTCAACTGATAATTGTTTCCTTTAGCCGTCTTCGTCGGTTATGCCTAATGCTGAGGAATTGCGGATGCATAAGCATCCCTGCAAGACCATGGAATGGTGCAGACACAGCTGCATAAGGAGAAAAGCGGTATGAACGAATGGTTGACTGGAATTGTCGGCGAGAATGCCGCGCGTGTAGCGGGTTTCATTCTCCTGTTTCTGCTGATCCTTCTGGCGATCGTCGTCGTATTCGCGATCATTCGCCGTCTGACCGGGGGCACCTTCGTCTCCGGTGGACGCGGGCGTGCTCCACGCCTGTCGGTCATGGATGCCGCCGCCGTGGACAGCCGCCGGCGGCTCGTTCTGGTGCGCCGCGATAATGTCGAACATCTCATTTTGATCGGTGGCCCGACGGATCTCGTCGTCGAGCAGAACATCGTTCATACGGCGCGTGCGCAGAGCCGCCCGCAAGCCTCAAAAGCAGAGCCGGAGCCTGTCGCAAGCACGACCGCGCCTTCTCCAGCTCTTTCCAATCTCCAGGCCCGGGAACAGCAGGTGGCGGAAGTGCCCGAACCCGAGCCGTTCGTGGCCACCGAACCGGCTCCGCCAATAGCGCCGCCCATCAGCAGCCCAAATATCAGCAGCTCGAACACAAGACAGCCATCCGCCCCCGCTGCTTTTGCCTCCGACAGGACACAGGAGCAACCGCGTCCTGCCGCGCCGCCCTCCAGGCCGGCAACTCCACAACCCGTCCCAGCGCCCGCTGCGCCGAAGCCTGCGCCGCAATTCACCCAAAGGGAGCGTCCCGCACCTTCCTACCCTCCGCAGCCGCGCACCGTGCTGCCACCGCAGCCTCCGGCTCAGCCAATCACACATCCTCGCCATCCGGCCCACCCGGCCTATCCGCTCAGCCAGGTTGCCAAGGGCGTGATCTCCGCTACATCAGGCGCCGCCGGGGGCGCAGCCGCGGTATCCGGCGCTGCAGCAAGTCTCGATATCGCGCCGAGCCGGGATATCCCGCCAGCGCGTGAAGCCGAAAAGCCGGCGCCGACGCCATCACCTTCCGGCAGGGATATGCCGGATCGCTCGCCAAATGATTTCGATGAAAGCCCGGCTGCCCCAACCCCTCCGCCGCCGGCAAAAGAAGATATCTCCGCCAAACTCGACACGTTCAGCCTAGAGCTGCACGACGCCATTCTCGACGATTTTGCCATCGACGATGTCGACCCGGCCGGAAAGAAAGACAACTATCCCGCTGGAGGAAATATCCCCGACGCCGAGCTCGTCAGCGTCTTCGAGGACCAGTCCTCCAGCGATCTCAACATCTCGCCCACACAGGACGCATCGGACAAAGCCGAGACAAGCGACCTGGAAGACGAGATGGAAAAGTTGCTCGGCGAACTTTCCAAGTCGAACAGGAACTGATGGATTTCGCATCGTCCATCGATTCCGATAGCGATGTCCCCAATTATTCGATGAAAAAAAAGGCCGCAGAGGAAATCTCCTCTGCGGCCGATTAATAATGAACTGTCAAAACGCTATTTCAGGATATCTGCTGGCCGGCATACCCGGCTTCAGTTTTAAACTTCAGTCGTCGCGATAAACTTTCTCGCGTCGCTCATGCCGTTCCTGCGCCTCAATGGAGAGGGTCGCGATCGGGCGGGCATCCAGCCGCTTGAGGCTGATCGGCTCACCGGTTTCCTCGCAGAAACCGTATGTACCGTCATCGAGGCGTTGCAACGCGGCGTCGATCTTCGAGATCAGCTTGCGCTGACGATCACGAGCACGCAACTCGATAGCGCGGTCGGTTTCCGATGAGGCTCTGTCGGCAATATCGGGATGGTTGGCATTTTCCTGCTGCAAGGCTTCGAGCGTTTCCCGGGCCTCACGAAGGATGTCATTTCTCCAGGCAACTAACTTTGTGCGGAAGTAAGACTTCTGCCGTTCGTTCATGAACGGTTCGTCTTCCGTGGGCCTGTAGTCAAGGTCGATCAATTCACTCATATCTGAATCACCCCACATCTAGGAGACGCGAGGCCTATATATGTCCAGACGAAACGTCGCACAACAAGAAATGACCGGGCCGCACCACTTTTTAGTGCATTGATTTTGCTCAAAATTGCAGCAAATGCGAGTTTATAATTCCGGTTTCTTCGACAATATTGCCAGAGGAATGGACTGATTGATCCTCCGCAGCTGACTGTCATCGCGGTTTTTGCCGAAAATTGCCGGCAAAAAATTACCAGACCTCACAAGCAATGAGTGCATAAATTTTAATCAACACTCGTTTTTAGGCCTCTGTATCCTACAACTCACATTCAAACACAAATACGTGTCTTCTTTGTCTGCTGTTTATGCGGCCACACATGTGGCATCCCGCAGGCGTGCAAAACACCGTCTTTCGTGACAGAAACAGTTCATTGGAACACGAACAAGGAACAGGATTATGAGTCGCGTCTATCTTCTGCGTCATGCGAAAGCGGCTGGTGCGGCTCCCGGAATGAAGGATTTCGACCGGCCGCTGACCAGGGAAGGCGCGGAAGCCGCCAGGAAAATGGGCTCGGCCATGGCCGCTGCCGGGTTCATTCCCGATGTGGCGGTGTGCTCCACAGCCAAGCGCACCCGCGAAACGCTCGATAATCTCCGCCTCACCCTTACCACCTCATTTCCGGGGATGGATAGTGCCGCGCTCTATACAGCCGGCGCCAGCGGCTATCTCGAGGCAATCCACGCAGGTGGAGATGCGCGCTCCCTGCTGGTGATCGGGCATAATCCTTCCATGGAGGATCTGGCGCTGGCGCTCGCAGCCGAAGGTGATCCAGCCTCTGTGAAACGTCTCTCGCAGGGCTTTCCGACTGCAGGGCTCGCCGTCATCGATTTCGACGGTCCGCTCGCCTCGGCGGAGGCCGGCGCAGGAACCTTGCGCGCCTTCATTACGCCGGACGACCTCTGAACGCGCGCGATAATGCTTGCCGATATTTAACTGTTTTACCGGCTTTATTGCCATTCGAGTTGTTCGATCCTTATATCCGAACCCGCAAGCAATTCCGGCGAGGCCATCTTGGGAACACTGACCACCCTGACAGACGAGGCGAAGATCGCCTTCGATACGCTGGCCGACCGGACAAGCGGGCTCGTCTCCCCATCGCTGCGTCTCGGCGTCACCGGCCTTTCGCGCGCAGGCAAGACGGTTTTCATCACCGCGCTGGTGCACAACCTCATCCAGGGCGGCCGCTTGCCACTGTTCGAGGCGCAGAAGCAGGGCCGCATCGCCCGCGCCCTCCTGGAGCCACAGCCGGACGATGCCGTCCCGCGCTTCCAGTATGAGGAACATTTGAAGGCGCTTATAGACGAGCGCGAATGGCCGGAATCCACCCGCGCCGTCTCCGAGCTTCGCCTGACCATCGAATACGAATCCGCATCCTCCTGGAACCGGATATTCTCGGCCGGCCGGCTTTCGGTCGATATCGTCGATTATCCCGGCGAATGGCTGCTGGATCTGCCGCTTCTCGGCAAGACCTATGCGGATTTCTCGAGGGACTCCTTCGAACTTGCGCGCCTTCCCGCGCATGCCGAACCGGCCGCCGCCTGGCTTGCTGAAGCCAGCACCGTGCAGCCGGATGCGGAAGCCGACGAACTGACTGCACAGAGACTGGCCAAAAGCTTCACCGCCTATCTGCGCGCCGGAAAGGCCGACGAGAAGGCGCTTTCCACCCTGCCGCCCGGACGCTTCCTGATGCCAGGCGATCTCGACGGCTCCCCCGCGCTGACCTTCGCCCCCCTGCCCGACCTCAAGCCCGGAAGCCATAAGACCGGATCACTGGCCGCCATGATGGAGAGGCGCTACGAGGCCTACAAGACCCATGTGGTCAAGCCTTTCTTCCGAGAGCATATCGCCCGGCTCGACCGCCAGATCGTGCTCATCGACGCGATGCAGGCAATGAATGCCGGCCCGCCCGCCGTCGCCGATCTCGAACGCGCGCTCACCGAGATCCTCTCCTGTTTCCGCCCGGGCCGCACCAATTTCCTCACCGGCCTCGTACAAAGACGCATCGGCCGCATTCTCGTCGCCGCCACCAAGGCGGACCATCTGCATCATGAAAGCCATGACCGGCTGGAGGCGATCGTCCGCCGCCTGGTCGACCGGGCGATCAAGCGCGCGGGTTTTTCCGGCGCCAGCATCGACGTGCTGGCCATGGCTGCGGTCCGCGCCACCCGAGAGGCCACCGTGACGCAAGGGCGCGAAACCCTGCCGGTCATCATCGGCACGCCGTTAAAGGGCGAAATGATCGACGGCGAAATCTTCGACGGGAAGACGGAAACAGCCATATTTCCCGGTGACTTGCCGGCAAAACCGGAATCGATCTTTGAAGTATCCGCCACCTTGGCTGCTCAGGATGCTGCTATCCGTTTCGTACGCTTCCGCCCGCCGAAACTGGAAAGGACCGCCGAAGGCATTACATTGTCGCTGCCGCATATCCGGCTGGACCGCGCGCTTCAGTTCCTGATCGGAGACCGCCTCACATGACTGAGACACCGCCGCGTAGGCCCTCCGCCTTCCGTCTCGACAGCCCCAAGGTTTCCGTAGCCGGCGGGGAAAGCCGCGAAAACGCCGCATCCAGCCAAGGCGGCAAAAAACCCACAGCCACGCGCAAGCCGACTTCGATTCGCGATATGGCCGTCGTCACGCCGGCTCCAGTCGATGTCTTCGAGATGGAAGGCATGGATCCTTCCGAACTCGACGCGCTGACGCCGCCGCCCGCCCTGCCGCCCCGACGGCGCTTCTCCCTGGGCGCCATTTTCACGGGCGCCCTGGGCATTCTCGTTTCGCTGGCGGTCGGCATATGGACCGACGACCTGATCCGCGCGCTTTTCGATCGCGCCACATGGCTCGGCTGGGCAGCGCTTGGCGTCGCGGCGATAGCGCTTCTGGCGCTGGTCGTCATTGTCATCCGCGAGGGCCTGGCGCTCAGAAGGCTCGCCTCGGTGCAGTCGCTCCGCGAGGAGGCCGCCGATGCGGCCGCGCGTGACGACCGCCGCGCCGCGCGCGACGCCGTCTCGAAGCTCACCTCCATCGCCGCCGGCCTTCCCTCCACGGCACGTGGGCGCGAAATGCTTAACGCGCTCGAAGAAGACATCATCGATGGGCGCGACCTCATCCGGCTTGCCGAAACCGAAATCCTGCGCCCACTCGACCGCGAGGCGCGTGGTCTGATCCTCGCCGCCGCCAAGCGTGTTTCCATCGTGACCGCGGTAAGCCCACGCGCGCTGGTCGATATCGGCTATGTCATCTTCGAAGCGGCAAGGCTGATCCGCCGCCTGTCGGAACTTTATGGCAGCCGTCCCGGAACCCTGGGCTTCCTCAAGCTGTCGCGCCGCGTTATCGCCCATCTCGCTGTAACCGGCACCATCGCCGTTGGCGATAGCTTCATCCAGCAGATCATCGGCCACGGCCTGGCTTCCAGACTTTCGGCCAGGCTGGGCGAAGGGGTGATCAACGGCCTCATGACGGCGCGCATCGGCATTTCCGCCATGGATCTCGTCCGTCCCTTCCCTTTCAACGCGGAGAGACGGCCGGGGATCGGCGATTTCATCGGCGATCTCGCAAGGCTCAGCGGCCAGAAGGTTCCCCCGGGAGAAGCAGAGAAGAAGGATTGACAATCAGCGCGATGCAAACCAAGCATTAACCATTCGCGCCGATTATTGACGTTCAATCGCCCTGTGCAAACATCGAGTCCAGCCCTATGAAAAATTGCGTTGCCGCATGTCTCTTCCTGCTGCCTTTGGCAGGCGCAGCTATCCCGGCGCAGGCTGCCGATAAGGACGAGCGTTTCTTCCGCAACGTCGAGGGCCAGTGGACAGGTCCGGGCGAAATCGTGGCCGGAAAATACAAGGGCACGAAATTTACCTGCACGCTCGCCGGCACCACGCCGGCTGACGCGGTGGGCATGACGCTGGACGGCGCTTGCCGGGTCGGCGTATTTTCCCAGCCGATGAAGGCGACCGTCGTGCGCAAGGGAAAGACCTATAGTGGCGCGTTCAACGATGGCGCGGCCGGCAAGGGCCTGGATGTCACCTCCGGCACCGTCAGCGGCGACCGTGTCGTCTTCGCGCTCAACCGCAAGCAACTGACCGGCGCAATGCTCGCCCGCATCTCGGACGAGAACACCATGAATGTCACGGTCTCGGTACGCGTGGAAAAGGAACTCGTGCCGGTTATCGGCATGAGCCTCAGGCGCGTTGACGCTGCCGCTGTTGGCAGCATCGCCAGAAACTGAGCAATATCATTCCTGAAAATCTCTCCACCAGCCCGCGTCCTCGCGGGCTTTTTCTATCTCTGAGAGGTCGCACTGCTGGCGCCATTGCTCAACAGTGCGCCCGTTGACCATCAGCCCAGGCGCAATCTCAGCCAACGGCACCAGTACGAAGGCCCGTTCTGTCATCCTCGGATGCGGCAGCGTGAGCGCCGGGTCCTGCAATGTCTCCACGCCTTCGAACGCCAGCACATCGATATCGATCGTGCGCGGCCCCCAGCGTTCCGCTCGCAGCCTCTTCATCTGCTTTTCTATGTCAAGGCAGGCTTCGAGCAGCGCGACGGGTGCGAGCCCGGTTTCCACTTCCGCGCAGGCATTGTGGAACCAGGCCTGGTCGGTCTTGCCCCATGGCGGCGTGCGATAGACGGACGAGACGGCCACGACGCGGATATCGGCGCGCTGGTCAAGTGCGCAGAGCGCCCGGCCCATCGAAGCGACCGGATCGCCCATATTGCCGCCAAGACCGAGCCAGGCTTTGCGTATTTTTCCAGCCCCGCTCATTCTGCCGCGCCGGATTCCAAAATAGCGTCGGCGACGGCAAGCGCATCCCTGTTCATCGCCACATTATGCACCCGGAATATGTCGGCGCCGGCGAGCCGGAGGATGGCAGAGGTCGCGGCCGTACCCGCATCGCGATCCGCCGCATCCCGGCCGGTCATTGCCCCGATCAGGCGCTTGCGCGACGTGCCGACAAGAAGCGGAAATCCGAAGCGCTGCAACTCGGCAAACCGCGCCATCAGCATGACGTTTTCGTGGCTGTCCTTGGCAAAGCCGAAGCCCGGGTCGAGCACGATGCGGCTTTCCTCGACACGCGCCGCACGGGCGATCCCGAGCGAGCGGTCGAGGAACGCGAACTGGTCGGCGATCACATCAGGATCGCGCTCCCGCTCGCGTCCCGTATGCATGATGACAAGCCCCGCCCCCGTCTCCGCCGCCAGATCGGCAATCCCAGGTTCGTTGGCGATGCCAGGCTCGCCGTTTGCGATGCCAGGCTCGCCGTTTGCGATGCCAGGCTCGCCGTTTGCGATGCCAGGCTCGCCGTTTGCGATGCCAGGCTCGCGTTGCAATCCCCAGACATCATTGACGATATGCGCACCGGCAGCCACTGCAAGCCGCGCGGTCTGCTCGCGATAGGTATCCACGGAAATGATGCAGTCCGTGCTTTTCGCAAGCGCCCCGATCACTGGCAATATCCGTGCCTGCTCAGTCGCGGCATCGACAGGAACCGCGTCCGGCCGCGTCGACTCGCCGCCGACATCGATGATCGCAGCCCCCTGCTCCCGCATGGCATGGGCCGCAGCGAGCGCCCGCGGCAGATCGTCATGCAATCCTCCATCGGAAAAGGAATCAGGCGTGACATTCAGAATGCCCATGAGGATGGCCTTCTCGCCCAGGATCAGGCTGCGCCCATGGGCAAGCCGCCACTCTCTCCGCATTCCGCTCCAGCCTCCTCTTGATCGCCGACAATTCCGCCCAATGTTGTGACGACGAGATTTCGCCCCGTCAACCGGTCTCGGCGCGTGGATATTTATGACAATTATATTTGTCTTGACGATTCTGCGCCATGCTGGACCTATCCGCGATCAAAAATGTTATAATCAGACTGGAAGCTGCGCCGGACTGGAAGCTTCGAAGGAACCAGAGTGAAATGATTTCCATGCCCAAGGTTCTGGCCTCGATGGCCATGGCGGCCGCGTTCGCCTTTGCGGTGACCACGACAGCTTCAGCCGCCAAGATCCACCGCAGCTACAGCTATTACAACGTCAATGGAAAGACGGCGGACGAACTTGACAAATCGCTGTCGCGCGGCGGCTATCTGCTGAAAAGTACTGGCCAGCGCCATCCCGGCGCTGCGCAGATCCGCTTCGACGCCAAGGCGCGATACGGTTCCAACGGCAAGGCCTGCAGCGTCACCGGTGTCTACGTCAATGTCTATGCGAAGGTTTTCCTGCCGCGCTGGAAGCAGCGCAGGAAGGCGCAGCCGGAACTGGCTCTCGTCTGGGATACGCTTTCTCAGGATATCCGGCGTCACGAGGAAAGCCACCTCGTCATCGCGCGCACCCATGCAGGCGAAATAGAGCGCCGGATAAGAGCGCTGCCTTCACGCCCGGATTGCGCGCTCCTGCGTCAGGACATCAACAAGGTGACCCAGCAGGTGATGAAGAATCACGAGGCCGCGCAAAAACGTTTCGATTTCGTCGAAACGCTCAATTTCGAGAAGCGCTTCGAGCGCCTGCTGACCTACCGGCTGGAACGCGAACTCGCCAAGAAGAATTAACGCGCACTGGAAACCGGCGCTACTGGACGCCGAGCTTCTTTTGCAGGCTGGTTGAGGATGTCGTGTACTGGAACACGATGCGTTCGCCAGGATTGACGATGCGCTTGGCGGCCTGGGTCATGAGAGCCGCCTCGTGAAAGCCTGAAAGGATCAGCTTCAGCTTGCCCGGATACCAGTTGATATCGCCGATAGCAAAAATACCAGGCTCCGACGTCTCGAATTTCTCCGTGTCGACGGGAATGAGATTTTCATGAAGGTTCAACCCCCAGTCCGCTACGGGGCCAAGTTTCATCGTCAGTCCGAAGAACGGCAGCATGCGCGTTGCCGGAAGTTCCTTTTCACCGTCGCTACTCTTGAGCGTCACGCCCGCTAACGAGCCGTTTTCACCTTTCAGCCCGGTCACCTGCCCGAGTTCGAAGCGGATGCCGCCGCTGTCGACCAGTTCGAACATCTTCTTGACGCTGTCGGGCGCGGCGCGAAATTCGGCGCGCCGGTGTACCAATGTCAGGGTCCTGACAACGGGCTGAAGATTGAGCGCCCAATCGAGCGCGGAATCACCGCCGCCGACGATCATCACATCCTGGTCGCGGAAAGCTTCCATGCGGCGGACGGAGTAGAAGACGCTGGTGCCTTCATAGGCTTCGATGCCGGGCACCGGCGGACGCTTCGGCTGGAAGGAGCCGCCGCCGGCGGCGATCACCACCACCTTTGTCTCGAAGATTTCGCCCTCATCGGTCTCCACGCGGAAGCTGCCGTCAGCCTGGCGCTCGAGCTTGGTCACCATCCGATTGAGGTGGAACTGCGGTGAGAACGGCTTGATCTGCTCCATCAGCCTGTCGACCAGCGCCTGGCCCGAAATCTCGGGCCACGCCGGAATGTCATAGATCGGCTTTTCCGGATAAAGTTCCGCGCATTGCCCCCCCGGCCGGTCGAGAATATCGATCAGATGACATTTGAGATCGTAGAGCCCGAGTTCGAACACGGCAAAAAGCCCGACCGGGCCGGCCCCGATGATCACTACATCCGTGCGGATAATTTCACTCATCTCGTCATCCTGTCAGGAATGGAACGCTGGCTGACGCGCCTTTGATATTAGGACGCGCGGCTGTTGGCTGAGCCGCGTAACGCCTGAGGGAAGCAAGGTCAAATTTTTTATTGAATGGGAGGACGGACGGAGCCCGGCAGTGCGGTCAGCTTTGCCGCTCGGGAACATGCACGACGAGGCCGTCGAGTTCGTCCTTCACCTTGATCTGGCATGAAAGCCGTGAGGTCGGGCGCACATCATAGGCGAAGTCCAGCATGTCCTCTTCCATCGGCGCCGGATCCCCGACTGCCTCCGTCCATTCCTCGTCCACATAGACATGGCAGGTCGCGCAGGCGCAGGCGCCGCCGCATTCCGCGTCAATGCCGGGAACCGCATTGCGAATGGCGTTCTCCATTACCGTGGAGCCATTTTCCGCATCGACTTCGGTGCGGGTCGTACCATCGAAAGAGACAAAGGTGATTTTGGTCATGCTGTCATCCAAGCCATACCGAGACCCGCAGATACCGCCTCGTGCCCGCAAGTTCAACCGGTTGGCCGGCGCTCCAGGCCATCTGCGGCATTATGCAGCCAATGGAGCGCCGTCCTTCATAATATCGGGACTACAAAGATCGTGGGCTTGGGTGATGCCGGCCTCTGGCCCGGCTGTCCGGACAGGCCAGTCAGGACATCAGCGGCTGATAGCTGCGATGAATTCCTGAACGTCGATCAACGCATCGCGCAAGGCATTCACAACCTTGTCGCTCGTTGGGTCGGATTCGATCTTTTCAGCAAGCTCAGCCACGCGGAATGCTCCGATGGAACGGGCCGATCCTTTCAGCGAGTGGGCGAGAAGCCCCCGCTCCTTGCCCGTGACCTGGCCGATACGGCTGGCCACGCCGCCTGCCTGCCTTGAAAACAGCGCAAGCACCTCGGCCTCGAGGGCACGATCGCCCAGCGTCTGGCGGGCCAGATGAACGAGATCGATGGGACGGCTGCGCGAGGGGGTGCAAACCTCACCGCCCGGCTGGATGAAGGCTATGGCGGCTGCGGGTGTCGCGACTCGGTTGGTGTTCTGACGGGCTACCGCCATTTTGTTATTCTCCCTTGGACGCATTTAATATCTTCTGGTTTGGCCTCAAAAGTGGCATATTCGAGGCTACCGCCTGAGCCATCGGCATAGATTTCCACAATTTGGTTAAAACGGTGTAGTACTTAGTTAAAATGGCCCGAAACAAGGCTTTTTCTGAAGCACTGGACACCCCGGCGTTAACCCTGTGTTTAAACTTTTAAGCATTTGCGAATTCACCAGTTTCTTTCCGGTAAACGAGCCAGTACGATATGCCGACGTGATAGGAATGGGCGTAAATGTGTTCGGTGCAGCATCTGAATGCGCACATCAGTGAATGAGTACGAGGTAAGAACGGCGATGGCACCCAAAACCAAAGCGGAGAAAATCGACCTCGAAGTCGAGGCAGCGTTGGAACAGGCCCTGGACATCGATTTCGACGATGACATGGGCATCGATATGGATCTGGGCTCGGCCGCAGGCGATTTCTCGCTCGACGATCTGGAGGAACAGATCTCGCGGGCCGCGGAAGAACTTGCCAATGAGAAAAGAAACCCACCTGCACCTATTTCGTCCGTAAAGGCGCTTCCATCCGCCAAGGCAAAGCCCGCTGTCGTAGCTGCGCCGCCGCCGCCTCCCACGCCGCCCAGGGTTGCAGCCGTTTCGACGCCTGCCGAGGATCCGGCAGTGGCGTTCTCGGCAGCTCAGCCGCAATTCAATCATCAGCAGGCCCAAAATCAGCCGCTCCAGAACCAACCAAAAGCGGCTTCCCTGACACCCGCCAATGATGATTTGCGCCGTGACACGGCCTTTCTGCGTCGTGGTGGCCTGGCGCAACGCTCGTCTAACAGCATCTATTGGACCACCACCGCCATCAGCGCGATCTGGGCCGCCGGCGGCTTGGCGATCGGCCATTCGCTCAGCTCGTCTGGCCTGACATCGCCTCAGGCGTTCGGTAATTTTGTCACATCGCCAAGCGGCATCGCGGTCGCGACCGGCATTGCCGTCCCGATCCTGATGTTCTGGGGTTTCGCCCATATGCTGCGGCGTGCGCAGGAAATGCAGTTTGCAGCACGCACGATGACCGAAGCAGCCATGCGCCTCGCCGAACCCGAGGCTATCGCGGGCGAACGCGTGGCCTCCCTCGGCCAGGCGGTACGCCGCGAAGTCGCGGCGATGAGCGAAGGCATCGAGCGTACGCTTGCCCGCGCCGTAGAACTCGAAACCCTCGTCCAGACCGAGGTGAACGAGCTCGAACGCGCCTATACCGACAATGAAATCCGCATCCGCACGCTTGTCGGCGAACTGGGCCATGAGCGCGAGGCCGTCGTTACCCACGCCGAACGCGTTCGCTCTTCCATCTCAGGTGCGCATGAGCACCTGAAGGAGGAACTGACCACCGCCAGCAGCATCATTAGAGACAGCGTGCTGGGCGCATCGACACAACTGACTGAATCGCTCGCGCTTTCCGGCGACAATCTGGTCAACCGCATCAACGAAAGCGGCAATGTCATCACCAGCGCGATCGACACGCGCGCCGTAGACGTCTCGTCGCGCATCACGACCTCGGGCGAGGCATTCGCCAGTTTGCTGGATACCCGGATCGCCACGCTGACCGAGCAGTCGCAATTGGTGACGGCAAATCTGGAGGAAGCGCTCGACAAGCGCACCAGCGGCATTGCCTCCCTGCTCGGGAGCGCCACGCAATCGATGGTCAGCGAGTTCGACACGCGTCTCGCCAATCTGGACAACACGCTCTCCGAGCGCGGCCGCTCGCTCCTGAGCGAATTCGAGACACGCGCGCAATCGCTCGACAGCAGCACCGAAAAGCTGAATGCGGCTCTGGAAGCGCGCGCGCGCCAGATCAACGAAAACCTGATTTCGCGCACCCGTGAAATCGCCGAAACCTTTTCCGAGGGCCGCTCCTCGATCAGTGACGTCATCGACGAGACCAAGACCAAGATCAGCAGCGATCTCTCAGGCATCGCCGATTCGGTCACAGTGCTGCTCAATGAAAAGGCGGCATCCTTCGCGGGACAACTTGCGGAAGGCCGCGACGCCCTCGCTGCCTCGCTGGCCGGCGAGACAGATCGTGTCTCCGCTGTCATTCGCGACCATGCCGATACGCTTTCCGCCCGCACCGCCGATATCGAGAATGCCGTTGCCGCCAGCACGCTGGCGCTCGGCGGCGTCACCGACAGCCATGCCTCGCTGCTCGAAGAGCGCACCGCAGCCATCAAGGCCGCGATCGCCGAAAACAGCGCAATTCTCGACAGGACATTCGAGAAGCACGGCGCTACTCTCGACGAGAGGGTCACCGGCATCCGCGCGGCATTGGTCGAAAACAACACGATGCTGCAGAATGTCTTCGAAAACCACGTCAAGTCGATCGACGAGCGCACCCACGGCGTCCGCGATGTCCTCGGCGAAAGCCAGGCAGCGCTTGCCCGCGCGCTCGACGAGCGCACACGGGGTATCCGTGAACTCCTGAGCGGCAGCCAGGATGCGATTGCCCGCACGATTGATGAACGCACCAATGGTGTTCGTGACATTCTGGTCGATGGCCAGGATGCGCTTTCCCGGGCGCTTGAGGAGCGCACTGCCGCCATCCGCGCCGCACTTTCGGATAGTCGCGATACGCTGGACACCAGCTTCGAGGAACATACCCGTGCCATCTCGGAGCGCACGTCTGGCCTGAGCTCCGTCCTCGTGCAAAACCATGCCGCCCTCGCCCAAACGCTGGACGGGCACGAGCGCACCATCGAAGATCGCGCGGCCGAAATCCGCGCGGCACTGACGGAAACGACGGCTTCGCTCAGCGAGACGCTGCAAGATCACAGTGCGATCCTCGAACAGCGCACCGCCATGCTCCATCAGGCGGTCGGCGAAAGCAGCGCCGCGCTTGGACGGGCCTTCGAGGACCAGACCGGCATCATCGACGAACGCACCTCGACCATGCAGAAGGCACTCGCCGTCGGCGTTGACAATGTGCGCAAATCGCTCGAGCAGAGCGCATCGGTGGTTGCAGGCGCATTGCGCGAAAAAATCGGCGAGGCAGCCAATACGTTGTCGGCCGAGGCAGCGAAGGCCAGCGAAGCGCTTGACGGCTACGGCGAATCCTTCAGCGCGCGCCTCATCGAAAACCTTAGCGGAACGGAAGCCCGCCTCAACGAGCGTGCGGATGTCATTGCCATGAGCCTCGGCGAGATCGGATCGCGTGTCACGAGCGAACTAGGCTCTATTGAAGCGCGTATCGCCCATGTGACGGAAAATACCTCGGCGACGCTCGAAGAGCGCACCCGCGAGCTCAACGCCGTTCTGGCAGCGCGTTCGCAGGAGATCACGCGGATTCTTCATGATACCGCCGAACCCCTCGTCGAGCGTCTGGCCGATAGCGGCCGCGGTCTGGCAAGTCAGCTCGAGGAAGCCACCCACGCCGCAACCGACAGGCTACGCGCCGAGAATGCCGCCCTGGTCAACGCGCTTGCCAGCCGGACCGCGGAAACCATCTCCGCCATTCAGGAAGCCAAATCGGGCTTGTCGGACGGCGTCGGCGATCTCATCGACCGTCTGGCCGCCTCCAACGTCAAGCTTGGCGAGCTCATCGATGTCGCCACGCGCAATTTGGGCGATATCGACACACGCCTTTTCGACACCACGTCCTCCTTTGCCGAGCACACCAGCCGCGCGGCGGAGACATTTGCCTCCTCGACCCGGCTTATCGACGGCAATATCGGCACATTGAGCACGCTCTCTAATGAAACGCTGAAGCAAATCACCAATATTGCCGAGCGTTTCGAGGAACACAGCAAGGTGCTGGGCTCAGCCAACGACATGATCGGCTCGGCGCAGAACAATCTTGCCGCGACCCTCGAAGAGCGTCAGCAGGCGCTGCAGGACCTGGCCTCCGGCCTGGTTCAGCGGTCGGAAGGCATCGAGCAGGTCATGCGCTCCTTCGAGAAGCTGGTTTCGACCGCTTTCGAACGCGCTGAAGGCCGCACGCGGATGTCCGCAGAGCAGATGCGCGCCGCCATATCGGACGTGGTCGAGCAGGCATCGCAGAAATTCACCAGCGCCACGGATGAAATCCGTCGTACCGCGGCGGAAATCCGCACCGAACTCAACGAGACCCGCAGCGAACTGCAGCGTGGCGTGCTCGATATGCCCGCTGAAGCCAAGGAATCGACCAAGGCCATGCGCAAGGCCGTTTCGGAACAGATCAACGCGCTCAAGGAACTGGCGGAGATCGTCAACAAATCAGGCCGCCTGGTCGATGTCGGCGAAAGCCGTGCCGACCGGACCGTTCCCCGCCCCGCTTCCGGGCCGCGCCCGGCACCTGCCGCTCCCGTAGCTGCAGCCATGCCATCGCCATCGATGGCGGCCCCCGCACCGCGTGCCCCGGAGCGCGCCCTCCCGGTAGAAGAACCCGTTGGCAGGAGCCAGCCTGCACCGGCGCCAGCGGCCCCCGCGACGCGCAATGGCGGCGGCTGGGTCTCCGATCTTCTGGCCCGCGCCTCGCGTGAGGACGAGCAGGCGGAACAACTCCGTGCACAGCCGACCGCTGCGCCGCGCTCACCTGCCCATGTGGTCGAATCGCTCAATTCCCTGTCGGTCGATATCGCGCGCGCCATCGATCACGATGCATCGGTGGAGCTCTGGGACCGTTATCGCCGCGGCGAGCGCAACGTCTTCACCCGCCGCCTCTATACGCTCAAGGGCCAGCAGACCTTCGACGAGATCAAGCGCAAGTACCAGTCGGACAGCGAATTCCGCCGTGCGGTAGACCGCTACATGGACGATTTCCAGCGCCTGCTCGAAGACGTAGCCCGCAACGACCGCGACAACATGGTGACGCAGACCTACCTGACCTCGGATACCGGCAAGGTCTACACCATGCTCGCCCACGCCAGCGGCCGCCTGCGCTGATAGGCGGGACAGGCAGAAACGCAAAACGCGGCCCTCATGGGGCCGCGTTTTCGATTCGGGGTTGAACCAACAACTCAAGCGACGACGGGAAATCCCTGTCAGATCACCGAAAGCGTCCAGCTGACGATATCGCCGGTGACCTTGTCGAAGGCTGCGTTGAGCGCCTGGACATAAGCGGTATTGCCGGCTCCGCTCACCGGCACTGAAGCCTTGAACACGCGTGTCGAGCGGACTTCGCCATTCTTGTCGTTCAATATCTTGGTCGCGATCTCGACAACCGCCATTTGCGGGGAGGTGAACGCATCGACGCCGAAGGTACGGATGTCGGTGATGATCTGGTAGTTGATGGCGAGACCGTCTCCGGGCCGTCCGACGCCGCCCAGAAGGCCGGTATTGTCGAAAGCCTGCACCAGGCGCGACTGCACGAGCGTGGGCAGCCGGTCTCCCCATTGCGCGCCCTTCAGATATTCGATCTCGGCTGCGGAGGTATTGATGACGATGTTCTCGCCGTCGAATGCCTTCAGCGCTGCCGGAGCGGCGATCAGAATCTGGATGTTCTTGCGGCTCTTGCCGGATATCGGAGGATTGGAGGCAATCAGGTCGAACGTATCGAGCGGAACGGTGCCGCAGGATGCGACCATCGCAGCCAGCAGAACAGCGCCGGCAATCCGCCCGGATTTTCGAAATTTCTCCAAATGCAAGCCCGTCCCTATCGCGCGGAATTTACTCATCTCACGTGAACGCAACCGGATCAATGCCGTGTGCGTCCGTCATATTGCGGGACGGACCCCTGTCCACCGAAAATGAGCCTTTGCGGATTCTTTTCCAGGTCTGTGATCGCCCGCTCGATACGCTGGATCGAGCGGCGGCTGTCGGTGACGAGCGCCTGCACATCGCGCAGGCCAGTTCCCGAAAAACGCTGCAGATTGTCGGCGATCGGGCCGAGACGCGCATTCAGCGTGTCGGAGGTATTGCGGATGGACTCGAGTGTTTGCTTGGTTTGCGCCACGACGCCGTTCTTGTTGTCCTCGGAAAGCAGAGTATCGACCTTCTGCATGATTCCGTCGACGCGCACCGAAGCAGCATTGAGCCGGGCCATCGCCTCACGTGCGTTCTGGATGGTCGCCTGGACATCGCCGGCGTTTGCGGCGAGCTCGTCTATGACCTTGGAATTCTTGGCAAGGGCGTCTGTGAAAGTCTTGGTGTTCTCAACCGTAGCCGTCAGCGGCGCGCGCACATCCTGGATGAAGCCTTCGAGCGCCTCGAGCGCGCTGTTGGCCCGCGCGAAAATATCCTGCGCCGTGGCCAGAAGATTGTTGACGACCGAAGGATCGGCATTGATCAACGCAACCTGATTGTTCTTTTCCGCCTCCTCAAGCAGATTTGGCTCGTCGAGACTTCCACCTTTCAGCTCTACATAGGCCTGCCCCGTAAGACCCTGAAAGCCGAGTTCGGCCTTGGTGGAGCGGGTGACGGGCGTCGTGCGGTTCACTTCGGTCTGCGCTATGACCATGTTCGGATTGGTAGGATCGAGGTAAAGCCTGCGCACATCGCCAACCTTGATGCCGTTGAACAGCACCTGGCTGCCGATGGAAAGGCCTGTGACTGACCCGGGGATGCGTATTTCCAGCGTCACGGTATCCCGGCTTTCACCATAGCGGGCGATCCAGTAGACGAACCCGAAGGCCGCAAGGCTCACGAGCAGGGTGAAAATGCCCACCAGAACATAATTGGCTCTTGTTTCCATATCTTATCCAGTGGCTTCCATGTCTTATCCGGCCTGCCGAGGCCCGGGTTCGGCCCGGCGCCTGGTTGGCGCCGCCGGATCGATCTGGCGGGCGCGCTTACCACGAAAATAGGATTTGACCCAGGGATCATCAACCGTAAGCATATCCTCGATCGTTCCTTCAACCAGTACCCGCTTTTCCCCAAGCACCGCAATGCGGTCGCAAACGGCAAAGAGGCTGTCGAGATCATGTGTCACCATATAGACGGTCAACCCCATTGTATCGCGCAGATTGGCGATCAGGTCGTCGAATTCGGCAGCGCCGATCGGATCGAGGCCCGAGGTTGGCTCATCGAGAAAGACAACATCAGGATCCAGCGCCAACGCCCGGGCAAGGGCTGCACGCTTGATCATTCCGCCTGAAAGCTCGGAGGGGAACTTCTCGGCCGTATCGGGCGCAAGTCCCACGAGATCGATCTTCAGCCGCGCCAGTTCATCCATCAGCTTGGGCGACAGATCGAGATATTCACGCATCGGCACCTGGATGTTCTCCAGGACATTCAGCGATGAGAAAAGCGCGCCATGCTGGAACAGAACGCCCATGCGCATGTCGATTTCCATCTTTTCGATATCGCTTACATGATCGATATCATGGCCGAATATCCGTATTTCCCCTGATGTCTTGTGGTTGAGACCGAGGATCGTGCGCATGAGCACCGATTTACCCGAACCGGAAGGTCCGATGAAGCCCAATATCTCGCCCGGAAAAATGTCCAGGCAGAGCTTGTCGAGAACGACCGTCTTTCCAAACGAGACGGTGACATCGCGCACGGATATCACCGGCTCGGCGGAGCGGTCTATCTGGTCTGGTTCGGCTTGGACCGCGTGGTTCATCTGTCCCGCTAGAAATTGATGGCTGCGTAGAACATCGCGAACATGCCGTCCACGACAATGACCACGAAGATGGATTTGACGACTGACGCGGTAACACGGCGTCCGAGCGATTCAGCACTTCCCCCCACCTTCATGCCCTCGACCGAGGCCATGACGCCGATGATCATCGCCATGAAAGGCGCCTTGATCAGCCCGGCAAGGTAGGTTGAGATATCGATGGCGTCGCGCAGGCGTACCAGAAACGCGTCGGGCGAGATACCGGAATAGGTCCAGACCACGAATCCCGCCCCTGCCAACGCCGCAAGATCGGCAAGGATCGTCAGAAGCGGCAATACGATGACCAACGCCGAGAGGCGCGGAAAAACCAGGACGCCAACTGGGTTGAGGCCGATGACCGTCAGCGCGTCGGTTTCCTCGCGCATTTTCATCGATCCGATTTCGGCCGTGATCGCACTTCCAGAACGTCCCGCCACCATGATAGCGGTCAAAAGCACGCCGATCTCACGCAACACCAGGATGCCCACCAGATCGACGACGAATATCTCCGCCCCGAAATAGCGTAGCTGGAAAGCACCCTGCTGGGCGATAATCGCGCCGATGATCGTCGACATCAGCAGGATGACCGGAATGGCGCCGACGCCCATACGGTCGATCTGATTGGTGATGGCCGCGAAATTGATGCCGCTGCCCCTGCCGAGCTTCATCTGCGATCCACGGATGGTCGCGCCCAGTATATGCATCGACATCAGGAAATCGTCGCGCGCGGAATAGGTGAGCTTTCCCAGGGATTCCAGAATATCGATGAGGAAGAGCCCTCGCTTGGGGCGAGTCGCATGGCTGTTGCGGTCCACCGCTTCGCCGACCGTCGCCAGGAGCGGCCGCCATGCCTCGCGTGTGCCATGCAAGGTGACGCCGATATCGCGCCCCTTGAGGGAACGGCTGAGTCTCTCGATGAGCCAGGCGCCAGCCGTATCGAGCCCAGCGACATCCGTCAGATCGATCGAGGCGTTGGAGAAACCACCCAGGCTCTGGAGCTTGCGCATCTCGTCGTCAACCAGATGGACGCTGCGCGATGTCCAGCGCCCGCCAAGCGCGATCGTGGCGCCGACGTTATCAGTCGTCACCTCGATCCGGGGAGTCGAATTGGGGGCGGCACTTGAAGGGTCCGCAGCGTCGGTCAACATGTCTTATTCTTTATCGAGTCTTTCAGGTCCTGTCACTTGGCCGGCGACAAGCCGCTACTGTATAATTCATTAAATCAGAATCGATTTCGGGACGAAATTATGCAGCATTTCAAAATATTACAGCGTCGCGCGTTCGATTGGACGCGGCGCGGTAACAGGCTGACCCGGGCCGAACAATGCGCATAGATCTGCAAATCGAGCGTGATCGCTATCCCATCGCAGGCAAGTTTACGATCTCGCGTGGCTCCAAGACTGAAGCTGTGGTGCTTGTCTGCACGCTGAGAGATGGCAATCATGTAGGGTGCGGCGAGTGCGTGCCCTATGCCCGATATGGCGAGAGCATGGAAAGCGTGACCGCTGAAATCGAAGCCGCACGGGGTGCAATTGCCGAGGGAGCGACCCGGCAGGACATTCTCCGGCTGATGCGCGCTGGCGCCGCCCGCAACGCCGTGGATTGCGCATTGTGGGACCTCGAGGCGAAACGCATGGGCAAACGCGTGGCAGCAATGATTTCATCAAAGCCGCCTCATCCGTTGCGAACGGCGATCACCATCTCCATGGGTGATCCAGAAGCCATGGCCGAAGCCGCCCGCGCCCTCTCCGCCCACCCGGTCATCAAGGTGAAAATCGGTGGAGAAAACGATGCGGCCCGCATCCATGCAGTGGCCGACGCCGCTCCTTCAAGCCGAATCATCCTCGATGCCAACGAAGGCTGGACCGAGGAAAACTTTCGCAAGAACATGATGATCGCCGCCGAAGCGGGCATTGCGCTCATCGAGCAGCCGCTGCCCGCCGGACAAGATGATTTTCTGGCCACGACGCCGCGGCCGGTGCCTGTTTGCGCCGACGAAAGCGCCCATACCTCGCAAGGGCTGGAAGCGCTCGTAGGTCGCTATGACGCCGTCAACATAAAGCTGGACAAGACCGGAGGCCTCACCGAGGCGCTCACCATGCGCACGCGTGCCAGAGAACTCGGACTTGGCATAATGGTCGGCTGCATGGTCGGAACTTCGCTCGGCATGGCGCCTGCTGTGCTGCTGGCGCAGGATGCCGATTATGCCGATCTGGACGGACCGCTGCTCCTGGGCCGGGATCGCTCTCCCGGGCTGGTCTACGAGGGAACACTCGTCTATCCGCCCGAACCTGATCTCTGGGGCTGACAATCCCGTGTGATCAGGGGGGAGCCGCATCAAAACAATTTACTTGATCGTGTATATCATGTTTTTATCGGCAATATGTTTTGCTGACATGAGCAACATCGACCGCAAGTGTAGGGGGAAAGAACCTTGAGCGACATCACTTCCACAAACCGCAAGAAACTCGTCATCCCGGGATTGGGAGGCATTTATTCATCGCTGCATGAATTCGCCGAAACCCTGCTGCGGTTCATCGCGGGCGCGGCACTGGTAACCCATGGCTATGGCAAGATTCTCGATCCGTTCGGAGCATCCGGAATGGTGGAAGGCCTCGGCTTTTATCCAGGCAGCTTCTGGTCGCCACTGCTTTCCGTCACCGAGTTCTTTGGTGGCATCCTTCTCGCCATCGGCCTCCTGACCCGCCCGGCCGCCTTTGCCACGCTGATCGTCCTTCTGGTCACCGTGTGGTTTCATTGGAGCGTTCAGGGCCAGGGCTATCCCGGCGCGGAAAAATCGATTCTGTGGTCGGCGATCATGCTCTTCTTCGTCATCCGCGGCGCCAACAGCCAGTCGGTCGACGCAAAGATCGGCAAGCAATTCTGATCGCAAGCAAGCAGAAGAAGGACATGGCCCGCCATGTTCTTCTTTAGTCCACCCGCTCAGGCCACTTGAGGCAATGCGGCCGGCGCCAATATTTCTTCGAAAATGTCTGCGCAAGCCTCCCAGGTATAATCCTTCAGCACCTTGTCAGGATCGACCCGCCCCATCTCCAGGGCGCCGAGACAGGCTTGCTGCAGATCCTCCGAGAGAACGCCCGCCCCTGTCGTGCCGATGACATCGCGAGACCCCGGCACGGGAAAGGCCGCGACAGGCATGCCGCTGGCGATGGCTTCGAGCAACACAAGTCCAAACGTATCGGTCCGGCTGGGAAAAACGAAGACATCCGAGCCTGCGTAATAGCGTGCGAGCTCTGCCCCCTCTTTTTTGCCGGCGAATACCGCTTTCGGAAAGCGCGCCTTCAGTTCTTCGAGACTGGGGCCATCGCCCACCACGAGTTTCGTTCCCGGCAAGTCGAGCGACAGAAAAGCCGTCAGGTTCTTTTCCGGCGCAACACGCCCGACACAAAGAAAAATCGGATGCGGCAAGCCAAGATTCACGTCCGGCTGGGGCCGGAACAGGGCACGGTCGACCCCCCTCGTCCAAATCTTCAGCTTCGTGAAGCCGCGCGCCGCGAGTTCATCCTGAATCGATTGTGTCGGCACGAGGGTACACTCGCCCGCATTGTGGAACCGCCGCAGGAATCCATAGGTCAACGACAGCGGCACCGGGAACCGCTCGTAGAGATATTCGGGAAAGCGGGTGTGGAAACTGGTCGTGAAGCGCCAGCCGTTCTTGAGGCAGGCGCGCCGCGCCATGATGCCGAGTGGCCCTTCCGTGGCGATGTGGATATAAGCCGGCTGCAGCTTGGCAAGTGCCGCGCGTACGGCTGCGGGATGCGTCAGCGCCAGCCTGATCTCCGGATAGGTCGGACATGCCACCGACCGGTAGTCGGACGGCGACACGATCGTCACCGCATAACCCCGCTCGCTCATCAGGTCGCTTATATGGGTCAGCGTCCGAACGACGCCGTTGACTTGCGGATGCCAGGCGTCGGTGACGATGACGATACGCTTCATCAGGCGACATTTGCCGGCTTCGGCATGGCTTTGCGGGCCGCCGGACGATGATCCTGCAGGTCGATGACGGGCGCGAAGCCTGCGCTTTCACCGATCAGATGCGTCCACGAGATCAGTTCCATGGTACCGTCGAAATGCTCGGCCACCGCCGTGCAGCTTTCCACCCAGTCGCCGGTATTGATATATTCCACCCCGTCGATCATTTCGATCGTGGCATGATGGATATGGCCGCAAATGACCCCATCGACCCCGACGCGGCGTGCCTCCTCCGACACGACATCCTGGAACGCACCGATGAAATTGACCGCCTTTTTCACGCGGAACTTCGCCCACGCCGAAAACGACCAGTAGCGCAGGCCGAGCAGGCGGCGCACCCTGTTCATCACGGTGTTGAAGGCGATGGCCGCATCATAGGCCCAATCGCCGAGATAGGCGATGAAGCGTGCGTTGCGCACCACCACGTCAAACTGGTCGCCGTGGATAACCAGAAATTTGCGGCCATCGGCGGTCTCGTGTACCGTGCGGTTCATCACCTCGATGCCGCCGAAATGCGTCCCCTGAAAATCGCGGAGGAACTCGTCGTGATTGCCGGCGATATAGATGATGTTGGAGCCTTTGCGGCTCTTGCGCAGAAGCTTCTGCACCACATCATTATGTTCCTGTGGCCAGTGCCAGTTGCGCCGCAACCGCCACCCGTCCACGATGTCGCCCACAAGATAGATGGTATCGGCGTCGTGAAAGCGCAGGAAGTCCAGGAGGAATTCCGCCTTCGCACCTTTGGAGCCCAGATGGACGTCCGAAATGAAAAGCGTGCGGTATTTCTTTGCCTCGTCGCCTGCTTGTCTGCCCATCGCCAGGTTCCGTTCGTCTTGTGATGGCTCACGTTCGAGGCGACACAAACACGATTCATGTCACAAACGTGTGACGGTGCATTGGATGGTGGCCAAAGCCCACGACCGGGGTCACGTCGTCGCGGCAGAGCCATCGACCCCGTTTTGGTGATTTGCAAAGCGCGTTCTTTGGCCTATCAGAACACATAACAAGATGGAGTTAGCCATGGATCTGGGACTGAAAGGCCGCAAGGCGATCGTCTGTGCATCGAGCAGAGGGCTTGGCAAGGCCTGCGCATTGGCTTTGGCCGAAGCCGGATGCGATCTTGTCATCAATGGCCGCGACGAGAAGATACTTGCCGCCACCGCAGAGGAGCTTCGGCGCGCCACCGGCGTCACGATTACGCCGGTTCTGGCAGACGTCTCCACCCCGGACGGGCAAAAGCAACTGCTCGCCGCCTGCCCCGAGCCGGATATCCTGGTCAACAACAATGGCGGCCCTCCGCACCGCGATTTCCGCCAGCTCGACCGTCAGGCGATCCTCGACGGCGTGACGCAGAACATGATCACCCCGATCGAGCTGATCAAGGCGGTCATCGACGGGATGGTCTCGCGCCGTTTCGGACGCATCGTCAACATCACCTCGACTTCGGTCTATAAGCCCATAGCTGGTCTGGATCTCTCCTCCGGCGCGCGCGCTGGACTGACCTCGTTCCTGGCGGGCATCGCCCGCACCGTCGTCAGGGAGAATGTAACGATCAACAACATCCTGCCCGGCTCGTTCGACACCGACCGCCTGCGCAACGGCATTCGCTTCGGCGCGGAAAAGGCAGGGGTGGCGCCAGAGGACGAAGCAGCGCAACGCATGGCCGAAATTCCCGCCGGCCGCTTCGGAACGCCGGATGAATTCGGCAATGCCTGCGCTTTCCTCTGCTCCAGCCATGCCGGCTATATCACCGGCCAGAACCTTATCATCGACGGTGGAGCCTACAGGAGTGCTTTTTGACCGCATTCCCGCCAATATCAGGCGCCGTATTCTTCATCCTCGCATCCCGCTCGGCGCGCTCCAGCGCCGGTATTTTCCAGCCCGCTTCCCCGGAAAGTAATTGACCATGAGCAAGCCCCCCAAGCCCGTCCTCTCCGATTTCGATGAAGCGGCCCTGTTCTTCCACCGCTATCCCAAACCGGGAAAACTGGAGATCCAGGCGACGAAATCGCTGGGCAACCAGCGCGACCTGGCGCTTGCCTATTCTCCCGGCGTCGCCGCTCCCTGCCTTGCCATCTTTGATGACCCGTCGCTCGTCGCCGAATATACCGCACGCGGCAACCTCGTCGCCGTCGTATCAAACGGCACCGCCGTTCTCGGCCTCGGCAATATCGGCCCCCTCGCCTCCAAGCCAGTGATGGAAGGCAAGGCGGTTCTGTTCAAGAAATTCGCTGATATCGATGTCTTCGATATCGAAATCGATGCAAATGAGATCGACCGTATCGTCGAGGTGGTGGCTGCCCTGGAGCCGACCTTCGGCGGCATCAATCTCGAGGATATCAAGGCGCCGGAATGCTTTGAGGTGGAGGAGCAACTGCGCGCCCGGATGAAAATCCCGGTGTTCCATGACGACCAGCACGGTACGGCCATCATCGTGGCGGCGGCGATCCTTAATGGGCTGGAACTCGCCGGAAAGGACATCGCCTCAGCCAAGATCGTCGCCTCAGGCGCGGGCGCGGCGGCGCTCGCTTGTCTCAACCTTTTGGTGACGCTGGGCGCGAAGCGCGAGAACATCTGGGTCTGCGACCTGGAAGGCGTGGTCTATGAGGGCCGCACGGTGCTCATGGATCGGTGGAAAGCCGTCTACGCGCAGAAGACCGATGCCCGCGTGCTGGCCGATGTCATCACAGGTGCCGATGTTTTCCTCGGGCTTTCCGCCGCCGGCGTGCTGAAGCCGGAACTTCTGAAGCAGATGGCCCCGCAACCGCTGATTATGGCGCTGGCCAACCCGACGCCTGAGATCATGCCGGAAGCCGCCCGGCTTGCCCGCGCCGATGCGATGATCTGCACCGGGCGCTCGGATTTCCCCAACCAGGTCAACAACGTCCTCTGTTTCCCCTATATCTTCCGTGGCGCGCTCGATGTCGGCGCGACGGCGATCAACGAGGAAATGAAGATGGCTGCGGTCAAGGCGATTGCCGCACTTGCCCGCGAGGAGCCATCCGATGTCGCCGCGCGCGCTTATTCCGGCGAAACGCCGACCTTCGGCCCCGATTATCTCATCCCCTCGCCCTTCGACCAGCGCCTGATCCTGCGCATTGCGCCTGCTGTCGCGAGAGCCGCGATGGAAACAGGCGTCGCCACCCGTCCGATCGAGGACATGGAAGCCTATCTCGACAAGCTCAACCGCTTCGTCTTCCGTTCAGGCCTCATCATGAAGCCCGTCTTCACTGCCGCCCGCGTCGCGGAGAAGAAGCGCGTCATCTATGCCGACGGCGAGGACGAGCGCGTCCTGCGCGCCGCGCAAGTCGTTATCGAGGAAGGCATCGCCATCCCGACGCTGATCGGGCGTCCGCAGGTGGTCGAAACCCGCCTCAAGCGTTATGGCCTCAGGATCCGTATCGGCATCGATTTCGAGCTCATCAATCCCGAGGACGACCCCCGCTATCGCGATTATGTCGATCTGTTCCTGAAATATACCGGCCGCCAGGGCGTGACGCCGGAGACCGCACGCACCATCGTGCGCACCAATGCGACCGCCATCGCCGCACTTGCGGTGATGCGCGACGAGGCGGACGCCATGATCTGTGGGCTGGAAGGCCGTTTCGAGCGTCATTTGCGGCTGGTTGGTCAGATCATCGGCAAGGCGAAGGGCCTGCGTGATTTCTCCGCTCTGAGCCTGCTCATCTCGCAGCGCGGCACCCTGTTCCTGACGGACACCTACGTGACCGTCGATCCTGATGCGGAGGACATCGCCGAAATGACGATCCTCGCCGCCAATGAAATCCGCCGTTTCGGCATTGAACCGAAGGCCGCGCTCCTTTCTCACTCGAACTTCGGTTCCAAGGATTCCGAAAGCGCGGAAAAGATGCGGCGCGCCACCGCGATCCTCAGCGAACGCCATCCCGGTCTCGAAGTCGATGGTGAGATGCATGGCGATGCGGCGCTGTCGCAGGCCTTGCGCGAACGCGCCTTCCCGGCTTCACGGCTGACGGGCGAGGCCAATCTCCTGGTCTTCCCGAACCTCGACGCCGCCAATATCACGCTCAATGTGGTCAAGAGCGTCACCGAAGCACTGCATGTCGGACCGATATTGCTGGGTGCGGCAAGACCCGCCCACATCCTGACACCGTCGGTTACCTCGCGTGGTATCGTCAACATGACAGCGCTTGCCGTGGTTGAAGCATCTCAGCGGATCGACACAGAAAAACAACTATAAAGCAACTATATTTGATTATTACTTCACAGGAGAATGATTGTTAGTGACAGCTTAAGATATTGAAGTTAGCTTCCGTTCAGGAGCTTGCGGATTCGGGGCATAATCTGGGGAAAATGACGTCAAAAGCCTCGATAGTTCGGAGAACTACGGATTCATGTGCCGGGTTTTACCGAAAGATCAGGGCTGACGACATTGATGAGCAGATTTTTTCTAACGATCACTATAGCAAGCATCGCTATCAGCATGTTTGCCGTCTCGACAGGAGATGGCAACGCCGCCTCCCCCGTCTGCAGCAAATTGCAGCGGCAACTGGCCTCCCTGTCCGGTCGAAGCCGGGGGGGCGCCAACAGCCCGGCTGTCCGCCAGTTGCAAAGCCAACTGACGCATGCCCGCATTGGCGCAAGACAAGCCGGCTGTACCGGCGGGTTGTTCTCGCGACCTTCTAATTCCCCTCAATGCCTCAGCATCAACGCCTCCATCAATAAGTTGACGGCCAGCATTGCGCAGGCGAAGCAGGGCGGTGGCGGAGGAGCAGACCGCCAGCGTGTATTGGCGGCGTTGTCCGCCAATGATTGCAGCGCACCGCAGAAGCGATCAGTCGGGCTTTTCACCCGCCTCTTCAACAACGAGAGGCGACAACAAACAGAGGAGCCTGAGACCACAGTCTCTCCCATGGTGAGGCGAACGAGAGCCGCTATCCAGCCTAAGCGCGAAAAGGAGCGCACGCGCGCTGTGGTACGAGAACGGGAGCGCGAACGCGAACGTGAGCCCGTCAAACGACGCGTCGAAAACGTTTCGGCAACCAATGAAGGCGCGGCGCCGGTCAGAAACTATTCCGTCAAGAGCGGCTTTCGCACGCTATGCGTCCGCACATGCGACGGCTATTACTTTCCGATATCCTTTTCCACCGAACGCCGGTTCTTCCCGCGCGACCGCAATGCGTGTTCGGCGATGTGCCCCGGCACCGATGTCGCGTTGTATTATCATGATGTGAAGAACGAGGAATCCGAGGACATGGTGTCCGCTGACACCAACATGCCCTATGCAACGCTGCCGACTGCCTTCGACTATCGCACAGCAACGACATCGCCCCCCGGATGCACTTGTCAGGCTGCGCGCCAGAGCTTGCCAGTCGAAGGAAGCGCGTTCACCGCACAAAATCAACCCAGCGCGCCGAGCGGTGCAATCGACAAGAACTTTACGATGCTTGGCCATGGCGGCGATGAACAGGCGGAGTCGGACAAGACGTCCTCCTTTATCGGCGTTCCGCGCATGCGCCCAGACCCGGCAGCCGACCCTGAAACAATGCTCAACACCGAAGGTGGCCTCAACAGGGACGACTTGCAGAGACTGACGGAAAAAGATGCCTCCGTCCTGACCAGTTCGACGGGAACAAGGATCAGGGTCGTCGGCCCAACGTTCCTTCCCGACCGAAAAGAGGCAAAAGGTCTGCGAGCTCCGGGCCAGAAGAAAGACCGGTAAGCGCAAGGCGCAAGGGCATGAACAAAGTCTTGCCCTTGCGCCCGCTGGCTTCCTTGACCGCATCGGTCCATATCTTCCATGTCTGCCGGTCCCACGGCTCCGGCGGCAGGAAGTCGAAAGCCTGACGCACGAAGGCTATGTCTTCCTCCGACAGATCCGGGGTGGAGTGCACCCCCTCATTGACAATCTTCCACCAAAGCGACGCGTCGCTGACGCGGCCGAGATTGCCGCGTACGGCTATCCAGAACGCCTCCGCACTCTCACCCTCTATGCCTAACGCCGCCAGTCGTCCGCGCACCGCCTCGAAGTCAAGCGTATGGACCAGCGCGCGGTTGAGGGTATCCAACTCGGCCGGATCGAACTTCGCCGATGATTTGGAGGTCGCCGCCGGATCGAAATGCTCAGCCAGCACCTGCATGTCGGCCGCGGCGATGACGTTTTCCGAGCTGCCGATCAGCACCGCCAGCGAAGCGACCGCCATCGGCTCATAACCTGCCTCCCGCAAGGAGCCGACCGAAAGCGAGCCACTGCGCTTCGACAGTCCCTCGCCCGAGATGGTGGTCAGGAGATTATGATGCCCGAACTCCGGCGGCTCGGCGCCGAGCGCCTGGAAAAGCGCGATCTGCGCACCGGTATTGGTGACATGATCGTCGCCGCGGATGATATGGCTGATGCCCATGTCGATATCGTCGGCGACCGAGGGCAGCGTGTAGAGATAGGTTCCGTCCTCGCGCACCAGCACAGGGTCCGACATTGACGCCAGATCGACTGTCTGCGGCCCGCGCACCAGATCGTCCCAATGAACCTCCGTGCGCACAGGCGAGAACGGATCGTCCTTGAAATTCGGCAGCAGGAAGCGCCAATGGGCTTTACGTCCCTCAGCCTCGAACGCCGTGCGCTCCGCATCCGTCTGCTTCAGAGCCTCGCGGCCATAGATCGGCGGCAGCCGGCGTGTGAGACGCAGCTTGCGCCGGCGCTCCAGCTCTTCCGTCGTTTCGTAGCAAGGATAGAGCAGCCCCGCGCTTTTCAGCTTTTCCACCGCCGCGTCATAGACGGCGAAACGCTTCGACTGATGCTCCACCCGGTCAGGCTTGACACCAAGCCAATCGAGGTCCGTGGCGATCGCCTCGGCATATTCGCTCTTCGAGCGCTCGACATCCGTGTCGTCGAAGCGGAGTACGAAACGCCCGCCGTTCTTCAGCGCAAACAGCCAGTTGAACAAAGCTGTTCGCGTGTTGCCGATATGGATATAGCCCGTCGGAGACGGGGCGAAACGGACGGTGACGGTCATCGATGTACCTGAATTATGACCGGTCTCTGAACCGGTTGGTGATGGGATAGCGGCGGTCGCGGCCGAAATTCTTCCTGGTGATCTTCACGCCCGGCGCCGATTGCCTGCGCTTGTATTCGGCGATGTAGAGCAGATGCTCGATGCGGTGCACCGTGTCACGGTCGTGACCGCGCGCCACGATGTCCTCGACGCCCATCTCGTTTTCCACAAGGCATTCCAGAATGTCGTCAAGCACGGGATAAGGCGGCAGCGAATCCTGATCCGTCTGGTTCTCGCGCAACTCCGCCGAAGGCGCCTTGTCTATGATGTTTTGCGGAATGACCACACCCGAGGAACCGAGCGCAGTTGGCGGCACATGGCCGTTGCGCCAGGCGGAAAGCGCATAGACCTGCATCTTGTAGAGATCCTTGATCGGATTGAAACCGCCATTCATATCGCCATAGAGCGTGGCGTAGCCGACCGACATTTCGGACTTGTTGCCCGTCGTTACCACCATCGAACCGAACTTGTTGGAGATGGCCATCAGGATCGTTCCGCGCGTGCGGCTCTGCAAATTCTCTTCGGTAATGCCTTCCTTGGTGCCGTCGAACATCGGCGCCAGCGCATTCATGAAGCCGTCCACAGGCTCGAAGATCGGCACGATATCATAGCGGCAGCCGAGCGCGCGCGCGCAATCCTCGGCGTCTTTCAGCGAATCCTTCGACGTATAGCGATAAGGCATCATCACTGCGCGAAGCCGCTCTTCGCCGAGCGCATCGACGGCCAGCGCCGCGCACAGGGCCGAATCGATGCCACCGGACAGGCCGAGGACCACATTCTTGAAACCGTTTTTGTTGACGTAGTCGCGCAGGCCTAGCATGCACGCACGGTAATCAGCCTCTTCCTTTTCCGGGATTTTCGACATCGGGCCGCCGACGCAGGCCCAGCCATCGCCGCTTCGCTTCCAAGTGATGACCGCCAGTTGCTCCTCGAACTGCGACATCTGGAAGGCAAGCGATTTGTCTGCATTGATGGCGAAGGAAGCACCATCGAAAACAAGCTCGTCCTGGCCGCCGAGCTGGTTGGCGTAAAGCAGCGGCAGCCCGGTTTCGATCACTTGCCTGATCGCCACCTGATGACGCACGTCCAGCTTGTCACGATAATAGGGCGAGCCATTGGGCACGAGCAGGATTTCCGCCCCGCTCTCGCTAAGCGTCTCGCAAACGCCGAAATCGCCCCAGATATCCTCACAGATCGGAATGCCGAGTCGCACACCGCGGAAATTGACCGGACCCAGCATTGGTCCCGCCACGAAGACCCGCTTCTCGTCGAATTCGCCATAATTCGGCAGATCGACCTTATAGCGCTCGGCAATCACGTCTCCGCCATCAAGCACCATCACCGAATTATGCAAACCGGTGTCACGCTTCAGCGGCGTGCCGATGATCACGCCAGGTCCCCCATCGATTGTATCGACGGCGAGTTCACGCACCGCTTTCTCGCAGGCATCGGTGAAGGCCGGCTTCAGCACCAGATCTTCCGGCGGGTAGCCCGAGATGAAAAGTTCGGTGAAGAGGACGATATCCGCCCCCTGGCGCGCAGCATCGGCGCGCGCCTCGCGGGCCTTGGCGAGATTGGCCTCGATATCGCCCAGCATCGGATTGAGCTGGGCCACGGCAATACGCAAAATATCGGGAACGACAGGCTTTTTCATCATGGGAAAGCTTTAGCGCGAGGGCATCAAGGTTGCAATCTGGTCTGGCGATCGGACGCCTGACATTCAACCCCAAAAGGCCTGGAATAATGCATAACCCCAGACTGTAGCAGCAAGAATGATCGAGATCAGTACGGCGAGCGAGCCGCAATCCTTGGCTATCTGGATATCCTTCTGGAACTCGCGCGAGACGGCATTGCAAGCCGCCTCGATGCCGGTATTGAGCACTTCGATCATGATGAGGAACAGGATGGCGCCGGTCAGTAGTAGAAACATCAGTGCGCTTTCCGCGATGTAAAGCGCCACGGGAATGGAAAGGGCGAAAAGCGCCAGTTCCTGCTGTACAGCCTTCTCGTGGCGCGCCAGCCAGCGCAGCGCCCGCATCGAATTGATGAATGCCAGCAAGATGCGTTGCATATCGATTCCCCGTCGCGCTTCAGGGAAAGCTTTAGAACAAGATCAATTTGGATAGAAGCCCCGATCGAGCCTACGGATACTGCGGCAATCCGTCGTCGATGTCGTAATAATCGCCCTTGTCCGCAGTGAAAATATGCCGCTCGCCATGAAGCCCGGTTGGCCGGTCGAACGCCCCCGCCATAACGGAGACATAATCGCGATCGTTGTGTTTCCAGAATAATACGGAGCCACAAATCCGGCAAAAACCGCGGCGCGCCGTCTCGCTGGATTGGTACCAGGTGATATTTTCGGCGCCGTCTACGCGAATGGAATCGTCGGCCACATTGGTCGCGGCATAGTGATGCCCTGATTGCTTGCGACATTGCGTGCAGTGGCAATAGATGATGCCACGCAGTGGCCCACGCGTTTCAAGGTGCACTGCTCCGCACAGGCATGATCCGGTATGATGATCTTCAGGCAATTCCCCACCCCGTCCTCGAAATGCAGCAGGGCGGGAGTGTAAACTCCCGCCCTGCTCTGGCAATCAACAAATTCTGAATGCAGGCTTCAGCCGTTCACAACCTTCTTCTGCGGCTGGGCGTCGCGTTCCTTCTTCAGGAGCTCGGCGACAAGGAACGCCAGTTCCAGCGCCTGGTCCGCGTTGAGGCGCGGATCGCAATGGGTGTGATAGCGATCCGACAGATCCTCCGCCGAGATGGCGCGCGCGCCGCCGGTGCATTCGGTGACGTTCTTGCCCGTCATCTCGATATGGATACCGCCGGGATAGCTGCCCTCGCCGCGATGAACCGCGAAGAAGGTTTCCACCTCTTTCAGGATGCGGTCGAAAGGCCGCGTCTTGTAGCCATTGGCGGTGATCGTGTTGCCATGCATCGGATCGCAGGACCATACAACCTTACGCCCTTCCTTCTGGACGGCGCGGATGAGCTTGGGCAGATGATCGGATACCTTGTCGTAGCCGAAGCGCGCAATCAGCGTGAGGCGGCCCGGCTCGTTTTCCGGGTTGAGCACATCGATCAGCTTGAGAAGATTATCCGGCTCCAGCGAGGGACCGCATTTCAGGCCGAGCGGGTTCTTGATGCCCCGGCAATATTCCACATGCGCATGGTCCGCCTGGCGCGTGCGGTCGCCGATCCAGATCATGTGGCCGGACGTGCCGTACCAGTCTCCGGACGTGGAATCGACGCGCGTCAGCGCTTCCTCATAGCCGAGAAGCAAAGCTTCATGACTGGTATAGAAATCCGTCTCGCGCAGCCGGGCATGGCTCTCCGACGTGATGCCGATGGAGCGCATGAAATCCATCGTCTCGGAAATGCGTCGGGCCAGGGCCTCGTAGCGCTCGCCCTGCGGGCTGTTGGCCACAAAACCAAGCATCCACTGATGCACGTTTTCCAGATTGGCATAGCCGCCCTGCGCGAAGGCGCGCAAAAGGTTGAGCGTCGCCGCCGACTGGCGATAGGCCATGTCCAGGCGGTTCGGATCAGGAATGCGCGATGCCGGATCGAAATCGATGCCGTTGATGATATCGCCGCGATAGGCAGGCAGTTCGACGCCGTCCTTGATCTCGGTGTCTGACGAGCGCGGCTTGGCGAACTGTCCGGCGATGCGCCCGACCTTGACCACCGGCTGCGACGCGCCGAATGTCAGAACGACCGCCATCTGCAGGAACACGCGGAAGAAGTCGCGAATATTGTCGGCGCCATGCTCGGCGAAGCTTTCGGCGCAATCACCGCCCTGGAGCAAGAACGAACGGCCTTCGGCGACTTCACCCAGTTGACGGGTGAGATTGCGCGCCTCACCTGCAAAAACGAGCGGCGGATAAGAACGAAGACGAGACTCCACATCGGCCAGAACCTGTGCGTCCGGATAGGACGGCACCTGCTTGATCGGCTTGCCTCTCCAGGATTGCGGTGTCCAGTTCTTCGTCATTGCAGCACCTGCTTGCTACTATCCGCGCCTTATTTGCGGAATACTAAAATTGCCCGCGCGCAGGATGGCGCGCAGGATGCGCTCATATAAAGCAAAGCTGGTCAATATACTAGGCGCGAATCGTCCCGATAGCTCCAGCTTTTTGTCGGCAAGGCTTATCGATTCGAACCTGTATTCCGGATTGCGCTCCTAGACCCGCTCGCCATTCACGATGCGATAGGTCGGCTGGTACATCGTCACGAGTTCCTCGGCTGCTGTCGGATGCACCGCCATGGTGCGGTCGAAATCGTCCTTCGTCGCTCCGGCCTTGAGTGCGATGCCCAGAAGCTGCGCCATTTCGCCAGCATCGGGCCCGAGAATATGCGCGCCCAGCACCCGGCGAGTCTGCCCATCGACCACCAGCTTCGTCAGCATCTTCTCCTGCCGCCCGGAAAGCGTGTTCTTCATCGGCCGGAAATGCGCGCGGTAGATCTCCACCTCGGGATATTTCTCGGCCGCTTCTTCCTCCGAAAGGCCTATCGTGCCGATCTCCGGCTGCGAGAATACGGCGGTGGCGATGAGCTGATGATCCGGCTTGGTCGGATTGTTCTTGAATGCGGTTTGGAGGAAGCACATCGCTTCGTGGATCGCGACCGGCGTCAGTTGCACCCGGTTGGTCACGTCGCCCACCGCCCATATGTGGGGAACATTGGTGCGCGAGAATTCATCGACGTGCACGGCGCCCAGAATGTCGGTCTCCACGCCGGCCTTTTCCAGGCCGAGACCTTCCGTGTTGGGAATGCGTCCGAGCGCCAGCATCGCCTGGTCGACGAGCAGGATCTCTCCGCCTGAGAGCATGACGTCGAGCCTTCCATCGGTGCGCTGTGAGACGCGCTCGAACACTTCGCTGCACAATACCCGGATGCCCTTGGCCTCCATCGCCTCATGCAGGAGCCGGCGCAGATCACCATCAAAGCGCTGCAATATCTCAAGGCCGCGATAGACCAGGGTGGTCTCTACGCCGAGCCCGTGGAAGATATTGGCGAACTCGACCGCGATATAGCCGCCGCCGGCGATGACGATCGACTTGGGCAGTTCGGCGAGATGGAATGCCTCGTTGGAGTTGATGCAGAGCTCATGCCCCGGCAGCGCCGCATGCGGATTGGGCCGCGCGCCTGTCGCGATCAGGATCTGCTCCGCAGTCACTCTTTTACGCGATGAAACGATCTCGATCGTATGCTCGTCCACCAGCACGGCACGGCTGTCGAAAATCTCGACCTTCGAATTATCGAGCCCTTTGCGGTAAAGCCCCTCCAGCCTGTCGATTTCGCGGTCCTTGTTGGCGATCAGCGTCTGCCAGTCGAAGGATGTTTCTCCAACACTCCAGCCATAGCCGGCCGCGTCTTCGAAATGCTCGCTGAATTGTGAGGCATAGACGAACAGCTTCTTCGGCACGCAACCGCGGATGACGCAAGTGCCACCCATCCGGTACTCCTCGGCGAGCCCGACGCGTTTTCCCATGGCGCCGGCCAGCCGCCCGGCCCGCACACCGCCGGACCCGCCGCCGATGACAAAGAGATCATAATCGTAAGAAACCATAGAAAACCCCGGATGATCGATGACCTAAGTGTTGAAGGCCTCACATACAGACTGCAACACGAATTAAAAAGCCCGGCCTTAAGCCGGGCTTTCAATGTCGCGTGAGCGAGCACTGTTATTGCTGCGGCTGAGCGGGCTGGGCCGGTTGAGCCGCGCCATCCTGCTGGGCGATAGCCTCGCCCACCGACTGGGCCAGGTCGCGCGCTATGCCGTTCTGCCAGATATTGGCCGCCTTCAGCACTTCGCGGGTCACGATCGGTCCCTCGGAGATCAGCTTCTTGCCCGCGGGCGAATCGTAAAAAGCCGAGATCGCCTTCAATTCCTCTTCCGAGAAGGATTTGGCATAGGCCCGCGCGGCTTCCGTCTCCAGATCAGCGCGGCGCGCGGCAAGCGCCAGCGCCTTCTCGTCGACGGTCTGGGTGATCACAGCCTCCAGGTTCGGATCCTTCTGGATCAACTCCGCCTTGAGCGCCTGTGCGGCGCGGGGCAGAATCGCGTCGAACTGCTCTGTAGCATCAATGGCCGCAATCGCCTGACGCGCAGCGGCCAGATGGGATTCGGAAATTTCCTGCGCCTGGGCTGCATGAATGCCTGCAATAACTGCGAGCGCTGCAAATGGTGCAATCAAACGGCGAAAGCCAGTTGCCTGGGTCATATGATCGTTACTCCGTTGTCTCTGGATTGGTCATTGTCCGGATACCGCCCGCGCCGGCGATAATCGCTGCACTGGCCAGCCCCAGGAAAAGTCCATGCTCCACGACGCCTGGAATGGCGTGCAAAGCGTTGGATAAAGCTCTTGTATCGGGAATGCGGCCAAAAGATGCATCCAAAATATAATGCCCCCCATCGGTAATGAAGGGCTTCCCGTCCTCCTTTAACCGCAACGCGACGGGTCCCGCAAGACCGAGATCGGCCGCCGCCCTGGCGATGGCGACCTTTGTCGCGCCGAGGCCGAAAGGATTGACCTCGATAGGCAGCGCAAACTGCCCGAGCGTCTCGACAACTTTCGTCGCGTCAGCGATCACGATCATCTTTTCGGCTGCGGCAGCCACGATCTTTTCGCGCAGCAGCGCACCGCCCCCGCCCTTGATCAACGAGAGCGCGCCGTCCACCTCGTCAGTCCCGTCGATGGCGAGATCAAGCTCCGGCACCTCGTCCAGCGTGGTCAGGGGAACGCCCAGTTCCCGGCACAAACGGGCGGTGCGTTCGGATGTCGCCACGCCAATGATGTTCAGGCCATTGGCCACCTTGTCGGCCAGAAGCCGCACGAACTCTTCCGCCGTCGAACCGGAGCCGATCCCGAGCCGCATGCCGTCACGCACATAGGTCAACGCTTCGGCCGCCGCGGCGATCTTCAGCTTGAGCGCATCCATCAACTCTCCCCCAAGTCCCATTCAAAATCTGCTTTTATGCCGATTACGGCCATTGGAAGCTGCATCTATCATGCGAATGGAAATGCACAAAGCCTGTTTTGCGGCTTATTAAGCTGCGTACCCAAGCTATAACTTGAGCAACGGACGATGTTCCGCTAGGAATTGAATTCGATCCTCCTCATCCGGATTTCATCAATGACAAAGCCCATTGTCGTGTTCGACCTAGACGGAACGCTGGTCGATACAGCTCCAGATCTGCTGGACAGCCTCAACCACTGTCTGGCCCACGCAGGCATGGCGAAAGTCGACCCGGTGGCGTTGCGCCGTTTCGTCGGCCATGGGGCGCGGGTAATGATCGAACGCGCCTTCGAAGCGCAGAAAAATCTCCTGTCGCCCGAACAACTCGACTGGCTGGTCGGGCTCTTTCTGGAGCATTACAGCGCGAACATGCCCGGCCGCTCGCAGCTTTTCCTCGGCGCTCACGAGGCGATGCACCGCTTGACGGCTGCCGGCTATACGCTTGCCGTCTGCACCAACAAGTTCGAAGCGCTTTCCGTGAAACTCCTGACCGAACTTGGCCAGGCGGACCGTTTTGCCGCGATTTGCGGCGGCGATACGTTCAGCTTCCGCAAACCCGACCCGCGACACCTCATCGAAACGATCGGGCGCGCCGGTGGCGACCCGGACCGCGCTGTGATGGTTGGCGACAGCCGCACGGATATCGATACGGCCAAGGCAGCCGGCATCCCTGTCGTGGCGGTGGATTTCGGCTACACGGACCAGCCGGTCCAGACATTCGATCCGAGCCGGGTCATTTCGCATTTCGACGAACTGACCCCCGACATGGTCCAGGACCTGATCATGGCGACGGCGATTTAAAGATCATCACCGGCTGGAAAATCCATCGGAAAGCTTTTAAGCTGGCGCAATGCGCAACCGATTTTTTCAGATACTTTGCCTCGCAACCACAGCAGGCGCGATCAGCGCCAATATGTCGCTTGCCGAGGAAAACAAGACCCTGCCGGGCGTGAAAGCGCCCAAGCCGATCGTAACCGCCCCGCCTCCCGAACCCGATCAGATGACGGATCCGTCAAGCCCGAAGACGTTTAGGATCGGCAACACCGATGTGACGATCTCCGGCGCCATCACGGTCGATGTTGGCACATTCAAGTCGTCGAGACGGTGAGACTGCGTTTACTGAAAAGCACAATTAAAAAGCCCGGCATCGCTGCCGGGCTTTTTTTAATTCTGCAATGATCAACAGACAATCAGCCGTTGACCGCATCCTTCAGGCCTTTACCGGCCGAGAACTTCGGCACGTTGCGGGCCGGGATGGCGACTTCCTTGCCGGTCGACGGATTGCGGCCCGTCGAAGCGGCACGGTGCGAAACTGAGAAAACGCCGAAGCCCGGAAGACGGACATCGCCGCCTGCTTTCAGGGATCCGGTAACCAATTCAATGACGGCATCGACGGCCGAAGCGGCGTCGGTCTTCGTCAGACCGGCCTTTTCCGCAACCGCGGCGACCAATTCGTTCTTGTTCATAGGGGCATTTCCTTTCTCTCATTTGCCGGGAACTTGCGACTCGGCCGGCACGCGCGGAGTTTATTCGAATCAGTCGGCAAACCAAGCCACGCAAGTCAAAAAAGCCCGGAAAACCGGGGTTAAACACAGAAATGCCGGGCAAAATGCCCGGCATTATGTTCATTTAAGGCCGAAACTCGGTGTCAATGCGCTACTGAGGCAGCAGCATCGTCGTCCACCGCGCCCGCAACGGGCGTGACAGGCGTTGTCGGCTCGGTCCATTCGATAGGCTCAGGCATCCGCACCAGCGCGTGCCTGAGAACCTCTCCCGCACGCGACACCGGGATGATTTCAAGATTGTTCTTCACATTGTCCGGGATCTCCGCCAGGTCCTTGGCGTTCTCTTCCGGGATCAGAACTGTCTTGATGCCGCCGCGCAATGCAGCCAGAAGCTTCTCCTTCAACCCGCCGATCGGCAGCACCCTGCCCCTCAACGTGATCTCGCCGGTCATCGCCACATCCTTGCGGACAGGAATGCCGGTGAGGATCGAGACGATGGCCGTCACCATGGCGACACCAGCCGATGGTCCGTCCTTCGGCGTAGCGCCTTCAGGGACGTGGACGTGGATGTCGCGTTTGTCGAACACCGGCGGCTCGATGCCGAAATCGACGGCCCGCGAGCGGACATAGGACGCCGCCGCCGAAATCGATTCCTTCATCACGTCGCGCAGATTGCCCGTCACCGTCATGCGGCCCTTGCCGGGCATCATGACGCCTTCGATGGTCAGCAATTCGCCGCCCACTTCCGTCCAGGCAAGTCCGGTAACGACGCCCAGTTGATCCTCGCCCTCGATCTGGCCGAAGCGGAACTTCTGCACGCCCAGATAATCGGCAAGGTTGGCTTCTGTGACCTTCACCGCCTTCTTCTTGGTTTTCAGGATTTCGGTGACCGCCTTGCGCGCCAGCTTCATCAGCTCGCGCTCGAGGTTACGCACGCCAGCTTCCCGTGTATAATAGCGGATGATGTCGCGCAGCGCTCCCTCGCTGACGGAGAACTCCTTGGGCTGAAGCGCATGGTCGCGGATCGCCTTCGGCAGAAGATGCCGCTTGGAAATCTCGAGCTTCTCGTCCTCGGTATAGCCGGCGATACGGATGATCTCCATGCGGTCCATCAGGGGCGCAGGGATGTTCAGCGTGTTCGCCGTCGTCACGAACATCACGCTCGAAAGATCGTATTCGACCTCCAGATAGTGGTCCATGAACGTCGAGTTCTGCTCGGGATCGAGAACCTCCAACAAGGCCGAAGACGGATCGCCGCGGAAATCCTGGCCCATCTTGTCGATCTCGTCGAGAAGGAACAGCGGGTTGGACTTCTTCGCCTTCTTCATCGACTGGATGACCTTGCCGGGCATCGAGCCGATATAGGTGCGGCGGTGACCACGGATCTCCGCCTCGTCGCGCACGCCGCCAAGAGACATGCGGACATATTCACGCCCCGTCGCCTTGGCGATCGAGCGGGCAAGCGAGGTCTTGCCGACGCCGGGAGGTCCGACGAGGCAGAGGATCGGCCCCTTGATCTTGGTTGAGCGCGCCTGTACCGCGAGATATTCGACGATGCGCTCCTTCACCTTGTCGAGACCGTAATGCTCGGTATCGAGCACCTCCTCGGCAAAGTTCAGATCCTGCTTGACCTTCGACTTCTTGCCCCACGGGATGGACAGGAGCCAGTCGAGATAGTTGCGAACCACCGTGGCTTCCGCCGACATCGGGCTCATGTTGCGCAGCTTCTTCAGCTCCGCATTCGCCTTTTCGCGCGCTTCCTTCGAAAGCTTGGTCTTGTTGATGCGCTCTTCCAGCTCGGCCGCCTCGTCGCGGCCGTCCTCGCCGTCGCCGAGCTCCTTCTGGATCGCCTTCATCTGCTCATTGAGATAATATTCGCGCTGCGTCTTCTCCATCTGCCGCTTGACGCGGCTGCGGATGCGCTTTTCCACCTGAAGCACGGAAATCTCGGCTTCCATGAAGGAAAGCGCCTTTTCCAGCCGCTCCCGCACGGAAAGGATCGAAAGCATCTCCTGCTTTTCAGGTATCTTTATCGCCAGATGCGAGGCAACCGTATCGGCGAGCTTTGAATAATCCTCGATCTGGCTTGCGGCGCCCACGACCTCCGGGGAGATCTTCTTGTTGAGCTTCACATAATTCTCGAAGTCGGCGACCACCGAGCGGGCAAGCGCCTCGATCTCGACTGGATCCTCTTCCGGCTCTTCGAAAGCGGAAGCATGAGCTTCGTGATAATCCTCGCGATCGGTGAAACTCGTAATCTTCGCGCGCGCGATACCCTCGACCAGCACCTTGACGGTACCATCGGGGAGCTTAAGGAGCTGCAGCACATTGGCAATCGTACCGATATCAAAGATGGCATCGGCTGCCGGATCATCGTCGGCTGCGTTCTTCTGCGTCGCAAGCAGGATCTGCTTGTCCACGCCCATGACTTCCTCGAGTGCGCGAATCGATTTTTCCCGTCCCACGAACAGCGGAACGATCATATGGGGGAAGACCACGATGTCGCGCAACGGAAGGACGGCATAAAGCCCGTCATTACCGCCCGCAGGTGTCTTCTTTTCTATACCCGTCATCATCAGTCCTTTCTCAGGCCGTTTGGCCGATTGCCATGTTTGTGCTCCCATGAACAGTCATCGGCAAGTCACAAACACGCATCAGTATCCGTTATCTGGCGACCCGGACGTTTCGATTCAAGCGTTGGAACAGAATCGTGAGGTCATCCTGCGCCGCCGCGGAACCAAGTGCAATCTCCGCCTGAATATCAGCCTTCTGCGGCCATTTATATACGCCTCATTCTGGGGCGGCTTGTAGAATTGACGGCGAAAGGCAGGATTTCCAGACTTTTCCCCTCATCCTTTGCAAATTCCGCCCTTTCATGAAAAAGGGCCGCGTTGCGCAGCCCCCTCTCAATTTCCGGTTCTGGAAAGGCCTTACGCCGAGGCGTTGCCCTTTTCCTCCTGCCGCTCGGCATAGATATAAAGCGGCCGGGCATTGCCGTCCACCACATCGCCCGAGATCACCACTTCCTGCACGCCGTCGAGCGTCGGCAGGTCGAACATGGTGTCGAGAAGGATCTTTTCCATAATGGAGCGCAGGCCACGCGCGCCGGTCTTGCGTTCCACCGCCTTGTTGGCGATGGCGCGCAGCGCGTCCTCGTGGAACGACAGCTCGATATTCTCCATCTCGAAGAGACGCTGATACTGCTTGACCAGCGCGTTCTTCGGTTCCGAGAGAATCTGCACCAGCGCATCGACATCCAGATCTTCAAGCGTCGCGATCACAGGCAAGCGCCCGACAAACTCCGGGATGAGCCCGAACTTCAGCAGGTCCTCCGGCTCCAGTTCGCGGAAGATCGCGCCGATGCGGCGATCGTCCGCCGCCTTGACGTTGGCACCGAAGCCGATCGAGGTCTTTTCGCCGCGTGCCGAGATGATCTTGTCGAGCCCGGCAAACGCGCCGCCACAGATAAACAGGATGTTGGTCGTGTCCACCTGCAGGAATTCCTGCTGCGGATGCTTGCGTCCACCCTGCGGCGGAACGGAAGCGACCGTGCCTTCCATGATCTTCAGCAGCGCCTGCTGGACACCCTCGCCCGACACGTCGCGGGTAATCGACGGATTGTCCGACTTGCGGCTGATCTTGTCGACCTCGTCGATATAGACGATGCCGCGCTGCGCCCGCTCGACATTGTAATCCGCCGACTGCAGCAGCTTCAGGATGATGTTCTCGACATCCTCGCCAACATACCCCGCTTCCGTCAGCGTCGTCGCATCGGCCATCGTGAATGGCACGTCGATGATGCGGGCGAGCGTCTGGGCGAGATAGGTCTTGCCGCAACCCGTCGGCCCGACGAGCAGGATATTCGACTTCGCCAGCTCGACTTCATTATTCTTCGACTGGTGCGCCAGCCGCTTGTAATGGTTGTGCACGGCGACGGAGAGAACCCGTTTCGCATGGTTCTGCCCGATGACGTAATCATCGAGCACGGCCATGATCTCCTGCGGAGTGGGCACGCCTTCGCGCGACTTCACCATCGAGGATTTGTTTTCCTCGCGGATGATGTCCATGCAGAGCTCGACACACTCGTCACAGATGAAGACGGTCGGGCCAGCAATCAGCTTGCGGACCTCGTGCTGGCTTTTTCCGCAAAACGAGCAATAGAGCGTATTCTTGGAATCGCCACCATTGTTGCTGACTTTGCTCATTGCAGTTTCCTTTCCCTACCGGCCGTATCGCCCTTCGACGATACCGCCGCAAATCTCATTGTTCCTAACCGACGTTCCCGACCGAAAAACGACGAATTGCCGGAACAACCCTTTAGAAGCCACCTTTTCAGAACCACCGTCACGAAACAAACATAAAACCAGCAACGCGGCAATGAATTCAGTGCATTCCTCCAAGTTAGGCCTGTTAAAGCCAATAATCGCTTAACGTAGCGACTGCTGCGTCATCCACAAGCCCGAAGCCGGGCTGTTTTGTGACATAAAGGTCGCACCCCCGATGCAGAACTGCGCATCGGGGAGCTCAATCGCCAGCTAGCTAACCCGGAACTGTCTATTTTGATCCGCCTTCGATCACTTCACGCGATTCGATCACCGCATCGATCAAGCCGAAATCCTTCGATTCTTCAGCTGTCATGAAATGGTCGCGGTCCAGTGTGCGCTCAATCGTGTCATAATCACGACCGGTATGCTTGACATAGATCTCGTTGAGGCGGCGCTTCAGCTTGATGATATCCTGCGCATGACGTTCGATATCCGAGGCCTGGCCCTGGAACCCGCCGGAAGGCTGATGCAGCATGATGCGCGCATTCGGCAGCGCATAACGCATGCCGGTTGCGCCCGCCGTCAGGAGAAGCGAGCCCATCGACGCCGCCTGCCCCATGCAGAGCGTGGAGACGGGCGGGCGGATGAACTGCATCGTGTCATAGATCGACATGCCTGAGGTCACCACGCCACCGGGCGAGTTGATGTACATGCTGATCTCCTTCTTCGGATTTTCCGATTCGAGAAACAGAAGCTGCGCGCAAACCAGCGACGCCATGCCGTCCTCGACCGGACCCGTAATGAAGATGATGCGTTCTTTAAGCAGACGGGAAAAAATGTCATAGGCCCGCTCGCCGCGATTGGTCTGCTCGACGACCATCGGCACGAGGTTCATGGCTGTTTCGATGTGATCTCTCATTTGGGCCCCTAAATCTGGAGATTGTATTTTGAATATCATGGGCCGCCATGCACCGGCCCATACGCTGGATTCGTCCTCGTTCCATACATAAGGTGAGGCAACCCCCTTCCGCAAGATGGAGAAACCATCACCACCGATGTTACCGCAGCCAGCTGGACAATGCGGATCCGGTGAATACGCCGTCTATCGCGCGCGTTAATCAGTTAAGACCTGAGGCCGACAGGTTGCTGTTGCCGTGAACGACGCTAGACTGTCATGGCATCCGAATTGCCAAGGACCGCTCGTGCCCTTCGAAACATCGAAAATCATCAATACGGGCAAGCTTCGCCTTCGAACGCTCGCCATCCTGCGCATTCTCAACGCGCGCGGCGTCGCGATCGTGCTCCTGGGCTGTATCGTCGGCGTGCTGGCCGGCAGCGCAGTTGTCCTGATCGGCTGGATCGTCAACCAGCTACACACGTTTCTCTATGCGATCCCCAGCGGCGCACGCCTCTCCGGGATGTTCGCATTGGCCCGCCCGGAAATGGCGCTCATTCCGGTAATTGGCGGGGTCCTGATCGGGCTTAGCGCGTTTCTTCTCCGCCGCTGGCGAATGCGAGGCCCCATAGATCCGATCGAGGCCAACGCGCTCTATGGCGGACGCCTGTCGATGACCGACACTTTCATCGTCGCCCTGCAGACCATCGTCTCCAGCGGTTTTGGTGCATCAGTCGGGCTCGAAGCGGCTTATACCCAGGCCGGTGCGGGCGTCGCCTCCAGGCTGGCCAGATTCTTCGGCTTGCGCCGCAGCGATGTCCGACTGCTGGTCGGGTGCGGTGCAGGCGGTGCGATCGCGGCGGCGTTCGGCGCACCGCTCACCGGCGCGTTCTATGGCTTCGAGCTTATCGTCGGCGTTTATTCCATTGCAAACGTGGCCCCTATGATGGCGGCGGCGGTATCGGCCTCGCTGATGGCCGGATATCTGGGCGGAACGCCCTTCCCGATCGAACTGGGCGCACTGCCCCCGATGAAGGCGGGGCAGTACATACCCTTTTTGATCCTGGGGCTGATCGCCGGTGGTCTTTCGATCGCGATCATGCAACTGGTGACGGTAGTCGAACGGTTTTTCTCCAGACTGGCGATCAGCAGTGTTCTGCGGCCCGCCATCGGCGGATGCGTCATCGGCCTCCTCGCATTGATGACCCCGCAGGTCCTGTCCAGCGGCCATGGAGCCCTGCATCGCGAACTGGAGATGAACTACGGGCTCTATGTCATCGCGGAACTCTTTGTTTTGAAACTCCTGGCTTCAGCCGTCTCGCTCGGGTCGGGATTTCGCGGCGGCCTGTTCTTCGCGTCGCTGTTTCTCGGGGCGCTCGCCGGCAAGATATTCGCCGAGATCATGATGATCATCTCGCCTGAAACGGGTATCGATCCGGTCGTCGCAGCCGTAGTGGGCATGACCTCGCTCGCCGTGGGTGTCGTGGGAGGTCCGCTGACCATGACCTTCCTTGCCCTTGAATCCACCGGAAACCTGACGCTCACCGGGGTCGTTTTGGCGGCGTCGATCATGTCCGCGATGCTGGTTAGGGAGACATTCGGCTATTCGTTCTCAACCTGGCGCTTCCATCTGCGTGGAGAGACCATTCGCGGCGCCCAGGACATCGGTTGGATGAGAAATCTCACCGTCGGCCGCATGATGCGCGAGGATATCCGCACCGTGCCCTGCGACATAACCATTGCCCAGTTCCGCAAAGAGGTGCCGCTCGGCTCCGTACAGCGGATCATCGCGACGGAGGGGGACAGGAAATATGTCGGCATCGTGATCGTCGCCGAGGTCCATGCCCTGCGGTCAGATCCCGCAACCGATGAACGACCGATATCCGAAATGGTCAAAAACCGCGACACGATGCTGCTGCCGACGATGAATGTTAAGGTGGCGGCCGAGATGTTCACCAAGACAGGAAGCGAGGAGCTTGCGGTCATCGACGATTTCACGAACCGCCGGGTGCTCGGCCTCCTGACCGAAGGCTACCTCCTGCGCCGCTATGCGGAGGAACTCGACAAGGCGAGAAAGGACATATCAGGGGAACGCTGATATGACCCGCGTGGAGAGCTAAGAAGCAAAAAGCTGATCGGTTCCCTGTGTTCAAACTTCAGCGCTTCGCCGACAAAAGATGACCGAGCTCCACGAATTCTCCATGAAACGCTATTCCATGTTCCACTTTTGTTTGCCGAATCTTGCCGGATACCGATTTACAGAGAAATCGTATTTATCAATAAATCAAATGGTTAAATGGTGGGCGCGACAGGGATTGAACCTGTGACCCCTCCCGTGTGAAGGGAGTGCTCTCCCGCTGAGCTACGCGCCCATCCGACCGAATGGCTGGAAGGCAGGCCGGATATACGTGGGACGACATGGTCCGTCAAGCGGGCCTCTCCCGCTTTTAAGGCCCATGGAAAACACCACAGGAATTTTGCGGGAACTCTTTTTTCCGCAAGCCGTTGACCCCTCGAAAAGAGAGGTCTGCATGACGAAGACAGTGAAAAACGAAAAGGCAAAGCAGGGAAGATGGGGAACCCAGGTCCTCACCATCCTGGCGGTTTCCCTCGTTCTGGTGTTCATCGTCTGGGGGATTGCCGAGATTTACGGTCAACTGATTGCGCCATCCTAATCGCGAAGGGTCGTTTCATAACAACCCGCGCCGGCCGCAGCTGACCCCACGGCGTCGCCCTAAATTTAATCACCCACCTGCTGCAAAATGCATCTACTCGTGCGCAGACGCCTGCTTTTTGGGCGGACACTGCCTCTGATTCCCTAAAGTGCGGATCAAGCTTGCTTTTTTTTCCGAACGCGCTTGAAATGGCCCCAATAAATAAAAAGGGGGACATGGGTGAAGCCATTTGATGAAATGCTGCTCGAAGGCGACGGTGTCCGGCCGCCTTACAAAACTCTGAATAAATGGCTCGAAACGCAAAATCCTGAAAAGCTGGCGCAGAAGACGATCGACGCCGAAAACGTCTTCCGCAAGACGGGCATCACCTTCGCCGTCTATGGCGATCAAGAAGCCGCCGAACGCCTGATCCCGTTCGATATCATCCCGCGTATCATCTCCGGCCAGGAATGGCGGCGCCTGTCGCAGGGGATCGAACAGCGCGTCATGGCGCTGAATGCCTTTCTCGACGACATCTATCACCGTCAGGAGATCGTGCGCGCGGGCCGCATCCCGAAGGAAATGATCACAAACAACGAAGCCTTCGTCCCCGAGATGATCGGCTTCCGCCCTCCCGGCAATGTCTACACCCATATCATCGGTGTCGATATCGTGCGCACGGCCGAAAACCAGTTCTACGTGCTGGAGGACAATGCCCGCACGCCGTCAGGCGTCTCCTACATGCTGGAGAACCGGGAAACGATGATGCAGCTCTTCCCCGAGCTGTTCCAGCATGTGAAGGTGCGCCCCGTCGAGACCTATCCGCAATTGCTGCGCCAGTCCCTCGCCGCGGTCGCGCCGGCGGTCACCCAGGGTGCCCCGACTATAGCCGTGCTGACGCCCGGCATCTATAATTCAGCCTATTTCGAACATGCCTTCCTCGCCGACCAGATGGGTGTGGAACTGGTCGAGGGCAGCGACCTGCGCGTTGTCGACGGCCGGGTCGCCATGCGCACGACCGAAGGCTTCCGTCCGATCGACGTGCTCTACCGGCGTGTCGATGACGCCTATCTCGACCCCCTCACCTTTCGCCCTGATTCGACGCTCGGCGTCGCCGGCATCATGGATGTCTATCGCGCCGGCAATATCACCATCGCCAATGCGCCCGGCACCGGCATCGCCGACGACAAGGCGATCTATTCCTATATGCCCGAGATCGTGGAGTTCTACACCGGGCGCAAGGCCATACTCGAAAACGTGCCTACCTGGCGCTGTTCAGAAAAAAGCAGCCTCGCCTATGTCCTCGAACATCTCGAGGAACTTGTGGTGAAGGAGGTGCATGGCTCTGGCGGTTACGGCATGCTTGTGGGCCCTGCCGCGTCGAAAAAGGAGCGTGAAGCCTTCGCCGAAAAGCTCAAAGCGCGACCCAACAACTACATCGCCCAGCCGACGCTGGCGCTCTCCACCACGCCAATCCTGACCGAGAAGGGCCTCGCGCCACGCCATGTGGACCTGCGCCCCTTCGTGCTCGTCTCCGACCGCATCCGCATCACGCCCGGCGGGCTGACACGCGTGGCGCTGAAGGAGGGATCGCTGGTGGTCAATTCGAGCCAGGGCGGCGGTACGAAAGACACGTGGGTTCTGGACGACTGACGCGCGAACAGAAGAAAAAACAAACGGCCAAGGGGGAACGGCACAGACATGCTTCTAGGACGCACCGCAAACGGCCTCTACTGGATGTTCCGCTATATCGAACGAGCCGAGAATATGGCGCGCATTGTCGATGCGGGCCTGCGAATGGCGCTGACCAAAACCTCCGACGCCCCTGAGGAATGGTCGTCGGTCGTTGTCAGCGCCGGTGTCGAGGTCGGCTTCTCCGGCAAACACAAGACCTACACGGCCGCGACCGTTTCCGATTTCCTGCTGCGCGATGCGGATAATCCGTCGAGCGTCATGTCCTGCATCGAGGCCGCCCGCTCCAATGCGCGTATGGTGCGCACCGCCCTTACCCGCGAAGCCTGGGAAAGCGTCAACGAGGCCTGGATGGTGCTGAAGAAATCGCTGTGCAGTCCCGTGCCGGAAAGCGACCTGCCTTCCGTGCTCGACCAGGTAAAACGTGAAACGGCGCTGATCCGCGGCGCATTCCACGGCACCATGCTCCGCAACGAGATTTTCAACTTTGCCCGGACAGGCACGTTCATCGAGCGCGCTGACAATACGGCCCGCATCCTTGACGTCAAATATTACGTACTCTTGCCCGCCATCTCCTATGTCGGGACGATGCTGGACAATTATCAGTGGGAATCGATCCTGCGCTCGGTTTCCGCCCACCGCTCCTATCGTTGGGTCTATGACGGCGACTACAAGCCCGCGCACATCGCCGACTATCTCATCCTCAACGGGCGCATGCCGCGATCGCTGCATTTCTGCTATCGCAACATCGTCGACAATCTCGGCTTCCTTTCCGCCGATTACGGTGCCCGCCATGCTGCCCAGGAAACGGCGGAAAGAAGCCATGCGACACTGAGGGACAACGATATAAACGGAATTTTCGAGACGGGGCTGCACGAATTCCTCTCGGATTTCATCGTCAAGAACAACCGTCTCGGCGCGGAAATCGCCGACGCCTACAATTTCGACTGAGCATGAATCAGAAAAGTTGCAGGTTTTTTCTGGTCATGTGTGAAAAAAAGAGCCGCCCATGCTGCTGACGATCCGCCATACCTCGCATTATCGCTACGATGTTCCCGTCGCCTACGCCGTGCAGCGGCTGCGACTGCGCCCGCAGACTACGACCGGCCAGAAAATGCTCCAATGGCAGGTAACGGTGGACGGTGCGGACCCGGAAGTTTCCTATACGGACGGCTATGGAAACAAGGTCGATCTCGTCCGCCACGGCCGCAACGTGCGTGAAATCACCATCACGGCTACAGGCCAGGTCGAGACCGAAGACCGGGCAGGCGTGATGGGCGAAACCGGCGGCTTCGCTCCGCTTTGGCTGTTTTTGCGCAGGACCATGCTGACCCAGCCCGGCGAGGCTCTCAGGGAAATGGCGGTCGGCATCCCGACGGAAGGCGACAGGCTTGCCGTCCTGCACGCGCTGATGAACGCCGTCCACCAGCGTGTTGCCTATGTCCCCGGCACAACCGACGTGACAACCGACGCCGAAAACGCCCTGAAGAACGGCAAGGGCGTTTGCCAGGATCACGCCCATATCTTCATTTCCGTCGCCCGCCTTCTCGGCATCCCCGCACGCTACGTCTCGGGTTATCTGATGATGGAAGGTGTCGTGGACCAGACGGCGAGCCATGCCTGGGCCGAGGCTCATGTGGCCGATCTGGGTTGGATCGGGTTCGATGCCGCCAACAATATATGCCCGAACGAGCGCTATGTACGCATCGCCTGCGGCCTCGATTATCGCGACGCGGCGCCGATTTCCGGCATGCGCTTCGGCAGTGCGGTCGAGAGGCTTGCGGTCGAAATCAATGTAGAGCAGTAATATCGCCGCTTTGGGCTCGGATAGGATTCGGAATAGCTGATATGACGTATTGCGTCGGACTGAAGATGGATCGCGGCCTGGTTTTCATGTCCGATACAAGGACCAATGCCGGTCTCGACAACATCTCGACCTTCACCAAGATGCACACATGGTCGAAGACCGGTGATCGGGTCATCGTGCTCCTGTCGGCGGGAAATCTGGCCACCACGCAAGGCGTCGTAAGCCTGATCGAGGAACGGTCAAAAGCGCCCGACGAGCGCCACCCCTCGGTTTTCGGAACGCCCTCGATGTTCCAGACGGCAAGGCTGATCGGTGAGACCGTCAAGGAAGTCATACGGGAGGCGGCGCCCAGCGGCCAGAATGCCGATTCCTTTTCCGCGTCGTTTATCCTGGGCGGCCAGATCAAGGGTGGCGAACCGCGCCTGTTCTACATCTATCCCGAAGGCAATTTCATTGAATCCTCCGTGGATACGCCCTTCTTCCAGATCGGCGAGCACAAATACGGCAAGCCGATCCTGGTCCGCGCCTACGACCCGGCGATGACCTTCGAGGACGCTGTGAAGCTATTGTTCGTGTCTTTTGATTCGACTCTGAAATCCAATCTTTCCGTGGGCCTGCCGCTCGACATGCTCCTCTACGAGGCAGACTCGCTCAAGATGGGTCTCCACAAGCGCATCGACCGCACCGACCCCTATTATACGGCGATCTCCGACGGCTGGTCCGAGGCCCTGAAGCTCGCCTTCCAGAGCCTCCCGCCTTTCGAGCCGTAGAGGGGTTGAGTTTATGGAAACGTGGGCATGCGTTTGGATACCCAACGTTTCCGCCTCAACGGCCCGTCGAAGCGCGCCCTGATCAGCTATTCGCCAGACGCGACACCCGCGTCTTTTCCATTGCCTTCGCCAGTTGCGCATCGCGCTCGTAGACATCGTCATAATAGCGGATCTTGCCGGTCGAAGCGTCGGGCCAGGCGGTGAAATAGCTGATATAGACCGGAATCTGCTCCGGCACCTTCACGCCGCGCTCGTTCTTGCCGAAATATTTGTTGAGGCTTTCCACCGGCACGTCGAGCACTGCGGCGGCCATGTCGCGCGGACGCTCCAAGCGAATGCAGCCGTGGCTGAGCGCCCGCATGTCCCGCTTGAAATAGGATTTTGCCGGCGTGTCGTGCATGTAGATGTCATGGCTGTTGGGGAACAGTATTTTCAGTTCGCCCAGCGAATTGTCGAGGCTCGGGATCTGGCGAATGCCGACATCCGCCTGCCCCGCAGCGATCCGCGACCAGTTGACGGAACTGGACGGAACACGCTTGCCATTCTGATAGACCTCATAGCCATTGCGCCCGAGATAGCCCGGATCGCGCAGGATCTTCGGCATCATCTCGTTGAGGATGATCGAGCGCGGCACGCCCCATGACGGGTTGAACACCACGGTCTGGATCTTGTTGTAGAAGAAATAGGTCTGGTGCCGGGGCGACCCGACCACCACGTTCATGGCGACCTTTTCCTGGCCGTCCGCGAAATATTGCGCCCGATAGGCAGGCTGATTGACGAAGACGTAACGGTTGCCGAAATCATGCGGCAACCAGCGCAGGCGCTCCATCGCATAGAGGATGCGATCGCGCTTCACCGCCGTGGATTCGCTCTGCAGCGTTGAAATCGTGTTGCGCCCGATCACGCCGTCGGGCTGGCTGCCCGCCTGCTTCTGGTAATCCTTGATCGCCGCGACCAGCGCCGGATCGTAGACCGTAGCGCTCTCATGCTCGCCGAGGACTGCCTGATGCTTCTCCAGATAATCTGCGGGAGCCTTTTTGAGGATCAGCGCCACCACATTGGCGACTTCAGGGTTCTCGTCGCCGGGGCGGATCAGCGTGCCGGGCGCGATTTGGACCTGCACATCGTTCTCCCGCCCGTCGAGATCGGCGAGGCTCCTCTTCAGCTCCGCATACCATTTGCTCTGCGGGTGAAAGGAGGCGAGATAGGCCGCCGGATCGTCGGCAACGGCCAGCTTTTCCAGCACATCCCGCGCCTTCACACGGCCGCGCGGCAGGTCGTGCATCTCGCTCAGCCGGTCGGCGGTAATACGCCCCTCGCCCGCGTCTATGGCATAGCGCAGCGCCCGCGCCGTCAGGAGAATTTCGAAATCGGCAAGCTTCTTCAGGCGATCCTGCTCGTCCGCCTTGTCGAAATTGTCAGCCGGGATGACGACAGCATATTCCTCCGGGTCGAGGCCGTCCTCGCCCGCCTTGGCGAAGAGCGCGGCGACCTCCTTCGCGGGAGACGCGACATCGAGGCCTGTCGACCACAGGAATTTCTGATGCGCGGAATAGAAATCGACGATGGCGTCGGCGATTTGCTTTTCGGCGCGCACATCGGTCGCCTTCAGATGCTCGATCGCCTCGACGAAAACATTGGTGTCAGCATCAGCGGATGCCTTCGGCGGCAAGGGCGGCATGCCCGAGGTGATCCCATCGATCTGCGGCCGGTCCGTAATCTCCGTGGCTGCCGTCATCTGCATGTCGAACTTGGAGAAATCGACCCGGACCAGCGCATCCGGCTTGTAGTCATAGATCTGCGGCCCCTTCACGGTGATCCGCTTGATAGGAGTTGCCGGCTGGCCGGCGCTAGCTCTCGGCTGTGCAGGAGCTTCGACTGCGGCGCGCGGCGTCCGGACGGTGGCGGCGGGCGGCGTTGGCGGAGCCATTTCGGTCTGCGCCTGCTTCTTCTGGCGGAAAAGTTCCAGAAGCGTGCTGGCCGCCATTGCGTCGGTTGCGGTCAATGCGGTCGTAACGGCGAGTACGGCGCCGATTGCCGCTGCGGCCAGAGCTTTGTTCCTTGCCACAGCGATGTTTCTGGATGAAAAATTCATGATATCCGCCCAATAAATTTTCTATCGCGACTGATGCTGATCGCCGCGTGCGATTCCCTTGGAAAGCTCACATTTGCGGATTCTCGTATAGATTCTTTTAACGACGAAACTTTCTTTGCAGGCCGCCGCCATATCCCGTTCACATTCGCTTGAAGCGTGACTTTTCTGCATCTCGCTGAAGGCGCACCGCGCGATCTGCCGCAGTGGATTTCCACTGATATCGCGATAAAAGCGCCTCATCTCAGCCGCCCTTGGTCGGGTGCTCGAATGATACAAACGGGGTATGCAAATGGCAGACGCGGTCACCGCCGATCTTTTCCCTCTGGGCCCGGACGAAACGCCCTACCGCAAGCTTTCGGCCGATCATGTTTCGGTCGATAGCTTCAAGGGGCAGGAAATCCTCAGCGTCGACACGGAAGGCCTGCGGCTTCTCGCCGAAGCAGCCTTTGCCGATATCAACCATCTCCTGCGGCCCGGCCATCTGCAGCAATTGGCTAAAATCCTCGAAGACCCGGAAGCGACCGACAACGACCGCTTCGTCGCCTACGATCTCCTGAAGAATGCCAATATCGCCGCGGGCGGCGTCCTGCCGATGTGCCAGGATACCGGCACGGCGATTATCATGGGCAAGAAGGGCCGCCGCGTATGGACTGAAGGCGGCGATGCGGAGGCGCTGGGCGCCGGCGTGCTCGACGCCTATGAGAAGAAGAACCTGCGCTATTCGCAACTGGCGCCGCTTTCGATGTTCGAGGAGAAGAACACGAAAAACAATCTGCCGGCGCAGATCGATATCTATGAAGAAGGCGAGGACGCCTACAAATTCCTGTTCGTCGCCAAAGGCGGCGGTTCGGCCAACAAGACCTTCCTTTACCAGGGCACGCCTTCGCTCCTCAGCCATGACCGGATGCTGGATTTCCTGAAAGAAAAGATCCTGACGCTCGGCACATCGGCCTGCCCGCCCTATCATCTGGCTGTGGTGATCGGCGGCACGTCGGCCGAGATGAACCTGAAGACGGTCAAGCTCGCCTCGACACGCTATCTCGATGGTTTGCCCACCAAAGGCTCAGAGAGCGGCCACGCCTTCCGCGATCTCGAAATGGAAGCCGAAATCCACAGGATGACCCAGTCGCTTGGCATCGGCGCGCAATTCGGCGGCAAATATTTCTGCCACGACGTGCGCGTCATCCGCCTGCCGCGCCACGGCGCGTCGCTGCCGATCGGTCTCGGCGTCTCCTGCTCCGCTGACCGTCAGGCCAAGGGCAAGATCACCAGGGACGGCATTTTTCTGGAACAGCTCGAAACCAATCCGGCGAAATACATGCCCGATGTCGACGAGGAGAAGCTGTCCTCCCATGTGGTGCGGATCGACCTTAACCAGCCGATGAATCAGATTCTGAGCGAGCTCTCGAAACATCCTGTAAAGACTCGCCTTTCGCTCTCAGGTCCCATCATCGTTGCCCGCGATCTGGCGCATGCAAAGATCCGCGAGCGGCTCGAGCGCGGCGAGCCGATGCCGGATTATTTCAAGAACCACCCGATCTATTATGCCGGCCCGGCCAAGACGCCAGCCGGCTATGCCTCCGGTTCATTTGGACCGACCACGGCAGGCCGCATGGATTCCTATGTCGACCAGTTCCAGTCCTTCGGCGGCTCGATGGTGATGCTGGCCAAGGGCAACAGATCGCGCCAGGTGCGCGAGGCCTGTGGGCGGCATGGAGGCTTCTATCTCGGCTCCATCGGCGGCCCAGCCGCCCGTCTGGCACAGGACTGCATCAAAAAGGTCGAGGTAGTGGAATATCCGGAACTCGGCATGGAAGCGATCTGGCGCATCGAGGTCGAGGATTTCCCCGCCTTCGTCGTCATCGACGACAAGGGCAACGACTTCTTCAAGGAGCTGAACCTGGGGTGAGGAAGGTTGCCGAGGGATTGGCTGACACGGCCCTCGGCCTTCATTCCGCAACGTTTGCGATTGATACCGCGCTTGATGAGGGCGTAATCTCCCTCCTTGTGGGGGAGATGGCCGGCAGGCCAGAGGGGGGGTGCGATGCCCCGCCATCGTTCCAATCCAATGACCCCGAGGTTCGGGGGACCTTCTCCCACAGGAGAGAACGAAAGCCGCTCAGGCCGCTTTCTCCATTGCGCTTCTGCCGGCCACGAACTGCGCCACCCGCGCCGCCACTTGCCCGCTGGCGATGATCCGTCGGTGGCCCAGCCCGTCAGCCCAATGCAGCGTGACATGCGGCCCCGCCTTGGCCTTTGACTCGGCGGATTTCGCCGACACTTCCTTGTCGTCACGGGCGTGAATCACCAGTGTGGGAATTTTCAAGCTGCGCAGGACATGGTCCGTGTCGAAGGCGGAGAGCGGGCTGCAGGCGAGTTGCAGCACTTCCCTGTCCATGGCGTCACGCACATCGCGCCTGAGCCCCACCATCCTGCCGAAACCGTCGAAAACCTCGGTCATCGAGTGCGGCGCGGCGATGGTGACAAGCTTTTCCGGTGTGCGGGCAGGATAGCACGGGGCTGTGCCCGCCGCCGCATTGACGATAACGGCGCCACCGAAGGAATGACCGATCATGGCATGGAACGGGCCGAATTGCCGCCAGGCGGCATCTACCGACGCGATCGCCTGCACCATGTGGAGCGCCCTGCCCGGCGACGCTCCATGTCCCGGTAGGTCGATGGAAACGACCCGCTCACCTGCGTCGAGCAGGGCGTCAATGATCGCAAGCATATCAGCCGTGCGCGAGCCCCAGCCATGCACCACCAGCGAAATCCGTCCCGATGGCGCAGGCTTGACCGGCTCAAAAAGATGGGAAACGAACATGCCCCGGTCGATCGCCAGGTCCAGACGCCGCGCCTTGGCCACCTTCGCCTCGGCGCGCGCCAGCTTTTCCGCATGGGATTTGCTTTTCGGCTTGCGGGCGGGCGTGCGGCAAAAAAGCTTGAACGCGGCGCGGCCTGCGCGCCTGGGCGCAATCCTCCCATAGATATCGAAGCCGAGACGCGTGACCTGGAAGATGAAGGGTGTCATAGTCGAAAACCCGTTAAATGTTCAACCATGAACAATATTGTACAAGAATGAACAAAAAGCAAGATACTCCGAAGTCGTTTCCCTGGGACAATCCGCGCTTCAAGAACTGGGTCGCGATGATGCGCGCCGAAAAGGCTGTGGCGCGCGAGCTCACCCGCGCGCTGGCGCCGCTCGATCTCAAGATCGCGCAGCTCGACGCCATGATCAATCTCTACCGCCATCCCGGCCAGTCGCAGCATGACCTTGCCCGCAGGCTCCTGGTCGGCCGCTCCAACATGACCATGCTCCTGCCCCAGCTTGAGGCGCAAGGACTGTTGCGGCGCGAGAGCGACCGCAAGGACAAGCGCGTGTTGCGCCTCTACCTGACCGATGAAGGCGAGAGACGGCTGATGCAGGCGCTGGAGGTCTATACCACGCTGATCGACCGCGTCATGAACCAGTCGACGCCGGAGGAATGCGACAGGATGGGCGACATGATGCGCCGCATCAGCGAGATGCTGAAGGAAGAATAAGGTCTTCTCTGATCCCGCCTACCACATGGTGGCCTTGGCCCGGCCGGGCCACGCCGCATCATAAGCCTCGCCGTCGATACCCGCGCCGCTGGTGCGGGCCAGGATTTGGCCGGGACTCGGCAGGGCCTTCGGATCGACATGCTTTTCTGCATTCCACAGTTCCGAGCGGTGGATCGCCCGCGCGCATTGGAAATAGACTGCTTCGACATCGATCACCGTCACCGACCGCGCTGCTTTCCCCTGCACAGCAAAGGAAGCGCAGAGTTCCGGATCGACGGAGATCGAGGCGCGGCCATTGACACGCAGCGTGGTTCCCGAGCCGGGCACGAGAAAGAGCAGGCCGATCCTGCCATCGCGGATGATGTTCTTCAGCGAATCGGCGCGATTGTTGCCGTGCCGGTCCGGCATCATCAAGGTGCGCTCGTCATGGATGCGGATGAAGCCCGCTAGATCGCCGCGCGGCGAGCAATCGAGCCCTTCCGGGCCGGCAGTTGCCAGCGCAACAAATGGCGAAGCCTCGATGAAGGCCGCATATTCCGGGATGATGTGGTCGATTTCCTTGACGAGCGATGCTTCGCCCGGCTTGCCGTAGAGCGCTTCGAGTTCCTCGACAGTCCTGATAATGGTCATATCGCCTCCTGATCGCTCAGCCCTCGCGGCTGAGCCCCTTCCCCGCCAGCTCGTCCAGATAAGCCTGCCAGCGGCTTTCCTTCTCTCGTCCGAGTTCTCTCAGGTAGGTCCAGCTGAAAAGCCCGGTATCATGCATGTCGTCGAAGGTGATGCGCACGGCGTAATTGCCGATCGGCTCGACCTTCAATATGGTCACATTGATCTTGCCGGGGACCGTCACCCGCTGTTCCGGCGAATGCCCCTGCACTTCCGCCGAGGGCGACAGGACGCGCAGCATCTCGGCGGGAAGTGCATAGACCTCCCCATCGTCGAAGCTGATCGTCAGGGTCTTGCGGTTTGGCGAGACGCGCAATTCCTTGGGCCAGACACCAGCCATGACGTTCTCCTGTTCCTGCCGCTGCTTGCGGATCGTGATAGGCGGCCAGATCGTGATAGGCGGATTGGACGCACGCGGCAAGCCGGTTCCCGCCCCTCCCTGTCGTCCTTGTGACTGGACACATCCCCGCCGACATCTTATCTCTGTTTTTCAGGAGGAGTTGTTCTTGGACGAGATGCTATTGAACCATCCGGCAGATCAGGGCGCCATTCGCACCGAACCGCCGATGATTGACCCCTTCGGCCGGGCGATCACCTATCTGCGCGTGTCGGTGACCGACCGCTGCGATTTCCGCTGCACCTATTGCATGGCGGAAAACATGGTTTTCCTGCCGAAGAAGGATCTGCTGTCCCTTGAAGAGCTAGACCGCCTCTGCACCGCCTTCATCGAAAAGGGCGTGCGCAAATTGCGGCTTACGGGCGGTGAGCCGTTGGTTCGCAAGAATATCATGCATTTGATCCGCGAGCTCTCCCGCCATCTCCGCTCGGGCGCGCTCGAAGAATTGACGCTGACCACCAACGGCTCGCAGCTCGCGCGCCATGCGGCTGAACTCGCCGAATGTGGCGTCAGGCGCATCAATGTCTCGCTCGATACGCTCGATGCGGAAAAATTCCGTACCATTACCCGCTGGGGCGAGATCGGCCGCGTTCTCGAAGGCATAGATGCGGCACAGGCCGCCGGCATCAAGGTCAAGCTCAACGCCGTCGCGCTGAAGGGTTTCAACGAGCACGAAATCCCTGAGATGATCCGCTGGGCGCATGGCCGCGGCATGGATATGACGCTGATCGAGACCATGCCGATGGGCGAGATCGACCTTGACCGTACCGACCAGTACCTGCCGCTTTCCATGCTGCGCGCCTCGCTTGCGCGCGAATTCACCATGACCGACATCCCCTACAAGACCGGCGGCCCTGCCCGCTATGTCGAGTTGCAGGAGACCGGCGGAAGGCTCGGTTTCATAACGCCGATAACCCATAATTTCTGCGAAAGCTGCAACCGCGTGCGCATTACCTGCACGGGCACGCTCTTCATGTGCCTCGGCCAGGAAGACGCAGCCGACCTGCGCGCGCCGCTGCGCGCATCGGAAGGCAACGCCCTGCTTTCCCAGGCGATCGACGAGGCCATTGGCCGCAAGCCCAAGGGCCACGATTTCATCATCGACCGCCGCCACAACCGCCCTGCCGTATCACGCCATATGAGCGTCACCGGCGGCTGATCCGCCGCTGCCTGTTTCAGCGGCAGAAAAGATCATTCCATATTCTGAAATGCCAATATTTCAGTCGCGCGGCCTCACGCGGCGGGATAAATGAATGATCAATCGGAATCATCATCTTGGCGCTTTCCCCCAATGTCCGCAGCTGTATTTTCATGATGCTCGCCATGGCGAGTTTCACCGCCAACGATTCCATCACGAAATTTCTCTCCGAAAGCATGAACACCGGCCAGATCATGCTCTTGCGCGGCGCGCTCGCCACGGCGGTGATCCTGATCATCGCCATGCAGCGCAAGGCTGTGATTCCACTGCGCAAGACGCTGCACCCCATGATTCTCCTGCGCGCTGTCGGTGAAATGGGCGCAACCATCACCTACCTCGTCGCGCTGGTGCATCTGTCCCTGGCGTTCACTTCGGCCGTCTTCCAGTCCGTTCCACTTGCTGTCACAATGTGCGCGGCGATCTTCCTCAAGGAACAGGTCGGTTGGCGTCGCTGGCTGGCGATCACCACGGGTTTTGTCGGCGTGCTGATCATCGTGCGTCCCGGCGCCGACGGGATCAATCCTTATGCCGCGATGCTTCTGGTCGGCGTCGCCTTCACGGCCTGTCGCGATCTGGCGACAAGACGGGTGCCGGATACCATACCGACGCTGATGATATCGGCCCTCACCTCGTCGGCTATCACCCTGACCGGCGCAGCGCTCATCGTGCCCATGGGCGGCTGGTCGCTGGTCGGCTGGGGCGAAGCTGGCCTTCTCATGGTCGCTGCCATCCTGCTCCTCATCGGCTATCATTTCATCATCCTGGCGATGCGCGAGGGTGAGATATCCTTCGTTTCTCCCTTCCGCTACACAAGCCTTCTCTGGGCAATATTGCTTGGGTTCCTGATTTTCGGCGATATTCCCGATCTGCCGATGATCATCGGCTCGGCGATCGTCGTCCTGAGCGGCATCTATATGCTGTACCGTGAAAGCGTGGTCAGCCGCCGCAGCCGGGGGGAGCTTACGCAAAGCCATGGCAAAGACGGTTAGATGATGACGGAAAACGCGTTTCGCAAACCGCTGGGCGTGATCCTCGCCGGAGGGCGCGCACAGCGCATGGGCGGCGGCGACAAGGGCCTGATGCTGCTCGGCGGCCAACCGCTTGTTGCCCGTGTCATCGAGAGGCTGCGCCCGCAACTCCAGCATCTGATCATCAATGCCAATGGCGATCCCGCCCGCTTCTATCAATTTGGCCTGCCCGTCGTGGAGGACGCCATTGCAGGCCATCAGGGCCCGCTTGCCGGCGTTCAGGCGGCGATGCGCTATGCCAGTCACATGGACGACGCCTCACGGCCCAGCCATATCGTGACCGTCGCTGCCGATACGCCCTTCTTCCCCACCGACCTCGTAGCGCGCCTGACACGCCAACTCAAAGAACCCGACAACATCGTCCTGGCCGTGTCCGGCGGCAACATCCACCCGGTTTTCGGGCTTTGGCCCATCGCGCTCGAAAATGATCTGGCTGCCTTTCTGGTCAGCGGCGAAAAGCCGAAAGTCAGCGTGTGGGCCAAACGCCACGGCATTACGGAAGTAGAGTTCGATCCGCTTGAGACGGGGACGGGCCTGGCGGTCGATCCCTTCTTCAACATCAATACCCAAGAGGATCTTGCGCAAGCCGAGCAATTACTGACAAAAATGCGCTCATGAACACCATGAAAAAATGCGTTTTCGGCATCACCGGCTGGAAAAACTCCGGCAAGACGACCCTGACGGCCCGCCTCGTCGAGGAATTGACGCGCCGCGGCTGGCGCGTCTCCACTGTCAAGCACGCGCATCACGATTTCGACATCGACCACGAAGGCACCGACTCCTTCCGTCACCGCAAGGCCGGCGCCGGCGAAGTCGCCATCATTTCCAATCGTCGCTGGGCGCTAATGCATGAGTTGCAGGGGGAAAGCGAGCCTTCGCTCAATGAAATCATCGAGCGGCTCGCCCCTTGCGATCTCATCATCGTCGAAGGTTACAAGCGCGAACCCCACCTCAAGATCGAGACGCGCAGAACCGATGGCCGCAAGGGCGATCGGCTTTCGGCAACCGACCCGAACATCGTCGCCGTCGCCAGCGACCATCCTGTTGCCGATGAAACCGTACCGGTTTTCAATCTGGATGATGTCGCGCGAATCGCCGACTTCGTCGAAACGCAAAGCGGCCTGCGCTGAGCATTTTTTCCTCAAATTGCCGGACGCGCGGATATCACGCAATAATATTGCGACGACTGGCCGTTGAATTCACATGACCGACCCCATTCAATTGCTCGCTATTACCTGTTGCTTTTGCAATAGAAATGGTGGGAATATCCGTGCCCAGGCGCGGGCACCGCGACCTTCGCCCGAAGGCTGAGCCAGAAAAGAAGACGGGGAACAGCCGGGCTTTAACAGAGAGGTATAAAATGCGTATCATGAAGCGTTTCGCTCTTGCAGCGTCCGCAGCCGCCATTGTTTTGACGATGGGAGCCGCTGCCGGGGCACAGGAGCCTTTGAAGCTCACCATCGCTTCCGAGGGCGCCTATCCGCCCTTCAACACATTGACGCCAGACGGCAAGCTCGAAGGCTTCGACATCGATATCGCCAAGGCGCTCTGCGATGAGATGAAAGCGGAATGCACCTTCGTCGCCCAGGATTGGGACGGCGCCATTCCCGCCCTGCAGGCCGGCAAGTTCGACGCCTTCATCGCGTCGATGTCGATCACCGACGAGCGCAAGAAGCAGGTCGCCTTCTCGGACAAATATTATAACACCCCTCCCGCTATCGCGGCCCCGAAGGATACCGACATCAAGGGCGTGACCAAGGAAGACCTGGCCGGCAAGACCATCGGCGTACAGGGCTCGACCACCCACGCCAATTATTCGGAGAAGACCTACACCGACAGCACGATCAAGTCTTATCCGACTGCCGATGAATATCGCCTCGACCTCGTCAACGGCCGTCTCGATGCCGTCAATGACGATAGCGTCACGCTGACGGAATGGCTGAAGACCCCTGATGGGGCCTGCTGCAAGATCGTCGGCCTGATAACCCCGGTCGAAGCAATCCACGGCCCTGGCGCGGGCGTCGCCATCAGGAAAGAACGCCCTGAGCTCGTCGCGAAGTTCAACGAGGCGATCAAAGCCATCCGCGCCAACGGCACATACAAGAAAATCAACGACAAATATTTTGATTTCGACGCCTATGGCAGCGAGAACTGATCCGACGGCTGCCGATATTTGAATAAAGAGAGACGGCGGAATTTGCTTCCGCCGTCTCTCCGGAAAAGGACCGGCGCATCGGCTCGACAGAATCGAGCACTGAAAGCACGGTGCGCAGATTCAATGATTTACAGCGTTCCCTGCGCGGTCTAAAGGACCCGCGACGCTGTAGGGGTTCCCGTACCAGGTTTTTCAGCGGCCCCGAAAAGGAATAGGCGAATGGAGCATTATGCAGCGCTTCTGAGCTTCGGCGAAGGAGGCTGGGGAAGGAGCATAGCCAGTGGCGTGCTCGTCACCATATCGCTCGCACTGGCGACTTTGCCGTTCGGTCTGCTGATCGGCTTCTTTATCGCAGTGGGGCAGCAATCGAAGGAACCCTCGCTCCGGCTTGCCGCCAGCATCTATACGACCGTCTTTCGCGGACTGCCGGAACTGCTGACGCTCTTCCTCGTCTATTTCGGCGCTCAGATCGGCCTTCAGAAGGTCGTCGCGATGCTCGGCATTGACGCTACGATCGAGATCAACTCCTTCGCCGCCGGAATGCTGGCGCTGGGCGTGGTCTTCTCGTCTTATGCGAGCGAGGTTTTCTTGTCCGCTTTCCGCGCCATTCCGGCGGGACAGTATGAGGCGGGCTATGCCATTGGCCTGTCTAACTGGCTGACCATGCGCAAGATCATCCTGCCGCAACTGGTCCGCATCGCGCTGCCGGGTCTCGCCAATCTCTGGATGGTTCTCCTCAAGGACACCTCCCTTATTTCTGTCATCGGTCTTGCCGACATCTTGCGCCAGACCGGCGTTGCGGCGCGCGTGACCAAGGAGGCCTTCCTGTTCTTCGGCACGGCCTGCCTGCTTTATCTCATCCTCGCCATCATCTCGTCCTTCTTCATCACCCGCATCGAGAACTGGGCATATCAAAGCCAGGACACGGAGAAGGAGCGCGCATGACCATGACCGGAAACACCACGGCGCCCGCTGCCGAGACAGTCCTGCGACCTCCCGCACTTCCCCACCCATGGACCGGCACGCGTGTCGTGGGCTACGCCCTCGTCGGTCTCTGGCTGGCGCTCTTCATCGGCCTCGCAATTTATCTCTACAATTCCTGGCGCATCGACCTTTTCGAGACCTACGCCCCGAAATACTGGTCCGGCTTGCAGACCACGCTTATCCTGGTTGCGATCTCCAGCCTGCTCGGAGCGCTTGTTTCCATCCCCATCGCGATCGCAGGCCTGTCGAAGAACCGCTTCTGGCACGCCATCTCCACAGGCTATGTCTATTTCTTTCGCGGCACTCCCCTTCTCGCCCAGACCTTCCTCATCTATTACGGGCTCGGTTCGCTCCGCCCGCAAATGCAGGAACTGGGGCTCTGGTTCTTCTTCCGCGACGCGTGGAACTGCGCGATTCTCGCCTTCACGCTGAACACCGCCGCCTATCAGGCCGAAATCCTGCGCGGCGCCATCAAGAGCGTTTCCATTGGCCAATGGGAAGGTGCTGCGGCGCTCGGGTTGCCCACGCGGGTCACGTTCTGGAAAGTGATCCTTCCGCAGGCGCTGATCGTCGCACTTCGCCCCTACGGCAACGAACTCATCCTGCTGCTCAAGGGTTCAGCCATCGTCGCGATCATCACGATCTATGATCTGATGGGCGAGACGCGGCGCGCCTATGCCCGAACATTCGATTTCCAGACCTATCTCTGGGCAGCGGTGATCTACTTCGTGATGGTGGAGCTGATTCGCAATCTATGGAACTGGATAGAACGCCGCCTGACACGCCATCTCGTCCGTTAGAGCGCCGCACGCGCGTCCGAGCAAAGGATGCTCTACCACCAAGAGTGAACAAATCTTATTCGGGAAGCCAAACATGCTGAAAATCTGGGGCAGAACCAACTCGACCAACGTCAAGAAGGCGCTTTGGACAGCCGACGAACTCGGCCTCGGCTATGAACATATCACAGCCGGAGGCGCCTATGGCTTGGTCGATACACCAGAGTTCCGCGCGCTCAACCCCAATGGCCTCGTTCCGGTGCTTGAAGATGATGGCTTCGTTCTCTGGGAATCGAATGTGATCGTCCGCTATCTCGCCGCGAAATACGGAAGCGGCACGCTGTGGATCGATGATGCCGCGAAACGCGCGGACGCGGAAAAATGGATGGACTGGGCAAGCACAACCCTCGCCGCACCTTTCCGCGACATTATCTGGCACTTGGTCCGGCTGCCCGAGGACAAGCGCGACCCGGCCATCCTCGAGCAGGGCATCGCCGCCGTTGCCAAGGCCCTCGAGATTCCTGAAAAACACCTATCCAGCCAGCAATGGTTGTCCGGCGACCAATTCGGCATCGGCGACATTACGCCCGGTATCTTCATCTATGCCTGGCACGAACTTCCGATCGACCGGCCGCAATTGCCGAACATTGCGGCATGGTACGAGCGGCTCAAGCAGCGTCCTGCCTATCGCAAAAGCGTGATGACGCCGCTGACGTAAACAGCGCCGTCATCTCTTCGGCAACAGCTTCCACGTACCGAGCATTCCATCCTGATAGCCGGCCTCGGATGCAGGAATGGTGAACGCCTCGATATTGCCCCAGCGTTCCGCCATGTCCCTGTAATGCGTTGACAGCACGTTGCCGGACTGGCCGGTTGTCTGGATATAGGTCGAGCGGTCGAGATCGCCCAGGTCGAATATTCCGCGATAGCTGGTGCCATGCGTCGCGCGGTAGGGATTGGCCTCGTCGTTCCAGTTGGGCGTGCCGCGGTCGAGCGTATAGGCGCCGCCCGACGCGGGCTCATTGACGTCGAATATCCGGTCGAGCGGCTTGACCCGCGCAAAAGGCCGATGCGCGCCATAGGCATAATGCAGTGCGCCCCAGTTCCACGCGCTGCGGTCGGAGCCGAGGCGCGTTTCCAGATCCGACTCCGCGTCCTTCAAAGCCAGCGCCAATACGTCGCCGCAGCTCTCCCGTTCCGGCGTGCGCCCGTCGTCGCACCAGTCGCGCGCCGCATCGGGCGAAAGCCAGCGCAGCATGGCAGTCGCCCTCGCCCGCCAGAACCCCGGAAATGCGTCGCCCAAATCGTCCGAGATGATGCGTTTCGTCGCAAACCGCAGCCATGCCTCGAAGATGAGCGGTTCGCTACGCGACTTGTCCTCGCGATAATCCCATCGCTTGAGAGCCAGGATATCGTCGGCATTCACGTCGCTGCGTCCTTCGACGAGGCCGAGCATGACGGGGCCGAGCGCTGCATAGGCCGGCGAATAATCGTCGCCCTGCGCCTGCCGGTTGGTTTCCAGCGTCTGCTTGACATTGCTGTCGAGCATCAATGTGGCGATGCGGTCGCGCCGCCACGCCTCATCCCAGTCGAAGGTGAGGAAAGGCGCATAGCTGCTATCGACGATCTTGCTGTTGGCGGTGCCAATGGCGCCGCGCGTCGGGTTGTATTGGCGAGGCAGATCCTCGTATGGAATATAGCCCTTCCAGTCGTATATCGCGTCCCAGCCGGGCGAAGGCGCCCGACCCATGATCTGGTTGGCCGGATCGCGCACCGGCACGCGCCCAGGCGCGATCAGGCCGATATTGCCATCGACATCCGCCACCACCATCGACTGCATCGGCGTCACGAAATCATGCATTCCGTCCAGATACGCCTCGACGGACTGGAAGTCCCACAATCGGAACCCCGCCGATATGGTCGTGTCATCCTGGGCAAGCGCCGTCCATTGCAGCGCCGGAACCGTACCTTGGGGCAGATAGCGCTGCAGCCCGCGGTAATTAGCGGGAAGGACGGGACCGTGACGTGTGGCGCGGCGCTCGAACGTCACATCCTGCTCGTCCTTCACCCGGATCGTCTCCGTCCGCTTGTCGAAGGGGCGATAGCCCTCAGGCGTCAGATATTCATCCGGATTATCCGGGTTGATCCGCTCCACGAAGATATCCTGCACATCCGCCGCGGTATTGGTGAAACCCCAGGCCACGCGGTCGTTGCGCCCGAGAAACACCAGCGGCGTTCCCGGCAGGGTGACACCTATGAGATTGCGCGTCTCGCCCCCAGGAGCCTTCACCTGAAGATGCGCCAGATACCAGAGCGAAGGCGCGGTGAACTCCAGATGCGGGTCATTCGCCAGCATGGGCTTGCCCGTCTCGGTCTTCGTACCGGCGAGTACCCAGTTATTGGACGCGCCCTGCCCCATTATGCCGTCGAGCGCGGCAAATTGCTGCTCGTTGGGAAGCGCCGCATTGACCGGCCCGCTGGCCAATCCAAGCAGCGTCTTCAGATCCGGCAAGTGCGGCGGCGTATCCTCGCTGAGCGGCGGCAACAGATCGTTCATTTCCGCGTTGCTCATCCCAAGCCGCGCGAATTTTAGCCGTTCCATCTCCTCGCCGATATTGGCGGCGAGCGTCACGGACATCATCTTGACCGCAGCGACCACATCGGTGGCCTGCCATGGTTCCGGCTTGCGGTCGAGCAGGACGAATTCGGGAGAAAATTTCGATGCGAAAGGCCGATCGTTGCGGTCGATGAAGGCATTGACGCCGCGCGCATAGGCTTCGATAACGCCCCGGTCCCGGGCATTCAGCACCTTGAAGGAATCAGCCGCTGCGCCATAGGCATCGATTGTGCGCAGGAACATGTCGGTAGCGACGGTCGCCTCGCCGAATATCTCGGAAAGCCGGCCCTGTGCCGCCATGCGAGCGACCTCCATCTGCCATAGCCGCTCTTGCGCATGGACGAAGCCAAGCGCCATGGCGACATCTTCCATCGAGGCGCCTGAAATATGCGGCACGGCATTCCGGTCGCGCGTAACCGTGACGGGCGCACCAAGCCCCGCCAGTTGCGCCTCGCCGCTTTCCGGAGCGACAGACCGGGCAATCCAGACATAGATGATCACGGCGGCGAGCAATGCGAGGGGAATAAGGGAAAATACGACCCATAAAAGACCTTTGATGATCCGCCGCATTGTCTTAGTTTCCTCCCCGACGCATTTCGCAAACGTGACAGCGCTCCCACACTATTGAAGAGGAATAGAGATAATGGCAACAGTGGCATTCATCGGCCTGGGCATCATGGGATATCCGATGGCCGGCCACCTCAAGACGCGCGGCGGGCACGATGTGACGGTCTATAACCGCACGCCGGCCAAGGCAGAAAAATGGGCCGAAGAATTCGGCGGCAAGCACGCTCCGACACCCGCAGAAGCCGCCACGGACAAGGATTTCATCTTCTCATGCGTCGGCAATGATGACGATTTGCGCTCGGTAACGATCGGCGAGAACGGGGCCTTCTCCACCATGAAGAAGGGCGCCATTTTCATCGACAACACCACGGCGTCTGCCGAAGTTGCCCGTGAACTGGCGGCGGAGGCTGAAAAGCGCGGCTTCCATTTCCTCGACGCACCCGTATCCGGCGGACAGGCAGGAGCCGAAAACGGCGTGCTGACCGTCATGGTCGGCGGCGATGAAAAGGTTTTCGAGCGGGCAAACCCGGTGATCGAGGCCTATGCGCGCGCCGTCGGCCTGATGGGACCAGTAGGAGCGGGCCAGTTGACCAAGATGGTCAACCAGATCTGCATCGCCGGCCTGGTCCAGGGACTGTCCGAGGGCATTCACTTCGGCAAGAAGGCCGGTCTCGATATCGAAAAGGTGATCGGCGTCATTTCCAAGGGCGCCGCAGGCTCCTGGCAGATGGAAAACCGCTACAAGACGATGAATGCCGGAAAATACGATTTCGGCTTTGCCGTCGACTGGATGCGCAAGGATCTCGGCATCTGCCTGGAGGAAGCCGACCGCAACGGCGCGTCCCTCCCTGTCACTGCGCTCGTCGATCAGTTCTACAAGGACGTGCAGAAACTCGGCGGCAACCGCTGGGACACGTCTTCGCTCCTGGCGCGCCTCGAAAAATGATCGCGCCTTCATCGAGCGCCGCTGATCTGATCGCCCATCTCCAGACGCTCCGCTCGCAGGAGAACATCGCTGGCATGGGGCGCTTCGGCATCGTCACGGACACGGCGCTCGGTATTCCCACCCCGCAAATGCGGAGGATCGCGCGGCTGGCGAAACGCCATCACGCGCGGGCGACAGAGCTGTGGCAGAGCGGCATCCGCGAGGCGCGGATACTGGCGCTCTATACCACCGAACCGAAGCTGCTGACTGTGGGGGAAGCCCGGTCTTGGGCGGCAGGTTTCAACTCCTGGGAAATCGTCGATGCGGCCGCCGACCTATTCGTCAAGGCACGGCTGGAGCAGGAACTCGTTCCCGCATTCGCTGTCGACGAGCGCGAATTCGTCCGCCGCACCGCCTTCGCCATGATCGCCAGCGCCGCCGTGCATCTCAAGCAGGAGCCGGACGAGACGATCCTCGCTTGGCTGCCGCTCATCGAATTCCATGCGAAAGATCCGCGCAATTTTGTCAAGAAGGCTGTCAACTGGGCGCTGCGCAATATCGGCAAACGCAATCTCGCCTGCCACGAACAGGCGCTCGCGCTGGCCCGACGTCTGGCGGAGGAAAGCGACAGGACTGCACGCTGGATCGGCAAGGATGCGGTGAGGGAACTGGAAACAGCTGAAGTACTGGAGCGGATTGCCGCCAGAACGAAGATGTAGGAGACGTATCGCCGGTAGACCTGCGCCCGGTCAGGCCGCACGCGATTGCTTGTTCGTCCGGGATTTCTGCTCGCGGGATTTCGTCTTGACGGCAGGCATCGCTTCCATGACCCGCGAGGCCGGGAAGATCGCTAGCCCTTCGGTGCCCTCGCGCAGTTTCGAATAGAGCCGGAATTCGCCGCCATGCATGGCCATCAGCGCCTGTACGATGGGCAGGCCAAGGCCGGTGCCCTGCTCCGCGCTCTTGATGGCGATACTGCCCTGTCCGAAGGCCGACAGCACGATCGGTATTTCCTCCTGCGGAATGCCCGGCCCATTGTCGCGGACCGATATATATTGGCCACCGCCTGCGGTCCAACCGACCTTGACCTGGATCTCCCCGCCCGAAGGGGTGAATTTCACCGCATTCGAAAGCAGATTGAGGACGATTTGCCTGACGGAGCGGACATCGACCCATAAGAGCGGCAAATTCTGCTCGAAATGCTCCACCAGCTTGATGTTCTTCTTCTGCAGCTTGATCTGCATCAGGTGAATGCTCTCGCTGACCGCATCCACCAGCCGCACGGCATCCTCATTGAGCGTATAGCGCCCCGCTTCGACACGGCTCAGATCGAGGATTTCGTTGATCAGGTTGAGAAGGTGCTGGCCTGATGTGTGGATGTCGCGCGCATAGTCCCGGTAGGTATCATTCCCCATCCCGCCCAGGATTTCCTTCGACATGACTTCGGAAAAACCGAGGATCGCGTTGAGCGGCGTGCGCAATTCATGGCTCATCGAAGCCAGAAACCGCGATTTCGCGAGATTGGCTTCCTCGGCTCGACGGCGCGCCTCGTCCGACATGGCATTGGCCGTTTCCAGTTCGGCGATCAGTGAATCCTTCTCGCTCTGGAAAGCAAGCGTCATGCGTGCCGATCGGTTGAAGTGGGCCGCGATGTAAGTGAAGAATATCAGTGCGGTGATCAGCATCACCACCGTCGTGCCGTGAAAGGCGGGGGCGAGTTCCGTCCTGGAGGAAAGACTGTAGGCAGCGATCGGCAAAGCGAATGCGGCAATCGTCGCGCCGCGCAATGCCGAGCAAATGATCGCGGTTGCCGCCATCGCCACCATAAGGACCAGCGCCTGTGCAAAGGGAAAGAACTCGACGCCACACGCCCCGCAGCGGATCATGGCGAAATAGGCCCAGCCAATACCGGTGATCGCATGGCCGGCGAGAAAGATATTTTTCCAATGCCTGAGATTGATCTGGTCGGGTGGCGTCTGGTTGAACCTGTGCGTCGCCAGCGCCAGAAACCCGGAACAGCCGACCGTCAGAAGCCCCCAGATAAACATTTGCCTGTCGAAACCGAGCAGGAAGCCTGCAACAGCCACGACCAGCACAAGAATTCCAACGGAAACAGCACTTGCAGCCAATGCGCGCGAATATATCAGTAATATCTCATATTCATAATTCGCCTGTCCGGACTTTTCGAGCAGGCGGTCGCGGGTCTTCCGCACCGCTTTCGCGAGCTCGGCATTGCGCGAGACGCGGCGACGATCAACGATATTCTTGTCGACAAGCGTGGAGGATGACGCCATTTCAGCAGTTCCGCGCTAGGTTCCACAGCCTGGGATTGCAGCCAGAATATTACTCATGCGCGAAAGAATATTGAGCAATGATTAAAAGAACCTCAAGTTTTACGTTAGAATTAGATGGTAAACGCGCAGCGATCTTCCTGCTGCCGGTGGTTAACCCGAAATGAGAGACGTGCGGAACGCATTCAGGCGCACTTACCGGGGCGGCAGATGGCGGGGACCCCGGCCGCAGCGATCACGCTTTCGCCGGCTGCTGGACTGGCTGCTGACGATTGCCTTCTTCGCTCTGGTCGCACTCGTCGTGGCACGGCTGGATATTCCTCCTCGAGAGCGTGAGCCGATCGAGGGATCGGCCTACGCCATCGATGGAGATACGCTGATCATCGGCGGCCGGCATATACGCCTGCAGGGGATCGACGCGCCGGAAATGAAGCAGATATGCCGCCGCCATCAGGGCGAATACGCCTGCGGCACAGAAGCCCGCAATCTGCTCAAAACATTGATCGGCGGACGCACGGTGCGCTGCTCTGGCGCGGCCAATGATAAATACAGGAGGCTGCTCGGCGACTGCCGGGTGGGTGAGATCGACCTGAACCGCAGCATGGTGGAGAAGGGCTGGGCTGTCGCCTATGGCCGCTATACCGACGAGGAAGCTGCGGCGCGCAGAGAAAACCGCGGCATCTGGGCCGGAAGCTTCGAGCGCCCGCAGGATTGGCGAAGAGCCCATCAAGGCACGGACGAAACGCCGCACAGCATCCCCTCGCCCCTCGAAACCTACACGGAAGAACTCTATCTCTGGCTAAAGAACCTGATAACGACTTTATACGACAAGGTGGGAAAAGGAGCTTGAACAGACAAGGAATGCACGGAGAAGATATGGCTGCGCTTTGGGACGAGATCGCGCAATGCCGTCTCTGCCGCCATTCACCCCTTTACGGTAAACCCCTTCCGCATGAACCGCGTCCGGTCTGCGTGATGTCACGAACGGCGCGTATTGCCATCTGCGGGCAAGCGCCCGGCGTCCGCGTGCACAACACAGGCCTGCCCTTCAATGACCCGTCAGGCGACCGGCTCAGGCAATGGCTGGGCGTGACCCGGGATGAGTTCTACGATCCAGCCCTTTTCGCCATCGTGCCGATGGGCTTCTGCTTTCCGGGTTACGATGCCCATGGCAGCGATCTGCCGCCGCGCAGGGAATGCCGGGAGACATGGCATGATCGCGTCTTCGCCGAAATGCCGCAGATCGAACTCGTGATCGCCATCGGGCAATATGCGCAGGCCTATCACATGGGCAGCCGGCGCAAGGCCTCGATGACGCAGACTGTCCTCGACTGGCGTTCATCGCTGGAAACTCCTGCAGAGGCAGGCCGCATCGTTCTCCCCCTGCCGCATCCCTCCTGGCGAAACAGCGGCTGGCTGAAGCGCAATCCGTGGTTCGACCGCGAACTCGTGCCCGAACTCAGGCGCCATGTTCGAGAATTGACCAATAACAAAAAATAATTCCCTTTGTACCCTGTATATGTAGAACTACATTCTTGGATACTCTATGATTATTGCGGCATAAGGGTATTCTATTTTCATAAGAGGCCATGCCATGGACAGACTGGATCGGAAAATTCTGCGGCTGCTGCAGGAAGACGCGACGCTTGCAGTCGCCGACGTCGCCAAGAAGGTCGGGCTTTCGACGACCCCGTGCTGGCGGCGCATCCAGAAACTGGAGGAAGACGGCGTCATCAAGCGCCGGGTGGCGATCCTCGATCCCATGCGGATCAATGCGCGGGTGACGGTTTTCGTCTCCGTTCGCACCAGTTCGCACAGCCATGAATGGCTGAAGCGCTTTTCGGAAGTGGTGACGGAATTCCCCGAAGTGGTGGAATTCTATCGCATGAGCGGCGATATCGACTATCTCCTGCGCGTCGTCGTCCCCGACATCGCCGCCTACGATTCATTCTACAAGCGCCTGATCGCCAAGATCGACATCCGCGACGTCTCGTCGTCTTTCGCGATGGAGCAGATCAAATACACCACCGAGCTGCCGCTGGATTACATGTCGCTTGATAAGGAGCCCGCGTAGGGGCGCATTCGGATTGACCGGCAGGCGCGTCTCCACTCAAAGCCCCACCCAACTCAGTTCGCCTTCCCGCTGACGCCTGCCTGCTCGAAGGTCGCCATCCCCGTATGGCAGAGCACCGCCGCCTTGACGATTCCGGCGGCGAGCGCGGCGCCTGTTCCCTCGCCGAGCCGCATGCCGAGATCGAGCAACGGCTTCTTGCCAAGCTTCTCCAGCACCTTGCGATGACCGGGCTCCGCAGACACATGGCCGAAAAGGCAATGGTCGATCGCCGCGGGATTGGCCGCATGCAGGATGGCCGCCGCCGATGTCGCGACATAGCCGTCGATGATCACGGGCACTTTTTCCATGCGCGCGGCGAGAATGGCGCCTGCCATCGCAGCAATTTCGCGGCCGCCGAGACGGCGCATGAGTTCCAGCGGATCCTTCAGATGGCTCCTATGCAGTTCCACCGCCGCCCGCACCGCCGCTGCCTTGCGCTTCAGCCCGTCGCCGTCCGCACCCGTCCCGGGGCCGATCCATTCCTCGGCCGTTCCGCCATAAAGGCCGCAGCTGATCGCCGCCGCGATGGTCGTGTTTCCGATGCCCATCTCGCCGATGCAGAGCAGATCCGTGCCGCCTGCAATTGCCTCCATGCCGAAGGCCATGGTCGCCGCGCAGGTCTTCTCGTCCATCGCCGCTTCTTCGGTAATGTCACCGGTCGGATGCTCCAGCGCGAGGTCGAACACCTTCAGGCCCAGATCATTCGCGATGCACATCTGGTTGATCGCGGCGCCACCGGCCGCGAAATTCTCGACCATCTGCGCCGTCACGCTGGAAGGATAGGGCGAAACGCCCTTGGCGGTGACGCCGTGATTGCCCGCAAAGACAGCCACGAGCGGCCGCGTCACCTGCGGTGTTGCCCTGCCCGTCCATGCGGCGAGCCAGACGGCGATCTCCTCGAGCCGCCCGAGCGAACCAGCCGGCTTGGTCAGCACCGCGTCGCGCTGGCGCACGGCCTGCGCGGCGCGTTCGTCCGGTCCGGGAAGGTTGCGGATCAGTTCGCGGAAATCGTCGAAAGGCAGGCCGGTCGTTGTCACGTCTTTGTATCCTGTCATGCAAGGTTGATGGCAAAGTTGTTGGCAAGGTTTGATGGCAATTGTCTCGCGCAAGTCCTATAAGCGCCTGCTGCGAAAATTCAAATGACGAAGGCGACACATGCCGTCGCAGCCCCTCGCCCAGTCCAAGATAAAATGGGAATGGAGAACAGCATCATGAGTACAGACGGATTTCTGGCGGAGATAGTGCGTTCGCTCGGCTTCCTGACGCGGCTGCCTATATCTCAGGCCTGGTTTGCAGGTCAGAACGGCTCGCTTGCGACGAACAGCCGGGTTTTTCCCCTGGCCGGCGCGGTGATCGCCCTGCCTGCCGCCCTCGCCCTCCTCGTCGCCAGTCTGTTCAACCTGCCCCCCGCTGTCGCCAGCCTCATCGCCATTGCCGTTCTCGCCATCGTGACCGGCGCCCTGCATGAGGATGGACTGGCCGATGTGGCCGATGGCTTTTTCGGCGGCGCCACGGAAAAGCAGCGTCTCGAAATCATGAAGGATTCGCGTATCGGCACGTTTGGAACGCTTGCGCTCGTCATCTCGGTCGCCCTGCGCACCCTGCTTCTGGCGGCCATCGTCGAGCATGCAGGCGCGGGCTTCGCTGCCCTCGCCCTCATCGGCACGGAAGCGGCCAGCCGGGCCGTCCTGGTGCAGTTCTGGCATATGTTGCCTTCGGTAAGGCCAGGCGGCGTGGCCGATGGCGCCGGCATCCCTGACGATTCCGCCACTTATACCGCGCTTCTCGCGGGTTTCCTTATCCTGATCGTCACCTATATCCCGGTAGGCGGCATCGGCAGCCTGTTGATTGCAGTCCTTCTTTGCGGCGCGGCCACATTCGGCTTTGCCAATCTCTGCACGTTCAAGATTGGCGGTCAGACCGGCGACACGCTGGGCGCTGCGCAGCAGATCGCCGCAGTGACGCTTTTGACAGGGCTTGTCATGCTGATGTGATACGACCACATTGAAGAAGAAAGCCCTGTCGAGAAAAAGGTCGCGCAACCCTATGAGCATGATCGAATCGCCCTGCATCCTCGTCTGCTCAATAGACGTAAAGACCGGCTTTTGCTTCGGTTGCGGCCGCACGATCGATGAAATCGGCGCATGGACGGTGATGACCCCGGAGTGCCGTCGCGAAATTACCAAAAATCTTGCCGCCCGTCTCGAAACAGTGGAACGCAAGCCGAGACGCGAGACCCGGCGCACGCGCATGGCGCGCAGCAGCAGGCTGGAACAGGGAAACGAGACATGAACCGTCTTTTCTGGATCATCATCGCGCTCATCGGCGGCGTCACTCTGCTCCTGATGGCCAACAATGACAGCGGCACGACCCTTGGCATGGCCAACGACGCCTTCGCCAATGCCGCCTATCTCGGCATATGGGGCATCGTAATCGCTGCGGCGCTGCTTGGTTCAGGCATGAGGCTCAGCGATTTTGCCCGCAGCATCGCCATCTGGGTGGTTATCATCCTCGCGCTCGTTGCCGGCTACCAGTATCGCTATGAGTTGCAGGATGTGGCGAACCGCGTGACGGCCGGCCTCATCCCTGGCAGCGCGATTTCAAACAGGAGCAGCGACGGCAGTCTGACAGTCACGCTCGCCAAGGCCGCCAACGGACATTTCCAGGTGAATGGCAAAGTCAATGGCGCAGGCGTTTCGTTCCTGGTGGACACCGGCGCCTCGATGGTCATCCTTTCCAGCGGCGATGCAAAGCGCGCAGGGATAAATACCGCCAGTCTGTCCTATTCCGTCCCGATCATGACCGCAAACGGCACCACGAGCGCTGCCATGGTCAGGCTCGCCACGCTGCAGATTGGCGACATCGAGCGTCACGACATCCGCGCACTGGTTGCGCAGGACAACCGCATGGACGGGAGCCTGCTCGGCATGAATTTTCTGGAAACCTTGCACGGTTTCTCCGTTCGCGGCGACGAACTGGTTCTTTCAGACTGATTATTCAGCCGCTTCGGCGGCGTTTTCGCCGATTTCCGCAAAAGCCTTGCGGATGACGCCGCTATCCGCGTCGGACCGCGCCGCATCGGTCGACAGGACCTGCCGCCAGCGCCGGGCGCCCGGCACGCCCTGGAAAAGCCCGATCATATGGCGAGTGACATGCGAAAGCCTGCCGCCATCGGCGATATGCCGGTCGGCATAGTCGCACATGATGTCGATAAGGATAGCGATCTCGACCGGCGCATGCGTGTCGCCAAAGAGCCGCCGGTCCACATCGATCAACAGCCCCGGATTATGATAGGCCGCGCGGCCGAGCATGACGCCATCGACATGATCGAGATGGCCCACAACCTCATCAAGTATCTGAATACCGCCGTTGATGCCGATGAAATGACTCTGCAATCCCGCTTTCAGGCGGTAGACCCTGGCATAATCGAGCGGCGGAATATCGCGGTTTTCCTTCGGCGACAGCCCCTGCAGCCAGGCCTTGCGCGCATGCACCCACAGCGCATCCGCCCCCGCATCGATCACACCGCCCGCCAGCGTATCGAGCGCCACTTCCGGGTCCTGGTCATCGACGCCGATCCGGCATTTGACGGTAACGGGAATATCAACAGCGCCTTTCATCGCCTCTACGCAGGCGGCGACCAGATCAGGCGTCTTCATCAGGCAGGCCCCGAACGTACCCGATTGCACGCGGTCCGACGGGCAACCGACATTCAGGTTGATCTCCCGATAGCCGAAATCAGCACCAACCCGCGCCGCTTCAGCCAGTTTCACCGGATCGGAACCACCCAATTGCAGCGCCACGGGATGTTCCCCGGCGGAAAAGCCAAGCAGTCGCTCGCGATTGCCTTGGATGGCGGCATCGGCCACCACCATCTCGGTGTAAAGAAGCGCGCGCCGCGTCATCTGGCGATGAAAAAAACGGCAATGCCTGTCCGTCCAATCCATCATGGGGGCGATGGAAAGCTTGAACTCCTCGTATTTATTGCGCTGTTCAGGCATTTTCGCTTCAATCTTGTTCAGGCATTTACGGCGGATTTTCCGGTTTCGTATCGTTTCGTAGCAGACGGCACAACAGGGTTGTGCCGACCGGCCTGGAAAACGATGGGCACGGTCACCTCACGTCTGCGTAAAGATGGGTCTTTTGCCTCTCTAGCGCAATCGCCATAACGCGCGATGGCGCGACTGGGGCGACAGAGCACCAGCCGGGGTGCATGGAACTTTCTGACACCGAAAATATTATTAGCGAAATGGGAGAACTTGGGAGGAGGCTGGAATGGAATCCGGAAGAGAAGAGCAGATCAAGGCGCGAGCCTATGAGATTTGGGAACAGGAAGGTCGTCCAACGGGCCGCGAGCATCTCCATTGGGAGCAGGCGCGCCGCGAACTCAACGATCTGACTGAGGAAGAGGCATTGCCGCCGCCCGACGGGCCCGGAGAAAATGTCGAAATATCGGCTGCGGATGCCAACGACAATTTTTCCGCGGCTGTGCCGGAATTGGCCTCCGACATCGGCGGTGCGGGCGCGGGCGGCGCCGAGACAATGATGCCTGTAAAACGTCCCCGCAAACCGGGAACACGCAGGAAATAGCAGACAACACAGACGGAATGATGCGGCGGTTCGGCTTTACGGTTGGACCGCCGCATGTTGGCGATGGCGCCATGCGGACGAGGCGAGTACCTCGCGGTCCCACTCACGCCGATATCAGCACCGCGACCGGAAAACGTCTCCAGAGATCGGAGAGATCAACCTTTTCTTTCCCGACGGTTCCGCCCGTCAAGGTTTTGAATTCCCCGGGCAGATGCAGTCTGGTCCGGGCAAAGGCGTCGTTGATCCAGGAAAGTTTCTCGGGCTCACAATATCGCAAAATGAGGCGGGGGACGGCAACGATGATCCGACGATCGTCCAGCATGCGCTCATAAGCGACCACATGCGCCGTCGCGTCACCTCTTACCGTTACCGGCTCATATCCGCCGCGGTCGAAGAGATCGGCATGGCTGCGTCTCAAGCCCAACAATCGTTCAAGCAACCATAGTTTCGGCAGCCCTTCCCGCCAGCGCCCCATCGCCTCCTCCGGCGTCGCCCGCCGGACATCCTCCAGAAGCTTTCGGCGCAGGGCGAAATCGACTGGACGGCGATTGTCGGGATCGACCATGCTGAAATCGAAAAGCTCGCAGCCCTGATAGATATCGGGTATCCCCGGCAAGGTAAGCTTCAGCGCAAGCTGCGCCAGCGAGTTGACGATGCCGGCGGGCTCGATGGCTGCGACCATTGCGTGGACGTCGCGCAGCAATTCCCTATTCTCAGGGGCGAATACGCCGCGGACATAGCTTTCCACCGCCGCTTCGTAGGGTTCGTTCCGATGGGTCCAACTCGTGTGAAGCTTGGCCTCGCGCAAGGCCTTGATCATGAAGGCAGCGAGCCGCCCGGCGAGTGCCCGCAACCCGTCCTCATCCTCCAGCGACAGATCCGGCGGCCAGGCGCCGACCAGCGCCTGGTAAAAGAGCCATTCCTCATCCGCGCCCGGCAACCCGTTCCGCAAACTGCCAGCCATATCGTGCCAGCGGGAAACGGCTGCCGTCCATTCCTGCGGCATCTCGCTCAAGACCGCGAGCCGCGCCCGCGCATCCTCGCCGCGCTTGGTGTCGTGCGTGGCCGTGGTCGACATCGCGCGCGGCCAGTCCTTGGCCCGTTTTTGCATCGAGTTATGGAAAGCTTTGGGTTCAAGCCCGAACGCATCCGGCTCCGCACCGACCTCGTTCAGCGCGATCAGCCTGTTGTAGCGGTAGAAGACCGTATCCTCGACCGCCTTGGCCGTCAGTGGTCCGGTGGTCTGCTGAAAGCGGGAAACAAAGGCCGTGCGGCGTTCGGACTTCCCAACCTGGTCCAGCAGGAGCGAGACGAGGAAGGAGACAACGCCGACATCCTCGACCATGCGGCCCTGCCCGACCCGATCCGCTGCCTTGATCAACAAGACCCGGTCCTCTGCGGTAGCATCTTCCTGGTCGATATAGGTGCGATAAACCGGCAGGGCCGCCGCGAGTTCCACGATCGCGCGGCGCAGCGCATCCCGCCCATAGTCGCGGGTGGCGATATCTTCAATCGCGATCCCGTGGGCGAGGCTTACCAGCGCGTCAAGCTCGCTGGCGAGATTGACCGTCAGGATGCGGCGCTTGGCTTCAAGCACCTCGCGGCTGAATTTCAAGGCGTCTCCGGTGAAGCGGCCCCACGCCTCGGTCATAGCCTCACCATGGCGGGGATCGACCTGCAGCGCCGTTATAAACCGCGCCACCTCATAGCCGGTGGTACCGGCGCACTGCCAATCGGACCGCAAATCCTCCTCGGTTCCGAGGATTTTTTCGACCACCACATAATCGAGTCCCGATGCCTCACGAAGTTCGCTCAGATAGGCCTTGGGATCAACCAGACCGTCGATATGATCGATGCGCAGCCCGTCCACGATACCATCACGGACGAGTTGCAGCGGCAATTGGTGAACATCGGCGAACACTTTGGGATCTTCCACTCTGACGCCAATCAGATCGGAGATTTCGAAGAAGCGACGATAGGTGAGCGCTTCGCGCGCCAATCGCCAATAGGCAAGCCGCCAGACCTGCGCCTCATGAATGCGGTGAAGGAGTTCCTTGTCGGCATTCACCTTCGCCAGTTCTGACGGTGAAATCCCTTCCTTGCCGGGAAAGAGAGAAACCGAGGAGGGTGCAAGCGGCAGCGCAAGATCGTAATAGCAAAAGACCAACTCGCCGGTCTGCTCGGTGAATTTGAGCTCAAGCTTGCCTTGCGCAAGCGCCTCGCCATAGGGTTCGCCCAGCACCGGGAGAAGCAGTTTGGGCGCATCCCAGTCGATATCGAAATGTCTGGCATAGCGGCTCTCGCGACCATGCTTCAGGACGTCACGCCACCAGGGATTCGTGGTGGAAACCGCCATGTGATTGGGAACGATATCTAGAATGAGGCCCAAACCCTGTTCTTTAAGGGACTTTGCCAGAAGGGCGAATCCTTCTTCGCCGCCGAGTGCGGGGTCCAGTTCCTGGTGGTCGGCCACATCGTAGCCATGGGTGGAACCCGGCGCCGCGGTGAATATGGGCGAGGCATAGAGATGGCTGATGCCGAGATCCGCGAGATAAGGCACGATCTCCGCGGCGCGGGGAAACGTCATCCCTTCGCGGAACTGCAACCGATATGTGGCGCGCGGGATGCTCATGGCGTATGGGGCCTTTCCCTGGAGATGGCGGTGATGACGGCACTCAGCGTGGTGGACTGCTCCAGTTCTTCGATCGGGACGGGAAGCTTGCGTTGCCAGTTGGGATGTTGCTCGACAGTGCCGGGGATGTTCGGCTGATCGGTTAGGCCAAGCAGATCTTCCATCTGCGCCGCGAACAAACAGGAAGGCGTGCTTGCTATTAGCTGGTGAATGCCGGCTGCAACAGTTTCGTCGAAAAGATCGCGGGCGCTGGTCAGGCCGAGGCGATGAAGCGCAGCGATCGCCTCTCGCTTCTCCTTCTTCCTCCGGCGGCGCTCCTTGCGCGCGACATCGGCATCGAACAAGCCGATCTCCTTGCGCAGGTCGATGTCGCTGCCGGTCCACCATCCCGCCAGCGTATTCGTGTCATGGCTGCCGACGCAGGCGAGCACAGACCGCGGCCAGTCGCGGGGCGGCACGAAGCCTCTTTTGTCGCGCTCGAAATAGAAGATGCGATAGCCGAACAGGTTGGCGTCCTGCATCGCATCGCGAAAACCCTCGGGCACCACACCCAGATCCTCGCCAATGATCAGCGCCGCCGTCTCCCGCGAGACCTCCGCCAGCACCCGCACCATATCAGCCATGGGATAGAGCACATAGGCCCCGTCGCCTGCGGGAAAGCCTGCCGGGATCCAGAACAGTCGGTAGAGACTCATCGCGTGGTCGATGCGCAGCGCGCCGGCATGGCGAAGTATCGCCTCATAAAAACTGCGCACAGGCCGAAAATCCCGCTTCGCTATCTCGGACGGAGATATCGGTGCGAGTCCCCAGCTCTGGCCGTCGGGATTGAACATGTCGGGCGGGGCCCCGATCTCGGCCCCGACGACGGTAAGCGTGCGGTCGCTCCAGGTGGCCGCGCCATCGGGTGCCGTGCCGACAGCCAGATCGAGATAGAGGCCGATGCGCATGCCCGCATCGCGGAGCCGCTGCGCTGCCGCGCCAAGCTGCCGGTCCGCAATCCACTGAAGCCGGATATGGAACTCGACTTCATCCGCTTGCTCGCGTGCAAATGTCGCCACAGCCTCGCTTTTCGGATCCTGTAACTCCTCCGGCCAGCCATGCCAGCCGGAGCCGAAATCACGATCGGCCATGTGAAAGCTGATCGCCTCGAACAAAGCGTAATGCCGCAGTGCTTCGCCCCGTTGCGTCTTGAATGCTTCCAGCCGGTCATCGACCTTGGCTAGCTCCCGCTCATGGATACGGCGCAGCGCGGAGAGTTTGTGTCCGGCCACGGCCTTATAGTCGACCAGTTCGCTATCGCGCAGAGTCGACAGAGCGGTTAGGTCCATATCACGGTCCGGATCGAAGCCCTCCACCTGATCGACGGCGATATAGAGCGGGTTGAGGAAATTGCGGTCGCTGGGGGAAAAGGGGCTCGCCCGCTCCGGATCGGCTGAAAACAGCGCGTGCAGCGGGTTGATCCCCAGGAAATCAGCACCCCACCGCGCCGCCATTTCGCCCAACCGGGCCAGATCCTCGAAATCGCCGATGCCCCAGTTCCGTTGCGAGCGCAGGCCATAGAGCTGGCAGGTGATGCCCCATGCCCTGCCTTTCCCAAGGAAATCCGGCATATAGCAAGCCGCCTCCGGCGGCGTGCTGGGTAATGGAGGCCATGGATCGGGCAATTCCGGCGCTTTGCCGGCCTTATCCGCTCCGAGGATATTCAGGATTTCCCTCACCGCCTCCTCGGAGACCTCAGCCACCGATCCGTCGAGCGCTTGGTAGGAGCGAAGGATGCCATGGGCGGCGGCCAGCCGGTCGATGTCAGCCGTCATTCCACCGCCTCCGCCAGCAGCACCGTCACGCTTTTGGCGGGAAGTCTCCCCTGCTGAAGGGCTGCGAGCATATCGCCGCGGCTCTCATAGATGACATCGAACCCGGCAAGGTCTTTGGCGAGGGAAACGTCGGTGGTTCCGAAATTCGCGACCATGCGGAGCGCACGGCCTGCCATGGGCCACCGCACGCAAAACGCCTTTTCGCCGAGGTGCTCCGCCCGCCCCTGCATTGATTGCATGGCACGCACATGCGGCACGAGATGCGTGCGGCGCAGTTCCAGCAAGCGGCGGTAGAGATCGAGACGTCGGCGGCCGGGACCAGCTTCCATGCGATCCCAGTCAAGCATCGACGCCTGAAAGGTCGAAAGCGCGTTGGGATCGGGAATGCGCTCTGCCTCATTGCCGCTGGAATGACCGAAATCGGCAAATTCGCGCCGCCGCCCCTCCCGCACCGCCTTTGCCAGATCGCCATGGAAATCGGTGAAGAACAGAAAGGGGTTCGTCTCGCCATATTCCTCGCCCATGAAGACCAGCGGCACCTGGGGATTGAGGAGAAGCACGGCTGTCAGCAGTTCGACCGTTTCCGGTTCAGCCAATTCCGTCAGCCGCTCGCCGAAGGCGCGGTTGCCAATCTGGTCATGGTTCTGCAGAAAGTTGACGAAGGCCGTTGGCGGCTGGCCGGTACTCGGCACGCCGCGCGGCTCACCGTCTCGCGGTGCATAAGGCTCGCCCTGATAGCAGAAACCTTCCGCCAGCGCGCGGGCGAGGTGGCCGGCGGGATGATCCGCGAAACCGGCATAATAACCCTCATCTTCCCCTGTTGCGATGCAATGAGCGGCGTGATGGAAATCATCGTTCCATTCGGCCGTGAAGAGGATAGGCCGGTTCTCCCCGTCACGCGGGTGAAGCGCCACGATGTTGCGCTCGTCTTCCGTGGTGAGATGAATGTGGCGGTCGGCGAAGCGTTCGCGAATCTCCCGTGCCATCTCCTCGAGAACAGGCGTTTCGCTTTCATCGCGGATCTGGTCGATCGCGTCGAACCGCAGACCGTCGAAGCGGAACTCCTCCAGCCAGTAAAGTGGGTTGTCGAGGAAGAAGGCGCGCACCGCCGGCTCCTCGAAGCGGATGGCCGGGCCCCAAGGGGTCTGGCGACCGGAATCGAAGAAATCGGGCGCATAGGCATGGAGGTAATTGCCGTCCGGGCCGAAATGATTATAGACCACATCCAGCATCATCATCAGCCCCCGTTCATGTGCGGCATCGACGAGCCGCTTCAGCCCCGTGACGCCGCCATAGGCGGAATGCGGGCAATAGGGCAGCACGCCGTCATAACCCCAGCCACGTTTGCCTGAGAACTGCGCCACCGGCATCAACTCGATCGCGGTAAACCCCAGATCAGCAAGATGGTCGAGCTTGCGGCGGATGCCGTCAAATCCACCGTCGCGCGAGAACGTGCCTGGATGAAGCTCGTAGATGACTGCTTCCTCCCAGGGACGACCCATCCAGTCCTTCACCTTCCAGTCGAAGTCGGAGGCGGTCAGCAGGCTCGGACCATGTACATCAGAGGCTTGCGCGCGGGATGCGGGGTCGGGCACGGCCATACCGTCGGGCAGTACGAACTGATAGGCTGCCCCTGCGCGAATGTCGTCCGCCTCGAGCTCGAACCAACCATCGCCGCGCGGCTGCATCGCACGTTCGTCGCCGCCAAGCCGCAACCGCAGATGCTCGACAGCTGGAGCCCAGAGGTGGAAGATGGCCGAGCCGTCATCTCGCAGATGTGCGCCCCAGCGGGTCTGCAATCTTTCCCGGATCATTTTATCTGACCTTCGAGCACGACCAGCGAGCGGTCCGCTACCTGCAACGTTCCTTGCAAGACATCCTCGTGCGACCATTGTCCGGTATCGGTACGCATCACCATGGTCCAACCCGCGACATCCAGATCGGGCGGAAGATGAAACTCCACCGGTCCCGGATGGCCATTGATGAGGATGAGCATGCACGAGCCACGCTCGTCGCAATGCAACAGCCCGAGGGCCTTCAACCATGGATCCTGCCAATCCTCGTCGCTCATCTCCTCGCCGGTCGGGCGCAACCAGGTGACGTCGCGGAACTTGCCATTGATGCGGCGGCCATGCAGATAGCGCTTCAGCTTCAGCCGCTGACGCGAGCGGCGATAATCGATGAGTCCGCGCACAAACTGGAGAAAGGCATTCTCCTCGGGGTCGCCATCCTCCCACGGGAACCAGTTGATCTCGTTGTCCTGGCAATAGGCATTGTTGTTGCCATGCTGCGTGCGGCCGATCTCGTCGCCCATCAGGATCATCGGAGTTCCCTGCGAAAGCAGGATAGTGGCCAGCGCATTACGCCGCATCCTGGCCCTGAGCGCGCGGATTTCGGGATCATCGGTCGGCCCTTCCGCCCCGCAGTTCCAGCTGCGGTTGTCATCATGGCCGTCGCGGTTGTCCTCCATGTTCGCCTCGTTATGGCGCTCATTATAGGAATAGAGGTCGGCAAGGGTGAAACCGTCATGGGCGGTGACAAAGTTGACGCTCGCCCAGGGACGGCGACCGCGCCGGTCGAACAGGCCGGCCGAGCCAAGAAGCCCGCTTGTCAGATCGCGCGCCGCATGCTCGTCGCCGCGCCAGAAGGATCGCACCCAGTCCCGGTTGGCGCCGTTCCACTCCGCCCAGCCCGGCGGGAAATTGCCCAACTGATAGCCGTCCGGCCCGAGATCCCAGGGCTCGGCGATGAGCTTGACCCGGGACAGCACGGGATCCTGGCGCACCGTGTCGAAAAAGACGGAGGACGGCTCGAAATTGTCGCGCTCACGGCCTAATGCGGTCGCGAGGTCGAAGCGGAAACCGTCGACATGGCACACCTCGACCCAATAGCGCAGCGAATCCATGACCACCTGCAGGACGCGCGGATGCTTGAGGTTCAGCGTGTTGCCGCAACCTGTTGTATCGTAATAATAACGTGGGTCATCGCCGAGAATATAATAGCTGGCATTGTCGAGGCCGCGGAATGACAGCGTCGGCCCCATCTGGTTGCCTTCGGCCGTATGGTTATAGACCACATCGAGGATCACCTCGATCCCCGCCTCGTGCAGCTTGCGCACCATGCGCTTGAATTCATGGACGCCGCCGCCCGGCGAAATATAGCGTGGCGCAGGCGCGAAAAAGCCGATGGTGTTATAGCCCCAGTAATTCGTGAGGCGCTTTTCCACAAGATAGCGATCGTCGAAGAAGGCTTGTACCGGCAGGAGCTCGATGGCCGTAATGCCGAGATTGACGAGATAGTCGATGACGCGGGAATCGGCCAGGCCGCCGAAGGTGCCCCGCATCTGTTCCGGTATGCCGGGATGCAGCGCGGTCATCCCTTTCACATGCGCCTCGTAGATGATGGTCTCCGCCCAGGGCGTGCGCGGCAGCACATCGTCACCCCAGGTGGCGGCCGTGTCGGTCACCACGCATTTCGGCATGACGAAGGCGGAATCCCGCCGGTCCATCGTCAGATCCTGGCGGGATGAACCCACGCGATAGCCGAAGCAGGCGTCGTGCCAGCGCAGATCGCCCAGCAGCATCTTGGCATATGGATCGATCAGGAGCTTGTGAGGATTGAACCGATGGCCGTTTGCCGGATCGTAGGGACCATAGGCGCGCAGGCCATAAACCTGGCCCGGCCGCATATCAGGAAAATAACCGTGCCAGACTTCGTGGGTGTATTCCGGCAAGGCGATGCGCTTGATCTCACGTTTGCCCTTGGCGTCAAACAGGCATATCTCGATTTTTTCCGCATGGGCCGAAAAGACAGCTACATTCACTCCGGCCCCGTCCCAGGTTACCCCGAGCGGATACGGCAGGCCTACATCTACGCGCATGGCAAGTCCCTTCGTTTATGTCTCGCAGGTCAGAATGAGGGCGCCCAAAGGCGGCAGTCTCAAAGTCGCGGAGGCAGGACGGCCATGCCACGGTTCCTCGATCGCATCGACGGTTCCGTTGGTCACGCCGGAACCGCCATATTTGCCGTCGTCACTGTTGAGGATTTCCCGCCACCGCCCGCCGCGCGGCAGGCCGATGCGGAAATCCTCGCGCACGACAGGAGTGAAATTGCAGACGACCACGGCCGGTCGAGCCTCGCCGGAGCCCTTGCGCAGATAGATAAAGGTGCTGAGTTCTGGATTGGACGCATCGATCCATTCGAAGCCGCCAGATTCGCAGTCGAGTTCGTGAAGCGCCCTCTCCCCACGGTAAACCGTGTTGAGATCACGGATCAGATCGCGGACGCCTGAATGCATGGGATCGTCCAGATGATGCCAGTCCAGCCCCCAATCGTGGTTCCACTCGCGCTCCTGCGCAAACTCCCCGCCCATGAACAACAGCTTTTTGCCGGGATGCGTCCACATGAAGGTGAAATAGGCGCGCAGATTTGCGAATTTCTGCCAGCGGTCGCCCGGCATGCGGGCGATCAGCGAGCCTTTGCCATGCACCACCTCGTCATGGCTCAATGGCAGGATGAAGTTTTCCGTGAAGGCATAGAGCAGCCCGAAGGTCATCCGGTCGTGATGATACCGGCGGTGGATTGGATCCTGGCCGATATATTCGAGCGTGTCGTGCATCCACCCCATGTTCCACTTGAAGCCGAACCCGAGACCTCCGGCGTAGACCGGACGGGAGACACCGGGAAAAGCGGTCGATTCCTCCGCAATCGAGGTCGCGCCGGGATAGTCGCCGAACAGCGTTATATTCGTGTCACGCAGGAAGGCGATCGCTTCCAGGTTCTCGTTGCCGCCATTGGCGTTGGGTATCCATTCACCCGGCTCGCGGCTGTAATCGAGATAAAGCATCGAGGCGACCGCATCGACGCGCAAGGCGTCGATATGGTATTGGTCCAGCCAGAACAGCGCATTGGCGGCCAGGAAATTGGCGACCTCCCGGCGGCCGAAATTATAGATCAGCGTGTTCCAGTCGCGGTGAAAGCCGAGCCTCGGATCGGCATGCTCATAGAGCGCGGTTCCGTCAAAACGAGCCAGTCCATGCGCATCACTGGGAAAATGCGCTGGAACCCAATCTATGATGACGCCAACCCCCTCCCCATGGCAGCGGTCGACAAAACGGGCAAAATCCTCTGGAGTGCCAAAGCGGCTGGTCGGAGCATAAAGACCAATCGGCTGATAGCCCCATGAGCCGGAAAACGGATGCTCGCTGACAGGCATGCACTCGATATGGGTAAAGCCCAGATCCTTCACATAGGGAATGAGTTGGTCGGCCAATTCGTCATAGGTGAGGTAGCCCCCATCCTCGCGCCGACGCCAGGAGCCGAGATGCACCTCGTAGATCGAGATCGGCGCTGCCCGGTCATTGATAGAGGAGCGCGTTTCCATCCAGCCTTCATCGCCCCAGTCATACCGGGGAAGACCGTGCACGACGGAAGCGGTCGCGGGCGGCACCTCGCTCCTGAAGCCGACCGGATCGGCCTTGGCGGGCAGCATCTCCCCATGTGCCCCGATGATCTCGTATTTATAGAACTCTCCCGATCCAACGTCAGGCACGAAGATCTCCCAGACGCCGACCGCCGGATGGAGGCGCATCTGGTGCCGCCGACCGTCCCAGCCATTGAAGGCGCCGACGACGCTGACCCGACTTGCATTGGGCGCCCATACCGCAAAACGGGTCCCTGAAACGCCGTCCCAGGTCATGGGATGCGCGCCGAGCTTTTCATAAAGCCGCCGATGACGCCCCTCGCCGAGAAGATGAAGATCGAGGTCGCCGAAAGCGGAGGGAAAGCGATAGGCGTCTTCCTCCTCCCAGCTATCGTCCGCCCGCGTGAAGCGCAGACGATACCGCGGCACGCTCTTCTGCTTCGAGATCAGTCCTTCGAAAAAGCCGCGGGAGTGCCGCCGGAGCAGCATGCCTAACGTCTTGCCGGTATCAGGGTCGATCGCCTCGGCTGTTTCGGCCTCGGGGCGAAGGACGCGCAATACCACACCCGCAGAAGCTGGATGAGGTCCCAACACGGAGAATGGATCGTGATGGCGTCCCGCGACCAGCGCGGCGATCGCCTGCGGGTTATCGAGCCGCCAGGCGGGCGCATCGCCTATAGCGAAATTCATTCAACCGCTCCTTCCAAAAGATCCAGAACGCCTTTCACCGGAATGACGACCCAGTCAGGACGATTGGAAAGTTCATAATTGATTTCGTAAAACGCCTTCTGCAGCAGGAAGAGTTGGAGCAATTGCTGCCACGCTTCCCGATCCTCAGGCCGATCCTCAGCCTCGGGCGCTCTGGCAAAATAACCTTTGAGGAACTCGTCACTCATTCGGTTGCGCCAATTGCGGGCCAGGACGGTGCTGTCGCGTGGCTGATCGGCCAAACGGCCGGCACTCTGCAGCACCGCCGTCCATGCGGCGTAATCAAAAGAGCGCAGCATACCCGCCACATCGCGCAGCGGAGATGTTTTCGCCCGGCGTTCCGCCAGGCTGCGCCGCGGTTCTCCCTCGAAATCGATGATGAAGAGATCCTGTTCGGAAACCAGCACCTGGCCGAGATGATAATCGCCGTGGATGCGTGATTTTCTGCCTGTCGGGACTATATCGGACAGCTTCGCCAATCGCGTATCGATTTCCTCGCGGCGCCCTGTCAATTGCTCCACGGCTTCGCGTGAGGCAGCCGAAAGGCGTCCCTGCGCACGAGCGAGGCCTTCAAACGCCAGCGACGCCTCATTCCGGGCATCTTCCACCCAGGCGGCGATATCGGCGCGAGTGACGGGTTCGCAACGGAAGGCTTCATTTTCGGTAGGTGTCGCGAAAGCCGCATGCATTTCAGCGGTTCTCTCGCCAAGGCGGAAAAGAAGATCGAGCGGATAGACAAAATCGGGCAACGCAGTGTCGTCCGGCTGAGCGGGTCTCAACTGCTGGCGCCGCAATATTCCATCCTCAATCTGGCGCTCGACGGCACGGACGAAGGCGCTCCAGGCATCGCCCTGATTTTCGACGAAAGCGGAAATGCTGGCGAGCACCGTCCTCTCACCGCTCTCATCCTCGAATTCGGCCATGCCGAGAAAAGCCGGCGTATTTCGAAAACCGGCTTCCTCCGTCAGGAAGCGCGCCACCTCCACCTCTGGCTGTGCGCCGGGGCGCAGACGCCGGAAAATTTTCAGCAAGGCCTGCCGCCCGAAGGCGACCGAAACGTTGCTTTGCTCCCCGGTCAGCGGAGAGGGAGGATCGGTAAATGTCATGGCCGCCAGCTTTTCATTACCGTAGAAACGCAGAACCCCTCCGGGGACGGATAGTTCCTGGTTTTCCTGTATCCGGCGCATCAGTTCGGCGGCGAAGCGGTCGTCATAGGAACCGTCGATCAATGCACCAAGCATCGGCCCCCGGCGTACGCGAGCCAGTGTGGCGGAAAGCTTCGGCGCGCCGAACTGGACGTTCTCCTCTCCCCACAAAACCGAGAGCGGCAGGAGATAACGCTGCTCCCCCGAAGACGCCATTTCGACATCGACGATGGAGATAAGGCCTGCCTCGTCGCCAAGCGCGGTCAATTCGCTGATCCTGGCCGAACGCATGGCTTCGCCCTTGGCGCCGAACCAGCGCTGGCGCTGCATGAATTGCGGCAGCACATCCTGTTCGAGCTGGCGCCGCTCCCTCCCCTCCAGGGCACGCTGCAGGCGCCCCCCGACAAGCGTGAGGGTGACGAATTCCGGCAGTGGTTCTGGGATATTGGTATGCCAAGCCGGCGCCTGGGTCTCGCTCGCGAGAATGAACCAGAAAGTGCCATAGCTCGAAAGGGTAAGCATATAGGGAAGATCGCCGATCGGCGGAAACGGCGACTGGCTGGTCAACTCGATCGGCACGCAGGTCCGGAAGCGCGACAGGTCAAGCTCCACCGCCTGGGCTGAGCGCGACAGGTTCACCACGCACAGGATGGTCTCGTTGCCGTCGCGGCGCGTGTAGGCAAGGATATGCCTGTTGCTGGGATAGAGCATGGTGAAATCGCCACGCCCGAAGGCATTGTGCTGCTTGCGCACGGTGATCATGCGCCTGATCCAGTTGAGGAGCGACGAAGGGTCGGCCTCTTGCGCCTCCACGTTGATTGTCTGGTAGCCGTAGACGGGGTCCATGATCGGCGGCAGATAAAGCGCTTGCGGATTGGAGCGCGAGAAGCCGCCATTGCGATCCGGCGACCACTGCATCGGCGTGCGCACGCCGTCCCGGTCGCCCAGATAGATATTGTCGCCCATGCCCAACTCGTCGCCATAATAGACGACCGGCGTGCCGGGCATCGACAGAAGCAACGCGTTCATCAGCTCGATCTTGCGCCGGTCGTTCTGCATCAGCGGCGCGAGCCGGCGGCGGATACCGAGATTGATACGGGCCCGCGTGTCCTCGGCATAGGTGCGCCAGAGATAGTCCCGCTCGCGGTCGGTCACCATTTCGAGCGTCAGCTCGTCATGATTGCGCAGGAAGATCGCCCATTGGCATGGCTCCGGAATCTCGGGCGTCTGGCGCATGATGTCGGAGATTGGATGCCGGTCCTCCTGTGCCAGCGCCATGTAGATGCGAGGCATGAGCGGGAAGTGGAAGGCCATGTGACATTCATCGCCATCGCCGAAATAAAGACTGGTGTCCTCCGGCCATTGGTTGGCTTCGGCGAGCAGCATGCGGTCGGGATATTTCTCGTCCATCGCCCGGCGGATCTTTTTCAGGATTTCATGCGTCTCGGGCAGGTTTTCATTGTTCGTCCCGTCCCGCTCGACGAGATAGGGAATGGCATCGAGCCGGAGGCCGTCCACGCCCATGTCCAGCCAGAAATGCATGACCTTGATGACCTCCTCGAGAACCCGCGGGTTGTCGAAATTGAGGTCGGGCTGGTGCGAGTAAAACCGATGCCAGAAGAATTGGCCGGCGACCGGGTCCCAGGTCCAGTTTGATTTCTCCGTGTCGATGAAGATGATCCGCGTCTCGTTATAGCGCTCGTCATCATCGCTCCAGACATAGAAATCGCGAGCGGCAGAGCCTTTTTTGGCCCTTCGGGCGCGTTGGAACCAGGGGTGCTGGTCGGAGGTATGGTTGATGACGAGTTCGGTGATCACCCGGATGCCGCGCCGGTGCGCCTCTGCGACGAAACGGCGGAAATCACGCATCGTGCCATAGGATGGATTGATCGAGCGGTAGTCCGCGATGTCGTAACCATCGTCCCTGAGGGGGGATGGATAAAACGGCAGAAGCCAGATCGCCGTCACGCCCAGCCGCTCGATATAGTCGAGCCTCTGCAGCAGGCCATTGAAATCACCGATCCCGTCGCCGCTGGAATCGTGGAAGGCTTTGATGTGCAACTGATAGATGATGGCGTCCTTGTACCAGTCGGGCGGGCGCGGACCGGCGGGCGGCGCGGCCAACAGCATTTCCGAGACATCGGGATCGGTGACGGTCGAAGCCAGTTTTTCCAGAGTGGTCATCGGCGTCCCTCCGGCGTCACGAGACGCCAGGCCATATAGGGGCGCTGCTGCGGGTCGAGATACATATGCTGGATCTTGCCGGTCCAGGCGAAGGGCTGGCCCGTCACCAGATCTTCGGCCTCTACCGTGGCGTCATCGGGCAACCCGAATTCCCATAAGGGCACTTCGAAATGCGCCGCTTGTGGATGATGCGGATCGAGATTGACGGCAAAGAGCAGGAAATTGGAGAAATCATCGGTGAATTTGCCGTAATATAGAATGGCGTCGTTCCAGGCATTGTAGAAATTGAGATTGGTAAACTGCCGGAGCGCCGGGTTCTCCTGCCGTAGCCGGTTCACGAAGGCGATATCCGGTTTGATGTTGCCGGGCCGATCCCAATCCCATGCGCGGATTTCATATTTCTCGGAGTTGAAATATTCCTCCTTGCCCGGCATGGCCGCTGCTTCGCAAAGCTCGAATCCGCTATAGACGCCGTAGTTGGTCCCGAGGGTGGCCGCGAGAAAAAGCCTCGCCTGGAAGCCCGGCCTGCCGCTCGTCTGGAGGTAATAGGGATTGATATCAGGCGTGTTCACGAAGAAGTTCGGCCGCATGATGTGGCGGCACTCCTCGCGTGTAAGCTCCGTCAGATAGTCGGTCAGTTCCTGCTTGGTATTGCGCCAGGTGAAATAGGAATAGGACTGGTTGAAGCCAACCTTGGCGAGGCGCTTCATCATCTTGGGCCGGGTAAAGGCTTCTGCGAGGAAGATGACCCCGGGATCGACCGCCCGCACCTCCTCGATCAGCCATTCCCAGAACGGCAGCGGCTTCGTATGTGGATTGTCGACGCGAAAGATGCGCACGCCGTGCTCCAGCCAGAAAAGCACGACATCTCGCAGCGCATACCAGAGGCCCGGAATGGCATCGCGGTAGAAATGGAGGTTGACGATATCCTCATATTTCTTCGGTGGGTTCTCGGCGAATTTGATGGTGCCGTCCGGCCGCCAGTCAAACCATTCGGGATGCTCCTTGATCCAGGGATGGTCGGGAGAGCACTGGATGGCGAAATCAAGCGCGGTCTCCAGCCCATGCTGGCGCGCCGCCTCCACCAGGCGGGTAAAATCCTCCAGCGTGCCGAGTTGCGGGTGGATGGCGTCGTGTCCTCCCTCCTCGGAGCCAATGGCATAGGGGCTGCCGGGATCATCAGGTCCGGGCGTCAGGCTGTTGTTTCGGCCCTTGCGGTTGGTATGGCCGATCGGGTGGATCGGCGGAAAATACAGCACGTCGAAACCGAGAGCCTGGACATAGGGGAGCCTTGCAATGACATCATCGAAGGTGCCATGCCTATCCGCGCTACCGGATTGAGAGCGCGGCATCAGCTCATACCAGGCGCTGAAGGCTGCCCGCTCGCGATCGACAAAAACCGGAAAGGCGGTTTCGGCCTCGGTCAGGTTCGTCCGGACGGCGTGACGCGCCATCAGGGCCGCCATGTCGTCACTCATCAGCACCGCCATCAAATCACCTTCCGAAGAGGCTGAACGCACTTCCTCAAGAAGGCCATCACGCGTGGACCGGCGGCCCTTACCACTCACCGCATCAGCCAGCGCCTGCTCGACCAGATTCCTCCCCTCTTCCAATTCAAGCGTGATCTTCTGTCCCGCTTTGTGCTTCTTGGCGATCTCGGTTCGCCAGGAGGCGAAGAGATCGCGCCAGGCGATGATGCTGAACTCATGATGGCCGGGCTCGGGGAAGACGATGGTCGCGCGCCAGCGGTCGTTCACCAGTTGGCGCATAGGCGTCTCGCTCCATTGCATCTCGCCCCGGCGGCGATACAAAAGGGCGGCGGCTATGACGTCATGACCGTCGCAGAAGATATCAGCCTCGACCCGAAAGGGCACATTGACAACGGCTTTCGCGGCAAAACGCCCGCCGTCGATTGCAGGTTCGACAGCCTCTATGGCGATGCGACTGGCGGCTAGTTTCTGAAGGAGTGGATAGCTTGGACGGTCCATTTTGGCTCTTCAACCCTAGAAGTTCCCCGATGCGCCCCAACGTCCGGCATCGGCCCAAGTTCCCGTCCTCCCGCCACAAATTTGCACCCGAGCGCCATCAGCTGCGTGATCGAGCAAGCGCCCGCCTCAAGCCCGCCTGAGCGACGCGTTTATGAGAGCCGTAAGGTGGTGCAAACTGAAAAATGGCAACCATTCGCGGCAGCATAGGTCTGCGGCGGAACCGGCTGGTGGCACGGGAAAGCGTTCGCTGACGGTCGGTCCGTGAGCGTTGGGTATAGAACACGGGTCGAGGGATCGACCCGATCCGCAGCGGGCAAAGATTGCCGGACTGGTGGGAACGCCTTTTACATCAGCCAGTTCGGTAGGAAGAGGACGATCTGTGGGAACAGGATCATCAGGCAGACCAGCAACAGGACAGCGGCGGCGAGCGGGATCATCTCGATCGTGTAATCCTTGTATGAGCAGCGAAGGATGCCGCAAACGGTGAACATCGAAACTCCAACCGGTGGCGTCATCCCGCCAAAGGTCACGAGCGTCATCATGACGAGCCCGAAATGCACTGGGTCAATGCCTGCAGCGGTGATGACCGGAACGAGGATCGGGGTCAAAAGCATCACGAGCACGGTCGCCTCGACCAGCATGCCCAGGACAAGAAGGAAGCCGCAGATCGCGAACAGCAGAACCGTCGGATTGGTGATGGCGGTAAGAGAGAACTCGGCAATCGATTGCGGCACACGCTCAAAGGTGATGACATAGCCGAAAACACCTGACAGCAGGATGATCAGCATGATCATTCCGATATCCCTCACGCTGCGCACCAGCGCGTCGATCAATGCCGGAATTGTCAATTCTTTATAGACAACGAAGCCAATGAACAGGGCATAGGCCACCGCGAATGCCCCCGCTTCGGACGGAGTGAAAATGCCAAAGCGAATTCCGATCAGCAACCACACCGGAAACAATACCGCCCAGAAGCTGCGCCTGAAATCCACCCAGACTTCGCTAAGCGTCGGTGGGCGCTTGTTTTCAGGTTGATAGTTGCGGCGCGCGGAAATGCCCCAGGTGGCCGCCATCAAAATAACAGTCAATAAAACGCCCGGCACGATGCCTGCGATAAAAAGCCGGCCGATCGAGACTTCTCCGAGATAGCCGTACAGGATGAGGCCCAGGCTTGGCGGCAAGGTTGCCGTGATAAGCCCGCCGATGGACAGCAAGGCGGCGGTGAAGCCGCGGCTGTAGCCTTTCTGAACCATGGGTTCGCCCAGAATTCGCGCCTGCATGGCCGCATCCGCCACTGCCGATCCGGAGACGCCGCCCATGAGCGCGCTGAGGATTAGTGTGGATTGAGCAAGACCGCCGCGCATCCATCCGGCCGCTGTTGTCGCCAGCCCTATTAGCCTGGGGGTAATACCCGAACTGTTCATCAGATTGCCGACAAGAATGAATAGCGGCACCGACAAGAGCGGAAACGACTGGCTGGCAGCCACGATACGTTGCACCGCCGTGCTGTCCGGCAGGAAAACCGACGGCAGCAGGAAATAAGCCGAGCCTGCTATGCCGATGGCGAAGGCGACGGGCAAGCCCAGAGCGATCAGCGCGAGCGCGCCTACCAGGATCATCGTTGAAATCACAGGGGATACTCCTCGGCATCGGTGTCAGGTTCGAAAACCCCGCTCCAGCCTTTCGCGGCCAAGCGCCGAAGCGTCGATATGACCATCAGAACGGCGCCGACAGGCAGTGCCAATGTGACAACGCCGTAGCTGAGGCCGGATGCGCCCAATTCGCGGGACCAATTTCCGGCAGCCAGATGGAAACCATGCCAGGCAATCCAGATCAGGAACACCAGGACCAGGATCGTCAAAAATGCCGATAGCATTTTTCGGACACGCGGCGGGGCGATGTCTATCAGCGCCGATACCCGGATGTGCTCGCCGAGACGCATGCACAGATCGGCGCCGAACATGCATGTCCAAAGAAGGAACAACTGTGCAAACTGGGGTGCTGACGTCACCGGAGCCCCAAGAGTGCGGCCCATGGCGGCAACCAGCACGGCCGATACCGTTGCCACGAGCAAGATGAGCGCAAGCGCGAGCTCCACTCTGTCATAGATGCGCCACAGCATCGCTGTCCCTTTCTTCACGGAAGAAAATCCTGAACTGAAGGATTCAGGCGCGGGTCGTCCCCGCGCCGGCTATTGCCGATATCCAGCGTCCAATGGTTTTATTGCGCCTTGGGAAGGTAGGGCTTGAGCGCCTCCCGAGCCTCGATCAGCCCGACTTCCTCATACACCTTTGCGGTCGCCTCACGGAACGGTGCAAGGTCCACGTCGTTGAAGGCAACCCCCGCCTTCTCCATCATGGAGCGCACCTCGGCCAGTTTTTCCGCTGTCATCCGCGTGGCTTCATTACCGGCTGCCTTCAACTCCTCGTCTATGATGGTCTTAATGTCTTCCGGCAGTGACTTCCACCATTGCTCGGACGTCGCCAATCCGGTGAATAGCTGGATATGATTGGTCAGCGCGACATTGGTGGTGACTTCCTGCAGCTTGATGCCGGCCGCACCGGTCAGCTGTGCCTCGGCGCCGTCGACCGCACCAAGCTGGAGGGCGGAATACACTTCAGACCACGCCATTGGAGCTGGCGTCGCGCCCATGGCGGAGATGGTGGCGATCCAGCTGGGAGCGTTGATTGTGCGAACGCGAACTCCGTTGAGATCGGCGGGCTTCTCGATCAGCTTCTTCGTGAACATCTGGCGGGTGCCCTGGAACCAATTGTAGTTCAAAAGGCGCAAGCCTGCATCGGCGGCAAGCTTCTCGACCCATTCCTTATAGACCGACGATCCCGTGATGGCTGCGTATTGTGTGTAGTCGTCAACCAGATAAGGCGCGGCGAGAATGCCCAGTTCCTGTTTGAACGGAGCAAGACGTCCGGCGTCGACCAGCACCGCAATTGGGGCGCCGCCGCGGATCTGTTCGAGCACGTCATTGTCTTCGCCGAGCTGGGAGCTTGGATAGATCGTCACAACGACACGGCCCTTCGAGCGCTCCTCGATGCGCTTTTCGGCCCCCTGCATAGCGATGACCAGAGGATCGGTAACCGGCTGCGAAGTCGATAGATTGAACTGGAATTCCTGGGCGACGGCAACGCCGCCCAACAGCGAAAATGCGCCTGCAAGCGCAGCAATACGTGTAGCATGGATCATCAGTCGGTTCCTCCCTATGGTGATGATGATAGCGAAATGCGTAGTTCAGGCTGTATGGACCAGAGCCCTGCCCGCGCCCCTTCGGTCACGAACAGCGCGACGTGGTAGATCAACCGGCTGAGCGCGTCGGGCCAGATCACGCCGCCGCGGCCATCCAGTTGATTGACCCATCGGACCTGATCGGCAGCAAAGAACCGGCTGAAGATCAGCCTCTCCAATTCTTCGGCTCTTGCGGCGGCATGAACATCGCCCCTCAGATGAAGCGCACAGGCAAGTTTGCCCGCCTCCGTCAACGGCCAGAGAAGATGGGTATTTTCAATGACGCTGCCATCTGCCTTCAATGCATCGAAAAGCGCGCCGTCGAGCGGATCTCCCGTCCGGCGTATGCCGTGCCCATCGGCAAACGCGGTCATCCGGTCGGCCAGGGACCGGACGTCTTCATGGCCGCTCAGATCGGCATAACGATGCAGCAGCCACGCCCATTCATACTGATGTCCCGGCTCACGCCGCTGCCCTTCGGCCCCTTCAAGCGACGAGAGATCGTGACTCACGAATTCTCGAACGGAGCCGGTCGATCGGTCGATAAAATAGTCTTGCAACAATGAGATGTAGCGTGTCGCGCGCTCGAGCCATACGCTTTCGCCGGTCAATTCATAGGCTTGCAGGACCGCCTCGAGCATATGCATTTGAGGGTTTTGAGCACGGCGCTCGCCAGCCCGCGCACCGCTTCGAGCCATCTGGTCATCTTCGTATAGAGCGCCCGTCACCGGTTCCGTCAGCTCTTCTATGAAACGCCACAGCCCTTCAATGCGCCCCTCGGGCACAGCCTTGGGATCGGCCTTTTGCAACGTCACCAGAGCCAGAAGCGCAAAGGACTGGTCATAGGCGCGCCGCGTCCGACTTGCTGCGTCCTCCCGGAGGCTGCCGTCTGGATCAATGGCATAGCGATAGCCGCCCTCGGGATGGCGAAGATGCGCATCCATGAAAGCATGAATTCTTCGAGCGGGGCCGAGAAGGGCTGAATTGCCTGTTTCCAGGCACAAATGTGCCAGGGAAAATACCGTCCGCGCATGCACCAGTGTCGTCTTCGGCTCGCCGAAGACCGGCCTCCCCTCGCCATCGAGGCGCTCCACCAATCCACCCGCCTGTTGATCGGTGGCGAAGGCAATCCAGCGGGGCACGAAATCCATGGCGAACGCGGTAGCGGAGGTCACGTTGCAATCCCTCCGCGTGGCTCGAAGAAATCAGGAAGAGCTGCGGCCATGACAGGCAGATCATCGAGAATCTGGCGCAAATGCCCCCGCATGGCCGCTTCGGCGGCATCGGGATCGCGTTCGCGGATTGCCGAAACCACGTCGGCATGTTGCGTGATAAGCCGGTCACGCGGAAAATGCCGCGCATTGAGGTAGCGCATGCGATCCATCTGCGTCTTCAACGGCTGAAGGATCTCCCAGCCGGGTCCCTGCCCGGCCGCTTCGGCAAGGCGGCGATGGAATTGCTCGTCGAGCGCCAGAAAGCCCTGGGGCTCCGGTCCTTCCGCCACCAGCCTTTGCTCATCGAGAAGACGTTCCAGATCATGGATCAGTTCATCGCTCGGCTGCGCCGCGACGAGCCGGACAATGTCTGCTTCCACCGCTTCTCGAACAAATCGCGCCGAGGTGACGGCATCGATGCGGATACGGCTGACATAGGTTCCCCGCTGCGGCCTGATTTCCAGCAGCGATTCCTCGGCAAGCTTGATGAACGCCTCGCGTACAGGCTGCCTGCTGACACCGAAGACGTTTGCCAGATCTACCTCGGAAAGCCGCGCGCCGGGCAGCAATTCGCCCCGCAATATCCATTCGCGGATCGCATGCCATAGTTGGGGACCCACAGCCTTTTCCAGATAGACATGGGGAGGCACGGGAAACGTGGTCGCAGTACGCACATGCATGATTTTTAAATCCTCCCCTCAGCTTCAGAATATGGACTACTACCATACTAGTCAACCCGACCCAAAGAAGGGGCGAGCATGTTTGCTCGCCCCCTGAGGATGCGGCAGCCGAGCTATTGTTGAACTGATGTGAATGCTTGCGCTATGATTCGAAGGGCTTCGCAGGCTAAAAAATGTTCGATATTTTCGCGCCAGATGGAACAAAACACTTGTTCGAACGTATTATAGGGCTTTGTTTTGTCAGCGAACAGTGTGCGAAATCAAGGCAGTTGGGCGCAAAGCTGGCGAAAATTCGACGCTTTGTATTCCAGTCGTACAGATCGCCCTGGCCGGCAACAACCAGGGCTGATTAGGAATTATAAATGTCGAATGTCGAAGAATTTCCGATATCGGGGCGAAAACTCAGTGAGACCAGTGAATATGAAGCGCTTGTAGCGGCGGCGCCCAGCGTCCTCGATGCCATTCCGGGCGCTGTATACCTCTGCGATCACGAAGGCTGGCTCGTTCGCTATAACAAGGAAGCTGCGAACTTTTGGGGTAGAACGCCGCTGCTTGGAGAAAAACCCGAGCGATTCTGCGGGTCCCATGCTCTTTTTCTGCCGGACGGCACGCCCTTGCCGCATGATATCTGCCCAATGGCCACGGCTGTTTTGTCCGGCGAAGAGACCCGGAACGCCGAGGTCATCATGGAAAGACCCGATAGTTCGCGCATCGTCGCCCTGGTGAATATCCGCGCCCTCAGAGACCGTGACGGGCGTATCCAGGGTGCAATAAACTGCTTCCAGGACATTTCTGCGCACAAGGCGATGGAAGACGAGGTGCGTCGCAAGAGCGCCGACCTTGAAGATTTTTTTGAAAACAGTGCGATCGCCCTTCATATCGTCGGAGGTGACGGCATTATCCAGCGCGCGAACAAGGCTGAACTCGCTCTTCTCGGTTATACGGCCGAAGAATATGTCGGACGCCATATTGCCGAATTTCATACAGATGCACCGATCATTGGCGACATCCTTCACAAATTGTCGGGTGGGGAAAAGCTCGACCGCTATCCTGCCCGGCTTCGCGCCAGCGACGGCTCGATCAAACATGTGCTGATCACCTCCAACAGCCGCTTTGAAGACGGAGAGTTCATCAACACACGCTGCTTCACGACGGATGTAACCGAACTTTTCGAATCCGAAAGCGCGCGTCGCGACAGCGAGGAACGTCTGGCGGCGACCTATGAAGCGGCGACCATTGGAATTGCTGAAACAGACTCGGCTGGCCGCCTGCTGCGTGTAAACGATGCTCTGTGCCAAATGCTGGGCCGCTCTCGCCAGGAACTCCTCAGCATGACCTTCCTGGACTACACCCACGAGGACGACCGGGAGGAGGACGAAGCTCTCTATACACAGCAGACCCTCGGAGAACATGACAGCTATGTGCTGCGCAAGCGCGCGAGGAAGCCCGATGGAACGACAATTTATCTCGATATACGCAGTTCTTCCGTAAGGGACAACGCGGGCGGCTTCCGTTATGGGGTACGCGTAATACAGGATGTCACCATCGCGAAGCAGATGGAGGATCAGATACGCTCCAGCGAACAGCATATGCGAGATTTGCTGGAAGCGCTGCCGGCAGCGGTTTATACCACGGATGCGGCAGGCCGGATCACCTTCTACAATAAAGCAGCCGTAGAAATGTCTGGACGGACGCCACAGCCTGGCGACATGTGGTGCGTGACATGGCGTCTGTTCAATCCCGACGGCACCTCTCTGCCGCACGACCAATGCCCGATGGCGGTCGCGCTTAAGGAAAACCGCCCGGTTCGGGGCGCCGAGGCCATCGCGGAACGGCCGGACGGCACCCGCATTCCCTTCGTTCCCTATCCCACTCCGCTTCACGATGCCGGCGGCAATCTCATCGGCGCGATAAATATGCTCGTCGATATCACCGAGCAGAAGCAGGCCGAGAGCAGACAAAAGATTCTCATCGACGAGCTCAATCACCGGGTCAAGAACACTCTCGCAACCGTGCAATCGCTGGCGGGACAGACTGCCAGGCACGCTGCCGGTCTGGAGGACTTCCTGCGTAGCTTTGAATCGAGACTCATGGCGCTGGCGCGGGCCCATGATCTCTTGACCAAGCGGCATTGGGATGACGCCCCTCTGGATTCGCTTGCCAGGGCGGTGCTGACACCGCTCGCCGCCAGTGAAGCGGTGAAGCGGATCATGATTGACGGACCATCGGTCGGCCTGAATCCGCGGGCAGCGCTGAGCTTGACAATGGCTCTCAACGAGCTCGCAACCAACGCGATAAAATATGGATCGCTTTCATCGGAAAAAGGGTCGCTCGGCGTTGCCTGGCACCTGCAGGAGGAGGGCAACGATCAAGCTATGCTGATCCTTGAATGGCATGAACGTGGCGGTCCACTGGTTCGCCCCCCTACCCGGCGCGGGGTCGGTACCCGGCTGATGGAACGTTGCATTGAGCGCGATCTCGGGGGCGAGTTTGACCTCGCCTTTGAACCCGAAGGCGTATCCTGCCGCATATCAATCCCGGTTGGGCAGGTGAAGGCATGAGCGATCTTTCCGGCCTTAAGGTTCTCATCGTGGAGGACGAGGGTTTGGTCGCCCTCATGATAGAGGATATGCTGCAGGATCTCGGCTGCCAGATCGTAGCTTCGGTGTCCCAGTTGTCGGATGCGAAGGCAATCGCCGACACGATAGAGGTCGATATGGCGGTGCTGGACATCAACCTGGCTGGCCAGCCTAGTTTTCCTGTCGCGGAAATTCTCCGGGAACGGCAAATCCCTTTCGTATTCAGCACGGGATATGGTGCGAGTGGCCTGCCCACCGAATTTGCCGGTAATCAGGTTCTGGGCAAGCCTTTTTCCGCGGAGGAGCTTGAACAGAAAGTCACGCTCACCTTGGCCTCAGGACGAGTTGGACATCGCGCGGGCACGATTTAATAAACGGCAAATGCTCCACCGTCTGAGAATAATGGAGCATTCACACAGCGCTTTGCAGGCATCGACATGCCCAGGCATCGTCGGATCGAAGGCAAGGCACTGTCCCCACGGCTGAACGGCACTATCTGGGTCTTTGGCATTCCGAGCATTGCCGCGGCTTGGCTTTCCTTTTCTTTCCATCGCCAAAACCGGGCGCTTCGACAATGATGATCGAGGGTTGCGTTGCGGGTCGGATTGTGCCGGACGCCTTGCTCAGACCGCCAATATTCGGCGCCTGTATCTTCGCCTTTTGCAACATCCCATATACATAGCTGTCACTTGAATGACCGCTGAGTAGCGATTCCCGGTGGCTACCTAAGGCTGCTGCGGCGGTTTGACTTTTGTCACACCCCGTGAATAATGTCTAAAATTGTCTCGACGAGGAACCAGAATGCCAGTTCGGTCTACGGATCAGATCCTGCACAAAGCCGCATGGCTTTATTATACTCATGGCTTAAGACAGGATGAAGTGGCCAAACAGCTTGGTATTTCTCGCGCATCCGTCGCCATGTATCTGCGCCGCGCCCGCGAGACCGGTATCGTCAGCATATCTACCTCGACACAGTTGTTCGCCGACGATGTGCTGGCGCGCGAACTGGAGGATACGACCGGCCTGGCTTCCGTATGGATCGTGCCCGAAGACCGGCATGCGATGGATTCAGCGGCGGAAATGCCGGTCGTTGCGGCTGCGGTATTCCTCGAACTCATCAAGAAGGGCGACCGTATCGGCGTTGCCTGGGGGCGCACGGTCTATCATCTTGCTGACGTTCTGCCTTATGCGGATCTGCAGGGCGTCACGGTGATGCAGCTCTGTGGCAATCTCGGCGCACCCTACAATTACCGCCCGGACCAATGCACCACCGAGATCGCGCGCCGTCTGAATGCGGAGGGGATCAACATCTATGCTCCCCTGGTGCTAGGTTCCGAGCGGCTGGCTGACGAACTGCGGGGCGAACCCGTCATCCGCGAACAGCTTGCGGCCATTTCAGATTGTCAGCTCGTCCTCTACTCGGTCGGCGGCTGCGAAAGCGACAGCCATCTGGTGCGCTGCGGCGCGCTGACCGCTGACGAAATGCATGCGCTGGGCAAAGCGGGCGCCGGCGGCGTCATTGCCGGCCAGATCATCGACAGGAATGGCCGCTGGATGGACTGCGCCCACAACCGCCGCTGCATTTCGGCGGATCTCGACACCATTCGCACCATTCCCAAGCGCATGATGGTGGTGGAGGAGGATGCCAAATTCGAACCGCTGGTCGCCGCCATCAAGGGCGGCTTCGTATCGCATCTGGTGGTGACCACCTCAATGGCCCGGCGCCTGCTCTCCCGCTGGAATGAAGTGACCGACGCGGCCTAGACATGCCAATGTGACAACAGTAGGCGCCGGGAATATAGCAGCGACATTGCGGTCATCAGCATAAGGGGCGGCCCTCAGGCCGCCCAATTTGCCGGGATGCACTCACTTGGCGTTCGGGTTCGGCATCCATGCAGGCATGGCGACGTCTGCATGGGCGAACTGCGGCAGCTTGGCGCCCAGTTCTTCCATGTTCTTGATGTCGCTGTCCATCAGGTCTTTCTGGGTGATCAGGGTCGGGGGAACGATGACATTGTGGCCCGGATCTTCGCCCGCCAGCAGCATGGCAAGCGTGCGGACAGATACCTGGCCGACAACGGTCGGGTTGGTTGCGGCGGTTGCAACCCAGGCACTATCGGGCTCGCGCATGGCGGCGATGTCGGACGTCGATATGTCAGCGGAATAGATCTTGACGCTGCTCGACATGCCGGCTTCGTCCACGGCGATCTTCACACCCTTCGCGAACTCGTCGTAGGGCGCGAACATGACTGTGATGTCAGGGTTGGCCGAGATGACCGAACGGGCCTGGTTGGCGACAGAGTTTGCGATCGGGTTATCCATCGTGCCGAACTGGGCGACTTCGTTGATGCCCGGATACTTCTTCTTGAATTCCTTCCACGTCTCATCGCGGCGGTCGAGCGGCGCGATACCGGCAACGTAGACATATCCGGCCTTGAAGCTCTCGCCATTGTCCTTGATCGCCTGCTCCAGAGCCAGGCGGGCCAGATCACGATCTGACTGCTCGACCTGCGGAATCTGGTCATTCTCGACGTCGACGTCGAAGGCGACGACCTTGATGCCCGCGTCGACAGCACGCTGGGCGGCTTCCTTCATGGATTCCTTCAAACCGTGCTGGATGATAATGCCCTGCACACCGAGCGCGATCGCCTGGTCGACCATGTCGGCCTGCAGTGCTGCGTCCTGGCGGCTATCAAGTACGCGCAGGTCGACACCAAGGGCCTTCGCCTGGGCTTCGACGCCTGAGAGATAGGACTGGAAGAAATCGCCGGTCGAGAGATAACGAACCAGGGCGATCTTCACGTCGCCGGGTTTGTCGAACGGGGCCGGCATGTCGGCGGCGAAGGAAACGCCTCCGAATGTCGAGGCGCCAATGAGGCCGAGGGTCAGTTTTCCGAGAATTCTACGCGTAATCGCCATTGGGGTTCCTCCATCATGTTGTTGTTTTAATTAGTTTCCTGCTTGGCCGAAGGTTCTATCTCCGCCTTTGCGAGAGGGCGAAGGTAAAGACGAGGGCAATGACCAGAACGCCGCCCTTGACGAAGTCCTGGGTATAATAGGGTGCGTTCATCATCGTCAGCCCCTGCAACAGGACACCGACGAACAGGGCTCCAATCGCGGTGCCGAAGGCATTCGGTTTGGCAGCGCCAAGAACTGCGAACCCGATCAGCGCAGCGGCGACGGAATCGAGCAGCAAATTATTGCCCGAGGCGATGTCGCCGCGACCGAGACGAGCGGCGAGCAGGATGCCTCCGATCGAGGCAAAAACACCGGAGATGACGTAGGCGCTGATCTTGTAGGCATTGACCGGCGCGCCGGCGAGCTGGGCGGCACGCTCGTTGGAACCGACGGCATACATCATCCTGCCGAAGCGGGTGTATTCAAGGAAAAACCAGATGACGATGGCAAGCAGGATCAACACCACGACCGATACCGGCACGAGGTTCGGCAGGACGAAATCGAAGCGATGGCGGCCAAGCGCCAGGAAGGCCGGAGAAAAGGTGCCGCTGGCAACCGAACCGTCGGGCATGGTCATGCCTGTCGCGATCGAGCGACCCTCGGTGGGAATGCGCTGCAGACCAACGAGCAGGAACATCATGCCGAGCGTCGCCAGCAGATCCGGCACGCGCATGTAGACGATCAGGAAGCCGTTGATCAGACCGACGACGACGCCGATCAGGATGCAAACCAGCATCGCGGTGAATGCATCGCCGCCCATGACGACCATGACGTAGGACGAAGCCATCATGGCCGTCGTCGCCACCGAGCCGATCGACAGGTCAAAACCGCCCACAACCAGCGTCGCGGTGACGCCAAGCGCCAGGATTCCGGTGATCGCTACCGACTGAAGGATAAAGACGGCACTCTGCGGCGAGGCAAAGCCATTGGTGAAGGCACAGAAAAACAGGATAAGGCCGAGCAACAGCACCAGGAAGCCGTATTTGATCGCCAGTTCGCGGATCGTCAGCTTGTGGACCGGATGTGGGGCTCCGGTCGCAGCGTTAAGGGTCTTCGTCTGTTCCAGGTTCATTCAACCAACCATTTGATGTTGACCGGCAATTTCGGCCAGAAGCTTGTCCACATTGATATCGGCATTGCGATGTTCGCCGACGAGCGTGTGTTCGGACATCACCAGGATACGGTCGGCGATCTCAAATGCCTCATCGAGTTCGGTCACGAAGACCAGTGTCGCCCTGCCGATCGCCGAGGCGCGCAGCTTGGCCGCAAGATCGCGCCGCGCCGAGATATCGACCCCCTGGAACGGTTCGTCGAGGATCAGCACGCGCGAGGCCTGCGTCAGCCATCGGCCGACCATGACCTTCTGCTGGTTGCCGCCGGACAGCGTGCTCATCTCGTCGCGTTCGCTGCGGCAGACGACGCCCAGCGAGGCGATCTGTGTGCGTGCAAGGTCACGCTCGCTGCGGCGGCTGGTAATACCGAAATTCGAAATCCGCTTGAGAAACGGCAGGCTGATATTCTCGTAGATGTTGAAGCCCGGCACGATGCCGTTCTCGCCGCGATCTTTGGCGACGAGGAAAACACCGCGCTCGATGGCCTGGCGTGTTGACCTGGGCGCGTAATCCGCGCCATCGAGCGTCATGCCGCCGCTGACGGGCGCGCGGACGCCAAACAGGGTCTCGGCAAGCGCTGTCTTGCCGACGCCGACAAGACCTGTGATAGCCACGACTTCCCCACCGCCGAGCGTCAGCGAGAACGGACGCGACGTAGGGGTGAGTTGCAGGTTTGCGGCATGGAGAACGGGGGCTGTGGCGGCGCGTACGCTGATGTCGCCGGCGCTGATCTTCTTGCCGAGCATGGCATTGACGGCACCCTCGTAATCCAGGGGCTGGTCTTCGAAGATGCCGGAGATGCGACCGTCACGGAGGCTGACGATGGTATCGGCGAGCCGGCGAATGTCCGACATGCGGTGTGATATATAGAGAATGGCAACACCGCGGGCGCGCAACCGCTCGACGACCTGGAAGAGCCGCTCGGCCTCCGCGCTCGACAGCGAGGACGTCGGCTCGTCGAGGATAAGCACCTTCGGCTCATGCGCCATCGCACGGGCGATCGCCACCATCTGGCGGTCGGCGAGCGAAAGATCGCTGATCCGGGCAGTCAGATCGATAGACAGGCCCATGCGGGCGGCGACCGCCGCAGCTTCGCGGCGAACGCGGCGAGGATTGAAGACCAGCGGCGCGCCCCTGCCGTTCAAGCGGTCGAGCGTCAGATTGGTGGCGACATCGAGATCGGCGACGACGCCATCATTGATGTTCTGGTGCACGGTGACAACGCCGGCGCGAATGGCTTCGGCAGGCGAAGACGGCGAAAAGACCTGTCCGGCGAGCGTGATGCGCCCGGCGTCGCGATCATAGACGCCGCTGACTATGCGAACGAGCGTGGATTTGCCCGCACCATTGGCCCCCATCAGCACAGTGATGACGCCGGCGCGCAATTCCAGATCGACCCCACCCAGAACCTGGTTCGGCCCGAACGACTTGCGCAAGCCCTCGATACGGAAAACCGCCTCTTGCACCATATGCTCCTCCCTCGACGATCATGCTAGGACGGCGTATCGTCAAATGTCAAGTCCATTGACATTTGATAGAATGCTGTCCTACGAAAAGGATGAGAGGGGTGGTGGCGATACGAATTGCCACCGTTTGGGAAGGGAGGAACTACCAGCCATGACCGTATTCGAGGCATTGAATTCCCAGACGCTTCCTCTGCGCCTTGGCGGCACTGCAGCCATTCTGGACCGCGTCGGCGTTGACACGTCCGCCTGGAAAATCCGCGAGGTTGGCGACGGCAATCTCAACCTGGTTTTCATCGTTGACGGGACGAAAGGAAGCGTCGTCGTCAAGCAGGCGCTGCCTTATGTGAGGCTGGTCGGCGAAAGCTGGCCGCTGCCGCTGAAGCGCTCTTATTTCGAATATCAAGCTCTGGTGCGCCAGCAGGAGCGTGATCCCGGGATGGTGCCGGAAATCCTGCATTTCGACCGCGAGCAGGCGATCATCGTCATGGAATTCCTGACCCCGCACATCATCCTGCGCAAGGCGCTGATCGAAGGCCAGCAACTACCGCGTATCGCCCGCGATCTCGGTCTTTTCACCGCCCGCACCCTCTTCCGCGGTTCTGATCTTTCGATGGAGACGCGCAAGCGCAAGGAAGACCTCGCTTTGTTTTCCGACAATGTCGAGCTCTGCGACATCACCGAAAACCTGGTTTTTTCCGATCCCTATTACGAAGCTACCCTCAATCGCCACACGACGCCGCAACTTGACGGCATCGTCAGGGAACTGCGCGCCGACCGCGATTTGAAGGTGGAAGCGCAGCGCCTCAAGCATCTATTCGCCTCCAATGCCGAAACCTTGCTGCACGGCGATCTTCACACCGGCTCCGTCATGGTCACGCCTGAAGAAACCAGGGTGATCGACCCGGAATTTGCCTTCTACGGGCCCATGGCTTTCGATGTGGGGATGCTGCTCGCCAATTTCTGGATGAGCTATTTCTCGCAAGCAGGCCATGAGAAGGACGGCGACCGCGCGGATATGCGCGATTATCTTCTCGATGTCGTCGTCGGCATCTGGGATACATTCCGAGACGAGTTTTCCCGGCTGTGGCACACCGAACGCAACGGCATTCTCTACCAGAGGACACTTTTCGAGGATCGCGGCGATGCGCTGGGATCGACGCAGGCGCTCGACGAGGTGCTGCAGTCGATCTGGACCGACATGCTCGGCTTCGCCGGTGTCGAGATGCATCGCCGCATCCTTGGCCTCGCCCACAATGCCGATTTCGAAACCATTGAAGATGCCGATCTGCGCGCCCGCTGCGAAGCCAAGGCGCTCAAGCTCGGCCGACACCTGGCTGTAAACCGGCGCAAAATCCACAGCATGGCGGAGATCAATGCGCTCGCCGGACGGCTCGAAAAGGAGATAGTTGCTTGAAAGTCGGAGAACGCCACTACCATACGATCTGGCTGAACGAGGACGGACGCTCGATCGACATCATCGACCAGCGATGGCTTCCGCATGAATTCCGCATTGTCACGCTGAAGACCGTCGACGACGTCGCGGTCGCGATCCGCGACATGTGGGTTCGCGGCGCACCGCTGATCGGCGTCACTGCCGCTTACGGCGTCGCTATCGCCATGACATCGGACGCCAGCGACGAAGCGCTCGACAAGGTCTGGGAGGTGCTGCACGAAACACGCCCGACAGCCATCAACCTGCGCTGGGCGCTGGATGCCATGCGGGGATTTCTGCGCAAGCTTCCGGTTTCCGAGCGCGTTGAAGCGGCTTACGGGAAGGCCGCTGAGATCGCCGAGGAAGACATCGCGCTTAACCGCAGCATCGGCGCTGCGGGCCTTGAGGTGATCCGCGAGATCGCTTCCCGCAAGAAGCCGGGCGAGCCGGTCAATATCCTCACCCACTGCAATGCCGGGTGGCTTGCGACCGTCGACTACGGCACGGCGACCGCGCCGATCTATATGGCGGTCGAAGAGGGCATCAAGGTGCATGTCTATGTCGACGAGACCAGACCGCGCAACCAGGGCGCTCAGCTCACTGCCTGGGAGATGAATGGCCACGGCGTGCCGCATACGCTTATCGTCGACAATGCCGGCGGTCATCTGATGCAGCATGGCGATGTCGATATGGTGATCGTGGGCACCGACCGTACGACGGCCAATGGCGACGTCTGCAACAAGATCGGCACCTATCTGAAGGCGCTCGCCGCCAAGGACAATGACGTGCCCTTCTATGTCGCCCTGCCCTCGCCGACGATCGACTGGACCGTGCATGACGGCATTAAAGAGATCCCCATCGAAGAACGCAACAGTGACGAAGTGACCTTCGTTCAGGGACGCACTGTCGATGGCTCGATTTCGACCGTGCGTGTTTCGCCGGAAGGAAGCCCTGCCGCCAACCCCGCCTTCGACGTGACGCCGGCGCGGCTGATCACCGGCCTGATTACCGAGCGCGGCATCGCCACGGCATCGCCCGAAGGCCTCAAAGCCCTGTTTCCAGAACGGACCTGACAACCATGACCCTTTCCAACCAGCAGAAGACGGAGGACGTCGCCGCGGGCATCCGCAAGCGTGTTTTCCTGCACACGATGCGTAACAATGGTGGTTATCTGAGCCAGGCCTGTTCAGCAGCGGAAAGCCTCGCCTTCCTCTACAACGAAGCATTGAAGCTGGGCGAACCGACGCTGCCGAAAGTGCCGCTGCCCTTTTCCGGGGTGCCATCGGCGAGCAATCCGGACGCCTTTACCGGAGCCGGATATCACGGGCCATTCGCACCGGAATATGACCGCTTCATCATCTCGCCGGCGCATTACGCACTGGTGATCTATTCGGCGCTGATCCAGATGGGCCGCATGGACGAGCACGCGCTCGACCACTTCAATCGCGATGGCGGCTCTGTCGAGATGATCGGCGCAGAGCACAGCCCCGGCATGGAAGTAACCACCGGTTCGCTGGCGCAAGGTCTGTCCATGGCATCGGGCATTGCCTGGGCACGCAAGCGCAAGGATGAACAGGGCCTGGTCTGGGTCTACATGTCGGACGGCGAATTCCAGGAGGGCCAGACCTGGGAGTGCCTGGCGGCGATGGCCTATCACGGCATCGACAACATCCGCGTCGTGGTCGATGTCAATCGCCAGCAATGCGATGGCGCCATGTCGTCCGTTCTCGATCTGGGCGATCTGCCGGCGCGCGTCTCAAGCTTTGGCGTCACCTGCCGCTCTATCGACGGCCACGACCTCGACGCCTTTCGCAAAGCCGCCGACAGCACGGAAGCTGGCAAGCCGCTGATCATCCTCGCCAACACCTCGCCCTATCAGGGCATGGAATTCCTGAAAAAGCGCTTCCCGCGTCTGCACTATGTCCGCTTCAAATCCGCCGAGGAGCGCCAGGAAATGCAGAGCGCCATTGCCGCCGAGCTTCGCATCGACGAAGCCGAAATCGCGAGGATCTAACATGGTAGAGATCGTCAACCGTCCTTACGCCAAGGCGTTCGAGACCTTTGCCACGGCGCGCCCGGAAGTGCTCTGCCTTTCGGCCGACCTGACCTCGTCCTGCGAAATTGATGGCTTTCGCGATCGCCACCCCGACCAATTCCTGTCGCTCGGCATGGCGGAGCAGAACATGCTCTCCTTTGCCGGCGGGCTTGCCATGCAGGGGTTTCGACCGTTCCTGCATACATTCTCGGTCTTCCTCTATCGCCGCCCCTATGACCAGCTCATCAATTCGATTGCCTATTCCAACCGCAAGGTGCGGCTGATGGGCTTCCTGCCGGGCATCACCACGCCGGGCGGCATCACCCACCAGGCGATCGAGGACATTTCGGTGATGCGGGCCATTCCGAACATGACGATCCTCGAATGCGGCGACGCGACCGAGGTCGAAACAGTACTCGAAGTCGCCGACAGCATCGACGGCCCGGTTTATGTCCGTGTGTTGCGCGGCGAGGTCCCGCGGCTGTTTTCGACACCGTTCGAATTCAACAAGCTCCGGACGCTGAGCGAAGGCGATGACGTTCTCGTTGTCACCTCAGGCGTATGCACGGAAGAAGCGCTGCGCGCCGCGGAGCCTTTGAAAAACCGCGGCATCGGCATCCATCATTTGCATGTCTCGACGCTGAAGCCCTTCGACCGCGATGGCCTGATCAGGGTGGCGCGCGGCAAGAAAGGCGTCGTGACGCTCGAAAACCATACGATCAATGGCGGCCTCGGTTCGCTTGTCGCGGAAATCCTTGCCGAAGAGGGTCTCGGCGTGAAACTGCGTCGTCTCGGACTGCAGGACACCTTCGCGCATGGCGCCTCGAAGCCTTACCTCATGAAGAAATATGGGCTCGACGCCAGCGCACTCGTTGCCGCCATCGGCGACGTGCTCGGCAAGACGCTCGATATCCCGGATGCGGAACTGGAGGCGGTGCGTCTCGACACCGTGCACTCGGCCCAGAAGGCGGAGGCGCTCTGATGGCCCGGTTTTCGGTCACCTACTGGATCGGTGCCGCCGACGAGCAGGAGGCCCGCGCCCGTGCGCTGGATATCGCTCTGGAGCAGACGGTTGAAATTCCCCGGGATGCCGTTCCCGCCGGCTATGTCGAGGACGAAATCCTTGGGCATCTGGAAAGGCTCGAGCCGGCCCTCGATGGCCGTAGCGGCTTTGTCGCCGAAATTTCCTACAGCGATGACGATATCGGCGGCGATTTCCTGCAGCTGCTGAACATCATTTTCGGCAATTCCTCGATCAAAACGAATATTCGCGTTGAGGATATTTCACTGTCGGAAGGGATCCTCAACCTGTGCTCCGGTCCGCGCTTCGGCATGCCGGGCCTGCGCGAGCGCACCGGCGTCGCCAAGGGACCGATCCTGATGTCGGCGATCAAGCCTGTCGGCCTTTCTGCGCAGGAACTGGGCAGGCTGGCGCATGATTTTGCGCTGGGCGGCATGGATCTGGTCAAGGACGATCATGGTCTTGTCGATCAACGCACATCACCCTTCGTCGATCGGCTGAAAGCTTGTGTCGACGGTGTAGGCGAAGCCAATGCCAAGACCGGCGGCCGGACCGCCTATGTGGCCAACATCACCGGCCCGGCAACACAGATATTCGACCGCGCCTGGATGGCCAAGGAAAAGGGCGCCGGCGGCGTCATGGTGGCGCCGGCGCTGGCTGGCTATGACGTGACCCGCGCGCTTGCTGCCGATCCGGAATTCAATCTGCCGATCGTGTCGCATCCGACCTTCGCTGGACCCAACATGATCACGCCGACCACGGGTTTCTCGCATCGCTTCTATTTCGGCCTTCTGCAGCGCCTGATGGGGGTCGATGTGGTGGTGTACCCGAATTTCGGCGGCCGTTTCGGCTTTACGCTGGCGGAATGCCAGTCGATCGTGCGCGGCGCGCAGATGGAGTTCGGCGGCTACAAACCGGTCGTTCCCGCGCCGGGTGGCGGCATGACCTTCGAGCGCATACCGGAAATGCAGGCAGCTTACGGCGAGCGTGTCATGTATCTGGTCGGCGGCGCGCTGATCCGGGAGAAGGCCAATCTCACCAACGCCAGCAAACGGCTCGTAGCGGCGGTCCGCGGAAACGCCTAGCTTTCTGGTCGCTTTAAGCAACCAAATTATTCACGAAACCTCGATATGGTCCCGCGGATTTCGAGAAAAGGTTTCGATGGTTGAATAAGTCTGGCGTGGTAATTCTCGGCGGTTCCCAGGGTGCGCTGGCCTTGGCCAGAAGTCTCGGGGCGCAACAGGTGCCGGTTGTCTCCGTCTCCAATGGCGGAGCCGGTGCGGCCTTCCACCGCCCCGCCAGGCGCGTCATGGATGTATCTGGTTCGCGACGCCTTCGCGGCGGCAACGCTGATGCCGGCGGCCGCATAGGCATGGCACGTGTCCGGGCCTGGGCGACACTCGCGTGGAACGATCCGCTGCCGGGCTTGCTCGACCTGCCCCTCACCGTCTGGCCTGCCATCACGAGATGAGTGCTCCGGACAGGCTGGAACAACAAGGGACTTGCCCGACATGGTATCGTTGCGTTCCATCAAGCGGCCACTGAAATACGCCTTGATCCGCGCGAGTCTGGAAGCGGTCGCCCTACCCCATCTCGGGAACCTGTTTCCGGCGGCTGGCGGTCGCGGGCTGATCTTCACACTCCATCACGTTCGCCCGGAGCGTGATGGAGTGGAATTTGATCCGAACGCCCATCTTTCGATCACGCCGGAATTTCTTGAAGAGGCGATCCGGATGGTGCTGGAGCGCGATCTCGTTCCCGTTCACCTTCATGATTTGCCTGCCCTGCTCTCCGATCCCACCGACCGGAGAAAATTCGTCGCCTTCACGCTGGACGACGGCTATCGCAACAACGCCGAGTTCGCGGCGCCGGTCTTCCGCAAATTCGCCGTGCCCTACACGATCTTCATTACGCGCGGCTTCGTGGAGCGGACGCGCAGCATGTGGTGGGAAACGGCGGCGGCGATTGCAGGCAGCGGCCCATCTGTCGAATTCGACTTCGGCAGCGGGCCTGAAGCTGTCGCGACCACGACCCTCAGCCAGAAGTTCGCGGCCTTCGAGCGCCTTGCGGATTTCGTCGGGTCGATCGACGAAGATGAGGCAATCAAGCGGATAGACGCGGTGGCGATGGACCGCCATCGCATCGACCCGATCGCCATCGTGGATGAGTTGGTGATGAGCAAGGCGGAATTGCGTGACCTCGCGCAGGACCCATTGGTGCATTTCGGAGCGCATACGATAACACATGTGAACCTGCGGCGCGTCAGCGAAGGCCGCCTGCGGCATGAGATCGAGGCTTCGGCGACGGCTGTCGAACGCTATGTCGGTCGCAGCCCGCGATCCTTCTCCTATCCCTATGGCGGGCCGATCGCCGCAGGCGAGCGCGAAGGTCGCGCGGCCGCCGATGCCGGCTTCGGCGTTGCCGTAACCACGCAGCCCGCCGTCCTCGGCCCTGCAAGCCTGGCGCAGCCGACATTGCTGCCACGGGTCTCGCTGAACGGTCATTTCCAGAAGAAGCGCTATGTCGAGGCGCTGATCTCCGGCCTGCTCTTCCGTTTTATGTGAAGCGGCCGAACGCGCATGCTAACCGAGATTTCGCAGGTGATCCACGAGGGCCCGTAGCTTTGGCGCCATATTGCGGCGGCTCGGATAGAAGAGGTAGAAGCCGGCAAAGGGTGGGCAATAACCCTCAAGCAGGGGAACCAGTTCGCCACGCTCGATCGATGGGCGAAAGCTCTCCTCCATGCCGAAGGTGATGCCGGCGCCGGCAATGGCGAGCTTTATCATCAAGGCCATGTCATTCGTGGTGATCTCCGGCGCAACAGCAACGCTGAACGCCTTGCCGTCTTCCACAAATTCCCAGCGATAAGGCGCAACCCTGGGTGCGGGACGCCAACCGACACACCGGTGAGCCGTGAGCTCGCTCGGATGCGAAGGTGCCCCAAAACGGTCACGATAGATCGGCGCGCAGACAGCGAGTTGTCTCTCGTCACCAGCAACGGAAACGGCGATCATGTCCTGCTCGATCACTTCGCCGAGCCTGACGCCGGCATCATACCCTTCAGCAACAATATCGAACTCCACATCCGTCACGGTGATGTCGATCTGTATCTCCGGATTGGCCTCGGCAAAGCTTGCGAGAAACGGCCCTGACAAAAAGTGCTCCGCAATCGACGAAACGGCGAGCCGCAGCTGCCCGCGCGGGCGTCCGCGCAGGTTTCCGGTGGCTTCTATTGCCGCGCGCATGTCTGCAATCGCGGGCGCAACTTCGTCATAGAGACGCTCGCCTGCCTCGGTGAGGCTCACGCTGCGCGTCGTGCGCTGAATGAGCGCTATCCCGAGCGTCTCTTCCAGCCGCCTGATCGTCTGGCTGACCGCCGAGCGACTGACGCCCATCCGGTCGGCAGCCGCACGAAAACTCCTCTCCTCGGCGACGAGCACAAAGACGGCGAGTAGGTTGAGATCCGGCTCCATTGGTTAGCTAGCCTTTCCATAATCGTTAGAAATGATCGTCTTATCACGACAATGCGACAGGTCTATCTCTATGGCAACCGCTGTATTGCGGCCTAGGAATCAACCAGGAGAAGGGAATTGCGCATGTCTCTCAACAAGATCGTCCTCATCACCGGCGCATCGAGCGGCATCGGCGCCGGGATCGCCCGGGAGCTTGGCGCCGCCGGAGCTAAAATCATGCTCGGCGCACGCCGCACCGATCGGCTCGATGTCCTGGCCGAAGAAATCAACGCGAAGGGCGGCCAGGCTCTGACCCGCCGGCTGGATGTCACCGACCGCGCCGACGTCGCCGCGTTCGCCGAAGCGGCGCGCCAGGCCTGGGGTCGGGTCGACGTGATCGTCAACAATGCAGGCATCATGCCGCTATCCCCGATGGCCTCGATGAAAGTCGACGAATGGGACCGCATGGTCGACGTCAACATCAAGGGCGTGCTCCACGGCATCGCCGCGGTGCTGCCGGAAATGACGGCGCGAGGCTCCGGTCATGTCATCAACATCGCCTCCATCGGCGCGCTTTCGGTGGTACCCACCGCCGCCGTCTATTGCGCGACCAAATATGCGGTACGCGCGATCTCCGATGGCTTGCGGCAGGAGCATGACAACATCCGTGTCACCTGCATCCATCCCGGCGTCGTCGAAAGCGAGCTTGCCGGCACGATCACCGATCCGGCGGCGGCGGAAGCGATGAAGACCTATCGCGCCATCGCGCTCAAGCCAGATGCGATTGCCCGCGCCGTCCGCTTCGCCATCGAACAGCCCGATGATGTCGATGTCAACGAGATCGTCATCCGGCCGGCGGCCAGCAAATAAGGAGACAGATGATGGGTTCTCGCTTTCAAATTTCGCATCCAACAGTCGCCATTGCGCTCCTGCTAGGCGCTCTTTCCGGGCCAGTCCTGGCACAAACGACGGAGGAGCGTCTGAAGCGCGGCGACACCGTAATCAGGGGCCTGAACAATGGCGTCCCGCAGTCCACGCTGGAAGGCATGAGGCAGGAATTTCCATTCCTCGCCGATGCAACAGAAGCCTACGCATTGGGCGACGTGTGGTCCCGTCCCGGCCTCGACAACCGAACACGCCAACTCGCCGCCGTCGCTGTATTCGCAGCCATGGGTGAGCCCGCCTTCATGAAGATTCATGCCGGCTATGCGCTCAATATCGGCGTGTCAGAAGATGAGTTGAAGGAGGTCATCTACATGGTGACGGTTCCAGCCGGCTTCCCCCGAGCGATAACGGCATCGCAGACGCTCTCCAAGCTATTTGCGGAGCGGCGCCGCGCTGCTCCCGGCCAACAACAACCCTGAGGAACTCGCTATGAAACGGATCTCAATGCTTGCCGCCGCCGTGCTTTTTGCGAGTGGGGCCATCCTGCCGATACAGAAAGGATTTACCCAGATGAATTCCCAGCAAAGCGCAACCAGCCAACCTGCCCAAACCCACCCCTATGTCGGCATGTGGGTGACCGCCGACGGCCATATCCGCCACGAATTGCTGCCGAACGGCCGTTATGACGAAGCGCGCGGAACGCGTGAGAGCGCCTATCAGGGCCGTTATCTCGTCACCGGCAACCATATCGATTATTGGGACGATACCGGTTTTACCGCCGACGGAGAATTCATCGACGGCATATTGCACCACGGCGGCATGATCCTGTATCGGGAGAAATAGCGGCTACGGCATAATCCCTTGAATCATTTCGATTTGAGGGATTGTGCAGCAAGTAGTGTGCGAGGCCTCACACGCTGCTGAAACAGGAGCTTACCTGCCAAATATCGCACCTCGCCCGCGTTTTCGCGTCAGGTAATCATCCCGACATAGCACATCGCGCTAAGCATCGCGACACAAAGTGCCGCAGTGAAGTAAAATAAAATATTGTTGAATAGTTTAACCATCAGCTACACAACGCCTCTTTACATTGATTCAAGAGGCCCGGCTGGGGCGTTAGCTGCGGGTTGGGCCGGGCCTCAGAACTGATGAAACATCAGCAATATAAATATTCACTTAATTTTATGAAACGTCTAATAATAATTAAACGCGCTATTCCTAAACTGTGGATAATTCACAGACTCACGTCCATACGTAGCAAGACTCAACTTACACCGTACTGGTTATATGCAAACACCAAACAGGTGCTGAATGTTTTTCTTCAGAAGAAGAAAACCGCACGTCCGAAATGGTGCCGCAGGTCCGATCAGATCTGTTCGCAGATGGCGGCGAAGGCTGCGGCCTTTTCCAGGATGGCGATGAAACGGTTGCCCGCGATTTCCACCGGTCCCGAATTGTCGAGCATGACCGCCGCATCCAACTCGGCTACCGCCTTGGCGCTGCGCCGCAACCGCTCTTCAATATCGGACGCATCCTCGCGCCCGCGCATGGCGAGACGGCGCGCCAGCACCTCGGGCGAAGCGCTGAGATGGACGACTGTCACATTGGCGTAGATGGAACCAAGGTCCCGAAGCAGGCTTCGCGAGACATTGGCGACGACCACCGAGCCGTTCTCGACATGATGATCGACCGATTTCGGCAGTGCATAGCGCAACCCATGCGCATCCCAATGCAGGCTGAACGCGCCGGATTCCAGCGCGGCGGCAAAAGCACGCTCGTCCAGCGTATCGTGCTCCTCTGCGTCCCCTGCGGCAGCGCGCGTCACGACCCGGCGCACGAAGTGGAATTCGGGGCGGTGTTGCACCCTTTCGCGCGCATAGGAAAGGATAGTGTCCTTGCCAGAGCCGCTCGGCCCGACAATGGCAACGAAGACGCCGTTTCTCAGCGGACGCGATTCGCCCATCGCCCGTTCTATCAGCCCTGTCGCCATCATATGACGCGAGCCCCCTGGCGCCAGACCGTTTTTATAAGGGGTACGTGGTCATCGACCCGTACCCGCACCAGATCGGCGCGCTTGCCCACCGCTATCTCGCCGCGATCGTCAAGTCCGACAGCCTCCGCGGAATTCTTCGACACGAGCCGCATCGCCTGCGGCAGCGAAATGCGGTCGACGACATCGCTCAGAAAGAATGCGGATTGCATCAGGCTGAACGGGATATAATCCGATGAAAGAATATCGAGACAGCCGTTCTCCGCCAGTTCCCGGGCCGATACATTGCCGGAATGGGACCCGCCGCGCACCACGTTGGGCGCGCCCATCAGCACCGATAGTCCTGCTTGCTTTGAAGCCTCGGCAGCCGTCAATGTGGTCGGGAACTCGGCAACACGTATGCCTTGCTCCACCGCCTCCCCAACATGGGCGACGGTGGCGTCGTCATGGCTCGCCAGCACGATGTCGCGCGCCCGGCAGGCCTGCGAGATCGCAGCCCGGTTGGCGGCAGAATTGCGCTGCGACTGCGCCATGCGCCGTTCGCAATAAAGCCGGAACTCTTCCTCCGACACTTTCATCTTGCGCATATAATAAACGCGGTAGGTTTCAGGATCGGTGAACTGGCGCTGACCCGGCGCATGATCCATGAGTGACGCCATGCGCACCCGGTCGTAGCCTTCAAGGAGTGAGAAGGCTTCCAGGCAATCGGGCGCCGAAACCTCGCAGCGTAGATGCAGGAAATGCTCGGCGCGAAGCCTGTTGCTCTTCATGCCGTCCGAAATGGCATCGGCAAGCACCCGCATATCTTCCACACCCACCTCCGCCTCATCATCGAGGCCGACACGCAACGCGTCGAAAACCGTGGTGATGCCGGAAGCGGCGATCTGCGCATCGTGGGCCTGGACGGCGGCGATTGGGTTCCAGCGCACCTTGGGGCGTGGCGCATAATGCCCCTCCAGATGATCGGTATGAAGCTCGATCAGTCCCGGCGTCAGGAAATCGCCTTCCATGTCTTCGCCGGCGGCCGTGGAGCCTTCGCTAATATCTGCGATTTCCCCGTCACGAACGAGCACGGAACCTGCAAGCACCTCGTTATCGAGAATGATGCGGGCATTCTTCAGTATAAATTCATGCGGCATGTCAGCACTTTTCTTCAGGCACTCTCTTTGCGACCGGCTCGAGTACCGGATCCCGGCCCAGACCCAGGCGACAAGGGCACGGCCAGCGGATGGAGGGAATGAACCTCGAACGGCGCACCGGGCTCGGCTTCGACAAACAGCGCAAGATTGGCGATCTCGACCGGTTCGCTCAGAACGGGTTCGAAGAACTCGTCCAGCATGCGTGCGACACGAAGTCTATCCTTTTCCTCGACACGCCCTGTCAAAGTCATATGGAAACGAAAATCCTCAAACACATAAGGATAGCCCCATTGTTCCAGATTTCTCAACTGGGAGATACTTAAAGTTTCCGGTCGCCGCCGCGCCCTCTCCGCATCCGTCGCCGGAGCGCGGAAACGGTCGAAGGCGACGACGATGTCGTTCGCGAGCTGGTCGAGTTCCGGCAGCGGCTCGTCCGGCACGAGCGCGAAAAAATGTCCGAGCGCGGCAACTTCCAGCCGCGGGATCGTCACGGGAACGGCAGACGAAGCAAAATGCATCAATGCCGACAGGAGCTCGCGTTCGGTGATGTCTTCATTGAGCCGGAAAGGCGCCTTCAGCGTCCCGTGGAAACCATAGCGGCGCGGCTCCAGTGTCAGTCGCGCAATCTCGTCGGGCTCGAACGAGCGGAACACCGGGGTCTTCACCGCCGCCCCACTGAAAACATTGCGTCCGAGCCAGTTGGCGGCGACCTTGCTGAGCGGGTCGCCGGCCGACGGCGTGAAATAGATCGCGTAGCGCATACCCGATTCCCTCGTTCCTCCTCTTGTTACATGCAGATTATGACAAGCCAACAAAGGAAATGGAGCAATCCATCCCAAGGCAATCCGCAGATGGGCAACTGCGGGCTGGCCTTTTGCCCTCTGCCTGATTATGGAAAGGCAACGGAACGCAAGGGTGAAAAATGAGCGGATTTGCATCAATCGGCGAATGCATGATCGAACTTTCAGGCGCCACGGGCGACAATTGGCGCATGGGCTTTGCCGGCGATACATTCAACACGATCTGGTATGTCCGCGCTCTGGCTGCTCCGGATTATCCCGTGGACTATGTGAGTGCCTTCGGCGACGATCCGTTCTCGGTCAAACAGCGCGATTTCTTCGCCGCAAACGGCATTGGAATTGCAGCGAGCCCTATCATATCGGGCGCCTGTCCCGGCCTTTATGCCATATCGCTCGATGGCGCCGAACGCTCCTTCACCTACTGGCGCAATGACGCCGCCGCACGGAAGCTGGCCGGCGACCGCGAGGCGCTGGCCGCAAGCCTGAAAGGCCGCGACATCGTCTATTTCTCCGGCATCACTCTTGCGATTTTGACGCCGGTTGACCGCCAACTCCTGCTCGAAGCGGTAAAAAACGCACGTGAAAACGGCAGCAAGATCGCATTCGATCCGAATTATCGCCCAAGGCTTTGGGACAATGTCGAAACCGCACGCTCTGCGATCAGCCAGGCCATGCGCCTTGCCGACATCGCCCTCCCCACCTTCCCGGATGAAAAGGATCTGTTCGGCGACGCCACGCCAGCGGCCACCGCTGCCCGTCTATCGGCATTGGGCGTGAAGGAAATCATCGTCAAGGACGGCACTGCTCCCGCTCTTGTTTCAGTGCAAGGCCGCGAAGACTGGATAGAAGCCGTGCCAGCCAACGCCGTCGATACGACGGGCGCTGGCGACAGCTTCAATGGCGCCTATCTCGCTGCTCGCATCAATGGCCTCGCCCCCGCCGATGCGGCAAGACGCGCCCATTGCGTTGCGGCCCGCGTCGTCGAATTCCACGGCGCGCTTGCTCCCATGGAGGAAGCACGCGCGGCGTTTGAAAAAACCATGTGAGGCGTGAGCGGCTTTATTCCTTGCTGAAGCTGTAATGCGTCGTCTGCGAATAAACTTCACCCGGACGTAAGATCGCCTGCGGAAAATATGGAAAACTCGGTGAATCCGGCCAAATCTGCGGCTCGAAGCACAGACCGGCATAATTCTCGTAAGGCTTGCCGGTCAGTCCGACCGCCGGACGTGCCAGCGTATTGCCCGCATAGAACTGCACGCCGGGTTCGGTAGTCAGCACATCGAGACGGACGCCGGATTTCGCGCCCTTGGCCGCAGCACACCATTTGAGCGGCCTGCGCGCGGCGGCGAGGCAGAAATTATTGTCGTAGACGACCTGCTCGCCGTCCTTCTCCCGCCGCACCGGGCGGAATTCGCGAAAATCATGGCTTGTGCCTCCGACCGGCAGAACCCGGCCATCCGGCATCAGCGCCTCATCCGACGGAAGATAAGCCTCGGCCCCGATCATCACCTGGTGATCGAGAATGTCCGTTTCGCCGCCATCGTCGAGATTGAAATAGCTGTGATGGATCAGGTTGCAGATCGTCGGCTTGTCGGTCACCGCCTCAAGCCGCACGACCAGCGTTCCTCCCGGGCTCAGCATATAGGTGCAACTGACATTGAGATTGCCGGGAAAGCCCATTTCGCCGTCGGCGGCCAGAATGGCGAGCGTGACGTAATCCGGCCCCTGGCCGGTCACCCGCCAGACGCGCTTGCCCAGCCCCTTGCGCCCGCCATGCAGATTGTGCTGGCCGAGAAAATTGCGGTCCACCGTGTAGGTGGTGCCATCGATGGTGAAGGTGCCGTTGCGGATGCGGTTGGCCGATCGCCCGGCGATCGCGCCCATATGCGGCGAATGCGCGGGATAATCCGCGAAATTTTCAAATCCCAGCACCAGTGGAGAGACATGCCCCTCCAGCCGCAGATCCTGAATGGCAGCTCCCCATGTGAGGACTTTTGCAGTCAGCCCCCCGCCGGACAGCGTTATACGATGAACCGCTTCGCCATCCGGCGTCGTACCAAAAATCTCTGATATCACGGTGTTAAAGCCCCAGTCCGCCGATGCAGACATATTTCGTGTCGAGATAATCCTCGATGCCCTGATGCCCGCCCTCCTTGCCGAGGCCGGATTCCTTCAAGCCGCCGAAAGGTGCTTCAACAGCGGTGATCATACCCTCATTGACACCAATCAGGCCGTATTTCAGCCCTTCCATCACCCGGAAGGCGCGGCCGAGATCCTGCGTGTAGAAATAGCAGGCAAGGCCATACTCGGTGTTGTTGGCGAGTTCGATGGCTTCCTGCTCGTTCCTAAACTTGTAGACCGGCGCGACGGGGCCGAAGATTTCCTCCTTGGTGAAACGCATGCGCGGCTTGGCGTCGGCGATGACGGTCGGCTCGAAATAGGTGCCGCCGAGCGCGTGGCGCTTGCCGCCGGTCAGGATCTTGCCGCCCTTCTTTTCGGCGTCGGCGATCAGTTCCTCAACCTTCTGCACCGCTTTCTCGTCGATCAGCGGCCCCTGCTGGGTGTCCGCTTCGAGCCCGTTGCCAACCTTCAGCTTTTCAGCTGCCGCCGCCAGCTTCTCGACGAATTTGCCATAGACCTTCGACTGCACAAAGAAGCGATTGGTGCAGACGCAGGTCTGCCCGGAATTGCGGAATTTCGCGGCGATCGCCCCCTGGACCGCGCGATCGACATCGGCGTCGTCGAAGACGATGAACGGCGCGTTGCCACCGAGCTCCATCGAGACCTTCTTGACCGTGTTGGCGGCCTGCTTGATCAGGATCTTGCCGACCTCTGTCGAGCCGGTGAAGGTGATCTTGCGCACCAGCGGATTGCGCGTCATCTCTCCGCCGATCTCGGACGCCGAACCCGTCAGGATATTGACGACGCCCTTCGGTATGCCAGCCTCCTCGCATAGAACGCCCCATGCGAGACCCGAATAAGGCGTCTGCGTCGCCGGCTTGACGACCGCCGTGCAGCCGGAGGCCAGCGCCGGCCCGATCTTGCGGGCGAGCATCGAGGATGGGAAATTCCACGGCGTGATCGCCGCGATCACCCCGACCGGCTCCTTCGTCACCATGATGCGGCGGTCGCGCCAAGGCGACGGCACCACATCGCCGTAGATCCGGCGCGCTTCCTCGGCATACCAGAGGATATAGGCGGCGGATGAGCCGATTTCGCCCTTGGCCTCCGTAAGCGACTTGCCCTGTTCGAGCGTCAGCAGTTCGGCCAGTGCATCCTGGTTCTCAATGATCAGGTCGTGCAGCTTGCGCATCAGCTTGGCCCGCTCGGCGGCGGTGGTCTTTTTCCAGCTTTCGAATGCTTCCGCCGCTGCCTCGATGGCGCGCACCGTCTCCGCCTTGCCGGCGTTCGGTACGGTTCCGATCTTCAGGCCCGTCGCCGGGTTGATGACATCGATCGTCTGGCCGGAATCGGCTTCCACCCATTCACCAGCGATCAGATTGGCCTGTTTCATGAAATAGCTGGTCTTCTGAAGCATTGCTGTTCTCCTTGAGGCATGTCCGGCACGTCGGCCGTTTGCATCCTCTCCAACGTCGCGAATTTCTCACGCCCGTTTCTGCCGAATGTCAAGGACGAGTATCTTGCGCGTGAAGATAGCTTGTCCACCCTCTCCGCCGCAAAACCGCTTTGGCGGCAATCACGATTTGATTAGCGTCTGTTCCAAGACAGCTCAGCCGAACACATGCGTGGCGATCGATATCCACAAACCAAGCGTCAGCGCGGATATACCGGTGGCGATGACCATCGAGGTGGAGGCGAGCGCCTGCCCGGTGCCGAAGCGGGTAGCGATCAGATAGGAATTGATGCCGGAGGGAAGTGCGGCGGCCGTGACGGCGACCTTCGCCGTCAGGGGCGGAAGCTGCAAGGCCCAGGCGACAGCCAGGACGACCGCCGGCATCAGCATCAGCTTGATCGTCGCAGTGAGGAACGCCGCCCGCACGTTCCCTGATATGCCGAATTTCTTCAATCCCATGCCCATCGCGAACAGCGCCACGGGGCCGGCGACCCCGGCCAGCGTATCGATCAGGGTCGAAGCGAATTGAGGCATCTCAAGGCCGGAAAACCGCCACGCCCATCCGGACAGGATGCCGATGACAAGCGGATTGCGCAGAAGGCTCCTGAAGAACGATTTTATCGTCGCAGTCAGATGGGTCTCGCCGTGCCCTATTCCGTCGCGTCGTGTGGCCCATTCGTTGAGGGCGATGGACGTCGCCATCATCGACGGCATATGCACCGAGATGATGAGTGAAATGATCGCCACGCCTTCATGGCCGAATACGCCCAGCATCAGGGGCATGCCAAGGAACACCAGATTGGAGAACGCGCCTGACACACCGGCGACCACGCCCGCGCGGCGGTCGCGGCCGAACACGGTGCGTATCGCCCCGTGCGACACCAGCCACGCCCCGACCACACCCGAGAAATAGGCCACCCACAGCGCCCAGGGCGCACTGCCGTGAAAATCCGCCGAGATCATGGTGCGAAACAAAAGCAGCGGCGTCGCCACGACGAAAACGAAGTCCGAAAGTCCGTCGCCGGTGGCTTCGCCCAGCACCCGCAGGCTGGCGGCAGCATAGCCGATGAAAATAATGCTGAAGATGATGAATATCGTTCCGGCGAGTCCCATCTATCCCGGATATGGCTTGATATCTCCGGATGCAACCGGGAAAACGAGGGATACCCTTTAGCAAACACTTTACTGAACGCGCTTACGTTGTCGCGCGCGGGACGTCAGCGAGGCCAAAGACCGCCGCTGGCGGAGCGTCGGGCTTTACATCTTTCCCTAATGCGTGAAAAACGCTAGACACGCGCGAATTGATCAGAAAACGCCGCACAAGGCGGCGCAGGAAAAGGAACTACAAATTGTCATCCACGTTCGACAAAGTCGCCGACATCATCTCCGAAACCAGCGAGATCGACCGCAGCACGATCACGCCCGAAAGCCACACGATTGACGATCTCGGCATCGACAGCCTCGATTTCCTGGATATCGTCTTCGCCATCGACAAGGCATTCGGCATCAAGATTCCGCTCGAAAAATGGACCCAGGAAGTCAATGATGGCAAGGTTCCGACGGAAGAATATTTCGTCCTGAAAAATCTCTGCGCCAAGATCGACGAATTGGTGGCCGCGAAGAAGGCTTGATCGAAGCATGATTCCAAAAAGTTGAAAACTTTTCGGACAAGATCATGCGGCTAGAAAGCGGCACCGGGCGGCGGAACAGACGGCGGAAAACATGCAGAACAACAAAGTCCTCATAACCGGCATCGGTATCGTGTCCTCGCTCGGCGAAGGGCTCGATGCCCATTGGAACGCGCTTGCGGGGAAACCCGAACCGAAGCTCGAAACCGAGAAATTTGCGCCTTATACCGTCCATCCGCTGGGCCAGGTGGACTGGAACCTGCAGATCCCGAAGCGCAGCGACCAGCGCCAGATGGAGACATGGCAGCGGCTGGGAACATACGCGGCCGGTCTCGCGCTCCAGGATGCCGGCATCAAGGAAGACGAGGCCCTGTGCTCGACCATGGACATGGTGGTCGCCGCCGGCGGCGGCGAGCGCGATCTCGCGGTCGACACGCTGATCCTCGCCGAGGGCCGCACCAGCAATGATCGCGGCGTCATGCTGAACCAGAAGCTCTCCACCGAGCTTCGCCCGACGCTGTTCCTGGCGCAATTGTCCAATCTGCTGGCTGGCAACATCTCCATCGTCCACAAGGTGACCGGCTCGTCGCGCACCTTCATGGGCGAGGAAAGCTCCGGCATTTCCGCTATCGAAACGGCTGCCGCGCGCATCCGCTCCGGCCAGAGCACCCATGCGCTGGTCGGCGGGTCGTACAACACCGAGCATTTCGACATGCTGCTCGGCCACGAGCTTGGCGGCTATCTCAAATCAGACGGCTGGGCGCCGCTCTGGCAGCGTGAAGGCAGTGCCGGCGGCGGGCTCGTTACCGGTTCTGGCGGCGTATTCCTCGTGCTTGAAAGCGCCGAACATGTCGCAAAGCGCGGCGCGCGCGCCTATGCCGAGATCGAATCGATAACCAGCGGGCAGATCCGTCGCGGCCGCGACGATTTGAAGAAGACCGTGCAGGACATGCTGAAAAAGGCAGCAGGCGGCGATGAAGCCCCCTTCATCGTCTCCGGCGCATCCGGCGCCCACGCGCCGACATCGGCGGAAAAGGCGGCTCTCGACGCACTTTCCGGCGCCGCGCGCGGCATATCAGGCATTACCGGTCATCTGCGCGAGGCGCAGTTCCCGCTTGCGGTCGCCATTGCGGCAATCGCCGTTTCGAAAGGCGAGGCTTTCGCCCCCCTCGAAGACGGCGAAAAGCCGCTGGACAAGCCGGTTTCCGCAGCCATCGCCACCACGATCGGGGTCACGCGCGCCGAAGGCGTTGCCCGCCTCGTAAAGGTTTGAGGAGCAATCTGATGACGAAATACACAGATCATCTCGGCCGTCCGATCGTCGCTGTCACCGGCATCGGCATCGTCTCCTCGCTCGGCCAGGGCAAGGAAGACAATTGGACTGCCCTGACCGCCGGGCGCTCCGGCATCCACGACATCACCCGGTTTCCCACGGAAAACCTCAACACCCGCATCGCCGGCACGGTGGATTTTCTGGCGGAAAGCACCGCTGGCGCAACGCCCTTGTCGGAGAAGCTCGCAGCCCTCGCCGCCGAAGAGGCGATTGCGCAGTCAAACCTTCCCATGGAGGATTTCGGCGGTTCCCTCTTTATCGCAGCCCCTCCGGTCGAACTCGACTGGAAAGGCCGCTTCGCGCTCGACCGGACCACGATCGATGACGGCGAGACAAGTTACGAGTTGATGCTCGCTTCCTGTCGTCGCAAGCCGCTCCCGGATTTCTTCAATACGACCCAGTTCGGCTATATTGCCGAGCGGATTGCTGACAAATTCGGCACCCGTGGGCTGCCGATCACACTTTCGACCGCCTGCGCATCCGGCGCAACCGCCATTCAGCTCGGCGTCGAAGCCATCCGTCGCGGCGAAAGCGACCGTGTGCTCTCGATCGGCACCGACGGTTCGGTTTCCGCCGAATCGCTGATCCGCTTCTCGCTCCTGTCAGCGCTTTCGACGCAGAATGACCCGGCGTACAAAGCAGCCAAGCCCTTCTCCAAGGACCGCGACGGCTTCGTCATGGCCGAAGGCGCAGGCGCACTGGTGATGGAATCGCTGGAAAGCGCCGTTGCGCGCGGCGCGAAAATTCTCGGTTTCCTCCAGGGATGCGGCGAAAAGGCTGATGATTTCCACCGCACCCGCTCCAAGCCAGACGGCTCCCCGGCCATCGGCGCCGTACGCGCTGCTCTGGACGATGCTGGGCTTACCACAGACCAGATCGACTATATCAATGCCCACGGCACCTCGACGCCGGAAAACGACAAGATGGAATATCTGGCGCTTTCCACGGTGTTTGCCGACCGCATAGGTGCGATCCCGACATCCTCGAACAAATCGATGATCGGTCACACGCTGACAGCAGCGGGCGCGATCGAAGCGGCATTCTCGCTGCTCACAATCCAGACCGGCACGCTACCGCCGACCATCAATTACGACAATCCGGACCCCACCATCCTGCTTGACGTGGTGCCCAACGTGAAGCGCGAGCAACAGGTTTCGACCGTGCTCTCCAGCTCCTTTGGCTTCGGCGGACAAAATACCTGCCTTGTCATGGGCGCAGAACCGAACTAAGCGGTATCCTGGAATAGGGATACCGAAAACTTATGCGTGCACTACAGCTTATCGAAGACCGCCGCCTCGAACTGACCGACATTGCTCCGCCGCCGCCACCCCGCCCCGGCGAAGTGACCGTGCGCATCAAGGCCGTCGCTCTCAACCATATCGATGTCTGGGGCTGGCGCGGCATGGCCTTCGCCAAGCGCAAGATGCCGCTGGTCATCGGCGCGGAAGCCTCCGGCGAGGTTGAGGCGCTTGGACCCGGCGTGGCGAGCGTCCTGCCCGGCCAGTTGGTTTCGATCTATGGCGCGCAGACCTGCGGCCTCTGCCGTCCGTGCCGCGAAGGCCGCGACAATCTCTGCGAGCACGTCTCGGGCGTCCATGGCTTCCATCTCGACGGCTTTGCCCAGGAGAAGATCAATCTTCCCGCCCGTCTTCTCGTTCCCGCCCCTCCCGGCGTCGATGACATCGGCGCGGCAGTTGCCCCCGTTACCTTCGGCACCGTCGAGCACATGCTGTTCGACAATGCGAAGCTCGAGCCCGGCGAAACCATTCTCGTGCAGGCCGGAGGTTCCGGCATCGGCAGCGCGGCTATCCAGCTCGCGAAGAAGATGGGCTGCACAATCATCACCACCGTCGGCTCGGACGACAAGATCGAGAAGGCCAAGGCGCTCGGCGCCGATCACGTCATCAACTACCGCGAGGACCGCTTCGAGGGAGTCGTGCGCAAGCTGACGAAGAAGAAGGGCGTCGATGTCGTCTTCGAGCATGTTGGCGCCGATACCTGGGCGGGTTCGATGCTCAGCCTGAAGCGCGGCGGAAGGCTCGTTACCTGCGGCTCGACCTCCGGCGTTTCGACGAACATGAACCTGATGATGCTCTTCCAGCAGCAGCTGAAGCTGATCGGCTCCTTCGGCTGCCGCATGGAGAACATGGCCGACGCCATGCAGAAGATGGCGCGCGGGCTGGTCCACCCGGTGATCGATACCGTTGTCGGTTTCGAGGAAATCGATACGGCGTTGAAACGCATGGAAGGCCGCGACGTTTTCGGCAAAATCATCCTGCGCGTTAGCTGATATTGATGTTCAAGATCAAATTTGCTGTCTGGCGCTATTGGCAGAAGCTGCGTCGCGCCAATTATTGGCTTTGGGCACAGGCGGTTTTTCTCGTCCTCTGGCTCCTGCGCCGCTTGCCTGCCCGCAGCGCCATCGAGTTCACGGCCAAGGCAGGCCGGCTCATCGGCCCCTACACGCCGCGCCATCGCGTCGCCATCGCCAATCTGCGCAGCGCCTATCCCGAAAAGCCCACCACCGAGATCGAGAAGATCGCGGGCGATATGTGGGATGGCATGGCGCGGCTTTTCGCCGAGTATATCTTTCTCGACGCCGTTTTCGATTATGATCCTGATGCGACCGAGCCGGGACTGGTCGAGGTCCAGGGCGTTGAAATATTCGAGCGGCTGCGCAACGAAAAGAAGCCTCATATCTTCTTCACCGCCCATACCGGCAATTTCGAGCTCCTGCCGATCTGCGCCGCGACCTTCGGATTGAACGTCACCGCCCTCTTCCGCCCGCCGAACAACCCGTTCATCGCACAGCACGTGCTGCAGGCCCGGCGCACCAATATGGGGCATCTCGTGCCCTCCAAGGCCGGCGCGGCATGGTCCCTCGCCCATGTCCTCGGCGAAAGCGGCAATGTCGGCATGCTGGTCGACCAGAAATTCCGCCGCGGCGTGCCCTCGACCTTCTTCGGACGTCCGGTGAAGACCAATCCGCTTCTCGCCAAGCTCGCCCGGCAATTTGATTGCGACGTCTACCCCGCCCGCTGCATTCGCCTGCCGAACGGACGCTACAGGCTCGAGCTCAATGAGCGCATCGAACTGCCGCGCGACGACAAGGGCCAGGTTGACATCAACGCCACCGCCCAGCTTCTCAATGACACGGTGGAAGCGTGGGTACGCCAACATCCCGGCCAGTGGATGTGGTTCCACAAGCGCTGGGGTAATTGACGCTCCCGCTCAATACTGGACGATGATCCGTGTATTCTTCCGCCCTGCCTTTTCGACCATGTCGTAAAACTTGGCTGCATTGGCAGGCTTGAGCCGCACGCAGCCATGCGAGGCGGGTCGTCCAAGGCTCTTGACCGCATTGCTGGCATGGATCGCGTAGCCGGCGTGGAAAAAGACCGAATGCGGCATCGGCGTGTTGTCATAGGTCTTCGAATGCCACAGGCGGTACATCCGTGTTGGACGGTATCTCCCGACGGGAGTCTCATATCCCTCGCGACCCGTCGAGACGCGCCAATTATAGAGCACCTTTCCGCCCTTCGACACCGTCATCGTCTGATCGCTGATGCTCACTTCCGCGACAAGCTTGGACGCAAAACTATCCACAGCCGAAAAAAGACAAACACCCAACGCGAGGGCAAAAACCAGAAACAATCTTTTCATATGCTCACCCATAAGCCCATTACATTTCAGCATAGTGGTCAAGAATAATGAAAATGATCTAAATCAATATTGGAGAATTTATTCATCAAGTCTCAGTAAAAACTTACATATACCTGAATGATACTATAATTCTTTCAAAGAACACTCCACGGGACCACAGCTCCTTCTCCTACGGTTCCCGTGTAACCCTATCTCCAATTCCGGCATTGAGCCCCTGTTTCCCCTGGTGTAAGTGTGCGGGAAATCATGGGGAACAGGCATGATCTTCAGGACATCCAGCATATCGGCCCCGAAATTTGCGCTCGTCGCGCTGGCAGCGCTATTCCTGTCATGCATGAGCGCCGCTGCCACACGATCCGATCTCACATTGGGAATGGTGCTTGAACCGTCGCATCTCGACCCGACCGCCGGCGCCGCAGCGGCCATCGACGAGATCGTCTATGCCAATATTTTCGAGGGGCTGACCCGCATTGGCCCAAACGGCGAGACGGAGCCGGCGCTGGCGGCAAGCTGGGAGATTTCGACCGACCAGAGATCCTATGTCTTCCACCTGCATAAGGGCGTGAAGTTCCATGATGGCACGGCCTTCGACGCGGGCGACGTGAAATTCTCGCTCGACCGCGCCCGCGCAGCCGATTCCACCAATGCCCAGAAGGGCCTCTTCGCCGCCATCGATCAGGTCGAAGTGATCGACCCCGCCACCGTGAAGGTGACGCTGAAATATCCCTCCGGCGATTTCCTCTACAATATGGGCTGGGGCGACGCGGTGATCGTGGCGCCGGAAAGCGCCGCCGCAAACAAGGAAAAGCCTGTCGGCACCGGCCCGTTCAAATTCCGGAACTGGGCCAAGGGATCGCAGATCGTTCTCGTCGGAAACCCTGACTATTGGGGCGAGAAACCTGCGCTCGACAAGGCCACTTTCCGCTTTATCCCCGATCCCGCCGCCGCGACCGCCGCCCTTCTGGCCGGCGACGTACAGGCATTCCCCTCCTTCCCCGCGCCGGAAGCCGTGCCACAGTTCCAGGCGGATCCCCGCTTTCAGGTGGTGATCGGCACGACCGAGGGGGAAACCATCCTCGCCGAGAACAATGCGCGTCCGCCCTTCGACAATCCAAAAGTGCGCGAGGCCATCGCCCATGCAATCGACCGCAAGGCTGTCATAGACGGGGCGATGTTCGGCTTCGGCACGCCCATCGGCTCGTTCTTCCCGCCGCACCACCCGGCCTATGTGGATCTGACCGGCGAGCGGAAATATGATCCGGAACTGGCCAGGAAACTGCTTGCTGAGGCCGGCTTTCCCAAGGGCTTCAGGACAACGCTGAAACTGCCGCCGCCGACCTATGCGCGGCGCGGCGGCGAGATCGTCGCGGCCCAATTGCGCGCCGTCGGCATCGAGGCGCAGATCATTCCCGTCGAATGGGCGCAATGGCTGGACCAGGTCTTCAAGGGAAGAGACTACGACCTCACCATCGTCTCCCATACCGAGCCGAACGATCTCGATATCTTTGCGCGTGACGATTATTATTTCAATTACCACAACCCGGCCTTCAAGGCGCTGATTGCCCAGATCGCCGCAACGACGGATGACGAAAAGCGCAACGCGCTCTACCGGCGTGCGCAGCAGATCCTGTCCGACGACGCGCCAGTCGCCTTCCTCATGCAATTTCCCAAGCTCGGCATCTGGGATGCAAAGCTCCAGGGCCTGTGGAAGAACTATCCGATACAGGCGAACGATCTGACGGCTGCGAAGTGGGCGGATTGAGCGTATTTCAATCCCTGGCGGGACAGCGCGCCCCTCTGCCCTGCCGCGCATCTCCCCCGCAAGGGGGGAGATCGGCTGATACAACTGATGCCCCTCACTCTTCAACGTGGATGATTGATACCAGCATCGATGAAAACGCAATCTCCCCCCTTGCGGGGGAGATGGCTGGCAAGCCAGAGGAGGGCGCTTTCCCGCCGGCGTTTCTATTCAACAATAAGAGTTTTAAGGCCGGAGGCGCGTCATGCTCTCCTATCTCCTGAAACGCCTCGCCATCGGCCTCGTCACCCTTTTCGTCGCATCTCTGGTCGTCTTTGCGGTTCTGGAGGTGGTACCGGGCGACCCGGCGCGGCTTATGCTCGGCATGGGCGCCAGCGAGGATGCGATTGCCGCGCTGCGCGACCAGATGGGCCTGAACCAGCCCCTTGCCCTGCGCTATCTCTCCTGGGCCGGGCACATGCTCATCGGCGATTTCGGGCGCTCCTATACCTATGGGGTGCCTGTGCGGGAGCTGATCGCCGAACGCATCGCCGTCTCGCTACCACTGGCGGTCATGGCGCTCCTCCTTTCCATGGCGGTTGCCATTCCCGTCGGCCTCTTTTCAGCCGCCCGGCGCGGCCGCGCTTCCGACATGGCGGTCATGGGCGTCACGCAGCTTGGCGTCGCCATACCCAATTTCTGGTTCGCCCTGCTGCTCGTCTATGTCTTCGCCGTTACGCTGCGTCTCGTCCCGGCCGGCGGTTTTCCCGGCTGGAGCGCCGGGCCCGGTCCCGCATTTCAAGCGCTGATCCTTCCGGCCCTGGCGCTCGCCCTGCCGCAGGCGGCGATCCTCGCCCGCGTCACGCGTTCCGCGCTGATCGAAACGCTCTCGGAGGATTATATCCGCACCGCCCGCGCCAAGGGGCTGACGCGTTCCGCCGTGCTCTATCGCCATGCGCTGCGCAACGCCATGATTCCCGTCCTCACCATCCTCGGCCTGCAATTCGCCTTTCTCCTGGCCGGCACGATCATCATCGAGAATGTCTTCTACCTCCCGGGGCTCGGCAGGCTGGTCTTCCAGGCCATCACCCAGCGCGACCTCATCGTCGTCGAGGGGCTGGTCATGCTCCTTGTCGCAACCATCATCCTCGTCAATCTGGTCGTCGATCTCCTCTATGCCGCCGTCGATCCCCGCTTGCGGAGCCCGCGATGACCATCGGCCAGGCGCTGCGCAACCCGTCCTTCGCCGCAGGGCTGGCTATCACCTTGGCGGTCGCCGCCACGGCGCTCCTCTCCTTCGCCTGGACGCCCTATGACGCCTCGGCAATGGATATCGCGGCCAAGCTGCAGGCGCCCTCCGCCGTCCATTGGCTCGGCACCGATCATTTCGGTCGCGACATCCTGTCCATGATCATGGTCGGCAGCCGCAATTCCATCGCCGTGGCGCTGGTTGCGGTCGGCATAGGAGCGGGGCTCGGCATCCCGCTCGGCCTTGCCGCCGCCGCGCGCGGCGGCTGGCTCGATGAGACACTGATGCGCCTCAACGATCTCGTCTTCGCCTTTCCAGCACTCTTGTCGGCCATCATGATCACCGCCATATTCGGCCCCGGCGTATTCAACGCGATCGTCGCAATCGGCATATTCAACATTCCGGTCTTTGCCCGCGTCGCGCGTGGGGCAGCGCTCTCGCTCCTGCGGCGCGAGTTCATCCTCGCCGCGCGCGCCGCCGGCAAGAGCCGCAGCCGCATTGCCGTCGAGCATGTGCTGCCCAATATCGCCAATCTTCTGATCGTCCAGGCGACGATCCAGTTCTCACTCGGCATATTGGCGGAAGCAGGCCTTTCTTATCTGGGCCTGGGCAGCCAGCCGCCCATGCCCAGTTGGGGTCGCATGCTGTTCGAGGCACAGACCATGATCGGCTTTGCCCCGCATATGGCGCTGTTTCCCGGCCTCGCCATCGTCGTCACCGTCCTTGGCCTCAACCTTCTCGGCGACGGCCTGCGCGACGTGCTCGATCCCAGACTCCAGGAGCAACGCTGATGGCCCTCCTGGAGATCGAACGCCTCTCTGTTTCCATCGGCGCGACATCCATCCTCAGGGATGTGGACATGACGCTCGACCGGGGCATGGTGCACGCGCTGGTCGGCGAATCCGGCTCAGGCAAGACCATGACAGCGCTCGCCCTGATGCAGCTCCTGCCGCATGGCGCTGCGATGAATGGACATATCCGCCTTGCCGGAAAGGACATCGCCACCGCCAGCGAAAGCGAAATGTGCCGCCTGCGCGGCGCCGAGATCGGCATGGTATTCCAGGAGCCGATGACAGCGCTGAACCCGGTCAAGACCATCGGCGAGCAGGTCGCCGAAGGCATTCGCTGGCATACCGGGGCAAGCCGCGCCGAGGCGGAAGAACAGGCGCGCGCCATGCTCGACCGCGTCGGCCTGCCGCCTGCCCGGTTTCCGCTCGACCGCTATCCCCACCAACTCTCGGGCGGCCAGCGCCAGCGTGTGGTGATCGCCATCGCCTGCGCCCTGAAGCCAAGACTGCTCATCGCCGACGAACCGACGACGGCGCTCGATGTTATTCTCCAGGCCCAGATCCTCGATCTCCTGAAAAGCCTCGTGGCTGAAAACGACATGGGCCTCCTGCTTATCTCGCACGATCTCGCCGTCGTTGCCGATATGGCGGACCGCATCACCATCCTGCGCCGGGGAGAAGTGGTGGAGAGCGGCGAGACTGTCCGCGTTCTCTCCGCCCCCGCCGATCCCTACACCCGCAGGTTTACCCAAGCGTCGCTCCACATGCCGGATCGGCCCGCGCCGAAAGCAGCCTCCGGCACGCCGCTTCTGTCCGTCGGCAACCTGACGCGCGAATATCCGGGCAGCCGCATCGAACTTTTCAGCCGCGCTGTGCCGACACGAGCAGTCGACAATGTTTCATTCGAGATGGCCGAGGGCCAATCAATAGCGCTGGTCGGACGTTCCGGTTGCGGCAAGTCGACCTTGGCGCGCATGGTGCTGGCGCTGGACCGTCCGACATCGGGCGAAATCCGGCTCGACGGCCAGCGCATCGACAATCTGCCTGACGATGATGCGCTGCGCCAGGCGCGCCAGAAAATGCAGATCGTGTTTCAAGACCCCTATGGCTCGTTCGACCCGCGCCAGAAGGCCGAAACTCTGGTGGCTGAACCGCTCCATCTCCTCGACCGCAAGCCGACACCGGTCGAGCGGCGCGAACGCGTCGCCACGGTGCTGGAACGCGTCGGCCTCAGTCCCGATGACATGGACAAATATCCGCACCAGTTTTCCGGCGGCCAGCGCCAGCGCCTCGCCATCGCCCGCGCCATCATCACCGGGCCGAAGCTTGTCGTCGCCGACGAGCCGGTCTCCGCGCTCGACGTATCCATCCGCGCCCGCATCCTCGACCTCTTCGCCGATCTCACGGGGAAACTCGGGCTGGCATGGCTGTTCATCACCCATGATCTCAACGTTGCCCGCGCCATGGCCGAGCACGTCATCGTCATGGATGAGGGCCGGATCGTAGAACAGGGCCGGACCGACGATGTGCTGCAAAACCCGCAATCCGAGGCAGCGCGAGCACTGGTCGCCGCCTCACCGGATCTGCGCTTGATATTGTCGGGAAAGCTCAGGGAGCAGGGCTAAAGCAACAGCCCTATCAAGCCAAACACCAGGACAATCGCCGCAAGAAACGTCATGGAAAGCCAGAACAGCCTCAGCGCCGCCTCGATATCGACAGCGCCGAGATCGCGCTTGCCCCCGCCGTTGATCATCGGCTCGTTGACGATGTCGCCCGCATAAATGCGCGGACCGGCCAGCGCGACATCGAGCGCGCCTGCGTAAGCTGTCTCCGGCCAGCCCGCATTGGGCGAGCGATGCAGCCGCGCATCGCGCATCATCACGCCGAACGAGCGCATGCCCGCCGCATGGCCGAGATGCAGCCAGGCAGCCAGAACGGCCAGCCCCCCGGTCAGCCGCGCCGGTATCCAGTTCGCCGCATCGTCGAGCCTGGCGGCAAAACGGCCAAAATCGCGATAGCGCGGATTGAGATGGCCGATCATCGAATCCGCCGTGTTGAGAAGCTTGTAGGCGAATATCCCCGGCAGCCCCAGAAGCAGATACCAGAAGACCGGCGCGACCACGCCGTCGGAGCTGTTCTCCGCAAGGCTCTCGATCGCCGCACGGCTCACGCCCGCCTGATCCAGCGATTGTGGATCGCGCCCGACAATCATCGAGACGGCACGCCTGCCGCCCTCAAGCCCCTCATCCCTCAAGGCGACGGCCACGCGCGATACATGATCCGCAAGGCTCTTCTGCGCCAGGAAAACCGCAACCAAAGCGATCTCGACCAGCGCGCCGAACCAGGACATATGCCGGAGCAAACCGGAAAGCAGCAGGCCCGCGATGAAGACTGCCAGCAGCAAGAAAATCATCGCCAGCGCACCGTTCCTGCGTCGCTCCGCTGCCGTCAGGCGCGCATCATTGTAGCGGTCGTCGATGAAGGAGATTGCCTTGCCGAACAGGGTGACAGGGTGCGGAACCATGCGCCACAGTCGTTCGGGATCGCCCAAAAGCCGATCGGCGACAAGCGCCAGAAACAGGACAAGAAGCTTTATTTCCATTGGCTTGACCGGGAAAAATGAATCAATATCTCAGCGGTGCACATCTGTTAGAGCCTGCTCCAGACGTTCGAACCCCGCCTCGTTGCCGGCAAGGCCGATGCGTAGCCAGTCAGGCGCATAGTCGAATTTCCGCACCAGTATGCGCCGCCTGCAAAGTTGCTCGTGAAGCCCATGCGCCTCGGGGTGGCGGACAAGCGCAAACAGCGCCGTCCCGCCGATCTCCTCCATGCCTGTCCGCTTGAATATCGCCGACAATGCGGCGCGGCGGGCAAAAATACGCTTGCGAAACCCATCCAGAACCGGACCTGTCATCCCGGGGCTTGACCCGAGGAAGGCATGGCTGGCAATGGCCAGTGCCGGCCCCGAAACCGCCCAGGGACCGAGCCGTTTCGCCAGTTCTTGCGCAATTCCGGCACCGGAAATCGCAAAACCCAAGCGCAAACCTGCAAGTCCGAAGAACTTTCCGAAGGATTTCAGGACAATCAGATTGTCGCCACCGGCTTGCGCAGCGATGCTCGTTTCCGGACTTGTATCGGCGAAAGCCTCATCGACGACCAGAAAGCCGCCACGTCTCTGAAGGCGTTCCGCCAGCGCCAAAAGTTCGTCGCCGGGCACGATCCGGCCATCGGGATTATTCGGATTGACCACCACGGCTGCCTTCGCGGTTGCCGGGATGGACCCGACGTCAGGACAAGGCATGACAGCCCATCCCGCCCGCGCGAAGGCGGCCTGATGTTCCTGATAGGTCGGGGAAAGCACGGCGACCTCGCCCGGCTCAACCAGTTCCGGCACGATCTGGATCAACGCCTGCGTACCCGGCGCCGCGACGATACCGGCACCATCCGAAACACCATAATAGCCGCGCGCCGCTACTAGCGCTTGGCCCAGAAGCGCCTCATCCGGCAATCTGTTCCAGACCTCAGGGGCAATCTCCGGTAACGGAAAAGCCTCCGGATTGATGCCGGTGGAAAGATCGAGCCAATCGCCCCGCGCCCCACCGAAGCGTGCAACGGCACGGTCGAGTGCCCCCCCATGCTCAATAAGGCCATGCTCGATCATGTGCCGTCCCCGGCAATATCGATCAGATGCATGAAAGACCCGGCCACCGACCCGACGTGCAAGCCGGCTTTGCCCAGATCCGTATCGGCCGCGTCAGTAACGTCAAAAAGCCTGTCTGCAACCCCTTCCCTGACGATACTCGCATAGTGGAACTCATGGGCTCGCAGAGGCATGTTCCAGAACGATCCGGCAAGCGGCGTCAGTTTGCGGTAGCCCAGATGCAGCTTGCGCTTGGCAAAGCTCGTTTCAACAGGCAGGAGACCGAGCATTTCATGTCGTCGCCCTTCCGCATCCACGATCGCCTCGCCCAGCACCATATAGCCGCCGCACTCGCCGTAAATGACGGTGCCCTTTGCCGCCGCCTGCCGCATGCCATCCCGGAACGTCGATGCCGAAGCAATACGCCCGCCATGCAACTCGGGATAGCCGCCCGGCAGGTAAATGGCGTCAGCCTGCGGGTCTGGCGCTTCATCGGCAAGCGGCGAAAAAAAACTTAACGCCGCGCCTCGCCGGCGCCAGCCGTCTAGAATGTGGGCGTAGGAGAATGCGAAAGCATCGTCGCGCGCAACCGCGATATGCTGTCCAAGCGGCGGAAGGCGGGGCACATTGGCGGCGGCCGCACCGGTCTGAGCCTGGCGCCCGATCTCCTCGAAATGCGTGAGATCCAGTCTTTCGGCCATGACACGGCCTGCATGCATCATAAATGCTTCGAGATCGCCATGCTCGCCCGCCTGGACCAGACCCAGATGGCGTTCTGGCAGGTGCAGAGCCTCATCGCGCGGGACAACGCCCAGAACCGGAATGCCAAGCGGCTCCAGCGCCGCGCGCAGCATCGCCTCATGCCTGGCGCTGCCGACCCGGTTCAGCACCAGCCCGGCAATGAACACATTGCGGCGGAAATCGCGAAACCCGCTGACGAGTGCTGCCACCGACTGCGATTGTCGGCTGCAATCCACCACCAATATGACGGGCAGGCCGAGATGGACGGCAAGGTCGGCGGCCGAGCCGGTTCCGTCGATAGCGCCATCGAACAGGCCCATCATGGCCTCGACGACGAGAAGCTTGCCGCCTTCCGTCATGCGGGACGTAAGCGCGCTGATCAGTTCCGGACGCATCGCCCAGGGATCGAGGTTGAAGCATTGCGCCCCGCTCGCCGCTGCATGAAAAGCGGGATCGATATAATCGGGTCCGGCTTTGGCGGGCGCGAGTGCAACGCCCTTCTCCTTGAGCGCGCGCAACAGGCCGAGCGCCACCGTCGTCTTGCCCGAACCCGAAGAGGGAGCGGCGATCAGAAATCCCTTCATATGGATGGTTTACCCCGTTTCATTGCCGTGACGATTCTTCAATGGATCGGCAACGAGCATACGTCCCTCGGCTGCGCCCATCCAGTCGAGCGCTTCGCGAAGCCGCACGACCTCACCGACGACGACAATGGCGGGCGGCACGAGACCTGCCGCTTCCGCATCCATCTCGGCCTGGCCCAGCGTCGTCACGAGAACCCGCTGTTCGGCCGTGGTCGCGTTGCAGATGAAAGCCACCGGCTCGTCCGGCGAGCGTCCGGCGGCAATCAACCGTCCTGCGATAAGGGCAATGTGCTTCATCGCCATGTACATGACGATGACGGGCGATCCCCTGGCGATGGCCGCCCAGTCCATCGTATCGGGTACGACACCGGTTGCATCATGCCCAGTGAGGAAGGTCACGCTTTGATTGATATCGCGATGCGTCGCCGGAATGCCCGCATAGGCAAGGCCGCCGATACCGGCCGTGACGCCGGGCACGATGCGGAAGGGAATGCCGTGCTCGACCAGCATCAGCGCCTCCTCGCCGCCGCGCCCGAAGACGAAGGGATCGCCACCCTTCAGCCGCAGGACGCGCTTGCCCTCACGCGCCAGTTCCACCAGCCTCAGCGAGATGTCGCGCTGCTTCGGCGAAGGCTTGCCGCCACGCTTGCCTGCATATTCAAGGGCAGCGCCCTCGCGCGCCAAGGCGAGGCATTCCGCATCGACCAGCGCGTCATAGACGATCACATCCGCCTGCTCGAGACCATTGACGGCATGAAGCGTCAACAGACCGGGATCGCCGGGCCCGGCGCCGACCAGCCAGACATGGCCCGGCTCGAAGACCGGCAAGGCCATCCGTCCGCTCCCCGTTGTGCTCATTTTCCGTCTCCTGCTAAGACCCATGGGAGTCAGTCAGTACTTACTTATCAATTCTCTTGCTCTATAAAGCCCCTATGAGCGACGAACCAGATGCCGGTGAAAGAAAAACAAGCCCGGGAGAACCCCGAAAGCCCCCCCTTAGGCGCGGCTGGACGACCGGCGCCTGCGCGACCGCGGCGACCAAGGCCGCGCTGACCGCGCTCATCACCGGAGAATTTCCCGATCCGGTCGGCATCATCCTCCCCAAGGGAGAAGTGCCGTTCTTCCCGCTGGCGCTCGAGGGCATCGGCGAGGGCTATGCCATGGCCGCTATCGTCAAGGATGCGGGCGACGATCCCGACGTGACCCATGGCGCGACGATCATCTCCACCGTCTTTCCTGCCAAGCCGGGAAGCGGCATCATCTTCGCCGCCGGCGAAGGCGTCGGCACCGTCACCCTTCCCGGGCTGCCCATCCCGCCCGGCGAGGCGGCGATCAATCCCGTACCTCGCGCCATGATGCGCGCCATCTGCGAGGAAATCTGCGCCGAATACGGCCTCCCCGCCGATCTGGTCATCACCATTTCCGTTCCCGGCGGTGAGGAAATCGCCAGGAAAACATGGAACCCGCGCCTGGGCATAAAAGGCGGAATTTCCATCCTCGGCACGACGGGCGTCGTCCATCCCTTTTCCTGCTCGGCATGGATCCACTCCATCCATAGCGGCATCGACGTCGCCCGCGCCGCAGGCCTCACCCATGTGCTCGGCGCCACCGGCTCCACCTCCGAGGATGCCGCCCAAAAGATCTACAATCTGCCGGAAATCGCGCTGCTCGACATGGGCGATTTCGCCGGCGGCCTGCTTAAATATCTCCGCGCCCATCCCATTGAAAAACTCACAATCGCCGGCGGCTTCGCCAAGCTGACCAAACTGGCGCAGGGCGCGCTCGACCTGCACTCCTCGCGCAGCCAGGTGGATATGGGTTTCCTCTGGGCGGAAGCTGAAAAGCTTGGCATACCCATGGAAATGAAGGAGCGGATTCTCTCCGCGAACACCGCGCTGGAAGTGCTTGAATTGACTCAAGGACTGGGCTTGGACCTCGCCCGCCCCATTGCCGAACGCGCCCGCACCGCCGCGCTCGATACCCTCAGGGGCGCGCCCGTCGCGGTGGAAGTCATCGTCACCGACCGCCAGGGGAATGTTCTTGCGCGGGTTTAGAGTAGCCCCCCCCTCTGGGCTGCCGCCCATCTCCCCCACAAGGGGGGAGATCAGCCGGCATCGATCAGGGAGATTTTTTCACCACCGTTGGCGATTGGCGGAAACGGCATTGATATCTGATCTCCCCCCTTGCGGGGGAGATGGGCGGCAGCCCAGAGGGGGGTGTCACGCTGCTGCCACGTATCAAAAGTGAACACCATCCTCATCCTTGGCGGCACCACGGAGGCAGCCGAACTCGCCAGACGATTGGCATCCCTGCCGCTCCGCGTCATCACCTCGCTCGCCGGTCGCACGCGTGATCCCGCGCGGCTCGATGGGGAGGTGCGCAGCGGCGGTTTTGGCGGTGCGGAAGGCCTCGCCCGATATATCGAGGCGGAAGACGTGACCGTCATCGTGGACGCGACCCATCCCTTCGCCACGCGGATTTCGCCCAACGCGGCAAAGGCCGCGGAACTGGCCGCGCGCCCCTTCGTCCGGCTCGAACGCCCGGCCTGGCGGAAGACTGAAGGCGATCACTGGCTCGAAGTCACCTCGCTGGAGGAAGCAGCCTCAGCCATCCCGCCGGACGCGCGTGTGCTCCTGGCGCTCGGCCGCCAGCATATTGCTGTTTTCAGCCAGCGGCCCGATGTCCATTTCGTCGTGCGCATGATCGATCCGCCTGAAGCAGCGCTCGAACTCTCATACGAACTGGTGCTCGCCCGGCCTGGCAACGCAGCCGAGGAAATCGCCTTTCTGCAAGATCGGCGCATCACCCATATCGTCTGCCGCAACTCCGGCGGCACTGCCTCATACGCCAAGCTCCACGCCGCACGCAGACTGCAAATCCCCGTCATCCTCATCGCCCGCCCGCCGCAATCTACGCCCAATGCCGTGGGCGATGTCGAAGCGGTTCTCGAATTCATCACGGCGCACACCGGCTTGCGCCTTGCCTGAAGCTCCGTCAGCCGCCGCGCAAGGCGTGGACATGATCCTTGTGATAAAGCGCCGAATCCCTGAAATTCTCAGGCGCCAGCCCGCGCCCGACGAAGATCATCGCAGTACGCGCCAGCTTCGCCTCTCTCACCTTCTCCGTGATGTCCGACAATGTTCCCCTGACGAACTGCTCATCCGGCCAGCCGACGCGATAGGCGACGATGACAGGGCAATCAGCGCCGTAAAGCGGCGTCAATTCGCCCTCGATATGCGCCAGATTACGAATCGATAGATGGATTACCAGCGTCGCACCCGAACGCCCGAGTGTCGCCAGATCCTCGCCCTCAGGCATCCCGGATGATTTCATCGACGTCCGTGTAAGGATCACCGTCTGGTTCAACTCGGGGATTGTCAGTTCCTGCTTCAGCGCGGCGGCGGCGGCGGCGAAGGCGGGAACGCCGGGCGTCACCTCATAGGGAATGCCCAACTGGTCGAGCCGCCGCATCTGCTCGGCGATGGCGCCATAGATCGACGGATCGCCCGAATGTACCCGCGCCACGTCATGGCCCAACCGGTGCGCCGCCTCCAGTTCAGCGATAATCTCGTCAAGCGTCAGCACCGACGTGTCGATCACCCGTGCCCCTCCAGGCGCGGATGCGACGACCTCTTTCGGCACCAGCGACCCGGCATAAAGGCAAACCGGGCAGCGCTCGATCAGCCGCAAGCCCCTGACAGTGATGAGATCGGGCGCGCCGGGACCGGCGCCGATGAAATGAACGGTCATCAAATTGCTCCTGCTAATCGGCTATTGCGATGGCGACCGTCACATGCTGCGAGCGCATTTTCGGCACGATCAGCCGCGCGTTCGGCCCTGCCCCGGCCAGCGCCGCGCTCTCGGCCACGCCATGACAGCCGACGGCGCGATAGACCGCTTCGGATGGATTGTGCAAGCGCGGCGTCTCCTCTTCCAGCCGTCTCGCATCGAAAAAGACGGCCTCCCGCCTGAAATGCTCCGTCAGCGCCCGAATGGCCGGCTCGGTCTTCTTTCTGTCCAGCGAGAAAATGCCTCCAAGCGCCTCCAGCGCAAAGCCTGAAACCTGCAGGGCCCGTTCCGCCAGCCCGATCGCCTCCGCAGCTTCCGCCCCGCGCTCGCAGCCGACGCCGAGTGCCACGAACGGCGCCGCTTTGCCGGAAGCTCTATCATATTCTCGTGAAGTCATCGAATTCTCCCCGCCATTTGGCGGCAATAGCGCCCGCCGGAACGGCCATGCAACCGGATTGGTCACTAAATATAGTTTCTGTTAATCTCCAAGTTGCGAATCGGTCGCTTGCGTACGTGTTCTAAGGAACTGCTTTGCAACTACTTCCTCCGCAATCGGCATAGAGGGGGTCTCTATTACTTTGCGGTTTGTCGATTTCAATCATTCTCCAAGGAGGAGATCACCATGAATCTCAACGCGCCCACGCAGCTCGTCTTCTTCATCAGCCTCGTCATTGCGATCATCTCGCTCATATCGTTCTTCGGAGCGCTCGCCTTCATTCCTGTCGCCGCCTTCTGGATTTTGGCGATCGCCTATGTGGTGCTCCTCGCCGGCTGCATGTTCAAGAACGTCTGACGAGCCTACAGCGTTCTCATTTCAAACCCTGATTGCGAGCAGCACCGCGCCGCTCGCAATCAGTAGAACGCCGAACCAGTTGATGGGCGACAGCTTTTCGCCAAGAAACATCACGCCGAAAATCGCAACAAGCACGATCGACAATTTGTCGATTGGCGCAACGCGTGCAGCATCGCCGATCTTCAGCGCACGGAAATAGGCAAGCCACGATCCGCCGGTCGCAAGACCCGACAGAACGAGAAAAAGCCAGGAACGGCCCGAAATATCGCCGGTCCTCTGCCATTGCCCGGAAAATGTCAGGAAAAGGCATAGGGCGGCGATGATGACGATCGTGCGGATCAGCGTCGCGAATCCGAATTGATGCCCTCGATGCCGATTTTAGCGAAGATGGCAGTCAGCGCCGCGAATGCAGCCGATAGCATCGCCCAGAACTGCCAGCTTTGCATCATCCTAGAACTCAATTCCCTTCTGCGCCTTCACGCCGGAGCGGAACGGATGTTTGATCATTTCCATTTCAGTAACAAGGTCGGCAAACTCGATCAGTTCGTCCTTGGCGTTACGTCCGGTGATGATGACATGCTTCATGAAGGGTTTGGCCTTCAGCACGTCGATGATCTCCTCCACCGGCAAATAATCATAGCGCAGCACGATGTTGAGTTCGTCGCAGAGCACCATGTCGTGCTCGTCGTCCAGGATCATGGCTTTCGCCTGCTCCCACGCATCGCGGGCCATGGCGATATCGCGGGCGCGATCCTGCGTTTCCCAGGTAAAGCCCTCGCCCATAGCCGAAATCGTCACCTGCTCGGGAAATTTCTCCAGCACCCAACGCTCGCCCGTGTCCCATGATCCCTTGACGAACTGCACGACGCCGATCTTCATGCCATGACCGAGCGCGCGGAACACGACGCCGAATCCCGCCGTCGACTTGCCCTTGCCCTTTCCGGTATTGACGATGACAAGGCCCTTCTCGTCCGTCTTGGTCGCGAGGATCTTGTCGCGCACGGCCTTCTTCTTCTTCATCTTCTCGGCATGACGGACGTTCAGTTCCTCCTCGCTCAATCCCAAGAGTTTTTCTGATTTTTCAGCCATTTGGCATCGCTCCCTGAATCATTTTGTCTGTATTTGCTATTTCGGCGAGATCAAAACGCGCGGAATTGGATCGGGGCGCCCACAGGCCCCGGTCAATCGCCTCGATGAGCTTTTCCCCCATCTCGGCCAGCGCCGCAGGATTTTTCTCCGCCAGAAAATCATGCACATGCCCATCAGCGATAAATGCCTGATAGACCGCCTCGAAATGATGGTTCGCCACCGCGCCTGTCGTTGCGGCAAAAGCGAAGAGATAATCCACCGTCGCGGCCATCTCGGATGCGCCCTTGTAGCCATGGCGCATCACGCCCGCGATCCACTTCGGATTGACGACGCGCGCCCGCACGACCCGGCTGATCTCCTCTTCCAGCGTGCGGATGACAGGACGCTCGGGGCGGGAATGGTCGTTGTGGTAGATCGTCGGCCGCTTGGTCGTCAGATGCTCAACGGCCGCCGCCATGCCACCCTCGAACTGATAATAATCGTCGGAATCAAGCAGATCATGCTCGCGATTGTCCTGGTTCTGGACCACTGCCTCGACGGATTTCAGCCGCTCTTCCAGAAGACCGCGTTCGGCGCTGCCCTCATCATCCGCGCCATAGGCATAGCCGCCCCAGACAAGCCATGCCTCGGCCAGATCGCCACGATCCTGCCAACCCTTTTCATCCATCAATGCCTGCAAACCCGCGCCATAGGCCCCCGGCTTCGATCCGAAGACGCGATAGCCCGCCTTGCGCCGTGCCGATTTCTCGTCCTCGCCCTCAGTCTTCAACCGGACTTCCTCGCCCCGCATCCGTGCGGCGATGGGATTGTCAGCTTCGTCTTCGGCAAGCGCACCCACCGCCCGCACGGCCCTGTCGAACAGCGCGATCTGGTCGGGGAACGCATCGCGGAAGAAGCCGGAAATGCGCAAGGTCACATCGACGCGCGGACGCCCCAGCAGCGCCATCGGCAAGATTTCATAGCCGGTGACACGGCGCGAGGCCATGTCCCAAACCGGCTTGACGCCGATCAGCGCCAGCGCCTGGGCGATATCGTCGCCGCCGGTGCGCATGTTCGACGTGCCCCAGGCAGTCAACCCGAACGAGGTCGGCCATTCGCCATGGTCCTGCGTAAAGCGGGTAATGAGCAGTTCGGCGGATTTTTTGCCAAGATCCCAGGCGGCGGGTGTCGGCACGGCGCGGGTGTCGATGGAAAAGAAATTGCGTCCCGTCGGCAGCACATCCGGCCGGCCGCGCGTCGGCGCACCCGATGGGCCGGGGGCAACGAATCGCCCGTCGAGCGCCGTCAGCAAAGCACCTGTTTCCGCGGGCCCGCACGCCTCCACGGCCGGCCGCAAATGCGAGGCGATCCCGTCCAGCACAGCCCTCGTCGCTTGCCAGCCCTCGGGGCATTCCACCTCGCCCGCCACGAATTTCGCCGCCAGAAGCTCAATTCGCTCCACCGTATCGCCAGTAATGCGCCATGGATCTGGCGAGACGGATTGCAGGATTTCGGGCTTTGGGCCGGTCCAGGGAGTGGCCATGTCGCAGTCGAGGGGATCGAACGTTTCACCCCCCTCTGCCGTGCCGGGCATCTCCCCCCTTGTAGGGGAGATGGCTGGCAAGCCAGAGGGGGGTGTTGCCGCGCACGACAACCCCGCATCCGCCGCAATCACCCGCTGCAAGCTTGCCGCCTCGGCACCCGTACCGCGCGGTACGCGCGCCAGCGCCACCAGCAGATCGGTCAGCAAGCGCCCCTCAGGCGATTGGCCAAACACATGCAGCCCATCGCGGATCTGCATCTCCTTCAGGTCGCAGAGATAGGCGTCGAGCTTCTGCAGCGCCAGATCCTCGCCGTCATGCTCATGAATCCCCGCATCGTGGTCCAGCCCGATATCGCGCACCAGATCGAGTATCTGCCCTTTCAGCCGCCGCAACCGCCGTGGATCGACGCCCGCCGCCTCGTAATATTCATCCACCAGCGCTTCGAGATCCTTCAGCGGCCCGTAGCTCTCAGCTCGCGTCAGCGGTGGCGTCAGGTGATCGATGATGACGGCGGCGGAGCGGCGCTTCGCCTGCGTGCCCTCGCCGGGATCGTTGACGATGAAGGGATAGATATGCGGCACCGCGCCGAACACGGCTTCCGGATAGCAATTCTCCGACAATGCCAGCGCCTTGCCCGGCAGCCATTCGAGATTGCCATGCTTGCCCATATGCACAATGGCGTCCGCCCCGAATGCCTCGCGCAAATAGGCATAAAAGGCGAGATAGCCATGCGGCGGCACCAGGTCCGGCGAGTGGTAGCTTTCCTTGGGATCGATGTTATAGCCGCGCGCCGGCTGGATGCCGACCAGCGTTTCGCCGAACCGCGCCAGCGGCAGCGCGAAGCCACGCGTGGCGTCGAGGAAGAACGGATCAGCCTCCGGCGCGCCCCACCGCGCCGCGATTTCCTCCTGAATCTTTATCGGAAGCTTTTCAAGGAAGTGCTTATATTGATTCAGGGAAAGCGTTTCGCGGATTTCCCGCCCATGCTCCGATGCACCGGGGGCCGCATTGGTCGGCCCGGCCATGAGATAGCCGATCAGCGCATCGCCATCCCCCGGCAAATCCGCAACCGGATATCCCGCCTGCTTCATCACAGACAATGCCTCGAGCGTACCCGCCGGTGTGTCGAGCCCGACGCCATTGCCAAGCCGTCCGTCGCGGTTCGGATAATTCGCCATGATGACGGCGACACGCCGCTCGCCCACAGGCTTGCGTCTGAGCCGGGCCCAGCGCGCGGCAAGTTCCGCGACGAACGCCACGCGATCAGCACGCGGCTCGTGCGTGACGATATTGGCCTCGACAGTCTCGTCGTAATGCCGCGCCGACTTAAACGAGACGGCGCGCGAAAGCACTCTTCCATCCACCTCCGGCAACGCCACATTCATGGCAAGGTCACGGGCTGACAAGCCCTGCGGCGAGGCCTCCCAGGCCTCCTCGGTCGAGCCGGAAAAAATCGTCTGCAACACCACCGCGCCGCGCTTTTCCAGAACCGTCGGCTGGCGCGCCGCCCCCGGTGCGGAAACGGCGAAGCCCGTGGCGTTCAGCACTACATCGGGAGAAAGCTCGGAGAATATCCCATCGAGCGTCGCCACGGAAACCGGGTCCTTGAGGCTGGAGACGAACACCGGTAGCGGGTTCAATCCCTGTGCCGCCAGCGCGTCGATCAGCGCCTCCACGCCCTTCGTTTGCCCGCTCTGAACAAGGGCGCGGTAGAAGCAAATTGCAACGACAGCGCCGTTGTCATCCCCCTCTGTCCTGCCGGACCGCACTTCCTCCAACGACACCACGCCCCGTCCCGGCCACCAGATACCAGCCTTGAGCAAGGGCGACGCCTCCGCTGGCTTCTCCCCAGCCCCCAGCAGCGCCGCGCAATATTCGAGAAAGCCGCGCGCATTCTGCGTGCCGCCCTCAATGAGATAATGCCACAGCGCATCGCGGTCTTCCGCAGCAACGGTCGAAAACCGGTGCAGCCCGGCATCCGGCTTGTCGTCGCCCGGCAGCACGGCAAGCATGACACCGTGATTGATAGCGCAGGCGTGCAACGCCTCCAGCCCATAGGGCCAATAGCTCTCGCCGCCGATGACCCGCACGACGATGAGCCGTGCGTACCGCGCGGTACGCTCGATATAGGTATCGACCGACATCGGATGGGCAAGCGCCATGATGCTAGCGAGCCGCAATGTCGCCCCGCCCGCGAATGCCGCATGGGCCGCAGCTAAGCTCGCCAGTTCCGTATCCGCTGCCGAAAGGAACAGGATATCGCCCGGCGACTGGCCGAGATCGACAGCCTCGCCGCCCTCGGCGATGGTTCCTTTTTGGGCTAGAAGAAGATGCATTTATGCTTCTCTTTCAGATGCCGTTGCCATGTCGAACCACCCCCTCTGCCCTGCCGGGCATCTCCCCCACAAGGGGGGAGATCGGCCTTCATAGACGTTCTTACCAATCGCAAGCGTTGGAAAGTAAGCGACAAGGGATACGTCAGCCAATCTCCCCCCTTGTGGGGGAGATGCCCGGCAGGGCAGAGGGGGGTGAGATCCACAAGCATATACTTCACCTACTTAGGCCGCAGACTTCACCGCAGTCTCAATCGCGCCTGCATCGATATCATGCAGCCCGATCACCACCAGCCGCGAGGCGCGCGGCTCATCCGCCTGCCAGGCGCGGTCGAAATAATGCTCGATGCGGGTGCCGACCGCCTGCACCACGAGGCGCATCGGTTTGCCGGGCACATCGATGAAGCCCTTGAGACGCAAAATGTCATGCCCGGCGATCACGCCCTTCAGCTTCTCGACAAAGCTCTTCGGCTCCGAAACCGGCCCAAGACCAACGACGAAGCTTTCGAACTCATCATGGTCGTGCTCCTCGCCCGCCTCATGCTCCAGTTCGTGATGCGACTTGCGGTTGGCTATATCGCCCTCCGTGCCCACGCCCAAGCCCAGCAGCAGTTCGGCGCCTAGCTTGCCGAAGCTCGCCGGCACCATGTTCGGAACGCGGGCGACGCGGGCGGCCACATCCTCGCGCACTTTTTCAAGCTGCACGAGATCGATCAGATCGGCCTTGTTGAGCACGATCAGATCGGCGGCGCGAATCTGGTCCTCGTAAAGTTCCTCCAGCGGGCTGTCATGGTCGAGCGCATCGTCTTCCGCGCGCTGCGCATCCACCTTGTCGTGGTCGTCGGCAAAGCGGCCCTCCGCAACGGCGGCTGCGTCGATGACCGTGATGACGCCATCGACCGTCACCTGCGTCTTGATCTCCGGCCAGTTAAAGGCGGCGACCAGCGGCTGCGGCAAGGCGAGGCCTGACGTCTCGATGATGATATGGTCCGGCCGCTCAGCGCGCTCGAGAAGCTTGGTCATGGTCGGGATGAAATCATCGGCCACCGTGCAGCAGATGCAGCCATTGTTCAGCTCGATCACATCCTCTTCGCGGCATGTTTCGATGCCGCAGCCCTTCAATATGCCGCCATCGACGCCCAGATCGCCGAACTCGTTGATAACAAGCGCGATGCGCTTGCCATTGGCGTTCTCCAGCAGATGACGGATCATCGTGGTCTTGCCCGACCCCAGAAAGCCGGTGATGACCGTTGCCGGTATCTTTTGTCCCTGCATCTTTCCCTCCATGGGAACCTATCCCTTCATCTTGAGCGGCAGTCCGGCCGCTATGAAATAAACGTCGTTGACCGCGGCGGCCACGGCCTGGTTGAGCCGCCCGGCATGGTCGCGAAATTCCCGCGCCATGCGGTTATCAGGCACAATGCCAAGCCCTACTTCGTTCGAAACGAACATGACCGTGCCCGCCAATCCTGGGATCGCCAAGGCAAGCCGCGCGGTCTCCGCCGCGATGTCGCGCTCAGCCATCATCAGATTGGTGAGCCAAAGCGTCAGGCAATCGACCAGAACAGCACGACCCTCGCGCGCATGGGTCACGAGTGCGCCGACCAAATCAAGCGGCTCCTCGATTGTCATCCACATCGAACCGCGGCGCTCCTTATGCTCCACGATCCGCTCAATCATCTCGTCGTCATAGGCCTGCCCCGTTGCGATATAGACCGCTTCGAGACCCGACTGCTCGGCAAGCCGCTCGGCAAAGACAGATTTGCCGGAGCGCGCGCCGCCAAGGACGAGTGCGGTTTTTGCCTGCACTGTTAAAGCCTTTTGTTCTTGAATGGAAACGCCGGCGGGACAGCGCCCCCCTCTGGCTTGCCAGCCATCTCCCCTGCGAGGGGGGAGATCAGGCCTTCATGAGCGCCCGGCACCAATCGCAAACGTTGCAGAGTGAAGGCTGAGAGCACTGTCAGCCGATCTCCCCCCATGCGGGGGAGATGTCCGGCAGGACAGAGGGGGGCGCCTCGCGATTCCATCAAAACAGAAACCTCTACCCTTCGATTTCCGAAGCCGCATATCGCTGCAACATCCAGCCAAGCGCCAGCCCGAGCACCGTCCACATGAAGAGGTTGGTCGCCAGCGATGCCACCGCGTATTCCGAGGCGAGAACCGCCGGAACGGGCGATGAAATGTCCTCAGCCTTCGGCGCGCCATAAAGATGCGGCGCGACAATTGCGGCAAGGCCGATTACCTTCGCCCACATCTCCCGCCTGAACACGATCAGATAAAGCCCGATCGCCGAGAGCAGCACCGTCGCCACCCACCAGATTTGCCGCTCGCCAAGATCGGCGGCGGGCATGGCAGGCAATTCCGGTGCAAGACCCAAAGATGGCGCGAAGGCGAAGACGAAGAAGCCCGCGAGCCCCCAATAGATGCCGTTGCGCGCCGTGATCCGCCTGCCGATGAGCAGCGCCGCGCCGCCAAGCGCCAGCGCAAACCCGGCGCCCGCCACGAGATTGGCGAGGATCGTATTGCCAAGACGGCCAAAGGGCAGTTCATGCCCCGCCGCACCTTCGTGCGCATCAGCCGGTCCATGGGCGTGGGCGGCATCACCTGCGCCATGATCATGACCGCCCGCCGCATCCTCAAAGGTTTCGGCATGGATAATGAGTGGCACGGTGCGCAGATACATTGCCGGCGTCACAAGGATGCCCGCGAGAAGACCGGCTACGAGAGTAGCCAGCAGATATTTGACAAGCATGACAGTCTCCTTAGGCGCCGGGCCTTAATGGCAAGGGAAGCCGTAGGAGTGGCGCGTGTCATGCGCCGAATCATGCAGCGCGTCGGAATGAGCGAGACCGACGCCATAAATCAGGAAAGCGCCGAGAAACAGCGAGACGACAGCCGTTGTCAGGCGTGTTGCAAGCGGCAAGGTCAGCGATTGATCAAACGATTGGGAAAATTCGGTACGTGCAGCCATGACAACCTCCGTGCGGGCAGCAGGGGAAAACTCCCCATGGGGTAGCGGGCATCATTGCCCTATACGTCCGGCAGGTCTCCTGGCTCGCGGGTCGCAGGATCAATGCCGCCTTCCCGGTTTCCCAGTGGCTGCCCCAGGTTTCCCACTGCATAATTCCTTAAATCGGAATCGATTTAAGGATAAAATTATGCAGTATTTCAACCTGTTAGAGCGCCCTTTGCGCGTTCAATCGGACGCGCGGCGCTCTAAGGCGATGGCATGAACCCTATCCGCTCTACAGTCGCGGGGTCGGCTGCGATAGGAACGCCCTGAATGGGTCCGTCCGTCGCATTCCCTTTTAATCCCCCAAGGCTTCTCGCGCCTTCGGGAACCAAACGTATGCCGGCACAGTATGATTTATGACGATTGGCGTCAACGTGCAGAAAGGCAGGATCAGCCTGCGCCGAGATTAAACAAGGCGTCCACATCGAGACAGGCGGCAAGCTCATTCGCCACGTCGTCCAGCGCCTGCTCCACCTGCGTGCGATAGGAGATCGTGCCGCCGGAAACGCCGAGCGAATGGAGAAACTTCGCCCGGAACGCATCCGAGCTGAAAAGCCCGTGCAGATAGGTGCCGAACACCCGGCCATCGGGCGATACCGCGCCGTCGGGAATGCCGTTCAGGATGACGGCGGGCCGTGAACAGTCCGGGCCGCCTGTACGCCCCAGATGGATTTCATATCCTTCGAGCGGAACATCGAAAACCGCGGAACGCGCCGTCGAGTTGCGCACCGTCTTTTCCGGCGCCATCACCGTCTCGATATCAAGGAGCCCCAGCCCCTCGATGTCGCGTATATCACCCTCGATCCCATCGGGATCGCGCACCATGCGCCCCAGCATCTGATAGCCGCCGCAAATGCCGATCACATGGCCGCCACGCCGCAGATGCATGTGCAAATCGCGATCCCAGCCATTTTCACGAAAACGCTTGAGATCGCCGATCGTCGATTTCGAACCGGGAATCACCACCAGACCGGAATCGGCGGGAAGCGGCTCGCCGCTCCTGACCATGACGACTTCCAACTGCGGTTCGGCCTTCAGGGGATCCAGATCGTCGAAATTGGCAATGCGGTCGAGCACCGGAACGGCCACCTTCAGCGCTCTGCCCTCACCCTTGGCCAGCCGCTCCAGCACCACCGAATCCTCCGCCGGCAGGCGTGCGGCGGCCTTCAGCCACGGCACTACGCCGAAGGAGCGCCAGCCGGTAAAACCTGTGATCGCAGCAAGGCCATCGTCGAAAAGCGAGATATCGCCGCGGAACTTGTTGATGAGATAACCGGTAATCATCTGCCGGTCTTCTTCGGAAAGGATCGCATGAGTGCCGACGATGGAGGCAATGACGCCGCCACGGTCGATATCGCCGACCAGCACTACCGGCACACGCGCCCGCGTTGCAAAGCCCATATTGGCGATGTCGCCGGCGCGCAGATTGATTTCAGCCGGCGAACCGGCCCCCTCGACGATGACGAGATCGGCCCCTGCCCGCACCTCTTCCCACGACTGCATCACCGCATCCATCAGTTGCGGTTTGAGACGCTGGTACTCGCGGCCCTTCGCCTGACCGACAACTCTGCCCTGGACGACGATCTGGCTTCCGGTTTCCGATTGCGGCTTGAGCAGCACCGGGTTCATGTGCACCGAGGACGGCACCCCGCAGGCGAGCGCCTGCAGCCATTGCGCCCGTCCGATCTCGCCGCCGTCGTCGCTGACGGCGGCATTGTTCGACATGTTCTGCGGCTTGAACGGGCGGACCTTCAGCCCGCGATGCCGCGCCAGCCGGCACAGCCCGGCGACCAGCACCGTCTTGCCGACATCCGAACCCGTTCCCTGCAGCATGATGGCGCGCGTCATGTCGCTTGCCTAACGCATTCGCGTGGCCCTGCCTAGAAGCAGATTATCGGAACGAAGCGTTTGCGCGCTGCCTGCATTGCACTAGATTAAGAGACAGAATGGGAGGAAGCCATGGACGCCATCATCAATCCATCCGTCGGGCAGTTCGAACTGACCGAGGAACAGCGCGCGATCCAGGACATGGCGCGAAGCTTCGCCCTCGACCGTATCGCGCCCAATGCGCTGCAATGGGACCGCGAGCGGCATTTTCCCGCCGATGTCATCCGCGAGGTCGGACCGCTGGGCATGGGCGGCATCTATGTCGACGAAGATGTCGGCGGATCGGGCCTGCAGCGCATCGATTCGGTGCTGATCTTCGAGGCGCTCGCCGGCGCCTGCCCCGCCTTCTCCGCCTTCATCTCCATCCATAACATGGCGGCATGGATGATCGACACTTCAGGCAATGAGGAACAGAGGCATCGTTTCCTGCCAAAACTCGTGTCGATGGAATGGCTGGCGAGCTATTGCCTGACGGAACCGGGCTCCGGCTCGGACGCCGCGGCATTGCGCACCCGTGCGATCCGCGACGGCGACCATTATGTGCTGAACGGCTCGAAACAGTTCATTTCAGGTGCAGGCGACAGCGACATCTATGTGACGATGGTGCGTACCGGCGAGAACGGGCCAAAGGGAATTTCTGCGCTGGTCATTCACAAGGATGCGCCGGGGCTTTCCTTCGGCGCCAATGAATACAAGATGGGCTGGCACGCGCAATCCACCCGGCAGGTGATCTTCGACAATTGCCGCGTGCCCGTGGAAAATCTTCTGGGCGAGGAAGGCACCGGCTTCAGCATCGCCATGGCGGGTCTCAACGGCGGGCGTCTCAATATCGCCGCCTGCTCGCTCGGCGGCGCGCAATCCGCGCTCAACAAGGCGATAGACTATACCGCGCAGCGCAAGGCTTTCGGCCAAACCCTCAACCAGTTCCAGGCGCTTCAGTTCAAGCTTGCAGACATGGAGACGGAACTGTCAGCCGCAAGGCTCCTGCTCTATGCGGCGGCGACGAAGCTCGACCGCAAGACGCAGGACGCCGGCAAATGGTCGGCCATGGCCAAGCGCTACGTCACCGATGTCGGCTTTTCCGTCGCCAATGACGCGCTGCAGCTTTTCGGCGGCTACGGCTATCTCCACGATTACGGCGTGGAAAAACTGGTGCGCGACCTGCGCGTCCACCAGATCCTCGAAGGCACCAACGAAATCATGCGCGTCATCATCGCCCGCCAGATGATTGGCCGCTGATCGCATCTATATCCAGGGAGAACAGAGCATGGCCACCATCGCATTCATCGGCCTCGGCAATATGGGAAACCCCATGGCGGCCAATCTGGCCAAGGCGGGACATTGCGTGCAGGGTTTCGATCTCCTGCCGGAAAACCTGAAGATAGCCACCGAAAGCGGCGTCATGGTCATGGCCAACGCCACCGCTGCCATCAATGGCGCCGAAATCGTCATCACCATGCTGCCGGCTGGCAGGCATGTTGTCTCGGTCTATGAGGATATCGCGCCAAAGGCACAAAAGGATTCACTTTTCATCGATTCCTCGACCATCGACGTCGATTCCGCGCGCAAGGCCCACGAGATCGCCAGGCGGCATGGCCTGCTGTCGGTCGATGCGCCCGTATCCGGTGGCGTAGGCGGAGCCGCAGCGGGCACCCTCACCTTCATGGCCGGCGGCTCCACCGAAGCCTTTGCCAAGGCCGAACCGATCCTGCAGCCGATGGCCGGTCGCATCGTTCACTGCGGCGAAGCAGGCAGCGGCCAGGCGGCGAAGATCTGCAACAACATGATCCTCGGCATTTCGATGATTGGCGTCTCGGAAGCCTTCGTGCTCGCCGAAAAGCTCGGTTTGTCGCATCAGGCGCTTTTCGATGTCGCCTCCACCTCCTCCGGCCAGTGCTGGTCGCTTAACACCTATTGCCCGGTTCCCGGTCCAGTACCGGCCTCGCCCGCCAACCGGGGCTACACGCCGGGCTTCGCAGCCGCGCTGATGCTCAAGGATCTGAAACTGGCACAGGAAGCCGCGCAGGCAGCGAATGCCTCAACGCCGCTCGGCGCCCACGCCGCCCAGATCTATAACATGTTCAACGCGCATGGGCATGGCGGCGACGATTTCTCGGCAATCGTCAATTTCCTGCGTGGAGATTTGCCCGAAACAGCGACCGATGCAAAAATCCAAAAAAATGACCGGATTTAGATTTGCTTAAGCTCTTGCTAACTCAACGGTAACGATGTGGCGCTAGAAAGGGAGCCGAGACGGAACGACACCGCCTCACCGCTCCGGATCAGGTACTGCGTACCGGAGTTGTTATTCCCGCTGTCGTAGTGTGTTTTAGCGGGAGCGCCATGCGTAATTTGGCAAAGCCGTGCTTTCTCTTCGGGGCAGCACGGTTTTTGCCGTTGCAGGCTTTTCAGCCCGCCGAACCTCTCCAGACGACCGACATGCGCGAGAACAGCGATCTGGCGCGATTGCGATCATCGCGATCGGCGCGCTTTTCGGTTGCATTCCAGGAAATGTGGACGCTATTATTTCGATTGAAAATGTAAAGCATTGCCGTGTTGCTCCGGGGATCTTCATTACAGCGCCGTGCGGTCTTCAGGACGCACGAAGGACGCCGTAAGCTGCGTTGATATTGCAATGCGTCAATTCCTTTTCCGCAGCTTCCGTAAAGCCGTCAAATCCTGTCGTTTTTAAGCTATGATGCCGCAAATGCGCGCAGGTCGGCGCCGCAGATTTATGCACATTGCCTAAAAGCGCCTCTTCGCACTTGCAGCAACCCGATTAGGACGTCTTGGCCCCTTTTTCCGTCTGCGAGGGCCAATTCTTCCCAAAAGAAGTTGGGTGGCGGGGTTGAAGACAGGAATTAAACGTGCGAACCAAAGGGCATGTCGCTATCCGGACACCAATCGTCGCCAATAAAAGGCTAATTTGCCTAGCGAGAAGGTTGCATGGACATGGGAAAAAAAGGTCGGCTGGTCGCGCAGTACGCTGGCAGACAGAAAAAATCTTGGTACTGTTGGGAATGGGAGAACACATGATGAAGAAGCTGCTTGCTTCAACGATTCTAGCTGCCGGTTTCGTGGGACTTTCCAGCGCTTTTGCCGGCATGGCATCGGCCGCCGAGTGTGGTGAGGTAACGATCGCCAACATGAACTGGCAATCGGCCGAGGTTCTGGCCAATCTGGACAAGATCATCCTTACCGAAGGCTATGGCTGCACCGCTGAGCTTGTTGCCGGCGATACGGTTCCGACCATCACCTCCATGACGGAAAAGGGAGAGCCCGACATCGCGCCGGAAGGCTGGGTCGATCTCTTGCCTGATGTCGTCAACAAGGGCATCAAGGAAGGCAAGCTCGTCTCCGTCGTCCCGGCCTTGTCCGATGGCGCCGAGCAGGGCTGGTGGATCCCGAAATACATTGCCGATGCCCATCCGGACATCAAGACGATCCCCGATGCGCTGAAGCATCCCGAACTCTTTCCCGCTCCGGAAGATTCCTCCAAGGGCGCTGTCGTCAACGGACCTCAGGGCTGGGGCGGCACCCGTGTCACGGCGCAGTTCTTCAAGGCTTATGGCGCTGAAAAGGCGGGCTTTACTCTCGTCGACACCGGTTCGGCCGCGGGCCTTGATGGCTCGATCGCCAAGGCCTATGAGCGCAAACAGGGCTGGCTCGGCTATTACTGGGCTCCGACCGCGTTGCTCGGCAAATACGAGATGGTCAAGCTCGGCCACGGCGTGGCTTATGACGAAGCGGAATGGAAGCGCTGCAACACCGTCGAGAACTGCCCGGACCCCAAGCCCAATGAATGGCCGAAGGACAGTGTCGAGACCCTCGTGACCAAGGAATTCGCCGACCGCGCTGGACCGGCGCTCGATTATCTCAAGGCCCGGTCCTGGTCGAACGAAACGGTCAACAAGCTTCTGGCCTGGATGTCAGATAATCAGGCCACCGGCGAAGACGGCGCGAAATATTTCCTCAAGAACAATGAGGATATCTGGAGCAAATGGGTCTCGCCGGAAGCCGCGAAAAAAATCAAGGCTTCGGTCATGTGATCTGGCAATGGGTGGCGGAGCGATCCGCCACCTGTTCGCCTGCACAGTGCGTCTTTGCCCCTCGCCCTGACTTCCGCGCACGCGGGGGCGAGTAAGGCATCGCAGGCGCAGCTTCTTTCTTTTTCCCAAATTGACGTGTCAAAGGACGGGGAGAAGATCGCCCCTCGATAGATACTGGGGAGGCAGATGAAGGCATGCATCAATATGGCGTTGTTCAGGACGCCCGATGATGCTTGCGTTTTCGCCGGATACTGCCCGCGTTTTCGAATGACTGCGCCGGAAAAAAGCCGCACAATAGAAGCCCCAAAGAGGAGAAATAGCGCCTAATGGACTGGCTGTACCGCTTTCCGCATATGGACGACAGCACGCTCACCGCGTTGAAGAAATCCATCGATGAAGGTTTCCGCGCGTTCACACGCGCCTATGGCGATGCCATCGAATCCTTTTTCGACCCGCTGCAATATTTTCTCATCCAATCCGAGCGGTTCATGACCACGACCCCGTGGCCGATCATCATCGCGCTCATTGCCGCCATCGCATGGTTTGCGAGCCGCAACTGGAAAATTGTTGCAAGCGCGGTCATCACGCTTCTGCTCATCGGCTTCTTCGACATGTGGACGGATACGATGAAGACCGTCTCGATGATCTTCGTCTGCACCGTTCTCTCCATAGCCATCGGCATCCCCATTGGCATTCTGATGTCGCGATCGGATCGTTTCCAGAGCGTTGTCAATCCGGTCCTGGACGTGATGCAGACGATGCCCAGCTTCGTCTATCTCATCCCCGTGGTCATGCTCCTCGGCATCGGTCGCGTTCCCGGATTGATCGCCGTGGTCATCTACGCGATCCCACCGATCATCCGCCTCACCAATCTCGGCATAAGGCTGGTGGACAAGGATGTGCTGGAAGCTGCCGACGCTTTCGGCTCCTCAAGCTGGCAGAGGCTGAAGAACGTGCAGATGCCGCTCGCCCTGCCAACCATCATGGCCGGCATCAACCAGACCATCATGATGGCGCTCGCCATGGTCGTCATCGCCTCGATGATCGGCGTCCAGGGCCTCGGCCAGCCGGTTCTCAAGGCCATCGCCAATCAATATTTCACGCTCGGCATGTTCAACGGCCTCGCCATCGTCGGCATCGCCATCATCTTCGACCGCGTAAGCCAGGCCTATGGCAAACGGCTGCAGAAACATCTGGAGACGATCCATGGTTGAGATAACGCCAGAAACGGGGGCCGAAACGAGCGCGCGCGGCACCGGGATCACCATCAAGAATCTCTACAAGATATTTGGCAGGAATCCCAAAGCCTATATCGATGCCGTCATGGACGGCATGACAAAGACTGAGCTTAACGCAAAGCATGGCCACGTCCTCGGTCTCAGGGACATCAATATCGACATGCCGGCGGGCTGCATCCAGGTGGTGATGGGGCTGTCCGGCTCGGGCAAATCCACGCTGATCCGCCATATCAACCGGCTGATCGATCCGACAGCCGGAGAAGTGCTGGTCGACGACACCGACGTGGTCAAGATGAACGAGGCCGAGTTGCGCCAGTTCCGCCGCCACAAGACGGCGATGGTGTTCCAGAAGTTCGCTCTCCTGCCGCACCGAACCGTCCTGGAAAACACGGTCTACGGCCTTGAAATCCAGGGCGTGCCGCGGGCAAAACAGCTTGAAGCAGCCAGGCGCTGGATTGTCCGCGTAGGCCTTGACGGCTTCGAGGACAATTATCCCAACCAACTCTCCGGCGGCATGCAGCAGCGCGTCGGCCTCGCGCGGGCGCTGACCAACGACGCACCAATCCTGCTCATGGACGAGGCCTTCTCGGCGCTCGATCCGCTCATCCGCATGGACATGCAATCCGTCCTGCTCGACCTCCAGAAGGAGATCAAGAAGACGGTCGTTTTCATCACCCACGATCTCGACGAGGCGCTCCGCCTCGGCGACCGCATCGCCATCCTGCGCGACGGCGAGATCGTCCAGCAGGGCACGGGACAGGACATCGTGCTGAAGCCCGCCGACGATTACATCTCGAGCTTCGTCAAGGAGGTCAATCGCGGGCGTGTCATCATGGTGGACACGATCATGACGCCAGGGCTGCGCAATGGCGGCACCGGCCTGCCCTCCGTCGCCACAGGCACGATCCTCGAACATGCGGCGCGCATCATGACTGAGGAGCATGTAAGCGAAATCCATGTGCACGACGGAAAAGGAAAACCCGTCGGCCACATCGACATGCGGAGCGTCATCTCCGCCATGGTCACGCCCATCACCCACGACGCAAAGCAGGCGGCGGAGTAAACGAGACTACTCGCCGGCTCCACCGCGTCTCGATTATCTTCCAGTCTTCACTATCTGCACGTCTTTTTTAAACTCACCATTCCGCCGTTGTATTGATGCCATGATTCTGGGAAAAGGCTCCGGCAGGTTTTTTGCCGAAGCAGGGCGCATTATATCTATCCAGTGGATAGGACCATGCATCCACAGGATGAACAGCGTTTATGAACATAGAACGGACCCTATCCACGACTTCCTCCCGACGCGTGCTCGGCATGCATCCGGCTTTGTTGTTCGTCTTCTGCTACTTCGCCTTCCAGGCGATGTTTGTGGCCTTTATCTCCAATGGCGCCGGTCTCGACGATGCGGAGCAATTGGCCAATATAGGTTATCTCGCCTGGGGTTATGGCGGTTCGCAGCCGCCGCTCTATACATGGATCACCAATTTTGCGGCCGCGCTGATCGGCACCAGCCTTTTGACCTTGCAGATCGTCAAGTTCGGCCTGCTCGCCAGCATGTTCGCCAGCGTCTATGGCGGCATTCGGTTGCTGGGCCTGCCGCGCAATGTCGCCGCTGCCGGAATGCTCGGCCTGTTCCTCATTCCGCAGATCGGCTGGGAATCGCAGCGCGCGCTCACCCACTCCGTCGCCGGCACGACAGGCTGCGCCTGGGCCTTTCTGGCCTTCGCCTGGCACATGAGATCACGTTCCGCCCTATCCGCGGCGCTCTTCGGGCTGGCGATGGCGGCCGCCTTCCTCGGCAAGTTCAACGCCAGTTTCTTTCTCCTCACCCTGCTCGTCACATCCCTGACGATCGCGGATTACAGGAAGGTGCTGCTGTCGCGCCTTTCGCTGGTGACAATAGCCGTTTCTGCACTCTGCCTTGCACCGACCGGTTTATGGATGCTGCAGCACAGGGACAGCGTCCTGGCCCGCTCGAGCAAGTTCGAGATCGGCGCCACCGGCAGTTTCCTGCTCGACCGGATGCTTGGCGTGTTTCGGCTTTTCGAGGTCAGTTTCCTCTTCTCTATCCTCGCCGTCGCCGTCGCCGGCATCATATTCATTCTCCATCGCAACCGAAGAAACCCTGCCCCTGTCGCCGTGACGACGGGCGAGCGGTTCCTGCTCCGCCTCATTCTTATCGGCTTTGCTGTTGTCTTTGTCGGCGTCTGCCTGACCGGCGCGACCAATGTGAAGGACCGCTGGCTGCAGCCCGTGCTGTTCCTGCTTCCGGCCAGCCTCGCCTATCTCCTCCACCGTTACCGGCTGACCGACCGCAGCCTGTTCGATTTCGGCATCGTCAGCATCGTCGTGGCGCTCCTGGTCCCGCCGGTCCTGGCCATCAACCTGATCTATGGCAGCCGAAACGACCCGCCCATCGGTCAGCTCGACTACGCGCAATTGTTCAGGCAAGTGCATGAACAGGGCAATTTCTCCACCGTTCTGGCAGATTTCCCGCAGATACCCGGCAATTTCCGGCTCTATGATCCCTCGATCAGGGTCGTTCATCCGGAAACACCCGATGCGGCGTCACGGATCGTCAAACCTTTGCTCGTCCTCTGGTTCGGTGGCGATAAGCCGCCACAAAAGGTCATGGCTATTCTCCAAGCCGCGCATATCCAATTGCCAGCCGATAAAATCGCCTCTTCGGAACTGGCTTACCGCACCTATCCGGATACCAAGCTTCCCGTGCATTACGTGATCGTCGATTGAGCAGGCCATATGCGGCATACGCATTGACCTGATATAAAGACTTCCTTATATCTTTATCCAATCTCTGAAACTGGAAACACCGCCATGAATGCCGCGCCCGCATCGAACCCGCTATCCGATCTCATCGTTGAAAAAGGCGTGCTGCTCGCCGACGGCGCGACAGGCACCAACCTCTTTGCGGCCGGGCTCGAGGCGGGCGAAGCGCCGGAGCTCTGGAACGAGAGCAATCCCGACAAGATCAAGGCGCTGCACCAGGGCTTCGTCGATGCAGGCGCCGATATCATTCTCACCAATTCCTTTGGCGGCACCAGGCATCGCCTGAAGCTGCATCATGCCCAGGACCGGGTTTTCGAGCTTAACAAGAAAGCGGCCGAGCTTGCCCGCGCTGTCGCCGACAAGGCGGGCCGCAAGGTGATCGTTGCCGGTTCGGTCGGACCGACGGGCGAACTGCTCGTACCGCTCGGCGCACTTACTTATGAGGAGGCGGTTGCAGCCTTCAAGGAACAGATCGAGGGATTGAAGGCCGGCGGCGTCGATGTCGCCTGGATCGAAACCATGTCGGCGGCAGACGAAATCCGCGCCGCGGCGGAAGCCGCGACGTCGCTCGGCCTCGCCTATGTCTATACCGGGTCGTTCGATACGGCCGGCAAGACGATGATGGGGCTCCATCCCAGGGATATTCATCATGTCGTGGACGGGCTTGCAGCAAAGCCGGTGGCGGTGGGCGCCAATTGCGGCGTCGGCGCTTCCGATATTCTGTCGTCGCTTCTCGACATGACCGACGCCGACCCGGCAGCCACCGTCGTGGTGAAGGGCAATTGCGGCATACCCGAATTTCGCGGCTCGGAAATCCACTATTCCGGAACGCCGGATCTGATGGCGAATTATGCACATCTGGCCGCCAATGCTGGCGCCAGGATCATCGGCGGCTGCTGCGGCACCTCGTTCGTTCATCTGGCGGCCATGCGCAAAGCGCTCGACAGTCACATCCAGGGGCCACGCCCCACGGTCGAAACCATCATCGAGACCATCGGCCCGATGCGCAACAAGATCGCCGGCGACGGCACCGCTGCCCCACGCCGCGAACGACGCGGTCGCCGAGGCTAAAAACCTCTATTGGAGCTTATGAAAGCCGCCATATGAAAGCGCTGCTGCGCGGCTTCATAGGCATATTCCCGCCCGACCGGGCACGCGAGCCGGGCGCGACAGCCACCATCACGGCAGGCCTCCCCGGCATCCGCCCGCAGATAATTCCGGCAGATGTCGACGGCAAAGCCAGTACCGTCGAACGCATCGACCGGGCAGGCCGAGAGACAAGGTCTGGCGGCGCATCGCTCGCACGGATGGCCTAAATCATCACGCGCGGGAAAGCCGATCTCCTCATCGAACAGCAACGCGCCGCGATAGGCGTGCCAGAGCCCATAGACCGGATGGATCAGCAGGCCGAGCGGCGATGGCTGCAAACCTTCTGCCCGCATCGCCCATTGCTGGAACGGCAGCCACGGTTTGTCGGATGGGAAAACCGCCCTTGCGCCCAGCCTCGCCGCAGCCTCGTCCAGCACCTCTTTCGACCAGCGATCGAGTGGATTGGCCTCGCCCCCGCCCTTAACAGCATACCAGCGTGAAAAATGCGGCCAGATGGACGATCCCGCATGACCGGCGAGAACCACGCTACGCGCATGATCCCGATCCAGCGCAGGCGGCGCATCGTTGCCATCGCCGAAAACAAAGCCGCCGCGCGAGATAAGCCCGAAGGGCTCCAGCGCGGCGGCAATGTCGCCCAGCGAAGGCGAATGCCTGGTCATTTTTCGGCACGGCCGCTTATGGCCGACCCCCAGACCTCGCGGTGAATCAGATCGGCCACTTTAGCCCGGCCGTCTACGGGCTTCTTTCATGTGAAGGCGTCAGGCATCGAGGCTTTCTTCTCCGCGATGAACGCCTGCAGCGCCTCGTCGATCGCCGGATCGAGATATGGCGCCTCATAGGTTTCCAGCCAGCGGCGCGCTATATCGTTGGCGCGCTGATCGGCCCGCTTCTCGCCCTCCGCAAGCCATTGCTCGTAGGAATTATTGTCCGCAATGGAGGAGCGATAGAAAGCGCTCTGGAAATTGGCCTGTGTGTGCGCGCAGCCGAGATAATGGCTGCCGGGGCCGACTTCGCGGATCGCATCCATCGCCTGGCCATTCTCCGAGAGGTCGACGCCTTGGGCAAACTTCTGCTGCATCCCGAGCTGGTCGATATCCATCATGAATTTATCATAGGATGAAACCAGCCCGCCTTCGAGCCAGCCTGCCGCGTGCAGCACGAAATTGGTGCCGGCAAGCATCGTCGAATTGAGCGTGTTGGCGCTTTCATAGGCCGCCTGCGCATCGGGAAGCTTCGAAGCGCAGAGCGAGCCGCCGGTGCGGAAAGGCAGCCCGAGACGCCGCGCGAGCTGCGCCGCGCCGTAGGAAACGAGCGTGGGCTCCGGCGTGCCGAAGGTCGGCGCACCCGACTGCATGGAGATCGACGAGGCGAACGTGCCGAAAATGACAGGCGCGCCGGGGCGAATCAGCTGCGTGAACGATGCACCGGCCAGGACTTCCGCCAGGATCTGCGTCAGCGTGCCGGCTACCGTCACCGGGCTCATGGCGCCGGCAAGGATGAACGGCGTGACGATGCAGGCCTGGTTGTGGCGCGCATAGACCTTCAGCGCGCCGAGCATGGTCTCGTCGAAGACCATCGGCGAATTGGCATTGATCAGGCTGGTCAGGACCGTGTTGTTCTCGACGAATTCGTCGCCGAACAGGATCTTGCACATCGCAATCGTGTCTTCGGCCCGCTCAGGCGCCGTCACCGAGCCCATGAACGGCTTGTCCGAATAGCGGATATGCGCATAGATCATGTCGAGATGGCGCTTGTTGACGGGCACGTCGACCGGCTCGCACACCGTGCCGCCGGAATGGTGGATGGACGGCGCCATATAGGCGAGCTTCACGAAATTATGGAAATCCTCGATCGTCGCATAACGGCGATTTCCGTCGAGGTCGCGCACGAAGGGCGGGCCGTAGACGGGAGCGAACACTGTCGCATTACCGCCGATCTGCACGGAACGCTCCGGGTTGCGCGCATGCTGGATATAGGTTGATGGAGCGGTCTTCAGAAGCGACCTGCAAAGCCCTTTCGGAAAGTGCACGCGCTCGCCCTTGACGTCCGCGCCCGCTTCGCGCCATAGCGCCAGCGCCTCCGCATCGTCGCGGAATTCGATGCCGATCTCCTCCAGAACGATATCGGCATTTGCCTCGATCAGCGCCAGCCCTTCCTCGTTCAGCACCTCGTACACGGGCACGTTGCGGGTGATGTAGGTGAGCGACTTGCCCGGACCACCGCCCGAGCGCGCAGCGCGTCTTGCAGCAGCTCCGCCGCTTGCGCCGCGCCCGCGGCGTCCGCTGCTCTCTTCTCCGGTTTCGACAGATGCTTCCTGGTCCATCTTTTTTCTCCTGCGCCTGGATACGCAGTCTCCCTTTCGCACATATGGATATCCGAACCAACAGCCTAATCGCGATGGAGGAAAGAACGTTCCCGTGTGCGCCAAACCGTGGCGCGTTAAAGACAGGCTCCGGTCGCTTTCATGTTTCGCGAGGTCGCTTTTGAGCAATGGATTTTTACGGCTTGTCAGATATGTAGTAGAAATGCGATGGCCCGTTTTTCAAGAACGGAGCTCAAGGTGAGGGTGCGCTAATGGCCGACGACGAAATCATTCTTTCCGAACTTTCCGACGACGAACTCGTGCAGCAGATGCATGACGATCTCTATGACGGCCTTAAGGAAGAGATCGAGGAAGGCACCAATATCCTGCTCGAACGCGGCTGGGTGCCCTATAGGGTTCTCACCGAAGCGCTCGTAGAAGGCATGCGCATCGTCGGAGAGGATTTCCGCGACGGCATCCTCTTCGTGCCGGAAGTCCTGCTCTCGGCCAATGCGATGAAGGCGGGCATGTTCATCCTGCGTCCCCTGCTCGCTGCCACCGGCGCGCCGAAACAGGGCAAGTTGGTGATCGGCACCGTCAAGGGCGACATTCACGACATCGGCAAGAATCTCGTCGGCATGATGATGGAGGGCGCCGGCTTCGACGTCATCGACCTCGGCATCAACAATCCGGTCGAAAATTACCTGGCCGCCATCGAAGAGCACCAGCCGGACATCGTCGGCATGTCAGCCCTGCTGACGACCACCATGCCCTATATGAAGGTCGTCATCGATACGATGAAGGAAAAGGGCATCCGCGACGATTATGTCATCCTCGTCGGCGGCGCGCCGCTCAACGAGGAATTCGGCAAGGCTGTCGGCGCCGACGCCTATTGCCGTGACGCGGCCGTCGCAGTCGAGACAGCCAAGGCCTTCATGAAGCGCAAGCACAACCAGCGCACAGGAACGGCCGGGTAGAACAAAGATCGAATCATAAGGGCGATCCTCTTTGCAGTGGATCGCCCCTTGAGATAATCCGCTCCTGGAATTGAGCGGTTCGAATATGATGCTACGCCAAACAAAAACGACTTAAGCGGCCCGGAATATAAAGGCGCCTGGCGTACGGCTGAACACCCTAGATGCTATTCCACGGTATCCTGGATCGCATGGGCGGTACTTTTGACATCCTTGCCGACGCCGCGCACCGTATTGGCGCAGGCAGTGAGCGAAATCGCGCAGAGAATGGCAACCAATGGCGCAACGCGTGACGATTTCATGGACGGTGTCTCCCGATCTGATAGAATGACGACAATCTGCGGAATCACCTCCGCTTCAGGAGGGTAGCGTGATGAACGCGCTTGGCCAAGATGAAGTTTGAGCCGCCGGAAGCACCATCGCCGAAGAGATTGCGGATAATCGCCTGCGGCATGATCGCGCGCGAAATCCTGGCGATCCGCGAGCAGTTCGCCCTCGACCATATCGAACTGAAATGCCTTCCCGCCATTTATCATCATTATCCCGACAGAATCGCCCCCGCCGTGGAGCGCGCGATCAGGCGGGCCAGACGCGAGGGCATCGAGCGCATTTTCGTGGGATATGCCGATTGCGGCACCGGCGGCGCGCTCGACAAAATTTGCGAGAAATATGGCGTGGACCGCATTGCCGGGCCACACTGTTTCTCTTTCTATGTCGGCAACGAGGCTTTCGCGGAACGCTGGGATGACGACATGACATCCTTCTTCATGACCGATTTCCTCGCCCGTCAATTCGAGGCGTTCTTGGTCAAGCCGCTCGGCCTCGACCGTCACCCTGAGTTGCGCGACATGTATTTCGGCAATTATACAAAGATGATCTATCTGGCACAGACGGATGATCCGGAACTCTCCCGCAAAGCAGAGGAAGCGGCCGCATTCCTCGGACTTGCCTATGAGAGGAGGTTTACCGGATTTGGCGACCTTACCAGTGCAATCAGGAAAGAAAGCAGCAGAAATACGCTCAATCACACCTGAAGCTGATCATATAAACTTAAATATACTTGAATTTATTATGGATACATCCACGCATTAAACGAATTCCACATCGAAATCCCCTGCACTCCGCCCCGTTCTTAATTTTCATCACCGGAGTTTCGTGTCATTGAATTATCATCATAAGCGGGCGATATGCAGGGCATGAACCAAAAGCCGCATCCGACACCCTCCCGGGAAATCTCTACCCCGGCGACTGAAACTGCAGGTCCCGATCAGCCATCCGGCTTTTCCGACAGCCGGCCGCTGTCACAGGTTTTCGAGGATCTGGCGGAGAATGCAAAAGGCCCGATCAGCTTCGGCCAGATCGAGCAGGCGCTTTCCGACCGCAGCTTTGCTGCAGTCCTCACCTTCTTTGCCCTGGTCAACCTCCTGCCGCTTCCGCCCGGGACTGGCATTCTCACCGGCATTCCGCTGGTGCTTATCTCTGCCCAGATGGTGCTGGGCTTCGAAACGCCATGGCTGCCGCGCTTCCTGCGTGAACGCTCGTTGACGCCGGAGCGCTTTCGCCAGCTTTCGCAGCGGGGCGTTCCCTGGCTCAAGCGCATCGAACGCTTCATCCAGCCCCGCATGTGGCCATTCGCCCGGCGTCACGGCGACCGTTGGCTGGGGCTTCTGACGCTGATCCTCGGGCTCGCCGTGGTTTTTCCGATACCGCTCTCCAACTGGCTGCCTGCCCTCGCCACCGCCATTATCGGCGCCGCCCTCACCGAGCGAGATGGCATCCTGATGGTGATCGGCATCCTGATCGGGCTGATATCCCTTGGCATCATCGCCGCAGTACTGTTCACCGCTGGAACGCTCATCACCAAGCTGCCCTTTCTCTGATCCAATTTGACCACCTCGGCTCATGACGCAAATACGACAGCCGCTCACGTCGCTTTTGAATGGCCGCACGTCGCCGCGCAGCAAGCCCCGCCCCGCGATTCCAGCGATGCTGAGCATATGGAAGGATGAAAGTGCATGGCTGATCTCGTTGTCGTCTATTGGCGGGATATACCCGCCCAGGTGATCGTCAAGCAGGGGCGCAAGGCCGCCAAGCGCGAATTGCCTCTGCGGTTCACCGAGGCGATCGACATGTGCGCCATGCGCGTCGGCGCGCAGGATACCGACGCCTATCTCGCCGAATGGCGTCGCGGATCGCCTACGCCTGTCGGCGATGATCTCGAAGCCGAAGCCAGCGCCGCACTGGAGCGTCTCGACCGTGAATTCACTCAAACCCGCCTCGTGGCGCTGGTAAAGGCAGGTGGACATGACCATCCATGAATTTAAAACCCGTGAGGCAAGCATGAGCCGCATCGCCGCATCCATCGAGGTCGCGCCAAAGCAGGCGATCGAATCGCAGGAACTGCCGGGCCTGTTTCCCGCCGGCAGCCGCGTCTACATCACCGATATCGGCACCGATTCGGTCGATACACTGACCGCCGCCGCCAAACGCGTGCACGATCTGGGCTACAAGCCCGTGCCGCATTTTGCCTGCCGCCGCCTCACCACGAAGGAGGCGCTCGAAACCCGCATCCGCCGTGCGGCTGAAGAGGCTGGCGTCACCGACGTTCTCGTCATCGGCGGTGGCCTTGAGCGCCCTGCCGGTGAATTCAATTCCACCATGCAGGTCCTCGAAACCGGTTTCTTCGACCGCTACGGCATCACTGAAATCGGCGTCGCCGGCCATCCCGAGGGCAGCCCGGACTTTTCCGAATCCGTCGCCATCGAGGCGCTGCGCCTGAAAAGGAATTTCGGCGAACGCACCGGCGCAAGGCTGCGCATCGTCACGCAGTTTGGCTTCGATGCTGACCATTTCATTGCCTGGGCGGAAGGCTTGCGCGAAGCCGGCATCGATCTGCCAGTCCATCTTGGCGTGGCCGGACCCGCCAAGATCACCACGCTCATCAAATATGCCGCCATGTGCGGCGTCGGCAATTCGATCAGCTTCCTGAAGAAGAATGCCTTCGCCCTGACCGCGCTCGCCACCACCCATTCGCCGGAAGGCGTCGTCGGGCCGATCGAGCGCCATATGCTCGAAAATCCCGCGAGCAACATCAAGCAGGTTCACGTCTTCCCCTTCGGTGGCATCAAGAAAGCCTCCGAATGGCTGGTCGAGCGTGGAACCTGGAATTTAGACCCCGCCGCCCCTGTCGCCGCCGCGCAATAAGGAACAGATTCGCATGACCCGCACCATCGTCGCCTCCGCGACAAGAGAAATCGTCATCGGTTTCGACCAGCCCTTCTGCGTCATCGGCGAGCGCATCAACCCGACGGGTCGCAAGAAGCTCGCCGCCGAAATGGTGGTGGGCAATTTCGAGACGGTCATCAAGGACGCGCTGGAGCAGGCGGCGGCTGGCGCGACCATGCTCGACATCAATGCCGGCGTCACCGCCGTCGATCCGAACGCGACGGAACCCGCGCTGATGGTGCAGACGCTGGAGATCGTGCAGGGGCTGGTGGACCTCCCGCTCTCCATCGACTCTTCCGTCAGCGCCGCCATCGAGGCCGGGCTGAAGGTCGCCAAGGGGCGCCCGCTCGTCAATTCCGTGACGGGCGAACTGGAGAAGCTCGAGGCGATCCTGCCGCTGATCAAGAAATACAACGTGCCCGTCGTGGCGATTTCCAACGACGAAACCGGTATTTCCGAAGACCCTGACGTGCGTTTCGAAGTGGCGCGGAAGATCGTGCGCCACGCCGCCGATTACGGCATTCCGGCCCATGACATCGTCGTCGATCCCCTGGTCATGCCGATCGGCGCGATGGGAAGCGCCGGCCTCCAGGTCTTCCGGCTGGTGCGCCGCCTGCGCGAGGAGCTGGGCGTCAACACCACCTGCGGCCTTTCCAACATCTCATTCGGCCTGCCGCACCGCCACGGCATCAACGCTGCCTTCATCCCCATGGTGATCGCCAGCGGCATGACCTCCGCCATCATGAACCCCTGCCGCCCGCAGGAGATGGAAATGGTCCACGCTGCCAATGTGCTGAACGGCACTGACCCCAATTGCGGCCGATGGATCAACAAATACCGCGACCACCAGCCGACGGCCGCTGCCAGTGCGAATACGGGCCAGCCTGCGCCAGCGGGTGACGGAAACGGCCGTCGTCGTGGCGGACGCGAGGCAAGGCGCGGCGTCATGGCTTAAGGCTATGCGGCCCGGCTTGAATGTCAGGGCCGCATGGATGATATATCGGGGGTGACAATACCCCCTCTGGCCTGCCGGCCATCTCCCCCCACAAGGGTGGAGATAAGCCTTCGTTCTGCAACCTTGCCGATTGGCTGCCAACGACAATAACAACCCATCTCCCTTCTTGTGGGGGAGATGGGCGGCAGGCCAGCGGGGGGTGAAGAACACAGGCCGCCCTGCTCGCGGTTAGAGCACAAGAAGGTTGATTGCAGCCATGAATGCCCCAGCGAAAAATCCCGCCGCACAGGCCAGCCACCCCCTCGTTCTTTTCATGCCCTCCGGCAAGCGTGGGCATTTCCCGGTTGGCACGCCGATCCTCGAAGCCGCGCGCACCCTCGGCGTCTATGTCGAAAGCGTATGCGGCGGACGCGCCACCTGTGGGCGCTGCCAGGTCGAGGTGCAGGAGGGCCGGTTCGCCAAGCACGGCATCACCTCCTCGAACGACCATATCTCCGAAGTCGGCCCGAAAGAACTTCGCTATGCCGAAAAGCGCGAGCTGAAGCCGGGCCGCCGCCTCTCCTGCTCCGCCACCATCGAGGGCGATCTTGTCATCGACGTGCCGCAGGACGTCCAGGTCAATGCGCAAACCATACGCAAGGATGTCGACACCCGCATCATCGCGCGCAATCCAGCCATCCACATGTGCTATGTCGAGGTCGAGGAGCCCGACATGCACAAGCCGCTCGGCGATCTCGACCGGCTGAAGGCGGCGATCGAAAAGGATTGGGGATACAGGAACCTGCAGGTCGACGCTCATCTCCTGCCCCATATCCAGCATATCCTCCGCAAGGAAAAATGGGGTGTCACCGCCGCCGTCCACCAGGATGAGGAAACGGACCGCCCGACCCTGATCGCGCTCTGGCCTGGCCTCAAGAACGAGGCTTACGGCATCGCCTGCGATATCGGTTCGACCACCATCGCCATGCATCTTTCCTCGCTGCTTTCGGGCCGCACGCTCGCCTCTGCTGGCGCGTCCAACCCGCAAATCCGCTTCGGCGAAGATCTGATGAGCCGCGTTTCCTATGTCATGATGAACCCTGACGGACGCGAGGCGATGACGCTTGCCGTGCGCGAGGCGATCAACGGGCTGATCGACAAGGTCTGTGCCGAAGGCGGCATCGCGCGGGAAGACATTCTCGACGCCGTCTTCGTCGGCAATCCCATCATGCACCATCTGTTCCTGGGCATCGATCCGACGGAACTCGGCGGCGCACCCTTCGCGCTGGCTGTTTCAGGCGCTGTGCATCTGAAATCGTCGGATATCGGGCTGCCGATGAACGCCGGCACCCGCGTCTACATGCTGCCCTGCATCGCCGGCCATGTCGGCGCGGACGCCGCCGCCGCGACGCTTTCCGAAGGCCCGCACCGGCAGGACGAGATGATGCTCCTCGTCGATGTCGGCACCAATGCCGAGATCGTGCTCGGCAATCGCGAGCGCACCGTCGCAGCCTCCTCGCCAACCGGCCCTGCCTTCGAAGGCGCGGAGATTTCGGGCGGACAGCGCGCCGCACCGGGCGCCATCGAGCGCGTGCGCATCGATCCTGGGACACTGGAGCCGAAATTCCGCATCATCGGCGTCGAACAATGGTCTGATGAGCCGGGCTTTGCGGAAGCAGCCAGCAGCACCGGCATCACCGGCATTTGCGGCTCAGCCATCATCGAAGTGGTCGCGGAAATGTACCTGACGGGCATCATCTCCGAGGATGGCGTTGTCGATGGCGCGCTGGCCGTCCGCTCGCCACGCATCACCGCCAATGGCCGCACCTTCTCCTATCTCCTGCATGAGGGCAGCCCGCGCATCGCTATCACCCAGAACGACGTGCGCGCCATCCAGCTGGCCAAGGCCGCGCTCTATGCCGGGGTGAAGCTGTTGATGGACAAGCTCAGCATCGATCATGTCGATCAGATTCGCTTCGCCGGCGCCTTCGGCTCCTTCATCGATCCGAAATATGCCATGGTGCTCGGGCTGATCCCCGATTGCGAGCTGGAAAACGTCAAGGCGGTCGGCAATGCGGCCGGAACCGGGGCCCGCATGGCGCTGCTCAACCGCGATTATCGCCGCGAGATCGAGGAAACGGTCAATCGCATCGAGAAGATCGAAACCGCGCTGGAGCCAAAGTTCCAGGAGCATTTCGTCTACGCCATGGCGATACCCAACAAGGTCGATCCATTTCCCAAACTGTCGGCGGCTGTGAAGCTCCCCGAACGGAACTCCGATGGCGACGGCTCCGAGGGGCCGGGAGACGGAGCCCCCCGCCGCCGCTCCCGCGAGGAACGCGCCGCGAGGAGGAACCGTGAGTAGGGCGTTTTGCTTTTCGCCGTAGCGGAGCGGTATCGCCGGGGAATGGATCCCTGTGACAAGCACAGGGATGACGGTGGAGAGATCACCGCCATAACGAGGACCGCCCAGCATACAGCGCGTTACATTAGACTTGAACGTCACCCTCTCCCGTCAAACCTGAACGTCAACCTCTTCCGTCATTCCTGTGCTTGTCACAGGAATCCATGCCTCGCCCTTTCCGCTGCTTCAGCGGGGCAGAATGGCAAGCCGGGAGACGCATCATTTACTCATTTATCAAATTCTCCTCCCATCGACACTGCCCCTGCTTTCTGCGAATAAGTCCGAATGATTACATGCTTCGATATCGGCGGCACCGCCATCAAGAGCGCCAGCGCTTCATCGCCCACGGACATCCAGTCCCTGGGGAAGGTACCGACGCCGCTCCATGATTTCGAGGCCTTCGCCGCCGCGATCGGTCGCATCGCCACGCAAGCGACCGGCAACGATCATAGCCTCATCGCGATCTCGCTTGCCGGCGTTATCGATGCCGACAGCGGGCGCATCACCTGCGCCAACATTCCCTGCATCGACGGGCGCCCGCTGGTCGCCGACCTCAGCGAATTCCTGAAACGGCCCGTGCTGATTGCCAACGATGCCGATTGCTTCGCGCTTGCCGAAGCCGTGACGGGCGCAGGACGCGGCCATCGTATCGTTTTCGGCGCGATCTTCGGCAGCGGCGTTGGCGGCGGCATCGTTATCGACGGAAAGATCCTGGTGGGCGCCGGCGGCTTTGCCGGGGAATGGGGCCATGGGCCCATTTCGGCGACATCGGCGGGAAGTCCGCCGGTCCCCATACCGCGCTTCCCCTGCGGCTGCGGCCAGACGGGGTGCATCGATGCCATATGCAGCGCCCGCGGGCTCGAAAAGCTGCATCGCTATCTCCACGGCGTCGATAGATCCAGCACCGAGATCATCGACGCATGGACGATCGGCGATGCGAATGCCGCCCGCACGGTTGATTGCCACGTCGACATCCTGTCGGATGCACTGGCGCTCGTCGTCAATGTGGTAGGCGCGGCCGTCGTGCCGGTAGGCGGCGGCCTCTCCAATTCCCTCCCACTAATAGAGCGCATCGACCTAGCCGTTCGAAGCCGCATCCTGCGCAAGACCGACCAGCCACTGGTGGTGCGTGGAGAATGCCGCATCGAACCGGGGCTGATAGGCGCCGGTTTGCTGGGACTAGCGGAAGTGCAGCCATGAGCGCCATCCAACTGGAAGTCTGCGTCGATGACACGGAAGGTCTGGCGACGGCGATCGAAGGCGGTGCCGACCGCATCGAGCTCTGCTCGGCGCTGCAACTGGGCGGCCTCACTCCCTCGCCCGGCCTCATCGCCCTCGCCGCGCAGGCAAATATCCCGGTCTATGCGATGATCCGCCCGCGTAGTGGGGATTTCATCTATGGGGAGCGGGAAATCGACCAGATGCTGCGCGATATCGATACGGTCCGCGCTTCCGGTCTTGCAGGCGTGGTGTTTGGCGTCAATAAGCCGGACAGCAGCCTCGATCACCGCGCGCTCGACCGCCTGACGGCGCACGCCAACGGCCTCGGCACCACACTCCACCGCGCTTTCGATCTGGTGCCCGATATCGGCGAAGCGGTGCACATCGCCACCGACACCGGTTTCGAGCGCATTCTTACCTCAGGCCGCGCCCCAATCGCGCTTGAAGGACTCGACGATCTGGAGAAAGCCTTCGCGGCGGCGGGAGACAAGATCGCCATCATGCCGGGATCAGGACTGACGGCGGACAATGTGGATATTTTATTGTCCCGGTTACCTGTGACCGAAATCCACGCTTCGTGCAGCGCGGCGTTTCCGCCATCCAGTAGAAACCTGGTCCGCCTGGGCTTTGATGACGGCCTGCGGCGCAAGACCGACAAACACCGTGTGGCTACGCTCAAGCGAAAGCTCCGGTAAAACAGATAGTTGGCGCATTTATCGGATTCGATATGGAAGCGTTCTGCACTTCCTCTGCCGCCCTTCGACAAGCTCACGAGGGCAGAGGGAGGCATTTAAACGCCACTTTCAGATACTCAAAACTTCCCCGTCCGCTGATACTTCTCGAAAATCCCCCTCAGATGCTCCGCCACCACCTGGACATGCTGGCCGGCATCCTTGGCGACGATCATGCCAAGCTCATAGGTGCCGAGCGGTGGCAGGCCGTGTTCCGGCCCGAGTGCGATGATCCCCTCGCCTAGCAAAGTCTTGCCAAATGGAGCGATGGCCAGATCGGCGAGAATTGCCGAGCGCTGCCCCGTGGTATGTGAACTCATATAGGCGACGCGATAGTCCCGCCCCGCCGCTTCGAGTGCCTCCAGCGCATTGCCGCGCCAGGCGCAACCCTCCTCCCACATCGAGAGCGGCAGCGGGTCGCGTTCATGCGCGGTGCCGCATTTGGCGCCGGCCCAAACCAGTTCCTCGGTCATCAGCACCTCGACATCGCTGGTCTTCGGCACCGTGTTCGACACATTGACCATGGTGATGTCGAGGCGGTGCTCGTCCATGCGCCTGCGCAGATTGATGCTCTGGTCGATGACGACATCGACAGTCACGCTCGGATGCGTTTCGGCGAAGCGCTTGAGCACGAAAGGCAGCACCCATTCCCCGATATCGTCCGGCGATCCCAGACGGACGACGCCCGACACGGTCGGCACCACGAACTTCGCCACAGCCTCGCGGTTGAGTGCGAGCATGCGCCTTGCATAACCCAGCAGCACCTCGCCATCGCTGGTCAGCGCCACCGAGCGCGCATCGCGCTCCAGAAGCGTGACGCCCAGCGTCTCCTCCAGCTTCTTGATCTGCATCGATACTGCCGACGGCGTGCGGAACACCGCATTCGCCGCAGCCGAGAAACTTCCGGTCTCCGCTATCATGACAAATGTCCTCAACACATCAAGATCGAGGATCGGTAGCGGGTGGTGCATGGGAGCTGTCATGATCTGCCTCTTAGATCAATTATTCTGAATGTAACTGTTCTTCAATTTCGTTTGATTGAACATCAAGCGTCCTGCATAGTCAACCCAGAAGTAACGGAAATGGACGAGGAAAAGACCATGACCACCTGCGACAGAGACTATCTGGACAATTATAGCACATCTCGGGCGACCTATGCTGATCGGTTGGTGCGCTTTTTCGAAAGCACCACACTCGGAGTTGCGAGGACATACAGAGAGAAAGTTGCGTTGATCGCCGCCCGGAAGCGGCAGCGCGACACCGTCCGCGCCCTGGCCTATCTGCCAGAGAACATTCTTCAGGATATCGGCTGGCCGGACCTCTATGAGCGTCAGCAAAGGAAGACCGGGAAATGATGTCTCGGGATAATGCCAACGGGCGGCACCGCTTGTTCCTGCCGCCCGTTATTCTTTCCGGCCTGTTCCCAGCCCTATAAAATATCGCCCGTTTGCGACAGCTATTTCGTCGCACTTCCCATAGGAATAATTCTATGGCTCAATGGTTTTTAGGTCTTAACTGCGCCTGAATCGTGCTGAATCATTGTTCAGATGCGACAGAGAAACGGCAGAAGACAGCGGGAACATTGCAGCCATGGATCAGAAAACGCTTATAAAGCGCTCATTCGTCTTCTTTCTCATTCCTGATTTCTCGATGATCGCCTTTGCGACGGCGATCGAGCCGTTGCGGATTGCCAATCGCATGCTCGGCTACAACGCCTATCGCTGGCGTCTCGCATCGAGCGACGGGAAGCCCATCACCGCATCCAATGGCGTTGAATGCGCAGTCACCTCCTCCCTTGAGGATGAGCGCCGCTTTCTGACCGGCGAAGACAGGCCCTCGATGGTGTTCGTCTGCTCGGGCGTCCATGTGGAAAAGTTTCAGAACAAATCGGTCTTCGCCTGGCTGCGCGAGGAGTTCAATCGAGGCGTCGCCGTCGGCGGTCTCTGCACGGGCGCGCATATTCTCGCCGCCGCTGGCCTCCTCTCCGGCAAGCGCTGCGCCATTCATTGGGAAAATCTGCCCGGTTTCGCCGAGGCCTTCCCCAAAGCCGATGTCTATGCCGATTTGTTCGAGGTCGATGGCAATATCCACACCTGCGCGGGCGGCACCGCGGCGCTCGACATGATGCTCAAGCTCATCGGCGACGATTTCGACGACAATCTGGTCAACCGCGTCTGCGAGCAGGCCCTGACCGACCGTGTTCGCAACCCGCATGATCGCCAGCGCCTGCCGTTGCGCGCGCGCCTCGGCGTGCAGAACTCCAAGGTGCTGACCATCATCGAATTGATGGAGGCAAGCCTGACCGAGCCCTTGTCGCTGATCGAGGTCGCCGATCATGTCGGCCTCTCGCGCCGCCAGATCGAACGCCTGTTCCGCCAGGAAATGGGGCGGTCACCGGCACGATATTACCTGGAGATCCGCCTCGACCGCGCCCGCCACCTGCTCATCCAGTCGTCGATGCCTGTGGTGGAAGTGGCAGTCGCCTGCGGTTTCGTCTCGGCGTCGCATTTCTCCAAATGCTACCGCGAACTCTACGGCCGCTCCCCGCAACAGGAACGCGCCGACCGCAAGCAACTGATTGCAGCGTGAGTAGTGAGTATTACCTCCACTCCCAATCCCGCATGCGCTGCTGCCAAACCCGTTCGCCGGCCATGCAGTCGTAATCCTGCTTCTCCTGCACTTTGAGGACCGGCGGATCGTCCGCGTCAAAGGTCTCCGCCGGATCGCCGGCCAGTTCGAGCATCAGTTTGCGCCGCACGGCTTCGGGAAACTGCTCCCATGAATTGACCGGTATCATGAACGCTCCCGGTCCGCCGATGACGCAATCGCCGTAATACTGGTCGAGATCCTTCACGTCCCATCCGCCATAGAGCGAGCCGCGCGTCATCAGCGGCAGGCCGTTAATGGTGATGCCCTTGTCCAGTGCAGCGGCGCGCGCGGCGGTCACCGACCGGCCATGATTGTTCGGGCCGTCGCCGGAGACATCGATGATGCGGCGCTGTCCCTTGAAGCCGCTATTGTCGAAGAGCCCAGCGCTGAAATCGATCGCGCCCGAGATCGAGGTGCGGCTTTGCGGCGGCGGCACCGGCTGGTCGAGCTCGGCGGCGAGCTTTTCCGCCGCCTCTTTGCTATCGACCAGCGTCCAGGGAACGATGATGCGCTGGGAGCCGAAGCCCGCCCATTCGATATAGGTGATGGCGACGCGGCCGTGCAGCCCTTCCAGGATCGCCTTGATCACCTGCGGATGGCGCAGCGCCGCGACATAGCCATCGCGCTGGATCTTCTGCTCGAACGCCTCCATCGAGCGCGACGCATCGACGGCCAGCACCAGTTCCACGTCAACCGGAATGCCGTCTCCCGCCTTATCCTGGGCGCGCGCGGGGAACGAGGCCATAACGGCCATCATCATGACCAGCACATGGATCGTTCGCAGTCCCATACTGGAACAATATCACAAGAAATGAAAAATGCCGCGACGAAAACACACGCCGCGGCATCAATCGGTCAGTCCAACGCGTTTACGCCTTCAGTCGCTCGTTTTCCGGATCGAACGGCGATTCCTGAATGGCGGTTGCCTTGTGCATTCTGCCGAGGATCCGGATCTCGAATTCGGTTCCGAGCGCGGAGAGGTCCGGCTTGACCATCGCGAGCGCCAGGCTCTTGCCCAGGCGCCAGCCATAGCTGCCATGCGTCGCACGGCCGACGAGCTTGCCATTCTGGTAGATCGGCTCCGAGCCGCGTATGTCGGCATCGCCGATATCATGCACCTCAAGCGTCACGAAGTTCCACTTCAGCCCTTGCTCACGCGCCTTCACCACCGCGTCGCGGCCAATGAAATCGCCCTTGTTGGGATGAACGAAGCGGTCGAGACCGGATTCGAAGGCGTTATATTCGATGGAAAGTTCGCGCGGGATCAGGCGATAGGATTTCTCCACCGCCATCGCCGTCATGGCGCGAATGCCGAACGGCTTGATGCCGAATTCCGCGCCTGCTTCCATCAGAAGGTCGTAGATCGTGTTCTGCTGCTCGATCGGGTGATGCAGCTCCCAGCCAAGCTCGCCGACGAAATTGACGCGCAGCGCATGTGCCGTCGCCGGTCCGACACTGATCTTTTTGCCAGACAGCCAGGGAAAGTCCTCATTCGCGAGGCTCGTACGGGTCAGCTTCTGCAACACCTTGCGGCTGTTGGGCCCTGCCAGCACCAGCACGCCGAACAACTGGGTGATGGGACGCAGGCGCACCGATCCGTCCGCAGGCAGAAGCTTGGCGAGATAATCATGATCATGGTTTTCGTAAGCGCCAGCCGAAACCAGATAGAACGAACCGGGCTTCCATTCATAGACGGTGAATTCCGAGCGCACGCCGCCATTCTTGGTCAGCAGATGGCAAAGCGCGATGCGCCCCATCTTCTTAGGGATGCGGTTGGCGAGGATCGAGTCTAGCCATGCGCGCGCGCCGGGGCCGGAAACTTCCATCTTGGCGAAGGCAGACATGTCGAGAAGGCCGACATTCTCGCTCACATTCTTCACCTCGTTGCCGACATGCTCGAAGTAGTTCGAGCGGCGGAACGACCACAACTCCTTGACCTTGCCGTCGGCATCGGGCTTCGGATGGTTGCGGTTGAGCAACACGTCCGGCTTGTCCAGCGAGGCAACATCGATGCCGTAACCTTCCGGCGCGAACCAGTTGGCGCGTTCCCAGCCATAGACGGAGCCGAACACTCCGCCGAGCGCCTTCTGGCGATCATAGGAGGGCGAACGCTTCAAGGGCCGCGCCGCGCCGCGCTCCTCGTCCGGATAATGGACGGAGAAGACTTCCGCATAGGCTTCCTCGTTCTTCTCCTTGAGATAACCCTCGGTCGCATAGGGCCCGAAGCGGCGCGGATCCACGCCCATCATGTCGATGGACGGCTCGCCTTCGACGATCCATTCCGCGAGCTGCCAGCCGGCCCCGCCCGCCGCCGTCACGCCGAAGGAATGTCCTTCGTTGAGCCAGAAATTCTTCAATCGTGGCGCCGGGCCGATGATCGGCGAACCATCGGGCGTATAGGCGATAGCGCCGTTATAAACCTTCTTGATGCCAACTTCACCGAAGGCCGGTACGCGGGCGATGGCCGTTTCAATATAGGGCATCAGCCGCTCCAGATCTTCCTGGAACAGCTCGTATTCGCTTTGGTCGGAAGGCCCATCGACATAGCAGACCGGCGCGCCCTTCTCGTAAGGTCCAAGCAGCAGGCCGCCATTTTCCTCGCGCATGTACCAGGAGGAATCGCTCTCGCGCAGCACGCCCATCTCAGGCAGGCCCTTGGCCTTGCGTTCGAGAATAGCCGGATGCGGCTCAGTGACAATATACTGATGCTCGACCGGAATAACGGGAATATCGAGGCCGACCATCTGGCCGGTCTTGCGCGCGAAATTGCCGGTGGCGGAAATCACATGCTCGGTGAGAATATCGCCCTTGTCTGTCTTGACCAGCCATTGGCCGTCCGGCTGCTGCTCGATGCCCAGAACCGCAGTATGGCGATAGATGGTTGCGCCACGGTCGCGCGCGCCCTTGGCCAACGCCTGTGTCAAATCCGCCGGCTGGATATAGCCGTCATCGGGATGCTGGATCGCCCCCAGAATGCCGTCCATTTCAGCGAGCGGCCAGATTTCCTTGACCTCTTCGGGCGTAAGCAACTTGACCGGCACACCGATCGTCTCCGCCACGCCGGCATAATACATATATTCGTCCCAGCGGTCTTTGGTGCGGGCCAAACGGATATTGGTGCAATTGGTGAAACCGACATTCATGCCGGTTTCTTCCTGCAGTTCCTGATAGAACTTCACCGAATATTTGTGGATCTGGCCGACCGAATAGCTCATGTTGAACAGAGGCAAGAGCCCCGCCGCATGCCACGTCGAGCCCGAGGTCAGTTCCTTACGCTCGATCAGGACGACATCGCTCCAGCCCTTCTTCGCCAGATGGTAGAGCGTCGAAACGCCCACCACACCGCCACCGATCACCACCGCACGGGCATGGGTCTTCATATCGTGTCATTCCCCTGAATAAAGGCGGGCTTCTCGGCCCGCGCATAAGGACGGATTTTTGTGCACTATGCCGAGTGCCCCGGCCATTGGTAAGGCCTGTTTGCGACATGGCCACGAAATGCCGCGACGCGCAACATGGCAGTCATGTCGGCGGCAATCGGCAACGGTCTGCATAATCCCTGAGCCTTGCCATTTCGTCTTTCATGACCGATGAATGGCTGAGCGGGGGAGATCGATCGTGACGGACATGCCGGCTGAACAATATGAAGGGGGCGGCGGGCGGGAGCCTTTCCTGCGCCGTATGGCAAGGGCGCCGCTTGCCTGGCTCGCGCTGGCCCTTCTCGCGCTCTGTGTTCTCCTGAGCATCCGCCTCATCCTGCCCATCGGCCCGATGTATTGGGACACCTACATCTATTTCGATGCCGCGCAGCGGATCTATAACGGCCAGATACCCAACACAGATTTTCTCACTCCGGTGGGGCCGCTCGCCTATTATATCTTTGCGCTGGGCCTGAAACTTTTCCCCCATGCTCAGCCGCTTCTTCTCGCCCAATGGGTCATCCTGATCGTCGCGGCTCCGTTGATGGCGGTGATCATCCAGGACGTCGCTCGCACTGAGCGCCGTCTCGCCTTCGCACTGCTCATCCCATTCCTGATTTTCGCCATCTGCCCCGCCAATGTGCAGTCCTTCCATCCCTATCCCGGCTTGGACGGCTTCGGCATCTACAATCGCCACGCCACGCTGCTGCTCTATGTGCTGGTTTCCGCCCTGATGTTCGTCAAGGATGGCCGCAGGCTCGCGATTATCTGCGGGCTGGCCATGCTGGCGCTGTTCCTCATCAAGGCCACCGGCTTTCTGGCCGGCGGCTTGATCGGCCTTCTGGCGCTATTGTCCGGGCGTATTTCCTGGCGCAGCGTCGTCCTGGCGGGCGCGATATTCCTCGCCGCCCTCATCTGCCTGGAATTCAACGGGCGTATGATAACAGCCTATCTCGACGAGATAGCTCTGCTCATCGGCATGAATGAAGAGGCGTTGCTGCCACGATTCCTCACGGTTCTCTCCACCGATCTGGACATCATTCTGGCCGGTGGCGTTCTGGTTCTCGCGCTCGCCTGGATGGGACGGCAGAAACTCCGCGCCGGCTCAGCGGCGACCCTGCTCAACAGCAATTTCGTCTGGCTCGGCGTGGCGCTTGTCGCCGGCATCTTCTTCGAAACGCAGAACACCGGCAGCCAGGATTTTACCTTCCTGTGGCCGATCCTTCTGGCGATCTTCATCCAGTCCGCTAATGAACCTGTTCCACGGCGGCTTTTGATCGCCGTACTGGTCGGATTTGTCGCGATCCCCTATACAGCCAAGATCGCCCATAAGACGCTGCGCGCCGTCGCCGTATCGCCGACCTATGTCGCAGCACCGGTGACGGATATGAAAACACTGGGGCAGGTCTCTACGCGCTGGGATATCATGGAGCGCAGTCTGCTCATGGAAAAGCACTATCTGAAACATGGCGATGCCTATAGCGATCTCTCCAGCCATGGCCAGCTTCCAAGCTGGCAGCTTTATTCAGAGCTCGATTACCAGATGTACTGGGTCATCTCCGCGGATGAGGCCGTCAAGGCTATCAGGCAGTTCGAAGCCACGAACGGCGTCCACTTCGCAACCCTCATGAATCTCGATTTCACCAATCCGTTTCCATGGCTTCTCGATCGTGACGCGACACGGCACATCCAGATCGGCGCCGACCCCTACCGCACCGTGCCGCCGCTTGATGACGCTGCCCGGAAATCGATCGCCGAGACCGACGCCGTGCTCGTGCCGCACTGCCCGTTGACCACCGGCCGCCGTGCGCTACGCCGCATCTATGCCGACGCGCTCAAGGACCGGCAGGAGGTGAAGCTCAACGATTGCTGGGACATGCTGCTGCGGCCGGGGGTTTTCCCAACCTCCCCTTGATGGTCCTGCCCCCTTGATGGCCGGCATCTGCTCCCCATCTCCCCGAAACAAGAAGATGAAGAGCGGATAGCTTTAAGACTTCACCTGCGCCTTGACGAAATCCTTGACGATCCGGACGATGCCGCGCGAGAGCACTTCGTCCAGCGCCGCGATGAATTGATCGACATGCGCCCGCTCGCAGATCAGCGGCGGCTCCAGCCTGACCACATTGCGATTATATTCGGTAAAGGCCACCAGCACCGCATGGTCGCGCAGGAGATGGCTGCCGATGAAGCCCGGCAGCGAGCCCTTCAGCTTGTCGTCCAGCATGGCGAGGACCGGACGCAGCACGACGGGCACGGACTTGGAGAAATCGTGGAACTCCAGACCGACCATCAACCCCTGCCCGCGCACTTCCTTGATCAGCGACGGATATTTTTCCTGCAGCGCCTTCAACCGTTCGACGAGATAGTCTCCAACCGCCGCGGAATTGTCGATCAAGTGCTCGTCATAAAGCACGTTCAATCCCTCGATCGCCGTGATGCAGGCTTCGCCGATGCCGCCGAAGGTCGCCATGGCGTGGATCAGCGCCGTCTTCGGCGTTCCATAGGCCTTCATATAGACCTCGCGCCTGGCGATCATCGCCGCCATCGCGGTCTTGCCGCCGCCAAGCGATTTCGCCAGCGCCGTCACATCGGGCACCACCCCGTGATGCTCGAAAGCATAGAACTTGCCCGACCTGCCAAGCCCGCACTGCACCTCATCCGCCACCCACAACACACCGTAACGGTCGCAGAGCGCCCGCAGCTTCTGCCAGAATTCGGTCGGCGCGGTGATGATCCCTGCCCCGCCCTGAATGGTTTCGAGAACGATGACGCCGATCTCGGGATCGGACTTGAAGGCATTCTCGATCGCGTCGATATCGCCGAACGGCACGCGCACCGTATCGCCGGCCAGCCTGAACTCGCCACGATATAGCTTGCCGTCGGTGACATTGAGAACGCCCTTGGTCTTTCCGTGGAACGAATTCTCGGCATAGACCACCTTCGGGCGCTTCGGCCCAGCGGCGCGCTCGGCAACCTTCAGCGCCGCCTCCATGGCCTCCGAGCCGGACGAGCCGAAGAACACCATGTCGAGATCGCCGGGGCTGCAGGCGGCAAGATTATGCGCCAGCGCCGCCGCATATTGCGACATGAAGGCCATGGCGATCTCGTGGCGCTTTTCCTCCTGGAAGGCTTGGCGAGCCGCGAGAATGCGCGGATGGTTGTGACCGAAGGCGAGCGAGCCGAAACCGCCGAAGAAATCGAGGATTTTCCGGCCATTCTGGTCGATATAATACATGCCTTCGGCACGCTCGATCTTGATCTTGTTGAAGCCGAGCAGCTTCATGAAATGCAGTTGGCCGGGATTGATATGAGCCGAGAAAAGCTCCGTCATCCGCGGCAGGGCCATCGATTTGGCCTGCTCGACCGTCAGGAGATCGGGCTTCCGCGTTCCCCCTGCCGTTACGGCTGGTATATCGACAGACGCTTCTTTTTTCACAAGTTTCACAGCCTTGGCCATACTTCTTCCCCCGTTCCTATTCCGCTGCAAGCGGCACCATATGGGCCACCGGTTTGCCGTCCACCTTGTTGCGGTATTCCTTGTAGGCGGCGACGAGCATGTCCTCGTCGCGGAATTTCGGCTTCCAGCCGAAAGCGGCGAACGCGCGCGACGTGTCCCGCACGCAATATTCGTCGGCGATCAGATATTGCTCGGGATCCATCAGCGGTTTGTTGACCGCATCGAGCATCGCCAGCGCGCCCTTGACCGCGAAGGCCGGCGTCGGCAGCAGGATCGATTTCGACCCTGCTTGCTTGATCAGTCCGCCCAACAGTTCACGCACCGAAGGGGGATTAGAGGAGCCGAGATTGTAGGCATCGTTCGGCACGCCATGCTCCCAGGCGAGCCGCGCGATTTCCGCGCAGTCATAGACGGAAATGAACTGGTACGGGTTCTTGCCCGAACCGATCATCGGCACCGGCAAATTGCGGTCGACCAGCTTGAACAGTTTTTCCAGGATACCGAGACGGCCCGGGCCGATGATCAGCCGGGGACGCATGATAGAGATGTTCATGCCGCGCGTGCGCCAATCGGCGGCGAGCGCTTCGGTGGCGGCTTTCGATTTGCCGTACTCGCCGAGCGGAGCGATCGGATGATCCTCGGTCTGCGGCGAGACGACGGTGTGGCCGTAGACCATGTCGGTGGTGAACTGCACCAGCTTCGACGCCCCCGCCCGGTCCATAGCGCTCATGATGTGCGCCGCGCCGTGATAGTTTACCGGCCAGAAGAAATCATGACGCTTGGCGCGTACCTGCAGCGGCGCCAGCATCTTTGCCGAGAGATTATAGACCATGTCGTCCGGCTTGAGCCCGACGGCATTCACCTGCGCCTCGCTGGTGACGTCGCAATGGATGAACTTCGCCTTGGCGTAATGCGGCAGGTCGGTCTTGACGATATCCGCCACGACGACCTTCTCGCCTTGGCTGACCAGATCGTTTGCCAGATACCGGCCAACGAAGCCGTCGCCGCCGAAAATGATATGTCGCATGTTTCTACCCGCTATCCCTGAAACATCAGGGCCCTAGAACTTGGAGTTGGAATCGGTATTCACTGTCTCGCGAGACGCCGCCCCGCTGCCGTGACCGCTCTGCGCGATCAGCACCGTACCGATGCAGATGAAGGCGATGCCGGCGATTTTCAATGTGCCGAGATCTTCCTTGAACACCGCCCAAGCGAAAACGGCCACCGCCACATAGGCGAGGCTCAGAAACGGATAGGCGAAGGAAAGATCGACCTTCGACAACACGTAGAGGTGTGACGCCATCGAGATGACGAAGACAGTGAGCCCGGCAAACACCCAGGGATTGAACACAATCTGGAAGATGCGCTGGATCGCGGTATCTGCGCTGAAGCTGATCGGTCCGAGCGTGATCATGCCATATTTGAGCAGGACCTGCGCCGCGGCGTTGGTCATCACCGTGAACAGAATGAAAGGAATATATTTCGTCATCGCATCCTTGCCTTACCCACTTTAGGCTGTCGCCTGCGATCTGCAGCGAAGCGTTACACCGAGCATGTTGAGAAGCCGCAAAGCGCTTCCGTAAAATTCGAACCATCCGCAATTTTTGATTGCAATTGGTATTTCATATCCTGATCAAACGAGCGCCATCGCCGTTCTCTGCCAGAAATTCGACGAAAACGCCGGATCACGATGCTCTTCCAGCTTTTTCCAATGTGGAAACGACGCAGCGAAGGTCGCCGGCGACATCCTCTGGTCCTTGTAGGGATTGACCCGCCCGCCAGCCGCAATCGTCAAACGATCGAGTTCGGACAAAAGCGCCAATGTTCCCGCGCCCCGATTGGGAAAATCGAGCGTCAGAGTATAGCCCGGCTGCGGAAACGACAAAAGTCCCGGCGAGCCGATCGTCCCGAACCGCTTCAGCACCGTCAGAAACGATACCTCGCCTGCCTTGCGCGTCGCCTCAAGCATGGCAGGGATTGTATCCGGTGCTTGTGCATAAGGGATGACGCTCTGGTGCTGGTAAAGCCCCGCAGGACCATAAAGCCGGTTCCAGTCGCGCATGCCGTCGAGCGGATAGAAAAATCGCTCATATCCCGTCAGATGCGGCTCAGCGCCCCTTCCCTTCAAATTCAGATATGCGGCATTGAAAAGTGTCAGGCTTGGCCGGTTCAGCGCCGAAAAGGGCAATTCGAAGGGGACGCGCAGACGTGTCGGTCGTGGGTTGACGGTGAAATTCCCGTTCCCCGCATGGTTTCCCGTTAGAAGCAGCCCGCGTCCGGCGCGCGCTCCTCTCGCGATCTGATCGATCCATGCAACGGCATATTCATTGGCCTCATCCGCCTTCTCAGCCAGTTCGAAGAATTGGTCGAGATCGGCAAAGCGCGTGATCCGCTCCTCGACATCCAGCGACGCAACACGCATCAGCCGAATCCGGGCCGTCGAGATCAGCCCCGTCAGGCCCATTCCCCCGATCGTCGCGGCGAAGAGCGGCTCGTTGTTGAGCGGGGCGCAACTGACCGTCGTTCCGTCTGAACGCAACAGCTCGAATGAAACAACGTGACAGCCGAACGTGCCGCGCCGGTGATGGTTCTTGCCGTGCACGTCATTGGCGATGGCGCCGCCCAGCGTCACAAAGCGGGTGCCCGGCGTCACCGGCAGAAAATAGCCATGCGGCGCGGCAAAGGCGATGATCTCGGCCAGAAGCACGCCGGCTTCGGCTTCGATAATGCCGCTTGCAGCATCGAATCCCAATATCCGGTCTTTCGGGCGCATCTCGACCAAAGCGCCCCGGTCATTATGGCAGCTGTCGCCATAGGAACGGCCATTGCCGAACCCAAGCAAAGACCCCGGCGCAGCAGACCCGTCCTGCAGCGACCGCTCCGCCCCGGCAAATGAAACCGCCCGTCGCGGTTTCCGCTCTATGCGGCCAAAGCTCTCGCCAAAGCGATCGCCAGAGTTATCGCCAAAACGATCGAACGACATCAGCGCATGCCCGCCGTCATCAGCATGACGCCACCGAGCATGATCATCATGATGCTGCGCCAGTCGCTAAGCAGGAACACAACTGGATCGTCATGCATGTGGTCGCGATGCGCCAGAATCCAGATGCGCAAATTGATGTAGAGTACGATCGGACAAAGCGGCCAGATCATCCAGGGATAGGAATAGAGCGTCTTGACAGAATTGCTGTCGATATAGAGCGCCAGAACCATCACCGCGCCGAACGCCGCGGCCACTCCGCTCTGGGCTACAACTTCCCGATCGCTGCTGCGATAGCCCCGGCCGGCGATTTTCTCGTTTTCATCCGGCGGTGCATGGTTCAGTTCGACATAGCGTTTGACCAGCGCCAGCGACAGGAAGAAGAAGATTGAAAAAGACAGGAGCCAGAACGAGCCGGGCGTCGCATTGGCGGCAGCGCCGGCGAGCAACCGCACGGTATAGAGCCCCGCCAGCACCAGCACATCGATGAGCAGCATCCGCTTCAGCGCCGCCGAATAGGCGGTGGTGACAAAGAGGTAGAGCGTCAGCACCAGCATATATTCGGTGGGCAACAGGGCGGCGATCCCGTAGGCGAGCGCCAGAAGTGCTATCGAAGCGCAGACCCCGAACCATATGGGAAGTTCGCCGCTGGCGAACGGCCGCTTCTTCTTGCGGGCATGGCGACGGTCAAGCTGCAGGTCGAACAGGTCGTTGATGATATAGATCGACGACGCAGCGGCGCAAAAGGAGACGAAGGCGAGAAAGGTTCGTCCGAAGACGTCGTGATAGAGGATGTCATGGGCGAGGATCGCCGGGACGAAGACGAGCATGTTCTTCATCCATTGATGAACGCGAAGCATTCTGAGATAGCTGCCGGGCCGCACGCGCGGCGCGGCAAAGAAGCCGCCGGTGTGCCCGTTCGGCCCCTGTTTCAGTCGCCAGGCGCGCACGGCTCTATCAGGCGCGACCACGATGGCATTCCGCGCTCTGTCGAAAATGGCGATATCGGCGCGGGAATTGCCGGCATAGTCGAATCCGTCCTCGCCAAAGGCCTCCACCAGCATCTTCAGCTTTGCCTCTGAAGCGAGGTTGCGATACCGGTCTGTCGAATAGACCGCATCGAAAATACCGAGATGCTTCGCTACCGCCTCGGCAAAGGAGGTGGCGGCGGCGGTCGCAAGAACCAGCTTGCGGCCCTCGGCATGTTCCGTCTTCAGGAATGCCAGGAATTCCGGCCGGTAGGGCAGCGTCGAGGGGTCGATCGTAACGCGCTCGGCTATTTCATGCTTCAGCCTCGCCCTGCCCTGCAACGCCCAGATCGGCAGCAGAAAGACAAACAGGAAATTTTTTTTCAAAAGCAGGAAGATGCCTTCCCACAAAAGATCCGTCGCGATCAAAGTGCCGTCGAGATCGACCGCCAGGGGTACTTTCGTATCGGCCCTGTTGTTTTTGCCCGCAGCCATCGTTTTCCTACCCCCACGTCCTAAAGGCAATTGTCCCCCAGGGCATTTGATCGCCCTGGAACCGGCCCGGAAAATGAGAACCCGTTTCCCAACTACCTTTTGTCCCGAATTGCGTTCGAGCACAGGAATTGGGCGGTTCTTCGTTTCGTTCAGAACAGCAACTGCTCTAGCAGCTATAAGAAAACGAAGGATGAACTCCGGCGATGTATAGAGGACGCACTTGCGCAACTGTGGGATGGGGTAAACATGCGCTTAAAAAAACAGGGTGATTTCTGCCGATGCAAGAACGCCAGACGCGATCAACCAGGTTTTATCCTGCGTATGCCTCGGATGTGTCGAGGTCGAGTATCCAGGTCTGCCCGACGAGATCCTTGCCGAACGAATGATGCGGGGCTTCATCGATGAGTTGGAAACCTGCGGCCTGATAGATGCGGCGCGCCGACACGAGCACGTCATTGGTCCATAAGGTTAGCTTTTTATAGCCGAGTTCGCGCGCTCGCTCGATGCACGTTTCAACCAACCTGCGTCCGACCCCCATCCCGCGTGCGCTTGGCTCCACATAAAGCAGCCTCAACCTGGCCACGGCGGGATCGGCGCTCTTCATCAGGAATACCGATCCGACGATCACACCGGCACGTTCGGCGACCCAGCCGTCCTCGCCTGCCGGATCGAAATGGGCGACGAAATTACCGAAAATCTCGCAGACAAGCCCCTCATAGGTCCAGTCCCAGCCATATTCGCGGTTGTAGAGCACCATCTGGCGATGCGCGATCCACCCAAGATCGCCCGGCTCGATCCCGCGCAACCGGACACTTCCAGCCTGTGCCTTGTTTGTGTCGAGCACCGTCCTGATTGAATGCATCGCCGAAACGAGCCGCTCGCGTCTTTCTCCGTCGAGCGGCATCAGGATTTCTTCCATCTGCGACCGCGTGCCCTGCTCAAGTGCGGCAAACGCCTCACGTCCAGCATGGGTCAATGCAAGCTGCCGCCGCTTGCCGTGCTCGGGACTGATCCGGCTCACCACCAGCCCGCGCGCGCGAAACCGTGTCAGTATCCGGCTCAAATGAGCTTTGTCCATGCTCAGCACACGGGCGATCTCAGCCGCCGTCAGTTCCCCGCCTCCCTGCTCCGGGCCATGCGCCAGTTCATAGAGAACCCGCGCCTCGGCGAGCGAGAAATCGCTTTTCGGAAGATGCTCGTCCAGAAGCCCGATTTCGCGCGTGTAGAAGCGGTTGAAGCTGCGTATCTCATCAACGGTGTTCATCGATGCGCCCACACTAATGTTGTCTGAGACAACACTTAGCGCAAAACAAAAGATTTGAGAAGGATTTTCAGCGCGGAAAATTCGGGAAGAGCGAGGGAGAGTACGATATAAAAGCAATCATCAGAGCGGCTCCCATCTTCAAAATGGGCGCCGCCCGGACGCAGTCACCTATTTACGCAATCACCTATTTGATGGTCGCCGCGCCGCCGTTGATTTCGATTGTCTCACTTCCCGTCAGCGCCTGGCGATCGCCATTCGGAAAGGTGACGAAGCAGCCCGACGGGCAGAAATCCACCGTCTCGCCCGCCGACAGGAGCAGGTCGCTCTTGGTCGAACCCTCGGTGACAACAAGGGTGCGAGGCTCGCTGTCCTTGTTGACCGCGGTAGCGGCGAATGCTGGAGCGGCGCTGATAACAGTAAGAAACAAGGCTGTTGCAAATCTATTCATATCGCTCCCGGTGTCGCCACCGCCTCCTCTGTAAGGCATGTATCTCTGCCTGTTGTGTCAGGCATTGTTATAAAGCCCCTAAACTGAACGGCAACTGAACATCGTCAGATTTTTATTCCGCTGGTGCCGGCCTTGCCTCCCACTTTTACCGTTACCTTCGTTTCCCCGGGGCGTTCCTGGCCATTGGCATCGGCCGGCGGCTTGTTGTTCCGGGCCGCGATCACATCGGCAATGGCTTCGATCTGCTCGATGCGCAGATGGATGTCGGTTTGCGGGAATGGAATCTCGATTCCCTCCTCCGCGAATCGTTCCACAATCTGGAAACGCAGCTCATTCTGGACCAGCACGATGGCCGATATGTCGGCCAGGAATACACGCAGCTCGAAATCGAGCGACGATGCACCGAACCCCTTGAAAGCGACGAAAGCTTCGGGGTTCTTGAGCACCTGAGGATGGGAACGCCCGATATCCGACAGCAGCGCATGGACTTTGCGCGGATCACTGCCATAGGCCGCCCCCACGGGTATATCAACGCGGCCGAGCTTGTTGCGATGCGTCCAGTTGGCGACATTGCCGTTGATCAGCGACGAATTGGGCACGATGATCGACTGGCGTTGGAATGTCTCTACTTCCGTGGCGCGCACGCTGATCTTCTTGACGATCCCCGCAACGCCGCCGGCCTCCACCCAGTCGCCCACCTTGATAGGCCGTTCGGCCAGAAGGATGAGGCCGGAGACGAAGTTCGACACCACGTTCTGCAGGCCGAAACCGATACCGAGCGAGAGACCACCGGCAACAAGTGCCAGATTGGAGAGGTTGATTCCCGCCGCCGAGATGCCGATCAACGCCGCCACCGCCAGGCCGAGATAGCCGACGACGGTGCGGATCGAATTGCGCACGCCGGAATCGACCCTCCCCCGCGCCATGACACTGCCGTCGAGCCAGTTCTGGAACCAGCGCGTGACGAAATAGCCGATGACGAACAGCAGGAGACCGGTGAAGATACCGGTGAACGAAATCGAGAAATTGCCGATCTGGAAGCCGGTCATCAACCGGAAGAACCATGTCTGCAACTCGGACCACTGAAAGCCGAATTGCAGCAGGATCAGCGGTATGCCGATCAGACAAACGGCAAAGTTCGTGAGAACGCCCGCGACCAGTCCGAGCTGATCGAGCGATGTCTCGTCCATGCCGAAACGCTGCTTCATCGCGCGCCCGACAGAGGTGCTGCCGAAGGCGTGCTCGTCCGTAATGGCCCGGGCGGTCAGGAAACCCAGATACATCGTCACCAGGAAGGCTCCATTGACGACAATCTGCTGCGAAGCGAAGCGCGCCAGCCCGATATAGCCGAGCAGGGCCGCGACGATCGGAAACAGTCCCAGACATATAAGAAAGATCCGCAATGGCTTGGGCCAGGGCCGGACGACCCCGGCATCTTCCCGTTCGATCGGCTTCACCCAGGCGATGGCGATAATCAAAAGTCCTACGAGCACCGTGGCGATAAGGCTTTTCGCCACCGTCAGCGACAGTGGTGACACCACGACCTGGCTGACGGTGTTGAGGAAATAATCGAGCCCGTTGATCAGCGCGGTCGCGGTGATGAGATAGGTCAGTATCCGCGCCGGCTTTGGCGCGATATGCACCAGCCGCCAGGCCGGCATATTCGCGCAGAGCACCGACTTCGCCAGCCTGTGAATGAAATAGACGATGCCGGTAACGCCAAACAGCGACGACAGCATTGTTGCGATATCGGGCCGCAGTACGTTGAAATAATTGAGGAAGAAATAGGTGGTCCCGAGAAATACGCCAACAGCAGCCGAGGGAACAAGCGTCGACCAGAAGGCCGCGGTAAGCCGGCTGAGATAGGACGGGGCATCTGCGGTGGGATCACGCCAGAACAACTCCCCCAGGAAACGCTGCGCGCCGAAATGCAGGACAAGCGCCGCCGCCAAGGCGAAGAACGCCGCAGCCAGGAATGATTTGAGCTTGAACATGACGACGAAACGCCACCAGGATGAAATCACCCGTCCCAGCGTCTGCGTCTCCGCGCCGGCGGCACTGATGACTTCGCTGCCCAGCGAATAATTGATGTCGACACGTTGTGACAAAGTGCGTGCGAACAGTTCGCGGCGCATGTCGCCAATCTGCTCGATCATCTGATTGACGGAAAGCGAGGTGTCCTCCGTTTCCCCGATCATGGCGTTGATCTCGGCCTTTTCACCGGTCAGCCGAGTACGCTCCTCGGTAACGATAGGCGGCTCGGCGGGCTGTCCCTGGGCTGGCGGCGCACCGAGTTGCTCCAGCCGCGCATTGATCTCCGCCAGCCGCGGTCTGAATGCCACACCCGCATCGAGCAACTTCTTCGCCACCTGTTCCATCTGCAGGCGCAGATCGACCAGGGACGCGTCGTTCTTCGACGCTTTCCCCATCTGATCGGACAGGACCGCCGCCTGCCTCTCGAGAGAATCGATAATAGGCCGTTGCTGCGTGGCGATATCCTGGGCAAAGCCCTGCGCAACCGGCGCCAGAAGCGCCAGAAATACAGCGAAAACAAACAGGAATTTCGAGAATTTACCTGATAGAATCAATTTCGACCCGCCAATTTCGATCAATTTCCCGGCCACGAAGCGCTTTCCGAGCTCTATTCATAGAAACCTACCCTACCGTTCACAAGCAAAACCGGGCACAATAAAGGCTTCGGCGTGAATCAAAATTGCAAAACCACGCCGTAAAATACGGGAAACAGGCGATATTTTCTTGTTCCCGGACGCTTGGCTGGTTAAGGAGAGTTGTGATCAGCGCGGTTTTCGTGCAGACGGACAGGAATGTCCGTATATCGCCGTGATGTCATGACATTCACGAAATCACACCATGAAATGTGCAGGAGTTGATCGAGGCAATGCATTTTACCGATGACGCACAACAGGAAAAGCCCGGCCTGATGCCGCTTTTCGCCTGCGTCTTGTGGATTGCTGCCGCACTCTTCGCGTTTCACTGGGCCCTCCCCGGCGAAAACAACACCGATGAAATCCTCGCCCTAGCGGCGGGAAATCAGGATACGCTGCGTTCAGCCGCTCCGATGAAGGAGCAATCGACCCCAGCTCGAAACCCGATGCGGGCCGCAGCGCTGGACGCATGGCATCTGAAGACGGCGCCGCTTCGCCTCGACAGCGGACATGACTCCGTCCTTCTGCCCGCTTCGTCGGCATTCGACACATCGATTGTCGGCAGCGCGACCTTCGGTCAGATAGCTCTGCGGCCCGCCGGGATATCCGGCCGGACCTTATCGGCGCGTGCGCCGCCCGTTATCGCCTGAAACTTATCGGCGCGCGGAATATCCCTTTTGAAGGGGAACTCCATCTAGAAAACCGGCGCCCGCGAACATCCTCCCGCGAGGCTTCAGCGAGCGCGATTTTACCGGACCATAAAAATGCGTACTTCAAAATGGGTCGTCGCGACCTACAGTATCATCATTCTTCTGGGCATTCTCATCGCGATGCCCAATTTGCTCACGCAACAGCAACTGGCTTCGCTGCCGAACTGGCTGCCGAAAAAGCAGGTCACGCTGGGTCTCGACCTGCGCGGCGGCTCATATCTCGTTCTCGAGATTGACGCGGCCAGCCTGAAGAAGGACCGCCTGCGCTCGATGCTTGATGACGCGCGCGCCAAGCTGCGTGCCGAGCGCATTCAGCCCCAGTCGATCCGGATTGTCGGCGACTCCGTGGTAGCCAACATCGCCAACCCCGCTCAACTCAGCCAGGCCGAAACGGCGCTGCGCACGCTTGTCAGCCCTGTCGGCGATAATGGCTTCGGTACGGCGACCAACGATATCGACGTCAGCACCGGCGGCAACCAGGTCCGCATGACGCTGACGGAGGCGGGCACGAAGTACCGCATCGACAGCGCGCTCCAGCAGAGCCTCGAGATCATTCGCCAACGCGTCGATCAGGTCGGCGTCGCCGAACCCTCGATCCAGCGCGTCGGTTCCGACCGCATCGTGGTTCAGCTTCCCGGTCTTCAGGACCCGGCGCAATTGCGCCAGCTTCTCGGCAGCACGGCCAAGATGTCCTTCCACATGGTCGCCGACGCCAACCCGAACGATGTGCCGCCTCCCGGCGTGACCATCCTGCCGGATGCCAAGGACCCGAACATCAAATATCCGATCGAGGATCAGGTGGCGCTCAGCGGCGAAAGGCTGACGGATGCGCGCGCCGGTTTCGATCCGAACACCAGCGAACCCATCGTCTCCTTCCGCTTCGACAGCGCCGGTGCGCGCCAGTTCGGCGATATCACCAGCCGCAATGTCGGCAAGCCCTTCGCCATCGTCCTGGACGGCAAGGTGCTGAGCGCCCCCGTCATCCGCGAGCCGATCACCGGCGGTTCCGGCCAGATCAGCGGCAACTTCACGGTCGAGGACACGGTGACCCTGTCGGCGCTTCTGCGCGCAGGCGCCCTGCCCGCCCCACTGACGGTCATCGAGGAGCGCACTGTCGGCCCGGATCTCGGCGCCGACTCCATCAAGATGGGGCTTTATACCGGTCTGGCGGGCTTCGCCCTCGTGGCGATATTCATCGTCGTGCTCTACGGCTTCTGGGGCATGGTCGCCAATCTGGCGCTGCTGCTCCACACGATCCTCACCTTCTCCGCCCTAAGTCTCCTTGGAGCGACGCTGACGCTGCCGGGTATCGCCGGCATCATTCTCGGCATCGGTATCGCGGTGGACGCCAACGTCCTCATCAATGAACGCATCAAGGAGGAAACCCGCAGGGGGCTCAACGCCATGCCGGCCCTCGACAAGGGCTTCAAGAGCGCCTACGCGACCATCGTCGACGCGAATGTGACGACGCTCATCGCCACCGGCCTTCTCTTCCTGTTCGGCACCGGTCCCGTACGCGGCTTCGCCATCACCATGATGCTCGGCATCGCCATCTCGATGTTCTCCGACGTCGCCCTCGTGCGCATGATGATGGGCTGGATCGTTCGCCGCCGGAAATTGAAAAAGCTGGAAATCAAGCCGCTCTTCAATCTTTCGCCCGGCGAGACAAGTTTCAAGTTCATGCGCGCGCGCTTTCTCGGCATCGGCGTTTCCATTCTTCTCTCGATTGCCTCGATCGTGCTCTTCATCAAACCGGGCCTCAATTATGGCATCGACTTCAAGGGCGGCATCCAGGTAGAGATCAATACGCCCCAGCCGGCCGATCTGGCGCAATTGCGCTCGACGCTCGGTGCGCTCGATCTGGGCGAGGTCGCGCTGCAGAATATCGGCAGTCCCAGCGAGGTGCTGATCCGCGTGCAGCGCCAGGACGGCGGCGAGGAAGCGCAGACGGCGGCGGTCACCAAAGTCCGCGCCGCCGTCGAAAAGCTCATCCCCGACGTCAAGATCGAACGCACGGAAGTCGTTGGCCCGAAGGTCAGCGGCGAACTGGCTCGCTCCGGCATCCTCGCCGTGGGCCTCGCCGCCATTGCCATGCTGTTCTATATCTGGTGGCGTTTCGAATGGTATTTCGCGCTGGGGGCAATTGCCACGCTCATCCTCGACACCACGAAGATGATCGGTTTCTTCGCCCTGACTGGTCTCGATTTCAACCTGACGGCCATCGCCGCCCTCCTGACGATCATCGGCTATTCGGTGAACGACAAGGTGGTGGTCTATGACCGGATGCGCGAAAACATGCGGCTCTACAAGTCCAAGCCGCTGCGCGAGATCATCGACATGAGCATCAACCAGGTGCTGGCGCGCTGTATCTTTACCTCGGCGACCACCTTCCTGGCCATGCTGCCGATGGCGCTCTGGGGTGGCAGCGCGGTCTTGAACTTCGCCGTCCCGATGATCTTTGGCATCGTGATCGCGACGAGTTCCTCGATCTACATCGCCGCTCCGATCCTGCTGTTCCTGGGTGACTGGTGGAAACGCCACAAAGACGAACGGCAGCAGGCAGACGGCGCCGTAACCACCCAGAACTGACGCAAAGACCCGATGGCGCGACCGAAACGATCGGCGCGCCATCGGCTTTTAGAACGTCGGAAGCACAATGAAGGAAAGAGCTTGAGCAGCAGGCGACATGAAGCTTAAGGATTACATCTGGCCGATCGTCGGCGTCGGCGCAGTCACCGTTTCGGCTTGGCTCCTCTACAAGGAGCTGCGCACTATATCGCTTGACGACGTGATCGATAGCCTCGATGCCATCAGCATGCATCGCTGGACGCTCGCTGCCGCCTCGGCGATATTGTCCTATATGGCGCTTGCCGGCTATGACCGTATCGCACTCCTGCATCTGAAGAAGAATATCTCCTGGATATTCATCACGCTGAGTTCCTTCACCACCTATGCGCTCTCCCACAATATCGGCGCCTCGGTCGTGTCAGGCGCGGTCGTGCGCTACCGCGCCTATAGTTCGCAGGGGCTCACCGGAAGCGAAGTGGCGCTCCTCGTAGCCTTCTGCTCCTTCACCTTCTTTCTAGGCACCACGATATTGAGCGGCATCGTCCTGCTCATCGAGCCCGACATCCTGCAACGCTTCAACGAAGATATCTCCCCTCATCTGGCGCTCGGCCTCGGGGTGTTGATGATTCTTCTGGTACTGCTCTATGTCTTCGGCAGTTGGCTGCAACTGCGCCCGCTGGTGATCGGCAAGTTCCGGCTGGAATATCCGCGCCTGAAAATCGTCTGGCAGCAATTGCTGATTGCGCCCGTCGAACTGATCGGCGCGGCCGGAATCATCTATTTCGCCCTGCCTGAGGCGGGAAATCCGGGCTTTCTCATCGTGCTGGGCATCTTTCTCATATCGTTTTCCGCGGCCCTTATCTCGCATGCCCCCGGTGGGCTCGGCGTCCTCGAAATCGTGTTCCTGACCGGATTGCCCGATATGCATCAGGCCGATGTGCTTGCGGCGCTGATCGTTTTCCGCCTGCTCTATCTCCTGATTCCCTTCGCGCTTTCGCTTTTTGTCGTGCTGATCTTCGAAAAGACCCAGTTCGCGCTGCGCTGGAGCGAAAAGGACAAACGTCCGCCGGATACGGATAGCCCGTAACCAGTGATTGCAGACGTCAATTTTTCGCGCTGCTGAATGATTATTAGGCGAATAGTCTCCAAAACCCGGACAACCATAGCCGGGCTTTTCTTCATCAATGCCGCGCCACCGCTTATTCTTGGACAGGATTGAAGTCCTGTTCGAGGAAGCGGAATGACGACGACATTGATCATACCCGGTTACAGGGGATCGGAAGCCGGCCACTGGCAGCGCCAATGGCTTGTCGATGATCCGCAGGCAAAGGTGGTCGAGCAGGAGGACTGGGAGAATCCCGTCCTCTCGGACTGGCTGCATGTGCTGGAGGCGCATCTGGCCGAGCATCCCCATGCCGTGCTGGTGGCCCACAGCCTCGGCTGCGTGCTGGTTTCCCATCTGGCAAACCGGCCGGCGGCGGCCCATGTGGCAGGCGCCTTGCTGGTCGCTCCCGCCGATAGCGAAAGAATGGCGCGTCATGACAGGAAATTCGCGAGTTTCGCGCCCCTGCCCCGCCAGGAACTCATGTTCCCCTCCGTTGTCGTGGCCAGCCGCAACGATGAATATATGAGCTTCGCCAAGGCGAAGGCGTTGGCCGATGTCTGGGGTTCCGGGTTTGTCGATCTCGGCCATGCCGGTCACATCAATCCGGCCAGCGGCTTCGGGTACTGGCCGGAAGGCCTGATCCTCACCTCCTCCTTCCGCCAGCCTGCGCTGATCGCGGCGGAATGAGCACTACTGCATAATTCCTTTAATCGGAATCGATTTAGGGATAAAATTATGCAGCATTTCAAAGTGTTAGAGCGTCCTTTGCGTGTCCAATAGGACGCGCGGCGCTCTAACCGTGCGCCTTGCGCTCCAGGATGTATTTGAGGACCAGCGTCAGAAGCGCGATGAATGCAAGCGTCGAGGCGGCAGCGAAGGCGCCGACCGTATTGTAGTCGTTGAAGAGCAGTTCCACCTGCAAAGGCAGCGTATTGGTCTTGCCGCGGATGGCGCCTGATACGATCGATGTCGCGCCGAACTCCCCCATCACACGCGCATTGCAAAGCACCGCGCCATAGAGAAGCGCCCATTTGATATTGGGCAGAGTGACGTAGAAAAAGGTCTGAAGGCCCGTCGCGCCAAGCGTGATCGCAGCTTCCTCCTCATCGCTGCCTTGGACCTCCATCAGCGGAATGAGCTCGCGCGCCACGAACGGACAGGTGACGAACAAGCTGACCAGGAAGATCGCCGGAACAGTGAACATGATCCGGATATCGTGCGCTTCGAGAAACGGCCCCAGCAGGCCCTGGGAGCCATAGAGGAACAGATAGATCACGCCGGCGACGATCGGAGAGACCGAGAACGGGATTTCGACGAAGGTGATCAGCAGCCGTCGCCCCGGGAAGCGGAACCGAGTCACCAGCCATGCCACGCAGATGCCGAAGATCATGTTGATTGGCACGACGACGATGGCGGTCAGAACCGTAAGCCAGATCGCGTGCAGGGTCGAAGGCTCGGTGATCTCACGCCAGAAGACACCGACCCCGCCGCCGAAAGCGGAAGTGAAGATCACCGCCAGCGGCACGCCGAGGAACAGTGCCGAAAGGCCCACGGCAGCAAGAATCAGCGCCACCTGCCATGGACCGCGCTTCTTCTTCTGTGCGCCGTTATCCCTGACGGCTGTCCTGCCGTTGGCCAAGCTAGCTGCGCTCTGCATATCGTAACTGCCAGGCCTGGATAAGATTCGTGGTGAGAAGCATGAGGAAGGCGACGATCAGCATGACCATCGCCAGCGCCGCCGCCGAGGGATAATCGAACTCGTCGAGCCGGATGAAGACCAGGAGGGAGGTTACCTCTGTCTTGAACGGCAGATTGCCTGAAATGAAAACGATCGCGCCGAACTCGCCGAGGCTGCGGGCGAAGGAGAGCGCGGATCCCGCCAGAAAGGCCGGGAAGATCATCGGCCAGATGATATGCCTGAAAATCTGCCAGGGTCGCGCACCCAATGTCTGCGCCGCCTGCTCCACATCGTCAGACAGATCCTCAAGTACCGGCTGCACGGTGCGGATGACGAAAGGCGCGCTGGTGAAGGCCATGGCGATGGCGATGCCAAGCGGCGCATAGGCGATCTTGATGCCCATCGGCTCCAGATATTGCCCGAACCAGCCATTGCGCGAGAAGACAGTGACCAGCGCCAGCCCGGCGATGGCCGTCGGCAGCGCGAAAGGCAAGTCGATAAGCCCATCGATCAGCCTCTTGCCCGGAAATTCGTAGCGCACCAGGACCCACGCGAGGAGCAGGCCGAAACTGGCATTGATCAGCGTGGCGATCGCAGCGGTGCCGAGCGTGATACGGTATGTGGAAAGCGCGCGATCGGACGTGACGATCGACCAGAACTCGGCCCAGCCAAGGCTCGCCGTCTTCAGGACCATGGCCAGGAGAGGCAGCGCCACGATGATCACCATATAAAGCAGCGTGACGCCCATGGTGATCCCGAAACCCGGCAGAACGCCTTTTCTGATCCTGGATGATTTAGAAAACATGATGGCCTTTGGTCACGCGGGACAGGGTTGATTACAGCATCGGCCCGCGATGCGGAACCGCAATCGACATGTCCGTCCAGACATTTGCGGCGCAGTTCGATACCGCGCCGCTTCTTGCTTGATCAATATCGTCTACCGCGCCGTGAAGAGCTGGTCGAGAATGCCGCCGCTGGCCAGATGCTCTTCAGTCACCTTCTTCCAGCCGCCGAATGTGTCTTCCACGGTCACGAGGCGAACCTCCGGAAACTGGTCCTTGTATTTCGCCTTGACCGTCTCGTCATGCACGCGATTGAAATTCCGGGCAATGATATCCTGCCCTTCCGGCGAATAGAGGTAGTTCAGATAGGCTTCCGAGACGGTGCGCGAGCCGCGCTCGTCAGCGACCTTGTCAACCAGCGTCACCGGAAATTCCGAGAGAAGGCTGATGGGCGGTACGACGACATCATATTTGTCCTTGCCAAGCTGCTTCTGCGTGCCCAGCACTTCCGCCTCGAAAGTGATTAGCACATCACCGATGCCGCGCTCGGTAAATGTCGTGGTCGCGCCGCGCCCGCCGGTGTCGAAGACCGGCACATGCTTGAACAGCTCGGTGATGAATTCGCGCACCTTGGCGTCGTCATTGCCAAAGGCTTCCCTGGCGTAGGCCGTAGCGGCCAGATAGGTATAGCGCCCGTTGCCCGACGTCTTCGGATTGGGAAAGATCACCTCGACATCGTCGCGCACGAGATCGCCCCAGTTGCGGATATTCTTCGGATTGCCTGCCCGCACCAGGAAGGCTGGCAGCGAATAATAGGGCGAGGAATTGTTCGGAAGGCGCGACTGCCAGTCGGCCGGAATAAGATTGCCCTTGTCGTGGAGGATCTGCACGTCCGTCACCTGGTTGAAGGTGACGACATCGGCCTCCAATCCTTCAAGAATCGAGCGCGCCTGCTTTGAAGATCCGGCATGCGACTGATTGACCGTGATGTCATTGCCGGTCTTCTGCTTCCACGCCGCGGTGAAAGCCTTGTCGATCTGCTCGTAGAGTTCGCGTCCGATATCATAGGAGACGTTGAGTATCTCCTTCGGCTCCTGGGCATGCACAGGCGCCGCACCGAGTGCCAGCGCCATTGCGGCATATAGAAAAATTTTCTTCATGGATCGTCATCTCCATAGGCGCGCTTGCGCAAAGCTGCCTATCCAGGCAGTACATTGGAAAAACAATCTAGCCACTGGAGCGGTGAAATCAACCTAAATCATTGATTTGAATGGATAAACTACTCATCAGCGGGATGACGAAATGTCCATCACGGCGCAATGCGAAAAAGCGGGTGATTTTTTCAAGGCGCGGCCATTGAAAAGCAATCGATTTCCAAAGCAGGAGTGCAGGAAAAGCCGGCCAAAAAGAAAGGCTGGAAAGGAGATGCTCCATCCAGCCTTTTGCGCGGGGCCACATCACCCGCAATTGCCACTGAAATTGAAATTGCGTCTTACCAGAAACCGCGCTGCTTCCAGCACCAGAGGACGTCATCCTCAGTCCGCTCGGTCCTGCGCTTGCGCCGCGCGGCAATCTCGTCGGTATCATGCGCCATGGCAAAAAGCGGGCGCTCCAGGCAGGCCAACGCCCGCAGGAACAATGTGGTGACGGGGAGAACACCGAGTTCGTAAATACGTGTCATCGCTACCTCCTTGCACCGATATCAAAGCTGTAAAGCTCCGATTTGTCCTCTTCGGAATTGCCCTGTTTTCGCCACACAGGTCAACGTTTCTTAATGATGGAGCCTTTCCCCGAGATGTCAATAAGACGACCGCAATGATAGTATATAAATGCAATATATATTTCGTGATAAGGCCAAAAAGACACACTTCACATGGAAAAGCCGCCCCTGTGATTAACAAAAGCGGCTCGAATTAAGGGGCTCAAACGGGGTCGGTCGCGCTCAGGCGCTACGGATCGTTTGAAGGCCCGTGGTCCAGCGGAACAGTTCGCCCAGCACCGTCGTGGCGCTCGCCGCGATCAGATCGTTCGGCTTGAAGACGCCCTCTTCATCAATGAACTGTGGGAAGGACGGTACGGCTATCCCCTCCGGGATCGCCACCATCTTGAGGTTCGAAAGCTGCAGCCGCGCAATCTGCGCAGCGCGCAACCCGCCGGAAACGCCAGCATAGCTGAAGATCGCTGCCGCCTTGTAGTGCCATTCCGATGCGAGATAGGTGACGGCGTTGAAGAAGGCCGGAGGCGGCGAATAATTATATTCCGGCGTCACGAAAACGAAGGCATCTGCGGCCTCGACGCTCGCGCTCCAGTCCTTCGTGTGCTGGTTTTCATATTGCTTGAGGCGCGGATGCTTTGGCTCGTCGAATACCGGCAGGTTCAATTCCGCCAGATCGACCAGAACCGCATCGAACTTGCCGTGCTCCTTGGCAAAGTCACGAAACCATTCGGCCATCTTCGGTCCGAGACGTCCGGGCCGGGTGCTGCAGATGATAATATGAAGTTTGGGCTTCATCAGGCAATTCCTTTGCGAATGGGGATTTCCACGCGCAATAGCCCGGATATGGCAGGACGGGCAAGAAGGCACCTGGACGTAACCGGCCGGGAAAGGGCCCGTTCAAGAAAATATGATCGCGCCTAAGGCTGTTATTCCGCGGGTGAAATCTGCACGCCGCGCTTGCGGCGCGGGCGGGATTTGAACATGCGTACGCCGAAGATCGTGGCGACGGTGGCCACGACTGTCACGCCGATTGTCAGCCACATCCAGTGGTCACCGTTCATCTCGCCGAAAACTCCGGCCCCCTTGGCCGCAAGCCAGCCAGGCGCAAACATCAGCGGCGCCCAGACGGCGGCGGAAAGAATGTTGGCCGTCTGGAAACGCTTCTGGTCCATCGACATGATGCCCGCCACGAGCGGGACGGTACAGCGGATGGGACCGAAGAAGCGACCGAAGAAAACCGCGGCAAAGCCGTAGCGGCGGAAATACAGCCTGGCGCGGGCAACGCCCTGGCGATGCCGGTTGAGTGGCCATTTGTGAACGATGCTGCGTCCGACCCACCAGCCCAGGAGATAGGAGATGATATCGCCAACGACCGCGCCGATGATTGCGCCCAGAATGACGGAGAAGGGATCGATGACACCCGCCCCGATCAGTCCGCCGATCAAAAGCATGATGGGGGTGGCCGGAACGAACATCCCGATCAGCGCGAGCGATTCGCCGAATGCGATCAGCCCGACGATCGGCCCGGCCCACACCCGGTGCACCGAGATAAAATGTCCAAGCTCGCCCAGAATGCTTTCCATGCAGTCCCCAATACCATCAACAAGACTTTAGCTGACAGAGTTTAAGGAACTGTACAGCGATTTCGAAACCCGGCCGAACCACCGCGCCCGCCGGTTGTTGTCTTTTAATTGTGACAGACAAGGATCAAACATTGATGACAAAACATTGTCGCCAAGGTGACACACTTTCCCGTCCGCTGCTTTTCTGCGGCACATATGGCAATCGGATCGCTTAAGGGCAAGCGCCCGTGGGAAACGAGTTGGAAAACAGTTCCGGCCGGGCGTCATAGCCCGAATGGTAACAACCCCGTAAAATCCGTAGACAAACCAGATTAAAATTCAGCGGCAAACCATTGAAAGGTTTGGTGGGTGCGACAGGGATCGAACCTGTGACCCGCTGATTAAGAGTCAGCTGCTCTACCAACTGAGCTACGCACCCGCTTCGTCAGAACAGTGTCCCGTTGAAGTGAGCGGTTCTATAACTGCACTGATCGCACCTGTCCAGCCTTCAATTACGCATTTTTGCAGAAAGCCGGAATGTCGGACCAACCATTCCGAGATTTTCAGCCAGCCGCCTGCATTCACATAAATAATTTGCCTTCCGCCACCCTTATCGCCGCCCCGCCGATACGCGCGCCTTTTATGCGACGGTTCTCGACGTCGATCTCGAGCCTGATGCGTGACGGCCGGCCCATTTCCATGCCCTGCTCGACCCAGAGCTGCGTTACGCCATCCACCGGCTTGTCGAAATGATGAATTGCGCCGGCAAAGGCGGCAACAGCCGATCCGGTCGCCGGATCCTCATAATGATTGCCCCCCGTCACGAACATCCGCCCATGAAAATCGCTGTCGAAAAGCCGCGTCTCGCGGCAATAGGCGTAGATCGGCAATGGTCGTCCGTCGACCGCTGGAAGACTTTCCCTGGCAAAGACTGTATCGATCGAGATCTTGGCCGCTGTGATCAGATTGTGAACGGGGATGAGCAGATAGGGAACACCGCCGCTCCAGACGCTCGGCACATGATTCTCGAAGCCGATCTCATGCGTACCGACGCCCAGCGTTGCCGCCGCGACTTCCTTTTCCACCTCGATGTCGAGCTTTTCCGGCAGGCGTGGCAGATCGAACTCGGCAAAGACCCCCTTCTTCGAAAACCTGACGCCGCAGCGCACCACGCCGATCTTCTCCTCCAGCGCGATCAGCACATCGGTTTCGCCGCCGTTGAAGTCGCGCCGCTTGGCCGCAAGCGCGATGGCTGTGCCGACCGTCGGGTGCCCTGCAAAGGGCAGTTCATGTTCCGGCGTGAAGATGCGGATGGCCGCCGTATGGATCGGATTCTCCGCCGGGGTGACGAAAACCGTCTCCGAAAGGTTGAATTCGCGCGCGATCGCCTGCATGCGCTTCTCGTCGAGCCCTTCGGCGTCATGAACGATCGCAAGCGGATTGCCGCTCAGCGCCTCGCCGGTGAACACGTCGAATATCTCGTAGGCCCGTTCCGAAGCCGCCTTACCGTCCATATGTCGCAATCCCTGTCATATGCCCTGAGTAAAGGCCCCAGCATAGACATGGAGAAGTCGGACACAATGTTTTTCCGGCGAATGTTTTCCCGGCGAATATTTTGGGTTCGTCACGCTTCGCTGAAATGCCAGTCGGCGAACGCTCTGACATAGCTCGGCGTCGCCTCCCCCATCTGCCCCGGCCCGCTCACCTCGATGATCTGGTCCAGCTCCGGATCATCCTGACCGGCAAGATGCTCCCTGATGCGGCAGATCAGCGTCGCCGCATCATCGACGAAGCGGTAGCGGCGGAAAAGCGCGATGCTGCGGTTGCCGGTCACCAGATGGATCTTTGCTTCCGGCCGGGCATGCGAGAGATCAAGGCCGGTTTCCTCCTGCACTTCACGCCGGTTGTTGGCGTCATAGTCGACCATGCCATCGGCAATATCATTGTCGTCGATGGAGCCTGCCGGAAAATAGATGCGTCCGCCACTGGCATTGTGCATGGCCATGCGCGCGGCGATCAGGCGGTTATCGGCGGAAACGACCACGCCCACACTGAAAATATGCCACGGGCGGAACATCCTCGGGTCGCGCCGCCAGAACAGCAGCGTCTCGTAGCGAGAACGTATGAAACCAGCGTGCAGCACGCCATTCTCGATATATGCCTTCGGAGCGAGATAAAGCTCGCCATTGAAAAGACCGGGGTTGGCTGCAAGCTCGTTGCGCCAGTTCTGCTCGATCGCCGCCTTGTTCCCAATGGCATAATCGAGCACGCCCGGCACGACCCGCACCTCGACGCGGTCGATCGAAACAACCGTGTTTTCGGGAATGTCATCGATCAGGGAATATCCGGGGATCATGAAATATCCAGCGTCACCGCGACCGGGCAATGGTCGCTCGCCTTGGGTCTGTCCCAACCGGTCCGGGGATAGCGCTCGACCGCCTGCCCCTCCGGGAAGATCGTGCGCCAGGGCTGGCCATGACGCACGATGTTGGGCACCGCTTGGGCATTCCGACGGCTGAGTGCCGGGGAAGCCAGGATGTAGTCGAGCTGGCAGAGATGGCGCTCCAGCGGGCCGCGTGTGTGATAGAGCGTCCAGCGGTCCATGACAGGACGGCGCTCCACCAGGTTCTCGGCAAACCCGTCCTGCAGGAAGACATCGAGCGAGCTGACGCTCTCCGTCACTGATTCGAAGACATAGCCGTTCACCTCGTCGCCGCTGATGACGATGCGCTCGCGATAATCGTTGAAATCGCCGCAGATCAGCCAGCGCTTGTGCGCCGTGCCGTCGCGTCCGAACTTGTTCTCGATGATACGGCGAACCGCCTTCGCCTCGGCGACACGCACCGGCATGGTTGCCATCCGCCCATCGAGACCATTGCGCTGCCCGGCCATCGATTTGAAGTGACAGACGAACAGCGAAATCGGCTGACCGCCGATCCGGACGTTGATCTCGAGGCAATCGCGCTTGAAGATGCGCTCATGCGGTTCGATACCGAGCGTCGCGAGGATCGGATCGTAAAGTTCGAGCTCCGCATAGGTGAGATGCGCATGGCTCGCCATCGACACGAATTCGATGACCTGGCCGTCGCGCGTGGCCTCGCGCATCATCACCGCGACATCGATGCCGCGGCTGTCATTGCCTTCGACAATGTATTTATGGCGATAGCCCTGCCCGACCATCTTGAAGAGATAGCCATATTCGAACGCGTTGAGCGCGGCCAGATTGTCCACCTCCTGTAGGCAGAGGATGTCGGCGCGGGTATCGGCAATGGCAAGCGCCGTCATCTGTCGCGTGTCGTCGGCATGGCCGATGGCGCGCGCCTGTTCGAGCAGCTTGTATTGCGCCTCGTCGCGGATCTCGAAGAGTTGAAGACTGCGATCCTGATGCAATTCGTTCCGGAAGCCCGAAAAATCGAACCGGTGCATCAGGTTTTCAACGTTGAAGGTGGCGATCGTTAAGGACATGTGCGGCGGAGTTTTGCCCGCCTCGCTCGAAATGACAAGGCCCGCCGGCAAATCTTTCGCAGCCAGCCTGCCGATATCTGTCACAACCATGGCGGGAAATCGTCCAACCGCTACATCCCATGGCCCGCCTTCGGGATGAGAATCGCCCAATCCGCCGAAAACGGAACAATTGGGCATGCGATATTGTTGGCGCTGTCCGCCCACTGACCCTATATGTCACGGGAAGGATTAGGATAATGAATGTGTCGAGACCATTCCGGACGGCTGTTCTGGCGGCAGGGTGTTTGCTGCTGGCTGTCTCCGCCGCATCGGCGATCGAGATACGCCAGGAATCCGGCATCAAGCCGCTGCGGCCCGAGGGCGGCTTTACCGGAAGCTTGCGCCCCAACTATTCAGAGCAGGGCGTTCAGCCCTACAGGAACGGCGAGCCAGCCCGACAGCAACGCGCGCCCCGCGTCAAATCGCGCAGCACCACGCCGAGCATAAACCATATCCAGTGGTGCCAGAACCGCTATCGTTCCTACAGCATCAACGACAACACCTATCAGCCATCCGCCGGCATCCGCCGCAGTTGTTCCTCGCCCTTCAACCCATGATCAAGACGGGCGTGCTGCCGTCACCTGCGTGCGCACGAGCCGCCCGAGACGGCTGATCCCTTCCTCGATCATCGCTTCGTTCGCGCATGAGAAACTGAGCCGCAGCGTATTGGCGCCCGACCCGTCGGCAAAGAAGGCGCGGCCGGGAACAAAGGCCACCTTCTCGGTTTCGACCGAAGCCGCGAGAAGCTTGGCGCCATCGAACCCCTCCGGCAGCCCTCGCTTACCGAATATTGCAGCGGCGTTCGTCTCCGGGCCGCTCAAATGTCAGTGATACTGACCTAAATGGCGATACCCGAAAAAGCCGGGGATGTCTCCCCGGCCTGTATGTTTTGACTGACGGCCCTGCCGCTGGCAGAGACGTCCGGTTTGTCTTAGTTCTTCGCCTTGTCGACCAGCGCATTCGACTTGATCCACGGCATCATGCCGCGCAGCTTTTCACCGACTTCTTCGATCTGGTGCGAGTCGTTCATGCGGCGGATGCCCTTGAAGCGCGATGCGCCAGCGCGGTATTCCTGCATCCAGTCCGAGGTGAACTTGCCGGTCTGGATGTCGGTCAGCACGCGCTTCATCTCGGCCTTGGTCTCGGCAGTGATGATGCGCGGGCCCGAGACATATTCGCCCCACTCGGCAGTGTTGGAAATCGAGTAGTTCATGTTGGCGATGCCGCCTTCATAGATCAGGTCGACGATCAGCTTCACCTCGTGCAGGCACTCGAAATAGGCCATCTCGGGCGCATAACCCGCCTCGACCAGCGTCTCGAAGCCGGCGCGGATGAGTTCGACCAGACCGCCGCAAAGCACGACCTGCTCACCGAACAGATCGGTTTCGCATTCCTCGCGGAAATTCGTCTCGATGATGCCCGAACGGCCGCCGCCGACGCCGCAGGCATAGGAAAGCGCCAGATCATGCGCATTGCCGGATGCATCCTGGTGAACGGCGATCAGGCACGGCACGCCGCCGCCCTTCTGGTACTCGCCGCGAACCGTATGGCCCGGGCCCTTCGGCGCGATCATCACGACATCGACGGTCTTCTTCGGCTCGATCAGGCCGAAATGCACATTGAGGCCGTGGGCAAAGGCGATCGCTGCGCCGTCGCGGATATTGTCGGCGATGTGTTCCTTGTAGATGTCAGCCTGCAATTCGTCCGGCGTCGCCATCATCATCAGGTCGGCCCATTTGGCGGCCTCGGCAACGCTGACGACCTGGAAACCGTCGGCTTCCGCCTTCTTGGCGGTGGCGGAACCCGGACGAAGCGCGATGCGCACATCCTTGGCGCCCGAATCCTTCAGGTTCAGCGCATGGGCGCGGCCCTGGCTGCCATAGCCTATGATGGCGACCTTCTTCGACTTGATCAGATTGAGATCGGCGTCGCGGTCATAATAAACGCGCATGAGGTATTCCCTTCCTTGTGTTTCCATCCAATTTTGCTCCGTAAAGAGCGAAAAACTGCTGCGTCGCGCGCCCTGCATCCCGGGCGATTGCCGCGTCAGTCAATTCCAGCCGGTCGCCGAGCAGCAGCCGGATTTGCATGTCCCGGACGACAAGCCCGAAGAACGTGCGAAATGCGTCGTCTGTATCCTCGAAGGCAAGCAGGCCCGCCTCGCGGCCGATTTCGAGCACCGGCTTCAACCGCCGCGCCATGGCGAACGGGCCATTGGCCAGAACGATGGCGCCGAGATCGGATTTGCCCGTTCCCGCATGGCTGACCGCCAGGCGGTTAAGCGCCACGGAAATCTCGCCCGAAAGCACGCGCAACCAGTCGCGGGCGAAACCTTCGAGACTGGTAAAGAGCGATTTCGCATCCAGACCTTCACGCGCCACGGGCACCACCCGCACTTTGGATGCCTGCCACTGCACCGTGGCGTTCAAAAGGCCGTCACGGTCGCCGAACCATTTATAGAGCGTTTCCTTGGAGCAACTTGCGCGCCGGGCGACGCCCGTCATGGTCAGCGCATCGCCGCCCTCGACCAGCAGGCCGAGCGCCGCGTCCAGCACGTCTCTTTGACGCGCCGTAAGACTGTCGCCGCTCACTTCCACCCTGCCCTGCACCTTCGCTCCCATGATTGCGTACCGTACGTTACGGTTCGGCAATATGTCGAAAGCCGGCGGAGGATGCAAGTCCCTCCGGGATCAATTTTGGGAGAGGCTGGATGGCGAGTTCAGCACCGCTGAGCCAATGAAATGGCGAGGATGGATTCCCAGTGACAGCACTGGAATCCATTCCTCAACGGAGCCGCTGCCGTTACATCGAATGCTGGCCAGACCAGCGCCAACGCTTCCGCACGAGAAGAGAAATTCCGTCAGATATTGACCTGCGTCCCCACTTCGACCACGCGCCCCGTCGGTATCTGGAAATATTCCGTAGCATCGGATGCGGTGCGGGCCAGCAAAATGAAAAGCTTGTTCTGCCAGAGCGGCATTCCGGAATTGGGCGAGATTTTCAGCGAGCGCCGCGACAGGAAGAACGAGGTTTTCATGATATCGAACTTCCAGCCGAGTTTGCGGCAGATGGCGAGCGCTCGCGGGATATTGGGCTGCTCCATATAGCCGAAAGTCAGCGTCACCTGCATGAAACGCTCATTATATTGCGACACGCGAGCCCGGTCGGCGGAAGTCACGCGCGGCGTCGGCGCCGTGACCACTGTCAGGATGACATTGTTCTCATGCAGCACCTTGTAATGCTTCAGGCTGTGCATCAGCGCAGTCGGCGCACTTTTTGAATCGCCCGTCAGGAAAACAGCGGTTCCAGGCACGATGATCGGCGGCTTCTTCGCCATCTGATCCAGGATCAGGTCGAGTTCCACCTCGTTCTTGCGGGTCTTGTGGAAGAGATGCCGGCTACCGCGCACCCATGTCACCATCACCACCATGACGATAGCCGCCATAAGGATGGAAACCCAACCGCCCTCATGCACCTTGGCGATGTTGGCGCTGAAGAACACCAGGTCGATGAACAGAAAGCCTGCCGTCGCCAAACCCGCCACGGCCAGCCGCCATTTCCAGATGCGGGTCATGACGATGAACAGCAATGCGCTCGTCACGATCATGTTGCCGGTAACGGCGATGCCATAGGCTGCGGCAAGCCTGGAAGAGCTTCCGAAACCCACAACCAGCAGGATGACGGCCATGCCGAGAAGGAAATTGATGCGCGGCATGTAGATCTGTCCGAGCAGCTTTTCCGATGTGTGCTGGATTTCGAGCCGGGGCAGAAGATTGAGCTGCACCGCCTGCCGCGCCAGAGAATAGGCGCCGGTTATGACCGCCTGGCTGGCGATGACGGTCGCCGCCGTCGCAAGCAGCACCATCGGCAGGAGCCCCCAACTCGGCATCATCTGGAAGAACGGGTTCGATGCGGCCTTTCCATGCGAGAGGATGAATGCCCCCTGCCCGAAATAATTCAGCAGCAGGCAGGGAAACACGATCCACAGCCATGCGGCAACGATCGGCTTGCGCCCGAAATGGCCGAGATCCGCATAAAGCGCCTCGGTGCCTGTGACCGCGAGGAAGATCGCGCCAACCGTCCCGAATGCCGTCGCAGGATTCACCAGCAGATAGTGGATTGCGTAATAGGGGTTGATGGCCAAGAAGACCGAGGGATCATCGAAAATGTGCCAGAGGCCGGAGAGCCCGAGCGAAAGAAACCAGAGCGCGGTGATGGGACCGAAGACCGCGGAAACCTTGGCCGTGCCCAGCCGCTGCACCGAAAAAAGCGTCACCAGGATGACGATGGTGATAGGGACAACAAAAGGTGTGAGTTCCGGCGTGACGATTTCAAGACCTTCAACGGCGGAGAGGACGGAAATGGCCGGCGTGATGACGGCATCGCCAAAGAACAGCGCCGCACCGCACATGCCGATGCCGAGGACAACATTGGACCGGTGACGAAAACTCGACCGCACCAATGCCATCAGCGAGAGAATGCCACCCTCGCCATTATTATCGGCACGGAGCACGAAAAGGATGTATTTGACAGTGACGATGAGGGTAAGCGCCCAGAAAATCAACGAGATGACGCCGAGAATATCCCCGCGGGTCAGCAAGCCGTCGCTTGCCGCCGCGTGCAGGCCCTCACGGAAGGCATAGATCGGGCTGGTGCCGATATCGCCATAGACGACGCCCAGCGCGCCCAGCAGCAGAACGCGGAAACTGTCGCTCTCGTGCCCGGCGGTTTCAGCCCCGTTTTCGGAACCGGCAGCTCCGGCCTCAAGCGCATCGCCGTTCTGCATATCACTCATCAATGGCACCCCACTGCCTCAGCATTGCCCAGCTCCCGGGAGGTAGAGCGCCGCGCGTGAAATCGATCAAGGAATATGCAGTAACAATCGAGCATCATTCCTAGGATGTGGGCGGTGGGAATAGCCCCATCGCACCACAAAGACAAATGCGGATACTGCAACGGTTGCAGGTTAAGTTATGCACTGGGCGAACACCTACGCCAGTTCGGAAGCCGCCCGGACGGAAGACATCATTGGAGCGCACCCGTTTCCAACTGGACGCGGACGCTCCAATACTTTCATATGCTGCATGATTTCACGAAACATCCTAACATTTTGAAATGCCACATGGTTTCCAAGGGATTACCCTGTAGCCGCCAGCGCCGCCAGAAACCGCCTGACCGTCGCCGCCATTCCATGTTCCAGCGCATCGGCGGTAAGGCCGTGACCGATGGAGACTTCGGCAAGGGCTGGAATCCGCCTGACCAGCGCCGGAATATTCTCAACCGTCAGGTCGTGGCCCGCATTGACCCCGAGACCAAGCGCAAGCGCCGCATCGGCGGCAACGCCGAGCTTGCGCAGCTCTTCCGCGGCGGCTTTCGCCGAAGTATGCGTTCCGCCATAGGGCCCGGTATAGAGTTCGATTCGGTCCGCTCCGGTGGCCTTTGCCAATGCAAGCCCCTTTGGTTCAGCATCGGCGAAGAGCGAGACCCGCATCGTCAGCTTCTTCAGCCGCGCCACGATAGGCGTCAGGAAATCGGCCTTGGTCTCGAAATCCCAACCATGATCTGATGTCGCCTGCGTCGGATCGTCAGGCACCAGCGTCACCTGTTCCGGCTCGTATTTCTCGACCATGTCCAGGAAATGTTCCGTCGGGAAACCCTCGATATTGAATTCCGCTCCCGGAAATTCATCATCGATCAGTGCCCGGATCTCGCCCAGATCGGAGAAGCGGATATGACGCTGATCGGGACGGGGATGCACCGTCAACCCGGATGCGCCGGCATCGAGCGCAATACGTCCGACGCCGGTAACGCTAGGCCATGGCAGGTCGCGACGGTTGCGCAACATGGCGATGGCGTTAAGATTAACGGAAAGTTTTGCGGTCATTCCCGGCCTCGCTCCTCAACGAAAATGCTGTTGCAGCGTTATAATGGAAAAACAGCCGGCTGAAAGCGCGTTAATATCACTTTCTGGTTCCAGATAAGGACATGACATGAGGCCCGAAACCACCATTCCCGTCGTCCGCCAGATCCCGACCAACCGGGCGGACGTCTTTGCCTTCACCATAGAAGGTCATCTCACCAGCGCGGATATTGAAAATGTCTACGGCCTGCTGGAGGGCGCCTACGAGCAGCACGACAAGATCGACCTTCTGGTACGGCTTGACGGCTACGAGGGATTTGACTGGAACGCCGCCTTCAAGGATACGACGCTCTCCATGCAGACACGCTCGCTCAAGCACATCCGCCGCTATGCGATCGTAGGCGGCCCGACCTGGATCCATATGAGCGCCGGTCTTCTGAAACCGTTTCTTTCCATTGAGATGAAGACCTTCGATTCCGCCGAAGAAGCCGAGGCCTGGAAATGGATCGGCGCAGAAGCAGTCAAGGAATAATGTTTACCTGACGATCGTCAGCCGCTCCGCCGCCCGGGTGATCGCGGTATAGAGCCAGCGGTCGCGCGTGTCGCGGAAGGCGAAGCTTTCGTCGAAGAGCACGATATCGTTCCATTGCGAGCCCTGCGCCTTGTGCACGGTCAGCGCATAGCCATAGTCGAAATCGTCGAAACGCTTCTTGGTCTGCCACGGAATTTCCGTGTCAGGCTCCTCGAATTGAGCCTTGAGAAGCTTGATCTTGGCCACGCCCTTGCCTGGCTCCTCGTCCTCCGGCGAGACCAGGAGATTGATGCCCGGCTTCACGGTTTCCCGAGACGAGGTCATCACCTTCCAGAGCGAGCCGTTGAGCAGCCCCTTCGCCGGATCGTTCCTGAGGCAGACGAGTTTGTCGCCCGCCTGCGGATAATCGGCGGTGAAGCCTTTCAGCTCGCGCAGGCGCTGATTGTAGCGCCGTCTGGTCCGGTTGGTGCCGACCAGCACCTGATCGGCGGCAAGCACCAGTTCCTGCGTCACCTCGCTCTTATTGATGACCTTGGCCGTGCCATAGTCGCCATGCTCGAATTCGCGGCCCTCGCGCACGTCGAGCGCCAGCCGCAGGATCGGGTTGTCCCATGCCTGACGGTGGATTTCCGTCAGGAGGAAGTCAGGCTCGTGCTCGGTGAAGAAGCCGCCGCCCGAGATCGGCGGCAACTGGCCGGGATCGCCCAGGACCAGGATCGGCGTGCCGAAGGTCATGAGATCGCGCCCCAGTTGCTCGTCCACCATCGAGCATTCGTCGACGACGATGAGCTTGGCCTTCGCCACCGGGCTCTGCCGGTTGAGCGAGAAGGTCGGCGAGATGCTGGTCTTGCCCGTCGTCTCGTCCTCCACCGCTTCCTCGCCCTTCGGACGATAGATCAGTGAGTGGAGCGTGCGGGCGTTGGCCGCCCCCTTGGAGCGCAGCACCTGCGCGGCCTTTCCAGTGAAAGCCGCGAATTGCACATCCCCGTCGACATGCTCGGCGAAATAGCGCGCAAGCGTCGTCTTTCCGGTTCCGGCATAGCCGAACAGCCGGAAAATCGGCCGGCGGCCTTCATTCAACCATTGCGAGACGGCCTTGAGCGCCGCGTCCTGTTGGGGCGAAAACTGCATGGGGTTCAATGGCAGGATTCTTCGCCGAAGAGCAAGACGCAATCGTCATTCAGCGCAGTAGGCCAGTGCACTTCAGGATGGGCTCCCAAGAAGTTTGCAGAACTGCTCGAGATCGACATTTCCGCCGCTGACGATAACGCCGACCCGCTGCCCCTTGAGCTGCGGCCCGAACTTGCGCGCTCCGGCGATGCCGACGCAGCCGGTCGGCTCGACCACCATCTTCATGCGTGATGCGAAGAAGCGCATGGCTTCAACCAGTTCACCATCCGCAACCGTCAGGATATCATCGACATCGCGCCGGATGATGGCGAAGGTATAGTCGCCCAGCGATTGGGTCTGCGCGCCATCGGCAATGGTCTTCGGCGTCGCGATGCGGACGATTTCGCCGGACCGGAAGGATTGCTGCCCGTCATTACCAGCTTCCGGCTCGACGCCGTAGATCTTGCATCCCGGCGCCAGCGCCCTGGCGGCCAATGCGCTGCCGGAAAGGAGCCCGCCGCCGCCGAGACAGACGAACAGCGCGTCGAGTTCACCTACCTCTTCCAGCAATTCCTTCGCCGCCGTGCCCTGCCCCGCAATGATGTCAGGGTGATTAAAGGGCGGAATCAGCGTCAGCCCCCGTTCTTCCGCCAGTCGCCGGGCGATCGCATCGCGATCCTCCTTATAGCGGTCAAAGGTCACGACGGTCGCGCCATAGCCCCGCGTCGCCGCGATCTTGGACGCAGGCGCATCCTCAGGCATGACAATGGTTGCCGAAATCCCGAGCAGCTTCCCCGACAGCGCTATCGCCTGGGCGTGGTTGCCTGAAGAAAACGCCAGGACGCCGGCTTTCTTTTGCCGCTCATCGAAGCGCGACAATGCATTGAAAGCGCCGCGAAACTTGAACGCGCCAATGCGCTGAAAATTCTCAGCCTTGAAGAAAAGTTCGGCGCCGAGTTCCCCATCGATGGTGCGCGACCGCAGCACCGGCGTACGATGCGCATGGCCCTCGATACGGCGCGCCGCCGCCAGCACGTCGTCATAGGTCGGGAGATTTTGCACCGCGGGAACCTTTCTTGAAGAACAGATTATTTGAGCATCGGCCAGAGGCTGGCGACCAGAAGAATCGCCATTGTGATGTTGAACCATTTAAGCCGCACCGGATTCGAAAGCCAATTACGCAACAACATGCCAAAACCGGCCCAGCTCGAAACGCAGGGCAGATTGACGAGTGCGAAGGCGAAGCCAACCAGCAACACTGTCAGCATGTAGCTTTCGTGCGAGGTATAGGTCGCCATCGCCGTAACCGCCATTACCCATGCCTTGGGATTGACCCACTGAAAGGCCGCGGCCTCGATAAACCGCATCGGTCGGGCATCCGCCACCGCGTCTGCGCCCACGGACCGCGAGATGGCGATCTTCCAGGCGAGATAAATGAGATAGACCCCGCCGGCGAATTTCAGCACCGTATGGAGAAGCGGCACGGTTTCAAGATGCGCGCCAAGACCGAACCCGACGCCGAGCAGCAGCGAAAAAAAGCCGACGCCGATGCCCAGCATATGCGGGATCGTGCGCCGGAAGCCGAAATTAACACCGGAAGCAAGCAGCATTAAATTGTTCGGCCCCGGCGTGATCGAGGTCACGAAGGCAAAGACAAGCAGTGTGAGAAATATCTCGGGAGACATGATATTACACCGGCTGCATTTGGCTTTGCAGCATCCGAAAAACCAAATTCATTAAGACTACATCCCCTCCGGCCCGCGGTTCATCGCCGCCACGCCCGTGCGGCAGATTTCCACGAGGCCAAGCGGCTTCATGATGGAAATGAACTGGTCGATTTTCGCGCTTTTGCCCGTGATTTCAAAAATGAAATGCTCAGTGGTGGCATCGGTAACCTTGGCGCGGAAGGCATCGGCGAGCCGTAGGGCCTCGGCACGCTCTTCGCCCGCCCCCACAACCTTGATCAGCGCCAGTTCGCGCTCGATCGGCCGTTCATGGCCCAGTTCCGCCGCGCGCAGCGAAAGGTCGATCACCCGGTGCACCGGCACGATGCGCTCGAGCTGGTGGCGGATCTGGTCGAGCACATGCGGTGTGCCGCGCGTCACGATCGTGATGCGCGACAGATGCTGCTCGTGCTCCGTTTCCGAGACGGTGAGGCTCTCGATATTATAGCCACGTCCGGAGAAAAGGCCGATGACCCGGGCAAGGACGCCCGGCTCGTTATCGACCAGCACGGCCAAGGTGTGCGTCACTGGCTTCTGCGTCTCGCTGGCGATGAAATAGGCCGAACCGGAAGCTAGATTCTGTGCATTCATGGTTTCATCTTTCTAGAGCATGATCCCAAAAAGTTGCAGGCTTTTGGATAAGATCATGCGGCTAACAATAAATCAGAGCATGATGCGAAAAGTTGCGGACCTTTCGGGATCATGCGGCAAAACCTAGACGAGTTCCCGCCCCTTGGCGTCGATGGCGTTGGCGACGGCTTCGTCGGTCGCCTCGTCGGGCAAAAGCATCTCGTTATGCGCCTTGCCGGAAGGGATCATCGGGAAGCAGTTGGCGAGGTTCGCCACGCGGCAATCGAAGATCACCGGCTTCTTGACGTCGATCATCTCCTGAATGGCGTCATCGAGATCGCCGGGCTTCTCACAGCGTATGCCATGGCCGCCATAGGCCTCCGCCAGCTTGACGAAATCGGGCATTGCCTCCGTATAGGAATGTGACAGACGGTTTCCGTGCAGCAGTTGCTGCCACTGGCGCACCATGCCCATATACTGGTTGTTCAAGATGAATATCTTGATCGGCGCTTCAAACTGCACAGCCGTGCTCATTTCCTGCATGGTCATCTGCACCGAAGCATCGCCAGCGATATCGATGACCAGCGCATCGGGATGCGCGATCTGCACGCCGAGTGCTGCCGGCAGGCCGTAGCCCATCGTGCCGAGGCCGCCCGAGGTCATCCAGCGATTGGGTGCCTCGAAACCAAAGAACTGCGCCGCCCACATCTGGTGCTGGCCGACTTCCGTGGTGATGTAGGTGTCGTATCCCTTGGTCAGCTCATAAAGCCGCTGGATCGCATATTGCGGCATGATGACATCCTTGTTGGACGCATAAGCCAGCGAATTGCGTGTCCGCCATTTGTCGATCTGCGCCCACCATTCGGCCATCGCTTGTCTCTCGGGCTTTTTCTCCGATGCCCGCCACTGGCGCACCATGTCCTCCAGGACCCGGGCGACATCGCCGATGATTGGCACATCGACGCGGACGACCTTGTTGATCGAGGATGGATCGATATCGATATGGATCTTCTTCGAGTTCGGCGAGAACGCATCGAGCCGGCCGGTGATGCGGTCGTCGAAGCGCGCGCCGACGCACAGCATGACATCGCAATCATGCATCGTCATGTTGGCCTCATAGGTGCCGTGCATCCCCAGCATGCCGAGCCAGTTCTTGCCCGATGCCGGATAGGCGCCGAGCCCCATCAGCGTCGAGGTGATGGGGAAATTGGTCAGTTCCACCAGTTCGCGCAACAATTGGCTCGCCTGCGGACCGGAATTGATGACGCCGCCACCGGAATAGATGACCGGCTTCCTGGCCGATGTCAGAAGTGCGATCGCCTGCGTGATGGCATTCTGGTTGCCGTCGATGGTCGGGCGATAGCTGGTGCGCGGCGAGGTCTGCGGCGACGTATAGATACCCTTGGCGAACTGGATATCTTTCGGGATATCGACGACAACGGGCCCGGGACGCCCGGTGCTGGCGACATGGAAGGCTTCATGCAGGACGCGGGCGAGATCGTTGACGTCCTTGACCAGCCAGTTGTGCTTGGTGCAGGGACGGGTGATGCCGACGGTGTCGCATTCCTGAAACGCGTCGGAACCGATCAGCGTGGTCGGCACCTGGCCGGAAATGCAGACGAGCGGAATAGAATCCATCAACGCGTCCTGGAGCGGCGTGACGGCATTGGTCGCGCCGGGACCTGATGTAACCAGCATGACACCGACCTTGCCCGTGGAGCGGGCATAGCCTTCGGCCGCATGGCCGGCCCCCTGCTCGTGGCGAACGAGGATGTGCTCGATCTGGTCCTGCTGGAAGAGTTCGTCATAGATCGGCAGAACCGCACCGCCCGGGTAGCCGAAAATATGCTCGACGCCCTGATCGATGAGTGCCTGAATGACCATCTCGGCGCCTGTCATCTCGCGGTTTCCCGCCATGTCGCGGTCTCCCCGGCGCGTCTGTGTTTCGCGTTTTCCTGCCGTCATTGTCGTTTTCCCGTCTGCCGTTCCGTCTCTATCGGATTATGCGTTTCGTTTAGCTGGATTAAGGGCAATAAAAAAGGCCCCCGAGGGAGCCTTGTGTGTCGCGCATGGGAGGCTAATGCCGGATGGTTACACCATCCTGCCCACGCGCGCTCGTACTACAATAAGAATTGTCTTCATGCTGCCGACAGTAATAGCGCTGCCGGCCGACGTCAACGGCAAAAATGACGCCCTCAAATAATGACGCGGCATTGCTAACCTTATCTCAACACGCATCGGCTAGCGTTTTGCGCAACAAACGGGGGCGTATCGGATGCAGCACGATCATCTCAGTCCATCGGCGGGCACTGGGCCATCAATGGACAATGGGCTCGACGCGGCGAAGTCCGCCAGCGGCGAGCATGTCATCGCCCGCAACCGCACCGAGGGCTATATCATTGAGTGCGACGGCGACCGCGCCACCATAGCGGCTATCGCCGGACCCTCGGTCACCGCATCGGAAGATTACTGGGCGGTCGGGCAGCTCATCTCGGTGCGGGTCGCAGAAAACCGGCTGGTGGGGCTCATCCACAAGGTGGACATGCCCGATACCGCATGGCGCAAGGACACCGACAATATCATCCACATTCATATCGAGTTGATCGGCGAAGTTCGCAGCGGCCCCGAGGGAAGCGCATCCTTCACCTCGGGCGTTTCGCAATATCCGCATATGGGCGCCATCGCGCACCGCATCCGGGCCTCCGACCTCGCCGCCATCTATGCCGCGAGCGAGCGCAAGACGGTTGCGATCGGAACGCTGACACAGGACAAGAATATCCCCGCGCTCGTCTCCATTGACGATCTGCTTTCCCGCCATTTCGCCGTCGTCGGCACGACGGGCGTCGGTAAATCGAGCGCGGTGACACTTCTGTTGCGCAAGGTAGTCACCGAGCGCCCTGATATGCGCGTGCTGATCCTCGATCCGCACAATGAATTCGCCACAGCCTTCCCTGACCACGCGGTCGTCATCGACCCCGCCAGTCTCGACCTGCCCTTCTGGATGTTCCGGCTGGAGGAATTCGCCGACGTGCTGTTTCGCGGCCGCGAGCCCAATGCCAGTGAGATGGATGCGCTACGCGACATGATCCAGCTTTCCCGCGAGCGCTTCCGCTCGGCCGACAGCCAGGCATCGACGCTCATCAGGCGGCGCGAGCGCGACCAGCGCCCGGTAACCGCCGATACGCCCATTCCCTACCGCATCTCCGACCTGCTTGCGCTGATTAACGAGCGTACCGGCCAGCTCGAAGGAAAATCGGAGCGGCCGCATCTCAAGGCGCTGAAGATCCGGCTGGAATCGATCGTCAACGATCCGCGCTTCCGCTTCATGTTTGCGGCCTCGACCATTGCCGACACGATGCGCCAGACGATCAGCCGCATTTTCCGTATTCCGCAGCAGGGCCGTCCGATCTGCGTTTTCCAGCTTTCCGGCCTGCCCTCGGACGTTGTCAATGCGGTCGCCTCGGTGCTGTGCCGCCTCGCCTTCGATATCGCCGCATCGAGCGATGGCAAGATCCAGACGCTCGTCGTCTGCGAGGAAGCTCATCGCTATATCCCCGCAGATCCCGACGCCGGCTTTTGGCCGACGCGTCAGGCTATCGCCCGCATCGCCAAGGAGGGCCGTAAATACGGCGTCTATCTCGGCGTCGTCACCCAGCGCCCAGGCGAACTCGATCCGACGATCCTGTCGCAGTGCAACACGATTTTCGCCATGCGGCTTGGCAATGAGCGCGACCAGCAGATCATCAAGGGCGCGATTACCGGTGCTGCCAAGAGCATGACGAATTTCCTGTCCTCCATAGCCAACCGCGAGGCCGTCGCATTCGGCGAAGCGCTGTCGACGCCGATGCGCATGACCTTCGAAACCATCCCCGCCAATAAATTGCCGGGCGCGCATATCCAGGAGCAGCAGCAATTGATGCGCACGGGCGACAGGCGGATATCGCTGGAAAGCGTCATCGACCGCCTGCGCCATTTCGACAGCGCCGCTTCGGAACCTTCAACTTATGAGACGATGGAAACAGCCGAGGAACAGCGCGCATCCATCCCGCCGATCCTGCCGCTCGACCCCGGTCAGCGCAACGCAGTGGCACCTGAATCCGACTGGCGGATGCGTCACGCCGAAGCGCGGGAAGAGCATCTCAGGATGATAGAGAAACAGCAGCAACCCCGCGCCAACGACCTTGTCCGCTCCTTCCGCAACGATCGGAGCTAGAGCGCGGTTCATTTGCAGCAAGCACCGATGTTTCTTCTCCCTGCGCCTTCACCGAGATGAAGGCGCAATCTCCACCCTTGCGGGGGAGATGGGCGGCAGCCCTGTGGGGTGACACCGCGCCAAGAGAGCCCGGAAATCACACGCAGACGCGATCGCGGCCCGTGTTTTTGGCGTTGTAGAGCAGCTTGTCCGCCCGGCGATAGAAATCCTGCCAACTCTCGCGCCTGTCCCATACGGCGACGCCGATGCTCGTTGTCACCTTCAGGTTTGCGTCGTCTATCGCGATGTCGATATCCGAGATCGCCTTTCGGATCCGGTCGGCGAGCTTGGCCAGCATTTCCCGTTCCATATTGGGTGCAACGACCGCGAATTCTTCGCCGCCGAGGCGTGCGACGACATCATGGTAGCGTGTATAATCCTTCAGGCAGCGTGCGACTTCCCGCAGCACCGCATCGCCGACATGGTGACCATATGTGTCGTTGACCGATTTGAAATGGTCGAGATCGAGGATCATCAGCCCCACCGGCTTATTGATACGGCCGAACTGCACGAGATATTCCCGTAGCGCCTCGTCAAAATAACGCCTGTTCTGCATGCCCGTAAGGCCATCGGTCAACGCCGCATGCGCCAGCGACTCGGATCGCGCCGAGAGTATCTGCGTCATCGCCTGCAGCTTGCCATGATCCTGCGCCTGGAAGCGGATCAGCGGATAGATCAGGAATATCCCGCATAGCAGAGCCGCAACCAGGAAGAGAGCCGCAGAGCTATTGGCTGTCGTGATATAGCCCACCAGCTTCGCAACATCCCCCGTTACAATCGGCGACAACGCATCCAACGCCGTCTGGGCGCGATAAAGCATAATGCCCGCGCCGCCCAGAAAGACGATCAGGATAAAGAACGATGTCTCCGATTTGTAAAAACGCATATGTTCGCGCTGCCCCCCCTGCGACGCCACATTCAACCTACAGGCGTTTCGCTCCCGTTAATCGCACATCCGAATAGTGCTCTTTGATCGGCCCGTCAGGAAAAAACTTGCGTCTGGTTTATGTTGCGTAAAACCTGCCAATCCCCCAGTTGATTGCGAAACCATGTCATCTGCCGCTTGGCATATTGCCTGGTCGCGATCTTCGCCAGTTCCGCCGCTTTCTCGAACGTGATCTCGCCTGCGAGTGCCGCGCCGATCTCGCGGACACCGATGGCCTTCATCGCCGGCAGTTGGTCGGAAAGCTTCAGCGCAAGCAACGCCTTGACCTCATCCACCGCGCCCTGCTGCATCATCAGGTCGAAGCGCTGCGAAATGCGCGTCCCGAGCCAGTCCCTCTCCGGCAGGATCACCACCCGGCGCGCAGTATCCGCATCCACCAGCGCCCTGCCCTTCTCCTTCTGCCAATCGTAGATCGATCGCCCCGAGGCATCCATCACCTCCAGCGCCCGCACGATCCTCTGCCCGTCCGAAGGCCTGAGGACACCGGCGGCGACAGGATCCATGCGACCGAGCACCTGGTGCAGCGCCGGCGCGCCCTCCGCCGCAAGCCGCCCGCGCCAGCGCTCCCGCACGAAGTCGGGCACATCGGGCATATCGGACAGGCCACCAAGCAGCGCGCGAAAATAGAGCCCCGTACCACCGACGAAGACCGGCACACGGCCCTGCAATTCGCGCCGGTTCAGCACCGCTTCCACATCTGCCAACCAGCGGCCGGTCGAATAAAGTTGCGATGGCGGCACGTGTCCGTAAAGATGATGCGGAACCGCTGCCATATCGTCGGCCTGCGGCCGCGCCGTCAGGAGGTCCAGAACGCCGTAGACCTGCATGGAATCGGTATTCACGATGAAACCGCCCTGCTCCCGGGCAAGGCGCAGCGCCAGCGCCGACTTGCCGCTTGCCGTCGGTCCGGCTATCAGGATCGCGTTCTTGATCGTCACATTATCCACCATGCCGGGAATTGCCTCATGTCACTGGTCGCCACGCTCATCGCCAATCCGGCCCGTCCCGTTCTGTCGCCGTCGCTTGGGATTAAAGCCTCGGCGGCGGTGAATGCAACCGGACTTTATTGGCTGGCCGACGGCATCGCCTGCGATCTGGCCTTGAAAGACGGCGCCGAGGCTACAGAGGCCGCAGCGCTCCTGCGCGACGCAGTCGATGGCGAGCCGGTCGATATCGTGGTGCAGGAACAGGACGAACGACGCAAGAAGATGCTGATCGCCGACATGGATTCCACCATGATCGCTCAGGAATGCATCGACGAACTGGCCGAGGAAGCGGGCCTGCGCGATGCCGTGTCGGCAATCACCGCGCGCGCCATGAATGGCGAGATCGCGTTCGAGCCGGCGTTGCGCGAGCGCGTGGCGCTCCTGAAGGACCTGCCGCTCTCGGTCATCGACAAGGTGATCGCCAGCCGCATCACGCTGACGCCGGGCGGCGTCGAACTGGTGCGCACGATGAAGAAGCACGGCGCCTATACTGCATTGGTATCCGGCGGCTTCACCGTCTTCACCCGGCGCATCGCCCAGATGATCGGCTTCAACGAGGATCGCGCCAACCTGCTCCTCGATGATGGCGAGCGGCTGACAGGCGAAGTGGCCGAACCCATTCTCGGACGCGAAGCCAAGGTCGAGCGGCTGATCGATATCTGCGGCAGGCTCGGAATAACAACCGGGGACGCAATCGCCGTCGGCGACGGGGCCAACGATCTCGGCATGCTGCAACTCGCGGGAAGCGGGGTCGCGCTGCATGCCAAGCCTGTTGTCGCCGAACAGGTCAAAATCCGCATCGATCATGGCGATCTCTCGGCGCTGCTTTACATCCAAGGCTATCGCAAAACGGATTTCGTCCCATGATCATCGCGGAAACCGAAAGGCTGATCATCCGCAACTGGCGGGACGGCGACCGCGAACTCTTCCATGAAATCAACTCCGATCCAGCGGTGATGGAGTTTTTCGGCTTTCTGCGCAACCGTAGCCAGTCAGACGAACTGTTCGACAGGCTGAGGCGGGATATCGATGCGACCGGCTACGGCTTCTACGCGCTCGAAGAACGGACCGCCGGCGCCTGCATCGGCTTCACCGGCCTGGCTCTCACCGATATGGAGCCGCATTTTCGCAAGGGCGCCGTCGAGATAGGCTGGCGACTGGCAAAACGCCACTGGGGCAAGGGCTATGTGACCGAGGCCGGACGCCGGCTCTTTGCACTTGGCTTTGACGAGCACGGGCTGGACGAGATCGTCTCCTTCGCCGTCTTCAACAACCACCGCTCCACCGCCGTCATGGAGCGCCTCGGCATGAAACGCGATCCGGCCCGCGACTTCGACCACCCGAAGGTGAGCGACGCCACACCGCATCTCAAGGCCCACGTCACCTACAGCCTCGCACAACAGGACTGGGCCGGAATCAAAAGCTGAATATTCGCCGGCAAGTGTCTGGAATGCTGGAGCTCATGGGCTGCTGAACGATCCCATGCGTTGACGGAATCGTCCCGTTTACCCCCCTTTGGACTCCTGAGCTTGCCGAAGGGCGGCCAGAGAGGATATTGCAGCCCAAAACGAAAGCGGTTTCCCGCCCAACCCTCACTCCATCCTTACCGTAACAAACCGCAATTCACCGGTTTTCGAGGCGAGCATCAGAAGCGCGTTCTTGCGACCTTCCTTGCGCAGACCATTGACGCGCTTTTCCACATCCTCAGGTGACACGACGGTTTCCTGGCCGATATCGACGATCACCTCGCCGGGCGCAATCCGCTTTTCCGCCGCTGCCGAATTGGGCGCTACCTCGGTCACGACGACGCCCTGCACATCGGCCGCAATCTTGAATTTCTCGCGCGTCGCGTCATCGAGAGCGGCAAGCTTCATGCCGAGCACATCGACAGAGGCGGGCTTGTCCGGTTGTTCAGTTCCTTTGTCCGCTCCCTCATCCTCGGTGTCGCCGCCGGTGGCTTCCTTCTTCTCGAATTCCTCAAGGCGCCCGAGCTTGACCTTGACGGTCTGCTCCTTGCCCTTGCGGACGACCACCACTTCGACTTCCTTGCCGACCGGGCTTTCGGCGACTACCCGCGGAAGGTCGCGCGCGCTGTCGACGGTCTTGCCGTCGAATTTGACGATGACATCGCCCGGTTGAATTTCCTTGTTGTCGACATTGCTGCCTTCGACGAGGCCCGCAACCAGCGCACCCTTGGTCGAGCTCATGCCGAGGCTTTCGGCAACATCGTCGGTAACCGGCTGGATGCGCACGCCGAGCCAGCCGCGACGGGTTTCGCCAAACTCCTTCAACTGATCGATGACACCCACCGCCATTTCGGACGGAATGGCGAAACCGATGCCGATCGAGCCGCCGGAAGGCGAGATGATGGCCGTGTTCACGCCGATGACTTCGCCATCCATGTTGAACAGCGGCCCGCCCGAATTGCCCCGATTGATCGCCGCGTCGGTCTGGATGAAGCTGTCATAGGGTCCGGAATTGATGTTGCGGTTGCGCGCCGAGATGATGCCGACCGTCACCGTGCCGCCGAGGCCGAACGGATTGCCGATGGCCATCACCCAGTCGCCGATCCGCGATTTCTGCGAATCGCCGAATTTCACTGCCGTCAGCTTGTGCTTCGTCGGATCGATCTTCAGGACCGCCAGATCGGTCTTGAGGTCCTTGCCAAGCACTTCTGCCTTCAGCTTCGACCCGTCGTTGAAATTGACCTCGATCTCATCGGCATCCGCGATGACGTGATTATTGGTAACGACGATACCCTTTTCAGCATCGATGACGAAGCCCGAGCCAAGCGATTGCACCCGGCGCGACTGGTCGCCATCTCCACCTTTTCCCTGCGGGCCAAAGAAATCGTCGAAAAACTCCTGAAAGGGCGATCCCTCGGGCATTTTGGGCATCGGCACCTGATTGCCGTCACCGCCCGGTGTCTTGACGTTCTGCGAGGTGGAAACATTGACCACCGAGTCGATAAGCCGCTCCGCAAGATCTGCAACAGATGCCGGGCCCTCGGCTGCCTGGACCGGCGTCGTCAGTACCGGCGCGATCATGCTGACCGTCATCGCACCGATGGCAATTGCCGCAATGCCGCCGCGAAGGAAGCCGGATCGAGCCCCGAAGGCCATAAGCGCAAACTCCGATAATAGAGGGTCATGAAGGGCCGACTACGCCGCGCGCGGAGTCGCACCGATGCTATTTTTCTGCCCAGAAAATACGGCTTGTTTGCGGCCTTGAAAAGGCCGCCGCGGATGAAAAGAATTATCCGCGCGCCAGCCAGACGATCACCACGCCGGCGGCGATGGCGACAATACCCGCGATGCGCAGCACCGTCTCGGGCAGTTCGGCTACATCCCGGGCGAAGCGCTTCGCCAGGAATGGAAAGCCGCCGTAGAGCAGCCCCTCGAAAACGAAGAGCAGACCCACGGCGGCGATGAAGTCGTTCATATCAGGCTATTCCAGCCATTGCGCCTGTCATTGCGCCGGCGTCGCAGGCCGGGCCGGAGTAGCCGGCGCCTGGCTGTTGACCGCCGGAACATTGCCCTGCGCGTCCTGGAAATAACGGAAGAACTCCGAATTCGGCGACAGCACCATCGTCGTGCCCGCCCCCTCCAGCGCCTTCTGATAAGCCGCCATCGAACGGTAGAAGGCGAAGAAATCAGGATCCTTCTGGAACACATCGGCGAAAATACGGCTGCGCTCGCCCTCGCCTTCACCGCGCAGGATTTCCGATTCCTTGCGGGCTTCGGCCAGGATCTCAACGACCTGGCGGTCGGCCACGGCACGGATACGCTGTGCCGCTTCACGGCCGCGGGCACGCAACCGCTCCGCTTCCGCGAGACGCTCAGCCTTCATGCGGTCGTAGGTCTGCTGCGAGACCTCGGCCGTGAGATCGGTGCGGCGGATACGCACGTCCTCGATGGTGAGGCCAAGCGACGTGGCGTCAGGACGCAACTGATCGCGCACCTCCCGCATCATATCGCCGCGTTCCTCGGAAAGCGCTGCCTCGAAGCCGCGCAAACCGTAGACGCTACGCAAGGCCGCGTCGAGACGCGTCCGCAGGCGCTGTTCGGCCAATGTGGTATTGCCCGATACCGTCTGCATGAAGCGTCGTGCATCCGTGATCCGATAGACCAGGAAGGCATCGACGTCGTAGAACTTGCCGCCAGAAACCTGAACGCGGATATCGTCAAGATCGAAGCGCAGCAGGCGATCGTCGATCATCTGCACGGTATCCGCGTCAAAGAACCCGAAAGGCAGTTTCAGATAAAGGCCGGGCTCGGTCTTCACATCGACGATCTGGCCGAAGCGAAGAACGATTGCCTGCTGACGTTCGCCAACGATGAACACCGCCGAATAGAGCAGGAAGGCAGCGATCGCTATGATGCCCGCGATGAAGGGAAAACGGTTCTGGTTCATCACTGGCTGGCTCCTGTCACGCTGCTAGCCCCGGGGGTACTCGCCCCGGTCGTGCTTCCAGGCGTCGTATTGTTCTGCGGGGTCGTTCCTGGCGCACGCTGGCGCATCAGTTCGTTGAGCGGCAGATAAGGCACCACATCCTTGCCGGGCTCGACGATCACCTTGTTGGAGCCCTTGAGAACGCGCTCCATGGTTTCGAGGAACAGGCGCTTGCGCGTCACGTCGGGCGCCTTGATATACTGGTCGTAGACGGACGTGAAACGTTGCGCCTCACCTGCGGCCTCCTGCACGATCTGGTTCTTGTAGGCAGCCGCCTCTTCGCGAACCTGAGCGCCCTGACCACGTGCCGCGCCAAGTTTCTGGTTGGAATACTGGTTGGATTCCTCGACGAAACGGTCTTCGTCCTGTTCAGCGCGCTGCACCTCGTCGAATGCATCGGCCACCTCCGGCGGGGGCGCTGCATCCTCGATGGAAACGGCGTTGACCTGAATGCCCGCTTTGAACTCGTCAAGCGCTGCCTGCACGATGGTGCGCACCTGCTGCGCGATCGCCGCACGGTTGTCACGGAACACATCCTGCGCCGGACGGCGTCCGACGATCTCGCGGATGGCGCTCTCGGAAACCTGCTGCACCATGCTGTCAGGGCTCTCTACATTGAAGAGATAGGCGCGTGGATCAATCACCTGGTAAAGCACGGAGAACTGGACGTTGACGATGTTCTGGTCACCGGTCAGCATCAGCCCCTGTGTGGCGCCGCGCGTGCCCTGGCCGCCAATGTTGATCTGTTTTTCGGCGATCGACGCCTTTTCATAGGTCTCGATCGGCCACCAATGGAAATGCAGGCCCGGGCCGGAGATTTCGTCCTTCGGCTTTCCGAAACGCATTTCGACGGCAAGCTCGTCCGGCTGCACCGTATAAACGGATTTGAAAATCCAGAAGGCGAGGAGGAGCACCCCGCCAATCAAATAGAGGCTGTACTTGCTGCCGCCTCCGCCGCCTCCACCGGGAAACACACTTTTCAGCCGGTCCTGGCCCTTGCGCAGTATATCCTCGAGATCGGGCGGTGTGCCGGGTGTACGCGGCCCCTTCGGCCCTTGTCCCCACGGGCCCCCATTATTATTGCCGCCGCCACCCCAAGGGCCGCCGCCGCCGTTTTGATTACTCCAGGGCATTCTTACCTCTCGTTTTGCACGCAAGAGGTAGCGAACGACCTCCCGGCATCAATTGATGTGTCCCGTTTATAGGGATGGTGATAGCCGCTTTCAACGCAGGCAAGGACTTTTCAGCATTCTTTCCGAAAATCAGCACGATTCCCGGACCTCCAGCATGCCCGATCAGCCCTTTTTCTGTGATTCACCCCTGTCATAAACGATATAGCGAGTGGCGTGGCTGTCCTTCTCCCCGGGGGGAACCTCTTCTACCGAAACCTTGCGCCACACAGACGGATCGATCGGCGCAAAATGCGTATCGCCCTCGACCTCGCCGATCACCTCGGTCACGTAGAGCCTGTCCGCCAGCTTCAAAGTCTGGCGATAGATTTCGCCTCCGCCGATCACGCAGATCTCGTTTGCCCCGACCTCGGCGGCACGTTTCCCGGCGAGCGCCAGCGCATCCTCGACGGAGCCTGCCACATCGAACCCTTCGCCCGCAAAATCAGGATCGCGGGTGACGACGATATTGGCGCGCCCGGGCAGCGGCCGGCCGATGGATATCCACGTCTTGCGTCCCATCACGATCGGCTTGCCCATGGTGATCGCCTTGAACCGCTTCATGTCAGTCGACAACCGCCATGGCAGGCCATTTTCACGTCCGATGATCCCGTTTTCCGAAATGGCAACGACAATCGACACTGTTGGGGAAACCGTGCTCATCAGACCGCCACATCCGCCTTGATCGCGGCGTGCGGCTCATACCCCGTCACCTCGAAATCATCGATCCTGTAGCCGTCGATGCTCTCGGGCCGGCGCAGCAGGCGCATTCGGGGGAAAGGCCGGGGCTCCCTCGTCACCTGCTCGCGCGCCTGTTCAAGATGGTTGAGATAAAGATGCACATCGCCGCCCATCCAGATCAGTTCGCCCAGTTCAAGGCCGGTCTGCTGCGCCACCATCATCTGCAGCGCCGTGCCGCCGACAAAATTGAAAGGCGCACCAAGTTCCAGATCGCAACTGCGCTGGTAGATCAAAAGGTTGAGCCGGTTCCCTCCCGTCACATGGAACTGGTAGACCATATGACAGGGAGGCAGCGCCATCTGAGGCAAATCAGGCACGTTCCAGCCGTGAAAGAGCATACGCCGGCTCGAAGGGTTGGTTTTCAGGGTCTCAATGACGGTCGCGATCTGGTCGTGCTCGGCGCCATCGGCCCCCAGCCAGCGCCGCCATTGCTTGCCATAGACAGGGCCAAGATCGCCCCATTGCCGTGCAAAATCATCATCCTCCACGATACGCTTTTCGAATTCCGGCTGCGAAATCGCCTCGCCGGTCGCTTTGCGGTATTTGTCCAGAGGCCAATCCGTCCAGATTCGCACGTTTTCTTTCAAAAGCGCCTGGATATTGGTTTCGCCCGTCAGGAACCACAGCATCTCCTTGACCGCCAGCTTCCAGTAGACCCGCTTGCTGGTCAGGATCGGCACCGTGCCATCGGAAAGATCGAACCGCAGCATCGCGCCGAATTGCGAAAGCGTGCCGACACCGGTGCGGTCGATACGCCTGTCGCCCTTCTCCAGAACGCCGGACAGGAGATCGAGATATTGATATTCGGGATGGCGCGGCATCGTCTTCTCCAGGAAGCAGCCCTGTTTCGATAGAATCGCGGCACCGCTCCAAATCTTGGCATCAAAATAGCAAAACCCCGGCGCAAAGCACCGGGGTTTCACATATAATCATCAGAAAATCAGAGGCTTTCGAGCTTTCCAAGCGCTTTCGCGGTCAGATAATAGAAAGTGACGCGCTGCTTGTTGCGATCCGCCTTCATGATGTCCCCGACGCTCTGGATGGCGGCATTGCCCTTGTCGGCATCGGTGACGCCGAGCTTCTTCTCGACCCAGCTTTTGCGCACGCGCTCGACTTCATCAGGATCGGCCATCGCCACCAGAGACGCATCCCTGCTGCGCAGCGCGACGCCCAGATGCTTGACGATCTTCTCGATGACCGCCGGATCCGCACCGGCATCGTAACGGCGTACATCCTCGATATATTCACTCATTGACCGCTCTCCTTCGATCTTGGCCACGTTATCCGCTGCTAGAGCAGCCGGACTGAATGGAATCCTAGCCCACTATAGTGAAACATTGACTAGCAAAAAACACCTGTCAATGCCGGTTGAACGATTAGAACCGTGATTGGGCACACAAGCCATGCCCCACAAAACTGTCGGCAGCCATGCAGACCAACGCTGATGAACACCGCAAATCGTGCTGAAGGCCCTTCCAATTCCTGTCGGGGCGACTTATATAAACCCTGCCGGTTTCGACCGGCTATGGCGATAAACGGACGATGTAATAAGCCTATTGGACCCGGGGGCGGTACCCGGCGCCTCCACCAGAATGCAGCAGATAAGCTGCCTTGTGGCGGGGGCGAAATAGGATCGACAAGGGTGTAAAGATCGCTCTTTTGCTCGGCATGATACCACCGTTATCGGGTCAAAAGTGTAGTTGCAAACGACAACAACGCTAAGGGATATGCTCTCGCTGCCTAATGGCGGTGCGGGAATTCCGACCTAAGCCCTTTTGGTTAGCACCTTAAGGCGGGGTTCGGAGGCACCTGGCAACAGAAGCCTCCACTTTCCCTTTCTTTGCGTAATTCCGCTGTCTTTTCCTTATTCCGCTGGCATTTCTGCCGGGATTTCAGTTGCGGCCGCGCCGCGCCGGCGACCAAGCGAGAGCAGCGTCAGCAGGAATGCACCGATCGCGCAGGCCGCGATGCCGGCGATCATCGGCAGCGCCGTTCCGTCGAAGAATGCACCGGCGATCCCCATGGCCACGGCTGCGGCAACGAATTGCAGCGTCCCCATGAGAGCGGATGCCGTGCCGGCAATTTCCCCATGCTCCTCGAGCGCCAGCACCGCCGTTGTCGGCAGCACGAGCCCGAGAAAACCGTATCCGACGAACAGGAAAATAGCCATGACAGGCAAGGACTGGAAGCCGGCCATCATGACCAGGAGCAGCAGCGTCATCGCCGCTGCATAGCCGGCAACCGCCATCCGAACCACCCGCACCAGTCCGAATCGGCCAGCCAGCCAGCCGCTCAGTTGCGACACGCTGAAGAACGATACCGCGTTGATCGAGAACGCGATGCTGTACTGCGTCGGCGTGAGACCGTAATGGTCGATCAGCACGAAGGACGAATTGGCGAGATAGACCAGGAACGACGACAATCCGAGGCCGCCGATGAAGGTCAGCACGAGGAAATTGAAATCCTTGAGGAGGAAGGCATAGGCGGCAAGCGCGCTGCCGAGGCTGCTTTCCACCCGCGCCGACTTCGGCCGCGTCTCCTTGAGCGAAGTGGCCAGCAGCACCATGCCGATAAGTGCGGCGATCAGCACGGCCCAGAAGACACCGCGCCAGCCGAAGAAGGCGATGATCGCTGTCCCGGTCAGCGGGGCCAGGATGGGCGAGATGCTGAAGACCAGCATCAGGAGCGACATCAGCCGCGCCGCATCCACGCCGGTATGCAGATCGCGCACGATGGCGCGCGGGATGACCATGCCGGCGCTCGCGCCAATCCCCTGCAGGAAGCGAAAAGCGACGAGCGTATCGATATCGCCGGCAAGCGCGCACCCAATGCTGCCAATGGCAAAGAGTACGAGCCCGCCATAGAGCGGAAGCTTGCGACCCATCATGTCGGAAAGCGGCCCGATGAAGAGCTGCGCCAATCCCATGGAGATGAAGAAAGCGAGCAGGCTCATCTGCACGGCGCTCGTCTCCGCCTGGAGATCGGCCCCGATCGTCGGCAGCGCTGGAAGATACATGTCAATCGCGAACGGCCCGATCGCCGAGAGAAGTCCAAGAACAATCGCAGTGCGAAGAAATCTGGATGACATCACGGAAACTTTCGAAATGGGACGACCGAACGGGCATCGCGATACGCAGGCCACTGGGGCATCGCCGGCCGGTCATAATAGAAACAGGGAAGCCCCGAGCGCCCTCTCCCATTGTGGAAGCCAGCGGCGGGTTGTATGTATGACGTCCAAGTGATTGGACAACGATGTCAATTTAGACACTATTGTCTAAATCGTCAACCCGTCATATCTTGAGGCCATGAAGAATACTGACAAACCTGCTGTCACGCTCCAGTGCGCACCCGTTGCCCCTTATCTCCCCGACACGAGGGGGCAAGCCTTCACTCGGCCCGGCAGCGGCCAGTGCATGAAACGCCACTCCATCCTGGACGCCGCAGCGCGCACCTTCTGCCGCGATGGTTTCACGGGCACCAGTATAGATTTGATCGCCGCTGAAGCAGGCGTCTCACGCCAGACCATCTATAATCATTATCGCGACAAGGAGATGCTGTTCGGCGCGGTCGTCGATGCGGTCATGGAGCGCACCAACGCCGCGCTGTTCGCCATTCTGGCGACCTTTCCCGAAAAATCCGATAATCTTGAAGCCGATCTCGCCCTTTTCGCGACGCGGCTCGGCAAGAATTGCATGTGCAATAGCGATGGCGAGTTCCTGCGCAAGCTGATTCAGGCCGAAGGCGAGCGCTATCCAGAACTGTTCCAAATCTGGCGCGAAAACGGCCCCGCCAAGGTCGGGTCCGCCATCGCCGCACGGCTTGCCCGGCTCGCCCATGGCGGCGCGCTCGATATCGACGATCCCGATCTGGCCGCCCGACAGTTCCTGGCGCTGGTCACCGCCGACATGAATTTTTGCGGCATGCAGGGCGAAAAACCGACGGAAAAGCAGATCGAGACCAGCGCGCTCAACGGCGTACGCACCTTCCTGCGCGCCTTCGCCATTCGCAAGGCTTCTTCCGCCAGGGCCGATATGGCGCTATCCCGATCTTCGGCCTGAACAGGCCTTGGTGTTGACCTGAATCGACGCCTATCCTATTTCCCCAGTCGCAATTGTTGTGGCCTTGCGCCATAATGCGGATGAGTTATGGCTCTTTCCGTTCATATCGAACTTGACATCGAACCGCGAATCCGTGGGATAAGCACTTTATGGTCCAGGATCTGATCCGATACGATATTCTTGCACAGGAAGCGCTTCGCGGCGTCATCCGTAAGGTGCTGATGGAGGTCGCCAAGGCGGGACTTCCGGGCAATCATCATTTCTTCATCACCTTCCTCACGGAGGCCCCTGGCGTTCGCATCTCGTCGCGTCTGAAGGAGAAATACCCCGAGCAGATGACGATCGTGATGCAGCACCAGTTCTGGGATTTGCAGGTGACGGAGCAACTGTTCGAGGTCGGACTCTCTTTCGGCGATGTGCCGGAACGTCTCGTCGTCCCCTTCTCCGCCGTTCGCGGCTTCTACGATCCTTCGGTCAATTTCGAGTTGGAATTCGACGTTGCAACGCAGGAACCGGCCGGCGACAATGATTCCGACGCCGAGATCACCAGCATCGAACCCATGCGTGAGGTCAACGAGCCTGCAAAGGCGGTGAAGCCCAAAAAAGCCACCGGCAAGGCAGTAAAGAAGCCGGACGCCAAGACATCAGGTGACGCAGCAAAAGACGACGAGGACGCCAAACCCTCCGCCGACGTCGTCTCGCTCGATGCTTTCCGCAAAAAATAGCCCAGACCTGCCTCGATGAGCGATATCGTCAGTTTGCGCCAGTTCAAGAAGCGCAAGGCGCGCGACGAAAAGGAAAAGACCGCCACGGAAAACCGCGTCCGTCATGGGCGAACCGGCACCGAGAAGAAGTTCGAGCGTGAACAGGCGCGAAAGACCAAAGAGTTCCTCGAACGCAACCGCATAGAGCCGGAAAACCCGACACCGGCCTCTCCGGCTTCAGGGGCGCTTTCGGGAAATAACGGGGAAGACGGCGCATGAACGGGCCCGCAGGCCCTGCGCCTCAATCGGGCAGCCCTCAATCGGGCAGCATCGTCCGCAAACGTTCCATCAGCATCCGCGGCCACGCCACCAGTTTCTCGCTGGAGGACGCCTTCTTCGAAATCGTCGAGGCGATCGCGCGCCAGCGCGGCATTTCGCTCGCCGCCCTCGTGGCCGAGATCGACGATAATCGCGACAAGCGGGCAAACCTCTCCTCCGCCCTCCGCCTCCACGCTCTCGAATGGGTGAAATCCGGCGGCAGGATCGAGGAATAGGCCTTCTGCCCCGCTCCATGGCTTTGCATGACGAGGAATGGATTCCAGTGACAAGCACTGGAATGACGGGGTGGAAATATGATCGCTCTAACGGAAAACACTGCCTATCGCACCCGCTCACGATGAGAACAGTTCTTGTTTTGACGGAATCCATTCCTCAACGGTGCGTCCCCAGCTACGGCAAAAAATCCTCACCATCCCCTATGGCGATGGCGCCTCCAACGTCTTCAGGAATTCATCGACCGACTGGCCGTTCCTTGGCAATTGCGTCTCGCTTCCTGCGGCAGGCGGTCTGTCTCTCGGGACGCTGATGCTGCCGGACCATGCGGGGTCGTCGTGCTGGGCCCGCCGATTGGCGGCCTCTGCTGCCCGGCGTGCGGTTTCCTCTGCTGCCTTGCGGGCCGCCTCCGCTTCTGCGGCCTTGCGAGCAGCCTGTTCCTCGGCGCGCAGGCGGGCTTCCTCCGCCCTCGCCCGCGCTTCCTCCTCGATTTTCCTGCGCGCTTCTTCCTCGGCGCGCAAGCGCTCATCGGCCCTCGCCTGGTAGAGCGCCACCTCGCGGCGCAGCCGCTGCTTTTCGACGAGCGCCGCCTGCATCGCCTCGACCCGGTCCTGCTCGCGCTCCAGGGCGCGCTGCGTCAGGAACTGTACCAGCGGCTGGCGATCGAACGTGATGGATGGATCCCGGTAAGGCCCCTCGACGGCAAAACGCACCGCCGGTTCGGCGCCGACAAGCGCGTCGGAACCCGGCTTGAACGTAAAGCCGCCCTGCGCGCCAATCGTCATCGTGGCAAGGTCAAGCCGGAAATCGGATGCAAGCGCCACCTTGTCCGTGTCAAGTTGGAATGACGGGACGCGCGCCACCCCGCCAGCGACCGTAAAGGCCAGTTCCGCCGGTCCGGGGCTGAATGCGCCCAAGTCCAGATGCCCTGTCGCCATCGCATCGAGCGTTGCTGTCGGCACGTTCGGGTCCGCCTTGTCAGCCGCAGCGAGTATCGGCTGCAGCGCATCCTGATTGAACCCTTTGATCGACAGTCCGTTTACAGCGAGAACGCCTGATCCGGCCATCGAAGCCATCAATTCGCTGACGCTCTTGCCGCTGCCATTGAGCGAAGCGGAAAGCTTGGTCACGCCGCTGAGCGGCGCATCGCCGTCCTGCAAATGATAAAACCTGCTGAGATCGCTCCCTTCCCAGGTAAACTGGGTGGAGGCGAGCGCCGTACCGCCGGTATTGCGCAGGCCGAAGCTTCCGCCCAGCTTGCCGCCGAGAAGCGTGCCGGCAAGATCGCTCAGATTGAGGTCGTCGCTTCCCCCGGCGATCTTGGCGGAAAAACCGGTGATATCGCCAAACAAACCGGCATTGGCCGCTTCAGCGGTGAGTGTCAAATTGGCCAGAAGCGGAAAGGCGGGAGCATTGGCGAACGCGCCTTTCGGCCAAACTCCCCCTCCCGTACCGCTATTCCCGCTCTCAAAAGCTTGCGATCCCAGCATGAAGCCAGCAAGCGCACCGAGATCGAGCCTGGAGACCTTCACCTCTCCCTTGAGCTGCGGATCGCCGCTATCGGCAAGGCTCGCCTCGAGCTTGGCTGCGACCGTCTCCCCGTCCAGCGTGCCCGCCAGATTGGGCAGGCGCACGATATCCTTGGCGAACTGGAAATCGCTCGTCAGATCGACCGGCAGCCCCTCGCCATAGCCGGGCAGCGCATAGCCCACCGCCGCCGCGAAAGGCTGGAGGTCGGCGGTTTTCAGCACCGCCTTTCCGCTACCCGTGAGATCGTCGGGGCGAAGCGTAAACACGCCGTCTATCGACGCCGCACCATCGGGCGCCTTTAGCGTCAATTGCGTCTTCATCCCCTCCGAGGGCACGCCCTGCAGCGAAAGATTGCCGTTGAGCTCTCCGGCGATGCCAAGCGGCAGGGCCGGAAACCCGATGAGTGCCATCAGCGGCTCGCTCTCCGGCGTATCCGCATTTGCCGTCAGCGACAATTGCAGTGGGGCTTCGCCCCAGAGATTGCCGCGCGCCATGCCGGAAACGCCGATCGTCATGCCGCCCGTCTTGCCGTTGGCGCTGAAGGAAAACTCTTTACCGTCCTTCTTGTCTGCAGCCCCCACCTTCTTGTCTGTAGCCGAAGTGACGGCGCTGCCGACCAGCGTGATTTCACTGTCGGAGAAAAGTCCGGGATAGGTCTCGGCCCGCTTCGTCAACGCACTGAACAGCGGCACGGAGGGATAACGGGTAGCCAGCGCCCGAACCAGTTCGGAAAGATCATCGGAAAGAACAGTCACATCGACCGATCCACTCGGCTCCGCCTTGAACGGTTCGAACATCCCCGTCGCCGTCAGAGTAGCGCCGGCCATGTCGGAGAGGATCAGCCTGTCGATGTCGAAACGGCCCTCGCGAAGCCGGAAGGCCGTATCGATGGAGGCCGCCTTGAAGCCGCCATGGCTGACCGGCCCTGCCTTCAGCGTCACGTCGATATCCTGGTCGATCAGCCGCGCCGCGCCACTGTCGCCGGCAAAAAGTGTTGTGAGCGCTTCCAGCGCATCACCGTCGAGCGCTCCGCCTGCGAGCGCGAGTTGCATCGAAGGCAGCACGCCTTCCTCCGACTGGCGCATGAATGAGCCCTTGAGCGACGCCCCGCCCAGCACCAGTTCCAGATCGTCGGCGCGCTGCACATCCTTGTGAAGGCTGACCTGGCCGGAAAAACCCGCCGCCGGAAGCCGCCTTATCGCCTCGTCCACATCAGCCGTCAGCCATGCGGCAAAACCAGAGGGCTGACGCGAAGCCATCAGGAGATCTCCGTCAAAGCCAAAATCCTCGCCGACCAGGAGCTTTCCTTTCGCCTCGATCTGGGTGCGTCCGGGAAGATCGGCCTTCAACTGCTTGATGCTCCACCCGTTTCCGCCCGGCTCCGCCTGCACGGTCACATCGCGGATCGTGGTATCGCCGGCGATGATCGCCGGAAGACGCAAATCGACGCTGCCCGGAATGGTCGGGATCGGCACTCGGTCCATCAACCGTTGAAATGCGGCGATGCGATGCGAAAGCGGAACCGCCGGGGCGGCTTGCACGGAAGTCGCGCCGTCCTTCGTAGCCCCGGACTCGACCAGCCCGCCCCCATCCAGCAGCACCTGCTGCCCATCGGCATTGATCATGAAGCGGGGAGCGTTGCCATAGTCGAACAGCGCCTTGCCATTGACCACATAGGGATTATCGACCGGCCCCTGCTCCATGCGGAATTCCGGCATGTCGACCTTTGCATGATCGGCTGAAAATTTGCCGGTGATGCGGAGGTCGGCGAACAACGGCCTTTCCTCCGGCAGGGTGACCCGTGACGCCTTGGCAGTGTTGCCGCCCCTGCTGCGCGTTGCCCCGGAAGCCACATCGGATGATCGCAGGGTGAAGGTACCGCCATAGGAAAGCGCTCCTTGAGTCAGCACCATGTCTCCGTCGGTCTCGAACACCGCCGGCATATCCTGCGGCAGGATGCTGGCGCGCACCCGCAATATGCCCTCGGGTTTGACCTCGCCGGTCGTTACGTCGAGAGCCGCCTTCTGGCCGTCGAGCGTCAACGTCCCGTCGAACCGCCAGGGCCCCGCGAGGCTCGTGGCCGCCATCGTCGCATTGAGATCGGAGATCACATGCTGACGGTTGTTGCCGCTGTCGCGCACATTGATCGAGCCATCGATGATCCGGAGGTTTTCCAGCTTGATCTGCGCCGGCTCCAGCCGCGTCGAAGGCCGGATCGCCCAGTCTACCTTGCCAGCCTTGTCGAGCGTGATCACCACATGCGGCTTTTCCACCCGCATGTCGAAAATTAGGATCTGTCCGCGCAGGAACGGCATCAGCTCGGCGTCCATCGAAAATTTGTCGACGGTCATGACAGGCGCATCGCCCTTGTCGCCGACACGGACGTCGGAAAAGGTCACGGAGGGAAACGGCAGGAGCCGCGCATTGGCGCTGCCCGCGACCGTCACCGGACGGCCGAGAATCCGGCTGGCCTCGCGCTCGAAATCGGCGCGATAGCCCGTCCAGTCGACAAAAGGCGGCACAACCAGCGCCGCTGTCAGCAGCAGCACCAGCAAGCCACCGAGAAGTACAAAAACGCGACCCAAACCCTTGCTCCGGACAACCCTTGACGATCACGTAGCCGTGACAGCCCGCAACATAATGGCACCGATCCGGCGACAACAAGGCAAATCGCATTTTGCACGCCGGAAAATGTAAGGTTCGGGGATTTTTCTACATCAATCAGATGGTGCCTGGACACTCCTCCGGCCCGCTGCACAATCTGAATCAATCTCTCAGCCTACAGCCGTAAGATCTTGCCCGGATTCATGATATTGTCCGGATCGATCGCGCGCTTGATCGACCGCATGTAATCGACAGCGCCACCAAGCTCCAACTCGAGATATTTCATCTTGCCCTGCCCTATGCCGTGCTCGCCGGTGCAGGTGCCTTCCATGGCGATGGCGCGCAGCGCCAGGCGGTCCATGAATGCCTCGGCCTTGTCGATCTCGGCGAGGTCATTCGTGTCGAGCAGCAATTGCAGATGGAAATTGCCATCGCCGACATGGCCGACGATCGGCGCGAGCAGCCCGGTTTCGGCGAGATCCGCCTCCGTTTCACGGATGCAATCGGCAAGGCGCGAGATCGGCACGCAGACATCCGTGGCCACCGCTCGTGAGCCCGGGCGCAGCAAAAGCGCCGCGAAATAGGCGTCGTGACGCGCGCGCCACAGCCGGTCGCGCTCTTCCGCATTGGCGGTCCACAGGAAAGGCCCGCCACCATTCCCCGCCGCGATCTCGCCGAACAGCTCCGCCTGCTCCTTGACGCCCGTTTCGCTGCCGTGAAACTCGACGAACAGATAGGGCTGCGGTTCATAGGGTAGTTTCGAATGGGCGATCAGCGCCTGCATCTGCAGCGTGTTGACCAACTCGATACGCGCGACGGGAATGCCCATCTGGATCGTCTCGATGACTGTGCGGCAGGCCGCCTCGACGCTTGGGAACGGGCAGACGCCGCCCGAGATCGCCTGCGGAATGCCGTAGAGCTTCAAGGTGAGTTCGGTGATGATGCCGAGCGTCCCCTCCGAGCCGATCAGCAGACGGGTGAGATCGTAGCCGGCGGCGGTCTTCTTGACGCGCTTGGCCGTGGTGATCAGCCGCCCATCAGGCATCACCGCTTTCAACGCCAGCACATTCTCGCGCATCGTGCCGTAGCGCACCGCATTGGTGCCGGACGCACGCGTCGCCGCCATGCCTCCGAGGCTGGCATTGGCGCCGGGATCGATGGGGAAGAAAAGCCCGGTATCGCGCAAATATTCGTTGAGTTCGCGCCTGGTGACACCGGGCTCGACCACGCAGTCGAGATCGTCCGCATTGACGCGGATGACGCGGTTCATCCGGGAGAGATCGAGCGAAACGCCGCCCGCCGGCGCATTCACCTGACCTTCGAGCGACGAGCCTGCACCGAAGGCGACGATCGGCACGCGGTGCTCGCTGCAGATCCGCACGACTTCCTGCACCTCTTCCGCATTCTCCGCAAAGATGACGATGTCAGGCGCCTGCGTCGGCACATAGGTGGTCGTGTGGCCGTGCTGCTCGCGGATCGCCTGCCCTGTCTGCGCCCGTTCGCCAAAACGCTGCTTGAGAATGGCAGCGGCCGCCGCGATACCGACTTCGTTGCGATCAAGCGCGACCGCATCTCTAAGCGACATCGCCGTTCTCCTTGATTGTCAGATTGAACTTGACGCCCGCATCATGCCTGCGCGAGAGCCAGGGCGGCGGGATCGGCACCGAGCACGGCGGCAAGCGCCTTGACGACCAAATTATGGTCCTCGCGCTGCGGCAGGCCGGAAACGATCGCCACGCCGATGATCCCGGCACCCTTCACGCGGATCGGAAAACCGCCCCCGGCAAGCGCGTAATCCTGCACGTCGACAGCACGGTGCGGCGGGAACATGCGATCCTCGCGATCCTGCTCCAGCACGAGGCGATAGCTGCTGGCGAGGAAGCGCTGAACGACATTGAACTTGCGGCGCACCCATTCCTGATTGTCCGCCGTCGCACCCGACGTGGTCGCATAGAACAGCCTCCGGTCCCACAGGCTGATCTCGATGGCAACGCCGAGCCCGTCCTCAAGCGCGAAATCGCGTATCCGGCTTCCCAGCGCGAATGCCGCCACCTCGTCGAAAGCATCAAAAACAAGCGTCTTTTCCTGAACGAGAATTTTGTCGATATCTTCGCGATGGCCCATTCGTCACTCCTCCGAAACCGGCTGTTCTTTTGCTCTTTTCAGGTCGAGATTGCAATGCCTCGCCACCCGGTGCGATGTAGGATGCCACCGCTCCGTGCTTGATTGATGACGCGGTTGCGGCTAGTGACGCGCCATGCAGAATAAAACACACAAGGGCGGCCTGCCCGACAATCCGGAACAGCACGAATTCATCGTGACCGCCGTTTTCAAGCGTGACGTGTTTTCCGAGACCCGTGCCGGCTACTTCGTCGGCGACCAGGAAACGCGGGTAATCCACCGGCTGGTCAGCGCCGCCCCCTGGTGGTCGCGGCCGATCGCCTGGATATTGGCGGGCCGCGAGATACGCGGCCTGAAGACCGTGCGTGGCCTCAAGGGCGTCCCGCAATTGATCGTCGCCGACCGCCATGGCCTCTACCGCTCCTGGACGGAAGGCACGCCGCTGCATCTCGCCCGTCCCGCTAATCCGCAATGGTACCGCAGCGCCCACCGCATTCTGCGCGACATGCGCCGTCTTGGTGTCACCCACAACGATCTGGCCAAGCCGCAAAACTGGCTGATGACGCCCGAAGGCGACGCCGCAGTGATCGATTTCCAGCTCGCCTCGGTCCACCGCCGTCGCGGATCGCTCTACCGCATGATGGCCTATGAGGATTTCCGCCATCTCATCAAGCAGAAGCGGGCCTTCGCCAGGCACCTGATGACGCCGACCGAAAAGCGCATCCTGGCGCGCCGCTCCCTGCCCTCGCGCATCTGGCGGGCAACCGGCAAAAAGCTCTACAATCTCGTCACCCGCAGCCTTTTCCACTGGTCGGACGGCGAAGGCACCGGCGACCGCATCGACAATGAAGGCCCGGCGATCATCGCCGCGCTGAAGTCCGATCCCCGCGTCAAGGACGTGGCGCTGGCGCTCTATTCGCTCCCCGCCAAGGGCGTCGGCATCTATGCCTTCGTCGAAACCGCGACGGCCGACGAACGCAGCCTCCGCGCGCGGCTGAAGGACCTTCGGGTGGAACTGGTCCAGCCGGTCGCCCACCTGCCCCGCCGCGCCGACGGAACCGTGCGCGACGATATCCTGCGCCTGATCGCCATGAACCAGATGACGGAACTCGACGATCTCCTGGCACGCGAGCCGGAGATGCGCCCGCTGGTCGAGGCGCTCGCCGCCCATCGGCTTAATTTCACCGACCGCCGGGTGACGCAGTTGGAGCGCTGAGGATAAAGAGGTTCTTGTTTTGCTGGAATCGGGAGGCACCCCCCTCTGTCCTGCCGGACATCTCCCCCACAAGGAGGGAGATTGACTGACACAACTTTCAGCGTTCCTTTGTAAGCGTTTGCGGTTGGTGCAAACCTTCATGAAGGCTAATCTCCCTCCTTGTGGGGGAGATGGGCGGCAGCCCAGAGGAGGGTGCTATTCCGCCCGCATTTCCAGCTAAGGCCCCTGCCGACAAGGCAGAGGAGATTAAAACGACGTGCGCTTCAGTTGAAGCCCAACCCACTCACCCCAGATATTTCCTGAAAAACCCAATCGTCCGCCCCCATGCGAGATCGGCTGCCTCCTTATTATAGCGCGCCGCCGACGTGTCATTGTTGAAGGCGTGGTTGGCGCCTTCATAGACATGGATCTCGAATGTCTTGCCGTCCTTCTCCAGCGCGGCCTTGTAGGCCTCGATCCCGGCATTGATGCGCTCGTCGAGTCCGGCATATTGCAAGAGCAACGGCGCCTTGATCTTTGCCACCTCGTCCGTCTTGGGCTGGCGTCCATAATAGGCGACGCCGGCCCCCAAATCCGGCGCATTGACCGCAAGATCGTTGACCAGCGCGCCACCCCAGCAGAAGCCGACCGCGCCGACCTTGCCAGTCGTCAGATCATTCTCTTTGAGATATGCGACCGTCGCCACGGCGTTGGCGATGGTGGCCTTTGGATCGAGCCCCCCGATCATCTCGCGCGCCTTGTCCTCGTCGGCGGGCGTGCCGCCTGAGGGCGATAGGAAATCCGGGGCAAGCGCCACGAAGCCTTCCAGCGCCACGCGCCGCGCGACATCGCGGATATGGTCGTTGAGCCCGCGGTTCTCATGAATGACGATAACGGCGGGCAGCTTGGCCGTACTGCCTGCGGGCCGGGCCATATAACCCGTCATCTCGGTGGTGCCCGCGCCCGGATAGGTGATATCCACAGCCGTGATGCGCTGGTCGTCCGCAGCTATGATCGCGGCCTGCGCCGAATTCGCCGCCAACATCGGCGCGATCATCGCGGCCGCCGCACCTGAGCCCGCAAGCTTCGTCAGCCTTTCCATGAAGCCGCGCCGGTCGAGGGTCAGATGGGTGTATTCGTCATAGGCATCGATCATGGCCTGGGTGATGACAGGCTTTTCCATCGCTCTTCTCCTGCTGGGAACACTTCCATCAGGATAAACGGCTGAGCATTTCGATCAAGCATAAGCGGGCGAGCCATCGCGCATCTTTTCAGGCTCCTTGACGATGCCGCAACGCCTTGAATTGCCGTTGAATTCCGATGAAAATCGATTTTTCGCGGCGGGATTCACACACTATTTCCGCCCTTTTGCTGGCGTTTCGGCCCCGAATCACTACATCAGGAGGAAATGTCAGATTTTCCGGACGACATGCCTTTCTTCGGGGATTCTGCCGCGCCGCGTGCGCAGGCGGGTGGCGCGCGCGCGCCCGAAGGTATCGCAGCCCGCGCGATGAAGGCTCGCGCCGCCGCTCCGGGCTACCTCCAGGGCCTCAATCCTGAACAGCGCCTCGCCGTGGAGACAACCGAGGGTCCGCTCCTGGTACTGGCGGGTGCGGGCACCGGCAAGACGCGCGTTCTCACTACCCGTATCGCCCATATCCTGTCGCTCGGTCTTGCCTACCCCTCACAGATCCTCGCCGTCACCTTCACCAACAAGGCGGCCCGCGAGATGAAGGAGCGCATCGGCGTCCTCGTCGGTGGCGCGGTGGAGGGCATGCCGTGGCTTGGCACCTTCCATTCCATCGGCGTCAAGATCCTGCGCCGGCATGCGGAACTCGCCGGCCTCCGATCAGATTTCACCATCCTGGACACCGATGATGTCATCCGCCTGATCAAGCAGTTGATCCAGGCCGACGGGCTCGACGACAAGCGCTGGCCGGCGCGCACCTTTGCCAATATGATCGACGGCTGGAAGAACAAGGGCCTCGGACCCTCCGAAATTCCGGAGGGCGACGCGCGCTCCTTTGCCAATGGCAAGGGCCGTCAGCTTTATCAGGCCTATCAAGACCGGCTGAAGACGCTCAACGCCTGCGATTTCGGCGACCTGCTCTGTCACCCCATCCGCATCCTGCGCGCCAACCCCGATATCCTCCGGGAATATAATGCCCGGTTCAAATACATCCTCGTCGACGAATATCAGGATACGAATACCGCACAATATATGTGGCTGAGACTGCTGGCGCAGCGGCCTCAAACACAGCGCGGCGAGAAAGAGCCGATCAACATTTGCTGCGTCGGCGACGACGACCAGTCGATCTATGGCTGGCGCGGTGCGGAAGTGGACAATATCCTGCGCTTTGAAAAAGATTTTCCGGGCGCTTCCGTCGTCCGGCTCGAGCGCAACTACCGTTCCACTGCCCATATTCTCGGCGCCGCCTCACATCTGATCGCACATAATGAGGGCCGGCTCGGCAAGACCCTGTTCACCGAAGCTGCCAACCCCGACGACGACCGGGTGCATGTCCATGCCGCCTGGGATTCCGAGGAGGAAGCCCGCGCCGTCGGTGAGACGATCGAGCAGGCCCAACGCAGGGGCCACAATCTCAACGACATGGCGATATTGGTCCGCGCCTCGTTCCAGATGCGCGAGTTCGAAGACCGTTTCGTCACGCTCGGCCTCAACTACCGCGTCGTCGGCGGCCCGCGTTTCTACGAGCGGCTCGAAATCCGCGATGCGATGGCCTATTTCCGCGTTGTCGCCCAACCCGCCGACGATCTCGCCTTCGAGCGCGTCGTCAACACGCCGAAGCGCGGATTGGGTGAGGCTGCGATCCGTCAAGTGCATGATTATGCCCGCGCCCGCGACATTCCGATGCTCGCCGCCGCTACCGATCTGGTGGCGACAGAGGAACTGAAACCCAAGCCGCGTTCGGCGCTGAAGCAAGTGGTCGATAATTTCAACCGCTGGCATTCGCTTCTCGATTCCAAGCCCCATACGGAACTCGCCGAAATGATTCTCGACGAGAGCGGCTATACCGCCATGTGGCAGAACGACCGCACGGCGGAAGCGCCGGGCCGGCTGGAAAACCTGAAGGAGCTCATCCGCTCCATGGAGGAGTATGAGAGCCTGCGCAGCTTCCTCGAACATGTCGCGCTGGTGATGGATGCCGAGCAAAACGAGGAACTCGACGCCGTCAACATCATGACGCTGCACTCCGCCAAGGGGCTGGAATTCGAGACCGTGTTCCTGCCCGGCTGGGAGGAAGGCCTTTTCCCGCATCAGCGCTCGCTTGATGAAGGCGGTCGCTCCGGGCTGGAGGAAGAGCGCCGCCTCGCCTATGTCGGCCTGACGCGCGCCAAGAAGAATTTGCACATCTGGTTCGTCTCCAACCGCCGCATCCATGGCATGTGGCAATCGACCATCCCCTCACGCTTTCTCGAAGAACTGCCCGAGGCGCATGTCGAAGTGGCGGAATCAAGCAATTCCTATGGCGGCTATGGCCAGTCTCGCTTCGATCGCGCCGATCCTTTCCAGAACAGCTATTCCACGCCCGGCTGGCAACGCGCCCAGCAGAACCGTTCTGAAGCGACGCGCTCGAACTGGGGCTCGCGCTCGGGCGCCAATGTCGAGCGCATCGGCTATGGCGAAGCCGATTCAGGCTTCGGCGCCGGACGTGGTTCGGTCAAGGGCCGCACCATCGATGGCGAACTGGTGGCAAAATCCGTGTCCGACACGCCATCTGCCTTCAAGCCCGGCGACCGCGTCTTTCATACCAAGTTCGGCAATGGCAACGTCGCTTCCATCGACGGAAACAAGCTCACCATCGATTTCGATCGCGCTGGCCAGAAGCGCGTATTGGACAGTTTTGTGCAGAAGGCGTGAGATCTACCGGCGCGCTGACGCCAGAATCATGGCCCAAAGCACCCTGTCCTCATAGCTCGCCCGCTTATTGCGGCTTACCCTTCGTCCACGTCACATTGCTGGCAAAGAGCGGGATCGCCGAAATCGAGGTCTTGGCGGAACCGTCCTGCACCTGCGCCGCATGCACCAGATAGATCATCGTATTGTTGGGTTTGTCATAGATGCGGGTGATGACGAGTTTTTTCCAGATCAGGCTGGTGCGCGTAGAGAAAACGCGCTCGCCATCTTCGTCCAGCGCAATATCGCCGATGGTGATCGGCCCGGTCTGCTGGCAGGAGATCGAGGCATTGGACGGATCCTCGAACCAGTTGCCCTTCTGCAGTCGGTCGATAAGACCGCGCTCGAACGAAGCGAGATGGCAGGTGACGCCCTGCACTTTCGGGTCCTGTACGGCGTCGATGACGATATCATTACCGAGCCAGTCGACGCCGACCTTACCGACCTCCTCGGCCCCGGCTGGTATGACCTGGCTGAGAATTGCGCCCGCGAAAAGAGCCATGGCGGCGAGAGCTTGCTTCATCGAAGCCTCCAGTTGAACAGGAAGGAATATATCCCGCATCAGAATTGGGATGTCGGCGTCAAGATTGCAAGCACGGTTTGAAGCCAGGCGGAAACAGGGTTTAAGTCCTGTTTATCCCCCTGCGCCCTGCCCCCATTTATCGAGAAAGGCGGAGATATCGAGCGTCTGCATGTCGGAAATCGCCTCGTAAAGCCGCTCCGCCGGCCAGTCCCACCAGCAGAGCGCCAGAAGCCGCTCGATAACATCAGTCTCGAAGCGTGGGCGGATGACGCGGGCCGGACTACCGGCGACGATCGTATAGGCCGCGACATCCCGCGTCACCACGGCATTGGCGCCGATCACCGCACCATGATTGATCGAGACACCGGGCATGATCACCGCGCCATGACCGATCCAGACATCATGGCCGATCGAAACCCGGCGCGCCTGGCGGCGGGCGCGGAATTCGCCGTCTACGCCGAGATAGCGGAAATATTCATTCGGCCGATAGCTCAGCTTGTGCGTGGTGATGCGTTCCATCGGATGTTCCAGCGCATTGATGCGCACATTGGCTGCAATCGAGCAGAACCGGCCGATATCGGCATAGATAGCTTCGCCATTGCGCTCGAAATAGCTGAAATCACCGACTGTCACGTCGCGTAAAATGACCCGCTCGCCGATTTCTGCATAGCGGCCAAGCTTCACGGATTTGAGCTGCGCCGTCGGGTGAATGCGCGGCTCGTCATTCTGGAAGCGCAAATCGTTTTGGTCGTTCATTTCCTCGAGCCTAGCCGAATTGTTGGCGGACACGCTTTTCGCGGCCGTTGCGACAGCGTATAATAGGGAAATGAAAATGGTGCACGATCATAGTTTGAGGAAATATTCGCTTGCTGCGGTGACGGCGCTTCTCGCCGCCGGCGCGACAGGGCTCGCCTTCGCCGGCTGGCTCAACCATGGCGAGGGCATTTTCCAGTCAATGATCCAGTCTGGCCTGTCCTGGTGTTTTTGATTGATGCGTAAAGCCCTCCCCGTCTTTCTTATCGCCCTGGTCGCGGTCGTCGTCGGCGCGCTCACCTTCAATCTCTGGCGCGACCGCTCGAAGGGCGATGATGCACCATTCGGCGAGCCGTTCCAGCTTGTCGCCACGAACGGCCAGCCAATCACCGAAGCGGCTTTCCGCTCACACCCATCGGCGGTCTTCTTCGGCTTCACCCATTGCCCCGATGTCTGCCCGACGACGCTTTTCGAGCTCGATGGCTGGCTGAAGCAGCTAGGCCCCGAAGGCGAGGCGGTCCGCGCCTATTTCGTCACCGTCGACCCCCAACGTGACGACGTGGAGACGATGAAAAGCTACGTCGGCAATGTATCGGATCGCATCATCGGCATCACCGGCGAGCCGGACAAGGTCGCGGCGATGCTGAAATCCTATCACGTCTATGCCCGCAAGGTTCCCACTAAAGAAGGAAACGAGAACGGCGACTACACCATGGATCACACCGCCTCGATCTTCCTGCTCGACGCCAAGGGGCGCTTTCGCGGCACCATCGCCTATGGCGAAAAGCCGGATACGGCGATAGCCAAGCTGAAAAAGCTGGCAGAAGGCTAGGATTCGCTTCTCATTCGCGGATTCATCCGCCATTGCTTCTCGAAATTCCTTTGATTACGAACACGCATTGCGCGGCTTTTCTGGCCTCGACCAAACAACCCACCGGCTGAAAGCCTGATATCATGTCGCAGACCCGCCTGTACCTCACCGCCGGAAAAGACGAAGCCGAACGCGTCTACCGCCTGCTCGAAGAGGAGTTCGAAGAGGATGGCTTGCCTATCGCCCTCGTCGAGATGGACGAGGAGCGGCAGATATTCGAGGTCTCGCTCTATATAGAGGCGGACCCCGACGCTGCCGCCGCGCGGATTGCCGACAGGATCGGCTCCGATGCCTTCGGACTTGAGATCCGCCGCGAGCAACTCCCTGATATAGATTGGGTGGTCCATTCGCTCGAAGGACTGAAACCGGTGCGCGCCGGCCGCTTCTTCGTGCATGGCTCGCATGATCGCGACAAGCGCAGACCGCATGATCTGGCCATCGAGATCGATGCAGGGCAGGCCTTCGGCACCGGGCATCATGGCACCACGGCGGGCTGCCTGCAGATGATCAGCGAAATCATCCGCCGCGAGCATCCCGGCAATGCGCTCGATCTCGGCACCGGCAGCGCCGTTCTGGCGATTGCCATCGCCAAGCTGGCGCCGATCCCGGTGCTTGCCACCGATATCGATCCGGTCGCCACCGCAGTCGCACATGAGAATGTCGTGAAAAACGGCGTTGCGGCGCGTGTACTGACGGCGACCGCCACCGGTTTTCACCATCCTGCGATGCGCAATGCCGCGCCTTTCGACCTGATCGTCGCCAATATCCTGGCGCGCCCGCTGATGCAGCTTGCTCCCGCCATGCGGCGGCACCTGGCGCCGGGTGGCTCACTCATCCTGTCAGGCATTCTCGACAGCCAGCGCGACAAGGTGCTCGCCGCCTATCGCACGCAGGGCATCTTCCACCATCGCACCTTGCATCGCGAAGGCTGGGTGACTCTACATCTCAAATAAATGGCGAAACCCGTTCATTCAAAACAAAAAGGCGACCAGAGGCCGCCTTTGAAATCTCTATCGGTCGAGCCGATCAGAACGGATAATAGGCGCTGCCGCCGCGCTTCAGGCCTTCGCGCGAATAGCCATTGGCCTTCAGCGTCTCGTCGTCCATCGACAAGAGCGCGCCGTTGACATAACGGGCAGCCTGCCTGCTGCGCGCCGCGACCAGATTGTCCATTGCAGCCCGGAAGAAGCCGCGCTTTGCACCATTGTTTGCCATTGTCTTTTCCTTTGCCCAAAGAGAACAGCTATTTCGGAAGCACTTCGTTCTCTTGAATAAAAGATAGGCGCTTTCGGCTCCATCAGCCACGGACAATGCTGCATGACAGCAATGCGTTTTCGCAGTGGCGCAGAAATACTGCGTTGCAAACGAAACGATTGGGAAAGATCGATAAGCAGAACTCCACAGCCTCCATTGCGCAGGAGGCATCGGACGGATAATTTCGCGAGCAAACAACCAAAGGTTCGCAAATCACATGTTCCAGTCCTTCGACGTCACCAGCAATCCGGCCAATGCGGCGCCGCGCGTGGCAAAACTCAGGGCCGAGTTGGAATCGCTCGGAATTGACGGTTTCCTCGTGCCGCGCGCCGATGAGCATCAGGGCGAATATGTGCCGCCGCGCGCCCAGCGCCTCGCCTGGCTCACCGGCTTCACCGGTTCGGCGGGCGTCGCGCTGATATTCAAGCACGATGCCTTCATCTTCGTGGACGGACGCTATACGCTACAGGTGCGCGAGCAGGTCGATCCCTCGATCTTCCAGATCGAGAGCCTTATCGACACGCCACCGGCCGTCTGGCTTGCCGAACACGGCAAGGGCCTTGCAATCGGCTTCGATCCCTGGCTCCACACCATCGCCGAAGCACAGGCGCTGCGGGACGCATTGGAGAAGAACGGCGGCAGGCTGGTGCCGGTCAAGGACAATCTCGTCGATCTCGTCTGGACCGACCAGCCCTCCCCGCCGCTGGAGCCGGTCACCATCCAGCCCATCGCCTTCGCCGGCAAGGAAGCCCGCCAGAAGCTGGAGGAACTGTCCCAGACCATAGCCAAGACAGGCGCCGCTGCGACGGTACTGACCGATCCCTCGTCCATCGCCTGGGCCTTCAACATCCGGGGCAAGGATGTGAGCAACACGCCGCTGCCCCTCTCCTTCGCCATGATCGCCGCTCAGGGCGAGCCGTCGCTCTTCATCGACAAGCGCAAGCTGCCCATCGAAACAGAGGCCTATCTGACGCAACTGGCGAAGCTCCGCTCGCCCAACACGCTCGAGGAATATCTGCAATCCTGCGCCTCCGCCGGCGACGCGATCCTGCTCGATCCGGCGCTGGCGGCGGAAAAGCTGCGCATGATCGTCGAGGAAGCCGGCGGCAGGATGATTGAGGGCAAGGACCCGGCGCGCCTGCCGCGGGCCATGAAGAACGAGGCAGAACTCGCAGGCTCGCGCCGCGCGCATGAGCGCGACGGACTGGCCGTGGTTTCCTTCCTGTCATGGCTGGATGAACAGGCGCCCGGCACCATCGACGAGATCACCGCCGCGAAAAAGCTGGAGGAAACCCGCCGCAGCGTCGCCGAAAGCTTCCAGATGCCGCTCGAGGATATTTCCTTCGACACGATTTCCTGCGCCGGGCCGAATGGCGCGATCATGCATTATCGCGTCAATACCGACACGAACCGCGTTCTGAACGCGGGCGAGCTCTATCTGGTCGATTCCGGCGGGCAATACCGCGACGGCACGACCGACATCACCCGCACGGTGCCGATCGGCAAGGTTCCGGATGAGCAGAAGCGCGCCTTTACGCTGGTGCTGAAAGGCATGATCGCCATTTCCACCGCACGCTTTCCCAAGGGCACGCGTGGCATGGATATCGATGTCCTCGCCCGTATCGCCCTTTGGAAGCATGGGTTCGATTATGCCCACGGCACCGGCCATGGCGTCGGCTCCTATCTGGCCGTCCATGAGGGGCCGCAGAACATCTCGCGGCGCGGCACGCAGGAACTCATGCCCGGAATGATCCTTTCCAACGAGCCTGGCTATTACAAACCCGACGCATTCGGCATCCGTATCGAAAATCTCGTGGCCGTCACCGAACCGGAACTACCGGAGGGTGGCGATATTCCAATGATGGGATTCGAAACCCTGACCTTCTGCCCGATCGACCGCCGGCTGATCGACACATCGCTGCTGACCAGGGAAGAACTCGTCTGGCTCGACGCCTATCATGCTGAGGTCCGCGAAAAGCTTTTGCCGCACGCAACGGCCGAGATGCGTGACTGGCTGGTCGCCGCGACTGAAACCTTAGGCTCTAAATCGGAAAGAAATGACGCAGTAGGATGATGAATGCCGCTCCGGCAAAGAACATCGGCATCATGCTGAAGCGCGTCGCGATCAGCCCGGAAAAGAGCAGTGTCGCGAACTCCTGCCAGCCATTGGTAAAGGCGGGAGGCGCGACGAGCGTGGTCAGCACCGCCGCCGGAACGGCATTGAGCCCGGCTTCGACGCGGTAATGGATTCGCTCGAAGCGGGAGAGGACGAGATGTCCGCCGACACGCGTAAGAAATGTCATGATGGCGGCGACGAAGATGATCCAGATGATCGTTGACATTGGTCAGTTCTCCTCTGAATTCACTGGCTTTGCCAGGATCGCGGCCACCAATACTCCCGCGATGGCGCCGATGCTGACATGCCAGGGCGAGCCAATGGTCTGGTAGGCTATGACGGAGGCGAGACCACTTGCGATGACCACCGGCAGCCATTTCGGTCGCGAGCGGAAGCCCATCACGAGGCCAAGGAAATAGATCGGCAGCAGCACGTCGAGACCTAACGCGTGGGGATTGGAGATGAGATTGCCGAACATCCCGCCGATGAAGGATTCGCTCACCCACATGACATAGACGGGTGTCGCAAGGCCGAGATACCAGGCAAAGCTGACCGGCAATCCCGCTTCGCTGCGCCTTTCCGTCTCGGCATATTGCGGATCGACCAGCAGGAAGAAGGAGACGACTTTCTGCCAGAAAGTGAAGTGCCTGATGCGCCGCCCGACGGAAGCCGAATAGAGCACATGGCGGAAATTGACCGCGAAGATCGACAGCACGATCAGCCACGGTGCGATCTTCTGGCCGAAAAGCTCAAGTCCCACCATCTGGCTCGCCCCGGCATAGAGCGTGGCGCTCATCAGCACCGCCTCGAATACCGTGAAGCCGTTGTCGATGGCCACGGCGCCGAAAAGCAGGCCAAAAGGCGCGGACGCGACCATGATGGGAAGTCCCTTGCGGAAGCCTTCCCAGAAATCGTCGCGCGGCTGCCTTGCTGTTTCGGCGCTGACCGCCTGATCCATGATATCTCCTCGAAGCCTTCGCTATCCCGAGCGCGAAGGCTGCTGTATCCAAAACCGTGTTATGCCGGAGAAGTTCGGAAAAAGAGGAAGCGCAGCCGGTTTTCCCTTAGCCTGATCTAGATCAGGCAGGTGACGATGTCACATCAGAACTCTTGATGAATAGGTCACAAATTCTTCAACGTTCAGCCACACCGACGATCGGACCGGGCACCGTCTTCTCGATCTTCCTGCCCCAGTCGATCAGCGGCTTCGCCTTGACGGCGAAATCGAACAGCCCGTCGGCAAGCTCCGGCGAAGTGATGCTATCCGGCTCGATATCGAGGCGCACGACGAAATGCCGGTTCCGCACCGCCTCGCCGATATCCGGCTCTTCGATATGCTCGAAGCCGCGTGGCAGCCGCTTCAGCCGATCCACGTCATGCAATTCCAGGCCGTTGCGCTTCAGCGCCTTGACCATCGCCCGGAATTCCTCCGGCTTCTCCGTGATTGCCTTGCGCATCGCGAGCAACAACTCCGGCCTCTGCTGCCACCAGGCAACGCCGGCATAGCAATCGCGCACGCCCGGCAGGCCGATGCAGACATAGAAGCAGCCGCTCTCCGTCCGCTTGCTGCCGTCGGTCGAAAGCAGCGCCGAGAGATGCCGGTTGTAGGGGCTCTTGTTCTTGGAAAAACGCGCGTCGCGATAAATGCGAAACTGCGACTTCACTCTATCGCCCCGGAACGGCAGGCCGGCCCCAGCGAAACGCTCCGTCAGATCCTCAATGAGATCGCCGAGCGGTTCCTTCAGATGGCTTTCGAACAGACCCTTGTTTTCCAGAAACCATTCCCGGTTCTGGTGAAAATCGAGCGCCTTCAGAAAAGGCAGCGCCTTGTCGCCGAAGCCCTTGAAGCGCCGCTCGCTCATGCGCCCTCTCCAACAAGCGCCAGCCACGCATCCTCGTCGATCACCTCGACGCCGAATTCCTGCGCTTTGGCGAGCTTCGATCCAGCACCCGGACCGGCCACCACCAGGTCGGTCTTTTTCGAGACCGAGCCCGACACCTTGGCGCCATATCGCTCGGCCATAGCCTTTGCCTCATCGCGCGACATCTTTTCGAGCGAGCCGGTGAACACCACCGTCTTGCCTGCCACCGGCGAGCCGCTGGCGACGCGCAATTCCTCATCGAGCGGCGTCACCTCTCTCAAAAGCGCGTCCAGCACTTCGAGATTGTGCGGCTCATTATAGAAATCCACCACAGCCTCCGCGACGATCCGCCCGATGCCCTCGATATCGTTCAGTTCAAGCCAGGCTTCGTTGCCCTTGTCCGTCCGCTCCGTAGGATTCTGCGGTGGCCGGGCCTCGCGGACGCTGCGCGCAAAGGCTTCGTAGGAGCCATAGGCGCGGGCAAGACGCTTGGCGTTAACCTCGCCGACATGCCTGATGCCGAGTCCGAAAAGGAACCGGCTCAGAGAGATTGTCCGGCGCTCGTCGATTGCATCAAGCAGCTTCTTCACCGAAACCGCGCCGAAACCGTCGATATTTTCGAGTTTGGTCAGCGAGCGACTCTGCCGTTCCTTCAGCGTGAAGATATCGGCGGGCGAACGCACACGCAGCGCCGGGTCCTCCGAATTAAAGAAGAACTCCACCTGCTTTTCGCCCAGCCCTTCGATATCGAAGGCATTGCGCGAGACGAAATGGCGGATGCGCTCCACGGCTTGCGCCGAACAGATCAGGCCGCCGGTGCAGCGGCGCACCACCTCGCCCTCCTCGCGCACCGCATGGCTGCCGCAGACGGGACAGGTATCGGGAAAGACGTAAGGAACCGCCGCCGGGGGGCGCTCGTCCGGCACCACATCGACGATCTGCGGAATGACGTCGCCCGCCCGCTGCACGATGACCATATCGCCGACGCGGATGTCGCGGCCCTCCCGGATCGGCTGGCCGCCGCTGCCGATGCCCCTGATATAATCCTCATTGTGCAGCGTCGCATTGGTAACGACCACCCCGCCGACCGTGATCGGCTCCAGTCTCGCGACCGGCGTCAGGGAACCTGTGCGGCCGACCTGGATATCGATGCCGGTCAGCCGCGTGAAGGCCTGCTCGGCGGCGAATTTATGCGCCGTCGCCCAGCGCGGGCTGCGCGAGCGAAAGCCAAGCCGGGTCTGCAGATCGAGCCGATCGACCTTGTAGACCACCCCGTCGATGTCATAATCGAGCCCCGGACGCAGCCGCTCGATATCGTGATAGTGCGCCAATATCTCATCGACCGTATTGAGCCGCTTCATCAACGGATTGACCGGGAACCCCCAGGGGCCGAAGGTTTCCACCATCCCCAGTTGCGTATCGGCCGGCATCGCCGACATTTCGCCCCAGGCATAGGCGAAGAAGCGAAGCTTCCGGCTCGCCGTCACCTTCGGATCGAGCTGGCGCAGCGATCCCGATGCCGTGTTGCGCGGGTTGACATAGGTCTGCTTCCCCTCTGCCTCCATCTGCGCATTGAGCGCCAGAAAGTCTGACTTGGCCATATAGACCTCGCCGCGAATCTCGACCACATCGGGCACACCGGCGGGAAGCTCGTTGGGTATTTCCCTGATGGTGCGGATATTGGCGGTGACGTTCTCGCCGGTCGTGCCGTCACCGCGCGTGGCCGCGCTGACCAGCCGCCCCCGCTCATAGCGTAGCGACATCGAAAGCCCGTCGATCTTCGGCTCCGCCGTGAAGGCGATGGAACCGTCCGGGAGCTTGCCCAGGAAGCGGTAGACGCTGGAAATGAAGTCGCGAACGTCCTCGTCCGAAAAGACGTTGTCGAGCGACAGCATCGGGCGGGAATGGACGACGGGAGCGAACTGCTCGGACGGCGCGGCGCCCACCTTGCGCGAAGGGCTGTCGGGCCGAACCAGCGCGGGAAAGCGCGCCTCGATCACATCGTTGCGCTTTTTCAGCGCATCATATTCCGCATCCGAAATCTCCGGCGCATCCTTGCCATGATAAAGCGCATCGTGCCGGGCAAGCTCGCCGGCGAGAAAGGCAAGTTCCTCGACGGCTTCGGCTTCGCTTAAGGAGCGCACGGGCTTTTGTTCGATGGACATATTGAGACTCCGGTAATTCGGAATCGTTTTAGTCGAAAATGGGGGAATGAAAAGGCGGTTTGGAAAAGCTGTTGCCATGAGGTGGAGTGGATCGGCACATGGTGCTCGTCATCTCATCCTCTCTACCCCGCCCCGCTCAGCAGCCTCGCCGCCGCCGCGCGCGCCTCGTCAGTAACTGAAGCGCCGGCCAGCATGCGCGCGATTTCCTCGGTGCGGGCTTCATGGTTCATATGCGCCACACGGGTGACGATCATGCCGGACGCCTCTCCGGTCGGCCCCTTGGAAATCAGCATATGGGTGGTGGCGCGCGCCGCCACCTGTGGCGCATGGGTGACCGAAAGCACCTGCACATTGCTGGAAAGGCGATGCAGCCGCTGGCCGATGGCATCGGCCACCGCGCCGCCAACGCCGGTGTCGATCTCGTCGAAGACCAGCGTCGGCGCCGAACCGCGATCGGCAAGCGCCACCTTCAACGCCAGGAGGAACCGCGACAACTCGCCGCCCGACGCCACCTTCATCATCGGCCCTGCCCGGGTGCCGGGATTGGTGCGCACCCAATATTCAACCGTATCGATGCCCTCCGCGCCGCGCGCTTCCGTATCGCTCTTCATTTCCACGATAAATTCGGCACGCTCCAGCTTGAGCGCCGGCAATTCTGCCATGACAGCCGCCTTGAGATGCTCCGCCGTCTCGTGGCGGCTGGCGGAAAGTCGCACCGCTGCCTCGTCATAAGCGATACGGGCGGCAACCGCTTCCTTTTCGAGGGCCATCAGGCGCTCCGCTCCGGCGTCGAGATCGGCCAGGTCGCCGTCCATACGGTCACGCAAGGCAGCGAGATCATCGACGGGCACGGAAAATTTCCGCGCCGCCGCACGCAACGCGAAAAGTCGCTCCTCGACCTGCTCCAGCACACGCGGATCGAAATCGATCGCCCGCATCGCTGCCTCGATGCCGTTTTGCGCCTCGCTCAGCGCGTTGAGCGCATCGTCGATCGCCTTGATGACCGGCTCCAGCAATTGCGGCGCCTCGCCAGCCTTGCGCTCCAGCCGCCGCACCAGGCTCGCCAGCGACGGCACCGGGGATTGCGACCCCGACAAGATCTCGCTCGCTTCGTTGACGTCGGCTGCGATCTTTTCCGACTTCATCATCGTCGCGCGGCGCTCAGCCAGCGCCTCTTCTTCGTCCGGTAGCGGATCGAGCTTGGAAAGCTCGTCCACCGATGCCCTGAGATAATCCGCCTCGCGCGCCGCCGCCTCCGCCTTTGCCCGATGCCGCGAAAGCGCCTGCTCGGCGTCGCGCCAGACGCGGTAACGGCTTCGGACGAGCGAAGCGTCAGGCTCCAGGCCGCCGAAAGCATCGAGAAGCGTGCGGTGGATATCGATATCGATCAGCGCCCGGTCGTCATGTTGGCCGTGGATTTCGACGAGCCGGCGTCCGACTTCCCGCAGCAGCGTGACGCTCGCCGCCTGATCGTTGATGAAGACACGGGTGCGCCCGTCCACCGTCTGCACCCGGCGCAAAATGATGTCGCCATCGTCGTCGATCGCATTGTCGCGCAGGAAAAGCCGCGCCGGGTGATTGCCAGGGACATCGAAGGCGGCGATCACCTGCCCCTGCTCCGCGCCATGGCGCACTAGCGAGGCGTCACCCCTGGCGCCAAGCGCAAGGGCAAGCGCGTCCAGCAGAATGGATTTGCCCGCGCCGGTCTCGCCGGTCAGCACGGAAAGGCCGCCGCGAAACTCGAGATCGAGCCTCTCGATCAGGACAATATCGCGGATCGACAGATGCGACAGCATGAGGTTCAGGACCTATTGATCTGGTCGGAGTGCTATGAGGTGATCCGCTTGAACGAACCGGGAACAAGAAGTATCACCTACGTTCAAGTTCCTTCAAGTCCTTTCCGCAAAACAGCTACGGCATAATTCCTTGAATCGGAAGCGATTGAAGGAATTGCAGCTTTCAAAGTGCTGAATTTGCACGGCCAAATGGCGCGCGCTCTGTGCAGATATCCCTGTCGAAGCTGAACTAAGCGCCGCCGCCGGTGATCAGCGTTGCCGCCTTCGACAGCCATGACCCGGCGTTCTGGCGCGGCTCGAGCCCCTGGCTCTGCAAGAGCTTGTAGGAATCCTTGTACCACTGGCTGTCTGGGAAGTTCTGTCCGAGCACCGCAGCCGCCGTCTGGGCTTCCGAGGTAAGACCGAGCGCATAATAGGCTTCCACCAGACGCGCCAGCGCTTCCTCGACATGACGGGTATTGGAATATTCTTCAACCACGGCGCGGAAACGCTTGACCGCCGCCAGATATTCCTTGCGCTCGAGATAATAGCGCCCGACCTGCATTTCCTTGCCGGCAAGCTGGTCGCGGGCGAAGCGGACCTTCGCCTTGGCGTCCTCGACATATTCCGACTCAGGATAGCGCTCGACGACTTCGTTCATCGCCGCGATTGCCCTGCGCGTGGCGCCCTGGTCGCGCGTAACGTCGGGGATCTGCCGGAAATAGGCGAGACCGATGATGTAATAGGCATAGGCCGCTTCCTTCGACGTCGGATAGAGCGTCGTGTAGCGCTTCGCCATGTTGATGGCTTCGTCGTAATTGCCCTGCCGGTAATTGGTGAAGGCGGCCATGACCAGCGCCTTGCGGGCATATTCGGTATAGGGATGCTGGCGGTCGATCGCTGCAAACTTCTTTGCCGCCTCGTTCAGGCGCCCGGCTTCGAGATTTGCGAGCCCCTGGTTGTAAAGCGTATCGGCTGGATCGATCGTCTCGACATATTTGCTAAGATCGATGTCGTCGTCCTTGCTGGCGCAGCCCGAAAGCGGAATGGCGAGGGCGAGCATGCCGGTCAGAACAACTTTGCGAAGCATATCATGGCGTCCCAGATCAGGCCGAAGATCAGAATTGGCTTGCAACCCAGGCGCAATGTTCACCGGCAAATTCGAACTCGTCATGCTGTCTCCGGCCCTTCGGCACTCTAAAAATCGTGCTAGCGTTCGGTCGCCCATAAACCACAAGCTGGGCAAATCGGCAACGCCGTTGCCGGTGATTAGCCCGAATTTGTGATTCAAGTCCCTCATCCCCGTCAATCATTCGTTGACGGCTCAATTATGGCCAAACGCCCACCTATCGCCATGATGAGTGCAATTCACAGAATATTCCGAAAACCTTAAGACTTTAAAGTACCCAAGGCGCATGAACGGGCGCATTCACCGCGACCAATTCGGCGCTCCGTCCGCCCATCCGCCTGCCCGCAGCCTCGACGATCTCGAAGGCCGAATGATCGGACAGGAGCGCGCGCAGCGTGGCGGCGTTCAACCGGTGGCCACTGCGATAGGAGCGAAAGCAGCCGATGAACGGCGCCCCGGCCAAGGCCAGATCGCCCACCGCATCAAGTGTCTTGTGCCGCACGAATTCGTCGGGAAAACGCAAGCCCCCCGGATTGATGACCGAATTGTCATCGCCGATGACAAGCGAATTGTCGAGCGAGGAGCCAAGGGCATGGCCCGACGCCCAGAGCTTCTCGACATCCTTCATGAAGCCGAATGTGCGCGCATTGGCGATGTCCCGGCGGAAAACCTCGCCGTTCATGTCACTGGCGAAACGCTGCCGCCCGATCAACGGGCATTCGAAATCGATCTCCACCTCGAAGCGCGTGCCATCATAGGGGCGAAACTCGGCCCAGGAGCCGCCGGTTTCGACGCGCACCGTCTTGGTGACGCGGATGAAGCGGCGCTTGGCTGGCTGGACGGAAATACCCGCTTGCTCGAAGGCCTCGATAAAACGGATCGACGTGCCGTCGAGGATCGGAACCTCGGAACCGTCGATCTCGATGATCAGATTATCGATCTCCATGGCCATCAGCGCCGCCATCAGATGCTCGACGGTATCGACCTTGACACCATGATTGCCGAGCGAGGTGCACAAATCCGTCGCCCCGATCTCGGAGGCGAGCGCTTTGATCTCATGCAACTTGCCATGCGCATCGGTGCGGTGAAAGACGATGCCCGCATCGGGGTCGGCAGGAAGGAAGCTGGCGGTCACGGGATCACCACCATGAACCCCTATGCCGGACAGCGTGACCGGATTTGCGAGTGTTTTCTGATACCCTGAAGCGATTCCCATGGATGCCCACCTTCGATTGCAGATTGGCAGACATGATCACCATGTCCAGCGCCAGCTTGCCCCAACTTCCTCATTGTCCCCAGCCGGGTTCCCAACCGCATATCGTTTCCGGTTTGGTTTGGTGGCTGCTGCTTGAGTTTGGAAGGAAGATAGTGATCCCTTCCCGGGCGTCCAAATCACGCTTCTTTACCATTTATTACAGGCTCTTTGCATGGCAAGATAGAAAAATTATAAATGATTTCAATAAGCTGAAAAGAAAGACCCTCCCATCATGCGATGGCAGGGTCTTTCTTTGTGACGAAATTGCGAAGCTGTGCAGGCTTTGAAAGCGAACTCCGCTCTCTGCCTACGCCCGCTTAGTTGGCCTGGCGGCGCAGGAAAGCCGGGATTTCCAGCTGATCCTCTTCCGAAACCTGGCGCGGCTGCGGCCGGCCCTGGTCGTCAAGCTGTCCGCGGCGTGGCGCATAGATGGATGCGTCCTGCGAAAGCGGACGGCGAGGTTCAGCCGGGCGCATCGCGGGCTCGCGATGTTGAGCCGGCTCCAGCCGCGCTGCAGGCTCTTCCTCACGACGTGACAGACCATGGGTCAGGCGCTTGAGAAGCCCCATCGGACCACGATCTTCCGCAGCCGGCGCATGATGCTGCGCATTCAGTTCCGCCTGAACCACCGGCGGAAAGTCGGCGACATTCGGCATGCGCGGCGCGGGCCGCTGAACCGGGACCTGCTGAACCGGAGCCGCCTGCATCGGGTGATGCTGAGGAGCCGGAGCATGCTGCTGCATCTGCGGGCGCGGTGCGGGCGCGGCAGCTGCGGGAGCGCGTGTCTCAAGAACTTCCGGCGCAGGAGCCTGGAAAATGCGGCTCTGCGGACGGAACTCCTGCTCCACGGAGGGCTGCATCATCTGCTGTGGCATCTCGACTTCGGCGGCCTGGATCGCGCGTGCTACAGAATCGACCGGCTCGGTCGCCGCATGCTGGGCAACGGCAGGCTGCTGCACGGGACGCTGGAGAGGGGCCTGGGCGGCGGGCTTGGCAGCCGGTTTCATTGCCTGGCGAAATTCCAGCGGCGCAGGCGCCGCGTCTCCAATCTGCTTGTCGATCCCAGTTGCCACGACCGAAACGCGGATGACGCCTTCCAGCCCTTCGTCGAACGTTGCGCCGAGGATGATGTTCGCATCCTGATCGACCTCTTCGCGGATACGGGTCGCCGCCTCGTCCACCTCGAACAGCGTCATGTCGCGTCCGCCGGTGATCGAGATCAGGAGGCCCTTGGCGCCGCGCATCGAGGTTTCGTCGAGCAGCGGATTGGCGATCGCAGCTTCCGCGGCAGCCATTGCCCGGCCGTCGCCGGAAGCCTCGCCGGTGCCCATCATGGCCTTGCCCATCTCGCGCATCACCGAACGGACGTCGGCGAAGTCGAGGTTGATCAGGCCTTCCTTGACCATCAGGTCGGTAATGCAGGCAACGCCCGAGTAGAGCACCTGGTCGGCCATCGCGAAGGCGTCGGCGAAAGTGGTCTTGTCATTGGCGATGCGGAAAAGGTTCTGGTTCGGAATGACGATCAGCGTATCGACATTCTTCTGCAGCTCGTCGATGCCCATGTCGGCCGTCTTCATGCGGCGCTGGCCTTCGAAATGGAAGGGCTTGGTCACCACGCCGACGGTCAGGATACCTTTTTCGCGTGCGGCGCGTGCAACCACCGGAGCGGCGCCCGTGCCCGTGCCGCCGCCCATGCCGGCGGTGACGAAGCACATATGCGTGCCTGACAGATGATCGTTGATTTCGTCGATGCATTCCTCGGCGGCCGCACGGCCAACCTCAGGCTGCGATCCGGCGCCGAGACCTTCGGTGACGGCGGTGCCAAGCTGGATGAGGCGTTCCGACTTGGACATGGCCAGAGCCTGTGCGTCGGTGTTCGCCACCACGAAATCGACGCCGCGAAGGCCGGCATTGATCATGTTGTTGACTGCGTTGCCGCCGCCGCCGCCGACACCGAATACGGTGATGCGGGGCTTCAGCTCGGTGATGTCCGGCTTTTGCAGATTAATTGTCATCGTCCTCGTCCTTTTTGACTTTTCCACCGCTTCGCCGCCGCGGTGCCGAATGAGTTGTTATTGCCGAATTGCGTTGCTTGCCCTGCTTAGAAACTCTCTCTCAGCCATTGGCCGACACGTTGGATACGCCCCCCCGTACCCGTCATCCGGCTGGTTGAACCCGCTTTCACGGAGCGCTCGTCTAGGCCCGCGATCTGTGGATAGATCAAAAGCCCTATGGTCGCGGCGAACGCCGCTCCCTTGGCCGCCTCGGGAAGTCCCGCAACACCGAGAGGCCGCCCAATTCTGACATTGCGGGCGAGAATCCGCCGCGCCACTTCGGGCATGCCGGTAAGCTGGCTCGCGCCGCCCGTCAACACCACCCGTTTTCCCACGATATGGCCGAGGCCAGACTGGTTGAGCCGATCTCGCACCAGTTCCAGCGTCTCCTCGACCCGGGCGCGGATGATGCGGGTGAGCACCGACCGGGGATACTGGTTCGGCACATCCCGATCGTCCTCGCCAATCGGCGGAACACTGATCAGATCGCGATCGTCCGCAGCGCTTGGCAGCGCCGAGCCGTACATGACCTTGAGCCGTTCCGCATCGTCCATGCGCGCCGAAAAGCCGCGCGCCACATCCATCGTCACATGGTTTCCGCCGATGGCAATAGCGTCCGCATGAATGAACTTGCCCTCGGAAAAGACCGAGATCGTCGTCGTGCCGCCGCCCATGTCGATGCAGGCGGCGCCCATCTCGGCCTCGTCATCGACGAGCGCGGAAAGGCCACTTGCATAGGGCGTGGCGACAATCGCCTCGACCGAAAGGTGGCAGCGATTGATGCACAGCTCCAGATTGCGCAGAGGAGCGGCGTCGGCGGTGAGCACATGCATATCGACGCCGAGCGTATCGCCCAGCATCCCGAGCGGATCGCGGATGCCGCGCTCGCCGTCGAGCGTATAGCCCACGGGCAGCGAGTGAACGAGGTGGCGTTCGGCGGCAAGCGCCTGCTTTGCGCCGGCGGAGAGAACCCGGCGGATATCCGCCTTGTCGATCTCATGGCCGCCAAGGCTGACACTGGCGCCGAAAGTCTCGCTCTTCAGCCGTCCGGCCGAGATATTGACGATAAGCGAATCCACCGTAAGTCCGGCCATGCGCTCTGCCGCATCGACGGCCAGACGGATCGACTGCTCCGCCGCGTCGAGATCGGTGATCACGCCGGATTTGACGCCGCGCGATTTCTGGTGCCCGATGCCGAGCACCTCGATGCGATGCGTGCGGCCAGGCAGAAACGCGCTTTCCTCGCGCGGCTTCAGCTTCGCGATCACGCAGGAAACCTTGCTGGAGCCAACATCCAGAACGGTCAGCAGGCGTACGCGACGCCCCGAAGATCCAGCCTGTGATGTGTTCTTGCTGCCCAGAATACTCATACGCGTTTCCTTGCACGGGCCAGTTGCTTGTCACGTTCCTTGAGCGCCTGTTCCCGGCGCTCCATCGCGTCGGGCGTCAGACGAACGCTTACCCGGTCCTCGATGCGCAAGTCGACAGCAAGAATATCGCGCGACAAAAGCCTGTTTTCCTGATCGAGTTTCTCGATTGCCGCCAGCCTTGTCTGCGCATCGACCTCCGGCAGCATGACCCTGACGCCGTTCTCCAGCAGGAGATCCCAACGGCGATCGCCGACACGGATATAAGCGCGCACCTTGTCCGCGAGATGCGGGAAAGCCGCAACCTGCGCAACGAAATCCTTCGCGACAGGCCCTGCGCCATTGCCGACAATCAAAGGCAAATCCGCATGACGGCCCGAAAAGGGAACGATGGCGGCGCCCGCACTGTCGATCAGCGACAGATCCTTGTCACGCTGCCAGATAGCAAAAGCCGTGCGCTCGCGCATGGAGACATGAACCGTGCCGGGGTAGACCTTGCGCACATCGACGGATTGGACCCAAGGCAGCTGAGCGATCGCCGCACGCGCCTCTTCAGCGCTCAAGCCGATCAGCGAGGTCTCGCCGTCCAGCGCAAGTTGACCCAGAACATCGATGTCCGACGTCTCGCGATTGCCGGATACATCGACCTTTTCGATCGCAAAACCGAATGTGGAGGTGGTCGCCTTGACGACCTCGGGCGAATGCCCGCCGAGCACCATGCCATAGAGACCTGCCAGGCCCAGAAAGCCCAGAGCTCCAACCGTGCCGAAATGGCGAGGAATAGTAACACTGCCCTCGAACAGCCGAACTGCGAGACGGAATGGCTTGCGCAGGAATTTCGGCAGAACGAAAGTGCCATGCGCCGGCACCGATGCATGACGCATCGCAGCCGCGCCACGGGCGCCAGACGTTCTATCCTTCAACGCAAACACGATGCGTCCTCCACCATCCAACTCAACAATTCGCCGAAGGAGTGTCCTGCAGCCTTGGCAATATCGGGCACCAGCGATGTTGGCGTCATGCCGGGTTGGGTATTGATCTCCAACCAGACAAGTTCGCCATCTTCCGAGAAACGGTCGTCATAACGGAAGTCGGAACGGCTCACGCCCTTGCAGCCAATCGCTTGATGCGCCTTGAGTGCCATTGTCTGTATTTTTTGGTAAATTTTCGGTGAAATTTTTGCCGGGCATTCGTGTTTTGATGCGCCGGGCACGTATTTCGAATCGTAATCATAGAACTGATGACCGACCGGCACGATCTCGCAGACACCGAGCGCCACATCGCCCATCACGGCGCAGGTCAGCTCGCGCCCCGCGACATAGTGCTCGACCATGACCGAATCACCGAAGAGCCACTCCGCAGACGTGAAGATCTGCGGCGGATGCGCCTGATCTTCCTTGACGATCACGACGCCAAAACTCGATCCCTCGCGCACCGGCTTGACGACGTAGGGCGGCTTCATCGGATGACTGGAGGTGAAATCGAAGCGGTTCATCAGCTTCGAGTCGGCAACCGAGACACCGGCCGCGACAGCAACCGTCTTCGCCCGCCCCTTGTCCATGGCGAGCGCGGAGGCGAGCACACCCGAATGCGTGTAAGGGATTTCCAGATATTCGAGGACGCCCTGGATAGCACCATCTTCGCCGAACGGACCATGCAACGCATTGAAGGCGACATCAGGCTTCAGATCGGCGAGCACGCTTGCAACATCGCGACCGACATCGACCCGAGTCACCCTGTAGCCCTCGGCCTCCAGCGCATCGGCGCATGCAGCACCCGACGAGAGGCTCACCGGTCGCTCCGATGAAAACCCACCCATCAAAACTGCAACATGCTTCTTCGCCATGCGAGAAATCCCCTCTACGCGATCCCCGGCGCCTATCTGAAAAAGAGACAGAGTCGGACCTGCCCGGCGAAAATTTCGCAGACACCCGAGACAGGCGAAACGCCTGCCGACTCAAATCAGTTAACGCTTGAACCTAAAGAATCAGAGAGTTGATTCCGTGGCAACCCCTGTCAGCATTTCCATTCATCAAAACGCATTTTTTTGCCATCAAACTGACGCGGAAATGCCATCCGGATTCACGACGAATCCATCGCATGAGGATGGCGTTGTTAGTTCCCCTCAGATGATTTGGCCGAGGAATTCCTGAACGTCCTGTCCTTGCCGGAAAAGGCCAAGGCGTTTGATTTCCCATTGCAGGCGGATGCCGGAATTCTCCAGCACGCGGGCACGCACCGTCTCGCCCAGCGTCTCCAGGTCGTGACCGCTTGCAAGGCCCGTGTTGATCATGAAATTGCAGTGCATCGGCGACATCTGCGCACCGCCGACCATCCGCCCGCGGCAACCGGCCTTGTCGATCTCCTTCCAGGCTGACGAGCCCTCGGGGTTCTTGAAGGTCGAGCCGCCCGTCTTCTCGCGGATCGGCTGCACCGTCTCTCGGTGATGCTGTACGGCGTCCATCGCCGCCCTGATCTCGTCATGTTCGCCCGGCGCCCCCTCGAACAGCGCCGAGGTGAAGATCATATCCTTCGGCACGGAGCAATGGCGGTAGGCATAGCCCATATCGGCATTGGAGAGGATGTGCAGATCGCCCTTGCGGTCGAGCGCCCGCACTTCCACCACGCGCTCGCGCGTCTCGACGCCGTTCGCGCCCGCATTCATGCGCAGCGCGCCGCCGATGCCACCGGGGATCCCGTGGTAGAAATGGAACCCGGCGATACCGGCATCGAGCGCCGCCGCCGCGAGCCGCTTGTCCGGCGTAGCCGTACCGGCGCGAAGCTGCGTCTGCGACACGCGCTCGATCTCGCCGAAGCCCTTGGCTGACAAGCGTATGACGAAGCCCGGAATGCCGCCATCGCGCACCAGCAGGTTGGAGCCTATGCCGACCACCATGACAGGGATTTCCTCCGGCACCGCCCGCAGGAAGGCAGCCAGATCATCTTCATCCGCCGGTTGGAACAGAACTTCCGCTGGTCCGCCGACGCGAAACCAGGTGATCTTGTCCATGTCTGCATTGGGTGTGATCCGTCCCCGCAGGCCCGTGAGCCTGTCGCCGAGCTTCGCTATCAGCGCCGCGCCGTCACCGATCATGCGTTTCCTCCTGCTAATTCCTTTGGCAGCGCATAGGCCCATTGGGTGATGTTGCCCGCGCCGAGACAAACGACGAAATCGCCCGCCTCGCCCACCGAGGTGACCAGTGGGGCGAGCGCCTCGGGACCAGTCACATAGCGTGCATCGCGGTGCCCCGCCGTCTTGATCCGGCTGACCAGCGCTTCGGAATCGATGCCCTCGATCGGCTCTTCGCCCGCCGCATAGACCGGCGCCACGGCAACGATATCCGCATCGTTGAAACAGGCGGCGAAATCGTCGAACAGGCTCGCGAGGCGTGTATAGCGATGCGGCTGGACGATGGCGATGACACGACCCTGCGCCGCCTCCCGCGCCGCCCTCAGCACCGCCTTGATCTCGACGGGATGGTGGCCGTAATCGTCGAATATATCGACGCCCTTCCATGAACCCGTATGGGTAAAGCGCCGCTTGACGCCGCCGAAGGAGGAAAGTCCCTTCTTGATGTCTTCATCGGAGATGCCGAGCTCATGCGCCACCGTGATGGCCGCCGTCGCGTTGGAGACATTGTGGCGGCCGGGCATTGGCAGGCGCAGCCCGGTGATCTCCGAAATCGCGCCGTCCTTGCGCGAGCGGATGACCACGTCGAAATTCGATGACGCGCCATCGACGACATGATTCACGAAACGCACGTCGGCCTGCGGGTTCTCGCCATAGGTGATGACGCGGCGATCCTCGATATGGCTGACCAGCGCCTGCACTTCGGGATGATCGAGGCACATCACGCCGAAGCCGTAGAACGGCACGTTCTCCACGAACTGCCGGAAAGCCTCGCGCACATTGTCGAACGAGCCGTAATGGTCGAGATGTTCCGGGTCGATATTGGTGACGACGGCGATATCGGCGGGCAGCTTCAGGAAGGTGCCGTCGCTTTCATCAGCCTCCACCACCATCCAGTCGCCTGCGCCCATGCGCGCATTGGTGCCATAGGCGTTGATGATGCCACCATTGATGACGGTCGGGTCGAGATTGCCCGCATCGAGCAGCGCGGCGACCATCGAGGTCGTGGTCGTCTTTCCATGCGTGCCGCCGATGGCGACCGCCTGGCGAAAGCGCATCAGCTCGGCCAGCATTTCGGCGCGGCGTACCACCGGCAGCAGGCGCTCGCGCGCCGCAACCAGCTCCGGATTGTTCTTGCGGATCGCCGTCGAGACAACGATGACTTCCGCATCGCCCAGATTTTCCGCCTTATGGCCGACAAACACTTCGATGCCCTTGTCGCGCAGGCGCTGGACATTCGCGCCATCGGCCTGATCCGAGCCCTGAACCCGATAACCGAGATTATGCAGCACCTCGGCGATACCGCTCATGCCGATGCCGCCGATGCCGATGAAATGCACAAGCCCGATATTCAGCGGCATCTTCATGGCATCTCTCCTTCTTTCAATTTCGAAACTGGTCTGCCCGCTGCAATAGCCTCTGCAAGATCGGCAAGCAACCGCGTGGCATCGGGCCTGCCCGCATCTTGCGCGGCCTTTGCCATCGCCGTAAGCCGTGCCGGGTCGGCCATGGCATCGGAAATGATCGAAGCAATCCGCGCAGGATCGAGCTCCGACTGGCGGATGACCTGCGCCCCGCCGGCTGCTTCGAGCGCCGCGGCATTGGCTGCCTGGTCGTGATCAAGCGCATAGGGAAACGGCACCAGCACCGCCGGCCGGCCGATTGCTGCTATCTCCGAAACGGTCGAAGCGCCGGAACGCGAAATGACGAAATGCGCCGCGGCGATGCGTGCCGGCAGGTCTGCGAAGAACGGCGCGACCTCCACCTGCATGCCAAGCTCTTCATAGGCCGCCCTGACCTGAGCTTCATCCTCGGGACGGGCCTGTTGCGTCACCTTGAGCCGGCGCTTCAGATCGTCGGACAAAAGCCGGATTGCCGCGGGAATGGCGGTGGAGAAGAATTGCGCGCCTTGGCTGCCCCCGAACACCAGAAGCCGGAACGGCTCATCGGGCGATGCGGGTTTGTAAGGCTTGCCGGTTTCGGCCAACACGGCCGGACGCACCGGATTTCCGGTCTGCACGGTCTTCGCGGCATAGGTGCCCGCATCTGGCAGGAAGCCGCCGGCAATCGCATTGACACGTCCGGCGAGCCCCTTGTTGGCCCGCCCCATCACCGCATTCTGTTCATGGATGAACGTCGGAATTCCCATCCGGGTCGCCGCATAGAGCGGCGGAAGTGTCGGATAGCCGCCAAAGCCTGCGACAAGCTTGGGCTTGAGCGTGCGGAAAAGTCGCCGCGCATCGAGATTTCCCTGCCAGAGCCGCCACATCGTCCTGGCAAGCGCTATCGGGTTACGTCCCGCAATCGTCGCCGAGCGCACGACATGAACAGCCTTGGCTGGAAAGGTGCCGGCAAAGCGTTGCGCCCGTGCGTCGGTGCCGAGATGCACCTCCCAGCCGCGTGCGGTCAGCTCATGCGCCAGCGCTTCCGCCGGAAACAGATGGCCGCCGGTTCCGCCCGCACAAAGAACGATGATCCCCTTCGACATGTCCTCGCTCCGCCTCAGGATGCCGGAAGCCGGCGGCGTGCGGCGAAATCGAGCGTCGCCGACATGCGCGCCTCCGGCCGCCGCCGCGTCAGCGCAAGCAGTATGCCCATCGAAATGGCCACAGCGATGAGCGATGAGCCGCCATAGGAGATGAAGGGCAGCGTCATGCCCTTGGCGGGCATCAGGTGCAAATTGACCGCCATGTTGATGATCGACTGGAAGCCGAACAGAATGACGATGCCTGACACCGCGAGACGGGTGAACTCGTCGCGCTCTTTCAATGCGATGGAAAGGCCCCGCACCACGATGAAGGCAAAGATCAGCATGATCAGCAGGCAGAGCACGACGCCATATTCCTCCGCGGCCACCGAAAAGATGAAATCCGTATGGCTGTCGGGAATGATGCGCTTGATCGTGCCCTCGCCCGGCCCCTGGCCAAACCAGCCCCCGCGAATGATCGCCTCGCGTCCGGCATCCACCTGAAACGTATCGCCTTCGCCGGTCATGAAGCGATCGATACGGCCCGCGACGTGCGGGAAAACCGTGTAGGCGCCAAAGCCGCCGACAACTGCGCCGGCCCCCAGAACCACGATCCAGAACCATGGCACGCCGGCCATGAAGAACATCGCGCCCCATGTCGCCGCCGTCAGCATCGTCTGGCCGAGATCGGGCTGCGCCACCAGAAGGGCTGCGACTAGCGCGAACAACAGCATGGCGAAGAGATTGCCCGGAATATCGGGACGGCGCTCATGCTCGGCGAAAAGCCAGGCGCAGATGACGACAAAGGCCGGCTTCATGAATTCCGACGGCTGGATCGATATGCCCATAAGCGAAATCCAGCGCCGTGCGCCCTTGACCTCAATGCCGAAAAAAAGCGCCGCGACCATCGCCAGAATGGAAAATACGAGCAGGATCAGTGCAAAACGCCTGATCTCCCGCTGCCCCAGGAAGGAAACCGCGATCATCACGACGAGCGCGGGAATCATGAAGACAATCTGGCGCTCGACGAAATGGAAGCTCGAAAGGCCGATGCGTTCCGCCACGGCCGGGCTTGCGGCGAAGGACAGCAGGATGCCGAGCCCCATCAGCGCCAGGCAAGCTGCCAGGAAATAACGGTCTATCGTCCACCACCAGTTGGCGGCCGGCCCGCGGTCAACACGGCTTACCATCAGCGTCCCCCTTCGATCGGTTGTGCGCTATCGAGCATCATGACGGCTTGGCGAAATACTTCGCCGCGCTTCTCGAAATTCTGGAATTGGTCAAAGCTGGCGCAGGCCGGCGACAGAAGCACCACCGGCTCGGGGCCCTCATCTCTCTCCGCATCGCGCGCCGCGTGATCGACGGCAGCGGCGATCGTGCCCGATATCTCGAACGGCACCGCCTCGCCCAGCGTCGCGGCGAATTGCGGCGCGGCCTCGCCGATGAGATAGGCTTTGGCGACGCGCGGAAAGAAGCCGGAGAGCGAGGTAATGCCACCCTCCTTGGGCAGCCCCCCCACAATCCAGTAGATCCGCTCGAAGGATGAAAGCGCCGGCGCCGCCGCTTCCGCGTTGGTCGCCTTTGAATCATTGACGAACAATACCTTGCCGCGCCGCGCCACCTGCTCCATGCGATGAGCGAGCCCGGGGAAGGATTTCAGACCTGCGCGTATTTCTTCGATATCGAGGCCGACCGCGAGGCAGGCAGCTATTGCTGCAAGCGCGTTCTGCGCATTGTGCTCGCCGCGCAGCGAACCGATCCCTTCGAGCGATGCGATTTCCTCAGCCCGGCCTGCTTTGGCCCGCATCAGTTTCGGCCCATCGGCGTAAAGGCCGCTGTCGATAGGCTGGCGCTTGGAAATACGAATGACGGTCTTGCCGGTGCGCTCCAGTCGATCGGCGATCTGCGCGCAATAGCTGTCATCGATGCCGATGATCGCCCTATCGCTGCCAGCGACCAACGTTTCCTTGATATCGGCATAATGCTGCATGGTGCCGTGCCGGTCGAGATGGTCCGGCGTCAGGTTGAGCAGGATTCCGGCGGTGGGGTTGAGCGAGGGCGCGAGATCGATCTGGTAGGACGAGCATTCGACGACATAATATCTGTCACCGGCGGGCGGATCGAGTGTCATCACCGCCGTGCCGATATTGCCGCCAAGTTGCATGTCGCGGCCCGCCGATTTGATGATATGCGCGATGAGCGCCGTCGTCGTAGATTTGCCGTTCGTTCCCGTAATGGCGATGAAGGGGCTGTCGGGCGCCGTGCGATTGCGTTCGCGCACGAAAAGCTCGATATCGCCGATGATCTCGACACCCGCCGCCCGCGCAAGATCCACCGTCCAGTGCGGGCGCGGATGGGTGAGCGGCACCCCCGGTGAAAGGACGAAAGAGGAAAAATCCTTCCAGTTCGCCTTCCGCAGGTCGCCGGTCGAGATGCCGGCGGCGATGGCGCGCTCCACGCTCGTCGGATTGTCGTCCCACGCCAGCACCGTGGCCCCGCCGGCCATGATCGCCTTGGCGGTGGCGATGCCCGAGCCGCCGAGCCCGAACAGCGCGACGGTCTTTCCCTTCATGGAATGGGCGGGAATCATGCGTTATCTCAGCTTCAGGGTGGAGAGACCGATCAGGGCAAGGATGATCGACACGATCCAGAAACGGATGACCACCTGGCTCTCCGTCCAGCCCTTCTTTTCGAAATGGTGATGGATCGGCGCCATCAGGAAGACGCGCCTGCCGGTCCTCTTGAACCAGGCGACCTGGATGATGACGGAGAGCGCCTCGACGACGAACAGGCCGCCGATGATGGCGAGCACGATCTCATGCTTGGTGGCGACGGCGACCGCGCCGAGCATGCCGCCGAGCGCCAGCGAACCGGTATCGCCCATGAAGATGGCGGCGGGGGGCGCGTTGAACCAGAGGAACCCGAGGCTCGCGCCGATCACGGCCCCCAATACAACAGCTAGTTCGCCTGTGCCCGGCACGAAATGGATCTGCAGGTAATCGGCGAAAATCGCGTTCCCCGAGAGATAGGCGATGACGCCGAACGAGGCGGCGGCGACCATGACAGGCACGATGGCAAGACCGTCAAGACCATCGGTCAGATTGACCGCATTCCCCGCGCCGACCATGACGAAAGCGGCAACCGGGATGAAGAACAGCCCGAGATTGAGCACGAACTCCTTGAGGAAGGGAAACGTCAGCGACGAGGAGAATGGCTCCTGCCCCGCCCGCATGATGAACCATCCGGCGATCGCCGCGATCAGGAATTCGAGGCCGAGCCGCGCCTTGCCGGAAAAGCCCTTGTCCGACTGTTTGGTAACCTTGAGATAGTCGTCATAGAAACCGATGGCGCCGAAGCCGACAGAGACGAGCAGCACAACCCAGACATAGACGCTGGAAAGATTGGCCCACAGGAATGACGAAGCGAGAATTCCCGACAGGATCATCAGGCCACCCATCGTCGGCGTACCGGCCTTCTTGAAATGGGTCTGCGGTCCGTCGGCGCGGATAGGCTGCCCGCGCCCCTGCCGGATGCGCAGCGAATTGATGATCATCGGTCCGAACAGGAAGACCAGCAATGCCGACGTGATCAATGCACCACCCGTGCGGAATGTGATGTAGCGAAACACATTGAACAGCGTCACGTGCTCGGAAAAATAGGTCAGAAGCGTCAGCATACGGATGCGGTCCCCCTCGAGAAATAGCCTATTCGGCCGGCCCTAGGGGCTCGGCAGGCGGATATTTGGCCATCAATGCCCCAACGATCTTGGAGAACCCGATCCCCTTCGACGATTTCACCATGACGACATCGCCGGGACGGACCGCCTTGATAACCAACGGCTGCAATTCCTCGACGCTCTGCCTGTATTCGGTCTGGATTTCAACCGGCAAAGCGGAAGCGAGCACCGACATTTCCGGTCCGCCGATGAAAAGCGTGTTGATCTCTGCGCCCGTTATGGGTTGGGCGAGTTCCCGATGCAGCTTCGCTGCATGGTTGCCCAGTTCCAGCATGTCGCCGAGAACCGCGACCCGACGCCCGCGGCCTTCCGGCTGCGCCGCATGGAGAAGCTCCAGAGCCGCCCGCATCGAGGCGGGATTGGCGTTGTAGCTTTCGTCGATCAGCGTGATGACGCCGTCCGGATGGTGCAGCCTGTGGCGTGCGCCGCGCCCATCCTCGGGCGTCAGGCTGGCAAGCGCCATCGCGACCCTTGCCATGTCGGCGCCCACAAGGTGCGCCGCGCCCAGAACCGCCAGCGCGTTCTGCACGATATGCCGGCCGGGAGCGCCGATCTTGATGGCTACCTCCTCCCCTGCGAGCACCGCCGTCATGCAGGAACAGTTCGGCAGGAGCTTCATGGCGACCGCGCGATAATCGGCGGCCGCATCCTGGCCGAAGCTCCTTATATGCTCCACACCGGCCTCGCGCGCCAATTGCTCCAAAAAGCCGAACAACGCATCGTCCCGGTTTAAAAGCGCATAGCCGCCCGGCACGATCCCTTCGAATATCTCCGCCTTGGCCCTTGCGATCTCTTCCAGATCGTTGAAATGACCGAGATGGGCCGGCGCGATCAGCGTGATGATCGCCACATGCGGGCGCACCATCTTGACCAGCGGACGGATCTCGTCGGGATGGTTCATGCCAATCTCGAACACGCCGTATTCCGTATCCGCCGGCATGCGCGCCAGCGTCAGCGGCACGCCCCAGTGATTGTTGAAGGAAGCAGCCGAAGCGTGCACCTTCCCCACGTCCGCAAGCACATGCCGCAGCGCCTCCTTGGTCGTCGTCTTGCCGACGGAACCCGTGACCGCGATGATCTGCGCCTTGCTGCGCGCGCGCGATGCGATGCCGAGCCGCACCAGGCCCTCCAACACATCGTCGACTACGATCATCGGCACCTGCAATTTGCCGAGCGCCGGAAGCTTCGCCTCCGCCACCACGATCAGGCCGGCGCCAGCCGCCATCGCGGCGGTTACGAAATCATGGCCATCGAACTGGTCGCCCTTGATGGCGAAAAACGCCTCGCCTGATGCAAGTGTGCGCGTATCGATGGAAATCCCGGTGATGCCTTCAGGCAGCGTGCCGACCGGCCTGCCGCCCATCGCATCCACCATGTCGGCCGATGTCCACAGCCATGTCATTTCAGCCGTTCCTTCAAGGCCAGGGCGATCTCGGCATGGTCGGAGAAGGGATGCGTCACGTCGCCGATGATCTGGCCCTCTTCATGTCCCTTGCCCGCCACGATCAGCGTATCGCCAGCTTTCATCATTTCGACAGCCGTGCGTATCGCCAGGCGCCGGTCGCCAATCTCCAGCGCGCCGGGCGCTGCTGCCATGATTTCGGCGCGGATCGCTGCCGGCACTTCCGAGCGCGGATTGTCGTCCGTGACGATGACCACATCGGCAAGCCGCGTCGCGATCTCACCCATCATCGGGCGCTTGCCGGTATCGCGGTCTCCGCCGCAGCCGAAGACCACGATGACGCGGCCCGTGGTAAACGGCCGCACCGATGTCAGCACATTTTCCAGCGCATCCGGCTTGTGCGCGTAATCCACATAGGCCGGAGCTCCATCCTCCGTCGCCCCGACCAGATCGAGACGCCCCGGCGCACCCCTCAGCCGTTCGAGCGCGCGCATGGCAGCCGCGGCCGGAACGCCCGTTGCCATCGCAAGCCCAGCGGAGACCAGCGCGTTGGCAACCTGGAAATCGCCGGCGAGCGGCAAGGAAACCTCGTAGATGTCGGCGCCGATCTTGACTTCCGCATGCTGGCGGAAGCGTTCGTGCTCGACGCGCTTCAGGGCGAGGAACGTGCCCTTGCGACCCACCGTCAAAACCTCATTGCCCGCGGCCCGCGCGGCAGCGATGGCCTGCTGCGAAAACTCGTCATCGGCGAAGATGATCGCAGGCGCGCCCTTGGGCAGCAGCGTATCGAACAGCCGCAATTTGGCGGCGAGATAGTCATCGATCGTCGGATGATAATCCATGTGATCGCGGCCGAGATTGGTGAACGCGCCGGCGGCGAGCTTCACTCCGTCGAGGCGGCGCTGGTCGAGACCGTGCGACGACGCCTCCATCGCCGCATGCGTCACGCCCTCGTCGGCCAGTTCGCGCAGGAGCCGGTGCAGTTCCACCGGATCGGGCGTCGTCAGCGATCCGTAGGCGCTGCGGGTTGGGGAAAATACGCCTGTCGTTCCGATATTCGCCGCCGGAAACCCGGCATCCGCCCAGATCTGCCGGGTAAACGATGCGACCGACGTCTTGCCGCTGGTCCCGGTGACCGCCACCATCATCTCCGGCTGTTTTTCATAAAAGGCGGCGGCGGCGAGCGCCAGGGCGCGGCGCGGATCCTCGACGCGGATCACCGGCACACCAGGCGCGCCTATCTCCGCATCGTGCGCCGCGATGATCGCGACCGCGCCTCGGGAAACGGCATCGGCGGCAAACACGCTGCCGTCCGCCCTGCTGCCTTTCAGCGCCGCGAAAAGATAGCCGCGCTCCGCCTTGCGCGAATCCGAGGTCAGCCCCGTTATATCAACGTCTCCGATGGCCGGATCGGAAAGACTGGCAAGATCGGTAATATGCTTCAACTTCATATAGGGCCCAGACATTGTTTCCCAGACATCGATTCACTTCATGCCAATCATGCCGGCCCGGATATCTCACCCCGCCGGCATGGAATCAGTCGTTGATCTCGTATGAAACCAGCATGGGGGCCGTTTCTTGACCGAAATCGGGCTTAACACCCAAAAATGCTGCGGAACGGCGAATGATATTAGCTGCCATCGGCGCGGCATTGAGGCCTGCAGTGGCGGCGGCCTTGCCTTCTTCCGGTTTTGGCTCGTCTATGATCGTAAGGACGATATAGGTCGGATCGTCCATAGGGAAAGCAGCAAGGAAGGCATTGAACCGCACATCCTTGGAATATCGGCCGTTTACCACCTTTTCCGCCGTGCCGGTCTTACCGCCGACACGATAACCGGGGACCGTCGCGCGCTTGCCTGAACCGCCGGGCGCGGTTGCGTTCAAACGGTAGAGATAGCGCATGTCCTCCGACACCTGCGGATGGATCACCTGCTTGGCGACGGCATCGGCCTGCTCCTGCGTGCGCGGCAGGAATGTCGGCTCGATCAGCTTGCCGCCATTCATCAGCGCCGCGGCGCCGACCGCCGTCTGCAGCGGCGTCGTCATCATGCCATGCCCGAACGCGATCGTCATGGAATGTACCTTCTTCCACACGCGCGGTTCGACCGGACGCGCCACTTCCGGCAGTTCGGTCTGCATACGGTCGAGAAGACCGACTTTTTTCAGGAAGGCCCGGTGACCTTCGATCCCCACCACGTTGGCTTCATGACCGGAGCCGATATTGGAGGAATAGATGAACACCTCCGGCAGGGTCAGCACCCGGCCTTTGCCGTGGAAATCGTGGATTGTCTGCCGTCCGACGCGTAGTGGACGCGACGCGTCGATTTTCGACTGCAAGGTGAACTTGCCGGAATCGAGCGCCATGGCTGTGGTGAAGCTCTTGATCGTCGATCCCATCTCGTAGGTGCCGGCCGACATGCGGTTCAGACGGTCTTTGTCCAAGGCATTGACGGGATTGTTCGGATCGAAATCGGGCACTGAGGCCATCGCCATGACCTCGCCCGTCTTGGCGTTCAGCACCACAGCGCCCGCCGCAATCGCGCGATAGCGCTGCATGGCCTGCACGAGTTCGTCGCGCACGACATGCTGCACGCGCAGATCAATCGAAAGCTTGACCGGCTCCAGTCCCTGCTGGACGGCGAGCCCGGTCGATTGGAGATCCGTCAGTCCCTGCGAGTCGATATATTTCTCCATTCCCGCAATGCCCTGGTTGTCGATATTGACCAGGCCGAGAATGTGCGAGGCGGTCGGACCCCCGGGATAGAAGCGGGTCTTTTCGGTGCGGAAGCCAACGCCGGGAAGACCAAGCGCCATTACCTGGCTTTGCTGGCGCGGCGTCAGGCCGCGCTTGATCCAGACGAAACCGGCGCCGCTCTTCAGCTTGCGATAGGTCGCCTCCCAATCGAGATTGGGCAGGACCGTCGACAGAAGCTCGATCGTCTCGTCGGGATCGACGATGCGTTTTGGTTCGGCAAAGAGCGAAAACGTCTTGATGTCGGTTGCCAGCACCTCGCCGTTGCGGTCGAGGATATCGGGCCGCGAGGCGAGATTCTGAACCGCCGGGCCGTGATAGTCGGCATCCTCGCCACCCTGTGCGGCGTAATAGACAAGCCGGCCGCCAATGATGGCATAGATGCCCATGAAGCAGCCGATGGCCATGATCACGCGGTTGCGTGCCCGGTTTCCGCTTTTCTTGCGCGCGCCGTCGACGGCGATATTGCCCTTATCGGCATTCGCGACCGGCCGCTCGCTCGCGACACTGTCCCTGAACTTTCCGCGCCTGATCCAATTCGCGCCCATTCTACTGTCCCTGCCCTACGCTGCCGGTTTTGATCTGGTCCGGCTTCTTGATGCTCGCCAGAAGTTCGTCGCTCGAGGAGATGATGTTCTCGATATCGTCTGCGGGCCGCTCCGGAATATCCTCGATGCTGCCGATCTGATGGGCGTCGATCGGCTTGAGATCGAGCTCGGATTGATAGACATCGACCAGCTTCTGGAGGCGATTCGGCTGGGTGAGCAGGCTCCAGTCGGCCTTGAGCAGCGTAATCGTATCCTTCTCGAAATTGATCTTTCGCTGCAGCGTGCGGACATCGGCCATCTGCTTTTCCGCGTCGTATTTGATCTTGTAGGTCACGGTCGCCGCAGCGAGCATGATCGTGATCAATATGATGTCGAAGGTACGCAGCACTGGCTAATTCCTGTTCAAATCATTGGCGTCGGGCAGTTTTGGGAGCCCAAAAATCGTGAGATCGGCGGCAAGCGGCGGATTGGCGGTCCGAATAGCAGCACGCAGCTTGGCCGAGCGCGCTCGCGGATTGCGCTCTTCTTCTTCAGGTGAAGGGCCGACCATGCCCTTGCCGAGAGGCGTGAAGCTTGGCAGGCGCTCATGAACCTGTGGCAGATGGCGCGATCCGCCCGTACCGCCCAGCCGATCCGTGAAGAAGCGCTTGACGATGCGGTCCTCCAGCGAATGGAAGGTGACGACCACAAGCCTGCCGCCCGGCTGAAGCGCGCGCTCCGCTGCAAACAGCGCACGCGCCAGTTCGCCGAGTTCGTCATTGACGAAGATGCGCAGCGCCTGGAAAACCCGGGTTGCCGGATGGATCCGGTCCTTCGGATGCCGGCCGACCAGCGCCTCTATCGCATTGGCAAGATCACGGGTTCGCGTGAACGGCTCGCTCACCCGGCGCTTGTCGATCATCCGGGCGATGCGGCCCGCATTCTTCTCCTCACCGAGAAAATTGAAGATGCGGGCGAGATCGCCCAGTTTCAGCCGGTTGACCACATCAGCCGCGCTGACACCCTCGCTGGACATGCGCATGTCCAGCGGCCCGTCCTTCTGGAAGGAAAAGCCCCGCTCCGCCTCGTCGATCTGCATGGATGAAACGCCGATATCGAGAACAATGCCGTCAGGCGTGCCCTGCACCAGCGTGTCGAGCTCGGAAAAGCGGCCCTGAACCAGCGTCAGCCTACCCGGAAATTCCTGCTCCAGGGCACGGCCTGCCGCGATTGCGGTCGGGTCGCGATCGATCGCGGTGACGGAAGCCCCGGCATCAAGGATGCGCCTGGTATAACCGCCCGCGCCGAAGGTCCCGTCAACGATATGCTTGCCGCTTGCCGGCTGAAGCGCCGCGATGACCTCGTCGAGAAGAACCGGAATGTGGCGGGCCGGTCCGCCATCGGCATGAGAACCATCTCCGCCGAGGCCCGCCATCATTCCGTCCCCCTTTGGGGCGGCGCGCCCGCCCCGTTTGCCGTCTGCAGTTCGGCCCGCCGCCGCTCGGCCAGCCTCTCGCGCACTTTCGTGCGATGTTCCTCGAAACGCTCCGGCTGCCACATCTGAAAATGCGTGTTCGCACCCGCAAATGTCACATCCGATGAGATGCCGGTATGTTCCCGGATGAAATCCGTCATCGTGATACGTCCGTCCTGGTCGAGCTTCAGAAAAGTGCCGTCCGCGTGCAGATAGAAGGACATGTCGTCCGCCGTCTCCGCGAAAGGGTCCTCGCTCTCCAGCCGCCCGTCGTACCGGGTCAGGAAATCCGGCCCGCCGACGTCGAATGCCGGCAGATGCAGCGATCGCAACGCATAAAGCTCCGTGTGGCCGGCCTTCTGGATCAACGAACGGAAATGCGCCGGAACGGAGACCCGCCCTTTCGCATCGATCCTGTTCGTCACATGTCCCAGGAACCGGTCCACTACACAATACCACTTCCGCCGCGAAGGGCCGTTTCATCGCAACCCCCTCTCGTCAGGGGCCTCGCCATAAAGCGCGCGAACGAGCGACATCCGGGCCGAGAACCCAGCCTGGCGGCCTGGTGAGACCGCCCCTGACAATGTCGGGAAACACCGTGTCGAACAAACGCTACTGACGATACAAATGGATATCATGGGACACTATGGGCGTCAACGGGATCAAGCTACACGAAGCGGGAAGGCGCCCGACTGTGGGCGCATTTTCCCTCGTTCCTGATTTATCGAATATTAAGCTTAAGGAAGCGTTAGAGCGCTTTCCTCCAGATGAAAGCGGGCGGTGGTCGAGGCGATTTTTACCTGTGAGAAAATCTGCCGATTGCGGGCTGGCGAACTATCGGCCAACCGCCGCCATTCCAGCGATTGCAACCAGGACGGATCTAACGGCGCAGAACAGTTCAAACCATTTTTTTGGGGAACCGCTTCATTTTTCCCGGGTTTCTATCGGGCCCCCTTCAGCGGGAGCAACATCCATCGATATCGGCTCATCACAAACGCGTGCCATCCTCGGCGCGGTCTTGACGAGGCCGTTTCCCGCCCTTATTAATTGCAAATAATTCGCAATTGCATCTTCTGGATCAGGCGAGTCTAGGAATCAAGCAGCATGGATCGACCAGAACCTGAGTTTCCGGATGAATTACTGCTCAAGCGCCGTCCTGAGATGACGTTGAGCGGCTGGCGCCGCGACCGGGGCACTGCTTCCCTTTCCGAGGTCCACAAGTCGGTCCCGGTCAGCAGCGTAGGCCCGAGCTGGCGCAAGGCGCTCGCCTTTTTTGGCCCCGGCTATCTCGTTGCCGTAGGCTATATGGACCCCGGCAACTGGGCCACATCGCTCGCTGGCGGATCGCGCTTCGGCTATGCGCTTCTCGTCGTCGCCCTTATCTCCAATATCATGGCGGTCATACTGCAATCACTTTGCGCCCGCCTCGGCATCGCGACGGGCCGTGATCTGGCACAGGCCTGCCGCGACGCCTACCCACGCGTGGTGTCGTGGCCGCTGTGGCTCATGGCCGAGATCGCCATCTGCGCCACCGACCTGGCCGAGGTCATCGGCACCGCCATCGGCCTCAACCTGCTTTTCGGCATCCCGCTGGAGATCGGCGTGATCATAACCGCGCTCGATGTGTTCCTCATTCTCTATCTGCAGAACAAGGGCTTCCGCTGGGTCGAGGCGCTGGTCATCACCCTCCTGGGCGTCATCGCGGTCTGCTTCCTCATCCAGATCATCATGGCCGATCCGCAATGGGGCGCTGTCATCCGCGGCTTCGCGCCGACGACCGACATCGTGACCAACCCCGACATGCTCTATCTCGCGCTCGGCATCATCGGCGCCACGGTGATGCCGCACAATCTCTATCTCCATTCCGGCATCGTCCAGACGCGCGACTATGGCGAGACGGTGGAGGACAAACGATCAGCCATCCGCTATGCGACGCTCGATTCCACCATCGCGCTCACCTTCGCGCTTGCCGTCAACGCCTCGATCCTCATCCTCGCCGCCGCCAGCTTCCATGCTACTGGCCACACCCATGTCGAGGAATTGGGTGACGCCCATTCCCTGCTCAGCCCGCTGTTGGGTTCGGCAATAGCGCCGAGCCTCTTTGCCATCGCCCTCCTCTGCTGCGGGTTGAACTCCACAGTCACCGCGACCATGGCCGGCCAGATCGTCATGGAAGGCTTCCTCGATATCCGGCTTGCGCCCTGGCTGAGACGCCTCATCACCCGCGTCGTCGCCATCGTGCCCGCCGCCGCCGTCACCATCGCCTATGGCGAAAGCGGCACGGCGAAGCTCCTGATCCTGTCGCAGGTGGTCCTGAGCCTACAGCTTCCCTTCGCCATCATTCCGCTAGTAATGTTCACTGCCAACCGCGGCAAGATGGGCGCGCTCGTCGCGCCGCGCTGGCTCACGGTACTCGCCGCTATCACGACCGTCATCATCGTCGCCCTCAACGTGAATCTGCTCTTCGACTTCATCACGGGATATGGCTCGACTGCAGGGTATTAGGATCGAAAAAGCTACCGGATTAAGTGAAAACAAAGGCTTGCAGTGGCTTCCGGATTCGAGATGAGAGCCAGCCTACTCCTGAAGATTGATGGTCCGCCAGCGCCCCGGCGGCATGCCATATGCCTGCTTGAACTGCCGTGTCATATGGCTCTGGTCGGCAAATCCGCTTGAAAGCGCCGCTTCGGCTAGGGCCGCACCCTGGCGCATTACCCGCTTCGCATGGTCGAGCCGCCGCATGGTCAGATAGCGGTAGGGACTTGTCCCTAATTGCTGGCGGAAATGGCGCGCCAACGCATAGCGATCGAGCCCCGTGATCTCCTCCAGTTGCCCCGATGCGACGGTGCGGCCGAAATTCTCATTGAGAAATTGCCGCGCCCTCTCTACCGCGATGGAGCTGATGGCGGAACTTGACCGCTTGCCGGCGGTTGGATCGCGCGCCAAAAGCGCGTCGGCGATGGCAACGACGATCTGGTCCATCTCCAGCCCTTCCAGCCCGTTATCAAGCGCCGCGAAAGCCGGGCGCAGGGCGACAAGCAGCCGGGGATCATCCGCCGCCACATCGCGCACGAAGGGCAGGCTCCCCGCCCGCTCCCCCAGCGCATCGCGGATCATGAATGGTTCGATATAGAGCATTCGGTAGCGGAAACCTGTTTCCAAACCCGAATGTCCATTATGGACCTCGTCGGGATGGATGACGATGACCTTTCCAGCCGTGCTGTCCACCTTGACGCCACGATAATCGAAGGATTGCACGCCGTTCAGCGTATAGCCGATGGCATAAGTGTCGTGCCGATGCGGATCAAAGGCATGGCCGCCGAAGAAGGCCTCCATCCGCTCCAGCCCAGGTTCGGGCGGCGCAAGCCGGATCCAGTCGTGCGAAGGCGTGCACGATCGTTCAAGACCCGCCTGCACATCTGCGCCAATAACTGCGTTCATGACTGACATTACGCGCTTCGATACCAAAATCGCTATTGTGGTCCGCGACGATCTCGCGACCTGGCAAAAACTCAATGTCGCCAGCTTTCTCGCCGGCGGCCTCGTCGGATCATATCCCGAACTGGCCGGCGAGCGCTACGCCGATGCATCGGGGAAAGACTATGGCCCGCTCATACGCCAGCCGATCCTGATCTTTGCCGCCACCGCCGACGATCTGACAAGAGTCCTGAACCGTGCCACTGAGCGCGGACTGCAACCGTCAATCTATACGCGGGAACTGTTTTCGACGGGCAATGATACGGACAATCGCGCCGCGGTCGCCGCCGTTCCCACCCAAAATCTAGATCTCGCGGGCGTCGCAATCCATGCCGAGCGCAGGATCATCGACAAGATTGTCAAAGGTCTTTCACTGCATCCCTGAAGAAGAGGAAATCGCCCATGGATACCACCATGTCTGATGCAGGCCGGCTCGCCGCCGCATTCGAGGCAATCGACAAATACTGGTCGCCGCGTGTCATCGCGATGGCCAACGGGCAATATGTCAAGATAGCCAAGGTGATGGGAGATTTCGTCTGGCACTGCCATGCGGGGGAAGACGAATTCTTCCTTGTCCATCGCGGCACGTTCGTCCTGCGTTACCGCGATGGAAGCAGCACCGTCCTGAAGACCGGCGACTTCCACGTCATCCCGCGCGGCGTCGAGCATTTCCCTTCGGCGCCGGAAGAAACGTGGATCATTTTCGTTGAACCGGCGGGGACGAAGCACGCCGGCGACAGCGAGACGCAACGGGCGAAATCGATCGAAGAGCAGACCACGCATCTGCGGCACGCTCTCTCTGAACCCGACCGATGAAATGCAAAATGTCAGTTGGCCTGTAAGCCGGGTTCTGTATGGCTGGACTTGCGTCCAACGTGGCAGCCATTCATCTGGGACGGATGTCGCCACCCGCCTCTTGCAACCTACCCGGACGACTGATCCGGAAACAGATCGCCGGGCTTTCACCCGGCACGCCGTCCCTATTCGGTCTTGCTCCCGATGGGGTTTACCGTGCCGTCGCCGTTACCGGAGACGCGGTGGGCTCTTACCCCACCCTTTCACCCTTACCCCGTCATCCCTTATGCCCGGTTTTTGGCATAACGGAAGACGGGGCGGTCTGCTTTCTGTGGCACTTTCCCTGGGGTCACCCCCGCCGGGCGTTACCCGGCATCGTGTTTCCATGGAGCCCGGACTTTCCTCGCCTGCCGCCTTTCGGCATATGACAGGCGCGGCTGCCCGGCCAACTGACAGTGCGTATAAAGGTGCTTCGCGGCCAAAACGCAACAAAAAAGCCGGATTGTCATCCGGCTTTTTTCTGAAAGTTCAATATTTCACGTTTAGAACGAGCGCATATAGACCTTCACCTGGCTGCAATATGCCGCGGAGATCGGGTTCATGCGGGTGGCGCCGTGGCCGGCATTGTACTTGAGGATCGTCCCGCAGGTCGAGCCGCCGCCCAGCTTGCGTGCCATGGCGAGATATTTCATGCCGTACTGCACGTTGGTGGCGGGGTCGTAGAGGCCCGCTGCCGAACCGGTATAGCCGAGCCCACGCGCCGTCGAGAGCTTGACCTGCATGAGGCCAATCTCGCCGGCCGCGCCCCGCGCATCGGCGCGATAGCCACTTTCATGACGCACAACCGCATGGGCGAGCGAGGTCGGAACGCCATAGGTGGCGGCATAGCGGCTGATGATGCCGGCATAGGGCGTCTTACCCGCCGCCGGAGCGGTTACCTTGGCGGAAATCACCTTCTTGGTAACGCCCTCCTTTGAAACGCGCTCGCTCGAAATCTTCCGGAGCGAAACTTTCTGGGGCTTCTTCCTGGCGGACGCCTGCGCGACGTTTTTCCTGGAGGTAGCCTTCCTGGCGGACGCCTTGACAGCTTTCCTGTGCGCAGATGCCGCCTTGCGAGCGGTAGTATGACGTTTTTCCGCCCTTGTTTCTGTCTTGGCTTCGGCTGCTTGCGCGGCTTCTGCCGCTGCTTGCCTTTTTGCCTGTATGATTGCGGCAATGCTTGTCTTTTCGATTGCCGGTGCGCTATAGGCCAAATTTGAGCCAAGCATTCCCACTGCGCCGGCGAGGGCGCACACAAAACTAAATTTTCTTTTCATTAACCTAACCGTTTGGATCTGTTTCAAAAGTCAGGCCGGCACTCGAATGAGAAATCGCCAGCCCAGGCTTTGCCCCTATATGAAGCGGCGGATGCACAATGCCGCCTCAGGAAACATGAGGGTTGATCTGACGGCGAAATGCAGCCGAAGATTGATCCGCAAAATAACTTTAGGTTAACCAGTGTAACAAAAGGCCCTCGCCCGGTATGATGGCGCCGAAAATATTATTTTATATCAGTTACTTAGGACAAAGTGGCGGAAAGCCCAGAAAGTAGCCTGTGCAGCGTCTCGATGGTCGAGATATCCGCGACACCATCAACTTTGTGGGAGCGAAAATGTCGTTGAAACCCCTTTAAGGCCGCTTCCGTCTTCATGTCGAACACGCCATCGATGGGCACATCATAACCGTAAAGTGCCAGCATTGACTGCAGAGCTTCCACCGGTTGCCCTTGATCGCCCGGGGTGAGAAAGCGCCCTCCCCGGATCGGCGATGGCTCGACCCAATGGCCAATGCCGGCGCGATGGAGCCGCTCCCACGGAAACTTCTCACCTGGATCGATCTTGCGCACCGGCGCTATATCTGAATGCGCCAGAACCCGCTCGGGGCGGATGGAATGGCGCGCGCAGATATCCTGGCTCAGCCTGATAACCGCCTCGATCTGCGCATCGGGATAATCCGGAAAATCGCCGCGCGGCCCCTGGTTGACGATCTCAATGCCGACCGAGCATGAATTGATGTCGGTCTCGCCACGCCAGAAGCTGTTTCCCGCATGCCATGCCCGCTTGCTCTCAGGCACCATCTGCACGATCCGGCCATCCTCATGCACCACGTAATGGGCTGAGACTTCGCTCTCGGGACTTGCGAGCAGAGCCTCCGCCGCTTCGCCGCTTTCCATGCCGGTGTAATGCATGATGAGGGTGGTAATTCGCTTTCCGTCCCGGCGTGGGCCGAAATTGGGCGAAGGCCGAACGGACGCTCCCGCGTGATCGGGGACGAAAACGTCTTCTCCTATGGCGGTCATGCGGCTTTCAGTTCTTTCTCGATCTTTTCCCAGGCCCCATTGATCGCCGCTATGCGGTCATTGGCGATGGCCAGGAATTCTCTCGGCACACCCCGCGCGGCCAACCGGTCCGGGTGGTTCTCGGCAGCAAGCTGGCGATAGCGCCGGCGCGCCTCCTCGAAGCTCGCGCTGCGCGGCAGCCCGAGCACGACATAGGGATCGGCATCGCCGAGATGGACATGCCGTGCGGCGATGGCCTGGAAATGCGCCTCGTCGAACCCGAATATCTCGCCGACACGCGTCAGGAACGCCAATTCCCTCTCGTGGACATAATCGTCCGCCTTGGCGATATGGAACAGGCCGTCGAGAATATCCTCGAGGCACTTGCAATTCGGATCCCCCGATCCGCAAAGGGTCGCCATCTGAGCCGCATAGGTTTCATAGCCTGCGGTATCCTGCTTCGCCAGATTATAGAGGCGGGCGACATGCTCCCTTTCCGATTCCGGAATAGAGAATATCTGCTGGAATGCTTCGACCTCGTTACGGGTGACGACACCGTCCGCCTTCGCCATCTTGGCTGAAAGCGCGATCATGGCGATGGAAAAGGATACACGGCGGCGAGTTTCGGGATCGCCCTCGAATGCCGTGCGCACGGCCTCGACAATGCTCGTCAGAGCGCTCGATGCCACATTGGCCACGAAATCACCGACACGAATCCAGATAGACATGAAGGCCTTCTAACCGCAAATACAGGAAACGGCGAGAGGCCGATGCAACCGCCGGAATGGTCTTGAATACGAATCATAAAGCAAATCACGCCAAAACGGGAGCCGGTTTTTCCACCCGGACTTTCATGAACAACCAGATGCCCACGTCGATAAAGCGGACGGCCGGCGCTGTGGCCGGCCGTCACGTTCGGTCGGCTAGCAGCACCTTACTGCACGCCGAGCGCCTTCTGTGCCGCGTCAGCTGCCGCCTCGCCGGCCTGCGTGATCAGAGCATCGCTCTGTCCCGCGGCCCTCGCCGCGGCTTCCGCAGCGGTGCGGGCATCGCCTATGGCCGCGGTCTTCTGGGCAGGCGTCATCGACTTCACCAGTTCCTCGGCGGTCTTCATCGCCTCGGCCTCTGTGGATGATCCTGCGGCAGCGGCTGCCGTCGGCTGGGTTGTCTGTGCTTCGGACGCCTGTTGGCTGTCAGAGCAACCGGCAAGTGCTGCCAGTGAAACTGCAGCAATTGCGAGAATGAAATTCTTATTCATAATATATCCCTCTGTCGTAGCATGCGTTTCATGCAGCGTTATTATCCACAGAAAGATTAAGGAAAAAATTTCCGCATTATTTTAATTTTCAACACTTTATCCGTATATTTCCGGGAAAACGCGGGAAATCATCCGAGTATTCGAAAAAGATACTTGGTAAAATTTGATAACAACATGAAATATTCTGTTTCATAAGTGGAAGCGGCCCAGCACAGCCGGACCGCTTCTCTGTTTTGCCAAATTAGTACCGGCTATTCGCACATCTCTTGGGAGAGTTTTACTGGCTGGGCGAAGAACCAGGCGTCGTGCCGGGCTGCGCCGGAGCCGGATCGGTGGCCGGAGGTGTCGCGTTCTGCTCGGTATTGGGCTGCGTCGCCGGAGCCTGGTCAGGCTGCGTGGCGTTAGTCGTTGTATTGTCGGTGCTATCGCTGCAGGCTGCGAGCCCCAGAACCGAAAGAGCGGCAACCGATGCGATAAGAAGCTTCTTCATTGATATTCTCCTTCGTCTTCAGATAAGCCCGCCCGAATGGGCAAAGCCAACTTCGCAGTCAAAACGGGCAGCTTGGTGAAAGGTTCTCTCAACTTCTCTTACGCGCCGTTACATACCGGAGCCTGCCCCAGCCGACATTGACAAACCAGCTCGGGCCGGACACCCGCCGCAGCCGCCGGCCTGGCAGAGAGCCCGGACCGCGAACGGGCGATTGGGCCACCAGCATTTGATGGCTCGTCACGGGGTTGTTACATCCCGGTGCTAGGCGGAACGAACTCTCTCCCAGAAAGGGATTCGTGCGCCATGCCCGAGATCAGGTCCACAATGAAGCAAGCCGCCCCGCGCAATGAAAAGCTCAACCGCGCCGTGCGTCAAAATTCGCTTTTCTCCAAAGCGGGCGTATCCGAACGACTTTTTGCCCATGTCTTCAAGGGGCTGGTCTATCCCCAGATATGGGAGGATCCGGAAGTGGACATGGCGGCGCTGGAGATTGGCCCCGGCCACCGCATCGTCACCATCGCATCCGGCGGCTGCAACGCGCTTTCCTATCTCACCGCCGATCCGGCCAGCGTCGAGGCGGTCGACTTGAACCAGGCGCATGTGGCATTCAACCGGCTGAAACTTGCAGCCCTCGCCCATCTGCCCAATTACGATGCCTTTTACCGTTTCTATGGCACCGCCGACGACAAGACCAATCTGCAGGCCTATGAGCGATTCATTCAGCCGCATCTCGATCCGCAAAGCCGCGCCTATTGGGAAAAGCGGATGCTCTCGGGCCGTCGCCGCATTTCGATCTTCTGGCGCGATCTCTACCGTCACGGCCTGCTCGGCGTATTCATCGGCATGGGCCATCGCGTCGCCCGCCTCTACGGCATCGATCCGCGAGATATCCTGAAGGCGCGCACCATCGAGGAGCAGCGCACCTTCTTCGACACAGCCCTGGCGCCCCTCTTCGACAAACGCATGATCCGCTGGGCAACGGCCCGCAAATCCTCGCTCTTCGGCCTGGGCATCCCCCCACAGCAATATGATGCGCTGGCGACCGCCGGTAATGGCGACATGGCGGCCATCCTGCGCGGCCGGCTGGAAAAGCTTGCCTGCGGATTCCCGCTGGCAGACAATTATTTCGCCTGGCAAGCCTTTGGCCGCGGCTATAGCGCCGATGCCGAAACCGGTCCGCTGCCGCCTTATCTCTCCCGCGCCAATTTCGACAAGGTGCGGACACGCGTGGCCCGCATGAGCGTCGTCAATGCCTCCTATACGGAGTTCCTTGCCGCAAAGCCCGATGCGTCGGTAGACCGCTTCATCCTGCTCGATGCGCAGGACTGGATGAATGATGCGCAGTTGAACGATGTCTGGCGCGAGATCACCCGCACGGCGGCGCCCGGCGCACGCGTCATCTTCCGCACTGCCGCCGAGCCGAGCATCCTGCCTGGCCGCGTAGATCCCGCCATTCTCGCCCGCTGGGGCTATCGGGAGGAATTGTCGCGCGAACTCCACGACCGCGACCGCTCCTCCATCTATGGCGGGTTCCATCTCTACCATCTGGTCTGAAGGACGTCCGGCATGTTCGGCAAGGTTGAGAAGATCGATCATGGAAGCCTGATGGACCGCGTCTATCGCCGGCAGCGCCATGTCTACGACGCGACGCGAAAATATTATCTGCTCGGGCGCGACCAGATGATTGCCGGTCTTGATATTCCCTCGGGCGGCAGCGTTCTCGAAATCGGCTGTGGCACCGGGCGCAATCTTATCAAGACGATGAATCTGTTTCCCAGCGCACATCTCTACGGCATTGATATCTCCCGTGAAATGCTCGACACCGCGCAGAAGGCGGCAGAGCGCGCGGGTATCGCCGACAGGCTTAAGCTGGCCTATGCCGACGCCGCCCGCTTTGATCCGCAGGCGCTATTCGGGCGCAAGGATTTCGACCGCATCTTCATCTCCTATGCCGTGTCGATGATCCCGCAATGGCAGGCGGTGATGCGCGAAGCGGTGGCGCATCTGGCGCCGGGCGGCGAACTCCATATCGTTGATTTCGGCGACCAGAAAAGGCTGCCGCGCTGGTTTCGGGCCGTCCTCTATCGATGGCTGGAATTGTTCCACGTCACGCCGCGCAACGATCTCTTTGTGCTAGCAAGCTCGATCGCCGCCGGCACCGGCGCAAAGGCCGAGGCGCGCGCACTCTATCGCGGCTTTGCCTGGATTTCAGTCATACGGTGTCCATAAGTTTTTTCAGGTCATGAATTCGGATGACGGCCAGCGGCGGATCGCGTAACGCTTTATAAACGCTGTTTCCAATATGGCCTTTTCCATGAAGCGCACCGCCACCGTTATGCTGTCCCTGTTCCTGTCTGCATTGTCTTTATCTGCATGCACGACGGTGGATTACGATTTTTCCGAGCCGGCAAAAACCGTCAGGACGGAGCGTAAAGTCACGTTTGCCTATCCTGCCGTCCGGGCGCCGAAATTCGGCGACCGCAAACCGCATGAGTGGAAGGGCAAGACCCCCTGGCACTATGCAGTCCATGGGACCGATGTCTCCAAATATCAGAGTTCCATCGATTGGAAGACCGCGCGCGAAAGCGGTATTTCCTTCGTCTTCATCAAGGCGACGGAAGGCGGCGACCGGGCGGATGAACGCTTTGCCGAACATTGGTCCAAGGCGCGTGCGGTCGGAATGCCACGCGGCGCTTATCATTTCTTTTATTTCTGCCGACCGGCAATCGAGCAGGCGCAATGGTTCATCCGCCATGTGCCGCGCGATCCCGGCGCCTTGCCGCCGGTCCTTGACATGGAGTGGAACCATCTGTCGCCCACCTGCAAGCGGCGCCCCGAAGCAAGCGTCGTACGCCGCGAAATGCAAGTTTTCCTCGATATGGTCGAACGCCATTACGGCAAGCGCCCGATCATCTATACGACGGTCGATTTCTTCGACGAGAACGGTCTGGAGAGCATGAAGGAATACCCCTTCTGGCTGCGGTCCGTCGCGGGGCATCCGAGCGAAAAATACGGCTCCCATCCCTGGACCTTCTGGCAATATACGGGGACCGGTAAAGTGCCCGGTATTGACGGCGATGCCGATATAAACGTCTTCGCCGGAAGCCCCGAGCAATGGCGTAACTGGGTCGAGGGCAAAAAGCGCTGATTTCAGCGCCGTCCCGGCCATTATATCAGCCGCAGTCCAAGAATAGTCTCAATTGCGCGCATCTTGCTCTGCCACAAGCTCCCCTACACCGATAGAAATGATCCCGAGAGAACATCATTCATGAAGAAGACCGCCCTTCTGCTGGCAGCATCGTTCTTTGCCTCGACAGCGCTCGCAGCAGCCCAGCAGCCATCCCCCGCCCCCGGCGCCGTCAATGGTACAGCCGATGGGACCGCAGCCATCAAACCGGCTTGCGGCGGCGATATGGAGGCCTGGCTTGATGGCGTGATCAGGGAAGCCCGCGCGGCCGGCGTCACCGACAAGGGCATCAGCGAACTCTACAAGGCCTCGATCGACGACAAGGTGCTTGCCCGCGACCGCTCGCAAGGCATCTTCAACATGACCTTCCTTGATTTCTCCAAGCGGCTCATCTCGGACGCTCGGTTGAGGAAGGGTCGTGAAAACCTGGTCAAATACGCTGATGTGTTCAAGAAAGCGGAAGAGACCTACGGCGTTCCCGGCCCCGTTATCGCATCTTTCTGGGGCCTCGAAACCGATTACGGCGCGGTGCAGGGCGATTTCGACACGCTGAATGCGCTTGTGACATTGTCCTATGATTGCCGCAGGCCGGAACTGTTCCGCCCGCAACTGATCGCGCTCCTGAAGCTGTTCGACCAGGGCGTAGTCGATGCGCGTACGACGGGCGCATGGGCTGGCGAGATCGGCCAGATGCAAATCCTGCCGCTCGATTATCTCGAACGCGGCACCGATGGCGACGGCGACGGGCGCGTCAACCTGAAGGACAGCCCGCCGGACGCGATCATGACTGCGGCCCGGATGTTGCATGATCTCGGCTGGAAGAGGGGTCAACCCTGGCTGGAAGAAGTGCGGCTAACGAAGGATCTCCCCTGGGAGCAGGCGATCCGCACCAACCGCATGCCCCATTCCAAATGGGCGGCATGGGGCGTGGAAGGCATGGACGGCCCGCTCGGGCCCGATGATGGCGACGCCTCGCTGCTTCTGCCGATGGGACGCAAAGGCCCGGCCTTCCTCTCCTATCCAAACTTCGACGTCTTCGTCGAATGGAACAAATCGATCGTCTACGCGACCACCGCCGCCTTTTTCGCTGCTCGCCTTGCCGGCGCGCCCGCTTTGGAGGCAACCACCCCGGAACCAGGTCTCGACACCGAGCAGATGAAGGCGCTGCAGACGAAACTCGCGGCGCGCGGCTACGAAATGGGCAAGATCGACGGCGTCTTCGGCGTGCTGACGCGCGACGCGGTACGCGCCGAACAGATCCGCTTCGGCATGCCCGCGGATTCCTGGCCGACGGCCGAGTTGCTGAACAAGCTTCAGTAGCGAATAGCGAATAGCGAATAGCGAATAGCGAATGTAATCACTGACGATGCATAGGGAGTAGAGATTTTTCTACTCCCTATTTACTACTCGTATCTCACTCATTCCTCACGCCACCCGCTTCTCCTCGCCGAAATATGCTCCGATGATGCCGGCGACATTCTCCGATGCGACGGGCGGGCTGAACAGGAATCCCTGCAATTCACCGCATTGTTCGGCCCGCAGGCGCTCGAGCTGAGCGGCCGTCTCGACCCCCTCTGCCGTGGTGTCGATGCCAAGGCTCGCGCCGAGCCCAATGATCGCCCGCACGATTGCCAATGATTCCGGGCTATTGTCGATTTCGCGCACGAAAGAGCGGTCGATCTTCAGCCGGTTGAAGGGAAACTGCTTGAGATAGTGCAGGCTGGAATAGCCGGTGCCGAAATCGTCGAGTGCAATGCGTACGCCACGCTCGCGAAGCTGCCGCAGCAGCGCGAGATTGGCCGCGCTGTCGTCGAGGATAACAGATTCGGTAATCTCGATCTCGAGCCTTTCGGGAGCAAGCCCGCTCAGACGCAACGCATCTTCGATCACCTCCAGGAGCCCTCCGCTTCGGAACTGCACAGGAGAAACATTGATGGCGACCATGAGCGGATCAGGCCAGGAAGCCGCCTGACGGCAGGCCTCGTGCAGCATCCAGCGTCCGAGCCGATCGATCTGGCCGGTTTCTTCGGCAATCGGAATGAACTCCATGGGCGATACCATGCCGCGGCTCGGATGACGCCAGCGCATCAGCGCCTCGAAGCCGCACAATATACCCGATTGGACCGAAAGGATCGGCTGGAAATGCGCCTCGAACTGGCTGGCGATGTCGGCACTGCGCAAGTCCATTTCCAGCGACCGGCGGGTGCTGACCTGCACATCCATCTCCGGCTCGAAGAAGCGCACCACGCCCTTGCTTGACCGTTTGGCACGGTAGAGAGCCAGGTCGGCGCATCTGAGCAGATCGTCGGCCACGGTCGCGTCAACTGGCGCGACCGCTCCGCCGATGCTGGCGCCAATGCGGACCGGTCTGCCCTCGACGCTGGAAATCAATGACAGTTCCTTGCCGATGCGCCGGGCGAGCACCTCGATCTGCTCCCGGGAGTCCAGTCCCGGTGCGAAGATAGCGAACTCGTCTCCGCCGAGCCGCGCGACAATATCCCCTTCGCGCAGGCGCTTCTTCAGCCGCTTCATCACTTCGATTAACACCGCATCGCCCGCAGCATGGCCGAGTGTGTCATTGATCACCTTGAAATCGTCCAGGTCGATCATCAACACACCGAAAGCCCGCCCACCGGTGGCGAGATCGCTGGCCGCCTCCTCGATGGCGCGTGTGAACACCGTCCGGTTGGCTGCGCCCGTCAGCGGGTCGTGATGGGCCAGATAGGTGACATGCGCCTCGGCCCGGCGACGTTCGGTGATATCCATGATGGTTGAAAGCGTCGCCGGCCGGCCATCGACGAGGACTTCGCTGGCATATTCGATGATATCGAGAATCCTGCCATCGGCCGTACGGTGGCGCAGGCTGGCTTCAGACGAGGCGATATTTTCGTTACTGTTATCCCGCCCGCCAGCGCAGAGATCCGCCCCATCGAGTTTCAGGAATGCTTCGCGGCAATAACCATAAAGGCGCAGAGCCGCCTCGTTGACATTGAGAAAGCCCTCCTCACCGTAGGCACGCACATACATCGGCGCCGGATTGTCGTCGAAGAGCGACCGGAAGAGCGTCACGCGTGATTTGAGTTCACGAATATCGGTCAACGTGACCGCGAGTATTCCGTCCGCGGAATTCACGCCGACCTGCAAGGCAAGCGGGTTTGCACCGAACTGGTAGGTCAGTTCGAACGGTTCGATCGGCTCGCCGCGCGCTGCCCGGAGCAGTCGGGCAGGCACGCGATCAATACCGAGCCGGGCGAGCGCCTGGGAAAGAAGGGTAGATTGCAGGAGATCGGGCTGCGATCCGAGAAATCGTGCAGCAGCCTCGTTGATGCTCAATATGTAGAAGTCGCGCGGCAATCCGTCTTCGCCCACAACGGGATTGAGCCCGAGAATGCCCTGCTGCGAAGCGTTGATCAGCAGTCTGGGGAGATTGAGCAACGCCTTGCGCGGACGCATGATCAGCAGGAAATATTCCCCGCTCCAGCGGCACGAAAGCGGGAAAGCGGTGATCTCAACGGTCGATACATTGTTATCGATCAGCCATCGGCAAAGCGCGAGACGCGGTTCGCCGGCGAGCCGCGATCGACCGATCGCCGAAGCGATGGCCTGCCTGAAGATGAAGGACACATCTCCAAGAACGGGAGCCGCCGTCTCGCTGAGGCGGATAATAGACCTGACTGCTTTGCCGATGCGCAGGATTCTGTCGGCCGCGCCGGGCAGGCAGTGGACCACCGCGATCTCGTCTGCGAAGCGGCCCATATTACCCAGCGTGAAATCCTCGTAGGAAGGCAACGGGGTATTGATGCGTGCGGCCTGCCAGCAATGCAGCATGTAGCGCACGTCTTCGAACTCGGTCGGGATATTGATCGCATCTTCCGGCAAATCGCCTGATGCGTTCACCTCGCCGCTCCAAGGCCCCGCCCTATCGGCATCCGGTGCGCAAAACACCGCTCGCGACACCGCTTCGTTCCTGAATGCAAACATGACAGTTCCTCGTCGGGATCGATGATCCTGACGCTGTGAGGGAGTGAAACACGGAACATGCCGATGAAGCTCGGCTTCGACGGACGGCATCATGCCTCGCGCCTGAACTGCGCGCCGCTCTGGTCGGACTTTAGCCAGCCATCCTTACAAAGGCCTTAAACCTGCCGTGACGAAAACGTCATATGGCAGGCTAGCCCGCCATCGTTTCGAGCGAAGCAAATCCTTCCGGTTCCCCACCCTCATGGAACGGGGTCACAACCTCAACGAAGGTATCGGGATAAAACCCGTTGAAATGGGTGCGCAACGCCATGGAATAGGCGCCGATATGGCCGATTTCGATCCAGTCGCCGGTATCCACCGTCTCCGGCAACCAGAACGGCCGTGACAATATATCGACGGAATCGCAGGTCGCGCCGCAGACCCGGAACGGCACGATGGATTTGGCGTCGCCGCTGCGGCTCTTGATCGCCGGATCGGGGATGAAGCGGGCGGGCAGCGTGATCTTGCCAGTCCATGAATCCGACAGCGAAGCCCATATGCCGTCATTGATGTAAAGCCGCCTGCCCTTGCGAAGCAGCACGCGCACGATCAGCGAAAACGCCCTGGCGACGATCACGCGCCCTGGCTCCGCCACCAGCGGTAGATCGCCGAAGCCCCATTCCGCGATATCGCCGCGCAGGCGCGACATCAATTGGCCTAGCGATGGCATCTCGACATGCTTGCGGCGCGGGTCATGACCATATTCAGCGGGAAAGCCGCCGCCGATATCGAGGCCCGCCAGAGGAACAGCCGCGCGATTGCGCACCCAGTCCGCAGAGCGCAGCGCCCGCTCGTAAGTATCGGGATCGCTGATCTGACTGCCGACATGAAAGCAAATGCCCGTCTTGTAGCCCGTTCGGTGCAGCCGCTGCAAAAGCTCGACCGCGTGGGCGGGCGCCGCGCCGAACTTCTTCGAAAGCTCGTAGGCTGCATGGCCCTTGGTCTGGATGCGGACATAGATGGTGACGCTACCAGGATCGATATCGAGCGCGCGCACGATCCGCGTGACCTTGGCAATCTCGTCCTCATGATCGACCGCCAGCACGCGAATCCCGTAGGTTTCCAGCGCCAGGCGGATATCAGACTGCGCCTTGACCGGATGCATGTAGAGCATCCGCGCATCGGGCGAGGCCTGCCGCACCGCCGCGAACTCCGCCGGCGAAGCGACGTCGAACAGGTCGATCCCGTTCGCCGCCAGCGTTTCAAGAACCATCGGCTCCCCGTTTGTTTTCACCGCATAGGCGGTTTCCCCGGGGAACATCTCCCTGAATCGCCGTGCATCTTCCGCGAGCACTTGAGGACGGAAACAATAGACGGGGTGATCCGGACGTGTCGAAAGTGCGACATCCCGTGCGGTTTCGAATCGTTGCATCGGACCTCCATGCCGGTCTGGCGCGAGGAACCTAACAAGGCTTGATGATAGAAAAAAGCCATTAAGACGAGTTGGGCTTAATTGAGCATTTACAGGATCGACAGCCCGCCGGAAAATGGCAGAATTCTGTTTTCCACCGCGGCGGCTTCATGCTTCACGAAAAGTGAACGAACGAAGTAAACGTTTCTTTTCAGTGATTTAGGTCGAGAAAGAGAAAAAATTTCCCCAAGCTTGCCGCAACGCAGCACAGATTCCGCTTTTTTTGTGACGCGTCCGAGCATAGATTCACCCTGTTAACCCAACGCCACGGGTCATCATTCGATGATTCATGGCGCTTCGAAGGAGGCAGACCGATGGGACTTACACGTTCGCTTAACGTCCTGATGATCTGTGCAGCGTTCGCATTTGTTGGTGCGATGGTAATGGGCCTTCTCCCGTAAGGGCGGCCCAAGACTGCAGATGGGGGTCCTCAATCCCTGGGGAAGATACAAAACGAAAAAGCCCGGCACAGCGTCCGGGCTTTTTCATTTTCAGCAGTACGGGTCAGGCCGCCGCCCCCGCCAGATCCTGGCTTGCCTCTTTGGTCAAGCCTGATTCCGCCCCATGCTTCTGCGGGCGGATGCCGATCAGATGGCAGATGGCAAAGGCGAGATCGGCGCGATTCATCGTATAGAAATGGAAATCCTGAACGCCGCGCTCGACAAGATCGAGCACCTGCTCGGCGGCGACGGCGGCCGAGACCAGCATGTGGGTCTGCGTGTCGCTTTCCAGCCCGTCGAAGCGCTCGGCCAGCCAGGCCGGGATATGCGTCCCCGCCCGCGAACAGAAGTTCGTCACCTGTTTGAAATTGTGGATGGGAAGAATGCCCGGCAGGATCGGAATATAGATGCCGGCCCGGCGCACCCGCTCGACATAGCGCTCATAGAGATCATTATCGAAGAAGAACTGGGTAATCGCCCGCGTCGCACCATTGTCGACCTTGCGCTTCAGCATGTCGATATCGGTGGCGAAGTCGGGGCTTTCCGGATGCTTTTCGGGATAGGCGGAAACGGAAATGTCGAAATCGGCAAAAGCCTTCAGGCCCGCGACCAGCTCGGCGCCGTTGAGATAGCCTCCCGGCGTCGGCCGGTACTGATCGCCCACGCCGCCCGCGGGATCCCCGCGCAGCGCCACGAAGCGCTTGATGCCCAGCGCCGCGAATTCACGGACCACCGTATCGACCTCCTCCTTCGTCGCATCGACGCAGGTCAGATGCGCCGCCGGCGTGACATCAGTCTCCTTCAGGATACGGGCCACGGTGCGCAGCGTGCGCTCCCGCGTCGAGCCGCCGGCGCCATAGGTCACCGAGACGAATTCAGGCTTGAGCGGCGCCAGCCGCGTCACCGTTTCCCAGAGTCGCTTTTCCATTTCCTCCGTCTTCGGCGGAAAAAACTCAAAGGAAACCCGCGTCGTCTGCCCGATATCCGGACGGCGGGAAAGACCGAAAACACTCATCAAACACTCTCCGTCGCGTTTTGAGGGGAAGAGGAAACCGGATCGGCGATAACGAGGCGCGGATCGCAAGCCAGCCAGAGCTTCACGGTGAGCCCCGCTTCACCGCCTTTCGATTCCAGTTCCTGGATTTCTTCGACGGCGAGCCCAGCCTCCGAAAGCCAGCCGCGCATCTGTTCGTCGCTGAAGCCAAGGCGCAGATGCGCATGCTCCTCTCGTAGAAACTCCAGCGTATGCGGCGCGAAATCGACGATCAGCAGCCGTCCGCCGGGCCTGAGCGCCCTCGCCGCCTCGCGGATCGCCGCATGAGGATCGTCGAGGAAGTGCAGCACCTGATGGATGGTGACGAGATCGAAGCTCTCCCGCTCCACCGGCAATGCATAGATATCGCCCTGCCGCACCTGAGCATTGTTGATGCCCGCGCGATCGAGATTGGCGCGCGCCACCGTCAGCATGTCGCGGTTGATGTCGATGCCGACGCCACGCACATAAAGCGGCGAGAACAGCTCAAGAAGACGCCCCGTTCCGGTGCCGACATCTAGCATCGACTGGAAAGGCGTCTTGCCGACGATGCGCTTCAGCGCCGCCTCGACCGCGCTGTCGGAGACATGCAGCAGCCGTATGCGGTCCCAGCTATGGGCGTTGGCGCTGAAATAGGCCGTCGCCTTCTCCAGGCGCTGCGACTTGACTGCCGCCAGGCGCTCCATGTCGCGCTCCAGCAGCGGATCGGCGCCATCGAGCCGGGCGATCAGCGCGCGGGCGATCCAGCCAGGCACCGCTTCATCGGAAAGCCTGAAATAAGCCCAGGCGCCCTCCTGATAGCGATTGATGAGACCGGCTTCGTAAAGCAGCTTGAGATGGCGCGAAACGCGCGGCTGCGATTGACCGAGGATGGAGGTAAGGTCGGAAACCGTCAGATCGCCGCGCGAAAGCAGCGCCAGAATGCGCAGGCGGCTGGATTCAGCCGCCGCTTTCAGCGTATCAACCATCAGGTCGAGATGAAGACTGGTATTGCGCATCGCATTTTCCCGTGAGAGGCATTTGCCTCGAAAGACATAAAGATATGTTTATGTGAAAATGAGAAATCGCGCAAGCGAAAAGCGTGATCGCCAGGATCGAAACGGAAAGGGAAGAATGGCATGAGCACGGGTACAGCGCGCCAGCGCGCCATCGGCAAGTCCTTGACGGTGCTCCTGCCGGCCGTGCCTTATGCTGATTCCGAGCCGATCCGCGCGGCGGCCCAGGCCCCTCATATGAAGACGCTGCCGCCCTCCGTCGCCGTCTGGCTGGCGACGGTCGCCCATGTCCGCCACGTCTACACCGATTACGATGCGCTGCGTGACGAAGGCTACGACAAGGATTCCGCCCGCTTCTTCGTACTCGATGCGATCAACGTCAAACTGACGGAATGGCGCGCTACGCGGCTTCTGAATGCGGATGAAGAGGAGAGCGGCTGAACACGCGCAATCTCAACCCGGATAATACCATTGCTCCGGTATGCGGACTTCCATCTTCTCGTCCGTCTTCACGACACCCGGCTTCTCCACCCAGGCCACCAGCCCTCGAAGCCGCTTCGCTACCCTGACGAATTCCAGCGACATCGCCGTCTCATCGGCAGCGCCGGTATTCTCGGCCAACGCTTTTCCGGCAAACTTGCACGGCGCGTTCTGGCCATCGACCTTCAGCGTCACGCCGCCCTCGAAGAACAGCAGCGTGCGCGGCGGCAGCATGGAGAGGAACGGGATACCCTCAACCGTCATGTTCGCGCCGATCCACTCCGCCTTGACCTCGTCAATCCCGAGGCCGCCTGCGATGACAGCGAGTTCGTCTGGAGCCACGAGCGAAAGCTGTCGCTCGTTGCGCATCTCCGTGCCACGCGGATACCACGGCTCACGGCCGCCTGATTTGCGCGTCAACCCCGCATGGTAATCGCCGCGAATGCCCTCGAACGACAATTCCAGGACGTCGGCTGCCTGCGTGCCGAAATGGCCTTGCAATGCCTCGAAAAGACCGGCGACCCTGCCCGATATCCGGCGGCTCGGCGCGATCTCGGGAACGGTCGTGTTTTCAAGCGACGATAGGAGATCGGTCATGGCATTGCCCCCCTGCTTCGGCAAGAAGGATATAACCCAACCAGCAGACGCGAGCTATCGCGCGGCGCTGATGGGTTCAGGATAAATTTTGATGATTTCAGCCCTTCTGCGCCACGAGAAAGAGACGCGGGAAACGCAGAAGCGCCTTGCCGTCGCGCGCCAGCGGATAATGCTCGGCAATGCGCGCCGTATAGACGGCAAGATAATCGGCCTGCTCGCTCTCATTCAAGGCGTCGAGGAACGGTCTGAGTCCCGTCCCCTTCACCCATTCGACGATCGCCTCCGCGCCCGCCAGCGGATGATTGTAGATCGTATGCCATATGTCGATGCGTGCGGCGTCTGCCGACAGCGCGTCATAATAAGCGGAAACGGGCGGCAGCGGCTCACGCGCCTTGGCCCCGATCCGCTCTGCCCAGCGGGCATCGCGCGCAACTTCCGTCATCAGCCGGTGTGTCGGCTCTGTGAGATTGTCGGGCATCTGCACGGCCAGCACCGCGCCCGGCTTCAACGCCCCGAAAAGTCGCGCCAGATGCGCAATATGATCGGGCAGCCATTGGAAGACGGCGTTGGAGAACAGGAGATCGACACCTCCATCCGGCGTCCACGCCGCCACATCGGCAAGCTCAAAGCGAAGCTTGGGCAGGCGCGCCTTCGCCTTTTCGATCATGTCGGGTGAGCTATCGAAGCCGAGGATTTCCGCCTCCGGCCAGCGCGCCGCCAAAAGTTCGGTCGAATTGCCCGGCCCGCAGCCAATATCGACGATTTTTTGCGGGACCTCTATTGGCACCTGCGCCAGAAGATCCCGTGCCGGCCGGCTGCGTTCGTCCTCGAATTTCAGATATTGGGCGGCGGACCAATCTTTCATCACGAAGCCTCCTTCACACCTGCAAAAAAGAAAAGGCCGGCGTAACAGGCCGGCCTTACTTCTTGTTCTACCGCGTCAGCCGCTTGTACGACACCCGTTTCGGATTGACGCTTTCAGCGCCGAGGCGGCGGATTTTATCGGCCTCGTATTCCTGGAAATTGCCCTCGAACCATTCGACATGGCTGTCGCCCTCGAAGGCGAGGATGTGCGTCGCCAGCCGATCGAGGAACATGCGATCATGGCTGATGATAACGGCGCAACCGGCGAAATTTTCCAGCGCGTCTTCGAGCGCCGCAAGCGTTTCGGTGTCGAGATCGTTGGTCGGCTCATCGAGCAGGATGACGTTGCCGCCCGCTTTCAGCATCTTGGCCAGATGCACGCGGTTGCGCTGGCCGCCCGAGAGATTGCCAACTTTCTGTTGCTGGTCGCCGCCCTTGAAATTGAACGCACCGCAATAAGCCCGCGAATTCATCTCGTGCTTGCCAAGCTTGATGATGTCGTTACCGCCCGAAATTTCCTCCCAGACATTCTTGTCGGCGGCAAGATGGTCGCGGCTCTGGTCGACATACCCCAGATGCACCGTATCGCCGATGCGGATCGAGCCAGAATCCGGCTTTTCCTGGCCGGTGATCATCTTGAAGAGCGTGGATTTACCCGCGCCGTTGGGCCCTATGACGCCGACGATGCCGCCAGGAGGCAGCTTGAAGTCGAGGTTTTCGATCAGCATCCGGTCGCCGAAAGCCTTGGTCAGCCCCTCAGCCTCGATCACCACCTGGCCCAGCCGTTCGCCGACCGGGATGATGATCTGCGCCTCGCCCGGGCGGCGGTTATCGGCCGCCTCGACCAGTTCGTCATAGGCCTTGATGCGCGCCTTGGATTTTGCCTGCCGCGCCTTGGGGCTCTTCGCCATCCACTCGCGTTCGCGCTCCAGCGCCTTCTGGCGGGAGTCTTCCTCGCGGCCCTCCTGCTTCATGCGCTTGGCTTTGGCTTCGAGATAGGCGGAGTAATTGCCCTCGTAAGGAATGCCGCGACCGCGATCGAGCTCGAGGATCCAGCCGGTTACATTGTCCAGGAAGTAGCGATCATGGGTAATGATCATCACAGCGCCCGGATATTGGCGCAGATGGTTTTCGAGCCACCCGGTCGTCTCGGCATCAAGATGGTTGGTCGGCTCATCGAGGAGAAGCAGATCGGGCTGCGACAGGAGCAGCTTGCACAGCGCCACGCGGCGCCTTTCGCCGCCGGAGAGCGTGCTCACATCGGCATCGGCCGGCGGGCAGCGAAGCGCTTCCATCGCCATCTCGACCTGGCTTTCCAGATCCCACAAATTCTGGCTGTCGATGATGTCCTGCAGCCTTGCGCCCTCGTCCGCCGTCTCGTCGGAATAGTTCATCATCAGTTCGTTATAGCGATCGACGATCGCCGTCTTCTTGGCGACGCCCTCCATGACATTGCCCATGACGTTCTTGGTAGCATCGAGCTCCGGCTCCTGCGCCAGATATCCGCAGGTTGCGCCCTCGGCGAGCCAGGCTTCACCGGTATAGTCCTTGTCGAGACCGGCCATGATGCGCAGCACGGTCGACTTGCCGGCGCCATTCGGGCCGAGAATGCCGATCTTGGCATCGGGATAAAACGATAGATGCAGGTTTTCGAGGATTTTCTTGGTGCCGTAGACCTTGTTGAGGTCGGCCATATGATAGATGAACTGGCGTGCCATTGCGCGCATCGTCTCCGCTGCTTGGGGGAAATTTTAATTGCGCCGTATGTAGGCGAATTGGGACGCGGGGGCAATGATGGAGAAGTGCTTGACCCAAAAAGTGCGAAACCGGGCGCGGATATTTCCGTCACCCGGTTTCCCCTCTGGTTCCGCTTGCGGAAGCACCTCTCTTCCATGGGCGGCATGCAAAACGCTGAAGACGGCTTTTCCAAAAGGGTCGAGAAACCCGTTCAGCCGCCCCTGACAAGTCAGGTTATGTCGTCGTTGAAAAGAACACCCTATAAGCCCGCCAGCCCTGGAAGATTGTCTTTCAACCAATTCCGAAAAGCACTTTTGCGCAGCTTCTAAAAATTATCAAGTGGCTTTGCCAAAATAAATTGCACGACTAAATTTTAGGCAAGTTAAGCCAGTGCTGCATATGACAAAGTCATGACAGAACAGCAATTGACTATTGGATCGCCACACAGTCAAGATTATTCATATCTGGCGCACGGGGAGAACGGATTGCCTTTCCAGACAGCGGAACATTTCACCTCGCCTACCGGCGCTGCAATCTCCCTGCGCCATGCGGTGGCCCGTGGCAAACCACGCGCCGCCATTCAGATCAATCACGGGCTGGCCGAACATTCCGCCCGCTATATCGGTTTCGCCAAGCGCCTCGCCGCAGCGGGCTTTCATGTCTACGCGCACGACCATCGCGGCCATGGCGAAACCACGGCGCCGGATGCGCCGCGAGGCATGTTCTCGGTGCGTGGCGGAGCGGCAAAGGTTCTGGCCGACGTCGCCGCCGTCAATACCCATATCCATAGGGTGCATTCGGACCTGCCAATAGTAATCTTCGGCCATTCCATGGGCGGGCTGATCACACTTTCCCATATACTGCGCCATCCAGAGACGGTCGATGCAGCGGCGATCTGGAACGCCAATTTCTCGGCCGGCGCTGCCGGTCGGCTCGCGCAACTCATCCTGAAGGCGGAGCGGATGCTGCTCGGCTCCGATGTGCCTAGCCATATTCTGCCGAAGCTCACCTTCCGCGCATGGGGACGCGGCATCCCAAACCGCCGCACGGATTTCGACTGGCTTTCCCGGGACCCGACCGAGGTGGATGCCTACATCGCCGATTCCCATTGCGGCTGGGACGCCTCGGTCGGCATGTGGCTCGATGTCTTCGATTTCGTCTTTTACGGAGCCCGTGACGGGAATTTCGCCAAAGTCCGGCGTGACATGCCACTTCATCTGGTCGGCGGCGAAAAGGATCCGGCAACCGACAATGGCAAGGCCGTTGCTGCTCTGGTGCAACGCATGCAAGCCATGGGCTTCAGGAATGTGACTGAACGCATCTATCCCGAAACCCGGCATGAAAGCCTGAACGAGATCAACCGCGATGCCATTACCGACGATTTCATCGCGTGGCTGAACAAAATCGTCGAACAATCACCGCGATATCCGCGATAAATTGCCTGTAAGGGGAGATTCCTTTGAAAAAAGTGCCGGACCAAACCCGCAAAAGACAAGACCACCATGTCTGATGCGCCGCTTTCCGGTATCCGGGTGATAGAACTCGCGCGCGTGCTGGCGGGTCCATGGGCCGGTCAGATTCTGGCCGATCTCGGGGCCGACGTGATCAAGGTCGAGAGTCCCAATGGCGACGAGACGCGTGGCTGGGGCCCGCCCTTCGTCACCGCCGCCGATGGCGAAAATCTCTCCGCCGCTTATTTCCATGCGTGCAATCGCGGCAAGCGTTCGATCACCGCCGACTTCACCACCGAAGAGGGCCGGGAAACCGTCCGCGCCCTCTGCCGCACCGCCGATGTGGTCATCGAGAACTTCAAGGTCGGCGGCTTGAAGAAATACGGGCTCGACTATGAAAGCTTGAAAGCGCTCAATCCGCGCCTCGTCTATTGCTCCATCACCGGATTTGGCCAGACTGGCCCTTATGCCAAGCAGGCGGGATATGATTTCATCATCCAGGGCATGTCGGGGCTGATGTCGGTGACCGGCGAGCCGGACCGCGAGCCACAGAAGGTCGGTCTTGCCGTCGCCGATATCTTCACCGGCCTCTACGCCGCGACGGCCATTGAGGCTGCCCTTATCCATGTGGGCCGAACCGGCGAAGGCCAGTGGATCGACATGGCGCTCTTCGACGTGCAATCCGCCGTCATGGCCAATCAGGCAATGAACTATCTCGTGAGCGGCAAGAGCCCGAACCGCATGGGCAACGCCCACCCCAACATCGCGCCCTACGAGGTCGTGCCCACCTCCGACGGGCATTTGATCCTCGCCGTCGGCAATGACGGCCAGTTCGCCCGCCTCTGCGCCATTCTCGGCCTCGACACCCTGCCGGGCGATCCCAGCTTCGCTACCAATCGCGCCCGGCTCGACAACCGCGCGGCGTTGACCGCCACGATCAGCGCGGAGACGTCGAAGCGCACCCGCGCCGACCTGCTCTATGCCTGCATCGAAAGCAGCGTTCCCGCCGGGCCGATCAACCGCATCGGCGAAATGTTCGACGATCCGCAGATCGTCGCGCGCGGCCTGCGCCTCGATCTCGCCGACGGCCACGGCAATAGCATCCCCTCCGTGCGCACGCCCATCCTCATGTCGGCCAGCCCGCTCGTCTATGACAGGCCCTCGCCGCGCCTGGGCGAGCACACGGAAGAAGTATTGGGGGAACTGACAAAGGGGAAGAAGCCATGAAGACGGGTGCCCAACTGATCGTCGATGCGCTTGCCGCCAATGGCGTCAAGCGCCTGTTCTGCGTGCCCGGTGAGAGCTATCTCGCCGTGCTCGACGCGCTGGTGGATAGCGATATCGGCATCACGATCTGCCGTGCCGAAGGCGGCGCGGCGATGATGGCGGAAACATGGGGCAAGCTCACAGGCAGGCCCGGCATCTGCTTCGTCACCCGCGGCCCCGGCGCCACCAACGCCTCCCCCGGTATCCATATCGCCATGCAGGATTCCACGCCGATGATCCTCTTCATCGGCCAGGTGCAACGCGATGCGCGCGAGCGCGAGGCATTCCAGGAAGTGGAATACCGCCGCCATTTCGCGGACATGGCGAAATGGGTGGCGGAGATAGACGATCCTGCTCGTATTCCGGAATTCGTCACCCGAGCCTTCGCGGTGGCGACATCGGGCAGGCCCGGACCGGTCGTGCTCGCTTTGCCGGAGGATATACTCGTCGAGAGGGCGGAGGCACCTGCGCCGCAGGCCTCGCAGCCGGTGGAGACAGCGCCCTCCCCGGCTATGATAAAAAAGCTCCACGAGCTTCTCGAAACCGCCAAGAAGCCCTTCATGATCCTCGGTGGCTCTCGCTGGGATGCCGAAGCAGTCAGCCGCATCACTCGCTTTGCCGAGAGATGGGAACTTCCCGTGGGTTGCTCCTTCCGCCGCCAGATGTTGTTCGACCATCTCCACGCCAACTATTCCGGCGATGTCGGCATCGGCATCAATCCGGTCCTGGCAGAGCGGGTAAAATCAGCCGATCTTCTGCTGCTGATCGGCGGACGTTTCGGTGAAATGCCCTCCTCCGGCTATACGCTGATGCAGAGCCCCTATCCTGACCAGATGCTGGTGCATATACACCCCGACCCGCAGGAACTCGGCCGCGTCTATCGCCCGACGCTTGCCATCAATGCGGCGCCAGATGCCTTTGCGGAAGCAATCGATGAACTGACGCCGATCGGGCCGCTGCCCTGGTCGGGCGAAGCCGCCGCCGCCCATGCCGCATATCTCAAATGGTCGACGCCCCCCGAGAGCGGGCCGGGAGCGGTGGCCATGGGACCGATCATGGCCTGGCTTGAGGCCAACCTGCCCGAAGATGCGATCATGACCAATGGCGCCGGCAATTACGCCACATGGCTGCATCGTTTCCACCGCTTCCGCCGGTTTGGTACGCAGGCCGCCCCGACCTCCGGCTCGATGGGCTACGGCCTCCCCGCTGCCGTCGCCGCCAAGCAGCTCCATCCCGACCGTACCGTTATATGCTTTGCTGGAGACGGTTGTTTCCTGATGAACGGGCAGGATTTCGCCACGGCGGTCCAGTACGATCTTCCCATCATCGTGCTGGTCATCAACAACGGCATGTACGGCACGATCCGGATGCACCAGGAGCGCGAATATCCCGGCCGCGTTTCCGGCACCCAACTCACCAATCCCGATTTCGCGGCACTCGCCAGGGCCTATGGCGGCCATGGCGAAACGGTTGAAACGACGGACGATTTCGCCCCCGCCTTTGAACGGGCAGTTGAGAGCGGCAAGCCGTCGATCATCGAGATCCACCTCGATCCGGAAGCCATCACCCCGGCGCGGACGCTCACCGACATCAGGGAAAAACGCTGAAGCACGGAAAGGTATCACAAGTTCTTCGTGGCAATGTCACGTTTTCGGTGCTATTCAGCCGCGCAATCTCGCACCCGCCCGGGGTGCGTTAAGATTCCGAAGGATTTGGATAGTGCCCGATACGATGATCTCGGTGGTCATTCCCTGCCGGAACGAAGCCGATAATCTCGCATTTCTGCTCGATGAAGTTGACGCTGCCATGGCAGGCCGCGCCTATGAGATCATCGTCGTTGACGATGGCTCCACCGACGCGACCGGCGAGGTTCTGGCAAAGCGGATAAAGGCAGGCCTGCCGCTGCGCCATATCCGCCATGACCGCTCCGCCGGACAGAGCGCCGCCGTGCGCTCCGGCGTCTTCGCAGCAAAGGGCAAGATCATTGCCACGATAGACGGCGACGGCCAGAACAACCCCGCCTATCTGCCGAAACTTAGCGATGCACTTATTGCCGCGGGTCCTTCGACGGGCATAGCGGCCGGCCAACGGTTGAAGCGCACCGACACGAAACTGAAGCAACTTTCCTCCCGCGCAGCCAACAAACTGCGCAGCGCGCTTCTCAAGGACGATACGCGCGATTCCGGCTGCGGCTTGAAGGCGGTCCATACCGAACTTTTCCGGCAATTGCCGTTCTTCGACGGTTGGCACCGCTATCTGCCCGCGCTGGTGATCCGCGAGGGATTTGGCGTCGTCCATGTCGATGTGATCGACCGGGAGCGGCGCCACGGAAAATCCAACTATGGCATTCTGGATCGTGGAGCGCGCGGCATTCTCGATCTGTATGGCGTCTGGTGGCTGCGCCGCCGCCGCAAAATCGTGCCCGGCGTAACGGAGATTACCCATGGCTGAAATGTTCGCCCATCTCGCTGAGTGGCTCCACGATGTCTTCATCAAGCAACTGGACGCCTGGGTGATTCTGGGTTTCGTCGCGCAGGCCTGCTTCAGCATGCGTTTCGTGGTGCAGTGGGTAGCATCCGAAAAGGCCAAGCGAAGCGTTGTGCCCGTCGCCTTCTGGTTCTTCTCGCTGTTCGGCGGCACGCTGCTTCTCGTCTACGCCATCCAGCGACAGGACCCGGTCTTCATCGCCGGCCAGGGCATGGGCCTCTTTATCTACATCCGCAATCTCTGGCTGATCGCTAATGAGAAGAAGGCTGTGACGAAAGTCGATTGAGGGCAAAGTCACGCCCAGTCGGAATCGCTTACCGATTCGGGATCAACCCCTTGGACCGCGTTTTGAAGAAATGAGATCAGCCCGCCACCGGCCCCGCTGGCAGGCTGATGCAATGCTCAGTGCTTGCGCTCTGGCCCCTTCCGCTCCGCTGAAGCAGCCCAAAGATTGATGTCTGCATCTTGGGCGTGAGCGTCCATCTCGCGCAGTTCCTCCTCGCTGAAATCACCGTTTTCCAGCGCCTTCACGCAATCCACGATCTGTTCGGGACGGCTAGCGCCGATGAGGGCGGAAGTGACACGGCCGCCACGCAAAACCCAGGCGAGCGCCAACTGCGCCAGCGTCTGCCCGCGCCTTGCGGCGATTTCGTTGAGCCCGCGAATGCGCGCGATGGTGGCCTCGTTGATGAAATCAGGACGGAGCGATTTGCCCTGCGCCGCCCGGCTCTCCTCGGGTATGCCTTTCAGATATTTCGTCGTCAGCATGCCCTGAGCCAGCGGCGAGAAAACGATCGAGCCGATGCCGAGATCGTCAAGCGTATCGATCAGGCCATCCTCCTCAACCCAGCGGTTGATCATGGAATAGCTAGGCTGGTGGATCACGCAGGGCGTGCCGAGCGCCTTCAGGATCGCAGCGGCTTCGCGCGTGCGCTTTGAGTTATAGGACGAGATGCCGACATAGAGCGCCCTGCCCGAGCGCACGATATGATCCAGCGCGCCGCATGTTTCCTCAAGCGGTGTCTTGGGGTCGAAACGGTGCGAATAGAAGATATCGACATAGTCGAGGCCGAGCCGCTTCAGGCTCTGGTCGCAGCTGGCGATCAGATATTTGCGGCTGCCCCACTCGCCATAAGGGCCCGGCCACATGAGATAGCCGGCCTTCGACGAGATGATCAGCTCGTCGCGATGTGCGCGGAAATCCTCGCGCAGGATGCGGCCGAAGGCGGTCTCCGCAGAGCCGGGAGGTGGACCGTAATTGTTGGCGAGATCGAAATGGTTGATGCCGAAGTCAAAAGCCGTACGGCAGAGCGTCTGCTTCAGCGCGTGGGGCGTGTCGTCGCCGAAATTGTGCCAAAGTCCGAGCGAAATCGCCGGCAGATGCAGGCCGCTGCGTCCGCAGCGGTTATATTTCATCGTGTCATACCGATCGGCACGCGGTTCCCATCCCATCTCAGTTCCTTTCGCGTTTCCTCAGGATGAATATCAGGCAAGCCATTTGTCGTAATCGGACACCAGCAGGTGAACTGGCTTCACATCTTCCTCGATGGTCGAGAAGCGGCCGATCTTTTCGCGGAAGATATTGTCAGTGAGATCGTCATTGACCGTCGATACCTCGCCGATGAGCACATCGCCGCCTTCGCCCCAGAACGCATGCCAGTTGCCCGGCAGAAGCGTTACGCTCTCGCCCGGCTTGAGCTTCAGGAGTCCGCCCGCCTTTAGCGTGACGAGGCGTCCGTCGCAGGCGACCGTGACGTCCGTTTCCTCGTCAACGCTGCCATCGGCTAATGAATTGAAGAGTTCCAGCGTCAGGGTTGCGCCGCCGCGATTGATGATGTCCTCCGCCTTGACGATATGGCGGTGCATCGGCGAAAGCTGGTCTTTGCGCGAGATCATGATCTTTTCAGCATAGAGCATGCCGGTGCCCTTCTTCAGGTCCTCGGCATTGCCGTTGCGCGTCGTGAACAGGAAGAGGCCGAGATCGGCGAACTTGCCCTGGCCGTAATCGGTGATGTCCCAGCCGAGCCGCGCATCGAGGATCGCCGCCGCATCGCTTGATGTGTGGGTCTTCATCTCTTCCGGCGACCAATAGGCGAAAGGCGGCATGACATACCCGAAGGAGCGAATAAAAGCGTCGCTTTCGCGAATGATTTCGTTGATTTCGGAGCGTTTCATAGGTCTCAATTCCTCCATGCGGGGCTATAACGCCGGGTGACGCTTGGTAGCCCCCTTCGCAGCCCCCTGACAATCCTAAAATTGACAATCCCGAACCTGTGCCAGCCGCCACATCCCGGCATTCGTCAGCGGTGTCGTCTTTACGTGAAGCCGATGTCGTTTCTGCATGAGCTTCCATACCCATCCAATGATTAGATCATGGCATTCAGGTGCTGCTCTCTAGGGAGGGCGATAATTGGGAAATCGGTGGGAAACCGATGCTGCCCCCGCAACGGTATCGGAGTCGGAAAACGGCAATAAGACCACTGGGCAAAATCAGCCTGGGAAGGTGCCGCAATCATCCGCAAGGATCGCTCCGAAGCCCGGAAACCAGCCTGAAGGACAAGATTCGACTGATCGCGGCGGGCGGTCAAGCGGAGTCCCGTGTACGCCACGTCCTCAGCCCGGGGCCGTGCGCCGTCGCTGGCCTCTTCTCCCTCGCCGTTCGACTAAACATTCGCTATGCGAGGCAAAGGCATGGACGTTCGCAATGAAATGCTCAAACATCTGAAGGGGCGCAATGCCAATTTCAGCCTAGAGCAGAAGTTCTACACCGACCCAGACTATTTCAAGCTGGATCTGGAGCACATTTTCTATCGCGAATGGCTCTTCGTCGGCCATGATTGCGAATTGCCGAAGACCGGCAGCTACCTGACGCTCCAGATCGGAGCCTATCCGGTGGTGGTGGTGCGCGACGCGCAAGGCCAGATCCGCGCCTTCCACAATTCCTGCCGCCACCGCGGCTCGCGCATCTGCTCTGCGGAAAAGGGAACGGCGGCGAAGCTCGTCTGCCCCTATCACCAATGGAGCTACGAACTCGACGGCCGCCTGCTTTTCGCCCGTCAGGTCGGCCCGGATTTCAAGCCGGCCGAATATGGCCTGAAACCGGTCCATTGCGAGAGCGTTGCCGGCTATATCTTCGTCTGTGTCGCCGATCACGCGCCGGACTTCTCCGCGACGCGCGCCGCGATCGAGCCTTATCTCGCGCCGCATCGCCTGGGCGAAACCAAGGTCGCCTATGAAAGCACCATCATCGAGAAGGGCAACTGGAAGCTCGTCTGGGAAAACAACCGCGAATGCTACCATTGCGCCGCCAATCATCCCGAACTCTGCCGCACCTTTCCCGAAGCGCCCACGGCGACCGGCGTGCAGGGGCTGATGGACGATCCCGAGATCACCGCGCTCTGGCGGAAATGCGAGGCAGCCGGCCTGCCTTCTACCTTCAACATGTCCGAGGACGGCCAGTACCGCATCACCCGCGTGCCGCTGCTGCGCGATGCCGAAAGCTATACGCTTTCGGGAAAGCGGGCGGTGAAGAAGCCGCTAAGCCCGGATGTGACCGAAAGTCATATCGGCACGATGCTGCTGTTTCACTACCCATCGAGTTGGAACCACGTCCTGGGCGACCACGCGATCTCCTTCCGCGTGTTGCCGATCAGCGAGAATGAAACGCAGGTCACCACCAAATGGCTTGTCAACAAGGATGCGGTCGAGGGCGTCGATTACGATCTCCACGAATTGACCCATGTCTGGACCGAGACCAATGACCAGGACCGCCGCGTGGTCGAGGAGAACGCCATCGGGATCAAATCCCCTGCCTATCAGCCCGGCCCCTATTCGGTCGGACAAGAGGGCGGCGTCATGCAGTTCGTCGAATGGTACGCGAATTTCATCACCCCTCGCCTTGAGGGCAAGGCCGCGCCGCTCAACCGGGTTGCATAAGGGAAAAACAGGTCATGACCGTCATGCTGTCCCATCCATTAAAGCACCTCGACGAGATGCTTCCCTGGAACGACAAGCTGCAGATGCTGGAATGCATCTCTGCTGTCGAGGAGGCGCCCGACGTCATGACCTTTTCCTTCCGCACGCCGGATCACAACTGGTTCCGCTACGCGCCCGGCCAGTTCGTGACCCTCGAACTGCCGGTCTCGCCGGAGCCCGTGATGCGCACCTATACGCTTTCCTCGACCCCCTCGCGGCCCTATTCGCTGGCCGTGACGGTCAAGGCGCAGAAGGATTCGATCGGCACGCGCTGGATGCTCGATCATTTGCGTCCGGGAATGCAGATCAGGGCCTATGGGCCCACCGGTGATTTCTCGCTTCACAACCATCCGGGCGAGAAATATCTCTTCATCTCCGCAGGCTCCGGCATCACACCCATGATGTCGATGACCCGCTGGCTGCACGATTGCTCGCCCGCGTCCGACATCGTTTTCATCAACTGTGCCCGCACCCCTGACGAGATCATCTTTCACGATGAACTGCGCCTCCTGGCCACCCGCGTGGAGGCGCTGAAACTCGCCTTTATCGTCAAGCAATCCGCTCCGCGTCATGCCTGGAGCGGCCTGCACGGCAGGATCGACCGTTCCAGGCTAGAACTGCTCGCACCCGATTTCATCGACCGCACCGTCTTCTGCTGCGGCCCCGAGCCCTTCATGCGTGCAGTGCGTGAGGCGCTGCAGGCCATGGGCTTCGACATGGCGCGCTATCATCAGGAGAGCTTCCAGCCGGCGGCCGAAACCGTGGTGACGCCTCCCTCGCCCGCGACCGGCAGTCCTGACGCGGCGTCGCAAGCCGCGACCGTGCGGTTCACCCTGTCCGGCGTCGAGGTGGAATGCGCCGCTGATGACACCGTTCTTCTCGCAGCGCGCAATGCCGGGCTGAAGATCCCGAGCGCCTGCGAGTTTGGCGTCTGCGGGACCTGCAAGGTGCTGTGCAGCAGCGGCGAGACGATGATGAGCCACAATGGCGGCATCCGCGATGACGAGATCGAGGAAGGCTATATCCTCGCCTGCTGCACCCGCCCCATCGGCCAGATAGAGATCGACGCCTGACCCAAATAGCATTCTGTCAGTTGACGAAACGGCATTTCTGACGCACCTCTTCGCCGGGAAAAAATAAGAAAAGATCAGAATGAGGGTGGTTAGGCGATTCCAGGGATCGGAATCGCTCCGGAAACGCGTGGCAGGAGGTTCGCATGGCGGAAGAAGCATTGATTGTGATCGATATGCAGAATGATTTCTGCCCCGGTGGCGCGCTGGCCGTGGACGGCGGCGACGAGATCGTGCCCGGCATCAACCGCCTCATCCAAACGTCCGATCACGTCGTTCTGACGCAGGACTGGCACCCGGCCGGCCATTCCAGCTTCGCCTCCAGCCATCCCGGCAAGAGCCCGTTTGAAACGGTGACCATGCCCTATGGCGAGCAGAAGCTCTGGCCCGACCATTGCATCCAGGGAAACCCTGGCGCCGATTTCCACCCGCAACTGGAGTGGACCAAGGCGGAACTGGTGGTGCGCAAGGGCTTCCGCACGGCGATCGACAGCTATTCGGCGTTTTTCGAGAACGATCACACCACCCCAACGGGGCTCGGCGGCTATCTACGCGAGCGCGGCATCCGACGATTGACGATTGCCGGGCTGGCGACCGATTTCTGCGTCGCCTATTCCGCCCTTGACGCGGTCGAACAAGGCTTTGCCGTCACCGTGCGTCTGGAGGCATGTCGAGGCATCGACCTTGCCGGGTCGATGGCTGAGATGATCGGCCGGATGCGCGGAGCAGGCGTCACGCTCGCCTGAGCGCATTCCAGCCTCCAAGCCGCCAGCGCACGACGGTTTCCGCCTCCTCGGAGCAAACCGCTCTTTGCGAGAACACTGTCGTCGTTGGCACCATGATTTCCCCCGTTCTCCACGGGTCTTTTCCGGTTCATTGCAATGACCACCACCATAGAAGCGCAAATGCGCAGTATCGATTCTTTCTGGCATGAAGCACGCGCCATGCTGGCGCTTGCCTGGCCGATGATCCTGACCAACGTCGCCCAGACGGCGATGACCGCAACCGACGTCATGATGATGGGCTGGATCAGCCCGGATGCGCTTGCCGCGGGCGCCCTTGGCTCCAACCTCTATTACACCCCGATGTTCTTCGGCATGGGGCTGACACTCGCCACCTCTCCCATGCTGGCCCGGCAGCTCGGGGCAAACCGCCATTCCGTGCGCGAGGTGAGGCGCACCGTCCGCCAGGGCCTGTGGGTAGCGCTGTTCATTTCGGTGCCTCTCTGGCTCATGCTTTGGCAGGCTGAAGCGATCCTGCTCCTGATGGGGCAGAAGCCGGATCTTGCACGCGTGGCCGGGCATTACGTCCATACGCTGCAATGGAGTCTCCTGCCCTTCTACGGCTATATCGTGCTGCGCTCGTTCATCTCGGCGTTCGAGCGGCCGGGCTGGGCCATGGTGGTGGTCCTCTTCGCCGTGCCGTTCAACGCGCTGGCCAACTGGTGCCTGATGTTCGGCAAGCTCGGTTTTCCAGCACTTGGCGTCGCCGGCTCAGGACTGGCCACTACGCTTTCGAGCAGCGTGATGTTCCTGGGGCTGATAATCGTCGTTCTCAGGGAAAAGCAGTTCCGCCGTTACAGGCTTTTCGGCCGGTTCTGGCGGGCCGACTGGCCGCGCTTCCTCCAGATCCTGCAACTGGGGCTGCCGATTGCCGCCATCATCGTCTTCGAGGTATCGCTTTTCAATGGCGCGGCCCTGCTGATGGGCCTCATCGGCGCATCCTCGCTCGCGGCGCACGCCATCGCCATCCAGATCTGTTCCCTGGCCTTCATGGTGCCGCTCGGCTTTGGCCAGGCGGTGACCGTCCGCGTTGGACGTTTCTTCGGCGCTGGCGACGGTGAAGGCGTACGCCGGGCCGGATGGACAGCCTATGCGCTCGGCGTCGGTTTCATGACGCTGACTGGGCTTGTGATGGTGCTGGCGCCGCATTTTCTCATCAGCGCCTTCATCGACATCCACGCGGTGCAGAATGCCGAAGTGGTCGCGCACGCCGTCACCTTCCTGATCTTCGCCGCACTCTTCCAGATCGCCGATGGAGCCCAGGCCGTCGGCAGCGGGATGTTGCGCGGCCTTCACGACACGACGATGCCGATGATCTACGCCGCGATCGGCTATTGGGGCGTCGGTATGCCGCTCGGCGTCTATCTGGCGTTCTGGATGGGATGGGAGGGTGCGGGCATATGGACGGGCCTGTTCATCGGCCTCGCCGTGGTAGCCGCCCTCCTTCTCTGGCGCTGGCTCACCCGCGCCAGATGGGTCCCGGCGGAACTGGCTTAGCCGCAGCCGCGCGCGGGTTCCCTACCGCTCGCGCGCGTCCTCCTCCGCCTCCTGCCATCCCGGATTGGCCCTGTTGTAGCGCATGGACGAGATGAGCGAGAGCAGGATCAGCGCCGCGCCGATCAGCCCGGTGATGACTTCGGGAATGTGCATCAATGTCTGGACATACATGATTACGGCGAGGACGAGGATGGCGTAGAACGCGCCGTGCTCGAGATAACGATACCGGCCGAGCGTCTGTTTCTCGACCAGCATGATGGTCATCGAGCGGACATAGAAGGCGCCAATGCCAAGGCCGATGGCGATCACGAAAAGATTGGTCGAAAGCGCGAACGCGCCGATCACCCCGTCGAAGGAAAAGCTGGCGTCGAGCACTTCGAGATAGATGAACGCACCGAGACCGCCTTTATGAACGGTGTTCATCTGCTCTTGCGTGGCATCCAGCACTTCGCCAAGCCCTTCCACGGCCAGGAAGGTCAAGAGCCCGTAGATGGCCGCGGTCAGGAATGTATCGGCCTCGCCCTGCGGCAACTGCCGGGAGAAAACCAGGATCAGCACCAGCACGATGCCGATTTCCACCCCCTGCACGGAAGCAAATTTCGACAGGCGGCTTTCCAGAACCTTGATCCAGTGCACATCTTTCTCGACATTGAAGAAATATTTCATCCCCACCATCATCAGGAAGGTGCCGCCGAAGGCCGCAATCCCGGTATGCGCCTCGCCGATGATGCGCGCATATTCGGCCGGCTGAAAGATGGCGAGGCGTATTGCCGAGATCGGATCGATCCACGCCGCGATGGCGACGACGGCGAGCGGAAAAATGATCCGCATGCCGAACACCGCGATGATGATGCCCCATGTCAGAAAGCGATGCTGCCATTTGGGCGTCATGTCGCGCAGGATGCGCGCATTGACGATGGCGTTGTCGAAGGAAAGCGAAATTTCCAGGATGCCTAGCACGAGGCAGATGATGAAAACCGAAACGGCGCCCTCGATATTGCCCGTGGTCTCATATCCAAGCCAAGCGCCAAGCGCGAGGCCGACGATCGTGAAGAGGAAGGCCCAGGTGAAATAACGAAGATTGGCCATGACCACCCGCTGAAACGAGATGACGATCCACACGCGAGCGACCGGCACCTAAAGCGGCTAAGATGCTTCGGCGTGCCTGGCGGTGCGAACGGCAGCGCAATCTACGAAACCGTTAAGACCTATTTAGAACCGGAACCCCGTGCGAACAAGGGACGAGGGTCGATTCCAACCACGGCGTCGCTTCACGACTCAAAGCGCGGCCCTGCTCGATATAAAAGACCCGAACTTGGCCGATCACTAAAGGCCTATCCGGATGCTTTTTTTGAATATTACAGAGTAAAATCAAATAATACTGTTAAATATCAAAACCAAATGTCGCCAAAATTACTGGCCTTCGCTCTTTTCCTTTAAAGATGCTATTATTTTCCAATAACAAATTCGGCATTATTGGAGTTATCGCAACAAAGTCATGGCTAATGTTATTGTCCTCGCCACTACAGAAGCACGAAACCTCGTACTCTTGGGAATGGGCAATTCTCCAATAGAGATTCGGTGCAACGTATGACTTACAAAGAATGGTGGGCCCGGAGGGACTCGAACCCCCAACCAAGCGGTTATGAGCCGCCGGCTCTAACCAATTGAGCTACAGGCCCCACGCATCACTGCCCTAGCCTAAACGTCTCGCTTAAACAAGCGTTTTGCCCTATTACGCACATATTCACTTGCGACCCATGCAGGGTTGGGACAATTTTTCAATTGGAGCTTTCTTGATGACCAAGGCAACTCAGGCTTTTTTCGGATCTGCGCTTTTCGCCGCCGCGCTCATCGGCGCTACAGCCCTTCCCGCCATGGCCCAGGAGAATGACATGTCAAAGCCCGTGCCGCGCATCATGGTGACAGGCGAAGGCGAGACCACGGCGGCGCCCGACATGGCGATCCTCACGCTCAACGTGCTGCGCGAGGCCGACACCGCCCGCGAGGCCATGACCGCCAACAACGACGCCATGGGCAAGGTCCTCGCCGCCATGAAGGAAGCCGGCATCGAGGATCGCGACCTCCAGACCTCCGGCGTCAACATCCAGCCGCGCTATGTCTATCCCGACGACAAGAACGGTCTGAAGGAGCCGAAGATCACCGGCTATACCGTGACCAACTCGCTCACCGTGCGGGTCCGCGATCTCGACAAGGTCGGCGCCGTTCTCGATCAGTCGGTGACGCTTGGCGTCAACCAGGGCGGCAATCTCAGCTTCACCAACGACAATCCCTCCGCCGCCATCAACGAAGCGCGCAAGCGCGCCATGGCCGACGCCCTGACTAAGGCAAGAACGCTGACAGATGCCGCCGGTGTCGGTCTCGGCCGCGTGATCGAAATCAGCGAGCAGTCGTTCCGCCCGCAGCCGATGCCCTTCGCCCGCAACAAGATGATGATGGCCGAGGCGCAGGCTGCAGGTGATGCGGTGCCGGTCGCAGCCGGTGAAAACACCTATCATGTCACGGTGAACGTCACGTTTGAGCTGAAGCAGTAACAATCTGAGGAAAAACGGGAGCCGGTTTCGGCTCCCGTTTTTCTCGAGACGTTTTTACCACGCTATGAGAAAAGGGCGCCACGAGGCGCCCTTTTTGCATCTACATCCAATCCGTCTTAGCGAATAGTCGGGCATCCCGGAGCGCGCGCGAAGACCACGCTGCTGCGGAAGCCACGCCGCCAGCCATTGACGCGGACGACATTGCGGCGGACGACGACGCGGGGATTGCGGAAGCCCATGCGCATCGCCTTGCGGGCGGCCTGGTTGGCAGTGCAGGCTGGGCCCGGACGATAGCCGGGGCGATGACCCCACCGGTGATCGACCTGCACAACATTGCCCTGGACACCGGACATGACCGAAACCGCCGGCGCGATCGCTGCCGCACTGGCCGGTGCGCCGGCCGAAAATGCGGCCGCAAGGCCGATCACTGCAGGCAGGACGAGACGCTTCAGGGAGATACGTGACATGGGGATTCCTCCATCATGATTGACCGGCAACCCGTTCGCCGGCTCTGTTGCATCGATAGCAGGCACAAGCTGAACGCACTGCCAACTTGCTGTTCATCTGCTATTCATCGGTGCAAATTTAAGGCGGATATCAGCCTGTTCCAGTCATATGTGCGAGAAAGTCGTCGTCGCTCTTCATGTCATGGTCGAAGGCCGTGATCTTGCCGCGCACCGAGATGCCTGCTTCATGCACCGTGTTTGGATCGCCTGATACCAGCGGATGCCACCAATAGAGGTCCTGCCCTTCCGCCACCAGCCGGTAGCCGCAGGTCCTGGGCAGCCAGTCGGATTCCTGGACGATCTCCGGCGTAAGGAAAACGCAGTCCGGCACCTTTTTCTTGCGATCGGGATAATCGGAACATTGGCAGCTCTCCGCATCGAGCAATGTGCAGGCGACGCTCGTCCAGTAGATCTCGTCCGTATCCTCGTCCTGCAATTTGTGCAGGCAGCACCGGCCGCAGCCGTCGCAAAGGCTTTCCCATTCCTTGCGGCTGAGTTCCTCCAGCGTCTTCGTCTGCCAAAATGGTCGCGTCATGCGGGCGGGATACAGCGGCGGGCGCGGTTCGTCCAGTCAAGATGGCGTGCAGATGAACGGATGTTTCAGCAGCGGTCCAGATTTGAACGGCAGGAAGACACCATCGTGACCTGCACCCGAGCCGGAACAAAGTGCAGTCATATTCGTTTGTCAGGCCTTGGTCTCACGAAAATAAAAACCGACCAGAAGTCACCAAGGTCCCGGAGAATAGATGAAACGTTCCCTACTGCTCGCCTCTACAGCCATGCTGCCCCTGTTCATCGCCAGCCCAGCCGGTGCTCAAACGGATATGCTGGAAAGCCATATTCTTCTGGCCCAGCAGGAGGGGGAGCCGCCCGCAGCAGAGCCGCAAGTGGACGAACTCCGCAAGCAGCAGGAAGAAGAAGCTTCGCGCGCGGCGGAAGAGGCAAAACGCGCCGCTGAGAAGGAAGCCGATCAGCAGATCAAGCAACAGCGCGCGGCGGAACAGGACGCCAAGCAAAAAGCTGACGAGGCTGCGGGAGAAGCGGCCGAAACCCAGGAAAAGGTGGAGCAGAAGGCCCGCCGTCAGGCGGACCAGGAAGCTGAGAAGCAGGCCGAGGAAGCCGAGAAGCGGGCACCGGACGAAAAGGCCAAGCGCATAACTGAAGAGGCACAGCGCGAAGCTGAGGCGGCAGCGGAAAAGCAGGCCGAGGAAGCGAAAAAAGAAACGGAAGCCGAAATCAGGCAAACCGAAAAAGCCCAGGAAAAGGCCGCTGAACAGGCAAAGCGCCAAACCATGGATGCCCAGAAGGCAGCCGAAAAGGACGCGGAAAAAGCTGCCGAAAAGGCCAAGCAGCAGGCGGACGACGCGGTAAGGCAACAGGAGGAGCAGAAACAACCGGCTACGCCGACGCCCGACCCGGAAAGTGCTCCCGCTCAAGACCCCGCAAACCCCGCTCCCACCCCGGAGCAGGAGCCGTCAAAGGAATCATCGGAGCAACCCATCCCGGAACAACCCACGCCTGCGGACAAACAGCCGGCAGCTCCCCCACCCTCCGATCAAGTCGAGCAACAGCCAGCCGTCACGCCCGAAGCTCCGTCTTCGAGCGACGCCGCACCGAACACCGAAAAGGCCGCACCCGCGCTCGACAGCGCCAAGGAAGCCACGCCGCCGGCGCCAGAAGTACCGGCGCAGGATGGCGAGCCATCGAAGCGTTCACAAGGGCGGGTCGAAGGCGAACAGGGCGGAGCCCCAGCCGTACCCGACGATACGGCCCAACCCGCCCAGCCCCCTGCCCCGCCGCCGGCAAGCGATGCCGAAGCGCAGCGGCTGGAGAATCCCATCCGCGTCGCGCCGGTCCGCGCCGAGGAAGGCCGGCGTGTCGAGCGCACGCCGCGCCTGGAACGCCGGGAGGGTGCGCAGGTCCTTCAGCAGTTCGATGATCGCACGGTCGTCGAGTTCAACAACAACATCTATGTCGAGAGCCAGGACCGGCCCCGCCTGTCGCGCGATGCACGTGAGGTCTATTACGAAGACCTGCCGCGCCGGCGCACCCGCGAAACCATCGTGCGGCCAAACGGTGCGCAGATCATCACCATCCGCAATCGCTATGGAGATGTCGTTCAGCGTTCGCGCATCACGCCCGATGGCAGGGAGGTCATATTGAGCTATTCGCCCGATGACGACCGCGAAGAGAGGGGCGACTGGCGCGATCCGGGCGACGACCTGCCACCGCTGCGCCTGGCTATCCCCGTAAACGAATATATCTTCGATGATCCGGATGCACCGGAGGATGACTATTACGAATTCCTCGCCCAGCCGCCTGTGGAACGCGTGGAGCGCACCTATTCGATCGACGAGGTAAAGCGCTCGGCACGCATCCGCGACAAGCTCCGCCGTATCGATCTCGATACCGTCACTTTCGCCTTCGGCTCGGCCGATATTGCAGAAGATCAGGTGGCCCGCCTGGAAAATGTCGCCAAGGCCATGCAGGAGGTCCTGAGCAAAAATCCGGCGGAAACCTTCCTGATAGAAGGCCACACAGATGCGGTCGGCTCCGACCGGGCCAATCTGGTTCTATCAGACCGCCGCGCCGAAGCTGTGGCCGTGGCGCTCACCAATGTCTTCGAAATTCCACCGGAGAACATGGCTACCCAAGGCTATGGCGAGCGTTACCTGAAGATCAACGTCCAGAAGCCGGAACAGCAAAACCGCCGCGTCGCCATCCGTCGCATCACACCACTGATCGCTCCCATGGCGAGCAAATAACGCCTGCCCCAGTAGCGCCGGCGGAGAAATCTGCCGGCGCAGAAGCACCGCTCGGGAATGAATTCCGGGCGGTTTGTTTTTCTATCGAGGAAGTCGATTAATTCTGCGGCGTGATTTCACTGTGTGAAGGCTTCCACCTGAAAGCCATTCCTAGTCAAACATCCGTTCGCCTTGTTCGTCGACGATCTGGCGTCCCTTGGAGAGTGATATGTTGACAGCATCGTCGAGGCTGGCGAACTTATCCGCGCGGATGAACTTATGTTCCTTCGTCACGCCGTTCACCTCCTTGGAGATGATGCCGCAGGTCTGGTACTGCCCACCCTCATTGTAGGGCGTGGCCCGGATGCGGAAGCCATTGTGCTCGATTTCCTTGACCGCAGCAGCTTCCCCCGCTCCCTCACGGGCTTCACCGCCACCACCGCCGAAAAGGCGCTTCAGAAAGGACATACCCACCTCGCTTTCGATTTCACGGGCAAACTAGCGGGTTCGAAAGGCGCTGTCGAGACGATCGGCACCGGTCATCGTGGCCAAACCTCCCACCAACCATATCAACGCACGAAAACGCAAAAAGGGCGGCACGAGCCGCCCTTTTTATGATTTCCAAAAAACGATCAGCTATCGAGGAACGAGCGCAGCTTCCTGGAGCGGCTCGGATGCTTCAGCTTCCTCAGCGCCTTCGCCTCGATCTGGCGGATACGCTCACGCGTCACCGAGAACTGCTGGCCGACTTCTTCAAGCGTATGATCGGTGTTCATGCCGATGCCGAAACGCATGCGCAGCACGCGCTCCTCGCGCGGCGTCAGCGAGGCGAGAACCCGCGTCGTCGTATCGCGCAAATTCGCCTGAATGGCCGCGTCGATCGGCAGGAGCGCGTTCTTGTCCTCGATGAAATCGCCGAGATGTGAATCCTCCTCGTCGCCGACAGGCGTTTCGAGGCTGATCGGCTCCTTGGCGATCTTCAGAACCTTGCGCACCTTTTCGAGCGGCATGGCGAGCTTTTCCGCCAGTTCCTCCGGCGTCGGCTCGCGGCCGATCTCGTGCAGCATCTGGCGGGAGGTACGCACGATCTTGTTGATCGTCTCGATCATGTGCACCGGAATGCGGATCGTGCGGGCCTGATCGGCGATCGAGCGGGTGATCGCCTGCCTGATCCACCATGTGGCATAGGTCGAGAACTTGTAACCACGGCGGTATTCGAACTTATCGACCGCTTTCATCAGGCCGATATTGCCTTCCTGGATCAGATCCAGGAACTGCAGGCCGCGATTGGTGTATTTCTTGGCAATCGAGATGACGAGGCGCAGATTGGCCTCGACCATCTCCTTCTTGGCGATGGCCGCCTCGCGTTCGCCCTTCTGCACCTGATTGACGATGCGGCGGAACTCCCCAATGGAAATCGCCGTCTCCTGCGCCAGATTCTGGATCTCGTGGCGCAGATTGCCGATCGCCTTGGCTTCGTTCTTGCTGAATTCCTTCCAGCCACGCGTCGGCAGGGTCGAGACTTTCTCGATCCAGTTCGGGTTAAGCTCGCTGCCCTGGTATTCCTTCAGGAAATCCTCGCGGCGCACGCCATAGGATTCGGCAAGGCGGAGGAGCTTGCCCTCGTTCTGCACCAGGCGCTTGTTGATGTCGTAGAGCTGTTCGACCAGAGATTCGATACGGTTCTGGTTGAGCGAGAGCGATTTGACCGCTGAAATGAGCTGATCCTTCAGCTCCTTGTAGCGGCGCTCCTGGCTCGACGAAAGCGAACCCGACGCGGCGAGATGGCTTTCCACCTGCTGGTCCTGCAGCTTCCGCAGCTTCTTGTAGGTATCGGCGATCAGGTCGAGCGTTTCCATGACCTGGGGACGGAGCTCTGCTTCCATCGCGGCAAGCGACAGATTGGCCTCATCGTCTTCGTCGTCATCCTCCTCCATGGAGGTCTCACCGCCGACATTGGTGATGTCGTCATCGTCACGCCCGCCGCGGCGCGGCTTTTCGTCAACGCGGGGCTTTTCTTCCTCGACCCGCTCGATAACCGGCGCCTGCTTGGCTTCCGGACCGGCATAGGTGGTTTCGAGGTCAATGATTTCCCGCAGCAATATCTTCGAATCGTTGAGCTCGTCGCGCCAGATGATGATGGCCTGGAAGGTCAGCGGGCTTTCGCAAAGCCCGGCGATCATTGTCTCGCGGCCGGCCTCGATGCGCTTGGCGATGGCGATTTCGCCCTCGCGCGACAGAAGCTCCACTGAGCCCATCTCGCGCAGATACATGCGCACCGGGTCGTCGGTACGGTCGGTCGGCTCTTTTTTCGTCGTCGTGGCTGCGACTGCGGTGCCGGTCGCCTCGACCAGTTCGCCGCCTTCTGCCTCTTCTTCGCTCTCCGCCTCTTCGGCGTCGGCGTCCTGCTCGTCATCCTCGACGACATTGATGCCCATATCGGACAGCATCGCCATCGTGTCTTCGATCTGCTCGGAAGTCACCTCCTCGGAGGGGAGAACGGCGTTAAGCTCGTCCATCGTCACATAGCCGCGCTTTTTTGCGACCTTGATCATCTTCTTGACAGCGTCGTCAGAAAGGTCGAGAAGCGGCCCATCGGTTGCGCCTTCGCGCTCGACTTCAGCTTCCTCGTTTTCCTTTACCTTCGTTGCCATATATTCATCTCCAGGCGACCCGGTCGCTTTTCTATAGGGGCAAAGAGTGCGGACGGCTTCGCCAGTTGGGGGCTTCGCACATCGTCATGACATCAGCGATTAGCTGTTTCCTGTTAATGACCGATTAACCCTGTTTTCGGCATCGCAGGTTTTGCATATTCAGGCGGCCATACCGCCCATTTCAGACAACATCGCGGGAAAATTTGCTGAGCTATTGCCAGTTTTCCGTTTTCACCCAATGATTAAAACGTTCTGATTCCGTCATTTTGGCCGCTCGTCAAGAGCGAGTCATCTGATTCGGCCTAAAAAAGCGAATCATTTTGTGCATTCTCATTCCAGCGAATCAGAAACCGCCCGCCGGTCGTCCGGATGGAATCCCGAATCCCTCGATCAATGCTTCAATTGCCTCCGCTTTGCGGATTTCATTCTGGATATCGATAAGACGGCCGAAAACTTCGCCCGTTTCATCGTCCATAAGCGCGGCTTCCACCGCTCTGAGCTCCTTATGTAGAGTTCTTGCGCGTTGATGCAAGTGAACCGCCTGCCGCAATGCTTCGCGCGCGTCCTCTTCCGCTGCTCGTTCCGTCGCCGTCCAGACGCGGGCGCGCCGCACGATAACTTCCAGCGTCTCGATCGTTTCGCCATGGCCTGCGGCGCGCAACGCCTGGCGCATCTCCAGCCCGTCCTGCAGATGTGCCGCCGCCATCGCGTCCAGCATCGCCAAATGCAGCCGGCGCAACTGCGGATGTTCGAGGTCGAGCGCCGCCATCGCCTCGAAATCCTCATCGATCAGCCGGGGATGGTTGATGAGGATCAACAGGATCGCCGTTTCGCGCAAGGGCGGCATTGATGTGGAGGAAGCGCTTTTGACCAGTGATGAGCGGGCGAGGCTTTCGGAGACGGCGAGACGACCCGGAGCGCCGCCCCGACTCCGCTGACCATATCCGCCCTGCCCGTATCCGCCCTGACCATACCCGTTCTGGCCAAAACCGTTCCGGTTGTTGCCCCTCGGATTGTCGTTCTGATTGCCTCGGCGCGCCTGCCCGAAGAACTGCTGCGCCCGGTCGCGCATCTCCTGTGCATAATGCCGCCGCACATTTTCGTCGCCGATGCGCGCCGTTATCTCGCGCAGCCGCGCTTCAAGTTCCGCGCGCCGCTCCGGCGTATCGAACACGCCGCCCGACGCTTCGCGCGTCCACAGCATGTCGGCGAGCGGCCGCGCATCCCTGAGCACGGCATGGAACGCCTGCGGCCCATCCGCCTTGACCAGATCGTCCGGATCCTTGCCCTCGGGCAAAAGCGCGAAGCGCAGCGACTTGCCCGGCTTGAGCGCCGGCAGCCCGAGATCGACAGCGCGATGGGCCGCGCGGATACCCGCCTGGTCGCCATCGAAACAGAGCACCGGTTCCGGGCTCATCCGCCATAGGAGTTCCAGCTGATCCTCGGTCAGCGCCGTCCCCATTGGCGCCACCACCTGCGCGAAACCCGCCTGAGCCAGCGCGATGACATCCATATAGCCTTCCACGGCAATGACCGCCTTGGCCGGCTCGCCGCCCTGCGGCTGGCAGGCCTTGCGAGCGCGCAGCGCATTGTAAAGCATCCGCCCCTTGTGGAAGAGCTCCGTCTCCGGTGAGTTCAGATATTTGGCAGGCGCATCCGGGGAAAGCGCGCGTCCGCCGAACGCGACGACCCGCCCGCGCGTATCCTCGATCGGAAACATGATGCGGTCGCGGAAGCGGTCATAGGAAACGGCGATGCCCTCGCCCGAATAGACCAGCCCGCACGCCTCGATCTGCTCGCGCGTCGCGCCCTTGCTCGCCAGATGTTCCTTGAGCGCATTGCGACTTTCCGGTGCGTAGCCGAGGCGGAACGCCTGCTGCGTCGCCGCGGACAGGCCCCGATCGCGCAGATAGGCACGCGCCTTCGCGCCCGCTGCGGATTGCAATTGCTGCTCGAAAAAGCGCGCCGCCATATCCATTACGTCGTGCAGCGTGGCTCGCTCGGCCTCGCGCTTTTCCGATTCTGCATCCCGCGCCGGCATCGGCACTCCGGCCATATCAGCGACGCGCTGCACCGCCTCGGGGAAATTCAGCCCTTCCAGATCAGTCAGGAACTTGAAATGATCGCCCGTCACGCCGCAGCCGAAGCAATGATAGCGCCCCTTGCGGTCCTCGCAATGGAAGCTTGGCGTCTTTTCACCATGGAATGGGCAACAGGCCCAAAAATCGCCCTTGGCGGCATTGGTCTTCTTGCGGTCGAACGAAACCCGCATCCCGATCAGCGTCGAGATCGGCACGCGGTCTCGTATCTCATCGAGAAAGGAAGGCGGAAAACGCATTTGCACAACGCTCGGGGGGTTCAAATTGGTTTTGGAAAGCCTGATGGCCTCAAGACCATCTGTTACCATACGCCACAACTGTACCGCTCGCCAAACGGTGAGTTCGGTTTATCCCCACGCGAATATACGAATCATCATCTGCACGGCTCCCCGCCAATAAAGCGGCCACCTTCTCTCAGGCCCCGTCACCTGGGCGTTATAAACAGACCATCCAATTGTCATAAAATTGTCACACTACCTGCACGAACGCACGGGAATAATGCCAGGATACCTATTTTTAAGCAAAAAACTGTTTAGCCGGAACATATTTTTTTCTGTTAAGTTACACTTGCTTGAACGATGCCTTCGGTCAGTCCATCGCATTGGTTCGGCGCGCTGTCCCGAAAGGACGTGATCTCGTGAACGGTTCTGTTGTCTTGCTGCATCTGGCTGGAGCGGTCGCCCTTCTCTTGTGGGCGACGCGCATGGTGCGCACGGGCGTCGAAAGAACCTATGGCGACCAGCTGCGCCAGCGCCTGCGTGGCGTGATAAAGCGTCCGATCCTGGCAATCGGCTTCGGCACGGCGCTTGCCATTGCCCTGCAGAGCTCCACGGCGGTCACCCTTCTCGTCGGCTCCTTCGTGGGCTCCGGTTTCGTCAGCGGCATCGCCGGGCTTATGGCCGTGCGCGGCGCTGAGGTCGGCTCAGCCCTTGTCGTCAAGATCCTCAGCTATGACCTGACCATTCTCGTGCCGATCTGCATTCTCGCCGGCACCGCCATTTTCATGACCACCGAGCGGCGCGACTGGCGTCAGAACGGTCGGATACTGGTCGGTGTCGGCCTCCTCATCCTGTCGCTTGAAATGACCGGGCAGGCAACCGAACCGCTGCGCCATAGCCAACTCCTGCCGATCATCGTCGATTATCTCTCGGGCGACCCGATCACTGCCTATCTGCTGGCTGCGCTCATCACCTGGCTGTTCCATTCCAGCATCGCCGGCGTCATCCTTCTCACCACTTTCGCTTCGCGCGGCCTGATTCACCCGGAACTCGGCCTCGTCATGGTGCTCGGCGTCAATCTCGGCTCCTCGATCATCGCCCCGATCCTGACCCGCAACGCCCCCCCCGAAACCCGCGTCGTGCCGCTCGGCAATCTCCTGATGCGGGGCGCGGGCTCGCTTATCGTCCTGGTGCTGTTCCTTACCTTCCATCCCCCGCTGGGCCTGCTTGGCAGCGATCCGGTCAATCAGATCGTCAACGCCCACATCCTGTTCAACATCATCATCCTGCTTGCCGGCATCCCGCTTTCTGGAATGGTGCTGCGCGCTACAGAAGGATTGGTGAATCTCAACAAGCCCAAGGCCCAGCCGCAGCCGATGGCGGCGGAAGAATTGAGCGCCCTTGATCCGAGCGTTCTCGACACACCGTCGCAGGCGCTTGCCAACGCGACCCGCGAAGTGGTGCGCGTCTGCGAGACCGTGGAGATCATGCTGCAACGGGTCATGGATCTCTATGAAAACCCCGATCCGGCGCGCATCAAGGAACTGGCGGCGCTCGACGACCGCGTCGACCGGCGTCATGCAGCCATCAAGCTCTACCTCGCCAAGCTCGCCACCGGGGAGCTTTCCGACTATGAGGCTCTACGCACGCAGGAACTGCTTGGCGCATGCGTCAAGCTGGAGCAGGTCGGCGACATCATCGTGCGCAACATGCTTGCCCATGTGCAGAAAAAGATGGATCGCAAGCTGGAGTTTACCGAGGAAGGCTGGCGCGAGCTGTCCCAGTTCCACGCCTTCGTCCTGGCCAACGCGCATCTTGCCTTCAACGTTCTCGTCTCGCGTGACGGCCACACCGCCCGCCAACTGGTGCAGGAGAAGGATCGGCTGCGCGACATGGAGAAGGATACCAGCCAACGCCATTTCTCGCGCCTGCGCGAGGGAGCGACGCGCAGCCTGGAGACAAGCACCATCCACCTCGACACCATCCGCGATCTCAAGCAGATCAATTCCCTCCTCGCATCGATGGCCTATCCGGTTTTGGAGGAACAGGGCCTGCTCAGGGACACAAGGCTGAAAGTGGCGCAGAGCTGAGGCGGATGCGCCTTCACATGGAAACAGGCGTTATACCTCTCCCTCTGCCCGGTCGGGCATCTCCCCCACAAGGATGGAGATTGGCTGACATGGATCTTACCCTCACTCTTCAACATCTATGATTGGTGGTGAACGTTGATGAAGGCGTAATCTCCACCCTTGTGGGGGAGATGCGCGGCAGGGCAGAGGGGGGTGTCGAGAAGCGCCAACCTGCGCGACCCCTTCAAACAAAAACGGCGGCTCGTTTCCAGGCCGCCGTCGAATCTCCGTTCAGTCCCAAGGCAGCCTACTGCAGCAGTCCCTTGACGATGCCGCTCGCCTTGCTGAAATCCATCTTGCCGGGGAAGCGTTCCTTCAGCGCGTTCATGCACTTGCCCATGTCACGCAGGCCACCGGCGCCGACTTCCTCGACGACATGGGCGCAGGCCTTCTTCACGTCGGCCTCGCAGAGCTGCTGCGGCAGGAATCCGCGAATGACCTCGATCTCGGCGCGTTCGCCTTCGGCCAGTTCAAGACGGCTGCCTTCCTCGTATATCTTCGCTGATTCCTCGCGCTGCTTGATCATTTTGCAAAGGATCGCGCTCAATTCGTCATCCGAAACCGGGTCTTTGCCGGCCGTGCGATTGGCGATGTCGCGGTCCTTCAACGCCGCAAGGATAAGACGGAGCGTCGAAACGCGGCGTTTGTCCTGTGCCTTGACGGCGGTGTTGAGTGCCTGGGCGATCTGGTCGCGCAACATGGCGGTATCTCCTGATTTGGTATCCGATTTTAACGCTTCGTGAACGCGAAATCAATTGTTGCTGAACAGCAAACAATTGAATCTCCTCATGAAATTATTTCGTGGAGCGTTTATCGTAAACGATTGACCGAAGCGTCCGGTTTCTCTATTGTCCAAAGCCTAGCTGGACATTGTTATGGACACGCGGCGGCAGGCTTGATCGGCCCGTCGCGTTTTGTCATGTCATATGGAATGAAACTGGCTTGCTTTCAAGCCCTGTTCACGAACCGATCTGGAGTGCCTGATGACCGCCCCCGCCAAGAAGACCGCGCCCCAAACCGCAGCCTGGACGACGACCAGACCGACCGCCCTGCTCGTGCTCGCTGATGGTACGGTTATCGAGGGCATGGGCGCCGGCGCGACCGGCGCGATCGAGGCCGAAGTCTGCTTCAACACCGCGTTGACGGGCTATCAGGAAATCCTGACCGATCCCTCCTATGCGGGACAGATCGTCACCTTCACCTTCCCCCATATCGGCAATGTCGGAACCAATGGCGAGGATATCGAGGATCTGACGCCGGCGAACCGGTCCGGCGCCGTCGGTGCGGTCTTCAAGGCGAACATTACCGAACCCTCCAATTATCGCGCCGCCGCCGATCTCGACCAATGGCTGAAGAGCCGCGGCATCATCGCCCTTTCCGGCATCGATACCCGCGCGCTGACGGCGTTAATCCGTGAAAAGGGAACGCCCAACGCCGTCATCGCCCATGACCCCTCGGGCGAATTCGACATTCCGGCGCTCAAGAAACGCGCAGCCGCCTGGCATGGCCTGGTCGATCTCGACCTTGCCAAGGACGTCACCTCCGGCCAGACCTCCGTCTGGAACGAGACGCCTTGGGTCTGGAACGAGGGTTATGCCACCGAGGACGCGCCGCGCTACCACATCGTCGCCATCGATTACGGCGTGAAGCGCAACATCCTGCGGCTGATGACCGGGCTCGGCGCGAAAGTCACGGTCCTGCCCGCAACCGCGACGGCGGAAGACGTGCTGGCGCACAATCCGGACGGCATTTTCCTGTCGAACGGCCCCGGCGATCCGGCGGCGACCGGTGAATACGCCGTACCCACCATCAAGAAGCTGATCGACACCGATATTCCGCTGTTCGGCATCTGCCTCGGCCACCAGATGCTGGCGCTGGCGCTCGGCGCCACGACGCAGAAGATGCATCAGGGGCATCATGGCGCCAACCATCCGGTCAAGGATCACACCACGGGCAAGGTGGAGATCGTCTCGATGAATCACGGCTTCGCGGTCGATTCCGACTCGCTGCCCGATGGCGTGGACGAAACCCATATCTCGCTGTTCGACGGATCGAATTGCGGCCTGCGCCTTGCCGGCAAGCCAGTCTTCTCGGTGCAGCACCATCCGGAAGCCTCGCCCGGCCCGCAGGATTCGCACTATCTCTTCAGCCGCTTCTTCAACCTCATTCGTGAGAAGAAGGGCGAACCACTGCTACCGGAACGGCCGCAGGCAGCACACGCCGCCTAAAGCAAAGGTTGAAACAAAACAAAAAAGCCGGCGTTACTCGCCGGCTTTTTTGCATTCCAGTGGGAAAACTCAAATATCTGCGTTGAACGTATCGCAGGAATCGACCTTGCCGGAATTATACCCGCGGGTGAACCACTCGGCCCGCTGCGCCGACGTGCCGTGGTTGAAGGACTCTGGCACGACATAGCCCTGTGCGCGCTTTTGCAGCGTGTCGTCGCCGATCTGGTGGGCGGCGTTGATCGCCTCCTCGAGATCGCCCTGTTCGACGATGCCTTTCTGGTTGGTGTAATAGCCCCAAATGCCGGCGAAGCAGTCCGCCTGCAGCTCGACGCGCACTGATAATTTGTTCGAGTCGGCTTCGTTCATCGACTGCCGCATCTGATTGACACGTGGCAGGATGCCGAGCAGGTTCTGCACATGATGTCCGACCTCATGCGCCAGCACATAAGCCTGGGCGAAATCGCCGGATGCGCCGAAGCGGTTGGCGAGCTCATTGTAGAAACTCAGATCGATATAAACCTTGCGGTCGCCGGGGCAGTAGAATGGCCCGGAGGCGGAGCTGGCGAAGCCGCATGCCGATCGCACCTGATTGCTGAACAGCACCATGGTCGGCGGCGTATAGGTCGCGCCATTCGCCTTGAAGATGCCGCTCCACACATCCTCGGTTTCTGCGAGGATGGTCTTGACGAATTGGGTCATCTCGTCATTGCGCTGCTGCGAAGGCGCGCCGGATACCTGGGTTTGGCTCTGCCCCTGGGTTTGGACAGGCGTAAGATTGCCGTTCAAAAGGAACTGCATCGGATCGAGCCCGCAGGCTTTCAGTCCGAAGAACAGCACGACCAGGATGACGATGCCGGAAATGCCGCCGCCGCGCACCAGTTGGAAGGCCGGTCCGACCATCCCTCCACCGCCGAGGCCGCCCAAGCCCCCCTGGCCAGGGCCGCCCTGGGCTCCGTCATTCTCGCCCCGGAGGTCTTCCACATTGTCGCTTTGCCTGCCGCCTTGCCAGCGCATGATCCCGACACTCCTTGATGCTGCCTGTGGAATTAATGGCGCAAAACACAAATGTTCACAACCAGCCTTTGCACATCCTAACAGGCAAACCGTTTTCGGCGTGATTTTAAGGCAAACGCGGTATTCGCTTTCTTAAGAACAGGCGGAATCCGCCTTGTTCGCGCGGCTTCTGCGACGACATTTCCGAAGAAAGCCCGAAAATAACCATGAATAATCGTGTTTTTGGGGGTTACGCCGCAGCGATCCTTTGCCTATAAGGCCCGCTTAGCCTCATAGACGAATTTTGCTGTCAACCCGCCGGGAAACCCTCGCGGGCTTTCAGGGCAGCGCGTGGCCTAAGCGACAGGATAGCATCATGCCGAAACGTACAGACATTAAATCGATCCTGATCATCGGTGCGGGGCCGATCGTCATCGGCCAGGCATGTGAGTTCGATTATTCCGGCACCCAGGCCTGCAAGGCGCTGAAGGAGGAAGGCTACCGCATCATCCTCGTCAATTCCAATCCGGCAACGATCATGACCGATCCGGAACTGGCTGACGCCACCTATATCGAGCCGATCACGCCGGAAGTCGTCGCCAAGATCATTGCCAAGGAACGGCCAGACGCGCTCCTGCCCACCATGGGCGGCCAGACCGCGCTCAATACTGCCCTGTCGCTCCGGCGCATGGGCGTGCTCGACCGCTACAATGTCGAGATGATCGGCGCCAACGCAGAGGCGATCGACAAGGCCGAAGACCGCGCGCTGTTCCGCGAGGCGATGCGCAAAATCGGGCTGGAAACGCCAAAATCGATGCTCGCCAATGCGACCGATGCCAAGGATAAAGATCGCAAGGCGCACGAGGAACAGCGTAAAGCGCTGAAGGCCAAATATACCGGAGCCGAACTCGACACCGCCTTGGACAAGCTGGAAACCGAATGGCAGCTCGGCGAAGTCGACCGCAAGCAGCGCTATATGGCGCATGCCATGGGCATGGCGGGCCAGGCGCTGGAGCATGTCGGCCTCCCCGCGATCATCCGCCCCTCCTTCACGCTCGGCGGCACCGGCGGCGGCATCGCCTATAACCGTTCTGAATTTTACGAGATCATCGAGCGCGGCCTCGACGCCTCGCCGACCACCGAAGTGCTGATCGAGGAATCCGTGCTCGGCTGGAAGGAGTATGAGATGGAGGTCGTCCGCGACAAGGCGGACAATTGCATCATTATCTGCTCCATCGAGAATCTCGACCCGATGGGTGTCCATACCGGCGACTCGATCACCGTCGCCCCGGCGCTGACGCTCACGGACAAAGAATACCAGATCATGCGCAACGCCTCCATCGCGGTGCTGCGCGAGATCGGCGTGGAGACCGGCGGCTCGAACGTACAGTTCGCAGTCAATCCGGCAGACGGCCGTCTGATCGTCATCGAGATGAACCCGCGCGTGTCGCGCTCTTCCGCGCTCGCCTCCAAGGCGACCGGCTTCCCCATCGCCAAGGTCGCGGCCAAGCTTGCCGTCGGCTATACGCTGGACGAACTGGAAAACGACATCACCGGCGGCGCAACGCCTGCCTCCTTCGAGCCGTCGATTGATTATGTCGTCACCAAGATCCCGCGTTTCGCCTTTGAAAAATTCCCAGGCGCCTCGCCCATCCTGACCACCGCCATGAAATCCGTCGGCGAGGTCATGGCCATCGGCCGTACCTTCCAGGAATCGCTGCAGAAGGCTTTGCGCGGTCTTGAAACAGGCCTCACCGGCCTTGACGAGATCGCCATCCCCGGCATTGAGGAAGGCGACGACAAGAACGCCATCCGCGCGGCAATAGGCACGCCGACGCCCGACCGGCTGCGCATGGTCGCGCAGGCGATCCGCATGGGCATGTCGCTCGAGCAGGTGCATGAGAGCTGCAAGATCGATCCGTGGTTCCTCGAACAGATCGAGGGCATCATCGACATGGAGGCCCGCATCCGCGAGCACGGCCTGCCGCACGACCAGGAAAATCTGCGCATGCTTAAAGGCATGGGCTTCTCCGATGCCCGCCTTGCCAGCCTGACAGGCCAGGATGCCGAGGATGTAGCCAAGCTGCGCGCCAAGCTCGACGTGCATCCCGTATTCAAGCGCATCGACACCTGCGCCGCCGAATTCGCCTCCCCCACCGCCTATATGTATTCGACCTACGAGACGCCCTTTGCCGGTGAGACGCGCTCCGAGGCGCAGGTCTCTTCAGCCAGGAAGGTCGTCATTCTCGGCGGCGGCCCGAACCGTATCGGCCAGGGCATCGAGTTTGATTATTGCTGCTGCCATGCCGCCTTCGCGCTCGGCGACGCCGGCTACGAATCGATCATGATCAACTGCAATCCGGAGACGGTGTCGACCGACTATGACACCTCCGACCGCCTTTATTTCGAGCCGCTGACGGCGGAGGACGTGCTGGAGATCCTACGCGCCGAACAGGCGGCAGGCACGCTCGTCGGCGTCATCGTCCAGTTCGGCGGACAGACCCCGCTGAAGCTCGCCGACGCGCTGGAAAAGGCCGGTATCCCGATCCTCGGCACCTCGCCCGACGCGATCGACCTTGCCGAGGACCGCGACCGCTTCCAGAAGCTCCTGATGAAGCTCGGCCTCAACCAGCCGAAGAACGGCATCGCCTATTCCGTCGAGCAGGCCCGGCTGATCGCCGGCGATCTGGGCTTTCCACTGGTCGTCCGCCCCTCCTATGTGCTGGGCGGTCGCGCCATGCAGATCATCCATGACGAGCGGGGCCTGCAAAGCTATCTGCTCGACACCGTGCCCGAACTGGTGCCGGAGGATATCAAGGCGAAATATCCCAACGACAAGACCGGCCAGATCAATACGCTTCTGGGCAAGAACCCGCTTCTGTTCGATACCTATCTGAGCGAAGCCATCGAGGTCGATGTCGATTGCCTGTGCGACGGCAAGGACACCTATGTCTGCGGCATCATGGAGCATATCGAGGAAGCCGGCATCCATTCGGGTGACAGCGCCTGCTCGCTGCCGGTTCACACGCTGTCTAAGGAAATGGTGACCGAACTCGAGCGCCAGACGGCGGCGCTCGCCAAGGCGCTCAATGTCGGCGGCCTGATGAACGTCCAATACGCCATCAAGGAGGGCACGATCTACGTGCTCGAAGTCAATCCGCGCGCATCGCGCACCGTGCCTTTCGTCGCCAAGACCGTCGGCACGCCGATTGCCAAGGTCGCCGCCCGCATCATGGCCGGCGAAACGCTTGATGAGGCGCTGGGCGCTTATGGCGGCAAGCCGGATCTGGCGACCCGCCCGCATATCGCCGTCAAGGAAGCCGTGTTCCCCTTCGCCCGTTTCCCAGGCGTCGATATCCTGCTTGGACCGGAAATGCGCTCGACCGGCGAGGTCATGGGCCTTGATTACGACTACGCGCTGGCCTTCGCCAAGGCGCAGCTCGGCGCAGGTGTCGATCTCCCGCGCGACGGCACGCTGTTCGTATCGGTGCGCGACGAGGACAAGGCCGGCATCCTGCCCGCCGTGAAGCGCCTTGCCGGCATCGGCTTCAAGGTTCTCGCCACCGGCGGCACTCAGCGCTTCCTGGCCGAAAACGGCGTCGAGGCGGCGAAGATCAACAAGGTCCTGGAAGGCCGCCCCCACATCGAGGACGCCATCCGCAACCGCCAGGTCCACATCGTCTTCAACACCACCGACAGCGCCAAGGCGGTCTCCGACTCAAAGTCGATCCGCCGCGCCACGCTGATGCAGAAGGTGCCGTACTATACGACCCTCGCCGGCGCGGAAGCCGTAGCCGAAGCCATCGCCGCGCTGAAGGCCGGATCGCTGGAGGTCAGGCCGTTGCAGGATTATTTCAACTGAATATCGGAGGTAGGGCGGGAGCTTTGCCCCGCCCTCACCCATATTTATGCACCGGCAGTTCCAGCGGCTCCCCGGCCTCGTTCTTCTCCAGATGCAATATTCGTGAAAACACGTTGCCATGCGTCTTTCGCCGACCGATATGGATGATGGCCGCGTCCTGCAGATGATTGCGTAGAATGTCGAGGACGCGTTCGAGCGCGTCCTCCTCCATGCCGTCGAGCGCTTCGTCCACCACTACCCAGCGCGGATTGATAAGGCTGAGCCGCGCGAAGGCGAGGCATTGCTGTTCGTCCTCGGCCAGTACACGGTCCCAGCGCGCAACGCGGTCGAGACTTCCGGCCAGTCGCTCCAGCCCGCCCCGCTGCAACGCCGCCTGCAGGTCGTGCTCTGAAAAGCGGCCGCTGTCGAGCGGATAGGCGAGCGCGCCGCGTAGCGACGAGGGCGGGAAATACGGCGTGCGCGGCATGTAGACGACATCGCTGCCTTTGGGCAGGCCGATCCTGCCTGCTCCCCACGGCCACAGCCCGGCAAGAGCACGGAACAGGAGCGTCTTGTCGGTGCCGGGCTGGCCGACGATCAGCACGCGCTCCTTCTCGTTGATTTCTATATGTGTCTCGCGCAGTTTCATGCCGCCCTCGGTCGAGACGATTTCGAGATTGTTGATGGTCATGCGGCTGTCTTCATTCTCCTCAATGGCGATCCGTCGGTCGAGCGTACCCATCTCGTCCATCTTGAGCACTGCCTGGCGGAACGAAGCGACGCGCAGCAGCGTCGCGCGCCAATCCGCGATAGCGCCGAAATTATCGACGAACCAGCGCAGCGACGTATGTACCTGCGTGAAAGCGCCAACAGCCATCATCAGCCCGCCGAAGGTCAGTCCCCCGGCGAAATAAACAGGAGCGGCGACAAGGATCGGCGCGACGATGGTGAACCAGCCATAGCCGGCGGTCACCCATGTCAGATTGGTCAGCGCCAGGACGATACGCCTGATGGCGATCAGAACCGCACCCAAATCGAGATCGAGCCGCCGTTTTTCATCGGCCTCGCCACGCGCCAGCGCGATCGCATCGATATGCTCATTGACGCGCATCAGCGAAAACCGAAGCTCCGCCTCCCGCGCGTAGCGGTCGGCATTGATCGTCACCAGCCTGCGTCCGACCATCCATGTCAGCCAGGAAGCCGAAGCCGCATAGAGCATCGCTGCCCAGACCATATAGCCGGGAATGGAGAAATTGTAGCCGCCGACATGGAAGATGAAGCCGCTCGACAGCGCCCACAGGACGCCGACGAAACTGATGAGCAGGATCGACGCCTGCAGCAGCCCGATGCCGAGATCGGCCGTCATCTCAGCCAGATGGCGCGCATCCTCATGCAGCCGCTGATCCGGATTGACGCCGATTTCGCCGGCGCCGGACAGGCGGAAAGCACGACCCGGCACCATCCATTGACCAATCAGATCGCCTGCCAGCCCCTCGCGCAGCTTGAGCTTGAACATCTGGTTGAGCCAGGTCTGCGTCACGTTGAGCACCAGAAGCGTTCCCGCGATGCCAAGGAAAATCAGCAGTTGATGCAGGAACGCGGGCATGTCCCGCCGCGCCAGCGCATCGTAGAACGGCACATTCCAGCGGTTGAGGTAGAGCTGGCCATAGGCGATGGCCGCAACGAGGAGGAAAATCGAACTGCCGGTAAAGATGAGGGCGCTGCGCACTGGCGACGCCCAGAAGGCGCCGAGCATCATCGAACCCTGCGACACGATATCCAAACCGCCACCCATGCCGCCCTTGTCGGGGCCGGCGCGTGAGCGGAACAGGCGCTCGCGCCAGGATGGTGCCTCTTTTCCCGCTTTCGGTGTCTCAGCCTCGCCGGAAACCGGTCCAGACGCTCTGCGCGGGGTCTTCAATGCCATGAGCCCTCCATATGTCTGTTCCCGCCATCTTCCAATCGGGAAGAATCAATATGAGCTCCTCTCTCTTGAAGATGCGCAGGAAGCGCCAATCATGGAAAGATGTGGCAGAAACATATTGATGGCAACATGGGGGTTTTAAGGCGCGCGCTGCATTGATCGCCAGGGCGGACGGCAGCCCGGCAGGATGCAAGGCCACAACCGATAATCCCTCTACAGAACGGCTTGTAATCAAGGCAATTGTGTCATAGAATTTTGCCATCGATATTTCGGTCGAGTGACTTTGCGACCCGTGCGACTAGTTCGCGCTTCCTGACGATCTCCTCTCTATAATCGATCCACGGGCGCGTATGCGAATGATGCGGGCCTTTATTTTTACGACGTTAAAGGAGTTTCCCATGGCTACGGGAACAGTGAAGTGGTTCAACGGCACAAAAGGCTTCGGCTTCATTCAGCCTGATCAGGGCGGCGCGGACGTTTTCGTCCACATCTCAGCCGTCGAGCGTGCAGGTCTGCGCGGCCTCGATGAAGGCCAGAAGATCAACTACGAAATCGTGCTGGACCGCCGTTCCGGCAAGTCCTCCGCAGACAACCTCTCGGTTGCCTGATCACCGCTTCACAGCGATAGAACCAGAATGAAAAAGGCGGGGGAAACCCCGCCTTTTTCTATGCTGATGACCGAACGTTATTCCGGCAGCCAGCCGAGCGGCACATGCCCGGGATCGGCGGCGACGCGGCCGAGCCAGGCCGACACGGCGGGATAGCGCGTCAGGTCGAAGCCGCCGCGTTCCGCATCATGCGTATAGGCGTAGAGCGCAATATCGGCGACACTGATCGCCTCGCCCGCAAGAAAGGGCGTCTTTTGCAACTGCGCTTCCATGACGCCGAGCGCCTTGTCTCCGCCTTCAAGCGTGGCGGCAAGCCTTTCCGGCGTCGCGAGTTTCGCCCGCTCCGGATAGGTCATCAGCGCACGGCGCACCGCTATGGAGGGCTCATGGCTATATTGCTCGAAGAACAGCCATTGATAGACCAGCGCCCGTTCATAGGTGTCGGACGGCAGATACCGAGTGCCTTCGGCCAGATGCAGCAGGATGGCGTTGGATTCAGCAAGGAAGCGCCCATCGTCGAGTTCGAGCAGCGGAAGCTTGCCGTTCGGGTTTTTGGCGAGATATTCCGGCGTCCGCGTCGAACCATCGCGCGAGGACATGGTGACATGGCGAAACGGCATCCCCAGTTTCGCCAGCAAAAGCCGCGGCTTGTAGGAATTTCCTGAATCAGGATGCGAATATAGGACGGGCATGGATCAAATCTCCGGTTACGGGCGATTCATGCCGCACCAGCCGCTTGCCGTCCAATCAGTTCCGCTGAACTGTTCGCCAAGAAATACTGATGTTTCCGCCGTTTACTGCAACACCCCGCGCAAAATCGCCGGCTGGTGAAAGCCGCGATCAAAGCTTTTCTTGCGATTCCCCCCGCATTAGGACATAGCAATGCCGCAAACCGGACCGATGCCCGGCCTCCGGTTGCGGCTAAACAACTGCCATTCAGGAGAACGAACCATGGCATTCCTCGCCGACGCCCTTTCCCGCGTAAAGCCTTCCGCCACCATCGCGGTCAGCCAGAAAGCACGTGAACTGAAGGCGAAAGGCAAGGACGTCATCGGCCTTGGCGCGGGCGAGCCCGATTTCGACACGCCGGATAATATCAAGAAGGCGGCCATCGCGGCCATCGAGCGCGGCGAGACGAAGTACACGCCCATCTCCGGTATTCCCGAACTGCGCCAGGCGATCTCCGCCAAGTTCAAGCGCGAGAACGGCCTCGACTACAAGCCGGAGCAGACCATCGTCGGCACCGGCGGCAAGCAGATCCTGTTCAACGCCTTCATGGCGACGCTAAACCCCGGCGACGAGGTGATCATCCCCGCCCCCTATTGGGTCAGCTATCCCGAAATGGTGGCGATCTGCGGCGGCACGCCGGTTTTTGTCGCAACGACCATCGAGAACGATTTCAAGGTCACGGCTGGTGATCTCGAAGCCGCCATCACGCCCAAGACCAAATGGCTGATCTTCAACTCGCCGTCGAACCCTTCCGGCGCCGCCTATACCGAGGCCGAGCTGAAGGCGCTGACCGATGTGCTGGTGCGCCATCCCCATGTCTGGATCCTCACCGACGACATGTACGAGCACCTGGTCTATGGCGATTTCGTCTTCACCACGCCCGCGCAGGTGGAGCCGTCGCTCTATGACCGTACGCTCACCATGAACGGCGTGTCCAAGGCCTATGCCATGACCGGCTGGCGCATAGGCTATGCCGGTGGCCCGCTACAACTCATCAAGGCGATGGACATGATCCAGGGCCAGCAGACCTCCGGCGCCTGCTCCATCGCCCAATGGGCGGCGGTCGAGGCGCTCAATGGCCCGCAGGACTTCATTCCCGAGAACAAGAAGATCTTCCAGGGTCGCCGCGATCTGGTCGTCTCGATGCTCAACCAGGCCAAGGGCATCACCTGCCCGACGCCCGAGGGTGCGTTCTACGTCTATCCCTCTTGCGCCGGCCTGATCGGCAAGACGGCCCCCTCAGGCAAAATCATCGAGACCGACGAGGATTTCGTCACCGAGCTTCTGGAGAGCGAAGGCGTGGCGGTGGTGCACGGCTCGGCCTTCGGCCTCGGCCCCAACTTCCGCATCTCTTACGCCACCTCGGAAGTGCTGCTGGAAGAAGCCTGCTCCCGCATCCAGCGCTTTTGTGCCTCCTTGCGCTGAGGCAACGGATAGTCGATCGAAACAGAGGGGCCGCAAGGCCCCTTTTTCGTTTCCGGTGATGGATGGCTTGAAAAAAGCGCAAAAAAAAGCCGGACAAACTGTCCGGCTTATAGTTTTGAAGGTGCCGTTTCCGGCTAAACCTCCAGAGGGGAACACTCAAGGATGCGCAATGGGAGGAGGAGACGCATCGTTGAGATGACGTGGATATGAGCCCTTCACCCCGATAATACAAGCGCACGAAATCGCATGGCAGCCATGCGTTTGCTGCATGGCAAAAATCGCCGGGAATCCGCTTCGATTTCAATGCCTTATACGACAGTCACGGGAACGCGACTTCTATTTTAGGTAAAATTCTCAGCCAAGGCGAGTGTTTCCCTGCCTTCGACATGTGCAGTGCAGCGGGAATTTGGGCAAATCATTGCGGAGAAAAACAGCGGCCTGCCCGATTCAGCAGCGAAAATCTTCGCACCGCGTGCGCCGATGGTCCTGTATTTTGATCATTTGCATCGCCGGGCAATGAGACGACGAGGATTGGAGCCGCGACAGCTAAAAACACAGCCGACCAAGGGAAAACCTGCCCAACCGCGCTCAATAGGACCAGGTGCGCGCCTTGGAAAACAGGAAATCGCGGAAGACATGCAGCTTGGCGGAATTCTTCAACGCTTCGGGATAGCAGAAGAACGTATCGAAGGAGGGTATCTCCTCCATGTCAGGAAGAAGCTGAACAAGGCCCGATTCCTTGTCGACCATATAATCGGGCAAGACCGCCATGCCGACGCCGCGCTGCACGGCGCGCTTGATCGACAGGAGATTGTTGACCTGCAATGTCGGTATGCGCGGGCTGCTGTCGCCGCGGCCGGCGATCTCCAGCCAGTTGAGCCCGGTCAGGTAGCTCGGCGCTGGTTCCCCGAAGGTCACGATGCGATGCTCGCCGAGTTCGTCCACCGACGCAAGCTTGCCATGCTTCGCGATATAGCTGGCCGCGGCATAGACATGCATGTGCACCGTGAAAAGTCGGCGCTGGATCAGATCCGGCTGCTGAGGCTGGCGCAGGCGGATGGCACAATCGGCATGCCGCATGGTCAAATCGAGCTCCTCATTGTCGAGGATAAGCTGCAACCTGACATCGGGATAAAGTTCTATGAACTCCTGCACACGCTCGATCAGCCAACCCGAACCAAGCCCGACGGTCGTGGTTACCCGGAGGCGGCCAGTCGGCTTCTCCCGGCTCTCTGCGAGCCGCGAGCGGACATTCTCAAGCTTCATCAGCACGTCATGCGCCGTGCGGTAGAGCAATTCGCCCTGCTCGGTGAGGATCAGCCCGCGCGCATGGCGCTGGAACAACGGCACCCCGACATCCTGCTCAAGCGCGCTTACCTGGCGCGAGATGGCTGACTGCGAAAGATGCAGCGTCTGCGCGGCATGGGTGAACGACCCAGCCTCAGCGGCGGCATGGAATATGCGCAGTTTATCCCAGTCGAGCGGTGCAACCAATTTCCCGTCCTTTAGAGCGTAATCCCGAACTGAGGTCAGCATCAGCAAAAAGATGATAGACTTTTTGGATAAGGATTATGCGTGAAGAATGCCCTAACTGTCAGCTATTCGGCAGCCTGGCGGATCGGCTCCTGCGCGGCGAGCCAGCGTTCGGCTTCGAGCGCGGCCATGCATCCCATGCCCGCCGCCGTCACCGCCTGACGGAACACGTCGTCGGTGACGTCACCGGCGGCAAAGACGCCGGTGACGTCTGTGGCCGTCGAATCAGGCGCCGTCCAGAGATAGCCGTTCGGCTTCTGCTTCAACTTGCCCTCGAAAAGCGAGACCGAAGGCGCGTGGCCAATAGCGACAAAGACGCCATGCGTCTCCAGTTCGCTCACCAGACCCGTCTTGACGTTCTTCAGTCGCACGCCGGTCACGGTGGCGCCCATCGGCGGCTTAGCCTCGGTGCCAACGATCTCCTCGATAACACTGTCCCATATGACCTGCACATTCGGCTTGGAGAACAGCCGGTCCTGCAGGATTTTTTCAGCCCGGAACCCATCGCGGCGATGGACTACCGTGACCGATTTCGCCAGATGCGAGAGATAGAGTGCTTCCTCGACGGCCGTATTGCCGCCACCGATCACCACGACATCCTTGCCGCGATAGAAGAACCCGTCGCAGGTAGCGCAGGCAGAGACACCGCCGCCCATGAAGGCCTGTTCGCTGTCGATGCCGAGCCATTTGGCCTGCGCGCCGGTGGCGATGATCAGCGCATCACAGGTATATTCCGTGCCGGAATCGCCCTTCAGGCGAAACGGCCTGACCGAGACATCGGCCTCGACGATGATATCGCTGACGATCTCGGTGCCGACATTTTCAGCCTGCTTGGCCATCTGCTCCATCATCCACGGCCCCTGCACCGGATCTGCATAGCCTGGATAGTTCTCCACGTCCGTGGTGATCATCAATTGCCCGCCCTGCTGCAGGCCCGCGACGAGCACGGGTTTCAGCATGGCTCGCGCCGCATAGATAGCTGCCGTATATCCGGCGGGGCCGGAACCGATGATGAGGACGGGCGCGTGGCGCTGTGACATGGCGAAATCCCTAAATTTGGCTGCGGGCAACTGACTTTCGGTTCAAGGGCCTCGGCAGCATTGATCGCGCAATGCCCGGAGCCCCCGAAGACATTGCGTCAGTTATTGCCAAAGTAATGTTTCGCGCACCTGTTTTGCAAGGCATGCACTGCATGGCTGGAGGTTTAGCCACAGCTTGTCCGAGGCTTGCAACCTTCGCCCAATGCAGCGAGGGAGGAATTGCCGCCCGGCGCTTATCGCGTTAAGAAGGCCGCAATTGTATTGGGCAGCAGCCAACCGGGATTTTCATCATTTTTCGTACTGTCAGCAATATATGCGCGCGTTTCGGCCTGGTGATGGCGCTCGCCATGCTGGTTCCGGCCGCCGTGGATTTCGGCGACGGCAGCCCTGACTGGCCGGTCTTCGTCCAGACCGCCATTTTTACCGGAATGATTTCCGGGCTCGTGGCGATGGCAACACAAAATCAGGGGGTCCGGTTCTCGCCGCGCCTTGGCTTCCTGCTGACCGCATCGCTTTGGCTGACTGCCGCGTTTCTTGGTGCCCTGCCCCTCTATTTCTCCCATCTGCCGATCAGTTTTGCCGGCGCCTTTTTCGAGTCGATGTCAGGCATCACCACGACAGGCTCTACCGTCCTCACCGGCCTCGACAAGATGTCACGAGGTGTCCTGCTGTGGCGCTCGCTCCTGTGCTGGCTCGGCGGCATCGGCTTCATTGGCTTGGCCCTGTTGCTTCTGCCGTCGCTGCGCGTCGGCGGCATTCAGCTTTTCCATATGGAATCCTCCGACAAATCGGAAAAGATCCTGCCGCGCGTCAACCAGATCGCGCTCGGCATCGTGCTCGCCTATGTCGGGCTGTCAGCGCTTTGCATGCTTTCCTATTTCCTGGCCGGAATGAGCATGTTCGACGCCATAAACCACGCGATGACCACGCTCGCCACGGCCGGATATTCCACCCATGACACATCCCTCGGCTTTTATGCCCATAATCGCCTGCTGCTGGTGATCTCCACCATCTTCATGATGCTCGCCGCACTGCCCTTCGTCCTCTATATCAAGGCGGTCATGCCGCGCCGCCTCTCCTCGCTGGTCGATCCACAGGTCACGCTCTTCCTCTTCCTCGTCGTCGGATTCAGCTTCACGCTCGCCATCATGTTGCGCGTCGGCGACGGCCTGCCCTTTAGCGACGCGCTCATCACCGCCGCCTTCAATCTCGTCTCCATCATCACGACGACCGGCTATGCCACGGAAGACTATTCGCTCTGGGGACCGCTCTCGATCGGCATATTCTTTCTCGCCTCGTTCATCGGCGGCTGCGCCGGATCGACATCGGGCGGCATCAAGATGAACCGCCTGATCATCCTTTGGCGGCTGGCCATCGCGAGCATGACGCGGCTCATCATGCCCCATGCCATCGTCAAGATCCGCTACGGCGAGTCCGAGGTTTCCACCGAAGCGGCACAGACCGTGCTCCTGTTTTTCTTCCTCTACATGGCTTCGCTCATTCTTGGCGCCATGGTGCTCGCCACGCTCGGCCTCGACTTCGTCTCCGCCTTCACCGGCGCCCTCACCGCCCTTTCCAATGTCGGCCCCGGCCTTGGCGACACGATCGGCCCCGTCGGGAATTTCTCGACCGTCAGCGATCCCGCACTCTGGGTCCTGAGCTACCTCATGCTTGCCGGACGGCTGGAGATCGTCACCATCGTCATCCTCTTCACCCGCAGCTTCTGGGCGCGTTGAGCAAGAGCGCGACGCGGCAACATCCGTTTGCGGGAAAACGGGAATCGGATATTATTATTACCCGCAAGCGCAATTTCCTTGCGCAGGAAAGCCTCTACCGGAGCCCAAGCCTATGCCGATCAAGGCCGATCTCGACGATATAGACTGGAAGATCCTGCGGGAATTACAGAACAATGGACGGATCACCAATGTCGAACTGGCCGACCGAGTCGGCATATCTGCGCCCCCCTGCCTGCGCCGCGTGCGTAAGCTTGAGGAAAGCGGCGTCATTCGTGGCTATCGCGCGATTTTGAACGGTTCCGCCGTTGGGCAGGACCTCGTCGCCTTCTGTTCGGTCGGGCTGCACAGGCAGGCGGACGCGGATCTCAAGGCATTCGCCGAGAAGACCAAGCACTGGCCGCTGGTGCGCCGCGCATGGATGGTCTCGGGCGAGTCGGATTTCCTGCTCCATTGCGTCGCCCGCGACATCAATACCTTCCAGACCTTCGTCATCGAGGAACTGACGGCGACGCCCAATGTCGATTCCGTGCGCACCGCCCTCACCATTCGTCCGGTCAAGGACGAGGCCCTGATGCAGATTTAAGTAAACGTTTCCGTCAGGTTTTCTCTCAGAGGAAGCCGTCCGTCAACGCTCCCGCTATGGCTGCGGTGCAGAACAGATAGCTGATCGGCGGTCCGGCCAAGGCATTACGCACCGCAACCGATGCGCGGTAAAGAGGCCGTCTCACTTCCCGGTTGACGATCTCGGAGAGCGTCTTCGACTTGTTCTGCACCACGGTGCCGCCGAGCGCGCCTGAAATTTCCCTGATGCAGATCGGACGCGCGGAAAGGATGCGGACATTGTTCACCCAGCGCATCTGGACCGTCGTATCTACCGGACGGTCGAATTGCCGCGTCATGTCGAGCAGAAGCGCCGCCGCCTCGCGCCCGACAAGTTGCATCTGCATCCCGAGACCAGGCGAACCCGGAGCAATCAGCGATACTTCGCCCGCCTCAGCCACCACAGGCCCTTTTTCGCGGCGTGCGGTGCAGGGAAAGCGGATCAGATCCCGCGGCTGGATCGTCTCCAGCGCCAACCGCAGCACCGGCGCGAAGCTTTGCGCATCCGGCTCGACATCGTCCTCGACGATGAGTCCTGCATCGAGATCCTGATCGATGATCGCCTGCCATGCCTTTCGGTGCGAGAGGAAACAGGCGATTTCGGTCCGGCGCAGGGTAAAGGGATAGGCTGGACGATGGAGATTCCTGCGATAGACCGCATCCGTGTCGCGCTCGGATAGAACGGCCGCATCGACAGCATCGAGAATGCGCGCCGGCAGGCCGAGTTCACCGAGCAGCTTTTCAGCCTGCGGCCTGCGACCGCTGGCGCGCGCCAGATGAATGACAAAGGCTTCGGCTTTCATGTCCTCACCGCGTTTCATCTCCCAAGGCAAATACCTGTTCGTAAACCGTCATGATCGCCGCCGCTTCTTTTTCCAGCGGGAAATTTTCCCGCACATGGGCAAGCGCATTGTCGCCATGCATGGCCGCAAGAACGGGATCGGCAAGATAGGCCCGGATCGCCTCCCGCAACGCGGCGCCATCGCCCGCCGGCACGACCGTCCCGGTCCTGCCCGGCTCGATCATTTCGGCATAGGCTCCGGCATCGCTTGTCACCACCGCCGTGCGCGAAGCCATCGCTTCCAGCGGCGTCAGACCGAAGCCCTCGTTACGCGATGGTGCAACATATAGCGAAAGCCGTCTATACCAAATCCTGACATCCGGCACTTCGCCGAGAAAAAGGAGGCGCTCCTGCAGCCCGGCCTGCGCAATGCGCGCCTTGAGATCGTCCCGGAAGCTCTCGTGCTCGGAGGTTGTTCGTCCGGTGATGACGGCCGTCCAGTCCGGATAATCAGGCAAAAGCGCGATCATCGCATCGACGAAAAGATCCGTGCCCTTTTGATGACGCACCCGGCCGAAGCAGCCGACGGCATAACGTCCAGGCAAGCCGGAGGCCGCAAAATCATCCTCTGCCGTCTGCGCGGGATGAAACCGCCTGGTATCGACCCCATGCATGATGACGGTGTGGGGTACCTTGAGATAACTGCCGGAACGCGCGCTGGTGGCAATGACAGCATCCATGCGCCGGATCAGCCATTTGGTGAAAGGCTTGTGATCGCGCTGGGCGGCGGAGGTGAAGACCAAACGGAGCGGCATGCGCAACACGTCGCGCATGAGCACGCCCGCCACCATCTCATTGTTGCGCCGCGCGTGCCAGATACGGACATCGCGCCCCTTCGGCTTACGCCACAGGCCGAGCAGTGACGACCAGCCGATCTTGGGCAGTCCCTCCGGCAGGCCCGGCCCGAGCGTGGCAATCCGCAGGCCCAACCGTCGCTGCAACGGAATAAGCTGAACGATGGTCGAGGTCACGCCCGAAAGCTGGCGCTTGAAATTGGGCGCGAGGATATCGACGTCGCTTGTCGGTTCTGACACGCGGCCTCTTAGCTGAACTTGAGACCGATAATCTCGTAGGAACGCGCGCCACCGGGAGCGTTGACCTCGATCGTATCGCCCTCGGTCTTGCCGATCAGCGCCCGCGCGATCGGCGAGGAGATGGAGATCCGGCCCTGCTTCACATCGGCTTCCTGGTCGCCGACGATCTGGTAGACCTTTTTCTCTTCGGTATCCTCATCCACCATGGTCACGGTCGCGCCGAATTTGATCTTGCTGCCCGACAGTTTGGAGATATCGATGATCTCCGCGCGTGCGATATAATCCTCGAGCTCGCCGATGCGGCCCTCATTGTGGCTCTGCGCTTCTTTGGCGGCATGATACTCCGCGTTTTCAGAGAGATCGCCATGCGCGCGCGCCTCGGAAATCGCCTCGATGATGCGCGGCCGTTCCTCCTGTTGACGCCAGCGAAGCTCTTCCTTGAGCTTGTCGAATCCGCCTTGAGTCATCGGGAACTTATCCATGCCCAGTCCTTTCCTCTGCCTATGCTGCGCCCTCCTGCCTTGCTGCGGCAGCGGCATTGAGACACAAAAAGAAAACGGCCCCCGAAGCAAAACCTCGGAACCGTTCAAATTTGCTAATCGACATAATATAGCATTGATCACGCAGATTTCACGAAGAAAATTGAATGTCCGGAAGATCATAAAATCGCACATTCACGGGCTGGTGACTTGAACGAAACCGCTGCATCGCTACATTTCAGCCATGACGAACAGAACGACAATTGCCATCGCCGGCCTCTTCGCCATCGCCGCCACCACACTTGGCGGTCTCGATTTCGCCAATGCGCAAGATTCGGCACGGGAAATCGCCACCGAGAAGGTCAAGGTCAAGGCGGAAACGGTCGCGACCGGTCTCGCCTCCCCCTGGAGCCTCGCCTTTCTCCCCGACGGCGCACTGCTTGTGACCGAAAAAGCCGGCACCATGCGTATCGTCCGCAATGGCGAGCTTTCGGAGCCCATATCGGGTGTGCCCAAAGTCTGGAACAGTGGCCAGGGCGGATTGCTCGACGTCGCGCTCGCGCCGGATTTCGAGAAAAGCGGCGCTATCTATTTCACCTATTCTGAGCCCGGCAGCGGTGGCGCCGGCACGGCCATCGCCAGCGCGCGCCTCGTGGACGAGGGTGAGACGGCCCGTCTCATAGATGTGAAGACGCTGTTCTCGACGAAGAAGAAGACGTCACGCGGCCAGCATTTCGGCTCGCGCATCGTCGTTGCGCCCGACAACACGCTGTTCGTCACTTTCGGCGAACGCGGCGACATGAACCGGGCACAGGATTCACAGGATCCTGCCGGATCGGTGCTGCGAATCAACGCCGACGGCTCCGTCCCTGCGGATAATCCGTTCGCCGACGGCCAAAAGGCGCTGCCGCAGATCTGGTCGACGGGACATCGCAATCCGCAAGGCGCCGCCTGGGATCCGGTGACCGATTCATTATGGATTACCGAACACGGCGCGCGCGGCGGCGACGAGGTCAACCGCCCCGAAGCCGGCAAGAACTATGGCTGGCCTGTTATCAGCTATGGCCGTCACTATTCGGGCGCCAAGATCGGTACCGGCACGGCGGCCGAAGGCTATGAACAACCGCTCCACTACTGGGATCCCTCGATCGCGCCGTCTGGCCTCGCCGTCTATGACGGAGCGATGTTCCCTGAATGGCAGGGCGATCTCCTGGCCGGCGCCTTGAAACACCAGATGCTGGTACGACTCGACCGCGACGGCAATGCCCGGATCACCGGTGAGGAGCGCATGTTCAAGGGCGAGTTCGGCCGCATCCGCGACGTCCGCGTCGCCCCCGATGGTTCGGTCTATCTCCTGCCCGACGGCAAAGGCGCGTCGATCATCCGGCTGTCGCGGGCGTGAACGCTAACTGATCACTTTTTCAAAGGCCAACTGGCGGGCCAGTTTTCTGGACCACCTCCGTTGTTGCCGTCGCAATCGCCCTTGCTGCGCGATTGCATGAGCACGAAGGCGATCCCCTCCTGATCGCTTTCCGTCGCCTTCCACACATTGTAATTGCCGCAATCCCCGATGCCTCGTCCTTTGAAAAAGGCGGTCAGCGTCCTGGAACCCTGGCTCCAGTCGATATTCCATGCGGTTCCAGTCGTGGTCGGCCCCTCGTCGCCCATCACAGGTAGAGCCAGCGGGGTCACCCGCCCGGCGTGCTCCTGATAGAACACATAGGGCTGATTATAGGCCCCGCCCGCACTGCAGGGCAGACCCAGCAGTGTTCGGTCGCCGATCTTGGCTGCAAAACCACCGACGGCCGCAAACCTGTCGGCATCCATGTCGCCACAAACGGAGTCTGTGCCGGTAAAATCCGCGCGGATCGCTTTCGGGATCTTGTCGAAACTATCGATTGCAGTGACCTCCGGCTTCGCCGCCGCCGGTTTGTCACCTTTCGCCTGTAGGGCGTCCACCCTCCCGACACGCCCTTGGCTCTCATCCATGAAGATAAGTCCGCCGACAAACCCGGCAAGCGGAAACTCGGCCTTTAGCGGCCCGCTAGTAGTCCGCATTTGAACTTCGGCTTTGCTTCCCGTCTTCATCGCACGGATCAGTTCCGCCATCCCGGCCTTGTCGGCATAACGATATTGGCCGCTGTCTCCCGGCGGGGCGAAAGACGAAACAGGGATATTCAGGACTTGTTTGCCGTCCACGGCAATGCTGACCGTCGATTGCGGCGTCAGTTGCGATGCGGCCAGCACCAGCACCGGTTCAGTCGGGGAACCCGCCGCGCGTTCGATCGACAGCGCATAGATCCCCTGGACTTTGTTTTGGGAGGAAGAAAGCGTGCAGGTCTGAATGAAATCGCAGGCGACGGAAACATCGCGCACTTTTTTATAGGAGGCAAAGACTGGCACGGCGGAACCTGCTATCAGCATAGCAGCGCAAACGGCAACCGGCCCGGCGCGCTTCGTCACGAGTATCTTCCCGAGCATCTGTCTCTCCTTGTTGGCTGCAGGCACTTGCCGCCACAACGCGCAGTGGCTAAGGCTCCATGCAAATCAGCCAGAACAATGAAGGCGCTTTCACAACAAATAGTTTAAAAGCTGCCAAGGAGTGGTAAATGCCGCGTACGCGCGCCAATCTGGTTCTTCTTCTCGCCGGCGCGATCTGGGGGCTCGGCTTCGTTGCGCAATCGACGGCGATGGCCAGCATCGGACCATTGATGTTCATCGGCTTGCGCTTCCTGCTGGCGGCATTGACCGTGCTTCCCCTCGCTATCCGTGAATCGCTTCAGGCACAAAAAGCGCTGAAATCCTCCGACCATTTCGCCTTCCTGTTCATCGGGTTCCTGTTATTCGCCGGCATCGTCGCTCAGCAATTCGGCATGTTGACCACATCCGTCACCAATGCCGGCTTCCTGACAGGGCTTTACGTCGTGATGGTGCCGTTCGTCGGCGTGGTGCTGTTTCGCCATTGGCCGCACCCGGTCATCTGGCCCTGCGCGCTGGCCGCGCTCGTGGGCATATGGCTTCTATCAGGCGGAAAACTCGATGCTCTCACGGCGGGCGACTGGATGGTCATCCTCGGCGCCTTGTTCTGGGCGCTGCAGGTGCTCTTCATTACGCGCTCCCTCGACCGCACCGGGAGGCCGCTGACGCTCTGCCTTGTCCAGTTCACCTTCTGCGCAGTCGTCGGGCTTTTGATGGGATTGGCGCGGGAAGGCGTAGACTGGACGGCCATATGGGCGGCTGCGCCGGAAATCCTCTTCACCGGCATCTTCTCCTCAGGCATCGCGTTTACGCTCCAGGCAATAGGCCAGCGCTACACCACTGCCCCGCAGGCCGCCATCTTCCTGTCATCGGAAGCCCTTTTCGCGGCCCTCTTCGGGGCGCTCCTGCTCGGTGAACGCCTGCCTCCCACCGGGCTCGCCGGCTGCGCGCTGATCTTCGCCGCCATGCTCGCAGTCGAGCTTATTCCCATGATGCGCCAACGTCGCGCCAGCCTATAGGCTCAGGCCTCAATGGCGCGCGACGCCCCAATTCCTTGAGAGTTGCTATCGTACACGACTTATATACTTCTCATGCATAATAATAATCAATAATTCCGAGTATTATCCAGCTTTCGGGAAGGAAGCGCCATGGACACTGCCTTGGTCTGCCTCGACTATATCATCGACATCATGCATCCCGATGGCAAGATTGCCCGCACGGCCGAGCAGGCCGCCAAGCGCGATATCATCGCCAAGGCGAACCGCGCTCTCGCGATAGCCGGCGACAAGGGCTGGTTGCGTATCCTCGTCAAGGTCGGCTTCGCGCCAGGCTATACCGATCAGCCGAAGCATTCGCCCTTGTTCGGCCGGGTGGATGAATTGGGAGCCTTGGCACTTGGAAGCCATGGTACCGAATTTCATCCCGACCTCGACGCGGCGAGCGCCGATCTCGTCATCGTCAAGCCACGGGTCGATGCTTTCTACGGCACAAACCTTGATGCCGCCCTTCGGGCGCGGCGCATCGAACGGCTTGTCGTTTGCGGCGTCAACAGCGTGTGGGCGGTTGAGAGCACTGTGCGCTCCGCTCATGATCGCGACTATGCCGTCTTTATCCTGGAGGACGCATGCGCGTCCGTTGACGAGGCACAGCACAGAAGCGCCATGGAGCGGCTTGCGGCTATCGCGAAGATCATCACAGTCGACGACCTCGCGCGCCTGTGACTCTGGCAATACGCCTCCGCTCCATCTTCGATGCACATCAGCTCGGCCAGGCAGCTCTTGTGCTGGCGCCGATCCTGGCGCTCTCCCTCGTCACTGGCTACGATGCCTGGCTGAAGGCGGCCGTCGTGACGATCTCGACCTTCATAGCCTTCGAGCGCGGTCGTCTCACGCCGCTCGGCGTGTTCCTGCATGCGATCGCCATTCTCGCGGGCTTCCTCCTCATGATTTCAGCACTCCGAGTGCCCCTGCTTTTCGTTCTCGCCGCCTCTCTGATGGCGGCCGGAGCGGTCTGGATGACGACCTATGGCCGCAAGCTGCGCTCGGTAGGCAATTTCACCTTCATCCCGGCTCTCTACATCGCCTGCGAAACGGCGGAAAACACGTCCCCTGGCATGTTCATGGCCCGCGCTGTCGAACTTCTGCCCTATCTCGCAGTCGGCGCGCTGCCGGTTCTCATCCTCGCTATCGTCCACGAATTGATACCGGATACCGAGGCTGCGCAGCGTGCGCGAAACCTCTTTCGCTTGCGGCGGGACGGCGCCGATGAAGAGCGGATCGCTGCGGGCGAAGCGGTGATCGCGGTCATTCTCGCTGTCGCAGCAGCCGCAACACTGGTCGAATGGCGTCATCTCGACCATGGCCAGTGGGTGGTGTGGTCGGCGGCAAGTGTTGTCACGGGCGACGCGGCGACAGCGCATCTGAAGCTGCGCGATCGGGCAATCGGCGCCTTTCTGGGCGTCCCGGCAGGCATCGGCCTTGGCTTCTTTCTGCCGCACGGGCCGCTCTCCTATGGTCTTGCGGTCGTCGCCTCCCTCATGACGCTGGTGGCGTTCCACTCCTACCGGCTGGGTTTCGGCACGCGCTGCGCGGCGATTGCCGTCGCGCTCGTCATCGCCGACCAGTCGACGGTGATCGCCGCGGAGCGTGTGGTCAACGTGCTGATTGGCGGCATCATCGGCGTGGCCTTCGTGTTCGCTGTCCATGCAATGGTGCGCATGTCTCGACCAGTGTAAGGCTGGATACGTCACTCATGCCTTGAAGATCAACGCCGCGCCGCAGGCGATCAGCGCGAAACCCAACAGGTGCTGCCATGTCAGCGGCTCCTTGAGGTACAGCACCGAGAACGCCACGAAAACGGTGAGCGTGATCACTTCCTGTATCGTCTTCAGCTGCGACGTCGAATAGACCTCGTGGCCGATGCGGTTGGCAGGAACCGCGAAGCAATATTCCAACAGCGCGATGCCCCAACTGACCAGGATCACCATGATCAGCGGTACTTTGGTGAATTTGAGATGCCCATACCAGGCGAACGTCATGAAAACGTTGGAAGCGACCAGCATCAGGATGGGCAGGATAGAGGGAGATAAAAGCACCCGCATAGGCGTCCTCGAAAAAAGCACAACGCCCGCCATTGCGCGAGGAGCGGCTGGAAAATCAAGAGTATAACGCCTGGAATGCTGATCCGCCGCGGTGATATCACGGCGACGCCGCTTTTCGGACACAGCTCTTAACGCCGGCGCTGACTCTTCCTTTACGCTTGCCGCCTATCGTCGCCCCGTTCCAGCATCAATGTGGATCAGGCGCCGGCGTTGAGGCGCAGCAGGAAGTATTTGGACATGAGTATCCCGTTGTCCCGGCTCCGTTTGCAGTCTCGCCTTGCCGTGATTCTGGCTGTCGGCGCGGCAGCCTTCATCGCTTCATGTTCGCGCGAGACGGTTCGCCGCCCTGAAGCCGATGTCGGTATGTCGCTTTCCGCACCGGCCAGCCAACCTCCGGCCGAAGAACAGACCTACGGATTCCTGCCGCCGGTTGAAAATCCGGTGACCACAGGTGAAAATATCTACGCGCAATCCTCCGACGAAATGGCCTGCCGCCTGCGGCTGAAGCGGCTCGGCGTAGTCTTTTCGGAACTTCCGCCGATCAATGATGGTGGATTCTGCCGTATCGACAATCCCATTCTGGTGTCGGGTTTTGCCGGCGGCGCGATCGGCTTCAAGCCCGCCGCCAAGCTCAATTGCGCGATCACTGAGGCCTTCGCCCGCTGGGTCAAGGGAGATCTCGTGCCGTCGACGCGTCTGCGCTATCTCTCCGGTGTCGACACCATCTACAATGCCGGCGGATATTCCTGCCGCACGATGAACCACCGGCGCGGCGCCAGGATGTCGGAACATTCGCGCGGCAATGCCATCGACGTTACCCGGATCAAGCTCAACAACGGCAAAGCGGTGAAAGTGCATAAGCCCGGCTGGTTTTCCTTCCGCGAGCGCGGATTGCTCAACAGCGTACGCGCCGAGGCTTGCGATTATTTCACGACCGTACTCGGCCCCGGCTACAACCGCGAGCACAATGACCATTTCCACTTCGACCTCATGCACAGGCGCAACGGCTACCGCGCCTGCCGATAAGGATTCAGGAACAGCAACTTGGAGCCGGCACCTGAATCAACTGGTGAGCGGCGCCCCCGGTACTGGCGTCGGCTTCCCGTTCTTGTCGAGGGCGACCATGATGAATTCGGCATGGGTGACGAGTTCCAGATTGAGCGTCAGATAGCGCTGAGCCCATGCCTGGACTTTCAGCGTGATCGAGCTGCGCCCGACGCGGATGATATCGGTATAGATGCAGAGCGTGTCGCCGATCTTGACCGGCTTGGCGAAGGACATCTCGTTGACGGCGGCAGTCACGACGCGGCCCTGCGCCCGCTCCGCCGCATGTATCCCGCTGGCGGAATCCATCTGCGCCATCACCCAGCCGCCGAAAATATCTCCAGCGGCATTGGCATCGCGCGGCATGGCCTGGGTGCGCAGCGTGAGTACCCCGGTTGGGCTTGCCTCTTTCGTCATTATCGATCGTCCTTTCGTTGGATACGGGAACCAGAATCGCACCCTGCCGCCATGATGATGCAGGGCGGAACCGGTGAGAAGCGATTTATACGACCCCGCCTATAGGTCTGGTCTGTGGCAGGTGTATGCCAAACGCAACAGTCTGCCGCCCAATGCCATCGACCCGTGGATATCGAGGCGATCACGGTTGCGGCACCGCCCGATTGCTGTTGTTGTGCTCACATCCTCCGCAGGTTGCTTGCGGGATTTCGTAGAAATGAAACCGCAGGCGGACGCCGGGACACCTGATGACCACAGCACGAATTTCCGCGCTTCTGCTGACGCTGCTGTTCCTGGCAGGATGCGGCGGACCGCGGGCGGTCCTGTGGCACGGCCCCAACAGTAACGATATCGTGGTCGATACGGCGGCAAAACCGGCCGACATCGTGCCCATCTATGTGGCCACCAGCCGCCAGCGTTCCAACGACCTGTCCCTGCCCTACAATGCCAAGCGCTCGCCCAAGCTCAATTTCGCGCGGGTCGATGTCGGCATTCCGTCCGCCCACAAGAGCGGATTCGTCGAATCGACCGGCTACAAGCCCAACCCGGCCAAGAATTTTGCCGCCGTCGCCTTCCAGCCCTATGACAACGGCAAGGTCTTCCTTGAAAAGCTGAATGCCGCTCTTGCCGCCCGCCCGGCGGACGAGCAGGAAATTCTGCTCTTCGTGCATGGCTACAACAACAATTTCGCCGACAGCACCTTCCGTGAGGCACAGTTCGTCCACGATTTCGGCTTCAAATCGGTCGCCGTCCATTATGCCTGGCCGTCCGCCGGTTCGCTGGGCCTCTATGCCTATGACCGCGATAGCGCCAATTTCGCCCGCGACGGGCTTGCCGAATTGCTCGAGATCGTCAGCCGGAGCAAGGCCAAGCGTATCCTCCTGGTGGGCCATTCCATGGGCACGCTGGTGGTCATGGAGGCCCTGCGCACGCTTGCCATCTCCGGTAAACGCGAGCCCCTCGACCGGCTGACCGGCGTCATGCTCGCCGCCCCCGATATCGACGTCGACGTATTCGAGGAGCAGGTCAGGGATATCGGCAAATTGCCGCGTCCCTTCGCCGTTTTGGTTTCCAGCAAGGACCGGGCGCTCAACCTCTCCGGCCGCATCACAGGCGGCCATCCTCGGGTCGGCGACGGATCCAGTATTCAGATGTTGCGGGACAACGGCATAGCCGTGCTCGACCTTTCCGCTGTTGATGGCGGCAGCCATGACGTCTTCGCCAGTTCGCCCACTTTGATGACGCTCGTGCGCCGGGGCGGTTTGACGGAACGCACCCTGCAAGGCGAAGGCCAGACGCCGGGCGAGGCGATCCTTGCCGACGGTTCCTCCGTCATTGAGGGCGCGGCCTCTCTGGTCATCTACCTGCCGGTACGCATCTTCACCGCCGCCGCCGGACTGCAGCGATGAGCCAGGCGCGGCGGTCAATCGGAACATTTCCTCCCGATTGACGTTATCGAACCGGGACAATCCGCAGAACGGAGCGCATCCATGAAATCCTTGTTGCGAACTGCCGTACTGGCCGCAGGGGTACTAGCCACGACCTTTGCACAGGCCGCTACCGCGCTGGTGACCACCGATTTGAACCTGCGCACTGGACCGGGAACGCGCTATGCCGCTATCGGCGCGATCCCCAACGGTGCACGCGTCCATGTCAACGGCTGCACCGCGGGCTATGGCTGGTGCCGCGTCAATTATGGCGGCACGGCCGGTTGGGCCTCCTCGCGCTATCTTGCGATCCGGGAAGGGTCAGTAGGTTCCTCAGGCGATTTCGGCAACAGCGCCGCCGCCATCGGCATTCCGCTGATCGCCGGGGCGCTGATCGCCGGCGCATTGAGCGACCGCCATTATGACCGCGACCGTTATTATTACCGTGATCGCTGGCACCGTCGGCAATGGGACGGCCGGTGGGACAGGCCGCGCTGGCGCGACCGGCCGCGCTACTGGGATCGTCCCCGTTTTGACCGGGACCGCCCACGCTGGTACGGCAGACGCATCCGGCCAGGCATGGGAGACGGCCCGCACGGCCAATAGTCCGGCAGCCAATTTCGATATGCTCCTGACAACGTAATGTCAGGAGACCCCGATATGAGATGAGGGCCGTGGGGGCTTTTGGTCGACGCGCCCTTTTCATTTTTCCTGACTCTCTCCATATTGGACCCATGGCACCATCAGCAAAGAATTCATCCACGCCACACCCGGACGTGACGTCAGACGTGACGTATGACAACGACACTTCCGAGAACGAGGGTTTCGGCGAAGCGCCTCAGGCCGCGCTGACGGGCACTCCGCTGTCCGGCTCCATAGCCGACTGGGCCGCCGGAATCAGCGCCGAGGCGGAAAAGACAAAGACAGCAAAGCCGAAACAGCCGAAGAAAATACCGGAACGCAGCACGGAACCGTCACGGAGTGGACGCGGCACGTCCATGGGCGGCGCGGCATCGGCCAAGGAGCGTGCGGCGGCAGGCCTGAACCCGGTCGCGGGCCTGGACATCAGCCTGGAAGATGCAACGGGGCTTTCGCCCTCCGGCGCGACCGCAACGGTCCAGGCGTTGGCGGACTTGATTGAATCCGGCAACCCGCTGTTCAAGAACGGCGTGCTGTGGACACCGCACCGCCCTGCCCGCCCGGAAAAATCCGAAGGCGGCATTCCCATCCGCATGGAGACGGAATTCAAACCCTCCGGCGACCAGCCAACCGCGATACGCGACCTCGTCGCAGGCATCAATGACGGCGACCAGACGCAGGTGCTTCTTGGCGTCACCGGCTCGGGCAAGACCTTCACCATGGCCAAGGTCATCGAGGAGACGCAGCGCCCGGCGCTCATTCTTGCGCCGAACAAGACGCTGGCTGCCCAGCTCTATGGCGAGTTCAAGAGCTTCTTCCCCAACAACGCGGTGGAGTATTTCGTCTCCTACTACGACTACTACCAGCCTGAAGCCTATGTGCCGCGTTCCGACACCTATATCGAGAAGGAATCCTCGATCAACGAGCAGATCGACCGGATGCGCCACTCGGCCACCCGCGCCCTGCTCGAACGCGACGACGTGATCATTGTCGCCTCTGTCTCCTGCATCTACGGTATCGGCTCGGTCGAAACCTATACCGCCATGACCTTCGAGATGAAGATCGGCGACCGGCTCGACCAGCGCCAGCTTCTCGCCGACCTTGTCGCCCAGCAATATAAACGCCAGGACATCAATTTCGTCCGCGGCTCGTTCCGCGTGCGCGGCGACACCATTGAAATTTTTCCGGCCCACCTTGAGGACCGCGCCTGGCGCATCTCGATGTTCGGCGACGAGATCGAGACCATTATGGAATTCGATCCGCTGACCGGGCATAAGACCGGTGATCTGAAATCGGTCAAGATCTACGCCAATTCGCACTACGTCACGCCGCGCCCGACGCTGAATCAGGCGATCAGATCCATCAAGGAAGAGCTCAGGCACCGGCTCGACGAATTGAACCGCGCCGGCCGCCTGCTGGAAGCACAGCGCCTCGAACAGCGCACCACCTTCGATCTCGAAATGCTGGAGGCGACGGGCTCCTGCGCCGGTATCGAAAACTATTCGCGCTACCTCACCGGCCGCAAGCCGGGCGATCCGCCGCCGACGCTGTTCGAATACATCCCCGATGACGCGCTGGTTTTCATCGACGAGAGCCACGTCACCGTTCCACAGATCGGCGGCATGTATCGCGGCGACTTCCGCCGCAAGGCGACGCTGGCCGAATACGGTTTCCGCCTGCCCTCCTGCATGGACAACCGTCCGCTGCGTTTCGAGGAATGGAACGCCATGCGCCCGCAGACCATCGCGGTCTCGGCCACCCCATCCAAATGGGAGATGGAAGAGGCGGGCGGCGTCTTCGCCGAGCAGGTCATCCGCCCGACCGGCCTGATCGACCCACCAGTCGAGGTGCGCCCCGCCAAGTCCCAGGTTGACGATGTGCTGGGCGAAATCCGCGAAACCGCCAAGGCCGGTTATCGCACGCTGGTGACCGTGCTGACCAAGCGCATGGCCGAGGATTTGACGGAATATCTGCACGAGCAGGGCGTGCGCGTGCGCTACATGCACTCCGATATCGACACGCTCGAGCGCATCGAGATCATCCGCGACCTGCGCCTCGGCGCCTTCGACGTGCTGATCGGCATCAACCTGTTGCGCGAAGGCCTCGATATTCCCGAATGCGCGCTGGTCGCCATTCTGGATGCCGACAAGGAAGGCTTCCTCCGCTCCGAGACATCGCTGGTGCAGACCATCGGCCGCGCCGCGCGTAATGTGGACGGCAAGGTCATTCTCTATGCCGACCGCATTACCGGCTCGATGGAGCGCGCGATGGCGGAAACCACGCGCCGCCGCGAGAAGCAGACCGAATACAATGTCGCCCATGGCATCACGCCGGAGAGCATCAAGAGCAATATTTCGGATATTCTCAATTCGGTCTACGAACGCGACCATGTCCGGGCCGATATATCGGGCTTCGCCAAGCAGGGCGCGCTGGTCGGGAGCAATCTCAAGACCCACCTCGAACATCTGGAGAAGGAGATGCGCAACGCCGCCGCCGATCTCGATTTCGAGAAGGCAGCCCGGTTGCGCGACGAAATCAAGCGCCTGCGCGAGACGGAGCTTGCCATTGCCGACGATCCGATGGCCCGCGAGGTCGAACTGGAAAGCCCGGTGACGGGGCGCGCCAAGGGCAAGCATAATGCGGGCCGCAAGGTGCATCGCACTGTTGATGATGGAAAGCCTTCCCTTTTCCACAAGCCCGAACTCGACGAGATGGGCACCTCCGGCGCCCATGCGGTGCCGGCTGGGGAAAGCCGCTTCCGCAAGAATTCTCTCGACGAAATGACCGTGCGCCGCACAGAAGTACCAGCGGGCGGCGAGGCCCCGATCAAGCGCGAACGCGCCGGTGTCGGCTCCTATGAGGACCCGGCGGAAGTCTCCCGAAAGAAGCGGCGACCCGGAAAGACTGGCCGGCCTGGGCGGTAAGCGGCCGCGATCCGCCTGGCCTTCATTCGCTTTCGACGGCTACCCGACAATAACCACACTTCAGGAGGGTGCGTTTTCCAGCAATGCTTTCAACTGCTGCAGATCGCGCTTGACCCAACCGGCATCCTCCAGGAACCGCTCCTCATCCATGCCTTCGATCCGGAATAGCGTGAAGATCACTTCACTGCCGCTGCCATTTCGAATGACGCGCAAGGGGATGTAAACCTCCGTTCCATCAGCCAGGATGACCGTATGGTCGGCAACGCCGAATTCATTGGACGGCGAGAACAATATCCGCACGCGGCCCGATGGGCCGTCCGCGAACCATCCCTCTGCAGATTTTTCGAGACCGCTGGCGAGGCCGGACGCCCATAAGGGGAAATTTTCGGGCCGCGCCAGGAATGGACTGACCTCAAGCCAGGGCCGGTCGATGGCGATGCTGATGGTGTGGCTCTCGTAGGTGCTCATACGCATTTTCCTTCAAATGATCGCAGAAGCCTCTCACCCACAAGCTGTCCTCTTCTTCCCCGCTCCAAGCTTGTCGCCCGACGGGAAGAAGAGGACGCCTTGCGGCATATTATCTGCAGGGACCTCTGTCGATGACCCTATAGCCGCCGCGTTCCGCCTCGCAGGAGTTCGGGAAGGTCTGGATGGACCTGCCCCGGCGCCCGCAGACGGGAGCATATTCTTTCGTGCAGAACTCCGGCCGCTCCGGCCTGCCGGGACGCGGTGGGCGAACCGGCCCCGGTCCCCCTCCACCATTCCAGCTTCCGCCATTCGGACGGCCGCCGCATTCGCCACGACCCACGACCCGGAAGCCTTCCGCGCCTGCCTGGCAGGCATTGCCGAAAGTTTGACGCGTCCGGCCGCGCTCGCCGCAAACCGGCGCATAGATCATCGGGCACATCTGCTGACCGCCGGGCTGCATTCCGGGAGCAGAACCGCCACCGTCCTCGACGGCAACACAGCCCGCCAGCAGCAGCGCCGCAAGCGCGCCTAGACCACGCATTCCCTTGGGGATGAACGTCATGAAACCCTCTCCTTGTGCCATGCTGGGACCGCACCGCGCAAAGCCTGCGCGATTCCCGTCACCATGCTATGGTAAGGCAGCACGTCATAATCGCAAGCAGAACACAAACGTACTGGAAGAAAGCCTTCACCACCCCAGCATTGCTTGCTTCGCTTTTTGTCACGTCTATGCTTATTCTTTGCGGAAACGGCGGTTGCTGCGAATGAGGGCACAGCATTTGGGCAAAAGGAAATCCAGCTTCACGATGGACGTCATGCGGCGACGGCTCGGTGGCCTCCTCCACAGCGCCCTGGTTGTCGGCTGTTTGCTGGGTTTGAACTCGACAAGCGCAGAAGCCACCCCCGCGCCGGCGAGCCCTCCGCCCGTCACGGCTCCTGTCTCGCCTCCCGTCACGCCCCCGGACTTGACTGAACAGCCTCCGGCAACCGGCACACCGGCATCGCCGCCGCAAACCTCCCCGGAAAAACCAGCGGCGGCCAAACCAGCGGAGACGACTCCGACAAAACCGAAGGAAGCGCCAACCGTCGCCCAGATATGCTCTTTGATCGCCACGCATGCCGACGGATATGGCGTACCGCGCGATTTCTTCGCCCGACTGATCTGGAAGGAAAGCCGCTTCAATTATTTGGCTGTCAGTCCCGTCGGCGCGCAGGGCATAGCCCAGTTCATGCCCTACACGGCCAAGGAGCGCGGTCTCGCCAATCCGTTCGACGTCAGCCAGGCCATTCCCGCCTCGGCCTCCTTGCTCAAGGATTTGCAGGCTGCTTTCGGCAGTTGGGGATTGGCCGCTGCGGCCTACAATGCCGGTGCCGGACGGATCTCTTCATGGCTCAAATCAGGCGGGTTCCTGCCGCTCGAAACCGAGGGATATGTGCTCGACATCACCGGCCAGCCGGCGGATGATTTCGCCGCAGGCGCAAAACTGCAGCCACGGCCCCTCAACGCCAAGCTTACCTTCGACCAGGCATGTCGTCGCCTGCCCGTCGTCAGGGCTGCCACCGTTCCCATGGCGCGCATCAAGCCCAAGCCTTGGGGCGTCCAGGTGGCCGGCAATTTTCGACGCTCCGCCGCGCTCGGGCAATGGGAGCGGACCAAACGCCAGTTCGGGCCCGTCCTCAAGAACAGCTTCGCGGTGGTCAGCCGTGTCCGCTCGCCACTGGGCCGGGGCGGCATCTATGCCGTCAGGATCGGCGCCGACAGCCGCTCCGAGGCTGATCGCATCTGCAGCAGTCTGCGCTCGGCCGGTGGCGCCTGCATTGTGTTGAAAAATCGTTGACAACCCACACGGGCAGAAGAATTCTCCTGTCAAACCGGGGCCTGAAGCTTATACTGCATGCGGCTAAAATAAGGCGAAATAGTTTTGCCTGCCAAAATTCACTTGCCAAAAATCTCTTCATGGATCAGTCTCACCTCGTTCGGGCATTTTGCGAACAATGGAAGACTGGAAGAACGGCGCGCCGGAACCGCTATAAGTCCCGGGCCGGGAGTTTCCTGGCAATGATCGGCTCCTTCCCTGATTTCGAGAACTGCCTGCATGACCCTCCGCCGGGCGTGGTGCGCATGGCGGTTCTACTAAACCCGCTTTCCCGGAGGGAAGCGGCGCCAAGGAAAAGGAACGGATCCCATGGCACAGACCGGTTCGGTCAAATTCTTCAACAGCGAAAAAGGTTTCGGCTTCATCAAGCCGGATAATGGCGGCCCGGACATCTTCGTCCACATCTCCGCCGTGCAGGCCTCCGGTCTCACGGGCCTGGCCGACAATCAGAAAGTTTCCTTCGACACTGAGCCGGATCGCCGCGGCAAGGGACCGAAGGCTGTGAACATCGCGGTCGCTGACTGACATTCCGTTCCCGGTCCTACCGGAACGAACCCCGGCCGCAAAGCCGGGGTTTTTTGTTGTTCGCTCAACACCCCCTGCGATCTCCCGCCATTGATCTGAGCCATAATAATACCGCGTTGGCCGTTCAGCTTGTGTTCATACAGGTTTGGATAAACCTGCAACCAGGTTGGGATAGAAGCGTTATCCCCACCGGAAATTTCCATGCTTCTGAAGGAGGCAAAAAAAATGAACCGCATTGTTAAGGCAGCAGTTCTGGCCGCTGCATCGGTAGCAGCCGTAGTCGCTCCGCTTTCGATGACCACCGCATCCGCAGGCGACTGGGGTAATCGCGGTGGCGGGGGCTGGGGTCACCATCGTGGTGGCTGGGGCCCAGGCCCGGCCTGGGGCGGAAGGCCATACTACCGTCACCGGAACCGTAGCGGCGACGCTTGGGCAGCCGGCGCCATCGGCCTCGCAGCCGGCGCGCTGATCGGCAGCGCGATGTCGCAGCCGCAATATGCGCCGCCACCGCCGATCATTTACGACCAACCCCCGGTCTATGGTGGCTATTATGCCCCGGCGCCGCGCCGCGTGATCTATCAGCGCTCTGTCGGCTTCCAGCCATGGTCGAACGGATGGTATAACTATTGTTCGAACCGCTACCGCTCATTCAACCCGCGGACGGGCACCTATCGGGGCTATGACGGTGCAGACCATTTCTGCACTGCAAATTGATAGACGGCGGCACTCACATAAATAAAAGTAAAAGCCACCAGAAGTGGTGGCTTTTACTTATTAATACAGAGCAATAGATAAATTTTCTGAATCTATTTACTAAGTTATATCGCGCCTTTTATCCAACCAGGAACGGATTGGTCCGGCGCTCCTCGCCGAAACGCCCGCCCGGTCCGTGGCCGCAGATGAAGCCGATATCATCGCCGAGCGGCAGCAGCTTTTCTTTGATCGAGCTGATCAGCGCCGCATGATCGCCGCCGGGAAGATCAGTGCGCCCGATCGAACCGTTGAACAACACGTCCCCCACATGGGCAAAGTTTGCATCCCTGTTGAAATAGACGACGTGGCCCGGCGCATGGCCGGGGCAGTGCAACACCTCGAACACATGGCTGCCAAAGGAAACCTTGTCCCCGTCCTGGAGCCAGAGATCGGGTGTCATGTTGCGGACGCCGCCGCTAATGCCATATCTGAGTGCGATCATCTCCAGATTGTCGAGGAGAAATTTATCCGCCTCGTGCGGACCGGTGACCTCGATGCCGAGCGCCTCCTTGAGATCGAGAGCGCCGCCCGCATGATCGATATGGCCATGAGTGAGCCAGATCGCCTGCGCGGTGATCCCGTTGGTATGCAGCGCTTCTAGGATACGGTCGACATCGCCGCCCGGATCGATAATCACGCCTGTTTTATCCTCATCATCGAACAGAATCGTACAATTCTGCTGAAAGGGAGTGACAGGAATGATGTGCGCCTTCAATTGACCCATGAATTGTCTCCGGCAAAAGCAGATTTTGTTTCGATCGAGCGGTCGGAAGAATGATACTGCACGGCCTCATTTGAGACCGCAAATGGGTACCGCCCTCTCACCGATCAAGATGGACCTTTTCAGACTGCAACGTCTGCTCTACCGGCGCGACTATAATCACCGAACTGGGCATCATGAAAACGGGCGGTCAAAGACCGCCCGTAAATCGTAATATATGGCAGTTCCCTCTTTTAATCGCCCGCAAAGCGGACGACCACTATCTCATCCAGCATCCCGGCAAAGCCACGCCCACGGCCAGTGTCAGGCCCTATTGGAGCATGTCTATGCCGTCCGGCTCACGCCTTGCTGGCAACCGCGTTCTTGATCAGACCGACAATGGCGGTCACGATGAGTCCGCCAGCGCCGCCGCCGATAGCGTGGCCAACAACGCCGGTGAGGACTGAATCAACGCTGCCATTCGTCAGAAGCGGCATAAGTTGGCCGAGCAAAAGGCCGCCAATACCACCTGCTACGGTATTACCAGCAGTACCGAGACTGAGATTCTTTGCTGCGCCGGCAACATTGCCGCCAAGCATGCCAGTAACCAGCTGAATGATGATCGGAAGAAGAGCTTCCATAATTGTCACCCCGTCAAAGTGTTTCTCGCCAAAGCAGAATCCTCAGGCAAGGTTGATGTTGGACGGTTTACCGGCAAAGTCAAACCAGAACACAGTTCAAAAAGAAAAATGCGGCGAAAACCGCCGCATTTCTTGTTTAAAACTTAACAGAGCATTTCCAGTAAAAAGCAGGAACCAATTTTACCTGCAGAAATAAGTTTATTCTGCTGCTGCCCGTTTTGGCTGAACCTCAGCCATGTAATCGTGCATCAAGTTGGTCGCGACATCGCCAACAGTAAAGCGATATGGCCCGATTTCAGCAACCGGAGTGACTTCCGCCGCAGTTCCTGTCAGGAAGCATTGCTCGAAACCTTCCAGTTCCTCCGGCATGATGACGCGCTCTATCACTTCGTAGCCACGGCGCTTGGCCAGGTCGATGACCGTGCGGCGCGTGATGCCGTCGAGGAAGCAATCGGGGATAGGCGTATGAATGACGCCATCCTTGACGAAGAAGATGTTCGCGCCGGTCGCCTCGGCCACCTGGCCGCGCCAGTCGAGCATCATCGCGTCGGCATAACCCTTGGCTTCCGCCGCATGCTTGGAAATCGTGCAGATCATGTAAAGGCCGGCGGCCTTGGATTTCGACGGCGCAGTCCTTGGATCCGGACGGCGATATTCCGCGATATCGAGGCGGATACCCTTAAGCTTCTGCGCCGGATCGAAATAGCTCGGCCACTGCCAGATGGCGATGGAGAGATTGATGCGGTTGTTCTGTGCGGAAACACCCATGGATTCGCTGCCGCGCCAAGCAATCGGACGCACATAGGCATCCTCGAAACCTTGCTTGGCCAATAGTTGTCGGCACGCCTCGTTGATCTCAGCGACGGAATAGGGAATATCGAAGCCAAGAATACGGGCGGATTCGTGCAGGCGCTCGTTATGCTCGTTGAGCTTGAAAATTTCACCGCCATAAGCGCGCTCACCTTCGAACACGGCGCTGGCATAGTGCAGACCATGGGTCAACACGTGCACCTTCGCATCCCCCCAGCGAAGGAACTCGCCATTCATCCATATGTAACCTTGAAGCTGATCGAACGGAACGGATGCCATGTTAACCTCCAGGCGTTTTCATCCCTGAGCATGATCGGGAAAAGTTGTGGACCTTTCCGGCAAGATCATGCGGCTATAAATTTTCCGGGTTTTCGCGTTACCATCCGTTCCCGGTTATCGAATGGCAGACTATCGAGCAAAACTGATTATATACGCAATTCAGAGAGGGATTATGTCTTGAAAAGCGGTACTAAGTTTATGTTTCTTTCAAAATATGCCCCGACAGCTTAGCGAAAATTATCAGCGCCGCGAAACTAAGTCAACAAGGCTGACATATTTTTACCATGACCGGAGCCAACGAAGTGAAGCGCACCATGGATTCCCGTATTACAAAGGCCCTCTCGAACGAGGACGCACCGGACCTCAATCTGATCGAGTTGCTGTTCTTTGCCTATCGAGACTTCACTGCCGACCCGGATCTGATCCTTGAGAAGATCGACTTCGGGCGGGCGCACCATCGCGTCCTCTATTTCATCAACCGGAAACCTGGCATGACCGTCGCCGAACTCCTGGATGTGCTGAAGATCACCAAGCAGAGCCTTGCCCGCGTCCTCAAGCAACTCATCGATACGGAGCACGTCGTGCAGGTGACCGGCCCCCGCGATCGCAGGCAGAGGGAACTTTATCCTACCGCCAAGGGAAGGGAACTGGCGCTTGCCCTCGCCCTGCCACAGTCGCGCCGTATCGCGCAGGCGCTGCAGGAAAGCGGTCCCGAAAATCGCAGGGCGATCGAATCTTTCCTCAAGGCCATGGTCAATCCCGATCAGCGCGCGCAGATCGACAGTTTGCCCGCCGCGGGTTAGAATTCGCGCAGCGGTGGAATCGTAAGGACGAGCAGGAAACTATATGATGAAGACAAGGGATGCCGACATGGTCATGGAAGAAAAAACAGTTTCCGACGATGCACCGCATCTTCTCGTTGTCGATGACGACACCCGCATCCGTAGCCTCCTGTCGCAATATCTGACCGGCAGCGGCTTCCGCGTGACGGTGGCCGCCAACGCAGCCGAGGCGCGGCGCAAACTGGAAGGCATCGACTTCGATCTGCTGATCGTCGATATCATGATGCCCGGGGAAAGCGGCGTGGCCCTGACAAAATCGCTGCGCGAGCAGAAGGATGTGCCGATCCTGATGCTGACCGCCCTGTCGGAAACCGACAGCAGGATCGACGGACTGGAAGCGGGTGCGGATGACTACCTGCCCAAGCCCTTCGATCCGCGCGAGTTGATCCTGCGGATCAACAATATCCTGCGCCGCGGCTCGGCGCCGCAGCAGCCGAAGATCGAGCAGGTGGTGTTCGGTCCCTACACATTCTTCATTCCTCGCAAGGAACTGAAGAAAGCTGGCGAAAACATCAAGCTGACGGACCGTGAACAGGACATCATGGCGATCTTCGCCGAGCGGGCGGGCGAGACCGTGCCGCGTCACGAACTGACCGGACAGGAAGGCGAGGTTGGCGAGCGCACCATCGACGTGCAGATCAATCGGTTGCGCCGCAAGATCGAGCAGGACCCGGCCAATCCGGTCTGGCTTCAGACCGTGCGCGGCATCGGATACAAGCTCAGCATCGAATGAGTTCTTACAAGAGCCGCGGGAAACTTCTACAAAACCAATCTGGCCTTGGCCGTGTGGCGTCGACCGGAGTTTTGATCTGACAAGATGAAATCGCTCTGGACGAGATCCGCCAGGTGGCTGGCGCGCAAGATGCCCAAGCGGCTTTATGCCCGCTCGCTCATCATCATCATCGCCCCGATGGTGCTGCTGCAGTCGGTCATCTTCTTCGTTTTCATGGAACGCCACTGGCAGATGGTGACTGAGCGTCTTTCGACGGCTGTCGTGCGGGATATCTCCGCCATCATCGACATTATCGAGACCTATCCGCAGGATCCGGGATATGAAAACATCATCCGCATCGCCCAGCAGCGTCTTGCGCTCAACATATCCATCCTGCCGCCCGATCCCCTGCCCCCGCCAGGCCCCAAGCCGTTCTTCTCGATCCTCGATTACTTTTTGAGCGAGGAAATCACGCGCCAGATCAACCGGCCGTTCTGGGTCGATACAGTAGGCGATTCCGATCTGATCGAGATCCGCATCCAGCTTGAAAACAAGGTGTTGCGCGTTTTTGCCCGCCGCAGCCAGGCCTATGCCTCCAACACGCTGATCTTCCTGATATGGATGGTCGGAACAGCGCTGGTGTTGCTCACCATCGCCATCCTGTTCCTGCGCAACCAGATCAGGCCGATCCAGCATCTCGCCCAGGCGGCCGAAAGCTTCGGCAAGGGCCAGCCCATGCCGGAGGGTTTCCGCCCGCGCGGTGCCGAGGAGGTCCGCCGCGCCGGTCTCGCCTTCATCCAGATGCGCGAGCGCATCGAGCGTCAGATCGAGCAGCGCACGGCGATGCTGAGCGGCGTCAGCCATGATCTGCGCACCATACTGACCCGCTTCAAGCTGCAGCTGGCGCTGGCCGGTTCCAAGATCGATGCCGAACCGCTCAACCAGGACATCGCCGACATGCAGACCATGCTCGAGGGCTATCTGGCCTTCGCCCGCGGCGAGGCGTCGGAAGAGCAGGGAACGTTCGATCTCGCTCGCCTCTTCGACAAGCTTGGCGAGGAGGCGAGATTGCGCCAGCGCGAATTCCGGTCAGCGATCGAGGGGGACAGCATCGTGCAGGTCCGCCCGAATGCCTTTTCGCGCCTGATCAGCAATCTGGTTTCGAACGCCTTCCGCCACGCGGAAACGGTCGAGGTGACGGCTGTTCACAGCGAGGCCGGGCTGACCATCACCGTCGACGACGACGGAAGCGGAATTCCCGCCGATAAGCGCGAGGATGTCTTCAAGCCCTTCGTCCGGCTCGACGAGGCGCGCAACCAGGACGCCGGCGGCACCGGTCTCGGCCTCGCCATCGCCCGCGACATCGCCCGCAGCCACGGCGGCGACATCACTCTCCATGACAGCCCGCTCGGCGGCCTGCGCGCGACGGTGAGAATACCGGCTTGAGTTGGAGGGGATAGCCCATGAGGGATGGGCAAACATCCGCGACACGATCCAGAAATCATCAGCTGAGGTGCAGGCATAGCCTTGAATTCGCAGAATGGCGAGCCCATACGTCACTTCCGCAGGATTTGCCTGTCCACGCCGTGCAAGACTTTCTATAATTTCGAGCACGAAAGAGGGCTGCTATGCACCATCAGGAGAACTACAAGGACCGCCTCGACCGGGTGCTCGATTACATCTACGCCCATCTGGAGGATGATCTCTCTTTTGACCGGCTGGCGGAAGTTGCTTGCCTTTCTCCCTATCACTGGAGCCGGATTTATTCGGCCATGCGCGGAGAAACCGTTGTCGCGACGATCCGCAGGCTGAGGCTCCAGCGCGCTGCTGATCAGCTTGCTAACTCCGATCTCGAAATCGGAGCAGTTACCGTGCGTGCTGGCTATAGCTCGACCGACACGTTCGGGCGGGCATTCAAGGACGCATTCGGCGTGAGCCCCGTCGCCTACCGCGAGAAAGGCTCGCACGCTGCCTTCAAGGCCGCTAATGCGGCCAGCGATGCAAGCGGCTTTCCAGTGGTAGTGGAGAGCTTGTCGGAACGCCGCTGCGCCGGGATCGATCACACCGGTTCTTACATGGAAATTGACCATGCCATGGGTAGACTCTTTACCGAGCTTGCCACCCGTCATGCCATGCCGCCCCAGCCCGCCATGATCGGGGTGTTTTTCGACGATCCCGATCTGGGAACTGAGGAGGAATTGCGCTCGCGCGCCTGCCTGCCGGTGGCAAGTTCCGTCACAATCGATGCGCCACTGGTGGAGACGGTTCTGCGCGGCGGGCCATATGCGAAACTGAGCTATACAGGTCCCTATGCCGATATGCGCGGTGCCTACCGCTGGTTTCTGGGCGTGTGGCTACCCGCTTCCGGCTATGAGCCGGATGATGCTCCGATCTTCGAAGCCTATCTCAACGACCCACGTGAGGTGCCGCAAAGCGAATTGCGCACCGATATTCACCTGCCTCTCAAGATAGCGCCATGACGAGTCCGCCTGTCCCTGGACCCGTTGCCGAAGCGCTATCGCGCTACCCGGAGCCGCTGCGGGCGCGTCTGTTGGAGATTCGCGAGATGGTATTTGCGGTAGCCACTGAAACCGAAGGCATCGGCCCGCTGACCGAAACGCTCAAATGGGGCGAACCGGCCTATCTGACCGAGGCAAGCAAGAGCGGAACAACCATCAGGCTGGGCACCACCAAATTGGCACGCCAGGAATGCGCGGTGCTATTCAACTGCAAGACAGAACTTGTCAAAACGTTCCGAACCCATTTTCCTGACGATTTCGCATTCAGGGGAAACCGCGCACTCGTCGTACCCATGGCGCGAGCTCTGCCGCACGAGCCACTGAAACTCTGCCTGCACGCGGCGCTGATCTATCATCGGCGGAAAGGCGCGGGTTCCTGGTCATAACGAAGCGCGGAGTTCGACCACGCCGAGACTGCTCGCAGTTCAGCCTGTTGCTCTCGCAACCCTGATTGTTGACAACCAGAGCTTTGCGGCGGCAAGCGCCAGGAAGCCGAAGTGGAGACGGCGGCCTTGTCATATAGGGTTGTAATGCGGCGGAACGGCCTTCAGCGGTTTGGGAATCCTTTGTCACAGGTCCTAAAACAGCTTGCCGCCGTTCGGCACAGGCTTGTCGACCGAGGCGAGTACGACAGCGCCCTCTTCGTCCGGCAGGCCGAGCGTCAATACCTCGGACACGAATGGCCCGATCTGGCGCGGCGGAAAATTGACGACCGCCAGGACCTGACGGCCGACCAACTGCTCGGGGGTGTAATGCTTGGTGATCTGGGCCGAGGATTTGCGGACCCCGATCGTCTCGCCGAAATCGATCTTCAGCTTGATGGCCGGCTTTCGCGCTTCCGGAAAGGGTGCGGCTTCGATGATCGTGCCGCACCGTATGTCCACTTTCTCGAAATCGTCCCAGCTAATCGTGTCAGGCTTGCTCATTTCTCGTGACCCCGAAAAATATCCTGTTGCGATCAGGCGTGGCCGACGGTCTCGAACAGGACGCTATCCAGCGCCTCGCGCGCCGAAATGCCCGACCAGACGACGAACTGGAATGCCTGGAAATAGCATTCGCAGGCGTCGAGCGCGCTTCCCAGAAGCACCTCAACCTGACGGCTCGTCGGCTCGGCGCCGCCGGCCAGGAGCAGCGACTGGCGAAACATGATCGCGCCTTCCTGCTGCCAGAAATCGAAGTGCCCCATCAGCAATTGCTCATTGATGAGCGAGAGAAGCCGCATCACTTCGTTGACGCGCGGCTCGCCGACCTTGATGTCGAATGCGCATGCCAAGTGAAGTGCCTCGAAATCCTCCATCCAGGAGAAGGAGACATGATAGTCGGTCCACAACCCAGCCACGGACATCGCAATTTCATCGTCGCCTGTACGCTCGAACGACCAGTCGTTTGAATGCGCGACCTGTTCGATGACATCCACGGGATGCGCATCGCGAGCGATTTCAAGCTCAAGAAGGCTCATAACCATTTCCTGTATCTGGAGCAGACCTTCATAAAAAAGTCATGCTCAAAATCTTGACGAGCGCACCACACGCCCGCCTGAAAGACACGCAAACACATACTGATACTGGAGAACGGCCTAAGGCACCTTGACCCGCTAAAACCCCCTGTGCCGTCACCACATGACCCGGTTTCGAATCATGTAGTGTTTTCAGTCTATTGATGCTGAGTCAGAGCGCTAGTCCCTTTTCGAAAAGAGACGCGAAAGCATGTGGACAGAGCCTGCCGTGCAAATGCACCGGGCCGCTATAAGCGACTCTAAGACAAGGGTTTTTGGCGTCCGAAGCCTGTTGATAAATTTTTAAGAATTATCTCGGGGTTTTGTCGAGGCAGAAGACGATTTGGCGGATTTGGGCGCGGATTGCGCCTCGATTTTCGAAAGGCGCGCCTCAAGTGCTTCGATCCGCGCGGTGAGCGCGCTGTTTTCGGTGCGTGCCTTCGCCGCCATTTCGCGCACGGCCTCGAAGTCCTCGCGCTGCACGACATCCATGGAGTTGAGGATGCGCTCGACCTGCGCGCGCATGGCGGTTTCCACTTCGCGACGCACGCCCTGGGCAGCACCGGCCGCGTCGGTCACAAGCTTGGCAAGTTCGTCAAGCACCCTGTTCGTTCCGCTGGTCATGGCAGTCACCTCTGTTGAGCATTCTTAATCAGATAAGCGCCCATATTATGCGATGCAAGCGCCTGATGGAAATCCGTAGCGAATTCATACCTCAACGCGAGCGATCGGACATCATGCTTGACCGGCGCTGGATCGTCTTGCATGGTCCGCGCAATTTTCGGAGAGACCCATGATCGAACCGCTTCTACCGCTTTCCGCCCTCGCCTTTCCCGATATCAATCCGGTAATCTTCTCGATCGGGCCGCTGGCAATCCATTGGTATGGCCTTGGCTATGTCGTGGGCATCCTCTTCGCCTGGTGGTACGGCAAGCGTCTTCTTTCCACGCCCCGCCTCTGGGCCGGCGACCAGCCCCCGATGAAGCCCGAAGCGCTCGATGATTTCGTGCTCTGGGCTGCCCTCGGCGTCGTGCTGGGCGGCCGCATCGGCTACGTGCTCTTTTATAATCTTAGCTTTTATCTCGCCAATCCGCTCGCCATCCCTGCGGTATGGGACGGCGGCATGTCGTTTCACGGCGGCATTCTCGGCACCACGCTCGCCATGATTCTCTTCGCCCGCCGCCACGGCATCGGCGTTTGGAGCATGTTCGATACGGTCGCGGCTGGCGTGCCCGTCGGGCTCGGATTGGTGCGCATCGCCAATTTCATCAATTCCGAATTGTGGGGCCGAGTTACCGACGTTCCCTGGGCGTTCTATTTCCCGAATGGCGGTCCGCTTCCGCGCCATCCCAGCCAATTGTACGAAGCGGCGCTGGAAGGCCTCGTGCTGTTCGTCATCCTGTGGCTGCTCGTCCACAAAGGCCTGAAGCTCAAGATGCCGGGCTATATCAGTGGCGTCTTCGTTGCCGGCTACGGCCTCAGCCGAATCATCGTCGAATTCTACCGCGAGCCGGATCCGCAGCTCGGCTATCTCTTCGGTGGCTGGCTCACCATGGGCATGGTGCTTTCCCTGCCGATGGTGCTGATCGGCCTCTGGGCCGTGCTGCGCGCCAGGAGCGCTGCACGCCGCGCGGCAGCATAATCCCAGCATGACGGCTCTGAAACAGCGCCTCGTCAGGCTGATCGACACCGCAGGACCGATCAGCGTCGCCGAATATATGGCGGCCTGCCTCGGCGACCGCGAGGCGGGCTATTACACGACGCGTGAACCTTTCGGCCGCGAAGGCGATTTCATCACCGCGCCGGAGGTGAGCCAGATGTTCGGCGAGCTGGTCGGCATCTGGTGCGCCGGCGTCTGGCAGGCATTGGGCCAGCCGCAAAATGCAGTGCTTTGCGAAATCGGCCCCGGACGCGGTACGTTGATGGCGGATATGCTGCGCACCCTGGCAAAGGTCGCGCCGGCCTTCCTCGGTTCCGCCCGCGTCGCCATGGTAGAGACCAGCCAGCGCTTGACCGAAATCCAGCAGAAAAAGCTGGCCGGCGCCGTGCCATCCATCACTTGGCACCGCGAGATCGAAGATGTTCCCGAGGGTCCGCTGATCCTTGTCGCAAACGAGCTTTTCGATGCGCTGCCGGTCCGTCAATATGTCAAGGTCAATGGCCGCTTCGTCGAGCGTCTCGTCACGACGATGCAGACTGCCGATGGCACGGAACTGGGTTTTTCCGCAGGCGCCGGTTCGATCGACGCAGCACTTCTGCCGCCCCGCCACGCCCAGGCCCCCGACGGCGCCATCTTCGAGGCCGCCCCTGCCCGCACAGCCTTGATGCAGCGGATCGCCGAACGCATCGCCGCAAGCCGTGGAGCCGCCCTCCTCATCGACTACGGCCATCTCGAAACGGGATTTGGCGACACGCTGCAGGCAGTGTCGAAGCACAAACCGCAAGGCGTCTTCGAAAAACCGGGGGAAGCCGATTTGACCAGCCATGTGGATTTCGCGGCGCTGGCCGACACAGCCCGCGCCTTTGCCTGCCGGACGGGCGCGATGACGCAAGGCGATTTCCTGCTTGCGATGGGGCTGCTCGACCGCGCCGGACAGCTTGGCGCCGATAAGAACGAAGCCTATCGCGAGCAGATAAGAACCGATGTCGAACGCCTCGCAGGCCCCGGGCAGATGGGCACGCTCTTCAAGGTGCTCTGCGTCAGCGATCAAAAGAGCCGCATCTTTCCATTCGATCCGTCAGTTTGACCCGTCCCGCTTTGACGACAATGGAGCGATTGACTTCCCTTTCCCTCTCGCTCAACATCCCGCGCCTTGAGGAGACCTGCTGATGCTGACCATGGACCGCCCTGCCCCGATACGCTCACCACTGCTCCAGGCTGGGGACGGCAAGAATATCGTGCATGGCTTTTTCACCCGTCAGGGCGGCATTTCCCAAGGGATATATCAGGGCCTCAATGTCGGCGCAGGTTCCCACGACCAGCCGCAACATGTCGCCGAAAACCGCCGAAAGGTGGCCCAGAGCCTTGGTGTGCAGCCGGACCACCTCCTGACGGTCCATCAGGTCCATTCCCCCGACGTCATCATCGTAACCCGCCCCTTCGAGGGCGAACGGCCGAAAGCGGACGCCATGGTCACTGCCACGCCGGGCATCGCTCTCGGCGCGCTCAGCGCCGATTGCGGGCCGGTGCTCTTTGCGGATATCGAAGCCCGTGTCATCGGCTCGGCGCATGCCGGCTGGCGCGGCGCCATCGGCGGCGTTCTCGAAAATACGGTGGAGGCGATGATCGCGTTGGGAGCCGACCGCTCGCGCATCGTCGCGGTGCTCGGGCCGACGATCGGACCGGAAAACTACGAGGTCGGCCCGGAATTTTTTGCTCAATTCGTTGAGCGGGATGCTTCCTATGCCGGTTATTTCAGCCCATCTCCGCAGGATGGCTACAAGATGTTCGATCTGTGGAGCTTCATCATCGACCGGCTGGAAGCAGCAGGCGTCGCGGCCGATGCCCTCAGGCAATGTACCTATGCCAACGAGGCGCAATTCTTTTCCTACCGGCGCGCCACCCACCGCAACGAAGCGGATTACGGTCGCCAGATTTCAGCCATAGCCATCGCGGAGTAAACCAATGGCCCTTCATTTCCAGCCGGAAGAGTATGCCGCTCGCCACGACCGCCTGCTTCTGAAGATGGCGGAGGAAAAACTCGATGCGCTGCTGCTCTTCTCGCAGGAGAGCATGTATTGGCTGACTGGCTACGATACGTTCGGCTTCTGCTTTTTTCAGTGCCTGGTCGTCAAGTCCGACGGCTCGATGGTGCTCATGACCCGCTCGGCGGATCTGCGCCAGGCGCGCCATACGTCGAATATCGACAACATCGTGCTGTGGACCGACCGGGAAAATGCCAACCCGGCGATCGACCTGCGTAATATTCTCAACGAGATGGATCTGCTCGGCAGCCGCATCGGCATCGAATACCAGACCCATGGGCTGACCGCCGCCAACGGCCGCCTGCTCGACGAGCAACTGACCAGCTTCGCCAAGCTGGCCGACGTCTCGGGCCTTGTCGATCGGCTGCGTCTCCTGAAGAGCCCGGCGGAAATCGCTTTCGCCCGCAAGGCCGCGAACCTCGGCGACGATGCGCTTGACGCCGCGTTGAAGATCGTCAAGGCCGGCGCCAGCGAAGCCGACATCCTCGCCGCGATGATGAGCGCGAATTTCCAAGGCGATGGCGATTATCCGGCCAATGAATTCATCATCGGTTCGGGCGCCGACGCCCTGCTCTGCCGCTATAAGTCTGGCCGGCGCAACCTGACGAAGAACGACCAGCTCACGCTGGAATGGTCCGGCGTCTACCGGCATTATCACGCGCCGATGATGTGCACGATTCTGACCGGCAAGCCGACCAAGCGGCATCTGGAACTCTATGACGCCGCCCGAGAGGCGCTCGAAGCCGTCGAAGCGGCGCTGACCCCCGCCTCCACCTTCGGCGACGTCTTCGACGCCCATGCCAAGGCGATGGAAGCCCATGATCTGACTCGTCACAGGTTGAACGCCTGCGGATATTCCGTCGGCGCGCGCTTCACTCCGTCGTGGATGGATCCGCAGATGTTCTATTCAGGCAATTCGGAGCGCATCGAGCCCGATATGACGCTCTTTGCCCATATGATCATCATGGATTCCGACAGCGGAACCGCGATGACGCTGGGCCGCACATATCTGACCACGAGCGCCGCCGCCGAGCCCCTTTCGCGCCATTCTCTTGACTTGATTGTCAAGTGAATCGGAATCCTTATAAGTTGCCAATTGAGCGCCATGTGTCCAGTTTTTGGCGTGTAAGAACGATCTAAGTCTTTGAATCTACCCATCGCGCTTTCTGAAAAACGATTCCGGTTTTCGGGCCGATGCAATAGGATGGAAATCGCGGAGATTGCCGCAGCTTCTGGAGCAAGCAGCCGAAAATGAAAAAACAGTTCACTTCGATTGTTCTGCTCCTCGCAGGAGCTCTTGCCGCATGCAACAGCACGGAGGCAACGCTGTCCGTGCCGAGTTCCGGCGGCACTGCCGCGTCTGGTGCAACAACAGGCCAGGCAGCGGGACAGACCGCTACCCAACCGGGCACGGGATCACAGACCGCCGGAACGCTGCGTCTCGACAAGCTGCAGATCGCGCCGATCGTCGGTGCCCCGGTCAGTGTCGTCACGCCGCTGTCGCGCCGGCTCGCAGCCGATGCGAAAGCCAAGGGCGTGACATTGGCCGGACCCAACGAAGCCGGTCAGGCCTATGTCATGAAGGGCTATTTCTCAGCCCTTGCCGAAAACAACGAGACGACGGTTCTCTATGTCTGGGATATTCTCGATCCCTCGGGCAACCGCCTGCACCGCATACAGGGCCAGGAGAAGGTTGCAGGCAGCGCGCCGGATTCCTGGAGCGCCGTTCCCGCCTCCGCGATGGAGGCGATCGCCGGGCGCACCATGCAGGAATACGCATCCTGGCTTGCGGCAAACCGCGCACCGGCCGCGCAGACCGGCGCTTCCGCCCAATAGCAGGAAATCCGCATAAAGCGTTGGAATCTGGCCAATAATCCCCATTTCATGTCCCATTTTCGCTTGCCGGGCCTACGAATTTTTCGGTGATTGTTAGCCACGTATCACTAATGGACGCTTGCATTGTGCGAGAGTCGCGGTAAAAGGCCGCTCATCCATAGGGCTCGACCAGCGCCAGGGGCAGATCAAGCATGAAACTTTTTGCGGGCAACTCCAATCGTGTGCTGGCTGAATCTGTCGCAAAATACCTGAATATCCCCCTTGGAAAGGCCAGCGTCCGGCGCTTTGCCGATCAGGAGATCTTCGTCGAGATTCAGGAGAATGTCCGTGGCGAGGATGTTTTCGTCCTCCAATCCACATCCTATCCGGCAAACGATCATCTGATGGAACTGCTCATCATGATCGACGCCTTCCGCCGCTCGTCCGCCCGTCGCATCACCGCCGTCCTGCCCTATTTCGGCTATGCCCGGCAGGACCGCAAGCCCGGCCCGCGCACGCCGATTTCCGCCAAGCTGGTCGCTAATCTCATCACCGAGGCCGGTGCAAACCGTGTCCTCACGCTCGATCTCCATGCCGGCCAGATCCAGGGGTTCTTCGACATCCCGACCGACAACCTCTACGCCGTTCCGGTTATTGCACGCGATGTGAAGGCGCATTACAGCACCTCCAATGTCATGGTCGTTTCGCCTGATGTCGGCGGCGTCGTGCGCGCCCGCTCGCTGGCGAAGCGCATCGATGCGCAGCTCGCCATCGTCGACAAGCGCCGCGAGCGCCCGGGCGAATCGGAAGTCATGAACGTCATCGGTGACGTAACCGGCAAGGATTGTATCCTTTTCGACGATATCGTCGATTCCGGCGGCACGCTGTGCAACGCCGCCGAGGCGTTGCTGGCCAAGGGCGCGAAGAGCGTCACCGCCTATATCACCCACGGCGTGCTCTCCGGCGGCGCCGTCGCGCGCATCGCCGCATCCAAGCTGAAGGAACTGGTCATCACCGATTCCATCCAGCCCACCGCCGCAATCATCGCCGCGCCCAATATCCGGGTTCTGCCCATTGCCGACCTGATCGGCGAAGCCATCTCCCGCACGGCTTCAGAAGAGTCGGTTTCGAGCCTCTTCGATTAAAGCGGCACTGCAGACCGCCCTTTTTCAGTAGCGATTCCCGGTATTGGTTGAGGAATGGATCTCAGTGACAGGCACTGGGATCCATTCCTCGTCATCTCCATAGCCGCGACGGGCAAAATAGCTCAAGCAGAGCGCTTCGTTATAACAAGAAGCGCTGACCGGCTACTCGGCAGCCGAACGTTCTTCCGCCGCCTCATCCGGTGCATTCGGGTCGCCCGGCCCCGTCTCGCAGCCCAGATCGGGAAAGGCGACGATGCGTTTCCCGGTAAAATCGGTGCGAACCACCAAAAGCCCCCTCTCCTCGAAATAGGTGAGAAGCCGCCGCGCCCGGCTCACGGAATGCGTGCCATAAGCGCGCGCCAGCACCGCGTCGGACGGGCAAGGTGCGCCTGTGACAGCGGCTTGCGCAACGATGAGGAACACACCCTGGACATCGTCGGTCAGGCTTTCCGAAAGATTGAGCGCCTCCTGCCAGGTCTTCCCCGCGGCCGTCTCGCCATCGAGATTGGTCTGCGCCAGCGCCAGCTTGCGGCGGAACGCCGGCAGCGCCAGCGGCTCTCCCGGCACGCGGTGGATGCGGCAACGGACGAGAAAATCCTGATAGAGTACGGCGACGGAGCGGAACGAGGCTTCGGGATCGTCGATGATCTCGCGCATCACCTTGTCGATGAGGTTTTCCCGCTCGGCTTCGGCTATCCCCGGAAAAAGCGGCTCCACCGGCGCTTCGGGCTCCGGCCTCGCCTTCGTGAGTTGCGCCAGGATCTCGGCGGTGGGACGCGGCGGCGGCGGCGCGGGCGCACGCTTCACCATGGGGCGTATCTCGCCGGGACTGGGCGTGAAGATCAGCCCACGCGCATCCTCCGGCGCATCCGGCAGCGGCATCAGCTTGGGGCTGCCCGACCGGGCGGAGGTTTCCACCGTGCCGATCTTGATCGGCAGCGGCCGCCGCGACAGCGCCGGCCCGAGCGCCACGAAATGGCCGCGCGCCAGGTCCCGGAACATTTCCGCCTGCCGCCGCTCCATGCCCAACAGATCGGCGGCCCGCGCCATGTCGATATCGAGAAAGGTCCGGCCCATCAGGAAGTTGGAGGCCTCGGCCGCCACATTCTTGGCGAGCTTCGCCAGCCGTTGCGTGGCGATGACGCCGGCAAGCCCGCGCTTGCGGCCGCGGCACATCAGATTGGTCATCGCGCCGAGCGAAAGCTTGCGCGCCTCGTCCGACACTTCGCCGCCGACGGCCGGAGCGAAGAGCTGCGCCTCGTCCACGACGACCAGCATCGGATACCAGTAATCGCGGTCGGCATCGAACATGCCGCCCAGGAAGGCGGCGGCGCAGCGCATCTGCTGCTCGACATCGAGCCCTTCCAGATTGAGGATGACCGAGACACGGTGCTGGCGAATGCGCGCGGCGATCCGCGTCAACTCGGCCTCGGTGCGGGCCGCATCGACCACCACATGGCCGAACGCATCGGCAAGCGTGACGAAATCGCCCTCCGGATCGATGATGCACTGCTGCACCCAGGGGGCGCTCTGCTCAAGCAGGCGGCGAAGAAGATGCGACTTTCCCGAACCCGAATTGCCCTGGACCAGCAGGCGCGTCGCGAGCAATTCCTCCAGATCGAGCATGGCCGCGGTCCCGCCGGACGTGGCTCCCATGTCGATGCCGACCTTCATCCTGCCTCCTGAAATGCCTGTTCGAATCGTTGATGCCACCGGACGAAGCAATCATCCCTGCAACCTGCCCCCTTTAGCACTCCCATTCCCCCGGCGCGCCTGTCTTGTCGCGAAACCCACAACAAGGTACCGACAGGAACGAAAAATCCCGATCAAACGAAAGTCTTGCATCAGACTTTGGAAGCATTCCAGGATTGTGCGACAAATATGCAGGAACCTGCAACCGGCCACGAGCCGAAATCAAGCTGCGACACCACCGAACGCCCTGCGAACTTGCACATTTGCGACCTTTCCGTTATAGAGCCGCCATCCGTGTAGACACCCTTGGAGGCAACACGGAATGGGGCGGCCTTTCGTTCGCGTGTTCGGACGGCAAATTGGGCCGCTTCATGTTTTTCTGCCCGGCTTGCCGGGAGGAAGAACACTCCAGATTTAGAACCTCGAAAGGAAATGCCATGAGCGAAACATACGAGCTCAAGGCCGAGGCGCGCGAACGGGTCGGTAAGGGGTCCGCCCGGGAACTTCGGCGCAACGGTAAAGTGCCAGCAGTCATCTATGGTGACAAGCAGGCCCCCATCTCGATTGCCTTGCCCTACAAGGAACTCTACTACAAGATTCACGGCGGCGGCTTCAAGACGACCATCGCCACGATCGACGTCGACGGCCAGAAGATCCAGGTCCTGCCGAAGGATTATCAGCTTGATCCGGTTCGCGATTTCCCGGTTCATGTCGATTTCCTCCGCGTTTCGGCGAAGTCGGTCGTTCACGTGAACATCCCCGTTCACTTCGTGAATGAGGAAGCGGCTCCCGGCATCAAGCGCGGCGGCGTTCTCAATATCGTTCGCCACGACATCGAGTTCACCGCGCCAGCCACGGCGATCCCCGATTTCATCGAGATCGACCTGACCGGCCTGCAGCTCGGCGATTCCATCCACATCTCGGCGGTTACCCTGCCGAAGGATGTGACGCCGGTTATCCAGGACCGCGACTTCACCATCGCCACCATCGCTGCCCCTGCCGGCCTCAAGTCCGAGGAAAACGCGGCCGTTGACGCCGCCGGTGTGCCCGCGACGGAAGAGAAGGAAGGCGAGTAATCGTCTTTCCGCATATCGGGGGCCGTTTCCATGCTGCTTATCGCAGGTCTTGGCAATCCTGGCTCCCGCTATGCGAAAAACCGGCACAATATCGGTTTCATGGCGGCGGATGAGATACACCGCCGCCATCGCTTTTCTCCCTGGCAGAAGAAATTCCATGCGGAGATCGCCGACGGCGCCATAGACGGCGAAAAAGTGCTCCTCATCAAGCCCCAGACTTTCATGAACCTTTCCGGCCAGGCGGTCGGCGAGGCCATGCGTTTTTATAAGCTCTCCCCCGCCGATCTCGTGGTCATCTATGACGAGCTGGACCTGCCGGCGGCCAAGCTGCGCATCAAGACCGGCGGAAGCTCGGGCGGGCACAACGGCATCAAATCGATCGATGCCCATTGCGGCAAGGACTACCGCCGCATCCGGCTCGGCATCGGCCATCCCGGCGTCAAGGAACTGGTGCACGCCCATGTGCTGGGCGATTTCGCCAAGGTCGACGGCGAATGGCTGGAACTGCTTCTAGGCGGCATAGCGGATAATGCGGGGTATCTGGTCAAGGGCGACGATAACGGTTTCATGAACCGCATATCGCTGGCCATGGGCGGCGGCGATCCGCGTTCGGGCGAGCGAAAAGAGAAAGCCGCCGGCGAAACGCAAAAGCCCGCCGCAGCGAAGGGCCAGAGCCATATACGCCAGGCGCGCACGCCGAAGTCCGCCGCCGATATCCCGGCCAGCGGACCTATGGCCGACATGCTGAAAAGGCTGTTCGGCAAGAAGGATTGAAATTCGCCTTTAAAGGCATTGAAATAGATAAGGACGGAATATCATGGGTTTCAAATGCGGCATCGTCGGCCTGCCGAATGTCGGAAAGTCGACGCTTTTCAATGCACTGACCAGGACGGCGGCAGCACAGGCTGCGAACTATCCCTTCTGCACCATCGAGCCGAACACCGGTGAAGTCGCCGTGCCGGACCCGCGCATGAAGGCAATCGCAGCCGTCGCCAAGTCGCAGAACATCATCCCGACCCGCATCTCCTTCGTCGATATCGCCGGCCTCGTGCGCGGCGCCTCGAAGGGCGAAGGCCTCGGCAACCAGTTCCTCGCCAATATCCGCGAGGTGGACGCCATCGTCCATGTGCTGCGCTGCTTCGAGGATGACGACATCACCCATGTCGAGGGCCGCATCGATCCGGTTTCCGATGCCGAGACGGTCGAGACGGAACTCATGCTCTCCGATCTGGAAAGTATCGAGCGCCGCATCGTGCAGATCCGCAAGCGCGCCACCACCGCCAAGGACAAGGAAGCGTTGGCTGTCCTGCCCCTGATGGAAAAGGCGCTTGAGCTCCTGCAAGCCGGCAAGCCCGTGCGCATCCTGCTCAAGGACATCGCGCCGGAGGATCTTCCGATTCTGCAGGAGCTGAACCTGCTGACCTCGAAGCCGGTCCTCTATGTCTGCAATGTCGCGGAAAGCGACGCCGTGGCAGGCAACGAGCACACCAGGGCCGTAGCCGCCATGGCCGATGCGCAGGGTGCTGAGTCGGTCGTCATCTCGGCTGCCATCGAGGCGGAGGTAGCCCAGCTTTCCGACGAGGAAGGCAAGGAATTCCTCGATGCCATAGGCCTTGAAGAGCCCGGCCTCGACCGGCTGATCCGCGCCGGTTACAGGCTTCTCGACCTCATCACCTATTTCACCGCCGGACCGAAGGAAACGCGCGCCTGGACGGTGAAGCGCGGCGCCAAGGCGCCCCAGGCTGCCGGCGTCATCCATACCGACTTCGAGCGTGGCTTCATCCGCGCGCAGACCATCGCCTTCGACGATTATGTAACGCTCGGCGGCGAAGTCGCGGCCAAGGAGGCAGGCAAGGCCCGCGACGAGGGCAAGGAATATGTCGTGCAGGATGGCGACGTGATGCTGTTCAGGTTCAACACCTGAGCCATCAGGTTCCAGACGCCGGCGGAGGAGACGGATATGGACATGAAGCCTCATCATTATGCCTATGAGGATTTTACGGTAGGACTGGAACTGCCTCTGGGTCCGAAGAAGGTGACGGCGGCGGAGATCATCGCCTTCGCCAGCGAATTCGACCCGCAGCCTTTCCACCTCGACGAAGCAGTGGGAAAGGCGAGCATTCTCGGCGGGCTCGCCGCTTCAGGCTGGCACACCGTTTCCATGCTGATGCGCATGATGTGCGACGCCTATATCACCGGCTCCACCTCGCAAGGCGCCCCCGGCGTCGATTTCGTCAAATGGAAGAAGCCGGTCCTGGCCGGGGATACGCTCACCGGCAGGAGCAAGGTTCTCGACCGCCGCCTTTCCAGGTCGAAGCCTAATCTCGGCTTCATCACCGTGCACCATGAATTGTTCAATCAGAACGGCGAAAGCGTCTGCGAAGTGCAGCACAGCGCCATGTTCCTCCTTCGCGATCCGCAACGCCAGGCCGAGGAGGCGGCGCGATGAGCCTGCTGGAAGAACAGATCGGCGTCGAGCAGACGCTGGGCAGCTACACCTTCAGCGCCGATGCGATCATCCGCTTCGCCACTCTCTACGACCCCCAACCCTTCCACATCGATCCGGAAGCGGCCAGGAAAAGCAATTTCGGCGGCCTCTGTGCTTCCGGCTGGCACACCACTGCAGTCTGGATGAAGCTCAATGTGCAATCGATGGGAGAAGCGCTGAAGCAAGCCACGGCGCGCGGCGAGCCGCTGCCGGTCTTCGGCCCCTCGCCCGGCTTCGAAAACCTCAAATGGCTGAAGCCCGTCTTTGCCGGCGACACCATCACCTACAAGCGCACCATCAAGGCAATCCGCCCCCTCACCTCCCGCCCCGGCTGGTCGATGCTGAACATGTACTCTTCGGCGTATAATCAAGATGGCCTGAAAGTGATGGAGTTCGACAGCGCCGCGCTGGTGAAGGTGTGACGACAAATTTGGGAACGCTGGCGGGACAGCGCGCCCCTCTGGGCTGCCGCCCATCTCCCCCGCAAGGGGGGAGATTAGCCTTCATAAAATATTCGCACCAATCGCAATCGTTGCAGAATAAGCATCGAAAATCGCGTCAGCCAATCTCCCCCCTTGCAGGGGAGATGTCCGGCAGGACAGAGGGGGCGCTGTCCCGTTAACCTTGCAATTTAACCTGAAGCGCCCTGACCAGCCGGTGGCCGATCAATCCCCTTCGAATTCCACCAGCGTACGCACCGTTACGCCGAGCGCCTCCAGCTTCTTCCGCCCACCCAGATCCGGCAGATCGATGATGAAGCACGCGGCGACGATATCGGCGCCCATCTGCATGAGAAGCTTGGCCGCGCCCTCCGCCGTTCCGCCGGTGGCGATCAGATCGTCGACGAGGATGACCTTTTCGCCCGGCACGATGGCATCGCGGTGCATCTCCATCTCATCGAGACCATATTCGAGACTATAGGCGATGCGGACCGTATCGTGCGGTAGCTTGCCCTTCTTGCGGATCGGCACGAAACCGGCTGAAAGCTGATGCGCGATCGCGCCGCCGAGGATGAAACCGCGCGCTTCGATACCAGCCACCTTGTCGGCCTTGCCGCCCGCATAGGGATAGACCAGTTCGTCCACAGCCCGCCGAAAGGCGCGCGCATTGCCCAAAAGAGTCGTGATATCGCGGAACATGATGCCGGGCTTCGGATAATCCGGGATCGTCCGGATGGCTTCTTTCAATGTTTCACGCAGCGCGGAATCCATGTGATTTCCTTTCGGTCGTACCGATTTTTGCAGGCATCTCTGTCAAAAGAAAGGGCGCCGTCGGCGCCCTTTCTTCAAATAGCGGTTAGATTTATTGCTCAATGCGCGACATTCGCCCAGACCCGACGCTTGACGAGATAGACCATGCCGGCAAACAGGATGAGGAAGATCATGACCCGGAAACCGGTCCGCTTGCGGGCTTCCAGATGCGGCTCTGCGGCCCACATCAGGAACGCCGAAACGTCGCGCGAATACTGATCGAGCGTCTGCGGCGCCCCGTCATCATAGGTGACCTGGCCGTCATCAATCGGCTTCGGCATGGCCAGCGACTTGCCCGCGATGAAATACGGGTTGTAGTGCGTGCCTTCCGGGATCTGCATGCCCTCCGGCGGAGTGTGGTCATAGCCGGTCAACAGCGCATGGATATAATCCGGACCGCCTTCAGCATATTGCGTGAAGATATCGAAGATGAAGGTCGGAAAGCCACGTTCGACGCCGCGCGCCTTGGCGATCAGCGAGAAATCCGGCGGTACCGCGCCATTGTTGGAAGCTGCCGCGGCCTCGTCATTGGGGAATGGCGAGGGGAAATAGTCGGTCGCAATAGCCTTGCGGGTGAACATCTCGCCATCCGCATTCGGGCCGTCCTGGACCTCGTATTCGGCGGCGAAAGCCTTCACCTGGTCTTCCGAATAGCCAAGTTCCTCCAGCGAGCGAAAGGCAACGAGCTTCATCGCATGGCAGCTGGCGCAGACTTCCTTGTAGACCTTCAGACCACGCTGCAGCTGGCCCTTGTCATAGGTCCCGAAGGGACCGGCAAAGGACCACTTTTCCTGCTGAGGCTTGATCATTGGGAAATGCGTCGGCTCCGCCGCGCTGTGTGCTTCCTCGGCAAGCGCGCTGCCGCCGACAAGACCGACAGCAAGCATGACGCCGAGGCTGAGCGTAGCGAGACCGGTGAGGATCGTTTTCATGAGACAGTCCTTAATATCTGGCAGTTCGCTCAGCCTTTGGTTTCCGGAGCGGCGGTCACGCCGGCCATCAGGCCACCGTTTTTCGACTTGGCCAGCACCGCTTCGGTAATCGAGTTCGGCAATCGCTTCGGCGTCTCGATCAATCCGAGAACCGGCATGATGACGAGGAAGAACGCGTAATAGTAAAGCGTGGCAAACTGCGCCATGTGGACATAGCTGCCCTCTGCCGGACGGGAGCCGAGCCAGCCGAGGAAGATGGCATTAACAACGAACAGCCAGAAGAACAGCTTGTACCATGGGCGATAAACGGCCGACCGCACCTTCGACGTATCGAGCCAGGGCACCAGGAACAGCACCGCGATCGAACCGAACATGACCAGAACGCCGCCGAGCTTGGAATCGATCGGGCCGATATTGAAGGTGATGGCGCGCAGCATCGCGTAGAATGGCAGGAAATACCATTCAGGGACGATGTGAGCCGGCGTCTTCAAGGAGTTTGCCGGGATGTAGTTATCCGGATGCCCGAGATAGTTGGGCATGTAGAAGACGAAATAGGCAAACAGGATGAAGAACAGAATCATGCCGAAGGCGTCCTTGACGGTCGCATAGGGCGTGAACGGCAGTGTGTCGGTCTTCGACTTGACCTCAATACCGGTCGGGTTGGTCTGCCCGGTCACATGCAGCGCCCATACGTGCAGGACAACGACACCCGCGATCATAAAGGGCAGGAGGTAATGCAGCGAGAAGAAGCGGTTCAGCGTCGGATTGTCGACCGAAAAGCCGCCGAGCAGCAATTGCTGGATCGGATCGCCAATGATCGGAAAGGCGGTGAAGAACCCGGTGATGACGGTCGCGCCCCAGAAGGACATCTGGCCCCATGGCAGCACGTAGCCCATGAACGCCGTCGCCATCATCAGGAGATAGATAATGACCCCGAGGATCCACAGAAGCTCGCGTGGCGCCTTGTAGGAGCCATAATAGAGACCACGGAAAATATGGGCATAGACGGCCATGAAGAACATGGAAGCACCGTTGGCGTGCATGTAGCGCAGCAGCCAGCCGGAATTCACGTCGCGCATGATCTTTTCGACCGAATCGAACGCGAGGCCGGTCGCTGCCGCATAATGCATGGCCAGCACCACGCCGGTCAGGATCTGTGACACCAGCATGATCGCCAGGATGCCGCCGAACGTATAGGCATAATTCAGATTGCGCGGAACCGGATACGCGATGAAGGAATCATAGACGAGGCGCGGCAATGGCAGCCTTGCGTCGATCCATTTTCCGAGGCCGGTGCTCGGCGTGTAGGTGGAATGTCCGCCACTCATATCGTGTCTCCCAATAACCCTTTAGCCGATCTTGATATGCGTATCTGAGACGAACTGATACGGTGGAATGGCCATGTTCTCCGGCGCCGGGCCGCTGCGGATGCGTCCGGCCGTATCGTAGGTCGAACCATGGCAGGGGCAGAACCAGCCGCCATACTCGCCTGATTCGCCGAGCGGAATACAGCCGAGATGCGTGCAGATACCGACCATGATCAGCCATTTCTCCTTGCCCGCGCCCGCCGAGCGGTCGATGTCGGTGGCCGGTGCATCGGACGCCAGATTGGCGTTGCGCGCGATCGGGTCCTTGAGCGCCGAGAGGGCCGTGTTCTTGGCGTCATCGACTTCTTTCGGCGTACGGTTGCGGATGAATATCGGCTTGCCGCGCCATTTGACCGTCAGCGACATGCCCTCTGTCACGGAGGAGATGTCCACTTCGACCGAGGCTGCCGCCAGCGTCGAAGCATCGGGGCGCATCTGATCGATGAAGGGCCATGCGAGACTTGCCGCCCCCACGGCGCCCGCCATACCGGTCGCTATGTAGAGAAAATCACGCCGTGTCGGCTCAGCCGTGTCGTGTGCGCTCACGAGACCTATCCTTTCCAACTTTCATTTCCACAAGGTATTCCGCGTCCCCTCTCATGAGATCGGCCCATGGCGAATGGGCCGGGCGGAATCCCCCGGCATGTTGCGTGGTTTCTAGGCGTGATGTTGCGGCTTGTCCAGACGGCAGGACGGGAGGACGGCAGGATGTCGCAGGCTGTACACAGCCGTGTTTTTGAACCCAAATCGGCGGTTCAGCCGCTGGCATCGACTTTGCCCAGGAAGCCGCCTGACTGGCGTGCCCAAAGCGCAGCGTAAATTCCGCCGCGCGCAAGCAATTCATCATGCGTGCCTTCCTCGACAATTCGCCCCTGATCCATCACCACGAGGCGGTCCAGCCGGGCAATCGTGGAGAGCCGGTGCGCGATGGCGATGACGGTTTTTCCCTCCATCAGGCGGTAAAGATTATCCTGTATCGACGCCTCCACCTCCGAATCGAGCGCCGAAGTCGCTTCGTCCAGTATGAGGATCGGCGCATTCTTCAGGATTGCCCGCGCGATTGCTATGCGCTGGCGCTGGCCGCCCGAGAGTTTCACCCCGCGCTCGCCGACAAAGGCATCGAAGGCCTTGCGCCCCTTTAAATCCTCCAGCGTCGCGATGAACTCGTCGGCCTCCGCCTGATGCGCGGCGGAAAGCACCTCCTCTTCGGTGGCATCGTCGCGGGCAAGCAGGATATTGTCCTTGAGCGAACGGTGCAGCAGCGCCGTCTCCTGGCTCACCACGGCAAAGGCCCGCCGCAGCGAAGCCTGCGTCACGCTGCTTATATCCTGGCCGTCAACCAGTATACGGCCCTTTTCAACATCGAAGAGCCGCAGGATCAGGTTGATCAGCGTGGTTTTGCCCGCGCCCGATTGACCGACGAGACCGATGCGCTCTCCACCCCTGATGGAAAGGTCGATATCGTCCAGAACGCCGTTCGCTTTCCCATAATGGAACGTAACGTGCTGGATATCGATCGCGCCCTTCGTGACCCGCAACGGCTTGGCGCCCGGCCGATCCTCGAGGCCGAGCGGCGCAGCGACGAGGCGCATCGAGTTCTCGATCAGGCCGAGTTGCCGCAACATGCCGTTCAACTGCATCATCAGCCGGCTGAGCAGCATGCTGAGGCGCAGCACCAGCCCGAGGGTGAACGACACCTCCCCCACCGTCATGATTCCCTTGGTCCACAAATCAATGGAAAGCGCCGTCACACTCACGATCATCAGGCCCGAAAGCGCGGTCAGCATTATCCGCACGCCCGTTATCGAGCGGTAGAACGGTAGGAGCGTGGCCACATAGCGATCAAACCCGTCCCGCAGATAGGCTTCGTCCGCATCTGCAGTGTTGAGCTTGATTGTCTGGATGTTGGAGTAGCTGTCGACGATGCGCCCGTTGATCATCGAGCCGGCTTCGGCGGCCGCCTCGGCGCGAACGCGGATTACCGGCAAATAATGCCGTGCGATGAACCCGAACGCGACGATCCACAGGATCACCGCCGCTGCCAGCCGCCAGTCCAGGCGGCCGACGAGCGTAAGCGTCGTGAAACTGTAGATCAGCATGAACCAGATCACCTGGATGAAGGTAGTCATCAGGTCGCCGGCCGCCTGCCCGGCCTGCCAGACCTTCGTGGCGATGCGCCCGGCGAAATCGTTCTGGAAAAACGCATAGGACTGACGCAGCACATGGGCATTGGCCTGCCAGCGGATCAGATTATAGAAACCCAGCGACAGCGTCTGATCGTCCAGAAGCGTGTTTACCGCCGTGACCGCCAGACGCACGATGAGAACCGTGATCGCCATGAAGAGCAGTTCCGGCCCTGCAGCAGCCATCAGGCCATGCCAGCTCTTGTCCGCCGTCTGGTCCAGGATATCGACCAGCCTGCCCATGAAATAGAACAGCCCCGCCTCTACCAGCGGCGCCAGTCCGCCGACGATGAGGGCGAGCGCAAGCGGGCCCCGCGCCTGCCGGGCATAATGCCAGAGGAAGCGCACCGTCGTACCGGGCGGGCGCAGATCGTCGATCTTGCGGAAAGGATCGACCCAGCGTTCGAAGAAGCTGTAGATCGCCTTCATGCCGTTCTGCTCTTATTCAGCGGCCAATCCCTCCGAAGTGTCATCGAAACCCAGGAAGCCGCCCGACTGCCGCGCCCAGAGACCGGCATAGATGCCACCCTGCGCGATCAGTTCCTCATGCGTGCCATCCTCGACGATCCGGCCCCGATCCATGACGATCAGGCGATCCAGCGCCGCGATGGTCGAAAGCCGGTGTGCGATAGCAATGACGGTCTTGCCCTCCATCAGGCGGTAGAGATTGTCCTGGATCGCCGCCTCCACTTCCGAATCAAGCGCCGAGGTCGCCTCATCGAGAATGAGGATGGGTGCATCCTTCAGCATGACCCTTGCAATTGCAATGCGCTGGCGTTGTCCGCCGGAGAGTTTTACACCGCGTTCGCCGACATGCGCGTCAAAGCCCGTGCGCCCCTTGGGATCGGTCAGCGTCTGGATGAAATCGCCCGCCTCCGCGCCCTTGACGGCCTCCAGCATCATCGCCTCCGTGGCGTCAGGACGGCCATAGAGGACGTTGTCGCGCACCGAACGGTGCAGGAGCGAGGTATCCTGCGTGACCATGCCGATATTGGCGCGCAAGCTATCTTGCGTCACCCCCGCGATATCCTGCCCGTCGATCAGGATGCGGCCGGCTTCGACGTCGTAGAAACGCAGGAGCAGGCTCACCAGCGTCGACTTGCCCGCGCCCGAGCGCCCGACCAAGCCGATCTTCTCGCCCGGACGGATCGTCAGCGCCAGATCGTCGATCACCCCCTTCCCCTTGCCGTAGTGGAAGCGGATATGGTCGAAGACGATCTCCCCCTTCGAGACATGCAGGGCGGGCGCACCGGGCACATCCGTGATCATCTGCGGCTGTGCGATCGATGCCATGCCGTCCTGCACCGTGCCGATGTTCTCGAACAGCGACGACATTTCCCACATGATCCATTGCGACATGCCGTTGAGCCGCAGCACGAGGCCGATGCCGACCGCCACCGCGCCGATCGTCACGGCTTCGCCGAGCCAGAGCCAGATGCCAATGCTGCCGACCGAAAACAGAAGCAGGCAGTTCAGGATGTAGAGCGAGAAATAGAATTTCGTCACCAGCCGCATCTGGCGGTTGACCGTTTCCTGGAAGGTAAGGAGACTTTCGTGGGCATATTCTTCCTCCCGGTTCGAATGGGAGAACAGCTTGACCGTCGCGATATTGGTGTAGCTGTCGACAATCCGGCCCGTCATGATGGAGCGGGCGTTCGCCTGCTCCTCCGAGATGACCCGCATCTTCGGAATGAAGAAGCGCAGCAGCCCGATATAGGCGATCACCCACACCGCGAACGGCACCATCAGCCGCCAGTTCGCCGAGGCCGCGATGATGAGCGTGCCGGTGAAATAGACCACGACATAGTTGAGCACGTCGAGCAGCTTCATCACCGTCTCGCGCACGGCGAGCGCCGTCTGCATCAGCTTGGTCGAGATGCGGCCGGCGAATTCGTCCTGGAAGAAGGTCATCGACTGGCGGATGAGATAGCGGTGGATCATCCAGCGCACCCGCATCGGAAAATTGCCGAGCAGCGTCTGGTGAATGACGAGCGAGTGGAACAGCACCACCGCCGGCAGGACGATCAGAACGACCCCAGCGATCAGCGACAGCCGCCACCCCTCATTGGCGAGGAATGTCTCCCGCGACTGGTGCGAAAGCCAGTCGACGATATTGCCGAGGAACGCAAACAGCGAAACCTCGATCATGGCGATCGTCGCCGCGCCGAGCGCCATCAGCACGATCCACAGCCAGGCGCCCCTGGTGTAATACATGCAGAACGCGACCAGAGTGCGCGGCGGCTCGCGCAGCTCTGTGTCCGGAAATGCCTGTAGCCTTTGCTCAAACCAGCGGAACATTATGAAACCTCATATGCGGTGGCCTCATCGCCCCGGCAAGGTCGCGCGGGGGGAGAGGCGGAAAAGAACGCCGAAACCAGTGGAAGGCTGCCGACCCGCAGCAGCGCCTCGAAACGCAGAATTCTGGACATGACGCAAAACCTGCTAGCGCGGAAAACGGCTGCGGCTCTGGTCAGGACTGGGATACGGAATCTGGAGAAGAACTACCGGAAACGATCGGACGCAGAACCGGGGGACATGGAGGAAGGAGACACCTTCGGCCATGGGAGAAGTCTGGTCGTGCTGATCATCGACACCTCCAGCGGTTCGTTTGCGGGAGTTTGCTATAGACAATCTTTCTACTTTTGGCGAGACCCCACGCGACAAAATGTCCTGCCGCCTGCCCTCAACTGACAGATGTTGCCATTCAGCCACCATCCGGCTACGCCGCCTCCATGGACCTGCGAATAGCCCTCTACCAGCCCGATATCCCCGGCAACACCGGAACGATCCTGCGCATGGCCGCCTGCCTCGGCATCGGCGTGGATGTGATCGAGCCAGCCGGTTTCGACATCTCCGATAGAGCTCTGCGGCGCGCCGGCATGGATTATCTCGAGCAGGCCGCCCTCACCCGTCATCTCGATTGGACGCATTTCGACCGATGGCGGAAGAGCGCCGGCAGTCGGCTGGTGCTGTTCTCCACCAAGGCCGCCGAGCCATATACAAGCTTTTCCTTCGGCCCCGGCGACGTGCTTCTGTTCGGGCGAGAATCGGCGGGCGTTCCTGACCACGTACATGAAAGCGCCGATGCCAGGCTGCTGATACCGATGGTGGAAAACGCCCGCTCGCTCAACATCGCCCTGTCAGCCGCGATGGCCGCAGGTGAAGCGCTGCGTCAACTTCGTCCATGAGCGAAAACGAATCGCGAAACAACGGGATAGAATGAAAGCCGGAATCAGGATGTGAACGCGGCCACATCCCCGAGCACCCCTTCAATCCGCCGTCGGCAGCCGCCTCATCGTGAACTCGATGACGTCGTCCGGCCGTTCGCACCAGCTCTCGATCTCGGTCCAGTAGGCAGCCTTGGGAAACATTGCGAACCATTCCCGCGCCTTTTCGCGGGCGTCGTGGCGCGGCAATGTGAATGTTTCGCGGATGAAGCCATCGCGCGGCAGGCGCTCTTTGCGGGCGCGGCCGGCCTCAAGCTGCTTGCGCAAGCCATTGAGCGGTGGACGGGGCAGATTGGCGGCCATCGTGAACCCTCGCAAAACCCTTCGCCGACAAGGTAGCTTGGTTGTAGCTGGAAAACGAGTCATTTCTTGGGGAGCAAGCCTTTCCGCCTCTGTTCGCTGGCGTTATCCCCTTTGCGCCATATCGAGAGTTTGCTACGAATTGATAAAAGGACAAAATTCTCATGCAACGCCCTGATATTCCAACCACGCTTCCAGCTGAACTCGAAGAGAAGAAGGCCCTCGCCAAGGTCTGGTTCGAGGAACTGCGCGACAGGATTTGTGCGACGCTGGAGCAGTTGGAAGACGATCTGGACGGCCCGCTTGCCGACCGCGAGCCCGGCCGTTTCGTTCAGACCCCCTGGCAGCGCGACGATGGCAATGGCGGCGGCGGCGTGATGTCACTCATGCATGGCCGCGTCTTCGAAAAGGTCGGCGTCCACACCTCGACCGTCTTCGGCGAGTTCTCGCCCGAATTCCGCAAGCAGATCCCCGGCGCGGAGGAAGATCCCCGCTTCTGGGCTTCCGGCATTTCACTGATCGCGCATCCGCAAAACCCCAACGTGCCTGCCGTGCACATGAATACGCGCATGGTCGTCACCTCACGCCAGTGGTTCGGCGGCGGCGCCGACCTGACGCCGGTTCTCGACCGCCGCCGCACGCAGGACGATCTCGACGCACGAGCCTTTCACAAGGCGTTGAAATTCGTCTGCGACAAGCATCGCGATGTCGTCGATTACGACAAGCTGAAGGAATGGTGCGACGAGTATTTTTTCCTGCCGCATCGCAATGAGCCGCGCGGCATCGGCGGCATCTTCTATGATTGGCTGCATTCCTCCGACGAAGCCGGCGGCTGGGACGCCGATTTCAACTTCACCCGCGATGTCGGGCGTGGCTTTTCGGTCATCTATCCACATATCGTGCGGCAGAACTTCAACATGGACTGGACCGCCGAAGACCGCCAGGAACAGTTGGTTCGCCGCGGCCGCTACGTCGAATTCAATCTTCTCTACGACCGCGGCACCATTTTCGGCCTGAAGACGGGCGGCAATGTCGACGCGATCCTGTCGTCCATGCCGCCGACGGTGAAATGGCCTTGAGCCGCTGAACGACCGAATGCTCAGCCCTTCCCGGAAATCTCCGGCAATCTGGCGAGGAGCGCCTCGCGGTCGAGCGAGAAGCCTGATTCGATCCAGATGTCCTCGAGCGCACGCTGTGCGCGGCCGACCTCCGGTCCCTTCTTCATGCCCGCCGCTATGAGATCGCCGCCGGTCAGGGGAAAGTGTGGGGTCTCGTAGGTCTCGGCCTTTTCCAGGAGGCGCGCATAGCGTCCCGCCTCCATCATCGCCGCCGCATCGCCGCTCCCCGCTCCGACGCGGGCTGCCGAAAGCGCCAGCCGCAACCGGTCGACGATCGCCTGCCTGCTGCCGCGATAGATCCGTCGGGCAAGTCCCATGTCGGAGAGGTTCGGCTTCAGCGCATCGGCCCGGGCCCAGGCCTCGATCCTCGCCCGCTCTGCGTTCGACATCTTCAGCCGCTCGCCCAGCGCCTCCATGCGCGCCGCATCCGGTGGGATGAGGCTTTCGAGCCGCAGGAGAGGGTCCGCCGGCCAGCCGAGGTCCAGTTCAGCGCGGGTGAGGCCGTGAATGGCATCAATGCCCCATTTCTCGCTTTCCGGCAGGATGACGTTCAGAACGCCGGTCTGCCGCATCCACAAAAGCGCCCGCGAGGGATCGGGGGCCGAGAGAAGCTTCTTCATCTCGTCCCAGATCCGCTCTTTCGACAGGCCCGCCAACCCATCCTTCAGCCGCGTGCAGGCTTTCAACCCCTGCGCTTCCGGCCGCCCGGACCCGTACCAGGCGAAGAAGCGGAAGAAACGCAGGATGCGCAGATAGTCTTCCTGGATACGCAATTCGGCATCGCCGATGAAGCGCAGCGTCCGCGTCTCGATATCCCTGAGCCCGCCGACATCATCGACCAAAGTGCCGTCGGCCTTGGCGTAGAGCGCGTTGATGGTGAAGTCTCGCCGCTCGGCGTCGGTCTTCCAGTCGCGCCCGAAGGCGACTTTCGCGCGCCGGCCGTCGGTTTCGATGTCGGCGCGCAGCGTCGTCACCTCGAAAGGCCTGCCGCCGGCGACGACAGTCACCGTCCCATGCTCGATGCCGGTCGGCACGGCCTTGAAGCCACGCTCCACGGCACGGCGCATGGTTTCATCGGGCGAGGTGGTCGTCGCGATATCAATGTCGGCGACCTTCTGGTCGAGCAACGTGTTGCGGATGGCGCCGCCCACGATACGCGCCTCCTCGCCATCGCTGGAAAGCGCACCCAGCAGCGATTGCAGGTTCTTGTCGGACAGCCACGGCGCCCGTCCTTCGATGGAAACGATATCGCTCAAGCGTAGAGCCTTTCATAAAGGGTGCGGATGATGCCGGCAGTCACGCCCCAGATGAAGCGCTCCTGATAGGGCATCGTATAGTAGGATCTCTCGCGGCCTTCCCATACCCTGCTCTCGCGGCGGTGGTTGCGCGGGTCCATCAGGAAGGAAAGCGGTACCTCGAACACGTCAGCCACTTCATCCGGATTGGCAACGAGATCGAATGGCGGGCGCAGGATCGCGAGAACCGGCGTGATCGAATAGCCTGTTGTCGTGAGATAGCGCGGCAGACGGCCGAGAAGCTCCGTCCTGTCGGCGGCAAGGCCGATTTCCTCATGCGCCTCGCGCAGCGCGGCATGTTCCGCCGTGCCGTCCCCCGGATCGATGGCGCCGCCAGGAAAGGCGATCTGGCCGGAATGCTTGCGCATGGAGGCGTTGCGCAGCGTCAGGAGCATCGTCGCTTCCGGCCCGCGATCGACCACGGGCACAAGCACCGCCGCATCCCGCATCTTCCCGGCAGTGACCATCTGGTCGAGATCGGACGCAAGTTCGGCATTGAGCAGATGGTCGCCGCGATCCGCGCTCACCCCGTCATGGCCGACATCGGCGATGCGCGCGGCGAAGGCTTGTGCGGAAAACGCGCCTGCTTCTTCGCCATGCCTGGCTTCCCCGGTGATGGCCCTCACGACCGGAACGCCTCCAGCGCGTCGGCAGGCAGGATCGGAAAGACCACGCCGCTCGAGCGGACCGCGAACATGGCCCTGCCGTCGATCTCCACATCCTCGCCCAAGCCCACCAGATCGTACATGACGGGCCGCGCCAGCAGCGCCTCCAGCCTGCCGCGGACCAGGAGATAGGGCTTCAACCCCTCGTTTTCGCGCGCAACCTCGAAGCGCAGCGGATTGCCGGGCCCGGCCTCCACCACATCGCCGACATTGGTGCGAAACGTCAGGACCTGCTCGCCGCCCTCACCCGACACATTCATCTCGACCGCCAGGAATGGCGCATCCTCTACCCGAATGCCCACCTTTTCCACAGGGGTCACAAGATAGGTCCGGCCGTCCCCGTCCTTGCGCAGGATCGTCGAGAAAAGCCGGATAAGCGGTTTGCGGCCGATCGGCGTGCCCATATAGAACCACGTCCCGTCGGCGCGGATTTCCATGTCGATATCGCCGCAGAAATCGGGATTCCACCGCTCGACCGGCGGCAGGCCCTTTTCGCTCGTCCCGTCGGCGCGCGCGCGGGCGATCAGGGCTTCCAGCCCCGCCATGTCCGATCCGGAAACTATACTGCTCTTTCCCATGCGACTCGGTTATTCTCACATTGAAAATTAAGGATACGTCACGAAATAGTCACCGTTTCGCGGCTTGTCAGCATGTCATAGTGATTTAACTTGTCCAGTGAGGGGCCAGTTTTAGAGCACTGTTCAGCTGTCATAGCGGCCGGACCATTTGCGAGGAAGCCATGAGCGTTGTCAAAACAGCCGATCCCATCGATCCCAAAGCTCTGGTTGCCGAAGCCGAGCGCGCCCTTCAGGACATCTCGAAAATCCGCGAAGCCGTCGGCACGGTCATCTTCGGACAGGAGAGCGTCATCGAGCGCACCCTCGTCGCCCTTCTGGCCGGCGGCCATGCGCTGCTCGTCGGCGTTCCCGGCCTCGCCAAGACCAAGCTGGTGGAAACGCTGGGCACTGTGCTCGGCCTCGATGAACGCCGTGTGCAGTTCACGCCCGACTTGATGCCATCGGACATCATCGGCTCGGAGGTCATGGAGCAGAACGCCGACGGCCGCCGCTCCTTCCGCTATGTGAAGGGACCAATCTTCGCGCAGCTCCTGATGGCCGACGAGATCAACCGCGCCAGCCCCCGCACCCAGTCGGCGCTGCTGCAGTCGATGCAGGAATATCATGTGACGGTCGCCGGCGAGCGCCATGACCTGCCCTCGCCCTTCCATGTGCTGGCGACCCAGAACCCGCTGGAGCAGGAAGGCACCTACCCGCTGCCGGAAGCCCAGCTCGACCGCTTTCTCATGCAGATCGATATCCTCTATCCCGAGCTGGACGCCGAGCGCCGCATCCTCCTGGAAACCACCGGCACCTCCGACGCCAAGGCCCGTGCTGTCATCACCGCCCTGCGGCTGAAGGAGATGCAGAACCTGATCCGCCGCATGCCGGTTTCGGAAAACGTCGTGGAAGCGATCCTCAAGCTGGTGCGCTCCGCCCGCCCCGGCGCCGGCAGCGAACATGCCGACCGCCACATCGCATGGGGACCCGGACCCCGCGCCAGCCAGGCGATGACGCTGTGCGCCCGCGCCCGCGCGCTTTATGACGGTCGTCTCGCTCCATCGGTCGACGACGTGAAGGCGCTTGCCGAGCCCGTCCTGCAGCACCGCATGGCGCTGACCTTCGCGGCGCGCGCCGACGGTATGAACGTCCGCGATGTCATCGCCAATCTCGTGAAGGCAGCCATTTGATGGCGGCGTTCGGCGCGCAAGTCCAGCCGGTCGCGACGACCGACGCGCTTGCCCGCGCCAGACAGCGCGCCGCGCTGGTGCCCGATCTCCTGGTCGAGGCGCGCCGGGTGGTCAATACGGTCATCACCGGCTGGCATGGCCGGCGCAGGCGCGGCATGGGCGAGAATTTTTGGCAGTTCCGTCCCTATGTCGAAGGCGAGGCGCTGTCGCGCATCGACTGGCGACGTTCGGCCCGCGACGATCATACCTATGTGCGCGATCGCGAATGGGAAGCGGCGCATACCGTCTGGCTATGGGCCGATCCTTCCGCCTCGATGCTTTTTCAGTCAGATCTCGGCGAAGTCGCCAAGGAATGGCGCTCGCTGGTCATCACGCTGGCTATGGCCGAGCTTCTGTCGCGTAGCGGCGAGCGCATCGCCTATCCCGGCATCATCGCCCCGTTCGCCGCGCGCAATGGCGCTGAAAGGCTTGCCGCAGCCCTCGTCCATTCCACGGGCGTGACCGCCCTGCCCGATATAGCCGGCATCAGGCGCTTCTCCGATATCATCCTGGTCAGCGATTTCCTCCAGCCCGTCGAGGAGATGCAGGAGCTTCTCGAACGTCTGGCCAAGCACGGCGTCCGCGCCCACCTGATCGAGATTGCCGATCCGGCGGAAGAGGTGTTTCCCTATTCCGGCCGCACCGAGTTCCGCGATCCCGAGACGGGCGAAAAGATCACCGCCGGCCGCGCCGAGACCTATGCCCAGGATTATCGCAAGCTCTATCTCGCCCGCCGCGAGACGCTTTCTGACTATTGCAAGCGGCTCGGCTGGAGCTACACCGTCAATCACACCGACCGCCCGGCATCCGAAGCGCTGGTGAAGGTGCATATGAACATGACCGCCGATATGGGCCGTCGCGGAGGTGCGGCATGAATGCGCTTCCGTTTGCCTTCGGCGCACCGATGATCCTCGCAGGCCTCATTGCCTTGCCTGTTATCTGGTGGCTCCTGCGCATGACGCCGCCGCGCCCGCAGGAAGAGGTGTTTCCGCCGCTCAGGATCCTCGCCAATGTGCTGAAGAAGGAGGAGACGCCGAGCAAGAGCCCATGGTGGATGACGCTTCTGCGCCTTTTGCTTGCCGCGCTGGTGATCCTGGCCCTGGCCGAGCCCGTCTGGAACCCGCGTCCCGTCACCCTTGCCGGCAAGGAGCCCGTCGCCATCGTACTCGACAATGGCTGGGCATCGGCCGAGAACTGGAACCAGAAGCTGGAAACGGCGGAGCGCCTCGTCACCGATGCGGAAGCCTCGGGCGCGTTGATCTATGTCATGGGCACCGCGGAGCGCACCAATGTCGAGATTGGACCTTTCGATGCCCCCCGCGCTCTGGAAAGGCTGCAGGCGTTAAAACCCCGTCCGATCCCCGTCAACCGCCAGGAGGCGTTCAACCGCCTTTCCACGTCGATCTCAGCCACCCCCGGCGCACGCGTCGCCTATCTCAATGACGGGATCGAGACGGCGGATGCCGCGGCTGCCCTCGCGAGCCTCGATCAGAGCGGCGCGTCCTCCATGCTCTGGTACAGGCCCGATACGTCTAACCTTGCCGCCCTCACCTCGGTCGAGAACGGTGCCGACGGGCTCGTCGTCCATGCCGTGCGGCCAAGCGACGCCAGCCAGCCGCGCAGCGTCACCGTCGGCGCTTTCGACACTAAGGGCCGCCGGATCGCCGAAACGAGCCTCGCCTTCGCCATTGGCAGCAGCACGGCCGAGGGCCGCATCGAGGCCCCCATAGAGTTGCGCAACGATTTCTCGTTCCTCCGCATCGATGGCGCATCGCAAGCGGCCGCGACGCGTCTCCTCGACAGCAATGCCAAAAGGCGGCGCGTGGCCCTTTTATCCGGCGCAGACGCCGATAGCGCCCAGCCGCTTTTGTCGCCGCTTTATTACATTTCCCGCGCCCTCAACCCCTATGCCGATCTCGTGCAGCCGCGCACCGCCGATCTTGCCGTTTCGGTGCCGGAACTGCTTGAGCAGAATCCGTCCGTTGTGGTGATGGCCGATATCGGCAAATTGCCGGAAGCGGCGGAACAGCGGCTGGCCGACTGGGTCGCCAAGGGCGGGACGCTCATCCGTTTCGCCGGGCCGAAGCTTGCAGGCGCCAGCGACGACGATACGCTGCTGCCGGTCACGCTCAGGCGCGGCGAACGCTCGCTTGGCGGCACGCTTTCCTGGACCGAGCCGCAGCCGCTGGCGGCATTTCCGGCAGCCGGGCCGTTCGCGGGCCTTCCCACCCCACGCGACGTTACCGTGACGCGTCAGGTGCTGGCGGAGCCTTCTCCCGGCCTCTTTGAAAAGAGCTGGGCGAACCTCGCCGACGGAACGCCTCTTGTAACGGGGGAAACCAGGGGTAGCGGCCGGATCGTGCTTTTCCACGTCGCGCCTAATGCCACCTGGTCAAATCTGCCGATCAGCGGCACCTTCGTTGAGATGCTGCGCCGTATCGTTGCCCTCTCGCAGAATCTCGGCGGCAGCGAGGATAAGGGTACGGCAAGCGTTTCGCTTCCGCCTTATCTCATGCTGGCGGCAGATGGCTCGACCATGCCACCGGCGCCGGAAACCAAACCGCTCACCATCGGCGGCGGCGCTACCCCTCAGGTGAGCTATGACAACCCGCCCGGCTTCTACGGCTCCGAGGAGGCGCTTTATGCGCTGAACCTTCTCGGCCCGCAGGCAAAGTTGAACCCGCTCATCCAGCCTTCGCTGTCCTTCCCCGTCACCGCGAGCGCCTATGCCGCCGATGAATCGATCCGCCTGCGCGGACCGCTCTTTGCGGCGGCGGCAATCCTGCTGGCGCTCGATACCCTGCTGGTGCTGTGGCTCGGAGGACATTTCCGCATGGGCGGTCCGCGCAAGGGTGGCCGGATGCAGGGCGGGCGCAAGGCGGCGGCCCTGGGCGCCCTGGCGCTGCTGCTTCTGCCGGCTGTGCTGTTCGCGTCCGCCTCTCCGTTTGCCGGCGGCGGGGCCATGGCGCAGACGACAGCACCCGCCCCTCCCGCTCCACCAGCGGCCCAACCGGAAAGCAGCGACAATGTCGTGCATGACGACAGCAGGCCCGGCGACCAGGCGATGATCGATGCGGTTTCCGTCACGCATCTGGCCTATATCGTTACAGGCGACAAGGCCGTCGACGATATCAGCAAGGCAGGCCTGCAAGGACTTACGCAGTTCCTGATGGAGAAGACGGCAATGGAGCCCGGCGAGCCGATCGGCCTAGACCCGGCGCGCGACGAGCTTGCCTTCTATCCGCTGATCTACTGGCCCATCGATGCCAACGCACCGATGCCGAGCGAGGCCGCGATCGCCCGCATTGACGCCTATATGCAGCAGGGGGGCACGGTGCTGTTCGACACCCGCGACGAATTTGCCGCCGGTGCAGGGCTAGACGGCTCGACCACGCCCGCCGGGCAGCGCCTGCGCGCCATTCTGGACGGCATGAACGTACCGCCGCTCGAGCCTGTGCCGAGCGATCATGTCCTGACGAAATCCTTCTACATCATGCCGGATTTTCCGGGGCGTTACCGTGGCAGCCCGCTCTGGGTGGAGGCCTCGCTCAACAGCGAGAGCCGCCAGGACCGCCCGGTTCGAACCGGCGATGGCGTCAGCCCGATCCTCATCACCGCCAATGATCTTGCCGGCGCCTGGGCCATCGACCAGCGTGGCGCGCCCTTGCTCCCGACTGTTCCCAACGATCCGATGCAGCGGGCCTATGCCCTGCGCGGCGGAGTCAACATCATGATGTACATGCTGACCGGCAATTATAAATCCGATCAGGTCCACGTCCCCGTTCTGCTCGAACGGCTCGGAAACTGAGCGGAGAAACCGATGCATCTGTCGCTTGATTTCCAACCGCTCTTCTCATGGCCCTGGCTTGCGGCCATCCTCGTGCCGCTGGCGCTGCTGGTGCTTGCCGGGCTCTTCTTCCGCCAGCGCGGCGGCGTCATCCGCTTGCTGGCGCTTCTGGCGCTTGTTCTCGCTCTCATCAATCCGATCCTGATCGATGAAGAACGCGAACCGCTGAAGAGCGTCGTCGCCGTCGTCGTCGACCGGAGCCAGAGCCAGGATATCGGCAACCGCCGTGCCGATGCCGACGCCGCCGTCAAGACGGTCGAGGAAGAGCTTGGGAAGCTGCCGCAATTCGACGTGCGCGTCGTGGAGGCCGGGCGCGCGAGCGACGATGATGACGGCACCTCGACAAAGCTGTTCCAGGCCCTGAACGGCGCCTTCCGCGACGTGCCGCCCTCGCGCATCGGCGGCGCGATCATGGTGACGGACGGCCAGATACATGACATTCCGGAAAACGCCGCCGCGCTCGGCTTCAATGCGCCCATCCACGGGCTGATCACCGGAACGCCCGATGAGTTCGACCGCCGTATCCGCTTCGTGCAGGCGCCGCGTTTCGGCATCGTGGGAAAACCGCAGCAGCTCGTCTATACCGTCACCGACGAGGGCCAGAATCCGCAGGCAAGTGGAGCTGCGCGCGTGCGTATCCTCGTCAACGGCAATATCGTAAGCGAGGAAAACGCCGTCATCGGCAGCGAAACGCCCGTCGAAGTGACCTTGCCCAAGGCGGGCGCCAATATCGTCGAGATCAGGACCGATCCGATCTCCGGCGAAGTCACCGAAACCAACAATCGCGCCGTGGCGATGATCGACGGCATTCGCGATAACCTCAAGGTTCTTCTCGTTTCGGGCGAGCCGCACAATGGCGAGCGCACCTGGCGCAACCTTCTCAAGGCCGACGCATCCGTCGATCTCGTCCATTTCACCATTCTGCGTCCGCCGGAAAAGCAGGACGGGACGCCCATAAATGAACTGTCGCTGATTGCCTTCCCGACGCGTGAGCTCTTTGTCGAGAAGATCGAGGATTTCGACCTCATCATCTTCGACCGCTACCAGCACCGCGACGTGCTGCCGCTGCTCTATTATGATTATATCGCCCAATATGTCGAAAACGGCGGTGCGCTGCTGATTGCGGCCGGCTCCGAATATGCGGGCAACCAGTCCATCGCGCGCACGCCGCTCCTGAGCGCCCTGCCCGCGCTCCCCACCGGCGAGATCACCGAAAAGGCCTTTTATCCGCGCCTGACCGACATGGGCAAGCGCCATCCCGTGACGCGTGGGCTGGAAGGTGGGGCGCAGGAGCCGCCGCGCTGGAGCCGCTGGTTCCGCATCATCGACATCAACCAGCCTCAGGGCGAGGTCATCATGAAGGGCGCCGACAACAAGCCGCTCCTCGTGCTCAACCGGGTCGGCGAAGGCCGTGTCGGCATGTTCCTGTCCGACCAGGGCTGGCTCTGGGCGCGCGGCTTCGAAGGCGGCGGTCCCTATGCCGCGCTCTACCGCCGCATCGCCCACTGGCTGATGAAAGAACCGGAACTGGAGGAGGAAGCGCTGACGGCAAGCGGCAGCGGCCGCACACTACATATCCGCCGCCAGACCATGGGCGACAATCCCGGCAATGCCACCGTCATCACCCCGACCGGCCAGACCGTCGAAGTGCCGCTTACCCGCACCGAGCCCGGTATCTTCAGCGGGTCGCTGCAGTCCGACGTGATCGGGCTTTTCCAGGTCGCCAATGGCGATCTGAGCACGCTCGCCCATGTCGGCCCGATCGACGCGCCCGAGTTCACCGACAGCATCTCGACCACCGCCAGCCTCGATCCAGTGGCGCGGGAAACCGGCGGCAGCGTGCGGCGATTGCGAACAGAAGCGGGTCAGGCGAACGTTGAAGTGCCCAGCATCATCGCCGTGCGCAACACGGCGGTGGCGAGTGGCAACAGTTGGATCGGCCTGCGCGAAACCGGCGACACGACGCTCAAGAGCGTCAACCGCCTGCCGCTCTTCTCGGGCTTCCTCGGCTTGGCCGCGATGCTCCTGGTGCTCGGCAGCATGTGGTATCGCGAGGGGCGTTAGAGCAATTCCAGGAAAAAGTGCGAAGCGGTTTTCCGTCCGGAATTGCGTAAAAATAAATGTTTAGAGCGGTTCTCCGATTCGATCAAAACAGGAACCGCTCTAAAGCCTCCGCCCTTCAGGCGCGATCGGCGTGACGCACCAGGCCTGATACATTCTCCAGCGCACGGACCGTGAATTCGCATGCGAGCAACCGGTGGGGATCGACGGGCGCGGGCATCATGATCCGGCCAGGCTCGACCTTGCGGAAACCGAAAGGCCCATAATAGGGCTCGTCGCCGACAAGCACGACCAGCCGGTGGCCGGCAAGCTTTGCCGCCTCCATCGCCTGGCTCATCAGCGCGCGGCCGATGCCCCGGTTTTTCCATTCCGGCCTCACCGCAAGCGGCCCGAGCAGCAGCGCCCGCGTCTTCCCGATCACGATATGCGTCATCCGTACCGAGCCGACGACGATGCCGCCCTGCAGCGCCACGAAGGAAAGCGAGCGGTCGTGCGAGCCGCCTTCACGGATGCGATACGCGGCCCGCGTGAAACGGCCCGGCCCAAAGGCCTGGCTGTTGATGGCTTCGATCTCGGGATCGTGCGCGGGATCTTCCTGCGCGTAGGTCAGTTCGAGTTGCAGCATGGCAAGACGGTCACAAATTGAGAAATCGGAACGCCGCGAAGGGCGCAGACAGGCATCGAGGGCAGCGCGCCTGGCGCCGCTCTGGTTTCATCGTCGGATGAAAGGCAATCCTGTCAAAGCATTTCTCCCGGAATACGGCCGCATCGGGCGCCGTATGGTTAAAACGGCTCCTATCATCAAAAAAACCTGGCGTAAACGAAATAAATCGCAGGTGGTTGCCGGGGGGTTACGCTGCGTTCAACGATCCGCGGCTGCCAAGTCCCACCCCTTTCCCTATATTGAGCTCAAAGGAGATATGACATGGGACTTCTGGTTGACGGCGTCTGGCACGATCAATGGTATAATACATCGGAGAGCGGCGGGCGCTTCGTGCGCTCCAAATCGCAGTTCCGCAACTGGGTGACGGCCGACGGCAGCGCCGGCCCGAGCGGCGAAGCGGGCTTCAAGGCCGAGCCGGGGCGCTATCACCTCTATGTCTCCTATGCCTGCCCCTGGGCGCACCGAACGCTGATCTTCCGCGCGCTGAAGAAGCTCGAGGACGTGATCTCCGTCTCGGTGGTCGATTATCACATGGGCGAGGAAGGCTGGACGCTGTATGGCGAAGATGGCGGAACGGGCGATCATCTCTATGGCGCGAAACGGCTGCACGAGATTTATACCCGCGCCGACCCGAAATATTCCGGCCGCGTCACGGTTCCTGTTCTCTGGGACAAGCAGCGCCAGACCATTGTTTCGAACGAATCGGCCGAGATCATCCGCATGCTGAATTCAGCCTTCGACGAATTCGGCGATGCTTCGCTCGATTTCTATCCGGAGGCCCTGCGCGCCGAGATCGACGAGATGAACAATTTTGTCTATCCCAATATCAACAACGGCGTTTACCGCGCTGGCTTCGCGACGACGCAGGAGGCCTATGAGGAAGCCTTCAGCCAGTTATTCGCAGCGCTCGATGACATCGAGGATCGGCTTTCCCGCCAGCGCTATCTCACGGGCGGCACGCTGACCGAAGCCGACTGGCGGCTGTTCACCACGCTTTTGCGCTTCGACCCGGTCTATGTCGGCCATTTCAAGTGCAACCGGCAGCGGATCGTCGATTATCCGAACCTCTCGAACTATACCCGCGAGCTCTATCAGGTGCCGGGGATCGCCGGTACGGTCAACATGCGCCACATCAAGGCGCACTATTACGGCAGCCATAAGACGATAAACCCAACCGGGATCATCCCTCTCGGGCCGGAGATCGATTATGGCGCGCCTCACGATCGCGACCGTCTTGCGGGCAAGGCCGCATGAGGGTTTCGGCCCTCAGGCTCGCGATTCCGGCTGATCGACGCGCACCGCCTGCCCCGCAAGCGCCACTTTGAACCGCCGCGGCGATGGAATGGGCAACCGGAATCAATTTGACAGGAAAGCCGCGCAAGCGATTCAACCCACTCAATAATTCACCACGAATCCGACGGTTTCTCGCCTTCAAGAATTTCCCTGAGACGGCGGCGCGTTGCCTGTGTTGTCGCCTCCGGCAGATCGTTGAGGGGAAAGAAACCGGATTCAGCGATCTCGCGGTTTCCGACATGCGGAGAAGTCTGGCGGAAATGACGGCAGACATAGAGCGCCACATGGTCCCGCTTGGAGGCATGCGAATTCTTGTAGAGCGCGAAAAGTTCAGGTGCTCCGGTCAATTCGATATTTCCCTCCTCCCGCAACTCCTTCGCCAAAGCCGCGCCGAAGGTTTCGCCGGTCTCGACGCCACCGCCCGGAAACTGCCAGCCAGGCACGTAGGTGTGGCGGATGAGGAAGACTGTTCCCGCCTTCTCGTCAATTACAGCGCCGCGCACCCCCAGCGTCATCGGCCGGCGCAACAGGAAATAGCTGTGGAACAGCCAGTGCCGCAGTTTCATGCTGATGTCTGCCATGTGAACCGCTTCCCTTTCGCTTTTCACGATACAATGCAGCCTGACACTGGATTTGAAACCGCCAACATTCTAAACCGGTAGGCATGTTTCATCTGGCGCACATCTCCGACATACATCTTTCTCCGCTGCCCGGCATCACCTATCGGGAACTGGCGTCGAAGCGTATCACCGGCTACTTCAACTGGCGACGCAACCGGCAAGCCGTGATGACCAGCGGCGCGCTTGAAGCGCTGACTGCGGAGTTGAAGGCACAAGCGCCGGATCATATCGCCATCACCGGCGATCTCGTCAATCTTGCGCTCAATCTGGAACTGGAAGCGGCGCGGCTTTGGCTGGAAACACTGGGCAATCCTGCCAATGTTTCGCTTGTTCCCGGCAATCATGACGCTTATGTGCCGGGCGCCCTCGACAATGCCTGCCGCATCTGGGAGCCCTGGATGCGCGGCGACGGTGTCGACAATGCCGGTCATCGGGTGCAATTCCCCTATATGCGCGTCCGTCAGGGCGTCGCGCTGATCGGCGTATCCTCCGCGCGCGCCACGGCCCCCTTTATGGCCAGCGGAGATTTTGGCGGCGCTCAGGCCAAACGTCTGGCCAAGATGCTGGATGAGGCGGCCGAACGCGGCCTTTTCCGGGTGGTGATGATCCATCATCCGCCGGTGCGGGGCGCAGCACCGGCCCATAAGCGGCTCTACGGGATCGGAAAGTTCCAGAAAGTGGTGAGCAGGCACGGCGCCGAACTTATCCTGCACGGACACACCCATCTTGCAACGCGCTATGAGATCGACGGGCCATCCTGGAAGGTTCCCGTCCTCTGCGTGCCTTCCGCCAGCCAAAGCTTTGGGGCAAAGCGTCCTGCGTCGCGCTTCAACCTCTTCTCCATCGGAAAACAGGATGGGATCTGGACATGCCGCTGGACAGAACGCGGCATTATTGATTCCGGTCAGAAGATCGCAACGATCGCCGAACATAAGATCGATATCGCCCATGCTCTACAGACGGGGAAGATCTCTTAAAAGAGAGCGCAATCCGCAGGGAATGTTGAGATTCCAGTCAAAGCGAAGCGCAAATAGCGGACCAGAAAAGCGATATTTTCGGCCGTCGATCACCGAGCTACGAATATCTAGATCACCAGCTCGATCCGATCCTGTAGCAACAACAGCACGACGCCACAGGCAGCGAGAGCACCGATCAAAAACCAGACGAGCCCCGCGATGAAACCGGTCCATCGGCTCCGCCTGGGGGGCTGGGCAAGCGCGGCAGCCTGAACGGAAACAGGTGTGAGGGCCGCCTCCTCCTTCGCAAGAGCCTCCGAAATTGGCGTGCCGGCGCGCAGGCTGATGAGATCGCCCTCAAGAAGACGCTCCCGCTCAACGATACGTTCTGCAATGTAGGCGGTCACGGCAGCGGAAACGGGGCTGATCTCGGTTGATTCAACGACGACAATGCGCCCCAGCCGCGTATCGCGCACAAAACGGTAGGTGCGCCGGTCCCGCGCCATCATCACATGCGACGTGGCGTCGATCCACAAGCGCGGCTGCAGCCCGGTCGAGAGCGCGAAATCCCACTGCGGATCGTCGGAAGGAACTTCGTCGAACACCGGCTGCAGATCCTGCGCCAGCAATTCCAGCCTGACGCGGTCGGCCTCCTTCATGTCGACGACCACATCCCCACGGTCCGCAGCGGCGATCTTCGCCGTTCGCACCGCATCCGACAGCCTGTGTACGACTGCGGCCGAACTGGCCTTCTCGCTCGTCTCGCTCATGACATGTCCTGTCCTGGGGCCTTGGTTAATCAAGCATTAACCTAGTGCAAGCTGTTGGCAAATGGAAATGTTCTGTTTGCGGGGGCGCAGCCGCTGGAAAGCGCGCGGGAGGAGCGGCATCCGCCCCTCCCCAAGGACAAGACAGTTTACTTCTGGGTTTCTGTGGCAAGCACCCGGTTCGCCGCCGCGATGATCGCCTCGAGCGAGGCGGTGACGATGTTGTCATTGATGCCGACGCCGAAAATCTTGCCCGCGGGATGCGCGATTTCCATGTAGCACACCGCCGATGCGTCAGACCCTTGCCTCAGCGAATGCTCGGAATAATCGACCACCGAAAGCTTGATGCCGAGATAATGCGAGAGCGCATCGACGAACCCATCGATGGGCCCCGTTCCATTCCCTTCGATCCGCTTCGTCACACCGCCATCGCTGATCTCCGCCGCCATGATCCGGCGGCCCTTCCTTTTGGGGTCCGGATAGGTGTGGTGGTCGACGAATTTCAGCCGCGCGCCGGGCTGCTCCACGTAAACGCGCTGGAATTCATCATGGATGCGCTTCGACGGCAGTTCCTTGCCTTCCTCGTCGGTGATCTGCTGGATCACATCGCGGAACTCCACCTGCAGATTGCGCGGCAGGTTCAGCCCGTAATCCGCCTGCAGGATATAGGCGATGCCGCCCTTGCCCGATTGCGAGTTGATGCGGATGATCGCCTCGTAGGAGCGCCCGACATCCTGCGGATCGATCGGCAGGTAAGGCACTTCCCACAGGGGCTTGTTGGCCTGCCGGATCGCCTTCATACCCTTGTTGATGGCGTCCTGATGCGAACCCGAAAACGCCGTATAGACCAGTTCGCCTACATAAGGGTGCCGCTCGGCGATCTTCAACTGGTTCGAATATTCATAGACATCCTTCATCCGGTTGATGTCCGAACAGTCGAGTTCCGGATCGACGCCCTGCGTGAACATGTTGAGCGCCAGCGTCACCACATCCACATTGCCGGTGCGCTCGCCATTGCCGAACAGCGTGCCCTCCACCCGGTCGGCGCCCGCCATCAGGCCCATTTCGGTCGCGGCAATGCCGGTGCCGCGGTCATTGTGCGGATGCAGCGAGACGATCAGGTTTTCGCGATTGTCGAGATTGCGGCACATCCATTCGATCCGGTCGGCATAGATGTTCGGCGTCGCCATCTCGACCGTCGACGGCAAATTGATGATGAGCTTGTTTGCAGGCGTGGGCTGAATGATCTCGCTCACCGCATTGCAGATCTCGAGCGCCACTTCCAGCTCGGTGCCGGTGAAGCTCTCCGGCGAATATTCGAAGCGGTAGCCGCCGCCGGCTTTTGCCGCCATATCGGCGATCATCTTGGCCGCATCGGTGGCGATCTGCTTGATGCCGGCGACGTCCTTGGCGAACACCACGCGACGCTGCAATTCGCTGGTGGAATTGTAGAAATGGATGATCGGGCGCTTTGCGCCTTCAAGTGCCTCGAAGGTACGGCTGATCAGTTCCGGCCGGCATTGCACCAGTACCTGCAGCGAAACGTCGTCGGGAACGTTGCCCTCCTCCACGCACCAGCGCGCAAAGTCGAAATCGGTCTGCGACGCCGAAGGGAAGCCGATCTCGATTTCCTTGAAGCCCATGTCGAGCAGAAGCTGGAACATCCGCGCCTTGCGATCATGGCCCATCGGGTCGATCAAGGCTTGATTGCCGTCGCGCAGATCGACGGAGCACCAGATCGGCGCTTTTTCGATGCGCTTGCCGGGCCAGGTACGGTCGGGAATATCGACCGCCGGATAGGCCTGGTACTTGGCGGCGGCGACGGGCATGCCTTTGGCAAAGGCGGAAGGAGCTTTGTTCTCGTTCATGGCTATTCTCGTTTCCTGAGATCGAGCAGCATACCGGCAGTATATGACCGGATATCGACAGCGGCGATCTGAATCAGCGGTTACGGTTCTGATGTAAAGGGCAAAAGGAGCATGGGCCTGGCGACCATTCGACCGCCGGACGCTCCTCTCAACGAGCCCGACGGTCGCCGATAAGGCCGAGAAGAAGCGAGAGTGGCAACGCGCAAGCCTTCACTTCCGCGAATGCGGAACGAGCGAAGGAGGATATGACCCGGCGCGTGTTCATGGAGACGATTGATAATCGAGACAGGGTGACGACGCAAGAAAATTAAAAGAGCGCCACGCTCCTGAGCCTGCTTCAAAACGGGTCAGGCTCAAGCAAAAGGCACCGCGGCCGTCCCCCTTGGCAGCTTCGCCTCCTCTTCCGGCTCCACGTGGATGATGACGCGGGCGCTGGGGATCACCGTCTTCAACGCGTCCTCGATGCGGTCGCAGATGACATGAGCGTCGCCGACGCTCATGTCAGCCGCCACCACCATATGGAATTCGATGAAGGTAGCGCGGCCGGCGATGCGGGTTTTCAAATCATGCACCTCGATCGCCCCGCCTGCATTGGCGGAAATGATGTCGCGGATACGCATCGTTTCGTCGAGATCGACACCGACATCCATTAGCCCCTGTACTGAGGAATTAATGACATGCCAGCCCTGCCAGAGGATGTTCAGGGCGACGATGATGGCAAGCAGCGGGTCGAGCACCGCCCAGCCGGTGGCCAGCGCCGCGACCAGGCCGATGATCACGCCGACAGACGTGACCACATCGGTCATGATATGCCTGCCGTCCGCCAGCAGCGCCGGCGATTTCTCACGGGTTCCCACGCGGATCAGCAGCATCGCCCAGAAGATATTGATGACGCTGGCGGCGCCGTTGATGGCAAGGCCTATCCCCGGCTGCTCCAGCATGCGTGGCGCCTGCAATGCCCACCATGCCTCGCGGAAGATCAAAAGGGCAGCGACGACGATCAGCACGCCTTCGAGCACAGCCGAAAAATACTCGGCCTTGTGATGACCGAAGGGATGATTCTGGTCGGCGGGCTTGTGGCTGACCCGGATCGCCCACCACGCGGCGACGGCGGCAATCACATTGACGATGGATTCCAGCGCGTCGGAATAAAGCGCCACCGAACCGGTGATGGCGAAAGCAATATATTTCAGCCCGAGAACACAGAAAGCGACGGGAATCGACCATATGGAAAGAAGCTGAATCTTTTTCTTCGTATCCATGGCCAACCCTCTGTAATCGCCTTCATTAAAGCGACTGGCGACGGCATGTCTGCCGCCGCCTATCCATTTTGTCGCGCTATGCCGTGAGCTTTGTCAGGCCGCCCGCTCTTTCGCCCGCCGCGGCAGATGCGCCACGACATTCTCGATCATGCGCATACCGGCATCATGGCCGAGCGTCATAATCGATTCGGGATGGAACTGCACCGCTGCGATGGGCTCCTTCTTATGCTCAAAGGCCATGATGACGCCGTCCTCGGTCTCGGCCGTGACGATGAAATCATCGGGCAAGCGCACCGGATCGGCGAAGATCGAGTGATAGCGCCCGACGGTCACCTCCTTCGGCAAGCCGGAGAAGATGCGCCCCTGCTTCAGCACGCGGATGCGCGATGGCTTGCCGTGCATCGGTTCATGCAATTGCCGAAGCGTGCCGCCATAGGCCTCGGTGAGCGCCTGCAGCCCGAGACAGACACCGAAGATCGGCAGGTTGCGCTGCCGCGCCTTGGCAATTGTCGCCTTGCAGTCGAAATCCTCCGGCTTGCCGGGACCGGGCGAAAGCACCACCAGATCCGGCTTCAGCCGGTCGAACAATTCCTCAGGCACTGGCGAGCGAACCGTCGAAACGGTCGCCCCGGTCTGGCGGAAATAATTCGCCAGCGTGTGTACGAAGGAATCCTCGTGATCGACCAGCAGGATCGTCAGCCCCTCGCCGACGCGCGACGCCGCCCGCGCCTCTCCCGAAGCATTGGCCTTGTGCGCGTCGCGAATGGCCGAGAGCATGGCCGAAGCTTTCAGCTCGGTCTCCGCCTCTTCCTCCTCCGGAATGGAATCATAGAGAAGCGTCGCGCCGGCGCGCACCTGGGCGATGCCGTCCTTGATGCGGATGGTGCGCAGCGTCAGGCCGGTATTCATGTCACCATTGAAATGCACCATGCCGATCGCGCCGCCATACCAGGCGCGCGGGCTCTTCTCGTTTTCCTCGATGAAGCGCATCGCCCAGAGCTTCGGCGCACCCGTCACCGTCACCGCCCAGGCGTGGCTGAGAAAACCGTCGAAAGCGTCCATCCCCTCACGCAACCGCCCCTCGATATGATCGACGGTGTGGATGAGGCGCGAATACATCTCGATCTGCCGCCGCCCGATGACGCGGACGGAACCCGGCTCGCACACCCGGCTCTTGTCGTTGCGGTCGACATCCGAGCACATGGTCAGTTCGGATTCGTCCTTCTTGGAATTGAGGAGCTTCAGGATCTGCTCCGAATCCGAAATCGCGTCATCACCGCGCTTGATCGTGCCTGATATGGGGCATGTCTCGATCCGCCGGCCGTTGACCCGCACGAACATCTCCGGCGACGCGCCGACCAGATACTCGCCGTCGCCCAGATTGATGAAAAAGGAATAGGGCGACGGATTGATCGACTTCAGCCGGCGGGAAATCTCCGAAGGCTTGGTCTCGCAGCGCTCATAGAAGGTCTGCCCCGGCACGACCTCGAAAAGATCGCCGCGCTTGAAGCTCTCCTTGGCCTTCTCGACCAGCCGCGCGAACTCGCCCGGATTGTGATCGCCGCGAGGCGGTATGCTGGCCGAAGGTTCGAACGGCGCGACCACGGTCTCGCGCGACAGCCCCTCCGTGGAGGACCCGCCGAAGGAGAACTCATAGCGGTCGAACCACGCCTTGGCCGAATAATGATCTGCGACCAGTATCTCGTCGGGCAGATAGAGCACCAAATCGCGCTGGTCGTCGGGGCGCTTCAGCTTGAATGCGATGGGATCGAACTGGAACGCCAGATCGTAGCCGAACGCACCATAAAGCCCGAGACTGGCATCGTCCTCGGAAAAAAACAGGCCGACGATGGCGCGCAGCGCCGTGAACACCGAAGGCGCGCGCGACCGTTCTTCCTCCGTGAAATGCCGCTGCGGTTCGGCGATCTCAAGCTCGATCAGTTTTTCTTCAGCCGTTACCACCGTCACGTCGGCAAGACCCTTGAGGACACCAAGGACCGGGCGCAGCATCACCACGCCGCGCGTGTTGAGCGCCTCGATCTTCATGCCGCGACCGCTGGAGGTGATGACCACCGGCGGGTCGATGATCGCGGTATCCCAGCGCGTATAGCGGCCCGGATATTCGTAGTTGGAGGAGAAAACCGCGCCGCGCCGCCCATCGAGCGCGTCGATGCGCGCTTCGATCGCCCCGGCGTAAGCCGTCGGCACCCGCGTCCGTGTGATGGCGATTCCGCCAGCCGTCACATAATCATGCACTTCGTTCTCGGCAGTCATTGCCATCGTCCTCAACTCCGTTGCGCCTCAGCCCTGGCGGCTCTGCGGACGGTCAAACAAAAAGGCCGCCCGGAAATTCCGTTGCGGCCTGATCCCTTTGCGCGCGTGCAAAACGACTGCGTGGCCGCTCTTAGCGGACCCACCACCAGCCATTCGTGACAATGCGCGTGTTGTTCATGCCCCGATTGTTAGCGTCGAGTCGCATTTCTTGCAACTGCAAAATAATATCCGCGCCCCGGGGAGAGGGCGCGAGAAAGGAAAAAGTCCGGACCGTCGAAGCGGTCCGGACTTCCATTGTCCGTTTTGAAGGGACAATATATCAGGCAGGGGTTAGGCGGGGGCTGGTTCCCTGTCCTGATCTCAGAACATCCAAATACCTTGAGTATTAGATATTCGCAATACAACTATTAGGTGATCAAACATATGCAATATGGCTTAACACCTATCTAAGGTTGCATTGATTCGCAAGCAGGAAAACTTCATTTCCGAAGCTTTCTTGCGTTTTCTGTTAAAAAAACAATGAACAGCGGCGCAAGAGTACACCCTTTGCGTGCATCATTCCCCCATGGCAATGAGGCTAGCATTGCCGCCGGCAGCCGCGGTATTGACCGAAACCACCTGTTCCAGCGCGAAGCGCGTGAGATAAGTTGGTCCGCCCGCTTTTGGCCCGGTGCCGGAAAGTCCGGAGCCGCCGAAAGGCTGTGTGCCCACAACCGCCCCGATTGTGTTGCGATTGACATAGATATTGCCGACGTCCAGTCGATCCACAGCCTTGGCGACCGTTGCCTCGATGCGGGTATGCAGGCCGAAGGTCAGACCGTATCCGGTGGCGGCGATCTGGTCGAGCACACGGTCAAGTTCTTTGGCTTTCCAGCGCACGACATGAAGGATCGGTCCGAATACCTCGCGCGTCAGCGCTTCCGGCCGGTCGAGCTCGACGATATGCGGCGCGAAAAAAATCCCCTCGTCGGGCGCGGTGCCGGCGAAGCGGATCTTCTGCGTCTTCCGCATTTCCGCGATATGGTCGGCGAGCATGGCGCGCTGCGCCTCATCGATGATCGGGCCGATATCGGTGGAAGGCAAAGCCGGATCGTCCAGCACGAGCTCCCGCGCAGCGCCCTCGATCATCTCCAGCATGGAATCGGCGATATCCTCCTGCAGATAGAGGATGCGCAGCGCCGAGCAGCGCTGCCCGGCGGACCGGAAGGCCGACATGACCACATCGTCCGTCACCTGTTCGGCCAGCGCCGTCGCATCGACGATCATCGCGTTGAGCCCGCCGGTTTCCGCGATCAGCGGCACGATCGGGCCATCCTTGGCGGCAAGCGCCCTGTTGATCGCCCAGGCCGTCTTGGTCGAGCCGGTGAAGGCGACGCCGCCGATGGCCGGATGCGCGGTGAGCGCGGCACCCACCGCGCCATCGCCCGGCACGTAGAGCACCGCATCCCTCGGCACGCCCGCCTCGTGCAGCAGTTTCACCGCCTCGAAGGCGATGAGCGGCGTCTGCGGCGCGGGCTTGGCGATCACCGCATTGCCGGCGGCAAGCGCCGCCGTCACCTGGCCGAGGAAGATCGCCAGTGGGAAATTCCATGGGGATATACAGACGAACACGCCGCGCCCGCGATGGCGCAGCCGGTCGTCCTCGCCCGTCGGCCCGGGCATGACCTGATCATGGGCGAACTGGCGGCGCGCCTCGGCCGCATAATAGCGGCAGAAGTCCACCGCCTCGCGGATTTCGGCAAGGCCGTCGTCCAGCGTCTTACCCGCCTCGCGGGTCAGCAGATCCATCAGCCTGTCGCGGTTCTCTTCCAGGAGATCGCTGGCGCGTTCCAGTGCCGCCGCACGCTCCTCCGCCGCCACGCGCGACCACGCCACAAAGCCCTTGCGCGCAATCTCGACAGCCCGCCCCGCCTCGTCCGCGCCAGCCGGAATGACGGTGCCGACCTTTATGCCATTGACTGGCGAAAGCACCGGCTCCGCCTTGCCCGAAACCTTGAGACCCGGAATGAGCGGAACCGCATCGACATTGCGCCGCACCGCGCCGATGCCGCTAACGAGGCCGGCCAGCGCCTCCCGATCGCCGAATTCGATGCCGGCCGAATTGCGCCGCTTGCCGTAGAGTTCGCGCGGCAGCGGGATGCCCGGATTGCGATAGCCCCTGCCGTCCTCCAGCCTCGAGGCCGGGCGCACCAGCAGATCTGAAATCGGCACGCTTTCATCGCCCACCACTGAGACGAAGGAGGAATTGGCGCCGTTCTCCAGAAGCCGGCGCACGAGATAGGCGAGCAAATCGCGATAGCCGCCAACCGGCGCATAGATGCGGCAGGCGATCTTCTCGCCCTTCTCGGTAATCTGCTTATAAAGGCTCTCGCCCATGCCGTGCAGCCGCTGGAACTCGAAGCCGCTCTTGTCGGCGCCCGCCATCTCCAGGATGGCGGCGACCGTCAGCGCATTATGCGTGGCGAATTGCGGGAAGATGCGCGGGCGCGCCGCGAGCATCCGCTGGGCGCAGGCGAGATAGGAGATATCCGTCGCCGGCTTGCGGGTGAAAACGGGATAATCGTCGAGCCCGCGCTCCTGCGCCCGCTTCACCTCCGTGTCCCAATAGGCGCCCTTGACGAGGCGCACCATCATGCGCCGCCCGAAACGCCCGGCCAGCGCATCGATATGCTCGATGACGGCCAGCGCACGCTTCTGATAGGACTGGATGGCGAGGCCGAAACCGTCCCAACCGTCGAGCGAAGGATCGGCGAACACCCGGTCGATCACGTCGAGCGAGAGTTCCAGTCGGTCCGCCTCCTCCGCGTCGATGGTGAAGTTCAAATCATAGCTCTTCGCCTTCTGCGCCAAGGCCAGCACATCCGGCACCAGCTCTTCCAGCACCTGTTCGCGATGGGTCGCGAGATACCGTGGGTGCAGCGCCGAAAGCTTGACCGAAATGCCCATGCGATCCGGCAAAGGCTTGCCCCCCGCCGCCTTGCCTATGGCGTCGATCGCATCGGCGTAGGATTTGTAGTAGCGCTTCGCGTCGGCCCGCGTCCGCGCGCCTTCTCCCAGCATGTCGAAGGAATGGCGATAGCCCTTGGCCTCAGCCGCGCGGGCACGCTTCAACGCTTCCCCAATCGTCTCGCCCAAAACGAAATGATGGCCGAGGAAGCGCATCGCCTGCTTGGTCGCGGTGCGCACTGTCGGCAGGCCGACGCGTTTCATCAGCGCGGCGACGACGCCCTCCGGCGTCTCGCCCGGCTTGATTACCTTGGCGGACAAGCCCAGCGCCCAGGCGGAGGCCGAGACGAACCAGGTGTCGCCCTGCCCTTCATGTTCGGACCAGCGGCCCTGCTTCAGCTTGTCCTCGATGAGCTTGTCCTGCGTGGCCGCATCCGGCACCCGCAAAAGCGCCTCGGCAAGCACCATGAGCGCCAGGCCCTCACGCGTGGAAAGCCCGTATTCGCGCAGGAAATCCTCTACACCGCCGATGCCGCTCGCCTGCTTGCGGATCGTGGCGACAAACTCCGTCGCCCGCTTGTCGATGCGCTTGTTGGCCGCCGCATCGAAGCTGACGGCCTTGATAAGCGATGCGACAAGCGCCTTGTCATCGGCCGCATAAGGCGCCGCGAATGGCGGGATCGCCGGCTCGGTGGAGAAACTGGCGGAAGAAGGGGTGGCGGCCTGGACAGGCATTAAAGCTCTCCAAATGAATTTTCACCCATATATTTTATTTTACATAGTTATTCTCGCCGATTAAGAACAGGGTAATAGCGATTGCACCTAAATAAAGGGGAATTTTAGGGAATGAAGGATCTCGACTCGATGGATCGCAAGATCCTGCGCGCCTTGCAGGAGAATGGCAGGCTGACAAATACCGAACTGGCCGACTATATCAACCTGTCGCAGACGGCGACGGCGGAGCGCGTCAAGCGCCTGACACGCGACGGCTATATAACAGGCTATTCCGCACGGCTGTCGCCGAAGCTCCTCGACCGCTCGATGCTGGTCTTCGTAGAGATCAAGCTCGACCGCACGACGCCTGAGGTCTTCGACATCTTCGCCGAAGCGACCCGCAAGAACCCCGACGTGATGGAATGCCACATGGTGGCCGGCGGCTTCGACTACCTGATCAAGGCCCGCGTCGCCGACATGGAACACTACCGCCGCTTCCTCTCCGACGCGCTGCTGTCACTGCCGGGGATACGCGAGACGCACACCTATGCGGTGATGGAGGAAGTGAAGGAAACGGCGAGCATCGCGATTTGAGGGCTCTTGCCTGTAAAAGAGTCCGCTCAGGCTTTTCCCTGCGCCAGATGGTAAGCCACCAAGGCATTGGCATGCCCATGCCCCATCCCATGCTCTGCCTTCAACACCCCCACCATCTCCATATGCTTCTTCCCCTTCAGCCCATCCAGCACCGCCAGCCAATGGCTGATCGGCTGGCCATAGGTCTTCTCGATGGAAGGAAAGTAGGAAGCAGGGCCTTTGACTTTTTCTTCCGGCATTTGTGTCGTCTCCTGTCTTGGTGAATTCGATATTAGAGGCGTTCACCCTTTGCGTTTGCGGCGCGGCGGCGTGTCTTCGCTCAACCGCTTCTCGCGCGGAAAGGCGGCGGCGGTTGCGATGACCGCCAGGCTGCTGCCGACCAGCATGTCCTGCACACGCTCGACCAGCAATCCCGACACATGATTTGAGCCAAATTCGATGAGATCATAGGCAATGAGGATCAGCGCCGTGATAACCGCCGTATGCAACCAATAGCGTCGCGCGAAATGGTGCGGCGTCAGTAGCGAGAGAAACACAACCGCCACGCACAGCAAGGCTGGTGAGCCGAACAGCTTCACGACCAGCCATGCGCCCATAACACCGGCAAAGGTTCCGGCGGTGCGCTCCACCACGCGCACATAACTGGAGTGCGCATCCGGTTGCATCACCAGCATTGTGGTCACCACCACCCACAGCGCATGCCGCGGGTCCAGTTCCATACCGATCCAGAGACCGGCCACCGCCGCACTGGCATAAGCCAGCGCAAACCGGGCCCAGCCATCATCCATTGGCGGTGCCATGCCCACCGGCGAACGCAACTGGGGAAGCGGTCCGAACAGCCATTGGTCCGCCAGCCGCGTCACCGCGACCAGCGCGGCCCCGCCAAGCGCAAAGACAATCAGATGCGGATCTACCTGCGCGATCCCGGCAGACACGATCATCGCCAGGGCGGCAAGGCGCATCGCCATGGCCTGCGCCTTGCCCACGCGATAAAGAAAGCCTGCTGCAAAGGCCGAGGCTGCGAAGACAATCCAGAAGAGCGCCTGATGATTTTCCAGAAGATGCCCGGCCAATACGCCTGCGAACAGGCCCGCGGAACATAGGGCCAGAATGGAAAAACGCTGTCGCAAGCCGCCATCGGCATCGGCGAAATAGAGCAGCAGGCCGGTCACCCCGCCAATGAGTCCGGCTTCCGCTTGCCCCATCGCCGCGCCGACGACAATCGGCCCTCCGGTCGGGATCAGGCATAAAACCGCCCGGCGCAAGGTGTCGCGATCCGACAAGGCGGCGAGAAACGCACGCCATTCCAGCGTCAACTTATCGATCGGACGTTTAGCTGGAATGGAAGGCTTATCGCGAACCATGAGAATAAAGCTTTTCCCGAATAAAGACTTGGAGATTGAGTGACACCTGCCAACTGTAATTGCAAGTTGCTTCAGAGCTCAACCTACTCCTCTACACTGCATCTCCCCAATCCAGCCGCCGCGCCTTGCGATAGGCCTCCCCGTCCCGCTTGGTCACGACCCTCTCCTCCACCGTCCCATCCGCGCGGCACAACTTCAGCTCCACCTTCCCCGAACTCGCTCTCGGCGGCGCAAGCACCCGCGCGCCCGCCGCCACAGCCGGAAACCGCGTCGCGGCGAGGTAGATGTATTTTTCGTCTTCCCACGGCACTTCGCCGCCCTTCGCCAATCGGTGCAGGCGCGAGCGGGCGACACGGCGGGAGAAGTGGCACCAGTCCGGAACCCGGTCTGGAGCCATGAGCGGGCATGTCGCCGCGTGGACGCAGGGGGCGGCGAGATGAGCGCCTTTTTCGAGGAGAAGCTTGCGCACCGCCATCATGCGCCGCCAGCCGGCCGGCGTTCCGGGCTCGACCACGACCAGCATGCCTTTTGCCGCCTGCCAGAGCGTGTTCGTAAGCGCCAGCCCTTCCTCGGGCGAAAGCTCGTCCAGCACATAGGCGAGCGTCACCAGATCGAATTGTCCCGTCTCGGCCACGCTACGCGTCACATTGGCCGATCGCCATTCTATACGGTCGAGCCGCGAATGCCGGGAAAGTTCCTCGCCGAGCGCCCGGATCGAAGGGCTCGCCTCCAGCAGCACGGCCGTTTCGAGAGACGGCCAGCAATCGCTTGCCGCCCATAGCGCCGTGCCCGGCCCGGCGCCGACATCGAGCAGGCTCTTCGGCGCGAAATCGGGGGTGAGTTCGGCAGTGCTTTCCATGCTCGCGCGCACCGCCGCATAGGTCGCGGGCAGCCTTGTCGCGAGATAGGCGCGGGCCGCCAGATCGCTTGACAGATGCAAGGCGCCGTCGCGCGTCTCAGCCCGGTAGCGGCGCGAGAGAAGGTCGGCGGCGCGCTTCAGATCGGCAAGCGCGGAGCCTTCCAGCGCCGCATCGACGGCGAGCCTTAAAGGTGAGGGAAGTTCCATGGCGGGGTCCGGCGCTCCAAGCAAGGCCAGGGAAAGTGGGAACCGGTTTTCCGGCCGGGCTCGTGTAAATAAAAACTAGCGTTCCAGCACCTGCCTTATATCCACCAGGTTGGAGCGTACGCGCAGGATATGAAAGCCCATAGTGGTCAGGTGCGACGGCGTGAACCAGGCGTCCTCGCGGCCATTGGAGACGAGCGTCGGCTGCATATTGAGGGAGGAGCGCAATTGCTGCTCCATCGTGTCCCACAGCCCGTCGAGATGCTTTTCGGCAAGCACCCCCCTGAAATCCGAATGAGCCGCGCGCAGCAGCCCGTAATAGGCATAGAGCTGGCCATAGGCGAACCAGAATCGGTCGTCGGCGCGCGTGTCGAACCAGCCTGCGTGGTAGTTCTCAGCCCGGTCCTTCAGGATCGCCGAGGTGGAGCCCAGATCATTGGCTATGCGGTCGACATATTGGATGAGATTGTCGGCGCGCGCGTCGAACACCGCCTGACAATCCTCAAGCCGCGTGTTGAACGCGCGCAGGTCGCGGATGGCCGCGCGGTAATAGCTCGGCGTCGGCGTCTTCGGGCCGAAGGGGCTCAAGCCGAAATACCAGCTATCCTCGGCGAACTGCAGATTGCCGCGCGCCTTCTGCAGATCGGCGTCGATCTGCGACGTGCCGCGCTGGCGGCCGAGCGAATCCACCAGCTCGATCGCCGTGCGTCGCACAGCGGCATTTATGCCGCGCTGGAACGATGCCTTGTTGTCGAGAAAGGGCGTGCGGTCCCAGGAAAGGCCAAAGAACCCGGCCTTGTAGAGCACCATCGACGAGATCCAGGCATTCTGGTTGACGTTGAAATCAGTGAGGTCGGCGGTAACTTCGGCAATCGCCGAGCGTGCGCATGACTTAGCCGCGACAGGCGCTTGTGCTGGCTGGGGCTGTACCGTGTCGTTCGCAGCGCCGGGCGATGCGGTCGTATCCTCCGGCGCGGCCGGTGACGCAGTAGGAGGCGCGCCGACCGGCTCGCCCGGCGTCTGCGCCTTCTCATAGGCATATTGCGCGGGATAGTCGGGATTGAAATTAGTCCAGACCTGCGTCTGCCAGATGAAATAGACGTAAAGCGCGGCCAGCCCCACCACCAGCAGGCCGACCACGCCCTTCCAGATCAGGCCTAGCTCGAGGAAAAGCCGCCACAGCGCGCCCAGCGGCACGGCAATCAGCCGGGCCAGCGCCAATAGGAGCCGCCCGATAAAGGAGAACACGCCCCGCAAAACCTTCAAAACAGTATCCAGCACGTTTCATCCCCAATTGAACCGACATGTCGTATCGACAAGCAAGGCCGCACCGGCGGCGGCCTCTTCCCCCTCAGATAGAGCGCTTTGCGCAATTCAACAACCGCACAGCCGAAGGTCGCCACCGCCTTGGGTCAGCTTTTTTGCCGTTTCGGGGTTGCAGCGCGCCGGCTGATCCTTAGGATCGCCACTCCCACGCCCTGAAACAGCCACCGGTATTTTTCCGATTCCCCCTAGCGCCCAAATTATCCTGCAGCAATTGTCGTGAACGAAAGCATTTTCGCCGCGCCGACGCTTGAACGGCTGCCACTTTGGTGCTTGGGTTCTTCAATTGGAGACCGGAGAAAAATGAGCCCGGTAATGGAGAGAACAACATGAAGTCCCTACCCCTCGCAATCGCCTCGTCCCTTTTTGCGCTGTCGCTTTCCAGCGCTGCCCTGGCCGCCGAGCCCGAAAGCTGCTCGACAGTGCGCTTTTCCGATGTCGGCTGGACTGACATCACCTCGACCACGGCGGTCGCCACCGAGATCCTCAAGGGCCTCGGTTACAAGACGGATATCAAGGTCCTATCGGTTCCCGTCACCTATGCCTCGCTGGCCAAGAAGGATATCGACGTCTTCCTCGGTTACTGGAAGCCGTCCATGAACGCCGATCTCCAGCCCTATCTCGACAACAAGACGGTCGAGACGCTGCGCACCAACCTGACCGGCGCGAAATACACGCTTGCCGTGCCGAAATACACCTATGAGGCAGGGCTGAAGGATTTCAAGGACATCGCCAAGTTCAAGGACAAGCTCGGCGGCAAGATCTACGGCATCGAGCCCGGCAATGACGGCAACCGCCTGATCCTCAGCATGATCGAAAAGGATGCTTTCGGGCTGAAGGGTTTCCAGGTAGCGGAATCCTCCGAGCAGGGCATGCTGGCGCAGGTCGGCAAGGACGTGAAGCGCAAGGAGCCGATCGTCTTCCTCGCCTGGGCGCCGCATCCCATGAACAAGAATTTCGAGATCGAGTATCTCTCCGGCGGCGATGAGTTCTTCGGCCCCGATTTCGGGGGCGCGACGGTCAACACCAATGTGCGGGCAGGCTATACCGCCGAATGCCCGAATGTCGGCAAGTACCTCGCCAATCTGGAATTCTCCCTGGACATGGAAAATGCCATCATGGGCAAGATTCTCGATGATGGCGAAGAGCCCGCGAAAGCCGCCACCGAGTGGCTGAAGGCCAATCCAGCCGCGCTCGACAAATGGCTCGCCGGCGTCACCACGAAAGACGGCGGCGACGGCCTGGCTGCCGTGAAGACCTCTCTCGGCCTTTGAGTGCCACTGCCGCCCGATACATCCGGGCGGCTTTTTACGCTTGGCGCCGGGCCAAAGGCGGGCGGCAGCGCAACAATGCAATATGTTAGAGACATTTGATGAATCGAATTCTCAAACGATAGATAATGCAGGGAACCTGAAGTTTGGATTGGCTGACTGAATACAAAATTCCGGTCGGGCGCACGGCCAAGACCGTTGTTGACTGGCTGACAGACAATTTTGCATGGCTGTTCGATGGGCTGGCAACCGTCATGCAGACAATGATTGACGGGCTCCTGTTCATTCTCAACGTGCCGCCTCCGCTGGTGACGGTCGCCATCTTCGCAGGCGTGGCATGGTTCCTGCAGCGCAAGCTCTCGGTAGTGCTTCTGACTGTTTTGGGCTTTCTCTTTATCCTCAACCAGGGATATTGGGAGGAGACGATGGAAACGCTGACGCTGGTCCTGTCATCCTGCGTCCTCTGCATGGCTCTCGGCGTGCCGCTCGGCATCGCCGCCGCGCATCGGCCAAGGCTCTATGCCGCAATGCGCCCGGTGCTCGATCTCATGCAGACGTTGCCGACCTTCGTCTATCTCATTCCGGCCATTGTCTTCTTCGGCATCGGCATGGTGCCCGGCCTGCTGGCGACGGCAATCTTCGTCCTCCCCGCTCCGGTGCGCCTCACCCATCTTGGCGTTTCATCGACGCCGGCACATCTGATCGAGGCCGGCGAAGCCTTCGGCGCCTCGCCCCGCCAACTCCTGTGGAAGATAGAACTGCCCTATGCCATGCCGCAGATTATGGCCGGCCTGACGCAGACGATCATGCTGTCCCTGTCGATGGTGGTCATCGCCGCCCTCGTCGGCGCCGACGGCCTCGGCGTGCCGGTGGTGCGTGCGCTCAATTCGGTCAATACCGCCCTGGGTTTCGAAGCCGGGCTGGTCATCGTGGTCGTCGCCATCGTGCTCGACCGTATATTCCGGTCCAAAGCATGATTCCGGACCGACGGTCAGGGCCGGCAAGAATGTTGCGGGCTATTCGGATAAACAACCAAGGAGAGATGGGATGACGGCGATCACACTCGAAAACGTCTGCATCATCTTCGGTCGCCGGACGGATAAAGCGCTGGCGCTGGCCGACGGCGGCGGCACGCGTTCGCAGATCCAGTCCGAAACCGGACATATCCTCGGCGTTCATAATTGCTCGCTCGACATCAGGGAAGGCGAAATTCTGGTCCTGATGGGGCTTTCCGGCTCAGGAAAATCGACACTGCTGCGTGCCATCAACCGGCTCAACCCGATTACGCGCGGCCGCGTCGTCGTCCACGATGGCGGGCACGATGGCGGGCACGATGGCGGGCGCGCTATTGATGTCGGCAATGCCGACAGGACAACATTGCGTCATCTGCGCACCCATCTCGTCTCGATGGTGTTCCAGCAGTTCGGTCTCCTGCCCTGGCGCACGGTCGAAGAAAATGTCGGCTTTGGCCTCGAGATATCAGGCATTGCGAAGGAGAAGCGCAGTGAGGCTGTACGCCAGCAACTGGAGCTGGTCGGCCTCAACGAGTGGGCATCCCGCCGCGTTGGCGAGCTCTCCGGCGGCATGCAGCAGCGCGTCGGCCTCGCCCGCGCCTTCGCCACCGGCGCTCCTATTCTTTTGATGGACGAGCCCTTCTCCGCACTCGACCCGCTGATCCGCGCCCGGCTGCAGGACGAGCTTCTTGATCTGCAGGCGCGGCTCAGGAAGACCATCGTCTTCGTCAGCCATGATCTCGATGAAGCCATGAAGATCGGCAACCGCATCGCCATCATGGAAGGCGGGAGGATCGTCCAGTGCGGGACGCCGCAGGAAATTTTGCTCAAACCCGCCAATGACTATGTCGCGGATTTCGTCGCCAACATGAACCCGCTCGGCGTGCTCAAGGCGGAGGACATCATGGCGCCGCTCGACCGCACCCCCGGCACGCGCCCCTTCGCCGCCACGGCCAGACGCGAGACGCCGGTGCGCGAGATCATGCAGGCGGTGGCGAGCAACAGCGGCGATGTCGGCATTGTAGAAAAGGGTGCGATCATCGGCAAGATATCCGCGGACGATATCATCCGCGGGCTCTTGCAGCATCAGCGGCAGGGGTAGTTACGCCCCCACCGCCGCCCTCTCCTTCTGCCGTGCCGCCACCCGCGCCCGAATGCTCTCCACATCGGCGTTCGGCGTCGCAGCAAACAGCGTCCTGGTATATTCGTGCTGCGGGTCGGAGAACACCTTCTCGCGGGGGCCGTATTCGACCACTTCGCCATAATACATCACCATCACCTCGTCGGCGATGTAGCGCACGACGGACAGATCATGGCTGATGAACACGTAGGTCAGCCCGAACTCGTCCTGCAGGTCTGAGAGAAGGTTCAAAACCTGCGCCTGCACAGAAAGATCGAGCGCCGAGACAGGCTCGTCCAGCACCAGCAGGCTGGGGTTCAGCATGAGCGCCCGCCCAATCGCGATGCGCTGCCGCTGGCCGCCTGAGAACATATGCGGATAGCGGTTGAAATGCTCCGGTCCGAGCCCGACCTTGATCAGCATCTGCATGGCGAGATCGCGCCGCTCGGCAGCCGATTTGTTGGTGTTGAGCAGAAGCGGTTCGCCCAGCACATCGCCTATCTTCTGGCGCGGGTTGAGCGAGCCATAGGGGTTCTGGAAGACAATCTGCACCTTCTGGCGCATTTCTCGCGTCAGCCCGTCGCGCAATATGTCGATCTTCATGCCGTCGATGAACAGTTCGCCTGATGTCGGAGCATCGATCAGTGTCAGGATGCGCGCCAGCGTGGACTTGCCGCAGCCGCTCTCGCCGACGATGGCAAGCGTCTTGCCCTTTTCGACCGAAAAGTTGACGCCCTTGACGGCATGGATGGTCTTCTGCTTGCCGAACATGCCGCCGCCGACATGATAATCGCGAACGATATTGCGCGCCTCTAGAACAGGTTGGGTCATTGTGCGGCTCCCGTTGCGATTTCATCCAGCACGAAATCGGAGACCGTCGGGAGGCGGTCGCCCACCGCATTCTCCGGCAATGCGGAGAGAAGTGCGCGCGTATAGGCGCTCTTCGGCGCCTGGAACAGTGAAAGCACGTCGGCTTCCTCCATCTTGCGGCCCTTATACTGAACGATGACGCGATCCGCCGTCTCGGCGACGACGCCCATGTCATGGGTGATCATGATGAGGGCCATGCCGTGCTCGGTTTGCAGACGCATCAAGAGATCGAGTATCTGCTTCTGGATCGTCACGTCGAGCGCGGTCGTCGGCTCATCGGCGATGAGCAGCTTCGGATTGCAGGCAATCGCCATTGCGATCATCACGCGCTGGCACTGGCCGCCCGACATCTGATGCGGAAACGCGCCGAGACGTGCGGCTGCATCGCGGATGCCGACCAGTTCCAGAAGCTCGACGGCGCGCTTCCGGCTCTGCGCCCGGTTGAGCCCGAGATGCTGCCGTAGCGTTTCCTCGATTTGAAAGCCCACGGTGAAACAGGGGTTGAGGCTCGCGACCGGCTCCTGGAAGATCATCGACATGTCGCAGCCGACGATCGACCGCCGCTGACTTGAGCTCAGCGTGCGAAGATCCGTACCGTCGAATGACATGACGTCGGCCGCTACCGCGGCCGTCTTCGGCAAAAGCCCCATCACGGCCAGCATACCGACCGATTTGCCGGATCCGGACTCGCCGACAATGGCGAGCACTTCGCCTTTGTCGACAGTCAGATCGATCCCGTCGACCGCCTTGAAGGCGCCATGCGCGGTTTCAAAGGAAACGGAAAGATTCCTGATTTCGAGAAGTGCCATCGGATCAGCTCCTCTTCAGCTTCGGGTCGAGCGCATCGCGCAGGCCGTCGCCGGCCAGGTTGATGGCGAGAACCGTGATCAGGATCGCAAGACCGGGGAAGGTCACGACCCACCAGGCCCGCAGGATGAATTCGCGTGCCTCCGCCAGCATGGTGCCCCATTCCGGTGTGGGCGGCTGTGCGCCCATGCCGAGGAAGCCCAATGCCGCCGCGTCGAGGATGGCGTTGGAGAACGACAGCGTTCCCTGCACGATCAGCGGCGCAAGACAGTTGGGAAGGATCGTCTTGAACATCAGCCGCAGCCGCCCTGCCCCGGCAAGCCGTGCCGCGATGACATATTCGCGGTTCTTCTCGGACATCACCGCAGCCCGCGTCAGGCGCGCGAAGTGCGGCTGCAGGACAAGCGCAATGGCGATCATCGCATTCGTCAGTCCCGGCCCCAGAATGGCGACCAGCACGAGCGCCAGGAGCAGCGAGGGAAACGCCAGGATGACGTCCATGACCCGCATGATGACCGTATCGATCCAGCCGCCGAAGAACCCGGCGATCAGGCCGATGATGATGCCGCCGACCAGCGCGATGCTGACGACCACCACGCCGATGAACAGCGAATATTGCGCGCCGTAGATCAGTCGCGAAAGGATGTCGCGGCCGATGGCGTCGGTGCCGAGAATGAATTCAGGCCGGCCGCCCTCCTGCCAGACAGGCGGCGTGAGGAGTGCATCGCGGAATTGCTGGGTGGGATCGTGAGGCGCCAGAAGTGGCGCAAAGATCGCCACCAGGGCGAGTGCCACGAATATCCAGAAACCGATCACCGCACCGCGATTTTCGCTGAAATAGAACCAGAAATCAGCCAGAGCACGGCGGCGCATCGCGCCGGACGAGGTTTCTGCCGGGAGTGTTGCGTTGCTCATGGGAACCTCATTTATGCCGGATGCGCGGATTGATCAGACCATAGAGCATGTCGACGATCAGATTGACGACCATCACCATGCCCGCGATCAGAAGCAGGCCGCCCTGAACCGCAGGATAGTCCCGCCGGAAAATGGAATCGATCATCCATTTTCCAATGCCCGGCCAGGAAAAGATCGTCTCCGTCAGGATCGCGCCCGCCATCAGCACGCCGATCTGCAGGCCGATGGTGGTGATGACCGGGATCATGGCATTGCGCAACGCGTGAAGACCGACCACGCGGCCTGTCGGAAGCCCTTTGGCCCGGGCGGTGCGCACATAGTCCTCGCCCAGCACTTCCAGCATGGCGGAACGCGTCTGCCGCGCGATCACCGCGAGCGGAATCGTCGCCAGAACAATGGTCGGCAAGGCCAGATGCGACACGGCGGAGGCGAACGCGCCTTTCTGCCCCGAGAGCAGGCTGTCGATCAGCATGAAACCCGTCACCGGCGGAAAATAATAGAGAAGCGAGATACGGCCCGATACCGGCGTCCACTGCAGGATGCCTGAGAACAGGATGATCAGCAGCAGCCCCCACCAGAAGATCGGCATGGAATAGCCGACGAGCGCCGTCCCCATCGACAGCTGGTCGAACCACGAGCCGCGCTTCACCGCAGCCAGCACACCCGCCGGAATACCGATGAGCGTAGCGAGAAGGATAGCGCAGAGGCCGAGTTCGAGAGTGGCCGGAAACAGCGTCAGGAACTCCGTGAGAACCGGCTTCTTGGTAATCAGCGAAGTGCCGAGATCGCCATGCATGAGCCGCCAGAGATAATCGAGATACTGTTCCCAGATCGGGCGATCGAAACCGAGTTGGGCCATCAGTTGGGCATGGCGCTCGGGGCTGACACCCCGTTCGCCCGCCATCAGCAGGACCGGATCGCCGGGCAGCACCCGTACAAAACCGAAGGCGACGATGGTGATGCCGATAAATGTCGGGATCAGGTAGGTTAGTTTTCCAAGGATGAAACGCAACATGTACAAAACTCCAACCGGGCGCGGAACATATCGTCCCGCGCCCGGCCGCTTCAGTATCAGAAATTATTCGGCGATGTCGACGTTGTCGAATACATAGTCGCCGAGCGGGCTCTGCTTGAAACCCGTAACCTTGGCGGACATCGGCACGTAAACGGTCGAGTGTGCCAGCGTCGCCCAGGGCGCCTGCTCCTTGAAGATGACCTGCGCCTCTTCATAGAGCTTCGCGCGCTCTTTCTGGTCGGATGTGACCTTCGCCTTCTGGATCAGATCGTCGAACGGCTTGTAGCACCATTGCGCGCGGTTATTGCTGCCGACGCCCGCACAGCCGAGAAGCGTGCCCATGAAGTTGTCCGGATCGCCATTATCGCCGGTCCAGCCGAGGATGACGGAGCCGTCGCGGTCCTTGTCGGATGACTTCTTGAGGTATTCGCCCCATTCCATCGACACGATTTCAGCCTCTACGCCGATTTTGGCAAAATCCGACTGCATGAGTTCGGCGGTGCGGCGAGCGTTCGGCATGTATGGCCGGCTCACGGGCATCGCCCAGAGCTTCATCTTGAGGTCCTTCACGCCGGCGGCTTCGAGCGCCTTCTTGGCCGCTTCCGGATCGTACGGATCGTCCTTGATGGCGTCGTTATAGCCCCACATTGTCGGCGGGATCGGGTTCTTGGCTACCTGGCCCTGCCCCTGGAACACGGCGTCGATGATCGCCTGCTTGTTGAGCGCCATGTTGAGTGCCTTGCGCACTTCCGGCTTGTCGTAAGGCGCCTTCAGCGTGTTGTAGGCGAAATAGGCGACGTTCAGGCCGGCCTGTTCATCAACCTTGAGATTGGAATCGGCCTGCAGGCCCTTGATGTCTGCCGGAGCAGGATAGGACATCAGGTGACATTCACCAGCCTTGAGCTTCTGCGCGCGAACGGCAGCGTCGGTGGTGATGGCAAAAACCAGATCGTCGATCTTCGGACGACCGCCCCAGTAGTCGTCGTTTGCCTTGAAGCGAACGACGGCGTCCTTCTGATAGGCGACGAAGGCGAACGGACCGGTGCCAACCGGGTACTGGTTGAGACCGTCCATCTTGCCATCGGCTGCCAGCTTGTCGGTATATTCCTTCGAGATGATCGAAGCGAACGGCATCGAAATATTGGCCAGGAACGGTGCCTCTGGACGGGTCAGAACGAACTTGACCGTGTTATCGTCAACCTTGACGATATCCTTGATCAGCGTGCCCATTTCCATGCTGTCAAAATATTCGTAGGTGATGCCGGCGGTATATTGGTGCCAGGGATTGTCCTTGTTGCGCATGCGGTCGAAGGAGAAGATCACGTCGTCCGCATTGAAATCGCGGGTCGGCGTGAACTGATCGCTCGAATGGAACTTCACGCCCTTGCGCAGATGGAACGTGTACTCCATGCCGTCGCTGGAAACATCCCAGCTTTCTGCGAGACCCGGCACGACCTTGGTCGTTCCGCTCTCGAATTCGGCCAGGCGGTTGTAAACCGGGTGAGCCGACGCATCGAACGTGTCTCCGCCGGTATAGGCCGCCGGGTCGAAGCCTTCCGGCGAAGCCGGCGAGCAATAGATCAGCGTTTTAGCCGAAGCGCTTCCGGCCATCAGAACGGCGAGCGCCGTTGCGGCCAGTATTTTTTTGTAGAATTTCATGATTCCGCCTCCAAGAGGTATTGTTGCCGCGGACACCCCTTGTCCGCGACCTGCCCCATGGAAGCTCTTGCGACGACTCTTTGCAAGCCCATTTCGTGAAAGAAAGTGGCGAATTTGCAGTTAACGTAAGGGTAATCTGTGGAAAAATATTCTAACAAACACGTTGGGAGTGGAAATTTAGGATTCGCAGAGCCGAAAACGCCGGCACATTTGCTTGCAACCGCCACGGCGCTTCTACAACTTACACCATCTGCGCTGTTCAAAACGGCGGATTGGACCCGGCGAATTTGTCGCTAAAGGCCTTCCGCGCAGAAAAGGAGAAGAATAGTTCCTTCATTGATAAAAATGGCGTCGCCTCATTACTCCCGAGGTGAGTTTCCATGCACCCGTATGAAGATTTCTTCAAAAGACAACTTGTATAGCGGCACGCCTTTGCCATATGTGATCGCACATTCTGCATCCTGCAGTTGATAAGGGCCATGATGCCAGGCAAAAACAACGTCATCCGCCAAACCGACGCCGATGCACGGCGTCTGGCAAAGACATTGTTGCGAACCGCGCGCTATGGCGCTCTGGCGGTTCTCGATTCACGATCCGGCTGGCCTTTGGCAAGCCGCGTCGCACTGGCGACGGATATCGATGGCGCGCCGGTCGTGCTCGTATCGGCGCTCTCGTCCCATACGCCGGCGTTACTTGCCGATAGCCGCTCGTCACTTCTTCTCGGCGAGCCGGGCAAGGGCGATCCGCTGGCCTATCCGCGCATCACGCTGCTTTGCAGCGCCCGCCGGATCGGCCGCGATGATCCGGATTACGAGCGCCTTCGTCGCCGTTATCTGAACCGCCATCCAAAGGCGCGGCTTTATGTCGATCTTGGCGATTTCAGCTTCTTCCGCTTCCACCTTGAGGGCGCCAATCTGAATGGCGGCTTCGGCAAGGCCTTCGTGCTGACCCGCGAGGACCTCATCGCGGATCACGCCTCAAATGCCGAGATAGAAGCTGCCGAACAGCCGGCGCTCGATCACATGAACAGCGACCACGCCGATGCCGTCATGCATTATGCCCGTCATTTCGCAGGCGCCAGGGACGACGGCAGGGTATGGCGAATGAGCGGCATCGACGCCGAAGGTTTCGACCTTGTGGCGAATGATGATGAGGCTCTCCGTGTTCTTTTCAATATGCCCGTGCAAAGCGCGGGAGACATTCACCGGGTGCTTGTGGAGATGGCAAAGGAAGCACGCCAGCAGCTAACCGCATCGAGCGAACTGAATAAAGTGTGATTAAATTCTTGGGATAGCGCGCAATAAAGACTTGCAACAAAAAATTCCATCGTTAGTTGTATATCGCTTTTGCGACTATCGCTTTATTAAAGCAACGATGCAGTCATACGGGGGTAGGACGGCTTTATGAAATCCGAGAGATATTTTACGGATTTGATTGCAAACGCCGACCAGGCGGCAGGTTTTCTGTCGGCTCTGGCGAACAACAAACGTTTGCTGATCTTATGCGAATTGCTGAAGAACGAGATGTCGGTAGGCCATTTGGCAAAGACAGTCAATCTGAGCCAATCGGCCTTGTCCCAGCATCTGGCGAAGCTCAGGGCGCTCAATCTTGTTTCGACGCGTCGTGATGCGCAGACCATTTACTATATCGTATCGTCACATCATATAGAATTGATGCTCGCCACGCTCGACAGCCTTTATATGAACGCAAAACCCGCCGGCGATCAGCTCAGACAATGAGTGACGCAGGAAAGATGGCGGAGCTGAAAGGAGCGTTTCGGCCAGAAGAGCGCGTCCTGAAAATTGATGATGCCGGCGATCCCTGTCTTCTACCCTATCGCGACATCCGCGAGAGGGATCTCGTCGGGCGCCACCAGCGTTTCATCGCGGAGGGCAAGGTCGTCCTCAACGTGCTGCTTTCGTCGGCCCGGTTCGAGCCGGAATCGATCCTCGTCCTCGAGAACCGGCTGAACGGTCTTGAACCGCAATTGCGCCTTTGCCCGGAAGAACTGCCCGTCTACTGCGTCTCGCAGGCGATCATGGATGAAATCGCCGGCTTTCACGTCCATCGCGGCATATTGGCCATCGGCCGGCGCAAGGCCACGCCATCGGCATCCGAATTGCTCTCCGGCTTGCCGGAGCGGGCGCTTGTCGCCGTCCTCTGCGGTATTTCCAATCACGACAATGTCGGCTCGATCTTTCGCAATGCCGCCGCCTTCGAGGCCGATTGCATCCTGATGGACGAGACCTCCTGCGACCCGCTCTACCGCAAGGCGATCCGTGTTTCCGTCGGAGCCGCGCTGAAGGTTCCTTATGCCAGGCAAGGCTCGATCGACGAGATCGTGGCGGCACTGGCGCAAGAAGGGTTCGAAATGCTGGCGCTCAGCCCGTCTGGAGCGTTGAGCATCTACGACGCTCCCCCCGCCCCCCGGTTGGCGCTTTTATTCGGCACCGAAGGCGAAGGCCTCCCCAAACCGCTCATGGAAAAGCTCCGCACGGCGCGCATTCCCATGTCGCAGGACTTCGACAGCCTCAACGTCGCCACGGCCTCGGGTATCGCTCTCTCGCGTTTCAGCCGCTTCGCCTGAGGCAATTTACCGAGCAGGTCGTCGTGTTGAACCCGGAGCTATCCTCTAGGAAAGGCCGAAGATCTACGCCGCCGATGCGCTTGGCGTCTGGCCTGCCAGGCGGCGCAGCATTTCCTCGGCTTGTGGGGCGCGTTCCGAGCGGCCGATGAATCCGCCGCCCAAGACGCGCGCCGTGTTGCTGTCGTCGGAATAAAGCACGCAGGCCTGCCCCGGCGCGATGCCGCTTTCGCCATCGACCAGTTCCACCCATGTCTCGCCCTTGGCGTGATGAAGTACCGCCGGACGCGGCGGCCGGGTGGAACGCACCTTGGCATAAACCTCGAAGCCGGACGCGGGAATACCATCGAGCGGCGCATCGCCGAGCCAGTTGACGTCGCGCAGGAAGACCTTGTGCGTCTCCAGCGCTTCGCGCGGCCCAACGATCACGCGAGCCTGCGCGGCATCGAGATGCACCACATAGAGCGGTTCGCCGGTCGCCACGCCGATACCGCGACGCTGGCCGATCGTATAATGGACAATGCCCTCGTGCTGGCCGAGCACACGCCCGTCAATATGCACGATATCGCCGGGATTGGCCGCTTCGGGCTTCAGCTTGGCGATGATGTCGGAGTATTTGCCCTGCGGCACGAAGCAGATGTCCTGGCTGTCCTGCTTCTTGGCGACCGTGAGGCCCAGTTCCTCGGCGATCGCCCGTACTTGCGCTTTGGGCATATGGCCGAGCGGAAAGCGGAGATAATCAATCTGGTCCTGCGTGGTTGCGAACAGGAAATAGCTCTGGTCGCGGTCCGTGTCGACGGGACGATAAAGGGAGCGATGCGCACCATTGGCATGGCTGCGGATATAGTGGCCGGTGGCAAGGGCCGCCGCGCCGAGATCGCGCGCCGTCTGCAGGAGATCGGCAAACTTCACCGTCTGGTTACAGGAAACGCAGGGAATCGGTGTTTCGCCGCTGACATAGCTGTTGGCGAAGGTATCAATGACCGCCTCGCGGAACCGCGCTTCATAATCCAGCACGTAATGCGGGATTCCGAGGCTTTCCGAAACGCGGCGCGCATCCTCGATATCCTGTCCCGCACAGCACGAACCGGCGCGATGCACTGCTGCGCCATGATCGTAAAGCTGCAGTGTCACGCCGACCACATCATAGCCTTCGCGCTTCAAAATGCCCGCCACCACGGACGAATCGACCCCGCCCGACATGGCAACGACAATGCGGTTGTCTTCCGGCTTGCCCGGCAGATCGAGGCTATTCAACATCATGAGCAGGTCCGGCTTGTGGGCAATGCCCAACGTCTCTCGGGTCATATTTATCAGATCGTGCTTTTATATAGGGCAAATCGCATGACTTTGCCAAGATGCCGCATTCATTTGCGACATGCCCCGGCCGGTAGCCCCTAGAGGGCCCATCAGCCCCCTGCCCGGCCCCTGTCCGATGCCTCGCATCCGGCCAGAAAAGACGAACAAAAGATTAAGATGCGAAACACTATTCGTTACCAGAGCATTACCGCATGCTTAGTCAAATTTTAAAGCTGTCGCATTATGTTGGACTGCGATTAGGTCCTTGAGTTGATGTGTAGAGAGTACAATGACCGATCTGGTAAGACCACGTGTCAAATATGTTATCGGCCCTGATGGCAGTCCGCTGACCATTGCCGATCTTCCACCCGCCAATACGCGGCGCTGGGTCATTCGCCGCAAGGCCGAGGTAGTTGCCGCAGTTCGCGGCGGCCTCCTCAGTCTTGAGGAAGCATGCCAACGCTATACGTTGACGGTAGAAGAGTTTCTATCCTGGCAGTCCTCGATCGACGAGCATGGTCTCGCCGGTCTCCGGACCACCCGTATTCAGCAATACCGTCATTAGATCATGATGCCGGAGATCATTATCGATTTTCCGGAAACGGTCATGTTTTAAATATTGGACATTTGCAATCAATGATTACCGGATGGCCGGCCCCCTGGGCTGGCCATTTTTGGTTTCCGCGTGACACGAAATTCCGGCTGGCTCATAAGGTAAAGCTCGAAAAGACAGGACGGAGATGCGCCTTTGAGCGAAGAACCCAACAATGAAATGACAATTCGCGGGGAAGAAACCGGTACGGGCGGGCGGTATGTCGCGGAAGTTGCCGGCCATGCGGCCGAAATGACCTACTCGCGCGTCAACGCCGCCCTGATCATCATCGATCATACGGACGTGCCTGATGCGTTGCGCGGCAAGGGTGTAGGTCAGGCGCTGGCGTTGCACGCGGTGGAGGATGCACGAAAAAGCGGCTGGAAAATTCTGCCGCTCTGCCCGTTTATGCGCGCCCAATCGCTGCGCCATTCCGACTGGGGCGATGTGATCCAGCAAAGATAGGCTCACCTCCCGGACGAGCCCCATCTATGATCCAGGCTTTTTAGCCGATCATCGCGCGCCGGTCGGCTACTGCGCGTTCCTCGGCGTCGCGAGACTTGCCGTCGCGCTCTTCCAGCGCTTCCGCTTTGGCGAGTTCCGCTTCCGCTTCGGCTAGCGCCGCCTCGGCGGCTTCCTTCTGCGCCATCAGATCGCGGATCGACACGAAAAGATTGTCGCGGCGCTGGCGCGCAGCCTTGGCAAATGTCGGATAGGCGAAATGCGACAGATCGCTGATCCCTGCCTTCTTCTCCTCCGACTGTATCTGCGCGTCAAGCTCGCTGGCCATGCGCTCGAATTCGCCCATCATCAGGTCCAGTTGGCCAAGTTGCCGGCGTTTTTCCTTCACCTGGAACAGTTTAAGCCTCATGAGGCTCTCACGCGGTTTCATACGCAATACTCCTTGAAAACCAGGAACGAACACCAGGAATCTTGGTTCCAAATGGGAGCGCAATGCGTTCACATTTGGAACCAGCCCACCTATCCCGCAACAGAATCACTTCCGAAAACGAAACAGAAAATTAAAGATTTCCCCGTTTGGTAACCTTTTCTTTACGAGCAGCATTAATCATACGCGTTAGGACTTAAGGCTCGGTAAATCCAATGTGGCTTTCTTGCAACAGGAAAACATTGAGTCGAAAGAATCATTTAGGAGAGATTCTTAATGTGGAAAATTCAGGCTTTCTGCATTGGATTTCACGATTTGAATCAGGGAAATACGGCAAATTTTTAATTAAAATCTAAACCCGCTTGCCAAGCGGAATCAGATTTTGTTAACCATTTGCTGGCAACCTTCATACAAAGGCAACGACTGTTCCGTGTGCTGCTTTGAGGGCCATACCTGTTCGGCGGCGGAAAGGGGATTTGAAAGATGCGCGTTCTTTTGATTGAAGACGACAGTGCGACTGCACAGAGCATTGAATTGATGCTCAAGTCGGAAAGCTTCAATGTTTATACGACGGACCTCGGTGAAGAGGGCGTCGATCTCGGCAAATTGTATGATTACGACATCATCCTGCTCGACCTCAACCTTCCGGACATGTCCGGCTATGAGGTCCTGCGCACCTTGCGCCTGTCCAAGGTCAAGACCCCGATCCTGATCCTTTCCGGCATGGCCGGTATCGAGGATAAGGTTCGCGGCCTCGGCTTCGGCGCGGATGATTACATGACCAAGCCGTTCCACAAGGACGAGCTCGTCGCTCGCATCCATGCCATCGTTCGCCGTTCCAAGGGCCATGCCCAATCGGTCATCACGACGGGCGATCTTGTCGTCAATCTCGACGCCAAGACGGTGGAAGTTGGCGGCACGCGCGTCCATCTGACCGGCAAGGAATACCAGATGCTGGAGTTGCTCTCGCTGCGCAAGGGCACGACGCTGACCAAGGAAATGTTCCTCAACCATCTCTATGGCGGGATGGACGAGCCGGAACTCAAGATCATCGACGTGTTCATCTGTAAGCTGCGCAAGAAGCTCGACGCCGTCTCTGGCAGCCAAAGCTACATCGAAACGGTTTGGGGCCGCGGCTACGTCCTGCGCGAGCCCGAAACGACCGACATGCGCGAAATCGCCTGACCTGATCCCAGGTTCAGCCTGAAAGCCCCGCCATGCGGGGCTTTTTGCTATCTGCCCTATATTCACGCTGTGCCGATGCTGGCGAATTGCGCCGTCAGGTAGGGTCTGTCGAAAGGCTTCAGCATATAGCTGAAAGCGCCCGCGCGCTTGGCCCGCATGATCTTCGGCAAATCCACCTCATTGAGGCAGAGCACGATCCTGGCCCGCTTGCCGCCGGGCATTTCCCTTATCGCACTGATGATTTCGAGCGTCGGCAGATCGGGAAGGTCGCTATCGAGGAGGATGACATCCGGCATCTCGGCCATGCATTCCTCGATAGCCTGTGAACCATTCGCGGCATCGGCGACGACCATGACGCCATCCGACAGAATCCGCTTGGCAACTTTTCTGATCACAGATGAATCGTCAACAATGAGACAGCGCGCCATAAGACCTCCCCTGGTGCTCCGTTGAGGAGCCTTTGGGAGGCAATCTAGCCGCCAGCCATGAAAAAACGACCAAGCGATACGGTAAAGTTTTAGCTATTCCTGGCTTGCGGCTGGTGAGGCTGCGGAAAAGACGATTTCCTCCGCCGTGGCGTGAATGGATATGGTCATTCCCGCTTCCTGAGCCAGGAGCAGTGTATAATAAGGCTGGACGGAATGGGCATCGACCGGCTCTTCCGGCATTTTCCCGCTGTGCAGCTCCAGGAATTTCGGCGGCACGCGCAGCATCGGCCCCTTGGCGGTCACGACGAAGCGCGGTTCGGTCTCCGCATTCTCCAGAACCACCGAAAGCGAGCCGCCGCGCGGAATGGCGCCATTGCCGATGAGGATCAGGTTGAGCAGCAGCTTGACCTTGTTCTTCGGCAGGAGGACGCGATTGCCGCTCCAGGTGAATTCGGCCTTCTCGCCCTTCATATATTCGTTCGCGACGTTCTGCGCGTCGCCCGTGTCGATCTGCACCCCGGCCGAACCGGCGGCGCCGAAAGCGATGCGCGCGAACTGAAGCCTTGCCGAAGCGGTACGCGCGCTCGACTTGATCAGGTTCATCGCGTCTTCGTCTGCCCCGCCTTCTTCCAGAAGCTCGAGGCCGTTATTGATCGCGCCGACCGGCGAGATGATGTCGTGGCAGATGCGGCTGCACAAAAGAGCGCCGAGATCGACGGCGGAAAGAACGACGGGCAAGGGCATGGACATATCTCCGGACAGCATGATTGCCTTCAGGCAATCGGACGGGTCTGAATTCTGGTTTCCAGGCCGAATCGCCCGGCTTTATCGCCTCTCTGGATACACAGGGCTTTTGCCGACGGCAAGGAAGCGCGGTCCGCCATGGGAAAATTTGACGGCGGCAGATCAACCGTCATGTGCCGAGTCATCGAAATGCCAAGATCCAAACATAATGATTTGGAAAACAATTAGCTCTTTAATAACGATGATTCGGGCAAAGCGGACGTGAGATCCGCATGCACGTTCTCTTCAGGGTTCCGGCGTCAGACAGAGAAGCGAGCAGCCAGAAGGAAAATTGAATGGCCTCTCTATTTCTGTCCCAATCCCAATCGTGGACCCGTCTGCGGTTTGCAGCGACGTTCGTAGCCTTGTTCGTGGCGGCGTTCCTGCTCGTCCCGCATCAGGCCCGCGCCAACGAAACCTACACGATGGAGGAGATCGTCGAATCCGGCCATCGCTTCTTCGGCTCGACCTCCGGCGGCATTGCGTCGGTGATCGAAAAGGTCTTCCAGAGCTACGGGCTGCCCAACGGCTATATATTGGGCGAAGAAGGCTCCGGCGCGTTTATCGGCGGCCTGACCTATGGCGAGGGCACGCTCTATACCAAGAACGCGGGCGACCATAAGACGTTCTGGCAGGGCCCGTCACTTGGCTGGGATTTCGGCGGCCAGGGCTCCCGCGTCATGATGCTCGTCTATAATCTCGACGATATCCAGAGCATGTATGGGCGCTATGCCGGCATATCCGGCTCGGCTTACGTCATTGCCGGAGCCGGATTCAACGTGCTCAAACGCGAGAACATCCTGCTCGTTCCGGTGCGCACCGGCGTTGGCGCTCGCCTGGGCGTCAATATCGGCTACCTCAAGCTGACACCGGCACCGACCTGGAATCCGTTTTGACGTGATGCACAAGCCTGCTGGATTACGGCGCAGGCTTGTGCCATTCTACGCATGGAACCTTGATCGGGTGGATCGAGGATAGATCATGCAGCATTTCAGCGTTATCGGGCGCCTTTTACGCATCCTGTCGGATGCAGGGCGTGGCGAGGCGTGCAACAGGTCCTGGTCCCGCAAGTGATCGAGTCTGCCCTTTTCTTCATCCTCGGCTTTCTCAGCGCCGTATTTCTCGCCGCGCTGGTCGCGCCATCCATATGGCGGCGCGCCACCATATTGACGCGGCGGCGCGTCGAGACCGAAGTCCCACTGACGCTCAATGAGATCCAGGCAGACAAGGACAGCTTGCGTGCGCACTATGCGATGGCAGTCCGCAAGCTCGAAATGCGGCTGGCCGAACTCAACGAGAAACATGCCGAACAAAAGATCGAACTTGGCGCCAATTACGAAAAACTCAAGCGACTCTCAACGCTGGAACACGAGTTGGAGGCGTTGCGTCAGCGCCAGGCCCAACGCGAGAGCGAGCTTGCATCGACCGCCAACGCGCTTGCTACTGCCGAACAGAGCCTTGGGCAGCACAAGGGCGAACTGGAGATGCTGCAGCTTCGCCACAGCGAGCTTTCAAGCCTCGCGGATACGCTCCGCATCGAGATTGCCGTGCGCGAAACCGAATTGGGGCGGCTGATGGGAGAACTGGACGACATGCGGCACGAACGCAAGAAGACCGATGCAACGCAACGCGAATTGTCGACCGAGGCCAAAACGGCCCAGTCAGCGCTCGCAAGCGAGCGCAAGCGCAATGCCGCACTGGAAAAGAAGCTGGAACGCCTGCTGACGGATCTCACCGACTTCAGGGAGAAACTTGAGCGGCGCGAAACCGAACTGGCGCGGCTGCGCAGCGGCGAAGCTGCCCCCGCCGCACAGGACAAGGCAAAGACCAAAGCCAAACAGGTTCAGTCCAGTGAAGCCAAGCCAGAGCAGGCTACGGCGGACGCCGCGTTGCGCGAGCAGATGCAGGAGCTCACCGCTGAAGTCGTCGCCATGACGGCAGAGCGCGAAGGCCCGCAATCGCCCATTCACAAGGCACTGGAACAGGCGGAAGCGAAGAAAGGCAGCGCAACGGATAACGCCCAGGAAAGCCTCGCCGATCGCATCCGCAACCTGAAAAAGCCGGAATAGCGGAATTCGACGTTCCGGAATGGATCATCGGATCAAGCCGATGATGACGAAGGGCTAATGATGACGCTCCGGGGGCACGGGCGGGTGGCCATCACTGCGACCAGCACCGCCGCCAATCCCTCCCCGCGAAGCGGAAAGGGCGGGGACGAAAAATCGCCCGACGGGCGGTCTAGCGGCCGCAGTCAAATACCTGGAGATGACCGCCCGTCTCCCCATCCCAGGTTTATGGGGCGCTCTTTCTCAATGGCCAGACGCGGAAAGCGGGCGTGGTAGCCTCCCGCTGCCAGCCAAAACTATCCCTTCTTTCCGTGGAATTCTCGGATGGCCGCGATCACGGTGTCCTGGTCGGCCTCGCTCAGATAGGGATGCATCGGCAGGCTCAGGATGCGGGTGGGCAGCGCTTCAGACACCGGCAGGCCTCCGGGCGCTACTGGATAATGCTTGTAGGCCTGCTGCAGATGCAACGGCTTGACGTAATAGATGACCGAGGGAATGCCGGCAGCCTGAAGATGAGCCTTCAAGCCGTCGCGGTTTTCGCTCTCGATCGAATATTGAGCCCAGGCCGAGCGATATCCTGCCGGCAGGTGCGGCACCTTCACCACATCCTTCAGCCCCTCGGCATAGCGTTTTGCCACCACCTGCCGCGCTTCCATCTCATCCTCGAGAATGGCAAGCTTCTCGATCAGGATCGCTGCCTGGATTGTGTCGAGGCGGGAATTGAGGCCGATGCGCACATTGTCATATTGCGTCTCGCCCTTGCCGTGAAACAGCACCGAGCGCAGCGTCTCAGCCAGTTCGCCGTCATTGGTGAACATCGCGCCGCCATCGCCATAGCAGCCGAGTGGCTTGGCCGGATAAAAGCTCGTCGAGGCGACATGGCCGAACGCGCCGCACATCACATTGTCGCGCTTGCCGCCAATCGACTGCGCCGCGTCCTCGATGACAAAAAGCCCCTCGCGCTCGGCCAGCGCCATCATCGCGTTGTATTCGGCGGCAAGGCCGAAAAGGTCGACCGGGATGATCGCCTTCGGCTGCAGGCGTCCTTCCCTGCGGATTTCGGCAATGGCCGCCTCAAGCTGCGCGACATCCATGTTGTAGCTGACAGGGTCGACATCGACAAAAACCGGCTCCGCGCCGGCAAGTGCCACCACCTCGGCCGTGGCCGCGAAGGTGAAGCTCGGGCAGAAGACCGCGTCGCCTGGCCCAATGCCGCGCGCCATCAGCGGCATCAGCAACGCATCCGTCCCATTGGCGCAGGCGATCACATGCTCGATGCCGACGTAATCGGCGAGCCTCTTCTCGAACTCCGCCACTTCAGGCCCAAGAATGTAGCGCCCGTCAGCCACCACCTTGGCGATAGCCGCGTTCAGCCGGTCTCCGATGCGCTCGCGTTGCGCCGCCAGATCGATGAATTGCATGTCTGCTCCAATGACGATTGATCCGCGGCCGATACCTTGCGCGAATCCGGTTGGGACTGTGTAACGCTTCGTTCCGGCAGCTTCCATCGCGCCGCCGTTCAAAGTTTGATCGGCTATGTAACAACGCTTGAGGCTGTTGTCACCGGTTGCTGATCACATCCCCATGTCAGAGATTTTGGCAGATTGCCAGTCGTTAGCCCTGTCACTGGCCATGATTGACGGTGCCGGCGGTCAGGATGCGCAGTACGTTGATCGCTTCCTCGCCGTCGGTACGCGGCTTTGCCCGCGTTTCGATGCAATCGATGAAATGCTGGCATTCGCGGGTGAGCGGCATGCCCTCTCCCACCCGGATATAGGTCGGCTCCTCGGCGGTGAACGCCCATTGCCCGTTGTCCTGCCAGACCGCATGGCGATAGACGGCGAGCTTGCGCTCCCATGGCTCGACATCGTCGAACACGGCCATCGCCTTGGTGCCCACCACCGTCAGACGGCGCTCGCGATAGGGATTAAGCCGAGAGGCGAAGAGATGACCGCGCAGATTGCCGGGGAATTTCAGATGCAGATGGGCGAAATCGCTCAAATGATCGAGAAGTGCTGCCCCCTCGCCGCGCACCTCGACGGGTTCGCAGCCGGTCAGCGCCAGAATCATCGAGAGATCATGCGGAGCGAGATCCCACAGCGCATCGTTTTCGGTGTGGAACTTGCCGAGGCCGAGGCGGTGCGAATGGATATAGCGCACTTCTCCCAGTTCACCCGCCTGCACCAGTTCGAGAAGCTTTTCAAAAGCCGGATGAAACCGCAGCACATGGCCGACCATGAAGACGCGGCCATTGTCGCGCGCAGCCTTCACCTCTGCCTCGGCATCTGCAACCGTCAGCGCGATCGGCTTTTCGACGAGCACGTCCTTGCCATTGGTCACCGCGCGGGTCGCATATTCCGCATGGAACTGCGGCGGCAGCGCCAGCACGATGGCGTCCACATCGTCACGGGTGAAGAGATCCTCCACCTCGATATGCAGCACGCCCTGCTCCGCGGCAAAGCCCGCAGCACGGTCGCTGTTCTGGTCGGAGACGGCGTAAAGCGCGCCGAGACTCTTCAATGTACGAATATGGTTGCTGCCCCAATAGCCGCAACCCAATACTGCAATGCGCGGTGCCATTAATTCCAAGCCTTTGCGTTCGCCACTCCCTTATCGACGCAAAAGCGGGAAGACAAGTCTTGGTCGCGATGAAGAACGCTTGACACGGCATTGTTACCCACCTTATACCCGCGCCGTTCCCGCTGAAAAACAGCGCGAAGCTCCGAGGATCGGGGCAACACCGATACGGCATCGGGGGCGGAGTAGCTCAGTAGGTTAGAGCAGAGGAATCATAATCCTTGTGTCGGGGGTTCGAATCCCTCCTCCGCTACCATCGCTTTTCAGAATGTAGCGCGACGCTCGTTTCTTACAGTTTGACGCTGGTTCTTAGACAGCCGCAATTTTTGCCGCCGGCGTTGCCAGAATGGTTGATCAGACCAGCGGGGCTGGATGCCATAGTAGAAATCTCGTTGCGACAAATATGTTTGCCAGAGTTGGCGCTGTTGCTCGACGTATTGGTGGATGTAAATATTGCCGCTGCCCAATCCCGCCGCAGTCTGCGGGCCATCCGTCAACGCGTAATGTATCATATGTCCGGCATGGCTGGCCGTCCTGAGCGCTTTGTCGATGCCTTGCGATGACAGCGGATCATAGGCTTGTGCCGCGTCGCCCACCGCGATCCAGGCGTCACCGCCGAAGTCTCGCAGTCGCTGGCTGTTCGCAGGTGCGCCCCGGATCGTCCCGCAGGGGCGATAGCCCCTGGCTTTGAGCAATGGTGCTATATGCGTCGCGCCGGCCAGCAGCTGATCGAAGCCTTGCCGTGACGCAGCCAGCCTCGCTGCCGGCAAGTCCCTGTCGGAGTGAAAAACCACCAACCGCCCGGTTTCGCCGCCATCACGGCCTGGCAAGCGGTTGCTGTACCACCAGCCGTCTGGAGCGGCCTCGATCCTTGTATAGCGGTCATCATCCTCGCCGGTGCAGGAAAACCATTGCGCATAGGCGAACAACTGATCGTCATCAGGGACGATCGGGACACCGAGCATCCGGGCTACAACCGCCTGCCGACCAGAACAATCGACGAGATAACGGGCACGATCCTGCCGGATGCCTGCATCCGAGGCGAATGTGAGCTGCCAATTGTAGGAGCCGTCAGCGATACGCGCGCAAGAGCGCAAACTGGTGCCCTTGAGCAAGGTTGCGCCAGCGCGAACCGCATTCGCGCGCAGGGCTTCATCGAAAGCCAATCGGTCGATGCACACGCCGTGGCCGGACGACGTAAAGAAAAAATCCGCGATATCGGCCTGCTCGCTCGCCCATAGCGAGACATTGCCGGCCGTGCTGAAAAGGCCGGGAAGTTGTTGTTCCGGAGATTCAGGGTCTCCAAGGAAGTGTTTGACCAGACCAATCGATGCCGGCGGCAGGGACTCGCCGAGCTTGAAACTGGAGGATTCCCGTCTCTCCACCAACAGCACACGCTGGCCGTACCTAGCCAGCGTGATGGCGGTTGCGGATCCCGCGGGCCCGGAGCCGACAATGACGACGTCCCAGGTTGTGCCGGTCCGCTCGGGCTGCGACATCGGCGGCACGAATTATGTTTTTTTGGCCGGCGGCATATTCAGCGCCGGATCACGCTCTTGCTCGACGAAGACGGTCTGACCATTGTCCTTCAGATAGCTGCCGTCCTCATTCTTGATCGGCAGCACCATCCCCAGCTTTGACCAGGCATAGGCCATCTGGTTGTAACCGTCAGTGGCCGACAGCGGTTCGCCCTGTTCATCATATCCGCGGAACCATTCCTTGTAGGTTCGGGTCTGGTTCGTCTTGTCGTATGCAAAAACGATATCCGGCCGCTGAACTGGCCACCACGCCTGGTTGCAAGACCAGAAATCGCCCTGCCAAGGGCACGACATATAGGCAGCAAGCGAACCGGGCTCGATACCCTGATTGACGCGGAACGCCTCGGCGAAATTTTCCCGATAGATAATGAGATACGGGAATTCGATGCCGGGATGAAAACCGCCGCCGATCGTGGGCTCGAGCGCCGAACTGTCCAGCGCGTGCGGCTGCTCGGCGAGCGGCAACGACTCAAGAGGCACCGGCTTTGGCGGAACGCCGACATCAAAATTCCCGTCAGCCCACTCTTTCATGTGATTGAGTTGTAATTCGGTAAGGCTCAGGAACTGGTTCGGGAAGCTATTGCCCAACTGCTTGTTCTGCAACGGCTTGCCCGCGGTGCCCCAAAGCTTGGGCATCTTGTAGTCTTCCTCGTCTCGCTTGAATTCATCGTTCTTCCAGCTGGTCGGGCGCTCCGGTGGCGGCGGCATCAGTGAATCGACCAGCCGCCCGTTCTTTCCGGCCGCTTGCCGCATCAGGCTATAGACCATCTGCCTTGTCGGCTGGCTGTTCTCGCTTGGATCGATGAAAGCGGCCATATAATCGCTGTTGAGCAAGTTTCCCGGCTGCTTCGGACCATGAGCGGCATCCTTGGAGTCTCCCGTAACGCCCGCAGCCTCGGCGCTCACCCACCCATAGTTAACCGCCTTGGCGAAGATCGGATAGACATCGCGGTAGAAGTTCGTCTTCTGCTTGGCGTAAGGATATGCTTCAGGGAAAGCCTCGTACACACGATCCAAAAGCGACACCACGTGGTACATGTGAGGTGCAAATTTCGGTGGCGCGGTGGCGATCCACGCCCCTGCGTGCGGGTTTCTCGTACCTTCATCGGTCGCCGACTTCACATTGTCGCGCGTGCTCAGGATAGTGCCATCCTTGAGCGTGACCGTGACATCGATTTCACCACCACACGTGTCGTCCCACCATCCCGGAATGTTGAAATATGCAAACTGGTTCGTCAGCGGATTTTTGCCGTCTTCCGGGCCGTTCGGAGGGTTGACCGTCATACTCGGGTTCGACAATTCCACCTTGGGTGTCGTGACGCATTCGCTTTTCCCGGGCGCCGGAACGAACAGCAGGCGGTCCTTGGAATCGAGGCGAAGCTGCCCCAGTTCGATATCGGTGGCTGCTTTGTAAGTCACCTCGACGTCTTTCGAGGGATCCTGCGGTGTGAAACCCTCGAACCGCAATTGCCCGGGCAACGTGCCTTTTTCGATGCCCGTGAAAATATCGCCTTTCATGACGACCGGACCGGCTTCTCCAGAGGCGATCGTATGCACACCGGGATCGATGATGAGCTTGTCACGTTCGATCGGCTTCATACCCGGCTGGATGGACGGGTTGCGCAACATGTCCGGGTCAAACAGATATGCCCCTTGAAAGGCATAATTCGCCGATTTCATGTTCCGGACATGAACCCGCCAGCGAATGGATTGTACGAGGTCTGACTCGGAGGTGAGTTCCGCGACGACGTTGCCGTCGGCATCATAGGCATAGACCCGATATCGCTGCGCCTGGCGTTTCAGCCGCGCACTGCTGTCACGGTAGGTTCCGCCGTTTGGTCCGGGGCCATTGCTGCCGCCGGGATCGACCACGATTCCCGGCGCTTCGGGACCAATGTAAAACTCGTCACTGTCCCCCAGGCGAGCAATGCCTATACCGGGATGGATGCGAATGCTGTTGATCTTATCGGCCACCGCTCAACCTCCAAAAATTGCTGTTTTTAATCCGACTCTGAAAGAGCATTTCAGACAGCCCGGGTTGCTCAGAGAGACGACCGGACGATCTTCCAGTCCACCAGGTCTGCAGAGGCGACCGCGTACCGGTTTCCACAATGTTCGATGTCGGCGTAAGTGAGGCCGCCTGATTGGGCATGGGCCTGCATGGAGAAGCCCCCGCCGAAGCTCGCCTTGATCGATTTCTCGATGTGCGAGGCAGTGGAGGCTGGTGCGCTGTGCGTTTTAGCCTCCCCTTTTCCGGTGCTGCCGATACCGCCCAGCAGGAGAACGGAGGACGCTGCGCATCCCTTTATGAAGTCTCTACGCTCGATGTTCATATTCCGTACTCCCTGGCATTATCGCCCTGACACCAATCATCGCGTCATCTCGACGTTATTTCGTTGAAAAGTATTACGGATGAGGATTTAATATGGAATGAATATTGATTTATAAATTACTTTAAAAATAGGAGACTACTTCATCTTTTTAATAATATTTATCACTGTGCTATATTAAGTAAATATATTTATTTATATAATATTCAAGCTGCTGAAAGATACACATAAAAGAATGGGAAGAAGCCGTCAGCCTCTTCCCACCGACATGATCAATCTCTCCAGGACCTTGTCGCCGCCCCTGCGCTACAAAAAGCCTACAATGCAGCCCTCCGCACATTCCTAGTCGCGATAAAGGAAAATATTCCTAGAATACGGCGTATCTTTTTTGTATTTACGGCGCGTCGTCTGGTGCGTTGAACACGCGCGGGAGCCGATCTGCTCCGGGGCGATCGGCGCGTGAAAACGCCTGGAACGACCCTTCGCTTCGCATCCCCATTCTGGTGCAGTTTATCAACCCGAGAATAAAGCGGCTCGCTTCTAAAATCTCCCCTTGTTTATGCAACAACCATGTTGCATAACATCCTGAGATGTCTGACGAAGAGGGTACAAACCGCATTTACCGGGCGATCGCCGATACGACTCGCCGACGAATCATCGATGAGTTGGCGCTGCGCGATCGCCAGTCCTTGTTCGAGATTTGTGCGCGAATGATATCCAAGCACGGTATCTATCTCAGCCGCCAGGCGTTCTCGCGGCACCTGTCCGTGCTGGAGGACGTCGGCATCATCGAGGTGGAGTGGCAGGGTACGACCAAACTCCACTCCCTGAATAAAGCGCCGTTGGCCGGATTGGCGAACGGCTGGCTCTCCAGATTCGAGGAACAGTGAATGAAAATCTATGTGACCAGTGTCTTCGTCGATGACCAAGCCAAGGCCCTCGATTTTTACACGCGAGTGCTTGGCTTCGAGGTCAAGCATGACGTGCCCGTCGGAAAGCACCGCTGGCTCACGGTTGTCGATAGGAACAATCCTAGTGGCACGGAACTGCTTCTCGAGCCGAGTGAACACCCCGCCGCCAAACCTTTCAAGGATGCGCTGGTGCGTGACGGTATCCCCTTCACGTCCTTCCAGGTCGATGATCTGGACGCAGAATATGGCAGGCTTCGCGGCCTTGGAGTGGAGTTCACGCAGGCGCCCATGGATGCAGGCACCGTCAAGATGGCTGTATTCGATGACACCTGTGGAAATTTAATTCAGCTGGTCGAGATGATCGAACCGGTGTGAGCACTGCCCGACGAGAGATCACGGATTCCGGTTTTGCTCCAACCACAGCATTTTCCCGCCTCCTCCACAGTGGTCTTTGCGGCAGGCTGGCGGTAGTTCCCGTTTACCTGCCGACAGGGCAAGTCTTTTCCGTGAACACCTGAAGCGTTGAAGACGTACGGGCCAGGCGCAGTGGGCGTGTTACTCTATCGATGATTCCGCCAGCTTGATGGTCACCTCAGTTTCCCAATTGGCAGGGTCGGGTTTGGACACTGGATGGCAGACCGCGTCGCCCACGAGCTTGAAAGACTTTCCCTCCGAGGATGCGGGACCTATAATCCAAACGCCATAATACTTAGTCACATCAACGCGCTTGCCTTTGATTGTACTTTACGTCAACTTCCAACTTCTGCCTTTTTCATAAAAGGCACCAACTTAAACTTTGGAGGATAGAATGGCAGACGATAAGAACAAGACCAAGCAAGACAGGTTGCGCATTGCGGCCAACCAGCCTTATGAGGTTGGCTATTTCCGCAAAAAGCACGGATTATCCCAGGATGCGGCTCGTAAGATCATCCAGGAAACGCGTGGCGATCGCGAAAAGGCCAACGAAATGGCCCGGAACCTGAGGAAGTAGCCCGCGCCTCAAAGCCACTGACGCCACGGATCTATACTGCTACCGCGACCGGCCTGTTCGCCCTTGCGTTTGGCAAAGATCAGTTGCGCAGCCGATAGCCGGTCCTGAATATCCACGCGACAATTGCTATGCAGATGAGCAGGAAGACGACGGTCATTCCGAGACTGATCGCGACCGGAACGTCGGATGTTCCGTAAAAGCTCCAGCGGAAGCCGCTGACGAGATAGACAACCGGGTTGAACAGCGTCACGGTCCGCCAGATATCGGGCAGCATGTTGATTGAATAGAAGCTGCCGCCGAGGAAGGTCAATGGCGTGACGATCAGCAGCGGCACCAGTTGCAGCTGCTCGAAGCTTTTCGCCCAGATGCCGATGATGAAGCCGAACAGGCTGAAGGTCACCGCTGTCAGCACCAGGAAAGCGAGCATCCATACCGGATGCTCGATCCTGAGCGGCACGAACAGCGCTGCAGTCGCCAGGATGATCAGGCCAAGCACGATCGACTTGGTCGCAGCAGCCCCGACATAGGCGAGGACAATTTCGAGATAGGATACCGGCGCCGACAGCAATTCATAAATCGAGCCGACGAATTTGGGAAAATAGATAGCGAAGGAGGCATTGGAGATCGACTGCGTCAAAAGCGTCAACATGATCAGCCCCGGCACGATAAAGGCGCCGTAGCTGATGCCGTCAATCTCGGTAATGCGTGAGCCGATGGCCGAGCCGAAGACGACGAAATAGAGCGATGTTGAAATGACCGGCGAAACGATGCTCTGCAGCATCGTGCGGAAGGCGCGCGCCATTTCCATCCGGTAGATGGCCCAGACTGCGTGGAAATTCATGCCTGTTTCCTCACCAGATTGACGAAGATCTCCTCAAGCGAGCTGTTTTCCGTGTCCATGTCGCGGAAGTGGATGCCGGCCGCCTCCAGTTCACGGATCAGCGAAGCGACGCCGGGCCGTTCGCTTTGGTTGTCATATGTGTAGGTGAGTTGCCCGCCATCGGGGGAAAGCTCCAACGCATAATGCGAAAACGCATCCGGAATAGCGTCCAGCGGGCTGCGCAACTCCAGTATGAGCCGCTTGCGGCCCAGCTTGCGCATCAGTTCCGCCTTGTCCTCGACCAGCACGATCTCGCCGCGGTTGATCACGCCGACGCGGTCGGCCATAGCCTCGGCTTCTTCGATGTAATGCGTGGTCAGGATGATGGTGACGCCGTCCTCGCGGAGCCGGCGCACCATCGCCCACATGTCCTGGCGCAGTTCGACATCGACACCCGCCGTCGGTTCGTCAAGAAACAGGATGCGTGGCTCGTGCGACAGCGCCTTCGCGATCATCAGCCGGCGCTTCATGCCGCCGGACAGCGTGATCGCCTTGGCGTCCTTCTTGTCCCATAGCGACAGGTCGCGCAGCACTTTTTCGACAAACGCCTTGTCCGCCGGCTTTCCGAACAGGCCGCGACTGTAGTTGACCGTCGCCCACACGCTTTCGAAGGCGTCGATGGTCAGTTCCTGCGGCACCAGCCCGATCAGGCTGCGCGCGGCACGGTAGTCGCGATTGATGTCATGGCCGTCGACGGTGACGGTGCCCGACGAGCGGTTGACGATACCGCAGACGATCGAAATCAGCGTCGTCTTGCCCGCGCCGTTCGGCCCAAGCAGCGCAAAGATCTCGCCGCGTCTTATGTCGAGATTGATCTCCTTCAACGCCGTGAAGCCCGTAGCGTAGGTCTTGGTGACCCCGGAAATCGAGATGATCGGTTGCATGGCTGAAACGGCTACTTGAAGGAGGGTTGTCTAATTAGCCCACTGAATGTGGGTGCGCGAACTCGGAAGTCAATGCTACTTCGGACAGTTCCGGACATGGAATTCGCCAGAACGTATCCCGATGTAGGCAACCCCTGCCCCGCCGTCCAGCCGAAATTCAACCAGAACACGTTTCCGGCACATCCCATTCTCTCCATATCTCGGAAGGCACGCGTGTATCCGGCCGTTCTGCACGATTGTGTCGTTCCGGCAACGGAAGGGCCGGTTCTCTGTTCCAGCCCCTTATTCGCCGTCGTTTAAGGACACTATTAACCTTCATTTTTTAATGATTTCAGCAAGCCCATCAAGGCGATTTCACATATGCGGGTTGCGGTGTCATGCGTATCCAGAGAACGAATTTTCCAACAATGTCAGATAATTGCAACGAAGCTCCCGAGGATTTTGATCCAATGCCAATGCACGGGCCAATACACGGGACTCCAGTTCCAGCCGAATCCCCCGTCACGTCCCAGCCCTTCAATGCACCTCGTAACCCCGCGGTCATTCCCGCAGCCGTTCCTGCTGCAGCGCATCGGCCTTTGAACCCTGTCCGGCCTCAGCCGCCGGTCGCGCAAAAGCCAGTTCCATCCGCCGCAAGGACCGCGAGGTCCATCCATACGACCCCTCATGCACAGATGACGGCCTCGAGCACCCAGCCAACGCAGACCAGCGAATCCGGTTATCCCCCGGTATGGAAGCATGCGTTTTCGCTGGCCGAGAATGTGCGTTTCACGCGCACGCCGGAATGCGAACTGACGAAATCCAAGGATCAGGCGGAGGAAGCGAGCGTTTCCGGTCAAACCGATCTAGGACCAAAGGACCTCGTGCGGCCCAGGAAAGCGTTCCATACGACAGCGCTTCCAGAAGTCCCGGCAGCTTCAGCTGCCGGGACGGCCTCCGTTTCCCGGCCAGTCGCGCCCGCCTTCAAGCCTGCCCCGATCACCGGTCAGATGGCGTCAAATCTTCCCCTCAGGCAGACTATTGTTACGACCCAATCGCAAGGGACATCATCGTCAAAGGGCACGCAAGCTCGGCCAGGAAGGGACGAGGCTTTCGCCCATCTGTCTGATTTCGCTTTTTGGGAATCCATGGAACTTATGGGCGAGTTGCCTCCAGCGCCAGCCGTGGCGGCCCCCGCCCGGCCCAGGCCGCAGACGGCGCCGACGTCGATCACCACCATGTTCCGCGTCGTGGAGTGGAAGCCCAGTGCGCCGGAAGCCGAAGCGCCGATACCTCCGGCACTGCATGCCGCCGTTGAGATCACTCCCGAACCACCGGTCGCTCCGGCGCAACCCCTGGCCCGCAAGCCGCTCATACATGTCCAGGAGGAGGTAGCGGTCCAGAGCTCCGACGATCATCGGCCCCATGCAGTCGTCACACCGCATGAGGTGGATAACGACGCTCCGCAGGCGACTGTACGCGTTGCTCCCGTCACCATGATGCGGCCCGTGGAGCGAAAGGAACAGCCTTTCGCCTCCGCCCGCATGGAGCTTCGCCTCATGGGCGCCGCGGGGCAGCACGGCTATGAGATGCCGCCGGTTTCGCTGCTGCAGGAGCCGGCCCCGCAGACGGGGGAAGTCATCACGCAGGAGATGCTCGAGCGCAAGGCCGGGCTTCTCGAGAACGTGCTGGAGGATTTCGGCGTCAAGGGCGAGATCATCCATGTGCGCCCGGGTCCCGTCGTGACGCTTTACGAGTTCGAGCCCGCACCGGGCATAAAATCCTCCCGCGTCATCGGCCTTGCCGATGATATCGCCCGCTCGATGTCGGCATTGTCGGCCCGCGTTGCGGTGGTTCCCGGCCGCAACGTCATCGGCATCGAACTGCCCAACGCCACCCGCGAGACCGTCTATTTCCGCGAAATGATCACCTCGCCGGATTTCCAGCGCACAAGCTTCAAGCTCGCGCTCTGCCTCGGCAAGACCATCGGCGGCGAACCCGTCGTGGCGGAACTGGCGAAGATGCCACATCTGCTCGTCGCCGGCACCACCGGCTCGGGCAAGTCGGTGGCCATCAACACCATGATCCTGTCGCTGCTCTACAGGCTCACGCCCGAAGAATGCCGCCTGATCATGGTCGATCCGAAGATGCTGGAACTGTCGATCTATGACGGCATCCCGCATCTCCTGACGCCCGTCGTCACTGACCCGAAGAAAGCCGTCATGGCGCTCAAATGGGCGGTGCGCGAGATGGAGGATCGCTATCGCAAGATGTCGGCGGTCGGCGTGCGCAACATCGACGGCTTCAACAGCCGCATGACTGCTGCCAAGCAGAAGGGCGAAACGGTGCTGCGCACCATCCAGACCGGCTTCGATAAGAACACCGGCGAAGCCCTCTACGAGCAGGAGGAGATGGACCTCGCGCCGATGCCCTATATCGTCATCATCGTCGACGAGATGGCCGATCTGATGATGGTCGCCGGCAAGGAGATCGAAGGCGCGATCCAGCGGCTGGCCCAGATGGCCCGCGCCGCCGGCATCCACCTGATCATGGCGACGCAGCGCCCCTCCGTTGATGTCATCACCGGCACGATCAAGGCGAACTTCCCGACGCGCATCTCCTTCCAGGTCACGTCGAAGATCGACAGCCGCACCATTCTCGGTGAACAGGGCGCCGAGCAATTGCTCGGCCAGGGCGACATGCTGCACATGGTCGGCGGCGGACGCATCTCGCGCGTGCACGGCCCCTTCGTTTCCGACGAGGAAGTGGAAAAGGTCGTCACACATCTGAAGGCCCAGGGCCGGCCCGATTACCTCAACACGGTCACCGCGGACGAGGACGAAGAGGTCGAGCCGGAGGACACCGCAGTCTTCGACAAGAGCGCGATGGCGGCCGAGGATGGCGACGACGATCTCTACGCGCAGGCAGTCAAGGTGATCCTGCGCGACAAGAAATGCTCCACCTCCTACATCCAGCGCCGCCTCGGCATCGGCTACAACCGCGCCGCCTCGCTGGTCGAGCGGATGGAGAAGGAAGGCCTCGTAGGTCCGGCAAACCATGTCGGCAAGCGCGAGATCCTCTCGCAGAACCGCGACAGGAGCGTCTCGCGCAGCGAGGACGACGATATCTAGAGCATTTCAGATTGAAGTGAAAACGCCGGCGGGACAGCGCCCCCCTCTGCCCTGCCGGGCATCTCCCCCTCAAGGGGGAGATTAGCTGATATGATTTTCAGTTCCCGTTCTGCAACGTCTGCGATTGATGCAGCACATCTATGAAGGAGCAATCTCCCTCCTTATGGGGGAGATGGCCGGCAGGCCAGAGGGGGGTGCCTCGCGATTCCGTCAAAACTGGAACCGCTTTAGCATCCTCTGAATTCCCAATGGATAGGCCCGAGAACCGGCTCCGGTTCTCGGGCCTATGTGTTTGTGGCGGGAGGATACATGTCGAGATAACGCGCCCTGCGTTCGGCAAGAACCGGTGCCTTGCTAGAATCCGGCTCGAAGCGCGCACGGATCGGCGGCTTTCGGCAGATCGCCTCGATCGTCCCTGCCCCCGCCGCGACCATTCCAAGACGTGCAGCCCCGAAGGCAGCACCGATCTCGGCCCCTTCGGGCAGATCGAGCGGCAGATCAAGCATATCGGCCAGAAGCCCGTTCCAATAGGCGCTGCGCGAGCCGCCGCCCACCAGCATGCAGGAGCGCGGCGCAGCATCCGCCGCCTTCAGCACGTCGAGACCGTCGGCCAGCGCAAATGCCACCCCTTCCAGCACGGCATAGGCGAGCGCCCCGGCATCATGCTCGGCCCGCAGGCCGCTGAACCCGGCGGTGGCGTTGGGATCATTATGCGGCGTCCGCTCACCTGTGAGATAGGGCAGGAAGACCGGCGCCGCCTCGCGCCGCCCCGCATCGGCGGCAAATTGCCTGGCTTTTTCAATGAGCCCTGCCACATCGTGCTGATGCCCGGTCAGACCAGCGAGCCATGCCAGTGCCGAAGCCGCCGAAAGCGCCACCACCATGCCGTGCCAGCGCTGCGGCAGGGCATGGCAGAAGCCATGCAGCGTCCGCTCCGGCAAGGAGACGAGACGGTCGGTCGAGACGAACAGCACGCCCGATGTGCCAAGCGACAGGAAGCCATCGCCCGGGCCGATAGCGCCTATGCCGACCGCTGAGGACGCATTGTCGCCGCCGCCGCCCGCAATCGGGATTTTTCTCCCGGCAAGGCCCCAATCCGCTGCCACATCGCTGGAGAGATAGGCCGATATCTCCGCCCCCTCAACCAGATCCGGCATCTGCGCTCGCTTCATGTCGCATGCATCGAGAAGCACATCATCCCAGCGCCGCCGCCCGACATCGAGCCACAATGTCCCTGCCGAATCCGACATATCAGACACATAATCGCCCGACAGCCGGTAGCGCAGATAATCCTTCGGAAGGAGCACCTTGGCGATCTCCGCGAAGATTTCCGGCTCGTGCCGCGCCACCCATAAAAGCTTTGGCGCGGTGAAACCGGGCATGGTCGTGTTCGACGAACGAACCATGAAATCCGGCACCCGTTCCAGCAATTCGCCGCATTCGCGCCCGCAGCGCCCGTCATTCCACAGGATCGCCGGGCGCAGGACGGAGCCATGTCGGTCGAGCAATGTCGCGCTGTGCTGCTGGCCGGAAAGGCCGATGCCCTCCAGTTCCAAAAACCGCTGTGGCGCCAGGCCGCGCACCTGTGCGACGGCCTTTTGCGCCGCCTGCCACCATTCCTCGGGGTCCTGCTCCGACCATAACGGCCGCGGGCGCAGCACCTCGACCGGAGCGGAACCCTCGGCGATAAGCACCTGATTTTCATCGAGAAGGACAGCTTTTACGGACGAGGTACCGACATCGATACCGAGATAGCTCGCCATCAGATCGCCAGCCCCTGCTGATCGAAGAGATAGACATGGTCCGGGGCGATGCCGACCGCCAAATCCTCGTTCCTCGTGATCCCGAGGCGACCGGGAGAGACGATGGTCATGACGGGACCATCTGCGGGCTGGGCATAGATCTGGCTGGCGCCGCCAAGATATTCGGTGAAGTCGGCCTTCAGCGTCAGTACCGGATTGGCGGACCGCACCTCCAGATGTTCCGGCCTCATCCCTACCGTCAAATCGTCGCCGATCTTCGTCTGGTGCGGCCCCTTGGTGGCAATGGCGATTGCACCACCGACAAAAGCCGGGCTCGAAACGGTCAACTGCCGTTCCGCCACGGCGGTGACCCTGGTGGGGAGAAAATTCATCTTCGGCGAACCGATGAAGCCGGCGACGAACATGTTGGCGGGGTTGTCATAGAGTTCGGTCGGGGTGCCGATCTGCTCGACGCGCCCTGCCCGCAGCACGACGATACGATCGGCCAGCGTCATGGCCTCGATCTGGTCATGCGTGACATAGACCATCGTGACGCCGAGCGCACGATGCAGCTTGGCGATCTCGACGCGCATCTGCGTCCGCAATTCCGCGTCGAGATTGGAAAGCGGCTCATCGAACAGGAAGAGCTTGGGATTGCGCACGATCGCCCGCCCGATCGCCACCCGCTGGCGCTGCCCGCCGGAGAGCTGGCGCGGCTTGCGTTGCAGGAGTGGTTCGATCTGCAGAATGCGCGCCGCCTCCGTCACCCGCTTCTTGATCTCGTCCTCGCTGGTCTTCACCATGCGAAGGCCGAAGGCGAGATTGTCGAAGACGCTCATATGCGGATAGAGCGCATAGGACTGAAACACCATCGCCACTTCGCGCCGCGCCGGCTCCACATGGGTGACGATCTTCTCGTCGATGAGGACATCACCGCCACTGGTCTCTTCCAGGCCGGCGATCATGCGCAAGAGGGTCGACTTGCCGCAGCCGGACGGCCCGACGAAAACGACGAATTCGCCCTTTTCCGCCGAAAGGCTCACGCCCTGGACGGCAAAATGCTCGCCATAGCGCTTGACCACATTGTCGAGACGAAGAAATGACATATCAGAGGGCTCCAGACAGTTGCGCCGATGGCAAGGCTCCGAGAGCCCGCCCGGCGATTTCTATCTCGTTTCTGGTTTTGAAAAGTGTGAGGTAGATGCGGTAGGCGGCATCATGCGCCTGCTGCCAATAGGGATCGGGATCGAGCACCTTTTGCTCCGGCGCCATCGCCTCCAGGCTACCGAACAGGTCGGCATGAAAGCCGGCGGCGACCGCCGCGACCATCGCCGTGCCGAGAAGCACAGGCTCCCTGGCATCGCTGACGATCAGCCTCGCGCCGATCGCATCCCGATAAAGCTGGACGAGAAGCGGATTGTGCAGATGCCCGCCAGCCAGCGCGACACTGTCGAAGGCATAGCCGCCATGGGCGTTCAGGTGCTCGAGGATTTGCCGGGTCTGCAGCGCCAGCGCCCGCGCCGTGGCGTAATAGGCCTCCAGGAACGAACGCTCGCCGGTTTCCGGGCCAATGCCGGTTGCAAGTGCCCGCACCCGCCCGTCACCGAGTGGTGCGCGGTTGCCGAGCCAGTCCGGCACGATATGGCGGGTGGCCGCAAATGAGGCGCCCTCCTCGTCGAGCAGTTTCAGTATCCGCTCGGCGGTCTGAAGATGCAGTGTGCCGGATGCTTTTCCGGGGCTCGCCGGATGATGGTTGAGCACGGCATCGAGCGCCGTACCGGAAAGACTCTGGCCGGCTTCATGCATCCAGTAGCCGGGAAAGACCGCATCCCTGAATGGACCCCAGACACCGGAAACATGGCGCGCATCACTGGCAAAGGGCATGTAGCAGGTGGACGAGCCACCGATCATCGGAAGTAGATTGTTCATCCGCGCCTGATAATCGCGCCCAAGGACGCCAAGTGCGCCCGCCTCGGCATCGATCAGCCCGATCGCGACGGGAATACCCCAGGGAATGCCGAGGGCCGCGCTGGCGGATGCCGATACAACGCCATGCACCTCGCCCACTTTTCCGGGCTTCTCTCCGAGATGGCCGAGCGCGGTCAGTTCACCGATCCCGAGCCGGTCCAGCAGATCCTGGCACCAGGGTTCGGCTTCACCCGGGAGATAGGGCCACTTACAACCAAGGCCGCAGACCGAATGCCGGTCCGTATCCGTCGCGCGGCGGGCAAGCTCGTCGCAAAGGTCGCGCGCGCCTGTTACCCGCGCCCATGCCGCCGGGCGGTGCCGTTTCAGCCACAGGAGTTTCGGCAGATTGGTTTCCGGCGAGAGCGAGCCGCCGACATGATCGAGGAAGCGGTGGCCAGTCGCGTCGATCTCCGCCGCCTCCGCCTCGCCCCGGTGATCCATCCAGCAGATCACATCGCCGCCGCCGTCGAGCGGCGCATCCCCCTCGGCTTCGATATAGAGGGAAGACGTGGCGTCGAAAGCCAGTCCCGCAACTGAAGACGCCAATTCCGGATGCTGCGCCAGGCAGTCGGTCGAGGCGCGGCAGACCGCCTGCCAGATATCATCCATGCGATAGACGGCATGATGCTCCGCCGGCGTCAGCAATTCGAATGATGCCGATGCCGACGCCAGCAATTGCCCCTCCCGGTCGAAGAGGCCGGCGCGCGCGGAAAGCGTTCCGACGTCGATCGCAAGCAGATGGCTCATTGCGTCCTCATCATGCGCTCAATCTTTCAAAATGGCTTCGGCAACGTCTTCATCGGTGATGAGGCGGTTGACATATCCCGCCCGGAGCACCGCCCTGATGATCGGCACCTTGTGCATGCCGCCCGATGCAAGGACCGATGACGGGATCAGCTTCAGGTCCGAAGGCTGCATCGCCATGACTCGCTGGTTCAGCGGATGATCGACAGGCGCGCCATCCTCATCGAGGAACACGCCGAGAATATCGCCGACAGCACCCGCCGCCTGCAGCGTCGGCAGGTTTTCGGTCACGATCTGGGTCTTCGCCAGAAGCGAATAGTTGGAGAGGTCGCCGCAGGCGATCAGCGCTACAGCCGTCCTGCGACCACGCTCCATCGTCTCGGCGAGCCCGTAATGGGTGAGCAGGGTGGTGCGGCTTTCGCTCGACGGGCAATAGATCGGCGCCGCTACGTAATAGCATTCCGCACCCAGCATGCGTGCGAACTCCGTCGACACCTCGAATGTGTTCGTGCCGGATCCGCGCGTCAGCCCGCCCATCAGCGCCGCAACCCATGCGTTGGGAAGACGGCGCGGCGTCAGATGCCGCCTTGCCGCCGACAGCGTCTGGCCCCAGCCGATGCCGAACCCCTTGCCGTCGACCAGCAGGGGATCGAGCATCGCGGCCGTCGCGCGACCCAGCACGCGATGCAGATCCTCGAAATCGGGGACGGACGGCACGACGGAACAATCGACAAGGCCGAACCGCTCCTTCAGTCTCTCCTCGAGCACCACGCAATGCGTGAGCGGCATCTTGATATCGACGCTGACCAGTCCGTCGCTTCTCGCCTGGACGACGATCTTGTTTACCCGCAGGCGGGTGATGCGCAGCTTGTCGGCAATCTCCTGCTGGGTCAGGCCTCCGACATAATAATACCAGGCGACGCGGGCGCGGATCTGGTCCGTATCGCTTGATACATTGGCCTGTGCTTCGTTTGCGGTGAGTTCGTTCAAGGCATGCCTCGGGATATCTGTTGGGCGAAAGCCGGTTTAAGCACGGATATCGAATGCTTCAACGCTTGGAGTATCGACAGATCGTCCCGCTCGAAAGGATAAAACACCTCCAGGAACACCGGCCTGTCGGCAAGGCCCGCCCGCTGCTGCAAGTCCGCTGCCTCGCCGGGAACGACCGCACCGCTTTCGCTGAAATCCCAATGGCGGTCATACTGGAAATCCGTCTGCTGCAGATGCACCATGCCGATATCGGGCGCCAGCGCCTCGAACCATTCCGCCATTCCCGCACGATCGCGCCCGTAAAGCGGCTCGAACGTGGCGTGCCCCCAGTCGACGCAATATTTCCAACGCACGGGCGATCCCGCCAGATCGGCGGCCATGCGCTTGGCCTGCGCCACCGTCCACGGCCACTCGCGGCGCATCGGCGTCGGCTCGACATAGAGCTCGACGATCCCGCTTTCTCCGGCGGCCTGCGCGAGCCGCCCCATCCGGGCGATCAGATCATCGTAATCCGCCGGCGGGATGCTATCGGGCTCCTTGCCATCTATCCTTGAGGCAATGGCTCCCAGCGGGCCGCCGACACGATAAATCCCAGCACTTGCCGCGAAGCGATAAGCCTTCTTCATCCACGCTTCCGCGACATCGCGGACCCGGGGATCGGGATGGAGAAGCTGGTTGAACGTATAGTGGGCAAGGCCGATGAAGGCGCTGTGGACCGTGATCCCGTACCGATCCGCAGCGCTGCGAATATCCCGGGCGCAATCCGCCAGAATATCCTCCGGCCATGTCGGATCGACGAGGTCGAACGAAAGCTGCACCAGATCGAGGCCCAGTTCCTCGCGCACGATCGGCGCCCAGAGTTCGGGCGTCACCCATCGCTTCACGCAGAACGAAAGATTGATCCCGAGCGGAATGGATACCGGCTGAGTGTCCGTCATTTGGTAGCGCCCATGGTAAGCCCCCGAACCATATGTCTCGATACCAGTAGCGCGAAAATCGTCACCGGGAGCACGATCACCGTGCCCGTCGCCATGATCTTGCCCCACGGCAGTTCATACCCCGACATGAAGCTCGTCGCCATGACGGGCGCGGTCTGGACGCTGCGCCGCGTCAGCACCAGCGCATAGAGAAGCTCGTTCCAGGAGAAGATGAAGCTGAAAATCGCCGATACAGCGATGCCGGGTAATCCAAGCGGCACATAGATCTTGCGGAAGATCGTGAACTGGTCCGCCCCGTCGAGGCGCGCAGCCTGTTCGAGCTCGATGGGAATGGAGCGGAACTGATCGGTGCAGATCCACACCACGATCGGCAGGTTGAAGGTCAGATAGATCAGGACCAGCACCAGATAAGTATCGAGCATCTTGAGCTGCACCGCCAGGAGATAGACCGGCAGGGCCAGCACGATCGGGCTGATCATGCGGTTCGAGATGAACCAGAACCAGAGATCCGACTTGCCACGGAACTCGAAGCGCGCCAGCGCATAGGCCGCCGGCGCCCCGAGCAGCACGGAGAGCGCCGTGGTCAGCGTCGCCACGATAAGCGAATTGACGATCGAGCCGAACACTTTCTCGTCCGCAAAGATGTCGGCGTAATTGGCGAATGTCGGCGTGAAGAACCACACCGGCGGCGATGCCAGGAGGTCGCTCTGGTCCTTGAAGCTGGAGGACACCATCCAATAGAAGGGAAAGAGCGTGAAACACAGGACGGCGATCAATCCCGCTCCGTGCAGCACCCGGCGAAGCGTCGTGGACATCACTCGATCTCCTTGTAGATCAGCCTGATATAGAGACGGCTCAGCACGATGGTCATGATCAGGAGAAGGATCGCCTGGGCGGAAGCCATGCCCATGTCGAAAACCCGGAAACCCACGCGCTGGATATAGATCGAGACGAGATCCGTGGCCGCGCCCGGCCCGCCGCGCGTCATCACGAAGACCATGTCGAAGAGCTTGAGAATATCGGCCGAGCGCAGGATCAGCATCGCTGTGAGACCCGGCAGCAGATAGGGCAGTTGCACATAGCGCAGGAGCGCCGTCTTCGAGCTCGTCTCCAGCCGCGCCGCCTCCTCGATCTCGACCGGCACCATGGACAATCCGGCAAGGAAGATCAGCGCGCAGAACGGCGTCCATTGCCAGATATCCATGACCGCGATGGCGATGAACGCGCCGGTCGGCGAGCCGAGCCAATCCATGCCGCCGATGCCGATGGCGTTGAGAAATTGGTTCGCGACGCCGAAATCGCGGTTGAATATCAGCCGCCCGATCAAGCCGACGACGGCATAAGTCGTCGCCAGCGGCACGACGAGGGATATGCGGGCCAGCGCCCTGAGCATTCCGAGACCCGGCCGGTGCAGAAGCAGGGCGATGCAGATGCCGAAGAAAAGCTGGAAGGGCAGAACCGTCACGTAGAAGCGCGCCGTCAGCCCGAGCGACTGCCAGAACGTCTGGTCGGAAAGGACATTGATGTAGTTTTCAAATCCGATAAAGGGAAAGCCGTCACGCGGACGGGTGATATTATAGCGCCGGAACGACGTCACCAGCGCCGAGATCGTCGGATAGATGCCAATGACGAGCAGCGCGAATACAGCGGGTGCCAGAAACCAGAACGGCGTCCAGCGTCCATAGCCCGGATTAAGCCTCGTCTCAGTGCGTTCCACCAACTCTCCTCCCTTCTGCATCAGGCGCGGCCGCTCATTCAAGATTGGTCTTCATTCCAGGTTGGCCCCTCATTCCAGGTTGGCCCCTCATTCCAGGTTGGTATGGTTGGCGCGCATCGCCTCGGGCGTGATTCCAAGCCTCTCCCGGAGCTTCAGGATCATCACCTCGAAGAGGATGTATTGCGCACCCTCGTAAAGCGAGCCCATCGGCAGGACCGACACGCCAGTCCCAACATCATCCGGCTCAAGATCGTCCGCCATCGTCTGGGCCGGAATGGTGAGCACGTGATCCGCACGTTTTGCCGCCTCGCCATTCGGCTGCGCGGTAATCACAAGCGTCTTTGCACCGGCTGCCTTCGCCTCCCCCATCAGCCCCAAAACGGTCGAGAAACTGCCGGGACCAGCGGAGACGACCAGCAGATCCCCCTCGCCCACCGGCGGCGTTGTCATATCGCCGACGACGGCTGCCTTGAGGCCCAGATGATAGAGCCGCATGGCGAAGCCCTTCACCTGCAATCCTTCACGGCCGACGCCGTAAAGCGCGATCCGCCCGGCATCGGCAATGACCGCAACGGCAGCATCGACCGTCTGCTCGTCGATACGCTCGAAAACCGCGCCAAGCTCGGCAAGCGCCTGATCGTATAGCTTCAAGGTCTCCTCCTCCCCAGGACAAGTCTCGTCCATCAGACCGGGCGGGCAGGATATTCCCCGCCCGCCGCATGTCAGTTTCGCAAATATCAGAGTTACTGCAGCAATTCCCGCTTGCCGTCGTAATAGCCTTCCTTGCCGAGGATATCCTCCATGCGGGTGCCGATTTCCTTGGCGCCGGCCTCTGTCGAGACCTCTCCGAGCATCATCTTGCTACCCCATTCGGCGACAACTTCCGAGATGGCCGGCCAGGCGGGGAAACGCGGACGGAATTCAGGCACACCCTTCTGCCAGGAGGCGACCATCGGCTCGACGAACTTGTATTTCGCCTTGATCTCCGGCTGCTCGTAGATTGATGTGCGGCCGGAAACGCCGCCTGCCTCCACATAGGGACGCGCGATCTCTTCCGACGTCGCCCACTGGATGAAGAGCCATGACGCCTTTTTCAGATCGTCAGGCGCCTGTTCGGCCACGGCGAGCGAAAAACCGCCGAGCGCCGGCAGACGTCCCGCCGGACCGGCAGGCTCAGGCGCGACGGCAAGGCAATCGCCAAGCTTCGAGGTCGCCGGATCGGTCAACGTGCCGTAGAAGGCCGACCATTCGGTGATCATCGACACCTGCCCCTGCGCCAGTGCATTGACGGCCTCGGCATGGTCGAAGCTGACAATACCAGGAGGCATGAACTTCATCAGGTCCTGGCGGAACTGCAGCCCCTTCTGGCTCCCCTCGCTGAGGAGGTTCGACTTGAACTCCTTGTTCAGGAGCGAACCGCCGAAAGGCCAGAGCACACGCATGAAACTGTCGGCGGACTGCGTTTCGCCGCGCCGCGACTGCAGCGCGAACGCATAGCGGTTCTTGCTCGCATCCGTCAGCTTCGGCGCATAATCCGTCAGCAATTCGTCCCAGGTTGCAGGCGGCTTGTCGAAACCCGCTTCCTTGAGCTGGCAGGAATTATAGAACAGCAGCCCCGAATAATTGTCGAACGGAAGGCCATAGGTCTTGCCGCCCCACGAACCGAACGCCTCGAGCAGCAGCGGGAAAAAACCATCCAGCTTCAGATTGGGATCGGTGATCGATGGGTCCGAGGTGAATTCCTCGATCGACGTGATCCAGTTATTTTCTGCAAACTCCCCGATCCAGACGAGATCGACCAGTGCGATGGTCAGGTCACCGTTCGAGGTGAAGTTGAGCACCTGCTTTTCGCGGCTGTTCTCATAGGGAACGATCTCATAATTGACCTTGATCCCCGTCTTCTTCTCGAATTCCGGCAGGAGTTTGATAATCGCCCGATAACCCGGGCGATCCAGGAAAATCACGTTGATTTCCTTGCCTTCGAAGGGCTTTCCGGCGGTCTCCAGCCAGTCCTGGGCCAAAGCCGTCGATGGCAGCGACGCGGCGCTGGCCATGAGCGCCAGCGCGCTCAACGATGCATATAGAAGTTTCCTCACTTTATCCTCCCTGTTTTGGTAATCCATTCGGATAGATCAGGCTCTTTATGTAGCCCGGCGCGTTATCAGCGTGGTTGCGGAACGTGTCGGGTGCCTCGTCAAGGCCGACCTGATGCGTCACGATTGACGCGACATCGACCTTTCCTCCAGCGACGAGTTCGATAGCGCGCGGATAGACCTCCCCCATCCGGCGTGCGAATTTGATCTTCAGCCCACGGCGGCGGGCTTCGGCGGCGGGCAACGTGTAGACATCGCCGTCGGGGATGCCGACAAGCACGATGCGCCCGCCGATTTTGGCGGCAAGGACGGCATCACGGAACCCGAGCGGCGAATTCGTCGCCTCGATGACCAGCGGCGCACCCTCGCGCCTAGTCCACTCGCGTATATCGTCTACCGATTCCCCGACCCGCGAGGCGCCGAGCCGGGCGGCCATGGTCCGCCGATGCTCAAGAGGATCGACCGCCAGAATCTCGCCCGCACCTGCCGCCTTCAGAACCTGCAGGATCAAAAGCCCGATCGGGCCGCATCCGATCAACGCCACTTGTTCCAGCAGTCGCGGCTTGGCCAGATCGACAGCATGAATGGCCACCCCAAGCGGTTCGAGCATCACAGCTTCCAGTGGCCCGAACTCATGAGGCAGCGGCACGATCTGCGATTTCGGCACCCAGATGCGCTCCGTCATCGCCCCGTCAAAGGGCGGCGCGCCGATGAATTTCACATTCGGGCAAAGGTTAGGATGCCCCCGCTCGCAGAACTCGCAATGGCCGCAGGCCTTGTTCGGATCGACGGCCACGAGCGAGCCGCGGGAAAGCCCGAGATCGTCCAGATCCTCGCAGAGATAGCCGCCGAATTCATGCCCTGGAACGAATGGCTCCTTCACGATCGCCGAGCCGATGCCCCCGTCCTTGAAATAATGGAGATCGGAACCGCAGAGACCGACGGAAGCGACGTCGATGAGCACTTCGCCCGGGTTGCCCTCCCGCAGATTGAAGGGGGCGACATACGCGTCGTGGGCTGCACGAATGAAAAGGGCACGGCTCATTGAGGCTTCCGGAAAATAGCATCTAAAAAAGGATTTCAGCGACACGATACAAATGTAAATTATCTTTTTCAAGTGTAATTAACGAGCAGGGCGACCAATGGGAATGGCCGTCTGACTTTGGCCGGGGCGGAACGAAAATGAAGGCAGGTCGGGCCGGACACGGGAAAAAATTAGCCTTGCCACTTCCAGTTTCAATAACCATGGCGGGATCCCGCCATCTCGCCAGGATTGCCGAATGGCAGCTGCCGCTCCATATTCCATTCTTTGGAGGTAGAACGATGTCGATGAAATCCTTGGCTATGGCCGCAATAATCGGTTTCGCCAGCCTATCGCTTTCAGGCTGCGTCAGCGAAGGCGGCACCTATTATGAGGGGTACTCCCGTCCCGGCGGGTATTATGACCCCTACTATGGCGGCGGCGGTTATTATGGTGGTGGCGTCGTCTATGACCGTGATTATTACCGCGGCAGGCGTCATTATCGGGATCGTCGCGACCGTCGTCCTGATTACGCACGTCCGGGCCGCCCTGGTTATCAGCGGCCCGACCGCCCCCAACGTCCGGATCGCCCCACCTATGGAGGAGGTGACCGCCCGCAACGCCAGATCACCCGCCGCACTGACCGGCCGATCAAGTTCGTGGTTCCCACGCCGGATGGCGGCCGTCGCGTGATCACTCCGGGTGCCGACTAAACACATATGCGCCTGCCTGAACCAACGCTTCGTGGCAGGCGCAAATTTTTTATCTCAGCCGGGAAATGCACCTGCCGCTCCAGTTTGGCGCGATGAAACCGATTGACGTCCGGCAAAATATTCGCAAGCCCCAACGGGAATTCAGGTATGACTTATACATAAGTCAGCACGACGCAGTATTATATTCAAAATAACAAGCAAAAACCGTCGATTGCACAACTATTCTGGACGATTACTTTAGGACTCCTCTGCAGTAATTAATTTCCGCCCCTCCTATTATTCGGACACCAAAGAGCATATATACGGATGCGTGCTTCATATGATGGCCGCAGAAAGAACTGCGGTGAAATTCCGGCCCGTCCACGACCACATGAATTCGACGCGTGGAAGGCCCAATAATCGCGTCGGCCCAAGCTTTTGCCGACCAGAACGTTTAAACGGTCAACACCGAATCATGCCCGTTTCGACCCTGTGCGCGTGCCATAAGCTCGCCGCCGGGATTTACCCGAAGCATCACTGATTTCAGACAATATCTTTAAAGATAGGGAGATTTTCGCCATGGCGAAAGGACAGCAGCGCAGCAACCGCGAGACCAGAAAGCCGAAGAAGGAAAAGGTGGCTCCAAAGGCCGAAACGCCCTTCGGTGCCCAGGTCAAGCTGGCCAACAGCACAGTTGATGCCCGTCGCAAGCCAAAGGCTTGAGGGTGGCAAGAATTGGATTCATTCAGAGGAGCTTTTCGATGATCCGCTTCAAAAAAGACGATGCAGACCCGAAGCCGGTTGCGGCCAGGAAGAGTTCAAGTGCTGAGGTCGCCGCTGAGCACGAACAGGAATCCACGCACGAAGAAGCCACCGCCGTCAAACGCAAGGCTGCGGACAGCAATGGAAAAGTGCGCCGCGCACGCCGGACCGTCGAGGACAACAGGCTGCTTTGATCGCATATTCCGGTGATCTGGTCAGGTCACCGGGCGAAGCCGACATCACGAAGCGCGGGATTGTTCTCAGGACTTGCGGAAAAACGAACAGCGGTTTCGATAATTCAAAGCAGGAACCGCCGGTGCATCAGCCCAAACCGGGACCCGTTCCCGGAAAATACGATGCACCAAATCAATAAACTACGGCGTCCTCGTGTAGCGTCCAGAAGGACCCGCGGCGCTGTAGCAGCTAATCAAGGATCTTGTCATGGCGCTTACATTTCCAAACCGAAGCCGGAGTTATGATGACGCGCATCAGCGCGTTCGTTTCATCGGCCATGACGGCATGTTCGAGGTTCCGTTTTTCATCGAAGTCGATGCCTTTTCCAAGCCATCCTCCTCACCCTCTGCCGAAGCGGATTATCTGGCCGCTTTCGATGCCGCGGTAAGTTCAATTCACAATGTCGCGCGGGAAGCCTATTCCAACACCCGCAAGAACATGTACGTGCTGACATCGGGCGATTTTCGATAAGGGAAGCCGGTCATCAGCCGGTATCACTTCATTATGATTTGAATTCGGCAGCGCTACGGGAACACTGTCCTGTTTTGGCGGATTTGGCTTTTTTGCAAAACCAAGTCCCCCAACGCCCAAGGAAAGGTATCCGAGCATGTCAAAACCCACGGCAGCCAAATCCGGAACATTCGAAATCGGCGGAGACATCCAGGTCAACCGTCTCGGCTTCGGCGCCATGCGCATTACCGGCCCAGGCATCTGGGGTGAACCGAAGGACCGGGCGGAGGCGATCCGCACGCTGAAGCGCCTTCCCGATCTCGATGTGAACTTTATCGATACCGCCGATTCCTACGGACCTGATATTTCCGAGGAACTGATCCGTGAAGCCCTTCATCCCTATGGCGACATTCTCGTCGCGACGAAAGGCGGGCTGACACGCACCGGACCGGATCGCTGGTCGCCTGTCGGACGCCCGGAATATCTCATCCAGCAGGCCCACAAAAGCCTTCGCAGCCTCGGCCTCGAGCAGATCGGCCTGTGGCAACTTCACCGCATCGACTCGAAGACGCCGCGCGACGAGCAGTTCGATGCCGTCAAATCGCTTCTCGACGACGGCATCATCCGCCATGCCGGCTTGAGCGAAGTCTCCGTCGCCGACATCGAGGCCGCGTCCAAAGTCTTCAAGGTGGCGACGGTGCAAAACCGTTATAATCTCGTCGACCGGACGAGCGAGGACGTGCTGGATTATTGCGAGAAGCACAATATCGGCTTCATCCCCTGGTATCCGCTCGCGGCGGGCGATCTCGCCAAGCCGAATTCGCTGCTGGATAAGATCGCCAAAAAACATGGCGTGGGGCCGAGCCAGGTCGCGCTCGCCTGGGTGCTGAAGCGCAGCCCGGTCATGCTGCCCATCCCGGGCACATCGAAGATTGCCCATCTCGAGGAAAATGTCGCCGCCGCGGGCATTACGCTTTCGGACGAGGATTTCGCGGCGCTCGATCGCGAAGGCAAGGCACAGTTCAAGGGCTGAACGGAATTCCCGGAAAACGCCGTCCGTCCGGACAAGCCACGATCCCAAAAGGTCACGCGAAATTCTGGCGGGCGGCGCAATCAAGTCGACGAAGACAGAGAAAGGTGAGATACTGACCTCAGTTGCGCCTTAAGCGGTGGATTGCCGTGAGGAGCTTCGCCAGATCGGGATGCAGGCTTGATAAGAAGTTCTGTTGAAAGCATGTTCACCGGACTGGCAAAGGAATGACCGCGTTCACGGAAAGTTCATGCCCGGGAGGTCGATTCAACGTCATGAAGACATAATCCGGGCCTAGCTTTTTCTTTCGGTCCAGCCTGAAGCCGCTTCCGGCTCAATGGGCAACCGATCGTTCAGGAGTTGGAAACATGAATGACGCTACATTCTCCGAACTGAATGCAAAGCTCGACGAACTAGCGAAAAAGCTGAGGAACCCGTTTGCCGGCTTGCAGACGAGTGTTACGCTCACCTCTGAGCAGACTGCCAAATTCGCCGAACTTGACGAAAAGGCCAAACTGCTTCAGGCGAAGCTCCGCGCAAAGCTCAACGATGCGCACGGCGTCGATTGGGAACTGCTGAAGCTCGAATTGCAGAACGACCTCATGCTCCTCACCAACAGTTTCGGGCATTGGGCGGAGCATCTGGACAAGCGCTTCAACAATTCCCATTGATCGCCTCCGCACCGCCCGGTGCAATGGGGTGAGCTATCTCAGGAAATAACCCTCTCCCGCCTTCCCTGGCGTCCTGCGCTCGGCTATTCCTAACGAGATGGGACCAGATGAGAATCCTGTTCAATCTGGCCCCATCCCGCTTTAGCTGATCAATTCAAAACCGCAGGTGCAGCACCGTGTCCCATCAGCCCAATTCCGTCGAAGCCCGAGACATCGCCTATCAGCTCCATTCCTATACGAATGCCCGCAAGCTGGAGGCCGAGGGATCCCTGGTTATCGAGCGCGGCGAAGGCATCTATGTCTTCGACAACAACGGCAAGCGCTATATCGAGGGAATGTCGGGACTTTGGAGCGTCGCTGTCGGCTTTGGCGAAAAGCGCCTGATCGAGGCCGCGACGCGGCAGATGGCGAAGCTACCCTATTACCATACGTTCACGCAGAAAACGCACGGCCCCTCCGTCGATCTGGCGGAAAAGCTGATCGCCATGGCGCCCGTGCCGATGTCGAAGGTCTATTTCACCAATTCAGGCTCGGAAGCCAACGACACCGTGGTCAAGCTCGTCCGCTACCGCTCCAATGCGCTGGGTTTGCCGGAGAAGAAGAAGATCATCTCGCGCCTGAAGGGCTATCACGGCGTGACGCTCGCGAGCGCCAGCCTGACCGGCCTGCCCAACAACCACCGCTCCTTCGATCTGCCGATGCCGGGCATCCTGCACACCACATGCCCGCATTACCGCGCAGGCGCCGTCCCCGGCGAGAGCGAAATCGAATTCTCCAAGCGCTGCGCCAAGGATCTCGAGGATATGATCCTGAGCGAAGGGCCGGAAACCATTGCCGCCTTCATCGGCGAACCGGTGATGGGCGCTGGCGGCGTGATCGTACCGCCCACCGGCTATTGGCAGGCGATTCAGGCGGTTCTCAAGAAATACGACATCCTGCTGATTGCCGACGAGGTCATCTGCGGGTTCGGCCGCACCGGCGAGGCTTTCGGCTCGACCCGGTATGAGATGGAGCCCGACATCATGACGCTGTCCAAGCAACTCTCCTCCTCCTATATGCCGATCTCCGCCGTGCTCATCAACGACAGGGTCTATCAGCCGATCGCCGATGAATCGGCTGCCATCGGCACCTTCGGCCATGGCTATACCGCCAGCGGCCATCCCGTCGCCGCCGCCGTCGCCCTGGAAAACCTTGCCATCATCGAGGAACGCGACCTCATCGGGAATGCCCGAAACCTGAGCCCGCATTTTCTCGCGCGCTTGCGTTCGCTGGAGGCGCATCCTCTCGCCGTGGAAGCGCGCGGCGTCGGATTGATCGGCGCACTCGAACTCTACCATGCGGCTTTCGCCGACGAGCCGGGCGTTCTCGGCGCCATGATGAACCGCGCCATGCAGGAGCGCGGCCTGATTGCGCGCAATATGGGCGATTCCATCGCCTTCTGCCCGCCGCTGATCGTCACGGACGCGGAAATCGACCAGATATTCGATATAACCGCATCGGCCCTCGATACGGTCAAGGCAATGATCGACAATGGCGGGGCGGGCTGACCCGCCCTGCTTCTCGCCGGATCAAACCACCGGAGGATTGAGCCTCGCGAACCCTGCCTGACGGCGGTATGGGAAATAGGGATAAGGTGCGGTGACCTCGCTCGCCGCATCAAGCCTGGCGACCTGTTCGGGTGTCAGCGACCAGCCGACCGCACCGAGATTCTGGCGCAACTGTTCCTCGTTGCGCGCGCCGATGATGACGGAGGAAACCGTCGGGCGCCGTAGCAGCCAGTTGAGCGCTATCTGCGGCACCGTCTTGCCGGTTTCCTCGGCAACCGCGTCCAGCACATCGACAATATCGTAAAGCCGTTCCTCATCCACCGGCGGCCCGAATTCGGCAGTCTCGTGAAGGCGGCTCTGTTTCGGCAAAGGCTGTCCGCGACGTATTTTTCCGGTGAGCCGTCCCCAGCCGAGCGGGCTCCACACCAGCGCGCCGATGCCCTGGTCGCGACCGAGCGGCATCAGTTCCCATTCGTAATCGCGCCCGACCAGCGAATAATAAACCTGATGAGCCACATAGCGCGAATAGCCATGCTTGTCCTGCGCTGCCAGCGACTTCATCAACTCCCAGCCGGCGAAATTGGAGACGCCCGCATAGCGGATCTTGCCCGCGCGCACGAGATCGTCAAGCGCCGACACCACCTCTTCGACAGGCGTTCCCGCATCGAAGGCGTGCAGTTGCAGAAGATCGATATAGTCCGTGCCCAGACGGCGCAACGCATCTTCCACCGCCTTGATCAGCCTTGGCCGCGAGGTTCCGGCTTCGTTCGGTCCCTCTCCCATCGGCAGGCCGGTCTTGGTCGAGATGATCACCTGATCGCGCCGGCCTTTGATCGCCTCGGCCAGCACCTCCTCAGAAGCGCCGTTCGAATAGACGTCGGCGGTATCGAACAGGTTGACGCCCGCTTCGAGGCAGATATCCACCAGCCGCCGCGCCTCGCTAGCGTCCGTATTACCCCATGCACTGAAAAGCGGCCCCTGCCCGCCGAACGTTCCCGCGCCGAAGCTTAGGACGGGAACCTTCAGGCCGGATGTACCGAGATTTCTGTATTCCATGATGTTTTCTCGCTTGTTGTTGTTGATTTTGTTCAGGCATTGCCGGTTGCCACGCAGGCGGGCGCAGCCTTCTGCTCAAGACGGATGCTGACGATCGCAACGGCAAGGCCAGCCAGTGTGATGAGCGCGGCGATCAGCGGGATCGCGCCAAGGCCCGGCCCGTGATCGATCACCGCGCCGCCGGCCCAGGCGCCAAGCGCATTGCCGAGGTTAAAGGCGGCGATGTTGAAGCTTGAGGCAAGACTCTGCCCCGCGCCCTCCGCCTTCGACAGCACCCACATCTGCAGCGGCGCAACCGTCGCGAAGCCCGCCGCACCCAGCAACCCGACGAATGCGACGGCGGCGATCCTGTCGTGCAGCGCAAAGGTCATCAGGCCCAGCACACTGGCCAACACAACGAGCGTGCCGATCACGGTGCGCACGAGATGCCTGTCCGCAAGGCGTCCGCCGATGAGGTTGCCAGCAATCAGCCCGCCGCCGAAGACGAGGAGAACAGGCGAAACCGCACTTTCCGGAAAGCCCGTAATCTCGGTCAGCGCCGGGGCGATATAGGTGAAGACCGCGAAGACGCCGGCATAGCCCAGCACCGTCGTCAAAAGCCCGAGCAGAACCGGCCGCCGCGCCATGGCCCTGAGATCGGCGCGCCAGTCTCCAGCCTCGGGCGCAACCTTGTCCTTCGGGACCAGCAGCGCGATGACGGCGAGAGCAACGCTTCCAACTATCGCCACGGCCCAGAACGTCGCGCGCCAGCCGAATTGCTGGCCGAGCCACGTGCCGAAGGGGACGCCGAGAATATTGGCGACCGTCAGTCCGGTGAACATGATGGCGATGGCCGAGGCCCGCTTGTCCGGCGCGACGAGGCTGGTGGCGACCACCGATCCGACGCCGAAGAACGTGCCGTGGGCAAGGGCGGTGAGTACCCGTGCCGCCATCAGGAAGCCGTAGTCCGGCGCCAGCGCGCAGGCCGCATTGCCTATGGTGAAGATCACCATCAGGCCGAGCAGAACGGCCTTGCGCGGCCAGCGGCTGGTCATGGCGGTCAGAACCGGCGCGCCGGCGACGACGCCGAGCGCATAGCCGGAGATCAGAAGGCCCGCGGATGCGATCGTGACGTGGAGATCCGCGCTGACCTCCAGCAGAAGACCCATGATAACGAATTCGGTGACGCCGATGCCGAAAGCACCGGCTGTCAGGGCATAGAGAGCCAAGGGCATGATAGACGCCTCTCCCTGGATGGTTTCGATCCACCGCTATATGGACGAAAGCCTTAAGGTGATATAGAGAGCGCGCGGGAACATCATTTATGAAATGAATTCATCATGAGCCGCATGGACGTCAATCGCTTCGGCGAAATGGAAGTCTTCGTGAGAGTCGTAGAAATGGGCGGCTTTTCCGCCGCCGCGCGGAGCTGCCGGCTGACGCCATCAGCCGTGAGCAAGCTGATCGCCCGGCTGGAAGCGCGCCTCGGCGCGCGGCTTATCAACCGTTCGACGCGAAAACTCGAGCTCACGCCGGAGGGCTGCGCCTTCTACGAGCGCAGCACGCGCATCCTTGCCGATCTTGACGAGGCAGAACGCAATGCCTCGTCAGGCGAAAAGCCCGCCGGCCGCATCCGCCTCAACACCAACGCCTCCTTCGCCACCCATATCCTGGCGCCACTCGTCCCGGAATTCCTGGCGAAATATCCTGATATAACGCTCGACATCGTGCAGACGGATGCGGTGATCGACCTCCTTGCGGAACACACCGACGTTGCGATCCGCGCCGGCCCGCTGAAAAGCTCCACCCTCGTCGCCCGCAAGCTCGGCGCGACGCGCATGACGATTGTTGCCTCACCGGACTATCTCGGGCGGTTCGGAGAGCCGAAAACCGTTGCCGAACTGGAAAACCACAACCGGATCGGCTTTTGCTATATCAGGACCGTCGAGGGCTGGCCGCTCGTCCACGAAGGCCAGACGGTCATGCTCCCGATCACCGGCAATATCCAGGTCAGCGACGGCGAAGGTATGCGGCAACTGGCACTCGCCGGCACCGGCCTCGCCCGGCTCGCCGCCTTCACCGTCCGCGAGGACATCAGGGCTGGCCGCCTCATGCCAATCATGGAGGATCGCAATCCCGGCGATCTGGAAGAAGTCCACGCCGTCTATCTCGGCCAGGGCGGCCCCCTGCCCGCCCGCGTGCGCGCGCTGCTCGATTTCCTCGCCGAACACGCCCGCGTGCGGTGAGCCCTCGGCATTCGCCAAGGCGAAATCCAATATAAACATTATATTATTATTATAATCAATTTAGCTCATCAATACTTACTTAATTGCCAGACAGTAAAATATAGCTGCAAGACATCATTCAAACTATATACAATATATGAATTATTTTACGTTAATCTCGATAACTATATTGCCTATATTTTTCTGAATCGGAATTCTATGATCACTTCGAAATTAAATGCTCAAACCCTGAGAGCTATTCACGGTTTTTGCCATTTCATTTCCAACCAAGGGCGGCTTCCAGGGCCACCCGAGCATATGATTGCACCTAAATTTATAATGAAATCAATAATATACTCTAATGAGAGGTGAATATCGATGAGCGACCTTCTGAAATGGACCTCAGCCCCTGTTAGTTCCAGTTCCATCCCCAACACGACCTGGCTTTCGCCGCAGGATTTCCCTTCCCTATATACCAGCGCGGCTGCGCCGGCCCTTGCTGTTTTTCAGGACAAGCTATGGATCATGCACCGCGGCGGCGGGGAAAACATGGATCTGTGGTATTCAAACTTCACCCCCCAATCCGGATGGAGGAATGGCGAATGGCAAATCCGCTATAATAACATTCCGGTGAAGAGCCCCTCAAAACCGGCGCTCGCTGTAATCGTCGAGGATAACACGCTGCAGTGCGCATATTTGAGGTCATCTGGGCAGACACAGCGAGGAGGTCATATATCGTTTGTCAGCACCGACAATGGTCAAGATTGGAATCCTCCTGTCACTGAGCATATCCTTCCATCTGCTTCCGGGCCGGCTGTCGCTTGGTTCAGAGACGCATTTTGGTGCGTATTCCGCCAGCTGGAGAGTAATCAATTATGGGTTGCGCTCCTCTACGGCATGGAAGTCGATTCCTATGAGATAAGTAGCCAAAAATCCTCCGCGGCACCCGCGCTGGCTGTATTCAAGGACCAGCTTTGGTGCGTGTACCGCGGCTACGGCAACGACAACAACCTGTATGTTACGACGAGCAACAGGGGTGAAATCTGGGCGCCGCCCACACCAATTCCAGGACAGACCAGCGATTGCGAACCGGCTCTGGTCTATGTATCCGAGAACGACGCGCTTTTATGCGTATACGGGGACGGCAACGGCGGTTCTGTATTTTATTACACATACAACACCACTGGAGACCCCACCAAGTGGTCGTCACCCAAGACGATAAACGGAAACCCGCGTGCTCCGGGAACCGGCGTCGGGCTGGCAGAATATCAAAAGAACATTTACTGCGTCTACCGCACCGCCTGAAAAGAGAGCTCCCGGAATGGCGGCGGCATCCGCCCTCATTCCGGGGCACGAACGGTATCAATCGCATTCTCTGAATGCGCGGCCCCCTGATAGGTTTCGGCAATGAACGTTGCGGATTTTACCCTGCCGGCTTGGGATCAGCCTTCGCAGCCTTGTCCCGGAACAGCTTCCAGCGGGACTGGCTTGCGTTGGGAAGTTTGCCCTTGCCATTCATTTCGTCCGGCTCCGTCTCATGCGCCTGAATCGAGCCTTCCGGCGGATAGACGAGTGTATTGTTCATCTCCTCCTTGTGCGCCTTCAGGAAATCGGGGAATGGAAGCTTTTCCTCAGCCCGCCATGCCGCAACCGTTTTCTCCGCCGCCGCCTGTTTTTCCCTGTCGATCGGGGTATCGTCGGCCGCGTACTCGACCGATGACGGGAATGCGAACTGTGCGCCTGCATCGTCCATGATCTTCATGATATGCATCAGAATGTCCTCGCGTATGGCGAGGAATTCGGCGTGCTCGGCCGTCCTGATATAGGCGATGATCTCGACATCGAGCGAATATTCCCCAAATCCAACGAAGCGGATATGGGGATCTTCCACGACGCGGGGATGCGCGATGAGCAACTGGCGCAATTGCGCAAGCACATAGCGCAGTTGATCGGCCGTCGTCTCGTAGCGCAGTTGCAGCGTGGTTTTGAAACGGATGCGGTCACGCCTGGCATAATTCTCGATCTTCATGTCGGAGAATTCGGAGTTGGGCACCGAAATAACTGTGCGATCGAGCGAACGCACTCGCGTGGACCGCATGCCGATATGTTCCACCGTGCCGAACGTATCGTCGAATTTACAGAAATCGCCGACGCTGACCGGCCGGTCGGCATAAAGCGTCAGGCCGGAAAGAAAATTCTGCAAGGTCGGCTGTGCGGCAAGCGCCACCGCGAGACCGCCGATGCCGAGCCCGGCCAGAACATGCTCGTAGGGGATGGCGAACACCTTGGCGAGAAGCAGGAAGGCCGTGATGATGACCGCGACGCGCGCGACGCCGGTGAGGAGCGAGATCAGCGTCTCGTGATAGCCGGGGATTTCCCAGCGGGTGCGATAGCTTTCGGCCATGTTCCCGATCAGATGCCAGAGAATAGGAACCGTCCCGATCAGCATTCCTGCCCAGGCGAGCGCCTTCACCGGCGTCGCCACGACATCGGGCAACCCCAGGAGGCGTAGCGCGGCAAGCAGGAACAGGCCGAGCACGATGGCCCGTATCGACCACCCGATCACCCGCAGGTGCGGCGCCGGCGGGCCGGATACGCTGGCCGACGTACGGTGCGAAAAGGCGGAGATGACGGCGTTGACCAGGAAGCCGCAGACAATGCCGAGAAGACCCAGGATGGCAAGCATCAGCCATTGCCAGCGATCGGCCGGACCCGCACGCTTGAGCAGGTCCGGGCTGATCGAGCGGGCAAGCGACCGTGCTTTGAAATAAGGATCGTCCGCTGCAAAGGCCGTGAACTCCGGCGCGACCGGCATATCCTCGACGGCGGCATAAAGCCCCCGGATATGATGAAGCGTCTCCGGCGTGAACTGCCAGATCACGCCCCCCTTGTCGGCATCGCCCACCTCGACGGGACCAACGACGATATTGCCCGCCGGGTGCTGGAAAAAGGTGTAAGGTTTCTTGCTCTTGGGGTCGTCAGGGATCTCCTGCCAATAGACATAGCCGATCCGGTCGATGACCTTCTTCAGATATCTCCCGAGCAGTTGGGCTTCGTCGTCGCGCACGGCGGCGTTGAAGCCGAGCATGTTGAGCGTGCTGTCGGCCACCTTGTCATTGCCATTGATGAAGCCGCTCAGCAGCGTCTTGAACGTATCGCGCGGTGTCCTGAGTTTTTCCGGCTCCGCTACCGCATCCACCGGCTCGCCGCGCGCATTGGAGAGCTCCGCATGCTTGGCTTTCAGCGCGGCAAGCGACGGCCCCGCAATGAACCACTTGTCTCCCTTGCGCCGGAAAGCGGCATCGAAGGTCACATTCGTATCGAACTGACCAAGCTTCGCCGTCGCATCGTCTCCCTGTATCTGCCCGTGCGGCAGGTTCCAGAAGCGGAAGGTAAGCTTGTCGAGAACCGTATAGAGCTCATGCACATAATCGCTGATGTTGAGACCGCCACGGTCGGCCTCGCTCACGTCAACGACACTGGCAGCCTTGCTGACCAGCGCCATGCCGCCACCCGCGCCCCGCGAAACACCATCGGCGCCGCTTTCGTTCATCGCCTGCAGGAACGAGCGCATGGTCGTCATCGGGCTCGACTGGTCGACTTCCACGCCCTGGTACTGCGAGGCGTCCACACGGACGCCGGTCCACCATTCCGCCGTGGCATATTCGAAGCGGCCCATGAAGCTCGAGCCATCAGGCGACTGGACAAAGAGGATTTCGCCCTGGCGATTGCCCTCGAACCATCGGCCGATGAGTTGCCGTCCGACGGCCTTGGCTTCGATCCGGCCATTGTAGAGCGCGTATCGGCCTGTCACGTCGGTGCCGGTCTGCTGGAACTCGACCTGCGCGCCGCCGCCGGTCCACTTGGTGTCCCAAAGACCTGTCCAGTTGGCTGTTGCCTGGGACTGGGCCTCCGACACGGAAAACATCAGGCCAAAAAGCGAAAGCATCAGTAAAAGAAAAGTCGAACGCCGCGCCTGCCGCAGTAACCGCCCGAAAATCATGATCATGCGCATCAAAGTCCCCTCGTGACCTTCGACGCTGCCGCATCCAATCGACAGTCTGATCTTACAGCCGCAATGGAATCAACTTACACGGCGGCCGCCGCCGCGCTGATCTTAGCGCAGCTTCCTCATATTTCTATAGAGATAATATATCTTGCCTAACCAGAAGTATCATTGATGCCGAAATTAGAGGAACCCAGCTAAATTCTCTTTTATATCGTCAGGTTGCGCTTCTTTCTTCTACGCTTTTCTCCGGCTCCTTGATGCGGAACCATGCGACATAGAGTGCCGGCAGGAACAGGAGCGTGATCGCCGTGCCGGCGATGATGCCACCCATCATGGCATAGGCCATCGGCCCCCAAAACACCTCGCGCGCGATCGGAATCAGCGCCAGGCTCGCCGCCGCCGCAGTCAGCGCGATCGGCCGCATGCGATGCTGCGTTGCCTCGATCACAGCGTCCCATGGATGCGTGCCCTCCCCGATCAGCTCCTCGATCTGCACGATGAGGATCACCGAATTGCGGATCAGGATGCCGATCAGCGCCAGCACGCCGAGAATGGCGACAAAGCCCAGGGGAGCGCCGCTCGGCACCAGCGCCGCCACGACACCGATCAGGCCCAGCGGCGCCACGGCAACCACCAGGAAAAGCCGCTGGAAGCTCTGGAGCTGGAACATCAGGATCGTCGCCATGACGAACAGCATCAGCGGCACCACGGCGATGATCGGCCCCTGGCTCTTGCCGCTCTCCTCGACAGTGCCGGCCGTCTCTATTGCATAGCCGGCGGGCAGTTTTTCGGCAAAGGACTGAATATCCGGTCCAAGTTCCTCGACAATGGTCGCAGGCATCACACTATCGTTGATACCCGCCGCCACCGTGATTGTGGGAATACGGTCGCGCCGCCAGACCACGGGCTGCTCAAGCTCGTAACGGAAATTGGCGATCGCCGCGAGCGGTACCGCCTCGCCTGCGCCTGTTGCGATCTGGAGATTTCGCAACGTCTCGATCGAGCCCCTCTCCTTCGCGTCGGCCCGCGCGATCACATTGACCAGATAGGTCGCATCACGCACCTGCGTGATCGTCACGCCCCCGACGACGCTGTTGAGTGTCGTGGCGATTGCCTTGGACGTGATGCCGAGTTGCCGGGCCTTGTCCTGCATCACGTCGACCTTGACCATGCGGGCAGGCTCGCTCCAGTCGTAGGTGACGATGCCCAGATGGGGATTGGCGCTCATGATCCCGGCCAGATCCTGCGAAAGGCCGCGCAGGGTCTGAATATCCGGCCCGCTGAGGCGGTATTGCACCGGCCTGCCGACAGGAGGGCCAAGCTCCAGGAACTTCACATAGGTGTCGGTGCCGATGAAATCCCGCCTGAGCGTTGTCTCGAACGCGGCCTTCAGCCGGTTTCGCGCCTCGATGTTCTTTGTAACGATGATCATCTGCCCGAAATAGGGATTGGCCGGCTGCACGTCGAAAGTCAGCACGAAGCGCACCGCGCCCTGGCCGATATAGGTACTCCAGTGGTCGATATCGGGGTTGCCTGCGAGCGTTGTTTTCTCGAAGCGCTCCATCTCTGCCTTTGTCTCGGCGATGGAACTGCTTTCCGGCAATTTCCAGTCGATGACCAGTTCCGGCCTGTCGGAGGAGGGAAAGAACTGCTGCTCGATGAACCGTAGCCCGAAAACGGAAAGCGCGAATGCCAGCACGGTGGCGATGATGGTCAGCCAATGATGGCGGACCGCCAGGCGCAGCACGCGCGAAAACGCCATGAAGAACCGGCGGGGCTTTTCCTCGTGATGGCGCATCGTGGCAGGCATGAAGGTCACGCCAAGAAGCGGCGCGAAGAGCACCGCGACGATCCATGACACGATCAGCGAAACAGCGATGACGACAAAAAGCGTAAACGTATATTCGCCCGCCTGGCTGTTGTTCAGTCCGATGGGCATGAAGCCGGCGATCGTCACCAATGTTCCCGTCAGCATGGGAAATGCCGTGTGGCTATAGACAAAGGTCGCGGCCTTGTTCAGCGGATCGCCCAATTCCAGCCGCGCCACCATCATTTCGACAGCGATCATCGCGTCGTCCACCAGCAGCCCGAGCGCTATGATGAGCGCCCCGAGCGAAACGCGCTGCAGCGAGATATCGAGATAGCTCATCGTCAGGAAAGTGATGGCAAGCACCAGCGGAATCGAAAGTGCCACCACGAAACCGGCCCGGATACCGAGGCTGATGAAGCTTACGATGAGCACGATGGCGACGGCCTCGAACAGCGCGCGGGTAAAGCCGGAGACCGCCTCCTCGACCACCAGGGGCTGGTCCGCCACCTGATGTACGCCAACGCCGACCGGCAGCTCCGCCACCACCTTCTTCATCGTCTCGCTCAACACCTCGCCGAACTCCAGCAGATTGCCGTTGGGCTTCATGCCGATGGCAAGCCCGATGGCATCCTGGCCGTTGAAGCGGAAAATCGATGTTGGCGGATCGATATAGCCCCGCGTGATGGTCGCGACATCCGTCAGCCGGAAAAACCGGTCGTTCACCCGCAGATTGATGGCCCGAAGACTGTCTTCCGAGGTGAATTGCCCATTCACCCGCACGCTCACCCGTTCCGGCCCCGCTTCGATGACGCCCGATGGCGTGATGGCATTCTGATCCTGGAGGCTCTGCATGATGGCCTGTTCGTCCAGGCCGAGCGCAGCCAGTTGCCGCGTGGAGAACTCGAGATAGATGGCCTCGTCCTGCGCGCCGACCAGATCGACCTTGCCGGCATTGGGAACGGTGAGGATCTTAGTGCGGGCATCTTCGACATAATCGCGCAATTGCCGTTGCGTCAGCCCGTCAGCCGTGAAGGCGTAGATATTGCCATAGACATCGCCAAAACGGTCGTTGAAAAACGGCCCCTGCACGCCTTCGGGAAAGGACGATCTGATGTCGTTCAGCATGTTGCGGACGCGAACCCATGTCCCCTCGACATCGCGCCCCCGGGTGGTTGCCTTCAGATTGACGAAGACGATCGTCTTGCCGGCTGTCGTGACGCTGCGGGTGAAATCGAGATTGTCGAGTTCCTCGAGCTTCTTCTCGATGCGATCCGTGACCTGGTTGATCGTCTCCTCGACCGAGGCGCCAGGCCAGTTGGCCTGCACCAGCATGGTCTTGATGGTGAAGGCCGGGTCTTCCTCGCGCCCGAGATCGACATAGGAAAACGCGCCGGCAATCAGGAAAACCAGCATGAAATACCAGACGAGAGAGCGATGGTTCAGAGCCCAGTCCGAGAGATTGAAGCCTTTCAACGCTCTGTTCCTTCCTGCGGAAGCTTGACCTTCTGACCCGCTTCGAGGCTATGCACGCCCGCCGTCACCACATAGGTGCCATCGGCGATATTGCCTGCTGTAAAGCTGTATCCATTGCGCGCCACGATGCTGACATCCTGGGTGCGGACGGTTTGCGTGGCGGGATCGACGACCCACACCATTGTCTTGCCACCCTCCTCCAGAAGCGCCGAGATGGGCAGGAGCACCGAAGGCTGCGTCGCCACCCGGCGCGTGGCGGTAATCGTCGCACCGAGCCGGAAAGCAGCCTGCGGTTCATTAAGCGTTATACGGACGCGCCGTGTTCTCGTGGCCGCGTCGGATTGCGGCGCGATCTCCCTGATACGTCCTCTTGCCCGAATGGATGGAGCCGACTGCAGGATGACGTCGAAAGGCATTCCGATCGAGATATCGCCGATCATGCTGTCAGGAATATCGACGACCGCCTCTCTTGTGTCGGAACGCGCGACCGTCAGCACCGTCTGTCCCGCGCCCACGACCTGCCCCACCTGCGCATTCACCGATGACACGACACCGTTGAAATCCGACCGCAATTGCGCATAGTTGCGCTGGTCCTCGGCCTGGCTCAGCGCCGCCTGCGCCTTTTCGACGCCGGCGCTTGCGGCGTCCAGCGCCTGCCGCGCCGCATCATATATGGATTCCGATATGTTGCCCTGCCGGAGAAGCGTGCTTTGTCGTTCCTCAGCCGCCGACGCATTGGCGAATTGCGCCTCGGCGCTCGCCAGATCGGCGCGCGCCGCCTGGACGCCGAGATCGAGCGCGGAGGGGTCGATCATGGCGAGCGTCTCGCCCTGCTTGACCAGATCGCCGACATCGACATCGCGACTGACAATGCGCCCGAGGGTGCGAAAGGCGAGATTCGCGCTGTAGCGTGGCTGGACGGTGCCGACGAACCCATAGGTACGCTGCACCTGCGGCTCCGCCTTCACATAGAGGACGGGGCGGACTGGCGCGGGTTCCTCCTCATGCTGTTCGCTGCAACCTGCGACGAGCAGCAGCGCTGAAACTCCCGCAAATATCCGGGTTTGCAAGCGAAGCTTTCCGGAAATGCCCATCATTGCCCGACCTCCTCGAGGATATCGACCGCCTCGCCGGAACGCAGCAACTGGGTGCCTCTGGTTACGACACGCTGGCCCTCTTCGAGCCCGCTTACGATGACGACCCGCTCGCGCTCATAGGATAGAACCTTCACCGGGGCGAGGCTCGTGACATTCGTATTCCCTGCGACCAGCCAGACCGCCGGCCGGCCCGCGTCGGAGGTGAGCGCGCTCCAGGGAAGGATCGCGGCGCGCTGGGGCTGCATGCGCACGGAGCCGGTCACCGTCGCGCCGAGCGTCATCTGCGGCGGCGTATTGGCTATGCTGACCTTGACGCGGACCGTGCCGGTAGCCGGATCGATGGCGGGCGATACCTCGCGCACCTGTCCTTTGGCCTGGATTTCGGGATTGGAGAGGAGCGCGATGGTGACGACCGGAACGGCCTTGGCGTTGGCGACCAGCGTTTCCTGTACGTCGAATACGGCGTCGCGCGGCCCGTCCTCCGCAATGGTGAAAACCGTCTCCGTCGCCTGTACAACCTGCCCCACCTCGATATTGCGTGCCGTTATGACGCCCGATATGCCGGCTCGCAACCGGGTATAGGAAAGCTCGTCCTGCGCATTGGCGAGCTGGCTTTGCGCCACAGTCAAGGCGCCTTGCGCAGTTCGCAGCGCCTCCTCTGCCTCGTCATATTGCCGACGCGTGGTAAATCCCTGCGCGAGAAGCGCCTTTTGCCGATCGAATGTCGAGGACGCCTGAACGACTTGCGAGTTCGCCGTGTCGAGCGAGGCCTGGGCCGTGCGGATATTGACCTGCTGCCCGACCGGATCGAGACGTGCAAGCACGTCTTGAGGATCGACATGTTGTCCGACATCGACATTGCGCGCGATGACCTGGCCGCCGACACGGAAGGAAAGATTGGTGAGCGTACGCGCGGCAATCGCGCCGGTCAGCGAGATCTCGGGTGAGAATTGCGTGTATCTGACGGTTTCAACGGCAACCGCGACGCTGTCCACCCCCTTTGCCGCCTCTTCCTGCCTGCCGCAGGCGGAAACAGAGATGGCAAGAATGCCAATGCCGGCAAACCGTCTCCAACCGATCATCGCCGGATGACGCCGCCGCTTCATGTCTGCCATGCTGAAGCCCCCTCACCTCATCTGCGCAGAACTGATAGGTCATCTGCTGCAAGATGCAACCGCTAATAGTTGTAGCGGGTAGATCACTTTTTCCTTCTCATCTTGAAGAGGGTTTCGATAAGGACAGTTTTACCCGTTCGGGCCGGAAGCCGAGGCCGATGAGACGCCGGTCTTTTGATGCGGAAACTGAAGGAATTCATCCAAGAGTCCAAGTTGATTCATGATTTCAAGGATCGACGGATGAATCGTATCGCCCTTAAATCGCGCAGGAAATCCTCATGCCCGCGCCAGCAGATATCCGAGCATCAGCACCTCGTTTCGAGCAACGGCGGCCGATTTGGCCGATGGAACTGCGCAGGTCACGATATCTCCTTGGATGATTCCAGGTGGACCGGAAACTCCGGTGCAAAGCCTGATCAAAGTAACCTCATTGCCGCCCAAGGCAAGATGCGCGCGGAAGCGTCATTTCGACCTTGCAGGTGCTTTCGACTGCAGCACGCTGCGGATCGCGAAGCTCGAATGAATGCGCGAGACACCAGGCAGGCGTGACAGGATTTCCTTGTGAATCGTCTCATAGGCGGCGGCGTTCTGCGCCTCTGCCCGCAGGATGTAATCGGCATCTCCGGTCATCAGGTAACATTCTTGTATTTCCGGATATTTACGCACCGCTTCCTCGAAGCGGTTGAGATATTCCTCTGTCTGCCGCTCAAGCGTGATCTGCACGATGGCGACCAGCCTGTCTTCCGCCTCCAGCCCGCCGACGATGGCGGTATAACCGCGGATCACGCCGCTTTCCTCCAGTATCTGCACCCGTCTCAGACAGGCCGACGGCGAAAGCCCGACCTCCGCCGCGAGTTGGCTGTTGGTCATGCGACCGTCGCGACGCAGGCAGCGAATGATATTGCGATCAATCGCGTCGAGCAGGGACATGCAGAAAATTCCGATAATTAGCAATAAACAGCAATTATTTCCCATAAATACGCAGGAAATTCGGCTGAAAGATAGCACATTCGAATAGTCTTCGTCTAGCATCCCGCAAGAGGCGGCGCGTGGCGAGTGGGGACATGTCATTCAATTTTTCCGATCCGGATATCCTCCCATTGTCGGGTGGGATACTCACCGTCGACCTCAAGGCGTTGCGCGACAATTATGCGCTCATCGCACGCACCGTCGCGCCAGCCAGAACGTCAGCCGTCGTCAAGGCTGACGCCTACGGTATTACCCTTGAGAATGTCGCGGCCGACTGCGGAACCATCGCCTACGAGAAACTGACGTCGCTCGGCCCGCGCTACCAGCGCCACTATATATATAAAAGATGTAGGGAACCCACGCATGAAGATCACCATTCTCGGCGCAGGCGTCATCGGCGTGACTTCTGCCTATTATCTTGCCAAAGCCGGCCATGAAGTGACCGTCATCGACCGGCAGCCGGCCCCGGCGCTCGAAACCAGCTTTGCCAATGCCGGCGAGATTTCTCCCGGCTACGCCTCGCCATGGGCCGCCCCCGGCATCCCGATGAAGGCGCTGAAATGGCTTTTCATGCAGCACTCACCGCTGATCCTGCGCCCGCAAGTCGATTTGGCCATGCTGAGCTGGCTCCTCGCGATGCTGGCCAATTGCACCTCGGCGCGCTACGCGGTCAACAAGAGCCGCATGGTCAGGCTTGCCGAATATAGCCGCGACTGCCTGATCGACCTGCGTGCGCAGACCGGCATTCATTATGACGAGCGGTCGAAAGGCACGCTGCAGCTCTTCCGCAAGCAGGCACAACTCGACGGCATCACCAAAGACATCGAGGTGCTGCGCAAGGACGGCGTGCCTTTCGAGGTGCTCGATCCGACGGGCTGCATCGCCGCCGAACCGGGCCTTGCCCAGGTCCGGCACCTTGTCGCAGGCGGGCTCCGCCTGCCGCATGACGAGACGGGCGACTGCTTCAAATTCACCAATGAACTGGCGAAGCTCGCCGAAAGCCTCGGCGTTAAATTCCATTTCAACGTGACGATCCGACGCTTCAAGCACGCCGGCAACCATATCTCAGCCGTCGAGACCTCCGAAGGCGATATAGCTGGCGACCGCTTCATTCTGGCGCTCGGCAGCTATTCGCCGCTTCTGGCAAAGCCGCTCGGCCTCGACATCCCGGTATATCCGGTCAAGGGCTATTCCATCACCGTGCCGATCGTCGATGCCGACCGCGCGCCAGTTTCAACCATCATGGATGAAACCTACAAGATTGCCATCACCCGCCTCGGCGACCGCATCCGCGTTGGCGGCATGGCTGAAATCTCGGGTTTCAGCAAGGATCTGCCTGCGGCACGGCGCAAGACGCTGGAGCAGTCCGTGGGCAGCCTATTCCCCGGCGCGGGCGACCTTGCCACGGCGACTTTCTGGTCGGGCCTCCGCCCGATGACGCCTGACAGCACCCCGATCATCGGCGCCACCCGCTATGACAATCTCTATCTCAACACCGGCCACGGCACGCTCGGTTGGACTATGGCCTGCGGCTCCGCCCGCGTCGTTGCCGACCTGATCGACGGCCGCAAGCCGGATATCGAGACCGCCGATCTCAACCTGTCGCGCTACGGCTAAAACGTCGGCGGTGTGCAGGCGCTGACGATCTCGCATGGCACGGGTCCAACACAGCGAAAGCGGTGCGGGCGCCTGCTCTCGAAATAATAGGCGTCGCCCGGCCCGAGAATCCGGCGCTCGCTCCCGACCGTCACCTCGATGCGCCCGCTGATCACCACGCCGCCCTCCTCGCCTTCGTGTACCAACGGCACCCGGCCCGTATCCGCGCCCGGCTCGTAGCGCTCCTTCAATATCTGCAGCGAGCGGGCGAAGAGATTGTCGCCCACCTGCAGATAGGAAATCTTGCCCTTGCCGATTTCGACAAGCTCGTCCGCCTGGTAGAATGCCTTCAACGGCGCGTCCGGCTCGATCGCGAAGAATTCCGACAGGCCTATGGGAATGCCGTCGAGAATGCGCTTGAGCGCCCCGACTGACGGATTGGTCTGGTTCGACTCGATCAGCGAGATGGTGGAATTGGTCACCCCGGCCCGCTTTGCCAGCTCGCGCTGCGAAAGGTTATGCCGCATGCGGACATAACGCAGCCTGCCGCCGATATCGATACTCATGATCCGTCCCGCGCTCCGGTGTTGATAATGTTCGATATACGGTAATTCCAGAATATGCCTTAAGCAATATCAGTTACTTACGAAGTGCTAGAAAAGGACTTGTTGCCATCAGGCGAACCGTGTCCTCTCCATCCCAAAGGGAGTTCCACCATGCTGACCAAAGCCAATACGCCAAGCCTCGAGAATTACTGGATGCCGTTTACCGCCAACCGGCAGTTCAAGGCCGCCCCGCGCCTCCTCGCCAGCGCCGAGGGCATGTATTACACCGATATCGACGGCGGAAAGGTTCTGGACGGAACGGCGGGCCTGTGGTGCGTCAATGCCGGCCATGGCCGCAGGCGCATCGCCGAGGCGGTGGAACGCCAGCTCACGACCATGGACTTCGCCCCCTCCTTCCAGATGGGGCATCCCGTAGCGTTCGATTTCGCCGAAAAGCTTGCGGCAAAGGCCCCGGGCGGTGCGGAGGCGAAGCTGGACCGGATATTCTTCACCGGATCGGGATCCGAATCCGTCGATACCGCGCTGAAGATCGCCATCGCCTATCAGCGCGCCATCGGCCAGGGAACGCGCACCCGTGTCATCGGCCGCGAGCGCGGCTACCACGGCGTCGGTTTCGGCGGCATCTCCGTCGGCGGCCTTGTCAACAACCGTCGCGTTTTCCCCACGCTTCCCGGTACGGACCATCTGCGCCACACCCATGATCCCGAGCGTAACAGCTTCGCCAAAGGCCTGCCCGCCCATGGCGCCGAGCTTGCCGACGATCTGGAACGGCTGGTAGCCCTGCATGGCGCCGAGACGATCGCCGCCGTCATCGTGGAGCCTGTCGCCGGCTCGACCGGCGTCCTGCTTCCGCCAAAGGGCTATCTGGAAAGGCTACGCGCCATCGCCGACAAGCACGGCATCCTGCTGATCTTCGATGAGGTCATCACCGGCTTCGGCCGCCTCGGCACGCCTTTCGCCGTCGATTATTTCGGCGTCGTCCCTGACCTCGTCACCACTGCAAAGGGGCTGACCAACGGCGCGATCCCGATGGGTGCCGTCTTCGCCAGCCGCAAAATCTATGACGCGCTGATGCAGGGGCCGGAAGGCCAGATCGAGCTCTTCCACGGCTATACCTATTCCGGCCATCCCGCAGCCTGTGCAGCAGGACTGGCGACACTGGAAATCTATGAGGAAGAAGGGCTTCTAACACGCGGCGCGGAGCTCGCCAACCATTGGCAGGAGGCAATGCATTCGCTGGAGGGCCTGCCCCATATCATCGACATCCGCACCATCGGCCTCGTGGCGGGCATCGAGCTTGCCTCACGCGAGGGTGCCGTTGGCGCGCGCGCCTATGAGATCTTCACCGATTGCTTCAAGAAGGGCCTGCTCATCCGCGTCACCGGCGACACCATCGCCCTGTCGCCGCCGCTGATCGTGGAACGTGAGCAGATCGATACGATGGTTTCCATGCTCAGCGACAGCATCAAGAAAACCGGGTAAATCCCCCCTCTCTGCGGGGGCATCTCCCCCGCAGAGAGGGGGATGCCCCCCGCGATTCCATCAAGGCAGCAATCGCTCGGAACAGCTTGGAAAGACTCATCCTTGCGCCGGTGTGAACCGGGCAATGAGCGCGTGATTGTCGCCGGAATAGGTCAGCCGGACGTGCGTTATCGGCTGACCGGCATTCCAGGTGCGCCGTTCGACGACAAGGCATGGCGAACCCTCGGAAATAGCCAATGCACCCGCCGTCTCCTGGTCCGCCGCCACGGCGCGGATGCTGTGCTCGGCATTGCTCCACGGCACACGGTCGAGCAGCCACGGGCCGGGTGCGACCTGCCGGAAATCCTCGCCATCCGCCTCAGGCACGGCGCCCAGATTGATAATGCGCTCCTCCAGGCAGAAGGGGCGTGGTCCGGCGAAATGCCGGCATGAAAGTTCGAGAAGCAAGGTATCCGTATCGATATCCAGACGCTTGCGGTCCGACGCGCTGGCCTTCCGCTTGCGCATCTTCAGCAACTCGTAGCGGTAGGGCAGCCCGAGTTGCTGCACCTCCTCCCTGATATCGTGGATTTCCAGGACGGCGGCCTGCGATTGCGGTTGGGCGACGAAACTGCCGGAGCGCCGCTTGCGCTCGATGAGCCCGCCCTTGGCGAGTTGCGTCAGCGCCTTGTTCACCGTCATCCGGGAGCAGCCATATTGCTCCGTCAGTTCATGCTCGAAGGGAATGCGATAGCCGGGCGGCCATTCACCGGAGAAGATATGCGCCTCTATATCGCCGAGAATGCGTTGATGCAGCGAAGCGGGCGGGCTCTCGCCTCCATTCCTGTCATTGGAATTATGCACCATTCATCCGTCCTTCGAATCGCCGCAGGTTTCGACCTTAGACTGCACGGGCAGGAGCAAGAATACAAAACGACCGCCGGTCGTTCATCCCTGAAGAAGCTGCCTGAGCACGGTATCGAACCCCCGCGCAGACTTCTCCCGCAGACGATGCCGCCCGCCCTCCACCTGCTTCACGCCGCGCACCCAGACGCTGTCGATTGTTGCACGGCCGGCGAAGATCCAGCCATCCAGAATGGCATCGTCCATCGCGCCGGCAAGCCTTTGCGTATCGAGCGAAACCAGATCCGCCGCCTGCCCCACGGCGATGCCCTCGCCCGAAACGCCAAGCGCAGCGCTGCCGCCGGCAAAAGCGCCGACATAAAGCGCGCATCCCGTCGAGCCCTCCGCCACGGCCATGACGTTGCGGGCTCGATGGAAGATGCGCTGCGAATATTCCAGCTGCCGCAATTCGTCGGCAATGCCTATCAGCACATTGGAATCCGAGCCAATGCCGAAACGGCCGCCATTTGCCGTGAAGAGCGGCGCCTGGAATGTGCCGTCGCCGAGATTGGCTTCGGTCACCGGGCAGAGACCGGCGATCGCGCCGCTCGCCGCCATACCGCGCGTTTCCTCATCGGTCATGTGGGTGGCATGGATCAGGCACCAACGGCCATCGACATCCGCATTGTCGAGAAGCCATTCGACCGGACGTGCGCCCGACCACGCGATGCAGTCCTCCACTTCCTTGATCTGCTCGGCAATGTGGATATGCACCGGCGCCTGCGGCAGGAGCTTGGTCACGGTTGCGAGCTCCTCCGGCGTCGCCGCGCGCAGGCTGTGCGGCGCAACGCCGAGAACAGCCCCGTCGAGCCTCGCCACCAGCGGCTTGCAACCGTCGATCAGTTGCGAAAAACGCTCGAGATTATTGATGAAGCGTCTCTGGCCCTCACTCGGCCCAGCCCCGCCAAAGGTGGAATGGGCATAGAAGACCGGCAGCAGCGTCAGCCCGATCCCGCTCTGCCCGGCAGCAGACACAATGCGCGCCGCCATTTCCGCGATGTTGGCGTAAGGGCTACCGTCCCGGTCATGGTGCAGATAGTGGAATTCGCCGACGCGCGTGAAGCCCGCCTCCAGCATCTCGACATAAAGCTGCAGCGCAACGGCTTCCACTTGCTCGGGCGTCATGGAGCGCGCAAAGCGATACATCACATCGCGCCAGCTCCAGAAACTGTCCGCCGACGGGCCACGCCGCTCCGCAAGCCCAGCCATGCCATATTGGAAGGCGTGGCTGTGCAGATTGGGCATCCCCGGCAGAAGGACGGCATGGCGTTCGTCTCCCGGCATGGCCGCCTGACCGGTCTCGACAGCAGCGATCAGGCCGCCGGCGACGGAAATACGCACATCCCGCGCCCAGCCATCGGGTAGCAGCGCAGACTGCGCATGAATGGCAGTCTGCTTTGCGCCCCTGTTGACCACGCCGTTTCCCGCATCATTTACTGTCACAGCTCTCTCCTCGGCCACTTGCGATTATTCTGCATATGTATATACATTATCCTAAAACAGGGGAAGCAGGAAACCATCATGGCGCAAAGCAAGGATCCCGGCAAAGACCGCCTCTGGCGCAACGCCCGGCTGGCCACCCTCAGCGAAGGCCTGCCCGGCCTCGGCATAGTCGAGAAGGGTGCTGTGGCAATCCGCGACGGGCGCATCGCCTATGCCGGACCGGAAGCTGACCTCCCTTCCTCTCTCGCCTCGCTGGAGCGGATCGACTGCGAGGGCCGGTGGATCACCCCCGGCCTGATCGACTGCCATACCCACCTCGTCCACGCCGGAAACCGGGCGCATGAATTCGAGCTGCGGCTTGCCGGCGCCACCTATGAGGAAGTCGCCAAGGCCGGCGGCGGCATCGTCTCTTCGGTCAAGGCGCTCCGAGCCGCGAGCGAGGAGGACTTGCTCCACCAGACCCTGCCCCGCCTCGATGCGCTGATCGCCGAAGGCGTCACGACAGTCGAAATCAAATCCGGTTACGGACTTGACCTCGAAAACGAGCGGAAATCGCTGAAGGTCGCCCGGCTGCTCGAAAACGAGCGAACCGTAACCGTGCGTACTGCCTTTCTCGGCGCGCACGCCCTCCCCCCGGAAGCCGATGGCGATAAGCAGGCCTATATCGACTGTGTTGCCAATGGGATGCTGCCGGTAATTGCGGCGGAAGGTCTGGCCGATGCCGTCGACGGTTTTTGCGAAGGCATCGCCTTTTCGCCTGACCAGATCGCCCAGGTTTTCCGCGCGGCGCAGAAGCATGGCCTGCCGGTCAAGCTCCACGCCGATCAATTGTCGAACCTGCACGGCGCAAAGCTCGCCGCCGAATTCGGTGCGCTTTCAGTCGATCACCTGGAATATACCGACGAAGCAGGCGTCATCGCCATGGCCAAGGCCGGAACGGTGGCGGTGCTGTTGCCCGGTGCGTTCTATTTCATCCGCGAGAAACAGCTGCCGCCGGTCGAAGAATTGCGCAAGCATGGCGTGAGGATCGCCATCGCCACCGATTCCAATCCCGGCACCTCGCCGCTGACCTCGATGCTCCTCACCATGAATATGAGCGCGACGCTGTTCCGCCTTACCGTCGATGAATGCATCGCCGGCGTGACCCGCGAAGCCGCGCGCGCCCTCGGCCTCCTCGCCGAAACCGGCACGCTCGAAGCTGGAAAATGGGCCGATCTCGCCATCTGGAATATCGAGCGCCCCGCCGAGCTCGTCTATCGCATGGGCTTCAATCCCCTGCATCAGCGGATATGGAGAGGACAATGAACACGACGCTCTTGCTCCAGCCCGGTGCCGTACCGCTGCGTACGCTGGAAACCATCTACTGGACCGGCGCGACAGCGCGGCTGGACCCGTCCTTCCACGCCGGAATCGAAAAGGCGGCGGCGCGAATTGCCGAGATCGCAAGGGGCGACCAGCCGGTCTATGGCGTCAACACCGGTTTCGGCAAGCTGGCAAGCATCCGCATCGATGCCGGCGATGTCGCCACGCTGCAGCGCAACCTGATCCTGTCGCATTGCTGCGGCGTCGGCGCTGCCTTCCCTGAAGAGATCGTCCGCCTCATCATGGGGCTGAAGCTGATATCGCTCGGACGCGGAGCCTCCGGCGTGCGCATGGAGCTCGTCCAGCTCATCGAGGACATGCTGGAGAAAGGCGTCATCCCTGTCATCCCCGAGAAAGGATCGGTCGGCGCATCCGGCGATCTAGCGCCGTTGGCCCATATGGCGGCGGCAATGATCGGCGAAGGCGAGGCCTTTTATGAGGGCGGACGGCTTACCGCCAAAGACGCGCTCTCGAAAGCCGGGCTGAAACCCGTCATCCTCGCCGCCAAGGAAGGGCTCGCCCTCATCAACGGTACGCAGGTCTCCACCGCGCTCGCGCTTGCCGGCCTGTTCCGGGCGCATCGCGCGGCGCAGAGCGCACTGATCACCGGCGCGCTGTCAACCGACGCCGCCATGGGCTCATCCGCACCGTTCCACCCGGAGATCCATACGCTCAGGGGCCATAAGGGCCAGATCGACACCGCCTACGCGCTGCGCACCCTGCTGGAGGGGTCGGAAATCCGCCAGAGCCATCTCGAAGGCGACGAACGTGTGCAGGACCCCTATTGCATCCGCTGCCAGCCACAGGTCGACGGCGCCTGTCTCGATCTCCTGCGCATGACCGCCCGCACGCTCGAAATCGAAGCCAATGCCGTCACCGACAACCCGCTGGTGGTCAGCGACGGCTCGGTGATATCAGGCGGCAATTTCCACGCCGAGCCTGTAGCCTTCGCCGCCGACCAGATCGCGCTTGCCATCTGCGAGATCGGCGCGATTTCCCAGCGCCGCATCGCCCTGCTCGTCGATCCGGCGCTGAGCTTCGGCCTTCCTGCCTTTCTTGCCAAAAAGCCGGGCCTTAACTCCGGCCTGATGATTGCCGAGGTCACCTCAGCCGCGCTGATGAGCGAAAACAAGCAGATGTCGCACCCGGCATCGGTCGATTCAACCCCCACCTCAGCCAATCAGGAAGACCATGTTTCCATGGCCTGCCACGGCGCGCGCCGCCTGTTGCAGATGACCGAAAATCTCTTTTCCATCATCGGCATCGAGGCGCTCACCGCCGCCCAGGGCCTCGATTTCCGCCAGCCCCTTAAGACCAGCCCTGAGCTTTTGAAGATCCACGCGGTTATCCGCGATGCCGTGCCGGAGCTCGAAATCGACCGCTATATGGCGCCCGACCTGAAAGCGGCTAGCGATCTCGTCGCCACCGGCGCGCTCAACGCCAGCATCTCAGCGGGTATTCTGCCGGAGTTGGAGGCGTGAATATGATCGCAATCAGAAAGTCAGCCCCGTCTGAATTCCCGGCTGCGGAGACCCGCCAATGATACCAGTTGAAGTCAGGCAGGGCAATTCGCCCGTCATCCTCGGTCTTCCCCACACGGGAACCGAAGTGCCGCCCGAGATATGGGAAAGGCTCAATCCCAATGGCCGCGTGCGGGCTGATACCGACTGGCACATCCACAAGCTCTATGACGGGCTCCTGTCCGATGCGACCACGGTGCGCGCCACCTTCCACCGTTATGTGATCGATGCCAACCGCGACCCTTCGGGCACGAGCCTCTATCCTGGCCAGAACACCACCGGCCTCGTTCCCGAGACCGATTTCGACGGCGAACCGATCTGGCTTGAAGGCCGCGCACCCGACGAGGCCGATATCAAGGCCCGGCTCGCCGCCTTCCATGCCCCCTATCATGCAGCACTTGGCATGGAGATCGAGCGGGTAAAGGCGATTCATGGCGTCGCCATCCTCTATGACTGCCATTCGATCCGCTCGCATATCCCCTTCCTCTTCGAGGGCAAGCTGCCGGATTTCAACATCGGCACTGATAATGGCAAGACCTGCGCGCCCGAGATCGAGGCTGCGGCAAACGATGTCGCCAAGGCAGCCGAAGGATATACCTCCATCCTCAACGGACGCTTCAAGGGCGGCTGGACCACCCGCCATTACGGCACGCCAAAAACGGGCGTCCACGCCATCCAGATGGAACTGGCGCAATCGACCCATCTCGACGCAGAGACGCCGCCCTTCGCCTATGACGAGGCGAAGGCTGAAAAGCTCCGCGTCCATCTGAAAGCCATTCTCCAGCGCATTGAAGCGCTCGCGCCGGCATTAGAGCGGTTCCTGTTTTAATGGAATCGCTAGGCGCCCCCCTCTGTCCTGCCGGACATCTCCCCCGCAAGGGGGGAGATTGGAAGACACAATCCTCACCGTCCATTCTGCAGCGTTTGCGATTGGTGCCGAACATTCCTGAAGGCGTAATCTCCCCCCATGCGGGGGAGATGGCTGGCAAGCCAGAGGGGGGCGCTGTCCCGCCAGCCTTTCCATCTAAAAATAAAATGCTCTTAAAAGGGAAAGCCGCATGACCAACCCACGCCACAACATCCGCGAAATCCGGGCGCCGCGCGGAACCGAGCTCAACGCCAAAACCTGGATGACCGAAGCCCCGTTGCGCATGCTGATGAACAATCTCGACCCCGACGTGGCCGAGAACCCCAACGAGCTGGTGGTCTATGGCGGAATCGGCCGCGCCGCGCGCACCTGGGATGATTTCGACCGCATCGTCGCGACGTTGAAGACGCTCGAGGAAGACGAGACGCTGCTGGTGCAGTCGGGCAAGCCGGTCGGCGTGTTCAAGACCCATGCCAACGCCCCGCGCGTCCTCATTGCCAATTCCAATCTCGTGCCGCATTGGGCGACCTGGGACCATTTCAACGAACTCGATAAAAAGGGTCTCGCCATGTATGGCCAGATGACCGCGGGTTCGTGGATCTATATCGGCACGCAGGGCATCGTCCAGGGCACCTACGAGACCTTCGTCGAGGCCGGTCGCCAGCATTATGGCGGCAGCCTCAAGGGCAAATGGATCCTGACCGGCGGCCTCGGCGGTATGGGCGGGGCGCAGCCGCTCGCCGCCGTCATGGCCGGCGCCTGCTGTCTCGCCGTCGAATGCAACCCGGAATCGATCGATTTCCGCCTGCGCACCCGCTATGTCGACGCCAAGGCCGAAACGCTCGATGAAGCGCTGGAGATGATCGACCGCTGGACGAAGGCGGGAGAGGCAAAGTCCGTCGGCCTTCTCGGCAATGCGGCAGAGGTGCTGCCCGAACTGGTGCGCCGTGGCGTGCGCCCCGACATCGTCACCGACCAGACCTCGGCGCATGACCCGATCAACGGTTACCTGCCCAAGGGATGGACGATGGCGGAATGGCGGGAGAAGCGTGAAACCGATCCGAAGGCGGTCGAGAAGGCCGCCCGCGCGTCGATGCGCGAGCATGTCGAGGCCATGCTCGCCTTCTGGGATCAGGGAATCCCGACGCTCGACTATGGCAACAATATCCGCCAGGTCGCCAAGGATGAGGGGCTGGAAAACGCCTTCGCCTTCCCAGGCTTCGTGCCTGCCTATATCCGCCCGCTCTTCTGCCGCGGCGTCGGCCCTTTCCGTTGGGCAGCCCTTTCCGGCGATCCGGAGGATATCTACAAGACCGACGCCAAGGTGAAGGAGCTATTGCCCGACAACAAGCATCTGCACAACTGGCTCGACATGGCGCGCGAACGCATCGCTTTCCAGGGCCTGCCCGCCCGCATCTGCTGGGTAGGTCTGGGTGACCGCCACAAACTCGGGCTCGCCTTCAACGAAATGGTGGCCAGCGGCGAGCTGAAAGCGCCTGTCGTCATCGGCCGCGACCACCTGGACTCCGGCTCCGTCGCTTCGCCGAACCGCGAGACGGAGGCCATGAAGGACGGTTCCGACGCCGTCTCCGATTGGCCGCTGCTCAACGCGCTGCTCAACACCGCCTCTGGGGCAACCTGGGTCTCCCTGCACCATGGCGGCGGCGTTGGCATGGGCTTCTCCCAGCATTCCGGCATGGTCATCTGCTGCGACGGCACGCAGGATGCGGCTGAACGCATCGGCCGTGTCTTGTGGAACGACCCGGCAACGGGCGTCATGCGCCACGCCGATGCGGGCTACGAAATCGCTATCGACTGCGCCAGGGAAAAAGGCCTGCGCCTTCCCGCCATTCTCGGCAATTGACGACAAATCACGAGGCGATCCGAAAGCAAGTTCAGGAAAAGTGCGAAGCGGTTTTCGGTCCGGACCTTGCGTGAAGAAGGCCCGCCTCGCCCACTGGAAATCAAGAAGGAAAACGGGGAACTGCAATGACAGATCCAGCAATCGTTCAACACGGCCCGCGCGGCACAGCCGCATTGAAGCTCATCATTTACAGCTTCATCGGCATCTTCTTCTTTTTCGTGCCCGTTACCATCGGCGGCAAATCGACAATTCTGCTGGACCACGCGGCAACGGCAATCGCCGCGAATTTCCGGCCTGCGGCGCTCGTCTTCGTGACCGCGCTGATCGCCTATGGCGCGTTTGCGCCGTTTATCCGCGGCACCTGGAATAAAAACACCACAGAAACCGTGTTTTCCCTGCTGCGCGTCCTGGGCCTCGTTCTCACGGGCATGTATCTGGCGGGCGTCGGTCCGGCGGCTATTTTTCAACCGGACATGCTGCCCTTCCTTTTCGACAAGCTGGTTCTGTCCGTCGGCCTGATCGTTCCTATCGGCGGGCTGGCGCTCGCCTTCCTCATCGGTTACGGGCTTCTCGAACTCACCGGCGTCATCGTCCAACCCATCATGCGCCCGATCTGGCGCACCCCCGGCTGGTCGGCCATCGATGCCGTCGCCTCCTTCGTCGGCAGCTATTCGCTGGCCCTCCTCATCACCGACCGGGTCTACAAGGAAGGCAAATATACCGCGCGCGAGGCGGCGATCGTCGCCACCGGCTTTTCCACCGTTTCGGCAACCTTCATGATTATCGTGGCCAAGACGCTCGGCCTGATGGGGGCGTGGAACCTCTACTTCTGGACGACTCTCATCGTCACCTTCACCGTCTCCGCCATCACCGCCCGCCTCTGGCCGCTGAACCGGATGGACCACCCCGCCGACCGTGACCGGCCATTGCCTGAGGGCAAGGGACGTCTCGTGGCAGCGGTAGACGCCGGTATCGAGCAGGCCCAGAAGGCGCCAGGGATATTGTCCCTGCTCGGCGCGACCTTTCTCGACGGCCTGCGCATGGCATCCATGATCCTGCCCAGCATCATGGCGGTCGGCCTTCTCGGGCTGCTCGCGGCCAAATACACGCCGATCTTCGACGTCCTGGGATGGGCGCTCTACCCCTTCACCTGGCTCGCACAACTCGGGGATCCGATGCTCGCCGCCAGGTCGCTGGCTTCCGGACTTGCCGAAATGTTCCTCCCGGCCATTCTGCTTAAGGATGCCGACCCGGTGCTGAAATTCGTGGCGGCGGTGGTTTCTGTCAGCCAGGTGCTGTTCCTTTCGGCCTCGATCCCCTGCGTGCTCGCGACGTCGGTTCCGCTCAAGCTCCGCGACCTGCTCGTCATCTGGTACATCCGCACCGCGCTCAGCATCCTGCTTACCGCCCCGATCGCCTTCTGGGCAGCGTCCAACGGCTGGCTCGGCTGATGGGCATCGTGCTTCTGAAGGCGGAGGACTATCGCCGCATGCCGTGGAAGAATGGCGGCGGGGAGACGACGGAGATCGCGGTTGTCCCGCAAGGAGCGGGCCTCGCCGATTTCGACTGGCGGGTGAGCATGGCCAAGGTGGCGAGTGATGGCCCGTTCTCGCACTTCCCCGGCATCGACCGGACACTGGCCATCCTCGACGGCAACGGCCTCGAGCTGGCATTTGGGAACGCAAACCGTGTCTTTCTGGATGCTGATACCGATCCCCTGCCCTTTCCCGCCGATATCGCGGTCGATGCCCGGCTGAGCAACGGCCTCGTAACAGATCTCAACGTGATGACCCGGCGCGGCGCGGTCGTCCACAGGGTGAGCAGGTTCGAGATCGATGGCACGACTGAACGGCAAGCCGTCGGCTCGCCCACATTGGTTCTCTGCCATAGCGGCACGCTGGCCGTGGAAACAGGCGGCGTCGGCGTGAACCTTTCCGCGCTCGACTGCGCGCAGATCGAAGCATCGCCGGAAACGTCGATACGCCTTTCCGGCAAGGCGCGCTGCTTCGTCATCGACATTGTCTATGAATGACGGCTGAGCCATGATCGTCGAGCGGCGGGAATCCAGGGAGATAACCACCCTAGCCAGCGGCAGCGTGCTCGCCTAAACTTCTCAACGGCTTAGCGTGGGGAAGTTCAGTGAAAAGTTTCTTTCGATCCCTCAAGTTCGCCAGATCGCCCCAGCGGGTCCCGAGACGGCGGCTTTCGATCGATATCTCGCGCGTCGCGGCCTACGCCGTCGGCGACGTGCATGGCTGCTATGACCAGCTCATGACGCTGGAACGCATCATCGTTGAAGACGCCGGCCAGTTGCCCGGCCCGAAATTGATTGTCATGCTCGGCGATTATGTCGATCGCGGTCCGGCTTCGGCCCAGGTTCTCGAACATCTCCTCGCCCCGCCGCCCCAGGATTTCCATCGCTTCTGCCTGATGGGCAATCACGAGATGGCCATGCTCGATTATCTCGACGGGCATCTCCCGCTGGAGCGCTGGCTGCAGATGGGCGCAAGTTCCACCCTGCTCTCCTATGGCATGGATGTGGACCATATGAGGCGGGTCTACCGTTCGCCCCAGGAACTCGACGACAATATCCGATCAGCCATTCCCGAAAGGCACAAGAATTTCCTGCGTTCCCTGCCGATCCTGATCGACGCCGGCCCCTTCCTCTTCGTTCATGCGGGCATCAGGCCAGGCATACGGCTCGACGAGCAAAAGGACGAAGATCTCCTCTTCATCCGCCGTGATTTTTTGGACAACGCCCATTTACTCGATCGATGGGTGATCCATGGCCATACGCCCGTGGAAAAGGCTGAGCCGGATGGGCGGCGGATCAATCTCGATACCGGGGCCTTTTATTCCGGCAAGCTCAGCGCTGCGCGCTTATGGGACAGGAAGGGCCGCATCCTGTCCACGTGAATTCTTTCACGATTTGCTCGAAGCGGGGCCTGTATCGTCGAGATAATAGTTTGAATAGCGGTTCATGAAATATTCCGAGCTTCCATAGGAGCTGTATTTTGCAAGCCGCTTCATGTCGGTCTTGTTGAGGACGACCCCGAGCACCTTCGGCATGATCTGGCCTTCCGACTGCAATATCGATCTGACGAGCGCACGCGGCGTGACGCCCCATTCCGTCACGACAACGAAACCATCCGCGAGCGGCGCGAAGGCCTTTGAATCGACCACCGGCCCGAGAGGCGGGAGATCGACGATAATATACTCAAAGAAGCCGCGCGCCTCCTCCAGGAAATTTTTCATGCCGGCGCAGGAAATCAGTTCGCTGGTATGCGACAGGTGCCGGTGAACCACCGCCGGCAGGATGGCGAGCTTGGTCTTGGCGTCGATCTTGACCGCGCTCTGCCAGGTCAGGTCTCCGACGACCACTTCAACGAGGCCCTTTTGCGGTGCAAGCGACAGCGCCCGGGTCAGACCCGGATTGCGCAGATCGCCATCGATGAGCAGCGTCTTTGCGCCATTGGCGGCCAAAAGCCCTGCAAAATTGGCTGCGACCGTCGATTTGCCCTCGTTCGGCAAGGCGGAAATAATACCGATCACCTTGCTTTCCCTACCCTGCAAAACCACATCGGCTGCGACCTTGGCGTTGCGCAGGGTTTCGGCAAAAGCAGAGGCAGGCGCGTCAATCGCCACGCGCATCATGTTGGTGACACGCGGCGCGGGTCCCTGGTTCTCCGATGAAGAACCACTGGAACCGGCATCGCCCGAACCGGTGACGACCGGGAGATAACCGAGGAACTTGACGCCGAGCGACGCCCGGACCTCCTCGCCGACCCGGAAAAACCGCTCGCTGAATTCTCGCCATGCACCAAGCCCGGCACCGGCGAACATGCCGAGCAGCAGGGATGCCGCGAGGACCATCGTCCGCTTCGGGCTCGACGGATCGGTCGGCTTCGATGCGACCGAGATGATCCGAGCCTTGGCGATCGGGAACGACTGTTGCTGCGAAGCTTCCTGATAGCGCTTGAGATAGGTCTGGTAGAGGTCACTGAGCGCCAGTGACTTCTGCTCCAGTTCCCTGAGCTGGACAAGCGACCGATTTGCCGTGGAGGTCTCGCCGGTCGCCTTTTTCAGGCTCTCCGCAAGCGACGTCTCGCGCGACCGCGCCACCTCGTACTGGTTGCGCAGGCTGGCCGTCATCTGCTTCAGTTCCTGGAATATCTGTCGTCCGACCTCCTGCTGCTCGGTGCGAAGACTCACGGCCTGCGGATGCTCCTCGCCATAAAGGCCGGTGATTTCCTGGATGCGCTTGGAGATCGTGAGATAGCGGGTCCGCAGCGTCGCGATCACCGACGTGTTGGACTGGTCGGAAAGAACGGCGGCGTTGCTGACCGCCGCCTCGGGCCCGCTGTCGATGATGGACTGGTATTGGTTATACTGCGCCAGCGCCCGCGCCGTATCCGCCTGCGCCAGGATGAACTGGCTGTTGAGATCGGAGAGCTGTTGCTCTGACACCAGCGCGCCCTTGGCCGCGGTGAGGCCATTGGCGGCCCTGAAACGCTCGACCGCGAGCGCCGCCTCTTGCGAGCTCTGTTTCAGGTCGACCAGGCGAGCCTGCAGCCATATGGTGGCGCGCTGCGTGGCATCGAAATTCGCATCGAGCTGATCCGCGAGATAAACATCCGCATAGGCACGCGCGATCCGGCCTGCAAGTTCGGCGTCGTTCGACACATAGCTGAGATCGATGACGAAGCTGCGTCCTTGCCGTTCGACATTCACATTGCCCTGGAGAATCGACGCCGCATATCCGCGCCGCACCGCCGGATTGGACATGTCGGCGCCTGTCGCTTCTCCTCCGCCAAACATGCTGATCAGACTGCGCGCGGCGCCTTTGACACGCGAAACCAGCGAACGCGGCGGGTTCATGAATATCTCATTATCGGCCAGTTGCGCACGATCCACCACCTTGGCGGCGAGTTCGGCCGATTTCAGGATCGCAATCTGGCTCAAAATGGTGGCGTCGGTCTGCGCATTGGCGGGCGCGGGCGACGGCTCGTCGGCCATTTTGCCGAGATTGTCGTCAAGCAGGATGCTCGTCGAAGCCGTGTAATAGGAGGTCGAGAAAACCAGACTGAGAATGCCGAGCAGGAGCCCGAGCCCGGCAACAATGGCGACGGTCCTTGCCTGCCGCTTGGCCATGGCAAGCAGATGTTCGATATCGATGAAATTGTCGGCATCCGACTGCCCCTTCGCGTTTACCGCGAGCCTGCCGTTAAACGGAAGATTGCCTTGATGCATGATACCGCCAATTCTTTTATACGCAGTTCAGATAATGAGAGCGCGGCCCGGACCAGATTGAGGGCCGCGCCCGAGTTGCTTATGCCGCTTCGGTTGCCGGCTCGTGTGACAGGATGATATCGCGCAGCGACTCGAATACCTGACCACTGATATCCGCCCGCGCCAGCGCAAAAGCCACATTGGCTTCGATGAAGCCTTCCTTCGATCCGCAATCGAAAGTCCGGCCTTCGAAGGGAAAAGCGAAGAAATCCTGAGCTTCTGAAAGGCGCAGCATGGCATCGGTCAACTGAATCTCGTTACCCGCGCCGCGTTCCTGGTTTTCCAGTATATCAAAAATATCGGGCTGAAGGATATAGCGCCCGTTGATGTAGTAGTTCGACGGGGCAACGGACGGCGCCGGCTTTTCCACCATGCCGGTGATCTCGAAGCCCTTGCCGATATCGCGTCCCTTGGCGACGATACCGTATTTGTTCGTCTCGGACGGATCGCATTGCTCTACCGCAATCAGGTTTCCGCCGGTGCGGTTGTAGAGATCCATCATGCCGGCCAGGCAACCGCGCGCGCCGAATGTCACCATGTCGGGCAAAAGAAGCGCAAAGGGTTCGTCGCCGATGATGTCGCGGGCACACCAGACGGCATGTCCCAGTCCGAGCGGCGATTGCTGGCGCGTAAAGCTCGTGCTCCCGGCTTTCGGCAGAAGGCGTTGCAAAGAGGCAAGCTGCTCCAGCTTGCCGGACTCCGTGAGTGTAGAGATGAGTTCCGGCTGGATATCGAAATAGTCCTCGATTGCCGCCTTGTTGCGGCCGGTGACGAAGACGATATGCTCGATCCCGGCCTCGAAAGCTTCATCGACGGCATATTGGACCACCGGACGATCCACGATCGTCAACATTTCCTTTGGCATGGATTTGGTCGCGGGAAGAAATCGCGTACCTAGCCCGGCAACCGGAATGATGGCTTTCTTGACGTTCTTCATCGAAATTCCCTTTTCGTTCGAGAGCGGAAGAAAATGCGTTTACTGTTCAAGCCCCACCACCTGTTTCACGAGCGAAGTCATCGCTCCTGATTCAATATCCAACTCAACCCGATCTTTGTAGCGTAACCGATGGCATCAGCCGCTTCAGGCGCACCGCGATCGGCATCGACAGATGGCGCAGCGCCACCGGATCGCTGAGCGCGACCTTGATGATCTCCTTGAACGACCGGCGCTTGATATGCCCGACCAGAGAGATGAAGGATCGCGCTTCCTCGAGGCTTCGCGTCCGCCGTGCCTGGGCGGCTCTCGCCTCTGCATCGAGTTCGAATGTCTCGACAAATTTCCGGTCCGCCTCCAGCATGGAGGTGACATGGTGCAATTCGAGGACCCGTGAGATCGACCCGGAACGAAGATGATAGATGTATCCGACCGCAGGCTCGGCCACTAGTCTGGCGCCCTTTGCCAGGGTGGACGCCAGGAAAATATAGTCCTCTCCGATGCGCAACCCTTCGTCGTAGCGCAGATTATGCGCTTCGATGAAAGCGCGCTCGAATATCGGCTTCATATAGCCGAAATTGAAGGTGGATTTGAAAACGCGGTTCGACGCAATGAAGTCTGCAAGCGTGATCTCCCGGATATTAGCCAGGCGCCCGGCAGGAAACATTGTTTCCCCCCTCGTCTCGCCTTCGCCGATCACCTCGATATTATCGACCACGGCTTGCGCACCGGCGTTCTCGGCCCGCGCGATCATCCGGGCCATGCGATCGGGAAGAACCGCATCATCGGCATCGAGCACCGCAATCCAACGTCCCCTGGCGACTGCAAGCGCTGCGTTGCGCGCACCGCCGGGGCCGCTATTCTCGGCCAGCGTCACCACATGAACCTGGGTTGCCGGAAATGTCGCGGCGATTGCCGCGGTGCGATCGGTCGACCGGTCGTTCGCGACGATGATTTCAACGCTGACGCCGCGCTGCGCCAGCGCGCTTTCGATGGCACGGCCGATCGTCTCCTCGGCATTATAGACGGCGATGATGAAGGTGACGTCAGGTTGCACGGGATTTGCCTCCGCTGGCCGGCGCCATGGCTGTTTCGCCATATTGCTGGATTTCCCGTATGCCCATAAGGCCGCTGATCACACCCACATGCATGATGCCGCGCAGGAGCGAACGGTTGCGACGGGTCGCAGATAAAACCGTAACCAGTGCCGCAGCGAAACTATAAAAAGCCTTCGCCGCAGCAAGGACGATCTGCCTCGCAAGACCAAGGCCCGTAACCTTCCGGCATATGAGCCGCCCATGCGTCTGGCCGACGCGGAAGCGCCGCTTGGCCAGCCATGAAAACCGCGCCCGCCCCGCCGGAACAGGCTCATGCACCCACGCTTCCGGCGCATAGGCGATCTTGCCGCCCGCCTCGCGAAGCTCGGAAAAAAATTGCGTATCCTCACCACCGCTGCGCCCCAGCGCCAGGCTGAAGCGCCGCCCGGCGACGCAAGGCGCGGCGCGCCGCAAAAGAACATTGCACGTATAACCGGTGCGGATTTCACCTCCGACCCAGACAGGGAAGGTCGAGTGGAAATCTCCCTGGCTCATCCAACGCGGCGCCTCCTCGCCATAGGATGCTCGCACAGGCCCCAGCACCGCATCGGCATTCCCGTCAAGCGCGGCGGCCAGGAGATAGGCCAGCCAATCCTCGGAAGCCGTTTCGTCATCGTCGATGAAGGCGATGAAATCACCATTGCTCGCATCGAGGCAGGCATTGCGGGCGATCGATATGTTCGAGGCGGGACTATGGATATAGCGCAGTTCGAAGGGCAGCGATGGCGCGAGTTGCGCGACAAGCTCCCTCGCACTTGGTTCGACGTCATTGTCGGCGATGATGATGCGAATGCTGCAATTCTCCGGCACCACCTGACGGGCGAGCGAACGCAAGGTCGCCTCCAGTTCCCTGCGGCGATAGGTGCAGACGCCGATATCGATCCGAAAGCCCGCCCCCCTACTTTCCGTCACTCCGGTGAGGCCGCTCATGACGGCGTGTCCGTGCGTTTGCGGAAACGAAGCAATTGCAGCCAGAAACCCGTGGACCAGGCAAGATGCATGATCATTGCCGAGATCGCGGCAAGCGGGCCATAGGGGTTGCGCTCACCGACCGCCATCCAGACGCCATAGCCGAGGCAGATCGCCACCCACAGGAAAGCAGGAACCGCAGCCGACCAGTGGAGAACGGCAAGGAAGGTCCCCGCCACGACAGGCAAAACCATCAGCGGCAAAGTCTGTCGAAGCTTCGGAACGATCCTGTGCTTCAGGAGGTTCTTTGCCCTGCCTCTGCCATAGCCGACATATTGCCGGAAGAGCTGGGAAGCCGTGGATCTGGGATAATAGATCATCAGCGTTCTGTCGGTCATCCAGATGCGGAAGCCCGCCTTGGCCAGCCGGTAATCGAGCTCGGCATCCTCATTGTGTGTGAAGGTCTCGTCATAGCCGCCGAACTGCCGAAAGGCCGCGATGCGCATCAGCGCGTGATGGCCATGATCGGTCCAATGGCCTTTCGCGCCGTGGCGGTGCTTGGCGCCGCCATTGCCCAGCTTGGAATTCTGCGCCGAAGCCGTGGCCTTCTGGAACGTGCTGAAACCCTGCGTCGCCATGGCGACGACAACGGAATCCGCGCCCTTCGCCTCCGCCTCCTCGATAAGCCGTTCGCAATAATCGTCGGGATATTCCCCATGCGCATCGATGCGGATGAAATAATCGTAGCCATCGCCGTAGGTGGCCACCGCTAGATTGATCGCCGCGCTCTGGATCCGCTTTTCATTGTGCAGGAGAACGATACGGGGATTGCGTCGCATGATGTCTTCGACGATCTGCACCGTGCCGTCAGTGCTGCCGCCATCGGCGACGACGATCTTCATGTCATGTCGTTCGGCGTCGAGACTGAATTGTTCGAGCAGGGCGCCGATATGCCTGGTCTCGTTCAGGCAGGGGATGATGACGAGGCATCGACCGGCAAAACTCGGCTCTGTGGTATCCGGCACGGCTGTTCCCTCTCCTGTTTTCATCTTGGTCCCCATTCGTCCCTGGCTCGCCAATTCAGGCCGCAACCTGAACGACGGCGCCATGGCCCATCGGCGCAAGCTGGCGCAGGCGACCTACCAACGCGCTGCAATCATCTTCGTTGCACACCCACTTTCGGGTGTCCTGCGCGGCAACCCTTGCGCGCGCATGTTCATAACTTTTCCCATCCAGCCGATCGAACAGCGCGGTGAGTTCGCCGACATCGGGCCTGGACAGCACGTAGCCGATGTCGAGCTCCTTCAGGAAAAGCGACGTCTCCGTCCCCTGCATGGCGATGGGCACGCAATGGTAGCGGCAGCCCTCGTAAAGCCGGTTGGGCAGCAGCCAATCCGAATTCTGCCCTGCCTCAAAAAAATCGATGGCCCAGGAGAAATGCACCTCACCATAGATGCGGGGCAAATCCTCCGGGTTGCGGTAAGAACCATGGAACTGCATGAACGGCTCGGCCGCGACAAAACCGTCGAAATCATCGAATTCCGTATAGGCTGGCCGCCCACGCAGGATTATCTCCACCCTGCCCTCCATCCGGCGCGAGAATTGCGACAGGAGTTCAAGGGAACGACGGCAGCGCAAAGCGCCGAACCAGCCGATCTTCCACGGCTCGCCCGCAGCAGGCCCTGCACCAGGTAAAGACGACGGCGCAATCTTCTGTTCCGGACCCCGCCCGAGTTCCAGCACCTTGTTTTCAACCAGTTCGACAGGCATGCCCATCTGGCCGAAGGGCTCGAAATATTGCCTGACAAAGGCAGGCGACGACGTGATGAGGAGCGATGCGTTGCGAGCAAACGCGCGCTCCGCCGAACGTATCGCCCTACCCGCCAAATCCCGCCTGAGAAGAAGGCGGTGCACGTCGAGGCATTCATAGACGATCGAGACATCCTCTGCCCCGCCCGAAAAGATCGCTCGCGCCCGATTGGCCAGCGCCAGCATTTCCAGATTGCGGCCGATGATGACGTCGGGCTTCGCCACATTCTTCAGCGTTGTTCCGAGGGATAACGCCGCCTGGGCTATGGCCGCAAGGCGCTGGGCGAACCGCCCATCGCTGGTCTTGCCGAGATCGATGGGCATCACTCCCGCAACCTCCGCGATGGGATCATGGCTGCGCCTGAAGCCGGCCAGCGTCACAGCCGCACCACCCACCTGCAGCATCACCACACGGCGACGGACGGCAGGGTCGGAAAGATCATGCACCAGGTACAGGACTTGCAGCATGAAATCATTCCCCAGTTGATCTGGAGCACGCCCGGGAAATGCGTAGCGGCTTTCCACCGGACTTGCATAAGTCAAAGGAATAGAGCGGCCCACAATTCCAAAACAGGACACGCTCCGGATAGGTTAATACAGCCTGTGCTGCGCTGCAACATTGGCGTTCAACGCAACACCGACCATTTATCGAGGAAGTTTACCATGTATTGCTCGATGCCCATAAAAGATTTATGTTGCAGCGCAATATTATTTGAGCGAACAAGCAACGGATTCCGGAAACTGGCATGGATCGCCGGGCGCCGTGAACGCGACGCGGGTGAACTGCGCCGCGACGGGTTCCGCCGGGTCGCTGAACTTTCCAAGCCATGATGTCAGCGTGTCGCTGGCCCAAAGGCTGAGATAAATCTTCTGCGCATGCGTCGGCAGCGCCGCCGGGTTTGCAACGGTGTGGACCAACTTGCCATCGATGTAATAGCGCAGCCGGTCCTTTTCCCAGACAAAGGCATAGTCGTTGAATGCCGTATCCGCATTGCCGGGCACCGGCACCAGCTTCTCATTGCCACCCTTGCCGTTGACATAACTGTTCAGCTGGACGGTAGAGGGATCCTTCCCCAGAAATTCGAAATCGATTTCGTCCCAGGGCTGTTTGTGGGTTGGTCCGATATAGGTGAAGAAGCCGGTATTGAACCCGGAGCCCTTCACCGCCTTGATGCGGGCTTCGTAGGTGCCGTAGCCGAAGCGCGCATGGGTTTGGATCTCGGCGCAGGCGTGCTTGCGATCCTTCGTTTCCTTGCGCACAAAGCCCAGGCTGAGTGTTCCGTCGGCCACCTTCACCTGGTCCGCAGCCCAGGTGCAATTCTGGTGGTCGCCATTGGCCCAGCCGTCGGAAATGTACCAGCGCTTCTTGTCAAGGCTGGAGAAGGTTTCAACGAAGGACTTTCCTGTTTCCTGGCCTGCCACCAGACCGGACTCTTGCGCCTGCAAAGGAGAAACCGGCGCCATGCCCAAGGCAAAAAGGGCCAGGACGGTCGGAAACGGACGGATCGAGCTCAAAATCGTCATAGCAGTTCCTTTTTGAAAGACGGAAAATACATCAGCTACGGCTCCCCACCAGCAGCGCGTAAGTGCCGGGGAATGTCCGGCGCGCAATCGTATTCGACAAGAGCAGGAGCACCCCTCCTATCCCCAGTGCGCCGGCATAGAAGATCACATATTCATGGAAATCGATGCGGTTCCACACCATCCAGAGCAGCAGCAGAACCGGGTAATGGGTACAGAAAATCCAGAAGCTCAGCCCCTTCGTTCTCGCCAGCTGCTGCCCGATCTGCGAGCGGATCAGCAAGGCTGACAGGGCCCAGAAACCTGGAATGCCAACCAGGATGAAGACATTGCGGGTTACGTCCAGCCAATAGGGATAGTCCGGGCCATACTGGTAAAGCGCGGCGGCGAGCCCTGCGCTGGTTACGAGAAAAGCTGCGAAAACCGGCGCCGCATAGCTATCCATCTTCTTGATATCCACCTTGTGTATGGCGAAGAACATGCCAAGGGCGAAACTGAGCAGGATCGACTTGCGCAGCACTATATGGATGGAAACGGGCATGACCGTCAGCATCAGGAGAAACGTCAGGGTGGTAAGCGGATAGCGCTTCACCAGCAGCGCCAGGACCGGAGAAAGCAGGATGCAGACGAAGAGGTCGCGCAGAAAATAGAGCGGCAGGTTGATCGGCTCGCCATCCAGCGCGAAAATCAGGTTGAGCAATTCTGAAAGTCGCACATGGATGACATCAGGCAGATAACCCTCCCCGATGCCGCGGCTTTGCGCGACATAAACGAAGAGGAAGAATGCACTGTTCCAGATCAGCAGAGGCAGCACGATGCTTTGCATCTTGCGTCCCAGGGTTCTCGGATAGTTGAATTTTTCAAACCCGTTGCGCAACAGGAGATAGCCCGAAATCGCGCTGAGACATGGCACGCCCACCCTGAACACGCTTTCGGCAAGAAAAACCCGTAGCCAGTCGATGATCCCGTTTTCCCCATGGAACGGCGCCGTTTCCGGTCCGTAGGGTATATGAACCAACACGATGCCGCATATGAGCGTTATCCGGAGCAGATCGATCCGGGCGGATATGTCAGTATCCATCGTCAGGGCGACACCTCTGTTTTGGCTGTGCCCCCCAAAACAGCTCGTCAGACGAATTCAGGATTAGATTTGATGCCAGTACGTTTGTTGTTGCACTGCATCAATTTCATCAATGTTGGGCTCGGGTGTCAACCGGCAAAAAGTTGCCCGGCCGAGGCGGTGTTTTTCCCTTGAAAATCAACCGATCGATTTATTTGCGGTAACGCCAGGATGGATATTGCCATGGGGCAGCGCCCGATTTGCGCCATATTCGCGGGCGGACAGGGCGATTATGTCTCGTCAGGCGGAACCGTCCGACACAGGCTCGGCCGCTACAATGCCATTCTTGTCGGCAAAATCCGCAACTGTTTCATCCACCCCTTTGAGAAAAACAAGCTGCTTTTCCAGAAAGGCGATGCGCTGCGTGAAACTCTCCATCGTCTGCGTGAAATCATCGATCCTTGCCGAGAGTTTTTCGGTTTCTCCCTCGTTTTCCATGTTTTCCAACGAGAATGCCGCATTCATTGCGACTTCATCATAGCGGCGCTGAAAGCCGCCGCGCTCCCGCTCGATTGCCGCGCAGACTTCATCGACCGCCTGCCGGATACCCGCGAAACGCGAGATGTCGGTACGAAGATCCCTATCGGGGCTTCTTGTCCGGAAGCGAAACAGCGCCATTTCCCTTACCCCTCTCAAGATCATACTGCTGGCACCGCCACATAACGCGCGACGCACAGACAATTGCCGAATTGCATTCGTCCCAAGCTTGTTTGTCGCGCCTGCTACTGTCAAGCACCCGCAACGATGAGCTTCATGTCTAAGGTGCAGCGCACAATTTTTTTGGAAATGCCTCATCTTTGTCTGTATTGTATCCTCGATTTCCGCCACATTCGTCCTCGGCTCACCCGATGCCGGTCATCCACGATCCAAGGCAGAGAGGCTTCATGCGTCCGTTTCACTGGGAATCCAACCACGGAAACTTTGGAGATGATCTCAATCTCTGGCTCTGGGATTTCCTGCTTCCCGGATTGCGCGACGGCAATGACGAAATCCTCCTCGTCGGCGTCGGCACTGTTCTCAATTCGACGCTGCTGCCCAGGAACATTCTCAAGCTGGTGATCGGCAGCGGTTACGGCTATGGCACCGTGCCTCAGATTGCCGACCGCAGCGAGTGGGATATTCATGCTGTGCGCGGCCCTAAGACCGCCGCCAAGCTGGGGCTCGACGCGAAACTGGGCATCGTCGATCCGGCCGTCATGGTCACGGACATGCCCGAATTCCAGAACCTGCCGAAAAAGCACAAGGCCATTTTCATCCCGCATTGGGAATCGGCCATTGGCGGCATATGGGACAGTGTATGCAAGACCGTCGGCCTCACCTACGTCGATCCCTGCGGCGAAGCGAAATCCGTGATCCGGGAAATCGCCCAATCCGAACTGGTTGTCGCGGAATCGATGCACGCCGCCATCCTGGCCGATGCCTTCCGCGTTCCCTGGATCGCGGTGAGCACATCCGGCAACATCAACAGTTTCAAGTGGTGCGATTGGGCCGAATCCGTCGGCAGCAGCTACAAGCCGCATCAGGTTCCGGTTTCAACCCGCGCGGAAGCCATTTTCAAGGGCGAGCGGTTCTGGGGCATCAGTTACGAGAACCGCAGCCATCCCGTGACCAACATTTTTGAAACGCGCTACACCCCTGATGGAACCCTGCTCACGGCTGGCGTAAAGCCGCTGGACTTTTCCATCAAGAACATCGCCAAGCAGGTTTTAGCCGCACCTTCCATCCTGGCGCTGTGGCAGGCAAGCAAGGCCGAACCGAACCTCAGTCCCGATGGCCGGGTAAATGAATGCAAGGAGCGCTTCTCGGAAGCGCTTGAGGGCGTGAGACGGAAATATTTTTAGGGGCCCGCGATTCCCCTATTCCGCCGCAGGTCCGCTGAAGAGATAGCGCAGGGCGGCAGGGGTCTCTGATGCATCCGGCTTTGGACCGCGCTGCGGGAAAAGACCGTCCAGCTTGTCGGTGAAAATACCACCCGCCACCGGCGAAAGCGCGGAGGGATTCTTCAGGCAATAGGCCATGGCGGCGGCTATGCCCTGCTGTGACTTGGTATCCAGAAATTGGCGGTGGTGATATTTTCCACGAATATGGCGTTCATGCTGGCGCACCGCCTCCCGCGCCTCGCCGGAAAGCACGCTGCTCTCCAGCAACGCCTTGTCCGCATCGGCGAGTTGTTTGAGGTCGTCGGTTCGATGTCGCCCGCTCAACGAATCCGATCGCACCACAGCGCCATAGCCGCAATTGTTGATGATCTGGAATCGCGCACCGACTGCCAGCGCCCTGGTATAGAGATCATAGTCCTCGCCGAGGCGGAGCTTTTCATTATAGCGCAGGCCGTGGCGGTCGAGAAAATCACGGCGCATGACCGGCTTCAGGAATCCCAGTTCACCGCGCTGCCGGTTGCGGATCGAAATGTTGCGGGCGACGAATGTCGGCAGGTCGAGAAAGCGCGGATCGGCGGGAAAACGCTTGATCGACGCGGCATCGAAGCCGCTCAGCCACTTCTGGTCGATGAAGACGATGTTGTCAGCCGCCAGATCCCACTCCTTGTCGGCCAGGAGACAGGAAAAGCGGCCGGGAAGGAAAAAATCATCCGCATCGAGAATGCTGATCAGCGGCGACGACGATGCGGAGATGGCTTGATTGCGCGCATAGGCCGGCCCCTTGTTGATATCGAAGCGGATGATGCGCAAGCGTTCGCTTCCGTCGTCGGCAACCCGCGCGGCGTGCGTTGTGCCATCACTAGAACCATCGTCGATGACGACGACTTCCGCCACATGAACATCGCCCAGCGCCGACGATATGGCTGCGCCGATAGTCCCCGCCGCGTTCTTCGCGGCGATGATGACGCAAACCCTGTCGTCCGGTCCGTTCGCACTCGTCTTGCGCTTTGCCTTGGCCACCATGGAAACCTTCGTTCGCGTTCGACACCTGAACCCGCAGCGCGCGAGCAGGCTCGGCGCAAGGATACAAGTGTTTCCCTCCTCCGCAAGAGACCTGGCGGAGCGATTTCAAGCCCGGGCCGAATTTCGAGGTAAATTCAGGGAGCTTTGGTCGCGGAGGTGTTGAACGGCTGCGATGGCGTTTGGGAACTTGCCTCGTCGCTCACCAGCGATTTGCGCCTTTCGGCGTTTCGCGACCTCTCGCGCATCACGAGGAATAGAACCGCGCCGAAATACCCTATCTGGATGATCACCGCGCAGATCAGAGTCTCGATCACGGCCGTCCAAAGGGAATTCGACATCATATAGGTCGTGACCGCAAAGGCGATCAACACACCGAGCATGCCCACCAGAAACTTTGGAAATCTCATATCGTTATGCCCCCATTCCCTACCCGAGTTGGGGCCTTCCAAACTGCTGCATCTTCTGCCTCCCTCCACACCCATGTAAACACGCATGTGGAAACCCGCTTTCGTTATATTGGCCCCGCCCCTATCATTGGGAGAAGGCTTTGAAATTGTATTAAAGCTGCGTACCCTATGCAACATATAGTTTTAACCTGGTTTTTGCGTCTCTGTTCCCCGAAGAAAAATAATTATGAACAGCAACCAAGAAAACGCACCCACGGGACCAGCTCATCAACCTTGCCCTGCTTTGCTTTAACGGCAAGGTACAATCAAAAATTGCGAGCCACGCGCAGTAATATTGGCATGGTTTCTTGGTCGAATGCAAACAGGGTATTTAAAGTATTAACGAGGTCAGTTTTGCATAGTCGACAACATGCGCTAAGCTGCGCAGTAGTATTAATATAAAAATCTGAATTCTAATGAATACATAGTATATCTCTGTATAGATTGGTTAATTCTATCACACATCGGAAACATAACTTAATGTAAACTTCATACACACGATATTACCTCGCATTACAATATTTTATCTCAATGATCTCCCGCTATTTGTTGGGTGCAAGTTATTGAAAAATAGTCCCTAAATCATCTTGACGCCCCATTTGTTACTCGACGGATTCACAAAAATGCCCAATTATACAATCATTACATGCCCTGCAAATGTGTGAGCATGTTGCGAACAACAGCCTGTTGCATTGCACAAAATTCATGTTATCGTTCGCGTGACCATTCGTATCCTTTCATGGAGCAGCATAATGAAGCCTGCAACGAAGTTGGCCAGTTTTCCCTTTTTTCGACCGTCGGAAAAAACGGAAAAACTCCCTGTTGGCGGAGTCCTGAAGCGAACTTTCGATGTGATCGGCGCGACTGCCGGTCTCATTCTTCTCAGCCCGCTTTTTCTTTTGGTGGCGCTCCTGGTTAAATTTTCCGACGGTGGATCTGTGTTTTACGGTCACCGACGGATCGGTCGGGATGGAAATCCGTTCTTCTGCATGAAGTTTCGCACGATGGTGCGAGACGGCGATGCTGTACTGCTCGCCCATTTCGCCGCAAATCCTGAAGCGCGCGCGGAATGGCAAGCCACCCGCAAGCTGCAGAAGGACCCACGGGTCACCAATGTTGGCGCGGTCCTGCGCAAGCTGAGCCTCGACGAGTTGCCGCAGCTTGTGAATGTGCTGCGCGGCGAAATGAGCCTCGTTGGACCCCGTCCTGTCGTTAAGGACGAGATCGACCTCTATGGCACAGCCGCTGTGTATTATTTCAAGTCGCGGCCCGGCCTGACCGGCGTATGGCAGATCAGTGGCCGCAACGACGTTTCCTATGACGATCGCATCGCTTTCGACAGGCATTATGTTGAGAATTGGTCCTTTCAGAAGGACATCTTGATCATTCTCAAGACCATTCCTGCCGTTTGCGCATCGCGCGGATCTTATTGAGCAGCATCAGAATGGCAGACGCATAGCGGGGGCACGCTATGAAGCGGCAGGTTCCGATCAGGAAGCTGCCGCTCATGCAAGTCAGGAATGGGACCACAATCTCTCATTCGGGCTTGCATGAAACAGATGATGAGAGCGGTTCTCCGTTTCGACTGAAACAGGAGCCGCTCCTGAATTTGTAGCGTCAGGGTCTGGCCAGACTTACAGGAGACCATTTGTTGAAAATTGCCCCTTTCGCCCATACCGGCCCCCGTGCCCGGTCTCGTGCCCTTCCCCTAGTGTCGAGCGACCGCTTCCAAGCCATGGCATGGTTGTCGGGCTCCCTTCTTCTCCTGTTCGCTTTGCTGTTGGCAACGTTTCCAGCCAGCGCGGCGGAATACAGGCTGGGCGCCATGGACAAGCTGTCCATCCGCGTCGTCGAATGGCAGACGGCGGAAGGAACATTCCGGGAATGGCCGACGATTACCGGCAATTATACCGTTGGGCCGTCTGGCTCCCTCTCTCTCCCCTTTACGGGTGAGTTGCAGGCCGGCGGAAAAACCACGTCCGAGATAGCCAGCGAAATCGCCAAGACACTCCAGCAGAAGTTCGGCCTTCGCGATCGTCCCGAAGCATCGGTGGAAATCGCCGAATTCCGTCCGATTTTCGTTTCGGGCGACGTGGAGACGCCTGGAAAATATCCTTACGATCCTGAACTGACAGTTTTGAAAGCTGTAAGCCTTGCCGGTGGAATGCGCCGTGCGGAATCGGGCCAGCGCTTTGAGCGGGATTTCCTCAATGCGCGGGGCAATTACGATGTGCTGGTCGCCGAGCGTAACAGGCTTTTGGCCAAGCGTGCCCGGCTGGAGGCGGAACTAGCCAATGCATCGACGATCAAGGTTCCGAAGGAGTTGGCTGACAATCCCAACGCACAGAAGCTGATAGACGATGAGGCGGCAATCATGCTGTCCAGGAAGGACGCGCTGACGCTTCAGCTCAATGCGCTGGACGAGCTCAAGACGCTCTATCAGAACGAGATCGTGTCGCTGGAAAAGAAGACTGTCGTCCAGAACCGGCAAAAGGATCTGATGACCAAGGAACTGGCCAGCATCGGCGGCCTCGCCGACCGGGGGCTCGTCGTCAATTCGCGCGTCATGTCGCTCGAGACATCGGTCGCCGACATGCAGAGCAAGCTTCTCGACCTGGATACCCTTTCCCTGCGCGCCAAGCAGGAGATCAACAAGGCGACCCGCGATGCGACCGATCTGGAAAATACCCGCAAAGCCGAACTGGCGAACGAGATGCAGGCTACCCAGGCTGCGTTTGACGAGACCGAACTCAAGCTTTCAATGTACAAGAACCTGATGACGGAAGCGCTCGTCAATGCACCGGCCGCGGGTGCCCTTGCCGCGAGCAGCGAAAGCGAGGGCCCGACATTGGTCTACAGCATCGTCAGGAACAGCGGAAATGGTGAAACGAAGGAGCTTCAAGCAGAAGAGAACACGCCGCTCTTGCCTGGAGATCTGGTGAAGGCCGTGATCTCCAACGCGCGTTCATGACAGTGGACGCCTTCTGCAGCATCCGCTCCGAAGGCTTCCCACCGGATCGGCCGCGATGACGATGAGAATTGCCAAATCCACACTGGTTCAGCCCGGCGAGAATGCCTGGTACGGCACCCTTGCGGTCGCGCTTTCCGTCTTCATTTTTGCCTATTCAGCCCGCTTTGGCCAGATTTCGGTCCTCATGTTTTATGCCCTTTGGCTGCCGCTTGTACTGGTGGATTATCGGCATGTGATCGGCAATTACACCAGGTTTTCATGGATATTGGCCTTCGGGCTTTTCGCCTGCCTTTCCTTCACCTGGTCGGCGGCGCCCTCGGTCAGCCTGCGCGCCGGCATTCAATATATGACCACCATCATTTGCGCGCTGATCGCATCGCGTATCATCGATTCCAGGACACTCACGAGCGGTGTCAGCCTGGGCGTTGGATTGGTCCTGCTCTATTCGCTGACCTTCGGCCATTATCATTATGATCCGCTGGATGGCTCCTACAGCTTCGTCGGCGCTTTCTCCTCCAAGAACCAGCTCGGCTTCTTCGCGTCACTCGGCCTCTATTTCGTCTTCGCCAGCTTCTTCGTGCTGCGCACCAGTCTCATGTGGCGCTGCGTCGCCGTTCCGCTGGGCGGCTTGTCGGCTTATTGCCTGTTGGCTTCGAGCTCAGCCACATCGATTCTCGCGACGGCCGCCACCATCATGATCACCGCGGCTGTGGGTGTCGTCCTGAAATTCTCGCCGCGCAACCGCCGCTCTTTCTTCATCGTCGGGCTCGTTATCGCCGTGGCGGTCGCGATTGTCGCGATCAATGCAGGCGCCGTGAATCTGATCCTTGGCGCATTCGGCAAGGATACCACGCTCACGGGGCGCACCTATCTATGGGATCAAGGTTTGCGGGCCGCCCAGGAATCGCCTCTCATCGGCGTCGGATACCAAGCCTATTGGGTGCAGGGATTCTCGGAAGCCGAGCGTCTATGGGACGAGTTCTATATAGCCGCTCGCAGTGGCTTTCATTTCCACAACACCTATATCGAGGTGCTCGTCGAACTGGGCTATGTCGGGCTCATCCTTTTGAGCCTCGTTATGATGCGCGTCCTGCTCGGCTCCCTCAGGCGGCTATTGACCGAAAGCTATACGCCCCAGGCGCATCTGATGTTCGGCATCGCCATATTGTTGCTGATCCGCTCCTTCTTCGAAATCGACTTCATGACGCCCTACACGATCGGCGCGTTCCTGCTTTATTATTCAGCCGGAATTCTCGCCATACCGCAGCGTAGCGCATCAAGGGTGATGGAGCCGCCGCAACAGCCTGCGATGAGAGCAAGCCCCGGATGAGCGGAAACAGCTTTGGCGCTGCGCCATCCATCGTTCGCTGCAATGCAATACATCTGTTGCAGGTCTTGGAAGCCGATCATAAGCTTTCGACAGTGATCGGGCACCATATCGTACGAGGGCGGACGGGATGAATCAGCTACGATCGATACAGGTTTTGCGTGCCATTGCGGCGCTTGCCGTCGTGTTCTTTCACCTTTCCCCCTCCTCGTGGACTCTCGGGGCAGCAGGCGTCGATCTTTTCTTTGTCATCTCTGGCTTCATCATGGGCACGGTCGGGCTCCGCGATAGCCCCGGCTCCTTTATGTCCAAGCGCATCGTCCGCATCGTGCCGCTCTACTGGGCCGTGACCTTTGCCATGTGCGCCGTCTCGCTGGTGCCCGGGCTTTTTTCCAACTTTACCTTCGACATGCCCCGGCTTTTCACCTCGCTCTTCTTCATTCCGTTCGAAGACCCGCAGGGCAAGATCTGGCCGCTGATCGTCGTAGGCTGGACGCTGAACTACGAGATGTTCTTCTACGTTCTGTTCGCGCTCGGGCTCTGGCTGCGCCGCCCGATCGTCGCGCCCGTGGTGGCCATCTCCGGGCTGGTGGCAGCCGGATGGATTTTCCAGCCCGAGCAGACCATTCCGCATTTCTACACCAACGCGCTGCTGCTTGAATTCGCCTTCGGCCTCCTGCTTTCACGCGCCGTCTTCTTCAAGAATGCGGCGCTGGGGTCGGCGCTGGCGGTTGCGGGCTTCATAGGCATCTTGTCATTGGGACTTGGCAGCGACACGCCGGATTGGCGGATCATCTATTGGGGATTGCCCGCCGTCGCGATCGTCGCGGGCTTCGTGGCGATCGAGCGTGCCGGCATGTTCCCCGGCCAGGCGCTACTACGCCCTCTGGAAAGGCTGGGCGATGCCTCCTATTCGCTTTATCTGACCCACGGCATTGTGCTCGGCATCATCAGCAAGTTCGTTGGGCATGGGAGTGTATCCTCGATCCTTATCGCCCTTACCGCCTGCATCGCAGTGGCGATGCTGTCATACTATCTCTTCGAGCGCCCCATCGGGCAGATCCTGCGCGGCCTTATCACCCGCCCGACACGGCCAAAAGTCGCCGCATGACCCCGAAAAATTGCGGGATTTCGGGCAAGATCATGCGGAAAAGCAAGCCTGAATTACCAGTCCCAGTTGCCGTTGTGTTTGTCCTTCAGCATGAGGGCCAGCAAAACGGGAAGACCCAGGATACGTGCGGGGTCGAGCTTGAATAATTTGGACAGAAGCGTTCTGTTCGGCACCTTGCCCTTGGCCAGGCCGCGGGCAAGCAGATAGGCATAGACCTTGCTGAACTTGGCAAGCCGCGCCTCGATCATCTGCCTGTCGGGCTGCTCGATCTCGAAGTTCCGTATGAGCTTGGTGAGGAAAACGACGAGATAGCCGTAGCGGTCCACGGTCTGCGGCAGGTTCCAGTCGAAGGCGGAGAAATAGATGTTCACCCCCTGCCCGCAAATGACGTTGCGCTCGGTGGAAAACACCGCCACGCCAGCCTTGCGGGCAAGCGTGATCCACAGCATGTGATCCTCCCCGGCGCTGCGCAGATCGATATCGAATCTCGCTTCCGGGAATTTGGAAAAACGATAGACGACGGTCGATGTCTGGCTCAGATATTCGGTGAGAAAGGCGCTGAAGGCGAGGCGCGAAGGCATCTGGTAGATGTGATCGAACCCCGGCACCGGAGCCGGTACCGGGCTGATCTCGCCCTTCGTCCATTTTTGAAAAATCTCGCTTTCCTCGAACCAGCTTTTGTCGGTGTTGAAGCGCCTATGGTCGCAGAAATAGAAATCATAATCGGGAGAGGCTGAAAGCGTCGCAATCGCCTTGCTCAAATGATCTGATTTCCATTCATCGTCCGAATCGAGAAAGGCGACGAACGACACTTCGCCCGGATCAAGCGCAGCCAGCGCCCGGTTGCGGGCCGCGCCCGGCCCGCCATTTATCTGGCTGATCAGTTCGATCCGTTGTCTTGGATCCGGCGTGATGCTTTCTATATCCCCTGAAGGGGAAACCGGCGAGCTATCGTCGACGATCACCACCTTCAGACGGATATCTCCCGGGAGATCCTGTGCAAATACGGAGCGAAGCGCGCGCGCCAAAATGCCTTTCTCGCGCTGGTAGAAAGGAATGATGACGGCGATGACAGTCTCGGATTTCATATGCCCCTCTTGATCTGCCAATAGGCCCCGAACCGGTCAATTCGCTGTATTTTGTCGATGACGTGAAACCCGCAGGCATAGCTACCGAGCCAAGGCACGAAATTGCTGCAGCGCACAATTAGCGCTTTACGACGTTCCGCATGCCCCTTAAGATTTGGCGGTCTGTTTGGCCTGTACCCGAGTTCGGCCGGAACAGCATCCCAGCAGATATCTTCGCGGCGGCAATCAAAATATGCGACCAATCCTGGCCTAGGACTCACACACGCCTGAGCGTACCCGCAGCACAATCTGGAGCATTGCATGGACAACATCAGGGCGAGCCGCACGATCGTCAAGAATGTCGGCTGGAGCATCCTGTCCAAGATTGTTGTCTTCTCCCTCAAGTTCATCAGCGTTCCCATTCTTGCCCGCCTTCTCACGCCCGCGGAGTTCGGCGTTGTTGCCACCGGCATGATCGTTGTCTTCTTCCTGCTCCTGATAGGCGGCGCCGGCCTGTCTGCCGGCCTCATCCGGGAGGAAAAGGAAGATCCGGAAGCGCAGGATACGGTCTTTTGGACCAATCTGACGGTGGCCAGCCTTCTCGGGACCCTCCTGTATTTCAATGCTGCGTTCGTCGCGAAGCTGCTCGGTGCGCCGGAAGCCAAGTGGCTCCTCCAGATATTCGCTTTCCTTTTCCCCATCTATCTCGGTGCGGACGTCGCCTCCTCCATGCTCTCGCGGCGCATGGCCTTCGCCAAAGACGCCTTCTGGAACGTTATCTCCGAGGCCTTGGGCGCGGTTGTCGCCATTGCGGCCGCTCTTGCGGGCCTCGGTGTCTGGGCGCTGGTTCTCCAGCAATTCGTAAGCGCCATCGTGCGGTTGGGCGGCCTCATGTTCGCCAGCCATTATATGCCGCGCTTCCGCTTCTCCTTCGCCAAGCTCCGTGCTCTGTTCGGCTATGGCAGCCGTATCGCCGGCGCCGACTTCGCCAATTTCATTTCGTTTCAGTCACCCCTCGTGGTGATCACCAGGGTGCTCGGCCTTGCCGATGCCGGCGCCTTCAGCGTTGCCAACCGCCTCTCCGATCTGCCGAACCAGATCGTGCTGTCCGGCCTGATGGGCGTGCTCTTTCCAGCCTTCTCCACCATGTCGGACCAGCCGGAGCGGCGTAGCCGCGCGCTCATGCAGAGCACCCAGATGACCAGCGTCCTGCTTGCGCCGATGCTGTTCGGCTTCTGGGCCGTGGCCGAGCCCGCCATGAGCGTCGTCTTCGGCACGCAATGGACCTTTGCCTGGCCGGTGCTCGGCCTCCTCGCGGTCGCCAAGGGCATCATGACCCCGTGCGGCAGCTTCATTCCCTTCCTCAAGGCCACCGGCCATGCAGGCGTTTTGTGGTGGTTCGCCCTCGCCCGCGCCGCCGTGGTCGTCGTCGGAACATGGATCGGCGCAACGATCGACGGCCTGGTCGGCGTTTGCCTCGCCCTGTGCATCGCCAATGTCTTCATCATGATCGGCTATGCCGCAGTGGTCTTCACCGTCGCGAAGATTCCCGTGCGAGCAGCCATTCATTGCGTTGTTCTTCCCCTTGCGAGCGCGGTTGCAATGGCCGCGCTCGTCCGCTTTCTCCTCGGCTATGCCAGGCCGCATATCGAGAGCGACCTCCTCCTCCTGCTTGCCGGCATCGCGGCCGGCGGGGTCATCTACCTCCCGCTCATGTTTGCGACCCAGCGGGAGGCGCTATCCTCCCTCGCGGCACTCCGCCGCTAAAGCGGAGTGGCTCAGGTCGCGTAGATCCCGTTCACGTAATCCTTCCGCACCGTGTCGAGTTCGACGCCCGGCATCGGCAACAGGCGGAGGATTTCGGACCGCAGAATATCCGGATCGATCGTCAGCCTCTGGAGTGCCAGAGCGAAATTGTGCTCCGCATCCACGCGCGACCATTGGAGAGATTCCAGCGGTGCGCTCATCAGCCGATAGCTGAAGCCTTCATAGGCCTCGCAAGGTTCCTCGACGATGGGAACAGCGCCGCAAATCGCCGCTTCGAAGAAGCGATACGTCCAGGCAATGCCATTGTTCTTGAAATCCCCGCTCGGACAAAGCACGAATTTCGAGTTCAGCAGCAGATCGTAATATCCTGTATTCCAGGACTTGCGCGGAAAGACCCGGCCCTGGTCAGACAGATAGATCTTGACGTTTTCCGTGCCGACATAGTCGGCGATCGAAATGCCAGCCTTGCGGGCGATCTTGCGCACCAATGCGCTGAGGAATGTCGGCTTGCTGTCGGGAACCGCAAGCTGTTCGAGATGCGACAAACGCAGCCAGTCATTGATGGCCGTGCGCCGGCTATCGGTGAGAAGGCCGGCAAAGGAAACATCCACGCCGCGCTCTTCCTGCCAGCGTTCCCGGCAATGGCGAAAGATCCCCGCAGGCACGACGAGCGGCCGCTCGATGGATCCGATCCGTGTCACCGGTGTCATATGGTCGATATAAAGGCCGGAGATTTTACCCGCGCCCGATGTGCCGACTCTGTAGTTGAGCCCGAAAATCCGGTTCAAAACGACAAGCTTTTTTTCGTCGCCCGGCGCGATGCAGATCCGGAACCCGGCTTCGCTGATCGCATGAACCAATCTCAACGTTTGCAACAGATCAAACGGGAGATCGATTGTTATATCAATTGCATTCTCATTCCTTCTGCTCATTTGACTAACCCAATCTGGCTGACCGCCAACGAGATCACGATGACTTCGGCTTGAGCCGAATGCGTCGAACGTGATCCATTCCCATAAGTACGAGCGTGATATCGAACGCTTCGCGCGTTTTTCGCATCATGCTCCTGTTACCTGCCCTAGTCCGGCGTTCTCACGCCCCAGAGCTTCCACGGCGCCTGGCCGCTTGCCCATTCTTTTTCCAGCACCATCTTGTCGCGCAGCGAGTCCATGCTCTGCCAGTAGCCCCGGTGCCAGTAGGCCCCTAGCTTGCCGCGCTCTATGACCCGCTCCATCGGCTCCTCCTCCCAGACTGTCTCATCCCCGTCGATGAGATCGAAGACCTGCGGCTCGCAGACGAAGAACCCGCCATTGATGAGACCGCCGTCGCCCGCCGCCTTCTCGCGAAACGCCCGGACCTTCGATGAATCCTCCGACAGGCCCAGCGCGCCGTAACGCCCCGGCTGGGTGACAGCCGTCAGCGTGATCCAGTTGCCACCCTCCTCATGCGTCTTGATGGCTTCCGGAATGTTGGTGTCCGACACTCCGTCGCCATAGGTCAGCAGGAAGCGCTCCTCGCCGATGGCGTCGCGCGCCCGCTTCAGGCGCCCGCCTGTCATCGTATCGGCGCCCGTATCGAGAACGGTGATCTTCCAATCCTCGGAATATTTGCGCTTCCATGTGATTTCGCCGGTGGCGAGGTCTGCCGTGAAATCACTGTTGATCATGAAATAATTCAAAAAATAGGACTTGATGAACTCAGCCTTGTATCCGGCGAGAATGACGAAGTCGGTGAACCCGTAATGGGAATAGATCTTCATGATGTGCCAGATGATCGGGCGGCCACCTATTTCCACCATCGGCTTTGGCCGGGAGGTGGTTTCCTCCGTAAGCCTGCTACCATAGCCGCCCGCAAAGATGACGACCTTCATAGAACACCCGTCCTTTCGTCTTCCAGGTTTGAGGACTGCTTCTGCGATACAGCCATGCCGAATGCCGAAACCAATTCTTCTTGATGGGTCTCGATCGGAAACAGGGCATCCTGCTGACGCCGCAGGGCATGGGCCACGCTGCCGGAGGGCGTTACGACATCGTCATAGGTGAGCGCCTGGTCCGCAGGAATGTCGCGCTTCAGCCGGCATCCCTCGGCGAGCCCCATGGGCAGCAGGTTTTCCCTGCGTGAAACATCGTAGTTCTCCGCCTCGCCATAGGTCATGTAGCCGCCGATACCATCGATGGTTTCGCCTTGCCGCAACGGCCTTTTCGCAGCCGCGACGACGTCGACCGACGGTGCATTGGTATTGCCGATCACCACGTCGCGGCAGAGCGATACGCGTGCGACCGATATGCCAAACTCGAGTGTCGTCATATGCCAGGCCGTGTAGAAGCTGTAGAGCGGTCCCTTGCCCAGTTTGCCGAGATTGAGGAAGAACGCCTGGTTTTCATCGCGTGCTTCTGCCAGCACATAGATGCCGGGGCTGGGCCTGGTTCCCACGACATAATCGACAATGCCGCCAAGCTCGCGCAACCGGTCGATATCGTAGAAATTCACGAGATCGTCGACATGCCCGTCATATTCCCTGCCGATCATGCCGCGCTGAGAAACCTTCAGCCCCACGGCATTGGCGACGATCGCCTGCTCGGCCGTCATCTTGGTGCCGTCGGCGAAACTCGCGACCATGCTGGGTGTCTGGTTCCACTGTTTGGCGAAGCCTTCCTGCGTGGTCGGGTTACGGGTGCGATCCTGCAGCCCCTTGATATTGCCGCAGACGAGAACCCTGAGCCCCATCGCCTCGACATGGCGCACGAGGTTCATCGTCACTCCGGGCTGGTCGCCATCGGCGCCGGAAAAGATGACGCCTGCAGCCTCGGCCTTCACGCGCAGCAATGGCCCGACAGTAGCGTCGAGTTCGACATTGAGAGAAACGATGTCCTTGCCGTACTCTATGCATTCCATGGTGACGCGCGCGCCATATTCCACATGACCGGTCGTTTCCAGCACGATATCGATCGTCGCGGAGCGCGCGATCAAAGTGGGATCGCTCGTCACAATCCGCTTTCCCGCCTGCAACGCATGGGCCATGGCCGAGGCGCTCGTCACCTCGACGATTTCACTGCGCGCCACCCCCGCATCGACGAACGCCCGGATCGCCCGCTCGACATTGCGATTGCAGATGGCCGCCACACGCAGAACCTTCATGTAGCGCTCGACATTGATGAGCATGCCACGGCCCATGAACCCGATGCCGTACATGCCTACGACGACAGGCCGTCCGGTCTGCAGCCGCGCCTTGATGGCATTATCGACGATGATCATGCCGGCGCTCCATGAACTGAAGCACCATTCGAAAGCGCCGGAGCGCCGGCGAGCGAACGGAAGCCTTCGACGCCGTGGTAGTCAGGATCGAACGACGGCCAGGATCCGTCCTTGGCCGATATCTCGACCGGCTGGCATGGCCATTCGATCGCGAAGAAGGGATCGTCCCACCTGAGACCCCGCTCCTGCTCGGGAGCGTAGAACGCGCTGACGAGGTAGAGCGCCTCCACATCGTCGGTCAACGTGATGAAGCCATGCGCAAAGCCGCGTGGAACATAAAGCATCGTTCGGTTTTCAGCGCTCAAGGTCGCGCCAAACCACTTGCCGAATGTTGGGGAATGGGGACGCAGATCGACGATGCAATCCCAAAGCGCGCCCCGGATGCAGCGAACCACCTTCACCTCCGCCGAAGGCATCAGCTGGTAGTGCATGCCGCGCAGCGTTCCCGCCTTGGCGCTCAATGATGTGTTGATCTGAACAAAATCGGTTTCCAGTCCTGCGGAACCGAATTCGTTTTCGCAGAAAAGCCGTGCGAAAAAGCCCCGTTCATCACCTCTCGTGGTGAGATCGATCAGCCGAGCATCTTTCAATCCCGTTTCACGGAATATCATTGAGCGGTCCCCACATTGCCTTCAGTCAATCTTCTCTCCGCCGCCTCCCTCCGCATCGCCCCCGCAAACTGATCCGGGCGATGGCTGAAGATCGGTGTCTCCTTACAGCGCCCTCCGTCCTTCAGAACCAAAGAAGCTGTAAGCTATTGAAGCGGCGCAGCTGTCCGGAGGCCGAATTCCAGCCTCCGGACAGATGCGCCGGTCCCGGCAGGCCGTGAAGATGCCTTCACGGCCTGCCGCCCCTCATTCGTCTCGCGCCATGAAAATGGCGGATAGGGCCATTTCCGCTGCTCCGTCGCGGAAATGTAAAAATGATTACGCTGCGTTTGCCGCCTCTACGCGCTCGAACACCGGCATCCGCACCGACCGGGCCACGCCCAGATCCGTCCACCGCAAATCAGGCTGCAAACGTCCCTGCTCCAGTGCTGCCTCCAGTACGTTGAACCGGATGAAACTGGACGCACGATAGTCCGGATCGGCGAACCCCATCGCCGTGAGACCGTCTCGTATGTCCTCGATCGCCTCCTCCAGGAAAACCTTGGGCTGATGGTCCGGCGCGAGCGACCGATAAAGCTCGAAATTCACGCGGTAGGAGCGTTTGTCCGGCGGTGCGTTCCGGTTGATGTCGATCTCTGTCCCGGGAATGGTTGCGCGCACGGCCTCTGCCAGTTCCGCCACCTGATAATTCCATTCCTCGCATCCTGCATTCACCGCAAGAAACTTGTCGCCCGCCGAAGAGGCACGCGACATCGCCCACTCGATCGCCCGCGCCATGTCCTTCACATGGATGAGCGGCCGCCAGGGAGTGCCGTCGCTCAGCACCGAAATACGGCCCGTCGTCAGCGCAGATGCGACGAAATCGTTGAGCACGAGGTCGAGTCGGACACGGCCCGAAAATCCGCATGCCGTGGCGAAGCGCAATGCGGTTACAGTCATATCGCTGTTGGCGCAGACATCCCTGAGGCCTATCTCCGCTCCCACCTTGGACCTTGCATAGGCAGTCAAAGGGTTCAGACCGTCATTCTCCGCGCGCGCGCCGCCCTCGGCATAGCCGTACATCGAGCAACTCGAGGCAAAAACGAAGCTCTTCACTCCGGCCTGCGCGGCAAGCTCCGCCACGCGGATCGTCGCCTTCTGGTTGATTTCTTCCGTGACTGCCTCAAAGCGAAATCCCATCGGATCGTTGGAAACAGCAGCCAGATGTACAACCGCATCGACCCCCTCGAACAGAGACCGGTCTAGGTCGCGTACGTCGCGGAAAATTTGGATATCAACCGCACATTCGGGAAGATTTTTCTGGGTTATACAGTGAGCAAAAAGCCCGCTATCCACGCCAATGATAGTTGAATGTGGAACAATATCCCGAATATGCGAGATAAGAGCGGGTCCGACATAACCCATATTTCCCGTAATCATAATATTCATCTTCGCAGACCCCAAATTCACAATATATACTTGTGTAAGCGTCATTCTAAACTTCAAAATCCGAAGTTTAGATCAAGATAAACTTTACGCACGGCGAAATGTGCTATTTTGTTGCAGTGCAACGTAGCATAGGTTTTTTTAACTATCTAGGGGGAAATACAACTAATAGGGAACAAATTTGTTAGGATGCGGAAATCTAACGTGATTTTGCAATTCAACCCTGAATTTTGGCTATCTGTACAGGGGCCGGCATGAGAGTGCCCTCTCCGCGCCCTTTTGGGTCGTCGGCAACGCAACCGGACATGTAAAACCGGACCGGCACTGCCGGCGCCTATCCAATTCATAATGATATTTTACTATGACTGGGGTTTCATCATGGTCACAGCTTCCACGACGGCCCGCAGCCCGGCATCCAGGATTTTGTCGTTGCGCAGCACAAGACCAAGTTGCCGCACCAAACGCGGCCGGAGCGACCGCACCTCCAAATTGCCCTGGGAACCGCTTCCGTCCACCGCCAGCCGCGGCAGCACCGCGCAGCCCAGTCCGGCACCGACCAGTTTCTTGATCGCTTCAACGCTGCCGAGTTCCATGACCGGTTTCGGCACCAGGCGAGCATCGCGAAACCAGCCGTCGATGATATCGCGCGAATGCCCTCCGGGCTCATAGAAAATCATGGGGCGTGCCATGAGTGATGCAGCGTCCACCATCGGTTGCGGGGGCGCATCCCCCGTCGCGAAGATCGCCACCTGCTCATCCCTGATCAACGGCGTGACCTGAAACATCCGGCCCACCGCCGGAAGCGTCACCAGCGCCACATCAATGCTGTTCTCCTCCACGCCTCTCAATATGTCGGGCGTGTTGCCCGTCCGCACGATAATCTCCAGTTGGGGGTAGTTGTTACGCAAATCTCGCAGGATCGGAGGCAGCAGATAGATGCAGGCCGTCGCCCCGGTTCCAAGACGCACACGTCCGACATTGCTGGTGCGATATTTTCCCATCGCGCTTCCCGCATCCGCCACCGCAGCGCTGATCCGGCTGATATGTTCGAGAAGCTCCTGCCCCGCCTGCGTTGGCGTGGCTTTCCTGCCTATCCGCTCCAGGAGCCTCACACCAAGCTGGCGCTCCAACTGCTTGACCTGCAAGCTGACGGCGGGCTGGCTGACGCCGATGCGCTCGGCGGCGGCGGAAAAACTCCCCGTTTCCACAACCCGGGCGAAAGCCTGGAGCTGGGTGAGATTGAAATCCTTCATCAAAGAAACCCTTATGACTCGCATAAGAACAATAAGCTTTATTTTGGAAGGGGCACGCGCCAAATAGATCGCAACACCAACCAATGGAGCCATCCTTGCCAGTCCCATCCGCCATCGATCTCCTTCTGCGCAACAGCGAAACAGGCGACATACCGGAAATCACCGCGATCTATCGCCATGCGGTTCTCACCGGCTCGGCAAGCTTCGAAATCGAGCCGCCGTCCGAAACCGAAATGGCAAGGCGGCGCGAAGCGCTCGCCACCGGCAACTTTCCTTATGCGGTCGCGATCGTTTCAGGCAAACTGGCCGGCTATGCCTATGCCGGACCCTATCGGCCGAGGCCGGCCTATTCCAACACGGTGGAAAGCTCGGTCTATATACGCGAGGACTTCCAGGGCCGAGGCATCGGCAGGAAGCTGATGGCAAGGGTGATCGAGGAAGCCGAAGCGTCCGGCTTCCGGCAGATGGTGGCCGTCATCGGGGATTCCGGCAACCACGCTTCGGTCAGGCTACATGAAAGCCTCGGCTTTCGCGTTATCGGCACGCTGCAATCGGTCGGCTGGAAACACGGCCGGTGGCTGGACACGGTCCTGGTTCAAAGGGCGCTCGGACCGGGAGATACGGCTCCGCCTTCAAGGACGGGCCGATAACGGCTTCAGATCGCCTTCAAATTCACCCGCGCCTCGAGCTTCGCCGCGTCTTCCTTGCGTTCGCTGTAGCGGTCGGTGAGATAGCCAGAGACATCGCGCGTCAATAGCGTGAACTTGACCAGTTCCTCCATCACATCGACCACCCGGTCGTAATAGGAGGACGGCTTCATCCGGCCTGCCTCGTTGAACTCCTCAAAAGCTTTCGCCACCGAAGACTGGTTGGGAATGGTGATCATGCGCATCCAGCGGCCGAGTATGCGCATCTGGTTGACGGCGTTGAAGCTCTGCGAGCCGCCGCAGACCTGCATGACGGCGAGCGTCCTCCCCTGCGTCGGCCGGATGGAGCCGACGGCAAGCGGTATCCAGTCGATCTGCGACTTGAGAACACCGCTCATCGCGCCGTGGCGCTCCGGGCTGACCCAGACCTGCCCTTCCGACCATTCGGCCAGCTTGCGCAACTCCTGTACCTTCGGATGGTCCACGGGCGCTCCATCCGGCAACGGCAAGCCCGAGGGATCGTAGATATGCGTCTCCGCCCCGAAATGCTCCAGAAGCCGGGCAGCCTCCTGCGCCAGGAAGCGGCTATAGGAGCGCTCGCGCAACGAGCCGTAGAGCAGCAAGATACGCGGCCGATGCGTTGAAATCGGCGCCGAAAGCCCCGCGCGAACGGGAATATGAAGAACATCGGCAACGGCATTAGGCAAATCAGACAATGCGTCTTCCCTCTTGGTTAACGACAGCCTCGCCGTCCTCCTTGGCGAAGGCGCCCTTCTGCGGCAAAGGCAGGATGTCGAGCACCATCTCCGATGGCCGGCAGAGCCGGACGCCGAGCGGCGTCACGACAAACGGGCGGTTGATCAGAACAGGGTTCTCCAGCATGGCATCGAGAAGCGCGTCGTCGCTGAGTGCGGGATTGTCGAGGCCGAGTTCGACATAGGGCGTGCCCTTCTCGCGGATGGCCTCGCGCACGCTCAAGCCGGCCTTTTCAATCATGCTTTTAAGCTGATCGCGGCTGGGCGGCGTTTTCAGATATTCGATCACCTCGGGCTCGATACCCGCATTGCGGATCATGGCGAGCGTATTGCGCGACGTGCCGCACGCGGGATTGTGGTAGATTGTGACATCCATCGGATGCTCCTTCAAATATGTTGCTGCTGCGCGGTTGGCTTGACGGATGCGCCCCGCTCGTACCAGCCCTTGCTGCGATTGACGATCCAGACGACCGACAGCATCACAGGCACCTCGATCAGCACGCCGACGACCGTTGCCAGTGCCGCCCCCGAATTGAAGCCGAACAGGCTGATGGCTGCGGCCACCGCGAGCTCGAAGAAATTGCTCGCGCCGATCAGCGCGGAAGGACCCGCCACGCAATGCCGCTCGCCGGAGATGCGATTGAGCAGATAGGCAAGGCCCGAATTGAAATAGACCTGGATCAGGATCGGCACGGCCAGAAGCGCGATCACCAGCGGCTGCGCGATGATCTGCTCGCCCTGGAAGCCGAACAGCATGACGAGCGTTGCCAGCAGCGCTGCCAGCGACAGCGGCTGCAACGTGGCCAGCAAGCGATCCAGCCCTGCCTGCCCGCCACCGGCCAAAAGGCGGTTGCGCACGATTTGCGCGATGATCACCGGAATGACGATATAGAGCACAACCGAAAGGACCAGCGTGTTCCAGGGCACCGTGATCGCCGAAAGACCCAGCAGCAGGCCAACGATAGGCGCAAAGGCGACGATCATGATGGCATCGTTCAGCGCCACTTGCGATAGGGTGAAATGCGGTTCACCCTTGGTCAGGTTCGACCAGACGAAGACCATGGCAGTGCAGGGCGCGGCGGCCAGGATAATCAGCCCGGCGATATAGGAATCAATCTGCATTGCCGGCAGATAGGGCCTGAACAGCCAGCCGATGAAAAGCCAGCCGAGCAGCGCCATGGAAAAGGGCTTCACCGCCCAGTTGACGAACAAGGTGACGCCGATGCCGCGCCAGAATGTTCCGACTTCGCGAAGGGCAGCGAAATCGATGCGCAGCAGCATCGGGATGATCATCAACCAGATCAGCACCGCCATCGGAATGTTGACCTTGGCGACCTCGAACGCGCCGATCGTGTGGAACAGGCCGGGCGCGAGATGACCGAGCGCAATACCGGCGACAATGCACAATGCGACCCAGAGGGTCAGGAAGCGTTCGAAAATCGACATATTACGCTACATCCGTCTTGGGTGAAGATACGCCTTCAGTTCTGCCGATATCGTGCAGCTTTGTGTTCAGCGACATATGGTCGATTGCTTCCATCGGCAGGTTGAGGAAGGCGGAAATCCGGTTCTTGAGATAGCGGGCGGCAGTTGAAAAGGCGCGCTCCTTTTCGATATCGCTGCCCTCGACGGCCGCCGGATCCTCAATGCCCCAATGCGCCGTCATCGGCTGCCCCGGCCAGACAGGGCAGGCTTCGCCCGCAGCGCTGTCGCAGACGGTGAAGACGAAATCCATCTTGGGCGCGTCCGGCCCGGCAAACTCTTCCCAACCCTTCGAGCGAAAACCCTGCGAGGGATAACCAAGCGCATCCAGCACCTTCAGCGCTAGAGGATTGACCGTGCCCTTCGGCTGGCTGCCTGCCGAAAAGGCGTGAAAACGCCCCTGCCCCTCGGCCGTCAGAATGGATTCGGCCAGGATCGACCGGGCGGAATTGGCAGTGCAGAGAAAGAGAACATTGTAGATGCGATCAGCCATTGGACCTCTCCTTAGATCACGACGATTTTGGATTGGTCCAATCCGAAATCATAAACGTGATCGATTCCAAAAAATGAGAGCATGATGTCGCCCGAAAACCGCTTCACACTTTTCGGCATCATGCTCTCGGTGGACAGCATGGAATGATGTCGGCGATCAGCGGCGCGCAAATATCCGGGTGGCCAGCACAGCAATCCTTCAGGAGATAATTGAGCGCCCCGCGGATGCTCGCAAAATTGGCGCGATAGATGATCGAACGACTCTGCCGCTCGGAGACGATCAGCCCGGCGCGCGCCAGGATTGCCAGATGAGTCGACATCGTGTTCTGCGGAATATCGAGAAGCCGCGCAATCTCCCCCGCTGGCAGCCCATCGGGCTCGTGCATCACCAGAAGCCTGAATGCATCCATGCGCGTCGGTTGGGCAAGGGCCGAGAAGGCCTCTATCGTTTGCATCTTTTCCATATTTCGAGATATATCGATATGATTGGCGACTGTCAATCCGGATCGAAGGAAATGCGAACGCCGATCTTGTTATTCTGATAGTCGACCCCGAGCGGAAAGCAGAGGACGCGGCTCCCGCATCACGACATATCGACCGGTGTCTTGTGGGCTGCGATATAGTGCGGAGGAATGGTCTGCCGTTCGATCATGCGGTGAACGCGCGGCTCTGCTGGCCCCCGATGCAGCGCCCTGATCTTGTCGCTGGTTTCCGCATCGGCCTGCGTCCGGCGCTGGTTGTGGCGCACATATTCGACCCATGTGGGGGTATGATAACTCTCGGTCCATATCTCCGGATTCTCGAGATCACGCATCAGCGCCCACTGCCCTGCTCCATCCCGGATACGGATGCGCCTCCGCTCCGCCATGGCGGCAAGGAAAGCGGGAACGTCTTCCCCGGCAATGATGTAATCGATCATGATGACGATCGGGCCGCTGCGCGGCTGCAGATCCAGCCGCAGCAGCGGCTCGCTGAAGCGGTTGAGTGGATCGAGATTGAGCGTCTTGAACTCAGGCAGCGCATAGCGCAATCCGAGCGCAGCCCCGATCAGCATCAGCAGGCCCGACGCGAACAACGCATTGTCCGCACCATACTGCTCTGCCGCCAGGCCCCATATCCAGCTGCCTCCCGCAATGCCGGCAAATGTCATCGTCTGGGAGAGCGACATAGCCCGGCCGACCACCCAGCGCGGCGTCGAAAGCTGCACGGTCACGTTAAACAGCGAGAGCGCCAGAACCCAGCAGGCCCCGGAGATCAGAAGCGCGGCATTGGTTGACCAGACGTTGGAGCTGAAACCGATGATGCCGGCGCTGGCGGCAAATCCGAGGAAGGCCCACCGCACGATCCCTTCGCTCGACAACATCTCGCGCAACCGGCCGCTGAGGAGCGCACCCCCGATCGCCCCGATCCCGAACGAACCGAGCATGACGCCATAGACCAGCGGACCGCCGCCAATCAGATCGCGCGCCACGAACGGGAGGAGCGCCAGGACGGCGCTTGCCGAAAGGCCGAAGACGAAGCCGCGGAACAGCACCTTCCCGATATTCGGCGACATCGCCACATAGCGCAGGCCTGCTCCGATGGCGCGTCCCAGCGTCTCGCGCGGCAGCATGCTCGGCGCGATGCCCGACCGCCAGCGGGTGAGCGCGAAGATGATGGCGAAATAGCTCAGCGTATTCACGGCGAATGCCGCAGCAGCCCCCGCCGCAGCCACGATCACACCGCCGATCGCTGGCCCGACGCTACGCGTGATGTTGAAACCCATGCTGTTGAGCGCCACAGCCCCTGGAAGATCTTCACGCGGCACGAGGTCGCCGACCGATGCCTGCCACGACGGATTGTTGAGCGCCGTCCCGCAGCCGAGCAGGAAGGTAAAACCTAGCAGGAGCCACGGCGTGATCAGGCCGAGATATGCGAAAACTGTCATCACTGCCGAAACCGTCAGCATGAAACACTGGGCGACGAGCATGATCCGGCGCCGGTCGAAATTATCCGCGAGCGCGCCCGACACCAGCGAGAACAGCATGATTGGCAACGCCGTGGAGGCCTGCACCAGCGCGACCATATTCACCGAATTGGAAATGGAGGTCATCATCCAGGCGGCGCCCACGGCTTGGATCAGCCCGCCGAAATTGGATGCAAGGCTCGCGATCCAGATGGTGCGGAACATGTCATGTCTGAACGGAGCCAGTGGCGATTTTCGGTCCGGCACGCTGCGTCTCTTTTTTGATGAACCATCTGAGCCGTGAACTGACACAGTTATAGCCCCGCCAACAGGCAATGCCAGTGGCGGACTGCGGGGGCTTCGCATGGACGTTCACTTTTTAGATCAGGACGTAGGCAAAAGTGGGTGCGATCCTGAACGGATCACCTCCACAAGCGGAACGTTTCATCACGCTGCACGTTTGGCGAAAATGTTCAGTGATTTTGGCCCTTTGACCGGGCATATGGTCACGCATATCATTCTGATGAATGCCTGCGCGCCCCTGATCGCACTGGCATGCAACCGGATTTGGCCGGCAAACCAGCCGAAAAGCCGGATGCCCGTTCGCAATCTGCTCTTTCCCGCCATGATCGTGCAACTGGCCCTGCTATGGGCATGGCATGCGCCGCCCGCGCTCGACGCCGCCATGCGGTCGCATGCGCTTCATCTCCTCATGCAGGCATCGCTCTTTCTCGGTGCGTTGTGGTTCTGGTCGGCGATATTCCTCATCGGCGGTCATCGACGCTGGCGCGCCATCCTGGCCCTGCTGATCACCAGCAAGATATTCTGCCTGCTCGGCATCCTCTTCGTCTTCGCACCGCGCACCCTTTATCCCGCCGTCCTTTCCGGCCACCACGCCGCCCATCTCTCCGGGATCACCGTTGCCGACCAGCAATTGGCGGGACTGTTGATGCTCACCGCCTGCCCGGCAACCTATGTGCTGGCCGGCATCGTCATCGCCACACTCTGGTTCAACGAGATATCCAGTGACACCGCCGCATCTCCGGTTCCCGTGCAAGAGGCGCGGGCATGATCCCAGGAACATTTGCGGCCTGGAAGCGACTGGCTCTTGCTACCGGCATCATCGCCGTTTTCCTCGCCGCCGGCATTGCTGCCTTCATATGGTCCGGCGTCTACAATGTCGCCGCCACGCGCGAGCATTTCGCCATTACCACATGGCTGCTCGAAACGCTCCGCCGCCAATCAGTCGAAACATACAGCTATTTTGTCGAAAGCCCGCCGCCGCTCGATGATCCGGATCTGATCAGCCTCGGCGCTGCGCATTACGAAGGCGGCTGTGCGCCGTGTCATAGCAGGCCGGGTGAACCCATCGACGCGATTGTCAGCGGAATGCTGCCTCCCCCGCCGCCTCTGGCTGACCCCGTCGCACGGCAATCGTCCAAAGAGGTCTTTTGGACGGTAAAGCACGGGCTCAAATATACCGGCATGCCGGCCTGGTCATCTCAGGAGCGTGGCGACGAGGTCTGGGCGCTGACCGCGTTTCTGAGGCAATTTCCCCGTGACGTCGCGGGAGACTATTTCCGCCTGTCAGGTGTAGACCGTCTCCCTCCTGAAACCGGGGAGAGCCCAACGCATGGCGGCGGGACAGTCGCGCTCACCCAATGTATCCGCTGTCATGACGACGCCGACCGGGAAACGATCAGCAACCTCGTCCCAAGGCTTGCCGGGCAATCGCCGGACTATCTCCTGCGCACGCTTGCCGAATATGCCGCCGGCACGCGTCCGAGCGGCATCATGCAGCCGGTCGCGGAAAGCCTCGACCAAGACGAGATGCGCGAGCTCGCCGCCTATTATGCGCGTCTCGGCGCCAAACCACAGCCGAACAACGACAGGCCCGACGCAAAGCGGATCGAGCGAGGCCGGATACTGGCCACGAACGGCGACAGCGAGAACGGTGTGCCGCCTTGCCTTGCCTGCCATTCGGCATCCAGGGCCGCCGCGTTTCCGGCGCTGGCCGGCCAGAACGCCGATTATCTCACCGGGCAATTGCGGCTCTGGCAGAGCGGCGGGCGGGATACCACCGGCTACGGTCAAATCATGGAGACCGTCGCGCGGCGTCTGACAGATGAGCAGATATCGGATGTCGCGGCCTATTTCGCGTCGCTACCGCCGAGTGCCGCGCTGGACAGGCCAACCTCGCCGGAGGCCAGGCAATGATGCGCTGTTGCTTCGTCTGGCCCGCCGCGGCAATTTTGCTCTTCGTCGTGAGCGGATGCGCCGGCGTCCAGTCCGCGCTCGACCCAACAGGCGCAGAAGCCGAGAGGATCAATACGCTCTCCTGGGTGCTCATCATTTTCTGCACCGCCGTCTTCATCATTACCGCCATCATCGCATCGGTGGCGCTTTTCGCCAACGAGCGATGGCGCCAGCAGCTCGCCGGTGAAAGGCTGGTCATCGGCGCAGGACTGATTTTCCCCGCTGTGACGCTGACCTTCCTCCTCGCCTACGGCATCTTCGTTCTCGGCATGGGCGGCGGTTCCGCCGATACCTCAGACGGGCTTCGCATATCCGTCGTCGGCGAACGCTGGTGGTGGCGCGTCATCTACCGCGACGAGAACGGCCGCCGCATCGAAAGCGCCAACGAACTGCGCATTCCCGTGGGCCGTCCCGTCAAGATCGACCTCACTTCGGCGGATGTGATCCACTCCTTCTGGGTGCCCAAGCTCGCCGGAAAGCTCGACATGATCCCCGGGCGGACCAACACGCTGACCCTTGATGTCACAAGTCCCGGTGTCAGCCGCGGTCAATGCGCGGAATATTGCGGCGGAGCCCATGCGCTGATGTCCTTCTTCGTCATAGCAATGCCTGAAAAGGATTTCGCCGCGTGGCTTGCGGATGAAGCCAAGGACGCACACCAGCCGACGGACGAGCTTGAGACGCGTGGGCAGGCGCTGTTTATCGCCAGCGGCTGCGGCGCTTGCCATACCGTGCGGGGCACCGCTGCGACCGGCGCTATCGGCCCCGACCTCACCCATGTCGGCAGCAGGCATTCGCTCGCTGCCGCGACATTGCCCAACAATGCGGAAGCCTTCGCGCGCTGGATACGCGACGGCCAGCACATCAAGCCGGAAAACCTGATGCCGCCCTATCCCATCTTCAGCGATGAGGAACTGGCCAGCCTCTCCTCCTACCTTGCGCAATTGCGGTGAACGGCCATGGAAAACCAACCTCGCTCCGACCTGCCGAACAAGACGCCCCGCCCCAAGGGCGAACTCGAAGAGCTAAAGCGCATATGGGCGACGCCGCGCGGATGGCGCATCGTCACGACGGTGAACAATACCGAGATTGGCCTGCTCTATATCGGGGTCGCATTCCTGTTCTTCCTCATGGCCGGCGTGCTGGCGCTTCTCATGCGGACACAGCTTGCCACCGGGAATAACGATTTCATTGGCCAGGAACTCTATAATCAGATGTTCACTGTCCATGGCACGACGATGATGTTCCTGTTCGCCGTACCGGCGGTCGAGGCGCTCGGGGTTCTGCTGTTGCCGCAGATGCTGGCGGCGCGGGATCTACCCTTTCCCCGGCTCAGCGCATTCGCTATCTGGGCCTATGTCATCGGCGGGCTCGTCTTCTTCTCGACGATCCTTTACGACCTCGCGCCCGATGGCGGCTGGTTCATGTATCCGCCGCTCACGCTCAAGGAATATTCTCCGGGCGACAATGCCGATTTCTGGCTGCTCGGCATCGGCTTCATCGAAATCTCTGCGATAGCGGGCGCAATCGAGATCGTCGTCGGAGCCTTGCGGACCCGCCCGCCCGGCATGACACTCGCCAAGATGCCAATCTTTGCCTGGTCGATGCTCATCTTCGCCAGCATGATCATGTTCGCCTTCCCGGCTGTTATTCTCGCAACCATGATGCTCGAGATAGAGCGCTCCTTCGGCTGGCCCTTCTTCACCGCCGCCAAGGGAGGCGATTCCCTTCTGTGGCAGCACCTGTTCTGGTTCTTCGGCCATCCGGAAGTCTATATTATCTTCCTGCCCGCTGCAGGGCTTGTCTCGATGATGGTGCCGACCATGGCGCGCACGCCGCTCGTCGGCTACCGGCTGATCGTCATCGCCCTGATCGCCACCGGCTTCTTCTCGTTCGGCCTGTGGGTGCACCATATGTTCACGACGGGCATTCCGGCCCTCAGCCTCGCCTTCTTCTCGGCGGCGAGCATGGCGGTCGCCATTCCCTCCGGCATCCAGGTCTTTTCATGGATCGCCACCATCGCCGCCGGCCGCAAGAAATTCCGCATCACCACGGCCTCGCTGTTCATCCTGGGCTTCCTGTTCATCTTCACCATCGGCGGCCTTACCGGTGTTATGGTCGCAATGGTGCCGTTCGATTTCCAGGTCCACGACACCTATTTCGTCGTCGCTCATTTCCATTACGTGCTGGTCGGTGGAATGGTGTTCCCGCTGTTCGCGACCTTCTATTACTGGGCACCGCAGGCGGGCAGGAGCATGCTGTCCGAACGTCTCGGGCGTTGGGTATTCTGGCTGATGTTCTCGGGTTTCAATATCGCCTTCTTTCCCATGCACCTGACCGGCCTGCGCGGCATGCCGAGGCGCGTCTGGACCTATCCGAGCGAGCTCGGCTGGGACACGCTGAACCTGATCTCGACGATCGGCTCCTATATTCTGGGCGCTGGCGTCCTGCTGTTCGTCATCGACCTCGTCCTGCACTTTCGTCCCGGACGCGGTGGCCCGGAAAATCCTTGGCAGGCGGGAACGCTCGAATGGCTACCGAACGATGTCTATTCAAACCGCAGTATTCCGCTCGTCACCAGCCGGGAGCCTCTGTGGGATCAGCCGAACCTCGCCGATGACGTGAAGGAGGGCCGGTATTACCTTCCCAATGCGCCGACCGGCGGACGGGAGACGCTTGTCACCTCCCCGATCGATGCAAAGCCGCAATATGTGATCCAGATGCCCACGTCAGGTTGGTCTCCCCTTCTGGCGGCGATCTTCACGGCGGCCTTCTTCCTGCTTTTAACCGTCAAGCTCGTCACGATCTCGATTGTCTGCGGCATTCTCGCCATTGCCTTCTGCCTGATCTGGGCCTGGGCTCTCGATCCCGGCCCATCCAAGGGCCTGGTTGATATCGGCGGCGGCATTAGCTTGCCCACCTATGTATCAGGCCCGTCGTCTCATTCCTGGTGGGCCATGATCGTTCTGATGTTCGTCGCAGGCTCGCTTTATCTCTCCTATGTCTTTTCCTACCTCTTTCTGTGGACCGTATCGCCCGATACATGGGCCCCTTCCGGCTCCCCCGCGCCACCCGATCTCGGATGGCCGGCTGCGGCAGCGCTTCTCCTGCTGGCAGGTTCGGCACTGATCGTCCTGACCGAGCGCATGCTGCCCCCAGCCGGAACAAAGCGCATGGCGGTGCCCATCGCGATATTCCTGGCCGTGGCCTGTCTTGTAGGATCATTGGGCGTGGAACTTGCCGGACATTGGCGGACAGGCCTTTCCCCCACCGCCAACGCCTATGGAGCCATGGTCTATATGGGGGCGGCATTGTTCGGCCAGTTGGCGTTCACTCTGGTCATATTCGGCGGCTTCACGATCGCCCGTCACTTCGCCGGCAAACTCGACCGTGAGCGGCGCGTCACCTTCGACAATATGGCGCTGCTATATCACTATACCGTCGGTCAGTCCCTGTTCGGCCTGGCGTTGGTCCATGGCTTCCCGCGGCTTGTGGGCTAGAAAGTGAACTTGCATCAAAACAAGGATTTGGAGCGGTTTCCAGAATCATCGCCACAGGAAAGGAGACAGCATGAAAGCCGGAAACGATAACGGTCCGATCGCCGGGGCAATCCTCTTTCTGCTCATCGGGCCGATCATCTGGGCGGCCCATCTCCTGCTGGTCTACGGCCCGCAATCCGCACTCTGCGCCTTCAGGATCGCCGGCAGGACGCAAGTCGATCCCTGGCTGATATCAATGCTGGTCGCCGGCGTGACAGTGATTGCGATGGCAGCGGTCATGTTGACCCTATGGCGCCCACGGCGGGTTGCACGCATCTTCCGTTTCGACGCCGCTGCGAATGACAACCGCTCTTTCATCCTGTCGTCGATGCGCTGGCTGGGCGTCCTCGCGCTCATCGGCATCGCATTGGCCGGCGCTACGACGCTCATCCTCGACCCCTGCGCTCAACTCCGGTGAGCGGCGAGAAAATGGATATGCGGCTTTCCGTGATGCGGCGACCGGTCGATGAACGTCCTGACGCCGAAAACATCCGCGACGAGTTCTTCGGTGAGAACCGTCCCGGGATCACCTGCAGCAATCACCCGCCCGTGGTGCAGGATGGCGATCCTGTCGCAGAACATCGCTGCAAGGTTGAGATCGTGCAGCGCGACGACGCTGGTCACAGGCAATCTTGAGATCAGCGAGAGGATATCCAACTGGTGCTGGATATCGAGATGGTTGGTCGGCTCGTCCAGGAGAAGTTCCGCTGGCGTCTGGGCGAGCGCCCTCGCGATATGAACCCGCTGGCGTTCGCCGCCCGAGAGCGTGTGCCAGGACTGCGCGCGCTTCTCCAACATCCCAACGCTCTCAAGCGCATGATTGACTGCCGCGTCATCCCTCATGGTCCATTGAGAAAGCGGGCTGCGATGCGGCGTGCGACCAAGCCGAACGACATCGTTGACGGTGACCTGCGCGTCCGTCGTCGCCTGCTGCTCGACAATGGCGATCCGCCGCGAAAGCTGCGCGCGCGGTATCAGCCCGATTTCGTCGTCGCCAAGCCGGATCACGCCGCTTTCGACCCGCCTGAGGCCGCAGATCAACCGTAACAGGCTCGATTTTCCCGAGCCGTTCGGCCCAAGCAGACCGAGCATCTGCCCCGCCTCGATATCGAGCGTGATGCCATCGACAATCATCTTGCCGGACGCTGTCCAGCGTGCGTCCTTGACGGATATGGTCATACCGCCCTCCTCGCTTTGTAGAGAATGAATGCAAAAGCCGGCGCGCCGAACAGAGCTGTCACCACGCCAATCGGCAAGATCTGCTGTGGTATGATGATCCGCGAGATGATGTCGGCAAGCACCATGAAGATCGCCCCTGAAATAACCGATGCCGGGATGAGCCGCAGATGCCCCGGCCCGACGATGAAGCGGGCGGCGTGCGGAATGACCAGACCGACGAAGCCAATCGAACCGACGATGCTGACCATCGTCGCGGTCATGATCGCGGTCAGCCCCAGGAGGACGATCCGCACACGGGCGACGGGAACACCAAGTGCGGCGGCGGCATCCGTCCCGAAGGTGAAGGCATCGAGGGCGCGGGCGTGAAATATGCAGACGACAAATCCGCCGAGCGCAACTGGGGCTGCGAGATAGACGTCCGGCCAGCGCACGCCGCCGAGGCTGCCCAGAAGCCAGAACATGACGCCCCGCGCCTGCTCCGCATTGGCCGATGTCGTGACGATATAGGAGGTGAGCGCGTTGAAAAGTTGCGAGCCGGCGACGCCTGCCAGAATGATCCGGTCATGGCTGCCGCCGGAGCCGGCAGCAAGAAGCGAAACGAGGGCAAAGGCACCGATTGCGCCTGCGAAGGCGCCGCTCGACAAGGTGAGAACACCGTGGCCGAAGCCCAGGATCATCACAGCCACGGCGCCGGTCGAAGCACCGGCGGAAATGCCGAGCACATAGGGCTCGGCCAGCGGATTGCGGAGAAGCGCCTGCAGAATGACGCCGGAAAGCGCCAGCGCCGCCCCGCAGCAGGCGGCGACCAGTGCACGGCTCAGGCGATAGCTCCAGATAATGCCTTCCTGGATGCCGCTGATCTCGAAGCCTGCACCGAATACCCGGTTGACCACCGCCTTGAAGGTCGTCGCCAACGGTATCGTCATCTCGCCAATGGAAACCGCCATGGCGATGGAAATCAGAAGCGCTGCGATCGAGAGGACAGCAAGCGAGGCCTGCAGACCTCGCCTCTCCCATTGAATCGGATGGATGCTCAATTCGTCAGTCCGAATCTCTTGATGCCATCGGCAAGCGCCTCGATTCCGTCGATCGTGCGGATCGTCGGGTTCATCGACTGCGCGTTCATCATGACGAAACGTTTTTTCCTGACCGCCTCGAGCTGGCTGGTGACAGGATCAGCCTCCAGGAACCTGATCTTCACGGTCGGATCGTCGGCGGCATAGCGGCGCCGGTCCATTTCCGCGATGACGATGACAGCGGGGTTGGTGCCGATGATCGTCTCCCAACTGACGAGCGGCCATTCCTCGTCCGTATCGATCACGTTTTTTGCACCCAGCGCCTGCAGGATATAGGCCGGCGCGCCGTTTTTACCTGCAACGAAGGCATCGCCCTTGAGGTCCTTGCTCGAAAACCAGAAAATAACAGGCAGCCCCACCGCCTTGCTTCCGGCAACTGACGCGATGGCCTCCGCCTCGCGTTTTTTCAGATCGGTCACGAGTTGTTCGCCGCGCTCGTTGACATCGAATATCCGCGCGAGTTCGCGAATTTCCTGGTAGACCAGCTCCATCGTGAACGGTTCCTTGCGGACACCATCGCCGCCGCCGGAATTGTCCTTGGCGGCGCAATCCGCCGGCGAGATATAGGTCGGAATGCCGAGTTCGGAGAACTGCTCGCGCGTACCGACCCCACCGCTCGGGCCGACATCCGATTCGAACTGTACCGCGACGAGCTCAGGCTCCTGCGCAACGACCGATTCGAAGCTCGGGCTGTTGTCCGCAAGCCGCTTGATCTTCTCATTCTGGCTCTCGAACCCTTTGAGGACCGGCCCAACCCAGACGGCGGTTCCCACCATCTTATCGGCGAGCCCGAGCGAGAGCAGGATTTCCGTGCTGTTCTGGCCGATCGTGACGGCTTTTTCGGGGGCTTTCTTGAAGGTTACCGAAGCACCGCAATTTTTGAGCGTGAGCGGATAAACGGTATGTTCTGCGGCCTTGCCTATCGAAGCACTTGCGATGAGTCCGAAAATGGCCACAAAGGCAAACCCGGTCTTTCGGGCGCGTATCTGAATTGATTTTCGCATAGTCTTACCCTGATAGCTTGATATGTGGAGGCGGCGCGCGCGGTCCTGATGGGCGGCGAGCAAACGGCCGAATGGATGCAGCGCCGGCTTCAGCCGGAGGTCGGCTCCGAAATCGGCAAGGATTGATCAAGCGGATGGAAAATATGCGAAATAAGCCGGTCTACCCGGCTGAAAGACTTGGCCATGATGTCTCCTCTACGAGCAACCCCGCCCGTGAAATTGGATCTTCGACTTCGACGGCAGGTCTCCTGGCTCGCAGATATCTGCTTCACATCTGCCTTCCCGCCAGTTCTTGGATGAACCTGGCAGTGGCATGACATCCCTATAAGGCAAGGGACGTCACAAGGACGTTCAGCAATCCGCTTACAGTTGCGGGGGCAGCCACGGTCTTGGTCCCGATTGGGTCGTCCTCACCGTGTTCCCTATTAATCCCCTCGAAGTCATTCTTCGGGGAACCGTCACGCTGTTTTTAGGACTGCCGGAAGCCCGCAGTCAAGGCGAGCCGGTCCAACAATCTCATCATGTCATATCCGCCGCACGTCTTCCTCCTTGAGTTCCCCGATGTTCAGAGTTCAACTCGTTCGCCACGCGATTTTTGTAACGTAATAACATATCAAGTCAACACTTCATGAGGAAGGCCTGGAAATTTGAGTGCAGGACAAGGGATTTCCGCACCTATGACGGAACAAAATCGCACGCGGCGGGTTACAACCGAAGCTGGCGGTCGGTGCTAAATCCAAGTGAGGTCGTCGGTATTCGGCATGTGAAAGCATCGCCGGTGGAGGGGCTATCGGTTACGAAACGCCTCTCATCAGGCCCGACGGCGATGGTCATCCCCTCCCGTTGTCGCCGGGCCTTCAATTCAACGCAGGATAGCGAGAATAGCTTGTTGACTTTTAGTTAATAATACTATTTATCTCTCGCAACTTCTTGGGGGACCGTACAATGTACGAGACGAATGATCGCGGATTGAAAGACGTGCTGGTCTGGCTGAGTTACGCCAGTGTTTTCGTCGTGGTCTGCATTGTGTTCAATGAACTGCGCGGCGTTATCGCCTGAGACGGAACTCAATATCGACTCGGTGCACCGAGGCATACAGCACTCCCAATAATATCAACAGTAATAATTTAAACGTTGCAGGCCGTCACCCGATTACGGGCAGTTTCTTCGCGGCTTTTCTCAGGATGGTCTGTCTTCACGCATTTGAATGACTCATCCTATGCAATCATACGTATTGCATGGGCATATTCTCTTGTTTTCTCAACCTCCCCGAACTCGACATTCCCAACCTTCGATCGCAGCAGCATTCGCGTTGAAAAGCCCGTGGATTTCCCTTTCCCTACCGATGAAATTTCAGTTGCTTGGAACAATGGACCGCCGAAGAGGTTCCACCAGAACGCGATAAGAAAAAAGAGGATCGACCGCTAAAATCCTGATGGAATCCGACTTGGCAGTCCCTCGCCATGAGGCCTCCGGCATTTTCGGGAGGTCATGTTCAGGTTGCAAATCACGAGGACACCAGATGCCGCTTACTCTCACCAGCCCTGTTTTTGCTGAAGGCGAAACCATTCCCACGAAATATGCGCGCGATGGCGAAAACCTGATGCCGCCGCTGAAATGGACGGGGATACCCGGCGGCACGCAAAGCTTCGTTCTCATTGTGGAAGACCCGGATGCCCCCAAGGGAATTTTCCGACACTGCGCGGTATACAACATCCCGGCGGACCGGGAAGGCCTGCCCGAAAGCATCGATACGAGCCGAGATAATGCGCTGAGTTACGCCATAAATGATTTCGGCAACGCCCACTATGATGGACCGGAACCACCCATTGGCGATGATCCGCACCATTATCATTTCCGTCTGGCGGCGCTCGACGTTCCACGTCTCGCCATCCCCGCGAAGGCCGGTGCCCAGCAGATCTGGCATGAGGCGCGCAAGCATGTGATCGAGGAAGCCGAACTGGTCGGCATCTACCAGCGCTAAAGCAAACTCCCGGAAATGCAAAAAGCTGGAGCAATCCCCCAAAACCCTTCCTGACCTTGCCGCCCTTTTGTTACGCTCGCCCGTTGCCTGAAAGTACGGAACAAAATCATGCCCTTATCCATTTAGCGGGAGCAGACGGGTAGACCCTTGTAAGGAGTGGCATTTGCGGAAGATCGTTTTCGGCGCATTGGCAGGCATCTCGGCAACGATGGCGATGACTGCCGCAATGCGCCAGATGTTCTTTCTTCTGAAAAACGAGCATCGCTATCCGCTGCCGCCACGCGAGATCATGGCGCAAATGCATGCCAAGGCTCCGGAGCGTACGTTGCGCACCGAAACCGTGCTGGCGCATTTCAGTTTCGGAGCCGCTACCGGCGCCCTCTACGCATTGCTGCCCCGGCGCCTTTCGAGCGGTCCGGCCTATGGCGTTCTCGTCTGGGCTCTGAGCTATCTCGGCTGGATCCCCGCGCTCTGCATCCTCTCTCCCGCCACAAAACACCCCATGCAACGAAATCTTCTCATGGTCGCGGCGCATGTCGTGTGGGGCCTTGCGCTGTCCGGCAGCCTGCGCGAACTCGACCGTTCAGCCCACAGCGTCTTCTCCCGTGGAGTGTCGCGGGATGCAATTTCGGGAAGACGGAAATGAAAGTCCTCGTCACAGGGGCCACCGGTTTGATCGGCTCTGCGATCTGCGCCCGCCTTTCCAGCGACGGACATGATGTGACCGCGATGATACGGCCGGGCAGCGCGCCTGTCCCCGCCTTCGTCAGTCGCGTCATCGCCCTCGACATGGCACAGGCCACCCAACCCGGCAACTGGACGCCTTATCTCGACGGAATGGAGGCAGTGGTCAATTGCGTCGGCGTTCTGCAGGACGGCCCGCGCGAGAATACCGAAGGCGTCCACGTCAGCGGCCCGTCTGCGCTGTTTCTTGCCTGCGAAGAGCTTGGCATCCGGCGCGTCATCCATCTCTCGGCCATCGGCGTGGATCGCGGACAGATGTCAGCTTTCTCGGAAACCAAGGCGCGCGGCGACGCGGTCCTCATGGATCGCGATCTCGATTGGGTGATCCTGCGCCCGTCCGTAGTGCTCGGCCGGCCCGTATACGGCGGGAGCGCCCTCTTCCGCGGCCTGGCGGCCCTTCCCCTCCTGCCGGTTATGAAGGATACGGGCGCATTGCAAATTGTACAGCTTGAAGACGTGACCGCTACGGTCGCATTCTTCCTCACAGCCTCGGCGCCGAAGCGGGTGGAGCTCGAACTCGCCGGACCGCAGAGGCTGACGGTGAGCGAAGTGGTGGCAAGCTACCGACGGTGGCTGGGATGGGGCCCCTCCCGGACGTTCGAGGTGCCTCGCCCCCTTGCGACGCTTCTCTATCGGGCTGGCGATCTTGTCGGCACGCTCGGCTGGCGGTCGCCGATGCGGAGCACCGCAGCCCGGGAGATCGTCCGTGGAGCGATCGGCGATGCGACACGCTGGCGTGAGATGACAGGGATCAATCCAAGATCGCTCGATGCCGCACTGGCGGCGGAGCCCGTGACAGTCCAGGAGCGCTGGTTCGCCAAGCTCTATTTCCTGAAACCACTCACCTTCATTGTGCTGGCGTTGTTCTGGCTGACCACCGGCATCCTCTCGCTAACAGCAGGCTTCCAGATCGGCGTCGATCTGATGGTTCGGGCACAAGCCGGCATTCTCGCCGCTCCAAGCGTGGTCGCCGGAGCAATCGCCGATATTCTCGTCGGCTTGGCGATCGCCTACCGCCCGACGACCCGGCGAGGTCTTTACGCGGCGATTGCGCTTTCGCTGTTCTATATTGTGGCGGGCACGATTCTGCTTCCCGAACTGTGGAAGGAGCCGCTGGGTCCGCTCCTGAAAATCTGGCCTATACTGGTGTTACATCTCGTGGCGCTCGCCATTCTGGATGAACGCTGATGCTCTATCTCGTCCTCAAATACCTGCATGTGATTGGCGCTTCGGTGTTGCTGGGCACCGGCGCCGGCATAGCCTTTTTCTTGCTGCTGGCGCACCGGACGGGCAATGCGGCCACTATAGCCGCCGTCGCGCGCATCGTCGTCATCGCGGATTTTGTCTTCACCGCGACCGCAGTGGTGGCGCAGCCCATCACCGGCGTCGCGCTGGCGTGGAATGCAGGCTACTCGCTCACCGAAAGCTGGATCGTGCTGTCGATTGTGCTCTACCTGATCACGGGCGCGTTTTGGCTTCCCGTCGTCTGGATGCAGATGGAGATGCGGCGGCTCGCGACCGAGGCGGCTACCAAAGGCACCGCTCTTCCCGCCCGCTATTTCACACTCTTCAGGCTCTGGTTCATCTTCGGCTTCCCGGCCTTCGGCGCAGTCGCGGCCATTTTCTGGTTGATGATAGCCCGCCCCGCTATCTGGTAAAGATTCCGGCCTTTTCCTGAGAATAATTCGAATTCGGGTCCTCGCACTCCGGAACAATAGCCAAATCCAGAAGTTTGATGTGTGGCGATGCGTGCCGACCGCAAACCCGCCGGTCGGCCGCCCGATACTGAAAGGAAGGAGCCCTAAATGGCAAACATGGATGATTGGCTGAACCAGTGGCTGCGTGACGCACACGCGATGGAAGAGCAGGCGGAGCAGATGCTGAGCGGTCAGGTAGGCCGTCTTGAGAACTATCCGCAATTGCGCGCCCGCATCGAGCAGCATCTGACGGAGACCAAATCGCAACGCGAACGGCTCGAGAGATGTATCGAGCAACGCGGCGCCTCTACCTCCACTGTAAAGGACGTCGCTGGAAAACTCACCGCGATGATGCAGAGCTTCGGCGGCATCATGGCTGGCGATGAAGTGGTGAAGGGAACGCTGGCAAGCTATACGTTTGAGCATATGGAGATCGCATCCTACCGTATTCTGATCGCCGCCGCCGAAGCGGTGGGCGACACCACGACCGCTCGCGTATGCGAGGAGATCTGCCGGGAGGAGGAAGCGATGGCCGCATGGCTCGCCGATCATGCAGACGAGGTAACGCGCGAATATCTGAAACGCGACCAAGTCGAGTTGGAAACGGCCAAGCGTTAGGAAGAGGCGGAGCACCGATTTTCCGGGTCCCGTTCTATTATCATGGACGTCACATCACAACTTCTTGGGGTATCGCAAAAACATCAGCGCCGGACTGAAGTCTGGCGCTGAAATTCATCCGATTTATATTACAAATGCAAGCTTCTGAAACGACGGCAATATTGGAAACGATTTGACTCTTATCCGCATGGAGCCCACACTTTTCAGGTCTTGGGTAACTCCAGTCTTTGCTTCACGGAGATCGACATGCCGATAAGAGGTGGCTATCCCGGCCACGAATCCGCCTATACCAGCGAAGACTGGCGCATCATGCAGTCAGCCTATCATAGATCCACGGCCCTGCTGGGCGCCACCAATACCAGAGATGCGGACCGGCTCGCCAGAGAAGTCATGCGCCTTTACAATCTCGGATATCGGGATATCGAAGCTTTGGCGTTCGCCGCCGCAAATGTCGAGAACAACCGCCGTGAGCACGATCTGGCAACAGCCGCACCCGTTGACCTGTCAGCTTAATGAGGGCGGCGCCTGTCCGGGCCGCCCTCTCAATCCTTATTGCATCTCACCTTCCAGCCATTTCACCTGATCCGGCGTCAGCACGATATCGAGGGCTGAAAGACTGTCCTCCAGTTCCCGCAAGTTCCGCGGACCGATCAACGGAAACACCGGGAAAGGCTGGTTCAGCACATAGGCCAGCGCGATATGGATAGGGCTGCGGCCAAGCTTGCGGGCAAGTTCGATGGCCCGGTCGCGGCGCCCGAAATTCTTCTCCGAATACCACACCCGCACCAGCTCTTCATCGTCCCGCTTGTCGCGTCCTGCCCGTTCGGTGAAGAAGCCGCGCCCCTGGCTGGACCAGGCGAAGTTCGGCATCTGCCGCGCCTCGAGCCATGTCTTCCATTCATCGTCCGACGCCGCGATGCAACCCGCCCAAATCGGCTCTATCATATGGGCCAGCGAGAAATTGTTGGATAGCGCGCCGGGCGGCGTCCGGCCATTCTTCTGCGCATAGGCGATTGCCTCGTCCATGCGCTCCCGCGTCCAGTTCGAGCCGCCATAGGGCCCGCGAATACGGCCGGCTTTCACCTCGGCATCGATGGCATCGACGAATTCCCCGACCGGTATGTCCGTATTGTCCCGGTGCATGAAATAGATATCGACATGATCGGTCTGCAGCCGGTCGAGCGAAGCGGCCAGTTGCCGGCCGATCACATCGGGATAGCAGAGCGGGGAATGTGCGCCCTTGCCGATCACGATCACATCCTGCCGCGGCACGCCCCGGCTGCTATGCCAATCGCCGAAGATCGCCTCGGTCTTGCCGCCGCCATAGACATAGGCCGTGTCGAAGAGATTGCCGCCCGCCTCGAAATAGGCATCAAGCGTCAGCGTGCTTGCCGCGAAATTCGGAAAGAACTCGAAGCCAAGCGCCACTACCGAGGCAGGCTTTTCAAGCCCGGGCATCGCCCGCTTCGGAACCGAATCTCCCTGGCGGAGCGCAGCGCCGGAAATGGTCCTGGTCTTGCTCGCGGCTTTTTCGACGATGTATTCGAGCCCGATCGATGCACGCCATTTGTCCAGCACCTGCAGATTGCCGACGGAATCCGCCCAAGCCATCCCCGGCGATGCGAACTCCTGCCTGCCCGCGCGAATGGCCTCGCCCGCCGCATCAACCTCGAAGGCATAGAGCCATCCATTTTCATGAACCTCAATGCTCTCGGTTGCGCCATCCGGCCTGACGATGTCGATCTTGCCGATACCGCCTTTAGGGCCCGCCGCATACCAGAAATCCCCGACCTCGATGCGGCCCTTTGAGCCGATGATGCGCAGCGTATTGTCCTGCTTCGCCATGATCGAACAGGACACTTCGGCGACGATGCCATTGGGGAATCTCAGCACCGCCGACGCCCATTCGTCCACGCCGGTCGCCCCGAGATGTCCGACGCCGAAGACCTTTTCCGGTTCGGCGAAGGCCTTGCCCTCGACAGCCCCCGCAATCAGCCGGACCATCGAGACGGGATAACCGCCGACATCGAGAATCCCCCCGCCGGCGGTCTCGCTGGAGAAGAGCCGATGCTCGGGGCGAACGCTTCCCATGTTGAAGCCGAAGCTCGAGCGGATGAGCCGCACATCTCCGATCACGCCGCTTTGGACCAGATGGATGAGCTTTGCCGTTTGCGGATGCAGGCGGTACATGAAGGCTTCGCCGGCAAAGACGCCTGCTTTCGCCGCCTCATGAAAGATCGCCTCGGCCTCATAAGCGCTCAGTCCGATGGGCTTTTCGACGAGAAAGTGCTTCCCGGCGCGGGCCGCTTTGATCGCCCATTCGGCATGGCCCGTATGTGGCGTGGCGATATAGACTGCATCGACATCCGGATCGTCCAGCAAGGCTTCGTAGCCGGCGATGATGCGTGCGCCGGCAAACCCCTCCGCAAGCCCGGGCCTGTTCGGATTACGCGTGGCGATGGCCTCCAGCCTTCCGGTATGGGAATGGGCGATACCCTCGGCGAATGTTCGGGCGATGGTGCCCGGTCCGATAATGCCCCAACGGATCGGCGCATGTTCAGTCATGGGAGAAATCCTCTTGATGGAATTGGAGGCCTCTTGGGAATTGGCCAGTTTCTGGATGTCTATTTCAGCCTCTTGCCCGCGCCGTCGAACAGATATGCTCGGCTCGATTTGATCGCGACGACGAACTTGTCGCGGTTGATTTCATTGCGGGATTCCTCGCGCTCGATGACGAGTTGCTCGCCATCCGCGACATTGGCGTAGATGTAGCTGGTATTGCCGAGATGCTCGGCCACATCGACCTTCACCGCGAGATCGGCGTCGCCCTGCCCTGCCTCGGCGAAATGCTCAGGTCGGACGCCGAGCGTCACCATTTCGCCAATGGCGGGCACATCGCGGACCGGCAGGGTCAGTTGCACAGCGTCCTGGTTCACGAGGCTGACAGTGACACTGTCGGGCGTCTTGCCGATGATCCTGGCCGCCATGAAATTCATCTTGGGCGAGCCGACGAAACCGGCGACGAACTGGTTGGCCGGATCATCATAGAGATCGAGCGGCGCGCCGATCTGCTCGATATTGCCACCCCGCAAGACCACGATCTTGTCGGCGAGCGTCATCGCCTCCGTCTGGTCATGGGTGACATAGATCATGGTGGTGCCTAACTCCTTGTGGAGCCTGGAAATCTCGACACGCATCTGCACGCGCAGTTCGGCATCCAGATTGGAAAGCGGCTCGTCGAAGAGGAAGACGCGCGGCTCGCGCACGATGGCGCGACCGATGGCGACGCGCTGGCGCTGGCCACCCGACAATTGCCTTGGCCGCCGGTCCAGAAGCTCGGTGATCTGCAGGATCTCCGCTGCCCGCCTGATCCTCCTCTCCGTATCGGCCTTCGGGTTTCCAGTCATCCGCAGGCCGAAGCCCAGGTTCTGCTCGACTGTCATGTGCGGATAGAGCGCATAGGACTGGAAAACCATGGCAATGCCCCGATCTGCCGGCTCGACATCATTCACCACGGCGCCGCCGATCCAGATCTCGCCACCGGTGATGTCCTCCAGTCCCGCGATCATGCGCAGGAGGGTTGACTTGCCGCAGCCGGATGGCCCGACGAACACGACGAACTCGCCATCACTCACCTCAAGGCTGGCATCCCGGATGATCTCGAAATTGCCGAACCGCTTGACGACATTCTTCAGTGAAAGTTCAGCCATGCAGCGTTTCTCCGTTACTTGACCGCGCCAGCAGCGATGCCGGCGATGAAATGGCGTTGCAGAAGGACGAAGACGACCAGCATGGGCCCGGTAAGCACGACCGCACCCGCCATGATGCCGCCCCAGGAAACCTTGGTAAAGCCGATCAATGTCCCGAGCGCCACCGGCGCCGTCATCATGTCCGGCCGCGAATTGATGAGCAGCGGCCAGAGATAATTGTTCCAGGAAGCCAGGAAGAGGATAATCGAAAGCGCTGCCATGGTCGGTCGGGCAAGCGGCAGCGCGATGCGCAGGAAGATCTGCCATTCCTTGACGCCCTCGACCCGCGCGGCGTCGAACAATTCGCTCGGCATCATCGTAAATGCCTGACGCATGAAGAGCACTCCAAGCGAATTGAACAAAGGCGGCACGACGAGCGCTATCCAGCTATTGGACATCTTGAATTCGCGGGCCACCATGATGAATTGCGGGATCACCACGACGAAGTAAGGCAGGGTTATCGTGCCGAGAATGATGGCGACGACTATGGACCGGCCCAGGAAGCGGTAACGCGCGAGCGCCCATCCGGCCATCGACGTCAGCATCACCGACAGCACCGTATAAACCACCGCCACCGTGATCGAGATCGTCAATGCCCGCAGGAAATTCGTATCAGCCTGCAGATTTCTGAAATTCTCGGCAAAATGCGTAGACGGCAGAAGCTCGATCCGCGGGCTGAATATTCCATGATCCGGCATGGTGGAGAAGACCACCATCATCCACAGCGGAAACAGCCAGATGATTGCAAGCGGCGTGAGCGCCAGATGGAGCAGGAGCGAGCGGGTGGCCGTAGATCTCGATTTCGATTTCATTTCGGTTCACGCCCCAGCCAGAGATTGAGCAGCGAAATCAGCACCGCGAGCGCGGCAATCGTGTAGGCGATGGCGGAGGCATAACCGAAATTCAGCGATACGAAGCCCTGCCGGTAGAGGAACAGGCCAAGCGTTTCCGTTCCGCCGCCCGGGCCGCCCCGATCAGTGATGAGAAAGGGTTCCGTGAAGAGTTGCATCGAGCCAATGATCGACAGCACCATGCAGAACAGGATGATCGGGCGCAGCAGCGGCAGCGTTATGAAGAAGAACTGCCTGATCTTGCTCACCCGGTCGAGCGTGGCTGCCTCATAGACATCGTTCGGAATCGACTGGAGACCGGCAAGAATGATGATGGCGTTGTACCCGGCCCAGCGCCAGGTGACGGCGATGATCAGTAGCGCCATGGCCGGCGGCTTTTCCGCGAACCAGGAAACTGAGGGAATACCGACTGTGTTGAGGAGCTTGTTGATGATGCCGAAATTGAGATTGAACATCAGTCGGAAAACCGCGGCGTAGGCCACCTCGCCCACCACGACGGGCGCGAAAAAAGCAAAGCGGAACAGGCCGCGCGCCTTGAGCAGCGGCGAATTGAGCAAGACCGCCATGATCGTAGCGAGCGTGATCATCACCGGCACCTGGACGACCAGGATAAGCAGCGTGTTTTTCAAAGCGTTGTAGAAAGCGGGATCGCGGGACAATCGCCCCCAATTGAGGCCGGGACTGAAAGTCCATGGATTGACGCGCGTATTCTGAAACGAGAGCAAGAATGAATCGATGATCGGCCAAAGCCAAAAGGCCGTAAAGATAAGGAGATAGGGGGCAAGGAACGCATAAGCGATCCGATTGCGCGACTGCATCGGTGTCCTCCTCCATCAACCGTCGAAATCAGAGTGTCGGCGAGCCGAGGAACACGGCCGCATGCGATTGCATCCGGCCGCGTCTCGAACTTTATTCCGCGATGGGAAGACCCGTGGCGTCGGCGATCTGGCTGGCAGCATCGTCCAAAGCAGCCTTCGCATCAGGATAGTCGCCGCTAAAATATTTGGTCTGGGTGGCTATATAGATCGCGTCCGCGTCACCCTGAAACTGTGTACCGCGGCTCGGCACGACCTTGGGCAGGGTCGAAAGGATATCGGACCAGATGGCCTGGTTGTCCCAATAAGGCTGCGGTTCGGCAACGAAAGGGTCCTTCACCGCGCTCAGGAGCGACGGAACGAGGCCGAAGGATTTCAGCATCGTCACCTGGGCCTCGTCGGTGCCCAGCGCATAGTTGACAAACGCCCAGGCGGCTTCCTTGTTCTTCGAACTGTTGCTGATGGCAAGCGACGAGCCCCCGAGATTGGCGGCGCGCGGACCGTCGGCAGTCAGGCTCGGCATGAGATAGACGCCCCATTTTCCGGCAAGATCGGGCGCTGTCGAGCGGATCGTCCCCTCATACCAGCCGCCATAGAGCTGGCTGGCGACGGCGCCCGCCTTGTTCGCCTGGGCCTTTTCTTCCCAATTGGCGGCTGTGATGATGCCGGCGTCCTTCATTTCCTTGATCTTTTCCAGCGTTGCGACACAGGCCGGCTGGTTGATCGTGATCGATTGGCCATCCGTCGAGAAAAAGCCGCAGCCCTGCTCATTGGTGATCATGCGGAACCATTCGCTATCCGCGTTGAAATCGCCTTGCGTCATGACGACGCCGGAATTGGCTTCGGCGATCTTCTTGCCGGCGGCAATGAAATCGTCCCAGGTCTTGATCGTCTGCGGATCGACGCCCGCCTTTTCGTAGAAGTCGCGGCGATAGAATACCGCGACCGGTCCGGAATCCCACGGCATGGCATAGGCGACATCGCCGACTTCGAGTTCCGTGCGTTTGAAATCAGGAAATTTTGCCTGGATCTCGGCGGTATAACCAAGCTCCTTGAGATTGGCGAAGCAATCCGGAAAGCGGTTCCAATAGACTTCGGCTTCGAAATTCTCGATCGTCACGATATCCGGCAGGCTCTCTCCCCCCGCCGCGCAGCCCGCGAGCGATTTGTCGAAGACCTGATCATTGCCGAGGTCCTGAATATTGACCTTCACATCAGGGTATTTCTTGTTGAAGCCTTCCAAGGTCGATCTCAGCGACGATGCGGCGACATTCCAGCTCCAGATGGTGATTTCGCCCGATTGGGCAAGCGCGGGCAGACAGCCGAGGCCGGAAACAAAACCCAGAGCTGCGGCGCCAAGAAGATTGAAGCGCATTGAAAATCCTCCCTTTTCAATTGCTTGTTCTTTGCGAACCCTGCTAAATTAGCTGCAAGGGAGCGGAAGTCTCCTAAAAGAGGAACATGGAGTTGGCGGAAAGTAAGATTCGGGAAAAACCGATCTATCAACCGGGTGCGAGCAGCATCGAGGGCCTGCCGACTGCCTTGCAAATGTTCCACAATCACCCGCCAGTCATGGCCATGCCCCACTGGCATGCGCAGGTGGAAGTCAATTTTATCATGCACGGCTCCGTTCGCTATCGCGTGAACAACCAGACGATTGAGCTCGGCGCGGGTGACATGTGCCTGTTCTGGGGCGGGCAGCCGCATCAGATGGATTTCTCGTCCGATGATTCCCTCTACGCCGGCGCACACTTGCCGCTGGTGCATTTCTTCCGCATGCGCCTGCCAGACAGCGTCTCCGCGCAGCTCATGCAGGGCGCGACGCTGATCACAGCCGCCACCGATGCCGCTGACATGGAGAATTTTCCGCGCTGGGTCCGCTATACCCGCTCGGGCGACCCGGCCAGGGTCGAACATGCCGTCAACGAATTGCTGCTGCGCGTTGAGCGGATCGTCTTCGAGCCCTATCGGATGATACCGGAAAAGACGATGATCGCCGCCAACGATCAGACCGGCCAGCAATCCTCGCGCACCGTCGCCCGCATGTGCGACTTCATCGCCAACAACTTCCTGCAGGATATCGATTCCGTCGCTATAGCCGTCGCCGCCGGCCTGCATCCAAAATATGCGATGAGCGTCTTCAGGAGATCGACCGGCATGACGCTCAACAATTATGTCAACCTGCTCCGCCTTTCCTATGCGCAGGCAATGCTGCTGCGCGATGAGGTCAACGTGCTGCAGGTCGCCATGGAAAGCGGCTTCGGCTCGCTGAGCGCCTTCAACAAATCATTCCGCAATATCGCCGGCATGCCGCCGTCCGATTTCAGGCGCGCCATGCGCAACTGCAGCCTCGCCTGATCATAATGCCGCCACCTCTTTGAGCCCGATCTGCGCGGCACCCCGATTTTTCTTCGAGACTTGTCGGATCGCCAGATCTCCGTTCGTCCTTGGAACGGCCCACATGGGCGTGACTATCCCGGGAGCCCCGGGGATCATTGAAAGGTGACATGGATCATGACCGAACGAGCTGGAGCGACCGCCACCTCCAACCCGAGCCCGAAAGTCCTGGGAGGGCTCGTGCCCTATCTCCAGGTCGATGGCGCCCTCAAGGCGGCCCAATTCTACAAACGCGCCTTCGGAGCCGAGGAAGCCTTCGTCGTCCCGCCCGATGAACAGGGCCGGACGATGCACGTCCATCTTTATATCAATGGCAGTTCCCTCATGCTCTGCGATCCCTACCCCGACCACGGCCATCCCCTGGAAAAGCCACAAGGCTTCACGATGCAGCTGGTCGTCGACGATATAGACGCCTGGTGGAACCGCGCAGTCGAAGCCGGCGCCGAAGTGGTCATGCCGATCGAGGTGATGTTTTGGGGCGACCGCTACGGCCAGCTCCGCGATCCCTTCGGCATTCTCTGGGCCATGAACGCACCTGTCAAAGCCGGCTGAGGCGTGCGGGAATCATCGCTCGACAAAGGCGCGAAGCCGCGACAAGGCATCGTCCCATTGCTGCGAAACCTCGTCGAGATAGGATTTGATCTCGGCGATCGGTTCCGGCTGCAATGTGAATTGGCTTTCCCGACCGACGCGAGAGCTTTTCACCAGCCCTGCGCTCTCCAGCACGCGCAGGTGCTTGGTGACAGCCTGCCGCGTGATCTCGGTGTCCACCGACAGATTTGCTATCGAGCGCATTTGCCCGTCGCTCAGCTTCATCAAAAGCGAAAGGCGCGTTCGGTCGCCCAGAGCTGCGAAAATAGGTGCTGGATCCGGATCGTGAGTATGAGCGCTATGACTGGACATGGGCCTCGATGTTCTTCATCTGCTCCGCCCAGCCCTCCGCATTCATGCGCAATGCATCCGGCCGCCGATGGCTCGGCAGCGCATCGAAGCCGGACTCCACGACGCTCAGGCGCGTTCCCGTCGATGTCGGTTCCAGCCGGAATTCGACAAGCGTCGGCTCTTCGCCGGAATAGTCAACATCGGGGTCCACAGCATGCGGATGCCATGTGAAGGAGAAATACCGGGGCGCGTCCATGTGCTTGATGACCGCCTCCCAAATGACATGCTCATAACCGGGATAGGTGATGCGGCCTCGGGAAATTTCCCCCGGCACGAAGGGGCCCTCCAGGTTCACACCGAACCATGAGCCGAACTCTTCAAAATCGGTCAACGCACGCCAAACACGTTCGACAGGCGCATTCAACTCGATGCTCTTCTGGATACGATCTGCCATAATGCAACCTCCTGGTTGCTGATAACATGACACAGCGGGTTCAAAAGCGCAACCTTCTGGTTGCCATCAATTAAGGCAGAAATGTGGCAAATTGCTCCCCATTTATTAGGGTTGCGACTCACCTGTCATTTATCGCACAAATTGCAGGCCGGATGTTCCATCGGCGCTGAGGCCCGGCCCCCACCCGCAACCAACACCCAGGTCGGGCCTCTTCCCTTCCCAGAAAAATATCGGTTTCACATCAGTCAGCAAGCGACCAGCGTGGTTTGCGGCTCGCCTGCCTGTCGGCAGGTTGTGCCAAGAGATACGTTTCTCGAAAAACGCTACCAGCAGTTGACTTTTTCAAGGATATACAATCTTTTGCGCCCAATTCATTTTGGGGGCTACAGTGAAAAAACCGAAGGGTAGCACGTTTAAAGACACATTGCTTTGGCTGAGCTATGCTCTGATATTCGTGGCAATCGCACTTGCGTTCAATTATCTACGCAGCACGTTCATGTGATTGGCGAATAACAGGCCGGCGTTGAAGAAGCATCTTCTTCTTGGCATTTGGCGCGAGGAAAAATAACGGCGGGCCACAGGAATGACCCGCCGTCTTTTTTAAAGTTGGACTTGCTTAATCCATGTCGGAATAAGCACGCTTGGCGCGACGGTATTCGACCCCGTCATTAACCCGAATGGTCTTTGCGCTACGGATGATGCGCTCCGGCAGAACTTCCGTACGGTTGATGTACCGGTTCTGCGTTACAACCCGCGGACGCTCGTGAATACGCGTAACGACGTTGGTGCGCACGACCGGCTGAACGCGATTGACAGCCACGATGCGATTGACGTGACGGACATAGCGCGTCTTTTGGACATCACGATAGCGCGTGACGTTCTTCACCTTGCGAACGGTCCTGTAATTATAGACCGTATCCGTGGTCGGGCGCACATTGGCACGGTTAACGATCGTCTTACTAGTCGTTACATGGCGGGTAGGAAGAACGTTCGTGCGGGAGCCATAGCTGTTTTCACGGATCACGGCGGTCTTGTTACGGACGCGCGTTACTACGTTGACGCGGGTCACCGGCTGAACGCGCGTCACGTTCACGATGCGCCGTGTATGCGTCACCATGCGGGGACGCTCGACATCCCGATACTTGGTGACGTTGCGAACCTGGCGGGTGGTTGTTCCATCGCGATAGGTCGTATCGACCTTCGTGGTCGCGATCGGCCTTTTGGTGCGTTCGGCGGCATTGGCAGAAACAGTTATCGCAACCATCGATGCGCTTGCCAGAGCGGCAATGGCAAAGATTGTTTTGAAGGACTTCATCATGACTATGTCTCCTGGGGTTAAATTAGAGAGTTACACATGCTCAGAACTAAGTCCTCAGTCGCCCTCTCAGCTGAACCGGACCTAACCTGAATAACTCTAATCAATATTCTTTTGGATTGTACAACGGGAAAGAAAAACACCACTTATTCTACTTTAAAATAATCCAGATAATTTTTAATTATTTTAGAACAACCGGACAATATTTGCTTCAGTTACATGGCCACTTTCCAGACAAATTCATATGCACTTCTTCGCTTAATCTTCTAAAAATTTATATATCTACAAAAGGAACGAAGATGCATAAAACTATGCAAGTGGGTGTAATTTTTCTGGCCTTCTTTGGCCTTTCTCAAGCCGCCGATGCTGCACAGAACTCTGACTGTAAAGCCCCGGCAGTTCGTAGTCTTCAAAGACTCTCTCCATCAGGGTACGACGTCTATCGTGCGATGAAAGACAAGAGCCAGTTTACCAACTGGATCAGCTGCGATGACATCCAGCTTGATCTTGCAACCGCAGTCCATGAGTCCGTGCACATGCTCACGGAAGAGCGCGATGCCTATCCGCTGATCAACGGCGGCAATGTCAAGCGCCCGCACGAAACCGCAAACTTCTTCCCGCCAAAGCTGATCGCCGGACAGATGGCCAAGAACTTCAATGATCCTCTCTTCATCCAGACCTATCTCAAGCCAGGCTCGGCGTCCTCGGCGGACGATTTCATGTATCTTCTCGATGAGCTCAATGCGTACAGCCACGACCTGAACTCAGCCAGCAAACTCACCTCGGTGCACACCAACGACAGCCAGGTCGATCATCGCGATGGGCTGGCTGCAATGATGGCCTTTGTGGCCGGATATGCTGCAGAGGCGCGCAAGAATCATCCCGGGACTTGGCAAGGCCTGAATGCGCCGAAGACAGCCAAGGTCGTGCAGACGCTCTGGAAGCAGGCTGAAAAGACGATGGCTGCATCCTGCGGGATACCGAATTTCGGGACGAATGACCGCGCATATCTGGGCTATGTCTGCAACAAGAAGAATGCATCCGCGCTGGGCGAAATACTCGGCCGCAGCCCCTCTTGCCCGACGCGCTGCCTCGGCACGACAACCGCATCGGCACAATAAACCAAGCAATGGCCGGACGTGCTGGTCACGTCCGGCCATTGCTTCAAAGTATGATGGCGGGTCGCGCAATAGACGGCCCCGCCGTAACAGAGGTGGAATTGCACTTGCTCCTTGGCAAATCGGGACGGATATGATGCTCTTGGGCTTCAACTGCAACAGTTCGGCGGCCGGAGCAGCCGTGGAGGCGCCAATGATTTATCGACTGCCAATGGATCACCGACTCAAAGGAATTCTCGCGGCGGCGGGTCTGGTTGGTATAGTCACCTCCGTTACCCTGGTATTTACCGACATCCCCAAAGCCGAGATAGACACCGCCGCACCGCGCCTGATCTCCGAATGTGAAAAGGAAGTCGTCGATGCCATTCTGGCGCCGGCAGCGAACGACATCGGAAAACACGCCATGGCCGTTCAGATCAGGCAATGCGACAAACTCGGTTTGGTAACGCCTGAAGAGAAAGAATTCTTCTTGAGCAGTTCGTTGGGCGATGAACTGCGGAAGGAAGGCTATTAACTTTCAGCCCGCCGGCACCCGCTTGAACTCATTGCTTCAACGACGGCCAATGCGCATTTGCGTCGCCAGATCGATCAGTGCCCGCAGTGATGAGGGAACGTGCCTGTGCCCGGGATAATAGAGCGTTAGCCCCGGTATCCACGGGCACCAATCCTCAAGCACCGTCACAAGCCGACCGTCCTCCAGCCGGTCTTGCGCGAAACTCTCCGGGACGAAAGCGATACCAAGTCCGGCAGTGGCGGCTTCAACCATCAGATCGTTGTCGTCGAGTGTAAGCGTGCCGGGCGCGTCGATGGCGATTTCCTCGCCATGTTTGCCAAACTCCCAGCGATAGCGCTTGCCGCTCGGCAGTCGCTGCCGGATGCATTGGTGATTGCTGAGATCGTCAGGCATCGCCGGCCGCGCATGCCTCGCCAGATATCCCGGAGAGGCCACTGTCAGGAAGCGCGTATCGCCGGCGATCCTGACCGCGATCATGTCTTGAGGGACGGCCTCCCCAAGCCTGACACCTGCGTCGAACCCCTCTTTGACAATGTCCACCAGCCGGCCCTCGGATACCAGATCGAGCTCGACTGCCGGACAAAGGGCAAGGAACTCCGGAACCAGACTGTGCAGGAGGAAGCGCGCCGCTCCCTTGCTGGCGTTGATGCGAAGTGCCCCGCTGGGCACGCCGCGGATATCGGCAAGCGAATCGAGCGCCTCGTCGAAGCCCCGCAGAACAGGGCCGAGTTGCGCCAGCAACCGGGCGCCTGCATCCGTCGGCGAAACGCTCCGCGTGGTCCGGTTGAGTAGGCGCACGCCGACATCCTGCTCAAGCCCTCGCAAAGCATGGCTCAGCGCAGAACGGGAAACCCCGAGTTGATCGGCAGCCTTTCGAAAACTCCGGTGTTCGGCAACGGCCGCAAAGGCGGCGAGGTCGTTGAGCGTCGGCTTGGGCATTGGTGAGAATTCTTCACTAGGTTATACCACATAGACATACTTATCTCACCAATCGTTTCTTTCCATATCAATGGCAACCGGAAACTTGACCTACCGGCTGACAGGAAAGGAACACATCATGAGCAAGACTTGGTTTATTACAGGCGCATCCGCAGGCCTCGGACGAATGATGACAGAGCGCCTGCTTGCGCGCGGTGATCGCGTCGTGGGTTCCGTCAGGCGCGAAGACGCCCTCGAGGATCTGCAGCGCCAATATGGTGATCGGTTGATGGCAGTGATGCTGGATCTGACCGACAGAACTGGCATCCGGGCCGCGGTAGACAATGCATTCGCCCGGATGAGCCGAATAGATAACGTCGTCAGCAACGCCGGCTATGGTCTGTTCGGCGCCGCCGAAGAGGTTACCGACGATCAGATCGACCACCAGATCGCCACAAATCTGACCGGCTCCATTGCGCTGATACGCGCCGCCCTGCCCCATTTGCGCCTGCAAGGCGGTGGGCGGATCGTGCAAGTCTCGTCCGAGGGCGGTCAGATCGCCTATCCGAACTTCAGCCTTTACCACGCCACCAAATGGGGCATCGAAGGCTTCATCGAAGCTGTGGCGCAAGAGGTTGCGGCTTTCGGGATCGACTTCCTGATCATCGAACCCGGCCCGACCGCAACAAATTTCGGCGCTGGACTGGTCCAGGCTGCACCGATGGAAATCTATAAGGATTCACCGGCGGGAGAAATGAGGCGTATTCTTGCCGATGGCAGCTGGAAAATAAAAGGTGATGCCGGACAAACAGTTGAAGCGATGATTACAGTCGCGGATCAGAAAAAGCCGCCATTTCGCCTGGCCCTAGGCAGTTCGGCTTATGACGGTATCTCGCGCGCGCTGGAACAACGGCTTACCGAAGTGAGAGAGCAGCGTGAAGTGGCTTATTCTGCCGATTCGAAACTTTTTAACAATGATGAAACAATTATGCCCGACAATTCTGCGAATCGGGCATGAACAAGATCAGAGAACAGTCCGGCTTCAGACAGGAATACACGGACCCACCCCGTGTTTATACGGCAGAAACAGCCGGAAAAGCCACATTAATGGCCATATTCTGACCTAAATACTATGTGGCTGATTCGCGCTAACTAGGCGTACAGAAACAATAAAACGTTACTCTTGGCCTGTTGCGGAAACTGTCGAAAATTACTAGGTGGAACCCGTACGCATGATTCTAGAGGAGCCTATAATGCTAGAAGAAAAGAACACGACCGAGATTATCGAATTCACGACCGAGATCATCACTGCCTATGTCAGCAACAATTCGGTTCCTTCAGCCGAACTGCCAGCGCTGATTGCTCAGATCCACGCCTCGTTGTCTGGCCTGATGGAAGAAGCCGCCCCCGCACCCGCGGAAAAGCCGACGCCTGCAGTTTCGATCAAGAAATCGATCACTGATGACTATCTCATCTGCCTCGAAGACGGCAAGAAGTTCAAGTCGCTCAAGCGGCACTTGATGACCCACTATGGACTCACACCCGAAGACTACCGGGCGAAGTGGGATCTTCCTACCGATTATCCGATGGTTGCCCCGAATTACGCTGCAACGCGGTCAGACCTCGCCAAGAGGATGGGCCTTGGACGCAAGGCCAAGACGCCGGAACTGGTCAAGCCCAGCCGTAAGAAGGCCGCCTGAACCATCAGCGTTCCCAGCCGGTAAATCCCGCCTGGAAAACCTGACTGAAAAGCACTTTGATCTGTCGCCGCTCGGTGGCGATGGTGTAAATGACGTCGGCCGAACGGCTGACGCCGCGTAAATGATCCAGGTGTCTGCAATACCGGGCCTCCTAACTCGAGGCCCGGTATGCTGCAGTGATCACCGTTTCACCTGCAGCCCCGTACTGTCCCGATATGAGCCTTACTGTATAGCTGTCAGCGAAACGGTCAAGGCCTGTCCCATTTTTGACTGTGCACAAGAAGACGTGCTTACTGCTTAGCCAGTTGAAATTGACAAATCTTTCCTCATGAAAGCCCCCTATTAGTCCCACCATGCGATTGCTCCACAGCATTGCCAGTGGGTGCTAAGCACACTTAACTTATGCTTCCTGTGGTGTTCTGTTACTGCTTTGAGGGCGTAGAAGGTATTTTAAACCTTGGGGAAGCACTGCCTTCCTGAGACCCGCTTGCGCAACCTGCGGAGCGCGCCAAGGAACGGGGACCGGCGGTCAAAATCCGCCCCTCGGTATGAATGGCCTGAAGCAGGGCACATGTCTGGCTGGCTTTTGTCCGGTGGCAACCCGGGAATCTGAAGAAAACGGCTCGGCTGATTTCACCGCTCGATTGTCCCAGCCCCTTCCCTTTCTCAGGAAGGGGCTGGATCAAATTTAGTTCGCCGGCGTGAGCGTCAGCGAGGTACCGGTGGCGGCAAGGTTGAGACCAAGCTGGCCCGTGACGCTGACCGTCTGCAACTGGATGGAGCCGGACGTGCCCCCGACGAGGATATTGGCGCCGACACCAGCACCGACGGTGGCCTCCACCGTAGCACCCTGATAGAGGCCGCCAAGCGACCCATGGTGATAGCCGGCGGTCGGAGCAAAGACGGCCCAGATCAGGCGGGAGCGGGTCGTGAAGCCGAGATCAACGCCCATTTTGCGGACAACCCCGGTATAATGATCGAGCGGCTCGCTACCGACTGTCGTGGTAAAGACGCAGTCGGCTGATTTCGCGGAGCCCAGCACGTATCCGACACCGCCGCCGATCGAGCAATCGAGATAGCCGATGCGCACGCCATCGCGTTGGTCCGGCTGTTCGTAGACCGGTGCATGACGTGAAACCACATCGGCCGCAAAGGCGGCCCCGCTGCTCGCCAAAACCGGAAGGGCGGCCAGCGCCGCAGCAATAATCTTCTTCATCCCTGTACTCCTTCATTTATTTCGTGGCCCGGTCATTTTTTGTTTCTGTTGAACGGGCCGGGGTAGCGATGGGCAAAGCATGTGGCGGAAAAATGTCCCTTGGGAGCACATAAATGTCACATGCCTTCACCCCCCACTGCTGTTAAACATGGACGGGACAGGAACGTTCCAAAGAATGGAAGGAATTGCCTTCCCCTGGATCGAATTGGTCAACAGGACCTTTAGACACTATCGAATAGCCGACTGCGGCCGGATTGCGCGATTGGAAAAAATCCTGGCCAATGCCGCCCCGGTAGCGGTGGCGATCCGGACTAATCAAAGACACTTTCCTTGCAAGTCCGCGTCACCACGTCCGCGTTCTCTCCAAGTGCCACACCGGTCGTCACGAATCCTCGGGCAAAGAGGGTCCCGATGAAAGGGGCATACCCCTCATACTTATTGGAGAAATTCTTTGCAGTTAGATATCCACAAACCGTGACAACTCCCCGGTCCTTTACGGCTGTAATCTGGCGAATTCGCGCAGTTTCGGGTTGTTTGAGCAATCCGAGAACGCCTTTTCTGACGCGCTGTATTTCGGCTTTGTTCAGGACATACCGCTCCAGCTTTGGGTGAGCGGTGATAATCGAGGAAGAGGGCTGAAGCTGGGCGTGAGCCATCTTGACGCTCGCATCGGTGCAGACAAGAAATAGAAAGGGCGACATATAAACGAATAATCTTTTGCCATTCATTGTTCTATCTTCCGTCACGCGAGCGAATATTTGCTAATACCATGTCGGCAAAAAACGAATATTCATAGAAGACATTTCCTTGCATTTTACGCATCACCGCCTCCGTAAGACCCCATCTCCAATAGGTCCTGCTGACAGGAACCGGCAGACATCTGGCGACCATCATTGTTGCTGGGCTTTAATCCTAGCCATGAAAATCTGCTCGATGGGGATGTTGGGACTGCCGCAATTTTTGTGTAAGCGCTTCCAAGTCCTGAACGAATATGACCTGACCGCGATTGTTGGTTTCGAAGATGAAGTCCCGCAGCGCCGAACTCTGCGCCAGTTCGACTGACAGATCCCCCACTATCGCCACTCTCGTCCCGAAGTTGGAGAACTTCTGAAGAATCGTTCCGGCCTTCCTTGTGCTGAGGGGAAAGAAGTCCACGGCCAGACGGGCGACAGGCAGCGCAATAACTGTGGCTCCCCTCGACCAGGCGGCGTTGATGAGATCAACCGCATCGCGATCATCACGCAGCCTTGGACCGGTCGGAGAGACCTCAAAGATGCGATCCTCGCCAAGGACGGTCATTCGCGCTGGCCGTTCGTTGGACCAGTCATTGCCAAAGGTCCACTCAAACTCTGCGGCTTGCGCCACCCGCGCGTCGTGCGCCGCGTCTTCGCCAACACGATAGCAGACGAAATCTTCGATATACGCCGCCGGTCCCGCAGCACACAACAACGCCTCTGCCACGGTTCGACTGGGCTCGAGCAGGTACTGCTGCCGCAATAATACGGTCTGGTCATAGAAGCGCTGAAGGCGCACCTCAATCGCGGAGTCCAGCTCGTTTTCGGCCATGTGGTGTTCGTGGTTGCGGCCGGCGCCCAGTCGTTTCTGATTTCGTATGGCCGCGGGCACCTGCTCCGCGGTCGTCCACAGCGGTGCCGCGCCGACGACATGGACGGCTAGCTTCCTGGCGATTTCGTTCGCGGCGACATCGCTATCGGCCCCGCTGACCGACACCAACGCCACCATTCGGCCTAACCCTGGAGCCGGCGCATTGTGGGCATAGGCTCCAATGATTCCATGTTCCGTTTCGAGGATGGCGGTTCTCCGTAGGTGGATGTTCTCGCCGAAGGTCGCCGCCAATCGACTGATGTATCCTGCGACGTCGCCTTGCCCGTCCGGCGACGGAGCCGCCAGCGTTTCGTCGAGCCTGCCCCGGACCGCCACGACGACACGCGCCAGGTCTTCCGCTGCCCGTTGGAATAGCGGATTGCGGCTGACAAAATCCGTCTCTGCGGCCAGTTCGATTATGGCTCCGCAACGCTCCTCGATCATAAAGACGAGAAGGCCTTCCGAGGTCGGTCGCCGTTTGGCCGCCTCCGGGAGAAGCCGCCGCTCCTGCAGAAGTTTGGCGGCTGCGTCGATGTCGCCCCCAGCCTCGACCAGGACATTCTTACAGTTCATCACGCCGGCTGCGGTGCGTTCCCGCAAAGCTTTTACGAGTATGACATTGATCTCGGGCAAACGGCGCTCCTGCTCAAATCATCCGGATTCATCCGGGCTTGTCACCAGGAAGGCTTCGATCTGCGGGCCTTGCCCGGGGATGAAATGATGAGCGTCCGGAAGGAACGATATCTTCAAATCGTCAACGTGCGCTTCCAAGCGCGCCCGGGCGCCGGGGGCGTCAATGAAGGCGTCCTTACCCCCCAGGATCGCCATCACCGGCATTGTGAGACGGCTCAGCGCCTCGTCGCTAAACTGGGGCAGCGAGGCCGTACGAGGCCGGAAGTGCTTGAAGACGAGTTCAGTGAAGCCGGCTGCCGCATCGCGTTCCGGTGAGGGGTCGCCGCTCGGCTTGCCGGCGATCCTCTCCATCATCTTCCGCCGACCCCAGCCTCCAAGCATCAACAGCGGCAACGCCCAAAGCAGGACGTTTCTAGGCCGTCCTACGCCGCCCGGATTGATGACGACCAGCTTTTCCACCCGCTGCGGGCGGCGCGTCGCGAAGTCGAGCGCGAGCCACCCGCCCAGCGAGATTCCCACCAGAGACACGCGTTCAAGCGACAGCGCCGCCAGTACATCGTCCAGCCACCGTGCATGGGCGTCTGAATCAAGGGGTGGCCGACTGGCCGCACTGAAGCCGGCATCGCCGATGATGTCGACGGCGAATACGCGCAAGTGCCGGCTCCACCCGGAGACGTCGCCAAGCCACATGGCGGAATTGGAGGCGGTGCCATGCAAAAGAAGCACTGGCGGAGCTTCCTTGGGCCCGGATTCGATCACAAACGTTTCCCCCTCGCCCGTCGAAACGCGATGGCGTTGATTGGGCGCCGGCCATCGGTCCAGCAATTGCAGATAGCTTTCCTGGATCGCTATCTCGCCTGCCCGCGTTCGATAGCTGGAGGTCATGTGCGACTCTCCAGGAGGATCTCAACAAGCTGAAGCAACTGGACTGCGTCCGACGGACGAGCGACCACGATGATCTTGAGGTGCTCGTTCGCCGGATCATGGACGACGTCCACGTTGAACGGCTCCGCGTACCGGCCATTCGCACTGCGAGCGCCGGTCATCAGAGATGCCATCCGCCGCGCCAGTTCAGCATCCACGTTCGAAATATCGACGATCGTGGTCGAGCGCACTTGGCGCAGCAAACCTCCGGCCGGGCGGCTGTCTCCTACCAGGGCTGCAAGATCGGACCCTAAGATACGATACTGCCGCCCTATTCTAGTGGCGCGCAGCCGACCGTCCCGGATGAACTTGAGGACAGTCTTGGGGTGCAGCTTCAGCCGCTCCGCGGCAAATTCGACGGTGTAAAACTCTTCCGACATTCTCTCGACCTCGAATGGCTTAAGTTCTCTTAAATTCCCTAAATAGGAGAATTATGCCGCAAATAGGCGCATAAGCGACTATATTGCAGAATGAAAGGGAATGTAAGTGAATTTTGAGAGGTTTTCGCTGGTGTCTCAGCGGTCTCGCATCATGAGGTCTCGGGGAATAGACGGCACCCTGTTAGGAGCGGCTGGGGACCCGCAACGTTCGCGGGCTGTACGGCTGAAGGGGATGTGAAGCGTCCGATCTCGCGCTTGACCGCCGTTTCACAGACCGGTTTTTATCAGGGTGGAATTGGCTGGTGCAAAAGTATGGACAGAATGCGGATACGCCTATCTTGGCTGCTCTACGATCATGGCCACGATCCGGCGTACGACCGGCAACACGAAAAGCAAAGTGGGGAATGCGACAATCCAGGAAGCGCCCCACGCATTGGGCCATGCCACGGTGAAGCTGGTTTCCGGCCCGATGCTTGTAGCGGTAGCCACCGCCGACACGATACCGGACATGAGAATAGATAGCATAAGAGGCATGATGATCCGGGCGCTCCCCGCCGGCAGTTTCTTCAGCAGCGGCCGTTTCCACTCGATTTGCATCACTACGCCTCCTTGCCGGGATTGTTCGGTTCCATATCCCCCGGCCGGGCCAGATCCTGAATATACTGACGCAACGACCGAGGTTCGCGTTCCAGCGCAGCGGTCAATGAGAGACTGTTCCCCCCCAACCCGTACTTCCTGTAGTGATCGTGTACCTTCGACAGCAGGTGAATCTGATGGTCGTTGTAAGGTAGACGGACGCTCTGCACCCATTCGCTGAAGCTTGGCTCGAAGGCTTCTATCGGGCGCCCCAGCTCCTCTGAGATGACCGCAACAATGTCGTTGCGACTGAACATTCCCGCGGAGAGCTCGAGCGTGGTGAACGCCAGCCTGTCCTCCGTGAGAGCAACAGCCGCGACCTCGGCAACGTCGCGGTAGTCGACGCGAGCAATTCTGGTGACTTTAGGAAATGGCTCGCCGAAACGGCCGTGCAGAACGATTGACGGCCAGGCCATCCCGATGTTCTGCATAAAGTTCGCCGGATGCAAGATCGTATATTCGAGGCGGGATGAGTAGAGTGCGTCCTCGACCGGTATTTTGCTCGCATGGTTTTTCAGGCGCGTGTTCGTCGGCTGGATCACCGACGAGAATACGAACTTTTTAACACCGCTTCGCTCCGCAGCCTGGACCAGGGCGATACCCATTGCTGCTTCGTCGGGCGCGAACGCCGGGCCGATATGGAAGACGCCGTGCACGCCTCGAGTTGCCTCGGTCAGACTATCCATATCGCGGAGGTCTCCTATGGCGACCTCGGTCGCGCCCATCGAAAGGGCAAGGGCGGCGCGTGCGTCGTCGCGTACGAACGCACGGACGACGGCTTTCCGCCGTAGCAGCTCGGGAACAACCAGACGCGCGAATTTGCCGGTGGTTCCCACGACCAGGATGATGGGCTGAGTGCATCCCACGATGCGTCTCCTTTTGCGTAGTGAAATGTCTGGGAGCACTGTACTTTCTAACGATCTGTGTAACAATTTGCGCTAAGTAAGAGTCTGAATCACGATTTACGAGATAACCATGAGTCGCCTGGAAGACCTTGAAGCATTCATTCATATTGCTGAAGCCGGCAGCCTGACGGATGCTGCGCGGCGTCTTGATCGCTCGCTGCAAGCGGTCAGCCGTTCCCTTGCTACGCTGGAAGAAGACGTCGGCGTTCAGCTCGTCCACCGCACCACACGGTATTCCGCGCTCAGCGAAGCCGGTCAGGCCTTCTATCGGCGGGTAAAGCCGGCGGTGCTGGAAATCAGGGAAGCACGCCTTGAAGCCGCAGATCGTCGGACGGAGCCATCGGGTATTTTGCGCGTGGGTGCGCCAACGCTGTTCGGCCCCGACTTCCTTGTTCCAATCATCGCTGAATATATGGACAGCTATCCGCAGGTCGAGGTCGATCTCCAATTGACGGATACCTTCGTCGATCTAGCGAGCGAAGGGCTCGATCTGGTGGTGCGCATCGCCGACCTGCCCGATTCCAGCTTGCAGGGGAAAAGGCTGGGCGCGCTGCGGCGTGTGGTGTTCGGAGCGCCGTCCTATTTCGCTCGGCATGGCCGGCCTGAGGAACCAGCGGAGTTACGTCGGCACTCCTGCATTGTCCGAACAGTCGATAACCGGCCGGGGCAATGGGCTTTTCAGATTGGCGGAAAGAAACGCATGGTCGGGGTTCGCGGTGCGTTTCGGTCTAACACGATGGCGGCGATCTATTCCGCAGTGAGCGCAGGGCTCGGCCTGGGGTACTCCCCATTGTGGCAGATCAGGCACCTGGTGGATGCGGGCCAGTTGGAGATCATACTGGAGGAATTCGAACCCAGGCCGGTACCGATCCACGCGCTGTGGCAAGAAAGTAGACTTCCTCCCGCCAAGGTTCGCGCATTCGTCGATCTCCTGGCGAGACGGCTCACGCTGGATAACCTCTGATGCGAAAGCGTTAGATCGTCGCCGGCAAACCCCTTATATGCAATATGCAAATCGGCGTTCCCCGGCGGCGAAAACAGATCCCAAAAAGACTGCGGCTATGCGGCGGCGCGCTCGGAACGCCGACACCCTTGCAGCTGCCGCGGCATAGGATTGCCTATTTCGGCATCCGGACAGCCTCCAGCCGTCGCCTATGTCCTGCCGCTGAGCGAAGGGACCGCGCGCGCAGCCTTTCGGCCTGCTTGTGCCGCTGTCTTTATATCGACAACAACCTCCGCTTCGCCGCTGCCAGAGGCCGTACTCACAACGCTGTTCGATCTTACACCTGCAGAGGCACGCGTCCTGTTAAAGATCGGAAATGGGGCGGCACCGTCCAAGAGCGCATCCTCTCTGGGTATCAGCGAGAACACCTTGAAGACCCATCTCAGTCGCATTTTCGCCAAAACAAACACCAGCCGCCAAGCCGACCTCGTCAAACTGGTTTCCGACATCGGCTCACCACTCGCGCCCTCTCACCTGTCTTCCGGCGATACCGCCCCGGTACATTGAACTCCCGAAGAAGCGGTACGACATCAGCCGTGAGCCGGGCGCACTTCCGACCGAAGCCAGTCCGCGGCCGCACCGACACTTGGGGTCGGCGAGCGATCACCCTTCATCACGAGATGGTAGGTGTATCCATCCAGGCTGGGACCGAAGGGCTGCACGAGATGCCCGGCAGCGAGTTCGTCCGCCACTAGGGCCAAGCTGAGCAGCGCGACGCCCTGCCCCGCGACAGCCGCCTGGATGGCGTGACCTTCGTCGGAAAATTGGAGTTGTCCGAGGTCCGACGGGCATGGAAGCCCAGCCTTCGCGAACCAGTTCTGCCAGTTCGGATTGCCTGGCTGCTTTCGCATCCACTCGAAATGGATCAGGGGAAACCGGCCCAGATCGGCAGGATTCCGCACGCCGAGCTTTGGGTTGACGAGCGGTGCAAATGCGTCGGCGAACATCGGCTCTGAGCTAAGGCCAGGATAGTTCCCCTGCCCGTAGCGGATGGCGATGTCGACCGAGCTGACGTCGAGATCGACGGCCTCGTCCGAAGCCTGAAGCTGCAGATCGATATCGGGGTGCAGCTTCCGGAAATTGGCCACTCGGGGAACAAGCCACTTCACCGTGAAGGCGCTGGTGGCCGAGATCGTCACCTGCGCCCGCTTCCTGGATTGCGAAATGCGATCGAGTATCGCCTCGAACGCGTCGAACCCCTCCCGCAGCACTGGATAGAGTTGCGCGCCGGCATCGCTTAGCACGACCTTGCGGATTTTTCGCTCGAAGAGGATCAGCCCTGTGTGCTCCTCGAGCGAACGAATTTGGTGGCTGATCGCGGTGGGAGTAACTGCGAGTTCGTTCGCTGCCCGCTTGAAGCTGCCATGTCTGGCCGCGGCCTCGAACGCACGCAGAGCGGAAAGCGGTGGGAGTCTTCGCATGACCCTGAATCGATAGATGAAATTAGTTCATCTGATACCTGACAATTCGGAGTTTGTCTATCGAGGTTTTCAACGCCACATTGTCGGCATGCCTGAGCTTACCAGATGAGCTCAGCTTTCGCATAAGTCAATTCAGAGGATCAATGCAATGCTGCAACGTATCATCACCAATCCGGACATCTATGAACCCTACCTGCTGTCGCAGGGGATCAGGTTCGGAAACCTCCTGTTCATTTCCGGCCAGGCGGGAGCCGGCGACGACGGCAAGATTGTTGATGGGGGCTTCCGCGCCCAGGGCGAGCAGGCCTTCTCCAACCTCCGGCGAGCGCTCGAGGCAGGCGGCTCGAGCCTGGACGATGTTATCAAGGTGACGATTTTCGTTACCGACATGGGTAACTTCAAAGAGGTCGTGGAACTCCGCCGCAAGTTCTTTTCGGCACCCTATCCGGCCGACACCATCGCCGAGGTCAAGGCTCTATACGATCCCAAGGTTCTGATCGAAATCGAGGCAATCGCGGCCATACGGTCGGCGGGGATTTGAGTGACATGGCAAAGCTTCCACATCAGTTGCAGCGTGAACATTCCCATCGCGTAGAAGCCCTGTTCAGTTCGCTCGATGCTGGCCGACTGACGCTTCGCAACCGCCTCGCGGTCGCGCCGATGACGCGGGTCAGCGCGACGGCGGAGGGTATGCCGACGCAGCATATGTCGGACTATTACACGGCGTTCGCCGAGGGCGGGTTCGGTCTCGTTGTCACCGAAGGCCTCTACACCGACAAAGCCTTCTCGCAGGGATATCTCTTCCAGCCCGGACTCACGGAAGCCCGCCAGCGAGACGGCTGGCGACCGATCGTCGAGCGGGTGCATGACGCCGGTTCGCGCATGGTCGCCCAGCTCATGCACGCGGGCGCTCTTTCGCAGGGAAGCGCGTACAGCGCCGGGACCAGGGGGCCGTCGGCAATTCGCCCGAAGGGGCAACAGATGGCCTTCTATCGCGGCTCGGGAACCTATCCCGTACCGACGGCGATGTCCTTCGAAGAGATCGCTCAAGCCGTCAAGGGCTTCGCGGACGCCGCCCTCCTCGCGAGGGAGGCGGCTTCGACGGCGTGGAGATCCATGCTGCGAACGGCTATCTGCTCGACCAATTCCTCACGGAGGGCGTCAATCTTCGCGACGATCGCCATGGCGGTTCCATCGAGGGACGGTTGCGCCTGATCATCGAGGTTGCGGAAGCCGTGCGGGGCTCGGTCGGCCAGGACTTCATCGTCGGCGTTCGCATCTCTCAGGGCAAGGTCAACGACTTCACGCACAAATGGAGCGGGCGCGAAGATGAGGCGGCGGCGACCTTCGGATCGCTCGGGCAGCTTCCCATCGACTACGTGCATACGACCGAGTTCGAGGCATGGCGACCGGCCTTCGGTGAGGGTTCGAGCCTGGCAGCCCTGGCGAAGAAGTATTCAGGATTGCCGGTGCTCGCGAACGGGTCTCTGCACGATCCCGAGCAAGCCGCAGGCCTTCTTCACAGAGGCGAGGCTGATTTCGTGTCGTTAGGACGTGGTGCGCTTACCCATCCGGACTGGCCGCACCGTGTCAAGGAAGGCGCTTCTTTGGAGACCTTCAATCCCGGTGTGCTTTCGCCAATCGCAGACCTGGCGAATGCAGAGCGGCATCGCACGGCACAGGTTGCCGCATCGGCCTAAGGCGAGGCTGCACCGCCAACGCTCGGCGCCAGCCTCTACCCGTCGATATGGGCGAGGGAATCTCCCCGGCTGCCGCATTTCGAGCCGCTGTGCCTTTACGGCGTAGCCGAGCAGACACCAGTAGATGACCAGGCTTAGGGCAGCACGGGGTGACGGCGTACCGACGCAGTAACCGAACTGGTGGCGGTGGAGACGCGTCAATTGTTTCATTGAAGAAAGTATGGTGCCCAGACGCGGATTCGAACCACGGACACGCGGATTTTCAATCCGCTGCTCTACCAACTGAGCTATCTGGGCATCCTGCTTCGTGGCTTTGGAGGACCTGATCCAACGAAGCGGCGGGGTTGGTAATCCGCCGGAAGCGCGTGGGTTATAACACTTAATTTCAGGCTGTCCAGCATCGGAATGCGAATTTTCGAAGCTTTTCCATGCAATACCGAACAAATCCGTTTCCAAGGCTCATCTTTGTAAAAAACCACGGATAAATACCGTGGAAAACATCGGAAACTTATTCAAATCACTCTAATTTCACCCCATTTCCCCTCGCAATCTCCCTAGATTGAGAAGCAGGATGGGAATGAGGTGGCAGTGAATTCCGTCGGATGGGGTATTGTGGGAACGGGCGAGATCGCGCGGCGCTTCGCGTCCGATCTGCCGCTTGCGTCAGGCGCTGTCCTGCACGCCGTGCATTCGCGCACTCCAGACAATGCCGAGCGCTTCCGTGCAGAAACCGGCGCACAGAAGGCCTACCACGACCTCGACAGCTTCATGTCTGACCCGTACGTCCAGGCGGTTTATGTCGCCACGCCGAATTCGCTGCATCTGGCGCAGACATTGCGGGCGCTCCGAAACCGCAAGGCGGTACTCACCGAAAAGCCCATTGCGCCGTCTTTTCCGGAAGCCGATGTGATCCAGCGCGAGGCGATGCGCCAGAAGACCTTTGCGATGGAAGCCATGTGGACGCGCTTCCTGCCCGCGGTTCAGGCCGCCAAAGCCCGAATCAAGGCCGGCGCCATCGGCGAGATTCGCAGGATCACCGCCGACCTCTCCTATTACAGGCCCTATGATCCCGAAAGCAGGTTCTTCTCACGGGCGCTGGGCGGCGGTGCGGCGCTCGATCTCGGTGTCTATCCCGTTTCGCTGGCGATGTATTTCCTCGGCGAGCCGGAAAAGGTATCCGGTCGCTGGTTCAGCGCAAAAAACGGCGTCGACATGCGCACGGAAATGACGCTGCATTATGCCTCGGCGGAAGCGGAGCTCTCCTGTGGCTTCGACCGGGATGGGGCTAATCATTTTCTCATCGAAGGCAGCGCCGGCGCGATCCGCCTGGACGCGCCCTTCCTGAAGGTCCAGCGCCTCACGCTTTATTCGCCGGCAGCGATGAAATCTTCACTGATCGCACCGTCACCGCAGGGCGATCGCCTGCCGGCGAAGCTGCTCTCTCGCCTTCCCACTCCCCTATCGCGGCTCTGGGGCTGCCGGATCGAGCATCATCCTTTCGAGGGCAACGGGCTGCAATTCCAGGCGATGGCCGTCATGAACGCGCTGCGCGCCGGCGAGACCCGATCTCCCATCATGCCGCTCCAGGAAAGCGTCGCGGTGTTGCGCGCCATCGGCATCGTGCTCTCGCGCTCCCCTATGCCGGAAGCTGAGCCGGCTGCGTAAAGCTGCTGCGCAGTACATAAGGCTGCGGCAGATCATGCGCATTGTTGAGTGCAAGGGCGAGTTCGGTCACATGCAAGGCGACATCGCCAGAAAAGAACGCCGGAATACCGCTGCCGATCGCCCTCGCCTGCGCGGCGATCCCGGCAGCAAAATCGATTCGCGAGGGAAATGCCGGCAAGGCGGCTTCGGCCCGGAGCCCCTTATAGGAGAGCCGCCGCCCCGGCGTCGGCTTCCATGGCAGGGCGCGTTTGACCTTGTCCTCCAGCCAGTCCGCCACCCGCATCTTCAACTGCTTTCCCTCAGTAAGCCTTTCCAGATGCACAGCAGAACGGTTGTCCCAGAGATCGCGCACCGTCAGCGACCCGCCATCCCCGAGAACGGTGAGGGATCGGTCGCGCGGCGCAGCAAGGCCGCAGGTCAACCGGGCAACGACACCTGAGCGGAACTGGATGCAACCGACGGAAAAATCCGGCGCCATGACAATCCCTTCCGTACCCGGCCCCTTGTCCGGAAAAGTGACGGCGGAAAAGGCGGTGAGGCTCGTCGCCGGACCGAACAGCGAAACCAGCCAGGAAAGCGCATAGCCTGAATGTTCCAGCGTACAGCCAATCTCGAGTTCGTGCAGGCCCGGCCATCGCGCGCCGGATCGCGATCGCCATGTCTCCCATTTCCCCCGGAAGACGGGGCCATCCTCCATCTGGGCGTAGACGAGACGCGGCGTGCCGATGGCCCTGTCGCTCAGCGCCTTCCGCACCAGCCTGTTGGCATCGCTGAGCGCATTGGCCGGTGCCGCGCAGAGCGTCAGACGGCGGCGTGATGCGAGAGCGACCAAATCCTGCGCCTCCTCGAAGCGCATCGCCAGCGGCTTTTCGCAATAGACATGCTTGCCCGCTTCGAGCGTCCGCTTCGATATCTCGTAATGGTTTTCCGGCGTGGTCAAATTGACCACGATCGCGATATCAGGATCGGCCAGGACCTCGTCGAGACCGGCATAGGCCCGGACATCATAAAAGGCGCAGAACTGCTTCAGCCGTTCCGGATCGCGATCATAGACGCCGGCAAGTTGCAGCGACGGATGGTTCGGCAGGGTTGTCATGTAGTAATCAGCGACAAACCCGGTGCCCAGAATGGCGATCTTCATGATGTCGTCCCCCTTATGGGGTTTTTCCCACCAACGCCCGCTTCCCGCAAGTTTTTAGCAAAGTTGCGATGAATGAAGCGTGAAAAGCAGTTCAACGCTCGGCCTTATCCGAAGCATCGTCCGAATCGTCGCTGTCCTCGGCCGATTCCACCGCCGGGATGACATAAGCGCCGGTAAGCCAGCGATTGAGGTCGATATTGCGGCAGCGCGGCGAGCAGAACGGATAATCCTCGCGGCTCGACGGCTTGCCGCATTCCGGGCAAGGCCGGGGTGGACGCAATGGCGTTACCTTCGCACCGGGTGCTGCCGATATGTCTTTCTTGCCGCTCATAGCCGAATCTTCAATGCCAGATTTTCAGTGTCAAATCATCGGCCCAAGTTTTCCGCTCAAGCCTAAAACCTTCTGCTCAGGTCAGTGCTTGCCGGATGTCCAGGCGCCATAGACCTGATAGCCCTCTCCGGTCAGAAGGCTGACCGTCTCGTGCAGGGGAAGCCCGACGACATTCGTATAGGAGCCGACGAGCTTGACGACGAAGCTCCCTGCAAAACCCTGGATGGCATAGCCGCCAGCCTTGCCTCGCCATTCGCCCGAGGCAAGATAGCTGTCAAGCTGCTCGCGGGTCAGCCGCTCGAAGCGCACGCGGCTCTCGACCAGCGTCTGCCGCACGCGGCCTTTCGGCGTAATGAGGCAGATGCCGGTGAAGACCTTGTGTGAGCGGCCCGAGAGAAGGCGCAGGCATTCCCTCGCCTCGTCCTGGATCTCGGCTTTCGGCAGGATGCGCCGTCCGACAGCAACGACCGTATCGGCTGACAGGATATAGGACCCGGCAAATTTCTCGTCGGCTTTCAGGCTTTCTGATGCCTTTTCCGCCTTTTCGCGCGACAGCCGGCGCGCCAGCGAGCGCGGGTGCTCGGCGCGAAGCGGCGTCTCGTCAATATCGCTCGGATGAAGATGATCCGGTTCGATGCCCGCCTGCCCCAAAAGCTCGATCCGGCGCGGAGAACCGGAAGCAAGAACAAGCTTTTGTCGAGCGCTCATGAAAGACGTCCCTTCTAGAGCGCCGCGCGTCCCACTGGACGCACAAAGGACGCTCTAACAGTTTAAAATGCTGCATAACTTTATCCTTAGTCGATTCCGATTTAAGGATAAAGTTATGCAGTGGAACGGACGGAATCGGATTATTTGAAACGGTAGGTGATGCGCCCTTTGGTCAGGTCGTAAGGCGTCATCTCGACAAGCACCTTGTCGCCGGCCAGAACGCGGATGCGGTTCTTGCGCATGCGGCCTGCGGTGTGGGCAATGATTTCATGTTCGTTTTCGAGCTTCACCCGGAACATCGCGTTGGGCAGCAGCTCCGTCACGACACCGGGAAATTCGAGGACTTCTTCTTTCGCCATACGTATCCTGTTTCTTCTCTTGGCCGCTCCGCTCATGCGGGCGCGCTGAATTTGCGCGGAACCTATATGATTAGAGTCCATTTGTGAACAACGTAAATCGGCGTAAATTGGCAGGCCTATTTTATTCCGAAGCGCTCGGCGATGCGGCGCTTGAGCCGCTCGCGCACATCGCGGTAGGCATCGAGGATCTGTTCGCGAGTTCCACGGACCAATGTCGGGTCCGGCATCGGCCAATATTCCACATCGACGGAGAAGCCGCGCATGCGTTCCAGCACCGTGTGATGGGCGAGCGGCGTCAGCGTTACCACCAGATCGAAATAACCGTCACCCAGTTCCTCCAGCCCCTTCGGCTGACGCTCGTCGAGCGAAAGCCCCTCCTCTTTCAGGACGGCATCGACGAAAGGATCGCGCTCGCCGCGCCTGACGCCGGCCGACGCCAGATAGATTTTGCGTCCAAGCATATGGCGCGCAAGAATTTCGGCCATCGGAGAGCGGATCGCATTCATGCCGCATACGAACAGAACCGAAGACGGCGCGGCGCGCGGATCAGCCGGCGCTGCCATCGCGCCAGGACGATCAGTTTTTCCCGCCCCCTGCCCCGCCAAAACCGTCTTCAACCCCGCCAATGCAGCACACAGACAAGCGTAAAGAGACGGCGTGCCGTGTTGAAATCCACCTCTATCTTGCCGCCAAGTCGCTCCTTCAGCGTCTGCGAGCCTTCATTGTGCAGCCCGCGCCGCCCCATGTCGATCGCCTCGATCTTGCTCGGCGTCGAGGAGCGGATGGCTTCATAATAGCTTTCGCAGATCATGAAATAATCCTTCACTACCCGTCGGAACGGGGCGAGCGACAGGATATGGGTCGCGACATCCTCGTCGCTTTCGCGCGCAATGGCGAAAATCAGCCGCGATTCGACCAGCGAGAGCTTGAGCTTGTAAGGGCCGCCGGCCTTGTCGCCGACGGGATAGAAGCTGTTCTCCTCGATAAGGTCGAAGATGGCGACGGCGCGTTCATGTTCGACATCCGGCGTGGAGCGTCCGATGGATTCGTCCAGTATGACGTCGATCAGCCTGTTGTCGCCGTCGGATGCCATGGCTGCCCTACAAATTCAGTCTGATGGCGACTGACCGGCCGTGCGCGTCCAGCCCCTCGACGCGTGCAAGCTCGATGGCCGCGGGGCCGAGCGCGCGAAGCTGGTCGGGCCCGAGCTTCAGGATCGAGGTGCGCTTGACGAAGTCCAGCACCGAGAGCCCGGAGGAGAAGCGCGCCGAACGCGCGGTCGGCAGAACATGATTCGACCCGCCGACATAGTCGCCGATGACCTCCGGCGTATATTTGCCGAGGAAGATCGCGCCCGCATTGCGGACCCCTGGCAGAAGCGCTTCCGGATTCGCAACTGCAAGCTCCAGATGCTCGGCGGCAATGCGGTTGACCAGCGGCAAAGCCGCCTCGAGATCTTTCACCAGCAGCACCGCGCCGAAATCCCGCCAGCTTGCCGATGCCGTTTCCGCGCGCGGCAGGGAGCGCAGCTGCCGCTCGACGGCTTCCTCGACGGAGCGCGCGAAGTCTTCGTCATCGGTCATCAGGATCGATTGGGCGACCGCGTCATGTTCCGCCTGCGCCAAAAGATCGGCGGCGATCCAGTCGGGATCATTATCCCGGTCGGCCACGACCAGAACCTCCGAAGGACCGGCGATCATGTCGATGCCGACGGTACCGAACACCAGCCGTTTCGCCGCCGCCACATAGGCATTGCCCGGCCCGACGATCTTGACCACCGGTTTGATCGTCTCGGTTCCATAGGCAAGGGCTGCGACCGCATGCGCGCCGCCGACCCGGTATATCTCGGAAACCCCGGCCAGGCGGGCTGCCACCAGCACCAGCGGATTGAGCACGCCATCGGGGGCAGGCACGACCATGACGATCCGCTCCACACCGGCGACCTGCGCCGGCACGGCGTTCATCAACACTGAACTCGGATAGCTGGCGGTGCCGCCCGGCACGTAGAGGCCAACGGATTCGATCGCCGTCCAGCGGGAGCCGAGCTCGACGCCCAGCGCATCGGTATAGCGGTCGTCTTTAGGCAATTGCCGGCTATGATGCGAGCGGATGCGGTCGCGCGCCAGTTCCAGCGCCTCGACGGTCGCCTGCGGCGCGGCGGCGACAGCCGCGTCGATTTCGGCTTTTGTCACGGCGATCCCGGTCTTTTCCAGATCGATCCGGTCGAAGCGTCTGGAATATTCGATCAGCGCCTTGTCGCCATCGCGGCGAATCCCATCGATGATCTCGCGCACGGCGCGATCGACATCTTCCGAAACCTCCCGCTTGCCGGCGAGAAAAGCGGCAAATTTCGTCTCGAAATCATGATCACTTTGTCTGAGCGTCAGTGCCACGCCGTAAATCCTTAAATGTCGTAAGTACCGCTATCCGAGCCCGCTCGTCAGGCATCATGCTCGGGCTTTGCGCGCGCTTCCCATGCCGGGCCGAGATCGGTCAGCTTAGTTTCGATGCATTCGACATCGAGCCGGACGGCGGCATTGCCCGAAAAGATGAATTCCACGACGCCGGCAGGCATATCGCCAGGGAGGAAGCGAACCGCCAGAAGCGAAAGGACATCATCCTTGCGGCTACGGTCGATGCCACTCGCCTTGACCATCGTCACACAGTCGAAATGCAGCACCGAACGGCGCCGCTCCAAAGTGCGTTTACCGAAAACGCCAGTTGCGGCGCGTTCCCAGACGAAACGATTGGCCACGGCGACGAAACGCTTCTCCCGGGGCAGATAATCGAGATCGCCGACTTTCAGCACCGCATCCTGAAGATGGGCCGAGATGATCTGCAAATCCTCGTCGTCGAGCGCTACAAGCTTGAGCATTTCCATTGGCTTACATTCCATGAAACAGCGGACGCCCTTGTGTTAGGACGTCCGCACGCTCAGCGCAACCGATCAGCGCAATAACGGGAACAAGATGTCAGCCGCTGACGCGTTCGACAACCGCTCCGCAGCGCGAAAGCTTTTCTTCAAGCCGCTCGAAGCCGCGATCCAGATGATAGACGCGGTTGACCATCGTCTCGCCTTCCGCCGCAAGTCCGGCGATCACCAGCGACACCGAGGCGCGCAAATCCGTCGCCATGACGGGTGCGCCCTTCAGCCGTTCCACGCCCTCGACCGTCGCCACCTGTCCGGAAAGCGATATCCGGGCGCCGAGGCGCGCCAGTTCCTGCACATGCATGAAGCGGTTCTCGAAGATCGTCTCGGTGATGCGCGACGTGCCCTTCGCCTTGGTCATCAGCCCCATGAACTGGGCCTGAAGATCGGTCGGAAAACCGGGGAACGGATCGGTGCGCACGTCTACCGCATGAATGCCATGGCCGTTGCGCACCACGCGGATGCCGGAATTGGTCTCGGTGATTTCTGCGCCCGCCTGCGTGAGCGTCTCCAGCGCAGAGGAAAGCAGGCTCGCCTGCGCGCCCTCGAGCAACACGTCGCCGCCCGCCATGGCCACCGCCATGGCATAGGTGCCGGTTTCGATGCGGTCCGGAATCACGCGGACGCGCGCGCCGGAAAGGCTCTCGACGCCCTCGATGCGGATTGTCCCGGTGCCGGCGCCGCTGACATTGGCGCCCATAGCGTTGAGGCAATCGGCAAGGTTGACCACCTCGGGCTCGCGCGCCGCGTTCTTGATGATCGTTTCGCCCTTGGCGAGCGTCGCAGCCATCATCATCACATGCGTCGCGCCGACGGAAATCTTCGGGAAGGTATAGGTTGTGCCGATGAGGCCCTTCTTCGCGGTCGCCTTGACATAACCATTCTCGATATCGATTTCCGCGCCCAGCGCGACAAGCGCTTCGAGGAAGAGATCAATTGGCCGGGTGCCGATGGCGCAGCCGCCCGGCAGCGAGACATTGGCCGTGCCCATGCGCGCCAGAAGCGGTCCGATCACCCAGAAACTCGCCCGCATCTTCGAGACGAGCTCATAGGGCGCCGTGGTGTCGACGATATTGCGCGCGGTGAAATGGATCGTGCGCGAATAAGCGCCATCCTGCCGCTCGCGCCGGCCATTGACGGAATAATCGACGCCATGATTGCCGAGAATGCGGATGAGCTGCTCGACATCGGCCAGATGCGGCACGTTTTCGAGCGTCAGCGTATCGTCGGTCAGCAGCGAGGCGATCATCAGGGGAAGTGCCGCATTCTTGGCACCGGAAATCGGAATGACACCATTGAGCTTGTTGCCGCCGACGATTTTAATGCGATCCATGTTTTTCCACTTTCACGGGATCAGCGCCCGATTTCCAATCAACTCCACAAGGAGCAGGTTTATCTTGATCATGTTGATTTTGAATTAAATCCATCCAAGATCATCAACGCGATCGATTTTGAGAAGCAAGAGCATGATGTCTCCCGAAAATGCTTCGCATTTTTTCGGCATCACCCTCTAGACGAACGGCACCAAAACTTCCATGGACCAGCATTCGCCCGCGCCATACCTAGCGCTATACTCTGATGCGCACATATTATTCCACATCAGTTCTTGACGGTTTATTGACAGGATTAGAAGCCGCTTCTATTCCGTCCACCCTGTCATCCGCATCTCCGGCGCGCCGCGAGCGTGCCTGCGCCTTGCGGCGCGCGAGATTGGCCCGCAATTGCTCGGCAAGCCGCTTCCTGCGTTCCGCCGCCTTGCGATCCCTTGGATCCTGATCGGGTTGCCTGGAATTCTCGTTCATCCTGCCGTCTTATTACTATAGGAATTGCCGGAGGGAAAGCGCATGCCCGACACGCCTGTGGAGGATTTTCACATTATCGGAAAGAATCCCGATTGCTTGCTTGCGGTTTGCGTATTGTTGTGGCAGAAGTCCGCCGCATTCGCGACGTTGCTGCGGTAGCTCAGTGGTAGAGCACTCCATTGGTAATGGAGAGGTCGAGAGTTCAATCCTCTCTCGCAGCACCATTCAATTCACGACATCGTTAGCGCATGTATCTCTCCCGAAGAAGATTCGCTCGGTAGTGAATTATCGACATCGTTCCGACTCGCGCGAAAATAAACCATATCAAGCAATTACAGGTTGATCGCCTACCCACAAACTCCTATATGCACGACGGGCAATTTGTGGGGTGCTTCATGAAAATCACACTCTCGATTCGCGAGTTGACCGCGAATGCATATTCTCTTGGCGAGTTCTCCGCCGAGTTGGATGATGGCCGGCTGATTACAGCCTTTGATGACAACACCATCTGGATCGATGGCGAATCTTTCGGCCTCACGGAAGAATGGCTCGATCGTAAGGTCGAAGTCTCGCGATAGGCATTCACCAGCCTCACTCCAATCTCCGCCGGAAAAGCCATGAGGCGGCGGTGAGCGTGACGATGGCGATGAGCGCGAGCGGGATGGTGTTGGCCAGGACCTCGCTTGCAGGAATATCGCGCAGGAACACGCCTTTGACGATGACGAGGAAATAGCGCAGCGGATTAACAAGCGTCACCGGCTGCAGCCAGCCCGGCATATTTTCTATCGGCGTTGCAAAGCCCGAGAGCAACATCGCCGGGACCATGAACAGGAATGCGCCGAGAATGGCCTGCTGCTGGGTCATCGACAGCGCCGAGATGAACAGGCCGAGCCCAACCACCGCCGCGAGATAGACGATTGCGCTGCCATAGAGAAGCAGCAGCGAACCACGCAACGGGACACCGAAAAGGAAAACCGCGGCAAGGATATAGATCGTCATGTGGAACATCCCGATCATCATCGGCGGCGTCAGCTTGCCGATCAGAATCTCGTGGGTGCGTAGCGGCGAGACCATCAATTGGTCGAATGTTCCAAGCTCCCGTTCGCGCGCGATCGACAGAGCCGTCACGATCAGTCCGATTAACAGCGCGATGCTGGCGATCAGATTGGGCACCATGAACCATTGGAAGATCAGGTTCGGATTGAACCAGTTGCGCGCGACGACGCTGATCTCAGCCGGAGAGGCCTGCTTGCCCGCAGATGTGTCGGCGGCAACGCTCGCGACGATCTGGTTGAGATAGCCGGCGACGATCTGCGATGCGTTCGAGCGACGGCCATCGAGAATGATCTGGATTTCGGCGGGGCGCCCCGCCTCGACATCGCGCGAGAAGGAAGGCCCGATCTGAACCGCCGCGATCACCCGCTGCCGGTCGATGGCCTCCCGCGCAGTGGCCGGATCCTCCGTATGGGTGATGGAGCGGAACGTCGGCGCGCCAGCTATCTGCTCTGTCAGCTCCTGTCCCCAGCTTCCCGCATCACGATTGAGAACCATGATATCGACGTTCTTCACTTCGAGCGTTGCGGCGTAGGAGAAGACGACAAGCTGGATGATCGGCGGCCCGATCAGGATGAGCCGGCTTTTCGGATCGCGCAGGATCGCGAGCAGTTCCTTGATGATCAATGCCTTGAGCCGGATCCACCACATGTCAGCCGATCCTCTTGCGCGTCGAACGGGCGGCAAGGGCGAAGAAGACCGCGCCGATGAGAAGCATGACGGCAATGGCCTGCAGGAACAGCGGCCAGATGTCGCCGGCGAGGAACACCGTCTGAAGGCTTGATATGAAATAGCGCGCGGGGACGACCGTCGTAATCCATTGGATGACGGTCGGCATCGAGTTGATCTCGAAGAGGAAGCCCGAAAGCAGAAACGCCGGCAGAAACGCCGAGAGCAGCGCCAGCTGCGAGGCGAGAAACTGATTCTTCGTAGCAGCGGAAATGAGCAGTCCCTGACCGAGCGCCGGAACCAGGAAACTTGCCGAAAGCGCATAGAGCGCCAGGATCGAACCACGGAACGGCACACCGAACAGGAAGATGGCAAGGAGCATGCAGAGCGTCATCGAAGCCAGCCCCAAAATGAAATAGGGTAGAATCTTCCCAATGAGGAGTTCCGCCGCGGTAACAGGCGTCGCCATGATCGCCTCCATCGTCCCACGCTCCCATTCACGCGCGACGACCAGCGAGGTGAGAAGCGTGCCGACCAATGTCATCACGATAGCGATGGAGCCCGGCACCAGGAAAAAACGACTGGTGAGCTGCGGGTTGAACCAGAAGCGCTGCTCCACGCTGATGGCGGGTGGCCGCGCCGCGGCGTCGGCCCCGCGCAGCGCCGCCCAATTGGCCACGACGCCCCGCGCATAATTCTGCACGAAGCTCGCCGTGTTCGGATCAGACCCGTCGACGATCACCTGGATTGCGGGCGACGTACCTGCTGCATAATCGGCGGCGAATGTCGCGGGAATCACGACGATGCCCCTCACCCGGCTCGTGATCAGATCCTCCTCGAACTCTCGCCTGTCGTTCCCATTCACCACTTCGAAATAACGCGACGCCTGGAAACTCGCCGCCAGATCCCGGGTCACGGGCGTCGGGTCCTCCACCACCAGCCCGATGCGGGTACGGGTCGCATCGAGCGACACGCCATATCCGAAGAGGAAAAGCAGGATCAGCGGCAGCACGAAAGCGATGAGGATGCTGCTTGGATCGCGAATGACCTGATAGGTTTCCTTGCGCACCAGGGCGGCAAGCCGGCGAACCCGATCGAGACGCCTCGAATCGCTCATGCTGTCACCGCCTCCGCTTCGGATTCCTGTACCAGGGTGATGAAGGCATCCTCCATCGTCGGATCTGGATTGTCCTTGCTGGCAACCCGCGCCTTCAGTTCATCGGGAGAGCCGAGCGCGATGGAGCGGCCGCGATAGATCAGCGAAATGCGGTCGCAATATTCCGCTTCCTCCATGAAATGGGTGGTGACCAGCACCGTCACGCCCTTTTCGACCAGGCCGTTGATATGGGTCCAGAACTCCCGCCGCATGATCGGATCGACGCCGGAGGTCGGCTCATCCAGGAAAAGCGCCTCGGGCTCGTGCATGACCGCGCAGGCGAGCGCCAGGCGCTGCTTGAGGCCGAGCGGCAGATCCTTGGCCGACATATCGGCATGCGGCGCGAATTCGAAAATCTCCGTCATCAGCGCGATGCGTTCTCGCTTGCGCCGGCCGTTCAAGCCATACACACCGGCGAAGAAGGCAAGGTTCTGGGCGATGCTCAGATCGCCATAGAGCGAGAACTTCTGGGCCATGTAGCCCAGCCGATTGCGCGCCTCGGCGGTATCGCGGCGCAGGTCGAAGCCCGCGACGCGGCCCTCGCCTTCCGTTGGCTTGAGCAATCCGCAGAGCATCTTGAAGGTCGTGGACTTGCCGGCTCCGTTGGGTCCGAGCAATCCGAAGATCTCGCCGCGCGGAATTTCAAAGGTGATATCGTCGGCGGCGGTGAAATCGCCGAAGCGCTTGGTGAGGCCATGCGCGACGATGACGGGTCGCCCGCCATCGGATGGCAACTTGGTGGTGGCATCCGCAAGTTTGGACCATCCCCCCGGACCACCGCCCAGCATGTCGACAAAAGCATCCTCGAAACGCGGCGTCGCGGGGACCAGCCTGAGCTTCGAGCCGATCTCCGTCTCAACGGGGGACTTGGCGCCGGGGGCAAGCACCAGCCGGATCGCCTCGCCCTGGATCACCCCGTCGATCACGCCTGATAGCTCCAGCGTCTTTGCAAGAATAGGACGGCGCCGCCCCGTCAGGCCGGTCAGCTTGAACACCCGGTCGTCGACGCGGCTGGTCAAACCCGCAGGCGGGCCGGTGAAAAGCAGCTTTCCCTGGTTGAGAAGAAAGACATTGTCGCACATCTCGGCCTCGTCGAGATAGGCCGTCGACCACACCACGCCGATGCCTTCCCGCGTCAGATCCTCGACCATTTTCCAGAGGTCGCGGCGCGAGATCGGATCGACCCCCACGCCCGGCTCGTCCAGCAGCAGAAGCCTCGGCTTCTTGAGCAGTGCGCAGGCGAGCCCCAGCTTCTGTTTCATACCGCCCGACAGCTTTCCCGCGAGCCGCCCGGTGAATCGCTTGAGATCGGTGAAGGTCAGCAATTCATCATAGACGGCGGGGCGCTCCGCCTTGGGCAGGCCCCTGAGATCGGCATAGAGATCGAGATTTTCTTGTACCGACAGATCTTCATAGAGGCCAAAACGCTGCGGCATATAGCCGATAGCTGCCTGGATCGCGGTAGGATTCTGCCTCGTATCGAAGCCCAGCACCTCGATCGTGCCGGAATCGGGCAGCATCAGCCCGGTCATCAGGCGGATCAGCGTCGTCTTGCCCGCGCCGTCAGGCCCGACCAGCCCTGTAATTTCACCGCCTCTAATCCTCCCTTCTATCCCGTCAAGAGCCGGAGGCGCGCTCCCGAAGCGTTTAATGACATCCGTCAACCGGACGAAATCGGCGGCTGCATGTTCCGCCTTCGCAGCCCGGGCGCTCACGGCCCACCTTCGCCGTTCTCGGCGCCTATGCGAACCGTCACCGGCATGCCCTGGCGCAACCGTGTGTCGGCGTTCTCGATGATGATGCGGAGCCGATAGACGAGATCGGTCCTGAGATCCGGCGTCTCGACGGATTTGGGCGTGAACTCGGCAACGGGCGAGATGAAGCCCACCTTGCCCTGATAGGGCTTGTCGGGCGCCGTGTCGGACACGACGTCCACCATCATCCCTGGATGGACCCTGCCCAGATCCGGTTCCGATATGTAGGCCCGCACCCAGACCGGCTTCGTCAGCGACAGGACATAAACGATGTCGCTCGGCGACACGATCGCACCCGGCTCGCGCACCCGCGACAGGACGACGCCGTCGGCTGGCGTGGCAAGATCCGTATCGTCAAGCGATGTCTTGGCGGACGAGAGCTCCGCCTCCGCCGCCTGCAAATTGGCCCGCGCCAACGCGATATCCTCAGGGCGCGTGCCCTCCTGCAGCAGACGCAGCGCCTCGAACGCCGATTGCGACCGCGCCGATGCCATGTCTTTCATGGCCTTTGCCTGATCGAGACCGGCCTGGGAGATCGAGCCGCCCGGCCGGAGCTGCCGCGCCCGTTCAAAAGCCTGGCTTGCATTCTGCAGGTCGGCCTGGCTCTCGGTATAAAGCGCCTGGGCCTGGGCGATCTCCGCCGCGCGCGGACCGGCCTGAAGCTTTTTCAACGTGGCACGCAGGCCCGCGACCTTGGCCTCCGCGGCACGCACACTATCCTCGGCAGGGGCCGTATCTAGGCGCGCGAGAATGTCGCCAGCCTTGACCGTATCGCCCTCATCCACCAGCGCTTGCCTGAGCCGCCCTGCGACGCGGAAGCCGAGTTGCACCTGACGTATATCGACATTGCCATAGAGCGTCAGGCGATCGTCCGGCTGGCTCCCCCAGCCGAGGCGGGACGGGAAATCAAACCACCAGGCTGCCGCGGCACCGGCCACAAGCAGCAGAACGATGATGGCAATAAGCTTCCTGATCATGTGTCCTTACCTTCCGGACCGATAGCGCCAACCAGTTCACGCGCGAGCGCTCGCACGGTTTCGACTTCTTCGGGGCCTATTGCTTTCCACTCGAGTTGCGCCAGTACCGCCGCATGGGCCACCCGGAACACCATGACGCCTCCGAGCAGCGCCATCGTGCGCAGCCGCACGCGTTGCGAGCCAGGAACGTCATCGAGAAGAATGGCAACCAGCCTGCCAATGACCTCGAGCATCGGCTTCATGACGCCGCCATAGACGCGCTTGAAGGCTTCCGTCGGCTCCATCTGCTCGCGAATGAGATAGCGCGCCCAGGGCTCCGATTCACGGCTGACGAACAGCGTCGCGATCGTCTGCAGGACTTCCGTCAGAAGGCTGCGCGCCTCTTCCCTGCCAATGAGCATGCCCGTGGCCTCCGCCTCGGCAAGCCGGGAGCGGGTTCGGTCGCGCAGTGTCGACACATGGGCCGAGATAGCCGCGCCTATATGCTCAGCCGCTGCTATGTAGAGGCCTTCCTTGCTGCCGAAATAATAGGGTATCGCCTGCTGGTTAACGCCCGCCGCCTCGCTCAGCATCCGCGTCGTCGCACCGTCGAAGCCATAGCGACCGAATATTTCGATCGATTTGGTCAGCAGTTTCTCACGGGTGGCATCCCCCCGATCCTCCGGGGTTTTGCGCGCGCTTTTCGTCTCTGGATTTTCTTTCATGACTGCATACTAATTCATTCGAATGAATGAGTCAAACAGGTCAATTAAAAAGCCCGAACATTCTCATTCCTGATCCAAATCGAAGCAGGAAGGTGAAATGGATCGCTAGGACTTCTGCCGCCCTACCCTGGCGAGTATGATCACCGGCAATGTGCCGATTAGGACGATGGCAAGGGCGGCAATGGACGCCTCCTCATAGGACCCGCGCGCCGCTTCGCCATAGAGATGCGTCGCCAGCGTTTCGAAATTGAGCGGCCTCAACAAGAGCGTTGCCGGCAGCTCCTTCATGCAGTCGACGAAGACCAGAAGGCCGGCCGCCGCCAGCGCGGTCTTCGACAGCGGCAGATGCACGTTGCGGAAGGTGCCCGTGGCATTCCGCCCGAGGCTGCGCGCGGCCTGGTCGAATGAGATCGGAATACGGCTGAAGCCCGTCTCGGCGCCGCCGGCCGATATCGCAAGGAAACGCACTGTATAGGCATAGATCAGCGCCGCCCCGGATCCGATCAGCAAAAGGCCCGTTGAGAAGCCGAACCACTCGATGACGCTGCGGTCGATGAACCGGTCGAGGGCTGCGACGGGAATCAGTATGCCGATGGCGATGACGGTTCCCGGCGCGGCATAGCCGATGGCCGAAAGCCGATAACAAACCGCCGAGAACCAGCCGGGCCGTAACCTTGCGGCATAGGCAACGGTGACGCCGAAAGCCAGCACCACCGCCGTCGCGATCGCTGACATGATGATCGTATTGCGGGCTTCCGATACAAGTTGTCCGGACAGGCCCGCCACGTGGAAACGCTTCCAGGCTTCGATTGCGAGATAGCTTGCCGGAGCGACAAACCCGATGAGAACGGGAATGAGGCCGAAGAAGAGAGCCGACGATCCCATGAACCTGCCGAGCTTTCGCGGCGCGAAACTGCGGCTGCGTTGTACCGTCAGGGAATAGCGCTGGCGGCGGCGCGCCCGGCGCTCGATCACGATCAACGCTATTACCAGAAAGAGCATCGCGAGGGCGATCTGCGCCGCGCCCGGTAGATCGGAACGGGTGATCCATGTCGTATAAACGGAAACCGTGAGCGTCTTGACGCCCAGGAATTCCGATGCGCCGATATCGTTCAGGGCTTCCATCAGCGCCAGGCTGACGCCAACCGCGATGGCAGGCCGCGCCAGCGGCAGGGCGACACGCCAGAAGATCCCGCTCCGCCGCGTGCCGAGCGTCCGCGCCGCCTCGACCAGATTGGCTGCCTGCGTCAGGAACATCGCCCGCGTCGTGATATAGACATAGGGGTAAAGCACGAAGCCGAGCAGGATGATGCAGCCCGTCATGGAGCGGATGTCGGGCAGACGGAACTCGCGTGGACTGGAATAGCCGAGCACGGCGCGAATGACGCCCTGGAACGCGCCGATGGGATGGAGAATGTCGAGATAGGCATAGGCGATGATGTAGGTCGGCACGGCGAGCGGCAGAAGCAGCGCCCATTCCAGCATGCCGCGGCCCGGAAAATCATAGGCCGTCACCAGCCAGGCGGCGCCTGTTCCGATAAAGATAACCAGAATGCCCACGCCGAACAGCAGGGTCAGCGTTTGCGCCAGCGCCGTTGGCAGCACGAAGGCCAGAAGATGCGGCCAGAGATCGCCCGAGCCATGCAGCGCCTCCCAGCCAAGCGCCAGGATCGGCGTCGCCACCAGGAGAGCGATGACACCCGCCATGAATAGCCATAGCCGCCCGACCTTTCGGTGGACGGCCTGGATAAGGGAAGAACGCGGCGACACGATTATTGTCATCAAATGGCGGAGGTGCCGCGAAACTGCGGCACCTCTTCGTCCAATCAGTTATCGAAGCCGACTTTTTCAGCCAGTTCGCTTGCTTCCTTGCGATGCTTGGCGATTTCCGCCAGCGGCACCGGATCGACCTTCAATTCGCCGAAAGAAGCGATGATCGGATCGATGGGAGCGCCTGCTTTCACCGGATACTCGAAATTGGCTTCGGCATAGAGCTTCTGCGCCTCGTCGGAAACAAGATATTCGAGAAGTTCAACCGCCTGCGCCTTGTTCGGCGCATGCTTGGCAACGGCCGCGCCGCTGATATTGACCTGCGTGCCACCGTCCTTGAAGGTCGGCAGGATAACCTTGATGGCATCCGCCCAGGCTTTCTGGTCCTCACCGCCCTTGCCGGAGCGCATCAGCCCGACATAATAGGAGTTGGCGATACCGATATCGCAAATGCCGCCGAGGATATCCTTGGCCACGTCGCGGTCGCCGCCGCCGGCCTTGCGCGCGAGATTGTCCTTGACCCCTGCCAGCCACTTTTCCGTCGCCTCGGCGCCATGATGCGCGATGTAGTCGGCGAAGAGCGCGCTATTGTACGGATGCTGGCCCGAGCGAATGCAGACCTTGCCCTTCCATTTCGGATCGGCCAGATCCTCATAGTTGAAGGAGGCCAGGTCGAGGTCCTTCGCGGCATAGAGCACGCGGGCCCGCATCGACAGGGCAAACCAGTTGTTCGCGGTATCGCGCAAATTCTCGGGCACTGCCGCATCGAGCACCTTCGATTCCACGGGCTGGGTCAGCCCCTTTTCGGTGAGATCGATGAGATTGCCGAAATCGACCGTCATCAGGATGTCCGCCGGCGAGCTTTCGCCCTCGGATGCGACGCGCTCGGCCAGCCCGTCCTTCATGAATACCGTGTTGACCTTCACATCGCTCTTCGCGGTGAAGGCATCGAGCAGCGGCTTGATCAATCCGGGCTCACGTGTTGTATAGATGTTCAGTTCGGTTGCGGAAGCGCCGCTGCAGGCAAGGGCCATTACGCTTCCAAACAAGGCCAATTTCACTGCGGAAAGCTTGTTCATGATACGGTCCTTTATCGTCTGGTCATATTTTTAGCAGGCGACTGTTCCGCCTCCCCGACATCGCATCGACCATACTTGATTGACCCAGTCAAGTTATCTTGCTGCCTCATCCCTGTGGAAACACCAGGACACCGCCGGGATCGATGGTGAGATGAAGATGATCTCCGGGTCGGGTTTCGATGCGATCGGTCGTACGCATCTGCAGGGGTTCGGTCACTCCTTCCATCTCTATCGCAAGCTGCTCGATTTCTCCGAGGAACGAGCAGCGCACGACGCGCGCGGGCAACCCTTCGCCGGGAGATGCCAGACGGAACGCCTGTGGACGGATGCAGGCAAGCGCCGGGCTCCCCTCGGGCAGGTCAAGCGCGGCCGGAAACGCGCCAAGGGCGGTCTCGATCACGCCGTTGCGGCAAATGCCGGGAATTTTGTTGAAAGGGCAGAAGAATTCAGCCGCATAAAGCGAATTCGGATGATCGTAGATGTCATATCCGGTGGATATCTGCACGACGCGCCCTTTCTGCATGAGCACGACTTTGTCACCGACGGAAAGCGCTTCTTCCGGGTCGTGCGTGACCATGATGACGGTTGTGCCCAGCGCCCTCAGCGTTGTGACGGTCTCTTCGCGTACCCGCTCGCGCAGACCGCGGTCGAGATTGGAGAACGGCTCGTCCATCAGCAGGATACGCGGCTTCGGCGCGAGCGCCCTTGCCAACGCCACGCGCTGCTGCTCGCCGCCTGAGAGCGTATGCGGATAACGCTTGGCGAGAGCTTCGATCCCGATCCGCGCGATGACCATCGCCGCCCGCTCCCGCGCCTGATGACGCGGCAGCTTCTTCAACCCGAATTCGACATTTTCCTCGACGGTCAGGTGCGGAAAGAGCGCATAATCCTGAAAAACAAAGCCGATATTGCGGTCTTCCGGCTCGACAAAACGACCATTTCCGGCGATTTCGATACCGCCGAGCAGAATGCGCCCGCTATCGGCGGTATCGACGCCTGCGATGATTCGCAAAAGCGAGGACTTGCCGCAACCGGATTGGCCAACAAGGCAGATAATCTCTCCAGGCACGATCGAGAACGATACGTCGTCCAGCGCGAGCGTCTCGCCGAAACGCCGGCTGATATGTTCCAGCGTCAGCGCGCCAGCCGCAGTTTCCGCAAATCCATGCATCATCGATCCTCTACCCGCCGGCGCCATGCGTCGCTATCAGGTTTGTTGATTGCGCAAATCAGGTTTGATGTCAAAATGGAAAGCGAAGATGTGCTCGCAGGCCGCCGGGATCAGTGGGAGAAAAGGCAGATTCAGCCGATTTCGTCCCCGTCCTCTTCCACGTTCTCCATTGCGACTGGAATGTCGGCCAGAAGCTTTTCCTTGTCGAGCAATCCCGCATCTTCCAGCTTCTCGATGTCAGGCAGATCGCGCAACGTCTCGAAACCGAAATGTCGGAGGAAGGCATCCGTGGTGATATAGGTATAGGGTGCGCCGGGCTGCGGGCTGCGCGGGCCGGAGGTGATAAATCCGGCATTGCGCAACTGCCCGATCGTATCCCGGCTCACCTCGCGCCCGATGAAAGCCGAAAGCTCGGTGCGCGTCAGCGGCTGGAAATAGGCTATGGTCATCAGGAGCAATGCTTGCGCCTGTGACAGGCCTGCAGTTCCCTCGTCCATACCCGACGCTGCGCGTATGGCGCTACCATAGGGAGGCCGTGTGCGGTGCTGAAAACCGCCGGCGACGCGAACAAGATCATAGGGTCGCATCCGCAATTCCTCACGGATGTCCTCGATCAGAAGCTCGATGCTGCAATCACTCCCGACCAACCGCTGGAGTACATCCACGCCGACAGGTTCGCTCGCGGCGAATATCACCGCCTCGACACGGTTCATCCATTCGCGCCAGCGGGCAGTGGCCGGCAGGTCCAGCAATTCGCGGTCGAATGCGTCCTTCGGTGGCGATGTCTTCTCCCGGTCCCGCAATGCCATCTGCTAGAGCCCGTAGAGCCGGAAGGTGGTCCGCCCCGTCAGTTCGCGCACCGCCTCGAGCGAAACAAGGCGCTCGAACAGCCGACGCAACGCGCGGTCTGTCATCGCCTGTCCAGGAAAGGCGTCGATACAGGCTGAGGGCAACAATGCATCGTCCTGAAGCAACGCCTCGACAATGCGCGCCGATCCCTTGGCGCGCAGCTTGGGAGCAACCGCCTTCAATCTTTCCGCCCGGCGGGCAATGTCTGCAGCAATGTCGTAAGCCTCCAGGGCAGCCTGGGTGTAGGCGATGAGACAGGCCCTGCGCCACCCCTCCTCGCCGATGCGCAGGCGACGGCGATTGGGGCCCGCCCGGAAGAACGGCTTTTGCGCCTGTGTTACCAGAAGCGGCACGGGCCGCGGCCATTTCAGTCTGTCAGCAAGCGCCAGATCGGCCACCCAGAAGCCAAGCAACTCGGCAGAGATAGGCAAGGCCTTGCCATCATCGAAAGCCTTCACGGCATATTCGGCAGCCTCCATCGCCGCGAAGGGGGCCGGCTTGCCGGCCTGCATCAGCGCGCGGATATGATCCGCGATATCTGCCAAATCCTGATTGGTCTTCAACCCGAAGAATTCCGCGATGGAATTCAGCAACTCCTTGTCAAAGGTCCCCGAATGGCGGGCAAGCCTTCGCCAGGCGAGAAGATTCCTGCCAACCGGGCCGGGATCGCTACCGGGCCGCGTGAGACAGACGGCATCGCGCAGCGCCGCCTCCTCTTCCGGCCTGCCGAGGAGCGAAGACGATGCCGATGCGGCCTTCAGCGCCATACGGCTGCGCCAGATGCCGGACCAGTCAGGCTCGTCCCGGATGAGGCCATCGAGCGCCTGGAGCGCCGCACCCGCCAGGAACGCGGCCTCGGCCTCATCCATCCCCGTCAGGTCGCGCGGCGCCCGTACCCACGGGGCAGGCGAAGAAGCGGCGGAGGAAACGGGCATTTCGGAAGCGATCGAGCGCGCATAATTCATGGCGGCAACATTATGCCAAACCGCGTCCCATCTCCATGGGATTTGCGGCAAACCACAACAAACACGGCTGTCATACGCAAAAAGGGCCGGATATCGCTATCCGGCCCAGTTTCTCCCACAGGAGGGCGCTGGCTTATTTCTGCCAGCTCTTGACCAGTTCGTCATAATTGACGGTAACAGGCTTTTCCTTTTCGTTCTCGACCTTCAATTGCGGCGCGAGATTGCCGTTCTTGACGGCGTCGTCGTGCCAATATTGCAGATCGTGCTCCTCGGCGAGCTTCGGGCCGATATCGCCCTGGACGCCGGCGCGTTCGAGGCGTTCAAGCACCCTTTCCTGCTCGGCGCAAAGCGAGTCCATGGCTTCCTGCGCGGTCTTCGCACCCGAAGACGCATCACCGATCGCCTGCCACCAGAGCTGTGCCAGCTTCGGATAGTCCGGCACGTTGGTGCCCGTCGGCGACCACTGCACGCGGGCCGGCGAACGGTAGAACTCGATCAGGCCGCCGAGTTCGGGCGCGCGCTTGGTGAAGCTTTCATGCCCGATGGAGCTTTCGCGGATGAGCGTCAGGCCGACATGGCTCTTCTTCACGTCCACGGTCTTCGAGGTGACGAACTGCGCATAGAGCCATGCGGCCTTGGCGCGGTCCTCCGGCGTCGACTTCATCAGCGTCCAGGAACCGACGTCCTGATAGCCGAGCTTCATGCCGTCCTTCCAGTAGACGCCATGCGGCGAAGGTGCCATGCGCCATTTCGGCGTGCCGTCCTCGTTGACGACGGGCAGGCCCTTCTTGACGGCATCGGCGGTGAAGGCCGTGTACCAGAAGATCTGCTGGGCGACAGTGCCCTGCGCCGGAACCGGACCGGATTCCGAGAAGGTCATGCCCTGTGCTTCCGGCGGCGCATAGGCCTTCAGCCACTGGAGGTATTTCTCGATGGCATAGACCGAGGCCGGACCATTGGTATCGCCGCCGCGCGCCACGCAGGAGCCGACCGGACGCGAATTTGCATCGACCTTGATGCCCCATTCGTCGACCGGCTTGCCGTTCGGAATGCCCTTGTCGCCATTGCCCGCCATCGAAAGCCAGGCATCGGTGAACCGCCAGCCGAGCGACGGATCCTTTTTGCCATAATCCATATGGCCGTAGACCTTCTTGCCGTCGATCTCCCGACCGGTGAAGAATTCGGCAATATCCTCGTAAGCCGACCAGTTGACCGGCACACCCAGATCATAGCCGTACTTTGCCTTGAAATCGGCCTTGTTCTTCTCGTCGTTGAACCAGTCGTAGCGGAACCAGTAGAGGTTCGCGAACTGCTGGTCAGGAAGCTGGTAGAGCTTGCCGTCAGGCGCCGTCGTGAACGACTTTCCGATGAAATCGTCGAGGTCGAGACCGGGATTGGTGACGTCCTTGCCTTCATTCGCCATCCAGTCGGTCAGGTTGCGCACCTGCTGGTAGCGCCAATGCGTTCCGATCAGATCGCTATCGTTGACATAGGCGTCATAGATATTCTCGCCCGACTGCATCTGCGTCTGCAGCTTTTCGACGACATCGCCCTCGCCGATCAGATCATGGCTGATCTTGATGCCGGTGATGGCGGTGAAAGCCGGCGCCAGCACTTTCGATTCATATTCATGCGTGGTGATGGTTTCGGAGACGACCTTGATCTCCATGCCGGCGAATGGCTTCGCCGCATCGACGAACCATTGCATTTCCTTTTCCTGATCGGCGCGCGAGAGCGTCGAGAGGTCGCCGATTTCCTTGTCGAGAAATCCCTTCGCCTCATCCATTCCGGCAAAGGCGTTGCCTGTAGCCAACAGCAGCACCAGTGCTGTTGTCGATGTGAGTAGGTGCCGTCGCATGTTAAAGTCCTCCCAAGGGTTGCGATTGCTATTTAGTCCAGCGCCCGCTTCGCGAGCTGGCGCTTGTTTCCTCTCCTATACGTAGCGAAATACGCCGATGGCGTAGACCACGGACAGTGCGAGGGCCCACCATAGGTTGGGACCGACCAGCCCCAGCCATGCGAGATTGATGAAAGCTGATCCAAGCAGCGAGACGAAAAGCCGGTCGCCGCGTGTCGTCTCGAAGCGCAGGACGCCGACGCGCGGATTGCCGCCCGGCGAAAAATATTCCCAGACCGCCATGCCGACGAGCAGCGCAAGGATCGTCATGAAGAAGATCGCCGTCGGCCAGGTCCAGGCCATCCATGAGAGATTCATCACACCCTCCCCAGGGCAAAGCCCTTGGCGATATAGTTACGCACGAACCAGATCACGAGCGCACCTGGAATGATCGTCAGCACGCCGGCTGCGGCAAGTACGCCCCAGTCAAGTCCCGACGCCGAAACCGTGCGCGTCATCGTCGCCGCGATGGGCTTGGCCGCCGTTGTCGTCAGGGTTCTGGCGATGAGAAGCTCGACCCACGAGAACATGAAGCAGAAGAAGCATGCCACCCCGATGCCGCTGGCGATGAGCGGCATGAAGATCTTCACGAAGAAGCGCGGGAACGAATAGCCGTCGATATAGGCGGTCTCGTCGATTTCCTTCGGCACGCCGGACATGAAGCCTTCGAGGATCCAGACCGCGAGCGGCACGTTGAACAGGCAATGCGCGATGGCCACGGCGATATGCGTGTCGATCAGCCCGAAAGCCGAATAGAGCTGGAAGAACGGCAGCACGAAAACCGCCGGGGGGGCCATGCGGTTGGTGAGCAGCCAGAAGAACAGATGCTTGTCGCCGAGAAAGCGGTAGCGCGAGAAGGCATAGGCCGCCGGCAGCGCCGCCAAAACGGAGATGACGGTGTTCATCACCACATAGATGATCGAGTTGATATAACCCGAATACCACGACGGATCGGTGAAGATGACCGCGTAATTATGCAGCGTCGGCTTCACCGGCCAGAGCGAAAACGTCGAAAGGATTTCCGCAGTGGTCTTGAAGCTCATATTGATGAGCCAATAGATCGGCAGCATCAGGAAGATGATGTAGAGCGTCGGGATCAGCCACCAGAAGCGGGACTCCTCCCCGCGCCGGCGCATCGTGCGGGCAAGGGCTGTCTGCGCATTCTGCATGGACGACCTCTCGTCGATTTTGCCCTTGCGTTCAGCCATAAGCTTGTCTTCTGCGACACTCATATCAGCGCTCCGCATCATAATTGGTCATGACCGTATAGAAGACCCATGACAGCGCCAGGATGATCAGGAAGTAGATGATCGACATGGCCGCCGCTGGCCCGAGATCGAACTGGCCAACCGCCATCTTGACCAGATCGATGGAGAGGAACGTCGTCGAATTGCCCGGTCCGCCGCCGGTGACGACGAAGGGCTCGGTGTAGATCATGAAACTGTCCATGAAGCGAAGCAGGACGGCGATCAAAAGCACGCGGTTCATCTTCGGCAGCTGGATGTAGCGGAACACCGCCCAGCGCGATGCGCCGTCAATTTTGGCAGCCTGGTAGAAGGCATCCGGGATCGACACCAGCCCGGCATAGCAGAGCAGAACCACGAGGCTCGTCCAGTGCCAGACGTCCATGACGATGACGGTGACCCAGGCGTGCAGCGGGTTCTGCACGTAATTGTAGTTGATGCCGAGCATCGAAAGCGTCCGCCCGAGAAGGCCGATATCCACACGCCCGAAGACCTGCCAGATCGTGCCGACCACGTTCCACGGAATGAGCAGCGGCAGGGACATAAGAACCAGGCAGACCGGAACGCCCCAGCCCTTGCGCGGCATGTTGAGCGCGATGAGGATGCCGAGCGGCACCTCGATCGCCAGGATGATGAAGGAAAAGAACAGGTTGCGCAGGAGCGCGGCATGAAAGCGCTCGGAATGCAGCATTTCCGCGTACCATTCGGTGCCGGCCCAGAAGAACTGGTTGTTGCCGAACGTGTCCTGCACGGAATAGTTCACGACCGTCATCAGCGGAATGACCGCCGAGAACGCCACCAGAAGCAGAACCGGCAGCACCATGAACCAGGCTTTATTGTTCCATGTCTTGTCCATGGCCTATTCTCCCAAAGCCACGCGCCATGAATTGGCGTAGACGTTGATCCCCTTTGGATCGAAATGAATGTGCGGATCGGCGGGAACCTCCTCATCCTCGGCGAGAATGACGGCGATCTCCTGCCCTTCCAGTTGCGTGCGCACGATTTTGTGGCGCCCGATATCCTCGACCTTGCCGATGGTGACAGGCATGCCCTCGCGGCCAAGCCGCACATATTCCGGGCGTATGCCCAGTTCCATCCTGCCCTTGGTCGCAGGCATATCCGGTGCGCCAGGCAGATTGACCACCTGCCCGCCGAACCGGGCCTTTTTTCCCTCGATCTCGACGGGCACGACATTCATGCCCGGCGAGCCGATGAAATAGCCGACGAATGTATGCTTCGGCCGCTCGAAAAGCTCATGCGGCGTGCCGATCTGCACGATCTCGCCCTCATACATGACGACGACCTTCTGCGCGAAGGTCAGCGCCTCGGTCTGGTCATGCGTGACATAAACCATGGTGAAGCCGAAACGCCGGTGCAGTTCCTTCAATTGCGAGCGCAGCACCCATTTCATATGCGGATCGATGACTGTCAGCGGCTCGTCGAACAGGATCGCATTGACATCGGAGCGCACGAGGCCGCGGCCGAGCGAAATCTTCTGCTTCTGGTCGGCGGTCAGCCCGCGCGCCTTCTTGTCCGCCCAGCTTGCGAGATCGATCATGTCGAGCGTTTCGCGCACCTTGCGGTCGATGTCGGCTGCCGCGACGCCGCGATTGCGCAGCGGAAAGGCCAGATTGTCGTAGACCGTCATCGTGTCGTAGATGACGGGAAACTGGAACACCTGCGCGATATTGCGCTCCTGCGTCGACAGATCGGTGACATCCTGGCCGTTGAATAATATCCGGCCGTGCGAGGGATGGATCAGCCCCGATATGATGTTGAGCAGCGTGGTCTTGCCGCAACCGGAGGGGCCGAGCAGCGCATAGGCGCCGCCGTCCTCCCAGGTGTGATGCACTTCCTTCAAAGCGTAATCGGCATCCGATTTCGGATTGGGCCCATAGGCATGACGGATATGGTCGAGTTCGATGCGCGCCATGATTTCCTCCCTACGCCGCCAGTTTCTGGCGAGGGGTGACGGACTTGCCGCTCGCGTCGAAGATCATCAGATGGCGTGGGTCGAGAGTAAGCTCGACGATCTCGCCGGCGTTCAACTCGTGGATTCCGTGCGCCAGCATCGCCCAGCGCGTATTCGCGAAGGCAAGGTGGATATAGCTTTCCGAGCCGGTGATCTCCGAGGCGATGACCTTGGCGCGCATGGCGAAGAGGTCCTTTTCGGACGGCCCGAAGGAAAGGTGATGCGGCTGGAAGCCCAGCACATAGCTGCCATCCTCCATCCCCCGCCAGTCCGCCGGAACGGCAAAGGTGATATCGCCTGGCAGATGGAACAAATCTTCCTTTTTCTCGATGGTAATGATGTTGAGCGGCGGATCGGCGAAGGTCTGCGCCGTGATGAGATCGGCCGGCTGCCGGAAGACATCGATGGTCTGCCCGAACTGCGTGATACGCCCTTCGGAGAGCGTAGCCGTATTGCCGCCAAGCAGCAGGGCTTCCGAGGGTTCGGTAGTGGCATAGACGAAGATCGCGCCCGAGGCGGCGAACAGCTTCGGCAGTTCCGCCCGCAACTCCTCGCGCAGCTTGTAATCGAGATTGGCCAGCGGCTCGTCGAGCAGCACCAGCTTGGCGTTCTTGACGATGGCACGGGCCAGAGCCGTGCGCTGCTGCTGTCCGCCGGAGAGGTTGAGCGGCGTCCGGTCGAGATAGGGCGTAAGCTTCAAAAGTTCCGCGGTCTTGCGCACCTCCCGGTCGATGGTCGCGCTGTCGATGCCGGCGACCCGCATGGGCGAGGCAATATTCTCATAAACCGTGAAAGCCGGGTAATTGATGAACTGCTGATAGACCATGGCGACCGAACGCTTCTGCACCGGCACGCCCGTTATATCCTGCCCATCGAACCACAGGGAACCAGAAGTCGGCACGTCGAGCCCCGCCATGATGCGCATCAGGCTGGTCTTGCCCGCCAGCGTCGGCCCAAGCAGGACATTCAGCGTGCCATGCTCCAGCTTCAGCGAGATATCGCTGAGATGGGTCTTGCCGCCAACGACCTTCGAAACGTTCCGTAACTCCAGCACTCGTCTCTCTCCTCCCGCAAGCAAACGCCACCTGCAAACGTTTACCTGCCAAATACGCTATCTGCTTGCCGCCGCGGCTGTTTTTATACTTTTAGCCGGATTGCCCACGGCTTGCGCCATGAAATCCGCGAGCGCCGCCACCTCCATCGAAGTGAGTCTCAAGCCCCGCTTCGTGCGCCGCCACAGAACGTCCTCGGCGGTCAGCGCCCATTCGTTCTCGATGAGATAGCGAACCTCCGCCTCATAGAGATCGACACCGAAATGCCTGCCCAAATCCTGATAGGAAGCAGCCGCTCCCAGCAGAACATCGGCCCTCGTTCCGTAGAGCCTGAACAGTCTACGGGCATGCGCCTCATCGAGAAAGCTATAACGCTCCCGAAACCTGCGCAATTCCGCGTCGAACGCCGTCATGGGGAAATTACCGCCCGGCAAAGGCGCGGATCGCGTCCAGGATGGCCCCTTGGCGCCCAGAAATCCCTCTATCTTCTCCAGCATATGCTCCGAAAGGCGCCGATATGTGGTGATCTTGCCGCCGAAGACGTTGATCAGCGGCGCGGCGCCTTCCGGCGCATCCTCTTTCAGCACGTAGTCGCGGGTGGCCTCCTGCGCCTTGGACGCGCCATCGTCAAAAAGCGGCCGGACGCCGGAGTAGGTCCAGACGATATCCTCCTGGCTGACCGGCTCGCGGAAATATTCGCTCGCGGCCCGGCTGAGATAGTCGATCTCCTTCTCGGTGATCGTGGTTTTGGCCGGATCACCGTGATAATCCTGGTCCGTCGTGCCGATCAGTGTGAAATCGTCCTCATAGGGAATGGCGAAAATGATGCGCCCGTCATTGTTCTGGAAGAAATAGGCGCGCGGGTCGTCGAATTTCTTGCGGACGACGATATGACTGCCCTGCACCAGCCGGACATTGTGCACGTCCTTGCCGGCAATCCCGGCGACCACATGATCGACCCACGGCCCTGCCGCATTGACAAGAAGCCGCGCCGACACCTGCTCGGTTTGGCCGGAAACCGTGTCTTCAACAGTGATCTGCCACTTCCCGCCGTCGCGGTGGGCTTCCGTCATCTTCGCCCGTGTACGGATCACCACCCCCCGGTCCGCGGCATCGCGGGCATTGAGCGCCACCAGGCGGGCATCATTGACCCAGCAGTCGGAATATTCGAATGCCTTGGTGAACAGTGGCTTCAACGGCTTTCCCGCCGGGTCGCTGCGCATGTCGAGCGTGCGCGTCGGCGGTAGCCGTCTGCGCCCGCCGATATGGTCGTAAAGAAACAGGCCGAGGCGCAAAAGCCAGGCCGGACGCACCCCGCCCTTGTGATAAGGTAGGACGAACCGCATCGGATGGATGATATGCGGCGCGTTGCCCCAGAGCACCTCGCGCTCCATCAACGCTTCCCGCACCAGCCGGAATTCGTAATGTTCGAGATAGCGCAACCCGCCATGGATGAGCTTGGTCGAACCGGACGATGTACCGCTGGCCAGATCGTTCATCTCGGCCAGATAGACCGAATAACCACGCCCCGCCGCATCGCGCGCGATGCCGCATCCGTTGATGCCGCCACCGATGACAAAGATGTCATATGTCGGGTTATCGTCCACAGCCCTTGCCTCAGAGAGCGGAAAGCCGCCCAACGCATTGTTTCTCCCCAAGTCCGACGGAAAAAGCAGCCCTGCTTTTCCGGGAAATGACTCCCTCTCCTGACGGACTTGCCCCATATTTCGCAATGCAGCAATAAATTGCCTATACGAAAGACCAAATGATTATTTCGAAAACAATACGAATGTCAAACGAAAACGATCAGGAGCGAGCGATGGGCGATGTTTCGATCAGCCGAACCTTGAACTCCATGCAGATTTCCCGGATGCCCTGATCGGGGCAATGATCCGTGATGAAGGTATGGACCTGAGAGAGATGACCGATACGCACCGGCGCGGTCCGCTCGAATTTGGTCGAGTCGGAAACCAGAATGACATGGCGCGCATTGGCGATGATGGCCTGCGCCACTTTCACCTCCCGGAAGTCGAAATCCAGCAGCGCGCCGTCCCGGTCGATAGCCGAAGTTCCAATGACGGCGAAATCGACCTTGAACTGGCGGATGAAGTCCACCGCCGCCTCGCCGACGATACCGCCGTCCGAACCGCGCACCACCCCGCCAGCGATGACGACCTCCATGCCCTGGTATACTCGCATCCTGTTGGCAACATTGATGTTATTGGTAATCACCATTAGCGCCTTGCGGTCCAACAGCGCATGGCTGACGGCCTCCGTCGTCGTGCCGATATTGATGAAGAGCGATGCCCCGTCAGGAATGAGATCGGCCGCGGCGGCACCGATCGCTTCCTTTTCTGTCGCAGCGATCTGGCGACGTGCCTCATACTGGACATTCTCGACCCCGGAGGGATAGAGCGCCCCGCCATGGATGCGGGTCAGAAGCTGCTGCTGGCAGAGATCGTTGAGATCCTTGCGGATCGTCTGCGGCGTCACATTGAAGAGCGCCGCGAGATCGTCGACCAGCACCCGGCCATGCTCCTTGGCCAATTCCAGGATTTCATTGTGTCTCGGTATCAGATACATTTTTCAGGGCTTTCGTTTCTCTTTCGAGAATAGATACGAAAGCCGGAAAAGAAAATGGCCTTTCGCAGCGTTCCCTCCCCGCAGCTCAAGCCCTGTCGATGGCAAGGCAACCCGCGGGCGTCCTGGCGTTGATATGCTTGCTGTCGGCATGACCGTGCATGGCAATGATGACGAGATCGTCCCCTGCCCTTATCGGGCGGCTCCACCATCCATTTCTGAGCGTCCATCCCGACGCCACAGCGGCCTCGACCTCGCCGCTATCCGGCCTGAGCAGCGCGCTTTCGTGAACAATCCGTGCGTTGGGAGAAACCTTCGTCAATAATGCCCGCCCTTCCGCGAGCGCCAGATCCTGGTCACCGGCAATGATCAAACGGTGAAAATAATGCCGCGTTCGGCGATATTGAGTGAGATAGGCAATCCTGATCTGATAGGCTGGCATGACGGTCTCCCGTGGCTTGCCAAGCGGGATCGGGGCCTATACCGGCCTATCTTGGCGCATGACATCAAACGATTCCAATGGCCTTCCGCTGCGAATATGTGCAGCTTGGCTCCGCCGTTTCAAGCGATGCTATCCATGATTCACAGGCTTCTCAGAGCTTTCTGGTGAAATCCATATATTGCGTCAGCGCACAGACGAGGTGATAGAAGATCGATGCAGGCACGTTTTCCGCCCGCGCGCGCCCTTGCTCATCAATGAGATCTATCCACAGGCCCTTCGGGGCCGGCTCGATATGCCAGCGGAAGAGCCGACCGACACGCGCCTCTATCTCGGGCTTCAAATCCGGCCCGCCATTGCCGTCAAGCGCAATAGCCGCCTTGATCGCCTCGGTCTGCGGCCAGCTGCGCGAGTTGCGGTCCATCGGCAGGCCATGGCGCGAAACGGAATTGTAAGCGAGCCCCGTTGCCCGGTTCAGCCCGTTGGCAATGGCCGAGGCATAAAGCTTGCGCCCGAGCCGCACCACATCCTTCTGGCCGGAACTCGCGGCAAAGCTGGACAACAGCGACGCCCATTCAAAATGATGCCCCGGTTCGGTCCATTCGCCCTTCTCGCCCGGCACCCGCTCCCAATCCTGGGTGAAGAATTCGCCAAGGGTCCAACTGTCGGGATCGAAGAACCGGCTGCGGAAAAGATCGACAATGCGCGCCGCACGTTCGAGATAGGTGCGCTCACCCGTCACGGTATGCCAGGCAAGAAATGCCTCCAGCAGATGCATATGCGGGTTTGAGCGGCGGACGCAGTGTGGATTGTCACGGTCGCCGGGCTCCTCCAGAAACCCGGTGCAGCGTGCATCCGCGAGATATTCGTCAATGAAGGCGAAGGTCTCAGTCGCAAGCGGCAGCGCGTCCTTGTGCCCCGCCTTGTGTGCGTGGGCCAGCGCCAGCAAAATGAACGACTGATCGTAGGCATCCTCCGTTGCGTCAGCCACGCTGCCGTCAGGATTGAACGTCTTGACCCAGCCGCCGCGCTCGGTGCGGCCATGCGCCTTGACGAAGCGGATACCGTGATCGATCAACTCCTCGGCCGGTCCGTCCCAGCCCATCTCCTTGGCGACCGCAAAGGCGTAGATCTGGCGGGCCATGGTGCGCGTGCGCTTGATCCGTTCGAGCGGCAGACCACTCAGCGACAGCACCTCGAAGAAACCGCCATGCCGTTCGTCCACCCCGACAGTCGACCAGAGCGGCAGGGTTTCCTCGAACAGCCAGTGATGAACACGGGTTGCATAGGCCCCGGCGATCGGCATGCGATCCGGCGCAGGCGTAAACTTCGTTTCGAGCCGTCCGGTCTTTTCCAACTGCTCGACAATCTTGCGAACATGCTGGCTTTCGGAAATCGGCGCGACAAAAGTGGCGTCTTCGGTGGCCACAACGGCCATGTCGCGCAGGCCGACCGCCGAGATCAGTCGCCCCTCGCTGCGCAGATAGCTGTGCTCGCAATCGATGGCGACGACATCCCCCACCACGACATTGCCATCTCCGTCATGCTCGCCTGACTGCGCCCGCATATCGAGCAGCGACTGCCAGGAACCCAGATCGTGAAAGCGGAACCGCGCCTCGACGAGCCCGATATTGCGGATGTGTTCCATGATGGCATAATCGACGGAGATCGAGGGCACGTTTGCGTAGAGATCATGCGGCAAATAGGTGCCTGATACATCCGTCGCCGCCTCATCGAGCGTCGCGACGGCCCCATGCCAGATTTCCGGCGCATGGGCGAGAAAGGCCTCGCGCATGACACTCGCCCGAAACAGGAAAATGCCGGCATTCCAGGAAAAGTTGCCCTGCTCCAGATAGGCCTTCGCCGCCGCCTCGTCAGGTTTTTCGACGAACCGGATCACATCGCGCACGCCGTGGTGCTCGGGTCCGGTCTCGACATAGCCGAAACCGGTTTCGGGGCTGCTTGGGCGAATGCCGAAAACGACCACGCGCCCGCTGGCGGCGGCAGGCACGCCCGTTTCGACTGTTTCCCAAAAATCGCGGTCGGTGGATATTTCATGATCCGAAGGCGCCACAAGCACGAGCGCATCGCCATGCTCACGCAGCGTAATCTCGGTGGCAAGCACAACGGCAGCGGCCGTATTGCGGCCCATCGGCTCGAAGACGGCCCTGCCACCATCAAGCCCGATACCGGCAATATCCTGGCCGATGCGGGCCGCATGGAGCTCCGAAGCGAGCAGATAGACCGGCAAAGGCCCCGCCGGGCGCGCGCGCATCCGGCGGATGGTCTTTTGCAGCATCGACCCCTGTCCGGAAAGATCATGGAACTGCTTTGGAAAATCTTCGCGTGACAACGGCCAAAGTCGCGAGCCGACACCGCCACTCATGATAAAGCTGACAATGAGGCCCGACACGTCTCCACCCTGTATCATTTCCGCTTGAATTGCCTTTTCCTGAATCGCTGTTGCCTTTGAAAGGAGCGCCGGTTTCGCGATTCCATCCGTTATGCCATCTTTTCAGCCATAACTTACCCCCACGATCGAGGCCAATGAAATCCGTCCGGATGCATGGGCGGAATCTATCCCTGGTTTTTTAACGAAACGTCTTGCAGGGAGAAAATAGCGGCGCTATAAGCCGCCATCCATGGTCACGGAGTGTAGCGCAGCCTGGTAGCGCACGTCGTTCGGGACGACGGGGTCGGAGGTTCGAATCCTCTCACTCCGACCATTGGAATTGAGCACTTTGTGCATTTTCCAAAAATCTCATAATTGCAGTCAATCAAAGCGGCAGCGCGAGTGAGCTCTGCTGGATTTTCGTCAAGCACCGCTTTATTGACAGAATAAACAGAAGTGAAAATAAAGCGTAGAAGCCAATACTTGAATCATATTCGGAATCAACACTTTAAGTAATTAAATATATCTGCGATAGCTTTACGGTAAACTATTGAAGTAATTTTATAAATACTTGATGAAAGTCGAATAAACTCGAAGTCTTTGCAAAGAGCAGATCGCGCCCGTCAATGCATCAATCAACATGCAGGTTTTACAGGCCGATCACTACGAAAACACCGGGCTCCATTTACCTCGGGCGATGAAAAACGAATTTTTAAAATGGGGTTTACCGTAAGCGAGAAGCCTGCCTTCAGGCGTCCAGGTTCCGCCGCCTGCCGCGCGCAGAACTGCATCCCCTGCCGCCGTATCCCATTCCATGGTCGGTCCGAAGCGCGGATAAATATCCGCCTCTCCCCGCGCCAGAAGGCAGAATTTGAGCGACGAACCGACCGAAACACATTCGGCGATATCGAAGCCCGTCAAATAGTCATCCGTCGCAGACGTGCGATGCGAGCGGCTGGCGACGGCAATCATCTGTGCCGGACAATCGCGCACGGCGATAAGCCGAGATGCCCCCCGGGAGCCCTTTGCGTCGACCGCAACCTCGCGAGCCTCCCCCGGAGCGCCGGAAAAAAGGAGCCCGCGTACCGGCGCGTACACCACACCGAAAATGGGTACACCACGATCGATCAGCGCGATATTGACCGTAAAATCGCCGTTTCTTCCGATGAATTCGCGCGTTCCGTCGAGAGGATCGACAAGATAGAAGCAGTCCCCGAGATGCGCGGGAGCTCTTCCCTCCGACATTTCTTCTTCAGCGACGATGGAAATATCAGGCGTCGCCTTGCGCAAAGCCGCGAGGATAATCGCTTCCGCCGCCTTGTCGGCCTGCGTCACCGGCGAACAGTCATCCTTGAGAAGAACATCGAAGCCGCCAGCATAAATCTCCATGATCGCGAGGCCGGCGGCAATGGCAGCCTCTTCCATGACGCGAAGCAGCGCATCGCCATCCAGGCCATTAGGAGAGATATCGTTCATTCAGATCGACCAGGAATCGACATTGTAATGGCTGATGATACCCCGTTCGCCGAGATATTGCTCCACTTCCGCCGCCAGTTCCTCCGTCGAACGTCCACTCGTCCTCAGATGGATTTCCGGACTGTCCGGTTTCTCATAAGGCGAATCCACGCCGGTGAAGTTCTTGATCTCGCCACGCAGCGCCTTGGCGTAAAGCCCCTTCGGGTCGCGCTCGATGCATTCCTCGATCGGCGTATCGACGAAGATCTCGACGAATTCGCCCTCGGGCAGAAGCTCGCGCACCAATTGCCGCTCGGCCTGGAAAGGCGAGATGAAGGACACCAGCACGATCAGCCCGGCATCCGCCATCAGCTTCGCCACCTCGCCGACCCGGCGAATGTTCTCCACCCGATCCTCGGCGGTGAAACCGAGATCGCGATTGAGACCATGGCGAACATTGTCACCGTCGAGAATATAGGTGTGTTTGCCGAGCGAATGGAGATGCTTCTCCAGAAGGTTGGCGATCGTCGACTTGCCTGAACCGGACAATCCGGTAAACCAGAGCACCGCCGGGCGCTGGTGCTTCTGCGTCGCCCGCGCGTTTCTGTCGACGTCGAGCGCCTGCCAGTGCACATTCGACGCCCGCCTTAGCGCGAAATCGATCATGCCCGCCCCGACCGTCGCGTTCGTCATGCGGTCGATGAGAATGAACGAACCCGTCGAGCGGTTTTCCCCATAGGGGTCGAAAGCAATCGGCTCGCCGGTCGAGAGGTTGCAGACACCTACCTCGTTGAGCGCCAGATGCTTTGCCGCTTCCTCAGCGAAACTGTTGATGTTGATGCGATGCTTCAGATCGGTGATGGTGACGCTCACCTGATCCGTTTCGGTGCGCAGGAGATAGGTCCGGCCCGGGATCATCGCCTCTTCGTTGAACCAGACGAGATGGGCCGCGAACTGATCCGCGACATCGGGGCGCGCATCGGGCGCGACCAGCATGTTGCCGCGCGACACTTCCACCTCGTCCTCCAGAACGATGGTGATCGCCTGCCCCTCGAAAGCTTGGCTTAGATCGCCATCCTGCGTGACGATGCGCTTGACCCGCGACGCCTTGCCCGATTTAGCCACGACGACAGAGCCGCCGACTGCAATCGTGCCCGATGCGACCGTTCCGGCGAAACCGCGAAAATTCTGGTCCGGACGGTTCACATATTGCACGGGAAAGCGGAACGGCCTGGCGGCGTCGCTCTCATCCAGCGAAACCGCTTCGAGATGCGCCAGCAGCGCCGGGCCGTCATACCAGCCGAGTTTCGCTGATTTCTCCGTGACATTGTCGCCATAACGGGCGGAAATCGGGATAGGCTGAATGGTGGCAAAGCCGAGGTCGCGGGCAAAATCCGTGTAATCGGCAACGATGCGGTCGAACACGCCCTGCGAATAGTCCACGAGATCGATCTTGTTGACCGCCAGCACGATGTGCCGGATTCCGAGCAGGGAAGCGATGAAGGAGTGCCGCCGCGTCTGGGTCAGTATGCCCTGGCGCGCATCGACGAGCACGATGGCGAGATCCGCTGTAGAGGCGCCCGTCGCCATGTTGCGAGTATATTGCTCATGCCCCGGCGTGTCGGCGACGATGAACTTGCGCTTCGGCGTGGCGAAGAAGCGATAGGCGACATCGATGGTGATGCCCTGTTCGCGCTCCGCATCGAGCCCGTCCACCAGCAGCGCGAAATCGATATCGTCGCCATTGGTGCCGTGCTTGCGGCTGTCATTATGCAAGGCGGCAAGCTGATCCTCGAAGATGAGCTTGGTATCATAGAGAAGCCGGCCGATGAGGGTCGATTTCCCATCATCCACGGAACCGCAGGTCAGGAAGCGCAGAAGCGATTTGCGTTCCTGATCGGCCATGAATGCGAGGATGTCATCCGCTTCGTCGGCGACGACAGGTAGATCGATCCTGTTCATCAGAAATACCCCTCGCGCTTCTTCTTCTCCATCGAGCCCGCTTCATCCTTGTCGATGAGGCGGCCCTGCCGTTCGGAGGTACGCGCGATCAGCATTTCGCCGACGATCTCGGGCAAGGTCGCCGCATCCGACTCGATCGCGCCGGTCAGCGGATAGCAGCCGAGTGTTCGGAAGCGGACCATGCGCTCCTCGATTTTTTCGCCGGGCTTCAGTTCCATGCGGCCGTCATCGACCATGATCAGCATCCCGTCACGCTCGACCACCGGACGCTTGGCCGCGAAGTACAGCGGCACGATGGGGATGTTTTCCTGCAGAATATACTGCCAGATGTCGAGTTCGGTCCAGTTCGACAGAGGAAACACGCGGATCGATTCGCCCTTGGAGACGCGGGTATTGTAGATCTTCCACATTTCCGGGCGCTGGTTCTTCGGATCCCATCCATGCTGCGCATTGCGGAAGGAGAAAATGCGCTCCTTGGCGCGGGATTTTTCCTCGTCGCGCCGCGCGCCGCCGAAAGCCGCGTCGAAGCCATATTTGTCAAGCGCCTGCCGGAGGCCGACAGTCTTCATGATATGGGTATGGGTGTTGGAACCGTGGACGAAAGGGTTGATCCCCTGTCGCACGCCGTCCTCATTGATATGCACCCGCAGTTCGAACCCGAGTTCCCGCGCCTGTGCATCGCGAAACGCAATCATTTCGCGGAATTTCCAGGTCGTATCGACGTGCAGGAATGGAAAGGGCGGCTTGGCCGGATAGAATGCCTTCATCGCCAGATGCAGCATAACGGAGGAATCCTTGCCGACGGAATAAAGCATCACCGGATTGGCGAACGTCGCCGCGACCTCGCGAAAGATATGGATCGCCTCGGCTTCAAGACGTTGCAGATGCGTCAAAGTCAGATTCATGACGGCTTGATTCCGTTCCGGGTTCACTTGACCGCCTTGATGACATACCGTGTCCACATGGTATGGGTAAGGCAAGTATTGGGTCGGCTTTTCCGGGTCTTACTGCCTTCAAAGAGGCTCCGCAACCGCTCGTAAATGGCCGGATTGAAGAAAAGGATGAAATCGCAGAATGCCTCTTCTGCACGCTAAAAACATGCTGCGTGACATCAATCGGACAGAACAATGTTCCCACCCGAACTTCATCTTGCTACCGTCTCAAACCTTTTGGAAATCCTACTGATTTTATGAACTATAAGTCAGCCCCTCGGCCCCTCTCTCAATCCGCGCAAAGAAGCGAAGCCCGATGAGCACCGGTCCTGTACGCATATTGGTGACGGGCGCATCCGGCTTTATCGGACGCGCGCTCGTCCCGCATCTGCTGAAAGCCGGCTATGCCGTTCGTGCGACGTCGAGAGCGCCGGATAGACTCAACTCTGAAGGCGTCGAGACGGTAATGCTCCCTCCTCCCGATGCACCTCCGGCTGATTTCGAGGCGCTCATCGCCGGATGCGACCATGTCGTGCACCTCGCCGCGATCGCTCATGCCGCGCGCGAGCAGGCCGCCGCTGCCTATGAAGCGGCCAACAAGGTGCTGGCCGAAAGACTGGCGGAAGCCGCACACCGCGCCGCGCCGGGCAAGTTCGTGTTCATCTCCTCTATCCGCGCGCAATGCGGACCGGTACGCGACGGCATCGTGCGTGAAACCGATCCGGCCACGCCAGAAGACGACTACGGAAGGGCAAAGCTCGCCGCCGAACGGACGATCGCCTCCATATTTGCCGGCAGCGGAAAATTTACTATCCTGCGCCCGGTCCTGGTCTATGGTCCCGGCGTTCGCGGCAATATGGGGATGCTGATCCGCCTCGCCCGCACGCCACTGCCCCTGCCCTTCGCCAGGCTTGACGCAAGGCGCTCGCTCCTCGACCGGGAAGCGCTCTGCGACGCCATCCTGCATGCCATGCGGGAACCGCGCACCGATGGTGGAACCTATCTCGTCGCCGATGCCGCGCCGCTTTCCGTGGCGGAGATCGTCGTTGCGGTCCGGATGGGCCTCGGCCGGCGCGCCGCTCTTTTTCCTCTCCCGCAATCATGGCTGGAGGGCCTTGCCGGCCTCGCCGGTCAGTCCAAGCGATGGCAGGCCGTCACTGGCGGCCTCGTCGCAAGCCCGCTTCTCCTGGAGGCCACGGGCTGGAGCCCGCCGACCGACACCTTCCGCCGCATTGCCGGAAGCGTTCGGCAAGAACGCGGGAAGTGACGCGCTTCCGCCGCGCTCAGATGTTGAAGGCCGCCCCGATCAGCGCCTTCGTATAGGCCGCGGCGGGCGTCTCGAAGATCGCGTCCGTCTCCCCCTCCTCAACGATACGCCCGTTCTTCATCACCACCACATAGTCCGCCATGGCCTTCACCACCGAAAGATCATGGCTGATGAAGATGTAGGAAAGCCCGTGCGCCTGCTGCAGATCGCGCAAGAGCGCGATGACCTGCCCCTGCACCGAGCGGTCGAGCGCCGAGGTCGGTTCGTCGAGGATGACGACCTTGGGCTTGAGGATCATCGCCCGCGCGATGGCAATGCGCTGCCGTTGCCCGCCGGAAAACTCGTGCGGATAGCGGTTGCGCGATGCGGGATCGAGGCCGACTTCCTCAAGTGCCTTGGCCGCCCGCTGGTCCCGCGTGTGCTTGCTGAGCTGCGGCTCGTGGACGAACAGCCCTTCGGTGATGATTTCACCAACTGTCTGGCGCGGCGACAGCGACCCATAGGGATCCTGGAACACCAGTTGCAGCTGGCGCCGCAGCGGCCGCATCGCCGCCCGGTCGAACTTCGAGATATCGGTCGCACCGAAGCTGAAATAGCCGCTGCCGGGAAGGAGCTTGAGCAGTGCCCGCCCGAGCGTCGATTTGCCCGAACCGGATTCGCCCACGATGCCGATGGTCTGCCCCTGCCGCAGGCGTATGCTGACACCGTCCACCGCGCGGAACACCATCGGAGAACCGCCGAGCAGGCCGCCACCGAGCGAGAAATCCACCGCGACATTCAGCCCCTCCAGAATGATTGGCGCATGATCCGGCGGCGGCTCTTTCCTGCCGCTGGGCTCGGCGGCGAGGAGCATCTTGGTATAGCCAGCCTTCGGCCGCTCGAAGATATCCGCGGTCGTCCCCTTCTCCACCACTTCACCGCGGCGCATCACGACCACCCTTTCGGCGAAGTGCCGAACGATGCCTAGATCATGCGTGATCAGCACGATGGCCATGCCGAAACGGCTCTGCAGCGACCGCAGGAGATCGAGGATCTGCGCCTGGATGGTCACATCGAGCGCCGTTGTCGGCTCGTCGGCGATGAGCAGATCCGGCTCGTTCGCCAGCGCCATGGCGATCATCACACGCTGCCGCTGGCCGCCCGAAAGCTCGTGCGGATAACTGTCGATCCGTCGTTCCGGCTCCGGTATGCCGACGAGTTCCAGAAGTTCGAGGACGCGGGTTCTCGCCTGTTTGAAGCTGCCGCCGCGATGATGCACGATGGGTTCGGCAATTTGTCGCCCGATTGAGTAGAGCGGATCGAGCGATGTCATCGGCTCCTGGAAGATCATCGTGATCTTCGAGCCGCGCACCTGGTTCAGGGCCTTGGACGAAAGTCCGATCAACTCCTTGTCGCGATATCGGGCCGAACCAGTGACGCTGCCGTTCCGGGCGAGCAATCCCATGATGCCCATCATCATCTGGCTCTTGCCCGAACCGGATTCGCCCACTACAGCCAGCGTCTCGCCCGCCCTGACATCGAGATCGATACCCCTGACTGCCTCGACCGCGCCATCGGGCGTCGAGAAACGGACCTTGAGGTCGCGAACGGCGAGGATGGTTTCGCCCTTCTCCCTGCTCAGGATTTCGGTCATCTCAGCGGTCCTTTGGATCGAGCGCGTCGCGCAAGCCGTCGCCGACGAAATTCAGCGAAAACAGTGTGGCGACGAAAAAGGCGGCAGGGAAGATCAAAAGCCATGGCGCCGACTGGATGTTGTTTGCGCCATCCGCGATCAGCACACCCCAGCTCGTCAGCGGGGCCTGCACGCCGAGGCCAAGGAAGGACAGGAAGCTTTCGAGCAGGATTACCTTCGGCACCACCACCGTGACGAATATGATCACCGGGCCTATCGTGTTCGGGATGATATGGCGGCGGATGATCTGCCAGTCGGTCGACCCCAGGGCTTCCGCCGCGCCGATGAACTCGCGCCGTTTCAGCGCCAGCGTCTGCCCGCGCACGATACGCGCCATGTCGAGCCATTCGACCGCGCCGATGACGAGAAAGATCAGGATGAAACTTCGCCCGAAAAACACGACGAGCACGACGACGAGGAACACGAAAGGCAGCGAATAGAGGATTTCGACGAGCCGCATCATGACATTATCGACCCGCCCACCGAGATAGCCCGAGACGGCGCCGTAGAAAACGCCGATCCCGAGCGAGACCAGGCTCGCCAGCAACCCGACGGCGATCGAGACCTGCCCGCCGAGCATGACACGCACGAGGAGATCGCGGCCGTTGCTGTCGGTGCCGAAGGGAAAATATTCGCGGCTGACTTTCCCCGTCAGTGTCATCGATTTTCCGTCCTGGCCGGTTCCTGTGACCGCGGTGTCGCGAAACTCGTTCGCGCGGTCGAAATAGCGCGCCGTGCGCGGATCGATAGGCCTGTCCGATGTCACGGTGGCGGTGAAATTCTGCCCCTCGACCTCGAACGACTTCAACTGGACACGGGCGCGCGCGGCGACACTTTCCATGACCCCTTGAAGCGCCGAACTATCCGGCAGCGGCTCCAGGCTGGGCGGCACCAGGATATAGGAAGGAAAGACCTGATCATAGGCATGGCTGACGAAAAAGGGTCCGAGAAACGAGAACAGCGCGATCAGCGCCAGCATGATGCAGCCGGACATGGCGGCGCGGTTGCGCCGGAAGCGGATGATCGCCAGCTGAAACAGGCTGCGGCCAATGGTTTCCGGCGTCGATACATCAGGCACATGGCCAAGATCAGTCATGGCGCACCCTCGGATCGAGGAAACCATAGAGAATATCGACCACCAGATTGAACAGGATAACGAAGATGGCGATGAGGATCACGGTTCCCATGATCAGCGTATAGTCACGGTTGATGGCGCCAAGGACGAAATAGCGCCCGACGCCCGGAATGGTGAAAATCGTCTCCACGACGGCCGAACCTGTCAGAAGCGCCGCGGCGCAAGGCGCCAGATAGGAAACGATCGGCAGCATGGCGCCGCGCATGGCATGGGTGACGACGACGGTTTTCGCCGGCAGCCCATAGGCCCTGGCGGTACGGATGTGATCGGTATTCAGCGCCTCGATCATCGAGCCCCTCGTCAGCCGCGCAAAGACGGCAAGCTGCGGCAGCGCCAGCGCCAGCATCGGCAAAATGAGGAAGCGCAACGAGCCATCGCCCCAGCCACCCGCCGGCAGCCAGGCAAGCATGATCGCGAAGATCAGCGTGAGCACGGGGCCGACCACGAAATTGGGCACCGTTACGCCGATGGTCGAGATCGACATGATGATGAAATCGAGCATGCTGTTCTGCCGCAATGCCGCGACCGTACCGGCCAGTACGCCGCCGATGAGCGCAAGCAGAAGCGCATAGAAGCCGAGTTCGACGGAATAGGGCAAACCCTTGCCGATCAGCTCGGCGACCGTATTGTCCTTGTAGATGAAGCTCGGCCCGAAATCGCCCCTGACAGCATTGCCCATATAGGTCAGATATTGCCGCCATAGCGGCTCATCGAGATGATAGGTCCTCATCAGATTCTCCATCGTCTGTGGAGGAAGAGGACGCTCGAGATTGAACGGCCCGCCCGGGGCAAACCGCATCAGGAAGAAGGAGAGCGTGACGACAACGAACAATGTCGGCACGGCACTCGCCAATCGGCGCAGAATGAAAAGCAGCATGGCATGCTCCAAGCGATGCACGCGGCAACCGGAAGGTCGCCGTGTGCCGCGCTATTGCATTATCGGGCCCAATCGGATCGGGCCTATTCGGCAACGCTCAGGAATTTGCTGAGATGCTGGTTCGGCGCATTGTCCTGCCAGCCCTGCACCTTGTCCGAAACGAGCCAGAGATCGGCCTGCGTCAGCAGCGGGGCAACCGGCTGCTCCTTCATCAGGATTTTCTCGGCCTCATGCAGGATGATCGAGCGCGCTGCCGGATCCCGCTCCGTATAGGACTGCTTCATCAGTGCGTCATATTCGGGATTGTTGAACTTGCCGTAATTGAACGTCTTGTTGCCGCTGACGCTCAAGGCGAGGAAGTTTTCCGCATCCGCATAATCGGCCACCCAGCCGGCGCGGGCGACGTTGAACTTGCCGTCTTCCTGCAGGTAGGCGTAATGCGACGAAACGTCGAGATTGAGCAGCGAGACCTTGGCGCCGAAAATATTCTTCCACATGTCGGCCACCGCAGTCGCCACACGCTCATGGTTCGGATTGGTGTTGTAGCGAATCTCGATATTGAGCGGCTTGCCGCCCTCGCCATAGCCCGCTTCCTTCATCAACTCGACCGCCATGTCCTCGCGATCAAGCTGTGACATGTCGGAAAAATCGGCCTTGGAAGGTTCGCCATAGCTCTCGATACCCGGAGGGACCATCGAATAGGCGGGAAGTTGCGATCCGCTATAGATCTCCTTCGCAAGGAAATCGCGATCCACAGCCATCGAAAGCGCCCGCCGGACACGCACGTCGTTATAAGGCTCGACGCGTGAATCGAAGGCGTAATAATAGGTTGCGAGCGTCGGTGAAACATGGACGCTGTCGCCATAGGACTGGCGCAGCCGGTCGATCTGGTCGGCTGAGAAATTATAGACGAGGTCCATTTCCTTCGCTTCGAAGCGGCGGACCGAAGCCGCCTGGTCATCGATGGGGTAGAATATGACCTTGTCGAGCTTTACATTGGCTGCATCCCAATATTCCGGGTTCTTCTCGACAGTGAGGTTGTCGTTCGGCACATGGCCTGTGAGCTTGAACGCGCCGTTCGAGACCATGATGCCCGGCTGGACGAACTTTGTTCCGTTCTTCTCGACGCTCGCCTTCGAGACAGGCAAAGCCGTCTGGTGCGCCAGGAGTTCGAGGAAGAATGGCGTCGGCTGCTCCAGGGTGATTTCAAGCGTCTTGTCATCTACCGCCTTGACGCCGAGTTGATCGACCGGCAGTTCGCCCTTGTTTACCTTCTCGGCATTCTTGATGGGATAAAGGATATTGGCATATCCCGCCGCCGTCTTCGGATCTTCGATCCGTTGATAGGAAAAGACGAAATCGCCGGCCGTGACGGGCGAACCATCGGACCATTTTGCATCCGGCCGCAGCTTGAACGTGTAGACCGAGCCGTCGTTGGATGCGCTCCAGCTTTCCGCCACGCCCGGCACGATCTTGCCGCTGGCGTCATAGATCGTCAGCCCTTCATAGAGGTCCTTGAGGATAAATTCCTCAATATTGATAGAAGTATGCGCCTGATCGAGCGTCTGCGGCTCGCCGGCATTGCCGCGATGCAGAACGGCTTCGGCGAGCGCAGGGCTCGCGCCGATCAACAGCGATCCGATCAGGGCAGCGGCGCGGAGGCTTATCTTGGGTAGTGTCATTTTGTTCTCCCTCTTTTGGGTTGTGATAAAAGTGAAAGGCAATTCGCCATCAAAGGCAAGGCTATTTCGTAGCTTGACCCCAGTTCTCCGTTCAGCGGCTTTGCGTGGAGAGGGCCCCTGCGACCTTCTGTTTAATCGCTATGCTTTCGTCATGTCCTATGCTTTCTTCGGGGCAGCGAGAGGACTGATTTTGTGCAAATGATTGAATGAAAACAATGCGGCTGAGGGGATATCATGGACAGGATTGATTGCGTGATATCAGGAGCGGGCGTCATCGGCCTGGCGGTGGCGCGCGAGATGGCCAATCGGGGATTCGACACATTGGTCCTCGAATCGGAGAACATGATCGGCACCGGCACGAGTTCGCGCAATTCGGAGGTGATCCATGCCGGGATCTATTATCCCAGTGGCAGCCTGAAGGCGCGCCTTTGCGTCGAGGGCCGCGCTGCTCTCTATGCATATGCCGATGAACACGGCGTTCCCTTCTCGCGCTGCGGCAAGCTGATCGTCGCCTGCCATAAAGATCAGCAGGCTAAGCTTGACATCATCGCCGGACATGCCGCGGCTTGCGGCGTTCATGATCTCAGGCAGCTTTCCGCAGTCGAAGCGAAGGCCATGGAGCCGGAGCTTGCCTGCACAGCGGCGCTGTTTTCACCTTCGACCGGCATTATCGACAGCCACGGCCTTATGCTGGCGCTGCAGGGTGATGCCGAACTGAAGGGGGCGACCGTTGCCTTCAACACCAGATTGCTTTCTGGCGAAGCGGGAGGCGAAGGTATCGTCCTGCGGACCACGGATACGCAGACCGGCCGCTCCTATGAACTCATAGCCGACCGTTTCATCAATGCCGGCGGGCTCTTCGCGCAGCAGATCGCCGCCTCTATCGAAGGCATGCCATCGGCGCATATCCCGAAACAGTACCTCGCCAAGGGCAATTATTTCTCCGCACTCGGCAAAACCCCGTTCTCCCATCTCATCTACCCCGTTCCGGAAGATGGCGGCCTCGGCGTGCATCTGACACTCGACCTTCACGGGCGGATGCGCTTCGGCCCCGATGTGGAATGGATCGAAACCGTTGATTATACAGTCGATCCGCGACGGGCGAAGCGGTTCTACGCGGCGATACGGGCCTATTGGCCGGCCTTGCCGGACGAATCCCTGCAACCTGCCTATAGCGGCATCCGCCCCAAGCTTTCCGGTCCCGGAGAGCCCGCCGCCGATTTCCTGATCCAAGGGCCGAAAACCCATGGAATACCCGGCATGGTCAATCTCTTCGGGATCGAGAGCCCCGGCCTCACCTCATGCCTGGCGATCGCGAAATACACGGCTGACATGGTCACCCCTCATTAGGGCCGATGCGCTGATTTGGCCTTTGTCGCAGGCCGAAAAATTGGCTATGCCACGCGGGTGTACGGTGGGTCTGCGCCGTCGTCCCCATTGCATCAACCCTCATCGGAACCATCATGCTGAACGGAATCATCCTGGCTTTTGCCTCCTATGCGGCGTACGCGTTCAGTGATGCCTGCGTCAAATTCCTCGACGGAAGCCTCTCGCCCTACCAGATCGCTTTTTTCGGCGCCCTGTTCGGGCTGACAGCCCTGCCCTTCATGAAGCGCGAGAACGAGGGCTGGCGAGATATCTTCATCACCCGCAACAAGCCGATGTGGCTCCTGCGAACGATCATGGCCACATCAGGCGTGATCGGCAGCGTCGTCGCCTTCACATATCTGTCTATGGCCGAGGCATTCGCACTGATCTTCCTGCTTCCCGCATTCGTGACGATTCTCTCCGTGATATTTCTGAAGGAGCCCGTCGGATGGAGGAGATGGTCCGCCGTGGCGATCGGCTTCGCCGGCGTGCTGATCGTGCTTCGTCCCGGATTTCGCGAGCTTTCGCTTGGTCACCTCGGCGCGCTGATCGCGGGGTTCAGCGGAGCTGTTGGCATCATCATCTTTCGCGTCATGGGAAACTCTGAAAAGCGTATCACGCTTTATTCGAGCGGACTGTTCGGCCCCATCATTATCTGCGGTCTGCTGACCGCCTTGACCGGCTATGCGAATCCGACGCCTGAACAATGGATTTACCTCGCCGGCTACGGCCTTCTCGCAGCATTGGCCAGCATCCTTTTAATGGTTGCCGCCCGGCGCGCGCCGGCCAGCGCCATCGCCTCCCCGCAATACAGCCAGATGATCTGGGCAGTCCTGTTCGGCTATTTCGTCTTTCACGACACGATCGACCTACCGATGTTGACCGGCATTATCCTGATCATCATTTCAGGCTTGTTCACTTTTATCCGCGAGGAACAAAAAGGCGTGGCGAAACCGCTTTCGGTTGCAACATCCGAACCCGGGCCAGTCCTCACGCCGGAGGAAGCCTCCCCGGATAAAAGCGCATAGGCAAGACCCTTATCCACCGATCAGCGGCACGAACCTGACGCCGCCGAGATCCTCCTCCTCGAATTGGGTGCCGCTCACACGGGTGATCTTCAGGAGGCGCTGGCTGCGAGCCTCAGCGCCAACCGGAATCACCAGCCGCCCGCCGATATCGAGCTGGTCCATCAGCCTTTGAGGGGCCTTGGATGCGCCCGCCGCCACAATGATGGCATCGAAGGGTGCAGCTTCGGGCCAGCCTTTCGTCCCGTCGCCGACACGCAACTCGATATTGTCGAAGCCGAGCTTTTCGAACCGCCCGCGTGCACCCTGTTCCAGCGCCGCGTGCCGCTCGATGGTGTAGACGCTTTTGGCGATCCCCGCCATAACAGCGGCCGCATATCCCGAACCGGTTCCGACCTCGAGCACCTTGTCGCCCGGCTTCACTCCCGCCGCCTCGATCATCAACGCGACGATATAGGGTTGGGAGATCGTCTGCCCTTCGCCGATCGGCAGCGGCTCGTCCTCATAAGCGAACGCCTCGAAACCGGGATCGACGAACGCCTCGCGCGCAACATCGCGCATCGCATCAAGGACATTTCGATCGCTGATCCCACGGCGCACCAACTGCCGGTCAACCATGCGGTAACGATTGTCGGACATGATGTTGGGCATGATCATCGCCTTTCCGGCGCTCAACTCATTAACGGTGCTATTGTTCCCACCCGGAACAAACAAGCGTCTCGGCCATTTCCATCACATCTGAGGATCGCAAGCATGGCCCGCCGTACCTATTGGAAAGGCTATTTGAAACTGTCGCTCGTGACATGTCCGGTCGCGATGATGCCTGCCACGACGGAAAGCGAGAAAATCCGCTTTCATACTCTGAACCGCAAGACAGGTAACCGCATCGTCAGCCGCTACGCCGATGCTGTCTCGGGCAAGCCCGTCGATGAGGACGATGAGGTGAAAGCCTATCAGACCGGCGAAGACCAGTATGTCATCCTTGAAGACGAAGAACTCGATTCCGTCGCGCTGGAAAGCACCCGGACCATAGACATTGATGTCTTTGTCCCGCGCGATAGCATCGAATGGATATGGTATGACACGCCCCACTATATGATGCCCGACGATCCGGTAGGCGAAGAGGCCTTCTCGGTCATCCGCGATGCGATGGCGGCGACTGATACAGTTGGCATTTCACGTCTCGTCATGTACCGCCGTGAAAGGGCTGTCATGCTGGAACCGCGAGGTCGTGGGATCGTCGTTTGGACGTTGCGCTACGGAGACGAGGTTCGCAATCCGGACGATTATTTCGGCGGCATTGAGGACGTCCCTGTCGACAAGAAATTGATGCCCCTTTTAAAAAAGCTGATCGAGGAACGCACCCATCCGTGGGACCCTTCCATGGTAAAGGACCCGGTGCAGGACCGCCTGCTGGATATCATCACCGCTAAGAAAAAGGGACGCAAGAAGCCCGCCAAGGCAAAAGCCGAGGCGGCAGCGGAACCGGATCAGCCCAGCAACGTCATCAACATCATGGACGCCCTGCGCAAAAGCATCTCCTCAGATGGTAAGGCGGGGAAACGGTAGGATTCAGGAAGCCTTCCTGCCTCGCTTTTTCGGTGTTTCCAGCGGAACCGCCGCCGCCCGGAAACCGTCCCAAGGATCCTTGCGCAGCGATGCAAGCCGGGTCGGCATGTTGATTACGGTGAAATAGGCCGGCCCGATATCGGGGCTCAGTTCCTCCCACGTCAAGGGCGCCGAGACGGCGGCGCCAGGACGCGCGCGGCTGGAATAGGGTGCGACGGCGGTAGCGCCTCTCTGGTTTCGCAGATAATCGACAAGGATTTTTCCACGCCGTTTCGATTTGGTAATGGTGGAGACGTAGAGGTCAGGACTGTCGGCCGCCATGGCATCGGCAATCGCCTTCGTGAATGCCTTCACCGCCGGCCACCCGGCCTTCGGCTCCAGCGGCGCCACCACATGCAGGCCCTTCCCGCCCGATGTCTTGACGAACGAGGCCAGCCCTGCCTGGGTGAGCCGTTCCCGCACCTCTTGCGCGGCATCGATTACCGCCTGCCACTCCACGCCTTCGCCGGGATCGAGGTCCATGATGATCATGTCGGGGCGTTCCCAGTCCTGCACGGTCGAGCCCCATGGATGAATTTCCAGAACAGCGCCCTGCACCAGCCCGATCAGGCCGTCGAGATCGTTGATGCTGATCATCGCCTCGCCCGATTTGTCCTTGGGATCCTTTGCGAGGTTGATATCGGGATTGAGACCCTTCCATGCATGCTTCTGGAAAAACGAGTGCCCGGTAATACCCTGCGGACAGCGCACCAGCGCGAGCGGACGCCCCACGATGAAAGGCGCGATATGCCGCCAGATCTCGGTATAGTAATCGGCGAGGCCTTCCTTGGTGACGCCCTCCTCCGGCCAGTAGATACGATCCGGATGGGTCAGCCTGACTTTGCGCCGCGGCGTTTTGGATGTGGTAGGAGCCATTTTGGTGGTTTCCCGCACGACACTCTCCGCCGATTTGTCTTCCCGCAGCCCTCTGAATGAAGCATGCCTGATATGGTCGCCGGCTGTCCAGCTGCGAAACTCGATCTCGGCAACGTTTTCAGGCCTGACGTAACGGACCTGCCGCGCCTCCTCCGCCGTCAGCCGTTCGGCAAAGGGGCTGGAAGGAATGCGGATACGCTCCAGCCGACGATAGAGATCTTCGGCAAGAGAGGCGGTGAACCCGGTTCCCACCCGCCCCACATGTATGAGCTTGCCTTCTTCGTAATAGCCCAGAACCAGCGAGCCGATCGCCTTGTGCGACGTAGACGACGGCACATAGCCAGCAATCACGAACTCCTGCCGGGCCGAACATTTGGACTTGATCCAGTTCTTGCCCCGTCCCGACCGATAGGGGGCATCCCGCATTTTCGAGACAATGCCTTCGAGGCTCAACCGGCAGGCGTGGTTGAGTACGACGCTGCCTTGCTCGTCGAAATGCGAACTGTAACGGATGATCCTGGACTGATTGCCCACAAGCCGCTCCAGCAGCTTCTTGCGCTCGATGAGCGGCAGGCCTCTCAGATCATATCCATCGAAATAGAGCAGGTCAAAAACATAGAAGACAAAACGGTCCGCCCGTCCTTCGCTCAAATCCGCCTGCAGCGCGGAAAAATCCGAAGCGCCGGTTTCCGTCTCTACGACAAGCTCGCCATCGATCAGCCCGGTGCCGAGCGGCAGATCGCGCAGCGCAGCAGCCACCTCATTGCCGAACTTCTTCGTCCAGTCCAGGCCGCTACGGGTCAGGAGCTTGACACGTCCTGCCTCGATGCGCGCCTGCAGCCGATAGCCGTCGAACTTGATCTCGTGGAGCCATTGTGCGCCGGGAGGCGGCTTTGCTGCGAGAGTGGCAAATGTCGGCTCGACAAACGCCGGCAGTGAGGCCTTCGTCGCACCCTTGATGGCTGAGGGATCGGGCATCAAGGGCGGCTCCTCCGCTGGCGGAGCGGGCTTGGTCTTGCGTGTTGTCGTCTTGCGCTCGGTCTTTCCCGTTTTCGAGGACCAGCCCGGCTCCTCGCCCGCAACCTCCTCGACCTTCCGCCCCGTCTTCACCGATTCAGGACGCTCTTCCAGAATGTCCGGCGCGCCCTCGGGCCGTGCCGCCTCGTCCTCCCCCTTGATAAGCAGCCAGTTGACGCGCTTCTCGCGCGGATTATGCGCCATGCGCACCAGATGCCACCGCCCCGACAGCTTCTCGCCGTGAAGCTCGAATTCGAGATGCCCCTTCGCGAAGCCCTTTTTCATATCCGTGACCGGCGTCCAATTCCCGCGGTCCCAGACGATGACCGTTCCGCCGCCATATTCACCCTTCGGGATAGTGCCTTCGAAGCCGCCATACTCCAGCGGATGGTCCTCAACCTGCACGGCGAGCCGCTTTTCACCTGGAACGAGGCTGGGACCCCGCGTCACCGCCCAGCTCTTGAGAACGCCATCTATTTCGAGCCGCAGATCGTAATGTAAGCGACGCGCGGCATGCTTCTGGATGACAAAACTGTTTCCGGCCTTTCGCGCCTTTCGCCCCTTTGGCTCAGGCGTCGCCTCAAAGTTCCGTTTTGTCCGGTACGTTCCAAGCCCTGACATCGATCAGCATGCCTTCCCGGTTCAGCCCGCCTTCCGTTTGGTGGCGGCAGGCGCTTTCTTGGCTTTGGCCCGTGTGGAAGAGGCTTTCTTCTTTTCAGCGCCGGCGCTTTCGCGCAGGGCCTGCATGAGATCAACCACCTTGGCCGCCGGGCGTTCCTTCCTCGCCTCGACAGGCCTGCCCTCCATTTTCGCCTTCACCAGCTCGCTAAGTGCTGTCTCGTATCGATCATCATATTCGCTCGGGTTGAACTTGCCCTTCTTGGTACCGATGATGTGCTTGGCCAGATCAAGCATCTCTCCCTTGATCCTGATCTCCGGCACCTCATCGAAGGCTTCCTTCGCCGACCGCACTTCGTAGTCGAAATTGAGGGTCGTCGCGATCAGCCCCGCATCATAAGCCCGGATCAGAACCGATCGGACGCGGCGAAAGAGAACAGTCTGTGCCAATGCCGCAACTTTGTTGGCGCGCATCCCTTCGCGGAGCAGGACGAAAGCCTCGGTGGCGTGCTTGTCGCTGGGCGCGAGGTAATAGGGCTTATCGAAATAAACACTATCGATGTCGCTGCAGGCGATGAAATCGGAGATGGCAAGCGTCTTGTCGCTTTGCGGCACGGCTGATGCAACCTCTTCGGGTTCCAGCATCAGATATTCGTCAGCGCCGATCTCATATCCCTTGACCTGCTCGTCCCTTTCGACCGGCTTTCCGGTCTGGCTGTCGACATATTCCCGCCTGAGACGATGTTTCGTCGCCCGGTTGAGCATATGAAGACTGATCCGCTCGGATGTCGAGGCGGCCGTATAGAGGGCCACCGGACATACCAGTTCACCGACCTTTAGAAAGCCCTTCCAGTTCGCTCTCGGCGCCACTTTCACCTCTTATGTCAGGATAAGGCCCTCCCTGATCTGTCGGTAACGTAGCTTATTGCGCTTTGTTCCTGCAAGTGGGGCAGGCGCCGCCGGTATAGGCCGGACCATGCAATCACGATTTGAAACATTCAGGGGGTAATACTGCACAAAACGCCCGCTCATGCGTTTACCGCTGAAGGAGGAAGTGCAATGATACATTGTATGAAGGTATTGATCGGTGAAAATGACCGCCTACCAAATAAGACTAGGGGCCAGACAGGCAAAGGACTGCCCGACAATAGTGTTACGCCTCACGACGCCGATCCAGACCAATTTGCCCACACAAAAAAATGAGCTCCAAGGGTGATGTTCGAGAGAAGCTCAGCGAAGAATTCAAGGAAGGAAGCGAAGCTGCCACAGAAAGGTTTGGGCCTCAGCATTGTTAATGCGGCACCACACGACGTACTGAACTAGGGCCGCATTCTGTAGCTGACTGGACCAAGCACAAATCCAAAGGAGTTGGCCATGTCATCAGATGAACGCGATCCGCGCCGCCAGACCCGGAAAGTGACGACGAGGTTCCAAGAGACGATTAGGCATCTGCGCCAGGGTGGCGGGAAGGACAAGCCTCAACTACGGATATTCGGAATCTCCCCTGAAGTCCTCAACGGAAACACCAGGATCTTTGACCATTTTGAGCGCCAGAGTGAAATTGCGTGGCGGAGCTGAACATGGCAAGCATGATCAAATCCAAAATCAAGCGGGATCGGTTTTCCATTCGGCATTACGGAAGGCCGCGCCTGAAACTCAGATCGGTCAGGTCAAGGCGAGCGTCCAGGAGGAACCGTAAGCGCTCGGGTTGCCTCGTTCTTATTTGGCCCGTCCAAGCCACCGTATACCGTAAGCCTCCAATTCCAGACGGAACCGACCTTGCGAAAATTCTGGCGTGCTTCCGCCAAGAAGAGAAATAAGCGGTCCCACGTCGAGCGGCAGTTTTATCTCGACCTTGGTTTTGCTGCCTTTTAAATTATGCAGCAGAATGAGAGGCGTGTATTCGGACTTGTAGTGGAGCGCCAGCACGTGCTCGGAGCTGCTCTCGAGTATACCGCAGCCACCGCTTTGAATTTCCTTGTGCGCGCGGCGAAACCGCGTCAGCTGCTTGATGAACGACAGGAGCGAATCCGGCCTGTTGCATTGCTCCTCTACATTGACGCGCTCAAAGGAGAACGGCCCATCGCGGATCACGGGCTGAACGAGCTTGTTGCGAGAAGCTTTGGAAAAGCCGGCGTTCAAACCGGTATCCCACTGCATCGGCGAGCGAACGGCGTTGCGGCCCGGCTGGGAAAGATCTTCTCCCATGCCGATTTCATCGCCATAGACGAGCAACGGGGCACCCGGCATTGCGAACAGCAGGCTATAGGCCATCTTCAGCCGCCGCTCATCTCCTCCCAGCATTGGCGCAAGCCGCCGCCGCAGCCCTCGACCATAAATTCGCATGTTTTCCTGGGGCGCGAACGCCTTGAAGACGCTCTCAAGTTCTTTCGGCTCCAATCGCTCCAGATCCGCTTCATCGAAATTGCGCAGGAAGTTCGCCCATTGCCCGTTCAACGGCGGCTGCGGAAGCAAGCTCAGGCCTCGATGGATCGGTTCGCTGCTCTCCTGCGCAAGCGCCAGGATCAGATAATTATTGAGCAGGAAATTGAACATCATGTTCAACCGGCTGCCATCGAAGAATTTCTCCAATTGATCCGGATTCTCATCGACTTCGCCGAGCAGCAAGACGTCGGGCTTGAAATTCGTCGCCCTTTTATAGATTTGCCGCAAAACGTCGGGTATTTCCTCGGCTTCGCTGGGCGTCGCCAGCGGGTTCTCCAGCATATGCGACGCCGCATCGACACGAAAGCCGGCGATGCCGAAGCTTAGCCAATAGTCCAGGATCCGCGCGATCTCATCGCGTACATCAGGGTTGGCGTGGTTGAGCCCGGGCTCGAAGTGATAGAACCGGTGATGGTAAAACGCTCGCGCCACCTCGTCATAGGTCCATACCGTCTCTTCTTCACCAGGAAAAATCGTCCCCTGGCCGGGTTCAACGGGCGGTGGGTTCTCTGTCCAGACATAATAATCGCGGTAGCGAGATTTCTCGTTGTAGCGGGCGGCTTGAAACCACGGATGCTGGTCGGATGTATGGTGGACGACCAGATCGACGACGACGCGGATGCCATGTTCGCCCGCCTGTTGCACGAAATCGAGGAAATCGCCGAATAGGCCAAATCTGGTATCGACCCGGAAATAGTCTGTTATGCAGTATCCATTGTCGTCACCGGCCGAGGGATAGAACGGCAAAAGCCAGATACAGGTAACGCCAAGATCGGCAATATATGATAGCCTCGACGTCAGTCCCTTGAAATCGCCTACCCCATCGCCATTCCCGTCGCAGAAGCGCTCGACGTCGACAGCATAGATCACGGCGTCTTTCCACCAAAGATCGTTCATTGTACCTCCAGGATGAGTTCGAACCATCCTCAATGGCTCCGCCGTCTTAAAAGGGCGGTAACGGCAAATGCGAGAGCGGCAGGAACCGTGGCGGCGATCAGCCTGCGGGCGGTGCCGGCGGCCAGGATATGGGCGCTAGGGCGAGCTTCATCGCCGAAGCGCCCACGGGTTCCGTAGTCCTTCTCCTCGTCCGCCGCCTCGAACAGATTGCCCTCATGATCCATGGCGGGTTCGCCGCTGAACTGACCTGACCAGCCGAGATCGGCGAGCTTGCGGTCGAGGTAACCGGGCGCGACGGCACTGCCCGCCATAACTTCAAACGAGGAGGCGCCGACGACAAGCTCGCGTGGCGCGAAATCGGCAGCCCGCAGGATCGCCGCCGCCGCCACTTCAGGCTCATGCACCGGCGCAACCGGCCGCGGCTGGTCGGAAAGCCTGTTGCGCGCCCAATCGAACTGCGGCGTATCGAGCGCCGGCAGCACGACGAACGACATCCGCACCCGGCTTCTCTCCCGGATCAGTTCGCTGCGGATCGATTCAGTGAACCCCCGAACGGCGAACTTGGCGCCGCAATAGGCCGCCTGAAGAGGCAAGCCATGATAGGCGAGCGCCGACCCAACATTGACGATCGTCCCGCGATTCATCTGTCGCATGCGCTTCAGCGCGCTCATCGTGCCATAGACCTGGCCAAGATATGTCACTTCGGTGACGCGGCGGAACTCATCCACAGTTACCTCGGAAAACGGGCTGAAGATGGTAGCCATGGCATTGTTGATCCAGACGTCAATCGGCCCGAACTCACGCTCTGCCTGCTCGGCGGCCGCTTCGATGGCTTCCGCATCCGCCACATCGGTGGGGATGCTTAGCGCCACTCCTCCCGCTTTCTCCACATCGCCACGCGCGCCCGAAAGCCCGGCCCGGCCGCGTGCAAGCAAAGTGACCCTGCAGCCGCGCTTCCCAAAGGCAATGGCAGCCGCCCGGCCCGCGCCGGCGCTGGCTCCGGTGATAACGATGTGTCGTGATCGATCTTGGGGCATAGCGACCTCGTTGGAAAAGACAATTCCTTCCATAACGGGCAGCCGAACCCCGGAGTTCCGTAGCCTGCAGAGGCCTTTAGGCCATCATCTCGATGAGCACGCCTTCATTGCCGCCGAGACGCAACCTGTCCCTCAGGCGCTCGTCGGCACGATCGGCCTTTGTCGAGAGCACGATCCGGCCTGGCCCTGGGAGCGTGATCTCGGCTGGAGCTGCTCCCAGATTGAGCACGATGAGATATCGTTCGTCTCCCATCTCGCGCATATAGGCCAGCACGTCGCCTGACGCGTGGACGGTGGTGTAACTGCCGATGGTGAGCGCATCGCTTTCACCTCGCAGGGCCAGCAATCGACGATAGAGCGAAAGCATGGACGCTGGATCATCGCGTTCTGCCTCGACATTGAACCGCGCGGCATCGGGCGAGATCGGCAGCCAGGGCGATGTCGTGCTGAAACCAGCATTAAACTCGCCGCTCCACTGCATGGGCGTGCGCTGCGGATCGCGACCGAAGCCCCGGCCCGGCACCCGACGTTCGAACGGGTCCTGCACACGCTCGGGCGGAATATCCACGTCCGTCATGGCAATCTCATCGCCGTAATAGATGGTCGGAGTGCCGCGCAGCGTCAAAAGCAGCATGGCTGCGACACGCGCCTGTTCCCTTCCCACCCGTGTTGCGATCCGCGTTTTGTCGTGATTGCTCAACACCCAGTTCGGCCAGCCACCCTCCGGCAGGGCTGCCTCATACTCCTCGATCTGTCTTTGCAGGTGCCGGGCGTTCCACTGCGCCTCGATCAGGTGAAAATTGAAAGGCAGATGCGCGCCGCGCAGATCGCGTCCATAATAGGCGACAAGGCGCGCTACCGGCAGATATATCTCCCCGATCAGAAGGCGGTCGGACCCATATTCCTCAAGTACGCCACGCATTTCCTCCACGACCTCATGCACCTCTGGACGATCGGTATTGTAGATCTGCAGCACCTTCTGGTGCGGCGGCATGCCATCTGTCCAATCCGGGTTCAGGGGGTTGTCGCGGAACTCATCATCCTTGATTAGATGCCATATGACATCGACGCGAAAGCCGTCCACGCCGCGGTCGAGCCAGAAGCGCAGCACATCGTACATTTCCCGGCGCACCGTCGGGTTCCGCCAGTTGAGATCCGGCTGCTCCTTCAAGAACGCATGGTAATAATATTGCCCGGTGGCCTCGTCCCATTGCCAGCCGCCGCCGCCGAAATTGCTCGGCCAGTTATTCGGAGGGCCGCCGTCGGGAGCCGGATCGCGCCAGATATACATGTCGCGCTTCGGATTATCGCGCGAACTGCGTGCTTCGAGGAACCACGGATGCTGGTCCGACGTGTGGTTGGGGACGAAATCAAGCAGCACCCGCAAACCGCGTCGATGTGCTTCCGCCAGCAGGTGGTCGAATTCGGCGAGCGTGCCGAACCGTGGATCGATATTCCTGTAATCGGAAATATCATAGCCGAAATCAGCCATCGGCGAGGGAAAGATCGGCGAGATCCAGATCGCATCGACGCCAAGCCATACCAGATAATCGAGCCGTTCGATGATCCCCCCGAGATCCCCGATACCATCGCCGCCGCTATCCTGGAACGAACGCGGATAGATCTGGTAGATGACACCGCGCTGCCACCAGGACTCCACTCGGGCCTGCTTTTGCAGCCCCTGCGCCGCGCGTGTCAGATCAGCCTTTGAAACAATGTCGTCCATCATGCGCAGCTAACATCGACCGGCGGCCAAAGTTCCGCTCGCCTATGGCACGAACCGGGATTTGAATTACGCAAAACCGCGGACGGATGCCCCGGGCAATCGGTTCGCGACTTCCAAAGCAACTCCGCAGGTCTTCCTGATAGTGCCAAAAAAAAGGCCGGACTAAAAAGCCCGGCCAATGCTGAAGGTTATGACCTCCAGAGGGGAACAGTCGACGTGAAGAGTGGGAGGAGCGACCCGTCGACTAACGCGATAAGAGAGTGATTCTCGGAATGATTCAAGATATATTTCTTCTACATCAGCTATTTTGGGCAAAAACCAAAGTAAAAGGATAATATTCTCTTTATCCAAGAATAATTTTATCCTCCCAATTAGTTGTATGATGCCAATACCGGCACAGTGCTTCTCACATCGGCACAAATCACAAAACAATCCAGACTTGCCTGACCTATCTCCTCCAGGGGGATATCAAAAAATAGTCTAAACTGACAAAGCTAACGATAGATCGGGTTTCTCAAAACCTACACCCTGCCCTTTCTGGATTAGATAAAAACCTTTATCTCACGGTGCGATTTGCCATAGGTGCTTCAAGAAATGTTCGGCAGGAAGCCTCCGAAAGGCCATTAACAAACGATTAAGCAACCAATACTTCACCGGCAATTGAGCACATGCACGCCAGGCGCTCTAAACCCGAAGAAGCAGCGTATCAGTTGCTGGAGATGGCGAACCAAATGGGGTAACAGAGCCTTCTTTGGTTCGCTTCGAAAATAGCGGAGACAAGCGAGCCCGACCTGTGGAGACGAATGGATCTCTCTTCAGCCCGAGTCCGATCCTCGACTTCGGGCCCTGTCGCCCTCAATTCCAACGATCAGTTTCCGCAACAAGCCCGCCAGCGTCTCGCGCTCCTCTGCGTCCAAAGCATGTAGAAATCTGGATTCGCTCGCCATATCGGTGCGGAACGCCTCCTCGGCAAGCGCCACGCCAACCTCGGTCAGCGCCACCAGAACACTACGCCCATCGTGCTGTGATTTCTCGCGTCGGATCAGTCCGCCCTTCTCCAATCGGTCGAGCCGATGGGTGAGACCTCCCGATGAAATCATCAGGGAGGAATACATCTCCGTCGGCGTCAACCGGTAAGGCGGTCCGGATCGGCGCAAGGTAGCGATCACGTCGAATTCGCCCCGGTCGAGGCCGAAACCGGCGAAAGTTGCCTCGATGCTGGGACGTACAAGGTTCGACAGCCGAAAGGCCCTGCCCAGGATCGTCATCGGTTCGGTATCGAGATCGGGTAGCTCCCGCCGCCACTGCTCACGCAGCCGGTCGACATGGTCGCCCTCCCTGCGATCTCCGTTCTGTTCAATCCCGTCAGTCATCCCATACCTCAGCTTTCAAATTCGCAGGTGAACATACACGTTGTGAGTCAATCAGCAAAGATATCTCGACGGGAAGATAACTATCTTGACAGGAAGATAACTATCCGGATATATCTTCTCGTGAAGATAGTTACTGCATAGGCAGTGCGAGAGGAGGCACACGGATGTTCAGGATTCTTCGCCACCAGGAACCACAGCCCGGCCAGAGCCGTACAGTTCGCTTCGAGGGCCGCGACGCGGGCAGCCAGGTCTCATTCTTCCTGGTAGATGCCGAGCCGGGTCGCGGGTCTGTCCTGCATGTCCACCCCTATCCAGAGACATGGATCGTCAGACAGGGCGAGGCCGAGTTTACCGTAGGCGATGACAGGACGCGGGCTTACCCCGGAGATATCGTAGTCGCAGATGCCAATATTCCGCATCGCTTCGAGAATGTCGGCGCGCAACGGCTCGAACTCGTCTGCATCCACCCCAACGACACAATCGTGCAGAAAATTTGTGAAACTGTTCTTGAAAAACGCAAAAGGGAGAACCGCAATGCCAAAGATGATCTTCATTAATCTGCCAGTGCAGAATATCGCCGCAGCGACACGCTTCTACGAGGCGATCGGGTGCAAGAAGAACGAACAGTTCAGCGACGAAAATGCATCCTCGATGGTCTGGTCCGACACCATCACCTTTCAATTGCTGGCGCAGGATTATTTCGCGACATTCGCTACGAAGCCGATTGCCAATTCGCAGGAGACGGTCGGCATGCTGATCGCCCTGTCATGCGAAAGCCGCGAAGAGGTAGATACGATTACCAAAGCCGCTGCGGCGGCGGGTGGCAAGGCCGACATCCGCGAACCGCAGGACATGGGCTTCATGTATCTGCGCAGCTTCGAGGATCCCGACGGTCATGTCTTTGAACCGGCATGGATGGACATGGGGGCGGCATCCGCCCCTACAAGCGAGTAGCAAAGCAGTCGGGCCCGGCTTCCCGGATAGACGATTAATGACCGCCTCCCATTCGGGTGGCGGTCCAATTTAAGTCGACTTCGGCTATACGAAAATGCGTGCTGAATATCCGTGATATCAACTTAAAGCAGAACGTGAGGTATACTAATATATACTACACAATTCCTTTATATTTTGGACTGATAATTAAAATTTCTGAATCAAAACATGAAGTAGAGTACCCCTGTGCGGCGAATTTTTCTATTTTTTTCAGCTGTAGTTCTCATATCCTTTGCGTCGGCATCCTCGGGTACCGCAAGCTTCGACTGCACAAAGGCCGGCGCACCCGATGAGCGCGCCATTTGCGCCATCGGGCGAGGAGTATCATGCTGACGATACCGGCACAGTTTTGGAGTCGAACATGATCCTTTCCACACGAGCAACTGCCATACTCATCGCATGGCTGATTGCTCTGTTCAGCCTCGCCGGATGCACCCCACACCAAGACCGGCCTGTCGGCATACCCAATCCGGCATCAGTCTATTGCATCAAGATCGGCGGCCGTTTGGAAATTCGCCAGGAGCCTCAAGGGCAGTCCGGCTATTGTCATCTGCCTGATGGGCGAGTGGTCGACGAATGGGAGCTTTTCCGCTCGCAAAATCGAAATCGCCAGTGATCGGCTGGGCGATGCCATTACGGAACGCAGGAAGTCGCAGCAAGATCTGAGAATGTTGAATGCCCATGCCAGCCCCCGGGAGATGACATGGGCAGTTACGGCTTGGCGTTGACCGTCATCAAAAATGGTAGAATGATACTGCTGGACCCAGTCCCTTGCGCCAGCAAGGAGGTAAACTTCGGAGGCCCAATTGGATAAAAACATCCGCGAGTTTGATGGGGCATGTCACTGCGGTACCGTACGCTTTCACGTTCGCCTAAAGGACGGGCTTCACTCGGCGCGGCGGTGTACCTGTTCCTATTGCCGCATGCGCGGCGCAGTCGCCGTATCAGCCGGGCTATCTGATCTTGAGATAACGCAAGGGGTTGACGCGCTGACGCTCTACCAGTTCAACACAGGGGTTGCGAAGCACTATTTCTGTTCCAGATGTGGAATCTATACCCATCATCAACGCCGTTCAAATCCCAACGAATACGGCGTCAATGTTGCCTGCCTTGATGGCATAAGCCCCTTCGATTTCCCTGAAGTGCCCGTGAACGACGGCGTATCCCACCCTTCCGACAGAGGAGAGAACACCGGTTCCGACTTGGCTGGAATGCTGAAGTTCATTCCGTCCGAATGACCGGCCGGACTGCGGCGCCGGCCCCGATGAAGCCGCCGCCGCCACGCCGAACAGGATCACAGCATGATCCGCTCCCGCAGCCGGGTGGTCAGGCGGCCTCGGGAATGCGCGCGATAGCCTTGATCTCGAAATCGAAGCCGGCGAGCCAATTTACACCGACTGCGGTCCAGTTTGGATAGGGCGCATCGCCGATCACCCTTTCACGAACGGCCATGATCGTTTCGAACTGCTTTTCCGGGTCGGTATGAAAGGTGGTGACGTCCACCACGTCGTCGAATGTGCAGCCGGCTGCCGCCAGGACCGCATTCAGATTGTCGAAGGCGAGTTGAACCTGGCGCTCGAAATCCGGCTCGGGAGACCCATCCTCCCGGCTGCCGACCTGACCCGAGACGAACAGAAGATCGCCTGAGCGGATTGCCGCCGAATAGCGGTGGATTTCATAAAGCGCCTGCCTGCCGGCCGGGAAGATCGCATCACGTTTGGCCATTTTCTTGTTTCCTTTTACGAGATTGGGTCGTTGGAATATGGGGTGATCAGAGCTGCGCCATGGCGCAGCGCCCTATGCGCCATCGGCCGAAAGCCATAGAGCGATTGCGAGCCCGACGCCGCTCGCGCCGCCGGTAACCGGAGCTATTTTGTCCTTCATTGCCCGTTCTCCTTGTAGAGATGATGAGGCCCAAAGATATACATCCTTTACCTACGTTCAATAACGCACTACATCTACATTAGATATCAAGGAGTATATCGACATGCTTGATGCGATCGGACCATCGCGCGAGGAAGCACTCGGCGCCCGCCATATCCTTGATCATATCGCCAACAAATGGGCGGTGCTGATCCTAACGGTGCTGTGCCCCGAACCGGCGCGCTTCAACGAGATCATGCGCCGGCTGGACGGGATCACGCATAAGGCGCTGGCCGACGCGTTGAAGCGCCTCGAACGGAATGGCTTAATTGTCAGAAAAGTTCTGCCGACGTCCCCGGTCGGCGTGGAATATTCCATTACACCGCTTGGACTCTCCCTGCAGAGACCGTTCGAGGCACTCTACGAATGGGCCCTTGAATATGGCTCCGAGGTGAAGCGGGCCCAGGCGGAGTACGACACGGACAGGAACTGAACCACCGACGCAGCAGAGCTGTGGCTGGTCGTATGGGAACGATGATTTGTTGCGTCTGTCACCGGCTGCGAGCAATGCATCTTACCAGAAGCACTGCTCGCTATTGGTCATCATCGCATCATCGCGGCAACATTGCCGCCATCGACCGTGATTACCGCTCCGGTCGAGGTTCGCGCCCGCACGAGATGCAGAACCGCTTCGGCCACATCCTCCGAGGAAACCTCCCGTTTCAAAAGATTGCCGCGCATATAGACGTCTGGGGTCACGCCCCGCGCACGCGCCCTTTCCTCGACCATTTGGTCGGTCATCAGTCCCGTGCGTATCCGGTCGGGGTTGATCGCATTCACGGTGATGCCATCGGCGGCATGTTCCAGGGAATATTGGCGCATCAAAGCCATAAGCGCCGCTTTGGAGGTCCCGTAGGGGCCGAAATCGGGACCCGGATTCACGGCCTGCTTGCTCACATTGAACACGATAGCCCCGCCGGTCCCCTGCTTCTGCATCATCTTGACCGCAGCGCGCGCGATATAATGATGGCTCCAGAAATTAAGGTCGAATGCAGCCTTGAACACATCGTCATCGACGGCCGTCAAGGCCCCCTGGAATGCCGCGCCCGCATTGGATACCAGCACATCCACCCCACCGAACTGCGCCGCAATCTGCGCAAGAGCATTGTCGGCGGCGGCTGGGTCGGTCAGGTCGCACGCAATGGCGAAGCCCCCCAGCCGCTTGGCTTCAGCGGCGACGCGTTCTGCATCAATATCGATGAGGGCAACTTCCGCGCCCTGGTTTTTCAATAGCTCCGCAATGGCGAGGCCGAGACCACCCGCGCCGCCTGTCACGACGGCGACCTGCCGCGTCAATGGCTTTTCCGTCAGCTTGGTAAGCTTTGCCTGCTCCAGTGACCAGTATTCAATGTCGAAAAGGTCTTCCTCGGACAGTGCCTCAAACTGGTCGATGCCCTCTGCGCCGCGAATGACCTCAATCGTAGCTTCCGCAACATCGGCGCAAATGCGGGCAGATTTCTGCGTGTTTCCAGCCGCAAAAAGCCCGATTCCCTCAATGTAAAAAACGCGCGGCATCGGATCGAGCATTTTCTTGCCCCCGCCCACGCGCGCATTGTTGCGCTCGAAATACGCCTTGTAGTCCGCCTGGTAGGCAGCCACCGCTTCTTTCACACCAGCAGCCCATTGCTCGAGACTGTCAACTTCCGGCTTCGGCAGAGCAATACCATAGCGCTTGATGTGAATGACATGCTCCGGTGTCGCATTGCCCCGACGCACGAGGTCGGCGACGTCAGGCGCGCCGCAAAAATCAAGAACGTCGTCGTTGACGCGGTGCTCGAGGATAAAGCGGCGCGGACGTCCCTCCTCTGATCCGGCCAGGGCAATCGCCCCGCGCAATATCGGCGCGATATCGGCAACCGAAGCCATGGCCCGTGCAGGTTGTGCAGCGCTCGCGGTTCCAAACGGACGCGGCCTGCCTTCGGCAATACGCTTTTCCGCCCGGTCGATCGCGGCAATCATATTTTCGTAGGCTTCACGTGGGTCCTCCGACCAGGTGAAGATACCATGCTTGAGCAGGATCATACCGGGAGCATCGGGGCGTGCAGAAAATGCTTTCAGGCAAGCCTTTGAAAGATCGAAGCCAGGCATGACATAGGGCACGACGATCATCTCCGGGAAAAGGTCCCGGATGATCTCCTCGCCGCGCGGCTGATTGGTGAGCGCCACGATGGCGTTTGCATGGGTATGATCTACATGCTTGAACGGCAGGATCGCGTGGAGGATAGCCTCCACGGATGGGTTCGGCGCTGCCGGATCGAGCAACAAGCGCCGCTGTAGCATGACCATATCGTCATCCGACAAGGTCTCGTAGTTCACCATTGCCTTCAATGGTTCCAGATGCAGAGCAGGAAGGCCCGCCGGTTCGATCTTGCCCATATCCCAGCCGCTGCCCTTGACGCAAAGCACGGAAACTTCACTTCCATCATGGTCAATCAGCCTGGTCTTCACCGAAGTATTGCCGCCGCCGTGCAAGACCAGCTTCGGCTCGGACCCCAGAAGACGCGTCGTATAGGTACGAATGGCAACGTCGTGGTTGACGCCTGCCTTTTCGTACCCGCCGACGATCTTGTCGAAATCCGTCTGTGACCAATTTGATTTCATCTGCCGTTCCCTTAGATCAGCACTGCGCATCAAACGCAGACGCAAAGGCGCAATCATGAAAAATGACAATTTTTCATGGCGCAACAAAGACTTATGGAAGCTCCTCTTCCTATCATATACAATTGACATGATTGGCTGACATTAGTCAATTCGATTGAAGGTCGCGTTGATCAAAAGGCTTTTCTGTGCAACTCAGGCACGACAAAGTCAGCAGGAGACCAGTATGACATCGGGCGCGCCGACACCGTCTAAGCATGCCATCCCGGCCGAGTTCGATGATGTGGTTGTCTGGGCGGCCTGGCTCTATTACGAAAACCAGCTGACCCAGAACGAAATCGCGCACATGCTGGGCGTTTCGCGCGCCACCATCGTCAATTATCTGCAGGAAGCGCGACAAAAGGGCGTCGTCCGTATTCTGATGAACCCGGAAATCGCGACACGGACGCAAATTGCCCGCAAACTGGCTGCAAAGTTCGGCCTCTCCGAAGCGCTCGTCATTCCATCCGAAAAGTCCCCCACTGCCGAAGCACGCCTGAAGGCGCTGGGCGCCGGCGGCGCGCGATTGATGGAACGCATGGTGAAAGCAGGCGAAACCATCTGCGTTTCCTGGGGACGCACCGTACTCGCCATCGCCGATGCGATTTCGCTGCCGCAGCCCATGGAAGGGCTGACCGTGGTGCAGGTCACTGGATCGTCCATGGGTAAACGGGAGTTTTCCGCCGAACTCTGCACGTCGATCATGGCGCGCAACATGGGAGCCACCAGCGTCAACATGCTCGCCCCTGCCGTCCTCAGCACCGCTGCTCTTCGCGATGCACTGATGGGTGAACCGGCGCTCCAGCGGCAATTTGAGTTGATTGGGCAGGCCAGCATGATCGTGTTCGGCGTCGGTAGCCTGGCCGCGGAAAGCACGATGCGCACCGCCGACGTCGCTAGCGACGACGAAATTGACGCCTATGCCCGGGAGGGAGCCGCAGCGGTTCTGATCTGCCGCTTCCTTGATCGCGACGGCAACCAGATCGTTCGCGAACTGGACCAGCGTGTCATCGGCATAGAACTGGATGAACTGCGCAATGTGCCGAACAGGCTCTGTGTCGCAGGCGGAGCACAGAAGATGGAAGCCATCCGCGCGGTACTGGCCGGTGGTTACGCCACGCACCTGGTCACCGATATGGACGCTGCCGAGCGACTGCTTGCCGATTAAAGGAAGGGGCCTCTGCGTTGCCCCTCCCCCTCTTCCGTCGATTTATTGCGATCCTAAGCTTCAGGCTGCGCGGCCTGCAGTTCAGGACGCCGACGTTTGCCGCCGAAGCTGAGCAGCCAGCCGGACAGCCATTCCATGTAGAGATAGATGACGGGCGTCACGAACAGCGTCAGCGCCTGCGAAACCACAAGGCCGCCCACCACGGCCACGCCGAGCGGCTGGCGCAGTTCGGCACTGGCCCCCGTACCAAGCGCGATCGGCAGGGTGCCCATGAGCGCCGCCAGCGTTGTCATCATGATCGGCCGGAACCGCATCAGGCAGGCGCGGTGGATGGCCTCCACTGCCGTGCGTCCCTCGCGTCTCAGCTCAACGGCGACATCGATCATCATGATGCCGTTTTTCTTCACGATGCCGACCAGCATCAGCACGCCGATCACGGCGATGACCGACAGGTCCATGCCACCGAGCCTGAGCGCCGCCAGCGCTCCCACTATGGCGGACGGCAGGCCGGTGAGGATCGTCAGCGGGTGGATGAAGCTCTCATAGAGCATTCCGAGAACGATGTAGATGGTGAGGATCGCCCCGCCGATCAGCAGACCCTGGTTGGAGAGCGAATCCTGAAAGGTTTTGGCCGTGCCCGAAAAGCTGGTCGAGATGTTCTTCGGCATCCCGATCTGTTCCTTCAGCGCGCCGATACGCGTAACGCTGTCACCCAGCGCCACGCCCTGCGGCAGATTGTAGGAGATTGTCACGGCCGGAAGCTGACCAAGCTGGTTGACGGTCAGTGCACCGGCGGTGCGATCGATATGGGCGAAAGCGCCGAGCGGCACCAGGGTTCCGCTGGCGCTCCTGATCTTGATCGACATCATCCGCTCCGGCGTCCACTCGATCTTCGGATCGAGCTCCATGATCACCTCATAACTGTCGGCCGAACCGAAAATGGTGGAAACCTGGTCCGTGCCGAAACCATCATAAAGGCTCGAACGCAATGTGTCGGTATCGACGCCGAGCGCGGCCGCCCTATCCCGATCGACAACGAGCGTAGCCTGCAAGGCATTGTTTTGCAGGTCATTCGTGACGTCGGTGAATGTGATGTGGTCGGCAGCCATCGCATCGGTGAGCTTCTGCGCCCAGATGTCGGCCTGACCGGCGTCGAGCCCCTGCACGACGAGCTGGTAGGCGCTGGCCGCCGAGCGCGAACCGAGGCTCAAATTCTGTACCGGCTGCATATAGGTGTTGATGCCGGGGACATTCGCAAGCTGACGCCTGAGATCAGACAGCACCTTATCGAGGTCGGGCCGCTGGTCCTTCGGCTTGAGCTGCACAAACAGACGGCCCTGGTTGAGACCCGACGAATTGCCTCCGCCCCCCACTGATGAGCCTACATGGACCACATAGGGTGAATCCTGGAAGACCTTCGCGACTTCGCCTTGCAGCTTGACCATGGCGCCAAAGGAAATGTCCTGCCGCGCCCGCGTTGTCACGGAAAGCTGGCCGATGTCCTCCTGCGGGAAAAAACCCTTGGGCGAAGTCTGGATCAGCCATACAGACATGGCGGCCGTTGCCAGAAAGACCAGAAAGACCGCGATGTGGTACTTCAGGCAGAGTTTGAGCAGCCAGTCGTAAGCGTGGAGCAGCTTCCCGCGCTCATAACCCTCTTCCTCGCCCTTCTTGTGCTTGACCACTGAAAGCAGGCGCGAGCACAGCATCGGCGTCAGCGTCAGCGACACGAACATCGAGGCAAGGATGGACACCGTCACCACGACCGCGAACTCGTTGAAGATTCGGCCGATCACGCCGCCCATCAGCAGCACGGGGATGAAGACGGCCACCAGAGAGATCGAGATCGAAATGATGGTGAAGCCGATCTCGCGCGAGCCCTTCAGCGCCGCGTCGAACGCGGAGAGATGCTCCTCCTCCATGTGCCGGAAGATATTTTCCAGCATGACAATGGCATCGTCCACCACGAGGCCGACGGCAAGGGTCAGGCCCATCAACGAGATGTTGTCGATGGAGAAACCGAATATATACATCGCCGCCAGCGTCGCGATCAGCGAGATCGGCACCGCAACCGCCGGAATGATGGTCGCCGTGACACGGCGCAGGAACAGGAAAATCACCATCACCACCAACCCGATGGTGAGCAGCAGCGTGAACTGCACATCGTCCACTGCCTGGCGGATCGAGGTCGAACGGTCGTTGAGCAACTTGATCGAGGCCGCCGCAGGCATCTGATCGTCGAAGGACGGCAGCATCGCCTTCACCTTGTCCACCACATCCACCGTGTTGGCGTCCGGCTGGCGCTGCACAGCCAGCAGAACGGCGCGCGAGCCATCGTACCAGCTCGCCGTCGTCGTGGTTTCCACGGAATCGACGACGCGGGTAACGTCGCCCAGCCGCACCGGATGCCCGTCCTTCGTAGCGATGACGATATTGGAGAAGGCGGCAGCATTGGAAAGCTGCGTATTGGCGGTGATCGTGAGCTGCTGCTGGCTGTTCTGCAGCACGCCGACCGGCGTGTTGCTGTTGGCTGAGCTGATCGCCGTCTGCAACTGGTCGATCGAAATGCCGCGGGCAGCAAGCGCCGTCGGGTCGATCTGAATACGTACGGCATATTTCTGCTGGCCGAAGATCGAGACCTGCGCCACGCCGTCGAGTGTGGAAAGTGAAGGCGAGATCACGTTTTCGGCGAAGGTGTCCAGATCCGTCAGCGGGACGGTGTCGCTCACCAGCGAAAGGATCAGGATCGGCGCATCCGCCGGATTGACCTTGCGGTAGCTCGGTGGCGAGGTCATTTCGGGCGGCAATTGCCGTTGCGTTCGCGCTATTGCAGCCTGCACATCCGCCGCTGCCGCGTCAATATCGCGGTTCAGCACGAACTGGATGGCGATGGACGTATTGCCGAGTGAGTTTGTAGTCGAGATCGAATCTATACCGGCAATCGTCGCAAACTGTTTGATGAGCGGTGTTGCCACCGATGTGGCCATGGTTTCCGGCGAGGCGCCGGGCAGCGAGGCCGAAACATTGATCACCGGGAACTCGGCGTTCGGCAAAGCCGCAACGGGCAGGAATTTGTAGGCGAACAGCCCACCCAGAATCAGGGCGAGCGACATCAAAAGCGTAGTGACGGGCCGGCGGATACAGAATTCGGAGATCATGGCTGCGTGGCTCCCTCGACAGGTGGCTGTCCCTCAGCCACCTTGGGCGCCGGCTGGCCGGGATTATCCGTTGCCTTGGGTTCGCGTGTCTTGGGTTCGCGCACGGCAGCGCCGTCCTTGAGGCGTAACTGCCCTTCGACCACGACGCGCTCTCCGCTTTTTAGTCCCTTAGAAAGGGCGCTGTTCTGGCCAGTCGTCAGCGCTACCTCGACCGGACGGAATTCGACAGTATTGTCCGGCTTGACGACATAGACGAACGGGCCCTTCTGGCTGGGCTGCACGGCGACCGTCGGCACGTAGACCATGTTCGGCATCGTACCCGCGTCGAGCGCCACATTGACATATTGCCCTGGCCAGAGGGCAAGATCCTTGTTGGGCACGGTCGCCCGCGCGAGGATCGTACCCGAGGTGCTGTCCACGCTGGAATCGAGGAAGTCGAGCTTGCCCGAACCGACCGGGTTCGGGTCGCCGTCGTTGCGCAGCGTCACTGTAGCGCTCCCCGGCGCACGAATGGCCTTCTGGAGGAGCGGAAGGTCGCTCTGCGGCAGACTGAAGCTCACGCGCAGCGGATCGACTTGCGTGATCGTCACCATCGGCGTAGCCGATGAACTGCCGGTCGAAGACGTCACGAGATCGCCGACCGAGACGTTGACCGCGCCCAGCCTGCCGGAGATCGGAGCGGCGATCCTGGTATAGCTGAGCTGCACATCGTCAGCGTCTATTGTCGCCTGATCTGCCTGCACCGTCGCCTCATCCGCTTTTTGGGTGGCGAGCGCCTGGTCGTAGGTTTGCTGCGTACCAGCCTGTTTCGCCGCCAGGTCCCTGGCCCTCACGAGATCCTGCTGCGCACCCAACAGCAGCGCCTGGTCCTTGGCAAGCGTCGCCTGATCCTTGTCGCGTTGCGCCTTGAGCGCCCGGTCGTCGAGCGTGAAGAGGAGATCACCTGCTTTCACCATCTGCCCATCTTTTACCGCAATGGAGGCGATCTGGCTTGAAACACGGGTACTGATGGCGACGACGGCGGGCGAAGAGATCGAGCCGATCGCGTAGCGGAGGATCGGGAAATCCGCGGTCTTGGCAGTAGCGGCAACGATAGCGACACCGTCCTGCCCTTGTCGATTGGTGGACCGCGCCTTGCCCGGCTGCACGGTATGTTGTGCCGAAAGAACCTGTTGAACCTTGCCCCACGCTCCCGGCGAGAGATAAACCCCCGCCCCGACCAGGCAAGCTGCTGCGGCAACTGCAAATACGTTTCTTACGCGCATCGCCAATGGACCCTTTCACCCGCGGTTCGGGTTACTGGTTGATACACCGCGGCGTTCTTGCCGCAATCGGCGGAAAATACGGCGTCGCCTCGGCAGAAAAGCGACAAAAGTAGCCATTACAAAGATTTAATGTGCGCCGCATTTCAGTCTCAGCAACATGTCGAGAGACTTACGGGCATCAGGGGACTGTTCCGCAAACGGCACGTCGACAGAAGCTGGACACCGCTCAATACGGCGGCATGAAGGAATTCGTTCCAGCCATATCTGCTTGCCGCAAAAATAGGACATTCGACAATTGGCAAGCTCACCGACCGAGTGCCTAAAGCCACCCTGCCATTCAGCGGCTTTTCCAACCGCCGTCTTTACCGATTGCTATCGCTAAGGGGTCCGGTTGGCCGGTCGCGGCCTACTCATCCACAACCGCAAACGCATCAACCTCTATGAGATAACCAGGAGAAAGGGCGGTGACTCCTACGAGGACGTCGGCAGGCTTGTGATCGCCGAACAGCATCACTCGAGCTTCTTCGACAATCGCCATATGACGATCGCGCTGGTAATCAACAACATAGATCGTAATCTTTGCCACCTGTCCGGGAGAGGCACCGGCGGCGGCAAGGGCTCGACCAAGATTGGCGAACACCTGGCGCGCCTGAACCGCCAGATCACCGGGGCCTACAAGCTTCCCGTCGATGTCTTCCGGTTCCTGACCAGCGACGAATATGAGTTTGGTCCCCCTTGCGACAACGACTTGAGTATAGGTCGTTGGGGTCGGTAGATCGCGCGGATTGATACACTCTAGCGCCATCTTTTTCGCTGCCCTTTTGCTTGCCTCGTCGTTCCGCTGTTCGGGCCATTGGGACGTCTCCTTTGTCAGAGACCACGCCGTAGCTCAAAACCGTTCGAACACTATTGATTACAATAGCTGCATAACAGTTTCCCTGGCTATCCTCTTCTACTCCGCACCATTCTCCCCCTCATTCCCACTCGATTGTTCGCGATATAGCTATCGCCGCTAAGTGTTCCGATCCGCATTGACCATGTGAACCACATGGCATCCGACAGTACGCCCGGCTCATCGGGTGACAGCCATCGGATGACTTGCTTCCAGTGGTGTCGCGGATCTGCCGGTGAGGGCTGATGTCGGTGATTTAGCCGATATCGACGTTCATGGCGAAGTCCCAGGTGCCGGCGCCGTTTTTGGCCAGGCCAATCATCATCAAACCGAGCGCCTCAAGCGTCTGGGCCATGTGCAAGCCGCCCACGTCGAGCGGACGCAGCCCGAGGCTTTCGAGGTACGTCGAGACCCGCGCTTTCGCCTCGGCATCGTCGGCTGCGATGAACGCGTCCAGGCGTCCACCCTTGGCAAGTACGTGACCGAAGATGGTGTTGAGTGCCTTCACGACGTGCGCGCCGGCCGGGAGGCCTTTGGCGGTCTCCTGCGCGCCAGAACTGCCGTGGGGCGTGACGAGGCCCGAGAGGTCGGGGGCAACCGGGTTGGCGATGTCGACGATCACCTTACCAGCGAGCGCTTTCCCAAAGTCGGCCACCGCCGCCGCTGCACCGCTGTACGGCACGGCGAAGATGACGATGTCGCCCGCGGGGGCGGCGCCGTATATCCCAGTGGTCGCTCCGGCTCCAAGTTGGTCGGCGAGCGCCCGCGCCTTGGCGGGGTCGCGGCTGATAACCTCGACAGTGTGTCCGGCCTGGGCGGTACGGCCCGCGATTGCGGCGGCCATGGTTCCTGAGCCGATGATGCTGATAGTGCTCATGTGCAGTCTCCTATTGAGTGGTGGGTATTACTGCTGGTAGTTCCTAAGGGAGGATCCCCGTCTATTGGCCGGACGGATCACGAGATCGCGATACGGCCCGCCGGGAAGTAATGGCCGTTGTCGAGGTCCTTGATCAGGGCCGGCTGAGCGGGATCCCAGCCGAGCGTCTGACGGGTGATGGCATTAGACGCCGGAAGGTCCAGCGTGACCAAATTCGCGAGAAAGCCGAAGTAGCCAGGCAACATCAGTACATCCGCGGGAATGGGTACAGCGGGCACGCCCATACGGCTGCCAATGGCCTCGGCGATCTCGCGGAACCGGATGCCATCGCCCTCAATCCCGTGCCAATATTTGCCAGCCGGCCCCTTCTCCAGCGCCAGGCGGAACAGGAAGGCGAGGTCGCGGGCATGCACAGCCGGCCAGAGGTTCGCGCCGTCTCCGGGGTAACCGATAACGCCCTTCTCCTTCGCAAGCCCGATCAGCAGTTGGAGGAAGCCGGCATCGGTCGTGCTGTGCGCGATGGGAGGAATTCGGACGACCGAAGACCGCACGCCCCGCTCCGCGAGGCCGATCACGGCGAGTTCAACGGCGTTACGAACCCGCAGGGTGCCCTTGTATGCATCGCCGCCGGGAAGGGCCGGATCTTCCTCGGTGGCTGGCCGGCCCAGATTTTCCCACCCCGGCGAGCCGATGCTCCCCGAGACTACGAGCGGCTTTCCGGTCCCCGCCAGCGCCTCGCCGTAGGCGAGCATGATCTGGAGCTCTGCAGCGGCCACGGCGTCGATCCCGCCGGAGGGCAGCAGGTCTTGCCGGTGCGCGACGTGGATGACGCCGTCGGAATCCGCCGCTGCCGCCTTGAGCCCGTCGAGGTCGGTAATATCACCACGGCGCACCTTGGCGCCGAGGGCCGACACCGCAGTCGCGGACGTGTCCGACCGGGCCAGGCCAGTGACCTCATGTCCGGCCGCGATGAGCTCGGGGATGATATACGAACCGATATGGCCGGTCCCGCCAGTAACTAAAACGCGCATAGTGCTGCTCCTTGGGTAATGTGATGCGAGACGTGGTGCCGCGGGCTCAGCCGAGGAGGCTGACGCGGATTGAGAAGTTGGTGTGTTTGATGGCGTGGGTCATGAGGCCCAGCCACAGCATGCAGGCGTGCTCCAGCGTCCTCGCCATAATCAGCCGCCCGGTATCCATCGGACGCAGCCCGAGGCTGTTGATGAAGGACGAGACACGCGCCTTCGCCTGAGAGTCGTCCCCGGCGATGAACACGTCCAATGGATGGCCCCCGATTGGACCGGCAGCCAAAACCTGAGCGTTCTGGGTGTTGAACGCCTTGACGACAGTGGCATTGTCAGGAGCAACCCTGGCGATCTCCTGCGCGCCGAAACTGTCTTCAGGAGTCAGGAAACCCTTGAAGTCGGATTTGATTGGGTTGGTGATGTCGACGATGAGCTTGCCTGCCAGCCTTTCGCCGTACTGCTTCACCACGTCGAGAACGGCCGAATAAGGAACCGCCAGGATGACAATGTCCCCGACGGGAGCGGCGCCAAACCTTCCGGTCGTCGCGCCGGCTCCAATCTGCTTGGCCAGCGCCCGCGCCTTCGCGGCGTCGCGACTCGTCACCTCGACGGTGTGTCCGGCCTTGCCGGCAAGGCCGCCGATCGCTGCGGCCATGCCGCCTGAGCCGATGATACTGATAGTGCTCATGTTCATTTTCCTTGCGCAGCGGACAGCGCCTTTGTTGCCATTTGCACAGATGCACTCTATTTAGTGGTTCGCCGATCCGCTTAATAATCGGATCACCGATCCATATATACGAACCACTGATCCGTTTATCAAGGCATCTCATGCGAGCCGACGCAAAAAAAAATTACAGCCATATCCTCGCGGTCGCGCGTGACGTCGTCACCGAGCACGGTATCAATGCTTCCATGCGCGATATCGCCCGTCGGGCCGAAGTTGGGTTAGCCACGCTGCTTCGTCATTTCCCGACGCGAGAAGCCCTGTTCGAGGCGCTGCTGTGTACGAATCTGGACGCACTGACTCAGAGGGCCGATGAACTCGAAACGTCGAACTCACCTGACGAAGCGCTCATCTCCTGGTTCCAGGAATGGTTGGTGTTCGCTCAAAGCTATAGGGGCGTCGTCGTCATGATGGCCGCCGCCCACACGAACCCGGACTCCGCGCTTTATGCTTCATGCGCCGCGGTGCATTCGGCGAGCGCGCGACTGCTGCTCCGTGCTCAGGCCGAAGGGACGGCGCGCGCCGATATGAATGGGGACGACCTGTTCGCCCTGATGACGGCTCTCGGATGGGCGATCGACCAACCCTCATTCACGTCACGGGCCGATCATCTCTTTCGCATCATTACGAGCACCATCCTGACGAACCCGTCGAGCCGCGCGCCAAGAAAGTAGCACGTTGAACCGGATCGGCATCTGCTGCGCTCGGCCGTCAAAGCCGGTTATTTGCGAATGGACCGCCGAATACGACGGGCTGCCGATGGGCAGGTCGTGTTCATCAGTCGAATTTGACCAGGTCTTTGAAGATCAGATGGCCCCAGCTGTTTCCGCGCGCCTGCACGAGCAGTCCACCTTCCGACAGCCCGCCAAGTTTGATCGGCGAGAAACCCAGATTGTCCGCGAGCGTACCAATCTCCGCTGCGGCGGCGTCATCGTCGCTCGCCAGGAACACAACTCTTCTGCCACCATGCACGGACGGATCCTGGTCAAGGGTGGCAGCGATCAAATGGTTGAAGCCCTTGACCAGTTTTGCACCTGAGAAGGCCTGCTCAATGAACTTGGAAGAAGGCTGTCCTCCCAGTTCCTCAGGGGACACGCCGTAGGCATTGGTCACATCGACGATGGTCTTCCCCTGCCAGGTGGGGAGCGCTTTCGCGACATCCAGGTACGACTCGAAACGGACAGCCAAAAAGATGATGTCCGCCTCAACCGCGTCCGTCAGCTTTTTGGGGATGATCGTAGGTCCGATCGCGCCCGCATCGGCTGCAAAGCTTTCCGGGTCGCGCGTGGTTGCGACGGATACTTCGATGCCCTTGCGGGCAAACGCCTTGGCCAGGGCCTTGCCGAAGCCGATAATTGCATAGGTCATATTTATTCTCCTTTGTTTTACCACGCCCAGTCGGGCTCCGAATATCGAATGGAGCCCGCTCAGGCGTGGTGCGTCAGAGTTGAGCTAGGCCGCCATCGACGGCGACCTCGCTGGCGGTCATGAAGCTGCTGTCCGACGACGCGAGGAAGGCAGCCACGGCTCCGATCTCCGCCGGATCGGCCATGCGCTGGAGCGGTGTCATCGCGCCGTAGGCTTTCTGGCCCTCCTCGCCCAGCGCCTCTTTCGCGAGTTCGGTCGCCGTCGCCCCGGGTGACAGCACGTTGACCCGGATGCCGGTGCCCTTCAGGTCCTCTGCCCAGGTCCGCGCAAGATTGCGCACTGCTGCCTTGCTCGCGCTGTAGGCAGTAAATCCCGGGGCTCCCGTGGTGCCGGCGCTCGACCCGGTCAGGATGATCGAACCGCCTTTACCCATCAGCGGCAACGCCTTCTGGATCGTGAAGATCGTACCCTTCACATTGGTGTCGAAGGTTTCATCAATGTGCTCGGCGGTGATCTTGCCGAGCGGAAGCGGGCCACCCGCCCCGGCATTGGCGAAAACGATGTCCAGCGTTCCGCGCTCGGCCTTCACCGCCGCGTAGAGTTGGTTGAGGTCGGCCTCATCCGAGACCGAGCCCTTCACCGCCCGGGCATTGGGCCCGAGCTCGATGAGTGCCGCGTCGAGCGCATCCTGCCGGCGGCCGAAGATGAAGACGAAAGCGCCCTCCTCGATGAAACGCTTTGCAGCGGCGAGGCCTATGCCGGTGGCGCCACCGGTGATCACGGCGGTCTTTCCATTCAGTCTGGTCATATTGTGTATCCTTCGTTTCGCTATCTCGGGTCTTTGGCTGTACGGGAGTCTTCCCGAGAAGCTCAATATGGCCCTCCCGAAGTCAGCCAGACAGTGAGCAATCGCGCACATCGGTGGTGCGAAAACGATCCATACCGATAATCAACGCCGCGATGTTCGTGCAAACTCCGGCTCTGTATGTTAGAAGAAGCTTTGGAAGCCGCCGCACTGCGCGGCGCGGGAATGCACCATGATCGACTGGGATGACGTTCGCTACTTTCTCGCCGCTGCGCAAGGAGGCTCAGTGCGGGCCGCCGCCAAACGTCTCGGAGTGAACCACGCGACCGTGCTGCGACGCATCGCCCAGCTTGAGGACCGTCTCGGGACACAGATGTTCGAAAAGCTGCCTTCAGGCTACCGCCTGACAGCTGCGGGCGAGGAGGTCCTCGAGTTCGCGGACCAGATGCAAGCGTCGTCGCACCAGTTGGAAACGCGCGTCTTGGGGCGCGATCAAAGCGTGCGCGGACTTCTGCGGGTGACGCTGCCGGCGCCCCTCGCAGCACACCTGCTAATGCCGGACTTCGCGGATTTCGTACGCCTGCATCCGGGCATCGAGATGGAAATCTTGTCGTCCGGCGAACTCGCAAATCTGACCAACCGAGAGGCCGACGTGGCGATCCGTGTCGTCTATGACCGCGAAGCCCTGCCGCTCAATCTTCACGGTCTGAAGGGACCGGAGCTGTACGGCGGCTTCTATATGGCCGGCGATCGACTAGCCGAGTGGCAGGGGGGCGGGCCGGATCCTAGGTGGGTCGCCATAAGTGGTCATGGAGTACCGGACTGGACCCGCGAGGGAGAACTTCTCACGACCGGGACACCGTTCCGGACTATGGATTTCGAAGCGCAGATCGCGGCGGTCCGGCAAGGTATCGGCATCACGACGCTCCCGTGTTTCGTCGGAGATACCGATCCCTTATTGGAGAGGGTGCCAGGTACCAAGCTACACCTGTATGGACCGATCTGGGTTCTCACACAGGGGGAGACACGCAAGACGAAGCGCGTGCGGCTCTTCACCGAGTTCGTATCCCACAGACTCGCCGCCTACGCTCCACTTTTAGCGGGGCTGTCCATATCGCGCGACTGACACGCAGTAGATCGCGGCGACGCTTGCCGGGTCTTGCTCGTTTAGGGGAAGATTGAGGGTAAATGCGGGAACGTCGGCTTCTGTCGCAAACCGGCGTACAACGGTGCAAGCGGGAATGGCTGCAAAGTCCAAGCTGAAGACGTGAGTGTGTACCGCTTCTCAGGCCGCATGCGGAACGGCCGGTCAGGACCGCCGTGCACACTCCTGACTGACGTCAACGGGGCTCGAAGCGGACCCGCCTTTGTGCACGCTATGCTACGCCAGAGCACTCCCGCCAATGGAAGCGGCTTTACACCATCCTGAAGCGGGCGCAGATCGATCCCGTAGGAAAGAAATGGAGTAGGCGATTCAATGGAAATGAAAGACGGACGGGAGCGGCAATTAAGCGAAGGCGAAAACCACCGTCGAAACTACGCTATTGCCGCCGTTGGTATCCGTCACTCCCACTCTAGTATTTTTTTTCGCTCTAAGTATCTGATTTGTTTACGAAAAATAAAATTGTCGAGTGATTATACCGTGAAAGGTACCGTCCAAAACCTAGCCTTTTGATTTTGCTGGGTTTTCAGGGGCGCACCTAGCTGAAAAAATTCTGTGAACTATCGGCATCTATCGGCCGCTTCACAGTGAGGCATAGACCGCAGCTGTCGAATCCGACGCGCCGATAAAGTACCGTCAAAACCGGCAAAATCAATCCTCCACCTCGATCGTGGATCGTTGGGAAGGCGGGCTGGGATCGAGCACATTACATGGACGACAGAGGTTGAGAGGGTGAAGACAGTTTCTCGGGAAGAGCTTTACGAGCAGGTTTGGTCCAAACCCATGACCAAAGTTGCAGCAGACTATGGCGTTACGGGTACGGCGTTGAAGAAGACCTGTGATCGCCACCACATTCCGACACCGGAACGTGGATACTGGGCAAAGCTGGAATACGGCAAGCGGGTCAGCAAGGAAGTGCTGCCGCCACTGACCGAACCAAATTTGGCTACGATCAGGATATCAGGAAGTTCCGACCAGCATTTGTCTCCGTCGGTCCGCGAAGCCAAGGAAAAAGCAAGAGACAGGCTCCACAAGCACGCTGCGGCTAAGCAGCTTATGGTCCCCGCATCAGAATTGGCGCCGAGCATCGTTGAACCGCTATATCTAGCTGCCACGAGGCGCACGATTTCAAAAGCGCGTCCTGATAGCCAAGGTTTCGCCGCGGCCCGCTCGAAAGGCGCTGTCCCGCTCAAAATTGCTCCTGCTTCCATTGAACGGGGAATTCGGGTTCTAAGCCAGTTGTTCGCTCTTGCGGAAACCCAAGGCCATTTGCCCAGGGCAACCGAAGGTGGGTTGGTGCTCTTCGTTGAGAATGAAGCAATTGCGTTCGGCCTAGAGGAACAGCCCGAGAAAACTCTGCATCAACCAACACCAGCCGAGTTGAAGCAGCGTGATGAAAGGATGCGCTGGGGCTACAGCACCGACCCCTGGCCCAAATACGACCACGTTCCGTCCGGTCGGCTCGCTATCGTTATTCACACCAACCCGTATTCAGGTCTTCGCCGCATTTACTCCGACGGAAAGACGCAAGCCCTGGAAAGCATGCTGCCGGACATATTGGCAGGTTTCGTCGTGCACGCCGCGTACATTGGTGAGCGCAGGAGAGAATCCGACGAGCGGGAGCGCCGCCACCGAGACGCCGAAGTTCGACGCCAACGCGAAGAGGAGTTCAATAGTCGCGAGAAGCGCCGCATGGAGTTTGTGGATGCGGTCCATGAACAACTGACCCAATGGGACAAATTGAACGCAGTGCTCCGTCATCTCGAAAAAGCGACGTCCGAGGATGCTGCAAGAGTGACCACAATGAAGACTTGGGTCCGGCAGCGTCTGAAACAGATCGACGCCCTGATCAGTCCCCATTTCCTCGACATTTCGGCGAGATCGTCGAAAGTCGATTTCGCTGAGCCAGATCCTGAAGAGGAAGCGGAACGGGGCCGCTTTTACTATTCTTCCCCCGTCACCCTTCAACTCTGGTCTATCGACGACGCAAAGGGGCTGGCCACCTCGTGCTCGCCGCTGGAGTGGACAGACGCCTTGGCCTTGCCGATTGAGGAAGCCGAGAGAGATTAGACCTCTCAGACGGGCTGATACCAGACCGCGGTTTCAGCGATCAGAATCCGAGGATTTGTATCAAGGTGCGAAATACGCAACCTCTTCGATGCGCGCGACTTCCTGGCGAACGGAGCATCGACGACGCGCTGCGGGAAACCTTTCTCATCTACCTCATCAGCCACGACTGACCTCTTGCCGAGGTGTTGGCCGTGCCCCGCAAAACATATCAAAACTGAGTTCGTACGCGGCTTCGTCGGCATGACGCGGCAAGGTGCGCGAGCGGAATGCACTTCTCTCTCGCTACGAACTGAGTGTGACGCTCTTCTGATGGCTGCATGTAGAGAATGTGGAGCGGCAAGCTTTCCCCTGCGTACCGCAGTTCCTTCTTGAGCTGCGTCAGCGGATCGCCCGCCGGCCCGACAATGAGAATATCAATATCCTGGCCAACACCCTGCAGGGTCGAGCCGAACATGTACGCATCGTAATGCACCAGCGAGACGCAAGTATTCAAAAGATGGACAGCGATCTCGCTCGCCGTCATCAGGCTTTGCTCAGGCGATCCTTCAACTCGTCCCATTTCATTACCTCGCACCCCAGCTCTCGCCCCGCCTCATTCGCTTCGGGCTGCGGTGTGCCATTGGGATTGATGTTCCATACGATGTCGACTGGGCCAAAACGGTCCCATAGAGAGCGAACTTCGTTCGCCGTCGGTTCATAGTCTGCAATCATGCCGATCCGTAACGTTGCGCCACCCCGCAAGGTGATGCGGTGGATGCGGTCGAACTCTCTATCAACCTTCTCCACCCGCCCATATTGCCGCAGAAGCCGATCCGAGAACTTGTAGACCTTGTGCGGCGCCGAGTTAGCATTCCCGTCCAGCGCCGCTGAACCGAGTGTACCGAAGCTTCCCCAGCCTATACGGTTTTCTTCGAGATACTGGATTGCCTCCCCCTCCCAGACACACTCTGCGCGATAGCCGCATAGGAAATCGAGGCCCTCGACCTGTTCCCGGTATCGCGCTGCCGTCGCCTGATCGACCGTCTCGACGGACGTAATTGCCGCAAGTACGTCGGGTCGATCCCGCGTCATGATCCGTATGATGTCACCGCCAACATGTTCCGCGCTCGACTGCCTCTCTTTTGCGAAAGAGGCGAGCGCGTATTTGATCTGCCAGTTCACGTGAAGATGCCCTCCATCAAATCCGGGAAGCGAATGGCGCGGCCGGCGACCCCGCATACGTGACGCTCCGACAGGCCGCGCACATGCTCCTGATACTCAGCGAAGGTGCGCCGCTCATCAGCGGTGGCGAGGCCCAGATTGGCCTCGATGATTGCCAAGGTGCGGTAGTGGTTGGGCAGGATCACGCTTCTCATCCGATGGTCCCAGGCCGCCGCAGTGCCGGATTCCGGATCATATTCGAAGCCCGAGCCTTCCTCGGGTGCGAACTTCTCCCAGATTGCTCGGTTCTCAGCCATGATGCCTGCGACTGCGGCTCGTACCTGTTCCCGATTGTCGTAGGCTTTGATCCCTTGCTTGAGCGCCAGTCGTCCGAGATGATTGGCTTTCCAATCAAGCAGAATATTGCGTGGGTAAGCCTCGGGATCCTTGTCTATCGTCGTATGGCAGGTCGGACACAACAAGATCAGATTTTCGAACGTATCAGGGTCGAAGTCTTCTGCCGGTCGATCTTCATGGCGGGGTCCCGCGTCACCATGCGGGATGACGTGGGCCATTTCAGCGATGTGTTTGTCGCCACCCATTTCAGCGGGAAAGAGTGCATCAAGACAGTCCGGTTTCTGACAATACCCCGATGCAGCCGCGAAGAGGCGCAGTCGTGTTGCAGTTGATATCGCCTTACGATCTGCCATCAAATCTCCAGTCTTCCTTCGCCCCGTTCGAGAACGTCAGCGTTCGAACCGCATTAAATGCGCAGTTTTCGGATCGTAAACATGGCCCGTGATCGTGCCATCCTTGATGCGACCTACGGCCTCATCAATGGCGAATAGAGGAACCAGGAACCACTCCTTGGGCACGATCGGCTGGCCGAAACGATCCTTGATCTCGACATCCAAGCGAGCGGCGCCAAAGACCTTGTGGATCAACGTTTCGAGCTTGGCGCGGTTGATGTTGTAGAGTTCGTAAGTCGCGACGATCTCGACGTCGGCCATGAGGTAGGTTGGATCAAGCCGAGCGTTAGCGATACGCCGGTCGACGCTACCGCCCGTCACGCCGATCTTATGCAGGATTTCGCGGTTGGCTGCGACCAAGGGGTGGTCGGACTTGCTCCGCAACACATAGATTGTGCCACTGGCCTGATCACCATCGCCAGTCCGGTCGTCGAATAACGGGCCGGCGCTGGGCTCGGTAACACGTCGACCAGCCTCGTCCTTGTAAAGGGCGCGCTGCAGTGATCGCAGTAGCAGGTCGCTCTCGGTGCCATTGGAATAGATCACTCGGAGCCGCGCGTCGGTTTCTCCGTTGGGTGCCTTTATCGGCTCTCCAATCTCCGCCACATAAGCGGTCTGGCCGCCAAGGATGAAGAATTGCCCGGCCTGAATGTCGGCTTTCAGGAAACCCGCATCCTTGACGAAGGGTCTTGTGGTCCGACGCCCGCTCTCAAGATCGGCCAGCACCTGTTGGAATAGTGGTCTGAATTTCTCGAAATCCAAGCACTTCTCGCGGTTCGCGATTTCTTCGGCCTCGCGCTTCTCCGCACTGGTGCGCACATGGCGCAGCTTGGTGATGTCGGATGAGCCGGCCGCGCCCTCCAGTTCGGCGAGCAGCTCATCCTCATTCATCGAGTCCGCGGGCGGGCCAGACGCCATGGGCGCATCTGTAAGCAGTCCCTGATGATCAAACTGTGTGAGAAGGGACCGGCATTCTTCCAGAGCGCGCAGTCGGTCTAGCCGAACGGCGTAGAGCCGTTCGAATATATCGCCATGCTCGCCGTGGCGCGGAGCGTGGCCGATTTTCTGGACAAAGCGCTGAATCTCCTCAAAGCCCGCGATGATGCGCTCCTCCCGGGGCGAACGACCGCCCTTCTTTTCCGGGTGCGCGAAATCGTCGAGCTCCGAACGCAGTTCATCAAGGTCAAGATCACTCATAGCGGCCCTCATCCTTAAAGCGGACGAAGGCGGCCGCGCCTTCTGCTAGGTGTTTTTCCCAAGCATCAGCCGAGCTGATTGACGGCAGGCGCCCCCGTTCCCGCTTGAACTCAACGGCGCGCTTGGCGATCACCTTCGCCTCTTCCGGCGTCAGGCTGGTGCGCTTGGCGGCAATCGCCGCGGCGACCTGCTTAAGACTTTCCTCGCTCATCGTCTTGGCGAGGATCGCATACGCTTCGCCGAAGGGATTGACCCGGTCAATCAAGTCGATATCCAACTCACGCACGTCCATGGCGAACTTTCGCACGCCATCGACAAAAGCGGTATTCGCACTCTCCTCGCCGAGCGAGCTGCCCGCCGCTACCTCTTTCGCCTTCTGGGTCAGATTCAACGCCGCCACAGCATGCTGACGTACGGCCTCCTGATCTTCTGCGTCGAGATGAGGGAACTTGTCCTTGATGATCTTACCCATGCGCACCTGGGTCAGTTCTTCGGGGACGAGTTCCTCGTCGAAGAGGCCGCGCTCGATCGTTGTCTTATCCTGCACGAACGCCGCGATCACCTCGTTCAGGTCCTCCTGGCAGATACGCGTCGCTTCCTCGCTCTTCGGTGTGGCAAGGCCTTTGATCTCGATCTGGAACTTACCGGATGCCTCGTTGAAGCCGACGTTGCACTTATTCGGATCGTAGCCGCCCTCGCCATAATCAAAACCCGGCGTCGGCTCATTTTGCGGATTCTTAGGCTTGAACTCGAAGCGCGGCGCCAACACCTGCTCCATTAGCAGGCTCGCCGCGATCGCTTTCAACGTGTCGTTCACTGCTTCGGTGACGATGTCGTCGGCGGCGGCAGGCTCGGCGATCAGGTTTGAGAAGCGGGCGCGGGTCTTACCCGGTGCATCACGGGTGGCGCGACCGATGATCTGCACGATCTCGGTCAGGCTGGAGCGATAGCCAACTGTGAGCGCGTGCTCGCACCAGATCCAGTCGAAGCCTTCCTTCGCCATGCCGAGGGCGATGATGATGTCGACATGATCGCGGTTGTTCTTCTGCGCCGGGTCTTTCAGCGCGGCGGACACGCGGTCGCGCTTGGCTGGATCGTCATCTACCAGATCGGCAATGCGCAGAAACCTGCCCTCTGCCGTCCTGACCAACTGAAAGCCGGTGGCGGGATCGGTTCCCTGCCAGGCGCCCAGCTCTTCGATGATGTGCTCGACTTCCTTGATCTTGTCCTTCGTGCTCTCGCGCGAATTGACGTTCGGGATGTGGATGATCGTCTTCTCGGCCGGGTTCAGCACATTCAGGATGTCGTCGGCATAGGAATCTGAGTAGAAGAAATAGCCGATGTCGAGCTGCTTCAGATACTGATAGCCGTTGAGCTGCTCGTAATAGGTGTAGGTGACGCTCTCGAACTTGCCTTCGTCCTGCGGCGCCAGAACTGCCTCGGCGTCGCCCCGGAAATAGGAACCGGTCATCGCCACGACATGAACGCGGTCGCGCGCGATGAACTCGCCCAGATGCAGACCGAGCTTGTTGTCGGGATTGGCCGAGACATGATGAAATTCATCCACCGCGATCAGCCGGTCATCGAAGGCTTCGAAGCCGAACTTATCGACGGCGAAGCGGAAGGTCGCATGGGTGCAGACCAGCACCTTGTCGCCGCTTTCGAGGAAAGCGCCGAGCGCATTGACCTTGCCGCCATTGTCATTGCCCGGCGCGTCGCAGAGGTTCCATTTCGGCTCGACATGCCAGTCGGCCCAGAATCCGTGATTACTCAACGGCTCGTCATGAAAGCTGGAGCCGATGGATTTTTCCGGCACGACGATGATGGCTTGCTTCACGCCCTGGTTGGTGAGCTTGTCGAGCGCGATGAACATCAGCGCGCGGCTTTTGCCCGAGGCCGGCGGCGACTTGATCAGCAGATATTGCTCGCCCCGTTTCTCGAAGGCGCGTTCCTGCATCGGCCGCATGCCGAACTCATTGGCCTTGGTCGAGCTGCCGTTGGTGGCGTAGCGAACCGAGACGGAGGGGACGGACTTGGTTTCTTGAGTCATTTTCTTTCCCCCGCCACACTCGCAAGCGCCGCCTTGAGCACCTGGAAGCAGACTTTCGCCGTATGTTGATCCGGCGTGAAACCGGAGACCATTTGTTCATATGGATGGATGTAGTTGCGGAAATCGCGCAGACCGTGACTGAATTTCTTCACGTCCGGCTTCAGCAGCCCAGCCTCGCAAGCAACATCAATGAACTGTGCGAGACTCCATTCGTGGAACCGCTTTACGCTACCGTCGCCAGCTTTCGGACTGGCCGAAGCCCGGTTGAAGCGCGCAGGCTCTTTCTGCGCAGCCCCCAGCAGGACAGCTTCCAACACGCTGCCGCACAGGAAGATGGTGGAAAGATATGCGCCCGCGCCCATTGCAGCGCGCGCTTCGCTCAATCTGCTTTCGATGATCGGCACGGCCATCGCCTCGATAGGCAACTTTTGGATGTTGGGGATCGAAAACTCGCTGTGCAGAAAATCGTCGATAGTCTGCACCGGCTTTGAAGGCCCAGGTTTGCCCGAGAGGCGCATGACGATGGCGCGAGATTTTTCGAGAACGGCCGCATCAGCATCGCAGTTGTTCAGGCTGCAGTCGGCCTCATAGGCTTCCAGCAACTCTTCCAGCACCTTTGCAACCAGGGCATCAGGCTCTTGCTCCCAGAACGCCCGCATCTTCTTGGCCTTGGAGGTGCCGTAGGTCTGATACTTCTGCCCGTGGATGTTGACCTTATGGCGGTTGAAAAACTCGCCAAACGTCGCATCGGAATAATCCAGCACGTAGCCGCTCTGCATCCCGAGCAGCTTTTCAAAATAGCGCTTTTCGATATCGGTGAGGCTGCTCATGCCGCGCCCACCTTTCGCTTCTTTCCGGCGCCCGCTACGGCGCTCATCTTGGTGTAAAGCTCGAACAGCTTTTCGAGCCGTTCAGTATCATTCTTGAATCGTCGTCCAATATAGATGCGCTCCAGCACCTCATCGTTACGCTCATGGGCTGCGCGGAGGTCATCGGGCATGGCGTCGGGATCGTAGAGGTCCGCGATGGTAGCAGGGAAATGGGCCTCGCGCGTCAGGAGGATGTCCTCAGCGCAGCGTGTCAGATCGGCCCTGTTCTTCTCGGTCAGAGTAGGCACAGGGAAGGTGTTCCACCCAAGTGTAGTGGAGTACCTGAAGTCCGTTTTCAGTCGGCCGCACACGGTTGCGATCCAGACTCTGTGGAGCGTTGATGAGATGATGCCAAGTTGCCAAATGCTTGGAGCATAAATGGCAAAAGCGGCGTCGGAAATCACTGTGGATTCCGTGAATAAATCGGCCGGCAAAAATTCACGAGATTCCGACGATGTTTTTGCGACCGCAATAGATAATCCGGGTTTGTGTGCCCTTTGCGCAAATTTGTGAGGGATGCTCGCGTATCCTTGCGTTGTCTTTGCCGAAGACGCAGCCCTGAATGAACGAACATCGGAGATGCGTGCTGCAATCCCTCGAACAGAAATTGCAGTGTTAAGATCGGAGTCCTCTATCCACAGACACTTTCGGCCTCTATGGCCGGTCAGTTCTTGCGAACCAACAAAGTTACGAATGAATATTTCGGCACGGGAGTCCTCTTGAACTACAGCTTTGGCTTCATCAGAGGAGAAAAGGAGATTGCCATCATCTCGAGGCATGCTGCCGGAGACCATTCTTCCAAAGCCCAGACTGAGAGGAGCGGAATGAGCTTTGACGTAAATCTCGTCGCCGGCTACTAAGTAAGGCGAGATGCACTGAACATCTCTTCTCGTATCTCCGTCATATAGAGCCGCTGACTTGGGTTTACCTTGGCAAACCCCAATGATAATGCATGTAACAGCAGCATTATTCGAAGCATTGTTTCTCCACTTGAAGCTTCGGTGAGCGAAATAGATATGGCAGTCCATGCCATATAGTCGCGACCAAAGGTGCGCTACTTGTTCTCCTTCGCTTATCGAGCTCGTTGATACAAATGCAAAGCGCGCCTGACATTTGCTTATGAATTCCGCTGCTTTGATAAACCAGCCGACGACGTAGTCGCAGTCCTTAAAATCGTTGTGGCCTTCGAAGAGCAGAGACATATCTTCTTTTTGAGAAGCTGTCTGTTTGCGAGCGCCCTTAAACTGCGGATTGCCGCAAATGTATGTCTCGCCGCCCTCGTTCTCGAAGTCTATCTGCGCCTGATCGAGCGGCGTGTGGAACAGGTCATCGGCCCGGTACTTCACGCCTTTCCTATCAACATCCATCAAGCTGAGCCAATCTAGCCGCAGCGCATTGCCGCAGGTGATCCAGTTCTGCGCATCCAGCGGGAGGAAGTCGCGGAGCGCTTCCTTCTGGCCGCGATATAGCACGTCGCATTGATATTCCGCGATAATGAGCGCCAGCCGCGCGATCTCGGCCGGGAAGTCGCGCAGTTCGATCCCCCGAAAGTTCGTGAGCGGAATTTCCGTACGCCGGTCAGCTTCGTCGCGACGTCGATTGATTTCCGCTTCGATGGCCCGCATTTCCTTATAGGCTATGACAAGGAAGTTCCCCGATCCGCAGGCCGGATCGAACACGCGGATTTTCGACATACGTTTCCGCAGGTTGAGCAACATGCGCGCATTGTCACCAGCCTCTTCCAGCTTCTCTCGCAGATCGCCGAGGAACAGCGGATTCAGCACCTTCAGGATGTTCGGCACGCTGGTGTAGTGCATGCCGAGTGCGCCGCGCTCATCGTCGTCGGCCACGGCCTGGATCATCGACCCGAAAATATCCGGGTTGATCTTCTTCCAATCGAGGCTGCCGATGTGCAGCAGGTAGGATCGGGCGATACGGCTGAAGCGCGGCACATCTGCGCTGCCGGAGAACAGCCCGCCGTTTACATAGTGAAAGCCATCCGCCCAACGCGGGATGCCGGCGGCCGCGCGCTCCTCCGCCTTGGTGTTCATGGCCCGAAACAGCGTGCTGATCACCTCATGCGTGTTCGCAGAGTCCTTCGCGCTCATGGTCTCGACGGCCGATGTGAAGGCGCGGCTACCGTTGAAGATCTCGGTATCCTCCGCGAAGAAGCAGAAGATCAGCCGCGCCATGAAGTGGTTCATGTCGTGTCGGCGCTGCGCGGTGCCCCACTCGGGATTGTCCTTCAGCAGCTCGAGGTAGAGCCGGTTTAGACGGCTCGTCGCGCGAATGTCGAACGAACTTTCACGGACCTGCTTGACCGTGGTGATGCCGGCCAGTGGCAGGAAGAAGCCGAAGTGGTTCGGGAAATCCGCATAGGTGCAGGAGACCGGCGCATCGTCGATCGTGAGGTCTTCGGCTTCGAACAGCTCGCCGTCGGTCGCCAGCACGAAGCGCGCCTTCGCCCGCGCCGTAGCCGGGCTCGCCTTCAACGCTTCCAGCGTGCGCGTGACCTCACCCGGCTTGCAGGTAGCGATGTGAATGTTGTTGGTCTGAAGCACGCCGCCCAGATCGGACTTGTTTGATTCGCCCTTACGCAGGCGCTTGAGGGTGGTCTCCTTGTTCCCGAAGGCCTCGAGGAACGCGTAGGGAAACTCTTCGGCGTCGAACGGCCGCTCCGCGAGCACCGAGATGGCTTCTTCGATTTCAACCGCGTTCATGAGCGCCCTGACTGTCGTCCGGGGTACCAGCAAACGGTTGGACATCGATGCCCTCGGCCTTCTGCATCGCCTCGGCCAGCTCGTAATCGAGTTGACGCATCAACCACTCGCGGGCCGGCAACCCGAAAGCCTTCTCTAGCCGGATCGCCATTTCAGGCGAGATGCCCGACCGCGCGTTCAACAGGTTGCTGAGGGTCTGCCGATCCACGCCGAGAACGCGTGCTGCGTCGGTCACGCTTAGCCCGTGCTTTTCGAGGCATTCCTGCCGAACCACTGATCCTGGATGCATCGCCAATCGACTCGCTCAAACCCTACCGCGGAACCTTATAGTGATAATCGACACTCGACAATCGCTCGTGCGGCATTCGGATCATTCTGTCCACGCAATATTCGCAGTGACCGAGGCGCTCAGCGGGGTGAGCGCATCCACCTTTGCCTAACGACCTCTCGGCAGATCATCCAGGCAGGGCCGGCAACCGCGACGCCGCTGCTACCACATAGAATCCGTGACAGATGCAATCATGGTTCGCCGACGCTGATCCAACGGCCCACGACAACAATACCGCGCACGCGGGGCTTCGAGGGCCGCAATCTGCATATTAACCCAGCAGTTGAACACGTAGTTTTTTCGTGGTGGTCTAATGTCGCCAGATCGATTGGACGACTTCCGCGCTTTTTGAGCTAAATCAGACCGTGACACTTCCTCTCGATAGTGCAGCGCGTCACTGCGAAACCCCGCGGCGGCCTGCCCCTTCTGCGGGGAGCTCCCGCCACCTCCTGTCGAGGATTAGCGAGAAACGTACTCCATCAAGACACACGATCTTGAAAAGTCGGGTGTAATCACGTACATCTTGAATATGTACGATTTACGAGGAAGACGGAGATGCCCCAAGCTGCCGTGGATGACAATAAGCGCATGAATTTGCGGGTTTCGTCGGAAACGAAGGCCAAGCTCGTGCGCGCGGCTGCGCTGCGCAACACCGACCTGACCAACTTCGTAACCCAGACCGCCTTACGCGAAGCCGAAGCCGTTATCGAGGCGGCCGAGGTCGTTCGCCTGACCGCGCGCGATCATGCACGCGTGCTCGAACTGCTGGAAAATCCGCCCAAGCCCAACGCGAAGTTGCGGGCGGCGATAGCGGCGTTGCCCCAAACTCTATGACGCTGCCCGCCTGGAGAGAGGAAGCAATCGCGAAATCGCATGGGCGCCAGTCCTTCGACTGCGGCGATCCGGCGATGAACGATTTCTTCCGACGCTACGCCCGTCAAAGCCACGAACAGAACGCCTCGAAGACCTTCTGTGCGATCGACGCCTCTACGCCCAACCGCGTGCTGGGATTCTACACTGTCGCCCCCTCCTCCGTGGCACACACGGGTGTGCCGGCGTCGATGACGAAGGGGCTGGCCCAGCATGAAGTTTCTGGATTCAAGCTCGCCCGGATTGCAACGGATGTCTCCGTAGCAGGCCATGGATTGGGCGGTCAGCTCCTCGCGGCCGCGGCGCTTCGCTGCCTACGGATCGCATCCGAGGCCGGCGGCGTGCTGCTGATTATCGACGCGAAGGGCGAACGCGCAGCCCAATGGTATGCCAGCTACGGAGCTGAGCGGCTGGAAAACCAGCCCCTCACGCTTGTCATGCCGCTCGCCACTTTCGCCGCCGACCTCAAGACTAAAGGCCTTCTCTGACGGTCGTTCGCAGTTTCTTTCTTTCAGGGTTTGCTAGTGCGACTGACAGTTCTTCATCCAGAATTAAAGCCTCTTATCGCAGAATTCGCGGGCGGTTTGATGCCCATCCGATTGGGTGAAGACACGGCGCTGTCGCTGGTTATCAAAACGCAGAAAGAGGCGATTCTAGCCGCCAAGATGAACGGCTCCTTCGCCTTCTACCTGCCTGCACTTCAATCCTCGACGGTCACTACAACGTCGCTCATCACCGCTTTCTTCGATGATGATGACGAGCCGCTTATCATCAGATCGCCGCTGTTTGGCGATGATGGCTTCTCCCAAGGCATTCTCGAGATCCTCAAGTACGACGAAGTCGATGTCTATTTTTTCGATGAGCAGGATTACGAGTGGATGAGCTTCAGGACGGCCCTGGAGGACAATGGGAGCTGCCTTATCGGCGCCGAGCATATTCACCTGCTTGGCTATCACCCCGAGACAGTGAAGAGCATCCATAGTGTCTTGGGCGATTGGTTCGGAAATCGAACGCCGCAAGACGACGAGAGCGCGATCCGGGCGATATTCAAGGAGGAGCTATCGCCGAACGATATATTTGTCCTCGACATGACGCCCGAGGTGAACGCTTATCAGGGCGGCTCAGGATACCGTCGCGACACTCTCACAAGAACCGAACCCGGCTATTATCAGGAGCGAGATATTTCAGCCTGTTTGCTGCGTGCTTTCGAGCCGCAACAGATTATGATGAATCCGAGACGCAAGGACACCTTCAAGGAGATACTGGACCACCTTGTTCTCACCGGCGAACTGGCAATCCTGATTCAGGCCAAAGACAGCCCGACAACTGAGGCCGGGATTAGCCGCACTCTGGAGCGCAAGCGGCGCTCCACACATAGCCAGATTGATGACGCCATAAGACAAATTAACGGGGCCGCTCGTTATCTACAGCGCGAGCCAACTGCCACGCTCGTTGTTGGCGGCAAGGACATAGAAATATCGCTAGAGCAGCGACGTGTCATCGGACTAGCCATCGTCAAAGAATTGTTTGACGATGAGGGCGAAGCCTATGCGGCCGCCTGCAAAAAGCTCGCCGGTCTAAGCGGGGGCGGCATGGTGATGGACTACAATTCCTTTCACGCCTTTACGCATCGATTCAATACGGAGACGGAGTTCATCCGCGCCCTGGAAACGCTGATCGAGCAGATGAGCACGAATGGCTGGATTAAGGTCAAGGACGAGGTATTCGACGGAGTTCTGGACTGGTTGGAGGAGCTAAGAACACCCCCCGGCAGTTAAATGTGTAATAGCGGCGTCGGATGGGTATGCGACACTAACAAGGTTAAACTCTCCGTGGCGCGGCTCAGGGCGACATAGAGCTTAGCCCGAGCTGCCTTCGTATCGCTGAAATGCTGCCGGTCGCACGCCGCCACCACGACATGCGGAAACTCCAAACCTTTAGCCTTATGTATGGTGCTGACCGCTTTGGAAGGAATGGCCGCACGACTATGCGCCCGGCGTCGTGCGATCTCCGCAAGCCCTTCGTCAGGAGAAGCATAGCGTCCAAGTTGAATCGCGTCGTTATACTCACGGGAATGGTCGATCTTGATAGCAGCGAATGCCTCGTCGTCCTTGGTGAGTGCGCGCAGCGTCGCGAGAAAACGCCCGACGCCTTGATGGTCGGGCTGTTCCAAGATGATGCGTCCAAGGGATTGAAGAATGGCAGGCTTTTTTGTGCGCCGCTTGGTGCAACCCTGTTCAATCTCGTCCAGTAGCAGACGGCTGTATCCGGTTGGAGAAAATCCGGTCGCCACGCCGCTAACGAAATCAACCGCGATCTTGCCAATTTCGAGCGGATTGCCGTTGTGAATGCGTAAGCCATTGCACAACCCGTCAAGCGCCTCGCGTGTATGGCCTTCCCATATCGGGATCGATCGATTGAAGAATGCCCGGAGCGACGATACCGTCGTATTATGTGCCGCAACGACTAAAACCGAGTTGAGCGGTCGCATCAGCTGGGTTAATGGCGTGCGATGCTGCGCGGCAAGTTGATATTGTCCTGGGGCACGGGCAACGTTGTCAGCGCGGATAACGCGAAGACCATTTGGCAAGGCACCGCGTAAATCGACTTGGCCGCCATCACGCAGCGTTGCTCGGGCAGTTAAAACCCACGCACCAAGTGCCGGGTTGGTATTTGCCCAACGGTGCGGCGTGTCCAACTCCTCGAATTCGTTCGCCTGTTCTTTGAGGTCCGTCCATCGCTTGATCTCGGCTGCAATGGCCGTCGCATTCCGGCCGCCGAATATCCGCTGCATGGGATCAGCAAAAATGCGCAGGTAAACGCCCGCCTTATGAAGGGCGAGAATGATCTGGTCTTGGGCTGCGGTTGCGTCTTGGTGTTCGTCGCAAATGATAAGCGGATATCGCCGAGCTAACGCGCTGGCGATCAGCGGCTTTTTGTCGAGCAGGTGCGCGACCTTTATGGCCACTCGATTATATCCGTCTTCATTGGTGCGCGACCAGGCGCTGACGTCCGCTGGAAGATCGAGACGTCCATGATAAGCAGACGCTATCTGGCCGATCAAACTATCGAGGGTGCGGATTTCTACCCTGGTGCGCGACGACGCAGTTCGCGCCGCGAACACGTCGCAGGCTGCGTGCGTATGGGTCAGGATCAGGATACGGCTTTCGATAATTTCGGCAGCATCTGCGGCATATTGCGCGCCTTGGTGGGTTTTGCCACATCCGCCAGGCGCTTCGATCACGACGAGCGAAGCCCCTGACCTTAGCGCTGCTGCAACCGATTCATCACTCATCAGGCAGTTCCGCTATGACCGGCAAATCAACCGACTGCCGGATAGCGTTCACGAACGGCAAAAGCTGGCCTTCGAGCGTGGGCCAGATGCCAAATGCGAGCATTTTTGATCCAAGCTCGAATCCGCCTCCTACCGTTTTGAACCACGTCTTCCCGTGACTTTTGAGCGCCTTCTTTTGATCTTCCGGCGTGCCCGCCGGCACGGAACCGGTAGCCGCTGCAATGATGAGCTTTCGCACATTCTCAGGACTGCCGGCCGCAGCAAGGATCGCGGCGTAGGATTTCTCCTCAATCTTCAAGCGCAATGCCAAGGTGCGCAGCCGCTCCCCAGAGTCCCCATCGGGATCTGCGATGAACTTCTCCAGATCGTTATCGGCGACATGCTCGATGACGTTTTCCTCAAGGCACCCTTTGGGCCATCGCAACAGCAGGCCGCCCAATGCCGTTTTAAGGGTGGCCCATCGTTCTGGCGCGCGCCCCTCATCGTCAGCAAAGCCTGAGAATTTCAAGCCGCTCTTAGCGAGGCTTTCCAGCAATTGGAGCGTTGGGTCATTGCCGCCGCCATCCGTCACCCAAATGCCGTACTCCAGCGGCGTGCTCGACACCGCCTTCAAGATAAGAAATTTTACGAAACCGACCTCCGTTGCGCCCTCGGCCACGATGGCGATCCGCGACAGAAAGGCCTCCGGGTCTTTCATCATATGAGGCGAAGTAGCGTCAGCCAATTTGCCTATCTTCCGCTCGCCGCTGAGATACCAAATGCTCGCGCTGGTCGCGGCTTTGATAGCAGCGACGCTATGGGTGGTGATGAAGGCTTGCGTCGGCGCAGCCATCAACTCTTTTACCAGAACACGCTGGCGATAAGGCTCAAGACCTCGTTCAACTTCGTCGACGATAGTGATTGGCTGTTCATTTTGGTTCGATGATGCAATCTCCAGAGCGGCAAGTCGTCGAGTTCCAGAACCCCAACTGCTCAAAGGTAGCCGGACGTCATGCTTTTCGGCTGTAAGACCAATTAGTGCATTGAGCGAGAACCCTTGTCCGCCAACGAGGCCAAGCCCCAGATTTATGGGCAATGCTTGCTTGCCGAATTGCGTGTCCAGATCGGATAGTTTCTTCTTTGAAGAATCGCCGAGCTTTTCTTCGACATTTTTTTCGCCAATTTCCTTGGCGAGTTTCGCGCGCAAAGACTTGTCGGAAAGCAGTCGGTCGAGAGCAGAACCCTGGATGAGGCGCAAATCTCGATCGTTGCGATCATCTCCCCCGAGCTTCACAAGACCGATCTTACGGCGCACGGAAACCGAAAAATGATCGAACTCACCGTTCGGCTGGCATATCTCATAGGCAAGGTCGCAGTCGGGCGTTCCGCGAACACGAACGACATAAACCTCTTCTTTTCTATCGGTTTCTTCGTCGTCAGGATTGGGCACTACCGGTTTGTTTCCGTCCCATTCCCATGGCCAACTCGGTTTCTTCTGTTCATTGATTCCCGTGTCGGGTGGCAGCTTCAGCACCGCTTCAATGATAAACTCGCCTTCCGGCGCACGCTTCCAATAGTCAGCATCGGAAATGACAACGGAATTTGCTGGGCTGAGCAACAAGCCGACGGCATCGAGGATCGTCGTCTTTCCGTTGTCTCCACCGCCTATGATAACATTCACATGAGGATCGGGAAGCCAGTTAAACGATTCGAGCCCGCGGTATCGCTCGATACGCAGGCGCAAGATCATCGGCACCGCCGGCTTTGCCTCAACCACTTTCTCTTCCCCCATGCGCCCCTCTGACTGAGAACAGAATCAAACTCCCAGACATGCGTTGTGAATAACCTTAAATAGAAAGTTCGATCATCAATAGCTCTCGGCAAGGGCTGACAATATTATCTGAACGATTTGTTCGCTCGCTGTCATAGCAGCACACCTCCTTGCGCCCGGCCGCCGCTTCGCTTTGACCGAGCCGTTGCTTGGGGGCTCTGCCCCCTGGCGCGGCGCAAGGGATCGCTTTGCGCTCGACCGGGACGGTCTCCCCAGCCTTCCGCGCGGATGCGTGTTTCTCACTCTCGCCAAGGGCTTCGATTCGCTTGTGCAGGCCGGGTGATCCCCCTCCGTCCCGGTCGCCCTTGCACCTTACTCCCCCCGGTCTCGCCGACGGGCAGGGTTGCAGCGCAGCGCTGCGCTTCAACCCAAGCCCATAGGAGCAAAGACCATGACCCCGACTGTTGAACACGGCACGACCGCTTTCATTCCGCTCAACAAGCTCAAGAAGCATCCGAAGAATGCCCGCAGGACCCCGCACACCGAGGCGTCTATCGAGGCGAAGGCGGCGAGCATCGCCACCAAGGGCATCCTGCAAAATCTGGTGGTGGAGCCGGAAACGAACGCCGAGGGCGAGCCGACCGGTTTCTATCTCGTCAGCATCGGGGAAGGCCGCAGGCAGGCGCAGTTGCTCCGTGTGAAGCGCAAGCAGATCAAGAAGACCGAGCCCATCCGCTGCGTCATCGACACGGCGAACGACGCGGCGGAAATCAGCCTTGACGAGAACGTGACTCGCGAAGACCTGCACCCTGCCGACCAGTTCGAGCGCTTCCGCGAGCTTTCCGAGGATCGGGGATGGGGTGCGGAGGAAATCGCCGCCCGGTTCGGTGTGACCACCCATGTCGTGAAGCAGCGGATGCGGCTCGGTGCTGTCAGCCCCAAGCTGTTGCAGGTCTATCGCGACGGCGAACTGACCTTGGATCAGTTGATGGCCTTCGCCATCACCGACGATCACGCGCGGCAGGAACACGTCTATGAGAACCTATCCTATAACCGCGATCCGTCGATCATCCGGCGCGACATGACCAAGATGAACGTTGCGGCGACGGATCGCCGCGCGGTCTTCGTCGGCGCGCAAGCCTATGCCGAGGTTGGCGGCAACATCATCCGCGACCTGTTCACCGAGGATCGTGGCGGTTTCTTTGAAGACCCGGCTTTGCTGGACGGGCTTGCTATCGAGAAGCTGGAACGGATCGCCGCCGAGGTGCAGCAGGCCGAAGGCTGGAAGTGGACTGCCGCCTATCTCGACTTCCCCCACGCCCACGGAATGCGCCGTGCCTATCCGCACCCGGTGGAGCTTTCCGAGGAAGACGCCACCGCCTACGACGCCGCGCAGGACGAGCTTGAGCGTCTGACGGCGGAATCGGATGACGCCGATATTGACCTCCCGCCCGAAGTGGATGCGCGGTTCGCGGAGCTTGAAGCCGAGATCGAGCGGATCGACGCCAAGCGTCACGCCTACGATCCCGACGAAATCGCGCGAGGCGGTGTGTTCGTCGTCGTCGCTCATGATGGCGAAACCCGGATCGAGCGCGGCTTCATCCGCGCCGAGGACGAAGCACCGGAGCCGGAAACCGCAGAAGATGGCGAAACCATCATCGACGGCGTGCGCGTCAACGGCGATGGCGAAATCATCGACGGCGACGAGCAGGACGGCGAAGGTAGGGACGGTTCCGCGAACGAACCGGAACTGGAAGAAGACGCCGGGGATGACGGCAAGCCGCTGCCCGATTCCCTCATCCGCGACCTGACTGCGCATCGCACCCTTGGCCTGCGCCTCGCCCTTGGCGAGCAGCCGGATATGGCGCTGATCGCCGTGGTTCATGCGCTGGCCGCGCAGACCTTCTATCGAGGCGGCAGCACGGCCCATTGCCTCGAAATCAGCCCCACCAGCAATTACCTCCCCGCCCACGCGGACGGCATCGAGGACACGGCGGCGGCGAAGATGCTGAACGACCGTCATGCCGGATGGGCGGCGGACATGCCGCGCGATGTGGCTGACCTCTGGGGCTTCGTCGCCGGTCTCGACCATGCGAGCCTCATGGCCTTGCTCGCGCATTGTGCCTCGCTGACCGTCAACGCGGTGAAACTGCCGTGGGAGCAGAATAAGCGCCGCGCCCATGAAACGGCGGACAAGCTGGCGACGGCGGTGACGCTCGACATGACGGCGCATTGGACGCCGACCGTGCGGGCCTATTTCGGGCGCGTCACCAAGGCCCATATCCTCGCCGCCGTGCGGGATGCCCTTGGCGACGAGGCGGCGGAGCGGATCGCGGACAAGAAGAAGGTGGAGATGGCCGAAGCCGCCGAACAGCTTCTGGCCGGCACCGGCTGGCTTCCGCCCGTGCTGCGCACCGGGCGGCCCACATGGCTCACCGATCAGCAGACCGACGCCTTTCCCGTCGAAGCCGCGCCGGAAGCGCAAAACGATGACCATTTCGCCATCGCAGCGGAATGAGGAAGGCAGGCCGGGATCGCGCAAGCGGTCCCGGTCTCCCGTCGGAAAAAATCGCGGCCGCGCGGTTGCCTGCGCGGCCGGATCACCTCGACTATCGCGATGACACGCCCTGTTCAGCATCGGCAGGGCAAGCCGCTCCAGAGAGGAGAAGAACCATGGTTGCCGTCATGCTGATGAGCGTCTTGGCTGTCGCCGGCCTTTGCGTCCTGGCCTACACACTCGCCGTCTATGCGCTCCCGCTCATGCTCGGCGTGACCGCAGCGCAATTCGCCTATCAGACCGGCTCGGGCTTCATCGGCGCCGGTCTTGTCGGCATCGTCGCAGCCGTTGCCGCCTTCGGCATTCTGGCGTTTCTGTTCGATACGCTGCACCCGCCGATCCTGCGCCTCATCTTGGCATTGGTCTTCGCTGCGCCCGCCGCCGTCGCCGGATACGCCCTGACCCATGGCGTCACCAAGGAATCCGTGCCGTCCGAAGTCTGGCGGCAAATCTTCTGCGTCATCGGCGGCGCGTTCGTTGGCGTCTCGGCTCTGATGAGGCTGGCAGCGCCAGTCCGCCGCGTTCGGCTTCACCATCAGTCACGCTAAAGCGGCCCGTCAGTTAATCGGATGACACCCACGTTGGCGGTGGCCCGCTCGGAAACGACCATTCGCGACCAGTTTTTTCTTTCAGCTTTTCCAGTTGTTTTTGTAGTCGGCTTATCATCAGTTCATCAAGAAAAATGACCAGCGGCTCCCACTCAAGCGCACCTCCGACATGAAAACCCATGTTGAAGGTGACGCCTAGATCGAATTTGCCGCCTTCGAAGCCAATGGCTAAATTTCCGCTGATCGTATCGTGACCGGCGTTGTGCGCATATCGTTTATTGCGAAGGTCAACTATCCTGTCATGCACCGGGCGAAGCTTCGCAGGTAACGCTTTCCGGGAAACGCCGCTGCCCAAGCCGCCGTCGACGAGGCGGCAGTATGTCGTAACGAATGCCAAGGTCAGCATATCGTTCTCTAGCGCCCACTCCATCGTCGCTTTAAATTTGGTGGAAACCAATCGATGCTGGATATAACGGAGACTTGCCATCGTGGGGAACGCGTGAACCAGTCGGTTCAAGTTATTTAAATTTTCATCTACGCTCGCGAGAACAGTTTGGCCTTCTTCTTTGATGGCGTAGATGTGCTCCTGCCATTCGGCGGGCAGGTATTTGATCGCCTCCTCGGGGAATGCGATGTATTCTTTCTCGTTATCCTCTTCCACGTCGTCATCCTTGCTTTCAGCATCTCGACTCAAGTTAGCTCCATACTCGCCGTAAATCCCCGAAATTTGGATCGGTGCCACGGGGCGGCAGTCATTTCGCGAACGCCCCGCATATGCGAGGCTTGCGAAAAGCTGGCCTCAATCACCGTCGCACCGACACCAGTGAGATGGGGCAGTTCCGCCCGGTCGATCACAAGGCGGGCCGCAGAGAAGCGCGGGAAACCCGGGTCGGCATGGCGAGCCAAGGTATTCGCACTGCATCCCCCGGGCAGACTCACCGTCAGCACTGGACGCGATCAATACCGCGAGGGAGCGGAACGCAAGATCGAGCGTCAATCAGCCTAACCGGGCGATTGCCGGGCCATGACGATGAAAGTCAGGCAGCAGAGCATCAACCAGCGAAACCCACGCCGTTTTCGTTCTCGAGCGTAGAGGCGCAGGGACGGCCGCCATTGCCGTATTCCCCTGACTTCCTGAAACGGGCGCTCCATCCGCGATCTCGATTGGCATGGGTCTGACCGAGGACCGGCTTCGCCTCGCTCGTCTCCCGCAACGTCCATCGCCAACTTTTTTCCGCCGCCTTCGGCTTTGCATCGCGAAGCAAAAAAGCCGTCACCGGCTGCCTTCCACTTCGTTCCAGCCCTTCGGGTGCAGGGCCGATCGCCCCCGGTCTCACGACCGCCATCGAGGTCGCAATGGAGCGGCTCGACAGGAAAAGGAACACGACAATGGCGACCATCGGCACCTTCACCAAGAACGAAAACGGCGCGGGCTTCACCGGCGCGGTCAAGACCCTGACCCTCAACGTCAAGGCCAAGTTCGTCCCCTCCGAAGGCGAAAGCGAGCGCGGCCCGGACTTCCGCATCTTCGCCGGCGCGACCGAGTTCGGCGCGGCCTGGAAGAAGACCGCCCGCGAGAGCAGCCGCGAATACCTCTCCGTCAAGCTGGACGATCCGAGCTTCCCGGCCCCGATCTACGCCAGCCTGGTCGAAGCCGAGGACGGCAGCGGCCACAACCTCATCTGGTCGCGCCGTAGCGGCGACTAAGGCCAGCCCCACCAAGAAGCCCCGCCCCGAGCGGGGCTTCTCTATGCTCATGTCCGCCGCCTTCAGAGAACAAGGAATCGGGATGCAGGTTTTCCCGTTTTCAGCTTCTGCACATCCCGATCGGATCTTGCCCCCAGCCTCCGCTTCGCTCTGGCCGGACCAGTTGCTTGGGGCTCTACCCCCCGGCGCGGCGCAAGGGATCGCTGACGCTCGGCCGGGCCGGTATCCCCAGCCTTCCTCCTCGTCGTTCCTTCGTTCCGTGCAGGCCGGGTGATCCCCCTCCGGCCCGGCCGCCCTTGCACCTTGCACCCCCCGGTCTCGGCGACGGCCAAGGTTGCAGCGCAGCGCTGCGCTCCAACCCAAGCCCACAGAAGGAAAGACCATGTATCACCAGCTCGCCACCCGGTTCGGCCGCAATGCTCACCAGATCAGCGGACGCGAACCGCTCGACAACGAAGCCCTGTTTCGGCACGTCCCGTCCATTTTCGCCCGCGAGGCCCATGACAGCCGTTCCGAGCGTTACGTCTATGTCCCGACCATCGACATCGTGGAGGGCCTGCGCCGGGAGGGATGGTTTCCGTTCTTCGCCGTTCAGTCGGTTCCGCGTGACGGCAGCCGCCACGGCCACGCCAAGCATATGCTGCGCCTGCGCCGGGATGGCGGTATCGGCAAGCCGGAGGCCGCCGAAGTCATCATCGTCAACAGCCATGACGGGACCAGCGCCTATCAGATGTTCGCCGGGATGCTCCGCTTCGTTTGCACCAACAGCATGATTGCGGGCGAGCGGTTCGAGGAAATCCGCGTTCCTCACAAGGGCAACATTCAGCATGACATTATCGAGGGCGTTTATACTATTGCGGAAGACTTTCCGCGCCTCATCGACGCCAGCGAGACCATGAAGGAAATCCGCGTTTCCGAGGACGAGCGCCGCGTTCTGGCCGAGGCCAGCCTGATTGCCCGCTATGGTGAGGCCGAAAGCCCGCTGCGTCCCGATCAGATCATCATGCCCCGCCGCAGCGAGGATGCCGGGCAAAGCCTCTGGAGCACGTTCAATGTCATTCAGGAGCATTTGACGAAGGGCGGACTGCGTGGCCAGAAGCGCAACGCCGAAGGCCGCATCCGTCGCAGCCAGACCCGCGCTGTCAACGGCATCGACCAGAATGTGACGCTCAATCGCGCGCTCTGGACGCTGGCCGAGGGGATGCAGAAACTGAAAGGCTATTGACCGCCCAAACGACAGGGCCGCCAGCGTCGCGGCCCTGTCCTTCATCAGCAGGCGCAGGCATCCAAAAAATCGCGCCGATCCGGCGAGCGGATCGGCGGTGCGGCCATGCCCGGATACATGGCCGCGCTCGCCGGGCTGCGCCCGGCTCGCAGAATCACGCAAGCAATGTTAAGAAGAAAATAACCAAGACATTGATCGTGTTAGGCGCTCCAGTTATCTGGACAGCGCGACTACAGTTACTTCCAGAGATATTCAAAGCTCTCTATCCGGGCGTTGCTTTGCAGGAGCCCGCATAGAGAGGTAACGCCATGCTGAGCATCGACTGGCGTTCTCCGGCGGCATATAAATTTGCCAAGAGCATTCCCGCTGCCGGTTTCGCTTGGGAATATCTTCGCCGCGATGACGAGTATCGTCGCGAGTTTCGCGCCATTGCCACTTCGGCCGAGCCCGACCCGGAGCGCCTGGAAGCCTTCGTGCAGCGCTGGGGGTTGCGATTTTCCGACCGATCCTGAAACCCCATCCGATCGGCAATCCCTGTTCTGGAATCCGAGCCTTCAGCCGCAAGCGATAGTGCTATCCGCCGTGCAGCGTCGTGACGACGAGACGGAACCAATCATCACGCTGGCGCATCTCGACGGCCTCGACCTGCGCCGGGCCGTCGATGGCTGGCATGGCATCTGGCAGGTGGACGGCGTTGCGCATCAATTCTGGCTGCCAGAAGCGGTTCCCGATGCTGCGGCCTTCTATGCCGCATCCCTGCCGATGGATTCCTTTCTTGAACTGCGCACTCACGCCACCCGCCGTTTCTGGCGCGCGCTCAGCGGCCGCCCGGCCGGTCCCGATTATCGTGCGCTGCCCGCCCAGCTTCGGCAATGGCACATCCTGTCCCTGCGTGCGCTGGATGCTCGTCTTCGTGGCGAGAGCTATCGCGCCATCGCCGAAGTCGTGCTCGGCTTTCGCGGCACAAAGGAGGATTTTGAGGTCGATGCGCGCAAGAACAAGGCTCGCCGCCTGGTTGCCCACGGCATCAAGATGATGCGCGGCGGCTATCGGCTGCTGCTGCACTATCCGATCAAGGCACCGGCCAAATAAGCCTAAGCGCAGCCGCCACCGCGCGCAGCGGTAGCAACTGCTTGTTCCAGAATGCGCCGGTAGCCCGGGCCGGATAGCCATTGCGCGCGGGCCAGATGGCTTTCCCAGCAACGCCGGCTGCGCGCTTCCTCCGTGACCGGATCACGGTGGAGAACGATACGGGCCACTTCCTGCCAGTCCGCACCGTCCCGGTTGGCGTCCAGCAGGCGCAGATAGGTGACATAGTGCTGCTCATCATAGGCGGTAATGTCTGGACCGCTGGGAGCTTCATCTTCGACATCTGGATCAAGCTGGGGCCGCCCACGCATGAATTCTGTCCTTTGCATCAGTGACGCGGACACAATGAAGCAAGTCCGGCAAACTCAATGAATAACACGCCCTGATACGAATAGGAACGATCATTCCTAGAATGATCGTTCCTATGCTGGTTCCCCTCTCACCATGGATCTCAAGGAGATCATGGCGAGGAATCTGCGTCGCGCACGTCATGACAAAAAGCTGACGCAAGAAGAACTCGCCGACCGGGCGGGCCTGAGTATGCGTTATGTCGGCGCCATCGAGCGCGGCGATGTGTCCGCCAGTGTCACGGTCCTTGGTCAGATCGCCGATGCGCTTGAGATCGAGCCCGGCGAGTTGCTGAAGAAAGCCAGCGCGCCGAAGTAATCGGTCCATTCATCCCGACATCCGGAATGCGCTGCCGCGCGGCCCCAAATAACTATACCAGTCAGAGCAACCGGGTGTGCCGCCAGCGCATAGGCGCAAATGCGGCACGCTACCCGTCGCCGATCCCTCGCCATGGTTCGCCATAGCTCGCCGCCACGATGGCCGCGCGCATCAACGACGAACCAGAGGTGATCCCATGGCCAACCCCTTGGCGGGCCTGCCGCCACGACTCTTGCGCACGCAGGAAGCCGCCCGCTTCCTCGGCATTTCCATCCGTACTCTTGAAAAGCACCGGACTTACGGCACCGGCCCGACCTACCGCAAGATCGGCGGTCGCGTCCTCTACACCATTCGCGATCTGGAAGCCTGGTCCGACATCGGCACCCGCAAATCCACCCGCGATCCGAACGCCGGCACGGTCTTTCCCGCCCGCCCGCTGACACCGCAAGAGCGGGGTGAGTGCTGAATGCTGCGCGACGACGATCATAGCCCCGACGCGCAGCCATCCGACGCCAGCGAGCGCAGCCGCCTTGCCCCCTTCGTGGTCGCGACCGGCGATGCGCCGCCGCGCGATCAACGCGACCTGATGGAACGACCGTTCTTTTCACTCGCCAAGGCGAAGCGCACGGCACCCATCCTCTACGAATCCAGCGGCGTCCGCGTCGAGGTCTTCGGGATGGCCGATTACGGTATGGCGACGATCTGGGATGCCGATGTGCTGATCTGGGCCGCCTCGCAGATCGTCGCGGCCGAGAACAACGGCCTTCGGACCTCGCGTTTCTTCCGCTTCACGCCCTATCAGCTACTCATGGCGATCGGCCGCGCCACCGGCGCGCGCGAATATCGCCTGCTGAAGAATGCCCTCTTCCGCCTGCAATCGACCTCCATCCGCACGACGATCCGACAGGGCGAGCATTGGCGGCGGCATCAGTTCTCGTGGATCAACGAATGGGAAGAGCTGACCACCCGCGACGGCCGCGTGGAGGGCATGGAATTCGTCCTGCCGGACTGGTTCTATCGCGGCGTCATAGACCGTTCGCTCGTGCTGGCGATCGATCCCGCCTATTTCCGGCTGACCGGCGGCATAGAGCGCTGGCTATACCGCGTCGCCCGAAAGCACGCCGGACACCAGCCGCACGGCTGGCTGTTCGAGGTCGCGCACCTTCACCAGAAGTCCGGCAGCCTGGCGCGGATTTCCGATTTCGCGCTCGACCTGCGCCGCATCGCCGCCAAGCAAACGCTGCTCGGATATCGTCTCGAAATCTACCGTGAAGGCCGCCGCGAGCTGCTGCAAATCCGGCCCGCCGGCACGTCCACAGTGCCTGTTGAAAAGGGTGTGGAAACACTCGTGACTTCGGGCGCAAGAGGTATCGGGACTTCAGGCGCAGCACTATCGGGACTTCGGGCGCACGGCCCCCAGTTAAGCCTTTGGCCCGAAACGCGGAATCCAACTGCTAACTTAGAGTCTAACAAAGAATATAACTCTTCTTCTTTGACGCACCCGCGCGCGAAGCGTGGTGCCGGTGCCGCCCGCTCCATCGCCGACGTGCTGCGCGACATGCTCGCCGACGATGACCGGCATGGAGGCCGGTCATGAGCGGCAAAGCCTCCCATCGCGCGCATCGCCGTCCGTTGCCGGACGGGCCAGCGCCGTTCACCACCCTGGTCGAACTGACCTTCGAGAAGCGCAAGGTCGAGCACTGGATCAGGTTCGGGTGCAAGAGCTATGAACAGATCCTCGACCGTCGCCGCCGCGTCGTCGGCTTCGCGCCCGACAGCATCTTCGCCTTCGTCCGCTGGGCGGCGGGCGAGCATGGCACGATCATCTCGCGCATCGACATCGTGCGCGCCATCGGTCGCGGCGAGCCATTCCAGACGCTGCCCTTCGTCAGTCCTGGCGGCGAAATTCTGCTCCGCCTCGACGGCTGGCCGAAGGTGCAATGTGCGCTTGCCGCCATCGACGCCGTGGAAGCGCTCGGCCTCGATCCGGCCGACGCTTCGCCCGATCACTGGCGGCACGTTCAAAACCGGCTGAGCGCCGGATTGGAGCCGAACGCCTACACGCCAGAGCGTCATGCGGCATGGATCGGTCGCCGGAGGATCGACCCATGAGCCGCCGCCGCACTTTGGCGGTGATGTTGCTCGCCGTCATCGGCATCGCCGCCACCAGCGCCGTCGAGACGCCGACGAAACTCATCTGGAACGCCACCGCGAGCGCGCCGGTCGGCTTCTACACCATCGAGCCGGCCAACCGGATCGACGTGCCGGAACTGGTCGCCGTCAGGCCGCCCGAACCGCTCGCCGGCTTCATGGTCGAACGCGACTATGTCGGGCGCGGCGTGCCCCTGTTGAAGCGCGTCGTCGGTCTTCCTGGTCAGCGGGCTTGCCGCATCGGCCGCGCCATCACGGTCGACGGCGTGGAGATGGGCGATGCGCTCGACCGTGACCGGATCGGGCGCGCTCTGCCCGTCTGGCAGGGCTGCCGCGTCATCGCCGACGGCCAGCTCTTCCTCATGAATTGGCAAGTCCGAGACAGCCTCGACGGCCGCTACTTCGGACCCATCCCCGCAAGCTCCGTCATCGGTCGGGCGCTGCCGCTCTGGACCGATGAGGACGGCGACGGCCGTTTCGTCTGGCGCGCCCAGACCGGGGCAATGCCGCACTGACCGCCTTCCCATCGGCGGGAGCGGTGTCCGTCGATGGCTTTCCCAACACCACCGCATGGAGACAGTCATGCCGCAAATCGGTCAATTCCATCGCGACGCATCCGGCTTTGCCGGGCAGCTCGTCACGTTCACCCTCAAGCGCGAACTCGTCATCGTGCCCGCAGAACATTCCGACGCGGAGAACGCGCCGAATTATCGCGTTCACTACATCGAACATGACGGCCCGGAGGTGGGCGCGGCGTGGAAACGCACCGGCGGGAAGGCCGGCGAATATCTTTCCGTGCTGCTCGACGATCCCGCCTTGCCACAGCCGATCCGCGCCAACCTGTTCCGCGACGACGATGCAGGATCGTCATGGTCGCTGCACTGGACGCGCCCGAAACCGCGCGAAGAGCGGGACTAAGGCCCATGCGGTCCCGTGTCATCATCGCGGTCAAAGCCTCTATTCCTTTGTTCGCGGAAAAGCCGTCTCATTCCTTCGTCCCGCTCGACCACAAGTCGGCCGGCGCGCGCAGCGAAGGTCAAGGGCGGCCATCGGCCGGCGCTTCGCGCGCACCCTTGACCGCAGCGGGCACGCTGGCAGGCTGGCGGTTCGGCGGAGAAAGGCGGGCACGGCGCTATGCCATCATCCTGATCGCTGGCGCGCTTGCGCTCAGCGCGGGACCGGCGACGACGCTGGCGCAATCCGCGCCGATCGCGCGCACCGTCTCCGCCGATCCCCATGGCGGTCATATCGCTGAGGCGTCGCAGCGCTTCGGCATCCCCGAGCACTGGATTCGCGCCGTCTTGCGCGCCGAGAGCGCGGGCGAGGTACGCGCGATCTCGTCGGCGGGTGCGATCGGGCTCATGCAGGTCATGCCCGACACCTGGGCGGGTCTGCGCGTCCGTTATCGTCTCGGCCGCGATCCCTACGATCCGCGCGACAACATTCTCGCAGGCACCGCCTATCTGCGCGAGATGAGGGACCGCTACGGCACTATCGCGGCGATGCTCGCCGCCTACAATGCCGGCCCCGGCCGCTATGACGAGCATCGCGCGACGGGCCGTTCGCTGCCGGCCGAGACCCGCGCCTATGTCGCCGCGCTCGCACCCGCGCTTAGCGGCGCGGTCGCGGCCGGGACACCGGAGAAGCAATCTGCACCGCCGCCCGATTGGCGCGATGCGCCGCTCTTCGTCATGCGGTCGGGCGACCGACAGAGCGCCGATCCCGTGCAGACTATCGGCACATCAGGCGACGCTCGCCCGACCGTTCCGGTGCGCGAGCGCCACGATGCGGAGCCGCGAGACGGCAGCATGTTCGTGGCGCGCGCCGACGATGGGAGAACGCCATGAGGATGGCGTTTCCCCGTCCGCTTGCGCTGGTTTCGGTGTGCAGTCAGGCAGGGTCGCGCCTGGCTGCATTCCCGGTTCTCAGGGCAGGAAGGGAAGAAAAGGCGGAGGGCAAGATAAAGGAAACCGGCACCATGCGGTGGCGGTTTCAGGGCAAGCCCTTGTCTGCACACTGTTTTGGGGCCGCGCTCGCGGCACCTCGGTTTTGGCCCTCGCGTGCCGCGACGACGCGCAAAGCCTTGGCTTTGCTCGGTTTCGAGCGGCACCATAGCCCGAAGTCGGGCGCTTTCCGCCGTCTCATTGCCTTCGGGCCGGAGGCGCGGCCTTGAGCGACAACGAGGAGTTTCGCTTCCGTCCGAGGCCCGGCCGCGTTCGCAACGATGCGCCCAAGCTCGGCAAGGCCAAGAGCTTCTTCAGCCAGGCCAAGAAGATCGCGCGCCAACAGAGCAACAGTCCGTCGCGGTCATCTGAATCGCCATCGCAGCGCGCCCGCTCGCAGGCATCGGCCAAGGGCGGCAAGACATCACGGGCGAGCAGCGGGCCGGGCCTGAAACGGGGACGCGGCGCGGCCTTAGTGCGCGCCCGCACCCTGTCGGGCGGCTGGAAGCACAGCACGCCGGGGATGCGTCGCGTCGTGGTAAAAACCCGCTACGTTCAGGGCGCCGGCAAGAACGGAAAATCCGCCGCCCATCTGCGCTACATCCAGCGCGACGGCACCTCGCGCGACGGCGAGCGCGGCCAGCTCTATTCGGCGACCGAGGGCCGCGCCGACGGCGCTGCCTTCGTCGAGCGCGGCGCGGACGATCGCCACCAGTTCCGCTTCATCGTTTCGCCCGAGGACGGCGCGGACTTTTCGGACCTCACCGCCTATACCCGCGACCTCATGGCCCAGGTCGAAACCGATCTCGGCACCCGGCTCGATTGGGTCGCGGTCAATCACCACAACACCGGCCATCCGCATGTCCATGTCATCGTGCGCGGCAAGGACGAGCTGGGTGAAAACCTCGTCATCAATGGCGAGTATCTCGCCAATGGCATCCGCGAGCGGGCGAGCGATCTTACGACGCTCGAACTTGGCCCCGTCACCGAGTTTGAGCAGAGCCGCAAGCTCTCCGCCGAGATCGGTCAGGATCGCTTCACCCGCATCGACCGTGCGATGACCGAGGAAGCCGACGGCCGTTTCCTCGACCTGCGCCATGAGCCTGCCGATCCGAAGCGCCAGTTCAATCGCACGCTGCGCCTGCGCCGTCTCGCCAAACTGGAAAAGATGGGCCTCGCCACCGAGCACGCGCCCGGCGTCTGGAAATTGAGCGAGCGGATGGAACCGGTGCTGCGCGAGCTGGGCGAGCGCGGCGACATCATCCGCACCATGCACAAGGCGTTGAAGGCCGACGGGCTGGAGCGCAACCCCATGACCTTCCAGATTCACGACACCGCGCCAGAAGTCCCGATCGTCGGCCGCGTCCTCGACAAATTTCTGACCGACGAGCTGGGCGAGAACCTGACCATCGTGGTCGACGGCATCGACGGGCGCACGCACCATGTCGCCGGCATCGACGCCGCCCGCATCGAGGATGCCCGGATCGGCAGCGTTGTCGAGATCGGCCCGCCAGACACCGCGAGCCGTTCGTCTGACCGCACCATCGCGACGATCGCCGAGGGCGGCATCTATCGGCCGAGCCGTCATCTTGAACAGGCGAAGTTCGAGGGACGCGTGCCGGGCGGCGATTATAAAGGCTATGTCAATGCTCATGTCCGGCGGCTGGAGGCGCTGCGCCGCAACGGCATCGCCGAGCGGATCGACACCGACCGGTGGCGCATCCCCAGGGATTTCGAGAGCCGTGCTGCCGCCTTTGACGCGAGCCGCAACCGGCAGGCCACTATCCGCATCCTCTCGGCCGCCCGGCTCGAACAACAGATCGGCGCGGACGGTGCGACCTGGCTCGACCGGCGGCTTGTCTCGGCCGAGATATCGGATCTCGCGCCGTCGGGTTTCGGACAGCAGGTGCGCGAAGCGATGGACCGCCGCCGCGAACACCATATCGACCGGGGCGACGCGGCCCGTCAGCCGAATGGCGGCATCGCCTATCGGCGCAACCTTCTCGCCACGCTGCGCGAGCGCGAGGTTGCGGGTGTCGGCGGCGAGTTGGCCTCGACCAAGGGCCTGCCTTTCCGCGCCGCCGCCGATGGCGAGACCGTCAGCGGCAAGTTCACAGGCACGATCCACCTATCGAGCGGGAAGTTCGCGGTAGTCGAGCAGAGCCATGAGTTCACCCTTGTCCCGTGGCGACCGGTTATCGACCGCCGTCTCGGCCGCGAGGTCATGGGCGTAGTGCAGGGCGGATCGATGTCATGGCAGATGGGGCGGCAAAGGGGGCACGGCATTTAGGCGATTGCCGAGGTTCGAGCTATCGAAATCTACGAACGATAATTAGTGTTTCAACCCGGCGGCATAATGACGTTGGCGTGTACGTCACACGTCGTTACAGCCGAATTTTCGAGCGGAGCAAGTGTTGGTCAATCAGCGTAGGATTAACGCCATCAGAATTTCGTCGCGGTACTCGGAGCCATTCTTCATAGCGCGCGGCTCGACGCCGTAAGTCTTGAAGCCATGCTTTTCGTAGAGGTTGATAGCGGCTTCGTTCCCTTCCGCGACCGTCAGCATGATCTGCTCCACATGCTCGCGCCCATGGTCTATCACCGCCCGCAGCAGCATACCGGCGACCCCTCGGCCTCGCTGTTCGGGCTCCACGAAAACGCCGGACAGATGCGCCTTGTGAGCGTCCTTGGGGCCGTCCTCCTGCTTGAAGACCGACAGCCCGACGATCTTGCCGTCGACATAGGCGCCGAATGCCACCGAATCTTGCAATCGATCAGCGAACGCCTCCACCGGCTTTTTCGCCTCGCGCTCGTAAACGGACCCGAACATTTCTGGAGCTTTCTTTAGGGCCGACAGCCGGATCTCGCGGAAATCCTCCACATCGGCCGCTCCAAGCCGGCGAATCTGAGCCTCAATCACAATTGTCAATTTTATCCTCAGTTCATAGGCGTCGCAGACAACGGGCCGTGCATTCCATCGGTACGATACCTACAATAACAGAGGCACTGTCGAATAGTATTTCCATTCTTTGTACCCGGGTGTTGCTATAGAGAGCCACCTTGATTTGATCTTAGGAGGCGCTTGGGATGGATGTGGACCGTGAAACAGCTTGTGCGGCTATACCTGTGCCGGCGAGTATGTCTGACGAGTTGGCCGGATATGAATGGGCACGCAACAATGTTGGCGAGTCCGGCGGCTCCGTCTATCGCCTATTCGGCAGGCCAGGTGCGCCCGACCTATTCCTGAAGCATGGCAAAGACGCTGTCGCCGATGACGTCGCTGACGAGATGCTTAGACTGCGGTGGCTGGCTCGACACCTGCCCGTGCCCGCTGTCCGGCATTTCGTCAGCACGCCCGGCGAAGCATGGCTGTTGATGACGGCCGTGCCGGGAGAAACCGCATACCAGGTGCTTGAGGCAAGCCCGACTGCACAGCTAACCATCGTGGACGCACTTGCGGCGTTTCTGCGGCAGTTGCATACGATCCCCGTAAGCGAGTGTCCCTTCAACAGCGATCATCGCTACCGGCTCGCCCGCGCACGCGAACGCATTGACGCCGGCCTGATCGACGAGGATGATTTCGATGAAGAGCGGAAAGGCTGGACTGCCGAACAGGTCTGGGACGAAATGCAACGGCTGTTGCCCCTCACGTTCGACCCAGTCGTAACATACGGAGACTTCTCGCTCGACAACCTCCTGATGATCGGTGGCCAAGTGGTCGGCTGCATTGATGCAGGACGCGTCGGTCTCGCTGACCGGTATCAAGACCTCGCAATACTCTGGAACTGCCTCGGAGAATTCGACCCTTCGCTTCAGGAGAGACTCCTTGCGCAATACGGCATCACCGATGTGGACCAACGCAAGCTCCAATTCCATCTCCTGCTAGACGAGCTCTTCTAGTTGGGCTGGGTGGATTCTTGGATTTCCAAAGCTGAGCAAATCAGATTCATGGCTGTCTTTTTGGAGACAGCCATGGGAAATTTGGAACGGCGATCCTTCCCGGTGAGCCGGTGCGGTTGTCGGCTCCGATCATTGGTGCGAGCACGCACCTTCAGCCACGCCGCTGATGCAAGGTGACGCGGTGTATGCCGACGCACTGATCGCAGAGCTGGCGGCCGACATCGTTGTCGACGCAACCTTAGAGAAAGATAGTTTGGCCAGCACCGAGGCGTTTGGCCTCGCGGTAAGCTAGGTCGGCGGCCACCATATCTTCCATGGCGACGCCCATGGCCTTGTAGATTGTTATTTGCTCATCTGACGTTCGACCTGGCCGCTGACCCAGCAACATAGCACCCAGATCGGTGCCTGCCTCCGGATCAATATTTGCAAGTTCGCAGCACCCCACAGGTGTTGGCATGAAGGAATCTCGCGTCTCGACGAAGAGGCTGCCGCGGGCGATTAGATCGATCGGTAGTTCGCCACCGGGGGGCGCCACGCCAACCGAGGACACGTGAGCTCCTGGTTGAACCCATTCAGCGGATATAACGGGCTGGTAGGAGTGTGTCGCCAGGCACACGACATCTGACGAGCGTACCGCGGCTTTGAGATCCTCAACGGCAGTGACACCTGAATGCTGTGAGGCTAGTGCCTGCGCATCAGCAAAGTCCTTCGAGAAGATTCGGATTTCCTGGAAATCGCGAACGAGTGGCAACAGATGAAGGTGCTGGTTGGCTTGAACACCGGCGCCCACGACGGTCGCGACCTTGGCATTACGCCTGGCGAGCTCTCGCACCGAAAGGACGGCGGAGCCGGACGTGCGAACGGCCGTGATGTAGGTGCCATCCATGACGCAAACAGGCATGCCAGTTTCCGGATCGAAGAGATGAATGGTCGCGAGGTGACTCGGGATGCCCCGGGCGATATTGCCTTCGAACACGTTGACCAGTTTTACGGTCAGATGCATGCCCTTCATCCATGCCGGCATCGCCAATGAGTAGCCTACATCCGGAATATCGAGTTGCGGCCGCGCAGGGTTGACCACAGAACCGGCTGAAAGCGATTTGAATCCGTCCGCTAGCGCGTCGAGCAGCTTACGCAGGTCGATACATTTTTTGACCTCTGCTTCGCTTAACGAGAGCACCTTGATTTCGCCTTTCGAGTGGTTGCTCGATGAAGGTTGCGTTCTGTCCATGATGTTAGTTGCCTTTCGTTTTGATTAATCAGTGCATTTTCAACGGTATTGCCGGAAGCACCGCGATGAAATATAGTAATTTCAATATTATCGCGTGATTATCGCGCATTTTATCAACGGAAAGCGTGAATCCGAAATGAGCAATTTAGACCGTGTCGACCGGCTGCTTCTCCAGCTCCTACAAGAAGATGGTCGCCGGACGGTGCTTGACCTTGCCCAACGCGTTGGGCTGTCACCGACCGGCGCATCACAGCGCATCAAGCGCCTTTTCGGTGAGGGCTTTATCCGAGCTGTCCGGGCTGTGCTCGAACCCTCGAAAATCGGCCGTGGTACCGTTGTCTTTATTGAGGTAAGGCTCGATCACACCGCGCCGCACGTTTTCGACCGCTTTGCGGAAGCTGTTGCGAAGGCACCGGAAATCATCGAATGCCATATGGTGATCGGTGGCTTCGACTATCTGGTCAAGGCACGAATAGCTGACATGGCTACCTTCCAGGAATTCCTGCAGCGAGTCATTCTGCCGCTTCCTGGCGTCAGGGAAACGCACAGTTTCGCATCGATCGGCGATCTCAAGCCTGACGCATTGTTGCCGCTCTGACGCCCCCGGGTTTCTGGATCAGTTGAGGCTGGAGGCAGCACGGGCTGATGGCTGGACAGCGGGGCTATAGCCCCGCTCTTCGATGCCTATTGTTCGAAATAGATTGCGGCCCTCGCTCATCGGATCACCGTCAACCCGATGAGGTGACCGTTGGGTGCAGCGATTCCCGAAGGAGCAACCACGCACTGCGGCGCGTGGGCGGAATAGCTGACCCAATAGTTATTGCTTGCAGCGTCTCAACACCTCCGCTGCAAAAGCTGGCGCGGTGGAAGGCGGCTCCCCTGTCGTCGAGAACAGATGCAATCCGCCTCAAGCCGTTCGTACTCGACGTCGCTGGACGTTCGCTTCATCAACAAACCAAGCGCGCCCCGACCTATAAGTTTTCAGCCGTCCCTACTTGCATTCCATCGTTCTAGAAAGTTATATGCGTCACGCATACATTCTCGACTGCATTGGCGGTCGATGCGCCGAAAGGACGACGCATGAGCGCTTCATCGATAAGGACGATAATACCCCTTTCAATCTTGACAGCAGTGGGCTTGCTCGCGACGGACCTCTATTTGCCCGCAGTCCCGTCTCTCCCCATGGAGCTTGGTGGCACAGTCTCCCAAGCCCAAGCGACCTTGGCTGTTTTTCTGGCAAGCCTCGCATTGTCGCAGATCGTCTGGGGCGTAATTGCCGACCAGTACCACGAGAGGACTATTCTTCAGGTAGCCATCGCCCTTCAGATCGTTGCGGGGATCGCATGTGCGACTGCGGAATCAGTACTTGTTTTAATAGCTGCCAGAGCGGTCCAAGGTTTCGCCGTAGGAGCTGCAACCGTCGTCGTTCCCTCGCTAATACGGCGGCATTTTCGCGGTAAAGAGACCGTCCGAGCAATGTCATGGCTCGGCATTGCCGAGAGTATCATACCCGCGGTCGGCCCGATTGCCGGCGCAGCGTTGCTGCTCGTGGCCGATTGGCGAGCCAGCTTTTGGGCTATGGTCGTTTTAACCTCTGCTTTGGCGCCCTTTGCTCTACGCGCGGTGCCGCCACCTGCCGATCGTAAACGCAATGATAGTTTAGTTGGCTACGGAGAGCTGGTGCGTGACCGCGTGTATTTCGGCTACGCCCTCGGCCACGCGCTTTGCTTCGCTGCGCTTTTGACTTTCGTCGCCAGCGCACCGCAAGTGGTTCAAATCTGGCTTTCTGCGGGGCCGCAGACGTTCGCGACCCTTCAGGCGTTTGGCGTGACGGCTTTCGTTCTCACGGCATCACAGAGCAGCCGGCTCACTGGTTCCTTTGGTATCGATCGGCTGATTGCGACCGGAGTAATGCTGCAAATCGCGGCCTCGGTCGCAATGATGGTGCTCGCGCTAGCGGATTACAAATCGCCATTCATGCTCATCGCGGCTTGGGTGCTATTCTGTGCGGCGCTTGGTCTCCGAGGACCGGCGACGATGGTCCGAGCGCTCGACGTCGCACCTGAAATTGTGGGCAGAGCTTCGGGCCTTCTGATGTTCCTCGCCCTTGGGCTAGCTGCCGGCGGAACGCAATTGGTCGCCCCGTTCCTGTCGGGCGGCTTGATGCCTGTAGCTCTCATCTCCCTCGGATATACATTTGCAAGCGGCCTCCTCATTCTGATGGGTTGCTATTTCCGAGCCAAAGACATGGATCGCCGAATCCTGTATTCGGCTGAAAGGTAGCTGATGAGCGCCTCGGCAGACCCAGAAACTATGCTCGGTACGCTCTCGATGCTGATCGCTGACAGCGTCGCGGCGAGGTTCCGCGAGCTTGGCATGTCACAAACTGAGGCGGCCACGCTACTTTGTATCCACGAACACCCAGGCGTGAATATCGGACATGTCGCTCGTACGGCTGATATTTCTCATTCGGCAGCGGTCCGTTCTGTCGATCGTTTGGTAGACCGCAAGCTTGTGGATCGTTGGATATCGCCATCGGATCAGCGGGCTGTCGAACTAACCTGTTCGCCGATGGGGAAGGCTCTAAGCCAGAAACTATTCAACGCGCGTCGTGAAACCACCCGCTTGTTGATGGATCGGCTCAATCCAAAGCAAAGGACCGCGCTGACAGAATTTGTGGATTTGATGCTCGAAGGTGTCGCGGAGCGACGATCGGCAGCCTGGCGGCTTTGCAGGTTTTGTGACCGAAGCATCTGTCCAATACCAGCATGCCCAATCGGTCGCTGCGTGCAGGTTGAAGATACAGGTGCCATCAGATGACGGACACCGATAAAGCGATGCGACGAAGATCGCTCTCTGTCCCAACGGCCGATCGTCAAAGGGAAATGCCTACTCCGCTGGGCTCGCGGATTCCGCTTGCATCACTGATTCAGACATTGGCTGTCGCTGAACACCTGAACTTTCGCCATGCTGCAAAAACATTGGGTGTCAGCCAGTCTTGCGTCAGCGCTCGCATAAGGGCGCTGGAGGTAGAGCTAGGTATCCTGCTCTTCGATCGCACTACGCGAGGCGTCCGGCTTACCGAGGCTGGGCGCCTTTTTGTTGAACGGGTTGCGACGGGGATCGATCAGCTTGATCATGCCGTGAAGACAGCTGGCATGGCAGCAATAGGGGAATACGGCCGCCTGCGCATCGGTGTTCACGGCCTAATCGCGGGCAGCTTTCTCGACAATCTGCTCGCTGAGTACCGCAGGGCCCATCCCAGCATAGTGGTCGGGATGATCGAAGCGACGGCACGCGATGCGGTCATCCAGATTCGTGCAGGCAGGATCGACGTGGCATTCCTCGTTGGTACGTTCGATCTCCCTGACTGTCATTCTCGGGCAATTTGGACGGAACCACTCGTGGCTGCAATGCCTGCGGATCATCGACTCGCGGGACAAACTTCCGTCACTTGGGCCGATCTCGCGTCCGAGCAGTTCCTTGTTCGCCATGGCGGCACCGGGCCGCAGGTTCACGACCATATCTTGATGCGCCTCGCCGGGCGCTGGCGCCAACCGGCGATCCAGCGTTTTGATGTGGAGCGTGGCACGTTACTGACCATCGTAGCACAGGGCCTTGGCATCACGCTCTTGGGCGCAGCAAGCGGACTGTTTCCGACAGCCGGCGTCGTCTCACTTCCGATCATCGACGAACCTGAGCCGGTTGTCTTCTCGGCGGTCTGGTCGCCGCATAACCGCAGTGCCGCGCTGCAAAACCTGTTTAGCCTCGCCGGCGATCTAAGCCGATCACTCTGATCGAGATCGCGCCTTTGACGACATGTTAACAGCAACCTGTCGAACGAGTTACGCAGCAATACCAATCCAACCTAATCGCCGCCGATGGTATCCGGCAGCCCTCCAATCTGGTTTTACCTATTGCCACTCCCGAAAACCCCCATTCTCTGATCGGCTCCAATATTTTTGCCGATTGGAGCTTGTATGCGTGGAGGCCGAATCCTCTGGGGTCAGATCGCCGTCGTCCTGACCATCGTTTTCGTCACGACCTGGGCGGCGACGCAATGGACCGCCTGGCGTCTGGGATTTCAGCCTCAGCTTGGAAGCCCGTGGTTCGAGCTGGCCGGATGGCCGATCTATTATCCGCCCGCTTTCTACTGGTGGTGGTTCTCGTTCGACGCTTACGCGCCCGCGATCTTCACCGAGGGCGGCATCATCGCCGTGTCGGGCGGCTTCCTCGCGATCGTCGCGGCAATCATGATGTCGATCATCCGCTCGCGCGAGGCCCGGAACGTCGCGACCTACGGTTCGGCGCGCTGGGCCGAGGACAAGGAAATCCGCTCCGCCGGCCTGCTCGGTCCTGATGGCGTCGTGCTCGGTCGATATGATCGCGACTTTCTGCGTCATGACGGTCCCGAGCATGTTCTGTGCTTCGCGCCGACGCGCTCCGGCAAGGGCGTCGGCCTTGTCGTGCCGACGCTGCTGACCTGGCCGGGAAGCTGCATCGTCCACGACATCAAGGGCGAGAACTGGACGCTGACGGCTGGCTTCCGGGCGAAGCACGGCCGCGTGCTGCTGTTCGATCCGACCAACGCACAGTCGTCGGCCTACAATCCCTTGCTGGAGGTGCGACAGGGCGAATGGGAAGTCCGCGACGTGCAGAACATCGCCGACATTCTGGTCGATCCCGAAGGGTCGCTCGACAAGCGCAACCACTGGGAAAAAACCTCCCATTCGCTCCTTGTCGGCGCGATCCTGCACGTCCTCTACGCCGAGAAGGACAAGACGCTGGCGGGCGTCGCCAACTTCCTGTCCGATCCGCGCCGCCCGGTGGAAGCGACCTTGCGCGCAATGATGGACACGCCGCATCTGGGCGAAGCCGGCGTTCATCCGGTCATCGCGTCGTCGGCCCGCGAGCTGCTGAACAAATCCGACAACGAGCGATCGGGCGTGCTCTCGACCGCCATGAGCTTTCTCGGCCTCTATCGCGATCCGGTCGTGGCGCGCGTCACGGCGCGCTGCAACTGGCGCATCGCCGATCTCGTCGGAGGCAAGAAGGCCGTCAGCCTCTATCTTGTCGTGCCGCCTTCGGACATCAACCGAACCAAGCCGCTCATCCGCCTGATCCTCAACCAGATCGGGCGACGGCTGACCGAGGAGCTGACCACCTCCGGCAAACGCCATCGGCTGTTGCTCATGCTGGACGAGTTTCCAGCGCTCGGCCGTCTCGACTTCTTTGAATCGGCGCTCGCCTTCATGGCCGGCTATGGCATCAAGGGCTTCCTGATCGCGCAAAGCCTCAACCAGATCGAGCGCGCCTACGGCCAGAACAATTCGATCCTCGACAACTGCCATGTGCGCGTGAGCTTCGCGACCAACGACGAGCGCACCGCCAAGCGTGTGTCCGATGCGCTCGGCACGGCGACCGAGCTGCGCGATTCCACCAACTATGCCGGCCATCGACTCGCGCCCTGGCTGGGCCATCTCATGGTCTCGCGGCAGGAGACGGCTCGGCCGCTGCTGACCCCCGGCGAGATCATGCAGCTCCCGCCGTCCGAGGAAATCGTCATGGTCGCGGGCACGCCGCCGATCCGCGCCACCAAGGCCCGCTATTTCGAGGACGGGCGCTTGCAGGAGCGCATCATCACGCCGCCGGCATTATCGACGGCTGCGGCTCCCGCATCGTCGGATGACTGGTCCGGCCGCATAGTCCCGGCGGCAGGATCGCCCATGGGCGCTGCCAGTGGCGACGACGGCGACCCGGCCAATGCCGGCATCCGCCGCGAGCCGGAATTGCCCGAGCATGAGGAAATCGTCGCGCCGCCGCCGTCGCCGGCTCAGGAATTCGAGCTACTGGACGACGAACCCGATGTGGACGCCGCCAAGGCCAACACCATGCGCGCCCGGATGCGCATGGTCGCGCGGCAGGCGTCCTTGGACCCCGGCGACGGCATCGAGCTTTGAGGACCGCGCCATGACGACCCGTACCCGCATGAATGTCTATTTCGACCCCGCGCTGCTCAAGCAGGTCGAGGCGCTCGCGTTGCGCCGGAACATCTCGAAATCTGCCATCGTCGAAGCTGCCGTGGCGTCGTTCCTGTCCGGCGACACGACCGAGAAACTGGAGGCGGCGATGTCGCGCCGCCTCGACAAGCTCGGCCGCCAGATCGACACGCTCGACGAAGATCTCGCCGTGCTCGGCGAGGCCGTCTCGCTGTTCGTCCGCTATTGGCTGACCTTCACGCCGGTCGTACCCGACGCCGCGCAAGCCTCTGGCCGTGCCAAGGGGCTGGAGCGGTTCGAGCGCTTCATGCAGACGCTCGGCAAGCGATTGGCGACCGGCGACAGGTTCCTGAAAGAACTTTCGCGCGATCTCGACTCGGTTCGGCCAGGCGGCGAAGACCTCGCGCAACAGACGAACGGTGACTCGCCGGAATAACCGGCCCATCCTATTCGCCGCCGATAGCCGCCGACCGCCGCATGGGGCTAGATACTTGTTGAACAGGCTCGATTTCGGGCTCTTTTAATCATCCCCGATCGGGGAACTGTCTGTTGCTTCCCCTTCAATTTTGGGGACGGCATGACTTCTTCTCACCAGAAACCGGAGGCGATCCAACGCGGCGCGCGCATGTTGCGCACGGCGCTTGGTTCGGCAATCGCGCGCTTTCTGGAAGATCCCGCCGTCGTCGAGGTGATGCTGAACCCTGATGGGCGCATCTGGATCGATCGTCTGTCCGAAGGGCTGTCCGACACCGGCGAAACCCTGTCACCCGCCGACGGCGAACGCATCGTGCGCCTGGTCGCCCATCATGTCGGCGCCGAGGTTCACGCTCGAAGCCCGCGCGTCTCGGCCGAACTGCCAGAATCGGGTGAGCGGTTTGAGGGCCTGCTTCCTCCCGTCGTCGCAGCACCCGCCTTCGCCATCCGCAAACCCGCCGTCGCCGTCTTCACCCTCGCGGACTATGTGCTCGCCGACATCATGACCGCCGATCAGGCCGCGACCCTGCGCGAAGCCGTCGCGGCCCGCGCCAACATTCTCGTCGCCGGCGGCACCTCTACCGGCAAGACCACGCTCACCAATGCGCTGCTCGCCGAGGTGGCGAAGACGGCCGATCGCGTCGTCATCATCGAGGACACGCGCGAACTTCAATGCGCCGCGCCCAACCTCGTTTCCATGCGGACCAAGGAAGGCGTCGCCTCGCTCTCCGATCTCGTCCGCTCCAGCTTGCGCCTGCGTCCTGACCGCATCCCCATCGGCGAGGTGCGCGGCTCCGAAGCGCTCGACCTCCTCAAAGCCTGGGGCACCGGCCATCCCGGTGGCGTCGGCACGATCCACGCCGGCACCGGCATCGGCGCGCTGCGCCGTCTCGAACAGCTCATTCAAGAGGCCGTCGTCACTGTCCCGCGCGCCCTGATCGCCGAGACGATTGACCTCGTGGCCGTCCTCTCCGGCCGCGGCTCCGCGCGCCGGCTCGCCGAACTCGCTCGTGTCGAAGGGCTCGGCCCGGACGGGGACTACCGCATCACCCAAGCCATCCCGACTAGCACAGGAGATCCTTCATGATTCGCACCATCATGCGCGTCCTTCGCACCATCGCGACCGTCGCCGCCGTCGCCTATGTCAACCTCGTCCTGGCGCCTGCCGCCCATGCCTCTGGCTCCTCGATGCCGTGGGAAGCGCCGCTCCAGAAAATCCTTCAGTCGATCGAAGGCCCCGTGGCCAAGATCGTCGCGGTCATCATTATCATCGCGACGGGCCTCGCGCTCGCCTTCGGCGACACGTCGGGCGGCTTCCGTAAGCTGATCCAGATCGTCTTCGGCCTGTCGATCGCCTTCGCGGCCAGCTCGTTCTTCCTGTCGTTCTTCTCGTTCGGCGGCGGGGCGCTCGTCTGATGGCGGTCGCCTTCGAGCAACTGGACGTGCCGGGATTCACCGTGCCGATCCACCGCGCGCTGACCGAGCACATCCTGCTCGGCGGCGCGCCGCGTTCCATCGCGATCCTCAACGGGACGCTGGCCGGGGCCGTGGGTCTCGGCCTGCGCCTCTGGCTGGTCGGCCTCGCAATCTGGGCCATCGGCCATTTAGCCGCCGTCTGGGCCACGAAACGCGATCCGCTCTTCGTGGAAGTCGGCCGCCGACATCTGCGCATCCCAAGTCATTTGTCGGTCTGACGGAGGCGCATATGATGAACCTCGCCGAATATCGCCGCAGCGCCAGCCGCCTTGCCGATTTCCTGCCATGGGCCGCACTGGTCGGCCCCGGCGTCGTCTTGAACAAGGATGGTTCGTTCCAGCGCACCGCGAGTTTTCGTGGTCCCGATCTCGATAGCGCGGTCGCGGCCGAACTCGTCGCGGTCGCCGGGCGCATCAACAACGCCTTCCGTCGTCTCGGCTCCGGCTGGAGCATTTTCGTCGAGGCGCAGCGCCATCAGGCCGCGACCTATCCGAACGACATCTTCCCAGACGCCGCTTCCGGCCTGGTCGATGCCGAACGCAAGGCCGATTTCGAGGAAGAAGGCGTTCACTTCGTCTCCGGCTACTACCTGACCTTCCTGTTCCTCCCGCCTGCCGAGGAAGCCGCCCGCGCCGAGACCTGGCTCTACGAGGGCCGTGAGCGAACCGGCGTCGATCCGCACGAGATACTGCGCACCTTCATGGACCGCACCGATCGCGTGCTGGCTCTGCTCGACGGCTTCATGCCCGAATGCCAGTGGCTGGATGACGTCGAGACGCTGACCTATCTGCATTCGACTATCTCGACCAAGCGCCACCGCGTCCGCGTGCCGGAAACGCCGGTCTATCTCGACGCTCTTTTGGCTGACCAGCCGCTGACCGGCGGGCTCGAACCGCGCCTCGGCGGCGAGCATCTGCGCATCCTCACCGTGATCGGCTTTCCGACCGCGACGACGCCCGGTCTGCTGGACGATCTCAATCGGCTGGCCTTTCCGTATCGGTGGAGCACGCGAGCGATCCTGCTCGACAAGACCGATGCGACGAAGCTGCTGACCAAGATCAGGCGGCAATGGTTCGCCAAGCGCAAGAGCATCGCCGCGATCCTCAAGGAAGTGATGACCAACGAGGCGTCCGCCCTCGTGGACACCGACGCGGCCAACAAGGCCGCCGACGCCGACATGGCCTTGCAGGAGCTTGGGCAGGATGTCGCCGGCATGGCCTATGTCACCGCGACGATCGCGGTGTGGGATGCCGATCCGCGTCTTGCCGACGAGAAGCTGCGCCTCGTCGAGAAGGTCATCCAGGGCCGCGACTTCACGGCCATGATCGAAACCGTCAATGCCGTCGATGCCTGGCTCGGCTCATTGCCCGGACATGCCTACGCCAATGTCCGCCAGCCGCCCATCTCGACGCTCAATCTCGCCCACATGATCCCCCTCTCTGCCGTGTGGGCGGGGCCGGAACGGGACGAGCATTTCGGTGCGCCCCCCTTGCTTTACGGCAAGACCGAAGGCTCGACCCCGTTCCGGTTGTCTTTGCATGTCGGGGACGTGGGCCACACGCTGGTCGTCGGCCCGACCGGCGCGGGCAAATCCGTGCTGCTCGCCCTCATGGCCTTGCAGTTCCGTCGCTACGACCGCTCGCAGGTTTTCGCGTTCGATTTCGGTGGCAGCATCCGTGCGGCTGCGCTTGCCATGGGCGGCGACTGGCACGATCTCGGCGGTGGGTTGACCGAAGGGGCCGAGTTCTCCGTCTCTCTTCAGCCGCTCGCCCGCATCCACGACACCTATGAACGCGCCTGGGCGGCCGACTGGATCGTCGCGATCCTGACCCGCGAAGCGATCCAGATCACGCCCGAAGTGAAGGAGCATATCTGGACGGCGCTGACCTCGCTCGCATCCGCGCCTGTCGAGGAACGCACCATCACCGGACTCGCCGTCCTGCTCCAGTCCAACGACATCAAGCAGGCGCTCCGGCCCTATTGCGTCGGTGGGGCCTATGGCCGGCTGCTCGACGCGGAGACCGAACATCTGGGTTCCGCCGCCGTGCAGGCGTTCGAGATTGAGGGGCTGGTCGGCACCGGCGCGGCGCCCGCCGTGCTCGCCTATCTGTTCCATCGCATCGGCGACCGGCTCGACGGCCGTCCGACCATGCTCATCATCGACGAGGGCTGGCTGGCGCTGGACGACGAGGGTTTCGCCGGCCAGCTCAGGGAGTGGCTGAAGACGCTGCGCAAGAAAAACGCATCGGTCATTTTCGCCACGCAGTCGCTCAGCGACATCGACAATTCGAGCATCGCGCCGGCCATCATCGAGAGCTGCCCGACCCGGCTATTACTGCCGAACGAACGCGCGATCGAGCCGCAGATCACTGCGATCTATCGTCGTTTTGGATTGAACGACCGGCAGATCGAGATCCTCGCGCGGGCCACGCCCAAGCGCGACTATTACTGCCAGTCGCGGCGCGGCAACCGCCTGTTCGAGGTGGGCCTCAGCGAAGTCGGCCTCGCGCTTTGCGCCGCATCCTCCAAATCCGACCAGACGCTGATTGCGAACCTCGTCGCCGAGCACGGCCGCGACGGTTTCCTCGCCGCGTGGCTGCGTGCCCGCGACGCCGGATGGGCGGCCGATCTCATCCCGAACTTCCCCCAAGCAGAATAGGAGACCCTGCCATGAAGACCCGTACTTTCCGCACGCGCGCCGCCGTCCTGGCCGCAACCATGCTCGCCGTTTCGCCCATGCTGGCGACGCAGCCGGCGCACGCCTTCGGCTTCGGCCGTATCGTCTATGACCCGACGAACTACGCGCAAAACGTCCTGACGGCCGCGCGCACGCTGGAGCAGATCACCCATCAGATCACCTCGCTTCAGAACGAAGCGCAGATGCTCATCAATCAGGCGAAGAACCTCGCCAGCCTGCCGTTTTCTGCCCTCCAGACGCTGCAACAGAACGTCCAGAAGACCCAGCAGCTTCTCGGGCAGGCGCGGAACATCGCCTTCGACGTCCAGAAGATCGATGAGGCGTTCCAGAGCCAGTACGGCAATGTCTCGATGTCGGCCACCGACCAGCAGCTCGTCGCCAATGCGCGCTCGCGCTGGCAGAATACGGTCGGCGGGTTGCAGGACGCTATGCGCGTTCAGGCCGGTGCTGTCGGCAATATCGACAGCAACCGCGCGCAGATGTCGGCGCTGATCGGCCAGAGCCAGGGCGCGACCGGCGCATTGCAGGCGGCGCAGGCTGGCAACCAGCTTCTCGCCCTCCAGTCGCAGCAGCTTTCCGATCTGGTCGCGCTTCTTGCCGCCAACGGCCGCGCCGGCGCGCTGAGCGAAGCCGAGCGAGCCGCCGCGGCCGAACAGGGCCGCGAACAGCGCCGCCGCTTCCTGACGCCGGGCTCGGGCTACCAGCCCGGCAACGCCCAGATGTTCAACCGCGGCAACTGAGGGCGCGACCATGGACGGCAAGATACTGGCCCGCCTCGGCGCAATCGTCTTCGTCGCCGTCGCCATCACGGCGACGGTGATCGAGCTGACCCGCAAGGAGGACGCGCCGGCATCTTCGCTGGCGCGCCTTCACCAACCCGCTTCCGATCCGCTGCGCGAAGGCCAGCGCCGTTGCCAGCGACTCGGCCAGAAAGCTGCCGAGGATGGCGATTGCATGCGGGTCTGGGCGGAAACGCGCGACCGCTTTCTCGGCCGCACGCCCGCGCCGTCCTCGCCCCTCCAGATCGAGGGGAATTGATCCATGGGCGGCGCTGGCGTCATCGACAATTTCCTTGGGGTCTTCACCCGCTATATCGATAGCGGCTTCGGCCTGTTGTCGGGCGAGGTCGCCTTCATCGCGACCACGCTTATCGTCATCGACGTGACGCTGGCCGCGCTGTTCTGGTCCTGGGGGGCCGATGACGACATCATTGCGCGCCTCGTCAAGAAGACCCTGTTCGTCGGGGCCTTTGCCTACCTGATTTCCAACTGGAATAACCTCGCAAAGATCGTCTTCGACAGCTTTGCCGGCCTCGGCCTAAAGGCGTCGGGCACCAGCTTCTCGGCCGCCGACCTGATGCGTCCCGGCAAGGTCGCACAGACCGGCCTCGATGCCGCCCGGCCGCTGCTCGAATCCATCTCCGACCTGATGGGTTGGGTCGCCTTCTTCGAGAACTTCATCCAGATCGCGTGCCTGCTCTTCGCCTGGGCGCTGGTGATCCTCGCCTTCTTCATTCTGGCGATCCAGCTCTTCGTCACCCTGATCGAGTTCAAGCTGGCGACACTCGCCGGCTTTGTCCTCATCCCCTTCGGGCTTTGGGGCAAAAGCGCCTTCATGGCCGAGAAGGTCCTGGGCAACGTGGTGTCGTCCGGCATCAAGGTCTTGGTGCTGGCCGTCATCATCGGCATCGGCTCGACCCTGTTCAGCCAGTTCACCCAAGGCTTCGGGGGTGTGACCCCGAGCATCGACGACGCCATGGCGGTCGTGCTCGCCGCTCTCTCGCTTCTCGGTCTCGGAATCTTCGGCCCCGGCATCGCTTCCGGCCTCGTCTCCGGCGGGCCGCAACTCGGCGCGGGCTCAGCGGTCGGCACGGGTCTTGCCGTCGGCGGCATGGTCTTGGCTGGTGCTGGCGCTGCCGGTCTTGCCGCCAAGGGCGGTGCAGCCGCGCTTTCCACCGGCACTGCCGCCGTGCGTGGCGGAGCGACCGCAGCGGGCGCGGCATCCGCCGCCTTCAGCCTTGGTTCGCTCGGCCAGTACGGTGCGGCAGGTGCCGCATCCGGCATGGGCGGCGTCGGACGCGCGGCAGGCTCCGCCGCCATGTCGCCGCTGCGCCGTGCAGCGGCCAGCGTCAAGTCCAGCTTTTCGGATGGCGTGAAGAGCGGCTTCGGCGTCACGGGCGGCTCTTCGACCATGGGGACGGTCGGCGGTTCCGCCGATGCCGCAGCCGACGCCGCTTCCGCCACCCATACCAAGGACCAGCCCGATTGGGCGAAGCGAATGCAGCGCTCGCAGCGCCTCTCGCACGGCGTCCAGACCACGACCCACGCCGTCCGCTCCGGCGACAGCCACGGCTCCGGCTCATCCGTCAACCTTTCCGAAAGTGACCGCTCATGAACCTGTTTCGACGACCCGCCACGCATTACGGCAAAACCCCGCAACCCGAGACCCCATACCAGAAGGCCGCACAGGTTTGGGACGAGCGCATAGGCTCCACCCGCGTGCAGGCGAAGAACTGGCGATACATGGCCTTCGGCTCGCTGGTGCTCTCCGCAGGCTTTGCCGCCGCACTCGTCTGGCAGTCGGTACAGGGAACTGTTGTGCCCTGGGTGGTGCAGGTCGACAAGCTCGGCCAGGCCCAGACCGTCGCGCCGGCCACCGCCGACTATCGCCCGACCGATCCGCAGATCGCGTGGCATCTCGCCCGCTTCGTCGAGCAGGTCAGGAGCATCCCCGCCGATCCGATCATCGTCCGCCAGAACTGGCTTCGCGCCTATGAATGGACGACCGATCGCGGCGCGGGCGCGCTCAACGACTACGCCCGCACCAACGACCCCTTCACCAAGGTCGGCAAGCAGCAGATAGCCGTTGAGGTCTCCAGCGTCATTCGCGCTTCGGCCGACAGCTTCCGCGTCGCCTGGACCGAGCGCCGTTATGAGGATGGCAAGCTCGCGACGACGGAGCGGTGGACGGCGATCTTGACCATCGCCCTCCAGCCGCCCCGAGACGCCGAACGCCTGAAAGCCAATCCGCTCGGCATCTATGTCAACGCCATTAACTGGTCTCGGGAGCTGAGCCAATGAGCCCAGTCCTTCGCACCTCCACCATTCCGGCTCTGTTGCTGTCCGCAACCATGCTGGCCGGCTGCGCCACCAACCGCCCGCCGCAGATCAGCTACGACAACAGCGTCCCGCCGCTGCCGGCTATTCCCGCCGCCGTGACGGACGAGCGTCTGAAGCCGATTCATGTCCCTCCGGCCTGGACGGTCGCGCGTGGCGGCCAGACCGCCAGCACGGCGACCGGCCGCGTCGAGAACGCCAATGCCGCCGCCCGCGTGCAGCCGCGCCGCGAGGGCTACTTCAACGCCATTCAGGTCTATCCGTGGTCGGAGGGCGCGCTCTACCAGGTTTATGCCGCACCGGGGCAGATCACGAACATCGCGCTCGAACCGGGCGAGAGCCTGACCGGCGCAGGCCCGATCGCAGCGGGCGATACGGCCCGCTGGATTATCGGCGACACCGAGAGCGGATCGGGCGTGATGCGCCGCGTGCATGTGCTGGTGAAGCCGTCGCGCGCCGACATCACGACCAATCTCATCATCACCACCGACAGGCGCACTTACATGGTCGAGCTGCGCTCCGGCGAGAAGCCTTATATGCCCGCGGTCGCCTGGGCCTATCCGCAGCCCGCAGGCGGCGGGCGTCAAGCCGTCCCGGCAACGCCGGTCATTCCGGCCGTCGCCGCGCGCAACTACCGCTATGGCCTGACCGGCGGCAGCAATCCAGCCTGGAAGCCGGTCGCCGTCTATGACGACGGCCGCCGCGTCTATGTCGAGTTTCCGCGCGGCATCGTGCAGGGCGAAATGCCGCCGATCTTCGTCATCGGCCCCGAGGGCGAGGCACAGATCGCCAATACCCGCATCTATCAACACATCCTGATCGTCGATCGCCTGTTCGGCGCGGCCGAGCTGCGCCTTGGCAGCGGCGACCGCCAGCAGACCGTCAGGATCGTCCGCACCGACGGGAGGCCGCAGTCATGACCGAAGCCGAATCCAATGCCGCTCCTATGCGCCTTCGCGCCGAAGCGCCCCGCGTCACGCGCCTATCGCGCAAGATGCTCGCCAGCGTGGCGACTGTCGCCCTGGTCGGGATTGGCGGAGCGCTGATCTACGCGCTCCAGACGCGCACGGGCGGCGATGGCGGGGAAGAACTCTATTCCACTTCCAACCGGCAGACCGCTGACGGTCTTGCCGGCCTGCCGCGCGACTATACCGGCCCCGTCCTCGGACCGGCGCTGCCCGGCGATCTCGGCGGCCCGATCCTGTCCGCGCAAAATGCCGGTCAACCTATCGTGCCGCCTGTCGTTGCGACGCCGGGCGTCGACGAGGCCGAACAGCGCCGCCGCGCCGAGGAGGAAGCCGCGCGCCTCAGCACCGTGTTCTTCCAGTCGCGGCAGGGCTCGACGGCCGCCGCGACGCCGGGAGCCACGCCCGGCCTTGCGGGATTTGACCCCGGCAGCGGCGCGGCAGGGCAACCGACCGCCCAGGATCGGCAGCTTGCGTTCCTCAACGCGGCCGCCGACCGGCGCACCGTGACGCCCGATCGCGTCACGCCGCCGGCATCGCCCTTCGTGCTTCAGGCCGGCGCTGTCATATCGGCCGCGCTCATCACCGGCATCCGTTCCGACCTTCCCGGCCAGATCACCGCGCAGGTCACGGAGAACATCTACGATAGCCCGACCGGCGGCATCCTGCTCGTGCCGCAGGGCACGCGGCTAATCGGCCAGTACGACAACGCCGTGCAGTTCGGCCAGCGCCGCGTGCTGCTCGTCTGGAACCGTCTCATCATGCCGAACGGCCGCTCCATCGTTTTCGAGCGCCAGCCGGGCGCGGACCCGCAAGGCTATGCCGGTCTTGAGGATGGCGTCGATTATCACTGGTGGGATCTCGCCAAGGCCGCCGCACTCTCGACGCTGCTCGGCGTCGGCGCGGAACTCGCCACTGACGACAACGACCGCCTGATCCGCGCCATCCGTGACGGCGCGCAGGATACGGTCAATCAGGCCGGTCAGCAGATCGTCCAGCGCCAGTTGCAGGTCGCGCCGACCCTCACCATCCGGCCCGGCTTCCCAGTCCGCGTCATCGTCACCAAGGATTTGGTGCTCGAACCCTACAGGAGTTGACCATGGCCAAGCTGAAACTCGGCCCCATCGCCGACGACAAACCTGTGAAGGTGACGGTGGAGCTGCCAGCGGCGCTCCATCGCGATCTTACAGACTACGGCCGCCTGCTCGCCGAGGGCGGCGCACCCATCGAGCCCGCCAAGCTGATCGTGCCAATGCTCGAACGCTTCATCTCGACCGATCGCGGCTTCGCTAAGGGCCGGCGCACCACGGGCTGAGCCCATGCCGGCGGGGGTCGTACCGGCGATGCCGTTATGCTCCGCCGCCCCGATTCCGCTCTCACCAGCATAATCACCGCACACATCATGCGAACCCGGTTGGTTGGGGTGCCGTGCGCGAGCGAACGCGAATACGGCACGCTACCGGCGCCCAATCCTTCGCCATGGTTCGCCAGACGTCGGGAATGCCGCCAAGTCGCTGACCCGGCCACATTGAAGGAGGTCTGGCATGAACACATGGAATGGCGGAATCGCAGACGAAGGGGCTGGACGATGAGCCAGACACCGGTCTCTCTCAGCAAACGCACCATCCGCAGGCACCAGCTTCGCGAGATCGTTCCCCTGGCCGACACGACCATCTACGACATGGAGCAGCGCGGCGAGTTTCCGCAGCGTTTCTACCTGACCTCTCGAACCGTCGTGTGGGATCTCAGCGAAGTGGAGGCTTGGCTTGAAGAGCGCCGCCGAGCCTCCAAGGCGAAGACGGCCAAGCGTGCGCCGGCACCCGACGTCACGCTCAGGAAGACCCGTCCGGTCAAAGGCTAGGCTCCGAGGCCAGAAGGTCCATGGAGGCCGGATAGAGCGTCGGGGTGCATTTCTGGCCGCCAACCCATGCGTCGATCAGATTGCCCCATTCCTGCATCATGTGGCGGCGCTGGTGCTCATACTCGGCCTTGTTATAGACACCGCGCGAAGAACGCCCGTCCTCGTGCGCCAGGCACTTCTCGATCCAGTCGCTGTTGAAGCCCAGCTCGTTGAGGAGCGTCGAGCCCGTGCGGCGAAGATCATGCACGGTGAACGGCTCCAGCGGCAGGCCCGCCTTCTTGGCTTGCACGACGACCGCCGTGGTGACGCGGTTGAAGGTCGCGCGCGACATCGGCGCATCCGCGTCGTAGCGCGAGGGCAGCAGGTAGCGCGAATTGCCCGCACAGGTCTTGAGCGCGACGAGGATGTCCAACGACTGTTCGCACAGATAGACGTTGTGCGGCTTGGAACGCTTCATCCGCTCCTTCGGGATCGACCACACCGCATTCTCGAAGTCGACCTCATCCCACACCGCGTCCTGCAACTCGCTCTTGCGGACCATCGTGAGCAAGATCAGCTTCAAGCCGAGCCGGATGGTCGGCAGCGTCGCCACATGCTCTAGCTGGCCGAGCATCACCCGAATTTCGGCAGGCGAGAGCGAGCGGTCCTTGGGAACGAACGTCGCGATCGACGCCGGCCCGACCTCCTCGGCGGGGTTCGGCACTTTCTCCCCGTGCAGCTTCGCGAAGGCGAAGATCAGCTTCACGATGTCACGGACGTGGACCGCCGTGGCCGGCGCTCCCCGCTTCTTCACCTTGTCGCACATCGCCCGGAGATCTTCGGGCGTGATTTCCGTCAGCAGCCGATTGCGGAACGTCGGCAGGATGTCGCGCTCGTAGATCGAGCGACGCATCGCGCGGGTGCTTTCGGCCATCCGGTGCTCTTGCAGCCAGCGTTCGCCAAACTCGCCGAAGCTCTTTGCTTCCTTGATGCGGCGCTTCTCGCGCTGCTTCTCCTGGGCGGGCGACCGCCCCTCCTGAATCGAGCGTTGCGCGTCGATCAGCTTCTCCCGCGCCCGGGCCAGAGAGAGGCCCGCCGGCCCGTATCGGCCGAGGGTTAAGGTCTCGCGTCGACCGTGCATACGGTAGTCATAGCGGAATACGACGGCGCCCGACGGGTTCACGACGACATACATACCGTCACGGTCAGAGACCTTGTATAATTTATCCTTTGGTTTCAGTGCCTTGATTGCTGCATCGGTAAGCATCGGACCCTCCTGGATCGTTCAAAAAACGCCAGAGAGCCCCTAAAAATACCGTCAGGCCAAAATCGACCAATCTTGACGGCGAATTATCCTTTATTCTCAATGGAATAAAGTCAAAAAAATACCGTCAAAAGCTCTCTAAGCCATGACGGTATATGCAAATCTGCGATGTCACAAGACGCCCCATACCGTCAGCTCCGCCGTCGATCGCGAGGCTTGCCCAGCGATTGACGGCGAAAGACGGCGGAAAGGAATTTGTTTATTTTCAGTATGTTATGGAGGGTAATCGGCGGTTATCGGCGGCGTTTGGGTAGGCGCGAATTATTCCCACTCGATCGTGCCGGGCGGTTTGCTGGTCACGTCATAGACGACGCGGTTGATACCTTTTACTTCGTTGATGATCCGCGTGGCGGCGCGGCCGAGGAATTCCATGTCGTAATGATAGAAATCCGCGGTCATGCCGTCTACCGAGGTCACCGCGCGCAGGGCGCAGACGAATTCATAGGTACGACCATCGCCCATGACGCCGACGGTCTGTACGGGCAAAAGCACGGCAAAGGCCTGCCAGATCGCGTCGTAGAGGCCCGCCTTGCGGATCTCGTCGAGATAGATCGCGTCGGCCTCGCGCAGGATGTCGAGCTTCTCGCGGGTGATACCGCCGGGACAGCGGATGGCAAGGCCCGGTCCGGGGAACGGGTGACGACCGATGAAATGTTCAGGCAGGCCCAGTTCCTTGCCGAGCACCCGCACCTCGTCCTTGAACAGCTCGCGCAGCGGCTCGACCAGCTTCATGTTCATGCGTTCGGGAAGGCCGCCGACATTGTGATGCGACTTGATCGTCACCGAGGGTCCACCGGTGAAGGAAACGGACTCGATAACGTCAGGATAGAGCGTGCCTTGCGCCAGGAAATCCGCACCGCCGATCTTCTTGGCCTCCGCCTCGAACACCTCGATGAACAGCCGGCCAATGGTCTTGCGCTTGGTCTCCGGGTCGCTCTCGCCCTCCAGCGCGCCGATGAAAAGATCGGCGGCGTCCACATGGACCAGCGGAATGTTGTAATGCTCGCGGAACATGGCGACGACCTCCGCCGCCTCGTTCTTGCGCATCAGGCCGTGGTCGACAAAAATGCAGGTGAGCTGGTCGCCGACCGCCTCATGGATCAGGACGGCGGCAACGGAGGAATCCACGCCGCCGGAAAGCCCGCAAATGACCCGTCCCTTGCCGACCTGCCTGCGGATAGCCTCTATCGCCTGTTCCTTATAGGCAGCCATCGTCCAGTCGCCCTTGATGCCGGCGATCTCGTGGACGAAATTCTGGAGAAGCTTAGCGCCGTCTGGGGTATGCACCACTTCCGGGTGGAACTGGACGGCGTAGAATTTGCGTTTCTCGTCGGCGATGGCCGCGAACGGCGCGCCGTTCGACGTGCCGATGATGCGGAACCCATCAGGCAACGCCGTGACGCGGTCGCCATGGCTCATCCAGACCTGATGACGCGTTCCCTTGGCCCACACACCTTCGAAGAGCGCACTGTCGGCCTCGATTTCAAGGAAAGCCCGGCCGAACTCGCGATGGTGCCCCGCCTCCACCTTGCCGCCAAGCTGTGCGCACATGGTCTGCTCGCCATAGCAGATGCCGAGTACCGGGATGCCGGCCTCAAAGACGACCTGCGGCGCGCGCGGGCTGCCAATCTCGGTCGTGGAGGCCGGACCGCCGGACAGGATCACCGCCTTCGGCTTGACGCGGTGGAAAGCTTCCTCGGCGGATTGGAAAGGAACGATCTCGGAATAGACGCCAGCCTCGCGAACACGGCGCGCGATAAGCTGCGTGACCTGGCTGCCAAAATCGATGATGAGGACGGTGTCGGGGTGTGCTGTGGTGCTCATGCGGAGCATCTAGAGAAAAAGCCCGCTCAATGCAACGGCTTATACGCCGCAGCCCGCAAACAGGTTCGACTTCCTGACAATGTGGGTCAGGAGCTTGTGAATATCCCGTGCCAGTCGCGGGATATTTCACAGTTTCAGTGCACCGGCCGCCAGCGCCGCTTCCAGTTTCCCGACGGCGAGCACCAGCCTTTCATCGATGATGTGGAGATATTCCGTCCAGTCGTCGATGTGGTGAAGGTCGGCGGCGCCGTCCGAAATGCCGCGGAGGCCGATCAATGGTAAGCCGAAGCGCTGGCAGGCGCGCAGGACGGCAAAGGTTTCCATGTCGACCATATCGGCGGCGATGCCGTCATAGGCCGCGCCGGAAACGATGTTGCCACCGGTTGATAGCGACGCTTCCCGGATGTCGGGGATGCGATGGGGCAACGGCACGGTAGCAGGCAGATCGAGAAACGGCGTCTTCCCCTTCTCGAAGCCGAGAGGCGAGGCATCGATGTCGCGATAGGCCACGCTCGTCGCCTGATAGACTTCCGCCTGCTCCAAACGGCGCGAGCCGGCTGAGCCGAGCGAGACGACGAGATCCGGCAAATGACCGGAAGCGGCCGCCGATGCCAAGGCGGCGGAAAGCGCCACGGCAGCTTCGACCGGGCCGACACCAGTCATCAGCGGTTGGAATATCTGGCGCAGATGCGGGCCATATTCAGCCTCGACGGCCATGACGAAGAGAATTTTCTTGCCCCCGATCGGCGTCAAGGGCGTGATTGGGGCCGCGATCATCCCTGCAGACCCTTACGGTCCTGCACGACCATCAGCGTGGCCGTCATGGTGGCGATGAGCTTGGCCTCGGTGTCGGCGACGGAGAAAGCCTGGCCATCGCTTACCATGATGGTGCGGCCGGGCTTCGTCACCTCGCCACGGAACAGGAACCGGTCGCCCTTGCCAGGCGCCAGCAGGTTGACCTTGAACTCGATGGTCAGGACGGCGGCGCCCTGCGGCATCAGTGAAAAGGCCGCATAGCCGCAGGCCGCATCGAGCGCCGCGGAAATGATGCCGGCATGGAGGAAATTGTGCTGCTGGGTCAGATCGTCGCGAAACGGCAGCTCGATCTCGACGATACCCGGCTCGCACAGCGTCAGATCGGCGCCGATCAGCTTCATCGCCGCCTGGCGCGCGAAGCTCTCCTCAACCCGCTCGCGAAAATCCGGCTCTGCTATGCGCGCCTGTGGCATGTCTTCTCCTATGGAAATTCGGCGTTTTCACTCTTCAGACGGAAGGCTCGTCACGCCGGCATTCCACCATGGCGACAGCGGCGCTGCCGGACCACTTCAGCAGCATAGCGCCAGTTTCTTGCATCGCAATATCAGGCGTTACGCTGGAGAACACTGATGTAGAAGCCATCGGTCGAGGTCCGCTCGGGCGAAAGCACCATGCCATGTGAGGGGAAGATGGGGAGAACGTCGCCCGCATCCGGAACGGCGGCATGCCAGAGCGGTTTTGCATCGACACCGGAATAATCCGGATTTTCGCGCAGGAACTCTTCGACCTGGAGATTGTTTTCGGACGCGAACAGCGAACAGGTGACGTAGACTAGGCACCCGCCCGGCTTCACATAGCGTTTCGCGCCGTTGAGCACTTCGCGCTGTTCCATCTCGCGCCGTTCGAGCTGCTGTGGCGACAGGCGCCATTTCGCATCGGGGCGCCTGCGCCATGTGCCGGAACCCGTGCAGGGCGCATCGGTGAGAACGATATCCATCTGGCCTTCGAACTGGACCAGATCCTCCGGATTGGCGTGAACCTGCGTGTTGCGCACGCCGGCGCGCTTCAGCCGGTCGAAGATCGGAGCAAGCCTTGGTTTTTCCGCGTCGAAGGCGTGGATCTGCCCGCGGTTTTCCATCACCGCCGCAAGCGCCAACGTCTTGCCGCCGGCGCCGGCACAATAATCCAGCACCTGAAGGCCCGGCTGCGCGGCCGTGACGAGAGCGGCGATCTGCGAGCCCAGGTCCTGGACCTCGAACCAGCCCTTCTGGAAAGCCGGTTCGGCCTGGACATTCGGATGGCGGCCGAGCGCGCGCAGCGGCGGAACGCGGACGGCTCCGGCGAGAAGCGGCGCTTCGCCCGCGCCTGCGCGCACCAGTTCCTTCAGCACCTTCGCCCGGTTCGCTTTCAACGTATTGACCCGCAGGTCCACCGGCGGGCGGGCGGCAAGGGCCGCGCCTTCGCGCACCCAATCATCGCCGAAAAGCGCTTCCAGTTGCGAGGCGCACCATTCCGGCACATCGGCGCGGATATAGCTGGGAGCGTCGGCCAGGTCGCGGCTTTCCCATGCAGCAAGACGTGTCTCATCGAGCGGCGCAGGCGCAAATTTGTCGTCAACGAGTTCCGCTGCGATACTTTCAGCGCTCATTTCCGCATCGGAAAGCAACGCACCATAAGCGATGTCGTGGGCGTTCCCGCTGTCCATGCGCCAGGCGATGGAGAGCTTACGGCGAAGCGCGTCATAGACGATATTGCCGATGACCGCACGGTCGCCCGCCCCGGCAAAGCGATGCGACAGGCCCCAATCCTTCAGCGCGTCGGATGCAGGGCGTTTGCGCGTTTCGATATCGTCCAATACTTCAATCGCCGCCTGAAGGCGTCCGCCTAGCCGCATGTCATTTCCTTTTGATGTCCTTTGCTGATCCGCATACCCTCCCCCGCGCATAAAAGAAAGCCGGGGGTTTGCGCCCCGGCTTCCATCATAGGCTTTATAAGAGGTGCTTATTCGGCGGCGTCGGCCTTTTCCTCGTTGGAAATGGCGGTTGCCTCATAGCCATGGGCGTCCTTCAGGGCCGCACGAATACCAGCCTCGTAATCCGGGTGAACCAGCCTGAAATGGGCAAGCTGGCGCTCGATGATCTGGCCCGGCACCCCGTTCATCGCGGCGGCGATATTGGCGAAAAGGCGCGCCTTCTGCCCCACATCGAACAGGTTAAAAAGGGCGCGCGGCTGGGAATAGTCGTCATTGTTGAGACGATGATTGTAGCGATCCGCGTCGCCGGAAAGTCTGAGCGGCGGCTCTTTGACGGACGGCTTTTCTCCGGCGCCCGAGAACGAGTTTGGCTCGTAATACGCGTCGGGATTGCCGGTCTTCTGGCCAATGAAATTCATCTGCCCGTCCTTGTGATAATGGTGGACCGGGCAGCGCGGCGCGTTGACCGGTAGCGCCTCATAATGCGTGCCGAGACGATAGCGATGCGCGTCGGCATAGGAGAAGACGCGCGCCTGCAGCATCTTGTCGGGCGAATGGCCGATGCCGGGGACCACATTCGACGGCGACATGGCCACCTGCTCGATCTCGGCGAAATAATTTTCCGGATTGCGGTTCAATTCCATGACACCAATGTCGATCGGCGGATAGTCGCCATGCGGCCAGACCTTGGTGAGATCGAACGGATTGTACGGCGTCTTGTCGGCGTCAAGCTCGGGCATGATCTGCACCTGAACCTTCCACTTCGGGAACTCGCCCTTCTCGATCGCGCCGAAAAGCTCTTCCTGATAGCTTTCGCGCGTCTTGCCGATGACGTTCTCGGCTTCGGCATTGGTATAATGCTTATGGCCCTGCAATGTCTTGAAATGGAATTTCACCCAGAAGCGCTCGCCCTGATCGTTCCAGAAGGAATAAGTGTGCGAACCATAGCCGTTCATGAACATCGGCGCGACCGGCAGACCACGGTCCGACATCAGGATCGTCACCTGATGCAGGCTTTCCGGCGAGAGCGACCAGAAATCCCACATTGCGGTCGCCGAGCGCAGATTGGTCTTGGGATGACGCTTCTGCGTATGGATGAAATCGGGGAATTTCAGCGGATCGCGGACGAAGAAAACAGGCGTATTGTTACCGACCAGATCCCAATTGCCCTCTTCGGTATAGAACTTGATGGCAAAACCGCGCACGTCGCGCTCGGCATCCGCGGCGCCCATCTCACCGGCAACCGTCGAGAAACGCAGGATCAGCGGCGTCTCCGCACCCGGCTGCAACGCCTTGGCGCTGGTATATTTCGAGATGTCACCGGTGATCTTCAGCGTGCCGTAGGCGCCCCAGCCCTTGGCGTGGACAACGCGCTCGGGGATGCGCTCGCGGTTCTGATGCGCCAATTTCTCGATGAGATGATAATCCTGCAGCAGGACCGGACCGCGCTCGCCTGCGGTCAGCGAATTCTGGTTGTCAGAAACCGGCGCTCCGGCGGTCGTGGTCAATGTCGGGCGATCAGCCATAGGAATTATCCTCCATCTCTTCTGATTCAGACCTTGTAGCTCTGGCCTTGGGAAACATGGCCGGTCTTGTCTGCCACGGCCCTGTGTCGCGAATATGGAACTTTTCTAATTATAATTTCCAATTGCATTTCTTGTGTGCTTTGATAAGATTTTCCTATCATGTTTACTGTCCGACAAATGCGCTATTTCGATGCGTTGGCAACCACGCTGCATTTTCGCAAGGCAGCGGAGATGGCGCATGTTTCCCAGCCTGCCCTTTCCGCGCAGATCGCCGAAATGGAGAAGACCATTGGCGCTCAATTGTTCGAGAGAACGCAGAGATCGGTGGTTTTAAGCGAAATGGGGCAACGGCTTCTGCCGCGCATCCGCAGCATATTGCGGGAAATCCGCTCGCTCGAGGAGATCGCCGCGCAGAAACGCGGCGTGCTGCAGGCGCGCATGAGGCTCGGCATAATTCCGACCATTGCCCCATATCTCGTGCCGGTGCTGATCCCCAAACTGCGCGAACACTATCCCGTGCTGAAGATGGAGCTGAAGGAAGCGGTCACATCGAAGCTGATCGAGAATCTGCGCATAGGCGAACTAGACGCCATCGTGGCGGCCCTGCCGATAGAAGACGACATGCTGACGGTTGAGCCGGTATTCCACGACCGTTTCCTGATCGCCACTTCAGCGAACGACAACGATGTCCTCTCCTCTCCGATGACGCAGGACAATGTCGCGGTGGAGCGCCTTCTGTTGCTGGAGGAAGGCCATTGCCTGCGGGACCAGGCGCTCGCCGTCTGCTCGGCGACGAAGCAGCGGCAACTGGTCAATTACGGTGCAACCAGCATGGCGACGCTTCTGCAGATGGTCAGCCACGGCATGGGGCTGACATTGATCCCGGAAATCGCGGTGCGCGCCGAAGCCGGTCACATGAAGATGCGCATCATTCCCTTTGCAGGCACCGAACCCCGGCGCGAAATCGGCCTCATCTGGCGCAGGCAGAGCGAACGCCAGGATGATTTTCGCACGCTGGCGCAATGTATCGCGGAAAGCGCGGCAACGCTCAGGCTGGGACAAGAGGAACTGGCGGAATTGCGAAAATAAAGCCTCGCCCTCGTGGCTTAAGCCTCCGTTAGAGCCGCAAGAGCCAGATCGCCAGCCAGATCCACAACAGCACGATGATGACAAATCCTACAATGAACAACGGGCGGCGCAGCCTCAAATCATTCGAGGTGACGTGCACGGCGGCGTGCAGGGCGCGGCTGATGACGAAAGCCCAAGCCAGGAGAAGAGCGACGAATGTGGCGCCGTTCAGCACATAAAGCGAGAGGCAGACCACATAGAAGAGCACCGGCAGTTCGAACTGGTTCGCCAAGTTGCGGATCGCCGTGGCGCTCGGCACCGGTTCCACGAAGGGCAGCTTGTAGTCCCCTGCCCGCGTGGCGCCGCTCCTGACGGCGTCGACGCGGCGGACGGAACAGAGGAGATAAATAACGAAGATCAGTGCGGTCTGGGCGATCATCGGCCAAAAAATGGCGGTCTGCGACATGCTGTCCCCTTCCAGGAAGTTTCAATCAGATCAATCACATATTGCCGGGATAGTTGGGGCTCTCACGCGTGATCGTTACGTCATGCGTATGGCTTTCGCGCAGGCCCGCATTGGTGATGCGGACGAAGGTCGCCTTGTCGCGGAATTCCTGCAAATTCTTCGCGCCGACATAGCCCATCGACGCCCGCAGGCCGCCCGCAAGCTGATGCAGCACGCCGGAGACCGGTCCCTTGAATGCCACCTGCCCCTCGATGCCTTCAGGCACGAGCTTCAGCTCGTCGCGCACTTCCGCCTGGAAATAGCGATCAGCCGAGCCGCGCGCCATCGCGCCGACCGAACCCATGCCGCGATAGGCCTTGAACGAGCGGCCCTGATGCAGATAGACCTCGCCTGGGCTTTCCTCGGTGCCGGCAAGGAGCGAGCCGGCCATGGCGGCGGAGGCACCCGCCGCCAGCGCCTTGGCAAAATCGCCCGAAAACTTGATGCCACCATCGGCAATGACCGGAATATCCGATTTATGTGCGGCCTCGACCGCCGACATGATGGCCGACAATTGCGGAACGCCAACGCCTGCGACGATGCGTGTGGTGCAGATCGAGCCGGGGCCTATGCCGACCTTGACAGCGTCCGCGCCCGCGTCGATCAGGGCCTGGGTGCCCTCAGCCGTTGCCACGTTGCCGGCGATGATGCGCACCGCATTCGACAGCTTCTTGGCACGGGTCACCGCATCGAGCACGCGCTGCGAATGACCATGCGCGGTGTCGATGACGAGAACGTCCACGCCGGCGTCGATCAGCCGCTCTGCGCGCTCGAAGCCGTCATCGCCGACGCTGGACGCTGCCGCGACGCGCAGGCGCCCCTGGGCATCCTTGGCGGCGTTCGGGTTCAATTGCGATTTCTCGATGTCCTTGACGGTGATAAGGCCGACGCAGCGTCCCTCATCGTCGACGACCAGAAGCTTCTCGATGCGGTGCTGGTGCAGGAGACGCTTGGCCTCCCCCTGCTCGACATTCTCGCGAACCGTGATCAGGTTCTCGCGGGTCATCAGCTCGTGGATCTTCTGGCTGGGATCGGAAGCAAAACGCACATCGCGGTTGGTCAGGATGCCGACGAGGCGACCCGGGCGATTGGTGCTGCCCTCGACGACCGGAATGCCGGAAATGCGATGCGCCCGCATCAGCGCCTGCGCCTCGGCCAGCGTCGCATCGGGGCCAATGGTCACGGGATTGACCACCATGCCGGATTCGAACTTCTTGACCTGGCGCACTTCCTCAGCCTGGAGCTGCGGAGAGAGATTGCGGTGGATCACGCCGATGCCGCCGGCCTGCGCCATGGCGATGGCAAGCCGCGATTCCGTCACCGTGTCCATGGCAGCGGAAAGCAGCGGCAGGTTCAGTTCGATGTCGGCGGCGATCCTGGTACGGATATCGGCCTGACCCGGCATGACTTCGGAGTGGCCCGGCTGAAGCAGCACATCATCGAAAGTGAGCGCCAGAAGTCCGGTGGGCGATTCAATGATACGTGCCATGGCCAATTCCTCTAAATGAAGAAAACGCCGCTCCCTTGTCGGGGCGACGACTCTTTGATGCTTCGTTTGAATTGGCACGGGCTGGTAACACGCTTATGGCGAAATGGGAAGAGACGAAGACAAGATATCCCGTTTTCATTCCATTCACCCATCCATGCTACAGCTGAAAACAGCAACAAAGGGAATCTACCGTGCATCCCGCTTATAAACGTGTTCGCGTTCTCAGACGCTCTCATGTCCTCTGGACGCCACGGCTGTGGAAGCCCCGTCTCGTGTTCTGGGCGGGCGCGCTGGCGATCGGCATCATCAGCGTGGCTTTCGCCTATGTCGCGGATCTGGCGCAAAAGCTTTTCGAAGGTATTATTGGAGGGGGCGGCGGGCTCGAATGGCTCCCGATCCTTATCACGCCTCTGGGCTTTGTCTTCTGCGCCTGGATGGCTCGGAAATATTTTCCGAATTCCGAGGGCAGCGGCATTCCGCAAGCCATCGCCGCGCGCCATCTGACGGATGACGAGGACCGCGAAGGCCTCCTGTCGCTGCGCATGGCGTTCGGCAAGATATTCCTCACGATCGTTGGACTTTTTTCCGGTGCGTCGATCGGACGCGAGGGGCCGACCGTGCAGGTTGGCGCATCCATCATGCTCCTGTCGGCAAAAATCGGCGGCATGGAGCAGGCGCGCGGGCTGATCCTAGCAGGCTCGGCGGCGGGCATTGCGGCGGCGTTCAACGCGCCGCTTGCCGGTATCGTCTTCGCTATCGAGGAGATGGGCCGCTCCTATGCCGCCCGAACCAACGGACTGGTGGTCTCCGCCGTCATTCTCGCCGGCATAGCCTCACTCGGCCTGGTCGGCAACTATACGTATTTCGGCACCACGAGCGTGACGGCGTCCGGCGGCGAGGATTGGCTGCTGGTGCTTGTCTGCGGCGCCGTCGGAGGGCTGGCGGGCGCCATCTTCAGCGCGGTCGTGCTGCAGGCATCGCGCCGCATCAGACGATTCATCCAGCCTTGGCCGCTTGGCCGCACACTGATGATCGCGGGCTTCTGCGGCCTTGCCGTCGCGCTGATCGGCGTCCTCTCGGGTGGAGAGACTTTCGGCACCGGCTACGATCAGGCCAGAAGCGCCATCGAGGGCACGCCGCTGGCGCCGCTGTTTTTTGTAGGCAAATTCCTGGCCGGGGTGCTTTCGACGATATCGGGCATTCCCGGTGGAATCTTTGCGCCATCGCTGGCGGTCGGCGCCGGATTGGGTAGCTCGCTCGGCCTCCTCTTTGGTGCCAACGCCAGCCTCGCCGCCGTGCTCGGCATGGCGGGCTATTTTGCCGGCGTGGTACAAGCGCCGATGACCGCCTTCGTCATCATTCTCGAAATGACCGGCAACCACAACAACGTCATCCCGCTGATGTGCGCCTCGATGATCGGTTATGGCGCTGCGCGGCTCATTTCCCACGAACCCCTCTATCATGGCCTGTCTCGGGTCTATCTCGCCGATGCGTTACGGCTGAGGAGGGCGAGGGAAAGAGCGGGGAGCGATCCGGATAGTGTCGAGTCGCCTCCGGAGAAATGACCGCCTTCTCCAATATGCCTGACTTTTTCAGGATTGCCTTTGCACCCTATTCGGATACGCAGCTCTCGTTCCTGCTGGCGTCGGCATTCATTGCCGGGCTTGCCCGAGGCTTTTCCGGTTTCGGAGGAGCCCTCATTTTCGTGCCTCTGGCGAGTTCCGTTGTCGGTCCGAAACTCGCTGCGCCGCTGCTTTTGATCATCGATGGCGTCGGAGCTTTAGGCATGATCCCGAATGCCATCAGGCAGGCAAACCGGCATGAAGTCCTGACGATGTCTATCGGTGCGTTGATCGGCGTCCCCTTGGGTGTTGCAGCTCTCGCCATGATCGATCCCCTCGCAGTGCGCTGGGGTATCGTCGTGACGGTCGTCCTTTTCCTAGCGCTGCTCGTATCGGGGTGGCGCTACCACAACCAGCCCTCGCCATTGCTGACGATCTGCGTGGGCAGCCTGGCCGGTTTCTTCAGCGGCACTGCCCAGATCGGTGGTCCGCCCGTCATCGCCTATTGGCTTGGCGGCACGATGCCCGTTGGCATCGTGCGCGCGAATATTGTGCTCTATTTCGCCATTTCCACGGTGATCAGCACAATAAGCTATGTTATCGGCGGGCTTTTCGTGGCATCGCTCGCCGCCTTTGCCCTTGTCGTCGGCCCGAGTTATGCGCTTGGGCTTTATCTTGGATCGTTGCTGTTCGGCCAGGCCAGCGATCGGCTCTTTCGCCGCATATGCTACTGGATGATCGGCGCGGCGGCCCTGATCAGCCTGCCCCTGCTCGATCCATTCCTGAGATAGAGCTAAAGCTCCATCTGATACGTCACCGGCACGAAACGATAGCCGACATCGAGCTTTTCGACATAACCGACAGCGGGAAACGGCATGTGATAGCCGATAAAGGGAAGCCGGTCGGTGGCGATCATGTCGAAGACGCGCTTGCGTGTTTCGGCCGCCTGCGTCTTGTCGATGTCGAAGGCTACGTTCCAGTCCGGCCGCTGCAGTGATGCGACATAATGGTTCGCGGTGTCGGCTGTGAGAACCAACTGCTTACCGGCGGATTCCAGACGGAAGATCAAATGGCCGGGCGTATGCCCGAAAGCGGCTTCGCTGGTGATGCCGGGAACAATCAAATCGCCCGGATTGATAAAACTGGTCTTCTCCACCAGCGGTTTGACCTTGGCATCGACCAGTTTGGCGTTGTTCTCGGCGGGGGTGCCCTTCCGGTCGTCGCTCGTCCAGAAATCATATTCGATCTGGCCGGCTGCATAGCGCGCATTCGGGAAGGCCGGCGCGCCACCCTCCATCAGCCCGCCGATATGGTCGCCGTGCAGATGGGTCAGGACGACGATGCTGACCTGATCGGGTGAATAGCCCGAGGCCTGCATGGCGGCGGCGAGTTGGCCCTGGCCGTTCGCACGGCCGCCCTCGCCAAAGCCAGTATCGAATAGGATGAGCTCTGACCCGGTGTTGACCAGCGTCGGCGTGAAGCCATTGACGAATTTGGTCTCAGGCAAAAAATTCTGCCGCATCAGCTCGCCCATGGCGTCCTGCGACTGGTCCGCGCCGAAGGTCGGATAAGGTCCATCGCTGGAGCGAAGTCCATCGAGAATGGTCGTTACCTCGAAATCGCCCAGCTTGAAGCGATTGAAGCGCTGCGGCATGGCATCGGAAAAAGGCACGGCGGCTTCAGCGGAACGAGTCATGATCTGCGGCGAAGCCAGACCGCCGGCGATGACAGCGGATGCCTGAAACAAAGTACGGCGAGAAATCGTGGCGGGTGGCATGGCATCTTCCTCTTCGGCAGTTTCCTTGAGTAGTGCCTTAATCATGAATGATGGACGACAGATGGCAATAAAAAGGCGATGCGTTAAGAAGGAAATCACCTGATTGTGAGATGAACTATGTCGGGATTGCCGCAATAAGCGCCTCCACTAGCTGCAATTCCTTGATATTTCTGTCTTCCCTGATTGGATTTCAGTCTTGAACCGCATTGTTCCCCTTGTTCTCGCCGTCGCGCTCTTCATGGAGCAGATGGATTCGAGCGTCATCTCCACCTCGCTCCCGGCGATTGCGGCCGATATCGGCACAAGCCCGATAGCGCTGAAGCTGGCGCTGACGGCATACCTCGTCTCGCTGGCTGTATTCATTCCGGTGAGCGGCTGGATGGCGGACCGTTTCGGCGCGAAGAATGTCTTCCGCACCGCCATTGCGATCTTCGTGATCGGCTCGGTGGCCTGTGCTGCGTCGAACTCGCTCATCGCCTTCGTGGTAGCGCGCTTTCTGCAGGGCATGGGCGGTGCGATGATGACGCCGGTCGGACGGCTGGTGCTGGTGCGCTCGACGCCGCGCCACGAACTCGTCTCGGCGATGGCGTGGCTCTCCATCCCGGCGCTGGTCGGCCCGCTCGTCGGGCCACCAGTCGGCGGCTTCATCACGACCTATTTCAGCTGGCACTGGATCTTTCTCATCAACGTGCCGATCGGCCTCCTCGGCATCTGGTTCGCCACACGATATCTGCCGGATATCGGCGAGCGCTCGCTGCGCCCGCTCGACTGGCCGGGCTTCGTCCTTTCCGGCGTTGGCATGTCTGCCGTGGTCTTCGGGCTCTCGGTCGTTAGCCTGCCCTATCTGCCGCCTATTATCGGCTTCGCGCTGGTCGGCATCGGCATCGTTTCAGGCATTCTCTACATGCGCCATGCCCGCAGGACGCCCAATCCGCTTCTGGACCTTTCGCTGTTTCAGAACCAGGTCTTCCGCACTGCCGTCATCGGCGGCAGCGTGTTCCGGCTCGGCATCGGCGCCATTCCGTTCCTCCTGCCCCTGATGTTCCAGATCGGCTTTGGTCTCAACCCCTTCCAATCCGGCATGATGACCTTCGTCTCGGCAATCGGCGCCATGGGCATGAAGTTCGGCGCCAACCATATCTTCAGCCGCTACGGCTTCCGCTATACGCTGATGTTCGGCTCCCTGGTTTCGGCCGCTTTCATCGCCATCAACGGCCTGTTCACGCCGACGACGCCCTACGTCCTCATCCTGTCGCTGTTGCTAATCAGCGGCTTCCTGCGATCGCTCTTTTTCACGGGCGTCAATGCGCTGGCCTATGCGGAAATCCCCGACGCCCGCACCAGCCAGGCGACACCGATCACCGCTGTGGCGCAGCAGGTTTCCATCGCGCTCGGCGTGGCGCTCGCGGGCGGCATCCTCGAGATCAGCACGGCGATCCATGGAGGGGCGCTGCGGCTCGCCGATTTCCATCTGGGCTTCTTCATCGTGGCGGGGGTATCGGCGGTGGCTTTCTTCAGCTTTGCCCGGCTCGCACCGGATGCAGGCCATGAGCTGTCGCATAAGCAGATCGAGAAGGAACCGGCGCCAGACAATGCGCCATCGATCTCGCCAAAATAGCTGCGATGGGGCAGCTGAAAATTAGCCCTTGAAGTCCCGCGCCAACAAGTAGAGCTCGACGGATTCAGCGCGCGATGCCGGTGGCTTCACGTGATGAATGGATTTGAAGTTCTGTTTGAGAAGCGTCAACAACTCGTTTTCCGTGCCGCCTTGAAATGTCTTGGTCAGGAAATGGCCGCCGGGCTTCAAGACGGAAACCGCGAAATCGGCGGCGACCTCGCAGAGATGGGCCGTGCGCAGATGGTCGGTGCGACGATGCCCGGTGGTGGGCGCGGCCATGTCCGAAAGCACGATATCTGGCCTGCCGCCAAGCGCCTCGATCAACTTGTCCGGCGCCTCCTCATCGAGAAAGTCCATCTTGAGCAGGATCACGCCGGGCAACGGTTCGACATCGAGATAATCGATGCCGACGACATGCGGATCGTCATTGGTCGAGCCGACGATCCCCGCGGCGATCTGGCTCCAGCCGCCGGGCGCAGCACCGAGATCGATGATCCTCTGCCCCTTCTTCAATATCTTGTAGCGGTCATCGATCTCGATCAGCTTGAAGGCGGCGCGTGACCGGTAGCCTTCCTGCTTCGATTTCTGCACATAGGGATCGTTGAGATGGCGCTCGAGCCAGCGGCGCGACGATTCCTTGATCGTCCCCGCCTTCTTCTTGACACGCGTGTGCAGGCCACGCGTGCCTACGCCACCTCTGCCGCCGGTTGTGGTCGGTTTTTTCATGATATGCGCCTGCCGTTTGCGCGCGGGTTGCGACGGTCGCGCCAGGCGCCGTCCCGCGACATGAGTTCTGTGAGAATGCCTTCGCGCAAGCCTCGGTCGGCAACGCGCAGCTTCTGGCTCGGCCAGACATGGCGGATCGCATCGAGGATGGCGCAGCCAGCCAGAACCAGATCCGCCCGGTCGGCGCCGATGCAGGGATTGGCGACGCGGGCGTCGAAATCCCAGGAGAGAAGCCTGCTGGTCATGCTGGTCACATCGTCCTTGTCCATCCACATGCCGTCGATTCGCTTGCGGTCGTAGCGCTCCAATCCCAGATGGATGCCGGCGAGCGTCGTCACCGTGCCCGACGTGCCGATCAGGTGAAAGCGCGGGCTTTGGGTGAGATCGCCGAGCTTGTGCCGGTCGGCGAAGGCCTCGATCAACTCCGAGACATGGTCAACCATGGCGGCGTAGCTTTCACGCGTCACCTCGCGCCCGCCGAAGCGCTCGGCAAGCGTCACCACGCCGACGGGCAGCGATGTCCATGCCACTATGTGTTCGGCCAGTCGCGGCGAGCGGCGGTTTGAGACATCGATGAGCGCGATCTCGGACGACCCGCCGCCGATATCGAACAGCACGATGGCGTCCGTATTGCCATCGACCAGCGTACCGCAGCCGGAGACGGCCAGTCGTGCTTCGGTCTGGCGATCGACGATCTCGAGGTCCAATCCCGTCTCGTCGCGCACCCGGGCCAGAAACTCCGCACCGTTTTCCGCCGAACGACACGCCTCGGTGGCGATCAGCCGCGATCTGCGAACGGTCCTGGAGGCGAGTTTGTCGCGGCAGACCTTCAATGCTTCGATGGCCCGGCTCATCGCGTTGTCGCCAAGCCTGCCAGTCGCGCCCAGCCCTTCGCCGAGCCTGACGATACGCGAAAAGGCATCGGCGACGCGGAACTGGCCGGGCCGGGTCGGCGAGGCGACGAGAAGGCGGCAATTGTTGGTGCCCAGATCGAGCGCGGCATAGAGCGGGGGCGCATCCGATGGTACAGAGGACGGGGACCTCCCCGACACTGGCCGCGGGCGCGACTGCTCCTGCAGCCTCGGAGCTCCGACAGAGACCGATTGCTTCTCCGGCGCAGAGCCAGTAGCCGCTTGCAACCGAACCTGCTTGCTGCGCTTCGAGCGACGGCGGCGATTGGAAAGCTTGGATGCTGGTTTGGCAGCTGTCGGCGCTATTGGTTGCGCGTCCTGATGCGGCGGCGCAGCGGATGTCGGCTCCGCCTGTGCTGCTCTGTCGCGCACCTTCGCCTTGCCGCGCCGACGACGGCGCGCACGTTTCTTCTGATTGCTATCGAGGCGTCCCGAATCGGAAGCCTGTTGCGGCTCCGCTGATGCGGCTTTGGGCTGGCGGTTCTCCCGCTTGCCGTTCTCGGCGGAATTGCGGGCGTCACCACCCACGCAATCCCCACCTGACGCCCCGTTATGTGACGCAGCGCCTGCGTCCTCTTCGGGGTTCTTCAAAGTCTTGTCCTCAAAGCGCCGCGCGAACCTCCAGGGACGCAAGCAGGCGCTGTCACTCTTTACGTTGCCTCCAATGTAACAGTGCTTTGTGAAATAACCAAGGGCTTCAGCAGGATCAGCAGCAGCTCAGGCGCTAATCTCCGTTTCCGTAGCGGATGACCTGCACCGTCTCCGTGGTGATCAGGCAGCTCTGCGTCATCTTGGTGATCTCGGGGATCAATTTCTCGATCTTTTCGGGCGCATCGACGATTTCCACCACGATCGGCAGATCTTGCGAAAGCCGCAATATCTTGGCGGCATGCAGGACGCTCGAGTGGCCGAAGCCCAGCGGACCGCGCAGGACAGTTGCCCCGGCCATTTGCAACTCGCGCGCCCGGGTGACGATCGCCTCATAAAGCGGCCTGCCGTCGGCGGTCTCGTGGCTTTCTCCGACATAGATGCGCAAAAGCGTCGATTCCCTTGGAAGCGTCATGTCTGTTCTCCAATCATCGATTGATCTGCAGCGCAGATACATATCCGACCCAGGCAGCGGCGAGCGAAAAGAATATCACCGCTGCAAGATAGAGGGCCGCATGGAACAAGCTGCCTTGCTGCAGCAGCAAGAACGCATCGAGGCTCATCGCCGAAAAGGTGGTGAAGCCGCCGCAGAACCCCGCCATCACGAACTGCCGTCCCGCTGGCCCGACCAGCCATCTCCCATCAGGGCCGGTTATGGTGGCAAAGAACATGATGACGAATGATCCGACGATGTTCACGAAAGCTGTTCCCCCTAGCGCACCAAGGCCAAGCCCTGAAGCGATGAAAAAGCCGGACAGAAACCGCAGCAGCGCGCCGATAGCCGCGCCGCATCCGACCGCCAGATACAGTCTCGGACCTTCGGCGTTGCGCAAATATTTACTCACTGCCCATGCTCCAAGAGCGATACGACCACTGCAAAGCCCGCACCAACCGCTATGACGCAGAAAATGGCCGAGGCAGCGATATTGAACAGCGCCTGCCTGTGCTGGCCCCCAAGGGTCAAATTCAAGCTCTGCAGGGCAAAGGACGAGACCGTCGTATAGCCGCCAAGCAGACCGACCACCATGAAATCGCGAAACATCTCGCTGGAAAAGAAGCCCCCGGATTGTCCCAGTCCGGCAAAAGCCCCGATGACGAATGCGCCAGTGACATTGACGACCAATGTTCCCCAGGGGAAGGTCTCCCCGATCCGTCTGCCTACGAAGCCGGACAATAAAAAGCGCACGATCCCGCCGACGAATCCGCCCGCCATCACAAGGACGCAAGCTTCAAGACTCATGGGAGCACACTGGAAAGCCCTTGAAAAACAATTTCAATAAAGTGATCTGCACCAAAAAATCAGGTTTGGACATCATCCTACGCTTTCGCTCGACAGCAAACGGGTAGGAATCATCAGCTTCATCGGGGAAGCGGTTCGGCCATTTGCAGCCCGGCAGAATCCTTTGCCGTATTTACAGGTCGATTGCGTACGACAGTGACGGGATTTCTGTCAATATCAGCTCTAAATGTTTCACGGCGAACCCAACACCGCCGCACCTTCCGCTCTCTCCCTGATCGGGTACATTTCCAGCCGGCGGTTCACCAAACTGCCCGATCAATATTCTTCACCTTGATGGCCCAAGGGGCTTGATTGAAACAGCAAATGTGCTAGAAGGCGGCACCCAACGGGGAGCCGGGTTTCTTGAACCGGGCCAGAAAAGCGTCAACGCTTTTACCCTGCGGCTGCAGAATGCTGCAATAACGGCGTTTTGGGGAATAGGTTAACGGTAGACCCACGGACTCTGACTCCGTTAGTCCTGGTTCGAATCCAGGTTCCCCAGCCACTTGATTTCACTACGCTTTCTCCATTCCATTGCCAGAACATTTCATGTCAGTCGGACGCCCGGTCGGGAATTTTCGTTCTCGTTTCGAGCTTCCGGATCGCCTCTTCCGCCATCCTCGGATCGCGATTGAGGTAATGAGAATCAATGATCGTATTCACGTCGCGCAGGCTGTGGCCGGTGATCGTCGCTATTTGCGGGACCGATGCTTCCACCTGTGCCAACCGCGTGACGGCTGTCCCTCGAAGATCATTGAATGTGACGCCCACAACGCCGGCTGCGGCGCATGCCTTGCGCCATGACGAGCGGAATCCGTCCGCCGTCCACGGCTCGCCATCGCTGTTGCGGAGGATCGGACCGATCTTACCCCGCTTAGCGTCAAGGGCAGCCTTTAGTGGTGCGCCAACTGGGATTACGACCCGCATGCCGGTCTTCGATTGCTGGAGCCTGATCACCTTGCCATCGTATTGCTGCCAGGTCAGGCGCAGGAGATCGCCCTGCCGCTGCCCGGTCCAGAGGGCGAGGATCAGGGGAAGGTGCAGATGCTCGGGCGCGGAAGCGAGGAACGCCTCCTCGTCGACATCCGTCCAGACGTTCTCGGCGCGACTGCCACGATAGAGCCGCCCGCCCTTCTCGCAGGGATTGGCGCTGACAAGGCCGCGCCCGTGCGCCCACGACAGGATGCGCGCGAGCACCTGCCAGCCGTAATCGGCCTGCCGGCGCGAGGCCTTGGCGCGCTCGTCGCGCCATTCCATAAAAATGCCCCGTGTACGCCGGTCGCTCATGGCCGAGAGCGGAAAATCGCCAAACTTCTTCTCGATCAGCTTGATGATCTTGACGTAGTCGCGCTGGGTGCGCGGCGCGAGGTCATCCCAGGTTGAGCTTGCCTGGAAACCTTGAAGAACGGACAGGAGCATACCCGCCGGCGGTCGAACCTTCTGCCTGATCGCCCGGTTGTAGGCTTCCATGAACGCGGAATCTCCCGGCTTTCCTGGCAATGCCGGGCCGCCTTTCCACGCCCAGTAATAGGTCTTGGTCGTGCCATCCGCGAGCCTCTTGGTCTTAGCGTTGATGCCACGAATACCCATGTCCTTCAGGCGAGGTCTACGCATTGCGCTTCTCCAGCCACTTGTCGAGATCGTTCCTTGGAGCTTCGACCCCGCCCGCCGCGACCAAGATAATGCGCCCGGTCGATGGGTCGATTTCTACCCGGCCAAGCTCCATTCCAGCTGCGCACGCACCCTTGACCGCGCGAAACACATCAGCTTGTTTGAAGTGCACATTGCGGGCCATCAGCGATGCCTCTCCGAAACTACGGCGCAACCAAGTATCATTTCGAGATAGTGCATCAGGGCCGACGTGAGGTGGATAAGTTTGTTGTGGGAGGTCATTCACGCGCCTCCCGGAGCAACCTTGCAAGTGCTGCGATCTGCCTGCTATCGACCGAACGGATGGTGTTAATTGCTTTAGCGTGCCGACTGCGCTTCAGCTCGTGTGCATCTTCAGCGTCGAGATCCGCCTCAATGTCTTCGATGGTTTCCCCGTCGCCCCAAGAGTCGGGCGCGATTAGTGAGTCTGAATAGTGGTAGACGTTCCCATTCATCGAAATGCGGGCGCTGAGGGTATTGGCAATAATCTCGATCTCGGTATGTGGATCAAACAAGCCCCGCTCACCCATATCTATTTGGCTATGCCGCCAGTATTCTTTCTCGCAGTCATCCCCATACATGCGGATCAATTCAGCAACGGCCTGTTCAAGCGTATGAGGCTCAGGCAGACCACGTCCGCGCAAAGTAAAATTGGACGTTGCACGCTCGAACGTCGCACGCTCCTCTTCAGGCAGATATTCCGACGGCTGTGCCAAATGTATGTCGGTGCAAACGAGCGTTGCAAAATCACGAACGCTCGTTTCAGCATATGGAGGGCGCTCATCGACAAGCATTGCGATCAGCATACGAGATGCATCTAGATCGGTCATGTCGGGCGCGTTCACGCCACGAGCACCTGAAGTCATCAGGCCACTTTCACGAAGGACACGGAAGGCACCGGAGACAGTTTTCTCTGGCAGACCCAGGATCGACGCTACGCCGACAATGAAACCACCCGACTTAACCAATGCTATGACCCCTATATGAAAAATTTCTGATAGAGGGATACACCCATTCCAGGGGAATCGCAATGGCTATCTGAGATTTTCCATATAGAACCACAAAGCTGGCAGCTAAACGTCACTTCGCCATGAGGGCAATGCGTAAAGCGCGCGCGCCCTAAAAGTGCTGCCAACAAAGATCGGCAGATTTACCGGTCTTGAAGCCCGCGTTATGCAGTACCGCCTTTCGCGTGGCGCAAGATCGATGCTGCTATCTGTCCATGCCAATCCTTTTTGATCATAGAGATCGGCCTATCCACGCCTTGGCAGACACGATCCCATTCCGCCAAGACCTCGGCCTTGATGATCAGGCCCTCCACGGTCCAATCAGGAGCATCCATGATAGCCGAAATACGGTTTCCTAACGCCTCTCTCGCCTTCGTCCAAACAGGCGAAAATCTGCCCTCCTCTGCACGTGCGTCGGCGCGAACCTGACTGTATTTTTTCTCGTAGGTCTCGGCGATTTTCAACAGCTTTTTCAGCCGCCGTTCCTCTTCTTCATAGTGCAGGAAGTCGGCTACCGATCCATCCTTCTTCGCGCGACGCTTATGCCGCCTGGCGTCGCTCAAATCGCAATTCACTCGCCAAGCACCAACCACGATGCGCCTTGGGTGCTCCTCGCCTGGCCGCAAAAGATCCATACCCCAGACATCGCATTCTGCCTCCCCTGGATGTTGCGAATTATCCTGCGGCCGCGCCGAGCCGCAAACAGTGAGTTCATCCGGAGCCAGCGGGGAGGCCTGTTTCCATTTTGCCCGCATGTCTTTATCGGCGCGACGAGCAACTTGGTACGCTTCAACGAAAGACGGAAATTCTGCAGCCAAGGCGATCAGTTCCGGGTTTTCGCGTGGCGCGGCCGCTGCATCGGCAGTGACGACGCCGGCAGCCACGGTGGACGCCACCGAGGCGGCGAGAAGCGAGCGACGATTAACGTGTTGGTTCATAACGCTTTCCTTTTTCAGTATTTGGCACGGCATCTTCGCCGCGGGCGCAGAACACGAGACCAGCAGCTTCCGTAAGAAGGTCAGGCGGTGTGGATTACGGGGATCGTTCTCGCTATTCGAAGCATTGGGCAAACCTTCGGCGGCAGCCGGAAATGTTAAGTTCGGCATGGCGTTATTCCCTAATGGTGAATTTTACACCATTAACGGTAATATCTTTATCTATTTGATGTCAACCATATATGGTGATAAAAACACCTTATGAAGCCGATTCAATGCCGAATGGCCCGCGCGGCCCTCACCTGGAGCACCCATGATCTTGCCAAAGCTGCAGATGTGGGGGCGAATACCGTAAATCGTTTTGAAACGGGACAGGACGCCCGTGTCAGCAGTGTCCAGAAAATGCGCCAAGCGATGGAAGCCGCAGGTGTGATCTTCGTCGAGGAGAACGGCGAAGGGCCGGGCGTGAGACTGAGGAAAGCACTAGGATGAATCGACAGGCATTACTGATCGCGCAAAACTTAGAATCTCATGACGTGAAAGCCCTCCGGATTCTGGTTAAGAAAGCTATGGGCAGCTTCGAGCCACTGGGTTCCATGTCTGGTCTCGGACAGACGATGGTTAGCAGATTCATCGACCGAGGACTCGCCGAGATGGGACTAGCCAACGCTTATACCGGGGAAACTGGATATCGGGCCACGGCGCTGGGCCGGGCCGTCTACACCGCACTCGACCTGCGCAAGCCCAACTCGAGGCCAAAGATTCGCATGCTGGAGCCTCGCATCAATGCGTTACCGTCAAAAATCGGCAGGAAGTCATAGACATACCTCATCGTTCAGGAGAGTACCCCGCATGGAACTGAAAGATTTTATCGCGGAAACGCTGTCGCAAATCATTGAGGGCGTTCGCGAGGCTCAAGCACGTGAAGATGGCGCAAACATCAATGCAGCAATGGGCGGCGCCGAATTTGGCGGCCAGCTAGTGAATGTTGGGACATATGGAGTGGCAACACGGGTCGACTTCGATGTTTCGGTGACAGCAGAGACAAAAGGCGGAGCGGGTGCAAAGCTTGCTGTCTTCGGTGTCGGTGTTGACGGGGGCGCTGGACACACTGCAGGCTCGGCAAACCGCATCAGCTTCAGCGTTCCTGTGCGCCTCCCTGACGGAGATGCGGAACGGCAACAACGCATCAGCGATGAGAAGAGTGCAAAGCTCAAGAGCCTGCGTGAGAATTCTCGTTGGGTGCAGCGTCTATAGGATTGCAATTTCTTTCTTGCCTGAACCTACTCGATGAACTGGGTCGCTCAAGTCGCCAATTTGGCAAGTTGATCAAGTGGCCACGTTGACCACTTAAAGAAAAACGTTTCCGCCCGGAACGTTTTCGGCAATCAAACCACCGACGTGTCTTCCACAGTATCGTGCCGGAAAGGATCGATCACGCTCCCCGCATCCTTCTTAATCTTCAGACTTTTCAAATCAAATAGTTACCGAAAATACCCCCTCCGTCCCGCCTGCTGAGCCACCCTGCCGACAGATATCCGAAAATTATCGCTCTGCTGCCACGTCTGAATCCCGCGCGCCACGCCGACCTGCACCATCGAGGCCACCTCTGAGTTTCCTGTCGCGCCGTTCACGGTCACATTGATGACGGGCGCATTGGTTGTGGACGAATTGTTGTTGGTCGTCATCCCGCGCAAATCAGGCAATCGCGGCGCTTGGATGGTTGGCATATCGACCGCGCCGCCCATCGCGTAGCCTCTGATCCCTCGCCTCATTGCCTCGACCACGCCTACGCCACCAGCCCGGGCAACGTCATTTTGTGACCAAACCACCTCGCCGCGATGGACGATGCCAGCGGGCTCATATTTGCCGCCTGAGCCGGTGTAGCCTCCCTTGTCAAACAGGCCGACACCTGGTGGTGCCGGGAAACTGCTGCCGCGCCCCCCAAGCAGGCCGCCCAAGATGCCCCCAAGCCCTCTGCCAGAGAATAGAGCGTCCAAGCCACTATTTATAAAACGGTCAGCCAGCCGCCCCAATGCATCCGCAAGAACGTCGCTCGCCTTGGCGCCGTCCAACAGGCCGGATGCCAGAGTGCCGGCAAATTCCCGCCCGGCATCATTCAGTTCGGCAAGCCGAGTTTGCTGTTGTTCATACGCTCGATTCTCTTCGTGGATCGCCGCCGTAAGCTCTGCGATTTTGGCTTTTTCCGGTTCTGTAGCCGCAGCCCCGGCCTCACGGAGAGCGTTCATCTTCGCCTTCTCGACGGCCGATTTTCCGATCAAGGAACGCTCGAATTCCAGTTCCGCAATGAGCGCCCGAACCTGATCTGCCTCACGCTTTGCGCGCTCAGCGGCGCCATCTCTACTTCCACCCTTTCCCTTGGACGGATCCGGTGTAACCACGGGTTTTATCGGATTTTCTATTCTAAGCTTTTGTTCGGCCAAGTCAGTCCGTAGCTTCGCCATCGCGCGCCGCTCAAGCTCAGCGCGTATCCGGTCGGCGTCGGCGGTGTTCTTGGCTATCTGGTCATTCGCAGGCCCATCGAACACGCCGCCAAACCTGCCCTTGGTTTTCTCAGTCGCCGCAATGTTTTTTCGAGGAAGTTAAGCTGACTTTGAAGGTTCTCAGTGCCGCGGTTCTCGAAATCTTGGAATATGGATATGAAGTTCGACAGCGCCTGTGCCGCACCAACAATGGTACTTTTCAACGACGTACCCACAGTCGTTGCCACCTGGTTGAACTTCAGATCCAGTTCTTCAGCGGATTTAATGACCTCATCGGTCATCACAGCTCCAAGGTTGTGCGCCTCTTTGATCGAATCCCGAATGCCGTCCGCGCCGCGATCTATAAGCTGGACGAACTTCTCGCCGCCCTGACCGCCAAGGAGTCCGTCGAAGATACGGATGCCGGCTGCGGTATCCCCCAAGCGTTTCGTGCGGTCGATGATTTCCAGCAACAATGCGGATGGATCGGCGAGGCGCTTCTTCACCTCTTCCTGAGATAGGCCAAGGCGCTGAAATGCCTCAGCCGCGCTGCCCTTACCTGTGGTGGCGAATTCGTCCGCGCGCAGATTAAGTTCCTTGAAGGCGTCCGTCATCGCATCGACCGGTATACGCGCTTGCTCCGCAACGTATTTCCACTCCTGGAACTCGCGCATGGCGAGACCGGATGTCTTCGCCTCACGACCTATGTCAGCAACGGACTTCGCAACTTCTCCAAACTGAGTGACGATGCCGGCGATTCCTCCCGCAGCCAACCCACCAAGGAACCCAGCGCCGAGGCCTTTCATCAATCCTGTAATGCGAGAAGCGGAGGCGGCCATCTCTTTTTCCATCCTCCCGGTCATGGTTTTCCCACGCCGCTCGATGCCAGTCATAGTCTTGTCGGTAACGCGGCTGGCGCGCGCCATCTGCTTTTCCATCGCCGCGATACGGGCCTCGACGGTAAAGACAAGCTGTTCGGATTCGGTTCGCGCCATGGCGATGTTCCTTTAAAAATAGGCCATGTCCTCGGACCACTTTTCCGAGGCATAGATCGTGGTTTCAGTACCGGCCGCGCAGCGTGCGACGGCCATTGCGGCGGCAACTGCACCGTCGATGCGGTCGGTTGATTTGGACTTGTTGAATGCTTTGTTGTCGGCCTTGTCCGTCTCGACAGCGATGTTTGAGAAATTCCAGCGCAGGACAGGATGGCCTCCGTGCCGAAAGCGGCGGCCTACGATCGCGCGTTCCAGCTCGCGAATGGCCGGAGCCATCGTTACCCAGCCCTGCCGCATCTCCACGGCAGGTAAGCCGTCCTCGATCAAACGAGCGATCATCTTGCGGCCGTAGTGCGGATCGAACGCGATCTCGCGCACGTCGAAGCGCGCGCAAAGCTCTCTGAGCTGATCTTCGATCACACGCTCGTCGATTACATTCCCCGGCGTCGGCGTGATGAACCCCTCCTCCGCCCAGGTGGGATAGGGAACGCCATCGATGTCGGCGCGCCGCCGCAGATTGTCACCAGGACAGTAGAACCACGGGTGCACGACGAAGCCGTCATCCCCGTCATGCCAGCAGGCCACGATTACGGACAAGTCGCCCACAGTAGAAAGATCCACGCCGAGCCAGCACGGCTCGCCTTCCAGATCGAGAAGATCTACCTCGCTGGCACCTTCGTCATAGACCGACATCTCAACAAAAGGATCAGTTGAATGATCCAGCCAAACATTGAGATGAAGCTGCCGGAAAGCCTCGCGCTCGCCAGGCCGATGTTCCGCCTCGCGAGCTGCCGCGCGCAGCCCCTCGATGTCGGGGAAGCCAAGCGCCAGGCCCGGATTCACCCTGTGCCAGATTTCCTCGTCACGCCAATCGGCATCGGCCGGCGTTTCAAAGAGAATGGGCAGCATGGTCGGATCGTCGATTTCGCCGCGCGCAACCTTTCGGGCATAGTCAACAATCTCATAAGCAATGTTCTCCTGCCCGCGACCGGCTGTCGTGATGATGATCTTGATGGAGCCGGCAACCTTGCGCATGCCGGTGGAGATGACATCCCAAAGATCACGCTTCTTCCATGCGTGCAGTTCGTCGATCAAGGCAAAGACCGGCGTGCGGCCGTGGTGCGTACCGGCGTCATTGCTGATCGCTTCGAGAAACGCGCCCTTCTTCGGGTTCTGGAGCCGGTTCTTCGAATCGACCAGGCGCAGCTTCTTCACGATGTCGTCGGGGAACGAATGCACGATCCCCATGGCCTCCTCGAAGCCGATGCGCGCCTGCTTGCGGTCGGATGCGGCGAACAGGCACTCGCCCCCCGGCACGTTTTCCGGGCCGATCGTATGCAGAAGGCCGAGCGCGGCGCCGAGCGAGGTTTTGCGGTTGCCACGCGGCAGGAGGATGACGACCGTGCGGACGATTCGCCGCCCGTCCTCATGACAGGGTCCGTAGATGCGCCGTACGATGCGTTCTTGCCATTCCGGCAAGTCGAAAGCGTGACCGGGCAACCGCGATTTCGGGTGGCGCAGCATACGCAGGAATTTGACCGCCCGCTCGCCATAGCCAAGCGGATCACCGATCGGCGATCCGTCAAAGATCCAGTCCGGCATGACTGAAGATGTTGTCATCCTCTTTTTCCTTCGAAGGTTGGAATGCCGCACGGGATCGTGACGCGGGGGTGAGACCCATCTCGACCGACAGACGCAACACGACCTGCTGCGCCTTGCCGAGAAGGCTGACGGCTGGGTTTTGTTTCAGTATGCCCTTGCCAGCATCGATCAGCAGACCGTGCTTGTCGATCTGCTCCTGAGCTTGCCGCATGTTCCACAGCGCCATGATGTAGGCGTCCAGGCCGCCCCGCATCGCTTCGTTCATCAGCTTGCGCTCGACAAGATCGATAGAGACCGTGCGCCACTCCTCGGCCATCTCGGCCGGAATATGAGCAGGCACATCGAGCGCGGGAGTCTCGCTCTCCCCCTCGATGACTTTCAGGTCAGGCTTGCGGCCCTTCATGCGCCGGTCCTCGCGGTTCTAATTTCCAGTCCGCGCCGGCGGCCAATCTCCTTCACCTCTTTGATGTCGTGCATGCGTCCGTCATAGATGACGCGATCCGCAAGACCGATGCCGTCAATGAAGCGCGTGCGGAAGATGATCGCGCTCTCGCCCGACGCGCCCCATGTCCGCATGAATTCTTCCGTCGAAGCCTGGATGATCTGCGCGCGCATAGTCGCGTAGGTTGTCCAAGTGTAAATGGGGTTCCCATATCCATCGGTGACGTATGTACCTCGCTGAAGGTCGATAACCCGGTCGAGTTTTCCGGCGCGCATTAAGCCTCCTCCACAGGTGAAAAGAAGGTAACGATGCCATGGGAGTGTTCGCCCGAGGGATCGCGCAGGAAACGGGAGTTCTCGAAACCAGTGTCGAGGACGCGGAAACCGTCGAAGATACCTTCCGCCTGCCAAAGTGCGCGCCGCACCGCGCCGGCAATGGTCTTGCAGCTACGGAATCCCTCCTCCTTGGTCCAGACATGTACTGTCGAATAGACCTCGGACGAAGGGCCGCAATCTATATCATCGCCAACCGTCTGCGCCTCCCCGACCACGACGCAGGGAAAGCGCTCCGGCCGCGCATTGCGATCAAAGATCGCGTCTGCCGGCAGCAATGCCAGAAGCGATGCATTGCTTGTAAGGCGGCTATAGATCAGCCGTTGAACTGCAAGGCTTTCCTCGCTCATTTTCCTTTCCACTCCTCTTTTGCGGCTTTCGTGATCTGCCGTTTGATACGGGCAGCCAACCTCTTCCGCTTCGACCGCACGGCAGGCCAGAAGAAGGGCTGTGCGGTAGTGTCCTTTGTTCCGTATTCGACCAGGTGCGGATAGCGGGCGTCGGTATTACCCACCGTGACGACTGCCGCATTCTCAGAAACGACCTGGCTACCGCCGGGCTGGGAATAGGGCGGCGTGGTCTGTCCTCCGGGCGTCACTACAATGCTGTCGCGTAGCGCACCCGAGTCGACCGGAGCGAGATTGCGGATGGATGCCGCCAACTCCTCCGCCCCTTCGAGGGTCGCGCGGCTCGCAGCCTCGCGGATAGACTTCGGAAGGTCCAACATCCGGCGCTTCAGACGAAGCATGCGATCGCGATCACTGGCCATGTCAGAAGGTCCAGCCCCGATATTCGCGCACGATATCTTCGAGCCCGAGCGGCAGATCCTGCGCATTGACGCCGACGATAGCGGCCTCTCGATTCTCGTACCAATGGGCGGTGAGTTGGCAGACGGCTTCCACCAGAGAAGGTGGAACCGCGTCCGGTTGGAACGTCTCCTCGATCTTGTAGCCGAGCAGTCGTTCTACATGATCCTGCGCGGCCCGGATCTTCCGCTCTATCATCGCATCATCGATATCGAGCGTGACGCCGAGCTGCTGTTTGACCGTTTCGAGATCAACAATCATGGGTTTTCGTCTCCTCACGGCGCTCCTGCGCCTGTTTCGCGCCGGAGTGGCAGGGCCGGCAGAGGGGCTGCCAATTCGAGCGGTTCCAGAAGAGCCGCTGATTACCCTTGTGGGGCTGGATATGGTCGACCAGGGCAGCCGGCACGCCGCAGCGTCGGCATGCCGGGTTTGCGGCGAGGAAAGCCTTGCTTTCCCGCTCCCATTCTGCCGTGTAGCCACGCTGGCGGGCTGTTGGGCGGCGCTGGTCGTGCCGCGCCTTGCGTTCGCGCGCACGGCGCTCCTCGCAAGGGCAGGCAACGCCGGGTGCGATCCGGTGACCACAACCGCAAATACGAGGAGCGCGTGACGGCATGACGTCAATCCACCGGCCGCGATGCGGCATCGCCGAGGATAGCGACCGCCCCGGCGACGATACTCGTCCCGCCGGTCTTGGTCAGGACAAGGCGCACATAGCGCTTGTAGCCGCGATAGCCGAGTTTATAGGCGCTCGACGCCGCCAGTGTGGCCGACGCATTAGTGTCGATCACCGCGGCTGACGCATCCGTGAAGTCTCCGCTGATTGACGTGTCCGATTCCTGCACCTTCACGCCGAAATCGCCATCACCGGCAACCACGCCGGTATTCAACATGAAGGCAACCCGGTTATAGCCGAGAAGGTCGATCACGACGCCGTCGCCGGCTGCCGTCTGCACCGCCGGGGCAAGCGCCTGGACGACGCCGATATTGGAATAGAGGTCTCGCATTGCAGTAGTCTCCTATTGAGGTGAGGTGGGTCTGCAAATTTGCAGACCCGGTTTTGATGTCGTTCGATTATGAGGCGGTCATCTTCAGCTTGCGGAATTTCGCCGCCTGGAGCACGCCGCCACCGACACGACGGGTCGCATGGATACGTGTAATGCCGTCTGTCGCGAGGAGGTACGGGTTCACCAGGATCGACAAACCGACGCGATCGACGATGCGATAGCCGGACCAGTCGCCGTAGATGATCGGGAAATTGCCGTTGCCAATATCTGGCATGTCGATCATCTCGACCACCGGTCGACCGAGGATCGTCTCCGGCTCTCCGGCCTGGTAGGAGGGCTGCCAGAGATAGTTACCCTGCCCGTCCTTCAGCTTGCGGACGGCCGCGAGCGTCGTTCCGTTCATCGCCCACGAACCCGCATTCCGGTACTGCGCCGGCAGCGCGTAAAGCAGATCGATCAGCTTGTCGGCGGAGACATTGGTCGCATGGCCGTTTACCGTGTTCAGGACGTTCTGGTCGTTCATCACTCCCATCGGCTGAAGCACACCGTCGCCGTTGAGGAAGGCCGCACCTTCCTTCTGGCCGAAGTCCTCAGCCAGCGCGAGACGGAGGCCGCCCAAAACCTGACCGGCATCATGATCGACAAGCCCCTCTGTGGCTGCTCGCTGCCACAGCAGTCCGTCACAGCCGGCAATCTGGCCAAGGTGGTCATTGGCCAGGTCAGGCTGACGGGTACAGGCAACGGCAACCAGAACGTCAAGCTGAAGCCCACCCCCTCCAATGCCGGGATCAGTGTCTTCAAGGAAAGTGATCTGACCACGCCCTTGAGCCAGAACGGCGACGGCACCTATACGGTCCAGACCGACGCCAGCGGCCTGGCCACCTTCCGAGTCGGCTCGGTCTCCCATCAGCTGGTCACCCTGACCGCCTCGTGCCAGGGCTTCGAGAACACCACGCCCAACGGCGCAACCAGGCTGGCGATCACCACCATCGATAAAACCCTGTCCACGCCAACCCTGCCGCCGCTGCTCTACACTGATACTTTCCACCCGGTCCCCAGCGATGCATGGGCGTTCCCCGTCAGGATCGCCGCAAACAGGGGCGTCGGCAACAACGATACAGTCGCCGTCATCCTCAACAACAGGATCGTCTTCTACGGAACCGGCAAGCAGCTCATTGCAGGCGTCCCCATCGCCTATGCCGCCCTCAACTCCAGCGCCACCGGCAGCGTCAACACCATTGCCTATGTGGCGATGCAGGACGGCTCCTCTTCGACATATCTGTGTACCCCGGTGAAATTCTCCGCAATAGGCACGCCGCAAACCGGGCCCAATCCGCCCGTCATGCCCACGCTCGATGCGCCGACGATCATTCCCTCCACCGGTCCGATCGCACCGCAGGACATCGTGGGAGGATTGGGGATCGAGCTCCCCGCCTACGCCAACGACACGGTCACGGCCTATTTCTACCTCGCCGGCGTCGATCCCCTGACAGCCAAACCCGTCAACAACATCGTCGCGGTTTCGCAGTCCCCAACCCCCCAACCGCTCGATCAGGTCTATGCGGCGGGCTTCGGACAGCCGGGCACCCTCCAGGCCGATTACGAGGCTCAGGGCGGCACCCTCCAATGGTCCCATGCAGCGGGGCCCATAACCCTGAATACCACATTCAAAATCACCTCCTGAAACAGAGAAGGGAACGGAACAATGAACATCGAAGATAGCGCTTACATCATCACAAGCCTCGTATATGACGTCAATATTTGCGACCCTGGGGGGATCACCAGCGGCAACCACATTACGCTCACAGCAACGGTACGCGATAAAACAAACGCCCTACCGACTTCCCCGCAGACGGTTTACTGGGATTGTTCTCGGAGTGCCGTTCTATTTTCCGCAGACGGCTCTACCATGACATCAACGTCCCAGACAGATCCAAATACAGGTGAAGCAACTATCTATGTGAGCTGCTCCAAAAATGCGATTGCCCTGGTAGAAGCAAGCATGACATCCAATATGGGCAACCCCAAAACAACATTTATAGCTTTCGTTTCGCCTCAGCCAGATGCGAAACCTTCAAGCAACTCCAAAGGCTTGGTTCCTCCGACTGGCCCATCTTTAATCGCGCCTCCAAATAGTTATGCAGATGACGGAAATAACTATTTATATACTTTTGACATGACCCCTAATACGAAACTGGACAACAACGGTTGGGTTGCAGGATTTGTGGCTCAGATCGATTCGTATAATGTCGTATTGGAAAAAGTCCTGCTGTTTCCATCCAATGAACTCTTGAGTGGTCAAGGAGGTCCATATACCTGGGGTTCATTGCTAACCAACCAGTTTGCGGTCCCATATCAAGCCATGCTAACCGCTGGCACCGATTCCTCTAGCAATGGGATCGTGAACATCCCGAATGCCGTGCAATACCTGTACCAGGAAGATCCCAACTCCGACGCATACCTGTCGCCATGGTTCCAGTTTGCCTTGACAGGCACACCTTGGGTCCAGCCGAATCCCAACTGGCCACCAAACTCCAAATATCTGGCGGCCAAAGTTTGGAATCCTTTGCGAGAAATAGAAGAATCCGGTGAAACTACCATCACCAATGACTATTTCTCGTGGGACTCAACGAATAAGGCGTACTGGATCACGTTCCATATACATACAGATTCTCTAAACGTCGGAGACAAAGTCCATCCATACTTTTTCGCTAACGGCTTTATTATCGACACTGACACGAGAGTGTCCCTCTGGGGTCCCAACTTCCCCGCCGGCGGATACACGGTAACTGCAACAAACGGGGTCAACGACGTAATAAAAGTAGATATACCTGCAAATCCGTTGGTGACCATTGCCTCCGGCAGCGGCAATAATTATGGGCAGCTGGACTTCATTTACTTTGTCAATCAAACAAGTTGGTCGTCGAAATTCAAGGCTCCCACACAATTCGATCCTGACAACCTCGATCCTCCGAAAGAGGCATTGCTGGCAGCCAAATGATCCAACCGGTTGGCGGCATTCGACCGTTCGCCAGACAGAATGTTCGGGCGCCCTTCACATCGGGCGCGGGCGGGAGCGATAGCTTCCGCCCTCACCGGAATTCGCAAAGGCTTCTCATGAAGCCTGGCGCCATTTGTGCACTGGCGGAGAACGCATCAGCATTGTCCCTCCGACCGATCCCGACAAGCGGCGGGCATGAATATCCATTCGTGACCGGGTAGCGCATGACAACCGCCATGTTAAGGAATGAAACAATGAATGCCGAAGATAGCCCTTATAAGATCGCGATCCTCGCATATGACCTCAATATTTGCGATATCGGAGACATTGACAGCGGCAACCGGATCAAACTCACGGCAACGGTGCGCGATAACCAAAACAACCCACCGGCTACCCCGCAGACGGTTTACTGGAGTTGCCCTCGGGATACCGTTCTATTTTCCAGGGACGGCACCACCACCACATCGACATCCCAGACAGATCCCCAAACGGGAGAGGCAACAATCTATGTCAGTTCCCTGAAGGTTGCGCTCGCCCTGGTATCAGCAAGCCTCAACCCCAATGGGGCGCTTCCCTTCAATATACAGATAGTTTTCTGTACCATCGCCCCCAATCTCAATTCCTCATTTGCTTCTCCCACCGGCATCAGCGTCATTTCAATACCTACGGTGGATCAAGATGACTCCTACAGTTTTGCCTATAATTTCGCGGTTCTTCCTCAACCCACCGCGAACGATACCGCCTGGGTTGCCGGGTGGACAGCGCAGATCGACCCTCGAAGCAATATCGTACTAGAAAAAACCTTGCTCTTCCCGGCCAGCGGGCAAAACAACCCCTATAGTTGGGGCGCCTTACAGAGCAACGGTCTTAGCGTTCCATATCAAATCATGGATTCGAATGACGGGCTAAGGAACGTCGTGCAATACCTTTACCAGGAGGATGCTGCCTCTGACGCTATAATATCGACGTGGTTTCCTTTTGCGGCATCAGGCACTGCCTGGGCGCAGCCGGATCCCTATAGGGTCGTAAATCGCAATTATCAGCCGCCCGTCATTTGGAATCCAAACACAGAACAAGAAGAGCCAAACCCCACCATCATCAACAATACTTACTTCTGGTGGGATAAAAAAAATCAAATGTATTGGCTCATATTCCACATACATACGGACCACTTGGCGCCAGGAGATAAAATACATCCTTATATATACTGCAATGGTTTCAAATACAGCACAGATCAGAGAGTTTCTTTCTACGCTGATCTTGGGGAATATACCGTAACGGCTGATAAAAACGGAATTAACGAAATAATCGCTGCAATGATACCGGAAAACTCATTAATTACAGCAGCCTATGGCAGCGACAATCAGTATGGGCAGATTGACGTCGCTTACTTCGCCAATCAGATAGATTGGTCGCCTAAATTTTCCTGTGCCACACAATTCGATCCTGAGGACCTCGATCCTCCTGAAGAGACCTCGCCGGCAGCCAGATGATCCAATCGGCTGGTGACATTCGAAGGTCAACCGGTCCAAAAAGGAACAAAGCCATGAATGCCGATGATAACACTTATAACATCACACGCGTCATATATGACGTCAATATTTGCGACCTTTCGATCGGTGCCGCTCCCCTTGATAACGGCAACCGAATCCAACTCACGGCAACGGTACGCGATAACCAAAACAACCCACCGGCTACCCCGCAGACAGTCTACTGGAGTTGCCCCCGAAGCGTGGTTCAATTTTCCGACAAGACCGGCACCATCACGTCGACGTCACAAACGGATTCCGAAACGGGCGAGGCAACAATCTATGTCAGTTCTCCGAAGGTTGCGCTCGCCCTGGTATCAGCAAGCCTCAACCCCAATGGGACGCTTCCCTTCAATATACAGGTAGTTTTCTGTACCATTGCTCCTAATCTCGAATCCTCCTTTGGTCCACCCGCCGGTGCGAGCTTGATTCAGCTACCTTCGGTGCACCAGGATCATATGGATAATTTTTCCTATAAATTCGTGATTTCTCCCAAACCCGCAGCAAAGAATTCCGCTGCGGTTGCCGGATGGACAGCGCAGATCGACCAGCACGGTGCTGTTTTGGAAAAAACCTTGCTGTTCCCCGTAGGCGGGCAAAACAACCGTTACACTTGGGGTGCCTTGCAGCGCAACGGCCTCAATGTGCCCTATCAAGACATGAATTTGACGGATGGCCTAACAAACGTGGTACAATACCTTTATCAGGATGGCTCCCAAAACTCTGCAACGGTATCGAAATGGTTTTCCTATGGGGCAGAAGGTCTAATCTGGGCCCAGCCAGATCCTCATAGGGTCATTAATCCCAAATACCCCCCGCCCGTCGTTTGGAATCCAAATAGAAATCGGGAAGAAAACGGGTCCTACACCATCACAAATGATTATTTTTGGTGGAACGAAAGGCATAAAACGTACTGGCTCACATTTAGGATTCATACAGATACTTTAAATGCAGGAGATATATTATATCTTTTCATATACTCTAACGGGTTTATAGTTGATACAACTGAGAGGATTTCCTATTATACGCGCCTCAGCCAGCATACTGTAACGACTGACGCAAGCGGCGCCAACGAAATAGTAGCCGTGATGATACCGGCAAATCCGTTGGTCACCATTGCCTCCGGCATTGGCAATAATTATGGGCAACTAGACTTAGTTTACTTTGTTAATCAAATAGATTGGTCGACTAAATTTCAGGCTCCCACACAATTTGACCCTGATAATCTCGAGCCTCCGAAAGAAGCATTTGCCGGCAGCCAAATGAGCCATCCGGCTGGAGGCATTCGGCCGCCTGCCAGCCAAAATGTTCAGATCGCCCCTACGACTGGAATCCGACAAGCGTGAATATGTATTCGTGAACGGAAAACCGACTACAACCGCCATGGAAGGACCACAGCGATGAATGTAGAAAACAGTCCGTATAGGATAGCAAACCTCGTATATGCCGACAATATTGGCAGCACTGGAGACATCGGTAGCGGCAACCGGATCGAGCTCACAGCCACGATACGCGATAGCCAGAACGCCCTGCCGACTATCCCGCAGACGGTCTACTGGAATTGCCCTCGGGCTGCCGTTCAATTTTCCGACAAGGCTGGCACCATTATATCGACATCCGAGACGGATCTTCAAACGGGCGAAGCAACAATCTATGTCAACTCTGTCAGGCCTGCGATCGCCATGATTACAGCAAGCCTGAATCAAAATGGGGTGAACCCCTACGATGTGCAGATAGTTTTCGTTTCACCTCAGCCAGATCCCATACCTTCGAGCAACTCAAAACAGGTTCAAGCTCCTGACGGATCTACTGAAATCCAGTCTCCAGCCTCATACATCGACGATGATAATAATTATGCTTACGTCTTCAAGTTAAACCCAAATAATCACCTTGACGATACCGGTTTAGTTGCTGGACTGTCGGCGCAGATCGACCCCGATAGTAATATTGTACAGGCAAAAACCCTACTGTTCCCGGTAAGTGGGCTAAACAACCCACGCACCTGGAGCGATTTGCAGGGTAATGGCCTCAATGTGCCCTATCAAATCATGAAACCGACCAATGACGCGGCAAATGCCGTGCAATACCTGTATCAGGAGAATCCTGCATCTGACGCATATCTATCGCCATGGACATCGTTTTCATTGACAGGCGCACCTTGGGTCCAACCGGATCCCGAGCGGATAACAAACACTAGTTATCTGCCACCCATCCTTTGGGATCCTGACACCGGAATGGAAGTTACTCAGTCAGAAGTAATCACCAATGATTACTTCTGGTGGGACACAGCCGAAAAAGCGTATGGGCTCATATTCCAGATACATACGGGCCCTTTGGCGCCGGGAGATAAAATTTATCCGTACATTTATGCCAACGGCTTCACGATCAACACAGATCAAAGAATCTCTTACTATACTTGCTTTGGAGAATACGTCGTAACGGATAGCGATATTACCAACAAAGTAATAACAGTAACGATACCAGCTGATCCACTGGTCAATATAGCTGCGGGCGCAGACAACCAATATGGGCAAATAGACGTCATTTACTTTGTCAATCAAAAGGAATGGTCGCCAAAATTTATGGCTCCCACGCAATTCGATCCTGGTGATCTCGATCCACCATCGCAAAAGGCACCGTCGATGGTCGAATGAAGTCCGCCAACCGGATCATTCGGGCCGCAACGTCAATTTGGAGACGATAACTTTGCTTCTCGCCTGCAACGCCTCACTCTGAAGCCTTGCACCCCAGCAATGCCGGAGCGTGATCTCCACATTGCCCCTGCTCCGACCGGAGCGCCCGACAAGCCGTGGCAGAATCAAATATAACATCCAGAGAGAGAGGCGATGATTACGCATTTTTCGAGTACTCTACAGGTCCATGAAAGGAGCATGCGAAATGATAGACGAAAATGCTGAGTACAGGATTACAAGCCTCGTATATGATACTGATATTTGCGATCAAACCGACGCTGAATATACTGGCAATATCCCGCCGGGCCAGATGGATAAACGCGTTGAGTTGACGGCAGCTGTATTGGATGACCAAAACAATCCGCCGACTACCCCGCAGACAGTTTACTGGAGCTGCCCCAGAAGCGTGGTTCAATTTTCCGACAAGACCGGCACCATCACATCGACATCTATAACGGATGCGGAAGCCGGCGGCGCAACAATCTATGCCAGTTGCTCCAAACCTGCGCTCGCAATGATATCAGCAAGCCTGATCCCGGATGGTGATTTAAGCGAACAATTTTTTATGCGGGTGGTTTTCTGTAATATTACTTTGAATTCCGACTCTCCATTCGCCGCACCCAAAGGGGGCAGCCTCATTCAAATACCACTAGTGTACCATGATAATACAGACAGCTATTATTATAATTTTCGCGTAATTGACAATACTATAGGCAAGGTTACCGGTTTGGTTGCCGGATGGACGGCCCAAATAGACCGGTACGGTATTCCCTTAGAAAAAACCTTACTGTTTCCCTTAAATCATCTCAGCGGCAGTTTGGGACCACCGCCAGTTTACTGGCCAGATCTGTATACCCGAGGCATCGATGTACCATACCAAGTTATGAACTCGGATAGCAGTTCATATGATGCCATTGTTCAAAATGAGAAGACGCAAGCCTCAGCGGGCCAAAATGTTGTACAATACCTTTATCAGGATGGAGTCGAGAGCCCCGCGACAGTATCTACATGGTTTCCTTATGAAGCAACAGGCGTCGCCTGGGCCCAACCGGACCCCAATAAGTTAGAAAATCCTTCCTATCTAATACCCATCCTTTGGAATCCAAATACAAAACAAGAAGAAGATAAACCAACCGTCATTACTAATGATTACTTTTGGTGGGACGAAACCCATAAAGCATATTGGCTCATATTCAAAATACATACCGACGCACTGAATCAGAACGATAAAGTTTTTCCATATCTTTATGCCAATGGTTTTGTAAGCGACACGGACCAAAGGGTTTCTTATAGCCATAATATTGGCGAACATATCGTGACAAAAGATATCAACGGAAATAATTCGGAGATAACTTTAATGATACCATCTACGCCGTTAGTAAATATTGCAAAGGGGAGCGGTAACAATTATGGCAGCCTTGAGATTGACTATCTAGTTAATGAATTTTACTGGTCACACGTGTTTTCTGCGCCGACAGACTTCGATCCTGATGACCTCGAGCCGCCTTCGAGAGAGGCATCGTCTACGGCCAAGTGATTTTACCTACACGGCGAAGAAACACTACGCACATGCGGATGGCGGGTGTGTGGTGATTGACCGCGACCAGCCGGTTCTTTACGAACCGGAGGCTTTATTGCTCTTGGCGGTCGGGCTTTTTTGCCTGAAACTACCCGCGGCCAGTGCGGTCAAGATCACGATCGATTTGCCCGCATGGTACCGAACCGCGACCACATATCCATGCATGGCGCCTTCGCCTAATGCCCCTCGCCGGTTGGGTTGCGATTTTTTGCTTCCTACCTCGCGATATCTACCCGAATGGGGTTCGTGGAACGGCTGGTCGCTTTTCCTGCGGTCAGCGCCGAGAGCAATCTGGACCTGATCGATTTTGTCCAGCAGTATTTGATCGAAGCCGGTTTCCAGACCCATCGCATGCCTGATCCCTCCGGGCGAAAGGCGAGGCTGATGGTGCGCCGCGGGCTTGACGACCAGGCGGCATCATGCTGTCGGCCCATAACGATGTCGTGCCGGTCGAGGGGCAGAACTGGACACGGCGCCGTTCCAGCTGACGCGCGACGGAGAGAGACTCTACGGCCGGGGCACCACGGATATGAAAGGCTATCTCGCGTCGATGTTGTCGCTGGCCGTGCGCGCAACGAATGCGCCGCCTTTGATGCTAGTCGCGCCGAGCGGTTTCGGTCCAGGCCATTTGATCCTCCGTGGTCTTTGCAAACAACAGAGAATCATAACAGGCTGAAATCGCTCAACTTAATTGTCGGTTAGGCTCTTAATCATTCAAACCAAAATTCTCAGCGAAATCTTCCAGATATTTCTTGCGGGTTCCATTTCCTTCCTTGCTCGCTATACGCGTAAGTATGGCGATAAATTCTGAAATGGATTGTTCATCAAGCCCCTGCAATTCAGCACCAATAAACTCCATTAATTTTAAAGAAAAATCACTATTTATTGCCTGTTCGTCAGCATATTCCATCTGAAACAGAAGTTCCGCAATACAAGCAGTTAATGTCTCAACAAGATGATTTTTCATTCTGGCACCACCTTCACAGTTATATTTGTCACGCCCAGTTCACTAAACTTTTTTTTTAGCCCGATTCGCTTGGGACTGATTGGGGACCTCCCATCGACCCGATAGACCATTTTGTCGAAGCGCTTCAGACTGTCTCAGAACTTGATCCTTAGCTTTCTGCGTTGTGACAACAGATATTTTTCTATCAGTCAGGATATCCCCGTCTACGCCATCAAAACGAACATTTGTCTTTTGTCCGTCAGGAGTCGTTCGCGTCAAAGTTGGTGCTTGCCCTTTCTGCGTTTCAACATTTGAACGAGATCCAATTGCACCGTCATCGTAGAGTCTAGCTCTGGGCCTCATACCTGATTGGCATACAGTCGCTGTGCCACCGCTTCATCGAGGCCAAGCTCCTGCAGTTCAAACACCGTCATATACTCAACCCGCGAATTCTGGTTGAGGTCGCCCAGAAGGTCTTGCACACACGTCACTGACCGGCAGGCGTCGAGCTTGTTCTCCTGTGCGAAGTCGAGATCGCTGTAAGTTTTCGAAACCGTCGCCTTACAGGCAGCGACATCAGCTGTCGTTGCGCAGTCGCTCAGCGCCTGTTTGAGCTCATCAAGCTGTTTGTGCGTCAGGAAGTTATGCTGATACGCATTCCCTGCATACGCCGCGCCGGTTCCGCCCGCGATGCCGCCGACGCCGGCAAGGATGCCGCTGGTGACGGTGTTAATCATCATTTCGGCGGCGGAGCCGGTGAGGCCGGGCTGCTTGACGAAGTCTTCGACCAGTTCTCGCACTTTTGGCGCAAGCAGCGCCGAGGTAGCTCCGCCCAGCGCACCGGCCAGCGCGCCCTGCCAGTCGGTGACGCCGCCGAGAAGTCCGCTTGCGATGGCATGCAGCGCCGCGCGGCCGGGACCGCCTTCTTTCCAAAATTCGTATTCCGCCTTTCCGTCCGCACGGATTTCGGTATCTGCCGCTTCAATGATTTGGATATGACGGCGGTCGCCAGTCCCTCGATCACCAGCGTCAAGACCTTGCGAGGAGATATTGTAGGAACCGGATCGAGCCGCAAGTGGTCCCGCATTGTAGATAACAAAAAAGCCCCTGGCTGGAAGAGCCAAGGGCTTGGTTGAACATTGAAAGTGTCATTAATTT
>NZ_QOZG01000002.1 GCF_003335045.1 Paramesorhizobium salinisoli
CCGCCAGTTCCTCGTCGATGAACAATGCGACCTCGAGATGATCGAGCGCGTCATGGCAGATGAGGTGAAGCGCGTCCTATAGCTTCGGCGGCTCGACCAAGCGGAAATGCTTTCGCCGGACGCTCACTGTCGAAGCGGGAGAGCGGCGGATATCAGATGCGGGGGTGACAGACCCGCGTGCGATGCCGCCGGCTTTTCCGTGATCGGAAGGGGTGGAGACAGAAATCGCCGGACGGGCGGTCCTGTGACCGCAGTCAAACTATTTCATACGAGCGTTCGCATGACCGCCCGTCTTCCCATCCCAGGATTATGGGCCCTGACTTGGGGCGTTCTTTCTCAATGGCCAGACGCGGAAAGCGGGCGTGGTGTCACCCCCCTCTGGCCTGCCGGCCATCTCCCCCACAAGGAGGGAGATTACACCTTCATTGAGGTTCGGTACTAATCCACAGACGTTGAAGATTGAATGCCGAGCTTATGTCAGCCAATCTCCCTCCTTGTGGGGGAGATGCCCGGCAGGGCAGAGGGGGGTGAGATTTCAGGCCGCAGCGCCGAGGCGGAGGGGATAGAATCTCCCTCCCCGCCGAAGCGGCCTCACACCCGCCCGATATAATCCAGCTTGCCGATCGGCACGCCCTTGTGGCGCAGGATGTCGTAGGCGGTGGTGACGTGGAAGTAGAAATTAGGAATGGCGAAGCCGAGGACGTAGTCTCTCGCGGTAAAGGTCTTCGATCCCTGGCCGGTCTTAAGCTCCACTTCGGCAGCCTCGCGTCCGTCCATCGAATGGGCGGGAACCGCCTTGAGGAAGGTGACCGTCGCGGCGATGCGCGCCTGCAGATCGTCGAAGCTCGCCTCGTTGTCCTCCATCGAGACAGTCTCGACCTGGCCGACGCGGACGGCGGCGAATTTGGCGGTGTCGCTGGCGCGCTGGATCTGCGAGGTGAGCGGGGCCATGTCGGGGAAGAGGCGCGCTTCGAGCAGTTCGGCATGCGGCATGCCTTTCTCGTCGGCGAATGCGCGGCCCTTTTCGAGGATTTCGGTGAGGTTGGCGAAGCCCCGCAGGAAGGCGGGCACGGTGACGTCATAGAGCGACAGGGGCATGGATTTCCTTTGACATCGTTGAGGATCGATGGCGCTGACCATAGACCGCGCATGGGACGGGTCAAATGATTTGCGATCACTTCACCGGCATTCCTCACCCGTCCCGCTTTGCCCGGCGTCCCTCAGAACCGCAAGGCATAGCGGATGCCGTCATAGATGGCGGCATGGATGTTGCGGGCGTGGACGGCATCGCCGATGCGGACGAGATCGAACGTGCCCTCCCGGCGACGCGGGAAGATCGCGCCGCCATGGACGAGTTTGTCGTAATCGACCGCTCCGCCATTGCGCGACAGGGGTTTCAGCGCGGCATAGAGATCGTCGATGGGCAGCGTGCCGTGCTCGACCACCACCTGGTCGACAAGGCGCTCCTCCTCATAGTCCCTGGCGAAATCGGAGCGCAGCACCGCTACCAGCCGGTTGCCCTCGCGCCTGACGGCGGCGAGCCGGGTATTGATCGTCACGCGCACGCCATGCTCCTGAAAGGCGCGCATATAGGGCGCATGGTTCATGCCGCCCATCTCGGGCGCGAAGAAGCGCTCGGGGCTGACGAGTTCGAGTTTCACGCCGGCATGGGCGATCATTTCCGCCGCGCTCATGCCCTGATGGCCGCCATGGTCGTCATAGAAGAGCACGCTGTCGCCCGGCTTGGCGCTGCCCGCGAGGATGTCCCAGCTCGACGTCACGAGGTGGTCGCCCTCGTCCAGCGGCGGGTTCTGCGGCAGGCCGCCGGTGGCGATCACCACGATATCGGGCTCGAGCGCCAATATGTGGTCCGCTTCGGCCCATGTGTCGTAGGTGAGCGGCACGCCCAGCCTTTCGAGTTCGGCGAGCCGCCAGTCGATGATGCCGATCATCTCGCGGCGGCGCGGGTTCTGCGCGGCGAGCCGCACCTGTCCGCCCGCCTGCGACGCCGCCTCGAAGACGCTAACCCTGTGGCCGCGCTCGGCGGCGACGCGCGCCGCCTCCAGCCCCGCCGGCCCCGCGCCGACGATTGCGACGGTTTTTGCGCCGTCCTCGGCCTTGCGGATGATGTGGGGGATGGTCGCCTCGCGGCCCGTCGCGGCATTGTGGATGCACAGCGCCTCGCCGCCCTCATAGATGCGGTCGAGGCAATAGGTGGCGCCGACGCAGGGGCGGATGCGGTGTTCCTCGCCGGCCATGATCTTGCGGACGATATGCGGATCGGCGATATGGGCGCGGGTCATGCCGACCATGTCGAGCTTGCCCTCGGCGATGGCATGGCGCGCGGTGGCGACATCGCCGATGCGGGCGGCGTGGAAGACGGGGAATTTCGTCGCCGCGCGGATCTCGCCGGCAAAATCGAGATGCGGCGAGGCGCGCATGCCCTGAATGGGGATCACCTCGTTCAGCGCCGCATCGGTATCGATATGGCCGCGGATGATGTTGAGGAAATCGACCTTGCCGGATGCGGCGAGGCGGCGGGCGATCTCCACGCCCTCCTCGCGCGACAGCCCCTTCTCCCAGTCCTCATCGGCCACCATGCGGACGCCCACCAGGAAATCCGCGCCGACGGCGTCGCGCACCGCGTCGATCACGCTCCAGGTGAAGCGCAGGCGGTTGTCGAGCGAGCCGTTATATTCGTCGGTGCGGTGGTTGGTGGCGGGCGACCAGAAACCGTCGATGAGATGGCCATAGGCTTCGAACTCGATGCCGTCGAGGCCGGCTTCCTTCATGCGCTGGGCGGCGGAGGCATAATCGGCGATGACGCGCTCGATATCCCAATCCTCCATCTCCTTCGGAAAGGTGCGGTGCGCCGGCTCGCGGACCGGTGAAGGGGCCAGCACGGGGAGCCAGTCGGCCTTGTTCCAGCCACCTGTGCGCCGGCCGAGATGGGTGAGCTGGATCATCACCGCGCAATCATGCTCGTGGCAGCCATCGGCGAGTTGCCTCATCCAGGGCACAATCTCATCCTTATAGGCGAGGAGATTGCCGAAGGCTGGCGGGGAGTCCCGCGAGACGACGGCGGAGCCCGCCGTCATGGTCAGCGCCATGCCTCCCCTCGCCTTTTCGACATGGTAGAGGCGGTAGCGGTCCTTCGGCATGCCGTCCTCGGAATAGGCCGGCTCATGGCTCGTCGACATGATGCGGTTCTTCAGCGTGAGATGTTTCAGCTGGAAGGGTTGCAGAAGCGGGTCATTCGATGCCATTGCGGTTCCAATCTGATCTCTATTTGTTATTGCGCATTTTCCGAACGCAAAACCGCTTTGCACTTTTGCTGGAAATGCTTTGAACACTCTTTGAAAGGAGTAAAGCTGTGACCGATGTCCAAGGACTGACCCAGCTGGGAGCCAAGACCGACATAGCGGCCTCGCCCGAGGAAGCCGTGCTCGAAACCGTACCCTACACCCGCCGCGACGGGCCGCCGGCGATCGTGCGCTTCACCTGCCCCGAATTCACCTCGCTCTGCCCGATGACCGGACAGCCAGACTTCGCGCATATCGTCATCGACTATGCGCCGGATGCCCGGCTGGTGGAATCGAAATCGCTGAAGATGTTCCTCTTCTCGTTCCGCAACCATGGCGCATTCCACGAGGATTGCACGATCGAGATCGGGCGGCGGATCGTCGAGGCGACAAAGCCGCTCTGGCTGCGCATCGGCGGCTACTGGTATCCGCGCGGCGGCATCCCGATCGACGTCTTCTGGCAGACCGGCACACCGCCGGAGGGCGCATGGCTTCCGGATACCGGCGTTCCGCCCTATCGCGGCCGGGGATGATCTGGGGAGATGGGCGCTGCCGGACTGCATTTGCCATCATCAATAGCATGCGTCCGGCATCGCCGCTTTGTCGCGCGCGACACCAAGCCGATCTTATCCGAAAAGTCTGCAACTTTTCGGGACCATCTTCCTGTTAGCCGCATGGTCTTATCCGAAAAGTCTGCAACTTTTCGGGACCATGTTCCTGTTAGCCGCATGGTCTTATCCGAAAAGTCTGCAACTTTTCGGGACCATGCTGTAGCGAATCCGCTTATATAGTCCCATGACGATCCGGCATTTAAGCGAAACCATCATCAACCAGATTGCGGCAGGCGAGGTCATCGAGCGGCCGGCCAGTGTCGTGAAGGAACTCGTCGAAAACGCCATCGATGCGGGAGCATCGCGCGTCGAGGTGGTGACGGCGGGCGGCGGCAAGACGCTGATCCGCGTCACCGACAATGGTTCAGGCATTCCGGCGGGCGAACTGGCGCTGGCGGTGTCGCGCCATTGCACATCGAAGCTTACCGACGACGTGCACGATATCCGCGCGCTCGGCTTTCGCGGCGAGGCGCTGCCCTCCATCGGCTCGGTGTCGCGGCTGTCGCTGAAATCGCGCGTGGCCGACGCCGAATCCGGGTTCGAGATCACTGTTTCCGGCGGACGCATGGAGGGGCCGCGCCCGGCGGCGCTCAACCAGGGCACGATCGCCGAAGTGCGCGACCTCTTCTTCGCCACGCCTGCGCGGCTGAAATTCATGAAGACCGACCGCGCCGAGGCGATGGCGGTGGGCGATATCGTCAAACGGGTGGCCATTGCTTTTCCGCATATCCGCTTTTCGCTCGCGGGCAGCGACCGCACGCCGCTCGAACTGCCGGCGACGGGTGCGGGCAGCGACGGGATGCTGGAGCGTATCGCGCAGGTGCTCGGCAAGGAGTTTCCGGAGAACGCCATCGCCATCGATGCGGAACGAGACGGCGTGCGGCTTGCCGGTTTTGCCGGCATACCCTCCTTCAACCGCGCCAACAGCCTTCACCAGTTCGCCTATGTCAACGGGCGGCCGGTGCGCGACAAGCAGATATGGGGCGCGATCCGCGGGGCCTATGCCGATGTGATCGCCCGCGACCGCCATGCCGTGGCGGTGCTGTTCCTGACGCTCGATCCGGCGCTGGTGGATGTCAACGTGCATCCCGCAAAGGCGGATGTGCGCTTCCGCGATCCGGGCCTGGTGCGCGGGCTGATCGTCGGCGCCATCAGGCAGGCGCTTTCGCAATCCGGCATCCGGGCGGCGACAAGCGGGGCAGAGGCGATGATGCAGGCCTTCCGTGCCGAAGGGTTCGGCGCGAGACAGGCCCCTGAGCGCCCCGCGGCCGCTTATCGCGCGCCGGCCTATCAGGCGGGCAGCTGGACGACGACCGCGCCAAGACCGCGCTCCGAATGGTCGCCGGCCACCGCGCCCTATCGGCCGCTCGATATGGATATGGGCTTTGCGGAAAACGAACAGGCGACCTTCGAAGGGGTGACCACGCCCAGCGCCGATGCGCGGGCGACGGTAGAAGATGCGCCGGCGGAGCTCATCGCCGCACCGCTCGGTGCTGCGCGGGCGCAGATCCACGCCAATTACATCGTGGCGCAGACCGACGACAGCCTGGTGATCGTCGACCAGCATGCGGCGCATGAGCGGCTGGTCTATGAGGCGCTGAAGACCGCGCTGCACGCCCGGCCCCTGCCCGCGCAGATGCTGCTCATCCCCGAGATCGTCGATTTGCCGGAGGAGGATGCCGAGCGGCTCGCCAGCCACGCCGAGACGCTCGCGCGCTTCGGCCTGGGCGTCGAGCGCTTCGGGCCGGGCGCGGTGGCGGTGCGCGAGACGCCGGCCATGCTGGGTGAGATCGACGTGCAGCTTCTCATCCGAGACCTCGCCGATGAAATCGCCGAGCACGATACATCGGACGGGCTCAAGGCCATGCTGGATCATGTCGCCGCGACCATGGCCTGCCATGGCTCGGTGCGCGCCGGACGCCGCCTGAAGCCGGAGGAAATGAACGCGCTTTTGCGCCAGATGGAGGCGACGCCGGGCTCCGGCACGTGCAATCACGGGCGTCCGACCTATATCGAGCTGAAACTGGCCGATATCGAGCGCCTGTTCGGGCGCAGATAGACAGCGGACGGCTTGACCCGTCGCAGCTTTTGTGGCGCTTTTAACCGAAAGAACAAGACAGGAAGAACCATGAACAGATTTGAAGGTCCACGTTCTCAGGAAGCGCGGCTGCGCTATCTCGATGGCGACTTTCAGGTTTTGAGCCCCGGCGCCTATGTCGTCTGCGCCGTCACGGGCGAACAGATCCCGCTGGACGAACTGAAATACTGGAGCGTCACGCGGCAGGAGCCTTATGCCAACGGCATGGTTTCCTACCAGCGCGAGTTGGAGTGCAATCCGGAACTGCGCAGCCGCAAGGGCTAGATCCTGTTTGATGGGTTTCCGACTTGAAGCCGTTCTGTGCCGCTGAGGGAGCGGAGATGTGGAATGCTGGCGTAACGCGGCCGATCACCCCTTTATCCGCCGCTGACGATAGCGCTCCTGTGCCGCATCGATGATCCGTCCTGCGATATCAGGCTGATCGAAGGCCAGTTCGACATCGATCACACCGAGCTTTTCCAGGAATTGCGGGGGCGTGCCGAGTGCCGTGGCGAGGCGGACATGGTCCTTGGCCGTAGTGACCAGATTAAGGTCGGCGGCGGCGGCGGTCTGCATCAGTTCGGTGATGTCATCCGGGGTATAGGGGTGGTGGTCGGGAAAGCTGCGGGTCAGGACCGGCGCGCCGCCCATTTCGCTGAGGCTTGCGAAAAACTTCTCCGGATTGCCGATGCCGGCGAAGGCGAGGAAGCGTTTGCCGGAAATCGCGCTTTTGGAACTGGGGACGAGCCGCGCCCCGTGGATCGGCTTTGCAGCGCGCGCGGCCTGCCGGATCACCTTGTCCGCTCCGCTGCCCGTGCCGATCTTGAGGAGCGCATCAGCCTTCCGCAATTGGTCGATCAGCGGCGCGCGCAGCGGTCCTGCCGGTATGATCCGGCCATTGCCGATGCCGCGGCTCGAATCCAGCACGATGAGCGCATAATCGATATGCAGCCTCGCGCTCTGGAAGCCGTCATCCATGATGAGGAAATCGCATCCCTCTGCGATCAGCAGTCTGGCCGCGGCGACCCGATCAGGCGAGACCGCGACCGGGGCATGGCGGGCGAGAAGCAGAGGTTCGTCGCCGGTATGTCTGGCAGTGTCATGATCGGGATCGACGAGATGAACACCGGAGAACCCGCCGCCATAGCCGCGCGAGACGATGCCCGGCTTCAGCCCCTTTGCTTGCGCTGCTTTGGCAAAGGCTATGGCCGTCGGCGTCTTGCCGGCGCCGCCCACCGTGAAATTGCCGATGCAGAGAACCGGCAGCGGCACTTTGGGCGGCGTCCCCCGCACCAGCCTGCGCCGGGCGACAGCACCATAAAGGGCTGAGAGCGGAGAGAGTGCGAAGGCACGCCAGTCCGGCTTTTCCCACCAGAATGGAGGTGCCTCGCTTGCCATCAGCGCGACCCCTGCGGTCCCGTCAACTGCGCCTGGACCACCAGGGGCTGGATAAAGGGTTCGAGAGCAACCAATGTGCGCTCGAGCGAGCCGCGCATATCCTCGACGGTCCGGGCGGCAGCGGCGATCATTTCACGGCGCTGCGCCTCGTTGTTGAAGAGGAAGTTGACCGCGCCAGCCAGCATATCGCGGTCGCGCACCAGCTTTGCACCGCCATTCTTGATGAGCCGCTGGTAGGAATCGCGGAAATTCTGGACGTTGCGCCCTGCAAGAATGGCGGTGCCGAGCATGGCCGGCTCCAGCGGGTTCTGACCGCCCTCGCCGGTCAGCGAGCGGCCGACAAAGGCGATCTCGGTCAGTCGCAGATAAAGCCCCATCTCACCGATCGTGTCGCCGAGGAGAATATTGGTTTCCGGCGTAATCGGGTCATTGCGGCTGCGCAACGCCACCTTGAGGCCGCGTGCGACCATCATCGTCTCGAGCGCTGCGACGCGGTCTGGATGGCGCGGCACGATGATCGTCAGGAGATTCTTGTGCCGGGTCTTCAGCATGTCATGAACCTCGACCGCGATCTCCTCCTCGCCCTGATGCGTGGAGATAGCCGCCCATGTACCGCGCTCGCCGATCTGATCCCGGTAGGCTGCAACCACGGAAACATCGGCGGGCGGGACAATGGCGTCGACCTTCAGATTGCCTGAGACGACCACCGGACGGGCGCCGAGCGTGCGGAAACGTTCGCCATCCACCTCCGACTGCGCCACCACTAGCGCAAGATTTTCAAACAGCGCCTCCGCCAGCGAAGCGCGTTTCTTCCATGCGGCAAAGGAGCGGTCGGACAGCCTTCCATTGACCAGCACCTGCGGCACCCGGCGGGCGCCGAGTTCCAGGATGGTCATGGGCCAGATTTCGGATTCGCAGATCACCGCGAGATCCGGGCGCCAATGGGTCAGGAACTTGTTGACCGCCGGTTTGAGGTCGAGTGGAACATATTGATGGATCACCCGGTCCTGCAAACGCTCGGCGACGAGCTTGGCCGAGGTCACGGTGCCCGTGGTCAGCACGACATGGATGCCCATCGCGACGATGCGCTCGATCAGCGGGATCACCGCCGAGGTTTCGCCGACGCTTGCCGCATGAACCCAGACCAGCGGGCCATCCGGCCGCGGGATGCTGGCCTTGCCGTAGCGCTCCCGGCGGCGGGCATGGTCTTCCTTGCCGCGCGACACGCGAAACGCGACATAGGCGCCGACGACGGGATAGACGGCGGCCCCGCCCCAGCGATAGGCGGTGAGGATCGTCCGGGCCCATTTCTCGCTCATGCCACTTGCCTCCCGGCAATTTGCTCCAGACGGGCATAAGCGTCAGCCGTAACCGTATTGAGTTTCTCGGTCAGTTCCACGCGCTTTGCCTCCAGCATGGCTTCATCTGCATCCTCCGGCACGAGAACCGGCTCGCATGAAACCACAACCGACCGACCGAAGGGCAGCGGTATGGCGGTTTTGTCCCAGGTTTTTTCCAGAATCTTGCGGCGCGAGAAGGCGTAGCCTATCGGCACAATGGGACGGCCGGACAGCTTGCCCAGGAGAATGACGCCCTGCCCCGCCTCACGCGCCTTGCCATGGGCGATATCGGCGATGATGGCTGTAGACTTGCCCTGTTTCAAGGCGTTCTTCAACGCCAGAAGCGCCCGCGCGCCGCCTTTCTCGATGCGGCTGCGCGAGCCGCGTCCGCCGGAGCCCCGCACGGTCTCAAGCCCCAGCCGCTCCGCCACCCGGGCGTTGAGCTCGGCATCGGCACTGCGCGAGAACATGGCGACGAGTTCCAGCCCGTCGGGGCGCAGGAACGGCGCCATCAGGTGCTGGCCATGCCAGCAGGTGACGATGAGAGGACTGTAATCGCGCTTGAGGTCGCTGGGATCCTTGGAACCCTCGATGCGAGGATTGGTGGCATGGACAAATTTCAAATAGGCGGAGATCAGCCATACCAGCGCCGTCGTCACCACCGCCGAACGTGCCAGCGGCCCGCGAATGCTGCGCCAGATATTTTTGACCGCGCTATCCTTTCGAGGCCCGGCCTTTCGCGGCTCCGAAGGCGCGGTATCCACGTTTTCTGCCATGCTTCCTCTGGACCCGCTGACAATCCCGGGGACCGTCAGTCTACCTTCCCTGATGCGATCGCGCTGGCCGCTGTGGCCGGATCGAGCAGTCTGTGCAGATGCACGATGAAATAACGCATATGGGCGTTATCGACGGTCTGCTGGGCCTTTGCCTTCCATGCGACTTTTGCCGATTCGTAGTCCGGATAGATGCCGACAATATCGAGATCGTTCAGATCGCGGAACTCCAAGCCGGTTAAATTCTTCAGTTCTCCGCCGAAAACCAGATGAAGAAGCTGTTTCTTGCCTTCGCCGCCTGCGCTCATGATCAATTTCCCAAACCGAGTAAAACGTGCCGAATGATTAGCCGAACGTCGTTTGCGCCACAACACCCAACATATCGTCGAGCAATTGGCCGCTTGCCGCGACAAGCGTGCCGTGCTTGCGGGTCGGGCCCCCGTAACGCAGCCGTTCGGCATCCGCGGTGACAACCGCGCCTCCGGCTTCCGCCAATATAAGATCGGCGGCGGCGAGATCCCAGTCATGGGAATTGGGCCGCACGAAGGTTCCGGCGATTTCGCCACGCGCCACCATGGCGAGACGATAGGCCAGCGACGGCACATAGGGATAGGTCTCGACGCGATTGCGGAAATCCTCCGGCAGAAGCGCCAGGGCCGAGCGCGCCATGGCGATCTTCAGCCGGTCCTGGCTTGCCAGATCGACAACCCTGATATCGCGCCCGTTCTGGCGCGCGCCTGTGCCAAGGCTCGCCTCGATCGCCTCGCCGCGCGCCGGACAATCCAGCACGCCGGCCAACGGCCTGCCGTCCTCGACAATGCCGATGCTGACGCACCACATATCCTGACCGGCGATGAAGGCGCGGGTGCCGTCAATGGGATCGACGACGAACACACGGCGGCGCGCCAGGACGGCGCGATCATCCACCGTTTCCTCTGAAATCCAGCCATAGCCGGGGCGCGCGGTCAAAAGCGCTTCTTTCAAAAACGCATCGACCGCCATGTCGGCCTCGCTTACCGGCGACTGGCCTTCCTTCATCCAGACTTCCGGATCGCGACCGAAAAATCGCATGGCGATGCGGCCCGCCTCTTCAGCCACCGAGCGGATCAGCGCCAGATCGGCTTCAGGCGTTGCGGGAACATCGGCTCTGCTCTCAGCTTCCGGCAAGGGTCATGCCTTCTATCGCCAGTGTCGGTGCGGCCGTGCCGAAATTGCGGTCGATATCGTTTGCGGGCGTCAAATTGAGGAACATGTCTTTCAGGTTGGAGGCAATGGTCACCTCGCTCACCGGATAACTCAGCTCGCCGTTCTCGATCCAGAAACCCGAGGCGCCACGGCTATATTGCCCGGTCACCATATCGACACCCTGGCCGAAGACCTCCGTCACATAAAACCCGGTGCCGATGCCGCGGATCAGGTCTTCCGGCGACGCCTCGCCGGGCTCGATGGCGAAATTGGTGGAAGCTGGAACGACCGTTGAACCCGAGCGGACGCCGCGCCCGTTCGTCTCAAGGCCAAGTTCCTTAGCGGTCGAGGAGGAGAGGAACCAATGCTTGAGCACACCGTCCTCCACCATGGCGAGCTTTTGCCCCTCGATGCCTTCGCCGTCGAAGGGCCGCGAAGAGGTGCCGCGCATGCGCAGCGGATCATCCGTGACGTGAATGCCTGCCTTGAGGATCTGCTTGCCCATGGAATCCTTGAGGAAGCTGGTCTTGCGGGCGACCGAGGCGCCGTTGATAGCGCCGGCCAGATGCCCGGCAATACTCCGCGCCACGCGGGGATCGAAGACGATGTTGACGGGGCCGGTCTTCGCCTTGCGCGCGCCGAGGCGGCGCACCGCGCGCTCACCTGCGCTGCGGCCTATGGCGGCTGCGTCGTCCAGCTCGGAAAAATGCAGGCGCGACGTGAATTCATAGTCTCGCTCCATCGCCGTGCCGGTTCCGGCAATGGCGCTGGCCGAGACGCCGAAACGCGTCACGGCATAATGCCCCTCGAAACCGGCCGACGTGACCAGGACCAGACCGCCCAGCCCGGCCCAGGCCGACGCTCCGCCGGAATTGGTGACGCCTGCGACCGCAAGGGCCGCTTCCTCCGCCGCGAAGGCGTCGGAGGTCAATCTGGCGGCGTCGACCACCGTCGGATCGAACAGGTCAAGGTCACGCGGCTTGCCGACGAGCAGGCCATTCGAAGCCAGGCCTTCATAGGGGTCCTCGGGAGAGACTTTCGCCATGGCGACAGCGCGCTCTGCGAGCCTTGCGGGGTCGCCATCGCCATTGGCAGAAACGCTGGCGATGCGCTTGCCGACGAAAACCCTCAACGAAAATTCATCGCTTTCGGAGGCTTCCGTTCCCTCGACCTTACCGAGCCGGACGGTCACATTCGTCGAATGAGCGCGAATGACCACCGCATCGGCCGCATCGGCACCGGCGCGGCGCGCGGCTTCGACGAGGGAGGCGGCCTTGTCGACCAATTGTCTGGAGTCTGTCGGAGCGTTCATGATAATCCGGTTCGGGCCGTGCCGAGAATGAGGATCTGATCGGAATGATTATTCGAGACAAAACTGAAATCAGTCCATAATCTTCCTATATGGTGCAAAATTGGGTGCATCAAGGCGGTTGCCGAGAAACCTTTCCCATCAAGTTCATCAAGCTGCCCATCGAGGCGGCTCATCAAGGTCAGGCAATGGTCGCGGAAGGCGGAAATCTCTATCTCCAATCGCTGATGCTCCTCGGTGGCGCGATCATCGCCGCGCCGCTGTTCAAGAAGCTGGGGCTCGGCACTGTTCTCGGCTATCTCGCGGCGGGCATCGTCATCGGGCCAGTCGCGCGGCTGATCAGCGATGGGGAGAATTTCCTGCATTTTTCCGAGCTTGGGGTCGTTTTCCTCCTGTTCATCATCGGGCTCGAGCTGAAGCCGTCGCGGCTGTGGGCGCTGCGGCATTCAATCTTCGGCCTTGGCCTCGCCCAGGTCCTGCTGACGGGGATCGCCCTCTCCGCCCTCACCTTCTATGTCGCCGGCATAGCCCTTGAGGCTGCCATCATCATCGGCTTCGGGCTTGCGCTCTCCTCCACCGCCTTTGCGATGCAAGTGCTGGAGGACCGGGCGGAGACCAACCAGAAGCATGGCCAGCGGGCCTTCTCCATCCTGCTTTTCCAGGATCTCGCCATCGTGCCCATCCTGGCGCTGATTCCCGCCCTTTCCCCGCATGGTGTCTCGCAGACGTCCGGTGAATACCAGTTCGCCACCGCCATCATCGGCATCGTGGCGCTGATCGTCGCCGGGCGTTATCTCCTGAACCCGATGTTCCGCATCATCGCCAACACCGGCACGCGCGAGGTGATGATCGCGGCTGCTCTTTTCGTGGTCGTCGGCTCCGCGACGCTGATGCAGTTTGCGGGACTTTCCATGGCCATGGGCGCCTTCATCGCCGGCGTTCTCCTCGCCGAATCGTCCTATCGCCATGAACTTGAAGCCGATATCGAGCCGTTTCGCGGCATCCTGCTCGGCCTTTTCTTCGTCGCCGTCGGCCTGTCGCTCAATCTCACCGTCATCATGGAGAACTGGCTGGCCATTCTCCTGGCCGTGCCCGTGCTCATGGCCGTAAAGATCGCGATCATCTACGTGCTTTGCCGCGTCTTCCGTTCCAGCCATGACGATGCGATTCGCGTGGCATTCCTGCTGCCGCAGGGGGGCGAATTCGCCTTCGTGCTGTTTTCCGCCGCATCGGCTGCCGCGATCCTCAGCAGTTCGCTCGCCTCGGAACTCGTCGCCGTGGTTACCATTTCCATGGCGCTGACGCCGCTTTCCGTGGCGCTGGGCAATCGCCTTCTCGCCGGCGACAGGGAGGAAGTGCTGGAAGAGGATTTCGACGGCGCGGGCGCCGATGTGCTGATGATCGGCTTCTCGCGCTATGGCCAGATCGCGGCGCAGATCCTGCTCGCCGGCGGCATCGACGTCACCGTCATCGACACATCGGCCAACCGCATCCGGGCCGCCAGCAAATTCGGCTTCCGCATCTATTTCGGCGACGGCACGCGCAAGGACGTGCTCGAAGCCTCCGGGATAAGGCGGGCGAAGATCGTCGCCGTCTGCACGCAGAAAAAGGACGTCACCAATCGGATCATCGATTTGATCCAATCGGAATTCCCCGACACGAAACTTTTCGTGCGCTCCTACGACCGCGAGCACACATTGCAATTGCGCGCCAAGCAGGTCGATTACGAGTTGCGCGAAACATTTGAATCGGGACTTCTGTTCGGGCGCAAGACATTGGAGGAACTCGGCATCAGCGAAGACCTCGCCGGCGAGATCACCGAAGATGTGCGCAGGCGCGACGAGGACCGGCTCCGCGTACAGGCAACCGAAGGCATCCTTGCCGGACGCCATTTGCTGTTCAACAAGCCGGTCACGCCAGAGCCGTTGACGAAGCCGACCCGCGAAGCAAAGCCGCTCGACAAGATCACCGAGGAAACGCTGGCGCCTGCCGGGGGAACCAACCTGGCGGAGACGGAACCGGCGGAGTAGAGATTTTCATATGGATTGGAACACGGGACAGCGCGCCCCTCTGCCCTGCCGCGCAGGGGGGTGCCTAGCGTTCAATCAAAACAAGAACCGCTCTGCCGGCTATCAGGCGCTCCGGCGGCTTTCGGAAAAGGTTAGAGCCGCGTCCAATGCGTGTTTCAGCTCGTCCTTGACCCCGACGCTTTCGCGCAGGATCGGCGCGACGCGCATGAAATCGAGGACGCCGAAGCGGGATACCTGCGGGCGCAGGAAGATGACAGGCCGCGTGCGCTTGAGCTTGGTGGCGATGATCGACTGCATCATCAGTTGCGACGCGCCGAACATGGCGTCGATGGAGGACGGCATCTTGTCATCGTCGCCGACCGGCCCGCCGACGACATCGATGGCGATGACGATATCCGCCTTCTCCTCCAGGAGTTCGAACGGCACGGGATTGTAGATGCCGCCGTCGATCAATATCCGCCCGTCGCGGCGGATCGGCCGGAACAGGGCTGGAATGGCGGCCGATGCTGCTATTGCCGAGATGAGATCGCCGCTTTCGATGATCACTTCCTGCTGGCCGTAGAAATCCGTCGCGGTGACGGCAAGCGGTATCTCAAGCTCCTCGAACGTGGTGGGCAGGCGCTCGGGCAGGAATGCCTTGAGAATTTTCTCGATGTTGAACTGGGTGAAGCGGATGCCACCGGCCAGGATCTCCGAGATGCTTGTCGGGCGCATCTTCCACATGCGGCCGGCGACCTGGGCGCGGTTGGCGAGCGTCTCGTTGCAATAGGCGCGAATTTCCCTGCCGCTCATGCCGGCGGCCATGCCCGCGCCCATGATGGCGCCGATGGACGAGCCCGAGATGGCCACGGGGCGAATGCCCATTTCGTCCAAGGCCTCGATAACATTGACATGCGCGATGCCGCGCGCACCGCCGCCGCCGAAAGCCACCGCGACGGATGGACCCGGCCTTGCAACGCGTTCGCCTGTGGATGCTGCCGTCAACGCGTCATCTCCTCGCTTCACCGCATTTGGCGGCTGGCAAATGCTACATCTGCGCGGGGCCAACCATGAGGATTGCCGGATTCGCCTGCAGCAGCTTCTTCGCCACCGCTTTTACCTGATCCATCGTAACGGCATCGATGAGACTGGCCCGCTTGTCGATATAATCGCGGCCCAATCCCTCCTGCTGCAGCGCCACCAGCGTCTGCGCGATGCCATTGGACGTATCAAGATTGTTGATCGCATAGGAGCCGATCACATAGCTCTTGGCCGCCGCCAGTTCCTCATTCGTCGGGCCATCGCTGGCCATGCGGCTCACCTCGTCGCGAATGATCTTCAGCGTCTCCTGCGCCCGATCCGGACGAGTGGCCGTGGATATCATCAGGGCCGAGGCGTGGTCGCGATTGATCAGCGACGAACTCACGGAATAGGCCAGACCGCGCTTTTCGCGTACTTCCTTGTAAAGGCGCGAGGAGAAGCCGCCGCCCAGGATGTGGTTCATCAGATGGGCGGCGAAGAAATCGGGATCCTTACGCGCCACACCGGGATAGACGAGAGCAATCGAGGTCTGCGGCAGCTTGTAGCTGACGCTTGTGGTGGCGCCGAGCGCCAGTTTGGCATCGGGAACGGGCGTCAGTTCGGCCTTCTCAGGCAGGGCGGCAAACACCTTGTCGAGCAGGGGCGCGAGTTCCTGCGGGCTGATCGCGCCGACGACGCCGATGGTGAGATTGTCGCGGGCGAACACCTTGCGGTGATAGGCCTGCAGATCTTCGCGCGTGACGGCCATCAGCGACTGTTCCGTGCCTTGCTCGCGACGGGCATAGGGATGGCTGCCATAAAGCACTTCAGCGAATTTCTGCGAGGCGATGGTGCTCGGGTCCCGTTCGGATGCCTTGATGTTCGCGATGATCTGCTGGCGAATGCGGTCGATGGGTTGCTGGTCGAAGCGCGGCTTGTTGACGGCGAGCGCCAGGAGATCGAACGCGGCGTCGCGGTTTTCAGAAAGCATGCGCATGGAACCGCCGATATCGTCCGAGGTTTCCGAAAAGCTCATCTCGGCTCCGACATTGTCGAGCCGTTCCTGATAGGCATCGGACGGAAGATCTCCCGCGCCTTCGTCAAACAGCCCGGTCATCAGATTGCCGAGGCCCTCCTTGCCGGCAGGGTCCTGCGTAAAACCACCCTTGAAGGCAAAACGGATCGAGATCAGCGGCACGAAATCATCTTGCACCAGCCAGGCCCGGACGCCCTTGGGCGACACCACTTCCTGGATGGTGACGGCGCGGGCCGGGAGGACGAAAAACAGGGCAACCAGCAGGGCGCCGACAAAAGCACGGCCTTGATGATAGAGGGAAACTCCTGACATCTTCACTTCACCACTCCCTCTGTTCCGCCCTTCGATGTTCCCGGCTGCGGCACGATCTGTTGACCGCCTTGCTGCTCATTTGGCTCGTTCGACTGCGCGCTCTCAGGCTCTACTGCCGGCGGCAGCAGATAGCTCGTCACCGAGCGCGCCTCTACGAGATAACGGGTGGCGACATCCTTGACCTGTTCCTTCGTCACCGCACGGATATGCTCCGGCCAATCCTGAACTTCCTGGACGGTTCCTCCGACAGCGAGCGTCGAGCCATAGATGCGCGCCATGCCCATCTGGTTGTCATGGGAGAAAATGACGCTCTTGAGGAAGCGGTTGCGCGCCTGCAGCAGTTCCGTTTCGGTCACGCCATCCTTGATAACACGGGCGATCTCGGCTTTTACCGCCGTCTCGACCTGATCAAGCGTGGCATCCCCGCGCGGCGCGCCATAAACGGAGAAGATGCCGTCATCGAGCGCGTCACCGGAATAATCGGCACCGGCCACCGAAGCAATGCCCTGCTTGACGACCAGTTCCTGATAGAGGCGGCTGCGTATCGATCCGCCGAGAATTTCACTGAGAATATCCAGCGCCTCTGCATCTCCCGGCTTCGCGTTCTGGTAGGAGGGTACCACCCACATCTTGCGGAAGCTCGGCTGCGAGACACGCGCATCGTTGAGCGTCGCCGTGCGTCTGGTGCGCTGTTCCGGCTCCTGCGGGCGGATGCGCGGCCCCGGATCGGCGCGGCGCGGAACCTTGCCATAGGTCTTTTCGGCCAGCGCCAGCACCGTCTGGGGATCGACATCGCCGGAGATCACCAGCGTCGCATTGTTCGGCGTATAAAAGCGCTGGTAGAAGTCGGTCGCATCCTTCAGGCTCAACTTCTGCATCTCCTGCATCCAGCCGATGACCGGGACACGGTAGGGACTGTTGAGGAAAAGCGCTGTGTTGGCCTCCTCGGCCAGGATCGCGCCGGGATCGCCATCGACACGCATGCGGCGCTCCTCGAGGATGACGTCGCGCTCGGTATTCACCACATCTTCAGTCAGGACCAGATTTTCCATCCGGTCCGCCTCATAGGTCATCACCATCTCCAGCGCCTGCGGTGAGACCTGCTGGTAATAGGCGGTGTAGTCATAGGAGGTGAAGGCGTTTTCCTGGCCGCCGATCTCGGAGATCTTGTTGGAAAACTCACCCGCCGGATGAGTCTTGGTGCCCTTGAACATCAGATGCTCGAGGAAATGTGCGATGCCGGATTTTCCCGGCAGTTCATCGGCGGAACCGACATGATACCAGAGCATCTGCGTGACAACGGGGGCGCGGTGATCCGGGATGACCACGACCTCCAGCCCGTTCGCAAGCTTGAAATCGCTGACGCCCTCCTTGGTGACGATCTGCGGCCGGGCCACGGCCTCCTGGGCGGCATTGTGGGACGGCGTCGTCTTGACAGACGGCTGCGAGGCGGGAGGCTGGCCGGAAGGAGCTTGTGCCTCTGGAGGTTGCGGCGCCGGAGCGGTCGTTTGCGCACCGGCAGGGGAAATCGGCGATGCGCAGAAGGCGGCGGCCGTTATGGTCGAAAGCAGCAGATGACGGATCGTGAAGCTCGGCACAGAAAGGCGTCCTTTGAACTGAATGGCACTGCGAATCCCACCATACGGCGTCGATCCGCCCCATGTGTCAAGACGGTTCGCGCAGCCCGATCAAACGGATAACGGTCCCGCCATAGTTGCGTTCGTCGTGAACCGCGAGCCGATCATCGAGCGCGAGCGCGGCATCCACCTCCTCCTCAAGCACCAAAAGTGCGTCAGGATTAAGCCAACCGCCCTCCAGAACGGAAACAAAAGCCTTTTCTCCCAAGCCCTTGCCGTAAGGAGGGTCGGCAAAGACGAGATCGAAGGGTTCGATGCTGCCTATCGCGCCCAGATTGCAGGCGTCGCGCCTGAATATCTTGGTCTGGCCCTGAAGACCGAACGCCTCGATGTTCTCGCGCAGCAATCCACGTCCCTCCACCGATTCCTCGACGAAGAGGCACGCGCGCGCGCCGCGCGACATGGCTTCGAGGCCAAGCGCGCCGGTTCCCGCGAAGAGATCGAGCACGCGGCCGCCCTCCAGCTTTTCGGGAAAGCGGTGCGACAGGATATTGAAAAGGCTTTCGCGGGTGCGATCGGAGGTCGGACGGATCGCATTCGACGATGGCGTAGCGAGCGTTCGCCCGCGGAGCCTACCGCCGACGATCCGCATTTCCACCTCTTGGTCCACCTTTTGGGCCACCTCCAGGACGATCGCCGCGTGGTCCCTTTGGCCCATCATTTCTGGGTCCATCATTTCTGGGGCCGTCATTTCTGGGGCCGCTGCCGCCCGGCCTGCCGGGGACGTTTGCGCGCGGCCGCTTGTCGTCGGGGCGCGCTGGACGCTTGTCGCCGAAGGAGCGTGCGCCAGGGGCCTGACCTGCACCGCCACGTTCGTCTCTTTCGCGGGCTTCGGCCCGCTCACGCTTGCCGACACGCGGCGGACGCGCGGGGCGCTCGCCTTGCGATGGTCTGTCGTTCTGCGATCTTTCGTTTTGAGGTCTCTCGTTTTGCGATCTTTCGGGGCGCTCCCTGCGCGGAGGCCTTCCCTCGCCTTCCCTCACCCGCTCTGCCGGTGCGGAAGCGGATCTTGCGCGAAATGGCTTTTCCTCGCGGCGCGGCCTTTCGGCGCTTTCCTCATGACCGGATTTCTTGCCCTGCGGCCTTGCGCCCGGAGCCATCCAGACATTGGCGCCACGGGACTTGCGCTGAAGCGGCTCGGCTTCGCGTTCCTTTGCTTTACCCTTTGCGGGGGCAGCCTTTGCCGGACCACGCCCCGGCCCAGGAGAGCGGGGCGCTGGGCTGGTGCTCAATCGCGACAGTGCATCGTCGCGCTTTTCATCCTTGGAGCGGCGCGGGCCCCTCGCCTTGCCGGCACCGCCTGGACTGCTGGAAATCCATTCCGGCGAACGGCGAGCGGGGCGTTCACGGACTTCCGGCGGCGCCACTTCGCCCTGCACGGCCATGTTCGAGAACTCGTTCAGGATGGGCGCATCGAAATCCGCGCCGGATTCCTCGATCAGCTTTTCGCCCAACTGGTCGCGCAGCGTGCGTCCGCGTATCTCGCGAACCGCACCCTCTTCCAGATCGCCCAGCTGAAAGGGTCCGAAGGAGATGCGGATGAGGCGGCTGACGGTAAGCCCGAGCGCGCCCAGTACATTCTTGACCTCACGGTTCTTGCCTTCGCGCAAGCCGACCGAAATCCAGACATTCGAGCCCTGCTCACGCTCCAGCGAAGCTTCGACGGAGCCGTAGAACACACCATCGACGGCGATGCCGTTCTTCAAGCCGTCGAGCTGTTCCTGCGTAACCTTGCCGTGCGCGCGGACGCGGTAGCGCCGGAGCCAGCCTGTCGAGGGCAGTTCCAGGATGCGTGACAATCCGCCGTCATTGGTGAGAAGCAGCAGGCCTTCGGTGTTGATATCGAGGCGCCCGACGGAGAGAACGCGCGGCATGTCCTTCGGCAGCGCCTCGAACACAGTCGGACGTCCCTCGGGATCGCGGTTGGTCGTCACCAGCCCGGCAGGCTTGTGATAGAGCCATAGCCGCGTACGCTCTGTCTGGCGCAACGGCTTGCCATCGACCTCGATGCGGTCGGCGCGCATCACGTTGATGGCGGGGCTTGCCAAGACCTTTCCATTGACCGATATGCGGCCCGCGGCGATCATGGTTTCGGCCTCGCGGCGCGAGGCGATGCCGGCGCGCGCCAGCCGCTTGGCTATGCGTTCGCCTTCTTCAGGGGCCGTTTCCGCGTCAGGCACACGCGATCCGGCCTTTGCCGGGCGCTTGTCACTGCTAAAGGGTTTGCGCTTGTCCGGGTACGGGCTGTCGCCGGGCCGCTTTGGCCGTACCGACTTGTCGAACGGGCGCTTGGCAAAAGGGCGTTTCGGGCTGCCGCCCTCGTCATTGTCGCTGGTCATCTGGTGTTTGCCTTTCAGCGGCGGTAACTAACAAATCAACTACGTTCATGCGAGCGAAAATTCCCGGAAAGGATATCACCGCGATGGAAAGAGGCGTTTCAACCCCGGCCCCGATGGACGTCGCGCTCGAAGAAGCGCGGGCGGCTGCGGCGCGGGGCGAGGTTCCGGTCGGAGCAGTCGTCGTCCGCAACGGCGAAATGCTCGCCCGCGCCGGCAACCGGACGCGCGAGATGAACGATCCCACGGCGCATGCGGAAATCCTTGTCATCCGCGCGGCATGCACAGTGCTCGGCGACGAAAGGCTCACCGGCTGCGATCTCTATGTGACGCTCGAACCCTGCGCCATGTGCGCGGCGGCCATTTCGTTTGCGCGCATCAGACGCCTCTACTACGGTGCTTCCGACGTCAAAGGCGGTGGCGTGGAAAACGGCGCCCGCTTCTATGCGCAGCCGACCTGCCATCACGCGCCCGAAGTCTATACGGGCTTTGCCGAGAAAGAAGCGCAAGCGCTCCTAAAGAATTTTTTTAGAACGAAGCGTCTCTGATTGCAAAGCGCTTCGCCGCCTTACCAGGGGACATAATCGCGCCAGCTCTTGGAGCCGCGCGCCGCAGCCTTGCGCTCGCGTTCCTTCCGAGCCTCATCCTCGCCAAGATCGCCCACCGGCGCTGTGCCGGCTGCCTGCCTGTAGTCCAGCGGCGGTTCGCTCAGATAGCGTCGGGTCGTGGGCGAGCCGGTCTTTGCGAGCTGACGGCGACGGATGATCTCCGCCGATTCCGCTGCCGACAGATTGCTGCCGCGCGATGCGCGGTCGGCGGCGCGGCTGTTGGCCGAAGCGAGGTTGCGCGACGAGGAGGATGTCGAGACAGGCCCGTCACTGGCGATCGGGGAAACGTAGCTCGGATTGTCCTGATTGGCCGTCGCCTCGTCACGCAGACGCTTGCGGCGCGCCTCGGGCGATTCCGGCCAGTTCGGATTGCCTGCGTGATCCACGCTCTCCTGCGGCGGCGGCAGGGCCGTGACGCGCCCGGCGGGCTTCACGAGTTCGGGACGCGGCTTGTACTCTATCCGCTGGCCCTTGCTCGCACCCAATGAGGCAATATTGGACACGTCGTCAAAAAGCTGAACGCCGGCCGTCTTGTCAGTGCCGTAGGTCGGAGAGGAAACACAGCCAGAAAGCCCAAAACCGGCGAACATTGCCCCGAAAATCAGAAACTGCCCATTAATCTTCATTATCGCCACTTCTAACCCGTCATAACCAGGCTGATCGTTTCAGCCGGTCCCCGGCCTTCTCCGCCAGCCCTGCCGTAGAATTCCGGCAACTCCATGGCAAGCCCGTGAATGGCCTTGTACATGACGGCGGTCGAGGCGGCAATTGCGGATATCGGTGTTATCCGCAATTGCCATGTTCCGTCCCTCAAGGCGCGTCTCAGGCTGGAAGCCGGCCGAGCGCCTTCAATTCCCGCAGGGCGGCGGCGTCGCGAGCCGAGACATCGGGAAACTCAAGGTCGCTGCCGACATCATGGGTGTAGCGCCAGGAGCGCGCGCATTTCTCGCCCGTCGCGCGCGCCGGGATGACGCCCACGCCCTTCACGTCATCCAGCGTGAAGGCGCTTTCCGGCGCGGGCTCGTCCGTCACATTGATATCGCTGGTGATGCAGATTTCAGCGAAATCGAGCCCCTTGACCGCCTCGGCCAGCGACGGGTCGGTGATATGAACGACCGGAGCCGCCTCCAGCGACGAGCCGATGCGCTTATCGGCGCGCTCCAGCTCCAGCGCGCCGGTGACGACGCGCCGCACGCTGCGCACCTTGCGCCATTTTTCCGCCAATTCCTCGTCGCGCCATTTGGCCGGCGTTTCGCGGAACTGTTCCAGATGCACCGACAGCGCCTGGGGATAACGGTCGAGCCAGGCTTCCTCCGTCGTGAACGGCAGCATCGGCGCAAGCCATGTCGTCACGCGGTCGAAGATCGCGCGCACGGTCTGGAGCGCAGCCTTGCGCTTGATGCTCGACGGCGCGTCGCAATAGAGCGCGTCCTTGCGGATATCGAAGTAGAAGGCCGAAAGCTCGACATTCATGAAATCGATGAGCGCCCGCGCAATGCGCTTGAAATCGAAGGCGTCGTAGCCGGCGCGCACGATTTCATCCAGTTCGGCAAGGCGGTGCAGCATCAGCCGCTCCAGTTCAGGCAGATCAGCATGGGCGACGGTTTCACCGTCGTCATGGGCGAGCGTGCCGAGCATCCAGCGGATGGTGTTGCGGAGCTTGCGGTAGGCGTCGATATTGGTCTGGAGAATGCTCTTGCCGAGGCGCTGGTCTTCCCAGTAATCGGTCGTCATTACCCAGAGGCGGAGGATATCGGCGCCCGAATCCTTGATGACCTCCTGCGGCGTCACGGTGTTGCCGAGCGACTTGGACATTTTCTTGCCGTGCTCGTCCATGGTGAAGCCGTGGGTGACGACCGTATCGTAAGGCGCGCGGCCGCGCGTGCCGCAGCTTTCCAGCAGCGAGGAATGGAACCAGCCGCGATGCTGGTCGGACCCTTCGAGATAGACATCCGCCGGCCATTTCATATCGGGGCGGTCTTCCAGCGTGAAGGTGTGCGTCGAGCCCGAATCGAACCAGACGTCGAGGATGTCGCGGACCTGCTGCCATGGCTCGTTGGCGCGGGAGCCAAGGAAGCGCTCGCGCGCGCCTTCGGCGAACCATGCGTCAGCGCCCTCAAGCTCGAAGGCATCGAGAATGCGCTGGTTGACCGCCTCGTCCTGCAGGATTTTGCCGTCCGCATCGGCGAAGACGCAGATCGGCACGCCCCAGGCGCGCTGACGCGAGAGAACCCAATCGGGACGATCCTCGATCATGGCGCGCAGGCGCGTCTGGCCGGCGGCGGGGACGAAACGCGTTTCGTCGATGGCCTTCAGGGAGCGCGAGCGCAGCGTCGTGCCGTCGCCCAGTTCCTTGTCCATATAGACGAACCATTGCGGCGTGTTGCGGTAAATGACCGGCTTTTTCGAACGCCAGGAATGCGGATAGGAATGCTTCATCCGTCCGCGCGCGAAAAGCATGCCGCGCTCGATCAGCGCATCCATGACCGCCTTGTTGGCGTCGCCCTTCTTGCCATTATCGTCCATGACGCGAGCGGGGCCGCCCTCGCGATCCGGCCCGAAGCCAGGCGCATCCTTGGTGTAGAACCCTGCATCGTCAACGGGGAACGGGATGGCGGTATCGATGCCGCGAGCCTCGAGCTCGCGGGCATGATCCGTCCAAACGTCAAAGTCCTCGCGGCCATGGCTGGGCGCGGTGTGGACGAAGCCCGTACCGGCATCGTCGGTGACATGATCGCCGGGGATGAGAGGGACGGGAAATTCATAGCCGCCGCCGAGACCGTTGAGCGGATGGGCGCAAAGGATCGATGCCATCTCGTCAGCGGAAACATCGCGTAGACGGTCATACTCAAGCTTCGCCTTGGCGAAGGAACCCTCGGCCAAGGCGTCGGCAAAGATCAGCTTTTCGCCGGGCTGTGGGCCGAAATCATTCTCCGCCGCCGTCACCTCGTAAAGGCCATAGGAGACGCGGGGCGAATAGGCGATCGCGCGGTTGCCGGGGATGGTCCAGGGGGTGGTCGTCCAGATGACGACGAAGGCGCCATTCAGGTCATCCGAACCCGTCGCCACTGGAAACTTCACCCAGATCATGTCGCTCTCGACATCCTGGTATTCGACCTCGGCCTCGGCGAGTGCGGTGCGCTCCACCACGCTCCACATCACCGGCTTGGAGCCGCGATATAGCTGGCCGGACATGGCGAATTTCAGGAGTTCGCCGGCGATGCGGCTTTCCGCGTGGAAATCCATGGTGAGGTAGGGATTGTCGAAATCGCCTGTTACACCGAGGCGCTTGAACTCGCCCGACTGCACCTTGATCCAGTGCGCGGCGAACTCACGGCATTCCTTGCGGAACTCGTTGATCGGCACCTCGTCCTTGTTCTTGCCCTTGGCGCGATATTGTTCCTCGATCTTCCATTCGATCGGCAGTCCGTGGCAGTCCCAGCCCGGCACGTAGTTGGAATTATACCCGCGCATCTGGAAGGAGCGCGTGATGACGTCCTTCAGCACCTTGTTCAGCGCATGGCCGATATGGATGTTGCCATTGGCGTAGGGCGGGCCGTCATGGAGGATGTAGAGCGGACGGTCCTTCGCCTCCTCGCGCAGCTTTTTATAGAGATCCATCTTTTCCCAGCGGGCGACGAATTCCGGCTCGCGCTGCGGCAGGCCGGCGCGCATCGGGAATTCGGTCTGGGGAAGATAAAGGGTCTTCGAATAGTCGATTTTCCCGGTGGTATCGGTCATGGTTTCTGGCTCGTTCTCAAGCCCGCGCAGGCAGCGCGGCGGGCAGGTTGAATAAAACGGTGAATGCCGTGAAGGCGCAGCCGGTCGTTCCCGGACCTTCCCGCTTTACGCTGCTGCTATGGAAGCAGCTGGGAAGGCCGGGCCACTAATTCGTATGACCGAAATGAAAAGCCGGAATGCAGTCATCATGGCGCTGCTTTTAGCAATGACGCGCCAAGGAATAAAGGGGCAGGCCCAAGAAACTTGATGCCTGCCTAATGCTATTAATCGCTGATCGCTATTCCAGCGAAAAGTCGAAGCGGTAGGTGGCGGAGAGGCCCACGGTGAACTGGTCGCGCGAGCCGCGCTCCTTGACCAGGCTCGAATCGGCCGCCGGACCCTGCAGGCGGGCATATTCGGCAAAGAGGCTCGTGGTCACCTTCTCGGTCGCCTTCCAGGTGATCGCGCCGCCGACACCGGCCGACTTGAAGCCACCGCCGGGCTTATACTGGCTGAGGCCCGAGGCAACCGCCTCATCGGCATCGACGCCGTAATAGGTGTCGAAATAATCCTTGGTGGCGAAGGACGCACGCGGGCCGCCGGAGATGCGCACGGTCGGCGTCACGTCGACAAAGGCGTCGGCGGAGACATCGGCCACGACGCCCTTGTGCGCGCGGATACCCTGCCGGACCTCGCCGCGGACGCGCAGCCAGTCGGTCGGGTAGACTTCGAAGAAGCCGCCTGCCTCGACGCCCCAGCGCACGGGATCGAGCCCCTTCAGCTCATCGGCCGTATCTCCGTCGCGCTTGAAGAGCAGCTTGCCGGCGATACCGGCGCGGAAGGTTTCCGTGTCGATGAAGGCAAAGGACGGGTTGTCGTTGCGCGAGGTAAAGCGCGTCGTCGCGCCCGCACGCCCCAGCGAGATCATCGGCGTCGCATTGAAGATACGGCTGTTCGATCCCTCGAAGCGCGGCGCGGCGAAGCCGGCGGCGCCGACGGTCAGATACCAGTCGCCCGACCAGAAATGCTTGCGGGTTTGGGTTTCCTGAGCCTGGGCAAAAGAGGTGGAGGCGATCAGAGGGAAGAGAACCGCGCCGGACAGAACGCCCAATGGAAAATTACGCAAAATGAAGCTCCGGGGAGAGAGTTTGAAAAGTCTTTGATGGTAAACAGTCTTTGCAGAGAAATGCGTAAAAATTGCTTAAATTCGAGGAAGAAAGTTCCTCATTCCGAAGGCTTTTCCTCGAAATTGAACGCCCGGTCGAGTTGTGACAGCGGACGCACGCCGGAAAGCACGGCGCGCGCTTCGGCGTCGTCCTGGCGCATCTGCACCATCAGCGCGTCGAGACTGTCGAATTTTTCCTCGCCGCGCAGTCGGGCGAAGAAGGAAACAGCGCAGGTCTCACCATAGAGATCGCCTGCGAAATCGAACAGGAAGGTTTCAAGCAGCGGCGAGCCGTCCTTGTCGACTGTCGGGCGGCGGCCGAAGCTGGCAACGCCGTCATGCAGCGAGCCATCGGGACGGCGGAAGCGCACGGCGTAGATGCCGTGCTTCAGATGCGTCTGCGGCGGCAGTTCCATATTGGCGGTCGGGAAGCCCAGCGTGCGGCCGAGCTTCTTGCCGCCCACCACCTCGCTCTCGACCGTATAGCGGTAGCCGAGCAGCCCCGCCGCGCCTGCGACATCGCCCTCCCCCAGAAGTGAGCGGATGCGGCTCGACGAGACGACCTCTCCACCCTCGTCGCGGAAGGCATCGACCAGCGTGACCTCGAAGCCCAGCCTTTTTCCGGCGTCCATGAGGAAAGCCGGACCGCCCTGCCGCCCCTTGCCAAAATGGAAATCGAAGCCGGTGACGACACGGCTTGCGGCAAGATCGTCGACAATGATCGACTGGACGAAATCTTCCGCGGTATGCTCGGCGAAGGCGCGCGTGAACTCCTGCTCGACCACGGCATCGAAGCCGAGCGCGTCGAGGAGCTCGGCCTTTTCCACCGCCGGCGTCAGCCGGTCGACGGGCTGGTCCGGCACGAAGACGCTGCGCGGATGCGGCTCGAAGGTCAGCACGACCGCCGGACGTCCCTCCTCCCGGGCCAGATCGAGCGCGCGCTCAAGCACGGCCTGATGGCCACGGTGCACGCCGTCGAAATTGCCGATAGCAACGACGGCTCCCCGGAGATGAGCGGGCAGATCGGCGGGGCTGGCAAGGCGAAGAAAAGAATGTTCCGGCATGGCGTGTTTGCTCTGATCTCAGGCCAGGGCGTGCATGGTGGCGACAGGATTGCTGCCATGGGTTTTCAGAAACTCAAGCAGTTTTTCGACATCCACTATGCCCTGATCGGCATAATCGCCGGCATGGATGCCGCCCGATATATAGAGGATATCGATCCCGAACTGCTCGGCGCCCTTCACATCGGTCAGCATGCCGTCGCCGATCGCCAGCACCCGGCTCTTGTCCACGGCCACGCCACGCACTTCGCTCGCGACTTCCAGCGCCGCCTCATAGATCGGCCGGTGCGGCTTGCCGGCGATGAGCGTGCGCCCTCCGATGAGGCCATAGTCACGCGCCAGGGCGCCGGCGCACCAGATCAGGCGGTTGCCGCGCTCCACCACGATATCGGGGTTGGCGCAGATGAAAGGCAGGTCGCGCGAGCGCAAGCGCGCGAGCATATCGGCATAATCCTCGGGCGCCTCGATCTCGTCGTCGACCAGGCCGGTACAAACTACGCTTGACGCCTCGAACTCCTCGACCAGTTCGACGTCGAGCCCTTCATAAAGCGCCAAGTCGCGATCGGGACCGAGATGAAACACGCGGCGCGGGCCTGCTGCGATCAGGTCGCGCGTCACGTCCCCCGAGGTGACGATGCGGTCATAGGCCTCCTCGGGAACGCCGAGCAGCGACAATTGCGCGGCGATCAGCGGCGCGGGACGCGGCGCATTGGTGATGAGGACGACCGTCAGCCCGGCCTCGCGGGCGCGCTGCAGCGCCGCCTTCGCGGGAGCGAACGCATGGATGCCGTTATGCACCACGCCCCACACATCGCAGAGAAGAACGTCATAGCGGGGCATCAGTTCATCAAGGCGTTCGATCTTGGGAAGGTTGAACATGCGGGCTCCTTTTATAGCGGGCGCGACCGGATTAGCCGAAGCCGCCGGGCATGTCATCTGCTTTCGCCTTCAAAGTCTCGGGAGCGAGGATCGGATTGCGAGCTTCTTCGACGGTCATTCAAATTTTACCTTGCTTCGTGACCAACTCTTAGAAGCCCCCTGCTATGAACGAATGGAATTCTTCCACAAGCGGGCGCGGGAGAATTCCTGGGGAACGTTTGGGGGCGTAGATGCAATCGGAAAGCATGCGGGCGGCCGCAATGGCCGGTGGGGTAAAGAACTCAGCCAATCCCAAAGAGAACCTATCGATTTTGGCGCGTTTCCGGCGCGACGAAGGCGGCAATTTCGCGATCATGGGGGTGTTCATCATGGCGCCCCTGCTGCTCGCCGGCATGGCGGCCATCGATGCGGCAAATCTGATGCGGACCAGGACCAATGTGCAGCACGCCCTCGACGCGGCCTCGCTGGCCGTCGGGCGCCAATTCGGCGGCGGGGCCTCGAAAGAGAGCATGCAGGATTATGGCCAGAGATATTTCGCCGCCAATCTGAAGGTCATGAACCCGGCCAAGGTCCAGTTCAGCGTCGTCCTGCCAGAAGATGGCGCTCCCATACAGCAAGTCTCGGCCGTCGCTGATTTCACCTACAATTCGCTTTTCGGGACGCTTGCCAGTTCACTTGGCGGCGGCGACTGGAACAAGTTCAGATATCATATGGTCTCGGACGTGCGCGTGAAGAACACGGTCGAGGTGGCGCTGGTTCTCGACAATTCCGGGTCGATGAGTGAAAAAGGCACCGGCTCCAACGAAGAGCGCATGGTGCTCTTGAAAAACGCGGCGACGCAACTCGTTGACACCATGGCCCAACAAGCGTCTTTGATGACGCGCATCGACAAACCGGTGCAATTTTCCGTCGTGCCGTTTGCGGCATCGGTCAATGTGGGCCCGGATTACGAGCAGACTGCCAATTGGCTGGACAAGGATGGGCGGTCCTCCGTCCATTATGAAAATTTCGATATGCCGGGGCCCGGCAGTTCCGTGACCGTTGGGGCCAACAAGGCCGTCAAAAACACGAACAATGTCTTCACGAAAGTCGGCAGCGGTTGGGGTGCACAAGTGGGTACCAGCTTCACTCGCTTCTCGATCTATGAAGACCTCAAAATCTATACGAACAGTTTAAACACGGCGACCAGATCATATACGAGTTGGAAAGGCTGCGTCGAGGTGCGCCCCGGAGTTCATGCTCTCATGGACACAAAGCCGAGCGCGGCTATGCCGGATACGCTTTTCGTACCGATGCTGGCCCCGGACGAATACAACGCCACAAGAAAATACAATGACCGGGATGGATACCTCTATACGGCGCCCATAAACGACTGGTGGCCGGACGCGGAGGTGAACACAAGCAGCGCATCGCAGCGCCAGCGTGACATCACCAAATACTACAAGCCTGCTCCTTATAATCTATCCTCCAAACTTTCTTCCTCGGTTCAGGGTATCGTACCGGGGCCCGATTACAGTTGCACGACGACGGCTATCACAGCGCTGACCGATGTTTCCGATGCCGTCGGACTTTCGAAGATCAAAACCGCCATCAATGCCATGGTTCCCAATGGGGCGACCAACGTTCCGGAAGGAATGGCATGGGGCTGGCGGACGATTTCGCATGGAGAACCATTTACCGAGGGGCGTCCCGAGACCGAGCGCGGGAACGACAAGGTGGTCATCGTCCTGACCGACGGCGCCAACACCTATTACTCCTTAAGGAACTGGAACTTCCGCGACGAGGCCGGCGTCATCTCGGCCTATTCCAATTACGGCTATACCGGCCAGAAAACGCCCGGTTACGCCACGACGCGCATTTTCCAGAACACCAGCAAGGTGAGCACCAACCTGCACACCAACGATAACTATACCGCCGCCATGAACGAGCAGTTCGCCGCATTGTGCGATAATGTGAAGGAAGCCAACATCATCGTCATGACGGTGGCGCTCGATCTCGACGCCACAAAGGGCAACGCGGCTCAGAAGAAGCAGGTCCAGGGGCAGATCGATGCGCTTAAATCCTGCTCGTCGGATTCGCGCAGTCGCCGCGATGAGGACGATCCGGGCAAGCCGGCGAAGCTCTTCTGGAACACCACGGGCGGCGACCTGTCGGAAACCTTCCGGCAGATCGGCGACGAACTCTCCAACCTGCGCATCGTCAGGTAGGCCTGCCTCGGCCTTGCATCCGACCCTGCCTCTCGTCCTTCGCGGAGCATGGGCCGTTCGAGCCAAGCTGCGCCTGATGAGCCCCGAACGCGTCTACCTTCTGTTAACGCTAGCTGCAGGGAACAGTGAAATCCGGCAGGCGGCGGGTTTAAATTTCCTGCGCCTTGTTTATCCCCCGGGGCACCCCATATCCTGCAATGGGTCAGGTTGGGGCCGGGTTGGCGGCGCTTGAAATGCCTGCATCCCGCACAGGCCCCCGGTGGGGTTCAACCGTTTGTTCCCTTGACAAATCGAGCCCGAAATTCTATCTCGGACAGCATATTGGCACTCACCGACGGCGAGTGCTAATAAATTGGACCGCAAGGGTTCATTCCGTCCATTCAATTTAAACTCAAGGGTTCAAACCATGGCCAACACCAAGTTCCGCCCGCTTCACGACCGCGTCGTCGTTCGCCGGGTCGAATCGGAAGCGAAGACCGCCGGTGGCATCATCATCCCCGATACCGCCAAGGAAAAGCCGCAGGAAGGCGAGATCATTTCCGTCGGCACGGGCGCTCGCGACGAAGCCGGCAAGCTGGTTCCGCTGGATGTCAAGGCCGGCGACCGCATCCTCTTCGGCAAGTGGTCGGGCACCGAGGTCAAGATCGGCGGCGAAGACCTGCTGATCATGAAAGAATCCGACATTCTGGGCATCATCGGCTGATCGCCGGTTCCCTTTTTAAAATCCTCACCATCGATCAAACCGGGTTAAATCCCAGGAGAGACTCAAATGGCTGCCAAAGAAGTAAAATTCGGCCGTGACGCGCGTGAGCGCCTGTTGCGCGGCGTCAACATCCTTGCCGATGCCGTCAAGGTAACGCTCGGCCCCAAGGGCCGCAACGTCGTCATCGACAAGTCCTTCGGCGCACCGCGCATCACCAAGGACGGCGTGACCGTCGCCAAGGAAGTCGAACTCGAGGACAAGTTCGAGAACATGGGCGCACAGATGCTGCGCGAAGTGGCTTCCAAGACCAACGACATCGCCGGTGACGGCACCACGACCGCGACCGTTCTCGGTCAGGCGATCGTTCAGGAAGGCGCCAAGGCTGTTGCCGCCGGCATGAACCCGATGGACCTGAAGCGCGGTATCGATCTGGCCGTCAACGAAGTCGTCGCGGACCTCGTCAAGAAGGCCAAGAAGATCAAGACCTCGGAAGAAGTTGCCCAGGTCGGCACGATCTCGGCCAATGGCGACGTATCGGTTGGCGAGATGATCGCCCAGGCGATGCAGAAGGTCGGCAACGAGGGTGTCATCACCGTCGAGGAAGCCAAGACCGCCGAAACCGAGCTGGAAGTCGTCGAAGGCATGCAGTTCGACCGCGGCTATCTCTCGCCGTACTTCGTCACCAATCCGGAAAAGATGGTGGCCGAGCTCGAAGACGCCTACATTCTCCTGCACGAGAAGAAGCTTTCGAACCTTCAGGCTCTGCTGCCGGTTCTCGAAGCTGTCGTCCAGACCTCCAAGCCGCTCGTCATCATCGCTGAAGACGTCGAAGGCGAGGCTCTTGCCACGCTCGTCGTCAACAAGCTGCGCGGCGGCCTCAAGATCGCTGCCGTGAAGGCTCCGGGCTTCGGCGACCGCCGCAAGGCCATGCTCGAAGACATCGCCATCCTCACCGGCGGCCAGGTGATCTCCGAAGATCTCGGCATCAAGCTGGAGACCGTCACGCTCGACATGCTTGGCCGTGCCAAGAAGGTGTCGATCACCAAGGAAAACACCACGATCGTCGACGGCGCCGGCCAGAAGGCCGAGATCACCGCTCGCGTCAGCCAGATCAAGCAGCAGATCGAAGAGACCACTTCGGACTACGACAAGGAGAAGCTCCAGGAGCGTCTTGCCAAGCTTGCTGGCGGCGTTGCCGTGATCCGCGTCGGCGGCGCGACGGAAATCGAAGTCAAGGAAAAGAAGGACCGCGTCGACGACGCCCTCAATGCGACCCGCGCGGCCGTTGAAGAAGGCATCGTTCCCGGCGGCGGCACGGCTCTGCTGCGTGCTTCGGCTGCGCTCACCGTCAAGGGCGCCAATGCCGATCAGGATGCCGGCATCAACATCGTCCGCCGCGCCCTGCAGGCTCCGGCCCGCCAGATCGCCACGAACGCGGGCGACGAGGCTTCGATCGTTGTCGGCAAGATCCTCGAGAACAAGAGCGACAGCTACGGCTACAACACGGCGACGAGCGAATATGGCGATCTGATCGCCCTCGGCATCGTCGATCCTGTCAAGGTCGTCCGCATCGCTCTCCAGAACGCAGCGTCGGTAGCCGGCCTGCTGGTCACCACCGAGGCCATGATCGCCGAGCTTCCGAAGAAGGATTCCGGCATGCCGGCAATGCCTGGCGGCGGCATGGGCGGCATGGGCGGCATGGACTTCTAAGAAGTCCTGTCCTGAATTAGGAAAGGCGGGCCCTGTGCCCGCCTTTTTTATTGCCTGCGTCGGATTGATTCCTGGCTCAGTTGGAACCGAACGTTGACCCTCCGGGTTAATGAAGGCTTAACCATGCGCGGCTAATTGGCTGTTGAACGATCTTGTCTGTTAGAAAGTTCTGATTGACTGGCTTCGGCAAACATGGTCAACCGCTCGGCAGGGGCTTGCCGCACACAGATGGACTTCCAAATTGCCCCCGCTTTTACGGAAGTCCTGTCTCAGGCAACCGGAAAGGCGGATCAAAATCCGCCTTTCCACCCTCCCGAAGATTTTTCCTTAAACCAGTTCATTCGGCGGCTTCGCTCAAGCTCTTCGAATGCCGGAACGGCTCCTGCGGTGCGCGGTGGGCGGCATCGAAGCGATGGCGCGCTGCTCTGACCTTCTCCTCGTTGGCGATCGCCCACGCGCCCAGCGCCCGAACCGGAACAAGCAGATCGCGCCCGAGATCGGTCAGCTCATATTCGACGCGCGGCGGAATGGTTGGGAAAACCGTACGGGTGACGAAACCGTCGCGCTCCAGCCCGCGCAGCGTCATCGTCAGCATCTTCTGCGAAATGCCCGATACGGTCCGCCGCAGCTCGTTGAAGCGCATGGTGCCATTGCCGAGATAATTGACGACGAGCACCGTCCATTTATCGCCTACGCGCGACAGAACTTCATTCACCATCGTGCATTCCGCGGTTACTTCAAAGTGATCCGGTTCCAAAAAAGTGCCTCCTTGCGCCGCTTAAAGTCGGCCACTTATATAGCGCCGGTTCCCTTTGGTTACCATCATATATGAAGAAAGGCTCTATACTCATGGCAAAATCGAAGATCGCCGTCGTCATAGGCAGCACGCGCGGATCGCGCTTCTCCCCCACCCCGGCAAAATGGATCGCGGAGCTTGCGGGAGCGCGCGGTGACATCGAGGTGGAAGTGGTCGACCTGCTCGATTACCCCATGGCATTCCTCGGCGAAGAGCGCACCACGGAGGCTCAGAACGAGACGGCGGAGCGCTGGAAGAAGAAGATGCGCGAGTTCGACGGCTACATCTTCACCGTCGCCGAATACAATCACGGACCGACGGCCGTGCTGAAGAACGCCATCGACATGGGCGAATGGATCCAGAAGCCGTTCGGCTTCGTCGGTTATGGCGGTGTCGGCGGCGCGCGCGCGGTCGAGCATCTGCGCCTGATCGCCGTCGAGATGCAGGCCGCGTCGGTCAAGACAGGCGTGCATATCCTCTTCCCGGAATATCTTGCCGTGGTGAAGGGCGAAGCCCAGCTCGGCGACTACCCGCATTTGGCAGAAGCCGCTACCAGCATGTTGGACCAGCTCGTCTGGTGGGCAAAGGCGCTGAAGGCTGCCCGCGAAGCCTGATCCCGGTATTCCTCATGGACTGGCCGGGCGCCCATGCAACGCCCGGCTTTGTTCCTGATCAATCTCGCGCTATGTAATCTCCTGGTATCAACAGGAGACGTCCATGCGCAAGAAGCTTCCCATCTCCACCGCGCCGATGAATGGCACCAAGATCACTGTCTTGTGGACCGACAATGACGACCAGGAAAACGAATCGGTCGCGCGGTATCACTCGCTCGCGCAATTGAAGGCAGGCGGCGGCGACTGGGACGAAGCCGATACCGGATGGTGGATATTCACCGACAGCCGGACGCAGAAGAAGATCGATCCCACTGCCTGGTTTTCGGAAGAAGACGATCAGGACGAAGAGGACGAGGAGAAATAGCAGCGCCCGCAAAATCGCCCCGCACGATGCGCATATTTCCCAAATTCCGATAGAAAACGGAGACTATCATGGCAGGAACACGCACGGAAACCGATACGTTCGGGCCGATCGAGGTCGTTTCGGATCGCTATTGGGGCGCGCAGACGGAGCGATCCCTGCATAATTTCAGGATTGGCGGCGAAAGGCTTCCCCTGCCCCTCATCCATGCGCTGGGCATCGTCAAGCGCGCGGCGGCGGAAACCAATATCGCGCTCGGCAAGCTTGATCCGGTGATCGGCCGCGTCATCACGGTGGCGGCGGCGGAAGTCGTCGAGGGCAAGCTCGACGATCATTTCCCGCTGGTCGTCTGGCAGACCGGCTCCGGCACGCAGTCCAACATGAATGCCAACGAGGTCATCTCCAACCGGGCGATCGAGCTTCTGGGCGGGACGCTCGGCTCCAAGAAGCCGGTCCACCCCAACGACCACGTCAATATGAGCCAGTCGTCGAACGACAGCTTCCCGACCGCGATCCATATCGCGACTGCGGTCGAGACGACCAGCCGGCTCTATCCCGCGCTCGACCATCTGATCGAGGCGCTGAAGGAAAAAGAAGAGGCGTTCGCCCATATCATCAAGATCGGCCGCACGCATACGCAGGACGCTACGCCGGTGACGCTCGGCCAGGAGTTTTCCGGCTATCGCGCGGCGCTCGAATATGGCCGCAAGCGGATCGACGACAGCCTCGCCGACATCTTCCTGCTTGCCCAGGGCGGCACGGCCGTGGGTACGGGACTCAACGCGCCGCAGGGCTTCGACACCGGCTTTGCCGACGTGGTCTCGGAAATCACCGGCCTGCCGTTTAAGACGGCGCCCAACAAGTTCGAGGCGCTGGCCAGCCACGGCGCCATCGTCAATTTCCACGGCAGCCTCAATGCGCTCGCCGCCGACCTCTTCAAGATCGCCAACGATATCCGCTTTCTCGGCTCCGGCCCGCGTTCCGGCCTTGGCGAGCTGAAGCTGCCGGAAAACGAGCCCGGCTCATCGATCATGCCCGGCAAGGTCAACCCGACGCAGGCCGAGGCGCTGACCATGGTGGCGACGCAGGTCTTCGGCAATCACACCACGGTGACCGTTGCGGGATCCCAGGGCCATTTCGAACTCAACGTCTTCAAGCCGGTGATCGCCTTCAACGTGCTGCAATCGATCCGGATTCTCTCGGACGCCATGGTGTCCTTCGCCGATCATTGCATCAAGGGGACGGAGGCCGACGAAGTCCGCATCAAGGAGCTTCTCGAACGTTCGCTGATGCTGGTGACGGCGCTGGCCCCGGCCATCGGCTATGACAATGCCGCCAAGATCGCCAAGACAGCGCACAAAAACGGCTCGACATTGCGTGAGGAGGCGCTGGCTAGCGGGCTCGTCTCGGCGGAGGATTATGACAAGCTCGTGAGGCCGGAGCGGATGATCGCACCGGAATAGGCGGAGCCGTCTCGCATTGGTGAACAATCTGTCGAGAATAATGCGGCTTTCTTTGACAACGAGAATTGTCTATTTGCCCTGAACGCAACCCGGAGAACAATTTCATGTCTGCCAATGCCTATTCCAGCAATCCCTACGGCAATCTGCTCGGCCGTGCCCTTCTCGCCTCGCTCTTCATCCCGGCCGGCTTCAGCAAGCTGACCGCCATCGCCGGCACGGCCGGCTATTTCGGCAGCATAGGCCTTCCGGCTCCGACCGTCGTCGCGGTCCTCGTCGGCCTGCTTGAGTTTTTCGGCGGTCTTGCCGTCCTCGTCGGCTTCAAGACCCGCATCGCGGCCATCGCGCTCGGCCTGTTCAGCATCGCATCGGCCTTGGTCGCTCACACGAACTTTGCCGACATGATGCAGATGATCAATTTCCAGAAGAACATCGCCATCGCCGGCGGCTTCTTCGTGCTCGCAGCAGCCGGCGCCGGCGCGCTGTCGATCGACGCCAAGCGCGGCTGATCGGATATAAATGATGGAAAAGGCCGCGGAGGTTCCGCGGCCTTTTCTATTAGCCCAACGTCGCGAACGCCGGGGCGTAGTCTACCCTGCCCCGTTCGGCAGGCATCACCCCGTTTAGCGGCAGCGCCATGAGGTATGGCCCGGCATAGGGCGAGGCGAAGCCGGTCGCCAGAGCGGGATCGAAGCCGAAACGCTTGTAATATTCCGGCTCGCCGAGAACGAACACGACGCGGCATCCCCTACGTTCCGCCCGTGTCAATCCTTCGCGAATGAGCTTGCTGCCGATACCCGAGTGCTGCCTTTCGGGCAGGACGGATACCGGCGCGAGGCCGAGCGCCGGAAAGGGCGCGGACATCGGCGAAAAGAGCACGTGGCCGATGATCTCGCCTTCACCCTCCGCGACGAGTGAAAGCACGCTGTCGCCATCGGCGCGAAGCCGGTCGACCAGATCGGCCTCCGCAGGTTGCTGAAAAGCGGCCTCCACCACGCGGCGGATTGCGGCAATGTCGGCCGGCTTCTCATCTCTGATGATCACCGGCATGACTTCCTCGCTAGGATTTCAAACTGCCGCGGATGCGGGCGGAGATGTCGGCAACCCGGGGATTGCCGTCGCTGCGGCGGGCGGAGATGAGGCAGGCCTGCGAGCGCAGGATGATGCCGTCTTCGAGCACCTTGAGACGGTTGGCCTTGAGCGTCGAGCGGGTCGAAGTGATATCGACGATGATATCGGCGGAACCGGCGGCAGGCGCACCTTCAGTCGCGCCGAGGCTTTCGACGATGCGATAGACCTGGATGCCGTGCTTCAGCGAAAAGAACTGCTGCGTCAGGCGCCAATATTTCGTGGCGATCCTCAGCCTGCGTCCGTGGCGCTGACGGAAATCGGCGGCGACATCGTCGAGATCGGCCATGGTCGTCACGTCGTGCCATACCTCCGGCACCGCCACCACGACATCGGCATGGCCAAAGCCGAGCGGCGCTTCGATGGCGACCCGCTCGTCGGCTGATGCAAGCGTCTCGCGGATCAGATCCTCGCCGGTAACGCCGAGATCGACGCCGCCATAGCCGAGCTCACGGGCGATCTCCGAGGCCGACAGGAACAGGATATCCACGCCCTCCATGCCTTCGATCCGCGCGCGGTAATTGCGCTGGTCCTGCGGCAGGACGACTTGCAGCCCGGCGTTTGCGAGAACTTCCAGCGCCTGTTCCTTGAGACGCCCCTTGGACGGGAGCGCCAGCGTGACGTTTGTCGATGTCGCGATCATTGCGGCCTCCCCGCGAGCTCTGCCAGCCGATCAAGCCAGATGGAAAAGCCGACGCCCGGTATGGCGCTGGGCGCGCCCAATAGCGTCAAAAGGCGGTCGTAGCGCCCGCCGCCGACGATCGCGCCACCGCCCGAGGCGGCGCGGATCTCATAGACGAGGCCCGTATAATAATCGAGCGGGCGGCCGAACGCCGCATCATAATGGACATCGCGCAAATCGATGCCGGCGGCCTTGATCGCTTCGGCGCGGGCGGCGAAGGCTTTCAGGGCGTCACCCAGTTTGGATGGCAGTTCGAAATGGTTTTGCGCGGCGAATTCGTGCAAGTGCTGCGGCGCGTGGTCGAGCGGTTCGCGGATGGCGAGGAAGGCTTCGAGCGCCGCAAAGGCTTCCTTCGGCAGCCTGATCGAGGCGAGGCTTTCCTTCTCGACCAGCCGGTGGGCGATCTCGGCCGGAGTGCGGCCCGCGACTGGCGAGATGCCCGCCTCGCGCATATCCGCTTCGAGAGATGCGGCGAGCGCGGCTTCATCGCCTGAGGCGACCAGCCCGGCCAGCGGCTCGGGCAGCACACCATTTTCGCGCGGCGAGGAGAGGCCGGCGAGCAGGCTTTTCAGCTGCGCGGGGTTGCCGAATGTGCGCACCAGCTTCTTCTGCCAGCCGCGCGGCAGGCCAAGAGCGGCAAGTACTGCCTCGAACATCGCCTGGTCGCCGAGCACGATCTCAAGTTCTTTAGCGGGCGCCACCACGCGCACGCAGGCGAGCGCGTCGGCCAGCGAACGGGCATCGGCGCGCGCCTCGTCGGCATCGCCCAGATCCTCTATGCCCGCCTGGTAGAATTCGGTGTCGCCCTCGCGGCGCTGGCGGAAGACCTCGCCGAGATAGGCATAGCGCTTCGGCGTCGCGGCATTGAGCGCGATATGATTGCGGCAGACCGGAATGGTGAATTCAGGCCGCAGGCAAAGGCTGTCGCCGTTTTCGTTCTCGGTCAGGAAGATGCGGCGGCGCAGATCCTCGCCCGCCATGTCGAGGAAGGGATCGGCGGGCTGGATGACCGGGATATCGACAAGCTCGGCATTTCGGCCGGAGAGAAATGCGGAGAGGTCCTTGGCGAAGGCAGGGATGCGGGAGGGGGTCATGCGAGCAGGTCCTTGCGCCGCGCGTTTACGATCACACCCCCCTCTGCCCTGCCGGGCATCCCCCCCACAAGGGGGGAGATTAGCCGACATGCGCCGTATTGCTTGCTCTTCGACAGCTGCGATTGGTAGCCGCCATCCATGACGTGGTAATCTCCCCCCTTGTGGGGGGGATGCCCGGCAGGGCAGAGGGGGGTGAACAACCGCAAATCAAGCATGACAGTCACGCGCCCCCGGCGCGGTCCTGCGCCTGCTGGTCCAGCATCTCGCGCACTTTGGCGGCCAGATCCTCTTCCTTCACGGTCACCTGCGCGGGGCGGCTGGCGCGCCATTCCTCGTTGCTTTCGATTTCCCCGGAAAGGCGCTTGCCCTCGATCAGATCCTTGATCTGGACCTCGCCGTTCGCCCGTTCGTCCCCGCCCTGGATGATGGCGAGGGGCGCGCCGCGGCGGTCGGCATATTTGAGCTGGTTGCCGAATTTCTTCCAGTTGCCCTGGTACATCTCGGCGCGGATGCCGGCGGCGCGAAGCTTCTGGGTGAAATCCTGATATTTCCCCATGGCTTCCATGTCGCCGTCCATCACGGTGACGAGCACGGGAGCGAGCACATCGCCCTCGCCGAGCTTGCCCAGGTTCTTCAAGGCCGTCATCAGGCGCGACACGCCGATGGAAAAGCCTGTTGCCGGAACCGGCTGGCCACGGAAGCGCGAGACGAGCCCATCATAACGCCCGCCCCCGCCGACCGAGCCGAAACGCACGATCTCGCCCTTTTCATTGGGGATCTCGGCGGTCAGTTCGACTTCGAAGACGGGGCCGGTGTAATATTCGAGGCCGCGAACGACTGAAGGGTCAATGCGGATGCGGTCGGAATATTTGGCTGCCTCAATGAGCTCGCCGATTTGATCCAATTCGCCGACGCCCTCTAAGCCGATATCGGAACCGTGAACGGCTCCACTCATGAAATATTGCAATTCCAGTCGCGTGCCCACCACCGGAGCCACCAATTTCAGCACACGATCGATTTGGTTGTCATTTAACCCTGCCCCCTTGGTGAAATCGCCACTTTCATCCTTGCGGCCCTCGCCAAGCAGCAGTTTCACGCCTTCGACGCCGAACTTGTCCAGCTTATCAATCGCCCGCAGGATAGCGAGCTTCTGCCCTTCGTCCGTGACGCCGATGGCCTCCATGACGCCGTCGAGCACCTTGCGGTTGTTCACCCGGACAATATAGTCGCCGCGCGCAATGCCCAGCGCCTCCATCACATCGGCCATCATCATGCACATCTCGGCATCCGCCGCGACTGACGGTGCGCCGACCGTATCGGCGTCGAACTGCATGAACTGGCGGAAGCGGCCCGGGCCCGGCTTCTCGTTGCGGAAGACATAGCCGGCGCGATAGGTGCGGTAGGGAAGCTGGATCTCGTTGAAGTTTTCCGCGACATGGCGCGCCAGCGGCGCGGTCAGGTCGTAGCGCAGGCTCATCCACTGCTCGTCATCATCCTGCAGCGAGAACACGCCTTCGTTCGGCCGGTCCTGGTCAGGCAGGAACTTGCCCAGCGCATCGGTATATTCCAGCATCGGCGTCTCGACCGGGTCGAAGCCGTAGCGCTCATAGACCTCGCGGATCGCCGCCAGCATCTTGTCCGTGGCGCGGATATCGGCGGCATGGCGGTCGACAAGCCCGCGCGGAAGCCGTGCCTTCACCTTGTCAGCCTTGTTCGCCATGTCTTCTACCCGATGTCTGGAATTGTCATGTAGCTTCAACTATCGCTGCCCCATTTCGAACACAAAGTATCTACTATAGGCGATAGCGTCGTTTTCCTAACCGATCAGGTCAGGCGCGGCAAGGGCAGAGAGTCTATCCCTCTCAATCGGCTGCATGGCGGTCGAAAAGCCCGCAAAAGAGCCGTTCTGCCACCTTGTCAACCTGTCCGCCCCGTCTTCGGCTCGATGGTTGAAAGCGTCATATAGCTTTAACCACCCCTGCCCCGACTCGGATATTTGTATCCTCTATAGAAGATACTGCCGCTTCCTCACCGATCAAGTGAGGTCCGGCAAAGGCGGAGGGACGATCTCCCTCCCATGAGGAAGGAAATGCTATCGCGTGGCGATGGCGGCCGCAGCACCGGCCATCATGGTGGCGCTGGTGCGGTTGGCGATGCGCATGGCGCGCACGCTCCTGAGAAAGCGTCGCGCCTGCGCCGCGAGCACGATCCAGAATATATCGACGGCGATCAGCACCAGCATCATGACACAGATCAACTCAGCCCAGCCAAGCAGGGTGACCCGACCGAGATCGATGATCGTTGGCAGAAGCGCCATGTAGAACATCATGATCTTGGGATTGCCGAGCGTTACGGCGAAACCGGCCATGAACAGCTTGCCCGCCGAATTCTCCTTTGGCAGCGCGCCATCCCGCATCTCGACGGGCGCCGTCCACATCTTCCATGCAAGGAAGAGAAGATAGGCGACGCCGACATATTTGATGATGGTGAAGACGAGATGGAAGGTCTGCGCCACCACGGCCAAGCCCCAGACGGCGAGCGAAAGCCAGATCGCCTCGCCGATCCACATGGCGAAGAGGAAGGGCAGGACGTCGCGATAGCCTCGGCTGATCACGCGCGCCACCAGCGCGCCGATGCTCGGCCCCGGAGAGCCGGCCGCAACGAGCAGCGCGCCGGCGAAAATAAACAGCGAAGCGATATCCATGAAACCCTCTCGAAACTTCCGCAATGTTGCAGGTTTTGCAGACCGATTCAAAGGGAAAGTCGCTTTCCGATATCCTCGACTGGTGGGCGGATGAGCGAACCTTTCCATCTTTCCGGCGAAGGTATATCTCTTTACCCATGAGACGCTTCATCATCCTCATCGCGGTGCTTGGCGCGCTTGTTTCCGGCTGGTTGCCGGCGCTTTCGGCGACATTCGACATCGGCGGCGGGCACACAATGAGCGGCACGGAGACCGCGCATTCCCTTCATCGCGGCTCCCACGAGCACGGCTCCCGTCAGTCCGACGAGAGAAAGGATGCGGCTGTCCACCCGATGCTCTGCGCTGCCTGTTTTGCCCTTCCTGCGGAAAGCGGGCCAGCATTGCGGAAAGTAGCGCCGGTTTCTGCCTATGGGGCCGCGCTTGCGCAACCTCTTGCCGGAACAGTCCCTTCACCGCTGAGCCCACCGCCCCGGGCGTGACGATCCCGAACGAAAGACATCAAACGGGCGAAGAACGCACTTACGCCCGCAGAGAAACCATATCCAGAACTGGACAGACACATGACCAGAAAGACCACCATCATCGGGCCTGCGCTCGCACTCTGCCTCGCCTTGCCTGCATCTGGGCCCGCCCTTGCGCAAGAGATGAACCATTCCGGCCATCAGAGCGCGGATAATGGCCAGATGCAGATGAGCGAACCCAAAGGCGACAAGGGGCCTTCCAGCAAGGCCTTTGCCGAGGCCAACGCACGGATGCACAAGGGCATGGACATCATGTTCACCGGCAATGCCGACGTTGATTTCGTTCGCGGCATGATCGCCCATCACCAGGGTGCAATCGACATGGCGCGCATTGAACTCGAATATGGCAAGGACTCAAGCCTGCGCAAGCTTGCCGAAGACATCATCAAGGCCCAGGAGGCCGAGATCGAGACGATGAAGGCCTGGCTCGCCAAAAACGGGCACTAAGCCCGACGCTCATTGAACCCGTTTGGGAGACCCGCCGGTTCATGCCGGCGGGTTTTTCTCAGGGCCGAATGAAATTCTTGCGCAGGGTTTCGACCTCCTGGCGGCAGCAACAGCCCTCGATATGATCGTTGACGAGGCCCATCGCCTGCATATGGGCATACATCGTGGTCGGCCCGACGAAGCTCCAGCCGCGCTTTTTCAGATCCTTCGACAGGCGGAGGGATGTCGGGCTGGTTGGATTGGCCCTCAGCGTCTGATAATCCATGATATCAGGCCTTTCCTCATCGCCCGGCTCGAAAGACCAGAAATAGGCGGCGAGCGAGCCCTTTTCCGAAGCCAGTTCTATGGCGCGTTTTGCATTGTTGATAGTCGAGACGATCTTGCCGCGATGGCGGATGATGCCGGCATTGCCGAGCAGCCGCTCGACATCCTTTTCCCCGAAACGGGCAACGCGCTCGAAATCGAAGCCTTCGAAGGCCTCGCGGAAATTTTCCCGCTTGCGCAGGATCGTCAGCCAGGAAAGGCCTGACTGGAAACCCTCGAGACAGATCTTTTCGAACAGGCGCCGGTCGTCGGCGACGGGCCTGCCCCACTCATGATCGTGATAATGGAGATAGTCAGGCAGAGTGCCGGGCCAGAAACAGCGCGTCTTGCCATCCGCACCTTCGACAAGTCCGGTTTTGACGGGCGTTTCCTCGGTCATGATGCCTGTTCCACTTCTTATCTTTCGCCATTCAGACGGCATTAACCAGCGTTCGAAACCGGGTGATAACCACAAGAAATGGTTTTGCCGAAGAATCGCATTTTATTGAATTCGATTCACCTTTCCGACTCCGAAGCTCGGCCACAATCCCATCATCGACACTGCCACCCTCCACTCCTGACAACGTCCTGTCAGGAGCCGGGGCTGGCCCAAGGGCAATGGCACAAGATATGAAACCTCGCCACCTTCTTCTCATCACCGCCGTGACCGCAATCACGATTTCCGCCATCTCCGCGACCGGAGCATGGGCCAGCGACCGCTATGCCACCAGACCCCCGGTGGTCATGAGCCCGGACCTTGCCGCGCCGTGGGTGATGCAGCTCGAGCAACCACGCTATTATTATCCGGCACCGTCCTTCACCCCGCAACGCTATTACGCTCCATCCCAGAAGACCCGCCGCGTGGCGGTGCGTCGCGCGCCGGGGATGCGCAGCACCCCGGGGATGCGTGGCACCCCGGGGATGGCGGCCGACCAGCCACCGCGCTATCGCGAGGTGACTTACAGGCGTCCGGCCCAGCGCGCGGTCAGGCGTTCCGAAGATCGGCCGCAGCGGCAGATGAATCCGATCTACCTGCCGCAGACGGTCGATTATGACGGTCCGCACAAGCCAGGCACCATCGTCGTCGATACGGCGCGGAAATTCCTCTACCTCGTGGGGCCGAATGGCAAGGCGCGGCGCTATGGCGTCGGCGTCGGCAAGGAGGGCTTCGGCTGGCGGGGTACCAATCCCATTACCCGCAAGGCAGAATGGCCGGACTGGCGCCCGCCGGCGGAGATGATCGCGCGCGAGCGGAAGAACGGCCGCGTCCTGCCCGTACACATGGAAGGCGGCCCGGCCAATCCGCTGGGCGCCCGCGCCCTTTATCTAGGCTCCACCCTCTATCGCATCCACGGCACCAACGCGCCCTGGACCATCGGCACGGCCGCCTCCTCCGGCTGCATCCGCATGCGCAACGAGGATGTCACCGATCTCTACGAGCGCGTGAAGATCGGCACCAAGGTCGTGGTTATGTAGAGACAACAAGAGGGGAAGCCCGCCAGGGCATCGCCGCTGGGCAGCAGCGCAGGAAACCTCGGATAAGACGGACCGACAAAACCGGTCCGTCTCATCATGAAAGGTTCCGGCGCTGCTGCCCTTTTTCTTTTTGCCGGAAACGCCATATCCATCACAGGGGCGCTCTTGCCCCACGCAACCTTTTCCGATGATACTCCTTTCAATGATTTCGAGGCTCCCGCCAGGGTTGATCGCCTCGCCTTCCGGTCAGGGGCCGGACAATGAAAGCAAAGGATGGACCATGAGCGTACCGGGGATAAAACTGAACGACGGCAGCGAGATACCGCAACTCGGCTATGGTGTCTGGCAGGTCGGCAATGACGAGGCCGTCGCCGCCGTCAACCAGGCGCTCGAAGCGGGCTACCGGCATATCGACACCGCAGCGGTCTACGGGAACGAGGAAGGCGTCGGCAGGGCGCTGAGGGGATCGGGCATAGCGCGCGGCGACATCTATCTCACGACCAAGCTATGGAATGCCGACCAGGGATATGATTCAGCGTTCCGGGCTCTCGACGCGAGCCTCAAGCGCCTCGGCACGGACTATGTCGATCTCTACCTGATCCATTGGCCGGTACCATCGCAGGACCGCTTCCTCGACACATGGCGCGCGCTCATCGAGCTTAGGGAACAGGGTCTGGTCAAGTCGATCGGCGTGTCAAATTTCCGCATCGCCGACGTTGAGCGCGTGATCAAGGAGACGGATGTGACGCCGGTGCTGAACCAGATCGAACTGCATCCGCAGTTTCAGCAGAACGAATTGCGTGTGTTTCACGAAAAGAAAGGTATCGCCACCGAGGCCTGGAGCCCGCTCGGCCAGGGCAAGATACTGGAAAACGCCGACCTGAAGCAGATCGCCGCCAAGCACGGCAAGACCGTGGCGCAGATCATCCTGCGCTGGCATCTCGACATCGGCAATATCGTCATCCCGAAATCCGTGACGCCGTCACGCATCCGGGAGAATTTCGATGTGTTGAATTTCAAGCTCACTTCAGGCGATCACGACGCGATTTCCGCCCTGAACGCCCAGGATGGCCGGATCGGGCCACATCCTGACAGCATCTAGACATTTGCCGTTTCAGGCGGCGGTTTTTTCCGTTATCGCCAGATCGGCGGGCTTCGGCCCGCCATAGGCCCAGTCGAGCAGCTCGACCGTGTGGACGATCGGCAGCTTCGAGCCCGACGCGATCTGGGTGATGCAGCCGATATTCCCGGTGGCGATGATATCGGCGCGCGTCGCCTCGATATTTTTCACCTTGCGGTCGCGCAGGCGCTGCGCGATCTCCGGCTGCATGATGTTGTAGGTGCCGGCCGAGCCACAGCAAAGATGGCCTTCCGCCGGCTCCTTCACGGTGAAGCCCGCCCGCGCCAGAAGCTCCTTGGGCTGGCGCGTGATCTTCTGGCCGTGCTGCATCGAGCAGGCGGAATGATAGGCCACGGTGAGACCGGGAGCCTTCTCCGGCACCGGCAGGTCGAGGGTTGCCAGATACTCCGTAACATCCTTGGCGAGCGCCGAGACCTTCGCTGCCTTGTCCTGATAGGCGGGATCAAGGCGCAGCATGTAGCCATAGTCCTTGATGGTCGTACCGCAGCCCGAGGCGGTGACGATAATTGCGTCGAGGCCGCCATTGTCCATTTCGCGGGTCCAGACATCGACATTCCGCCTGGCTTCATCGAGCGCCTGTTCCTCGCGCCCCATGTGATGCACCAGCGAGCCGCAGCAGCCCTCGCCTTTCGGCACCACGACCTCGATGCCTACCCTCGTAAGCAGCCTGATCGTCGCCTCGTTGATGCCGGGTTTCAGCACCGGCTGGGCACAGCCGGTCAGAATGGCGACGCGACCGCGCAAGGCGGCGTTCGGCCTGTGCGTTCCAGCCTCGGCGAAGGCGGATCTGGCGGGCACTGAACGCGGCGCGAAGTCGAGCATGGCGGCCACGGGTTTCAGCCCCGGAATGGCCCTGAACAGGCCCGCGAGAGGCCGGCCCCATTTCGCGGCCGAAAGGGCCGCGCGAAAACGGCCGGGATAGGGCAGGACGGCGGCGAGCAGCGCCCGCGTCAGCCGGTTCATCAGCGGGCGCTTATAGGTCTTTTCGATATGGGCGCGGGCATGATCGACCAGATGCATGTAATTGACGCCGGACGGACAGGTGGTCATGCAGGAGAGGCAGGAGAGGCAGCGATCGATGTGCGTGACGATCTGCTCGTCGGCCGGCCTGCCGTTCTCCAGCATGTCCTTGATGAGATAGATGCGCCCGCGCGGGCTGTCGAGCTCGTTGCCGAGCGTCACATAGGTCGGGCAGGTCGCCGTGCAGAAGCCGCAATGAACGCATTTGCGCAGGATCTTTTCCGATTCCGCCACACCGGGATCGCGCAATTGCTCAGGAGTGAAATTGGTCTGCACGGCGTGTTCCTATTCTGAAATAACGGGTCCTAGAGAATCCAGCTTTGCGGGTTCTTCAGCGCTTCACCCCGGCTGACCGCCTGCAGGCCGACGATGCAGCGCACGATCAGCCAGATGATGACGACAGGGATCAGCAGGAAACCGATGCCGACGACCATCAGCAGGGTCGCGATGAAGCCGTAGAATATGCCGATCCAGAAGGTGCGGATCGCCCAGCTGTAATGCGTCTCGATCCAGCCGCCCGCCTTGCCGCGGTTGAGGTAGGCCATGACGATGCCGATGAGCGGGGTGACGCCGATCGCAAGACCCGCCAGATAGAGGAAATAGATCGCCTGGATGTTCTGCGCGCCGGGCTCAAGCCAGCCGCCGGTCGGGCGCGGACCATTATTCATGGGGCCATTGTCAGCGGGTTGTTCGGGCATGATGATCCTCCGTCAATTGTTTCCATGCCCATAATAACACCGGGCCACGCCTTACGATCCCGCCGCCATGCGGCCGGGGTTGAGAATACCCTTCGGGTCGAACTGGTGCTTCAGCTGCTGCGACAGGACGGCAAGCGCCGGCGGCTGGGGTTCGAACACATCGATTGCGGCGCGCATGGCGGCGGGAGCGCGCACCAGCGTCGCGTGGCCGCCGCCGAAATGGGCGATCAGGCGGCGCAGCGCCAGCGGCTCGGGATCGGCCTCCATGCGCAACCAGACCAGCCCGCCCTGCCAGTCATAGAAGGCATCGACGCCGGCGCCCAGGCGGAGCGCAGCCACCATCTTGTGCGCCACCATCGGCGTCATCGAGACACGCCAGACGCAACGCCCGGTTCCATCGGCAAAGGGCAGGCAATCGCGGATCTCCCGCCAGAGCTGGCGCGACTGCGCCTCGGCGATCTCGTCAATATCGCCCGCAGGCCGCAGCAACGCCTTCAGCTTCGCCGTGCGATCCCTGACCGAGGGCGCGAAACCTTCGAGCCGCAGCAGCGTCGACGCCTTGCCCGACAAAGCGCCTCCGATCACCTTGCCGGTGACCGTGACAGGCAGATGGGCTGCAGCCGAAACCTCGCCGCTCGACCCAAGAGCAATGGCCATGGCTCGGGCCGCCTCCTCGTCATCGAGCCCGCGAATGGCGAGCGTCGTTTCGGTCTCGGGCGCGGGCAGCACCTTGAACGTCACTTCGGTGACGATGCCGAGCGTGCCCCACGACCCGGCCATGCCCTTGGAGAGATCGTAGCCGGTGACATTCTTCACCACGCGGCCACCCGATTTGAAGAGTTCGCCCCGGCCAGAGACGACGCGCACGCCAAGAATATGATCGCGGGCCGCGCCCGACTTGAGCCGCCTGGGGCCGCTCAGATTGGCGGCGAGAACACCGCCGATCGTTCCCCTCCCGGGCTCGCCTCCGAGAAGCGGACCGTAATCCATCGGCTCGAACTGCAGGCATTGCCCGTGCTGGCCAAGCAGTGCCTCGATTTCGGCAAGCGGCGTCCCCGCCGTTGCCGAAAGAACCAGTTCTTCCGGTTCATAGAGCGTGACGCCGGAAAGCCTCGAAACGTCGATCGCGTGCTCGGTCTGCACGAAGCGACCGATCGCGCGCTTGGAACCCTGGCCGAGCACTTCCACCGGCGTTTCTTCCGACAGCGCCCATTGCACGGCTTCGAGGACGTCTTCCTCGGTTGCGGGGGTGATTGTCGTCATGCAGCCTCTCTCACGCATTCTCTCCCGACAACAGCGCCAGCACCGATTGGCCACGCGGCGAAAGCCGGTAGCCGATATGGAGGCTTTCGGTGAGGCCCAGTTCCTTCAGCTTGCGCACATCGCGCTTGAATTTGATCTTGTCGATGCCGACCGCTTCAGCAAGTTTGCCTGCGGGCGTGGATGGCCGCTCGGCGATAATGGCGAGGATCGCCCGGTGATAGCCGGATCGCGCGGCGACGCGGTCCCAGCGCTCAAAGCGATCGATAATCGTCGCAAATTCGTCCGGCTGCACAATCGCCTGCCCGCGCAGCGCGGCGCGCTCGTCGGCCACCACCGCATCGATCCTTATGCGATAGAGCGGCAATGCATCGTCACGTTCAAACTCGGCCTGAAAAGCATCGAATTCCGGATAGCCAGCCCGCCTCGCCTCCTCCGGCGTCACTGCGGAAAGCTCCACCATTTCGACCGCGCCGATCCTGAGAACGCCGACGGGCGTGCGCAGGCGACCGCCCTCGCTGACGCTGGGACGACGCCAGCGCCGGAACGCCAGGTCCACTTGCCCGCTCGCGATCTTCTCAAGGATATCAGCCTTGAACAGCATCCCTCAAAACCTCGGAATATCGGGAAAGGCCATCTGGCCGCGATGGACGTGAACCCGGCCAAGCTCGGCGCAGCGGTGAAGCTGCGGAAACACCTTCCCGGGATTGAGCAGGTGTTTTTCGTCGAAGGCGCATTTGACGCGGATCTGCTGGTTCAGATCCGTCTCATTGAACATTTCGGGCATCAGGTCGCGTTTTTCGACCCCGACGCCATGCTCGCCGGTCAGGACACCGCCGACCTTCACGCACAGCCGGAGGATATCCGCGCCGAACGCTTCCGCCTTTTCAAGCTCGCCCGGCAGGTTCGCATCGTAGAGGATGAGCGGATGCAGATTGCCGTCGCCGGCGTGGAAGACATTGGCGACGCGCAGACCATATTTCTCCGAGAGTTCGCGCATGCCGGCCAGCACCTTCGGCAGTTCCTTGCGCGGGATGGTGCCGTCCATGCAGTAATAATCCGGCGAAATGCGGCCCACCGCGGGGAAAGCCGCCTTGCGCCCGGCCCAGAACGCCATGCGCTCTTCTTCCGATTGCGACACGGTGCAGGTGGTGGCGCTGTTCCTGCCCGCGATGGCCTCGACCATGGCGATGAGATGATCCACCTCGATTTCGGGACCGTCCAGCTCGACGATCAGCAGCGCCTCGACATCGAGGGGGTAGCCCGCATGGACGAAATCCTCCGCCGCGTGAATGGCCGGCCGATCCATCATCTCCATGCCGCCGGGAATGATGCCGGCGCCGATGATGTCGGCGACGCACTGCCCCGCCGCCTCGCTGGAGGGGAAACCGATGAGAACCGCGCGCGCCGTCTCGGGCTTCTGCAGGATGCGGACGGTGACTTCCGTGACGACACCGAGCAAGCCCTCGGACCCGGTCATCAGACCCAGCATGTCATAGCCCTCGCTATCCAGATGCTTGCCGCCGAGACGGATCACCTCGCCATTGATCAGCACCATTTCGATGCCGAGCACATTGTTGGCGGTCAGGCCGTATTTCAGGCAGTGCACGCCGCCGGAATTCTCGGCCACATTGCCGCCGATGGAGCAGGCGATCTGCGAGGACGGATCGGGCGCATAGTAGAAACCTTCATGCTCGACAGCGCGGGTGATGCCGAGATTGGTCACGCCCGGCTGCACCACCGCGACCCGGTTGGCATAGTCGATCTCCAGAATGCGATCGAAGCGTGACATCACGAGGAGCACCGCATCCTCCAGCGGCAGCGCGCCGCCGGAAAGCGAGGTGCCGGAGCCGCGCGGCACGACGCGAATATCGTTGGCGTGGCAATATTTGAGGATGCGCGAAACCTGCGCCACCGTCTGCGGCAGGACGACGACCAGAGGCAATTGGCGATAGGCGGTAAGGCCATCGGATTCGAACACGCGCATCTCATTGGTCGCATCGACGACGCCCTCGCCCGGCACGATGTCGCGCAGGTCAGCGACGATCTCGGCACGCCGCGACAGCGTGTTGCTGTCCGCTTTCGGCATCGTCAGTCCGGACATGGGGCGCTCCCGAATGAGAAAAGTGGTAAAAACAGTTTACCTGTCTGCCAACAAGCTTGTAAATGCTACAGACGGACACAGCGTCGTTGAAGGCGTTATTCCCTCAGGGAATGAATGAAGACCCCTTTGAGGCTGGAATTCCTGTAACGGGCCGACACGCGCATGATGAGCAATCTGGCAGATATGGAGATCTTCGCCCGGGTGGTGTCGAGCGGCAGCATGTCGGCGGCCGGTCGGGAACTGGGGCTTTCTCCCGCCGTCGTCTCGAAACGGCTGCGCCGGCTGGAAGATCGCCTCGGCACAAGGCTTCTGCAGCGCACGACGCGGCAGATCGCGCTCACCGAGGCTGGCCAGGGCTATTACGAGCGGGTGCTGGCCATTCTGTCAGGCGTCGAGGAAGCCGAGAGCTTCGTCTCGCGCCGCTCGGCGGATGCGCGCGGCACGCTGAAGATCTCGGCGCCGACCACCTTCGGGCGGATGCATATCGCGCCCTATCTCGAACCCTTCATGCGAGCCAATTCCGATCTCTCCATCAACATGATGCTGACGGACGAGATCGTCGATATCGTCGGCGAAGGCTACGATCTGGCGATCCGCATTGCCGAGCTTTCGGATTCAAGCCTGGTGGCGCGGCGGCTTGCGCCGGTGAGGCGCATCCTCGTCGCCGCGCCGCGCTATGTCGCGGAACACGGAATGCCCCGCGATTTCGCCGACCTGGAAAACCATGTCTGCCTCGCCCCGCACAATAACGATCCCTGGCGGCTCGAAGGCCCGGATGGTCCGGTGAGCTTACGCCCCGCCGGGCCGTTGCAGACCAATTCCAGCGAAGTGGTGCGCGAGGCGGTTCTGGGTGGGCTCGGCATCGCCCAGCGCTCGACCTGGGACATCGGCCCTGAGCTTTCGGCAGGCAAGCTCATTCAGGTGCTGCCGGATTATACCGCGACGCGCAAGGTTGCGATCCACGCCGTCTATCCCTCGCGCCAGTTCCTGCCCGCCAAGGTGCGGCTTTTCATCGATTATCTCGCCGACCTCTACGGACCTGTGCCTTATTGGGAAAAAGGCAAAAGCGACACGGCCGCATGAACTGGACAAATCAATTGACCAGTTTTGCCTGATACCGCTACTCTGCCCTCTCACAGGATTGTTTGGCGAAGATCGATGGGCGAGCAGATATTTTCCAGGATCGAGCCGTCGCGCACCGCGGACGATGTCGTCAGCCAGATCGAGCTGCTCATCCTGGAAGGCATATTGCGGGTCGGCGACCGCCTGCCGGGCGAACGCGAACTGGCGCGGCAGTTCGATATTTCGCGCCCGATCCTGCGGGAAGCGCTGAAGCGGCTGGAGAGCCGCGGCCTGCTGGTCACCCGCCATGGCGAGGGCACCTTCGTCGCCGATGTGATTGGGCAAGTCTTCACCCGCCCCATTATCGACCTCATCGCCAGCCACCGCAAGGCGACCGCCGACTATCTCGAATATCGCCGGGAGATCGAAGGCATCGGGGCCGAATTCGCGGCGAAGCGTGCCACGGTGGCCGACAAGGCGCTGCTGACGCAGATCATGGAGGCGATGGAGGCCGCCCATGGCAAGGATGATTTCGGCGAGGAGGCGCATCTCGACGTCGAGTTCCACAACGCCATCGGCGAATGCGCGCACAATATCGTGCTGCTGCATACGCTGCGCTCCTGCTACCGGCTTCTGGCCGACGGTGTCTTCTATAATCGTACGCTGATCTATGGCTTTCCCGGTGCACGCGAGCTGCTCCTGGCGCAGCACCGGGCCATCTTCGATGCGGTGATCACCGGGGATGCCCCGGCGGCGCGCAAGGCGGTCGAGGCGCATATCGATTTCATCGAGCGCGCCATGCACGAGGCCGAGCGCAGCGATTCATGGCAGCAGATCTCGCGCCTCCGGCTCACCCAGCGCAGTTCCGGCCCACCTCACGCCATTGCAAGTCAGGACTCATGATGCCAGTCACGTTTCCCGAAGCGGCGGGGCCGGAGGGCCTGCGCCTTTACGCCATCGGCGATGTCCACGGGCGGGCGGATCTGCTTGCGAGCCTGCATGGGATGATCCGTGCCGATCTTACCGAAAATCCCGCGCATGATTGGCGCATCGTACATCTCGGCGACTATGTCGATCGCGGCCCGAATTCAAAAAACGTTCTGGATTTTCTGATCGATGCGCAGGAAAAGGACGGCCGCAATCTGGTCCTCGCCGGCAATCACGATGTGAGTTTCCTGGATTTCCTGGCGCTTGCCGAGCCGGACGGTGTGTTCGCCAGGAATGGCGGCCGCGAAACGGCGCTCTCCTATGGGGCCGAGATCGATTTCGACAATCCCGTTTCGGTCGACCGGGGCTATGTCGCGCTGGTCGATGCAGTGCCGCAGGCGCATGTCGAGTTCATCAAGCACCTGCCCCGCGCCGCGACATTCGGCGACTTCTTCTTCTGCCATGCAGGCATCAGGCCCGGCGTCCCGCTCGATAGGCAGGACCCGGAGGATCTGATCTGGATCAGGCGCGAATTTCTCGACTGGACGGAGCCTTTCGAGAAGGTCGTCATCCATGGCCATACGCCGCTTAAAGAAATCGACGTGAGGATCAACCGGGTCAATGTCGACACGTTCGCCTGGCATTCAGGCCGGCTCAGCGCCATCGTCATCGACGGAGCGGCCAAGCGCTTCATCCAGACGCAGCCTTGATCGAAAACCGGTGATTCCTAAGGATTAATGGAAGTCGGACGAAATGCCGTATCCGTCGCTGGATACCTGATGATTGCCCGCATCGACGGAGAAGATGCCCGTGGCCATGAACAGGATGGCGGAGATCATGAGAACGGTAAGGAGCGTAGCGCCCTTGGCAGTCATTTTGAACGTCTCCACAAACTTCAGTTTTGATATTCCGGCAAGGAAAACGCCCGGTTGAAAATCCGGATCATCAGGTCGCTGCCGGTGCATGGCCCAAGTACACCTGCAATTCCTTTCATACAACTGAACAGCCGAATGAGGATTTTAGATTTCCACAAATTGGCGAGCTTTGAGCGATCTCTGTGGCAGGAGAGCAACGTTTCCGGGTGGCTAAATCTGCCGCACCCAGGCGCGGGCGAGTGCGAGGCCGGCGGCGTCGGCTGCCGGGCCGTTTAGCGCCGCTTCGGAAACGTAGTTTTCGAGCCACCCCGGGTGATATTCGCGAATCTGCTCGCCAAACATGCTGTTCCATTTATCGACCAGCTGGCGGTCCGCCTCGAAATGGAACTGGATGCCATAGACGGCGCGGCCGAGGCGGAAAGCCTGATTGGCCGTCTTGTCGCTTGAAGCCAGGTGCACTGCGCCTTGGGGCAAGCTGAACGTATCGCTATGCCAATGAAAGATGGGGAACGCCGCCGGCAAGGCGGAAAGCACGGGGTCGTCGGCTGCGGCCTCGGAAATACGCACCTCATGCCAGCCGAATTCCACCGGGCGATCGAGGATGTTCTTTCCGCCATAGGCGCGGGCGACGAGCTGGCTACCGAGGCAGATGCCGAGCACCGCCTTGCCGGCATCGCCAAAATCGCGGATCAGCGCGGTGAGCGCCGGCAGGTAAGGATATTCGTCATCGGCCAGCGCGTTCTGTTCCCCACCAAGCACGATCAACGCGTCATATCCATCATCGGATTGCGGCAGCGGATCGCCCAGATAGGCGGCGCAAAGGTCGATTTCGGCGCCGGCCTCCGCAAGCGCCTGGTCGACCTGGCCCAGACCGGTGCCCCTATAGTTCTGGACGGTGAGAACGCGCATTTCGTGATTCCGTGTGCTGGCGGCATGAGAAGCGATAGCATGCGCCTGACCGGTCCAAAAGAGGTGGACTTGACCGAAAGGCCCCTGCTCTGCCATCGGTGAAACATGCGCGCGAATTACAGAATGCAGAGACTATTCATCGATGCTCCGCTTGGCGGCGGCAGGCATGTCGAGCCGTCGGCCGAGACTGCCCATTATCTCTCCAATGTGCTGCGGATGAAGGACGGCAACGAAATCCTCGTCTTCAACGGCCGCGACGGCGAGTGGAAAGCCAGACTTCGTGTCGAAGGCAAGAAACGTATCGGGCTCGACGTACTGGAAGAAACGCGGCCGCAGACGCCGCAGCCGGACCTCGTCTATTGTTTCGCGCCGCTGAAGCAGGGGCGGCTGGACTATCTGGTGCAAAAGGCGGTGGAGATGGGCGCGGGCGTGCTGCAGCCGGTGATCACCCAGCACACGCAGGTTCCGAAGATCGGCATTGAGCGCATCCGCGCCAATGCGGTGGAAGCGGCTGAGCAATGCGGCGTGCTGAGCCTTCCCGAATGCCGCGAGGCGGTGAAGCTCGACCGACTCCTCGATGAATGGGATCCCACCCGCCGCCTGATCTTCTGCGACGAAGGGCACGAGACGAACAACCCCCTGCCGCTGCTCCAGGCCCTCGGGCCGGGGCCGCTCGGCCTCATCATCGGCCCGGAAGGCGGCTTCTCGGAAGAGGAACGCACCCTCATGCGTCGCTTGCCCTTCGTCACCGCCATTCCGCTCGGAACCCGCATCCTGCGCGCCGACACGGCGGCCGTGGCGGCATTGGCGCTGGTACAGGCGACGATCGGCGACTGGGACTAGCGTCTTGGCCCGAAGAATGCGGGGCCGTAATCAATTTCCGTTGATAAGGGCATAAATGGAATTCACTTGCGCAGTTTGACAAAACCGTCCAATCACGGACCAAAGAACCAGGGGTTTAGGGAAACGGCAAGGCATGGCGCGCGATACCACGGACGAAACGTCGATCTCCTCAGCGGATGAACTGGTGGCCTATCTGGCGGCGGGCAGCAAGCCGGCGGAGCAATGGCGCATCGGCACCGAGCACGAGAAATTTCCTTTCTATACCGCCGACAACAGCCCCGTCCCCTATGAAGGCCCGTGCGGTATCCGCGCTATTCTCGATGGCATGAAAGTCAAGCTCGGCTGGGACCCCATCATCGACGAAGGCAATATCATCGGGCTTGTGGAGCCTACCGGACAGGGCGCCATCTCGCTTGAACCGGGCGGCCAGTTCGAACTTTCCGGCGCGCCGCTTTCGACCATCCACCAGACCTGCCGTGAGGTAAACGCGCATCTCTCGCAGGTGCGCCAGATCGCCGACCCGCTCGGCATCCGTTTTCTCGGCACGGGCGGCAGCCCGAAATGGACGCTGGCGGAAACGCCCGTCATGCCGAAATCGCGCTATAAGATCATGACGAACTACATGCCCAAGGTGGGGCATGAAGGCCTCGACATGATGTACCGCACCTGCACCATCCAGGTTAATCTCGACTTCGCGTCGGAAACCGACATGCGTCGCAAGATGCAGGTGTCGATGAAGCTGCAATCGATTGCGACGGCGCTGTTTGCAAGCTCCCCCTTCACCGAGAGCAAGCCGAACGGCCTGCAGTCCTGGCGCTCGAATATCTGGCGCGATACGGACAACCAGCGCTCCGGAATCCTGCCCTTCGTCTTCTCGTCACATTTCGGATTTGCCGATTATGTCGAGTGGGCGCTTGACGTGCCGATGTATTTCGTCCTGCGCGAGGGGCATTATTACGACGCGACCCATGTGACATTCCGCCAGTTCATGAATGGCGCCTTGCGGGGCGAGGTGCCGGACGGCATGCCGAACATGGGTGACTGGGCCAATCATCTCTCGACACTCTTCCCGGAAGTGCGGCTGAAGCGCTTCCTTGAAATGCGTGGCGCCGATGGCGGCCCATGGCGGCGCATCTGCGCGCTGCCCGCCTATTGGGTAGGCCTGCTCTACGATACTGAGGCGCTCGATGCCGCAGAGGAACTGACCCGCGACTGGCAATATGAAGAAGTACAGGAACTGCGCGACGCGGTGCCGGCGCAAGCGCTCAGCGCCGTTTTCCGCAACCGCACCGTACGCGACATTGCGCGCGAAACGCTGGAGATTTCACATCTCGGCCTGAAGAACCGCAAGCGGCTCAACAGCGAAGGTTTTGACGAGACGCATTACCTGGCGCCACTCGAGGAAATCGTCGCGCGCGGCACGACGGATGCCGAAAAGATGCTGAGCCAGTATCACAGCGTCTGGGGCAGCTCCATCGAGCCGATCTTTCTTGAGTATGCTTACTAGCGAACAGGTTCTATCTCGCTCTCTCACTTCCAACTGCTCATAAAAAAGCCCGGCCGTGAAAACACGGCCGGGCAGGTGGCAGGCGGAGCCGGGAGGGGATTATCCGGCTCGTGAATGGGTGGCGCCTGCTTTGGGAACTTAGAGCGATCCGCTTCGTGGAACCGCTCAAACCGTTGTTTGTTACGCCAGCCACAAGGAAAAGCCGCTTCGCACTTTTCCGGGGCTGCCTTAGAGCGAAATACTTTGAGACGCCTGCTGCCGGATGCGGGCATCGGCCAGTTCTCCCAGCGCGCTGCTCGGGTCATCCAGATAGGAATAACCAAGAACCGCGTGCAAATCGGAGCGGCTGACGCCGATATCCTTCAGCATATGATCGTCCAGATCACCCAAATGGAGGATTGCCGCACGGTTTCGGCGCACGACGAAAAACTTCACCACCATATTGAAGGCGCGCGTAATGGTCTGCGTCATCGTCGCAGCAAAACCGGTCGCGGCAGGCAACTTCACGGTCGTCGTCTTTATCGTCGTCATCGCCGTTCTCCTTGGGGCGGGTGAGGCACAAGAAATTCATCCGCGCGGAAGGATTTTCCGCACGCCTGTTGCGCAGCCCTTGCGGATCTGCGCGCTTTTTCGTGAACAATGATGTTATGAAGCAGGCTTATTGATTATTCAAACGAATGTTTCTAATGTTATTGTTCAATATTGATGATGGATGATTTCATGGCACCGCTCGATCTCGACCAGTTGCAGACCTTCATCGCCATTGCGGATATGGGCAGCTTCACCCGGGCGGCGGACGCCGTGTTCAAGACGCAGTCGGCCGTCTCCATGCAGATGCGGCGACTGGAAGAGCGGATCGGCAAGCCATTGTTCGAGCGCGACGGGCGCACCAACCGGCTGACGGAAGATGGCGAGAGGCTTCTCGTCTATGCCCGGCGGATGATCCATCTGAACAGCGAAACCATCGCGGCCTTCGACGACACGCAGCTCGAAGGCCATGTCCGCATCGGCACACCGGACGATTATGCCGACCGCTTCCTGCCGGAGATCATGGCGCGGTTCGCCCGCTCCAATCCGCGCGTCGAACTCTCGGTCGTGTGCGAGCCGACAGTCAATCTCGACGAAATGATCAGGCGGGGAACGCTCGATATCGCGCTCGTCACCCAATGCGACGAGAAGCGCCGATCGGAAGTGGTGCGCACCGAGCCGCTGCTCTGGGTCACATCGGCAAACCATGCCGTCCACGAGGAGGCGGTGTTGCCGCTTGCCGTCGGGCGACCCACCTGCATTTGGCGGAGTTCGGCTATCGACGTGCTCGACGCGGCGGGCCGGGACTACCGCATCCTCTTCACCAGTTGGTCGGCGACCGTCCTGGCGGCGGCAGTGCTTTCCGGTCTTGCGGTTTCGATCCTGCCGGAATGCGCGCTACGCCCGGGAATGCGGGTTCTGGGCGAAGCGGAAGGCTTCGGCAGGCTACCGGAATTCGGGATCGGCATCATGCGCGGCCACAGCAAGCAAACTGCCATCATCGACGCGCTGGCGCAGCATATCGTCGAAAGCCTCGACAATATCTCCTCGCCCGCACCGGCGGGCCTTGCCACCTCAGACATCACGCAGCTCACCACCAATGTGCGCACCCGGCGGGTGCGGTCGAGCGAACTCGTACCGGGGTGGTAGAGCGGCTTCCAGCTCGCTCTATTTTTTCCGCGCCAGCTTGCTCTATTTCTTTCCGCGAATGACGAAGAGATTGCCGGCGAGGACCAGCAAGAGGCCCGCGACGGCAAGCACCGTCCATTGATAGCCTTCAAGGACGGTCGAGACGACAAGGGCGAAGACGGGGAACATCACCGTCGCGTAGCCGGCGCGGGCGGAGCCGATGCGGCCAAGCAGCGTCAGATAGGCGAAGAAGGCCAGCACTGTCGATATGACCGACAGGAAAATCAGCGAAGCGAGATATTCCCCGGTCCAGGCAATGGTGAAATGCTTGCCGAAGACGAGGGCAAGCAGCGTGGCCCAAAGCGTGCCGTAGACCATGCCCCAGCCATTCATCGAGATCAGCGGCAGGCCACGCTTCTGCAGCCGCGCGGAAATCAGATTTCCGGTGCAGAAGCACAGCGTTCCGGCGATGCAGAGGCCAAGGCCGATCAGCGTCTTGCCGGTGAAGCCATGCGCCTGCATCTCCGGCAGGAACATCAGCGCGATGCCGCCGAATCCCATCAGCCCGCCGATCAGTGTCCGCGACGATGGCGGTTCGCGCATGACCACCGTCGAGAGCACGAGATTGATGATCGAGGCGAGCGAAAAGACGACCGAGAGAAGGCCGCTTACCAGATATTGCGCGCCGTAATAGAACAGAAGGAAGTTGGAGGAAAAAAGCAGAATTCCGAGCGCTGCAAAGCCCAAATGATCGCGCATCGCAAATTTCAGGCGCTGTTTTGTTACCAATGCCCAGGCAAACATGATCAGCGCCGCGATGAGGAAGCGCCAGACGATGTTGACCTCGTTGGCGACGCCGCTTGCCGCCTGAACGCTAAGCGCATACCAGGAAAGGCTCCAGGCAAAGACCGTCATGGCGTAGAGCCCGTAATCGAAGGGCTCGAAAGCACGGTCCTGCGGGCGGGCGGATTGTTTCAAGGCGATGGATTCTGCTGTTGTATCTGTTGGCATAATACCCCGTATCGCCCGGCAGACCTATCACGTCCATTGAATTCATGTGATTGCTGCATCAATTATGATGATATGTCTGGGCCGGCTCGATATCGGACGGAAGCGCTCGATCCGATCCGGAACCGTTGGGGGCTATTGACCTTGGTGGCGGGGAAAGCCCCTATAAGAACATGAATACCACTCCCGATTCGACCTCGAATGTCGCCGAATATACCGTTTCCGAGATCTCCGGCGCGCTGAAGCGCACCGTCGAGGACACGTTCGGCCATGTCCGCGTGCGCGGTGAAATTTCCGGCTATCGCGGCCCGCATTCCTCAGGCCATGCCTATTTCTCGCTCAAGGACGACAAGGCGCGCATCGAGGCGGTGATCTGGCGCGGCAGCATGAGCCGGCTGCGCTTCCAGCCCGAGGAAGGCATGGAGGTGATCGCCACCGGCAAACTCACCACCTATCCCGGCTCCTCCAAATACCAGATCGTCATCGAACAGATGGAGCCGGCGGGGGCCGGCGCGCTGATGGCGCTTCTCGAAGAGCGAAAGCGAAAGCTCGCGGCCGAGGGCCTGTTCGATGCGGCGGCCAAGCAGCTTCTGCCCTACATGCCGCGCGTCATCGGCGTCATAACCTCGCCGACCGGCGCTGTCATTCGCGACATCATCCACCGCATCACCGACCGTTTTCCCATGCATGTCATCGTCTGGCCGGTGCGGGTCCAGGGCGAGACATCCGGGCCGGAAGTCGCAGCCGCCATCAACGGCTTCAATGCGCTTCAGCCCAACGGTCCCCTCTCCCGTCCCGATGTGCTGATCGTCGCGCGCGGCGGCGGGAGCCTGGAGGATCTCTGGGGCTTCAACGACGAGATCGTCGTGCGGGCGGCGGCAGCCTCCGACATCCCGGTCATCTCGGCTGTCGGCCATGAAACCGACTGGACGCTGATCGATCTCGCCGCCGACAGGCGCGCGCCGACGCCGACGGGCGCTGCCGAAATGGCGGTGCCGGTGAAGGCCGATCTGGAGGCGACGGTCGCCTCGCTCGCAGCGCGGCTTTCGTCGGGCATGTCGCGCTTTCTCAGCCAGCGGCGGCAGACGCAGCGCGCGCTTTCCCGCGCCCTCCCCTCCGCCGACCAGCTTCTGGCATTGCCGCGCCGGCGATTCGACGAATCCGCTGCGCGTCTCGCGCGAGCGCTGCAGGCGAACACACAGAAGAAGCGGGCGAGTTTCACCGGTCATGCACGGCAATTGTCGCCGCGCCTCCTGCAGCGTCGCATCATCGAGCGACGCCGTTATACCGATGCGACGGCCAGCCGCCTGCCGAACTGTCTCAAGGCCTATCTGCGCGAACGGCGCAGCCGCTTCCTGGTACCTGCCGGGCGACTCTCGCCGGAGCCGATCCGCCGCCATGCCGAACGGGCCCGTCACATACTGGCGCAGTTCGACCGCAGGCGCGAGCAGGCCGTGGGCCTCATCCTCGAAAGGCGCAGGCGCAGGAGCGGCGAACTCGAACGCCTGATGCGGACGCTCTCCTATGAAAGCGTGCTGGAACGCGGCTTCGCCATCGTCTTCGATGCGGCGGGCAATCCGGTGAAGCAGGCCGCGTCAATCCATTCCGGCGACGCGCTGGCGCTGCGTTTCCGCGACGGCGACGTACGAGCAATTGCTGCAGGCGGCGCGGGGCCGGATCATGGAAGCCAGCCAAAGAGAGCGCAGCCTAAGCCCCCCAAGACGAGCGGCGGGCAGGGATCGTTATTCTAGGAAAGCGGGATTTTTTACAGGGTGGCCCTGCATTCATCCTCGCCTCCGGCCACTTCCCTTACTGACGATGCCAGTTGCTTGCTGATGAAGCCCAGTCCTTCGAGACCCCTGCGCACGTCCGGCGCGCCCATGAAAAGCCGCCACAACAGCCCGGTACGATGGTTCTCGATCATCGCAACGATCGGCCCCTGATTGATCGCCAGATAGTTCGGTCCCATCAATTATGGGTTTGACAACACAATCCCGAAGGCGGCCAGGGTCTCATGGCGCTAAAGCCGAAATCCGGATTATTGTTTGATGTCGACACGTTAATGCAAAGCATCCGGAGAAGAAATGGTACGGTCGGTGGGGATCGAACCTACGACCTCAGGAGCCACAATCCTGCGCTCTAACCAACTGAGCTACGACCGCGTACCTTGCCTACAGCGGGACCCGTGGGGGTTCCGACGTTTGACAGGGGTCACATACGGAGAATCGCAGCGATTTGCAAGTCTTTAGCGCGTCATTCGTGCCGATGGCCGATGGAATTCTGCCGGATGCAATATTCACTTCGCTGCTGCCCCGGTTCGCGTGTCAAGCTCGCGTCCTATGGCAGCCTTTCGATAAAGAAAAAGGCCGGGAATGAATCCGGCCTTTTTCGAGAGAGATTGGATCAGGCGGCCTTGGCGTCCTTGGCTGCCTTTTCCACGGCCGATTTGACCGGCTTCGTCATGGCCTCGAAGGCTTTCATGGCCGCGGACTGGAATTCCTTGGCCTGCTCGACAGCCAATTCCGTCTGCCTGCGCAGGAATGTGCTCTGAAGCTCGATGCCATCGGCGAATGTTTTGACGCCGAGAAGCGCTTCAAGATGGCTGAAACCCGCCTCGGTATTGGTGCGCAGCGCCGAAATTGTCTTGAGCGACAGTTCGGCGCCGTTGGACTGGGCGGTCTCAAATGTCGTTTCCATGGTCTTCTGCGCTGCTTCCGCCTGCTCCCTGAACCTGGAATAGGCCTCCTTCGACTGCGCAACGCTCTCTTCCGTGAATTCGCGAACGCGATCGGTCACGGCATTGGCGTCAAAGCCCGGAAATGCAAATATGTCTGCTTCTGGTTTCTTGCTCACTGGAAAACCCTTTATATTGCCCGTAGATTTTCGGGGAAGTTTCCTCACCTGGGGTCTTTCATATAACATTCACGATTGTGCGTTGCAATATTATTTTGCACTGCACAATAGCCGGACCCGATGCAAGAGAACACCAGCCTGGGGACATTAACTAACCACCTAGAAAAATCATTGCCATTACGCGCGCTTTTGTAGACGCTGCGATGATTGCGCCTTATTAACGGGATATTAAGCAAAAAGCTCAGTTTTGAGCAGAATTGCGAAAGCTCGTACAGGGCAGCGCAGACAGGTAAATACCAGCATGTCGGGGAACTATCCCTTCATAGATATTGCAGTTCTGGATGGCATCCGCGAACGGTTCGTGCGCGGCGATGCCCTCGTGGTCATTTCACCAGATCTCACATCCGTGATCTGGGCAAATGGCCCGGGCGCGGCGATGTTCGGGTTCGACAGGATCGACGATATTCTCGGCAATGATCCAGGGTTTGCCGTCCACACACGGCGCCAGATCATGGCGCTCGATGGTTCGCAGGCGGGCAACGCCAGGACAGTTTCCGTACGCCTTGCCTCCGGCCTCACCTCGCGGTTGGCCAGCTTTCAAATCTTCGACATCAGGCTGCCCGACGGCACGCTGGCGCGTGTCCTTGCTGCTGCAGGACAGGATACTCGCACCGAAGCGGCGATTTCCGGCCTCGGCGACGAGGGGACCCATGTCGCGCTTCTCGACGAGGAAGGTGCGGTTATCGCCAGTTCCGCCCATTTCAACGAACTCGGCATTCTGCCGACGACATTGAACGACCTGGTGGTGGAGGTCCGCGACGAAGAGCACCGCATGGTCAAGCGCCGGGTCCGCGCCGGGGGACGAAGTGTGCCAGCTGGAATTGCCCGTCTGGCCGATACTCCCTACCGTCATCTGCTGTTCGTCATCGCGGAACGGAACGCCGCAGATAAGGAAACGCCGCAGCCCATTCCAGAGAGCCGGGATGAAACCGTACCGACCGTGGTCAATGCAGCCGTGCCGGCCGAAGCGGAAGTCCCTTCCCCCGACATAGCCGACCCTGTCATGGCCGACCCTGTCATAGTTGACCCTGTCATGGCCGAGATCGACGATGTGGTGGAGGTGGCGGAGCCTGCCGTCGAAGAACCCATGGATGAAGCAGCCGAGCTGGCGGTGCTGCCGCAGGTCTTTGCCTATGATCCCGCTGCCGCCCCTGCCCGCTTCGTCTGGAAGGTCGATGCGGACACGGTTTTCAGCGAGATATCGTCGGAATTCGCTGCCGCCGTCGGCCCGCAGGCCGCTGATGTGATCGGCCGCCGCTTCGCCGATGTCGCCCGCGTCTTCGGGCTCGACGGGGATGGCGTGATCGCGACGCTTCTGGAAGGGCGCGATACCTGGTCGGGACGCACAGTGCTCTGGCCGGTCGAAGGCACGCCGCTTCGCGCGCCCGTCGATCTTGCCGCCCTGCCGATCTATTCGCGTGAACGGACATTCCTCGGCTTTAGCGGTTTCGGCGTGGTGCGCACCGGCGAGGCTGAGGCAGACCCGGAGGCCATCGGCCTTGCCCTCGTCACGGGTCCGGCAGTTTCAAGCGATCCCGTAGAAGAAACCTCTCCCGCCCTCGGCATCATCGATCTCGGAGAGAAACTTTCAGAAAAGCTGGACGCGAGCGTGGATCCGGCGGCGGAAAACGCGGACCCCTTCCAAGGGGAAATGCCGGCGCTGCAACTGACGCCATCAGCCGGCCGGCGTCTGCACGACAAGGTCATCCGCCTGGAAGAGCATCGTGCACCACGGTCGGAGGGCGGGCTGACGCCGACCGAACGCAATGCCTTCCGCGAAATCGCCGACCGGCTGAGACGCGAAAATATCGGCGCGGCCAAAAGCGAAGCCGCCACGGAAGAGACGCGCCAAGAGGCCAAAGTCGCGCCCGAAAGAATTGAGGACGACAAATCCGGCGCGGCCGAAATGCCGGCGGCAGCCGATGTGGTCGCGGCCAAAGTGCCGGATGCCGAGCCTGTGCCCGACCCACGCATGCCGATGAAAACGGCCCCGCAAACGGAAACGCCGCCTCAAGCAACAGTCGAGGGTGGAGACATCCAGCAGAACAATATTGCGGTTGTCGCCTCCGTTGCGGAGCCACAGGAGACTGTTGAGCCCGCCCTGTCAGCGGTCAATGAAAATGTAGAGCCGCCGTCCCTTGCCGGGACTGACGAAAATGAGAACGATACGGCGATCATCGCCCGTCTGCCCCTGCCAGTCCTCATCCACTCCGGCGACATCATACATTATGCCAACCAGGCACTGCTCGATCTCACCGGCTACGAGACTGCCGAGGGACTGAGCGAAGCGGGCGGGCTGGAAGCACTATTCGCGGAACGGCGCGAAGGAGAAGATGGCAGACCGGGCGCCATGATCCTGCGCCGCGCCGATGGCAGCGAACAGGCAGTGGAAGCGCATCTGCAAGCCGTGTCCTGGAAAAAGGGCCGCGCACTGATGCTGAGCCTTTTGCCGCAGCCGAACACAGCCCCGGCTGAGGAGCAGCAACCGGCCGACACGGTAGCGATATCGGATGATGAAGACCGTTCGCTCCAGACGCGTATCGACGAACTGACCAGCATTCTCGATACCGCGACGGACGGTGTCGTCATCATCGGGTCGGATGGGCTGATCCGCTCGATGAACCATTCGGCGGCCGCCCTCTTCGGCTATGAGCCTGCACAGATCGAGGGCAAATCCTTCTCCATGCTATTCGCCATAGAGAGCCAGCGCGCGGCACTGGACTATCTCGATGGACTGGCGGAAAACGGCGTGGCGAGCGTGCTCAATGACGGGCGCGAAGTGATTGGCCGCGAGGCGCAAGGGCGCTTCATTCCGATGTTCATGACCATTGGCAAGCTTGCCGCGTCCAACAGCTATTGCGCGGTGCTGCGCGATATCACGCAATGGAAGCAGGCCGAGGAAGAACTGACCAATGCGCGGCGCGAGGCGGAGCGGGCCTCCAGCCAGAAGACCGAGTTCCTGGCCCGCATCAGCCATGAGATCCGCACGCCGCTCAACGCCATCATCGGCTTTTCAGAGCTGATGTCGGATGAGAAATTCGGCCCCATCGGCAACGAGCGCTACCGCGATTATCTGCGCGATATCAACCGTTCGGGCAATCATGTGCTCGCCCTTGTCAACGATCTGCTCGATATTTCCAAGATCGAGGCGGGCGGACTCGACATGCAGTTCGAGGCGGTGTCGCTCAACGACGCCATTGCGGAAGCCGTGGCGATCATGCAGCCGCAAGCGAACCGCGAACGCGTGATCATCCGCTCGAGCTTCCCCTCGAACCTGCCGGATATTGTCGCCGATGCGCGTTCGATCAAGCAGATCGCGCTGAACCTATTGTCCAATGCCGTGCGCTTTACCTCGCCGGGCGGGCAGGTCATCGTCTCGACCAGCTATGAGGCCGATGGAGGCGTGGCCATGCGGGTGCGCGACACCGGCGTCGGCATGAGCCCGGCCGAAGTCGAGCAGGCGCTGAAGCCGTTCAAGCAGATCAACGCACTGAACCGCAGCCAACCGGACGGCCGCACCGACTGGCGCCAGGAAGGAACCGGTCTCGGACTGCCGCTGACCAAAGCGATGGTCGAAGCCAACAGGGCGGGCTTTTCCATCGAATCAACGCCGGGCAGCGGCACCACGGTCGAAATTTCGTTCCCCTCGACACGGGTGCTGGCGGATTGAGGCTTCCTGTTTTGGACAGCAGCCGCATATATATCTGACAGACTCTCAAGATTGTGCAGTTAAAAAAAAGCGCCGGACAAGCCGGCGCTACAAAGCTGTACAACAGAGAAAGGGGCACAAAAGCAAGGGTTGGGAGCCAGAAGGGTCTTCATCATTTACCAGTGTGTTAAGACCGTTATCGCGCGAATTTACCTAATAAAGCCTTAACGAGCCGCCTAAATCTTTACGAAAAAATATTGCCTGTGAAAACGCGGTAAATACCTTCGTAATACTCTATTAAACACGCTCCTTCATATGCGCAGTTCGGCCAGATCACGGTAGAGTTCCAGCGCCTGCGGATTGGCAAGCGCCTCCTTGTTCTTGACTTCGCGGCCATGCACCACATCGCGGACCGCGAGTTCGGTTATCTTGCCGGATTTGGTGCGGGGGATATCGGCCACGGCGACGATGCGGGCCGGAACGTGGCGCGGCGAAGCGCCGGTGCGGATCTTGCTCTTGATTGCAGCGACCAGTTGATCGTCAAGCACGGCGCCTTCGGCGAGCCGCACGAAGAGAACGATGCGCACATCGTCTTCCCATTGCTGGCCGATGCAGAGTGCTTCCACGATTTCCGGCATCTGCTCGACCTGATTGTAGATTTCCGCCGTGCCGATCCGCACCCCACCGGGATTGAGCGTCGCATCAGAGCGGCCATGGATGATGATGCCGCCGTGCTCGGTCCATTCGGCGAAATCGCCATGGCACCAGACATTGTCGAAACGCTCGAAATAAGCGGCGCGGTATTTTGCTCCGTCCGGATCGTTCCAGAACATCAGCGGCATCGACGGGAAGGCTTTGGTGCAGACCAGTTCACCTTTCTCGCCCCTCACTGGCTTGCCGTCGTCATTCCAGACGTCTACCGCCATGCCTAGCCCAGCCCCTTGAATCTCGCCGGACCAGACCGCATTGACCGGCACGCCCAGCACGAAGCAGGACACGATATCGGTGCCGCCTGAAATGGAGGCGAGATGCACGTCCTGTTTGATCCCTTCATAGACATATTGAAAACATTCCGGTGACAGCGGCGAGCCCGTCGATGTGATGGTGCGGACGGTCGAGAGATCATGCGTCTCGATGGGCTTCAGTCCGGCCTTGCGGGCGGCGTCGATGAATTTGGCCGACGTGCCGAAATAGGTTACGCCTTCCGCGTCGGCGTAGTCGAACAGCACATTGCCATCGGGGCAGAAGGGCGAACCATCATAGAGGATGAGCGTTGCACCATATGCCAGACCCGTCACCAGCCAGTTCCACATCATCCAGCCGCAGGTGGTGAAATAGAACACCCGGTCGCCCGGCATTGCGCCACCGTGCAGGCGATGTTCCTTGATGTGCTGGAGGAGCGCACCGCCCGCGGTATGCACGATGCATTTCGGGATGCCGGTCGTTCCCGATGAAAACAGGATATAGAGCGGATGGTTGAACGGCAGCCTGTCGTAATCGACCTCGCGAGCCGTGAAGGGAGCGATGGCGGCAACGAGCGAAACACCATTGGCAACGCCCTTCGCGACCTCGTCGGCTTGCCCGAGATAATCGACGACGAGCACTTTGCGCAAACTGGGCAATTGGCGCGCCACCGCGGCGATCTTCTCCGCCACCTCTATTCTCTTGCCATTGTACCGATAGCCGTCGCAGGCGATGAAGACCGATGGTGCGATCTGGCTGAAGCGGTCTAGCACGCCTTGTTCGCCGAAATCCGGAGAGCAGGACGACCAGATGGCGCCGATGGAAGCCGTCGCAAGCATTGCAGCGATCGTCTCCGGCATGTTCGGCATCATCGCCGCAACACGGTCGCCACGTCCGACGCCCGAGGCGCGCAGAAACTGCTGTAGCCTTGAGACCAACGCGCGCAACTCATCCCAGGACAGGCGGCGCTCGACCTTGTCCTCGCCACGGAAGACCAGCGCATCCCCTCCCCCGCCATGGCGCAACAGGTTCTCCGCGTAATTCAGGCTGGCATCGGGAAAGAAGCGGGTACCGGGCATGCGGTCGCCGTCCACGAGAATTCTCTCGCCCTTCTGGCCTACGATCCCGCCCCAGTCCCAGACCAGCGACCAAAATGCTTCCCTGTCCTGAACAGACCATGCATGCAGCGCGTCGTAATCGGGCAGCGCCAGTCCGGTTGCGGCCCGGGCGGCTTCCATGAACCCGGTCAGCGGGCTGGCGGCGATGGCGGCATCATTCGGCACCCACAATGGTCTTTTAATTGTCATATCTCCTCCTCATATCGCCAACATGTTGCAACGCGATATGAGGAGGCGGCAAGCGGTAAAATGCGATCCAACTGAATTTTCAGCCAAATTTGCGTAATATGCATCGGCCAAGCCTTGAATTGCCGCCGGGCTGGTTTAAACGGTATAAACAACACTCATTGGTGGACTACGCCCGATGTCCTGGCCTCGACTCCTGCGCCTCATTCTGGCGATTATTGTCCTCGCTGCAGCGGGCGTCGCGGCGGTCATTGCGGCCCTGCCCTTCATTGTTTCCACGGACGCGATCCGCGTCCGGCTGGCGCAGGAAATCAGTGCCTGGACCGGCTACAGCGTCGAGTTGCGCCAGCCGCCGAGGCTGACCGTCTTTCCCGTTTTCCAGGCTTCGCTAAGCGACGTCACCCTGAGCAAGCTAGGCCAGAGCGGCCAGCCGCCGGTGATGAGCGCCGACCGCATCGACGTGCAGCTCTCGGCTCTAGACGCGCTGATGGGACATATCTCGTTCTCGGAGACGCGCATCATCCATCCCCGCTTCAGGCTCAACGAGCCGGTGACGGATCTGCCGCAATTGTTCACGGCGGCGGCCAATTCCCAGGGGCGACTGGGCATGGTGATCCGTGCCGCGAAGCGGCTGGTGGCCAGCAACCCGAATGATCCCCAGGTGGATCAACTCGCATCGCAGCCTTTCGGCCGCGTTGTCATCGAGAATGGTTCGCTTGCCTACCGTCGTTTCGGATCGCCGCTTGAAGAGCAGGTCTCCGACATCAACGGCACGCTCGACTGGCCGCAGACGTCGAGCCCCGCCAGCTTCCAGGGCCGTGCCAACTGGCGCGGAGAAGCGACGGAAATCAATTTTTCTGCAGAACAGCCGCTAATACTGCTCGCCAACGGATTGAGCGAGATCACTGCAAGCGTGGTTTCCAAGCCGCTGACATTCACCTTCGACGGCAATGCCAACATCTCGAAAAACATGTTTTTCGAAGGGGAATTGACGGCAAAGTCGCCCTCGCTTGGCGAGACGATGCGATGGGCCGGGCGGCCCTCATCCGGCGGCTCATCGATGATCGGCGCCGTCGATCTCGCTGCGAATGTCACGCTGACGCCGGTGCGGGCGAAGTTCAACGATGTCACGCTGACGACCGACAATCAGTCCGCCAAGGGTGTGATCGAGATCGGGCTGGAGCAGCCGGTGCCTGCCGTCACCGGAACACTGGCCTTCCAGACGCTGGATCTGCGTTCGCTGATGTCGGCGTTCATCCCACTGCCCAGCGGCGGCGCAGGCGACGACATCGACACGCGGGTCATCAACCAGATCGATCTGGACCTCCGTCTTTCCGCCCAGAATGCCACCGTCGGCCCGGTCGATCTGGCCGGTCTCGCAGCCGCGGTACAGGTGCGCGGCGGGCGTGCGATGTTCGACATCGGTGATGCGAATGCATTCGGCGGTTCGGTGCAGGCGAACGTGCAGATGACCCAGGGCGCGGATGGCGTCAATAGCGAGATGCGGTTCAACGGGACCGCCCTGGACAGCGCGGCGCTTGCTTCCGCGCTCGGCATCAAGCAACCTTTCCTGACCGGCAAGGGAACGGTGTCGCTGCTCATGAAGAGCCCGCTGAAGACATGGTCTTCGCTCCGCGAAAGCGCCAGCGGCACCATTTCACTCGACCTCAGCAACGGAAAGATGCAGGGGTTCGACTTCAACGATTTCATCAATAAAGCGCGCACCGACCGCTTTTTTGCTCTCGAGCGCAAGCAGGATGCTTCCCTGGGGTTCAACCGGCTGACCATGAAAGCGGAAATCGCGGAGGGTATCGCCACTCTCGAAAATGCCCGTGTCGAAACCGGCAACGGCGTGCTGACGCTTGCGGGCATCGTCCCCTTCCTCGACAGAAGCCTGGCGCTTTCCGGCGAAATCGCTTTTCCCGTGGCGCAGAGCCAAAATCAGGATCAGGGCCAAAACCAGGGGCAGAATGCTCCTGCGCCCCAAGCGCCTCAGGCGCCTCAGGCGCCACAGCCGATCAATTTCTTCGTCGGCGGCTCCTGGGACAGGCCCTTCATCTCGCCGATGAGCCAACCCGCCGCTGGGAACTGAGACCGGAAATCAGGTGCGGAAAGCCGCCTGCTCGTCGCGAACGCGCTGGACCTCACGGCGTTTGTTGGCGATCGAGGCGATGATGACGCCTGTCGAAACGATGGCGATCAGGATGGTGCAGATGGCGTTGATCTCAGGCGTAATGCCGAGGCGCACCTGGCTGTAGATTTTCATCGGCAGCGTCGTCGCGCCCGGACCTGAAGTGAAGCTCGCGATCACCAGATCGTCGAGCGAAAGCGTGAAGGCGAGCATCCAGCCGGAGACGACGGCAGGCAGGATGGCCGGAAGCGTGATCCTGAAAAAAGTGGTGACGGGCGTCGCGCCGAGGTCCATCGCCGCCTCTTCCAGCGATCGGTCGAAAGTGACGAGCCTGGACTGGACCACCACCGCGACGAAGCACATGGAAAAGGTGATGTGCGCCAATGTCACGGTCCAGAAACCCCGGTCGAAATTGATCGCCACGAAAAGCAGGAGCAATGACAGGCCAGTGATGACTTCGGGCATGACCAGCGGCGCGTAGACCATGCCGGAAAACAAAAGACGTCCGCGAAAACGCGTATAGCGCGTCAATGCGAGCGCGGCGAGCGTTCCCAGCACAGTCGCCACGCTTGCCGAGAGGACACCAACACGGGCGGTGACCCAGGCAGCGTCCATCAGGCCGCGATTGTGGAAGAGCGCGACATACCATTTCGTGGAGAAGCCGGCCCAGACGGTGACGAGGCGGGACTCGTTAAAGGAATAGATCACCAGCAGCACGATGGGCAGATAGAGGAACGCGAAGCCCAGGACGACCGAAGCGATATTGAAACGCGACCAGGTGGTATTCATTGCAATGTCCTACTTCCCGCTTTCCTGCGCGCGTACCTGCGCGCGCTGGAACAAGACGATCGGCACGATCAGGATGACAAGCAGCACAACGGCGACGGCCGAGGAAACCGGCCAGTCGCGGTTGGAGAAGAATTCGCTCCACAGTGTCTTGCCGATCATCAGCGTCTGCGATCCGCCGAGCAGATCGGGAATGACGAACTCGCCCATCGCCGGGATGAAAACAAGGAAAGAGCCCGCGATGACGCCCGGCAGGGAAAGCGGGAAGGTTATCTTCCAGAAGGCGGCGAGCGGCGGGGAGCCCAGATCCTGCGCCGCCTCGACCAGCGAATAATCCATTTTTTCGAGCGCCGAATAGATCGGCAGCACCATGAACGGCAGATAGGAATAGACAATTCCGATAAAGACGGCGGTGTTGGTGTTGAGAATGGTCAGCGGAGTATCGATGACATGCGCCCACATCAGGAACTGGTTCAGGAGGCCTTCCGGCTTCAGGATGCCAATCCAGGCATAGACGCGGATCAGGAAGCTCGTCCAGAACGGCAGGATGACCAGCATCAGCAAGGTGGGGCGAAGCGTCGACGGCGCGCGCGCCATGCCATAGGCCAGCGGATAGCCGACGATGAGCGTCAACACCGTAGAGACACCGGCGATGAAAAGGCTCGACAGATAGGCCTTGAAATAAAGCGCGTCGTCGAGAAGCCACCGATAATTGTCGATGGAAAGCTGCTTCAGTTTCTCGAAATTGGCGGCGAAGCCCTGCGACAGATCAAAAGCCGGCTGATAGGCAGGGATGGCCATAGCCACTTGCGAAAGCGATATCTTCACGACGATGAAGAATGGGACGAGGAAGAAGAGGAAAAGCCAGAGATAGGGCACGGCAATGACGAGGCGCCCGGCGATGGCCGCGATGAGCTTCTGCATGGCGGCGTTTTTCTTCATGCCGTCAGGACCAGACCGGCGTCGGTATCGAAGCTGACCCAGACGCGATCTTCATAGCCCAAGGGATTGTCCACCTTGCGCACTGCGTTGAGGCTCGACGCCTTGATCAAGGCGCCATTGTCGAGCCGGACGTGGAATACCGTCATGTCGCCGAAATAGGCGATATCCCACAATTCGCCCTCGACCGCGTTGAACGAGGCATTCTCAGGTTTTTCGCGGCTGATGCGGATCTTCTCTGGCCGGACGGCGAACCAGACCTTCTGATCTGACGATAGCGTCTTTCCCGTTTCGGCGCGGATGGTGAGGCCCTGCGCGGCAGCACTGATTTCCGCCTCGCCGTTTGCAAACTTCTCGACCACGCCATCCAGAATATTCACATTGCCGATGAAATCGGCGACGAATTTGGAAGCAGGCGCTTCATAGACCTCCGCCGGCGTCGCCACCTGCATGATGCGGCCCTGGTCCATGACGGCGATGCGGTCGGCCATGGTCATCGCCTCTTCCTGGTCATGGGTGACGACCATGAAGGTAAGGCCGAGCTTATATTGCAGATCCATCAACTCGAACTGCGTTTCCTCGCGCAGCTTCTTGTCCAGCGCGCCGAGCGGCTCGTCAAGCAGGAGCACCTTCGGGCGCTTGGCCACGGCGCGGGCGAGCGCCACGCGCTGGCGCTGGCCACCCGATAATTGATGCGGCTTGCGCTTGGCGAATTGCTCAAGCTTGACCAGCTTCAGCATTTCGCCGATCCGCGCATCGATCTCGGATTTGGCCATCCCGTCCTGTTTCAGGCCGAAGGCGATGTTGCCCTCGACCGTCATATGCGGGAAGAGCGCATAGGACTGGAACATCATGTTGACCGGGCGGCGGTAGGGTGGAATGCCACGTAGATCCTGCCCGTCAAGCAGGATGCGGCCCGAACTCGGCTCCTCGAAACCGGCCAGCATGCGCAAGAGCGTGGACTTGCCGCAGCCCGACGCGCCAAGCAGCGCGAAGAACTCGCGATTGAAGACATTGAGCGAAAGGTCGTCGACGGCAGTGAAATCACCGAAGACCTTGGTGACGTTCTCGAATTGTATGTAGGGCTTTACCGCCGGATCATTCCAAGGCGCGAATTTGCGGCGAAAACTTCCAAAGGATTCCATCCGGTTCCCCAAACTGCGAACGCGGCCCGCTACCCGCCGGACCGCGCCAATACCCAACTGAAAACCCCGGCCGCTCAGCCGGGGTTTCGGTCCTTACTGGCCGGTTACGATCTTTGTCCAGGCTCGAGTGGCCAGGCGCTGCGTCTTGGTGTCGTAAGGCAATGGCACGAAGAGCTTGGCCAGCGTCGCCTCGTCCGGATAGACTGCCGGATCGTCGATCACGGCCTTGTCGAGAAGCGGCTGGGAAGCCTTGTTGCCATTGGCATAGAAGACATAGTTAGAAGCCTTGGCGATGACCTCCGGACGCATGATGTAGTTGAGGAATTCGTGCGCTTCCTCGACATGCTTGGCATCGGCGGGGATGGCCATCTGGTCGAACCACATCTGCGCGCCCTCCTTCGGGATCGAATAGCCGATCTCGATGCCCTGGCCCGCTTCCTCGGCGCGGTCGCGCGCCTGGAATATATCGCCGGAATAGCCGACCGCCATGCAGATATCGCCATTGGCGAGCGCGTTGATATATTCGGACGAGTGGAATTTGCGGATGTCGGGACGGATTTTGAGATAGAGTTCTTCCGCCTTGGTGAAGTCTTCCGGATTGGGCGAATTGGGGTCGAGGCCGAGATAGTTGAGCGCCGGGCGCAGCATCTCACTGGCGGAATCGAGCACATAGATGCCGCAATCCTTCAGCTTGGCTGATTTTTCCGGATCGAAAAGCACATCCCAGGAGTCGATCGTGTCGGTGCCCAAGGCCGCCTTGATCTTGGCCTTGTTGTAGCCGATGCCGGTGGTTCCCCACATGTAATTGATCGAGTATTCGTTGCCCGGATCGTAGACGGCGGTCCGTTTCTCGATCACATCCCACATATTCTTGATGTTCGGCAGCTTCGCCTTATCGAGCTTCTGGAAGACGCCAGCCGGGATCTGCCGGCCGAGGAATTCGCCCGAAGGCACGACGATATCATAGCCGGAACCGCCGGCGAGCAGCTTGGTTTCGACGATCTCGTTGGAATCGAAGACGTCGTAGACGACCTTGATGCCGGTTTCCTTGGTGAAGTCCGCCAGGATGGACTCGTCGATATAATCCGACCAGTTATAGACATTGACCACCCGTTCCTGTGCGCCAGACGGCGCGACAGTTGCTGCCAGAACGAGACAGGTTGTCAGGAAAAGCGATTTAATCCTCATGCGGAACTCCATTTTCGCAACCCACGCGGAAACCTGGAAAAGCGCCTCCGCCACCAAGCACTTTTTTAGATTGCGAGGAGTTCGTCAACTGCCTAGCGGGGCTTTATTTTCAGTATTTCATTCCTGCACAAAAACTCATTGAAAATCGAAGGCGCTCAGGCCCGTCACCATCTCGTCGAGGCCGAGCGGGCGGGTCAATGGCGGTTCGGCACGGGCAAGGCAGCCCTGCCTCTCGCAGAGGCGGCAGGCCGGGCCGATGGGCGTCGGCGCGCTTCCTGTCAACGCCGCGCCATAAACGATCTCGTCCTTTAGGCTCAGGTCGCAGCCGAGCAGGATCGCCGTGCGGCGCGGCCGCTCGTCGAAGGCGCCTTGCGGCCCTTCGAGCGTGCGTGCGATTGTGAGGAACGCCGCACCGTCAGGCATCTCGACGGCCTCGACCAGAATCTGCGATGGCTGCGCGAAGGCGGTGTAGATCGCCAGCCTGGGGCATTGGCCGCCGAAGCGCGCCTGCGGGAAGCCTTGGGCGCCGGCCTTGCGGAAGCGGTTCCCGGCATGGTCGGTCTCCAGCATGAAGAAGGACACGCCCGCCGCGCCCTGTCTCTGCAACGTGGTGAGCCGGTTTGCCGCCTGCTCGAACGAGACGCCGAAACGCGAACGCAGCACATCGATATCGTAACGCGCCCGCTGAGCCGCCGACCGAAACGCCTCATAGGGCATCATCAGCGCATGCGCCGCATAGCGGCCGAGCTCGAAACGGGCGATGCGGCGGGCTTCGCTGGACGAGAGCTTGAGCCTTTCGACTTCGGCGGCAATCGCCACCTGCATGCGGATCAGCACCGCCTCCATAGCCACCTCCCGCAACTGGTCGAAGGGCGACAGCCTTTCCGACAGGAAAAGGCGCTGCGAATGCCTGTCGTAGCGCCGCCGCCAGTTGGGCATGGTGGCGACGGGCAAGACGCGCACGACAATGCCATGCTCGGTGCGAAGCCAGTTCTTCAATGCGCCCATCAGATCGTCGCCCGGCTTCAACAGCGACGCGAAGCTTTCCGCTTCCTCCTCGATGAGAGGAAAATGATTGGGCCGATGCTCCAGCACATCATGCACCTCGTCGAGCGGCAGGCGCGCGGCCGACAGGGAGGTCTCGCGCCCCTCCTGCGCCAGAAGATCGGAAAGGTCCGAAAGCCGGTCGAGTTGCTCGCGATAGGCGCGGTATAGCTTGACGATGCCGGCGGCGGCGTTGGGCGCGGCATCGCCGATCTCGATCAGTTCCTGATCCCCCGGCAATTCGCCAGCCAATAGCGGATCGGAGAAGACCTCCTTCAGCCCCGCGATCGTCGTGCCGCTTTCCGCCTGAAGCGCGCCAAGCTCAAGATGGTAGACGGAGGCAAGCTTGAGAAGGAGCTGCACCGTCAGCGGACGCTGGTTGCGTTCGATCAGGTTGAGATAGGAGGGAGAAATGCCAAGCGCCTCGGCCATCGCCGTCTGGGTGAGGCCGCGTTCATTGCGAATGCGCCGGATGCGGGGGCCCGCGAAAATCTTCTGCTCGGCCATTTCGCCCTCTTTGACAGGAACTTTACAATTTTTCCATCATGCCACGACCACATGATTATTACAACATTTACAAGTTAACAAAGCCATTCTGTCAAAGATTGTACAGCATGACCCGTTTTATAGGACAGTTTTTCTGAATTTTCTCGCCTCTTTTGCGGTGCAGTGTAAATCTCGTCACATACAGAATGCACAGATCGTCTGTGACTTTTAAACAGGAAGCATTGAGGAAGCCAAGCTATGACTGATTTTTACAATCTCGTCCCCACTGCGCCCAAGGGCCGTTTCGACGGCATCGAGCGTCCTTACACTACGGGGGATGTGAAGCGGCTGCGGGGGTCGGTCGAGATCAGATATTCGCTGGCCGAGATGGGGGCGCAGCGCCTGTGGAAACTTATCCACGAGGAGGATTTCGTCAATGCGCTCGGTGCGCTTTCCGGCAATCAGGCGATGCAGATGGTGCGCGCGGGCCTGAAAGCGATCTATCTCTCGGGCTGGCAGGTGGCGGCCGACGCCAACACCGCCTCGGCGATGTATCCCGACCAGTCGCTCTATCCGGCCAATGCCGCGCCGGAGCTCGCCAAGCGCATCAACAGGACGCTGCAGCGCGCCGACCAGATCGAGACAGCAGAGGGCAAAGGCCTTTCGGTCGAGACATGGTTTGCTCCCATTGTCGCCGATGCGGAAGCTGGGTTCGGCGGCCCGCTCAACGCCTTCGAGATCATGAAGGCATTCATCGAGGCGGGCGCTGCCGGCGTCCACTATGAAGACCAGCTGGCTTCGGAAAAGAAATGCGGCCATCTCGGAGGCAAGGTGCTGATACCGACGGCGGCGCATATCCGCAATCTCGATGCCGCGCGGCTTGCCGCCGATGTGATGGGCGTGCCGACATTGGTCATCGCACGCACCGACGCGGAAGCGGCGAAGCTGCTCACCTCCGATATCGACGAGCGCGACCGGCCTTTCGTCGACTACGATGCGGGGCGCACGGCGGAAGGCTTCTATCAAGTGAAGAACGGTATCGAACCCTGCATCGCCCGCGCCATTGCCTATGCGCCGCATGCCGACCTCATCTGGTGCGAGACCTCGAAGCCGGACCTCGAGCAGGCCCGCCGCTTTGCCGAGAGCGTGCACAAGGCGCATCCGGGCAAGCTGCTGGCTTATAATTGCTCGCCTTCGTTCAACTGGAAGAAGAACTTGGACGATGCGACGATCGCCAGATTCCAGCGGGAGCTGGGCGCGATGGGCTACAAGTTCCAGTTCATCACGCTCGCTGGCTTCCACCAGCTCAACTTCGGCATGTTCGAACTGGCACGCGGCTACAAGGAGCGGCAGATGGCCGCCTATTCCGAGCTTCAGGAAGCGGAGTTCGCCTCCGAGGTGCACGGCTATACCGCGACCAAACACCAGCGCGAGGTCGGCACCGGCTATTTCGACGCCGTCTCGCTGGCCATATCGGGCGGCCAGTCATCGACGACCGCTATGAAGGAATCAACCGAAACCGCACAGTTCCGCCCAGCTGCGGAATGACATCCAAGCAAAAGGAGAATGACAATGGCATCCATCGCACGCGTCAAGGAGAGGGCAGAGGAACAGTCCTCCGCCATGAGCACCGACCAGCAAAGCCTCATCCGCATGCTGGCCAATGATCTGCACCGGCTCAACCAGTCGGTCATGAACGCCGTCGAGGCCGGCGTCTCGGTCGAACTCGTCCGCTCCGCTCGCCATCATGGCGGCGACGGCAACTGGGGCGATCTGCTGATCCCAGTCATCGTCACAAACGGGAGGTGACCCAGGCCGCCATGGTTCTCTCCTCTGCGTGCCTGCGGCAACGCGGGCGGGCGACGGCAACTGGGGCGACCTGCTGATCCCAGTCATCGTCACAAACGGAAGGTGACAGTACGCAGATCCGTTTTCTGCTACTTTATCCAGCTCTCCGCAGATAACGTGCGGGGAGCTTTTCTTTTGGAGTAATTGAAAAGAAAAAGCCCATCTCGCTGATCATTACTAAACATCAACTAAATATTGCGATGTCATGTTTCCGTCATTGCCTACATGGCAGATATATCGCATTTTCATTTCCAATCCGATCATCGCGAGGAAAGTTATGTCTATACAGACTCTCATTGATGGCGTTGCGGCCAAGGCCAATATTCAGCCGCAGGTCGCGGAAAAGGTCGCGGGAATCGTTCTTTCGGTTCTGCAGCATGAATCCCCGGAAATTTCAGGGCAGATTTTCGCCAACATCCCCGGTGCGCAGCAATTGGCCACTGCCAATGACGTGATGACACAGGCGCAGCAGCCGAGCAGCGGCATCATCGGCACCATTTCCAACCTGCTTGGCGGGGCAATGGGCGAGAAGGTGGGCGCGCTCGTCAACGGCGTGGCGGCACTCAAGGCAAGCGGCCTGACGGAAGAGCAGATCAACGCCGCGGGATCGCAAGTAATCACCTATGCGCGCCAGACCGACCCGCAGCTGGTCAACCAGCTGGTCCAGGCTGTTCCGGAACTCAGAGGACATTTCGGGCTCTGAAATTGAGGCGTCATCCTGGAACGGTTCAACAGGTTTCAATTTGCACATCATACGGTCCGAAAATCGATTCCGATTCTCGGACCGATGCTATACCATGGTGCCACGAAACAATTTTTTGGTGATTGATGCCTGCTGATATGCCCGTGAAAAAATCGGCGCGCTCGACAAAGCGCCGCCGGACGCCTGATTATGTGAAATCACAGCGTGGTGTAAAGGATTGGCGGGAGGCATCGGAATGGCTCGCCTGGCGCGATATCGAGGATATCGAGTGCATCACGCCGGATCAGGCCGGCGTGGCGCGCGGCAAGATGATGCCGTCGAAGAAGTTCACCTCCAACACATCACTCGCCCTGCCCTCGGCGGTTTTCATGGCGACGATTTCCGGCGGTTATCCGGAGGACGGCGGCGGCTTCGCCTATCCCGAGGACGACGGCGATTTGAAGCTCGTGCCTGATCTCACCACGCTTTCCATCGTGCCGTGGGAGAGCGATCCCACGGCGCAGGTGATCTGCGATCTCGCCCATCAGGACGGACGCATAGTCGAATTCACGCCGCGCAACGTGCTGCGTCGTGTCATCAGCGCATATGACAAGCTCGGCTTGCGCCCTGTCGTGGCACCGGAGATCGAGTTCTACCTGGTGCGCAAGAATCCCGATCCCGATTATCCCCTGACGCCGCCCGTAGGGCGTTCCGGCCGCGCCATCGGCGGCGGCCAGGGCTATTCGATTGCCGGCGTCAACGAGTTCGACGAGCTGATCGACGACATCTATCATTTCTCCGAAGGCCAGGGACTGGAGATCGATACGCTCATCCATGAAGAAGGCGCGGGACAGCTCGAGATCAACCTGCGTCATGGCGATCCGGTGGAATTGGCCGACCAGGTGTTCATGTTCAAGCGCACCATCCGCGAGGCGGCGCTGAAGCACGAGATGTATGCGACCTTCATGGCGAAGCCCATCCAGGGACAGCCGGGGTCGGCGATGCATATCCACCAGTCCATCCTCAACAAGAAGACGGGGCGAAACATCTTCACCAATGAGGACGGCAGCGAGAGCGACGCTTTCCACCATTTCATCGGCGGGATGCAGAAGCATGTGCCGAATGCGCTCGTGATGTTCGCGCCTTATGTGAATTCCTATCGACGGCTGACCAAGGCCGCCTCCGCCCCGGTCAACGTCAAATGGGGCTACGACAACAGGACGACGGCTTTCCGCGTGCCGCGCTCCGATCCATCGTCGCGGCGCGTCGAAAACCGCATTCCCTCCTCCGACGCCAATCCCTATCTGGCGCTGGCCGCATCGCTGGCATGCGGCCTCATCGGCATCATGAACAAGATCAAACCGGACCAGCCGGCCTCAACCACCGTCAATGACAATGAGATCGAATTGCCACGCGGGCTGATCGAAGCGGCATCGCTCTTCGAGGATGACGCGGAACTGCGGGAAATCCTGGGCGACGCCTTCGTCACCACCTATGCCGCGATCAAACGGGCGGAGTTCGAGACATTCATGGAAGTGATCAGTCCCTGGGAGCGCGAGTTTCTTTTGCTTAACGTCTAGAGCGCCGCGCGTCCTATTGGAAGCGCAAGGACGCTCTAACACTTTGAAATGCCGCATAATTTTATCCCAAAATCGATTCCGATTCAAGGAATTATGCAGTAGGCGAGCAGGAGACCGCCGCCGGGAGGACAGCACCGATGGAAGCCATCATCCATTACCTGCCAGACCTCTTGCTGGCATACACCATTTGTGGGCTTAGCATTCTGAGTCCCGGCCCCAATGTTCTGGCGGTGATGGGCACCTCGATGGGGGAAGGACGGCGGCAGGGCAAAGCCTTGGCCTGGGGTATATCGAGCGGGTCGTTCCTATGGGCGCTGATGGCCTGGGCGGGGCTGATCGCCGTGATAGCCGCGTATGCCGCAGTGCTGGTCGCAATCAAGATTGCCGGCGGCGTCTATCTCCTGTGGCTCGCCATCAAGGCTTTTCGATCGGCCGCGCAGGCAACCGAGCCAATAGCGCGAACATTCAGGGGCGCCAAGGATCTACGGGCATTTTTCCTGCGTGGATTGACCATCCAGATGACCAACCCCAAGACCGCTTTCTCCTGGATTGCCATCATGTCGCTCGGGCTCGATGCCAACGCGCCGCTTTGGGTGGGTCTCGCTATTGTTTTTGGTACGATCCTGATTTCCGCCGTCGGACATCAGGTCTACGCGGTGGTCTTCTCGACCCAGCCGATGATCACTGCGTATCGTCGCGGACGCAGGTGGATCCAGGTCAGTCTCGGTGCATTCTTTTGTTTCGCAAGCTTTAAATTGCTGACGGCAAAAACTTAGCAGGCCATTGAAAACGGCCACTCATGGCTCAGAGGTTTGGGCGGAAAGCCGCTTCGCATTTTTCCCGAACTTGCTTTAAGGCTCCTTATCAGCAAACTTTCCGAACCTTACATATTTCCCTGTTCCCGATGCCCACTCCCTTAAAGCGGAGCTTCCAGTGTCCTATCAATCCCCGATCTCCCCCGGCTTTTCCTGGTATGAGGCAAGCGTAGGCGAACGGCCGCAATATCCGGCGCTCGACGGCTCGCGGCAGGCAGATGTGGTCATTGTCGGCGGCGGCTATACCGGACTTTCCGCCGCCTATCATCTGGCTGCGGCCGGCGTGGATGTCGTGCTGCTCGATGCAGCGCGGTTCGGCGACGGGGCATCGGGCCGCAATGGCGGCCAGCTCAATACCGGCCAGCGCGCCTCCGCGGTGGAGATGGAGGCCGAGCTCGGCTTCACCCGCGCCAAGGCGCTATTCGACATTGCCGAGGAGGCCAAGGCCCATCTCCTGCAATTTACCGAAACGCACGGGATCGATGCCGACTATATGGCGGGCCAGATGTCGGTGGTGCACAAGCCCCGCTATCTCAAGCACTACCAGGCGTATGCCGAGCTCATGGCGTCGCGCTTCGACTATCCGGACATTCGCTTCATGGATGCGGAGGAGACGGCGGAACGGCTTGGCTCGAAGCGCTATTACGGCGGCATATATGACAAGGGCACAGGCCATATCCACCCGCTGAAGCTGCTCGTGGGAACTGCCAGGGCGGCGGCGAAGGCGGGGGCGCATCTCTTCGAGAATTCCGCGGCGACCGGTATCAGCTCGGAAAACGGCCGCGTCACGGTGACCACCGCCAGGGGCGTGGTGACGGCGGCGAAGGGGCTGATCGCGGTCAATGCCTATGGCGGCTCGCTGGAGCCCGTCAGCGCCGCGCATATCATGCCGATCCGCTCCTTCATCGGCGCCACTGTGCCGCTCGGCAAGGACAGCTCCGTACTGCCGGGCGGTGAATCCGTCGACGATTCACGTTTCGTCGTGCGCTATTTCCGTCGCCTGAACGACGGGCGGCTCCTGTTTGGCGGACGCGAAGCCTATACCGCCGACAATCCCAGCGATATCAGCAGCCATATCCGCCGGCAGATCGCCGAGATCTATCCGGCACTCGCCGATATCGAGATCACCCATGCATGGGGCGGCTCGGTCGGCATCACCATGCCGCGCACGCCGTTCGTGCGCGAAGTCATGCCCAATGTCATCTCGGCCGGGGGCTATTCCGGCCATGGCGTGATGCTCGCCAATTTCATGGGCAAGCTCTATGCGGAAACCGTCGCGGGCAACCGGGACCGGCTGAAGCTCTTCGAGGACCTGCGCATCCCGCCCTTCCCCGGCGGACGCAGTCTCCGCGCGCCGCTGCTCTTCCTGGCGCTCTCCTGGTACGCGTTGGCCGACAGGATTTAGACGGCGCCTTTCCAGCGCGCAATTGCCATGAAGGTGCTGCCGGCGGTAAACATTCAGCCCCCGCTTGATTTTGAGGAGACACAGCATGGACCGATTCACCGGCGGCTGCCTGTGCGGCAATGTCCGGATCGTGGCGTCGGGCGCCCCATACCGGGTCGGCCTTTGCCACTGTCTCGACTGCCGCAAGCATCATGGGGCGCTTTTTCACGCTTCCGCGATATTCCCCCAGGAGGCGGTGACGATCGAGGGCGAAACGCGCGACTACGCCGGGCGGTTTTTCTGTCCCCGCTGCGGCTCGTCCGTTTTCGGACGGACCGCAGACGAAATCGAAATAAACCTGGGATCCCTGGATGCCCCTGACCAGTTGACGCCAACCTACGAACTCTGGACCGTCCGTCGCGAGTCCTGGTTACCGCCGTTTCCGCTTACGAGGCGATACGACCGAGACCGCGATGCTGTTGGCCGTTTCGAGGAGTAGGTCAAACGCTGTAACCGCCATCGACCTCCAGCGCCGTCCCCGTGACGAAGGACGACCCATCGGAGGCAAGCCAAAGTGCGGCGTTGGCGATATCGCGCGGGGTGGAAAACTGGCCGAGCGGGATCGATTCCTTCACGGCGGCGCGGTGTTGCGGCGTATCCTCGTCCAGGAGGAGCTTCAGCATCTCGGTGTCGCCTTCGACCGGGCAGAGGCAATTGGCGCGGATATTCTTCGGTGCCAGTTCAAGCGCCATCGATTTCGTCGCGCTCAGCACCCATCCCTTGGAGGCGTTGTACCAGGTCAGCCCCTCGCGCGGGCGCAGCGCCGTCGTGGAAGCGGTGTTGATGATCGAGCCGCCGCCCTGCCCCTCCATGATCGGCACGACGGCGAGCGTTGAGAAATAAAGTGCCTTCATGTTGACGGCGAAGATCAGGTCGAAATTGTCCTCGCTCACCTCGGTGAGTGGCATGTTGCGGTGGGTAAAACCGGCATTGTTGACCATGATGTCGATACGGCCGAAACGTTGCATCGCCGATGCGACCAGGCTGTCGATATCGTCCTTGCGCGAGACATCGGCGTGAACTGGAATGGCCGCCTCGCCTATTGCGGCAGCAACATCCTCGGCGCGCTTGAGATTGATGTCGGCGACGACGACATTGGCGCCTTCCTCCGCAAAGCGTTTCGCGATGCCCGCGCCGAAGCCCGAACCTGCGCCGGTGATGATGGCAGTCTTTTCACTTAAACGTCCCATTCGTATTTCCTTATCGGGAATTCCTTGAAATCACCTCAACTCCTCGTAACCTGCCACATATGCAGACAGAGGTGATTTGTCATGCGCAGAGAGGAAATTTACCGGATGCCTCCCCCCATCCGCGTCATAGAGCCACGATCACTCAAATGATACTGGCGCCTTTAAATCGATTAGATTATATCCCGCTCCCGAGATGGAGCATCTCCCACCGTCCAATGGAAGAGACTTACCCATGACCAGCCAGATCATACCGGTAGCCCCCTTCGACTGTATCGTTTTCGGCGGCACCGGCGACCTAGCGGAGCGCAAGCTGATTCCCGCGCTCTATCAGCGCCAGCGCGCCGGCCAATTGAGCGAACCGACACGCGTCATCGGCGCGTCACGCTCGGCCATGAGCGACGAGGAATACCGATCCTTCGCCCGCGCCGCCATCAAAGAGCACGTCAAGGCGGAGGAAGTCGATGAGAAGGAGGTCGAGGCCTTCGTTGCCCGGCTTTCCTATGTCGCCGTGGATGTGAAGACCGAAACGGGTTGGGATGCGCTGAAGGCGCTTATCGAAAAGAGGCCGGAGCCTATCCGCGCCTTTTACCTGGCCGTCAGCCCATCGCTTTTCGGCGATATCGCCAGCCATCTCGATACCTACGGCCTTATCACGCCAGACACGCGCATCATCGTGGAAAAGCCGATCGGACGCGATCTGAAGTCGGCGACAGCCCTCAACGACACGATCGGCAGCGTCTTCCGTGAGGAGCAGACGTTCCGCATCGACCACTACCTCGGCAAGGAGACGGTGCAGAACCTGATGGCGCTGCGTTTCGCCAACGCGCTCTATGAACCTTTATGGAATTCGGCCCATATCGACCATGTGCAGATCACCGTGGCGGAAGCCGTCGGCCTTGAAGGTCGCGCTGACTATTACGACAAGGCGGGCGCGCTGCGTGACATGGTGCAGAACCATATCCTGCAATTGCTCTGCCTGGTCGCCATGGAGCCGCCCTCTTCTCTGGAGGCCGATGCCGTTCATGACGAGAAGGTGAAGGTGCTGCGTTCGCTGCAGCCGATCACGAGTTCCAATGTCGAGGAACGCACCGTGCGCGGCCAGTATCGCGCGGGCGCTTCGGCAGGCGGCCCGGTCAAGGGCTATCTCGACGAACTGGACGGGCATACCAGCAACACCGAAACCTTCGTCGCCATCAAGGCGGAGATCGCCAATTGGCGCTGGGCGGGCGTGCCGTTCTACCTGCGCACCGGCAAGAGGCTCGCCACCCGCGTTTCCGAGATCGTCGTGACGTTCAAGCCGATCCCGCATTCGATCTTCGGCGAAGGTGCGGGCCGCGTCATCGCCAATCAGTTGGTCATCCGCCTGCAGCCGGACGAAGGCGTCAAGCAGTGGATGATGATCAAGGATCCGGGCCCGGGCGGCATGCGCCTGCGCCATGTGCCGCTGGACATGAGCTTCGCCGAATCCTTCAACGAGCGCAATCCGGATGCCTATGAGCGGCTGATCATGGATGTGGTGCGCGGTAACCAGACGCTGTTCATGCGCCGCGACGAGGTCGAGGCGGCGTGGCGCTGGATCGATCCGATCCTCGAGGGTTGGGACGATAGCGGGCAGCCGGTGCAAGGCTACACCGCCGGCACATGGGGGCCATCCGGCGCCATCGCGCTTATCGAGCGCGATGGCCGCACCTGGCACGACAGCATATGAGCGGGGACAACAAGGCGGCCATGGCGGTGGAATGGCATGACTTTGCCAGCAGCCGCGATCTGGCGGAGGCGCTTTCCGCGCAGATCGCGGCGTGCCTGACCGATGGCATCAAGGCCAACGGCCAGGCAGTGCTCGCCGTTTCCGGCGGCACGACGCCGATCGCATTGTTCGAAGCGCTGTCGCAGCAGGATATAGACTGGAGCGGCGTGACCGTGACGCTGGTGGACGAACGGTTCGTTTCGCCTGAAAGCGAACGCTCCAATGAAAGGCTGGTGCATACGCATCTCCTGAAGGACAATGCGGCGCAAGCCAAATTCGTCGGCCTCTACAATCCGGCGCTGGTGGCCGAAACGGCTGCCATCGCCGCGGCGAACCGTATCGACGCGCTTTCCAGGCCCTTCGATGTTGTCGTTCTCGGCATGGGAACGGATGGGCATACGGCGTCGTTCTTCCCCGGAGGCGACAGGCTCGATCAGGCGATCGATCCCGAGAGTAAGGCGCTGGTCCTGCCGATGCTGGCGGAAGGCGCCGGCGAGCCGCGCCTGACGCTCACGCTGCCGGTGATCGCGGAAGCCCGGTTCATCGTCCTGCATATCGAAGGTGCGGCCAAGCGGGAGGTGCTCGCCCGCGCCATGCAGGAGGGCGAGGAAACGGAAATGCCGATACGCGCCGTGCTCAACCACGCGCAGACGCCCGTGCATGTGTTCTGGGCGAATTAGGAGAAGACCATGTCCGCCGACAAGCGCATTCTGGAAATCACCGATCGCATCCGCGAGCGCTCGAAGCCGACGCGCGAGGTCTATCTGGACCGGGTGCGGCAAGCGGCGGCGCGCAAGCCGGCACGCTCATTCCTCGGCTGCGGCAATCTCGCCCACGGCTTCGCCGCCTGCGGTCCCTCTGAAAAGGCCGATCTGGCCGGGGACGTAGTGCCCAATCTCGGCATCATCACCTCCTATAATGACATGCTGTCGGCGCATCAGCCCTACGAAACCTTTCCGCAGCTCATCAAGCAGGCCGCGCGCGAGGCAGGCGGGGTGGCGCAAGTCGCCGGTGGCGTGCCCGCCATGTGCGACGGCGTCACGCAGGGCTTTGCCGGCATGGAACTGTCGCTCTTCTCGCGCGACGTGATCGCGATGGCGACGGCGGTCGGCCTGTCGCACGACATGTTCGATGCCGCGGTCTATCTCGGCGTCTGCGATAAGATCGTGCCGGGGCTGATGATCGGCGCGCTAACCTTCGGGCATCTACCAGCGGTCTTCGTTCCGGCGGGGCCGATGACCACCGGCCTGCCGAACGACGAGAAGGCACGCACCCGCCAGCTCTATGCGGAAGGCAAGGTCGGGCGGGCCGAACTTCTCGAAGCGGAATCGAAATCCTATCATGGGCCGGGGACCTGCACGTTCTACGGCACAGCCAATTCCAACCAGATGCTGATGGAGATCATGGGCCTGCACCTGCCGGGCGCATCCTTCGTCAATCCGGGCACGCCGCTGCGTGACGCGCTGACGAAGGAAGCGGCGAAGCGCGCACTCGCCATCACTGCGCTCGGCAATGAATATACGCCGGTGGGCGAGATGATCGACGAGCGCTCCTTCGTCAATGGCGTCGTCGGCCTCAACGCCACCGGCGGTTCGACCAACCATACGATCCATCTGATCGCCATGGCGGCGGCGGCAGGCATCAAGCTGACATGGCGCGATATCGCGGAGATTTCCGACGCGGTGCCGCTTCTCGCCCGCGTCTACCCGAACGGACTTGCCGACGTGAACCATTTCCACGCGGCGGGCGGCATGGGCTTCCTGATCCGCGAATTGCTCGACAACGGCCTTCTGCATGAGGATGTGCGCACCGTCTGGGGGGAAGGCTTAAGGCCTTATGCGATCGAACCGATGCTCAACGAGGCTGGCGGCGTGCAACGGCGGCCGGCGCCGGAGAAGAGCGGCGACGACAAGGTCCTGGCGTCCGCCACACATGCTTTCCAGCCGACGGGCGGCATTAGGATTCTCACCGGCAATCTCGGCAATGCAATTATCAAGATCTCCGCCGTCAAACCGGAGCGTCATGTCATTGAGGCCCCTGCCCTCGTCTTCGACAGCCAGGCCGCTCTGTATGACGCCTTCAAGGCGGGCAAGCTCGCCAGTGATTTTGTCGCCGTGGTCCGCTTTCAGGGGCCCAAGGCGAACGGCATGCCTGAGTTGCACAAGCTGACCACGGTTCTCGGCATCCTGCAGGATCGCGGGCAGCGGGTCGCGCTGGTTACCGATGGACGCATGTCGGGTGCTTCGGGAAAAGTGCCGTCCGCCATCCATGTCACGCCGGAGGCGCTCGACGGTGGGCCGATCGGCAGGATCAGGGACGGCGATATGATCCGGCTCGACGCCATTGCGGGAACGCTCGAGGTATTGGTCACCGCGGCCGAACTTGCCGGCAGGGATCCGGACAAGCCCGATCTTTCCGCCAACGCGTTCGGCACGGGCCGGGAATTGTTCGCCGCCTTCCGCCAGTTCGCGGGACGGGCGGATCAGGGGGCATCGGTGTTTTGAATTAAAGTGGCTACTGCTGGGGATGACGATGTTCCGGAATGGGTCCTCGGGTCAACCCAGAGGACCCATTCCGGAACATTGCCACCCCACTAGCGGGTCAGATTTGAAGCGACCCCGATTCCAACACGAATCGCTCTAAAACCGCGGCACGGGCTTCCCCGCCGTGCGATAGGCGGACTTGAGGGTGTTGGCCATCAGCATGGCGATGGTCATCGGGCCGACGCCGCCCGGAACCGGCGTGATCGCACCGGCCACTTTCGCGGCTTCAGGATAGTCCACATCGCCGACGAGGCGCGTTTTGCCCTCGCCTTTCTCGGGCGCGGGGATGCGGTTGATGCCGACATCTATGACGGTGGCGCCCGGCTTCACCCAGTCGCCCTTCACCATCTGGGGACGGCCGACGGCGGCAACCAGAATATCGGCGGTGCGGCAAAGCGCGGGTAGGTCTTTCGTGCGGCTATGGGCGATCGTCACGGTTGCGTTCGCAGCCAGGAGCAGATTGGCCATCGGTTTACCAACGATGTTGGAACGGCCGACGACCACGGCGTTCAGCCCCGACAGGTCGCGCCCATGGATGCGCTCGATCATGATCATCGAGCCGGCCGGCGTGCAGGGAACGAAGGCCGTTTCGACCTCGCCAGTGCCGATCTTGCCGACATTGATAAAATTGAAGCCGTCGACATCCTTATCGGGCGAAATCGTCTGGATGATACGGGCGGCGTCGATATGCTTCGGAAGCGGGAGTTGGACGAGAATACCATGGATTGCCTCATCGGCATTGAGGCTTTCGACGAGCGCCACGAGATCTTCCTCGGAGGTCGTTTCGTCGAGCGTATGCTGCACGGAATGAAAGCCGCATTCCCGGGCCTTGCGCCCCTTGGAAGCGACATAGACCTGACTTGCGGGATCCTCGCCGACAATGACAACGGCGATACCGGGTATGATGCCCGTGGTCGCGACAAGCTCGGATGTCGCTTTCTTCACCCCGGTCAGGACGTCTTCGGCAATGAGCTTGCCGTCAATCACTTGGGTCATTGGAAACTCCCGTGGTTAGCCGCCATCATGCACGTCGCAATAATCGGCTGACGCCCGCATGACAATAACCAAAAGCGACCTCGGACGGGACAGGTGCGTCTTAACGGCGTTGCGTGGCGTATCGCGCCATGGCGATGCGGATATCGGCGATCGCATCGCGGAGTTCATCGACCTCTGCACGCTGGAGATGCGGGAACGGTATCAGCCGGTTTTCATTTGACGCCACGAGATCGTCAGACAGAGCAGATGAACTGTCGTCGTAGGCCAGCGTGGCGTCCGTTTCATCCGCGGCGCGGCCTTCCCTTGCCTGCCTCATGGCCGCCGCAAGGCGCGATTCTCCTGGCGCAGGCTGTGGGTCACGCTCCGGCAAAGATTGCCGGCGTGGCGGGTTGCCGCCCCCGGTCGGGGTGGGCGGCTGCGGATCGAAATCGGAGGATTGATAATCGCGATCATAAGGCCGGTCAGAGCCCCCACCGACGAGGCTCGCATAGATACCGCGCAGAACGGCAATGCCGAGGCCTGCGAAAAGCCCGAGCAGGAGGCCTACCAGCACGATGTTGCGGCGCGACGGACCTGCCGGCTCAAGCGCAGGGCGCGCTTCGGAAATCACGCGGATGATGGCGGTGTCGAGGCCGCCCTGCTCCCTGGTTTCGCGCGTGCGCAGCAGGAAAGCCTCATAGACGGAGCGCTGGGCGTTTGCGTTGCGCTCCAGTTCCCGCAATTTGACCAGATCCTCGTTGCTTCCGGCGTGCCTGACCTTCAATTGCGCCATGCGCGCCGCCAAATCCTGCTCCTGTTGTACGGAGCGCCTCAGATCGACCTGGATGGACGAACGGATGCGGGTGAGTTCCGCTTCGACCTCCCGGCGCAATCCTTCCGCCTGCGACTGAAGCTGGATCAGCTGGGGATGGCGTGGGCCGAGCTTGGTCGCCAACCCATCCGCCTGCTGCCTCGCCGCGGCATATTGCGAGCGCAAAGCGGTGATGGCGCCGGAATTCAGCCCCTCCGGAAGACCGCTGGTAAACAGGCTATCGGCCGTCGTCCCTCTCAGCGACTGGGCGCGCGCGTTCAGCCGGATGGTTTCAGCGCGTGCTGCGCTTAGCTGATTATTGAGACTGGTGATCTCGTCATCGCCAATAAGCCTGCCCTGGACATCGACCAGATCATGCTCGGCGCGGAATTTCTCAACCGCACTTTCGGCTTTTTCGACGCCTGATCGCATATCGGCCAGACGCCCGGACAAGCTCTCCGTGGTGCGCTTGACGGCATCGGACTGGATCGAGCCGAGTTGTTCCTGAAAGACCTGGCTGATGGTGTTTGCGATATAGGCGGACTTCTCCGGATTGCGTGTCTTCACGGAAATCGAGAAGACAAAGCTCTTCGGGTCGCGGACAATGGTCAGGCTCTTGTAAAGATTGTTGAGAACCCTGGTTTCCAGTTCCGTCGCGTCTTCCGCGCCATTTCCGGACATCATGTTCCTGATCGCGGCAACAAAGCCGGCTATGCCGCTCGGCTTTAGCGATCCGTTAAATTCGGGATCCCTGGCCAGCCCGGCGCGGTCGATGACCTTGCTCAGGACACTGCTCGAATTGATGATGCGGGCCTGGCTTTCGGCTATCGCCAGCGACGCATCGGTCGGAAGCTGGTCCGGCGTCAGATCGCGGCCTACCCCCTGGATTTCCCGGGGATCGACGAGAAGGTCGACGCTCGACACATACATCTTCGGGCTCGACAACGCATAGGCGACGCCCAACAAAGTGCCGAGAACCGCCATCGCCAAAATGAGATTTCTGGAACGGCGAAGGGCATCGAAAACCGCCCGCGGGTCAACGAGCGGCTTCCATTCATCATCGTGATGTTCGCGGTCTTGATATTCGCGGGCCTGATATTCGCGGCTCGCCCCTTGGTCGTCGCGCGCGGATTCGGAGCGATGGTGACCGGTATTTCGTTCTCCGGCGGACTGTGATGTCGCAGCGGGAGCAGGCGGTGAAAGGCGGCTTTCGCCAGTCTCAAGCCTCGCGCGCAAATCAGCCTCGACGGCAGCCATCTCCTCACGGATACGCATTTCCTGGTCAGGTTCGGCGGCAGCATCACCCCGATCGGCATCCGGCGAATGCGTCGGCTCGTCTTTCTCTTCCGCTTCCTGGAGGCGGCGTTCGAGCTCCGCCATTCGTTTCGCATGAGCCAGACGATGGCGCTCGGCATCGATATCCGCGCGCGGATCGGAGACAGGCGCTCCCCGGCCTTCCCGTGATCCTTCCGGATCGGGCTTGCCTGCAAAAGACAAAAGCGGCCTCGAAGCCCGCTTCTTCTGTTCGTCTTCCAGACCAGTCATCCGTTATCGCCCATCTTCGAACGCACCATAAAAACGCAACATTTTCGTTGGTTAAGCCAAACTAAATATGCATGGAAAAGAAATCGTTAAAAAATAGGGCAGGGAAATAATTCCCCTGCTTGCAGAATCCTCGGTTGGGACTTTGTGCTAAACGCTCACACCTCATAGAGGGCGTTAAACTTTTATGCCTAAGGTTCGCCCCGTCATTTCTCCCGCAATTGCGGCCAGCAGCGGAATGCCTTCTTGATCGTGCGCCAGTTGAAACAGCAAGCCGGTATCATCCGCGATTATTTTTCGGTCATCAGCGGATCGGCGGGACGGGTTTTGATCTCGCTCGCCTATTTTGTCGCACTTGCCAATACGCTTTCCATTGGGGATTTCGGCGTTTTTGCCACGGCTTCCGCCACAGGCGTAGTGCTATCCCGGCTGGTCTCGTTCGGTTTCGTATCGCCACTCTACCGTATCGCCACGGTCAAGCCGCAGTTGATCGGCGCCTATACGGGCGGTTATCTCGCGGCGGTCGTGCTGTCATTGCCTGTCGTCGCCATCGCGGCATGGGCGGTGCACGCCGTCTTCTTCGGTGGCGATATCAGTTTGCTTATCTTTGCCCTGATCATCGTAGCCGAGGCTCTGTTCTGGCGGTCGGCGGAAGTCATCATTATCGTCAACAACGGTCTCAATCGCTTCGGCAAGGCGGCCATACTGGTGGTTTTCGGCACGGTGACGCGTGCGGTAGCAGCCATTCTCTTCGCGTTTTCGGCAGAGAAAGATCTCGCCCACTGGGCATGGTGGTATCTCGCCGCCAATGGCGTCTCGCTTCTCGTCGCGCTGTGGTTCTACCCGCGCGTGAAGCTGCGCTTCGCGCCCGCGCTCTACAAGCGCCGCATTGCCGACGCGCTTGCCGTGGCCGGCGCTGAAATCCTGTTTTATGTCCAGATGGAGCTCGACAAGCTTCTCGTGCTCAGCATCGGCGGGCCACGCATCGCGGGCATCTATGCCATTCTCATGCGGCTCGTCGATCTGACCGCACTGCCCATCCGTTCGTTCAACATGATGCTGGTGCAGCGGCTGATGCGCACGCCCGACATGCTGCGCTCGCTGAAGATGAAGGTTGGATTGGAGGGCGGCATATTCCTCGTTTCCATCGGGGCGCTCGCCGCCCTGGCGCTGTTCCTCTATTTCTTTCCGGGGGCGCTCGGATCAAATGTCGCCGCCATCGTCGCGTTGCTGCCGCTGGTCATCCTCGTCCCGGGGTTTCGCAACCTTGCCGAATATCAGGCCGAACTCCTCTATGCGCGCGGCCAGTCGGGCCTGCGGACGGCTAATCTGGCGATTCTCACATGCGCCAAGGCACTGCTCATCTATCTGCTGTTCACGCATTTCGGCGCCGACGACGCCTGGGTCATCTGGCTGAACGCGATCTTCGCCGCGCTCTATCTTCTATCCCTGGTGCTGACCTATCGCGGGCTGCGGCTGCCCGCAAAGCGGGTCTGACCTCAATAACCAATCAACTTGCGGATATGGTCCGTATCGACGCCGATGAACGACTGCATTCCAACCGCCACCTGTCCCGGCGTCATCTCCGCGACAAAAGCGCGGAATTGCTCGTCCGTCGGGGCGGGCGCAAACCAGTAGACGCGGCACAGATCCAGACTGTCGTGGAAATGGCCCCTGGCCTCGAGGACTTCATCGGCATACCGGCCATAGATCATGCATTCGGAAAAACGCCTGACACGGCCCATCACCTCGACCCAATTTGCGTCATGCAGGCTTTCGATACGTTCACACATGGATAGAAGCGCATCGCGTCGCCATGCGATCAGCGTGCCGATATAGTCATGCGGCGACTTCTGAGCCGGATCGATACCAAGCAATGCCCCGGCATTGGCCGACCACATCAGCTGGTCGCCCGGTACCGGCCGCAACAAAGCGCCGTCATGGCGCAGCAATCGGAGGTTCTCGCCCCGCCAGAGCATTCCAGCATCGAAAGGGCGAAGGAAAGCCACATCGGAATCGGCGTAGAAGATCGCATCGTCATCGATATGGGCGGCGAGCGCTATGCGCCGCATCTGCTGTACATGCCAGCCGCGCAATGGCAGGACGCGCGGCGAAAGCCAGATGCGCCGCTTGCCTGAGGTAAGGGGGTCAGGCCATGCCTTCAGCCAGGAAGGCAGGAGATCGCGCTCATTGACCACGACGCGATGAGCATTTTCCAACTGCCGGAACAGGCTGACATCCTCGCTCTCGACGAGGAGATAATGCCTGGTGAAACCCGTGACATGAGTATCGAGCGTTTCACAGAGAAGCCTGCATCGCTCGAAATCACCGGCATAGCTTGCGGTCGCGATCGCGGTCTTCATGCTTCGCCATCATTGGTAAATTGCTTTCTCCCTGTCAGCCTTTCCCACATTAGGCGGGCGACAAACAGGAAATTGCCGACGATATAGCGGCGCCACAGACGGCCTGGTTCCTGCCAGAGACGATAAAGCCATTCTGCGCGGAGCCGGCGGACCCATGGCGGGGCACGCCGGATGGTGCCCGTCTGGAGATCGAACAAGGCGCCGACGGCGAAGGCCGTCGTGCAGTGGCGCTCCGTCAGCCTGTCGATGATGAAGAGTTCCTGGCGCGGTACGCCCATGGCGACGAGCAGGATATGCGGATGGAAATCGGCGAGTTTCTGCAATACACCTTCTTCCTGTTGAGGTGTAAAGAAACCGTCCGAAATGATCCTGACCTCGTGCTGCGGCGCGAGCCCGGCAAAATATTTGGCAGCCTTCTGCGTCACACCCGGCCTGGCCCCGAGAAGTCCGATGCGCAGAGGCGTCTTGACGTGCCTGATAAGCGCGGGCGTGAAATCGGTGCCGTTGAGATTGGCCGGGAATTTCTTGCCGTGCCACACATAGGCAGCCAGATCCACTCCCAGCCCATCGGGCAGAACCAGAAACTGGTTCAGCGCGGCCCGGTAGTTCGGAGCCTGATAGGCAATATTGGCGCAATGCGCGTTCAGCCAGGCGACCCGTAGGAATTCGCCCCTTTTTATGTGATCGGTAATGAGGTCGAGCGCCTCACTCCAGCCGAGTGCTGCGACCGGAATGCCGAGCACGTCATAGGCATGAGCCAATTGGCAAGTTTTCGCCTGTTCAGATGCGCCGGCGATCGGCTTTCTGTCTCGCCCCTTCATCCCGCGCTCTTCCGCTTTGCCGAAGCCAGGCGATCCAGACCGCGGCGGATGGCGGCGTCCAGCTTCTGTACCTGGCTGGCGTGGAAGGCCGTGCCGTCGAGCCGCTGGCGGTCGCCCTGTTTTGCCCGCGCGACCATCGCATTGAGGGCCGCGGCGAAGGCCACGGGCTCATCGGCCACCACGCAATTGGCCGGCAGCGAGGCGATGCCCCGCACGGAGCGCGATGTGGCCACGCTTGGCAAGCCGAGTTCGAATGTCTCGATCGTCTTCAGCTGAACGCCGGTCCCGGCGCGGCTGACCAGCGGAATGACCGCGCAGCTTTCGACGAATGCCGTCGCATCGGGCACCTTGCCGACGAAGTCGACACCCGGCCAGGCGTTCAGCAGATCGCCAGGCGTGCCGCCCGCGACAGCGATGCTGACGGCCGGGTCGAGCAGCGGCTTGACGTGACGCAGGAACCACTCGAGACCGATCCGGTTGGGCTGCCATGTCCAGGTGCCGATCAAGCCGAGATCATGGGCGATGGCGGGTATGGGCCGAGCGGCAACCGCCTTGCGCGTCACCAGCGGCAATGCAGCGAAGCGCTCCGGCGGAAGGCCAAACGTCTTGCCGTCATCCTCCGCCAGCGTGAACACAAAATCCGCCTTGGAGCAGAGCCGTGCTTCGAGCCCGCCAAGGAGCTTTGCCTCGCGTGCGAACAGCACCTTCTGCACGGTGCCTTCAGCCGCTTCAGAATTTTCCCTGGCCGAGCGATGCTCTACATTATGCGCCACGAAGATCGACGGTTTGTCGCTGAAAACATGCTCGAATGCGCCTGCCAGCGCCACTCCGTTCAGGACATAGGCGTCGAACGGCTCGACCGAAGCGATCGCGGCACGCAATTCAGACTGGGGTATCACCCGCAGCTTGACAGAGGAGACGGTCAGGCCAGCAACGACCGCCCGGCTCAGCCACGCGAGCTTTTGCGCCATCCCGGCCGTATCCGTGCGGACATCCACCTCGCCGAGGACTATGGTATTCTGGGGATCGGAGGACTTTTTGCCCGGCCAAGTGAAGCCAAGCACGGTCACGCGCGCGCCGGCCTTGCGAAGACCGTCGATGATCGCCGCATTGGCGATCTCGTAACCGGTCGTCGGCTCACCATCCGGAACGAGCGACGTGACAAAAAGAAGATGCATGGGCAGAGAATGCATGGGCCCCACTGGAATTCAACGCGATAGGCAGAGAATGCCATATTCCCGCCATGGGATCATAAGCGGGCGAAATGAAGGCTTGATTAATCAACATGCTGCCAGAAATCCGTGTCATACGCGCCGGTCCGCGTGGCCGTTAATCGAACTCTAAGGCCGCAGCGCTAAGCATGGATATCCATTGGAACCCGCCGGAATGAAGCGACTGCCCGACAATATCACCGTTCTTGCCCAATCGCCGCGATTGCGCGCCGACAAGGTCGAGGTCGTCGTGACGATACCAACCTTCCGCCGCCCGGAGCATCTCCTCAAGACGGTTCAGTCCGTCAAGGCGCAGGTGACCGGACGCCGGTTCGCCATCATCGTCATGGAAAACGATGCCGAGGGGCAGGAAGGCGCGATGGCGGCGCGGCCTTTTTTTGAGGATGGCACCTTCGAGGGAATCCTGCTCATTGCCCACGACCGGGGCAATTGCAATGCATACAACGCCGGCTGGCTGGCTGCTCTTGCCCGGTTCCCGCATTTCTCCTCGCTTCTCGTCATAGACGATGATGAACTCGCCGATCCGCTGTGGCTCGAAAACATGTGCCGCGCACGGGAGACATATTCGGTCGATATCGTCGGCGGGCCGCAGATACCGGTTTTCGAGCGGCCAGAACAACAGAAATGGGCGAGGCATCCCGTCTTTGCTCCACTCTATGATCAGAGCGGCCCTGTGCCGGCGGTCTATTCCTCCGGCAATCTGCTTCTATCGCGCAAAGTGCTGGAGGCGATGCCTTATCCGTTTCTCGACCCCATGTTCAATTTCATGGGGGGTGGTGATTCGGATTTCATCAACCGATGCAGCGGGAAGGGTTTTCGTATCGCCTGGTGCGCTGAAGCCCCTATCCGTGAGACGATCCCGAGCCGCAGGCTGGAGAGCGGCTGGATCAGGGCTCGCGGGCTTCGAAACGGCGTGATCTCTACCCTCATGGAGAAACGCAAGCGCGCCGACGAGCCATTCGGGAGACTTCGCGTCATCGTCAAAAGCCTGGCGCTGCTGGCGTTCTCGCCTTTCAAGGCGATCGCCAAAACGCTAAAATCAGGATCGCCATCATCAGGGCTTTATTATATCCATGTAGGCCTTGGCCGCGTCCTGGCCGAATTCGGGTATGCCAATGAGCAATATCGCCAGCCTGAGAAGAACTGACAGGGCCGCCATTTCCATGCGGATGATGGCGGCTTTGCTCGCCGCGTTGATCCTGTCACTGCTGCTGATCTCGTTCAGGCCGTTTTTCCTGGAAGGCACAGATAATCAGGGCGGTGATCTCGCCAACCAGCTCGGCTTCAGCGGGCTGGGCGTGGTTGCCATCCTTTCGATGCTGATGCTGGCGAAACCGCGCACCATTATTGCGATGGCAAGTCCACTGTGGCTGGTGATGTTCTGTTTCGTGGTTTTTTCCGCGTTGATCTCGCCCGTCCCGACGGTGGCGTTGCGTGCCGTGGCATTCACACTCATCGCCATGATCTCCATTATTTCGGTGCTCTGCCTGCCGCGCGACGGCGACGGATTTTCGCTTGTCTTGATGGTATCGGCAGCGGTGGTGCTTATCCTGTCCTATGCCGGGATCGTGCTCCTGCCCAACCTCGCGACCCACGGCTATGACGCGTTGGAGCCGCAGAATTCATATCTCTGGCGCGGCGTGTTCTCGCACAAGAATGTTGCGGGGCCCGTGATGGCGGCGTTCTTCTTTGCCGGCATTTATCTTATGCGGCGGCGCTGGTTCATTTCGGGCGCGCTTGTCGCCCTCGCCGCGCTTTTCTTCGTTGCCCAGACCGGCTCGAAAACCACAACCGCGCTCGTGCCGCTCGTTGCGGTCCTGGTAGGCGTGCCCGGTATCCTGGGTCTGAGATTGCTGGTAGCGCCAATGATCCTTGCGGCGCAGATCGGTTTTTTCGGCATGACCCTTGGCGTGGTGCTTTTTCCATCACTTGCACGGATCGTCCAGGACTACCTGCCCGAGCCATCGTTCACCGGCCGCAGCTCGATCTGGCGCTTCACGCTGGAATATCTGGAAAAAAAGCCATGGACCGGTTACGGCCTGGGAGGCTTCTGGTCGACGCCGACGGTTCTTTATGCGGCGCGGCCCTATTATCTCGAATGGGATGTGCGCGGAATCGTGCATGCCCATAATGGCTATCTCGACATCGCCGTCACGATGGGAATTCCGGCGGCCATCTGCGCTGTCATCGTCATCATCCTCATGCCACTCATCGATTATTCCCGCTGCCGGTCCAACCGCGAGAATGTGCTTCTGGCCGATTTCTTCCTGATGGTGCTGGCTTTTTCGACACTCAACGCCTTTCTGGAGAGTTTCTTTTTCCGGCGTGCCGATCCGGTCTGGCTGATGCTGGTGCTCGCCATTTTCGGCCTGCGGATGACCGCCCGCGTCACGCTCCCTCCCCACGAGAAATAAACCCTTGCCGATGGTTGACGCTGGGCCACATCAGCGGTCAAAGTGCCGCGCAATCAGCAGTTCGAGGTGAGAACATGAGCGACACCGTTATTCTGGTCGGATGCGGCAATATGGGCTTCGCCATGCTGAAGGGCTGGATCGATTCCGACGCCTTGCGGCCGGGCGACGTCCACGTCGTGGAGCCGGCGGATGGCTTACGGGAACGCGCGGCCAAACTCGGGGTCCATGCGGTCGCCGAATCAAGCTCTCTTGCCCCAGATCTGAAGCCGCGCATGGTGCTGGTGGCAGTCAAGCCGCAGGTGATGACGCAGGTTATCCCGACCTATGCCCGCTTCGCCGGGGCGACCACCTTTGTCAGCGTCGCCGCCGGTATTCCGGTGGCGCTTTTCGAGACCTATCTCGGCGACAAAGCCGCCATCATCCGCTGCATGCCGAATACGCCCTCGGCAATCGGCAAGGGAATGCTGGTGACTTATGCGAATGCCAATGTGCGGGACGAGGACGCCGCCTTCGTTGCCAATCTCCTGAAGACGAGCGGACAGGTCGCAAGCATTGCCGACGAGAGCCTGATGGATGCCGTGACGGCGGTTTCCGGCTCGGGTCCGGCCTATGTTTTTCATTTCATCGAATGCCTGACGGATGCCGGCATCACGGCCGGGCTCGAACGCGATACCGCGGCGCTGCTCGCCATGCAGACGGTTTACGGCGCCGGCGCGCTTGCCGCCGGGAGCAGCGACAGTCCGTCAAAGCTGCGCGAGCAGGTGACCAGCCCAAACGGCACGACGGCGGCAGCACTTGCGGTACTCATGGGAGAAAACCGCCTGAAATCCCTCGTCGAAGAAGCCGTCGAAGCTGCGAAAAGGCGCTCCGCAGAACTTGGCAAGAGCTGAGATTTTCAGCTTACGCCGCTGCCACATTATTTCTCAATCGGAAATCATTTGAAGAATTGTGCGCTATTTCATAGCGAAAGGGGCACGTTTCCACACCCACATGCACCGCGAAACTTGGGGAACAACTTTTCTTGCATATCATTATAAAACGCCTGTACCCTGTGATCTCGCTGCCGGTGGCCTCGAGTAACGGTCACGGGTGATTTTAGGCCAGTAACCGAAAGAGTGAGGAAACAGACATGACGAGTTTGCTACCCCCGCTTCATGAAGGTCATGCGCCGATTTATCTGCACAACGCATTTCAGGATGCGGTTGATGCGTTTGAAGACTGGATTGCAGGCGCTGATGAGCCTGCAGTCGATGTGAATGGCAAGACCACGCGCATCAGCGTCGTCTTTCGACGCCTGTGGAGTTGCACCGATCCGGTTCCGATGCGTACGATCGATGCCCTGAACGTCCTCGTGCCGGAAGCACGGCTGGAACGCCGTGAAACCCGTAACACGACCTATGCGCACGCAGCCCGTGCCATGCGTTCTCTCTGCGAACAGCGCCTGAAACGGAGATTGCCGGTCGTGCTCCCATAATCACGGTCGAGGATCAACAGACAACGGCCCTTTCGAGGGCCGTTTTTCTTCAAGATGAAACCCGCCTCCATAATCGGCGCGCGACCCATCCTCGCAAGCCGCCAAGACCGTGCTCCATCCAGCGTGCATGCGCAACGGCGGCAGAAGCCGATATCCCTTGATCTCTCCTGGTTCAGGCCTAATTTAATCAGGGCATCGCATCCAAGGAGGCTCCGATGGAAGGACAGGTCGTTTTCTACAAGGGCGAGCGGATTTTGTACCGGCACAGGATCGAAGTGCGTGACGATGATTTCTCGAAAGGCGTCAATGACGCCATCATCGCTTTCCAGCGCAACTATTCAGGCTTCAACCTGGCCGATGAAGACGTCCATATCCGCGTGAGAAAACCTGGCGAAACCTGATCGCGACCAGCGCTGGCGCTCAGGCTTCCTGCCCGATCTGGCCGCGTCGCGCGCGATGGCGGTGCGCGGCGCGGAGTTCCCGCAGGTCGAGCGGTATTGCTTCCAGCAAGGTGCGCACGCTCATTTTTTATTTCACTTCTGGATTTTCCCTCCTCGCGTGCCCGGGATGAGACACGTTCACGCGGCATTGCAAACAGATGCATGAATTTTGCTGGTTGAGTCTTTTGGCGCTTGCAATAAAAGCACGGAGTGACCCCAATTCCTCCGCAATTGGAAAGCACCCGTTGTCATTGCTCATCACAATTAGTTGATATCAATCAAGGGAGATTTTCGAATGAACGAGCCGCTGAAGATATTTATCGGATGGGATTCCCGTGAGCCCATTGCTTACGAAGTCGCCAGACATTCAGCGCTTAAACATGCTTCCATCCCGCTGGAAATCGTTCCGATCAAGCTTCAGGATCTGGTCGACAAAGGCGTCTATACGCGTGATGTCGATCCGCTCGCCTCAACCGAATTCACCTATTCCAGGTTCTTCACGCCATGGCTGGCCGGCTTCAAGGGCTGGGCGCTGTTCTGCGACTGCGATTTTCTGTTTTTCGGCGATCTGGCGGATCTCAGGCAATATCAGGATCCGTCGAAAGCCGTGCTTTGCGCGCAACATGATTATCAGCCGAAGGACGGCGTCAAGATGGACGGCAAGGTGCAGACCAGCTACCCTCGCAAGAACTGGTCATCCTTCATGCTGTTCAATTGCGAGCATCCCTCGACCAGAACGCTGACACCCGACGTGATCAACAGCCAGACCGGCGCCTATCTCCACCGCATGCAGTGGGCCGCCGACGACGAGATCGGCGCGCTGCCGATCAACTGGAACTGGCTCGAAGGCTGGAACGAGAAGCCGGAGACGGGCCTGCCCAACGCCGTGCACTATACGAGCGGTGGCCCCTGGTTCAAGGATTGGCAGAATGTGGATTATGCCGACCTCTGGCGCGCCGAGGCAAACGCAGTCGATCCCTCGTGGAAGCCGATCTGATTTGCACGTGAAAGGACCACGAGCACTGGCCAAACGAGAGGCCGTGGCTTAAGGCATGTAGGCATCAAACGCATCCCGGCGCCGGGCCGGGATCCCACCTCGCGCTTTAAGAGAACCGTCCATGAGCAGCCTGATCCAGACCGAAATTCCCGCATTCGCCCGAAACCGTGTCAACCTCGCCTCCGCGGAGCTTGGTGCTGTCGGTCTTTCGGCGAGCGATGAATTTTTCGCTCCGCTGGCACGGATGCTCGCCGATGCGCCAGCCGTGTTCTACCCGGATCGCTACGACGACCATGGAAAGTGGATGGACGGGTGGGAGAGCCGCCGCAAGCGCGGGCCGGGTCATGACCATGCCGTCATCCGCCTGGCCGTGCCGGGCATAATCTATGGTTTCGATGTCGATACCAGCCATTTTACCGGCAATTATCCGCCTGCTTTTTCCATAGAGGCCTGCCGGAGCGAGGGCGATCCGAATGGAGCGACCGAGTGGATCGAAATCCAAGGCCGGGCCGCGCTCGGGCCGTCCAACCATCATTTCTTCGCCTGCGACAACGGTCTGGTGTGGACGCATGTACGGCTCAACATCTATCCCGATGGCGGCGTCGCGCGGTTGCGGGTCTATGGCGAGCCGTGGCGCGACTGGTCGAAGCTCGCTCCCGGCGAGGAAGTGGACCTTGCCTCGGCACTGAATGGCGGACGGGTCGTGGCGTTCTCGGACGCCCATTACGGCGCGCTGCACCGCGTGCTTGCGCCGGGACGTGGGCTCAACATGGGCGACGGATGGGAAACGCGGCGGCGGCGTGAGCCGGGCAATGACTGGCTGATCGTGCAACTCGGCCATCCCGGAATCATCAAGCGGATCGTTGTCGATACCGCTCATTACAAGGGCAATTATCCCGACCGCTGCTCGCTTAATGCCGCAGATCTGGGCGGCCCGGCGGGCGATCTCACACAAATGATTGTGACTTCATCCATGTTCTGGCCGGAAATCCTGCCGCAGCGCAAGCTTTCCATGGATGCCGTGCATGATTTCGGTGCGGCCGATATCGCCCAATCGAGCGGAATGGCGGGCCGGGTCAGCCATATCAGACTCAACATATATCCGGATGGCGGGGTCAGCCGGCTGCGTATTTTCGGGACTATCCGTTAACGATTTCCACGAGAATTTGCGCCTGATCAACGTATCCCGCTCGATAAATGTTACCCTGCCTGGGCCCGTGGCAAATTGCCTCCGCTTTCAGCGATGGACGCAAAAGGTTAAAAGCGGTAGGAAAAATATGCATATCAGGAGCGTTTAATGGACTATCGCCGTTTTTTCGAGGATGCGATCGACCAGTTGCACGCCGAGAAGCGTTACCGCGTCTTTGCCAATCTGGAACGTATCGTTGGCCGGTTTCCCCGTGCGCTGTGGCGTGCCAATGGAACCGCCCGCGAAATCACCGTATGGTGCTCCAACGATTATCTCGGCATGGGCCAGCACCCGGACGTGATCGCGGCACTTTGCGATGCGGCGGGGCGGCTTGGATCAGGCGCCGGCGGCACGCGCAACATCTCGGGCAACAACCATCCGCTGGTCGAACTCGAAGCCGAACTGGCCGATCTGCACGGCAAGGAAGCCGGTCTTGTCTTCACCTCGGGATTCGTCTCCAACGAAGCCGCCATCTCGACCATCGGCAAGCTCCTGCCGGATTGCCTTATCCTTTCCGATGAGCTCAACCACGCCTCGATGATCGAGGGCGTGCGTCGCTCGGGCGCGGAAAAGAAGATCTTCAGGCACAATGACGTCGAACATCTCGAAAGCCTGCTGAAGGCTGCCGGACGCAGCCGCGCCAAGATCATCGTCTTCGAATCCGTTTATTCGATGGATGGCGATATCGCGCCGATCGAGAAAATCGCCGATCTCGCCGACGAATATAATGCCATGACCTATATCGACGAAGTCCATGCCGTCGGCATGTATGGGGAACGCGGCGGCGGCATTACCGACCGCGATGGCCTTGCCCATCGCATCGACATCATCGAGGGAACGCTCGCCAAGGCCTTCGGCGCGCTCGGTGGCTATATCACCGGCTCGCGCTCGGTCATCGATGCAGTTCGCTCCTATGCGCCCGGCTTCATCTTCACCACCGCCCTGCCACCGGCCATCGCTGCGGCTGCCACAACGTCGATCCGGCACCTGAAAACCTCGCAGGAAGAGCGCCGCCTCCAGCAGCGCCAGGCGCAAATGGCCAAGGACGTGCTGACCGCCGCCGGTCTGCCGATCATGCCGTCGCAAACACATATCGTGCCCATTCTTGTCGGCAATCCCGAGCTCTGCAAGATGGCGAGCGACCGGCTGCTTGACGTGCACGGCATCTATATCCAGCCAATCAACTACCCAACCGTACCGCGCGGTACGGAGCGCCTGCGCATCACGCCGACACCGTTCCACGATGATGCGCTGGTGCTGGAGTTGAGGGATGCGCTGCTGGAAGTCTGGAATGCGCTCGGCATTCCGCTTTCAGAGACGAGTGCTCCGGCGCTTGCCCAATCGGACCGCGTCGTTCCGCTGGTGGTTTCCAAAGCGGGCGGCTGAAAAGCCTGAACTGCCTTCGCTACAACCGCAAAAGGGCTGGCTCGCGTGTCAGCCCTTTTTATTTTGCTGACGCAGGTTAACGGTCCTGCCGGCTTTTCAGCCAGCGGGCGAGAAACGGCACCGTGATGGCGATCATGAGGAAGCGCGCCACATGATGCGAGGCGACATAGGCCGGATCGACACCGAGGGAAAAGGCGATAACGGTCAGCGCTTCGAGAGCACCCGGCGCGAAGGCGAGTGCGATCTGGGCCGGATGTATATCGAAGAGCAGCCAGACGACCGCGCCGGTGGCGAAGGCCGCCGATGTGCCGATGATGAAAGCCAGAAGGGCTGCCGGCAGATAGCGCACGATATGCCGGCGATGGCTTGCGTTGATACGCGAGCCGATCAGCACGCCCAAGACGATCGTGCCGACATCGGAGATGGCGCTCGGCAGGCTGGCTGCCACCACCGACGTCCCGTGCAGGACCGCGCTCGCCAGCAGCGCGCCGAGCATCATGCCGCCCGGCATGCGGCTATAATGGCCGATCAGGGCGCCCGCCAGCCCACCGACAAAAAGTATCGCCGCCGATTGGAGCGTCAGATCGCCGGCAACGGTCAAATCCACATGCGGCGCATTGCGGCCAAGAACGGCGAGCAGCGGCGCGAGAAAGCCGATCAGCAGCAAAAGGCGCGTGGCCTGGATGATGGTGATCTTGACCATGTCGGCCCGGGTGTCGCTCGCAGCCGCGAGAACGAAGGAGAGAGCGCCCGGGATGGCGGAGAACAACGCCGTCTGGCCATCCCAGCCAAAGCCCTTACGCAGCAGCAGAAAAGTCAGTCCCGTCACCAGGATGAGGGTGACGAACAGCAAGGCAAAACTGCCCGGCCATGCAGCCAACTGGTCGAGCGTATCAGGCCGCACGCCGGAACCCGCCTGCAGCCCGAGCATGAAGAAGACGACGTTGCGCAGCCAATCGGGCATATAGATCCGCAGCCCGGAAAGCGAGGCGGTCGTCACCGCGATGACCGAGCCCAGGAGAAAGGGGATGGGAAGGCCGATCCAGAAGGCCAGCACTGCGCCGATGGCCGCAATACCGAGCGATACGACCATCGCAACGGTTTTCGCCCACAGATCGTCTTTCCCGGGTATCAGAGTTTGTTGATCCATTCCGCCAGTCGGTCCGCCGCCTCCTCGACCTGATCCGGGCGGCGCGCGAAGCACAGCCGGAGATAGGCTTCGCCTCCTTCGCCGAAAGCAGTCCCCGGCGCAAGTCCAACCTTAGCCTGATCCACGATATCGAAGGCTGCCTGGAACGAATCCCTGATGCCGTCGACGCCGAAGAACAGGTAGAACGCACCTTGCGGGGGCGCGAGGCGGACGCGGCCGGTAGCTGAGAGCCGGGCGCAGAGCTTATCTCGAACATCCCGCGCGCGCGCTACCTGCGTGCTGATGAAAGCATCGCCCTCATCGAGCGCCGCCACGGCGCCGCGCTGCAGGAACTGCGGGACCCCCGAACTCGAATACTGGATGAGGTTTTCGATCATGGGGCCGAGCGCCGGATGCACCGTCATCCAGCCAATGCGCCAGCCCGTCATCGCCCAGTTCTTCGAAAAACTGTTGACGAAGATGATGCGGTCCTCGGGCTCCATGATATCCATAAAGGAGGGCGCGCGCCTGCCGCCATAATAGAAATGCGTATAGATCTCGTCGGCGATGATCCACAGACCATGACGGCGCGCCATATCGAGGATTTCGCGGAGCGTCGCTTCGTCGGCGACCCAGCCCGTTGGATTTGACGGCGAATTGATGAAGAGGGCTCGGGTACGCGGCGTGATGGCGCTCGCGATCTTCTTGACGTCGAGCGACCACCCATTATCGGTAAAGTCGAGCCTGACGGGCACAGGCGCGCCACCGGCAATGCCCGTAGCGCCGACGAAATTCGGCCAGGCGGGAGAGAGATAGATGGTTTCGTCGCCGGGCCCCGCCGTCGCCTGGATGGCAAGCTGGATGGCGTGCATCCCCGAGTTCGTCACGTAAAAGTTTTCCGGCTGGTGGCCGGCGTTGAAATGGCGTTGGTGATAGCGCGCCAGCGCCTCGCGCAATTCCGGAATGCCGGCCTGCCAGGTATAGAAGGTCTCGCCATCGGCAAGCCCCTTGGCGGCGGCATCGCGGATGAATTCCGGCGTCGGGAGATCGCCCTCGCCCGCCCAGAGCGGAAGAACGCCTTTCTGGCGACGACCGTGGTTCATCACCGCGACAATGCCGCTTGCCGGGGCATCCGCCGCTTCGCGGCGCACGTGCTCGATCAGGCTCGTTGGAAGGCTCATGGGAAATATCGTCTCCTTGTGAGCCCGAGCCCTATCAACTCAGCATGATAAAATCACGCGGGTTTTGGTGATGCGACCATCATCATCGTTGATGTGATGGATATGCATGGCCTGCGATCATTTCTGCTGCTTGGCAAGAAGATCCCGGATTTCGGTGAGCAGCACCTGATCCCGGGGCAATGCGGGAGCCGGAGCGGCTTCTTGCTTCCTTTTCAGCCGGTTCATCAGCTTGACCACCATGAACAGTACCCATGCAACGATCAGGAAATTGATGAGAAGCGTGAGGAAATGTCCGTAGGCGATGGTTGCTCCCGCTTCACGCGCCGCCGTCAGTGTCGGCTGCGGTGCGCCGGAAAGCTGGACATACATGTTGGAGAAATCGATGCCGCCGGTGATGAGCCCGATGACCGGCATGATCATATCCTGGACGATCGACTGGACAAGACCGCCGAAAGCGGCGCCAATGATGACGCCGATGGCCAGATCGACCATGTTGCCCTTCAGGGCAAATTCCTTGAATTCCTGAAGCATGTTATGTTTCTCCATCGTTTTCGCCCGGCAAAGGACAGCTATCCACTGTCCCCTCGTAGTGTTTCTAAGCAAAAACGAGAACAGCGGAAGAGAGAAAATGCTATCGCGCCGCGATCTTGCGTGGAATAGCCATACGTGGTTGCTTTAGCAAAAAAGCAGAGGGGTGAGCATGCAGGGTTGGGGCATTATCGGCATTGCGTTTCTCTACCTGCTGCTGCTCTTCGGCGTGGCAAGCATGGGAGATCGACGGGCGCAGCGCTGGGGAAGCCAGCCACGGCCCTATATCTATGCCCTCAGCCTCGCTGTCTATTGTACGTCTTGGACCTTCCTGGGCTCCGTCGGGGTGGCGGCCGAGCGCGGGCTGGAATTCCTCGGCATCTATATCGGCCCGATCCTGGTGTTCACGCTCGGCAACAGGCTGGTGCGCCATATCGTGCGGCTGGCCAAGGCCGAGCGCATCACCTCGATCGCCGATTTCCTCGCCGCGCGCTACGGCAAGAGCTTCGCCGTAGCGTCGTTGGCCACCTTTATCGCGGCCGTTGGCGCCATTCCCTATATTGCCCTGCAGTTGAAAGCAGTATCCGGCACCGTCGATCTGGTGGTCTCGCATTACGGCCATTCCTTTGATCCGATCAACTATGTCTTCAGCGATGTTTCGCTGCCGGTGGCCTGCATGTTGGCGCTTTTTGCCATCCTGTTCGGCACGCGGCACACCGACGCCACGGAGCATCAGGACGGCCTCATTCTCGCTGTGGCGCTCGAATCCGTCATTAAGCTATGCGCCTTTCTGGCGGTTGGCCTTGCCTGCACATTCTACCTGTTCGGCAGCCCCTTCGATCTTGCCGAGGCTGTCACGGGGAATGCCGCCGCTTCACAGGCATTGAACTATCAGACCTCCGTCGGCACGTGGATCGTGCAGACCGTGCTCAGCGCCGTGGCGATCCTGATGCTGCCGCGCCAGTTCCACGTCACCGTTGTCGAAAACAGAAGCGAGCAGGAGTTGCAAATCGCGACCTGGCTCTTTCCAGCCTATCTCGTGCTCATCAACCTCTTCGTTCTCCCGATCGCCCTTGCCGGCGTCGTCACGCTTGGCGAGGGAACCAATGCCGATCTCTATGTGCTCGCTCTGCCTCTCGCCGCCGACGCGCATTTCCTCGCGCTGGCGGCATTCGTTGGCGGATTGTCGGCGGCGACGGCGATGGTGATCGTCGCCTGCGTCGCGCTGTCGATCATGATCTCGAACCATCTGCTGCTGCCGCTTTTCATCAGGCACTTCATCCGCGACAATGATGCGGAACGGCAGGACCTGACCCGCGTCATCCTCTATACGCGTCGTGCCGCGATCATCGTCATCCTCTCCATCTCGTTCGTCTATTACCGCGAGGCGGCCAACGATATTCGCCTGTCGTCGATCGGCCTCGTTTCGTTTGCCGCGATCGCCCAGTTCGCCCCTCCCTTCCTCGGGGGACTCATCTGGCGCGGGGCGAACGCGCGCGGGGCGGTGCTCGGCATGTCCTTCGGCTTTGCGGTATGGGCCTATACGCTGCTGCTGCCGACGCTTGCCCCGCCCGACGCGGCCATATTGCGCGAGGGCCTGTTCAGCATTGCGGCGCTGCGGCCGGAAGCACTGTTCGGAACAAATGCCTTCCCGCTTACCAACGGCGTCATCTGGAGTCTCGTCGCAAACACGCTCTTCTATATCCTTGGCTCGCTGTCGCGGCGTGCGACGCCGCTGGAACGCATCCAGGCGACGGTTTTCATGCCTCGGGATATCATGGCGGTGCCGACCTTGCGCCGCTTCCGCACGACGGTGACGGTCAACGAGTTGAAGGCGACGATTTCGCGCTATCTCGGCGCTGAACGGGTGGAGCGCTCGTTCCAGAGTTTCGAGCGGCGCGAGCACAGGACGCTGGTCGGCAGCGCGCCAGCCGACATGGGGATCATCCGCTATGCCGAACAATTGCTCGGCAGCGCGGTCGGCTCCTCCTCGGCGCGCCTTGTTCTCTCGCTTCTCCTGCAGCGTAACGACAGCACGACGCGCAGCGCATTGCGCCTCCTCGACGATGCATCCGAGGCGCTTCAGCAGAACCGGGGCCTGTTGCAGATAGCGCTCGACCAGATGGAACAGGGCATCACGGTGCTCGACAGGGATTTCCGGCTGACCTGCTGGAACAGGCAATTCCGCATGCTGCTCGACCTGCCCGACGAATTCGGCCAGGTAGGCACGCCGCTTTCCGAAATCATCGAGCATCTTTCCCGGCGTGGCGACATTGCTGCGGGCAACCATGCCAACATCATGCGCAACTTCACCACCTTCCGGCAACCATGGCGCATCGATTTGAAATCGAGCGATCGCATCCTGGAAATCCGTACCAATCCCATGCCGGACGGCGGTATCGTCGCCACCTATACGGATATCACCGTTGCGGTGGAAGCTGCCAATACCTTGAAAAAAATCAATGAAACGCTGGAGCAGCGGGTGGCGGACCGAACGGTGGAGCTTACCCATGTCAACAGCGAACTGGCCAAGGCCCGGGCCGTGGCGGAAGAAGCCAACATCGGCAAGACGCGTTTTCTCGCGGCTGTCGGTCACGATATCCTGCAACCGCTCAATGCGGCGCGGCTCTACAGCTCCGCCCTGACGGAGCGGCTGAGGCGTTCCGAGGCGAGCAGCCTTGCCCGCAACATCGATTCATCACTTGAGTCCGTCGAGGCCATTCTCGGCGCTGTCCTCGACATATCGCGTCTCGATACGGGCGCGTTGAAGCCGCATGTCTCGGTGTTCCGGCTTGACGAACTGATGAAGCAGATCGCCACCGATTTCGAGCCGCTCGCTATGAAGAAGGGATTGCGGCTGCGGATCGTGCCGAGCAGCGTCGTGGTGGAGACGGACCGCAATCTGTTGCGCCGGCTCGTCCAGAACCTGGTGTCAAACTCGATCAAATACAGCCGCAGCGGCAGCGTGCTCCTGGGCGTGAGGCGGCGCGGCGATGCGATCGACCTCCAAGTCATCGATACCGGCATCGGTATTCCCACCAGCAAGCTGCAATCGGTCTTCCGCGAGTTCACCCGGCTGGACGAGGGGATGCGGGAAGCGGAGGGCTTGGGGCTGGGGCTTTCCATCGTCGATCGCATCGCCCGGGTGCTCGCCCTGCCGCTGAACCTCAGCTCGATGCCGGGCAAAGGCACGCGCTTTTCCATCCGGCTGCCCATCCTGCAGCGACCCCTGCCCGCGACGACCTCGGAGACGCGGCCGAGATCCAGCCGTTCGAACGAGCTCAACGGGGTCAGCGTGCTCTGCATCGACAATGACGAGCGCATCCTTTCGGGAATGGAGATATTGCTTGGCGGCTGGGGCTGCCATGTCGCGACCGCCCGCAACGGCGCAGAACTCAGGGCCTTTTGCGCGGGCGCGGCGACGGCGCCCGATGTCATCCTGGCCGACTATCATCTCAACGGTGAAAACGGCCTCGACATGATTGGCTATGCGCGCGAGCATTTCAAAAAAGAGCTGCCGGCGGTTCTCGCCACGGCGGATCGCTCCAACGAAGTGCGGCTGCGCGCGCAGGAGGACGGGGTGGCAGTGCTCCACAAGCCGCTGAAACCTGCGGCCCTGCGCGCACTGTTGTCGCATCATCACAGTCAGGCGCAGACGGCAGCGGAGTAAACGGAATTCAGTTCAGCGTCTGAAAATTCTCGTTGCCGATCTTCGACAGGCGGATGACGGCCTGCGTGCGGCTATCGACGCCGAGCTTTTGCAGGACCGCGGAGACATGGGCCTTGATGGTGGCCTCCGACACACTCAGCTCATAGGCGATCTGCTTGTTGAGGAGCCCTTCGGCAAGCATCGAAAGAACACGGGTCTGCTGTGGCGTCAGCGTGCGGATGCGGCTGATGAGATCGGAAATCTCGGGATCGGGCTCATGGCCGAGATCGATTTCCTGCGGCGCCCATATATCGCCCGCCAGGACGGCGCTGACCGCCTTATTGATGTCTTCCATGCTGGCTGATTTGGAGATGAAGCCGGAGGCGCCGAGGTCGAGGGCGCGCCGGATCGTCGCCGGGTCGTCCGTCGCCGAAACGATCACGATCGGCAAGGCCGGCTGGATCGATTTCAGCGTGACCAGGCCGGAGAGGCCGCTGACCCCCGGCATGGTCAGGTCGAGCAGAAGAAGGTCGATATCGGGGGTTTCAAGAATGAGCTTCTTGACGGTGTCGAAATCGCCCGCCTCGACAATATCCGTCTTCGTGGCCTTTTGCGTCAGCGCCTGCCGCAAAGCCCCGCGAAACAACGGATGATCGTCGGCGATAATGAATTTCAATTCCATGACACCGCACTTCTCCCCAACAGATTGCGGCAAACCCGATCTGATACAACTAGATTGTTTTTAACTGCATTTTCAAGCCAACAATCGAAAAGAGAGGGATAATCACGCCCTGCTCCACCATCCTGCCGCCATCTGGCCTTATTGTGCTATAGGAATGGCCGCGCTGGGAACAGCTTTGTTTCTTGTCAAAATGATAAAAGGTAGCGAATGACGACCCGCAATACGCTCTATCCTGAGATAATCGCCCATCGTGACGAGATGCTTCCCGTCTCCGATTTGCACAGCATCCATATAGAAGAATGCGGCAATCCGGACGGCAAACCCGTCATCATGATCCATGGTGGGCCGGGCGGCGGCATTACTCCGACCATGCGCCGTCTTCATGATCCGGAGCGTTATCGCATCATCCTGTTCGACCAGCGCGGCTGCGGGCGCTCGACGCCGCATGCGGAACTGCGCGAAAACACCACCTGGGATCTCGTTGCCGACATGGAGCGCATCCGCGAACATCTTGGCGTTGAGAAATGGCAGGTCTTCGGCGGCTCCTGGGGATCGACGCTGGCGCTCGCCTATGCGCAGACGCATCCTGACCGCGTCAGCGAACTCGTCCTGCGCGGCATCTTTATGATCCGCCGTTTCGAAATCGACTGGTTCTATTCCAACGGCGCGAGCATCATCTATCCCGACCGTTTCGAAGCCTATCAGGAGCATATTCCGGAGGCCGAGCGCGGCGACATGATTGCCGCCTATTACAAGCGCCTGACCGATCCAGACCCGCGGGTGCAGATCGAGGCGGCGCGCAAATGGGCGCGCTGGGAGGGCTCCGCCCTGTCGCTTCTGCCCGATCCAGAACGCGAGAACGCCTTCGGCGAAGACAATTACGCCATCGCCTTCGCCCGCATCGAATGCCATTATTTCCAGAACCGCGGCTTCTTCGACAGCGACGATTATCTCCTGCGCAATGTCGAGCGCATTCGCCATATCCCCGGCGTGATCGTGCACGGCCGCTACGACATGTGCACGCCGTTCATCAATGCCTGGCAGTTGAAGAAGGTGTGGCCCGAGGCCGAGTTGCACATCGTCGAGGATGCCGGCCATGCCGTCACCGAACCCGGCATCGTGCATGAGCTGATCGAGGCCACGCAGCGTTTCATCTGATATATTCAGGGGACGGGCAAGCTTAGGGGTGCCCATCCCGCTCTTCATCAGGTCCTGTCGGGAGCCGGAGCAGGATCGTTTCCGCCGCCATCCGACCCGCCGTCGAAGCTCTTCACGATATCCATGAACCGTCGGAAGAAGCGTTCCATGTAGCCCATGGTCTTCTCGAACTCCTCCTCGGAGGGAAGCGTGTCGCGAACGACGGGAGGCAGCCTGCCATAGGCGGCAACCTGATCCTCCAGCTTCTTCACCCGTTGGCTGAGCGAGGCCAGATCGTCCTCATAGGCGCGGCGGTCGTCCGCCGCGAGCTTGCATACCATCTGCCCCGACTGCTCGGCGCAGACCGAGACATCGCCGGTCCTGGTATCGAGCCGGATATATCCCTTGTCGGTCTTTTCCATGGTGTAGCGCCCGGCTTCCTGTGAATGGGCAAGATTCGAACCGGACAGGAACGCCCCCAGCACCATCATCGGCAGGCAGGATTTGAGTGCCGTCATCGCGGTTACTCCCGTTTTGAATTCATTTCTCACGGTCACTATGCCGAGAATCCAGTCAGATATATGAAATTCATGTGCGCCGGTCGATGTTTCGCTTTAAGCATGAGACGTTTCCAATTAGGAAACCTCCCATGAACACGGCAACAATCTACAAGATCGTCCCCCGCGCATTGTGGCAGTCGGCAGAGAAGGCAGGTCTCTTCACCGGTGCGCCTGTCGATATCGCTGACGGCTTTATTCACTTTTCAACCGCCGCGCAGGTGCACGAAACGGCGGCCAGACATTTTGCGGGGCAGGACGACCTGCTTCTCGTCGCCATCGATGGCGAGACCCTGCGCGATGCCCTGAAATATGAGATTTCGCGCGGCGGGGCGCTTTTCCCGCATCTTTATGGCGATCTGCCGCTTTCCGCGGTGCGCTGGGTGAAACCCCTGCCGCTCGGATCTGACGGCGCGCACCAATTTCCGGAGTTGGAGAGATGAGCGGGCTTTTCGAAACATTCGGCCGGCGCGCCCTGTTCGCGCTCGATGCCGAGCAGGCGCATGGGCTTTCGATCGCCGCGCTGAAGAGCGGGCTGTTCTCCTGCGGGAGCAGCGATCCGGCGCTGGCCGTTACTGTTGCAGGCCTTGCCTTCCCCAATCCGCTCGGCATCGCGGCAGGCTATGACAAGAATGCCGAGGTTCCGGACGAACTCATAAAGCTCGGCTTCGGCTTTGCCGAGGTGGGTACGGTGACACCGCTGCCGCAGACCGGCAATCCGCGTCCGCGCATCTTCCGCCTGATCGAGGACCGCGCGATCATCAACCGCCTCGGCTTCAACAATGAAGGCCATGAGGCTGCTTTCCGTCGTCTTTCCGCACGAGCGGGAAAAACCGGAATTGTCGGCGTCAATATCGGTGCAAACAAGGATTCTGTCGACCGCATCGCGGACTATGTCACAGGCATAAGGTGGTTTTATTCACTCGCCAGCTATTTCACCGCCAATATTTCCTCGCCCAACACGCCTGGGCTGAGAGACCTTCAAGCGCGGGAGAGCCTCGGCCAACTGCTTTCGCAGGTGTTGGCGGCGCGCGACGACGAAGCAGCGAAATCGGGTCTGGTGCGGCCGGTCTTCCTGAAGATTGCCCCCGATCTGACCGAGGAAGGGCTGGACGACATTGCGGCAGTCGCGCTGGCGCATCCGCTTGACGGGCTGATCATTTCCAATACCACGCTATCGCGAACGGGCCTCAAGGGCACGAGCAATAATGGCGAGGCGGGCGGACTTTCCGGCGCGCCGCTGTTCGAGCGCTCGACCATCGTTCTCGCCAAGATGCGGCAGAAAGTCGGGCCTGCCCTGCCGATCATCGGCGTCGGCGGCATCGACAGCGCGGAGACAGCGCTCGCCAAGATCCGGGCCGGCGCCGATCTCATCCAGCTTTATACGGGCCTCGTCTATCGCGGCCCAGGCTTGCCCGGCGAGATCGTGAAGGGCCTGTCGCAACGGCTGGCACGTGAAGGTGTAAAGAATATCCGGGAACAGCGCGACCGCGATACCGCGCAATGGGCAGCGAAGGCGATCCCGCTTTAAGGCATTATAAAGTGTTAAAGCGTCCTTTGCGCGTCCGATTGAACGCGCGGCGCTCTAATATGCAAACTCTGTCCGCAGGCGGCGCGGCAGCATGGCTAGAAGCGTGACGCCACGTATCGACAGGAAGAAATTGATCGCCAGCCATAGTCCGTGGTTGCCCATGGGCTTCACCACGTAGAGCACGACGAAGAAGGCCGCGAGCGACAGGAGCATCATGTTGCGCATGTCGCGCGACCATGTCGCGCCGATATAGACCCCGTCCATGTGAAACGCGAGAAGCCCCGTCAGTGCCGTCAGCGCGGCCCAGGGCAGATAGACCGCTGCCACTTCCCGGACATCGACGGCATTGGTCATCAGCCTGACGATGGGATTTCCCAGCGCCATGAAGAACACGGCAACGGCCGCGGCCAGCAATACGCCCCACAGGAAGGTGAGCTTGGCGCCGCGCAGGAAAGCCGGGCGATAACGCGCGCCGACCGCGCGGCCGGTGATCTGCTCCGCGGCGGCGGCGATGCCATCGAGGAAGAAACCGGCCACCAGAAAGAAATTCATCAGCACGGCATTGGCCGCAAGCACCACCGGCCCCAGATCCGCGCCGGCGCGCGTGAAGAAAGTGAATGCGATCAGGAGCAGGAAGGAGCGGATCATAATGTCGCGATTGAGCGTGAACATGCGCGTCATGCCCGCCGCATCGAGGATGCGGCCACGGTCGGGAAGCGGCGCGGCGCGAAATTTCCTGACGACGATGATCGTGCCCACCACGGCCGCAATGGTCTCGCCCGTTACGGTGCCCCACGCAACGCCCGCCACGCCCCATTCGAACCACAGGCCGAGCGTGATCGACATGGCGATGTTGATGCCGTTCAGGAGAAATTGCAGCACGAGGCCGAGCATGCCCTCGCCCCGCCCCAGCACCAGACCGAGAATGGCGTAGTTGGCCAGCGCCATGGGCGCCGAAATCATCCGGATCGTGACATAGGTGGTCATTGCCTCGCTGATGGCGGGCTCGGTATCCATGAACCAGTTCGTTCCGTTGAGGATCAGCGGCAGACAGAGGATCATCAATATGCCGGTTGCGACCGCGATGATGAAGGCTCGCCAGAATATCGCCTGCTCTTCCCTCAGATCGCCCCGTCCCATGGCCTGGGCGACGAGACCGGTGGTGCCGGAACGCAGGAAGTTGAATGTCGAAAACAGGAAATCGAAAACCAGAGCGCCGATGGCAAGGCCGCCCAGCAGTTCCGCCTTGCCGAACTGGCCGATGACGGCCGTATCGACGACGCCGAGCAGCGGCGTCGTGACCGCGGCCAGGGTCATGGGAATTGCGATGGCCAGGATCATGCGGTGCGTCACATCGAAGGGACGCGAGGATGCTGCGTTACGTTCCTGAGGACCATGCATGGAGGGGATGCTCGCAAGTTCTGATGACAGGACCTATGCCATCAACGCTTGCGAGCGCCAAGCGGTTTCGCCGATAGACCCGAGGCCTGCTGACAAACGCCACTCTAGAGACCCAGCACCATCGCCCAATAGATGTAGCGCGGCTTGTTCTCAGGCGTCGCCCAGGCGAGGCCATAATGGCGGAACTCGGGATCGAGCATGTTCTTGCGATGGCCCGGCGATTTCATCCAGGCGTCGAAGACTTCCGCCGTGCTGCGCTGGCCCGCCGCGACGTTTTCGGCGGCAGCGCCACGAATGCCTGCCTGGCGAAGCCGCGAAACGAAGCCATTGCCCCAGCCGACGCTATGGCCGATCTTGCCGTTGCTCGCCATACGCTTCGCCTGGTAGAGCGCCGCCTGCTCGAGCTTCGGGTCGGTATCGACCGGCGGCAGACCATGCCTTTTGCGGATGGCGTTGAAGAGCGCCGTCGGATCTTCGGCGGCCTCGGCTTGATCGGCCAGCAACAACGACGGAGCGGCGGCAAACACTATCGCTGCGCCTGCCAACATCAGCAATTTCCGCCGGCTTATATCGAAATCAAAACCCTGCCCCGTCATCGCGCTTCCAGACCGTCATGCTCAAAACTGAATATCAGCGTCGGTAGCTTACGATTCTGAGCAAAATAAAGGCGGGAATGACGATAGCCGCACCGAGCAGCAGATAACCGGCAAAGCGCTCGATTGCAGAGAAGCCCATATTCCAGAGCTGCAGGAAGAAATCGTGGACGCCCCACAATATATCATATGGGGACCAGTCGAATGCATGCATGACCACGCCAACGACCAGCGAGACGAGAACAAGCTTCACGATCACGCGGGCCGGCGTATCGCCGAGAAAACGGTTGATTTTATCAGACATGCATATCTCCTGATCCGGAAAGGCAGAGATATGCGTTGAAAGGCGCCCATGCAAGGCGGAAAAGACATCAATCCCGGTTGCGATAGGTCTTGGGCGGGTTCTGTTTCTGCCTGAGAAAGGACCGGTTCATGCTGCGCGTATCTGTAAAGCCGCTGGCGATCGCCGTATCGAGCAGCGAAATATCCGTCGTCGCAAGCAGCTCCTTCGCCCGTTTGACCCGCAATTCCTCGCGCACCTGAAAAGCGGTCTTGCCGACGGCATGGCGGAATGCCCGCTCCATCTGGCGCGCGGAGATGCCGATCCGTCGGGCGACCTCGGCCATCGGCAGGGGATCCTCCAGCGTTTCCTCAAAGACGCGGATCGCCTTGCGGATCAATGGCGAGCGGACACCATTGAAGCTGAGCGCCGGCTGCTCCGATGTGAGCAACTCATAGGGGAACATCAAAATCGAAGCGCTCTTGCGCGCCAGTTCCTCGGATATTTCCGCCCGGATGATGGAAAGCGCGAGCGATGCGGCGCCCAGTCCTCCCGCGCAGGTGAAATGCCTGCCGCTGCGGTGGAACAGGCTGGTCGTATCGGCCAGGAAGCCGTCGAACAATTCCATGAAATCGTCTTTATGGAACCAGTTGACGCAGCAATTGCGGTCGACAAGAAGTCCGGCCTCGGCGACGATGAAGGCCGCTGTACACAGGCCGATGACCGTCCTGCCGCGCTTGTCGGCACGCCTGAGCAGTTCGATGAGGGTATTCTGGCCAGGACGATAATGCGGCAGAACGCCACCCACGACGGCAAGATAATCGCATTCGTCGAGCGCGCCGAGCGGAGCCGTCGGCTCGACCGCCATGCCCGAGCTCGAAACCACGGGATCGCCTGTGAGCGTGCAGATCTTCCAGGCGCATCGAATCTGGCGGCTCTTGTCGCGGTCATCGGCTGCAAGCCGGAAAGGATCGAGAAACAGGCTTAGCGCCGAAAGGGTGAAACCAGGCAGAACGATAATGCCAACGCTCAACCGCCTGTTGGCTGCGCCCATCTCCACCGTGTCGGCTGGTCCGCGATCTTGTTTCATGCCGATCCTGCTTCAGCGGCAATTGGAGCGGGTAGAGGGAATCGAACCCTCGCGTTCAGCTTGGGAAGCTGACAGGCTACCATTACATCATACCCGCTTGCGCCTCGCGCCAAGCATATCCTAGATTGCTCCGCCGGCTACCCTTGTCAAGCGGAAGAACTGTGCTCCGCGCACCGTCAACGGAAATGTTTCGAGAGCTTCAGCCCCTGCGCCTGGTAATGCGAGCCGAGATCGGCGCCATAGAGCGCACCCGGACGCGTCAGCATGTGTTCATAGACGAGCCGTCCGACGATCTGGCCGTGCTCCAGGATGAACGGCACCTCGTGGCTGCGCACCTCCAGAACGGCGCGGCTTCCGGTGCCGCCCGCCGCAGTGTGGCCGAAGCCGGGGTCGAAGAAGCCGGCATAGTGGACGCGGAATTCGCCAACGAGCGGATCAAACGGGGTCATCTCGGCCGCATAAAGGGGCGGCACATGAACAGCCTCTCGCGAGACGAGAATATAGAACTCGTCCGGATCGAGCACCAGTTCGCCGCTGCCGCGATCATGGATCGGCTCCCAGAAATCGAGGAGATCGTGGGCGGCGCGCTTGTCGACATCGACGACAGCGGTGTGATGCTTGCCGCGATAGCCGACCAGCCCGTCCTTGCTGCCTGTCAGGTCTATGGACAGCGCGATACCGCCGCCGGAGACATTCGGCGTCTCGGACGCCACCAGCGTTTCGGCCATGTGGAGCGCGAGCAGTTCGGCTTCGCTAAGCTGGGCGCGGCCCTTGCGGAAGCGTATCTGCGACAGGCGCGAGCCGGTACGCGCGACGATGGGGAATGTCCGGGGGCTGACTTCAAGATAGAGCGGCCCGTTATAGCCGGCGGGCACCTTGTCGAATTCCTGCGCGCCATCGACGATGACGCGGGTGAAGATATCGAGCCGACCGGTCGAGCTTTTCGGATTGGCGGAGGCGGAAAGATCGGCGGGCAGCGCCAGACTTTCCAATAGCGGCACGATATAGACGCAGCCGGTTTCCAGGACGGCACCCGCCGTCAAATCGATCTCGTGCAGCTTCAGCCGCTCGAGCTTGTCGATGACGGGCGTGCCGGGGCCGGGCATGAAGGAGGCGCGCACGCGATAGGCCTTCTGCCCCAGCCGCAGATCGAGGCTCGCCGGCTGAATCTGGTCCGGGTCGAGCGCCTTCGATGCCGCAAGCGCACCACTCTCGAACAATGCCGCTATATCCGCGTCGGCTAATATTCCCGCGTCACGTCTGATCATGCCTAACCTCAAGAATCTGGCCATTGTTTTAGCCGCATGATCTTATCGAAAAGCCTGCAACTTTTCGGGATCATGCTCAGACGTTTACCGTGCTCGGCGATTGACGCAAGGCATCAACAGGACTAAAGCATTTTTATCCCGTGGTGATTTGGCCGGCCGGCTTGCAGCCACGTTAAAGAATTCGCTAAATAAGGCCGCGGTCCCCAGACCGGCCTTTTGCTTATTCGCAAGGCCGGTTTTTTATTGGCCGACTGATCGTGGATCAGCTGGTCAGGCTCCGAGGTTGGACAGATGACTGAGAAGACGACACGCAAATTCCGCCCCGCAACGCAGCTCGTCCATGGCGGCACGCTCCGCTCGCCATTCGGCGAGACATCCGAGGCGATCTTCCTCACCCAGGGCTTTGTCTATGACACGGCGGAAGCGGCCGAAGCCCGTTTCAAGGGCGAGGAACCCGGTTTCATCTATTCGCGCTATGCCAACCCGACCACGGACATGTTTGAAAAGCGCATGTGCGCGCTCGAAGGCGCGGAGGACGCGCGGGCGCTCGCTTCCGGCATGGCGGCGGTCGCCGCCGCCATATTGTGCCAGGTCAAGGCGGGCGATCACGTGCTTGCCGCCCGCGCGCTGTTCGGCTCCTGCCGCTATGTCATCGAGACGTTGTTGCCGAAATACGGCGTCGACTTCACGCTGATCGACGGCTCGAAGATCGAGAATTGGGAACAGTCGATCCGACCCAACACGACGGTGCTTTTCCTGGAAAGCCCGACGAACCCGACGCTTGAAGTGGTCGATATCGCGGAGGTGGCCAAGATCGCCAATTCGGTCGGCGCCAAGCTCATCGTCGACAATGTCTTCGCCACGCCGCTCTTCCAGAAGCCACTCGAACTTGGCGCCCATGTCGTGGTCTATTCCGCGACCAAGCACATTGACGGCCAGGGCCGCTGTCTCGGCGGCGTGATCCTTTCCGACAAGGAATGGATCGACAAGAACCTGCACGAATATTTCCGCCACACCGGGCCGGGCCTGAGCCCGTTCAATGCATGGACCCTGCTGAAGGGTCTTGAAACCCTGCCCATACGCGTGCGCCAGCAGACCGACAGTGCCGGCAAGCTGGCCGACTTCCTGGCAGAGCACAAACAAGTCGCGCGCGTCATCTATCCCGGGCGGGCCGACCATCCGCAGGCGGATATCATCGCAAAGCAGATGAGCGGCGGCTCGACGCTGATTGCGTTCGACCTGAAGGGCGGCAAGAAGGCGGCTTTTGCCTTCGAGAATGCGCTCGAAGTCATCCTGATTTCCAACAATCTGGGCGATGCCAAGAGCCTTATCACCCATCCCGCGACCACAACGCACAAGAATTTGAGCAAGGAGGCGCGCGCTGAAGGGGGTATCACGGATGGCCTGCTGCGGCTTTCCGTCGGCCTCGAGGATATCGACGACCTCATTGAGGATATCGATCATGCACTGAAGGCGGCGGGCTGAAGCAGGCTACCGGGGCCACGTGGCATTTCCGCCAGTTGACGAAATCGCGCGGCTCCGCGATATTTCGCATGATGCGAGGACGATAGGCTGGGAGCAACAGAGGTTTCATGTATCGCGCAGTCACGCGACAGATCGAAGTCGTCGTCGAACCGTTCTATCTGGAGGACCAGTCCGACCCGGAGGAAAACCGCTATGTCTGGGGTTACCGGGTCACGGTGGCCAACAATTCGGAAGAAACGGTGCAATTGCAGTCGCGCTATTGGCAGATTACCGACCAGAACGGACATGTCGAGGAGGTGCGCGGCCCCGGCGTGGTCGGCGAACAGCCCATTCTCGAGCCGGGCGATTCCTACCAATATTCCTCGGGCTGCCCTTTGACCACGCCATCAGGCGTCATGGCCGGACGCTACCAGATGCAGGGTTCCGGCGGCAAAGCCTTCGAAATTGAAATCCCTGCCTTCTCACTCGACCTGCCGGACCAGCGCCGAACGCTGAACTGACCGGAGGTCTCCACACCGGCGAGACCGAAACCGTGTGTACGAAAATCAGGCCGGGGCGCTTTTGGGCTTCAACATACGCCAAATACGGCCGTCCACGGCTGCGAGACCTATGGCGATCAGCCCCATCCCCACGACGTGCCGGCTTTCCAACTTTTCGCCAAGCATCAGAACACCCAACAGGATCGCGCTCACCGGGATCAGGAAGGTGACAAGCGCAAGATTGGTTGCGCCGGCAGTTGCGAGAATGCGGAAGTAGAGGATGTAAGCGAGCGCGGTCGACAGAAGAGCCAGTCCTATCATCGCGGCAACCACATTCGCGGAAGGCCATGACAGCGTCCATGGCCGGTCAAAGATGAGCATCAACGGGAGAAGCATGAGGCTCGATGCCGTTACCTGTCCCGTGGCTGTGGCAAGGGGAGCGATTCCCATCGTGTGGAAACGACGGCCGAAAACGCTGGCAAAGGCATAGGAAAGCGCCGCTACCAATATTCCGATTTGCGCCAGAACACCGAGCCCCAAGGCATTCATCGCGGTGCCGCCGATCATGAAGGCAACCCCGGAAAATCCAGCCATTACGCCGAAAAGCCGGCCGCCGCTCATCTTCTCGTCAGCGGTCAGATAATGGGCCACGACGACTGTGAAGAGCGGTGTGGTGGCATTGAGGATGGAGGCAACGCCGCTGGCGATCTGGGTCTGCCCCCATACGATGAGGCCAAATGGGATGGCATTGTTGAGAAGTCCCATGCTGAAGAAGGCAAACCAGGCTTCACGGGTTCTGGGCAGATGGATTCCCATCATGCGGATGACGATGTGAAGCATCAAAGCAGCCAGGGCGACGCGCAGGACCACGATGGTCAATGGCGGCAATTCCTTCACCGCCACCCCGACGAAGAAGAACGAGCCGCCCCACAAAAAGGAAAGAAGGAGGAGCAAGCCCCATTCGAAGGCAGTCATCGGCCGATTGGCTGGAGGAACAACGGTCATAGCAGGCTCCCATCCGGAACCTCGACCTTTGTCAAACACACGGAGAAAGAGCAATCGGTTTCTTGCTCTTGACCAGCGATCCGCCTTCCCGGATTGGCCCAGACGACGAACCGACAGGCTCCAGGTGGGTACGATCGCTAAGGCAGGTAGATTTCCGCCTTCATGAAGGTGACGGCTCGGCCGGTGATCAGCACCCGGTCGCCGACCAGCCGGCATGCCAGATGCCCGCCTCGTGCCGAGGCTTGAAACGCCGAGAGGCGATTTTGGCCCAGTTTTTTCGACCAATAGGGGACGAGCGTCGCGTGAATCGATCCCGTCACGGGGTCCTCGGGTATCCCGGCGCCGGGCGCGAAATAGCGCGACACGAAATCATGAGATTCACCCTTCCCGGTGATCGCCAGCCCCATGGGATCGATATGGGAGATCGCCGGCAGGTCGGGAATGAAGGCACGGACGGCCTTCTCATCCGCCAGTTCCACAAAGATGTTCTCAAAATTCCGGAAACATGTCACTTGCCGGCCCCCGAAGCATCCGGCGATGGCTGCTGGAAGCTCCTGCAAAGGCTCTGGCGGAAAGCTCGGCAGATCGAGACAATATCCGCCATCGCCAGGGCGAACAAGCAGGTCACCGACCCGCGTCTGGAAGTGCATCTCCCGGTCGATATTCCATTGCGTCGCCAATACATGTGCCGTTGCCAGGGTGGCGTGGCCACAGAAGTCGACTTCATGAACCGGCGTGAACCAGCGAAGATCCCAACTGCTTCCATTCGGGCGGGCGAAAGCGGTTTCAGCCAGATTATTCTCGCTGGCTATCGCCTGCATAACGCCTTCCGGCAGCCAGTCGTCGAGGATCAGCACTGCAGCGGGATTGCCTGCAAATGCCCGGTCGGCGAATGCATCCACCTGATACATCGTGAGCGTTGACATTCTATTCCCCACTCCCGCCACCCGTTATTTCTTCCCGGAATTACTTTTTCTCGAACTCCTGGGGATCGAACACGTATAGCGTCGAGCAGAATTCGCAGGTTACGCCTATCTTGCCGTCCTCGATACTGTCGTCGATTTCCTCCGCGGTGAAGCCCGAGAGGACATCGTGGATCTTTTCGCGCGAACAGGAGCAATCGTCGATGACCGGCACCGACTGGAAGACGCGCACACCGCGCTCGTGGAAAAGCCGATAAAGCAGCCGTTCCGTACCCACCTGAGGGTCTGTCAGTTCGGAGCTTTCGATGGTGCCGACCAGCGACTTGACCTCCAGCCAGTCATCATCCTCGTAGCCGGTATCGTCGTCCTCGTCTTCTTCGCCATTCTCATTATCGGGAGCATCGCCGCCTGGGAGATCCCTCTGGCGCATGCGCATTTCGGATTCCGGCAGGAACTGCACCATCAGCCCGCCGGCGCGCCATTGCTCGACCGGCTTGCCGTCCGCGCCACGCTCGACAAGCTTGGCGACGGAAAGGCGCAAATCGGTCGGAATCTGCTCCGACTGGCGAAAATAGGTGCGGGCGATATCCTCCAGGCTGGAGCCGTCAAGGGCGACGATGCCCTGATAGCGCTGCATATAGGTGCCCTGGTCGATGGTCAGGGCCAGCGTGCCGCGCCCCAGAAGTTCTTCCGGTCCGTCCTTGCCCGCGGCGACGGCCTCGGCCAGTCTTTCCTCGTCATAGCGCGCATAGGCCCGCACGGATTTCGGTGTGCGAAAATCGACAACCAGCATATCGACCGGGCCATCGGACTGCGTCTGGAAGATGAACTTGCCCTCGAATTTCAGCGACGTGCCGAGCAGCACCGTCAGCACGATGGCCTCGGCCAGAAGTCGCGCCACCTCTTCGGGGTAATCATGACGTTCGAGAATGGCGTTGAGGACGGAGCCTAGTTGTACGGCACGGCCGCGCGCGTCGAGCGCCTCGACCTGAAACGGCACGACGGCATTGTCGCCGGCGAAATGGAAATCGCCAAGCCTACCCTTACCCGTGTCCCCTCCACTGCCTGAGATTTCAACCACGCGCGTCTGCTCCTTCCAGGCACCAGGCCAGAATGGCTTTTTGTGCATGAAGACGGTTTTCCGCCTCGTCGAAGACGACCGAATTCGGGCCGTCGATCACATCGTCGGTGACTTCTTCGCCACGGTGGGCGGGAAGGCAATGCATGAACAACGCATCGGGCTTGGCATGGTTCATCAGGCGCTGATTGACCTGATAGGGCATGAAAACATTGTGACCACGCGCGCGGTCCTCCTGCCCCATGGAAACCCAGGTGTCGGTGACGATGCAATCGGCACCCGCTACGGCCTTGACCGGATCCGCGGTCGACATGACGCGCCCGCCATGCTCCTTCGCCCAGCCAAGATAGTTGCCGCGCGGCTCGCTGCCTTCAGGCGTCGCGATATTGAGGTTGAAATCGAACCGCGCCGACGCCTCGATCAGCGAATGCAGCACATTGTTGCCATCGCCGGTCCAGGCGAAGGTGCGCCCCTTCACCGGGCCGCGATGTTCCTCATAGGTCATCACGTCGGCCATGATCTGGCAAGGATGCGTGTCGTCGGTAAGCCCGTTGATGACAGGAACGGTGGCGTTTTCCGCCAGCTCGATCATGCGATCATGGGTGGTGGTGCGGATCATGATGACATCGACATAGCGCGACAGCACTTTCGCGGTATCGGCGATGGTCTCGCTGCGGCCCAGTTGCATCTCCGATCCGGTCAGCATGATCGTCTCGCCGCCGAGTTGGCGCATGGCGACATCGAAGGAAACGCGCGTGCGCGTCGACGGCTTGTCGAAGATCATCGCCATGACTTTGCCGGCAAAGGGCTTTTCGGTTCCTCCCGCCTTGAGGCGCTCCTTACGAAGGCGCGCATCATCGAGAATGAGCCGCAATTCCTCTGCGGAAACGGCTGAAAGATCAGTAAAATGCCTGAGATCTTGCTTGATTGCCATGTCTGTTACGCCGATTTCTTCTTGTTGACCACGGAAAGCCGCTCGCAGGCGGCCTCGATGCGGGCAAGGCCTTCGCGTGCTTCATCTTCCGTGATGGTCAGCGGAGGCAGGAGGCGCACCACATTGTCGCCCGCGCCGACGCTCAACAGATTTTCCTCGCGCAGCGCCTCGATGAACGCCGTGTTGGGGACCACGCATTTGAGCCCCATCAGCAGCCCGCTTCCGCGCTGCTCCGACACCACATCGGGATAACGATCGGCAATAGAGGCGAGCCCCTGCTTGAACAGGCGCGCAATGTCGCGCACATGCTCGATGAACCCGTCGGCCAGAACCACGTCGAGAACCGCATTGCCAACCGCCATGGCCAGCGGATTGCCGCCATAGGTCGTGCCGTGAACGCCAGCCGTCATGCCCTTGGCCGCCTCGGCCGTGGCAAGGCAGGCGCCCATGGGGAAACCGCCGCCGATGCCTTTGGCAACGGCCATGATATCGGGCGTGACGCCTGCCCATTCATGGGCGAAGAGCTTGCCGGTCCGGCCGACGCCGCACTGCACCTCGTCGAGGAGCAGCAACAGGCCGTGCTCGTCGCAGATCTTGCGCAGCGACCGGAGGCTTTCCTCCGTCACCGGGCGCAAGCCGCCCTCGCCCTGCACCGGCTCAATCAGAATGCCTGCCGTCTCCGGCGTGATCGCCGCCTTCAGCGCTTTTTCGTCACCGAACGGTATCTGGTCGAAGCCGTCGACCTTGGGGCCAAAACCTTCGAGATATTTCGCCTGCCCACCTGCCGCGATTGTCGCCAATGTGCGACCGTGGAAGGCGCCCTCGAAAGTGATGATGCGGTAGCGCTCCGGATGACCATTGACGTAGTGATAGCGACGGGTGGTCTTGATCGCGCATTCGAGCGCCTCGGCGCCGGAATTGGTGAAAAACACCTTGTCGGCGAAAGTGGCATTGACCAGCCGCTGGCCAAGCTTTTCCTGCCCCGGAATTTCATAGACATTGGAGACATGCCAGAGCTTTTCAGCCTGGGACGTCAGAGCTTTCACCAGATGGGGGTGTGCATGGCCCAGCGAATTGACGGCGATACCCGCTGCAAAATCGAGATAACGGTCGCCCTTTTCCGTGATCAGCCAGACGCCCTCGCCTCGCTCGAAGCGCAATCCGGCACGATTGTAGGTGTCGTAGAGCGGTTGCGCGTTCGCTTGCGTCATGCCAGAGGTCATGCCAGTCGGGCCTCCATAGCCTCGTTGGTGAAAGCGGATCGCGCTTTTTCCATGCATGATCCGCGCGGATAAATCAAAAAGCCGCCCTCGGGGCGGCTCAAGGTCTTCAATATCGTGCGTGAATGCTTAAATGTCAATTGAAGCCCGGGGGTGAAGCGGGTGGGTCGTTTTCCGTGTCGCGCTATGCTCCTCACCGGGGAAGCCGATAAAAGACCTGCTGCCAACACCCAAGTTGGGGAAAACCGAAAAAACCAAATCAGTGTGGCCGCCTGACTCTTGTCATGGAGTCACGCCTTCATGTAGTTTCCCCCTAGCAAAAACTAGATTTCGTGCGGCGGACCTAGTCATCCGGATAGATATAGTAGTTTTGTCTGGGGCAATCCGGACAGGGCGATGGATTCCGGATTAGAAATAGAGATTGGAGCCCAGGACAATGAACTGGACAGACGAGCGCGTAGAACTGCTTAAGAAATTGTGGAGCGAGGGTCTTAGCGCTAGCCAGATAGCAGCACAGCTTGGTGGCGTCAGCCGCAATGCGGTTATCGGCAAGGTGCATCGGCTGAAGCTTTCCGGCCGCGGCAAAACGTCTACGACACAGGCGCGCAGCAAGAAGGTCAATACCACCGCTGCCAGCACGATGCGCGGCAATGTGCAGTCTTCCGGCGCAAGCCAGACGATGGTTCGCACCAGCGTCACCAAGAGCGTCGGCGCGACGGCCTTGCAGGCGGAATATGCCGTGGAAGCTGTGGCCCGTACGGTCCTCAAGCCCGCAGCCGACGTCGTGGTGCCGATCTCGCGTCGCCTTTCGCTTCTGCAGTTGAGCGAGCGGACCTGCAAGTGGCCGGTCGGCGACCCTTTGAACGAGGATTTCCACTTCTGCGGCAATGAATCCGGCGATTCAGGCCCCTATTGCACCTATCACTCGAAACTGGCTTTCCAGCCGGCATCGGAGCGCCGCCGCGCCCGTTGAGCGAGGCGGCTTGAAGGCGAATTCGCACATTTGCTCCTGCATGGCCCAGTGCAGAGGGGTGGAATTGCTGAACCCCCGTTACAGGTGAGAGCAATGGGTTCCGGAAATCCTGAACTTGAACACCGCTCCCGGATATCTTGAGCACTCAGCGCTGTAAAATTTATCTCAGCTTCGGCCTTCAGGCGCGTTGAAGCGTACGACGAAGGTCGAGCCCTCGCCGACCTGCGACCGGATGACGAGCCTCCCCCTGTGGCGGGTCAGGATGTGCTTGACAATGGCGAGACCGAGGCCGGTTCCCTTCTGCGCACGACTGGTTTCCACATCGACCCGGTAAAAACGCTCGGTGAGGCGCGGCAGGTGTTCGGAGGGGATGCCCGGCCCGAAATCCTGGATGGAGGCCACGACATCCCGGCCAGCGGAATTGCCGTCTTCCTCCAGACGCACGATGACGCGCTTGCCGGACTGTCCGTATTTGCAGGCGTTTTCCAGGAGATTTTGAAATACCTGGATCAGTTCGTCTCGGTCGCCCATAACCTTGACGGAACCGGCGGGGATCTGTCGCTCGATCGTCACCTCCAGCCCGTTGGCAAGAGGCGTAAGCGTGTCGACGACATGGTTGAGGACATTGGCGAGATCGACGCTTTGGGTCACCGCGATATGCGCCTTCATTTCGAGACGCGATAGCGAGAGCAGGTCATCGATCAGTCGCGCCATGCGCTCCGCCTGCTTCTGCATGATCTGAAGGAAACGGTCGCGTGCGGCCTCGTCATTGCGGGCGGGTCCCTGCAGGGTTTCGATGAAGCCGCGCAATGAGGCGAGCGGCGTGCGCAGTTCATGGCTGGCATTGGCGATGAAGTCCGACCTCATCCGGTCGATCCGGCGCATCTCCGTCTGATCGCGAAAGAGGAGAACGAAAGATGCCTGCTTGCCGGCGCCCGCATCGAGCGCCATGGCCATGGCCTTGTACCAGCGGTCAAGCGGCAAGCGTTCGAAATAATCTATGGCGCGCGGCTGGCCGTCGGCGATAACGCCCTGGATCAGCCCGTGCATTTCAGGCGCGCGGAACCTGAGATAGAGCACGGTATCCTCGGTCAGCGGCTGGAATGCCTCCCGCGCCGCCTTGTTGGCGTAAAGCACCATGCCGCCGGCGTCGAACAGGATCATCGGATCGGGAAGTTGCTCGGCAAGGCGCTCGCCCGAGATGCGCGAAAGGCCGCCTTCCATTCCTTCGCTGCGACTGGATTGCTTTTCCTGCGGTCCCTGCACCGGCGTAAACGCGGCAACCGCCAGGAGGAGGACGATGCCGAGGAACAGCAGGACCGGAAAGGAGACGCCCGACACAAGAACCAGGGCCAACGCCAGAACCGCTATGGCGAGGATATAGCGCGCGCGGATAATACGCCCTACGATCTGCCCTGCCAGACCTCGTGATTTCTGCGTGCCGTTATCGATCTCGCTCATTCTGTCCTGTTCCACATGCCTGCCGCGGTCGGCTCGGACAAACTGGCCTGGAGAGCGCGATGCGCCTCTGGACGCCAGATCAATGCCCTCGTACCATGTTTCGCATTACATGAAAGGGCGCCGCCTTGAATGACACTTTGAAGACAAAACACAAAAACAATGACAAAGCCACTAAACCCGAAACCGGGGAGCGCGGCATCGCGCTGACGATCGGGGGCAAGCGGCGCGTCTTCGATATCGATTCGGAAAAGCTTCCGAAATGGATAAAGGACAATGCGCTGATTTCGGGCTCCTATCCCTATGACCAGCAGATGCCGAAGGATGAGTATCAAGACACATTGGAGAAGTTGCAGATCGAGCTGGTAAAGCTGCAATACTGGATGCAGGACACCGGCGAGAGGGTTCTCGTCCTTTTCGAGGGACGCGATACCGCAGGCAAGGGCGGCGCGATCCAGAGGCTGCGGCAATATATGAACCCGCGCACCGCGCATTATGTGGCGCTTCCCAAGCCGACCGATAGCGAACGCGGGCAATGGTATTTTCAGCGCTATGTCGCGCATTTCCCGGGCGCGGGCGAATTCGTCACCTTCGACCGCTCCTGGTATAACCGCGCCGGCGTCGAGCCGGTGATGGGGTTCTGCACTCCCGCGCAGACCGAGGCGTTTCTTTCCGAGACGCCCGATTTCGAGAAGATGATCGTCACGGACGGCATTCATTTCTTCAAGTTCTGGCTCAATATCGGCCAGGAAGCACAGCTGGAGCGTTTCCATGATCGCCGCCATAGCCCGCTCAAGAACTGGAAGTTCTCGCCGATCGACGTAGCCGGCATCGCCCGATGGGATGATTACACTGAAGCGCGCGACAAGATGATGCACCGAACGCATACGGCCCACGCGCCATGGACGGTGGTGCGCGCGAATGACAAACGGCGGGCGAGGCTCGCCGTCATCAGGCGGTTGCTGCTGTCACTACCCTATAAGGGCCGCGACCTTAAGGCGATCGGCGGCGAAGACGACCGCATTATCGGCTCCGGACCGGCGTTTCTGACCCCCGGCACCTGAGTTGTCGCCGCTGGTCTGCATGGCTTGCGGCTGGGCGCCGTCGGGCTGCCGGCGGGCGAAGCCGGCTGTTGGACGATGCGGCGTTTTCTCCCAGAGATGCGGCGCCTGAAACAATTGCCATACCGCTCGCCATGCGGAAATCGACATCAGCAGCCAGTACACCGGTATCCAGCAGAAATATCGGCCAGCCTTTCGCTCGTCGCGAGTAAGCGTCTTCAATCCAAGGACGTAATAGCTGAAATAGGCAAGCAGGATATTCATGCTGTCGATACAAAGCAGGTAGAGCGACCAGAAGGAGCTCTGCCCGCCAATGAATACCATGAACAGCAGGAGAAACGTCAGTATCATGAAGGGATAGATGAGCGCGGACAGGATGAGGCCCGTCATATAGATCAGGCTTATGGCGGACCGGGCCGCGCCAAGCTCGCGGCATGTGCGGAGCGGATCGCGCATATGGACGAGCCAGGTCTGCATCCAGCCTTTCAGCCAGCGCGTGCGCTGCTTCTTCCATTCGCCGTAATCCTCGGGCGCGTCTTCCCATGTGCCGCGCGTTATCACGCCAATGCGATAGCCGAAACGCGCAAGCCTGATGCCGAGATCCGCATCCTCCGTTACATTGTGGCCGTCCCAGCCGCCGACGATCTCCAGGCATTTGCGGCGCAGATGGTTGGAGGTCCCGCCAAGCGGCATGACCAGGTCCTTGCCCGCAAGCCAAGGCAGAAGCCCACGAAACAGCACGGCATATTCAAAGGCGAACATCCGGGCCAACCAGTTGGAACCGACGTTCGAAATCAACAAAGGCGCCTGCAGGCAGGCGAGATTTTCGCCGCCGACGCAAAACGCATCCCAGGCTTCCACAAGCTGGTCCGGATGCGGCCTGTCCTCGGCATCATAAACGACGAGAAACTCGCCGCGCGCAAACTGCAGCGCATAGTTCAACGCCTTCGGCTTGGTGCGCGGACCTGTGCGCGGAACCTTGATGATCTCAAAGCAGGGCGGCAGCGCATGAATTTCGATCGCCGCGATCGTCGCGGCATCGTCGGCTTCGCAGACGAGCTTGATATCAAGCTTGGATGCAGGCCATCGGAGCCGCGACAGCGCATCAAGCAATTGCTCGACGATTTCGGCCTCTTTATAGAGCGGCACGAGGATCGTATAAACCGGCATGTCCTTCGGTGGTGCGCCCCTCGTCGGCAGCAAGCGCGGCGTCCGTGCTGTCAAAGAGGCAAGCAGGCGTATTATCCCACAGCTTAAAAAGAGCAATGTCAGGCTGATATGCAGAATGGCCGCCGTTTGCGATGGGTGGAACAGAAAGGACCCGAACAGGAGAAATACCGTTTCCGCCAGCATGAATGCCTGCCAGCTATGTAAAACGCGGGCTGCCGAGAAATGCGGTGGCGTCATCTCCTGCACCCTTTGCGCCAGTCCCCTCTCCTGCCGCAGACGCATCATCTCCGCCAGCATTGAAGGCGGGCATATGCGCAGCCGCAGAGCCAAAGCAGGCGATTGCGAAAGACATCGCTTGAGAACAATCAGATCGCTGATGGTCGGCGCAATAAAAAGCACGGTGCGCCCATCGCCATGCGCCACCAGAGCGTGGCGGATGGCGCGCAGATTTTGCGGCACATCTTCTTCCCGCAAAAGAATGCGCGAAGAGACGATGCGGTCCTCGAACTTCAGCCCCAACTCATCGGCGATCGCCTTATAGAGCTGGTCCTGCCCAACCTTGGCGGAGATCATTACCTCGTCGGTAAAAGACGTATTGTTCCTCGTTGCTTCCGTAAAAGCCTGAAGAATTGCATTTCGCCTTGCCCCCTTGAGGCAAAGTCTTGCAGCGATGGCCGAACAAACCAGAATTTCGGCGCGATATTCCTTCGGCTGCCGGCTCGTTTCCACGGTCCGGAGCTCTTCAAAGCCCTGAATTGTTGACATGCTTATTTCAATGCGATTCCGGAAAGAACTTCCGTATAACTCAAAATAACGCTAACCCCACACGACATTTTCTGCCCCTTTCGAAAATGACTTCCGCATTAAATCTATGTGTCTGCAAAATACAATTGTTTTTTATTTGTTACAGCTTCATAATATTCTAATATTAGTGAGTGCAACTTTAGTTTAAACTCATGCGCAGCGGCGAATATGATTGCTACACAGAATTGGCGCTGAGACCGGTTTATTGATAGAAGGCTCTGAACACATTCAAGCGCAGCGTGTCCTTTCAAGAGCATAAAAGTCGCTGTACACCATCAATCGGTGCATCAGCCGATTCCGGTTTGGGCCGATGCTCTGGTTCGAATGCAAACAGGTCCCATGAGATTCCCAGTATCTGCTTCCTCTCTGATTTTGTCGGCCTGCCTCGCGCTTGGTGTCTCAGCCTCGCCTGCGGCGGCGAAACAACCGGATGTTCCAGCATTCTGGGATCCGCACGAGCGCATTGCCAAACCAGACCTCTCCAAGCTGCGCAGGCTGCGTTTCCTGACAAGCGTGGATTTTCCACCCTTCAATTTCGTCGACAGCGGCGGCAGGCTCGCCGGCTACAACATCGACCTGGCGCGCGCCATCTGCACTGAACTGGCGATCATCGACATCTGCCAGATCGAGGCTATTCCGTGGAACGAATTGCGAGGCAGGCTGGAGGCGGGCGAAGGCGAGGCGATCATCGCCGGACTGGAGCCGACAGCGGAAAACCGCGCGGAGTTCGCCTTTTCAAGGCCCTATCTCCGTCTGCCTGCGCGCTTTGTCACGCAGCGTACAGCCGTGCTGAACGAACCACTCGACCGAAACCTTCGGGGCAAGCGCGTCGGCGTCATAGCAGGAACGACGCATGAGACCATGTTGCGCCGCTATTTCCCGCAGACCGGCATCGTCGGCTATACGCTGAGGGATCAACTCCTCAGCGATCTGAAAGCCGGAAAACTCGATGCGGTTTTCGGGGACGGCATGACGCTTTCCTTCTGGCTCGACGGGAAGGCGTCGGAAGGTTGCTGCGCTTTTTCAGGCGGCCCCTATCTCGGTCCCCAATTTCTCGGAGAGGGCATGACAATCGCCGCATCGACCGGCAATGTACAACTCTCAACGGCATTCGATCACGCGCTGAAAGCCCTGGAGGAAAAGGGCGTCCTGGCGGAGCTTTACCTCAAATATTTCCCGGTCAGCTTCTACTGATATCAAGCGGTCAGCTTGCGGAACCGCACCCGGGCGCTACGCTCGATGGCGGCGACCGTCAGTTCGTCGAGGTTCCAGCGATCGCGCAGCATCTGCAGGAACAGCAATTCCTCCTGCTCCACATGCAGGTCGGCGGCCGCAACTTCGACTGCCAGTGCATAGGCAGTATCGTATAGCCGCTCGGGCAACGCCTCATGGGCGATGTCTAGAATGCGGTCGAGGCCGTCCTCATCCTCCAGGAGCGCATAGCAACGGGCCGCGAGATCGGGAAGCTTGATGCTGTCGAAGGAGCGGAATACCGGAAGCCGGGTGACGATGTTGCCAATGGAAGCGAGCTCCGCATCGGTCATCCTGGTGTCCGCCGCCGAGGTCGTGACCATGATGTAAACAAGTGCGTCCTGCGGCGAAATCTTCAACATGTCTTTTCCTCGTGTATTTGCAAATCACCGTGAACCTAGGAAGACCAAGGCATCGGCGCAAGGAAATTCCGGTGCGGACATTGACGCAGAACGGCCATAACCATAGAGCAAGTAAATTAGCCTAGAACGCTAATTTACCATTCAGAGTGCGCATGAGCGCAGGATTTCGACACCAGGACCTCAAAATGACCAAGCATCGCCTTCCCGACATCGTGCTGACGCCTGATCTGATCGCGGCGGCTGCCGAGGCGAAAGCGTGGCCGTTCGAGGAGGCCCGGAAAATCCTCAAGCGCTATGAAAAGACGGGCCTTCCCGAAACCGTGCTTTTTGAGACGGGCTACGGGCCATCGGGCCTGCCGCATATCGGCACTTTCGGCGAAGTGGCGCGCACCTCGATGGTGCGCAATGCCTTTCGCGTGCTGACCGGAGACAAGGTAAAGACGCGGCTTATCTGCTTTTCCGACGATATGGACGGGATGCGCAAGATTCCGGACAGCGTGCCCGACAAGGCGGCGCTCGAGCCCTATCTGCACATGCCGCTTACCGCCGTGCCCAATCCGTTTGGCGGCGACTACAAGAGCTTTGCCGAGCATAATAATGTGATGCTCTGCCGCTTCCTCGACACCTTCGGCTTCGAATATGAGTTCGCGAGCGCCACGGAATATTACAAGTCCGGCAAGTTCGACGACGTGCTGCTGCGCGCCGCCGAGCGCTATGACGACATCATGAAGGTGATGCTGCCGACGCTGGGCGAAGAACGCCAGGCGACCTATAGCCCCTTCCTGCCGATTTCGCCAAAGTCGGGCCGCGTGCTCTACGTGCCGATGAAAAAGGTGGACGCCAAGGCGGGCACGGTCACGTTCGATGACGAGGACGGCACCGAGACCACCCTCCCCGTTACCGGCGGCCATGTGAAGCTGCAGTGGAAGCCGGATTTCGGCATGCGCTGGGCGGCGCTCGGCATCGATTTCGAAATGTTCGGCAAGGATCACCAGACCAATGCGGTGATCTATGACCGTATCTGCGAAATTCTCGGCGGACGTGCGCCGGAGCATTTCGTCTACGAGCTTTTCCTCGACCAGCTTGGCCAGAAGATCTCCAAGTCCAAGGGCAACGGCATCTCCATCGACGACTGGCTGGCCTATGCCCCGACCGAAAGCCTGGCGCTCTACAATTTCCAGAAGCCGAAGACCGCGAAGAAGCTCTATTTCGACGTGATCCCAAAGGCCGTGGACGAGTATTTCACATATCTCGCCGCCTATCCCAGGCAGGAATGGAAGGACCGGCTGAACAATCCCGTCTGGCACATCCATTATGGCGCGCCTCCCGAGGTGGAATTGCCGGTGCCGTTCGCTCTGCTGCTCAATCTGGTCAGCGCATCGAACGCCGAAAGCCCGGGGGTGCTGTGGGGCTTCATCTCGCGCCATGCGCCAGGTGTTACGCCGCAAAACAACCCCGAACTCGACGCGCTGGTCGGCTATGCGATCCGCTACTTCAACGACTTCGTGAAGCCCACCAAGAAATTCCGTGCACCTGACGAGGTGGAGCGCGCAGCGCTCGAAGCGCTCAATGCCAAGCTTGGCGAACTGCCTGCAGGCAGCGACGGCAATGCCATCCAGAACGCCATCCTGGATGTGGCACGCGGGATCGAACGTTATCAGGATCATTCCAAGAAAAGCCCGGAAGGCGGGCCTGGGGTTTCGGTCTCCTTCTTCCAGATGCTCTATGAGGTGCTGATTGGGCAGGAACGGGGCCCGCGCTTCGGCTCCTTCGTCGCGCTTTATGGCATCGGCGAGACCAGATCACTCATCGGGAAAGCGCTGGCGGGCGAACTGGCCTGAAATCTTACCGGGGCAGCGGTTCCGGTGAGGGCGGCATTGACACGCTGAAGGCCGGCAGAGCGCTGTCCGGCCTCCGGCCGAAAATGCCGACCTGCCTTTCCTCGGCCTTGCGGGCGCGCTCGGCATAAGGGCCGTCCGCCTTGGCTCTTGCCCAGCCATTGCCCACCAGCCATGCCGCGACATCCTCCCCGCCGAGTGTGCAGTCTGTCGCGCTTACAGCGCTCGACGGCGTCGCGGGCAGGCGGCACATGACAGCCCTTGAGCGCAGCCATGCGCGGAAGGCGGTGCGGGCCTGCATTCCGCAAGGCCAGTTCACACCTGCGGGATCGGTGCAGGTTTCATCGGGTGACGGGATGACGATCCCCTGCACTTCGACCACATGGCCATCGGCCTCGATGCGTCCGGCGGCCGTGGCCAGCGGGCGGTGCAGAAGCCGATAGCGGATTTCTCCGGGATCGGCTGCGGCTGCCTGCGGTCGCGGTGGCAGCGCGAGGCTCAACTCGCTCAAGGGCGGGCGCGGGTCGATCCGCTCCAGCGGTTCATCGGCGTAATCCTGGGGAAGCGCGAAGCCCGGCGCAGCCGGTCGGGCAGCGGGCTGCTCTTTCTCCGCGATACTGCCCGATATTTCTTCGGTCGGCTGCACCGCTTCCCCATCTTCGGGAAGCTCGAAATTTTCCGTGAGGATTGCCTGTGAGGTTTCCGTTCCGCCGCTATGGTCCAGGAGGCCATAGCTCGGAGCGACAAAAACGGAAACAAGAACGCAGGCGACAAACGCAGCCAACACGAGTGGCGCCAGGTTTTGCCCCGCCATCGCTACTGGCTTGCCCAGATGATGCGGGCAATCCACTCGACTTCCGAGATATCGAAACTGCGGTTGGGGTGCTCGGGATTCATCGAGAGAAGCTCGACCGTGCGCAATGTCTGACGATGCAATATCTTGGCCATGACTTCGCCCTCCCTCGTCTTCAGAACCACGCGGTCGCCACGGCGAATGGATGCGCCGGGAGCGACGATCAGTGTGTCACCATCGCGGTACAGCGGCAACATGGAATCGCCCGAAACCTCCAGCGCATACGTCGCATCGGTGGGAGCGGAGGGAAACTCCACGACATCCCAGCCCTGGCCGACGGGAAAGCCGCCATCGTCGAAGAAGCCGCCAACGCCAGCCTGCGCCAGCCCCAGAAGCGGGATCGAGCGTGAGGGGGTAGCTGAGGCATCTGATTTCGAAGAGGGCTCCATCTCGCCACGCACCAGCGCCATGAATTCGTCGATCGACGCGCCGGTCGCATCCATCACCTTGGCGAGCGATTCCGTCGAGGGCCAGCGCGCGCGCCCGTCAGCGGCATAACGCTTCGATTTGTTGAACGTGGTGGGATCGAGGCCGGCGCGGCGGGCAAGACCGGAGGCCGTCAGCGAATATCGCTCGGCCAGCGCGTCGATAGCGGCCCATACGCGGTCATGAGAGAACATGTCGGACTTCCTGAAAGGGACAGGAAAAAATACCTCTTTTTCTCGTTTAGAGCAAGTCCAAGAAATGTGCCACCGGTGCCCGCCGGACGGGCTTAATCAATTATAGGAATAAAAGCGGGCCTGAGCCCGCTTTTCTTTGCATAGTCTCGCGGTCAGGCTGCCTTCTGCTGCCCCTCATTTCGATAGGGGTCAAAGCGCTGGTAGAAGGTTTCGCCGCTTTCCGCCATGTCGAGAAGCAGTTTCGGCGCCTTGAACTGGGCTCCGTACTTCTTCTGCAACTCCCTGGCCTTCTTGACGAATTTCTTTGCTCCCATACCGTCGATATAGGAGAGCGTGCCGCCGGTATACGGCGCAAAGCCGAAGGCGAGGATGGAGCCGACATCGGCCTCCCGCGGATCGGTGACAATGCCCTCTTCCATGACGCGCGCAGCCTCCAGCGCGATGACGAACAGGAAGCGTTCCTTCAGTTCCTCGACATCCACCTTGTCCGGGTTCTGCTGCGGATAGAGCGTCTTCAGCTCCGGCCACAGATGTTTCTTGGCGGGCTTCGGCGGATAATCGAAGAAGCCCTTGCCGTTCTTGCGGCCCTTGCGGTCATATTTATCGACAAGCATATCGACAAGCTCAACATGGCGCGGATCGACTGCCTTGGGCCCCAGATCGGCAAGCGCCGCCTTCAGGATCTTCTGCGAGAGGTCGATTGCTGTCTCATCGTTGAGCGCCAGAGGCCCGACCGGCATTCCGGCCATGCGCGCGGCATTTTCGATCATCGCCGGCGGCACGCCTTCGATCAGCATGTTGTAGGCTTCCGACATGTAGCGCAGCACGCAGCGATTGACGTAGAAGCCGCGCGTGTCGTTGACGACGATCGGCGTCTTCTTGATGGCGCGGACATAATCGAGCGCCACGGCCAGCGCCTTGTCCGAGGTCTTCTTGCCCAAGATGACCTCGACCAGCATCATCCTGTCGACTGGCGAGAAGAAATGGATGCCAACGAAGTTTTTCGGGCGCTGAGACACCTTGGCGAGCCCGGTGATCGGCAGCGTCGACGTGTTCGAGGCGAAGATGGCCGATGCTTTCAGCACCGCTTCCGCCTTCTCTGTGGCCTGGCGCTTGATCTCGCGATCTTCGAACACCGCCTCGATCACCAGATCCGCGCCTTCAAGATCGGCGCAATCGGCTGAAGGCGTAATAAGCGCGAGAAGCTTCTGCTTGTCTTCCTCGGTGGCCCTGCCCTTCTGCATCTCCTTGGCGATGAGATCGGCGGAATGGGCCTTGCCCTTTTCCGCCGCCTCGACATCACGGTCGATCAGCACGACGGGAATGCCTGCCTTGGCGGTGACATAGGCGATGCCCGCGCCCATGAAGCCGGCGCCGATGACGCCGATCTTGGTGAACTTCGTCGGCTTGACATCTGCCGGGCGGCGCGCACCCTTATTCAGCTCCTGCAGGGAGACGAACAACGAGCGGATCATCATGCCCGCTTCGGTGGTCTGGAGAATTTCCGTGAAATAGCGTTGCTCGATCTTCAACCCGGTGTCGAAAGGCACGAGCAGGCCTTCATAGACACATTTGAGGATCGCGGCGGCAGCAGGATAATTATCATAGGTCTCACGGCGCAGGATGGCGGTTGCGGCAGGCCAGAGATTGGCGCCCGCCGCCGAATAGATCGGCGCGCCGGGCAGCTTGAAGCCCTTCTCGTCCCAGGGCTGCACGGGTTTCAGCCCGTTCTTGATCATTTTTTTAGCGGTCTCGACCAGCTTCTTGGCCGGCGCGATTTCGGTAATAAGGCCCATCGCCTTGGCGCGCTGCGGCGTCAGGCTCTGGCCCGTGGTCATCATCTGGAGGGCGTCCTGCTGGTTGGTGAGACGCGGCACGCGCTGGGTGCCACCGGCACCGGGGAAGATACCGACCTTGACCTCAGGCAGCGCCATCTTGACGCCGGGCGCATCAGAGGCAACGCGGCCATGGCAGGCGAGCGACATCTCGAACGCGCCGCCCATGCAGGTTCCGTTGATGGCCGAAACCCAGGGCTTGCCCGACGTTTCGAGCTTGCGGAAAAGCCCGCCCATGCGGCCGGTATTCTGGAAAAGAAGCTCGACCGCCTTCTGCGGGTCCTTCGCCTTTTCCTCCTGGAAAAGCTGGAACATGCGCTTCAGCATGGTCAGGTCCGCGCCGCCGGAGAACGTATCCTTGCCGGAGGTGATGACCGCGCCCTTGATGGCGGCGTCGCCCGCCACCCGATCGATAATGGCGTCGAGTTCGTCCATCACTTCTTCGGTGAAGACGTTCATCGACTTATCTGGCATGTCCCAGGTAACGAGTGCGATGCCGTCCGCGTCGACGTCGAATTTGAAGTTCTTGTAAGTCATCTTGCTCTCCCCGATCAGACGCGTTCGATGATGGTGGCGGTGCCCATGCCTGCGCCGATGCACAGCGTGACGAGCGCGGTATTGAGATCGCGGCGCTCCAGCTCATCGAGCACAGTGCCGAGGATCATCGCGCCTGTAGCGCCAAGCGGATGACCCATGGCGATGGCACCGCCATTGACGTTGATCTTGTCGTGCGGAATGTCGAACGCCTGCATGTAGCGCAGGACAACGGCGGCGAAGGCCTCGTTCAATTCGAAAAGATCGATATCCCCAAGCTTCATCTTCGAGCGCTTCAGGAGTTTTTCGGTCACATCGACCGGACCGGTCAGCATCAGCGCGGGGTCCGAGCCGATATTGGAGAAGGAGCGGATGCGCGCGCGGGGCTTCAGCCCAAGCGTCTTTCCCGCCTTCTTCGAGCCGAGCAGCACGCCCGCCGCGCCATCGACGATGCCGGATGAATTGCCGGCGTGATGAACGTGGTTGACGGTCTCGACTTCAGGATGGGCCTGGATGCCGACGGCATCGAAGCCGCCCATCTCGCCCGGCATGACGAAGGACGGGTTGAGCGAGGCCAGTGCCTGCATGTCGGTTCCCGCCCGGATCGTCTCGTCCCGATCGAGAATAGTGAGGCCGTTCTGGTCCTTGACCGGAATGACCGAGTTCTTGAAATAGCCCTTTTCCCAGGCATTCGCCGCGCGCTTCTGGCTTTCCACCGCATAGGCATCGACATCGTCGCGGCTAAAACCGTATTTGGTGGCGATCAGGTCGGCGGAAACGCCCTGCGGCATGAAATAGCCGGGCAGTCCCACGGACGGGTCCATGTACCAGGCACCGCCCGACATGCCCATGCCGACCCGCGACATGCTCTCGACGCCACCGGCGATAACGATATCGTCCGCGCCCTGCGCGATTTTGGCGGCACCAAAATTGACGGCGTCGAGGCCCGAGGCGCAGAAACGCGATATCTGCATTCCCGGCGCCCTGAAATCATAGCCTGCCTCGAAAGCGGAGGACCGCGGGATCACCGCGCCCGCCTCGCCCACCGGATCGACGCAGCCATAGATGATGTCATCGACCTGCGAGGTATCGAGGCCGTTGCGGTCGCGCAACGCTTCCAGCACCTTGGCGCCCAGGCGCACGGCGGGCACTTCATGCAGGCTGCCGTCCTTCTTGCCGCGCCCACGCGGGGTGCGGACATGATCGTAAATATAGGCTTCGGCCATCTGTTTCTCCCTTTCACCGCGGCTCTAAAGGCTGCGGGCAATCAAAAGCTTCATGATTTCATTCGTGCCGCCATAGATGCGCTGGACGCGGGCGTCACGGTACATGCGGGCAATCGGATATTCATTCATATAGCCATAGCCGCCATGCAATTGCAGGCATTCGTCGACGATTTTACCCTGGAGATCGCTCAGCCAGTACTTGGCCATCGAGGCGGTCGCCGGGTCGAGCCCGCCGCCAGTGACATGGCGTTCGACGCAGTGATCGTAGAAAACCCGGCCAATGGTAGCCTCGGTCTTCATCTCGGCAAGCTTGAACTGGGTGTTCTGGAAATCGATGACCGGCTTGCCGAATGCCTTGCGCTCGCGGACATAATCGATCGTCAGCGCAAGGGCGCGTTCGGCCATGGCAATGGCGGTTCCGCCGATCTGCAGGCGCTCCTGCGGCAATTGCTGCATCAGTTGGACGAAGCCCTGCCCCTCCTCCGTTCCCAGAAGATTGGAGGTCGGAACGCGGACGTCCTTGAAAAAGAGTTCCGATGTATCGTTCGATTTCAGGCCGATCTTGTCGAGATTTCGCCCGCGCTCGAAGCCATCCACCTCGTCGGTCTCGACGACCATCAGCGACGTGCCCTTGGCGCCCTGCGCCGGATTGGTCTTGGTGACCACGATAATCAGATTGGCGAGCTGGCCATTGGTGATGAATGTCTTGGAGCCATTGATGACATAGTGGTTGCCATCCTTCTTCGCGCTGGTCTTGACGCCCTGGAGATCGGAGCCGGCGCCGGGTTCGGTCATGGCGATGGCGCCGATCAGTTCGCCGGTCGCCATTTTCGGCAACCATCTGCGCTTCTGTTCCTCGGAGCCGTAGTGAAGGATATAGGGCGCGACGATGGAATTATGGAGCGCGATGCCGAAGCCGTCGACGCCGACATGGCTGATCGCTTCGAGGATCGCGCTTTCATGGGCATAGGTGCCGCCGGCGCCGCCATATTCCTCCGGCATTGAGGCGCAGAGCAAGCCGTTTTCGCCTGCCTTCCGCCATACGGCACGGTCGAATATCTGCTGCTTCTCGAACCGCTCGTAATGCGGCAGGACTTCGGCCTCCAGGAACTTGGCGGCCATATCCTGCAGCATCACCACATCGTCCGTCTTCCAGACGGGTTTCGGGACACCCAGCACGTCCTCGGCGCGCGTCGCCATCAACAAACCTCCCCAATAGCGTTGACATGGACCAGCAAGCCGGTCCACGGGATTCATCAAGCAGCCTAGAACGCTTCGGCGGGCAGCGCCATCAAAGTGTCAGCACCGGTCTGGATACGGGCCAGATGCGCCGCCGTCTCGGGCATGATGCGTTCCATGAAAAAACGTGCGGTCACGAGCTTCGTTTCGAAGAACGACGCGTTGTCGCTGGTCCCCGCTTCGAGCTTTGCCTCAGCCGCCTTCGCCATCTGCGCCCACATATACCCCAGCGCGACCAGACCGAAGAGATGCATGTAGTCGTTCGAGGCAGCACCGGCGTTGTCGGGCTTGGCCATCGCATTCTGCATCAGCCACATGGTGGCGGCCTGGAGATCGTTGAGGCCTTTCTTCAGATGCTTTGTATAGACGGAAAGCTTTTCGTTGGAACGGTTTTCCTCGCAGAAATCGCCGACTTCCTTGAAGAAGCTCATCACGGCACGGCCGCCATTGAGGCCGAGCTTGCGGCCCACCAGGTCGAGCGCCTGGATGCCGTTCGCGCCCTCGTAGATCATGGCGATGCGCGCGTCGCGCACATACTGGCTCATGCCATGTTCCTCGATATAACCATGGCCGCCGAAGACCTGCTGCGCCATGACCGCGTGGTCGAAGCCCTTGTCGGTCAGAACGCCCTTGAGAACCGGCGTCATCAGGCCGATGAGATCATCGGCGGTCTGACGTTCCTTCTCGTCGGGCGAGCGGTGGGCGATGTCGGATTTGAGCGCGGTCCATAGGATGAGCGCGCGGCCGGCTTCGGTGAAGGAGCGGATCGTCATCAGCACCCGGCGGATATCGGGGTGGACGATGATGGGATCGGCCTTCTTCTCCGGCTCCTTCGCGCCATCAAGCGCGCGGCCCTGCAGGCGCTCGCGGGCATAGTGTGCTGCGTTCTGGTAGGCGGTCTCGGCAATTGACAACCCCTGCAGCGCGACGCCGAGGCGAGCCTCGTTCATCATGGTGAACATGGCGCGCAGGCCCTTGTTCTCGCCGCCGATCAAGTAGCCGGTCGCTTCGTCATAATTCATGACGCAGGTGGAATTGCCGTGGATGCCCATCTTTTCTTCGATGGAGCCGCAGGAGACGCCATTGCGCTTGCCGGGATTGCCGTTTTCGTCGAGCTCGAATTTCGGCACGATGAAAAGCGATATGCCCTTGGTTCCCTCGGGCGCGCCTTCGATACGGGCGAGGACCAGATGGATGATGTTTTCCGAGAGATCGTGCTCGCCGGCGGAAATGAAAATCTTCTGCCCGGATATCTTGTAGGAGCCGTCGCCATTCGGCACGGCCTTGGTGCGCAGGAGGCCGAGATCGGTGCCGCAATGCGGCTCGGTCAGGTTCATGGTGCCTGTCCAGACGCCCTCGACCATCTTGGGCAGATAGGCCTGCTTCTGCTCATCCGTTCCGTGGGTGAGGATCGCCGCGATGGCGCCCTGCGTCAGGCCCGGATACATCATCAGCGCCATGTTGGCCGACGACATGTATTCGCCCGCCGCCACATGCAGCACATAGGGCAGCCCCTGCCCGCCATATTCGGCGGGAACGGCGAGGCCGAGCCACCCGCCTTCGCGGTAGAGATCATAGCCTTGCTTGAAGCCCTTCGGCGTCGTTACCGAGCCATCCTCATGGCGCACGCAGCCCTCGTGGTCGCCAACCTGATTGAGCGGGAACAGCGTGTTTTCCGCCAGCTTGCCGCCTTCTTGCAAAATGGCCTCGACGATGTCGGGGGAAGCATCGGCAAAGCCGGGAAGGTTGTCGTAGCGCTCGTAGCCCAGGACATCGTTGAGAATGAAAAGCGTGTCATCGACAGGCGCGCGGTAGCTCGGCATCAATTTCCTCCATCAGAACATTTTGTCATCGCATTCATGCGACGCCAGACTTCACTGGCTGCGAAATGCAATCGCCGGAGCCGGGTTCAGCCATGGCTCTGCAAACCCGGAAGGCCATCCTCTGGGTAGGACACTAGCCAATTTTGACGTTTGCGTAAACGTCAAAATTACGTGATGTGGAATTTTGATACCGTGAGGTCATGCGCAGCTCTCTACGGGCGACGGGAGACGTGCAGACGAAAATCTGGTGAGACCTGGATCAGGACGCGCTGGCATAGCATAGGGAGTAAACCACTTCGAAGCGAAGCGGGTACAGCAAGGGCTAACGCATATGGCCTTACAGCCACGCATTGGCCTGGGTCTTCTCCATCAGCGGAAGAAGGCGCCGCGAAATATCAGGAAAAAGCCGCTTGAGGCGTAACGCCCATTTTGCCGAGGACATATTCGATCACCTCGCGCAAATCGGCAATCGACTCATCAAGGGTGGCGCGCTGTTGTTCGAGGCGCGTAAGCTGACGCGTGGATTTATCAAGAACGGCCCGCATCTGACGCATATTGGCGCCTTCCGGCTCGTATAGGTCGATCAAATGCTTCAATTCGCGCAAGGTGAAGCCGACCTTGCGCCCGAACAGGACGAGACGGAGCCGGGTGCGGTCGCTGCGCGTGTAGAGCCTGGTTGTTCCGGCGCGACGCGGATTGAGCAGGCCCTTGTCCTCGTAAAAACGCAAAGTCCGCAGCGAAACGCCGAATTCGTTGGCCAGATCGCCGATACGGTAGGTCTTATCCTCCGCTATTCCATGCTGCTCGTCCGTGAACAGCATTATGGCAGGACCGCCCACCGCTTTGTGGTCGTTCATATCTTCGTTTCCAGTTTTGATCTCCGGAAGGATCCTGCTTCCCCCTCCCAAGCCCCTTGAGAGAGATTTGCAGACATAGGAGAGCACAGCGCCAGCCAAAGCTGTCATTTTTCAACATCGATGCCATCATCGAAACGTAAATTATCGTTTGCCGGCAGGGGAATAGCTCCCGGCAACTTCAGCATTTACGCCCTTATGCCGCATACCGAAATCAATTCTGGAATGCAAGCGCGCCTCCCAATTTATTTGGAGGCGGGAGAATATTTCTGCGCCCTCGCAATCAGGGTTAACGAGTTGTTTACCACGTTTTGACAATGGTGCTTGGGTCGGTGATCCGTGTTGAAGATTCTTTAGTTTTTCACGGAAGTCCGGCTTGGTCGCGGAAGAATCGCGCGGCCCGGCGGACCATCCGGCAGGCAGGTTCCGGCACGCTCCCAACAGGGGCATTGAAAGTTTGCAAAGCGGGCAGTTTGATGAAGAACCAGCGTTCCCCTCTCGAAGACCTCAACGCGCAGCGCGTGCGCCGGATGGCTTCGCCACTGGATGACCTGAACAAAACGCTTGAAGAACTGGAGAACAGGCTGCAGGGCCTCGGCGCGCCCCGGATATCGCGCACGCCCGTTCCCTTCAGCGATGAAGCCGTTGCCGATTACGGTTCAATATACAGGTCCGAACGCGAAAATGGCAGGGATAATGGCGCCGGGCTCTCGACCATTGCCGAGGAACTGAAGCAGCTTCGCGGCGAACTGCGCCAAGAAATGTCCTCGACCATGCGTCGGGAATTTGAATTGATCAACCGCGACATGGAGCGGCTGCGCCAGTCTGCTCTCCAGGAAGGGTATTCCGCACATTTGGGAGAAGAGCTCGCGCGTATATCCGAAAGCGTACGCATCCTTTCGGAGCGCACCGACAGCGGAACCGCGCAGGAATTGCGCCGGGAACTCGAAGAGCTGAAACGCACGGTGCAGACGCTGGCGCGCGAGGAATCGGTTCGCCGTCTCAGCCATCGCTGGGACTCATTCGATGAGCGCTTTGACGCGTTCGAGCAGCGCCAGATTTCGACTCCTCCACAATTCATGAAGCAGGTGGACAAGCGGCTGGATGAAATCAGCCGGGCGATTCTGTCCTCCAGTGTCGCGCGCAGGCCTGACCAGGAAGACGTGAAGCGGCTGGAGCGCATCGAGGCGCGACTTACGAGCCTCGCCGGCCAAATTGAAGCCGCTCCGCAGGACGATGTCTCCGATACGCTCTTACGGCGCATGACGGAACTGTCGCAAAGAGTCGACGCGCTGGCCGAGCGCAGCGCCCTGCCCGATCGCACCATCGAGCGTCTCGTCGAGCAGATGAATGCGCTCGCCGATCATGTGGAAAAGACGACGCGAAATAGTTCGGGCACCGATTACCACGATCTGGAAGACCGGTTGAGCTTCATCGCGCGCAAGCTGGAAGACGCGGAACAGCGGGCTGCGATGCCCGATCCGATCTTCATCCGCGAAATCGACCGCCGTTTCGAGGAACTGGCGCAGCGTCTCGATGACCATTATGCCGCAAGCAGCGTCTATGACGTGCGGCTGATCGAAAATCTCGAAGGCCGGATCGAGGATCTCTCCCAGCAGCTTTCGGTCAACGCAGCGCAGGCGAGCGCCCATTCAGGCTTTCCCGGACACGAAATTTTCCGCAATCTCGAGGTGCAGGTCGCGGAGATCGCCCGTCATCTGTCCCAGCCGGCGCCCCGGGCACCGGACCTCGAAGACATCAAGCCGCGGCTCGATTCCATCGAGAAATCGCTGAAATCCAACCGCGAGACCATGCTCGACGCGGCGCGGCAGGCGGCGGAAGACGCGATCCGGCATGTGATGAAGAATGGTTCAGCCGGCGATGCAGCGATAGCGCATCAGCTGGCCCACGATTTGAAATCGCTCGAGAGGCTGGCCCGCGGATCCGACGAACGCAGCGCCAGAACGTTCGAGACCATCCACGATACGTTGATGAAGATCGTCGACAGACTTGGAAAGCTGGAACAGGAAGTCTCGAAGCCGGGCAAGGCCGCAGGCAAGAGTGTCATCGCCACGGCTCCTTCCCTGGATTTCGAAGCCGGGCGGGATATGGCGCAAGCTTCACCGCGCTCACCGGCAGCGGCAGCCGCCGAAGCCGCGCTTGCCGCCATCAAGAGCGACGGGCGGACTTCCCCTGGAACACCCGACGAGCGCGAGAGGAAGAAATCCTCGATGTTCGGCGGCCTGGCAAAGGCCGTCAAAGGACGGGGCAAGGGTGAAAGCGCGACGGAAACTCCCCCGCGGGTATCCAAGGCGGATCCGAGCTTTGCATCCTCGTCCAAGATGGCCGAGCCGCTTGAGGTCATGGACCCGCAACTCGCCAATCAGCCGCTCGAACCCGGTTCCGGGCTGCCCGATCTCAATACGATCATGAAGCGGGTGCGCGACGAGCGCCGGGAGCGTGGCAACGAGCCGGCGAGCGACGTCGGCAAGGCTGATTTCATCGTCGCCGCGCGCCGGGCCGCACAGGCTGCCGCCGCCGAATCCGAGCGCCTGAAAAAAACCGTGGAAAAGCCGGGCGCAAAGAAACGCTCGGCTCTCGGAGGCATGATCCACCGCCAGCGCAAGCCGATCCTGATGGCGATCGGCGCGATCATGATCGCCATGGCTGGCCTGCAGATCGGCACGGCCTTCCTTTCCCAGGAGGATGGCGAGAACGTTTTCGGCAAGACTTCCGATATGAGCGACGCGCCCCTCGCGGCGCCAGGGATCGATACCAACAGCACAGCCGCCGTACCCCAGGTCGATGCCGACCCATCGCAGCCCGTGCAGGCTCCCAAAGCGGACATGCAGACCGCCACGCCGCCCGCCGAACAGCCTATTGCTGCGCCGGCCGCTCCGGATGCGATTTCGCCTGAAAGCAGGGTCGAGGCTCCGGCGCCTGCGGATAATGCTGCGTCCACGCAGCCATCAGGCCCGCAGACGGATGCGAACGCGCCGGCAAAGGCGGCTGAGGACAAGACGCCGCCCGCCATTCCCGCCATCCCTGATGAGGCGGGTCCGACGGCGCTACGCGAGGCTGCGGCCAAGGGCGATCCGAAGGCGCTTTTCGAGATCGGCAACCGTTATACGGACGGACGCGGCGTGCAAAGCGATTACGCCAAGGCGGCGCAATGGTACGAACTATCGGCTGCGATGGGCTTTGCCCCGGCGGAATACCGCCTCGGCAATTTCAACGAGAAGGGCCTCGGCATGCCGCGCGACACGGCGAAGGCCAAGACCTGGTACCAGCTTGCCGCCCAGCAGGGCAACGCAAGCGCCATGCACAATCTCGCCGTGCTCTTCGCCATGGGGCCGGACGGTGCCCCGGACAATGATTCCGCCGCGCGGTGGTTCGGCAAGGCGGCGGAACTCGGCGTGAAGGACAGCCAGTTCAATCTCGGCATCCTTGCCGCCAAGGGTCTCGGCATGCCGCAGAACCTCGAGGAGAGCTACAAATGGTTCGCGCTTGCCGCCAAGGCGGGCGACAAGGATGCGGAACAGAAGCGCGAGGCGGTGGCCAAGGTCCTGAAGCCGGAGCAACTCGAGCGCGCCAAATCGGCGGTGGAGCTGTGGAAGGCGAAGCAGCTCGACGAGGCAGCGAATTCTGTCGATGTGCCCGACGCATGGCAGGCAGAAAAGCTCACAACCACCAGTTCTGTCGATATGAAGAAAGCCGTGCGCAACATCCAGCTCATCCTCACGAAGAGCGGCTACGACGCCGGCTCGGCGGACGGCATGATGGGCGCCAAGACCCGTGATGCCATCGCCGCCTTCCAGAAGGCCCATGGCATGAAGCCCACCGGTGAGGTCGACCAGCCATTGGTGGAAGCGCTTCTCAAGCAGAACGAACAGATTTCCATGGCAGCAAAACCATAGGACAAAACCAAGAGGGCGGGCCGCACGGAACCGCCATCTTTCGGGCGTCATTCTACGCATAACCATTTCCTTAATCCTGGCCGCAATCCGGGTTTGACTTCGCGTCTGCGAGGGCGCAAGAACCTTATGGTTTTCAGTGCTGCCGGAGCTCCGGCGGATCGCGTTTCGCTTGCTTCACCGGGATCGGAATTGGGTATCTATCTCCCCATCGCGGAACTATCGGTCAACATGCTGGTCATCCTCGGCATGGGGGCGGCGGTCGGCTTTCTCTCGGGCATGTTCGGCGTCAGCGGCGGCTTTCTGATCACGCCCCTTTTGATCTTCTACAATATCCCGCCGGCGGTCGCCGTCGCGACGGGCGTCAATCAGGTGATCGCCTCATCGGTTTCCGGCGCGCTCGCGCACTTCAAGCGGCGCACGCTCGACATGAAGCTCGGCCTCCTGCTGGTGGCGGGCGGCCTCATGGGATCGCTGATCGGCATTTATCTTTTCTCCGTTCTGCGCGAACTCGGTCAGCTCGACCTGATCGTTTCGTTGCTCTATGTGCTGCTGCTCGGCACGGTTGGCATATTGATGCTGATCGAGAGCTGGCGTGCGCTGCAGCGGGTGCGCCGTGGTCAGGCGGTCAACCTCAAACGCCCGGGCCAGCACAATTGGATCCACCGCCTGCCGCTGAAGATGCGTTTTCGCGCCTCGAAGATATATGTCAGCGTCATCCCAGTGCTTGGCATCGGCTTTTTCATCGGCATTCTCGCCGCGATCATGGGCGTTGGCGGCGGCTTCATCATGGTGCCGGCGCTGATCTATCTGCTGCGCGTGCCAACCAATGTCGTCATAGGCACGTCGCTGTTCCAGGTCACCTTTGTCACGGCCTTCGCAACGGTCATGCAGGCGATGACCAACCATTCGGTTGATATCGTACTTGCCATGCTCTTGATGACCGGCGGCGTGATCGGCGCGCAATATGGCGCGCGGGCCGGCCAGAAGCTGCGCGGCGAACAGCTCCGGCTGCTCCTGGCGCTTCTCGTGCTCGCCGTCGCGCTTCGTCTCGCCTTCGGCCTGTTCATCAGGCCCGACAGTCTTTTTTCGATCGCCATAGCGGATGGGTGACAGTCATGACCCCACGCCGCCTCCCCGGACGCATCTCCGCCCCGCTTTTCTACGCCATCCTCACTGCAGGCCTGATTGGCGCTGCATCACCCGCCTTGTCGCAAAGGACGCAGCCGGAACAGACGGGTGAGCCCTCGATTGCCCCTGCGGAATCGATCGAGATCGGCCTTTCCACCGAAACCATCGCCATCACATCGAATTTCCGGGGAACGGACCTCACCATTTTCGGCGCGCTCGACAATGCCGATCCGCTGATCAGGCGGCAGGGGCGCTATGACATCATTGTCGTGCTCCAGGGACCAGAGCGCGATCTCGTGGTGCGCCGGAAGGCGCGCTATCTCGGCGTCTGGGTCAATGCGGAATCCCAAACCTTTCTCGACGTACCGCTTTCCTATTCGCTGGCCTCTACCCGCAATCTCCAGGATATTGCGGAACCGAAAGTCTACCGCCAGCTTTCGATCGGTGTCGATAATTTCCATTTGGCACCGAAGTCCAACGACAATCCCAACGGGGATGTCCAGAAATTCAGCCGGGAGTTGCGGGAAATCAAGACGCGCCAAGGGCTCTACAGCCAACGTATCGGCGACGTAGCCTTCATCTCGCCGACATTGTTCCGCGCGACGCTGTCACTGCCGACCAACGTGCCGGTGGGACGCCACAGGGCACGGGCGCTGTTGTTCCGCAACGGAACTTTCGTCCGCGAAGCGGATGCTACGCTGCATATCGTCAAGGCCGGCCTCGAATATCGTATCTACGAGGCGGCGCAAAACCAGAGTTTCCTCTACGGCCTGTTCGCCGTTTTTCTCGCCGTCCTGACCGGCTGGTTCGGCAGGCTCCTGTTCCGCAAGGATTAGCCGGGAAAGAGAACCGAGCGGCCTACGGGATAGACACGATTGGCGCCAAGCATGAAGGCCAGGAGCCGATCCTCGGCAAAAAGGCCTCGGAAAGCCCGATCGAGCACGTTGAGCGCGCCGGTATAGGCGCCGAAGGCGGGCATGATCAGCCTTTCGCCGTCGCTGGCGAAACAGGGCCGGCGCACGGAGCGCCCGCGACGGACAATCTTGGCCGCCGGGTGCAAATGGCCTGCAATTTCACCCGGGGCACTGCCCGACTGCGGCTCATGGCGGAAGATAAGGGGTCCAATTGCCAATTCGTCCGCAACATCGCCGGGCAAGCCAACCGGCCTTTCCGGATCGTGGTTTCCGGTGATCCATACCCATTCACGCCCGGACATCAGCTCATGAAGGCGTGATACATAGGGCGCGGGCAAGCGGGCGGAGGCATGTCCGTCATGGAAGCTATCGCCAAGGCTCACAATCAGCGCCGGATTATGGCGCGCGATGACGGCTGCAAGCAGTTCGAGCGTCGCGGCGGTGTCGTAGGGGGGCAGCATCATGCCGCGCCGGGCGAAGGACGAGCCCTTTTCCAGATGCAGGTCGGAGACGACAAGCAGCCGCATCTGCGGGAGGTAGAGCGCACCCGCCGGATCGCAAACGGCCTCGACGCCCGCGATAACTGCATTAGCCGCGCCGAGATTCGCCCCCAGCCGGTGTTCTCCCGCGTGCATCGCTATGGTCATCTCACTTCCATTATTTCACGGATCAGCTCGTCGGCGGCTTCGGCCAGGAGCACGTCATTGGCTTCGCCCGCCACAGATTCCTTGCCGATCTCCAGCATCACCGGCAGCGCCAGAGGCGATATCTGCTCCAGACGTTCGTGCACGATTCGGCCCTTGATCCGCGAGAGCATATCGCTAAGGCGGCGAATGTCGAGAAGACCGGTCGCGGCATCGGCGCGCGTCGCCTGCAAAAGGATATGGCCCGGCTCGTGGGTGCGCAGCACATCATAGATCAAGTCGGTCGAAACCGTCACCTGCCGGCCGGTCTTTTCCTGTCCAGGATGACGCCGCTCGATCAACCCCGAGATGACAGCGCAATTGCGGAAGGTACGCTTGAGGAGATAGCTTTCATCAAGCCAAGCCTCCAGATCGTCGCCCAGCATATCCTCATCGAACAGTTGCCCAAGCGGCAGTTCGCCGCTGCGGAACATGGCGCCCAAATCGCGCAAGGCCCAGACGCCGATGGAATAATCCGTGGCGACGAAGCCGAGTGGCCGCGCCTTTGCCCGCTCCAGCCGCCGCGTCAGCAGCATGCCGAGCGTCTGATGGGCAAGCCGGCCCTCGAAGGGATAGGCCACCATGTAATAACGGCTGCCACGCGGGAAGGTCTCGACCAGAAGTTCGCCCGCCTTGGGCAGCACTGATTTCTGCCGTTGGACCTCGAGCCATTCGCCGACCTGATCCGGTAATGCGCTCCAGCGTGCGGGGTCGGCCAGCATGGCGCGGACCTCGCCGGCGAGATAGGTGGAAAGCGGAAACTTGCCGCCGGCATAGACCGGAATCTTGGCATCCTGTCCGGCGGCGTCGGAGGCGATGCATTCATTTTCGCGGATGCCCTCGAAGCGCAGCACCTTGCCGGCGAAGAGGAACGTATCGCCCGGCGCCATGGTTTCGAGGAAATATTCCTCGATCTTACCAAGGATACGGCCGCCATAGGCTTTTCCGCGCCCGCTTCTCGTCAGCCGGACGTTCAGTTCCGGCGCTTCGACGATCGTGCCTATGTTGAGCCGGTATTGCTGCGCGATGCGTGGATGGCTGACGCGCCATGTGCCGTCGGCGGTCTTGCGGATCTTGGCGAAGCGCTCATAGCTTTTCAGCGCATAGCCGCCTGTCGCCACGAATTCGAGGATATGATCGAAGGTCTCGCGCGGCAGGTCGGCATAAGGGGCGGCGGTGCGGATTTCCCGATAGAGCTGATCGGCATTGAACGGCGCGGCGCAGGCCATGCCCAGCATATGCTGGGCCAGCACATCGAGCGCACCGTCGATGAGCGGCGGCGTGTCCTGCGCACCCAGATAATTTGCATCGAGCGCGGCCTGGCACTCCATCACCTCGAAGCGGTTGGCCGGGACAAGGATGGCGCGGCTCGGCTCGTCCATGCGGTGGTTGGCGCGACCTATGCGCTGGGCGAGCCGGCTTGCCCCTTTCGGCGCGCCGACATGGATCACTAGATCGACATCGCCCCAGTCGATGCCGAGATCGAGCGTCGAGGTGGCGACCACGGCGCGCAGGCTATTGTCCGCCATCGCCTGTTCGACCCGGCGGCGCTGGCTGGCATCGAGCGAGCCATGATGAAGCGCGATAGGCAGCGTATCCTCGTTGATGCGCCAGAGCTCCTGAAACAGCATTTCCGCCTGGCTGCGCGTGTTGACGAAGAGAAGCGTGGTGCGGTGGCGGCGGATTGCCTCATAGATATCGGGTAGCGCATAGCGCGCGGAATGACCGGCCCAGGGGATGCGCTCGGCTGACCGAAGAATGGAAATCTCCGGCTTGGCCCCGCCCTCGACCGTGATCAGGCCCGCCATTGGCCGCGTTTCATCCTGACCGACCAACCAGCGACGTAGTTCGTCGGGCTGCGCCACTGTCGCAGACAGGCCGATGGTCTGGATGTCGGGCTTCAACTGCCTCAGACGCGACAGCCCCAGCGACAGGAGATGGCCGCGCTTGGAAATGACCAGCGAATGAAGCTCGTCAAGCACGACATAGCGCAGGTCCGAAAAGAAGCGCTCCGCATCCTTGGACGCGAGCAGCAGGGCAAGCTGTTCCGGCGTCGTCAGCAGGATATCCGGCGGCACCAGCTTCTGGCGCTGGCGCTTATGCGCCGGCGTGTCGCCGGTGCGGGTTTCTATGGTGATGGGGAGTTGCATCTCCTCGACGGGGATGCCGAGATTGCGGTGGATATCGACGGCAAGCGCCTTCAAGGGCGAAATATAGAGCGTGCGGATACCGCTGCGGGCCGCACCCGGCCTGTTGCGGCCGCGTTTTGTCGGGCGCGTGAGATCGACCAGCGAGGGCAGGAAACCGGCAAGCGTCTTGCCCGCGCCGGTGGGCGCGATCAAAAGCATCGAGCGGCCGCGCTCGGCCTCAGCCAGAAGCTCCAGCTGATGCGGACGCGGCTGCCATCCCTTCGCGCGGAACCACTCCAGAAACGGATCCGGCAGGGTGAATTCTATCTCGGTGGGTTCGGGCTTCGCGTTCAGGGTCACGCGGGGAAACTAATGCGCTTCCGTCTCACGGCCAAGAAGTTTGTTCACTTTTGTTCTGGTTTGCCGGAATCGCGAAGCCCGCCAGCGTTCCCCTTCACACCTTTCATCCCGTTCTGCGCGCGACAACGACGATACCGGTAAGCGGCTCGCCGCGGTCGTGGCGGATCGTGGCTTTGTTCATTTCCAACGGCGTGAAGCCATGGCGCGTTAAAAGACCGATGACATAGGCGGCGGAATGGGTGAAGCGCAGAGAGGGTTGGAGCAGTAGTTCCTCCTCCGACGGGCCGTCCGTTTCATGCGTCTCGACGGAAAAGGCGAAGAGGCCGCCCGGCTCCAGCGCTTCCGCAATATTGGCGAAAGCACGGTCGAGATTGCCGACATAGACGAACACATCCGCCGCAACCACAAGATCGGCGGGGATTTCCGGCTTTTCCAGCTCGTTGACGTCGCCCTTTTCGAGGCGGTCGTAGATGCGCTTTTCCTCGGCCTTGCGCAGCATGGCCTCAGAGAGATCGATGCCCTGGAGGAAGCTCACCGAGGCGCGCAGCCGCTCGCCCATCAGGCCGGTGCCGCAGCCCAGATCGATGGCATGACGATAGTGGCGGCTGCCGCCGGCCCTGACGATGGCTTCGGCTAAAAGTTCGGGAACGCGATAATCGAGCTTTTCGACAAGCGCCGTCTCGAAGGTCGGCGCATAGGCGTCGAACAGGGTTTCGACATAGGCGGAAGGCGGCGCATCGGGTTGCGCCGTCACGCCAAGGCTTGCGAGCTTCAGGCTCGCGCCGAAACGGTCTTCCGCATCGGCCTTGAGCACATTGCGCCAGGCATCGGCAGCGGCATCAAGATGGCCCGCCTTCTCCTCCATCTCGCCCAGGCGAAAAAGCCCCGGCGCCCAGCCCGGCACGATTTCGAGCGCCTGCCGCATGACATCGGCGGCGCTAGCATGGTCGCCCGCCTCGAACATCATTTCGGCATAGTGGGCACGGCGGTCAGCAATCAGATCGCCGGAGGAAAGGATTGCGCGCGTCATCAAAAACCAGATTTTCGGGTTGAATGCGCGGGGTATGATCCTCCGTCCCGTATTTTGCAAGGATTTTCGGAAGTTCCACGGCGAGCCCTTTCCGCTGCCGCTTTCGCTCTCTATCTTACCTCCATGCGCCCGGAAGAACTTCTCCGCCCCACGCCGCAAGGTTTGTGCTGCCCGCCCGGCGATTTCCACATCGATCCGGTGCGACCTGTCGCTCGCGCCCTCATCACCCATGGCCATGCCGACCATGCCCGCGCGGGCCACGGGCATGTACTCGCCACGCAGGAAACGCTCGACATCATGCGGCTGCGCTATGGCGAGGATTTTGCGGGATCAACGCAGGCCATCCGTTTCGGCGAGACGGTTGCCATCAACGGCGTCAAGGTCGGCTTCCACCCAGCGGGGCATGTACTGGGTTCGGCGCAGATCGCCGTGGAGCAAAACGGCATGCGGATCGTCGCGTCAGGCGATTACAAGCGGCAGGCCGACCCGACATGCGCGGGTTTCGAACCTGTCGCCTGCGATGTTTTCATCACCGAAGCGACCTTCGCCCTGCCTATCTTCCGCCATCCCGATGCTACCCATGAAATCGCCCTGCTCCTCAAGTCAGTGGCGCAGTTTCCGGAGCGCTGCCATCTCGTCGGCGCTTATGCGCTGGGCAAGGCGCAGCGCGTGATCAGCCTCATCCGGCAAGCGGGATATGACAGGCCGATCTATATCCACGGCGCGTTGCAGAAGCTCTGCGGCTATTACCAGTCACAAGGCATTGACCTTGGCGAGTTGCAGCCCGCTACACTTGAAGAGGGCGACGCCCGTGATTTTTCCGGCGCTATCGTCATCGGGCCGCCCTCGGCCTTCGTGGACCGCTGGGCGCGGCGCTTTCCCGATCCGCTCGCCTGTTTCGCCTCGGGCTGGATGCGCATCCGACAAAGGGCGAAGCAGCGCGGCGTGGAGCTGCCGCTCATCATCTCCGATCATTGCGACTGGGACGAACTGACTGATACGATCAGCGAGATCGCGCCGGGGGAAGTATGGGTGACGCATGGGCGCGAGGAGGCCCTGGTACGCTGGTGCACGCTTGCCGGTATTCCGGCGCGTCCCCTGCATCTTGTCGGCTATGAGGACGAGGGGGACTAGCTTTTTGTCTTTGCCGCATGATCTTATCCGAAAAGTCTGCAACTTTTCGGGATCATGCTCTGATGGAAGCGTTTGCCGAACTGCTCGACCGGCTGGTGCTAACGCCGCAGCGCAACGGCAAGATCAGGCTGCTTGCCGATTATTTTCGCTCAACCGCCGATCCGGAGCGCGGGTTTGCGCTGGCCGCCATCACGCGCGATCTCGACCTTGCGAGCGTCAAGCCCGCCATGTTGCGCGCGCTGATTAATGAGCGGGTCGATCCCGAGCTCTTCGCTTATTCCTACGATTATGTCGGCGATCTCGCCGAAACCATATCGCTGATCTGGCCAATGCCAAAACGGGGGCCCGAACAAAGACGGGTGAACCGCCCGCCCATGCTTTCCGACATCGTCGAAGCACTATCGCAGGCCTCGCGGCGCGAGGGGCCGCTCCTCGTCGCTAGATGGCTTGACGATCTCGACGCCTCGGGACGGTACGCGCTCCTGAAGCTCGTTACCGGAGGCCTGCGCATCGGCGTTTCCGCGCGGTTGGCCAAGCAGGCGCTCGCCGATTTCGGACAGGTCGATGTGACGCAGATCGAAGAACTCTGGCATGGGCTTGTCCCGCCTTATGAAAATTTATTCGCCTGGCTTGAAGGGCGGGGGCCAAGGCCCGCCAACCTCGCGGCCGCCCCCTTCCGCCCCGTCATGCTGGCGACGGCGCTCGATGAGGCGGATTTTACCAAGCTCGATGCCGCAGATTATGCGGCGGAGTGGAAATGGGACGGCATACGCGTGCAGGCTGTGGCGGAGGCTGGCGTGCGGCGCATCTATTCGCGCACGGGCGACGATATCTCCCATGCCTTTCCCGATATTATGGAGGCCATGGACTTCGAAGGGGCCATCGATGGCGAGCTTCTGGTCGGACGCCTCGGCGAGAACGGCATCACCGCCGGCACTTTCGGCGATCTGCAGCAGCGGCTGAACCGCAAGACGGTGAGCGCCAAGCAGTTGGAGGATTACCCCGCCTTCGTGCGGGCCTATGACCTGTTGCAGGAGGGCAGCCAGGCCGACGGAGAGGATTTGCGTCCCCTGCCCCTCCGCGAACGGCGGATGCGGCTCGAAGCCTTCATTGCCGGACTCGACCCGCAGCGCTTCGACCTTTCACCCCTCATTGCATTCAACAGCTTCGAAGAGTTGGCTGCATTCCGCGCCGCGCCGCCGCATCCGATCATCGAGGGCGTGATGCTGAAGCGCCATGACAGTCCCTATCTGCCGGGACGCCCCAAAGGACCCTGGTTCAAATGGAAGCGCGATCCCTTCACCATCGACGCGGTGGTGATCTACGCCCAGCGGGGACATGGCAAGCGATCGAGCTATTATTCGGATTTTACCTTCGCGGTGTGGACCGGACCGGAGGACAACCCCACCCTCGTGCCCGTCGGCAAGGCCTATTTCGGCTTTACCGACGAAGAGCTGATATTACTCGACCGCTTCGTCCGCGAGAACACGACGGAGCGCTTCGGCCCGGTGCGCGGGGTGCGGGCGGAACCGGATCATGGGCTGGTGGTTGAGGTAGCGTTCGAGGGGCTCAACCGCTCGACCCGGCATAAATCCGGCGTGGCAATGCGGTTTCCCCGGTTCTCACGGCTGCGCTGGGACAAGCCGCCGCGCGAGGCGGACCGGCTGGAAACATTGCAGAAGCTTCTGGAGCGGGAGAGGTGAAACCTGCCCGGGGTTGCCCCTACTGAGCGACGGTCACTCGGATCGCGTGGATATCGACGATCTTGCCCGCGCCTGAGATGTCGCTGTTGATGGTGATCGTGCCCGCCGCATCGGGCCGCTTTCCTTCCGGAAGCACCACATCAAACAGGAAATCGCTGTTGGCATCGGAGACATCGTAGCGCTTGCGCCCGCAATCGCCCATCGCGCCGAAATCGCAGCTGACCGACATCTGCGTCGGCTTGCCGTCATCGCTGCTGGCGACGATATCGAATGTTACCTTTTTGCCGGCGATCTCCTCCAGAATACCTTGCCCCACGTCGAAAACGATCTGGTCATCTGGACCGCCGGATTTCACGCGGGCGAAGCTCATCGACCCCGTGCCTGCAATTTCCGCCGTCGCACGGCCGCGCACCGACATACGCGTCGGCTCGGAGGGCGTGAAAACGGTTATCCAGTTTGCCTGTCCGGCCTCCTCGCCTTCCTTGAGCGGTGCACCATTGGCCAGCGCGGTGGTGCTCGATTGCGGCCGCCTGACATCGGTCAAGCTGTTGTAGAACGACCAGCCGACGATGCCGACGCCCAGAAGAACCAGAGCCGGCAGGACATAGGAAAGAAAAGGCGAACGGGATTTCGCCTTCCTGCCATCGCGCCTCGCCGCACCGCCCTCATATCCGAGATCGGCACCGCGCTGCTTCCTGGCCGAAGGACGCACATCATCCCGGTCAAGCGCCGGCCCTTCGATTGTGGGAGAACCTGCCAGGGGAGCGGCTGCCGATTGGCCATTCTGGCGTGATCCTGCCGAAAGATCACCAAAGCCGGGCTCGACCCGCGGCTGCGTCATTGCCAGGGGCTGCGCGGGGCGGAACTCCGCTTCGATACGCGAGATTGTTGCTTTCAGGCGATCGCGCCGCTGCGTTTTCTGCGGCTCGCTCAAGGCGGCATTGGCCGAAAGCGCATGCTCATGCGCGCTCCAGGCAGATTCGTAGATCCGCTGGCGCGTGGCGGGATTGGCCGCATCGCCCTTGGCGAATGCATTGCGTATCGCGCGTTCTATGCCTTCCAAATCTCGATCTTTCCTCTTTAATCAGAGCATGGTTTCGCCAGAAACCGCTTCACGCTTTTTCGCATCATGCTCCAGACGCCAACTCGTTCCGCCTGCCGAATATGAAGAAAAACGGCGATATACGAGACACATTTCCCGCCCATATGTACCAGCCTTAGCGGATTTAATCTGTTAATCAAGCATTTACCCTTAACAACCCGTAGCGCCTCGAACGCGTCCGACGGCTTTCACCTGAGGTTTCCCTTGCCCGGCGGAATGCCTCTGATAAACTTCCGTTTACGGAAACGTCAAAATACTGCATACCCTCGGCAAACATGCGCAATGGGAGGAATATATGCCATTACCCGAAATTTTGAAACGCAATCTGCGCATTCCCGTCGTCGGCGCACCGCTGTTCATCATCTCCCATCCCGCACTTGTGCTCGCGCAATGCAAGGCGGGCATCGTCGGCTCTTTTCCGGCGCTCAATGCAAGACCCGAAGCCCAGTTGGACGAATGGCTGGCGGAAATCACCGAGACGCTCAGCGCTCATGACGTGAAGCACCCGGAACGTCCGGCTGCACCTTTTGCCGTCAACCAGATTGTCCACCGTTCGAACAAGCGGCTGGAGCACGATCTCGGGCTATGCGTGAAATACAAAGTGCCGATCGTCATTTCCTCGCTCGGCGCGGTTCCCGAGGTCAATGCCGCGATCCACTCCTATGGCGGCATCGTGCTGCATGACGTCATCAACAACCGCCATGCCAATTCCGCTATCCGCAAGGGGGCCGACGGGCTGATCGCTGTCGCTGCCGGCGCGGGCGGACATGCGGGGACGCTGTCGCCCTTCGCGCTCGTCCAGGAAATCCGGGAATGGTTCAACGGGCCGCTGCTGCTATCGGGAGCGATCGCCAATGGGCGCTCAATTCTGGCCGCCCAGGCAATGGGCGCGGATCTCGCCTATATCGGCTCCCCCTTCATCGCCACGCGAGAGGCGCGCGCGCCTGACGAATACAAGCAAATGATTGTCGAATCGGCGGCTTCCGACATCGTTTATTCCAATTACTTTACCGGAATCCACGGCAATTACCTGAAGCCCTCCATCGCCGCCGCGGGCATGGATCCGGACCATCTGCCCGAAGCTGACCCCTCCAAAATGGATTTCGCCAGCGCCGTCGGCGGCGCCAAGGCCTGGAAAGACATCTGGGGCTGCGGACAAGGCATCGCCTCGGTCAGGGAAATCATGCCGGCAGGCGACCTTGTCACCCGGCTCGACACGGAATACCGCCGGGCAAAGGCTGATCTGTGCAGCAGGTGAGCCGGCCGTTTCGCACGCCCGGGGCGGATGGGCTCTGCTCTTGGCCGATTCAGCAAATCTCTTGATTTGCACACTTGCTTTTCAAGGCCGATTTCGGTATCACGCGCCCAATCGGTCGGGAAGCTTTTCCGGCCGGTACTTTGTCTATGGACGAAAGCGGGGACACATCCCTTGCCGCTTTAGCTCAGTTGGTAGAGCACATCATTCGTAATGATGGGGTCAGGTGTTCGAGTCACCTAAGCGGCACCATTTTCCCAATGGCCTGGCTCTTCCGCCATTGACTTCGCATAGAGATCCTGAAAATCCCGCCCCCTCGGGAACGACCGCAATATAGTCCCCTCCCTTGCCTTCTCGCTGGAAAAAGGCGAATTTAGCATATCATCGACAGGCCCGATCGCCCGGCCGCATAGTGCACGAGGAATCGAATTGCCTGACGACATCATCGTTAAAGACAGCAATGGTAGCCGGCTCAATGACGGGGACTCTGTCACCCTCATCAAGGATCTGAAGGTGAAGGGCACATCACAGACCCTCAAGCGCGGCACGCTGGTCAAGAACATCCATCTCACCAGCGTTCCCGGTGAGATCGAATGCAACACCAAGGAGGTCAAGGGGCTGGTGCTGAAAACCGAGTTCCTGAAAAAAGCATGAGCAAGAAGATCACCAGGGATAATCTGTTCAAACCAACGCGTTCCGAAAGCAAGAGCGCGACGACGGACAATGCCGCCCGCAATATCCTGGACACCGAGACGTCACGGCGTGAGGCCAAAACGGCACGGCTCAAGGAAGCGCGATTGGCAAAGGAAGCGGCAGATCGCGAAAAATCGCTGGCCGAACCCACCGCGAAGGTCGCTAAAGTGAAGAAGCGCACCAAACCGGAATAGGGACGCAACAGCCAGCATGTGGCAGCCACGTCCAAATTGACATGCCGATACAGCGCGTACCGCGATTTCGTTGAAATCACCCAATAAATTGCTCACTCATGTGGCAAAAAATTTATCCTCTTTATTGGGATCGATCAATCGGTGCGACTCGTACAGTATGCGGATGCGGCTGGACCTGAGTGCCCAGCTGGAGGCCCGGCGCGAACGCCCCCCCATTCTACCCAGCGCCGGGCCTCTTCCTGTCTGCCTGAGCACCAATGCGGCTGGATGGATGCCAAGAGGCATCGAGCGTGGTTCGCAGGACAGCCTAAACAAGATCATGGTGCCTTGAAGCGGCACCCTGGTCGTACTGACCAAGCAGATTCAACACCTTATAGCATTCGCAGGACGGATCAGAGACCGCGCTGAGCGGTAGAAACGCCGCTTTATCATGGCTGTCGCGGTGGCAACTTATTGGAGTAGCGCGGCGCGTGTGACTCATCCATGATTGCTTCCTGGCCGGACTGAACTCCGGCGCGACGTCCGGCGGGACTCATATACTTGCCGGGCACTTGTTGTGTTTCTTATGCGACCCTGGTCATCCCGGCGGCATCGGTATCCGTCGCAATCAGCCAGACGCCGCTGTTCCGGATTTTTGGAGGTTTGAATGCCTGAGAATAACAACCGTTGGACCAAGGTCATCGATACCATTTTCCCGGTCAACGGGAATGGCGGGCCAGCGGATCTGCCCAATGAAGAGAAGAAACATCTGCTCGGCTTCCGCTTTGTCTATGGGCTTGCGCCCCAGGAGCCGATGGTGCAGCTATGCCTAGGCGATCAGAAATCCAAGCCGCAGACGTTTCATATATCATTGCCGGATGCGATGTATCTTCTCGGCGCTCTCCAGCACGTCCAGCAGGAGACGGAAGCCGAAATCCCGAGCAATCCACCTGCCCTGGTAAAATAGGTCCTCATTCGTAAAAACCTGACCTGCGTGGCAGTATCCGCTGCGTTAATCCCGCTTGGCGAGACGCAAGGCGGTTTGTGCGTTCCTTCGGCTCTCTATCGAAGACTGCCCAAAATCGGTTATCCTCGGCGAAACATCAAGCAAGGAGGCCGGCTCGGATGACAAAGGCGCAGATCGTGGGATGGGCTCATTCGCCCTTCGGCAAGTCCGAACTCGAAAATACCGAACAACTGATGGCAGCGGTTGCCGCGCCGGCGCTTGCACATGCTGATATTGCGCCTGAAGATGTCGACGGCATTTTTGTCGGCGTCATGAACAATGGTTTTTCCAAGCAGGATTTTCAAGGCGCGCTCGTGGCGATGAACAATGAGGCGCTTGCTCACGCGCCCGCCGTGCGGCTGGAGAATGCCTGCGCCACCGGCTCCGCCGCCATCTATAGCGCGATGGATTTCATCGAAGCGGGGCGCGGGCGCATCGCGCTCGTTATCGGCGCGGAGAAGATGACGGCGACCCCGACGGCTGAGGTGGGCGACATCCTGCTCGGCGCGAGCTACCGCAGGGAAGAAGCGGACGTGGAAGGCGGTTTCGCCGGCCTGTTCGGCCGTATCACGCAAGCCTATTTCCAGCACTATGGCGACCGCTCGGAAGAACTCGCCATGATCGCGGCGAAGAACCACGCCAACGGCGTGGCCAATCCCTATGCGCATATGCGCAAGGATTTCGGCTTCGAATTCTGCAACACCGTTTCGGAAAAGAACCCCTATGTAGCGGCGCCATTGCGGCGCACCGATTGCTCTTTGGTATCCGATGGCGCAGCAGCGCTCGTGCTCGCGGATGAGGAGACCGCGGCATCGCTCGCACGCGCCATCGGCTTTCGCGCCCGCAGGCAGGCAAACGACATGCTGGCACTGAGCCGTCGGGACATGCTGGCCTTCGAAGGCGCGCGCCGCGCCTGGGCCGGAGCGCTTTCGGATGCGAATGCCGGCCTCGACGATCTCTCCTTTGTCGAGACGCATGACTGCTTCACCATCGCGGAACTGATCGAGTATGAGGCGATGGGCCTTGCCAGACCAGGCGAAGGCTATCGTATCGTCCGCGAGGGGATAACGAGCAAGGATGGCAAGCTGCCGGTCAATCCTTCCGGCGGACTGAAATCCAAGGGGCATCCGATCGGCGCCACCGGCGTTTCGATGCACATCATGGCGGCGATGCAACTGATGGGCGAGGCAGGCGACATGCAGGTCAGGGATGCCGATCTCGCCGGCATATTCAACATGGGCGGGGCGGCGGTCGCCAACTATGTGTCCATTCTGGAGCGCGTGAGATGAACTGGTTTGGATCGACCCTGTCGCGAACAGAATGAAGTCGGCTCTATCTGGCGCCGTAAACCGCCCGATATGGTTTTAATTTTTTGCTCGCTTAACGGATTTTCAAAACATAGAGTTGTGCAAAAGCGATTCGCCTAACCGCAAATCCTCGGCATGCCTCGTATCTCATCTTAGTGGGTAGATATATGTTTACGAGACACCTTTCGCGCGCGCTCATATCGATTCCGGCACTATTGTCCTCTTCTCTCCTTTCTTCCGCTCTCGCGGGTGACCTGATAGACGCCAGCCGTTTCGGGCAGGTCGGCAAATATTCCGACAGACAGGAAATCCGCTTCGGCGTCCTCGCCTACGACCGCGGGCTGTTTTCGACCGACGATTTCAACGGAGCGGTCATCAATGGCGAGTTCCTGTTCAGATCGCCTGAATTCCTGGACGGCATCGGCTCGCCCCGCCCCTATATCGGCTTCGACGCGGCTATTGCCGACGATCCGATCCATTTCTTCTATACGGGCCTCAATTGGGATTTCCAGTTGACGGAGAAGCTCTATTTCACCACCAGCCTGGGCGGGGCGGTCACGACGGCGAACGATCTTCATAACCCCACCACCTACAAGGCGCTGGGATGCCGCGTGCTTTTCCATGTCGGCGCCGGTCTTGGTTATGATCTGAGCGACAATTGGACGGCACAACTCTATGCCGACCACTTCTCCAATGCCAATCTTTGCGAGGAGAACAATGGGGCGGAAGCGACAGGGATCCGCTTGGGATATCGCTTCTAGAGTCCCACGCGTCCAATTGGACGCGCAAAGGACGCCCTAAGCTTTGAAATACTGCATTATTTTATCTTAAATCGATCCCGATTTTAGGAATTAGGCAGCAGGCTCATTGACCGAGTGAAACGGCGACGTTGACGGCGGCAGCAACAAGTATCGTGTTGAAGAAATATGAAACGATGCCGTGCATCAGGTTGATCTTGCGCATGGCTGTCGTCACGATTGCGGTGTCAGACGTTTCTGTCGCCATGCCGATCACATAGGCAAAATAAACGAATTCGAACCCTCCGGGCTCCTTGCCGCCCTGGAAGGCAAGGCCACCTGCGTGTTCAGGCGCGTTCCCGTCCGCGGCCAATCCCGGTTTCCAATAAAGATGCGCGTAATGGACGGCGGCCATCATATGGATCGCCAACCAGCCAAGCGGTACCGCCGCAAGCGTCAGCGTCAGATCGAGCGGCTGAAATCGATGCGCCGAATTGATCAGGACAAACAACGAGCCCACGGCAACCGCAACAGCACCGAAGGTTACGGCAAATATGATCCAGACCGGTTCATCGGCCCGCGCTATGTTGTTGCGCAACACATCCGGCGTCAGGTTCAACATCTTCGATGCAGTCAATACCAGATAGACCACAAAGAACATATCCACCGCGACGACATAGGCGACGCGCGGAATGAAAGCCAGACCAAGCGCCAGCGCTACTACACCAACGATGGCGGCAATATAGAACGAATTATGTCGACTATTCATATTATACTCGTCTATCAAATCGGCAGCCGACCTTTGCATGAAAGTAGCCTGCATATTGTTCATGAATAGTTTATCGCCGAAAAAATTAACCTATATGTACGTCTGCCTGGTATGGACACTATGAAGCCGAGCTCGGATTTTTATCGCGGGCATTAGACTTTAGTTGTCCTCTTCGGGGGAATGCGCTAAAATCCGTCCATTCAGACAATGTGATATTTCACCCAGCAGTTTAGCTGGATGACGGCATCACCCGTTTGAGGGAGGTATCAATGAATGAGGTAGTGACTGGTTCAACCAGAAAACCGCGCCCTGTACCATCGCATATACTGCAGAGAATCCAGGCGGAAATGCCTAAGCCTTCGAATGACCGAACGCGCATTTCGGATATATTGAGATTGGCAAAGGGCGGTTATTCCCGCTGCCGTCGCAAACTGCATTTGCCGCAAAATTCACAGACGTAAAACGGCTCTGCCCGGATGTCCGAGAGGGGATATGCGGGACGCGTCAAGATAAGGCCAGAAGATCGGCGCGCAAACGGTCGGGATCGGCCCCGGCGAGAAGCTGTTCCGTGTGCGCATGCGTCACATTCCAGATTGGAACGGCCGAAGCCAGCAGCGCTTTTCCCGCAGGGGTAAGCGCCATACGACGGCTGCGCCTGTCATTTTCATCGGGTTTGATCTCGATAAGGCCACGCCGCTCAAGCGGCTTGAGATTGGCGGTAAGCGTCGTCCGGTCCATGGCAAGCAATGCCGAAACCGAGCCTATGGTCGGCGGGTTCGGCCGGTTGAGCGACATCAGCAGCGAGAATTGACCGCTTGTCAGCCCAACGGGGCGAAGCGCATCGTCAAAGCGTCTCGCAAGGGCGCGCGCCGCACGCTGCACATGGAGGCAAAGACAACTATCGCGGACGAGAAGGGTCGTTTCGAAGGGAATTTCAATCTGATTTGACATGCGGCAATAATGTTGATATCAACCTATTATGTCAAGGAAAATCGCACGGCCGCGCCCGTATCCCAGCCGATGAAACCCAAGAGGAGGCCCCCATGCACCACCCTTTCGTATCTCCGCCTGTCGTATCCCGTGAAGAGTGGCTGAAGGCCCGCAAGGCGCTTCTCGCCGGCGAAAAGGAAATGACGCGGCTGCGCGACAAGCTCAATGCCGAACGGCTGGCGCTGCCTTGGGTCAAGGTCGAGAAGGACTATGTCTTCGACACCCCGACGGGCAAGAAGACGCTTGGCGAACTGTTCGACGGCCGCAGCCAATTGATCGTCAATCACTTCATGCTGGGACCCGGCTGGGAAGCAGGCTGCGTCGGCTGCTCCTTCCAGGCCGACCATATCGACGGCGCGCTTGCCCACCTGGAAAATCACGATGTCACATTCACCGCCATTTCTCGCGCGCCTCTCCCCGAAATCCTGGCCTACAGAAAGCGCATGGGCTGGCGGTTCAACTGGGTTTCGTCCTACGACAACGACTTCAACTATGACTACCACGTCTCCTTCACGCCGGAAGATCTGGCGAAAGGCAAGGTTTTCTACAATTTCACCGAGATCGATGCGGAGAAGGCATTTGGTGAACTGCCCGGGATGAGCGCCTTCTACAAGGACGAGGCGGGCAATGTCTTCCATACCTATTCCACCTATGCGCGCGGCGGCGAGGAACTGATCGGGACGTTCATGATCCTCGATCTCGCGCCCAAGGGCCGCAACGAAACGGCCACCATGGACTGGGTGCGTCGCCACGACGAATATGAGAAAGCGCCTGATCTGCGCGCCTGTTGCGCCTGACCGACATTTACCATCCAAAGGAGGAAACCATGAAAGCAGAACCGCAGAAGGAACATCACTGGCTGCAGCAACTCGTTGGCGAGTGGGTTTGCGAAATGGACGCCAATTCACAAGGTCCTGAGGGATCAGGCTCCCAGAATACAGGTGCGGAGTCCCCCAGCCAGGCTACATGGACCGAAAGCGTCCGCTCGCTTCACGGGATCTGGGTCATCGGCGAAGGAAAGGGCGAGATGCCTGAAATCGGTCCCGTCACCACGATCCTGACGATCGGCTACGATCCACAGAAGAAGCGCTATGTCGGCACATGGATCGGCTCGATGATGACCTATCTCTGGGTCTATGACGGCTGGCTCGACGAGACAGGAACCGTCCTGACACTGGAGGCGGAAGGCCCCGATTTCGCCGCCGAAGGCAAAACGGCGAGATATCGCGACATCATTACCATAAAGGATCCGGATTATCGCCTCTTCACGGCCAAGGTGCTGGGCGACGATGGAGAATGGCGCGAAATGATGCGGGTCCATTACCGCAGGAAAGGCACGAGTGCCGGGCAGTCCGCAGAACCTGCGAAAGCGGCTGCATCGCTCTGAACTTCTTCGAGTTCTTCGCTTGTCCGGACGGCTTCGCTCGGGCAAGCGATGGAGCGTCTACAAAACCATCAATGTTGCGCGCGTTCAAAAGGACCTTCCCATGGCCGAACTCTCGATCCCCCCGCATACCGCTCGTCGGCGTCACACCCCATCTCAATGTTGAAGGCGCGAGTGATGCTTCGGCGTTTTATCAGCGGGCGTTCGGTGCCGAGGAATTGTTCCGCGTACCGGCGGAGGACGGCAAGAAACTCATGCACTGCCATCTCAAGATTAATGGCGGATCATTGTCTGCGATTGCTTTCCCGAAATGGGCTATGGCCACGAACCTTCCCGAAGCTTCACCATGCATTTGCAGGTCGACGACGTGGATAGTTGGTGGAAGCGCGCCACCGATGCCGGAGCGGAAATCGTCATGCCGCTGGAAGTCCAGTTCTGGGGTGACAAATACGGGTCGTTGCGCGATTCATTCGGCGTCAACTGGTCGCTTGCGTCACACGTCGATTAAGAGCCGATCTTCTCCCGATCTTTTCCCTGCGTGATAAGACGCGCGCTGCGATGACCGGACATGTAGATCCATAGCCAACTCAGGGCGACCGCGATACGGTTGCGCGTGCCGATCAGGAAAAAGATATGGGCGAGGCCCCATATCCACCACGCCAGCCAGCCGCGCAGCTTGATCCAGCCAAAATCGACGACCGCGGCGCGCTTGCCGATCGTCGCGAGGCTGCCGGAATGCTTGTAGCGGAACGCCCCGGGCGCGGCCTTGCCGGAAAGCCGCGCCTTGAGGGTCGCAGCGACATGGCCACCCTGCTGCTTGGCGGCGGGCGCTATACCCGGAACCGGTTTGCCATCCGGCGCGAGGACAGCGGCGGTATCGCCAATAACGAATATCTCGGGATGGCCTCGAACGGTGAGATCAGGCTCAACCTGCACCCTGCCGGCGCGGTCGGCCTCAGCCCCGAGCCACTGCGCCGCAGGCGAAGCCTGCACCCCTGCGGCCCACAGAATGGTTCCCGTCGCGAGCGTCTCCTTGCCGAAGACCACATGCCCGGCGGCGCATTCCGTCACCGGCTCTCCTGTCCTGACCTCGACGCCGAGCCGTTCGAGCGCCTTGCGGGCGTAGTCGGAGAGATCATCGGTAAAGCCCGCCAGGATGCGCGGTCCCGCCTCGATCAGTACGACGCGCGTCAGATGCGGATCGATGCTGCGAAAATCCTTGGCCAGGGTGACATGGGCGAGTTCGGCAATGGCGCCGGCAAGCTCCACCCCCGTGGGACCGCCGCCGATGATGACGAATGTCAAAAGCGCCTGCCGCCGCGCCGGATCCATTTCGTTCTCGGCCAGTTCGAAGGCCGTCAGCATGCGGCGGCGGATCGTGGTGGCGTCCTCGAGGGTTTTCAGGCCGGGGGCGAAGCGCTCCCATTCGTCATGGCCGAAATAGGCGTGCCGGGCGCCTGTCGCGATGACCAACGTGTCATAGGGCACGCTGTGGCCGTCGCTGAGCAGGACCTCGCGCTTTGCAGTGTCCACCCCCTGAACCGTCGCCAGGAGCGTTTTCACCTCCGGGCGGTCGCGGAAGAGATAGCGTACCGGCCAGGCGATTTCCGACGTCGCCAGGATTGCGGTTGCGACCTGATAAAGGAGCGGCTGAAACAGGTGGTGATTGCGCTGGTCGATGATGGTGATGCGGACCGGAGCCCCCGCCAAACCGCGAACGGTTTCGAGACCTCCGAAACCCGCACCGACAACCACGACATGATGCTCAGCCAAGGAATGCTCCTGTTCTTTGCGCCATTTTCTTGAATATCAATGTAGATCAATCGAAGATCATTGCCAGCGGCTATTCGTAAAGTGCAAACTTAATCAACTGGTTTGCACTTCAGAACGGATAAGGCCTTCGACCTTGTCAGTTGTCGGCGCCAATCGGTAGGGACGCTGATTGCATCGTTCGGACGAAATTCCGATATTAGGCTGCGTAACGGGTAAGTGCCGACGCCATCTTCTTCGCCGGTGCCCGCACAAACTGAAAGAGGTGACGAACCATGGATGCAAAACCCGAGCAAAACTGGAGAGCTGACATACTGGATTTCTGGTTCGGCGAGATCGGGCCGAAGCAATGGTTCGAAAGCACGCCCGAACTCGACGGCGATATCCGCGCCCGGTTTCTCGATCTCCACGAGGCGATTGCCCGCAAAGCTGCGGAAAAGCCCGACGCTCTTGGGGAAGATGCGGAGACGGCGCTTGCCGCCATCATCGCGCTCGACCAGTTTCCGCGCAACATGTTCCGGGGCACGGCACGCGCCTTTGCCACGGATCCGCTGGCGCTCGCCGTTGCCCGGCACGCGATCGACCGCGAACTTCACAATCAACTGCCCCAGGAGAAGCGTAGTTTTCTCTATCTGCCGTTCGAGCACAGCGAGGATCCGGCCGATCAGGAGCGCTCTGTCGCACTGTTCACCGAACTGGGCGATGAGGAAGGGCTGAAATATGCCGCCGAGCATCGGGATATCATCGCCCGGTTTGGGCGTTTTCCCCATCGCAACGACATTTTGAACCGCATGAATACGGCAGAGGAAGAAGCCTTCCTCCTTACCCATAAAGGTTTTGGGCAGTCATTACCGACGGAGACTGTAACTGGAAGCTGAAATCATTCAGCCTTCATCGACTATCAGCCGTGGATTTTTACGCTTACGTCAATGTAACTCTTGCGTGAGGGAGCGAACTCGCCATAGATAAAGATGGAGGAGCAAGGCTGATCGCGTTATCGGTCTTGAAACAGCGCTGACAACCGGGGCGTCCGCGCACCGAACGGTGCAGCGGGAACGAGATATGGGAGGCAGAATTGGCCAAGAAAACAACATCCGCAGACAAGCCCGCGACGCAAGCCGCCGAGAGTCCGACAAAGCAAAAGACCAGACCGGCAACCAAGGCCAGTCCGGCAAAGACAAGTCCGGCAAAGGCAAGTCCGGCCAAGGCAAGTCCGGCAAAGGCCGCCCCAGCAAAGGCCAGTTCAACAAAGGCAAAGGCGGCAAAGCCGGCGACGGCGAAAGCCCCTGCCCCCACCGTCAAGAAGGCTGCCACGAAGACACCGGCAGCGAAAGCAGCTTCCAAGCCCTCCCCTGCAGGGCCTGAGCGCGTCTGGATTAAATCCTATGCCCCCGGCGTTCCAGCCGAGATCGCGACGTCGTCCTATTCTTCGATCGGCGATCTCATCGTCTCGTCCTGCCGCAAATATTCCGACAGGCCATCCTTCACCAGCATGGGCAAGACGCTGACCTATGCGGAACTGGAGAAGCAGTCGGCAGCGCTCGCCGGCTGGCTGCAGTCACGCGGGCTCGTCAAGGGCGACCGTGTGGCGGTGATGATGCCGAACGTCCTGCAATATCCGGTGGCTATCGCAGCCGTTTTGCGGGCGGGACTGATCGTCGTCAACGTCAACCCGCTTTATACGCCGCGCGAACTCGAGCATCAATTGAATGATGCAGGCGCGAAGGCCATCATCATCCTGGAGAATTTCGTCACCACGCTGGAAAAGGTCCTGCCCAGAACTGCGGTGAAGCACATCGTCGTCACGTCCATGGGCGACATGTTGGGCCTCAAGGGCCATGTGGTCAATTTCGTCGTGCGCAAGGTCAAGAAGATGGTTCCGGCCTGGAGCCTGCCGGACCATGTCCCGTTCAAGAGGGCGCTCGCCCAAGGGGCCGCGAAGGGCTTTTCACCTGTTGAGGTGGCCCCGTCCGATGTCGCCTTCCTGCAATATACCGGCGGCACGACGGGCATTTCGAAAGGCGCGACGCTGCTTCACAGCAACATCCTCGCGAATGTCGAGCAGATGCGCGTGTGGGTCGACGTCGCCTACCGGATCAAGGGCAAACCGAAAGAAGTGAACTTCATTTGCGCGCTGCCGCTCTATCACATCTTTGCGCTGACGGTGAACGCGATGATGGGTATCGAGCAAGGCGCGCGCAATGTCCTGATCCCCAACCCGCGAGACATTCCGGCTTTTGTAAAGGAATTGCGGAAATATCCGATCCACATCCTGCCCGGCCTCAACACTCTGTTCAACGCACTTCTGAACAATGAGGATTTCCGCAAGCTCGATTTCAAGCCAATGATCCTGACGCTCGGCGGGGGGATGGCGGTGCAGCGCCCCGTTGCCGAACGCTGGCAGGCGTTGACCGGCTGCCATATCACGGAAGGCTACGGGCTTTCCGAGACATCGCCGGTGGCGACGGCCAACAGTCTGGATGCGACCGAATATAGCGGGACGATCGGCCTGCCGCTTCCATCGACCGATATCGCCATTCGCGACGATGACGGCCGCGATCTTCCGCTCGGCGAAGTCGGTGAAATCTGCATTCGCGGGCCGCAGGTGATGCACGGCTACTGGAACCGTCCGGACGAGACGAAATCGGCCATCTACAGCGACGGTTTTTTCCGCACCGGCGACATGGGTTTCACGGACGAACGCGGGCTTACCAAGATCGTCGATCGCAAGAAGGACATGATCCTCGTCTCCGGCTTCAACGTCTATCCCAACGAGATCGAGGAAGTGGCGGCGGAACATCCGGGGATCGTCGAGGCGGCGGCCATCGGCGTAGCGAACGAGCATTCGGGCGAAGTGGTTAAGCTGTTCGTCGTCCGCCGCGATCCCGATCTGACCGAGGACGCGGTCAAGGCTTTTTGCGCCGAACGGCTGACGAACTACAAGCGCCCACGCATCGTGGAGTTCCGCGATGAATTGCCGAAGACGAATGTGGGAAAGATTTTAAGGCGAGAGTTGCGGGGTTAGGAAGGCGATCTCTCACGTCTTTGCCGCTGGAATAGCAACGCTGGCGGGACAGCGCCCCCTTCTGTCCTGCCAACGAACCCGTTGACAATTTTTCGGAAAATGCCCTTCTATTCATGCCTCTCAACTCGCTTCTGGAGGCAGCCATGCGGCATTTTCCCTATATCGGCTCAGGTCCCTACTGCTACGCTAATTCGTTCGCGATGATGTGCGGGGCGGATGCCCCCTCGCCCCAAGTCATCGAGTTTGCAACAAGCAGCCCGTTCGGGATGCAGATCGTGGGCGGGACGCTGCCTTTCTTCGATCCCTACGGATGGACGCCCGAGGCCGGGTTCGATGCAGCGCTCGATGCCATGGGCTGGACCTCTACCGTCAGCAAGGGCGGGAGCGAGGAGGACGCGCTGGCGCGGCTCAAATTCGCCCTCGCCGATGGCCCCGTCTGGATCGGGCCGGTGGAAATGGGGCACCTGCGGCACCAACCCGGCATGAAAGGCGCTATAGGCGCGGATCATTATGTCGTCGTGCTTGGCGTCGATGACGCATATGTGCGGATGCACGACCCGCAAGGCTATCCCTTCGCCTTGCTGCCGCTTGCCGACTTCATAACCGCCTGGCGGGCCGAAACCCTCGATTATGGCGAGGCTTACACCATGCGCACCGGGTTCCGGCGGCTGCGGGCGGTGTCAGAGGAAGAAACGATCCGCGCATCGCTCCCCGCCGCCATTCGCTGGCTGTCCATGGAAGGCGTTCAGCACCTGCCCGCCGGAACGCTTGGCAATGGCGCGGCAGCGAAAGCTTTGGCGGCGATGATCGAGGGCGGCTGTGATGAAGACCTGCGCGGCCACCTCATCCATTTCGCCATCCGCGTCGGCGCGCGGCGGCTTGCAGACGCTGCCACATGCCTTGCGCGGATCGGCCTCGTCGAAGCGGCGCAAATCGCCTCAAAGCAGGCGTATCTTGTCGGCGCACTGCAATATCCACTGACGGTGGGCCGGGATGCGGAAGCGGCCGCGATCTTACGAAATCTCGCGCCGCGCTATGAGCGGTTGCTGGCGATGTTACGGGCCGCAAACACCTCCGGCAACCCGGCAATCGAAGGGAGCACCATATCCGCATAAGGCTCCAGCGCCTCGCGCGGGCTGTTGCCGGAGAGGACACCCACCGCGAGGCCTGCTCCGGCCGCGCGGGCGGTCTCCAAATCGTGGAGATTGTCGCCGACCATAGCGATCTCGCCGGGGTTCAGCCCGAGCCTTTCGGCGAAATGGAAGATCGGGTCGGGATGCGGCTTGGGGCGGGCGACCGTGTCATAGCCAATGAAGGTGTGAAACAGCGGGGCAATGCCCAACGCTTCCGCCGTCGCCCGCGCGCCGGCTTCGGAATCATTGGTGGCAATGCCGAGCATGAAGCCCTTGCCGCGCAAATCCGCCAGCGTCTCGCGCAGGCCCTCGATCGCCACCGCAGCCCGCGCGCCCTCCGTGACGCAGTAATCATTATATTCGCGGATCAGCGCGGCGCGGGCCTCCGGCTTCTCGTCGGGGTGCCAGAGATCGACGATATTCTCCACCGTGCCGGCGGCGATCACCGAATTGGGGCGAAAGCGACCGGCCGCCCAGTCGTAGCCGCCCTCATCCAGGATATCTCGGGCCTTCGCCTCGTTGCCCCCGGACGACCGCCGCGCCAGTTCCTTCGATATGCCGAACCATGTGCGGTTGAAATCGACCAGCGTGCCGTCCTTGTCGAAGAGGATGGCCTTGATGGCGCCAAGCGGCACATGGGCCATCATGCCTCCAATGCGCCGGGGCGCTTGGCGACAGCCGAGGGGCGCGAGCCGAGCAGCTTGAGCAGGTCGTCTCCGCGCCTGACATAGCGCAGGCTGCGCCGCGTCAGGATGCGGCCGGCCTGCGGAGCGACCAGCGTGACATCCCCGGAAGGATCGCCTGGCCGCGTTACTATGGTGACCAGCGCGTCACCCTCGCCTACCTCGTCGCCGGGGACGACATGATAGAGCACCATGCCTCCTTCAGGCGCGCGCACCATCTCGACATTACCAAGTGGCGTCACCGGGCCGTTGAATTCGATGGCAAGTGTCTCATCCTCGTCCTTCACCACGCCGCGATGGGCGAGGAAGCGGTAGAGGCCTTGCGCATCCGATTGCCCCGTATCGAAATTGACGTCTGCAAGCCCGCGGAACTCAACCGTGGTGACGGCGCGCCGCTTCATGTCGCGGGCATCGCCGGGCAATTGCAGCACCGGATATGCGCAGGCTTCCTCGAAGGCAGCATCGGCGGTCGAATCCCAAGAAAGGATCGCTTTCGAACCCAGTGCGGCAGCCAAGTCGTACATGTCCGGCAGGAAATCCTGATGGATATAGAGATAGTTCTCACTCTGATCGTCACAGTGCAGATCGAGGACGATTTCATGCGGCAAAGCGAGGCGCAAGAGCGTCGCCTTCAATCTCCCGGCAAGCGGCACGGGTGCATCTATTTCCGGCAGGGCCGACGTATTGAAATCGGGCAGAAGCGGGAAAGCGCGGTTGAAATTGGTCTGGGTGAAGAATTCGAAGCGGCCGAGATGTTGATAGCCCTGCCACTGGTTGGAGGCGATCGGGTTGGCCTGGGGCAGAATAGTGATATTACCGGCAATGCGCCCTTCGGCCTCGGCTTTTTGCAAAAGCGGAACGAGGAAATGCAGCGCAGCCTGACCGGGAAGCTCGCCGCCGTGCAGCGAGGATTGCAGATAGGCCGTCGGCGCATTCGCATCTTTGCCTTCAAAGCGCAGGACTCGCAATTCGATGGTGTTGCCGGGCACATCGCCGGGAAGGGTGATCGTCTCAGTTTTCATGATTCTTTCGGCCTGCAATTGGTGTCAGCTCAAGTGGCATGGCAGTCTATCCAATAATCCGGCGTCGTTCGCTCAGATGGGCGACAAGACCTTGCGTGGAGGCGTCGCGGCCTTCGGCGGACTTCTCCCCTGACACGACGGGCAGTAGTTCCGTCGCCAGTTCCTTGCCAAGCTCGACGCCCCACTGGTCGAAGGCATTGATGCCGAAGAGCTGCGCCTCGACAAAAACGCGATGCTCGTAAAGCGCGACGAGCCTGCCGAGCGCATAGGGGTCGAGCAGATCGTAGATAATCGTGAGCGAGGGTCGATTGCCTGAAAAGACTCGGTGCGGGGCCAAACGATCAATCTCCGCCGGCTCCATCTCCTTGGCCGCCAGCTGTGCCTTGGCTTCGGCCAGCGTGCGGCCCTTCATCAGCGCCTGCGACTGCGCCAGACAATTGGCGAGCAGCATTTCGTGCTGATGAACGAGATGCTGCTCGTGCCCCTTCACCGAGACGATGAATTCCACCGGGATGATATCCGTTCCCTGATGCAGAAGCTGGAAGAAGGCGTGCTGACCATTGGTCCCCGGCTCGCCCCATACGACCGGCCCCGTCGGGCCTGATACGGGCTTGCCGTCAAGCGTGACGCTCTTGCCGTTCGATTCCATGTCGAGTTGCTGAAGATAGGCCGGAAGGCGGGCGAGGCGCTGGTCATAGGGGATGACGGCGCGGCTGTGATAACCGGCGATGGCGCGGTGCCAGTAGCCGACGAGGCCGAGCATCACTGGCAGGTTCTCATCGAGCGGCGCATCGCGGAAATGCACATCCATCGCATGGGCGCCTTCGAGGAAGTGGCGGAAATTTTCCGGGCCGATGGCGATCATCAGCGGCAGGCCGATGGCCGACCAGATGGAATAGCGCCCGCCGACCCAGTCCCAAAAACCGAACACTCTGTCCGGCGCGATGCCGAAGGCGGCAACTTTGTCGAGCGCGGTGGAAACGGCGGCGAAATGTGCGCCGACAGCCGCCTCGCCAAGCGCCTCAGCGATCCATTTGCGCGCCGTCTGCGCGTTGGTCATGGTCTCGATTGTTGTAAAGGTCTTGGACGCGACGATGATCAGCGTCGTTGCCGGGTCGAGCGGCCCCAGCGTATCGGCGATATGCGCGCCGTCGATATTGGAGACGAAATGAGCGCGCGGGCCATCGTGATAGGGTGACAGCGCCAGCGTCGCCATGACGGGTCCGAGATCCGACCCACCGATACCGATATTGACGATATCGGTGATCGGCTTGCCTGTCTCACCGTTGATCGTCCCATTGCGGATGCCGTCGGAGAACGCCGCCATACGGTCCAGCACCTCGCGCACGCCGGGCAGCACGTCCTCGCCGTCTACCATGATCTTCTCAGACGTCGTATCACGTAGCGCGACATGCAGGACGGCGCGGTCTTCCGAATTGTTGATGGCTACGCCCGAGAACATGGCGGCGCGGCGGCCTTCGACATCGGCGGCGACGGCTAGATCCCTCAGGAGGCGCATCGTCTCGTCATTCACGAGGCATTTCGACCAGTCGAGCAGCAGATCGTCGAGGGTGAGCGAATAGCGTGAAAAACGGCTCGGGTCGGAGTCGAATGCGTCGCGCATATCCTTCGGCGCGCCCTTTAGCCAGTGGCTTTTCAAGGCAGCTACGGCTTCGTCGATTTTGGCCCCGTTCCTGGTCATGACGCACATACTCCCGAATCGAAAAAGGTTCCGTTTTTACTTCAATATGCCTGAAAGGGGCAGCGTTCCAGATGCCATGCAAAAAAGCAAAAGGCCGGAGCGAGGAAATCTCCCCGCCCCGGCCTGAGCCGAACGTTGCGGCGGAGAACCGCCGCATCTGTAATCCGATCAATGGTTATCGCGTGGCAGGCCCATGGTCTGGGCTATGCGCTGGTATTTGACGGCGGGCTTGAGCACCATGCCCTCGGAGAGCTGGTCAATCATGCCGCGCTGGATTTCCTGCCAGGGCGTCTGGTGGGCGGGATATGGATAGCCGCCAGCAGCCATCAGTTCGCTGCGGCGCTTTTGTAGTTCCTCGTCGGAGATGAGGAGATCGGCAGTTCCCTTCTTCAGGTCGATGCGCAACCGGTCGCCCGTCTTCACCAGCGCCAACCCGCCATTGGCGGCAGCTTCGGGCGAAGCGTTGAGAATCGACGGCGAGCCAGACGTGCCGGACTGGCGACCATCGCCGACGCATGGCAGCGCATGAATGCCCTTCTTGATGAGATAGGCAGGCGGCTGCATGTTGACGACTTCCGCGCCGCCGGGATAGCCGATCGGGCCTGCGCCGCGCATGATCAGGATGGTGTTCTCGTCGAGGCCGAGTGCCGGATCATCGATCTGGGCGTGGTACTCCTCCGGCCCGCCGAAGACCTGCGCGATGCCTTCGAAAGCCTCCGGGTCAGCCGGGTTCGACAGGTAACGGTCGCGGAATTCCGGCGAGATGACGCTGGTCTTCATGATGGCGCTGTCGAAGAGGTTGCCCTTCAGATTGATGAAGCCGGCCTTCTCCTTCAGCGGATCGGAGACGGGACGGATGACCTTCGTGTCAAGATTTTCCGCGCCGCTGCAATTCTCGCCGATGCTCTTGCCGTTGACGGTCAGCGCACCCGGATGCGGCAGCATTCCAGCCTTCATCAGTTCGTTGACGACGGCGGGCACGCCGCCGGCATGGTGGTAATCCTCGCCAAGATACTCACCCGCCGGCTGCAAATTGACCAGGAGCGGGATTTCATGGCCGATCGTCTGCCAATCATCATTGTCGAGCTTAACGCCGAGATGGCGGGCGATCGCGTTCAAATGGATCGGTGCATTGGTCGAGCCGCCGATGGCCGAATTGACGACAATGGCGTTTTCGAAGGCTTCGCGCGTCATGATGTCCGACGGCAGCAGGTTCTCCCGCACTATCTCAACGGCGCGGTAGCCCGTTTCGTAGGCGATCTGGCCGCGCTCGCGGTAGGGAGCCGGAATGGCCGCGCCGCCCGGCAGTTCCATGCCGAGCGCTTCGGCAAGCGAATTCATCGTGGTCGCCGTGCCCATGGTGTTGCAATAGCCGACCGAGGGCGCAGATGAAGCGACGATGTCGATGAATTCTTCAAAATCGATCTCGCCGGCCGCAAGCCGCTCACGCGATTTCCAGACGATGGTGCCGGAGCCTGTGCGTTCGCCGCGATGCCAGCCATTGAGCATCGGACCGACGGAAAGCGCGATGGCAGGGATATTGACCGTGGCCGCACCCATCAGCATGGCGGGTGTCGTCTTGTCGCAACCGACCGTCAGCACCACGCCATCAAGCGGATAGCCGTAAAGCACCTCGACGAGGCCGAGATAGGCGAGATTGCGGTCGAGCGCGGCTGTCGGGCGCTTGCCGGTCTCCTGGATGGGATGGACCGGAAATTCCAGCGCGACACCGCCCGCAGCCGCGATACCATCGCGCACGCGCTTGGCGAGCTCGACATGGTGGCGGTTGCAGGGCGAGAGATCGGATCCGGTCTGGGCAATGCCGATGATCGGCTTTCCCGAACGCAATTCGCGGCTCGTCAACCCGAAATTCAGATAGCGCTCGAGATAGAGTGCCGTCATGCCCGGATTTTCGGGATTGTCGAACCATTCCTGGGAACGGAGTGTCCTGGTCTTCTTTTCGCTCATTTTGCTTTCCTCACCGGCCATTTTCCAGCCCAGCCTTTTCCGCCATGGATAGGACAAACGGCCCCTCTCGGCAACAAGTATTACTAAATGACTTTTGGATCATGGCGCGCCATTTGGACGCGCGAAGGACGATAGCAGCCTGATGCATGGTGAAATCCGGCAGGAAAATCTACATTGCCGATCACGTATCGACTCGAAAACCGAAAAGATTTCGACAAGCGATGCACAGGCCCGTTGAGAGTGTCCCGAAAGGAGCCGGCATGGATTTGAGCGGAGAGGAGCGGATCGCCGCCCCGCGCATAGCGGTGTGGCAGGCGTTGAACGATATAGAGACGTTGAAAGCCTCGATCCCGGGCTGCGAATCACTGGAAAGACGCTCCGCGACCGAGATCGACGCAGCGCTCGCCATGAGGCTCGGCCCGCTGAAGGTGAGGTTCTATGGCGAGCTGGCACTCTCCAATCTCAATCCGCCGATCTCCTATACCATCTCGGGCGCGGGCAAGGGCAGCATCGCCGGCTTCGTCCATGGCAGTGCCGATGTGGTGCTGATCGAGGACGGCGACGAAACGCTGCTGACTTATGCAATCAGGGGCGATGCCGGTGGCACGATAGCGCAGCTCGGTACAAGGCTTATCAGTTCAAGCGCGCGGAAGCTGGCGGATCGGTTCTTCGCCAACATCGGCAAGGCGGCCAGCCATGGCCAATTTCAGACCTGACGGAAACCTTCCCGCCCATTATTGACCAGATGATAAAAAATTTGACCTTCTGAAAAAATATGTCATCCTGCCCATAACCGACAAGGCGAAGAATATCGCTACCGGGAACAGAGTTCAGCGTATCGGGGAACCACGCGGCTCAAGCAATGGGAGATGTATCTCATGGCCTCAACAGAACCGGCATCAACGGCACCGGTAACACCAGGAGCCGCCTTTGAAACAGAGGCTCCGAATATCAGAGCGGGCAGGCTCGATCCTGCCGCCTATATCGATGTCTTCGACGATCTGCATCCGCCGCTGACACGGCACGAGGCCTTTGTCGAGGCGGATCGCTGCTATTTCTGCTACGATGCGCCCTGCATGGACGCCTGCCCGACCGGCATCGACATTCCCCTCTTTATCCGCCAGATCGCCGCCGACAATCCGACGGGTTCGGCCAAGACAATCCTGGCCGAAAATATTCTCGGCGGCATGTGCGCCCGCGTGTGCCCCACCGAAACGCTGTGCGAGCAGGCCTGCGTGCGCGAAATGGCGGAAGGCAAGCCGGTGAAGATCGGCCTCTTGCAGCGCTACGCGACCGACCACCTGATGGCGGAAGGCGGGCATCCCTTCACCCGCGCCGCCCCGACGGGCAAGCATGTCGCCGTTGTCGGCGCCGGCCCCGCCGGGCTGTCGGCGGCGCATCGTCTTGCGAAGCACGGCCATGATGTGACGATATTCGAGGCGCGGCCAAAAGGCGGCGGCCTCAACGAATATGGCATCGCCGCCTACAAGACCGTCGACGATTTCGCCCAGAGGGAACTGGATTTCATCCTGCAGATCGGCGGCATCACCATCGAGAACGGAAAGACTCTCGGCCGCGATATCAGCATAGAGGCGCTGAACGCCGGCTATGACGCGGTGTTCCTCGGCATGGGCCTGCCCGATGTCAACGATCTTGGCCTTGAAGGCGAGGACGCCGAGGGCTGCATCGATGCCGTCGAATATATCGCGGCGCTCCGCCAGAGCGACAATCTTTCCACGCTTCCCGTGGGCCGCGACGTGGTGGTGATCGGCGGCGGCATGACCGCCATCGACATCGCCATCCAGATCAAGCTGCTCGGAGCGGAGAACGTCACCATTGCCTACCGGCGCGGGCGCGAAAGCATGAACGCCAGCGCCTATGAGCAGGAACTGGCGCAGACACATGGCGTCGTCATCCGCCACTGGCTGCAACCGAAAGCGGTGAAGCGCAATGAAGCGGGCGCCATCTGCGGCATCGAGCTGGAATATACCGCTCAGCCGGATGGGAAGCTCGTCGGCACGGGCGAAACGCTGACGCTCCCTGCAGACCAGGTGTTCAAGGCGATCGGCCAGGCTTTCACAGCCCATCCCCTCGCCGGTTCAGGCATCGGGCTGGCAAAAGGCCGCATCAGCGTCGATGCGGAACGCCGCACCTCCATCGACGGCATATGGGCCGGTGGCGATTGCGTGGCGGGCGGCCAGGATTTGACGGTGGCCTCCGTGCAGGACGGCAAGCTTGCAGCGGAATCCATTCACCGCGCATTGATGCGGATTCCCGACCGGATGGACGGCTTTGCCGAAGCGGTGCTCGCCGGAGGCGGGGCTGGTCAGGCAAGCCAGATGCCTCATCAAAGTCCTTCGGCCGATCCCTCGGCTCCTCCACAGGCGCGCTGAACAAGCGGACAAGGATCACTGCCATGGCTGATCTCTCAAGCAATTTCCTCGGTATCAAGTCTCCCAACCCGTTCTGGCTCGCTTCCGCGCCGCCGACCGACAAGGCCTATAATGTCGAGCGCGCCTTCAAGGCGGGATGGGGCGGCGTCGTCTGGAAGACATTGGGCGAACAGGGCCCGCCGGTCGTCAATGTCAACGGGCCGCGCTATGGCGCGATCCACGGACCGGACCGCAGGCTGCTCGGCCTCAACAATATCGAGCTCATCACCGACCGGCCGCTAGATGTAAACTTGCGGGAAATGAAGGAGGTGAAGATGCGCTGGCCCGACCGCGCGCTGATCGCCTCGATCATGGTGCCCTGCGAGGAGAGCGCGTGGAAGGCGATCCTCCCGCTGGTCGAGGAAACGGGGGCTGATGGCATCGAGCTCAATTTCGGCTGTCCGCATGGCATGAGCGAGCGCGGCATGGGCGCGGCGGTTGGCCAAGTGCCGGAATATATCGAGATGGTGGTGCGCTGGTGCAAGCAATATACGCGCATGCCCGTCATCACCAAGCTCACGCCCAATATCGCCGATATTCGCAAGCCCGCGCGTGCGGCGCAGGCCGGTGGCACGGATGCGGTGTCGCTGATCAATACGATCAACTCCATCGTCTCGGTCGATCTCGACGATTTCGCGCCCATCCCCTCGATCGACGGGCGTGGCTCGCATGGCGGCTATTGCGGCCCCGCCGTCAAGCCGATCGCGCTCAACATGGTGGCGGAAATCGCCCGCGACCCGGAAACGCGCGGTTTGCCGATCTCCGGCATCGGCGGCATCACCACCTGGCGCGACGCCGCCGAATTCATCGCGCTTGGCTGCGGCAATGTGCAGGTCTGCACCGCCGCAATGACCTATGGCTTCAAGGTCGTGCAGGAAATGATCGACGGCCTCTCGGACTGGATGGACCGCAAGGGCTTCCGCTCCATCGAGGAATTCCAGGGCATGGCGGTGCCGAACGTCACCGACTGGCAGTACCTCAACCTGAACTATGTCACGAAGGCGCGGATCGACCAGGATCTCTGCATCAAATGCGGGCGCTGCCACATCGCCTGCGAGGACACCTCGCACCAGGCGATCACAGCGACGATCAACGGCGCGCGGCATTTCGAGGTTATCGACGAGGAGTGCGTCGGCTGCAATCTGTGCGTCAATGTCTGCCCCGTCGAGGATTGCATCACCATGGAAACGATTGCAGGTATTGATCCGCGCACGAAGGCGCCGATCCATCCCGACTATGCCAACTGGACGACACATCCGAACAACCCGATGGCGAAAATGGCTGCGGAATGAATTGCCGGGAACCAGGTTTTAATCGCGCGGCTTGATCCCGTTGAGAATGATGCTGATCACGGCCTGTGCCGTCTGCTCGTGGAAGCCGGGGCGACTGACCTGCGAGCCGAGAATGGCGCGCACCTGCACATCGAAATCCGCGTAATGCTGGGTCGTCGCCCAGATCATGAAGATGAGATGATAGGGATCGACGGGGCTGAGCTTCTTTTCATCCACCCAGCGGCGGATGATGGCGGCCTTCTCGTCGACGAGCTTTTTCAGATGACCCTTGAGAAAATCGGAGATAGCCGGCGCGCCATGCAGGATTTCATTGGCGAAGAGGCGGGAAGCCTCCGGCCTCTCCTCCGACATCTTCAGCTTGAGCGTGATGTATTTGCGCAGTTCCTCGACCGGATCGCCGGCGGGGTCGATATCATCCAGCGGACGCAGCCATTCCTCCAGCGTATCCTCGAGAACCGTCACATAGATGTTCTGCTTGCGCGGAAAATAATAGAGCAGATTGGGCTTCGACATGCCCGCCTTCGCGGCGATCTGGTCGATGGTCGAGCCGCGAAATCCATAGGCCGAAAAGACCTCCAGCGCGGCATCGAGAATGATGCGCCGGTTGATGCCCTGGATGCGGGTCGTGCCCTCCGGTCGCTCGCCGTTTTTTCCCTTGACCGCTGTGGCCATTTGAAACCTTTCGATCGACTTTGAATCGACGGGGGCACCTGCGAAAGCGCTTGACCGCATCCCACCGCTCTTCTAGCCTGCATTTTGACCAAGTAGTCAAGTTTTGATTGCCGCCGCCGCCAAGCGGCAGGTCACGGGAACATAACAAACCACAGCGGTTAAAAAAGGCCGCAACCAGGAGGCAGGGCGCATGTCGGTTTCGGCATCGAGCACCAAACAATTCGGCGCGTTCCGGATGCCGTTCCCGGCCAGCCGCGCGTTCAAGCAGAGCCTCCACCTTCTCGCCAGAGACATGCGCTCGCTCTCGGCCATTCTCAAGACGCTTTCATAGAACCAGCCGCAAAGGCACGGAGGGAATTCGACCATGGCAGTCACGGCCAATTTCATGGGCAATCTCAGGATCAACAGCGATCGCCTCTGGGAAAGCCTGATGGAGATGGCGAAGATCGGGCCCGGTCTGCGCGGCGGCAACAACCGCCAGACGCTGACCGATGCGGATGCGGAAGGACGCCGTCTCTTCAAGACCTGGTGCGAGTCGGCCGGCATGACGATCGGCGTCGACAAGATGGGCACCATGTTCGCCACCCGCCCTGGCACCGATGCGGACGCGCTGCCCGTGTATATCGGCAGCCATCTCGACACGCAGCCGACGGGCGGAAAATATGACGGCGTTCTGGGCGTCCTTGGCGGGCTTGAAGTGGTGCGGACGCTGAACGATCTCGGCATCAGGACGAAGCACCCGATCGTCGTCACCAACTGGACCAATGAGGAAGGCGCGCGCTTCGCCCCCGCCATGCTCGCCTCCGGCGTTTTCGCCGGCGTCCACACGCTCGACTATGCCTATGCCCGCACAGACCCCGAGGGAAAGACCTTCGGCGAGGAGCTGAAGCGCATTGATTGGATTGGCGACGAGGAAGTCGGCGCGCGCAAGATGCACGCCTATCTCGAATATCACATCGAGCAGGGGCCGATCCTCGAGGCGGAGAACAAGCAGATCGGCGTTGTCACCCATTGCCAGGGCCTCTGGTGGCTGGAGGTGACGCTGACCGGCAAGGAGGCGCATACCGGCTCGACGCCGATGAACTTGCGTGTCAATGCGGGGCTCGCTATGGCCCGTATCCTCGAAATGGTGCAGACGGTGGCCATGGAAAACCAGCCCGGCGCCGTCGGCGGCGTCGGGCAGATGTTCTTCTCGCCCAATTCGCGCAACGTGCTGCCGGGCAAGGTGGTGTTCACCATCGACATCCGCACGCCTGATCAGGCGAAGCTCGACCGCATGCGGGCCAGGATCGAGGCCGAGGCGCCTGCGATTGCCGAAACGCTCGGCGTCGGCTGTTCGATCGAGGCGGTCGGGCATTTCGATCCCGTCACTTTCGACCCGGTGCTGGTCGGCCGCGTCCGCGATGCGGCGGAGAGACTAGGCTACACTCACATGAACCTCATTTCCGGCGCCGGCCACGACGCCTGCTGGGCGGCCAGGGTTGCGCCGGCGACGATGATCATGTGCCCCTGCGTCGATGGCCTCAGCCACAATGAGGACGAGGAGATTTCCAAGGAATGGGCGGCGGCGGGAGCCGATGTGCTGCTTCATGCGGCAGTCGAAACGGCGGAGATCGTGGAGTAGTCAACAGCCTGTTCGGCACAAGACCAAAAAGGGGAACGAACAAATGGCGACAAAAGTCATCAAGGGCGGCACGATCATCGCCGCCGACCGCAGCTACAAGGCGGATGTGCTGATCGACGGCGAGACGATCGCGGCGATCGGCGACAATCTCTCAGGCGACGAGGTGATTGACGCGACCGGCTGCTATCTGATGCCTGGGGGCATAGATCCCCACACCCATCTGCAGATGCCCTTCATGGGCACCTATTCCTCCGACGATTTCGACACGGGCACGGCGGCGGCGCTGGCCGGCGGCACGACCATGGTGGTCGATTTCGTGCTGCCTGGTTCGGAAGGCGGACTGCTCGATGCGCTGCAAGAATGGTTCCAGAAGGCGGGCAAGGCGCGCACCGACTATTCCTTCCACATGGCGATTACCGGCTGGAACAAGCAGATCTTCGACGAGATGCCCGAGGTGGTGGCGCGCGGGATCAACACGTTCAAGCATTTCATGGCCTATAAGGGCGCGCTGATGGTGAATGATGACGAGATGTTCGCCTCTTTCCAGCGCTGCGCCGAAATCGGCGCCATGCCGCTGGTGCACGCCGAGAACGGCGATGTCGTCGCGCATCTCCAGCAGAAGCTGCTGGCGGAAGGCAATAACGGCCCGGAGGCGCATGCCTATTCCCGCCCGCCGGAGGTGGAGGGCGAGGCCACTAACCGCGCCATCATGATCGCTGACCAGGCGGGCGTGCCGCTCTATGTGGTGCATGTCTCCTGCGAGGAGAGCCACGAGGCGATCCGGCGGGCCCGGCAGAAGGGCATGCGGGTCTTCGGCGAGCCGCTGATCCAGCATCTGGTGCTCGACGAAAGCGAATACAAAAACGAGGACTGGGACTATGCGGCGCGGCGCGTGATGTCGCCGCCGTTCCGCGACAAGCGGCATCAGGATGGGCTATGGGCGGGGCTTGCCGCCGGCAGCCTGCAGGTGGTGGCGACCGACCATTGCGCCTTCACGACCGAGCAGAAGCGCTTCGGGCTCGGCGATTTTACCAGGATCCCCAACGGCACCGGCGGGCTCGAAGACCGGCTCCCGGTGCTATGGACCAAGGGCGTGCGCACTGGCCGCCTGACGCCGAACGAGTTCGTAGCCGTCACCTCTACCAACATCGCCCGCATCCTCAATATTTATCCCAAAAAGGGCGCGATCCTGCCGGGATCGGATGCGGATATCGTCATATGGGACCCGGAAGCGAAGAAGACGATCTCGGCCGGGACGCAGAAATCGGCGATCGACTACAATGTCTTCGAAGGAATCGAATTGACGGGGCTGCCGCGCATGACACTATCGCGGGGGCGCATCGCCTACAGGGATGGCGAGGTTCTGGCGGAAGCCGGGGACGGCCGTTTCGTCGAGCGCGAGCCGCACGCAGCCGTCAATCGCGCGCTCTCGACCTGGAAGGAACTGGTGGCGCCGCGCAAGGTCGAACGCAAGCCCGAACATATGCCGGCCGGAGTCTGAAGAGGGTCTGATGAATGTCGCTGCCGCAATCAAGCAAGAACCACATATGAACGCCGCCGCTTCCGACCTCAGCCCCGATGGGCCGGTGATCGATGCGCGCGGGTTGTCGCTCGTCTTCCAGACCGGAGATGGCCCGGTCCACGCACTTTCCGATATCGCTCTCACGGTCGAGCGCGGCGAGTTCGTCTCCTTCATCGGCCCGTCAGGCTGCGGCAAGACCACGCTCCTTCGCGTCATCGCCGATCTGGAGCAGCCGACATCGGGTACGATCACCGTCAATGGTGTGACGCCAGAGGAAGCGCGCAGGAAGCGCGCCTATGGCTATGTCTTCCAGGCCGCGGCGCTCTATCCCTGGCGGACGATCGCCGCCAATATCTCGCTGCCGCTCGAGGTGATGGGCATCGCCAAGGCGGAACGCACCGCGCTAATCGAGAAGAACCTCGCGCTGGTCAATCTCACCGGCTTCGGCAAAAAATATCCCTGGCAGCTCTCAGGTGGCATGCAGCAGCGCGCCTCCATTGCCCGGGCGCTTTCCTTCGATCCCGACATGCTTCTCATGGACGAGCCGTTCGGCGCGCTGGACGAGATTGTCCGCGATCATCTCAACGAGCAGCTTCTGAAGCTATGGGCGAAGACGCGCAAAACGGTGATCTTCGTCACACACTCCATCCCCGAAGCGGTGTTCCTCTCGACCAGGATCGTGGTGATGAGCCCCCGTCCCGGCCGTATCCATGAGATCATCGATTGCAATCTCGGGCCCGACCGTCCGCTAGAAATCCGCGAGACACCGGAATTTCTGAAGATCGCCCATCGCGTGCGTGAGGGGCTGAGGCTGGGGCATAGCTATGAGCAGTAGGGTGGTGCGAGACATTACCCCCCTCTGCCCTGCCGGGCATCTCCCCCACAAGGGGGGAGATTGGCTGAAACGACCCTCTATGTTCGTCCTGCGACGCTTGCGATTGATGCCTAACATCTATGAAAGAGTAATCTCCCTCCTTGAGGGGGAGATGCCCGGCAGGGCAGAGGGGGGTAGAGACGCTCGCCGAGCTCTGCAGTTTATGGGGGGTGAAAAATGACCTTCCTGCGCGACAAGCTTTTCCCGGTCACGACCGTTCTCCTCATCATTCTTGCGCTCTGGTATTTGCTGGCGATATTCCTCAACGCGCCTTTCGAGCGTGACCAGGCGCAGCGTAGCGGGACACAACTTTCTACCAGTCAGCTCATCGCCAATACCATGCACCAGGAGCGGCCGGTTCTGCCCGCCCCGCATCAGGTGGCGGAGGAAATCCGCAAGACGGTCTTCGACGTCAGGCCGACCTCGAAGCGCAGCCTCGTCTATCATGGCGGGGTGACGCTTTCCTCGACGCTTCTCGGCTTCGTCATGGGGACGCTGCTCGGCATTCTGCTAGCAGTTGGCATTGTCCATTCCCGCACGCTCGACAAGAGCCTGATGCCGTGGATCATCGCCTCGCAAACAATTCCCATCCTGGCCGTCGCGCCGATGATCATCGTGGTCCTGAATGCGGTCGGCATGACCGGGCTGCTACCGAAGGCGATGATCTCGACCTATCTGTCGTTCTTCCCCGTCGCGGTCGGCATGGTGAAGGGCCTGCGCTCGCCCGAGATCATGCATCTCGACCTGATGCGCACCTACAGCGCCTCGGCAAGCCAGGTGTTCTGGAAATTGCGCTGGCCGGCAGCACTCCCCTACCTCTTCACCTCCATGAAGATCGCCGTCGCCATCAGCCTCGTCGGCGCCATCGTCGGCGAATTGCCGACCGGCGCGGTGGCGGGGTTGGGCGCACGGCTCCTCGCCGGCTCCTATTACGGCCAGACGGTGCAGATATGGGCCGCGCTGATCGCCGCATCGCTGATGGCCGCCGTCCTCGTGGCACTGGTCGGGCTTGCCGCCCATGTGGTCAACCGGCGGATGGGCCTGCAGGCCAGCGAGGCAAGGCGATGATCAAGCCACTGCTTCTCGTCATCGCCGTCTGGCTCGTCGCATGGTTTTCCGTGAAAAGCCTTGCCGGCTTGCGGCTTGCCTCACCGCGTGGACAACGGCTTGTCGATATCGCCATTCCCATTCTCTTCGGCGTCTGGCTGCTGGTGCTGTGGGAACTGGTCGTACGCGCCTTTGGCATCCCGTCCGTGCTGCTGCCGGCCCCTTCGATGATATGGGCCCGCATTATCTCCTCCGTTCCGACGCTCTGGGCCGATTTCCGCCAGACATACCTGAAGGCCGTCGTCGCCGGCTATGTGCTTGGCTGCGGCTCAGGCTTCATCACTGCCATCATCGTTGACCGGGTGCCGTTCCTGCGCAAAGGATTGCTGCCGATCGGCAATCTGGTTGCGGCGCTTCCCGTCGTCGGCATCGCGCCGATCATGGTGATGTGGTTCGGCTTCGACTGGCCGTCCAAGGCGGCGGTCGTCATCATCATGACCTTTTTCCCGATGCTGGTGAACACGGTGGCGGGGCTCGCGGCCTCGGGGCACATGGAGAGCGACCTGATGCGTACCTATGGCTCCAGCTATTGGCAGACGCTCTTGAAGCTCAGGCTCCCCGCTGCGATGCCGTTCATCTTCAACGCGTTGAAGATCAATTCGACGCTGGCGCTGATCGGCGCAATCGTGGCGGAGTTCTTCGGCACACCGATCGTCGGCATGGGCTTCCGCATCTCGGCGGAGATCGGACGGATGAATGTCGACATGGTCTGGGCCGAAATCTTCGTCGCCGCCCTTGCCGGCTCGCTTTCTTACGGGCTGATCGCGCTTGTCGAACGCGCCGTCACATTCTGGCATCCATCGTACAGAAATTAGATACGGACTCCACCCGCATAAGGCGGAGCCGCCAACCAGAGGAGAACCGCAATGAAAAGAACGATCGCATTATCGCTCGGGGTCGCCATGTCGCTCATGGCCGGTAGCACAGCGCTCGCAGCCGACAAGCTGACGCTGCAGCTCAAATGGGTGACGCAGGGCCAGTTCGCCGGCTATTACGTCGCCAAGGACAAGGGGTTCTACGAGGCGGAAGGGCTCGATGTCGAGATCAAGCCCGGCGGCCCGGATGTCGCCCCGCCGCAGGTCATCGCCGGCGGCGGGGCCGACGTAATCGTCGACTGGATGCCATCAGCGCTTGCCACGCGCGAAAAGGGCGTGCCGCTCGTCAACATCGCCCAGCCATTCAAGCGTTCCGGCATGATGCTGACCTGCCGCAAGGAAACCGGCATCACCAAGCCCGAGGACTTCAAGGGCAAGACGCTCGGCGTCTGGTTCGGCGGCAATGAATATCCGTTCCTCTCCTGGATGAACCATCTCGGCATCAAGACCGATGGCGGGCCGGAGGGTGTAACCGTCCTCAAGCAGGGTTTCAACGTCGATCCGCTGATCCAGAAGCAGGCCGACTGCATCTCCACCATGACCTACAACGAATATTGGCAGGTGATCGACGCCGGCATCCCGGAAGACCAGCTCGTCGTCTTCAAATATGAGGACCAGGGCGTGGCAACGCTGGAGGACGGTCTTTATGTCCTCGAAAAGAGCCTCGACGATCCGGCCATGGTCGACAAGCTCGCCCGCTTCGTCAAAGCCTCGATTCAGGGCTGGGACTATACCCGCAAAAATCCGGATGAGGCGGCGGAGATCGTCCTGGAAAACGATGCTTCCGGCGCGCAGACTGAAAAGCACCAGAAGCGGATGGTGAGCGAAATCAACAAGTTGACCGAAGGCTCCAACGGCAGACTGGACACCGGCGCGGCGGATCGCACGGTAGAAACACTGATGAGCGGCGGCTCCGATCCCGTCATCACCAAGAAGCCTGAGGGCGCCTGGACCACCAAGGTAATGGAAGCGATCAAGTAGGCTTCGCAGCCCGCCAGCTAACACCGGCGAGACAGCGAGCCCCTCCGGCCTGCCGGCCAGAGGGGCTCGCGATTCAATCAACGCGCTACCTATTCCGCCGGCGCAGGCCTTCCCGCAGCCTGCTCCAACTCGCGCTGCAGGCGGGCGTGTTCCTCGGCCTTCGGTTTGGTGAAACGGCCAAGCAGGAGATAGGCAACGGGCGTTACGTAGAGCGTTGCGATGGTGGCGAGGCCGAGGCCGCCGACAATGACCCAGCCAAGCGCGACGCGCGCCTCAGCGCCGGCGCCGCTCGCCAGCACCAGCGGCACGCCGCCGAGCACGGCGCAGATCATGGTCATCGTCACCGGACGCAGGCGGATATTCGCCGCCTCCTCGACCGCCTCGCGCACGCTCAACCCCTTGTCACGCAGCTGGTCGGCGAATTCGACGATGAGAATGCCGTTCTTGGCCATGATGCCGACGAGGAGGACCAGGCCGATCTGGCTGTAGACGTTGAGGCTCGTTCCGGTCATCAGCATGGCGAAGACGGCGCAGCCCAGACCAAGCGGCACGGTGGCCATGACGATGAGCGCACTGACGAAGCTTTCGAACTGTGCCGCCAGGACCAGCAGGATGATGATGATGGCGAAGCCGAAAGTGATCGCCAGCCCTCTGGAGGTTTCGTCCAGCGTTTGTGCTTCAGCCAGCGGAATGATGCGCGCGCCCGCAGGCAGGAAAGGCGCTGCGATTCCCTGCGCCACCTCATAGGCATTGCCGAGCGCGAAGTCTGGCCTGAGACCTGAAGTGATCGCGACGGAGCGCAGCCGCTGTTCGCGGTTGAGCTGCGGCGGCACGGCCTTTTCGACTACCGTGGCGATGGACGACATCGGCACATAGCGACCGTCGCCCGTCTTCATGAAAATGTTTTCAAGATCGGTCGGGTCATTGATCGGGTTGGTGGTAGAGACCAGTTTGACGTCGAAACTGCGGTCGCCGATATAGACCGAGCCGATCTTGCGCCCGTCGAGGACGGACTGGATGGCGTTGGCCAAGCCGGTGATATCGATGCCGAGATCGGAAGCGCGTTCGCGGTTGATATCGACTGCGAGCTGCGGCTGCGTCGGCTCGACCGACAAGCGCGGCTGCTGGAAACGGGGATCCTTTTCCATCGCCGCCACGACATTCTGGGCGGCTGTCTGCAGCTTCTCGTAATCGTTGCCGACGATCGCGAATTGCAGCCCGTTGCCCGCGCCGCGAATGCCGAGGCTGTTTGGCTGAGCGGTAAAAATCCGCACGCCGGTGACGACTTTCAGCCTTTGGGTCACATCGGCCATGATCTGCTGCTGATTGCGCGTGCGTTCACCCCAGGGAGCGAGCGTCAGCACGATGATGCCGTTATTCGATGATCCGCCAGTGCCGGCAATGGCATAGGTATTCTGGATCTCACCGGAATCCCTCAGCGGCTGCAACAACGCCTCGATCTCGTCGATCTGGCTCATCAGGAATTCGATGCTGATGCCCTGCGGCCCGTTAAGGCGCAGAAGCGCGACGGCGCGATCCTCGGTCGGCGTCAGCTCCTGGCGGATAAGCCCATACGCGCCATAGGATATTGCCGCGAAGAGGATCGCGACGATGACAACGACGAAGGGAGCCGAAAGGCAGGCGTGAAGGCTCCGGCGATAAAAGGTAGCGAGCAATCCGCCGAACCGGCGCAAAACACCCGGCGAATGGTTGATATCCTGATGGTGCGCCGCCGCTTCCGTCAGGAAACGGGAAGCGAGCATCGGACAGAGCGTGAGCGCGACGACTGAAGACAACAGAACCGCAATCGCCAGCACAAAGCCGAATTCGCGGAACAAGCCGCCCGTCTGGCCCGGAAGGAACGAGATGGGTACAAATACTGCGGCGAGCGTCAGCGTCGTAGCGATGACGGCGAAGAATACCTCCTGCGTTCCCAGGACAGCCGCGGCGCGCGGCCCCATGCCCTGGTTACGCCGACGCACGATGTTTTCGAGCACGACAATGGCGTCATCGACAACGAGCCCCGTGGCCAGCACCAGTGCGAGCAGTGTCAGGATATTGACTGAAAAGCCCGTGAGATAGATGGCGGCGATCGTGCCGATCAGCGCGACCGGCATGGAAATAGCGGGAATGAGTGTCGCGCGGATATCCCACAGAAACAGGAATATGATCGCGATCACGATGAAGACCGAGGCGATCAGGGCGATCTCGACCTCATGAATCGCGCCGTTGATAAAATTGGCGTCATCGCTGGTGACGCGGATCGTTACGCCCGGCGGCAGGTGCTCCTGCAATTGCGCGACGGCGGCACGGACGCCTTTTGAAATATCGAGCGTATTGGATTGCGCTTGGCGGATGATGCCGAGGCCGACGGCCGTGTTGCCATTGGCGCTCACGGCGGAGGTTTCGATATCCGGCCCCAGCGTCACATTGGCGACATCGCCAAGCTTCGTGCGGTTGTTGATGAAGATATTCTCGAAGGCTTGCGGCGTGGTGAGCGTCGCGGCGGCGCGCACGACGATCGACTGATCATTGCTCCTCAGCGATCCCGCGGGTGTGTCGAGCGCCATGGTGGAAAGGGCATTGGAGACGTCGGCGATGGTGAGGCCGTAACTGGCGAGCTTTGCCTGATCGATATCGATCCGGAAGATCTTGTCGCGGTCGCCATTGATCTGCACGTCGGCAACACCCGGCACCGCAGCCAGCACGTCCTGGATCTGATCCTCGACCAGGACGGTCATATCCTGGATCGACATGGAATTCGAAGTGACGGCGAGACGCATCACCGGATCGGCATTGGCGTCGGCCTTGATGATTTGCGAGGCATCCGCTTCCGCGGGGAGATCGTTGGCGACGCGCGAGATCGCGTCGCGCATGTCGGCGGCGGCGACGTTCAAATCCACGCCGTCATTGAACTCGACGGTCACACGGCTCTGCCCGAACGACGAGGCCGATGAGATCGACTTGACGCCCGAGACGCGCGCCACGGCGTTTTCCAGCACCTGCGTTAGCTCCCGGTCGATTGTTTCGGCCGACGCGCCGTCGAACTGGGTGCGGATCGTCACAACTGGACGATCGACATCGGGAAGTTCGCGGATATCGACGCCGGTGAAGGCGGCAAGGCCGGCAACGACGATAAGAACGTTGAGAACAAAAGCCAAAACCGGGCGGCGGATGAAAAGCGCGGTGAAGCCGCCTTCGTTGGAAACCGAGGGGGAATGGTCGCTCATCGCGGGCTCATCCGGCGTTGTCGATCGGGGTGGCGAAAGGCTCCGTCTGCTCACCGGCGGGGGGCGTGCTGTCCTGCGTGATCTTGACCGGGTTGCCGGCGCGCACGCTCTGGACGCCCTGTGTGACGATCATGTCACCCGCCCGCAATTGGGCATCGACCAGAATGCTTGTGGTGTTGCGCTGGATGATGCGCACTGGAACCTTTTCGGCCAGGCCGTCGACGATTCGCCAGACGAAAGCGCCCTCCGCGCTCCACTGCAAGGCCAGCGGGTCAACGGCGGGATAAGTATCGCCCGGGAAGTGGATCGTCACCTCAAACGACATGCCTGCGCGCAGCATATCCTTCGCGTTGGCTATGCCGGCGCGCACGCGCAGTGTCCGGCTCGCCTCGTCGACCATGTTATCGACGGCGCTGATCTTGCCTTCGAATATTTGTCCCGGCATGGCAAGCGCGGTCGCGGTGAGCGGCAGGCCTATCTTGATCTGCGGGGCGTAACGTTCGGGCACCCAGATATCAATCAGGATCTGCGAGCGATCATCGATGGTGGCGATCGATGTCTGCGGGCTGACGAAATTGCCGGCATTGACCGGCAGAATGCCGATGACACCGGAGATCGGCGCGGTGACAGTCCGGCGGCTGAGCGCGAGGCTTGCCTCCTCCGAAGCAAGCTTGGCATTGGCGACGGAAAGCTCCGCATCGACCACCTGCACCTGCGTCACTGTATTGGTTGCCCGCAGCGTCGTGACGCGGCGCAACGTATTCTGGGCATCCTGCAGGGCGATCTGCGCCTTGTCGGCGGCGATCTGCTCGTTTTCGGCATCAAGCTGGGCAATCGGCTCCCCCTCCTTCACCCGCGCGCCGGCCTTGACCAGAAGCTTGGTCATCATCCCGCCAGTATAGGGCGTCACGGAAACTGTCTCCAGCGCGCGGCCTGTGCCGATGGCGGTCAGCCGGTTGTTGATCGTTTCGTTCTCGGCGGGGCGGGCGACGACGAGTGTGGCGGCCTGCGAGCCTCCACTGGATCCGCCGCCATTTTGCCGGCTCGCCGCGCTCTGCGGCGCAGGCTTCACCTCAGCGGGTAGCCAGTCGATGCCGGCGCGCGTGAGCACTTCATTTGCGCCGGGATAAAAATAGGCCCAGCCGGCAAACGCAGCCAGCAGGAGAAACATCGTCAGGACAATCTGCTTCCAGACTTTCATCCGGCACTCCGGTTATGGGAACATATGTGGGAACGCAACGCGTCACCACATGTCTTGGCGCCACCGATCATACTCCCAAACATCGCAAGGACATATGTGGCAACTGGCGGGGGAATTAACAGAATCTGATCGACATCCATCAAAGGTGCGGCCTTTCCGATCGGTCGTAACCTCAGGTGAGAGATTCAAATCACTTTGCTGTGATGGGCACTTTGACGATTGCAGTCAGGCGCGTCCAATTAAATTTATGTAATCAAATAACCCAAGCGTGAAGAAGCCTCTTGATATTGCTCATATAGTATGACTTTTAAACGCGCAATGCTAATGGACATCCTTCGAAGGGATGAACCCGTGGAATTGGGAGGGTATTTTGAATCTGGTTCAACTGATCAACGAAAAAGGTAAACGGCAGGTCGCGGCGCGGACAAAGGACGGCTTCTTCATCGTTCGACGTACGCGCTCGGTGCTCGAGCTTGCCCATGCGGCCGTCGAAGGCGAAACCACGATTGCCGCCGCCGCCGAAGCGCGCGGGCTAGGCAAAGCCGTCGACGTGGATGCAGCCTATGACGAAGGGCGCCTCCTATCGCCGATCGACGCACCCGATGCAGCGCATATCCATCTCACCGGAACCGGCCTGACGCATCTCGGCTCCGCCGCGACGCGCGATGCAATGCACAAGAAGGCTTCGGCGCAGAAGGACGAGAATCTCACCGATTCCATGAAGATGTTCCAGATGGGGCTCGAAGCGGGCAAGCCTGAAAAGGGCAAGGTCGGCGTGCAGCCCGAATGGTTCTACAAGGGCAATGGCACGATGCTGGTCGCTCCGGGCGCGGCACTCCTGTCGCCTTCTTTCGCCGACGATGGCGGCGAGGAACCCGAGATCGCCGGCATCTATCTCATCGGCCCGGACGGCACGCCCTTCCGCCTCGGTTTCGCGCTTGCCAATGAATTTTCCGACCACATCATGGAGCGGGTCAACTATCTCTACCTCGCCCATTCCAAGCTGCGCCCATGCTCCATCGGGCCCGAGCTGCGGACAGGCAAACTGCCGGACCATATCAACGGCACCTCGCGCATCTTGCGCAAGGGCAAGACGCTGTGGGAAAAGCCATTCCTGTCAGGCGAGGACAACATGTCCCACACAATCGCCAATCTGGAATACCATCATTTCAAATATGAGGTTTTCCGCCAACCGGGCGACATCCACATCCACATGTTCGGAACCGCGACCCTTTCCTTCGCCGACAGCATCCGCACCGAGCCGGGCGACGTGTTCGAGATCGAAGCCGGGGATTTCGGCCTGCCGCTGCGCAATCCGCTGCGCAATTCCAAGGCGGAGAAAGTGAAGATCAAGGCGCTCTGAGCTGAAAGGCATCCAGAGATGCCGTTGAAAACGTGAATCCCTGTGACAAGCATGGGGATTCATGCCTCACCATTCAGGCCGTGCGGAGTGTATCTGCCGATAAGCTGGCCTAAGCGCTTTCGCTTTCCAGATCGTCCCTTTCGCGGGCGGCCTGTGCGCTCCGCTCCGCGCCTTCGAAAATGACGAGCCGCATGGCGGCGCGGGCTGCTTCCGGATCCTGCGCCGCAATGGCATCGGCGATGGCGCGATGCTTCATGGCGGATGTGGCATGGAGCTGCGAATCCGGAATGGGCGAGGAAAGCGTGAATGCGGTGACGAGCGCCACCTCGATGAGGGCGCTCAAGGAGCGCATGAACGGATTGCCCGATGCTTCGGCAACCGTCAGATGGAATTGCAGATCGCTATAGACGAAGTCCTGCGCGGTATCGTTGCGATTGCCCATCCGATCCGCCCAGCGATAGAGCTCGGCAAGCTGACTTTGCGTGCGCCTTTGGGCGGCGAGCGCAGCTGCTTCCGGCTCGAGCGCCAGCCGCATTTCGGCAAGGCTCTCCATGAACTTCAGGTCAACGCCCGCCTCGAAATGCCAGATCAGGATATCGGAATCGAACAGGTTCCATTGCGAGCGCTCGCGCACCCGCGTCCCGATCTTGGCTTTGGGCTGGATCAACCCCTTGGCCGCAAGCGTCTTCAGGGCCTCGCGCAGGACTGTGCGCGAAACGCCGAAGCGTTCAAGAAGTTCGGCGTCGCCGGGCAGGATGCTGTTCTCGGCATAAAATCCCTTGACGATACCAAGCCCCAGATCATGCATGACATGCGCATGATGGGTGCGCGATTGCGCCGACGAGCTGAAATCATATTGGCCAAGCTGCATCTTGTTGGTTGTCACCCGGTGCTCCTTGCTATGGTACGCCCCGATATGCGCCTTTCCGACACAAACACAAGAACGCGCTGCAACGCAATGAACGCGAAAAGCAGTATTCCCACCACAATCTTGGTCCACCAGCTCGAAAGCGTGCCGTCGAAGACGATGTAGGTCTGGATAATGCCCTGGATGAGAACGCCGAAGAAGGTTCCCGCGACATAGCCTACGCCGCCGGTCAGAAGCGTTCCGCCGATGACCACGGCTGCGATCGTATCCAGCTCCACGCCGACGGCCGACAAGGAATAGCCGGCGGAGGTGTAGAGCGAGAAGACGATGCCGGCGAGACCGGAGAGGAAGCCTGACAGGGCATAGATGCCGATGGTGGTGCGCGCGACCGGGACCCCCATCAGCTCGGCTGAGGTGCGGTTGCCGCCGATGGCATAGACGTAGGAGCCGAACTTGGTGAAATGGGCGATGATGATGCCCGCTGCGAACACCGCCAGCATAAGCCCGCCGATGAAGGTCAACCTGCCGCCGCCCGGAAGGCGCCAGTAGAGCCCCTGCAAAGCGGTGTAGAAGGGATGGTTGATCGGTATCGACTGCGTCGTCAGGACGAAACAAAGCCCGCGCGCGAGGAACATGCCTGCCAGCGTGACGATGAAGGCGGGCACGTTGAGATAATGGATGATCGCGCCCATGGCCGCGCCGAAGACCGCCGCAAATGTTAGCGCGATGGCGAAGGCGGCCAGCGGATGCATGCCGTGATGGCTCACCAGAACGGCGATCAGGACGCCGGTGAAGGCGATGACCGAACCGACCGAAAGATCGATGCCGCCCGAAATGATTACCAAGGTCATGCCAACCGCCGCGATGCCGAGGAAGGCATTGTCCGTCAGGAGATTGCCGAGGACGCGCGTCGACAGCATGTTGGGAAATTGGATCACGCAGGCCGCATAGAGCAACACACAGATCAGCAGCGTGGCATAGAAAGGCAGAAGACGGGTGTTCATGGTCGGATTTCCTGCCGCTCTGTCGTGTTTCCGGGCGGCGGAACCGGCTTCAGCTCGCGCTTCAGGAATGTTCCGAAGCCCGAGGCCGAGGCGGATTGCGCCAGCAGGATCATGATGATGACGGCGGCTTTCAGGATGAGGTTATATTCCGGCGGGAAGCCCGAGATCAGGATGCCGGTGTTCATTGCCTGGATGATGATGGCGCCGAGGATCGACATCAGGATGCTGAAGCGGCCGCCAAGAAGCGAGGTGCCGCCGATCACGACGGCAAGGATGGCGTCGAGCTCCAGCCAGAGCCCGGCATTGTTGGCGTCCGCGCCACGGATATCGGCGGCAACGATGATGCCCGCCAGCCCCGCGCACAGGCCGCTGAAGCCATAGACGACAAAGATGATAAAGCGGCTGTTGATGCCGGAAAACGTGCTGGCGCTGCGATTGACGCCGATCGCCTCGATGAGGAGCCCGAGCGCGGTGCGCCGCACCAGCAGGATGGCGACGAGGCCGAGCACCGCCGCGAGAACGATAGGCATGGGAATGCCGAGGAAGGCGCCGGTACCGAAGAAGATCAGGCCGGGGTCGTTGAACGTGACGATGGTGCCCTCGGTGATGAGCTGGGCGATACCGCGCCCCGCCACCATCAATATCAGCGTGGCGACGATGGGCTGCAGGTCGAAGAAGGCGATGAGCAGGCCGTTCCACAAGCCGCAGAGGAGGCCGACACCGAGCGCCGCCAGGATGATGACCGCCAGCGGATAGCCCTCGACTGCCAGTGTCGCCGCAATCGCCCCCGAAACCGCCATGACCGCGCCGACCGAGAGATCGACTCCCTTGGAGGCGATGACGGCGGTCATGCCGATGGCGAGGATCACCACCGGCGCGCCACGATTGAGCACGTCGATCAAGCTGCCGAAGAGGCGGCCATCCTGAAGGCGGATGTCGAAGAAGCCGGGAAAGGATAAATAGCTGAAAAACAAAATGGCCGCCAGCGACAGGAGTTGCGGCATGGCCTTTCCGATGGGGCCGGACATGAAACCGTTCATTGTTTGGCCTCCATGGGCTCGTCCCCGAGGGGAGTATCTGCTGCGATAGTGCGCATGATTGTCGCCGCGTTGATGTCCTTGCCGGTCAGTTCCGCGGTGTGGACACGGTCGCGCAGCACGCGGACACGGCTCGAATAAGCGACGATCTCCTCGATCTCGGAGGAGATGACCAGCAACGCCATGCCATCGTCGCAGAGCCGGTTGATGAGCGTGATGATTTCCGCATGCGCACCGACATCGATGCCGCGCGTCGGCTCGTCGAGGATGAGGAAGCGCGGATTGGTGGCAAGCCAGCGGGCGAGGATGACCTTCTGCTGGTTGCCGCCGGAGAGAAATTTCACCGGCTTTTCCATGTCGGAGGTGCGGATATCGAGCGCCTTGATAAAGCGGTCGGCCAGTTCCGACTGCTCCCGGCTCGACAGGCGGCGGAGCCAGCCGCGCCGCGCCTGCAGCGCGAGCGCGATGTTCTCCCGCACGGAAAGGTCGCCGACGATACCGTCGGTCTTGCGGTCTTCGGGGCAGAGGCCGAAACCCGCCGCCACCGCCTCGCGCGGCGAAGACAGGCGGATCTCCTTGCCATCAACCGTGGCCTTGCCGCTATCGGGAACATCGATGCCGAAGAGAAGCCGCGCCGTTTCGGTGCGGCCAGATCCGAGAAGCCCGGCTACGCCAACCACTTCGCCCTCGCTGATATCGAGATCGAAAGGCGCGATGCTGCGCGATAGGCCGTAACCGCGAAAAGAGATTCGTCGTGCCGAGGCCGGCGGTGCGGTGCGGTGCGTCGTATGGGTGACCTCTGCAAGCGTGCGACCCAGCATCTTGGAAACGAGGTCGATCTTGCTCAGTTCTTTGGTCAGCGCCGTTCCCGCGAGCTTGCCGTTGCGCAGGATCGTCACGCGGTCGCTGACGGCGTAGACCTGGTCGAGGAAATGGGTGATGAAGACGATGCCCATCCCGCGCTCCTTGAGCTGGCGCATCACGGCGAAGAGCATTTCCGTCTCGTTCCGGTCGAGGCTGGCGGTCGGCTCGTCGAGGATCAGCACCTTGCCCGAGAGATCGACGGCGCGGGCAATCGCTATCAGCTGCTGCACCGCTACCGAATATTGCGCCAGATCGGCCGAGACATCGATATCCATGCCGTACTGGGCCAGCAGCGCACGGGCGCGCCTTTCCATCTCGCGGCGATCGACAAAGCCGAAGCGCTTGGGCTGGCGGCCAATGAAGAGATTTTCCGCCACCGACAGATTGGGCAGTAGATTGACCTCCTGATAGACGGTGCCGATGCCGAGATGCTGCGCCTGCAGCGTGTCGCGTACGCCGATCTCCCGACCTTCGAAGCGGATCACGCCGGAATCAGGCTGATGCACGCCGGTCAGAACCTTGATCAATGTCGATTTTCCGGCGCCATTTTCGCCGAGAAGCGCGTGGATTTCGCCTGCGCGAATATCGAAATCGACACCATCCAGCGCCTTGAATCCAAGAAACGACTTATGAATGTTTTCGACGCTCAGGAGCACATCGTCCTGCGGTGAGACGTTTGCCGTCATACTGCCGCTCCTCCTCTGTCCACTTCCCCATGGCTTGCAGCAGCCGTCCCCTGCCCCCCGGAGGGAACGGCTGCCACCAAACGAAGGACGAAGAGATTAGTAGCCGAGGCCCTTTTTCTCCTCATAGACCTTCATTGGATCGTCGGCCTGCGTGTAGAGCTTCGATTCGGTCTGGATCCATTTCGGCGGAGCTTTGCCGCTGTCCTTGAATTCCTTCAGCGCATCGAAAGCGGGACCGGCCATGTTCGGGGTCAGTTCGACCGTCGCATTGGCTTCGCCGTCGGCCATCGCCTTGAAGATATCCGGAACGGCGTCGATGGAGACGACCAGGATATCCTTGCCGGGCTTGAGGCCCGCTTCCTTGATGGCCTGGATCGCGCCGACGGCCATGTCGTCATTATGAGCGTAGAGCGCGCAGATGTCCTTGCCGCCGTTCTCCGCCTTGAGGAAGCCTTCCATCACTTCCTTGCCCTTGGAGCGTGTGAAATCGCCCGTCTGGCTGCGGACGATCTTCAGGTTTGCGTGGCCGGCAATGCCTTCCTCGAAGCCCTTCTTGCGGTTGATCGCGGGGCTCGAGCCAACGGTGCCTTGCAATTCGACGATATTGCAGGGCTTGTCGCCGATCGTCTTCACCAGCCAGTCGCCCGCGACCTTGCCTTCATGAACGGTGTCGGATGTGACAGCCGTCAAATAGAGGTCGGGATTTGCGGTCTCGATGGTCCGGTCGAGAAGAATAACCGGGATTTCGGCATCCTTGGCTTCTTCCAGAACCGCATCCCAGCCCGTCGCCACGACCGGAGCGACGAAAATGCCGTCCACGCCTTGAGCGATGAAGCCGCGAATGGCCTTGATCTGGTTTTCCTGCTTCTGCTGAGCATCGGCGATCTTGAGATCGACGCCGCGCTTTTCCGCTTCAATCTTGGTGACGGCGGTCTCCGCGGCGCGCCAGCCGGATTCCGATCCGATCTGCGAAAAACCGACCGTCAGGTCAGCAGCATTCGCGGCGCCGGCAAATGCAACCGCTGCGACCGTGCTCATCATCATGCGCTTCAAATACGACATTGTTTCCTCCCTTGTCGTTCACTGTCCGGACCAACGCACCGAGCCCAAAGCCGAAGTCGGCTTTCGCAAAACACGATGCGCAGATTCAATAACTTACAGCTCTCCTTTGCACGCTCCTGAAAACGTACGGCACTGTAATGTCCTCCCGAACTGTTCTAGTTATTATCATATAGTAATATAAATTGAAAAGACGCTATTTCAATTTTCCGCATGCAATTTACGGTACCCTTTGCGCTCTCGCGAAAAAACCGAAAGAATGGCGGAAAGAAAACAAAACGCGAAATGTGGGACGCAATCGCAATGAAAAAGACTGAATACGGACATCTGGCGGGCGGGCAGACGGTGCATGCGATCGATATCGGCGGGCCTGAGTTGCGCGCGCGCATCCTCACCTACGGGGCGACGCTGGCCGATTTGACCCTGCCAACCGAAAACGGCCCCCATTCAGTCGTCCTTGGCTTCGACCGACTCGAGGATTATCTGGCTCAGACGGCCTATGTCGGCGCGATCGCCGGGCGCTGCGCCAACCGCATCGCCGGGGGACGGTTTACGCTCGACGGGGTCGATCATCAGCTCAGCTTGAATGAGAACGGCCGCACACATCTTCATGGCGGCGTCGAGGGATTTTCCGCCAAGCTGTGGAGCATTGCGGACGCCGGGCCATCGTCGGTGACGCTGACACTCGTCTCGCCGCATGACGACGAGGGCTATCCGGGCGAAGTGCGCACGATCTGCCGCTACTCCATCGAGGGGATGACGCTGACGCTCGAACTTATCGCCGAGACCGACCGCCCTACCCTCGTCAATCTCGCGGGCCACGCCTATTTCAATCTCGACGGTTCCGATACGATCCTCGACCACAGGCTGACCATACCGGCGCAGGCCTATACGCCTGTCGACAACAACCTCATCCCGACCGGCGAAATCGCGCCCGTGGCCGGCACCATCTTCGATTTCAGCACGCCGCGCGCCATCCATTCCGGCAATGCCCACACTGGCTACGACCACAATTTCGTCCTCGCGATGGAGCCCGCGGCAACGCCCCGCCCCGCCGCAAGGCTGGAAGGCCCGCAAAGCGGCATCGAGATGGAAATCTGGACCACGGAACCCGGACTGCAATTCTACGACGGCAATTTCCTGCCGGTGCCGCAGCCCTTGCGCGGAGGACGGCAAGGCAAGCGCTTCGGCGGGCTATGCCTCGAGCCGCAACGCTTCCCAGACGCCATCCATCATCCGCATTTTCCCGGATCCGTGCTGCGCCCGGGAGAGATTTATCGGCAGGTGACGCAGTACGGGTTTAGCCTGGGAGATTGAGGGGGCTGCCAGATGTTGAGATGGTGCAGCGCGCTGCAACCCGACATCACCCCAGCTTCACCCTCGCAAACGCCACAGCCATGCGGGCCGCCAGATCGGCGTTGTTGAGCACAAGCGCGATATTGGCCTTGAGGCTCGCGCCTTTGGACAATTCGTTGATGCGGGAAAGCAGGAATGGGGTCAGCTCCTTGCGTTCAATGCCGCGCCTTGCCGCTTCGGCCACGGCCTCGGCGATCGTGCCGTCGATGAAGGCCGGGTCGAGCGCGTCCGTCTCGGGGATCGGGTTGGCGACGAGGATGCCGGTGCCTGAGCCCAATTGCGCGTGCAGGAGCATGGCCCTGGCGATCTCCTCCGGCGTATCCAGCCGGTGGTCGGCCTTGCAGCCGCTGGAGCGGGTGTAGAAGGCCGGGAAATCGTCGCTGCCATAGGCGATAACAGGCACGCGCTGGGTTTCCAGATATTCGAGCGTCTTGGGGATATCGAGGATCGACTTGACGCCGGCGCAGACGACGGTGGTTGCGGTCTGGCCGAGTTCGGTCAGGTCGGCTGAGATGTCGAATGTCGCCTCCGCGCCCCTGTGCACGCCGCCAACGCCGCCGGTGGCAAAGATGTCGATGCCAGCGAGGGCTGCGATCCGCATGGTGGCGGAAACGGTGGTGCCTGCGGAGCGGCCCTGCACCATGGCCGCCGCGAGGTCACGGCTCGATGCTTTCACCGCGTCCGTGGCCTGCGCCAGCCTCTCGATTTCCCGGTCGGCCAGCCCGACGCGGATCTTGCCCTCGACCACGGCCGTGGTTGCCGGAATTGCGCCATGGCTGCGGATCACGGCCTCCACTTTGCGCGCCATTTCCAGATTGGCGGGATAGGGCATGCCATGGGTGATGATGGTCGATTCAAGCGCCACGAGCGGCGCGCCGTCCGCTATCGCGGCCTTGACCTCTTCGGTCGGGTGGAGAAGCGGTGCGGTCATAGCGGAGTCCTTTCTGGGATTCGATGGAGATGAGCCGCGAGAAATTGCGGTGAAAGCAGCGGGTGAACGCTTGCCTTGTTCTCGGTCGTCAGCGTCGCCAGCAGCGAGCCGGTGCGCGCGCCATTGGCAAGATTTGCGCCGGTGAGAAGACTATAGAGCGTGCCCGCGATCATGGCGTCACCCGCGCCGGTCACATCGACCGGCTGGGCTGGAACGGCATCGATCCTTGCCATGCCTTCGGCGCCCGATACAAGCAGGCCTGCCGCGCCCATGGTCAGCACGACTTCGCAGATACCCCCCGCCCGCAGCCTGTCTGTCGCCTCTTCCGGCGAGAGGCGGGGTTCGTTTTCGTGACGGCCCAGCACCGCGTGGGCTTCATCCAGATTGAGGAAGAGAATATCAATGCCCGTCAGATCCTTCGGCAGCCGTCTGGCCTTGGGCGAAGACACCGTATCGATGGCGAGCCGGAAGCGCGCGCCTTGCTTGCGGGTGATCAGCGCCCGCAGCGTCTCATCAGGCAGATTGCAGTCGGCGAAGACCCAGCTGGCGGCGGCCAGATGCGGCCAGGCGCGATCGAGATGGGCGGGCTGAAACAGATCGAAAATGCCCATATCCGCGATGCCCAGCACCAGCTCATTCTCCATCCCCAATATGGCGGCATATTCAGCGGTCGGCGCTTCACCTGTGACGATGATCTGGCTGGTATCCACGCCAAGATCACGCAAATGGCGGATGATCGAGCGCCCCGTATCATCGTCGCCGACGATTGACACAAAGCTTGTCGTCACGCCGAGGCGGGCGAGATTTTCCGCCACGTTGCGCGCCACACCGCCAAAACTGCGGTGGCCATCCACCGGATTGGACGTAGCTGAGATCAGCGGCGCGCGGGCATGGTATTTGCGGTCAAATACGGCGCCGCCGAGAACGGCAATGCGCTTAGATGCGGGCAGAACATAGCCACGACCGAGGATATAGCCCTTCTGCACGAGCTGGACGACATGAGCCGCCACCGTCGAACGCGCCAGACCCAGCATGTTGGCGATATCCTGCTGCCCGGCGAAGGGATTGGCCGTTATGAGTTCCAGAACCGCACGCTCCTGCGCGCCAAGATCGTCCATGCCGCACCCGATCACCAACCATTGTCCTGCCGAGGCTTACCAACTTGTGACTACAGTATCAACATCTGTTTTCAAGGTGTTGCAGGGCGTTGCCATGGAAAAGCACGCTTCCAGGGCGTATATATGGTCATACTGCCCCGATCGCAGAAATGATCGAGGTGCGCTCATACTGTTGCCGGCAGCACTCCTCGCCGGATAGAATCTCGGATCAATCATGGCTGAAAACGAAGTGGGCTCGGTGACAGACGGCAGCGACAACCTTCCCGGCTCGGCATGCCGCGCCAGCGCCTGCGAGAAAAACCGCCCACTGATCAAGTTGCCGCTGCGGCACCGTCTTTCCAGCAAGTTGCTGCTCCTGACGGTCCTTTCCGTTCTTGTGGCGGAAGTGCTCATCTTCGTCCCTTCCATCGCCAGCATGCGGATGCGCTGGCTGACGACGCGGCTCGACACGGTGGCCGCCGCCAGTATCGTGCTGGCAGACAGCCAAAGCCCCGTCGTGCCGCGGGAGGTACAGGACAGCGTGCTCCTGGCGACCGGGACGAAGGCAATCGCGCTGCGTGAGAAAGGCGCCTCGCGCCTGCTCGCCATGTCGGAAATGCCGCAGACCATCGACCAGCATATCGACGTCTCCCACACCAGCGAGGCGGCGGCGATATGGGACGCCTTCGACACGCTCTTTACCGGAGGCAACCGCACATTGCGGGTCTACGGCCCGGCGGACGACAGCGGCAGGACCATCGAACTCGTGACATCCGACGAGCCGCTGCGTGAAGCCATGCTGCTCTATGCACGCAACGTCGCCTTGCTGTCCTTCGTCATTTCACTGATCGCCGCGAGCCTCGTCTACCTCGCCATCAACGAATTGCTGCTGCGCCCGGTGCGTCGCATGCACCGCAACATGATCAATTTCGCCCAGGCGCCCGACGATCCGACGCGCATCATCATTCCCGACAGCCGCCGGGACGAGTTGGGCGTGGCGCAGCGCCAGCTGGCGGCGATCCAGAGCGACTTGCAGCGCACATTCTCCGAACAGAAGCATCTCGCCGATCTCGGGCTGGCGGTTTCGAAGATCAACCACGACATGCGCAATATCCTCGCCTCCGCGCAGTTGATGTCCGATCATCTGGCCGATGCCAAGGACCCGATGGTGCAGCGTTTCGCGCCCAAGCTCATCCGCACGCTCAACAGGGCGATCAGCTATGCCGAAAGCGTCATCGCTTATGGCCGGGCCCAGGAGGCCCCGCCCAAGCAGCGCCGCGTCCTGCTCCACACCATCATCGCCGATGTCGAGGAAACGCTGTCCATCGAGCCCGACAGCGGCATAGAATTCCGCAATCTCGTGCCGTCGGATTTCGAGATGGATGCGGATACGGAGCAGTTCTTCCGCATTATCACCAATCTTTGCCGCAACGCCATTCAGGCGATGAGCGCGGACCGCCCCGGCGACGAGAGCGTCATCAAGCGCCTGACAGTCACGGCGGGACGGGTCGGCTCTGTCGCCATCATCGGCATCGAGGATACAGGGCCCGGCCTGCCGCAAAAGGCCCGAGACAATCTCTTCACCGCGTTTCGCGGCTCGACGCGCAGCGACGGCTCCGGCCTCGGCCTCGCCATCGCGCATGAACTGGTGCGCGCGCATGGCGGCACGATCGAATTGCGCGACGACCGGACATGCGGCACCCGATTCGAAATCCGCATTCCCGACATGCCGGTTTCTCTGGCCAACTGGCGCCGGCAAAAGGAAGCGGCAGAGGCAGGCAAGAGCGCCTGAGCCCGCTTGCGCGATGCGTCGGCACCGCAGCAATTCGGCTTTTCCACGCTTTCTGGAAGCGGCATTGCAGGACCATTCGTCGGCATGCGAGAAATTGCCCAACAGTTACAGTTTTTTGTCATAAGCGCTTGCAATTGGGAGCCGAACCCATTAGGAACCGCGCTGCGCTTGAAGCGCACAAGTGGCACGCGCCCGTAGCTCAGCTGGATAGAGCACCAGACTACGAATCTGGGGGTCAGAGGTTCGAATCCTTTCGGGCGCGCCATTCTCGAACAAAAGAGAGAACTGCCGGCGAGGTCGCTCCCAATCCTTGTGAGGCTGCTTTTGCGTGGGTCGCTTTCGACCCGCTGATTTTGATCTCCTTCTTCGTAACGCTTACCCCCTGCATGAGTATCCGTACATAGGCCTGCCGGAGTTCCGCGGAGCCTTTCACGAGCCGGTCGCGTAGCAATTGAGCAAACCGTTCGATTTTCTCCGGCGTGATTTCAGGCTCGCTGGATGATAGCGGCTCCTGAAGCTCCCTGATTTCGATAGCCAGTTCGTCTCGTTGCAGCTTGAGGCCAAGGAAGCGTTCCTTGAGGTTGGGATCTTCGGCCTCCATCGACAGTCGAGAACAACTTGAAAAAGTGGCGGGTATCATCTCCTTCAAGAGACTTCGACCAACCATCGCCAAAATTCACCTGACCTACTGCCGAACCGGAGGTGGATGCCCAAAGTTCGCCTTTTTCGTCAATGCAAAGCGGACATCGCAATGACGGATCTGCAGCTACAGTTGCGCCATTTTCGGACCGCGAAAATGAGGTTCGTGTTGGTCAGCTTCCAACAGTAAGCCGTCACCAATCGAGCCCGCTCAAGCAGCCCTGGTCCGCGGTTTTTCCAGTGTCTTTTGCATCCTGATGCAGCCGAAGCTCGATTGATCCGGGAATCTCAGTTCTGTCGCTTCTTCCGTTCGGTATCCGATCGCCTGGTATAGCGCGAAGCCGGAGAGCGTCGCTGTGAGGTGGAGCGTATCGACGCCATGTTCCCGCGCATCCCGTTCCGTTCGCATCATGATCGCCGATGCAACTCCGCGACGCGTGGCGGCGGGATCGACAAACACGCTGCGGACGGTCGCCATGCCGATAGGCGCTTCGGCCTCGGCAATCGCGTTGTGGTAGGGCGGGCGGGAACGTGTCCAGCCGCCGCTGCCGAGGATTGCGCCGCGATGGTCCTCGGCCATGAAGTAGTGGCCTTCCTCCACCACCGCGTCGTCCATCGTTCCAAACAGGGTGAGGAAGGTGGCGATCTCTCCGGCGGTGTAGAAGTCGCTGCCGAGAACCCACATGGAGCGCTCCTGCATGGCCCGTACCGCGGGGATGTCGGCCGGCCGAGCATGGCGGACGATGTAGCGGGATGAGGCTGTGTCGTTCAACATGTTTTTTCCTTTCGCGTGACGTGTTGGCGCTTGTGTTGATCGTGCGTGGCAGCCGGCCGTTGGCTGGCATCGAGGGACTGATCCGGTCGCGTGACGCGGCTAGAGGCGCATATCGAGGATTGGCCCGGCGTTGAGCCAGGCATAGGCGACGAGGATTGCCATCAGGATCAGCGCCGACAACGAAGCTATCGACAGCATGATCGCGATCGAATGAGTTTTGTGGGTCATCTGACAGTCCTTCTGCGATGCGCACGTGTTGGATTGGACGGGCCGCCGGAATCGGTTCCCGACGAGCCTCTTTCCGCAGGTTTCAGTCGCCGCCGAACTCGGCCTTAAAGTCTTCGAAGTTGATCTGCATGCCGTTGAGGATGGCGCTCCAGTGGCGGGTCAGCCCTGCCTGGGCCACGGCTTCCGCGATCTCCGCGTCCGTTGCACCCAGTTCGCGGGCAAACTTGCTGTCGAGCCAGATGCAGTAGCGGCACGGGATCTGCGCCGCCACAGCGACGTTGATCAGCGACTTGATCTTCGGATCGAGCGCGCCGGGTTCGACTTCCAGCGCCTTGGTCAACGCCCAGGCGGCGGCAATGCCTTGCTTGGGGTAGACCTTCATATATTCCGGCGTCACGCCGTAGACCGACTTGATATCCTCGTAGGTCTCCTCGATCGTTGGCTTGTCCTGGGCGGCGGCCGAGGCGATGCCGAAAGCAAGGGTGGAAACAGCGACCAGCGCCGCGGCAGATTTGATGAACTTCATGGGACTTCCTTTCGTTGTCGTGTTCGAAGGCGTAGAAGGTCGAGGCCCGGATCGCCTTCAGTCCGGGCCACGGGCTGTATTTCCGCTTAGGGAAAGAGCCTTGCTGATCGGCGGAAGAATACTGAGGGCGCCTTCCACCTATCCCCGGAAGATCCAGGGAATTGTCATATTCGGGCTACAGCCCGCGTACGCGGGCGGATCGGCGAGGTTGAAGCCCGATGTCCCTCAGGAGATGGTCGTTCAGTTCGGCGAGCGCGGCGCGCAGCTCGCGTTCGGCGTGATGGCACCTGCGCATTTCCCGCCAGCGTTCGAACAGGGTTTGCTGGGAAATCGGCATCGTTCAGGCTGCCTTCTGTTCAGCAGTCGCGTTTCCACGAGCGCGGCGCAGGAAAGACCGATTCACCGGGCTGTGAGGCCTCAGCGCGAGACGCTCGCTGGCGAGCGCATCGGCCATGTCGGTCATGCCGCCCCGCACCGTCACCTCGGTCAGCGTCCAGTCGATAATGTCGCGCTGTGCATGGCTGCCGCCGAACGAGTTGGCGATATGACGTGCGCCGTGCAGGCGGTCTGCTGCAGTCTGGTAGTCGCCACGCCAGAACGCGACGAACCCCTCGATAAGCGGGAGCGCGGTCTTGCGCCCCCACGCGTCGACTTCCGTCACGCCCTCGCCTGCGCGGAAGCCCGTGAGGAGACGTTCGGCATCCCTGGCCCGGCCAGCGCCGAGATAGGCCATCACAGCGTGCCAGTCGTTGAACGGATACGTTCGCCCGTCGGCATGGCTGTCCCAGGCCGCCGCCAGTTCCTGCCAGCGCTCTCCAACTTCGTGACCTGTCAGGTGCAGCCGCCAAAGCAAGGCCGAGGCGTCGACCATGTCGAGCGCGACGAGGCTGCGGTCCTGCCGGATCGGCCCGTCATAGAGCGCGAGCACCTCGTCGGCCTGGCCGAGTTCGAGATGGCAAAGTGCCCGGTGCCACCAATTGTGGACCTTGAAAAAGTTGTCGTCACCCGACCAATGCGGCTCGCGTGCGATCATCCAGCCAATACCGTCCTCGGCCCGTCCCTCCATCTCCATGACATGAGCGACGGCATGGTGTGCCCATGAGTCGAGAGGCTGAAGGTCTAGCGCGCGGCGACCTGTGTCCTCAGCCCGACCGTAATCGCCGGCCTCCTCGAGGCCGAACGCATGCATCCCCAGGAGGATGGAATGACCCGGAATGCCGTCCGACCATTTGGGCAACACGCGGGCAATACGGTCGCGCAGGCCGCGCGCACTGGCACGGTAGAAGTCCATCAGGTGACCCGATTGCAACGCCACAATGTCGTGCGGATGGTCTGCATTGTGCCGGTCGAGGGCAGTCGCCGCGGCGGTCCATTGCCCTTCCAGCAACAGGTCGAGAGCGGCGACGTGCGACGCTTCGCGTTCTGAGAACCGCAGTGTCTGCACCGTGGCAAGGATCGCCTTCGCCTCCCTCGTCGCCTCCGGCTCGGTCGCGAGACCGAACAGATGCGCCTTGAGGATATACGCCATGGCGAAGCCTGGCGCGATGGCGATTGCCTGGTCTACGAGACCGACCGGATCGCCGCGATAGATGTTGAAGGCCTCTACGGCCTGATTAAAAAACTCCACGGCCTCGGCCGTTGCGCCGGACAGCGTATTGCCTTGTGCATCCAAGTGCATCTTGTTCTACTCCTTGACTGGGTTAATCGCCGGGATCGCGGGTGAACTGGTTTGCAGAGTGCCGGCTCTACCGGTCTTGGTTGGTCTGCTGCATGCCCATGTTCCCGTCCAAGCGAGCTTCTGTGTTTCACTGACCTTTCGTGATACTTTCGTGCCCTTGGCACAGCGGGTGGGAAATAGACGTGGTGCAGCGGATGGGCACGAGGCAGAATGGCCGCAACCGTGCGAGATGAGCCAAAAACGGATGGGAGGAGGGATAATCGGTGCCGAAACGCGTCAGCATCGTGATCTTTCGGGAATGCGATCCGTCGATCATCTACGGCGTCTTCGACACGCTTTGGGCGGCGGGGAGATTCCTCAAGAACTCGGCCGGGGAGCCGCTCTTCGAGCCGCGCCTCGTCGCGGCCGAGCACGGGCCGCTCCAGCTCATCACAGGCGTCAGCGTTATTCCGCAGGATACTATCGACGATATCGGGCAGACGGACATCGTATTCGTGCCGAACGTAATCGTATTCACGCCCGAGGAACTTTACGCGCTCGACCGCCGGCTCATCGCGTGGGTCGCGAAGATGCACCGTGAGGGCGCTGTGATCTGCTCCGCCTGTGGTGGCTCTCTGGTGCTGGCCGCGGCCGGGCTCCTCTCCGGCCGCGAGACGACGACCCATTGGAGCCATGTGCCCGTGTTCCGTCGCGAGTTCCCGGACGTCCGGCTGCATGAGGACCGCATCCTGGTCCAGACCGGAGAGGGCCACAGCATCATCTCATGCGGCGGCGCCTCCTCGTGGCAGGACCTCTCGCTCCTCCTCATCGCCCGCTATGGCAGCGGGGAAGAGGCGATCCGTATCTCCAGATTGTTCCTCTACCAGTGGCACCGCGACGGGCAACTCCCCTACGCATCCATGGCCGTCAACGTCGTGCACGATGATGGCCTCGTCCTCAAGTGCCAGACCTGGCTCGCGGACAATTACGAACGTGCCGACGTCATCACCGGGGCGGCGCGCATATCGGGCTTGCCAAAGCGCACGTTCGACCGCCGCTTCAAGGCCGCCACCGGCTACTCGCCGCTCGCCTATGTCCAGGCGCTGCGCATCGAGGAGGCGAAGCAGATGCTCGAGACCGGCTCAGCCCCCGTCGATGCAGTCGGCCGCGAAGTCGGCTACGAGGACGCCTCCTCATTCAGCCGGCTGTTCCGGCGTCTGACAGGCATCTCTCCCGGCGAGTACCGTCGTCGGTTCCAAATCCCGGATTTCGCACGCGGATAGTTCGCTTCGGGAGGCCACTGGACCCCAAACTTTGGGGTTGTGAATCCTCCTGGGTCATGTCCTGACGAGCTCGATATCGATCATAGATCGTCGCAGCGGAACGGCAGCTTGGGGCTGGCCAGAAGCCCTCGGTTCCATTGGGTTGAATGACCGCAAACATCTTTTGGTTGCGAGAACCTGCCCGACCGCTCACAGCCCCCTTCACGCCGACGATCGGTAGCACACGGACGGCAGGTTTCGGGTAGCGGCAGCTGGCAACGGAACGACCCCAAAGGGGTCGACTGCGGAACGGCGGCTTTGTCCGTTTCTTGCCAGAACCGGTCGGTCCAGAATCGGCCCCCTTTACGCCATGAGCTTAGATTGCTGTTCGCGACCGATGACAGCTCTCATTTATAGGGCTATAGCGCAAACGTAGTTCTCATCTTCGCCCGCGACGGTGCGCCATTTATTTTAATTTGTCGACTGCCAAGCTATTTTGCCTTTTTGGCCACCAAGTTGCCTTTGGGTCAGGATTACTGTCTTTTCTCAGCCGCTCTAGCAACTGAGTCTGCCACGCGAACTTTGGTGTCTACGTCAACGGTCATATCGGCTTCCAGCACTGCAACCAGTTAAGGCGGAGATTTCGTAGCTGCGCCGGATATTGTCGCGTAATGGGTGGCAATGTTCGGGTCGGTCTGGAGGACAGTCTCTACATCGGCAAGGGCCAACTCGCGACGAGCAATGCAGAGCAGGTCGCCAAGATCAGGCGAATCCTGGGTGAATTGTCCCTTGAGATTGCCACGCCGGCCGAAGCGCGAGACCTTCTCAAGCTCACAGGGGGAGACGGGGTCGAGTTTTGAGCAACGGCGGCGGCATCATCATCTATGCAGGCGTGGCCCATCCGGGGATGTGCGACACGATGTCGGCATGTCGATGATGCGAGCTTTCAGCTGCTCGGCGCGTGGATGGGCCGAACGCTGACACGTCCAAGTTCGGGTGGGCCGATGTAAGGATGGAGATAGACCATATGCACGAGACAGCCGCTGGAACTCTGGTTGCCGTGCGGTCGCATGTCGAAAGGTGGGCAATTCCTCTCTCACTTACATGCATGTTTTCTGAGGCGCCCTCGACGATATCGTGCGCGCGCAATCGCGCATCATTTCGGTTCGGTTCGATCTCGTGGCCCGACGCAAGACGGAACTGAATGTCGAGACGAAAGTCCGTGCTGAGAGTCTGTTCCTTCCATCTCCCGCTTGACGACAATTCAGGCGGGTTCAATCTGCAGAATTCGTTACCTTGCGTCGCGTGTCCAACCACCCGTTTGCATGGCGGGTGATTGGACATTCCAGCGTCGGGAGACAGGTTCAGTGCAGGTTAACGGCCCGCCCATGGTGCGCGGCCTCTAAGAAGCTTGCCTGACCGCGGTTGTCCTTCTTTCGGGGCTATCACGGGGAGAGGCAAGGAGGCCGTAGGATTGTGGTCCAGGATCATTTCGCTCTTCTCGACACCAGCGGTGAATCCACGGGTAGGATCGCGATCCGGATTTTGATTGGCGGCGAGAGAAGCTCCCGTCGACAGGGCGAGGAGGGCGAAAGCCGTGAGAAGTTTGTTCATCGTTTTTTCCTTTTTTAGAAAGAGCGTATTACTGCTTACGATTGAACCTTATGCTGCCCCTGTCGCAGGAGTTTGCCCGAGTAGCATCGAAATGTACGCGAATGTACGTGGGAGCTTCGCACTTGCCGGATTTCACCCGCTTCGACAAATTTGGATACATCTTTTTTCGGCCGCCTATCCGTGCAGGCAGCGTCACGGCCGCACGGCCGGCGTCTCGACCGGCAGGCCGCGCGCCCGTTCGGCAAGGTAGAGTTCCAGGTCGACGAATTCGGGCGCACCGAAAGCGAAGGGCTCCGCCCTCACGCCGATCATGCAGTTGCGCAAGCGCCGCTGCAGCGATCCGACCATCTGCCACTCCAGCCGGTAGAGCGGATAACCGGTCGGGTGCGCCTGCGGGATGGCGCTGCCGCCGAGCCGTTTGCCCCAATTGTCGTCGTGGCAGGAAGCGCAGGAGAGATCGAGCTGGCCGATGCGGCTTTGGAACAGACGCCGGCCGTTTTCGCGGAACGGCGCAAGCCGGGGATCGTTCGCCGGTGTGACGGGCATGCCGCGCGATTGATGCGTCACATAGGTTGTCAGGGCGAGCAACGCGTCGGACTCTGGCGCCAGAGGCTCAGCCTGCTGCCGCTCCGTCCGGCAGGCATTGATACGCCCGGCCAGGTCGATCGGCCGGCCCGTCGCCTCGTCAAAGACAGGGTAGCGCACGGCAACGCCGGACATTGTCCGGGACGCATCGCCATGGCAGCCGGAGCAGGCGACATTCGCCCTTCCCTCCGGCTCCTGCCAGAGCTGCTCGCCCTGCAGTACCCACAGCATGCCAGGATTGCTGATGTCGTCGGCCTGCAGCGCCTGCGTCTCGGGCGTCATGAAATCGAAGCCGGAGCGCTTCTCGCCGACTTCGATGCCGCGGGCGGAGACAATGCCAAAAAAAGCGGATACACCAATGGCTGCAAGCCGCCAGAGCGTGCGCATCAGCTCACCGTGATCATGGCCGACGCCGTTTGCGTTGCCCCGGCGTCGTCGGTCCAGGTAAATTCGATCGTGCCGCTTGCCAGGGCGACAAGCGTGAAGGCGAAGAAGGGATTGGCCGACACTGCCGGATGGAGATCTGCCCGGAACACCTCCTCGCCATTATAAGTGCAGGCGAACCGGCGGATGATATCGCGGGGGATGTTGATGCCGTTCGGGCCGACGCGATAGCCGGTCTCCATCGGATGGGCGATCATCGCCCGGATTTCGACGGTCTCGCCTTGCTTGGCCTCCTTCGGCACGTTGACAAGCGCGCGCGCCATTACAAGAGATCCTCGATACAGGCGGCCAGCGTGACGATCGCGCTCGCCCTGCTCGACCAGAAGCTGCCGTCGCTCATCTCGGCGACCGCGACAACGACCTGAGAAGTCGCGAGCCGGATCCGCGTAGAGACGGTGGCGCGGCCCGAGCGCGGGCCTAGGTGGAAAACCACGACATTCGCCTCCGGGTTCTTCTCGTTGAAGATCGCGATGCGCCGGACATGATCGTCCGTGGTCATCGGGCTTTCGGCGGCGACCGTGATCCCGACGGCATTGCCGTTCTCGACCAGAGGCGGCAAGTCAAGCCGGACCCGGCCGTCGAGGACGGCAGCTCCGCCGGTGAAGGTGCGGATCGCTTCGTCCAGGCTCGGGCGGGCAACGGCCCAGCGCGGCAGGCTGATGACCAGAAGGCCGGTCATGCCGGTCCGGAGAAACTGCCGCCGTCCGACAAGGGCTCCCAGGGCTCCCATGGTTTCATCAACTCGAATCGGGTTTTCGCGCATAATCACCCTTTCAACGTCGCGAGATAGGCGACGATATCCTCGATATCGGCGCCGGTCAGGATCGGCTTGCTGCGCCAGGCAGTGGCGACGCGCCGGCTTTCCTCTTCCACGATCCGGTAATAGGAAGGCATGATCGTATTCGGCGCGAGCCGCTTCATGTCGACCACGCGCAGCCGGATCTGGCCTTCCGAAAGCCTTGTCCCGATGCCGGTCAGGTCGGGCGCCAGCGTGCCGTGCAGATGCGCATCAGGGAACGGCCCGCTATGGCAGAGCGTACAGAGGCTGCGCTGCCGATCAGCGATCAGCGCGGCGCCGCGCGCCGGATTACCCCTGGCGCCAACCAGTGGCTGCGTGATCGCATCGCCGCTGACGGCATAGGATCCCACCTCCTCGCCGGCAGAGGGCGAAGCCGCAAGCAGCAATCCGGTAAGAGCGAGGCCAACCATTCTCGTCATCCGAACACCTCTCGCGTGATCGTCCGGAACCAGTCTTCCGCGTAGGCGGCTTCCAGTTCGCGGACGGAGGATGGTGCCTCGAGCGGGCTGGTGCCGCCCGCACCCTCCACCTCGGCGAGCAGGCCGTCGCGCGGCTGGTAGACGCCGGCGATAGAAATGCCATAGCCGGGCGCGACCAGGCTGTAGCAGGTGTTGATGAGCTTCGGTTGCGCCGGCTGCCGCTCCCTGACCAGGGCGGCTACCGCCGCGGCGCAGGCCTTTGCCTGGGCGTTGGCGGTGAAGGCCGATTTCGGCATGGCTCCGCCGATCACCGCATCGCCAATGACATGGATCTCCGGCTGCAGGCGGGACTCGAAGGTGACCGGGTCGATCGGGCACCAGCCCGTCTGATCCGCGACACCGGCCAACTGCGCGATCCTGCCCGCGCGCTGCGGCGGGATCACGTTGGCGACATCGGCCCTGTGGCTGCCGAACTCGGTCACCAGCGTTCTCGTTGCCGGATCGATTTCCGTCACCCTGCCGCCCGAGGACAGGGGAACCCATTCAATCAGGCCGGGATAAAGCTCTTGCCACGCCGCCTCGAACAGTCGCTGCTTCGAAAAGGCGTCCTTGGCGTCGAGGATGATCAGCTTGGAGCGTGGCTTGCTGGTCTTGAGGTAATGGGCGATCAGGCTTGCCCGCTCGTAGGGACCGGGCGGGCAGCGGAACGGATTGGCAGGCGCGGAGAGAACAACCACCCCGCCGTCCGGCATCGCCGCGAGCTGATCGCGCAGCATTAGCGTCTGCGACCCGGCCTTCCACGCATGCGGCATGCTCTCCGCCGCCGCCTCGTCATAGCCCGGCAACGCGTCGAAGCGCAGCTCTATGCCGGGCGCCAGCACCAGCCTGGTGTAGTCGATATCCTCACCGTCATCGAGCCGAACGCGCCGGCGCTCGGCATCGACGGCGACGGCACGCCTGCGGATGAACTCGATATCGTCGAACTGATCATAGCTGAAGGTTTGGGCCTCGATGTCGCGCAGCCCTGCAAGCACGGCATTGCTGAAGGGACAGGCCACATAAGCGGCCTCCGGCTCAATCAGCGTCACGGCAAGGTCGCGGTCCAGCTGCTTCAACGCGCGCGCACAGCTTGCCCCGGCAAAGCCGCCGCCGACCACGACCACGCCGGGCCGCGCCTGCGCGCGGACATGCGGCGCGACAAGAACGGCCGCGGCGACGCTGGCCGCCGCGCCGCCGATCAGGGCTCTACGGTTTGGCATGGCGTGTGGCCTCCGGTTTGCCGAGCCATTCGGCGATAGCGCGCGTCTCTTCCTCGGTGTATCCCCGGGCGATGCGGCCCATGACCGTCGCCTCGCGTTCACCGGAACGGAAGGCTTGCATCTGGGCCACGATGTCGTCAGCCGCCCGGCCATCGAGCGAAGGGATGACCGAGCCGAGCGCCGCCGGCCCGTGACAGCCGGTGCACGCCGTCGCACCGGGCGGCGCAGCGTCAGCCCACGCAGTCGCGCTGGACACAAGCCCGGCAAGCAGCACGGGCAGCACGGGCAGAACGGGCGTCAACGATCGTCTACCGCGCCTGTTCTTCGTGTGCCTCATGTCATGCGAGGTCATGGTTCTTCAACGGCAGCGTGCGGATGCGCTTTCCGGTGGCGGCGAAGATCGCATTGAGGACGGCCGGCGCCGCGACAGCGATAGTCGGCTCGCCGACGCCGCCCCAGAAGCCGCCGGACGGCAGTATGATCGTCTCCACCTCCGGCATTTCAGCCATGCGCATAACTTCGTAGCTGTCGAAATTCTCCTGCTCCATACGGCCGCCATTCACGGTGCATTCGCCGTAAATGCAGGCGGAAAGACCATAGACGAAGGAACCCTCGACCTGCCGTTCGATTTGTGCGGGATTGACGACATGGCCCGGATCGGTAGCCGCCACGATACGATGGATCCTGAGTTGTCCATCAGTAACCGAAACCTCCGCCGCCGCCGCGACATAGCTGCCGAAACCCATGATCTGCGCCAGGCCGCGGTGAACGCCGTCGGCGGCCGGGGTGTTCCAGCCGATCCGTTCGGCAACCGCGTCCAGCACGGCGAGGTGCTTCGGGTGGTTGGCCATCAGCTTGCGTCGGAAGGCAAGCGGATCCACCCCTGCCTCGTGCGCGAGCTCATCCATGAAGCATTCGAGGTAGATGGCGTTCTGGTTGAGATTGACGCCCCGCCAGAAGCCGGGCGGGATCGGCGGGTTGCGCATGGCGTGGTCGACCAGGAGGTTCGGGATCGTATAACCGATGTGCCCTTCCGGGCTGGCGGCGGTGAGCCCCTGAAAGATGATGGGGTCCATGCCATCCTGCATGCGCTGCGGCATGACGGCTGCGAGGATCGACTGGCCGGAGATGCGCATGCGCAGCGCGGTCAGATTGCCATCGGCATCGAGCGCGCCCGTGAGCCTGCACTGCGTGATGGGGTGGTAGCGCCCCTGCAACATATCCTCCTCGCGCGACCAGATGAGCTTCACAGGCGTACCGGGGAGTTCCCTCGCAATTTGTACGGCTTGCGTGACATAATCCTGCATGCCACGCCGGCCGAAGCCGCCGCCGAGATGGATCTTGTGCACCTCGCATTGCTGTACCGGCAGGTCGGCGGCTTCGGCCGCTGCAGCAAGGCTTGCTTCGCCATTCTGGGTCGGCACCCATACTTCACAACGCTCCGGCGTATAGAGCGCCGTCGCGTTCATCGGCTCCATGGTCGCGTGGTTCTGGTAGGGGAAAGCGTAAGTCGCAGTGACCGTTCGGCCGGTGGACAGGGCAGTACCGGCATCACCTTGCGAGTTGCCGATGAAGGCATCATCGGCGCCCAGGCCTTCTTCAAGCATCGCGGCTATCGAGGCGCTGGTAACCTGCCTGTTGGGGCCTTCGTCCCACGTGACTGGCAGGGCATCCAGAGCGGTCTTCGCCCGCCACCACGTATCGGCGACCACTGCAACGGCGGTGTCGCCTACCTGAACGACGGTGCGCACGCCGGGCATGCCCGCGACCGCCGCCGCGTCGAAACTCTTCACCTTGCCGCCGAAATACGGGCAGGCCCGGATCGCCGCGTTGAGCATGTTTGGCAGCTTGAGATCGGTACCGTAGATTTGGCTGCCGTTGAGCTTGTCGGCGGTATCGAGCCGCGGCAGCGGCCTGCCGGCTATGGTCCAGTCCTTCGGATCCTTCAACGTAACATTGGCGGGTGGCGTCATCTGCGCGGCGGCGGCAGCCAATTGTCCATAAGAGGCGGTACGATCCGATGCTGCATGCGTGACAACGCCCTTCGTCGCGGTGCATTCGCTGGCCGGCACCTTCCATTCGGCGGCCGCGGCGGCGATCAGCATCTCCCGCGCGACCGCTCCGCCCATACGCACATAGTCGTGCGACTCGCGGATGCCGCGGCTACCGCCGGTGGAGAAATTGCCCCACACCCGGTCACGCGCGAGGTTCTTGGCCGGCGACGGATATTCGGTCGTGACCTTGGACCAGTCGCAATTCAATTCCTCGGCGACGAGTTGCGCCAGGCCGGTCAGCGTCCCCTGCCCCATCTCGGAGCGGGCTATGCGGACGACTACCGTGTCATCCGGCCTGATCACCACCCAGGCATTGACCTCCGGAACCTCTGGCGTCGTCCCTGCGCCCTCGGCAAGTGCAGGCTTGATGAACGGCAGGTTGAACCCAATGGACAGGCCTCCGGCCGTGGAGGCCACGCCTATCATGAAGTTGCGGCGGGAAATGGAAATGATCGCGTTCATGAATAGTCTCCTCAACCGCGTTGGGTGGCTTCACCGCCATTGGCGGCCAGCTTGATCGCGGCGCGCACCCTGTTGTAGGTGCCGCAGCGGCAGATATTGGTGATCTCGTTGTTGATATCCTCGTCCGAGGGGTTCGGATTCTGCGTGAGCAGACCCGCCGCAGCCATGATCATGCCGGCCTGGCAATAGCCGCATTGCGGCACGTCGAGCTGCAGCCATGCCTGCTGGAGCGGATGCGAGCTGTCTGGCGAAAGCCCCTCGATCGTGGTGATTTGCTGGTCGGGCCCAACCGCGCTCACCGGAAGCACGCAGGAGCGCGTGGCGGCGCCGTCTATATGAACGGTGCAGGCTCCGCAGGCAGCAACTCCGCAACCATATTTCGTCCCGGTAAGCCCGATCTGCTCGCGGATCACCCACAGCAGCGGCGTGTCCGGATCGACCTCGATCTCATGTGGGGTGCTGTTGATGATCAATCTGGCCATTGTGCAATCCTCCGATCAAAGGCTGGCGAGGATCGCCTCCGGATCCTGCGCGACATGGTCTGGCAGCAGAGACCGACCGTCCCGGCTAGCGACCAGGCCAAGCTAGCCGGAAGCTGTCGCAGAACCTTGTCCCAATTTCCGGTAGTTTATCGCAAGCTGTCACAGGCGCAGCGCTCTGATACACTTCGTTACATTTCTCACGTTTTGTTGATGTCGCGCGAGATTGCCGCCATGGCGCGGAAGATGATCATCTGTATAGACGCCAACTGGATATCGTCGATACTGGCCAACTATTTGGTTGGTGGCTTTGGAGCATGACATGGAAGTGGCGCAGCACATCGCGGTCGTGGACGACCACAGGGATATTCGCGATCTCCTGGCAAAATACCTCACCCAGCAGGGTTATCGCGTCAGCGTCGCCGACAGCACGGCCGCGCTCAAGCGGCTGCTCGACCGCAGCTTGCCCGACCTCATCGTCCTCGACGTCATGATGCCTGGCGAGGACGGCATTGCCGCCTGCCGCTACGTGCGTGGGGCGGTGGATGTTCCGATCATCTTCCTCACCGCCATGGCCGAGGAAATCGACCGGATCGTGGGCCTTGAGATCGGAGCCGACGACTATCTCACCAAGCCGTTCAATCCGCGGGAACTGCTGGCGCGGATCAAGGCCGTGCTCAGGCGTGTCCATAGCCTGCCGCCGCAGCGCGGCCGTCTCAAGTCGAACGCATTCCGGTTCGACCGTTGGACGTTGAATGTCGGCCGTCGCGAGTTGGTCGGGCTCGATGGCGTAGCGGTCGCGCTCAGCACGGCTGAGTTCCGGCTTCTCACCGCCTTCATCGAGCATGTCGGTATCGTGCTCAGCCGGGATCAACTGCTCGACCTGACCGTCGGGCGCACCGCCGACGGTTTCGACCGCGCCGTCGACAACCAGGTGAGCCGGCTGCGCAAGAAGATCGAGGCGGATGCGAAGAGACCGATGCTGATCAAGACGCACTGGGGCGGCGGCTATTGCTTCACTGCGGAGGTGGCCCAGGCATGATGCTGTTGTGGAGACGCAGCCTGGCCGCCCGCTTTCTCATGCTGGTGCTGCTTGCGCTTGCGCTGTCGCAGGCGATCACCTTTCTGATCTCGTGGGACGAGCGCGGACAAGCACTGCACGCGGCGGCCAAGGGCGAGTTCGTCAGCCGTACGTCCTCGCTTGCGCTCCTGCTGGACACGACGCCCCCCTCGCTCCGGCCTGACATCCTCAACGTCAGCGGCACGGCCTATACGCGCTTCTGGACCTCGGCCGACGGGCCGAACAATCCCCTCGCCTGGCAAAAGGAGGCCCTGACGCAGCTCGCCAAACCGCTTCCCGGCATTGCCGGCAAATATGCCGCCTACATGAACGGAAAGGCCTCGACCGCGGTCGATGCCGCCGATCCTTCCGTGCCGCCGCGCATGGTGAATCTATCCGGCAATGGCAGACCCTTCTCGCGGCCAGCCAAGTTTCTTTACATGGACGCCGCCCCAAATGGCATGGGTCTTTCCGTCCGCCTCGATGACAGCACCTGGCTGAACGCCGCGTACGCCAAGGCAATGCCCAACGCATTCTGGACAACGCAATCGGCCATATCGCTGGCGCTCACCGCACTCATCCTGTCCGCCATAGCGATTTTCGGGGCGCAGGCCATAGCGCGTCCGCTGCGACGGCTCGCCAATGCCGCTGAACTGTTCGGCCGCGGCGAAGCCGTGCCGCGGCTGCCGGAATCAGGGCCGGACGATATTCGCCTGACCGCCGAGGCGTTCAATCGCATGCAGGAGCGCCTGCAGCGCTTCGTCGAGGACCGCACACGCATGCTGGCGGCGATCAGCCACGATTTGCGCACGCCGCTGACTTCGCTCCGACTGCGCGCGGAGTTTGTCCAGGATCACGACCTCCAAGAAAAGATGCTGAAGACCATCGAGGAGATCCAGACGATGACGGAAGCGGCGCTCGCCTTTGCGCGTGAAGACGCCGCAGTAGAGGAAACGCGGACTGTCGATCTTTCGGCGCTCGTTGGCAGTCTCTGCGACGATCTGGCGGAGCTGGGCCAAAACGTCACCGTCAGCGACGGGCCCAAGGTGCTTTATCGCTGCCGGCCGGACTCGCTGCGCCGGGCGATCCGCAACCTCGTCGAAAACGGGGTCCGCTATGGCGAGCGGGCAAAAGTGAGCCTGGTCAGGAGCGCCGACAGCCTGGACATCGTTGTCGAGGATGCCGGACCCGGTATTCCGCAGAGCAACATGGAACAGGTATTCGCCCCGTTCTTCCGCCTGGAGCGGTCGCGTAACCGGGAGACCGGCGGCGTCGGGCTCGGCCTGTCAATTGCCCGCGCCATCGCCCGCCACCACGGCGGAGATATCGTGCTGGAAAACCGAAGCAAAGGCCTTCGCGCGATCATCAGGCTGCCGCTGATCGACATGACCAAGCAGCTTGCCCCCGCGCCTGTGCCCGAGACGACCCCTCCGGCCGGACTACGATCCTTGCCGGTTTGACCGAAACCCTTCCCGTGATCGAACTGCCGCCACGGATCAATGTCGTCGCACAAAGGACAAGACACCCAAATCCAGCCGCTTCGGTGGCGAGTGGCTGGTCCTGCCGGAACTTCCGGCTGCAGCAAAACCCCTCCCGTCAACGTTTCGCAGAGGTGATCCGATGAACTATTCACAAACCAGGACACGCAACACCGTCAATTCCGCCGAAGTTTTATCCGTATCCGGGGTGACGTCTATCACGCGAGCGCGTGCGCCATTGGCTATGCTTTTGGCCACCCTGCTAATGCCGGCTGCCGCTTCCGCGCAGCAGGCTGACGGCGAACGGCTGTTCCGGCAGCGCTGCGGCGCCTGTCACAGCCTGGAGCCCGGACAGAACAGGGCCGGCCCACATCTATCTGATGTCATAGGCCGCAAGGCCGGGAGCATCGAGGGCGCCCGCTATTCAGCCGCATTGCGGGAGTCCGATATCGTCTGGGACAGCCAGTCGCTCGATACCTTTCTCACAGCGCCGCGCCAGATGGTGCCCGGCACGCAGATGACTGTCGGCGTTCCCAATGCCGCCCAGCGCGCGGCCATTATCACCTATCTGGAAGGTGCCGGTGCGCAATAGTGCCCACCGACGGTCCCAAGTCTGAGCAGCCGCTGAACACTGCATTGATCTGATCACCTTGAGTCGCAAGAGACCCCGCAGAGACCATGTCTTGCGGGGCCCTCCCGTCAGTTGACGCTTTTAGTCGTCATTTCATTATGCCGAAGGTCACTTGTTCAGTTCTGTGGCCATCTGCAGGTGATGCTCCAAGGCGGGGAGGGTCTTTGCTGCCCAGGCTTTGAGATCAGCATTCTCGCCCTCCTCACCGTATCGCTTGAACAGGTCGACCGCGTCTTCATGGACGTCTTCCTGGTCCGACTGGTACTCCTTGGTGAATTCCTCACCTTGAAGTTTCTTCAGATCATCCAGCATCCCTTGATGAGCCGACGTCATCGCAGTGGGAATGGTGGCCTTGACCTTGCCCGACGTGACCAAATCCTTCAGTTCATTAGCCGTCTTTTGATGGTCGGTCAGCATCTGCTGCGCGAAGGCCTTCGTCTTCACGTCCGCACGTTCGAGCGCGAGCTTGCTTGATTCTATTTCAAACATGTCGCTGCTTGCAGCTTCCGTCACAAAATCCTCGGTCTTGGGGGCGACGCCCATGACGGAGTTCACTCCGGTCTTTTCCGCGGCTGACTGAGCGAAGGCCGCCGAGCTGGCCGTGGCAAGAATGATGGATGCATAGATGAGCGTTTTCATGGGACCTCCTGTCAATCCAACTCGAAAACACCTGGCAGGCGTCCTTGGTTCCTCCCTCTGCCAAGGAATTTGCAATAATGCGGCTATCCGGCTCTTCGGAACTACCGGCTGCCCGTCGCGTTCAATCCTTGAATCGAACGGAGGAAAACCATGGGAAAGAAAAGAAAAGCCGTGCCGAAGCGCGTCGGTGGAGTGAAGGTGCCAAAGACCCTGCGGCGGTCTAGAATGCTGCGCGCACTCTTGGGCACGCCGCTTGGCCGTAATGTCCTGGCGAATGCCTTGACGGCTGCTGCTGCCGCCGCCGCCGCGGTCCTTGTCGAAGAGAGGCATGAAATTGCCCAAACGGGTAAAAAGGGTTTGAAAAAGAGCGGCAGGACGATGGCCATAGCCGGAGACGCGGTGCAGAGCGCAACAAACGCCGCCATGGAAGTGCTAGCTGAAACTGCCCAGTCCCTCCTACCGGAGGAGGCCCGAAAAGGGAAAAAGCTCGACGCCGGCAAAGAAACGGTAAGGCATTAAGCCTGCAGCGCGTAAAGCCTTTGCCGGCAACACATAGCGGCCTTCCTCGCTTTATCGAAGGCCGAGTCATGAAGCATGCGGGTGATTCCGCGCTTGGCCGCATGAAAGCGGCGGCCAAGCTCCGTGCGATCGGGGTGCTGGTCAGAAAACATCCGCGCGCTCTATTGGCCGCGCTTTCAGCCGGCATCTGGCAAGCCGGCCGCGTCGGCGTGCAGGAACTACTTCAAAGCCTTGGTCACAAGGGAAGCCTCCGGGACAAGAAACATGATACTGGCGGTGCCAGATCCCATAAATGGTATTCAGTAACTTCCAAGGGATCGCCGCGGCAGAAACACCGGCTTCAATAGGTTTTGCGCTTCACGTTGTTGCAGTCAGGAGCAGGCGACAGAGTGTCCTGTCAGATGGTAGATCGCGAACTCCGGAGGAATGGTTTTCTGAGCGTCGTGCGCTTCTGCGAGGTGACGGACTTTCACCATGGACGAAATGAATCGGAAGGCCTAGGGGGATAGACAAGGTCGCCAAGTTGCGATGAGGCGCTGGGTTCGGGACCAGCGTTTTCCGGTCTTTAGATCGATCGGATTCTGCGAAAACTGTGGCGATTCAAGAATTCTGTTTTACTTCCTCCCCATTTGTCCTTGAGAATGAAACCATGCCGTTTCGCTTCGTCCACACAGCCGACCTCCATCTCGATTCTCCATTACGTTCCCTGGCGATGCGCAATGCGGATCTCGCCCAACTCATCGGAGATGCCACGCGACAGGCGCTGGTTGCGATTGTCGATCTTTGCATCGAAGAGCAGGTAGATGCGCTGATCATCGCCGGTGATCTCTATGATGGCGAACAGACCTCGATGAAGACGGCCCGGTTTCTCGCCAGCCAGATGCAGCGCCTTCATGAGGCCGGCATCGCCGCTTTCATCGTTCGGGGCAATCACGATGCGCTGTCGCGCATCACGCAGGAGTTGATCCTGCCGCCATCGGTCAAGATCTTCGACAAGCGGGCTGGCGCCGTTGAACTCGTTCACGGCGATCTTGCTCTTGCGATCCATGGCCTGAGCTTCGCCAAACCCCAGGCGCCGGAAAGCCTGCTCGAAAAATACAACCGCCCTGCCCCCGATACGGTCAATATCGGCATCATGCACACGAGCCTTTCGGGGGATGTCCGGCATGATCCTTACGCCCCCTGCAAGGCTTCCGACCTGCATGGCTGGGGTTTTGACTATTGGGCGCTGGGACATGTGCATATCCGCGCCCGGCATGCCGGAGAGCGCATGGTGGTCATGCCGGGGATGCCACAAGGCCGGGACATCAATGAAGCCGGTGAAAAGACGGTCACGCTCGTGACCGTCCACGACGATAGAAGTCTCACCGTCGAGGAGCGTCCTACCAGCATCGCCCAGTTCGAACGCGTGTCGGTCGACCTTTCCTCCGCCGGAACCTGGCGGGAGGCGGTCGAGCTGATTGAACAGGGAATGGGGGCCGCTCGCGACCGGACACGATCGGAGCATCTCGTCGGACGCCTGCAACTGAGCGGCGCAACGCCTTTGTCATGGCAGCTGCGCCGCGACCGCGATCTGCTGCTGGCGCAGACCGAGCAGCGCGCTGAGGGACTGGGCAAGACGTGGATCGAAAAAATCGAAATCGTCACGACAGCGCCTGTCAGCGCGCCCGCCGGTAATACTACCGCCGACCCCGTTTTGGAACTCGGCGAATTGATGCGCAACGACATCATTCACCAGCATGGGGTTCGCGAAGCCGTCCGCGATCTGGTCAAGGAACTCCGCGATGATCTGCCGCCTGAAGCGCGCGGCTTCAGCGGCGATGACGAAGCCGCCTTCGAAGCCCTGGTCGACCAGCTTCTCCGGGAGGGAAGCGAGGACATGCTGGCCCGGCTGAAGCCCGAAATGTCAGAGACCACCTGATGCGTCTTCGCCGGCTCGACCTCACCCGTTATGGCAAATTCACGGACCATTCGATCGATTTCGGGGAGCATGTCCCCGGCACGCCTGACCTGCACATCGTCTATGGTTTGAACGAGGCCGGGAAATCGACGTCCCTTTCAGCCTATCTCGATCTTCTCTTCGGTATCGAGGAACGCACGCGCTATGGCTTCCTTCATCAGGGCAAGGCCATGGAGATTGGCGCCTGCCTCGAGTTCGACGGGCAGGCGCATGAGTTCAAGCGCGTCAAGCAGCGCAGCAATTCCCTGCTGAACGGGCAAGGACAGCCGGTCAACGAAGCGTTTTTGAGCGTTCCGCTCGCCGGACTGACGCGCGAGGCCTATCGCATGATGTTTTCGCTCGACGATCAGACGCTGGAAGATGGCGGTAACGCCATTCTGGAAAGCAAGGGTGATCTGGGCGAACTGCTGTTTTCGGCGAGCGCCGGCCTTGCAGGCATCAGTTCCATCCTTGAGAGCGCGATCGACGAAGCCGATGGGATTTTCCGCAAGCGCGCGAGTTCGACGAAGATCGCAGGCCTGAAGCGGCAGATTGCGGAACTTAAATCCCGGCGCGACGAAATCGACACGCAGGCATCGGCCTACAAGACGCTGACGACCGCGCTCGCGCAGGCCGAGGCCGCCTACGACGCCGTCATGAAGGAAATCGGCACGGCAAAGGCGCGCCAGGAGGAGATAGCCCGCATCCTGCGCGCCCACCCCCGGGCGGCGGAACACCGTCGGGGACAAGAGGAACTGGAGCAGTACAAGTCCCTGCTCCATCCGCCTGCGAACTGGGCGGCGGCACTACCCGGCCTCATCAATGAGGAAACGCGGCTTCAAACCCAACTGGACGGACTTGGACAGCGCGAACAGAAAGTTCGGGAGGCGCTGCAAGGGCCGGTGATCGACCAATGTGTGCTCGAGATGGCGGTCCGCCTCGACCAGCTGCCAGACGCGGCCGCGCGCTATACGACCGCTGAGGAAGACCTGCCGAAGCGGCAAGGGAAGCTGGCCGAATGGACCCGCAAGATCGATCTCATCCTCGCGGCTCTGGGCCAATCGGATGTCGGCGATCCAAAGACGCTTCTCGTGCCGGTAGCAACGATCGGCGTGCTCCGTGATCTTATCGCTGACAAATCCGGCATAGATGTCGCCCGGCGGGCGGGCGAGAAAGAGCATGAAGCCGCCCGGCAGGCCCTGGAAAAAGAGCAGCGCGCCCGGACGGCACTCGACAGGCAGGGGCCCGCGATCGACGCCGGCAAAGTCGCACAGCTTCAATCCCTGGTGAGCCGCCTGCGGGAGGGCAATCTGGCCGCCGAGCTCCGTCTTGCCCAGCGCGGCCTTTCTGACAAGCGGCAGTCGTTTGATGACGCGGTAGGCGGGTTGCACCCCTGGACCGGCGATGGCGACGCGCTCCTGAGGCTATCGCCGCCGCGTCCTGACCGCCTTGAAGCCTGGAAGGCTGCCTTCACCGCGCTCGACAAGCGACGCTCGCAGATTGTCGAACGCGAAGGGGAGCTCATCACGAAGAGGGACGAGGACGCGGCCAGAATAGCCGCCCTGCGCGAAGCTTCCAGCCTTCTGGACGACGGGGAGGCCAACGCCGTGCTGATCGATCGTGACGAGGCGTGGGCACAGCATCTCTCGGCGATGGACCACGAGACGGCGCAGCGGTTCGAGACCAGCATGCGAAAGACCGATGCGGTCGCGGCCGCCCGCCTCAGTGGGGCCAAGGAACTCGAAGAATTGCGATCCCTGGCGGCTGCAGTGGCGGTGACCAGGGCCGGCCTCGACAGGCAAGGCGCATTGCTGCGCGAGAGCGATGAAGAATTGGAAATTTTGCGTCGTGAAATCAGGACGGAGACGCCCACCGAAATCGCGTTGAGTGGCGACGCGCCGACGGGTTCATGGTTGGCGAAGATCAGTCAGTGGGCGGAGAACCACGCTTCAGCCCTGGCTGCCTGGGATCATCTGCGTCGCGCCCTGAACGATATCGAGGTTGCCGAAGATGGACTGAAGGCAGAGCAAAGTTCCCTGGCGCAGGCGCTGGCCTCCACCGGGATCAATGTCGATGGGCTGGCCCTGGCCGCACTGGTGCAGGCTGCCGACAACATCCTCATGGACCATGCCGCGCTCCATGCCAAAAGGACGGAAGCGGACAGACGCCTCGATGAACATGAAGCAGCCCTGGCCGAACGACAAAAAGCGCTCGACGAAGCCATCAAGGCATCCAATGCTTGGGAGAGCGATTGGACGAATACCCTCGCGACCACATGGTTCGCCGACCAGCAAGGCAGCGTGGGCGCCGTGCGCGAACTCCTGAACGCGATCTCAGACCTGCCGGAGGCGCTCCGCGAACACGATGATCTGCAACATCGTATCGATGCCATGGAGGCCGATCGGCAGGCATTCGCCAAGGCGGTCACCGAACTTCACGAGGCTCTTGGCGAGACACTTGACGGAAAAGATCCGCTGTTCGCCGCGAAAGCCCTGATCCAACGGTACGTGGAGGCCAAGCAGGGCGAAGCGAAGCGACTGGAACATAACAGGGCGCTTGCCGATCTCGCGATCGAACGCGAGCAACTGGAGGACGAGATTGCGGTACATGCCGCGCGCAGGAACGAGATGATCGACTTCTTCCATGTCGCCACCCTTGGCGATGTTCGGCAAGAACTGGAGAATTGCCGGAAACGGGATGAACTGGTTGTGCAGCAGGGCAAGATAGAGCGACAGATCGTCGGCGAGATGCAGGAACAATCGCTGGACGATGCGATGATTGGCCTGGCCAACACCGACCTGTCCGAACTGCAACGGGAGCAGGCCGAACTCACGTCGCGGCTTGAGGATCTGGACGGACGCGCCAAGGATCTCTTCGCGGACAAGGCGCGTGCAACGGATCGCTTGAACGACATAGGCGGCGATGACGCCGTCGCCCGCATCGACGTTACCCGGCGAACGGTGCTTGTCGAAATCGAGGATCTGGCACTGCGATATCTGCGTTTGCGAAGCGGCAGCCTGATCGCCGAGCATGGCATTCGCGCCTATCGGGATAGACATCGCAGCGCCATGATGAACCGGGCATCGGAAGCGTTTCGCCTGATGACCCGCGATGGATATACGGGGCTCGCCACGCGGCCCGACAAGGATCGGGAAGCGCTCATCGGACTGTCGCGGCATGGCGGCTCGAAGCTGGCGGTCGAAATGTCCAAGGGCACGCAGTTCCAGCTGTATCTGGCGCTGAGGTTGGCTGGATATGAAGAGTTCGCGACAGCCCGTCCATCCGTGCCGTTCATCGCCGATGACATTATGGAAACCTTCGACGAGCCCCGCTCGGAGGAAGTGTTCCGGCTATTCGGACAAATGGCGCAGGCCGGCCAGGTGATTTACCTGACCCACCATCGGCATCTGTGCGAAATCGCGGCGCAAGTGGTGCCGTCGATCTCGATCCATGAAATCAGGTAAAGCGCCGGAAGAAAGCGGCGTCATCGGATCAGGCCGACGCTGAACCCTTCACGAAGCTCTCCATGGCCGCGAAGGAGAAGGCGCTGATCGGCAGCGGCGTTTCACCATACAGCGCCAGATCGGCAAGGATTTCGCCGACAACGCTGGTGAATTTGAAGCCGTGCCCCGAACAGGGCGACGCCACGACGATGCGCGGGTCCGATGGCAGGAGATCAATGAGAAAATCCTCACTCGGCAGCATGGTGTAGCGGCAGGTGATGGCATTGACGCGCAGGCCTGCCGCGGCCGGAAGGCGGCGGGCGATGAAATCGTCGAGTAGCGCGAGATCGGCGGTGTTCACCGGCGGATTGGGACGGTCGGGGTCGATCTCCTCGCGGAAATGGGCATGCTTTCCGATCTTGACGCCATCGGGTCCGATGACAGGAAAACCGAAGAAGGAACCGGCATCCCCCTCATCACGGATGAAGGCTGGCATGCGGCCAAGTGCGGTGACAAAGCCGTCGCGTGGCTGATACCACGCCACGACCTGGCGGATGGGTACTGCGAGCCCCCGCAATTGCGGCACCAGTTCGGCGATCCACGGGCCGGTGGCCACCACCACCTTGCCAACGCGATAGCGCGCCGTATCCGTAACGATCTCGACGCTGCTGTCGCCAGCCTCGATCGCAGTCACCTTCTCGCCGAAATGCAGGACCGCGCCGTCTGCCGCCGCGAGCTTGAGATAGCCAAAGATTGCCGCCTCCGGCCTGAGGAACCCGCCTTCCGGATCAAGAACGGCGATGTCGTCGACATCGAGCCCGAAGGCTGGAAAGCGCCTCAGCATCATCCCCCGGTCTAACACCTCCGAGGCGAGCCCGTGCAACTCAGCGGAGGCGAGCGTTCCCTTAACGATCTTGTCGTCGGGGCGGCCGATCTGCAGCACGCCCGTTATCGTCAATATCTGCTCGCGCAGCCGGTGCTCCATCGAACGCCAGTTGGCATAGGCGCGCTGCAGAAGCGGCACATAGGACGGATCCTCGAAATAGCCGAGCCTTATCAGCCGGCTGTCGCCATGGGAGGAACTCAGCGCATGGGCGGGAAACGCAGCCTCGATGCCAATGACTTTGACGCCGCGTGCGGCGAGATGCGCGACCGCGGCGCTGCCCATCGCGCCCAGGCCGATGACGGCGACCTCATATTGCGTGGACATCTCACCTCCCCGATTCGTTGGCTAAATATCTGTCACCGCCGGCGCGGTTGAACCGGCCAGAAGATTGCGCGCCGCCGCCATATCTTGAGCCAAAGGCCGATCGTCGACATAGCGGGGCAAGATAGCGCGCAACGCACGATAGACCACATCCGTGCCCCGGGCGCGAGGTGCGTGGCCTGATCGAAGATCCAGCGCCTGCGCGGCCGCCAGAAGCTCGATGGCGAATATCTGCTCGGCATTGTCGAGCATGGCGAGAAGCTTCACCGCCGCCGCCGTCGGGTGGGCCAGAAAATCCTCCTGCAGGGCGGAGGTGATGCCGCCATCGAGACTGGCGGGAAGCCCAAGACGGCGGTTTTCGTTGCTGAGCGCCGCCGCCGTATATTGCGCGATCATAAAACCGGAGCCCGCGCCCGGATCATCAGCAAGGAAAGCCGGCAGGCCGCTCACCAACGGATTGACCAGACGGTCGATGCGGCGCTCGCTCATGGCGGAAATCTGCGCGATGGCGACCGCCAACATGTCGAGCGCCTGCGAAAGCGCGGGCGCAACGGCATGCGCCTGCGACCACACCTGCGGCGCCTCCGGCGTGCCCGAAACAGCGGGATTGTCGGTGACGGAAGCAAGCTCGCGATCAACAGTATCAGCCGTGAAATCGAAGCCGTCGCGCGCCGCGCCATGGGCATGTGGAATGGCGCGCAGGCTCAGGGCATCCTGCGTCCTTGCGCCTGCATTGGCCGCGATGAGCCCGCTTCCCGCAAGCCTTGCCCGCAGGGCGCGGCCGGTGGTTTCGATGCCTTTCGAGCGCCGCAGCGCAAGCACGCCTTCTTCGAAGGCCGGCATCTGCGCGCCAAGTGCTTCAAGCGTCATCGCGGCAATGGCGTCTGCCCATTCAAGCAAGCGTCCAGCGCGCGCGAGCGCGATACAGCCAAGGCCAGTGGAACAGGAGGTGCCGTTGACGAGGCTCAGCCCCTCCTTTGCCTCCAGCACGAGAGGCTCGATGCCGATCTTCGCGAGCGCTTCTGCGCCGCTCATCCGCCTGCCCGCGAGATGCGCTGTCCCCTCGCCTATTATCACCAGCGCGATATGCGCCATGTGGGTGAGATAGCCGGCGGAACCCTTGGCGGGAACATCGGGAACGCAATCGTGGTCGAGCAACGCCAGCATCGCGCGGACGATCTGTGGCCTGACGCCGGAATGGCCATGGGCGAAATTGTTGATCTGGGCGGCGATGATGGCGCGTACCTCGCGCGGGGCCAGAAGCGGACCTACACCGCAGGCGTGGCTCATCAGGATATTGCGCGACAGGCGGCGCTGCGAAGCGCGGTCGACCACCGTATCGGCAAGTGCGCCGACGCCCGTATTGACGCCATAGGCGCGGATACCGCTTTTCACCAGTGTGGCGACGATGCGCGCCGCGTGATCGATCCTGTCCCATGCGCCCTCGCCCAGCACTAGTGGAGCGCCTTCGGCGATGCCGGCTATCGCCTGCCAGTCCAGCGTCGTTTCAAGCGTTATGGTGCGCAAGGCTCTAGCTCCCGAACGTGCCGATGAATTGCCGGAAGGCAGGCGAACCGCCCTTGCCGAAAAGCTCTTCCGGCGTGCCGTCGCTGTCGATCTCGCCGGAGCGCATGAAGATGACACGATTGGAGACATTGCGGGCGAAGCTCATCTCGTGGGTGACGACCAGCATGGTCATGCCCTCCTCCGCCAGACTGCGCATGACGCGCAGGACTTCGCCGACGAGCTCGGGATCGAGCGCGGAGGTCGGCTCGTCGAAAAGCATCACCTTCGGCTTCATAGCCAGTGCGCGGGCGATGGCCGCGCGCTGCTGCTGGCCGCCCGAGAGATGCGCTGGATAGGCATGGCGCTTCTCGGCGATCCCGACCTTTTCGAGAAGCGCCTCGGCCTCGGCGATACACTCGGCGCGCGGCCGCTTCAGCACATGCAGCGGGCCCTCGATGACATTGTCGAGGATGGTCATATGCGACCAAAGATTGAACGACTGGAAGACCATGCCGAGCTCAGCGCGGATACGATCGACCTGCTTTCGGCTGGCCGGCACGTTGCGGCCGTTCTTCGTCACCATCTCGATGCGCTCGCCATCGACGACGATCTCGCCCCGGTCGGCGACTTCGAGAAGATTGATGCAGCGCAGGAAGGTCGATTTGCCCGAGCCGCTGGCGCCGAGCAGCGAAATGACGTCGCCATCATGCGCATCGAGGGAAATGCCGCGCAGAACTTCATGCGTGCCGAAGCTCTTGTGGATGTTGCGGACGGATAGCCGGGTGGCCGAAGCCATGTTCCCCTCCATGGTGGTGTGTGGCCTCGTCATCGTGATACCGGAAGGCTGCCGGGGACAAGCGGCGCCGCAGCGCGACGGTGGGGCGAAAGGCGGTGTTCTAGCAGCGCCATCGCCTGCAGGATCAAGAAATTGAGCACGAGGTAGATGATCGCCGCGCAGAGGAACACCTCCATCGTGCGATAGGTCTGGGAGATCAGCCGCTGGGCAACGCCCGTCACTTCCCAGACGGTGACGAGGCTCGCGAGCGCGGTGGATTTGACCATCATCACAATCTCCGTCGAATAGGCCGGCAGGGCATGGCGAAAGGCGATGGGGGCGATGATGCGGCGTACCAGGAGAAAGCCGGACATGCCGATGGCGCGTGCCGCCTCGATTTCGCGCGGGGGGACGGCGCGCAGGCCAAAGCGGAAGATTTCGGCGGTATATCCCGCTGTGCAGAGGGCCAGCGACAGGACGGCGCAGACGAAGGGCTCGCGCAGCGCCGGCCAGACGAAACTATGACGGATGAAGCCGAACTGACCGAGGCCGTAGAAGACGAGAAACATCTGGATGAGCAGCGGCGAGCCGCGGAAGACGAAGATATAGCCCCGCGCGAACCGGCTAAGGACGGGATTGCCGCCTACACGCATCCAGACGACGAGGAGCGCAAGCAGCCCGCCGAACAGCACCGACAGGGAAAACAGGGCAAGCGTCATCGGCACGGCGGCAAGCAGGGTCTTCATCGTCTGAAAGAGGAAAGGGATATCCATCGCCATTCCTCCTTAGATCTGGCCGATGCCGGCAGGCATGCTGCGGCTCGCGCGCCGCTCGGCAAGCGCGAAGAGGCGGTCTGACATGCTGGTCAGGATCAGATAGAGACAGCCGCCGGCGATGAAGAACAGAAAATATTGCCGCGTGGAACCGGCGGCGACCTGGCTGGTGCGCATAAGGTCCGCGAGCCCGGTGACCGAGACGAGCGCCGAATCCTTGAGGCTCAACTGCCAGACATTGCCGATGCCGGGGATGGCGAAACGCAGGACCTGCGGCGCGATGATGCGCCGGAAGCGCAGGAGACGGTGCATGCCAATGGCCTGGGCGGCTTCGAGCTCGCCCTTCGGGATGGCCAGGAAAGCGCCGCGATAGACCTCCGCCTGATAGGCCCCGCAAATGAGTCCCACGGCAAGAGCACCGGCGATGAAGGAGGGGAGCCCAAGAAAGCCCTCGACGCCGAAATAACCACCGATGGCGGTCAGGGCGCTGGAGCCGCCGAAATAGACGAGGTAGATGATGAGAAGCTCGGGCACACCGCGGAAGACAGTTGTGTAGAAGCCGCCGGCGGTTCGGGCGGCCCGGTTTTGCGAAAGCTTGGCCGCAGCCACGACGGCGCCCAGCACGGCGCCCAACAGAAGCGCGGTGAGCGTGAGGCACAGCGTCATCAGGGCCCCCATGAGGAGAAGCCCGCCCCAGCCGGTCTGCCCGAAACCGAGCGTCTCCACTATTCCCATGTCAGAGTTCCCATATTGCCGGAGCGGCTGATGTTACGAGATGGTCTGGGGCAGGCGGTGCTTACGCCCCCCGCCCTCCTGAGCTTGTCGAAGGGCGCCAGAGGGGAGTGCAAGCGCCTGCCAACCAACCATGCCTTTACGGCGTAACGTCGGTCTTGAACCACTTCATCGACAGTTCCTTGACAGTTCCGTCGGCAAGCGCCGCCTTGATGGCGTCGTCCAGCATCGCCTTGAGCTCGGGATCGGACTGGCGCACGCCCAGCCCCTCGCCCGTGCCGAAAATGGTGCCGCCGATTTCTGGGCCGCTGAAGGCCAGTGCACCATTGGCCTTCTCGAAGGCCGTGGACAGGGTGGTAGCGTCATCGAAGGCGAGATCGATGCGGCCCGTCTCCAGATCGATGTCGCGCTCGGCGCTGGTCTTGTATTCGCGCACCGTGGCGATATCGCCGAAATTATCATAGATGAACTTGGCATAAACGGTCGCCGCCTGGATGCCGATGGTGGCGCCCTTGAAGGCGGTCCGCATGGCTTCGACGGCTTCCTTGCCGCCGCTCATGTCAGGCGCGATCTTGACGACCGTGCCCGTTCCCGGCGCATTGGCGTAGGAACTGTCCTTCGGGGCGGCGAAGGCGGCATGGGTATGGGCGTAGGGGATGGAGAAATCGATGATCTTCTTGCGCTCCTCGGTGATCGACAGCGCATCCATGATGACATCGAACTTGCCGGCGTTGAGGCTGGCGATCATGCCGTCCCAGTCGGAGGCGACCAGCTTGCATTCCACTTTCATGTGAGCGCAGAGATATTTCGCCAGTTCCGGCTCGAAACCGCCAAGCGTGCCGTCGGGGTTGGTCAAATTCCACGGGGCATAGGCGCCCTCGAGCGTGATCGTAACGGTCTTCCATTCCTTGGCCTGAGCCGGAGACCATCCACCCGCGGCAAGCGCGAGAGCGCCAGCCAGCAAAACCTTGTAAGCTTTCATCGATATTCTCCTCTGGTAATGTCGGAAACCGTTAATACGCCGATCTGCCGTCGGCTTGGCGAGAGCATGGGAGGCATGTCAACCGCTGATCGAGGTCGAGCGCGGCCAGTCGACTGCTTGCTTGACCAGAAGCAATCCGGACCACCGCCCTCTATTCATGTTGTATATGGGACCATATGACAATTATTATGGTATGCAAGAGCAAAGTACCGAATACGTGCAGATTCTGCTCCTGCTCAAAAATCGAGCTATGAAGAAGATCAAGCACCATTCGGCGGCATAGCAACCGCCGGGCGGCTGGCGATATCCGATGCAATCAGAGGGGAGGCATCTTCAATGTCCAGTGGAAGATCCAATGAAAGGGCAAGCGAAAGCGCACCGCTCTATGCCGGCGTGAAGCAGATGATCCTCGACCGCATCCACAGCGGCGAGTGGCCCCCAAAGCATCGAGTACCCTCCGAAAACGAACTCGTCGCGGAACTGGGCGTCAGCAAAATGACTGCAAACCGTGCGTTGCGCGAATTGGCGAGCGAGGGCGAACTCATCCGCATCCAGGGCGTCGGCTCCTTCGTCGCGGAGCGCAAGGGCACTTCTGCGCTTTTCGAAGTTCGCAACATTGCCGATGAAATCGCAGAAAGAGGCCATATACACCTGGCTTCGGTGGTTTTTGTTCGTGAAGAGGCCGCCTCCCCGGCCGTTGCCGACGCGCTGGATCTGCCGATCGGATCGAAGGTCTTCCATTCACTGATCGTCCACAGCGAAAACGATGTTCCGGTGCAGATTGAGGATCGTCATGTCAATCCGGCGGCAGCACCCTCCTATCTCGAACAGGATTTCACCGCGATCACACCCAATGCCTACCTGACGCGCGAGGCGCCGTTGAGCGGATCCGAGCACATCGTCGAAGCCGTCATGCCGGAGCCCTGGCAATGCAAGCTCCTTGTAATCCTGCGCAACGAGCCATGCCTGACTATCCACCGCCGCACATGGTCTTCGAAACAGGTGGTCTCTTTCGCGCGCCTCGTCTATCCCGGCAACCGTTATCGGCTGGAAACCCGCAGTGGCAAAGCCACCGAAGAGTGAATACGCCGCAGCAGGTTGTATATGCAACCTGCTGTTAGAAAAAGCGCCGCCGCTCCCCCTATTTTTTAGGAATCAATTTTTAACAACTGGAAAAAGGGCGCGTGCGGCCTTTCCTTGAAGTGATTCGGCTCTATTTGCTTCCGTGACCTCCAGAAGCCAAAGTTAATCTCAGGGCAACAACTGCAGAAACTCCTCCTAACCGGCTGAAATTCCACCAATTCACGAAGAGATTAAAAACCCTGGTTGTCAAAAGTATATTTTCACTACAAACATGCGGCATACGAGCGATGAACTTAAGAAATGACGACACACAACTTCGCCGGAGACCTGGTTTGCTGATATCCACTACTGCCATTCTGTTTGCAGTCATTGCGATCGCCCTTGGTATCGGCGGTGCATGGCTCGCTGCACTTGGCGGAAGCTGGTATTACCTCATCGTGGCAATCGGCTTTCTTCTGACCGCGATTTTTCTCTTCAAGCGGCACCCGGCCGCCCTGGGGATATATGCCCTCGTCATCCTCGGTTCGCTTGGCTGGGCAATCCATGAAATCGGCTTCGATTGGTGGCAGCTGGGCACGCGTGGCGGCGTCATCGTCCTTCTCGGCCTCTGGCTGCTCACCCCATGGATATGGAGGAAGACCGGTGGCGTCCTGCCGCTTGCCTTCGCCGTGCTGGTCGCACTGGGCGTGGCCGGATATTCCATGTTCCAGGACCCGCACGATATCGTGGGATCCCTGCCGACCAAGCAGGTGGCGGCGAACGCTGATCTCGGAGGCAATATGCCGCCTGGCGATTGGCAGCAATATGGGCGCACCCCCTATGGACAGCGCTATTCGCCGCTTGCCCAGATCACGCCAGAAAATGTCGCCAGCCTGAAGGTCGCATGGACCTATCAGACGGGCGACATCAAGCAGCCGGAGGATGTAGGCGAGACAACATACCAGGTCACGCCTCTCAAAGTGCGTGACACGCTTTATTTGTGCACACCGCACAATTGGGCGATCGCCCTCGATGCAGCGACCGGCAAGGAGAAATGGAAATTCGATCCGAAGGTCGGCTTCAATACGGACCGCCAGCACCAGACCTGCCGCGGCGTCTCCTATTACGCCGATCCGGCAATACCTCCAGGCCAGCCCTGCGCCGAACGCGTCTACCTGCCGACCTCCGATGCACGGCTGATCGCGCTCGATGCGGCGAACGGCCAGATCTGCACCTTCTTCGCTGACAATGGCACGCTGCACCTCGAACAGGGCATGCAGTATACGCCTGCCGGCTATTACTATTCCACCTCGCCGCCGGTTGTCGCAGCAGGCAAGATCATCGTCGGCGGCGCCGTCAACGACAATTACTCCATCCACGAGCAATCGGGCGTCATCCGCGCGTTCGACATCAACACAGGCGCGCTGATCTGGAACTGGGATTCGGGCAATCCGGATGTGACGACGCCACTTCCCCCCGACCAGAAATATACGGTCAATTCGCCCAACAGCTGGTCCGTCTCGAGTGTCGATGAAAATCTCGGACTGATCTATGTGCCGCTTGGCAACAAGGTTCCCGACCAGTATGGCGCAGGTCGCAGCCCGAGCGTGGAGAAATACTCCTCCTCCATCACCGCGCTCGACCTCAATACGGGACAGGTACGCTGGGTCCGCCAGACCGTGCACCACGATCTCTGGGATATGGATGTCCCTGCGCAGCCGGTCCTTCTTGACATCACCAAGGAGGATGGAACGGCCGTTCCGGCGCTTGTCGGCCCGACAAAACAAGGCGATATCTATGTGCTCGACCGGCGCACCGGCGAAGCGATCATTCCGGTCAAGGAGGTGCCGGCTCCCGGCGGAGCGGTGGCGGGAGATTTCACTGCGCCAACGCAACCCGTCTCCGGCCTGAGCTTCTCGCCGCCCCCGCTGTCCGAAAAGGACATGTGGGGCATTACCATGTTCGACCAGCTCGCGTGCCGGATCCAATTCCACAGGCTGAGATATGAAGGACGCTATACGCCGCCCTCGCTGCAGGGAAGCATCATCTATCCCGGCAATTTCGGCACCTTCAACTGGGGCAGCGTCGCGGTCGATCCCGTGCGGCAGGTAATGTTCGCCATGCCGACCTATCTCGCATTCACCTCGAAGCTGGTGCCGCGGGAGGATGTGCCGCCGCCTGGCGAAGTCACCAAGGGAAGCGAACAGGGGCTGAACCGCAATGAAGGCGCGCCTTATGCCGTGCTCCTCAATCCCTTCCTGTCGCCGCTGGGCATTCCCTGCCAGGCGCCACCGTGGGGCTATGTCGCCGGGGTGGATCTGCGAACCGGCAAGACCGCCTATAAGCACAAGAACGGCACCATCCGTGACATGTCCCCGATACCCCTGCCGTTCAAGGTCGGCGTTCCCGGCATCGGCGGTCCGATGATCACCGCAGGCGGCGTTGCCTTCCTCGGCGCCGCGGTAGACGATTATCTTCGCGCCTATGATCTGACGACCGGCAAGCAGCTATGGGAGGCGCGCCTGCCGGCAGGTGGCCAGGCCACGCCGATGACCTACACCACGGATGACGACCGCCAGTTCGTTATCATCGTGGCGGGAGGCCATGACTCGGTCGGCACCAAGCCGGGCGACTATGTCATCGCGTATACGTTGCCGAATAGCTGACAGGTTTTGCCCTGGAGGCCTTCATGTCTGACCGCTGGTGGCGGCGGAAACGTTGCGGAATGATCCTGGGTGAAGCCCAAGGATGACGATTGCCGGGATGTTTCTGCCATTCTCCAAGGTTAAAGACGCTCCAAGGTTAACGGGCGAAAACCTCTCCAGTTGGTCATTCTCGGGCTTGACCCGAGGACCCATTCCGGAACATTGCCACCCACCAGCGGTTGGACACTTTCATAAAAATTGAAGCCCCGACGTTTCCATCTCAAAATGAACCGCTCTAAATTTGCCCACGCTTCGCAAGATTGCGCATCAGGGCGGCCGCGCCGAATGTCCAGGGCGGGCACTGCGTCGAAAGCCTGACCGTATTCGTCAGGCTGCCGAGCTCCGGATTGGAGATGGTGACGACATCGCCCAGCTTGTGCGTAAATCCTTCTCCAGGGGTGTCGCGGTCCTCGACCGGCGCAAAAAGCGTTCCCATGAAAAGCATGAACCCATCGGGATACTGATGATGGGCGCCTATGGTCTGCGAAACGAGGTCGAGCGGATCGCGGCTGATCTCCTTCATGGTGCTGTGCCCCTTGAGCACAAAACCATCCTCCCCCTCTATAAGGAGATCGAGATCGGCATTGCGGACGTCATCGATCGAATAGGTCTCATCGAACAGCCGGATGAAAGGACCGATGGCGGCGGAGGCGTTGTTGTCCTTCGCCTTGCCGAGCAGCAGGGCGGAGCGACCTTCTACATCGCGCAGATTGACATCGTTGCCGAGCGTCGCGCCCTTGACCTTGCCGGAGCTGTCGACCGCCAGCACGATTTCCGGTTCGGGGTTGTTCCAGTTCGAAATCGGATGCAGCCCGACAGAGGCGCCCCAGCCGACCGAGGAAAGGGGCTGCGCCTTGGAAAACACTTCGGCGTCCGGTCCGATGCCGACTTCCAGATATTGCGACCAGACGTTTTCCTCGATCAATGCCGCCTTGACCTTGGCCGCTTCCGCGGAACCAGCCTTCAGATTGCGCAGGCTGTTGCCGATGATCGCCGTCACCCGCTCGCGAATTTTCAGCGCCAGCGCCGGATTGCCGGCAGCCTTTTCCTCGATCACGCGCTCGATCATCGAGCGGGCGAAGGTAACGCCGCAGGCCTTGACCGCCTGAAGGTCGCAGGGCGCCAGAAAATGCACCTGCGTCAGGTCGCCTGCCGCCTCGACAGACTGTTGTGACATTTGTTCGAGAGACAGAAGCCGCTCACCTTTTTGCGCAGCGGCAAATGCCGCGGGATCGTCGCGCTCGAGGAGATCGCGCATGGTTGGCGCCTCTTTCGAGGTGATGTCGTAGAGGATACCGTCGCGCAGCATGACGAGGGCCGGCCCCTCGTGTTCCGGCCGCCAGACGCGCCCCACAAAGGTTCCATTTCGAAATGTTTCGGCCGATAGGGTCATTGCCTGTGCTCCTCGAATGCCATGGTCGATATTATCCCCGCTCGGGGTTCATTTTCGGCTTGTCATCGCAGAGGATGCCAGTTCATTCAATAGCCGGGCGGAAGAAGCAGTTTTGCTTGCTATGAATATGTCGGCTTCGCCAGCCGGCATGGGTCTGCCGGTGAAAAAACCTTGCACTTCACCAAAATGCTCGTTTCTCAACCGGCTGAGTTGTTGCGCGGTTTCCACTCCCTCTGCCGTCGTAATGATGTTGAAACCCGCGCCAAGAACAGCGACAGCCTGGATGATGGCAAGGTTCCTGGTGTCGACCTCGATGCCGGAGACGAAGCTGCGATCGATCTTGATCTTGTCGAAGGGGAAGGAGCGGAGATAGCTGAGCGAGGAATAGCCGGTGCCGAAATCGTCCATCGCTATGCGGACGCCGAGCTCACGCAGCGCGTAAAGCATCTGGATGTTCTGTCGGCTGTTGGACAGGAAGATCGATTCGGTGATCTCCAGCTCCAGACGATGCGGTTCGAGACCGGCCTCCTCAAGGGCCATGACAACGGTGTCGAGCAAGCCCGCCTGATCGAACTGCGCCGCCGAAAGATTGACCGAAATCTTGACCGATTTCGGCCAGCGCGCCGCAGTCAGACAGGCCTCACGGAGCACCCATTGACCGATCCCGGAGATCAATCCCGTTTCCTCCGCCACCGGGATGAATTCGGCGGGAGAAACCATGCCGCGCTGCGGGTGGTGCCAGCGTATGAGCGCCTCGAAGCCCGAAATGCTGTCGTCGGACAGCGTGAAGATCGGTTGGTAATAGAGTTCGAACTGGTTCTCATTCAGCGCCTGGCGCAATTCGAGCGTCAGGATATGGCGCCTTTCCGCCGCCAGCCGCATCGACTGCTCGTAGAAGCGGAAGGTCGAGCGGCCGTCGGCCTTGGCGGCGTGGAGCGCCAGATCGGCGTTTCGCAGAAGCAGATCCACCTCGTCACCATGCTTCGGCGCCAGCGCGATACCGATGCTGCAACCGATATATTCCTCATTATCCTCGAGACGGAAAGGCTCGGCGAAAAGGGCCATCAGCTTTTCGGCAAACAGGCTGATCTCCCTGATATCGCCGCCCATGAACGCGATGGCGAATTCATCGCCATTGATGCGCGCGATGAAATCATCCGGCGAGATCAGCTTGCGCAGCCGTGAAGCGACCTCGCTCAACAGCAGATCGCCGGCCGGGTGCCCCATGCTGTCATTGACCTGCTTGAACTGGTCGACATCGAGATAGAGCAGCGCGAATGGCTCCGCCCCATGCTCCTTCTTCAACAGTTTCCGGAGGTGGTCGGTGAAAAAGGCGCGATTGGGCAGACCGGTGAGCGCGTCGTGCATGGCGACATGCTCAATCCGCGACAGGATTTCCCGCCTTTCCGTCACATCCTCCGAAAGCCCTATGAGGTAGCGGGGACGCGACCCGTCAGTGGTGGGAATGCGGCGCTTTATGGTGCGCACAACGCGTATCTCACCATCGGGGCGCACCATGTTCTGCTCCATGGACAAGACCTCGCTGCGGCGCATCGCCACCTGATCCTGACGGCTGAAGCGAACGGCATCGCGGCGCGGATACAAAGTATTGTCGGTCTTGCCCAGGACCTCCTTCGGCGTGCGACCGCTGATCGCTCCGGCTGCCTCGTTGAACAGCACATAGCGTCCGGCATTTTCCATATCCTTGACGAAAACGCCCAGGGGAAGATTGCTCACCAGATTGTCGAGGAGCGAACGGGTATGGTGCACCTGCCTGTAGGCCTGGTTGACCTCGGTGCGGTCCTGCACGATGGCGAGGACGGCATCGAGGCCCCTGAAGCGCACCTGCCGACCGTAGGTCAAAACCTCGATGATTTCGCCATCCGCCTTCAGATGCTGCCAGCGTTGCGGCCGGTCGAGGTCGGATTTGTCCCGTATCGCCTCCAGCATGCGCTCGCGCTCGGCCGGGGGGCGGATATCGAGGACAGTGAGTAGCCCGAACTGCTCGCGGTCATAGCCATAGAGCTGGACGGCAGCCTGGTTGATGATGAGGAATTTCAGGGTTTGCGGATCATAGACCCACATGGGGGTCGGGTGGGTGGTGAAAAGAACGCGGAAATCCTCGTCAGTTTCCGCTGTATCCACAGGCTCGCCGCTCCCCGAGGATTCAGAATCCGCCATATGATTCTGCCCTCTTATGTATTCCCATCGTTGAAAACGACATCCGACCGTCCCCTGATATGCCTGTAAAGCCCCTGCGGAGCAAAACATCAAATTCTAAATAAACAAGCTAAACCTTGATTTTTACTCGTCTTTGTCACGCTTCTTATTCTTCCCCACCCACCACATTCCTGGATTGCTCAAAGGCCGGTTTTACACCTTTCAACAATATGCCGGGAATCAGCCCCTCCCAGCATCGGGTTGACCTTGGCCAATTTTGGGCCTATCCCGTCAACAGCAAAATTCGTTGGGGTGCCGAAAGGCTGAGAGGTGCTAACGCGCCAACCCATTGAACCTGATTCGGGATAATACCTGCGTAGGGAACGGAGTTTGGCGTCGCGGACCGGGATGATTCCCACTCTTTGGAAGCATATTCCATCCCGGTCGAGGCGTTTCGAGTTTCCGTTCGGAATGAGAAACGCCATGACCAGAACACAGACAGCACGCTCCTTTTCTGTCCCAGTGATACCGATCTGCGTGACCATTGCGGGATCGGACAGCGGCGGCGGCGCCGGCATCCAGGCCGACCTCAAGACCTTCTCCGCGCTCGGTACCTATGGCGCGAGCATCGTCACCGCCATCACCGCCCAGAACACCAAGGCGGTCACCGCAGTCCATGACATTCCGGCTGATATCGTCGCGGCCCAGATGGATGCTGTATTCAGCGATCTCGCCGTCCATGCCGTCAAGATCGGCATGCTCTCGGTGCCGGAAACGATCGAAGCCGTGGCGGCTGGAATTATTCCCTTCAACAAATATATCGTGCTCGATCCCGTCATGGTGGCAAAATCCGGCGACCGGCTGCTGAGCCTCGAAGCCGTCGCTACCTTGCGCAAAAAGCTTCTGCCCGGGGTGACGCTTCTGGCGCCGAACCTGCCGGAAGCCGCCTGTCTGCTCGACGGAGAAATAGCGCGGAGCGAAACCGATGCCGTCGAACAGGGCAAGGCGCTTCTGGCGATGGGTGCTGGCGCAGTGTTGATGAAGGGCGGGCACGCGGAAGGCGGGGAATGCGTCGATCTCCTAATCCGCGATGGCATGCCGCCATTCAGGTTGACGGCGTCGCGCATCGCCACCCGCAATACGCATGGCACCGGCTGCACGCTCTCATCGGCCATCGCCGCCGAGTTGGCGAAGGGGCTGTCGCTGGAGGAAGCCTTCGCCGCAGCCCATGCCTATCTGCAGGGCGCGATCCTTGCCGCCGACCGCCTCAATGTCGGCTCGGGCAACGGTCCCGTTCATCATTTCCATGCGATGTGGGGCTAGAGCCATGCGCATCACCATCATCGGCGCTGGTGTCGCGGGGCTGACCTGCGCCACCGAATTTTCCGAGCAGGGCTTCGACGTCACCATCGTCGCGCGGAGCGAGCACATCGGCGACGACAGCTGTTCCTGGTATGCGGGCGGCATGCTGGCGCCCTGGTGCGAAGGCGAAAGCGCCGAGGAGCCAGTGGTGCGGCTCGGCCAGGAGGCCATCGGCTGGTGGGACCGCCATGTCGATTGCGTCGAGCGGCAGGGTACGCTCGTCCTGTCACATACGCGCGATGCGGCCGAGCTCAGGCGCTTTTCCCGCCGCACCAGTGCCCATGAAGCCGCCGACGCGGAGCGGATCGCAGCGCTCGAACCGGATCTGGCGGGCCGTTTCCGGCACGGTCTCTTTTTCCCCGGGGAAGGCCATCTCGATCCGCGCAAGGCGCTCGAGCAATTGGCCGAAACGCTTCGCCGCCGCGGCGTGCGGCTGCAACTCGGCACGGAGATGGACAAGGCAGCTATCCAGAGCGACCTCACCATCGATTGCCGTGGTCTTGCTGCAAAGGATGCGCTTCCCGATCTGCGTGGTGTCACGGGCGAGATGATTGTCATCCGCTCGAGCGAAGTGAACCTCCACCGCCCGGTGCGCTTGCTGCATCCGCGCATCCCGCTCTATATCGTGCCGCGCGGCAACGGCGCCTACATGGTGGGCGCGACGATGATAGAGAGCGACGCCAGCCGCCGCATCTCCGTGCGCTCAACGCTGGAACTGCTGGGCAGCGCCTTCGCGCTCGATCCGGCCTTCGCCGAAGCGGAAATCCTGGAAACCGGCGTCGATGCCCGCCCGGCATTTCCCGACAATCTGCCGCGCATCCGCAGGCGCGGACAAACCCTCTATGTCAACGGGCTCTACCGCCACGGCTTCCTGCTTGCGCCAGCGATTGCCCGCATGGCCGTCGAGGCCGTGACCGATCCCACCAGCACACCGGAGATGATGGATGAAAATTATCCTGAACGGCAATCCGCATGAAACCGATGCGGCAACGCTCGACGCGGTTCTCGGCGAACTCGACCTTGCCGACGCCGTGGTCGCCACCGCCGTCAACGGTGCTTTCGTGAGCGCCGCCGAACGTGGGGAAACCGCGCTCCGCGACGGCGATCAGGTGGAAATCCTCGCACCTATGCAGGGAGGCTGACATGCTGGAGTTTTACGGCACATCTGTTTCAAGCAGGCTTCTGCTCGGCACCGCGCAATATCCCTCCCCCGCCACCCTATCGGAGGCAGTGCGCGCCTCCGGCACGGCGATCGTCACCGTGTCGTTGCGGCGCGAATCCGGGCGCGAGCGTGGGGGCCAGGATTTCTGGGCGCTGATCAAGGGTCTTGGGCTTCGTGTCCTGCCCAATACCGCCGGCTGTCATTCGGTGCGCGAGGCGGTTACAACCGCCCATATGGCGCGCGAAGTGTTTGGCACGCCGTGGATCAAGCTGGAAGTAATCGGCGAGCAGGACACGCTGCAGCCCGACCCGTTCGGGCTGGTGGAAGCTGCCCGCATCCTCTGCGACGAAGGTTTCGAGGTCTTCCCCTATATGACGGAGGATCTGGTGGTTGCCGAACGGCTGGTCGAGGCCGGCTGCAAGGTGCTGATGCCATGGGGGGCGCCCATCGGCTCGGGCCGCGGGCTCAACAATGCCTATGGCCTGAGGACGCTCCGCGCGCATTTTCCTGATATTCCACTGGTCATCGATGCGGGTATCGGCCTGCCTTCGCATGCGGCGGAAGCGATGGAGCTCGGCTATGATGCGGTGCTGCTCAATACGGCAATAGCCAAGGCCGGCGATCCGGTGATGATGGCGCAGGCCTTCGCCAAGGCGGTGGAAGCCGGGCGGCTCGCCTATGAGGCCGATCCCATCGAGGCGCGTGACATGGCCGCCCCGTCGACACCCCTCATGGGAAAGGCATTCCTCTGATGGCGCTCGATCCGTTCTATCCGATCTTCGACTCCTCCGTCTGGCTGGAAAGGCTTCTGCCACTCGGCATCAGGCTGGTGCAGCTTCGCATCAAGGACAGTGACGAGCAGCCGTTGCGCGCTGAAATCCGCCGCGCCCGCGAACTCTGCGCACGCCATCAATGCCAGCTTATCGTCAATGATCACTGGCGGCTCGCCATCGAGGAAGGCTGCGACTTCGTCCATCTCGGTCAGGAGGATCTGGACGAGGCCGATCTTGCAGCCATCCGCCAAGCGGGTTTGAAGCTCGGCGTTTCGAGCCACGACGAGGCGGAACTCGACCGCGCGCTGGCAGTCAGGCCGGATTATATCGCGCTCGGGCCTGTCTACCCGACCATCCTCAAGAAGATGAAATGGGAACAGCAAGGGCTGGAGCGACTGACGACATGGAAGGCGCGGATCGGTGACATTCCGCTCGTCGCGATCGGCGGGATGAATGTGGAGCGCGCGCCCGGCGCCTTCGCCGCAGGCGCTGACATCGTTTCCGTCGTGACCGACATCACGCTCAACGCCGATCCGGAAGCGCGAGTCAAGGAATGGATCGCCGCGACACGGGAATATCTGCGATGAACCGATATGCGCGTCAGGAAATCCTTCCCGAATTCGGCGAGCAAGGTCAGGCAAAGCTGCGCCAGGCGCATGTGCTCGTCGTCGGCGCGGGCGGTCTCGGCTGCCCGGCGCTGCAATATCTGGCCGGCGCCGGCGTTGGCCGGATCACGCTGGTCGATCCAGACAGCGTCGACCGCAGCAATCTGCATCGCCAGCCGCTTTATGGGGAAACGAGCCTAGGCCGGCCGAAGGCTGAGGCCGCTCGCGACGCCTTGCGCGATCTCAATCCGGAAACGGCGGTCACACCCGTCGTCGCCGCGCTCGATCCGGCCAATGCGGAAAGGCTGGTCGGGCAAGCCGATATCGCGATGGACTGCGCCGACAGCTTTGCCGCGAGCTATATCATGTCGGATATCTGCCATGCGCTGGGCAAGCCCCTGATATCGGCTTCAGCGCTCGGCCTTGCGGGTTATGTCGGCGGTTTTTGCGGCGGTGCGCCGTCGCTGCGGGCGGTTTTCCCGGATCTGCCGAAGACGCTCGCCACCTGCGCGACCGCCGGGGTGCTCGGCCCCGTGGTCGGCACGCTGGGCGCGTTGCAGGCGCAGATGGCGCTTGGCGTCCTGCTCGGCTTCGAGCCCTCGCCACTCGGCAACATGATCTCCGTCGATCTCAAGCGCTTTTCATTCCGCGGCTTCCGCTTCGACAACGCGCCGGAGCCGGAGCGGATCCCCTTCCCTTTCATCGCGCCGGCCGGGCTCAGGGATGACGACCTGCTGGTCGAGCTGCGCGGGATCGACGAGGCGCCGCAACCGCTGCGCACGGGCGCTATGCGCGCCATGGTCGATGATTTCCAGGCCGCCAGCATCGTTCCACCAGAAGGTCGCCGGGTGGTGATGTGCTGCCGCAGCGGGCTGCGCGCGTGGCGCGCGGCAACCGCCCTGCAACGCTACTGGAAGGGCGAAATCGTCCTGATCGCGGCCGGCGATCCCAATTGACTGCTTTTTCCAACCGGAGGAGATACCTCGTGAAGTTCCCACATTTCCTGCTAGCGCTTCTGGCGGCCTTGCCGCTGGCGGCTACACCGGCGCTTGCCGCCGACAAGCTTTCGCTCATTCTCGACTGGTATGTGAACCCGGACCACGGGCCTATCATCATCGCCAAAGAGAAGGGCTTCTTTCGCAACGAGGGGCTCGACGTGGACATCATCGCCCCCGCCGATCCTTCCGCCCCGCCCAAGCTCGTCGCGGCGGGACAGGCCGATCTCGCCGTCTCCTACCAGCAGCAGATCCATCTCCAGGCACATGAGGGCCTGCCCCTGCTGCGGGTCGGAACGCTGGTCGGCTCACCGCTCAACTGCCTGCTCACCCTTGCCGACGGCCCAGTGAAATCGATCGCCGATCTCAAGGGCAAGAAAGTCGGCTTTTCGGTCAGTGGCGTCGAGGAATCGGTTCTCCAGACCATTCTCGCCAAGCACGGCCTGAAAATGAGCGATGTGGAGCTCATCAACGTCAACTGGTCGATGGCCCCGTCGCTGATGTCGAAGCAGGTCGATGCCGTCATCGGCGCCTATCGCAATGTCGAATTGAACCAGATGGCGGTCGAGGGCGTGAAGGGCCGCTGCTTCTTCGTCGAGGAGGAAGGCGTGCCGCCCTATGACGAGCTGATCTATGTCGCCAATTCGAAGACCATGGACAAGGCCAAGATCTCGCGCTTTCTCGCCGCCACCGAAAAGGCGACGCAATATATCCTGAACCATCCGCAGGAGAGCTTCGAGCTTTATGCCTCGACGGCCAAGGAGCTGCAGGACGAACTCAACAGGCGCGCATGGTTCGACACGCTGCCGCGCTTCGCGCTCAGGCCCGCGGCCCTCGATATCGGGCGCTACCGGCGCTACGAGGCTTTCCTGAAGGAGCATGGTCTCGTGCCGTCCATCCTGCCCGTCGACAAGATCGCGATCGATGTTAATGCGGAGGAGCCTGCCCAATGAACATGATATCTGTGAGAACCGATTTCTCGTCGCCCATTTTCGCCGCATGGCGCGATGCGGCAGGGGACGACTGGACAGCCTATATCGATCATGAATTCGTCAGAAGCCTCGGCGACGGCTCCCTGCCACGCGCCTCTTTCATCCATTATCTCGTGCAGGATTATGTCTATTTGCGCCACTTCGCCCGCGCCTGGGCGCTTGCCGTGGTCAAGGCCAACAGCCGCGAGGAAATGCGTATCGCGGCCGCGACCGTCGATGCGCTGGTCAACCATGAACTGCCGCTGCATGTCGGCATCTGTGCGGAGGCGGGCATATCGGAAGACGAACTTTTCGAGGCGGAAGAAGCGCCCGAGAACCTGGCCTATACGCGCTTCGTGCTCGATGCCGGCCATTCCGGCGATTTCCTCGACCTGATGGCGGTGCTCGCTCCCTGCGTGATGGGCTATGGCGAGATCGGCACACGGCTTGCCGCCACGGCGGCCGATACGCCCTATCGCCAGTGGATCGATACCTATGCCGGCCAGAAATATCAGGATGTCTGCCACAAAGTGGGCAGGCTCATCGAGCAGGCGGCGCGGGACCGGCTCGGCTCCTCGCCGCAGGAAACCGAGCGCTGGCGGCATCTCTGCAAGCAGTTCCGCACCGCGACGAAACTCGAGGCCGCCTTCTGGCAGATGGGGCTGCGCGGACATGCGTGAAGCACCGCCCGGACTGCAGCTGCGCGGCGACTTCCACCATGCCGGGCAGCCGCTTTTCCGGGATATCAGTCTCGGCATAGAGGCCGGCAAGTGGACCTGCCTTGTTGGCCCCTCCGGCGTCGGCAAATCGACGCTCCTGCGGCTGATCGCCGATCTCGATACCGGCGGGGAATTTTCAGGCACGGTTACGGCGGGCGACGAAAGGCCGGTCGTGCCGCGCGTCGCCTATATGGCGCAGACGGATCTGCTCGCGCCCTGGCTCGATGTCTACGAGAATGTCGTCCTCGGCGTCCGGCTGCGCGGCGAGGCTCCTGACCGGACACGGGCCGAGCGGCTTATCGCCCGCGTCGGCCTTGAGCCGCACCGGCACAAGCGCCCGGCAAGCCTTTCCGGCGGCATGCGGCAGCGCGCGGCGCTCGCCCGCATGCTGATGGAGGACCGTCCGGTCGCGCTGCTCGACGAGCCATTCGCCGCGCTCGACGCCCGCACCCGCAGCGAAATGCAGGAGCTTGCCCATGAAACGCTCCGGGGGCGCACCGTCGTGCTGGTGACGCATGATCCGGCGGAAGCGGTGCGGCTCGCCGACCATATCATCATCGTCAGCGCCGCCGGGCTCAGCCGCTATGAGGGGCTGGCGGGCGATGCGATCCGCGCAGCGGAGGCGACGGAAACGCTTGCCATGCAATCGGGCCTCCTGCGCATTCTCCGGGAGTTGCCGCAATGAAGCGCCGCGTCATCGACGGGCTCCTTTCCGCATGCGCCGCGCTGTCGCTCTGGCAGATCGTCGTCTGGCTGACCGGCGTTCCATCGTTCATCCTGCCCGGTCCGGTTGGCGTTTTGCGCTCGCTGATCGACAACCACGCGCTCATCGCGGAAAATGCCGGCACGACTATTGTCGAGGTGCTGCTCGGCCTCGTTCTCGGCGCGGCCATCGGCGGCGCGACGGCGCTGCACCTGATGATTTCGCCCATGGCGCGCCGGCTTCTCCTGCCGCTGATGGTGTTCAGCCAGGCGATCCCCATCTTCGCGCTGGCGCCGATCCTGACGCTATGGCTCGGCTACGGCATGATATCCAAGATCGCGGTAACGGTGCTGATGATCTTCTTCCCCGTGGTCTCCACCTTCTATGACGGCTTGCGGCGCACCGATCCCGGGCTGCTCGATCTCGCCCGAACCATGGGGGCGACGCCGATGAGCACGCTTCTGCGGCTGCGCCTGCCGGCCGCCCTGCCCGCCTTCGGGTCGGGGCTCAGGCTTGCCGCCGTCTATGCGCCGATCGGCGCCGTCATCGGCGAATGGGTCGGTGCGTCGAAAGGGCTCGGCTATCTCATGCTTCTCGCCAATGGCCGGGGCAAGGTGGACCTGATGTTCGCGGCCCTCTTCGTGCTGGCCGCATTCACCGTCCTCCTGCACGCGTCCACTTCAATGGCCGCGCGGCGGATGGCCAGTTGGGCGAAGGAGACGGATGGGAGCGGGATATGAAAAGGGCCCGGAAAACCGGACCCTCGAATTGTCGCATCGCAATCGTGAAGCTCAGGCCTGCGTGTAGGCCGTCTTGACGACGGTGTAGAACTCGGCGGCGTATTTGCCCTGTTCCTTCGGGCCGTAGGACGAACCCTTGCGACCGCCGAACGGAACGTGGAAATCGACGCCGGCGGTCGGCAAATTGACCATCACCATGCCGGCTTCCGCATTGCGCTTGAAATGCGTGGCATGCTTCAGGCTCGTCGTGGCGATGCCCGAGGACAGGCCGAACGGCGTGTCGTTGGCCACGGCGAGCGCTTCCTCGTAATCCTTGACGCGGATGACGGACGCCACCGGGCCGAAGATCTCCTCGCGGCTGATGCGCATGGCGTTGGTCGCCTCGGTAAAGAGCGCGGGCTGCAGGTAGAAGCCGGGCGTCTCGCGGTTAAGCCGTTCGCCGCCGAAGGCGAGCTTCGCGCCCTCGCTCCTTCCGATCTCGATATAGTCCATGTCCTGCTTGAGCTGCGTCTCATCGACCACCGGGCCGATATGCGTGCCTGGCTTGAGCGCATTGTCGACAACGAGGCTTTTCAGCCGCTCTGTCATGGCGTCGACGAACTTGTCGTGGATGCCCTCAGTGACGATGAGGCGCGAGGACGCAGTGCAGCGTTGACCGGTGGAGAAGAATGACGAATTGACCGCGGATTCGACGGCGACGGAAAGATCGGCGTCGTCCAGTACGACGAAGGGGTTCTTGCCGCCCATCTCGAGCTGGAATTTGCGGCCATGCTCGACGGAGGCTGTCGCCACCCGCTTGCCGGTCCCCACCGAACCGGTGAAGGTGATGGCATCGATATCGGGGCTGTCGAGCATCGCCTGGCCGACTACCGAGCCCTTGCCCATGACGAGGTTCAACACGCCCTTGGGCAGGCCGGCGCGATGCAGGATATCGACGATCGCCCAGGAGCAGCCGGGGACCAGTTCCGCCGGCTTGAACACGATTGTGTTGCCATAGCAGAGCGCCGGCGCGATCTTCCAGGCGGGGATGGCGATCGGGAAATTCCACGGCGTAATGATGCCGACGACGCCAACCGGCTCGCGGGTGATCTCGACACCAATGCCCGGGCGCACGGAGGGGATGATTTCGCCTGCAAGGCGCAGCGCCTCGCCAGCGAAGAAATCGAAGATCTGGCCGGCGCGGATGGTCTCGCCTATGCCTTCAGCAAGGGTTTTGCCTTCCTCACGCGACAGAAGCCTGCCTAGCTCTTCCTTGCGCGCCATGATCTCATCGGCCGTCTTGCGCAGGATGGCGTGGCGCTCCAGGATGCCTGAACGCGACCACCCGGGGAAAGCTGCCTTGGCGGCTGCGATAGCGGACTTCGCTTCGCTCAGGTCGGCCCGGGCATATTCGCCGACGACATCATTGGTATCGGACGGGCTGATGTTGGGCACACCGCTCTCACCGATCCATTCTCCGCCAATCAGGTTCTTGTGAAGTGTCATATCCCTGTCCTTCCGTTCACGGCCGGTTGCGTTTGCCCCTCGCAAATTGCTGCTGTTTTCTACGCGCTGACAGGCATGCTTTCAAGGTTGCACATCGCATTGCAGCCTTATGGGCGCAGGAAGAAAATGGACGGGAACTGAATTGGTGCCGGCCGAGAAGGAAACTGCGGCAGCCGCTGCTACTCCGGTGCGGAGGAGGAACCGGCTGGGCCTGTCTGCATCGAGACGGCAGGCGCGCCATCCGGGCTTTGAGCCGCCAGCCATTCGCCGACGATGCGCACATCCTCCTCGCCGAGGAGATGGCCCGTGGCGACGGTGCGGGAATCGACCCGCGCACCGCTTGAACGCAGAAGAGCCGACAAAGCAGGCGCATAGGGCGAATAGATTTCGTCCTCAGCGCCGGCGACCGTCAGCACATTGGTCTTCGACAGGTTTGCGGCGGGCGTTTCGTCGAGCACGGGCATCGGGCGCATCAGGACCGCGCGCTTGACCATGTCGGGGTGCAGCAGCATTGTCGCAGCAAGAAGATTGGCGCCGTTGGAATAGCCGACAAAGGTGGCGCGGCTCAGATCCAGACCGTGACTATCGGCCAGCTTCGTCAGGAAAACGACGAAGGCATCAGCTTCGGCGCGAACATCCTTCTGGTCGAATTTCACGGGTGTGATGCTGCGGTACCAGCGGGTACGGCCTTCCTGCAGCACACGCCCCCGCACGCCCAGCAGCACGGCATTCGGCCATATTTTCGAAGCGAGCGGGACGAGGCTCGTCTCGTCACCGCCGGAACCGTGCAGGAGAACCACCGTCTTGCCCGTCGGATTCTCGGGGCGATAAAAGCGATAAAGGAACTGAGGGTTGCGAATGATCTTCTGGGCCGCCGTCGGCTCATCCGGCTCGCTCTTCTTTCTCATCGTCACACCCTCGCCGAGCCTGACGCCGGCAGGCCCCTTCTTCAAGCCGGAATTGCCGGAAGCCTCGCTGACGGCCGCATGAGCCGATGCGGGGAGCGACGAATCGGACGCGGCCGCAGGCAAGGCGAGAAACATCACAGACAGCCATACTGTGGCAGACAATACGCCGGGAATATAATTCTTCACCATGGGCATATCCTGACATTCAGAGGTTAATCAAGCTTTGAGGTCTTCATGTCCGGCCACATTCAGGAGCCAAACTCAGGCCTTCCCGGCTATTGCGAGCTTTTACCAAGGGAATTTTCTTCGGAACATTCCGCCGCACGCGCCACTCATATCACACAATAATACTTAATGTAACACATCGTGCACATCCAGCATTGATGCGTTCCCGGGTACATTTCAAAACCGGCTGATGCATGTTTGCCACAAGAGGGATATGCTCGGATTTACGTCCAGACACGGGTTCACAGTTGCGTGAACGTGAAACTCTTTGACTAAGCCAATCCGTTCCTGCGCAGAACCGCTGTTATAATAGGGCGAATTGGAGAAAATCATGGCCTACCGCACCCCACCTGTTCAGTCCTCCGAGATTACGTCGAGGAGCGTATATCTGCGTCGCCGCGAGTTCATGGCCGGTGCGGTCGCGGCCGGATTGATCGGTGCTTGGCAAACCGCCGCGCAGGCGGAAGTGCTGAAGGCGAAGCGAGGTCCCTATGCCACGGATGAGGAACTGACCCCGCTCAAAGACGTGAGCACTTACAATAATTTTTATGAATTTGGTACCGACAAGGCCGATCCGGCCGCCAATTCTGGTAATTTCAAGCCAAAACCCTGGCGGGTAAAAGTGGACGGTCTTGTCTCGAAGCCGGCTGAATTCGACATCGAGGATCTCATCGCGACCATGCCGCTCGAAGAGCGTATCTACCGGATGCGCTGCGTCGAGGCGTGGTCGATGGTCATCCCGTGGACCGGCTTCCAGCTTTCCGAACTTCTGAAAAAGGTCGAGCCGCTTTCCTCGGCAAAATATGTGGCCTTTGAGACCGTGATGCGGCCGGAGGAGATGCCGGGACAACAGGGCGTGTTCCAGGCACTGGACTGGCCCTATGTAGAAGGCTTGCGCCTCGATGAGGCGATGCACCCGCTCACCATCCTTGCCGTCGGGCTTTATGGCGAAACGCTGCCCAACCAGAACGGGGCGCCGATCCGGCTGGTCGTGCCCTGGAAATACGGTTTCAAAGGCATCAAGTCGATCGTGCGCATCAGCCTCGTCGACAAACAGCCGCCGACCTCGTGGAACCTGCAGAACGCGCAGGAATACGGCTTCTATGCCAATGTCAATCCGGAGGTTGATCATCCGCGCTGGAGCCAGGCGACGGAACGGCGGATCGGCGAGGACGGATTTTTCGGTTCCGGACGGCGCAAGACGCTGCCCTTCAACGGTTATGGAGAAGAGGTCGCGTCGCTCTATACCGGCATGGATCTGAAGGCGAACTACTGAGATGAACGTGACTGAGATGGCCCGGCGCACCAAACGGCGCAGCGATGCGCCGATATGGATGCTTTATGGTGCGGGGCTGCTGCCAGCGCTATGGGGCTTCTATCTTGGCAGCATTGGCGAGCTTGGCGCGGACCCGGTCAAGGAATTCGAGCATCGCCTCGGGCTCTGGGCCCTACGCTTCCTGATCCTGACGCTGATGGTTTCGCCGCTGCGCGAGATCTTCTCGATCAATCTCATCCGCTACCGCAGGGCGCTCGGGCTGCTCGCCTTCTATTATGTCGCCATGCATTTCAGCGTCTACATGATCCTCGACCAGGCGCTCGACCTCAACGCCGTCATCGCCGACATCATCAAACGGCCGTTCATCACCATCGGAATGGCGAGTCTCGTCATTTTGATCCCGCTTGCGGTCACGTCCAATGCCTGGTCCATCCGGCGCTTGGGACGCAACTGGGTGAGGCTGCACCGCCTGATCTATGTGGCCGCGGCCGGTGGCGCGATCCATTTCATCCTGTCGGTGAAAAGCTGGCCGGCGGAACCTGTTATCTATGCCGCGATCGTAGCGATCCTGCTCGCATGGAGGATCGCGCGCCCGTTCTTTCTCAAACGGCGTCGATCGACACGAACCAGCGCTACGCGTCAACCGCGCAGCGCTTGATAACCAATCTTAGTTCTCGACCGGTCTTATTTCTCGAAATGAATGCTGAAGCCCTGTCCGACCGCTTCGCGGCCGATCACTTCAGCCAGTCCCGAATCCGACATGCCGCAGTGCGGGAATTTCTTCCGCAAGCGCATTCGTATCTCTGATGTCGATACGACATTCTGTCCGGGGCTTATCGTCTTGAGGCAATCCTTGACCTCATTGACTATCGCTTTCGAGGCATGCGTATGAACCATAGCGGTCATTGGCGTCATCCTCCTGATAGCGAAATATTCGCATCTTTTGAGCTAAGAGTCCAATAGTGTAATTGCAATCTACAACGCCGTGCGTCCCATTGGACGCATAAATGAAGCTGTAAATTATCGAATCCGCGCACCGTTTTTTCGAAAATCAGTTCGGTTTCCGACCGATGCGCTGGAGGAGCCCGCCGGCTCTTCAAGACGGATACTACCGGGGAAACATGACAACCGTATTCATTTCGGCGCTGAAATTTGTCGCCCGCCTGTTTTTCTTCATCCTGCTCGCCTGCTGCCTTCTCTGGGGCGGCTTCGCCCTTTGGTATCAATTGCCGATCGGCGGGAACGGGCGCATCGCCGCACTCATCGTCTGGGGTGCATTTTCGCTGTTCGTGCTGGTGGCGGAATTCACGACGAAACGGCGGATGTCGCGATTTGCGGCTGCCGTGGCGATCATCGCACTGTTCGGCTGGTGGTCGACGGTCAAGCCATCGCTGACGCGTGCCTGGGCGCCGGACGTGGAACACACCGTGACAGCGACGATGGACGGCAATCGTGCAACGCTTCACAATGTACGGCATTTCGACTGGCGCACGACCACCGATTTCACGCCGCGTTGGGAGACCGACACCTACGATCTCGATACGATCGAAACAGTCGATCTATTCCTGTCCTACTGGGGCAGCCCGGCGATTGCCCACACACTTGTCAGTTTCGGCTTTGCAGATGGGCGGCATGTTGTCTTCTCGGCTGAAATCCGCAAAACGATCAACGAGGAGTTTTCGGAGATCGGCGGCTTCTTCAAGGAATTCGAACTGGCGATGATCGCCGCCGATGAAAGCGATATCATTCGCCTGCGCACCAATATACGCGGGGAGCACGTCTACCGCTATCCGATCAGGATCGATGCTGCCCCACGCAAGCAGCTTTTCATGCTCTATCTCGACACCGCCAACAGGCTGGCGAAAAAGGCGGAGTTCTACAATACCGTCACCACCAATTGCACGACGGTCGTGTTCGACATGGCGCGCACGATCAACCCCGGATTTCCCCTGGATTACCGTGTTCTCCTATCGGGCTATCTGCCGGGATATCTCTATCACGAAGGGCTCATCGAAAACGATGAGCCGCTTGCCGACGTGGAGCGGCAAGCGGCCATCGGCGGCCGGGCGGCCGGCGGCGCTGCCGGTTATTCCGCCCGCATCCGTGACGAGTGAACCGATCAATCAAGCGCGGCGGTGATGATGATCTCGACCTTGTAGGCCAGGGTCGCCAGCTTCGCTTCGCCGGTGGCGCGGGCGGGCGTGTTGGCCGGATCGACCCATGCATCCCAGACCGCATTCATCTCGGCAAAATTGGCCATGTCGTCGAGCCAGATGATTGCCTGGAGCAGTTTCGACTTGCTGCTGCCTACATCCTGCAGAAGCTTGTCGATCGAAGCCAGGATGGCCTTCGTCTGGGCGGCAACGCTTTCGCCCGGAGCGCCGACCTGTCCGGCGAGATAAACGGTGTTGCCGTGAATCACGGCTTGGCTCATACGCGGGCCCGGTTCGATGCGGCGGATGGTCATAACTAACTCCTCTTTCCGTGATTTCGGAGCACCGGGCGTCCGCCTGGACGCGCAAAGGTCGCTCCAACCCTTTAAAATGCTGCATGATTATGCAGCAGCCCGATCGGATCGACCGGCGGCTTCTTGATAGCCCGACGCATTCATAGCCAGAGTCGGGGCGATGACAATGGCCGTGCCGAAATTTGGGCGGATGTATCCACCGGAAGCGGGGGTAAATTGCCCCGTCAGAACTGCGCCGACTCTCTATTAAATCGCCGTTATATAGCCGTTCAGCGCGGTTTCCGACGCATCGGAATTGACTTATCGGGAGGTTGCATCTATAAGCCGCCCCACGTTCGGACCTTGTCGGCCAGACGGCAGTTTACGTTGCCGGAAAGCCAGCCGAGCCAGCTCCTGTTCAAAAGCAGAATCAAGAAGGGCCGCACGCCGCGGTATTAAAAAAATGAAGCGCACCTATCAGCCGTCCAAGCTTGTTCGCAAGCGTCGTCACGGTTTCCGCTCCCGCATGGCGACGCCAGGCGGACGCAAAGTCATCGCAGCACGCCGCGCTCGCGGTCGCAAGCGGCTTTCCGCTTAAGCTGGCTCCGCGCGACCAGCGCGGTGACAAACACGATGAACGATCAAAAAACACTCCGCCTTCGCAAGAGAGCGGAGTTTTTGACTGTTAGGAGCGGAGAAAAACGGCGCGGGCCGTTCTTCCTGCTCGAAATGAAGACGCGCGAACCGGCGGAATCCGCTGCTGCCAAAGCCGGCAACAAGCCGCGCGTCGGCATCACCGTGACCAAGAAGAACGGTAACGCGGTCATCCGCAACCGTATCCGCAGACGCCTGCGGGAAGCGGTGCGCACCAAAGCCGCAGGTGACATGGCTGATGGGACCGACTATGTGATCGTTGCACGCCGTGACGCGCTGAGCGCACCGTTTGCCGAACTTGTCAGGGAACTCGCCAAGCGGGTTTCCAAAAAAGCTGAACAAAAACGTTGATCCGGTCTGACCGGACCTGGGACCGTCAATGGAAAACAACCGTAATTTCTTCATCACCATTGCCCTGTCCATTCTGATCCTGACGCTCTGGCAGGTGTTCTATATGAACCCCAAGGTCGAGGCGCAAAAGGAACAGGCTCGGATCGAGGCACTCCGCCAGGAGAAAAGCCAGCAACAGGCGCAAGCTCCAACCGGGCAGGCCACGGGCCAGTCCCCAGCCGCGCCAGCGGCAGGGGGTCACGCCGAGAACATTCCTGGCACTCCGGGACAAGCCGGCATCCCCGGCCAGACGGCGGACAGCGCAGCCAACGGCACGTTGACCCGCGAAGCGGCGGTCGCGCAGTCCGGCCGCGTCAAGATCGACACGCCGAGCCTGCGGGGCTCGATCAATCTGACGGGCGCCCGTCTCGACGATCTCTACCTCAAGGATTATCACGAGACGGTCGACGACAGCTCGCCCAGCATCGAATTGCTGGCGCCGTCGCAGCTCAAGCAAGGCTATTTCGTCGAACTCGGCTTTACCGGCAATGACCAGACCGGAACGGTGCCCGGCCCCACCACGGTGTGGAAGGTAGAGGGCAACGATACGCTGACGCCTTCCACGCCGGTGACGCTCACCTATACCAACGAAAAGGGCCTCACCTTCAAGCGCGTCATCTCAGTCGACAACGACTATATGTTTACGGTCGATGACACGGTGACCAACACCACGGGAACGCCCATCTCGCTTGCCTCCTATGGGCGCGTGACGCGCTTTTCGCCGCCGGAACATCCCAGCGCGACCTATGTCCTGCATGAAGGCCTGATCGGCGTCGTCGGCGATGATGGCCTGCAGGAGATCAAATATTCCAAGATCGAAGAAGAGAAGGACGTCTCGCCGCCTAAATCGAAGGGTGGCTGGCTCGGCATCACCGACAAATATTGGGCGGCAGCGCTGATTCCCCCGCAGAACGAGACCTATCAGGCCCGCTTCTCCTACTTCACCGACAATCGCAGCCGCTTCCAGACCGATTTCCTCGCCGATCCCGTGACGATCCAGCCTGGTCAATCGACGAAGATCGAGAACCATATCTTCGCCGGCGCCAAGGAAGTGGCCAAGATCAAGACCTATGAGAAGGATCTCGGCATCCGCCAGTTCGAGCTTCTGATCGACTGGGGCTGGTTCTATTTCATCACCAAGCCGATGTTCTACCTCATCGACTGGCTCTATAAATTCTCCGGCAATTTCGGCGTAGCGATCCTGCTCGTCACCGTCATCCTGAAGGCGGTTTTCTTCCCGCTCGCCAACAAATCCTACGCATCGATGGCGCGGATGAAGATGGTGCAGCCGAAGATGTTGGAAATCCGCGAGAAATATGCTGATGACAAGGTCAAGCAGCAGCAGGCGATGATGGAGCTCTACAAGACCGAGAAGATCAACCCGCTCGCGGGCTGCTGGCCGGTGCTCGTGCAGATCCCGGTGTTCTTCGCGCTCTACAAGGTGCTCTATGTCACCATCGAGATGCGCCATGCGCCGTTCTTCGGCTGGATCCACGATCTGGCCGCGCCGGACCCCACGTCGCTGTTCAACCTCTTCGGACTGCTGCCATATGCGGTGCCGCCGTTCCTGATGATCGGCGTATGGCCGATCATCATGGGCATCACCATGTTCCTGCAGATGCGCATGAACCCGACGCCGCCCGACCCGACCCAGGCAATGATCTTCACCTGGATGCCGATCATCTTCACCTTCATGCTGGCGACATTCCCGGCCGGGCTCGTCATCTACTGGGCCTGGAACAACACGCTGTCGATCACCCAGCAGGCGATCATCATGAAGCGGCAGGGTGCCAAGGTCGAGCTTTGGGACAATCTGAGAGATCTCTTCAAGTCGAAGACCAAACCGGCGGAATAGGCCAGTTCATCCGATCTGAAAGCCCCCGCTACGGCGGGGGCTTTTTTTATGCGCGCAAGCAGGTTAAAAGACCGCTTTGAAACGGGAGAACTCCAATGCGCAAGTAAGCCGGTCCGAAACGTCATATCCGATGACGACAGACCGCTTTCCTCATTCGAAAGCCGCTTTAAAACTTGCCGGAGCCCCTTCATGCCCGCCCCAGATCCCGATACCATCCACCCGCTGCCCGGCCATACGCGCTGCGCCTTCATCAAGAACATCGTGACGCGGCCAACAATCGTCGCAGGCGATTACAGCTATTACGACGATCCTGACGGACCGGAGCGTTTCGAGGAGCATTGCGTCCTCTATCACTATGACTTCATCGGCGACCGCCTCGTCATCGGCCGGTTTTGCGCGATCGCTGCCAACGCCAAATTCATCATGAACGGCGCCAATCATCCCATGGATGGATTCTCCACCTTTCCGTTCGGGATTTTCGGAGGCGAATGGCAGGACCGGTTCGATATGGAAAAATTCGGAAGGGCCTTCCGTGGCGATACAGTCGTCGGACACGATGTCTGGATCGGGATGGAAGCCACCATCATGCCCGGCGTCACGATCGGCGACGGCGCGGTTGTTGCGACCCGCTCGGTGGTCTCGCGCGACGTACCGCCCTATGCCATCGTCGCCGGAAATCCGGCCCGTGTGGTGAAGATGCGCTTCGACGAAGCGACCATTTTGCGTCTTCTCGACATCGCCTGGTGGAATTGGCCAGTTGACAAGATAACCCGGAATATCGATGCCATCGGCGGAGCCGACATAACAGGACTGGAACAGGCGACGTGAGCGAAGCAGACGACAAACAGGCCGAACTGATCGAAGCGGGGCGGATGCTTTTCGCCAAAGGCTGGGTTTTCATCCGTGGCGTGCCGGAGATGAAATTCCTGCCGCCCGAGGGGCCGCACGAAATCGCATTCGCGGGCCGCTCGAATGTCGGCAAGTCGTCGCTCATCAATGCGCTTGTCGGGCAGAAGGCATTGGCGCGGACCTCGAATACGCCGGGCCGCACGCAGGAGCTCAACTATTTCGTGCCGGAAGGTTATTCCGGCGAGGGGCGCGATCTGCCGCCGCTGGCGCTGGTCGATATGCCCGGCTACGGCTTCGCCGAAGCGCCGAAGGCGCAGGTCGATGCATGGACGAGACTCGTCTTCGATTATTTGCGCGGGCGCACCACCTTGAAGCGCGTCTATGTGCTCATCGACGCGCGCCACGGCATCAAGAAGAACGATGCGGAGGTGCTGAACCTTCTCGACAAGGCCGCCGTCTCCTACCAGATCGTGCTGACCAAGATCGACAAGATCAAGGCCGCCGGCGTACCACGCCTGATGGAGGAAACGGCGAAGGCAATCGCCAAGCGGGCGGCAGCCTTCCCCGTGATTTTGGCGACATCGTCGGAAAAAGGCGTAGGCCTCGATGAGTTGCGCGCGGCGATCGTACTCCTGACGCGGGAGTGAGGACGGCGAGTGCCGCTCTAAATCGTTCGCACCACGCCTGAGGCCATGACCGGACCGGTCGCCTTGCCGGTCGGCGAGCCACCCATCGGCTCGGCGGTGATAGCGAGGCGGACGCCGTCGCGCATCCTGGCGGCCATGGCGGGCTTTACGGGCATTTCGGTCGGACCATTCCGCTTCATCAACCCAAGCGAAACCGGCGCGCCATTATCGGCGATCAGCCAGATCTCCATCGAACGGTCGGTGGGCATTTCGCCTTCCATCATCTTCAGCCGCAGCATGTCGGTCCTGGGATCGAAGACGACCATCGTCTTGAACGGAGCGCCAGCGCTTTCCAACGACGCCACCATTTGGCCGGAGGATTGCGGCGAGAGGGGGATGAATTCTCGCCCGATAGCGATCGCGGCAAGAAGTAGCGAGGCGGCGGCCAGTCCACGCCAGAAGCCGAGGCTCGACCAGAGCGACGGTATCGCGGTCCCTTGCGCCTCGCCGAACAAGCACTGGTCGATGCCCGATTTCAGGGCGGACGGAGGCTCCACAGGCTGATAATCGTCGGAAAGGCGATCAAAATGCGCCTGCCAACGCGCCACATGCACGGCAAACGCCTTTTCGGTCTCGATGCGTCGGCCTGCAGCCACGCGTTCGCGATGCTCCAGGACGCCGAGCACATACTCGGCTGCGACGAGATCGTCGCCTTCCGGCATATCCTGCTGTTGTTGCGTTTCCCTGGTCATCTCTGCAGGCACTCTCTCAGCTTGACGAGGCTGCGGCGCAGCCATGTGCGCATGGTGTTGAGCGGCACGCCATGCCGCTTCGCCAGTTCCTCGTAACTTTCTCCATTCATATAGGCACCGAGCACCGCATCCGCCCGCGGCGGATCGAGCTCCTGAAGGCAGCGCTCGATCTGGCGGGCCTCGCTTGCTGCCAGCGCGTTGCGCTCCGGCCCTGGCGACGGTTCGGCGATCTCGCCGGCAGCATCGAGCGTACCCGTTGGCTTACGGGCGCGCAGCAGGTCGATCGCATGGTTCCTGGCTATCGCCACCAACCATGAAATGGGGCTTGAATCCGTGACTGCGAAGCGGTCGGCCCTGTTCCATATCTTCACATAGACATTCTGAAGCGCATCCTCCGCCTCACTGCGATTCTTCAAGACACGCAGGCAGACGCCAAAAAGTTTCGCGCTGGTGGCGCGATAAAGCGCGTCGAAAGCTGCCCGGTCGCGCATGGCCACGCGGGAAATCAGCTTGGACAGGTCTTCCGGCATCCTTTCCAGAATTTTTTCTCCTCCTGGACCTTCGCGAAACGATAGCGTGCATCAAGCGGAGTACAACCACAATCGCGTAGCGAGACTGCCGGATTCTGAAATAATTGCAAATGCCCGGCCCTGCCTTCAAACAGATGTTTCCCCCGGCGGCAACATGCGCTATGAGACCGCCCAGCTTTAGCCGCATGATCTTATCCCAAAAGTCTGCAACTTTTCGGGATCAAGCTCTGATACCGCCCTCTTGTCCGCGGAGCCCGCACACCCATGACCAACGCTTCAGAAACTGCGGAAATCCAGGCGCAGCTCCTTTCCGCCGCGCTGCCTTTCATGCAGCGCTACGAGAACAAGACGGTTGTGGTGAAATATGGCGGCCATGCCATGGGAAATCCGGAACTGGGCAAAGCCTTTGCCCGGGATATCGCGCTCCTGAAGCAGTCCGGCATCAATCCGATCGTCGTACATGGCGGCGGACCGCAGATCGCGGCGATGCTCGCCAAGCTCGGTATCGAATCCCGTTTCGAGGGTGGCTTGCGCGTCACCGACGAAAAGACGGTGGAAGTGGTTGAGATGGTGCTCGCCGGCTCGATCAACAAGGAGATCGTCGCGCTCATCAATGCCGAGGGCGAATGGGCGATCGGTCTCTGCGGCAAGGACGGCAACATGGTGTTTGCCGAAAAGGCCAAGAAAACGGTCGTCGATCCGGATTCCAATATCGAGAAGGTGCTTGACCTCGGCTTCGTCGGAGAACCGGTTGAAATCGACCGCACGCTGCTCGACCTGCTGGCTCGCTCCGAGATGATCCCTGTCATCGCGCCGGTTGCACCGGGACGCGATGGCCACACCTACAATATCAACGCCGACACCTTCGCCGGTGCGATTGCCGGGGCGCTTGCCGCCTCGCGCCTGCTGTTCCTGACCGACGTGCCCGGTGTGCTCGACAAGAACAAGGAATTGATCAAGGAACTCTCCGTCGCCGATGCGCAGGCGCTGATCCGCGATGGCACGATTTCCGGCGGCATGATCCCCAAGGTGGAAACCTGCATCGACGCCATCAAGCGGGGCGTTGAAGGCGTGGTCATCCTCAATGGCAAGACCCCTCATTCGGTGCTCCTCGAACTGTTCACCGAACATGGCGCGGGCACGCTGATCGTTCCGTAGGTTTGCGCGACGGAATAAAGTCTCCGCGCTCAACGCCACATCAGGAGCAGCAGGATGCCTGTCACGATCAGCAGGCAGCCGGCGACCTCCATGCGGTTGATGCGCTCGCGGAAGAAGAACACTGACGCGATGAAGGTGAAGACCAGTTCGATCTGGCCAAGCCCTCGCACATAGGCGACCGGCTGCAGCGTCATCGCCGTGAACCAGCAGGCGGAGCCGAGAACGCCGGCGAGCCCGACCAGCGACGACGAGCGCCATGAACGGATGACGCGGCCGATCTCCGCCGGGTCCTTGGCCGCCATCCAGACCAGCATAAAACCCGTCTGGAAAACCGTGACGAAGGCAAGCGTCACCGCCGCCTGCATGAGCGGATGCGGACTTTGCAGGGCAAGGGAAGCGGTGCGGTAGGCGACGGCGGAAATGCCGAAGATCGCGCCCGACGCGATACCGATCAGTGCCGTCCGACTGACGAGCGCCGCGCCCAGATTGCGCCAGGAAAGCGGCACCCGCGCCACGGAAATCATCATCACGCCCGCGATGCCGACGATGATCGCAGCCACGGCGCCCGCCGTGATCCGCTCGCCGAGGATAATCAATCCGAACACGGCCGCCTGGACCGGCTCGGTCTTGGAATAGGCGGTGCCGACTGCGAAATTGCGCAGCGAGAAGAGATAAACCAGCAGGATCGTCGCGAAGATTTGCGCCAATCCGCCGATCACCGACCAGATCAGAAAAGTCCGGTTGAAGGACGGGAAGGCGTAGCCCGCGAAATGATGCAGCGCGAAGGCATAGACGAGCGCCACAGGAAAGCCGTAACCGAAGCGCACGAAACTCGCGCCGGTCGTGCTCAGTGAGGTGCGCAGGTGCTTCTGCAGGGCGGAGCGCAGATTTTGCAGAAAAGCCGCCGCGATGGTGACGGGAATCCAGAGTTCCATAGGTTACAGTCGAATTTGGAGGGAAAGCCGCCACCTTTTGCACCCCAACGCCAGCGAAGGCAAGAGCGGTCCAAGCCCTCGGTCACGGCTGGCATTTCCCGCGATTCATGGCATAAGGATATCATGACCAATACGCCCCAACCCCAAGCATTCGCCCATATCACCGACTGGGTTTTCGATCTCGACAATACGCTCTATCCGCACGCCTCGAACCTGTTCTCACAGATCGACGTGAAGATGACGAGCTATGTCTCGCAGCTTCTGCAATTGCCGCGCGAGGAGGCGCGCAAGGTGCAGAAGCAGTTCTATCTGGAATATGGCACGACGCTGAAAGGGCTGATGCAGCGTCATGAAATCGACACCGACGATTTCCTGGAGAAGGTGCACGACATCGATTATTCCTGGCTGGCGCCTGACCCGGCGCTGGGCGCCGCGATCAAGCAGCTTCCTGGCCGCAAGTTTATTTTCACCAACGGCAATCGCGGCCACGCCGAACGCTCGGCGCGGCAATTGGGCATCCTCGATCATTTCGACGACATTTTCGATATCGTCGCGGCGGATCTGACGCCCAAGCCGGCGCGCGAAACCTATGACAAATTCGTCGGCCTGCATCGTGTCGATAGCCGCAATGCAGTGATGTTCGAAGACCTTGCGCGTAATCTCGTCGTACCGAAGGCGCTCGGCATGAAAACCGTGCTGATCGTGCCGAAGAATTTCGAGCCGACCTTCTCGGAAATCTGGGAAAGCGACCCGGAATATACCGACCAGGTGGACTACGTCACCGACAACCTGGCAGAATTCCTGGAAAGCATCCTGCACGTAAAGGCCGCATAACTGCAGAGTTCACATCGGTTGGATCAAAGCGCGTAAAATGCCTTGATCTTGTCCCATGCCTCTTCGGCGGTATCGACGAAGGTGAGCAGTTCCACATCGGCGGGCGAGACGGTACCCTGCTCCGCCAGATATTCGATATTGATCGCTTTCGACCAGAATTCCTTGCCGAACATCAGGAGCGGCACGCGCTCCATGCGGCCGGTCTGGATCAGCGTCATCGTCTCGAAAAGCTCGTCCATGGTGCCAAAGCCACCGGGGAACACGGCGAAAGCCTTGGCGCGCATCAGGAAATGCATCTTGCGGATGGCGAAATAGTGAAAGTTGAAGCACAGATCGGGCGTCACATATTTGTTCGGCGCCTGCTCGTGCGGCAGGACGATGTTGAGGCCGATGGAAGGCGCGCCGACATCGGTCGCGCCGCGGTTGCCCGCTTCCATGACGCCGGGGCCGCCGCCGGTGACGACGACATATTCGCGGTAATAGGTAGTGGCGGAATATTGCGAGCATAGCCGCGCAAATTCACGCGCTTCTTCGTAATAACGCGAATTGGCTTCGAGGTTCTTCCTCTGCGTCTCGTTCTTGGCGGCCCACGCCTCGCCGCCCGGCTCCGGGATGCGGGCGCCGCCGAAGAGCACAACCGTCGATTTGATGCCGCGATCCTCGAAAATCATTTCCGGCTTCAGGAGCTCGAGCTGGAGCCGCACCGGGCGCAACTCCCGGCGAGTGAGAAAATCCTGGTCCGCATAGGCAAGCTTGTAGGCTGGCGCGCGCGTCTGCGGCGTATCCGGCACCGTCTCGGCATGCCTGGCGTCTTCGCCCGAATGCGTGAATGGCGTCCAGCCGTTCTTTTCCATCGGATTCATGCTTTTTCTTTCTCCATTGCCATTCAGCCCGACCGGCTCATTTGCAGAGCGCGCCGCGTCCAGGACATATAGGATCGCTCCTGCGATTGACCCCCATGCCGCCTTCGCTTATCAGCCTTAAATCATTTCCGTGAAGCGCGGCCGCCGGTTCAGATAGGAAGAATAGCCGGCGGATCGTCAACAGCCCGTTTAGGAGCCACGTTCCGATGTCCAATCCAGTCCCTGCCAGACCCGATCTCGCCAGCCTTGAAACGATCATCGACAAGGCCTTTGAGGAGCGCGATGGCATTAATACACATACGCGTGGCGAAATACGTGATGCCGTCGAGCATGCGCTGACGGCGCTCGACCGCGGCGAGGCCCGTGTCGCAGAAAAAGGCGCGGACGGCAACTGGCATGTCCACCAGTGGCTCAAGAAGGCCGTGCTCCTCTCCTTCCGTCTCAATCCGATGGAGATTATCAAAGGCGGCCCGGGCCAGTCTGTGTGGTGGGACAAGGTTCCCTCTAAATTCGACGGCTGGAGCGCGCTTGAATTCGAGAAGGCGGGCTTTCGCGCCGTGCCCAATTGCATCGTGCGCCGCTCGGCCTATATCGCGCCCAGCGCCATCCTGATGCCATCCTTCGTCAATCTCGGCGCCTATGTCGGGGAAGGCACGATGGTCGATACCTGGGCCACGGTCGGCTCCTGCGCGCAGATCGGCAAGCATGTGCATCTCTCCGGTGGCGTCGGCATCGGCGGCGTTTTGGAACCGATGCAGGCCGGCCCAACGATCATCGAGGACAATTGCTTCATCGGCGCGCGCTCGGAAGTGGTCGAGGGCTGCATCGTGCGCGAAGGCGCTGTCCTCGGCATGGGCGTTTTCATCGGCAAATCGACCAAGATCGTCGATCGCGCCACGGGCGAAGTTTTCTATGGCGAGGTGCCCCCCTATTCCGTCGTCGTCGCGGGTACCATGCCCGGCAAGAACGTTCCCGGCGGAAACTGGGGCCCGAGCCTCTACTGCGCGGTGATCGTCAAGCGCGTCGACGAAAAGACGCGCTCCAAGACATCGATCAACGAATTGCTGCGGGATTGATTTAGCTCCCGCCAAAAAGAAAGCGGCGAAGCCGAGCTTCGCCGCTTTTCAGTACCCAGTCCCAAGACGGTGATCAGGCAGCCGGACTGGAGGACGGCGTGCCTACCGTCTCGGTTCCTTATTGGCCGTTGGCCGGAGATGCGTCACCGAAGCGATTGGCTGCGGGGTTGGTCGCATTGACCGTGGTCTCCGGAGCCTGCTTGTGGATGCTCGCGGTCGGGGTGTAGTCGACGCGGCTATCTACCGTCGGCGTATGGTCGTTGGCATAAAGGTCGGCCGGCGTGCCGACATTGGGGTTTTCTGCAAAAGCTGCACCGGCGCTGAGAGCGAGGGCGGCAGCGGCAAGAACGATCTTCTTCATTTTATTTTCCTTTCGCATCGCCCCATCGGATGGCGGGTCGCGCGCCCTGGAAAGGGCACGTCGCCCCGCCATCCTCCGGGGAGATCAGTGTGTTATATCGAGTGGATTACTGCTGGTTGGCAGGGGACGCATCGCCGAAGCGGTTTGCGGCCGGGTTCGTCTGATCGACGGTGGACTTGCTGATCGAAGCCGGAGCGGCATAATCGACCTTCTGTGCAGCGGCAGGCGTGCTGTCATTGGCATAGAGGTCGGCGGGCGTGCCGACAGTCGGGTTTTCAGCAAAGGCAGCGCCGGCGCTCAGAGCGAGGGCAGCAGCGGCAAGAGCAATCTTCTTCATATTCTAATCTCCTTGAACTTTCTCGGAGCGGCTGTTGTTTGGGAGGAAGCGCCGTTCCGATGAAGCTCAGATGGGAGACAATCGCTGGGAGTGCCAGTAACGAAATTGTTCAAACGCTCACGCGTTTGTGCGCTTGAAATCCTCAAGGCGGCTTACTAAAGGAAAAATTATACCTTTAATATCAACAAGTTAACGAATAATTCCGCTCTCACAGGTTTGTTACTCAGCTGCCATTGTTCCGATAGCCTGAACAGTGTGTTCTGATGGAGCGTTCAATAATCGAGAACAGAGTGGCTCGCTCAGGGCTTTAGGTGGCAGTGCCGCGCTTCATGCCGCATTTCCATGACAGCCCCATGACAGGCTGTCCTCTTTTCCCGATCCGCTAGTTCGATGCAATCTCGGTGGCGCGGCCTGATATCGCGACCCAGCGGCCGGAATGGTTCGGCGCCTGCATCTTCACATAGTGATAGCTTGTGCTTTCCACCGGCAGGACCTCATTGTGCAGATTGTCGAGGATGAAATCGCCCCGATCGGTCCTGACGGTGAGGACGATATGCGCCTCGCCCCTGTTACGAACCATGGTGATCAGCAATTGCGATGCGCTGAAGCCGGAGGCCAGCAACTTCGCCCGCTTCAGCAGCACGTAATCCTCGCAGTCGCCGACGCCTTTGGTCGGTATCGTCCAATAATCCCGCTTGCCGTAAACGTCCGCATCGGATTTCGGCTTGATTGCGGCGTTGACGGCCTGGTTGACCCGCTCGATCTTCTTCCAGCGTGCGTCAGTTAGCGTGACCGGCGGCAGGACACGGTGTGCGGTGCACTGGCGCGGGCTGCGCTGGCAGAACTCCATGTGTCCGTAAGGAATACTGGTCGCACCGCCGGCAGCAAGTCGCTGTGCCGCTTCGGCAACGCCCATTGATGCGGCGAGCATTGTCGCCATACACGCTACGACCGCATATTTGCGCATCGCTTATCCCCTCTTTCATTGTTAAACGTGGCCACGTTTTGCCGGGCTTCTTCGTCAATGTGCTGTTAACTAACGATGGCAGTAACAGTGTGGTCAAGTTAAATTTATATGTCAGTTTCATTGACATTATTTTCTACAACCCGGCCGCGAGGCCCCGGAGCGGCAATGATGGAACTGATAAAAATAGCTGATGCAGCCGTCTCGCGACTCCTGTAATGACAGTTGCACCATGACATTGCCTGTTGATCCCGTCGAAAATCTCGCCGCTCTCATCCGCTGTCCCTCGGTAACGCCAGCCGAAGGCGGGGCACAGACCGCGCTCGCCAATATGTTGAAACCTCTAGGTTTTTCCATTGATCGGCCAATCTTCTCGGAGGATGGCACGCCCGACATCGACAATCTCTATGCCAAGCTTCCGGGCGACGGGCGACATCTGATGTTCGCCGGCCATACCGACGTGGTGCCTCCGGGCGACGACAGCGCCTGGCGGCATCCGCCTTTCTCGGCAGCTATCGAAAACGGGGAAATCTACGGGCGCGGCGCCGTCGATATGAAAGGCGGCATTGCCTGTTTTGTCGCGGCCGTCGCCCGGCATGTGGGGGAAAACGGCCCGCTGAAGGGCAACATCTCCCTCCTTATCACCGGTGACGAGGAAGGGCCGGCCATTAACGGAACGGTGAAACTGCTCGAATGGGCCGGGGCCAAAGGCGAGCGCTGGGATGCCGCCATCGTCGGCGAACCCACCAATCCGGACCGGCTTGGCGACATGATCAAGATCGGACGGCGCGGCTCGGTATCCGGCACCCTTATCGTCCACGGCGTGCAGGGGCATGCCGCCTACCCGCATCTTGCCGAAAATCCGGTGCGCGGTCTCGTTACACTGATCGACGCGCTGCTATATCCGGTTCTGGACGAAGGCACCAAGGATTTCCAGCCCAGCAATCTTGAGGTCACCACCATCGATGTGGGCAATCCGGCGACCAATGTCATTCCGGCGAAGGCGACAGCAGCCTTCAACATCCGCTTCAACGACAGTTGGACCGGGGAGACTATCATGGCCGAGATCCATAACCGGCTCGACCACGCAGCGGCCCGCGATAAGCTGCGCCCCGGGCGCGAAACGCCGATCGCCTATGAATTGTTTTGGGGCGAGCGGCCGAGCCACGTCTTCCTGACGCGCGACGACAAGCTGATCGGCACACTCAGTACCTCGATCGAGGCCGTCACGGGCAGGAAGCCGCATCTTTCCACCTCCGGCGGCACATCGGACGCGCGCTTCATCAAGGATTATTGTCCTGTCGTGGAGTTCGGCCTGGTGGGGCGTACCATGCACATGGTTGATGAGCGTGCCTCATTGTCCGATCTGGAAATGCTGACCAGAATCTACCAACGCTTCCTAGCGGACTTCTTTGCGTGAGCCATTCCATGCCGACGCTCGACGATATCCATCGCTATCTCTACGGAAGCTGGCGGATGATGCGCGGAAAGCCGGACGGCCTCGTGCATCTCGACATATCGGCGGAGGGATTCTGGCAATCTTTCTATGCGATGCTGGTCGCGGTGCCGCCACTCTTCGCCAGTTGGGTCGTCTATGCGGCCGATCTTGCCCGGGGTGACGACGAGGCCGGATTGCGCTTCAGCATCGTGCTGCGTACCGCGATTGTCGACATGACCTCATGGGTGCTGCCGATCATCGTGATCGGCTTGCTCGCCCGGCGCATCGGCATCTCCCGGCGCTTCGCTCCCTATGTCATCGCCTCCAACTGGGGGACGGCGCTGATCGCCTGGCTGTTCGTCCCGGCGACGCTCATTCGGCTGTTCTTTCCGATCTCGGACGAAATCATGGCGCTGGTCTCGATCATGCTGTTCGGCTTGTCGATCGTCTTTTCCTACCGCCTGACGCAGGTGGCGCTGCAAAGGCCACATACGTTCGTCCTTCCCTTCTATGCCGTACTTTTTGTCGGATCGATCTTCATCACCATCACGCTCCAGCATCTGCTCGGCGTCGACTATCCCGGCCCGACGAACAGCACCTTATTGCGGCATTAAACCGTCCGGGTCTGGTCTGGCGAACGGCGCGCAGTAATCGACGCCGATGAGGTAAAGCCCGTAAGGCGGCGCGACCTGTCCGCAGGCACTGCGGTCGCGGGCTTCGAGTGCGCTAACCAGATCGTCCGCCGTCCAGCGGCCGACGCCAACCTCCATCAGGCTGCCGGCGAGCGAGCGTACCTGATTGTGCAGGAACGAGCGCGCCGAGGCGCGGATCTCCACATATTCACCGTTGCGGGTGACATCCAGCCGGTCGAGCGTCTTGACCGGGCTCTTCGCCTGGCACTGCGCGGCGCGGAAGGTGGTGAAATCATGCTTGCCGAGGAGCCGCTGTGCAGCCTCATGCATCGCCCCGGCATCGAGTGGCTTCGAAACCCACCAGGCGCGGTTGATCTCGACGGCGATGGGCGGGCGGCGATTGACGATGCGGTAGAGATAATGGCGCGCCGTGGCCGAGAACCGCGCGTCGAAACTGTCGGGCACACGCTCGACATTCAAGATGACGACGCGCTCGTCGGCAGCCACCAGATGGGCGTTCAGCGCATCGCGCACCTTGGCGGCGCCCCAATCCTTGGTCAGATCCGCATGCGCCACCTGCGCCAGCGCATGTACGCCGGCATCAGTGCGTCCGGCCGCGCCGAGCGCTATATTCTCGCCGCAGAACCTGGCGATCGCCTGCTCGATTGCCGCCTGCACCGTATGGCCGTTTTCCTGGCGCTGCCAGCCGGCGTAGGGTGTGCCATCATATTCAATCGTCAGCTTGTAGCGCGGCACTCAGAAAACCCGCGTCACGGGCGCACCGCGCAGGAAATCGGCAGAGCCAAGGGGCTTTCCCCCGGCCTTCTGCAGGAGCGTGAGCTTCACCGCGCCTTCGCCGCAGGCAATTGTCAGCCCGTCGCCGACAAGCGTTCCAGGCTGGTCCGGCTCGCCACCCGTCGCCAGCGTGGACTTCAACAGCTTGACGCGCTCCGTCTTGCCACCAATCTCCATCTCACACCATGCACCCGGGAAAGGCGACAGGCCGCGAATGCGGTTGTGAACGTCCTCTGCACGGCCCGCCCATTCGATGCGGGTTTCCGCCTTATCGATCTTGGCGGCATAGGTGACGCCTTCTTCCGGCTGAGGCTTGAGCGTGAGGCTATCGCGCTCGAGCGCGGCCAACGCCCGGACCATCAGGTCGGCACCGATCATGCTCAGGCGGTCATGCAACTCGCCCGAGGTCATGTCGGGTGTTATCGCCATTTTCTCGACCATGGCGACCGGCCCGGTATCGAGCCCCTCGTCCATCTTCATGATCATCATGCCGGTTTCGCGGTCGCCGGCCATGACTGCGCGCTGGATAGGAGCGGCACCGCGCCAGCGCGGAAGCAGAGAAGCGTGGCCATTATAGCAACCGAGCCTTGTGCCTTCGAGGATCGGGGGCGGCAACAGCAGCCCATAGGCGACCACGACCGCCACATCGGCGTCCAATGCGCGAAAAGCCTCCTGCTCCTCGGCGCTCTTCAGGCTTTTCGGGGTGCGCACTTCGAAGCCGAACTGCTCGGCCTGCTCATGCACCGGGGATTTCGTCAGTTCCAGCCCGCGGCGGCCCGCAGGGCGGGGTGGCTGCGAATAGACCGCAGCGATCTCGTGGCCCTGCCCGATCAGCGCTGTCAGCACCGGCACGGAGAATTCCGGAGTGCCCATGAAAATGAGGCGCAGCGACATGGGGCTAGACCGCGAGCTTGCTTGGCGGACGGTCCTTGGCCAGCTTCTTGAACTTCTTCACCACCATGTCGCGCTTGAGCTTGGAGATATAATCGATGAAGAGCACGCCGTTCAGATGGTCGATCTCGTGCTGCAGGCAGGTGGCCATCAGCCCCTCGGCAGCGATTTCGTGCGCCTTGCCTTCGCGGTCGAGATAGCTCACGCGGACACTCGCAGGACGTTCCACTTCCGCGTAATAATCGGGGATCGACAGGCAGCCTTCCTCATAGACGCTGCGCTCGTCGGAGAACGAGAGTATCTGCGGATTGATGAATATCTGCGGCGCCTTTTCCTCATCCTCCTTCGACAGGTCGATGACGAGCATGCGCAGGGGCTCGCCCACCTGAATGGCGGCAAGGCCGATGCCCGGGGCGTCATACATCGTCTCCAGCATGTCGTCGGCAAAAGCGCGCAACTGGTCGTCGATGCGCTCCACCGGCTTCGACACCTGGCGCAGGATGGGATCGGGAAGGATGACAAGCGGCTTTATAGACATGGTTTTCACCTAATCGCTCGGATGGCGGGCGTCAATAAGCCTCGCGGCAGGAATGGCAAAAATGTTCCTGTTTCGATCTCACATTGGGCCTGCGAATCGGATAGGTTTGCGCCATGGACACGACCAATCTCCTTGCCGCGCCACTGTTTCAGCTTGGCGTACATGTGATTTCCGTCGGCGGAGTGCTGCTTCTCGGCCTCGGCGTCGTCGTGTTTTTCGCACTGTTCTTTCTCATGGCGGCTTGGCGTTCGGCACGCTCGCGCGCCGTCGCCGAGGTGCAGGCGGCGGAGCGCGCCCGTGATGCGGAAATACGGATGGCGGAAATCCTCAAGAGCCAGGCCGAAATGCAGGGCCGGATGCAGACCATGGCCGAGGTTTTCGGCTCCAGGCAGGCCGAGCTCAACCAGTCGATCCGCGAGCGCCTCGACGGCATGACCAGCCGCATTGGCCAGACCATGACCGAGCAGAGCAAATCGACGCACGAGAACCTCGCCAAGCTGCAGGAGCGGCTGGCGGTGATCGACACGGCGCAGAACAACATCCAGGCGCTGGCCGGCCAGGTGGTGCAGTTGCAGGCGATCCTTGCCAACAAGCAGACGCGCGGCGCCTTCGGTCAATCGCGCATGGAGGCGATCATCGCCGACGGCCTGCCGCTGGGCGCCTATGAATTCCAAGCGACGCTTTCCAACGGAAACCGGCCGGACTGCGTGGTGCGCATGCCGAACGGCATGCCCTCGCTCGTGGTCGACGCCAAGTTTCCGCTCGAAGCCTGGAGCGCTATCCGCGATGCGGAAGCGCCCGAGGAGAAGAAGCTCGCCATCGCCCAGTTCCGCCGGGATATCGAGGTGCATATCCGCGACATCTCGGTGAAATATCTGATCCAAGGCGAGACGCAGGAGACGGCCTTCCTGTTCGTGCCGTCGGAATCGATCTTCGCCGAGATCCACGAGAATTTCGAAGGGCTGGTGCAGAAGGCGCACCGTTCCCGCATCGTCATCGTCTCGCCCTCACTGTTGATGCTGTCGATCCAGGTGATCCAGGCCGTGCTGAAGGATGCGAGGATGCGCGAGCAGGCGCATCTGATTCAGGGCGAGGTGATTCGGCTGATGGAGGACGTCTCCCGCCTAGACGAGCGCGTGCGCAAATTGCAGGGCCATTTCATGCAGGCCAACAAGGATATCGACGACATTCTCGTCTCGTCGAACAAGGTGACCAGGCGCGGCGAGAAGATCGAGGCGCTGGAATTCGGCGAGAAGCCGGAAGAGAATGCACCGCGCCCACCGGCCAAGACCGCTGATAGCACGGCCAGCGCGACAACCGGACAATTGCGGTTGCGCGTCGTCGAGGACGAGTAGACCTCAAGCAGGAACTGGCTGGCCTCGCGCGGCTTTATTTTTCCGCTTTGTAACCGTCGGAATGGCCGAGATCGCGCTCCGGCCAGACGATATTGCGCACAAGCTGCTTCAGGATTTTCGCCTCGGGAAAGCCGCCGTCGCGCTTGCGCTCCCAGATCAATTCGTCGCCGACGCGGATCTCGAAGATTCCGCCTGTACCGGGGATGAGCGCCACTTCGCCGATATCCTGGCCAAAGGTGGAAAGCAGTTCCTGCGCCATCCAGGCGGCGCGCAGGAGCCAGTTGCACTGGGTGCAATAAATGATGGTGATGCGTGGTTTCTCGGTCATGCGCCATCTGTTATCATATCGCGCGCGCAATGGAAGAGAGTCAACCACGCAGGCTTTCCGCGTCTGGTCATTGGGCTATCGCCCAACTATTGCGCCATCTGCTCTTCCTGCTCCTGCGTCAGGGGCTTGATGCTATCCGGCAAGCGCAACGGTAGGTCTTGGTCGACCGGAGCAGCAGGACGCGGCACGGGCGAAGCACAAGCCATGAGGAGAACCGGCAGAAGCAAGAGGAAAAAGCGAGCGGGCATCGGACTCCTAGGCCGGAACAACGCCACCTCACAACGAGGGGCGGCGTTTGTCCTCAATTATCCCCCATCTTCAACGCCTGGATAAACGCCTCCTGCGGGATCTCCACCTTGCCGAACTGGCGCATCTTCTTCTTGCCTTCCTTCTGCTTTTCCAGAAGCTTGCGCTTGCGGGAGACGTCGCCGCCGTAGCATTTGGCGGTCACGTCCTTGCGCAGCGCCGAGATGGTTTCTCGGGCGACGATGCGGCCGCCGATGGCAGCCTGGATGGGGATCTTGAACATGTGCTGCGGGATCAGCTCCTTCAGCTTTTCGCAGAGCACGCGGCCGCGCTTTTCCGCCGCCGTGCGGTGGACCAGCATGGAGAGCGCGTCGACCGGCTCGTCATTGACGAGGATCGACAGTTTGACCAGATCGCCTTCGCGATAATCCGACAGATTGTAGTCGAAGGAGGCATAGCCCTTGGAGATCGATTTCAGCCTGTCGTAGAAATCGAACACCACCTCGTTGAGCGGCAGCTCATAGGTGACCATGGCGCGCGGGCCGACATAGGAGAGATCGACCTGGATGCCGCGACGCTCCTGGCAGAGCTTGAGGATCGAGCCCAGGTAGTCATCCGGCGTCATGATGGTGGCGCGGATCCACGGCTCCTCGATGGCGGCGATCTTGACCACGTCGGGCATGTCGGCCGGATTGTGCAGTTCCTTCACCGAACCGTCGTTCATCCTCATGCGGTAGACGACGGAGGGCGCGGTGGCGATGAGGTCGAGGTTGAACTCGCGCTCCAGCCGCTCCTGGATGATTTCCAGATGCAAGAGGCCCAGGAAGCCGCAGCGGAAGCCGAAGCCCAGCGCGGCGGAGGTTTCCATTTCAAACGAGAACGAGGCGTCGTTCAGGCGCAGCCGGCCCATGGCGGCGCGCAGATCCTCGAAATCGGCGGCATCGACGGGGAAAAGGCCGCAGAACACCACCGGCTGCGCCGGCTTGAAGCCCGGCAGCATGGATGTTGTCGGCCGGCGGTCCTCGGTGATGGTGTCGCCGACGCGGGTGTCGGCCACTTCCTTGATCGAGGCCGTGATGAAGCCGAGCTCGCCGGGGCCGAGCTCATCGACCTGCAGCATCTTCGGCGTGAAGACGCCGGTGCGCTCGACCGGATATTTGGCCTCGGTGCCCATCATGCGAATGGTCTGGCCCCTCTTGAGCACGCCGTCGATGACGCGCACCAGCACGATGACGCCGAGATAGGCGTCATACCAGCTATCGACCAGCATGGCCTTCAAGGGCGCGTTGCGGTCGCCCTCGCGCGGCGGCGGCAGCTTGTTGACGATGGCTTCCAGCACATCGGGGATGCCGAGGCCTGTCTTGGCCGAAATCATCACCGCCTCGGAGGCATCAATGCCGATGACATCCTCGATCTGCTCCTGGACGCGCTCCGGCTCGGCGGCGGGCAGATCGACCTTGTTGAGGACCACGACGATCTCATGGTTGTTATCGATGGCCTGATAGACATTGGCCAGCGTCTGCGCCTCGACGCCCTGGCTGGCATCGACCACCAGCAGCGAGCCTTCGCAGGCGGCTAGCGAGCGGGACACCTCATAGGCGAAATCGACGTGGCCGGGCGTATCCATCAGGTTCAGCACATAGTCCTCGCCGTTCTTCGCCTTGTAGTGCAGGCGGACGGTCTGGGCCTTGATGGTGATGCCGCGCTCGCGCTCGATATCCATCGAGTCGAGCACCTGCTCCTTCATGTCGCGCAACTCCAGCCCGCCGGTCAACTGGATCAGGCGGTCGGCAAGCGTGGATTTCCCGTGGTCGATATGGGCGACGATGGAGAAATTGCGAATATGGTCCAATGGTGTGCTCATGCGCGCGATTTAGCAGGCGGAGGCGAAAAGGCAAAGAGGTAATGCGCCAGAAGATGGGGGAACGGGGCGGCAAAAGCGCCCGTTTCACGCCTGCATCGTCATGCCCCCTTTGCGCCCGCGCAAAAACCCATTACATCAGCGCCAGACTTTGTTTGCCGCATGATCTATCCGAAGTCCGCAACTCTTCTGGATCATGCTACCCAGGAATTGCAGGAGATCGCCATGGCCGTCGAGAAAACGGGTATTCTCAACAAACCGAAGCTGGTCACCGTCTTCGGCGGTTCGGGCTTCGTCGGCCGCCATGTGGTGGCGGCGCTGGCGCAGCGCGGATACCGGGTACGCGTCGCCGTGCGCCGGCCGACGCTCGCCCCCTATCTCCAGCCGCTCGGCAATATGGGCCAGATCCAGGCCGTACAGGCAAATTTGCGCTACCGCTGGTCGATCGACCGCGCAGTCGCGGGCGCCGATCACGTGATCAACCTGGTCGGCATCCTCGCCCAAGGCGGAAGCCAGCGTTTCGACGCGGTGCAGGCCGCCGGCGCGCGCGCAGTCGCGGAAGCAGCACGAGCGGCGGGCATTCCCCTCACCCACATGTCGGCCATCGGCGCAGATCCGCATTCGGCTTCCGCCTATGCCCGCACCAAGGCGGAGGGCGAAAAGGCCGTGCACGAGACGCTGCCGGAAGCCGTCATCATACGCCCGTCGATCATCTTCGGGCCCGAGGACGGCTTTTTCAACAAATTCGCCAACATGGCGCGCTTCTCGCCATTCCTGCCGCTGATCGGCGGCGGCGAGACCAAATTCCAGCCGGTCTATGTCGGCGACGTGGCGGAAACCATCGCGCGCTCGGTGGACGGCACGCTCGAACGCGGCAAGACCTATGAGATCGGCGGCCCAGAAGTGATGAGCTTCCGCCGCTGCATGGAGGAGATGCTCGAGGTGGTCGACCGCAAGCGCGTGTTTATCCCGATCCCCTGGTCGGTGGCGCGGCTTATCGGCTCGGTCGCGGGGCTTCTGCCGAAGCCGGTCATCACCAGCGATCAGGTGACGCAATTGCAGCACGACAACGTGGTTTCGGATAAGGCTGCGAGCGAAGGCCGTACGCTCGAAGGCATTGGCATCCGCCCAACGGGGACCGATGCCATACTGCCTTCCTATCTCTGGCGTTTCCGCGAACAGGGGCAGTTCACGAAGAAGGGCATGGCCTGAACGCAGGTCCGGAAGATCAACGAATAAAGGGGCCTCACGGCCCCTTTTTATTGTTTCACCCCCAGATGAGGAGCGCCGCCATGCCGGCCGCGCCGACGATCAGCCGCCACCAGGCGAAAAGCGCGAAGCCGTGGCGCGCGACGTAATCGAGGAGATAGCGCACGACAAAGACGCCGGCGAGAAAGGCCATGATGAAGCCCACGAAGATGATCGTCGCGTCATCGAAGCTCAATATGTCGCGGTTCTTGTAGAGATCGTAGGCGAAGGCGCCGGCCATGGTGGGCATGGCGAGGAAGAAAGAAAATTCCGCCGCCGAGCGCTTGTCGGTGCCCATCAAAAGCGCGCCGACGATGGTTGCGCCCGAGCGCGACGTGCCGGGGATCATCGCAAGGCACTGGAAGAAGCCGATCTTCAGGCAGAGCGACAGCGGATAGTCCATCACGTCGTGATAGCGCGGCTTGAGATCGAGGCGGTCGACATAGAGAAGGACGAAGCCGCCGAGGATCAGCATGATGCAGACAAGCATCGGCGTCTCGAACAGCACCGTCTTGATGAAATTATGCGCGAAGGCGCCGATGACGGCGGCGGGCAGGAAGGCGAGCAGGATGCCGAAGACGAAGCGCCTGGTGCGCGGATCGTGCGGCAGGCTGACCAGCATCTTCCACAGGCGGCCGAAATAGACGCTGAGGATGGCGAGAATAGCGCCGAGCTGGATCAACACCTCGAAGGTCTTTCCCGTCGAATGAAACCCGAGGAAATGGCCCGCCAGCAGCAGATGTCCCGTCGAGGAAACGGGGATGAATTCGGTCAAGCCTTCGAGCAGGCCCAGGATCAGGGCATCGAAGAGGGTCTTTATATCCATGCAGGGAAACTTTCGCTGACAAGGGTTGTTAATGGGGTTGCCAATGGGGTGGCTTGGGATTGCCATTGGAATGTGGCAGAACAGGACCATCAGGGATCGCTTGTTTCACGCGCCCGTTACCCCTATAGGTTTGGCCAACAGGGACTGGCCGGGAATCAGACAGCGGAAGAAATACGCCGCCGACCGATGAAATGCCAGCCCGGCTTGAATACCGGAGCATGAGAACCGCGGAAAGACCGCGATCCTGCTCCAGGTTTGTGTAACGCTCCAGCTCGAAAGACCCATCGCGCTCGACCATGCTGACGCTTTTTCATCATCCCATGTCCAGCGGCTCGCGCTATGCGCGGCTGATCCTCAACGAATACGGCGTCGATGCCGAACTGATCGATGAAAAACCATGGGCACGGCGCAAGGAATTCCTGGCGCTCAATCCGGCCGGCACGCTGCCGGTGCTGCTCGCGGAGAATGACGTGCCTGTCGTCGGGCCGACGGTGATCGCCGAATATCTCGACGAGACGCGCGGCGCGCTGAAGCGCAGCCGCCGGCTCCTGCCGGAAAGCCCGATCGAGCGCGCCGAAGTGCGCCGCCTGGTCGACTGGTTCCTTGGCAAACTCGACAATGAGGTGACGCGGCATATCGCGCGCGAACGCGTTTTCAAGCTGCAGATGGCGGCGGAATCGGGCGGCAGTTCGCCGGATTCGACGGCAATCCGCGCCGCGCGCGCCAATATCCGCCAGCATATGAAATATCTCGATTATCTCGCGGCGACGCGCGACTGGCTGGCGGGCACACAGCCCAGCTATGCCGACATGGCGGCGGCGGCAGCCATATCCATTCTCGATTATCTCGGCGAGATCGAATGGCCAGATCACCCGGCGGCGCGCGACTGGTACACGCGCATGAAATCGCGCCCGTCCTTCCGCCCGCTCCTCACGGACCGCATACGCGGGCTCTCCCCGGTCGCACATTATGGCGACCTCGATTTCTGAAGCCCAGGCGGCAAGGCTGAAGCGCTTCCTCGCCGAGGAGGCGAAAGCCGAAGGCTTCGACATCATGGCCGTCACCACGCCGGATGCCATTCCGCAAGCCGGCGCGCGGCTTCGGCAATATCTGGCCAGCGGCCATCACGGAACCATGCAATGGCTGGAGGAAACCCTGGAGCGGCGCGCCGACCCGCGCGTGCTGTGGCCGGAGGTGCGCTCCGTCATCATGCTGGCAATGAACTACGGGCCGGAAAGCGACCCGCTGCCGGTGCTCGCACGCAGGGATCGCGCCGCCATTTCCGTCTATGCGCAGAACCGCGACTATCACGACATCATCAAGGGCAAGCTGAAGCAGATCGCCAGCCGCTTTGCCGCGCGGGCGGGGAGCGATGTCAAGGTCTTCGTCGATACCGCGCCCGTCATGGAAAAGCCGCTGGCCGAAGCCGCGGGAATAGGCTGGCAGGGCAAGCACACCAATCTGGTGAGCCGCAGCCATGGCTCGTGGCTGTTTCTCGGCTCGATCTTCACCACCGCTGAAATCGCGCCCGACAGGCCGGAAACGGACCATTGCGGCTCCTGCCGGGCATGTCTCGACATCTGCCCGACCAGCGCCTTTCCCGCGCCATACCAGCTCGATGCGCGACGCTGCATCTCCTATCTCACCATCGAGCACAAGGGGCCGATCGCGCCGGAATTCCGCAAGGCGATGGGCAATCGCATCTATGGCTGCGACGACTGCCTTGCAGTCTGCCCTTGGAACAAGTTTGCCGAAGCAGCGCATGAAACCAAGCTCAAGGCACGCGACGACCTGAAGGCGCCTCGGCTAGAGACGCTTCTTGCATTGGACGACACGGCTTTCCGCGCGCTCTTTTCCGGCTCGCCGGTGAAAAGGATCGGGCGCGACCGGTTCCTGCGCAATGTGTTGATCGCCGCCGGCAATTCCGGCGATGCCGGCTTGCTCCCACATGTAGAGCGGCTCCTGGGCGATCCCTCACCGGTGGTGCGCGGCGCCGCCATCTGGGCGCTCAGCCAATTATCCGAGCCGCGAATTTTCGGAGAATGGCGCAAAAAACTGACGGCTTCAGAAAGGGATGTTACGGTTATTGACGAATGGCGGATGGCCGATTGCATAATTTCTTAAACCGGGATCGTGGGCCCAATGGGACGCAGCGCGCTCTAACAGAAAAAATGGGGGAAGAGGGGTAGAATGCATATATTCATCTTCGGCGCGGGCTATAGCGGACAAGCTTTCGCACGCGAAATGGGCGAGACAGCCGAGGGGATCGCCGGCACGACGCGGACCGCGGACAATTTCACCGCTCTCCAGCGGGCGGGTATCGCGCCCTTCCTCTTCGATGGCACGTCGGCTCCCGCCGAGATTGTCGAAGAACTGAGCCGCACTACGCATCTCGTCGTTTCCATCTCACCCGCCAAGACGGGCGATCCGGTTCTGCTGCATTTCGGCAACCTGCTGCGGGACGCGGCCCCGGCGCTCGAATGGATCGGCTATCTCTCGACCGTCGGCGTCTATGGCGACCATGGCGGCGAATGGGTGAGCGAGGACACGCCGCCCAGGCCGGTTTCGGCGCGCTCCATCGAACGCCTTGCGGCAGAACGAAGCTGGCAGGAACTCGCCAGCGCCCATAGCGTGCCGCTGGCGATCCTGCGGCTTTCCGGCATTTACGGGCCGGGACGCAATGCTTTCATCAATCTTGAGAACGGCACGGCGCGGCGGCTCATCAAGCCGGGGCAGATGTTCAACCGTATCCATGTCGACGACATCGCGGGAAGCCTGGCGCTTCTCGCCTCGCGCAGCGCCGAAGGCATCTACAACATCACCGACGACGAGCCCGCGCCACCGCAGGATGTGGTGACCTGCGCGGCGGAGATGATGGGCGTCGAGCCGCCGCCGGAAGTGACGTTCGAGACGGCTGAGCTTTCGCCGATGGCTCGCTCCTTCTACAGCGAGAACAAGCGGGTTTCGAACGCCGCGATCAAGAAGCTCGGCTATCGCTTCCGCCATCCGGGCTACCGGCAGGGCCTGACCTCGCTGTGGCGGGAGGGCAACTGGAAAGGCTGATATCATAGCTTTGCCACGGTTCAACCGGTGCGAAGCATTGCCGCAAGAGCTCCGCGCCATCATAATGCCATCAAAATTGCGACAGATTCGCGCCGTTCTTTTCAATACCAGCAATTTTCGGGGTCATATTCGCGACCAAACGGGGAAATCGCCGATGTCTGCAAAACTCCTCACCCGCATCGGGTTTGCCGCCCTTCTCTCGGCGGGAACGGCGTTGGAGATGATCGACGGAAGCGATGCTCTCGCCGCCGACCAGCCGGCGAAGCAAGCATTCGGCAGCCAGAAGCTACCGGCCGTGGCCCCGCCGCAATCGGTCGGGTTCTATTCCAAGGGCTGCCTTGCCGGCGGCGTGGCCATTCCCGTGGACGGGCCGACCTGGCAGGTAATGCGCCTGTCGCGCAACCGGCGCTGGGGCCATCCACGCATGATCGCGCTCCTCGAAAAGCTGTCTCGCGAAGCGGCGCAGGACGGCTGGCCCGGCCTGCTCGTCGGCGACATCTCGCAGCCGCGCGGCGGGCCGATGCTGACGGGTCATGCTTCGCACCAGGTCGGCCTGGATGCCGATATCTGGCTGACGCCCATGCCGAAGCGGCGGTTCACCGACGAGGAACGCGAGAAAGTCAGCGCGGTCTCGATGCTGAAAGGTGATTCGCTCTATGTCGATCCCAATATCTGGACGCCTTCCCGCGCAGCGCTCCTGAAACGGGCGGCGGGCTATCCGGAAGTAGAGCGCATCTTCGTCCACCCCGGCATCAAGAAGAAACTCTGCGATACCGTCACCGGCGATCGCAGCTGGATGGCAAAAATTCGTCCTTATTGGGGACATCACTATCATTTCCACATCCGCATGTCGTGTCAGCCCGGCTCGCCCGGCTGCAAGCCCCAGGAGCCTATCGACAGGAATGATGACGGCTGCGGCAAGCCTCTCGCCTGGTGGTTCACCGACGAGCCGTGGAAGCCGGCCAAGCCCTCCACCCCGCCAAAGCCCGTGAAACCAAGAAAGCCGATGATGCTGTCGGATCTGCCCCCGACCTGCGCGCGCATATTGGACGAACCGGGACCCGCTTCCATCGCGGATGTGACGTTTGGTCTCGGCACGGTCGGCAACGCGGTAGCCACGACCCCGAATGCAGCTCCGGAGGCGCTTCCGGCTTCACAGGCGGTCCCGGCGGCGGCTTTTGCCCCACCGGCGCCTGCCCCGAGCGTTCCGTTGCCGGTTCCCCGGCCGCGGAACTGACTGTAAAATTGGATGCACAGGCAGCGTGCTCAAGGGCAAAGGGGCGATCAGCCCTTTTCAAAAGGGGATGGTTTCGCTATAGGCTTCAATCGATTTAGCCCTGTTCCGGATATGGATTTCTCGTGTCGAAGCCATTACGCCTAGCGTTGATCGCGCATGACCAGAAGAAGGACGACATGGTCGCCTTCGTCCGCGCCCATGAAAGCCGGCTCGTGGGATGGGAGATCGTTTCCACCGGGACGACCGGTGGGCTCGTGCAGGATGCCTGTCCGTCTCTCATAGTGAAGCGGGTCAAAAGCGGACCGCTCGGCGGCGACCAGCAGATCGGCGCGATGATCGCCGAGGGCGAGGTCCAGGCGATGATCTTCTTCATCGATCCGCTGTCACCCATGCCGCACGATGTAGACGTCAAGGCGCTGACGCGGCTCGGCAGCGTCTACGACATACCGATGGCGCTGAACCGCGCCACGGCGGAAATGCTGGTGGAGAAGCTGACAGGTACGAAATAGACCAAGCGCAACAAGACCCGGGGCGAGGCAACATCCGGCAAAAGCAAAATGGCCGAAGCGAAACGGAAAAATGACAATGATCTCGAGCATCGATACCGACAGCATCCTGCGTTTCCCGGTCCTCGTCGGTGACATTGGCGGCACCAATGCGCGGTTCGCCATCCTCGTCGATTCCTATGCCGAGCCGAAACAATTCCCGATCCTTCAGACGGCGGATTTCGCCACCATCGATGAAGCGATCCAGAGCGCCGTGCTCGATCATACCTCGATCCAGCCGCGCTCGGCGGTGCTGGCCATTGCCGGGCCGGTGGACGGCGACGAGATCGACTTGACCAACTGCCCGTGGGTGGTGAAGCCCAAGCAGATGATGCAGACGCTGGGTCTCGAAGACATCACCGTCCTCAATGATTTCGAGGCGCAGGCGCTGGCCGTCGCCTCGCTTGAGAGCGAATATCTGGAAAAGATCGGCGGCGGCACGGGCGAGCCGAACGGCAGTCGCGTCGTGCTCGGCCCCGGCACGGGCCTCGGCGTGGCGGGTCTGATTCGTACCCGCCAGACCTGGGTGCCGGTTCCCGGCGAGGGCGGCCATGTCGATTTCGGCCCGCGGACGACACGCGATTTCGAGATCTTCCCGCATATCGAGCGCATCAACGGGCGCATCTCCGCCGAACAGCTTCTGTGCGGACGGGGCTTGCAGAACATCTACCGCGCCGTGTGCACGGCAAACGGCGTTACGCCTGATCTCCTATCGCCCGCCGAAATCACCGGCGCGGCACTCGACGGCTCGTCCAAGGAGGCCAGCGAGACGCTGCAGCTCTTCGTCGTCTATCTCGGGCGGCTCGCGGGCGATTTCGCCCTTACCTTCATCGCGCATGGAGGGATCTATCTGGCCGGCGGCATCGTCCAGCGCATCATACCGGCGCTGAAGGACGCATCGTTCCGCGCGGCCTTCGAGGACAAGGCGCCGCACGAGGACATCATGAAGACCATCCCGATCTATGTCATCACCCATCCGTTGGCGGCGCTGAGCGGGCTTTCGGCCTATGCCCGCACGCCATCGCGCTTCGGCGTGCCGACCGAGGGACGGCGCTGGCGCAAGGGCGCGTGAGCGAAGCGACCGGATTTTCCGGCAGGCATAGGCAAAACGGCGCAATGGGGCTATAGGGGCGGTCGGGAACGCGAGACGTTTACCGTCGAAGCCAATATCGGCCAATATTCGGGACTATCCTGACCGTGAGCAGAGCCAAGAAGAAGATCGATCCCGCGGAGGCGACAGGCGTCATCCGGCGCATGATGTTAGAGAATGCCCGGGAATATAAGAAGAGCTATATCGTAGCGATCGTGGCGTTGCTGATTGTCGGCGCGTCGAATGCCGCGCTTGCCTATCTTATGAAGCCGATGATCGATAAGATCTTCTACGAACAACAGCTCGGCCTGATATGGGTCATCTGCGGCGCCATCATGGGCGTTTTCATCTTGCGCGGGCTCTCCAGCTATGTGCAAGCAGTCGAACTGGCTAAAATCGGCAACAATCTGGTGGCGCGCTACCAAAAGCGCATCTTCGACCATCTGATGAAGCTGGGGCTCGATTTCTACAACGACATGCGCTCCGGCCACCTCGCGGCCCAGATCAATCAGAATGTTTTTGGCATTCGCGACCTTCTCAACATGACGATCACCTCGATAGCCCGCGACGCGATCTCGCTGGTCGCCCTTGTCGCGACGATGATCTACATGGACCCGATTCTATCAGCCGCGATCTTCCTAATCGGGCCGCCGCTCATTCTGGCGGTTGCCTATATTTCGCGCCGCATCCGCACGGTGACGCGTGAAGTCGTGCATCTCAATTCCCATCTTCTGGGCGCAATGCAGGAATCCGTGCAAGGCGTCGCCATCGTCAAGGCTTTCACCATGGAGGACCAGCTGCGCGCCAAGATTGGCAGGCTGATCGATCAGGCCGAAGGCCGCAGCAACAAGATCGCCAAGGTTTCCGAGCGCATAACGCCCCTCTCCGAAATTCTCGCCGGCTTCGCTGTTGCGGGTGTTCTCGCCTATGGCGGCTATCGCGCCATCTTGAACCAGCAGCCGCCCGGCGCGATGTTTGCCTTCATCACCGCGCTGCTGCTCGCCTACGATCCCGCCCGCCGCCTTGCGCGCCTGCAGGTCGGGCTGGAGCGCGCGCTGGTCAACGCCCGCATGATCTATGAGATCCTCGATACCGAGCCGAAGCAGAGCGATGTGCCGGGCGCGGTACCAATCCATATCGAAAAGGGCGAGATCCGCTTCGAGGACGTCTATTTCTCCTATTCGGATGTGGCGCCCGTCCTGCATGGTGTCAGCTTCGTCGCCGCACCGGGCAAGACGACGGCGATCATCGGCGCTTCCGGCGCCGGCAAATCGACGCTGATCGCGCTGGTGCAGCGCTTCTACGATATCGAGAAAGGGCGCATCCTCATCGACGGGCAGGATATCGCCGGGGTGACCAACCAGTCGCTGCGCCATTCCATCGCCTATGTCTCGCAGCAGCCCTATCTCTTCGAGGGGAGTATCGCCGACAACATCCGCTATGGGCGGCCCGACGCGACGATGGAGGAGATCATCGCCGCGGCGAAGCTCGCCCATGCGCATGATTTCATCCTGCAGCAGCCGCAGGGATACGATACGCCGGTCGGCGAGAACGGCGTGACGCTTTCCGGCGGACAGCGCCAGCGCCTCTCGATTGCCCGCGCCATCGTGCGCAACGCGCCGATCCTGCTGCTCGACGAGGCGACGTCGGCGCTCGACAATGAATCGGAAAAGCGCGTGCAGCAGGCGCTCGACGGCATCATGCAGGGCCGCACCACCATCGTCATCGCCCATCGCCTGTCGACCATCGTCAATGCCGACCATATCGTCGTGATGGAGGCCGGGCGCGTCGTCGAGGAAGGCCGCCATGAAACGCTGATGGCCGATCCCCACAGCATTTATGCCCGCTTCCACAAGTTGCAGGGCGGCGCGGACTGGCAGGTGCTGGACGATATGGGCGAAACAGGCGAAAAGGTTCCGGAAGTCCGGAAGACAGCGACGAAACGGGTGCGTGGAAAAGCGGGAAGCAAGGCATGAGCGAGGCGGAAGTTTTTTCACCCGGGGATGACGTTTCCTCATCCGGGGATATGGGTCTGGTGGTTGTCGGCGCAGGCGGGCGCATGGGCCAGACGCTGATCCGCGCCATCCACGACATCGACGGGGTGCGGCTTGCCGGCGCGATCGGGCGTCCCGGTTCGCCGCATATCGGCCGTGACGCGGGCGAAGTCGCCGGCGTCGGCCTTCTCGGTGTCAGCATCACCGACGATCCGTTGCCGGTCTTCGCCGCCGCCGAAGGCGTGCTCGATTTCACCACGCCGGCCGCGACCGTCGAATTCGCCATGCTTTCGGCGCAGGCGCGCATAGTCCATGTCATCGGCACCACCGGCTGCTCGGAGGCCGACGACGAAAAGATTCGCGCCGCGGCCCGCCATGCGGTTATCGTCAAGTCGGGCAATATGAGCTTCGGCGTCAATCTTCTCGCCGTCCTGGTGGAAAAGGCGGCGAAGGCGCTCGGCCCCGACGATTTCGATATCGAGATCCTGGAAATGCACCACAAGCACAAGGTCGACGCGCCTTCGGGAACGGCGCTCCTCCTCGGCGAGGCGGCGGCTGAAGGGCGCGGCATCGACCTGGCCTCGCAGAGCGTGCGGGGCCGCGACGGTCATACGGGTGCGCGCGAAAACGGCACGATCGGCTTTGCCACCCTGCGCGGCGGGTCGGTCATTGGCGACCACTCGGTCATACTGGCCGGCACGGGCGAGCGCATCACGCTTTCGCATCATGCCGAGGACCGAACGATCTTTGCGCGCGGCGCGGTCAAGGCGGCGCTCTGGGCGCGTGGGCGCAAGCCCGGCCTTTACTCGATGCGTGACGTTCTCGGCCTCAACGAATAATCCCTCCCCTGCCCTTCAATCATGGAGCATATGCGATGTCCCGCACTCTCGTCCTCGTCCGCCACGGCCAGAGCGAATGGAATCTGAAGAACCTTTTCACGGGATGGCGTGATCCGGGCCTGACCGAGCTCGGCCACGCGGAAGCCAAGGACGCAGGCCAGCGGCTGAAGGCGGCGGGGCTTAAATTCGACATCGCGTTCACCTCGCTTCTGTCGCGCGCACAGGTCACCTGCCAGCACATCCTCGACGAGGTGGGCCAGCCGGATCTCGAGACCATCCGCGACCAGGCGCTGAACGAGCGCGACTATGGCGAGCTCGCCGGCCTCAACAAGGACGATGCGCGGGCGAAATGGGGCAAGGAGCAGGTGCATATCTGGCGCCGCTCCTATGACGTGCCGCCGCCCGGCGGCGAGAGCCTGCGCGACACCGGCGCCCGCGTCTGGCCCTATTACATGCACGACGTGCAACCGCATGTGCTGCGCGGCGAGACGGTGCTAATCGCCGCCCACGGCAATTCGCTGCGCGCGCTGATCATGGCGCTGGAAGGGCTTTCGGGCGAGGAAATCCTGGAGCGCGAAGTGGGCACCGGCGTGCCGATCATCTATAAGCTCAACGCCGATTCCACCATCGCCTCGAAAGAGGTGCTGCAGGGATAAGCAGTGTTGGGGGCGGCGCTCGAACGGGTTCTTTTAGCCGCATGATCTTAATCCGAAAAGTCTGCCAACTTTTCGGGATCATGCTTTGGATAAAAGCCGGATAATATTATCCGAACCCGATTGACAGAGCGCCGCCCGCCCCTTACATGGGACCCCGTTGCCCAGATGGCGGAATTGGTAGACGCGCCAGCTTCAGGTGCTGGTACTCGAAAGGGTGTGGAGGTTCGAGTCCTCTTCTGGGCACCATTTGGTTTTTGACTTGGTCAATAGCCGGTCGGAAGAATATAAAAAATCCCGCTTTCGTGGGACTTTCTTTCAGCCCTTACACGATCCTTGATCGATTCCGCATCTACAACCTTGACGGAACCTTCCCCCGCACAAAGAGTTCTCCCGAGCTGATTTCAGCGACCGAGGGGCTTCATGTCATTCGATTTTTTCTCAGCCGATTTCTTCACCTTCGTTCTCATCGGATTTTGCGCGCAGATGATCGACGGGGCGCTGGGCATGGCGTTTGGGGTGTTGTCGACGACAAGCCTTCTCGCCGTCGGAGTGCCGCCGGCGACGGCGAGTGCGATGACGCATGTGGCGGAGGTGTTCACGACTGCGGCCTCCGGCATCTCCCACGCCTATCATCGCAATGTAAACTGGCATTTCGTCGCGCGGCTGGCGCCAGCCGGGATCGCGGGCGGCATCATCGGGGCCTATCTCCTGACGCAGATCGACGGCAAGGCGATCGAACCGCTGGTTTCGGCCTATCTGATGGCCATCGGGCTCTATATCCTGTTCAAGGCCTTCCGGCCGCTCTGGCCGCGCGACGTGCGCGACTGGATCATTCCCTATGTGGGCTTCGGCGGTGGCATCCTCGATGCGGCGGGGGGCGGAGGGTGGGGGCCGATCGTGACCACCTCGCTGATCGGGCGCGGCCATGATCTGAAAAAGGTGATCGGCTCCACCAATTTGACCGAATTCCTTGTGACGCTGTCGATCTCCATCACCTTTATCACGATGCTCGGATGGTCACAGTTGGACGCCGCCATCGGGCTGATCGTCGGTGGCGTTATCGCGGCACCTTTCGGAGCCTATGTGGTCAGCCGTGTTCCGGTTCGCCCGCTGATGATCGCAGTGGCGATCGTCATTATCGCGACATCGGCCATCCGGATATTCTAGGGCGGGGTCACTATTGAAGGCACGGCGCTTCACCCGTCGGGCTGGGATTAATCCGCGCGCTCCGCGGTCAAGCTTGCACCAACCGGCCGGAAACGACTATTCTGGCGGCATATCGTAAAATCCGCGGATGGCGAAAAGGGAAGCGTTGGTGCCAAGAAAGCTGAAGGACGGAAAGCTCTCCGCAAGCATTCTGACGGCCATTCGCAACAGGCCCGGCCATAGGCCGCTTACCGCCAACACGCGAAGCGGCGACATCGTCATCGCCTCCTACAATGTGCATAAATGCGTCGGCGTCGACAAGCAGTTCGACCCAGAGCGCACCGCGCGCGTCATCACCGAGATCGATGCGGATGTGATCGCCATCCAGGAGGCGGACAAGCGCTTCGGCCGCCGCTCGGGCCTGCTCGACCTCGACTGGCTTGAACGGACCAGCGGGCTCGTGCCGGTGCCGATCAACGCCATGTCGCCGACCGGCCATGGCTGGCACGGCAATCTCATCCTGTCGCGCAAGGGGACAGTGCGCAACGTCAGCCAGCTCAAGCTGCCGGGCGTCGAGCCGCGCGGCGCGCTGGTGGTCGATATCGATTTCGCCGTCGGGCAATTGCGCATCATCGCGGCGCATTTCGGCCTTCTCAGGCGCTCGCGCGAGCAGCAGGCGGAGGCCATCATGGCCGCCTTCGAGGCGGAGGAAATGCTGCCGACGCTGCTCATCGGCGATCTCAACGAATGGCGCGTCGGCAAGCGCTCGTCGCTCGCCTCGCTGCTGCCGATCTTCGATCCCTCCTCCGGCGCGGTACCGAGCTTTCCCTCGCGCTTTCCGGTGCTGGCGCTCGACCGGGTGCTCGGCCATCCGCATGATCTGGTCACGGCGGTCGAGGTACATGACACGCCGCTTGCCCGCGTCGCCTCCGATCATCTGCCGATCAAGGCGCATATCGATCTGGGGTCGTTTATGTCCAGGACCGGCCCGCTCACAGATAGGGCGACCCAAGCCATATAACCCGCTCCAGCAGGCGCCTCGGGAACGGGCGGGCGCGCAGTTCCTTGAGGATGACCGGCTTCGCGCCTTCCATCGCGGCAAGGATGCGCGCATCGACCTCAGCGGCAAAACCCCTGTCGAACACCTCGACATCCACCTCGAAATTCAGCCGCAGGGAACGCGGATCGAGGTTCGACGAGCCGACATAGGCCCAGGCGCCGTCGATCACCATCAGCTTGGAATGATTGAAATGACCGGCAGCCCGCCAGATGCGGCAGCCATCCTTCAGGATTTGGTCGAACTGCGCCGTCATGGCATGGTCGACCAGCGTCAGATTGTTGAGGCCCGGCACCAGGATGTCGACGGCCACGCCACGCCGCGCGGCGGTGACCAAGGCGCTGATCAGTTCGCGATCGGGCAGGAAATAAGGCGACATGATGCGGATGTAATCCTTGGCGACGGAGAAGGCGCCCATCATCATGCGGTGATTGCTTTCAAGGCTCTTGTCCGGTCCGGAAGGCACCACCCGGGCGAAAACACCGGTGCCGGGATCGGCTTCGGGCGAGACGACCGCCCAGGGCACGCCGCCCAGCAACTCGCCGGTGGCGAAGCGCCAGTCCTCGAGCGCGGTGTGGAAAAGATCGGCGACGATCGGGCCGGTGACGCGGAAATGCGTATCGCCGGCAGCGCTCGCGCCGACAATCTTCGAATCGAAGCCGGCCCTGATGTTCATGCCGCCGGTAAAAGCCACGCCGCCATCGATGACGAGGATCTTGCGGTGAGTGCGCAAATTGGCATAGGGCAGCCGCAGGCCCATGATGATATTGCCGTTGAAGACATCGACCGGGACCCCGCCCTTCTGGAGATAGCCGACGATGCTCGGGATCGAATAGCGCGCGCCGACGGCATCGATCAGCACGCGGACCTCGATCCCGCGCCGAACGGCCGCCACCAGCGCATCGGCGAAGCGGATGCCGATGGTATCCTTGTCGAAGATGTAGGTTTCGAGAAGGATGCTGCGCTTGGCGTCGTTGATGGCGGCGAGCATGGCGGCATAGGCCGCATCGCCGGTTTCCAGCATGTCTATGCTGTTGCCGGAGGTAAGCTTGCAGCGGCTGACGCGATCGCCCAATATCTTCATGGCAGCGAAGGCGCCGCCGAAATCATTCTCCACGATATCGGCTGGCACGTCATATTCGGCCAGGTGATGGCGCTCGACAGCAGACATTCCGGCGCGCTGCATGCTCAGCGTCGACCGGCGGATGAGGTTGATGCCCGCGACCGCATAGATCAGCGTGCCGATGAGCGGCGACAGCACGATGACGCCGACCCAGCCGATGGCCGAGCGAACCTCTTCCTTGGTCATCGTCGCATGTATGGCGGCGGCCGTGCCCATGACGACGGAGATGACCGCGAGGATCTGTGCCCAATGGGTGGAAATTGTTTCAAGCATGACAGCCTGACTTTATCCGCGAAATCAATGGCTTTGGAAAGGGGATGGAAAATCGGAAGCGGTATTCGGCTAACGGGATATCAATCTGGGAATTCGCTTCTTTAGAGCACTGCAAGCCAGTCTACGCAACAGACGGCACTCTAGTATCCAGGGAAATCGCATGTATACTATAAGTATTGTTGCGCTTCTTCAGGAGAATCAGGATGGCGACGGCACCAATACAGACTTCGCAGATCAATATTCCGGCAGAACTGAGAAGCAAATGGGGCTGGTTCGCAGGAATAGGCATCCTGCTGCTGATCCTCGGCGGCATCGCGCTTGGTAATCTCGTCATCGCGACTGTCGCCTCGGTTTATTTCATCGGGATGCTGATGCTGATTGGCGGTATCATCGAGATCGTCCATGCCTTCGGCGTCAAGGACTGGAAAAGCTTCCTTTTCTGGGCGCTGAGCGGGCTGCTCTATGCCGCCGCCGGCATCGTCGCCTTCATCAACCCCATCCTCGCCTCTGCGGTGCTGACCTTCCTGCTCGCCGCGGCCCTGATCGCCACCGGGCTCCTGCGCGCCTGGAGCGGCGTCCAGAGCAAGCCCGCGACCGGATGGGGCTGGCTCGTCGCAGCCGGCGTGCTGACGGCGCTGGCGGGTATCGTCATCGCGCTGGGCTGGCCGGTCAACAGCCTGTGGATCCTCGGCGCATTCCTGGCGATCGACCTGATCTTCCAAGGCTGGGCGTTCATCGCCTTTGGCCTCGGTATCAGGCAATGGAACGGAACAGTTCCTCCCGCCCCTGCCAAGACAGGGACGGCAAAGGCAAGCTGAGGAGCCGCGCCGCGATGCAATTGACGGTCGACGGAAGGGCTGCGGGCTGGTAGAAGCCAGCAATCCCGGTATTTACTCCATATTCCGAAACGAGCCTTCACATGCCCGCAGCCGATCATCCCGTTTCCAGACGCCGCACCTTCGCGATCATCGCCCATCCGGACGCCGGCAAGACGACGCTGACGGAGAAGCTGCTTCTGTTCGGCGGCGCGATCCAGCTTGCCGGCGAGGTGAAGGCCAAGAAGGACCGCATCCAGACGCGTTCGGACTGGATGAAGATCGAGCGCGAGCGCGGCATCTCGGTCGTCACCTCGGTGATGACGTTTGAATACAAGGACTGCGTCTTCAACCTGCTCGACACGCCGGGGCACGAGGATTTCGCCGACGACACCTATCGCACGCTGACGGCTGTCGATAGCGCGGTCATGGTCATCGACGCGGCCAAGGGCATCGAGCCGCGCACGCTGAAGCTCTTCGAAGTCTGCCGGATGCGTGACATTCCGATCGTCACCTTCATCAACAAGATGGATCGGGAAGCCCGCGACCCGCTCGAAATCCTCGACGAGATCGAGGAGAAGCTGGCGCTCGATACCGCGCCTATCACTTGGCCGATCGGTTCGGGTAAGAGCTTCGCCGGGACTTACAACCTCGTCGACAATACCGTGCGCCAGAAGGATGCCGAGGAGCAGCCGACGAAGGTCAGCGGGCCTGAAGAGGCGGCAAAGCTGTTGCCTGAGAACGAGCGCCAGGCATGGATCGACAGTCTGGAACTGGCTCAGGGCGTCTGCCGTCCCTTCGACCTCCCGTCCTTCCGGGAGGGTCATATGACGCCGGTCTATTTCGGCTCGGCGCTGAAGAATTACGGCGTGCGCGACCTGATCGAAGCGTTCTGCGACTTTGGGCCGAGCCCGCGGGCGCAGGATGCAGACAGGCGCAAAGTGGAGGCCACGGAAGAGCGGATGACCGGCTTCGTCTTCAAGATCCAGGCCAATATGGACCCCAATCATCGCGATCGCATTGCCTTCCTGCGCGTCTGTTCGGGCAAGCTTTCGCGCGGCATGAAGGCGAAGCTGGTGCGCACCGGCAAGCCCATGAGCCTTTCGGCGCCGCAATTCTTCTTCGCCCGCAGCCGCCAGATCGCCGATGAGGCCTTCGCCGGCGACGTGGTCGGCATACCAAACCATGGAACGCTCCGGATCGGCGACACGCTGACCGAGGGCGAGGATATATTGTTCCGTGGCGTGCCCAACTTTGCGCCTGAAATCCTGCGTCGCGTGCGGCTCGACGATGCGATGAAGGCGAAGAAGCTGAAAGAAGCCCTGCAACAGATGGCCGAAGAAGGCGTGGTGCAGCTGTTCCTGCCCGAGGACGGCTCGCCGGCTATCGTCGGCGTCGTGGGCGCGCTGCAGATCGACGTTTTGACCGAGCGGCTGAAGGTTGAATATACGCTACCCGTCGGCTTCGAGATGTCGCGGTTCTCGATCTGCCGCTGGATATCGGCCGACGACCCGGCGGAACTCGCCCGCTTTGTTGCCGCGCACCGCGCCGATATCGCCCACGATCTCGACGGGGATCCCGTGTTTCTCGCGCAAAATGGCTTCTCGCTCAATTACGAGGCCGAGCGCTGGAAGGCGATCCGCTTCGATACCATCAAGGATTATCAGGTGCGCGACAAGGCAGCCTGAAACTGCCTCATGAGGGGGAACATGATCGATCCCGCATTGGCCGCGCTCGACCTGCCGCAGCCACTCCGAAGCCGCCTGACGGGCTATCGCAGCCAGAGGGATGCGCTCGGCCAGTCTTCGGCGCATGTGCTGCTGCTGGAGCATGAGGCCCAGCCGGCACTCGTCCTGAAGATCGAACCGGCGAGCCAGGTAGGCGAGCTTGCCGGCGAAGTCGCGCGGCTCGAATGGCTAGCGAAGCATGGGCTTGCCTGCCCGAAGGTCCTGGCCTTCGAAATCCAGCCCGAACGCAGTCTGCTCCTGATGACGCGGCTTCCCGGCAGTGACCTTGCCTCGTCAGTGGGAAAGCTTGCGCCGGAGCGCATCGTGCGGATCCTCGCGGACACGCTGAAAACCCTGCATGCGATCGATCCCGCCTCCTGCCCTTTCGACCATCGCTTGGATATACGCATTGAAGATGCTCGTCTCCGCGTGACAGCCGGGGAAGTCGATGAAGAGGATTTCGACGAGGAGCGCGAGGGCCGCACGGCGGAAAGCCTGCTCGAGGAGCTTTACCGTCTCAAGCCCACGCACGAGGATATCGTCGTCACCCATGGCGACGCCTGTCTGCCGAACTTCATGGCGGATGATGGCCGCCTCACCGGCTTCATCGATTGCGGGCGGCTGGGCCTCGCCGACCGGCACCAGGATCTGGCGCTCGCTTGCTGGAGCATTCGCTACAATCTAGGCGAGAAATGGGTACAGCCCTTCCTCGAAGCCTATGACGGGCCGGAGATAGACCAAGCTAAATCCGCCTATTACCGGCTGCTGGACGAGTTTTTCTAATTCATGTGATCATTGTCCGGCACAATCCGCAGATGGCGCAGCTTGTCCGGATTGCGCATGACATAGATGGCGGTGATCTGCCCGTTCTCTATTGCGAGCGCTATCGTCTGCGGCATTCCGTCCTCTTCAAGCGTAAGGATGCCGGGCAGTCCATCGATACGCCCGATGCGGTGGATGGACGGCATCTGCCCTTCCACTTTGCCAGCCACACCGAGGAAGAAGCGGATCGTCTTGTCGCGTCCGAAAATCGGGTTGAGCGCCGTTTTCCTGGTGCCGCCGCCATCGGAATAGATCACGACATCCTGCGCGAGCAGGCTTTGTAGCGCTGTCGCGTCACCGCTGCGCGAAGCGTGGAAAAACGCCTCCGCGATATCATGGCCATGCTCTTCGGCCACGGGAAAGCGCGGCGCGGACGCCCGCACATGCTCCCGCGCGCGGCTTGCAAGCTTGCGGCAGGTGACGGGGTCGCGGCCGATGGCCTTTGCCACCTCGTCGAAGCCGATATCGAAGAGATCATGCAAGAGGAAGGCCGCGCGCTCCAGCGGTGAAAGACGCTCCAGCGCCATCATCAGCGTCAATGTAAGATTGTCGCCCTCGTCCTGCGCCATCTCGATGGCGGGTTCGGGCAACCATGTGCCGGGATAGGTTTCCCGGCGCACGCGCGCCGATTTGATATGATCGAGGCACAGCCGCGTGACAATGCGGGCGAGAAAAGCGCGTGGGTCGCGCACGGAGGCCTGGTCCGTGCCCATCCAGCGCAGCCAGGCATCCTGCACGATATCCTCCGCTTCGGCGACGGATCCGAGCATGCGGTAGGCAATGCGGATCAGCCGCGGGCGCAGGGCCTCGAAGATGGCCCCGGCATCATCCGGGGCCATCGGCGAAGAAGCGTCATGCGGCTGCATGAACCGCTTCCACCGGATGGATCGAGCGGAAGCCCACCGAAATGCGGTTCCACGCGTTGATGGTGGTAATCACGAGCGTCAACTTGACGATTTCCTCATCGCTGAATTGAGCTTTCAGCGCTTCGTAATCCGTATCCGGCGCCCGCGTCTGGGCCACCAGCGTCAGCGCTTCCGTCCAGCCGAGAGCGGCACGCTCGCGATCGGTATAAAGCGGCGATTCCCGCCAACCATCGAGCAGATAAATGCGCTCCTCGGTCTCGCCATGCGCACGAGCTTCGCGCGTATGCATATGGATGCAATAGGCGCAGCCATTGATCTGCGAGGCGCGAATCTTCACAAGGTGACGGATCGTCTCGTCGAGACCGCTGTTCGCGGTCTTGCTTTCCATGTCGAGCATCGCCTGCATGATCTGCGGCGCAACGGCGAAGGGATTCATTCTCGGTTTCATCTCATGTCTCCAAATCAGAGGTTATGCGATGCCTAGACGAGATAGCGTGGCGGAATGTGACATGGGATTGGTGTAGCCGATCATTTTTTCGATATCGCAGCCCAGCGATCTTACATCTGATAGTCACGGTTCATGTCTCGATGATTTCCAGCGCTTCTGCGATTTTCCCGGCGAGGCGGGCCGCCACCTCGTCCTTGCTCATGTCTGGCCATTCCTCGATGCCCAGCTTTGAGACGATGCGCACGGTGTTGCGGTCGCCGCCCATGACCCCGCTTGCCTGGGATACGTCATTGGCAACGATCCAGTCGGCCCCCTTCTTCTCCAGCTTCTTTCGGGCATTGGCGAGAAGATCCTGCGTTTCAGCGGCGAAGCCGACGACGAGGCGCGGGCGCTCGGCGTGATGGCCTATCCCGGCGAGGATATCTGGGTTCTCCACCATCTGCAGCACCGGAGGCTTGGCCCCCGGCTGCTTCTTGATCTTTTGGCCCGCTTGCGCTTCGGCCCGCCAATCGGCGACGGCGGCGACCATGACGGCTGCGTCGACCGGAAGCAGTTGCTCGACCGCATCCTTCATCTCGCGCGCCGTCTCGACATGGATCACCGAAACGCCCTCAGGGTCCGGCATGGATACCGGACCGGAGACCAGGCGCACGGTGGCACCCAGCCGCGCAAGGGCTGCCGCGATGGCATGGCCCTGCTTGCCCGAGGAGCGGTTGGCGATGTAGCGCACAGGATCGATCGGCTCGACCGTCGGACCGGAGGTCACGACGATTGTTTTGCCGGCTAACGGTATATGAGCCGGCTTGAAGAACGCCTCGATCGCGGCGGTGATTTCGAGTGGCTCGGCCATACGGCCCTCGCCCGCCTCGCCGCTTTCCGCCATTTCGCCGCGGTTGGGGCCGATAAAGCGGATGCCGTCGCGCGCCAGCGTGGCGCAGTTGCGCCGCGTGGCCGGATGGTCCCACATCAGCGGGTTCATGGCGGGAGCGACAAGCACCGGTGCGGTGGTGGCAAGAAGCACGGCGGTGGCCAGATCGTCGGCAAGGCCGTTGGCCATCTTCGCCATCAGGTCGGCGGTGGCGGGCGCCACCACGATCAGATCCGCCTCGCGCGACAGGCGGATATGGCCGACGTCCTGCTCATCCTCTCGGGAGAAGAGATCGGTGAAGACATGATCGGCGGCAAGCGCACCGACCGCAAGCGGCGTGACGAATTGCTGCGCGGCTTTGGTCATGATGGGGCGCACGGAAGCGCCGCGCTCGCGCAGGCGGCGGATTAAATCGAGGCATTTATAGGCTGCGATGCCGCCGCCTATGATGAGCAGCAGTCGCTTTCCCGCCAACGTTCCGCTGGAAATGGGGCTTTGCGCTTTCAGGGATGCGGGCTGGACAGGCAAGTCGGGGGTATCGGCTTGGCCCAGGAGCACGCGCGCCTCCTCCTCCATCGAGCGGCCATTGCGGGCGGCGCGCAGGCGGAGCCGTTCCTTTATCGCGCCATCGAGATTGCGAATGGTGATGCTGGCCATTTGATTGCAATTCCTTTCAAGGGAATGCGCCACAGCGCAATCATTGCCATCAATCTAAGCCAGTTTTTCTAGAGATGGAAGCCGAATGCAACGCCAACGACCGCAAGTGCAATCAAAGCAAGCGCAACTCGGCTCCAACGCGAGCCGCGCGCTGCCGCCCGGCCGACAGCATCAGTTGTTTCCCGCTCGAAGCGCAGGCCGTTTTCAGCCATTCTGTCGAGCTGATAGGAAATCCGCTCAAAGCGCCTTGCAAGGTCGGGTGTCTGGCGCAACAGGTGCAGGAGCGCAAAGCCGCCTTCGCGCGCATCGGCGATGATGCCGACCGGCCCGAGATTTTCTTTGATATAGTCGCTCACCACAGGCTCGGCCGCCTTCCACATATTGAAATGCGGATCGAGCGAACGGGATACACCTTCGACCACCACCATGGTCTTCTGCAACAGCAGCAGCTCCGGCCGCGTCTGCATATCGAAGAGTTCCGTCACCTCAAAAAGCAGGGTCAGGAGCTTGGCCATGGAGATGGTTTCGGCGGACTGGCCATGGATGGGCTCGCCGATGGCGCGGATCGCCTGAGCGAAGCTTGCGGCATCGTGATGATGCGGCACATAGCCAGCTTCGAAGTGCACATCGGCGACGCGCCGGTAATCGCGCTTGATGAAGCCATAGAGAATTTCGGCGAGGAAACGACGCTCCTTCTTGCCGAGACGGCCGGTAATGCCGAAATCGACGGCGACAATGATGCCCTGCGGATCTACGAACAGATTTCCGGGATGCATATCGGCATGGAAAAAGCCGTCGCGCAGGGTGTGGCGCAAGAAGGACTGGATGAGCGTCTCGGCGAGTTGGACCAGATCGTAACCGGCGGCACGCAGACCCTCGACATCGGACATCTTGACGCCGTCGATCCATTCGAGCGTCAGCACGTCGCGACCCGTGCGCTCCCAATCCACCGTCGGCACGCGGAAGCCGGGATCATCCTTCACATTCTCGGCGATTTCCGAAAGAGCCGCGGCTTCGAGCCGCAGATCCATCTCGATGCGGGTGCTCTGGGAGAGAGTTTGCGCCACTTCGACAGGGCGCAAGCGCCGAGACGCCGGCATGTACCGCTCCTGCAGCCGCGCCACCATGAAGAAGCTTTCGAGATCGCGAGCGAAACGCTGGCGAACGCCGGGGCGGATCACCTTGACCGCGACTTTATGGGGTACTCCTTCACGCGCCACTTCCGCCGGATGAACCTGGGCGATAGACGCAGCAGCAATCGGCAGACCGAAGCTGACATAAAGATCGTCGATCGGGCGGCCGAGCGAGCCTTCCACCGCCTTGATCGCCGCCTCTTGCGGAAAATAGTCGAGTTTGTCCTGCAACAGCGCCAAATCGAACGCCACGTCGCGCCCGACGATATCCGGACGCGTCGCCAAGAACTGCCCGAGCTTGACATAGGAGGGCCCGAGCCGGTTCATCGCGCGCGACATGCGCTCGGAACGCTTGGTCGTGCGGATGCGACGGCGCGCCAGAAGTCCGGCGATGCGATGGCCGAACGCCGGCAAACCGGTCAGCCCGTCGGCTGGCAGCGCGGTGATAACGCCCTCACGTGTCATGATCCACCCAGCGTGGATCAGCCGGAAGGCGGCGGCGAGACTGCTCATGAAACGACACTCATGTGGTCAGAGTTTCCAGCCGGAATGGAGTGCTGCGATGCCGCCGGAATAATTACGCCATGTGACGCGCTCGAAGCCGGCGGTACGGATCATCGCGGCGAAATCAGCCTGGCGGGGGAATTTACGGATGGATTCAACGAGATAACGGTAGGAATCGCCGTCGCCTGCGACCATCTGGCCGATGCGAGGAATGGCATTGAACGACCAGCTATCATAGATGCGGTCGAGCAGCGGCATCTCCACTTCGGAAAATTCGAGGCAAAGCAGGCGGCCGCCCGGCTTCAGCACGCGGTAGGCTTCCGAAAGCGCCCGGTCGATATGCGGCACATTGCGGATGCCGAAGGCGATGGTATAGGCGTCGAAGCGGTCGGACGCGAAGGGCAATTCCTCGGCATTGGCCTCGACGAACTCGATGTTATCGGCAAGCCCATTCTTGACCGCCCGGTCGTGACCGACCGCGAGCATCGAGCCATTGATGTCGAGGACGGTGGCGCGCGCCTTGCGGTTGGAGGCCTCCAGAATGCGGAAGGCGATATCGCCGGTGCCGCCTGCGACATCGAGCACCTGCCAGCCCTCGCGCTTGGGCGGCGCAAGCCAGTTCACCATGGCGTCCTTCCAGACGCGGTGGAGCCCGGCCGACATCAGATCGTTCATGACGTCGTAGCGGGAGGCCACCCGATGGAAGACCTCGTTGACCAGTCCCTGCTTCTCGTCTTCGCCGACACTGCGGAAGCCAAAGGACTTTTCCATGCCGCCCCTGGCGCCGACCCGGTCCGAAGCGCCCTGTTCATTGCCGTGTTCTGGGCTCATACCGTCACCTGTCCATTGCGTGATGAATCCGGCTCGAGCAGCCATCATGCACAAGTCTTCGTCTCAACCCATGATCTTTTCCGGAAAGCCTGTCAACTTCCGGGATTCATGCGCGATGACACCGATATAAAGCTTGCAACGGGCGATACAAGCAGGCACCGCCATGTTTCGATGCGGGACGAGCGAGGCTTCTCGCGGGCAAAAGCAGGCATAAAACTGTGCGTGCGGCGAATGCAGCCGTTTCCACGCCTGCCGCCTGCCGCTAAGGTCTCGGAAAAATAGTTGTTTGTAGAGAGAGTAGCAGTCATGGGCGTTACAGTCGTCGGTCACCCGCTTGTCCAGCACAAGCTCACCATCATGCGCAAGAAGGAGACCTCGACGGCGAGTTTCCGGCGCCTGCTCAAGGAAATCTCGTTGCTGCTCTGCTACGAGGTAACGCGGGACCTGGAACTGACGACTATGCGGATCGAAACGCCGATGACGGCGATGGATGCGCCGACGCTGGAAGGTAAGAAGCTGGTCTTCGCCTCCATCCTGCGCGCCGGAAACGGCCTGCTCGAAGGGATGCTTGATCTGGTGCCGGCGGCGCGCGTCGCCCATATCGGGCTCTACCGCGACCACGAGACGCTGCAGCCCATCGAATATTACTTCAAGGCGCCGGAGGACATCGTCAATCGGCTGATCATCGTGGTCGACCCGATGCTCGCCACCGCCAATTCAGCCATCGCAGCGATCGACAAGCTGAAGGAGCGCGGCGCCACCAATATCCGCTTCCTCTGCCTTCTCGCGGCACCCGAAGGCATCGAGCGCTTTACAAAGGCGCATCCTGATGTTCCCGTCTTCACCGCCGCTATCGACAGCCATTTGAACGAGAAGGGCTATATCGTGCCGGGCCTGGGCGATGCGGGCGACCGCATGTATGGGACGAAATAGGGAGCCAGCCATGGCCCGGCGGAGCAATATTGCAGCTATCGAGAAGGCCACCGGACGGTCTTTCGAGGATTGGCTGGCATATTTCCGCTCTATCGACGCCGAGACGCTCTCCCACAAGGAGATCGCCGAAAGGATCGTTCAGGCCGGACTGGCCTCCGGCTGGTGGGCGCAGGCGGTGACCGTCGCCTATGAACAGCATATCGGACGGCGCATTCCCGGGCAGAAGAGCGACGGCACATTCCAGCTTTCCCTGACGAAGACCGTTGGTGGGACGATGGATGAGGTGCTTGAGCAGTGGTCAAGACTGATGGAGGGCCGTAGCGAGATCGGAGGCATCCCGGTTTCGCATGGACCGGAGACAAGCCGGACCGAGAAATGGCGTTACTGGCGATGCCGGCTTGGCGACGGCACGCATGTCAACGTCCATATCTACCAGAAGACACCCGACAAGGCCGGGCTCGGTATCGGCCACGAAAACCTGCCATCAGAAGCCCAGATCGAGCACTGGCGGAGCATCTGGAAAGAGATGCTGACGACGCTTTAGCGCATTTCAGATCGAAGTGGAAACGCTGCGGGACAGCGCCCCGCTCTGCCCTGCTGGCCATCTCCCCCGCGTGAGGGAGATGGCTGCTCTGGAATTCAGGCCCATCACTCCGCAATCCGGCGCTTGACCGGGCGGATGGGGCGGGGACGGAGGGGGACGAAGCCGTAGGCGGCCTGAACCGAGCGGACCGCCGCTTCAGCCGCGGCCTCGTCGCGGGCGTGGACCAGCGCCAGCGGCTCGCCCGGATTGATCTCGGCGCCGATGGGCTGCAGGGCGGTCAGACCGACCGCGTGGTCGATTGTGTCCTCCGGCCGCGTGCGGCCGCCGCCGAGCGCGACGACGGCGAGGCCCAGGGCGCGCGTCTCGATCGAGCCGACAAAGCCCTTCTGGGGCGACGGAACTTCCCGCGTGACGGGCGCTGCGGGCAGGTAGTGCGCCGGGCGCTCCACGAAATCGGCGGGACCGCCCAGCAGCGCCACCATGCGCCCGAAGGTTTCCGCTGCCCGGCCGCTCTCCAGTGCCATCTGCGCTTTTTCCATCGCCTCGCGCGGCGTTTGCGCCAGCCCAGAGATGACCAGCATTTCGGCAGCGAGCGCAAGCGTCACCTCCAGCAACCGTGCATCGCGCCGGTCGCCGGTCAGGAAATCGACGGCGTTCCTGACCTCGACGGCGTTGCCGGCGGCGAGCGCCAGAGGCTGGCTCATATCGGTGAGCAGCGCCGTCGTCGGGAGACCGGCGCCATTGGCGACTGCCACGAGACTTTCGGCAAGGGCCGTCGCATCTCGCGTCTTCGTCATGAACGCGCCGTTACCGGTTTTGACGTCGAGCACCAGCCCCTGCAAGCCGGCGGCGAGTTTCTTCGACAGGATGGAAGCGGTGATCAGCGGGATGGACTCCACCGTCGCCGTCACGTCTCGGATTGCATAGAAACGCTTGTCGGCGGGCGCGAGATCGGCGGTCTGGCCGATGATGGCGCAGCCGGCCGCGCGTACGGTGCTGATGAAGCGCGTTTTGTCCGGTTGACTGACATAGCCGGGAATCGAATCCATCTTGTCGAGCGTGCCACCGGTATGGCCAAGGCCGCGGCCGGAGATCATCGGCACATAGGCGCAGCAGGCGGCGACGATCGGCGCCAGCATCAGCGAGACATTGTCGCCGACGCCGCCCGTCGAATGCTTATCGACGACGGGGCCATCAAGTGCGGACCAGTCGAGCACGTCGCCGGAATCGCGCATGGCGAGTGTCAGCCCCACGGCCTCGTCACGACTCATGCCGTTGAAGAAGACCGCCATGGCGAACGCAGCTATCTGGCCTTCGCTGACCGTGCCCGAGGCGATGCCACTGGCGAAAAAGGCGATTTCATCTGCGCCGAGCACCCTGCCGTCACGCTTGGCGCGAATGATCTCCTGGGGCAACATGGTCAGTAATCCGCCGAGGCTGCGGCGCTGCCGCTGCCGTTTAGTGCCGCGAGCACATCATCGAGCAAACCGGAAGCGCCGAAGCGGAAGGTCTCCGGCGTCGCCCACCGCTCGCCCATGATCTCGTCGGTGAGAGCAAGATACCCGGCCGCTTCCTCCAACGTTCGGATGTCTCCGGCGGGCTTGACGCCGGCATCGCGGCGGAATTCGCGGATCGCTTCCAGCATGATGCGCAGGGCATGCGGCGAGGCGTTGATTTCCACCTTGCCGGTCGAGGATTTGATGAAATCTGCGCCCTCTTCCAACGCGACTTCCGAAGCCGTCTCGATCAAGGCATCATCCGCCAGCCTGCCGGTTTCGAGAATGACCTTGAGCTTCACCTTGCGGCCACACAGTTTTTTCACGGAGCTGATCATCTGCCTGGAAAGGACTGCGCCGTTCGCCGCAAAATCGCGGTAAGGCAGCACGAGGTCGATCTCGTCGGCCCCATCGGCAATCGCCTGCTCCGTCTCGGCCAGCACGTCATCGATATCCGTGCCGCCATGGGGAAAGTTGACGACGGCCGCAATCCGTACGCCGGTGCCGTGCAAAAGCGCCTTGGCGGTTTCGATGAACCGAGGCCAGATGCAGATGGCAGCCGTGTGGCCATGGGGCGTGATCGCCCTGGCACTGAGCGCCGCGACCGCCTGTGGCGTCGAATCCTCGGCAAGATCGGTCAGGTCGATCAGCGGCAATACGCGGAGCGCTAGCGATTTGCGGTCGGCTGGGGTCATGCGATCTCTCCGATCAGATGGTGCAATATGGCTTGCAGGCGTCTGCCGCCGATGGGGGCCATATCCTTGGTTTCCTGATGCGACAGCTCGCCCCCGGTCATGCCAGCGCCCAAATTGGTGATGACCGAGCAGGCGGCGACGCGAAGCCCCAGAAATCGAGCGAGGATGACTTCCGGCACGGTCGACATGCCTACCGCATCGGCCCCAAGCGCCCGCGCCATGCGGATTTCAGCCGGTGTTTCGAAGGACGGGCCGGAGAACCACATATAGACGCCACGCGGCAACGTCTCCCCCGCCTTGGCCGCGGCATCTTCGAAAGCTTGCTTGAGACCGGCATCATAGGCGGCTGTCATGCCGACGAAACGCTCATCCGAAAGCTCTCCGATCAGTGGGTTGAGGCCGGAATAGTTGATATGATCGTCGATCAACATGACGCTGCCCGGGGCAAGGTCTTCGCGCACGGAGCCGGCGGCATTGGTCAGGATCAATGTCTCGATGCCCAGGCTCTTTAGCGTCTCCAGCGCCGGGCGCATGGCGGCGGCGTTGCCCTCCTCGTAATAATGCGCCCTGCCCGAGAGGATGAGAACGGGTTTACCCGAAAGCCGCCCTGCCACCAGTTCGCCTGCATGGCCGGATACGCCGCTCACCGGAAAACCTGGCAAGTCCGCATAGGAAAAGCGCAGCGCGTCCTCCACCACGTCAACGAGGGGACCCAAGCCTGAGCCGAGCACCACAGCGAGTTTCGGGGCGAGCCTTGCCTCTTCAAGCGCGGCGCCTATGCGGCTGACGGTGTTCTCCATCTGCTCCTACCCTCCAATCACGTCGGTCTTGAAACCGTGAGGAAGCAAGTCTCCCAACCGCACCGTTTCTACCACGCCGGTGCTGTCGCACAGATGAAGCGGCGTTTGCGGCCCGGCAAATTCGGCCAGACGTTGGCGGCAGCCGCCGCAAGGCGGACATTTCTCGAGCTTCTCCGCCACAACGAGAATTTCGGATATCTCGCCGCCGCCGCCCATGACGAAATGCGAGAGCGCGGTCGTTTCCGCACACCAGCCCTCAGGAAAAGAAATCACCTCGATGTTGCAGCCAGAATAAATGCGGCCGTCCCGAGTGCGCAACGCCGCGCCCACCGGAAATTTCGAATAGGGCGCATGGCATTTCTGCATTGCGGCATGGGCTGCGTCAAACAAATCCTTGGACATGACGATCATTCCTGTACTGCGGCCCTTACGGACCTTTGATGCGACCGGGAAAAACGACGCCGTCAGCGTTCCTTGACATAGGGCACGCCGCCCGCCTTGGGCGGGATGGCCTTGCCGATGAAGCCTGCGAGCAGGATGACGGTCAGCATGTAGGGCAGCGCCTGCATGAACTGCACGGGAACCTCACCAATCAGCGGCAGCGGATGGCCCTGCATGCGGATCGCCAATGCGTCGAGGAAGCCGAACAGCAGGCAGGCGAACATGGCATTCACCGGACGCCATTTGGCGAAGATGAGGGCGGCAAGCGCGATGTAGCCCTTGCCTGCGGTCATATCCTTGACGAAGCCCGCTCCTTGCGCCTGAGCGAGATAGGAGCCGGCCAGGCCGCACAGGATGCCGCAGCAGATCACCGCGCGATAGCGCAACCACGTCACGGAAATACCGGCTGTATCGACGGCAGCCGGGTTTTCGCCTACGGCCCGGAGCCTCAGTCCGAAGCGCGTGCGCTGGAGCACCCACCAGGTGAAAGGCACCATGAGGAAAGCCAGATAGACCAGCACAGAATGGCCGGAGATCAGCTCGGAATAGAGATGCCCGATGACAGGCACATCCTTCAATGCTTCCGCCCCCGGCAATTGCAGTGTGCCGAACCGCGCGCTGGACGGAAGCGACGGCGTGCGGCCGCCCTGGCTGAACCAGGCCTGACCGAGAATGACGGTGGTGCCGGCGGCGATGAAATTAATGGCGACGCCGGAGACGATCTGGTTGCCGCGATGGGTGATGGAGGCGAAGCCATGCACCAGTCCCAGCAGCACCGAAACCAGAACGGCCGCGAGAAGCCCCACCATGGCCGAACCCGTAAGGTAAGCGGCGGTGCCGGCTGCGAAGGCGCCGGCCAGCATCTTGCCCTCCAAACCGATATCGAAAATGCCGGCGCGCTCGGAATAGAGCCCGGCGAGACATGCGAAGAGAAGCGGTACGGAGAGGCGGATAGTGGAATCCAGAAGCTGGAGAACGGTGACGTAACTATCCATCAGTGGCTCTCCCCCGTGGCGATAGGCGCGGCGCGCAGATCGGAACCGGCGATGCGCCCGAACAATCTCTGGATGGCCGGACGGAACATGTGTTCAAGTGCGCCGGCGAACAGGATCACCAGCCCCTGGATGATGACGATCATGTCGCGCGAGATGTTGGGCATGTCGAAGGCGATTTCAGCCCCACCCTGATAGAGCATGCCAAAAAGGATCGCCGCCAGCACGATGCCTACCGGATGCGAGCGGCCCATCAGCGCCACGGCGATACCGACGAAGCCGGCGCCGGAGACGAAATCAAGCTGCATGCGATGCTGTGCGCCCATGATCGGATTCAACGCCATCATGCCGGCCAATGCGCCGGAGATCATCATGGTGATGACGATGATCTTCGTCTGGCTGATGCCGGCATAATCGGCGGCGCGCGGGCTGAAACCCATGGTGCGGATCTCATAGCCCAGCTTCGTGCGCCAGATCAGCACCCAGACGAGGAAGGCCGATGCGAGCGCCAGCAGGAATGAGACGTTGAGCGGCGCGGAACGCACTTGAAGGCCAAAGAGCTGCAGGAGCCAACCGAGCTGCGGCAATTGCCCGCCCAACCCGAAACCAGCGGTTTCCGGCGCTTGTGATGTGGCTGGCTTCAGGGCGCCGACGAGCAAGTAGACCATCAGGCTGGCGGCGATGAAATTGAACATGATGGTGGTGATGACGATATGGGAGCCGCGCCGCGCCTGCAGCCAGGCCGGGATCAGCGCCCAGAGCGCGCCGGCAAGTGCGGCGCCCAGAATGGCGAGCGGAAAGGTCAACCACCAGGGCAGGACATTGCCTAAGGAGAGGCAGACCAGCGACACGCCCAGGCCGCCGAGATAGGCCTGCCCCTCGCCGCCGATATTGAACAGGCCGCAATGAAACGCCACCGCCACGCACAGGCCGGTGAAGATGAAGTTCGTCGCGTAATAGAGCGTGTAGCCGATGCCCTCGCCGGAGCCGAAGGCGCCCTTGATCATCAGCGCCGCTGCCTGAAGCGGGTTTTCGCCGACGAGCAGCACCACCAGCCCCGCGACCAGAAAGGCGACGGCGAGATTGACGAGCGGTATCAGCCCGTAATCCGCCCAGGCGGGAAGTTTGGCGAAGGGTTGGCTCATGGCAGGGCCTCGATAATGGCTTTCGAATTGGAAATGCGGGCATATTCGCCGTCCAGAATGGACAGGGTGAGGGCATGGACCTCCTCGGCGGTCCAAACCCTGCCGCTATGGTCCTTGCGGTCGATGCTGGCCACCGCATCTCCGGCGATGGTGACCTCGAAACCGAGATTGGCGGCCATCCGGACGGTCGCATCGACGGAATTTTCAAGAAGAACACCTGTTATGACAAGGCTGCCTATCTGCAGTTCATCGAGCACATCGGTCAGATCCGTGCCGATGAAGGCATTGTTGGTGCGCTTGTCGACAACAGGCTCGCCCGGCTGCGGCGCGGCTTCCGCCTTGAAATCATTGCCGCTTGTGCCGGGCCGGTATGGCGATGCCGGATCGATGGAATCGTGGCGGATATGGATCACCGGCAGGCGACGTTCGCGCCAGGCGGCGAGCAACCGCGCGATGGCCGCCTCTGCTCCGTGCTGCCCGCGACGACCCCATTTCGGATCATCGATCGCATTCTGCACATCGATGACAATGAGTGCCTGGGTCGCCGTCATTGTGCAGCGCGCCCCGCCGCGTAGCGCGGATCGCGCACGACGAAGGTCATATGTGACAGGCCTCCGATCATTCAGCAGCTGCTTTCTTTTCCACGCCAGCCATCAGCAGGCCGATTTCACCTTCGCCCGCCTCCGGCCCGCATTCGCCGACGATGCGGCCGGCGAACATCACCAGGATGCGGTCAGAGAGCGAACGGATCTCGTCCAGCTCGACGGAAACGAGAAGCACGGCCTTGCCGGCATCGCGCATCTCGATAATGCGGCGGTGGATGAATTCGATGGCGCCGACATCGACGCCGCGCGTCGGCTGGGCAACGATCAGAACAGAGGGGTCTCGTTCAATTTCACGCGCGAGTACAATTTTCTGCTGGTTGCCGCCGGAGAAATTGGCGGTTTTAAGGCGGGTGTCGGCCGGGCGGATATCATATTGGCCGATCTTCTTTTGCGCGTCCGTGCGGATCGCCTCAATATCGAGGAATGGTCCTTTCAGATAGTGCTTGTCGTCCTGATAACCCAGAATGGAATTCTCGCTTTCCTCGAAGGCAAGTACCAGCCCCATGTGATGCCTGTCTTCCGGAACATGGGCGAGGCCACGCCGTCTCAGCTCCGCCGGGTTGGCCTTGCCGGTGACATCTACCGGCTGTCCATCGAGCGTGACCTTGCCGGAAACGGCGCGGCGGATGCCAGTGATCGCCTCGATCAGTTCCGATTGGCCGTTGCCCGCCACACCGGCGATGCCGACGATTTCGCCAGCGCGGACATTGAAGGAGACGTTGTCGACGGCGAGACAATTCCGATTGTCGCGAACGCTCAAATGTTCAACGGCGAGCTCGACGTCACCGGGCTTAGCCTCGCCTTTATTAACCCGCAGGAGTACGTGCCTGCCGACCATCAACTCGGCCAATTCCTCCACGCTCGCATCCGCCGTCTTGAGGGTGGCGACAATCTCGCCCTGGCGCATGACGGAAACATTGTCCGTCACGGCCTTGATCTCGCGCAGCTTGTGGGTGATGAGAACGATCGTCTTTCCCTGCTCTTTCAACTGTTTCAGGATGCGGAAGAGATGATCGGCCTCGGGTGGCGTCAGCACACCGGTCGGCTCGTCGAGGATGAGGATATCGGCGCCGCGATAAAGCGCCTTGAGAATTTCCACCCGCTGCTGCAAGCCGATGGGCAGATCCTCGATCAGCGCGTCGGGATCGACGTCGAGCTCGTAATCCTCCTCAAGTCGCTTCAGTTCGGCGCGGACTTTGGCGATGCCCCGGGAGAGCAGCGGCGCGCCTTCAACGCCAAGCATGATATTTTCGAGAACGGTGAAATTCTCCACCAGCATGAAATGCTGATGCACCATGCCGATGCCAGCGGCGATGGCCGCGTTGGGATCAGCGATCGAAACCTTTTTGCCATTGACAAGGATCTCGCCGCGATCGGCCTGATAGAAGCCGTAGAGGATCGACATCAACGTCGATTTCCCGGCGCCGTTTTCACCGATGATGCCGTGAATGGTGCCCCGGTCGATGCGCAGATGGATATCGCGGTTGGCGTGGACCAATCCGAAACGCTTGTCGATGCCGACCAGTTCGATCGCAGTTTCCGCCATATCCCCATCCGTTGATGATTTTCTTTTCCGGATGGTCAAACCTACTGCATAATTTCTTGAATCGGAATCGATTTACGAAATTATGCAGCATTCAAGAATGTTGGAGCGTCCTTTGCGCGTCCCCTCGGACATGCGGCGCTCTCACGGGTTCCTGCGGTTGCCAGCCTATAAACGCATCATCCGAGGATGCCGCCCATGTCAACATCAAACAGGGCAAAAGGCCTGATTCAGCGGTGGATTCACGATCACGTCTCTGGCAAGGTCCGCCGCATGACAAGGATCAGGAGAACCCGATGAGCGGAACCGATGCGGAACACATCGTTGAACTGGAAATCCGCATCGCGGAGCAGGAGAAGACGATCGAGGAGCTTTCCGGCCAGATCGCCGAGCAATGGAAGACCATCGAAGCCATGCGCAAAAAACTCGATGCTTTGACCGACCGCTTCCTTATCCTGGAGGAGCAGGCAGCACCCGACATTCCGATAACGAAGCCGCCGCACTGGTAGGACGGCAATGATCAACATCGAGGCCTTGGGCCTGCATCCGGAACTGATCGCACTGTGCGCCCGCTGGAATTATGAAGAATGGGGGAAGCACGACGGACGCAGTCTGGAGGAGACGATTGCCGGCCTCCAGCAAATCATTGCCGGGGCCAAGCAGGAAGCGCTGGTGGCGCTTTGGGGCACAGTTCCCTGCGGAATGGTCTTGCTGATCGATTGCGACCTGGCAAGCCATAGCCATCTGACGCCATGGGTCGCAAGCGTTCTGGTTCATCGGGAATTCCGCGGACGCGGCGTTGGCCGCGAACTGCTTGCCGCCATCGAACGCTCGGCGCATGGCTTCGGCTTTGATGGAGCCCATCTCTATACGGCCATGCCAGATTATTACCGGCGCTCCGGATGGCTGGACCGCGAAAGTTTAACGCAGGGGGAAGATGAGCTCTTCATCATGAGCAAATTTTTGGGTTAAGGCAGGCTCCCTGCTCCAGACAAAACCGCCGGGACAATGCCCGGCGGCTTCACATCAAGAGTCAAGAAGGATCATCTGCTCAATAAGGGCACTTATTATCCGTCATGTAGTCATGGACGGTGATCTTGCCGGCGATGATGTCTGCCTTGGCAGCCTCCGCGGCCTTTTTCATTTCGGGGCTGATCAGCTTTTCATTGTTCTCGTCCACGGCATAATCGACACCGTCTTCCTTGAGACCGAGAATCTGCGTACCGGCGGTAAACTTGCCATCGGCCACGTCCTTGAAGGCGTTATAGACGGCAACGTCGACGCGCTTGACCATCGAGGTCAGCACATGACCCGGATGCAGGCCGTTCTGGTTGGAATCGACGCCGATGCCGAGCTTGCCGGCGTCGGCGACGGCCTGGAGCACCCCGATGCCGGTGCCTCCGGCCGCGTGGAAGATGACATCAGCGCCCTGATCCATCTGCGATTTGGCGATTTCGCTGCCCTTGGCCGGATCGTTCCATGCCGCAGGCGTGTCGCCGGTCATGTTCTGTATGATTTTCGCATCCTTGTTGGTGGCCTTGACGCCCCCGACATAGCCGCAGGCGAATTTGCGGATCAGCGGCACATCCATGCCGCCCACAAAGCCGACCGTACCTGATTTGGAAGCCATGGCGCCGAGAAGGCCGACCAGATAGGAGCCTTCCTCGTCCTTAAAGACAACGGAGCGGACATTCGGCTTGTCGACCACGGCGTCGATGATGACGAATTTGGCGTCCGGGAACTCACCGGCGACCTTCTCGATAGCCGCAGCCGCGGAAAAGCCCGCGATGACGATAGGCGAATTGCCGTCCTGTGCGAATTTGCGCAACGCCTGCTCGCGTTGCGCCTCGTTCTGTATTTCAAACTCGCGATAGGCGATGCCCGTATCGGCCTTGTATTTCTCGGCGCCGTCATAGGCCGCTTCGTTGAACGATTTGTCGAATTTGCCGCCAAGATCATAAATGACGGCCGGCTTTTCATCGGCTGCGGAAGCGGCTGACAGGCCGGCCACGGAGAGCGCAGTCGCGGCCATCAGGCCCAGGACAATCTGCTTCATTTTTTGAAAACCCTCTGGATTACAAATACACAGCGCGCAGAACCCGCCCGCACACTTCCCTTCAATCTGGCACGCCGGGCAATAAATTTCACGCGGAATCTTGACTGGATGGAAAAATCTGACCAGGTGCGGCTGACCGGCGCAAGCGTGTTCCGCGGCTTAACGGTCCCAGGATCGCGCCGTCGCAGATTTGATCAGGCTGTCGCCGCCTTTTGATCAGGCTGTCGCCGACCGGGGCATGACGCAAGAGACCCCGGTGCCGCGCAGGCCGCAATAGCCGTTGGGGTTCTTGGCCAGATATTGCTGGTGATAATCCTCGGCGTAATAGAACTCCGGTGCGTCCAGAATTTCGGTGGTGATCTGGCCAAGCCCCTTGGCATCGAGCGCTTCTTGATAAGCGTCGCGGCTCTCCTCGGCCGTCCGCCGATCCGCGGACGAGAAAGTATAGATGCCGGAACGATAGGTCGTGCCGATATCATTGCCCTGGCGCATGCCCTGCGTCGGATCGTGCTCCTCCCAGAACGTCTTCAGGAGATCGGAGAGGCTGACGACATCGGGATCATAGACGACCAGCACTACCTCATTATGCCCGGTCCGGCCGGTGCAGGTCTCCTCATAGGTCGGGTTGGGCGTGATGCCTCCGGCATAGCCGGCCGCCGTCGCATAGACGCCAGGCATCTGCCAGAACAGGCGCTCGACGCCCCAGAAGCAGCCCATGCCGAACATGATCTTTCTCATATTGTCCGGCCATGGGCCCTTGAGCGGCTTGCCCGTTACGAAATTCGTCGCTGCGGTCGAGATCGGCTCGGGCCGACCCGGCAGCGCCTCTTCCGGCGCAGGCATCTTCAATTTCTTGCTGAGCTTATCGATCAGGGACATCAATCTTCTCCTGAGAAGGCCTTCCGGGCCTTCAATTTGCGGCGAAACGTCCAAACCCGCGTTCGCGGCGGTGACCAACGGCATAGAGGAGTAGCGCCAGGACGCCCAAAATCAGCCAGCTAGGCCGATCGAGCACCCATACCAGCACCGGATCCCATGCCACGGCACTGATATAGTGCGTCGTCAGCGCTTTCGCATCCGCAAGCGTCTGCGGCGAGGTGGAAGCCCAGATGTCTCGAAGCGGCGTGGTGATGAATTGCGACGCGCCGATGGAGCGCGCTGCATCCAGCACCGCCAGGATAACCGCGAGAGCCAGGGCCGCGACAGCGAGCGCGCGAAACATGAAACGGAACATGGCGTAGCCTCCACACTCTCAGATATCCCGGGATATATTCCCCGGACATTGCGCGTCTACGAGCGCCTTCCTTATTCCGAAATTGCCCAAAAAACGATCCATTTTTTCGGCACGATCCTCCCCTAGAATATGGGATTAGCGGCGCGGGAAGCAATCGCCCCGCGATGGGATTATGCCGGGATTATATTGTTTTCAGTTCGATGCGAAATAGCGGTTGAACCGGCGGCTATTCTGACTATAGTGCGCGCCGCACCGGATGGTAGGCGACTAACCAGCGCTTTCGATTCTCCGGTGCATTTATTTATCCGTATCCCCTGCCTCACGGCGGAGGAAACAGATGAACGGAGAGGTGGCCGAGTGGTTGAAGGCGCACGCCTGGAAAGTGTGTATACGGGAAACCGTATCGCGGGTTCGAATCCCGCTCTCTCCGCCATTAAGCCTTCGCCACACTTAAATTCCTTGATTTTCCCTGGCCTTCTCAGTTCAGAGCTATCTACGTTGTCTTTCCCGTCCACGCTTTTTGCGGGTATTTTGGGGGTACGGATTTGCCGATTTGCTGGTGCGACCTTAGCGGGAAGCGGCTCTTCGCAAACGACCCCATTTCTGTCGTCAAGGTCTCCGCAACCAGTTCCGGAAAGCTCCCGTATTGCTGAGACCCCAGAGACGTTAGGAACATCGTGGTCAAAGTTCAGCTGGCTTTCGCCGTTCACCTCATCGCGATCGCTGCTGCTTCGCTCGTTGACGTTCCAGAGCGGCAACGCTGCTGCCGGCTCATACCCTCAAACGCGGGGTCGGAAGGGAAACTGCTAGCTCGGATTGTCGTCGTCTTCAATTCAAGGGCTTTTGCAAGACTTCGAAATTCTCGCGATCCACGCGCAATTTTTCGATCAACTCCGGTGTCCACTCCTGCTGCGGATAGGCTACGAGATCCTCCGATTCGCCCGTATCGGAGATGGTCATCATCGCGATGCCAACGCAGAGTTTCAGGTCGCGGTCGTCGTGCAAAGCAGCGAGGCAGTATGTCTGCAGCATAGTTGCTCTAACTCGGCGATAGTCGCCCTGTTCCATTTTGTCGGCACCAGCGAGAACAAGAAAAACATACGCGGCCTTCTCGCCCGTTGACCGATCACGTGTCACTGCGATGCGGGCAATCCGACCCATCTTCTGCGCTTCGAGGGCTTTCCGCGCCCCTAAACTGTCGCCGATCACTCTGCCTGATCTACCTAGAAGCCGACGTCGGCTCGATTTCACTATTCAGCATCGAGGTCCGCTGGGCCATGCACGACCACCAAGCCGAAAGCCGGGGGTAGTCAGAAAGCAGTGCCTGCCCTTCCGAGGCCTGAAGGAAATAGGCGAACATCGGTGCGACATAGAGATCAGCCAGAGTCAGGGATGGACCGGCAAGCCACCGGTTGTCGCCTATAAGGCTGTCCACCGCTTGAAGGCAGGTTCGCGATCGTGCGAGCGCAGATGCGACCCGGATCGGATCGGAGAGCTCCCCTCGTTTGAGTTTCGAGACCAACTCGACGTAGATCCCCCAAACGAGGTTCGGGTAGGCATAGTTGTCGGCGATACTGACAAGCTGGTTGCAGCGCGCTCGCTGTGCCGCATCAACGGGTTGAAGCGCAGGCCCGTCGAAAGCCTCGTCGATGTACCGTGTGATTGCGCTTGTCTCATAGATCGTCAGCCCCGCATGTACGAAGACCGGGATACGGCCGAAGGGGTGGCGTTCTAAATGGTCTTTCGGCGGTCCGCCTGGAGCGAAGACATCTACTGGAACGAGGCTGTACTGAACCCCTTTCTCCATAAGCGCCAGGCGAACGATCCGGACATAAACGCTGTATGTTGCCCCATAGAGTATCGATCCTGCCTGCATATCTCAGTCCTCTTCCGCTTCTAACGAATGGTAGCTGGAAGCAGGCCGGCTGGAAACCACCCCATGGCACTCAATTAGGCGACTTCATCGGCCCGTTGAACGAACTTATTTCGGCCTCCATGGCAGGAGGTGACGGCTCTGACGCAGACCTTGCAGGTGACCGTCGTCATCGGTCATATCTGTCGCAAAGCCGGGGGCAGAACCGTCGTTTTAATCGGAACTTTTCGCGAATCCGTCAGGCGGCGGCTTTCAGCAGCCATGCGTCATGGTTCTTGAGAAATACCTTGAGCCTGTCGCCATAGTCGTCGGTGACGGCCTCGCGCACGCTGTGGCGCGCGGCCAGCGCGTTTCGCCATGCGGTCACGCGGGGCAATCCGTCGAACACGCGGGCCGGCGCGATGGCGTCGAAGACGTCGAAATAGCGGAAAATTGGCGCGAAGACCGCATCGACCAAGCTGAACGCTTCACCGGCGAAGAATGGACCGTCACCTAGCTGGGCCTCGACGCGGCCGAACTTGCCGATCAGGGCTTTGCGCTTGGCCTCATAGGTATCGATGTCTTTGGCTGTCTCGAATCCCCACAGGTCCGAAAGGATGGAGGAACCGAACTCGATCCAGCCACGATGCTGCGCCCGCGTTAGCGGATCGGCGGGATGAAGGGGAGTGCCGGGTTGCGTTTCTTCGATATATTCGCAGATAACAGCGCTTTCGAACAACACGGCTTCCGTGCCGTCGTCCTGTTTGACGATCAGCAGCGGAACCTTGCCGAGCGGGGAAATGGCGAGGAACCAGTCAGGTTTTGCAGCCAGATCGACATAACGGCGTTCGAACGAGACGCCCTTTTCGGCCAGGGCGATAGCAGCCCGTTGGACGTAGGGGCAAAGATGGTGGCTGATGAGGGTCAGCTTTGCGTCGGACATGATGAAATCTCCTTGGGGCGAATCAGTGCAGGGCGGGGGAAGGACGGAGCGCATAGCGGCCGTCGCCAAACAGAAATTGCGCGACCGACAGGACGATGAGGTAGAGCGGATATTCCCAGCCGCCGCCCGTTGCGTTGAACACCCATCCATTGCCGCCATGCGCCCAGATGATCGCGCCGAGAAGCGCCGGGATCAGCGCCACGGCCACCCAACGGGCATAGATGCCGAGAACCAGCATCGCGCCGCCCACGGCTTCGGCTGCAAAGGTAATATAGGCCAACCATCCGGGCAGGCCGATGGACACAAAATAGCCCGCCGTGCCGGCAAGGCCGAAGGTGAACAGTTTGAGGACGATGGAATGGGCGAGATACATCACGCCGAGGCTGACGCGCAGCAGCGTCACTCCGTAGTCTGTTAGCCGCTCCTGGGTCATGGAAAGGGTCTCCGTTTGATATAGATGCACCTGCATCTATATGGAGACTTGCCTTGCAGGTCAATCTAGATGTAACTGCATCTATGTCCGATTGTTCAGAAACCCGAACGTCGCAGCCCTCCCCCGCCATAACGCGGGCCTGGGTGCGCCTCATGCGAACCCAGCGGCTTTTGCTTGGCGCGATCGAGCAGGATTTGAAGGCGTCCGGTCTTCCGCCACTTGGCTGGTATGACGTGCTGCTGGAGTTGTCGCGTGCCGGAGACAGCAGATTACGGCCCTACGAGATAGAGCAGCGCATACTCCTGGCGCAGCACAATTTGTCTCGTCTTCTCGACCGGATGGACAAGGCCGGCCTGGTCAAACGCGAGGTGTTCGCGGAGGATGGCCGGGGCCGTTGGGTCATCATCACGCACACCGGTCGGGCCATGCAGACGCGCATGTGGAACATTTATGCGGCGGCGCTGCAACGTCATCTAGGCGACAAGCTGGACGATGCCAAGGCCGATCAACTAACCGAGCTTTTGGCCCTGCTATCGCTCAAATCCTAGGACTTCAAACGTCACAGGTTCCAGTCCCGAGCAATCCGAACCCGAACCGTTGCCCGTCCACCCGTTGCGGCATTTATCACGCGGGACATTGTGTGCACATCCTCGGGCGACGGCAACCGACCTCAGTTTCGGCCGTCAGCGATCTCTGGATCGCGGTCCCGTAAACAGACTTTCGCCTAGTTTGCTCCTACTCCCGATCACCAGCGTAGACTTTTGCCAAAGAGCCAATGATTTCCGCCATTTTGGCGCGAAGCTCCGGCGGTCCGACGACTTCGGCGTGGCCACCAAAGCGCAGGATCTCCATTGCTGCATGCGCGACAGAACCGACCGACAGGGTGACCCGCCGCCAGCCCTGCTCGTCAGCCTCCTTGGAAATCACAGCTCCCGTGCGGACGTAAGGGGGCAGAAATTCGTCCATCACTTCGATAGCCCAAGGCGAGAGGCGAATTTCGGCCTGGTTTGGATGAAGCCCCGCCTCATAGCGTCGGGTGCTCTCGGTCCAGTATGCTTCGAGGTCGAATGCTTTTGGATAGTCAAAGCGTTCATCGAGTACATCGATCTCCCGAATCCGAGAAATACGGTAGGTGCGCGTGCTGCCATCGGCTTGAGCAACCAGATACCAGGCTCCCCCTTTCAGGACGATTCCAAGCGGCTCGACCCTGCGTTGCTTCTCTGCTTCCCGGCTCTGATAGAGCATGCGTATCGGGCGCTCGTTCCACACCGCATCGGCAATAAGCGGCAGGTGAGCCAGGGTTTCTCCCTCGGCGAACCACGCCGGCGCATCAAGGTGGAAGCGCGCCCTCATCGCGCCTGACCGCATATTCTCCGGCAATGCAGCCAGGAGCTTCTTTCGTGCGCTGGCCGCAACAGGGCCCAGTCCCAGCTCGGCCGCCTGGCGTGTGAGCCCAGCCAGGAACAGCGCCTCGGCCTCCGTCGAGGACAAGCCATTCAGGCGGACCCGGTAGCCGTCGAGCAGCCGGTAGCCGCCGCTACTGCCCCGCTCGCTGTAGATCGGAATGCCGGCAGCGCTGAGCGCATCTACATCTCGGTAGATTGTACGCAGCGAAACCTCGCACTCGTCGGCGAGTGCCTGGGCGGTGACGTGTCCCTTCGCTTGCAGGGTCGTCAGAATGGACAGCAGGCGGCTTGCACGCATCTGAAGATATATAATCCAACCTGACACGAATTGACAGGTATGGTCGCCTAATGTCCCGGCGTTAGCCAGGACAGGCAACACGCCGACCTGACTTCAAGGCCGGGTACTTGAACCGAGACATAACCTGCGAGCTCGAGAAACCATGTCACGCGCCATCAAACATCTACTTATTGGAGTACTATTCATCATGACCACGGGACTTACACCGGCTACGGCCAGCGAGAGCGATCGCAAGCTGACCATCGTCAATCCGCAGAACCTCTACGATCCGACGCCGAACGGTTACAGCACGGCGGTGATTACGCCACCCAATGCCCGGATAGCCTACATCTCCGGACAGGGTGGCCAGGACGCCACGGGAAGCCTGTCGCCAGATTTTGCGGCACAGGTCAAGCAAGCCTACGCCAACTTGACCACCGCGCTCACGGGGATCGGCGCGAGACCCGATCAGGTGGCCAAGCTGACGGTCTTCGTTGTCGATCACGACATGTCCAAGCTGGAAGTCCTGACCAGGAACGTGGTCAAAGTGTTCGGCGAGACCCTGCCAGCGCAAACCCTGGTTCCGGTTCCCAAGCTTGCCATTGACCCGATGCTCTTCGAGGTCGAGGCCGTAGTCGTTCTCGACTGACGGAATCAACTGACGGGCTGCAGATGCCCGCTTATAGGTAACATCATCCGCGCCTTTGGTGGTGCGGATGAGCCAGCACCACGAGTCACGACCAAGACGCCTCTGTAGCGAACCTGACACACCCAGAACTGCTCGAGAGCCGCCCGACGCTTGCACCTATAACGGTCCCTCCACAGGTTCGGGAGGCCGATACGATAAGATCGGCCGATTGTCATCCCGGAGAACGCCCTGAGCGGCGGGCAGAGAACCGCAACTTGCTCCGGGAGAGCTCACAGAAGCACCTAGTCGTCTCGATAGGTCACTAATTCTTATCGACTTTCTGGAGGCAAAGAACATCGGGGCAAACCAGCTCTTAAAGCAACCGAAACCACCGCATTCCTACCATATATGCCAAGCGACATCATTGTCTTCAGACAGAAGACTGCATCTACTTTCCGTTCTTTCAAGTAAGCACTGCAATCGGAAATTACGCATATATTCAGTATATTGCCAAAAAAATTCAAGTTAACAATAAATTTTTATAGAGATAATATTGTATAAGATTGAATTAAATTATAGCCATTTCGAGATAAATGTTCTCTTTATGATTCGACCAATAATTTGGTGGAAGCAAATAAAGTGTCGTTGAGTTGCGAAGAAGCACTGAAGAGGGAATGATGCGGCAAATCCTTAGAGCTCCGATCAGCAATGTGGCTGATGTCGATTTGCTTTCTTTCAAGGCCGGCTCACGGCAGCCGAATAAGCAAGACCAGATTTATGGCCTGAGGCGGAACACGCTCTCGCGCTTTTTCCGTGCGGCACTGGCAACGACATCAGCGATCGCGCTTGTCCAGGCGCTGATGTTCGTGGCGTCGAAACCGGCTGCAGCGCAGACAACGAACTGGAATGGCAGTCAGGACAGTAACTGGTTCAACCCAAATAATTGGAGCAATGGCGCGCCAAACAGCTCTATGGCAGCCTATATCGATAACAGCACCAGAAATCCGGTCATTATTGCCACCCCCGGTGCCTTAGCGGGCGCTACGATGGTCCCGCGCACCGGTACCGGCGTCAGCCTGAGGATTGAGGGCGGCGGCACGTTGACGTCGAGCAGCATTGCCCGCATCGGCGATCTTGCCGGCTCCGCCGGTGCTGCGACGGTGACGGGGACAGGTTCCACATGGACCGTCAATTTTACAGGCTCGGACGAGTCTTTCGTGATAGGCGCCGTTGGAACAGGCACACTGGACATCACCAGCGGCGGTTCTGTCGTCGTCATACAGGACACGATGCTTGGCCGGGCGACAGCCGGCAAAGGTACGCTGAATATATCGGGTGGTGGAACGCTGGAAACCACAGCGCTCAAGCGCGGTGGGTCCACGGTTGCCAACGGCGTTCAGGCCAATTTCAATGGCGGCATTCTGAAGGCGCATGCCAACAACACGAACTTCATCAGCGGCTTCAGAAGCGGTGAGCTCAATCTTCAGTCAGGCGGGCTGACCATCGACAGCAACGGCTTTAATGTCTCTACCGCCTCCCCTTTCAGCGGTACTGGCGGGCTGACGAAGACCGGCGCAGGCACGCTGACGCTGACCGGTGCCAGCACCTTTACAGGCGACACGACCGTCAATGGCGGCACCCTCACCCTCAATGCCGCCTCTATCACGCCCGGCAAAGTTTTCGTCGGAAACGCTGCCGGTGCCTCGGGCAATCTGGTGGTCGAGAACGGCAGCACGATAACCAACAGCAGCTATGTGCGCATCGCGGAAGTTGCGGGGTCGACGGGCGTCGCCACGATAAGGGGCGGCTCGACCTGGACGATCAACAACAACATCGCGCTCATCGTCGGCAATTCCGGCGACGGCACGCTGAATATCGATGGCGCCGGCACCTCCGTCACCACCACCAACGGCGGATACACCATGGTGGGTTCTTCTGCCTCCGGCAAGGGCACGCTCAACATCACCGGTGGCGGCAAGCTGACGACGGCCGGAGATGCAACGATCGCCGCGAGCGCAGGCTCTACCGGAACGGTGAAGGTTGACGGCAACGGCTCGTCATGGGAAATGGCGGGCCTCAACATCAGCGTGAACAGTTCCGGGGCGACGACCCCGAAATCGAACGGATCGCTGACGATTTCCAATAACGCCACCGTCACGACGAAGACCTCAGGCGCCGTCGTCGGCAATTATGGTATCGGCTCTGTCGATATCAAAACCGCTGGCAAGCTCAATACGGCGGGCGTCACAACGATCGGCAACTTCCCCTCGGGCGAGGGAACCGTGACGATCGACGGCACCGGCTCGAAATGGACCAGCGCGTCCAATGTCGGCATCGGCAACGCCGGCAAGGGCACTCTGACCGTTCAGAACAATGGCGAGATGGTCGTGACCAGCGGTTATACCTCCGTTGGCGATCGCGCGGCCGGGACGCTGAATATATTGAGCGGCGGCATGGTGACATCGACCGGAGACGCCTTTCTCGGCGGCAATCAGGCGAATACGGCTTTTGGCGGCGGGGGATCCGGAACCGTCCTCGTCTCAGGGGCAGGCTCGCTGTGGGGCATAACGGGCGCGCTCTATGCCGGCTACAATGGAGCCGCGGCCAAGGGTGATCTAACGATCGATAACCAGGGCGAGGTGACGGTAGGCGGCGCTCTCGTGGTGGGCAACATCGCCAATGGCACCTCGACGAATTCTGTAACCGTCCAGAGTGGTGGCACCCTGACGGCGGGCGTTGGGAGGATCGGCGGCCCTGGATCCACCGGAAAGGGGGGCACGGGCAGCGTAACCATCGATGGTCCCGGCTCGCAATGGAATGTTGCCGGAACTCTATGGGTCGGCGCTTCGGGCAGCGCGACCAATCCTGGCAATGGCACGTTGACAATTTCCAACAATGGCGCTGTTACAACAGGCGATTATTTCACCGTCGGCGAGGTGGCCAATACGCAAGGCGTTCTCCGTATAGAAAGCGGTGGTACGCTCACCGTTAACAGCGCTGCGTATGGCGCGATCATCGGCAACGTAACGGGGTCCGTCGGCACCGCGACCGTCACGGGAACCGGCTCGCAACTCACCAACAATGAACGGCTTTATGTCGGCCGTCTCGGCACCGGTACGCTCAATATCGAGAACGCCGGTACGGTTACGGCGACCAGTGGCACGAGTGTTGCGACCGAAGCTGGTTCCAGCGGCACGCTCAATGTCAACGGCGGCGCCAATGGCGCTGGTGTGCTCGAGACAACCGTATTGTTGCGCGGGGCAGGCACGACAGCGCAAGTGAAGTTCGACGGTGGTGTATTGCGTGCACTCGCCAGCAATACCAATTTCATTTCCGGGTTCACTGGTTCGCAATTTGAGATAGCGTCTGGTGGGATGGTTGTTGACACGGCCGGGTTTGATGTGGCGACGGCGGCGGGGAACGTGGTTTCCGGCGCGGGGACGCTGACGAAGGTGGGCGCGGGGACGCTGACGCTTTCCGGTGCGAACACGTTTTCGGGCGGGCTGACGGTCAATGGCGGGACGGCTGCGGCGGGGGCTGCCGGTGCGTTCAGCTCGGGGCTTTTGACGGTCGCCGACGGTGCGACGGCGGATCTGGCCGGTTTCGACCAGACGGTTTCGGGGCTTGCCAGCCCGGGCACGGCGGGCACGGCCAGCATCAGGCTCGGCGCGGGGAGGCTGACGGTCGACCAGGCGACAGGGACGAGCTCGAGCTTTGGCGGCGTGATCTCGGGCACCGGCGGCCTTACCAAGGCGAATGCCGGCACGCTGACGCTTTCGGGCAACAACAGCTATACGGGGACGACGACGGTTTCGGGCGGCACGCTTGTGGTCAATGGCAACCAGTCGGCGGCGACGGGGGCGGCGACGGTTGCGAGCGGCGCGACGCTTTCGGGCGCGGGCACGCTCGGCGGGTCGGTGTCCGTGGCCTCCGGCGGCACGCTTTTGTCGCGCAACGACGCCACGGGGGGCATCGCGCTCAACATCAACGGCAACCTGACACTGGCATCGGGAGCCAACCTTGATTACGCCTTCGGCACCACGCCCAATGCGGATCCCGACGGCCTGCTGGTCGATGTCGTCGGCAATGTCGATCTCGGCGGCGCTACGCTCAATGTCTCGGGCAGCGGCTTCGATCCCGGCGGCGTCTATGGCCTGATCGAATATACCGGCACGAAGAGCGGCAATCTGGTTGCGGGCACGATCCCCGCCGGCCTCTATGTGCAGACGGCGATGGCAAACCGCGTCAACCTTGTCAACACCAACGGGCTTGGCGCCTTCAGCTTCTGGGACGGTGCCGGAAATGCCGGTAACGGCCTGATCGACGGCGGCGACGGCGTGTGGCAGGGCGATGCGTTCGGCGCGAACCAGAACTGGCTGGAGGCCACCGGCGTGACCAACGGCCCCTTCAAGGGCGGCCCCGCCATCTTCGGGGGCACAGCCGGCACGGTGCAGGTGGACAACAGCCAGGGTGCGATCGTCGTCTCCGGCATGCAGTTCATGGCCGACGGCTACATTCTCGACGGTCTGACGCCGGGCGACATGATCACGCTCACCCCCGCGACCGGCGGCCAGGTCGAGATCGCGGTCGGCGACAAGAACAGCGTCCCCTATACGACAACCATCAATGCCGGGCTCACGGGCACGGCCGAGCTTGTGAAGACGGATGCCGGCACGCTGGTGCTGACCAATGCGGGCAACAATTACACCGGCGGCACACGCATCGAGGACGGTACGCTTTCGATCTCGGCCGACGGCAATCTCGGCCAGGCGGGAACGCGCATCACCTTCGACGGCGGCACGCTGCAGAACACGACAACGGCGTTTTCCACGACGCGTCCGGTGACGCTCGAGGCGGGCGGCGGCACGTTTGAGACCGATGTCGACCTGACGCTGTCGGGCATCGTCGACGGCGCAGGCGCGCTGACGAAGACAGGCGCCGGCAATCTGACCCTGAACGGCGCCAACACCTATGGCGGCGGGACGACGGTCGATGCCGGCACGCTGACTGCCGGCTCCGCCACAGCCTTCGGCGCGGCATCGGGCGTGCTCACCGTCAATGGCGGCACCGCCGATCTCAACAGCCATTCCATGACACTGGCCGGCCTTGCCGGAACCGGCGGCACGGTCGCGCTTGGTTCGGCGGCGCTGACGCTCAACCAGGCGGGCACCAGCAGCTATTCCGGCGTCATCTCAGGCGCCGGTGGCAGCCTGACCAAGAGCGGCGCGGGCAACCTGACGCTGTCGGGCGCCAATAGCTATAGCGGCGGGACGACGGTGACGGCCGGCGCGCTGACAGCAGGCTCGACCTCCGCCTTCGGCTCGGGCGTGCTCACCGTCAATGGCGGCACCGCCGATCTCAATAACAACTCAATGACACTGGCTGGACTTGCCGGAACCGGCGGCACCGTATCGCTTGGCTCGGCAACGCTGACGCTCAACCAGGGGACCAACAGCAGCTATGCCGGCAATGTGACCGGCGCCGGCGCGCTGGTGAAGAATAGCGCCGGGGAGTTGACGCTGTCGGGCGCCAACACCTTTGCCGGCGGTCTGACGGTGAACGACGGCACGGTGAAGGCCGGCTCCGTCAGCGCCTTCGGCGCGGCATCGGGCGTGTTGACCGTCAATGGCGGCATCGCCGATCTCAACAATTACAGCATGACGGTCGCCGGCCTTGCCGGAACCGGCGGCGAAGTCAAGCTGGGTACCACCCTCTCTGGCTCGACGCTGACGGTCAACCAGGCGGGCACCAGCAGCTATTCGGGCACGATCACGGGCACCGGCAGCCTGGTCATGTCAGGTGCGGGCACGTTGACGCTTGCCGGCGCCAACACCTTCTCCGGCGGCCTGCGGGTCAACAATGGCGACGTGATCGCCGGCTCCACCACAGCCTTCGGCTCGGGCGTGCTGACCGTTAACGCCGGCACCGCCGATCTCAACAACAATTCCATGACGCTCGCCGGCCTTACCGGTAATGGCGGCAATGTCACGCTCGGCTCGGCCATCCTTACCCTCGACCAGACGACCACCACCACCTCGCACTCGATCATCTCCGGCACCGGCGGCATCGTCATGAACGGCAGCGGCGAGCTGACGCTTGCCGGCGCCAACACCTTCTCCGGCGGGGTGACAGTCGCCGCCGGCACCGTCAAGGCCGGCTCCGCCTCGGCCTTCGGCGCGGCATCGGGCGTGCTCACCGTCAATGCCGGCACCGCCGATCTCAACGGGTTCGACACCACGCTCGCCGGGCTTTCCGGCACCGGCGGCACGGTCATGCTCAATGCCGCCACGCTGACGCTCGCCCAAAACGGCACCTCCAGCTATGCCGGCCAGGTCACCGGTTCGGGCGGCCTCGTCATGGACGGTACCGGCACCCAGACCCTTTCGGGCAACAACGATTTCACGGGCGGGGTGACGGTCACGGACGGCACGCTCAAGGCCGGCTCCGCCACCGCTTTCGGCGCGGCAACGAACATGCTCACCGTCAATGGCGGCGTCGCCGATCTCGACGGCAATTCCATGACGCTCGCCGGTCTCCAGGGCGCCGGCGGCCAGGTCACGCTCGGCGCCGCCACGCTGACCCTCGACCAGAACACCGACACGATCTATGCCGGCAGCATCACCGGCGCCGGCAGCCTCGTCAAGCAGGGCACCGGCAAGCTGACGCTGTCGGGGACGAGCACCTATGGCACGACCAGTGTCGATGCCGGCACGCTGCAGGTCAACGGCTCCATCACCTCGCAGACAACCGTCGATGGCGCCACCAGCATCCTTTCCGGCAGCGGCTCCATCACCGGCAACGTGACGGTGCAGAGCGCCGGCACGCTGCGCTCCTATGACGACGATGCCGACGGTCAGAACAAGCTGACCATCAACGGCAAGCTCACCGTCGATGCCGGCAGCTTCCTGCAATATGATTACGGCCACGCCCCCGACCTCGATCCAGACGTGCTGATGGTCGACGTCAACGGCGACGTCGATCTCAACGGCACAGTCAAGGTGAGCGACAGCTCCGGCGCCGGTTTCGGCCCCGGCGTCTACGGCATCGTCCATTATACCGGCACCAGGACGGGCACGCTCACGGCGGACGGCAGCCTGGCCACCTACAACCTCACCCTGCAGCAGGGCGTGGTCGCAAACCACATCAATCTCATCAATCTCGGCACCGGCGAGCGGAACTGGTGGGACCCGACCGGCGCGAACAACGACGGCACCATCAAGGGCGGTAACGGCACCTGGACAAGGGCCCAAACCGGCCCTGGCGCGGCCAGCTGGAGCACGAGCGACGGCATGCTCAAGGGGCATTACGACCCCACCTTCGCCATCTTCACCGCCAATCCCGGCACGGTGACGGTCGACAACAGCAGCGGCCAGATCGCCGTCGCCGGCATGCAGTTCACCGTCGATGGCTACACCATCCAGGGTCAGGCCATCACGCTCGACAATGCGACAGGCTACAACGGCACGACGGCGGGCGAAACCTCCATCATCGTCGGCGACCGCTCCGGCACCTCGCAGGGGCATGTCGTCACCATCGCTTCCGTGCTGCAGGGCACCGACAGGCTCGTCAAGGAAGATGTCGGCACGCTGAAGCTCTCCGGCATCAACACCTATTCCGGCGGCACCACCATCGACGATGGCACGCTGCAGATCTCCGACGACCGCAATCTCGGCGCCGCAGGCACCGACCTTACCTTCGCCGGCACCTCCGTAGTGCCCGCCACACTGCGCAACACCGCCGCCATCGTCACCTCCCGCCCGGTGACGCTCAATGGCACCGGCGGCACCTTCGAGACGGTCGCCAACCTTACACTCAACGGCATCGTCGGCGGCCCCGGCGCGCTCACCAAGACGGGCGCGGCGACGCTGACGCTCACCGGCGCCAACCACTATGCCGGCGGCACCTTCATCAATGCCGGCACGCTCTCGGTCTCCTCCAACGGGAACCTCGGTGCCGATGCCGGCGGCATCACCTTCAATGGCGGCACGCTCGAGAACACTGCGGCCTTCACCACGAGCGCCCGGCCGGTCATCGTCAATGCCTCCGGCGGCACCTTCAAGACCGATGCCAACCTGACGCTCGCCGGCGCGATTTCCGGTCCCGCCGGGGCAACAGGCGACCTCACCAAAACAGGCGCGGGCAAGCTGATCCTCACCGCCGACGGCAACTACTCCGGCACCATGACAGTCGCCCAGGGCGAACTGTCCTTCGGCAATGCCGGCAGCGGCGGGGCGGGCACCGCCGGCTCGATCGCCGGCCCGATCGTCAACAATGCCGCGCTCACCTTCGACCGCTCCAACGATTTCACCTATGCAGGGCTGATCTCCGGCTCCGGCACGGTGACGCAGAAGGGCCCGGGTACCACTACGCTGTCCGCCGCCAACAGCTACAAAGGCGCGACCACGGTCACCGCCGGCATGCTGCTCATCGATGGCGACCAGAGCGCGGCAACAGGCCAGACCACGGTAGCGAACGGCGGCACGCTCGGCGGCAGCGGCATCATCGGCGGCAAGGTCATGGTCGCAAGCGGCGGCACGCTTTATGCCTTCGACGATATGAACGGCATCAACACGCTCCACATCAAGGGCGATCTCGGCCTCGATCCCGGCGCCAGCCTCAACTACGATTACGGCCTCTCCCCTGCCACCGGCAACCATGACGCCCTGGCGATCAAGGTCGACGGCGCGCTCGACCTCAACGGCACCCTCAACGTCGCCAACACCTCCGGCCAGGCCTTCGACCCCGGCGTCTACGGCCTCATCCGCTACAAGGGCGCGCTGACCGGCAGCGGCCTGACGCTCGGCACGATGCCCTCCAGCGATTTCTTCGTGCAGACCTCGGTCAACGGCCAGGTCAATCTCGCCTATACCGCCGGCGAGACCCTCAATTTCTGGGACGGCGGCGGGACGCCCGATGACGGCACCGTCTCCGGCGGATCGGGGGTCTGGCAGGCGTCGGGCGGCAATAACTGGACGACCATCCACGGCACGATCAACTCCGGCTATACCGACGACAGCGTGCCCGTCTTCATGGGAACGCCCGGCACCGTCACCGTCGACGACAGCCTCGGCGCCATCAGCGTCGCCGGCATGCAGTTCTTCGTCTCCGGCTATCATGTCGAAGGCGACGCCATCACGCTCACCACCGGGCGCACCCCCATCAATGTCGGCGACAACACCTCCGACAGCGCCGGCATGAGCACCACCATCGCTTCCGAACTCACCGGCGCCGGGCAACTGGCCAAGACCGGTCTCGGCACGCTCATCCTCACCGGCGCCAATACCTACACCGGCGGCACCCTGATCGATGCCGGCACGCTGCAGGTCGCAAACGACGAGAACCTCGGCGCGGCAGGAACCCTCCTGGAACTCGACGGCGGCACGCTCGAGAACACTGCCGCGATGAGCCTTGCCCGCAACGTGGCGCTCCACGCCAATGGCGGCACCTTCGACACCGATGCCGATCTGACGATCGCCGGCCGCGTGTCCGGCGCAGGCTCGCTCACCAAGACGGGCGCCGCCAGCCTGATCCTCTCCGCCGCCACCACCTATAGCGGCGCCACCTTCGTCAAGGCCGGCACGCTTGCGGCGGGCGCTGCAAATGCCTTCAGCGCTGCCTCGGCCTTCACCGTCGATACCGGCGCCGCGCTCGACTTGCGCGGCCATGACCAGAGCGTCGGCGCGCTTGCCAATGCCGGTACGGTGAAGCTTGGCGACGGCACCCCCGGCACGACGCTGACCGTCAATGGCAATTATGCCGGCGATAACGGTACGATCGAGCTTGGCACAGTGCTCGAAGGCGACGACGCCAAAACCGACCGCCTGCATGTCAAGGGCACCACCTCCGGCACCACCACGCTCGCCGTCGAGAATGTCGGCGGCGGCGGCGCCCAGACTAACAACGGCATCCGCCTCGTCGAGGTCGACGGCGCCTCAAGCGGCACCTTTACCCTTTCCGGCGACTATGTCTTCCAGGGCGACCAGGCGCTCGTCGCCGGTGCCTATGCCTACCGGCTCTTCAAGAACGGCATAGCCAGTCCCGATGACGGCGACTGGTACCTGCGGTCCAGCCTTCTCGAAGGAGATAATCCGCAGTTCCAGGCCGGTGTCCCCGTCTACGAGGCCTACGCCGGCATCCTGCAGAGCTTCAACCAGTTCGACACGCTGCAAAGCCGCCTCGGCAACCGCGCCTGGACGATCGAGGCGCAGGGCGCCGACGGGCTCTCCGAAGAAGTTGCTCCCGAGCAGAGCCCCAACGGCCAGAGCCTCGGCGTCTGGGGCAATATCGAAGCCTCCGACCACCGCTACCGCCCTGAGCGCTCGACAAGCGACACTGATTACGACGCCTCTGTCTGGAAGATCGAGGCCGGTGTCGACGGCCAGCTCTACGAGACCGAGACCGGCAGGCTGATCGGCGGCGCCAGCCTCCATTACGGCACGATCGCCGCCGACATCGCCTCGCCCCATGGCCACGGCAAGATCGACAGTACCGGCTATGGCATCGCCGGCACCCTCACCTGGTACGGCAATGACGGGCTCTATATCGACGGCCAGGCAAAACTCACCTGGTATGACAGCGACCTTTATTCCGACACCGCCAACCAGAGCCTCGTCTCCGGCAATGACGGCCTCGGCTACGGCCTTTCCATCGAGGCCGGCAAGCGCATTCCCATCAAGCCGGACTGGTTTATCACCCCGCAGGCCCAGCTCGCCTGGTCGAGGGTCGAGTTCGACGGCTTCTCCGACGGCTTCGACGCCGATGTCACCCTCAAGGACGGCGACAGCGTCCTCGCCCGCATGGGCCTGGCCGTCGACTACGAGAACGAATGGCAGGACAGCACCGGCCAGACCCGACGCCTCCATGCATACGGTCTTGCCAACCTCTATTACGACCTCGACAACGGAACCACCATCGACGTCGCCTCAACCCCCTTCGTCACCAAAAACGAACCCCTGTGGGGCGGCATCGGCTTCGGTGGAAGCTACAACTGGAACAACGACAAATTCTCCATCTACGGACAGACCCTGGCAAAAACATCCCTCAACAATTTCGCAGACAGCCATGCCCTCTCCGGTAATGTCGGCTTCAGAATCAAGTGGTGAGGATCATCTGAACCACAACAAGGCAACAGCCGGCAACTTTAAAACAGAAGCTCGTAATTCTGCGCAGCCCTTCGGCGGTTTAGCGATTTGACCGCCGAAGGGCTGGAAGGAGTGGGGAACCGGTCAGGCCGCGAGTATTGTCTTGGCTTCCACCATGTCGAGGCCCAGTGCTTCCGCCACCGGGCGATTGGTGATGCGCCCCTTGTGCACGTTGAGGCCGTTGCGCAGATGCGGGTTGTCGATCAGCGCCTTGACGCCGCGATCCGCAAGCTGCAGCCCATAATGCAGGGTAGCGTTGTTGAGGGCATGGGCCGAGGTTACCGGCACCGCCCCCGGCATATTCGCGACGCAGTAGTGGATGATGCCATCGATCTCATAGGTCGGCTCGGAATGGGTCGTGGGATGGGATGTTTCGAAGCACCCGCCCTGGTCGATCGCCACGTCGACGACGACGGCGCCCTTCTTCATGCCCGAAAGCATTTCGCGCGTAACAAGCTTCGGCGCCGCGGCACCGGGGATCAGCACCGCACCGACGACGACATCAGCCGAAAAGACCTCTTCCTCCAAGGCTTCGATGGTCGAAAAACGGGTATGGATGCGCCCACGGAAAAGCTCGTCGAGTTGGCGCAGCCGCGGTATCGAACGGTCGATAATGACCACGTCCGCGCCGAGGCCGACCGCCATCATGGCGGAATTGATGCCGACAACACCGCCCCCGATAATGGTAACCTTGCCCGGGAGAACACCCGGCACACCGCCGAGCAGCAGGCCACGACCGCCATTGGCTTTCTGCAATGCGGTTGCTCCAGCCTGGATTGCGAGGCGTCCTGCAACTTCGGACATGGGCGCCAGCAGCGGCAGGCCGCCACGATCGTCGGTCACGGTTTCGTAGGCTATAGCCGTGACGCCCGATGCGAGCAGCCCCTTGGTCTGTTCAGGGTCGGGGGCAAGATGCAGATAGGTATAGAGAAGCTGTCCCTCGCGCAGCTGCGCCCATTCCGACGGCTGCGGCTCCTTGACCTTCACGATCATGTCGGACTGCTGAAAAACTTCCTCGGCGGTCTTGACCACCCGCGCGCCTGCGGCCTGATAGGCTCCATCGTCGGCGCCAATTCCCGTTCCAGCTCCTGACTGGATAATGACCTCGTGGCCATGGGCGACATATTCGCGTACGGCCCCCGGAGTGAGACCGACGCGATATTCATGGTTTTTGATTTCTTTGGGGCAGCCGACGCGCATAATGCCTCCTCCTCACCTGGTTAAGCGGTTGAGGCGATATAACACCACAGATGAATTCGCATGTCCTTGCCAATTCCCCTCGACCAGGGAGGGGTTTCCGAATATTCTTGCGCAAAGGAACCAAATTTCGACGAAAGTTTTCAATAATGTCGCTGGATAGGATTGATCTCGCCATTCTGGACAATCTGCAGAAGGACGGTCGCATGTCCAACGCGACCCTGGCGGAGAAGGTCGGCCTCTCGCAATCCGCCTGTTCGCGCCGGCTCGACATGCTGGAGAAATCCGGCGTCATTCGCGGCTATCATGCGCGATTGTCAAACAAGATGCTCGGCCATCCGGTGACGGTCATCGTCAATGTCTCGCTCTCCGGCCAGGCGGACAAGCAGCTGCGCGAATTTGAGACAGCGGTGCGGCGCTGCCCCAATGTCCTGGTCTGTTATCTCATGTCGGGCGAATATGATTACCTTTTGCGCATTGCGGCCAAGGATCTTGAGGACTACGAGCGCATCCATAAATTCTGGCTCTCCGCCATGCCGCACGTAACGAAGATCAATTCATCCTTCGCCTTGCGCGAAGTGGCGGACCGCACCGGTCTCGGCATAGAACCGGGATTGATCGAGATTGCAACGAACGGGCCAAAGAATTGAGCATCGTTCAATGAGGGGCCGACGCCGATCCGCGTTGGTCGATCTGATCAGTACCGCGCAGGAGCGGCGAATGGCTGCCCCGCAAGATGCACCGCTCCCTCCGCCATTTTCCCTTTGAACTTGTAGGAATTACCTGCGCTCTATGCTTGGCTATTAGCGGAAAACAGCGACATTGGCCGGAAGGCTTCGCGTATCATCTCGGCCATTCCCTCGGCCGCCGGGCTCGAATGATAGGGGTTGCGGCGCAGGACCACGCGGGAGGAATCGACTGGCGGGAAACCGTCCGCCGCGGTCAGTTCCCGACAATCCGCGGGGATGTTGCTGCGCGACAACGGCGCGATGGCAAGGCCCGATGAGACGGCGATCTTCAGGCCGCTGCTGGTATCGCAGATGAAGGCGATGCGGTACGCAAGCCCATGCTGCTCAAGCGAGCGGATGGCGAATTCGTTGCACCAATCAGAGTTTCCGTAGACGGCAATCGGCAAAGGCGTGCGCTCATGCAGCGCATAGGCCGGGGAGGTCACCCAGACCGTCGGGTCAATGAGAAGGATTTCGCCCGCGGCCCGTTCGTGCCAGTCGAACACCACGGCCAGGTCCAACTCGTCATTCTCCAGCGCCGATGCCTGGTGGACCGAATAATCACATTTGACCGTTACCTCCACTGCGGGGTGGCGCTCAGTGAAAGCGGCCAGCGCCCGCGGCAGCACCGTCTGGCTATATTCCTCGGGAATGCCAATACGCACGGGCCCGTCGAGTGGCCGGACGCGCATTGCCGCCGCCGCCTCTTCCAGAAGCCCAACGATGCGCTGCGCGTAAGGAACGAGCTGCTCGCCCCGCTTTGTCAGGAAAACACCCCGCGGCCCGCGCTCGAACAGCACCTCGCCAAGGCTGTCTTCGAGCCGCTTGATCTGCATGCTGACCGCCGACTGCGTACGCCCGACACCATCGGCAGCCCTGGTGAAATTGCCGGTTTCGGCAACGATCAGGAATGTCCTTAGAAGATCGCTTTCAAGTGGAGCATACATGGGCAGCCATTCGTTATTCCGATGACTGCCATTGTCACTATTCGTTTGTGTGATGTCAAATTTTCTCGATCATGGCCGAATGAGAGCCGGATGAGCGACATGGACACACGAAACAAACATTGCAAGCCTCCGCTGCTGGGGCGACTGAAGACGCTTTTGGCATTTCTCCGCGCGGAAGCGGAAAGGCGTCGGGCGCTGGCAGACATTCTCGCCAGACATGACGAGCATTGGCTTGACGATGTGGGACTCACGCGCGAGGAGGCGCGTCGCATTTTGAAGAAACCGCTTCTTCGTCGGATACGGGATTGGACGAGCAGGGATGAACGGTGACCTTCGGGGGGAACGATATGGCGCTGCCGACGTTCCCGCCCATTCGGCAGCAGGTGAATTCAAATGGCAGCAACAGGAACAGTTCGCATTGGCATATCGGGGTGGACCTATGCACGATGGCGCGGGGTGTTCTACCCAGAGGGCCTACCCCAAAGGCTGGAGCTTACCTATGCCGCGGAGCAGTTCCCGTCGATCGAAGTCAACGGCACGTTCTATGGGCTGCAGCGGCCGGAGAGCTTTGCCCGCTGGAGCGATATGACACCTGATGATTTCGTCTTCGCCATCAAGGGCTCGCGCTACATCACCCATCTCAGGCGGCTGCGCGAAGTGGAAACGCCGCTCGCCAATTTCATGGCTTCAGGCGTGCTGCGGCTGGGACCCAAGCTCGGCCCGATCCTCTGGCAGTTTCCGCCGAGCATGAAATTCGACCCGGATCTGTTCGAAACCTTTCTTGCCATGCTGCCGCACGATACCGAACAGGCCGCAGCGCTGGCGCAGCGCCACGATGCGCGGCTCGAGGGACGCGCCTTTATGGAAAGCGATGGGAAAAGGCCGGTTCGTCACGCCGTGGAGATCCGCCACGACAGCTTTCGCTCGCCGGATTTCATCGCATTGCTGCGCCACTACCGCGTGGCGCTCGTCTGCGCGGATACGGTCGATTGGCCGCTGCTGATGGATCTCACCTCGGACTTCGTCTATTGCCGCCTGCACGGCTCCGAGGAGCTCTATACGAGCGGGTATGACGACAAATCGCTGGATCGCTGGGCCGAGCGCGTGCGCGCCTGGTCGCATGGCCGGGAACCGGCGGATGCCGAACGGGTTCTGGAGCCGACCAAGCCGCGCCGGACAGGGCGCGACGTCTATGTCTATTTCGACAATGACGCGAAGGTACGGGCGCCCGCCGATGCCCTGTCGCTGGCCAAGCGTCTAGGCATCGAGCGACACCTGGACCAGGAGATCGCCTCCTGACGGGCGGTTATTGATAACCCAACAGGCGCGGCAGGAAGAGCACGGTTTCCGGGAAGAGGATCATGATGAGGAGGGCCGCTAAGAGAACGACCAGGAATGCCCATATCTCCCGGATGATCTCGCCGAGCGGTATGCCTGTCACCGCGTTGATGACGAAGAGCAGCACACCATAAGGCGGGGTCACCAGCCCTATCATGATATTGACGACGAGAACCACGCCAAGATGAATGGGATCGATGCCCAGTTCACGCGCCGCCGGCAGGAATAGCGGCACGACGACGAGCAGCAGCGTCGCGGCATCGAACAAGCAGCCGAGCAGCAGGAAGATGATGTTGACGCCGATCAGGAACAGGACCGGCGACATCTCCAGGCCGCTCAATTTTTCGGCGACGAGGCTCGGGATGTTTTCGCTGGCTACGACGTAGTTCAGCACCAGCGCCGAGGCGATGATCATCCCGACGACGGAGGTGGACTTCGCTGAATCGAGAACCATGCGATAGAATTCGCGGAGGCTCAGGGAGCGATAGAAAATCGCCGCGAGGATGAGCGCATAGGCGGCCGCGATCGCCGCGGCTTCCGTCGGCGTCGTGGCGCCGCCGTATATGCCGGCCAGCAGGATCACCGGCATCAACAGGGCCGGGAAGGCTCGGGCGGTGGTTTTCGGCATAGCGCTCAGCGGAACAACCTCATCGGCGGGAAAGCCGCGCTTGACCGCCATGTACCAGTTGAGCATCATCAGGCAGATGGCGATGATAAGACCGGGAATGATGCCGCCGAGGAAAAGATAGCCCACGGACGTGCCGGAAATCAGGGCATAGAGGACCATCGGGATCGATGGTGGAACGATGGGGCCAATGACGGCGGACGCGGCCGTGAGAGCGGCCGCATAGCCAGCGGGATAGCGGTCGTTCTTGCGCATCATGTCGATGATGACCCGCCCGATACCGGCGGCGTCCGCTATTGCCGAGCCGGACATGCCGGAGAAAATGAGGCTGGCGACGACATTGACCTGGCCGAGACCGCCGCGAAAGCGGCCGACCAGCGCCACGCAAAAGGCAAGCAGGCGGTCGCTGATGCTGCCGGCGTTCATGAAATTCGCGGCAAGGATGAACAGCGGCACGGACAGGAGCACGAAGGAATCGAACAGGCCATTGAGGCTCTGCTCGGCCACCAGCGCCACATCCTGGCCGGTGGCGAAGAGATAGGCGATCGCCGCGGCGAACATGGCAAAGGCGATCGGGACATTGGCGCCGGCCAGGATGAAGAAGCCCGCGAGCGCAACGAGAAAGGCAGTGCTCATAGAGCCTCCGGGGTATGCGCCGGGTGGATATCATCCCGCCCCCGGAAGGCGCGGTAAAGCGCCAGCACCGAACGGATGACAACCGCCACTACGAAAACCGGGAATATGGAATAGACGACATCGAAACGGATGCGCGTCACCGGCGTCGAATCGATCTTCATGAAGCTGACATAGTCGACGATGGCAGGAAACGCGCTGGCGAAAGCGAGCCCCAGTATGACATGGCCGATAATGGTGAGCACGCGGCGCGACCGCGCGCTGACCGCATCGCTCAGCATGGAGAAGCTGACGTGATCGCTTTCGTCAAGAAGGAAGGCGGAGGTCCAGAAGACCGTCCAGATATAGAGGATGACACATGCCTCGGATGTCCATCCCAGCGGATGGTTGAGGACATAACGCATGAATATCTGGAGAAGGAAAGCCGCGAACATGGCCGTGAGCAATGCCACGGCCACGATTTCGGCAAGCTTGCGCGCTCTGGACAGCATTATTCCGCTTTACTTGACGGCGTTGATCTTGTCGACGATGCCCTCGGGCCAGCTCTTGGCGAAATCCGAGGTCTGGTAAGCCTTCTGCACCCGCTCGCGGAAGGCATCCCGGTTCGGCTCATAGACGGAGAGCCCCTGCCTCTTGAAGAACTCGACCAGTTCCGCCTCGTCCCTGATACGGTTCTCGTCATTATAGGCGATGGCCTTCTGCGCCGCTTCCATGACCTTAGCCTTCTGATCGTCGGAGAGCTTGTCCCAAGTCTTTGACGAGATCGACAGGAAAATGGCGTCGACCAGATGATTGGTCAGCACGATCTGCTTGGTCACTTCGTAGAATTTGGCGGCCTTGTCGGTCGGCAGGGGATTGTCCTGGCCGTCAGCCACGCCGGTCTGCAGCGCGGTATATATTTCACCGAAGGCGATCGACACTGGGCTCGCGCCCAGAGCGGAGCCGAGGAACTGCCAGGCATCGGAGCCAGGCATACGCAGCTTGACGCCGCTCAGATCATCAGGTGTTTCGATCTTCTTGTCGCCGCGCAGATTGAGCTGGCGCGTGCCGAGATAGCCGACATCGAGGATCTTGAGGCCCATCTGTTCCTCGACCATGCCGTAGAACTGCTTGCCGATATCGCCGCGGAACACCTTCTTCTGGTGCTCGGGATCGCGGATCAGATAGCCAGCCGTGAAGACGGACCATTCGGGGATCTGCTTGGCAATGTCCTGCGCGGAAATCATTGCCATGTCGAGATTGCCGCGCTGCATGGCGGCCGGCTCCGTGCCCTGCTTGAACAGCGTCGCATTGAGATGGATTTCGACGTTGAACTGGCCAGGGGCCAGCTTTTCCAGCTCATCCTTGAACACGGGCAGCATCTTGGCATGCCAGTCGGACTCAATGGCCGGCGTGGAGATGCGCAGCTTGATCGCATCGGCGGCAAGAGCAGGCATGGCGCCTGAAATCAATGCGCCTGCGGCCGCGATCATTGCAATGCGTCTGGTTATCTTCATCGTTTCCTCCCTGGACTTTCCCACCGGCAAGGGGTCTCTCCCACCCGACATGACGGCCACATGATAATTTATGTTACACGGCATTCGCCCTCTTGCAACATAAAAAACACACACTAACATGTTAGTTCCAATTCAACAGGAAATGCACCGTGACCACACTTGAGAGATTCGGCCTATCCGTCGCACTGGCGACCCCCTTCAACCGCGATGGCAGCATCGATCTGGTCAGGCTCGGCGATCACGCGGCTGTCTGCCTCGAAGGCGGCTGCGACAGCATTACCGTGTTTGGCACGACCGGCGAAGGCGCGTCGATCGGCGCGGATGAACGCGGCCAGATGCTCGACCATATCAGCCGCACCGCCATCAAGCCCGGCCAGATCGTCACCTGCATCGCCGCGACTTCGATTGAGGATGCGGCGCGGCAATGCCGTGAGGCGCTCGACTTTGGCTGCAAGGCGCTGCTCCTGCCCCCACCCTTCTATTTCAAGGGCGTCAGCGACGACGGCGTGTTCGGCTGGTATGCCGGCCTTCTGGAAAGAATCGGCCCGGATGTCCGCGACGCCATTCTCTACAACATTCCTTCCGTCACGTCGGTGACGGTTTCGCAGGACGTGCTGACGCGGCTGCGTGCGGCATTCGGCGGCGTGATCACCGGCATCAAGGATTCCGGCGGCAACTGGAAATATACCGAGGGGCTGCTCGAGGCCCATAGCGACATTGCAATTTTGGTCGGTGACGAGCGCCACCTCGCGGCCGCAGTCCAACGCGGCGGACAGGGTGCGATCTCGGGCATCGCCAATCTCTTCCCGGCAGAAATGCGCGGGCTCGCCATAGACGGCCAGGACGACGCGCGCATCCGGGCGCTCGTCGAACTGGTCTTGCGCTATCCCGTGGTTCCCGCCATCAAGGTGCTGATGGCACATATGTCGGGCCATGCCGGATGGACGAGCGTACGCGCGCCGCTGGTCGATGCCAATGACGCTGCCGACACGCTGATCAGCAGCTTTCAGGCCATCATGGCGCAAAACGCGGCCTGATCGAAACCAACAGGGAACTGGCATGCGCAACAATGACGGCGAGTCCACCAAACAGCGCGATCAGGCATACCGTTCGTTCACGCGCCATCTGCTGGCGAGCGATATCCGGCCCGGCCAGTTCATTTCCCAGCGCGAGCTCGTCGCGCTAACGCAGATGCCGCTTGGCGCGATCCGCGAGCTGGTGCCGCGGCTCGAGGCGGAAGGGTTGATCACCACCATTCCGCAGCGCGGCATGCAGATCGCGCCGATCGACTACAGCCTCGTCCGCGATGCCTATCAGTTCCGGCTGATCCTGGAGAAGGAAGCCATCCGGCACTTCACCATGACGGCAAAAGACGAGGCCATAGCCGCGATCAGGGCCAGCCACGAGACGATCCTGCGTCGGGTGGAAACGGAGGGTTCCACGGCGCAAATCGTCAATGACGCGCAGGCCGTTGACTGGGGCTTCCACGACATATTGGTCGAGTCGCTCGGCAACGAGATCGTCACCAGCACCTATCGGGTGAACTCGTTGAAGATCCGCCTCATCCGCCAGGAACTGATACGGATCGACGGCCATGTCGTCCCGGTAATGCATGAGCATCTGGGAATTATCGCCGAAATCGAAAAACGCGACCCAGCGGCAGCGGCAGCGGCGCTCGAACGCCACATCCTCGGCGCGCGGCAGCGCGCCATCGGCATGCCCTGACGCGGGGGCTGCCCTCATGCCCTGCGTTTCGGGGCCGTGTCCGGTTCAAGGTGAAGCCAGGAAAATAAAACGAACGAAGGCAGCCCTCAGGACCGCCTTCGTCTCTTGCGTCTAATGCCTTGGGAGGCTTGAGAGCGATTACCGCCCAGCCACGATCGACGCAATCACGCCGCTGGCAATGCTTATCAGGAGATAGTCATTGTCTACCCGAACCCACTGTTGTCCGCGCGCCGGCCTGCGCAGCTGATAGCGGCTATAGTCGCGCACGACATGGCCGCGATAACTGCGTGGCAGGGCCCTGCCCCGCGACCAACGTTCGCGACGGTCATTCTGACGACGCATATCCCGGCGGTCGTCATGACGCTTGCCATAGGACTTTTCGACCCGATGCTCATAGCCGTGTTTCGGCTGGTATTGCGCAAGGGCTGCGGTGGGAGCGAGGAAGGACAGAGCGGTGACGGCGATAACAAGACTTTTCATCTTGATTCCTTTTATTGGGGGACGAGTTTAACGCCCCCAACTTGGTCCTGACTGAGTGAATGGTACATGAATGGCAGGATTAAATATTGGTAATGCGGCCGTTCGAATTTGTGAGCCTCACTCGGCGGCCTCCACGGCTACCTTTCCATCCCCAGGGACATAATTAAGGATGGGACCAAGCCAGCGCTCGACCTCGGCCACCGCCATGTTCTTGCGGGCGGCATAGTCCTCGACCTGATCACGCTCGACCTTGGCGACGCCGAAATAATAGCTTTCGGGATGCGCGAGGTAGAGGCCGGAGACGGAGGAGCCCGGCCACATCGCATAGCTTTCGGTCAGCGTCACACCCGTTGCATTCTCCGCATCGAGCAGCCGGAAAAGCGTGGTCTTTTCGGTGTGATCCGGCTGCGCGGGATAGCCCGGCGCGGGGCGGATGCCGCGATAGGATTCGCCGATGAGTTCGTCCGGCGCGAATTTTTCGTCGGCAGCATAGCCCCAGAATTCCTTGCGCACGCGCTCATGCATCAGTTCGGCAAAGGCTTCGGCGAAACGGTCGGCAAGCGCTTTCACGAGGATCGAGGAATAATCGTCATTGGCGCGCTCGAAGCGTTCGGCGATCGCCACCTCCTCGATGCCCGCTGTGACGACGAAGCCGCCGACATAGTCCGGCTTGTCCTTGTCGAGCGGCGCGATGAAATCCGATAGCGCGACATTGGGCCGGCCATCGCGCTTGGAAAGCTGCTGGCGCAGGGTGAAGAAGGTGGCCAGTTCCTGTTTGCGGCTCTCGTCGGTGAAAAGGCGGATATCGTCGCCAACGGCATTGGCAGGCCAGAAGCCGATAACAGCCCTTGGCTGGAACCACTTTTCGTCGATGATCTTCCTCAGCATCGCCTGCGCATCGGCATAGAGCTGGCGGGCGGCCTCGCCCTGCCTTTCGTCTTCCAGGATCGCCGGAAAGCGTCCCTTCATCTCCCAGGTCTGGAAGAACGGCGTCCAGTCGATATAGCGGGAGAGCTCTTCCAGATCCCAGCTTTCGAAAGTGCGGGTTCCAAGGAAAGCAGGCCTTGGCGGCGTATAGGCAGCCCAGTCGATGACTTGCGCATTGGCTCTGGCGCGGGCGAGCGGCAGGCGCTGCTTGTCGGCCTCGTTGCGGGCATGGGCTGCAGCCACCTTGGCGTATTCGCCGCGCACGGTCTCGACATAATTCTGTTTTGCCTCCGGCGACAGCAGGCTGGAGACGACGCCGACAGCACGGCTGGCATCGACGACATAGACCGTCTGGCCCTTGGTGTAGCGCGGATGGATCTTGACCGCCGTGTGCACGCGGCTCGTCGTAGCGCCGCCGATCAGGAGCGGAATATCGAAGCCCTCGCGCTCCATCTCCGAGGCGACATGCGCCATCTCGTCGAGTGACGGCGTGATGAGGCCGGAAAGGCCGATGATGTCTACCTTCTCGCTACGCGCCGTCTCAAGAATCTTCGTCGCAGGCACCATGACGCCGAGGTCGATAATCTCGTAATTGTTGCAGGCGAGCACGACGCCGACGATGTTCTTGCCGATATCATGCACATCGCCCTTGACGGTCGCCATCAGCACCTTGCCGGCGCTCTGGCGCTCGCTGCCGCCACCGTTGAGACGCTTTTCCTCCTCCATATAGGGCAGGAGAACAGCGACGGCCTGCTTCATGACGCGGGCGGATTTGACCACCTGCGGCAGGAACATCTTGCCGGAGCCGAAGAGATCGCCGACGACATTCATGCCGGCCATCAGCGGTCCCTCAATGACATGCAGTGGGCGCTTGGCTTGAAGCCGCGCTGCTTCAGTGTCTGCCTCGATATATTCGGTGATGCCGTTGACCAGCGCATGTTCCAACCGCTTTTCGACCGGCCATTCGCGCCACTTCAGATCGCGTTCCCTGGCTTCCTTGCCAGCCGCGCCCTTGAAGCGTTCGGCGAGGTCCAGCAAGCGTTCGGTCGAATCCTCGCGGCGGTTGAGCACCACGTCCTCGCAGGCCTCGCGCAGTTCCGGCTCGATCGATTCATAGACGGCAAGCTGGCCGGCATTGACGATGCCCATATCCATGCCCGCCTGGATGGCGTGATAGAGGAAAACGGCGTGCATCGCCTCGCGCACCGGCTCATTGCCGCGAAACGAGAAGGAGAGATTAGACACGCCGCCCGAGATATGGACAGAGGGGAGCGTTGCAATGATCTCGCGCGTGGCTTCGATGAAATCGACGCCGTAATTGTTGTGCTCCTCGATGCCGGTGGCGACCGCGAAGATGTTGGGATCGAAGATGATGTCTTCCGGTGGGAAGCCCGCCTGCTCGGTCAAAAGCTTGTAGGCGCGGGTGCAGATCTCGACCTTGCGCTCCTTCGTATCCGCCTGCCCCTGCTCGTCGAAGGCCATGACGACGACGGCCGCCCCATAGGCGCGGCAGAGTCTCGCATGATGCAGGAAGGCTTCCTCGCCCTCCTTCATCGAGATGGAATTGACCAGCGGCTTGCCCTGGACGCATTTCAGGCCCGCTTCGATGATCTCCCATTTGGAGGAATCGATCATGACGGGTACGCGGGCGATATCCGGCTCGGCGGCGACGAGATTGAGGAACTCGGTCATCGCCTTTTGCGAATCGATCAGACCTTCGTCCATGTTGATGTCGATGATCTGCGCACCGTTTTCAACCTGATCGCGGGCGACATCGAGCGCAGCAGCGAAATCGCCCGCCGTGATCAGCTTGCGGAATTTGGCCGAGCCGGTGACATTGGTGCGCTCGCCGATATTGACGAAGGGAATGTCCTCGGTCAGCACGAACGGCTCCAGGCCGGACAGCCGCATCAGCGGCGGGATTTCAGGCAATTCGCGCCGCCTGTACCGGGAAACGGCTTGCGCAATGGCGCGGATGTGCTCGGGCGTTGAGCCGCAGCAGCCGCCAACCACATTGACCAGACCCTCGCGGGCAAAGGTCTCGATCTGCGCCGCCATGGCCTCGGGGCTTTCGTCATACTGGCCGAATTCATTGGGCAGGCCGGCATTGGGATAGGCGCAGACGAAAGTATCGGCGACGGTGGACAGTTCCGCCAGATGGGCGCGCATGGCATTGGCGCCCAGCGCGCAATTAAGCCCGATGGTGAAGGGCCGGGCATGGCGCAGCGAATACCAGAATGCCGTCGGCGTCTGGCCGGAAAGCGTGCGGCCGGAGAGATCGGTGATCGTGCCCGATATCATCACCGGCAGGCGCATGGCCATTTCGGCAAATATCTCCTCGCAGGCGAAGACTGCGGCCTTGGCATTGAGCGTGTCGAAGATGGTCTCGATCAGGATGATATCCGCGCCGCCATCGATCAGGCCGCGAAGCTGTTCGGCATAGGCGATTCGCAGATCATCAAAGGAGACGGCGCGGTAGCCCGGATTGTTGACATCCGGTGACATCGAGGCGGTGCGGTTGGTCGGCCCCAGTGCGCCTGCAACGAAACGGCGGCGACCGTCCGCTTTTTCAGCCCGCAGCGCGGCACGGCGGGCAAGGCGCGCGCCATCGCGATTGAGATCATAGACCTCTTCCTCCATGCCGTAATCGGCCTGGGCGATGGAGGTGGACGAAAAGGTGTTGGTTTCGAGGATATCGGCGCCAGCCATGGCATAGGCGTAGTGGATTTCCTCTATTGCTCCCGGTTGGGTCAACGTAAGGAGATCGTTGTTGCCCTGCAGATGGCATTCGCAGGCAGCAAAGCGTTGCCCGCGAAAATGCTCCTCGTGGAAACCGAGCCCCTGGATCTGCGTCCCCATCGCGCCATCAAGGATGAGGATACGCTCGCGCGCGGCCTTTGTCAGCGCAGCCAGCACTTCCGAACCGTCCGGCTTCGGCGCTTCAGGACCGAAGAGATCGTCAATGGAACTCATAGGAGAAATTACCCGCTGTGCCTGCCGATGGAAATAGTGAGCAGACTTAATGACATAAAGATATGTTTATGTCAATGAAGCGCGATGATTTCCCGGCATGGCAGAGCAACCCGCGCATCGGAGGGAAGCGCGGGGGAAGCAGGCCGACGGTGAGAGCGTCTCGTCAGTTTCGCAGCGGCCCCGCGAGAGTACCGATCAAAGCAAGAAACATGATCCGCAATTGATGCGGGCCTGCCAGATTGCCGCGGTAGAGGTCGAGCTTGCGCACCTCCTCGGCGGCAGCGGCGGCCATGTCGGCCTCCTTCGGCAACCAGAGGAGCCAAGAGAGAAAGACTTCCTCCGGCGTCTGTTGCACGGTGTTACGCTTTTCCGCGATCGTTTCGGCTTGTCGTTCGGCAGTACGCATCAAAATCCCCGATGATGGCGGCGGGGATATTCGAATGCACGCGTGCTGGAAAATGACGGCGAAAAACCATCGAGCAAGCGATACACCGGGACACCCCGCCCGTTGACCTCTGTGGACGTTTTCACGTCCCTTACCGGGGCAGGTCTCCTGGCTCACAGGTCATCGCCGCTGTCTGGCCTTCCCGATCCAAGTGCCGGATCAGTGGCATAAGCGACAGCAACTCGCTGCATACAGTTGCGGGGGCAGCGCCGGCCTTGCACTCCAACTGGAATGCGCACCGGCTTCCCTCTTAGCCTTCTCGCCATCTGCGACTCGAAGGAACCTCGATCGCTCCATTAGCAATGCACGTCTTGGCCTTGTCAACAGGAAGCGGGCAAGCGGCAACGTTCAAGCATCTGTTAAATTACGGCGCAAAACGTGATTCAGGCGGCGGATTTCCGCTCGGATTCTATCATTTCCGCGCCATAATTGCCTGCGAATGAGGCTTGAAAGGGACGATTTCCTGCGATGTGCCGTGATCCGGCGGGCAGAAGGAGGTAACATGAGAGCTCGTATTTCGGCGGTGTTCGCCGTGTTGATGACTTTGGTTATGGGGGGGCTTTCCGGCGCGGCCGGGACGGCAAGCGCCGCTCCGCTTTCCCCCGGCAATCCGCAATCAAGCATAGCGGCGGGACCGGTCGAGAAAGTTCAGTATCGCGAATACCGGCACCGTGAATTCAGGCATGGTCCGCGGTGGCACCATCGCCGCCATTGGCGCCATCACCACAGATGGGATCGTCGCTGGGACGGCCCGCGCTGGCATCACCGCCGGCACTACCGTCCCTATTACGGCTGGGATGCGCCACGCTGGCATGCGCCGCGCCGTCATTACCGCCGCCCGGCGGGGAATGCGCATGTGCGCTGGTGCTATAACCGCTACCGCTCCTACAGGGCCTACGACAACACCTTCCAGCCGCATTACGGTCCGCGGCGCCAGTGTGTCTCGCCCTATATCTGAAGACGGAACCACCCCCAATTAAGAGCCCCGGTTTTCCGGGGCTTTTTCATTCCAGCCCATTGGGAGTAGGCTATGCCCTGTTTTCATGGGAGTGAAATTGATGGGATGTAGAAAATGAGCGGATCGAGCACGGAGCAGACCGCCATAGGGATGATGGAGATCGCCATCTGCCTTGCGCAGATCCTGCACGAATCGGATGCGAGCGCTGCCCGGCGCATGAATTATGCGGCCGGCAAGATCTATAACCGGCTGAAGAGCCAGGGAAACGACGAAGCGGCCGAGCTCGTCTACACGTTTGGGCGTACACTGCTCGACCGGGAGCTTTTCCCGACAGACGACGATTTACCTAGGGATGCGGAGGTTCATGTGACGTAAGCACCGATCGATGCGCCGACGAAGGCGATCGCTATGGCGATCATGATGCCGTAAATGCGCGGCCGGTCGAACAACACCGCGAAGGCCGAAAACCACGCCACGATGGCCGCACCGAGGGCAAACAGGAAGCCCGGCTTGTCGGCTACCGTGATATTGACGGCCATCAGCCCGCCGATGATGAGCGCGCCGAACACGATCAGTAGCCCCGTGGCATATCTTTCGTAATCGTCCATTTCCATTCCTCAATTCACAAGCCGCCATGCGACTCGAAAGCAGTCTTCACGCTTCCACAGGCTATTTCTAGGCAGGCGGCGCAAAAATGTCTCGTCTTATTAGATCGTTCACCGGCCCTTTTGCCCAGACAAACATTATTCCCGTCCCGCTTCAACTGCATCGTTTGGCGATTTGTGCTAAAATACGCGCCATGGAATCGCTTGGGATGATCATTTTCGAAACGGCCATAGGCGCCTGCGCCATCGCGTGGGGCGACAAGGGTATCGTCGGCGTTCAACTGCCGGAAGCCGGTGCAGCGGCAACGCAGGCGAGGCTGCAAAAACGGTTTCCGCTGGCGCAGGAGAAGCCGGCTCCCGCTTCCGTCCGGGATGTGATCGACCGCATTGTTGCGCTTCTCAGGGGCGAGAAGACCGATCTCTCCAGGGCGCAGCTCGATATGGAGGGATTGCCGGCGCTCCACCGGCAGGTCTATGAAATCGCGCTCGATATTCCGCCCGGCGAGACCCTGACCTATGGCGCGATCGCCAGGCGGATCGGCGATGTCAGCCTTTCGCAGGCCGTGGGCCAGGCGCTCGGCAAAAACCCTTTCCCTATCATCGTCCCCTGCCACCGAGTGCTCGGCACCGGCGGCAAGACAGGCGGTTTTTCGGCCAATGGAGGCGCGGAGACGAAGCTGCGGATGCTGACCATCGAAGGGGCGAGAACCAGCGCTGAACCCGATCTCTTCGGCAATCTGCCGCTCGCGATGAAGCCGCAACGGGGCTAATTCAGCGAAGCTTCGAGACGACATCCGCCGAATAGCGTAGTTCGCGCATCGGGCGGACATGCCTGGTGGTTTCACTATAGGTGGGATGGGCCTTATAAGCAGCAAGGGCCGCTTCATCGGCGAATTCGGCATAGACGACGATATCGATCCTGTCGCAGAAAGGATCGACCTTGCTGTTCTCCAGAACTTCAAACACGTCGGAATGGGGAATCGTCCCGAGCCGCTCCAGCCCGGCCCGCATCTCCTCGATATCCTGCCCTTCCCTGGCGCTGAAAAAAACAATGTGCCGGATCAAGACCGCTTCCTTTCGACTGAACGCATCCGCACCACGCCTGCGTCACCGCTGGCGAGATGCGGACCTGCTCTACTCCATATCGGATGGAAACGGAATCACTCATGGAAAGATATGAACGCCAAAACCGGCGAAATGATCAGGCCGCGGCGCGACCCGATCCCGTGCCGGGCGCCAGCGTCACCTCGAGGCCGTTCAGTTCCGGCGTCATGATGAGTTGGCAGGAAAGGCGGGAATTGTCCTCGACATGGAAGGTCTGGTCCAGTTGGTCTTGTTCCTCGTCGAGCGGATCATAGAGCTTCGGCGTCCAGTTCTCATCCACATAGACATGGCAGGTGCCGCAGGCGCAGGCGCCGCCGCACTCGGCCTTGATGTCCAGACCCCAGTCGCGGATGATCTCCATCACGCGAAAGCCTTCGAGCGCCTCCAGCGTATGGCGCTTGCCGTTCTGGTCGGTAACGTGGATGAGAAGCGTATCGGACACTATGACTAAGCCGCCTTCAGTTTCTTCTGGAGCGAGGTGGAGGACGTGGTGTACTGGAAGATGATCCTTTCGCCCGGCGCAACGATGCGTTTTGCCGCATGGGACATCAATGCCGCCTCGTGGAAGCCGGAGAGGATAAGCTTCAGCTTGCCCGGATAGGTATTGATGTCGCCGATGGCGAAGATGCCCGGCTCCGACGTCTCGAACTTCTCGGTATCGACCGCGATCAGGTTCTGGTCGAGGTTCAGCCCCCAATCGGCGATGGGGCCGAGCTTCATCGTCAGGCCGAAGAAAGGCAGGAGCCGGTTGGCTTCGAGCACTTCCTCGCCTTCCGCTCCCTTGAGCACCACTTTCGTCAATTCGCCGTTCTCGCCCTGCAGGCTGCCCAATTGTCCCATCCGGAACTTGACGCGGCCTTCCTTCTCCAGCGCCCACATCTTGTTGACGCTGTCGGGCGCGGCGCGGAATTCGGGGCGGCGGTGGACGAGCGTCACCGACTTTGCCACCGGCTCCAGGTTGAGGGTCCAGTCAAGCGCCGAATCGCCGCCGCCGACAATGACCACATCGCGGTCGCGGAAGGCCTCGATCTTGCGCACGGCATAGAAGACGGATTTGCCCTCATAGTGCTCGATCTCCGGCACGGGCGGGCGCTTCGGCTGGAAAGAGCCGCCGCCGGCGGCAATGACGATGATCTTGGTGACGAAGGTTTCCCCGGCATCGGTCTCGACGCGGAAGCGGCCATCCTCGAGGCGCTCGAGCGCCGTCACCATGGTGGAGAAGTGGAACTGCGGATCGAAAGGCGCGATCTGTTTCAAGAGATTGTCGGTCAGTTGTTGCCCGGAGACCTCAGGCAGGCCCGGAATGTCATAGATCGGCTTTTCCGGATAAAGTTCGGCGCACTGCCCGCCCGGACGATCGAGAATATCGATGACATGGGCGCGCAGGTCGAGAAGACCCAGCTCGAACACGGCGAACAGGCCGACAGGCCCAGCGCCGACAATTACGACATCGGTTTCGATGGTCTCGGACAGTTCAATAATCTCGGGCATCAAGTGCTTCCTGTCGTTCAAATCTGTAAATCTGGCTCACGCGGCTGGCGTCCGCCGCCAGCTAAAAGTCCCGTTTGCCTGCGCCGATCCGCGTCCCGGCTGGTAATAGCCCGGCGTATCGTGCAGATCGCGCGCGTTCAGGCGTTCGAGCGCCACCGGATTGGTCACCTGCAACGTGTCAAAACCCGCCCGCAGCATGAATACCACCTGGTCGATCAGCACATCGCCCACGGCGCGCAACTCGCCGGAGAAGCCGTGGCGCCCTTTCAGGAGCTCGGCCTTGGAATAGGATCGGCCATCGTTGAAAGCCGGAAATTGCAGCGCGATCAGCGGGATCGTGTCCAGTTTTTCCAAGAGCGGGCCGATATCCTCGCCCGGCGCCACGGAGACCCCGATCCTGCGATTGCTGGTCCGCCTGACCTCGTCATCGAGCCCTAGCCATGCCGCCAGCGGCAGGATGACATCAGGCGCATCGCCCGCCACTTCGAGGCTTTCGGCCTCTATATAGGGATCGTCGCGGAAACCTTCACGGCCCCAGAGCTGTTTTTCGTTCTGCGTCTCACTCATAAATTGGATTCCGTCAGCGAAATGTTGGACAGTGTGTCGGTCAGGCCCGTCAAATGGATGCCGCATTCGGTCTTGTCCGAGCCGGCCCAGCGTCCGGCGCGTTGGTCTTCGCCGTCCTCGACCGGCCTGGTGCAGGGCATGCAGCCGATCGAGCGATAGCCCTTCTCGACCAGCGGATGTGTGGGCAGGCCATGCGCGGCCATATAGGCCTGCAAATCCGCCGTCTGCCAGCGGGCCAGCGGGTTGATACGGATGCGCGAGCCGACGGCTTCGAACACCGGAAGGGCGGCGCGCGTCGATGCCTGGAACTGCTTGCGGCCGGTCATCCAGGCGCGGTAGGGCGCCACGGCCCGCGCCATCGGCTCAACCTTTCGGATGAAGCAGCAGCGGTCCTTGTCGGTCATGGACAGGGCGCCAAAGGGATCGTCCCGCTTCAGCGAGGCCTGCAGGGGATAGACATTGTGGACATCCGTCAGGCCCAGTTCCTCGATAAGGCGGTCGCGATGCGCCATGGTCGCGCTGAAATGCTTTCCCGTGTCGAGAAAGATCACCGGTGTCGAATGATCGACCTCGGAAATCAAGTGCAGAAGCACCGCGGATTCCGCGCCGAACGACGAGACCACGGCGATCTCCTCATTGAAGAGATGGTCGATGGCGAGTTCGATGATGAGCTTCGAATCAAGTCCGCCATAACGCGCTTCCAGCGCGCGCGCCTCATCGGCCACGGCCAGTTCGTCGGTATCAGGCAGCACGGCTGACTTCGCCATAGAGCGCCTCCTTGAACGGTGCGGCACCGACGCGCCTGTAGGCAGCGAGGAAGTTCTCGTCCTTGCCGGTGCGCAAACCGAGATAGGTATCGACGATCTTTTCGATGGCATCCACGACTTCTTCCGAGGAAAAGCCGCGGCCGGTGATCTCGCCTACCGTGGTGATCTCGTCGGCCGAGCCGCCGAGCGTGATCTGATAGAGCTCCTCGCCCTTCTTCTCGACGCCCAGAATGCCGATATGGCCGACATGATGATGGCCGCAGGCATTGATGCAGCCGGAAATCTTGATTTTCAATTCACCGATTTCAGACTGCCGCTCGGCCGCACCGAATCGCTCGGAAATACGCTGCGCCACCGGAATGGAGCGGGCATTGGCGAGAGCGCAATAGTCAAGGCCGGGGCAGGCGATGATATCGGTGATCAATCCAGCATTCGCGGTAGCGAGACCATCGGCCAGGAGCAGTTCGTAGACCGTATGGAGGTCGGCGAGCGCCACATGCGGAAGCACCAGATTCTGCTCGTGGCTGACGCGGATTTCGTCCTGGCTGAACTTCTCGGCGATGTCGGCCACCAGTTCCATCTGCTCGGCGCTGGCGTCACCAGGGATGCCGCCGATGGGCTTCAACGAGATGGTGACGACGCCATAATCCGGGTTCTTGTGCGGCGTGACATTCTGGTCGACCCAGGCGGCAAAACCGGTATCGGTCCTCTTGGCGGCGGCCAGTGCGCCCCAGCCTTCAGGCCGCTGCGGCAATACCGGCGGGCGGAAATAGGAGTCGATGGCGTCGATATCGCCCTGCGGCAGCTTGAGATCGCTCTCCTTCAGCGCCTGCCATTCGGCTTCGATCTGCCGGGTCAGTTCCTCCGTACCGGTCTCATGGACGAGGATCTTGATGCGCGCCTTGTACTTGTTGTCGCGGCGGCCATGCAGATTGTAAACGCGGACGATGGCCGTGGTGTAGGAAAGCAGATCCTCGGCAGGCAGGAAATCGCGGATTTTCTTCGCCACCATCGGCGTGCGGCCCTGACCGCCGCCGACATAGACGGCGAAGCCCAGCTCGCCCGCCTCGTTCGTCTTCAGATGCAGACCGATATCGTGGACCTGGATTGCGGCGCGATCATGCTCGGCGCCGGTGACCGCGATCTTGAACTTGCGCGGCAGATAAGAGAATTCCGGATGCAGCGACGACCATTGCCGCAGGATTTCGGCGAAAGGGCGCGGATCGGCCACCTCGTCGGCGGCGACGCCTGCGAAATGATCGGCGGTGACATTGCGGATGCAGTTGCCAGAAGTCTGCATGGCGTGCATCTCGACTTCCGCCAGTTCGTCGAGAATCGCGGGAATGTCGGAGAGTGCAGGCCAGTTGTACTGGATGTTCTGCCGGGTGGTGAAATGGCCATAGCCACGGTCATAGACGCGGGCGATATGGCCGAGCCTGCGCATCTGGCGGCCGGACAGCGTGCCGTAGGGGACGGCAACGCGCAGCATATAGGCGTGAAGCTGGAGATAGACGCCATTCATCAGGCGCAGCGGACGGAACTGCTCCTCGGTCAGTTCGCCAGACAGCCGGCGCTGGACCTGATCCTTGAACTGCTCGACGCGGGCTGCGACAAAGGCGTGGTCGAACTCATCGTAACGATACATGGCTTTATGTGTTCCTGGTACGTCTGGCTGATCTGTCTGGCTTGTACGTCAGTGTTTGTTTAGCCGCATGATCCTGTCCGAAAAGTCTCCAACTTTCCGGGATCATGCTGGTCACGCGGACGCGGTTTTGCGTGGTTCGTAATCGATGGTCGGGCCCGAGATGCGGATACGCTCGCGCAGGCGGAGCGGATAGAGCTCGCCACCGCGGTCCTCGACATCGATCAGGTTGACATCGACCACCAGATTGGCGCGAATCGCAGCCTTGCCGACACTCTCCAGCGCCGCGGCAGCATCCGCGTCGCGTGCGACAAGCACACCCTCGATGGTCTCGCGCCACTCGCCGTCGGCACCATACCAAACGACCTCGCCATCTCGCAGGCGGTTGGCGGTCAGAACCTTGATCGTCATCAATTTCGTCCTTTACTCATTTGAAACCCGGGCTGAAATCCGGCTGGGCACCGGGGCTGCAATGTCAGGCCGACGGAGCGCCAGCGCTTCTGCTTTATGGATCGCCGCGCCGGCAACGGCGTCGCCGATCACAACCATAACCGGGCCCGAGAGATCACCGCGCGTTTCCAGCGCAGGCAAATCCTTCAGCAGCCCGTGGAACATTCGGCGATCCGAGCGGCTGGCATTCTCGACTACGGCAACGGCGGTGTCTTCGTGGAGGCCCGCTCCCATCAGCCTGGCTGCGACCGAGGCTGCAACGGAACTGCCCATATAGACGGCGATGGTCGCGCCTGAAAGGGCGAGTCGCGCCCAATCCGGCAGAATCTCGCCGGCCATGTCGTGGCCGGTGGTGAAGACCAGCGAAGAGGCGACACCGCGCAGCGTCAGCGGCAATTCCATGTCTGCGGCTGCGGCGAAGGCCGAGGTGATGCCCGGCACGATCTCGAAGCCGATGCCGGCCTCGCGCAACGCCGCCATTTCTTCCCCTGCCCGGCCATACACCAGCGGATCGCCCGACTTGAGCCGCGCCACGCGCTTGCCCTCACGGGCGAGTTCCACCAGCAGCTCGTTGATCTCGTCCTGGCTCTTCGAGTGGCAGCCCTTGCGCTTGCCTACGGAAAGGCGCTCGGCGTCACGGCGGCCCATGGCGATGATCGCCTCCGGGACGAGCGCGTCATGGACGATGACATCAGCCTCCATCAGCACGCGCTGGGCACGCAGCGTCAAAAGGTCTTCCGCGCCGGGACCGGCGCCGACCAGCCAGACATAGCCCTGTGGCGCACTCGGCTCGTTCAGGAGCCTTGTCGCAGCGGTGTGGGCGGCAGCCTGATCGCCACGGTCGACCCCGCGGGCCACATCGCCCGAAAAGAAAGAGCGCCAGAACAGCCGGCGCGCCACGCCCTTCGGCAAAAATTTCTCGACGGCGGGGCGATAGGCATTGGCGAGGCGAGCGAGGTCGCCGAGACGCGGCGACAGCGCTGCATCGATGCTGGCGCGGATCATCTGCGTCAGCACCGGGCCTGTGCCCTCCGAGCCGATGGCGATGGCAAGCGGCGCGCGGTTGACGATCGCCGGCGTGTAGAAATCGCAGAGCTCCGGGCGGTCGACGACATTGACGGGAATATGCTGGCGTCGCGCCTCGGCGGCAACTGCCGTGTCGGTGTCCTCGTCGCCGGTAGCGACGAAGACGAGCTTTGCGCTGGCGATATGGGCGGGCTTGAAGCTCTCGGTCACATGTTCCAGGCCCTGCCCGGCGATATATTCCGCCAGTACCGGCTCCGGGTTTGCCGAGACGATGCGGATCAACGCGCTTGTCTGGCCGAGGAGCCGCGCCTTGTTGAGCGCTTCCTCGCCGTCGCCAACGACGACCACCACTTCATTCCGGATGCGGAAGAAGGCGGGGAAGACCGACAGGGAGGCTGAACCAAATGCCACGGAACGATATCCTCTGAGAAAGAGGCTCGGATTATCAGGCATTCATCGGGGATTTATAAGAAACAGACTTGCGCCGGAACATGCTCCGGAGCATCCTTTTTCCCTAAAGGGGCGAAAGCGGGAATTTTCGTTCCGGGAGGCATGTCGAAAGACCGGCTTTGCGCATGTCGGAATGCGCTGCCTATATGCCTGTCTCGGCCCGACGGAATTGATTACTCTACAAATATTATGGATTTTAACAACGACGCAAGTCGCTTTATCGGAAAGACGTGAAGGCAGCGGGTACATGCCGTGGCCAGCGCCATGGCAGGACAGCCACGAGATCGAAACGCAGCGACAGAAGCGCCCGATCCGGCTGGCGCGCCAGCCAGAGATCGGCCGCCGCCTCGATCCGGCGCATGGAGGTATGATTGACGGCGTCCATCGCCGCTTCCAGCGTCGTGCGGGCCTTGACCTCGACGATGAGAACCAGATCGCCGCGCCGGGCAATCAGGTCGATCTCGCCAAGCCGCGTCCTGTAGCGGCGCGCGAGAATGCGGAAGCCTTTCAGCATCAAGGCGAACGAAGCCAGCCGCTCCGCCGAATGGCCGCGAAAGAACGCCTTGCGCTTGTGGCGGGCCGCTGTCATGTGCCCCCGGCCTTGAGCGCGATGAGGCGCTGATAGAGCTCGCCCTTCTGCCCGCCGGTCATTCGCGCAGCCTCGCCCGCCGCTTTCGCCGGCGACATCTCGGCGGAAAGCGACAGGAGCAATCGGTCGATATCCCCAGGGCTTGTCGGCGCCTTCGCCTCGTCGGGCGGGCCGACCAGGAGCACGACTTCGCCGCGCAGCCGGTCCTCGCCGTCGAACTGGCTGGAGAGTTGCCCAAGCGGCGCGGCGACCACCGTCTCATAAGCCTTGGTCAACTCGCGGCAAAGCGCGCCCTTGCGGGTCTCGCCGAAAACCACGGCCATGTCTGCCAGCGTGGCGGCGGTGCGGTTGGGCGACTCGAAGAAGACCAGCGTCGCGTCGATGTGTTGCAGCGCCTCGAGCCGCGTGCGCCGTTGCCCCTGCTTGACGGGCAGGAAGCCGGCAAAATGAAAGCTGTCGGTTGGCAGGCCCGATGCGGTGAGCGCGGCGAGCACGGCGGACGCGCCGGGGATGGGGACGACGCGGATGCCCGCGGCCTTCGCCTCGCCCACCAGCCTGTAGCCGGGATCGGAGACGAGCGGCGTTCCCGCGTCGGAGACGAGCGCGACACTCTTGCCTTCGAGAAGGGCCGCGATCAGCTTCGGCCCGGCCTCGGCCGCATTGTGCTCATGATAGGCGACGGGCCGTCTGGCTATGCCGAAGCGGTCGAGCAGGACACGGGTGACGCGCGTGTCCTCGCAGGCCAGGATATCGGCGCCGGCGAGAGTTTCGAGGCCACGGATCGTCATGTCACCGAGATTGCCGATCGGCGTGGCGACGATATAGAGCGCCGGTTCGAGCGGCCGTGCCCGGAAGGCGGCTGCGCCGATGATATATTCGCGCGGGGGACTATTGGTGTCGTCCAAGGAATTTTCCTGACTTGAATATCGCTACCCTATGCAGCAAATCACCTGCTGCAAAGCTATCTGAAGATACGTTGGCAGGACAGCGCGCCCCCCTCTGCACTGCCGGACATCTCCCCCCATGTGTGGGGGAGATGTCCGGCAAGACAGTGGGGGGCGCCTAGCGATTTCATTAAAACAAGAACCGCACTAAGCCGCCAAATCCGCTACCACCGCGTCCAAGAGAAGCGCGCCATCCGGCGTGGCACGGATGCGCGTGCCGCCCATCGGTTCGATCAGGCGCTGACCGACAAGGCTTTCGAGCCTGCCGCGATCGATATCGTGTCCCGTCAGGCGGCGATAGCGGGCGAGGTCGATGCCCTCGACGAGCCGCAATCCCATCATCAGGAACTCGTCGCCCTCCTGGGCACTCGTCAGATATTCTTCCTCGATGACCCCATGGCCCTGTCGCTCGGCCTTCTCCAGCCAGGTCTCGGGATGACGCTCGCTCATGGTGACGGTGCGGATGCCGTTTTCGATGAAGCGGCCATGAGCGCCCGGTCCGATGCCGACATATTCGCCATAGCGCCAGTAGACCAGATTGTGCCGGGATTCAGCACCCGGTGCCGCATGATTGGAAATCTCGTAGGCAGGGAGGCCATGGGCCGCCGTCACCGCCTGCGTTTCCAGATAAAGCGCTGCTGCGTGATCGCCATCAGGGGTGACGAGCTTTCCCGCTTTCCAGAGATTATAGAAGGGCGTGCCCTCCTCGATGGTGAGCTGATAGAGCGAGAGATGATCGGCGGCGAGCGCGATCGCCTGCTGCAATTCCGCGCGCCATTCCGCGATAGTCTGGTCGGGCCTGGCATAGATCAAATCGAAGGACAGGCGAGGGAATATCTCCCGCGCCAGGCCGATTGCCGTCAGCGCTTCCTCGACATTGTGCAGACGACCGAGCCTTTTCAGATCCCGGTCGTTCAATGCCTGCACGCCAAGCGAGACGCGATTGACGCCTGCCGCGCGATAGCCACGGAACCGGTCGGCCTCGACACTCGACGGGTTGGCCTCGAGCGTCACTTCCACGCCTTCGGCAATGCTCCAGTTGGCGGCGATCTCATTGAGAAGCTGCTCCACTGTGGCAGGCTGCATCAGCGACGGCGTGCCGCCGCCAAGAAAGATGCTGGTGACGGTGCGCGGACCGGTGCGCGCGCGCATGGTGCGCATCTCCTGCGCGAAAGCCTGGGCAAAGCGTGGCTGGTCGACCGGCTGGTGGCGGACATGGCTGTTGAAATCACAATAGGGGCACTTGGCCGCGCAGAACGGCCAGTGGACATAGACGCCGAAGGCGTTCTCGCCTTCCGCCCCATGAATCCTTTCCGGCCGCATCATCTGCCCCATGTCACTCGATACCCAGCGCATCGCGGGCGAAGAGCCGGAAGGCCCTGGCGCGGTGCGAAAGCGCCTGCGCCATGCCCGGCTTCCATCCGTGCTTCTCCTCGGCCTGCATTTCGCCGAAAGTCCTGTCGTAGCCATCGGGCCGGAAGAGCGGATCATAGCCGAACCCCTTGTCGCCGCGCGGCGGCCAGACGATGCCGCCCTCCACCTCGCCGCGATAGAAATCCGTATGCCCATCCGGCCAGGCGATGCAGATGACCGAGACGAAGCGAGCGCGGCGCTGGTCCGGCGACACAGCACCCTTGTCCTGCAACGCATCCTCGACCTTGCGCATGCCGTGCAGGAAATCGCGGGTGCCATCGGGCAGTTCCGCCCAATTGGCAGTGTAGACACCCGGTGCACCGCCGAGCATATCGACGACAAGGCCGGAATCGTCCGAAAGGGCTGGCAGGCCGGTGGCCTTTGCCGCGGCCAACGCCTTGATGGCGGCGTTTTCCTCGAAGGTCGTGCCGGTTTCATCGGGCTCGGATAGCCCCAGTTCGCCGGCCGATTGCGTTTCAAAGCCGAACGGGCCGATCAGATCGTCGATCTCGCGCAGCTTGCCCTTGTTATGGGTTGCGACAACCAGCCGGCCTTTTTCGAGCTTTCTCATTCGATATTCCATAGTTGCGGCCATAATTGTGGTTCCGCGAATTCGAGCGAATTGCCCGAGGGATCACGGAAATAGATCGAGTGGGCGCCATTCGGCCAGTCGAACTCGCTTTCGATCTCCACGCCATGCGCCTCAAGATGCGCCTTCCATTCGGCGATCTCGGCGCGGCTGGCGCTGAAGCAGAGATGGCCCGGGCCCTTTGCGCCATGCGTGGGGACAGGCAGCTTGCCCGGCGCGGACGGCTTGATGGTCTCGTCCGGGTCGAACAGGATCACCACGCCCGCGCCACAGCGGAAGAAGGCGGCGCGATGATCGGCATGGCCGGTCGGCTCAAGCCCCAGCACGTCGCGATAGAAAGCCACCGCACGAGGCAGATCCGCGACATAGAGAACGGATTCCAGAACGGCGGCGGGCTGCATCTTCATGGCAGGTCCTCCTTCAGGAACCTCTCAGGCAACGGCCATTTTCTGCAAGGAGACGAGCCGGTTGATGCCGCCACGCGCGAGCGCCATCAGCGAGGCGAACTCCTCTTCCGAGAATGGCACGCCTTCGGCAGTGCCCTGTATCTCGACGATGCCGCCCTTGCCGGTCATGACGAAATTGGCGTCCGTTCCGGCGGTCGAATCCTCGGCATAATCGAGATCGATGACAGGTACGCCCTCGCAGATGCCGCAGGAGATGGCGGCGACATGGTCCTTCAGAACCTTGTCGAGCTTGACCATCTGGCGGGTTTCCATCCAGCGCAGGCACTCGTGAAGCGCCACCCAGCCACCGGTGATCGCGGCAGTGCGGGTGCCGCCATCGGCCTGGATGACATCGCAATCCACCGTGATCTGCTGTTCACCGAGCGCCTGGAGATCGACGACGGCGCGCAGGCTGCGACCGATCAGCCGCTGGATTTCCAGTGTACGTCCGCCTTGCTTACCGGTGGAAGCCTCGCGGCGCATGCGATCGCCGGTCGAGCGCGGCAGCATGCCGTATTCCGCCGTCACCCAGCCCTTGCCGGAATTGCGCATCCAGCCCGGCACCTTCTCCTCGAGGCTCGCCGTGCAGAGCACCTGTGTATCGCCGAATTTGACCAGGCAGGAGCCCTCGGCATGTTTTGAAACGCCGCGCTCGAATGAGACGGCGCGCATTTCGTCTGCGGCGCGCTTGGATGGACGCATTGATGACCTCGATTCCGTTTCGTGGGACGGCTTTTAGGCTGCAAACGCGCAAATAGAAAGAAGATTTGCCTGCTTTACCTGCGTTTGAAGCGCGCTGCAGCGCCGTGCGTCCCTTCGAGACACTGTAGAAGGCGGCCGCGGCATTCTGAATTTCCCCATTTTTTGTGCTCAAGCCGGCGTGGATTTCAGGAAACGTGCGGTCGCGCTTTGATCCCCGGGGAAGACCAGCATATATAATCATGTCCAATTCCGTTAAGGCTCGTTATGGGCAAAGGAGTCGTGCAACGAACATGATGAAAGCAGCAGTTCCCGAAACGCTTGCTACCCTCGATCAGCGCTCGCGCGACATCTTCCGGCGTATCGTCGAAAGCTATCTGAACGACGGCGAGCCCGTCGGGTCGCGCAATCTCTCGCGGATTCTGCCGCTGGCGCTTTCGCCGGCGACGATCCGCAATGTGATGAGCGATCTGGAGCAACTCGGTCTCATCTACGCGCCGCATGTCTCGGCGGGGCGCCTGCCCACGCAGATGGGCCTGCGTTTCTTCGTCGATGCGTTCCTGGAAATCGGCGACCTGCCACCCGACGAGCGTAAATCGATCGAGGCCCAGGTGCGCGCGGCCGGAAGCGGCCATTCGGTGGAAAACGTGCTGACGGAGGCCAGCCAGATCCTCTCCGGCCTTTCGCGCGGCGCCGGGCTGGTACTGGCCACCAAGGCGGAAGGCGCGCTGAAGCATATCGAATTCGTGCGCCTCGATCCGACGCGGGCGCTGGCCGTTCTCGTCACGCAGAGCGGCGACGTGGAAAACCGCATCCTCGACCTGCCGCCGGGGGTCACGGCATCGCAGCTCATCGAGGCGTCGAATTTTCTCAACGCCCATATTCAGGGCCGCACGCTTTCGGAAGCGCGCGGCGAACTCTCGCGGCTGAAGGAGGAAACCAAGCAGGCGCTAGACACGCTTTCGCAGCATCTGGTCGAGCAGGGGCTCGCCATATGGAGCGGCGGCGGCAACGACCAACCGACGCGGCTCATCGTGCGCGGGCGCGCCAATCTCCTGGAAAACCTCCACGCGCAGGAGGATATCGAGCGGCTAAGGCATCTTTTCGACGATCTGGAGACCAAGGAAGGCATGATCCAGCTTCTCGACCTTGCCGAGGCGGGATCCGGCGTGCGCATCTTCATCGGCTCGGAAAACAAGCTTTTCTCGCTTTCCGGCTCATCGCTCGTGGTCGCTCCCTATAGAGACGCCGAACAGAGGGTGGTCGGCGCACTCGGCATCATCGGCCCGACGCGCCTCAACTATGCGCGCATCGTGCCGATGGTCGATTATACTGCGCAGCTCGTCTCGAGACTTCTGCGATAGGTATGCTTTTCATTCATCTCACGGACATATCATGGGCAAATCACTGCCAGATGCACTTGATTTCCCGGGGTTAAACCTCGATATCCGACGCAACTGACGATTCAAGACGGAAAATTGGAATGGCTGAAGAAAAAAATACAGGCGAGACGCCCGATCTTGACCAGCGCGACATCAACAATCCTAGGGATCGTGAAGCGCTGAAGCGCGCGGCCGACGATTTCCTGAAATCACGCAAAGCCGAAGCGCGGGCGGAAGCGGCGGAAGAGGAAGCCGAAACCGATCCGGTGGCAGAGCTTCAAGCCGAGAACAGCGAACTGAAGGACCAGCTCATGCGGCTTGCCGCGGAGATGGAAAACCTGCGCAAGCGCACCGCGCGCGACGTGCAGGACGCCAGGGTCTATTCCGTCGCCAACTTTGCGCGCGACATGCTGGCGGTTTCGGACAATCTGCGCCGTGCCCTCGACGCCATCCCCGCGGATGCGCTCGAAAAAGGCGATACGGGGCTGAACGCCCTTGCGGAAGGCGTGGAGATGACGGAACGCGCCATGCTTTCGACGCTGGAACGGCATGGCGTGAAGAAGATCGAGCCGGAAGGGCAGAAATTCGATCCCCATTTCCATCAGGCAATGTTCGAAATTCCCAATAGCGAAGTGCCAAACAATACGGTGCTGCAGGTGGCGCAGGCCGGCTTCGTCATCGGCGACCGCGTGCTGCGCCCCGCCCTCGTCGGCGTTTCTCGCGGCGGACCGAAGCAGCAGACGGTCGAAGCGGCGGCTGAGCCAGGCCCGGCCAATCCGCAGGCCGAGGGTGATGCCTGATCGTTTCAGGCCTCAGTGGAATATTTCTGAATTATGTGGCCGGGGTAGCGAAAGCTCGTCCCGGCCAATCTACATATATTGCTCAGCCATGTGCAGAGCGCCTCAAAGGCTATAGCGCTCCACGCTGGCCGTCTGCAGCAGCCCGCTCTGCTCCGCGATGTCGCGCAGGCTTGCCTGCGGACGCGGGCCCATCTGCTGGATGATGATGCCTGCCGTCAGCGAACCAAGGCGGGCGCAATCCTGAAGCGAGAAATCATGGGTGTAGCCGTAGAGGAAGCCGGAGGCGTAGAGATCGCCCGCGCCTGTGGTATCCACCAGTTCGCGCAGCTTGATCGCCGGGACAGCAACGGTTTCCTCGCGCGTCACGATGATCGATCCCTTTTCCGAACGGGTTACTGCGGCGAGCTTGCAATCCTGGCGGATCGCCTCCAGCCCCAACTCGAATGATTCCGTCTGGTAGAGCGATTTCAGCTCCGCCTCGTTGGCGAAAACAATATCGACCGTGCCCGAACGCATCAGCTCGAGAAACTCCTCGCGGTAACGATCGACGCAGAAGGGGTCCGAAAGCGTCATCGCCACCTGGCCGCCATGCTCATGGGCGAGCTTGGCTGAGAGCCTTATCGCCTCCTTGGCGCGCGGCGGGTCCCAGAGATAGCCTTCGAAATAGACGACCTTCGCCTCGGCCACCTTCGAGCTTTCGACATCTTCGGGGCCAAGCTCGATGCAGGCGCCGAGATAGGTGTTCATCGAGCGCTCGCCATCAGGCGTGACGAAGATCATCGAGCGGGCGGTCGGCGCGCCGTCCTCCAGCGCACGGGTGTCGAACACGACGCCCTGGGCACGAATATCGTGCGTGAAGATGCGCCCGAGATGATCCGCCGCGACCTTCCCGAAATAGGCGGCGTGGCCGCCGAGGCTGGCGATACCCGCCGCCGTGTTGCCGGCGCTGCCGCCCGACATTTCGACCGCCGGTCCCATGCGCTCATAAAGCAGTTCGGCCCGTTCCTCGTCGATCAGGTTCATCGCACCCTTCACGATGGCATTCTTCACGAGAAAGGCGTCGTCGGTGCGCGCGAGAATATCGACAATCGCATTGCCGATACACAGAACATCGAATTTGGACATGGAAATTCAGCAATCCCGCAGAGTTAACGATAAGGGCAAATAATCAGCCAAAGCATGATGTTGCGCGAAAACCGCTTCGCGCCGTTCGGCATCATGCTCCAGCCCGGACCAATGGCCCGGAAGCACAGCGTGGTAGCGGGTGTATCGTTTTGCGGCCTGTTTGGCTAGCCTCGCCATTCTCGCCTGGGCCTTGACCTTTTTTAGCGGGCGCGGGCTTCCTATGTCTCGGGGCAGTGTATCCGACCGGGTACACCGCCCTTGGAGATAAGGAATACCGATGATCTTCGAAGCCGCCCGCGCCGCCCTGCAACGCCTGTTCACACCGGAGTTCCGCTCAGTGCTGTGGAAATCGCTGGGAGCGACGTTTCTCGTGCTGGTCCTCCTCTGGGTGGCTTTGCGCCAGCTCTTCGTCTATCTCGCCTGGCCATATCTGGACGAACTGCTTCCCGGCCTGCCGCAATGGGCAGGCTGGCTCGGGACGATCGGAGCGATCTTCGCCAGTCTCGGCCTGGCGCTCGCGCTGGCGCTGCTGATCGCACCTGTCACCGCCATTATCGCGAGCTTTTTTCTCGATGACGCCGCCGAGGTCATCGAGCGGGAGGATTATCCCGCCGATCCGCCAGGGAAGGCGCTGCCTATCATGCGCTCGCTCGTCCTCTCGCTGAAATTCCTCGGGATTGTCATTATCGGCAATATCTTCGCGCTGTTCCTGCTGTTCATTCCGGGCGTCAACATCATCGCCTTCTTCATCGTCAACGGCTATCTGCTGGGGCGGGAATATTTCGAATTCGCCGCCATGCGCTTCCTCGGCGAGAACGAAGCCAAGGCGTTGCGTTCCCAGCATGGAGGCACGGTATTCCTGGCGGGGCTGGTGATCGCCGCCTTCCTCGCCATCCCCATCGTCAACCTGCTGACGCCGCTTTTCGCCGCTGCGATGATGGTGCATCTCTACAAGGGGATCAGCGGCAAAAGACCAGTTGCACGCCCCGCTGCATGATTCAGGCGGCGAGCGGAACCAGTGGCGCGGGAATGTCACTGGTTTTCACCGCCGCCTTGCAGAGATCGGCGATGACGCATTTGTCGCATTCCGGCTTGCGCGCCTTGCAGACATAGCGCCCGTGCAGGATCAGCCAGTGATGCGCATGCAGGAGATATTCCTGCGGCACGACCCTCAACAGGGTTTTTTCGACCTGATCGGGCGTCTTGCCCGGTGCAAGGCCGATGCGGTTGCCGATGCGCAGGATGTGGGTATCGACCGCCATGGTCGGCTGGCCGAAGGCCATGTTGAGCACGACATTGGCCGTCTTGCGCCCGACGCCCGGCAATTTCACCAGCGCGTCGCGATCGCCGGGAACGATGCTGCCATGATCGCGGATCAGCGCTTCGGACAGTGCGATGACATTCTTCGCCTTGTTGCGCCACAGACCGATGGTCCTGATATAGTCGCCAACCTTCTCCTCGCCCAGCGCCAGCATCTTTTCCGGCGTGTCGGCGACGGCGAACAGCCCGCGCGTCGCCTTGTTGACGCCGGCATCGGTCGCCTGGGCGGAAAGCACCACGGCGACCAGAAGCGTGAAAGCATTCACATGCTCCAGTTCGCCTTTCGGCTCCGGACGCTGCACGCAAAAGCGCCGGAAAATCTCGTGGATTTCCTGCTTCGTATAGAGGGTTCCGGCGACACGGGCCGGACGCTTGCGCGCGGCGGACGCTGACAATTTGACCTTGGCGTTTTCCATTCGACCTCTATACTCATCCTGACTGCTGCATGACAATTGTAACCTCGACCATGGATTGGCAACGAGGGAATTGGCAAGGCCAGGAGCCTGTGACGAGATGATCCAGCCACGCGGAGCACAGCCGGAGGCAAACGACACTCCCTTCTTTCGCGCCCTTCTGGTGCCGCACCGTTCGCTCGGACGCGCCGGGTTTCGGGTGCTGATGGCGGCGCTTCTGGCGGGATGGATGTTCTGCGGCGTCCTGTTCCTGGCGATCGGCGCATGGCCGGTCTTCGGCTTCTTCGGCCTCGATGTCCTCCTCGTCTATCTGGCCTTTCAACTGAACTATCGGGCGGCCCGCGCCCGGGAGGAGATTTCCGTCTCGCGCACGGCGCTCGACATCAGGCAGATCGCGCCGTCGGGGCGATCGCGCGAACATCGCTTCAATCCCTTCTGGACGCGCTTTCGCGTCTCGCGACACGACGAGATCGGGATTACGGCGATGAATGTCGAGGGCGAAGGGCGACAGGTCGCGATCGGCTCCTTCCTCAACCCTGATGATCGCGAGAGTTTCGCCATGGCCTTCAGCCGGGCGCTTGCGACTGCCAAGGGGCGCTAGAGTTCCTCTGGCCATCGGCTGCCGATACCCTGTATATGCGTCTTTTCATCTCGCCAGCCATCAAGCAGGGTTCCCATGATTACCGTTATCGGCTCCATCAATCTCGATCTGATTGCCAAGACCGCGCAGCTTCCGAAGCCGGGCGAAACCGTGTCGGGTTCCGATTTCCAGTCGGCGCCGGGCGGCAAGGGCGCCAACCAGGCATTGGCCGCGGCGCGGGCGGGTGCCGAAGTCCGCATGGTCGGCGCTGTCGGCAATGACGCTTTCGGAAAGGAAGCGCTGGCGCTCCTCGATGAGGGCGGCGTCGATCTTGCCCTGGTGCGCAAGGCCGATACGGCGACGGGGATAGCGCTCATCACCGTCGAGGCGTCGGGCGAGAATGTCATTGTCGTCGTGGCAGGAGCGAACGGCATGGTCTCGCAACGTGACGTGGAAGCGGCGGAACTTTCCGGTGGGCATCTGCTGCTCCAGCATGAAATCCCGCTTGCGACCGTCAAGACGGCGCTCGGCGCGGCGCGCGCGAGCGGTACAACCTCCATCCTCAACATCGCACCCTGGCGCGACGAGGCGGCCGAATTGCTGGCGCTTGCCGATATCGTCATCGCCAACGAGACGGAGTTCGACCTGGCCGCCGACAAGCTGGAACTCGGGGGTTCCGACCGCGACGAGCGAATGGCGGATTTCGTGGAAAAGACCGGCCGCACGGTGATCGTGACGCTCGGCGCGGAAGGCCTTCGCGTTGCCACGCCGCGGACGCGCTTTACCGTTGCCGCCTATCCGGTGAAACCGGTCGATACGACAGGCGCGGGCGATACCTTCTGCGGTTATCTGGCCGCCGGCCTCGACATGGGGTTGGAGTTGAAGGATGCCTGCCGCCGCGCTGCGACGGCCGCATCGTTCGCCTGCCTCAAGCCAGGCGCGCAGCCCGCCATCCCGTTTTCGGCAGAGTTACCGGCGTAGGATCAAAGCGTCCCGATACGCTCCGCCAGAAGATCGAAAAAGCCGTTATGGTCGACGTCGCGCATGACGAGGGCATTCTTCGGCCTCGTCGTGACGCCCCACCAGTCGATGATGGTCATGCCCAGGGTGAGTTCCGACTGCGTCTCGATCTCGACATTGCAGTAACGGCCTGAATAGAGCTCCGGCTTCAGGAGATAGGCGATGACGTTCGGGTCGTGCAGCGGACCGCCGTCGCTGCCATATTTTGCCTCGTCGAAGCGCTCGAAGAATTCGAGCAGCGCCACGCAGGCATCGCCGGTCCGGGTTCCCATGGTGCGGTAGCGATCGATGCGCTTCGCCTTGGTCAGCGCCTTGTGGGTTACATCGAGGGGCATGACGACGATCGGGACGCCGGAGGCGAAGACGATCTTCGCCGCTTCTGGATCGACATAGATGTTGAACTCGGCGGCGGGGGTGATGTTGCCCCCCTCGAAAAAGCCGCCGCCCATCAGCACGATCTCACGGATCCTCGGTGCGATCTCCGGCGCGCGCAAAAGCGCCAGCGCGATATTGGTGAGCGGCCCGAGGGCGCAGAGCGTGATGCTGCCCGGCTCCTCACTGAGAACTGTCTCGATGATAAAATCGACCGCGTGCTGCGGCTGCAACGCCATGACCGGTTCCGGCAGATCGGGACCATCGAGCCCGGTGCGGCCATGGACATGTTCCGCCGTGACCAGCTTGCGCATCAAAGGTTGCGCCGCGCCGGCATAAATCTTCGTCTCGGGCTTGCCGGCCAGTTCGCAGATCTTGCGGGCGTTCGTCTCGGTCAGCGGGAGCGGCACGTTGCCCGCTACGGCCGTGATACCTGCGATTTCGAGCTCGGGGCTCGCCAGCGCCAGCAGGATCGCCAGCGCGTCGTCCTGCCCCGGATCGGTATCGATGATGATCTTGCGTGCCATTCCCGCCATATCCTTTCTTGCGCCGCCATCGCGTTATCAGTGCGATTCGGCTCTTGAAGTCACGGATTTCACGGACCATATCTGTTGGCAAGGAAGAAATGCCGAAACGGGTTCTTCCGATTACGGTCGCTTTGACGAGGGCTGCAGATGACACGCATGACACCGTTTTCGAGCCCGCTTCTGCTCGGGTTCGATACCATGGAAAAGACCCTGGAACGTATTGCCAAATCCGGAGACGGATATCCGCCATACAATATCGAACGACTGCGTACCAAGACCGGGACCGAACGACTGAGAATCACGTTGGCGGTCGCGGGTTTCTCCGACAACGATCTCGAGGTGACGACGGAAGACAATCAACTCGTCATCCGTGGCCGGCAGACGGAGGAAGAGGAACGCGAATATCTGCATCGCGGTATTGCCGCACGTCAGTTCCAGCGCGTTTTCGTGCTGGCGGACGGGATGCGCGTCACCGCCGCGGAATTGCAGAACGGGCTTCTGTCAATCGATCTCGACCGCCCGGAACCGGAACGGCTCGTCAAACGTATTGATATAAACGTCAAGGATTGAGCCCCGCCCCGGCGAATGCCGCAACAGCTCTAGAAGACAGGGTCGCTCGTGACTTGTCTCGAAATGGAGGCTTGAATGACCAACGAAAAGCAAATCTTCACCGAATCCGAATTCGCGCATCTCGGCGCGGGCGAAGTCGCCTATATGCGCAAGATGCGGACCGACGACCTGGCGCGCAGCTTTCCGGCACTGCCGCCGATGGCTCCAGGGCTTGAGCTCTGGGCCCTGTTCGGCGCCGACGGCGCCCCGATCGTACTTTCCGATGCGCGCGCCAATATCCTGGCCGGGGCGCAGGAACACGAACTGCGCACGGTGATGCTGCAGTAGATTTTTCTACCTCCCAAGACTGCAAAAGGGCTGCAAAAAGGCAGCCCTTTTTCGTTTGATGGAGAGATTCTTTACTGTTGGGTGGGGATTTATCTGACGAGCCGGCACGGCTTGTGCTCATGCACACTTCCCTCTGCCCGCCGGGTGGCCGACGGAGCCGGTGCGCCGAAGCACTACTTATAACCTATGCTGCCCGGCCTCAGCTCAAGCTGCGTTGGAGGCTGGCTGGGTCGTCAGGAAGGCGTAGAGCGCCTGGGCGTCGTGCGTGCCACGGAGCTTGGTCACCATCTCAGGATCGCGCAGCAGACGGGCAATGCGCGACAGGGCCTTGAGATGGTCCGCTCCCGCGTTTTCGGGTGCCAGCAGCAGGAAGACGATATCCACCGGCTGGTCGTCCAGCGCCTCGAAATCCACGGGATTGTCCAACCTGGCGAAAATGCCGGTGATGCGCTTGATGCTGTTGAGCTTGCCGTGGGGGATGGCGATGCCGTTCCCCACACCGGTCGAGCCCAGCCGCTCGCGCTGCAGGATGGTATCGAACACTTCGCGTTCGGTAAGCCCCGTCAGTTCCGCAGCCTTCTCGGCCATGACCTGCAACAATTGCTTCTTGGAGCTTGCTTTCAGCGCGGGAATAATTGCCGCGGGCTGAATCAGATCGCTAAGATCCATTCTCTCCATTCCTTCTTCATGCGGGATCAGACAATCCCGACTATATAGGCTTCCATACCTAAAACGATATGGAAGCCTCAAGGTTGCTCTCAGGAGCGGGATGCGTTTTGCCCTGTCACGGTCGAGGGATCGATCCAACCAATGTTGCCATCGGCCCGACGGTAGACGATATTGACCTGTCTGTTACCCGCATTACGGAACACGAGAACCGGACTATCCTTGAGATCGAGTTCCACCACCGCGGACGCGACACTCATGGTACGCAACGATACAGAGGTTTCGGCCACGATCGTCGGGGCATAATCCTCCGGAATGTCTTCGTCATCCTCGGGAGCCGGAGACATCACGCGATAAGCCACGTCATCATAGACGCCGTTGTTGTTGGCGCCCTGATGCGATTTCAGCCGGCGCTTGTAGCGCCGCAGGCGCGTTTCGATCTTGTCGGCGGCCCCATCGAAAGCCAGTTGCGGATCCTGCGCCTCAGCCGTGGTCTGCAAGGTGGCCCCGGTATCGAGATGCAGCAGGCAATCTGCGGAAAAGCGGGAGCTGGATTTCTCGACCGTGATCTGGCCAGAATATCCGCCGTCATAATATTTGCCGATCACATCCTTGATCCGATCTTCGATCCGGATACGGAATGCGTCGCCGATATCCATGTGCTTTCCAGATACACGCAGATTCATGTGGTTATACCTCGTCTTGGTTTCACCCTGTGGCTTAATCCAGCCATAGAGCGCGGTGTGAACAAAGCAACCCGGCACCCTGGTGCACGGATCATACGATCAACTTCCCCGTTCCGATTAACCACCTGCTGCCGCGCATCCCTGACTTTTGGCCTCATTCGGCCATGCAGCTTCGGACAGCCCGCGCATCATCGCGCGAGCGGGCTTCTATTGAGTGACGTTGCGAAAGTCAATTCCAACTTAAGAAGTCCTTAACGGATCCCTTCCCTCATTGCGTCTTCAATTGCATCCTACCGCGCGGATGCAGCGATCGCCTTTTTCTCCCGCCGCCGCTGAATCGAAGAAGGAATACTCATCGATTCCCTGTATTTGGCCACGGTACGTCGTGCGATATCCACGCCGTCGCGGTTAAGAATATCGACAATGGCATCATCGGACAATATGGAATCGGGACTTTCGCGATCTATCAACCGCCGTATGTGATGGCGCACCGTCTCGGAGGAATGGGCATCGCCACCTTCGGCCGAGGCGATCGCGGCGCTGAAGAAATAGCGCAGCTCGAAGACACCGCGCGGGGTCAGCATGTATTTGTTGGCAGTAACGCGACTCACGGTGGATTCGTGCATGCCGATGGCGTCGGCGACCATCCGCAGATTGAGCGGCTTCAGCTGGGAAATGCCGTTCATCAGGAAGCCGTCCTGCTGGCGCACGATCTCGCTCGTCACCTTCAGGATGGTGCGGGCGCGTTGATCGAGGCTGCGCGTCAGCCAGTTGGCGTTCTGCAGGCATTCAGAGAGGAAGTCCTTGTCCTGCACGCCGGCGCCCCGCGCAACGGCGGTGTAATATTCATGATTGACGAGGACCCGCGGCAAGGCTGCAGCGTTGAGCTCAATCTCCCAGCCGCCGCCATGGGCGGGCATGACATTGACATCGGGGATGATGGCGTCGGCTACGCCAACGGCGAAAAGCGCGCCCGGCTTGGGATCCAGCAGGCGAATTTCAGCCAGCATGTCGAGAAGGTCCGACTGATCCACGCCGCAGAGCTTTTTCAAAGCCTGAAAATCGCGCTTCGCCAATAATTCGAGATTGGCAACCAGCGCCCGCATCGCCGGATCGAACCGATCCTTCTGCCTGAGCTGGATGGCCAGGCATTCGGCAAGGTCGCGGGCGAACAGCCCGACGGGATCGAAGGTCTGCAGCACGGCGAGCACGTCTTCAATCAGCGACAGGCTGGTTCCCAGACGCGCGGCTACCTCATGAAGGTCCGCCCTGAGATAGCCCATCTCGTCAAGCTGGTCGGCGAGATCGGCGGCGAGAAGCCTTGCGGCGGGATCGCTGAAGGCGAAGAGAATCTGCTCGTCAACATGGTCCCGCAGCGTGGCGCGATGCGCCGTCACCTGCTCGATATCATAGCCTTCGCCGCTGCCGCTGATATAGCCGTCGCCGCCGGAAGATTTCCACTGCGAGGCTAGATCGGGCGCGATCTGCTCATAACGGCCGGGATCGTCGGGAAAGACATTTTCCATCGAGCTGTCGAATGTCTCGGAAATGGCGCTTGAATCCGGCGCGTCACGGTTCTCCCAGTCGATGCCGTCCCCCTCACCCTCGTCGGAAACATGCGCGGCCTCATAGGGGTGACCATCACTATCGGCCGGTACTTCGCCCTTGCCGCCAGGCGCAATGCGACTTTCGGAGATATCGTCATTAGCCGGTTCGATACGTTCCAGGAGCGGGTTTTTCTCGATTTCGAGATCGATGAAATGCTCAAGCTCGATATGAGTCATCTGCAGCAACCTGATGGACTGCATCAATTGCGGCGTCATCACGAGCGACTGTGATTGCCGCAAATCGAGCTTTGGCGAAAGTGCCATGGCCTGCGCTTTACTCCCCTTACACCACCTGCGGCATCGATCGAACCGATTCCGATTTACCCAAAAGCACGATGCATAGATTCAATATTTAAAGCGCCGTTTGCGCGTCCAAATAAACGCGCGGCGCTCTCGTGCAACCCTCCATTACAAAACTGGTACAAACCTTGCTTGTCAATTCCGAATGTGCGGATTCGACCATTCCGGCGCGACAAAGCGCACGGAATCATACTTTCGTGATTCATTTTTTCGCAGAATAAAGAACGGAAGGGGAATTACTGCTGCTCTAGGGCAGATCAAAGCATGAACTGGTCGCCGAGATAGAGGCGCCGGACATCGGGGTTGGCGACGATTTCCGCGGGACGACCGTGGGTGAGGACCTGACCGGCGTGGATGATATAGGCCCGATCGATAAGACCCAGCGTCTCGCGTACATTGTGATCGGTGATGAGAACGCCGATGCCGCGGCTCGTCAGGTGCCGCACCAATTGCTGGATATCGGCCACGGCGATCGGATCGACACCCGCGAAAGGTTCGTCGAGGAGCATGAAATTAGGCCGCGAGGCCAGCGCGCGGGCAATTTCGAGCCGGCGGCGCTCACCGCCTGAAAGCGAAAGCGCCGTCGCCTTGCGAAGATGCGCAATATGAAACTCCTCGAGCAGGGCGTCCAACTCGCTGGCGCGCTTCTTCTTGTCCTTCTCGACGACTTCCAGGACGGCCTTGATGTTGTTTTCGACCGAGAGGCCACGGAAGATCGACGCTTCCTGCGGGAGATAACCAATCCCAAGACGCGAGCGCCTGTACATCGGCATGGTCGTGACGTCGAAACCGTCGATCTCGATGCTGCCGCTATCGACCGGAACGAGGCCCGTCACCATGTAGAAACACGTAGTCTTGCCCGCGCCATTGGGGCCGAGGATGCCGACGGCCTCTCCCGCCCGCACGCCGAAAGACACGCCATTGACCACCTGCCTGCCGCGATAGCTCTTGGTCAGGCCACGGGCGACCAGCGTACCCTTGAGGCGCTTGAGATCACCCGAACCCGCCGGGCGGGAGGCATCTGCGGGGGCTGCGGCGGCGGATGGCTGAACACCATCCTTACCTTCTACCTTGGTACGCGAGAAAAATGACACTGTCTGGCCCGGATCAGTTGCTTTTAGCGCTGCCGGCACGATTGCCCTGCTGCTGCGCGCTTTTCGGCGCGAGGATGATCGAAACCCGGCCGGGCTGGCCTTTGCAGCTTTCCAGAAAAGCCCTGCTGGTACCGGTATTCGCGGTCAGCTTGCAGCCCGTGGCGACATTCTCGCCATCGGAAAGCACGACCTTCTTGCCCACGAGCGTCATGGTCTGCGTCTTGGCGTCATATGTGCCGCTGTCGCCGGTGGCGACCTGCGTACCGGACTTGAGATATACCTTGTCGCTGACTTCGAGATGATCGATGCCGGCCGCACCAAGGCCCGGCGCTGCCTGCGGCTGCGCGGCGGCGGTTTTATCACCGGATTTGGCGTCTTTCTCGGCGGCCTTGCTGAAATAGACCGTCATCTTGCCGGATTTGAGTACCGTCTGTCCCTGCACGACCGAGACATTGCCGGTAAATATGGCCAAGCCTTCCTTGTCGCGCATCTCCAGCCGGTCCGCGTTGATCTGCACGGGTTCCTTGCCATTGGAAAGATTGAGACCGCCGAATGGAACGGCCTGCTGGGCGAGCGCCGGGGCGGCAAAGGCCGTCATGGCTGCAAGAAGCGCCATTGCGCCGACGCGCTTGCGCCCGAGATATCGCGACCGGAGGTCATTTTGTGCTGTCGATCTGCGCTGCATTCTCACATCCCCTATAAAACGGCAGCGCCCGATGTCCGCCCTCTATCCGACCTGCCCGAACGGGCACATGACAGGGGCCCTGCCCTCAGCCATCGTTACCCGGAACCGAAATAACGTCCTTTTGCTCTTTCGCCGCGTCGATGACAAGCTTTACCTTATTCTCGAACACCATCACTTGACCGTGATCCTGCATCTGCATCTTGTCTGCAAGGATATGCGCATTGCCGCTCTGGATATCGACAGGCTGATCCGTGGTGATCTGCCCCGTTGAAATATTGACGTCCGCCGACTTCATTTTTGCCGTCAGGCCACTGCTAGTAGTAACAGTAAAATCCTTATCGAGTTGCAAACGTCCATTAGCATTGTCGTAAATGCCTGACTTCGCCTCGATCGTGGCGCGGCCATTGTCGCCAAGAGGCAGGCTTGCATCGATGTTCTCAAGGGTGATCACGCCACTATTCGTCACGTCCTGCGTGGCCCGTGCCGCCGTCATCGTATAGGGAAGATTTTGCTTGGTGAAGCCATCGAGCTTGGGATTGGTCATCACCAGCTTGCCGTCCTCCATCCCGGTTGCGCCAACCTGGACCTTGAGCGGAGCGGAGGGGGTCGCCAGGAAGGTGAACCACGAGAAGACGCCGGCGACCGCGAGGGCCGCGATGGGCAGCACCGTCTTCAGCACGCGGACGCGGCCCGAGTGGCGCTGTGCCGAGCGGAAAATCGCGGCGCTCTTTTCGGAGACGCCGAACATATGGGCGCCCGTCGCGCCACTCGCGGGGATTCTGGATCCCTCGCTCAAGTCGTTTTTCTTCGTTTTCATGCGACTAGATTCTTTCGTACTGGACAGGCCAGACCAATTTCATTGGCCCATTCACACTCCAATATGGTTATTTTGGGATAGAATAACAGATACAACATAACCGAGTCTTGCCGCAGGAGTTAACCTACACCTAAAGTGGCGGCAAATCCCTGGCGATTTCATGCATGCCATATGGAAGGTCTATATGGCCCCTCTATATGGTATCGGGCATTTCGAGCAACAAGGAATACAGGCTGCACCATGACACAAACTGCCGATGCGATCCTAGACCGGCGAAGGTTGCGACGAAAACTCACATTCTGGCGTATCGCAACGCTGGCCGTGATAGCGCTCGGCATCGCTGCGCTGGTCTATTTCATCGGCGGCGGCGGGCGCAGCGCGCCGCATATCGCCAAGGTGAAGATCGAAGGCACGATCCTCGAGGACGACGAACTGCTTGAACGTCTCGACAAGATTGCTGCGAGCGGCGCCGTCAAGGGGCTGATCGTCTCCATCGATTCGCCGGGAGGCACGACGGCAGGCGGCGAGGCCATCTTCGAAGCCGTGCGCAAGGTGGCCGAGAAAAAACCCGTCGTCGCGCAGGTCGGCACGCTTGCCGCTTCCGCCGGCTACATGATCGCCAGCGCGACCGACCACATCGTGGCACGCCAATCCTCGATCGTCGGCTCCATCGGCGTTCTGTTCCAGTATCCCGATATTTCCCAACTCCTGACCAAGCTCGGCGTCAAGGTCGAGACCATCAAATCAAGCCCGCTCAAGGCCGAGCCGAACTTCTTCAGCCCCGCAAGCGACGAAGCCAAGGCAATGATCCACAACATGATCATGGATTCCTATGCCTGGTTCGTCGGCATCGTCGAAAGCCGCCGCCCGCTCGACCATGCACAGGCCCTGGCGCTCGCGAACGGCGCAGTCTTCACCGGACGGCAAGGCATCGACAACAAGCTCGTCGATTCGCTGGGTGGCGAGGACCAGGCCGTCGACTGGCTGAAAAGCAAGGGCGTGGACGGTCGTCTCCCGGTCGTCGAATGGAAGCCGGATCGATCGGGTACAAGCTTTTTTCTCTCGGAATCGGCAGCGCGATTGCTGACGCGGTATCTGGGGCTGCCGGAGGAAAGCGGCAGCCTGCTGCGCGAGGTCACGGGCGACCGTATCTTCACACCCGGCCTTCTGTCGATCTGGCATGCGGAACCGGCATCGGCCAAAGGCCAATAAGCTGTTGAATATCAACGTCTATGCGAATACTAATGTACTCGCATAGACGTGAACGCAACGTGCAAAGAGAGGACGAACGCCATGATCAAGTCAGAACTTGTGCAGATCATCGCCAGCCGTAACCCGCATCTCTTTCAACGCGACGTGGAAAATATCGTCGGCGCCGTATTCGATGAGATTACCGATGCGCTGGCGGATGGGAATCGCGTGGAACTGCGTGGTTTTGGCGCCTTTTCGGTCAAGAACCGCCCTGCACGCAGCGGCCGCAATCCCCGTACGGGCGAGGCGGTGAGCGTGGAGGAGAAATGGGTGCCATTCTTCAAGACAGGCAAGGAACTGCGCGACCGCCTGAACAGCAGCGACCAATAGCCCTGTCATGACAAACCGCCTTGTCACTCTTGTCGTCTTCGTGCCGCTGGCGATCGTGCTGATCGCGTTGTCGGTCGCCAATCGCCATGACGTCACCGTGACGCTCGATCCGTTCAATCCTGGAAATCCCGCGCTGTCCTATACGGCGCCGCTGTTCGTCTGGCTGTTCGGGACGCTGATCACCGGCCTCATTCTGGGCGGCCTGGTGACATGGTTCACTCAGGGCAAATACCGCAAGCTCGCCCGCACCAGAAAAGCAGAAGCCGACAGGCTGCGCCAACAGGGCGGGACAGCCACGGATCACACCGCACAGACAAACCTGCCTGCGCTGCATTGAACACTCGCGGGTCCGACATCCCATGAAAAACATATCCGCGGATGAAGTCGATGCCGTCCTGAACTGGCCCGATATGGTCGATGCGCTCGACCGCGCCTTTCGCGAGGGCATGGTTCAGCCGGTCCGGCACCACCATGCGGTGGAGCGGCCGCAGGGGACGGCTTCGACGCTGCTGCTGATGCCGGCATGGTCCGATTTCTCTACGCTGAAGGATGCTTCCCCAGGATATATGGGCGTCAAGATCGTCACGGTCTCCCCTGACAATGGCGCTATCGGCAAGCCCGCCGTGATGGGTGTCTACCTCCTGCTCGATGGCACCACCGGCGAACCGAAAGCGCTGATCGACGGGCAGCGGCTGACCAACTGGCGCACCGCCGGCGCTTCGGCGCTTGCCGCGCGCTATCTTGCCCGCGAGGATGCCGAACGGCTGGCGATCATCGGCGCCGGATCGCTCTCGGCCTTCATCGCCCGGGCGCACAGCGCCGTCCGCCCGATCCGCGATATTGCCATCTGGAATCGCAACATGCAGGGCGCGGAGAATATCGTCAGGCAATTGACCGCCGAGGGTTTCAATGCCCGTGTCGCCGAGGATCGCGATGCGGCGATCGCCGAAGCCGACATTATCTCAGCCGCCACGCTTTCCACCATTCCGCTGATCCACGGCCGGTTTCTCAAACCCGGCGCGCATGTCGATCTGATCGGCGCATTTTCTCCTTCCATGCGCGAGACGGACGATTCCTGTATCGAGCGCGCCCGGGTGTTCGTCGACACCAGGGAGGGCGCACTGAAAGAGGGCGGCGATATCGTCCAGCCGCTCAAGGCCGGCGTCATTTCAGAAAGCCATGTGCTCGGCGATCTCTACGATTTGTCGCGCGGCAAGGTGCAGGGACGCGGCTCGGCGGAGGAGATCACGCTGTTCAAGTCGGTCGGGGCCGCGCTCGAGGATCTCGCCGCCGGTATCCTGGTTTATGAAAAGGCGTCCGCAAAAAGCGCAACGTGACATTGCTCTCGTGAAGCATTCCCCATGCTTTTTTCTTTCGCGCGCCGGCGCTTTGTCCTAGGAGGAAGCTAAGGCAGAGGAAATGTGTTGGTGAAACCACCGAAGCGAAGAGATAAACGGCCGCAGCGGGGCGAGCAACCGCGGGGCGACAAGGCATCTGGGGCGGCGGCAGGACCGCGCGCGCCGCATGCCAAAGCACCGGCAAAGCCGGTGCAAACGCCAATGCAAAAGCCAGGGCCGGAGAAACTGGCGCGTCCGGCGTCGGAACCCGTGCAGCCGCGCCAACTGAAGCGGCGCGAAGGCACGCGGCCTGATGAAAAGCTGGCGCTGATACTCGAAACCGAGCCATCGGAAGATTATGCTTTGCTCGACAGCGGCAATGGCCAGAAGCTCGAGCAATACGGGCCTTATCGCATCGTGCGGCCGGAGGGCCAGGCGATCTGGCTTCCCGCATGTGACCAGGCAGAATGGGCCAAGGCCGATGCCGTCTTCACCGGCAATACCGACGAGGAGGGTATCGGCCGGTGGCACTTTCCGCGCCAACCGCTCGGTGAGACTTGGCCGATGGCCTATGACGGCATCCCCTTTCTGGGGCGGTTCACCTCGTTTCGCCATGTTGGCGTCTTTCCCGAGCAGGCCGCGCATTGGGCCACCATGGACCACCTCATCCGCAATGCCGGACGTCCGGTCCGGGTGCTGAACCTCTTCGGCTATACCGGCGTCGCCTCGCTAGTCGCGGCGAGGGCCGGGGCGGAAGTCACCCATGTGGACGCCTCCAAGAAGGCGATCCTCTGGGCACGCGAGAATCAGGAGATGGCGGGCCTGTCGGCCAAGCCGATCCGCTGGATCTGCGACGATGCGACCAAATTCGTCGCCCGCGAGGAGCGCCGCGACAGCCGTTACGACATCATCCTGCTCGATCCGCCCGCCTATGGCCGCGGCCCGAATGGCGAGATCTGGCAATTGTTCGACAATCTGCCTGAGATAGTCGATCTCTGCCGCTCGATCCTCACGCCGAAGCCATTGGCCGTGGTGCTGACGGCCTATTCGATCCGCGCTTCGTTCTTCGCTATTCATGAGTTGATGCGCGACGCCTTTACCGGGCTTGGGGGACGGGTCGAATCGGGCGAACTCATTTTACGCGAACGCTCCGCCGGGCGCGCGCTTTCCACATCGCTTTTCAGCCGCTGGGTGGCGCAATGAGCCGCAACGACGATTTTTCGCAAACACATATCCCAAGAACGGGCAAGGTGAAGGAAGTCACCAGCCTAACCAATCCGATCATCAAGGATCTGCGCGCGCTGTCGATGAAGAAGTTCCGCGACCAGCAGGGCGTTTTTCTGGCAGAGGGGCTGAAGCTCGTCATCGACGCGCTCGATCTTGGCTGGCGCATCCGCACACTGGTCTTTGCCAAGGCGGGCAAGGGCAACAATCTCGTCGAGCAGGTGGCGGCGCGCACGGTGGCCAAGGGCGGCCTCGTGCTGGAAGTGAGCGAAAAGGTCATTTCAGCCATCACCAGGCGCGATAACCCGCAGATGGTCGTCGGCGTCTTCGAACAGAGATATGAGCCGCTTGCGAACCTCAAGCCACAAGGCAACGACGTCTATGTCGCGCTCGACCGGGTGCGCGATCCCGGCAATCTCGGCACCGTCATCCGCACCGCCGACGCGGTGGGTGCAAAGGGCATCATATTGGTCGGCGACACCACCGACCCTTTCTCCATCGAGACGGTGCGCGCGACGATGGGCTCCGTCTTCGCCCTGCCGCTCTACCGGGCGAACGAGGCTGATTTCCTGAGTTGGCGGAAGAGCTTTTCCGGTCTCGTCGTCGGCACGCATCTTAAGGGCGCCGTCGACTACCGCAGCATCCCCTATGGGAACAAGCCCGTCATTCTTTTGATGGGCAACGAGCAGCAGGGATTGCCGGACAGTCTCGCTTTCGCCTGCAGCAAGCTTGCCCGCATCCCGCAGGCGGGTCGCGCCGACTCGCTCAATCTAGCAATCGCCACCGCAGTCATGCTGTTCGAGATCAGGCGCGAGGCGCTGATCCTTGATGAAAGGCCAACCGGCAAATGACCCGAAAAGCCGTGCTGTCCTATTCACTTGTGGTGATATTTGCCATCATTGCCGACCAGATCATCAAATATTGGGTCGAAACGGGCATGGAATATCATCAGCAGATCGATATCCTGCCGTTTCTCGCGCTGTTTCGCACGCACAATAACGGCATCGCCTTCTCCATGCTTTCTTCGCTAGGCGATACCGGCCTGATCGCCATGACGGTCATCGTCATTGGTTTCGTACTCTATCTCTGGTGGACGAGTTCGCCGGAGCGGCGGGTGGCGCGGTTCGGATTCGCGCTGATCATCGGCGGGGCCGTGGGTAACCTGATCGATCGCAGCCTGCACGGCTATGTGATAGATTATGTGCTGTTCCACACCGCGACATGGTCCTTCGCCGTGTTCAATCTTGCGGATGCCTTCATCACCATCGGCGCGGGATTGATCATCCTTGACGAACTCATCGCCTGGAAAAACGACCGGGGCGCCGGCAAGGTCAACGACGGATAATGGACAAAGCGCCGATGATTCGGTGAAAATTTGAGCGTTTCCGGAAACCGTGCCTGAACATCTCTGTGATAAGGCGGGTCATGAGCATAGCCGGCCAGACTGCCCATAAATCTCCACCGCCTGCCCGGAAGCGCCCGCCGGCGCATCATGAGGCTATGCGGGGGGAGGCTGCGAGCCCCAGCCCGGCTAAATCATTCCGCGAATTGCGAAGAGGCGTGGTCACGACGAAAGCGGCCCTCATTCTCTGCCCGCTTCTCGGTATCGTCGCCACCGCATCGGCGCTGGCGCATTGGCCTCTGCCGATGACAATCCTGTCCGCGGGCCTGGCGGTTGTGACCGGCGCGTTCGGCTGGCACCGCTTTGCCCGCGCGCCGGAAACCCGCGGCATCCTTACGCTCGAAGAGAAGATCGAAGCCCAGCACCGCAAGATCGAGGAATTGGCCGACCGGCTTTGGGAGGCCACCGAAAAACTTGAATCGGAAGCCTTTCTGATCCAGGCGCGCGAACGGGCAGAAAATGCCAACCGGGCGAAATCGCGCTTTCTCGCCACCGTGAGCCACGAAATCCGCACGCCGCTGAACGGCATCATCGGCATGGCGAAGCTACTCGCCGGGACGGGCCTGACCGGCGAACAGCGTGCCTATACCGACGCCGTCCTGCAATCGGGCGACGCGCTTCTTCTCCTGATCGAGGATCTTCTGGATTTCTCGAAAATCGAGGCCGGGCATTTCGAGCCAAAATCCGTGGAAACGGAGATCGTGCCGCTTTGCGAATCGGTCACCGAACTCCTGGCATCGCGGGCCTATGCGAAAGGGATCAGCCTCGGCTGTCATGTTTCAAGCAGCGTGCCGACAAGAATAGGCATCGACCAGGCGCGCGTCCGGCAGGTGCTGCTCAACCTGATCGGCAACGCCGTCAAGTTCACTGATGAAGGCGGCGTGCTTCTCGATGTCTCGGTGGATGGCAATTCGCTGGTCTTCTGCGTTACCGACAGCGGGCCCGGCCTCAGACCGGGCGACAAGGAGCGCATCTTCAGGGAGTTCGAACAGGCCGACGACGCCTCGCTGGAATCGCGTGACGGCGCCGGGTTGGGGCTGGCCATCTCGCAAAAGATCGCGGTGGCTATGGGCGGCGCCATCACGGTCGAAAGCCAATGGAAAGAGGGCTGCCGCTTCTTCTTCACGCTGCCGTTCAACGGCGCATTGCCCCCGGAAGGAAATCCCTGCCTCGCAGGCCGGAGATATCTTCTCCTCAGCGCCAACCGGCATGAAGCCGATGCCCTGGCCGAAACGCTCGGCGATCATGGCGCCGATGTGCTCTTCGCCAGCGATGGACCGGCGGCGCTGAAAATGGCGGGAAGACAGCAATTCGACGCGATATTGGCCGACATGGCCTTCGCCGAGGCGCTTTCTCCACTTTTCAATGCCCAGACACCCTCCATATCGCCTTCCAAGCCGCGTAAAACCGGCGTGCACAAAGCTGTGATCCTGATAAAGCCCGAGGAAAAGAACGCCCTGCCCGATATCATGCGGCAGGGCTTCGATGCGTTTCTCGTGCGCCCGATCCGCTCGGCTAGCCTTTTGCGCATCCTGACCGCCGAATTGCCGGAACCCTTATGGAAGGCCATCCGGGCGCCGCAGGTGCCTACATCCCCGAGGGGATCCGCGGACGCGGCGCCGTTGCGGGTTCTCATTGCCGATGACAATGAAATCAATCTGCAACTCGCGCGCGCCGTTCTCCTGCGCGCCGGACATCAGGCCTCCATCACCGCCGACGGCGAGGCCGCCGTGGCTGCCTTCCGCCGCGCCGAGCTCGAAGGCATGCGATTCGATATCGTCCTCATGGACCTGCATATGCCGCGCATGAACGGCGGCGCCGCTATCACCGCGATCCGCATGTTCGAGGCGGCACAGGGCGCGCCAGCGGTTCCCATCCTGGTGCTCACCGCCGACGACCAGGCCGAAACGCGGGCAAAATTGATGAAACTCGGCGCAACCGGCTTCATCGCCAAGCCAGTCGATCCGACGGAACTGGCGCTGGCCATCACCGAACATGCCGCACAGGGAAGGACCTAGCCATATTCATGTCACCATGCTGTCATCGTGATGTAGCAGTCTCACGCTATCTCCCTCGCTTGAACGTTGAACTGACCGCGCGTTCTGCCGATAAGCGCGGAATACTGTCAACTTGTTGGAATTTTAAGGTTTTGTTCCGCCTTCTATTGAAAAAAGGTGGGAAAAGCACAACGGGAGAAGATTGCCATGAGCACATTGCTTGGAATTTCCCGGCAAATCATCAATGATGCAGGTATGTCGAGCATTGAAGCACATACGGCTCTTTTCACGCCCCCCGACAGCCCGGGAGTTCTAGGGCGGATGGGATCGCTGGAAGTTCGGCTCGCCCAGACAGCCGTCGACATAGCCGCCGCACAGGAATTGCGGTTCAAGGTCTTCTTCGATGAGCTGGGCGCCCGGCAGGAAAGCGCAGCGATCCTGGAAGAGCGCGATGCCGACCGGTTCGATGCCGCCTGCGACCATCTTCTCGTCTACGATACGGCCCTTCCGGAACCGGAACACCGGCAGATCGTCGGCACCTACAGGCTGTTGCGCGGTGAAAAGGCCCGTGAGGCCCATGGCTTCTATTCGGCCGGCGAATATGACGTCGATCGGCTGACGCTCGCCAAGCCGGAGCTCAATTTCCTCGAACTCGGCCGCTCCTGTGTCAAGCCGGAATACCGGTCGAAACGGACCGTGGAACTTTTGTGGCACGGCATATGGGCCTATTGCCGCCGCAACCGTATCGACGCGATGTTCGGCTGCGCCTCTTTCAGCGGCACGATCCCGGCGGCGCATGCGCTCGCTCTATCGTTCCTGCACCACCATTGCCGCGCCGATGCGGACTGGGACGTGCGCGCCCTGCCACAGCACTATCAGCCGATGGACCTGATGCCGCTCGAGGCGATCAATCCGAAAGTGGCCATGTTCTCCATGCCGCCGCTCATCAAAGGCTATGTGAGGCTCGGCGCCATGATCGGAGATGGCGCGGTCGTGGATCACGCGTTCGGCACGACCGATGTGTTCATCATCCTGCCGGTTTCGCACATATCCAGCCGGTACATCACTTATTATGGGGCGGAAGCCGACAGGTTCATGTGAGGGATTGGGGGGCGAAGGGATTGGGGGGCCGAGGGATTGCTTGAGAGCCGTGGTTCTCTTCGATCTCCCCCCAATCAGCACCCACCCTACGATTTTCCCGCCAGCGCCTTCAGCCGATAGAGCTCGTCCATCGCCTCGCGCGGGGTCATTTCATCGGGGTTGAGCGCCAGGACAGCTTGTTGCAGCGCGCTGTCGCCCTTCTGCTTCGGCTGCTCGCGCTTCACCTCGACCGAGAAAAGCGGCAAATCGTCGATCAGCTTGTCGGCCTTCCCGGAGGTTTCACCGGCTTCCAACTGGTGCAGCACGTCGCGCGCGCGGTTGACCACCGCCTCTGGCAGGCCGGCGAGGCGGGCGACCTGCACGCCGTAGGATCGGTCTGCGGCACCCCTGGCGATCTCGTGCAGGAACACCACGTCGCCATCCCATTCCTTGACCCGCATGGTGACATTCGCCAGCCGGGCAAGCTTTTCCGACAGGGCGGTCATCTCATGAAAGTGCGTGGCGAAAAGCGCCCGGCAACGGTTCTTCTCATGGAGATATTCGACGGCCGCCCAGGCGATGGAGAGCCCGTCAAAGGTAGCCGTGCCGCGGCCGATCTCGTCGAGGATCACCAGCGAGCGCTCTCCCGCCAGATTGAGAATGGCCGCGGTCTCGACCATCTCGACCATAAAGGTGGAGCGGCCGCGCGCCAGATCGTCCGACGCGCCGACGCGGCTGAACAGCCGGTCGACCACGCCGATATGAGCTGAGCCGGCGGGCACGAAAGACCCCATCTGGGCGAGGATGGCGATCAACGCGTTCTGGCGCAGAAAGGTCGACTTGCCGCCCATGTTGGGGCCGGTCAGGAGCCAGATGGCTCCATGGTACTCGTCACCCTGCGGTGACAGATCGCAATCGTTCGCCACGAAGGGATTGGCCGCCTGGCGGCGCAGCGCCTGCTCGACCACCGGATGGCGACCGGCGACGATGTTGAAAGCAAGGCTCGCATCGACCAGCGGGCGGCAATAGCCCTGCTCCTCGGCAAGGGTCGCCAGTGCCGAGGAAACATCGAGCAAGGCAAGGGCCGCCGCGCCAGCGCGGATCGCTTGCGCCTGGACGACGGTCTCGTTCGTCAGTTCGTCGAAGATCGCAAGCTCGATGGAGAGCGCCCGGTCGGCGGCATTGGCGATCTTCGATTCCAGTTCCGCCAGCTCGGTGGTGGTGAAGCGCATGGCGCTCGCCATGGTCTGGCGGTGGATAAAGCGGCCCTTCGCCTCGTCGCTGCTTGTCATGGTGGCGTGATGGCTCGCCGGCACCTCGATGAAATAGCCAAGCACATTGTTGTGCTTGATCTTCAGCGATTTGATGCCGGTCTCGTCGGTGTAGCGGGCCTGCAGGCCCGCGATGACCCGGCGCGACTGGTCGCGCAAGGCCCGCATTTCGTCGAGCTCGGGATGATAGCCCGAGCGGACAAAGCCGCCGTCGCGTTTGAGAAGCGGCAATTCATCGTGGAGAGCGCGGTCGAGATGTTCGGCGTAATCCTGTGGCAGACTGGCCAGGGCGATGCGTGCGGCTTCGAGTTCCGGCGGCAGGACAACATGACCTGAAAGCAGCGCCGCAATACCCCGTGCAGCCTCAAGGCCCCGCTGCAGCGCGCCCAGATCGCGCGGTCCGCCGCGACCGACCGCAAGGCGAGAGAGGGCGCGCGGCATGTCGGGCACACCCTTCAGCTCCTGGCGCAGGTCCTCAGTCAATTGATGTTCGCTCAGGAAAAACGAAACCGCGTCCTGGCGCATGGCGATGGCAGCGGGATCGGTGAGCGGCGAGGTCAGCCGTTCGGCGAGGAGCCGCGCGCCCCCACCGGTCACCGTGCGGTCGATGGACTTGAGCAGGCTTCCCTCGCGGCTGCCGGAAAGCGTGCGCACCAGCTCCAGATTGGCGCGGGTCGCCTGATCGATGAAAAGAGCGGAACCCTCCTCCTCGCGCTCCGGATGCATCAGCGGCGGGCGTTCGGCAAGCTGGGTCTTCTCGATATAGGCGATCGCGCCTGATATGGCGGAAAGCTCGCAGCGCGAGAACTGGCCGAAACCATCGAGCGCCGCCACGTCGAAATAGCGCTTTATGCGCGCCTCGGCGATGGCGCTGTCGAAAAGGCTTGCCGGCTGCGGCGTCACCGCGCGTCCGATCATGTCGAAGACCGGGCGCAGTTCCGGGTCGTGGAAAACCGGCTCGGCAACGATCAACTCACGCGGATCGATCCGCATGATATCGGCGAGGAGTCTACCCGGCGCCGTTTCGGCGACGCGGAAGGTGCCGGTGGAGATATCGATCCAGGCGAGCGCCATGCGCCCCTCCTCCGCTCCCTTGACGCGGCCGAGCGTCATCAGGAAATTGGCCTCGGAGGGATCGAGCAGCTTTTCCTCGGTGAGCGTGCCGGGGGTGACAAGGCGGATGACGTCGCGGCGCACCACCGATTTCGAGCCGCGCTTCCTCGCCTCGGCCGGATCCTCGGTCTGCTCGCAGACGGCGACGCGAAACCCCTTGGAGATCAGCTTCTGCAGATAATCGTCGGCGGCATGGACCGGCACGCCGCACATCGGGATATCCTCGCCCAGATGCTTGCCGCGCTTGGTCAGCGTGATGCCGAGCGCCTTCGACGCCTCGACGGCATCGGCAAAGAAAAGCTCGTAGAAATCGCCCATGCGGTAGAACAGGAGCGAACCCTCGTTCGCAGCCTTGATCTCGATATATTGCTCCATCATCGGCGTCGGGCGCGAGCCCATGTCGAACGTCTCCGCGACGGTATCGAGATCGTCGGTGATTTGCGGCTGATCGTTCAATGCGGCTTCCTGGAATTGGTCCATGGCGGTTTATGGGCGGCTTTGAATAGAGGGGTCTTTGCTGCGGTATAAATATCTATTCCCTGTTGCGCTGTTTACACACTGCCGCGCTAGCGGTATCGGACATTTCTCCACAGAACAAAGCACCGGAGGGAATATGCCCGTCGAATCGTCCACCAACAAGACCAACAGCCGGACTGCACCTTCGGTTACCGACAAGGAAGCGCTGGATTTCCACGCCAATGGCCGTCCAGGCAAGCTGGAGATCAACCCGACGAAGCCGATGGCGACGCAGCGTGACCTTTCGCTCGCCTATTCGCCCGGCGTCGCCGTTCCGGTGAAGGCCATCGCCGAAGACCCGGCGCGCGCCTATGATTATACGTCGAAAGGCAACATGGTCGCGGTCATTTCCAACGGCACGGCGATCCTCGGCCTCGGCAATCTGGGCGCTCTTGCCTCCAAGCCGGTCATGGAAGGCAAGGCGGTGCTGTTCAAGCGTTTTGCCGATGTCGATTCCATCGACCTGGAAGTCGATACCTCAGACATAGACGCCTTCATCAATGCGGTGCGCTATCTCGGCCCTTCCTTCGGCGGCATCAATCTGGAAGACATCAAGGCGCCCGACTGCTTCATCATCGAAAGCCGCCTGCGCGAACTGATGGACATTCCGGTTTTCCATGACGACCAGCACGGCACGGCGATCATCGCGGTGGCCGGGCTCATCAACGCGCTGCACCTGACGGGACGCGACATGACGACGACGAAGCTCGTCTGCAACGGCGCGGGTGCCGCCGGCATTGCCTGCATCGAGCTCGTCAAGGCCATGGGCTTTGCGCCGGAGAACGTCATCCTCTGCGATACCAAGGGCGTCGTCTACCAGGGCCGCGAAGAGGGCATGAACCAGTGGAAGTCGGCGCATGCGGTGAAAACCGACAGGCGCTCGCTCGCGGAGGCCATGGATGGCGCGGATGTCTTCTTCGGTGTTTCCGCCAAGGGCGCGCTGACGGAGGAGATGGTGCGCTCCATGGCAGAGAGCCCGATCATCTTCGCCATGGCCAATCCAGATCCCGAGATCACGCCGGAGGAAGTCGCGCGCATCCGTTCCGATGCCATCATGGCGACCGGCCGGTCGGACTATCCCAACCAGGTCAACAACGTTCTGGGCTTCCCTTACATTTTCCGTGGCGCGCTCGACGTGCGCGCCACCACCATCAACGAGGATATGAAGGTGGCCGCCGCCAATGCGCTTGCAGCGCTCGCGCGTGAAGACGTGCCGGATGACGTGGCCGCCGCCTATCAGGGCAACCGGCCGCGCTTCGGCCCGAACTACATCATCCCCGTGCCTTTCGATCCGCGCCTGATTTCGGCCATTCCCGTGGCGGTGGCGAAGGCTGCGATGGAATCGGGCGTGGCCGGCAAGCCTATCGCCAACCTCGAAGCCTATGCGCGCGAGCTTTCCGCCCGGCGCGACCCGATCGCCTCGACGTTGCAGGGTATTTACGAGCGCGTGCGGCGCCAGCCCAAGCGCATCGTCTTCGCCGAGGGCGAGGAAGAGCAGGTCATGCGCGCCGCCGTCTCCTATGCCAACCAGCGCCTGGGCACCGCCATCCTGCTGGGTCGTGAGGAGCGCATCCGCGAAACAGCGGAGAATGCCGGCGTCGATCTCGCCAAGGCGGGCATCGAGATCATCAATGCACGGCTGTCGAGCCGCAACACGGTCTATGCCGACTATCTCTACGAGAGGCTGCAGCGGAAGGGCTATCTCTTCCGCGACTGCCACCGCATCATCAACAACGACCGCAACCATTTCGCCGCCTGCATGGTGGCGCTGGGCGATGCCGACGGCATGGTGACCGGGGTCACGCGCAATTACGCGACGGGCCTCGACGACGTGCGCCACGTCATTGACGCCAAGCCGGGGCACCGGGTGATCGGCGTCTCGATTGCGCTCTGCCGCGGCCGCACGGTGTTCATCGCCGATACTGCGGTTCACGAGATGCCGAATGCCGAGGAACTGGCGGACATCGCCGAAGAAGCGGCGGGCATGGCGCGGCGCATGGGCTATGTGCCGCGCGTGGCGCTGCTCGCCTATTCCACCTTCGGCCATATGGGCGGCGAGCGCTCGGAGCGCATCCAGGAGGCGGTCACGATCCTCGACAAGCGCCGGGTCGATTTCGAATATGACGGCGAGATGGGTGCCGATGTGGCGCTCAACCCGGCGCTGATGGAGCAATATCCCTTCATCCGCCTGTCCGGTCCGGCAAATGTGCTCGTCATGCCGGCCTTCCACTCCGCCTCGATCTCGACCAAGATGCTTCAGGAGCTGGGCGGCTCGACCGTCATCGGTCCGCTGCTGGTCGGCCTCGACAAGCCGGTACAGATCGTCTCGCTGGGCGCGAAGGATTCCGACATCGTCAACATGGCCGCGATCGCGGCTTATAACGCGACGAATTGAGCGCAGAGAATATATCAGCCAATCTCCCCCACATGGGGGAGATACCCGGCTGGACAGAGGGGCACTGTCCCGCCAGCGTTTCCATCTTCCCCATACCCACGCTATGGAAAACGCGCTATAGGAAGCCTCCATTCACCGGCGGAACCCGTCTTCATGAGCTTATCAGACCTGAAGCTTGAACAGATCGTCAGTGCGGAAAAGCTGCGCCGGAATCTGGACCTGCTCACCAGCCAGGCGGAGGCCGAAGGGGCTAGCCACGCGGTGCGCGGGCTGGTGCTGCAGACGCTGAAGGACACGATGGCGCGCGGACGCGCCAGCGCGGAAGCCATGCTGATGAAGGATGGCGGCGGAAGGCGCTGCGCCGCCCGCCTCTGCCACCTGATGGACGTCATCATCGAGACACTCTACGATTTCGCCACCACAACCGTCTATCCCGCGACCAATCCATCGACGGCCGAGCGGATGGCCATCGTCGCCGTCGGCGGCTACGGGCGCGGGGCGCTGGCGCCGGGCTCCGACATCGACCTCCTGTTCCTTCTGCCCTACAAGCAGACGCCATGGGGCGAGCAGGTTGTCGAATATGTGCTCTATATGCTGTGGGACATGGGGCTGAAGGTCGGGCATGCGACGCGTAACCTCGACGAGACGGTCCGCCTGTCGCGCGAGGACATGACCATCCGCACCGCTGTCCTGGAGGCGCGTTATCTCTGCGGAAGCCGCGAACTCTATGACGAGATGACCCGACGTTTCGCTGAAGAAGTGGTCAAGGGAACGGCGCCGCAATTCATCCAGGCCAAGCTCACCGAGCGCGACAATCGCCACCGCAAGACCGGCGAGACGCGCTATCTGGTCGAGCCGAACGTCAAGGAAGGCAAGGGCGGCCAGCGCGACCTGCACACGCTGTTCTGGATCGCCAAATACTTCTATCGCGTGCATACCAGCGAGGAACTGGTCAAGGCGGGCGTGCTGTCGCGCGACGAGCACAAGCTGTTCCGCAAGGCGGAGGATTTCCTGTGGGCGGTGCGCTGCCACATGCATTTCCTCACCGGCAAGGCAGAGGAGCGGCTGTCCTTCGACATCCAGCGCGATATCGCCCATCGGCTGGGCTATACGGCGCATCCCGGCCAGCACGATGTCGAGCGTTTCATGAAGCACTATTTCCTTGTCGCCAAGGATGTGGGCGACCTGACGCGCATCATCTGCGCGGCGCTGGAGGAAGAGCAGGCCAAGCACGTTCCGGGCTTCAACCGGATTTTCCTTACCTTCTCGCGGCGCAAGCGCAAGCTCGCCGGCACGCAGGATTTCATCGCCGACAATCACCGCATCAATATCGCCGATGAAGGGGTATTCGAGCGCGATCCCGTCAACATCATCCGGTTGTTCCATCTGGCCGACAAAAACGGCCTCGAGTTTCACCCGCAGGCGATGCAGCAGGTCACCCGCTCGCTGAAACTGATCAATGGCGAACTGCGCGAGAGCCCGGAAGCCAACCGGCTGTTCGTCGAAATCCTGACGTCGCCGCGAAATCCCGAGCTCATCCTGCGGCGTATGAACGAGTCCGGCGTGCTCGGCCGCTTCATCCCGGATTTCGGCAAGATCGTCGCGATGATGCAGTTCAACATGTACCACCATTATACGGTGGACGAGCATCTCCTGCGCTGCATCGCCATCCTCTCGGAGATCGAGCACGGCGAACTGGAGCACGAGCACCCGCTTTCCAACACGCTGATGCCGGCGCTGAAGAAGGACCGCAATCTCCTCTATATCGCGCTGCTTCTGCACGATATCGCCAAGGGGCGGCCGGAGGACCATTCGGAGGCCGGCGCCCGCATCGCGCGCAGGCTCTGCCCGCGCCTAGGACTGACGCCTGCCGAGACCGAGACGGTGGCATGGCTGGTGCAGCAGCACCTGACCATGAGCATGGTCGCCCAGTCACGCGATTTGAACGACCGCAAGACCATCGAGGATTTCGCCGCTACCGTGCAGACGCTGGAGCGGCTGAAGCTGCTGCTGATCCTGACGGTCTGCGACATCAAGGCGGTTGGCCCCGGCGTCTGGAACGGTTGGAAGGGCCAGCTCCTGCGCACGCTCTTCTATGAAACCGAACTGCTCCTGACCGGCGGCTTTTCGGAAGTCTCGCGCCAGGACCGCTTCGAAGATGCCCGCACGCAGCTTTCGACCGCGCTTTCCTCCTGGCCTCAGGCGGAGCGGGAAGCCTATCTCAATCTGCACTACCAGAACTATTTCCTCACCGTCAGCCTGGACGACCAGATGCGGCACGCCGATTTCATCCGCGAGACGGATGCATCGGGCAAGGCCCTTGCGACGATGGTGCAGCCGCACGCCTTCGAGGCGGTGACCGAGATCACCGTGCTTTCGCCCGACCATCCGCGCCTGCTCTCTGTGATCGCCGGCGCCTGCGCCGGCGCCGGCGCCAATATCGTCGATGCGCAGATCTTCACGACGAGCGACGGGCGGGCGCTCGATACGATCCTGATCAATCGTGAATTCGAGACGGATGATGACGAGAAAAGGCGGGCCGAGCGTGTCGGCAAGCTGATCGAGGACGTGCTGTCCGGCCGCTCCCACCTGCCTGACATGCTCGCCAAGCGCACCAAGCCGAAGCGCGCGGCCAAGGCCTTCCACCTCGAGCCGCGTGTCGAGATCAACAACACGCTGTCGAACAAGTTCACCGTCGTCGAGGTCGAGGGGCTCGATAGGCCCGGCCTTTTGTCCGAGCTTACCGGCGTGATTTCGGATCTCTCGCTCGACATCGCCTCTGCGCATATCACCACGTTCGGCGAGAAGGTGATCGACGCCTTCTACGTCACCGATCTGGTAGGTCACAAGATTTCCAGCTCCACCCGGCAGGCCAATGTCAGGCGGAAGCTTCTGGCGCTGTTAGGCAAGGAAGACGGCCACGCACGCGCCGGTAGCCGCTCGCACCAGGCGGCGGAATAGGAACGGTTGTTGTTTTGATGGAATCGCTAGGCGCCCCCCTCTGCCCTGCCGGGCATCTCCCCCGCAAGGGGGGAGATTATGCCTTCATCAAGCTGCGGCACCAATCGCAAACCTTGCAGAAGCAAGGCGATAGGCTCCGTCAGCCAATCTCCCCTCTTGCGGGGGAGATGCCCGGCAGGGCAGAGGGGGGCGCTGTCCCGCCAGCGTTTCCATTTCCAGAGAACAAGAAGATCAACCCATGAGCCTCGTCAAGAAGTTCGCCACGGTCGCATCGGGCACGCTGATGAGCCGCATCTTCGGCTTTACCCGCGAAATGCTGATGGCGGCGGCGCTTGGCACCGGGCCTGTTGCCGATGCGTTCAACGCGGCGTTCCGGTTTCCCAACACGTTCCGGCGGCTTTTTGCCGAAGGTGCGTTCAACTCCGCCTTCGTGCCGCTCTTCGCCAAGGAAATCGAGAAGCACGGCATGGATGGAGCCAAGCGCTTCTCCGAGGAGGTTTTCGGGGTTCTTTTCACGGTGCTGCTCTGCCTCACCATCGTCATGGAACTGTCGATGCCTTTCCTCGTGCGTTACGTGATAGCGCCGGGTTTTGCCAACGATCCACAAAAATTCGAGAGTACGGTAAAGCTCGCAATCATCATGTTTCCCTATCTCGCCTGCATGTCGCTTGCGGCGATGATGAGCGGAATGTTGAACTCCTTGCATCGCTATTTCGCTGCCGCCGTTGCGCCTGTTTTTCTCAATATCATCCTCATCGGCGTCCTCGCCTATGCCTGGTATCGGGGCCATGATGCGCTGGCGGTTGGTTATGGCTTGTCCTGGGGCGTCATGGCGGCGGGGCTGGTGCAACTCGCCATCGTCTGGATCGCCGTGCGCAATGCAGGCATCGCCATAGGGTTTCGGCGCCCGCGCCTCACGCCCAATGTCAAGCGCCTGCTCATCCTCGCGCTTCCGGCGGCAGTGACCGGCGGCATCACCCAGATCAATCTCCTGATCAACACCAATATCGCGTCGGCCAAGGCAGGCGCTGTTTCCTCGCTGGTCTATGCCGACCGGGTGTATCAACTGCCACTCGGCGTTGTCGGCATCGCGGTGGCAACCGTGCTCCTGCCCGAACTTTCGCGGGCGCTGCGCTCCGGCAATCTGAAGGAAGCCGCCAATCTGCAGAACCGCTCGGTCGAGTTCACGCTGTTCCTGACGCTACCGGCGGCGGCGGCATTGCTCGTCATGTCGGAGCCGATCGTGCGACTCCTTTTCGAGCGCGGCCAGTTCTCCCCCGACGCGACGCGCATCGTGGCCGACGTCCTCGCCATCTATGGGCTTGGGCTGCCGGCTTTCGTGCTGATCAAGGCTTTCATTCCGGGCTTCTTTGCCCGTGAGGATACCCGCACACCGATGGTGTTCGCGGGAGTTTCGGTTGCGGTGAACGTCACGCTCGCCCTGACGCTTTTTCCGATCTATGCAGCAGCGGGCATCGCGACGGCGGAAATCGTCGCGGGATGGGTCAATGTCATCCTGCTTTTCTACACGCTGGTCTGGCGCAAGCATTGGGGCAAGGACATTCCGCTCCTGACCCGCATTCCGCGTCTCATCCTGGCAGCGGCCATCATGGCGGCGGGCCTGCATTATGCAACGCAATGGCTCGGCCATCTGCTCGCCTCGGGCGTCCCTCTCCTGGTTCGCGCGACGACACTGGGTAGCTTGGTGATCGCGGCCATGGTGATCTATTTCGCCCTCGCCTTCGGTCTTGGCGGCGCCAACGCCGGCATGATCAAGCGCAACCTGAAGCGCAAGCGGGCGGCAGCCAGCAACGAGACAGAGAAGACTGCCGAATGACCCGGTCAGTCGCCCTCGTTACGATCGTTGTCCGTGACTATGACGAAGCCGTTGCCTGGTATACGGAAAAGCTTGAATTTGAACTGGTGGAGGATACCGCGCTTAGCGGCGGAAAGCGCTGGGTCGTGGTCAGTTCAGCCGGTGCGACGACAAGGCTTCTTCTTGCAAAAGCCGATGGCGTCGAGCAGGAAGCGTATATCGGGAACCAGACGGGCGGCCGCGTCGCTTTTTTCCTCGATACCGACGATTTCAGCCGGGACCACTCGTCCATGCTGGAGGCAGGCGTTCACTTTCTTGAAGAGCCCCGGCACGAGAAATACGGGACCGTGGCTGTTTTCGAGGACCTCTACGGCAACAAGTGGGATCTTATCGAACATCGAGGCTGAACCGGCTTCCCTGCCAATTGCCGCTTGATTGGCGGGCATCGCTCTGCCAAAAGCCCACGATATCTAGCCGCATGATCTTATCCGGAAAGCCCGCAACTTTTCGGGATCATGTTTGAATTTAACCGCATGATCTTGCCCGATAAAGTCTACAACTTTTCGGGATCATGCTTAAACAACCCGGCTCTCCACCAGCTTCAGGGAACCATCATGGATAGTTTCAAACCGCTCGTCTTTTCCGGCATTCAACCGACCGGAAATCTGCATCTCGGCAATTATCTCGGGGCGATCAAGCGCTGGCTGGATTTGCAGGACAGCCATAATTGCCTCTACTGCGTTGTCGACATGCATGCCCTGACGGTCAATCCCGATCCGGTGGAACTGATGCAATCGACCCGTGAAGTGACGGCGGCGTTTCTCGCTTCAGGCATCGATCCCAAGAAGAGCATCGTCTTCAACCAGAGCCGTGTGCGCCAGCACGCCGAGCTTGCCTGGGTGTTCAACTGCGTGGCGCGCATGGGCTGGCTCAACCGCATGACCCAGTTCAAGGACAAGGCCGGCAAGGATCGCGAAAACGCCTCCGCCGGGCTGTTCGTCTATCCAAACCTGATGGCCGCCGACATTCTCGTCTACCGGGCAACGCATGTGCCCGTGGGCGAAGATCAAAAGCAGCATCTGGAACTGACCCGGGATATCGCGCAGAAATTCAACAATGATTATTCCGACCGTATAGCCTCGCTCGGGATAGGCGTCGAGACGGCGGTGGGCGAGGAAACCGTCACCGGCTTCTTTCCGCTGACCGAGCCGATGATTTCCGGCCCAGCCATGCGGATCATGTCACTGCGTGACGGAACGAAGAAGATGTCGAAATCCGATCCTTCAGACCTTTCGCGGATCAATCTCGTCGACGATGCCGATACGATCGCCAAGAAGATCCGCAAGGCGAAAACCGATCCGGAGGCCTTGCCGTCAGATGTGGAAGGGCTCGCCAACCGGCCGGAGGCGGACAATCTCGTTGGCATCTTTGCCGCACTTTCCAGCACGGACAAGGAGACGGTCATCCGCGATTTCGGCGGCCGGCAGTTTTCGGAATTCAAGCCGGCGCTGGCCGATCTCGCCGTGGCGCGGCTTTCACCGATCACCGGTGAAATGCGCCGCATCTCGGCCGACCAGGCCTATGTCGATGCGGTTCTGAAGGACGGAGGCGAGCGCGCAAGCGTTCTGGCCGAAGCTACCATGCGCAACGTGCGCAATATCATCGGCTTCCTGCAGGATTGATATCCCTTGGAGACGGTGCCGCGCGCCGTTTCCAGACTTTCTCCCATTTCTTTTTCGAAACCGCAGGGCGGAAAAATCCCCTCCTTGCGGGTCCCCTCTTGCAATGGCACATTGATCGCATGGTTTCAAAACGTCTCAGCCGGGAAGCCGGACATCGCCGCAAATTCCTCGCCGTCATCGACGAGACGCCGGAATGCGATCGCGCGGTCGCCTATGCCTCGCGACGCGCCAAGAACACAGGCGGCGGGCTGGTACTCCTGTTCGTGATCGATTCGGCGGATTTCCAGCATTTTCTGGGAGTGGGCGACATCATGCGCGCGGAAGCCGAGGAGCGCGCGCACGGCACGCTCAACAAATTCGCCGCCAAGGTGCGCGAGGAACAGGGCCTCGAGCCGGAACTCGTGGTGCGCGAGGGACAGACGGCGGAGGAAATCCACGGGCTGATCGAGGAAGACCAGGATATTGCCATCCTGGTGCTGGCGGCGGGCGCCGGCAATGAAGGGCCAGGGCCGCTGGTGCAGTCGATCGCCGGGCGCGGCGCGGTCTTTTCCGTGCCGGTCACGGTGGTGCCGCACAGCCTGACCGACGAAGACATTGATGCCGTCGCGTGATATCCTTATATAGGTCACACAGACGTCATCGATGCCGGGCTTGAAGCGGCCGGCCGACAGGCTTACTTTCGAACAGTTCCAGAATTCCAGCGCGGGAGAACGCGATGTTCATCCAGACAGAGACAACGCCCAACCCGGCGACCCTGAAATTCCTGCCCGGAAAGGTGGTCATGCCTGAAGGCACAGCGGATTTCCGCGATGCCGACACGGCGGGACATACATCCCCGCTTGCCGCCAAGCTTTTTTCGGTGCCGGGCGTGACGGGCGTGTTCTTCGGCTTTGATTTCATCACCATCACCAAGGACGGCGCGGACTGGCAGCATCTCAAGCCTGCCATTCTCGGCACGATCATGGAACATTTCATGGCTGGCGCGCCTGTCATGGCCGCCACCGACAGCAATGCTGCGTCCGAGCATGACGAGGCCGAGTTCTTCGACGAGGCCGATACCGAGATCGTCGGCACCATCAAGGAACTGATCGAAACGCGGGTGCGCCCTGCCGTCGCGCAGGATGGCGGCGACATCACCTTCCGCGGTTTCGAAAAGGGAACAGTCTATCTGCACATGAAGGGCGCCTGTTCCGGCTGCCCGTCCTCGACGGCAACGCTGAAGCACGGCATCCAGAACCTGCTGCGCCATTTCGTTCCGGAAGTGCAGCACGTCGAATCGGTCTGAAAAGACCCACGTTTCCTGATCTATCGAATGTAAAAAGGCCGCTTTTCAGCGGCCTTTTTGTCATTTCTCGTGCCCAGAATTACTTCACGATCACCTTCGCGCCGATATCCACGCGGTTGTAGAGATCGACGATATCCTGGTTCAGCAGACGGATGCAGCCGGATGACATCGCCTTGCCGATCGACCACCATTCCGGCGTGCCGTGCAGGCGATAACCCGTATCGTGGCCGCCCCTGAACAGGTAAAGCGCGCGTGCGCCCAGCGGATTCTGCAGGCCCGGCTGCATGCCTCCGCGATATTCCGCCAGTTCCGGGCGGCGCTTTATCATCGCTGCGGGGGGCGTCCACATCGGCCATTCGCGCTTCATCGCGACACGCGCCGTGCCCTGCCACTCGAAGCCCTGCTTGCCCACGCCGATGCCGTAGCGCATGGCCTTGCCGTCGGGCATGACGAAATAAAGGAATTTCGCTCCCGTATCGACGATCACCGTGCCGGGCGCTTCCCTGGTTTCGTAGCTCACGACCTGACGGTGGAACTGGGAAGGAACCTTTGTCCTCGGAATCGCGGGGAGCCTATAGCCCGCATCCGTGACAGAGGCGTATGACGCGGTATAGGTGGGACCGCCAATCGATGAACACCCGGCAAGGGCGGTTGCGGCCATCATCGCTGAAGCCACTAGCAACGGCTTGATATGCATATATTTCCCCTCGTCTGCGATATCCGGTTCGAGCGAATCACACTTAATCACTGCAATGTATTGGTTGTTTTCTTAACCATGGATTAACCGTAATGCGAGTTTTTTCACCGTTTTGACTTTTTTGAACTTCAGCTGGCGCAAAAAAGACACATTTTGTTCTGTCGGAAGTGCAACTCTTTGACACGCCGACCCAAACGGCAATTTGCACTTTTCGTGGACTTGCCTGCCTACCACGCGGTGTGCTTGCGCACTGGACGGGCGGTGTTTCAATAGCGCAAAATAGCGCCATGCCGATCGTGATTCCCCATCAGACCCATCCGCTCGCCGATGGCCGCCAGTCGGAAAACGCCATGCTGGTGCGGCGCGGCGTGCAGCGCCTGTTCCTGGAAATGGGGCTGACGGTTGCGCCGGAACTGCCGCTCGCCTCGGGACGGCGCGCCGATCTCGTCGCGCTGACGCGCAGCGGCGACATCTGGATCGTCGAGATCAAATCCTCGATCGAGGACTGGAAGGCGGATCGCAAATGGCCGATCTACCGGGCGCATTGCGACCGGCTGTTCTTCGCCACGCATCCCGGCGTGCCGCGCGAAATCTTCCCCGAGGAATGCGGCTTCATCCTCTCCGACGGTTATGGCGCGGAAATCCTGCGGGATGCGCCGGAGCACCGGCTGGCGGCGGCAACGCGCAAGGCGATGACCCTGCGCTTCGCCCGCATCAGCGCGGCGCGGCTGATGCTTGCCGAGCTTTCAGGCTTCAGCGTGCCGGATGTGGATATGGGGGAATAGGAGATCCCCCTACCTCACCTTGGGGCGCGCTTGGCCAGGATGCGCTGCAGGGTGCGGCGATGCATGTTGAGACGGCGGGCGGTTTCCGAGACGTTGCGGTCGCACATTTCGTAGACCCGCTGGATATGCTCCCATCGCACGCGGTCGGCCGACATCGGGTTTTCCGGTGGGGCGACTTTTTCGCCGACGCGCCGGGTGAGTGCGGCAAAGACCTCGTCGGCATCGGCGGGCTTGGAGAGATAATCGATCGCGCCGAGTTTCACCGCGTTCACCGCCGTGGCGATGTTGCCATAACCGGTCAGCACGATGGCGCGGGTATCCTCGCGGCGGCTGCGGATCGCCTCGATGATGTCGAGGCCGTTGCCATCGGCAAGGCGCATGTCGACCACCGCATAGGCCGGCGCCGAAGTCCTGACCGCCGCAATCCCTTCCTCGACGGATTCGGCTGTCGTCACCTGGAAACCACGGCTCTCCATGGCGCGCGCAAGGCGTTGCAGAAACGGCTTGTCATCATCGACCAGAAGAAGGGAAGGATCGCTGCCGATCACGCCGACATTATCCTGATCTGCATCTTCCATCAGGTTATTTCCTACTTGTCTTTTCTTTCGCCCCTTATTGATGGCCCTGCGTCAAAAAGTCAAATAGGCATTGAATTTCGGGCAGAATTTCAGGCGATATTTCCTTCCAGTGCGGCGCGGGGCCAGATCACCCTTATCTCGGCCCCCTGGCCCGGATCGCTGCGGTTATGGAAGCTGATCTGGGCGCCGGAGCGCTCCAGCAGTGTCTTGGCGATGAACAGGCCGAGCCCGAGACCACCGCCATTCTGGCTCGCCTCGCGGCTCGTCGTATAGGGCTCGCCGATTCGATCGAGAATATCCGGCGTGAAGCCCTTTCCGTCGTCGAGGATGATGATTTCCACCGTGCTATCCGTCCAGCCCCATGCGACGCTTGCTCTGACCCGGGCGAAATCGACGGCGTTCTCGATCAGATTGCCCAGGCCGTAGATGACGCCGGGATTGCGCCGCGCCACCGGCTCCGGCCCTTCTCCGCCTGTTTTTCTGACGTCGATGACGATGCCGAAATTGCGGTGCGGCGCGATCACCTCCTCGATCAACGATGAGAGCGGCAGCCGCGACATATGCTCCTCGCCCTCTGACGACAGGCTGGTCAGTCGCTGCAGGATTTCGCGGCAGCGCTGCGCCTGCGAGCGCAGAAGCTCCACATCGTCGGCCATGCGGTCGTCCTTGGGAAGGGCGCGCTGCATTTCCTTGACCACCAAGGCGATCGTGGCGAGCGGCGTGCCCAATTCGTGCGCGGCGGCGGCGGCGAGACCGTCCAGCGCGGAGAGGTGCTGCTCGCGCTGCAAGATCAGTTCCGTCGCGGTCAGGGCATCGGCCAAAAGCCGCGCCTCCTCGGCGACGCGGTAGACATGGACGCCGGTGAAAACCAGCGCCGAGACGATTGCGCACCACACGCCCGCGACCAGCAGGAAGGGCAGCGTCATCTCCACGCCCGGATACCAGGGCAGCGGGCGATGCTCGATTGCCAGCAGCGTGGTGCAGACGATGACGAAAACGCCGAGCGCCATGGTGCTGCGTCCCGGCAGCGAGGTGGCGGAAATGATGACCGGCACGATCATCAGGACGGCGAAGGGATTTTGCAGGCCCCCCGTCAGGTAAAGCAGGCCCGCCAGTTGGAACAGGTCGAAGGCCAGAACGGTAATCGCCGCACCCGGCTCAAGACGGTGATTAACGGGATAGCGAAAGGAGAGAAACAGGTTCAGCCATGCCGACGCCGCTATCAGCACGAAGCAGACGCTGACCGGAAACGGAAACTGCAGATACAGCATCACGAACAGGATAGCCGCCGTCTGCCCGGCAATCGCCAGCCAGCGCAGGCGCACCAGCGTCGTCAGCCGCAGCCGGCGCGAGAGGTAGGAAGCGCGATTGTTGAAATCAGGATTCATCATTCATCTTTCTGGCATTTCTTATGCGGGAAAGCATTCCTCTCGCGCAAGAATATACCGTGCGCCCCTCGACCGTGCGTTTCCGTGATCACTGCCCGCGCGGCTTGGCGCGCCTTGTGGGGTCGGCTGCGAGCGGGTCCTCGGGCCAGACATGCCTTGGATATCGCCCGCGCATGTCGGTGCGAACATCCGCCCAGGAGCCGCGCCAGAAGCCGGGCAGGTCGCGGGTGATCTGGATCGGGCGATGGGCGGGCGAGAGCAGTTCGAGCAGTAGCGGCACCGTGCCGCCGGCGATGGCCGGATGGGTTGCGAGTCCGAAAAGCTCCTGCACGCGGACGGCGATCACCGGCTCGTCGGCATCGTAGCGGATGGGGATATGCGAACCCGTCGGCACCTCGAAATGGGTGGGCGCCAATGCGTCGATCCGCCTTTGCAGATCGTATGGCACGAGGGAACGCAGGCCATTGATCAGTACCTGAGGCGGAATGCGGTCGAGCCGCGCTTCTCCGGTGAGGAACGGCAAAAGCCAGTCCTCAAGGGTTGTGAGGAGATGATCGTCCTGCATCGACGGCCAGGGATCGCCCAGGCCACGGTGCAGCCAGCCGAGCCGGCGGCGCAGGATTTCCGCTTCCTTGCTCCATGGCAGGATGGCAAGCCCGTGCTGGCGCACCGCTTCGACGACGCCCCTATCCGCGTCCTCGCCCGACGGCGCGGGCAATTGCCGTTCCGAAAGCGCTATGGCGCCGATGCGGGTCGCCTCGCGGGCGCGCAGCGCATTCTTCTCGGGATCATAAACGATCTGGCGTCCGCTTTCGATGCGGGGTCCCAGCACCGCGCGGATGTCGTCCTCGCTTACCTCGGCCGCGGCCATAATACGGGTTCGCTCCGCCCGCCCGGTGAGATCGGCGACGACCAGCCATCTGGCGCGCGACAGCGGCAGAGCGGGGTCGACCTCGCCTCCCCGGCCGTTCGCCAGCACAAATTGCCCCGTGGCGCCGCGCGCCTTGGCGATCCGGTCGGGATAGGCGTCGAGCAGAAGGCGCCCGGCGGAGGAAGGCTCCCCCGCAGGAGCGGCGGAGCGCACCGCCGAGGCGAGGCGTTTTGCCAGCCCTTTGGCCCGCACGGCGCGATCACTGCGGTCGCGATGGAAACGGGAAAGCCTGACATCGAGATCGACATCGTTGCCGCCAAGTCCACGCTCGGTCAGGAGCATCGCAAGTTCCGCCGCACGTCCGCCCTCGCCCTGCCTTGCGGCGGCAACGATCATATGTGCGAGCCGGGCAGGCAGCGCCAGCGCGCGCATCGCCTCGCCATCAGCGGTCAGCCGGCCATTTTCGTCGAGCGCGCCGAGGCGCTTCAACAACGCTTTCGCTTCAGTCAGCGCGGGCGCCGGCGGCGGATCGAGAAAGGCAAGCGTCGCGGGATCCGATACGCCCCAGGCAGCGCAATCGAGCACCAGGCCGGAAAGGTCCGCTTCAAGGATTTCGGGTGGGGCAAAGGGCGGCAGGGCAGCGGTCTGGCCCGAATGCCACAGACGGATAGCGATGCCCGGTTCGGTGCGGCCCGCACGGCCGGCGCGCTGGTCGGCGGCGGCGCGCGCGGCGCGCACCGTCTCAAGCCGTGTCAGCCCGGTGGAAGGCTCATATTTCGGCAGCCGCGCCAAGCCGGAATCGATCACCACACGAACGCCGTCGATGGTGATCGAGGTTTCGGCCACGGACGTCGCCAGCACCACCTTGCGCTTGCCCGCCGGCGCGGGGCGGATGGCGGCATCCTGATCGCGGCCCTCCATCGCGCCATAGAGCGGCGCTAGCAGCACATTGGCGGGCAGACGATCTTCCAGAAGCCGCGCCGTGCGCTCGATCTCGCCCTGACCGGGCAGGAAGGCGAGGATGCTGCCCATCTCCTCGGCCAAGAGTTCACGGACGGCGCGTGCCATCGCATCCTCAATGCGCTCGTCGGGTTTGCGCTCGCGGTAGCGTATATCGATCGGAAAGGAGCGGCCGGCGCTCTCGATCACCGGCGCATCGTTCAGAAGCCTTGCGACGCGCGCGCCGTCGAGCGTTGCGGACATGACGATCAGCTTCAAATCGGGCCGGAGCGCGGCCTGCACGTCGAGCGCTAGCGCCAGGCCGAAATCCGCATCGAGGCTGCGTTCGTGGAACTCGTCGAAGAGGACGGCGGATACGCTTTTGAGGTCAGGATCGTCGAGGATCATCCGGGCGAAGACACCCTCGGTGACGACGAGAATGCGCGTGCGGGCGGAGGTCTTGGTTTCAAGCCGCATGCGATAGCCGACCGTTTCTCCCGGCTCCTCGCCCATCAGCGCGGCCATGCGGCGCGCGGCCGCACGCGCGGCGATACGGCGCGGCTCCAGAAGCACGATGGTCCCCTCGCCGCGCCATTCCGCCTGGAGCAGATGGATCGGCACCAGCGTCGTCTTGCCCGCGCCGGGTGGGGCGACGAGCACCGCCGCATTGCCGCTTTCCAGCGCTTTGTCGAGCGCGGGCAAGGCTTCGGTTACAGGCAGGCTCGGCAGGTCTGGCAAACCGTGCTCCATGGATGCATCGACGGGCGGATATACCGTGCACCGATACAACAGTTCTGTCCGGAATGGAAAGGTGGGACAAGCCCGTTGACATACTCCCCCATAGTACTTACCGTTTACTGCATTCGGGAGGTCCAATGCCGCATTCACTGGCCGATAAAAAGCGCGCGCTGACGCGTCTGCGCCGCATCAAGGGCCAGGCCGAGGCGCTTGAGCGCGCGGTGGAGGCAGGCACCGAATGCAGCGCGCTTCTCCAGCAGATCGCGGCATTGCGCGGCGCGGCCAACGGGCTGATGACGGAAGTGCTGGAAAGCCATTTCCGCGAAACGTTTGGGAAAGCCCGGGAGGCGATAGCGGAACGCGCGGTGATCGACCCCGATGCCGAAATCGATGAAATCATGCGCATCTTGCGCACCTATCTCAAATAAAAGCCTGAAACAGGCAGAACTGAAAGGGAATATCGCCATGAAATCTCGCGCAGCCGTGGCCTGGGAGGCCAACAAGCCGCTCTCGATCGAGACCGTCGAAATCGGCGGGCCGAAGGCCGGAGAAGTGCTGGTCGAGATCATGGCGACCGGCATCTGCCACACCGACGCCTACACGTTGTCCGGTCTCGATTCGGAGGGCAAGTTTCCGGCGATCCTCGGCCATGAGGGCGCGGGCATCGTGCGCGAGATCGGCGCGGGCGTCACGTCGGTCAAGGTCGGCGACCATGTCATCCCGCTCTACACGCCCGAATGCCGCCAGTGCAAAACCTGCCTGTCGCAGCGCTCCAATCTCTGCACCTCCATCCGCGCGACGCAGGGCCAGGGCCTGATGCCGGACAAGACCTCGCGCTTTTCCTGCGATGGCGGCGAGGTGTTCCATTACATGGGCTGCTCGACCTTCTCCAACTTCACCGTCCTGCCGGAGATCGCCCTTGCCAAGGTGCGCGAGGACGCGCCTTTTGACAAGATCTGCTATATCGGCTGCGGCGTCACCACCGGCATCGGCGCGGTCGTCTATACGGCCAAGGTCTGGCCGGGCGCCAATGTCGTGGTCTTCGGCCTCGGCGGCATCGGCCTCAATGTGATCCAGGGCGCACGCATGGTCGGCGCCGACAAGATCATCGGCGTTGATCTCAATCCGTCCAAGGTGGAAATGGCGAAGAAATTCGGCATGACGCATTTTATCAATCCCGACGAGGTCGGTCGGGACAAGGTGGTCGAGGCGATCGTCGATCTGACCGGCGGCGGCGCGGATTTCTCCTTCGAGTGCATCGGCAATGTCCACACCATGCGCCAGGCGCTGGAATGCTGTCATCGCGGCTGGGGTGAATCGATCATCATCGGCGTCGCGCCTTCAGGCACCGAGATTTCCACGCGGCCGTTCCAGCTCGTCACCGGGCGCGTCTGGAAAGGCTCGGCCTTCGGCGGCGCGCGCGGCCGCACCGATGTACCCAAGATCGTCGACTGGTACATGGAGGGAAAGATCGACATCGATTCGCTCATCACCCACACCATGCCGCTCGATGAGATCAACACCGCCTTCGACCTGATGCATGAGGGCAAGTCGATCCGCTCGGTGGTGGTCTACTGATGAGCGGGGCGCAATTGCAGTTCGTCTGGAGCGGGCTCGACGGGCTCAGCCCCCGCGATCTCTATGCCATGCTGAAATTGCGCGTGGATATTTTTGTCGTCGAGCAGAAATGCCCCTATCCGGAGATCGACGGCCGGGATCTGGACGCACTGCACCTGCGGGTGCTGGATAAGGGCAGCCTTGCCGCCTATCTGCGCGTTTTGCCACCTGCAGGCGAGGGTTCGGCACGCATCGGCCGTGTGGTCGTCGCGCCCAGCCATCGCGGCAGGAAGCTCGGCGAGCAGATCATGCTCGCGGCGATCGCGCATTGCCGGGAATGTTTTCCGGGTCACGATATCGAGCTCGGCGCGCAGAGCCATCTCAAGACATTCTACGGCTCATTCGGTTTTGTGCCCGTCTCGGATGAATATCTCGAAGATAGCATCCCGCATATCGACATGCGCCTCGCCGCTTAGGATCAGGAAGAACTCCGATGACACTCGAAACCATCTCGACCCCGAAGAGCTTCGAAGGCACGCAAGGCGTCTACCGCCACAAGAGCGAGGCTTGCGCCTGCGACATGACATTTGCCGTGTTCCTGCCACCACAGGCGGCGGAGGGCCCGGTGCCTGTGGTGTGGTATCTCTCAGGCCTCACCTGCACGCACCAGAACGTCATGGACAAGGGCGAATATCGCCGGACGGCGGCGGAACTCGGCCTCGCCATCGTCTGCCCCGACACGAGCCCGCGCGGTGAGAATATTCCCGACGAGAAGGACAATTGGCAGTTCGGCTGCGGCGCCGGCTTCTATCTCGATGCAACGCAGGCACCCTATGCCGCCCATTACCGGATGGCCACCTATATTGCCGACGAATTGCCCGCGCTGGTGGCGCAAAACTTTCCGATCGATCTGACGCGCCAGGGCATTTTCGGCCATTCCATGGGCGGACATGGCGCGATCACGCTCGCGCTGAAGCATCCCGGCCGCTTCAAATCGGTTTCAGCCTTTGCGCCGATCGTCCAGCCCTCGACCGCCGGCTGGTCGCGGCCCGCTTTTGAGAAATATCTGGGACCGAACGAGTTGGCCTGGCGTGCCTATGATGCAACGCTTCTGATCGAGGATGGCTACCGCGTGCCGGAACTGCTGGTCGATCAGGGCACGGCAGACGGCTTCCTCGATGACGGCCTGCGTCCATGGCTGCTGGAGGATGCATGCCGCAAGGCAGGCATTCCGCTGACACTCAACATGCGGGACGGCTATGACCATTCCTACTTCTTCATCTCGACCTTCATGGCCGATCATCTGCGCTGGCATGCCGAGCGGCTAAAGGGGTAACGCCTCAGCGTCGCGGCGTCACCTTCATCGGCAAGCCGCCCTCCGGCTGCGTGGTCAGTTTCTGCACCGGCCAGGGCTTGGTCTGGCTCACCGTATCGAAGCGATAGCGCGAGAGGAGAATGGCGAGCGCTATGACGCCTTCCTGCAGCGCGAAGGTCGCGCCGATGCAGACGCGCGGACCGGCCCCGAAGGGCAGATACTGGAAGCGATCGATCTTGCCGCGATTTTCCGGATGGAAGCGCGCCGGAATAAAAGCGTCGGGGTTTTCCCAGTAAAGACGGTGGCGGTGAATGGTCCACGGCATGGCGAGCACCGTCGAACCCTTTTCGATTGTCAGGTCGCCATATCGATCGTCTTCCACCGCTTCGCGGTTGAGGGAGGGCGCGGGCGGATAGAGCCGCATCGCCTCCTCGAAGGCAGCGCGCGTCAGCGGCAGCCTGTCCAGCCATTGATGCGGGGGCACGGGGCCTTCGCGCATGAAGCTGTCGATCTCCGCCTCGACGATATCTCGTTCCCAGGGCGCTTCGGCCAGGAGATAGAGCGTCCAGCCGAGCGCGCGGGCGGTCGTCTCGTGTCCGGCGCCGATGAAGGTGATGATATTATCCTCGATCTCGGCGCGCGACAGGCCATCCGGACCTTCGGTCTTCAGAAGCAGCGTCAGGAAATCACTGGGAACGTCCTCACCCTTTGCCATGCGGTCCTTTCGCATCGCGACGGTATCGGCGACGATCTTGCGGAAGAAGGCGAGCGAGCGACGACCCCTGATCTGGGTAAAGCGCGGCAGCCATTGCGGCGCGCCCAGGAGATCGAGCGGATCGACGCGGCCCATGGTCTCGAACAGATTGTCGATTTCCTTGGCGAACTGGCCCGGCTCGCCGGCGATCTCGCCCGAGAAAAGCGTCGCGGCCAGAATGTCATAGGTCAGCAGCGTCATGTCGCGGGCCACGTCGCTTACCACCCCAGGCGTTTGGTAGCGGCCGGCAAAAGCTTCGGAGCGCTCCTGCATCGCGCTAGCGAAACCATGAATGTGGCGCGGCGTGAAGACGGGCGCCATCGCCTTGCGCGACCGCTTCCAGACCTCGCCTTCCGCCGTCAGAAGGCCGTCGCGCAGGATCGGGCGCAGGATGCGCTGGCGCACCGCCGCCATGCGATAATTCTTCGCGTTGTCGACCAGCACGTGGCGGATCAGTCCTGGGTCATTGGCGATGATGGTACGCATGCCCATCCAGTCAACCTCGACCCATGGCTCGTTATAGGAGGGCTCGCCCCACAGTTCGAGCGGATTGCGGTAGATGATGCGGATGAGTTCGAGACGGCCGACCCGCTTCGTCCGCGGAACAGGCGCAGGTGGAACGAACGGATTTTCGGGGCCGGCCGCCCTTATGCATCCCGTGCCACCCATCACCATATCGCTCATGAACGAAACTCCGATAAAACCATGATATAGGCGTGGAAATACCCTCGCGCCACATGGCGGCCCACACGACTATCCACAATGGCATGTTTCCCCGCAAAAACGCCGCAAAGATTTGGAAAAACTGGCTTTAACACCTATATTAAAGCCAATGTCGGCGCGTGATTCGAGGGGACTCCGCACGCGTCGTCTTTGCGGTAGACAAACGAAAGTTTTTCATGAGCGAGATACCCGAAACGACACCGGAAGATATTTCCGGCGCATCCCCCGAATATGGGGCGGATTCCATCAAGGTCCTCAAAGGTCTGGACGCGGTGCGCAAGCGCCCCGGCATGTATATCGGCGATACGGACGACGGTTCCGGCCTGCATCACATGGTCTACGAAGTCGTGGACAATGCCATCGACGAGACGCTTGCCGGACACGCCACGCTCGTTACGGTCACGCTCAATCCTGATGGCTCCTGCACCGTCACCGACAATGGCCGCGGCATCCCCACGGATATGCACTCCGAAGGCGTATCGGCGGCTGAAGTCATCATGACGCAGCTACATGCGGGCGGCAAATTCGACCAGAATTCCTACAAAGTATCGGGCGGATTGCACGGCGTCGGCGTTTCCGTGGTCAACGCGCTTTCGGTGTGGCTGAAGCTGAAGATCCGCCGGAAGGGGCAGATCTTCGAGATGAGCTTTACCCATGGCGTTGCCGACGCGCCGCTCACTGTCACCGGCGATGCAGGCAGCGAGACCGGAACGGAAGTTACTTTCCTCCCATCGAGCGAAACCTTCACCATGGTCGAGTTCGATTATGCGACGCTGGAACATCGCCTGCGCGAACTGGCATTCCTCAATTCGGGTGTGCGCATCCATCTGACCGACAAGCGCCACGCAGACATCAAGGAGCAGGTGCTGCACTATGATGGCGGGCTACAGGAATTCGTCAAATATCTCGACCAGGCCAAGAAGCCGCTTCTCGACAACCCCATGTATATCACGGGCGAACGCGATGGCATGACCGTCGAGGTGGCGATGTGGTGGAACGATTCCTACCACGAAAAGGTCCTCTGCTTCACCAACAACATTCCGCAGCGCGACGGCGGCTCGCACCTTGCCGGCTTTCGGGGCGCCCTGACGCGCCAGGTGACGGGCTATGCCGACAGTTCGGGCATCACGAAGAAGGAGAAGGTCCAGCTTACCGGCGACGATTGCCGCGAGGGGTTGACAGCGGTTCTCTCGGTCAAGGTTCCCGATCCGAAATTTTCCTCACAGACCAAGGACAAGCTGGTTTCCTCCGAAGTGCGCCCGGTCGTGGAAAGCCTTGTCAATGAAGCGCTTTCCACCTGGCTCGAGGAACATCCCACGGAAGCCAGGATCCTCATCGGCAAAGTAGTGGAGGCGGCCGCCGCCCGCGAGGCGGCGCGCAAGGCACGCGAACTGACACGGCGCAAAGGCGCGCTCGACATCACCTCGCTGCCGGGCAAGCTTGCCGATTGCCAGGAGCGCGATCCGGCCAAATCCGAGATCTTCATCGTCGAGGGCGATTCTGCCGGCGGCTCGGCCAAGGGCGGTCGCTCGCGGCAGAATCAGGCGATCCTGCCGCTGCGCGGCAAGATCCTCAACGTCGAGCGCGCGCGCTTCGACCGGATGCTGTCGTCGGACCAGATCGGCACGCTGATCACCGCTCTCGGCACCTCCATCGGCAAGGACGAATTTAACGCCGACAAGCTGCGCTATCACAAGATCATCATCATGACCGACGCCGACGTGGATGGCGCGCATATTCGTACGCTGCTGCTCACCTTCTTCTTCCGGCAGATGCCGGAGCTGATCGAGCGCGGGCATATCTATATCGCCCAGCCGCCGCTCTATAAGGTCGCACGCGGCAAGTCCTCGCAATATATCAAGAACGAAGAGGCATTCGAGAACTACCTCATCGAATCGGGCCTCGAGGAAACGGCACTGCAACTCGCCAATGGCGAGGTGCGGGCCGGCGCCGACCTTCGCAGCCTCATCAATGACGCGCTTGCCGTGCGCCAGTTGCTTAACGGGCTGCACACGCGATACAGCCGCAATGTCGTCGAACAGGCGGCAATCGCGGGCGGGCTCAATCCGGACGCCGTGAGCAACAACGAAAAGACGCAGGAAGCGGCCAACCATATCGCCCGGCGTCTCGATATCATCGCCGAGGAAACCGAACGGGGCTGGAGCGGGCATGTCGCCGCCGATGGCGGATATCGCTTCGAGCGGATGCTGCGCGGCGTCAGGGACGTCACGACGCTCGACATGGCGCTGATCGGTTCCGCCGACGCGCGCCAGCTCGACCGCTACGCACCACGCCTGCACGAGATCTACGACGCACCGCCCACGCTGCGGCGCAAGGACAAGAGCGACATGATCTCCGGGCCGCTATCGCTGCTCGATTCGGTCTTTGCCGCAGGGAAAAAAGGCCTGACGCTGCAGCGCTACAAGGGCCTCGGCGAGATGAACGCCGACCAGCTCTGGGAAACCACGCTCGATCCGCACGCCCGTTCGCTGCTTCAGGTCAAGGTTTCGGATGCGACCGACGCCGACAGCCTGTTCAGCCGGCTGATGGGAGACAATGTGGAGCCTCGCCGCGAGTTCATCCTGGAGAATGCGTTGAACGTGGCGAATCTGGACGTTTGATTTTGTCCATTTCTAAGTAGTGGGCTGGAATACCCCCTCTGGCCTGCCGGATATCTCCCCTCAAGGGGAGATCAGGCTATGGCTTCCGTCTGCGCCAGTCCGTGACGTAGCAGAATAAAGCTCCCGCCCAATGACAGCAAATCTCCCCCTTGAGGGGGAGATGCCCGGCAGGGTAGAGGGGGGTGAGAAGAAGCACACCGCCCTATCCGTCTGGCTGGACTTCGGGCGGACCCCTTCCGAAGCTTTTACTTCGCTTTCAGAAAATCCCCAACTTCAAGAAGAACAAACTCATTATCATCAGCCTTGTCGAGCGCGCGGCCGGCGGAGAACGGTAAATTGTTGTCGTTGCCCACGACGATGTGGTTCTCGTCGATGACATCGACGTTTTCGATGGTGACGAAGGGCATGTCGTAGAAGCCTTCTCCGCCACCCTGGCGCGCCTTGCCCTCGGGATCCCTGATCGCCATCAGATCGATGTAACCGATCTTGCGGACAGGGCCGCCGACATTGGCATCGCTCATTTCGATCTTGTAGATGCGCTTCAACTTGGCCGGCGTCGAGAAACAATCCGGCTGCGGGTTCTTGGAATCGGCGCAAGCCTTTTCCGAAATGCCCGCGCCGTTGTCGCGCTCGATGACGAGGCCGGTGGTCGCGTCGATCATGTTGAAATCACCGATCGCCTGGCCGCCCTCGCTCAGGGGATAGAGCCAGCTGCGGCCCGTCCATTTTTTTCCTGCAATGTCGAACTCGACGATGCGCAATGCCGGGTTGTCGCCTGATTTTTCAACCGAACCGTCGGCGAGATAGCGCGGACCTTCAAGAAGCGCATAAAGCTTGCTTCCGTCCTTCGAGCGCGCCATGCCCTCGAAGCCGCCGGAGCGCTTCAGGTTGAAGGCCGGGTTCTTCATCGTCGGATTGGCGGGAAGCGTGAAGGAGGGATAATCCGGCGAGCGGACGGGCTCGCCTTCGACCATCGTCTCCACCACGTCCGTCACCTTGCCGGCGCGATCAACATGGATCAGGAAGGGACCGAATTCCTCCCCGATCCAGAATCCGTCCTCGACCGGCTGGATCGATTCCACATCGAAATCGGAACCGGCCAGATAGCGCTTGTCTGTGCCTTCGAGCACGATCGGGAACGGCACCTTCATTTCGGAATCGGAGAGGAAGAGAGTTTCGACCCGCTCGACCTTGCCGGCATCCCAGTCGAACTTGATCTGATGCAGCATCAGAGCGGCGTCGGGCGAATTGAGCTTGCTGCCGAAGCCATTGTCAGAGAGCGTCCAGAACGTGCCGTCGTCCATTGCCTTGATGCCCGAGAAGCCCTGCAGCGGCTGTCCGTCCAGAGGCAGCGCCAGCCCGGTCGGACGGTTTTCGTCCATGCCGGGCACGGTGCCGACGCCGGCGGCGCGATTGCGGTTCTTCGCGGTGAATTTGCCCGACGTCCTGAGATGTTCCGGCGCGTCCTCCGGCGCCTTGATCATCGAGTTCGCCGGCAGGATAGCCTGCGCTTCGAGCGTGGCCGGGAACTGCGTCTCCTCGGAAAGGGCGGAAGTGGAGACCAGCGCGACAACCGCCATAGTTGCCGCCGCGGTTGTCGACAGAAGAAGCGCTTTCATTGAAGAACCCTGCGTCTGGAGTTTATCGGTGCTTCCCCGATAGAGCCCTTCGGTGTCGGCTGGTTGACGCTCAGATGAAGCTTTGATGAACCGGCTCGGGTTACCGCGGTCGGGGTGTGGCTTGACTTGCGGACGGCGCTTTCTACTTAGCCTTCTATGGAGGTGGCGGAAAAGCTGGATGGACTTTCCAGCAAAAAACGATCCAGGGAGTGAAGGAGGCATCATGAAAAAGCTTTTCGTAGCAATATGCGCCGCGCTGATGGCCGTTTCCCCGGCCGAATTCGCTGCGCCGGCTCTTGCAGGCCCGGCTCAGCCCCTGAAGGTGGAAGCACCGGGCGCGGATGTGCAGACTATCCAGTACCGCCGCTGGCGTGACAGGCGGGACATGCGCTGGCGGGACAGGAGGGATGCGCGGCGCGGTTTCTATCGCGACCGCGGCGGCTATTATCGCGGCCATCGCGGCTATCGCCGCTATCGTCCGGGCTGGCGCCGGCACAATGGCTGGTGGTTCCCGCCGGCGGCTTTCCTGGGCGGTGCCATCATCGGCGGCGCGATCGCCAACCAGAATCGCGGCGGCTCGCATACGCAGTGGTGCTACAACCGGTACCGGTCCTACAGGGCTTACGACAATACCTACCAGCCCTATAACGGCCCGCGCCGCCAGTGTGTTTCACCCTATAGGTGAGTGCTCGCTGATATCGCAGAAGCTGAAGAGCGATCAAGCTCTTCAGCCCATGGCTCAGGCGGCCATGCCGGTGCTTTTCTCCATGTGGAGATGATCGCGCAAGAGGATCGCAACATCCTCGACTGTCATCGGCTTTGCGTAATAGAAGCCCTGCACTTCTGTCGCTCCCTCGTTGCGGGCGAAAGCGAGTTGGGTCTCGTTTTCGACGCCCTCCAGGGTCGCTTCCATCCGCAGCGCCTTCGACAGGCTGATCATCGACTTGATGATTTCGGCGCTGTCGTTCTTGTCGAGGTCGCGGGTGAAGGACCGGTCGATCTTCAGGCGATCGAAACGGAAGCGGCGCAGATTGTTGAGGCTGGAGAAGCCCGTTCCGAAATCGTCCATGGTGAGATGAATGCCGAGCTCGCGCACCCGTTCAATGGCGCTGACCACGCGCGGCGAAGGCTCCAGCAGCAGGCTTTCGGTAATTTCCAGGTCGAGCCGGTCGGGCGCGAGGCCGCTTTCCCGCAACGCCTCCTCGATCTTGTCGACAAGCCCGCCATCCTTGAACTGGACCGCCGACAGATTGACCGCCACGCCTATGAGGTCGGGCCATGAGGCGGCGGCACGGCAGGCATCACGCAGAACCTGATGGCCGATCGGGATGATCATTCCCGAGCGTTCGGCTATCGGGATGAACTCGACCGGCGAAATCATGCCGCGCTCAGGGTGTTTCCAACGCAAAAGCGCTTCGAAACTGCGCAGTTTTCCCGTCGAAACGGAATAAATCGGCTGGTAATAAACCTCGAATTCCTTTTGGGCGATGCCCCTGCGCATCTCCGTTTCGAGCGCCGCCTGACGATCGCTGACGAGCTTCAGTTCGGCGCTGTAGAAGCGATAGGTGCTGGTCGGCTCGCCCTTCGCTTCGTAGAGGGCGAGATCGGCGCAGCGCAGGATATCGGATCGCGTCTTGCCGTCTCGGCCAACCAGGGCAATGCCGATGCTGGCATTCGGCGTTATCTGGGCGTCGCCGAAAGAGATGGATTGTGTCACGGCCGCGATCATCCGCTCGGCAAAGTCGCCCGGATCCTGGTCTCCCTCAAGAAAATGCACCACGAAAAATTCGTCGCCGCCCAGCCTGACCACGATATCGCCATCGGCGGCCGTCTGCTTCAACCGCGTGGCGACAGCGATGAGGACATGGTCGCCCGCGGCATGGCCCATAGTGTCATTGATATGCTTGAAATCATCGAGATCGAGGAGATAGGCATAGGCCCGGCGCGTTTCCCACTGGCCGGTCGAAAGCCCCTCCTCCATCATTTTGGCCAGATAGGTGCGATTGAAGAGCCCGGTCAGCGTGTCGCTGTGCGCCTGCTTGCGCGTCAGCGCCTCCGCCTGTTCGTACCGGTGCATCTGGTCGAGAAAGCGCTGCTGGCGACGGCCGAGTTCGAGAAATATGCCGCCCATGATGAAGGGCAGGAACAGCATGAGAAAATGCATGATCGTGCCAGTGAAGGTCGCCCAGGCATCGTTGCCGAGCCCCACGAACAGCCTGAAACGCGTGTCGAGAACGAAGCCTGAAACTGAAATCGCCGCACCGAGCGCCGCACCCCAGACGAGATAAATGCGCTCAATCCGGCGCAGCCGGTTTCTATTGGATGCCTTTAAGAACATCGCCACAAATCCCCCAATTTGCACCCGCCGCATTTCCCCCTGCGACGGATTTCCCCATTGGGTTGTAGCTTCCACGAAGTTCTTAAAAATTGAATTAACCGGCATCATATGCGCGGCGGGCCGAAAATTCTCCCTGGCTTTGAATATTCCACACCCTCTCTACTGCCGCAGCGGTGTAGAAAGGACTCAAGTTAGCAATGAAAGTCGCGTCAGCGGGGCTTCTTGGCCTTTGCCGGCTTGTCACTGCGATAAGCCTTGGCGGAATCGTCCTTCTTTTTCCAGGTTTTCGCCTTGGGCTCGAAGCGCTCCTGCGAAGATGTTTTCGGCGGGCGAGGGGCCGATGCCCCGGGCGCGGCGCCATCGGCGACGGGGCGGATGGTGACGCCCTTTTCACCGCTGCCGCGTTCCCTGAGATTGGCCAGATATTCGCCGGCCTTCGACGCCGTGATCTCGAAATGCGTCTCGGTTTCCAGAATGCGGATCGAGCCGACCTCGCGCTTCGTCACGTCTCCGGCCTTGCAGATCATCGGCAGGAGCCAGCGTGGGTCGGCGCGCTGCTTGCGGCCGATGGAAAGTGAAAACCAGACACCGCCCCCGTCGAATTTCTCGAACCGGCCCTCATTGTCGCCGCGTTCCGGGCGATTCGGCCGGCCGGTTCTTTCGCTGCTCTGCCTTCCACCGTCGAGTGGACGGACAGGCGCGTCGGAAAGCTCTTCCGGCGCCGGACGCGCGGCAATCTCGCGGCGCAGATAGGCGGCGGCGATCTGTTCGGGCGTATAAAGCGCCTGAAGCTCCTGGATCAATTCCAGCTCGTCTTCGCCCGGGGCTTCCGACAGCGCCGGATCCTGCAGGATGCGCTCGCGGTTCCTCTTCTGAATGGCGGCGATGCCGGGCGCGCTGACCGTTACCGCTTCCAGCTTGGCCATCTGCAGCAGCCGCTCGGCGCTGCGGCGGCGCGAGTAGGGAACCACCAGGACACAGGTTCCCTTGCGGCCCGCACGACCCGTGCGCCCGCTGCGGTGAAGCAGCGTTTCCGGATTGGTCGGCAGATCGGCATGGATGACGAGATCGAGATTGGGCAGGTCGATGCCGCGCGCCGCAACGTCGGTCGCCACGCAGACGCGGGCGCGCCCGTCGCGCATCGATTGCAGCGCGTTGGTGCGTTCCGCCTGGCTGAGCTCGCCCGAAAGCGACACAACCGAAAAGCCGCGATTAGACAGGCGGCTGGTGAGATGCTTCACCGCCTCGCGCGTCGAGCAGAAGATGATCGTGTTCTGCGCGTCGAACAGCAGCAGCGTATTGATGATGGCGTTTTCGCGCTCGCGCGGCTGGACGACCATCGCCTGATAGCTGATATCGCCGTGCTGCTCTTTTTCATTGGCCGCGGAAATGCGCAGCGCATTGCGCTGAAAGCGCTTGGCGAGCAGGGCAATGGGTTTTGGAACCGTGGCGGAGAAAAGCAGCGTGCGGCGGTCTTCCGGCGCTTCGCCCAGGATGAATTCGAGGTCTTCGCGGAAGCCGAGATCGAGCATCTCGTCGGCTTCATCGAGAACCACAGCCCGTAAGGACGACATATCGAGCGCGTTGCGCGTGATGTGGTCGCGCAGGCGGCCAGGCGTGCCGACGACGATATGCGCGCCCTGTTCGAGCGCCCGGCGCTCAGTACGGATATCCATGCCGCCGACGCAGGATGCAATCCGCCCGCCGGTATCGGCATAGAGCCATTCCAGTTCGCGGCGGACCTGCAATGCCAGTTCGCGTGTCGGGGCAATGACCAGCGCCAGGGGGGCGCGCGCCGCGCCGAAGCGCTCGGCGCCATCAAGCAATGTCGGCGCGATAGCCATGCCGAAGGCAACGGTCTTGCCGGAACCGGTCTGGGCCGAGACCAGGAGGTCGGCGCCCTCGGCCTCGGGCGCGAGAACGGCGGTCTGGACGGAGGTGAGCGCCGTATAACCACGAGCGGCAAGAGCGCCGGACAGTGCCGGAGCGATGGAAGCAGGCAGAGACATTGATGACTTTCGCTAAATCACCGCTACCGCTCGATGGCATGAAACATGATCCTTCCGGATCGTGCGATTGCGCGGCGGGCGGTACGGGAAACAAATTGCGTGTTTCGCGCTGTTTAACGCTTCATCGACCATGCGTCAATTGCGGCCTTCCAACTCTGCGAGCCATTCGTCAGTGCGCCTCGTCCCAATTCTGCGCCGCGCGCGCGTCCACCTGCAATGGAACGGAGAGCGAAACGGCGGGCATGGCGGCGTTTTCCATGATCCGGCGGACCACGGGAATGGTATCTTCCACCTCGTTCTCCGGCGCCTCGAAGACCAGTTCGTCATGGACCTGCAGGAGCATGCGCGCCGACAGCCTTGCCTCGGCGAGCGCGTCGTCCATGCGGATCATGGCGCGGCGGATGATATCGGCGGCCGCTCCTTGAATCGGCGCGTTGATCGCGGCGCGCTCGTTGAAGGCGCGCATCTGCGGGTTGGACGAGCGGATTTCCGGATAATGCGCGCGCCGTCCGAAGATCGTCTCGACATAGCCATGCTCGCGGGCAAACGCCTTAGTCGCCTCCATATAATCGCGAATGCCGGGGAAGCGCTGGAAATAGGTGCGGATATACTGCCCTGCCTCCTCGCGCGGAATCGACAGCTGGTTAGCCAGACCGAAGGCCGAAATGCCGTAGATAATGCCGAAATTGATCGCTTTTGCGCGGCGCCGCACCTCGCTCGGCATATCCTTGACGGGCACGCCGAACATTTCGGATGCGGTCATGGCATGAATGTCCATGCCCTCGGCGAAAGCGTGCTTCAATTGCGGGATATCGGCGACATGGGCGAGCACGCGCAGCTCGATCTGGCTGTAATCGGCGGAGATAAGCCTGTTGCCCGGCTCTGCGATGAACGCCGTCCTGATCTTGCGGCCTTCCGCCGTGCGGATAGGAATGTTCTGCAGATTGGGGTCTGAAGACGAAAGCCTGCCGGTTGAGGTGGCGGCCATCGCATAACAGGTATGGACGCGCTTGGTCTCGCGGTTGATATAGCCCGGCAACGCATCCGTATAGGTGGATTTGAGCTTGGTGAGCTGGCGCCAGTCGACGATCTTGCGTGGCAACTCATGGCCTGTCGCGGCTAAATCCTCCAGCGCCTGAGCTGATGTCGACCATTGGCCGGTTTTGGTTTTGGAGCCGCCGGGGAAGCCCATCCTGCCGAACAGGATATCGCCCAGTTGCTTCGGCGAGCCGATGTTGAAGCGTTCGCCGGCGAGCTTGTAGATCTCATCCTCGATCGCCGCCGCCGATTGCGCCAGATCGCCGGAAAGACGCGACAATATCTGCCGGTCGACGGAGATGCCGCGCGCCTCCATGCGCGCCAGCACCGTCACCAGCGGCCGCTCCAGCCGCTCGTAAACGGACGCTGCTCCTTCCGCCGCAAGACGGGGCTTCAGAACACGCCAGAGCCGCAGCGTTACATCGGCATCCTCGCCGGCATAGGCGGTGGCGCGCTCGATATCCACCATGTCGAAGCTGACCGCGGATTTGCCGCTGCCGGCCACTTCCTTGTAGTGGATGGTCTTGTGGCCGAGCCAGCGCTCCGACAGGCTGTCCATGCCATGTCCACCGGGACCGGCGTCCAACGCATAGGAAATCAGCATCGTATCGTCGAAAGGCGCGACATCGATGCCGTAGCGGTGCATGAGCAACCAGTCGAACTTCATGTTCTGGGCGATCTTGAGGACCGCGCCGTCCTCCAGCATGGGCTTCAGCGCGGCAAGCGCCTGATCGAGCGGGATCTGGTTTTCCACCATCCCGCCGCCCAAGAGATCGCCCGCGCCCGATTTATGCGCCAGCGGCACATAGGCGGCGCGGCCCGGCGCAAGCGCCAGGGAAAGGCCGATCAGTTCGGCTTCCATCGGAAAGAGCGAATTGGTCTCGGTATCAAAAGCGACGATCCCATTCTCGGTCGCCTCATCGATCCATTGCTGCAGGGTGGCAAGATCGCGGATGCAGACATAGGCCGTGGTGTCGATCTTTTCTGCCAGGGCCGCATCGGCGCGGGATTTAGCGAGATCGGCGGGTGTCATACCCCCCTCTGCGCTGCCGGGCAACTCCCCATCGACGAGAGAGACTACACCGTCTTTTGACGCCGGCGAGGGCGATATCCCCGGCAGGCCCCTGGTTTCCATATCCGGCCCATGCGCTTGCGCGCCCCATTGCGTCTCGACGGGGACCGGTTCGATTTCGGCCGCGTCGGTTCCGGTCGTCTCGGCAACACGTCGGGTGAGCGAGGTGAACTCCATCGCCTTGAGGAAGCCGATGAGCTTCGGCCCGTCCTGCGGCTCCAGCACCAGCGCCTCCAGGCCGACATCGATCGGCGTATCCTTCTTCAGCGTCACCAACTGGCGCGACAGACGCGCCTGTTCGGTGAAGGCGATGATGTTCTCGCGGCGCTTCTGCTGCTTGATTTCAGACGCACGGGCCAGAAGTGTATCGAGATCACCATACTCGCCAAGGAGCTGCGCTGCCGTCTTCGGCCCGATGCCGGGAATGCCAGGGATATTGTCGGTACTGTCGCCGGTGAGTGACTGCAGGTCGATCATCTTTTCCGGCGGCACGCCCCATTTCTCGATCACTTCCGGAACCGAGATCTGCTTGTCCTTCATGCCGTCATACATCGACACCTTGCCGTTGACGAGCTGCATCAGATCCTTGTCGGAGGAGACGATCGTCACGTCGCCGCCCGCCTCCACGGCAAGCCGGGCATAGGTGGCGATCAGATCGTCGGCCTCATAGCCCTCCTTCTCGATGCAGGGCAGGTTGAATGCCTTCGTCGCCTGGCGGATGAGGCCGAACTGCGGAATGAGGTCTTCCGGCGGGGCGCTGCGATTGGCCTTGTATTCGGGATAGATCGTGTTGCGGAAGGTCTTCGAGGAATAGTCGAAGATGACGGCGAAATGGGTCGGCACCACACCCACGTCAGTATTGCGGGCATCCTTCAGGAGCTTCCACAGCATATTACAGAAGCCGGAAACCGCGCCGATGGGCAGGCCGTCGCTCTTGCGGGTGAGCGGGGGAAGAGCGTGATAGGCGCGGAAAATATAGCCCGAACCGTCAACGAGAAAGAGATGATCGCCGTTTTTCATGGCGAAGACTTAGAACAAACCCGCGAAAAATGGAATGAAGTCTCTGTCAGGAGATGAGACGATCCACCAAATTGCATCGTCAAATGCTGGGCCAACGTGGACAGCGGCCGCTGCGAACACCCGTATCACGCTTTTGTTACAAACATGTAATGTTCCGCGCCCTTGAATCGCCACGTTCGCCTCGCCAAATCACACCCATCGACGACATGTCGATATCTGGTCTTCCGGCCCGTCCCCCGCTGGATTTCCGGATCAGGCGGCAGCCTCATCCCCCCTCTCCGGGCTGCCGCTTAAAGTATCTGGCCGCTGTGGTATCCCCCTCACCGCAGCGGCCAAATCTTTTCCGGCCAGCCTGCGGTTCTTTCGCAATGCGCGCTCCGGATGGCCTTGTGCACACTCCCGCAAAACAGATAGTCTGGCCCGCAAAATAGAATAGTCTGCGGTTCTCTTTACGAATCGAAAACAGGTAATGCGCATGTCCACGCTCGATCCCGTCCTTTCCCATCTAGACGCCAATCTCGACAATAGCCTCGACAGGCTGTTCGAACTCCTGAAGATCAAGTCGATTTCGACCGACCCCGCCTACAAGGCCGAATGCCGCAGGGCGGCGGAGTGGCTGGTGGAGGATCTGAAGGCAATAGGCTTCGAGGCGAGCGTTCGCGACACGTCAGGCCATCCGATGGTCGTCGCGCATCATGAGGGCGCTACACCCGATGCGCCGCATGCGCTCTTCTACGGCCATTACGACGTGCAGCCGGTCGATCCCCTGGAACTCTGGGAAAACGATCCGTTTGCTCCCGCGATCAAGGATATGGGCGAGGGCCGCAAGATCATCACCGGGCGCGGGTCATCCGACGACAAGGGCCAGTTGATGACCTTCGTCGAGGCCTGCCGCGCTTACAAGGCGGTTCACGGCCATCTGCCCTGCCGCGTCACCATTCTCTTCGAGGGCGAGGAAGAATCGGGTTCGCCGTCGCTGAAGCCTTTCCTCGAAAGCCATGCCGCCGAATTGAAAGCGGATTTCGCACTTGTCTGCGATACCGGCATGTGGAACCGCGAGACGCCTGCCATTTCGGTCGGCCTGCGCGGAATGGTGGGCGAGGAAATCACCGTCAAGGCCGCAAACCGCGACCTGCATTCCGGTTTCTTCGGCGGCGCAGCGGCGAACCCCATCCATATCCTCTCGCGCATCATCGCCGATCTCCATGACGAGAACGGGCGCGTTACCCTGCCGGGTTTTTATGACGGCGTGGAGGAAACCCCGACGCAGATCCTGGCAGTTTGGGAAGGGCTCGGCCGCACGGCGGAGAGCTTTCTCGGTCCGATCGGTCTTTCCATCCCATCGGGCGAAAAGGGCAGGAGCGTACTCGAACTGACCTGGGCGCGGCCGACGGCGGAGGTCAACGGCATCACAGGCGGCTATACCGGCCAGGGCTTCAAGACGGTGATCGCGGCTGAGGCCTCGGCCAAGATCTCGTTCCGCCTCGTCCACAAGCAGGACCCGGACAAGATCCGCGCGGCCTTCCAGGAATTCGTCAAGGCGCGCATTCCCGCCGACTGTTCGGTAGAGTTCCATCCGCATGGTGGATCGCCGGCCATCCAGCTTTCCTACGATTCGCCACTTCTCGCCAAGGCCAAGGACGCGCTTTCGGACGAATGGCCAAAGCCGGCCGTGCTGATCGCCATGGGCGGCTCGATCCCGATCGTTGGCGATTTCCAGTCGATGCTCGGTATGGAATCGCTGCTCGTCGGCTTCGGACTCGAGGACGACCGCATCCATTCGCCCAACGAAAAATACGAACTTCAATCCTTCCACAAGGGCCAGCGCTCATGGGCGCGCATCCTTGCCGCCCTCGCTACTGCATAATTCCTTAAATCGGAATCGATTTAAGGATGAAATTATGCAGAATTTAAAAGTGTTAGAGTGTCCTTTGCGCGTCCAATTGGACGCGCGGCGCTCTAATAATTAACGGAACCCGCCGCATGAGCATTCGCTTTCACAAAAACGACCTGCCAGACCTTTCGCATTATCAGGTCGATGCCGTCGCCATCGACACCGAAACGCTCGGCCTCAAGCCGCATCGCGACCGGTTATGCCTGGTGCAGATCTCGCCCGGCGATGGCACCGCCGATGTGATCCAGATCGAGCCGGGACAAAAGAAGGCGCCCAATCTGGTGCGCCTCCTCAAGGACCGCTCAATCACCAAGATCTTCCATTTCGGCCGGTTCGACCTGGCGGTGCTGGCCCATACGTTCGGCGTCATGCCGCAGCCGGTCTTCTGCACCAAGATCGCCTCGCGATTGACCCGCACCTATACGGATCGGCACGGGCTTAAGGAGCTTTGCGGCGAGTTGCTCGACGTGACGATCTCCAAACAGCAGCAATCCTCGGATTGGGCGGCGGACGTGCTTTCCCCCGCGCAGCTCGAATACGCCGCTTCGGATGTGCTTTACCTGCATCGCCTGAAGACCGTGCTGGAGGCACGGCTTACGCGCGACGGACGGGCAAAAGAAGCCGAGGCTTGCTTCCGCTTCCTGCCGACCCGGGCGAAGCTCGACCTGATGGGCTGGGACGAGGAAGACATCTTCGCGCATAGTTAGTGAGTAGGAGGAAACTCCCTTCGCTAATAACTATTCACTATCTCATTCTTATTCGGCGGCGACAGCCGCCGTTTTCTTTTCAGGCGCAGGATCAACGATGGCCCATGCCGGACGCCGGAACAGGAAGCCGCCATAGCCGCTCCATTGCACCAGTGCATAAAGGATGACCGGCCCCACCACGGCGGAAGCGGTCGTCAGGAGCGAGATCGTGCCGATATCGGTGATGATGCCGCTCCTGAGCAGCACCGTGCGGGCGATGGCCATCGGCAGGAAAAAGGCGAGATAGACGACGATCGAATGGGCCCCGAGCCAGCCCAACGCCCGGTGTAGCGGATTGGTCTCGGCCAGACGCGAGAGGAGCGCCGAAGTGGCAATGATGGCGAGCGCACCGGCAAGGCCGAGGATGAGCGAGATGAAGGGCAGTTCGCTCCAGCCGCCGCTCGCACCTGCTATGAAGGCTTCGGGTGTAAGGAGAGGGCTGAGCCTCGCGGGCACGGGCGTGAACACCAGCGCGTATTCGGCTACGGCCCAGGCGGCAAGCCCGGCAAGCCCGATGAGCGGCCGCTGGCGCAGCCAGTCGGCGACGCGGAAGATGGCGGGGGCAAAGGCATAGCCGGCGAAGAAATAGACGAAACGTCCGCAGAATTCATCGAGCATGACCCAGCCGGTGTGGATGGGCAATATCTCGAGAGCCGCAAGCACCGAGAAGACAGGCCAGGCCGGCACGCGCCGGACAAGCCGCGTCACCAGAAAGAATACCGGCAGGATATAGATGAACCAGAGCGTGCCGAAGGGTTCGACGAACGCCAGGAGATAGGCGGAGACCACGCCGCGCGCGCCTTCATCGGCGGCAATGCCCGGCGCCTTGAACACGAACTGGATCGTCAGCCACAGAACGTAAAAATACAGGAAATGCACCACCTTACGATCGAAATAGCGACGCCAGGGGCGGTCGATCACAAGGCCCAGGAACAAGCCTGAGATCAGGAAGAAATCAGGCATCCGAAAGGGTTTGGCGAAGGCGACCACATAATGCATCCAGCCTTCCGCGCCAGCGGCTTTCTCAACACCCAGCGTGGAATGCATCATCACGACAAAGATGATGCACATACCCTTGGCGATATCTACCCAGTCGATCCGCTGCTTTTCCATGGTTCTCTTCGCGTGTTGGCGGCGGACAAATAGCAAATCCGCCGATATAGATGAGTCCTGCTCGGCCAAGTGCTTAAGCAGCGCCCGTCCGGAAGAAGTAAAGTTACTTTTCGTTCACCTTTCAGCTCCGATATTCAGAGCCTCTATCAACCAAAGGTGCTTTTATCGGGGTTGTGTCCTTTACGCTACAGACAGACTGCTATGGCCGCGTTTATATGGGTTACAACATCAGTTTTGGAGAAACGCCATGAAGATTTCGCATTTCATCGCAGCTTCCGCAATCGCCCTCTTCGCAGCGACAAGCGCGAATGCAGCCGACGCCATTATGGCTCAGGAACCGACCCCGGAATATACACCTCCGGCCTTCACCTGGTCAGGTGGATATATCGGTGCCCAGGTCGGTTATGGATGGGGTAAGTCGGAAGGCGAATTCACCGATTTTTCCACGGAGCTGAAGCCGGACGGTTTCCTCGGCGGCATCTATGGCGGCTATAATTTCGAAACCGGCAGCAATGTCGTTCTTGGTATCGACGCCGACATCAACTACGCCAATCTCAAGGAAGAAGCCGACTTCTTCGATGGCCCCGACTATGTCTTCACCGGCGAAACCAAACTGCGCTGGGAAGGTGCGGTACGCGCCCGTGCCGGTTATGCGGTTGACCGCTTCCTGCCTTACATCGCCGGCGGTTTCGCCTTCGGTGAAGTCGAGCATAGCGCTAACTTCGACGGTCTCGGCCTCTTCGAGGAAAAGAAGACCCGGACGGGCTGGACGGCAGGCGCCGGCGTGGATTACGCCGCCACGGATAATTTGATCCTGCGCCTCGAATATCGCTATACCGATCTCGGGGACGAGGATTACACCTTCGCCGGCAACGACTTCAACGTCGACTTCAAGTCGCACGAGGTTCGTCTCGGCGTCGCCTACAAGTTCTGATCGCAGTCGCAATACTTGATAGAAAAGCCCCGCGGCGATCGCGGGGCTTTTTCTTTATGGGCTATCGGCGAAGAATTGCTGCTTAACGGCCCTTTAAACCGCCGCATTTACCCTGCAATCCGATGTCAATTAGGACAAAAAATCAATAAGCAGGTTTTTAAAGGGCATGGCTTCAGGCGGAGACAACGGCAAGCGCATCGAACCATCGTTCGGCGGCGATTCCCGCGGGGAAAAGGATGACGATGATTTTCATGTCGATGAGGATGATCGCGCCGCGCCTGCGCCTGCACGACGCAAATCCGCTATGAAGCCCGGATCGAAACGCAGCCGCAGGAATTCCGGCCGGGGCCAGCGTCGCGGCTTTTTCGGTCTTCTGCGCCGCATGGTCTATTGGTCGCTGGTGCTCGGCCTCTGGGGCGGTATCGCCCTTGGCGGAATTGTCATCTATTTCGCGGCGCAGATGCCGCAGACCACCAGTTGGGCGATCCCCGACAGGCCGCCCAACGTCAAAATCGTCGACGTCAACGACAAGCTCATCGCCAATCGCGGTACGACGGGCGGCGAGGCGATCGGTCTCCATGATATGTCGCCTTATATCCCCCAGGCGGTTATCGCCATCGAGGACCGGCGCTTCTATTCGCATTTCGGCGTCGATCCGATCGGCCTTACCCGCGCCATTCTCGCCAACATCGTGAGCGGGCGCACCGTGCAGGGCGGCTCGACGATAACCCAGCAGTTGGCGAAGAACCTGTTCCTGACACCTGAGCGGACCATAGAGCGCAAGGTCCAGGAAGTGCTTCTGGCGCTTTGGCTGGAGCACAAATATTCCAAGGACCAGATCCTCGAAATGTATCTGAACCGGGTGTATCTCGGATCCGGCTCCTATGGCGTCGCTGCCGCCTCGCGGCGTTACTTCGACAAATCGGCGCGCGACGTCAACCTGATGGAGGCGGCGACGCTGGCGGGACTGCTGAAAGCGCCGTCGCGCCTTTCGCCAGCACGCGACCCGGAAGCCGCAGCGGAACGAGCCAAGCTGGTTTTGAATGCCATGCGCGAGCAAGGCATGATCAAGGATACCCAGTTGGCCGAAGCGATGAGCGAACCCGCCACACGCGCCGCCGCCTACTGGTCCGGCTCGGAAAACTATGTCGCCGACCGCGTCATGCAGGAATTGCCGGCGCTGATCGGCGTGACGAAGAACGATGTCACGGTCGAAACCACCATCGATCTGCATCTGCAGAAGATCGGCGAGGAGTCCATCCGCGATCTCATCTCCGCCAACGGCAAGAAGGTGAGTGTCTCGCAGGGCGCGCTGGTCTCCATAGACGGGACGGGCGCAGTGCGCGCCATGGTCGGCGGCTACGACTATGCCAACAGCCAGTTTGACCGTGCCACGGAAGCCAAGCGCCAGCCTGGCTCGACGTTCAAGCCGTTCGTCTATCTCGCCGCGCTCGAACAGGGCCGTACGCCGGATTCGGTGCGTAACGACGCTCCTATCAAGATCGGAAAATGGACGCCCGGCAATTATAACGGCAAATATTTCGGCGAGGTGACGCTGGCGACCGCGCTCTCGCATTCGCTCAACTCCGTTGCCGCCCAGTTGGTCATGGAGGTCGGCCCGCAGACCGTTGTCGATACAGCCCACCGTCTCGGCATCGAGTCAAAGCTGACGCCCAATGCGTCGCTGGCGCTTGGCACGTCCGAAGTCACGCTGCTCGAACTGACGGATGCCTTTGCTCCCTTCGCCAATGGCGGCTACAGGGCGCCGGTGCACCTCATCAAGCGCGTGACGGATTCAAATGGCAAGGTGCTTTACGAATACAAACAGGCTGACAGCGAACGCGTCATCGATCCCCGAAATGTCGGCATGATGAACGCCATGTTGCGCCGGACGGTGGAAGACGGAACGGCGAAAAGCGGCCAGTTCGGCTGGCCTGCTGCGGGCAAGACCGGCACCAGCCAGAATTTTCGCGATGCCTGGTTCATCGGTTATACGGCGAACCTCACAACGGGCGTGTGGTTCGGCAATGACGACGGCAAGCCCATGAAGCATGTCAGCGGCGGCTCGCTTCCCGTGAAGGCCTGGCGGGAATTCATGGTCGCGGCGCACAAGGGCGTCCCGATCGCCGAACTCCCCGGCCACTACGACATCGAAAACGTCATACCCGGCGGCAGCGACGAACTGCCCGATACCAATACGCCGTCACCCTATGATCCGAATGGACCGGCAGCGACCATGCCCATGGCCAACGGCGATGACGGCTATTGGCCGCCCGCCCCGGACGTAGCCCCCACCGGCTCGACAGATATCATCGACAGGGCCCCCGTCGCCGCGCGCGGCCCCGTCCCGCCCGCCGATGTCGGCGGCGGCCCGCAGCCCAACCGCAAGACGACCACGCTGCTGGACTTGATCATGGGGAATTCGCAGTAGAAAACCCGCTTATCCATGCGTTTGATGGTGATCTATTTTAACCGCAGCGGCCGCGGCAAAAGAGATCGAAACCCAGGCCGCATCCAGCTCTACGCCGTCAGCGTTCGGCGGACGGCGTCTTTCCAGCCGGCAATCTTGGCTTTGCGGGTTTTGCCGTCCATCTCAGGCACGAAGCGAGTATCCAGGGCCCAGCTTTTTGAAAACTCCGTCCGCTTCGGCCAGATGCCCGCCCTCGACGCGGCAAGCCAGGCGGCACCCAGCGCTGTCGTCTCGAGGATGACCGGGCGGTCGACAGGTGCGTCCAGAATATCGGCGAGGCGCTGCATGGTCCAGTCGGAGGCGACCATGCCGCCATCGGCGCGCAGCACTGTCTTGCTGCCGGAGGATTTCCAGTCCTTCTTCATGGCTTCGAGCAGATCACGGGTCTGGTAGGCGACCGATTCTAGCGCCGCGCGGGAAAACTCCGCCGGGCCGGAATTACGTGTCAGGCCAAAAATCGCACCCCGCGCATCGGCATCCCAATGCGGCGCACCGAGGCCCACGAAGGCCGGGACCATATAGACCTCCTGGCTTGGATCGGCGCTGTCGGCGAGCTTGCCTGATTCTGCCGCCGTGCCGATGATCTTCAACCCGTCGCGCAGCCATTGCACCGCCGCGCCAGCGATAAAGATCGAGCCTTCCAGCGCGTAGGTGGTGCGCCCGTTGAGGCGATAGGCGATGGTGGTCAGGAGCCGGTTCTTCGAGAGCACCATCTCCGATCCGGTGTTGAGCAGGGCGAAACAGCCGGTGCCGTAGGTTGACTTGATCATGCCCGGCTCGAAGCAGGCCTGCCCGATGATGGCGGCGTGCTGATCGCCTGCAACGCCGAGAATCGGGATCGCCGCGCCCAGGATTTCCGCATCGGTGCTGCCGAAATCGGCGGCGCAATCCTTCACCTCAGGCAGCATCGCCTCGGGAATGTCGAAGAGCTCGAGCAATTCCCGGTCCCAGCGGTTTTCAGCAATGTTGAAGAGAAGCGTGCGCGCAGCGTTGGTCGCATCCGTCACATGATTCTTGCCGCCCGTAAGGCGCCAGATGAGGAAGCTGTCGATCGTGCCGAAGAGAAGCTCGCCCTTGCGCGCCCGCGCCCGCGCGCCTGGCACATTGCTCAGCAGCCACGAAAGTTTGGTGCCTGAAAAATACGGGTCGAGCAGGAGGCCGGTCTTGCCTCTGACCATCTTTTCCAGGCCCAGCTTCTTCAGCTTGCGGCACATGGTGGCGGTGCGGCGGTCCTGCCAGACGATGGCGTTATGGATCGGCTTGCCGGTCGCTTTTTCCCAAACGACAACAGTCTCGCGCTGGTTGGTAATTCCAAGCGCACCCACCTGCCCCGCCTCGATATGGGCGTTGCGGATCGCCTCACCGCAGGTTGCCACGACCGACCGCCATATGTCCTCCGGGTCGTGCTCGACCCAGCCCGATCGGGGGTAGATCTGTGGAAACTCCTGCTGTCCGATGCCCACGACACGGCGATCGCGATCAAAGACGATGGCCCTGCTCGATGTGGTTCCCTGGTCGATTGCGAGTACGTAGTCCGGCATGATTCCTCCTCCATTCGGGAGCACAAACTAGCGCATTGGCCAGAAAACCGGAATCGCAAACGTGCGGTTTACGATTTACAATCAATAGCCTCGAAATCTTGAGCCGCATCGTCTATTAAAAGACACCAACGAGGCACCCTTACATGACCGACACCACCACCAAGAAGACGCTTGTGCTGACCGGAGCGAGCCGCGGGATCGGGCATGCGACTGTCAAACGCTTCTCGCGCGCGGGATGGCGCGTCATCACCTGCTCGCGACAGGACTTTTCCGAGAACTGTCCGTGGCCCGCCGGACCGGATGATCACATCAAGATCGATCTCGCCGATGCCGAGGATATCGGCCGCGGCATTTCGCAGATTCGCCGGCGCCTCGAAGCCGAAGGCAGCAAGCTGCACGCACTGGTCAACAATGCGGGCATTTCGCCGAAAGCGGAGGGCGGACGGCGGCTCAACTCCATCGAGACCCCGATGCAGGTCTGGCGCGATGTGTTCCAGGTAAATTTTTTCGCGCCGATCATGCTGGCGCGTGGCCTTTTCAAGGAACTGGAAGCGGCGCAGGGATCGGTCGTCAACGTCACCTCAATTGCCGGAAGCCGGGTGCATCCTTTTGCCGGGACTGCCTATTCAACGTCGAAGGCGGCGCTCGCCGGGCTGACGCGCGAAATGGCATCGGATTTCGGGCCCCACGGCATCCGCGTCAACGCTATCGCGCCGGGCGAGATTGAAACCTCGATCCTCTCGCCGGGCACAGAAAAGCTGATCGAACATCTGCCGCTACGCCGCCTCGGCCAGACATCGGAAGTTGCCGATACGATCTTTTTCCTGTGCACGGAAGCGTCCTCCTACGTCACCGGGTCGGAAATCCACATCAATGGCGGGCAGCACGTATAAACGCTTCCGTACTTGCCAGAGAGGCGCAGACAGGTTAGCGCTTCTTCAAATTCAATCGGTTTAGGTATGTATCGGAGAGGAGACCTTGCATGATCGTGGCCTGCGGTGAAGCGCTGATCGACATGCTGCCGCGCGAGACGGCGGATGGTCAGTCGGCTTTCGTGCCCCATGCGGGCGGAGCCTTGTTCAACACGGCCATCGCCATGGGCAGGCTGGGTGCGCCAGCGGGCTTCTTCTCCGGGCTCTCCTCGGATTTTCTCGGCGATATCCTGCGCGAGGCGCTCAAGCGCTCGAATGTGGATACGTCCTTCTGCGCCACCGCCGACCGCCCGACGACGCTTGCCTTCGTGCGTCTCGTCAATGGCCAGGCGAGCTATGCCTTCTATGATGAGAGCACCGCCGGCCGGATGTTGACCGAGGCCGATTTACCGCAACTCGACGACCGTGTTTCGGCGCTGCTTTTCGGTGCGATCAGCCTTATCCCCGAACCTTGCGGCAACACCTTTGAGACATTGATGGCGCGCGAGGCGGGACGCCGGGTCATCATGCTCGACCCGAACATCCGGCCGGGCTTCATCCCCGACCGTGAAAAGCACCTGGCCCGGCTGCGTCGCATGATTGCGATGGCCGATATCGTGAAGATGTCCGACGAGGACATCGCCTGGTTCGGGGAAGGAACCGAACACGACAAGATCGCCGCCGACTGGCTGACACGCGGGCCGAAGCTCGTCATCATCACCCGTGGCGCATCGGGCGCGGATGCCTACACGCTGCGTGGCAAGATCAGCGTGCCGGGCGTCAAGGTCACCGTGGCCGACACGGTGGGCGCCGGCGATACGGTCAATGCCGGCGTGCTGGTGGGCCTCTACCGGCAAGGGCTTCTCACCAAGGAAGCCGTCGCCAATCTTGGGGAAGACCAGGTTCATTCCTGCGTGGCGCTGGGCGTGCGCGCTGCCGCAATAACGGTGTCGCGCGCGGGGGCCAACCCTCCATGGCAGAGCGAGATGGCGGATTAATTACGCCCAGCCGTTCAGCACCCTCCTCTGCCTTGCCGGGCAGGGGGAGGTGAAGTGCTCAGGGACATGTGGGAAGAGTATCGCCTCTCTCCTTCAGTTGCGAAGCGCGGGGTAGAGCGAGCGGTAGCGGGCATAGGCGTCATCGAAGGCGCCCCGCAGGCGAGGCTCCGGCTCGATCGTCTCGGCGATGGCGGGCAAGGTGCAGACGGCCCACGGGTCGGCCTTTTCCGCCGCAATCAGCCCCAGGCGCGCCGCGCCAAACGAAGCGCCGAAATCACCATCGGTGGGCACATCGATCGGTAGATCGAGCGCCGTCGCGATCGCCCGCAGCCAATAATCCGAACGCGAGCCGCCGCCGACTGCCGTCAGGCGGTCGAGTTTGGCGCCGGCGGTGGCGAGTGCTTCAAGATTGTCCCGAAAGGCAAAGGCGACACCTTCGACAACCGCCTGCGTCAGGGCGGCGCGATCGCTTTCATGGCCGAGGCCGACAAAGGCGCCACGTATCGCGGCATCATTGTAAGGCGTGCGCTCACCTGAAAGATAGGGCAGGAAGGTGACGCCCGAGGGCGCTTTCAGTCCCTCTCCCAGTTCCGCCGTGAGATTGGCTGCGTTGCTGCGGGCGATCCCGGCATACCAGTTGAGGGCGTCCGTCGCCGACAGGATGACGCCCATCTGGTGCCAGGTTTTCGGCAGCGCGTGGCAGAACGTATGAACGGCGCTTGCCGGATTGGGCAGATATGCGCCATTTGCCGCGAACAGAACACCTGAGGTGCCGAGCGAAATAAAGGCGTGGCCGGGCGATACGACGCCCATGCCGCAGGCGGATGCCGCATTGTCCCCCCCGCCGCCGGCTACCACAGCATCGCCGCGTATTCCCCAGCGCCGGGCAAGCTCGGGTTTCAGCACGGCGGAAATTTCGGTGCCCTCGACCAGGGAGGGCATATGGCTCTCGTCAAGATCAGTGGCAGCCAGAAGCTCCGGCGACCAACGGCGCTGGCCGACATCCAGCCAAGCCGTTCCCGCCGAATCCGACATATCAGAGACATATTCGCCGGTCAGCCAGAGGCGCAGGTAATCCTTGGGCAGCAGAACCCGCGCGACCTTGGCAAAAATTCCCGGTTCATTGTTCTTCACCCACAGGAGCTTCGGCGCCGTGAAGCCTGGAAAGACGATATTGCCTGTGATCTCGCGGAAGCGCGGATCGGCATCAAGTTCAGCGGCTTCCTTGTAGCTGCGCGTATCGTTCCACAAGATGCATGGCCGCAGCACCTTGCCGTTGCTGTCCAGCAATGTCGCCCCATGCATCTGGCCGGAGAGGCCGATGCCCCGCACGGCGGCGAGCCGCGCCGGGAACGTCGACTTCATCACGTCGAGCACGGTTTCCAGCGCATCGATCCAATGCGCCGGATTCTGCTCCGACCAGCCCGAATGCGGGCGCGAAACGTTCAAAGAGGCAGAGGCGGAGGCGGTTATGCGCTGATTGTCGTCAATCAGCAGAGCCTTGATGCCCGAAGTGCCAAGATCAATTCCAAGATACATGATGTGCCATCTCCTCCCGCTGGCCAACACATTCTTTGCTTATTTTGCTTGCACAAGCCCAGGCAGAAGGTAACCCGTACTTTCGTGGGAAACAGCACCTGCCTCCTCCGAAAAGCGTGACTTACCCTCCTTGGACCTGTCTAAACCTTCACGAGATGCTCCACGCGATCCTCGTTGCCGAAGAATTCGAGATAACGCTGAACCTCCTTCGGATCGCCCGTCGCCTTGCGCGGGTTGTCCGAAAGCTTGACCGCCGGGTGGCCATTCGCCTCGCTGACCTTGCAGACCAGCGAGATCGCGGTCAGGCCCTCGACATCCGTCGGGGCGCATCCGGCGAAATCATTGGTGAGATTGGTGCCCCAGCCGAAACTCATCCGCACCCTGCCATGGAAATGGCGGTAGGTCTCCTCGATGGTATCGACATCGAGCGCATCGGAGAAGATCAGAATCTTCTCACGCGGGTTCTTGCCCTTCTCCTTCCACCAGCGAATAATGCGTTCGCCGCCTTCGATCGGCGGGGCACTGTCCGGGCGAAAACCCGTCCAGTCGGCGACCCAATCCGGCGCATCGCGCAGGAAGGCGGTGGTGCCGAACGCATCGGGGAGCACGATCAGGAGATTGCCGCCGTAATAGCGGTTCCATTCCTGCAGCACGCGATAGGGGGCGGTGCGCAACTCCTCGTCGTTCCTGGACAGGGCAGCGAGAACCATCGGCAGTTCATGCGCATTGGTGCCGAGGGCTTCGAGATCATTATCCATGGCGAGCAACACGTTGCTCGTGCCGGTGAAGGCCTCGCCGATCCCTTCCTTCAAGGCCTCGACGCACCAGCGCTGCCACAGGAAGGAATGGCGACGGCGCGTGCCGAAATCCGAAATCCTGAGATCGGGAAGCTGGCGCAGACGTTCGACCTTGCTCCACATCTTCGCCTTGGCGCGGGCGTAGAGCACATCGAGCGAAAAGGGACCGAGCGATTTCATCGCCGCGCGGGAGCGTAATTCGTTGATGATGGCGAGGGCCGGGATCTCCCACATGGTGGTGTGCATCCACGGGCCATGGAAAGTCAGCTCGTACTGGCCATGGCGCCGGACCAGCTCATATTCCGGCAACTGGAAATCGGCGAGCCAGGCGAGAAATTCCGGCGCGAAGATCTGCTTGTGACCATAGAAGGTGTTACCCGCCAGCCAGATCATTTCCTTTTTGCCGAAGCGGAGCGTGCGCGCATGGTCGAGCTGGGCCCGCAACTCCGCTTCCTCGATCTCATCGGCAAGGCGCACGGAGGTCGTGCGGTTGATAAGGGAGAATGTGGCGTCGACCTTGGGGTAGAGGCCCCAGATCATCTGCAGCATCAGGAGCTTGTAGAAATCCGTATCCAGCAGGCTGCGGATGATCGGGTCGAGTTTCCACGTGTGATTGTAGACACGCCGCGCGATATCAGTTTTGGCCATACTGCCCCGATCTCCACCCAATGCCCCCATTTTGCCGGACCGGCATGGACGCGCGCTATCTGCTGACTGCCGGGCAGCGTTATCGAGCAACGCACCGGACTTGCTGTCGAAGGCAGCCCATCACCTTGCATGTGCAAGGACAATCAAAGCCGCCGCAAATGAGGAGCGGGAAAATCCCGCCTCTTCGTTTAGCTTTTTGCGGTTGCTTTGGGAAGCTCCACCACGATTTCGTGATCGCCTGCTTTCTTCAGCGGAATACCCTCCTCAGGCTGAGGCACTTTCTTGCCGTCGAGCTTGACGGATTTGACCTTCGCGCCTGTTTTGACCGTAATGCGGTAGGTGGCTTCACCGATCCGCAGCGAGATCTTGCAGCCGTCCCATTCCGGCGGCAGCGCCGGATCGATGAACAGCCGGTCGGCACGCCGGTTCAGGCCGAGAATGCCTTCCGTCGCGACACGGTACAGCCAGCCGGCGGAGCCGGTGTACCAGGTCCAGCCGCCCTGCCCCCGCCGGGGCTCCACGGAATAGATATCGGCGGCAACCACATAGGGCTCGACACGGTAGCCGTCGGGATCGCTGCTGTGATGGATCGGGTTGATCATCTGGAACCAGCGATAGGCCTCTTCATTCTTGCCAAGCTTCGTCAACGCCAGGATCGCCCAGGTTGCGCCATGGGTATATTGGCCGCCATTCTCGCGCACGCCAGGCGGGTAGCCCTTGATATAGCCGGGTTCCTGCTCCGTCTTGTCGAAAGGCGGCGTGAACAGGCGCAGCAACTCACCTTCCTTATCGAGAAGATGCTCGCGCACCGATTGCATCGCTCGCTCGGCCCGCTTTGGATCGGCGATACCCGAGAGCACACCCCAGGACTGGGCAATGGCGTCGATGCGGCACTCGTCGCTTTCCTTCGAGCCAAGTGGCGTACCGTCGTCATAATAGCCCCGGCGGTACCACTCGCCGTCCCAGCCAGCCGCTTCGAGCGCAACCTTGAGGTCAGCGAAATGCTGGCGCCAGGCCTCGGCACGTGCCTGATCCTTGCGCGCCTCGGCGATCGGGATGAAGTTGCGCAGCGTATGGGCAAGGAACCAGCCGAGCCAGACGCTCTCGCCCTTGCCATGGATGCCGACGAGGTTCATGCCGTCGTTCCAGTCGCCGCCGAGCATCAGCGGCAAGCCGTTCTGGCCAGTTCGGGCGATGGCAAGATCGAGCGCCAGCGCGCAATGCTCGTAAATGCCAACCGTGTCCTCGGAGACAGCCGGTTCATAGAAGGCGTCGTGTTCGCCCTCTGCGAGCGCCTTTCCTTCTAGGAACGGCACCTGTTCGTCGAGAACAGCGACGTCGCCCGTGACCTCGGTATAGAGGGCTGCGGCATAGCCGAGCCAGACGACATCGTCCGATATCAGCGTGCGCACGCCCGCGCCCGTGGCAGGCAGCCACCAATGCTGCACATCGCCCTCGCGGAACTGCCGCGATGCAACGTTGACCAGTTGCTTGCGCGCCAGCGATGGATCGAGCGCCAGAAGCGCCAGCGTGTCCTGCAGCTGATCGCGGAAACCGAAGGCGCCACTTGCCTGATAGAACGCAGCGCGCGCCCAGATACGGCAGGCTAGGCTCTGATAGGGCAGCCAGCGATTGACCATGAGGTCGAAGGACGGATCCGGCGTTTCCACCTGCAGTCCGCCGAGGAAATCCTTCCAGAAGGTCTGTGCCGCCTGAAGCGTCTTGTCGAAGGATTTCTTCTTCCCTTCCGCGATGAGGCGGCGCGCCTCATCCTCGCCGTCGGCGCTGCCGATGAAGAAGACGATCTCCTTCTCCGCACCGCCGGCTATATCGATATCGAAGGCGAGAGCCGCGCATGGATCGCGCCCGGCTTCAACCGTGTTCGAAAGGGTCCTGCCCTGAACGACGGTATCAGGCCGCTCGACCGAACCGGTGGCGCCGATGAACTCGACGCGGTCGGCTGTCACCGTCGCCGGTGCGATCGAACCGGCGAAGAAGGCGATCTGGTTCGATTTTTCCACATGATAGGGATTGCGGGCAAAGAGAGCGCCGAGCTTGGCATCATGCGAGGGCACGATGAACGGCGCATTCTTGGCGCGGACATTGCCCAAAACCCATTCGACATAGCCATAGACGCGCAGCCGCTTCGGCAGCTGGCTGCGGTTGGTGATCAGCAGCCGCGACAGCCGTACAGGGTTTTCCGTATCGACGATGTGGGTCAGCGTCATCGCCAGATTGTTCTGCTCGGAGGAGAAGCTGGAATAGCCGTGGCCGTGCTTCGCCTCATAGACCGCTGTTTCGTCGCGCAAGACAGCCGCGACCGGTGAGCAGGCGACGCCCGTTTCGAGATCGACGACATAGATCGCCTCTCCGGGACGGTTCGCCACCGGATCGTTGGCCCAGGGCGTCAGCTGATAATCGCGGCTGTTGCCGGCCCAGGTGAAGCCTGCGCCTTCGGCCGAGACATGGAAACCGAACGTCGGATTGGAGATGACGTTGATCCAAGGATGCGGTGTGGTGCGCAGTCCGTTGAGGCGGACGACATAGTCGCCTTCAGCGTCAAAGCCGCCATAGCCGTTCCAGAACTGCAGATCCCCGCCTTCCGGCAAGGCCATCTTTTTCGGCGATGTAGCGTTTGCGGGCGCTGGCAGCTTTGCCGTTTCGGCAGCGCGCTCGGCGGCGGCCGGTGCGCTTTCGGCTTCGGCGATGCTTTCGCTGCGCGCGGCGAGATCGCCTGATATCTCCTCGGTGCGGCGAAGCTGCTCGGCAAGCGAACCGTTCTGCGCGTGCATGACGATGCGGGCGGAAGCGAGCAGCGTATTGTAGGTCTCGTCGCTCATCAGGTCGCGGCGCACCGCGAAGATGTGCTGGCGCGGACCGGCCCAGGCGCCGCGGGCGCGATAATTGTCGCAGACCCATTCGATACCGCGGTGGAAATCCTGGGCATAGGAGAACGAGCGTTCGTTGATGGCGACGACATCGACGACCAGTCCCTTGGCGCGCCAGTATTCCTGCGCCTTGAGCACATCGCGCAGCACGTCGAGTGCCGCTTCATTGTCCATGCGCAGGGCGAATATCGGGAAGTCGCCCGATATGCTGAGCGGCCAGAGTTCCGATTGCTTGCCGAGGCCGGTGGCGATTGCCTCCGGCGACTGGCGCAGCGCCCGATCGGGATAAAGGAGATAGGTCCCGACCTTCTGGTATTCGGCGGCCTCTGCCGGGCCGATGCCGATATGATGCAGGCGGACCTGCGAGCGGGTCCATGACAGGGAGAACTCGCGCGCGAAACATTCGGGATGGCGATAGCGTGAGGCAGCTTCCTCGATGCCCTGGCGCGAATCGCTGGCGAGCGTCCAGAAGACCAGGCTCACCTTCTTGCGGGCGGGAACGCGCACGCGGCAGCGCACGGAGGCGACCGCATCAAGCACGCAGCCCTGGCTGCCCGTCAGGCGCGAACCGGGTTCGAAAGCGGCGGGGTTGCGCAGGCTGCGACCGCGCCCGATGAAGACGCGGCGGTCGGTCTCGGCCTCCGCCTCGCGCGCCGCGCCTGTCAGGTCGGCAACGAAATGCGCGACGTGAATATCGGGATCGGACGGCGCGCGCTTGCGCCTTGTGGCGTAGACCGTCGTGCCGTTGGCGGCGATCTCGGTCTCCACGAACATCTTGGAGAACGCCGGATGGGCGCTGTCCGTCTCATCAGGGGCCAGCACCAGCTCGGCGTAGGACGTCACCTCGATGACGCGGTCGCGTGAACTGGTGTTGATGATGTCGATACGCCTGCCCTCGCCGTTGGATTCGGAGGCGACGACGCATTCGACGACAGTCTTGATATCGCCGACGGTCTTGAAGAACTCGGCCTTGTCGTCGGTGAAAACGGTCTTCGTCTCGTCCTCGATGCTGCGGGTCGGCTCCCCTGTCGCGGACCACCAGTTGCCGCTTTCGACATCGCGCAGGAACAGGAAGGTTCCCTGCATGTCCTCGGCCGCATCCGGCTGGAAGCGGGTGATCGACAGATTATTCCAGCGGCTGTATCCCGCGCCGCTGGCGGTCAGCATCACGGCGTATTGGCCGTTCGACATCAGTTGCGTGGCGCGCGGCGCCCTGAGCGGCGTCTCGATGATCCGCATCGGCGCGTCGTCGAAGCCGCCATTGTCGACCCGCATCGGATTTTCCGTCTTGGCGTGAACCATCGGAATTTCACGCGGCGCCTTTTCCTGGAGCAGCAGTTCCGCCGCCTCGATCACCGGATCGCTGTGGAAGCGCTCGCGCATGCGGCCGTCGAATATGACGTTGTCGACGGCAATGATCGACATGCCGCTATGGTGGGCATAGTAGTTGCGCACGATGGCGCATTTCTCGCCCTCGCGAACACGCGACGGCGTGAAATCCACTGCATCGTGGAAGCCATAGGGACCGAGCGCGCCCAGCGCCTTGAGGCGCTTGAGATTGGCCACGGCTTCCGCCGGCTGGTACTGCGCGGCCAGCAGGCTCGCATAGGGCGCGATCACCGCATTGCGGGAAAGACCGCGCTTCAGTCCAAGCGTCGGCACGCCGAAATTGGTGTACTGGTAGTTCATCTCGGAATCGCGCGCATTATAGGCGGCTTCCGAAATGCCCCAGGGGAGTCCGCGCGAGGTCGCATATTCGATCTGGCGCTTGACGACCAGCTTGTTGGTCTGGTCCAGCATCGAGCCCAGCGGCTCGGTCATCACGAGCGGCGGCATCAGATATTCGAACATCGAGCCGGACCAGGACAGAAGTGCGCCCTTCCAGCCCACGGGAACGAGAAGCCGTCCGAGACGGAACCAGTGATCCACCGGAATATCGCCCTTGGCGATGGCGAACAGGCTTGCCAGGCGGGCTTCCGAAGCGAGCAGATCGTAGCAGCTCTCGTCCAATTCGTTTTCCTGCACACGATAGCCGATCGAAAGCAGGCGGCGTTCCTTGCGTTCGAGGAAATCGAACTGCATGTCGAAGGCAAGCTGGCGCGCGCGCGTGGCAAGGTTGCGCAGCCGCTCGCGCAATGCGTCCGTGTCATGCTCGCCGATAGCGTCGTCGGTATGCGCCTTGCAGGTATCGACCAGGATACGCGCCCACTGGCTGGCGGCGAGGCTCTCGGGGCTGCCGATCTCACTGTTCAGTTCATCGGTCAGCCGGACAATGTCATTGGCGAAGAGCGAAAGGTTGATCGTGCGGAAGGAGGCGGTCTCGGGCTCCTCCTTCACCGACCGGACAGCGCGGCGGAAATTGGAAATCCGCTCTTCCAGCCGGCGGCGCAACGGACGCAGGATGCGCCGGTCGTCGGGGATTTCGGCGATCGTCTCCTCAAGGATATCGTTGACGTCGAGAATGCCATCGAGATCGCTGTGGATATAGACGGACGGTGCCTCCGCCCATTCCTCGAGCGCCGAGGAAAGCGTGACCAGATGGCCCGCCAGATTGCCGCTGTCGACGGAGGAGACATAGAGCGGCATCAAGGGCTTGAGGCTGGTCGTGTCGTACCAGTTATAGAGATGGCCGCGATACTTCTCCATCTTCTCGACGGTCAAAAGCGTATTGTCGATACGGCCCAGCGTGTCGGCAAAGCCGATCCAGCCGAAATCGCGGGCAGCTACGACGGAGAGAAGATAGACGCCGATATTGGTCGGCGACGTGCGCGGGGCGACGATCGGGAACGGATCTTCCTGGAAATTGTCCGGCGGAAGATGATTGTGGTCCGCATTGGTAAAGGTCTCGAAATAACGCCAGGTGCGGCGGGCGAAGCGGCGCAGATCGCCCTTGTCGGAGGAACGGACCTCCAGCGTGTCCTGCGGCTTGGCAGAACGGCTGACGAGCCAGGCGATGAGTGGCGAGCAGAACCAGATGAGCACGAAGGGCAGCGCGATGAGAAGCCCCTTGCCTTCAAACAGAACCGGGATCAGCAGCGCTACGAGCGCGATGGCCATGGCGGGCCACATCAGCCTTGTATAATAGCCGAGCGTGTCGGGCGAGGACTTCGCCTGCGCCGCCGTGCGCCATTCCAGCAGATTGCGATGCGAGACGGTGAGGCGGTATAGCGTGCGCAAAATCGCATCAGCCATCAGGAAAGCCGAATGGGCGATGAAGGTCGTTCGCAGCGCCACATCCGCTGTTCCGAGCGTGATGTCGGTCAGGATCGACTGCAGATGGCCCTTCAGCGAATAGTCCATGCTGGCCGGGATGAGATTGGTGATCAGGCCGAAAGTCGGCGCGACGAACATGCTTGCCAGCAGGAAGAACTGCCACAGCGCCGCCGCGCCGAGCGGCAGGAACGACCAGCCGGCCACGGACGCGATGAGCCAGAGGATCGGATTGAGCGAGCGGCGCAGATTGTCCGCCATCTTCCAGCGTGTGATCGCGGTGACGCTGCGATCGGTCGAGAATAGATAGGGCAGAAGCTGCCAGTCGCCGCGCGCCCAGCGATGGTGGCGCGATATGTCGACATTGTATCCGGTCGGATAATCCTCGATGATTTCCACGTCGCTGACCAGCGCGCTGCGCGCATAGCCGCCTTCAAGGAGATCGTGGCTGAGGATGGTGTTTTCCTCGATACGCCCGGCCAGCGCCTTTTCGAACGCATCGATATCGTAGAGACCCTTGCCAGTGAAGGTGCCCTCACCCAGCATGTCCTGATAGACGTCGGAAACGGCAAAGACATAGGGATCGATGCCGCGATTGACCGAGAAGACGCGCTGCAGGAAAGACGCATCGTCGCCCGTCGTCAGCGACGGTGTGACGCGTGGCTGCAGGATGCCGTAACCGCGCATCACAAGCCCCGTCTTTTCATCGACGACCGGACGGTTGAGCGGATGGCTGAGCTTGCCGGCGAGATAGGTGACGGATTCCGGCGTCAGGCGCGTGTCGGCGTCAAGCGTCATGACGAATTTTATGCCAGACGGCAGTCGCTCGTCGGCAGGAAAGAAGCTGGTGTCCTGATCGCCGCGCAGGAGCAGGTTGAGTTCGTGCAGCTTGCCACGCTTGCGCTCCCAGCCCATCCAGCAACCCTGCTTGGGATTGTACAGGCGGCGGCGGTGCAGGACGAAGAAGCGCGGCTGGCTCTCGCCGGTATAGTGATAGTTCAGCTTGGCGATTTCGGCGCGCGCATATTCGAGCACCTCCATGTCGGCCGCCGTCATCTCCTGGTCCGAATCCATCCAGTCGCTGACCAGGGCGAAATAGACCTCGCCGCGCGGGTTGGTGAGGTAATGGACCTCGAGATTGCGGACATGCTCATCGACGGAATCACGCGAGGTGATGAAGGTCGGCACCGCCACCAGCGTGCGGGCTTCCGCCGGCAGGCCTTCCTTGTATTCGTAACCGATGAGCCGCGTCGGCTGGATGAACCATGGCACCAGCGAACTGAACAATGCATAGGCCGCATCGACCGCCGGGAAGACGGCAAGCAGGGTGAAGGCGGCGGCTGTGCCGTCCGACAGGCCCAGCCGGGTCAGGCAAAAATGGACGAGGGCCAGCGTGATCAGCGTCAGGACGGCGATCGGCGTCGCAAGGCCCCAGAGGCCGAGGCCGCGGTAGAAGCGCAACAGGCGCAGCGACAGAGGCGGCTTGTAGCCGCAGATACGCTCGAGCTCCCCCCGACCCTCACCCGCGAGATAATAGGCGACGGCTCCGGTGCCTTTGGCCTCTTCATGCCCGGCGACTTCGGCGCGATTGCCATCTTCGGCTAGCTTCAGCGCCGCCCATGTGATGTCGATCTCGCCCAGGCGGGAATGGCGCGCCATCTTTTCAATCGTGACGCGATAGGCATTGCGGGAGCGGAAATCCAGTTTTTCGAAGTCACTGTGCTCGCGCAGAATGGCATCGACCTCGTTGACGGTCTCGAACCATGCCGTCCAATCCACGTCGTCGATCGACTTGAGGCTGCGGATGATATTGCCCATGGAAACGCCGCCGGTCGACTGGCGGGCGTGTTCCTGGATGATGGCATCCTCGGCATCGCTGCCGTGCTTTTCGAGTTCGCCTTCCAGCCAGTCGGCGGCAGCCCCGACATCGGTCGAGCTGTTGCGCAACCGGTAAAGGAGGTGGGTCGCAAAAGTGCTGTCGCAGGCCGCTTCGCCATATTGGGACAGAACCTCGTTCATGTCCTCCTTGGACTGGGCAAGGGCGATCTTGTCGGCGACGATGTTGGCGAAATCACGCATCCCACGGGCGCGTTCGACGCGTAGCGCCAGACGGCGGGCATTCTCGATGAGGACGAAACGCACGGCGGAGGGCAGCGCCCACAATTCACCAATGCGCAGCGGCTCCACGGACTGGAAACCATTGACAATCGCGGTGAGGGTCTTCAGCGAAAAAACACTGTCGGTGTGGGCCACATAGAGCCAGGCCAGAGCGAAGATGCGCGGCATTCCGTCGACCGGCGGAAAAGGCGGCAATTGCCGGAGGAAGCGCGTGGGGAAATCGCGGCGCACCTGCTGAATGTTCTTGTCTACGGTATAATGATTGTCGAGCAGCCATTGCGCCGCCGGCGTGATCGTTTCTCCGGCGCGAGCCGCGGCATCGGACGAACGGTAGACCTCCAGGATCAGCCCTGCATTTTCCGACAGCCGCCTTTCGAAGGCGAAAGGCTCGTATCCCGGCAGCCGGATATCCTCTTTCTGCGCAACCGCCGCCGCGAGCTCCTGCAGCTCTTCGGGGGATTTGTAGGCTGCACGAATGGGATTCGGCAGCTCGGGAAGAAGTTTCCCATCAATCTTGGGGGAAAAGAGCGACGACAGGGAAGACATGGAAAAAGACAAAGCCGGCATATGCCTTTGCAGCCTTATGAATGAGACAGTTTTTTATTGTTCCAGGCCAGGGCGCCGGAGCAGACGGCTTTCCCGCACTGCACCCTTGGAAACGATGCGCCCCAGCCTCGACCCGTGGTTGCTGATTAGTTTTGGCCAAATTGCGTCAGGAGAGCCCTGAGTTCAGCTAAATCGTTTCATCCGCAACGCACAAATCGTTGTGTACATTAATCTTGCGTTAGATGGAATGCATCCGCAAGGCGCTTCTGTACGCCGCGTCACTGCCAGTAAAAGCCCCGCATCATCCTTGTACCGGGAAAAGCTTCCAGTGCCTGGGCTTGAAGGCAATGCTGCTCTTGTCGGCGGCAGGATGTTCGGCCGGCACTTCTATTTCAATGCGGTCGCTCCCGCCGCCAATTTCCAGCTCGACGCGGCGCGTGCCGCCGGCCCGGCGGCTTGCCACCACCGTCCCGACAATGCAGCCGCCCGCCGAGCTTTCGAGCAGTTCCACATCGTGCGGGCGGAAAAAGAGGGTCGCCTCGCCGTCCGGCATGTCGCCCGCCGACAGGCCGATATTGCGGTCGGCGCTCCATACGGCGCCATTCTCCATCCTGACCGGAAGCGAACTCGATTCGCCGATGAAGCCATAGACGAAGGGGGAATTCGGCCGATCGTAAACCTCGTCTGGGGTGCCGATCTGCTCGATGCGGCCCTGGCTCATGACGACGACGCGGTCGGCCAGTTCCAGCGCCTCGTCCTGGTCATGGGTGACGAATACGGTGGTATATCCCGTTTTGTCGTGGATTTCCCGGAGCCAGCGGCGCAGCTCCTTGCGCACCTGCGCGTCCAGCGCGCCGAAGGGCTCGTCGAGCAGCAGCACCCGCGGCTCGATGGCCATGGCGCGGGCAAGCGCCACGCGCTGACGCTGGCCGCCGGAAAGCTGTGTCGGATAGCGCTTCTCCAACCCGCCCAGTTGAACGAAATCGAGCAGTTCGAGTGCGCGGCGGCGGATTTCACCCTTTTCCGGCCGGTTCGAAGACGGGCGCACCTTGAGGCCGAAGCCGACATTGTCGAGAACGGTCATGTGCCGGAACAACGCATAATGCTGGAAGACGAAGCCGACATTGCGCTCCTGCACGGTCTTTTGCGAGGCATCCTCTTCACCGAAGAACACCGCGCCCTGCGTGGGCGTTTCCAGCCCGGCGATCAGGCGCAACAGGGTCGTCTTGCCAGAACCGGAGGGGCCGAGCAGCGCGATCAGTTCGCCGGAATTTATGTCGAGAGAAACATTGTGCAGCGCCGGAAAACGATCGAATTCCTTGCGCACATCGACAACTCGAACATCCATGCATAATTCCCTTCAATGTAGTGTTTCAGCCGCATGATCCCATCCGAAACGTCTGCAAGTTTTTGCTGACGCTGACCTTCGGTTCGGGATCATGCTTCTAGCTCGCCGCCAGCTCGGCACTGTATCGCATTTCGAGAAGCGATTTGAGAACCAGCGTGACGAGGGCAAGCAGTGCAAGCAGCGACGCCACCGCAAACGCGGCGACGAAATTATATTCATTATAGAGAATTTCCACATGCAGCGGCATGGTATTGGTCAGGCCGCGGATATGGCCCGAGACCACCGACACGGCCCCGAATTCCCCCATGGCGCGGGCATTGCAGAGAAGTGTGCCGTAAAGCAAACCCCATTTGATGTTGGGCAGCGTCACATACCAGAATGTCTGCCAACCATTGGCGCCCAGTGAAAGCGCCGCCTCCTCGTCGCCGGTGCCCTGCTCCTGCATCAGTGGAATCAGCTCGCGCGCGACGAAGGGAAAGGTGACGAAAATCGTCGCCAGCACGATGCCCGGCACGGCGAACAGGATCTCGACGCCGTGGCTCCTCAGCCAGGAACCGAGCACGCTCTGCGCCCCGAACAGAAGGACGAAGACGAGGCCCGAAATGACCGGCGAGATCGAGAACGGCAGGTCGATCAGCGTCGTCAGGAACGCCTTGCCCTTGAACTCGAACTTGGCGATCGCCCAGGCCGCGGCAACACCGAAGACCAGATTGAGCGGCACGGCGATGGCTGCGACCGTCAATGTCAGGCGGATGGCGGCGAGGGCGTCAGGCTCGACGAGCGAGGCGATATATTCGCCCGCGCCTTTCCTGAATGCCTCGACGAAAACGGAAACAAGCGGCAGGAGCAGAAACAAGGCGAGAAAGGCAAAGGCGATTGCCATCAAGCCCAAGCGCGCGCCGGGGCTCTCGGTCACCGCGCTGTGGCGTGGAGGCTGACCTGCCCGCCGCCGCACCTTTACCGGGTTAGGCGCCATAACCATACCTCCTGCGGCTCCAGGCCTGGATGAGGTTGATGATGAACAACATCATGAAGGCAATGATCAGCATGATCGTCGCGACAGCCGTGGCGCCGGCATAATCATATTCCTCCAGGCGGATGACGATCAGGAGCGGCGCGATCTCGGTCTGGTAGGGTGTGTTGCCGGCGATGAAGATGACGGAGCCATATTCACCGACGGCGCGGGCGAAGGCGAGCGCAAAGCCGGTCAGGATGGCCGGCTGCAGGCCCGGCAGAAGCACGCGCCAGATCGTCTGGAAGCGGCTCGCGCCGAGCGTCGCCGCCGCCTCCTCGATTTCGCGGCTGATCTCTTCCATGATCGGCTGCACGGTGCGGACGACGAAGGGCAAGCCGATGAACACAAGCGCCACGATGATGCCGAGTTTGGTGAAGGCAATGCGTACGCCCAGCGGGGCGAGGAGGCTGCCGATCCAGCCGTTGGGCGCATAGAGCGCCGTCAGCGCGATGCCGGCGACGGCGGTGGGCAGCGCGAAGGGCAGATCGACGATGGCGTCCACGAAACGCCTGCCGGGAAAGCGGTAGCGCACCAGCACCCAGGCTACGATGACGCCGAAAACCACATTGATCAACGCCGCGACGAAGGAGGTGCCGAAGCTCGTCTCCAGTGCGCGTATCGTGCGCAAATCCGTGGCGACCGCCCAGAATCCCGACCAGCCAAGCGATGTCGTGCGCAGGATCAGGGCGGATAGCGGAATAAGGATGATCAGCGCGAGGTAGGCAAGACTGAAGCCGAGCGTCAACCCGAAGCCGGGAATGATACTCGGCTTTTTCATCTGCCACCCTGCCCGCGACGAGACAGGAATGGAGGTCATTTCATATCGTTCCCATTATCTTTATCGAGGCCCCTTGTTTGCATCGGAGCCCTTATTTGCCGGGCTTGTATATCTGATCGAAGGTGCCGCCATCGCCGAAGTGATAGGGCTGCGCCTTGCTCCACCCGCCGAAAACGGGATCATCGATCGTCACCAGCGTCAAGTCCGGAAGTTTGGCGCGCTCATCCGCCGGAACCAGCTCGGGCTTGGCGGGACGGTAGAAATGTTTGGCGGCGATGCGCTGGCCTTCCTCGGAGTAAAGATATTGCAGATAGGCCTCCGCGACCTTGCGGGTGCCCTTTGCATCGACATTCTTGTCGACGACCGCGACCGGAGGCTCGGCGAGGATCGATTGCGGCGGCACCACGATGTCGAATGCATCGGCGCCGAACTCCGCGACCGAGAGATAGGCCTCGTTTTCCCACGCCAGCAGCACGTCGCCGAGCTGGCGCTGGACGAATGTGGTCGTGGCGCCGCGCGCGCCGGTGTCGAGCACCGGCACATGCTGGAACAGCTCGCTCATATACTGCTTTATCCTGGCTTCATCGCCATCGTACTGCTTGTAGGCCCAAGCCCACGCCGCCAGGTAATTCCAGCGCGCGCCGCCTGAAGTCTTCGGATTGGGGGTAATGACCTCGACGCCCTCCTTGACGAGATCGCCCCAGTCCTTGATGCCCTTCGGATTGCCCTTGCGGGTGAGGAAGACGATGGTCGACGTATAGGGTGCCGAATTGTTCGGCAGGCGCTGGCGCCAGTTTGCATCGATGTTGCCGGACTGCTTGACGATGGCCGTGATGTCGCTTTCGAGCGCCAGCGTCACCACATCGGCATTGATGCCGTCGATGACGGAGCGGGCCTGCTTGCCGGAACCGCCATGCGAGGTGCGGATCGTCACCGTTTCGCCGGTCTCGGCCTGCCAATGCCTGGCAAAGGCGGCATTGAAATCCTTGTAGAGTTCGCGCGTCGGATCGTAGGAAATATTGAGGATGGTCTGGTCGGCAAGGCCCTGCGGGACCGCACCGAAAACCACGGCTCCGGCAAGGAGTGCCGCGAAGGGGACGGACAGAGTATATCGGGCCATTGCGCTGCCTCCGGTGCTGATTACCTGACAAAACCTATCAGATCACCGGAGAATGCAGGATGCTATAAACCACCTATTTTAGTGGGATTTATAAAAATTTTCCGCGCAACGAGGGGATAAACGGGGAATTACATCCCAAGAGACATGCTGAATCGATAACGCACTTGCCGAGCCCGCGTGTGCAGAGGCCGCTCGCGGCGATGTTTATAGCCGCCGTTGCTTCCGCAGGAGCGGTTATCAATTATTGCGCACGTTGTGCGAGATATCCCTTACCAGTGATGCTGTCTCAGCGTAGGCATAGTGGATCACTGCCCGATCGAGGGCGATCTCGGCACGTTCGGGGCTCATCTCGGCACCCGCGGGAATGATGAAAATAGCCACCGTGAGTGCTGCGGCGGCGGCGATACCTAGACGTTTTTCAGTCCGTGAATTCATGATCCGTCTCCTTAGTGGAAAGTAGCCCGCTTCGGGCGGAAGAGAATGTCGTCGATGGCGTGCTTCGGTATTGGCAGCAAAGTCTGACCGAAATCGGCCAGAGTGTCGGCGAAAATGCGGGCCGCATCGGCCACTTCGTCGCAGCGCACCGGACATGAAATGGCGGCGAGGCAGGTATGCGCTGTCGGTGCATCGCCGTTCTGCATGGCCGAAACCAGCCCCAGCGTCAGGCATTCCTCCCGGCAGACATGATGCGAATCAAAGGGAAACGCCCGGAGCGGACAGGCGGCGCAATGGTTGAGCACTCGGATGAAATGCGACAGCTCGGCCAGTGCCTGCTTGCCCGCCGCCACCCCCAGTGCCTCGGTGTAGAGCGTCCACGCCATTTCCCACGGGATGACGGAGCCGGTCTCGAAGCCCGAGGTCCAGCGACGATAGCCTTCCAGCACCAGCTTTTCCGGAATACGGTCGAAATAGCAGCTATTGGAACCGTTAAGCTCGGAAATGCGCATGTTCATGCCCGCCTCCCCGGCATTTCGCCATGACAGGATGCGCATTTCGCGCTTTCACAGGCTTTGGATACACCCAAGCGCGGATGCGCCGGCTGCGGGTAAAAACGGCCGGTCGGCAGCAGATCCAGTTGCCAGGACAGCCCTTCCACCGCCCCGAGGCGGTGTAGATCAAGACCAATCATCAGGTCCTCCAATCGAACGGGTTCAAGGCCCAGACATCAAAGGGTATGCCCATGCGGGGCAGGCTTGCATAAAGCCGCCAGATTACTAGGATGTCAACACTAATTTTGAAAATCTATATATATATCAATACTTTAGAATTATTCTAGAGTACAATTGTCATGTTTATCCAGACCACCGCGCTGACGGGGGAATCGGCCCGGCTCGATCCCCCTCGTCGAGTGGAAGCGGGGGATCAACCGGCGATCAACCGCTTCAGCTTCTGCAGCGCGGTCGCGGGATCTTCTCCATACGCGATGGTCCCCTTCAGCCGGCCGTCGCGGTCGAGGAGAAAGACCGAGGCGGTATGGTCCATGGTGTAGCCGCCATCGTCGAGCGGCACCTTTTTGGCATAGACCTTCCAGCCGCCGATCAGCTTCGCCATCTCCGCCGGATCACCTGTGATCCCGGTGATACGGTCGGTGAAATTGCCGGTATAGGCTTTCATTACCTCAGGTGTGTCGCGTTCGGGATCGACGGTGACGAAGAAGGCGCGCAGATCCTTGCCTTCGTCGCCTAGCTGACCGAGCCAGCCGGCGAGTTCGTAGAGCGTCGTCGGGCAGACATCCGGGCAATGGGTGAAACCGAAGAACAGCACGCTCGGATGACCTTCAATGGCCTTTTCGGTGATCGGGTTGCCATCCTGGTCCACCAAGGTGAACGGAACGCCCAGTTCCGTCACCTGGGCGCCGGACTGGAACTTGCCGAGCCCATAGGTCACGGCGAGCAACAGGCCGAGGACGGCTATCGCCGCCCAGAGCCCGTATCGGATAACTCGCGTGTTCATCAGTGCTGGTGCTCCATCGAGGAGGCTGCGGCGCCCCCGACATTGAACATCACATCCACCTTGCCCGCCTTCTCGAATTCGAGCGTCACCGGCACGCTGTCGCCTTCCCTAAAGGGTTTCGCCACATCCATGAACATCAGATGCATGCCTCCCGGCTTCAATTCGACGGTTTCTCCGGCCGGCAGTTTGACGCCGTCCTGCAGCGCCCGCATCTTCATCACATCGTTTTCCATGGTCATTTCATGGATTTCGACGCGCTTGGCGGCGGGCGATGATGCGGCGACGAGCCGGTCGGCTTCCCCGCCTTCATTGTCGAGCTTGACATAGCCGCCGCCGACCTTGGCTCCCGGCACCATGGCGCGGACGAACGCGCCGGTGATTTCCACCGGCCCTGCCTTGACGGCGGCGTGCTCCATGCCACCATGATCGCCATGGCCCGCATGTTCATCTCCGGAAGCCGCGATCACCGTAAGCTGCGGCGCCGGACCCTCCAGATCATGCGGGTTCTGCCCCTCGGCGGGGATTTCCGTCCAGCTTACCGAAGCGTCCGCGCCGCAAAGCTGGGTGGCGGGGAAATAGAGGGTGGTGTCCTTGTCGAAATTCGCCAATTTACCGACGACGACGAATTCATCATAGAAATCGCTCGGCAGATTGCCGTCCGTCCAGCGGACTTCGCCGATACCGGAGCGGACTTCCTTGCCGTGAACGGTATAGGCCTTCTGGTAGTCGCCCTTCACGGTTTCGATTTTCCAGCCGGGCTTCGCCATGGGCTGGGCGGAAATGAAACCTTCCGGCAGCTTGATGGTAACGGCCGTGGTCGCCTTGCCGTCGCAGCCATGGGGAACGCGCAGAACGGCCTTGTAGGTGCTGCCCGCCTTGGCCTCGGCTTTTTCGAGCGTGGCGTGGGCCAGGGCGGGGGCGGAAAGGCCGGAAAATGCCAGAAGCGTTGCCGCGAATGCGGCGCATGTCGTGTTTTTCATCGTCTTTGATCCTGAACTATTTCAATGCGATTGGCGGCCGTGGGGAATCACAAGACCGTTCGGAGATGCTTTCAGGTCAGACGAAAGGCGGGGCTTGCGGCGGCGCAGAGGGCGGATAGGTATCTCGCCAGATGACGGGAACCGCCGGTGCGAATGCGATGATTTCGCCGGGGCTGAGGACCGGACCCGCGGTTTTCGGCGGCACCGGACAGGCGAAGGCGGCCGAGATACGGCAGGCCTCGCACGCATTGCCGTACTGATGCTCGTCGCGATGGTCATGAGTGTCGCCATTGCCGCCGGAGGGCAGGCAAAGCACCGGCACGGTGCCGTCAGGCAAGGTGTAGGCGGACAGATCGATGCCGCTATTGGGGCTTAAAATGACCGGTTTATGCGCAAAAGCAAGCAAAACAAGCGCGAATGCGCAGAAGAAGCGCACCATATTTCGCCCGTTTAACAGAGTTTCGCGCATGATTTTCCCGTTTTCCAGCGCTATTAGACGCCGCGAACTGTTCGTAGCGCAAGACCGCCGCGCTTGGAATGCGACAAAGCGAGCAGTCGGCCGTACAGTTGGACCAGAGAGAGAAAAAAGGACCGGCACGGGTTTCAAGGCCCGCGCCGGTAGTTGGGGAGGACCCGTTCTAAGTGATCCGACTGCGGATTGTTCCCGATGTCTGGCGTCCCACCGCAATGTTGAACGCCTGCGCCATTGGCCTTTGCATCGAACTGCATTATTTCAGGCGGATCAGGTTGGAGCGGAGAATTCGCTCTCACTGTATATGAAGGCGCTCCAGAGAGAGCCGAGCGGGATGGGATGAAATGACAGGCGTAACGCGCGAACAGGTTCTTGAGCGGCTCAAGACGGTAACCGGGCCGGATTTCGAAAGCGACATCGTCGCGCTCGGCCTCATCTCGGATATTTTCATCGCCGACAGAAAAGTCTTCTTCTCGATCACCGTGCCCGCCGAGCGGGCGCAGGAGCTGGAGCCGCTGCGCACCGCTGCCGAAAGGGTGGTGAAGGAGATACCGGGCGTCGAGAGCGCGCTCGTGACGCTGACAGCGGAAAAGAAGGGTGGCAGGACCAGTGACGATGCGCCGCCGCCGCGTCCAGCTTCCCGTCCTGCATCCCAGCCCATCCCGCAGCGACCGGCGCCAGCGGGCGCGGTTCCATCGCCGCGCGTGCCGCAGGCGCACACGCACACGCACACACCGGGCGCGGGCGGTCCGCAGGGCCAGCCGTCCCGCAAGCCGGGCATTCCCGGCGTCGGCGCGATCATCGCTGTGGCCTCGGGCAAGGGCGGCGTCGGCAAATCGACGACAGCCGTCAATCTGGCGCTCGGGCTGCAGGCGAATGGCCTTAAGGTGGGCATTCTCGACGCCGATATCTATGGTCCTTCCATGCCCCGGCTCCTCGGCATTTCCGGCCGCCCGGAAACAGTCTCCGGCCGCATCATGAAGCCGATGGAGAATTACGGCCTGAAGGTGATGTCGATCGGCTTCCTCGTCGATGAGGAAACGCCGATGATCTGGCGCGGGCCGATGGTCATGTCGGCGCTGACGCAGATGCTGCGCGAGGTGGAATGGGGCGAGCTCGACGTGCTCGTCGTCGACATGCCGCCCGGCACGGGCGACGCCCAGCTGACCATGGCGCAGCAGGTGCCGCTCGCCGGCGCCGTCATCGTCTCGACGCCGCAGGACCTCGCGCTGATCGACGCACGCAAGGGGCTGCACATGTTCCGCAAGGTCGATGTGCCGCTGCTCGGCATCATCGAGAACATGAGCTATTTCATCGCCCCCGATACCGGCACGCGCTATGACATTTTCGGCCATGGCGGCGCGCGCAGGGAAGCGGAACGCCTCGGCGTGCCGTTCCTCGGCGAAATACCGCTGCACATGCAAATCCGCGAGATGTCGGATGCGGGAACGCCCGTAACCATCAGCGAACCCGATGGCGTGCACGCGAAGATCTATCGCGATATCGCCGCCGAGGTCTGGCAAGGGGTCGAAACCGCGCGCGCGTCACAGACGAGACCCGCGCCGGCGATTGTTTTCGAGTGAGGGGGCGTATCAAGCCCCCTCCCCGATCACGTAATCACGCTAGGCTTGTCGCGGCCGGTATAGGCTTCGATCGGCGCGATTTCGTGTGATGCCCTGATCAAATCGGCCAGGGCTGCCTGCGTGTCGAGACCGTGGCGCGCGGGGTCGGGCTCGAAGCGCTCGATATAGACGCGGATCGTGGCGCCCGAAGTGCCGGTGCCGGACAGGCGGAAGACGAGGCGCGAGCCGCCCTCGAAGAAGATGCGGATACCTTGATGCTTGCTGACGGAATGATCGACCGGATCGTGATAGGCGAAATCATCCGCCTTGGTGACGGTCAGGTCCCCAAATGACGTGCCCGGCATGTTCGCGAGCTTCTCGCGCAATTCTGTGATTAGCCTGTTGGCCGCGGCGGCATCGACTTCCTCGTAATCGTGGCGGGAATAATAGTTGCGGCCATAGGTCTTCCAATGCCCGACCACGATATCCCTGACGCTCTCCCGGCGCACTGCGAGAATATTCAGCCAGAGCAGCACTGCCCATAGCCCGTCCTTCTCGCGGACATGGTTCGATCCCGTGCCCGAGCTTTCCTCACCGCAGATCGTCGCCATATCAGCGTCGAGCAGGTTACCGAAGAATTTCCAACCGGTCGGCGTCTCATACATGCCGATACCGAGTTTCTCGGCCACCCGGTCGGCAGCGCCGCTGGTCGGCATGGAGCGGGCGATTCCCTTCAACCCGCTGCTATAGCCGGGAACCAGATGCGCGTTGGCGGCGAGAATGGCGAGCGAATCCGACGGCGTGACGAAAATGCCCCTGCCGATGATCAGGTTGCGGTCGCCGTCGCCATCGGATGCCGCGCCGAAATCCGGCGCATCCGCCGACATCATCAGATCGTAAAGACCCTTGGCATAGACCAGATTGGGATCGGGGTGGTGGCCGCCGAAATCGGTTAGCGGCACGAAATTGATGACGCTTCCGTCGGGCGCGCCCAGGCGGCGCTCGAAGATCTCCTTGGCATAGGGGCCGGTGACGGCATGCATGGCGTCGAAACGCAAGGTGAAACCGGATTGCAGCAGCGCGCGGAGCGCATCGAAATCGAACAACGTCTCCATCATCTCGGCATAATCGGCAACGGGATCGATCACCTCGACGATCATGTCGCCGAGTGTCTTGTTCCCGATGGCGTCGATGTCGATATCGCCCTCATCCAGGATCAGGTAGCGATCGATGATCTTCGAGCGGGCGAAGATCGCTTCGGTGATCTTTTCCGGCGCAGGGCCGCCATTGCCGATATTGTACTTGATGCCGAAATCCTCCTTCGGTCCGCCGGGATTGTGGCTTGCCGAAAGAATGAGGCCGCCGAACGCCTTATATTTGCGGATGAGATGCGAGGCGGCGGGCGTCGAGAGAATGCCGCCCTGGCCGACCATGATCTTGCCGAAACCATTGGCGGCGGCGATCTTCAGCACCTTCTGGATGACTTCGCGGTTGTAATACCGCCCGTCGCCGCCGAGCACCAGCGTCTTACCCTTGAAGCCCTCGAGCGAATCGAACACCGACTGGATAAAATTTTCCGCGTAGTTGGGCTGCTGGAATTCAGGCACCTTCTTGCGCAGGCCCGAAGTGCCGGGCTTCTGGTCGTCATAAGGCTTGGTGGCAATGGTCAGAACAGTCATGCGGACCCCTGGTTGGAAATTTCTCAGCGCGAAAAAGCTATGCCGGATATCACCGGTTTCCATGCCGGTTGTGCGACACAATAGATCAAGTTTGTTGTTTGCGAATAACAATTCGTGCGGAAGGCGAGCCCGCTTCCGCCATGGCGACGGAAAGGATGAGGGTCTCTACCATTCCTCACCGTCTCCATTGTCCCGGCGGTGCAACATGACTCGAGCATCCAGCCTTCCAGTCAAGGAAGAACCAACCTAAACCGCATCCTTGAACAGGACGTTCTGGTCGAAGAGATAGCGATTGAAGAGCGGCAGGCTGGCGGCGCCCACGGCCTTTGCATGAACGCCGACCTTGCCCTCGACGATTTCGGGCGCGGAAATGCCCTGGAGGTCGAGCCCGGCGATCTCGAGTCGCGTTGCCTCGACGATGCGGTGGCGCACGGAAACGGGGAGCCAGCCATCGATGATGGCGGCGGAAAAATCGATGACCGAGGCGGCGGCGACGGTGGCATGCGCGAGATTGCGGGCGGTGAGTGCTATCCATTCATCGACGGGCGCGCCGAAATCATCCCAGTTTTCCGGCGACAGCCAGAGACCCGACGTATCGTCGCCGCGCTCCTGCAGCATGCGCTCCAGCACAAAAACCGAAGCGGCATCAATCAGCTGTCGCGGCTTGTCCTTCCCGCCCGGATCGGACCCGCGAACCGGCCTGGGGACTGGCCCCGGAACCGGCATCGAGCCGACCGCGCCGGCATTGCCGGTCCGACCGGCATAAAGCGCGTTGTTGAGCACCACGCCGCCGCCGATGAAGGAGCCGATGAAGAAATAGACGAAATCAGTGAAATCGGGGCCGCGCCCGAAGGTCAGTTCGGCTCCGCATGCGGCGGTGGCGTCATTTTGCATGAAGACCGGATAAGGGAAATGTGCCGCGAATTCGCGGACGAGATCGGCCTGGCGCCAGGCGTCGAGATCGGCCTGTGGCGCGCCGACTTCCTCCACCCAGTTCCACAATTCGAAGGGGACGGCGATGCCGAGCCCGGCAATGCGGCGGCGCTGCGCCGCATCGAGAGAGGCGTTGAAACGGCTGATTCCATCGAGGGTGAATTGCCTGATGGCATCGGGAACAGGCCAGCGATAGGTCTCGTGGAGGCGCATCCGGATATTGCCGAGGAAATCCATCAGGATCAGTTCGGCGCTACGCCGGCCGATCTTCAGCCCAAAGGAGAAAACGCCTTCTGCGGCAAGACGCATCGGCGTCGAAGGCTGCCCCACCCGGCCGCGCACGCGTTCGCCGCGCGTCAGGAGCCCATCCTCCTCCAATCCCCGCATGATGACGGAGACGGTCTGCGCGGAAAGTCCAGTCAGCCGCGCTATATCGGCACGTGGCAGCGCGCCGTGGCGGCGGACGAGGGAGAGGACGAGGCGCTCATTATAGGCGCGCACGCCCGTCTGGTTCGATCCGCGGCTAATGGCGAGGCTGTGCTCGACTGCATATTCCGGCTTGAACCCACTGGTGCGAGCTCCCACGGCGGGCTTCTCTTCTTTTCCCCTATCTGCAGTCATGATCTATCCTGAACCGCCAGTCGTATTTTCAAGCTTTCCGCTTCCGAAACGAAACACTCCAATATTTCAAAGTGTTAAACTGATTCGTACGGCGTTGGGGCACGCCACCAGGCAGCATACCCTTCATCGAGCTTCGCATAGAGGATTAATAAATCAAGCGGATTTATTTATTGACAGATCCCTCTTTCGCATGTTTCCCTCATGACGAATGTGCTGGCATTTGGATCAAATGTTCGATCACGAGGCTGGCGTATTTAGTGTATGATTGCCTGAAAACGGCCAGACCGCTGCGGCAGGATCATGCGCTGAACCAGGGCGGGTAATGCGTCAAATCGAGCATATCGGCCCATAACTCATTCAAAGCCGGCCCATTACCGGCATATTCCGGGAGGAATTCATGAAGAAGATGATTCTATCGTCGGCTTTCGCCGCCTTTGCGCTCGGCGTGGCCGCCATGCCTGCCAATGCCGCCGATGTCGGCGCCTGCCTCATCACCAAGACCGACACCAATCCCTTCTTCGTCAAGATGAAGGAAGGCGCGCTGGCCAAGGCAAAGGAACTGGGCGTCAACCTCAAGACCTATGCGGGCAAGATCGACGGCGACAGCGAAAGCCAGATGGCTGCCATCGAGACCTGCATTGCCGATGGCGCCAAGGGTATCCTGATCACCGCTTCCGACACCAAGGGCATCGTGCCGAGCCTGCAGAAGGCACGCGACGCCGGCATCCTTGTGATTGCTCTCGACACGCCGCTCGAACCGGCTGACGCCGCCGACGCCACATTCGCCACGGACAATTTCCTTGCCGGCGAACTGGTCGGCAAATGGGCCGCCGCCACGCTCGGCGACAAGGCCAAGGACGCCAAGGTCGCATTCCTCAACCTGACGGCGGCGCAGCCGAGCGTCGATGTGCTGCGCGACCAGGGCTTCGACAAGGGCTTCGGTATCGATCCGAAGGACGAGACGAAGCTTGGTGACGAAGACGATGCGCGCATTGTCGGCCGCGACCTGACGGATGGAAACGAGGAAGGCGGCCGCCGCGCCATGGAAAACCTTCTGCAGAAAGATCCGGAAATCAATGTCGTCCACACCATCAACGAGCCGGCGGCAGCTGGCGCGTATGAAGCGCTGAAGGCGCTCGGACGCGAGAAGGATACGCTGATCGTCTCCATCGATGGCGGCTGCCCGGGCGTGAAGAACGTGCAGGAAGGCATCATCGGCGCGACTTCGCAGCAGTATCCGCTGCAGATGGCCGCACTCGGCATCGAGGCGATCAAGAAGTTCGCCGATACGGGCGAAAAGCCAAAGCCGACCGAAGGCAAGGCCTTCGTCGATACGGGCGTGGCGCTGGTCACCGACAAGCCGGTCGAGGGCGTCCCCTCGATCGACACGAAGACCGCACTGGAGAAGTGCTGGGGCTGATCAATCCCAGGGATTGAGCGGGAGACGGCATCGATGCCGTCTCCCGTTTTACGCTACAGCCTGCGTATGAGGAGCTATCCATGACCCAGCCGAAACCGGCATCGACGCCGTCACAGGAATTCGAAAGCGTGCTTTCGGGCAGCGCCCGGGAAGTTGCTTCCTTCGATGGGCCCGGCAAGACGTTCATGCAGCGGGGGCGGGAGTTCCTGCATGGGAACCCGGCCGCGGTGCCGCTCATCGTCCTTCTGGTCTCGCTGGTCGTCTTCGGCGTCCTCGTGGGATCGAAATTTTTCTCCGCCTTCGCGCTGACGCTCATCCTGCAGCAGGTGGCGATCACCGGCATTGTCGCGACGGCGCAGACGCTGGTGATCCTGACGGCGGGCATCGACCTCTCGGTCGGCGCCATCATGGTGCTGTCGTCGGTGGTGATGGGCCAGTTCACGTTCCGCTACGGCCTGCCGGCGGAACTTGCCGTGCTCTGCGGCTTTGCCGTCGGCGGATTGTGCGGCTTCATCAACGGCTTTCTCATAGCCTATGTCAGGCTGCCGCCCTTCATCGTCACGCTCGGCATGTGGCAGGTGATCCTGGCGACGAATTTCCTTTACTCAGCCAACGAGACCATCCGGGCGCAGGATATCAGCGCCGGGGCGCCAATCCTGCAATTCTTCGGGCAGAATGTACGGTTCGGCGGCGCGGTGTTCACCTATGGCGTCATTACATTCGTGGTGCTGGTGATGTTGCTTTGGTATGTCCTCAACCACACCGCATGGGGACGCCATGTCTATGCCATCGGCGACGACCCCGACGCAGCGGAGCTCTCCGGCGTGCGGGTAAAGCCCATCCTGGTCTCTGTCTATGTGCTGAGCGGCATCATCTGCGCGCTCGCCGGCTGGGCGCTCATCGGCCGCCTCGGCTCCGTCTCGCCGACGGCCGGGCAGTTCGCCAATATCGAATCGATCACGGCGGTGGTCATCGGCGGCATCTCGCTGTTCGGCGGCCGAGGCTCGATCCTCGGCACCATGTTCGGCGCGCTGATCGTCGGCGTCTTCGCGCTCGGCCTCAGATTGTGGGGGACCGATCCGCAATGGACCTATCTGATGATCGGGGTTCTCATCATCGCCGCCGTCGCAATCGACCAGTGGATCAGAAAGGCTGCAGCATGAACGCGACCGTGCAACCAATCCTCACCGCCCGCGGCCTGGTCAAGCGCTACGGCCGCGTCACGGCCCTCGACCACGCCGATTTCGATCTCTATCCCGGCGAAATCCTTGCCGTGATCGGCGACAATGGCGCGGGAAAATCGACGCTCATCAAGGCGCTGTCCGGCGCTGTTTCTGCTGACGAGGGTGAGATGCGGCTCGACGGCAAGCCTATCCACTTCCGCTCGCCGATGGACGCGCGGGCGGCGGGCATCGAGACCGTCTACCAGAACCTGGCGCTCTCACCCGCGCTGTCGATAGCCGACAACATGTTTCTCGGGCGCGAGCTCCGCAAGCCTGGCGTGCTGGGAAGCGTGTTCCGCATGCTCGACCGCACGGCCATGGAAAAAACCGCGCGCGAAAAACTTTCCGAGCTCGGGCTGATGACCATTCAGAATATCGGCCAGGCAGTGGAGACGCTTTCAGGCGGGCAGAGGCAGGGGGTGGCGGTGGCGCGCGCCGCCGCCTTCGGCTCCAAGGTCATCATCATGGACGAGCCGACGGCCGCACTCGGCGTCAAGGAATCGCGCCGCGTCCTCGATCTCATCCAGGATGTGAAGGCGCGGGGAATGCCCATCGTGCTCATCTCGCACAACATGCCGCATGTCTTCGAAGTCGCCGACCGCATTCATATCCATCGCCTCGGGCGCAGGCTTGCCGTCATCAAGCCGTCCGATTACACGATGTCGGATGCGGTGGCGCTGATGACCGGCGCCATGAAGCCGCCGACCGAAATGGCTGCGGCCTGATTTCGTTCGAGGGGAACTATGGAGAGTATCAGCCGCGACGATCTGCCGTCGGTTATCCTGTCGCGGCTGAAGGATAATGCGCGCCTTCTGGTCGTGATTGCCGGGCCGCCCGGCGCCGGCAAATCGACGCTTTCGGAGCATCTGCGCGCTGCCTTGAACAAGGGCGGCGACGGGCCATCCGCCATTGTGCCAATGGATGGCTTTCACCTCGACAATGCGATCCTCGACCAGCGGAATTTAAGAAACCGCAAGGGTTCGCCGCCGACGTTCGACTGCGCCGGTTTCGAGATGCTGTTGAAGCGGCTCAGGATGGCGGATGAGGATGTCGTCATTCCGGCCTTCGACCGCACGCTCGACCTTTCGCGCGCCGGCGCTTCGGTGATCGCGGCGCGCCATCGCATCCTGCTCGTCGAGGGCAATTATCTGCTGCTCGATCAGGAGCCGTGGCGCCGCCTCCATCCGCTGTTTGATCTCACCATCTTCCTCGATGTTCCCTTCGCCGAACTGGAACGGCGGCTGATCCAGCGCTGGCTCGACCACGACCATACGCCGGAGGAGGCGCGCAACCGCGCACTGTCCAACGATATTCCCAATGCGGAACTGGTCGTCTCGTCCTCGCGGCCAGCGGATTATGTCGTCAGGGATTAGCGGCTGGCTTCCGCCCCAATTTGCCGCTATTGCCGAAGAATGAGACCAGCGAGCGACATGATGCCCATGGCGGAAACATCCCCCCAGTCCCGTCCGCAACGGGCCTCCGGCGAGGGGCGGCTGTCGCTCAAGAAGGTCGGCGATAAGACGCGGATCGACAGGCTTTTCCAGGAGGGTTCGGCAAAACTGCGCTTTCCGCAGAATCAGGACGGTCATCTCGAGGCGGTGATGATCAACACTTCGGGCGGGCTGACCGGCGGAGACCGGATGGGCTGGCAATTCTCGCTCGGCGAGGATTGCCGCGCAAGCCTGACAACGCAGGCCTGCGAGAAGATCTACAAGGCGAATGAAGGCTCGACCGCGACGGTGGACACGATCATCGACGTGGCAGAGGGAGGGGCGATGGCCTGGCTGCCGCAGGAAACGATCCTCTTCGAACGCTCGGCGCTCCACCGGACGCTGACCGTCAACCTTGCCCCGACGGCGACGGCGCTGATCGCCGAAGCCGTGGTTTTCGGCCGCAAGGCGATGGGCGAGGACATCGACATCGCAACCTTTCGCGATTGCTGGCGCATCAGGCGCGGTGGGACACTGGAACACGCAGAAAACTTTTCCATCGGACCCGACGCAGGCGCGATGCTGGCGCGCCCAGCGCTGCTTGGCGGCAAGCGCGTCTTCGCCACCGTACTGCTCGTCGCGGAGGATTGCGAGCGCACTCTCGACGCCGCGCGCGTGATTGTCGGCAAAGATGGCGGCGTGTCGGCCTGGTCTGGCAAGCTTCTTGCTCGGCTCGTCGACGACGACGCCTATTCTCTCAGGAAAAGGCTGATACCGCTGATTGGTTTGCTCAATAAAAATGCAGAGCTGCCCAAAGTGTGGTCAATATGAAGACAGGGTGTGAAACATGAATCTGACGCCGCGCGAAAAAGACAAGCTTTTGATTTCGATGGCGGCGATGGTGGCGCGCAAGAGGCTGGAACGCGGCGTCAAGCTCAACCATCCCGAAGCTATCGCGCTGATCTCAGATTTCGTGGTCGAGGGCGCGCGCGACGGACGCCCCGTCGCCGAGCTCATGGAAGCGGGCGCCCATGTCATCACGCGCGACCAGGTCATGGAAGGCATCGCCGAGATGATCCATGACGTGCAGGTCGAGGCGACCTTTCCCGATGGCACCAAGCTCGTCACCGTCCACCAGCCGATCCGCTAGGAATACCGTCATGCTCGACCTCAGGCCAAACTGCGAATGCTGCGACCGCGATCTGCCTCCGAATGCTTCCGACGCAATGATGTGCACCTTTGAATGCACCTTTTGCGCCGAATGCGCCGACAGCCGCCTGCAAGGCATCTGCCCGAACTGTCGCGGCAATCTCGTCGCACGTCCGATCCGGCCAGTGGCGATGCTGGTGAAATATCCTGCTTCAGCACAACGCATCGTGAAACCGGAAGGATGTCAGCCGGCCTGATTGCATGCTGTACCGGACCGAAATGCCTTAAAGAGGAATGTTCATGTTCAGAAAATGGATTATCGCCGTGTCGGCGCTCGTCATGGGAACGGCGCCCGCCTTCGCCCATCTCAATCCGGCGGAGCACGGCTCCTTCGCCGCCGGATTTTCGCATCCGCTTTTCGGCGCCGATCACATCCTGGCGATGGTGGCGGTTGGCTTGTGGGCAGCCCTTCTGGCGCATGGGCCCGAAAGCCGAAATCGGTTTTCGGAAAGCACGATGCGCAGTTTCAATATTTACAGCGTCCTTCGCGCGTCCAAGTGGACGCACGGCGCTGTAAGTGGACGCGCACTCTGGCTGGTGCCTGCTGCATTTGTCATAACGATGAGTGCTGGTTTTGCCTTTGCGCTCGCCGGCGCGCCTCTGCCCTTCGTCGAGCCGGTCATTTTGGCCTCGGTCGTAGCCATCGGCCTTTTGGCGGCCATCGCACTCAGGGTTCCGACATCAGCCGCGATGGCCATGGTCGGCTTCTTCGCGCTGTTCCACGGCCATGCCCATGGCGGCGAGATGGGAGCGGCCGGCGCTGCCGCCTATGGTCTCGGCTTCGCGGCTGCGACGGTGCTTCTGCACATCGCCGGCATCGGCATCGGGCTCGGGCTGCCGCGCCTGTTTGGCAACGATATGGGCCGGGTCGTCGCGCGCCTGGCAGGTGGCGCAACGGCGCTCGCCGGCCTCTGGCTTGCGGTAGCTGGCTGATGAGCGCGGCAGGAGACAAGGCATGATCCCGGGCGAAATCATCACCGCCAACGGCGAGATCGAACTCAACGCCGGTGCGCCGACCGTCACGCTCAAGGTCGCCAATACGGGCGACCGGCCCGTGCAGGTCGGATCGCACTATCATTTCTTCGAAACCAATGAAGGCCTCGTCTTCGACCGCGAAAAGGCGCGCGGCATGCGGCTCGACATCGCGGCCGGCACTGCCGTCCGCTTTGAGCCGGGACAGGAGCGCGATGTGACGCTGGTGCCGCTTTCAGGCGGACGCAGCGTCTACGGCTTCCGCCAGCAGGTCATGGGCAAGCTGTGACTGCATCGACCATATCCCATAGCGACTTCATCTTGAGCCGCGGCGGCGATTTCCCCGCCGGGGCCGATGGTCGCGGGAGATGGCCACCTGCACCGAAGGCGTCAGCTCGCCTTCTTGGTCACCAGCGTCAGCGTTCCGTCATTGTCCACATTGGCGGCAATGACCTGGGCCGAGGTCACGCCCTTTTCCTTCAGCGCGGCGGTGATCTGTGGCGTGGCGTCGATGGAACTGCGCAAGGCCTTGAGGTCTTCGTCGCCGGTCTTGGCGACCGCGGCATTGACCTGTTCCTGTGTGGGGGCCGGCAGTTCGCTGATATCGACGATGGCAACGCGCTTGATGCCGGGGCTTGCGGGCTGGGTCTCGCTTGGGGCGGGCGTGGCAGCCGGAGCCTGCGCGGCCGGAGGTGTCTGCTGGGCCTGCGCGGCGGTCGCGAGAGGCAGTGCAGCGAACGCCGCCAGGGCAGTCATCTTGATCGTCATCCTGCGCATGCTGTTTCCTTTCCGTTGACATTTGGATCGGTCGCTTCCTCGAGAAATCGCAGCGACCGGCGGTCTTTCGGTAACGTCCATACCCCACACGATGAATTCGTTCTGAGACGGTCACTCCTCGGGTTTTTCCGTGGCCATACCATGGCAGGAAGAAGGCCGGCGGGTTCCGCTAGATGTGAGCCGCAATACGCAAGGAGCCGTTGATGCCCGCCAGGATTACACGATCAGCCTATGCCCAAATGTTCGGTCCGACGACGGGCGACAAGGTGCGGCTCGCCGATACCGAACTCTTCATCGAGGTGGAGAAGGATTTCACCGTCTATGGCGAGGAGGTGAAGTTCGGCGGCGGCAAGGTGATCCGCGACGGCATGGGCCAGAGCCAGGTGGCGCGGGCCGACGGCGCTGTCGATACGGTCATCACCAATGCGCTGGTTGTCGATGTATCAGGCATCTACAAGGCCGATATCGGCCTGAAGGACGGGCGGATCGCCGCGATCGGCAAGGCCGGCAACCCCGATACCCAGCCCGGCGTCACCATCATCGTCGGCCCCGGCACGGAGGCCATCGCCGGCGAAGGCAAGATCCTTACCGCCGGCGGCTTCGACGCGCATATCCACTTCATCTGCCCGCAGCAGATCGAGGAGGCGCTGATGTCCGGCGTCACCACCATGCTCGGCGGCGGGACGGGCCCGGCGCACGGCACGCTGGCGACTACCTGCACCCCCGGCCCATGGCATCTGGGCCGCATGATCCAGTCCTTCGACACTATCCCTATGAATATCGGCCTTTCCGGCAAGGGCAATGCCTCGCTGCCGAAGGCGCTGGAGGAAATGGTGCTGGGCGGCGCCTGCGCGCTGAAGCTGCATGAGGATTGGGGCACGACACCCGCCGCGATAGACAACTGCCTTTCGGTCGCCGATGCCTATGACATCCAGGTGATGATCCACACCGACACGCTGAACGAAAGCGGGTTCGTCGAGGATACTGTCGCCGCCTTCAAGGGCCGCACCATCCATGCCTTCCACACCGAGGGCGCAGGCGGCGGCCATGCGCCCGATATCATCAAGGTATGCGGCCTGCCGAACGTCATCCCCTCCTCGACCAATCCGACACGGCCCTATACGCGCAACACCATCGCCGAGCATCTCGACATGCTGATGGTCTGCCATCATCTCTCGCCGTCGATCCCGGAAGATGTCGCATTCGCCGAAAGCCGCATCCGCAAGGAAACGATCGCGGCGGAAGACATCTTGCACGATATCGGCGCGTTCTCGATCATCTCCTCGGACAGCCAAGCGATGGGCCGCGTCGGCGAAGTGCTGATCCGCACCTGGCAGACGGCCGACAAGATGAAGCGGCAGCGCGGCGCGTTGCCGGAGGACAGGGGCAGCGGCAACGACAATTTCCGCGTGAAGCGCTATATCGCCAAATATACGATCAATCCCGCCATCGCGCAGGGGATTTCCGCCCATATCGGTTCGATCGAAGTGGGCAAGCGCGCCGATCTGGTGTTGTGGAACCCGGCCTTCTTCGGCGTCAAGCCCGACATGGTGCTGCTCGGCGGCTCCATCGTCGCGGCACCCATGGGCGATCCCAATGCCTCGATCCCGACGCCGCAGCCGGTGCATTACCGCTACATGTTCGGCGCCTATGGCAAGAATGTGAGCCAATCCTCGGTGACCTTCGTCAGCCGCGCCTCGCTCGATGCTGGGCTCAAGGCAAAGCTCGGCGTCGACAAGGAAATGGTCGCCGTCGAGAATACGCGCAGCGGCATCTCCAAGGCATCGATGGTGCATAATTCAGCTACGCCGCATATCGAGGTCGACCCCGAGACCTACGAGGTGCGGGCCGATGGGGAACTGCTCACCTGTGAGCCGGCGACTGTCCTGCCGATGGCGCAGCGGTATTTCCTGTTCTAGCCGCCACGGCTAGAAGCTGTGAGGATTTTGCAATCCAAGCCTTTCCTTCGCAGTTGCAGCATGGTTTATTCGCCGCGCCTCGGCGCCGTCCTCCGAACGCCGAACCAAGTATCAGCAGTGAGGCTTGCCCGCCCTCCCCGGGCATGGCCGATTATCGATTACGAAGGAACTACCATGACCGTGAGAAAAGTGCCCGATGTCACCTTCCGCACCCGCGTGCGCGACGAGAGCATCGAGGGCCCGAATCCCTATCGTTGGGAAGACAAGACGACGGCCGATTATTTCGGCGGCAAGCGGGTCGTCCTGTTCTCCCTCCCGGGCGCCTTCACTCCCACTTGCTCGACCTTCCAGCTTCCCGATTTCGAGAAGCTCTACGAGGAGTTCAAGGCGGAAGGCATCGACGAGATCTACTGCATCTCCGTCAACGACGCCTTCGTCATGAATGCATGGGGCAAGGCGCAGGGCCTGAAGAACGTCAAGCTCATCCCGGATGGATCGGGCGAGTTCACCCGCAAGATCGGTATGCTCGTGGCCAAGGACAATCTCGGCTTCGGCATGCGCTCGTGGCGCTATGCGGCCGTCATCAACAATGGCATCGTGGAACAATGGTTCGAGGAGGAAGGCTTCTCCGACAATTGCGAAACCGATCCCTACGGCGTTTCCTCGCCGCAGAACATCCTTGCCAATCTGAAGGCAGGCGAGGCGGTCGCCGCCTGAATGGTATAGTTCCCCGATCGCGTCCGCGCGGTCGGGGTCATCGCTCCAGCCCAAGGTGAACCAACATGATCCGCGCCCTTTCCCACGACCATGCCGGCCACTACCAGGGCACGCCCTTCGATACGGTCACACTTGCGCATGACGAACGGCACCTGCGCCGCAAGGTGCTGACGCTTGCGCAGGGCGACAAGGTGCTCGTCGATTTCCCCGAGCCGGTCGCGTTTCGCCATGGCGACGTGCTGGTGCTGGAGGACGGACGGCTGGTCGAGATCATCGCGGCGGAAGAAGCGCTTTACGAGATCGTCCCGCGCGACCGGCTGCATCTCACCGAACTCGCCTGGCATCTCGGTAACCGGCATCTCGCCGCGCAGATCGAGGAAGGCCGTATCGTCATCCTGCGCGACCACGTCATCAAGGCGATGCTGGAGGGACTTGGCGCGGCGGTGAACGAGATCGCCGAGCCTTTCCACCCGGTGCGCGGGGCTTATCACGGCCATTCGCATGACCATGGTCACGAGCATGTCGGGCATGGCCATGGACACCACCACGATCACGCCCATCACCACCATGACTGAGGCAACGTCCGGCCAGGCGCTGATTCGTCTCCTGACATGGCTCTCGCCCGCCTTTCCCGTTGGCGCCTTTTCCTACAGCCACGGGCTCGAACGGGCGATCCATGACGGGCTGATCTGCAACCGGGAGACACTGGCCGAATGGCTGACCGATCTTCTCCGCCATGGTTCGGGCTGGAACGACGCGGTGCTTTTTGCCGAAAGCTTCAGGCAGGCGCTGGCCGATGATGGCGCGCCGGACGAGGTCGCGGGGCTTGCCGAAGCGCTGGCCGGATCGTGTGAGCGACACATGGAAACCATGCTGCAGGGCAGCGCCTTCCTGAAAGCTGCCGCCGCATGGCCGAACCCGATCCTGCAGCAACTCACGGGCGATGTCGCCTATCCCGTTGCGGTCGGGGCGGTTGCAGGCGCCCATGGCGTCGGGCTCGAGGCGGCACTCGCCGCCTATCTGCACGCCTTCGCCTCCAATCTCATCCAGGGCGCCGTCAGGCTCGTGCCACTCGGCCAGAGCGACGGCGTGGCGACGCTCGCCACGCTCGAACCCACGATTCTTGAACTGGCCGCGCATGCGGCCGGGTCGACGCTCGACGATCTCGGTTCCGCCGCGATCCTGTCCGATATCATGGCCATGCAACACGAGACGCAATATTCAAGGGTTTTCCGATCATGAAATCATCCAACGGTCCGCTCCGCGTCGGTATCGGCGGCCCTGTCGGCTCAGGCAAAACGACGGTCACCGAAATGCTGTGCAAGGCGCTGCGCGAGCGCTATTCGATCGCTGTGGTTACGAACGACATCTACACCAAGGAGGACGCGCTGATCCTCAGCCGGCTGCAGGCCCTGCCCGAGGACAGGATCGTCGGCGTCGAGACCGGCGGTTGCCCTCACACGGCTATTCGCGAGGATGCGACGATCAACCTCCAGGCCATAGCCCAGATGAACAAGCGCCATCCCGATCTCGATATCGTTTTCATCGAATCGGGCGGCGACAATCTGGCCGCGACCTTTTCGCCCGATCTGGCCGACCTGACGATCTATGTGATTTCAGTGTGCCAGGGCGAGAAGATCCCGCGCAAGGGGGGGCCTGGAATCACGCGTTCCGATCTGCTCATCATCAACAAGAAGGACCTCGCGCCTTATGTCGGCGCGGACCTCGACGTGATGGACAGCGACACGAAACACCAGCGCGGCGCGAAGCCCTATGTCTTCACCGACATGCTGCGCCGCGACGGGCTCGATAAGGTCGTGGCCTTCATCGAGGCGGCCGGTGGGCTTGGAGCGGCCGCCTGAGAACGGCGTCGCGCCCTGTCTCATCAACATTGGCCCGATTGCCGGAATGGGGTATTTTATGGAACAATCGCGGTAACAGATAATTGTTGCCATGATTCCATTGCATTGAAGGGCGATTCTGGAGGAAAAGCTGCGGATGAGTACTTATCTTCCCCAAGATCTGCAGGACGCGCTCGAACGCTTCATTGCCAGCAAACACGGTGCCGTCAACAAGTCTGAGGCCATCGCCATGATCCTGCGGGACTGGCTGCTGAAGCAAGGCTATCTCCCAACCAAGCCGGAAGAAGGCATGCCGCCCGAAGACCTCAACGCCACCAATGACGATTGATATGGCGGGCGATCTGAACAACAGGCCGCCGGAGCTCCTGCCTGCCTCGGCGCTCGGCAAGCGGCTTGCGATCCTGCTGGCGCTGGCGTTCGCCCTGCTTCTGCTCCTCGCATGGATGACCATCGCGCTCCTCGACCCGACAGGAGGCCTTGCCATCGACCCGCTGACATTCACCGCAACCAATGTGGAACAGATCAGTATCCTCCTGCCCCGCCTGCTTTAGCATATTCTGATATTCAGGCGTCTCGATCTCCAACTCAACATCCTTGCGAGCTCATATGAACCGAGACCGGCTGTTTCTGCTTCAACCAGGCTTCGAAGACCCGGCCTATCCCGGCAAGCGCTTCTATTGCTGGCACTGCGCTCTCATGGAGGGCGTGCTGGCATCTTTTCCGCAATTGGCGCAACGGCTCGATGTGGAGCGTATTCCATGGCCGCGGCCAAGACTGGAGGTTGTTTCCCTGGTCGGCGAGGATAACCAGTCGCTTCCCCTGCTGGTATTGGCCGATGGACAGACATCGGTGCACCAGACCGGCATCCATGCCGGGCGCGCCTTCGTTTCGGACAAGGACGCGATTCTTGCCGTGCTTTCCGAACGCCATGGTTTTCCCGATCCGCACCCGTGAACGCGCAGCATCATAAAAATCCCGACTTTCGCGCGGACCATCAAACATGCTAGGACCAACCCAAGAATGAGAGGAAAGCTCCATGGCATTCGAAGATATCAAGGCGGAGATCGCGCTTCTTTTCCAGGAAATGGTCAACCAGCCCAAGGATGCGCATGAAATCCGCGAAGCCTTGCGCGGGAAGCTGAACGAGCTGAAAGCCAACGGCATGCCCTTGCCGGACGATCTGGTGGCGCTCGAAAAGCAGATCGAAGCCGATTTCGATTCCTGATGCGGTTACATCCGTCTTTCGTTCTGTTTTATGTGTGAGGAGACGCCATTGTCTTCCCTCCGCAATCTTTTGACAGCGATCGCACTCTGCTCGCTTGGCCTGTCGGCGTGCACCACAACGGAAAACAAGCTGACACAGTCCGGCGCGACCCAGAAAGCAGAGGCTTCCGCGCCCGAAACCAAGAGCGGCGTCGATGCGTTGATCGCCGGGTACGCGGCGTCCTACAAGGTGCCGGAAGCGCTGGTCCGGCGCGTCGTGGCGCGTGAAAGCAGGTTCAACCCCTCGGCGCGCAACGGCGCACTTTGGGGCCTGATGCAGATAAGGCATGATACCGCGCGGGTCATGGGATATTCGGGCCCGGCGCGCGGTCTGCTCGATGCGGAAACCAATCTCAAATACGGCGTAAAATATCTGGCGGGCGCTTATCTCGTTGCAGGCGGCAATGAGGCGCAGGCCGTACGGCTTTATTCGCGCGGCTATTATTACGACGCCAAGCGCAAAGGGCTGCTCGAGGAAACCGGGCTGAAGCCGCAGGCATTTACGGCAGAGCCACCGATGTCCGCCGCGATTCCGTTGCCGATGCAGGCTCCGCGGGAAAACATCAGCGTTCCGGCTGCGACCAATCAATGAATTTCACTTGTCGGGCAATTGTCGCTTTGGCAATTGGAGGGACATGAAACCGCAACCCTCGATCTTCAAAGCTGCCCTGTGGATGGCCGGCTGGCTTTCCCTGATGCTGGTCACGGCGGTTGCCGGGCGCGAGACGACGCGGGAGCTCGACGTTTTCCAGGTGATGCTGATGCGCTCCGTCATCGGCTTTGTCATGCTCTACCCGCTGGTCCATGCCAGCGGCGGGCTGGCCGCGATGAAGACCGCGCGGCCCATCGCCCATATCGGCCGAAACGTCGTGCACTATACCGGGCAATATCTGTGGCTCTGTGCGCTGACGCTGATCCCGCTCGCGCAGCTCATCGCCATCGAATTCACCATGCCGATCTGGACGGCGATCCTCGCCGTTCTCTTTCTCGGCGAGCGAATGAACATCTGGAAGAACGCCTCGATTGTTCTCGGCCTCATCGGCGTCGCCATCATCGTGCGGCCAGGTGCGGGCGAGATCAACCCGGGCCAACTCTATGCGCTTGCCTCCTCAGTCGGCTTCGCCATCTCCGTGGTAATGGTCAAATCACTCACCCGGACGGAAAGCGTCGTCAAGATCATCTTCTGGATGCTGGTCGTGCAATCGCTGATAGGGCTCATACCTGCGATTCCGGTCTGGCAATGGCCTTCGGCGCAGGTCTGGCCCTGGATATTCGTCATCGCTTTCGCCGGCACGTTCTCGCATTATTGCATGGCGCGGGCGATGCTTTACGCCGATGCGACCGTGGTAGTGCCGATGGATTTCCTGCGCGTGCCACTTACCGCATTGGCCGGATGGCTTATCTATTCCGAACGCGTCGATACGATCACCGTGCTCGGCGCCGCACTCATCCTCGCCGGAAACATGCTCAATCTGAAGAATGCGGGAACGGCGCGCATCCGCCCGGAATCCGCAAACACCTGACTCAGCAATTTCGCCACCGCTGGGCCGTACATCCAATTGACAAATTTCCCGTTTATCCTTTCCTCATGGAATAGGATTTATCATTGCCGGGGCGTGATCCGCGATGGATGATGAGAAAGACGAGAGTTTAGGATGGCCGACAGATTGCCGCGGCAGTTTCGCTGGAATTACGATATCGCCGAATTGTGGGCCGACGGCGTCGTCCATGTCGTCGGTGTGATCTTCGCCGTCATCGGCGCCGTCATCCTGATTGCTTTTTCCATCAATGCGGATCCGCCTGTCCTGTCGGTTGCGGCGATCGTCTATGCCTCAAGTCTCGTCGCGGCAATCAGCGTCTCGGCGATCTATAATATCTGGCCGGTGACGCCGACGAAATGGTTCCTGCGCCGCTTCGACCATGCGATGATCTATCTGCTGATCGCCGGGACCTACACGCCCTTCACGATCAAGATGGGCCCGCAATCATGGCCGTTGCTGGCGGCGATCTGGACGATCGCCATCATCGGCATCTTGTTGAAGCTGTTCCTGCCCGGGCGTTTCGACCGCCTCTCGATCCTTCTCTATCTCGCGCTCGGATGGAGCGGCGTCCTGGTCTATGACGCGATGACCACATCGCTCTCCCCGACTGTCGTTCGGCTCATCGCAGCCGGCGGGATCGTCTATTCGCTCGGCGTGATTTTCCATGTCTGGGAGCGCCTGCGATTCCAGAACGCGATCTGGCATGGCTTTGTCGTTACCGGCGCAGCCCTGCATTATTGCGCGGTGTTTTATTCGATTTCTATGTCATAGCGGGCCGTTCGCAGCTTAACGCTTCATCAACCATAAATGCCGCAATGTCGCCCCCATCGCTTTCTCCTGGGGCCGTTGGGACATCCATGTCGAATCAATCAGATCATTTGAACCGCCGCACGCTTCTTCTCGGGGCCGGCGCTGTAGCGCTTTCTGGTGCGACAGGGTGCTCGCAGACCATGGATATGTCTGCCTTCCAGATGAATATCGACCCCATATCGACGGGGGCGATTCGCCCGCAGATCAGCGTCGACAAGGCGGTGACGACACCCGACGTGATGTATGCTGCGGTGCAGGAGGGACCCTTCTCACTTCCGGCGGTCCCCTATCAAAAGGTGCCCAAGCAGTTTCGTCGCCAGATCGTTCCCGATCCCACGGGCGAGGCGCCCGGCACCCTCGTCGTCAGCCTCAAGGACCGCTACCTCTATCTGGTGCAGCCCGGCGGCGATGCGATCCGCTATGGCGTCGGCATCGGCAAGGACGGCTTCCTGTGGACCGGCCGCGCCAACATCCAGTACAAGAAGATGTGGCCGCGCTGGACGCCGCCGCCGGAAATGATCCAGCGCAAGCCCGAACTGGTCAAGTACCGCACGGGCATGGAAGGCGGGGTGGATAATCCGCTCGGCGCGCGCGCGCTCTATATCTTCAGGGACGGCGTGGATACCGGCTATCGCATCCATGGTTCGCCGGAATGGTGGTCTATCGGCCAGTCGATGTCGTCAGGCTGCGTGCGCCTGATCAACCAGGACATCATCGATCTCTATAACAGGGTCCCCGGCAAGGCGCCTGTTGTGGTGGGCTGAGCCAGCGGCTCCGTCCGGCCGCGCCTGTATAAGGTGCTGCTGCATGAATAGCGGACCTCGTAATACGGATCCACCACGAGCGTGATGTCGCGGCTCTCGCATTTTCGCCCCGTGCTCGCCAGATATTCCTCGGCCGCGTCGCGGGAGACGACCGGCGGCGTTGCACCGATCCCGGAGCCGAGCGACAGTCCCTTGATGAAGCCATCGGTCGCCGATGAACTGATACTGGGCCCGATCATCAGGCGCTCTTCCCGGCGATTGTCTACGATACGATAAGTGGTCCCGTCCTTCGCCCGATATTCCACAGAAGGCTGGCCAGCATATTTTTGCGAGACGTAGTTGATCCCCGCGCATCCGGCAAGCGCGGCGACAACCGGCACGGCGATCGGAATGAGAAAAAGCGCGATTTTCATGATGACGTCCGGAAAGGCAGTTGCAACATGTTGGAATATGAGTGCCCGATGTCGTTGCTCAACTCACGGCACCAGATAATGTTGCGGCCATTCCCTTTCCGGAATGACGCTGCCGATCGCGAACTGGAATGACAGCACCTTTATATGGTCGGGAGAGGTCTTGCAGTTGAAGGAAAGGTGAAACCATTTGCCGGCACTGCGAAATGCCGCCCCTGATGCGCGGATGGAATCGGGGCCGACGACGGGCTCGGCAAAGGCATAGGCGAGCACCTTATCGGGCGAAAACCGGGAGGGATTGGCCCGAATACGCTCCATTGCCTCCACATCGCAACGCTGTTCGAGACGTGTTGCCGGATCGAGTTTCATAAGCTGCGCGGTGACCGAGCTTCCCATTGCCAATCCGGGCAGGACCATCCACACGAGAACGAACGGTGCGGCGAGCAAAGCCTTCATCTCAATTTTTCACATCTGTTTGTCGGAAGATTGCCGTGCTTATATCAGCGACGAATGGGACCAGAATAAGAATCGGCGAGGAGATATCAGGGGAAAATTCCCGGTGGCCAAAGTCTCCTGCGATCAGGCGGCGATGCCTTCGGCATAGGTGCGGTTCCGCCCGGCTTTCTTGGCCGCATAGAGTATCTCGTCGGCGCGCTTGGCCGCGGTCCATAGATCCTCGTTCTTGCGAAATTTGGTGACGCCCAGACTGCAGGTAACGATCTGGTTCGGATCCATCTGGTCGAAATGCCGGTTCTGGATCGCCTTCCGGATGCGCTCGGCGAAGACATAGGCGTTCTCCACCGTCATGCCCGGCAGCACGACAACGAATTCCTCGCCTCCGATACGTGCAACGAGATCGGTGGAACGGACTGATTTCATGAGTATCCGGGCACAATCCACCAGCACCGCATCCCCCACGGCATGGCCATAGGTGTCGTTGATGCTCTTGAAATAATCCAGATCGCAGACGATGACGCTCACCGCCGTCTGGCTGCCCTTCGCCAGGAGCCGCGAAATATAGGTATCCAGTCCCCTGCGGTTCAAAGTGCCGGTAAGGGGATCCGTATCGCGTTCGCCGCGTAATGCGATGATGATATCGGCGCCGGAAACGGTAAGCAGCCCAAGGCCGACGACAGCGCCGAGGACGGCAACGGAGACCTTGCTCCAAACCCAGAAGCTGCTCGCGGCGAAACTGTCGAGCGGGTCAACGTGGGGCAAATTTTCGACCGAACCGACAGTCAAAAGCGTGCGCAGGAAGAAATGCAGCGCCAAGGCGATCACTAGCCAGAAAAGGATGCGGTCCGGGACGGTCCCGTGCCTGAGGAAACGGGCTCGCACAGCGAGGGCCAGGAATATGGCGCCCATCCCGAAATTCAGGAGATAAATCCGAACGACCAGATTGTTGTCGACATACTGGAAATAGGACAGCGGAATGAGGATGGCTAAAAATGCGCTGGCGTAAAACGATACGGAGAGGCTTTCGCCTGATCTCGCCAGAATGCCCTTCACCAGAAGCAGGCAACCAGCGATGTATAGCGAGCCTGAAATGACGGCATTCAATCCCGCATCGGGTGGCAGATGCGCGATCTGCGAAAGCAGTGCCATGCCGAAAACCAGGAACGACGCCGCGTAGAACAGCAGGAAATCGCCTTTCCGGTCGAACATGGACATCCTGCAGGTGCTCCAGATGCCGCCGAACACGAGGGCAAAGAGCGCCAGCAATGCGGATGGGACGAATGTCATCGTTTCGTACACGCGAAAATACCATGAGCCGCGGCACGGGAACCTGCACAGATAGCCTGTGGCCTGGATATTCCATACCCGGTAAAATGGGAACTACACATCGTGGACTGCCGTAGGAAATGAGGCACAGGATCACAGATATCGCTTATAATTGCACTTTGCATTAATTGTGCGGCACTGTGCCTTCCCCCTATGTGGATATTTACTGAATAAGACATTTCTCAATCAATATTGCGTGACGATATTCATTCCTGACAATCGACGACATATCCATGGGAAATTAAAACATGCCACCGCAAAGCATAATATATGAATCCGTACCCCGTAAGTTCAATAGTTGCACGCGCCCTTGTCCAATTCGGACACGCATATGCAAAAAGGCCGGGAAATAATTCCCGGCCTTTAGTGTTTTTACTGAGGAAAGCCGCTTAGGGCGCACCGATTATTCCGCTGCGATCTGGAAAACCGGTCGGGCCCGGCCTTCCACAGGCAGGGCGGAGGCGACATGGCCCGCGACGATTTCCGCCGTCGCCGCTGAAAGGGTCCAGCCGAGATGGCCGTGGCCGGTATTGTAGAAGACGCGGGAGCGCTTGCCCGGTCCGACGCGGGGCAGCATATCAGGCATCATCGGGCGCAGGCCGGCCCAGGGAACGATGCTCGATGTGTTCATGCCGGGAAACAGGTTGGTGCTCCAGTCGACGAGCGGCTTGATGCGGTCGTAGCGGATATCGCGATTTTCGCCATTGAATTCCGCCGTGCCGGCAACGCGCATGCGGCCCGCGCCGAGGCGGCTCGTGACGATCTTGGCGTCGTCGTCGAGCAGGCTCACCCAGGGGGCAGCCTCCTGGCTCTGGCGGTCGTTCAGGTTGATGGTGATCGAATAGCCCTTCACCGGATATATGTTGACCCGGTCGCCGAGTTGCGCGGCGAATTTGCGGCTTCCCACACCGGCGCACACGACAATGCCGTCAAAACGCGTCTTTTCGGTTTTCGCGCCCTCACCCTCGGGTGTGACCTCAGCCCACTCGACGGCAACGCCGTCCTCGGCATGCGTCAGATGCCGCACATCGGCGTCGGTGATGATGGTGACGCCCCGGCGCTGGCAGGCATCCGCCAGGCCGCGGGTGAATTTATGAATGTCGCCGGTGGAATCCGAGGGGGTGAAGAAGCCGCCGTAGAGCTGTCCGGTCAGCGCCGGTTCGATTTTGCGGATATCGGAGGCAGCAACGGGATTGCGCTCCAATCCACCCGCCGCCAGCAATTTGTTGACGCGCGCCGCATGGTCGTAGCCCTGTCTGGTGCGATAGATGTGGAGGATGCCGCGGCGCTCCAGATCGAAATCGATCTTTTCCTCTTCGGCGATGGCAAAAAGGTGTTTGCGTGCTTCGATTGCCAGCCTTGTGGTTGCGATGGTGTTCTTTTCATAGCCGGGGATGTTCATCACGAACTCGGCCATCCACGAATATTTATGCCAGGACGGCATGGGGTTCATCAGCAGCGGCGCATCCTTGCGGAACATCCACTTGATGCCCTTGAGCACGGTCGACCAGCTATTCCAGACCTCGGCATTGGAAACGGATAGCTGTCCGCCATTGGCGAACGAGGTTTCCATCGCCGCATAGCGGTTGCGGTCGAAGACGGTCACGTCATAGCCCTGGCGGGAGAGCGAATAAGCGGTTGTAATGCCGGTAATACCAGCTCCGATAACGGCAATGCGGGTCATTCTTCAGTTCCTTGCGACAGCGGGTTTCTGCATTGCTGCCCATCCGGGCAACACGAAACCCCATCTGTCACGGAACCTGAGAGCTTAGCCCGGAGCGGAAGGCCAGGTGTTCGTCACCTATGTTCCAACCGCTATATTCCGATCAGCCTCCTCCAGGAAGGCGTCAACGGATGGGCTTTTCTCCTTCGGTGGGCGCCACATCGGATAGGATGCAGAACGCCACTCTCCAGATGTTCAAAACCATTCTGGTCCTTTTGCCTGAGAGTTTCCGGGGCGGTTGCTCCGTCGGCGCCGGATTTTACCGGTCTCTCCCAGATGGTCTAGCGAACGCTCCAATCATATCGCAGTCGCGAAGGCGGTACAACTCCTTTGACGCCGGGACGACAATTTGATTGCTAATTGCGACACATATCACGCGCTGTGGTAAACGCGCCAAGCCCGAGCCTTGATTTCAAGGCCGCAACGGTGTTTTGGTTCGCCTGTTCGACAGGTTCCGGAAATGGAGAATGAGATGAAGCCGGTTTTTCTGCAGTTGCAGTGCGCTCCAGGCAAGACCTATGAGGTTGCTGACGCGCTGTTCGAGCGCGAGATCGTCTCGGAACTTTATTCCACGAGCGGGGAATTCGATCTCCTGATGAAGATCTATATAGAAGAAGACAAGGACATCGGAAAGTTCATCAATGAAAACATTCTCAATATATCAGGAATTGTTCGCTCGTTGACAACACTTACCTTTACTGCTTTCTGACAATCCTCTTTCATTGCTTGATTAATCCTTTTTAACGATTGATTTACCACAACTACCTCATATTAGAGCAATTGCGGAACCTCGGCTCGTGGTACGCATTGTTTGTGCGAGCGCGCCTGAAAATTAGCGTCGCATCGGTTGGGACGAACTAAATGGCGAATGTCGTTTCGCCGGCTAGGTAAGTATAATGGACAATCTGGAGAGCAAACGGGTGCTCGTCGTCGAGGACGAGGTTTTCGTCGCGCTCGATATGGCGGCCACGATCGAGGATGCGAACGGAACAGTTGTCGGGCCCGTCTCCACCATCCGCCAGGCTTTGAGCCTTCTTAGGGACAATGAGGTCGATGCGGCGATTCTCGATGTCAACCTGCCCGACGGCGATATCGAGCCTGTGGTGGCTGCTCTTTCCGACAGGCACGTCTTCATGGTGATCTATACCGGCGGGGGCCTGCCGGATGAACTCGCAAAGCGCTATCCGGAACTGACTGTCTTCCATAAGCCGACGCCGCCCTCGGTGCTCACCCACACCGTCGCCACCGCGCTGATGCATCACACCGTATAATCTCGGCCCAAGCATCGGCTCTTGCAAGTAGCGGAGGAATATGCGCTTCTTCTCATCGTCTGGTGTCCGCCGAAAGGCGGGAGAATCGGAAATCCGGTGCGAGACCGGAACGTGCCCAACGCTGTGAATGGTGATGGCCGCGCATGAAGCCACTGGGTCCTCCCGGGAAGGCGCGCGAACCAGATGATCCTCAGTCAGAAGACCGGCCAGACAGGATGGCTCGTGCCGCGTGGACAGCGGCGGGAGCGCCGAACGCTCGGCCCATTGGGTCGGCGAAGCCATTGTTGGGGATTGAACAATGCTTAATCAATCGAATTCAGAAGCATTCGGCGAAGCCGAGGCCTTCTCCGCCGAAGAGCGCGCCGCGCTTTACAAGGCGATCTACACGCGCCGCGATGTGCGCGATGAATTCCTGCCACGCCCGGTTCCAGACGATGTGCTGAAACGGCTGCTCGACGCGGCGCATCACGCGCCTTCCGTCGGTTTCATGCAGCCGTGGAATTTCATCGTCATCCGCGATGAAAGCCGCCGCGCGCATATCCATTCGCTTTTCACCAAGGCGAATGAGGAAGCAGCGGCGATGTTTGCGCCCGACCGGCAGGCGCTTTACCGCTCGCTCAAGCTCGAGGGCATCCGCAAGGCGCCGGTCAATCTCTGCATCACATGCGACCGCACGCGCGGCGGCAAGGTGGTGCTCGGGCGCACCCATAATCCGCAGATGGACCTCTACAGCACCGTCTGCGCCGTGCAGAATCTATTGCTCGCCGCCCGCGCCGAGGGTATTGGCGTCGGCTGGGTCAGCATCGTCCATGACGATGCCCTGCAGCAGGCGCTTTCCATCCCCTCGCATGTCGCAATTGTTGCCTATCTCTGCCTGGGCTATATCGACCAGCACTACCTGAAGCCGGAGCTCGAGGTGAAGGGCTGGCGCAGCCGCCTGCCGCTGGACGATCTGATTTTTGAGGAGCAATGGCAGGAACCAAGGGAACCAAAATGAAAGAAATTCGGCTATAGGTTCGATCTTCCATCAGGAGAGGATGAACGGGGCAGATGTACGCGCGCAGGCAGACCGCACAGGATCGTCATGTGGATTTCGCGTCGGTTCTTGACGAAATTACGCGCCAGCCAGCCGCCGCTCCCGAAAATTTGCGACCGCTTTCGTTCGATTTCCTGGACGGCCTAGCGCATCTCGCAAGCGCACATGCGGCCGATCGGCGCTCCGATTTCATTGTTTTCGAGCCCGAAAATGAACGCGAATTGCCACTTTTGAGCACTGACCCGGATGAGATCGCCCGCGAATTGCAGCTGTCGCCGGACATGTCGCCTATCGAACTGGCGCGGGTTCGACGCCGGTTTGCTGCGCGCAATCATCCCGACCGGGTGGCGGAACCTCTGCGCGACTGCGCCAGCGAGCGCATGAAAATTGCCAATATGCTGATCGATCGGGCTTTGGCCGACGCGTCATCACTCGAAATTTAATTTCGCCGAACAGCCCCTCCTTTTGCTTTATCTTGCTATTATGATAGAGCATGCCCTTGAAAAGGGCTGCCTGTGGGGCAATTTGCGCTTTGCGCGTTCCGGCCTGCTCCGGTAAGACCGGCCGCCACACATAAACGAGACCTATTTCCGGCAAGGATTTGCACGATGCCCGCTTATCGTTCACGTACCACCACCCACGGCCGCAACATGGCCGGAGCGCGCGGCCTATGGCGCGCCACAGGCATGAAGGATGCGGATTTCGGCAAGCCCATCATCGCGGTGGTCAACTCGTTCACCCAGTTCGTGCCGGGTCATGTGCATCTGAAGGATCTGGGCCAGCTCGTCGCCCGAGAGATCGAGAGCGCCGGCGGCGTTGCCAAGGAATTCAATACGATTGCCGTCGATGACGGCATCGCCATGGGCCATGACGGCATGCTCTATTCGCTGCCTTCGCGCGAGATCATCGCCGACTCGGTCGAATACATGGTCAATGCGCACTGCGCCGACGCCATGGTCTGCATCTCCAATTGCGACAAGATCACGCCCGGCATGCTGATGGCCGCGCTCAGGCTCAATATCCCCGTGGTGTTCGTCTCGGGCGGCCCGATGGAGGCCGGCAAGGTCGTCTGGGACGACAAGGAAAAGAAGCTCGATCTCGTCGACGCCATGGTCGCCGCGGCCGACGACCGTATCTCGGACGAAGAGGTCAAGGCCATCGAGCGTTCGGCCTGCCCGACCTGCGGCTCCTGCTCCGGCATGTTCACCGCCAATTCGATGAACTGCCTGACCGAGGCGCTCGGCCTGTCGCTGCCGGGCAATGGCTCGACGCTGGCCACCCATGCGGACCGCAAGCGGCTTTTCGTCGAGGCGGGCCATCTGATCGTCGATCTGGCGAAGCGCTATTACGAGCAGGATGACGAAAGCGCATTGCCGCGCTCGATCGCCAATTTCGCCGCGTTCGAGAACGCCATGACGCTCGACATCGCCATGGGCGGCTCGACCAACACGGTCCTGCACCTGCTCGCCGCCGCGCATGAGGGCGAGATCGATTTCACCATGTCGGATATCGACCGCCTGTCGCGTCGCGTTCCCGTGCTCTGTAAGGTCGCTCCGGCCATTGCCAATGTGCACATGGAAGACGTCCACCATGCAGGCGGCGTGATGGGCATCCTGGGCGAACTCGACCGTGCCGGGCTTCTCGATACATCGGTCGGTTCGATCCACGCGGAGTCGCTTGCGCATGCGCTCGATCGCTGGGACGTGAAGCGGACGCAGAGCCAATCCGTGCATGATTTCTTCCGTGCCGCACCGGGCGGCGTGCCGACGCAGGTCGCCTTCAGCCAGGAGCGCCGCTTCGACGCCGTCGATACCGATCGCGAGACGGGCGTCATCCGCGATGTCGAGCACGCCTATTCCCGCGATGGCGGCCTTGCCGTGCTCTACGGCAATCTGGCCGAGGATGGCTGCATCGTGAAGACCGCAGGCGTCGATGATTCGATCCTGAAATTCTCCGGTCCGGCGCGGATTTTCGAAAGCCAGGATTCGGCGGTGCTGGGCATCCTCAACGGCAAGATTGTGCCGGGCGATATCGTGCTGATCCGCTATGAAGGGCCGCGCGGCGGACCCGGCATGCAGGAGATGCTTTATCCCACCAGCTATCTGAAATCGAAGGGGCTGGGCAAGGCCTGCGCGCTCATCACCGATGGCCGCTTTTCCGGCGGCTCATCCGGCCTTTCCATCGGCCATGTCTCGCCGGAAGCAGCCGAAGGCGGCGCGATCGGCCTGGTCGAGGAAGGCGATATCATCGAGATCGACATCCCCAACCGCGGAATCCATCTGGCGGTGGACGATGCCGAACTTGCCCGCCGCCGTGAGGCGATGGAGGCGAAGGGCGCGGCTGCCTGGAAGCCGACGGAAGAACGCAAGCGCAAGGTGACCACCGCATTGCGCGCCTATGCGGCCATGGCCACGAGTGCCGCCAGGGGGGCAGTGCGGCTGGTGCCTTAAAGCGGCTACGCTTTGATGAAATCGCAAACACACACCCTCTGCCCTGCCGGGCATCTCCCCCACAAGGGGGGAGATTAGCCGTCATCTGCGTTGGTACCAATCGCAGACGGTGCAGGACGAGGGCGGAGGGTCGTGTCAGCCAATCTCCCCCTTTGTGGGGGAGATGTCCGGCAGGACAGAGGGGGTACTGTCCCGCCAGCATTTTCATGAATGGCATTAAGAGCGAACCGGCTCTATTCCGCTACCGCCTTCTCCACCGCTGGCATCAACTCATCGCGAATCGAAACCGGATCAAACGGCCCCACATGCTTGTAGAGGATCTTCCCATCACGCCCGACGAGGAAAGTCTCCGGCACGCCGTAGACGCCCCATTCGATGGCCGCGCGTCCCGTCGCATCCGCCCCGACGGCTGAGAACGGATTGCCGAGATCGCCGAGGAAGCGGCGGGCGTTTTCCGGGCTGTCCTTGTAGTTGAGGCCGACCAGGCGGAAACGCTGGTCCCCGGCAAGCTGCATCAAGAGCGGATGCTCGGCGCGGCACGGTACGCACCATGACGCCCAGACATTGACGAGCGTGACCTGACCGGAAAACGACACGGGATCGAAGCCCGGCACCGGCTTGCCATCGCTTACAAGGCCTTCCAGCGGCGGCAGCGTGATGGCGGGCGCGGGCTTGCCGATCAGCGCGGAGGGTATGACGGTCTCGTCGCGTCCCGACAGGAGCTGAATGGTGAAGATCGCCGCCAGTGCGATGAAAATCACCAATGGCAGCAGCGCCAGCAGGAGACGGCGGCGTGGGCCTGCAACGGGCGTCGTGTCGCTGTTGCTCACGGCTTTTGTGCCTTCTGCGAACGTCGGCGAATGCCCTGCGCCTCGAGCCGCTGCAGTTCCGTCCGTTGCGCCCGCTGATCGATCAGCAGCCACGCAACAAGACCAAGGAGAACGACGAGCGAGACTCCATAGGAGGAAAGCACAAAGGCGAGGTGGTTCATGCCTCTTCCCCTTTCTCGTCCGCTCTCCGCGCCGCCATGCGCCGCATGGCGATGACGCGCCTGCGCCAGATCTCGTTGCGCATCGCCATCATGTGCAGCGTGAAGAACAGGAGCGTGAAGCCGAGCGCCATCACCAGAAGCGGCCGGAGCAGCGTCGGGTCGATGGCCGAGCCGCCGGCGCGCAGCACCGATGCCGGCTGGTGCAGCGTGTTCCACCAGTCGACCGAAAACTTGATGATCGGAATGTTGATGAAGCCGACCAGCGTCAGCACGGCGGCAGCCCTGGCCGATTTCGCCGGGTCGTCCAGCGCGCGCGACAAGGCGATGATGCCAAGATACATCAGGAAAAGCACGAAGACGGAGGTCAGCCGCGCATCCCACACCCACCACGTGCCCCACATCGGCTTGCCCCAGAGCGAGCCGGTGATCAGCGCAAGCGCCGTGAAGGCAGCGCCGATGGGCGCAGCCGCCTTGGCGGATACATCGGCGAGCGGATGACGCCAGACCAGCGTGCCGACGCTAGAGGCCGCCATCAGCGTGTAGCACATCATGGAAAGCCAGGCGAACGGCACATGGATGAACATGATCTTGACGGTCATGCCCTGCTGGTAGTCGTCGGGGGCGTTGACCGACATATAGAGGCCCGCCGCCAGTACCAGCGCAGACAGCCCGGCAAGCCACGGCAGAAGCGTTCCCGCCAGCGACAGGAAACGTGTCGGGTTGGCGAGATCGAGCAATCTGGTGGGCTGTGCGGCTGTATCAGTCATCCCTGTTTACATAGCGTTACGGAGCAAATCCGGCAATTCACCTTTGTCAAAATGCGTCAATCAGTACATCAATCGGCAGTATGTCAGTCGGTTGAGAATTTCAGCGCCGCCGAGGCAGCGAGGGGGCCGATTACCGCAAAGAACAGGGTAATCGCGGCGAGGATGAGAAAAGGGGCAAGAAACGGCGCACTTTCCGTCGTAGCGCCGTAAGCCGCCGATACCCCGAAGATCAGCACCGGGATCGTCAGCGGCAGCACGATCACCGAGACGAGCAGCCCGCCGCGCGGCAGCGAAACCGCCAGCGCGGCACCCACCGCGCCGATCAGCGTGATGGCGGGGGTTCCGACGAGAAGGGTGAGCGCTGTCGCGCCAATGGCGAGCGGTGTCATGTTCATGAAGAGGCCGAGCATTGGGGCGGCAAGGACCAGCGGCAGCACTGTGGCGGTCCAGTGCGCGAAGCATTTGACGAGCACTGTGACACCAAGCATGTGCCGGTCGGCGGCCATGACGAGAAGGTCGAGCGAGCCGTCGTCGCGGTCGGCCTGGAACAGCCGGTCGAGCCCGAGCAGTGCGGCGAGCAGCGCGCCGATCCACAGCATGGCGGGGCCGATGCGGGAGAGAAGGGCCAGGTCCGGCCCGACGCCGAAGGGCACCACGGCGATGACGGCGAGGAAGAAAAGGATGCCGACCAGCGCTCCACCGCCGGCGCGCAACGCCAGGCGGAAATCGCGGATGAAGAGGGCGGTCATTGGTTGGTTCCTCGGTCCGAGGAGTGCGCTGGAATACCCCCCTCTGCCCTGCCGGGCATCTCCCCCTCGAGGGGGGAGATTGGCTGACACGAGCTGCGGTCCTTATCCTTCAACGTCTGCGATTGGTGTCGAACGTCGATGAAGGTGTCATCACCCCCCTTGAGGGGGAGATGCCCGGCAGGGCAGAGGGGGGTACTAACGTGCCGAAGGGGGGTGAATGCTACGCTCATCCCCGCCCCTCCATCGCCAACTCCTGCGCGTTGTCCAGTCCGAGCGGCAGGTGCGTTGCGGCGACGATGATGCCGCCTTCGCCGAGGTGGCCTTGCATCAGCCCAGCGAACCGGGACTCCGAAATCTTGTCGAGCCCGGCTGTCGGCTCGTCGAGCAGCCAGACAGGGCGGTAGCTCACCAGGAGTTTGGCAATCGATATCCGCCGCTTCTGGCCGGTCGAGAGATAACCGAAAGGCAGATGGTCGGTACCGCCGAGGCCGACGGTTTCCAGCGCTTCATCTATGTCCTGTCGCGCTTCGCCGTTGAAAGCCTGCCAGAAAGCGAGATTTTCGCGCACGCTCAGCGCGGGCTTCATCGCATTGGTGTGGCCGAGATAATGACAAGCGGATTGCACGTCGGGGAAGCCGTCGCCGCCCTCCAGTCGCACATTGCCCGAAAGGGGCGCCAGCAGTCCGGCGATGATTCGCAGGAGCGTCGATTTTCCTGCGCCGTTCGGCCCTGTGACGAGGAGCGCAGCACCTGCGGCAATCACGAAATCGAGGTCGGAAAAAATGAGCTCGCCGCCGCGTTCTCCGCTCAGTTTGTCGGCCACAAGCCGCATTTTTCCTCCGAAACTGGCCAGCATACCGGCCAGAAAATCGATGCCGCATCAATTCGCCGCAACGGGCATTTTTGCGCAACAACAGTCTGGAACAGTTATAGGAAACCCTTTATATAGCAGCTACCATGCCAGCGGTCGGCGTGGAAACCATTTTTGGCCGATCTCAAATGCCTGCTCTGTATGACAGGCCACGGGACGGACAGCGGAAATGACTGCACCCGCACCTTGAGTCGCGTCCTTGAAACGCAGCCTAGGCGTTCGTCCTGGTTTTCCGGCCAGTAGCATAAGGACGAACGTTCGTGTCTCATATCGACAGCTTCAAATGCCGTAAGACCCTCACCGTGGGGGACAAGGAATATGTCTATTACAGCCTGACCGAGGCCGAGAAGAACGGTCTGGAGGGCATTTCCCGGCTTCCATTTTCGATGAAGGTTCTCCTGGAGAACCTGCTCCGCTTCGAGGACGACCGCTCCGTCAAGAAGGCCGACATCGAGAGCATTGCCAAATGGCTTTCCGACCGCGGCAAGGCTGGCGCGGAGATCGCTTATCGCCCGGCGCGCGTGCTGATGCAGGATTTCACCGGCGTTCCCGCCGTCGTCGATCTCGCCGCCATGCGTGACGCCATGGTGTCGCTCGGTGGCGATCCCGAGAAGATCAACCCGCTCGTTCCCGTCGATCTCGTCATCGACCATTCGGTCATCGTCGATGAGTTCGGCAATGCGCAGGCCTTCAAGCGCAATGTGGATCTCGAATATCAGCGCAATGGCGAACGCTACCGCTTCCTGAAATGGGGCCAGCAGGCGTTCCGCAATTTCCGCGTCGTGCCGCCCGGCACGGGCATCTGCCATCAGGTCAATCTGGAATATCTGGCGCAGACCGTCTGGACCAAGGACGAGGACGGCGTCACGACAGCCTATCCCGATACCTGCGTCGGTACCGATTCCCACACCACCATGGTCAATGGCCTTGGCGTTCTGGGCTGGGGCGTCGGCGGCATTGAGGCGGAAGCCGCGATGCTCGGGCAGCCCGTTTCGATGCTGCTGCCCGAGGTCATCGGCTTCCGCCTGACGGGCAAGCTAAGGGAAGGCGTCACCGCGACCGATCTCGTGCTCACCGTCACGCAGATGCTGCGCAAGAAGGGCGTCGTCGGCAAGTTCGTCGAATTCTTCGGCTCCGGCCTTGGCAATATGACGCTGGCCGACCGCGCCACCATCGGCAATATGGCGCCGGAATATGGCGCGACCTGCGGCTTCTTCCCCGTCGATGAGGAGACGCTGAACTATATGCACATGTCGGGCCGTGACGAAGAGCGCATCGCGCTTGTCAAAGCCTATACCCAGGCGCAGGGCATGTGGCGCGACGGCAATTCCTTCGATCCTGTCTTCACCGATATTCTCGAACTCGACATGGGCGAAGTCGTGCCTTCCATGGCTGGTCCGAAGCGTCCGGAGGGCCGCATTCCGCTCGAAGAGATCGGCACGGGGTTCGCCAAGTCGCTGGAGACCGAATACAAGAAGACCACCGGCCAGACGACCCGCTACGCGGTTGAAGGCGAGGATTTCGATCTCGGCCATGGCGACGTCGTCATCGCCGCCATCACCTCCTGCACCAACACGTCGAACCCAAGCGTGCTGATCGCAGCCGGTCTTCTCGCCCGCAACGCCGTCGCGAAGGGATTGAAGACCAAGCCCTGGGTGAAGACCTCGCTTGCGCCCGGTTCCCAGGTCGTCGCCGCCTATCTCGAAAGCGCCGGACTACAGAAGGATCTGGACGCACTCGGCTTCAACCTGGTCGGCTTCGGCTGCACAACCTGCATCGGCAATTCCGGCCCCCTGCCCGCTCCGGTCTCCAAGTCCATCAATGACAAGGGCCTGATCGCGGCCGCCGTTCTCTCCGGCAACCGCAACTTCGAGGGCCGCGTCTCGCCGGATGTGCAGGCCAACTACCTCGCATCACCGCCGCTGGTCGTCGCCCACGCGCTTGCCGGTACGGTGACGAAGGATCTGACCAAGGAGCCGCTCGGCGAGGACCAGAACGGCAATCCGGTGTTCCTGAAGGACATCTGGCCATCTTCGCATGAGATCCAGGAATTCATCGCCAAGAACGTCACCCGCAAGCTCTTCGCGGAAAAATATGCCGACGTCTTCAAGGGCGACGAAAACTGGCAGGCGGTGCAGATTCCCGCGGGCCAGACCTATACGTGGGACGACAACTCGACCTATGTGCAGAACCCGCCCTATTTCGTCGGCATGGGCAAGGTTCCCGGCAAGATCGAGGACATCAAGGGCGCGCGGGTCCTCGGGCTCTTCGGCGACAAGATCACCACGGACCACATCTCACCGGCCGGCTCCATCAAGGCAGCTTCGCCGGCCGGCAGCTATCTCATGGAGCATGGCGTCGGCGTTGCCGATTTCAACCAGTACGGCACGCGGCGCGGCAATCATGAAGTGATGATGCGCGGCACTTTCGCCAATATCCGCATCCGCAACTGGATGCTGGGCGAGAACGGACGCGAGGGCGGCTACACGATCCACTATCCCTCCAAGGAGGAGATGTCGATCTACGACGCCGCCATGGAATATCGTGCCGAGGGCGTGCCGCTGGTGATCTTCGCCGGCATCGAATATGGCAATGGTTCCTCACGCGACTGGGCGGCCAAGGGCACCAACCTGCTGGGCGTCCGCGCGGTGATCGCCCAATCCTTCGAGCGCATTCACCGTTCGAACCTGGTCGGCATGGGCGTCATCCCCTTTGTCCTCGACGAAGGCGTGAGCTGGCAGTCGCTGGGTCTGAAGGGCGATGAGATGGTGGAGATCGACGGGCTCAACGACATCAAGCCGCGCCAGAAGACGGTTGCCAAGGTGACCTATGGCGACGGCACGGTGAAGGAGGTGCCGATATGGTGCCGCATCGATACGCTCGATGAGCTCGATTACATGAAGAATGGCGGCATCCTGCAGTACGTCCTGCGCGATCTGGCAGCCTGACAGAACATGATCCCGGAGAGTTGCAGACTTTTCGGATGAGACCACGCGGATAACAAATATCCATTGTTGCTGAAAACAAGCCGCCGGAACGATCCGGCGGCTTTTTTCGTTCTTCTACTGAGGTTATCGGCGTAAGCCTCACCGCAACGTGACTTCCTATTGATGGGCCGGCTTTCTAAAAGTAGATGTCAACGACAATAATGGCAGGGAAGCGCCTGATAAGGCACCAGATGACAGCGAGAGCCGGAAGAGCAGCAGGGTTCGAACCGATCGCAAGCAGATGCCTGCGGGCCGCTTTCGAGCGAGTGTCGCATATCCGGACCGTGCATATGCGGGCCTCGTACCTACGGAAATGGAATCTTCCGCTGTTCGCCAGCCTCTTCGTCCTGTTGGCGCAGTTCACCCCTGCCGATGCGCAGGAGATCCACGAGGCGCACGCCAAGCATGGGCCGATCGTCAGCCGCGGCGTCGTCGAGCTTTTCACAAGTCAGGGGTGCGTTTCCTGCCCGCCAGCGGATGCGGTGTTGAGCGATCTTGCCAAGCGGTCGGATATCGTCGCGCTGGCCTTCCACGTCGATTACTGGGATTATCTCGGCTGGCGCGACACGCTGGCTTCGCCGCAGAATACGGCGCGCCAGACGGCCTATCGCAACGCGATGAAAGGCAGCATGATCTATACCCCACAGGTGATCCTCAACGGCCGGGTACAGATCAACGGCAATGATGCAGCAGGGATAAAATCCGGTCTCACCCGAATGGCGGGCGGCCCGGGCGGGCTCAGCGTGCCCGTTACCATCACCAGGGCGAACGGTGAGCGCATCGTCATCGAGGCCGGTGCGGGCAAGAAGCCCTCGGCGCCCGTGCATCTTATCGTCGCCTATTTCGACGACAAGGCGTTCGTTCCGATCGGCAAGGGCGAGAACCGCGGGCGTTCCATCGTCTACCGCAATGCCGTCCGCGATATGGAGACGATTGGCATGTGGGACGGCAAACCACTCCGCGTGGAAATCCCTGCCTCGGAGCTTGCGAAAAAGAATGCCTCGGGCTGTGCAGTCTTTTTGCAGGAAGTGAGCGACGGCACTCGCCTCGGACCTATCCTGGGCGCGTCGATGCTCAGGCCGAGCGATGTTCCGGCCGCGGAATGAGCGTTCGCAGCTAGCCTAAAACCACCTGAGATGAGTCGGGACAAAAAAACAGGCCGGAACTTGCCAGCCTGGAGTGGTTTAGCTGCTGCCATTCCGGATGCGGAAAGCTGAGTGGTTTCCAACATCCATTTTGCGACAGGGCAGGACGCCCTGCTGGTTCGGCCCAGGCAGCCCATTGGGCGGGGGGCTTGGGGTTAGGCTGTCCAGACCGAACCGTCTCAGGCAACATATGAATCTTGCTGGCATAATCAGGCTGGAATGCGAATTGGAAAAGGCGAAAATGTGGCAGAGCGTCACCAATGGAAACAAGATGTAGTGATTCGTGAGAAGGGATTCACCACGTTGCTGAACGGTTTTTTAACCAGTCGTTCCCGTTAGGGACTTGAAATGCGGAGGCCAAGGCTTCACCTTGAAGTCATCGAACTGTCACGCGGCTTCTTGAGGGTGACTATCGCCGTTAATCGGATGGTCGGTCCGGACGCTTTGACAAAGAGGACATGATGGACGGCGGAAGCGGCGGAAATAAAGGTTCATCCGAAGTCGAAGCTTCAGCTCTCTCGATGGATGCGGCGAGAACGCGCCGCCAAAACTCGTCCGTGACATTCGACAGGCATGAACTCAACAAGATCCTGCGCATCTACGGCCGAATGGTTTCATCGGGAGAATGGCGGGACTACGCCATCGACCATTTGAGCGACCGCGCCGTCTTCTCGATTTTTCGCCGGACCAGCGAAGTCCCCCTGTTCCGCATCGAGAAGAACCCGAAGCTGGCCCAGCGGCAGGGCGCCTATTCCGTTATCGCGACGAGCGGGCTCATCCTCAAACGCGGCCATGAACTGGAACGCGTGCTGCGCGTATTCGACAAGAGCCTGCGGCTGGTTCAGGCCTGAATTCCTGAATGCGCGCAAACAAAAAGGGCAGCGTTTCCGCTGCCCTTTTTTCTGTCCGATGTCGATGCTTAATTCCGGTTGCCCAGGAACTGCAGCAGGAACATGAACATGTTGATGAAGTCGAGATAGAGCCGCAGCGCGCCCATGACGACCTTTCGGCCAGCCGTATCGGACTCATCGCCTTCGTAATACATTTCCTTGATCTGCTGCGTATCGAACGCTGTCAGTCCGGCGAAGATCAGCACGCCGATGACCGAGATGGCGAACTGCAGCGCAGTCGAGCCAAGGAACATATTGACGACAGAGGCGATGATCAGGCCGATCAGGCCCATGAACAGGAACGAGCCCATTGCCGACAGATCGCGCTTGGTCGTGTAGCCGTAGAGCGACAGCGCGCCGAACGAGGCGGCGGTCACGAAGAATGTGCGCACGATGCTCTGGCCCGTGAAGACCAGGAAGATCGACGACAGCGACAGACCGACGAGAGCCGCGTACGCCCAGAAAATCGCCTGCGCAGCCGCGACACTCAAGCTCTGGATGCGAAAGCTCAGGAAGAACACGGCAGCGAGCGGAGCCAGCATGATCACCCAGCGAAGTGGGCTTTGGTAAAGAAGCTGGGCGAATGCCGGGTTCGACTGGGCGAGAACCGATGTGCCAAGAGCCGCGATGCCGGTTACGGCGAGACCGATGGCCATCATGTTGTAGACACCCAGCATATAGCTGCGAAGGCCCTGGTCGACGCCTGTGCCTACGTTGACGCCAGCCGGGCTTCGGGCTTGCATATTTCGATAGTCAACCATTTGTTTCCTCTTGCGTTGTCCCGTCCGGTGTCGGGGGCACTCCCCAGGCGCCGCTGGCGGGACCCCAGCATGCCTACGCAAGATTATGGGGATTCATTGGTCTTTACACAAGTACCCGTCACGAAAAACCGTATTGGCGCATACTTCAAATATTCCAGCTTTTCCCTTTATACGCAATGGGTTAACCATTGACGGTCCGGATTGTTACATCTTCGTCATAGATTACGCAGGACGGGCGCCGCCTTGTGACCGAGCACGCGCCATGTTCCGGCAAGGCCGAAACCGACGGTCAGCACCAGGGCGACGGCTATTGTGGAGATCGCCACATCGGGCAGAAAGTGGGCCTGCAGCCGCATGACGCGCGCCACCACGTACCAGCCGGCAACACCGCCGGCCAGGAGCGCGAACAGCGCCGTGGCGAGCCCCAGCATCATATATTCCAGGGTGAATGCCTTGATCAGGGTGCGCCGCGTGGCGCCCAGCGTCTTCAGGACCACCGCATCATGGATGCGCGCCCGGTTTCCCGCGGCAAGCGCCCCACCCAGCACCAGCACCGAAGCGGCGAGAGCAACAGCCGCGGCCGCCCGGATGGCGGTTGCTAGCTGGCTGACCAGACCATTGGCGACATCGATGGCGTCCTTGACGCGAACGGAGGTGACAGCGGGGAAAGCCTGCGTCACCTTTCGCAATATCTGTGCGTCCCGCTCGGGCGTGGCGTCGGACTCGGTCAGCGTCGCCAGCCATGCATGCGGCGCTCCGGCGAAGGTATTCGGCGAAAAGACCATGACAAAATTGATGGCCAAGGATTCCCACTGAACCTGCCGGAAGCTGGCGATCTTCGCCGTGACATTGCGGCCGAGCACATTGACCGTCACGGTGTCGCCCAGCTTCAGGCCGAGTTCCTGCGCTTCCTGCGCGGAGAAGGATACGAGCGGCTCGCCGGAATAATCCTTAGGCCACCATTGCCCTTCGCTGAGTGTCGAGTTCTCAGGCAGGTTCTGCGCATAGGTGATGCCCCGGTCGCCGCGCAGCACCCATGCGCCCTGCGGCGGGATGGTGAGCTTGGAGATATCGGTGCCGTTGAACTGCACGATGCGGCCGCGCAGCATCGGCGCGCTGACGATCTTGCCACCGGGAGCCGCCTCCTGGAGAACCTGCTTGAAATGATCGACCTCCGTGCTCTGGATATCGACAAAGAAGAAATTCGGCGCGCGTGCCGGGATGCTTTGTGCGATCTGCTGGCGCAGATTGCCGTCGATGAGGGAGAGCGCTACCAGGAGCGTCAATCCCAGGCCGAGCGACAGGATGACGGAGGACGTCAGTGCGCCGGGGCGATGGATATTGCCGATGGCGAGCCGGAGCGCCGGCGAGCGCACCCGGGGGGAGCGCCGAGCCAGCCACTGCACACCCGTGGCCACAGCCCGCAGAATCAGGAAGGCGCAAGCCGTTGATACGATGAAGATCGTGGCGAGCCGCCGGTCGAAGGCGGTATAGACGGCAAGGGCGGCAAGCAGCAGGATCAGCCCTGCGGCAATGGCCGTATAGATGGCGCGGGGCCATCCGCGCTGGTCGAAGCCCTGCTCGCGGAAAAGTGCGGTGGCGGGAATGTCGCGGGCGCGGCCGAGCGGCAGAATGGCAAAGGCAAGCGTCGTCACCACGCCGAAGATGGCAGCCATCGCCAGCGCGCCAGGAAAGATGCCGCCGGCACTGGCTATCGGCAGGAAGGAGGCAAGTGCCGCCGCCGCCGCGTAAGGCGCCGCGACGGCCAGGACCAGCCCAATGGCGATGCCGAGCAGAGCGATAATCAGGATCTGTGCGAGATAGACCATGAGCACGAAATTGGCAGGTGCGCCGAGCGACTTGAACGTGGCGATGACGCCGCGCTTGCCATCGAGATAGGCGCGCACGGCATTGGCAACGCCAACCCCGCCGACGATCAGGGCCGTCAGGCCGACAAGCGTCAGGAACTGCGAAAAACGCTCGATATTGGCCGCAAGGGCGGGGGCTGCATTGCCGCGTGTGCGGATACTCCACCCTGCTTCCGGGAATTTCTGTTCCGCCTCCACCTGGATGCCCCTGATGCGGGCCTCGGTTGTGCCCGCAGGCAAAGCGAGCTTATAGACATGCTCCACCAGGCTCCCCGGCTGGATCAGGCCCGATGCCTTGAGGCCGTCGAGCGAGACCATGAAACGCGGCGCGAAGCCGAAGCCGTCGGATAGCATGTCGGGTTCGCTGAGGATGATGCTGCGGAGCTCGAATGTCGCCTGCCCGAGAGCCACCCGGTCGCCGAGCTTGAGATTGAGCCGGTCGAGAAATATCTCGGGCACGGCGGCGCCATAGGCGCCGTTCTTTTCGCCGAACAGCGCATCATGCGACATCACAGGCTCGACCTTCAGCTCACCGAATAGCGGATAGGCGCCATCGACGGCCTTCACCTCGACCAGCGACTGATCGGAGCCGTCGGTAAGGCGGGCCATCGAACGCATCGACGCGCTTTCCGCCAACCGTCCCTGGGCCGCAAGGAAGGTGTGTTCTTCTGGAGATGCCTCGCGCTGGTTCAATTCGAAACGCATGTCGCCGCCGAGGATCGATTGCCCCTGCGTGGCGATGCCCTCGCCGATCGACTGCGCCACCGAGTTCACGCCGCCGATGGCCGCGACGCCAAGCGCAATGCAGGCGAGGAAGATGTAAAAGCCGGAAAGCCCGCCGCGCATTTCGCGCAAGGCGAAGCGCAGGGCGAGACGCAACGAAGCCGCGCCGCTCATGAATGGACCGCGGCAATGCGCGCGGCTTCCGGCCGACTTGTGCCGTCTGATTCGATGCGGCCCGAGCGCACGCGGATCTCGCGCTCGCAGCGCGCGGCCAGCGCTGTGTCATGGGTGACGAGCACCAGCGTCAGGCCGTATTCGCGCTGCGTCTGGAACAGGAGATCGGCAATCTGCTTGCCCGTGGCGGTGTCGAGATTTCCAGTAGGCTCGTCGGCTATGAGGATTTTCGGCGAAGGCGCCAGCGCGCGGGCGATCGCCACGCGCTGCTGCTCGCCGCCGGACAATTCCCCTGGATAATGCGTCATGCGGTGTTCGAGCCCGACAGCCTTCAATTCCCGCGCGGCGATCTCGAAAGCATCGGGATTGCCGGCGAGTTCGAGCGGAATCGCAGCGTTTTCAAGCGCCGTCATGTTCGGAATGAGGTGGAAGGACTGGAAGACGATGCCTATATTGCGGCCCCTAAAGGCCGCGGCCTGGTCCTCGCTCATCGTATCGAGTTTGGCGCCTGCGACCGAAACCGTGCCGCTGTCGATGCGCTCCAGGCCCGCGAGCACCATGAGCAGCGTCGATTTGCCCGAACCGGAGGGGCCGACAATTCCGACCGATTGCCCCGGCTCGATTTCGAGCGACATGCCCTTGAGGACGTGAACCGTCGAAGCACCGCTCCCGAGGGTCAGATGTACGTTATCGAGAGCGATCACGGGTTCTGTCACGGGCAATGCTTCCTATATGTTATGGGATCATGCGGATATTGCATGCGTTTCCTGAGCACAGGATTTTCTGATATGGGTTGCCGACTATGAGATTCAAACTGGCTGCATCATTTGTTTTCATCCTGGGTCTTATTGTCGCGCCGATGGCGCAGGCCGACCAGATCAATACGGACGGAGCGCCGGTGCGTATCGTCGGCTTCGGCGACAGTCTCATGGCCGGATATCAGCTCCCGCCTCAGGATGCCTTTCCCGCCCGGCTCGAGCAGGCGCTGAAGAAGGCGGGGTACAATGTCGCGTTCGAGAATGCCGGCGTTTCCGGCGATACGACAGCCGGCGGGCTGGCGCGGCTCGACTGGTCGGTACCCGACGGAACCCAGATCGTCATTCTGGAACTCGGCGCGAACGATGCACTGCGCGGCGTTTCACCCGATATCACGGAGAAAAACCTGGATGACATGCTTGCGCGGCTGAAGCAGCGCGGCATCACCGTCATTCTGGCTGGCATGCTGGCTCCTCCGAACATGGGGAAAGATTTTGGCGACCGGTTCAACGCCATCTATCCCCGGCTCGCGAAGAAATATGGCGTGGTGCTTTATCCGTTCTTCCTCGACGGCGTCACGGCGCAGAAGGCCCTGCTTCTGGAAGACGGCATGCACCCCAATCCCGATGGCGTGGCGCGCATGGTCGAAGGCATACTGCCGACCGTCGAAGCGGTTTTGCAACAGATCGGCAAGGAGCCGACATAGCGTATTCTGTTCACCCTGTTCAGATGCAGGGGAACAAACAGCTTGCTCTCGGCCCCGTTCGATGATTCGCTAGAGGGGTAGAACGATTCGAGGAGGAGGTGCCCATGCCGCGTCTTTTCACTGCCCTCGAAATTCCGCGCGACGCCGCGCTTTCGCTCTCGCTTTTACGAGGCGGACTTATCGGCGCGCGCTGGATTGATGTCGAGAACTACCACATCACGCTTCGCTTTTTCGGTGATATCGAAGGCCATGTGGCCGATGAGATCGCCAATTCGCTCGACCGTGTCAGCCGTCCGGAATTCATGCTGAACCTTTCCGGCGTTGGCGCTTTCGGCTCGAAAAAGCCGCACAGCATCTTTGCCGGCGTCTCGCCGTCCCCCGACCTCTTCGCACTTCAGGCGGAGATCGAGCGCATATGCCAGCGGCTGGGTTTGCCTGCCGATCCCCGCAAGTTCACGCCGCACGTGACGCTGGCGAGGCTTCGGAATATCCGCGCCGAGGATGTGGCCCACTATCTCTCCTCACGCGGCAATTTCGCCACGGTGCCATTTCGTGTCGGACGTTTCGTGCTGATGTCGTCAAGGGATTCGGTTGGCGGCGGGCCCTATATCGTCGAGGAAGCCTGGCCGCTTCACGCGCGGCACAGCCGTCAGAACCTCTCGGCAAATGCTTTTGAGGCCGCGAGGATCATTCGGTAGACGTGCTCGAAATCCTCTGGGCCGCCATAATAAGGGTCCGGGATTTCGATTTCCCTGCCGAGCGAGATCAACGAGAACATGCCGATGCGAGCCTTGCTGTCACTGGGCCTGCGCTGTGTGATCGCGTCGAGATTGCGGCGATCCATGCCGAGGATCAGGTCGAATTTGGTGAAGTCTGCCGCCACCAACTGGCGGCAGCGCTGGGCCGAAATATCAATGCCGTACTTCGCCGCGACCGCAATCGATCGCCGGTCGGGCGGTTCGCCCGTGTGATAGCCATTGGTCCCGGCCGAATCGATCACGATGCCGTTATCGCGGCCGTTCTCCCTGAGGATCTCCGTCATGACGCCCTCGGCCAAGGGCGAACGGCAGATATTGCCGAGGCAGATGAAGAGTACCGATGAGGGACGCGTCTCGGACATGATGACAGCAACACTTTCGGGAACAGGAGCGGGAGCAGGTCTTTGCCGCAAAAGATCATGGCACGCAACCGGCGGGAAGGGAGCGGCGACCGCCATTTTGCGGCCGCTCTTGCGCCCGAAGCCCGCACATCCCATGTTTCCACCCGGAGATGACAATGATGGACGATGTTAAAATAGGCGAAATTCTCGAACCCGGTACTGCAGAACAGCAGCGAAAGCGGGCTGAGCGAGTGCGCGCCGGTTTCTGGAAGACAGCTCGCAAGGCGGGCCGCTTCATACCCTTCATGGACGAGGTGGTTGCGGCCTATTATTGCGCACTCGATCCCCAGACGCCGTTCCGGGTGCGTGGCACGCTTCTGGCCGCGCTTGCCTATTTCGTGCTGCCTTTCGATTTTATCCCGGACTTTCTTCTGGGATTCGGCTTCACGGACGATATGGCGGTTTTGATGACCGCACTTGCCTCCATCCGCTCGCATATCACGCCCGCGCATCGCGAAGCAGCCCGCAAGGCGCTCGAAGAATCAGATTGACGGTTGCTGACGGCCGTTCCAGACATCACATTCTCGCCGTTTTCTTTTGGATGAAGTCGTTCCCAAGGGCAACGCTCCAAGGCTGGGGTTTTTTCATCGAGAAAAGCACGGCGCTTTCCGCAAAACTTCACCGTTTGGTAACCCAGATTAAGTCAAATTAAGGGGAATTGAGCGGGTGCGGCGCGGAAGCGACGGCTACCCCGGGGTTTGGGCTTGGGTTTCGGGCCCGAATTGAAGCAAACGAAAGAGAACCGGTAGGAAACATGCTTGGAAAATCGATCGTCGCGGCTTCTGTGTTCATGATGGGGACGGCGGGTGCAGCACTCGCGCAGACTCCGAGCCAGATCAGCCAGTTCAACGCGTGGGGCGCGTACAGCTATCAGTCGGGCAATGGCAAGGTTTGCTACGTCCTGTCTGTGCCGACGCAGAAGACGCCGGCCAGCGTCGATCATGGCGACAATTTCTTTCTGGTGAGCCAGAAGCCCGGGCAGAATGTCTCATTCGAACCGCAGTTCATGGCGGGTTACGAGTTGCAGGCCAATTCCAAGGTGACGGTGACGATCGGCAATCGCAACTTCACCATGTTTACCAACGGCAAGTCGGGCTGGATGGAGAATGCCGCCGAGGAGCCGCAATTGATCGCGGCCATGCGCGGCGGTTCCGATATGAGCGTGAAGGCCGTCTCCAAGCGTGGCACCAACACCGGCTATACCTATTCGCTCAAGGGCATCTCGGCTGCGTTGGCGGCTATTCAGAAGTGCAAATGAGCCTTTTTGGCTGAAGCAGGAAAGGCCGGACGCAGTTCCGGCCTTTTTTGTTGCCCTGGCGTAAGGCCTTTTCTCTGCAGGCGGAAGTGAGAACATTCTACCGTAGCGCCCGTGGCACCGCCTCGGCGGTGCGGAACGACTCAAACATCCAGCGATATCGTCAAAAGCGGAACCGCTCCAAGGGCATGTCTTGCATGGCTGTCCCGCCCACGCCATATGCGGGATGACGAAAGCGTCTTTCCATGATATGAGCCCGGTGCTTGAGATGCTGCTTTGGATAGCGCAATGAACGGGCAAGCCCGTGATATCCCGAAATTCCTGAAGTTTGAGACCGATGTCCATTTCGTTTGACCTGACCATCCCTGCGGCGCGTGACGCGCTTGGCCAAGCCGCCCGCGCCAGCCTCGCGCCGAAGCCATCGCTGATCGGCTTGACGCGCGCCGAGATGGGCGAAGCTTTGGCCGGCATCGGCGTGGCGGAGCGGCAGGTCAAGATGCGCGTCGCGCAGCTATGGCATTGGCTCTATGTGCGCGGCGTGTCGGATTTCGCCGACATGCTCAACATCTCCAAGGACATGCGGGCGCTTCTGGTCCAGCATTTCTCGATCGGGCGTCCGGAAGTCGTCGATGAACAGATTTCCAATGACGGCACGCGCAAATGGCTGTTCCGGTTTCCAGCGCGTGGCGCAGGCCGCCCCGTCGAGATCGAAACCGTCTATATCCCTGAGGAAGGGCGCGGAACGCTGTGCATTTCCAGCCAGGTCGGCTGCACGCTGACATGCTCCTTCTGCCATACCGGCACACAGAAGCTGGTGCGCAATCTGACGGCGGAGGAAATCCTGGGGCAGTTGATGGCTGCGCGCGACCGTCTCGGCGATTTTCCCGACAAGAACACGCCGGACGGCATGATGGTGCCCGCCGAAGGCCGCAAGGTGACGAATATCGTCATGATGGGCATGGGCGAGCCGCTCTATAATTTCGAGGAAGTGAAGAAGGCGCTGCTGATTGCTTCCGATGGCGACGGGCTTTCGCTCTCGAAACGCCGCATCACACTCTCCACCTCGGGCGTCGTGCCGGAGATCTACCGCACCGGCGAGGAGATCGGCGTCATGCTGGCCATCTCGCTGCACGCGGTGCGCGACGATCTGCGCGACATGCTGGTGCCGATCAACAAGAAATATCCGCTCGCGGAACTGATCAAGGCCTGCCGCGCCTATCCAGGCCTCTCCAACGCCAAGCGCATCACCTTCGAATATGTGATGCTGAAGGATGTTAACGACAGCCTGGACGACGCCAAGGAACTGGTGCGCCTGCTCAGGGGCATTCCGGCCAAGATCAATCTGATCCCGTTCAATCCATGGCCGGGTACGAATTACCAGTGCTCGGACTGGGAGCAGATCGAGCGTTTCGCCGATTATGTCAACAATGCCGGCTATGCCTCGCCGATCCGCACGCCGCGCGGCCGCGATATCCTCGCCGCCTGCGGCCAGCTGAAATCGGAATCCGAGCGTATGCGCAAGGTGGACCGCCTCGCGCTCGAAGCCATGATGATCGCTGGACACGGCGAAGAGTGAGCGATTTTTTCTATTATATCGCCCGCTTTGCCCTGATTGTGATGGGCTATTGCTTCGCAGTTCTCGGAGCGGGCTTTTTCCTGAATGCGCTTATTCTGGCGACACTTGGCGTCCTGCCGCACGATCCCGGTCAGGGCTTCTTTCCGAGCCTTTTGTTCTCCTCGCCCTTCATGGGAATCCTGATCGGCTATTTCGCCTTCTTCCCTTCGCTCGCCGCTATTGCATGGGGCGAGTTCGCCGCCAAACGTGATTGGCTTTTTTATGCCCTGGCTGGACTGGTCATTGCCGTCGTGCTTGCCGCCTATGGCTTCAACGCCGGCATTCCCGAGGCGCAGGATCCAGTACTAGTCGCCTCTGCGGCAGGTGCGGGCGTCATCGGCGGCTTTGTCTATTGGCTGGTCGCCGGCCGTTTTGCCGGCCGACGCCGCTCCTGATCTACTTCGTCTGGGTCATCAAGATCTTCATCGCAAATGCCGAAAAGACACCGGCGAACAGCCAGTCGACGGCACGCGTCACGGTCGGATTCTTCTTCAGGAGGCCGGCAAACCTGTCGGCTGCGAGGATCATCGGCACGACGAAGGGCAGCGACAGCGGAATGAATGAAAGCCCAAGGAAGAAAAGCTTGCCCGGCGCATGTGGGTCGCTGGCCGAGACGAACTGTGGCAGGAAGGTCATGAAGAACAGGATGATCTTCGGGTTGAGCAAATTGATGCCGAGCCCGGTCGCCCAGTTCCTGAACAGGCTCTGCTGTCCGCCACCTTGTCTTTCCGGCGAGAAGGCGGAGCCGCTGCGGATCGCCTGGATGGCGAGCCAGACGAGATAACCGGCGCCGACGATCTTGAGCGCGAAGAATGCCTGCGGTGACGCGACGATCAGCGCGGAAAGGCCGAGGGCAACCATCGAGGTGTGAATGGCGATTCCCGTGCAGGCGCCGGCAAGGCAGGCAAGGCCCGCCGCGCGGCCCTGGGCAAGCGCCCGCCCGACGAAAAGCGTCATGTCAGGCCCCGGCGTGATCGACAGGATGAAGGTGGCGATGGCGAACTGGACGAGGACAGGCCAATCAGGAATGAAGGACATCGTGGAGCTCCGGTAATCAGCGGTGGAACCTAACGCGCTTTTTGCCTTTTCGCCATCGGTTTCCTGCGCCTGTTTCGTGCCTTTGACGCTATCGGCTTGCGCGCGGGCACCCAACTGATAAAAGACCGTCACATCACCCATCGCCCATTCACCGGACAAGAACATGAACAAGTGGAAAGACGTCAAGAAGGTCGTGCTCGCCTATTCGGGCGGCCTGGACACCTCGATCATCCTCAAATGGCTTCAGACCGAATTAGGTGCGGAAGTCGTCACCTTCACCGCCGACCTAGGCCAAGGCGAGGAACTGGAGCCGGCGCGCAAGAAGGCCGAGATGCTGGGCATCAAGGAAATCTTCGTCGAGGACGTGCGCGAGGAATTCGTGCGCGATTTCGTCTTCCCGATGTTCCGCGCCAATGCCGTCTATGAAGGCGTCTATCTGCTGGGCACGTCGATTGCCCGTCCGCTGATCTCCAAGCATCTGATCGAGATCGCCAGGAAGACCGGCGCGGATGCCATCGCCCATGGCGCGACCGGCAAGGGCAACGACCAGGTGCGCTTCGAGCTTTCCGCCTATGCGCTGAACCCCGATATCAAGATCATCGCGCCCTGGCGCGACTGGAACTTCAAGAGCCGCACCGATCTGCTCGAATTCGCCGAGAAGCACCAGATCCCGGTCGCCAAGGACAAGAAGGGCGAGGCTCCGTTCTCCGTGGACGCCAATCTGTTGCACTCCTCTTCCGAGGGCAAGGTGCTGGAAGACCCGGCAATGGAGGCGCCGGAATATGTGCATATGCGCACGATTTCGCCCGAGGCCGCGCCCGACAAGGCGACCATTATCAAGGTCGGCTTTGAAAAGGGCGATGCGGTTTCCATCAATGGCGAGCGGCTTTCGCCTGCGAACCTTCTGGCCAAGCTCAATGACTATGGCCGCGACAATGGCATCGGTCGTCTCGATCTGGTCGAGAACCGCTTCGTCGGCATGAAGTCGCGCGGCGTCTACGAGACGCCGGGCGGCACCATCCTGCTCGCCGCCCACCGCGCCATCGAATCGATCACGCTGGACCGCGGCGCGGCGCATCTGAAGGACGAGCTGATGCCGCGCTACGCCGAGCTCATCTATTACGGCTTCTGGTTCTCGCCGGAGCGCGAGATGCTGCAGGCGGCCATCGACAGGAGCCAGGAGAGCGTCGAGGGCGAAGTGACGCTGAAGCTCTACAAGGGCAATGTCATGGTGATTGGCCGCGAATCGCCGAAGTCGCTCTATTCCGACAAGCTCGTCACTTTCGAGGACGACCAGGGCGCCTACGACCAGAAGGACGCCGCCGGCTTCATCAAATTGAACGCATTGCGCCTACGCACGCTGGCTGCGCGAGACCGGCGGTAGTGCCATCGTGATAAACGTCGGCAGGACAGCGCCCCCCTCTGTCCTGCCGGACATCTCCCCCCACGAGGGGGAGATTGGCTGATACGGATTGCGCCGCGCATTCTGCAATACCGGTGACTGATGCCGGCGCTGATGAAAGCGTGATCTCCCCCTCGCGGAGGAGATGGCTGGCAAGCCAGATGGGGCGCTGTTCCCGCCAGCGTTTTATCCTATCACGCCGCGCGCTTCAGCCCCGCCAGCATCTTCTCCTCGCCAGGCCGCAAGGTCAGCACGCGAACGCCATCGGATGTTATAGCCACCGTATGCTCGAATTGCGCGGAGAGTTTTCCGTCGCGGGTCACCACCGTCCAGCCGTCTTTTTCGGTCTTTACCCTGGCTGAACCCTGATTGAGCATCGGCTCGATGGTGAAAACCATGCCTTCGCGCAGACGAACGCCCGTGCCCGGCTTGCCGAAATGCAGGATCTGCGGCTCCTCATGCATCTGCCTGCCGATGCCATGACCGCAATATTCGCGGACCACGCTGTAGTCATGGCGCTTTGCGTGGCGCTCGATGGCATGGCCGATATCGCCGAGAAAAGCGCCCGGCCGGACAGTGGCGATGCCTTTCCACAGGGCTTCATAAGTCACACGCACCAGCCGTGAAGCGAAGGGCGCGACATTGCCGACCGTGTAGGTCTTGCTCGAATCGGCGATGAAGCCGTCTTTCTCCAGCGTGATATCGAAATTGATGATGTCGCCTTCCACGATGGTGTCTTCATTGGAAGGCATGCCATGGCAGACGATTTTGTTCTTCGAGCAGTTCAGCACATAGGGATAATCATATTGCCCCTTGCTGGCGGGCCGCGCCTGCAATTCGCGGGTAATATGGTCCTCGACCAGATCATTGACCTGCATCGTCGTCATGCCGGCAAGGTCTGTCTGATCCAGACGCGCAAAGACGGAAGCCAGAAGCGAGCCGGCCACCGCCATTTTCTCCATATCCGCTGTCGACTTGATCATGACGGCCGTATCGGCATGAACGGAAGCTCGACATTGGCGGCGCGCAATTGCATCTGGACGATCTCGTTGAAAGACATCTCCGGATTGGCCTGCGCCAGCATGCCGATCTTCATCCAATATTCGGCTTGCGCGTTGATCGACCTGCACATGACATCACTGGCCTTGCGCAGCTCTTCATGCAGTTCGTCGCTGATCTTCACGATGCCCATGACACCTCACCATTTCATAGAACTATATGGAATGTATATGATTCGTATATTTCTTCAAGGTGTCCGCTCTCAAGCGCTTCTCGCTTGACTCTTCCGCGACTCGATTCAATACTGGAACATATAGAGAACATTTGCAGGATGAACATAGTGAGCACCGTCGATCTTTCGGCGTTGCGGCGCGCTGTTGCGGCCATTGATGGCAAGGATTGCGATCGGGATGGTTCACACCGCTCCGTCTTCGCAATGGGCTTTGCCGAGGCGGATCGGGTATTCGCCGCAGGGCTGCCCCGAGGCGCGCTGCACGAGATATTCGCGGCGGAGGCTGGCGATGCGAGCGCGGCGATGGGATTCGCCTTCGCCCTTGCATTGCGTGCTTCGGATGGCGACCGGCCGGTTGTCTGGCTGGAGGAGGATATCGCGGCGCGCGAAGGCGGCGGCATCTATCCGCCGGGCCTGGCTGCCTTGGGCTTTGATCCCAAGCGGCTTCTGGTCGTGCGCTGTCCGTCGGCCAAGCACGTGCTGCGCGGCGCTTCCGATGCGCTGGAAGTCGCAGGCATCGGCGCCGTGGTGATCGCGCCATGGGGCACGCCGAGATGCCTCGATCTGACGGTTTCGCGGCGTCTGCAACTGGCTGCGCGGGAGGCGGATGTGCCAGCCTTTCTCCTGATGCAAGGCAATTCGCCCGGGGGCAGCGCCGCCCTGGCGCGCTGGCGTATCGCCGCCGCGCCCTCGCAATCAAGTGGTGCGCGGGCGCCGGGCAGGCCGGCTTTCGACGTCACCCTGCTGCGCAACCGCCACGGCGCGACAGGACATTGGATGATGGAATGGAATAATGATGAAAATATCTTCAATCCCGTCTTTGGGCCCGTCTTTGGGCCCGTCTTCAGGCCCGCCGAGGCATTTTCTGGCGCTCTGGTTCCCGCACCTTTCCACGGATCGGCTGCGGCGCGAAAATCCGTGGCGCAGGGCCGTTGACGCCCCGCTGATCGTTGTCGACCGGATCGCCAATGCGCTACGGCTGACGGCGGTCGACCGAAGCGCTGCGGCTGCCGGTCTCCAGATCGGTATGGCGCTGACGGATGCGCGCGCCCTGTTCCAGAACCTGGAGGTGGCCACGGCCACGCCCGCCGAGGATGCGCGGCTACTCGACCGGCTGGCCGACTGGTGCCATCGTTATTCGCCGCTTGTCGCCTTCGATCTGCCGCATGGCATCGTGCTGGATATCACGGGCTGCGACCATCTCTTCGGCGGGCTGGAGGCGATGCTGCGCGATGTGGTGACGCGTTTGCGCAAGAATGGCTTCGCGGTCAAGGCGGCCATATCAGGCAATGCCGCCGCCGCCCGTGCCTACGCCCGGTTTTCGCGGGGCGGTGTTCTTTCCGACGATGGCAATGACAGCATATTGCGCAGCCTGCCGCTGATCGCCCTGGAGGTCGAGGAGGCGAGCCTTGTCGAGCTGAAGCGGGCGGGTTTGCGCAGCATCGGCGACGTCGCAGCCCTCCCGCGCGCGGCACTGACGGCGCGCTTCGGCGAGGCCGTGGTTGAGCATCTCGACGCGCTTTTCGGGCGGGCCGCCAGACCTGTTTCGCCACTGCGCATCATTCCGGTTTGCATCGCGGAGCGGCGGATGGCGGAGCCGCTTATCGTCATGGAGGCAGTCGAAACGCTGCTCCGGCAATTAGGCGACGAATTGTTCATTGCGCTCGAAAAGCGCGGGGAAGGCGCGCGCGAGATAGAAGCGGCCTTCTTCCGCGTCGATGGCCTGGTGCGCCGCATCAGCGTCCAGGCCGGTCGTCCGCTTGTCGAGACCGCGCCATTCTTCCGCCTCATCCGGGAGCGGCTTTCCGCGCTCGCCGATCCGCTCGACGCCGGCTATGGTTTCGATGCGGTGCAACTGTCGGCGCTCCGCGTGGAGCGCGTCGTCCACCGGCAGACGAGCCTCGACAGCCGGCGCGAAACAGCATCCGGCATCGATGCGCTGGTCGATCGTCTTTCGGCCCGCATGGGCCCGGCCCGTGTTCTACGCCCTCTCGCCGTCGATACGCACATTCCCGAGCGGGCTTTCTCGATGATGCCGGCGATCCACCAGACGGCGGATGAGGCACTGGCGCGCACCCGTTTCACGCCTGATGAGTATCGCACGGGGCCGCGCCATCTGGGCGATCCCCCGGCGCGTCCCCTTCGCCTGTTCCAGCCACCGCAGCGCATCGAGGCCGTGGCGGAAGTGCCGGATGGGCCGCCGATGCAGTTCCGCTGGCGGCGCGTCCTGCATCAGGTCACGCTTGCCGAAGGACCGGAGCGGATCGCGCCGGAATGGTGGCGCGGGAACCTTGCCAGCGGGTCCGGAACCGGACCCGAGGCTTGCACGCGCGATTATTACCGCATCGAGGACAATGCCGGGCGTCGTTTCTGGATCTTCCGGGAGGGCCTCTATGGCCGCGATCACGCGCCACAGTGGTTTCTCCATGGGCTTTTTGCGTGAGTAAAGACCATGCAGGATTATTGCGAGCTCGCCGTCACCAGCAATTTCTCCTTCCTGCGCGGGGCCTCCCACCCGCATGAACTGGTGAAGGCGGCGGTAGAACTCGGCCTCGCCGGCATCGGCATCGCCGACCGCAATACGCTCGCAGGTGTCGTTCGGGCGCATATCGCGCAACGGGACCTTAAGGAGAAAGGCTTCCCGGTCAGGCTTTTCATCGGCTGCCGCCTAGTCTTCATCGACGGCACGCCGGATCTCCTCGTCTATCCCCGCGATAGGGCCGGTTACGGCCAGCTCTGCCGTATCCTGAGCGAGGGAAAAGAATTGGCGGGCGTGAAAGGCGAATGCCATCTGCGTTGGGAGAACGTCCTGTTCCGGGCGAAGGCCTTCCAGATCGCCGTCCTGCCCCCCGAGGAGCCGGATGCAAGGTTTCCCGCTTTCCTGCAGGAAATAAGCCTCGCCGCGCCCGATACAGTCTGGCTTGCGCTGTCCATGCCGCGTCAGGGAGCCGATGCGCGGCGGGCGGAAGCCTTGGCTGAGCATGCGCGCGATGCCGGCCTGCCGCTTCTGGCTGTCAATGACGTTCTCTACCATGCGCCGGAGCGGCGTCCCTTGCAGGATGTCCTGACCTGCATCCGCGAGCATGTGACGATAGACGTAGCCGGGCGGAAGCTCGAAAAGAACGCCGAACGGCATATGAAACCGCCGGCCGAGATGGCGCGCCTGTTCCGCGCCTATCCCGAAGCAATCGCCGCCACGCAAGCCTTCACCTCGCCCATTACCTTTTCGCTTAAGGATATCAGCGAAGCCTATCCCGACGAGCCCGTGCCGCCGGGCAAAACCCCGCAGCAGCACCTGGAAGACCTTGCCTGGGAGGGTGCGGAAAAGCATTATGGCGCAGGCGAAATCCCGCAGAAAGTCCGTGATCTTCTCGAAAAAGAGCTGAAACTGATCGGGAAATTGAAATATGCGCCCTATTTCCTGACCGTTCACGATATCGTTCACTTTGCTCGCGAGAAGAATATCCTGTGCCAGGGGCGCGGCTCGGCGGCCAATTCCGCCGTCTGCTATTGCCTTGGTATCACGGCAGTCGATCCGGCGCAGAGTGACCTTCTTTTTGAGCGCTTCATTTCCGCAGAGCGACGGGAGCCGCCTGATATCGATGTCGATTTTGAGCATCAGCGCCGCGAGGAGGTGATGCAATATGTCTATGAGCGTTACGGCAGGACGCGCGCGGCAATCGTCGCCACCGTCATCAGCTATCGTTCGCGCAGCGCCATCCGCGATGTCGGCAAGGCGCTGGGTCTGACCGAGGATGTGACGGCGGCGCTCGCCGGCACGGTCTGGGGCATTTCCGGCGGCGGGCTGGAAACGCGCGAGGTGCGCCAGGCCGGGCTTGATCCGCAAAACCTGGTGATACGGCGCGCAGTCAAGCTTGCCACCGAGCTAATCGGCTTCCCGCGCCATCTCTCGCAGCATGTCGGCGGTTTCGTGCTGACGCAGGAGCGGCTGGACGAGACCGTGCCCATCGGGCCGGCGGCGATGAAGGACCGCAGCTTCATCGAATGGGACAAGGACGATATCGATGCGGTGGGCCTCATGAAGGTCGATGTGCTGGCGCTCGGCATGCTGACCTGCATCCGCAAGGCATTCGACCTCATTCATCTCCATGGCGGCCCGCGATGGGAGCTTGCCACGGTGCCGCAGGCGGACCCGGCCGTCTACGACATGCTGTGCAAGGCCGATTCGATCGGCGTCTTCCAGGTGGAGAGCCGGGCGCAGATGAGCATGCTGCCGCGCCTCCGCCCCCGCGAATTCTACGATCTGGTGATCGAGGTGGCGATCGTCCGCCCTGGCCCCATCCAGGGCGATATGGTGCATCCCTATCTCCGCCGCCGCAACGATGAGGAGAAGGTGGTCTACCCGGCCCCCTCTCCCGAGCATGGCCCCCCGGACGAACTCCGCAACATCCTGGGAAGAACGCTGGGCGTACCGCTGTTCCAAGAGCAGGCGATGCGTATCGCCATCGACGCGGCGCGGTTCACGCCTGAAGAGGCCAACCAGTTGCGCCGCGCCATGGCGACCTTCCGGCATATGGGGACGATCCATGAATTGCAGGAAAAGATGGTCGGGAAAATGATCGCGCGCGGCTACAATGAGACCTTTGCGGTGAACTGCTTCAACCAGATCAAGGGTTTTGGCGAATATGGCTTCCCGGAAAGCCATGCGGCGAGCTTCGCCGTGCTGGTCTACGTCTCGGCCTGGATCAAGTGCCACCATCCGGCGGTCTTCGCCGCAGCCCTCCTCAATTCCCAGCCCATGGGCTTCTATGCACCTGCCCAGATCGTCCGCGATGCGCGCGAACATGGTGTCGAGGTACGCCCGGCCGATATCAATTTCAGCACCTGGGACAACACGCTCGAACGCGCCGGGGATGGCAGGCTGGCCCTGCGGCTCGGCTTCCGCCAGATCGATGGATTTTCGGAGAATTGGGCGAAGAAACTATGTGAAAGACGCAATGTTCCTTATCCAAGCATCGAGGAACTGCACCGTCGCACCCACATCGAACGGCGCGCCTTCATGGCTCTCGCCGACGCCGATGCGTTCGGCTCGCTCGATATCGACCGTCGGCAGGCGCTCTGGACCGTGCGCCGCCTGCCGAATGACGAGACGATGCCGCTTTTCGAAGCGGCGCAGGCGGCGGAACTGGCAGAAGAGACGGAGGTCCGGCTGCCGGCGATGCAGATGCCGGAACATGTCATCGTCGATTACGAAACGACGCGCCTGTCGCTGAAGGGCCATCCTCTTGAGTTCCTGCGCGAGGCCCTCGCGCGCGAGGGCGCGATCAGCTGCCGCGAAGCCCGGGAGGCAAGAAACGGCCAGAGGGTGAAGATCGCCGGCGTCGTCACCATCCGGCAGCGGCCGGGCAGCGCCAAGGGCGTCGTCTTCATCACCATCGAGGATGAGACCGGCATCGCCAATATCGTCGTCTGGTCGAAGCTGATGAAGATTCAGCGCAAGGAGGTCATGGGCGCCCGCCTGCTGATGGTCGAAGGCCATGTGCAGCGCAGCAAGGAAGATGTGGTGCATGTCGTGGCGAAACGGCTTTTCGACCGCTCCGGCGAACTCACCGGCCTCGCCGACCGCTCACACCTGGAGCCACCGCATGCCGGTTCCATCCAACCGTCCGGAAAATCCGTCGCCCGGCATCCGCGCAATGTGCGCATCCTGCCTAAGTCGCGCGATTTTCATTAGCGCCGCGAGTCCAATTGGTGTGCTTTCGGGAGCCTGCGGATCAATAGTCCTTTTCATAGAACAGGCCGACGCTCGAATCCGTGGTACCGAGAGCGCCCTTGGCTTTCAGATTCTTGGTGATGTCGAGATTGATCGTGCCTTTGGTATTGCCACCCGCGCCGGCTTCCACGCCGAGATAGACATTGTCGCGAATGTAGCGCCCGGCGCGCACACCGGCGTTGCCCTTGCTGTCGGTGACGATATCGAGATCGTCGAGGCCGGTGCCGCGCCGAAGATTGCTGAGGAGCGAGGTGTTCTTGCCACCGGCCAGTTCGGCGGCTGCGGCGGCAAGCTGCGCGATCTGGAAGGCCGACAGATCGTTGATCGAGCGATCGAAGATCAGCCGCGCCAGAACCTCGTCCTGCGGCAATTCCGGCTGCGAGGAGAAGGTGATGTCCAGATCGTCCACCGTACCAGACACGTTGATGAGAACGACGATGTCGCTTCTTTCCGAGCGCGCGACGAAATTGAGCTGGGGATTGAGATCGCCGACCAGCGTCACCTCACCCTCGTCGAAGGTGATGCGCTGGCCTAAAATGCCGAGCCGCCCACGGCGCAACTGGAAAGCGCCGACCGGACGAATATTGGTAACCGGTCCGGTCAGTCGAACCGAGCCGCCGAGCTCGACGTCAAGACCACGGCCACGCACGAAAATCTTGTTGGGCGCATTAACCTCCACATCGAGACGCACGACACTCGGGCGCGCGGTGGGCTTGGGAACGCCGCGGCTGTCGATCTTGGCGCGCTCGAGCGTGCGTTCCACGGCCGGAGGCGTGTGGATATGCTTCACATCGATATTGGCTGCACCGCCGAGACTCTCAGGCACGGAAATTTCCGCCCGCTCGACATCGATCCGGCCAGATATCAGGGGATCGCGCAGGAGCGGGCCGGTGACGGAGAGGCCGCCATTGACGGTCGCCACGATAAGATGACCGTCGGCGTAGCGGGCGCGATTGAAATTGATGCGGATATCCGCCGGAAAATTGGCCGCCGCATCAATGGAGATGGTGCCGTTTGCGCTGAGCGAGCCGCCGGTCGAGAGCCCTGCATTGGCCGTGCGTATGGTTACCGTCTGCCCGTCCATGCTGCCCATGATGTTGATGTTCTGCAACTGGACATTGGTCTCCGGATCAACCAGCCGCGCCCCGTTGGTCGAGAACATGCCCCGGATCGCCGGCCTGTCGAAGCTGCCTGAGATGTTTGCCGTCAGCGACAGCGTTCCCGATACCTGGCCGCCGCGATCGGCGAGGAAGCGGTTGGCGAGCGCCAGCGGCGCGCTGCCGGTGATATCAACACTCAATCCGGAGCCGGAGAACGGCACGCGTCCGCTTCCCGATACGGTCAGGCCTTGCGGACCATCGACGTGGACGGAGGAAAGATTGACCGCCTTGTCGGCATAGCGCCCCGCCGCCCGCAGGCTGAAAGGCGCAAGACCGTTGTCGCGCAACGGCTTTGCGGCAAGCCCTGTACCGTTCAAATTGAATTCCGCGGCCGGGTTCCGCAGCGGACCAGTGACGCGTGCGGTGCCGGAAACCGTTCCCGTAAGATCCTGCCCCTTGGCAACGCCGTTGAAAGCTGCGAGCGGCAGACTGGCGAGATTGACATCAAGGGCCAGATCGCCGCCCTGTCCGAGCGGTACCCCGCCCGCCACCCGCGCATTAAGGCCATTCGAACCGGTCACTTGGCCATCGACATTCAACCGGTCGGCGGTCGAGCTTCCCCTGGCTTCGAGATGCAGCGCATCGACGCCAGCCTCTCTGAGCTGAGCCGCGGTGACTGAGCGGGCATTGATATCGAAGGCCACATCAGGCTTCGCCCGCGTTCCCGTGATATTGGCTGTGCCGTTGACGGTTCCCCCCAGCCCGAGATCCGGGCGCACCGTATTGGCGATCGCAAGCGGCAGATCCCGGATGGCCACGGAAAGGTTCAAGGCATCCGCTACCTCACCGCGCAGGCTGATCCGGCCGCCGCCGACATCGAGAAGGATATCGCTGAGCGAAAAATTGCGACCCTGCACCTTCACCGTCGCCGGCTGAGCCAGCCGCGCGGCAAGCTGTCCCTGGCGCAGATCGGCCGAGGCGAGTGAAAGCAGATAACCGCCATCCTGCGGTTCCAGCGCGCCCTGTACGGCGGCAGTCGTTCCGTTCCTCAGCTTCGCGTTCGCGGTGAAATCGGTTTTCGAGCCGGCCTGCGTGGCCTTTGCATCGAGGCTGTCCAGCGTCTGCCCGGCGATCGCGATATTGCGGCCGCTTATCGTGCCGTTTCCTGCCGGAACATTGAAAATATCGCGCAGATTTGCCGCGATATCCGCCGCTTCTACGCTGTTTCCGTCGGCTTTCAGATTGCGGATAGACGCCTGGATGTCGGCATTCTGCCGCCCGCCGTCCTGTTCGAGATTGATATCGGCCTTCGCCGTGCCTGTCGCTTCCATGAGAAGCAGGGCTGCGGCGGTGGAGATGTCGGTGGCGTCGAGCGCAAGCTTGCCCTGATAGAGGCCGTGCACCGTCTGCGTCACGCCGCCGGAAATGCGCGTGCCCCCGGCATGGAACGAAAGATCCGTGAGGCGTTTTTCGCCGCCGACGGCGGCCAGGAGTGTGGAGAGATCGACACGCTCGCCATTCAGGAAGCCCAGACCCTGAAGCCTGCCGCTCAGATCGCCCTTGTCGAGCGATCCGTTGAAATTGACGGCGGCATCGGAGAGCCTGCGCCCGACAAGGGTTCCCTTCGGCACGTCTGCCTTCAGCGCAAGCGCGATCAGATCATTCTGCCCCTTGGCGCTGCCTTTCACCGTCAGCCCGCCCGAAGCCTTCTCGGAAAGCAGCGCCAGGTCGGCGAGGTTGACGCCAAAATTGAAATCCGCCGATTTGCTGGAGAATATCCCGTTGGCGGTGATTTCGCTCTGCGGATTGCCGATGCGGAAATTGCGGGCGGTGAGTCCGGCTTCGCCGCGCGCAAGACCGCCGCTGATGCGCGTTTCACCGGCGATGATGCGATCGACGATATCCGTGCCCGTGCGCATGCCTGTCGCATTGCCGTCGAGAGCCAGATCGAATGCACCAGAGAGCGGGTGGACGGTGCCGTTCGCCTTGAGATCGAGGCGACCGGCGAGATCGCGGCCGGCGAGCGACGAGAAGGGCGCGATGCTCTCCGCCTTGACGCCGATATTGCCGGTGAAGGCATAGTCGGCAACATCGCCTTTCAGGCCGACGCTGAGGCCGTTTCCAGCGAGTTCCGCCCGTTCGAGATGCACCGGCGTTCCGGCCCGCCATAATCCGTCGAGGGCGAGCGTGATGCGGTCGCCCAACGCCTCGGCTATGTCGGCATATTGCGAGGTGATGCCCGAAACATCGCCGTCGACCTTGAACGTGACATGCCGCCCCGTGGGGAGGTCGAGATTTTCCGCAAGCCCCCCCATCTTGAGCGCTACAGCCTTCGAAGCAAAATTACTGGTGGCGAGATCAGCGATATCGAGCGAACCGGTCCAGTCATTGGTCGGGCGGTCGCCGAACGCGACCTGAAGGGCTGCATTATCGACCGTCGTCCTGCCACCCGGAACCGGCAGGATCACCTTTTTGCCCGCGGGATCGGCGACGCGCGCATTGACACGCAGCCGGTGGAGGAAGCCATCTGCACCGGTCTCGGCCGAGGCTGCCAGATTCAAGGCCGCGCTGTTCAAATCGATGTTGTCGATCCGGATGCCGCCCGCATCCTTGACGAGACCATGGGCGGCCAGCGTTGTCTCGGCGCCGAAGAAGCTCCGGAAAACCGACGGCACGAGAACCGCGATGGGACCGCGGAAATCCGTCTGAAAACGGAGACCGTCGCTCTGCCTGTCGAGGCTCAAGAGGCCTGTCAGCACACGATTTCCCGCGGCATCGAGCGCCAGGTTGAGATCGAGATTGCTCAACGGGCCGGAGCCGGCGACCGTCAGGTCGACGGGCGGGCGCCCCTCGATGTCGAGAAGATTGGCGACGATGCCATTTGCCGGTTCGGCGAGCTTCAGATCGAGATCGAGGTTCTGCGTGTCCTTGGTATAAACGGCGGTCAACTGGAACTGACCGCCCGGCCCATCAAGCCGGCGAACTTGAAAAGCCGTATCGAGCGAGCCGTCCTCGAGCCGCAGCCTCCCCGTTGCCGACACTTCCGATGCGAGGCCGAACACATCCTGGCCGAACGCCAGATGCGCGATATCGAGCTGGTCGAGATTGATGGCCAGCGGCAGTTCCGGCAGGCTGAAGCTGCTGGCTTCCGGCGTCGGCAAGGTGTCGTCGGGCAGAGGCCGGCGGATCACATCAATGCGCTCGGCAGCAAGCGTCTGGATGTTCAACCGCCCCAGTAGAAGTGCGGCCCGGCTCCAGACGATGCGGGCATTGGTGACGCGCAGCCAGATGCCCTGGCGATCGGCGATGGTGATCGTGCCGATGCTGGCTTCCGATGACAGGACGCCCTGGATGTTGGAAATGTGGATCTGGCGGTTCGGCGTGGAAAGCTTCTCTTCCACGAAGGAAAGGAAATACGACTTCTCCTCCTCCGCATTGTCCTGCGCGAAGGCCGGAAAAGCGAAAAGCAAAAAGGCTATGATAGCGAGAAACCGGATCAAAACGCCTGTCCTATGCCGACATAGAATGCCACACTCGGGTCGCCGGAGCGACGGTTCATCGGAACGGCGACATCAAGGCGGATCGGTCCAAGACCGGTCTGGTAGCGCAGACCGCCGCCGACGCCGACGCGCATCTCCTGCGAGAAGTCGGGGAACGTATCCTCTCCGACATAACCGGCATCGACAAAGCCGACGACACCGATGGATTCGGTTGCACGGACCCGAACCTCGCCCGATGTCTCAACCAGCGAGCGGCCGCCTATGACTTCGCCGGTCGCGGTGACAACACCTATATTGCGGTAGCCGTAGCCGCGTATCGAGCCGCCGCCGCCGGCGAAGAACAATTTGTCGGGCGGCAATTCGGCGATCGGCGCTCCGGCAATAGCGCCGAGCTTCAACCGCCCCGCCAGAACGATCCGATCGTCTTCGCCGAAACCATAATAAGTCCGGCCCTCGGCGGTAAACTTGCCGGCGAAGTTGCCGTATTCGATCTCGTAGAACGGCTCGACCACGCCTTCGAGATAATAGCCCGATGTGGCGTCAGCGGCATTGTTACGGCTGTCATAGACGAGGCCGCCCAGCATGCCGACGGTGAGGAAATCGCGCTTCCCGAAGAAATCATCCTCGAACTGGGCTCGCGAAGCACTGGCGAAAATCCGCCCGGTCAGTTCATTGTTGAAGACATGGGTAAAGCCGGCCTGGCCGGTGAGCGATGTCCTGGTGTAGGCATCGAGCACCTCACGCTCAGCCGTGAGCGAGGTGACGAAATCGGTATCCGGAGTGAAGGTGCCCGGCTTGGTGAAGGTGACGCCCGCAAGATAATTGTAGTTCTTGGGATCATAGGATTTCTCCTGCGTGGAGCCGACGCCGCTCATCTTGGCATCGAAGCGAAGCCGCTCGGCCTTGCCGAACAGGTTGCGGTGCATCCAATAGGCTTCGAGCCCTGCTCCATCCAGCGTGGAATAACTGCCGCCGACGCCAAAGCGGCGCAGTGGCCGCTCCTGCACGGTCAGCGTCATGGGCAAGGTGCCGTCCGGTTCGATATTTTCCGCCTCGGTGATCGTGGCGGCCCGGAAGACCTCGAGCCGGTTCAGTCGCTTCTTGGCCCGCTCGATATCGTCCGGGTCATATTCCTGGCCGGGCTTCAGATCCGTCTGCCTTGCGACGAATTCCGGATTCATGCGCTCGGTGCCCTTGACCTGGACAGGCCCATAATAGGCTCGGCGGCCCGGATCGACCGCGATATCAACATCGACCGTATCATCGCTATGATCGGCGGTGATGCTCCGGTTCGTGGTCTTTGCCTTGGCGAAACCCTGATGGCGCCAGGCGTCAACGGCCAGAAGCTCAGCTTTCAGGATTGTCGCCGAACGGGCAATTTTCCCAGGCGCGAACCCTTCTTCGCTCGGCAGTTTGACCAAGTCCCTGCGATCCACGGGCGGCGGCGGCATCTGGCTGATACTGGTGCGCGCGAAGAGGAATTGCGGACCGGGATCGACGGAGATCTGCACCGGCACATTGTCGGGCAATTGCGCATCGGGAGGGATGTCAGCCGCCTCGCGGCCATTGACCTTGATGCTAACCGTCCCGCCATAGCGGCCCTCGCCGTAAAGTGCCGCGAGAATGCGTCTGTAGTCGCCCCTTGCCTTGGCGAGCAGCCCCGCGGCCCCGGAGGCGGGCTTGTCCTCGTCCGCGAACAGGCTGGACCCGCCTTCCACCGTCTCCTTGATATCGCTTTCGGTACCATCATGATTCCTGGTATTGCCGGTCACAACGACATCGACCTTGTAGCGCTTGGGATCGGCGATCACCGCATCTGTGTCATCCTGCTTTTCCTTGCCCCAGAGCCTGATCCCGAATATCTCGAAGGCGGCGGCTGGAGAGAGAGCGAGTGGAGACACTTGTGCAGCGAGAAGCAGCATCACGGCGCCGATTCTGCGAAATGGTCCACTCATCAAAAGCACTCTGGATGAAAAATCCGGCTCACCAAAAAAGACCCGCTTCATGCGGCATGGAGCCCTCCCCCAACAGGAACTATAGCCAATAGCACAGCTGTTGGCGGACAGCAAAAGAGACATCTAAAATCTTAATGTTTATGTCAATGAACTGTTAATTATGGAAGCTGCCGGTGAGCGCCCCCGCGCGCGTCCGATTGGACGCGCAAAGGACGCTCCAACGCAAAATCCCGCCATTGCCGGCGGGATTTTTGTTCCTGAACTTGCTGGTTTTTTATCGGCCGATGCCCCAGGGGCGAATGTGCGGAACAACAGGACCGGGGCCGAAATGCGGACCGCCACGTGGGCCGTGCCAATAGGGCGGCGGGAGAACAGGGCCGGGGCCGGTCCAGCTCGGCGCGCCCCAATGGGGCGGTGGAAGGGCGGGACCCGGTCCCCACGGACGGTGGCGATGCCGCCAGAAGGGCGGTGGACCCCAGAAGGGATCGGGATCGAGGTCGGGACCAAGGATCACGACGGTGTTGCTGGAATAGCCGGGAGCAGAACCGACGCTGAAATAGCGGGCAGAAGCCCAGCCGCCGGCTCTCGGGAGGCTGACACGGCACCAACCGCCGCTACATGGGCCCATATCGACCTCAGTGCCAACGGGCAGAGTCGCCACACGAGGATACCCAGCTCCAGGACCGGTCCTGACATTCACCGTCGCATTAGCAAAGGCGGGCTCCGCCTGGGCCGAGGATGGCGAGAACAAAACCGTAGACACAAGAACAGTCGAAAAGAAGCCGCCGCGCAAATTCATATGAAATCCCCTGCGAACGATATAATTCTCATAAAACAATAGATGAAGCGATTGAGTTCGCAAGGATATTCCATCTACAGCGTTTACAATAGAATAATACGACTTGGATATTACTTAAGAGTAGTTGCAGCTACATCGCGAGATTGAAGACGAGAATACCCTCTATGCCGCCGTGAGCTGCGGCGACGAGACTTTGCCCGACCTTCACATGGGCAGGATGAGGTAAATAGGCATCGCGCGCGGCCGCATCGACAAAATCGACGACGAAACCATGGGTGAAGCCCTTCTCCAGATTTTCAGGACTGCTGCTAGCGCCGCTGGACACCGCAAGAATTCCCTCGATCTGATCCTGAAGCGCGTGAACGCTCTTCAGCAGGCTTTCGATCTCGGCGGCATGTAGCCCTTCGCGGAAACGGATGATGGCGATGTGGCGAATCATGCGTTTTCCTTTCGCGGAGATGCGAAACGATCATTGTGAAATGTCGAGGCCGGCGGTTTCTTCTTTCGTGAGGATTCCCGCTTCAAGGCAGTAGCGCACTTCGGCGCTCAAAATATCGCGCGGGCGAATATCATCGGGCACGGTTCCTCTGCGATAGAGACCGAGATCCCTAACGCTCTGGCTGCACCCGGCCTTTTGCAATGCAGCGACATCATCGACCGGCGCCGGGGCGGACCCCGGCGATGGGGGAGCGCCTATGGCTGGAGTGTCCGGCGGAAGATCGGCAGGCGGCTCCAGCGCGGCATTGCGGGTCAGGAAATAAAAGGCAGAGCCGGCAAGCGCCAACCCGATGACCAGCACAGGGGCCCTGCGTCTAAAAACAGGCCGACGATCCAAAATATATGCACCTCATCACTTCGAGCGATCTGCGCGCCTTCGCGCCGTCACTTTCGGGCTACGCATTCGGCACGTCAATCCCTGGTCAGGCCCCGCATCCCGGCTCTGAAATCTTTTCCAAAGCGACACGGCAATGAAAAGAGAGCTGGAAGTTTCGCAATAAAAAAGGCCGGGGCGAACCCGACCTTTTCCCATCCATCTCGACACCAGTGCCAGTACATCCGTGGTCAACGGCGGAGATGAATTTCTAAAACCTTATATATGCCTAGCATCGGCATATTTCAACCATATGACGGTTGTTCGTGTCTGGCTCAGGCAGCAACCCTGCTTTCCGAATAGTCCGGCGCCTCGCCAAAGCCCAGGATATCGCTGAGGCATTGCTGGAAGAGATCCAGATCAACCGGCCCGATGCGGCTGAGGTAGATATCAATCTCATCCGGACCTACGCCCCGATTGAGCAGCTCGGCAATTGCCTCAAGAAGTATGGTCCTCTGATCAAACCTGTATCGTAGCATAGCATCTGCCCCCAGAGGCCCATTCTTTGCGGAACGGGGATAGAGGTAACACAAATATGGTTAACAAAAGGTTAACGTATGCCAACCTAACAACAAACACAGAAAACTGGAAGTATAAGTTCGAATTTATTTGGTGGAGCCAAGCGGGATCGAACCGCTGACCTCCTGCATGCCATGCAGGCGCTCTCCCAGCTGAGCTATGGCCCCATCCTTTGCCCCGGGATTTAATAAGCGGCTGGAACCGCGTCCGGGCAGAGTGCCGTCAGGACGTTGCCTGACGAGGCGGCTTATTAAAGGGCGCCGCCGTGAAGATCAAGAGCTAAATCGCATCTCTTTCATGAGATGCGATTTATTTCCGCAGCACAGCCATTCATTGGATATGGCGTGCGATTCCGGACATGCCGGAATCAATGAAACCGATCGGCAGGATCAGATTTCCTCGTCGTCGGCGCCTACGCCGCCACCGAGGATGCCGCTGACGTCGTCATCATCCTCGTCTTCTTCCTCTTCAAGGAACGGATCGTCGGCATCGTCTTCGATATCCACATCATCGTCGCCGAGGTCAGGCAAATCGTCGCCGCCCTTGGTTTCGTCGTCAGCCTCTTCGAGCGATACGAATTCAGGCTTTTCGAGGACGGTATCGACCTCCTCCTCTTCTACCTCGTCTTCGCGCACGCGGGAATCAACGCCTGATTCGAAATAGGATCGAGGATAGGACTGGCCGGTATAGGGGGAAACGATCGGATCCCGGTTCAGATCGTAAAATTTGCGGCCCGTTTCAGGGCAGATGCGTTTTGTGCCAAGTTCGGGTTTTACCACGTGGAGCCTCGTTGATGACTGGCTGCAGCATATCCTATCCATCCCTTCGGCGTGAAAGAGGATATGCCCTTTTACAGTGTTTTCGGTCCTTAAGCGCAATTCGCAGCCTTTGTCAAAGCCTAACAATGCTGTTTGTCCATCTGGAGATCGCGCGTCCGGCCAAACAGGGAGGCTTTCGCTCCGCCTGGTGGCATCACATTGCCAGATGACCGGAACGCAGAGCTATGCTAGGGAACCGGCGCATCCTTCAAGGAGGGCTATTTTCCTGTCCTCGAAAACGCCGTAACGAGCGATCGACCATGTCTCATTCCGCTTTACCAAAACCCGCCACCGCCCATCGCTCGCGCGACCTGGCCGGCGACATCCGCATTCCGGGCGACAAGTCGATCTCGCATCGCTCGTTCATGTTCGGCGGGCTAGCTTCGGGCGAGACACGGATCACCGGGCTTCTGGAAGGCGAGGATGTGATCAATACCGGCCGCGCCATGCAGGCCATGGGCGCCAATATCCGCAAGGACGGCGCGACCTGGATCATCCAGGGCACCGGCAATGGCTGCCTGCTCCAGCCGGAAGCGCCGCTCGATTTCGGCAATGCCGGCACCGGCGCGCGCCTTACCATGGGGCTGGTCGGCACCTATGACATGGAAACAACCTTTATCGGTGACGCCTCGCTCTCCAAGCGCCCGATGGGCCGTGTGCTCAATCCGCTGCGCGAAATGGGCGTGCAGGTGAAAGCCGCCGAGGGAGACCGCCTGCCGCTCACTCTGCACGGTCCCAAGGTGGCAGCGCCTGTCATTTACCGGGTGCCAATGGCCTCGGCACAGGTGAAATCGGCAGTGCTGCTGGCGGGACTGAACACGCCGGGGATCACCACCGTCATCGAACCCGTGATGACCCGCGATCATACGGAAAAGATGTTGCAGGGCTTCGGCGCCGATCTGACTGTCGAGACCGACCGCGAAGGCGTGCGCCACATCCGCATCGTCGGCCAGGGCGAACTCAAGGGCCAGACGATCGACGTGCCGGGCGACCCCTCCTCTACGGCCTTCCCGCTGGTGGCGGCGCTGCTCGTGCCGGGATCCGACGTGACGATCCGCAATGTGCTGATGAACCCGACCCGCACCGGGCTTATTCTTACGCTGCAGGAGATGGGCGCCAATATCGACATTCTCAACGCAAGGCTCGCCGGCGGGGAGGATGTCGCCGATTTGCGCGTGCGCGCATCGGAACTGAAGGGCGTGAGCGTTCCGCCGGAACGGGCGCCGTCGATGATCGACGAATATCCCGTTCTGGCCGTCGCCGCCGCCTTTGCCGAGGGCGACACCGTCATGGAAGGGCTCGATGAACTGCGCGTCAAGGAATCCGACCGCCTCTCGGCCGTCGCCAGCGGCCTCAAGGCCAATGGCGTCGATTGTACCGAAGGCGAGGCATCACTGGTCGTGCGCGGCAAACCCGGCGGCCTGGGGCTAGGCGGCGGAACGGTCGAGACCCATCTCGACCACCGCATCGCCATGAGCTTCCTCGTCATGGGGTTCGTCACGGAAAAGCCGGTGACAATCGATGATTCAGCGATGATCGCGACCAGTTTTCCAGAGTTCATGGATTTGATGGCGGGGCTGGGAGCGAGGATCGAGACGGTGGAGAAAGTGGCATGAGGGTGCCGGACACCTTCACGATTGCCATCGACGGGCCGGCGGCTTCCGGCAAGGGGACATTGGCGCGGCGGCTGGCCGTCCATTACGGCTTTCATCATCTCGATACGGGACTGACCTATCGTGCGGTGGCGAAGGCGCTTCTCGATCGGGGCCTGCCGCTCGACGATGAAGAAATAGCAGCAGGCGTGGCGAGAAATCTCGATCTCAGACATCTCGATCGCACGGTGCTCGCGGCCCACCATGTGGGCGAGGCGGCATCGAAGGTGGCGGTGATGCCGGCGGTGCGCCGGGCGCTGGTGGCGGCACAGCGTAGCTTTGCGCAAACGTTGCCCGGAACGGTGCTCGACGGGCGCGACATCGGCACGGTCGTCTGCCCCGATGCTCCGGTGAAGCTTTATGTTATAGCCTCGCCGGAAGCCCGCGCCAGACGCCGCCATGCGGAGATCGAGGCTGGCAGCGGCAAGGCCGATTTCGCCGAAATTCTCGCCGACCTCACCCGGAGGGACGCGCGCGACATGGGACGCACCGATTCGCCGCTCAAACCGGCTGACGATGCGCACTTGCTAGATACGACCGAAATGGATATAGAGGCGGCATTCCTGGCCGCCAAACGGCTGGTCGATGAGGCATTGGCCAAACGCCAGGCTTGAACCATACATGCATGACAAACTGCCTGCCTCCGGTCCACGCGCCGGATAGCCCGACAAGGGCGGACTGGAAGCAAGGCGAACCGAAACACGAACCACCGGCGCCGTATCCGAAGATAATTCCGGGTACACCAGGAGTCTATATGTCACAAGCAAACCCCACGCGGGAGGATTTCGAAGCCCTCCTCGCCGAGTCCTTTCTCAACAATGACCTTGCAGAAGGTTATGTCGTCAAGGGCCGTATCGTCGCCATCGAAAAAGACATGGCGATCATCGACGCCGGCCTCAAGGTCGAAGGTCGTGTGCCGCTGAAGGAATTCGGCGCCAAGGGCAAAGACGGCTCGATGAAGCCGGGCGACATCGTCGAAGTCTATGTCGAGCGCATCGAAAACGCCGTCGGCGAAGCAGTTCTCTCGCGCGAGAAGGCCCGCCGCGAAGAGAGCTGGGTCAAGCTCGAGCAGAAGTTCAACGCCGGCGAACGCGTCGAAGGCGTCATCTTCAACCAGGTCAAGGGCGGCTTCACGGTCGATCTCGACGGCGCCGTGGCCTTCCTGCCGCGCAGCCAGGTCGATATCCGTCCGATCCGCGACGTCACCCCGCTGATGCACAACCCGCAGCCCTTCGAAATCCTCAAGATGGACAAGCGCCGCGGCAATATCGTCGTCTCGCGCCGTACCGTCCTTGAGGAAAGCCGTGCCGAACAGCGTTCGGAAATCGTGCAGAACCTCGAAGAGGGCCAGGTTGTCGAAGGCATGGTCAAGAACATCACCGATTACGGTGCGTTCGTGGACCTTGGCGGCATCGACGGCCTGCTGCACGTCACCGACATGGCATGGCGCCGCGTCAACCATCCGTCCGAGATCCTCAATATCGGCCAGACGGTCAAGGTGCAGATCATCCGCATCAACCAGGAAACCCATCGTATCTCGCTCGGCATGAAGCAGCTCGAGAGCGATCCGTGGGATGGCATCGGCGCGAAGTATCCGGTCGGCCACAAGATCACCGGCACGGTCACGAACATCACCGACTACGGTGCATTCGTCGAGATCGAGCCCGGCATCGAAGGCCTGATCCACGTCTCGGAAATGTCCTGGACCAAGAAGAACGTGCATCCGGGCAAGATCCTCTCGACAACGCAGGAAGTCGAAGTGGTGGTTCTGGAAGTCGATCCGGTCAAGCGCCGCATTTCGCTCGGCCTCAAGCAGACCCTCGACAATCCCTGGACGACCTTCGCCCAGAAGTACCCGACGGGCACCATCGTCGAAGGCGAAGTTAAGAACAAGACCGAATTCGGCCTGTTCATTGGCCTTGATGGCGATGTCGACGGCATGGTCCACCTCTCCGACCTCGACTGGAATCGTCCGGGCGAACAGGTCATCGAGGAGTACAACAAGGGTGATGTCGTCAAGGCGGTCGTTCTCGATGTCGATATCGACAAGGAACGCATCTCGCTCGGCATCAAGCAGCTTACCGGCGACAAGGTCGGCGAAGCGGCTACCTCAGGCGAACTGCGCAAGAACGCCGTTGTTACCTGCGAAGTGACTGCCATCACCGATGGCGGCATTGAAGTGCGTCTGATCGATCATGACGTTGACTCGTTCATCCGCCGCGCGGACCTGTCCCGCGACCGCGACGAGCAGCGCCCCGAGCGTTTCTCGGTCGGTCAGAAGGTCGACGCCCGCGTCATCGCCTTCGACAAGAAGACCCGCAAGCTGCAGGTCTCCATCAAGGCGCTGGAAATCGCCGAAGAGAAGGAAGCGGTTGCCCAGTACGGCTCGACCGACTCCGGCGCTTCGCTCGGCGACATCCTCGGCGCCGCGCTGAAGAAGCAGGAAAAGAACTGATCTTTCCCCGCCTCTGAAGGCTAAAAATCAAACCCGCCGGTGCAAGCCGGCGGGTTTTTCTTTTGGATAGTGTCGGCTGATGGGTAGGCGTGGTGCTTCATCAAACTCCAAGCAGGAGAATGAGGCCATAACTGACCAGCCCCAGCGCCAGCAGCGACAGGATGGCGGCAAGCGTCACCCTGCCGCCGGCGCGGGCGACAGTGCGGGCATCGACGCCGAGGCCGAGGGCCGCCATCGATATAATCGTCAGGAATGTCGAGGTTTCCTCAATGGGCATGTGCAGTGCGGCAGGGATAAAGCCGAGGGAGCGCAGCGCCATCATCGTGAGAAAGCCGATGATGAACCATGGGACGAGATGGCGGAGCGGCGGGCGCACGCGCTGGCCTTCCTCGCCCTGCCCCTCGCCCATCAGTGCGAGCGCCAGAATGACGGGGCCAAGCATCAGTACGCGCACCAGCTTCACCAGCGTGCCGAGCTGGACGCTCAAATGGGCAACGGGTGCGGTCGCGGCCAGCACCTGTGGTACAGCATAGACCGTAAGACCGGCAAAGACCCCATATTGCGCAAAGGAGAGGCCGAGGAGCGGCACCAGCAGCGGCAGACAGAGAACCACCACGACGCCCAGAACCGCCGTGAATGCGATCGAGGCGGCGACATCGTCGCTATGCGCGCCGATGACGGGCGCGGTGGCGGCAATGGCCGAGTTGCCGCAGATTGAGTTACCACAGGCAACCAGCACGGCCATGCGATGTGGCAAACGCAAAAGCCGGCCGATGCCATAGCTCATGACAATGGCAACGATCACGACACCGATAATGCCGAAGATCAATCCCGGACCGGCGGCGACGACAGCCGCCGTGCTGACCGAAGCGCCGAGAAGGACGATGGCGATCTCGAGCAGCGTCTTGGCGGAGAAGCGGACGCCTGCGTCAAAGCGGACACTGGGACGGCAGAAGGTGCGGATCGCCGCGCCGAGGAGAATGGCCAGAACCAGCCCTTCGAGCCAAGCACGGCCGGCGAGATGGACTTCCACCATCTGTAACAGCATCGCCAGTCCCGCAACTGCGCCACTCAGGAATATTCCGGGCGCCAGGAGGCTAATTTTTAGATGTTTTTCGCTGTTCATTGCCATTATCCAGAATATCTTTTCTCTATTATCTAGAAAATCGCATGTTCAATCTATTTAATAATATGGCATATTCCGTTCGATAAAATCGAATGATTGGATTGGATTGATGACGCTCGAACAGCTCCGAATCTTCATCGCCGTCGCCGAGCGCGAACATCTCACCCGCGCCGCGGAGGCACTCAGGCTGACACCCTCAGCAGTTAGTTCCGCCATACGCGCGCTGGAGGATCGCTACGGAACGACGCTGTTCAACCGGATCGGGAGGCGCATAGAGACGACAGATGCCGGGCGGATTTTTCTGGAAGAAGCGCGGGCGACGCTGGCGCGGGCGCAGGCCGCCGAACTCGCTCTGGCGGAACTCGGCGGGCTGAAACGGGGGAGCCTTCGCATCCATGCGAGCCAGACGATCGCCAGCTACTGGCTACCGCCCTTCCTGGCACAGTTTCATGCCGCCTATCCAGCTGTCGCGGTGCGCCTGACAGTCGGTAACACGCAGAGCGTTGCCCGCGCGACGGTGGAGGGCAGCGCCGATATCGGTTTCGTCGAAGGCGAGGTGGACGAACCGGCACTCATGATCCAATCGGTGGCGGAAGATCACCTGGTGGCTGTGGTTTCCGCCTTGCATCCGTGGGCCGACGGCCATCCGCTGGTATTAGGGGATATCACGCAGGCCGATTGGATCATGCGCGAAGAAGGATCCGGAACGCGTTCGGTATTCGAAAGCGCGATACGCTCTCAGGGCCTCGATCCCATGACATTGCGGATCGCGCTGGAATTGCCGTCCAACGAAGCGGTGCTTTCGGCCGTACAATCGGGGGACTATGCGGCCGTCCTGTCGGAACTTGCAGCGGCACCTCATCTTGAGACCGGGCGGCTGGTCAAGGCCAACCTCACCCTGCCACGAAGGCGCTTCCTGCTGCTCTCGCACAAGGAGCGGTATCGCACCAAGGCTTTTCATTCGCTGGTCGGGATGTTGCCGGGAGCGGACCCGCTGTAGTCGTCTCAACCGAGCGTCGAGTAATCCCGCACGATGAAGACGATCTCATCAATAATCGCAAGGGCCACGAAGATGACGTGAAAACGCTGGCTGGTCGTAAGCATGGCGACAAGGCATGCGAGGATGAAAACGGCGGCTCGGATCGGATATTCGATGCCGTGGGCGTCGAAGTGATCTTGCCCCTTCAGCAGCGTATCGCCAATATCGGCAATATAAATCAGGATCATGATGGAGAAAAACCAGTTGCGCCGCGACATGAAATAATCGCGATAGCCGCTATATTCCTGCATATGATCGGGGAAAAGCAGCGTGCTGGCGAAAAAATAAAGGCTCGCATAGAAGATGACATACAAATAAATTCCGAAATGCCAGACGCTGATCCACTGCAAGTAGAATTCAAACCACCAGAAATGTACAATCGCCAGAAGCATGAATGCGACCCAGGCCAGATGCACGGAATAGATAATTTCATAGGCGGGATGCTGAACGAACCGGGCAAGGCCAGTCAGCAGCCGCGAAATGCACAAGCCAAGAATAATACCTATGATGATCCGGATATGGACGAAGATTTCCGATACCGTTCCATGAATGGCGGAATGGATTTCCATATACTTCCCCTCGACCTAGAGGAAGCATTCAAGACCATAAACGTTAAAAACTCATAGAAATACTTGTAAACTTCTTATGCGACCAGCTTAAGACCGACGATGCCGCCGACGATCAGGCCGATACAGACAAGCCGGATCGTTGCTGCAGGCTCGCCGAGAAGATAGATGCCCAGCAAGGCTGTTCCGACAGTGCCGATCCCGGTCCAGACGGCATAAGCCGTGCCGACCGGGAGGGTTTTCAGCGCAAGCCCCAGCAGCGCGAGGCTGGCGATCATGCTGGCGACGGTCAGAATGGTGGGTGTGAGGCGGGTGAAACCTTCGGTGTATTTGAGGCCGATGGCCCAGCCGATTTCAAGAAGGCCCGCGAAAAACAAGTAAACCCAAGCCATATCGTTTCATCTTTCGTTGGGGTGGGACGGGATCATGAGGATCCATTTTATAGATCCAAATCTCCAATCCTCAACTGGATGGGCAAGCATCATTTTTCAAGTTGGCCACCGGCCATTTCGATCGCCTGTCGCTGCCTGCGCCACGTGCCTGTCGTCTGCGGCTTCACGAAAAGCGCCACGATATCGGTCCGCTCCGCTTTCAGGCGCGACTCGATGCGTTCAACACATGCTTCAATCTCGGGGGCGGTCAGCCGGTCCTCGAACTCGACACTGATCATGGCGACTATCTGGTCGGGGCCGAGATGGACCGTGATGACGCCATTGGCCCGCTGCACCGCCCGATCGGCCTCGACGATGGCGAGAACCGCTGCCTGAACCTCCGGAAATGCGGGTTCCCCCATCAGGAGGCCCTTGCTTTCGCGCGCCAGGAAGGCAGCCGTGGCAGCGAGAATGAAAGAGATGCCGATCGACGCCACGCCATCCAGGATAGGCATATCGAGCATTTGCGCGGCCCAGATGCCGGCAAAGGCCACTGCCAGCCCGAGGAGCGCTGCGCTATCCTCGAACAGGACGGTGAACACGCTCGGATCCTTGCTGCGCCGGGCCGCAGCGAGATAACCGTGCCGGCCCTTTTTGCGACCGAACTCCTTGAGCGCGATGAACCACGTCACGCCTTCGAATAGCGCCGATAGTGCCAAGACCACATAGTTGACCAACGGATTGCGCACGGGTACCGGGTCGAGGATATGCACGACACCTTCATAGAAGGATATGCCCGCGCCGAGCGCGAACACGAGAACGGCGACGACAAAACTCCAGAAATAAAGCTCGCGACCATGGCCGAAGGGATGGCTCAGATCCGGCGGACGCGCGGCGCGCCGCAAGCCGTAGAGCAGCAGAAGCTCGTTGCCGGTATCGACGAGGGAGTGAACGCCCTCCGACAGCATCGCGGAACTGCCGGTGAAGAACGCCGCGATAAATTTCGTCACCGCGATCAACAGATTGCCGATCAATGCGGCATAAATGACTTTCCTCGATCCGGATTGCGTCGCCATGTTTGCTTCGTTCCTCTTCGCCCTCCAAATCGGAACTCCGAAACAACGCATCCGGTTGCGTGAAGCCGTTGCCTCAGATCATTTGATCGCGCCGATCAGCGACTTCTCAGGAAAGCAGGTGGCGGCCTGCCCGTGCTTGGCCTGCCAGTCGCCGATGGAGCGGCGGGTCTTGAAGCCGGGCAGCCCGTCGGCCTTGCCGACATCATAGCCCTTCGCCTGCAGCGCCTTCTGCATGGCCGCGATGTCGGAGCGGTACATGCCGCCGACATTCCCCCATTCCTGCGAAAAGCCGCGCGCATTATTCCCGATGCGGTCGGCGGCGTGGCCGATGAACAGCGCATAGAGATCGCTCATATTGTAGCTTTTCAGGACATAGAAATTGGGTGTGGCGATGAAGGCCGGCCCATGCCGCCCGGCCGGCATCAGCAGATATCCCTCGCCCGCAAGCTCGCTTGCCGGGAAAGGCTTTCCATTGACGCGGGTAATGCCCATTTTCGCCCAATCGGCGACTTTCAGGCCCTGATCCGGGCCCTCCAGCGCGCAGGTCAGCCCTGCCGGCACCTTGACTTCGAAGCCCCAGTCGCGACCGCGCTGCCAGCCATAAAGATGCAGATAATTGGCGATGGAGGCGAGCGTGTCGGGCACGGAGTTCCAGATATCGCGCTTGCCGTCGCCATCGAAATCGACGGCATGATCGAGAAAGGAGGTCGGCATGAATTGCGGTTGGCCCAATGCGCCCGCCCATGAGCTTTTCATCGAACCGACATCGATATAGTTCTTCTGGACGATCTGAAGAGCGGCCAGAAGCTCCTTGCGGAACATCTCCTTGCGCGTCGCCATGAAGGCCTTCGTGCCCAGCACCTCAAAGGCATTATAGGGAATCTTGACGGCGCCAAAGCCGGATTCGCGTCCCCATATGGCAAGGACTATGGCGCCCGGCACGCCGTATTGCTTCTCGATTGCCGCAAGCGTGCGGGCATGCTGCGCAGCCCTCGTCCTGCCGCCGGCCACGACATGGCCGATAGTCTTTTCATTGAAATATTTGCCGGGCGAGCCGAATTCCGCCTGGACCTGCTCCTTCGGCGTCGTCGGCCTGGTGCCCGGCGGAACGAGATCGGGCAGCTTCCAGTTGAGCTTGACGCCCGAGAAAGCCTTATCGAAGGTGGCGCGGGAAATTCCCTTGGCCTTTGCGTCCGGCCACAAATCTTTGTCGAGCCACGTCCTGAATTGCGTCTCAGTCTCAGCTTTCGACGTCTCGGCTTTCAACGGGGCCGCGCCCCCAGGGCCTGCCAAATAGAAGACAGCCATGACTGCCAGGCATTTCAAGACTGAGACACGTTCTGGCATCTATCCCCCTATAGAGCAGTGCGCGCCCGCAATGCCGCTGCAAGCGTTCCCTCGTCCAGATAATCCAATTCGCCGCCGACAGGCACGCCATGGGCAAGCCGCGTCACGCGCAGGTCGAAGCCGGACAGTTGATCGGTGATGTAATGGGCCGTCGTCTGGCCTTCCACGGTCGCGTTCACGGCGAGGATCACTTCCTTCACCTCGCCCGTCCCGACCCGTTCGACCAGGCCACGGATGTTGAGGTCGTCCGGCCCGATGCCATCAAGCGGTGACAATCGTCCTCCGAGTACGTGGTAGCGGACGTTCATCGTGCCTGCGCGTTCCAGCGCCCAGAGATCGGACACGTCCTCGACGACAATGATCATTGTCGCATCGCGGCGCGGATCGGTGCAGATGGTGCAGGGATCGCTGGTATCGGCGTTGCCGCAAGCCGAACAGACACGCACCTTCTCGGCCGCCTCCTGCATGGCATTGCCAAGCGGGATCAGCAGTGCTTCCTTCTTCTTGATGAGATGGAGCGCCGCGCGCCTGGCCGAACGCGGACCAAGCCCCGGCACACGGGCGAGGAGTTGGATCAGGCGTTCAATTTCAGGACCGGCGATTCGTTTCGACATAGGGGCGTTTTACGCAAATAAATGAGCAGTGAGTAGGGAATAGTGAGCAGGGATGCGCTGCCTTATCTCCGCCCGCGCAAACCCACTATTCATATCTCACGACCCCCTATTGCCTTAAAAAGGCAGCTTGAAGCCCGGAGGCAGGGGCAGGCCGGCAGTGAGTGCCTGCGTCTTTTCGGCCATCACCGCATCGATCCTGGTTTTCGCCTCGTTATAGGCGGCAACGATCAGATCCTCGAGGATCTCGGTCTCGTCTTCCTTGAGAAGCGAAGGATCGATCTTCAGCGCGCTCATCACGCCCTTGCCGCTCAATGTCACGCTGACCAGGCCAGCGCCAGAGCTTCCCGTTGCTTCGAGATTGGCGATCTCTTCCTGCATGGCCTCCATCTTGGCCTGCATTTCCTTTGCCTGTTTCAGCATTCCCATCATGTCGCGCATGAGGTTGAACTCCTATTTTCTTTTTGCCCGCATGATCTTGTCCGAAAAGTTGGCAACTTTTTGCGGGCGCTGCCCTTCGGTTCGGGACCATGCCCTTTTTTGCTGCATGATCTTATCCAAAAAGTCTGCAACTTTTCGGGATCATGCTCCTAGTCGTCATCATCCGGCGTCAGCGAGACATCCGGTAATTCGGCATCAAGATCGATATCAGCACTTTCGGCCCCGCCAGTGGCGATGCGGACGTCGGTGATCCTGGCGCCCGGAAACTGGGCGAGGATTGCTGCTACGTCAGGATCTGCACGAGCGTCGGTGACCAGCATGTCGCGGTGCGCGGCCTCGGCCTCGGCGATGGTCTGGCCGCCTGCCTCGCGCGATACAGACACCATCCAGCGGATGCCGGTCCAGGAGAGAAGCTTCTGCGCGATGTCGCTCGGAAGCGTCTTCGGCGCGCCGTCGGTCAAGGCGATCTCAAGACGTGCTGGTGCGATGGAGACCAGGCGTACGCAATTCTTGACCATGATCTTGAACTGCATGTCGCGATGGCTGTCGGCCAGCGCCACGATATCGGCGAGGCTTTTCAGCGGGACTGCCGGTACCGGCGCATCCGCAGCAGGTTCCGGCTGCGGTCGAGGCTCGGGGGCGGGGTTCGCCTGCTGTGCGGGCTGGACGAGACGCATCGCCGTCGAGCCGTTGCCGCCGGCTATCCCCATGGAGGACGCCGCTACGGCGTCTGCCGCTGGAGTGGGAGCGGCCGTGCCCGACATCATCGCTCCGCCATTCGGCCGGGGGGCATCGCCACCGGCGCGCGGTGCGGAAACCACACCGCTTTCCAGCGCCTTCAGCGCTTCATCCAGCGTCGGCAGATCGGCGGCATGCGCCAGGCGGATCAACAGCATCTCGGCCGCCTGGATCGGACGTGAGGCGGTCTCGACCTCCGTGATGCCCTTCAGGAGCATCTGCCAGGTGCGCGACAGGGTGCGGATCGATAACTTCTCCGCAAAATCGCGGCCGCGCACGCGCTCGTCTTCAGACAGTGACATGTCATTTGCCACATCCGGCATGAAACGTAACCGGGTCACCAGATGGTTGAACTCGGCAAGATCGGTCAGTACCACTGCCGGGTCGGCGCCCACATCATATTGCGCGCGGAACTCCTTCAATGCGGCTGCCACGTCGCCACGCATCAGCATCTCGAAAAGGTCGATGATCCGGGCGCGGTCGGCAAGGCCCAGCATGGAGCGCACGGCATCCGCCTCGACCTTGCCGCTGCCATGAGCGATGGCCTGGTCGAGAATGGACAGCGAATCACGCGCCGAACCTTCGCCGGCCCGCGCGATCATCGCGAGCGAGGTATCGTCGATGGCTATCCCCTCCTGTCCGGCGATGTTCTTCAGATGCGCGGCGAGAAGACCCGAATCGATGCGCCTGAGATCGAAGCGCTGGCAGCGCGACAGGACCGTAATGGGAACCTTGCGGATTTCTGTCGTGGCGAAGATGAATTTCACATGCGGCGGCGGCTCCTCAAGCGTCTTCAGCAGGCCGTTGAAAGCCTGGTTCGACAGCATGTGAACCTCGTCGATGATATAGACCTTGTAGCGCGCTGAGACAGGACGGTAGCGCACCTGCTCGATGATCTCGCGGATGTCGTCGATGCCGGTATGGGAGGCGGCGTCCATCTCGATGACATCGACATGGCGGCCCTCCATGATCGCCTGACAATGATCGCCCGGCGTCGAAAGATCGATTGTCGGCTGATCGATGGCATCGGTCTTGTAGTTCAATGCCCGCGCGAGTATGCGCGCCGTGGTCGTCTTGCCTACCCCGCGGACGCCGGTCAGCATCCAGGCTTGGGCGATCCGGCCGGTGTGGAAAGCGTTTGTGAGCGTGCGGACCATCGGCTCCTGGCCGATGAGATCGCCGAAATCCTGCGGACGGTACTTGCGGGCGAGAACGCGGTAGGCGCCGTCTGCCGTTTTCGTCTCCATGCCGACCGTGTCCTAATCCTTGTTGCGCACCCGGGAGTGTGGACCGCAGGCCCGGCACCGTCAATGTTAACCTGGGTAAACCTGGGTAAACCTTGGTAAACCCGGCCATATCAAGGCGAACACTCGGCCACGATCCGGCGATTGCAAATCATACCCGCAAAAGGGGAGAAGGTGGGAGGCTGGCACGGTGACCCGTGCCGGGCTCGTTAGGGCTGCTTCCTTCCGGACCTGACCCGGTTGGCGAGTGGCTCGTCCACCACCAACCTCCCGAGCTTCATATCGACAATCGCCGCGCAAAAAGCAAGCCAAGGCTGAAAAAAACTGCTATTTGAGATGCATGACGACATTCGTTCTTGACGGAAAGCTCGCCGCGGACACGTTCGCGGTCGCCACGCTGGGGCTCTGCGACCTCCGGCTGATGAACGACCGCCGTTGGCCCTGGCTCATCCTCGTACCACAGCGCCCCGATAAGGTCGAGTTGCACGATCTGACGCCGCTCGACCAAACCATGCTCACCTTCGAAATGGGCATCGCCGCGCAGGCGCTGAAAGCCGTGACAGGCTGCGAAAAGATCAACATCGCAGCGCTCGGCAACATCGTGCGGCAGCTTCATGTCCACATCATTGCCCGCAACACCGGCGATGCCGGCTGGCCCGGCCCGGTCTGGGGCTACGGCACTGCCGAGCCCTACCAGCCGGAGGATGCGCGGAAGCTCGCCCTCGCCATCAGTAACGCCCTTTAGCCGTCTCCCCGGAGCTTCCATGATATTGCGCCTGTTCGACCTGCCGGAGATCGAGCCGAGCCAGGCTGTCGGCTTTGCCGGCAACATCATCGATCGCCTGTCCGAAAAACGGTCGGACGACGCAAGCGAGCGGGCTTTGGGCGAACCGGATGCGCGCATCATGCTTCTCGGCAAAGGGCGCGTGCTTCTTTCCTTGGGAGACGAGGCCCAGGAAGACGGGGCCCAGGAAGACGGGCCTAAGGCGAAAGCCTTCTTTGCGTTGCACGAAATCGCCCGGTTTGAGCCCCGCCTGCATGAGGCGGTCCTGCTTGGCCGGCACAATCAGCGGCCGCTGCTTGCCGCCGTCACCCTGGCCGATCCGGAACAGCTTTCCGAGCCTTTCAAAGCCATCGACTACCGCTCGGTCTACATGCAGGGGCTTATACCCAGTGATGAGATCGGCGCGCTGGCGCAGGCGGCGGCTTTGATCGCCTGGCATGAAAACCATCGTTATTGCGGGCGCTGCGGAACGCTGACCGAGATGCGCGCCGGCGGTTACAAGCGCGTGTGCCCGCATTGCGAGGCCCAGCATTTCCCGCGCACCGATCCGGTGGCGATCATGCTGGCGGTTCGCGGCGAACGCTGCCTTCTGGCGAGAAGCCCGCATTTTGCGCCCGGCATGTATTCATGCCTCGCCGGCTTCATCGAGCCCGGCGAGACCATCGAGGCGGCAGTGCGGCGCGAGACGCTGGAGGAGATGGGTGTGCCCGTCGGCCGTGTCGCCTATCATGCCAGCCAGCCCTGGCCGTTCCCCTATTCGCTGATGATCGGCTGCCACGCCGAGGCGCTGTCGGACGACCTTGTCATCGACCGCTCGGAACTGGAGGACGGCCGCTGGTTTACGCGCGGCGAAGTGCTCGCCATGCTCGACCGGTCGCATCCGCACGGACTGATGACGCCGCCGCCGGGCGCGATCGCCGCCCATCTGATAAGATGCTGGGCGGAGGGCTGATCCGCCTCGCAGTTTGCAGAGTTCAGTCAGCTACTCCGCCGGCTCATCCTGCGTATCGCGGAAGGGATTGCCGGGATAGACGCCGACAATGCGCATTTCCTTGGAGAAGAATTCCAATTCCTCCAGCGCGAGACGCACGGAGCGATCTTCGGGGTGGCCCTCGATATCGGCATAGAACTGCGTCGCGGTAAAGGTGCCGCCGATCTGGTAGCTTTCAAGCTTGGTCATGTTGATGCCGTTGGTGGCGAAGCCGCCCATGGCCTTGTAGAGCGCCGCCGGCACGTTGCGCACCCGGAAGACGAATGTCGTCACGATGCGGCTTCCATCGGCCGGGCGCGGCGCCCATTTCTTCGTCTTGGACAGGACGACGAAACGGGTGATGTTGTTCTCCATGTCCTCGACATTTTCCGCCAGTATGTCGAGACCGTAGAGATCGGCGGCGAGGCGTGGTGCAAGGGCAGCCATTGTCCTGTCGCCGGCTTCGGACACGATACGGGCGGCGCCTGCGGTATCGCCCGCCACGACGGGCTTCCAGCCATGCTTGCGGATGACTTTGCGGCATTGGCCGAGCGCATGGATATGGCTATGGACCGTCCGGATCTCGTCAAGCTTCACGCCCGGCAGGGTCATCAGCTGAAAATGGATCGGCAGGAAATATTCGCCGATGATATGCAGCCGCGATTCGGGCAGAAGATAATGGATGTCGGCGACGCGGCCCGCGATGGTGTTCTCGATCGGGATCATCGCCAGGTCGGCGGCGCCGGTTTCCACCGCGTTGAACGCATCCTCGAATGTCGGGCAGGGCAGCGGCTCCATATCAGGGAACATGTTGCGGCAGGCCGTGTCGGAGTTTGCCCCCGGTTCGCCCTGGAAGGAAATCTTGTTGGTCTTGGCTGCCATTGGAGTCTTTCCTAGATGCCTTGCGAAATGAGAATACGCGCCCGTTCGAGGTCGAAAGGCGTATCGACGCCGAGCGGCACGGATTTGACGATCTCGACATCGATGCGCATGCCGGCCTCCAGCGCGCGGAGTTGTTCCAGCTTTTCACGCCGCTCCAGTGGCGACGGTCCGAGCCGGACGAAGCGCTCCAGCGCGGCGCGGCGATAGGCGTAAAGGCCGATGTGATGATAGAGCGGCCCATCGCCCCACGGCGCGGTGGCGCGGGTGAAATAAAGCGCGCGCAGGCGTTTGCCGTCGCCCAGCGGCGAGCCGACGATCTTGACCACGCTGGGATTTGTCTTCTCGCTCTCCTCGGTGATCTCGACACCGAGCGTCGCAATATCGGCCGGGCCGTCCTCAAGCGGCCGCAGGGCCTTGGCGATGATTTCGGGCTCTATGGTCGGCAGATCGCCCTGCACGTTGATGATCGCGTCCACCTCCGCGTCGGGATCGAGCGCCAACAGCGCCTCGTAGATGCGATCGGAGCCCGATTCGTGGTCGGAGCGGGTCATCACCGCCTCGAAACCGTGGGCGCGGACCGCGCTGGCGATGTCCTCGCTATCGGTAGCCACGACCGTACGGCCCAGGCGAGCGGCGGCGGCGCGCTCGGCGACATGGACGATCATCGGCTTGCCGGCGATGTCGGCCAGCGGTTTGTTGGGCAGGCGCGTCGCTGCCAGGCGCGACGGAATGATCGTGAGGGTTTTCATGGTCTGGAGCATGAGTGCTGGATTTCCATAGGCATCGGTTTTCCAAAAGTGTCAAAAAGTCACGGGCCGGAGCGCCCTTATAGGTGTTGCAAGTGCGGAGCAAAAGACCTAGTTTCCGCGCCATCTTGGACAAGGAGGAGACCACCCGGTCATGGGTTCGTGTTTCCCGAAAATGAGGACCTCTCAAAAGGGGGAGCGCTGACTGCCGATGGAATCGTCTCAATCCAATAAATTTATCATGGCCTTTCTCGCGGCGGTCTTCGTCGTCATGTCTGTCAGCCTTTTCTCCGATGTCATCTTCGATAGCCCCAAGCCGGAGAAGGAAGGCTATTTCATCAAGCCGCTGGAAGCTTCCGCCGGCGGTGAAGAGAAGGCAGCACCTGCGGCCGTGCCGATCGCCACGCTCCTGCAGACCGCTGATCCCGTTAAGGGCGCGGATGTGTTCAAGCGTTGCCAGGCGTGCCATACCGGCGCGAAGGGCGGCCCGAACAAGGTAGGTCCGGACCTGTGGGACATCGTCGACCGTCCGATCGCATCTCATCCGGGTTTCAGCTATTCGGCCGGAATGAAGGAATTCGCCCAGACCGCCAAGCTCTGGACCTATGACCATCTCAACGGATTCCTTACCTCGCCCAAGAACTACGTCAAGGGCACGGCGATGGGCTTCGCCGGCGACAAGAACGACGCCGAGCGCGCCAATCTCATCGCCTATCTCAGAACGCTTTCCGATAATCCGAAGCCGCTGCCTGAAGCACCGGCTGCCGCTCCTGCCGCTGCACCAGCCGAGGGTGCGAAGCCTGCCGAAGGCGAGGCTGAAAAGCCCGCTGGAGAGGCTGAGAAGCCTGCAGAAAATCCGGCGCCGCAGGGCGAACAGCCAGCCGCACCGGCACAGCCCGCCCCCGCGCAACCTGCGCCACAGGGCGAGATGCCTGCCACCAACAATTAATCATCTGGTGGACTATTTGCCGAAAAGCCGGGTTTTCAGCCCGGCTTTTTTGTTTTTCGCGGGATAATGCCTTTCTTCCTCCGCAAAATGCCATAGTCTTTTCGAATTGATTTCAACTGGCGGAGACAAAGGCATGAAGGCAATCCTGGCGGTCACAATGGCCCTGGCCATGATAGCGGGATCTGCGACCATCGCGTTCGCGCAAACCGACCCGCAATGGCGCCATGCCTCCAGCCTTATCGGTGAACCAAAATATCCGTCCGATTTCAAACACTATGATTATGTGAATCCTGATGCCCCTAAGGGCGGAACGCTTAACCAGGTGGCGGAGGGGACCTTCGACAGCCTCAACCCTTATGTCGTTCAGGGCGTGCCCGCAGCAGGGTTCGCAAATATCGGCGGCGGAATGCTTTACGATACGCTGATGGCGGATTCGACCGATGAAGGCTCGACCAGTTACGGGCTGATCGCTGAAGCAGTGCAATATCCCGATGATTTCTCCTGGGTGAAATTCCGCCTCAATCCCGCCGCGCGCTGGCATGACGGCAAGCCGATCACCGTGGAAGACGTGATCTGGTCGTTCGAGACCGTGAAGAAGTACACACCGACCTACAACAAATATTATGCCGATGTGATCAAGGCGGAAAAGACAGGGGAACGCGAGGTCACCTTCACATTTTCCGAGAAGGGTAACCGGGAACTGCCGATGATCATGGGCCAGCTTCCCGTACTGCCGAAACATTGGTGGGAAGGAACCGATGCCCAGGGCAAGAAGCGCGACATTTCGCGCCCGACGCTGGAAATTCCGCTCGGCTCCGGCGCCTACCGCGTGGAAGAGGCCGTGCCCGGCCGCTCGATTATCTGGGCGCGTGTAGCGGATTATTGGGGCAAGGATTTGCCGGTCAATGTCGGGCGCAACAATTTCGATCGTATCAAGTACGATTATTATCTCGACGCCAATGCCACATGGGAGGCCTTCAAGAAGGGAGGGCTCTATGACTACAGGGCGGAAAACCGCATGCAGCGCTGGATGCAGGAGTATAATTTCCCCGCCGTGGAGCGCGGCGATGTGATCAAGCGCGCCTTCCCCTATCACGCGGTGGGGCGCATGCAGGCCTATTTCCTGAATACGCGGCGCGACAAGTTCAAGGACCCCAAGGTGCGCGAGGCCCTGAACTGGGTCTATGATTTCCAGTCGATGAACCGCCTGCTCTTCTTCAACCAGTACAAGCGGATCGAAAGCTATTTCGCCGGCAACGACCTCGCCTTGGGCGACGGGCTGCCGACGGGCAAGGAACTGGAAATCCTCGAAACCGTGCGCAACGAGGTGCCGCCTGAGGTCTTCACCAAGGAATTCAAGGAGCCCGTCTTCGACACGCCGCAAGCAACGCGGGAGAATCTCCGGCACGCGATGCAACTCTTCGAACAAGCGGGATATACCCTCAAGGACGGCGCCCTCGTCGACAAGAACGGAACGCCCTTGACCATCGAATTTCTCGGCAATGACCCGACCGATGAACGCGTCTTCAATCCCTTTGTCGCCAATCTGCGTCGCGTCGGCATCCGGGCCACGGTGCGCATCGTCGATAGCGCGCAATATCAGGCGCGGGTGAGCAATTTCGACTATGATTCGATAACTGCGGTCATCGGGCAGACCGAGTCGCCCGGGAATGAGCAGCGTGAACTCTGGAGTTCCGCAGCGGCCGACATCCCTGGCAGCCGGAACTATTCCGGCATCAGGAACCCGGCGATCGACAAGCTCATAGAGCGCGTGGTCTATGCCAAGGACCGTGACGATCTCGTCGCCGCAACCCATGCGCTAGACCGGGTACTGTTGTGGAATTATTATGTCGTGCCGCAATGGTACGACGATGAGATTCACGTCGCCTACTGGAACAAGTTCGGCATTCCTGAGAAGCAGCCGGATTATTCCGGGATCGATCCGTTCTCCTGGTGGATCGATCCGGCCAAGGAGCGGGCGCTACAGGTGCGCGGCGAATGAGGCGCGACCTGCGGCGAACCACTTTGTCATGACGACACCGATGATCGACAGGCGCTCATTTCTCTCGCTTTCGGGCAGCGCGGCGATTGCCGCCTTCCTGCCGGGACAAGCCTTTGCCGATGCGCGCACGGATACACCGCTTCGTGGCCTTTCGGCTTTCGGCGAGTTGAAATATCCGGTCGATTTCACGCATTTCGAATATGCCAGTCCCGATGCGCCGAAAGGTGGCACCTTCACGTTCGGTCCGCCGAACTGGTTGTTCAACCAGAGCCCGCGTACTTTCAACACGCTGAACAGCTTCTCCAACAAGGGTGACGCGCCGCCGCGCATGGAGTTGTGCTTCGATTCCCTGATGACTTCAGCGCTGGACGAGCCGGACGCCATCTACGGCCTCGTGGCCGAAAGCGTGACGATCTCGCACGACCGCAATTCCTTTACCTTCAAACTGCGGCCCGAAGCGCGGTTTTCGGACGGCACACCGCTCACGGCTGACGACGTCGCCTTCACCTATCTGACATTCAAGGAGAAGGGGCACCCGGATTTGCTGCTGGGGCTGAACGAGCTCAAGGACGCTGTCGCCGAAGACGCGCAGACGTTACGGTTGACCTTTTCCGGCAAGCATTCCGCCCGGGCCATTCTCGATGCCGCCACCATGCCGATCCTTTCGAAAGCCTGGTATGCGGACCACGATTTCTCCGCCTCCACGCTGGAGCCGCCGCCCGGCTCGGGGCCATACAAGGTCGGGCGGTTTTCGCCGGCGCAATTCATCGAATATGAGCGAAACGCGGATTATTGGGCGCGCGACCTCGCCGTTAATCGTGGCCTCAATCATTTCGACCGCATCCGCATCGAATTCTACCGCGACCGGCAACCCGAATTCGAGGCCTTCAAGAAAGGCGAACTCGACTGGCGCTGGGAAAGCTCGTCGAAATTCTGGGCGACGGAATATAATTTCCCGGCAATCCAGGAAAAGAAGGTGGTGAAGCGCACCTTCCCGCGCGAAAAGCGGCCAAGCATGCAGTCATGGGCGGTCAACCAGCGGCGCGAGCGTTTCCGTGATCCGCGGGTGCGCGAGGCGATTGCGCTCTGCTTCGATTTCGAGTGGACCAACAAGAACCTCTTCTATGACATATACAAGCGCTCGCAGTCCTGCTTCGGCGGTTCCGATTTCGAGGCCAGGGGAAAGCCTTCTGCGGACGAACTCGCGATTCTGGAGCGCTATCGCGGCCGTGTGCCGGAGGCGATTTTCGGCGAGGTCGTCACCATGCCGGTTTCCGATGGCTCGGGCCGCGACCGCAAGCTTTTCCGCCGCGCCATCGAACTGATGACAGAAGCCGGGTTCAAACGCGAGAACGGGCGTTTTTCCGACAAGGACGGGCGGCCTTTCGATCTGGAACTCCTGACCGATTCGGAAGGATTTATTCGCATTTACAATCCTTTCGTGCAGAATCTGCGCTCCATCGGCTTCAATGCCTCGGTACGGCTGGTCGACCCGGTTCAATACCAGGCCCGCACCCTGAATTTCGATTTCGACATGATGGGCATGGCGGTCATGATGGTAGCGACACCGACGCAGGATTCGCTCAGCACCATGTTTTCCTCCAGATCGGCAGGCATACCGGGCACGCGCAATTATCCGGGAACCGCCGATCCGGTGATCGACGCGCTGGTCGAGGAGGTGGGCAAGGCCCGGTCACGCGCCGAACTCGTGCCCGTCCTGCAAGTGCTCGATCGCCTCTTGCGTCTCAGGCGCGACTGGATTCCAAATTGGACCTCGGCGAATCACCTGGTCGCCTATTGGGACAGGTTCGGTTTCAAGGAACCGAAACCCGATTATGGATTTCCGATAGAGACGCTCTGGTGGGTGGATGAAGAAAAGGCACGGGCACTTGGCAAGGCATAAACAAGACGACAATAACCGTGGAATGGGTTCCTGATGGGCGCCTATATCCTGCGCCGCCTTCTCCTCATGATCCCGACGATGTTCGGCATCATGGCCATTTCCTTCGCCGTGGTCCAGTTCGCGCCCGGCGGCCCTGTCGAACGGGTGATCGCGCAACTTTCCGGGCAAGGGGGCGACGCGCTCGACCGCCTCTCAGGCAGCAGCAGCGACATGGGCCAGGGGACAGGCCTAGACACAGGCGGCGCCAGTTCGAGGTATCGCGGCGCGCAGGGGCTCGACCCGCAATTCATCGCCAGCCTCGAAAAGCAGTTCGGCTTCGACAAGCCGCCGCTGGAGCGCTTCGGCCTGATGCTTTGGAACTATATGCGCTTCGATTTCGGCCGCAGCTATTTCCGCGATATCGGCGTGCTGGACCTCATCCTCGAAAAAATGCCGGTCTCGATCTCGCTCGGCCTGTGGCTGACACTCCTGTCCTACGCCATCTCGATCCCGCTCGGCATCCGCAAGGCGATCAAGGACGGGTCACCATTCGACGTGTGGACCAGCGCCGTCATCATAGTCGGCTATGCCATCCCGAGCTTCCTCTTCGCCATCTTGCTGATCGTATTGTTCGCCGGCGGTTCCTTCTTCGACTGGTTTCCCCTGCGCGGACTGACCTCACCCGATTTCGACCAGCTTTCGCTCTGGGGCAAGATCGTCGACTATCTCTGGCACATTACGCTGCCGGTTGCCGCATTGGTGCTCTCCGCCTTCGCCACGACGACGCTCCTGACCAAGAACTCGTTTCTTGAGGAAATCCGCAAGCAATATGTGACGACGGCACGGGCCAAGGGGCTGACCGAGCGGCAGGTGCTCTATCGCCACGTGTTCCGCAACGCCATGCTCATCGTTGTTGCCGGCTTTCCCGGCGCCTTTATCTCCGCCTTCTTCACCGGTTCGCTGCTCATCGAGACCATCTTCTCCCTCGACGGACTCGGGCTCCTTGGCTATCAGTCGGTGCTCAATCGCGATTATCCCGTGGTCTTCGCCAATCTCTACATTTTCTCGCTTCTCGGCTTGTTCGTCGGGCTTCTCTCGGACCTCCTGTATACGTGGATCGATCCGCGCATCGATTTCGAGCGGAGAGATGTGTGATGGGAGAAATCGCAGCAAAGGCCGAAGCCGAAACTCTGGCCACACCCGTGCGTCGTCCAACCAGCCGATGGGGTTTTTCACCACTCAATCAGCGGCGCTGGTATAATTTCAGGACGAACCGGCGCGGCTGGTGGTCGCTTTGGCTGTTCCTCTTCCTGTTCATCGCCTCGCTCTTCGCCGAGTTCATCGCCAATGACAAGCCGATCCTCGTCTCCTACAAGGGCGAGCTTCTGATGCCGGTGCTGGTCGATTACCCCGAGGAGAAATTCGGCGGGTTCTACGCTGTCACGGATTATCGCGATCCCGTCATCTCCGACGAGATCAAGGCCCATGGCTGGATGATCTGGCCGCCGATCCGCTATTCCTACCGCACGGTGAACAATGAAATCCCCGAGGCAGCCCCCTCGAAACCATTTTGGCTCTACAGCAAGGAAGAGCGCTGCCAGCGCTATCCGCAAGGGGTGAACGACGAGAACTGCACCTTCGGCAACTGGAACCTGCTCGGAACCGACGACCAGGCGCGTGACGTCTTCGCCCGCGCGCTCTACGGCTTCCGCATCTCCGTCCTGTTCGGCCTGATCCTGACGGCGGCGTCTGCGGTCATCGGCGTGACAGCGGGTGCGGTGCAGGGCTATTTCGGCGGCTGGGTCGATCTTCTGTTCCAGCGCTTCATCGAGATCTGGTCGGCGATCCCCGTCCTCTATCTCCTCCTCATCGTCGCCGCCGTGCTGCCGCCGGGGTTCTGGATCCTGCTCGGCATCATGCTGCTCTTCTCCTGGGTCGCCTTCGTCGGCGTCGTACGGGCCGAGTTCCTGCGCGCCCGCAATTTCGAATATGTGAATGCCGCGCGGGCGCTCGGCGTTCCGAACGGAACGATCATGCTGCGCCATCTTCTGCCGAACGCCATGGTGGCGACCCTGACCTTTTTGCCGTTCATCCTCAATGGGTCGATCACGACGCTGACCTCGCTCGATTTCCTGGGCTTCGGCCTGCCGCCCGGTTCTCCCTCGCTCGGCGAATTGCTGGCGCAGGGCAAGAATAATCTGCAGGCGCCATGGCTCGGCCTTACTGGTTTCATCGTCATTTCGCTGATGCTGTCGCTGCTGATCTTCATCGGCGAAGCGACGCGCGACGCCTTCGATCCGCGAAAGGCTTTCAAATGAGTGGGCAAATGAGCGGGCAAACGAGCGGCGTGCCATTGCTTTCCGTGCGCGATCTGTCCGTCATCTTCACCCAGAGCGGAAGGGAGACGCTTGCCGTCGACCATATCTCCTTCGATATCGCCAAGGGGGAGACGGTGGCGCTCGTCGGCGAATCCGGTTCCGGAAAATCGGTTTCCGCACTTTCGATCCTGAAGCTCCTGCCCTACCCGTCGGCGGCCCATCCCTCGGGTGAGATCCTGTTCAATGGCGACAATCTGCTCGGCCATGACGACCGCGATCTGCGCCGTGTGCGCGGCAATGATATCGCCATGATCTTCCAGGAGCCGATGACCTCGCTCAATCCGCTGCACACGATCGAGCGGCAGGTCAGCGAGATCCTGAAAATCCATCAGGGGATGGGGGACAAGGCAGCGCGGGCCCGCACGCTGGAACTTCTCAACGAGGTCGGCATCCGAGAGCCGGAGAAGCGGCTCAACGCCTATCCGCATCAATTGTCGGGCGGCCAGCGCCAGCGCGTGATGATCGCCATGGCGCTCGCCAACAAGCCGGCGCTGCTCATTGCCGACGAGCCGACGACAGCCCTCGACGTCACCGTGCAGGCGCAGATCCTGCAACTCCTCGCCGATTTGAAGACGGCGCAGGACATGTCGATGCTGTTCATCACCCATGACCTCGGCATCGTGCGCAAGATCGCCGACCGGGTCTGCGTGATGACCAAGGGCCGGATCGTCGAAACCGGGCCGACCAAGGAAATCTTCGACAATCCGCAGCATGAATATACCCGCCATCTGCTGGCGGCCGAGCCGAAGGGCGAGCCACCGGCGGCCAATCTTGCCGCGCCGTCCGTCATGGAAGGCCGGGATGTGAAGGTCTGGTTTCCGATCAAGAAGGGTTTCCTGCGGCGTACCGTCGATAATGTGAAGGCAGTAGACGGCATAGATGTCACGATCCGTGCCGGCCAGACGCTCGGCGTCGTCGGCGAATCCGGCTCCGGCAAGACGACGCTCGGGCTGGCGCTTTCGCGCATGATCTCGTCAAAAGGCGATATCCGTTTTGCCGGACGCGAGATCGACCGGTTCAGTTTCAAGGAGATGCGGCCGCTCCGGCGCGAATTGCAGATCGTCTTCCAGGATCCGTTCGGCTCGCTCAGCCCGCGCATGTCGATTGCAGACATCATCGCCGAAGGATTGCAGGTGCACGAGCCCGGCCTCTCGGCGGATGAACGCGATGCACGCGTGGTAGCGGCGCTGAATGAGGTCAATCTCGATCCGGAGACACGCTTCCGCTATCCGCACGAGTTTTCGGGCGGTCAGCGCCAGCGCATTGCCATCGCCCGGGCGATGGTGCTCAATCCGCGCTTCGTGATGCTCGACGAGCCGACCTCGGCGCTCGACATGAGCGTGCAGGCGCAGGTGGTCGATCTCCTGCGTGCCTTGCAGAAGAAGCACGATCTCGCCTATCTCTTCATCAGCCATGATCTGAAGGTCGTTCGGGCGCTCGCCAATGACGTGCTCGTCATGCGCAACGGCAAGGCAGTGGAATACGGTCCGGCGGCGGAAATCTTCGCCCGGCCGAAAGAGGATTATACGAAGGCGCTGATGGCAGCGGCCTTCCGCATGGAAGCAGCGGAGGGAGGAGTGGTCGGCCAATGAGAGATGGGGGAAGGGATATGGGCAACAAGGGCGACGACAAGGGACGCATTCTGCTGTCGATCACCGACTGGGACCCGGACATGTGGCGCGCGGAGTTCGCCAAGGCTGCGCCCGGGCGTCCCATCGTGCTTCAACCCGACCATCCCGGTGACGAAACGATCCACTACGCGCTCGTCTGGAAGCAGAAGCCGGGTTCGCTTGCCAATCTGCCCAATCTCAAGGCGATCTTCTCGCTCGGCGCAGGTGTCGATCATATCTTCCACGATCCGCATATCCCCGATGTGCCGATCGTCCGCATCGTCTCGGACGATCTTTCGATGCGGATGAGCGAATATGTCGTCTGGCAGGTGCTCGACCACCATCGGCTTGGGCCTCGCTACCGCCGGCAGCAGCAGAACCGCATCTGGCATGAGGATCGCCGCCAGCCGGCAGCCAACGAGGTCACGGTTGGCATTCTGGGGCTCGGCGTTCTCGGCCGCGACGCGGCGGCGAAGCTTCTGGCGCTCGGCTTCCGCGTTACCGGCTGGAGCCGGCGGCCGCACGAGACGGAGGGCGTCGAAACCTTCCATGGCAAGGAGGGGTTCGGCGATTTCCTTGCCGGCGCGGATATCATCGTCTGCCTCCTGCCGCTGACGCCGGAGACGAAGGGCATTCTCTCCATGTCTATGTTCGCCCGGCTGAAGCAGGAGGGACCACTCGGCGCGCCGGTGCTGATCAATGCCGGACGCGGCGGCCTGCAAAACGAGGCGGATATTCTGGCGGCTCTCGACCGGGGGCTCCTGTCAGCGGCGGTGCTCGATGTCTTCCAAAAGGAGCCGCTGCCGGCCGACAGCCCGCTCTGGACGCATCCGAAGGTGACGGTGACGCCACATGCGGCGGCCAGTTCCGCGCCCGGCGCAATCGTGCCGCTCATCGTTCAGCATATCGAGGCTTATGAACGCGGCGAACCGCTGACCAATGTCGTGGACCGCGCCACGCAATATTGAACAGCGGTTGCGGTTCTAGGCCGGATCGCCCTCAACCGCGATATGCCCGTCCGCGTCGATGAAAAGCATTCGTCCTGCAAAGCGGGGAAACTCCACCCTGTCCAGTTGCAGCGCGAGGGGGACCGTGTGGCCCAGCTCACGCGCCACGATCAGGCCGAGCAGCAGGATGGCATCCGGCTCGTGAAGGATGAGCGCCGCAGGTGCCAGCCCGGCATAGACCAGTTCGAGGAGCACGGCGGCGGCCGATGAGGAGCCGATCGTACCCGGCAGGCAAAGGACCCGCCCGCTGATCGAAACGCCGTGCTGCGGATGTCGCACATCGGCGATCAATCCGGTCTGCGGATTGACCCCGCCCCAGAAGCTGATCGGCGCCGTCAGCACCAGTGCATCGGCGCGTACCGCCTCCCCCGGCACCAGAATGCCGGCTTGCAGGGTTGTCTCGGCCGCAGTCACCGGCGTCGTCATGCCACGGCCTTCATGAACACAGGGCGCCCGGCGACGGCGCTTTCCACGCATTCGGCGAGCGAACCGTAGATGACGCCATATCCGGTATTGCCGGGCGCATAATGGGCAAATTTTCCCGAATTGGTCATCAGCACGGCATCGGGCTTTTCCGGCAGGATCGGCGTAACCACGACGCAGGTATCGGCGACGATGACCACACCGCAATCCTCAAGCTTGCGCCTCCGCCCGGCCTCGTCCAGGACATTCAATGCGTGACGACCGGTGCAGGCATAGAGCGGCACGGCGAGCTGGCGCCCGGCGATCAGTGCCTCCAGCCTATCGAATTCGGCGATGGAGAGATGCGGGCTGCCGATGGCGACGGCATCGATCGCGGTAACATCCGCCACCGTCGAGAGCCTACGCCGCGTCTCCGCCAGCATATCCGATGTGACATGGATGATCTCCTCGGGGTCGCACCCGTGAAGTGCGGCGGCAAGGTCCGGCGCCTCCGGCGTCACGCCAGCCACATGGAAAAGGCCGACTGCACCCGAAGAAGCGGAGGCTGCGCCGAAAGCCTTCAGCGCGTCCTCGTCCGGATGGACCGCCGCGCCGGCAACCACACCCACGGCATCACCGGCCGAGCGACCAAAGAGGTTGCCGAGGATGGGCCATGCCACCTCGGAGGCGAGAAAGGCGGAATCGATGGCGGAAATGTCGAAGACGATCCGGGCGCGGCGGTTTTCTGGCCGGTGGAGGCCGTAATCGGGCGCCCTGCCCGCGATGGCGCAGGCGATATCGAGAAAATCGCCATAGCGGTTGGTGCGCGCGCCAAGGACTGAATTGCAGAATACCACGGCATTCGATTCGCCCCATGCCACATCGCTGGCAAAGGCCGGGCGGTGGCCCGCCTGATAGGGCGCGCAGGTCCAGGTCGGCTCGCATCCGAGCTTGCGATAGGCATCCATCATGCGCCGCGCCATGGCGCGCTCATGCTTGCCCAGGCGGTTCTTCGAACAGCCGGTCAGGTCGAGGGAGCCTACATTGAGCGTCGCGCGGACCTGAACCCTCGCGCCGCCGTCCACCAGCCTTTCGGCAAAGAGCGTGCCGCTGTCGCCATGATAGAGAGCGCCGTCGATGTGGGCCGAGGCAATGGGCAGGAGCCGCGGCGCACCCATCAGCCGCGCGGTCTCGGCAACGATGCGCATCGCCATCGCCGCGCCTTCGCCGGAGTTGCCGGAGGCGATGGCCCGCTCTTCCTCAGTCAGCACCAGTGCCATGGACGATTTTCCTTCACGGCTTCGGGCGCGCGCGGTAGCTGATGGTCTCGAAACGGGCGGCGAGCGCATCGTAGAGCAGAAGCCGGCCAATGAGCGGCTTTCCGATGCCGGTGATGAGCTTGATGATCTCCATCGCCTGCAAGGTGCCGAGGACGCCGGGCAGCACACCGAGCACGCCTGCTTCGGCGCAGGACGGCACCATGCCGGGAGGTGGGGGGCTGGGAAAGAGATCGCGATAGGTGGGATTGGGCCTGCCGTCGGCGTCCGCCTCGAATGGCTTGAGCACTGTCAGCGATCCATCGAAGCGCCCGATCGCGGCGGTCACCAATGGCCGGCGGGCCCGCGCTGCCGCATCGGCCACGGCATAGCGCGTCTCGAAATTGTCCGAGCCGTCGGCGATCACGTCATAGCCGGCGATCAGCGCTTCGGCATTCGCTACATCGAGCCGCACGGCATGGGTCTCGACCCTCACATGCGGATTGATGCGCTCGAGGCTGCGCGCAGCACTCTGCGTTTTCGGCTCGCCGACACTGGCGGTATCGTGGATCACCTGGCGCTGCAGATTGGAAAGGGAAACCTGGTCGTCGTCGGCGATCCCTAGCGTGCCGACGCCGGCAGCCGCCAGATAATGCAGGACAGGTGCGCCAAGGCCGCCGGCTCCGACGACGAGCACGCGGGCGCGCTTCAGCTTCTGCTGACCCGGCCCGCCAATCTCCGGCAGCACGATATGGCGTGCATAGCGCTCCAGCTCGGGGCCGGACAATATGGGTTCATCATGATGACTTGCGGAATGGCTCATGGGACCGGACAATAAGACGCCGCCTCGCGAAAGTCAGCCGGATTTCACGTCGTTTGCGAAAGCATGCCGCCCGAGACATTGAAGAACTGCGCGCGGTCGCCCAGCGCATCGAACAGCGACCGGTCGGTGCCGGTCATGAAGGACTGGCCACCGAGATCGTCGATGATGCCGAAAAGCGCGGCGCGGCGACCCTCGTCGAGATGGGCGGCGATCTCATCCAGGAGCAGGATCGGCGCCATGCCCGACAATTCACCAGTCAGCCTCGCATGGGCGAGGATCAGCCCGATCAGTAGCGCCTTCTGCTCGCCCGTCGAACAAAGTGCCGCCGGCATGGCCTTCGGCCGGTGATGGACGATGAGGTCGGTCCTGTGCGGTCCGTCGAGCGTTCGGCCCGCGGCGCGGTCGCGCGGCCGCCCGTCACGCAAGGCGCGGCGGAAATCCTCTTCGAGATCGACGGCCGCCTCTATCGCGATGCGCTTCTCCAGCGCCCCTTCCAGGAAGCATTCCGATTTTGGAAATGGCCCCTCCTGCGGCAGGCGTTCGATCATCGCTGTGATCAATTGCATCATCTCGGCGCGCGCGGCGGCTATCGCCGTGCCGAGTTCCGCCATCTGCGCCTCGATCGCATCGAGCCATTTCGCATCGTTGCGTTCTTCGGAGAGGAGCCGATTGCGGCTGCGCATCGCCTTTTCGTAATCGAGCACGCGCTTGCCGTGGGAGGTGTCGATGGCGAGCACCATGCGGTCGAGGAAACGTCGCCGGTCGCCAGCCGTCCCGGTGAACAGCCCATCCATGGCCGGCACCACCCAGATAATCCGGGAATAATCGAGAAGCGCGTCGCTTGAAATCGCCTGAACGCCATTGACGCGGACCTTGCGCGCCGTCTCGCCGAACGCATTGCCGGCAAGCCCCGTGCCGATTTCGACTTCGCCATAGCCGGCGCTTTCCACCGTCGCATGAATTGCAAAGCCGTCCGGCGCACCATTCATCGTCACGTCGGGATAGGTGGCGCGGCGCAGGCCCCGGCCGGGAGAAAGGAAGGAGACGGCTTCGAGAAGATTGGTCTTGCCCGAACCGTTTTCGCCGGTCAAAACCACATGACCATGCGAAAGCCCCAGCGAAAGGCTTGGATAGTTGCGGAAATGTGCAAGCCGCAGCCGCCGGACTGCCACTCGGTCCGGGCGTCTCCTATCCGCGTCTGATGTGTCGGTCACCGCGATATCGCGCGCCGTCAAACGCGCATCGGCATCAGAACGTACAGCGCATTCTCATCGCCGGTATCGCGCACCAGCGTCGGCGATCCGGCATCGGCCAGCATGAAGATGGCATCGCTGCCGGAGAGCTGCCCGGTAATATCGAGGAGATATTTCGAATTGAAGCCGATCTCGATCGGATCGGCATCATAATCGGCCGGCAATTCGTCGGTGGCGCTGCCGGAATCCGGATTGTTGACGGTGAGCGTCAGTTGGCCATCGGCGATGGCAAGCTTGACCGCCCGACCGCGCTCACTCGAAATGGTCGAGACGCGATCTACGGCAGAGGCGAAGCTCTGCCTGTCGATGGTGAGCTTCTTGTCATTACCTGATGGAATAACTCGCTGGTAATCCGGGAAGGTGCCGTCGATCAGCTTTGAAGTCAGGATTACCGAACCTATGGTGAAGCGGATCTTGGCCTCAGAGAGTTCGACCGTGACGACGACATCGGGATTGTCGACCAGCTTCTGCAACTCGGCAACCGTCTTGCGCGGGATGATAATACCCGGCATGCCTTCGCAGCCGGCAGGAGCATCGAGTTCGGCGCGCGCCAGGCGGTGGCCGTCGGTTGCCACGGCGCGCAGCTTCAGCGTGCCATTGTTCTCGATGGCATGCAGATAGATGCCGTTCAGGTAATAGCGGGTCTCTTCGGTGGAAATGGCGAACTGCGTGCGGTCGATCAGCCGCTTCAGCGCGCTCGCCTCCAGCCGGAATGTGTGCGTGAAGGAGCCGGCGGTCAACTCAGGGAAGTCCGATTGCGGCAGGCATTGCAGCCGGAAATTCGAGCGGCCGGACGCGACGGCAAGCGAATTGCCATCCGGATTGGTGGCGAGCAGCACTTCGGCGCCATCGGGCAGCTTGCGCACGATGTCATAGAGCAGATGCGCGGGCACGGTGGTGGCGCCGGCCTGCTCGATCATCGCCGCAGTCGCTTCCGTTATCTCCAGATCGAGATCGGTCGCCTTCAGCTCAAGGCTCGCGCCATCGGCCTGGAGCAGCACGTTCGACAAGATGGGTATGGTGTTGCGCCGCTCGACGACGCGATGAACGTGATTGAGCGACTTCAAGAGATTGGAACGTTCGAGAGTGACACGCATGATAAACCGGACTCGCTGACTTCGAACCGGACAAGACGGGCACATCGGCTCCGCCTGGGCCGGAGACGGGGCGAGAACTCGCCCCAAGGGGATGTAAAGTGGCAGATATGGAGGCTGAAAAGCAAGCCCGCTAAGATGCTCACTTCTCAGCCAGACTCGCTTTCTGTTGATAACCCATTCCCGGGAAGACGTGGAGCCTCGAGCTGCCCTAGGCCGCCTGGTCGTTGATGAGCCGCTTCAGGAGCTCCAGCTCCTGCGCCAGCTTCTGGTCGGCGCCGACCAGATCCTCGATCTTGCGGACCGCGTGCAGGACCGTGGTGTGATCGCGCCCGCCAAAACGGCGGCCGATCTCCGGCAGGGAGCGTGGCGTCAGCATCTTGGCGAGATACATCGCCACCTGGCGGGGCTTCACAATGGTGCGCGTGCGGCGGTTGGACAGAAGGTCCTGCTTGGAGACATTGTAGTGGCGCGCGACGATGCGCTGGATTTCCTCGATGCGAATGCGCTTCGGCTCGCCGGCGCGCATGAGGTGGCCGAGCAATTCGTCGACCCGGTCTATGGAAATATTGGGTTCGAAGGACTGGCGGAAGAGCAACTGGTTGAACGCGCCTTCCAGTTCGCGGCCCGAGCCGGTGACAGTCTGCGCCACATGGGCGAGGATTTCATCGGGAATGCTGAGGCTATGATCCTCGACCTGCGCTGCGAGAAGGCGGCGCTTGAGGATTTCGAGGCGCATTTCATAATCGGGCGGGGCAATTTCCAGCGCGACGCCACCCTGGAGCCGCGAGCGCACCCGAACATCGAGCGATTCCAGCTCGGACGGGGCGCGGTCCGCGGCGACGACGACCTGCTTGGCGCTGTCGAGGAGCGTGTTGAGGAGATGGCAGAATTCGTGCTGGATCGACTTGCCCTGCAGGAACTGCATGTCGTCAATGATCAGCAGGTCGATATCGCGCAATTGCTCCTTGAAGGAGAGCGCATTGTTGTCGCGGATAGCGGTGGCGAAGCGCCACATGAAATATTCCGCCGTGAGATAGACGACGCGCGCCTTTTCCTGGCGCTTCAGCGCGGCTGCGGCGATCGCCTGCAGGAGATGGGTCTTTCCCAGACCTACCGAAGCGTGGATGAACAGCGGGTTGAACCGGACGGCGCTGGAACCTGCCTCGGCAATTGTACGGGCCGCGGCGAGAACGACGCGATTGGACGCTCCATCGACGAAGCTTTCGAATGTGTAGCGCGGGTCGAGCGGCGAACCGAACACCGCGCTCTGCACGTTGCCCTCGGCCATCGCCAGCGGCATGCGCCTCTCGCCGTTCGACTGGCCGACGGGGAAGGCGATCTTTTCACGAACCGGCGCACGCGCTTCCACGGCTTCGCCCGATACCGCGATGAGCGGCGCGCGGACAGCGCGGCTGACGCTGCGCACGACGACTTCCACTTTCAGGATTTGGGCGTTTTCTTCCTGCCAGAGCTGCGTCAGGAGCTCGGAATAATGATTGGTGATCCAAGACCGCAGGAAGGCGGTGGGAACAGACAGGCGAACGACGCTTTTGGATATCTCGTCCAGCTTCAGGCGACCGAACCAGCTGGAATAGATCTCGCTGCCGACGCGAGCCTTCAATTTGCTCGTCAATCGTTCAAATGCCGCTTCGCCGGAATTAGCGGTCGAATCCATTATATCCCTCTCGGAAGCTGAAATCGGAATAGCCGGAATAGCGGTCTTGTACGCCTCGTCGCGCATCTCTTTGTTCGCCTTGCTGCTCAATATCATTATTGCCTCGCCTCTACTTCCGGCGCGCCGCTTTCAGCGCTTTCTCATTTCCTGGCCCTTTGGGTCTTGGCCCTGGGTATCCGCATCATCCAGCCGACTGGCTAGTCCAACGACTCAGTCTCCTTCCGCTCACTGCTGATTGCCTTTACGCCGCCGTTCAACAACCATTCAATTTTCGTTTGCCGGGTAAACGTTTGTTCCGGTTAATCATTGGTAAATGGCCACAACTTACGACTGTACGTCCCGCCTCACACCATCGCATTTGACAACAGAATCCCATTCGCAGGGTTTACCCGCGTTCGAACTGAATGGCTGTTTTGTGGTTGATCCTGGACCTGTGGGCCCATCCCTCTCGATAAGGCACATTACAAAACCCGAGGCGTTGAGGGCAAGTGCGAACGTAACCCTTTTTTAAGTGTTTGCTCCTGTCGAGGGACAGCGCCGGCCTGCGAGCAAAAATGGTAAATGAGATAAGGTGTTCGGATTCAATACGTTTTTGGACGATCTGTTTTGCCGTTAGGCGGATGGTGCGGGCTGGAAAAAAATTTTAAAAATTTGCTTGACATTTGAAGGCTCCGCGGATTCCCCGCAGCCCTGTGGATATCTGTGGATAAAGATGCGCAAGCCGTTGAAAATATTATATTATTTTCGAAGTCGTATTTCGCGCTGCAAAAGCTTTTTTGCACAATTGTTGCTTTTATATGGATACCCATAAATGCTCGCATCAAGCTAAAATCGGGCAAGCCTTTGGCCCCAAAACAAAAAACCCGGCTAATGATAAGCCGGGTTTGATAAATCCACGCTGAAAAACGATCAGGCGGTCAGGGTCTTGAGGCGCTTTGCAAGGCGGGAGATCTTGCGCGAAGCGGTGTTCTTGTGAACAACGCCCTTGCTGGCGGCGCGCATCATTTCAGGTTCCGCCACCTTGAAAGCAGCCTGGGCCGCTGTCTTATCGCCGCTGGCAACCGCATCCTCGAACTTGCGCAGAAAGGTGCGCACGCGCGAACGACGAGCCTTGTTGACTTCAGTGCGGGCGGCAATCTTGCGCACCGCTTTCTTGGCCGAAGGAGTGTTGGCCATGAATGCCTCTCTTTTTCTGTCAGCTATCCGGCCTATGCCGCCGGGCACAAATTTATCAGGGCAGCCCGGAGGGCCGCCAAACCGTGCGGGGCTTATAGATCAGCTTTTCCCCCGCGTCAATCGATTCCTGAGGGATTCTCGACCGCACCCACACACCGGCTCCCGAGGTGGAAAAAGACGTCCTCAACGGTTCTTGAAAGACGGCGTCCGTTTGTCCGAGAAGGCCGCCATGCCTTCCTTCTGGTCCTCCAGCGCAAACATGGAATGGAAAAGCCGCCGCTCGAAACGCAGCCCCTCCGTCAGCGTCGTCTCATAGGCGCGGTTGACCGTTTCCTTCGTCATCATGACGACGGGCTGCGAGAAGGATGCAATCTTTGCAGCGGCGTTGATCGCCTCCTCGATGAGTTCCTGGCTCGGCACCACGCGCGCCACCAGCCCGCAACGTTCCGCCTCGTCGGCATCCATCATTCGCCCGGTAAGGCAGAGATCCATCGCCTTGGCCTTGCCAATGAAGCGGGCGAGACGCTGCGTTCCACCCATGCCCGGCATGACGCCGAGCGTGATTTCCGGCTGGCCGAACTTGGCAGTTTTCGCCGCAATGATGAAGTCGCACATCATGGCCAGCTCGCATCCACCGCCCAGCGCGTATCCGGCCACCGCCGCGATGATCGGCTTGCGGATGCGGGGCACCTTTTCCCAATCGCCGATGAAATCCTTCATATAGGCATCGACGAAATCGAGCGACTGCATCTCCTTGATATCCGCGCCGGCGGCAAAGGCTTTTTCCGAACCTGTGATGACAATCGCGCCGATCCTGCCATCCAGATCGAATACGCCAAGCGCGTCATTCAGTTCGCCAAGAAGGGCAGAGTTGAGGGCATTGAGCGCCTGCGGGCGATTGAGCCTGATCAGGCCGACCGGCCCACGGGTTTCGACGATGATGTTTTCATAGGCCATGGCAGTTCACTCCTGGTAGGGCAATGATATCAACTCTGGCAGCGGGCGCAGAAAAACGTCGAGCGTCCGCTTTGCACGATGCGCTCCACCGTGCCGCCGCAGCCCGGTCGCGGACAAGACGCGCCTTCGCGGCCGTAGACGGAAAAACTGTGCTGGAAATATCCGAGCGAGCCATCCGCCTGGACATAGTCGCGCAGGCTCGATCCTCCAGCTGCGATCGCATCGGCGATGACGTCACGGATCGCGAAGGCAAGCGCATCGGCCCGGGCGGTCTTGCGCGCCCCTGAAGTGGTGATGGTGGCGGCCTTGCGAACGGGCGAAAGGCCGGCGCGCCACAGCGCCTCGCATACATAGATATTGCCGAGGCCGGCGATCAGCCTTTGATCGAGCAGAGCCGCCTTGAGTGGCGTGTTCCTGCCTGAAAATAGACCTGCGAGCAATTCGCCGCTCAGCGCGTTTCCTGTCGGCTCGATCCCGAGCCCGCTCAGCATCGGGTGGCTGTCCAGCATTCCGGGCTCCGCCAAAAGCATGAAGCCAAAACGCCTGGGATCATTATAAATGATGCGCGCCGTGCCGCCGTCCTTGCGCTCGAGGTTCATGATCAGATGGTCATGCAGCATGTTCTTCGAGCGATCGTGACGAAACTGTCCGGGGGCGTCCCTCTCGTGGTCCAGTTCGATGCGGTAGGAACCCGACATGCCGAGATGGCTTATGATGGAGAGATCGCCCTGGAGATGGATCGTCAGATATTTCGCGCGTCGGCCCAGCGCCTCAATGCGCCGGCCGGCCAATCTTTCGGCGAAGCGCTCGGGAAAGGGAAAGCGCAGATCGGCGCGGTTCTGCTCGACAGATACAAGCAGCGCGTCCTCCATGACCGGCTGCAACCCCCGCCGGACCGTCTCCACCTCAGGCAGTTCAGGCATCTTGCGCCACACCTTTGAGGAAGCTCGTGCCGTGCTTGCCGGCGGGCAGCCCGAGATGAGCCGCGACGGTCTCGCCTATATCGGCAAAGGTCGGCAGGATGCCGAGCGAGCCTGCTCCCGCTTTTATGGGACCAGCCCCCGCCACCAGCACGGGCACGCGCTCACGTGTATGGTCGGTGCCTTTCCAGGTCGGATCGCAGCCATGATCAGCCGTCAGGATCAGAAGGTCGCCGGGTTTCATCAGCGCCAGCACCTCCGGTAGCCTGCGGTCGAAGGCCTCAAGGGCGGCGGCGTAGCCCGGCACGTCGCGGCGATGGCCGTAGAGCATGTCGAAATCGACGAAATTGGTAAAGACGAGATCGCCATCGCGGGCTTGGCTTATCGCTTCAAGCGTCGCATCGAACAGCGCCATATTTCCGTTGGCCTTGCGCATATCGGGCACGCCCCTGTGGGCGAAAATGTCACCGATCTTGCCGACACCGATGACATTGCGCCCGGCTTGCGTCAGCCGATCGAGGACGGTCGGCTCCGGTGGCGGCACCGAATAGTCGCGGCGATTGCCGGTGCGTTCGAATGTCGAGGCTGTTTCTCCGATGAAAGGCCGGGCAATGACGCGTCCGATGTTGAGCGGATCGACCAGTTCGCGCGCGATGGCACACAGCGCATAAAGGCGCTCCAGGCCGAAATGCGCCTCGTGGGCGGCGATCTGGAGAACGGAATCGGTCGATGTGTAGAAGATCGGCTTGCCGGTGCGGATATGCTCCTCGCCGAAGCGCTCGATGATATCGGTGCCGGAGGCGTGGCAATTGCCTAGCGTGCCGGGGATTTCCGCGCGGCGGGCAATCTCTTCAAGCAGATCGGCGGAAAAGGCCGGCAAGGTTTGGGGAAAATATCCCCAGTCGAAGGATACTGGGACGCCGGCGATCTCCCAATGACCGGAGGGCGTATCCTTGCCGCGCGAAATCTCCTGCGCAGCACCCCACAGCCCATCAGGCATCACAGAGCCGTCAAGCCCTGCGGGAATTTTGCCCGTTGCCAGTTCCGCCGCCCGGGCAAGACCGAGCGCATTCATGTTGGGAAGGGTGAGCGGGCCACTGCGCAATCCGTCCCGATCACCAGCGCCGGTCGCGCAGGCGGCGGCGATATGGCCCAGCGTATCGGCCCCCACATCTCCGAACTCTGCGGCATCCGGCGCACCGCCAATGCCGAAAGAATCAAGTACGAAAAGAAAGACCCGAGCCATGCGCAATTTTCTTCCATTGTTGGGCATACAGATAGGAGAAAACCTGCCCGAAGACAAACCACCTGCCGAGATATCGCGCATGGTAAACGCCACTCGATCCAAATTAACGCTTTGTTAGGGTCTGCACGGGCACAATCGCGCCAGGGACAAACAACGCATTAAAAAACTCCAAGTGGGCAACACACAACCAGTGGGCAACCAACGGGGGTTTTTTTATGCTTTCAGCCCGTGTTCTTTCCAGAACGATATTGCTCGGCGTTCTCGCCGTCATGGGTCTCAGCGGTTCTGCTCATTCCGATCCCTTGGGGGACCGTCTGGCCAGTTCCCAGACCAACTGGCGCAAGGATATGGGACGCTTTCGCATCGGCGTTGCGGCACCGCGCATCACCGAGCTCAATCCCGCTGAAATCGCCCGGCTGAAGTCTGCCTACGCCACAGCGCTGGGCATGCCCGTCGAACTGGTGATCCTGCGGGATATTCCAGCTCTGATCGACGCCCAGGCAACCGAACGCATCGATTATGCGATGGAGACCGCCGCCGCTTATGCGGCCGCATACGCCGCCTGCGAATGCGTCGAGCCTCTGGTTGCTCCCGTCGGCGTCGACGGTTCACTCGGCATCCGGTCGATCCTGTTGTTACGAAAGGGCGTCGATGAAAAGGATCTGAAGAGCGCGCATATCGCGCTGCCGGGCGATGCGGCCAAGGCATCGGGATTCATCCCGATCTCGACCTATATGCTCGCAGGCAATGATACACCCGTCGTCCGCGATAATTTCATCAACGCAGGCTCCACCGAGAATGCCGAAAAACTATTCGCTTCGGGCAAGATCGACGGCTTTTTCGGCTGGGTGCCGGCCAGCGGGAACGAGAGGCAGCCTCGGGGCGGAACGCTATCAAGGCTGACCAGGCAAGGACTCGCTAAGGACGGCTATCGGATCGCCTGGGAATCCTCGCTTCTGCGCTACGGGCCGCATGCGGTGCGTGCCAATCTCGCACCGGAGGCAAAGCTCATCCTGCGCCGATTCCTCGTTTCCCTCTCCACGCGCGATCCAGAGACTTATGATCTTCTCGACCGCGTCCATGGCGGCGGGTTCGTTGCTGTCGGCACGGATGATTACCGCCTGCCGCTCAAGATGCTTTCGGCCATAACGGGTCAGGCAAAAGAGCTTTAGAATATGCGGGCTGTTTTCAACAATTCGTACAAGCGATGACGGTCGAGTTGATCGGCTCGAAATAATAGGTTTCCGCCATGGGAAGACCGCCATTCACTGACACGATGTTGCCCATCCCCCAGGTCGTGATGGGCACGTAGGCCAAGGCGACTTCGACCTTGATCAGAAACCTGCCAGCGGTCCGGAAGGAATCCGGGATATCGATCATAGCACCCGCCTCATCCTTCGACAGCTTGCCGCTGGCGTAAGACCAGTCAATCGTGGCGGGCGGATTGTTCTGCTGGGCCGGGTCAACTTTGATGGCGGTAATCTTGATGCCGGGCTTGTCGCGATCATAGGGGAAAAGCGTCGCTTCACCGATCTGGACGATATCGTCGAGCCGGTCTCTGGTTACATCATATTGCTGGGCAGCGACGATATTGGCGATGATGCCAGCAGCCCGGCTGACATTCTTGTTGGTCTCGATGGCCTCGGAGAGATCGACGGCGCCGAGATAGACCAGGATGATGAGCGGTGCGACCAGGACGAATTCCACCGCTGCGGCACCGGATCTATCTTTCCTGAACCGGCTAACAATATCGGCAAGCGCACTCCCCTGCCCCTGTCCAATCAGCATTTTGATTTCCCCCTCGATCCGCAGATGCTTTTCATTCGCCAGGAAAAGGTTCGTTCTGCCAGGTATTCGTTGCGAACAGCGGCAGTTTTCCGTCGCCCGTGCTATTCATTTGCCGGCGCATGATGTCGGTGAGCAGAGGCCAGCGATAAAGCACGTTGAGCTGGTTGATAGACCCCGGCCCGCCAGGATCGACGATATCGCCACCTCTCAGCCTGCCCGCGGCATCGATGATGTCGCTCTTCGGCACGATGGAATAGCTCGGATAGGTTTGCAGATTGGCTGTGAGCTCGGGGCAGCCTGACGGAACGAAAATTGCGAGCCGATCGCAGATCAAATCGTGCAGATTGCCGCCCGCCACATCAGTCGCCTTCAATTCGCCGGTGCGCAACTGCCTGGCTATCCTGTCGGTCGCGTCGGAGAGAAGCTGCTGTCCCATGAAGCTGACGCATATCTCGATGACCGAGAAGATCAGAAGCAAGAAGGGAAAGATCAGCACCGCGAATTCGATCGCCGTCGTGCCGCTCCGGTCGCGCCGGAAGGCGTGCAGCAACGTCTTCAGCCGAATTGATGGCTTATTTTCCGGCTCCGCCGCAAAATTTGCGTCCCACATGTCCCACTATCCCACTGCCCCTTATATGGGCCCCTTATATGGCCGGGATCATAGGCACGGATATCTTGCTTTCCCGTTTGGGAGCGAAAGCAAATTCGAGGGAAAGACTTTAAGGTCCATTAACCATGATGAGGCGGAACGTTTCAGTTGACCGCGCCGTCGCCCTGATAGGCGTTTTCGCAATATGGCGTGCAGGACAGCATCTGCAGGTCCGCGCGGCGATAAACCCGCGTGGTTCTGGAATCGTCGCGGCTGACGACGATCTGGTCGTCGATGATGGCGGCGCCGTCCGCATCCATGATGACGATATTGGTGACGCCGAAGCCCTTGCCGGTCAGAACCACCGTTTTTGAATCCTGCACGACCGCGTCGGCGATCGCCGGATTGCCGATGACCACCGTATCGGCAGGACGCGCCAGGCGAAGAATTCGGGCCTGATTGGTGACGAGCTTGATGTCCTCATCGGCCGCAGCGCCGCCGGAACTTGCGAACAGCGCCATGAGAAGGGCCGACGCCGCCCATATCGCGCGCCCCAGATCGTATCGGCCTCTATATGACACTTGGATACTCCCGCCCCGGCAAATCCCTGCCTGAAAATGAAGGAGATTGGTGAAGGAACGATTAAGCGGCGACAGGCCAGATCGGCGCTTATCCGGTGGCCGGATCAATATTCGAGCGCATTTCCTCGCGGGCAAATCGTGGAATGAAACAGCGCCGCGGCATTACTTAAAAACGACTGGAAAATATTTCCGTTGAATTAACCAAACCCCAGCAAGTCGCGGATTTACCTTTTCCTAATCGTGTTCTTTAAGGCGATTGCAATCCTGCGCCCCTAGGTTCCGGTCATCCGATCAACGAGATCAAAAACGGTTGACGGAGTGCTGTACCAACAAAGATCTTAGGAGCCAAAATCATGAAGAACCTTTTCGCACGTTTCGCCAAGGATGAATCCGGCGCAACCGCCATCGAATACGGCCTGATCGCTGCGCTTATTTCTGTCGCCATCATCGGCGGCGCAACGACCCTCGGCACAAGCATCGACTCGAAGTTGCAAGGCATCTCTGAAACGCTTGATGGCGCAGTCGCAGTCCCGGCCGCCGATTAATTCAGCCTAATCAGATTAACCGCCCGATCCCTTGGGCGGTTAATCCATGAAAGTCGTTGCGTTTAAAGGAAATCGCATCCGATGCTTGTTCTCAAACGCTTCCTCTGTGACCGGACTGCTTCAGCCGCAATAGAGTACGGATTGATCGGCGCGCTCGTATCGGTCGCCATTCTTGCCGGGCTACTGCAGCTTTCAGCCAGCTTGGAAGGACAGTTCGACTACGTCGTGACACGTGTGTCAGACGTAATGCAATAGGCTTTGCAACTGGCTTTGGGGGAAGCAATGATCGAAGCGGCCATTCTCGTCATATTTCCGTTCGCGATGGTCTTCGCCGCGATCTCCGATCTTCTGTCGATGACCATCCAGAACCGGGTTTCGCTGATCCTGGTCGGCGCATTCGCCGTTCTCGCGCCGCTGACCGGCATGGGTTGGGATGTCTACGTCATGCATTTCGCCGCCGGATTTGTCGTATTGGCACTAACGTTCGGCCTTTTCGCCATGCGCGCCCTAGGCGGGGGCGATGCCAAGCTGATGGCGGCGACCGCACTGTGGTTCGGCCTGAACACCAGCCTGGTAAGCTATCTCTTCACCGCATCCGTGCTCGGCGGCATGCTGACGCTGGCAATCCTCGCCTATCGTGGATCGCCGATGGCGGTCGTCGCAGGACGTTTCGAATTCATGCGCCGTCTGGCGCAGCACGATATCGGCATTCCCTATGGCATCGCGCTGGGCGCGGCCGGTCTTCTCACCTTTCCGCAATCGGTATTGGGCATATGGGTTCTCGGGCGGCTTTCGTCGCTTTGAACCGCTGATCTTTTCGGCCCCGTCATAAGATTAAATTAACCATAATTACACGATTCCCGCTGCATGGTCGTGCCTACGTGTTTGGGGCACGTTTGTGCGGGGTGGGACCAATGAAATCAGCACGACTGGTCATTTTGGCCGTAGCGGCCATGGCTGCCGCGGGCGCGGGCATTATAGCGATGAACATGACGGCGGCACCGCCTGATGTCGTGGAAACCGTCGCGCCTGTACCGCAGATCCAGTTGCAGGATGTTCTCGTCGCCACCGAAAATCTCGGCGTCGGCGCCGAGGTGCGTGACCAATTGCGCTGGCAGCCCTGGCCGGCCGAGGCGATCAGCGACGGCTATATCACGCGCGACGCCGAGCCGCAGGCCATTGGCGATCTCAAGGGATCGACCGTGCGGCTGCAGCTCATGGCCGGCGAGCCTATCCGCAAGGCCAAGCTGATCGGTCCGGGCCAGAGCTTCATGTCTTCGATGCTGCCGCCGGGCATGCGCGCCGTGGCGACGCAGATTTCGGCCGATACGTCGGCGGGCGGTTTCATCCTCCCCAATGATTTCGTCGATGTCATCATGACACGGCGCAGACAGGAGACCGGCAATTCAGGTCCGGCCTTCCTGACGGAAACCATCCTGCAGAATATTCGGGTTCTGGCCATCGACCAGGCCATCCAGGAAGACGAAAAAGGCAACAAGGTCATCGTCGGCCAGACGGCTACGCTGGAACTGACCCCGCAGCAGGCGGAAATCATCATCGTCGCCCAACAGATGGCGGACCGGCTGAGCCTCGCGCTGCGCTCGACGCATGACGCCCAGGAGCCGGCGGGCGAAGAGGCCGACTATCTCGTTTCGGCGCCCGGGCGGCGCGGAACCGTGAAACTCATCAAATCGGGAACCGTGACGGAAGTGGGAGCACGATGATCACCATGGGGGGCATTTTGTCTATCCGGGGCGGCAATCACGGAATTTCCGCAACGCGCTTCGCCCGGCTTTTGGCCGCCGGCACGGCGCTGTTCGCAACGGCGGCGACCGGCCTGCTAGTGCCGCAGACCCGTGCCGAAAGCAATGTCGTGCAACTCGCGGGCCAGAATGGCGGGTCCAAACGCGTCAAGCTCGGCCTGAACAAATCCATCGTCATCGACCTGCCGCGCGACGCCTATGACATATTGGTCGCCAATCCTGACGTCGCGGATGCGGTAACGCGCACGGCGCGGCGCATCTATCTCTTCGGTAAACAGGTCGGCCAGACCAACATATTCGTCTTCGGGCCGAATGGCGAGCAGATCGCCAGCCTCGATCTGGAGATCGAGCGCGATGTCACCGGCCTCAACCACTATCTGAAAAAATATATTCCCGGATCGGAGATCACCGTCGAGCTGATCAACGACAACGTGGTTTTGACCGGAACGGTGCAGACGCCCCAGGACGCGGCGCAGGCCGCCAAGCTGGCAGGGCTGTTCGTATCGGGTGGCGAGGCTACGACCGGTCAGTACGCGACCACGGCCTCTGCGCCGACCGACGGCGGCGGCGTCGATATCAACAATCCTGATTCGGAACGTCGCGCCAGCAAGATCGTCAACATGATCAAGATCACCGGCGAGGACCAGGTGACGCTGAAGGTGACGGTGGCCGAGGTCAACCGCTCGGTGATGAAACAGCTCGGCGTCAACATGATCGGATCGGGAAGTGCCAACGGCATCAGCTATGGCGGCATTTCGGAAAATATCGCCGGCTTCGTCGGCAAGGCAATCAGCAATTCCGGCGCTGCTGTCACAGGCCAGTTCGGCAGCGGAACCCTCAGCGCCTATCTTAACGCCATGGAACTGGCGGGGGTGATGAAGACGTTGGCCGAGCCCACGCTGACGGCCATCTCCGGTGAAAAGGCGGTCTTCAAGGTCGGCGGCGAATACAATATTATCAGTGGCCAGGACGTCGAGGTCAACGACGTTACGGGCAAGGAAAGGCCCGTCATCACGCATGAGAAGATCGAGTACGGCATCGGCCTCGAATTCATGCCGGTGGTGCTCTCTCCCGGCCGCATCAGCCTGAAAGTGCGCACCTCCGTTTCCGAGCCCGTCCTCGAATCGTCCATCGCCATGAGCGGCGGCATATCGGGCCCATCCGGCAATATCCTTTCGCTGCGCAAGCGGCTGGCCGACACGACCGTCGAGTTGCCGTCGGGCGGCTCGATGATGATCGCCGGGCTCATTCGCGACGAAACCCGGCAGGCGATCTCGGGATATCCCGGGCTCTCAAAAATCCCGGTTCTCGGCGCGCTTTTCCGCAGCCGCGATTTCGTGCGCAACGAGACCGAACTGGTCATCCTGATCACGCCCTATCTGGTGCGCCCCGTGGCACGCACGCAGCTTGCCCGCCCCGACGACAATCTGGCGGCGGCGAGCGATGCGGCCGGCTACATCCTCGGCCGCGTCAATCGTGTCTACGGCACAACCCAGGCTCAACTGCCGCCCGGCCGCTACCACGGCGCCGTCGGTTACATCTACAAATAAGCGAGGAATGCGGTGATGCCCAAACCCCTATCTTCTCCTACCGCCGTGCTCCTGCTCGCTGCCGCGCTTGTTTCCGGCTGCGCAAGCCGCCAGGAGATGACCGTCGGCTCGATCCCGGATGACTATCGCACCAATCACCCGATCACCATCGCCGAGCGCGAGCAAGCGGTGGATATTCCGGTGAGCCAGGCCGACCGACGCCTTAAGGGCAGCCAGCGCAGCATCGTGCAGAACGCGCTCGTCAACTACCGCGCTAACGGCTCCGGCATGATCTACATCATGCTGCCGTCAGGATCGCCCAACGAGGCGGCGGCATACCGGCTGAGCACGGATATCGCCGCAGTGCTGCGCAGAGGCGGAGTGCGCCCAGGCAATATCGCGACGGAGACCTATGCGGTGCAGCCGCCCGATGCGGCCGCTCCCATACGCCTCAGCTATTACGCTATGACCGCCGCGACCGGCCCTTGCGGCAGATGGCCGGACGATCTGCTCAACACGGCCGAGAATAGGCACTATGCCAATTTCGGCTGCGCCAACCAGAACAATCTGGCGGCCCAGATCGCCAATCCGGCGGACCTGCTCGGACCACGCGCGCCCGGCGAGATCGACGCCACGCGACGCGGCCATGTGATCGGCGACTATCAGGACAATTCACAGAGCGTAAGCGACGTCTGGCGGGAACCGCGCAGCCGGCAAGCCGAGTACTGATCAAGCGACGGAATCGAACGATGAACAGCCTGGCCCATGAAAACGACGAAACACCGGATCCTCTCCGGCAGGAAAATATCGAAATCATGCAGTCGCTGCGGCCGGTTCCCCGCATTTCCATCCAGGCATTCTGCGAGACGGACGGTGTCGCCAAGCCGATCGAAAGGGCGGGCGATGACCGCCGCATGGCCAAGACCCATCTGAAGGTCCACATGGGCGGCGTCCAGACAGCGGTGGAATTCTACCAGACTGCGCCAACGCCCAACCTGATGATCATCGAATCCTCCGCCGCACCGCGCGCGCTGCTCGACCAGTTGGCGCGGCTTTCGGAAGTGTGCGATCCAGGCTCGAAGGTACTGGTCATCGGCCATTCCAACGATGTCTGGCTTTATCGCGAACTGATCCGCCGCGGGATTTCCGAATATATCGTGGCGCCTGTCTCGCTCGCCGACATCATCGCCATCATCTCAGGCATCTTCATCGCTCCGGAAGCGGCTCCGCTCGGCCGGTCACTGGCCTTCATCGGCGCCAAGGGCGGTGTCGGATCATCGACCATCGCCCACAATGTCGGATGGGCGATCTCCACCCAGTTCGAAAACGATGTCGTCATCGCTGACATGGATCTCCCCTACGGCACCGCCAACATCAATTTCGACCAGGACCCGGCACAGGGTATCGCGGATGCGGTGTTTTCCCCGGAGCGGATCGACGAGGTCTATCTCGACCGCCTGCTGGCGCAGTGCACGGATCATCTGTCGCTGCTCGCCGCACCCTCCATGCTGGACCGGACATTCGATTTCGGCGAAGACGCCTTCGCCAATCTGATCGACGTGGCGCAGCGTTCGGCTCCGCATGTCATCCTCGACGTGCCGCATGGCTGGAACGGCTGGACGCGCATGACTCTTGCCCGTGCCGACGAGGTGGTGATCGTGGCTGCGCCGGAGCTCGCCAGCCTGCGCAATGCCAAGAACCTGATCGACACGCTGAACCAGTTACGGCCCAACGACGCGCCGCCGCGTCTCGTCCTCAACCAGATCGGTGTGCCGAAGCGGCCCGAGATTTCACCTGAGGACTTTGCCGAGCCGCTGGGCATCGAACCCATTGCGCTGATCGGCTTCGATCCGCAGCTTTTCGGCAATGCCGCCAACAATGGCCGCATGCTGGGCGAAACCGATTCCGCAAACGTCGCCGTGCAGAGCATCTCCGAGATCGCCCATATCCTGACCGGGCGCAGCGAGGTGAAAAGCCGCAGGAAAAGCGGGCTGACGAGCCTTTTCGACAGGCTTTCGCGCAAGAAATGACGAATAGGACGGTGGAATAAACGATGTTTGGCAAGAGAGGCAATGACGGCGGAAAGCGCGTGGAAGCAAATTTCCGCCCGCTTGGCGCACCTGCACCAGCACCGGCGGCCATGCCAGGGGCGGTACAGGGCATGATGCCGAGCCTCGCCAGCGCGGCAATTGTGGTCGAGCCGGGCGGCATGGCTGCAGCACCCCGTCTGGTTCATCCGCCGGCGTCGGGCGCACAGATGCGCGAAAAGAGCGACAGCTATTACACGACGAAAAGCCAGGTTTTTTCGGCGCTGATCGACACAATCGACCTCTCGCAGCTTTCCAGGATGGAGGCCGACGCTGCGCGCGAGGAAATCCGCGATATCGTCAATGACATCATTGCCATCAAGAATTTCGCCATGTCGATTTCCGAGCAGGAGGAACTGCTCGACGACATCTGTAACGACGTTCTGGGTTACGGTCCGCTGGAGCCGCTGCTGGCGCGCGATGACATCGCCGATATCATGGTCAATGGTGCGCGCAAGACCTATATCGAAGTGGATGGCAAGGTGCAGGAAACCGGCATTCGCTTCCGCGACAATCAGCAGCTTTTGAATATCTGCCAGCGCATCGTCAGTCAGGTGGGCCGCCGCGTCGACGAATCGAGCCCGATCTGCGATGCGCGCCTGCCCGACGGATCGCGCGTCAACGTCATCGCTCCGCCGCTCGCCATCGACGGCGCGGTGCTGACCATCCGCAAGTTCAAGAAGGACAAGCTGACGCTCGACCAGCTCGTGCGTTTCGGCGCGATCTCGCCGCATGGCGCGGAGATCCTGCAGATCATCGGGCGGGTGCGCTGCAATGTGGTCATCTCAGGCGGCACCGGTTCGGGCAAGACGACGCTTCTCAACTGCCTGACCCGCTATATCGACGCGAACGAGCGCATCATCACCTGTGAAGATTCGGCGGAGCTGCAATTGCAGCAGCCGCATGTGGTGCGGCTCGAAACCCGCCCGCCCAATCTGGAAGGCGAGGGTGAGGTGACCATGCGCGATCTGGTCAAGAACTGCCTGCGCATGCGGCCCGAGCGCATCATCGTCGGCGAAGTGCGCGGACCGGAGGTGTTTGATCTGTTGCAGGCGATGAATACAGGCCATGACGGCTCGATGGGCACCATCCACTCCAATAGCCCGCGCGAGTGCCTGAACCGCATCGAGGCAATGATCGCCATGGGCGGCTTCACCCTGCCGCCGAAGACCGTGCGCGAGATCATCGTCGGTTCGGTCGACATTATCATCCAGGCGGCCCGCCTGCGCGACGGCTCGCGGCGGATCACGCACATAACCGAAGTGGTCGGCATGGAAGGCGACGTGATCATCACGCAGGATCTGCTTCTCTACGACATCAAGGGCGAGGACGCTCAGGGGAAGATCATCGGCGAGCACGTCTCGACCGGCATCGGCAGGCCCGCCTTCTGGGACCGCGCCCGTTATTACAACGAAGAGCAGCGCCTTGCCGCTGCTCTCGATGCCATGGAAAAGCAGGCATCATGAAAAACGAGAGGCGCTGATGTTCGGTTTCAGTGGATCGGCGGTTGCCTTCGCGCTTCTTGCGGCCATCGCTGCGGCGGCGCTCGTCTATGTCATACTTTACGACAGGATCGCCGAAGACAAAGCCAGGGACCGCCGGCTCCACAGTGTCAAGCAATCGGCAACCACCGTCTCCCGGAAAAAGGCCGACCGCGACCGCGTCGCCGAGGTGCAGCGCCGACGCAAAACCCTTCAGGACAATCTGAACGATATGGAAAGCAGGCAAAAGCAGCGGGAAAAGAGCCAGAAATCACCGCCTTTGCGCATGTTCCTAGCGCAGGCTGGGCTGAATATCACCGTGCGGCAGTTCTATATCTATTCCGTGATCGCCGCGGTGACGTTTACCGTCATCGCAATCTTTCTCGGCGTGCCGATGCTCCTTGCGCCAGGCATATTCCTTGCGGGCGCGTTCGGCTTGCCCCGGTGGTTTGTCGGTTATATGCGCAGCCGCCGCATCAAGGCATTCCTGAACGAGTTCCCCAACGCGCTCGACGTGATCGTCCGCTCGGTGCGCTCGGGCCTGCCGCTCAATGACGGGCTCCGGTTGATCGCCAGCGAAGCGCGCGAGCCGGTGCGAGCTGAATTCCGCCGCATCGTCGAATCGCAGCAGATGGGTCTCTCCATTCCGGAGGCCACGGCAAAGATGCCTGACTCCATGCCTTGCCCCGAGGCTAATTTCTTTGCCATCGTCATCCAGATTCAATCACAAGCCGGCGGCAATCTGTCAGAAGCGCTTAGCAATCTCTCCCGTGTGTTGCGCGACCGCAAGAAGATGAAGGCGAAGGTCAATGCCCTGTCGATGGAAGCCAAAGCTTCCGCAGCCATCATCGGCGCTTTGCCATTCATCGTCACGCTACTCGTCTATCTTTCGAGCCCCCAATACATCCTCGTGCTTTTCACCAGCCAGACGGGCCATTTGCTTCTCGGCATCTCCGCCGTGCTCATGACGATCGGCATCCTGATCATGAGAAAAATGATCAATTTCACCATGTAGACGGGAATAGCGACATGGCCTCGCTCATCACGCAACTGACCAATCCGCAATTCCTGATCGCCACGCTCGTCGGCGTCGCCGTTTTCGCTACGCTCCTGACCCTGTTGATGCCGTTTTTCAGCGGCAGCGAGCTCAAGTCGCGCATGAAGACCGTGGCGCTGGAGCGCGACGCCATCCGCATTCGCGAGCGCGCGCGGCTCTCAGCCGAAGGCGATCGGCGGCGCGGCCTGCGTCATATGCAGAAGCCGGGCATCCGCGATTTCGTCGAAAGGCTCGATCTCAAGCGGGCGCTCGCCGACGAGAAGACCATCGCGGCGCTGCGCAATGCTGGTCTTCGCGGGCAGAATCCGCTCAACATCTTCCTGTTCCTGCGCTTCGTCCTTCCCTTTGTCAGCCTGATTTTAACGGCGTTCTACATCTTCGGGTTCGGGCTGCTTCCCGACCAGCCGCTGTTCATCCGCATCATTGCCTGCATCTTCGGCGGCTATGCCGGATTCTATGCGCCCAATCTCTACGTTTCCAACCGTGCCTCCAAGCGCAAGCAGTCCATCCAGCTCGCCTGGCCGGACGCCCTCGACCTGATGCTGATCTGCGTGGAATCCGGCATGTCGACGGAAGCGGCTTTCCGAAAGGTGGCGGAGGAGATCGGCGCACAGTCCGTCGAACTGGCCGAGGAGTTTGTGCTGACCAATGCGGAATTGTCGTTCCTGCCGGAACGCCGGCAGGCCTATGAGAATCTCGCCAACCGCACGGGCCTCGATTCGGTGAAGTCGGTGATGCAGGCGCTGATCCAGGCCGAACGCTACGGTACGCCGGTCGCTCAGGCGCTCAGGACGCTTTCGCAGGAAAGCCGCGACATGCGGCTGATGGAGGCGGAGAAGAAGGCGGCCGCGCTGCCGCCGAAGCTGACTGTGCCGATGATCCTGTTCTTCCTGCCGGTGCTTTTCATGGTGATCCTCGGCCCCGCCTTCATCCAGATCAGCGCGCAGGGCGGCCTCTTCGGACAGTGAAGGCTCCTGCCGCTCGGGCGAGAGCCGGGCGATCGATCAGCTCTTCGGCTTGTCCTTAAGCATGTTCCAGGAGTTCTGCTGGGCGAGCATGGCTCGAAGATACTGGATATTAGCCTCTGCCTGCTGAGGCGAGAGCTCGCGGCGGGCGATCGTTTCCGCCTCCTGGAAACGGCCCTGCAAGCCGATGGCCAGAGCCAGGTTCTGGCGGACGCGGCTGTCGGCGCCCGGTGCCGCGACAGCATTGCGCATATAGGTTTCGGCGGTTTTCAGATCGCCGGAGAGCATATAGGACATGCCGAGGTTGGACAGGATCGATGGCTCGTTGGGCTGGATGTCGAGTGCACGGCGATAAAGCGTGCGCGCTGTCGTCTGGTCGCCCATCTGGTCGAGGATGGCCCCTTCCGCCGAGACCAGCCGCCAGTCGGGATAGGCCGGCGTCTGCGCACGGCGCACGGCATCAAGCGCTGCTTCGAACTGTCCGGCGCTGGCGAGCGACTTTCCGTAGGCGGCGAGCACCTGGCGGTCCTGCGGATAGCTGATGGCGAGCGCGCGCATCACGGCAAGCGCCTGATCGTTGCGCCCTGTCATTCCGAGTACGTTGGCGTAGGCGAGCGCCAAAGGCTTATCTTTCGGGTTCTTCTGATATCTCAAGCCATAGGTCTGCACGGCCTGCGCCAATTCCAGACTGTTCATCTGCTCGATGGGACGAGCAGAGGCGCGGGAGACGGATCCCGTCGTGGTCCGGTCCGTCGTGGTGCAACCTGCCGCGCCTGCCGCAAGCACAATCATTGCCGCCGACAAAATGAAACGGCCTCGTTTGCCGACGCCCCGCATCGCCGCCATATTTCGCCCCTCCGGAAACCGGCCCCACAGCCGCTGCCCCACATGATTTCTACCGAAAGAAATATTCTGTTAACCCTAACGGATGGTTAAGAATTGCCATGTTTGAGTGCTTCCACCCGTCAATTGCCGAAGAAGGTCCGCCGCATGCCCGTCGATATTATCGCCCGCAAGACACCCGAAAGCCGGCCGGTCTGGCTGGTGACGAAGGATGACTTTGGTAAACTGCCGCTGCCAGAAAATGCCGCCGCCTGGGCGCAGGCGAATGGCTTCACCGGACAGTCGGGACGCATTGTTATCGTGCCCGACGGCGCAGGCGGCATAGCGGGTGCGCTGTTTGGAACGGAAAGGCCCGGCAAGGACGGTCAATCGCGGCTTCTCGCGGGAAAGCTGGCGCGTGGTCTGCCTGAGGGAGCCTGGCACATCGAAGGCGATGCCGGGGATGCGGAGCTTCTGGCGCTGGCCTTTCTCATGGGAGGCTACAGTTTCGACCGGTACCGCAAGGCAGAGGACGCTAAGAGGGCGGTTCTTGTCCTGCCCGTCGGCGTCGATGAAGCCGAGACAAGGCGCGTTTTCGCCGGTGTGAGGTTCGCCCGCGATCTCATCAATACACCCGCCAACGATATGGGGCCGGATGCGCTGGAGGAACAGGCGCGGCTTCTGGCAAAAACGCATGATGCTGAAATCGCAGTGATAACAGGGTCCGAACTCCTGGAAGGGAACTTTCCGATGATCCATGCGGTCGGCCGCGCCGGTTCGCAAGCGCCGCGCCTCATCGACATCTCATGGGGGGACCAGAGCCATCCGAAGGTCACGCTGGTCGGCAAGGGTGTGTGCTTCGACACCGGCGGCCTCGACATCAAGCCGTCGAGCGGCATGCTCCTGATGAAGAAGGATATGGGCGGCGCGGCCAATGTGCTGGGCCTCGCCCACATGGTCATGGATGCCAAACTGCCGGTGCGGCTCAGGGTGCTGATCCCGGCGGTTGAGAACGCCATCGCGGGCAATGCCTTCCGCCCCGGCGATATACTGGTGAGCCGCAAGGGCATCAGTGTGGAAATCGGCAATACGGACGCCGAGGGCCGGCTGGTGCTGGCCGATGCGCTGGCGCTGGCCGACGAGGAGGCGCCAGACCTTTTGATCGACATGGCGACACTGACGGGCGCGGCGCGCGTGGCGCTCGGCCCCGACCTGCCGCCCTTCTATACCGATGACGACGGTTTTGCCGACGAAATGGCGAAAGCTTCCCACACCGTGGCAGACCCGATCTGGCGCATGCCTCTCTGGGCGCCATACGACACGAAGCTTTCCTCGCGCATCGCCGACATCAACAATGTCACGTCCGACGGCTTCGCCGGATCGGTGACGGCGGCGCTCTTCCTGAAGCGCTTTGTCGAGAAGGCGCGCATCTGGAGCCATTTCGATATCTTCGGCTGGACGCCGGTGGAAAAGCCGGCAGCCCCTGTGGGCGGCGAGGCGCAGGCGATACGCGCCCTTTACCATCTCATGAAGCAGCGCTTCCCAGTCGCCTGATCCCGCTTGCGCAAGCGGGTCAAAGCCGATTGAATGATACGGAGCCGAAACGATATGGATCCGTATGCCAATCGAACTGAAACCGCTGCAGGCGCTGACGCTCTTGAAGACCGTGGCTCTCGCTGAAGTCCGCGATGAGATGCCCGATCTGACCTGGCGTCAGATGGCGATCCTGCTGACCATTTATCTGGAGCCGCCGCCGCATACGGTGCGGGGGCTCGCTGCCAAGCTCGACGTGACCAAGCCCGTGATCACCCGCGCGCTTGACACTATGGGCGCCATGGAGCTTGTCTCACGGCATCGTGATGAGAAAGACCGCCGCAATGTACTCATAAAGAGAACCGTAAGCGGGGCGCTTTATGTCGAAAGGCTGGGTGATCTGGTGATCGCAAAATCGAGGGAACTGCCGCTATGACCATGCCAGAGCAAAATCCTGCTCTAGACCGTCGCCTTCATGCCTTCCGGCCCGATCTTGCCGACATACGGTTGCGCGGCAAGGTGGACGCCGGACGCTTCACCGAGGGAACGCCGATGCGGGTCGCCCTGCCGGTGGTTGATGTGCGCAGCGAACCGCGCCCCGATAGCGGACCGCAGACACAGCTTCTGCTCGGCGATGACGTAGAGGTTTTCGAGGAGGCCGATGGCTGGTGCTGGATTCGGTCGTTGCGCGACGGCTATGTCGGCTATGTCAGCGATTTCTCGCTGGAGCGGCCGCGCGGCGAGCCGACCCATGTGGTCTGCGTTCCCCGCACCTTCGTCTATCCCGGGGCGGATCTGCGCTTCCCGCACACGCGCGCGCTATCGCTCGGTTCGCGCATAGCCATCACCGGCGAGGCGGAAACCCGCGGCACGCGATATCTCACGCTCGAAAGCGGCGAGGCTGTTATCGCCGGACACATGCGGCCGATCGGCGAGCATGGCGATGATTTCGTCGCGGTGGCCGAGACATTGCTCCATACGCCTTATCTGTGGGGCGGGTCGTCTGGCTTCGGTATCGACTGCTCGGGATTGGTGCAACTGTCCATGCTGATGGCGGGACGAAATGTGCTGCGCGACACCGACATGCAGGCGGCGACGATCGGCACAGTCGTCGAACCGGATGGCGATTACGGCAATCTGAAGCGCGGCGATCTCGTCTTCTGGAAGGGCCATGTTGCGATCATGGACGATGCAAAGACGTTGATCCATTCCAATGGCCACACGATGAGCACCACATTCGAGCCGCTGCGCGATGCCATCGAGCGCATTGCCTATCTGTATGGGTATCCGACGGTTATCAGACGACCGTAATTCAGGGGCCGCCTAAATCTTATCCGGCAATACCCGATCCGGTGGACGGTGGCCATCGACGAAGGCGCGGATATTGATGATGACCCGATCGCCCATGTCGGTCCGCCCCTCGATGGTGGCGGAGCCCATATGGGGCAGGATGACCACCTTGCCCTCCGCGGCGAGCCTGACGAGCCTGGGGTTGACGGCGGGCTCGTGCTCGAAGACATCGAGTCCTGCACCGGCAAGCTTGCCCTGTTCGATCTGCTCGATCAGCGCGCTTTCGTCGATGATCTGACCGCGCGCCGTGTTGACGAGATAGGCGGTCGGCTGCATCAGCGCGATCCGGCGCGCCGAAAGCAGGTGGAAGGTTGCCGGTGTCGATGGGCAGTTGACCGAGATGATGTCCATGCGCGCCAGCATCTGGTCGAGGCTGTCCCAATAGGTGGCTTCCAGTTCCTCCTCGATGCGGGGACTGACATGATGCCGGTTATGATAATGGATCGACAGGCCAAAAGCCTTGGCGCGGCGCGCGACGGCAGTGCCGATGCGGCCCATGCCGACGATGCCGAGACGCTTGCCCCAGATTCGGCGGCCCAGCATCCATGTCGGAGACCAGCCCGGCCATTTGCCGGAATCGCCGAGCACGTTGGCGCCTTCCACCAAGCGGCGAGGCGCGGACAGGATCAGCGCCATGGTCATGTCCGCGGTGTCCTCCGTCAGGACGTTCGGCGTGTTGGTGACGGTGATGCCGCGCCTGGCGGCGGCCGTGACATCGATGTTGTCGACGCCATTGCCGAAATTGGCGATGAGCTTCATGTTGGGCCCAGCCTGCTCTATGACCGCCGCGTCGATGATATCGCTGATGGTGGGGACGAGAACGTCGGCTTGCTTCATGGCCGCGACGATCTCAGGCTGGGTCATTGGACGGTCGTCGATATTGAGCCTGGCGTCGAAAAGCTCGCGCATGCGCGTTTCGACCGGGTCCGGAAGCTTCCGTGTAATGAAGACCAAAGGCTTCTTTCTGCTCGACATATCCACCCCTTTGCGCCTCGCGTTGAGACCTCTTTAACCAAGAGGGTGCAGACTGCAATCCTGTCTGGACCTGTTGACTGTCTATCAAGGCAGCGCGCCAAAGACAAAGAAAAACACGGGCTGGCATTGTGTCAGGGGTTATCACCCAAAAGACGTGACGGCAGAACCGGCGAGGGCATTTTGTACAAGGATTTTCGACTGCGTTTCCCCATTCTCCTGGTCGGGGTTGTTTCCCTTTTTCTCATGGGTGCACCACTTGGCGTCCCTCCTCAGCAACATGCTACCGCCGCAGAACCCGCCGGAACTGTGCTTGGCCCGAGTGGATTGCCTCTACCGCGCTTCGTCAGCCTGAAACCCAGCCGCGTCAATCTGCGGATCGGGCCGGGTCGGCAATATGCCGTTTCATGGATGTTCCAGAAGTCCGGGCTGCCGGTCGAGATCATCCAGGAATATGACAATTGGCGCCGCATCCGCGATGCCGACGGCACAGAGGGCTGGGTCTACCAGTCGCTGCTTTCCGGCAAGCGCACCGCGATTGCCGCGCCGTGGAAGAAAGACGATCCCAAAGCGCTCCTGGAGCTCTATGGAAGCCCCGGCGAAACGGCAGGCATCGTCGCACGCGTACAGCCCGGCGTCATCGGGACGGTGGAGGAATGCACCGGCGAATGGTGCCGCTTCGACATCAACAAGGTCCGCGGCTGGATGAAACAGTCTGAACTCTGGGGCGCATATCCCGGCGAGAAATTCGATTAAAGCAACAGCATGGTTCCAGGTTCACCCAAACGAACCGCTTGCGCATCCCAAAAGCGGACAAAATAAAAGCGGCCCAAGGGCCGCCTGTTCATTGCCTACCAATGAGAACCCGGATTAGTGGTCCTTGCGGCGCAGGCGCACTATGATATCGACATTGACGATCTCCATCCCTTCGGGCGGTTCGGGCAGGTTGCCGACGACCGGCTGCCCCTTCGGTCCGTTGGGGATGTCGATGACCGTATTGTCGCCTTCGACGAAGAAATGCTGGTGATCGGATATGTTGGTGTCGAAATAGGTCTTCGCACCCTCGATCGCGAGAATGCGCAGCATTCCGGCCTCGGTGAACTGGTGCAGCGTGTTATAGACGGTCGCAAGCGAGACCGGCACGTCGGCAACCACCGCTTCCTCGTGCAGTTCCTCGGCGGAAAGATGGCGGTCGCCCTGGGCAAAGATAAGGCTCGCGAGCGCAATGCGCTGCCGTGTCGGACGCAGTCCGGCAAGACGCAAACGGTCCTCAATATCGGCTACATGCGAAGAATGTATGTGCACTGTCGTTCCGTCAGCTTGGTGTCAAATTTGCTCAAAAGCGTCGCAGGCAGTTGCCCATGATGCATCTCCATTGATATATGCCGTCGCAAGACAACGATCAATAGGCGTTTCCTATGCCATAAATGCCGGGAAAAAGCTATTGGCACGGTTTTACTGTTGGAAACACTCCGTGTTAGGGATGTGCAGACACCGGGGCGCTGGTCAGCGACCTGGACATATCGATGGGAGACATGATGGCAGAGCAGAAATCGAGCTACGGGTTTGAGGAACTCCTTTCCTGTGCGCGCGGCGAAATGTTCGGTCCGGGCAATGCGCAATTGCCGGCGCCGCCGATGCTGATGTTCGATCGGATTACCGATATTTCGGAAACCGGCGGTGAACATGGCAAAGGCTATATACGGGCAGAGTTCGATATAAAGCCCGATTTGTGGTTCTTCCCGTGCCACTTCATCGGCAATCCGATCATGCCCGGTTGCCTCGGTCTCGACGCCATGTGGCAGTTGACCGGGTTCTTCCTCGGCTGGCTCGGGGAACCGGGCAGAGGCATGGCGCTCTCCACCGGTGAAGTGAAATTCAAGGGAATGGTCACGCCGAAGACCAAGCTCGTCGAATATGGCATCGATTTCAAACGCGTGATGCGTGGACGTCTGGTGCTCGGCACCGCCGATGGCTGGCTGAAGGCCGATGGCGAGACTATCTATTGGGCGACAGACCTGCGGGTCGGCCTTTCCAAGGAAAAGGCAGCCTGAAGACCGGATGCAAACCTGACAAGGGTCTGGCCTGATCAAGAGGCCTTCCCTATGGTTCGATGAGCATGGCACCCCTGAGGCGGGGAATTTTTGAAGGCTCTGCTCAAAACTCGTGCGAGACGTACCTATCTTCGTTTCCAGGGAAAACCTGGAAAAGACCGGTACAAAGGAGAGAGTGATGCGGCGTGTGGTCGTCACCGGAATGGGGATCGTATCCTCAATTGGAAACAACACGCAGGAGGTGCTCGCCTCGCTGCATGAAGCCAAGTCCGGCATTGGGCGGGCGGAAGATTACGCCGCGCTCGGTTTCCGTTGCCAGGTGCATGGCGCACCCGAGATTGATGCCGAGGCCCTCGTCGATCGCCGCGCAATGCGCTTTCACGGGCGCGGGACGGCATGGAACCACATCGCCATGGATCAGGCGATCCTCGATGCGGGACTCGACGAAAGCGAGATTTCCAACGAACGCACCGGTATCATCATGGGGTCGGGCGGACCCTCGACCCGCACCATCGTCGAAGCCGCCGACATCACGCGTGAAAAAGGTCCCAAGCGGATCGGCCCGTTCGCGGTGCCGAAAGCGATGAGTTCGACTGCATCGGCGACGCTTGCCACCTTCTTCAAGATCAAAGGCATCAACTATTCCATCTCGTCTGCCTGCGCGACATCCAACCATTGCATCGGCAATGCCTATGAGATGATCCAGTATGGCAAGCAGGACCGCATGTTCGCCGGCGGCTGCGAGGATCTCGACTGGACGCTGTCGGCTCTGTTCGACGCCATGGGCGCGATGTCGACGAAATATAACGACCGCCCATCGACCGCTTCCCGCGCGTATGACAAGAACCGTGACGGTTTCGTCATCGCCGGCGGCGCAGGCGTGCTGGTGCTGGAGGAACTGGAGGTCGCCAAGGCGCGCGGCGCCAAGATCTATGGCGAGATCGTCGGCTATGGCGCCACATCCGATGGCTACGACATGGTTGCCCCGTCGGGCGAAGGCGCTGAACGCTGCATGAAGATGGCGCTTTCCACCGTCAAGGAAAAGATCGACTACATCAACCCGCACGCGACCTCTACGCCCGCGGGCGACGCACCGGAGATCGAGGCGATCCGCCGCGTGTTCGGCTCGGGCGATTCCTGCCCGCCGATTTCGGCGACGAAGTCGCTGACCGGCCATTCGCTCGGCGCGACGGGCGTACAGGAAGCGATCTATTCGCTCCTCATGATGCAGAACGACTTCATCTGCGAGAGCGCCCATATCGAAGAACTGGACCCGGCCTTTGCCGACATGCCGATAGTCCGCAAGCGCATCGACAATGCTCGTCTGAACACAGTCCTGTCGAATTCCTTCGGATTCGGGGGAACGAATGCGACGCTGGTGTTCCAGCGCTATCAGGGCTGACGGAGAGGGAATATCATGGAAAATCTGATGAAGGGCAAACGCGGCCTCATCATGGGCGTCGCGAACAACCACTCGATTGCCTGGGGGATCGCCAAGCAGCTTGCGGAGCAAGGGGCGGAGCTCGCCTTCACCTATCAGGGCGACGCCTTCGGCAAGCGCGTTGCGCCGCTGGCGGCGCAGCTTGGCTCGAAGCTGCTCCTGTCCTGCGATGTCGAGGATATCGCGACGGTAGACAGTGTTTTCGAAACACTGGAAAAGGAATGGGGCTCGCTCGATTTCGTGGTCCACGCCATAGGCTTCTCCGACAAGTCGCAGCTCAAGGGCCGCTATGCCGACGTGACGACCCGCGAGAATTACAGCCGCACGATGGTCATCTCGGCCTTCTCCTTCACGGAAGTGGCGCAGCGCGCCGAGAAGCTGATGAAAAACGGCGGCTCGATCCTGACGCTGACCTATGGCGGCTCAACCCGCGTCATCCCCAATTACAATGTCATGGGCGTGGCCAAGGCGGCGCTGGAGGCGATGGTGCGCTATCTCGCCGCCGATTACGGGCCGCAGGGGATCCGCGTCAACGCGATTTCGGCAGGTCCGGTGCGCACGCTTGCCGGTGCAGGCATCGGCGACGCCCGCGCCATCTTCAGCTACCAGCGCCGCAACGCGCCGCTGCGCCGCACCGTGGATATCGACGAGATTGGAAAGTCGGCGCTCTACCTTCTCTCCGATCTCTCGAGCGGAGTTACCGGCGAAATCCATTTCGTCGATTCCGGCTACAATATCGTTTCGATGCCCAATCTCGACGAGCTGAAAAAGACAGACGAAAACGGCGCCGATTAACGACAATCAAGGGTGGACGAGGTATCTCGTCTCACTTTTTCGCCTCGATCACCTTGAACCCGTCAGTCTCCTGCAATGTCTCGACCGAGCGGAAAAGCGGCTTCAGCGTTGCTTCATAAGGCAATTGACGGTTGGCGACGAGCAGCAGTCTGCCGCCGGGCTTGAGCCGGCGGGCGGCCACAGCGATAAAGGCCTGGCCAAGCGAGACATCCGTCGCGCGGCCTTCATGAAAAGGCGGATTCATCACGACGGTATCGTAGATTTCCGCTACCTGTTCGCTCACCAGGTCGTGCCAGTGAAAGCTGAGCGGAATTTCGCCTGAAAGACTGGGAAGATTGCCGCGCGCGGCCTCGATCGACTCGAAATCGGCCTCGTAAAGATCGAGTTTCCGGATCTTTTTTGGATGTTTCAGGCATTCAGCCGCGAGATAACCCCAGCCTGCGCCGAAATCGGCCACGGCCCCGCTCACGCGCCCTTCCAGATGGCCGGCGAGCAAGGCTGATCCCTTGTCGATTGCGCCATGAGAAAACATGCCCGCAGCGGTATGGAACTGCCCTTCGACGTGCTTTGCCGTCGGGCGTAGCGCCGCGATCGCGTCATCTGGAAGATCGTCGGGGCGTCTCAGCCAGAACACGACGGCATGATTCTTGGAAAACCTGTCCTCCACAGCCACAATCTTTCCGGCCCATTTACGAAAACCGTCGATGCCGAGCTTATTGCCGCCGCAGACGACGATGATGCCATCAGGCGCGACGCGCGAAAGCATCTCCGCGAACCATTCCTCGTTGCGTCCGCGATGCTTGCCGAGGAGCATGAGCCCGCCATCGAAGCGAGCATTTCCTTCAAGCCGCGCCACGACATCAAACCCGGCCTTCTCAAGCTTCAGATATTCAGGACGGAACGGCTGAAGGCAGGTGAGCGCCTTTTTCCAGGCATCGTCCAGCGCTGTATCTGCATCAATGCCGGCCGCGAGAAAGCGCATCCTCCCGGCAGGCGGAGGCAATATGCCGTTTTCGAAGGGCATGAAGAGTGTCTGTTGCGCGGCGGAAGCCATGGAGCATCCTTTTTACGGTATGTCCCGCTCGGGAACATGGGCAAATAATTCGTCGGACAAATAAAAAAGCGCGCCGGAAGGCGCGCCTTTTCTTGTTCGGGAGAAGAGATCAATCGAAATCGGCTTCGGCGCCTTCAGACTTCTTCTTTTCCTGAATTTCCTTGCCGGTCTCCTGGTCGACGGCCTTCATCGACAGGCGGACCTTGCCGCGTTCATCGAAGCCCATCAGCTTGACCCAAACCTTCTGGCCTTCCTTGACCACGTCGGAGGTCTTGGCGACACGCTCGGATGCGAGCTGCGAGATATGGACCAAGCCGTCGCGCGGACCGAAGAAATTGACGAAAGCGCCAAAGTCGGCGGTCTTGACGACCGTGCCTTCGTATACCTGACCGATTTCCGGCTCGGCTACGATGGAATGAATCCACTTACGCGCCGCCTCGATCTCCTTGGCGTTCGACGAAGCGATCTTGACCGTGCCGTCGTCCTCGATATTGATCTTGGCGCCGGTCTTTTCGACGATCTCGCGGATGATCTTGCCGCCGGAACCGATCACGTCACGGATCTTGTCGGTCGGAATGTTCATCACTTCGATGCGCGGGGCAAACTCGCCAAGTTCGGCACGCGCGCCGCTCAGAGCCCGCGACATTTCTTCGAGGATGTGAATGCGGCCACCCTTGGCCTGGCTCAAGGCAACCTGCATGATCTCTTCGGTGATGCCAGCGATCTTGATATCCATTTGCAGCGCAGTGATGCCGTTTTCGGTTCCCGCAACCTTGAAGTCCATGTCACCGAGATGATCCTCGTCGCCGAGAATGTCGGAGAGTACAGCGAACCGCTCATCTTCCTTGATGAGGCCCATGGCGATGCCGGCCACCGGACGCACCAGCGGAACGCCGGCATCCATCAGCGCCAGCGAGGTGCCGCAGACAGTCGCCATCGAGGATGAGCCATTCGACTCGGTGATCTCGGAGACGGCGCGGATCGTGTAGGGGAACTGGTCCTTGGGGGGCAGCATCGGACGAATGGAGCGCCAGGCGAGCTTGCCATGGCCGATCTCGCGGCGGCCGGGCGAACCCATTCGGCCGGTCTCACCGACGGAGTAAGGCGGGAAGTTGTAATGCAGAAGGAAGGTTTCCTTGTACATGCCGGTCAGCGCATCGACATACTGCTCGTCCTCGCCGGTGCCGAGCGTGGCGACAACGATCGCCTGCGTCTCGCCGCGGGTGAAGAGGGCGGAGCCGTGGGTGCGCGGCAGGATGCCGACTTCCGAGACGATCGGCCGAACGGTCTTCAGATCGCGGCCGTCGATGCGGTTGCCGGTGTCCAGAATGTTCCAGCGCACGATCTTGGCCTGAAGCGTCTTGAACACGGTCGCGATCTGCTCAGGAGCGAATTCCGTCGTCTCTGCGCCTTCCGGCAGGAAATGCGCCTTGACCTTCGCCTTGGCGGCATCGACGGCGGCATAGCGCGCCTGCTTGTCGGTGATTTTGTAGGCCTCGCGCAGATCGCCCTCGATGAATTTCAGCATCGCGGTTTCGACGGCGGAGAGATCTTCAGCATGGAAATCGCGCGGCTCCTTGGCAGCCACTTCGGCAAGCTGGATGATCGCGTCGATGACCGGCTGGAAACCCTTCTGGCCAAACACAACGGCGCCGAGCATGACGTCTTCGGAGAGTTCCTGCGCTTCCGATTCCACCATCAGAACGGCTTCCGAGGTGCCGGCGACGATGAGATCCAGCTTGGATTCCGGCATTTCGTCGATATTCGGGTTCAGCACATACTGGCCGTTGATGTAACCGACGCGTGCGCCGCCGATCGGACCCATGAAGGGTACGCCGGAAAGCGTCAGCGCTGCGGAAGCGGCAATCATCGACAGAACGTCGGGATTGTTCTCCAGATCATGCTGCAGGACCGTGATAACGATCTGCGTGTCGTTCTTGTAGCCATCGGCAAAGAGCGGACGGATCGGACGATCGATCAGGCGGGAGACCAGGGTCTCATTCTCGCTCGGGCGGCCCTCGCGCTTGAAATAGCCGCCGGGGATCTTGCCGGCCGCGTAAGTCTTTTCCTGGTAGTTGACGGTGAGCGGAAAGAAATCCTGGCCGGGCTTCGGCTCCTTGGCGGAGACGACGGTGGCGAGAACCACCGATTCTCCATAGGTGGCAACCACGGCGCCGTCAGCCTGACGGGCGATCTTGCCTGTTTCGAGAATGAGCGGACGACCGCCCCATTCGATTTCGACTTTATGGGTATTGAACATTTTTAGTCCTTGGCATTGGGGAAAGCCGCGCATTCATGCGCTTCGCTTTCCCTGCTTCGTTATCGGACAGGCCATGGGCAAGACAGCAGAAAGCTTGAGGGTGAATGGATGTCGGCTCATCCGGCAAGCTGCCTGCAATCCTGCCCCATGACAGGTCCACGGCGTGCTTCCGTCATGGACGGAGGCGTTTCAGAGCAGTTCCGGTTTTAGCGAAAGGTGCTCTTATTTTCGTCTTCACAATCCGGGATCATCAGCCCGGATGAAAAATCGGCGGGCGTTATGACGCCCGCCGACAAAAATGCTTAGCGGCGCAGGCCCAGCTTGCCGATCAGCGTCTGGTAGCGGCTTTCGTCCACGCCCTTGAGATAATCAAGGAGACGGCGGCGCTGCGAGACGAGCTTCAGAAGACCGCGACGCGAATGGTTGTCTTTCTTGTGGTCTTTGAAGTGCTCGGTCAAATTGGAGATACGCTCCGAGAGAACGGCAACCTGGACTTCCGGAGAGCCGGTGTCGCCTGCCTTCGTGGCATATTCCTGAATGACGGTCTGTTTGCGTTCAGCAGTAATCGACATCGCAAATCCTTTCTTACTGAGAGGAGAAAAGTCGCCCACGGCCGGGATGTCGTCCAGCGGGGGCCGGTTCAATACGAGAGGTAAAAACCCATCGATGCGGCGCATATAGTCCAAAAGGCGAGATAACACCAGTTATTTCTATTTCGGCCCGGAGCGGCGCATGCACATTACCCGGCCGTAAAGACGCGTTTCGGCTTGAACTGGCCCTGTTCGACATAGCCAATGGCGAGGAGCCGGCCGCGAACCGTGGCGCAAGCCTCCTCCGCCTCGACAGGCGCATCACGCCCGCGCAGGATAACCGGATTGCCCATGCGGATGCGATGGGCCTGGTCGTCGGAAAGCGCTACCTGCGGCAGGCTATCGAGCGCCGCGCCGGTATCGATGACGAGCGCGTCAATATCGCTGAAATCGCGCACGGGCAGAATGATTTCCTCGCCATCCTCCTCCGCTGTCTCCTTCACGGGGAGCGGCGGCCAGGCTGCCTCCAGTTCTTCAAGGGTGACAAAATCCTCCTGCGTGAAGGGCGCGACTTCGACGCGACGCAGATCTGCGATATGGCCGAAGCAGCCGAGATCGCGGCCCATGTCGCGAGCGAGCGACCGCACATAGGTGCCCTTGCCGCATTCGACCTCGAAAATCGCATGCGCGTCGTCCGGAATTTCCACCAGATCGAGCCTGCTGATTTCGACCTCGCGCGCCGGAATATCGATGCTTTCGCCCTCGCGCGCCAGATCATAGGCCCGTTCGCCGCCGATCTTGATGGCGGAAAACTGCGGGGGGACCTGCTGGATGACGCCGGTATAACGCGGCAACAATGCCAGGATGTCTTCCTGAGCCGGGCGCTTCTCAGAGGTTTGCGTTACGCCGCCTTCGAGATCGTCAGTGGCGCGCTCCTGTCCCCAGGCGACCGTGAAGCGGTAGATCTTCGCGCCGTCCATGACATAGGGCACCGTCTTGGTCGCCTCGCCCAGCGCAATCGGCAGCATGCCGGAAGCGAGCGGATCGAGCGTTCCCGCATGTCCCGCCTTCTCGGCATTGAACAGCCATTTGATCTTGGAGACCGCTTCGGTCGAGCCCATGCCTTTCGGCTTGTCGAAGATCACCCAGCCGGAGATCGGCCGGCCTTTTTTCTTGCCGCGTCGTGCCATGATTATTCGTTCCCGCCGTCACCTGCATCCGAACCCGGCGCGCCATCGGCATCGCCATCCTCCCCGTCGTCGTCATCCCGGGGATTGGGCAGGTCGCGAGCGACTTCCGGTGAGCGCAGCAGGGCATCGATCCTGGAGAAGTTGTCGAAGCTGGTATCGATCCGGAAACGGAACTGCGGCATGTATTTCATCTGTCGCAATCCCGAAGCGACACGTCCACGAATGAATTTCGCGTGCGTGCTCAAAGCCTCGATGATGGCGTCGCCATCGGTGGCTCCGATCGGGGCGATGAAACAGGTGGCGATCTTGAGATCCGGCGACATACGGACTTCGGAGACCGAGAGAACGCTTGTTTCCAGAACAGGGTCGGTAATATCGCCGCGCTGAAGCACATCGCTCAAGACATGGCGGACCTGCTCGCCGACGCGAAGCTGGCGCTGCGAGAGGCCGGAGGAAGAAGAACGAGGCATTGTTATAATCCTGGGAAATCGCGCCCGCCGGGATCAGACCGGCAAGCGCGTCCGTCATGTCACTGCCCGTCTGAACCATGATCGCATCGCTGACGCGATCATGCCATATCAGGCGGTCGATTGCCGCTAGAGCGTGCGTGTCACATGCTCGACGCGGAAGGCCTCAATGGTGTCGCCCGCGCGCACATCATCGTAATTCTCGAAGGCCATGCCACATTCCTGGCCGCCCGGCACTTCGGAGACTTCGTCCTTGAAGCGCTTGAGCGTCTTGAGCTTGCCTTCATGGATGACGACGTTGTCACGGATGAGGCGAACGCCCGCGCCGCGCTCCATCTTGCCTTCGGTGACGCGGCAGCCGGCGACCTTGCCGACCTTGGTAATGTTGAAGACCTCGAGGATCTCCGCATTGCCGAGGAACGTCTCGCGGCGTTCCGGCGGCAGAAGGCCCGACATCGCCGCTTTCACATCGTCCACCAGATCGTAGATGATGTTGTAGTAGCGGATTTCAGTGCCCTGCTGCTCGGCCGCGGTGCGCGCCTGGGGATTGGCACGGACGTTGAAGCCGATGATCGCCGCGCCGGAGGCTTCCGCCAGCGACACGTCGCTCTCGATAATGCCGCCTGCACCCGAATGCACGATGCGCGCGCGCACCTCGTCGGTGCCGAGCTTGTCCAGCGCGCCGACGATGGCCTCGACCGAGCCCTGCACATCGCCCTTGATGACCAGCGGGAATTCCTTCACGCCGCTCACCTGCAACTGGTTCATCATCTGCTCGAGCGAGCCGCGGGAACCGGCCTGCTTTGCGACGGCCTTGTCGCGGGCCAGACGCTGACGATATTCAGAAATCTCGCGAGCACGGGCTTCGCTTTCGACGACAGCGAGACGATCGCCCGCCTGCGGTGGTCCCTGGAGGCCGAGAACCTCGACCGGCATCGCCGGGCCGGCTTCCTTGACGTTCTCGCCACGGTCGTTGATGAGGGCGCGGACGCGACCCCATTCACTACCCGCGACGATGATGTCGCTCAGCTTGAGCGTGCCCTTCTGGACCAGAACGGTGGCAACCGAACCACGGCCGCGGTCGAGCTTCGCCTCGATGACGACGCCTTCGGCGGTACGCTCCGGATCGGCTTTCAAGTCGAGGATTTCGGCCTGAAGCAGGATCGCTTCCAGAAGCTTGTCGAGACCGGCGCCCGTCTTGGCGGAGACTTCCACATCAAGCGTCTCGCCGCCCATCGATTCAACGAAGACGTCGTGCTGCAGGAGCCCTGTGCGCACCTTCTGCGGATCGGCTTCATGCTTGTCGATCTTGTTGATGGCGACGATGATCGGGACCCCCGCCGCCTTGGCGTGATTGATCGATTCAATCGTCTGCGGCATGACGCTGTCATCCGCCGCCACGACGAGGATGGCGATATCGGTTGCCTGCGCGCCACGAGCACGCATCGCCGTGAACGCGGCGTGGCCTGGCGTATCGATGAAGGTGATCTTCTGACCGTTCTTCTCGACCTGATAGGCGCCGATATGCTGGGTGATGCCGCCCGCCTCGCCAGAGACGACGTTGGCATTACGGATGGCGTCCAGCAGCGAGGTCTTGCCATGATCGACATGGCCCATGATGGTGACGACAGGCGGGCGTGAGATGAAAGCCGTGGTGTCATCCTGAACGTTGAAGATGCCTTCCTCGACGTCGGATTCGGCAACACGCCTGACGGTATGGCCGAACTCCTCCGCGAGCAGCTGCGCCATATCCGCATCGATGATGTCACCGGGCTTCATCATCTGGCCCTGCTTCATCAGGTACTTGATGACATCGACCGAACGCTCGGCCATGCGCTGCGCCAGTTCCTGGATGGTGATCGTCTCGGGCAGGATGACCTCGCGCGAGATCTTCTCGCGGCTCTCCTGCATCATTGCGCGCTTGGCTTTTTCCTGACGGCGGCGCATCGCAGACAGCGAACGACCGCGAGCGGCGTCGTCGTCGAGAGCGCTGGTCAATGTCAGCTTGCCACGGCGGCGGTCGTCCTCGGTCTTGACGACCTTGGGCGTACGCACTTCCGGCTTGGCAGGTGCGCCGGCGCCACGGCGCACGCCGGCGGCTCCGCGACGTTCTTCTTCCTCATCAGCGACCAGAGGCCCCTTGCGCACCGGCGCAGAAGCCGGCGTGAGCGGAGTAGCGGCCGGTGTCGCGGCCTGATCGGGCGCGCGCTTGCGTGCCTCTTCCTCGGCACGCTGCTTGGCGGCCGCCTCGGCTTTCAGACGAGCCTCTTCCTCGGCCTGACGATGCGCGGATTCCTCGCGCTCCTTGGCACGGCGGGCATCTTCTTCGGCTCGACGCTTGGCCTCTTCGGCAGCACGCACGCGTTCTTCGGCATCGCGCACCTGCGCGCCTTCAAGCGCACGGCGGCGGGCTTCGATCTCCGAACGCGACAGCGTGTTCAACACCATGCCGGAACGGTCGGCAGGCGTCGGGCGCGGCGGCGGCGGGGTCTCGGTGCGCGGCTTGGCCTGCGGCGCCACATGCGGCTTGCTCACGGGCTGGGCCGCCACCGGGGGCGCAGCCGGCGCAGGCGCAGCAACCTCGGGCTTTTCGTCCGGGCGCGAGAACTTGCGCTTCTTCGTTTCAACGACAACGGACTTCGTGCGCCCGTGGCTGAAATTCTGCCGAACGGTGCTCTGCTCGACGCCGGGCCGCTTCAGGGTCAACGTCTTCTTCGTATTGACGCTCAGCGTCTTGTCGTCGGTCGATTTGCTATCGCTCATTCCGTTTCCGTTTCCTTCGCGGCATCTACCGCATATCTATCCGAATTCGTTGCGCTTCCGCCGCGAAAATCATGCAGCAGGCGCGCCCGCGTGACGAACCCGGTTGCCGCCCTTCCTTCAAGCACGGCAGCATGTATCACATTTCCGCCCCCGAATGCCAAATCCATTTCGTCTCCTGTAAAAAGAGACAGGGCGGGGATATCACGTCCCCCCGCATATACAAGCGCGCGGCGGGCCTGGTCGAGCTTTCTGACACCGTCGGCGGCGGCCCCTATGATATGGAGGACCATGATCGCCTTGCCGTTGCGTATGGCGATATCGACCTTGGCCGACCCTGTCACCACAACGCCCGACTTGCGTGCCAGCGCCAGACTGCCCAGCGCGGACTTGGCCAGAAGCCGATCCACCAGATCGCCCAGATCATCGGGCGCGGTCACGCTCTCCTTGAGCGCGCGGGGGAACAGCTTGCGGCGCACCGCTTCATCCACATGGCGACGCTCGGCCTTGACCCAGCAGCCGCGGCCGGGAAGGTTGTGCTTGATATCCGGGACCACCGTCCCATCAGGTGCAGCCACGAACCGGATCAGGTTTTCGGCGGGACCGCTTTCGCGCGTAACGATACAGGTCCTGTCGTTCATATCCGGTTCCACGCAGCACTCCCGCTCTTAGCACAACCCGCGCCAGTACCATTTTCCATTCGATTGGCGCCCCAGCATGGCTTGGGCGCCGAAGACGGCTTTATTCGGCAGCCGGCTCGCCTTCCAGTTCTTCCGTGTCCTCGACCTCTTCGCCGCCCTTCGCCAGATCCTCTTCGGTGATCCAGCCGCATTTCAGACGGGCTGCGAGAACCATTTGCTCGGCATCGACGCGGGAGACATCGAATGACGACAGCACGCCGGGATGGCTGACAGTCTCGCCGTCCTTGCGCTCGCGCCATCCGGTCAGTTCGTCCACGGCGTAGCCTGCGAAATCCTCGACGGTCTTGACGCCGTCCTCGCCTAGAGCCACCAGGATGGCCGTGGTCATTCCGGGCAGTTCGCGCAGATCGTCCTCAACGCCGAGTTCCTTGCGGCGTGCATCGCGCTCGCCCTCGATGCGATCGAGATATTCCTTGGCGCGCTCCTGGATTTCGCTTGCCGTATCATCGTCGAAACCGTCGATGGATGCAATCTCGTCGGACTCGACGAAGGCAATTTCCTCGACCGAGGCAAAGCCTTCGGAGGCCAGAACCTGACCGACCATCTCATCGACATTGAGCGCATCCATGAAGAGGTTCGAGCGCTCGACGAATTCCTTCTGGCGGCGCTCGGATTCTTCCTGCTCCGTCAGAATGTCGATATCCCAGCCGGTGAGCTGCGAGGCGAGGCGAACATTCTGTCCGCGACGGCCGATCGCAAGAGATAGTTGGTCATCGGGGACGACAACTTCAATACGTTCGGCGTCCTCATCGAGCACAACCTTGGCCACTTCGGCGGGCTGAAGGGCATTGACGATGAAGGAAGCCGCGTCGGGCGACCACGGAATGATGTCGATCTTCTCGCCCTGCAGTTCGGCCACAACAGCCTGAACGCGCGAGCCGCGCATGCCGACGCAGGCGCCGACCGGGTCGATGGAAGCGTCGCGCGAAATGACGGCGATCTTGGCGCGGGAGCCCGGATCGCGGGCAACCGACTTGATCTCGATGATGCCATCATAGATTTCAGGCACTTCCATGGTGAACAGCTTCGCCATGAACTGCGGATGGGTACGCGACAGGAAAATCTGCGGGCCGCGCTGCTCGCGGCGCACGTCGTAGACATAAGCGCGGATACGGTCGCCATAGCGGAAGGTCTCGCGCGGAATCAGTTCGTCGCGGCGCACGATCGCTTCGCCGCGCCCGAGATCGACGATGACATTGCCATATTCGACGCGCTTGACGGAACCATTGATGATCTCGCCGACGCGATCGCGATATTCGTCATACTGGCGGTCGCGCTCGGCTTCACGCACCTTCTGCACGATGACCTGCTTGGCTGACTGGGCGGCGATACGCCCGAAATCCATCGGCGGCAACTGGTCGGCGATGAAATCGCCAATCTGCGCATCTGGATTGCGCTCGCGGGCCACGTCGAGCGATACCTGTGTGGCATAATCCTCGACCGTCTCCACGACTTCAAGGAGACGCTGCAGCTTGATCTCGCCGGTCTTGGCGTTGATGTCGGCGCGAATGTTGGTTTCCTGGCCGTAGCGTGAACGCGCCGCCTTCTGGATGGCGTCGGCCATCGCCGCGATGACGATCTCGCGGTCGATCGACTTCTCGCGGGCGACCGCATCTGCGATCTGCAGAAGCTCTAGCCTGTTTGCACTGACTGCCATAATTCTCTCCTTGGTGTCGCGCCGGCGCTTGCTTCCATTGCCAGGCACATGAAGATCGGTAAGATCAATTCTTGTCTGCGTCGCCTTCAGCACCGCTCGCATCCAGGCCGTTTTCATCAGCATCCGCTTCCGGCAGGCCCAACTCGTCATCGGCTATGCGGCCCTCGCGCAGCGCCTTGTCCTTGCGGAGCGCGTCGCGGATCAGGTCATCGGTCAGTATCAGCCGCGCATCGGCAAGCAGATCGAACGGGATTTGCACGACGGGATCATCGCCATAGCTCGCCTGGTCACTCTCGAGCGTCACGTTTTCCTCGGTGACCGCCGCGATACGGCCACGGAATTTCTTGCGGCCGCTATGGATGAGCGAGGTTTCGACCTTGGCGATATGGCCCTGCCAGTTGGCGAAATCCGACTTACGGACCAATGGCCGGTCGATGCCCGGCGACGAGACTTCCAGATGATACTTACGGTCAATCGGATCCTCGACATCGAGAACCGGCGATACGGTGCGGCTGACGAGTTCGCAATCCTCGACCGTCATCGTTCCGTCGAAGCGCTCGGCCATGATCTGCAATGTCAGACCATTGAGGCCGGAAAGCCTGACCCGCACCAGGCGAAAACCCAGCGCCTCAAGCACCGGCTCAATGATACCGGCTACGCGCGCATCAACGCCCGTTTCGCGGATAATCCGTTCATCATTGACGGGCGCTCCATTCTCCTGGAGGCCATTGTCTTCGTGAAGCTCTACAGCCTTTTCCGTCACGCGGACCCATTCCCTTTTTGCATAACAGACCGTCAGGTAACAAAAAAGAGCGGGACCGGTGGGACCCACTCTTGTTCTAACGACCAAGAATTTGATGTTTATATACCCGACCGGGCAGAGTTTTTCAAGGGCGGACGGGAAGAACATGGTCCATCGAGAAGATACCGGACTTAACTGGAATTCGAGCCATCACTGATTAAGAATTCATGAATAAGCCAATGCGCGCCGTGCATAGCTGCCCTGCCATATGAGACCTGCTCCTTTCAAGGCAACAAGCCTATCTATGTTGCATCGCACCATACCAATGAAATGGGCGAAAAGGACTGGATTATGACACTCAAGCACATGCCTTCCCGGATCAGCAGCTTTCTTACCGTTTTCGGCAGCTCGATAGCCGCGGCTTCAGCGACCCGCGAGGGGCGCCAACCACATGCGCGCGATCTCATCGTGCTTGGCATCGAACCTTCGCAGTTCCGCAAGATCCGGCAAAGCTGATCTTTGACTGATCTGGGCTGATGACTGATCTGGGCTGATCAATTTATGGACATGGCTCGTCCGGCCGCATGGCCGGATAGCTTGGCGAGAATCAATCCTCGTCGCTTGCCAATTGCGCAAGCAATTTACCTTTGCCGCGTGCGCGCATGACCAGCGGCACGATCACTGCCGCGGCGGCAAGCAACAGCAGAACAATCGCAATCGGTGAATGCACCAGAACAGTCGGATCGCCCTGGCTGATCGACAGGGCGCGACGCAATTGCTGTTCCGCCATTGGTCCGAGGATCAGCCCCACGACCACAGGCGCGATGGGATAGCCGAAGCGACGCAGGAAATACCCCATCAAACCGAACACGAGCAGCATTCCCAATTCGAATGTCGAGGGATTGGCGCCTATGGTGCCGAGTGTCGCGAAAACGACGATGCCGGCATAGAGCCAGTGGCGCGGGATCGATAGCAATTTCACCCAGAGACCGATCAGCGGCAGGTTCAAAACCAGCAGCATCAGATTGGCGACGAGCAGGCTGGCGATCAGGCCCCAGACCAGTTGCGGGCTGTTGGCGAAAAGGAGCGGCCCCGGCTGCAGGCCGAACTGCTGAAAACCCGCCAGCATGATCGCTGCAGTCGCCGTAGTCGGCAGGCCGAGGGTCAGGAGCGGCACCAGCGTTCCGGCAGCTGAGGCATTGTTGGCGGCTTCCGGGCCGGCGACGCCTTCAATGGCGCCATTGCCGAATTCCTCGGGCTTCCTGGCGAGCTGCTTTTCGACGGAATAGGACAGGAAGGTGCCGATCTCCGCACCGCCGGCCGGCATCGCGCCGATGGGGAAACCGATCGCCGTACCGCGCAACCAGGGCTTCCACGAGCGCGACCAATCCTCCCGGCTCATCCACACCGATCCCTTGACCGGCTCGATCTCTTCCTTGCCGGTGTTGCGCGACGCCGCGACGCTGAGCGTTTCGCCGATGGCGAAAAGCGCCACGGCAAGCGTCGTCACCTCGACGCCATCGAGCAGATCGGGAATGCCGAAGGCAAGCCGCGCCTGGCCAGTCTGGAGATCTATCCCGATTAGGCCAAGCGTCAGGCCGAGAAGCAGCGCTGTCAGCCCGCGCAGCGTGGAATCGCCGAATGCGGCGGAAACCGTCATGAACGCCAGGACCATCAGCGCGAAATATTCCGCGGGTCCAAAGGACAAGGCGAAGCTGACGACCCAGGGCGCCAACAGGGCCAGACCCATGGTGGCGAGCAATCCGGCGACGAAGGACCCGATGGCCGCAGTCGCCAGCGCGGGGCCACCGCGCCCGGCGCGCGCCATCTTGTTGCCCTCCAGCGCCGTGACGATGGACGCACTTTCGCCCGGCGTATTGAGGAGAATCGACGTGGTCGATCCGCCATACATCCCGCCATAATAGATACCGGCGAACATGATCAGCGATCCAGCGGCATCGAGCTTGTAGGTGACGGGTAGAAGCAGGGCGACCGTCAGCGCCGGGCCGATGCCGGGCAAGACGCCGACCGCAGTGCCGAGCGTGACGCCGATCAGCGCATAGAAGAGGTTCATCGGTTCGAGGGCGACGAGAAAGCCCTGCGCCAGAAGAGCGAATGTATCCATGCGGCTGCCGTTTCCTCAGAGTTGCTCCGACTTCAGGAACCACTCCGTCCAATTTCCACGCCTGCTGCAGGCGCCTTGAAAATCAGGCCGGATCGAACCGGCCCGGTGCTAGATCAGTTGTTCGAGCGGGCCGGCCGGCAGCGAGAGCTGCAATCCCTTGGCAAAGACCAGCCAGATGAAAAAGGCGAGCACGATGCCGATCGGAATGGTCTGCCACAGCGGCCCACGCCCGAAGGCACGTGCCGTTGCGGCGAAGAGAAGCCCGGTGGCGATTGAAAACCCGACCGTGTTCAAAAGCAGCATCTGCGCAGCGAGGCCGCCCACGATCCATAGAATGGGCTTGGTTTCCTGCGGCTCGCGCTCGGGAAAATCTCCGAGATAGGCTTCGAACGCCGTCCATACCGCGAGGATGAAAAGCCCGACAGATATGACATAGGGAAAGGCGGTCGGCCCGATGCGGGCATAGCTCGCCGCGCCGCCCATCGTCGCCGTCTTCCAGAAAATGACGGCCGCTACGACGGCCAGCCCGGCAGCGATGACGAACGCCGCCTTATCAGGCTTTGCCTTGTCGGCACGGCGCTCGTTCTGGATCTGCTTCGTCATTTAACGAGCCCGATGTCCTTCAGGATGACGGTCGTGGCTTCGACATCGGCGGCAAGTTGCTTGTCGAAAGCATCGCCCGCGAGGAAGGTATTCTGCCAGCCCTTGGCGGCAAGCGCGTCCTTCCAGCTCTTCGACTGAACCATCTTTTCGATGTCGGCGGTGATCGCCGCCTTTTGCTCGGCGGTGATGCCGGGAGCGGCCGAGACCATGCGCCAGTTCTGCACCACGACATCGACACCGGCTTCCTTGAAGGTCGGTGCATCGACGCCTTCAATCCGCTCTTCGCTGGAAACGCCGATGATGCGCAGCGTTCCGGCCTTGATCTGCGATTCGAATTCGCCATAGCCGGAGATGCCGACCGTCACCTGCCCGCCGAGAATGGCGGCGAGCGCTTCGCCGCCGCCGGAGAAGGCGATATAGTTGACCTTGGTGGGATCGACGCCGACAGCCTTGGCGATGAGGCCGGCCGCGATGTGATCCGTGCCGCCGGCAGAGCCGCCACCCCATGAAACGGCGCCGGGGTCTGCCTTCAGCTTATCGACCAGATCCTTCATCGACTGGATCGGCGAAGCGGCGGGGACCACAAGCGCCTCATATTCGCCGGTCAGGCGGGCAATGGGCGTGACATCGGAAAGGCTTACCGGAGAGCCGTTGGTCAGAATAGCTCCGACCATGACATAACCGCCGACGATGAGCTGCGAAGGATCGCCCTTCGCCTGGTTGACGAACTGCGCCAGGCCGATCGTGCCACCGGCGCCCGGGACGTTCACCACCTGCACGTTTTTTGATATGCCTTCCTCCTGCAGCACCGTCTGCATGGTGCGAGCAGTCTGGTCCCAGCCGCCGCCGGGCGCCGCCGGCGCGATGATCTTGTAATCGGTGGCAAAGGCCGGTGTTGAAAGTGCCAGGCCTGCCGTTGCGGCCAAGGTCAGCAAAAATTTGCGCATGTCAGTTCCTCCCTTGCGGATTTCTCCGCCATATCCTTATCAATTCCTGTTCAGGAATCATTCTGGCGAGAACGTTCCGAGATATCCCACCTGTCACGGCAAGCAAGCCCTGCACTGGCGGGATTGTCAATATCCGCGGAGAGAAGAAGGCGCCCTTGAAAGCTCAAAGGCGCAGAAACGTCAGATAGGCTGCACGGCGTCCCTCGCGGAACGCCTTCGCCTCATATCGCGTGCCGGGCCAGGCATCATAGGGGGTATGCCAATCGGCCGACGAAGCGGCCTGCCACTCGAAAGCTTCATGCCCACGGCAATGCAGGAGCGTCCAGTTGACATAGGTATCGATATCGGAGGCGAAGCGAAAACGGCTACCCGGTTTCAAAACACGGGCAAAGCGATCGAGGTTCTTGCCGTTAACGAAACGACGTTTCCAATGTTTCTTCTTCGGCCATGGATCGGGATAGAACAAATCGATGCCGTCGAGCGAAGCGGGCGGCAGCCAGTCGAGAATTTGTGTCGCATCCTCGTCGTACAGACGCAGATTGTCACGCGGAGCTTCGTTGAGGGCTGTCAGCAGCTTCGCCATGCCGTTGACAAAGGGCTCGACCCCGATGAAGCCCATATCGGGAAAGCGGCCCGCCTCATGCATGAGATGCTCGCCGCCGCCAAAGCCGATCTCGAGCCGCACGCCCTGGACCGAAATGCTGAAAAGCTCCCGCAGGTCGGCCGGCGCCGGCGACGAGAGATCAACCGCCAAGCGTGGCAGGAGATCGTCGCGGGTGGCGCGCTGCAGCGGCCGCAAAGGCTTGCCGTGACGGCGACCGAAGAAAGCTTCGGTCGCACGCTTGCGGCGGGGTTCATCCGTCATGATTTCAGGCTGCTATCGCGACCGCAGCCCGGAGCGCCTTGACCAGATCAGTCCTCTCCCAGGAGAAGGAGCCATCGCGTCCCGGCTTGCGGCCGAAATGCCCGTAGGCCGAGGTCCTGGCGTAGATTGGCCTGTTGAGGTCGAGATGCTTGCGGATGCCGGATGGCGAGAGGTCCATGACATCGCGGAGCGCGCCCTCCACTGTCGCTTCCGATACCTTGCCCGTGCCGTGCAGATCGACATAGACCGACAATGGCTGGGCGACGCCGATGGCGTAGGCTAGCTGGATGGTGCAGCGGTCGGCGAGACCGGCGGCGACCACGTTCTTGGCGAGATAACGCGCGGCATAGGCGGCCGAACGATCGACCTTGGTGGTATCCTTGCCGGAAAACGCGCCGCCGCCGTGCGGGGCCGCGCCGCCATAGGTATCCACGATGATCTTGCGTCCGGTCAGGCCGGCATCGCCATCGGGCCCGCCGATGACGAACTTGCCCGTCGGATTGATGTACCAGTTGCAATTGGCGGCAATCGGGAGATCACCGAGCGCCTCGCGGATATAGGGTTCGACGACCTGGCGCACCTTCTTGGAATCCCAGGCCGAATCGAGATGCTGGGTCGAAAGCACGATCTGGGTCACTTCGGCTGCCTTGCCGTCGACATAGTGCACGGTCACCTGGCTCTTGGCGTCTGGACCGAGCTTGCCGGCATCGCCCTCGCCCTTGTGGCGGGCGGCGGCGAGCAGTTCCAGGATCTTGTGGGAATAATAGATCGGCGCCGGCATCAAGTCCGGCGTCTCGCGGCAGGCATAACCGAACATAATGCCCTGATCGCCCGCACCTTCTTCACCCTGCCGGTCGGCGGCGTTGTCGACGCCCTGGGCGATATCGGCGGACTGGGAATGCAGGAGCACGTCAATCTTGGCTGTCTTCCAATGGAAGCCGTCCTGCTCATAGCCGATATCGCGAATTGCGCGACGGGCGACCGAACGGAAGCGGGAGGGATTGATCAGCGGATTGCCCTTGGCATCCTTGATGACGTTACCGTCCTTGTCTTTCTTCAAAAGCGTGTCTGGGACGCGCACTTCACCGGCGATGACGACGCGATTGGTGGTTGCAAGCGTTTCACAGGCGATACGAACGGACCAGGGATCGACGCCCGTCTTGCGCGCCTCCTTGTAGATCATGTCGACGATTTCATCGGAGATGCGGTCGCAAACCTTGTCCGGATGGCCTTCGGATACAGATTCGCTGGTGAAAAGATAAGAACTGCGTGCCACGGGAAACCCCTCTTGAAAGTCCTGCGGGAGCATTCCGCAGACAGAACGACAGCCGGAACGGCCAGCATGTCTTTGCCAATATAGGCGGGAACCGTCAATGGAGATTCGTTTTGGAAAGGTGTCGGCCAGAGGAATTTTCTTCCCCTGCCGCCCATTTCAAGCCTTGGAACGCTTCCGATCCGAGGGCTTAATAACCGGAATCCAAAAACCATTCCGATCAGTTGGAGCACAATATCGCCTGACAGGCGCTCCACACTTTTCTGCCTTGCGCCTTTAAGGCCGCAATCACTCGCTGTCGTCGGCCAGCGACTTCACGAGATCGATGATCTTGCGCCTGACCTTGGGATCGGAAATCTTGGTGAAGGAGCGGGTCAACTGCACACCCTCATTGCTGTTGAGGAAATCGACGACATAGGTCGCCTCATTGTCCTCGCCAAAGCTTCCCGTACCGGGCAGGCCGCTGCCGGGCGCGTCCTCGAAAAAGAACGACACCGGCACGTTCAGGATCGATGAAATCGCCTGGAGACGGCTCGCTCCCACGCGGTTCGTTCCCTTTTCGTATTTCTGGATCTGCTGAAAAGTGATACCGAGACTTTCTCCCAGCTTTTCCTGGCTGAAGCCTAGCATGTTCCGCCGCAATCGAATGCGGCTTCCGACATGAACATCGATGGGATTCGGCTTCTTCTTGTTCTCGATCATCAATGGTTGCTCCTCGCCGATGCGAGCGTTCGGCATCATCTGTCCTGCGGCGAACAGGTCAAAATACTACGGTCTGGGAGGTAGTCGGGCAAATGGTTTTAGAACATTTGTCGCGGGCGCATAACATAGTATCAAATATGGGATGTCAATCGAAACGCCGGCTGGATAGCACTTGAAAACCGCACGAAGCGGCAACCATGAGTACTAAAATTGTCCATGTCTGAACCACCCCTGGAGGCGTGCCCCAAAACGGGTCAACACCTGACGGTAGGGAAGCATCGATGACGCCCACCGCATTGAGCGCAAGGCCGTCAGTGATTCGACCATAGGGGTCGACGACCGCCGACAAGCCGTTGTTTGCGGCGCGGATCAGCGGCAATCCCTGCTCCACCGCACGCAGCTGCGCCTGGCGGAAATGCTGGTATGGCCCGGGCGTGTTCCCGTACCAGGCGTCGTTCGTCACATTGAGGATAGCTGCCGCTTTCGGCCCGGAATAGCCGAGCTCGGAAGGGAAGATCGCCTCGTAGCAAATGAGCGGCAGGAAGGCCAAGCCGTCACTCACACTGAGGGAGCGGCGGCTCGCCGCTGCAGTGAACCCGCCCGGCATTTCCACCACTTCCTGGAGCCCCAGGCCGCGCAACCATTTCTCCAGGGGCAAGTACTCGCCGAAGGGCACGAGATGCACCTTGTCCACCGCATCGATAATTTCGCCCCGGTCGTCGATGGCGACGATGGAATTGTAATAAAGCGGCCCGGTACCGCCCCCGCCCTCCTCCTCGCGCACGGCGCCGGCCAGCAATACCTGACCATCCGAGAGAGCCTCGCCGATGCGCGACAACGCCTCTGGCGTTCGCGTCAGGATATAGGGGACCGAGGTCTCCGGCCAGACGATGATGGACGGCTTTGGCTCGCCCGGCTGCGGCGGCGCTTCGCTCAAGGCGATATGCTTGTCGAAGATGGCGCGACGGGCGGCATCGTCCCATTTCATGCTCTGCGCGATCGAGGGCTGAACGATGCGTATGCGCACGCCGGTGGCCTCGTCGACAACCGCCGGCGCATGATGCAGACGGTAGAAGCCGAAGCCTAGATGGGCGGCAACGAGAAGCAACGCCAGCGCCAGCCCCGTCCGGCGGTGCCGCTTGTCGGCGAGCAGCGCCGGTGCGGCGAAGACGAAGACGGCAAGCGCATTCATGGCGTAAAGGCCGAGCGCCGCATCGGACTGCATCAGCAGCGGCACGGGCATGGCCGCATAACCGATGGCGTTCCAGGGAAAGCCTGTCAGCACGAAGGAACGCAGCCATTCGGCAATGCCGAAGCCGAAGGCGATCGCGAAGATCCGGCCAAGCCCGTCGGACCAGAGAAGACGCGCGATGAGTGTTGCGAGTGCATAGAAGAAGGCGAGGAATGCCGGCAGCCCGAGAACCGCCAGCGGCAGCGCCCAGGCAAAATTCTGCGCATCGACCAGAAGCGCATTGCCGATCCACCATAGTCCCGCCACGAAATAGCCGAAGCCGAACCACCAGCCGACCACGGCCGCAGGGAGCGCGCGGCGAAGCCAGCCACCATCGGCCGTATCGACCGCGCCGTCGATCAGCCACACCAGAACTGGAAAAGAGACCAGGCAGACGGCAAAAAAATCGTAAGGGGGAAGCGCAAGCGTCGCCAAGGCGCCGGCGAGAAATGCCACAAGCGCCCGGCGCCATCCGCTCAACAATATAATCCTGCTGGAAAGCTGCCCGATCAATTCATGCTCCGAAAATCCTCTTGGATCACTTCTGATCGGATTGAAAGCCATTGGCACGATTTCAACCCCTTTTCCCCCTCCGGCTTACCGATCATTCACATAAGGGGAGATTGGCTGACACACGTAATGCTGTCCACTCTCGCGTCGGCAATTGCTAGCTAACTTAGAGGAAAAGCGTAAACCTTTGTGGCGAGAGAGCCGGCTGGCCAGAGGAGGGACGAGCAGGCAGTGATTGCATTCAAACCTGAACCGCTCTGTTTATCAAAGACCCTAGTTATCAAAGACCCTGGCAGCCTCTCCGTCTCCCACCGATCTCAGCCATCGGCGGCGATATCCTCGCTCCCCGGCTCCATCTTGACCGGGCGGGCCAGCCGGCGACGGCGTTCGGCGGTGCGCAGCGGCACGATGCGCACCTTGCGAATGCGGCGGGGATCGGCTTCGAGTACATGAAATTCATAATCCTTCACCGCCTGGACGACTTCACCGCGGATAGGAATGCGGCCCAGCACCGAGAAGATCAGGCCGCCGACCGTATCAACGTCCTCGCCGTGCTCGCCGACGACGAATTGGGGACCTATCTTTTCGGCGAGTTCGTCCAGATCGGCACGGGCATCGACGATGAACACGCCGTCGGCATCCTGGATGATCATGACCTCCTCATCGTCATGTTCGTCCTCGATATCGCCGACCACCATCTCGACGATATCTTCCAGCGACACCAACCCGTCGGTGCCACCATATTCATCGATGACCAACGCCATCTGGATGCGGCTTGCCTGCATCCGGGCCATCAGACTGCTCGCCTGCATCGAAGGCGGCACGAACAGCACCTTGCGCATCAAATTGAGCTCGCCGATCGTCTTGGCGAGTTCGATGCGGCTCAGATCCAGCTTCAACACGCTGGGCGTGGCCTTGGGTGCGGCTGCGCCATTCTTGCGTTGGGCAGCAGGACGGCGCCCGTTCTTCTGGCGAGCCTGGCGGGTGATATGGCTCAGTACGTCGCGGATATGGATCATGCCGCGCGGATCGTCGAGCGTATCGGAATAGACCGGCATGCGCGAATGGCCGGATTGCTCGAAAAGCTCGAGTACCTCGCCGAGCGTGGTCTGGATCTCGACCGCTTCGATGTCCGAGCGCGGGATCATCACGTCTTCGACGCGGATCTCCTGCAGCCGCAGGATATTGTGCAGCATGGCGCGTTCTTCGGGCGAAAACGCCGCATCGGTGCTCGTTTTGTCGGAAAGGGCTTCGGCCAGATCCTGGCGTAACGAACTACCCTGCCGGGCACGAAGGAAGGGGAAAATGCCTGATAGGAGTGAACGCTTTTCGGCCGGGAGCGGCCGCTGCGTACTCTGCCCGTCGGCATCGTTTGTCTGCGACGTGTCGCTTTGTGCGTCGGCGGCAGACGGAGGTTGGGCTGTCAGATCAGGCATGGTCAATCGGTTTCATAGTCTTTCTGCGATACAGCATAAGGATCGGGGGTGGCAAGCACTTCAAGAATTCTGCGTTCCCAGCCCTCCATTTCCTCCGCTTCCACATCATCCTCATGGTCATAGCCGAGGAGATGCAGGAAGCCGTGCACCACCAGATGGGTGAGATGGTGATCGAACGGCTTCTTTTCCAGAGCCGCCTCACGCTCCACCGTTTGACGCGCTATGACAATATCGCCAAGCATCGGCCCCGGCCTGTCGCCTGCCCTCACCGGGAAAGCCGGAAAGGAAAGCACATTGGTCGGCTTGTCCTTGCCGCGCCATTCGGCATTGAGCTGCCGGATCGAGGCATCATCAGTGAAAACGACGCTGAGTTCCGTCTCGACGTTTGCGGCGGACGTGCTGAAGAGCGCTTTCCAGGCAGCGGCGACTGCCCGGTCGGCTAGCTGGCGCAACGTCGCTTCATCCGGCCAGCCTTCCGTCTCGATCAATATGTCGATATCGATCAAATCGAACCGCTCCGCGAATGTCGGCCGTCAGGACTTCGCCCAATCATGGCTTCGCGTGTCCCTTGGCATCCCGGTCATAGGCGGTGACGATCGCCGCGACCAGGGGATGACGCACGACGTCCTTCTCCGTAAAGCGCACCGTGACCACGCCCGATACACCGTCGAGAATGCGCAGCGCATCGACAAGCCCGGACTTCTGGCCCGGAGGCAGATCGATCTGACTGGGGTCGCCGGTAACGATCATGCGCGCATTGTCGCCAAGACGGGTGAGGAACATCTTCATCTGCATGGATGTGGTGTTCTGCGCCTCGTCAAGAATGACGGCGGCGTGGGCCAAAGTGCGCCCACGCATGAAGGCGAGCGGCGCGATCTCGATGACACCCGCCGTCAGGGCCCGCTCGACCTTGTCGGCAGGCATCATGTCATAAAGTGCGTCGTAGAGAGGCCGCAGATAGGGATCGACCTTTTCCTTCATGTCGCCAGGCAGGAAGCCGAGCCTTTCGCCTGCCTCCACCGCAGGGCGCGAAAGGATGATCCGCTCGACCAGGCCACGTTCCAGAAGCATGGCGGCATGCGCCACGGCGAGATAGGTCTTGCCGGTGCCGGCAGGACCCACGCCGAACACCAGTTCTGAGCGATCCAGCGCCCGCATATAGGCGTCCTGGGTCGGGGTGCGCGCGAAGATGGTCTTCTTGCGGGTCGCTATCTGGGCGGCGGCCATCTTGCTCTTGTTTTCCATCGTGGGCAGCGTCAGCTGATCATCCGCGGCAATCGCCATGCGGATCGCCCCATCGACATCGGATGCGGTCAGTTCATGCCCCTTCTGCACAAGACCGTAGAGCTGGTCGAGAGTGCGGCGGGCCTGCTCGGTGGCGCCCGGTTCGCCGCGGATCGAAAGCTGATTGCCTTTCGAGCGTATATCGACGCCGAGTTTCTGTTCAATGCGGGCGAGATTTTCATCAAACTGGCCGAAGAGGGCGCTAGCCAGCCGGTTGTTGTCGAATGTCAGTACGATATGCGCCATGTCCGAGGCCCCCGTGGGGGCTGCCTTCAGTTTTTCGGTGGCGTTCAACCGGCTCTCCTCATGAATGATAATCAAGCATTGACACTGGCGAGCGCCACGGGATCAGGCACTATTGGGGCGCCGCCGGCTTGCCGTTTCGCCGCCACCGCCTCGGCCACAAGGCTGTTGGTTCCGGTGGAGATGATTCGTACATCGATAATGTCGCCGATTTCTCCGGGGTTTTCACCAACTATTACGGGTAGCAGCCAGGGCGACCGGCCAACCACCTGTCCCGGCATGCGGCCGGGCTTTTCAAGCAGCACATCCATGCGCTGTCCGACCATGCCGCGCTGGAAGGCGTATTGCTGTTCGGTCAGCAACGCCTGGAGGCGCTGCAGCCTGTCGTCCTTGACCGCTTCGTCAACATGATCGGGCAAATCGGCGCCCGGCGTCCCCGGACGCGGCGAATATTTGAACGAATAGGCCTGGGCATAGGTGACATCGCGCACCAGTTGCATAGTCGCCTCGAAATCCGCTTCCGTCTCGCCGGGAAAGCCGACGATGAAATCGCCGGAAAGAGCGATATCGGCGCGCGCCGCGCGGATGCGCTCCACGAGCCTGAGATAATCGGCACCGGTATGTCTGCGGTTCATCGCCTTGAGGATGCGGTCTGAGCCGGCCTGCACCGGCAAATGCAGATAGGGCATCAGCGCAGCGAGATCGCGATGCGCGGCGATCAGCGCGTCGTCCATGTCGCGTGGGTGGCTGGTGGTGTAGCGCAGGCGCGCGATACCGGGAGTTTCGGCCAGGCGGAAAAGCAATTCGCCCAATCCCCATTCACGGCCGTTTTCACCTTGACCATGCCAGGCATTGACATTCTGGCCCAGAAGCGTGAGTTCGCGCACGCCAGCGGCGGCAAGCCTTTCGGCCTCGGCGACGATCTGTGAAACCGGGCGCGAGACTTCCGACCCGCGCGTATAGGGCACCACGCAGAAGGTGCAGAACTTGTCGCAGCCCTCCTGAACCGTCAGGAAAGCGGTGACGCCACGGCTTCTCACCTGCTCTTTTCCTGGCGCGGGCAAATGCTCGAACTTGTCCTCGATGGCATATTCGGTCTCGACGACCTTCTCGCCGCGGCCGACGCGGGTGAGCGCCTGCGGCAGGCGGTGATAGGTCTGCGGCCCGATGACCAGATCGACGGAGGGCACGCGCCGGATGATCTCCTCGCCTTCGGCCTGCGCGACACAACCCGCCACACCGATCAGCAATTCCCGGCCGTCGGCAGCTCGCGCGTCCTTCATCTTGCGCAGGCGGCCGAGTGCGGAATAAAGTTTTTCCGAGGCCTTTTCGCGGATATGGCAGGTGTTGAGCAGCACCAGATCGGCGTCTTCGGGCGTCTGCGTCGTCACATAGCCCTGCTGCGCCAGGCTGTCGGTCATGCGCTGGCTGTCATAGACGTTCATCTGGCAACCATAGGTCTTGACGAACACCTTACGAGCAGGAACATCGGCGCGCGCAGGAGCATCGGGCGACACCGCCGCTGTACTGGAAGCTTCGTGGATCTGGATGGTGGTTGTTTCCTTCATTCCAGGGCTTCTAGCGCTTTTCGGCGCGATTGAGAATAGGTTGCATGCATTGCAAGGGCACTTCTGGCTCTATTCGCTCCCCATCTCGCGACCGATAAGCGAGGTCTGGAGCATGGCGCGCACCCTATTTTCCATGGTGCGGGCGAGCGTCTTGCGGTCTGTGTCCGCCGTGATGGTCACCGGCTCGCCAAAACGTATATCGACATCGAGTGCGCCTTCTCTCAGGATAATCTTGAGATGCGGCAGCAATTCGACATCGCCGGGCCAGGAGGCGACTGGGCGGAGATAGCGGCCCATCGGCATGCCGTGAAGCCTGGTATAGGCGATAGCCACGGGCTGCACCGTCACGGTTTCAACACCGGATTCGGGGCCGGATTTAGAGCCGGTTTCACGGATCGCAGCAGACGCAGCACCGAACAGCGAGGTCTTGAACGGCAGGACGCGATTTCCGTCCGATGTCGTGCCCTCGGCGAAAAGCACCATGGCGTCGCCCACCGCAAGCCTCTTGGCGATCTCGGAAGCCTGCTCCGCTGTTTTGCCTCGCCGTTCGCGCTCGACGAAGACCGAACGCTGCAGAACCGCCAGACTGCCGAAGAACGGCCAGTCGCGCACCTCGGTCTTGGCGATGAAGGAAACATCGCCTGCCGTCGAGAGAACCGTGATATCGCTCCATGACACGTGGTTCGACACCAGCATCAGCGGGCGATCCTTCACCATTTCGCCATGAATATGGACGCGGAAACCGAGAAGACGCGCCAGGATGCTGTGGAACAGGCGCGGCAGGCGGTTTTGCAGCGTCGATCCCGTTTTCAGGAACAGATATTGCAACGGCACCAGCACCAGCGCCAGCACCGCAAAACCGATCAGCGCGAGCGCTGTGCGCAAACCGCCGATCATCGCGTCATTTCCGATCCGGGTCTTGATCCGGGGCCTGATCGGAGCCCAGATCGCGGCGCAGAATCAGCGCAGCCGAGCGGCCCTCCCCCGTTTCGTAATAGGCGGCTCGATCGCCGACCTTGGCGAATCCTAGACGACGATAGAGCGCCTGCGCGGCCACATTGGCCTGATCGACTTCCAGGAAGAGCGTCCGCGCTCGCTGGCCATGGAGGTGGCGCAGGGCGGCGTCCATCAAAGCGCGACCGACGCCCTGTTTCTGAAAGGCAGGGGGAACGGCGATGGTCAATATCTCCGCCTCATCGACGACCAGACGCGCCAGCACGAACCCCGCGGCGCTTCCCGGCCTGCCCTCCTGGCGCGCGATGAAGCCGAAGGCGGTCTCCTGCCCGAGCAGCGCATAAAAATCTTCCTCGCTCCAGGCATGGCGGAAGGTCTGGACATGGATCTGATGCAGATGGGGGCAGTCTGCCGCCGAGAGAGGTTCGACGACGAAATTCCTGCGCGCGAACGGACTGAAGGGCAGGTTGATCATGGCTGGTTTTTCCGCGGAAGTGCGAACCCGGTCTGAGGCTTGGCATCGGGCCCGCGCATATATAGCGGCTTCGGCGCGTCCCCCGGCGCTCGCGATGCTGCGATCCGCGCGATGGTTTCGATTCCGGCAGTGGCCGCTTCGCCGGCAATGGTCAAGGGCGCCTCCCCCAGCGCCTCATTGATGATTCGCGCCGCCGATCCGGTCAGCACCGGTCTTTGCGGCCTCAGCGCGAGCAGCGCCAATATATCATCCAGCCCTCCCGCCAGCGGCGCGCCTGCGGCTTTTCCATCAGTTTCGAAAGCTTGCGCGTAGATTTCGCTGCGATGCGCGTCGATCGCAACCAGAACCGGCTGGCCTTCGTGTGTGCCGCGCGCTTCCATCGCCAGGGCTTCGAAGGCCGTGACGCCAATCGCGGGACAATTCAGCGCCAGCGCAAAACCGCGCGCGGCGGAAACGCCTATCCGCACGCCGGTGAACGAGCCCGGGCCGATGTTGACGGCGATCCGGCCGATATCGGAAAAACCCGTCTTCGCCTCATTGATCGCGCGCTCGATATAGCCCATCAGCACTTCGGCATGGCCCTTGCCGATATCCTCGCTGATAACTGAAAGCAGGCGCGCTCCATCCGAATCATAGACGGCGGCGGCGCAGAGATTGGCGGCGGTATCGACAGCAAGTATCTTCATGGCTGCTCAACCGCCTAAAGGAGAAAAGGCCCGCAAACAAGCGGACCTTTCGGTTTGACCAAGGAATCCGGCTCTTGTGAACGCTTACGGTTCACGCGGCCTGATCGCTCCCGGCAGGTTGGCGGGGTTTTCCCGTTTCACCATGTTCGGCGAGCGCATCGAGGAAGCTTGTGCACCAGCGGGACACATCATGCTCCAGGAGATGTGGCATCATCTGGTTCCAGCGTTCGCGGCGCGCTTCGAGCGGCATGGAAAGGGCACGGGCGATGGCGTTCGATACCGCTTCGATATCATAGGGATTGACCAGTAGGGCGCCGTCGAGCTCGCGCGCAGCACCGGCAAAGCGCGACAGGATGAGAACGCCCGGATCTTCAGAGCGCTGGGCTGCGACATATTCCTTGGCAACGAGGTTCATGCCGTCGCGCAGCGGCGTCACCAGCCCGACGCGGGCCATGCGATAGAGCCCTGCCAGCACGTTGCGCCCGATGGAGCGATTGACATAACGGATCGGCACCCAGTCGACCGCGCTGATGGCGCCGTTCACCCGGCCGGCGAGTTCGGCCACCGTGCGCTGCATATCCTCATATTCCGGCACTTCGGAGCGCGATTTCGGCGTGATCTGCAGAAAGGTCACCTTGCCCTGACTGGCGGGATTGTTGGTGATGAAATGCTCGAAAGCCTCGATGCGGTTGGTGATCCCCTTGGAATAATCGAGACGGTCGACGCCGATGATGAGGTCGCGGTCGCCGAGGCTCTTGTGCATGCGCTGTACCATGGCGTTGCGCTGCGAATTCTGTGCCGCCTGGGCAAAGGCCCCGGTATCGATGCTGATTGGAAACACGTCGGCGCGAAAGACATGGCCATAGGCCTCGAAAAGCCCGTCTCCCAGTTCCCTGCCGATGCCCTCGCGCTTCAGGCATCCGGCGAAATTCTCCACATCGTGGGCGGTCTGGAAGCCGATCACGTCGTAGGAGGCAAGGCCGCGCATGATGGTTTCGTGAACGGGAAGCGTGAACAGGACGTCCGCCGGCGGCCACGGAATATGGAGGAAGAAGCCGATGCGGTTCTTCAGGCCCATCTGACGCAGTTCCGAAGCGAGCGGAATGAGATGATAATCATGCACCCATATCACGTCATCGGGCTTGATGAGGGGCGCAAGATGATGAGCGAAGAGGCGGTTGACGCGGAAATAGCCGGCCATGTCCTTGCGCGCATATTCAGTCAGGTCGAGGCGGTAATGGCACAGCGGCCAGAGAACGCGATTGGCGAAGCCCGCGTAATATTCATCGACATCCTTGCGGCTGAGATCGACCAGCGCATAGGTGATCTTGCCATGCTCCTGAATATTGAGGCCCGGCTTTTCGCGGGAAGGTATCGATTTTCCCGACCAGCCCATCCATACGCCGCCGCGTTCCTCAAGTGCTGACTGGAGCGCGACGGCAAGCCCGCCTGCAGGGGCCGTGCCGCTTTTATCCGGGAGCGGAACCCGGTTCGATATGACAACAAGCCGGCTCATAATACCTCCTCCCAGGAGCGTGAAAGGCGCATGGCGGCATTGACGAGGCCGACCATGGAATAGGTCTGGGGGAAATTGCCCCACAATTCCCCGGTTTCGACATGCAGTCCCTCCGAAAGCAGGCCGAGATGATTGCGGTGCGCCAGCACTTCCTCGAAAACGGCGCGAGCGTCGTCCGTCCGCCCGACGCGAGCCAGCGCTTCGATCAGCCAGAACGTGCAGGCCGTGAACGCGGTCTCCGGCTCGCCGAAATCGTCCGGCGTGCGGTATCGATAAAGATGATTGCCGAAACGCAGATGTTTTTCAACCGCGTCGAGCGTTGCGAGAAAACGGGGATCAGACGGCTGCACGATGCCGATCTCCGGCATCAGCAACAGGCAGGCATCGAGATCCTCGCCCTCGAAAGCGGAAGCGAAATATCCCCTGTCGGAATTCCACGAGCGGGCAAGCGTCTCCTCGCGGATGGCATTGGCCACCTGGCGCCAATGGGCGGCGCGGTCCTCGATGCCGAGTTTCGCGGCGATGCGCGAAAGTCGGTCGCAGGCCGCCCAGCACATGATGCTGGAATGGGTGTGAATGCCGTTGCGGGTGCGGAACTCCCATAATCCCGCATCCGGCTGGTTCCACCGCGCCGCCGCCTGTTCGCCCAATGGTTCGAGGCGGCGGAACAGCGCCTCGTCGCCCATGGTCGGCAGGCGCTCATCGAAGAAGCACTGGGAGATGGCGAGGATGACCGATCCGTAGCCATCGTTCTGCACCTGCGTATATGCGGCATTGCCGCTGCGCACCGGCCCGAGATTGCGGTAGCCGGGTAGGCTCGTCATCAGCTCCTCGTCGAACCGGCGCTCGAGGCCAAGGCCGAACAGTGGCTGGAGATAGCCGTCGGAAGAACCGGCGGCGATGTTGGTGACATAACGCAGATAGTCTTCCATGGTCTTGGTCGCGCCGAGCCGGTTCAGCGCCTTGACCGTGAAATAGGAATCCCTCAGCCAGCAATAGCGATAATCCCATGTGCGCCCGCTTTCGCCATATTCGGGGATGGAGGTGGTCAACGCGGCGACGATGCCGCCGGTTTCCTCGTTGGCACACAGTTTCAGCGTGATCGCCGACCGGATGACGACATCCTGCCAGTCCACCGGTAGGGAGAGATAGCGCACCCATTCGATCCAGTATTCCCGGGTCGCTTCGAGAAAATCCTTCGCCACCCGCATCGGCCCTTCCTGAAGCGTCTCGTCCGGACCGAGAACGAAGGCATAGGGGCGGTCGACGATAAAGGGAACTTGCTCCTCGATGAAGCTGATCGGCGCGTCGGTGGTCAGCCTCACCACCTGTGGCCCCATCAGGAACCGCAGATGGTTGGAGCCGCGCGTTGTCGCGGGAATGTCGGCGCCATAGTTATAGCGAGGGCGCAGACGCATCGTCATGCGCGGTGTGCCAACGATCGGCTCGACCAGCCGGATAATGGCCATCGGGCGGAAGATGCGGTCATGATGCTTGAAGCGCGGGGCGAAATCGCAGATGCGCAGGCTGTTGCCCTGCTCGTCGGTCAGTATCGTTTCTAGGATCGCGGTGTTGCGCACATAGCTTTGCTGGCTCGAGACGAGATTGTCGATCTCGATCGACCAATCGCCACCCTCCCTGTCCGGTTCGCCTTGACCCAGAAGGCTGCAGAAGACCGGATCGCCATCGAGACGCGGCATGCACATCCAGACGAATTTGCCGTAGCGGTCGATGAGGGCGGCGGTGGCGGAATTACCGATGACGCCCAGATCGAGCGACGGACGTTGCGTGAGATCCAAAGGAGGGTTGTTCATCGATTTGGCCGAACCGTTCATTGCGCTATTTCCGATATCCACGACCGCAGAATGGCAGGGGATTCCATGTAAAGCGTTGCCGCCGATGTTTCGGATGGGGAGCCGATCTTCACCGAAAGTCCGCCCGCGGCGTTAGCCGCCTTGAACATCGCTTCGTCGGTCACATCGTCGCCGAAGACGAGCGGCCGCCTTGCCGAGAATGGGGCATCGGCCATGAAGGCCTTGACGGCGCGGCCCTTGTCGGATGTGGCAGGCCGCAGTTCGGTGACCATCTTGCCGTTCTGCAATGTCCATCGCGGGCCGGCCATCGCGGCGATCTCGCGCATGAGCATCTGCATGTCATGCTGATATTGCGGCGCCTGGCGGTAATGCACGGCGATCGCCGCATTTTTGTCCTCGACGAGGATATCAGGCCAGGAAAGCGCCCGCTTCTTCAGTTCGTCCTTTGCCCGCAGGAAGTCCGATGTGAGCTCGATCTCGCTCATGCGACCCGCCGCATCGCGCCGTTCGGCACCATGCAGGCCTGCGACGGGGAAGAGCGCACCGGGAAAAAGCGTATCGACAAAGGATATGGAACGGCCTGTCACCAGCGCGAGCGCTCCGTCAAGCTTACGCGAGAGATGGACAAGATCGTGGATAAGCCCGTCCGGCACGCACACGGCCTCCGGCGTTTCCGCGATATCGAGCAGCGTTCCGTCGATGTCGAAAAAAAACGCCCAGTCGGCAAGCACGTCGCGGCTGCCGTCGGGCAGCCCATGCGGAATGGCGTGGTTTTCGGGTGAGGTGGTCCTGGATGGCACAGTCAGGGGAGAACGGTCCATCGGGTCGTGCTCTTTTGAAGACATGGGCCTAAAGGTAGTTCGGACTATCCGTGGAGACAACAGCTGGATCGTCGAAATATCGCATTGCAGCAAATAATTGATATCGCTGAGGTTTGACCGCTTCTACCAGATCAGGACGATATTTCCGGGCGCCGATCAAATATTAAAATTTTATCGATGAGCGAGGGAACGGAAGACAGAGTCAGGCGTTTCGGGAGGCTGGACTTGGCTTAGGGAGCCACCCATCTTCCTCAAAACGTTTTCAAAGAAATGGAGAAAACGATGGACGACAAGCGTTTCCCCGTCCCCGTGGTCATTCGCATCGGCGATGCGCGCAGCCGTGTCGTCGCCAGCGCCTGGGAGGCCGTCGAATGCCTCAAGACCTATTGGCCGCCGGTTCATGGCCGCACCTACCGGCAGGCCCTCCAGACCTGTCTTGATGTCCTTGACGGGCTGAAGCCGGTAGCCAAGGCGCGGCGGGCTTTTGTCCACGCGGCAGAGGAAGCGGGACTGATCCTGCGCTCCACCCACAATCGCACTGGCCACGGCCGGACGGCGACCAGAATCTGAGGGAAACCCGGCAGGAATCTGTGAATTTTCGTCCGAAAAAACCCGAAAAGCGCCTTGGCTTTTCGGGTTTTTTCTTGCGGTTTTTCCCGATTTTTTTACCGGAAACCGGCCGTTTTTCAGGCTTACGCCTTGCGCCTTTTGCGCTGGCGATACTGATCGGCGACAACAGCCGCGACGATGATGATGCCTTTGACGATCTCCTGGTAATAGGCGTCAATCCGCAGGAAGGTAAAGCCGGATGTCATGACGCCGAGAATGATCGTGCCGATGACGGTCCCGGTGATCCGCCCGACGCCGCCCGACAGCGAGGTTCCGCCGATGACGGCGGCGGCGATGGCGTCGAGCTCATAGGCGACGCCCATGCCCGCCTGGCCGGAGATCGCGCGCGCCGAGAGCACCACACCCGCGAGACCGGAGAGAAGGCCGGCAATGGCATAGACCTTGATGAGATGCCTGCCAACGTTGATGCCCGATACGCGTGCCGCCTGCATATTGGCGCCGATGGCATAGGTGAACTTGCCGTAGCGCGTGTAACGCAGGGCTATATGGAAAATGAGCGCCACCACAAGGAAGATCACCACCGGCCATATGCCGGAGCCGATGGTGGCATAATTGTCGCTGAGCATGCTCACCGGCTGGCCGCGCGTATACCATTTGGCGACGCCGCGGGCGGCGACCATCATGCCGAGCGTGGCGATGAAGGGCGGGATGCCGGTATACGCGATCAGGCTGCCGTTGATGAGGCCGGCGACAGTGCCGGCGGCAAGGCCCGCCAGTATGGGCACCAGGACCGGCATGTCGGTGAGTGCGGGATAGACCGCGCGCGCGAAGTCGGATGTCTGCGCGAGGCTTGCGGCGATCATCGCGGTAAGGCCGACGACCGAGCCGGAGGAGAGATCGATGCCGCCGGTTATGATGACCTGCGTCACGCCAACCGAGATGATGCCGATGACCGAGACCTGGAGGATCATCACCAGGAGACGTTGCCTGTTGAACAGGAAGCTCTGGCCCGTGACAATCCAGCCCAGAATCTCGAAGATCAGCGCGATACCGATCAGCACCAGAAAGATATTCACCTCCGACGGCAGCTTGCGCCGGCGTTGCGGCCGTTCCAGCCGCTGCGCGGGTTGCGTCACCTGTTCCATCGCCATTATTCCCTCCCGGGTTATATTTGCCGCGTTTATTGCGCGGCCAGTTCCATGATCTTGACCTGGCTGGCCTCCGCGCGATCGAGGAAGCCGGTCACGCGGCCTTCATGCATCACCATGATACGGTCGCTCATACCGAGCACTTCAGGCATTTCCGACGAGATCATGATGACGGCGACGCCGTCGCTCGCCAGCTTCGAGATCAGCCGGTGTATCTCCGCCTTGGCGCCGACATCGATGCCGCGCGTCGGTTCGTCGAGGATGAGGATGCGCGGGCGGGTCAGAAGCCAGCGGCCGATCAGTACCTTCTGCTGGTTGCCGCCGGAGAGATTTTCTATTCGCTCGTTGAGATCGGGCGTCTTGATACGGAGCGCTTCGCGCATCTGCTCGCATTCCCGCTCGACTTCCGCCTGCGCGACGAAGCCGCGGCTGACATATTTGTCGCGCAGCACCGCCATCTGCATGTTTTCGAGAATATCGAGCACCAGGAAGCACCCGGTATCCTTGCGGTCCTCGGTCAAGAAGGCCATGCCGTTGCGCATGGCGATAGCGGGCGTCCTGATATCGACGGTCCGCCCGTTGATCGATATCTCGCCCGATGTGGCCGGCGTCACGCCGAACAGCGCCTCTGCGACGTTGGAGCGGCCGGAGCCGACCAGCCCGGCAAGGCCAAGTATCTCTCCGGCGCGCACATCAAAGGAGATGTCGTGGAAGACGCCCTTCAGCGTCATATCCCTCACCGACAGGACGACATCCCCGATCGGAACGTCCTCCTTCGGAAACATCTGGGTGATCTCGCGGCCGACCATCATGTGGATGATGTCGTCGCGCGTCACATCGTCCGCCTTGTGTGTGCCGATATAGCGCCCGTCACGGAACACCGACACCTCATCGGCGATCTCGAACAGCTCGTTCATCTTATGGGTGATATAGACGATGCCCTTTCCCTCGGCCTTGAGAGCGCGAATGATCTGGAAGAGATGCTCGACCTCACGCTCGGTCAGCGCCGAAGTCGGCTCGTCCATGATGAGCACATCGGATTCGTAGGACACCGCCTTGGCGATCTCCACCATCTGACGGTTGGCCACCGACAATTCGCCGACATTGATCTCAGGGTCTATGCGGATATTGAGCCGGTCGAACAACTCCTCCGTTTTGTCGCGCAACGCCCGATGATCGACGAAACCAAAGGCGTTTTTCGGCTCGCGCCTGATCCAGATGTTCTCCGCCACCGTCATGAACGGCATCAGGTTCAGTTCCTGATGGATCATGGCGATGCCGTTTTCGAGCGCGTCGAGCGGAGAATTGAGCTCGATCTCGTTGCCACGCAGCTTGAATGAGCCTGAATCTGGTGAATAAACGCCGGCGATGATCTTCATCAGCGTCGATTTTCCGGCGCCGTTTTCGCCCATCAGCGCATGCACGCTGCCGCGCTTGAGGCGGAAGGAAACGTCATCCAGCGCGACGACGCCGGGAAAGGCCTTGCGCACGCCTTCCACTTCCAGAAGGAATTCCGAATTGGGAATCGCACCGGCAGTGCGTACGGCGCGCATGGTCACTGGACTTATCATTCCGCTTCCTCCCTTTTTGGGCCGTTCCTCGCGTGTCCCGCTCCGCGAGCCACCCTCTCCCCGTCCTCGACAAGCTCAGGATGAAGGGGAGAGGGGACGTTACCCTCACGGCCGCCCCTCACACCCAGCAGCCCGAGGGGACCCGCCACTCGCTTAACATCGGGTGGTCGATGAACGGATACCCGTTCACCACCAGCCGTAAGTTCAAGCGAGAAAGGTCAGTTCTTCGCCATGTACTTGTCCATGTTCTCGGGGGTGACCAGTTCGAACGGTACCCACACCATGGATTCGACCGTTTCGCCCTTGGCAAGCTTCAGTGCGGTGTCGATGGCGCCGGAACCCTGGGCGGCGGCGTTCTGGAACACAGTGACGCGCAGGTCGCCCGCCTTCATCGCCGCAAGCGCATCCTGCGTCGCATCGATGCCGGCCACGAGCACATCCTTGGTCGAAATGCCCGATGCCTTCAGGGCCTGGATCGCGCCAATCGCCATTTCGTCGTTATTCGAGACGATAGCGTTGGGCTTCAACCCGGCGCTAATCCAGTTGGTAACGAGATCGGTGCCCAGCGTGCGTTGCCAGTTGCCGGTCTGCTTGTCCAGAATCTTGATGCCCTTGCACTCGTCGGTGGCGATCACATCTTCGATATCCTGGGTGCGCTGGCGCGCCGCCTGGTTGGACAATTCGCCCATAAGCACCACGATCTCGCCCTTGCCGCCGAGAATCCGGCAGACTTCCTTCATCTGGAGCGTACCGGAATTGACCTCGTTCGAACCCACGAAGGAGACCTTCGCCGGCAGTTCCTTGTCGCCCGGCATGCGGTTGACATAGACGAGAGGGATGCCGGCGGCGGTGGCAAGCTGCGTCATCTTCGGCGTCGCATCGGTATCAACCGGATTGACCACGATCGCATCCACACCTTGCGCGATGAAGTTCTGGATCTGGCTCAGCTGCTTGGAAACATCGTTCTGCGCATCCTCGACCTGCAGGTTGAGTCCGTCCTTGGTCTTGGCATAATCCTGCATGCCGTTGCGCAATACGGTCAGGAAATTGTCATCGAACAGCGCCATCGACACGCCGATGTTCTCGGCAAGCGCCGAGCCTGTCATCAAAGCCGAGATGGCGGCCGCCAAAAGAAATTTTTTCATTTTAGTTTCTCCTCCACTTGTCCGGTGCCCGGCTGCACCCCCGATATCCGGAAACTCCCCCTCCCAGGGGAATTCATCGTCTCCTCCCGCAGCGGAAAATGCTCCTGACGTTTTCCCCACGTGCGGTAATTGTCGATCAACAAAACAGAATGAATGGACCGTTTTCTGATTTCGTGAAATATTTATTCCATTTTATCGACGCGCCGTCAATTCCGCAGTTGACGGCGAGAGGAGCGATTTGATTGTGGGTGTTTGCCCGAGCGGCAGGGCGGCATCAGGAAAATGCCTGATCCCGAGCGGATCGGAGAACCGTCATTTCAACGGAGGAGCATAAGACTGCTTGCCACCGTTCCTTCTCTTTGTGGAAAAAACGATGAGGGGATACGCTGGGGATCGACGTCCTCATCCGACCTTCCGAGCCATCCTCCTCCCCCGAGGTGAGAGGGAAGAGGGAGTGCTGGCAAAATCAGAACGCGACGGAGTAACTTTATGCCGCCCACTCACCGCCGCGCATCACCGGTACCCGGCTGCCATCCTTCGCGACGCCATCGACATCGATCTTGTCGGAGCCGATCATCCAGTCGATGTGGATGAAGCTCTTGTTACCGCCGCGTGCGGCGATCTCCTCGGCTGACAGCGTTGCGCCGTCGAGGAAGCATTTGGAGTAGCACTGGCCGAGCGCGATATGGCTGGCGGCATTCTCGTCGAAAAGGGTGTTGTAGAACAGAAGGCCGCTTTTCGAAATCGGCGAGGAATGGGGCACCAGCGCCACCTCGCCCAACCGCCGGGCACCCTCGTCCGTATCGAGCACCTTGTTCAGAACCTCCTCACCGCGGCTCGCCTTCGCCTCGACGATGCGCCCTTCCTCGAAGCGCACGGCGATGTTCTCGATCAGCGTGCCCTGATGCGACAATGGTTTGGTGCTGGTGACATAGCCATCCACCCGGCGGGCATGCGGCGTGGTGAACACCTCCTCGGTGGGGATGTTCGGGTTGCAGGTGATGCCGTTCTTGGCGGTCGATGCGCCGCCATGCCATTCATGGCCATCGGCAAGCCCAACGGTCAGGTCGGTTCCCGGCCCGGTGAAGTGCAGCGCGTGGAAGGCATAGGCATTCAGCCATTCGGTACGGCGGCGCAGCGCTGCATTGTGCGCCTTCCATGCACCGACCGGATCATCGACATCGACGCGGGAGGCGGCGAAGATGGCATCGGCGAGTTTTGCCGTCGCGACATCCTGGGGGTCATCAGGGAATACCTGCTTCGCCCAGGACGGATTGGGATAGGAGACGATATTCCAGTTGATGTCGAAATTTGCGATCTTTTCCAGGGCCGGCTGATAGGCGATCGAATTGGCCTTGTTGGCACGCGACACCTTGGCCGGATCCTGCGACGACAGCAGCAGCGGATTGTCGCCGGCGATAGCAAGCCGCGCAGCACCGCCCTCGAATGCCTTGGCCATGCCCTCATAGAGCCAGTTGGCGGCGCGATCGAAACTTGCGTCCGGCGCGTATGCGTAGCGCGCCAGCGTCAGGTCCTCATCGGAGAAGAAGGGCGTCACCAGTCCGGCCCCGGCCTTGTAGGCGTGCTCGGCAATGAGCCGCACCAGCGGAAGGGCGGCGATCGGCGCCGTCATGACGAGATCCTGCCCCGCCTGGAGCTGCAGGCCGATCTTGACGGCCACTTCCGCCAGCCGGTCGAGCTTGACGGGATCGATGGTTGCGGAAACCTCGCGGGAATGTGTGGTCATAAGACACCCGATTCTTCTAAAATGGACCAATATCTCATTCATATCGCCTTATATCCGGACTGGCCACCCGCCTTTCGATATCAGCGGACACGCCATCTCTGCTATATATCCGCCATATATGTGGCTTGGGATATGCTCCGGTCAGGTCCCCGATTCAGGCCCCCGTTTCAGCCATGGATGGAAAGGCAATCCCATGAAGAAGACCATGCTCTGCGGCCTCATTTTCGTTTCCGCGCTTGCGGGATGCCAGACGATGACGCCGGAGGAGCGGCGCGCGGCCGATGGCCAGACCTGCCGGTCCTACGGCTTCCGCCCACAGACCGACGCTTTCGCCAATTGTCTCCTGCAGCTTGAACTGGACCGGCGCGCGACGCGGCGGGCGGCTTTTGACGACGGGCCGTTTTATGGACCGCCGCTGGTGGTCTATCAGCCGTTTCCCGTTCGGGTGGCAGCGAGGCCGCGCTGAAGCTCGGCGCCAGCTACCGGAATGCGGGCTATTGGAATCCCGGTTCGGGACGATCCTGCGACAGGAGCAGTGCGCCGATCGCATCGACGGATTTCTGCTCGGCCCCATCGCCCAGCGCGGTTTCCCCGGAGACAGTCGTGGTGTGCGCTTCCGCTTGCGACGGGGTGGGCTGGTAGGAAACCATTTGTGGCTGCATGGCAGCCGGGCGGGAAGCGACCCGGTCGCCCTTGGCACGCGGGCCGAACCCCTGATCCGTCGTCAGGCTCGCGACCTGCACCTGATCCACCGGCTGGTCTTTTGGCGACGGCATCGGCAGGGGGACAGTTTGCGAACTGGCTGTAACAGTACTCATATCGGGCATGGCAGGCGCCCGCATGAGATCGGCCTGGGCGATGAGCGTCGGTGCTGCCGGAACAGGCGTTTCCAGGCTGCCGTCACGGCGGCGCTTTTCGTAGAAGGCGTTACCGCCCGCGACCAGCACGTAATGCATGTTGCGGTAGGGGAACTTCAACCCTGCGGTATGGAAGAACATGGCGTTCTTGAGCTTGGGATGTCGCTGGCCTTTCAGCACCGCATCGGCTGCCGCCTCGACATCCGGCAGGGCCGAGGAATTCATCTTGCGGGTCAGTACGCCGGGCGCAAACTGGTTTTTCTGGCCGACAACGCCGCAGATGGTGCCCGGATATTTGCCGGATGCCAGGCGGTTCATGACCACGGTTCCGACGGCCATCAGGCCATCCTTGCTGGAGCGATTGGCTTCGAAGAACATCGCCCGCTTGAGGCATTCCCTGTCCTTGGGCGTATAGGCATAGGTCTTGGTCGATACCGATTTATCGGTGACGCCGGCGGCCAGATCGGCGATGCCGCCCTTGCCCTTCGACGTCGTGCATCCCGTCACCAGAACGGGCGTTGCGATCACGCCAGCCATAAACAGGATTTTCCAGTTCCTGGCGCTGCTCAAAAGCTCGTTCTCATGCTTGGACCCCTCATCGGATTTCTGCTAGGAATGAGCATGTTTTAGGCCAAAGAATGGCAAGACGGCAAATCAGCGAACCGGACAAATGGCCTTCGCTTCGCGTTAACTCTTTGTTAATGCGCGTGAAATGCGAAATTGCCGTTGTTTTTCCGGGGCTTGTTCTTTTTTCTGCCGTAAAGCAGCCGGCAAAGCGGTCACCCGCTTTGCTGAGCCTGAATACCTATCCGAAGGAATAGCCGGCGCCACGCACGGTGCGAATCGGATCGGCGACCCGGCCCGTATTGATCGCCTTGCGCAAGCGTCCGACATGGACGTCGACGGTGCGGTCATCGACATAGATATCGGGGCCCCAGACGCCATCAAGCAACTGGCTGCGCGAGAAGACACGGCCCGGCGACATCATGAAATATTCCAGGAGCTTGAATTCCGTCGGCCCGAGGCGGATTTCGCGCTCCTTGCGATAGACACGGTGCTGTTCGCGATCCAACACGAGATCGCCGACTTTCAGCACATGCGAAAGCAGGCTCGGCTTGGCGCGGCGCAGCATCGCCTTGACGCGGGCGAGAAGCTCCGGCGTGGAGAATGGCTTGACGACATAATCGTCGGCGCCGACGCCCAGACCGCGCACGCGCTCGCTTTCCTCGCCCCGCGCGGTCAGCATGATGATCGGCAGGCGTTCCGTCTCGACCCGCTGGCGCAGGCGGCGGCAGAGCTCGATGCCGGAAACGCCTGGGAGCATCCAGTCGAGGATCAGGAGATCCGGCACGTTTTCGCGAAGCGCGATTTCCGCCTCGTCGCCACGCAGGATGGTATCGACGAGATAGCCTTCTGCCTCAAGATTGTATCGCAGGAGGACGCTCAGCGCCTCCTCGTCCTCGACAACAGCCACTTTAGGTGCGTGTGCCATTCCTCAACTCCTGGTCAGGCGGCATTTGAAACCGCATGATCTCGTTCGAAAGTTCTGCAACTTTCCGGGATTATGCTTTCTTAGCCGCATGATCTTGTTAGAAAAGTCTGCAACTTTTCCGGATTATGCTCAGGCGCGCTTGGCTTCATCGACGACGACGCCATGGCTCATGTCTTCCTTGGGGCGGTCCGGCGGCATCTGCTGGCCGGTGACAATGTAATAGACCGTCTCGGCAATGTTGGTCGCATGGTCGCCGATGCGCTCAATGTTCTTGGCGCAGAAGAGAAGATGCGTGCAGGCGGAGATGTTGCGCGGATCTTCCATCATATAGGTCAGGAGCTCGCGGAACAGCGAGGTGTACATGGCGTCGATCTCGTCGTCGCGGTCGCGCACGATGTTGATCTGTTGAATCGAGCGCGACGCAAAGGCGTCGAGCACGTCCTTCAACTGCGTCAACGCCAGTTCGGCCAGCGTCTGGAGCCCGCGATAGACCTTGATGGACTGGCGCGTGTCGGAGACGGCGGCGACGCGCTTGGCGATATTCTTGCCGAGATCGCCGACGCGCTCCAGGTCGGAGGAAATGCGAATGGCGCCGATGATCTCGCGCAGGTCGACAGCCATGGGCTGGCGCTTGGCGATGATGGTGATCGCCCGGTCATCGATCTCGCGCTCGCTCGCATCGAGGATCAGATCGTCGGAGATGACGCGCTGGGCAAGCGCGTTGTCGGCGTTGACGATGGCCATCACCGACTGCTCGACCATGCGCTCGGCGTGGCCGCCCATTTCGGCGATCTTGTGGGCCAGGAACTTCAATTCGTCGTCATAAGAGCGGACGGTGTGTTGGGACTGCATTTCGTTCATCCTCGTATCTCGGACTTGCATTTCAGCCGCATGACCTTCTCGGGATCATGCTCTAGCCAAAGCGCCCGGTAATGTAGTCCTGGGTGCGCTTTTCCTTGGGCGTGGTGAACATCATCTCGGTGTCTCCCACCTCGACGATGTTGCCGAGGTGGAACATCGCGGTGCGCTGCGAGACGCGCGCCGCCTGCTGCATCGAATGGGTGACGATGACGATCGTGTAGTTCTGCCTGAGTTCGTCGATCAGTTCCTCGACCTTCGCGGTGGCGATCGGATCGAGCGCCGAGCAGGGTTCGTCCATGAGGATCACCTCGGGGCTCACCGCAATGGCGCGGGCGATGCAAAGGCGCTGCTGCTGGCCGCCGGAAAGGCCCGTGCCGGATTCCTGCAGGCGGTCCTTGACCTCCTCGAAAAGGCTGGCGCGGCGCAGGCTGCTTTCGACGATCTCGTCGAGCTCATGCCGGCTCTTGGCCAGGCCATGGATGCGCGGCCCATAGGCGACGTTCTCATAGATCGACTTCGGGAACGGATTGGGCTTCTGGAAGACCATGCCGACACGGGCGCGAAGCTCCACGACGTCGATCTTCGGATCGTAGATATCCTCGCCGTCGAGCGTGATCTGGCCGGTGACGCGGCATCCCTCGATGGTGTCGTTCATGCGGTTGAGCGAGCGCAGGAAGGTGGACTTGCCGCAACCGGAAGGGCCGATCAGCGCCATCACCATCTTTTCGGGAATGTCGAGATCGACGTCGAAAAGAGCCTGCTTGGAACCGTAGAAGACAGAGACCTTATTGCCCTTCATCTTGGTCGCGTTGACAACAGCGTTCATCTTGTCTCCTACCGCTTTCTCGAGAGATCGTTCGGTCATCAGATTCATTGTCTTGTCTCCCGTTTACCAGCGACGCTCGACGCGGCGACGCAGAATGATGGCGGCAATGTTCATGACAGCCAGGAACAGAAGCAGCACTATGATAGCGCCTGACGTGCGTTCGACAAAGGCCCGCTCGGCTTCGTTCGCCCACATGAATATCTGCACCGGCAATGCGGTGGCCGGGTCCATCGGTGTGGTGGGGTAGCCGACGACGAAGGCAACCATGCCGATGAGGAGCAGTGGTGCGGTCTCGCCCAAGGCCTGGGCAAGGCCGATGATCGTGCCGGTCAGAATGCCGGGTGCGGCGAGCGGCAGCACATGGTGGAAGACCATCTGCGTCTTGGAGGCGCCAAGGCCGAGCGCTGCGGCACGGATCGACGGCGGCACGGCGCGTAATGCGGCGCGGGTAGCGATGATGATAGTCGGCAGCGTCATCAGCGTCAGAACCAGGCCGCCGACCAGCGAAGCCGAACGCGGCAGACCGGCCAGATTAATGAATACCGCCAGCCCGAGAAGGCCGAAGACGATGGACGGGACAGCCGCCAGATTGTTGATGTTGACCTCGATAATATCCGTGAGGCGGCTTTTTCGGGCGTATTCCTCAAGATAGATCGAGGCAGCAACGCCGATCGGCAAGGCCAGCGCGAGCACGATCAGCATCATGTAGAGTGAGCCGATCAGGGCCACACCGAGGCCGGCTGTTTCCGGGCGGCTGGATGCGCCGTAGGTGAAGAGCCCGGTATTGAACTCCTGCTTCATGACACCTTCATCGGAAAGCGTCTTCATCCAGGCGACCTGCTGATCGGAAACCTTGCGGTTCGCCTCATCCACATCGAGATCGAACTGACCCTTGAAGGCCGAGTCGATATCGGCGCCCGCGAGCACGGGTATGGTTTGCGTTGTGCCGATCAGCGAAGGATTGGCGACGACCATCTCTCGAAGCTGATTGCGCACGCCGTCGGAGACGAATTTGCTCACATCGCGCATCGCAGGCCGGTTCGTCAGAGGGACGCCAAGCTTTTCAGCAAGGGCGTTGCGGACCAGAACGGGGTAATTGGCCGTCATCAGCACATTGGGGTTGGATGCGCGCTGATTGTTTGGATCAATCACTTTTTCATCGAGCTTCACGGGAAGCTCGATCGTCGTCTGCCAGAAGGCGGTATAGCCGTTGGAGATAACCGAGAAAAGCAGCGCGAACAGGAAGAAGATGCCGATGGCGATGGCGACGATACCATAGAAACGGAAGCGTCGTTCTGCTGCGTAACGCCGCTTGATGCCGATATCGCGGCGCACCGGGCGGTCTATCGCAGCGACATTCGAATTGAGCATTGTGTCGGTCATTCGTACTGCTCCCGGTACTTGCGCACGATATAGAGGGCGAAGATATTCATCGCGAGCGTAAGGAAGAAAAGGGTGATGCCAAGGGCAAAGGCGACGAGCGTCTGCGGTGAATTGAACTCGAGATCGCCGGTTAGCTGATTGACGATCTTGACCGTGATGGTGGTCATCGCCTCGAAAGGATTTACCGTCAGTCTGGCTGCAACACCGGCGGCAAGCACGACAATCATCGTCTCGCCGATCGCGCGGGAAGCGGTCAGAAGCAGCGCACCGACGATACCCGGAAGCGCCGCCGGCAGGATGACCCGCTTGACCGTCTCAGACCTTGTAGCGCCGAGGCCAAGCGATCCATCGCGCATGGTGCCCGGAACCGCGGTAATGATATCATCTGAAAGCGACGAGACGAACGGGATCAGCATGATGCCCATGACGAGGCCCGCCGTCAGCACGCTCTGGGCCATGATGAAGCCAGGGCCGCCGGAGATCGCGGCGCTCAGATCCCGCAGGAACGGACCTACGGTGACGAGCGCGAAGAAACCATAGACGATGGTCGGAATGCCGGCCAATATCTCAAGAAGCGGCTTGACGATGGAGCGAACTTTCGGCGAGGCATATTCGGCCATGTAAATGGCGGCGAACAGGCCGACCGGCACGGCAAAGAGCATGGCGACCAAGGCTATATAGAGCGTACCGGCCAGGAGCGGGATGAGACCGAACTGGCCTGCGGTAGCGCCGGCTCCGGCATCCGCAAAGCGCGGATCCCAGACGGTGCCGAAAAAGAAATTCCACGGTGAGACGACGCTGAAGAAATTGATCGTCTGGAACAGCATCGAGAAAACGATGCCGACGGTGGTCAGGATGGCGATGGTCGATGCGGCTAGCAGGCCCCAGAGCACGACCCGCTCGACATTGTTGCGGGCGCGGGCGCGTGGATGAATGCCGGACAGGCCGAAAATCAACCCGGCGATGGCCAGCGCGAAGGCGATGCCGGCGCCGATCGTGCGCGCTACGGCTGCCCCGCTGTGCCAGCGCTGGGCGATCGGGATCATGTAGTCCTGCCCTTCGGAGGCAAGCGCTACGCCCTTCGAACCAAGAAGGGAGCGCAATTCCCCATAGGATTGCGGCAGGTTTTGCATTTCAGCGGGATCGAGGCGGTCGAGGCCGTCAGCAATGCCCTGGACCATGCCGAGCGCCAGGCTGCGGCTGGCGACCACGCTCTCCGCCGTCTGGGCAGGAAGGCTCGCCTCGGCGGAACGCTCAAGGTAGATCGACGAGGCTGCGGACCAAATGGCTATGAAAAGTACCGCAGGCAGGACAGAGACGAGGAACACCCACCAACCATGATAATGGGCACGGGAATGGACCTTCACCTTGCCGGCGTCCTGGGCACCTGCGCGCCGACGTCCGATGAAGAAGCCAACGAAACCTATTCCTAAGACGATAAGCAAAACCAGCAATACGGACATCAGATTTCCCCGGTAGCCTAATCTCGTTCATTCGGGCACAGGCGGAAGCCGCCTGTGCCCGATGTCGTGGCTGACCTTATTTGGCCTGCATCGTCTTGCCGGCGTCGAAAGCGGCGCGCTGAGCTTCACGCTCCGCATCCGGAGCAGCTACGAGGCCGTATTCGGCGAGCGGGCTGTCAGGTCCGATCATCTGGTCGGAAAGGAAGAAATCGACATATTCCTTCAGGCCGGGGATGACGCCGATATGGGCCTTCTTCACGTAGAAGAACAGCGGGCGCGAAACCGGGTACTTGCCGCTCGAGATGGTCTCGACGGTGGGAACCACGTCATTGACCGTGGCGACCTTCAGCTTGTCGGCGTTGTTTTCGTAGAAAGCGAGGCCGAATACGCCAACGCCGGTCTTGTTCGACGCGATGCGGGCGAGCGTTTCGCTGTAATCGCCGTCGATGTCGACAGCCTTGCCGTCCTTGCGCACCTGGATGCAGGCCTTCTCGGCAGCCTTTTTATCCATGCCGGCCTTCTTCATGGCCTCGGCGGAGCCCGATTCTTCGCAGCCCACAGCCAGAAGCTTTTCTTCAAAGACTTCGCGTGTGCCGTGCTTCTCGCCCGGAATGTAAGCGGCAATATCCCAATCCGGCAGGTCCTTGTTGACCTGGCTCCATTTGGTGTTCGGATTGTCGACCAGTTTGCCGTCAACGACGACCTTGGCGGCGAGAGCGGAGTAAAGGTCCTTCGGCGTCAGCTTCCAGTCCGGGCCCTTGATGTCGGTAGCGAAGACGATGCCGTCATAGCCGATGCGGACTTCCTGCACATCCTTGACGCCGGCGTCGACGCAGGATTTCAGCTCAGTGTCCTTCATGGCGCGCGACGCATTGGCAATGTCGATGGTGCTTTCGCCGACGCCCTTGCAGAATTCCTTGATGCCGGCGCCCGAACCGCCCGACTCGATGACAGGTGTCTTGAAGTCCGGATAGGTTTCGCCGAAGGTCTCGGCAACGATCTTGGCATATGGCAGAACAGTCGAGGAACCTGCCACCTGAATCTGGTCGCGAGCCTCAGCGGCGGATACCGACATCGCGGCGGCAATCGCCAGCGCAGCGGTCGTGTAAATCATCTTGTTCATAGGAGCAGCTCCTGTTGGAAAGTTGAGTGGACGCCTCCGACGTCGCTAGCCCTCTACGCAATCTATATTACAGAGATATGACAGCAATGTTACAGAACTGTAGCAACCGGCCAGACTCGCTGGATTCCCTGCGGTTTTCCCAATAATTTGCGAGTTCTAGAACCTCGGCGTTTTGGGAGAAACTTTTTTAAAGTTCGGTCTTCATGGGGCTGCCGGCGACATAAACCTCGGCCACTGCGCGGTCATCGCCCATCGTCTGGAGCACGAACAGCTCCTCCTGGAGCGTCCGGGCGGCATCCATGCGCATCCGCATGGCCGGCGTCGCGCGGCTGTCAAGGATGGTGATATCGGCATCGGTTCCCCGCTCCAGCGTGCCGATCCTGTCTTCGAGTGACAGCGCACGCGCGTTGCCCAGCGTCATCATATAGAAGGAGTGGAGCGGCGAGAGGCGCTGCCCACGCAGTTGCAGGATCTTGTAGGCCTCGTCCATCGTCTTCAGCATGGAAAAGCTGGTGCCGCCGCCGATATCGGTGGCCACGGCGATGCGCACGCCATGATCGCGAAGTTTTTCCCGGTCGAACAAGCCGCTTCCAAGGAAGAGGTTCGATGTCGGGCAGAAGACCGCGACCGAACCGGTTTCGGCCATGATTTGCATCTCGCGCTCGGAGAGATGGATGCAATGGCCGAGCAGGGTCTTGCGCCCGAGCAGACCATAATGCTCGTAGATGCCGGTATAGTCCGGGGCATCGGGATAGAGCGAGCGGGTAAGCGCGATTTCCTCGCGGTTTTCGGAAAGATGGGTCTGGACGTAGCAATCGGGATGTTCGCGCACCAGAGCGGCGCTCATCTCCATCTGCTCCGGCGTCGAAGTGATGGCGAAGCGCGGCGTGATGGCATAATGCAGCCGGCCCGTGCCCTGCCAGCGGGCGATCAGGGCCGTGGTATCGTCATAGCTCAATTGCGGCGTGTCGCAGAGTGCCGGCGGAGCGTTGCGGTCCATCATCACCTTGCCGCCGATCACGCACATGTTGCGATGCTGCGCCGCGCGGAAGAAGGCGTCCACGCTCTGCGGATGCACCGAACAGTAGGCGGCGACAGTCGTCGTGCCATGGCGCAACAGTTCGTCCAGAAAGCGTTCCGCGACGAATTGCGCGTGCTGCTCGTCGGCGAATTTCTGTTCTTCGACGAAAGTGTAGGTGTTGAGCCATTCCAGGAGCTGGGCGGCATAGGACGCGACCGCCTGCATCTGGGGGAAATGGATATGCGCGTCTATGAGACCGGCGAGAACGAGGTGCGGCCGGTGATCGGCGACGGGCGTGTCCACGCCGGCGGTCCGCGCCACATCCGCATAATCGCCCAGCGCCGCAATCCGTCCGTCCACGACGAGCAGGGCGCCGTCCTCGAAATAACGGTAGGAACTTGTATCGGCGATATCGCGAGGCTCATCGACGAAAGTCAGAACGCGGCCGCGGATCAGCAATCCAGTCATTTCTTCTTCCCTGGCTGCACAGCCGTCTCATACCAGGCGGCAAGAAGGCTGCGCTCCTGTGCGGTGATGCCTGACACATTGGCGGGGGGCATGGCATGAGAACGACCGGCTTGCAAATAGATCTCGCGGGCATGGGATGCGATTTCCACATCGGTCTCCAGCATCACGCCTTTCGGCGGTGCGATGATCCCCTCCCATGAGGGCTCGCGCGCATGGCACATGGAGCAGCGGCCAAGCACGGTGTCACGCACTTTTGGAAATTGATCCGAAGCCAGGAAGGACTGCTGCAGGGCGGAGGCTTTCGCCTCTCCCGCCCCATTCTGGATGAGCTTCGGCTCGGTGGAAAGCCACATGATGATGATGAAAAGGATTGCCGTGACGAGCCATGTCCATGTCGGGTCGCCCTTGCGGGCATGGTGGGTGTTGAACCAGTGGCGGATGGTGACGCCCATCAGAAAGACGAGCGAAGCGATGATCCAGTTGTAGCGCGTGGCAAACGCCAGCGGATAATGGTTGGACAGCATCAGGAAGACGACGGGTAGCGTCAGGTAATTGTTGTGGGTCGAGCGCTGCTTTGCCTGCTTGCCGAGGGCGGGATCGGGTTGGCGACCGGCGATCAGGTCGGCCACAACCTTCTTCTGGTTGGGGATGATGATCATGAAGACATTGGCCGACATGATCGTCGCGGTGAAGGCGCCCAGATGCAGGAAGGCGGCGCGGCCGGTGAAGAGATGGGTATAGCCCCAGGCCATGGCGACCAACACGAAATAGAGCAGCACCATGAGTTGCGTGTCGTTGCGGCCGAGCGGCGATTTGCAGATCAGGTCATAGGCCACCCAGCCGAAAGCGATCGAGGCGAGCGAGATGGCAATCGCCACCGGCGCCGACACGTCGAGCACCTGCGGGTCAACCAGATAGAGATCCGCGCCTGCATAATAGACGATGCAGAGAAGCGTGAAACCGGACAGCCAGGTCGCGTAGGCTTCCCATTTGAACCAGGTGAGATGCTCCGGCATGTGAGCGGGCGCGACCATATATTTCTGGATATGATAGAAGCCGCCGCCATGGACCTGCCATTCCTCGCCCTGCACGCCTTCCGGCAGATTGGGGCGCTTCGTCAGCCCCAGATCGAGCGCCACGAAATAGAAGGACGAGCCGATCCAGGCGATGGCGGTGACGACATGCAGCCAGCGGGCGGCGAAGCTCAGCCAATCCCACGCGATGGCATATTCATACATGCGGTTCCCCTAATGATTGCGCGGGATGCGATTCCCATCGGCTGGAAACTATAGAAGAGAATTCCCGGAGATGACCATATCCTTTCGTCCTCAGGAGTGGACGAGGACCAGCCGGGTATCGAGTTGCCGGATCGTGGCGACATCGGCATTTGCGAAGGCAAAGCGCAGGAATTGTTCCTGGCCCTCGCCGAAAAAAACCCCGGGAAGAGCGACCACGCCGGCGACTTTGGCAAGCCGTTCCGCCACCTCCACGGAAGATATTCCGTCAAAGGGATGGCGGATGAAGGCGAAATAAGCGCCGATGGCCTCGATTCTCCAGTCCGGCAGACGGCTCATCACCTCATGAAGCGCGGCTGCGCGGCTGGCGATTTCCGCCCGGTTGGCCTCGCGCCAATCCGTGAGAGGTAGAATAGCGCGGGCGACGGCTGCCTGCGGCGCTCGCGGTGCGCATATCTGCAGATTGTCCATGACTTTCGCTACATTCTCCACCACATCCGGGCCGGCGACGATGGCGCCCAGCCTATGGCCGGGGATGCAGAAGGATTTGGAGAAGCTGTAGAGCTGGATCAGCGTATCCTGCCAGTCCGGGAGAGCCAGCAACCCGTGCGGCGCCTCGCTGCCGGTGGGCAGGAAATCGCGGTAGGTCTCATCGAGGATGAGCCAGGTGCCGTTGGCGCGGCAAAGGTCGTAGACGGCCCGCAGCATCTCGGGCGAGTAGATGGCGCCGGTCGGATTGTTCGGCGTGACGAGCGCCAGCGCCCTGACATCGCGGGTCAGCGCGCCGGCGATGGCCTGAACCTCTGGAACGAAACCCCGCGCCGCGCTCGCATCGACGGTACGCGCCCTGATGCCCAGCATCGCCAGCGTCGATTCATGGTTGAAATAAAACGGATTAGTCATCAGGACCGTGTCGCCCGCACCTGCCACTGCCATGATGGCGGCGATGAACGCCTGATTGCAGCCGGCTGTGATGTGCACATTTGCAGTCTCGACCGGCGCGCCGTAGAGGCCGGCGACATGGTCGGCATAGGCCTGCCGCAGCACCGTTTCACCCTCGATCGATCCGTAGCCCGCATAGGCCGTTGAAGACGCCGCCTCCCCCAGCCATTGCAACATGTCGCGATGCGGCGGATAGCCCGGAACGGCCTGCGACAGATCGATCAGCGGTCCGTGCGTACCGGAATAATCCCTCGCCCAGGCCTGCACCAGCGGAATGGGCGGCGCGGAGAGATTGGCCACCAAGGGATTGAAAAACGGAGCCGGCATGTTTCGAAAGTCCTTATAGTTCGGGTATCGGAGAGATCAGGATTTGATACGGCGCTTGCGGCTGCGGGCAGCGGGCGTCTGCTTCGAGATGAGACCGCTCGGGGAGGATATGGCGGTCTCGGCCTTGCCGTTGCGGCGGCGGATGATGCGGCGGGCCGCCGTCTGGGGTTCGATGGCGTCCGCGCCGAGAGAAGCGAAAAGCCAGTCGATGAACACCTTGACGATGGGAGCGGCGCGAACTTCGTTGCGACAGGCCACGTAAAAGGCATCGTTCGCGGGGACGGTGAGATCGAACGGCACGATCAGATCGCCCCTGGCGATCAGGTCGCTCGCGGTGATCGTGTCGCCCAGCGCAACGCCCTGGCCGTGCAATGCTGCCTCGGTCGAAAGCCGGGCATCGCTCATGAAATGCTCCGGCCCGCGTGGGACGCCCGAGGCATCGGCGGCGGCAAGCCAGGTGTTCCATTCGCGCCCGTCATCGCCATGCAGCATCGCGTGATCGCGCAGATCGCGCACGGAGCGCAACGGCCGGCTGTTGAGCAGCGTCGGGCTGACGACCGGGAAAAGCCTGAGATTGCTCCACAGCCTGGTCCAGCAATCGGCCCAGTTTCCATCGCCGTAAAGAACGCAGATATCGATGTCGGGCGAGCGCAGATGATCGGCATCGTTCGATGCGGTCAGCGTCAAGCGAATGTCAGGATATTGCTCGGTAAACTGATTGAGACGGGGAATGACCCACAGGGAAAGCAGCGCCGGTACGCAGGTGACGCTCAGTTCCCCGCTGGTCGAGGGACGCTTGACCATCGCGGTCGCCGCTGCGATCTCGGCGAAGGCATGCGAGACGGAAGGCAGCAGCAGCGCGCCCTGCGCGGTGAGTTTCAGGCGCTGCGCCGCGCGATCGAACAGCTTGACGTCGAGGCTCGCCTCGAGGGATTTGATCTGGTGGCTGATCGCGCCGTGGGTGACATTCAGTTCCTGCGCGGCGAGCGAAACCGAACCATGACGCGCCGCCGCCTCGAAGGCCCTGAGCGGATTGAGCGGTGGAAGGCGGCTTGGCATGTGTGACCTGATGACACTTTTATGTGAGAAAATTTCACATGAAACGCTATAACAATATCAATTGCATTTCAAAACGTTTTACACCGATAATCCGGCAAAAGACGAGGCTGAAAGCCCAGGGGAATGAAATGATTTCTGATCGCGGCGATGATGCGCCGTGGCTCCGCCTCTCCTGATTTCCGCCAGCGTTCAAACAATGAAACAGGACGGCCGATCATGAACTGGGACGCAAAGAAGCTCGATTCCTTACGCGCCAAATATGGCGAGAGCCATGGCGGCGAACTTTTCGATCCGGAATTCCGCAAGGTCGCAGACAAGATCTTCTCCAAGAGCGGAACGCGGCTTGCGCCCTATGCGGGCGTGCCGACTTTCCTTTCCGCGCCCTATGTGCCCGTCGATGCGAACGAACCCGATTTCGGCAATCTGCAGGTGGCGATCACCGGCGTGCCGATGGATCTGGGCGTCACCAATCGGCCCGGCTCGCGTTTCGGCCCGCGCGCGATGCGCACCATCGAACGCATAGGCCCCTATAATCACGTCCTCGGCACGGCGCCGGTGTTCGACCTGCGCGTTGCCGACATAGGCGATGTGCCCTTCGCCAGCCGCTACCGGCTGGAGCAGAGCCATGCCGATATCGAAAAGCGGATCGGCCAGATCGTGGCCGCCGGCGTGGTGCCGCTTTCGGTCGGCGGCGATCATTCGATCACCCATCCGATCCTGAGAGCTGTCGGCAAGGAGCGCCCCGTCGGCATGATCCATATCGACGCGCATTGCGACACCGGCGGCGCCTTTGACCAGACCAAGTTCCACCATGGCGGACCGTTCCGCAACGCCGTGCTGGACGGCGTGCTCGACCCGACGCGCACCATCCAGATCGGCATTCGCGGCTCGGCCGAATATCTCTGGGAGTTTTCCTATGAATCCGGCATGACCGTCATCCATGCCGAAGAGGTGACGGGGCTCGGCATTCCGGCGATCATCGACAAGGCGCGGACGATCGTCGGCGACGGGCCGACCTATCTCTCCTTCGACGTCGACAGCCTCGATCCGAGCTTTGCGCCCGGCACCGGCACGCCCGAAGTCGGCGGCCTGACGACACGTGAAGTGCTGGAACTGATCCGCGGCCTCAAGGGCATCAATCTGGTAGGCGGCGACGTCGTGGAGGTGGCGCCACAATATGATGCGACGACAAACACGGCCCATGCGGGCGCACAGGTACTGTTCGAGATCCTCAGCCTGATGGTCTTCAGCCCCTTTATCACAGGCAAGCGGGATTGATTTTTCACTGATATAATCAAAAAACACAAAAACGGGAACAAACCGGTTCATCTCAGGCCGGCGACAAAGGAGAAGAGAACATGGACGAAATTCAAAACAGGGTGAGCCGGCGTGCCGTTCTTGGCGCCGGCGTTGCGGGCGCGGCGATGCTCGCCATGCCATCTGTGCTGCGGGCGCAGGACAAGTCGCTGAAAATCGGCGTCTATGGCGGCTATTTCAAGGATTCCTTCGACAAGAACATCTTCCCCGACTTCACCAAGGCGACCGGCATAGCGGTGGAATCGGTTGCCGAGCCGACGGGCGAGGCATGGCTGGTGCAGCTCGAACAGGCAGCACGCGCCGGACAGGCGCCGGCTGACGTATCGATGATGTCGCAGGTTGCCATGCTCAAGGGTCAGGCAACGGATTTGTGGACCCCGCTCGATATGGCGAAGATTCCCAATTCGGGAAATCTCATCGACCGTTTCGTCAATAAATATCCGGATGGACGCGTGGCCGGTATCGGCGCCGTGGCGTGGTACATCACGCTCGTCACCAACACGGATACCTACAAGGAAGCGCCGGATTCATGGGCGGCCTTCTGGGACAAGGCGAATGAGGACAAGCTCGGCCTCCTCGCCCTCGTTTCCAACTCGTTCCTCCTTGAAGTGACGGCCAAGACTTTCTTCGGCGGCACCGATGCGCTCAGTACTGAAGAGGGCCTGCTCAAGGCCTTCGACAAGCTGGCCGAGGTCAAGCCGAATGTGCGGCTGTGGTACCGTGACGAGGCGCAGTTCGAGCAGGCGCTGAAGTCGGGCGAAATCCCGATGGGGCAATATTATCACGATGTGACCGGTCTTGCCGCCGCCGATGGCAATCCGGTGCGCTCGACCTTCCCGAAGGAAGGAGGAATCCAAGATTCGGGCTGCTGGGCGTTGTCGCGCGCTTCAAAGAAGAGCGAGGAAGCGCATATCTTCATCAACTATATGAGCCAGCCCACGATCCAGGCGACGCTGTCGCGCAAGGTCGGAACCGCTCCCACCGTCAGACGCGAACTGCTCGACCTGACCGACAAGGAATTTTCCGCCGTCTCCTCCGATATCGAGCCGATCATCCCCCGCTACGATCTCTACCAGAGCAAGTCGGATTGGCTGAACCAGAAATGGACTGAACTGATCGTCGGCTAGATGAATACCCCCCTTCTGGCCCCGGGGACATCCCTCCTTGAGGGGGGTATACTCTCCCGTATTGTGGGGGAGATGTCCCGTAGAAATGGGGGGTAGCCGGGATCTTAAAACAGTGGGCTGCGAAACAATGAACATGAGGGGCGGATGTCCGGACTGGTTCTGAAAGACATATCCAAGCGGTTCGGAAATTTCGCCGCCGTCAGCCATGTTGATCTCAGCGTACCTCACGGTACGTTCGTCTGCATGCTCGGGCCGTCTGGATGTGGGAAGACCACGCTCTTGCGCATGATCGCCGGGCTCGATGAGCCGAGCGAAGGCGCCATCCTGCTCGATGGCGCGGATATCACGCCTATTCCCACGCACAAGCGCAATCTGGGCATGGTATTCCAGTCGCTGGCGCTGTTTCCGCATCTCAATGTCGGGGAGAACATAGCCTATCCTCTGCGCATTCGCGGCATCGCCAAGGAAGACCAGAAGAAGCGCGTCGACGAGCTCCTGCAGATGATCCATCTGCAGGGCTATGGCGAACGGCCGGTGTCGAAACTCTCCGGCGGCCAGCGCCAGCGTGTCGCCATCGCCCGTGCGCTGGCGCTTTCGCCAAAGCTGTTCCTGCTCGACGAGCCGCTGTCGGCGCTCGATGCGAAGCTGCGTGAAGCCATGCAGGTGGAGCTGCGCCAGCTGCAGCAGCGGCTCGGGATCACCACCATCGTCGTCACCCACGACCAGCGCGAGGCCATGACCATGGCCGATACCGTGGTGGTGATGAATGGCGGCGAGATCCGCCAGGCGGCCTCGCCCGTCGATATCTACCGCAACCCGTCCGATACGTTCGTTGCCGATTTCATCGGCTCGACCAATCTCCTGGAGATATCCGCCGACAGCGCCAGCCGCGCTACGTTTCTAGGCAAGCCGGTGGCGGGGCTGGCGCTTCCCGCAGGCCTTGCCAAGGCATCCGTCTCGATCCGCCCGGAGGACGTGCATCTGACGGCGCCCGGCGGGGATGCGATCGACGGCACCATCACCTTCATCCGCGATCTCGGCGGCACGATCGAGACGTTCGTCGATGTCTCCGGCCAGAGTATTGTAGCGGTTTCAACACCGCGGGCGCGGCCGGAGGTCAGTGTCGGCCAAAAGGTGGGCGTTGTTCTGCCCCATGAAGCCTGCGTGGTGCTCAAACGATGAGACGCGAGCCGCCCCGGACACTTACCGACTACGGCCCGCTGTTCTTCCCGGCGGCGATGCTGACGATCTTCTTCGTCGTTCCCTTCGGTACGATGATCGCGGTCAGCTTCTTCCAGCGCCAGCAGGGCGGCTTCTATACGCCGGCTTTCGTCTGGAGCAATTACGAGCGATTTTTGAGCGCCTTCTTCGCCAATGTGCTGGGCTTCTCGTTGATGCTTTCCATTGCCGTGGCCATTTGCTGCCTGGTGCTGGCCCTGCCCTTCACCTATCTCCTGACCCGCATGTCGCGGCGCGCGCAGGTGCTCTGGCTGGTGGGGCTGCTCTCGATCCTGTCGCTTTCGGAAGTCATCACCGGCTTTGCATGGTCGACGTTGTTCTCTCGCACGGCGGGCATCACCAATCTGCTCGTTGCCATCGGCATCATGGATAGCCCAAGGGCGCTCACTCCAAGCCTCGGCGCGGTTCTGACCGGGATGGTCTATCAGGCGTTTCCCTATACGGTGCTGGTGCTCTACCCGGCGCTGGTGCGGCTCGATCCGACGCTGACGGAGGCGGCGCGCACGCTCGGCGCCTCGCCGCTACGCGCTTTTTTCAACGTCGTCGTGCCGGCGCTGCGCAACACCATCGTCGCAACGCTGATCATGGTGTTCATCTTCGCGCTCGGCTCCTATCTCCTGCCGCAGATTCTCGGGCGGCCGCAGCACTGGACGCTCTCGGTACTGATCACCGATCAGGCGATCTACCAGTCGAACATGCCGTTCGCCGCGGCCATGGCGGTGTTCCTCGTCCTCGTGACGCTGGCGCTCGTCGCGCTGACGCTCTTCCTCGGTCGCAAGGGAGAAGCCGCATGAACCGGATCTTGCAGCGGCTCTATTTCACGCTCATCGGCATTTTCCTCGCCGCGCCGCTCGTGGTCGTTGCCGGTGTTTCGGTGAACGAACGCCAGAGCCTGACCTTTCCGCCCAAGGGCTTCTCGGTCTCTTGGTACGGCGAGATCTTCAGCAATCCGGAATGGCGCAACGCACTTTTTGCATCCGTAACGCTTGCGGCGCTCTCCGCAGCACTCGCCGTCGCCATCGCCCTGCCGCTTGCATGGTTTGCCTGGCGGCGCATCGCGCCATGGACCAATGTCTTCCAGGTCCTCGGCATCGCACCCTTCACCCTGCCACCGGTCATCACCGCTCTGGGGCTCCTCACCTTCTGGGCGACGACAGGCTTTTACGGCCAACCCTGGACCGCGGTAATCAGTCACGCGATCTTCTTCGTCACGCTGCCGCTCGTCACCTTGTCGCTCGGCTTCTCCTCAATCGACCGCTCGCTGGTCGAGGCGGCATCGACCATGGGCGCAGACGACCGGACGGTGTTCATGACAGTGATCGTGCCCCTGATCCTGCCCTATATCGTTTCGGGCTACGCCTTTGCCTTCGTCTTGTCGCTCAACGAGTATATCGTTGCCTATATGACCGTCGGCTTCACGTTCGAAACCCTGCCGATCAAGATCTTCAACGCGCTGCGCTACGGCTATACCCCAACCATGGCGTCGGTGTCGGTTCTGTTCGTTGCCGTTTCCGCCGCGATTTTCGGCCTCGTCGCCTGGTTCGGCGACCTGCCGAAGCTGCTGGGCGCACTTTCAGCCGAGGGCAAATGATGCGCATCGCGCTCTTCCAGATGCAAGTAGCAAGCGGCAATGTGGCGGCCAATCTGGGGAGCATCGCCGAGGCGGCGCAAAAAGCCGCCGACAATGGCGCAAGCCTGCTCGTCGCGCCGGAACTGGCTCTCACCGGCTATGGCGCAGGCGATGCGATCCGCTCGCTTGCCGAACCGGCCGATGGCGCGCAGATCGCAAAACTCGAAGCGATCGCGGCGGCGCATGGCGTCGCCATCGTCTCAGGCTTTGCCGAACGGGATGGCGCGGTCGTCTATAACAGCACCGCTTACGTGGACGGCAGGGGCGGGCGGGCGATCTACCGCAAATCGCATCTCTTCGGCGACTATGAGCGCGGGCTGTTTCAACCGGCGCCGCCGGCGACGTGTCTTTTCCGGCATGGCGGGCTGAAGATCGGCATTCTGATCTGCTACGACGTGGAATTCCCTGAAAATGTCCGGCGACTGGCGCTTGCCGGCGCTGACATGGTGGTCGTGCCAACGGCCCTGCCTGCGGGACCGTCCGGGACATTCATCGCGCAGAAGATGATCCAGGTGCGGGCTTTCGAAAACCAGATATTCCTGGCCTATGTGAACCATGCCGGCGCGGACGAGACCTTCACCTTTGCAGGCATGTCACGGCTCGCCGCGCCGGATGGCGGCCTGCTCGTGGAAATCGATGATGCGGAAGAAGCGCTCCGCTTTGCCGATATCGACCCAGCCGCCCGTGCGGCGGTGATGAGGGAATACAGCTATCTCGGCGATTTGGGCTCATTCAATCCGGCCGCGACAGGACAAAGGCGGCGCAGCCCAGCATGAGTACCGCCACCCCTGTTGCAAGCGGCCATCCCGGTCGAGCGCTCCACCAGAACAGCGCGTAACCCGCCATCATACCCGCCGAGGCGGCCATCTTGGCCCTGGGGGAAATGGCGCCCTTGTCTCGCCAGTTGCGCAAGGTCGGGCCGAAACCGGGATGGCCGAGCAGCCATGCTTCGAGCCGGGGCGACGACCTGCCGAAAAACCACGCCGCGAGAATGATGAAGATCGTCGTCGGCAAGACGGGCAGGAAGACCCCGATGAAACCGAGCACGAGCATGAGGAAGCCAAGCGCGAGATAGGCCCAGCGCAGCGTGCCCGACACTTGCCGGTGCCCCGCTTTCTCCTGCTGCATACCGCTTTTTCCGACATCCGGCTTCATCTCGATGCGTGTTCCTCTGCCGCTTTTCCCCAAGCATATGCTCTCCGGAGGGGCTCTATAGAAGGGAATCTGGCAAAAGCGCGCAAAAAAATACCGGCTTCTGGTCCTTGAAGGATTCCGGAGAAAAACTTCGCCTGCAAATAAAGTTCCGCGATTGAAAAGGGCGGGGCACCCCGCAAAGGCTGAATCTACTCGAAATCCATGTATTCAGCCGGACCCGACCCTTTCATTCAGCGAATGAATATCACTGATCTAAAAACATCACAAAAAACTTCATGTAACCAGCAAGTAGTATATCGAAAATATACCTCTCAATTATTTCGAATTTTGCATAGTATAGGATAATTTTCCTTCGTAATCACAACTCAGAATCATTCTGTAATTCTGCGTGAAACCATTTCTCGCCACATTTCGACTGCAGCAAATCTTTGCTTCCAAGGGGAACGATCTTCCGGAAGCCCCCGGAAATAACAAAAAGAAGACGGCATGAACTTCAAAATGCGTATGGCTCTTCTGGCTGCAGCCGCAGCCGGCGTTCTCTCGATGACCGCTATCGAGGCTTCCGCTCAATGCGGCCGCGCCTCCTGGTATGCCCTCACCTCGCGTACGGCCTCCGGCGAGCGGATGAACCCCGCCGCGATGACAGCGGCGCACCGCACGCTGCCGCTCGGCAGCAAGGTGAAGGTGACAAACCAGAGAAACGGCAAATCGCTCGTCGTGCGCATCAACGATCGTGGCCCCTTCATCAAGGGACGCATCCTCGATCTCTCGAAAGGCGCGGCAAGCCGCCTCGGCTTCATCAGTGCGGGACATGCGAAGGTCTGCTTCAGCCGGCTTTAGGGCTGCTGAAATGGGCTAATGCCGGCCTACAAACAGTTCCACGAACGTCGGCTGTGCGCTATCGCGTACGCTCCAGCCGTTCAATGAACCATCGCGTCAGGTTCAGCCAGACCTCGTCCTTCTCGGCCGCGTCTTCAACGCCGTGCTCAAGATTGGGATTGTCGTTGACCTCGATGACGACGACACCATCCTCGGTTTCCTTCAGATCGACGCCGTAGAGGCCTTTGCCGATGCAGCGCGCTGCCCGCAGCCCGGTCTCGATGACCGGCGGCGGCGCGTCGGCAAGCGCGAAGGAGCGGAAGCCGCCTTCCAGCGGCTTGCCGCCGGTATCATGATTGACGATCTGCCAATGGTGCTTGGCCATCAGATAATGGCAGGCGAAAAGCGGCTTTCCGTCGAGCACACCGACCCGCCAGTCATATCGGGTTGGCATGTATTTCTGCGCAATCAGGAGATCGCTGTCCTCCAGCCATGCCGTCGCAAGCACCTTGAGCTCGTCATATGAGGAGACTTTCTTGACGCCACGCGAAAAGGAGGAATCCGGTATCTTGATGACCATGGGAAAACCGAGCAGGTCGGCGGCGCGCGTCAGATCCTCGTCGCCGGCTATCATCACCGTCGGCGGCACGGGAACCCCGTTGGCCTGCATCAGCTCGTTCAGATAGACCTTGTTGGTGCAGCGGATCATCGAGACCGGATCGTCGATGACAGGCATTCCCTCCTGCTGTGCCCGGCGCGCAAAGCGGTAGGTATGGTTGGAGATCGACGTTGTCTCGCGGATGAACAGAGCATCGTAATTGGCCAGGCGCGACAGATCCTTCTTGCCGATGGGCGCGACATCGACGCCAAGACGGCCGGCGATGCGGGCCCAGTGCTTGAGCGTCGAGACCGTGGAAGGCGGCATCGCCTCATGCGGATCGCACAGGGTGGCGAAGGAGTAGCGCGCCGGTGTCTTCTGCTTGGCGGCGCGCCATTCGCGCTGCGTATAGCGGTCGAGCGCATGGTTGAAATGCGCCTTTTCCTCTTCGTCCAGCTTTCCGAGATTGGCGAAGGCGATCTTTTGTATTTTCGCCCATTCGCCCGGTTTGACCGTGACTTCGAGGGCAGGCGCACGGAACCAGTCGAACAGAAGCCTGGCGAAACGCTCCAACTGATGAGTGGGCGCATAACCGAAATAGATGCGGATGGTCGTCGGCGCATGTTCCGGGTGGTGGCCGAGCGCCTTGTTCAACGCATCTTCGAGTTCGGGGATGGCGTTTTCATAAAGTCGCCGTTCCGAAAGATCGATCATCGTTTCGACCGAGGGGATGATGCGGTGGCCACGGGCTTCCGCCAGGAGGGAGGCATAATAGCCGCGGCTTTGATAGGTGTAGGTGCGCGACAGATTGATGATCCTCGGGCGCTGGCCGTTGAACAGCGCCGGATGGGCCAGGTAATCCCGGTTGGTCATGACCTTGTGAGGGGTCGCGCCATTGTCGATGTCGGACTGCCGTCCGACCAGAATGACACATATCGACATCAATCCTCTCTCTTCTCCAGGAAAACCGCCGCCCTGAGGCCGCTTTTGCCGAACCGCGCCATGCGATCGAAAATCTCATACGAGATGGGAACATTGGCGGCGTCGGCGACCGTCTCGCCGACCTCGTCTTCCACCCATGGGTCGTGGATCATGATATGGCGCCCGTCATCGCCATGGGCGAGTACCCAATGCGGCACCTTCTTGCCGAACATGTGATAGCCGCTGACAAGGATGATGGCCGACGCCCCCCGCCGCAAGGCCGAACGCAGGTCCTGCATGGTAAAGCCGCGCTGGCGCACGCTGATGCCATAGGCCTTGGCGCGGCGGCGAAAATCCGTCTGGGCAAGCTCCATCACCAGGCGCTTTTCCGGATCGCGCACCGAATCCAGGAACAGGATGGCATCGGTCGAGACGGCGACCGATGATTTCAGCCCATGCTCGTGGGCCGCGACAGCCAGCCCGAAGGGCTCGCACCCGCCGGGCCCCGACTGCATGAAGATCGTCGTCGCCTCGCGCCACAGGCGAATTTCCAGCACCGGGTCGAGCTTGACCGAAGGCAGATTGGCGACCAGCGACATCATCAGGCAAGCCGCGCCACAGGTGAAATCGGTCGTCTGCTCATAATAGGGAACCGGAGCCGAAATCGGGGCGTCGCCGCGCAGCGTCTTCTCGAAGCGTAGCGCATCGGAATGATCGGAATAATAATCGAGGCAGCGGCCAAGGGGGCGATAGCCATGGCGCTTGTAGAGCGCGATGGCCCGCTCATTGTCCTCTCGCACCTCGAGACGAAGCCACAGCCTGTCATGATCGAAAGCCGCCTGCTCGGCCGCCGCGAGCAAAAGGCCGCCAACGCCGCGCGACTTCGCTTCCGGATTAACCGCCAGCGAATAGAGGCGGGCAAGGGCTGTTCCCTTGCGGAACAGGATCATCGCGTAGCCGACAATGACGCCGCCCTCTTCCGCGACGATGGTTTCCGCCGTCGGACGCGGGATCAGCACACGAAAGGAGCGCCGCGAGATGCGGTCGGTGTCGAAGCAACGCTCCTCTATGCGCAAAAGCGCTTCGATGTCGTCGGGCGTGGCCTTGCGCGTCGCAGCGCCTGTCATGTCTTGGCCTTCGAAACGGGGGGCCGCAATACGGCTCTGACTAAGATCGGGTCTGGCGAGCGAACCACTGGACGTTTTGTCCGTGACCGGCGCAGGCAGGCATCACGACATTGGTGCGACTGTGGGGCGGGATTGTGGCGGTGCAATCGGTAGCCATTGGTGCATAGCAGCAAATCGGCTTAAGAATGTGTGCATTGCAATATCCTCGGATTGCACTATGTTCAGGAAAGAGAAATGCTGTTTCAGTATAAGGTTTTCCGGTATCTCTTTTACGCGCTTCGCAGGGGCTTGGAAAATGTATTATCAGCTTTATGAACTAAATCATGCCGCGCTCCAGCCTTACCGGGCTCTGGCGGATGCAACAAAGCTGTTCTTCGAAAGTCCATTCAACCCGATTTCGCAGAGCTCCTATGGCCGTTCGATGGCGGCGCTTATGGAACTCTTCGAGCGGACGACGCGACGCTATGACAAGCCGGCCTTTAATCTTCCCGAAACCTCCGTGGATGGGAAGAACGTGGCCGTGACGGAAGAAATCATCTGGCAGAAACCTTTCTGCAATCTTCTGCATTTCCAGCGCGACGTACCGAAGAGCCGCGCGGGGGACCCGAAAATCCTGCTGGTCGCACCTTTATCCGGCCACTACGCAACGCTTCTACGGGGGACGGTGGAAGCCCTTTTGCCGCACGCGGAGATCTACATCACCGACTGGATCGACGCGCGCATGGTGCCGCTCAGCGACGGCAAGTTTGATCTCGACGACTATATCGATTATCTCATCGAGATGTTCCATGCCATCGGCGAGAACACCCATGTCATCGCCGTCTGCCAGCCGTCGGTGCCGGTGCTGGCTGCAGTGGCGATGATGGAGAAGGCCGGCGACCGCTTCGCGCCCTCCTCGATGACGCTGATGGGCGGGCCCATCGATACCCGCATCAACCCGACCGCCGTCAACAAAATGGCGGCGGAAAAGGATATCGGCTGGTTTCGCGACAATGCGGTCATGACCGTTCCGTGGCCGCATCCAGGCGTCATGCGACCGGTCTATCCCGGCTTCCTGCAATTGTCCGGATTCATGAGCATGAATCTCGACCGGCACATCACAGCACACAAGGAATTCTTCTTTCATCTTGTGAAAGAGGATGGCGAACCCGCCGAAAAGCATCGTGAGTTCTACGATGAATATCTGGCGGTCATGGATATGTCGGCTGAATTCTACCTGCAGACGGTCGAGACGGTTTTCATCCGCCACGATCTGCCCAGGGGCAAGATGAAGCATCGCGGCGACAGCGTCGACCTTTCCGCCATCAGGAACGTGGCGCTGCTGACGGTCGAAGGCGAGAACGACGATATTTCCGGCGTCGGCCAGACCGAAGCGGCGCAGACGCTGTGCGTCAATATTCCGGCGGGGCGCCGGATGCATTATCTGCAGCCCAAGGTGGGCCATTACGGCGTCTTCAACGGTTCGCGCTTCCGCAACGAGATTGCGCCCCGTATCGTCAATTTCATTCGCGAGAGCGACAAATCCGCACCGAAACGGCAGCGAGAGCGCTGAATCGGCCCGTCTCCGGATAGAATATCAGTGCGCTATAGCGGTAGCGGTCTCCGTGATGAGTCTAACAACAACCGGTGCCCCCTCCCCAAAATATGTCTCGGCAGCTTTGCGGTATTCCCTCAGGTTGCATCCAACGCCACCATTTCGCGCGGTAACCATACGCCGAATTGGTAGTTGAGTGACAGCTTTATGAATTGACTCTCCTCCGTGTCAGCCTTTAACGTTTTGTTAACGATTAAGCGTGCGGCGGAGTATTGTGTATGTTCAGGGGCATATGGTCTTGTGGGGCGTTTGGGGCTGCGATCATTTTTGGCGCGCTCCTTTCCGCCTCTTCCGGGGCCTTCGCGGCATCAGACGATTTCATGCGCATCGGCGGGTTGAGCTCGCAGCCGATCGGCCATTATGAATTCTGCAAGCGCTTGCCGCAGGAATGCTCCGTCCGCTCGAAGGATACCTCGCCGCTCAGCCTGACCCAGGAGATCTGGCAGCGCATTGTCGCCGTCAACGCCTCGGTCAACGAACGCATCAAGCCGCTGACGGACAAGGAAATCTACGGCAAGGAAGAATATTGGGCCTATCCGGTGCTTTTCGGCGATTGCGAGGATTACGTCCTCGAGAAGCGCCGCGAGCTTGCCCAGACCGGGATTCGGATTTCCGATCTCCTGATTACGGTGGTTCGCAAGCGCGACGGTGAAGGCCATGCCGTCCTGACAGTGCGCACTGATCGCGGCGATTTCGTCCTCGACAATCTTACCGACGAGGTCAAGAACTGGCAGGAAACGAACTACACCTATCTGAAGCGCCAGGCGGCAAACTACAGCGGCCGCTGGGTCAGCATCGAAGCGCCGAGCAATCTGCTGGTCGGCTCGGTCAAGTAATTCCCGTCGCATATCCCCCGCGCTTGTCATTCAAGACAGCGCGGGCAAGCAAGACAGCGGGCTTTCCCATTTCACGCTCTTACGTGCGAAACTGCAGCGGATTACGCCGTAGACATGGTCCTTTCACCGCTCATTCGGTAGGAAATTGCCTCGGCGAGATGTAGCCGTCCGACTTTCTCGGCCCCGTCGAGATCGGCAAGGGTGCGCGCCACTTTCAGGATACGATGATAGGCGCGGGCGGAGAACTTCATCTGCTCGCTGGCATCCTTCAGAAGGGCGGCGCCGCCGGCATCAGGCGCGGCGATCTGCTCGATCAGCGCGGCGGAACAATGCGCATTGGTCGAAACATTCGGAAGGCCCAGTGTTTCGTAGCGGCGCTTCTGGATTGCGCGCGCCCGTGCCACTCTCTCCGCCACGACATGGCTACGCTCGGCCTGCGACGGACGGATGAGATCGGATGCCGAAACCGCCGGCACGTCGATGCGCAGGTCGATACGGTCAAGGAGCGGACCTGAAATCCGCGCCTGATAGTCCGACTGGCAGCGCGGCCCGCGCGCGCAGCGATGCCCCGGTTCACCCGCCATGCCGCAGCGGCACGGGTTCATGGCCGCGACGAGCTGGATCTGCGCGGGGTAGCTGACGCGGTGATTGGCGCGGGCAATCATGCAGTCACCGGTTTCCAGCGGCTGGCGCAGCGAATCAAGGACCTGCGGCGTGAATTCCGGGAATTCATCGAGGAAAAGGACGCCATTATGGGCTAGCGACACTTCGCCCGGCCTGGCCCTGAAGCCGCCGCCGACCATCGCCGCCATGGAGGCGGAATGATGCGGGGCGCGAAACGGCCTGCGATCCGAGAGCTTGCCGCCGGCCAGTTCGCCGGCAATCGACGCGATCATCGACACATCCAGCAATTCGCGTGGCGAAAGTGGCGGCAGGATCGAGGGCAGGCGCTGCGCCAACATGGACTTACCCGATCCCGGCGGGCCGATCAGAAGCAGATTGTGATTGCCTGCCGCCGCCACTTCGAGCGCGCGCTTCGCCGTCTCCTGGCCCTTGATATCGGCAAGATCGGGCAGATCGTCCGCTCTCTGGCGCATCACCGGCTCGGGACGCGACAAAACTTGCGTGCCGCGAAAATGATTGGCGAGCGCGATCAGGCTGCGGGGCGCCAGAATATCGATCTCCGCGCCTGCCCATGCGGCTTCCGGCCCGCAGGCATGGGGACAGATCAGACCTTTGTCCTGCCGATTGGCGCCGATGGCGGCAGGCAGTACGCCGGCGACGGCACTGATCGTGCCGTCCAGTGAGAGCTCACCCAGAACCACATAGGATTGCAGCGCATCCCCGGGAAGCGCGCCCAGCGCCGCCATCAGGCAGACCGCGATCGGCAGATCGTAATGAGAGCCTTCCTTGGGCAGATCGGCTGGAGCGAGATTGACCGTCACCTTCTTCGGCGGCATCGAAAGGCCGGAGGCATGGAGCGCAGCCTGCACCCTCTCGCGACTTTCGGCCACCGCCTTGTCGGGCAGGCCGACGATAGACATCCCCATCTTGCCAGGCGCGATCATCACCTGCACATCGATAATGACGGCCTCGACCCCTTGAAACGCTACGGTATTGACCCGCGATACCATTTTGCCGCTGCCCCCAAACAGACCTTCCGCCACCCCTGCGGAAGTCTCACGCCTTCACCGCGTGAGCTAAGCATAGATTGATTGGATCATCAAGAACATTTGCAGAACAAAAACAACTCCAGGATGCTTATAACGGCTCGGAGTTGTATCGTCAGGAGATAGGGATTTATATTTGTATATGCTCAAGAACTGTTATGAGCGGCCTCCATCACAATGGAAGCCGCTCCGGCAGAAATGCCATGTCGGGTGAATCCGAAATCGGCTTCTATGCCGTCTTCCGGCGCTTGGCCTCGACGCAATCCCAGAAGAGGGCCGCCACGTCCGCGCCGCCGAAGCGCTTGATTTCGCGGATGCCGGTCGGTGAGGTCACGTTGATCTCGGTCATGTAGTCGCCGATGACATCGATGCCGACGAGGATGAAGCCGCGCTCGCGCAATGACGGGCCGATACGGGCGCAGATTTCATATTCGCGTGTCGTCAACTGCGATGCCTCGGCCTTGCCGCCGGCATGCATGTTGGAGCGGGCGTCATGCTCGGCGGGCACGCGGTTGATCGCGCCGACCGGCTCGCCGTCGATCAGGATGATACGCTTGTCGCCAGCGCGCACGTCCTTAAGGTAACGCTGGGCGATGAAGGGCTCGCGGTGCATCTGGGCGAACATTTCGAGGAGCGAAGCGAGATTGCGGTCGCCATCGGCCAGGTGGAATACGCCGGCGCCGCCATTTCCGTAAAGCGGCTTCACGATGATATCGCCGAACTCGCGGCGGAAATCCGCCACCTCCTGCGGGTCCTTGGTGATCAGCGTCTCAGGCATCAGATCCGGGAATTCGGTCACGAAAATCTTTTCCGGGCTGTTGCGCACCCAGGAGGGATCATTGACCACGAGCGTCTTCGGATGGATGCGCTCCAGAAGAAGCGTCGTGGTGATGTAGTTCATGTCGAAGGGCGGGTCCTGGCGAAGCAGGACCACGTCCATCTCCGAGAGATCGCGGCGTTCGGGCTTGCCCAGCGTGAAATGGTCACCCTCGACATCTCGCACTTCGAGGTGTTCGACAGCCGCCGTGACAATGCCGTCGCGCATCGAAAGACGGTCCGGCGTATAGTGGTAAAGCGTGTGGCCACGCCGCGCCGCTTCCAGACAAAGCGCGAATGTGGTGTCGCCGGCGATCCGGATGGAATTGATATGGTCCATCTGGACCGCGATTTTCATTGCCATGATGTCCTCGGGCGATTCGCAGTGATCGAAACGGCGCCAAACTGTCACGGCCCGCGCCCTGATAACAGGAATTTTTATTTATCATACTATACGATATCGCGGAATTCCGCTAATCGGTTCGGGCTGGCCGCAGGCCGCCATCCATCTATGCAAGCCCAACTTGGCCCAACCGGGAGGAATCCTCATGCTGCCATCGACCGTATTTCCCGACCTGAAGGACCGTTCCGTCCTGATCACCGGCGGCGGTTCCGGCATCGGCGCCTCACTGACGGAAGGCTTCATCGCTCAAGGGGCCAGGGTCGCCTTCATCGATATCGCCGCGGAGCCGTCCAAGGCGCTGGCCGATCAGCTCGAACAGAAATATGGCAACCGCCCGCTTTATCTCGAAACGGATCTGCGCGATCTCGACGCGCTGCGCAAGGCCGTGGCGACGGCGGAGGCGGAAAACGGTGCGGTCACCGTTCTCGTCAACAATGCGGCATGGGACGACCGCCACACGGTCGAGGACGTGACCGAGGAATATTGGAACCTCAACCACTCAATCAATCTGCGCCCGCAGTTCTTTGCGATACAGGCGGTGCTGCCAGGCATGAAAAAGGCCGGCGGCGGATCGATCATCAATTTCACCTCGATTTCCTTCATGATCAACCAGGGCGACCTCCCCGCCTATACGGCGGCCAAGGCCGGTGTCATCGGCCTCACCAAGGGTCTTGCCGGGACGCTGGGACCGGATAAAATCCGTGTCAACGCGATTGCACCCGGCTGGGTGATGACAGAGCGCCAGAAGGCACTCTGGGTGACGGAGGAGAGCCTCAAGGTCCATGTCGGCAAGCAATGCCTCAAGGAAGCGGTGCTGCCGGACGACATGGTCGGGCCCTGCCTGTTCCTTGCTTCCGACGCCGCCCGCATGCTCACCGCGCAAACGATGATCGTCGATGGAGGCTATTTGTGAGCCAAAACGGAGAACCTGCCTTCGCCGGGGCCGACTGGGGCACCAGCCGTTTCCGGCTCTGGCTCATGGACAGGGCGGGCCAGGTACTGGCTGAACGGCGCAGCGACGACGGGCTCGACGCTTCCCGCGCCACCGGATTCTCACAGGTTCTCGAAGGTCATCTCGCGGCGGTTGGCGCGCCAGCCGACCTGCCGGTGGTCGTCTGTGGCATGGCCGGGTCGCGGCAGGGCTGGGTCGAGGCGGCCTATGTGGATATTCCCGCCGATCCCGCAACCATTCTCGCGGCTTCAGCGCGCATTATCGATACCAAGCGCGACATCCGCATCGTGCCGGGCCTGGCACAGCAGGGCGCACATCCCAATGTCATGCGCGGCGAGGAAACCCAGCTTCTCGGCCTCGTCCACGGCAAGCCGGGCTTTTCCGGCCTCGTCGCCATGCCCGGCACCCATTCCAAATGGGTGCATCTGGAAAATGGTGAAGTATCCGGTTTCTCCACCTATCTGACCGGCGAACTCTATGCACTTCTGTGCAGCCACTCGATCCTGCGCCACTCCATCGGCAATGCCGCGGAAGGTGTCGATGCGGATCATCCGGGCTTTGGCGCCGGGCTTGCGCTGGCGCTCGCCCCCGGTTTCAGCCTGCTCGGCACGCTTTTCGAGATCCGGGCGGGAATGCTCCTGAACGGGCTGGCCGAAGACGAAGCGGCCGCGCGACTGTCCGGGATGGTAATCGGCACGGAGGCGGCCGACGCATGCGCCAAGGCAGGTGCCGATATCAAGACCGTGCATCTAGTGGCGTCCGGACGCATGGAGCGGCTCTACCGCAAGGCGCTGAGCGCGGCAGGTTTCGATTGCGAGACGGTCGATGCCGACGATGCGGTCAGGAAGGGCCTGCATGCGGCGGCTGCAGGACTATGGTTCTAGGAGCGGTTCCTGTTGTGATGGAATCGGAAAACTGCTCCGGTTTTTTGTTTTAACGCGAGTCCGACGGGAAAAGCAGTTCCTGCTATTCCCGGGAAAACCGCTTCGAACTTTGCCTGGACTTGCTCTAGAAAGGAAACGGCATGACGCATGCTCCCTCGATCGCCTGGCCAAAGCTGAAGCGCGATTTGATCGCCATCCTGCGTGGCGTCAAGCCGGAAGAGGCGGTCGATATCAGCCATGCCCTCGCCGGGGCGGGCTTCGAGGCGATAGAGATACCGCTCAACTCGCCGGAGCCGTTCCGCTCCATCGAGATGGTGGCAAAGGCAATGCCCGCCCATGTGCTGGTTGGCGCGGGCACAGTGCTTAACCCTGCCGATGTGGCGCGGTTGCACGCCGCAGGCGGCCGGCTGATGGTAAGCCCCAATGTCGATCCGGAGGTCATCGCCGCAGCCTCGGCTGCCGGCATGGTGACGCTACCCGGCGTTTTCACCCCGACGGAAGCCCTTGCCGCGCTGAAGGCGGGGGCCTCCGGGCTGAAATTCTTTCCCGCCAATGTGCTCGGGCCCGAGGGCATCAAGGCGATCAGCGCCATCCTGCCGAAGGGTACGGTGATCGGTGCGGTGGGCGGCGTTGCCGAGGGCGAGTTCGCTGCCTTTGCCGAGGTTGGTATCCGCACCTTCGGTTTGGGTTCCAGCATCTACAAGCCCGGTATGAACGCGGCCGATGTGGCGGAACGTGCATGGCGGACGATCAGCGCCTATGATGTGGTTTATGCAGGAGAGGCATGATGACTGCGACCAATGCCACCGTCTTTTCCGATATCGTCTGCGAACTCGGCGAAGGGCCGGGCTATGATCCGCTGACCAATACAGTCTGGTGGTTCGATATCATGGCAGGCAAGTTGATCGAGAAGAACTGGCCGGATGGCGAGACGCGGGTCCAGGAGCTTGGGATGATGGCGAGCGCGCTGGCCGTCATTGATGCACAGAGCCAACTCTTGTGGACCGAGAACGGGCTATTCATCCGGGATCGCGCAAGCGGCAGACTGACGCTTCACAAAGCGATTGAAGCCGACAATCCGGCCACCCGTTCGAACGATGCACGCGTCCATCCCTCCGGCGCATTCTGGCTGGGAACGATGGGCCGACGGGCCGAGGAAGGCGCCGGTTCGATCTGGTGGTATCGCGAAGGGCAGGTCCGCCAGATATTCTCCGGCATCACCATCACCAATTCGATCTGCTTTTCGCCTGACGGGCGCGTGGCCTATTTCTCGGACACCGACCAGAACATCTTGTGGCGCGTCGACACCGATCCGGAAACCGGCCTGCCCACCGGCGAGAGAAGCGTCTTCCACCACCGCGTAGAAGACGGCGGGATGGACGGCTCCGTCGTCGATGCGAACGGTATTCTCTGGAATGCCTGCTGGGGCGGCAAGAGCGTCAACGCCTATTCGCCCGATGGCAGGCTGATCCGCTCCGTGCCCGTGCCGGCCCGCCAGCCATCCTGCCCGGCCTTCGTCGGACCCGACGCCGACCGGCTCCTCGTCACGACGGCCTGGCAAGGCATGAGCCAGAGCGACCGCGATGCCGATCCTAACGCCGGACGGGCCTTGCTTCTCGATATCGCCGTGCAGGGAATTTTGGACGCGCCTGTCAGGCTTTGATCGCACGATCCGCATGGCGCAGTCCGGCGCTGCGTGATATCGTCAATCATGAGGATGCGCGCGCGATTGGCTGTTGCCGGTGCTTTGCTTGCGCAGCCCGCTCTCGCGGACTGCCAATGCCTTGGCAATGGCGCGCGTTACAACGAGGGTGACCAGGTCTGCCTCAAGCTGCCCACGGGACCGCAGCTCGCGCGCTGCGAAAAAGTGCTCAACAATAGCTCATGGAAGATGCTGGGCAGCAATTGCCAGTTGATCACCCGCAGCGAGCAATCCCCGAAACCGTCTTCGCAACGCGCGGTGAAAGCAGTGTCCGGCGAGCCGCAATCGTTAACTGGCCGGAAGCCAGCTGCATCGCAGGGGCTTTAAGCGTCATAGCCTTCCATGATGACGATCTCGCCATCGGCGACAGTCTGGCGGATCGCCTTCGCGGCCTGATATTCGGGCGAGTTATAGCAGTCGAGCGCATGCTGGACGGACGGGAATTCGATGATGACGTTGCGGGCGCGGCCGGGGCCTTCGACGGCATGGGCCGTGCCGCCGCGTGCCAGAAACCTGGCGCCGTAGCGCTCAAAGGCGGGCTTGGCGGTCGAGACATAATCCTTATAGTGCTCGGCATCCCTGACATCGACGCGGGCGATCCAATAGCCTTTCATGCTCTTTCTCCTTCAAACCGTTGATGCCGCCATCTCGGCGAGAATGGCGCGGGCGGCTGCCTGCCTGTCGGCGGCGACGACGATGGGACGTCCGACCACAAGGTGGCTCGAACCGGCCTTCAAGGCTTCGGCCGGGGTCATGACCCGTTTCTGGTCGCCCTTCTCCGCACCGGCGGGGCGTATGCCCGGGGTCACCAGCGCCATGCCGGGACCGATGATGCGGCGTACGGCGCGTGCTTCGGACGCAGCGCAGACGATACCGCCCATGCCTGCCTCGCGGGCCTGTTCGGCACGCCTGAGAACCAGCGCCTGCGGATCATCGGTATAGCCGGCCTCGATGAGGTCCGCGCCGTCCATGGAGGTGAGCACCGTGACGCCGAGGAGGCATAGACCGGAGCCCTTTGCCGCTTCGACACCGGCGCGCATCGCCTTGGGATAGGCATGCAGCGTCAGCATGGTGACGCCCATCTTCGCGATGTTCTCGACGCCCTTGGCGACCGTGTTGTCGATGTCGAGCAGCTTCATATCGAGAAAGACTTTTTTGCCCGAGCGGATAAGCTCGCCGGCAAAATCGAGGCCGCCGGCGAAGACAAGCTGATAGCCGATCTTGTAGAAGGACACCGTCTCGCCAAGAGCCGCAACGACCGCTTTGGCTTCTCCTACCGTCGGGACATCGAGGCCGACGATGAGCCGGTCGCGCATTGCGTTCTCGTCCCCATTATTCTCATTCATGAAAATCACCGCTGAATGTTTCCATGGATTCCCAATCGCACAGACACGCGCGGTCGGAAAGCCGGAAGGCGAAGATATTTCCGCCGCCGGGCGGCTGGTCGCGAATGCGGGATGTAGTAGCCGTACATCAGCGCCGCAACGATGCCATCTGCACATGCTCGATCAGGGAATGGCAAACCTTTCCCATTGTCCTGGCCATGCGCTCCTCCTTGAACGAGCCGTCGTCGTCGAAGGCCTCTGAGGCACGGGCGACAGAGCATTGCTCGGTGATGATCTGCGTGCCGACATTCATCAGCACCGAACGCAGGTGATAAAGGCCGCGAATCCCGGCGAAATTGCCGTCCGACGAGGAACAGAGCGCGACGATTTTACCAGCATAGGGCTTCAGCGCCCGCTCTCCATCGCGCGAGATGCGGCTGACCCAGTCGATGGTGTTTTTCAGGAGCGGCGGGATGGAGGAATTATATTCGGGCGAACAGATCAGCAGCCCTTCATGGGCTGCGAACATGCGCCCGAGCCTCATGGCGTTTTCCGGGACGCCTTTTTCCTTTTCCAGATCCTCATCCATGATCGGCAGCGGATAATCGGCAAGCGAGATGCGCGTCACCTCGGCCCCCTGCAGCGCCAGTTCCTTCATCGCGGCATCCGCCGTCCTGCTGCTATAGGCGCCCGAGCGGATCGATCCGGAAAAGACGAGAATCCTGGGAGCCATGCTTGTCCTGCGGGAGAAAGATCAGGTGCGTCCGCGCTTATAGATCCATAGCCGCGCCGGGGGAACATTGCGGATGACGAAATCATAATGCTGGACGATATAATTTCCGCGTCCGGGCGGAATCGGCGACAGCGGCCCGTAGGTGATCTGGATTACCGGACGCCCTTCGGGAATCCTGTTCAGCAGATCCTCAAGGATCGCCACCCGCCTTTCGACCGGAAAGCTCAGAAGCGGCACGGCGGAGATGACGCTGTCGAAGATGAGGTCTTTGTGCTCGCCGAGTGTCGTGTCGAGATCAAAGGCATCGCCCTGGATGATGTTGATTTCGGGGAAATCCTCGCGCAGATGGCGGGCGAAATCCTCCGAATATTCCACGCAATAGATATCGGACGGCTTCACGCCGCGCTGCAGGATCGCCTTGGTAATGACGCCAGTGCCCGGTCCGAGTTCCAGCACCGGCAGGCCGGAATCAGGATCGACGACGCTCGCCATGCGCCGTGCGGTGACCGAACTGGTCGGCAGGATCGCGCCGACCGCCTTGGGACCATCGATCCAGCCCTTGAAGAAACGGATTTCCTCGTCGAACTTCTCCGCTAGTCTCTTGCCGAGTGGCCCTGCCATGTCGTACCGCTCCTGAATGTCGTTATTGGGCAGATTTATGACGCATCACCTGACAAAAGCAAAGCGTCTTGGCAAGTTTGTGGTCTGAATTATAACCTATTCGCCAATTCCTTCAAAGAACTCCTTCATCCGCGAAAAGAAGCCGCTCGATTGCGGGCTGTTGTCCTTTGAGGAGATCTTCTCGAACTCCTCCAGAAGCTCTCGCTGGCGTCTGGTCAGGTTCTGCGGCGTCTCGATGGCGATCTGGATATAGAGGTCGCCCATTACCGGCTGGCGCAAGACGGGCATTCCCTTGCCCTTGAGGCGGAACTGCTTGCCGTTCTGCGTGCCCTCGGGGATTTTCACCCGCGTTTGCGTGCCATCGAGCGTCGATACCTCGAACTGGCCGCCAAGTGCCGCCGTGGTCATCGAGATGGGTACCTTGCAATAGAGATCGGCTCCGTCACGCTGGAAGAATTCATGCGGCTTGATGGAGAGAAAGATATAGAGATCGCCAGATGGGCCGCCGCGAAGCCCTGCCTCGCCCTCGCCGGTAAGACGGATGCGCGTGCCGTCCTCGATGCCGGCAGGAATATTGACGGATAGCGAACGCTCCTGGGTGACGCGGCCCTGGCCGGCGCATTTCGCACAGGGGTCCTTGATGATCTGGCCGCGACCGTTGCAGGACGGGCATGTCCGCTCGATGGAGAAAAAGCCTTGAGCCGCGCGCACGCGTCCCGCGCCGCCGCACATCGAACAGGTCACGGGCTGTGTGCCGGGCTTGGCACCCGTGCCGGAACAATCCTCGCAGACCATGGAGGTCGGCACCCGGATTTGCGCCGTCTTGCCGCTATAGGCCTCCTCCAGCGAGACCTCCATGTTATAGCGAAGATCGGCGCCGCGTTCGCGGCCATTGGTGCGACGCTGGCGTGCGCCACCCATCATCTCGCCGAAAATATCTTCGAAAATATCGGCAAAGCCGCCGGCAGCGCCGAAGCCGCCGCCGCCGAAACCGTTGCCATGCTCGAAAGCGGCATGGCCGAAACGGTCATAGGCGGCCCGTTTCTGCGGGTCCTTCAGCGTTTCATATGCCTCGCCGATTTCCTTGAACCTGCGCTCCGCCTCGTGATCTCCGGGGTTTTTATCCGGGTGAAATTGCATGGCAAGCTTACGGAAGGCGCTTTTCAGGGTCTTTTCGTCCGCGCCCTTGGCAACGCCGAGCGTCTCATAATAATCAGGCTTCATAAACCAGTCTTCCCGATGGCAATATTCATCATGGAGCCATAATCCATGGCGTTCCCGTTTCCGCGTAAATATCGGCTTGAACCGCTATTTAGGCGTTCCACGCGGCGAATGCCATAGCCGAACAGAAATTCTACCACCCGTTATTTCATGTCGTCCTTAACCGCCCTCGCCATCCGGACAGAGAAGCATGTACCGCTTTCTCGACTGAACAGGCCTCCACTTTCTTGGACTTGCACTGGACGCGCAGCCACGAACATGCTCCGAATAGAGCATAATCTCCGGAGGAATGAACATGTACGATCCCTGTAGAAAAGCGATTGCCGTCCTCTTCGCCTTTGCTCTCAGCGTGTCGCCGCTGGCGGAGGCATCAGCCGCATCTCCAGAACCGGTCGAAGCCGAACATGGAATGGTCGTCACGGCCCAGCATCTGGCGTCGGATATCGGCGTGGAAATCCTGAAGAATGGCGGCAACGCAGTGGATGCCGCCGTTGCCGTCGGCTATGCCATGGCAGTTGTCTATCCCGAAGCGGGCAATATTGGCGGTGGCGGGTTCATGACCATCCGCCTCAAGGACGGGAAAACGACTTTCCTCGATTTTCGCGAACGCGCGCCGCTCGCCTCGACCAAGACGATGTATCTCGATGACAAGGGCAATCCGGTGAAGGGTCTCAGCACCGATGGCTATCTTGCCGTCGGCGTGCCGGGATCGGTCCTCGGCTTCGAGACCGCCAGGACGCGATATGGCACGAAATCGCGAGAGGAGTTGATGGCGCCGGCGATCAAGCTTGCCCGGGACGGTTTCGTCCTGGACGAAGGCGATGCCGCTTCGCTAGCCGAAAACGCAGAGACGCTGGTGAAGGACCCGGCCGCCGCAGCCATTTTTCTCAAATCCGACGGCAAGCCCCATGCGGTCGGTGAGACGCTGGTTCAGGCGGATCTCGCCGCGTCGCTCTCCAGCATCTCGGAACTGGGACCCGACGCCTTCTACAAGGGGCCAATTGCCGACGCGATCGTGAAGGCGAGCCAGGAAAGGAAGGGGATTCTCGCAAGGCAGGATTTCGAACAATACAAGGTTCGAGAGCTGGAGCCGGTGAAATGCAGCTATCGCGGCTATGACATCTTTTCCTCGCCGCCGCCCAGCTCGGGCGGGGTGATCATCTGCGAGATCCTCAATATCCTCGAGGGATATCCGATCTCCTATCTCGGCTATGGCTCGGCCGACACGGTGCATGTCATGATCGAAGCAATGCGCCACGCCTATGTCGACCGCAACACCGCGCTGGGCGATCCGGATTTCGTCGAAAACCCTATCGGGAAATTGCTCGACAAGGGCTATGCCCAGAAAATCCGCGAGGAGATCAGCGCCTTCAAGGCCGGCATATCGCAGGAATTGATGCCGAAAGGCTTTGGCGAGAGCACGGAAACCACGCATTATTCCATCATCGACAATGATGGAAATGCTGTTGCGGTCACCTATACGCTGAACGGCTCGTTCGGCGCCGGAGTCGTTGCGCCGGGAACCGGCATTCTACTCAACAACGAGATGGACGATTTCACCGCGAAGCCGGGCGTTCCCAATCTCTACGGGCTGGTACAGGGCGAGGCGAATGCCATAGCACCTGGCAAAACGCCGCTGTCCTCAATGAGCCCGACGATCGTCGCCAAGGACGGCAAGCCATTCATGGTCATCGGCAGCCCCGGCGGCGCGCGCATCATCACCATCACGCTTGAGGCGATCATCAATGTGATCGACCATGGCATGAATATCCAGGAAGCAATCGATGCGCCGCGCATCCATCACCAATGGCTGCCCGACAAGATCTATATGGAGCCTTACGCCCTGTCGCCCGATACGCGCCGCGTGCTTGCGGGCATGGGGCATGACATCGATATAGACGAAAACTGGACGATCTGGGGCAAAGCCGCGGGGATACTGGTTGGCGGCAAGAGCCTCGCCGATATGGGCAAAGCCGATAGCAGTCGCTATTACGGCGCAATTGACAGCCGTGCAGCTTCCGGCGCGGCGCGTGGTTATTGAAGGAAATCTCAGAATAGAAATCACCACCTTATTCTGAATATTCCCAAGTAGCGAGCGTAGATCAATTTCTTCGTAGAGATACGGCTGCGCTCGCAGCAGCTTTTATTCTAATCATAACTCAGCTCGTGAAGTTGTTTTGAACGCATTTCATCACTTGTATCCTAATTGACTTTCGAACATCGAGCGATGAAATTTTCAGCCTGCGCCTTGCAGATCGCGAATTGTAATATTATAAATATGCACGCAATTCATTGTGGTGGTGATATGTGAAATTATATTATAACTTTCTTCTATACTGAAAATAATATGAAATACATTTCTTATAGAGTGGAGCCGATTCTTAACCAGCTATAAAGAAACGCAACCAGTTGGTGTATTTTTACTTTCAAACCTGCCGGAATGCATGGCAGTTTCCCCGCATGGCGACGCGAAATGGTTCCGTCGCAGAAGCAGGGATTAGGTATAATGAAGACTTTTGCCCTTACCATCGCAGCTCTGGCTTTCAGTGCTGGCGCAGCTTTCGCCGAAAACCCGAATTTCGGGATTCCAGCCGACCTGCAGGATCCGACTCAGCCAATCGCCAGTTCCGGCGCTCAGCCCGTCATGAACCATGCGGACCATTTCGGTGCTATCGACTATACGGCGACAAGTGATATTGGCGAAACGGGCGTCTCGCAACACCGTATGGGCAATTATGTGTCCGACCCAATGGACAATCCGGCTGCACACCGCTTCACCGACGCGTCACCAAATCTGGAAGATCAGAATGGCTTCTGATCCGGCGATCAGCGCATGAACAGGGGGGCGAGAAAACTTCGCCCCCCTGTTCAAAATGCCCTTAATCGGTTTCGATTAAGGAAATCACGCAATGGTCATGCGGCTTCTATCGCTTGGCGAACCGGGCGACAGCGATCAAAACACATGCGCCGATGAAGCCCGCGACGAGATAGCCGATCCAGCCGGTAAGCGTAACGCCGAAGATGCCCAGAACCGCATTTGCAAGGATGGCTCCTACGATACCGAGGATGATGTTCATGAAGAGGCCCATATTGCTTTTCATGAACATTTCAGCGAGCCAACCTGCGAGGCCACCGATGATGATTGCTGCGATCCAGCCGACGCCAGCCTGTTCCATATAAGTGTCTCCCGTCCTAGATTTACCGAAATGGGTTAATCGCGAAGTATGAACCGGATTTTATCTCCGGCTCCGGCTCCGGCTCCTGGAGCCGCCCGAGGATAATGCTACCGGTCGGCGAATAAAACAACAGCGTCCCTCCATAGCAGGATATCTCCTCGATCAATTGGACTGATCCAGCGCGTGCGGCGGCATGTTCTTATCCGGCTCGTTACCCGACAATTGGGCGGCCGAAACGATGGCGATGACGGCTATCAGCGCAATGATGATCGACCCTACGAACAATCTTTGATTCTGCATCGGCCTCATCCAGTCTTCCGGCAGTCTTCCGGCGGTTTCAATGGTCCAAACGCCGGCTGTCCCGGAAAGTTCCTCGGCAGGCTGTTCCCGGATCAGTGGATCAACGGCTTGTCCTGCTTCGACCTTGCAGCGGCGAATGCTTCCAGCAACTGCTCCACGGTGTCGCGATCGACCAGGACGCGCTGGGCTGGAGAGGCCAGCTCCAAATTATTGTCTTCAGACCATTGCGCGACCTGCACCAGAATTTTCTGATGGATGTCCATGTAGACGTTATAATCGGCGCTGAGTACGTAATAGACCGTTTCAATACGAGGTCCGGTCTGGGCGAATTCAGCCAGATGGGACCGGTCGAAGCGCGTCTTATCGATTGCCTCTATCACCTTACGGATATGAGTCGCCAATTCCTGGAGCTTTGCTATTGGCGCCCGGGAGTGCGTGTGCAGATCGAATACAACGCGGCGTTCCTGCATCCGTTTGAAATTGTGCAATCGCGCGTTCAGCAGCGTATCGTTAGCGACGCAAAGCTGCTCACCGGACAAGGCCCGAATGCGCGTTGTCTTCAACCCGACCTTTTCGACTGTGCCCATGGAACCGTCGAAGGTGATGAAGTCGCCGACGATGAAAGGCTTATCCAGAATGATCGCCAGGGACGCGAACAGATCCTTGAGAAGGCTCTGCAAGGCAAAAGCAATGGCTATGCCGCCGATGCCGAGGCCGGCCACCAGACCGGTTATGTCTATGCCGAGATTGCTGAGCATCACCAGCACGACTGCGGACCAGACAACCGAAAGTCCCATGATCCGCACGATTTGAGCGGCACTTGACCGAGCGGGGTCCGGCTGGCTCGGCCCCAGAAGATGATTTTCGATCCACAGGCTGACGAAAGCGCTGCCCCAAAGCCCGAGCTGGATCATCGTTGCCGCCAGAACAATGCCCGAAATCAGGCGATCGGCCCGCGGTGGCAGAACAAGGAACTGCACTGCGATCCATAATGCGACTGCTGCCAGAAAGAACCGATAGGTCCGGCTGGTAAGCGCCAGAAGGACCCGCACCAGTAAATTTCTCCTCGCTCTGCCGTCAGCGACGAGCCGATTGTCGATAAACGATCGCAATCTTGTCGTCACGCCAAAGACAAGAACGAAGGCAAGAAGCGCCAGACCCCATAAATAGAGGCGATTCCCGAAAATTTCCCAGGAGTGCGTGAGTTCCACTATTTCAGGCAAGATCTTTCCATTCTTCTATGCGGTATTGGCGCCTACCCGTGGCAAAAGGCCAAAGTGACGAACACGGCTCTCTCCCTCTTTAACTTATCTGTATATTATCCGAGAACCTTTGCGCGAGAAAATTGTTCCGCAAACTGCGGTCAATCCAGGAACGATCCAGCACAGATCAGGTTATCTGCAGACCCAACACGCATTCACCTTGGGAGAACTGCCATGCACCATATCGATCCCGAAATGAAACATTGTATCGATGAATGCCTGCGCTGTTATCAGGCTTGCCTGTCGACCGCGATGGGGCATTGCCTGGAAATGGGCGGCAAACATACCGAGCGAAAACATTTCACGCTGATGATGGCGTGCGCTGAAATATGTCGCGGTGCGGCCCATTTCATGCTGCTTGGTTCCGAGCATCACAAACATGTCTGCCGTGAGTGCGCCGAGATCTGCCTCCAATGCGCGGATGATTGCGAACGTATCGGCGACATGGCGGAATGCGTGGCGGCTTGCCGTGCCTGCGCCGAGAGTTGCCGCAAGATGGCTGCATAGACGTATCAAGGCATAGCTGCTTCCAGGCCGCCTTCCCGTGTGATTTCCTGCAAGGGTCGCAACGGTACGGAAATCTTTGCCGCCAAGGGCAGGTGGTCCGAGGCGCTACGCGTCAACGCATTCGACCAGACCTGTGATTCAAGCGAGACGATCCCGTTTCCGACGAAAATGTAATCAAGCCTCAATAGTGGGAAACGCGAGGGGAACGTCGCCTGCGGCCGTGGCTTGGCGTCGAGTTGTACGTCCGTCGCCTGCCGAGCGATAGTGCGATAGGCGAGCGAGGAGGGTCTGGCGTTGAAATCGCCCAGCAGGACGAACGGTGAATTCTGACACACTGGATTTCCGAGCCAGCTTGGCCCCAGAAGCGTCACCACCTGGTTCATGCGCTCACGTCGACGCAATCCGAGATGCGTATTGATCACATGCAGTTCCGTCCCGCCGAGGTCGACAGATACCCAGATGGCGCCGCGCGGCTCACCGATAGACGGCAGCGGCCCTGCCCTTATGAGACGCGACGGAAGGGCCGTGAGGATCGCGTCGCCATATTGTTCGTCGGCCAGATGCAGGGCGGGGTGAAAGTGCACTTCCATGCGCAAATGCGATGCGATGATCCGCGCCTGATCGATGCCTTGCGTGCGTGCGCGCCCGACATCCACTTCCTGGAGTGCAATGATATCGGGCGAGCAATGCGCGATCACTTTGGCGATCCGCGCGGGATCGACCTTGCCGTCGGTCCCCCGGCAACTGTGCACATTATAGGTGAGGACCTTCAGAGATGAGCACGGCGAGATGCCTGATGGATCGGAATTTGTGCGGACTGAGTTCATCGGATGGGAACGCTAGCTTCTCCGGTTCGTTCCCGAGAGATACCGGCTGCGTATTCACATACTTGGCCAACATGTTGGGCTATATGGTTGGAAAGAAGGATCATGACCGCTTATCGGCTTCTCCTGAGACTGTTCATTGTGTTGATGATCGGTGGCGCGGCCTATCTGCTCTATCGCGCGGTCAGCCAGTACAGCCTCGAGGAGATCATCAAATCCGTTCAGGCCATCTCGCTTGCCAGGCTGATAACGGCGCTAGGCTTTGCGGCAGCCTCCTATCTCTGCCTGACTGGCTTCGATACGCTGGCGGTGCGTTATATCGGCAAGAGGCTTGCCTATCGCAGGATCGCGCTCACCTCCTTCATCAGCCTCTCCATCGGCCATAATGTCGGTGTGGCGGCGCTGAGCAGCGGAGCGATCCGCTATCGCTTCTATTCGCGTTGGGGCCTGAGCGCCGGCGATGTTGCCAAGATCGTCGTTTTCACCGGAATGACCGTCTGCCTCGGATTGACGACGCTGGGCGGCATCGGACTGTTGCTCTATCCGGCGGATGCCCGAAGCCTGACCAATCTCAGCCGGCCCGCCATTCAGGCGGTGGCGATCGCGAGCCTTCTGTTTTCCGCGCTTTACCTGATCCTCTCAGCCCGTATCCGCACGCCGTTCGGATACGGGAAATGGAAGCTGGAGCTGCCGTCCTTTCGTCTGGCGGTTGGCCAAATCCTCATCGGAACCCTGAATTTTGCCTTCGTTGCCGCCTGTCTCTACCAATTGGTCGCAGCAACCACGGATATGAACTATCTGGATATCGTGGCGATCTACACCACGGCCAATGCAGCCGCCATCATCAGCCATGTTCCCGGCGGCATCGGCGTCATTGAGGCGACCGTCATCTACTCTCTTCCCGGTGCGGCCGCCATCGGCGCAGCGATCGCCTTTCGTGTGGTTTATTTCCTGATCCCGCTCACGCTCGGATTGCCCCTGTTCCTCATCAGCGAGCATGTGCTGCGCAAACGTGAAGGTCGCAAGACGCCGAGGGGTAGGACCTTTCCTGCAGGAGCGCCCAGGGAAAGGCCATCAGAGAATTTTTGAGAATAGCGAACCGATATATCCGGATATCCGCTGCAGAGGCCAGAAGGGCTTTTTGGGATCGAGCAGTCCCGTGCCGATGAGCGGCGTCGTCTTGCCGTTTGAGGCGCTGATCGGAAACGGCCGTACGCCCCTTGGTCGGCTATTCAGATCATCGATCGTCGCGACCAGCGAGCCCGTGCGGGCAAATGCTGCTTCGAAAGCTTGCGGGGTCACATCGAGATGTTCGGCGGCGAGCCGGTTTCGAAAGCTGATGATGATCTGTCTGTGCGCGTCGGTCTTTGCTTCGATGGCGATATCGCATTCAGTATCGAGGCCTTCCGAGCGGTTGTTCAGATTCGACGACCCGATGCGGATGAAATGATCATCGACAATCAGCACCTTTGAGTGGATGAGAACTTCGCATTCCCCGCCATCGGCTTGCGGAACCACCGCATAGACCACCCGCAGGCGGCCGAATCTATCGGCCCGCTTCAAGCGGCGGATCAGTCTGTTGCGGTTATGGCCCATCACGACCTGCTCGAGATAACCGCGGGAACTGTATGTGGTCAGGATGACGACTTCCGGCCCGTCAGGCTCCTCAAGCCGCTTGGCCACAGTCTTGCCGACCACGAAGGACGCGAGATATTGCGTTTCGATATAAATGGACTTCCTGGCGGCGGCGATAGCGTCAGCGGTAAGCTGGATAGTTTCGCGGCGGCCGCGCTGGCCTGCGAGCGGCGGTTCAGTGCGGGCTATCGCTACATCGCAGGCTGATATTTCGTAAGCCAGGCCATCCGGCCAGATCGGCGCCGCTCCTTCGGCAGAGCCAATGGTTTCGCCGGTCGCCCGCTTCCAACGGCCACGCGTCAGATCGCCGATTGCGCGAGCGGCAGCGCCGGAGACCATTGCCTGCACGTCGTGGACAGGGCCGTATTCATCGCCTCTATGGGTGACACGATGCCGCGACCGGGCGGGATGGTCGCTTGTATCCCAGCGCCCGAGGGTCAGATCGATGCCGCCCACAAAGGCGATCATATCATCGATGCAAACCATTTTCTGGTGGTGCGACCCGCGAAGCGCATGCCTGGAATCGAACCGCAGATGAATGCGGGGATGATCGGCCCATTCATGTTCGATATAGAGCTTCAGCGACTTGCCCGAATATATCGGTCCCATGGACCAGACAAGGATGCGAATTTCCAGCTTCTCGTTTGCGTCGACCAGCCGGCGCAGCAACCCGCCCAAGGTTTCTCCCTGGGGATCCATGTGGGGCCGCAATCGAATATCTGGATCGAAATCCCATCCGACGATCCAGATGCTCCTCGTGGCATGAGAGAGGGCTTGCTCGACATGGCGAAAATAAATTTCGCTGTCGACCAGAAAGGCAACTTTTTCTGCGCTCCGGACAGCCCATGCATTGCGGCCCTCACGGATGATCGGCTCGGATGCGGGAGGACGAGCCATGTTCATCGTTCCGGCAGGGGCGGGAGCCTGTTTCCTTGCCTTGTCGAAAATCTCCGTATCCGCCTCTCTGGCGTCAGAATAAACGGAGCGGGGGGTATTTCGAAGATCATTCATGAACAACCCATTGCTGCTGAAACGCTGATGCCTATCAACCGCGTAACACTGGTTAAGGTTCCGGAACCCTCTTTAACCCCGGGCTCTTCCGCAATTTGATCGGAACATTCGCGTCGGCGAGCCGTTCGTCCGATAGGAAATGGAGTTGAGCAATGACCGGAAACAAACATCCAAAACGGAAAATTCCAAACGATGCCGACCTGAAGAGAAATCCCGGTATCGGGACTTCGAAGGGGACGATCAAAGAGGGCGACGACACACTGCTCGAAGGTGAAGTTACGTTTGAGGGCGACGTCGAAAACGACACCACGCGGCTCGACGGCATCAATCCCCGGCAGACCGGACGCACCAATAAATGAGGTAAATCATGACCGGACCAAAAACCCATGATCAGCAGCTGCGCATCATTGAAAAACGGGAGAATACGGCGAATGCCGATAAGGATTTCGGTCCCAGCACAGATTTGAACACGCCGAAACCCGTGCGCGAAGCCTACCAGGAAAAGACCCATTCTCCCGCCGCCCGCAAAAAGGCGGAGACAGATAATCGCAGCATGCTGCGTGGCGAACATCAGGAAAGCGAGCATCACAAGAATCGGCCGGATGATTAAGCGCGGTTCATAGAACCCGCTCCCGGCAAACGAAGCGATGTCTAGTCATCAGTCATCCGGTTGCCCGGGTGATCATGAAACTGCTCGGTTTCAATTTCCTTGCTGTCGAGTCCGCGCTCTCGCGTATGCTGCGCCTTGTCCCTGTTTGACAGGACTGCATTTTCCTCGATCTTATCCTTGTCGATATCGGTCATCGCGCCTTCTCCAGAGCCTTTGCCCTGAGCGCCCGACCCAATGTGCTTCTTGTCTGCCTTTGCCATTGGTTTTTTCCACTTGTTCGTGCGTGTCAGACCTTCTTGCCGGCTTTTCTCAGCGGATCGTGCGTATGGTGGCTGTCTCTTTCGCCGCCACCGCCGGAAACCTTGCTCTTGGTACGGCGATCGGAATCCGCCGGCGGCTTCTCGATTTTGAACGGTTCCTTGGCATTCTCATGCGATGCGCCGGGGCCGCCCTGCCGGATAGATGCTGGTGTTTTCTTCGATGTCGACATCCCTCACCTCAGCGATCCTGTTGATAGCCCTGATGGGTAGTATTGATCTTCGTATTCCCTGATTGGCCGCGCTTTTCCGGGTTTTCGGCGCCGCCGTCCGCCTTTTGATCGCTGACGATGGTCTTCTTTTCATCACCGGTACCCTTGGGAGAGCGGTTTTCGGGGGGAGCGGGAGGTATCCTTCGAGTCATGGTCGTTCTCCATTTCTTTTGGCAAACGCCTGACAAAGGCTGATGTTCCCGGGATATCGCACACCACACATGGGAACATCGGGCTCAGGGCGACGTTGGAGCGTGTAATCAGGGAGATCCTAGACATGGCTGCGAAAAACGTTGCAGATAGCCGAAATGCCCCGCCCACGGTGGACCGGATGCGGGAAGATATCGATAGGGGCTCAACTCGCGAAAAGGTGCCCTATCCAGACCCGGCAGCCGCGCCAATGGGGACGGACGAGGAAGCAGCGGGAAATCCTCCCGGCGAAAAAGAGCGTGCCATCGAAGTGGAAGCACGGACCGATCCTGTCGGCGTAAGCCGCAGGCAACCGGCAGCAGTGGTGGTTTATGTCCTGATCACCATCCTTATCGGTTGCGTCATCCTGGGCAGTGTTGCGGTTTTCCTCAACCGCAACTGAGTACCCCTTATTTACCGACGGCATGCTGATATGCGCCCGCCGCCGGGCTCGATGTCGGTGCTGTCCTTGCTGCCGTCCGCCCTTGGCTATCGTTATAATCAGCAAACGTGGCGAACCATTCGATCGTGCGGACCAACCCTTCCTCCAGAGGTATTTTCGGCTCCCACTGCAGCAATGCCTGCGCGCGCCCGATGTCTGGCCGTCGCCGCTGCGGGTCATCTTCCGGCAGCGCAACGAACTGGAGGGGGGAGCCTGTCGGAATATGCTCCTGAACCAGTTGCGCCAGTTCAAGCACCGAAAATTCGCCGGGATTACCGAGATTGACCGGCAGGCCAGGATTTGGCTTTACCCGCATCAGCGCCAGCAGGCCCGCGATCAGGTCCGAGACATAACAGAAGGACCTTGTCTGCTTTCCCGTCCCGTATATCGTCAGTGGCTTGCCCTCCAGCGCCTGGATGATGAAATTGGAGACGATGCGGCCATCGTCGCTCTGCATCCTCGGCCCATAGGTGTTGAAGATGCGCGCAACGCGGGCATCAACACGGCCCGCCCGCAGGAAATCGAAACACAGCGATTCGGCGGCGCGCTTGCCTTCGTCGTAGCAGGCGCGGGGGCCCGTGCAGTTCACATGGCCACGGTAGGACTCGTTCTGCGGATGCTCCTGCGGGTCACCATAGACCTCGCTCGTCGAGGCCTGAAGGAAGGTCGCGCCATGCTGCTCAGCGAGTTGCAGGAGATTGGCGGTTCCGACGACGCTCGTCATCATGGTGTGCGCGGGATCGGCCTGATAACGCGGCGGCGATGCGGCGCAGGCGAGATTGAATATCTCGTCGATCTCTCCATCGATTGTCAGCGGCTCACAGACATCGTGCTCTATCAGGCGAAAACGCGGATGGTTTTCCAGCGCTGTGATATTCGCGGCGGCCCCGGTCAGAAAGCTATCGACGCAGATGACGAAATGACCGTCGGTCAGAAGCGCATCGGAGAGATGCGAGCCCACAAATCCAGCTCCCCCAGCAACCAGAACAGTCTTTGCCTTTTTCTTCTTCCGAATTCCATTCATGAGCTCACTCACCTTTTTTACATCGTCCGGGAAAAATCACCGGACGGCTATGGAATGGGAAAGCACGGGCCTTGTGCCTTCGATGGCGTTTATCATTTCCCTTGCTCGCGCCCGGCCGGTATGGGCAGTCAGAACCCTTTTGTGCGCGGCTTCCGCGATGGCCTGCCGTTTGGTTTCGGGCAAGGATGTCAGATGGCGCACCACCTCCTCGGTCGTGTCGCCCATGAGAATGGCTTCATCTTCCGGCATAAGTTCACCGAGCCCCCGCCAGCGGTCGCTGATGATCGCCGTGCCGCAGGCCGCCGCCTCGAAAAGCCGCACGCTCGGAGACCAGCCGAGATCGATCATATCGCGGCGCGTGATGTTCAAGGTAAAGCGCTGGCGGCTATAGAAGGAGGCATGCCGGGAGGGCGGCAGGTGCTCGAACCGCTCTACGTTGGCCGGCCAGTCGATATCGTCGGGAAATTGCGCGCCGGCGACGACGAAACGCAAATCGGGAAGGCGCCGGGCCGGTTCAATCAGGAGCCTTTCCAGCGCTGGCTGGCGGTCGGAACTATAGGTGCCGAGATAACCGAGATCCCATTCGATCGCTTCACCGGTGTTGAAATGCTGAGCGGGATCGACCGAACAATGCAGCGCCTCCGCTCGCTTTGCACCGTAGCGATTTTCCAGGAGGTCGAGCACCTTTCCGCCGGAAAATGAGAAATAGACGTCGAAAAGGGGTATCTGCCGCTTTGACAGATAATCCTCATGGCCCTGATCGAGACGCGAGAGCGTCACCGGCGTGTCAATATCGTAAAAGCAGAGCGCTTTCGGTGCGATCGCCGCCACGAAATCGATGATCTTGACGCCCTCGGGCACGAATGACCCAACGACAACCGCATCGGCACTGGCCATCGCTGGTTGATAACGGCGCAGATCCTCAAGGCTGGTATAAAATTCAAGCGTGCAGAAATCGGGATCGGGAAGATCGCGATGCTCGGCATACCAGGGGACATCTCTTTCGAGGAAGAGGATCCTGTGCCCGTCCTCGCGCAAACCACGTAGGAGCGCGCGGAAGGTGGTCGCATGGCCATTACCCCAGGAGGACGAGAGGGAAAGCCCAAGAACGACCAATGTGAATGGTTGCGTCATCCCACAGCCTCCATCCGGATTCCTTGCGCACTCCCGGGAACACGCGCGCGGATGATCCTGTCGACCTCGGCGGCCCGCCTGTCATAGGTATGTTCGCGCAGCACCCTTTCCCTCGCTTGCCTGCCAATTTCGATGGCCCGTGCAAGCGTCAACCCGTCCAGAAGATCGGCGACATCCTGACCATCACGGGCGGCCAGCACCTCCTCCCCCGGCTTGAGGAAAAGATCGAGCCCCACCCAGGCGTCCGTGATCAGGCAGGCGCCCGCGCCGGCTGCCTCGAACACCCGCGTGGCGGGGGAAAACCCGTTCGAAGCCATGCTGGCGCGGCTGATATTCAGCACAGCTTTCGGCGAGACATTGAAGGCATTGTGATCAGCCGTGCCGACATGACCGATATAGCGGACATTCGGCGACATCGGCTTGTCCTCCCAGCCCGAACCGCCGAGCAGGAAGGTGCGCTCCGGCAGCATCTCGGCCGCTGACAGGAAGAAATCCTCGACGCGCTCTTCACGATCCGGCAGGCGATTTCCGAGGAAGGCGAGATCGCAGACAAAACGCGGATCCCGTGCCACGGGATAATGGGTTTGAGGGTCGAGCGCATTGTATATGGGGATGCAATCGGAAACGCCGAGCGCGCGGTAGCCATAGACGACAGGATCTCCGCCGCCATAGGTCAGCACGAGATCGACGCGCCCGAGTTGCCCCCGCAACGGCTGGTCGCCATCGGCGGCCAATGAGGCCAATGTGGCCGGCGCGTCCACATCCCAGAAGATGGTGAGCGCGTGCGGGCTTGCCGCATTGAGAATTTCTTCAAACAGGGCATCGTCCTCGAAACCGACGCCACTCGCCTTGACCACGATATCGGCTTCGGCCGCGCGGGCGGTCACCGCTTTCATCGCAGCCTGCGTCGGCTGGTAGACGACGACCTTGCACCAGTCGGGTGGATCGATGTCGCGATGCTGCTGCCTGCCATAGACATCAGGCTCATAGAACGTGACATCATAGCCAAGCGCCGCCAACGCCTTGATGATCCCGCGATAGTAAGTAGCCGCGCCGTTCCAGCGGGAGGAAAGCAGGCTTGACCCGTAGAATGCAATTTTCATTTCAGTTCCTCCTGCAGCAACAGTGCCGAAAGCGTGTCGGCAATCTTCCCCCGTGTTTTCGGCGTCCCCAGCCTGTCGAGCACCGTGAAAAGCTCATCAACCCTGTGAGCGCAGGTGTGACGGGAACGGATGGTTTCCAACCCCGCTGCCGAAAGCGCGGCGGCCAGGTCGCGGTCGGCGATGACATCCCTCATCAGCGAACCCATTTCCTCGCCATCGCGGGCGAAGAGAAAATCGCGACCCTCCCGGAACAGTCCCTCGCTGTCGGCCCAGGGAGCGGAAATCAGCGGAATGCCGCAGGCAAGCGCTTCGAACATGCGGATCGTCGGAATGCCGGGCAACGCCTCCGTATAGGGCCGACGTGGAATGTGCACCGTAAGGCGATGGCGCGCGAAGACCTCGGGAACATCCGCATTGGCGATCCAGCCGCGATAATCGAGACCGGCTGCGGCGAGCCGGGCGCGTGCATCCTCGGGATAGCGCACACCATGGACAGTTCCATTCAGGCCTAGGCGTCTGACCGGACCCGTGAGGAAAGCCTCGATTTCAGCGGTTCTCTCGCCATCTCCCCAATTTCCAACCCATACGACGTCACGGGGGGCGTCACGGGCGACATCCCCATCCTGCCCGGCCTCGCGGCGGGGCTTGAACAATCGCGTGTCGGCGGCCTCGTGCCAGGTGAAGACCTGCCTGCCCCAACCCGCCCTGAGATAGCGCTCACGCAGCGTTTCGCCGAAGGCGAGGACACCGTCGTAGTCGTCAAGATCAAGGTCGGCGATCTCCGTCGTGGCCGATGCCGCGCGATGATGGGTATCGTGAAAGAGAAGCGTGAAAGCGGCCCCGTCGGCCCTTATCCTGCCGATCCGCCTCACCAATGCGGGGTCCGTCCATTCATGCACCACGACGACGTCGGCGCCCGCCAGGACTTCCTCGTGCGGAAAAGTCGGACCATAGGTAAAGGACGTGAGCTCGGGAAACTCGCGGCTGAAACGATCAAGGGCGACTGCGCCCTGATCTCTCATCATATTTACCCGGCTCCAGCCATTTTCCGGTTCCAGCGCCACGGCCTTGTGGCCGCGCGCCAGCAACTCGCGCATCACGCCACGCAGGAAATGCGCATTGCCGTGATTCCAGTCGGAAACGAGCGAATGAGTGTAAAAAATGAAACGCATCACGCCTCCGATACTGACTGCCGGGCCATGTTCGGCGCGAGTTCTCGATAGATTGCGGCCATCCGGCGCGCCTGGTTGTCAGGTGTAAGGTCGAGCGATCGCGTCCAGGCGCGTTCCCCCATCCGGCTGCGCAAATCCGCATCGCCGGCCAGCAAAGCGATCGCCTCCACAAGCTGATCCGGTTTGGCGGGATCAAAGAAGATCGCCGCTTCGTCCCATAATTCGCGATAGACCGGTATGTCGGAGAGGATGAGCGCCGTCCGGGCTCTTGCTCCCTCCAGCGCCGCCAACCCGAACGGTTCGTAAAGCGAGGGCGATACGAGGATGCCGGCGCGGCGGACCAGATCCAGAACCTCGCTATGCGGCAGGCTGCCGAGGCTCTGAGCATGTTGCAAGACGATTGTCTGGCCATTCGGACCCCCGAGCGGTCCGGCCAGCTGGATAGGCCATGACGATTTTTCGGCGGCCGCATCGAGCACCGAGACATTCTTGCCGTCATCCCACCACCGACCGGCAGCGAAGACGAAAGGTTGCTTCTTACCATATGCGAAGGTGGCCGCACTTCCGTTGGGAACAACGGACATGCGGGGAAGCGGTCCATAGCAGTGCGTCAGGACATTGGCATGAGACCAGCTCGGCGCCACGATCGCGTCGGCACGCGCAAAGCCTTTCGCATTGCGGCTTCGATGCCAATGCCAATGGCGGGGCAACGGTCCTGTTCGCATCGTCTCCCACCAGGTGACCAGACAGGAATGCGATACCGTCACGACGGGAATATCACGCTTCAGACCGGCCGCCTGTGACGGCAGATTGAGGTGGAGGATGTCGATCCGATGGCTTTCAACCAGCTGTTCGAGTGTCGAAGGCAAGGTCTCAAGCGCGGCTTCGTCATCGGTCATCCAGTCGAGCGGTTGGTCCAGCCAGATCAGTTCTCCGATCCGTTCGGCCTCATGCCTCTGCTCGGGGCCGGGCTGCGGCCCCAATCCGGCGAACAGGGTGGAGATGCCGAATTCCCTTAATGCCTCTGCGCAATCCATGGCGTAGCGCCAAACGCCCCCCACCGCGTCCACAGTCATCAGAACACGCAACTCTGCGGGCCTGCGGGTATGAGCCGCGCTGTGCCGTGACTTCCCGTCATGGAGGGCAGACAGGCTCATGCTGAAATCCTCTCCCGGCCCGAAAGGGGCGCATCCAATCCCCTGTTGCTGCGCAGCCAGGCGGCGAGATCGCGCAGGCCATCACGCCAGGCGATAGTTGCCTTCCACTCCAGCTGGCGCTGAAGCGATCGCGTATCCGCTACGAAATATGCCTGGTCCGCAGGCCGCCAGTCCGCGTGTTCGATGACGCATTCACGCCGGGTGATCTGAGCGATCTCGCCGAGAACATGCCTGAGGCTGACGGCATTGGCGGGGCCGCCACCCAGGTTGAACGCCTGCCCCCTTACGCTGTCGATCGACCGCAGCAACGTCCGATAGGCGGCAACTGCGTCCCTGACATGGAGAATGTCGCGCACCTGCTTGCCATCGCCATAGATGGTGATCGGCTGGTTTTCCAATGCGCGAATGAGGAAATGCGCTACCCAACCCTGATCCTCATTGCCGAACTGCCGGGGACCGTAGACGCAGCTCATTCGCAGCACCGCCGTGGGGATATCGAATGATTTGGCGTAATCGAGCACGTACTGGTCTGCCGCTCCCTTGGAACAGCCGTAAGGGGTGCAAAAATCAAGGCCGCGATCCTCGCCGATCCCATGATGATAGATATCGGGCGCGGCGGGGACGTATCTATCTTCGCGCTCGATAAGCTTGAGATCGTCGAGCGCGCCATAGACCTTGTTGGTGCTGGCGAAGATGACGGGCGTCGGGTGTTTCGACCGACGCGCCGCCTGCAGCACGTTGAGCGTGCCGCGCGCATTGACATCGAAATCGAGGAAAGGTTCCGACAGACTTGTCGTCACAGCGGTCTGGCCGGCAAGATGAAACACCGCCTTCGCATCGGCGAATGCCGGCTCTATGGCCTGGAGGTCCCTGATGTCGGCGATCAGGGTATGGACGCGCGGGCCGTGGTTCTCCTTCAGCCAACTCAGATTCTGATCGACGCCGGGCCGTGAAAGATTGTCGAGGATCACCACCTCCTCGCCGCTTGCCAGCAGGCTATCGGCCAGATTGGAGCCTATGAACCCGCTGCCCCCCGTGATCACGACAGGCTCGGCCTTGCCGGCCAAAGAGGGGGCGGCCAGATCGCGGTCGCTCATGTCACCAATCCCCGTACCTCTAGGTTGCGCCGCATTTCGGCTCCCTTGTCGACCGCACGGGTATGGCGAACCCATTCCGCGAACTCGCTGAGCGAATTCTCCAGGTGAAGCTGCGGCTGGAAACCAAGGAGTTCGCCGGCCTTTGCGATATCGGCAAAGCAGTGCCTGATATCGCCGGAGCGGGCGGTCTGGAGAATTTCGGGCTCGATCTCGGGCACGCCCATGACTTCCGCCAGAAGCCGCGCGACGGCAGAAATGGTGTAGGAACGACCGCTGCCGATATTAATCACGTGGCCATTGGCCTGTGGCTGCTCCAGCGCCAGGCGGAATGCACGGGCTACATCCCTTACATGGACGAAATCACGCCGCTGTTCGCCATCCTCGAAGATCATCGGGCTTTGTCCGTTCGCCAGGCGCGCCGAGAAATTGGCGAGAACGCCGGTATAGGGATTGGACAGGGCCTGGCCCGGCCCGAAGACATTGAACAGACGGAGGGCTACGGCCTGGCGGGCATAGGCCTGGGCAAAGATGAGGACCGACTTCTCCTGGCAATATTTGGTAAGCGCATAGATAGAGGCGATATCGACCGGCTTTTGCTCATCGGTGTGGACCGGGGTCAGCGGTTGTCCGTCTGCGCCCGTCGGGTCCCAGCGTTCCGGTCCGATAGCCCTCGCCTCGCGACGGACAGCTCTTTGCAGTTCGCCCTGTTCATTGCGGTACAGGCCCTCGCCATAGACGCTCATCGAAGAGGCGACGACGATGCGCTCCACGGGAAGCTCGATCAGTTCCTCAAGCAGTACCGCGGTGCCGAGATCGTTGGCTGAGACATAGCGGGCGATCTCATACATGGACTGGCCAACGCCTACCTCGGCGGCGAGATGCACCACCTGGTCGATTCCGTTAAGGGCGCTGCGCAAGGCATCGCGGTCGCGGATATCGGCGAAGACATAGTCGACGCGGCTATCGCGCGTGGCTGCTTCCTCCCCGTGGACCTGTTCGACCAGGCCATCCAGGACGCGGACGTCATAGCCGTTTTCCAGAAGTTCGTCGGTGAGATGGCGGCCAATGAAACCGCATCCTCCGGTGATCAATATCTTCTTGTTCACGCCGGCTCCTCATATGGAATTGAAATCAGTAATCTTTCCCATCGAACAGCAACGGCAGACGTTTGTTCCCGAAGTTGATGAACAAGATGATGGCGTTGGGTAAGGATGTGCACGACAGGGAAGCCGGCGGAGGGAAGTCGGAACCAAAGGAACATTTTACGCGGTTATTGGTTTCCCCGGGTCCGAATTTTCCGCTTCATGCACCTGGCATCGGATGTATTTTCGTCAGGAAAAATCCCGGGAGAGACCGATGAGCGAAGCCAAAACCACCACCGATCATGACACCATCCGCCAATGGGCCGAGGCGAGAGACGGCCATCCCGCACGCGTCAAGACATCCGGGCCGGGCGGAATATTGAGGATCGATTTCGGCGAGCCGGAGGAAGGCCTGGAGAAAATTTCGTGGGATGAGTTCTTCGCAATTTTCGACGAGAACGATCTGGCGTTTCTCTATTAGGACACCGCGGCGGGCGGAGGGAAAAGCCGGTTCAACAAATTCATCGAGCGGGAATCCAAGGAATGATCGTGGGGCTTCCACGATCATTCCTGACATCAATCGACGTCAAGGATTATCATATCCCACGACCATGAGGCGCAGATGAGCCGTGTCCGGGTCGGCGCTAAAGAATAGGACACCGTCCCGCATCGAGTTCCGCGGCACATAATCGAACTCGATCTCGGAGGTCTCCACAACTGCTCCGTTCCTCTCCAGTGTCCCGCGCAGGTGCACCCCGGCAGCTGTTTCCGTTCCGCGATTCGTAATCGCAACGGGTATCCGGAATGTGCCGTCGGTGCGTTTGGTTTTTCCGATGTCATAGGTGAATCGCGGCGGTTCGGATGGGGCGAAAATCGCGTCGTAAAGAAGAAATCCGAGCAATCCTGAGATGATCAGCATGGAAATCGCGCCGACGATCCATTCGACTGGATGGGCCGCTCCTTCCTTCACTGCCGCATTCGGCATCTTCGCTTTGGGCTGCTCGGTTTTTCCGGCCATGGTCTGCTCCTTCGTTGTCCTCAAAGTATCAGCCGTGCGGCCGCCGCACCGACGGCTGAAGGAAACGCCAGGACGATCATGGTCATGACAATCTGTTCGGGCGGAAGTTCATCAAGGCGGCCGAATACCCAGAGAACAAAGAGGCTGATGCAGCAGGCGACCACATATCCGGGCAGCGTAAAGCGGACGAGCGCGCTCCACCACGGTGTAGCCGGCGAGAGCTCCGTGCCGCCATGGAACCCAAGGGCGAATACGAAGCCATGCATGGTCAAAAGCGAAAGCAGGACCAGCGCGATCCCGTGCCACGGCGTCATCTGATAGGATATCAGAACGGTTTCCTCGGTCGGTGCGATGTTGAAGCCCAGGAATAGCGCCCCCACCCCCATCAAAAACATTTCTCCCGCATAGGTATCTTGCTGCTCCTGAATGGGTTCATCCGAAGCCGCCACGAACTGGCCCCGCGCCAGTAGCGCGCCTATGCTTGCCGGAATCATCTGCAAGGATAGCTTGCCGACGATTTCCTCAGCCGACATGCCGAACCGGATGACGCCGAACAGAACCAGCGCGGTTATGCTCGTAAACACGCCGATACCGAGCGCGAAAGCGGCATCGAGGATGACATCGCGCCAACTTGCCGTGTGCCTGAAACCAATGCGATGCGAAAGACCGATGAGCAGCGGGATCGCGACAGCAATCAACGCCGACAAGCGCAGCGGATCGGCATAGAAGCCGAGCCACCACATTTCCATGGTCATCAGCATCGGTAGCGAAAATATTAATGCTCCCCCCACCGCCCGCCCGCCGTCCCTCAGCAATTTTCCGGCTGAGGCCCGCATTTGCGTCCCGCCGGAAGGCGGACTGGATGCACGCTTCGGCCTGTTATTGCTGCTCATTGCTGTGACCCACCCCGGCCCTTGTCCTGCCCGCTCATTTCGCCGGCTGGCCCGGGATGGCGCCGGGTGGGATGATGGGTGTCTTGCCGGTATCGGGCGGCGGTAGGTCCGTTTGGCTGTCGCCAGTCGGCGGCGGCTTCAACACGCCTTTGCAGCGCTCGAGCCGCTTGGCCATGCTCTCCTGCGTTTCAGGCTTCGTGTTGCCTTGTCCGGCCTGGGGATCGGCGCGGCAATCCTGCGGGACTTGCCCGCTCTCATTCGGATTTGGCTGATCTGGATCGCTGGTTTTGTTCTCCGCAGCCATGGCGGACAGAGATGTGCTCCCCAGCAACAACAGACCGAGCAGAAGCACGCATATTCGCTTTGACATGAGTGGCCTCACTTTCGCCGCAGCCGCACCAGGAAAGCGTTTCCGGCTGCAATTCCATGGATATAACGCCCGAACACTGTCTCCGTTCCTCCCGCTGGAAACGCAGCCGCGGGAACATGTCTCGCTCTGCATTGTTCGGTTGTTTCGGAACTGCGCAGAAAAGCGGATGGCGGCATGACCCTGAACACCACACTCAACAGACCCACGACGCCCGACTCGATTTCCCCGCCACAAACCATGAGCGCCGCCGTGATCACCGGACCGGGCATATTGCGCATCGAGGCGGCACCGCTGCCGGAGCCAAATGCAGGGCAGGTGCGTGTCAGGCTGGAAGGATGCGGGGTATGCGCCTCCAATCTGGTGCCCTGGGCCGGGCCAGAATGGATGCGCTTTCCGACCGAACCCGGCGGGCTCGGACATGAGGGCTGGGGGATCATCGATGCGGTCGGGTCGGATGTCCGGGAGATCGAGATCGGCGATCGTGTCGCAGCCTTGTTCTACCACAGCTACGCCGAATACGACGTCGGCGATGCCGAAGCCGTGGTGAAGCTACCGCCCGAGATGGCCGATTTCCCTTTCCCCGGAGAACCGCTCGGCTGCGCGATGAATATCTTCCGCCGCAGCGAAATAGAGCCCGGCCAGACCGTGGCCATCGTCGGCGTCGGCTTCATCGGCGCGCTGCTTTGTCAACTGGCTACCCGCGCGGGCGCTCATGTCATCGCGATTTCACGAAGAAGATTCGCCCTGGATATGGCAAAGCGGATGGGCGCAGCGGAATTGATCGAGCTCGACGATCACCATGCCATCATCGACAAGGTGAAATCGCTGACCGGTGGTGTTTTCTGCGACCGCGTCATCGAGGCGACGGGTAAGCAATGGCCGCTCGATCTAGCCGCCGAGATCACCCGCGAACGGGGCAAGCTCATCATCGCCGGTTATCACCAGGATGGCCCACGGCAGGTCAATATGCAGTTGTGGAACTGGCGGGGCCTAGATGTCATCAATGCGCATGAACGGGACCGCGCGGTTTATATCGAGGGCATGCGCGAAGCGGTCAGGGCGGTGGCTTCCGGAGCGCTCGATCCCATGCCGCTTTACAGCCATCGTTTTCCCTTGTCGCGCCTGGACGAGGCACTCAACGCAACGAGAGACCGACCCGACGGTTTCATGAAAGCACTGGTGATGATGCCATGACCATCCTTGCCCAGGCTGCCCCGCAGCCACGAACGTCCTCCGCTCCAGGTCTGAAGCGGCCCCGGCTCGGCTTTCTCGGCGTCGGATGGATCGGGCGTCAGCGCATGGAGGCTGTAATGGAATCCGGCTACGCGGAAGCGGCTGGAATCGCCGATCCTTCGCCGGAAATGGCGGCTGCCGCCAGGGAAATCGCGCCCCGTGCAGAAGCGGCTGCATCGCTCGACGAATTGCTGGAGATGGATCTAGACGGGGTGGTGATCGCGACGCCGAGTGCGCTGCACGCTGCCCAGTCGATCACCGCCTTGAAACGTGGGGTGGCGGTGTTCTGTCAGAAGCCTCTCGGCCGAACGGCAACCGAGGTCGAAGAAGTCGTCAGGACTGCGCGGGAGGCTGACCGGCTGCTGGGGGTCGATCTCTCCTACCGCTTCACCGCCGCGATGCAATGTGTCCGCGACAGCATCCAGAGCGGCGAAATAGGGGCTGTCCATGCGGCGGAACTGGTTTTTCACAACGCCTATGGGCCTGACAAGCCATGGTTCTACGATCCGGATCTTTCCGGCGGGGGTTGCGTCATGGATCTGGGCATTCACCTGGTCGATCTTGCACTCTGGACGTTGGATTTCCCTGCGGTTTCACAGGTTTCAGGCTCGCTTTTTTCGGAAGGCGAGCGGCTTTATGGCAATCCAGACCGGGTCGAGGATCATGCGGTGGCGACGCTCGAATTCGAAACAGGCGCGGTTGTGCGCATTGCCTGCTCATGGCGCCTTCATGCGGGATGCGATGCGGATATCTCGGCGACGTTCTATGGACGGAACGGCGCCCTGGCGTTCTCGAATGTCAGTGGCTCCTTCTACGATTTCAAAGCGGAGCGTTTTACCGGCACAAGCAGACAGACGTTGATCAACCCTCCGGATGCCTGGGGAGGAATGGCGGCCGTCGATTGGGCAAGAAGGCTGGCAGCGGGATCGCGCTTCTCTCCCGTCGCAGAGCAGTATGTAGATGTCGCCACCGTTCTCGACCGCATTTATGCACGATAGAAATATCCACTAAACCGGATCGTTTTCCAGGCGCTCCAGCCAGCGCAGCACCATCGCCTCCTCTTCATGGAGATCTTGCGGAATTTTGCGCATGCGGCGACGGATTTCTCCCAGCTCGGGGGATAGCCGGCCGTCGCTCCATGCGGCTATCACAGCGGGATGGATATAGCATTGACGGCAGACCGTCCTCGTGTTGCCGAGCTTCGCCGCGACCTGATCAATGATGCTGTTCATCACCCGGGCGTGCTCGCCTTTCGTCGCCGGCACCTCGGTCCCTGCGAAAAGCCCGGCCGCCCTCACTGTGCCGCCCCAGGTCCTGAAATGCTTCGAACTGAACGCAGGCCCTCCAGCCTCGCGGATATAATCATTCACATCCTGCGACGCCACGGAATGGCGCTGGCCGTCAGCATCGAGATATTGGAACAGCCGTTGATCCGGTAGATCCTGCAGCGCCCTTATCACCCTTGCGATGCGGCGGTCGGTAATCTTGAGGTTCCACTCCTTTCCCGACTTGCCGCTGAACTGCAATCGAAGGGTCGAGCCTTCCAGTTCCACATGCTGCTCACGCAATGTCGTCAGGCCGAAACTGTTGTTATCGCGTGCATAGGATGGATTGCCGATGCGGATCATGGCGCGATCGAGCAGCCACACGACCGCGGCAAGGATGCGCTCGCGCGGCACCCCATGCCGGCGCAGATCGCTGTCCACCTGCTGGCGTAGCTTCGGCAAAGCGCGGGCGAATGCCACGAGGTTCGAAAATTTCACCTCGTCGCGATATATAGTCCAGCGCGCGTGATAGCGATATTGCTTGCGCCCCCGCGCGTCGCGGCCCGTCGCCTGGATATGACCGTCCTCGTGAGGCGAAATCCAGACATCGGTCCAGGCAGGCGGGATGGCAAGGCTTCTTATGCGCGTCAGCGTCTCGCCGTCGTCCAGTCTGCTTCCGTCCGTCGCGACATACCAAAAGCCCTTTCCCACCCGCCGGCGCCGGATGCCCGGTTCCGTATCATTGCAATAGATGAGGGACGCGGCCCGCGCCGTCGCCTGTACGTCGACATAGTCGTTCTCGCTGTTTCCCGGCGCCTTGAGCACGATGCCCTCCCGAAGCTGAAGTCTGCCGGAGGAAACGGAAAATGATGCAACGGGTTCCACGCGAGCGGGAACATGGGAGTGGTCGGCGAGTTTAGCCTGAAGTTCGAAACTGGATTCCACGCGATGACCGACATATCCAACGAGGAGATCGAGGGGCGGCTGGTAGCACAGCGCGAGGTGCTGGGTCTGGTGCTTGCCCTTCTTGCCCGACAAACCGATGCAGGCGAACGATTCTGGGATGAGCTTGAGGGAAGGGCGGCGTTCCAGAACCAGCAGGAAGACCCGGGCGCTCTGCCAACGGGTGCGTTCGCGACGCAAGCGGCGTTGATGCGCGAATACAGACTGATCGTGGAGGAGGCCCGCGGCCGCTTCGCGGAAGGAAAAGAGAAGCCATGGGAGAAGCTCTGATCGGAACCATTCCCATTCACTCGAATTAGGATGTTATCGGCGTTAGCAGGAATGGAGATCTGGAGATGACAGACACCCGAACGACAGAGGAGATAACCGTGAGGGATCATCGCGAACCGGTGACCGTGCGGTTTCACGAGGTGGTCGTCGCCTCGTCAGAGCGTGCGAGGGAATTGCGCGAGCCCGGCCATGACCCGGTCCTCTATATTCCCTTCGACGACATCTATTTCGTCCATATGCAGAAGACTACCACGCAGACTGAATGTCCGCGGAAGGGAGTTGCGAGCTACTGGCGGATCGTCGGCCAGGGCACTGCGGCCGAGGATGCCGTGTGGACCTACGAGGACCCCAATCCAAGCGTCGCCCCTATCAAGGGCTATGCGGCGTTCGATCCATCCAAGGTAAGCTTTGAATGAGCTCCGTGACCTTGATTATGGAGGAAAGACAATCATGCCAGAAAACCTCCTCTGGTTTCTTATCGTAGCCGGCGGACCCGTCATTCTCGGGGCGCTTCTGGCTTTTGGAATCATGAAATCGCGGCGTCTTCGCAGGGGCGAGCGTGAAGCTCAGTCCCGCGCCACAAAAAAATTATACGGTGACGAATAGTATTCAGTCGCTCACATCTGGAGAGGCTTCACCACATTGGGATCTATATTGCCCTCGACGACCTCACGAAGGCCTTCCCCGGGATATGTGTCCGTTTCATCTTCGATGACGGTATAAAGCTTATCCTCGCGGAAGGCGCTCCAGGTCCGGGTCGAGGCATCGTCGATAAGCTTTGCGTCAATGTCGAGAAAATCCTTCTCTGCCTCCGAGGCGACCAGCCGCGCATCCGCTGCCGAGCGCGCCCGAACTACGACCTCTCCCTGATAAGGGGAATTATCCCACCGCGGATCATTCGGCTCCGCAATGGGAACCAGTCGGAAAATCTTCAACTTTTCCATGATGGCTATCCTGTTTTGGCTGGGATAAATGGCTTCGGCAGCATGAAATAACGTGAAATTTATCTATTTGTTCCGATCGCGTGTCTGGGCGTCCGAGATGTCTCATGCACGAATTCCGCCGCCGTCCTGAGATCGCCCACGAATTGCTCACGCTGTGCGGCCATGTCTGCCTTGTTCCGAACGCGCAGGAGATAGGAGGGATGAACGGTGAGGAGCAGGGCATATACTCGCGTAAACGGCATGATACGGCCCCTGTCCCGCATGATCTTATATTTTCGGGGTTCCAGGGCGTTGGCGGCAGTCGCGCCCAGAGCGACGATTAACCGAGGACGGACGAGTTCCAATTCGCCCTCGAGCCACCACCGGCATGCCTGCACCTCGCCGGCATTCGGCCGCTGGTGAATGCGCCGCTTACCCCTCAGTTGAAACTTGAAATGCTTGACCGCATTGGTGACATAGCACTCAGTTCTGTCGATCCCGGCCTCTTCCAGGCATTTATTGAAGATGGCGCCTGCCGGACCGACAAAGGGACTGCCGGCCAGGTCCTCCTTGTCTCCCGGCTGCTCTCCGATGAAGAAGATCGAGGCGTCAGGCGATCCTTCTCCGAATACAGTCTGAGTCGCATCCCGGTAGAGGTCGCAACGCGTGCAGCCTGCCGACTGGCGGGACAGTTCTTCAAGTTTTTCCTGCGCCGTGCCGCCATGCACCTCAAACGCTGCGCGTGTCGGGTCCTTATCAAGCAACACAAGTTCCTTTCGAAACCAGGAATGATGTTGGGAAAACCCGTTTTGCCGGGGATGTTCCAGAAACCCACGCGCTGGATGCAATGAAGCGGCCACGCCTGGCGTGGCCGCTTCATCGTTCATCATATCCCGTCTCTTGGCGGTATTATTGAGCCGGAGCGGGTGTAGCGGGCGCCGGTGTTGCGGGGCTGGTCTCCGGGCTGTTGCCCATGGTGTTATTATCCGTGCCCATGGTGTTATTAGCCGGCATCTCGCCCTGCTTCTCGGTCGCCTTGCCCGGATCGGCGATGCCGCCGGTGAATTGCTCCGACGTCTCGAAGGCTGGCGCCTGATCCAGCTGTTCCTTGGTCACATCGGAGACGAACCAGCGCTCGCCGTCGTCCTTCGTTGCCAGATCGAGCCGATCAAAACCTACCGCAACGTTCTTCTCGCCGATACCCAGGAAGCCGCCGACGCCGATGACGGCGGCCTGCGCCACCCCATTTGGACCGATAATGATGTCTTTTACATCACCGATCTTTTGGGCGTTTTGATCCGGGCCGGTATAAACGCCGGTTCCGATCACCCCTGATGCAATCACCTGGCCATCAACGGCAGTGAAGTTCTGGTTTGGATCTACCTTTGGCGCTAGTTCAGGCGGATACTGAAAGAGATCCCGGGTTTGCGCGGGGGGTTCCGGCTGAGCCTGGGGGGTCGTTTGATCGGTGCCTTGAGCGAACGATACGCTCGACAGCATCGCAAGTGCCGCGGCACTTCCCAAAAGTTTCTTAAGCATGGCAAATCTCCTTTGCTCGGGTTTTCAGAACCGAAGCGTTATTTCCGTGTGCCATTGCTAACGAAACAGGCCCGCGAACGTTCCAATATTTTGACGGTGATATTCTGTCGTACTTTGGCGAGGAGAGCCGGAACTTTGCCAGAAACCGGAGGTTATACAGCGATCGAAGCAAAAGCAGAAAGCAGGACCGGCGCCGGTCATGAAGCCCACCGGCGAGACCGCCCTTGAGGAGCCGATATGGAAGCAGATAAATGGAACAGGAAAAAGCTCGAGGAGTTGAACGATATGTCGCGACAGCAGACGGAAATCTATCTGCGCCGCTCATCTATCGGGTTTCTCGAATGCGCGATCAATCTCATGGCAACGCATATGCCGCTTAAGGATGTTGCCGAGATATTGGAGGCTGAAGCCAGGTCAATCAAGGAATTAGGCTGAAACAGTCTCTTTCATCAAGGGGCCCTTCCCATTCATGGGCTTTACGCATGTTCGGCTTGCGCTTGGCCAATTCCCCTGCCGGCGTTACACTCCGGTCTGGTGGAGGAACCAAATGTTCTCCCAACGGTTTCCATGGTTCCCCACCTTGGGGACCATTCCTGAGAGAAGGGAAAAGCAATGCAATTGCGTGAGACGCGAATTATTCCTGCCACCACTTCCGGTCAATCACCCTCCGTCGAATTCCTGGGCGGGAAAGGCGAGCGGGTGACGGTGAAGTTTGCCGCAGGGGAAGATATCGAGAACGCCAACCGCGAAAGCCTGATTTCAAAAGCGACGTTGCTCCTGGCGGAGTTGGTGAACGCCGACACGGCGGGAGATCTCGATAAGAAGGGCGCCGATCATCGCTCCGATGAGAGAACGGCAGATCCTGGCGAACTTGAAGAACAGCTTCAGGAAGGCCTGGAAGACACCTTCCCCGGCAGTGATCCGGTCTCCGTTACCTCAACAGGGATACCGGGCAAACCGAAGGAATAATACGCTCCGAAAATAGGCGGCGGGCTGAGGTTTCCAGCCCGTCATCGTATGCGCACTATCTTCGCAGCCTTGGTACTTTGGGTGCTTTGTGTCGAGACATAGGGAGCATGGCCGAGCGCTTCCAGGAAGGTGGTCTGCCACCAATGCGCGTCGGTGGTCTTTATGCGGTCGAGCAGCTTGCGCTGGCGGTTCTGACGTTCCTCCAGCGGCATGGTCACAGCCCGCCTTATCGCCCCGGCAACCTCGCCCGCGTCATAGGGATTGACGATCAAGGCTTCCTCGAGCTGCTCGGCGGCACCGGCAAATTTCGACAGGATGAGAACGCCGGGATCGTCGGCCGGCTGAGCTGCGATATATTCCTTCGCCACCAGGTTCATGCCGTCGCGAAGCGGGGTTATCAACCCGATGCGGCTTGCATGGAACAGACAGGCAAGCTTGTCGCGGGGAATGCTGCGATTGATGTATTGGACGGGAGACCAGTTGAACTCGGCAAATTTCCCGTTGACCGCTCCCGACAATTGTTCAAGCTCGGTTCTTATCTCTGTATAGGCCAGGACATCCTCCCGGGTGGGGGAAGCGATCTGGAGGTATTCGGCAAAGCCGCGGTATTCGGGATAGGCATTGAGAAATTCCAGGAAAGCCCTCGTGCGCTCGGGGAGCCCCTTTGAATAATCGAGCCTGTCCGCAGAAATCATCTGGATACGCCCAAGGATATCACGTCGCATCCGCTCCAGTTCGACGGCATCATCGACCTTATTCGCCATCGCGGCGAATTGCTCGACATCGATGCCGATGGGAAAAGCTCCCAGCCGGATAATCCGGCCAGCGGCTTTGATCAGATTGTCCGAAATGAACTCGACGTCCGCATGTTCTGCGAGATAGAGCCGGAAATTTTCCAGATCCCGGTTGGTTTGAAAGCCGATCAGATCAAACTGGAAGAGGCATTCCCGCAGCCATTCATGCCGCGGCACCGCAGAGAAGATTTCCGCCGACGGAAAGGGGATATGCAGAAAAAAACCTATCCGGTGCCTGCTTCCCAATTTTCTCAGTTCCTGGGCGACCGGGATGAGATGATAATCGTGCACCCAGACGAGATCATCGCTCTTCAGTTCCGGAAAGGCCGTCCGGGCAAATCGTTTGTTGACGGAGGAATAGGCTTTCGCAAAAGCCTCGCTGAACTCGATGAGGTCGAGGCGGTAATGGAAAGAGGGCCAGAGCACCCGGTTCGAAAAACCGAGATAGTAGTTTTCATGCTCTTCCTCAGTGAGGGAAAATGTGAGGGTCGTGATAGCCTCGTGTTGCTTGCGGCTCGTGGCCGGATCCTCTCCGGGACCGCTAACAGCGCCGTTCCACCCCACCCAGAGACCTTCGCCCCTGCTCAGGGCATCGGCGATACCAACCGCCAGCCCCCCGATCTGAGTCTTTTCACCTATTTCAGCAACACGATTGGAAATGATTACCAGGCGCTCCACGATCCATACTTTCAAAAATTCAGGTATTGAATAACTGTTTCCCGGCCAAAGCAGTTCCGGAAAGAAGAAGAAAAACATCCTTTGAACATTCCCCCGGTCTCGCGGGCCGAGCCGCTCAACGGGCGCCCAGCACCATCTCGCGCAGCCAGCGCAAAAGCAGGCAATCATAGGCCCGCTGGCATTCGGCGCTGGTCAGGGCATGATCGGCGCCGCCTATCACCCTTGAGGTGATGGAATGCGCATAGAGAAAAGCCGCCCGGTAACTGGCAATGACGGTGGAAGGTATGATCTCGTCTTTTTCGGATGAGATGATCAGGACATCACCCTGGAATGACCGGCAGTTGCGTAACGCCCTGTTCTCGTCGGTCGGGATCAGGGATGATCGGTAACGTACGAGATCCGCCCGATCCAGGGAGGCCTTCGGCACATCCCAGTTCTGATCCCTGTAGAGGGCGGGGGCCCGCAAAGCGAGCCAGCGGACCGGCCTCAGCGAGGTCAGGATGGAGGCGAGATAGCCGCCATAGCTGCTGCCCACCACCGCGATCGCCGCCGGATCCACCGAGGGATGCGACGCCAATACGTCATAAGCGGCAAGCACGTCGCTGAGGTTGTCGCCTCTCGTCACCGTTTCGACCCGCGAAAGCGTCCCGGCATGGCCGCGCATGTCGAAGGTGAAGCATATACAGCCGAGGGCAGCCATATGCTGCGCGCGCTCCATGTCCCGCTTCTGGCTGCCGGCCCAACCGTGCAGAAACAGAATGCCGGGCGTTCCTGTCTTCGGCAGCGCAAAGGTTCCAAGAATTTCCTCACGGTCCACTCCTATCGAGACCTGTTTGTTAAACATGATACCTTGCCTCCAATCTCGAATATTTGATCATTGGTCCTTCCTGCGGATCCTCCCCTGCAAAACAAATCAGATCAGCTTTCGCGGCGGGTTCTGTGCGGCCGAATTCCTCGAATGACGAGACCTGCACCGCCGCGAGAGACGGATCGCGCCTGAACGCTTCGACGGCAAGAAGTTCGGCGCTTGTCGCTCCGCCCAGTCGCCATGATTGTTCCAGTACGCCTATCTTCCGCTTTCCCACGCCGTCCGCTCCGACCAGCACGTCATAGTTTTTCCGCGAGGCGACGAGGCCAAGCTCATCATGCGCAAGGTCATCGTAGAGCTTTCCCGACAAGACTATGCGAGCCGCCGCCGGGTCCTTGAGCCAGCCGATCAGATCCGACCAGCCACCCTGGACCGCCCATAACCGCGTCCCGCCATATGCTGGCTCTTCCCGGTTGTCGGTGGTGAGCCTTTGAGTGCCGAAATAGGAAATCTGAATATGGTCTACCAAGACCTGCCCGACACTATAGGTCGTGGCGTGCTCCATGTTCTCCTCGACGACATAGCCGCCGGTCAGGCTTGCCGGCTCCAGAAGATCGACGAAGCCATGGAGCGCCTGCCGGTCGGCGATCACAGTCTGGCCATGGCCGCCGTCGGCTTGTGCCGCTTTGATCCGGATGCGGCCTTTGGTCAGCAATATCTCGGCGGCCTGTATCAGGTCTTTCGCCGTAAAAACCGAGAAACCGTCCAGCACGGTTTCCTTCAGCCGCGCGGAAAAATCGTACCTCCAATTTTCCGGCGCCTGGGCGGCCTCCGCCACCAGCGGATGCGTGATGATCTTCGTCGCCATGAATTCATGCGGCACGGCGCCACCGAACAGATCATGATGATCGAAAGCCTTCAGCGGTTTTTCATGCGTATCCAGTATTATCGTTTCGAGGGGAACGTAGTAACAACCGGCGATCGTGCCGAACTCGGCCGGCGCATCCAGAAATGGGCAACCCTTAATCTCCGCGAGCTTGCGGCCGAGATTGATCAGCGTGGCGATTTTATGGACCGCTTGTTCGCCCTTATATGAAAGAACGACGTTCTTCTTCATGGCAACTCCGTTGGCTGTCGAGCACCGGCAATCGCCGTTGCTCACCTCGGATCACAAGTGACACCTGGGATCACAAGTGAATTGAGGTGAGTTTGTTCCCTTGCTGCAAATGGCGGCAACAGCCTCGATTGATGGCGAGGAACGCTTTGCAGCAGACGGCGTTACGATCGATATAGCTAACCATCGCATCCTCGCCGGGAGATAGACATGAAACCAATCGTTGCCGCCCTTCTCAGCGCGTCCCTGGCCGCTTTAGCCGCCTGCAACAATGAGCAGCAGAACAATACGAGCGAAACCGTGGACCCCAATCCCGCAGTCAAGACCAACAGGTCACCAGATACAGGGACTGGCGGACCGGTGCCCCGTACGCCCAAGGATGGGGACGAACAGAAGATTCAAAGCCCGTCAAACTAGCGTCATTGGGCTCAATTCCGGGCCGGGGCAAAAAACACCGTCCAGGCGGAACCTACAATCCTCCGCGACGTTCTCCATCATCAAATCACATCTCTCGATCTTCATGGGAGCGTCCAATGCATGCTGTCAGCGAACGCCAAACAGATCGCGTTTCCAACGATTTAAAAGATCAGATGGCGTCGATCCTGCCTGCGTTAAGAGCTTTTTCGCGCACATTTTTCAAAAATCCTGACGATGCCGATGATCTTGTTCAGGAGACATTGAGAAAAGGGCTGGGGAGCCTTCATCAATTCACGCCGGGAACAAGCATGAAGTCGTGGCTGTTTACGATCATGCGCAATACATACAATACTGCCGTGCGACTAAAGCTGAGGGAAGTGACCGGCTCCGAACGATGCGTATCCGAAAATTGCAGCACGAGCGCCAATCAGGAATGGGTATCGAGAGCCCGCGAACTGCAGGACGCGCTGCACGAAATACATCCGGAAATGCGTGAAGTCATCATTCTGGTGTCCGTCATGGGGAGCAGCTACGAGGAAGCTGCGGAAATATGCGGCTGTGCGATTGGCACCATCAAAAGCAGATTGAACCGCGGCAAGGCTCAACTTCTGGAAAAACTCGGGGAACAGGATCGCCATTCCATGCTCGAGACCCCGCAACAGGGAAAATTCTAGGGAAGTAGATCACTCTTTGCCCTTAGCCTTTTCCTCTCCTAGCTGGCGCAGCAATTGAAGCTGTAGCTGATCCCACAATTGTCGGGTTTCGGCGGGAACCGGAATACTGGCGATAAATTCGCCGAAATGGCGTAGTTCCTCATCCAGACGTTCTAGCGGCGTTTCGCCTTTATCACTCATGTTTTTCTCGTTTCGCTCCATGCGACGCTCCTTTCAATTCACGGCATTCCAACAAATCTGCGATTGGCATGTTCCTGAAACTCCGTGGCAAGGCGCATCTAGGAGGTATTAATGCATCAGTTCGGCATTTCATTCAGTGGATAGTCTTCGACTGGCCCACAACCCCAGCGTAATATCGACTGCTTTCCAATTTGCAAATGATCGACCCGGACTTTCGCGCATCGGGCGCATCAGGAACGATCCCAAGCCGAAATCGTTAAACTGCGAAAAGAACCGTCTCGCGGATTCGGATCATCAGCCTAAGGAGTATCGATCGTGACTCAACTTGATGCATTTCTGCTTTTGATCGGAATCGGTTTGGCGGCTTGCGCGTTTCTCGGGATCGGCATCCTGACCCTCTATCTGAAGTCTTCGGGCAGACGGAATAAGTATCTCACCCAGCAAAGAGATGCGGGCGTGGAATAGTGATCTTCAAAAACAATTGCAGGAATAAGTCGCGGCGGCGCAGCCCGCCGATCGGCCGGTGTCAAACGGGTTCGTTCAGCTCCTGCGCAAGGTTGCAACAGGACTATCGAGCTGCATTTACCCGCATCGAGACTTCCGGCTCCACCACCCGGCGATAAAGATGCCAGGTCGCATGGCCGAGCACCGGTATCACGATCGCAAGGCCGGCAAACAATGTTATGAAGCCAAGCGCCAGAAGGGTCATCACGATCATTCCCCATAGCGCCATGGGTATGGGATTGAGCAATACGGCCTTGACCGACGTCATGATCGCCGCGAATGCACCGACATCATGCTCGATCAGCAGCGGGAATGTCACGACGCTCGTGCATAGCACCATGACTGCGAAGGCCAGGCCGAGGAGATGGCCCCAGATGATCAGCCGCAGACCTTGTTCTGTCGTGAAAACCTGCTGGAGGAAACCGCTGATCGTATCAGCCCTCATCGTGCCGAACAGATTTTCGTAGAGTGCCTGCGCCGTGAGAAGCCAGGCGATGAAAATAGCGAAAAGCAGGGCGCCAGCGGCAATGATCGAGGGAATCGCCGGCGATCGCACCACGTCGAAGGCATGCCGCCAAGAGGTATCGAGGCCCTGTTCCCGCCTGCGGCTGATCTCATAGAGGCCAATTGCCGCGAGCGGTCCAAGAAGCGCAAAGCCTGACATCAAGGGATAGAGCAGCGGCAGCATATGGGCGCCCGATGTCCATCGCGCGATGACGAGGCCGGCGATCGGATAGATCAGGCAGAGGAAAACATAATGCGACGGCTTTTCCCAGAAATCGTTGAATCCCTGACGAAGAGCGGTAACGACATCCGAGACGCCGATCCGGCGCACCTCGGGATAGACAGGGGATCTACTCGCACCGGCAATGACATGAAAATTGGCCATGGCTGTTTTTCCCAACTGAGTGGAACAACACACCGGTGGCGTCCGTGCGAAAAGCGGAGCCATCGGACCGAAATCTGCACATAGCGCGAATATACGCCAATTGGCGCTATTTTGCCAGCGAGGCGCCCGCAAAAGGGCCTATTGGGCATGGGAGCGAATGGAAAACGCGGAACTTCCCAACGGAAGCCCCGCGTTTCGGCAGTGAGGGGCTACAGATCAGAAGGGCGAATCCGGGAAATAGAACTCCTTGGCGTTCTCCTTCGTCACCAGCGTGGCATCGAGGATATAGCTGCCGCGAATCGGAATCTGGTCGTAGAAATTGCTTGCCGTCAGTTCCATCGCCGTCGCGATCATCGCCGGCGGGTAGAGGACATCGACCGGGATCATGGTGTCGCCATCGGCGACGCGCTTGATCATTTCCTTCATGCCGGCGCCGCCGACGACGAATTTGATGTCCTTGCGGTCGGCCTGCTGGATGGCCTCGAGCACACCGACGGCCATGTCATCATCCTGGCACCAGACGGCATCGATCTTCTTGTACTTCGCGAGATAGTCCTGCATCACCTTGAAGGCATCGTCGCGCGACCAGTTGCCGAACTGGCGGTCGAGCACCTTGATATCGCTGCCCTTGATCCCCTCGTCGAAGCCCTTCTGGCGTTCCTCGTCGATGACGATGGGCAGGCCGCGGATGACGACCACATCGCCCTTGCCGCCAAGCTCCTTCTTGATGTATTCGCCGGCGACGCGGCCGAGTTCGGGATTGTTGCCCGCAACATAGAGATCCTGGATTGTCTGGTCCGACAACGCACGATCGACCACGGTGACGAAGATGCCCTTTTCCTTGACCTGCCGGATCGGATCGGTCAGCTCATCGGAATTGTGCGGAAGAGTGACCAGCGCATCGATGCCTTGAGCGGTCAGATCCTCCAGCGCATTGGCCTGGGAAGCGCCGTCGGGCGACGTCTTCACCGTGATCTTCAGCCCGGGATAGCGGGCTTCCAACGTTTTCTTGGCGCGTTCCGCGTGATAGACGACGCCGCCGGTCCAGCCATGGTCGGCGGCTGGAATGGAAACGGCCATATTGACTTGCCTGTCCTGTGCCTGCACACCGGTCGCAGCCGACGCAAGCGCCAGGGCTGCTAAACCCATCAAAATGTTTTTCATGTTCTCTCTCCCTAAAAAGGCCTCTCTGACGAATGGCGGCCGGCCCTTTCGCCGCCTCTCCTCCACGACGGTGCCCGTGTGTCCGTAGGGGACAATACCCGCGCCCGTATCCGAAAACCTCTTCACCGCCGTCCGAGCGAGCGCTGTATCAGCATGGCAATGATGATGATCGCCCCCTGAACGGCCCCGATAAGATATTCGCTGACCATATCGGACAATACCATGATGTTGCCGACCAGCTCCAATATCAATGCGCCGCAGATGGTCCCCCAGATTCGTCCGACGCCGCCGCGCAAAGCAGTGCCGCCAATGACCACCGCGGTGATCGCCTGAAGCTCCCATAACAGCCCGGTCGTGGGTGTCGCGGCGCCGAGCCGCGGCACATAGACCAAGACGGCGATCGCGACGCAGATGCCCTGGATGACATAGGTCAGCGTGCGGACCCGGTTGACCGAAATGCCGGAATAACGCGCCACTTCCTCGTTGGAACCCACTGCCATGACATGGCGGCCGAAGCGCGTCCGGTAGAGAATGAAAGCGCCGAGGATCGCCACGACAAGGATGACGATGACGGGTATCGGCACACCCAGCACATTGCCGAAATAGATCGGCCGGTAAGCTGCGCGCAGCTCCTGCGATTTCATCGCGATGGAGCCGCCTTCCGCCAGATAGATGGTCAGCGCGCGGAAGATACCCATCGTACCGAGCGTCACGATGAAGGGCTCAATGCGGCCCAATGTGGTAATCAACCCATTGGCGAGGCCGCACAGGGCGCCGGTCGCAAGAGCCAAGCACATGGCCGCCGCGATCATGCCGCTATCGCCGGCAACAGCGCCGGTGTTGAGGAAGAGGATCATCGTGCCGGCGACGAAAGCCGCCATGGAGCCCACGGAAAGATCGAGACCGCCGGCCGAAATGACGAAGGTGGCGCCGATCGCTATGATCGCTATGAAAGCGCTACGGGTGACAACATTGGTGAGATTGTCGAGGCCGAGAAAATTCGGATTGACCATGGCGCCGAACACGAACAACACCGCCAACGCCACGAAAGGCGCAACGGCCCGCAGATCGATATCGCCCAGGGATCGCTTCGCAGGTTGTGCTGCCGTCGTATTGCTCATGCACCTTCCGCCACCAGGGCGGCCTCCTTCATGGTCGCACCGGTTGCCAGCACGACGATCTCAGCTTCGGTCATATGTTCACCCGCAACCTCACCAGCAATTTCGCCGTTGCGCATCACGATGATGCGGTCGCAGATGCCGATCAACTCCGGCATTTCAGACGAGATGACGATGACGGATTTTCCCTCGGCAGCAAGTCCGGTGATAAATTTATAGATCTGTTCCTTGGTGCCTATATCGATACCGCGCGTCGGCTCGTCGATGACGACGACCTTTGGACCGAGCAGCATCATCTTGGCGAGCAGCAGCTTTTGCTGGTTGCCGCCCGAGAGCTGACCGGCGAGAAGGTCGCGGTTGCGCGTGCGGATATCGAAATCCCGGATGGCCTGGTCGAGCGCCTGGTCCTCGCGTCTGCGGTCGATCAGCATGCCGCGCACGAATTTGTCGAGGCCGGCCAGGGTGAGATTGATCTTCAGGCTCTGCCCAAGCAGCAGGCCCTTTCCCTTGCGATCCTCGCTGAGATAGACAATGCCCGCCTCCATGCTCTGCTTGGAATTCTTGAATTGGACCGCGTTTCCGTTCAGGCGGACACTGCCATTCGCCGGCCTGAGGCCGATAATGCCTTCGAGGAGTTCCGTCCGTCCCGCGCCGACAAGCCCGGCGAAGCCGAGAATTTCGCCGCGTTTCAACGAAAAGCTGGCATTTCTGGTAAAGCCCGGCACCGTCATGTTCTCGACTTCGAGGACGGTTTCTCCGGTCTTTGCCTCGGCGCGCTCGGGATAGAGTTTCGAGACATCGCGGCCGACCATCAGCCGAGCCATATCCACCGGCTCGAGATTGGCGGCGTCATAGGTGCCGACCAATTTCCCGTCGCGCAGAACCGTGACGCGATCGGCGATGGTTTTCACCTCGGGCAGCCGATGGGAGATATAGAGGATCGCGGCGTTCTTGGCTTTTATTGCGCCGATCACCTTGAGCAGCGCCTTGGTCTCGACAGGGGTCAGCGAGGCCGTCGGCTCGTCGAAAATGACTATCCGGTGCGGAACCAGCAAGGCGCGGGCGATCTGGACAAGCTGACGCTGGGCGATGGAAAGACGATTGACCACCGTCTTGGGGTCAATATCGGCGCCGAGATCGAGAACGGCGCGGTGCGCGCCTTCCGCCATGGTCCGCTCGTCAAGGACAATGCCCCTGCGAAGCTCGCGCCCGAGATAGATGTTCTGCGCCACCGTCAGATCAGGCGCCAGCAGGATTTCCTGATGGACGAGGACGATGCCACGCTCCTCGGCATCGACCGGACCGGTGAAGGCGGTCTTTTCTCCATTGACTTTCAGCGTGCCTTTCGAAGGCGCGAGATGGCCCGAAAGGATCTTCATCAAGGTCGATTTGCCGGCACCGTTCTCGCCTATGATGGCGTGGACCTCCCCCGGTACCAGCCGCAGGCCGATATCACGCAGCACCTCGACCGGCCCGAAGGATTTCGAAATACTTGTCGCTTCCAGCAAGGTCTCTGCTGGCGGCGGATCCGTCGGGGAAGGGGTGAGAATCTCGCTCATCCGACCTTCGTCCAGACATTGCCGGCCTTGGACGAGGCGACGGCCGCTTCGATGAACTGCATACCGGCGAGCCCGTCCCTGACCGTCGGGAAGGTGACGGCGTCATCCGGCTTGCCGCCGTCGCGGGCGGCGATGATGGCGCGCGCGGCTTCCGCATAGATATTGGCAAAGCCTTCGAGATAACCTTCCGGGTGCCCGGCCGGGACGCGGGTGACCCGCGCTGCCTCGGGCCAGGCACCCGCACCCCCGCGTGTGAGGAGTTGCTTGGGCTCACCGAAACGGGTGAACCAGAGATAGTTCGGGTCGGCCTGCGTCCATTCGAGGCCGCCCTTGGTGCCATAGACGCGCAGCTTCAGGCCGTTCTCATGGCCCACGGCGACCTGGCTCGCCCAGAGCATTCCCTTTGCGCCGCCCTTCCAGCGCAGGAGGATCTGCACGTCGTCATCGAGTTGCCTGCCTTCGACAAAGGTGGTGAGTTGGGCCAGCAGCTCATCGAGTTCCAGCCCGCTGACGAAGCAGGCGAGATTATAGGCATGGGTGCCGATATCGCCGATACAACCGCCCGCGCCAGAGCGCTTGGGGTCAGTGCGCCATTCAGCCTGCTTGCTCCCCGAAGCTTCCGCCCGCTCGGTGAGCCAGTCCTGCGGATATTCAGCCTGGACCAGACGGATATCGCCGAGTTCGCCCTTCTCGACCATGGCGCGGGCCTGCCGCACCATGGGGTAGCCGGTGTAATTGTGGGTGACGGCGAAGACCTTTCCCGTCCTGTCGACGAGATCGACGAGTTCCCGCGCCTCCCTGACGTCGAGCGTCAGTGGCTTATCGCAGATGACGTGGATGCCTGCCTCAAGGAAGGCCTTTGCGGCCGGAGCATGCATGTGGTTGGGCGTCACGATGGCGACCGCCTCGATGCCGTCGGGCCGTGCGGCCTCGGCCTTCGCCATCTCCTCGAACGAGCCATAGGCACGGTCGGGCGCGATACCGAGTTCCAGTGCGGATGCGCGAGCCCGCGCCGGATCCGACGAGAGCGCGCCCGCGACGAGCTCATACTGATCGTCGATGCGCGAAGCGATGCGGTGCACGGCGCCGATGAACGCGCCCTGACCGCCACCGACCATGCCGAGGCGGATCCGCCCGGCATTCCGTTCCTGCCTGCTTGCTTCTATCGTCATGGTGCAAATTCCTCCAAGTCTCTATCGGCAGGCAGTCTTACAGCAGGCCGAGCATCTTGCGGTTGGCGGCGTCATCGGTGCCGGCGTCGGCGAAATCGTCGAATGCACGCTCGGTTACACGGATGATATGGGCGTTGATGAATTCCGCCCCTTCGCGCGCACCGTCTTCCGGATGCTTCAACGCGCACTCCCATTCGAGCACCGCCCAACTTGCATAGTCATAGGCGGTGAGCTTGGAGAAGACCGCTCCGAAATCGACTTGTCCGTCGCCCAGTGAACGGAACCGCCCGGCCCGGTTCGCCCAGCTCTGATAACCGCCGTAAACGCCCTGGCGGCCGGTCGGGTTGAACTCGGCATCCTTGACATGGAAGGCTTTGATCCGCTCGTGGTAGATGTCGATATAGTCGAGATAATCGAGCTGCTGCAGCACGAAATGCGAGGGGTCGTAGAGCAGGTTCGCCCGGGCATGGTTGTTCACGCGGTCGAGGAACATCTCATAGGAAATGCCGTCGTGCAGGTCCTCGCCGGGATGGATTTCGTAGCAAATATCGACGCCGTTCTCCTCGGCATAATCGAGAATGGGGTGCCAGCGTCTCGCCAGTTCATCGAAGGCCGTTTCGACGAGGCCTGCGGGACGCTGCGGCCAGGGATAGACGTAGGGCCATGCCAGCGCGCCGGAGAAAGTGGCATGGGCGGTGAGCCCGAGATGCTTCGATGCCCGGAGCGCGCGCTTGACCTGATCGACCGCCCATTGGGTCCGGGCCTTGGGATCGCCCCGCACCTCTGGCGCGGCGAAACCATCGAATGCGATATCATAGGCCGGATGGACGGCGACCAACTGGCCCTGCAGATGCGTGGAGAGCTCCGTGATCTCAAGACCGTGGCTGGCCGCCACGTCCTTTATCTCGTCGCAATAGTCCCTGGAATCAGACGCCTTTTCCAGATCGAAGAGACGCGCGTCCCATGTCGGAATCTGAACGCCCTTGTAGCCGAGCGAAGCCGCCCATTTGCAGATGGAATCGAATGAATTGAAAGGTGCGGTATCTCCCGCGAACTGCGCCAGGAAAATAGCAGGCCCCTTGATGGTTTTCATGATGTCCTCCTTATGATCTGCAAACTTGCTGGCGCGCGTGTGATTGGATATTCAGCCCAATACGACGCCCGAAATCGCACCAGGCCCCGGAATGGCGCCTGGCGGGCATTTTCCCAGGATGATCATCCCAAGGATCTCGTCCTCCGTCACATCCCCTACGCGTGCCGTGCCGACGACACGCCCATTCTTCATGACGATCACACGGTCGGCGAGATGGAGCACGTCGTGAATGTCATGGCTGATCAGGAAGATGCCGATGCCTTCGCTTTTCAGCTGATGGATCAATTCGCCGACCTGGGCCGTTTCCTGCGGCCCGAGCGCTGCCGTCGGCTCGTCCATGATCAGGATACGGGCGTTGAACAGGATGGCGCGGGCGATGGCCACCGACTGGCGCTGGCCACCCGAAAGCGCCTTCACCGGATCCTTGAAGCGCTGGAAACGCGGATTGAGGCGGCCCATAACCTCGCGAGCCTTTGCTTCCATCGCCACATCGTCGAGCGTGCCCCAGGGGGTCATGATCTCGCGTCCCAGATAGAGATTTGCTGCGGTATCGACATTGTCGGCGAGCGCCAGCGTCTGGTAGATCGTTTCGATCCCATAGGCCTTGGCATCGCGCGGATTGTTGATGACGGCTTCCTCGCCGTTCACCTTGATCGTTCCACCATCGCGCTTGTAGGCGCCCGAGAGGATCTTGATCAACGTCGACTTGCCCGCTCCATTATGACCAAGGAGCGCAACCACCTCGCCCGCATGAAGATCAGCCGAGGCATCATCGACGGCGCGGATGCCGCCGAAGGCAATCGAGATATTTTCCATCTCCACGAGAGGTATGTTGCTCATGGTCTCCTCCCCTTCTCTATCTCTATGGCCGGGGGTCATGACACGCGCCGGCGATAGATCGTGTCAAGCCAGACGGCGATGACCAGCACGACACCGACGACGATATTCTGCAGTGGCGTATCGAGGCCGAGAAGCACCATGCCAGACGACAGGGATTGCATCATCACCGCGCCGAGCATTGCGCCGGCGATCGTGCCGACGCCACCGGCAAGCGACGTGCCGCCGATGACCGCCGCGGCGATGGTAAGCAGTTCATCGAGGGTGCCTTGCGCATTGGTGGCGGCATTCAGGCGGGCGGTTGAAATGGCGGCTGAAATGGCGCAGAGGATCCCCATCAGGATGAAGATCTTCATGATCACCCATTTGGTGTTGATGCCGGCCAGCTCCGCCGCTTCCGGGTTGCCGCCGAGCGCGAAGACATAGCGTCCGAACCGGGTGCGGGTGGCGACGAATGTCATGACGATGCCGACAACGATCGCGATGAGCACGGGGATGGCAATGCCGTGCGGGATGAAGAGCCCGCCTTCCGGCATGGTGATATTGTGCTCCTCGGCATATCTCCTGACGATGCCGATGGGCCATGGATAGGAATTGGCAACCGCCACCGCGCCCAGGGCAAGCGCGCTGCCCACCACGCCCAGCAATATTTCGGCCCATACCGGGCGCCGCGGGAAATTGAAGCGCTTACGCTGCCGCCGCGCATTGATGATGAGGCCGACGATGCCGAGGCAGGCGATCACGCCGACAACCCAGCTCCAATTCGCTCCGATCGATCCGGCGGGGCCGCCGCCCATCAGGCGAAAGGTGGAATCCATCGGCGCGACGGTGCGCCCCGACGTGACCCACCAGGCGGCGCCGCGCCAGACGAGAAGCCCGCCGAGCGTCACGATGAAGGAGGGCACGCCGAGAAAGGCGATGATGAAGCCCTGCAGGCCGCCAATGGCTGCGCCGACGGCGATGCCGAGCGCGAGCGTGATGATCCATGTCGCCGGATTTTCGAAGCCGAGGAACGGCGGCAGCCACTCCGTCTGCGCCACCCCCATGATCATGCCGACAAAGCCGAGAATCGATCCGACAGAGAGATCGATATTGCGGGTGACGATGACCAGAACCATGCCAGTCGCCATGACCGCGATGGACGCCGTCTGGACCGAAAGGTTCCAGAGATTGCGCGGCGTCAGGAACAGCCCACCCGACAGCACATCGAAGGTGACCCAGATGAGCAGGAGTGCGAGGACCATACCGAGGAGACGAGTGTCGAGCTCGGTCGCCTTGATGAACCGCGCGAAAAAGCCGAGTTCGGCCGCCCGAGCCCCGTCGGTCGAGTTGGACCCAGTGCTCGCATTCTCGTTCATGCTGCCCCTCCCACGGGCTTGCAGGACAATTCGGAAAACGCCGCGGTTGTCAAAAACCGCGGCGTTTGCAGACTCAGCCGTGCCTTACTTGCAGGCAGGCACCGAATCGGGAGTGACGCCCTGGCAGACGACATCCTTCTTCACCCAGCCGGCATCAATGACAACGTCGAGATTGTCCTTGGTGATCGGGACAGGCTTCAGGAAGATGGAATTCATCTCGATCCCCTTGGGACCGCCGCTGAACTTCTCCACGTCGGCGATTTCATCCATCTTCTTGCCATCGGCCAACTGCGAGGCGATGTTCGCGGCTCTATTGCCGAGTTCACGGCTATCTTTCCAGACCGAGACGGTCTGCGTGCCGAGCGCGATGCGGTTAAGCGCCGCAAAATCAGCATCCTGACCTGACACCGGCACGGAACCGGCAAGGCCCTGCGCGGAGAGCGCGGCGATGGCGCCGCCGGCTGTGCCGTCATTGGAAGCCACGACCGCGTCCACCTTGTTATTGTTGGCGGTCAGGATCTGTTCCATGTTCTTTTGGGCGTTCGCCGGCAGCCAGCCGTCGGTATAGGCCTCGCCGACATTCTTGATCTTGCCGGAGTCGATCGCGTCCTTCAGGACTTCCATCTGCCCGGCGAACAGGAAATCGGCGTTGGGATCGGCGCCATTGCCCTTGATGAAGACATAATTGCCCTCGGGCTTGACCGCCTGAACCGCGCGGGCCTGCATGCGGCCGACTTCCTTGTTGTCGAAAGTGATGTAGAAGGCATCCTTGTTCTCGATCAAGCGGTCATAGCCGATGACGGGGATGCCTTCGGCAGTCGCCTTTTCCACGGCGGGATCGATCGCGCTCGAATCCTGCGCGAGAATGATCAGCGCGTTGGCGCCCTGCGCAATGAGGCTTTCGACATCGGTCAACTGTTTTGCCGCCGACGATTGCGCGTCGGCAGAGATGTATTTGTCGCCATTGGCTTCAAGCGCGGCCTTGATCGCCGCTTCGTCGGTCTTCCAGCGCTCTTCCTGGAAGTTCGACCAGGATACACCGATGACCTTGTCCTTGGCGAAAACGGGACCAGCGAAAGACACGGCAAAGACTGCGCCCGCAAGAGCTGCTGCATATTTCTTCATGACATTCCTCCCAGTGCATCCAGCACTATAAACATGATCGGATACGATCACCCCCGCCCCTCCATTGGCAGGAAGCCTTTTATTTCGAGGCTCGAAAAAAATAGTGACTAAAATTCCTTTCCATGTCAACATCGAAAGTGGGGAGCCCAAGTTGTTGCAAAGCAATGCCAATTTTGCACTGCAATAGAAAAGACTGACGAGGAGGAGCGTTTTGGCTGGAGCGATCGCACGCTCGGACGATGTGCGCCGACAAAACCGAAAACTGGTTCTTACCGCCGTAAGGCGCAGGGGTGCGCTTTCCCGCACCGACATCACCGCCATGACCGGCCTCAGCGCCTCAACCGTTTCGGCCATCGTGGCAGGACTGGTCTCCGAAGGGGTGCTGCTGGAAAGCCGTGATAGCGGCGCGACGAGACGCGGTCGTCCGCAGGTCTCGCTGATGCCCAACCCGGATATCGCCAAGGTCGGCGTCGTCAATCTTTCGCTCAACAGCCTGACCGTCGCGCTCGTCGACTATGCCGGCGGCACAATCGCCAAGCAGACCGCAGAATTTCCGACATGGCCGGCGACGGGTGTGGGGCTCGTGGCCGAAATCAGCACGATGCTGCGCAGCCAGTTGCAATCCAGCGCCGGCAGCGGCGGCAGGCTCATGCGTATCTCCATGTCCGTGCAGGGTGTCACCGATGCCGCCGGCGAGACGATGCGGTGGGCGCCGATCATCCGCGAAAGGGACATCGGTTTCGGCCCGGCGCTGCGACGCGGCTTCGGCGTGCCGGTTTCACTCGCCAATGATTGCGCCATGCTTGCCGAGGCGCTGCGCTGGACGGATCCGGCGCATTACGGCGGGGATTTTGCCGCCATAATGCTGTCCTATGGCATCGGCATGGGGCTTTATCTCAAAGGCCAGCCATTTTCTGGCTCGCATTCATCCGCGGCGGAATTCGGCCATATGGCGCATATTCCCTATGGCGCCGCCTGCCGCTGCGGCCGGCGCGGATGCATAGAGGCCTATGCCGGAGATTACGCCATATGGCGCAACGCTATGGGCATGCCCGATACCGCGCCGCCTCCGTTCAACATCGACGCCAATGTCTTCGCCGAGCTTGCGGAACGCGCCCGAGAGGCGGCGGGAATAGAGCGCGCGGCATTCCATACAGCAGGCCGCGCCATCGGCTTCGGCCTCAACAATTTGTTCTCGCTGATCGACCCCGTGCCGATCGCGCTGGTCGGTCCGGGCGCCAGGGTCTTCGACCTGATCGAGCCGGAAATCCGCAATGCGATCTCCGGCACGGCCGGTTGGGACGGAGCGCAGGCACTGACGATCCGCTGCTATCCCGAGGAGCATCCGTTGCTCCTGCAGGGCTGCGCAATGACATCGCTGCTGCATCTGGACGCAGATGTATTTTCCGGCAACGAGGCGCGCGGCCTTTCACAGACCAGCGCGGCATAAAAGCCGCAACGAAATTACGGGCATCGGGTGCCCGTCGAGATCTACCCACCATAGGAGGAATATGAATATGAGCACCGGTTTTTTCGGCGATATCCAGACGATCAGATATGAGGGGCCGGAGAGCAAGAATCCGCTGGCCTATCGCTTCTACAATCCCGACGAGATCGTGCTCGGCAAGCGGCTGGAGGATCATCTGCGCTTCGCCGTCGCCTATTGGCATTCCTTCGTCTGGCCGGGTGGCGATCCGTTCGGCGGCCAGACCTTCGAGCGCCCGTGGTTTGCCGATACGATGGAGGCGGCGAAGCTCAAGGCCGATGTGGCGTTCGAGATGTTCTCGCTGCTCGGCGCGCCCTATTTCTGCTTCCATGACGCCGATGTGCGCCCTGAGGGCGAGACCCTCACTGAGAGCAATCGGCGCCTTCACGAGATCGCCGATTATTTTGCGGGCAAGATGCAGGTGACGGGGACAAAGCTACTCTGGGGGACGGCAAACCTGTTCTCCAACCGCCGCTACATGGCGGGCGCGGCGACCAATCCTGACCCCGACGTCTTCGCCTATGCGGCGGCCACGGTGAAGAACTGCATCGACGTCACTCAGAAGCTCGGCGGCGAGAATTATGTGCTGTGGGGCGGGCGAGAGGGCTACGAGACCCTGCTCAACACCGACATGAAGCGCGAACTCGACCAGATGGGACGCTTTCTCAGCCTTGTCGTCGATTACAAGCACAAGATCGGCTTCAAGGGGACGATTCTCATCGAGCCCAAGCCGCAAGAACCGACCAAGCACCAATATGATTATGACGCAGCGACCGTCTATGGCTTCTTGAAGCGCTTCGGACTTGAGAATGAGGTGAAGCTCAATCTCGAGCAGGGCCACGCCATCCTGGCGGGACATTCCTTCGAGCACGAGCTGGCGACGGCGGCGGCTCTCGGCATCTTCGGCTCGATCGACATGAACCGCAACGATTATCAGTCGGGCTGGGATACGGACCAGTTCCCCAACAATACGGCGGAGGTGGCGCTCGCCTATTACGAAATTTTGAAGGCCGGCGGCTTCACCACTGGCGGGACCAATTTCGACGCCAAACTCAGGCGCCAGTCGATCGATCCGCAGGATCTGATCATCGCGCACATCGGCGGCATGGACACATGCGCGCGCGGGCTGAAGGCAGCGGCTGCGATGGTCGAGGACAAGGCGCTCACCGATTTCGTGGCGGATCGCTATGCGGGCTGGAACAGCGCCGAGGCAAAGGCGATGCTTGCGGGCCAACGCTCGCTGGAAGAGATCGCCACGCGCGTCGAAGCCGAAGGCCTGGAGCCGAAGCCGCGCTCTGGCCGTCAGGAATATCTGGAGAACATCGCCAACCGTTACGTCTGACCGTAACGGTCCGTTTTTGAATTGGAGGGCCTGGAGACATTCAGGCCCTCCATTGTTAAGTCTGCATTTTTACGCAAGTCCGGACGGAAAACCGGCGCCCACTTTTCCCGACCTTGCCTTGTTTCGCGCCACCGTTTCCTCGTATGCGGCCTGAAGCCGGGCGAGGACCGATGGGCCGGACGCGGGGGCGCCAAGGTGGAGCGTGCGCAACTCGTCCATGAACGCTTGCCACATCGGTAGACCGCCCTCTTCCAGAAGCTGCGCGCGGATCGACAATTCCTCGGAGGCAGGCGTGTGGCGCCGTCCCCATGCGCCCATCTGCGCGAGCAGCGGCACAAGCTGGATCGCCGGTTCGGTGAGGCTATAGATCGCCTTCTGTTTGTGGCTCGGGTCATCGCTCCTGGTAAGCAGGCCCGCCTCGACCAGCCGCTTCAGGCGGTCGGCGAGGATATTGGAGGCGATCCCCTCCTCCGACTGGTTGAGCAGCTCGCGATAATGGCGGCGATTGCCGAACATGAGGTCGCGAATGATGATCAGGCTCCAGCGATCACCCAGCATTTCCAAAGTCAGATTGATCGGGCAGCCGGAACGGTGCGCATTGTCCATTAGATAAGCTCCATGAAACTGCTTGCAAAATAGGAGTGGTTTGACTAAAAAGCAACCACTTGCGATCTGCAAGCAGACTAGACGCTGCGTCCTGAGGAAAACCCATGCCACTTGAACTCTATGCCCATCCCTTTTCTTCCTACTGCCAGAAGGCGCTGATCGCTTTCTACGAGAACGGCACGCCCTTCGTGTTCCGCATGCTCGGGTCCGAAGACGAAGAAGCGGTAGCCGAATGGCAGGCGTTGTGGCCGCTCAAGCGGTTTCCGGTGCTGGTCGACGGCGACCGCACGGTGGTGGAGGCGAGCATCATCATCGAATATCTTGGCCTCTATCACCCCGGGCCGGTGCGGCTCGTCCCAGAAGATGTGCGCGCCGCGATCGACGTGCGGACCATGGACCGCTTCTTCGACAACTATATCATGACCCCGCAGCAGAAGATCGTCTTCAACGCCATCCGCCCGGAAGATGCCCGCGACTCCTATGGCGTGGAGGAGGCACGCGCGATGCTCGACACCGCCTATCGCTGGCTCGACGGCCGGATGGCGGGACGTGAATGGGCTTCAGGCAACAGTTTCAGCCTTGCCGATTGCGCCGCAGCACCAGCGCTGTTTTACGCCGACTGGAGTCATCCTATCGGCGAGGAATTCGCGCATGTCCACGCCTATCGCAAGCGGCTCCTGGCGCGGCCGTCCTTTGCGCGGGCGGTGAACGAGGCACGTCCTTATCGACCGCTCTTCCCTCTCGGCGCACCTGATCGGGATTGATCATCCAGCCCGCTGCCAGATCGCGACCAAGGGACCGCCCTTCCCTTCGAGCGGATCGGATTGCGGCAGCGGAAGGCGTTCGATCCTCTCCAGGTCCTGCGGTGACGGCTGGTCGCGGCAGATATCGGCGCGCTGTCCCGGTGGATAGGCGCCGATGACCAGAAAATCGTCACTCGCATCAAGCCGGCAATGGCCGGTGCCGGCGGGAAGCACGAGCGTATCTCCGGCCTCGACCGCCATCTCGCGCCCGCCGGGACCACCGATCAACAGCCGCGCCCGGCCGGATGCGACGCCCAGCACCTCATGCCCCTCGGTATGATAGTGATGATAAGGAAAGACACCGTTGCGCCAGGCACCTGTCCAGCCATTGCGCGTGAACAACGTTTCAATATGGCTGGCGGCATCGCCTTCCACCTTCACATGGCCACGATAGAGAAGCACAGGCAGTCGCGGATTGTTGGGCACACCGTCGCGGGCATCGAACATGAATGTTTCCAGTGACATGAGGATCTCCTCCGTTTCCAGCATTAATCGGCTCAGGTCATGAAAGGTTCCGGCAGTAGCCGGGAGGAACGAACGGGCACGCTCAACCGGTCGTGATGGCTGGCGCCGAATTGGGATCACGGGCGAAACGGGCAAGATGGGACAGCACCTACTCAAATGAGCGGCGAAGCGGCGGCGCTGGAGGCGGGATGTTTGAGGCCGAGACGGCGGAGGAACCAGTCGCCGATAGGTTTCTCGAACCAACGATAGGAAAGGACCGCCACGATCATGGTGGCGATCATCGGAATAGGCAGGAAAGCGTAGAAATCGACTATTCCCAGCGGCGCGACCAGCCTTTTCCAGACGAGCCCGAACATGACAATCTCGACCACGGGATGCCAGAGATAGATGCCGAAGGAGACAGCCGCAAAGGGCCGCAGGAGCCTGGGATAAACCGGCGAGTTCTGGTCGTTGCGCTCGGCGACCGCAGCCAGGAACACTGCAATGGCCAGGACGACGAGGCTGTAGTAATAATTGACCTGAAGCTGCATCAACGTGCAGGACGCCAACATGGTGAGCCAGGCGGGCCAACGCGAGGTCAATGTCAGGCGGCTGCGCGAGGCAAGCACAGCGATCAGCGCGCCTGCGATGAAATCGGCAAAGGCGCGATAGGCGCCCCAGGTGTCGGCCTCCACCCAATGTTTGCCGGGCATGATGTGCAGGGCGAGCAGGATCTCCAGAAGCGCAATCCAGAGAAGCAGCAGCGCGACCAGCCCCTTCGCACCGGCGAGCCGGTTGGCAAAAAGGATGAGCGGCAGCAGGAGATAGGAGAACCATTCCGCCGACAGCGACCAAGAGACGAAATTGAACGTCAGCTCGTGCGAGAAACCCCATCCCTGGACGAGCAGCAGGTTGGGGACGATCTGGCCCATATCATAGCGCTCGGCACCGCCGAACGGGCGGAGAATCCCCAGGTGATAGCCGATGCCCACGGCGAGAAAAAGGAGAAAGGTGATGATATGCAGCGGGTAAAGCCGGGCGAAGCGCCTGACCATGTAGAGGCGATAGCTGCGCAAATCCGTGACCTTGTCGCCATAGTGCAGGACGATCAGGAAACCCGATATGATGAAGAACATGTCGAGCAGCGGTCGCAGGCGCTCGAGCCAGTCGAGCAGCCACCCCGTTCCCGGCGGCCCGTTGAAGGAAAAATGGTAGAGCATGATGAGAAGCGCAGCGATCAAACGCCAGAACTCAAACAGCCTGAAATACATCGCCTTCTCTCGCACCGCAGCATTTCACAATATCAGAGTATGCTTCGTGCGCCCGTTGGGACGCGCGGATTCGATCTGATCGTGACAAACCGCCCTGCTCCTGGCTTTTGTGTGTCCCGATCAGGCAGAATGGTATCAGGGTTCGGTTAATAACAAGGCTGATGCGGAGGCCGCGTTCTCGCGGATACAAAAAGCCCGGCGCTGAGGCCGGGCTTTTCGTGAGTTTCGAAACCGTGCTTATGCGGATTTCTTCTTATCGTCGTCGATTTCCTCATAGTCGGCATCGACGACATCGTCATCCGGCTTTTCGGAAGCCGTGGCTTCCTCGCCGCCTTCGGAAGCCTGTGCAGACTCATACATGGCCTGACCGAGCTTCATCGAGACTTCAGCGAGGTTCTGCGTCTTCGCCTTGATATCCTCGGCGTCTTCGCCTTCGAGCGAGGTTTTCAAAGCGGCGATCGCATCCTCGATGGCCGTCTTGTCCTCGGCGGAAACTTTGTCGCCATAATCCTTGAGCGACTTTTCCGCCGAATGCACCAGAGCCTCGCCCTGGTTCCGGGCCTCGACAGTGGCGCGGCGGGCCTTGTCGGCTTCGGCATTGGCCTCGGCGTCCTTGACCATCTTTTCGATATCGGCATCGGAAAGGCCACCGGATGCCTGGATGCGGATCTGGTGCTCCTTGCCGGTGCCCTTGTCCTTGGCCGAGACGTTGACTATGCCGTTGGCGTCTATGTCGAAGGTCACTTCGATCTGTGGGACGCCGCGCGGTGCGGGCGGAATGCCGACAAGATCGAACTGGCCAAGCATCTTGTTGTCGGCCGCCATCTCACGCTCGCCCTGGAAGACGCGGATCGTCACGGCGGACTGGTTGTCCTCAGCCGTGGAGAAGGTCTGCGACTTCTTGGTCGGGATCGTCGTGTTGCGGTCGATCAGGCGGGTGAACACACCACCAAGCGTCTCGATGCCGAGCGACAGCGGCGTCACGTCGAGGAGCAGAACGTCCTTGACGTCGCCCTGGAGAACGCCGGCCTGGATCGCAGCGCCGATGGCGACGACTTCATCAGGGTTGACGCCCTTGTGAGGCTCCTTGCCGAAGAACGCCTTGACCACTTCCTGCACCTTGGGCATGCGGGTCATCCCGCCGACGAGAACCACTTCGTCGATCTCGCCAGCCTTGAGGCCGGCATCCTTGAGCGCAGCCTTGCAAGGCTCGATGGTGCGCTGGATCAAATCATCGACCAGGCTCTCGAACTTGGCGCGGGTGAGCTTCATCGTCAGATGCTTCGGACCGGTGGCATCCGCCGTGATGAACGGCAGGTTGATCTCGGTCTGCTGGGCCGACGACAACTCGATCTTGGCCTTCTCCGCAGCTTCCTTGAGGCGCTGCAAGGCGAGCTTGTCGTTCTTCAGGTCGATACCCTGTTCCTTCTTGAACTCAGCCGCCAAATATTCGACGAGACGCATGTCGAAATCCTCGCCGCCGAGGAAGGTATCGCCATTGGTCGATTTCACCTCGAACACACCGTCGCCGATCTCAAGGACCGAGACGTCGAAGGTGCCGCCGCCAAGATCGTATACGGCGATGGTCTTGCCTTCCGTCTTGTCGAGGCCATAGGCGAGAGCTGCAGCCGTCGGCTCGTTGATGATGCGCAGAACCTCGAGGCCGGCAATCTTGCCTGCATCCTTGGTCGCCTGACGCTGGGCATCGTTGAAATAAGCGGGAACTGTGATGACGGCCTGCTCGACCTTCTCGCCGAGATAGGCTTCCGCTGTTTCCTTCATCTTCTGCAGGATCATCGCGGAGATTTGCGACGGCGAATATTTCTTGCCGTGCACCTCGACCCAGGCATCGCCATTGTCGCCCTTGACGATCTTGTAAGGCACAAGATCCTTGTCCTTCTTGACCATCGGGTCGTCATAGCGGCGGCCGATCAGGCGCTTGACCGCAAAAAGCGTGCCTTCCGGATTGGTGACGGCCTGGCGCTTGGCGGGCTGGCCCGCAAGGCGTTCGTCGGTATCCGTAAAGGCAATGATGGAAGGCGTGGTGCGAGCACCTTCCGCATTCTCGATGACCTTCGCGTTCTTGCCGTCCATGACGGCGACACAGGAGTTGGTCGTTCCCAGATCGATGCCGATAACTTTTGCCATATTACATTTCTCCATTCAGCAGGCTGCCGGGACCTCTGCCGAGCATTCCATTCAGCAGCCCCTACCGGGTTTTTACGGTACGCGATTCCCCTGGGGAAAGCAGCGCACAATAGCTTCGCGTATATAAGAAGGGCTATTTTTTACTGCAAGACACAAGACGCGCCCTAGTGGTAAATTCATCCGCCTGCGCATGTTGCGGACCATAAAGGGTCAGATTTCCTCCCAGCCACCGCTCTCGCCCGCCCGATAGATCGCATCGATAAACCTTTGATTTTCAACAGAGTTTTCAAGGGTAAACACCGACGCATCCTCACCCAGAGCTGCGCGAGCGAAGCTTTGTGCCTGAAGCTGATAGTGGTTAACATCCTGAAAATTCCATTCGGTCGCCTGGGTATGGCCGGCGTCGTTGAGCGTCACCCGCGCATGGTCGTATTTGGCGGTATTGAAGGGAGCGTGGACCTCGATGAAGCCCTTATCGCCATGGAAGACCATCGACTGGCGCTGGGCGAGCTGGGTCGCGACATAGAAAGAGAGATCGAAGCCATCGAATTCGGCCGTGACATTGGCATAGCGATCGGTGCCGAAATCCGGATCGCGCTCGACCTTCGCCAGGACGCGCAGCGGCTCCTTGCCCGTGCTCATGCGGGTGGCGACCGTGGGATAGACTCCGATATCCGGCAATGCGCCGCCGCCGAGCGCCACCTGGTTGCGCATATTGCCGGGATCCTTGTTGAAATAGGTAAAGACGCCCTGCACATGGCTGAGCCGGCCGATGGCGCCGGAGTTGATCAGTTCACGCACCTTGATCCATTGCGGATGGTAATAGACCATGAAGGCCTCGGCGATCAGCACGCCATAGGTATCACGCGCGCGGATAAGCGATGCAATCTCGCTTGCATGCAGCGAGATCGGCTTTTCGCACAGCACGTGCTTGCCGGCTTCCGCCGCCTTGAGCGACCATTCGACATGCTGGGATGTCGGCAGCGGAATATAGACGCCATCAACGGTGTCGGAAGCGAGCAGTTCTTCATAGGAGCCGAAGGCATGCGGCGCCCCGAAGCGGTCGGCCACGGCGCGGGCCTTTGCGATGTCGCGACTGGCGATCGCCGTCACCACACCATTCTCAGACGCGCAAAGCGCCGGGATCACCAGTGTCACACCAATTTTCGCCGTCGAAAGTACACCCCAGCGGAACATGACAACTCCTCTTTTCCGATTTGGAGCGGAACCTATCATCACCGGGAGAAAAGGAAAGACTGCAAGGCTGATCAGAATTTATAGAAATCGATGAAGGCGCGTAGCGCCGGGCGCATCCGCCTGCGGCTTGGATAATAAATATAAAGGCCGGGAAAAGCCGGGCACCAATCCTCCAGCACCCGTACCAGCCTGCCATCCGCCACGGCATCCATCACATGAAGATCGAACAGAAAGGCGATGCCAACGCCTTGAAGCGCGGCCTCAAGGGCAAGCCTGTCGTCATTGAGGATCATTCGGCCATCGACTGCCATTTCGAGGATTTCCTCACCCTTCTCCAACTCCCAGCGATAGACCCGGCCGGAGGGAAAGCGATGGCGGATGCAGCGGTGATGGATCAGATCCGCCGGATGCATCGGGATGCCATATCGCTCGAAATAGGATGGCGCGGCAACGACGGCGCCGCATATCGGCGGCCCACAACGCACGGCCACCATGTCCGCTTCGAGATTTTCATTGAGCCGCATTCCCGCGTCGTATCCATGAGCGACGATATCGATCAAATGATCTTCAATGCAGATATCGAGCGTGACATCGGGATAGGCGGCGCAGAATTCGCCGAAACGCGGCGCCAGCACGAGATGGGCGGCGGCCCGGGGCACGCTCAGCCGCAGCGTGCCCGCGACCGTATCCCTCATATCCACTGCAGCGCCGAGCGCCAGCTCGATTTCAGCAAGCGCCGGCGACAGGCGTTCGAGAAGCCGCCTGCCGGCTTCCGTCGGCGCCACGCTGCGGGTGGTGCGGGCAAGGAGCGCCACGCCGAGGCCTTCCTCCAGCGTCGCGACCGCATGGCTGACCGCCGATGGCGCGATCTCCAGTTCCCTGGCGGCGGCTCGGAAGCTGCCATGCGCGGCGACAGAGGCGAGAACGGCGAGTTGTGACAGCTGATTCCGGTTCATTGTTCTAAATTATAGAACGCCCCGTGAAATTAAAGCGCAATTATCGAATTGTCCCTTCAGCCCTATCTCCAGCATTCTATCCAAAAGCGAGTCCAGGAAAAGTGCGAAGCGGTTTTCCGCCCGGGCTTGCGTAAAACATAGAAAGCTTGCAGATGAAAACACGCAAACTCGGCAATGAACTCACCGTATCGGCTGTCGGCCTTGGCTGCATGGGCATGAGCTTCGCCTATGGCGGGCAGGACGAGAAGGATGCGATCCGGACTCTGCATCGGGCTGTAGAGATCGGCGTTACTTTCTTCGATACAGCCGAAGTCTATGGCCCCTTCGAAAACGAGAAACTCGTCGGCAAGGCATTGAAGGACGTGCGCGACCGCGTCGTGATCGCCACCAAGTTCGGCTTCAGGATCGACCCGACGAAGCAGGGCGGCGAAGGTATCATCGGCCTCGACAGCCGGCCGGAAAATGTTAAAGCGGTGGCCGAGGCCTCGCTGAAACGGCTCGGCATCGACGTCATCGATCTCTTCTACCAGCACCGCGTCGATCCTGACGTGCCGATCGAGGACACTGTTGGCGCCATGGCCGAACTCGTGCGCGAGGGCAAGATCCGGGCGCTAGGCCTCTCGGAAGCCAGTGCTGCCACCATTCGCCGCGCCCACGCGGTGCATCCGATTGCGGCGGTGCAGAGCGAATATTCGCTGCAGACCCGCGAGCCGGAAGATGATGTTTTCGATACCTGCCGCGAACTTGGCATCGGCTTCGTGCCCTATAGCCCGCTCGGACGCGGCCTCCTGACCGGCACGATCCGCAAGGCGGACGAGCTTGGCGCGGACGACTGGCGCAAGTCACAGCCGCGATTCCAGGCCGACAATCTGGCGGCCAATGTGGCGCTGGTCGACACGCTGGAGGAAATCGCCCGGGCAAAGAACGTGACGACAGCGCAGCTCGCGCTCGCCTGGGTGTTGCACCAGGGCGATTTCATCGTACCGATCCCCGGCGCGCGCAAGATCAAGCATCTTGAGGAAAATGTGGCGGCGGCCGATGTCGTGCTCGGCCGGGACGAGATCGCCAAGATCGGGGAAGCGCTCTCCCCCTCGCGCGTGGTCGGCGAGCGCTATAGCGAGGCGATGCTGGCGCTCGTGAATAAATAATCCAGCTCACTGAAAAGGAGGCTCCGCGCAAGCGGGGCCTCATCATTTCGGCGCGATGCCCATGCGGCGCGCCAGTACGCGTTCGATTGCCGACAGCCCGTCATAGATGAGGACGGCGAGGATGCCGACGATCAGCCCGCCCTGCAGGACGAAGGCGAGGTTGTTGGAGATGAGGCCTGCGATGATCACCTCACCCAGCGTCTTTGCCGCCACAGTCGAGCCTATGGTGGCTGTCGCAAGGCTGATCACCACAGAAAGCCGGATGCCGGCCAGAATGACCGGCAGAGCGAGCGGCAGTTCGACCTTGAGGAGCCTCTGGCGCTCATTCATTCCGACGCCTCTCGCCGCCTCGACCACGGCATGGGGAAGATTGGTGAGCCCGGTCAACGCATTCTCGAAGATCGGCAGCAGGCCGTAGAGAAAGAGCGCGATCAGCGTGGGCTTTTCACCGAAACCGATGGCGGGCACAGCCAGCGCCAGCACCGCCACGGGCGGAAAGGTCTGGCCGATATTGACGAGGCTGCGTGACAGGGGGAGAAATTCCGCGCCGATGGGCCTGGTAACGAGGACTGCCAGCGCCAGCGCAACGATCGTGGCGGCAAGCGTGGCAATGAACACGATCTGCAGATGCTGGAAGGTCAGCATGAGGAGGCTGCCCTGATTGTAGACAACAGGCGCGTTGTTGTCGGTCAGCGGCTTGAGGACCGGTTCGAACCAGTCCGGCCTGAGGAGAAAGGCGATCAGCAGAGCGAGCGCAGAAAGCCGCAGCAGGACCGGCAGCGAAAGCCTCATGCGGGCCTCGCCGCGCGCCTGATCAAGCCTTCCACCGTGACACGTCCGATGGGCTTGCCATCCGCCTCGACCGGCAGCGCCGTTCGTCCCGACCAAAGCAATTCGGCCAGCGCGTCGCGCTGCGTCGCGGATGCCGGCAGCGCCTCGCCCTCAGCCGTCCCCGGCTCCACGGCTTCGCCGACCTCGTTCAGCGACAAGAAGCGGAAGGGCCTGTCGCCGGTGCCGATCAGCGTTTCGACGAAAGGCGTCGCCGGTCTAGCGAGAATCTCGGCCGGCGTCGCATATTGGATCAGCCTGCCCTCGTCCATCACGGCGATGCGGTCGCCCAGATGGATGGCTTCCTCCATGTCATGGGTGACGAGAATAATCGTCGTCCCGAACCGCTTCTGGATAGCGAGCAGATCCTCCTGCGCCTTTGCCCGGATCACGGGATCGAGCGCGCCGAACGGCTCATCCATCAGAAGCACATTTGGTTCCGCTGCCAGCGCGCGGGCGACGCCGACGCGCTGCTGCTGGCCGCCCGAAAGCTCGTGCGGATAGCGCGGGCCGAAGGTGGCGGGATCGAGCTGGAATAGCGACAGGAGTTCGTTCACCCGTGTGTCGGTGCGAGTATTATCCCAGCCGAGCAGGCCCGGCACGGTGGCGATATTCTGCGCCACCGTGCGATGGGGAAAAAGCCCATGGCCCTGGATGGCATAGCCGATGTGGCGGCGCAGCTCATAGGCCGGCACAGCACGGTTATCGCGGCCATCGAGCTTGATCGCCCCAGATGTCGGCTCGACCAGGCGGTTTATCATGCGCAGGAGGGTCGTCTTGCCGGAACCCGATGTGCCGACGATCACGGTGACGGTGCGCGGCTGGACCACGAAGGACACGTCGCTGACGACATCCGCGTCGCCGTAGCGCTTGGTGATGTGTTCGATTTCGATCATGCCGTTCGGGCCCCGTTGGATGCGCTCAATTCCGTTGCGGCATCGAGAATGACGGCGGCCGCGAAGGCGAGCGCCACGGTCGGCACCGCGCCGAGCAGCACGAGGTCCATCGCCGTCTGCCCGATGCCCTGGAAGACGAAGACCCCGAAACCGCCGCCACCGATCAGCGCGGCGATAGTGGCAAGGCCGATATTCTGAACCAGCACGATCCTGATTCCGGTCAGGATGACCGGAAAGGCGAGCGGAAACTCGATCTTGAAAAGCCGCTGGCTTGCCGTCATGCCGACGCCCCGCGCGGCGTCGTTGGCAGCCGCCGGCACGCCGGCAAGCCCGACCACCGTATTCGCCACCACTGGCAGGAGGGAATAAAGAAAAAGCGCGACGAAAGCCGGTGCGGTACCGATGCCGCGAATGCCGATGGCGGCTGCGCCCGGCACATGGATCGCGATCCAACCGAGGGGGGCGATCAGAATGCCGAAAAGCGCAATGGACGGAATGGTCTGAATGATATTAAGGACATTGAGAACGGCATCACGCAGGGCCGGCACCCGATGGCAGAGGATGCCAAGCGGTATGCCGGCTGCCACGGCGGCGGCAAGCGAGCCTATCGCCAGCGTCACATGCTTGGCGGCCTCGGCCCAGAAACTATCGGCCCGGTTGGCATATTCCTTGAGAATCGAAAGTCCATTCCAGCTGCCGGAATAGAGGATGGCCGCCACCGCGAGCGCAGCAGCCGCGAGGACGGCGATGCGCGCCACCGGGCCGAGGCGAAGCCGGGTCAGACTATCGGCCGCGAGCAGCACGAACGCGAAATTCAGGAGCCAGAAGCCAGAAGCTGGCGAGACGCGGGCATAGGTATTTCCAGGCGGTGTCAGATGGTTCGCGGCAAGGCCGATGAGAAGCAGCAGCGCCGCAAGGGCGGCCATGCTGGCGGCAAGCCGCCATGGCAGCGCGAGGCGCAGGAGCGCAATGATGGTCGCGGCGGCGAGAACGATGAGCAGCGTCATCGCCGCCCATGAGGGCAGTGCCTCGAAGATCGTTTTCGCATCGCCCGGAACGATACGATTGGCACGGAAGGTGGCGAAGGGCGCGAGGAAGACGCCGCAAGCTGCGATAGCGGCGATGACGACGCCGAGCTTGTCGAAGGCGATGCGCCCGCTCATCGATGCCCCTCTCCAGGCCGTGCCGTCTATTTTAAAAAGCCATTCTTCTTTAGGAAATCCTCCGCCACGGCCTTGGCCGGCTCACCACCGACCTGCACTCGGCCATTGAGATCCTGCAAGGTGACGAGATCGAGCTTTTCGAAAACCGGCTTCAACAGCGTTTCGATTTGCGGATGCTCCTTCAGCACAGCCTCGCGGATGATCGGCGCCGGCTGGTAGACGGGCTGGACACCCTTGTCGTCCTCCAGCACGACGAGGCCTGACGGCGCGATGCCGCCATCGGTGCCATAGACCATCGCGGCGTTGGCGTTGTTGGTCTTGTTGGCGGCGGCGGCAATTGTGGCAGCGGTATCGCCGCCGGAAAGCGTAATGAGCTGGTCAGGCTTGAGCGTAAAGCCATAAGCCGTCTGGAAGGCGGGCAGCGCCCCGGCCGAATTGACGAATTCCGACGACGCGGCAAGCACGACCTGACCACCGCCAGAGACATATTTGCCGAAATCGCTTAAGCTGACGATCTTATTCGGCTCGGCGACATCCTTGCGCAGCGCGATCGCCCATGTGTTGTTGGCGGGCGATGGCGTCAGCCAGACGATCTTGTTGGCGTCATAATCGAGCTTCTTGGCTTCCGCATAGCCCTTGGCGGCGTCTTTCCAGACCGGATCGTCGGCCTTTTCGAAGAAGAAGGCGGCATTGCCCGTATATTCGGGATAGATGTCGATCTCGCCGGCGATGAGCGCCTTGCGCACGACCGGCGTCGCGCCAAGCTGGATGCGGTCGGTGGTTGGGATATCGTTGGCGTTCAGCACGGCCAGGATGATGTTGCCGAGAACGCCGCCTTCCGTATCGATCTTGGAGGCAACGACGACCTGCGCATTGGCGGCGCCGGCGGAAAGTCCGAGGGCCAGAGCAGCGCCGAGAGCAGCAGAGAGAAAGATATTCCTGTAGGGCATTTTCGTACTCCCCTTCGATGCCTGATGCATCTTTGATATCACGGATTTCCTGGCAGGCCGGAAAACCATGTTCCACAATTGAGGCGGCTGGAGAAAAGGAAGCATTTATACGGGCAAAAGGAAAGTACCGATCAATGCACACAGCTGACACAGGCTGACACGGGCCGCTTGTTTCAGGAAACCTTGAGATCGCGCAGGAAGTCCGCCGTTTCGTGGGCATGGATCCGGGTGCAGCGGATGAGTTCATCGAAATGGCGCTGCATGGTGCGGATAGATTCGGCATTGTTGAGGACGAGATACATGCCGCCAACGAAGATCGCGGCGCGTTGTGAGCCAAAAACAGTATAGGGCACAGAAAAGCGCTCGCGACCGTCGAAGATGAACAGACGCAGGGATGGGTAAAGCTCCTTGACGAGATCCGCCATGTGCAAGAGCTGTTCGGCTCTTGCCGTGCGCGTGAGGCCACTCCAGATGCCGTTCCCCTCGGCCAAAGCTTCGAGCGTCTGCCGGGGCATGCAGACCTCCATGTCGGTGCCGGGCTGGCGGTTGTAATCCAGCCGGAACGCCGTTTCAGTAGCCTGCGTCACGACGCTTTGATGTGTTGCCGCCGCTTCATAGGCGATGGTTTGCGGCGTGCGCAGCAGATCGGGGATGCGGGAGGGAACGTAGCGGATTTTCGACCCCGCCGCCTCGGCATGCCATTTCATGAGAAGCGTGACGTCATAGCCTTCGCTTCCCTCTTCGATTTCGAGGCTGGGACGCAACTCGCCCATGAGCCCCTCGTCCTGCGAGAGACCGAGCAGCCAGTCGAGGGAGACGGAGTGACGCTCGGCGATGTTGAGAAGCGTTTCGACGCGCGGCAGGCGCGGAGAACTGCCGGAGAGAAGCTGCGACAGGGCCGAGCGGTCGACGCCTATCGCCGCGGCGAAGGCCGACTGGCTTTCGCCCGATCGGGCCACGAGCCCTGTCAGGCGGTTGCGGAAAAGTTCGGCCAGATCCCTTTTGTCCATTTTCATTCCGAAATGATGATAATCATCAACATATGCGGCAAATGATTATCAATATCAACGTTGAGTCATCATAATCTCGTTGCCGCGTCCCGCACCCGATGCGATTCTTCGGGGGCAATCGGGGCACACACATGAATGGGACATCTGCTCACAAGCCGGGCGCGGAATTGCGCCGCGGAAGATTATTTCGTGTCGAATGGCCGACACTGGCGCTAATCGCCGCCTGCTACGCCTTCTGGTTCTGGGCGGGCGCATTTCTCTTCCCTGTCATGCCGGCGCTCGCTCTCGTGCTGATGGGGATTGCGGTGGCGCTCCATTCCTCGCTGCAGCACGAGGCGCTGCATGGTCATCCGACGCGCATCACCGGCGTGAACGAGGCGCTTGTCTTCCTGCCCATCGGACTGTTCTATCCCTACCGGCGCTACAAGCACACGCATCTGCAGCATCACGCCGACGAGCGGCTGACCGACCCCTATGACGATCCGGAAAGCTATTACCGGGCGCTCACCGACTGGCAGGTGCTGCCATCCATCCTGAAGACGCTGCTGCGCTGGAACAATACGCTTCTCGGCCGCATCAGCATCGGTCCGGCGTTGATGATCACCGGATTCCTGATCTCGGAACTGAGAGAGCTTCGGGCAGGCGACCGGCAAGTCCGTTCCGCCTGGTTGCAGCATCTGGCCGGTCTCCTTCCGATCCTTCCGATCATCTCTTTGACCTTCGGCATTCCGCTCTGGCTCTATGCCATCACATCGGTCTATCTCGGCCTTTCACTCATCGCGATCCGCTCCTATTGCGAGCATCAATGGTCGGAGCGGCCGGATGGAAGGACGATTATCGTCGAAAATTCCATTCTGGCGCCGCTCTTCCTCAACAACAATCTGCATTTCGTGCATCACAAGCAACCGAGGGCGGCATGGTACGAACTGCCGGCGCTTTATCGCGCCAGGCGGGAGGAATGGCAGCGGATGAATGACGGCTATGTCTTCCGCAATTATTTCGAGGTGCTGCGCGCCTTCGCGTTGAGCGTCAAGGAACCTGTGGTTCATCCCGTGCTGCAACGGGGCGAAGCGGAAACCAGGCCGGAAATGATTGCCGATCAGGCCTTCCGCCCGCGCCGTTTCCGCATCAATATCCACGGCGGCGCGACCGCGCCTATCCCGGCGGAACCGAAGCACGAGTGACACTGATCGCGGCACTTCCCATGTATGACTGGCTGGAACTGCGCGATGAAACAGATGCGCGCTGGGCGGCGATGCGCGACGGTCTGCGCCGGCGGGACATTGATGCGCCGGAGCATCTGACACGGCGCAATGGCGACATGCCTGCCGTGCCGGGCAGCATTCGCGATGGGCAGGGCAATATCATCGCCGCCGATCCGGAGAACCTTCCGCCGGATGAATTCGATCTATCCGTCCTGTGGCGTCATCCCGATCTGCTGGTTTCCGAAGCCTGCTGGGGACCGATGGAAATGGGGCTCAGCTCCCATGTGACCGTGATCGGCCAGATCGACTATGACGACATTGCCGGCGGGAGTGGAGAACTCTATTCAAGCGTGATCGTCGCGCACAGGGGCGAAGGGCGGCGGATACCGCCTCCCGCCGCTGGTCGTGCGCATCTTCCTACCGGCTTTTTTCGGGGCAAACGCTTCGCCTTCAACGAAGATGAATCGCTTTCCGGCTATCTCGCGCTGAAACGCGATCTGGAGGCGATGGGGATGAGTCTCGCCATCTTCTCGGAAAAGGTGAAAACCGGCGCACATCGCGCCTCGATCCGCGCGGTCGCCGAAGGCAAGGCCGATGTCGCCGCCATCGACTGCAAATCCTGGGCGCTGGCACAGCGGGTTGAACCGGCAGCGGCGGAGCTTCACGCCATCGGCTGGACGGCGCAGCGGAAGGGGCTGCCGCTGATCCGTTCGCGAAACCTGACGGCCGGCTTGATCAATCCTGCCATCTGGGCGGCTTCCTGATCTCCTGATAGACCCGCAGCGTGCGATCCGATATCTGGGGCCAGCCATATTCCTTTTCTACATGGCTGTTCTGCAGCGATGCATTTGCCTCGGAAAACGGCTTTGCCAGCTTGCGGCGCAACGCGGCGGCCAGTTCGTCGATGTTGCCGAGCGGGAAATAGTCCTCGGCGGGCAGGCCGATTTCCAGATTGGCGGTAATGTCGCTCGCCAGCACCGGCAGGCCGTAGCCCATCGCCTCGAGCAGCGCGATCGGCATGCCTTCATGGCTGGACGGCAGCACGAAAAGACCGGCATTGTCGAAAAGACCGGCGAGATCATCGCCGGTCTGCACCCCGGTGAGAATCACCCCTGGCGTCTCCTCCGCCAGCTTCCTGACGTCCTGCGCATATGAAGCCGTATATTCCGCGGAGCCGACGAGGACCAGCTTGACCGACGGGTCATCCAGTCTGGCGAAGGCCGCGATCAGATCGTGCTGGCGCTTTTCCGGCACGATGCGCGCGACCATGATGATATAGCGGCGTGGCTCAAGCCCGAATTTCTCCAGGACCCGAGTATTTGCAGAGCCGCGGCGGACGGCGACGCCGTTCGGCACGAATTGCATGGCGACGCCGTAGCGTTTTTCCATGGTCCGGGCAATGTCGTTGGAAACCGCAATGCGCCTGTTGGCAAAGCGCATTCCCGCCCCTTCGCCGAGCTTCAAAATGAGCTTTGCAAAGCGATTCCATTTCTGCCTGTCATAATCGTAGCCGTGATGGGTGACGACGACTTTGAGCCCCATGAGCCTTGCCAGCGGCGTCAGCAAAGCCGGCCCGATGGCGTGGATATGCAGGATATCGGGCCGCCGCCACGCAGCGACAAAGACGCCGAGTGCGGTATGGACGATGGCTTCGAATTTCATGGAACGAGGCGCCCAGAGCGGCAGGACCCTGATTCCTTTCCATGTGTAGGAAATGGAATTCCCGAGATAAGGCTTGCGGCCGATAACCTCGACATCCCAACCCTTTTCGGCAAAGTGGTGGCTCAATTCCTCCACATGCTTCTCGACGCCGCCCTGCACATCGGGGATCCCACGCAACCCGAGCATCATCACCCTGGGCCGTTTTTCTCCAGCAGGGACACCAGTAATGGGCGCGGTCATCGCGACGCTCCAAGCGTGGCGTAGAGATCGACCATGCGGTTGCGATAGGCGGCAGACGAAAATTCGCGGGCGATCCAGTCACGGCCGTTCAATCCCATGCGGGCCCTTGCCGCGGACGGCAAACCCGCCATGACGGCCATGACGCGCGCGAGATCCTGCGCATCTCCCGAGACCGCCGTCATTCCCGTTTCCCCTTTTTCGATCATTTCCGGAATGCCGCCGATATCGGCGCCGATAACGGGCCGACCCAGCGCATAGGCTTCCAATATACTCACCGGTGCGTTCTCATACCATTCCGACGGGAGCACAAGCGCTTTCGCTTCGCCAATGAGGCGCGCCAGCGTTTCGCCCGAGACATGCCCGGCAAAGGTGACGTCCGTGCCGAGTTCCTGGGCAAGCGCCCGCAAAGCCTTTTCCTCGGGCCCGGTGCCGGCGATGACGAGCCGCTGGTTTGACAGGGCGGCGGCGCGAATCAGCGTGGCGACCCCCTTTTCCGGCGCCAACCTGCCAGCAAAGACGAAATAGTCGCTCTCGTCCCAATCGGTCGAGAAGCCATCGGTATCGACGAAATTGGGGATATGGACGAACTGTTCGGCCGGCCATCCCCATTCGACAAGCTTGTCGCGGTAGAAGCGGCTCGGCACGACGAATTTGTCCACTTTGTGCCGGTAGAGCCCCAAGCCACGGTGAACGATGGTCTCAAGCAGCACCAGGCCGCTCAGCGCCGTCGATTCCTTGATGCAACGGTGCCTGACGACATTGTAGATTCTGCCGCCGCGACATTCCTCGCAGATATGGCCATCGACCAGCATCTTGTAGGCCGGGCAAGCCAGCTTCAGATCATGCACTGTCATCACGGTCGGGATGCCCGCGTTCTTCAGCGTCGGGAAAATCGAGGGCGAGAGATGATGATAGACATTGTGCGCATGGGCGATATCAGGAGGCGCACGCTCGATCAAAGCCTTCAGCTTGCGCTGCGCTTCGAACGAATAGATGATTTTACCGGCCTGGGCGATTTTGGTCAGGGCGCTGCTTTCCCGGCCATATTCGATTTCCGAAACGAAATATTCAGACCAGGGAGATGCGCGATTCTCCGGGTGCTGCATGGCAAAAGGCACGACATCCCAGCCAATCTCCTGAAAAAGCTGCATATGCTCCAGAAAGATGGTTTCCGCCCCGCCGCGCCGATAGAAATAATTATTGATGGCAAGGAGGCGCGGATGGACGTCTTTAGCGGATCGTTTCAGGACCTCGGCCTCCCGAGTTGAGCGAGAACATCGCGGACAGGCAGGACAGTGCAGCCGCGCAGAAGCGCATGTGCGACAAGCGTCTCGAAGGTCTCCGGCGTGCAGCCATAGGGCGTCGGCTTCTGCGCGATATCATGGGTAAAGAAGATCAGCCATCCGGGTTTGGCGACAAGCTCGTCGATCCGGCGCGTCAGACCCAGCGCATGGGATTCGGGCTGCCTGATTTCGACGCCATGCAGAAAGGCCGGGTTGACGGATCCGCGGTTGATCTGTTCTCCGCCCATCCGGCAGGTGGAAAAACGCTTTCCGAATATGCGTCGCGCCGAAAAGGAACCGGCATTGTAGGGGTAGGCGAAATTGCGCTTGGAAGCCGTTTTCTCGATCGCGTCGAGATATTGCCCGTTACGTTCGAGATCAGCATCTATGGCCTCGTGGTTCATATGGCGCACCTTGATGTGCGAGAAGGTGTGGCAGCCTATTTCATGTCCATGCGCGACGAGCGCGCGGCAACCATCCTGCGTTATGAGCGTTCGGTCAGGCTCCTCGCGCCCGGCAAGCGATCCTGAGATATAGAATGTGCCGCGCACCCCGTGCTCTTCGAGAATGCGCGCTCCATTGGTCAGCGCGGTGTCTGGAACATCGTCGAACGTGAACGATACCAGCGGCCGGGAAGTCTCTATGAAAATGCGCGGGCCAGGCATACGCCGCAGCAGCCTGTCGGGGATGCTGCCCGCCCAGGCGTCGAGTCTCTTGAATATATCAGGCATAGGCTATCGCCTCCGCCCCGTCTTGCGCGACCAACCGCATGATAGAATCACCCCCGCTCCCGAGCCATCCGCTGATCCTCGCGGAAAGCGCCGAGCAAGCCTATCGCCAAGACGAGGCAAATGCCAATGGCCAATCCGGCGAATGCGCCGCCAGCGGCCAGGAGCAATGTCCGCGGCGGCCAGCTTTTAGTGAGCGGCGGGACGGCGGTGGATATCACCCTTATGTTGGTGGTATCGAGCTGCTGTTGCTCGGCCGTCTCTCCGGCGCGGGTGAGGAAAGTCTGATAGATGGCGACCTTGGCTGCCATGTCGCGTTCAAGGTCGCTCAGTTGCACCTGTGCGTCATTGTCGATGGAGACCGATGCACGCGCACTTGCTGCCTGCCTGTTGAGCGTATCCACCACCGAGGCAGCCTGATCGAGATCGACCTGTGCCGCCCGCAACATCCGGGCAGTTTCCTGTGCGATGCCGTGCTCAAGTCCCTGGAGCTGCGATTGCGCGCTGACCAATCCGGGATAACGGGGGCCATAGGTCATGGACATGGCGTCGACCCTTTGCTTGACGCTTGCATATTGCGTGCGCAAGCCGGTCAGTGTCGGCGATTGCAAGGTGCTTGACGGGCTTATCGGATTGGAACTCGCCGCGGTCAGCTCCTTATAACGGGACTGAGCTTCGGCAAGGCGGGCTTTGGCGTCGATCAGCCTGACATTGATCTGTCCCATCGACTGTGCACTGATCAGTTCACCCCCGCTGGTCTGCAGACCATGCGCCTGCTTGAAAGCGGCGACCTTCTGCTCGGCCTCGGTTGCCGACTTCTTCAGTTGGGCCAGGCGGCTGCCGAGCGCTTCCGCCGCTCGTCCCGCATCATTGGCTTCCGACTGCACGACTTCCTGCTCGAATGCCTTGGCAAGCGCATCGGCCACCCGAACGGATTTCTCGGGATCGTTGGTCCATACCGACACGGTGATGATAAAGGTCCGCTCCTGGCGCTGCGCCGCGATGCGTTCGGATAGGCCGCGCATCGCCGCGAGGGTCGTATCGCCCGATTTAGGCGCTGGACGGAAGAGCGATCGCAAACTGAAGCCGCCATCCTTGCCGGTGAACTCGGGATCGTTCTCGAGATCGAGTTCCTTGACCACCCGACGCAGCACATTGCCCGAAGTCAGCACCAGGAGCTTGCTCCCGACATCGAGGAGCTGGCTCTCGCTCTGCTCGTTGCGCGGATAAATATCGTTCGGCACGACTTGAAGATTGGAAGGCGGCACGAGAATATCGGTGTAGACCGTATAGCGCGGCGAGGCGGTCATGCCATAGCCAACGCCGATAAGGGCGCCGATGAGCATTGCCACCAAAATCCAGAGCCAGCGATCGACCAGCCAGGAGACGATGCTCGCGGGCTCGATCTGCGGAAAAGCAAGGGAAGACACAGGTCTGGGCTGGCCCACAGGGGCATGGATAGAGGCCCGCATATGATCGTCGCCGACGGCCGCTTGGCGCGCGGAGCTCGTCTGCGCCTTGGCTGCAAGGTCACGTAAGGTGTACATGGGGCTCAGGCCTTGTCATCATCAATCAAAGCGTAACGGTTTTCCTGTATCGAGGACTAAGCGATAGGTTGAAAAATTTGGTTAATAAAATGCTATATCGCCGGTATAGACGACAACGGCATTAGCAATATCTTTGGGTAGGCTTCATAATCAAATGGCGCACATTCTGACCGACGGCGCCAACCGGCTCAGGCGATTCCTGCCGATGATGCTGTCATATGCCGCATCCAGCGGCAGCCTCGTCACAGCCAATGCGGCGCAGCTTGTCACCTTCGCCATACTCGCTCGCTCCCTGGGCGCTGATCAATTCGGCGTCTATGTTTCGTTCATCGCAATAGCCAGCATTGCAGTCCATCTATGCGGTCTCGGCGCAAACGAATGTCTGGTGCGCCGTGTCGCACGTGACCACGCCATATATCCCACGATGCTGGGACACAATCTGATCCTGATCGCAGCAAGCGGCGTGTTCCTGGTCGTCGCGGGCATTCTTATCCTGCCCCATTGGATCGAATTGTCGCCCGACCCATCGGCGAACAGGGCCGTCATGCTCTTGATGCTGATCACCAATATCGTGCTGGTGAAGCTGATCCTGCTGACCGAGCAGATATTCATCGCCCACTCGCAGTTCGCGGATGCCAACAAATCAGTCGTCGGTTTCGCCTTTGCCAGAACGGCTGCGGCGGCGCTTGCCTGCCTCGTATTCGGGGTTTCCACGGTGGCGCAGTGGGCGGTATGGCAGTTTGCCTGTCATGTTCTGATCGCGTTTGCCTATGCATGGTCGTTGCGCAAGCTCGGCCCTCCGCTATACCGCATCCTCCGGGAGGAGATCCGCCTCGGCATCCTGTTCGCCACACCCTTCATCTTCCGCGCCATCCGGCAGAATGCCGACATGCTCGTGCTTGGCATCGTCGCAACACCGGAAATCGTCGGCAGCTATGGCGTGGTGCGGCGCATCACCGACAGCAGCTATATGACGATCGATGCCCTCAACAGGCTGGTTTACCCCAGCCTCGCGGTGGCGAGCGCCAAGGGCATTCACAACGCCATCGGTCGCAGCAAGAAGATTCTGGTCGCCGGCTTCGGCATCGGCGTTGCTTCGGCAGTGGCCATATTCCTGCTGGCGCCGTTCCTGCCACTCCTGTTCGGTGAGGAATATGTCTCTCTCGTATCCTTCACGCGCATCCTTTGCTGGGTGGTTATTTTCGTCGCCATCTGGTCGGTCGCGACCGAAGTGCTTGGTGCGGCGGGTCATCACGCATTCCGCGCCGCCATTCTCAACACCGGCAATGCCCTGGGCGCCATTCTCATCGCCTATGCGACATGGCTTGCTCCGCCACAGGGCACCTTCATTTCCATTTATGTGATCGAGGGGGGTATTGTGATCGCCTCATGGATCGTCCTCACCCGTCTTGTCCGCCGTAGCCGGATGGCATCGAATGCCAAGGTGGATGTCAAATCCGGAACACCTAACGACCCGTTGCCATAATTCGCCTGTCACCAACCACAGCGCCGCTCTCGTCCTTTTAAATCTGCATCAGCGCGGCTTTGAAATCACCCGGCTCTCGATCCGGGCATCGGGTGCGCGCCTGGGGTGGAAGAAGCCGAGCGGCAGGGCAGCGGCATGGAAGCACCAGGCGACGACGGCATAAAAGCCGAGCGGCAGGCTTCGCTGTTTCAGGCTCATGATCGCGATGACGAAAATGATCGCGGCAAGATCGATGGCGATTGCCCATTTCTTGTCAGGCAGGAAGACCAGCAGCGCCAGCATTGCGAGCCACCAAGCGTAGACGCCGGCCCATAGCCGCAATTCCGGCAGTTCCTTCAAGAGATTGTTCCAATAGGGCTTGCCCCAGGCCGCGCGCAGCAACTCGCCGACGCCGCGCAGATATTTCGATTGCCAGCGCTTCACCAGCAATTTGTAAGCGTTGATGGAATGGCCGAAATGCGAGACGAAGCGCCGGTCCAGCCGGTGAAGGCTCCAGCCGAGCGCCCGTAGCCTGACGCCGAGATCGAATTCCTCATAGCCATGCAGATTACGGTCTGAGAAATAGCCGGCCTCTTCGATGGCGCTACGCCGGTAAAGCCCGCCGCCATTCATCCGGTCGAGCGGGCCTATCCTGTTTTCCGGTGAGACGCGGCGAACCCTTCGGGTGAATTCCAGATTATCGACATTCATTTCCACCACATGGCCGGTAACACCCGCGGCGCGTGGATTTGCTTTCAGAAAAGCAATGGCAGCCGCCAGAAAATCCTTGTCGAGCAACATGTCGCCATCCATCAGGCAGATGAATTCGTTATGGCTGTACTGAAAGCCCAATTGCGGGCCTATGCCGCAGCTGGGCTTTGCCGGCGCTTCTATCTGCACCACTGTGACGGGATATTGGCTGGCGATCTCGATTGTGCGGTCAGTCGATCCGCTGTCGGCGACGATGATCTCGCTTTTCCCTTTCTCGACGTCCTGGGACAAGGCGGCAAGCGCGCTTTCGATCGCAGCAGCGATCCGCTTCTCCTCATTGAGGGTCTTCATAATGATAGAAACGCTCATATTGTATTTCACCCCCCTGGCGCGCTGCCTCCTAGGGGCTAGCAAATCCCCTTTTTGTCCGAAAGCTTTTTTTAGGAGAAGCATGCGATAGATGGTCCGTGGGGGGATTTAAGAATGCGCGCTGGCAATCCGGTGCCGTTTCTGCTCAGATTTCCCCGGCACATCGTCTTTAGCCCCACGCGCCCCATCAGACGGCCCAAGGACGCTCTGACACTTTTAAAACTGCTTTCCCCAGATGGAAATCTCGATTTGAGGAATCATGCAGTAGGCCACAGGACAGATCATCGCCGTGCACCCGACTTTCACCATCCGCGTCCATGACAGCTTCGAAGGCTTGCCCGCCGAATGGCCTGTAGGAGAGCCGGCTTCGTCGCCGGAAGCCCGCTATCATGCTTTCCAGACGAAAACCTTCCTTGGCGTCTGGTGGGCGACATTCGGCCGGTCCCGCGGCGCACGCCTGTGCCTTGTCGAGGTGCGCGACGGGTCGGGCAATCCGGTTATGTTCGTCCCGCTCTGCATCAAGATGAGCAAGGGCGCCAAAATCCTCAGCTTCATCGACGAGGGTGCGGCGGATTACAATGCGCCGGTTCTTTTTCCCGTGCCATGGGAGTGGTCGCGGCCCTTGGCCGAGCAACTCTGGGAGGCGATCGTCGCGTCGCTCCCTGCCTTTGACGTATTCATCCTGGACAAGATGCCAGAGGATGTCGGTGGGCTGATCAACCCGCTGCATCTGATTTCCGACGGGCCGAACGACGTATCCTGCCATGGGACCGATCTGCGGCGTTCGTGGGCGGATATCCAGAAGGCCCAGCCTCAGCACAAGAGTCTTATGAGGAAGATGCGTAACCTGGAGCGCTCGGCGTCCTGCCAATATGTCATTGCCTCCGGAAAAACCGAAAGAGACGAAATCCTCCAGGCAGTTCTCAAACAAAAGCAGCGACGTTTCGAGGAGACGCAGGTTCCCGGCTTCGACGCAGAGCCGGACAAGCGAGCGTTTTTCGAGGAAGGCACGGACAGATTCGCGGAAGCCGGCATGCTGCACCTTTCGGCGTTCAAGGTCGGAGACGAGATCGTCTCGACACTTTGGGGGCTGGTGCGCGGCAAACGCTACTACGGGATACTGATGAGCTTCGAGGCAGGAGAGTGGGCCAAATATTCGGTCGGCCACATCGTCAACTACCGGACGCTTGAATGGCTTCATCAAAACGGTTTCGAGTACATGGACCACGGTATCGGCGACGAGCCGTGGAAGCTCAGTCATTGCGAGGTCACGGTCCCACTTTCCCAGAAGACCGGTACTCGGACCTGGCGTGGGAATCTCTATATCAGCCGGATGCGAGCGATGGAGCGGATGCGCCGTACGCGGATCTGGCAAAAGGTACGCCCGCTGAAGTGGACGGTGCTGCGCGCGATCCGCAAGCGTGCGTGAGAGCGCAGCCTGAACAGAACAGCGCGAACCTGGGATAGCGGCCTCCTTTTACCAGCCGTTAACCCTAATCATTCGATAAGAGCATGGAGGTATGTGCGACGATCCTGGCGTGATGGCGACACCTGGAGGTGGCGCAGCGGCAGGTTTTCAAGCGGTGCAGAGGTTGCAAGCGGTGCAGACAATGCGAGTTTCTGGGCGAGTTTCTGAGCACATTTCTCGGCGATTTTCCGGGCGCATAATCCTGGCTGCTCTCGGCGCGGTGCTTCTTGCCACCAGCGGATGCTCCAGCTATCACCCTGCGCCTGCCGCCTTCCATGCGGCGCTCAACCGGCCCTATATGCTCGATGCCGGCGACAGGCTGCGCATCACCGTTTTCGACCAGGCCGAT
>NZ_QOZG01000003.1 GCF_003335045.1 Paramesorhizobium salinisoli
GCGAGACGGTCGAGATCGTCGGCATCCGCCCGACGACGACGACGACTGTGACGGGCGTGGAAATGTTCCGCAAGCTGCTCGACCAGGGCCAGGCCGGCGACAACATCGGCGCTCTGCTTCGCGGTGTCGACCGTGAGGGCGTTGAGCGTGGCCAGATCCTGTGCAAGCCGGGTTCGGTCAAGCCGCACACCAGGTTCATGGCGGAAGCCTACATCCTGACCAAGGACGAGGGTGGCCGTCATACGCCGTTCTTCACCAACTACCGTCCGCAGTTCTACTTCCGCACGACCGACGTGACGGGTGTTGTGACGCTGCCGGAAGGCACTGAGATGGTGATGCCCGGCGACAACGTCACAATGGACGTGACGCTGATCGTGCCGATCGCGATGGAAGAGAAGCTGCGTTTCGCTATCCGCGAAGGTGGCCGCACCGTCGGCGCCGGCATCGTCTCAAGCATCGTCGAATAAGATTGTGCAGGGACGTCTGAAAATGGCGTCCCGCGTAACAAGGAACAGATGAAATGAACGGTCAAAACATCCGCATTCGCCTCAAGGCGTTTGATCATCGGATCCTTGACGCTTCGACGCGGGAGATCGTGTCGACTGCCAAGCGTACCGGTGCCAATGTGCGCGGCCCGATCCCGCTTCCTACGCGGATCGAGAAGTTCACGGTCAACCGGTCGCCGCATATTGACAAGAAGAGCCGCGAGCAGTTTGAGATGCGCACGCACAAGCGCCTGCTCGATATCGTAGACCCGACCCCGCAAACGGTTGACGCGCTGATGAAGCTCGACCTGTCTGCAGGTGTCGATGTCGAGATCAAGCTGTAAAGCTTGAGGACGGAAGGAACGAACCCGATGCGTTCAGGTGTTATTGCACAGAAGCTGGGCATGACCCGCGTCTATAACGACGCTGGAGAGCATGTGCCGGTGACAGTTCTCCGCATGGAGAGCTGCCACGTGGTGGCCCAGCGTACAGTTGAAAAGAACGGTTACACGGCGGTTCAGCTTGGCGTTGGACTTGCCAAGGTTAAGAACACGCCCAAGGCACTGCGCGGACATTTCGCGAAGGCCGAGGTCGAGCCGAAGGCGAAAGTCGCGGAATTCCGCGTGTCGCCCGACAATCTCCTCGATGTTGGTGTCGAGATCACGGCGGAACATTTCGTTCCGGGCCAGAAGGTCGACGTGACCGGTACCTCGATCGGTAAGGGTTTTGCCGGTTCGATGAAGCGCCACAACTTCGGTGGTCACCGCGCCTCGCATGGTAACTCTGTTACCCACCGTGCGCACGGTTCGACTGGCCAGCGCCAGGACCCCGGCAAGGTGTTCAAGGGCAAGAAGATGGCTGGTCACATGGGTCAGACCCGCGTGACGACACAGAACATCGAAGTCGTGTCCACCGATCTCGATCGCGGCCTCATTCTGGTCCGCGGCGCGGTCCCGGGCTCGAAGGGCGCATGGATCCTGGTGCGTGACGCCGTGAAGGTTTCTGTGCCGGATAACGCGCCGAAGCCGGCCGGTATCCGTCAGGCCGCACAGTCAGCAGCAGTGTCGTCAGCGCCTGAGATGGCCGAAGCGACTGAGGGAGCCGAATAATGGATCTCACGATTACAACTCTTGAAGGCAAGGATGCCGGCAAGGTGGAGCTCTCCGCGGAGATCTTCGGTCTTGAGCCGCGCGACGATATCCTTCAGCGCGTCGTCCGCTGGCAGCTCGCACGCCGCCAGCAGGGCACGCACAAGGCCAAGGGACGTTCCGAAATCGCCCGTACCGGCGCGAAGATGTACAAGCAGAAGGGAACGGGCCGCGCTCGTCACCATTCCGCTCGTGCTCCGCAGTTCCGCGGCGGTGGTAAGGCTCACGGCCCGGTTGTCCGCAGCCACGAGCATGAGCTGCCGAAGAAGGTTCGCGCTCTCGGTCTGCGTCACGCGCTTTCGGCCAAGCTGAAGTCGTCCGACCTGATCGTCATCGACGATCTGGCTTCCAAGGAAGCCAAGACCAAGGCTCTGACGGCGCAGTTCGCCAAGCTCGGCCTCGAGAACGCGCTGCTGATCGGCGGCGCCGAGATCGACGCGAACTTCCGCCTGGCGGCCTCGAACATTCCGAATATCGATGTTCTGCCGGTGCAGGGCATCAACGTCTATGACATCCTTCGCCGCGGCAAGCTCGTTCTTTCCAAGGCGGCGGTCGAAGCTCTCGAGGAGCGTTTCAAATGACTGATCTTCGCCATTACGACGTGATCGTCAGCCCTGTCATCACCGAGAAGTCCACCATGGTTTCCGAACACAACCAGGTGGTCTTCAATGTGGCCCGCAAGGCGACGAAACCGGAAATCAAGGCTGCGGTCGAAGCGCTGTTTGGCGTCAAGGTCACCGCGGTGAACACTGCAGTGCGCAAGGGCAAGGTGAAGCGGTTCCGCGGCATCGTCGGGCGCCAGAGCGATGTCAAGAAAGCGATCGTGACGATAGCCGAAGGCCAATCCATCGACGTTTCGACTGGTCTTTGAGAGGCCGTGGAGTAAAAGACAATGGCACTCAAGCATTATAATCCCACCACGCCGAGCCAGCGTCAGCTGGTCCTCGTGGACCGTTCCGAGCTCTACAAGGGCAAGCCGGTCAAGTCTTTGACCGAAGGCCTGCACTCGAAGGGTGGACGTAACAACACTGGTCGTATCACCGCCCGCTACCAGGGCGGCGGTCACAAGCGCACCTATCGCTTTGTCGATTTCAAGCGTCGCAAGCACGACGTTTCGGCGACGGTGGAGCGTCTTGAATACGATCCCAACCGCACGGCTTTCATCGCGCTCATCCGCTATGCGGACGGCGAGCTGAGCTACATCCTGGCGCCGCAGCGTCTCGCCGTTGGCGATCAGGTCATCGCCGGCACGTCAGCTGACGTGAAGCCTGGCAATGCGATGCCGCTTTCGGCCATGCCTGTGGGCACCATCATCCACAATGTGGAGATGAAGCCGGGCAAGGGCGGTCAGATCGCTCGCTCTGCCGGTACCTATGCGCAGCTCGTGGGCCGCGACCAGGGCATGGCGATCCTGCGCCTGAACTCGGGCGAGCAGCGTCTCGTTCACGGTTCCTGCTTCGCAACGGTCGGCGCCGTCTCGAACCCTGACCATGGCAACATCAACCTGGGCAAGGCCGGTCGTCGCGTCTGGCTCGGCAAGCGTCCAGGCGTTCGCGGTGTCGCGATGAACCCGGTCGACCATCCGCACGGCGGCGGCGAAGGCCGTACCTCCGGTGGCCGCCATCCTGTTTCTCCGTGGGGCAAGCCCACGAAGGGCAAGAAGACGCGCTCCAACAAGGCGACGGACAAGTTCATCATGCGTTCGCGTCATCAGCGCAAGAAGTAAGAGAGGAAGTCTGAAATGGCTCGTTCAGTTTGGAAAGGCCCGTTCATAGACGGCTATCTTCTCAAGAAGGCTGAGAAGGTACGCGAAGGCGGTCGCAGTGAGGTTATCAAGATTTGGAGCCGTCGCTCCACGATCCTGCCGCAGTTTGTCGGTCTGACCTTCGGCGTCTATAACGGCAACAAGCATGTGCCGGTTTCAGTGTCCGAGGAAATGGTCGGACACAAGTTCGGTGAATTCTCTCCGACCCGGACCTATTACGGTCATGGTGCGGACAAGAAGGCAAAGAGGAAATAACGATGGGCAAGGCTAAGGCTCCGCGCCAGCTTAAGGATAACGAGGCGAAAGCCGTCGCCCGCACGATCCGCGTCAGCCCGCAGAAGCTCAACCTCGTGGCGAGCTTGATCCGCGGCAAGAAGGTAAGTGCGGCATTGGCCGATCTGACGTTTTCGCGCAAGCGGATCGCCGGTACGGTGAAGAAGACGCTTGAATCGGCGATCGCCAACGCTGAAAACAACCACGACCTCGATGTCGATGCGCTGATCGTCGCGGAAGCCTATGTCGGCAAGTCGATTGTCATGAAGCGCTTCCACGTTCGTGGCCGCGGTCGCGCGAGCCGGATCGAGAAGCCATTCTCGCATCTCACCATCGTTGTCCGCGAAGCCGCGGAAAAAGGGGAGGCCGCATAATGGGCCAGAAGATTAATCCGATCGGCTTCCGCCTCGGCATCAATCGCACCTGGGATTCGCGTTGGTATGCGAACACCGGCGAGTACGGCAAGCTGCTGCATGAAGACATCAAGATCCGTCAGTATCTGATGGAAGAGCTGAAGCAGGCTGCGATCTCCAAGGTCGTGATCGAGCGTCCGCACAAGAAGTGCCGTGTGACCATTCACTCGGCTCGTCCGGGTCTGATCATCGGCAAGAAGGGCGCGGATATCGAGAAGCTCCGCAAGAAGCTTTCCGAGATGACGAATTCGGAAGCTGCGCTCAACATCGTTGAAGTGCGCAAGCCCGAAATCGACGCTGTGCTGGTCGCCCAGTCGATTGCTCAGCAGCTGGAACGCCGTATTGCATTCCGTCGCGCCATGAAACGCGCAGTGCAGTCCGCCATGCGTCTTGGCGCCGAGGGTATTCGTATCAATTGCTCCGGTCGTCTCGGTGGTGCTGAAATCGCTCGTATGGAATGGTATCGCGAAGGCCGCGTTCCGCTTCACACGCTGCGTGCCGACATCGATTACGGAACGGCTGAGGCTAAAACCGCCTATGGCATCTGCGGCGTCAAGGTCTGGGTGTTCAAGGGCGAGATCCTTGAGCATGACCCGATGGCTTCCGAGCGCCGTGCTGTTGAAGGCGACAGCCAGGGCTTCTCATCGAACCGCCGGCGCGAAAACGCCTGATCGCGGGTCGCGGGCAAGATTTTTGGAGTAGAGAACAATGTTGCAGCCTAAGCGCACAAAGTTCCGCAAGCAGTTCAAGGGCCGTATTCACGGCGCGTCGAAGGGCGGTACGGAGCTCAATTTCGGTGCTTTCGGATTGAAGGCAGTGGAGCCGGAACGCATCACTGCGCGTCAGATTGAAGCGGCCCGCCGCGCGATCACCCGTCACATGAAGCGTGCCGGCCGCGTGTGGATCCGCATTTTCCCGGATGTGCCGGTCACATCGAAGCCTACCGAAGTCCGTATGGGTAAAGGTAAGGGCGGCGTGGACTATTGGGCAGCTCGCGTTGCACCGGGTCGCGTCATGTTCGAGCTTGACGGCGTGCCTGAAGATGTGGCACGCGAAGCGCTTCGACTCGGAGCTGCGAAGCTCCCGATCAAGACGCGCTTCATACAGCGCATCGCAGAATAAGAGAGGCAGCCATGAAAGCCGCAGAAGTTCGGGCGCAGAGCCTCGACCAGATGAATGATGAGCTGGCCAAGCTCAAGAAGGAGCAGTTCAACCTGCGCTTCCAGAAGGCTACCGGCCAGCTCGAGAAAACAGCGCGTGTCAAGGAAATCCGCCGTGACATCGCCCGTATCAAGACTATCGCCCGCCAGAAGGCGGCCGAAAGCAAGGCATAAGGAAAGAATATCATGCCTAAACGCGTTCTGCAGGGCGTTGTCGTCAGCGACAAGAACGACAAGACCGTTGTGGTCAAGGTCGAGCGGCGCTATTCGCATCCGCTTCTCCAGAAGACCGTGCGCCAGTCGAAGAAGTACAAGGCGCATGACGAGAACAATCAGTGCAAGGTCGGCGACCTCGTTTCCATCGAGGAATCGAAGCCGATCTCGAAAGACAAGTGTTGGGTCGTCGTAACCGACGCTCCGGCGGGCTAACAAACCACAGCAATAGAGGGCAGGGCGAGAAGTCCGACCCGGCTGAACGAAAAGAAGGCGGCCAGTCATGATTCAGATGCAAACAAACCTCGACGTCGCGGATAATTCCGGCGCCCGTCGTGTCATGTGCATCAAGGTGCTGGGCGGTTCGAAGCGGAAATATGCTTCGGTCGGCGACATCATTGTCGTTTCGATCAAGGAAGCCATTCCGCGCGGCCGCGTGAAGAAGGGCGACGTGATGAAGGCGGTTGTCGTGCGCACCGCCAAGGACATCCGCCGTGCCGATGGCAGTGTTATCCGGTTCGACAAGAACGCTGCCGTTTTGATCGATAACAAGAAAGAGCCCATCGGCACCCGTATCTTCGGACCGGTTCCGCGCGAACTTCGTGCCAAGAACCACATGAAGATCATCTCGCTGGCTCCAGAAGTTCTGTAAGGGAGCAAGACGATGCAGAAGATACGTAAAGGCGACAAGGTCGTCGTTCTGGCCGGTAAGGATAAGGGCCGCTCGGGCGAAGTGCTCAGCGTCGCGCCCAAGGACGACAAGGCCGTTGTTCGTGGCATTAATGTAGTGAAGCGCCATCAGCGCCAGAGTCAGACGCAGGAAGCGGGCATCATTTCCAAGGAAGCCCCGATCCATCTGTCCAACCTGGCCGTTGCCGATCCCAAGGATGGAAAGCCGACCCGCGTCGGCTTCCGCATCGAAAAGGACGGCAAGAAGGTGCGTGTGGCAAAACGTTCTGGAGAGCTGATCGATGGCTGAGGTAAGAATCGAACCGCGCTTGAAGAAGCAGTACCAGGACGTAGTCCGCAAGGCGCTTCTAGAGCAGTTCAAATACGACAACGAGATGCAAATTCCGCGCGTCGATAAAGTTGTCATCAATATGGGTATCGGCGAAGCGACAGGCGACTCTAAGAAGCCTGCGATCGCCGCCGAAGACCTCGCGCAGATTGCCGGCCAGAAGCCAGTGATCACCTACGCCCGCAATTCCATCGCGACCTTCAAGGTCCGCGAGAATATGCCGCTTGGCGCCAAGGTTACGCTCCGCAAGGATCGTATGTACGAGTTCCTGGACCGTCTGATCACCATCGCGCTGCCGCGCGTACGTGACTTTCGCGGCCTGAACCCGAAGAGCTTTGATGGCCGTGGCAACTTTGCCATGGGTATCAAGGAACACATCGTGTTCCCGGAGATCAACTACGATAAGGTCGATCAGATCTGGGGCATGGATATCATCGTTTGCACGACCGCCAAGACGGATGATGAGGCGCGCGCTCTGCTGCGTGCTTTCAACTTCCCGTTCCGGCAGTAACGACAAGCGTAGCGAGGTAATTGAAATGGCCAAGACGAGCGCAGTCGAAAAGAACAAGCACCGCGTGCAGTTGGTTAAGCGTCACGCTGCGAAGCGTGCACGGTTGAAGGCGGTTGTTATGAACCAGAGCCTTCCGTTGGACGAGCGCTTCCGGGCGACCATCCAGCTGGCTGAACTGCCGCGTAATTCTGCAAGGGTCCGTATCCGCAATCGTTGCGAGATCTCGGGCCGTCCGCGCGGTTTCTACCGCAAGCTCAAAATGTCGCGTATCGCGCTCCGCCAGCTGGGTTCTCTCGGCCAGGTTCCGGGCGTGGTCAAGTCGAGCTGGTAAGGGAGAAGCCCCATGTCTATGTCAGATCCTCTCGGCGATATGCTGACCCGCATCCGTAACGCGATCGGCCGCAAGAAGAGCAGGGTTCTTACCCCTGCTTCGAAGCTTCGCGCCCGCGTTCTCGATGTGCTTCAGTCCGAAGGTTATATCCGCGGATACAGCCAGACCGAATTCGAAAACGGCAAGTCCGAGATCGAAATCGAGCTGAAATATTACGAAGGCGCTCCGGTTATCCGCGAGATCACGCGCGTTTCGAAGCCTGGCCGCCGTGTTTATGTGTCGGTCAAGTCTATTCCGCAGGTCGCAAACGGTCTTGGTATTTCGATCCTCTCCACGCCGAAGGGCGTGATGGCGGATCACGAGGCTCGCGAACAGAACGTTGGTGGTGAGCTGCTCTGCCGCATCTTCTGATGCGGCTGCGGTGAACAGGAAGAAACGGACAGGTGAACAATGTCTCGTATCGGTAAAAAACCCGTGCCGGTCCCGGCGGGCGTAACTGCCACCGTTGAGGGCAAGACCGTCAAGGCCAAGGGCGCGAAGGGCGAGCTGTCGTTCGTCGTCAATGATGAAGTGCTGGTGAAGCTGGAAGACGATGGGGTCCATGTGGACCCGCGCGACCAGTCGAAGGTGGCGCGTTCGAAGTGGGGCATGTCCCGCACGATGATCGCCAACATCTTCAACGGCGTGAAGGACGGCTTCGAGAAGAAGCTTGAGATCAACGGCGTCGGCTACCGCGCAGCGATGCAGGGCAAGAACCTGCAGCTTTCGCTGGGCTTCAGCCACGAAGTGATCTATCAGGTCCCGGCTGGAATCACTGTTGTCGTGCCGAAGCCGACGGAAATCATTGTCAGCGGCATCGACAAGCAGCAAGTTGGCCAGGTTGCGGCCGAGATCCGCGAATATCGCGAACCCGAGCCTTACAAGGGCAAGGGCGTGAAATATGCTGGCGAGAAGATCGTCCGCAAAGAAGGCAAGAAGAAGTAAGGAACTCGCGTCATGGCATCGCCGAAAGAAACCATTCAGCGTCGCGCATCGCGCGTTCGCCGTCAGCTCAAGGCGGTCTCCAGTGGCCGTCTGCGGCTTAGCGTGCATCGCTCTTCGAAGAACATCTACGCGCAGATCATTGATGATGCGCGTGGACAGACCATTGCAGCTGCCTCGACCCTCGACGGTGAGTTGAAGGGCAAGCTCAAGACCGGCGCGGACCAGGATGCCGCCGCCGCTGTCGGCAAGCTTGTCGCTGAACGCGCTGTCAAGGCTGGCGTCAAGGAAGTCGTGTTCGACCGTGGGTCGTTCATTTTCCATGGTCGCGTCAAGGCCCTGGCCGAAGCTGCCCGTGAAGCGGGCCTGAGCTTCTGATTTAGCCGCATGATCTCTCTCTATGAGATCATGCATTTTCAATTGTGCTTCCGGAAAAGAAAAAGGAACTAGGAAATGGCACAGAGAGAACGGAGCCGCGAAGGCGGCCGTGAGGAGCGCGACAGCGAATTCGTCGACAAGCTCGTTCACATCAACCGCGTCGCCAAGGTCGTCAAGGGCGGCCGGCGTTTTGGTTTTGCGGCACTCGTCGTGGTCGGTGACCAGAAGGGCCGTGTAGGCTTTGGTCATGGCAAGGCACGCGAAGTGCCGGAAGCGATCCGCAAGGCCACCGAGGCTGCCAAGCGCGACCTGATTTTCGTGCCCCTGCGTTCGGGCCGTACGCTTCATCATGACGTCGAAGGCCGTCATGGCGCCGGCAAGGTTCTGCTGCGCGCCGCCGCTGCCGGTACCGGCATCATCGCAGGTGGCCCAATGCGCGCCGTCTTCGAGACGCTCGGCATGCAGGACGTCGTTGCCAAGTCGCTCGGTTCGTCGAACCCGTACAACATGGTTCGCGCGACGTTTGATGCGCTGAAGCACCAGATGCATCCGAAGGATGTCGCTGCGCAGCGTGGCATCAAGTACGCGACCCTTCAGGCTCGCCGCCATGATGTGGTCGGCGCTGAGGAATAGCCGTACTGGCGCGGGCTACTGGCCTGTCGAAGACAAGGAATATGAGTGATGGCTGAGAAGAAGAAGGGCGCGACGGTTACGGTCGAACAGACTGGCAGCCCCATCCGTCGTCCGGCCGAGCAGCGCGCGACGCTGATCGGTCTGGGTCTTAATAAAATGCACCGTCGCAGGACGCTGGAAGATACTCCGGCAGTTCGCGGCATGATCGCCAAGGTTCAGCATCTCGTCCGCATCGTGGACGAGGTCTGATAACGCGGGAGATTGAAACGATGAAACTCAACGATCTGCGTGACAAGCCCGATGCTACCAAGGCTCGCAAGCGCGTCGCCCGCGGTATTGGTTCCGGCACCGGCAAGACCGGCGGTCGTGGCGTGAAGGGACAGAAGTCCCGCTCAGGCGTCGCGATCAATGGCTTCGAGGGCGGCCAGATGCCGATCTATCGTCGCCTGCCGAAGCGTGGCTTCACCAATATCTTCGCCAAGAGCTTCAATACCGTGTCGGTTGGCCGCGTTCAGCAGGCAATCGATGCCGGCAAGCTCGATGTGAAGCAGGCCGTGACGGCCGAAGCCCTCAAGGTTGCCGGCGTCATTCGCCGCACCAAGGACGGCGTACGCCTGCTTGCCGACGGCGAAATCACTGCTAAGGTGAATTTCGAAGTGGCAGGCGCCTCGAAGACTGCGATCGAAAAGATCGAGAAGTCGGGCGGCTCGGTAAAATTGCCGGAAGCCGCTGCCGCTGCCGAGTAAGCATAAAGTTGATAGCGGCGGCTTTCGAGCCGCCGCTTGTACCTTTGTGCCTTTGCACATATCTGGGGTAGGACCGCCATTGAATGGCGGGGGACAGACCGGAGATCTTTCATGGCATCGGCTGCAGAACAGCTTGCATCCAATCTGAATTTTTCGGCTTTTTCAAAAGCTGATGAGCTGAAAAGGCGAATCTGGTTCACGCTAGGTGCGCTGCTCGTCTACCGGTTCGGTACGTATATCCCGCTTCCCGGCATTAATCCCGATGCGCTGGCTCAGGCGTTCCAGCAGCATAGCCAGGGCGTTCTCGGCCTCTTCAACATGTTTGCCGGTGGTGCGGTCGGCCGTATGGCCATCTTCGCGCTCGGCATCATGCCCTATATCTCCGCTTCGATCATCGTGCAGCTCATGACCTCGGTCGTGCCTACGCTCGAAAATCTGAAGAAGGAAGGGGAGCAGGGCCGCAAGGTCATCAACCAATATACGCGTTATGGCACGGTCCTGCTGGCAACGGTTCAGGCCTATGCCATTGCTGCCGGCCTCGAGTCCGGCAATGGCATTGTCCTCGATCCCGGGCTTTTCTTCCGTGTTTCGACGGTGATCACCCTTGTCGGCGGCACGATGTTTCTGATGTGGCTCGGCGAGCAGATCACGGCGCGCGGTATCGGCAACGGTATTTCGCTGATCATCTTCTCCGGCATTGTCGCCAACCTGCCTCATGCCATTTCCGGCACGCTGGAACTGGGCCGGACAGGCGCGCTCTCCACTGCGCTGATCCTCGGCATCATTGTTCTTGCTATTGCCCTCATCGCCATCATCGTTTTTGTCGAGCGGGCACAGCGCAGGCTGCTGATCCAGTATCCCAAGCGCCAGGTCGGCAACCGGATGTTCCAGGGCGACACCTCGCATCTGCCGCTGAAGCTGAACACCGCCGGCGTCATTCCGCCGATCTTCGCCTCGTCGCTGCTCTTGTTGCCGGCAACTGCCGCAGGCTTTGCCAATACGCAGACGATGCCCGGCTGGGCGACGACGATCCTCGCCGCTCTCGGTCACGGACAGCCGATCTATATGGCGCTATACGCCGCACTGATGGCTTTCTTCTGCTTTTTCTATACCGCGATCGTCTTCAATCCGAAGGATACGGCTGATCAGCTCAAGAAGCATTCGGGTTTCATTCCAGGCATCCGTCCTGGCGAGAGGACCGCGGAGTATATCGATTACGTGCTGACGCGCATTACCGTCGTCGGTGCGATCTATATCGTGCTGGTTTGCCTCCTGCCTGAGTTTCTGATTTCGGCAACGGGTGTTCCTTTCTATCTCGGCGGTACCTCATTGCTCATCGTGGTTAGCGTGACGCTCGATACGGTTGCGCAGATACAGGGACATCTGATCGCCCATCAATATGAAGGGCTCATCAAGAAATCGAAGCTTCGGGGAGGAAAACGCAACAAATGAGATTGATTCTTCTTGGACCTCCTGGAGCGGGTAAGGGAACGCAATCCAAGCTTCTGGCGAACAAGCACGCGATTCCCCAGCTTTCCACAGGCGACATGCTTCGTGCAGCCGTGGCTCATCAAACCGAGGTCGGCATGCGTGCCAAGACGGTGATGGATGCGGGGCAGCTGGTTTCCGACGAAATCGTCAACCAGATCGTTTCGGAGAGAATCGACGAGGCCGATTGTACAAGAGGTTTCATTCTCGACGGCTATCCCCGCACCGTTCCCCAGGCCAAAGCCCTGGGGCAGATGCTTCAGGACAAGGGTCTCAGGCTCGATGCTGTGATTGAGCTCAAGGTCGATGAAGCTGCGCTGGTGCGGCGCATGGAGAACCGTGTGGCCGAGACAACGGCTTCCGGCGGCCAGGTCCGCTCCGACGATAACCCAGAGGCCTTTCGCAAGCGCCTGGTGGAATATCGTGAGAAGACCGCGCCATTGTCGGAGTATTATTCGGGCACGGGTGAATTGAAGGTCGTCAACGGCATGGCCGATGTCGAGACCGTGACCTCCGAGATAGAGAGAATACTGATACCGGCCTGAGTCATCGGGTCGATATTCAAAAAGAATGCCCGGGGAGTTGACTTTTCCCCGTGATTCCGCCAAAGACTGCACCAATTCGGTTAGTTCAGAATGGTCGGTAGCGGCAAAACGATAAGAGCCGATATCGGGCATTTTTGTGCTGTCCGGTCGAAGGTATTGAATGTCCGGACAGGACAGCGGCAACATTAAGGAGAACAGGCGTGGCTCGTATTGCTGGCGTCAACATCCCGACGAACAAGCGCGTAATCATTGCGCTTCAGTATATCCACGGGATCGGACAAAAATTTGCTCAGGAAATCGTCGAGAAAGTCGGCATTCCTGCAGATCGTCGTGTCAATCAGTTGACGGATGCTGAAGTTCTTCAGATCCGTGAGGCGATTGATCGCGATTATCAGGTCGAGGGTGATCTTCGTCGTGAAGTTTCGATGAACATCAAGCGCCTGATGGATCTTGGTTGCTATCGCGGCCTGCGTCATCGTCGGTCGCTTCCGGTTCGCGGTCAGCGTACGCATACCAATGCGCGCACCCGCAAGGGACCTGCCAAGGCGATTGCCGGCAAGAAGAAGTAATTGAGGGAATAGCGGAATAGTAGGGTGGTGAGTAGAAAATCTACTCACCAATCACTGCTCGCTACTCCTTCCAGGTGTAGCCGCTGGTGTTACGGCGGCGTTGAGATCAATCGGAAGGACTATCATGGCCAAGGAAGCCACACGCGTTCGCCGTCGCGAGCGTAAGAATATTTCGTCGGGTGTTGCCCACGTCAATTCGACATTCAACAACACCATGATCACCATCACGGACGCGCAGGGCAATGCGATTGCCTGGTCCTCCGCCGGTGCTCAGGGTTTCAAGGGTTCGCGCAAGTCGACCCCGTTTGCAGCCCAGATGGCGGCTGAAGATTGCGCCAAGAAGGCGCAGGAACATGGCATGCGCTCGCTTGAGGTTGAGGTTTGTGGTCCCGGTTCCGGCCGTGAATCCGCGCTTCGCGCCCTTCAGGCGGCCGGATTCACGATCACCTCGATCCGTGACGTGACGCCGATCCCGCACAATGGTTGCCGCCCGCGCAAGAAGCGCCGCGTCTAACCTGCGATATCAACCGCATGAGCCCTCTGGGCTCCTCTGCGGTTCCACGCTCTGTCACCACGATTGGATGGTGGTGAAGGCAAGGACAAGGAAAAGCACATGATCCAGAAAAACTGGCAGGAACTGATCAAGCCGAACAAGGTGGAGTTCCAGACCTCGGGTTCAAAGACCAAGGCGACCGTTATCGCCGAGCCGCTTGAGCGCGGTTATGGCCTGACGCTCGGCAACGCGCTGCGTCGCGTGCTGCTCTCGTCGCTGCGCGGCGCTGCGGTGACGGCGGTTCAGATCGACGGTGTTCTGCACGAATTCTCCTCGATCGCCGGCGTGCGCGAGGACGTGACGGATATCGTACTCAACATCAAGGAAATTGCCATCCGCATGGAAGGCGATGGTCCCAAGCGCATGGTCGTCCGTAAGGAAGGCCCAGGCGTGGTCACCGCTGGCGACATTCAGACGGTTGGCGATGTCGAGATCCTCAATCCCGATCACGTCATCTGCACCCTCGACGAGGGCGCGGAGATCCGCATGGAGTTCACCGTCAACACCGGCAAGGGCTATGTCCCGGCCGACCGCAACCGCGCCGAAGACGCGCCGATCGGGCTTATCCCGGTCGACAGCCTTTACTCGCCGGTTCGCAAGGTGTCCTACAAGGTCGAGAATACCCGTGAGGGCCAGGTTCTCGATTATGACAAGCTGACGCTGAACATCGAGACCGATGGCTCGATCACCGGTGAAGATGCCGTGGCCTATGCCGCGCGCATCCTGCAGGACCAGCTCGCGATCTTCGTCAACTTCGACGAGCCGCAGAAGGAAGTGCCGCAGGAACAGGTGGCTGAACTCGCCTTCAACCCGGCGCTCCTGAAGAAGGTTGACGAGTTGGAGCTTTCGGTCCGCTCGGCGAACTGCCTGAAGAACGACAACATTGTCTATATCGGCGACCTCATCCAGAAGACGGAAGCCGAGATGTTGCGGACACCGAACTTTGGCCGCAAGTCGCTGAACGAGATCAAGGAAGTTCTGGCATCCATGGGCCTCCATCTGGGTATGGAAATCCCGTCCTGGCCGCCGGAAAACATCGAAGATCTCGCCAAGCGTTACGAAGACCAGTATTGAGAATTGCCGGCTAAAGCATTTCCAGCAAAAGTGTGAAACGGTTTTGCGTCCGGAAATGCGAACAAAGAAACAACCGGACAGAAAGATTGAAGGAGAAGGCTCATGCGCCACGGTAATTCAGGCCGCAAGCTGAACCGGACTGCTAGTCACCGTAAGGCGATGTTTGCCAATATGGCTGCATCGCTGATCGAGCATGAGCAGATCGTGACGACGCTGCCCAAGGCCAAGGAAATTCGCCCCATCGTTGAAAAGCTTGTCACGCTCGGCAAGCGCGGCGATCTGCACGCTCGTCGTCAGGCCATTTCGGCCATTCGCGATGTCGCGCTCGTTGCCAAGCTGTTCGATACGATCGCAACACGCTATGCAACGCGCAACGGCGGCTATATCCGCATCATGAAGGCCGGCTTCCGTACCGGCGACAACGCACCTCTGGCTGTTGTCGAGTTCGTGGAGCGCGATGTCGATGCCAAGGGCGCCAAGGACCGCGCCCGCGTCGAGGCCGAAGCGGCTTCGGAAGCCGAAGCGGCATAATTGCTTTCACATTGATGATGAACGAGGGGCCGCAAGGCCCCTTTTTCTTTTGGGGAAGAGGCACACGGGACAACGCCTTCCGAGGATGAACCGAAGGCACAATGATGGAAGTCGATCCTACCCGCAAGGCGGCGAAGCACTCCGTTGAAGCACACGCCCGGCGAGTTGGAGGGGTGAAGCGGCAAAGAGCAGGCGATATCCGGTTTCATCGAATCAAAAACCCTGCAACTGTCGAATTTCTGTCTATTTTGCCAAATCGGTGAGTGAATTTCACATTCCGGCCCCTTATCGCTTTCTATGATCGGGCATCCGCTTGGCCCGGCCGGGTCCGCGTCCTATTTATCCCAATACATCAATTCGGGAGTTCTCCATGCCTTTCCGTTTTTCGAGAATCGTTGGTCTGCTGGCAGCCGCGATGACGATCGCCGTCCTGACCACTCCCGTGACCGTTTCTCTCGCGCAGGAGAAAAGTACGGGCGACGTACTGCGCGATACGTTCAAGGGCCTCCTCGGCAGCGGTCCCGGGGACGGGGACAAATCCCAGCAATCATCGCCGCCTGCAGCGCCGCTTCCCGCGCCTTCCAGCAAGAATATCCCGCTAAGCCGTGGCGATATGCAATTGTCGTTCGCGCCGCTCGTCAAGGCAACCGCGCCTGCCGTGGTCAATGTCTACGCGGCGCGCCAGGTCGCAACCCGCTCGCCCTTTGCCGGCGATCCGTTCTTCGAGCAGTTCTTCGGCCAGCAGTTCAGCGGCCCCCCGCGCGTCCAGTCCTCGCTTGGCTCGGGCGTCATCGTCGATCCGAGCGGCATCGTCGTGACCAACAATCACGTCATCAAGGATGCCGACGAAATCAAGGTGGCGCTTTCCGACGGTCGTGAATTTTCAAGCCGCATCCTGCTGAAGGATGAAAAAACCGATCTCGCCATCCTGAAGATCGACGCCAAGGAGCCTTTCCCTGTCCTGGCGCTCGGCAACTCCGACAATGTCGAGGTTGGCGACCTCGTGCTCGCCATCGGCAATCCCTTCGGCGTCGGCCAGACCGTGACGAGCGGCATCGTCTCGGCGCAATCGCGCACGCGGGTCGGCATTTCCGACTTCGACTTCTTCATCCAGACCGACGCGGCCATCAATCCCGGCAATTCCGGCGGAGCGCTGATCGACATGCGGGGCCAGCTGATCGGCATCAACACCGCGATCTTTTCGCGCTCGGGAGGCTCGATCGGTATCGGTTTTGCCATTCCCTCGAATATGGTGCGCGCGGTGGCCGAAACCGCGATGAAGGGCGGCAAGAGCTTCGAGCGTCCGTTCATCGGCGCGACGTTCCAGGCGGTGACGCCGGATGTCGCCGAAAGCCTTGGTCTGCCGCAGCCCTATGGCGCGCTGATAACGGCGCTCAACAAGGACGGCCCGGCCGAGAAAGCCGGCCTCAAGGTCGGTGATCTCATTCTTTCCGTAGAGGGCGTGCGCGTCGATAATCCCGACGTGCTTGCCTACCGGGTTTCGACGGCCGGCATCGGAAACACCGTCAAACTCAATGTGCTGAGCGGGTCGCAGCAGCGCGAGGTGTCGGTGACGCTTGCCAAGCCTCCGGTGGAGGCCGCCGCGAAAACGCAGATCATCGAGGGCGACAACCCACTCGCCGGTGCCGAGATCGTCGATCTGACGCCTGACAATGCCCGGCAGTTCCGTCTTCCCAAAACTGTACGTGGTGGCGTGGTGGTTGCCGGTGTTTACCGCAACTCTCCGGCCGCTCGGCTCAATCTGCGCCAGGGCGATATCATCCGCAGGGTTAATGGTGTTGAAATCACCGCGGCAAGCGATCTGACGGATGTTCTCTCCGCCGGCACAAACCTGCTCTGGCGCTTCGAGTTCGAGCGCAATGGCGCTATCATTCGACAATATATCCGCTAGCCGATAAGCATACGAGATGACTGATCTTTTCTCCGCCAGTGCCGATCCGCAGGCCGACCGAAACAGACCGCTGGCCGATCGCATGCGTCCCCGCCATCTCACCGAGGTGACGGGGCAGGTGCATCTGACCGGCCCGCAGGGCGTCCTGACCCGCATGATCGCTTCGGGGACACTCGGCTCGATGATCTTCTGGGGACCGCCCGGCACCGGCAAGACGACAGTGGCGCGGCTGCTCGCCGGGGAAACCAATCTGGCCTTCGAGCAGATATCGGCGATCTTCTCCGGCGTGGCGGATCTCAAGAAGATGTTCGACGGCGCCCGCGCCCGCCGCATGTCCGGCCGCCAGACCCTGCTTTTCGTCGACGAGATCCATCGCTTCAACCGCGCGCAGCAGGATTCATTCCTGCCGGTGATGGAGGACGGCACCGTGATCCTCATCGGCGCCACGACGGAAAATCCCTCCTTCGAGCTCAATGCCGCGCTTTTGTCTCGTGCCCGCGTGCTGACGTTTCATTCGCATGACGCCGAAAGCATCGCGACGCTCCTTGCGCGCGCAGAGGAACGCGAAGGCCGCAAGCTGCCGCTCGACGACGAGGGCAGGGCGAGCCTCGTTCGCATGTCGGATGGCGACGGCAGGGCGGCCCTGACGCTTGCCGAGGAAATCTGGCGCGCCGCGCGCGAGGACGAGATCTTCAATGCCGTTGAGCTGCAGGAAATCGTGCAGCGCCGCGCGCCGGTCTATGACAAGAGCCAGGACGGCCATTACAATCTGATCTCAGCGCTCCATAAATCAGTGCGTGGATCGGACCCGGACGCCGCGCTCTATTATCTCTGCCGTATGTTCGACGCCGGAGAGGATCCGCTCTATCTCGGGCGAAGGCTGGTGCGCATGGCCTCAGAGGATATTGGCCTCGCTGATCCCCAGGCTCTCGTCATCGCCAATGCCGCGAAGGATGCGTATGACTATCTAGGCTCCCCCGAGGGCGAACTGGCGCTCGCCGAGGCATGCGTTTATCTCGCGACCGCGCCGAAATCGAACGCCGTCTATACCGCCTACAAAGCGGCGATGCGGGCAGCGAAGGAACATGGTTCTCTCGTGCCCCCCAAGCATATCCTCAACGCGCCGACCAAGCTGATGAAAGGCGAGGGCTATGGCGCGGGTTACGCCTATGATCACGACCAGCCGGAAGCCTTTTCCGGTCAGAATTATTTCCCCGATGCCATGGGCCGCCCCACATTCTACGACCCACCGGAGCGCGGCTTCGAACGAGAGATCCGCAAGCGCGTCGATTACTGGGCCAAGCTACGCTTCGAGCGGCAGGGGAAGCGTTAGATTTTACGGCTGTGGGCGTGGCAGCGTTGAGGAATGGATTCCAGTGACAAGTACTGGAATGACGAGATGAGAGATTATCGCTTTTCCGAGAACCGTTGCGTATGCCCAACGCTCATGATTGGCTGAAATATCAAACCTCCCGTCATTTCCTCACCATCTCCACTGCCGCTACCGCGCAGAACCTCCGAGCTATCCCAAAAGCAAAAAGCCCGGCGATGCCGGGCTTTTTCCATATCTTAAACGAACATCGGTTTCTTACGCCGCCGCCCCCTTGCGCGGAAAGGGCGTGACATTGCTTGTGCTCTGCTCCTCTTCCGCGTCTTCGGCGAGCAGGCCGCCGGCGCGCAGCAGCCCGGCAAACCGGCCGTTCTGTGCGGCAAGCTGGTCGAACGTGCCGGACTCGATCAGATGGCCTTTGTCGAGGAACAAGACGAGGTCGGCGTTGCGCACGGTCGAGAGACGGTGGGCGATGATGAACGTCGTTCGGTTGTCGCTCAGTTCGTCTATCGCACGCTTCACCTGGGCTTCGGTCTCGACGTCCAGCGCGCTGGTCGCCTCGTCGAGAACCAGGATCGGGGCATTCTTGAGAACAGCCCGGGCGATTGCCAGGCGCTGTCTCTCGCCGCCCGAAAGCTGCGATCCGCGTTCGCCGACGACCGTGTCGTAACCCGCACTCTTGGAGAGAATGAAGTCGTGCGCGGCGGCTGCACGAGCTGCAGCATGCACGTCCTCGTTTGAAGCCTCCTTCCGTCCGATGCGGATATTGTCCTCGATGGAGCGGTTGAACATGCCGGCATCCTGGAAAACCGTTGCAATCGAATGACGCAGCGAATGGCGGCTTATCGTGCGCGTATCCGCGCCGTCGATCAGGATGCGACCTGCCGCCGGGTCGTAGACACGCTGCAGGAGATTGACCAGCGTCGTCTTGCCGGCGCCCGTTGGGCCGACGATCGCAACAGTCTGGCCGGGTTTCGCTTCGAACGATACGTCATAAACGCCCTGACCTGAATTCGCGAACTCATAGGTCACATTGTCGAATATGATGTGGCCGTCAACATGATCGAGCGTGCGGGCAGTAGCCGGCTCGTGGCGATCAGCGGTCGAGTCTTCCATTTCGAAGAATTCTTCCAGCTTGGCGCGGGCGGTCATCGTCTGGTTGACGAAATTGCTGATGAGGTCCAGACGGCCGATCATCAATTGGGCAAAGCCGATGAATGCGACCACTTGGCCGACCCGGAGCTCGCCCTTGGTAACGAGATAAGCGCCGAGAAGCAGGACGATGACCATGGAGATGGTCGAGGCCATGCGGTTGAGACCGCTGGCCAGCGCCCACCAGTTGAGAACCGGGTTCTGGGCCTGCTCGAGACGCGAGGTATATTCCTTGAGCGACCGGGCCTCGTCCGTGATGCGATTATAGCTCTGCAGCACGGCAATGTTGCTGATGGAGTCGCTCACATGCTCGAACACCTTGTGATGGTGACGCTCGACAGCGGCCTGACCGTCCTTGGTCTTGCGCATGACGAGCTGGCCGATCATCACATAGATGACACCCAGGACGACCAGAACCAGCGACAGGCGCATATCCATTTGCATGGCGGTCGGTACGAGGACGACGAGTGCGACAACGGTTGATAGATGCTGGCGCAGGAATTCGAGCCAGAGGGTAAACAGCGAATCCGTGGCGCGTATCAGCGTATGCAGGGCATTGGACGTGCCGCGCTGGTGATGCCAGGCAAGCGGCATGGTGATGACGCGCTCGAAGGAATCGGAGAGCACGCCCAGCCGCCGCTTATGCGCCAGCCTGTCGGCGCCGCGCGATACAAGCACGATTGCGATGATGTTGAACACGCCGAGGCCCGCCCACATCGCGAGCGTCGGAAAGATTGCGCTTTTCTCGGAAATGGAATCGATCACGTTCCCGAACAGCATCGGCTCGGCAACCGTTACCAGCGCAAGGACGATATTGGCTGCACATATCAGGATGGTCGCGCGCTTTTCGGCGCCCAGATATTGCAGTGATCTCCAGTAGATGTTCAGCAAAGACAATTTGCCACTCCAGTGGTTCGAAGATATGTCAGACGCAAGATGGTGTACTTGCGTGCGCTGCAATATCCATGCATTCAGGTAGTGGCGGATACGTGACTATTAAAACCATAATTTGCTACGCCCTGTAACTAGCCGTGATCAAAGAGCTTTTCCCTCCGAACCCCACACGTTGCATCAACGTTTTTCATATCGCGTGAGATGCCGTTTATGGGTTGATAAACGGGCGGTTTTCTCCCTCGGCAGCGCCTCCGATGTGTCTCTGCGAATTCTGGCTCGCAAGAAGCGCCGGCTGATGGTAGAGCAGGGCCAATTCAAAACCAGGTTAAAAAAATATGGCAGGTGTAGAGCAAAAAACGGTGGATGCAGGCGAGGCGGGCATGAGGCTCGACCGCTGGTTCAAGGCGCATTATCCCGGCCTCGGCTTCGGTCATCTCCAGAAGCTTCTGCGGTCAGGCCAGATTCGCGTCGATGGCGGCCGCGCCAAGGCCGACACCCGTGTCCAGCCCGGTCAGGCCATCCGCATTCCGCCGCTCGGCGTCGATGAGAAAGCCGCAGGGCCTCTGACCGGCCGCACCATTCGCGGGCAGGAAGATGCCGACGTGCTGGCGCAGATGCTGCTTTTTGAAAACGAAAAGGTCTATGTCTTCAACAAGCCTGCCGGTCTTGCCGTACAGGGCGGATCGGGCGTTGTGCGCCATGTCGATGATATGCTGGAAGCATGGCGCAACAAGAAAGGCGAGAAGCCCCGACTGGTGCACCGTCTCGACCGGGACACATCGGGCGTCCTTGTCGTGGCAAAAACGCGCGGCGCCGCCCAGGCGCTCACCAAGGCCTTCCGCGAGCGCGATACGAAGAAGACTTATTGGGCTCTGGTAAAAGGCGTCCCGCGCCACCGCGAGGACAAGATTTCCACCTGGCTTGTGAGGGAAGCGACACCTGACGGAGACAGGATGCGCATTTGCGAGCATGGCGAGCCGGACGCCGATCACGCCGTCTCCTATTACCGCGTCATCGAGACGGCCGGTGGCACTCTGACCTGGCTCGAGATGGAGCCTTATACGGGGCGCACGCATCAGTTGCGCGTTCATGCCGTCCATTTAGGCAATCCGATCATCGGCGATCCCAAATATTTCGACGCCGACCACAATTGGGAATTTCCTGGCGGCTTGCAGAAGCGCCTGCATCTCCATGCGCGGCGCATCCGCATTCCCAACCCGGGCGGCGGCGGGGTCATCGATGTGACCGCGCCACTGCCGCCGCATATGGTCCAGTCCTGGAATCTTCTCGGATTCAGCGAAACCCTGGCAGAGATGGAATAATGGCTGCCGCCGTTTGACTATCGAAAGACGTTTGACGATGAAGCTCGTTTTATTTGATTGCGACGGCACATTGGTCGATAGCGCCGGCGTCATCCATCGCTGCATGGCACGGACCTTCGCCGAAGCGGGCATCGCCGAGATCGATGAGGCGCAGACCCGCTCGATCATCGGCCTTTCGCTCGATCATGCGATCGCAAGGCTGCTGAAGTGCGATCTCGATGCAAACGTTGCGGCGTTGGCGCAGCGCTACAAGGATCATTTCATCTTGCTGCGCGGCGAGCCGGATTTTGCCGAGCCCGTCTTTCCCGGCATTCCCGAATTGGTGGTCGAATTGGCGCACCGCGACGACATAGTCATCGGCATGGTCACCGGAAAGTCGCGTCGCGGCGTGCGCAAGGTTCTGGAGATGCACGGGCTGAGCGAGTATTTCACGGTCGTGCGGACGGCGGATGATTGTCCGTCGAAGCCGCATCCGGCCATGGTGCTGGAGGCCTGCGCCGAAATGGGATTCGATCCCACCGAGGCTCTCGTCGTCGGCGACGCCATCTACGACATGGAAATGGCGCGGGCGGCCGGAGCGCTGGCCGTAGGGGTTTCATGGGGTTATCATACACCGGAGGCCTTGCGCGCAACGGGAGCGCACCACGTGCTCGATGTCCCGGCCGACCTGCTGACGCTGCTTGAAAAGAGTGAGTTACTCGATGCGTGATATTCTGAACGATCCCGAGAAGGCAGGAGGGCCGTCGGACCCCGATCCGGTACGGCGCGCGCAAAATCAGATGAAAACCCCATTGCCGAAGCGTTTCTATCAGGCCGTCACTGTGGCGGAAGCTGAAGGCGGTGGCTACGGGATATATCTCGATGGAAAGCCGGTTCGCACGCCCGGGCGGCGCATTCTGGCCCTGCCAACCGCCGCCGCGGCCCAGATCGTCGCCAATGAGTTTGCCCGCCAGGTCGATGTCATCGATCCTTCCCGCATGCCTGCAACCCGTCTCGCCAATACGGCCATCGATGGCGTGGCGGACGATCCGCAGGCGGTGGCGGAGGACCTCCTGCGCTTTGCCGCCTCGGACATGCTGTTCTACAGGGCTGAAGCGCCGGAAGCTCTGGTCAAGCGGCAGGCGGAGCGCTGGGATCCGCTGATCGACTGGGCTTCGTCCTCGCTCGGCGCGCATTTCATTCTGGCTGAAGGCGTCATGCCTGTTTCCCAGCCGCGTGAGGCGCTGGCCGCGTTCGGTGTCCACGTCGGTGCCATTCGTGAGGCGGTCGCGTTGGCAGCACTTCACACCATGACGACCCTGACCGGCTCGGCCATTCTGGCGCTCGCCATCGCCAAGGGCGAAATCGGTGCGAGGGAAGGCTGGGAACTCGCCCATATCGACGAGGACTGGACCAACGAGCAATGGGGGGAGGATGCGGAGGCCAAGGCGCGACGCAATTCCCGCGAGGAAGAGATGATGGCTGCTGCCGCGATGTTTGCCGCAACCTCATCATTTTGATGTCCTTATTCCGCCCCGTTTGATCGGTGATATCGCGACATATTCGAAGGAGGAATTTGTCCGATGTCCCGTCTTTCCATTTGTCTGGCTTTGGCGTTTGTTGCGGCGCTGCTGATCGCGGCGGGACGCCCCGGCAACACGCCGCAGGACGGAACTTTGCTCACGAGAGCGCCCGCCGACCTCACGACAGGCTCGATTTCCAAGGATTAGAGCGCCGCATCCAGTTGGATGCGCAAGGGACGCTCTAACTATTTGAAACTCTAGGTAATTTTTTAATTGTTGCCGAACCGCTGAAGTCAAATCTCAGATCGCTTTTCCAAGCCGTCCCGCCAGATCCTGGATGAACTGCCAGGCGACGCGGCCGGAACGGTTGCCGCGTGTGGTCGCCCATTCCAGCGCCTCGGCATGCAGTTTCGGTTTCTCTCGATCGAGGCCGAAATATTGCGCATAACCGTCAACCATCGCCAGATAATCGTCTTGGCTGCATTTGTGGAAACCAAGCCACAGGCCGAAACGGTCGGAGAGTGAAACCTTTTCTTCCACCGCCTCTGACGGATTGATGGCCGTCGAGCGTTCGTTTTCGATCATGTCGCGCGGCAGGAGATGACGGCGGTTTGACGTGGCGTAGAAGATCACATTCGACGGGCGGCCCTCCACGCCGCCTTCCAGCGCTGCCTTCAAGGATTTATAGGAAGTGTCGTCCTGGTCGAAGGAAAGATCGTCGCAGAACAGGATGAACCTATACGAAGCGTCCTTGATGCTGTTCATCAGCGCGGGCAGGCTGTTGATGTCCTCGCGGTGGATCTCGATCAGCTTCAGCGGCGGGCGGCCGGGCTTTTCCGCGTTGATGGCTGCCTGAGCCGCTTTCACCAGCGATGACTTGCCCATGCCCCGCGCGCCCCAGAGAAGCACGTTGTTCGCCGGAAGCCCGTCGGCAAAGCGGCGGGTGTTGTCGAGCAGGATATCCCGGACATTGTCGACGCTCTGGATGAGCGAGATATCGACGCGATTGACCTTGGCCACGGGATCGAGCGCCAGCCGTGCCGGATCCCAGACGAAGCAGTCGGCAGCGGTCAGGTCGGCTGGTTGGGCGGCTGGCGGTGCGATCCGCTCGAGTACGGCGATCAGCTGGTCCAGCTTCTGCGACAGCATATCTTCAGTCGTCATCTCATACCCTTGCTTCATATCCCTGAAATATAGTGAGCCGGGGCCCGGCGCCGATGGCTTATCACGCGCTTGGGGGAGCGAAAAGTGTGCGGCGGTTTTTTGCCCGGTTGCTTTTGAGACGATAACCATTGTATTGCGCTGGATTAATGAGCGCGCTACGCGTCAATTTGGACGCGTAAACGATGCTTTGACATTTGGAACACTGCATAATTCCTTAGATCGATGCCGATCTAAGGAATTATGCAGTAGGATTACACGAGGAGTTTTCCCATGTTCGTTACCCCGGCTTATGCACAGGTCCCAGGTGGCTCGCCGTTCGGCCCGGATGTTCTGATGAGCATTCTGCCCTTCATCCTGATCTTCGTGATCATGTACTTCCTGATCATTCGCCCGCAGCGCACGCAGATGAAAAAGCGCGAGGAAATGCTGAAGGGTATCCGTCGCGGCGACAGCATCGTGGCCGGCGGCATGCTCGCCAAGGTAACGAAGGTCATCGACGATCATGAACTCGAGGCCGAAATCGCCGAAGGCGTCAAGGTGCGCGTGCTGCGGACAATGGTGAGCGACGTGCGGGTTAAGGGCGAACCCGTCGCCGACAACAAGAAATAAGCAGGTTTCGTTCTTCCTGATTGTCTTGAATGGCGCATGCCGCATCCAGGTGAGATGATCTGACCGCGGCGTGGCCTGACTGATTGGCACCTGATGCTCTATTTCTCGCGCTGGAAGTCGGTTCTTATCTGGTTGTTCGTGGCGGCAGGCATCCTGTTGGCGCTCCCCAGCCTGTTGCCGCAAACACAGCTCGCGGCCTTGCCCGACTGGCTGCCGAAGCGTCAGGTGGCTCTGGGCCTTGATCTGGCTGGCGGATCGCGATTGCTCCTGCAATTGCCGGCCGAACAGATCGCCACGGCCGATGCGACGATCGCCGTGATGAAGCGGCGCCTGGCGGAGCTCGGCTATACGGATCCGCTCATCGAGAAGCAGGGCAGGGACCAGATCAGGGTCGAGGTCCCAGGTCTCTACGACGCCCAGCTCCTGAAGGATATCCTGAGCCTGGAGGGAAGTTTCTCCATCCATCTGGTTGATGAATCGATGCCGGTGGACCAGGCGATCGCCGGCTCGCCGCCGGAGGGATCCGAAATCCTCTATTCCGCCGACGATCCGCCGGTCGGATACCTTGTTCTTCGCGACGAAATCATTTCCAGCAGGAATATCGTCGGCGCGGAGGCTGGGGTCGATACAGGCACGCAGGACGGCATCATCACGCTGACCCTTGATGCCGCCGGCAAGCAGCGTCTTGCCGAAGCCACGGCCGCCAATATCGGCAAGCCGATCGCGCTGGTGATCGATAATCAGGTGATCTCGGCACCAATCATCCGGGAGCAGATTGGCGAAGGCCAGCTCCAGATCTCGGGCGCATTCGACCTGCAGGCCGCCAGCAATCTTGCCGTGGTGCTGCGCGCGGGGGCGCTTCCTTCTTCCGTCACGGTTCTGGAAGAGCGCACCATCGGCTCCTCTCTCGGCGAAAACCAGGCCAGCACCGGCAGGATCGCGATCGTTATCGCGGCGCTCCTCGTCGCTGTTTTCATGGTGTTGTCCTATGGGCTCCTGGGGCTCATCGCGGATATCGCTCTGGTGGTCAATGTCGCGTTGATCGTGGCGGCGCTGGGTGTAATCGGCGAGCCGCTCGGCCTTGCCGGTATCGCTGGCATCGTGCTCACCATCGGCATGGCGGTTGATTCCAACATATTGATCTATGAGCGCATCCGCGAGGACAGCCGCAACGGCGCCCCCGTGCAGCAGGCAATCGAATCCGGCTTCTCACGCGCTCTTTCCACCATCATCGATGCCAATTTGACGACATTGATCGCCGCACTGGTTCTGTTCATTCTCGGCAGTGGTGCGGTGCAAGGTTTCGCGCTCACGGTCGCCATCGGTATTGTCACGACGCTCTTTACGACGTTCACCTTCACGCGTCTGATGATTTCGGAATGGTTCGGGGCGGCCAAGCCGACACGGGTTCCAGGACGGTTCCTGAAGCTGGTGCCGTCGCGCACAAACATCCCGTTCATGCGTCTGCGCGGCCTGACACTCGGCGTATCGACGCTGGCAAGCATTGCCGTCATCGCTCTCTTCGCCGTTTTCGGCATGAAATACGGCATCGATTTTCGCGGCGGAGCGCAGGTTGAGCTTCAGGCCCGGCAGGGAAACGCCGATCTGGCCGATATCGAAAACCGCCTGGCGGAGCTTAATATCAGCGACGCCAAAGTCGAACCGCTTTCACCCCGGTCGGTTATGATTACCGTCGGCAGCCAGGAAGGCGGCGAAGATGCGGAGCAGACGGTGGCCGTCAAACTGCGCGGCGAACTGGAGGATGATTACAGTTTCCAGCGCGTTGATGTGGTCGGACCAACGGTCTCCTCGCAATTGTCCCGGGCGGGCACGATGGCGATCATCCTGTCGCTCCTGGCGATCTTCGCCTATGTCTGGCTGCGCTTTCAATGGCAGTTCGCGCTCGGCGCGGTTCTGGCGACGATCCATGACGTCATCCTTCTCGCCGGCGTCTTCATCGTGTTCGGGCTGGAATTCAACCTGTGGAGCATCGCCGCGATCCTGACCGTGATAGGCTATTCGCTCAACGATACGGTTGTGATCTATGACCGCGTGCGCGAAAACCTGAAGCGGAACGATCTGGTGTCGAGAACCGCGCTGGTTGACACTTCGATCAACCAGACCCTGTCGCGCACCATCCTGACCTCGGTCGTGACACTGCTGGCGCTGATCGCTCTTTATGTCTTCGGCGGTGCCGACATGCGGTCCTTCGCGCTGACGCTCGGCATCGGCATCGTTGTCGCAACCTATTCGTCCATCTTCATCGCCGGGCCGCTCCTGGTCGTTCTCGGCATGAAAACCCGTGCGGGACCGCGCGGCGGCACGGCGCAGCCGGCCGCGCCGGAAATGTGATCCATGAACAAGGGCATTGAAATCCGCGACGCACACTTTCCCGGCCGCGCGCCCATCGACGCCTACGGCAATGGCGGGTTCCGGTTTGCCGACATGTCCCATCGCGGCTCCATCTTTTGCCTGCCGTCCGGCATCTATGGCTGGGAGCCGAAGACGCCGCCTTTGCTGGGCGTAGGCGATATCGACAGGATCATCGCGGAAGCCGACCAGATCGAAATCCTGCTGGTCGGGACAGGAACCGATCTGCGCCGGCTGCCTGAGGATCTGCGCGCCGTTCTGCGCGAATACAGTATTTCGGCCGATCCCATGAGCACGGGCGCAGCGGTGCGCACCTATAACGTATTGCTCGCCGAAGAACGGGCGGTTGCCGCGGTCCTGATCGCCGTCGATTAAAGCGTCGTGCGTTCAGGAAAGTTCGCGGTTTCTCCTGGTGAGGCAGAGACTGCTTTCAGAACAAAAACCGCTTCAAGACAGTTTACTGTAAGCTTTGCCGATGGATGTCCCCCGATGGATGCAAACGAAACCCACTGTATGGACTTCCTGCGCGATGCAGACCGCGACCGCTATCTCTCGGTGCTCTATGCACCGGAGGAAAAGCGTGGATCCCTTGCGGCGCTCTATGCCTTCAATGCGGAAATAGCGCGCATCCGCGACGTGGTACACGACCCGCTGCCCGGTGAAGTCAGGTTGCAATGGTGGCGCGATCTCGTCAACGGCACCGAACATGGCGCGGCGGCGGGCCACCCGATCGCCGCAGCGCTCCTGAAAACGATTGATCTCTATCGCCTGCCACGCGCTGCATTCGACAATTACTGCGAAGCGCGGATTTTCGATCTCTACGACGACCCGATGCCGAGCCGCAATGATCTGGAAGGCTATTGCGGCGAGACCGCATCGGCCCTGATCCAGCTTGCAAGCCTCGTCCTGGACAGCGAGGCAGCGCCGCGCTTCGCCGAGCTTGCCGGCCATGCGGGCGTTGCGCAGGGCGTGACCGGCCTGTTGCGGCTGTTACCGCTGCACCGCAGGCGGGGCCAGGTCTTCGTGCCTGCGGATATCTTGAAAGCCGTCGGCGCTAGCCCCGATATCCTGCTAGCCGGTACAGACAAAGACGCGCTCAGCCGCGTGGTCTCGGCAATGGCAGCGCTGGCGCAGCATCACCTCGCCGCTTTCAACGCGGTCAAGGGTACGCTGCCCGCTTCGCTCAAGCCGGCCTATCTCCCTATCGCGCTCGTGCCTGCCTATCTCAAGGCCGTCATGCGCAAGGGCGGCGATGCTGCCAAAGAGATCACCGAGATCTCGCCGCTGCGGCGGCAATGGATCATATTCCGGGCGGCCACTTCCGGCAGCCTCTGATTATTCAGCCGCAGTTGCTGCAGCAGCCGGGGGCAGGCCCAGCCATGCCCGGCAATCGGCGAGTGCCCGGGCACTCAGTGCGCGCTTCTTGGCATTGGTCTTTTCCTTGCCGCGCAGGCGCTTTCCCTCGGTTTTCGGCGTTTCAATCGGGGGAAACAGGCCGAAATTGACGTTCATCGGCTGGAATGAACGCTTCCCCGGTTCATCCTCGGAAACGAGATGGCCGCCGGTGATGTGGCCCAATAGCGCGCCGAACGCCGTCGTCTCCGGCGGCAGCGACGGCTCCTCACCACAATGTTCGGCTATGGCGAAGCGCCCGGCTAGGAGCCCGATGGCCGACGATTCCACGTAACCCTCGCAACCGGTGATCTGTCCGGCGAAGCGCAGGCCTGGCCGGGATTTGAGCTGCAGCGAGCCATCGAGCAGCAGCGGTGAGTTCAGATAGGTGTTGCGGTGCAGACCGCCGAGCCTGGCAAACTCGGCGTTTTCCAGGCCCGGGATGAGCCGGAAAATGGCGGTCTGCGCGCCATATTTCAGTTTCGTCTGGAAGCCGACCATGTTGTAGAGCGTGCCGAGCGCATTGTCCTGGCGAAGCTGCACCACGGCATAGGCTTTCACCGCAGGATTATGGGCGTTGGTCAAACCCATCGGCTTCATAGGTCCATGGCGCAGCGTTTCGGGTCCGCGTTCCGCCATCACTTCGATCGGCAGGCAACCGTCGAAATAGGGCGTGCCTTCCCATTGCTTGAATTCGGTCTTCTCGCCGTCGATCAGCGCCTGGACGAAGGTTTCGTACTGCTCCTTCGTCATCGGGCAGTTGATGTAGTCCTTGCCGGTGCCGCCCGGGCCGACCTTGTCGTAGCGCGACTGGAACCAGCAGACATTCATGTCGATGCTGTCGTAATGGACGATCGGCGCGATGGCGTCGAAGAAGGCGAGGGCGTCGGCGCCGGTTTCCGTCCGTATCGCCTCGGCAAGGCCAGGCGCGGTCAGCGGACCCGTCGCGATGATGGTCTGGCCCCAATCGGCGGGCGGCAGACCGGTGACTTCCTCGCGTTCGATCGTGATCAACGGGTGGGCTTCGAGTTTCGCGGTGACGCCTTGCGAAAAACCGTCCCGGTCGACCGCCAGCGCGCCGCCGGCTGGTACCTGGTGCACATCCGCGCTTGCCATGATCAACGAACCGGCCAGCCGCATCTCGGCATGCAACACGCCCACGGCATTGGTTTCGGCGTCGTCGGAGCGGAACGAGTTGGAACAGACGAGTTCGGCAAGTCCGTCCGTCTTGTGCGCATCCGTTCCGCGAACCGGCCGCATTTCATGGAGGACGACCGGAATTCCTGCTTGGGCTATCTGCCATGCGGCTTCCGAGCCGGCGAGACCGCCGCCAATGATGTGGATAGGCTGTTTTGACTTTGAATTTGGCATGGGTTTCACTTAGCGTCTTATTCAGCGGGCTTCAACGGCGAACCGCATGCAGTTCGCCATTCACCATCTGTTGGAGGAGAAGCACACTGTCTGGAGGGACACGGGCCGGGCTCTTTTTCCTGCTGCTTCTCGCAGGCGCAGATTCTGCGCAAGCACAGGCGCCGCGCTTCAGGATCTGCCATGGCTATGGCTGCTATCGTACGACGCTCGTAACGCTTAGTTCCGACGACCTGAAAAAGATCACGGCAATCATGGCGCAGGGCCAGAAATCCGCTGAAGCTGAGCGCGGGGCCCTACGCGATGCGCTGGCGATCTTCGAAGAACGCAGCGTTGCTGTCATCGGTGTGCGCGACAAGCCAAGGATGGAGTTCGGCAAGGCGCGCATCGTGGGCCAGATGGATTGCATCGACGAATCCACCAATACAGACCATTTCCTGAAGTTTATGGAGGCGAAGGGCTGGCTCAGCCATCACCGCGTGGCGCGCAAGACATCGCGCGGCTTCTTTCTTGATGGGCGATATCCCCATTGGACGGCAGTTCTGAGGGATGAGCAAGGCGTGCTCTGGGCGGTCGATTCCTGGTTCGATCCCGGGGGCGGGCCGCCCGACGTGATGAAGCTGTCGGAATGGAAGCGACGAGGGGTCGGCGGGGAACGATGAGGCGGAATCCGCGCTGAATAAACAACACCCGCCGCGGGAGGAGGTGCGGCGGGTGTCGTTAGGTAAAGGCTGACTGGGAGGAGGAGTGCCAGCCCTTGATCGCTCAAGCTTGGGAGGAGGATAAGCTCTCGCGATATTCGTTATTCTTTGAAGTTAACGGCACTCGCTGTGGGAGGAGGTACAGCGAGTGCCATTAGGTAAGGCCGGCTGGGAGGAGGAATGCCGGCCTTTGATCGCTCGAGCTTGGGAGGAGGTAAGCTCTCGCGATATTCGGTCAGACGCTCGACGCGCCGTATGGTTCTTAGCGCGTGCCGGACTGGCGGGCGACGTAAGGAATGTCGGCGCGGGAGATGCCGAGGTCGCTCAGTTCGCGGTTCGAAAGGCGGTTCAGTTCACCAACGGTGTCGCGGAAACGGCGCCAGTTGTTGTAGGAGCGGATCAGGTTCATGTCAGTCAACCTTCTAATGTATCTCGTTGATCGCTGTTTCGATCGTGACCCACATATAATCCAGCTTTTGCCTGGGTTGCAGGCCCAAGATTGCATAGCTGACCTGCAATTGTTGCAACGCGTCATTAATCGATTTTAATTTTTGTGCATCGCACAATACGCATGAATGGCGCTAGCCGAATTCTTGGCTGTTCTTGATCTGCCGATCCTGGGGTAATGTGTGCTGATTTTGCAGCCGCACGAATCAGGAGTTCAGCGTGCCATTTCCCATCTCCGTCCGGGCCTATATAGCGCGCTGGCAAAAGAATGGCCTTATCGACGAGGAGACGGCCGAAGCGCTTCTCTCCGATGTGAGAAGCCAGGGACGTCGTTTCGGCCTCGGCAATACGCTGGCTGTTCTCGGCGCCGTTCTGCTCGGCGTCGCCATCATTACGCTTATCGCAGCCAATTGGGAGGCGATGCCCCGCCTGTTGCGGGTCTTCATGATATTCGCGGTGATCTGGACCGGATATCTCGGCGGCGCCTGGCGTCAGAGCCGCGGTGATACGGTTTTCTCCCCGGTGCTCTATATCATCGCGGCCATCGCTTTCGGCGCCGGCATTGCGCTGATCGGGCAGATGTATCATCTCTCCGGCGATGCTGCATTGGCCGCGCTGGTCTGGACAGTTGGGGTCATGGTCGCAGCCTTGCTGCTGAAGTCCAGGGCTCTGGCCATAACTGGCATGGCAATCGCCTGTTTCTACCTCTTTTCCTTCCTGAGCGACGGCTTCTATCCCGACAGGCAGTATCTGTGGGTTGCACCGGTGCTGGCGGCGCTCGGGGCAGGGCTTGCCTGGTACACGAAGAGTCGTGCGACGGCCGATCTCGTGGCGCTGTTCCTGCTGGCCTTTTTCCTGATCAGCTATTTTGATCTCAATTCGCTGACGGTGCTTTGGCTGACGGGGGCAATCGGCCTCGCGCTTTTCCTCCTCGACGGTTTTCGTCCCGATTTGTCTGACAGGATCGGCAGTTTCGGTCCGGCGCTTGCGGCCTATGGGCTTGCCGCAACGCTTTTGGCCCTGTCCGTCATGCAGTTCGAAGATATCGTGCGGGATGCGTCCGGGCGGGTGATGTTCGGCATCCTCATCCTCGGGCTTTCGATCGGTGCGCTGGCGCTTTCGGGCCGGAGAAACCGCTCGGTGCGCTGGATCGCCTATGTCGCGTTCTCGCTTGAGGTGCTCTATCTGGCCTTCGTGACCGTCGGCACCTTGGTCGGTACATCAGGGTTTTTTCTCACGGCGGGTATTCTTCTTCTTCTTCTGGCAGCCTTCGTGGCGCGGATGGAGCGGCGGCTTCATGAAAAAAATCCCAAGGCGGGGGCAAGCGCATGAGAAACAAGCCAGTCTGGCTTTTCGCCATGGCGGCTCTCGTCGCCTTGTTCCAGTCCAGTATTCTCTATGCCAGCATCGTAAAGCGGGCCTCGATCCTGCGTGACGGCAAAGACATAGTGCTTCTGACACAGCCGGTGGACCCGCGCGATCTAATGCGCGGCGACTATGTCACCCTTGGCTATGGCATTTCCTCGATCAAGCGCTCGGACATCGCAGGAAAACCCGACAGCGAAACCGAAAATTCGAATATCTACGTGACGGTGAAGCCGGGCCCCAATGAAAACTGGCAGTTTTCGCGCGCCTCCTTCCAGCCGATCAAGGATATCGCGGCGGACGAAATCATGCTCAAGGGGCGCACCCGTTACGCCCCGCCCGCCCAGCCGGATGCACTTGTCGGCGTTGATTATGGCATAGAACGCTATTACATTCCGGAAGGTGAAGGTGCCGCCATCGATGACGCGCAGCGGCAGCAGAATATCCAGGCGGTTATCGCCGTTTCTGCATCCGGAGAAGCGCAGATCAAGGCGCTGAAGGAGAATGGAAAACCGCTTTACGAAGAACCGCTATACTGAAACTGCGGGCTTTTGCCGGAAATCGGTAGGCGAGGGGTTATTCTCGCCGAAACGGACGGTTTTTTCCTTTGAACACTGAAAATTGGATGATATAGAGACGCGCGCTTTCGAGGGTGGTCACGCTCTGAAGCGGATGTGGCGAAATTGGTAGACGCACCAGATTTAGGTTCTGGCGGGAGACCGTGGGGGTTCGAGTCCCTCCATCCGCACCAGCGAAAGGCCACGAGGGCAAACAGTTTCTCCCGCTTACAGGGCAAAATGGCCGGTGACGGCGGGGCAATGCAACGAAGAGCACGATCCCAAAAAGCTGCAACTTTTTGGAGAAGATCATGCGGCGGAAAAATGAAGGTTTGGACATGCAGGTTACCGAAACGCTCAATGAAGGGCTGAAGCGCGAGATCAAAGTCGTGGTTCCGGCCAAGGATCTCGAAGCGAAGCTCTCAGAGCGCCTCGAGAATGCCCGGTCGCGGGTGCGCATCAACGGCTTCCGTCCGGGCAAGGTGCCGCCTGCGCATCTGCGCAAGGTCTATGGCAAGTCCTTCATGGCCGAAGTGGTCAACGAGATTCTCAGCGAGACTCCCCGCTCGGTTCTCTCCGACCGCAACGAGAAATCGGCGACCCAGCCGGAGATCGTCATGAGCGAAGACGAGAAAGAGGCCGAAAAGGTCCTCGACGGCAAGGCCGATTTCATCTTCTCGCTGAACTATGAAGTCCTGCCGAAGATCGAAGTGAAGGACGTGACGGGCATCTCCGTAACGCGCGAGATCGTCGACGTCACCGATGAAGAGATCGATGAGCAGGTCAAGCGCGCCGCCTCTTCCACCCGCAGCTTCGAGACGAAGAAGGGCAAGGCCGAGGATGGCGACCGCGTCACCATCGACTATCTCGGCAAGCTCGACGGCGAGCCTTTCGATGGCGGTGCCGATACGGATGCGCAACTGGTGCTCGGTTCGGGTCAGTTCATTCCGGGCTTCGAAGAGCAGCTCATCGGCGCCAAGGCCGGCGACGAGAAGCAGATCAACGTGACCTTCCCCGCCGAATATGGCGCGGAGAAGCTGGCCGGCAAGGACGCGACCTTCGACATCACCGTCAAGGAAGTCGCCAAGCCGGGTGAACTCGAACTTAATGACGAGACGGCCAAGAAGCTCGGCATCGAATCGATGGATCGGCTGCGCCAGGTGATCCGCGAGCAGATCGAGAGCCAGTACGGCTCCTTCACCCGCCAGAAGGTGAAGCGGCAGATTCTCGATGCGCTCGATGGCGAATACCAGTTCGAAGCGCCGCAGAAGCTCGTCGATGCGGAGTTCAACAATATCTGGATGCAGATCAACAACGATCTGCAGGAAGCCGGCCGTACCTTCGAGGATGAAGAGACGACTGAAGAAGCCGCCCGCGAAGAATACCGCAAGCTGGCCGAACGCCGCGTGCGCCTTGGCCTGGTCCTCTCCGAGATCGGCGACAAAGCCGGCATCGAGGTGACGGAAGACGAACTGCAGCGTGCTCTTTACGACCAGGTTCGCCGCTATCCCGGCCAGGAGCAGCAGATCTATGAGTTCTTCCGCCGGACACCGGATGCCGTCGCCAATCTGCGCGCGCCGATCTTCGAGGAAAAGGTCGTCGATCATCTGCTGGCATCGATCCAGGTGACCGACAAGAAGGTCAGCAAGGAAGAGCTGATGGCCGAGGACGAAACCGCGGACAGCGCAGCAAAGCCCGCGAAGAAAGCCGCGCCGAAGAAGAAGGCCGCAGCGAAGAAAAAAGACGAAGAGTGATCAGCTCACTCGTATAATCAAGAGGCCGCCTTCCGGGCGGCCTTTTCATTTTGAGAGGCAGGAATTTCCCGCGATCACTGGGGCTGGACGCCACCACGCGCCAATTGCCGTTTCGGCTCTTGCCTCAGCCGGTGCTTTGCACTAGCGAATAAGGGACATAATCCAGCAATGACGAGCCAGCATGACACTCATCGATACGCGCACACCTGAACCCAAACGTCTTATTTCCGGAGCCACCGGTGAGTGGGAAGTGATCGTCGGCCTGGAGGTCCATGCCCAGGTAACGTCGAATTCGAAGCTTTTCTCCGGCGCTTCGACCTCGTTTGGCTCCGAGCCGAATTCCAACGTCTCACTCGTCGATGCCGCCATGCCGGGCATGCTGCCGGTGATCAATATGGAATGCGTCAAGCAGGCTGTGCGCACCGGGCTTGGCCTCAAGGCGCAGATCAACCTGAAATCGATCTTCGACCGGAAGAATTACTTCTATCCAGACCTGCCGCAGGGCTATCAGATTTCGCAGTTCAAGCAGCCGATCGTGGGCGAGGGCGTCGTCACGGTTTCCGTCGGACCTGACACAAAAGGCCAGTTCGAGGACATCGAAGTGGGAATCGAGCGGCTGCATCTGGAACAGGACGCCGGCAAGTCGCTGCACGACCAGCATCCAACCATGTCCTATGTCGACCTGAACCGCTCCGGCGTGGCGCTGATGGAGATCGTCTCAAAGCCCGATATCCGCTCGCCGGACGAGGCGAAGGCGTATCTGACCAAGCTGCGCACCATCGTGCGCTATCTCGGCACCTGCGACGGCAACATGGACGAGGGCTCGATGCGCGCCGACGTCAATGTCTCCGTGCGCCGCCCGGGCGAGCCGTTCGGCACGCGCTGCGAGATCAAGAATGTCAACTCCATCCGTTTTGTCGGCCAGTCGATCGAATATGAGGCGCGCCGGCAGATCGCCATCCTGGAGGATGGCGGGACCATCGATCAGGAAACGCGACTGTTCGATCCGGTCAAGGGCGAGACGCGCTCCATGCGCTCCAAGGAAGAGGCGCATGACTACCGCTATTTCCCCGATCCGGATCTGCTGCCGCTCGAGTTCGACCAGGCTTTCGTCGATGCGTTGGCGGCCGAATTGCCGGAACTGCCTGACGACAAGAAGGCAAGGTTGATCCGGGAGCAGGGCCTTTCGGTCTACGATGCCTCCATTCTCGTCTCCGAGAAAGCCATTGCCGATTATTACGAGGCGGTCGCCAAGGGGCGGGACGGCAAGACCGCTGCCAACTGGGTCATCAACGATCTTCTCGGCGCCCTGAACAAGGCCGGAAAAGATATAGAACATTCGCCTGTAACACCCGATCAGCTTGGCGGAATCATCGATCTCATCAAGGAAGGCACGATTTCCGGCAAGATCGCCAAGGATTTGTTCGAGATTGTCTGGAGCGAGGGCGGCGATCCCAAGGCGCTTGTGGAAGAGCGCGGCCTGAAACAGGTGACGGATACCGGGGCCATTGAAAAGGCGGTGGACGAGGTGATCGCTGCCAATCCCGAGAAGGTCGAGCAGGCCCGCGCCAAGCCGACGCTTGCCGGCTGGTTCGTCGGTCAGGTGATGAAGGCAACCGGCGGCAAAGCCAACCCGCAGGCGGTCAATGATCTGGTGAAGGCAAAACTGGGTATCGAATGAGATGTGGCTGAGAACTGCTACCAAGGACGACATTTCCGCCGTTCGGGACCTTCTGGTCGAGACCTGGCATGCGACCTTCGATGATGTACTGGGTGTCGAGAAGGTGAACGCCATCACCGATAAATGGCACTCGCTCGATGCCTTGAAGAAGCAACTGGCCAAGCCCTATTCGGAATTCGTCCTGGCCGATGACGGGTCGGATCTGCATGGAATGGCCTTTGCCAGCCAGAGCGACCAGACGCTGGCCAATCTACATCAGCTCTATGTCAGGCCGGAAAAGCAGGCGCAGGGTATCGGCACTCTACTCCTCGTCGAAATCGAAAGTGCGTTCCCGAATGCCCGCAAGCTGCGGCTCGATGTGATTGAGAAAAACGGCAAGGCCGTGCAATTCTACGAAGCCAAAGGATACACCCGGACCGCCCGCACGGAGAACTGGGGCGAGCCGGATTCGGGCATTGCGGTGCTGACGCTCGAAAAGGCGCTTGCCGACTGGTCGCTATAGTCCCTTTACCCGTGTTTGCCCTGCCAGCGTCAACTTGACCCTTGCCTTGACCGGACGATACGGCCATAAGCAGGGCACATTCTTCTCATTATTCTCTCGCAACCGATCACGATCTTGACGAGAGACGGCTTGGACTTGGAAACGCCATGAAGAGTTTTCTGCTTCAGTTTTTCACCTGGTGGAACAGCCAGACGCTCGGTACGCGCTTTCATACATGGCGCAAGGGCCAGCGCGTCGGCGAGGACGAATTCGGCAATGTCTATTATCAGGGCGGAACCGATTCCGAGGGGCGCACGCGCCGCTGGGTGATCTACAACGGCTATGCCGAGGCCTCCTCCATCCCCGCAGGCTGGCACGGCTGGATGCATCATCGTGTCGATACGCCGCCGTCGCAGGAGGATTACAAGCCCCGCGAATGGCAGAAGCCGTTTCAGCCCAATCTGACCGGCACGCCCGCCGCCTACAGGCCGAAGGGCTCGATTGCCAATCTGGGCGAGCGTCCGAAGGTCACGGGCGATTACGATGCCTGGACGCCGGGCAGCTGACTTTCACATCCTGCCGCCTTGATCGGCCATATTCTTTGGTTAAGGAGTGTGGCAGGGTTAATGAAGTGTTGGTGATCGGGCTGCTACAAGATCTGCCAATCGAAATCATGCGGAAGCCGATTTGACAATGAACTGCCATGCGACGCGAAGCTTCGACAAACGGTTTCTGGCCAGGGCTGCGGCTGCATTGTGCATTCTGGTTTCTTTCGCCGGTCCCGCTGCCGCCGAGCGCATATCCAATCCCATTGCCGAGTTTTCCGGCCTCGATAAGATTACCGGGCGGATCACCACTTTCGACGTCTATATCGACGAAACGGTCCAGTTCGGCGCGCTGCAGGTCACGCCGCGCGTCTGTTATTCCCGCACCGACGACGAGGCGCCGAAGACCGACAGCTTCATCGAAGTCGATGAGATCACCCTGAACAGGAAAATCCAGCGCATATTTTCGGGCTGGATGTTTGCCGACAGCCCCGGTCTGAACGCCATCGAGCATCCCGTCTATGACGTCTGGTTGAAGGACTGCAAGCAGCAGTCGACTGTCCCTTCGCCCGCTCGAGCGACGAACTGAACGCCCGCAATTATTTAAACGCAATTACTTAAAACTGGGCCGCGCCGAGCAGCGCTTCCTCCAGCATCCGCTCATAGCGCTTTCGCGGCACGTCGATGGCTCCGAAGCGTTCCAGATGCTGCGTGGTGAACTGCGTGTCGAGCAGGGTGAAACCCCGCTCGGTCAGATGCTCCACCAGGGCCACGAGACACACCTTCGAGGCATCCGGCTCCCTGGAGAACATGCTTTCGCCGAAGAACGCCCGGCCAAGCGTTACGCCGTAGAGACCTCCGACCAGATGACCTTCGCGCCAGGCTTCGACCGTATGGCAGTGACCGCGCTGGAAGAGGGCACGATAGACTTCACGGATCGGCTGGTTGATCCATGTGCGCGCACGCTTGCCCGTACCCGTCGCGCAGCCTTCGATGACGCCTTCAAAATCCGTATCGAGCCTGATCTCGAAACGGCGCTGCCTGATGATCTTTCTCAGGCTGCGCGGAACATGGAGGCGGTCGAGCGGTATGATGCCGCGCTTCTGCGGCCTGACCCAGAAGACTTCCGGGTCATCGGCGTCCTCGGCCATCGGAAAGACGCCCGTGGCGTAGGCACGCAAAAGAAGATCGGGCGAAATATGATTATCATCCGCCGGTCGTCCTGGCGCCACCCTGGTCAGTTCCCCAGATTGTCGGCGGCCTGGCTGGCGAGATATTTCTCGAGCCAGTGAATGTCGTAATCGCCATTGGCGATGTCAGGATTGCTGATGAGATCCTGGAACAGCGGCAGCGTCGTCTTGATGCCGTCCACGACGAACTCGTCCAGCGCGCGGCGCAGCCGCATCATGCATTCGACGCGATTGCGTCCGTGCACGATCAGCTTGCCAATCAGGCTATCGTAATAGGGTGGGATCTTGTAGCCGGAATAAACACCCGAATCGACGCGAATGCCGAGGCCGCCTGGCGTATGGAAATGGGTGATGACACCCGGCGAAGGCGTGAAGGTGCGCGGGTCTTCTGCATTGATGCGGCACTCGATGGCATGGCCGGAGAAGCGGACATCCTTCTGCGTTACCGACAATCCGGCGCCCGAAGCGATGCGGATCTGCTCATGCACGAGATCGATGCCGGTGATCGCTTCGGTGACGGGATGCTCGACCTGGAGACGGGTGTTCATTTCGATGAAATAGAACTCGCCATCCTCATAGAGGAACTCGATCGTTCCCGCGCCCCGATAGCCGAGCTCGGCGCAGGCATTGGCGACGATCATGCCGATCTTGTCGCGCGCCTCGGCGTTCAGTGCCGGCGAGTTCGCCTCTTCCCAGACCTTTTGGTGACGGCGCTGCAGGGAACAGTCGCGCTCGCCCAGATGCACGGCGTTGCCTGCACCATCGCCCATCACCTGAACCTCGATGTGCCGCGGCTTTTCCAGATATTTCTCGATATAGACGGCATCGTCGCCGAAAGCGGCGCCGGCCTCGGAGCGGGCGGTGGAGAGCGCGATGGAAAGGTCTTCCGGCGTGCGCGCCACCTTCATGCCGCGGCCGCCGCCGCCGGCGGAGGCCTTGATGATGACGGGATAGCCGATGTCGGCTGCAATGCGCGCGGCTTCCACATCGTCGGTGACGCCGCCGTCCGATCCCGGAACCACCGGAATACCCAGACGTTTGGCGGTTCGCTTGGCTTCGATCTTGTCGCCCATGATGCGGATATGGGCGGCGGTCGGGCCGATGAACGTTATGTCATGCGCTTCGAGGATTTCGGCGAATTTGGCATTCTCCGAAAGGAAGCCATAGCCGGGATGGATGGCATCCGCGCCGGTGATCTCGCAGGCCGCAACGATCTGATGGATGTTCAGATAGCTGTCGCGCGAAGGCGGCGGTCCGATGCACACGCTTTCGTCGGCAAGGCGCACATGCATCGCGTCGGCGTCGGCGGTCGAATGCACCGCCACCGTCTTGATGCCCAGCTCCTTGCAGGCGCGCAGCACCCTGAGAGCTATTTCGCCACGATTGGCAATGAGGATTTTCTGAAACATCGTGTCCTGTCCGCCCTTATTCGATGACAATCAGCAGCTCGCCATATTCGACGGGCTGGCTGTCTTCGATAAGGATGGCTGTCACGGTTCCTGAACGGGGAGCCGGGATCTGGTTCATCGTCTTCATCGCCTCGATAATCATGAGGGTCTGGCCCTCCTTGACCTTCTGGCCAATTTCGATGAATGGCCGCGCACCGGGCGCAGGCGCAAGATAGACGGTGCCGACCATCGGCGAGGGGACGGCATTCTTGGAGACGTCTGCGGGCTTGGCTGCTTCGACTGCGACCGGAGCCGGTGCTGCGGGAGCGGGAGCAGCGTAAGCCTGCGGGGCGGACGCGTGGACGGTGATCTGCCGCGAAACGCGAATGCGCAGATCTCCCTGCTCGATTTCAATGTCGGTCAGGTCTGTCTGGTTCAGTATCTCTGCAAGATCACGGATGATCTCCTTGTCGATACCTGCGTTTCTGTTTGCCATGTTGCTGGCCCCTTTACCGCTTTGCCCGTTATTGTTTTTCATGCCCTGTCCCGGTTCTGGCTTTTCCGGCCTGGGTTTTGTCCTGCTCGGCGAATGCCGCAAGCGCACGCAGCCCCATCACATATCCCTCCGCGCCGAAGCCGCAGAGAACGCCTCTGGCGACGGCTGAGACGAATGAGTTGTGCCGGAAGGCTTCCCGGGCATGAATGTTCGAAAGATGCACCTCGACGACCGTGACCTTCGCGGCACGGATCGCATCCTGTAGCGCGATCGACGTATGCGTGTAGGCGGCGGGATTGATCAGCACCAAGGCGCCGCGCTCGCCGGCCTCCTGTATCCAGGTCACCAGGTCGCCCTCATGGTTGGACTGCCGGAACTCGATATCGAAGTTCAGCGCCTCCGCCTCCCGGCGGCAGGCGGCCTCGATATCGGCCAGCGTCACGGCACCATAGATCCCTGGTTCACGCTTTCCCAGCATGTTGAGATTGGGGCCATTGAGGACGAAAATCGTCTGTGTCATTCCTGGTTACAGTACAACCTGATGTTTTTGAAGGGTGACCGGCATTCCGAGATGGTGCCCGGATACCGCTCCGGATATCGAATGAGGATGCGCATCCCATATAGAGGGGATGCGCGCAAGGTAAAAGCCTGAAAATGGCGGAGAAAGCAGGATTTCAGTCTGTTTCCCCATCGAATTTTCGGCCGTCTCAACCTTTGGCGTCGCGCTGCTCGGCGATTTTCTCGGCAAGCCCCTCAACTCCGATGGCGCCTGGGACCACTTCGTCGCCGATGATGTAGGAAGGCGTTCCCGTGATGTTGAGCGCATTGGCAATCTGATAGTTGTTCTGGAAGGCGGTTGCGATTTCCGGCGACTTCATCTTTTCACGCAATTGCGCTTCGTTGGCGCCGAGTTTCACCGCTATGTCGATCGCCGTCTGCTCCGTGGCGCGGCCCTGCTGGCCGAGGAGATCGCGGTGGAATTCGAGATATTTGCCCGGCATCAACGATTGAAAGGCCTTCGCGACCATATGGGCTTTGACCGAATCCGGCCCGAGTATCGGGAATTCCTTCATGACGAAGCGGACATTGGGGTCGTTTTTCAACACCGCGTCCATGTCGGGCAGGGCGTGCTTGCAGTAGCCGCAATTGTAATCGAAGAACTCGACGACCGTGACGTCACCATCGGGATTGCCGAAAACGGCATCCATCGGCGAGTGAAACAGCTTGTCGGCATTGGCCGTGATCGCCGCGCGCTGGCCGGTCTTGGCTGCTGCTGCCTGCTTCGTTTCCAGTGCATTTTGAACTTCGATCATGATTTCAGGATTGCTGATCAGGTAATCCTTCACGATCGCCTCGATGGCGGCCCGGTCAGGAGCCGCGCCCTCAGGCGTAGCGCTGGCCAATTGTACCGGCGCGGACTGTGCCGGCGCATCGGAGGCATCCAAACTCGTGCGCGCGGTTCCCGCTTGATAGCCCAGGAAAAGAGCTGCGAGCCCGACCACGCCACTGGCTATCGTTATGGTGATTGCGTTCTTCATCGTTTTTCCGTTCGCGGTTTTCGGAGGCCGATTTCTGGATATCCGCCTGTTGTATTGATCGAATTGGCATGCTGCCAGACAAGAACTCAGGAGCGTGGCTTTTTGCTGTTGATGATATCCTGCGCACGGACCCATTCCGGCGAGCCGCGCTTCAGCTTCTGTTGTGCCCGTGTGGCGAAGATTCTCGCTTCCTGGATGTTACCAGAATAATAGTGCATGTCAGCCGTGGCGAGTTCGGCCTCTCCGATATCACCCATCTGTCCATAGGCCTGCGCGAGATAACCGTATCCGGCCGAAAATTCGGGATCGCGGACCACGCCGGTCTTGAGTTCGCGAATAGCCGAAGACATGTTGCTTTTCTCGCCCGTCAGCATCAACGCACGGCCGTAACTCATGCGGATCAGGCCAGACTTGCGCGTATCAAGCGCGGCGGCGCGCTGGAAGGCCTTGGCCGCACCTGCGGAATCATTGGCTTTCAGCAGGATTTCGCCGCGCATTTCCTGGAAATACGGGTTTTTCGGCTGTTCCTTGATGAGCGCGTCAATCTTCGGCAGCGCCGCTTTGGCCGATCCGTGGAGAAAAGTGGAGATCGCATCGCCATAACGCGCGGCGAGGCCGCGTTGATTGTTGCGGAAGATGCGCGCCACACCGCCCGGACCGGCCGTATAGGCGGCAATCTTCGCACGCATCATGTCATGGCGCAGTTGCAGCGCTTCGGGATCCTTCTTGTCGAAATAGGGGCTCTCATGCGCCAGCGTCTGCAGATTGGCGATACGCTCGCGCGGCATCGGATGGCTGATGCGATAAGGATCGACACGGGTTCCGGTAAGCGACAGCGCATTGGCGAAGCGTGAGAATGTCGACAGCATCCCTTTCGCCGATTGACCGGTCTGTGAGAGATAGGTGATGGCGGAGCGGTCTGCGGTGATTTCTTCGGTGCGCTGATAGCTTAAAAGGTTGCGCATCGCCATTTCGGTGCCGCCAAGTGCGATGCCGCCGCCAGCACCCGCAACTGAACTATTGCCTGATGCGGCGCCCGCCGCGGTCGCGCCCATGCCAAGCAGCATGCCGATAACGGCCATGGTCTGGGCACGGCGCAACTGCTCGCGCAGGCGCTGTTGATGCGCGCCTGCGAGATGGCCGGATTCATGCGCGATGACGCCGATGACCTCATTCGGCGTTTCGGCCTGAAGCAGGGTGCCGGTATTGATGAAGATGCGCCTGCCATCGACGAAGGCATTGAAACTGTTGTTGTTGACCAGAACGATGCGGATGCCGCGGCTGTTCAGGCCCGCTACCTTCAGGATCGGTGCTGCGTAATCGGTAACGAGGGCTTCGATCTCCGCATCGCGCACGATAGGCAGAGATCTGGACTGCGCCTGAGCCTGAACAATGGGCAACAGCCCGACGGCGGCAGCCATCACGGCGGTAACGAGCTTTCGCGGCATCGCGGCAAGCAGGTGAAAATCGCAATGTGGGAAGATAGCTGCAAGGCCCATGGTTCAGATCATTGGGTTCAGGTCACGGATTCGAATGGCTGAAGCATCTTATAGTGCGAATGTTGTGAAGCACATAGTAATCGGGCAATTATGCGGCGTGATTGACGATAGCAACGTCGAAGGAACGATGATCTGCAGTCGGGACGGCGAAATGGCTGTCATGATGGCAGGACATAAACAAAAAAAACCGGCGTTTCCGCCGGTTTTCTGTTTTCATTTAGCTAGGATCTTTCAAAAGAAACCCTTTTTCTGCCACCAGCCGCCGCGCTTGGGCTTGGTCGCGCCTTCTTCCCCAGAGGCATTCGAAGTAACCACCGGCTTGCTTGGCGCGGTTGGGGCCGGAGTCACTTCCACCTTTTCCTCGACTGGCTCTGCAGGTTTTTCGTCGCTCTTTTCCTCTGTCTGCGGCGCTTCCGCCGTTACATCGGCCTGGACGACTTCGGTAGCTTCAGCAACCTCTGCAACAGACACGACCTTCTTCCGGCTCTTGCGGGCGGGCTTGGCCGGCTTCTCCGGCACGACCGCTTCTTCCGCAGGCGCCGCGTCGAGGTCTTCGACGGCTTCCGCAACCGCTTCTTCCACAGGCTTTGCCTTGGCAGTACGGCGCCGTGCGGGCTTCTTGACAGGTTTGCCTTCTATATCAGCGGCTGCCTCCGCATCTTCCGGGGCGGGGTCGGTCGGGGAAACGATGGGCTCTTCCTCCGCAGCCGGCGTCAGGTCGGCAACCGGAGCGGTTTCGCCTTCATCCGAATCGCTACGCACTTCATCGTCAGCCGAGGCTTCGAGTTGGCCGTTGGCTTCATCGTCGCCGCGACGGTTCTTGCGTCCGCCACGACGACCGCGACGGCGCTTCTTGCGGCGCTCTTCCTCGGCTGCCGCTGCGGCATCTGCATCTGACGCGGCTGCCGGGCTGGTCTCATCGCCGTCCTCCTGCAAGGTGTCGCTCGCTTCGCCGATTTCGCGATCGTCGCCAGATGAGGCATCGGCTGCGATGGCGTTCTCCTGACCGTCGCGATCGCGTCCTCCGCGGCGGCGACGGCGGCGGCGGCGCTTGCGTCCACTCTCGTCGGATTGATCATCCCTGGAACGTTCGTCCTTGGCGGTCGAGACTTCAGTCGCCTCGATCTCCTCGTCGTCAGAGGAGATTTCCAACTCGTCCACTTCCTCTTCTTCGATATCGAGGTCGGGATAGGGCAGGGTGGCCGGTGCAAGGTTCACGGGGCCGAGCGCAGGCGTCCCCTTGTCGATGGCGAGATGCTGCGAGCCGACATTGTCATCGGCTTCGATGTCGATCGTCAGGCCGAAGCGGGCTTCCAGATCGGCAAGGTTCTTGCGCTTGTGATTGAGTACATAGAGCGCGGTCGAAACCGGCGTGCGCACGATGATGTTGTTCTGCGAATGGCGCAGCAGGTATTCCTCGATGGAACGGATGACATGCAGCGCCACGGAAGACGCGGAGCGGATATAGCCGGTTCCGCCGCAATGGGCGCAGACCTGCATCGTGCTTTCAAGGACAGATGCCCGGATGCGCTGGCGCGACATTTCCAAAAGGCCGAAATGCGAGATGCGTCCGACCTGGATGCGCGCCCGGTCGTCCTTCAGGCAATCCTTCATGCGTTTTTCAACGGCACGATTGTTGCGCTTTTCCTCCATGTCGATGAAATCGATGACGACGAGGCCGGCGAGATCGCGCAGGCGCAACTGCCGCGCCACTTCCTCGGCTGCTTCCAGATTGGTCTGGAGCGCGGTGTCCTCGATGGAATGTTCGCGAGTCGAACGGCCGGAATTGACGTCGATGGCGACGAGCGCTTCCGTCTGGTTGATGATGATGTAGCCGCCGGATTTCAGCGTCACCTGGGGCTGCAGCATGCGGTCGAGATGCGCTTCGATGCCGTTGCGGGCGAAGATCGGCACCGGATCGCGATAGGGCTGCACCACCTTGGCATGGCTCGGCATGAGCATGCGCATGAAATCCTTGGCCTCGCGATAGCCGTCTTCGCCAGCGACGAGAATTTCCGTGATGTCTTTATTATAGAGATCGCGGATCGAACGCTTGATCAGGCTGCCTTCCTCATAGACGAGGGCAGGCGCGGTGGATTGCAGCGTCAGGGATCGGACATTCTCCCAAAGCCGCATCAGATATTCATAGTCGCGCTTGACCTCCGCCTTGGTGCGATTGGCGCCGGCGGTGCGGAGGATCACGCCCATGCCCTTCGGCACTTCGAGTTCCTTGACGATTTCCTTCAGGCGCTTGCGGTCGAGCGGGCTGGTGATCTTGCGCGAAATACCGCCGCCACGCGCCGTATTGGGCATCAGCACCGAATAACGGCCGGCCAGCGAAAGATAAGTCGTCAGCGCGGCGCCCTTGTTGCCGCGCTCTTCCTTGACCACCTGGACCAGCAGGATCTGCCGGCGCTTGATGACTTCCTGGATCTTGTACTGGCGACGCTGGGTCCGCTGATGGGTAGGCACTTCCTCGAGCGCATCTTCCGCGCCGACCGACTCGACAATATCGGCTTCGTCCTGGGGACCGTCATTGTCATCACTGGCATCCTTCCGGCGGCGTCTGGACGACGGGCGCCGTTGGCCTCTCTCGGTGGAGGATGCTTCCGCGGAATCGTCCTCGGCCAGATCCGCGCCTTCCGGAATATCTTCCGAAATGACATCGCTTTCGACCGCGGCGGCGATCGACGTACCATCCTGGTCGTCATTGTCTTCGTCGGCGGGCGATTCGTCGTCTCCGCTTTCCGCTTTCACGGGCTCGTCTTCGGAGCGTCCGCCGCCTCCGCGACGCTTGTTGCGGCGAGTCCGGTCAGCCCGTTCGCTGCGCGCATTGGCTTCGTCGTCCTCATCCTCTTCGCTGGCGGCCTGTGCCTCGGCTTCGAGAAGGGCAATGCGGTCTGCGACGGGAATCTGGTAGTAGTCGGGATGAATTTCGCTGAAAGCGAGAAATCCGTGGCGATTGCCGCCATATTCGACGAATGCAGCTTGAAGGGAAGGTTCTACACGCGTCACGCGCGCCAGATAGATATTACCCTTGAGCTGCTTCTTGTGCTCGGATTCGAAGTCGAATTCTTCAATCCGGTTGCCGCGGACTACGACAACGCGCGTCTCCTCCTGGTGGGAGGCATCGATAAGCATTTTGTTTGACATTATTGTTTTTCCCTCCGGCGTAAGGGCGCGCGACGAAAGGCCTGACGGACGCTTCCTTAGCGTTCGGCCCTGTAGCGCTGCGCTTGCCGGATAATTCAAGGTTCGCCGGGACAGTCAGGTCAGCCTTCACGCGCAACTGCCTGTCGGCGATCGCGGTATTTAGGCTGGTACTGGTCAAATCTGCATGACCCATAACTGTTCCGAACGAAACGACCTCATATATGCCCGGAAACGCCGGGCCGACCTTTATGCTCGCATGGAGCAGATGAAGGCGTCTGATCGGCGCTTCACCTTTTTACTGAGCGGAGATGAAAGATGATTCACCTTCCGCCAAATTCTGTGCCGGTTACCGAACGGTGTTCAGACCATCCTGCCGTTCCCTCGCAAATCCATTGCAACTGATCCCGATCTTTCGAGCGTTGCTGGAATTGATTCCGACGGCATATTTGTAACCCGACTTTGCTTTTATGTCCTGATATGGTCAATGACAAGACCGAATGTTGCAGAGGCGGGGAATGCCCTCCAGGATGGAGAGAGCAAAAGGGCTTCGTTAACGCTCCGTTAGCTCTAAGGCGTTACGTCTCGTTTACCATTGCGTAGGGATGAAAGAATTTCGGGCATCAGGGATATGTCGACATTTTCCAAGATAATGGAGAAACCGATTTTTAGCCGAAGTTGGCGTTTGCTGGCGGGGTTTTGGCTGTTTTTGCTTGTTCTGACGCCGATGGCGCAGGCAGGCGAAGCGCTGTCGGCGCTGACGTTCCGGATGGCGGGCGATGAATTGCGTACGCGCGTCGTCATCATGTTCGACCACGAGCCGGAACTCTCGACGCTCCTCCTGGAGCATCCGCATCGACTGGTGATCGACTTCCCCAAGGCCCATTTCGGTTTCGACAAGCAGTCGCTCGAACCGCGCGGGCTCGTCACCAATGTGCGTTACGGCCTGATCGGGGAGGACAAATCGCGGATGATTCTGGCATTGCGTGGGCCCTTCAAGGTAGAGGGGCTGCGCGTCATGAAAAACGAAAACGCGCCGGGCTACCGCCTTGTGGCCGACCTGGTTGCGACGTCCGATCGTGAATTCGCCGCGGCGATCGATGCGCAGAACGCCACGACAGGATCGACGCAGGCTGCATTGAAGGGCGACCGTATCGGCAAGAGCGAAGACCCCGTGTTGCCGCATATGTTTACGGTCATGATCGATCCGGGCCATGGTGGCATCGATTCAGGGGCGGAAAGCAGCCGTGGGGTCAAGGAGAAAGATGTGACGCTCGCATTCGCGCGGGAGTTGCGCGACCTTCTCTCGGGTAATCCCGGTATGCGGGTGCTGATGACCCGCGAAGGCGATGAATTCTTGCGGCTGGGTGAACGGGTGCGCCTGGCGCGGCAGCACGAGGCTGATCTCTTCATTTCGATTCACGCCGATACGATCAATTTGCGCAATATCCGCGGTGCGACCGTCTACACCATTTCCGACAAGGCGTCGGACAGCGTGGCTCGAGCCCTGGCGGAGCGCGAGAACAAGTCAGATGCCATTGCCGGCGTTGCGCATGAGGAGCCGCCTGAGGTCGCGGACATCCTGCTTGACCTGACGCGCCGCGAAACCCATGCTTTTTCGCTCAATTTCGCCGGCAAGGTCGTCCACGCGCTCGAGGGCGAGATCAATCTCATCAACAATCCGCATCGCTTTGCCGGTTTCCAGGTCCTGCGGGCGCCTGATGTACCGTCCGTCCTGGTGGAGATTGGCTATCTCTCGAATGTCGAGGACGAAAAGCTGATGACCGATCCGGCATGGCGCACGCGTGTCGCCGGCAGGCTTGCGGAGGCGATCAAGAACTTCTCTGCATTCAAGGCTGGTCGGGCATTTACAAAGGGATAGCACGAAGAGGTGAGGTTCCCATGCAACACATTCATGTATTTCGCATGGCGAATCCCCATATATCGTGCTTAACTTCAGAATTGAGGCGTTGTGACCTTGCCTTTGTCGCATTTGGTGGTCAGTAGCCTTGAGATGCGGGGAAGGCGATATGCACGGCGGCATATGGCATTGTTGCGTAAAAGCGCTCCTGATTTGCCTGCCGCGACGGCGTCCTCCGGCACATGATTTGACACACGAGTAATCTGAAGGCAGGAATCCGAACACATATGATACGGCTTATCGGATATTTCTTCGGAATCGGCGCAGTGCTGTTCCTTTTGGTCGCGGGCGGTACAGCGCTCTATGTCGGCAATATGATCAAGGAACTGCCGAATTACGAAGTGCTCGCGCAGTACGAGCCGCCGGTGACGACCCGCATTCACGCTTCCGATGGCAGCCTGATGGCCGAATTTGCCCGGGAGAAGCGTCTCTACCTTCCGATCCAGGTCATTCCCGATCGTGTCAAGGCGGCGTTCATTTCGGCTGAAGACAAGAATTTCTACGAACATCCCGGCGTCGACGTCAGTGGTCTGGCGCGTGCGGTGGTCACCAATCTGAGGAATATCGGCTCCGGCCGCCGCCCGGTTGGCGCTTCGACGATTACCCAGCAGGTCGCCAAGAACTTTCTGCTTTCATCGAACCAGACCTATGACCGCAAGATCAAGGAAGCCATCCTGGCGCTGCGCATCGAGCAGGCTTATTCCAAGGACAGAATCCTGGAATTGTATCTCAACGAGATATTCTTCGGCCTTGGCGCCTATGGCGTGGCCGGCGCCGCGCTCACCTATTTCGACAAATCGGTCACCGAACTTAGCATTGCGGAAGCCGCCTACCTCGCTGCCCTGCCGAAGGGGCCGGCGAATTATCACCCCTTCCGCCAGCCGGAGCGCGCTATCGAGCGCCGCAACTGGGTCATCGATCGCATGGTTGATAATGGCTATGTGACCGAGGAAGATGGGACAGCGGCCAAGGCGGAACCGCTCGGTGTCACGCCTCGCGCCACCGGCAACAACCTTTTCGCGTCCGAATATTTCACCGAGGAGGTCCGTCGCCAGATCATCGCGAAATACGGCGTGAACGCGCTCTACGAGGGCGGTCTGTCGGTACGCACGACACTGGATCCAAAGCTCCAGGTCATGGCGCGCAGCGCGTTGCACAGGGGTCTCATCAAATATGACGAGAACAGAGGCTACCGCGGTCCGTTCAAGCATATCGAGCTGGGCAGCGACTGGGGCATTCCGCTGGGCGAGATCGAAGCTTTCGCGGACGTGCCGGAATGGCAGTTGGCGGTCGTGCTTGATGTCTCCAGTGAAGGCGCCGACATCGGCCTGCAACCGCCGCGTGACGTCTCGGGTGAACGCGGCAAGGAGCGCAAGGAAGGTTTTATCGCGGCTGCCGATATGAAATGGGCCATGCGGCTCCTCGACAAGGACGACCATCGCACGACGGTTAAATCACCGGAGGGTGTGCTGAAGGTCGGCGATGTCGTGTATGTCGAGAAGAAAGAGGGAAGCGACAGTGCCTATAGGCTGCGCCAGCCGCCGAAGATCGAGGGCGCGGCCGTCGCCATGGATCCGCATACGGGACGTGTCCTGGCGCTGATCGGCGGTTTCTCCTATTCAGAATCGGAGTTCAACCGCGCAACGCAGGCATTCCGCCAGCCCGGCTCCTCGTTCAAGCCGTTTGTTTACGCCGCAGCGCTCGACAATGGCTATACGCCGGCATCGGTCGTATTGGATGGCCCCATCGAGGTGGACCAGGGCGGTTCGCTCGGTATCTGGGCACCGAAGAACTATTCCGGAAAGTTCGCCGGCCCATCGACGCTGCGCTACGGTATCGAGCAGTCGCGCAATCTGATGACCGTGCGGCTGGCCAAGGATATGGGCATGAAGCTGGTCGCGGAATATGCCGAACGGTTCGGCGTCTACGACAAGATGCTGCCGGTCCTCGCCATGTCGCTCGGTTCGGGCGAAACGACCGTCCTGCGCATGGTTACGGCCTATTCGATCATCGCCAATGGCGGGCGCAGCATCGTTCCCTCCATGATCGACCGTATCCAGGACCGTTACGGCAAGACCGTGTTCAAGCATGACGAACGCAAATGCGACAGCTGCACGGCAACGGCGTGGGTCAACCAGCCGGAACCGGACCTGATCGACGACCGCGACCAGGTTCTCGATCCGATGACCGCCTATCAGATCACATCGATGATGGAGGGCGTGATACAGCGTGGCACCGCGCAGATCCTGAAAAGCCTGGATCGTCCTATTGCCGGCAAGACCGGGACCACCAACGACGAAAAGGACGCCTGGTTCGTCGGCTTTACGCCCGATCTCGTGGTCGGCGTCTTCATGGGATACGATACGCCGACGCCTCTCGGCCACGGCAATACCGGCGGTGGCCTTGCAGCCCCGGTGTTCAAGGACTTCATGGAACAGGCGCTGGTCGGAAAGCCAAAGGTGGACTTCCGTGTGCCCGATGGCATGACGTTGATCGCGATCAATCGTCGTAGCGGAATGCGCGCCAATCCGGGTGGAGCGGATGTCATCATGGAAGCGTTCAAGCCAGGCACGGGCCCTGCCGATTCCTATTCCGTCATCGGCATGGACAGTTTCCGCGAAGGCGCGCCGGTGCGGCCGCAGTCGCCGCAGGCCACCCGCGCGATCACGTCGGGTTCAGGCGGGCTTTACTGATTACTCCAGGCCGAAAGCTGTAAACTGCAGTCTTTACAGGCAGCGGACCTGTCACTATGTTCCGCCGCAATTGGCATAATTCCTCAAGGCGGGAATCGTTTTGGGTGTAAATTATGCATCATTACAGGGACTTGGAGCGTTCTTTGCGCGTCTGATTGGACGCACGACGCCCTAATTCGCAAGTTTGACCTGAAGGAACGGATAGCGAATGCGAGCCGAAATCGAGACGCTTGTCGATGACATCAAGCAGGGCATAGGCCTGCTGAGGAGGCATCTTTGACTGGGATCAGTCACTGAAAAGGTTGGAATATCTCAACCAGCAAGCCGAAGATCCCAATCTGTGGAATGATGCGCAGGAGGCCCAGAAACTGATGCGCGAGCGTCAGATGCTGGAGGACAGCATCGCGGAAATCCGCCGTCTCACGCAGTCTCTCGATGAAAGCATCGAACTCATCGCCCTCGGTGAAGAGGAGGGTGACAAGTCCATCATCGCCGAAGCCGAGGAAACCATCCGCGCGTTGAAGCGCGACATCGACAAGCGCCAGATCGATACCCTGCTGTCGGGTGAAGCCGACGCCAACGACGCCTATCTCGAAGTGCATGCCGGCGCCGGTGGCACCGAAAGCCAGGACTGGGCCTCGATGCTCCTGCGCATGTATACGCGCTGGGCCGACCGCAGCCGCATGAAGGTTGAAGTGCTCGAAGTGCATGACGGCGAAGAGGCGGGCATTAAGTCGGCAACCATCCTCGTCAAGGGGCACAATGCCTACGGCATGCTGAAGACCGAATCCGGCGTGCACCGGCTCGTGCGCATTTCGCCCTATGATTCGAACGCGCGGCGGCATACGTCCTTTGCGAGTATCTGGGTCTATCCCGTCATCGACGACAACATCGAAGTGGCGGTAACGGAGTCGGACGTGCGCATCGATACCTACCGCGCTTCAGGCGCCGGCGGCCAGCACGTCAACACGACCGATTCGGCGGTGCGTATCACGCATATCGCAACCGGCATCGTGGTGCAGTGCCAGGCCGAGCGGTCGCAGCATAAGAACCGCGCCACGGCATGGTCGATGCTACGGGCACGTCTCTACGAGAACGAACTGAAGAAGCGCGAGGAAGCCGCCGACGCCATTGCCGCCTCCAAGACGGATATCGGCTGGGGCCATCAGATTCGCTCCTATGTGCTGCAGCCCTATCAGTTGGTAAAGGACCTGCGCACGGGTGTGGAAAGCACCAGCCCGCAAGATGTACTCGACGGTTCGCTTGATCCGTTCATGGAAGCAGCGCTTGCGCATCGCGTCCATGGCAGCGACGTGCAGGTCGAGGACATTGCCTGATTGAACTAAAGCCCGGCAAAATACCGGGCTTTTTTGGCTGGGGCGCGCATCCGTCCAATCGTCTTGGCACGCAGGCATACGCAGAGCTAGGAGCCATATAAAGCCGTCGCGGACATTCCCATGCGGACTGACACTTGAGCCGGCGGCGGATGAGATCGTGATTTGATCCGCAGCATTGGCTGCGAATAATTGAATCCAAGCCTGTTTCCAACCGTTCGATGGAAGCAATCAGTCGATGGCCTATAGCAGCTTTTCGATCTGGCGGCCTGTCTTCAGGAAATTGGCCGGATTGATAGCCGTTCCGTGCTGGCGAATTTCATAATGCAGATGCGGCCCAGTAGAGCGCCCGGTGCTGCCGGCTTCGCCAATGGCCGTACCGAGCGAGACTTTCTGGTTCTCGCTGACCAGAATCCGGTCCAGATGGGCGTAGCGGCTGGTGAAGCCGTTTCCGTGATCGATTTCCACCATGTTGCCATAGCCGCCATTGCGTCCGGCCCTGATGACGGTTCCGCTGGCGCTCGCCGTTACGCTTTGGCCCGTGCGGGCGCGAAAGTCGATGCCGGCATGAAAGGCCGGAGTTCCGATCAAGGGATCGCGTCTCACGCCGAACAGGCTGGTAACCGGCATTCCAGGCACCGGATTGGCGAGCGGAAGAGTGCGAACCGTTTTCTTGAGCCGGTCGAGCCGTTCCAGTGCCGTATCGAGGTCCTGGAGCTGCATATCGAAACTCTCGATGCTTTCCGTCGGTGAATCGGATGAGAGGAGAGGGCCGCCCATCCCGGACTGCTCATCCTGACCTTCGACCTTCAGCCCGGCCGCATTGAGCGTCTCGGCAATGTTGTCGGCGGTTTCAAAGGCGCTTTCCGTCAGATTGCGCACCTTGTAGATCTGTTCCGTTTCGATCTGCCTCAACGAGCGGTTGATTGTCTGGAAAATCTCTTCGGCTTTCTCGCCCGCCGACTGGCCGGACAGCCCTTCGGAAGGGCGTAGCTCGTCTGTTCCGGCTTTGTCGATCTGGGCCTTTTCCAACGCCGTCGGCGTTGGACCACTAGGCCCGGTGATGATCGGGTCGACCCCCATGAACATCGCGTCAGCCAGGTCATCGCTAGGCAGGAATTGCGTATGCTGCTCCAGAGCCTGGCGCGCTTCCGGGAGAGCAACGTCGCTGGCGCGTTTCAGGAGAGGGGCCAGACGGCCGCTCCGCTGGCTCAGCGTCTTCTGCCGCTCGATCAATTCGGAGACCTTGCCTTCCATCACCTGCTGGTCGAGCAATTGGCGGCTGGTGATCCTGTCCACCTGCGCCCGCAGCGTTGAAATCCGGTCCTCATAGAGCTGCTGCGTGCGTGCCTGGCGCGCGATCCCTGCGCCAATCAGATCGTCACGAATGACCAGATAAGATGTCGCGAGCAAATATCCGATCGCGATAGCGGCACAGAAAGAGCCGCCCAGGGCGAAGACCCAGGGACGAATCGTGAAATGGCTGATAGCGTCGCCGCGCGCTATAATGATCGTGTGCGGCTCTTTTCGCTTTCCGAAGATGGGGAGGCTTTCGTCGGTCACGGGGCTAGCCATACTTTAATAAATGAATTTGTGCGATCATTACACTCTGTTAGGGTTAATAAAGCATTGCGGCCAAGGCGCGGTGCCCCCTGAATACACGAGATATCAGGTCGAAAGGGAGGAGAGCGCGCGATAGAAAGACGGCGTGAGACCGGCTTCCGCACGGGCCAGGTCGTTGAAGGGAGGTTTCAGGTCTCCGCGAAAATTGACGCGCACGAGCTCCTGGAAACGCGCCACCGGATCGATCCTGTTGCGCGCGCAGAAGAAGCGGAACCATTTCGCGCCGACGGCAACATGGCGTTTCTCGTCATTGTAGATGATATCGAGAATGGCGGCTGTATCGATATCGCCGGCTTCGCGCATCTTTTCGATGAGTGATGGCGTGACGTCGAGGCCCCGCGCCTCGAGGATAAGTGGCACCACCGCAAGCCGGGCTTCGAGATTGTTCCTCGTCTGGTGGGCCGCCTGCCACAATCCGTCATGGGCCGGCAGATCGCCGTAATCGGCGTCAAGCTCGCGCAGGCGGTTGCGCAAGAGCGTGAAATGGCGCGCCTCATCATCCGCCACCCTCATCCAGCCGTCGAAGAAGCTGCGCGGCACGGGCTGCGCCGCAAAACGGGCGACGATATCAAGCGCAAGATCAATGGCGTTGAGCTCGATATGCGCCAGCGCATGCATCAGCGCGACGCGACCGGCTTGTGTATTGAGCGACCGTTTTTTGAGCATGCGCGGCGGGACAAGCTCCGGCTTTTCCGGCCGGCCAGGCCTTTCCGGGATCGGCGGATCGAGCGGGTTGCGCACCGAAAGCGTGCGCGCGAACCAGCGAGCGGCCGTTTCGCGCGTCAGGCGGACTTTCAGGTCGAGATCGTGCGCCAGGATCGCCCGTATGGCGCCGCCGCGCAGGCTGGCCTCCAGCATTGCGGCTTCGGTAGCCATCAATGCCACAGCGATTTTACCGTCTGGAGCACCTCGGCAGCATGTCCGGGGACTTTTACCTTGCGCCAGACATGGACGATCCTGCCATCGGGGCCAATCAGGAAAGTCGTGCGTTCAACGCCCATATATTTGCGTCCATACATGCTCTTTTGCACCCATACCCCGTAAGTCTGGAGAACGGTCTTTTCCTCGTCCGCGGCGAGATCGACGCTCAACTCATGCTTCGCCTTGAACTTGTCGTGTTTCTTGACGCTGTCGGGCGACATTCCGACGAGGGTGACGCCCATCTTGTCGAAATCCCCCTTCAACCCGGAAAACTCTATGGCCTCCTGCGTGCAGCCGCTGGTGTCATCCTTGGGATAGAAAAAAAGGACGACGGGCTTGCCCCTGAGGGCTAAGAGCGAGAGCGTTCCGCCGCCGTCGCGCGGGAGGGAAAAATCAGGCGCGGTGTCGCCAATATCGGGACCAATATCTGAAATAGCCATATCAATGCCTTTCTTTTATGGAGGTGCGTAGCGGGTTCGATGATTTCTTCGGCGGCGGGGCGCCGGCAGGGTCTATCTTCCGAACCGGCAATATATGATTATCACGGGAATCGTCCATCGTATCCCGGCGAGGTTCTCTCTATCGGCATGGGAATTTGACTGCGAACCCCGAAAAAATCCGCTTCAGAAAGCGCGATATAAAAGAATTGCACCTTTATCCCTCGGCTTGCGGACAGGCGACGCCTCCTGTTCACGGTCCGCGCAAGCGCTCGCTTGTCTGGCTAGCCTGCCGTGGTTTGCTTTCCGTCCTGATTCTGCTTGGCATTGTGGCAGGGGCGGGATTTGCGCTGCTGCGCGGCGGTATCACCGGCGAGACGCTGACGCGGGAAGCTCAAACCGCGCTTCAGTCCGTCGTCGGTGCGAAAGCGGAGGCTTCTCTTTCCGGCGCGCGCGTGTCCCTCGATCAGGATCGCCATATCGCGCTCCAGGCTGAAAATGTCTCCATCACGAATCGTGAAAGCGGCTTTTCGGTTCATGGAATTCGCTCGGTCCGTCTCGGTCTGGCGCCCATGGCGCTTCTGGCGGGCGAGATCCGCGTCGCGCAGGTGGAAATCGACGGCGCGGATATCAAGCTGCCTGAGTCAGAAGTCGGGATTCTTGCCTCGTTGCCGCGCGACCAGCGCGGATTGATCGATTTCGGCGCGGTTTCGCAATTGCTGTTCGAAGCCATCGCACAGGGGGTAACGCGGCTTGACCAGCGCTCGACGCGTTCGATCATCGTGCTGAATACAACCATCAGCTTCAAGATGATGGATGAGGAGAAAGCCGTGGAGGTCGAAAGGGCCGACCTGACGGAAAAGAACGGCAAAATCGCTCTGAGCGGGATTTTTAACTGGGAAGGCAAGACAATCGCGCTCAGCGGAGAGGCGCAACGCGGCGACAACGCCGACATCACGACATTCAGCATAAGCGTCAATGGCATTCCGCTGAATATCGATCCGCCACCCGAGGTAACGGAGCAGACCGCTGGAGGACGGCCCAATCCCGCGCATTTCCGGTTTCGTGGCGACGCCGATCTGCAACTCGACGGTAAAGCCACCGCCAATGGCGATCCGGCGCAACTCACCGCCCGTTTGAGTATCGCTGATGGTACGATGGATCTCGGCCGCAACTCGGGTGTCCCTGCTGGCGCGATCCTGAACTTTGGGCTGATGGCAGGACGTGACAAGATCGAACTTCAGCCTTCGACCTTGTCGCTCGGTGGCGTGGAGGCGAAGTTCAACGGTGCGATTGGTCCGCAGCCAGCCGATGTGTCGGGAGAGCCTGCATACCGTTTCGAGATCGTCACCAGTTCGGCGACATCGGCGCCGAGCGAATCGACGGAACCGCCGCTGCCTTTCGGCGCCCGCATCGCCGGCCGCTACCTCGCCGACGAAAATCAGCTCGATTTCAACGAGCTGAACATCAAGACCACAGGCGGCGAGCTCTATGGCCAGGGCAGCATGACCTTCGGTAACGGATCGCCGGAGATGATCTTCCTGTTGCGCATCCCCGAAATGCCGGTTGCACATGCCAAGCAGCTCTGGCCGATCGACGTGGCGGATGGCGCGCGCCTGTGGGTGCTCACCCATCTCTACGGCGGAAGGCTGACGAACAGCCAGATCGATATCGCGCTTCCTGCCGGGCGGTTCAATGGCCCGGAGAAGCCGGCTCCCCTCGAGCCGGACGAGATAAAGGCCGATTTCCACGTGTCGGACACGCGTTTCGACGTGGTCGGCGACCTTCCGCCGGTGCGCGATGCCACTGGTGCAGTCAGCGTTCGCGGGGCGCATACCACGGTGACGCTCGAAAAAGGCACGGCCTATACATCCAGCAACCGGCAGGCGGATGTTTCCAAAGGTACTCTGGTCATTCCATGGGGGCCGCAACGGCCGGTGCTCGCTGATCTGGACATCACTGTGAAGGGTGATGCGGCAGCCATTGCCGAGATCATCAATTATAAGCCGATCGACGCGCTGAAACATGCGCCGTTCACGCCGGAGGAAGTGACCGGCGATGTCTCGTCGCGCATTTTCGTGACTTTTCCGGTGACGCGTGATGCGCCGGAGGGCAGTCTTAAATGGAATGCCGCTATCGACTTTTCGAATCTCGATATCGCCAAGCCCGTGGATAACCAGACCATTACGGACGCAAAGGGCACGTTGCATATCACGCCAGGGCTCGCGCAGATCAAGGCGGACACCAAGCTGAACGGTATTCCCGCGACAGTCGATCTGACGGAGCCGATCGGCCATTCCACTGCCAGGCGGCAGCAGATGGTCAGGCTTGAAATCGATGACAAGGTACGGGCGAAGGTGTTTCCTGCGCTCAACTCGATTTTTTCGGGGACGATATATGTGAACATGGCGATGCCCGTGGATGGCAAGCGTGCAGTTACCGCCGATCTGAGCAAGGCGGAAATCAACGTCCCCTGGATGGGCTGGAAAAAGGGCGCGGGCGTCCCGGCAAAAGCCGCGCTGACACTTGTAGGAAACAGCCTGGGCGAACAGGATGTCGAGGTCAGGGATCTCGACATTTCGGGCGACGCCTTCCGTCTGCAGGGCGACCTCTCGCTTTCAAAGGGTGACCTGCGTACAGCCAACCTCAGTCAGGTCCGCTTCAATCGCACCGATGATATGGCGGTGAAAATCAGCAGGATCAGCGGCGGCTATCGTGCGGATGTCAATGGGGCGTCCTTCGACGGCCGGGCGCTTCTCAGGCAGGTTACCTCGACTGGGAGCACCACGGGAGGGGACGGCGCCGGCAAGATGCGTCTTGTGGTCAATGCCGAACTCGGTCATGTGACCGGTTTCAACGCGGAGACGCTTCAGGGCGTTTCGGTATCCTATGAAGGTGTCGGCTCGACCGTTTCCAGTCTGTCGATGAATGCAAAGACCACTTCCGACAAAGCCTTTACCGCAACGAGCAGCGCCCAGAGCGGCGCGAAGTCCGTTTCGCTCCAGTCCGCTGACGCCGGAGCAGTGCTGCGCTTTTTCGATTATTACGACAAGATGTCGGGCGGGACGATCAGCGTCAGTCTGACAGCGCAGGGCGATGGCCCGTTGCGCGGTCAGGTCGCGGCCAGGGACTTTGCCATCGTCGACGAACCGCGCTTGTCGAAAATCGTATCGAGCCCGCCGTCGAGCGGCGGCACCAGTCTCAATCAGGCGGTTCGCAAGGATATCGACGTCTCGCGCGTCCAGTTCGACCGCGGCTATGCCCAGATCGAAAAGGGCAAGGGTTATGTTTCCCTTCAGCGCGGCGTCGTTCGCGGCCCGCTCATCGGAACGACGTTCCAGGGCACGCTCTACGATCCGAGCGGGAACATGTCCATCACCGGCACATTCATGCCCGCCTATGGGCTGAACCGGCTCTTCGGCGAACTACCCATTCTCGGTGTCCTCCTCGGAAACGGCCGTGACCGCGGCCTGATCGGCATCACCTATAAACTCACAGGTTCCGCCAAACAGCCGCAAATCATCGTCAACCCGATCTCCGTCATGGCGCCGGGCATCTTTCGCTCGATCTTCGAGTTTCAGCAGTGATCAGACCGGCCGCACCAGAATATGCTTCTTGCGGCCGAGCGACAGCTTGATCACGCCTTCTGCGGTCAGTTGATCCGCGCCTACCACCGCGCGTTCATCCTTCACCGCCTCGTCATTGATGCGCACCGCACCGCCCTGGATGTGGCGGCGGGCTTCGCCGTTCGAGGCTGCCAACCCCGCCTGGACGAGCAGCGCCTGCACGCCCATGCCGGCCTGTAGCGCGTCACGCGGGACCTCCACAGTGGGAAGATTTTCGGCTAGCGCGCCTTCCTCGAAGGTCTTGCGCGCCGTCTCGGCAGCTTCTTCGGCGGTCTGGCGGCCATGCAGGAGCGTCGTCACTTCGGTGGCGAGAATCTTCTTCGTCTCATTGATCTCGGAGCCGCCCAAGGCCGCCAGCCGCGCGATTTCATCCAGCGGCAATGTCGTGTAGAGTTTCAAAAAGCGCTCGACATCCGCATCCTCGGTATTGCGCCAGTACTGCCAGAAATCATAGGGGCTGAGCATGTCGGCGTTGAGCCAGACCGCGCCCGTGGCCGATTTACCCATCTTGGCGCCGGATGAGGTGGTCAGCAGCGGCGAGGTCAGCGCGTAGAACTGGGCATTGAGCATGCGATGGCCGAGATCTATGCCGTTGATGATGTTGCCCCATTGATCCGATCCGCCCATCTGGAGCATCACGCCATGGCGCTTGTGCAACTCCACGAAATCATAGGCCTGGAGGACCATGTAGTTGAACTCGAGAAACGAGAGCGACTGTTCGCGGTCGAGCCGAAGCTTCACGCTGTCGAACGACAACATGCGGTTGACGGAGAAATGCTGGCCGACGTCGCGCAGGAATTCGAGATATTTGAGACCGAGCAGCCAGTCGGCATTGTTGACCATGAGGGCATCCTGCGGTCCATCTCCGAAGGTCAGGTACTGGCTGAAGCAGCGCTTGATGCTGGCGATATTGCTATGAATGGTTTCTTCCGTCATCAGCTTGCGCGCCTCATCCTTGAAGGACGGGTCGCCGACCATGCCGGTGCCGCCGCCCATAAGGGCGATGGGGCGATGCCCGGTTTGTTGCATCCAGTGGAGCATCATGATCTGGATAAGGCTGCCCACATGCAGGCTCGGGGCCGTGGGATCGAAGCCGATATAGCCGGTCACGATCTCCTTCTGGAACAGCGTGTCGAGGCTGGTTTCGTCAGATATCTGATGAATGAAACCGCGCTCGGAAAGCGTGCGAAGAAAATCGGATTTAAAGCCGGACATCGTCCCTTTTCCTGTCTTGTCTGAAAATGCACGTCTGACTGGCGCGCAAGCTGTATTGAATGGACGGCGCGCTTTAACATCATTCAGAGGCGAATCACAAGAAAGCAGCGTCGTGACAGATATAAAACGGGCAATCGGGTTGATGAGCGGCACGTCGATGGACGGAATCGACATCGCGCTGATCAGGACCGACGGACATTCCCTGGTGGAACGGGGCCCCTCATTGAGCGTCGCATATTCGGATGGGTTCCGCGCGCGCCTGAAGCAGGGGCTTGCCGACGTCCGCGTCATTCGCTCGCGGGATCAGCGTCCCGGTGTTCTGGCTCGCCTCGAGCGTGATCTGACGCTGCATCATGCCATCGCCCTGCATGATTTCCTGCATGTGCACGCCATCCATCGCGAAGCGATTGACCTCATCGGTTTTCACGGCCAGACGATGATGCATCGTCCAGACGAGGGGCTGACGGTGCAGATCGGCGACGGCCGGCTTCTCGCGACCGAAACCGGAATTCCGGTCGTTCACGACATGCGCGCCAACGACATGGCGCATGGCGGGCAGGGCGCCCCGCTGATCCCCGCCTATCACGCCGCTCTCGCTGCCGGTTTGGATGACCAATGCGGGTCCCCGGTGGTGTTCGTTAATATCGGCGGTATCTCGAATCTGACCTATGTCGGTTCCGACGGGACGCTCGTCGCCTTCGACAGCGGCCCCGGTAACATGCTGATCGACCAATGGGTGGAAACGCATACGGGGGCGGCTTTCGACAATGGCGGCGCCATCGCCGCGGACGGTGTCGTGGATGAGGCGCTGGCCCGGCGATATCTGTCGCATTCTTTTTTCACCGGCAATGTCCGCCGGTCGCTCGACCGTGGCGACTTCCTGCCGCCGCACAGGGATGAGGCATCGCTTGCCGACGGTGCGCGGACGCTGGCCTTTGTCAGCGCCGCCGCCATTTTGAAATCCGCCACGCACCTGCCGCAAAGACCGAAAATCTTTGTGGTGAGCGGCGGAGGACGCAAGAATATCGCCATCATGCAAGTTCTGAAGGAACTGGCAGCCGGACAAGGCGCAGAGGTAGTGAGCGCCGAAACCATGGGGCTGGACGGCGATGCCATGGAGGCGGAAGCCTGGGCCTATCTGGCGGTGCGCTCGCTCAAGGGATTGCCGCTCAGCTATCCCACGACGACAGGCTGCGATGCCCCCGTCAGCGGGGGCATTCTTGTTCATCCTGAGACCGACTTCGAGATCCCCGGAGAAATGATGAGATTTCAAAGAATTGCCGAGACGATCGCAGGTGACGACCGAGATCGGTAATGCTCGATATCAGCGCAGCCGCTTCGGCTTCGCCTCCACCAGTTCGCCATTCAGGCGACGGTCGAGATAATCGGCGCACTCGCCGATGACCTCGTCGATCATCCCGGTGAAGAAATGGTTCGCGCCGGGAAGCGTCTTCTGCGTGATGGTGATGCCCTTTTGGGTCTTCAGCTTGTCCACCAGGCCTTGAACATCCTTCGGCGGCGCCACCTTGTCCTGGTCGCCATGGATGATGAGGCCGGAAGACGGGCAGGGCGCGAGGAAGGAGAAATCGTATGTGTTCGGCTGCGGTGCGACCGAAATGAAGCCTTCGATCTCCGGGCGGCGCATCAGGAGCTGCATGCCGATCCATGAGCCGAAGGAATAACCGGCGACCCAGCAGGTCTTGGAATCCGGATGCAATGACTGCACCCAATCGAGCGCGCCCGCCGCATCCGACAATTCGCCCGAACCATGATCGAACTCGCCCTGGCTGCGGCCGATGCCGCGGAAATTGAAGCGCAGCGTCGTGAAATTGCGTTGCTGGAACATGTAGAAAAGATCGTAGACGATCTTGTTGTTCATCGTTCCGCCGAACTGTGGATGCGGGTGAAGGATGATCGCGATCGGAGCGTTCTTTTCGCTCGAAGGCTGGTATCGGCCCTCCAGACGTCCGGCCGGGCCGTTGAAAATGACTTCAGGCATGTGTACTCCACTCTTTGCCGCATGGTCGGGAGATTCTGTCTGCGTGGCCTTGACGGGTCAGCGCATCGCTCATAAAACCGACTTTAGAACATTTCAAAACTGGACATGATGCCCAGTACAGGAGTGGCTTAATAGGCTGTTCCGGGTTCAAATTTCAAGAAAATTGCGCTTCTGATGGCGTGGTGACGATAAAACGAAAGAAAGAGCTGCAGGATATGCGCGCCAGCCGCATCTATCTTGACTACAATGCAAGCGCGCCGCTCGTCGACGAAGCGCGCGATGCTGTTGTAGCGGCTCTGTCGATCGTCGGAAATCCATCCTCGGTGCATCAGGAAGGGCGCGCCGCGCGGGCCCTCGTCGAGGCCGCGCGCAGGGAAGTCGCCGCCCTCGCCAATGCCCGTCCCGATCATGTGTTCTTCACATCCGGCGCTACCGAGGCGGCATCGACGCTTCTGACGCCGTTTTATACCATGGGACGCGCTGGCCTGCGGCTTTCGCAGCTTTATGTCGGAGCCACGGAGCACCCCTGCATTCTCTCAGGCGGTCAGTTTTCGCCCGACTGCGTGCACACGCTGCCGGTCCATGCGAATGGCCTTCTGGATCTCACGGCCCTCAAGGCGGTGCTCTCGGCTCACGACAAGTCGCAAGGCCTGCCGCTCGTCGCTGTTCAGGCGGCCAACAATGAAACCGGCATCATACAGCCAATCGCCGACGTGGCCGCAACCGTCAAGGACGCGGGCGGCCTTCTCGTGGTCGATGCGGTGCAGGCTGCAGGGCGCATTCCGCTCGATATTACAAATTCTTGCGGAGATTTTTTCATCTTTTCGTCGCACAAGATCGGCGGCCCGAAGGGCGTAGGCGCTATCGTCGCACATTCCGATCTGGTCATGCCGCGGGCGCTGGTTCGCGGCGGCGGGCAGGAGAAGGGCCATCGTGCCGGGACGGAGGCCTTGCCGCTGATCGCCGGCTTCGGCGCTGCTGCGAAGGTCGCACGCGAGAGGCTCGCTGCCGGCGGTTGGCCGGCGGATATCCGAGACATGATGGAAGCCGGCATCAGGCGCATCGCTCCCGATGCTATTATTTATGGCGCGGAAGCTCCCAGATTGCCCAACACGCTTTTCTTTTCGCTCGGTGAGATGAAGGCGGAAACCGCGCAGATCGCCTTCGATCTCGGCGGCATAGCACTCTCCGCCGGCTCCGCCTGCTCGTCGGGCAAGGTCGGCGCAAGCCATGTGCTGGCGGCGATGGGATATGCGGAAAATGTCGGCGGCTTGCGCGTATCGGCTGCGCCGGAGACAGACGCGAATACGGTCGACCGTTTCCTCGATGTGTTACGCGCAATCGTGGAGCGCCGTGACCGTACAAAGGCGAATCCGGCAAACGCCGCATGAATGAATAGGCATTCCGTATCAAAACGGCGTGTGGATTGCTTGAATTTCCGGCGCGTCCGGTTTTAAAAGCGCGAAAGCGCACTACATATAGGCAGTAAATTGCTGTCTTGACGTTTCGAACTGTCGGGCCTTGACCCCGACCTGGATGGAGAACGCCAATGCCTGCAGTGCAGGAAACGATTGAGCAGGTCCGCAATATCGATGTGGACCAGTATAAGTACGGTTTTGAGACCATTATCGAGACCGACAAGGCTCCCAAAGGCCTCAGCGAAGACATCATCCGTTTCATTTCGGCGAAGAAGAACGAGCCGGAGTGGATGTTGGAATGGCGCCTGGAAGCGTATCGCCGCTGGCTGACTCTCGAAGAGCCGACCTGGGCGCGTGTCCACTACCCGAAGATCGACTTCCAGGATCTCTATTACTATTCCGCGCCGAAGAATCAGGCGGGTCCGACCTCGCTTGAAGATGTCGATCCGGAATTGCTCAAGACCTATGCGAAGCTTGGCATTCCGCTGAAGGAGCAGGAAATCCTGGCCGGCGTGCGCAAGGTTGGAGAACCAAGCCCGTCGGACGATGGCGAAGCGTCGGACAATGTCTATAGTTCGGGCCGTGTCGCAGTCGACGCGGTGTTCGACAGCATATCCGTGGTCACCACCTTCAAGAAGGAACTGGCCAAGGCCGGCGTCATCTTCTGCTCGATTTCGGAAGCCATCCGCGAGCATCCCGATCTGGTGCGCAAATATCTGGCGTCGGTCGTGCCGACTTCGGACAATTTCTACGCCACGCTCAATTCGGCCGTCTTCACCGACGGGTCCTTCGTCTATGTGCCGAAGGGCGTTCGCTGCCCGATGGAGCTTTCCACCTATTTCCGCATCAATGAGCGCGATACCGGACAGTTTGAGCGCACGCTGATCATCGCCGAGGAGGGGGCATACGTCTCCTATCTCGAAGGCTGCACCGCGCCGCAGCGTGACGAGAACCAGCTTCATGCTGCGGTCGTCGAATTGATCGCGCTCGATGACGCCGAGATCAAATACTCGACCGTCCAGAACTGGTATCCGGGCGACAAGGATGGCAAGGGCGGCATCTACAACTTCGTCACCAAGCGTGGCGATTGCCGTGGCAAGAACTCGAAGATCTCGTGGACGCAGGTCGAGACCGGCTCAGCGATCACCTGGAAATACCCCTCCGTCATTCTGCGCGGCGACAATTCGCGCGGCGAATTCTATTCGATCGCCGTTTCGAACGGGCACCAGCAGATCGATTCCGGCACCAAGATGATCCATCTCGGCAAGAACACGTCGAGCCGCATCATCTCGAAGGGTATTTCGGCGGGCAATTCCAACAACACCTATCGCGGTCAGGTTTCGGCCCACCGCAAGGCTGCGAATGCGCGCAACTTCACCCAGTGCGATTCGCTTTTGATCGGCAATGATTGCGGTGCGCATACCGTACCTTACATCGAGGCGAAGAACGCCACCGCGCAGTTCGAACACGAGGCGACGACGTCGAAAATCTCCGAGGATGCGCTGTTCTACGTCATGCAGCGCGGCATTCCTCAGGAGGAGGCGATCGCGCTCATCGTCAACGGCTTCGTCAAGGAAGTCATCCAGGAACTGCCGATGGAATTCGCCGTCGAGGCTCAGAAGCTGATCGGCATCAGCCTTGAGGGCAGCGTGGGATGACGGACAAATGGTTCAAACCGAAACGGTATGGCTATGGCGCCACCCCGATCAATTGGAGGGGCTGGGCTTTCATCGGCGCTTTCATGGCAGTCGTTCTGCTCGCGATAGCGGCGCTGATCGTTCTGCAAGCACCGATATGGCTTGCCGTGCCGGTCACTTTGGCGCTCACCATCGCAATTATTCCGTTCACCAAGGCCAGGACGGATGGCGAATGGCGCTGGCGCTGGCATTGAATTTGAACGGACATTCTTTGGAACGGAATTAACATGCTAGAAATCAAGAACCTGCACGCCCGCATCGCCGAAGACGGCACCGAGATCATCCGCGGCCTGAACCTGACGGTGAAGGACGGCGAAGTCGCCGCGATCATGGGCCCGAACGGCTCGGGCAAATCCACGCTTTCCTATATCCTTGCCGGTCGCGAAGACTACGAGGTGACGGAAGGCGACATCCTCTATAATGGCGAGTCGATCCTCGATCTCGATCCGGCGGAACGGGCGGCGAAGGGCATCTTCCTCGCGTTCCAGTATCCGATGGAGATACCGGGTGTCGCCACGATGGAATTCCTCAAGGTGGCCATCAACGCCCAGCGCAAGGCGCGCGGCGAGGAAGAGTTGAAGATCCCGGAACTGTTGAGGCGGGTGAAGGAAGCGTCAAGCCTGCTGTCGATGGACATGGCGATGCTGAAGCGGCCGCTCAATGTCGGCTTCTCGGGCGGCGAGAAGAAGCGCGCCGAGATCCTGCAGATGACACTGCTGGAACCTTCGCTCTGCGTGCTTGACGAGACCGATTCCGGCCTTGATATCGATGCGCTGAAGATCGTTTCGGAAGGTGTGAACGCACTTCGATCGCCGGACCGTTCCATCGTCGTGATCACGCACTATCAGCGTCTCCTCGACTACATCGTGCCGGATAGCGTGCATGTGCTCTACAAGGGCCGCGTCATCAAGTCGGGCGACAAGTCCCTGGCACGACAGTTGGAAGACAACGGCTATGCCGAAATCATCGGCGAAGCGGCCGAAACGGTCGAAACGGCTTGAGGATAGCGCCAATGAACATCCACACCTCACAGCCAAGAACGCCAGCGGAAACGGCATTGATCGATGCGTTCAGCGAACGCGTCGGTAATTTGCCGGGCAATGCCGATGTCGCCATTGCGCGCGACACGGCGCTCGAGGCGCTCAAGATCCAGGGGCTGCCGTCGCGGCGCGTCGAAAGCTGGCATTACACGGATTTTCGTACGCTGCTGCGTGTCGTTGCGCCTTTCGATCCGGCAGCGGGCTCGCAGCCGATCATGTCGTTGCTCCCCGGCTCGACGATCGCGACCGTCTCGAACGGCGTGGCCATTTCGGCAGGACAGGCCGATGGCGTCACGTTTCAGAAGCTGAGCGAGAAGCTTGTGGACGGCACATTCGCGCCGGCGCTTGCGACGCGCGGCACTGATGACCTGATCGGCCAGATCAACGCTACTTACGTGACCGGTGGCTGGTATATCGATATCGCCGAAGGCGCCGAGATTGAAGCTCCGATCGAACTGCAGAACCTGCAGAAATCGGGGCAGGCTCACGTCCGCTTTCCTGTCCGCGCCGGCAAGGGCGCCAAGGCGACCATCATCGAGCGCCAGTTTGGCGGCGAGGGCGAAGCTTTCTCCTCCTCCATCAGCCATCTGACGGTAGCCGATGGCGCCGAGGTCATCTGGATCATCCTGCGCGAGCAGGGCGACGCAGCGGTTCAACTCGGGCAGTTCAACACCACGATCGGCAAGGATGCCAAGCTGACGCTTTTCATCGTCAATACGGGCGGCAAGCTGGTGCGTCAGGAAGTGCATGTTCTGGCCAAGGGCGAGGGCTCGGATTTCCAGCTGCGTGGCATCAATCTGCTGGGCGGCGAAAGCCATACCGATGTCACCATGACGGTCGGCCATCTCGTGGAAAACACCAGTTCGACCCAGATCGTGCGCAATGTCGTTACCGGACGCGCGCGCGGCGTCTTCCAAGGCATGATCCGCGTTGCCAAGATCGCGCAGAAGACTGATGCGCGCATGGCTTGCAACACGCTGCTTCTCTCCGACGATGGCGAGTTCGACGCCAAGCCGGAGTTGGAGATCTTTGCCGACGACGTGGCCTGCGGCCATGGCGCGACGGTGACGGAAATCTCGCAGGACCATCTGTTTTATCTGATGGCGCGTGGCATTCCGGAAAAGACGGCACGCGGGCTCCTCGTGAAGGCATTCGTGGCAGAGATCATCGAAGAGCTCGAAAATGAGCCTTTGGTCGAGGCGCTGGAAGGCATATTGGAAGATTGGCTTTCGGCGCACGCTTGACGGGATCGATCCGCAGCGCGACCGCCTGATCCGCTTGAGCGGAGAGGAATGAATATGGACCAGACAACGAGCCTTGCGACGGCTTTTGACGTGGAGGCAGTGCGCCGCGACTTCCCCATTCTTTCGCGGGAAGTTCATGGCAAGCCACTCGTCTATCTCGACAATGGCGCGTCGGCGCAAAAACCGCAGGCTGTCATCGATGCGGTGAGCAACGCCTATTCCAACGAATATGCCAATGTTCACAGGGGCCTGCATTTCCTGTCGAATGCTGCCACCGATGCTTACGAGAAGTCGCGTGAAATCGTACGCCGGTTCCTTAATGCCGCTTCGGTAGATGAAATTGTCTTCACCAAATCGGCCACCGAGGCGATCAACACCGTCGCCTATGGCTATGGAATGCCCAATATCGGCGAGGGGGACGAGATCGTCCTCTCGATCATGGAGCACCATTCCAATATCGTGCCGTGGCATTTCATCCGCGAGCGGCAAGGCGCTAAGCTGGTCTTCGCGCCGATCGATGATGAGGGCGTATTCCACATCGAGGAATTCGAGAAGCGCCTGACGGAGCGAACCAAGCTCGTCGCCATCACGCATATGTCGAACATGCTGGGCACGGTGACGCCGATCAAGCGGATCGTCGAGATCGCCCATACGCGCGGCATTCCTGTCCTGGTCGATGGCAGCCAGGGCGCGGTGCATCTGCCCGTCGATGTGCAGGATCTGGGCTGCGACTGGTATGTCTTCACCGGCCATAAGGTCTACGGGCCTTCAGGCATCGGCGTCCTCTACGGCCGTGCCGAGATGCTGGAAAAGATGCGGCCGTTCCAGGGGGGCGGCGAGATGATCGAGGAGGTGACCGAGGAAACTGTCACCTACAATCACCCGCCGCACCGCTTCGAGGCCGGCACGCCGCCGATCGTCCAGGCGATCGGTTTAGGCAGCGCGCTGGAATATATGGAGCGGGTGGGGCGGCAAGCTATCTTCGAGCATGAAGAAAGCTTGCGCGATTATGCCCACGAACAGCTTAGCAGGATCAATTCGCTGCGCATCTTTGGCAACGCGCCGGACAAGGGCGCGATCATCTCCTTCGAACTGCAGGGCATTCATGCCCATGACGTATCGATGGTCATCGACCGGTCAGGAGTTGCGGTGCGGGCCGGAACCCATTGCGCGCAGCCGCTTCTCAAACGGTTCGGCGTCACCTCGACATGCCGCGCATCATTCGCCATGTATAATACAAAGGCCGAAATTGATGCGCTCGCAGAGGCGTTGGAAAAAGCCAGGAAGTTTTTCGGATGACTGACATGGAAAACAAGACGGAGACTGACGCGCCGGAGGCGGCAAGCAAGGCGGGACAAATCTTTTCCGCTTCCGCCATTCCGCAGGAAGAACTGGCGCGGCTGACCGACGACATCGTTGCGGCGCTGAAGACGGTGTACGATCCGGAGATCCCGGCCGATATCTACGAGCTCGGCCTCATCTACAAGATCGACATCGAGGACGACCGGACCGTCAAGATCGACATGACGCTGACAGCGCCCGGCTGCCCGGTCGCCGGCGAAATGCCGGGCTGGGTGCAGAATGCCGTCAGCACCGTCGAGGGCGTGTCGCATGTCGAGGTCGCCATGACCTTCGATCCGCCATGGACGCCCGATCGCATGTCGGAAGAAGCGCAGGTTGCCGTCGGTTGGTATTGACCGATTGCGGCCGGATGATTGCTGAACGGAAACCGCTTAGCGTTCATTGGCCTGCTTATGGCGTCTCGCAATGATCGGGCACGCTTTCCTCCAGCGGCTTTTCTGACGGGGTCAGAGATCCCGTCATGATCGACATGGGCTGGTAAGGCGGGGTTTCCTGCATTGAGGGATTCGTCAGCCGGATCGTATAGCAGCCGGTGAACACCTCTTCCTTGCCGTCGTTCAAAACGGATTTAACGGCAACCGGCAGGCTCCAGTAGATCGAACCGGCGGCGCCTTCGGGCTCTGTCTTCCCAAAGGCGACGTTGACCGACTTGGTATTTTCGTAGCCCTTGGCGTATTTTTCGAAATCCGGTTCGCGTCCCTCTTCGGAATAATAGCTGTAGGCGCGGGCATATTCCTGGCGGTTGATGGCGCTATAATAGGAACGGATCAGCGCCTCGGGCGAGCTGCGGTCATCGACATAGCCGGCAAGCGGGCCGAGGTTTTCTTCCGAAGTTGCGGCGTTATTCTCGGGCGCGGGCGTCATTTGCGCAAAGGCCGGGTATTGCAGGGCCGTGAACAGAATGGCGGCGGCTCCCAAGACTGGAATTCGTGGAATGCGGGCATCCATGCGTTGCGCCATTTCTTCCTCCCGAACGGCCGGTGATATTGGTCTCTTGCGGCAATGGTGTTACAACACTACCTATAATTCAAGGCGAGGCGATGATCTTTTGATGATCGCATCTCACGCGAGTCAAACGAGGCATAAAATGGGCCGTTTTGCAGTCATCACCGTTTCCGACGCCGCCGCTATGCGGGTGCGCGAAATCGTGGGCAATCGCGAGGGTGCTGAAGGAATCCGCGTTGGCGTGAAAAAGGGCGGCTGCGCCGGCATGGAATACACGATCGATCTGGTTACCGAGGCAAAGCCAGGCGACGACGTTGTTGAGAAGGACGGCGCGAAAGTGTTTGTTGCGCCAGAGGCGGCGTTGTTCCTGCTGGGAACCCAGATGGATTTCGAGACGACGATGCTGCGCACTGGCTTCGTCTTCAACAATCCCAACCAGACATCCGCTTGCGGCTGCGGCGAATCGGTCGAATTGCGGCCCGCGTCGCCCGAGGCCCTGCAACAGGCCCAAGGCGCCGCCTGACCCTGTACCCCTGAGAGATCGCCATGGATAATGACGATATCCGCGATCTCTTCTCGTCGCTGGGACCGATCGCCATCAAGCGGCTTTTCGGCGGCAAGGGTATCTATTTCGATGGCCTTATCATCGCCATCGAGTTTCGTGACGAAATCCTCCTGAAAGCCGATGAGATCAGCGCACCCTTTTTCAAAGAGGCGGGATGCATCCAGTGGACCTATGCCGGGAAGAACCGGTCAAAGCCGGTCGCCATGCCCTATTGGAGCCTCCCGGAAGACGCGCTCGATGATCCTGATATCATGACCGAATGGGCCTCACGCGCCTGGCAAGCGGCGGTGAGGAGCCGGAAATAGCTCAATCTTTTCAGCTATTTGCATAATTCTTTAAAGGATAATTTATGCAGCATTTTAAGATGTTAGGACGTCCTTTGCGCGTCCAACAGGACGCCCGGCGCTCTAAGACCACGCTCGAATAATAATCGCACGGCATGGCGCGTAGGGAGCGTTATGCGATCAGGTAATTCGGTCAGCCGGAACCAGCCGATGCCCCCATGTTTGTCGGGCTCAAGCAATTTCGGCTCGCCGGCGAACTGATCCGCATGGAATATAGGCGCAAACCAGTGCTGCCCTTCGTCATGGAAGAGCTGTTCGCTCGTTCCGATGATGGAAAGGGAAATAGCGTCGAGGCCGGTTTCCTCCAGCGCCTCGCGGCGGGCGGCTGTTTCCACCGTTTCCAGAAAATCGACCTTACCGCCCGGTATGCCCCAAGCGCCGGCTTCAGGAGATTTCTTGCGCTGAAGCAGCAGAATGCTGTCGTCTTTCAAGAAGACGACGCCACATCCGACACCAGGCCGCTGCATAGGCGAACCGCCTCTTAGATCTTGGCGTCGATCAGCATGAATGCGGGAATATCATCGCCAAAACCGAGCGGCGCCGGTTCGTCGTCGCGGTCACGGTGATCGCGTCTGCGATGATCCTGACGATTGTCCGGGCTGGCGGCACGTTCGTGCTGAGGCTTTCCGCGGCGTTCGTCGTTGCTTTTCCTGATCGCCTCACGATGGGGCTTCTCCGAGCGCTGCACATTCTCGGTGCGTTGCACGGGGGCCTCATCATCCTCGGACATGCTCGGGGCCTCAACCTGGGGCAGGGGAGCAGACTGGGGTATGGGAGCAGGCTCGGCCCGCCGGGCCGTCTCGCGGGGGCGACCGCTGCTGCTCTTTTCCTTGCGATCGCCAGCCTTGCTGGCACCGCGCGCGTTGCGGCCACGACGCGGCGCTTCCTCGGTCTCGGTCGATGGCGCAAGGGTGGAAAGATCGCCGTCGTGCCATTCGATTTCATTACCGATCAGCTTGACGATCGATGCAAGATATTTGACGTCGCCGGGCGTGACGAGGGTAAATGCCTTGCCCAGGCGGCCTGCGCGGCCGGTACGGCCGATCCGGTGAACGTAATCTTCCGAATGAATCGGAACGTCGAAATTGAAGACGTGGCTCACATCCGGAATGTCGAGACCGCGTGCGGCGACATCGGAGGCGACCAGATACTTCAGCTTGCCTTCCTTGAAGCCGGCAAGCATGGCCGTACGTGCATGCTGATCCATGTCGCCATGCAGCGCGCCGGCATCGAAATCATGCTTGACGAGCGAACGGAAGAGCTCGGAGACATCCTTCTTGCGGTTGCAGAAGATGATGGCGTTCTTCAGCCCCTCGCTCTCGGCACGGATGAGATCGCGCAGCACGGCGCGTTTTTCCCAATCCTTCTTGCCGGATTTGACAAGGCGCTGCGTCACCGTTTTCGCCGTCGTCGCCGCCTTCTCCACCTCGATACGGACGGGAGAATGCAGGAACTGTTCCGTCAGCTTGGTGATTTCAGGCGGCATGGTTGCCGAGAAGAAAAGCGTCTGGCGGGTAAAGGGGATCAGCTTGCAGATACGCTCGATATCGGGAATGAAGCCCATGTCGAGCATGCGGTCGGCCTCGTCGATGACGAGAATTTCAACGCCTGTCAGAAGCAGCTTGCCGCGCTCGAAATGATCGAGCATGCGGCCGGGTGTGGCGATCAGTACATCGGCGCCGCGCTCCAGCTTGCGCTCTTGGTCCTCGAAGGATACCCCTCCGATCAGAAGCGCCACATTGAGGCGATGGTTCTTGCCGTATTTGACGAAGTTTTCCTCCACCTGTGCCGCGAGCTCGCGCGTCGGCTCGAGGATGAGCGTGCGCGGCATCCGTGCGCGGGCGCGTCCCTTTTCAAGAAGCGTCAGCATCGGCAGCACGAAGGACGCAGTCTTGCCGGTTCCCGTCTGGGCAATGCCCAAAACGTCCTTGCGTTCCAGGGCGTGAGGAATGGCTCCGGCCTGAATGGGGGTCGGCGTGGTGTAGCCCGCGGCTTCGACAGCAGCGAGCACTTTCGGAGAAAGGCCGAGATCGGCAAAGGTGGTCAATGGAGGCGTAGCTCTCTCGTTGGAAGTTTTATCACGCCAATCCTGTCAAGGCGACAACGTCGAAGCAGTGACAGAGCTGCTGCAAAGACAAGAAAAGCGCCAATCAACACGCTCAGCGTTTACTTGCAGGAACGCGTTACGTCGCAAGCGCGAAAAAGTCAACTGAAATGGGCTGAAATTCCGGAAAATACCGGCCTTTGACGAATAAGTTGTAAAAGGAGAGTTCCACTTTGGAAACATTCTTCTATCGAGGCGCTTTCAACCTCAATAGAGGAATTGTTCGGTGAGGATTCGTTCGTTCCAGGAATGGTCCTTGTCGAACAGGATCGTGACCGTTTTATCAGGTGCTTCGCTGATGGTAACGGAGGAAACGGATTTGACCTCCGTGTGGTCGGCCACCGCGTTCACCGGCCGCTTTTCGCCCTCGAGAATATCGAGGCGCACCGTCACATCCTTCGGCAGAAGCGCCCCGCGCCAGCGTCGCGGTCTGAAGGGGCTCACCGGGGTCAGCGCGAGAAGCGGTGAATCGAGCGGCAGGATCGGGCCTTGGGCCGAGAGATTATAGGCAGTCGAGCCGGCGGGCGTCGCGACCATCACGCCGTCGCAGATCAATTCTTCGAGCCGCGTCGTTCCATCGATGCTGATTTTGATCTTCGCCGCCTGATAGGATTGCCGCAGGAGCGACACTTCATTGATGGCCAAAGCGGCAACGGTACCGGAAAGTTCCGATTCCGCCTGCATCATCAGCGGCCGGATGGTTTCGGAATGTGCCGCCTCGATCCGTTCACGCAGCCCTTCTTCATGATAGGCATTCATGAGGAAGCCGACGGAACCGCGGTTCATTCCATAGATAGGCTTTCCGGAATTCATGAAATCGTGCAGCGTCTGCAGCATGAGCCCGTCGCCGCCCAGCGCCACGATCACATCGGCATTCTCGGGGCGTTCCTGGCCATAGAGCACGGCCAGACGACGGGCCGCCTCCACCGATTCCTCTGCATCCGACGATATGAAGGAAAAGGCGTTGATCTTCCGGCTCATGTTTTTCCGTATGGCAGGTTCACAGAGCGTATTGGCTATCACAGAGAAATCCCCATGGCCATTCCTCCTTCCATACGATTTTTTATTTTACAGATCGATCAATTATGCTAACGCGATGACAGTGCCCTTGTAGCTCAGTTGGTAGAGCACCTGATTTGTAATCAGGGGGTCGGGAGTTCGAGTCTCTCCGGGGGCACCAAACCAATCAAAACAATGGCTGATCGCTATCGCCATTCACTGAGGCCTGAAGCCATGGGATCGAAGCAGTCAGACCGATAGGCCGCAACAACGCTTTCCTGTTGTTGCGGCAGTCTGCTCGGTTCAACCTTTAATTCACGACAGCGCAGGCCGCCGCCAAATGTCACTCATTTGAGCGGATCCTTTGTCATGCCTATCATTCAGAAACCACGGCTGTGGACCTATAGCCCGCCAGTGGCGTTGATGCTCCTGGCCCCATTCAACATATTTCCCTCGCTCGGCATGGACATATATTTGCCGGTCGTCCCCATGATGCCGACAATTCTCCAGACCTCGCCGGCCGTGGTCCAGTTGACCCTTACCGTCTACATGGTCATGCTTGGCGTGGGGCAGATCGTCTTCGGCCCACTGTCGGACCGGATAGGCCGTCGTTCGGTTCTCGTCGGCGGGGCAGTTCTTTTCGCCCTTGCATCATTTGCCTTGGCAGCAACGTCCCAGGCTTATGTTTTTATAGCGCTCCGGCTGGTGCACGCCATAGGCGCGTCAGCCATGCTGGTGGCGCTCTTTGCCACCGTGCGGGATGTTTACGCCGAAAGGCCCGAAAGCGTCGTCATCTACAGTCTCATGAGTGCGATGTTGGCATTCGTGCCGGCACTCGGGCCTATTGCGGGCGCACTCATTGCTGATGCGTGGGGGTGGCGCGCCATCTTTGTCGCTCTCGGCATTCCCACTGTTGCGATGCTCTTCTTGGTCCTGCCAAAATGGCATGAGACGCGATTGGTTCAGGAGACGCCTCGTGCGGCAGCATTTCGCCCGGTGCTGGAAAGTCTCACGTTCTGGACCTACACAATTGCCTTTGGGACCGCGATGGGCACGTTCTTCGTGTTCTTCTCGACGGCGCCGCGGGTGCTGATCGATGGCGCGGGATTCTCGGAACTTGGCTTCAGCGTTGCTTTTGCGACCGTTGCCCTGGTCATGATCGTCACAACGCGCTTTGCCAAACGCTTCGTGGAGCGATGGGGAAGTGCCGGAAGCGTTGCGCGCGGCATGGCGATGCTGGTCATGGGCGCCGGTTTGCTGGCTCTCAACCAACTCTTCCTGCCACCGTCGTTTTGGTCTTTCGTTCTGCCGATGTGGTTGATGGCTATAGGAATCGTGTTCACGACATCGGTTACGGCCAATGGCGCGCTGCGGGAGTTTGGCGACATTGCCGGAACGGCTGTTGCCCTGCACTTTTGCATCCAGAGCATCATCGTAGGTGTGTTCGGCACCTGCTTCGTGATCCTGCTTGGTGGCGGCACTGCCTGGCCTTTGGTCGCCTATTCGGCCGGGATGGCGGGTGTCACCCTGGGGGCGCTGCGGAGGCTTCATATCCGGAATGCGCATCCACAACCCGCCTGATGCTGTTCCGCACGAGCGGCTTGCATGTGGGCCGCTCGTGCATCCCACGACTAGGATTTGCCGGTTGAAGCCAGTGCGGACTGAAGCTCGATCGCGGAACCAATACGGGGTTATTCCGTTCTGCTGCGGGGGTGCTCGGAAAGAACAGGAAGGCTAGATGATGAAAACGCCAGTTGCACTATCCGCAGCATTGATATTTGCAGGAGTGACCGTGGGGACAGGCTCTGCTTTCGCCCAGGACATGGTCATCACGGAAGTACCGCCACCCGTACGTGAATATGTGATCCAGCATCCGGTGGATCCCGTGGTCATCGAAGGTGACGTGGTTGAAGGATACGTGATCCCCCAGGATATCGAACTGCGCCCGGTGCCGGACATGCCGCAATACGGCTACATCTATGTCAACGGCCAACCGGTGATCGTTTCATTGGAAAATCGCAAGGTCATCTACCTGGGGGAATAGACCGCAACGATGATTTCGGCCAGCAAGACGCTATCTGACGAAGCTGACCGGAAGTCCGGACGCAGGATGTGTGATGACATCCATTGCGATACCATAGATACGCTGGAGCTCCTCGGGAACCATGATTTCCCGGGGAGTCCCTCGCGCAATCAAATGGCCGGAATGCAGCGCCACCAGCTCGTCGCAAAACCGCGCGGCCATGTTGATGTCGTGCAACACCACCAGCACGCCGACCCCCTTGGTCTGGCTCAGGCGGTGGACGAGGGAAAGAACCTCCATTTGGTGGGCAACATCGAGAGCCGAAATCGGTTCGTCGAGAAGCAGGCACTCGGCATCCTGCGCCACCAGCATCGCGAGCCAGACACGCTGGCGCTCTCCGCCTGAAAGCGTGTCTACCAGCCGGTCGGCCATGGGCCCGATCTCGGTAAGCTCAATGGCCTCGTCGACCTTTTCGCTGTCGATCTTGCTGAAGCGTCCAAGCGCTCCGTGCCAGGGATAACGCCCCAGCGCCACCAATTCCTTGACCAGCATGCCGGAAGCCGGCGGTGTCTGCTGTGGCAGATACGCCACCTTGCGGGCAAATGGCCGGTCTCCCCATGCCTCGAGAGGCCTGCCTTCGAAGCGCACCTCGCCACCCGTCGGCTGTTGCTGGCGGGCGAGGATCTTGATCAAGGTCGATTTTCCTGAACCATTATGACCGATCAACCCGATGACGCGCCGCGCCGGCAGGGTCAGCGTCAGCGGATGCAGGAGTTGTCGTCCGCCGACGGCGAAGGAAACCTTGTCGAGTTCATAGAGTGCGTCCGGGGCGATCCCCAACGACTGTTTTGCAAGATCCGAGGTTGATCGCGGATTGAGAAAGGTCATGCGGGCTCTGCCGTCGTTTGAACGTTGTGGACATCGTTTACCGTCGTTAACACGAACATAAAGTTCATGTTAAGATAGTTGACGCAAGATCATTTGGGGGCAGGCAAAATGAGGACAGCCTGTGATGATAATCCGGCTAGCTATCGTGTGCCTGATGTTTGCCGCTTTTGCGGTTGGTTTCGGCGCGCTGGTCAGCAAAGACCCTGAATTCACCAAATTCGTCTCCGCGACATCGAACAATCGCTGCGCGTTCAACCTGCCGTGCAGGCCTTCGAAACTGTAAATCTAGAGCAGGTCCAGCGCTTTGAAGCTGGCGTGCCCGGATTTTCCGATGATGATATGATCATGCACGGTGATGCCCAGCGCCTTGGCGACATCGACGATTGTTTTTGTCATGCTGATATCCGCGCGCGACGGAGTAGGGTCTCCCGAAGGATGATTGTGCACCAGAATCAAGGCTGAGGCCGAAAGCTCGAGGGCTCGGCGGACGATTTCGCGGGGATAGACCGGCGTATGGTCGACCGTGCCGACTTGCTGCACCTCATCGGCGATCAAGCCATTCTTCTTGTCGAGAAACAGGATGCGGAATTGCTCGCGCTCCTCGTAAGCCATGGCCGCGGTGCAATATTCGATGACCTTGCTCCAGGAGCCAAGCACCTCTCGGCCCTTGATCGTGCTGCGGCCCATGCGCTGTCCGGCGGCCGCGATGAATTTCAGATCGGCGGCGATGGAGCGGCCGCAGCCCGGCACCTCCATCAGCAACCGCTCCGGCGCGCCCAGCACCTCGGCGAAGGAGCCGAACCGCGCAAGCAGCGCCTTCGCGAGCGGTTTGGTATCGGCACGCGGAATGGTGCGAAAGAGCAGAAGTTCAAGCAGTTCGTAGTCCGCCAGCGCGTCACCGCCGCTTTCCCGGAAACGTTGCCGCAACCGCTCGCGATGGCCTTCATAATGGGGGCGGGATGGCTTGATCGCGTTAAGTGGAGAGGAGGATTCGATGGCCGGCTCTTCAAACTTGCTCTGCGCACTTTCCTCCAGAAAGCCCTCCTCGCGATCTTTCTCGTCCGCCATTCCCCGCAGTCCCCCCAAATTTTAATAGCTGAATTTTCCTGGATATTTCCCGGGGTTTCGCTGAAATCCCCGGTTCCCCGAAATACCCTGTCAGGAAGTCGGCTTCGGGCCGAATATTCCTGCGGGCGAGAGTGTGAAAACCTCGCACCCGTCCTTCGTCACGCCGACCGTATGCTCATATTGCGCGGAAAGCGAGCGATCACGCGTCACGGCAGTCCAGCCGTCCGCCAGCACTTTGACATGCGGCTTGCCCAGATTGATCATCGGCTCGATGGTGAAGATCATGCCTTCGCGCATTTCCACGCCTTCGCCGGGCGATCCATAGTGAAGAATGTTCGGCGCATCGTGGAAGAGCCGGCCGACGCCATGCCCGCAGAAATCGCGGACCACGGAACAACGCTCCGCCTCGGCATAGGTCTGGATAGCCGCGCCGATCGCGCCGGTACGCGCACCTGGCCTGACCGCCGCAATGCCACGCATCAGTGATTCATGCGTCACTTCGAGCAGGCGCTCCGCCGCGCGCTTGATTTCACCGACCGCATACATCCGGCTTGAATCGCCGTGCCAGCCATCGAGGAGATAGGTCACGTCGATATTGACGATATCGCCTTCGCGCAGCGGCTTCTCATTGGGGATGCCGTGGCAGACCACATGATTGATCGAGGTGCAGGAGGATTTGGTGAAGCCGCGATAATTGAGCGTAGCGGGGATGGCCCCATGATCCGCGCCAAATTCAAAAACGAAGCGGTCGATCTCCTCGGTGGGCAGGCCCGGCCGGACGAACGATGCGAGCTCATCCAGGCAATGCGCGGTCAGATTACATGCCTTGCGCATGCCCTCGAAAGCTTCGGCATCGTAAAGGCGTATCTGGCCGGTGAATTTCAGAGGTGCGCTTGCCGCGTCGAGATAGGTAACCATTGGCTTTATATCCGTTCGTCGATCGGCACCGCGCATTCTGCGACAATACCTTCGGGCGTTATTTGGCATCGAATTGCATAGGCCTCAACCCCGCGCAACCGAGCCCGATCGAATGCTTTGAAATAGGCAGGATCCAGATCCCCGCAAAGACGAAAGCTGTTGCAATCATTACGCTGTATGACGAACAGCATAATACCCCGATGCCCAGCTTCTACCATGTCGCCGAGTTCGTCCAGATGTTTTGCGCCGCGCGCCGTCACCGTATCGGGAAATTCGGCAAGACCCCGCTGGCGCATGAAATGCACGTTCTTCACTTCGACATAGGCAGTGGGCCGGGCGATGTCGGATAAAAGAATATCGATGCGCGAGTTACGCCCGTATTTCTGCTCGCGCCTGAGATCGGCGTAGCCCTGAAGCGAGGGCAGCATGCCCTGAAGGATGGCTTCTTCGGCTATCCGGTTGGGAAGGCCGGTATTGACCCCGACCAGCGTTCCATCTGCCTCGACGATCTGCAGCGTATGGGGGTATTTGCGCTTTCCGCCATCGGAAACGCTGAGCCAGACACGAGAACCGGGCGCGTTGAGGCCCTGCATAGAACCGGTATTCGGCACCGACGCGGTTATGAAGCGACCGTCAGCCAGCGTGACGTCGGCGAGGAAGCGCTTGTAGCGGCGTTCGAGCCGCCCGGAAACCATCGGCAGGATAAATTGCATAGGATGAAATTAATCGAGCATCAGGCTTTTCGCAACCCGCCGTCGAGTTCGCCATTTCATGGAAAGGGAGCAAACCGGCGGGCCTAAGCGCTTGAAAAGATTGGTACGCCCAAGGGGAATCGAACCCCTGTTTCCGCCGTGAAAGGGCGGCGTCCTAGACCGCTAGACGATGGGCGCCCGCCGGTGAATGGGCTTATAGAGAGGAAGTTTTTTTCCCGCAACAGCTAAAAATGATTTTTTTCAAAAAAAAGCGACCCGTTAGCCGCGACGTACGCAGCGCCAATTCCAGTCGCGCTCGGGGCCGATGTCGATATGGACCGAACTCGTGTGACAATAGGTTCCGACACCGCCACGGTTCGGCATGCTGCGGACATAACGGGCGATGTCCCATTTGGAGACGCCGTCGATCTGGATATCGGCCGCCGCGCACATCATGTGCAATGACCGCCTCGCTCCATTCACCGCGCGATTGTGCGAAGGGCTGCGATAGCCCGACGTTATCATAACAGGCCGGCGGAAATGACGCTCGACCGTCTTGAGAAGAGCCACCAATTGCGGTTTGAGGCAGGCGACATCAACCGATTCGCGCTGTTTCTTCAGGCCATTCGGGGCCAGGCGGGCCAATCCGCCGGCCGATGCGAGCTGAATGGGGAAAGCCTCATCCTCTTCATGCGCATCGATATCGCTGTCGTCATCCATGCTGGTGCGCCGCTTGATCTCGATACCGAAATTTTCCCGTACCCCGGGCAGGGCGTCGTTATACTTGCGTGGGGTGCTGCCACTGGCCTTCGATGCTGCTGACGCAACGACAGCTTTTTTCTCGACCGAATTGTCCAGTATCTTCGCCGATTCGTTCTTCTTGGGACGATTGTCGGAAAAGAGGCGCATAATCGTACCGCCCGATTGCGAGGAGCGGTTGACCGGTGACGCAGGTGTTGCGAAGGCGACCTGGCGCGGCGAAGTCGAAAGCGAAGCGGTCTGAACCTTGGTTGCCGGAGCCTGGGTTTCAGCTGCCTGAGCATTCGATTCTGCCGTTTGCGGTGCATCCGCTGCCGAAGCAGCCGCATTGGCCGCGGGCGGCGAGGTCGGGGGAACAGGCGCGGAGGCCGTGACTTCACCCGTGGTATCGCTTGCAGCCGCAGCCGGTTTGGCATTCTCAGCTGTCGCAGCTTCCTCGGCTGGACCCTGTTCCGCGGGAGTGGCGCTCTTCGTATCGGCCAGAGCAAGAACCGTATTGCCGGATTCGGGCTGCGTGGATGCAGAATTCTCGGCGGTTTCCGTGGCGCTGGTCATGGCATCGACGAGGGACAGCGCCTCGCCTTGTGCTTGCAATTGCGGCGTCGTGCCCGAGCCGGTGGCCGTACAGGCGGCAACGGTGACCGAAAGGAGGGCGATCGCCCATGCAAATGATCGGTTTTTACCAGCTCCCGACTGTTTGGTATGTCCGCTCAATGCATCCCCCGGGGCTTTTATTCCGAACTGACTTGCATCATGTCCGAATGGGTTATCTTTTGAGGGCAAACACCCTGTGAAAGTCTGGTTCGGAATCGGCCGAAGTTGGAAAATTCCATCTCAAGAACAGCACTTGCACAAATTAATTGGGAGGCAAGCGCGGGGGGATTGATATTACGTTTCATGATAAATCGCAATCCGTCCCCTGGTCTCCCTGGCGGGGCCCTTATGTCACCTTAAAAGTACGGCAATTTTAGCTAAGGTGAGAATACGGGAAAAAGCCCGCTGTCACAAACCTGACATTGGCATTCCCATCACGAATAGTTTCAGGTGTGTAATCTTACGTAAAATCCAGGCGCATCATCGAGCACGTCGGAGTCATTACTTTGAATATGCCTCGGAAATACTTTTTTTGCGCCTTTATTTTCTATCCATTCTTGCCAGTGAGGCCACCATGATCCGGGATGTTCTTGGGCGTTATTAAGCCAGTCCTGAAGATCTCCTTCAGCCTTGCCGCCGGTCCAATATTGATATTTCCGTTTTTGGGGCGGATTGATAACGCCGGCAATGTGGCCGGAACCCGCAAGGACATAGGTGACGTCGCCGCCGAAGCACTGGCTCCCGGTGAAAACCGAAGGCGCTGGTGCTATGTGGTCCTCCTTCGCGGCCAGGCTGTAGATCGGGATATTGATGTCGGCGAGCGATATCCTATGCCCCGCCAGCACCATCTTCCCGCGTGACAGCCGGTTTTCGAGATAGCAGTTGCGCAGGTAGAACGAGTGATTGGCCGCGCTCAGGCGCGTGGCATCGGCATTCCAGTAGAGAAGATCGAAGGGTAGGGGATCCTTGCCCCTCATGTAATTATTGACGACATAGGGCCAGATGAGGTCGCTTGAACGTAACATGTTGAAGGCAGTCAGCATTTTCATGCCATCGAGATAGCCTTCGCTGAACATCGCCTTTTCGAGTGCGCTGATCTGCTCTTCATCGACGAAAACCTTCAGATCGCCGGCATCTTCGAAATCGACCTGAGTCGTGAAGAATGTCGCCGATTTTACGCGGTCGTCGCCTTCCCGCGCCATCAGCGCGAGGGCCGCGGAAAGCAGGGTGCCGCCGACACAATAGCCGATGGCATTGATCTTCCGCTCACCGGTCCGCCTTTCCACCGTATCGAGCCCAAACTGGATGCCCTCACGAATATAGGCCTCCCAATCCTTGTCGGCATGGCGGGCATCGGGGTTGACCCAGGAGATCACGAACACCGTATGACCCTGGTCGACCAGCCAGCGTATGAGGGACTTCTCAGGGCTCAGGTCGAGGATGTAGTATTTATTGATCCAGGGCGGGCAGATGAGGAGAGGGCGCTCGAAAACCTTCTCCGTCGTGGGCGCATATTGAATGATCTCGGCCAGATCGTTGCGGGCCACGACCTTTCCCGGTGTCGTCGCAAGGTTTTCGCCCAACCTGAAATAGCTGTGATCGGCTTGCCGTAGCCGCAGGTCACCCTTGCCGGCGATGATGTCCTCGGTCAGCATCTGCATTCCATAGACGAGGTTCAGGCCGTTCGAGGCAACCGTCTCCTTGAAGAGTTCCGGGTTGGTCAGGATGAAATTGGTAGGAGAGGCAGCGTTGATGATCTGGCGCACATAGAACGTGGCCTTGAGGCGGCTGTGGTCGTCGAGCCCCTCTGTTCTTTCTACCAGATCGAGCGCCCATTTTCCGGTGACGAGATAGACCTGCTTGAGGAAATCGAAGAAGGCGTTCTTCGTCCAGTCCTCGTCCTGGAAGCGCTTGTCCTTCGGGTCGGGCGTGACGACGGCTTCGGTGGTCTCGCCTGCCATGCGGCGAATGGAGTTCGTCCAGATGGCGAGAAAACTGGAAAACAGGCGGGTCTGCGCTTCGAGCGCTCGAACCGGGTCGGAAAGCCAATATTCGGAAAGCTTGGAGAGCGTCTTGACCATGTCGGTCATGGGGTCGGCAAGGAGATCGTTCTTCAGCCCTTTTTCGCGCGGCTCTATCCAGGCGGACGCAGCCTTTCCTGCCTGCTCGATCATACGTGCGAGGTTTAATGCGAAACTGCTCGGGTCCTTGATGAGATAGTCATCAAGAGAAGGTTCGCCAGGAGGATTTTTCCCGCTGGGATCCCTTGGATCGGACATGATGTACTATTCCCTCCGGCGGCTCTTATTGACATAGTAGCATGAGTTGATGCTATCGGTTCAACAACCAAAATTCGTTTGGGACCGCCGTTCCTGCAGAGGTTAAGATATTATGTCACAGCACGTAAGGCTGCCCATTCGCTTCATCCTGATATCGCTGGTGCTCGCCGGGCTAGCCGCCTGCGCCCGTGGGCCCGAATTTCAGGGCACCCCCCAGGAAGGTGCATTGAATACGGATACATATCCGACATTCGGGCGCACGCCGAAGGGTGAAACCAAGCAACTGACGGCGCAGGATACTGCGCGACTCAAATCGGCACTTGAAGCCGACAAGGCCCGCCAGATGGGCGTTGCCACACCGCCTCCGACGACGGGCGCGCAACTGGACCAAGCACGCAGGCAGGCGCAGCAAGCAGCCGACGAGACGATAAAAGAGATCGAAACCGAAACCAACTGAAGCGATCGATCACCTCGACCCCCGACGCGAACAGGTATATAGCCAATCGTATTCTCAACCCCGCACGGAACCAGGACCAATGTCTGAAGAGTTTCATAAAGTTCGCCGCCTGCCGCCTTACGTCTTTGAACAGGTCAATCGCCTGAAGGCCAGCGCGCGAGCGGCGGGTGCGGATATCATCGATCTTGGCATGGGCAATCCCGATCTGCCGACGCCGCAGGGCATTGTCGACAAGCTTTGCGAAGCCGTGCAGGATCCAAGGACGCATCGCTATTCCTCCTCCAAGGGCATCCCGGGACTTCGCCGCGCCCAGGCGCAATATTACGCCCGCCGCTTCGGCGTGAAGCTCAATCCGGACACGCAAGTCGTGGCCACGCTCGGCTCCAAGGAAGGCTTCGCCAACATGGCGCAGGCGATCACCGCGCCGGGCGATGTCGTGCTTTGCCCGGACCCGACCTACCCGATCCATGCCTTTGGCTTCATCATGTCCGGCGGCGTCATCCGCTCGATCCAGGCAAAGCCGGATGATACTTTCATCCCGACGCTGGAGCGCGCGGTGCGTCATTCGATCCCGAAGCCGCTGGCGCTGATCCTCAACTATCCCTCCAATCCTACCGCGCATGTCGCCACGCTCGACTTCTACCGCGATGTCGTGGCCTTCGCGCGCAAGCACGACATCATCATTCTTTCGGATCTCGCCTATTCCGAAATCTATTTCGACGAAACACCGCCGCCCTCCGTGCTTCAGGTGCCGGGCGCCATGGATGTCGCGGTCGAGTTCACCTCAATGTCGAAGACCTTCTCGATGCCGGGCTGGCGCATGGGCTTCGCTGTCGGAAATGAACGGCTGATCGCGGCGCTGACGCGGGTAAAATCCTATCTCGATTACGGCGCTTTCACGCCGATCCAGGTGGCCGCGACGGCAGCCCTCAACGGTGACGGGGCTGATATCGCGGAGGTGCGTTCCATCTACAAGCGCCGCCGTGACGTGCTGGTGGACAGTTTTGGGCGCGCCGGGTGGGACATTCCGTCCCCGGCGGCGACGATGTTCGCGTGGGCGCCCATTCCTGAGCGGTTCCGCAAGCTCGGCTCGCTGGAGTTCTCCAAGCTCCTGATCGAATTGGCGGATGTAGCCGTCGCTCCGGGCGTCGGATTCGGTGAGCATGGCGACGATTACGTGCGCATCGCGCTTGTCGAAAACGAACATCGCATCCGCCAGGCCGCGCGCAACCTCAAGCGCTTCCTTGCCACCAAGGATGAAAACCTGCACAACGTCATCCCGCTCGACGCGCACCGCTGATCCGGTGGTGCGGCTTAATTGATATTCGGATAGTTTCAGAGGCACGATCATGACTGATGCATTGCGGATCGGCGTTGCCGGGCTCGGCACCGTGGGCGGTTCGGTCCTACGCATTTTACGCGACAAGGCCGAAATGCTGAACCGACAATGCGGCAAGGAACTGGTCGTCACGGCCGTTTCCGCCCGCGACCGCGCCCGCGATCGAGGGGTGGATGTTTCCGCCATGCAGTGGTTCGACGATCCCGTCGCGCTCGCCAAATCGGCCGATATCGATGTGTTCGTCGAGTTGATCGGCGGCGATGACGGCGCCGCGAAGGCGGCGGTCGAGGCGGCGCTGAGGGCCGGCCATCATGTGGTGACGGCCAACAAGGCGCTGCTTGCCAAACATGGCGTGGCGCTTGCCAAGATCGCCGAGGACAAGGGCGTGCTTCTCAATTTCGAGGCGGCGGTCGCAGGCGGCATTCCCGTTATCAAGGCGATGCGCGAATCGCTGACCGGCAATACGGTGTCGCGCGTCTATGGCATCATGAACGGCACCTGTAATTACATCCTGACGCGGATGTGGGACGAGGGCATTTCCTTCGAGGATTGCCTGAAGGATGCCCAGCGCCTGGGCTATGCCGAGGCTGACCCGGCCTTCGATATTGAGGGCAATGACACGGCGCACAAGCTGGCTTTGCTGACGAGCCTCGCCTTCGGCACGCAGATCGCGGCCGACGACATCTATCTCGAAGGAATCAGCAACATCTCGCTTGCCGATATCCATGCCGCCGATGAGCTCGGCTATCGTATCAAGCTGCTGGGCGTCGCGCAGAAGACAGAAACCGGCATCGAGCAGCGCGTCCACCCGACCATGGTGCCGACGTCATCGGTCATCGCACAGGTGCATGGCGTGACGAATGCTGTGGCGATCGAAACCGATCTACTGGGCGAATTGCTGCTTTCGGGCCCCGGCGCCGGTGGCAATGCCACGGCGTCCGCCGTGCTTGGCGATATCGCCGACATCGCCAAGAGCCGTCCGGGTTTTCAGCACGGGCCTGTGTTCGGTACGCCGGCCAAGGCGCTCAAACCCTATAAACGGGCGAAGATGCGCTCGCATGCCGGCGGTTACTTCATCCGCCTGACCGTGGAGGACCGCACCGGCGTCTTTGCGGCGATCGCCAAGCGCATGGCGGAGAACGATATCTCGCTCGAATCCATCGTGCAGCGCCCGCCCATGGAAAAAGCCGCCGACGTCAGCAAGACCGTGATTCTGGTGACGCACGAGACCACGGAAGCGGCGGTGAAGAAGGCGCTCGACGCCATTCTGCGCGATGGTCATCTCGTCGATAAGCCCCAGATGATCCGCATTGAGCGCGCGGGCTGATCAGCGTCGCGTCCGCTCTAACCCCTTTTAATCGATTAACATTTTGGCTGTGCCGGGATTCTGCTCTCCGGCCCTTGCAGCACGTTTGCGACTTTGACAAAAGGTTTGCAGAGCACTGTTATGGTCCACCTTCCAATGCAATGCAGCAACAAAATTCGAGTAGGACATTCCCATATGGCAAAAACCGCTGAGCAGACTGCGCACGGCCTCGATCGAATCCTGACGCTTGAACTCGTCCGTGTGACCGAGCGCGCGGCGGTGGCCGCAGCGCGGTTGCGCGGCAGGGGCGACGAGAAGGCGGCGGATCAGGTCGCCGTCGACGCCATGCGCCAGGAGTTGAACCGCCTGCCGATCAACGGCACGGTGGTGATCGGCGAGGGCGAGCGCGACGAGGCGCCGATGCTCTATATCGGCGAGGAAGTCGGCACCCGGCAGGGGCCAGAGGTGGATATCGCGCTCGATCCGCTCGAGGGAACGACGATCTGCGCCAAGAACCTGCCCAATTCGCTCGCGGTCATCGCCATCGCCGAGAAGGGCAACCTGCTTTACGCGCCGGATGTCTACATGGAAAAAATTGCCGTTGGCCCGGGCTACCCCGCAGGCGTGGTCGATCTGGACGCTTCTCCGACCGACAATATCCACGCTGTCGCCAAGGCCAAGGGCGTTGCCGTCCATGAAATCACTGCCTGTATCATGGATCGTCCACGCCATGCCCGCCTGATCGAGGAGGTTCGCGCCACGGGTGCTGCGATCCGCCTGATCGGCGATGGCGACGTGGCCGGGATCATCCATACGACTGACCCAGATGAAACCGGCATCGACATTTATCTCGGCATCGGCGGCGCGCCGGAAGGCGTGCTTGCGGCCGCGGCCCTTCGCTGCATCGGCGGGCAGATGCAGGGGCGACTGCAACTGAACACCGAGGAGAAGGTGGCGCGCGCCGCGAAGATGGGCATTTCCGACCCGAACAAGGTCTATACGATGGAAGAAATGGCCAAGGGCGACGTACTCTTTGCCGCAACCGGCGTGACCGACGGCAATATGCTGTCAGGCGTCAAATTCGCCCGCGATTATATCCAGACCCACACCATCGTCATGCGCGCGCATTCGCAGACGGTGCGTGAGATCAAGGCCCGCCATCAGGATATGTCGAAATTCTAGTATTGTCCGGCGTGGCGGCATTGCGCGGATGCCGCCTCCCGTGTTTGAACGGGATATGACAAGTTCCGCCACGATAATTTCCGAACGTCTCTTTCTCGGCGTCAGCCAGTCGGTGACCGGCTTCAAGTGGACCGATCGGCTCGGCTTGCGCGAGGCCAATACGGCGCTCGCCATCGCGCAGAATCATGGCATGCCGGATCTCGTGGCGCGCGTCCTGGCGGGGCGGGGCGTGTCGCTCGACAGCGCGCCGATGTTCATCGAGCCGACAATCAAATCGCTGATGCCCGATCCGGCATCATTGACGGATATGGAGCGGGCGGCGTCGCGCATCGCCACCGCCATCGCCAATCGCGAAAAGATAGCGATTTTTGGCGATTACGATGTCGATGGCGCCTGTTCTTCCGCACTTCTGTCGCGTTTTCTCACCCATTATGGCGTCGCCAATGCCATCTATATTCCCGATCGCATTTTCGAAGGCTATGGACCGAACCCGCAGGCGATGCGCGAGCTGGCTGGCAAAGGCGCATCGCTGATCGTCACCGTCGATTGCGGGACCAACAGCGCGGCGGCCATCGAGGCGGCGCGAGAGGTGGGCAGTGACGTCATCGTCCTCGACCACCATCAGGTCGGCGGCGCCTTGCCGCAGGCGGCCTTTGCCGTCGTCAATCCCAATCGCGAGGACGACATATCGGGGCAGGGGCATCTCTGCGCCGCAGGTGTCGTGTTCCTGACGCTGGTGCAGGTGCTTCGGACATTGCGGGAAAGACGAATCGCCAGTGATATCAGCGCGCCTGATCTTCTCAGCCTGCTCGATCTCGTCGCGCTTGCGACGATCTGCGATGTGGTGCCGCTGAAGGGCGTCAACCGGGCTTTCGTCATCAAGGGGCTCATGGTCGCGCGTGCGCAACAGAATGCAGGGCTTGCGGCGCTGGCGCGGGTCTCGCGGATCGGCGAGCCGTTGAACAGCTTTCATCTGGGATTCCTCATCGGGCCGCGCATCAATGCCGGAGGGCGCATCGGCGATGCAGGGCTTGGCGCGCGCCTCCTGACGCTCGACGATCCGGTCGCGGCGGAACGCATTGCACAGCAACTGGACTTGCTCAATCAGGAACGCCAGGCGATGGAAGTGCAGATGCTCGCCGAGGCGGAAGCCGAGGCCGCCATCGAGATCGGTGGCGGGGAGGGGCCGGCGGTCATCGTCACCGCCAGCGAGACCTGGCATCCCGGCATTGTCGGCCTCCTGGCCGCACGGTTGAAGGAGCGGGCGCGCCGTCCGGCCTTCGCCATTGCCTTCAACCAGAACAACATCGGCACCGGGTCTGGCCGGTCGATTGCTGGTTTCGATCTGGGACGGATCGTGCGTGGCGCCGTGGAAAAGGGCCTGCTCGTCAAGGGCGGCGGCCATGCCATGGCGGCGGGCATCACCGTGGAGCGCGACAAGCTCGGCGCTTTGCGGGCCTATTTCGAAGAGGTGGCGGGCATAGCCGTCGCCAAGCTGCGCGACAATCAAAGCCTCGCGATCGATGGCGCGCTCTCTGCCGCCGGCGCGACGCTTGCCCTGCATGATGCGCTGGAAAAGGCGGGACCTTACGGCTCGGGCCACCCGCAACCGGTGCTGGTCCTGCCGCATCATCGCCTTGTCCAGGCTGGCGTCGTCGGCAAGGACCACATCCGTGCAGTCCTCGCCGGCGCCGACGGAAAACGCGTCAACGCCATTGCGTTTCGTGCCGGGGGCAGCCTGCTCGGTGATTTCCTGTTGAAGCAATCGGGCCGGTCGATCCACGTCGCCGGCAATCTTTCGATCAACCATTGGAACGGATCGTCTTCGACACAGATACGGATAGTCGACGCGGCGGTCGCGGTTTAGCTCGCGCGCGTCAGACGGGAACGATCTCGACAATCATATTCGAACCGCGAATAACAGGGTATCGTTGAGGCGCATAAGGGTCTGCTATGTCTAATCCGTTATGTTGAAACTCTGCGGCAACTCACCGGGATCGGCCTTCTCCCAAACGACGTCGGTGACGGATGCGCCGGATGGGCCTTGCCGCAGCCGCCTTAGCATGGTCGAAACAGCCGATTCCGGCCCCACGATGAAAGCTTTTACAGAACCGTCCTCTTCATTACGCACCCAGCCGGCCAAGCCGAGTTTCTGGGCTTCGGTACGGGTCCAGACGCGGAAGCTGACGCCCTGGACCTTTCCAGTAATCCGCACCTGCATTGCCGTATAATCGCGATTCAATCTTTCCTCCCTCCGATATCACACGGTCAGGCCGGCGAAGCTCATGAACATGCGAAACAGTCCAGCCACCACGGCGAGCGCAGCCACACTGGCCGCCCATATGAGCACCAGCCATCCGACACGGCGCAACCAGAGCCCCCTTGCTGTCGGCGAGCTTGACCTCGGACTTTGGGGCATCAGTGATAACCCTCGCCGGCTTTAACCTTGCCGCGGAAGACGTAATAGGACCACGCGGTATAGGCGAGAATGAAGGGAATGATGAACAGCGCGCCCACCAGGGTGAAACCCAGGCTTTGGGGCGGACCGGCGGCATCCCAGATGGAAATGGAGGGCGGGATGATGTTCGGCCAAAGGCTGATGGCAAGACCGCTATAACCCAGGAACAGGAGCAGTAGCGTCAACAGGAACGGTGAGGCGTGGGGCTCGCCGCGAAGCACGCGCAGCATCAGGTATGTCACGGCGAGCACCAGCACTGGAACCGGCGCGAAATAGAGCATGTTCGGCATCGAGAACCAGCGGGCGGCGACGCTGGGATGGATGAGCGGCGTCCAGATGCTGACAATGCCGATCATGACGAGCAGGGCGAGCGTGCCCGGCCATGCGAACGCCCGCATCTGCTGCTGCAGCGGTCCCTCGGTCTTCATGATCAGCCATGTGCATCCGAGCAGCGCATAGGCGACGACAAGGGCTGCGCCTGTGAAAATGCTGAACGGGGTTATCCAGGCGAGCGCACCCTCGTGATAGCCGCCATTGACGACGGTGAAGCCGTTGATGAATGATCCGATGATCATGCCTTGCGAGAAGGTCGCGATATAGGAGCCCCAGGCAAAGGCCTTGTCCCAGAACGGCTTATGCGATTCATCCGATTTGAAGCGGAATTCGAAGGCGACGCCTCGCCAGATCAGTCCGGCAAGCATCGTCACCAGCGGCAAGTAGAGAGCGCTGAGGACAATGGAATAGGCCAGCGGAAACGCAGCCAGCAGACCCGCGCCGCCGAGCACGAGCCATGTCTCGTTGCCGTCCCATACGGGCGCGACGGTGTTGACCATCGTGTCGCGGTCGGTGCGGTCGCGCACGAAGGGGAAGATGATGCCGATCCCGAGATCGAAACCGTCCATGATGACATACATCATCAGGCCGAAGCCGATGATGATGGCCCAGATAAGCGGAAGATCGATACCCATGATTTTTAATCCTCACGTTTTCCGGGAGCAGGATCGATATGATCGGGAGCGGCCGAGAGCGGCCGCGCCGGACGCTCCGTCTGGCCATGTTCCCTGCTGTCCTCGAACGTACCGGGACCTTTCGCCACCAGCTTCAGCATGTAGCTCACACCCGTGCCGAAGACGACGAAATACATGACGATGAACAGGCCGAGCGTGGTCGACATGGCCAGCGCCGAATGGTCCGATACGGCATCCCTGGTTCGCATGACGCCATAGACCACCCAGGGCTGCCTGCCGATTTCGGTGGTGTACCATCCGGCCAGAATCGCGATGAGGCCTGCCGGTCCCATGGCAAGCGCGAAACGCAGGAACAGCTTCGACTTGTACAAGCTCCCTCTATAGCGCTGCCACAGGCTGGTCAGACCGAGGAAGAGCATGAGAAAGCCCAGTCCCACCATGATGCGGAAGGTCCAGAACACGATGGTCGCGTTGGGGCGGTCCTCCTTGGCGAATTCCTTCAGGCCCGGAATCGTGCCGCCCCATTCATGCGTGAGGATGAGACTGCCTATATCGGGTATCTGCACGGCGTAGCGCGTCGTCTCGGCCTCCATGTCTGGCAGGCCGAACAGGATGAGCGGAAGGCCTTCCCCAGGCTTGTTCTCCCAATGGCCCTCGAGCGCGGCGATCTTGGCAGGCTGGTGCTTCAGCGTGTTCAGCCCGTGGGCGTCGCCGATGGCGATCTGGATCGGCGCGACGATGGCCACCATCCACATCGCCATCGAGAGCATGGTGCGGGTCGCCTGCGTATTGTGACCGCGAAGCAGGTGCCATGCGCCGGAAGCGCCGACGAAGAGCGCGGTGGCGAGATAGGCCGCGACCGTCATATGCGCCAGCCGGTAGGGGAAGGACGGGTTGAAGATGACTTTCAGCCAATCGACGGGGACCACCCGGCCATCGATGATCTCGAAGCCCTGCGGCGTCTGCATCCAGCTGTTGGAAGCGAGAATCCAGAAGGTGGAGATGAGCGTCCCGCCGGCCACCATGATCGTGGAAAACCAGTGCAGGCCCGGGCCGACCTTGTTCCAGCCGAACAGCATAACGCCGAGAAAACCCGCCTCGAGGAAGAACGCCGTCAACACCTCATAGGCCAGAAGCGGACCGGTGATGCCGCCGGCGAATGACGAGAAATAGCTCCAGTTGGTGCCGAACTGATAGGCCATGACCAATCCGGAAACGACGCCCATGGCAAAGTTGATGGCGAAGACCTTCGACCAGAAATGATAGAGGTCGCGATAGACGCTCTCGCGCTTCCACAGCCAGAGCCCTTCGAGGACGACCAGATAGCTCGCCAGACCGATCGTGATCGCTGGAAAGATGATGTGGAACGAGATGGTGAAACCAAACTGGATACGCGCCAGCTCCAGCGCCGTCAGGCCGAACATGCCGATTGCCCTTCCACATGGTTCCAAAACAGGGTGGCCGAAAACAAGGCGGTGGTCATAAGGCTTGCTGACATGGGGGCTCCAACAATCTGGCCGATCTTGATGAAATCGAGTCTGGCTGCGTATTTTCGGAGGTCATCCGTTGGAATCGGTAGAACGGACGGATATTTCAGAAGAATGCCCGTCTGGAGCGGGTACGTCGAGAAGAAATCTGCCGTTGGGAAGAACAGCTTCGTAACCCCTGGCGGACAGCATCGTTTCCAAGAAGAAAGGTCCCGGCGTGTAACGCGGGACTGTGCCAGCTTGCGACCATCGATAATCTCTACCACGGGATCTCCGACTTCGAAATCGTCAAGCAGATGCGCACTGATCGCGATTGCGATATCTCGAGCTTGCAAATGAAATAAGTCCGTGCTTATGTGTTGATATGATAGAGAACGACATATTCAAAGCTCTCGCCGATCCGACCCGCTGTGCGATTTTCGAGAAACTGGCGACTGGCAGCATGAATGCCAGCGCATTGCGCGATGGCATGGAGATCAGCCAGCCGGCGATGTCCCAACATCTTTCGGTCCTGCGCAAGGCAAGACTGGTGCGGGAAGAACGGCAGGGTCGTTTCGTGAATTATGAGGTCGATCCGGATGGATTGGCACTGATTGCCGGATGGTTGGCGAAGTATCGCGCCTACTGGCCTGCGCGAATCGACGCTTTGAAAGCCTTGCTGAAGGATATGGACCAATGAATGATATGGACACCGACCCGCGGGCGAAAGATCTCGTGCTCGAATACGAACTCGATGCGTCACCTGAAAAGGTCTGGCGGGCGATCAGCATTCCCGCGTTTCGCGAACAATGGCTCCCGAAAGAACCTCTGGCTGACATGGAACTGGTCTCCTCCGCACCGGGCGAGGAAATTCGCTACAGGATGCGCGATGGCGAAGCGCCCTTTCTCGAAAGCTTGGTGACGTTTCAGGTCCGGAGCAATGCCGTTGGCGGCACTACGCTTAAGATCATCCATGGGTTGGCGGACGCACGGCTGGAACGTCAGCCACCGAGGGCCGCGAACAACAATTGGCCGTGCCTCATGCGCGCCGCCTGACGCCTCCACCTGACAACAGATATTTCTGGAAGAAAGGAATTCGCCATGCGCGAAGCGATGCAACTCGTCCCTATGGTCGTCGAACAGTCCAGCAGGGGAGAACGGTCCTTCGACATCTATTCGCGGCTTTTGCGTGAAAGAATCATATTTCTCAACGGAGAAGTGAACGATACCGTGTCGTCGCTGGTCTGCGCGCAGCTACTGTTCCTGGAAGCCGAGAATCCGAAGAGGCCTATCCAGCTTTATATCAATTCACCCGGCGGTGTTATTACAAGCGGTTTCGCGATGTATGACACCATGCGATATATCAAGGCGCCGGTGCATACATTGTGCATGGGAACAGCCTATTCGATGGGATCATTCCTGTTGATGGCGGGCGAGCCCGGCGAGCGGGCGGCGCTGCCCAATGCAAGCTTGCTTGTTCATCAGCCATCCGGTGGCTTTCAGGGAAAGGCCTCCGATGTTTTCATTCATGCCGAGGAAATCCAGCGAAGCAAGCAACGGATAACGAGGCTCTACGCTGAGCATTGCGGGCGCACCTATGAAGAGGTGGAACGCGCGCTCGACCGCGACCGTTTCATGACCGCTGACGAAGCCCTGAAATGGGGCCTGATCGACCGCATCCTTCAGGTGCGGGAAGAAAATAGCGACGTAAAATCAGGGGATATAGCATCAAAGTGAAATGCCTGATCACGCACGAATTTGCCGGTGACGCGTGAAAGGAAGCCTCCGCTGCGGAGGTGGAGGAGGACAAACTATATTGCCCTCCTCATCAATTCTCCTGGATGATCAGCTGCAGCCGCTTGTCGCGCCGCAGGTATCGCATTTCAGGCAGGTGCCGTTGCGTACCATGGTGAAGTTCTGGCATTCAGAGCAACTGTCGCCCGTATAGCCCTGCATCATCGACTTTATCCGACGATCGGCCTCGATCTTCTTGGCCTCATTCTGGGCCTCCGCCTTGGCGCTCGCGGCCTCGGCTTCGGCCTGATCGGAGAAGAGCGCAGTCGCGTCCTCTGGGGCGTCTTCGGCAAAGCCCGCGGCATGTTCCTCGTAATCGCGCTTGAACGCGGTGGCGCCGTCGGTCACGAGGCCGATGGCCGGGCGGTTACCGGAGACAGCACTTGCCGAGGGAGCGGATTTCAGCGCCGTCACATTGCTGGCTTTCGCGGGGGAGGGCTTTGCCGCCGGAGAAGGAGTTGCCGATCCCTTGGGCTCGGTGCTGCCGGAGACCAGCGTCGGCTTGTAGCCGCGTGTCCAGCCGGTCGAAAGCAGATTGGTCTTGCCTTCCTGAATGCCCTTGCCGAGCGCCGTGTTGGAGAAATCGGTCGTATCGACATGCGCAAGGTCATGGCGGCCGAGATAGGAGACTGCGAGCTCACGGAACACATAGTCGAGGATCGACGTGGCGTTCTTGATCGCGTCATTGCCCTGGACGATACCGGCCGGCTCGAACTTGGTGAAGGTGAACGCCTCCACATATTCCTCCAGCGGCACGCCATATTGGAGGCCGAGCGAGATAGCGATGGCGAAATTGTTCATCATCGCGCGGAAGGCGGCGCCTTCCTTGTGCATATCGATGAAGATCTCGCCAATACGGCCATCGCCGAATTCGCCAGTCCTGAGATAGACCTTGTGCCCGCCGACCACGGCTTTCTGAGTATAGCCCTGGCGGCGGTTCGGCAGCTTCTCACGCTCGCGCACCACCTTCTCGACGATCCGCTCGACGATCTTTTCAGTGATCTGCACCGCACGGGCGCTGGCGGGCGCTTCGATCAGCGTCTCCATGGCATCGTCATCATCATCCTCGTCATCGGCGATGAGGGATGAGTTGAGCGGCTGCGAGAGCTTGGAGCCGTCGCGATAGAGCGCATTGGCCTTGAGCGCCAGCTTCCAGGACAGCATGTAGGCGCTCTTGCAATCCTCGACGGTCGCCTCGTTCGGCATGTTGATCGTCTTGGAGATCGCGCCCGATATGAAGGGCTGGGCGGCCGCCATCATGCGGATATGGCTATCGACCGAGAGATAGCGCTTGCCGACCTTGCCACACGGATTGGCGCAATCGAAAACCGGATAATGCTCTTCCTTCAGGAAGGGCGCGCCTTCCAGGGTCATGGCGCCGCAGACATGGATGTTGGCGGCCTCGATGTCCTTCTTGGAGAAGCCGAGGGCCGGCAGAAGCTCGAAGGAGAAATCGTCGAGCTGTTCCTGGGTGAAGCCGAAAGTCTCCTTTAGCCAGTCGGCGTCGAGCGTCCACTGGTTGAAGACGAACTTAATGTCGAAGGCGGATTTCAGCGCGCCGTTCAGCGCCTCGATCTTCTCATCGGTGAAGCCCTTGGCCTTGAGCGAGCCGGGGTTGATCGCAGGCGCCTGGTTCAGATTGCCATGGCCGACGGCATAGGCCTCGATCTCGGCGATCTGGCTTTCGGAGTAACCAAGGGTACGCAAGGCTTCCGGCACGGCGCGGTTGATGATCTTCCAGTAGCCGCCGCCGGCGAGCTTCTTGAACTTCACCAGCGCGAAGTCGGGCTCGATGCCGGTGGTGTCGCAATCCATGACGAGGCCTATCGTGCCGGTCGGGGCGATCACCGTCGTCTGGGCATTGCGGTAGCCGTGCTTCTGACCAAGCTCCAGCGCCTTGTCCCAGGCAGCCTTCGCATGTTCGATCAGCGCCTGATCCGGGCAATCCTCCGCCTTGAGCGGCACGGGATTGACGGCAAGTCCTTCATAACCCTGGCCTTCGCCATAGGCCGCGCGGCGATGATTGCGAATGACGCGCAGCATATTGGCCGCGTTCGGCTCATAGCCCTGGAAGGCGCCAAGCTCAGCCGCCATCTCGGCTGATGTCGCATAGGAAACGCCGGTCATCACAGCTGTCAGCGCGCCGCCGATGGCGCGGCCTTCATCGGAATCATAGGGAATGCCGGAGGTCATGAGCAAGCCGCCGATATTGGCGTAGCCCAGACCCAGCGTACGGTATTCATAGGAAAGCTTGGCGATTTCCTTCGATGGGAACTGCGCCATCATCACCGAGATTTCGAGGACGATGGTCCACAGGCGCGCCGTGTGCTCATAGGCCGCGATATCGAACTTGCCATCCTGCTGACGATAAGGAAGCAGGTTGATCGAGGCGAGATTGCAGGCGGTGTCGTCGAGGAACATATATTCGGAGCACGGGTTCGACGCGCGGATCGGGCCGGCGGCGGGGCAGGTGTGCCAGTCGTTCATCGTCGTGTTGAAATGCAAGCCCGGATCGGCAGACGCCCAGGCGGCATAGCCGATCTTCTCCCAGAGATCGCGCGCCTTCAGCGTCTTCAGGACCTTGCCATCCTTGCGGGCGGTCAGGTTCCAGTTGCCGTCATTTTCGACAGCGCGCAGGAATTCATCCTTCAAGGAGACGGAATTGTTGGAATTCTGGCCGGAAACGGTGAGATAGGCTTCCGAATCCCAATCCGTGTCGTAGGTCTTGAACCGGATATCGGTATAGCCCTGCTTGGCGAACTGGATGACGCGCTTGACATAGTTTTCAGGCACCTGGTTCTTCTTGGCGGCCTTGATCTCGCGCTTGAGCGCCGGGTTCTTCGCCGGATCGTAACAATCGCCATTATCCGCCTCGCAATTGATGCAGGCCTTCATGATGGCGGTCAGGTGCTGCTTGACGATCTTGGAGCCGGTGACGAGGGCCGCGACCTTCTGCTCCTCCTTCACCTTCCAGTCGATATATTCCTCGATATCGGGATGGTCGATATCGACCACGACCATCTTGGCGGCGCGCCGCGTGGTGCCCCCCGACTTGATCGCGCCCGCCGCCCGGTCGCCGATCTTGAGGAAGGACATGAGGCCGGAGGATTTGCCGCCGCCGGAAAGCTTCTCGCCTTCGCCGCGCAGATAGGAGAAATTGGAGCCGGTGCCGGAGCCGTATTTGAACAGGCGCGCCTCGCGCACCCACAAATCCATGATTCCGCCCTCGTTGACGAGGTCGTCGCCGACGGACTGGATGAAGCAGGCATGCGGCTGCGGATGCTCATAGGCCGATTTCGACTTGGTCAGCTTGCCGGTCTGCCAATCGACATAATAATGACCCTGGCCGGGACCATCGATGCCATAGGCCCAATGTAGGCCGGTGTTGAACCATTGCGGGCTGTTCGGCGCGACGCGCTGGGTGGCGAGCATGTAGGCAAGCTCGTCCATGAAGGCGCGGGCGTCGGTTTCGGAATCGAAATAGCCGCCCTTCCAGCCCCAATAGGTCCAGGTACCGGCCAGCCGGTCGAAGACCTGCCTTGCGTCCATTTCCGAACCATAGCGTTCCGATTCGGGGAGGGCGGCCAGCGCCTCCTCATCGGCAACCGAACGCCACAGCCATGACGGTACCGAATTTTCCTCGACTCGTCTGAGCTTCGTGGGCACACCGGCCTTGCGGAAATATTTCTGCGCCAGAACATCGGCGGCAACCTGACTGAACTGGGCCGGCACGTCGATGCCTTCCAGGCGGAACACAACGGAACCGTCGGGATTCTTGATCTCGCTCGTCGCCTTACGGAATGCGATATCCGTATAGGCCGACTGATTGTCCTTCGTGAAACGACGTTCGATCTTCATTGGTCCCATCCATCTCTATATATAGCGACTTTCCCGCGTCTTTGTATCCCTGACGCCGGGCCGGTCGCATGTCCGCCGCATCCGGATTCGGGCATCCGAAACCGGCTCTCCCTTACCGCGCGCCCGATCCGGTCTGGGACCTTCTGAGGACGCTGCGTGGGTCCATCTGCTGACACCTGATATTTATGATCCCGCATACGGGATTCTTACATTATCTGGTGCTGATAATCGATGCAAACACTAAATGTTGTGTTAACGCACCATTCTGGTCATTTTGAACAGGCGATCCTCGCATATCGCTGTTCTCTGCGAACCGGCACAAAATCCCATGCACAAACTGCGTGTTGGTACACGCATTTTGCGTCGAAAAAGGCTCTGATGTCGGATGAAAAGCCGGCTCTTAGATGCCCGGCCACGCCACGAACTCAACGATGAAACCATAAAATGTGACTCGCATCCAAGCGTCAAGAGTTGGTTTGTTTCAAATTTGTGACCGCAATATCTTGTGTGTAGCTGTGTGGATAACGGGGAGAAACGATAACCTTCGACGGTGATGACTTGCCACTCATTCCCGATGCCCGGTTTTGCGAAAATCGGTCCTGAAAAATGAGGGCAATGCGCATCCCGGACGAAAATTTTCGCCGCTGCACCCGGGCAGATCCCCCGAATCACGCTCCAGGAACATGTTTTTAAGTATTTTCGAATATGCCTGTTCCCAGCAGCTGGAACATGCGCATGAATACGAAGCTGAGAACGGGTGAGATTGCCAAGAACGTCGTCATCTGGTTCGCCTGCGTCCTCGCAGGAGTCGAATTGATCGTCTATCTCTATTATGCGCCGATGGGAACGGCGCGGCTGCGGTTCGAATTTCTCATTTCCGGCCTCATCACCGCGGTGGTTTCGCTACCCGCACTTGCCTACGGCATGATTCTGCGCGAGCGGCTGACCGTGGCAAACGCCGCCTTGCTGGAGCTTCTGCAGAGCGACCGGATGAGCGGTCTTCTCAACCGCAAGGTTTTCATGGAACGCCTTGCCGTTTTCATGAGGGATGCCGAGCGCAGCGTTGGCGTCTTTGCTTATGTCGACGCCGATCATTTCAAGCTTATCAATGACCGTTTCGGCCATGCGGTGGGCGATGCTGCCATCAGCCTGATCGCGGAATGCATCCGCCAGAATTCCCGGTCCAGCGATCTGATGGGCCGGCTCGGCGGACAGGAATTCGGGATATTCCTGGAGGGCGCCAATCTCAAGCAAGCGGTGATCATAGCCGAAAGGCTGCGGGCGCAGGTTTCACAGGCATCGCCGGAATTGGGAATCAAAGGGCTCGAGCTGTCGGTTTCGATCGGGCTTGCCGTGCACAAGCCCGGACAAAGCATAGAAGTCCTGATAAGCCAGGCCGACCGCAATCTGGGCATCGCCAAGGAAGGCGGTCGCAATGCGGTGGTGGCCGATCTTCAGCGCTACTCCGCCCGAACGAGCGGGTGACCTTATTCCGCGGCTATTTTGCTTGATGCTCCGAATGCGCGCAGGATGCCTTTGAGATCGACTTCATCGACCCGCTCCGCCGCTTCCTCAGGTGTCATCCACTCGCCGTGCCGCTCACCACGTTCGGGGAAATTTTTTTCCTGGTGGGAAAAGTGTACAGGGAAGACGTCGACCATGAAGCCGCGGTTGGTTTTGGGCGGAAGGTCGGTCTTTTCATAGGCATAGCTGCCAATGACCCGCGTGGAAACCGAGCCGCGCACCCCCGCTTCCTCATAGGCCTCGCGAAGGGCCGCCTGCGGAAGGGTCCTGCCGACCTGCGGCCAGCCCTTGGGGAGAATCCAGCGACCGGTGCCGCGGCTGGTGATCAGGAGAACTTCGAGCCTGTCGTCATGATGGCGATAGACGAGCGCTGCAACCTGGCGCAAGCGGCCGGACGGCGTTTCCATCCGTTTGTCCGTCGCAACGATGTGTGCCAGGTCTATTTTCACTACAGCTACTTTCCAACGATCCTTCCCGATACGGGGATCCTTCCCAACATGGGATGATTCGTTAGGATAACAACGCGCGAAATGAAAAAACGGCTAAGAATGTGTCTAAAATCTCGTCTTTTGCGCCAAATCAGCCGTTTTGAATGGGTTTTGCTTAAAAAACGGTTTCAATATCGCCGCGCTCCGCATCTTTGGCTTCATGGCGCGTCAGGCCATTGAATCGCGCGTCAAGGTTCTCGATGGATCAGCCGCGATGCGCATTTGCAATCGGCTCCTGATAGGTGAAGCCCATATCCCAGGGAAAATAGATCCAGGTGTCCTGCGAGACTTCGGTGACGAATGTGTCGATCAGCGGCCGACCGGCCGGTTTGGCATAGACGGTGGCGAAATGCGCCCTCGGCATCATCGCGCGCACGATTGCCGCTGTCTTGCCGGTATCCGTGAGGTCGTCGACGATGAGAACGCCTTCGCCTTCGTTTTCCAGAAGGCCTTCGCTGATGCCTTTCAGGATGCGAAGCTGCCCCTGTTCGGTGTAATCGTGATAGGAGGCGACGCAGACGGTCTCGATGAGGCGGATGCCCAGTTCGCGGCAGATGATGGCGGCCGGAACCAGCCCGCCGCGCGTGATAGCGACCATGGCGCGCCATTCGCGCTGCATTCCGGCAATGCGCCAGGCGAGCGCCCGCGCATCGCGGTGGAACTGGTCCCAGGAGACGGGAAAGGCTTTATCGGGCAGGGACATCGACGCGCTCCAAACACAAACTGCTTTCGCGGGTAACCGCTGGATGCGCTGGTGTTAACCGCAAAAATACCGCAGTTGCAAGCCGTCGGGCGCCCGTTTTTCTCAGCGTGAAAGCAGCGTCAGCGTCGGCATGTCGGCAAGCATGGCCTTGGTCACGCCGCCGAAGATCAGTTCACGCAGCCTGGAGTGGCTGTAGGCGCCCATCACCAGAAGGTCGATCCCATTGGTCATGATGTGCTGGCGGATCGTGTCATGCGCCGAAAGACCCTGCGATGCCAGATGCGTAATGGCAACATTCGCGCCATGGCGATCGAGCGCCTCGGCAAGGGCAGAACCGGCGAGTTCGCTGCCTTGCTCGTTGGTTTCAGGCGGATCGACCCATATGATCTCGACGGATTTCGCGGCGACGAGCAGCGGCAGGGCATCGAAGGCGGCGCGGGCGGCTTCGCGCTTGCCGTTGAAGGCGACGGCTACCTTCGAGAGATCGGATGGCGCGGAAAAGGCGTAGGGAACGAGAAGAACCGGACGGCCGCTGTCGAAGATGAGCGTTTCGGTCGTGTCATTTGAGGTATCGGGATCATCGGGATCGGGCTGGCCGGCGACGATGAGATCGGCGCGGAACGCGCTCTGCAGGATGCCGTCGGAGGCGGCGCCGGTGTTCGAGCGCACGATGCGGAACTCGTGCGGCAGGCCCCGCTCGAGCATTTCGGCTTCGAACAGGTTCTTGAGTTTCGTCGCGTTCTCCTTGTGGCGCGCCTCATGCGCCTCAAATAGGGTCGCGTCGACGAAGCCGTTGGGATCAGCATAGACGACGGGAGAGGGGATCGCATAGATGCCGATGATATGCGCGCGGTCGGCTTTGGCCGCGACCAGCGCGGCTGCATTGGCGATCCGCTTCAATTCAGCGATGCTGCGCACGTAAGCAATGAGGGTCCGGTATGCCATCTCGAGCCTCCTGTCAGGGCCTGCATGATCCACAGGCTAGAGCAATTCCGGGAAAAGTGCGAAGCGGTTTTCCCGGGAAAAAGCAGAAACTGCTTTTCCCATCGGAATTGCGTAAAAACAAAAGCTTAGAACGGTCCTCCGATTCTATCAAAATAGGAACCGCTCTAGCGGATATTATACGCGCAACGGTCAAAGAACGTTGCATTCCTTCGATGCTTGCTTAATCGCTCCTTTTGTTCGCGTCGGATTTGGTCAGCGCAGATCCGGATGGAAACGTGCTCAGGCGGCAGCCTGCGCTTTGAGCCGTTCGACCATTTGTTCCACGGCGGCTGTTGCCGCAGCAAGCTTTTCCTCGTCGCGGCCGCGCACGACCAGTTCGGTGGAGAATTTGCCTTCCTCGTAGCGGGGATAGGAGCCGATGATGGTATCGGGATGGGCTTCCTGGATGGCGCGAAGCGGCGCGCCGATCACGCCTTCGCCGAACGGACATATCACCATGCGCGACATTAGTTTTTTGCCGGTGCGCAGCGTCGGCACGACATTGTCGAGCATGGCCTGGAAGATCGAGGGGACGCCAGCCATCACATAGACATTGCCGATGACAAAACCGGGGGCGACGGAAACGGGATTGTCAATGTGGATGGAGCCGCGCGGCATACGTGCCATCCGCTTGCGCGATTCGGTGAATTCGATGCCGCGCCCGGCATAATTGTCGGCCAGAAGCTTCAGCGCCTTCTCGTCATGTTCGCACGGGACGCCGAACGCCTTGGCGATCGCATCCGCAGTGATGTCGTCATGAGTCGGGCCGATGCCGCCGGAGGTGAAGACGTAATCATAGGTGCCCCGAATCGCATTCAGCGCCTCGACGATGCGGTCCTCCTCGTCGGGGACGATGCGGACTTCCTTCAGATCGATGCCGATTGCGGTCATGATATCGGCGAGATGGCCGATATTCCTGTCCTTCGTGCGCCCGGACAGAAGCTCGTCGCCGATCGCCAGCATGGCTGCGGTTACCGGATGTTCCGCCGGTTTTTCCAATTGTTCGTCCGACATGAAGCATTTCTCCGTTGGGCCACCTTCTAGCAATTAATCTCGCGCGTTCGGGACGGCAAGCCCGTGTTGACGTCATTGCCGGGAGTGTGAACAGTCCGTCACCGAACCCGGTGGTTTCATTTTTGCCGCTGGGGCGCACATAAATGCATGCGGTGTAACCGATGGAGCAACCGGCGAAACGATCCACCGATATGAAACATGTCCTGAACGGAGACTGAAATGGCGAAAATTCTGGTTCTTTACTACTCATCCTGGGGCCATATGGAGCAGATGGCGAGAGCCGCTGCCGAAGGGGCGCGGGCGGCGGGCGCGGATGTGACGATCAAGCGCGTGCCGGAGATCGTGCCGGAAGAGGTGGCGAAAAAGGCGGGGTATAAGCTCGACCAGGATGCGCCGTTGGCCACGCCGCTGGAACTGGCGGACTATGACGGCTTCATATTCGGCCTGTCGACGCGATACGGCATGATGGCCGCGCAGATGAAGAATTTCCTCGACCAGACGGGGCCGCTCTGGGCTGAGGGTAAGCTTATCGATAAGCCGGCAACAGTGATGGCATCGACGGCAACGCAGCATGGTGGTGCGGAAATGGCGCTTGCCTCCGCGCAATTGGCGCTGCAGCACCACGGGATGATCATCGTGCCCTTGTCCTACGCCTATCAGGACCAGATGGGCAACGACGTGGTGCGCGGCGGCGCGCCCTATGGAATGACCACCACCACAAATGGCGACGGCTCGCGCTTCCCCTCGCAACAGGAGCTGGAGGGCGCGAAATTCCAGGGCAGGCGGCTGGCTGAGATCACCATCAAGCTGAAAGGCTGAAATGTTTCATCGCAGGTGAGCCATAGGCCGCCAGGATCCGTGCAAGGAATCCGGTTGAGCTTCGTAGCTTCTGCGCTGGCTGAACTCGCCTGATGTGTTTCCGGCGGTGGGCTGCCACCGCCGGTGTCTTTCGTAGGCTATCGAGCTCCCGAACGCTGGCAGGCTTCTCGGAATGCCAAGCTCGGTCGGCCCCTGGGTATGGCGGGTAGCCGCTTCGGTCGGCAGTGAAGATGAGGCGCGGGCCGGACAGGTGGGACGCTCGACTGCCGTTTCGTTGGCCACAAGGAGAAACCGGAAAAATCCCTGCGTTCGTCATCCCTGTCATGTCCGGTTGACACGGCACGCAACCTCGAAAGTAAGAAGTATTCAACAGATGTTTTGTTCCGTGCGCCTGTTCAGTGAGGGGCACCTTATCGGCGTGTGGTGAACGCATTGCTGCGGGCGCTGTCGGATGGACTTGCTTCCCCAGGTTCGTCATCATGATAAAGCTCGATGCAAGAATGTCGTTCTCGGGGTAGAAGCGCGATCCAATTCAATCAGTTCAGACGCAGACAGGATTTTAATGGCTAGGACAGACGAACGCTTCCGCGAGGCATTCAACGCGGCGCTCGAACTCTGCGAGGGTATGGCTCCCGGCGACCAGTTACCCTCCGAGAATGATCTGGCGACACGGCTCGACGTCAGCCGGACGGTCGTGCGTGCGATCCTGGAGAAATTCAAGGACAAGAAGATCATAGCATGGGTGGGCCGGGAAAAGCGCCTGCTGAGAACACCGGAGGAAAAGGACTGGCTCGAGATCCAGGAAGGGCAGCTCGACGAGCAGCAGCTGGAACGTCAATTTCTGGATTGGATTCTACGCTTCGACGTGGCGCCGGGTACCGCGCTCAACGTCTCCCAACTCAGGCGCCGGTTCCCCGTCACGCCCCATATGCTCCACGAGTTCCTGGCATCACTCAGCAGGTTTGGGCTCGTCCGGCGTCGACCGAAAGGCGGCTGGGAACTGGTGGGGTTCACGCGTGAGTTCGCCGTGGAGCTGTCCGAATTCAGGATGGTCCTTGAGCTGAACGCGGTTGCGCATTTCGTCCAGCTTCCTCCCGAGGACCCGATCTGGAAGCAGCTTGATGAACTTGAACAAAAGCACGAGCAGCTTGCCGCCGAAATAGACGAACGCTTCCATGATTTTTCGTTGCTGGACGAGGAATTCCACATGTTGATCGGAAGCGCGGTCCGCAACCGCTTTGCTGCCGAATTCCAGAAACTCATTTCACTGATCTTCCACTATCACTTCCAGTGGGACAAAACTGAAGAACGCCAGAGAAACAAAGCCGCAATAGGTGAACATCTGCGGCTGATCTCGGCACTGAAAGCACGGGATGGAGCGGCAGCAACAGCGGCGGCGGCGGATCACCTGAAGACCTCGAAGCAGACTTTGCTCTCTTCGCTTCGCGTCCACGCCCTTGCCTGAAACGGCCATCAAGTCTCTCCTCAAGGCGCAAACCACAAACAGCGCTGGAGTGCAGGCGGACGTGGTATCCCCACCTTCACGAGGCATTGAATACGCTAGGCGACTGCTCCAATATGATTTGCCCCTAAAAGATCAAAAGCATTTGCCAATGCAAATTGTTTATAATAATAAAAAACTGAATGTCTCGGGAGGACAAATGAACAGCCAGTCGACTTTGAACCGTCGGATGTTGAGCGGCGTCTGTATGGAGCCGGGAGGGTTCAGTTTACTCGAGCGTGACGATGCCGATTTCCTGCATGTGATGGACGCGTTATCCTCGGGCGCCGTCGACGAGCTGCCCGCATGGGGATCAGCGCATGGTTGAACTCATCAGGCTGGAGTCGATCGACAAACACTTCCCCGGCGTGCATGCGCTCAAGAGCGTGAGCTTTGATCTGCAGACCGGCGAGGTTCACGCCCTGATGGGCGAAAATGGGGCCGGGAAATCGACCCTCATGAAGGTTCTCTCCGGTATCCTGCAGCCGGACGGCGGCACGATCCGGGTCGCTGGCAATGATGTCACGATCCCCAGTCCGCACGCGGCACAGGCGCTTGGTATCGGCATGATCCATCAGGAGCTCGCCCTGATGAACGATCTGACCGTTGCGCAGAACATCTTCATCGGCCGCGAGCCCCGCAAGCGCTTCTGGCGTCTCGATGAAGATGCGCTGAACGAGGCGGCGCGAGAGATATTCTCGGCCATGAACGTCTCCATCGACCCGCGGGCGGAAGTGCGCACCCTTTCGGTGGCGCAGCAGCAGATGGTCGAGATCGCCAAAAGCCTCTCGCACAAGTCCCGTGTCCTTGTCATGGATGAGCCGACGGCCGCCCTCAACGACAGGGAAGTCCACGAGCTGTTCACGATCATCGCCCGCCTGAAATCCGAAGGCGTCGGCATCGTCTACATCAGCCACAAGATGGACGAAATCAAAAGGATTTCGGACCGCGTGACCGTCATGCGGGACGGCGCGTATGTCGGCACCGTCAGTGCCTCCGAGACTCCCATTTCGAAGATTATCTCCATGATGGTCGGTCGCGAACTCGACAACACCCAAGCCGACATCCCCGACCTTTCCGGCGCGCCCGTCGCGCTGGAGGTACGCGGGCTTTCCCGCGGCAAGGAAGTCCAGAACGTCAGTTTCAGCCTCAAGGCGGGGGAAATCCTGGGATTCGCGGGTCTGATGGGAGCGGGCAGAACCGAGGTCGCGCGGCTGATCTTCGGCGCCGACCGCAGAGACGCCGGCGAAATCATCGTTCACGGGAAGAAGGCCGCGATCGCGAGCCCCAAGGACGCTGTTTCGGCGGGGATCGGGTATCTCTCGGAAGACCGCAAACATCTTGGTCTGGCGCTCGGTCTCGATCTGGCCGCGAATGTCGGCCTGCCCAATCTCGGACGCTTCTCGAATGGCATCGGCGTCATCGACGACGCCAAGCTCGGGAGCATTGCCCGGGACTATATCAAGCAGCTCGGCATCAGGACGCCGTCTGAGCGGCAGGAGGTGAGGCTGCTCTCCGGCGGAAACCAGCAGAAAGTCGTGCTGGCGAAATGGCTGCTGCGCAACTGCGACATCCTGATCTTCGACGAGCCCACCAGGGGCATCGACATCGGGGCCAAGTCCGAAATCTACCGGCTGATGCAGGCGCTGGCGCAACAAGGCAAGGCGATCATCGTCATCTCGTCGGAACTCCCCGAAGTGCTCAGATTGTCCCACCGTATCGCGGTGATGTGCGAAGGCCGCCTGACAGGTATCCTCCCGGGGGGCAGGGAAACAACACAAGAAGAAATCATGCATCTGGCCACTCAGCGCCGGGTGGAGATCGGGGGAGAAGCCGCATGACGATGATCGTACAGAGCGAGGTGAAGAAGCGGACTTCATCCGGTGTCCATCAGAAGCTTCTGGCGTTCGCCAGCTTGATCATCATGCTGGTCTTCTTCAGTCTGGCGTCCAGCAATTTCCTCCAGACGTCCAACATCATCGGCATCCTCCAGGCGACGTCGGTGAACGGCGTTCTGGCAGTTGGGGTCACGCTGGTCATCATCACGGGCGGCATTGATCTTTCCGTGGGAACGCTGATGACCTTCACCGCGGTGATCGCCGGTGTGGTTCTTACCTATCTGGGGATGCCGCTCCTGTTCGGCATTGTAGCGGCGATCGGGGCGGGCGCTTTTTGCGGGTTCATCTCGGGCACCCTCGTCGCCCGGATGAAAGTCCCGCCCTTCATCGCCACGTTGGGCATGATGCTCATCCTGAAGGGTACGTCTCTCGTTATCTCCGGGACGAAACCAATCTACTTCAACAACACTCCCGGCTTTTCGCAAATCTCGACGGGCTCGTTGATTGGCCAAGTCTTCCCGTTCCTTCCCATCCCGAACGGCGTGCTTATCCTCTTTGTGGTTGCGACCGTCGTCGCATTCATACTCAACCGCACGGCGCTCGGCCGCTACACCTTCGCGCTCGGCTCGAACGAGGAAGCGGCGCGCCTTTCCGGCGTGGACACGGATTTCTGGAAAATCTGCGTCTACAGCCTGTCGGGCGGTATTTGCGGGGTCGCAGGCCTCATCATAGCGTCGCGCCTGAATTCGGCGCAGCCCGCTCTTGGCCTTGGCTATGAGCTGGACGCCATCGCCGCGGTGGTCATCGGAGGAACGTCGCTGGCGGGCGGGCGCGGCTCGATCCTCGGCACAATCATCGGCGCGTTCATCATGTCCGTTCTGCTGAACGGGCTGCGCATAATGTCCGTGGCGCAGGAATGGCAGACCATCGTAACGGGGCTGATCATCATCCTGGCAGTCTACGCAGACATGGTTCGCCGGCAACGGACATAAAGGTCCGCGGGAGGGCCGCTATGAAACGCGGACGCGGACAATCTGAATTGTAATTCGGCATGTCGCCGATACATGGGAGGAGTATGTAATGATTACGAGACGCAGCATCCTGGCAGCGCTGAGCGCTGTCGCCATCCTGAGCGCCGGTGGGGTGGCGCACGCCCAGGACAAAGTCTACATTCCGCTGATCTCCAAAGGCTTCCAGCACCAGTTCTGGCAAGCCGTGAAGGCGGGCGCGGACAAGGCCGCCACCGAGTTCAAGGTCGAAGTCACATTCGAAGGTCCTGATAACGAGACCCAGGTCGACAAGCAGATCGACATGCTTTCCGCAGCGCTCGCAAAAAGCCCGCAAGCCATCGGCTTCGCCGCGCTCGACACGCAGGCGGCCACCCCGCTTCTCAAGCAGGCGCAGGATGCCAAAATCCCGGTTATCGCGTTCGACTCGGGCGTCGACAGCGACATCCCGCTCACCACTGCGACGACCGACAACGTCGCCGCCGCGGCGCTGGCGGCCGACAAGATGGCCGAACTGATCGGTGGCAAGGGCAAGGTTGCGCTGGTGGTGCACGACCAGACGTCCCGAACGGGCATCGACCGTCGTGACGGGTTCGTGAACCGCATGAAGGAGAAGCACCCCGACATCGAGATCGTCGACATTCAGTACGGCGGCGGCGATCAGCTCCAGTCCACCGAAATCGCCAAGGCGATCCTCGCGGCGAACTCCGACCTCAAGGGCTTCTTCGGCGCGAACGAAGGCTCCGCGATCGGCGTGGTCAATGCAGTCAGGGAAACCGGAGCCAAGGGCGTTACCGTAATCGGATACGACTCTGGCGCGGCACAGAAGCAGGCCATCAAGGATGGCGTCATGGCTGGAGCCATCACGCAGAATCCCGTCGGCATCGGCTATGAGACAGTCAAGGCCGCGGTCATGGCAATCAAGGGAGAGGAACTCCCAAAAACCATCGACACAGGCTTCTTCTGGTACGACAAGACGAACATGGACAGCCCTGAGATTTCGGCAGTTCTCTACGATTGATCAACAGCGGACCGGCTGGCCGCTTCGCCAGCCGGTCCTTTTACCCAAGATGGCAGACATCTCATGAACCTCGGACTTGAAGACAAGGTCGTCATCGTGACAGGCGGCGCGGCTGGTATTGGCGGAGCGATAACCGAAATGCTGGCGGCAGAAGGCGCCATCCCCGTCATCTTCGCGCGACGCCGGCCCGATCCCCAATGGTTCGAGTCGCTCGGCGGCAAGGCGGCTTTCATCGAAGTCGAGCTCTCGAAGGACGATGAGTGCCGCAAGGCGGTCGAAGAGGCGCGCGGGCGGTTTGGTTTGATCTACGGCCTGGTGAACAATGCCGGGATCAATGACGGTGTCGGCATCGACGCCGGGCCGGACGCGTTCCGTGCCTCGCTCGAAAAGAACCTCATCCACTATTACACGCTGGTCCATCTCCTGGCCGACGATTTCCGCCGGTCGAAGGGCGCGATCGTCAACATCAGCTCGAAGACGGCGGTGACCGGTCAGGGAGGAACATCCGCCTATGTGGCCGCGAAGGCCGCGCAGCTTGGCCTGACGCGCGAATGGGCGGCCGCCTTCGCCGCGGACGGGGTTCGCGTCAACGCCGTGCTTCCGGCGGAGGTGATGACGCCGCTCTACGAGCGCTGGATCGCCACCTTCGACAATCCCGATGAAAAGCTTGCCGAGATAACCTCGCACATCCCTCTGGGCAACCGCATGACGGACGCGTCAGAGATTGCGTCGATGGCGGTTTACGCATTGTCGCAGCAGGCGCTGCACCTGACGGGACAATGGCTTTTCGTGGACGGCGGATACACCCATCTGGACCGGGCGCTCGCCGGAGTTAAGTGACATCGTGCTCGCCGGGGACCGGCGGCGGCGCGATGGCGCTTGCCGATCTTGAGCCAGCGCTGCGCCGTGTTCAGATCTCGTCCATGAAGGCGTCGAGAAAGCGCTGGAGCCGCTCATGTCGAACCTGCGCCATTCCGGCGCCGGTCTTGGTTTGGAAACCGGCTGTGAGTTTGATCAATTTGGTATGAAAATGATCGATGGCATAATTTCTGTCATCGTAGGAGCGGCAACGCGCTTCCGGATCTTCCAAATCATAGAGGGCGCTGCCCATCCGGCCGGCAATGTAGAAACAACGAGCTACCCCCACCATGCCGATCGCGTCGAGCCGGTCGGCATCCTGCAGGATTTTTGCCTCAAGTGTCCTCGGTGCAATCTGCGCGGAGAAACTGTGCGCTTCGATAGCATGATGAACCATGCTGATCCGCAACTGATCCCAACCGAGCGCCGCGAGTATCCCGGATGCCTTGTCTGCGGCAAGCCGTGAAGATTGGGATCGAAGCGGCGAATTCTTCTCCACTGATACGCAATCGTGCAGGATGGTGGCCGCGACCAGCACCTCGACATCACCGCCTTCGCCAACCTGGATCCTGGCGGCATTCTTCCAGACCCGGCACAGGTGCGAAATATCGTGCGATCCGTCTCCGGTATGATCCGTTGCGTGCGGCAGTAAGGCCATAGCCAGATCTTCGAATGGAGAAAACTGGCTGGCAAGCATGAGGACGATCCGGAGGAATCAGCAGATTGAGCCGGACTATGGCACACGCGGTCGGGAGTGCGCCATGACGGGTTTCGCCTTCAGGAGTTCGGGCGAGGGGCTGGCATACATGCCCGTCGTGCGGAACTCGGTCGGGCTGGCGCCGAAGACCCGCCGGAAGACCTTGGCGAAATAATTTGGGTCTTCGAAGCCCGACATGATCGCCACTTCCTTTACCGGCAAGCTCGCCGTCTTGGTCAAAAGCTTCACCGCACGTTGCAAGCGCTTTTGCAGCACGAATTCGGCCGGCGGCATGCCTTCGTTCGCCGCGAAGACGCGGGAAAAATGTGCCCGGCTCAAACCGGAAATCCGTGCCAGATCCGCAACGGGGAGGGGGCGTTCCAGATTTGCATGTATGTAGTCGATGACATGCTGCATGGTCCTGTATTCCTGGCTGAATACGGGATGAGAGCCGAAGACGTCATCGTAGAGCGCCATAGCTGCCTCATAGGCGATAGCCGAGGCGCGCCCCGGCGTTTCGCCTTCGCCGGCTATCAGTCTCAGGCTGCAATCGGCCAGTTGTTCGATTGTCTGCGGCTGCAATTTCAGGACCGGTCCGGTCATTGCCAGAATGGCGCGATGGATACGCAGCGCCTCCTCGCCATTCATCGATATCCAGAAGAATTCCCAGCGACCGCCATCCTCGAGCCAGTAGCGATGACTATGCGGTACCAGCAGCAGCAGCGTCTCGCCTGATCGGACGCGATGGGTGCGGTTTTCGTAACGTAAGTTCCCGGCCCCGCCGATGGTATATTGCAAAACAGTGAAGGGGGTCTGCCCGCGCCTGCGGCCGTCCCAGTCATAGGTGGCGTCGGTGCGGATTTCATAGCCCGTGCTTGTCGGCATCGTGTGCAGGCTCTGGCGCCCGCGTGGCAGCGAAACCGTCTTCATCGTTGGTCCGGAAGCGATCAGCCTCTCCAGCACAGAATTACCCATGATAGCATAATACCTCTCTAGCGGCTGGTCGCATTATGGGCATAATAACTGTCAACAAAGCAAACTGACCGCAAGACGGCATGTTACGGAGGAGGACCGGCTGCCCGACAATCGCGGATCATTACCGCCCATCTCGTGAATTAATTTTACCCTGATATCAGCTTTAGCCCGGTATTTCCAAATGAGCCGGGACGAGGAGAGCATGAGCAGCTTCAAGATCACTATCATCGGCGCGGGCAGCGTCGGATTCACCAAAAAACTCTTCACCGATATTCTCTGCGTGCCGGAATTCAGGGATGTCGAGTTTGCTCTGACTGATATCAGCGAAGACAATCTCGTCATGATCAGGACGATTCTCGACAGAATAGTCGAGGCGAACGGACTGCCGACGCGCGTCACCGCGACTACGGACCGCCGCAAGGCGATCGAGGGCGCGCGCTACATCATCAGTTGCGTGCGTGTCGGGGGACTGGGAGCCTATGCCGACGATATCCGTATTCCGCTGAAATACGGGGTCGACCAATGTGTCGGCGATACGATCTGTGCAGGCGGCATTCTTTATGGCCAGCGTAATATTCCGGTGATCCTGGATTTCTGCAAGGACATCCGCGAGGTTGCCGAACCGGGCGCGAAATTCCTGAACTACGCCAACCCCATGGCGATGAACACCTGGGCCGCCATCGAATATGGCAAGGTCGATACAACAGGTCTGTGCCATGGCGTGCAACATGGCGGCGAACAGATCGCCGAAATTCTGGGAGCAAAGGAAGGCGAACTGGATTTCATCTGCTCCGGCATCAACCACCAAACCTGGTTCATCGATGTCCGGTTACGAGGCCGCAAGGTCGGCAAGGACGAACTGGTTGCCGCCTTTGAAGCACATCCGGTTTTCTCACAGCAGGAAAAACTTAGGATCGACGTGCTGAAGCGCTTCGGCGTCTATTCCACCGAAAGCAACGGCCATCTGTCGGAATATCTGCCGTGGTACCGCAAAAGGCCTGACGAGATCACCAGATGGATCGACATGTCCGACTGGATCCATGGCGAGACCGGCGGCTATCTGCGCTACTCCACCGAAACGCGCAACTGGTTCGAGACGGAATTCCCGCAGTTTCTCAAAGATGCGGAACGGCCGATCGATCCGGCGCGCCGCTCGAACGAGCATGCAAGCCATATCCTCGAAGCGCTGGAAACCGGCCGGATTTATCGCGGGCATTTCAATGTCAGGAACGATGGCGTCATCACCAATCTGCCATCGGATGCCATCATCGAATCCCCGGGCTTCGTCGACCGCTTCGGCATCAACATGGTGGCTGGTATCACCCTGCCCGAAGCCTGCGCCGCCACCTGTATTTCATCGATAAACGTCCAGCGCATGTCGGTTCATGCCGCGATCTCAGGCGATATCGATCTGTTGAAGCTGGCAGTACTCCATGATCCGCTGGTCGGCGCGATCTGCACGCCCGAAGAGGTCTGGCAGATGGTCGACGAAATGGTCGTCGCGCAGGCGCAATGGCTGCCGCAATATGCCCATGCCATCGATGCGGCCAAGGAACGTCTGAGCCGGGCGACGGTCAAGACACGCGATTGGAAGGGCGTCGCACGGCGCGACGTTCGTTCCATTGATGAAATTCGTGCGGAAAAGGAAGCCATGAAACTGCGAGCGGCCGGCTAAAAGTAACAGCCCGGCGGGTTGCGGCGGGGAGGACGCACGCGACCGCCATGGCAGTCATTGGCTGCCATGTGCAAAATATCCATTGTGAAAATTGGAGGAGCGCCATCCATCCGGATCGGCAGACTATGAGGGGAGTGACAAAGACCATGAAGTTCCGCAGCCTGAAAACCACAGCCATGCTTGTGATCGGGGTTTCGGCTTTCGCCCTGCAAGGCTGGGCGTCCGAACCGACAATCGTGCCAGAACAGCCACCTTTCCCTGCACAGGGAAAGATCACCTATGTCCCGCGCGCATCACTCTGGGAATTCAAGGCGCTGCCGGAATATAAGGAACCGGATTGGGTGACGGAGAAATTCGTCAAGGCCGGCAAGCTCCCACCCGTCGCAGAACGGCTTCCGAAAGAGCCGCTGGTCTTCAAGACCGGAAACATGCCCGATGGCATAGGCGTCTATGGCGACACGCTGCGCCACGTTGTCGGAGGACGCCCCGAGGGCTGGAACTACAGCGCCGGCCAGACGCAAGGCTGGGGCGGCATCGACATCGAACTGTTCGAATGCCTGACGCGCACGGCGCCGCTCTTCCAGGTGGAAGCCACTGATGTTGAGCCCTTGCCGAATCTTGCAAAGAGCTGGGAGTGGTCGGAGGACGGCCATAGGCTGACCATGCATCTGATCGAGGGCGCCAAGTGGTCGGACGGCGATCCTTTCGATTCAGACGATGTGATGTTTTACTGGGAGGACAATGTCCTCGACCCCAATGTCTCGCCGCTCAACGGTGCTACGCCCGAAACCTTCGGCGCAGGCACGACCCTGAAGGCAATCGACAAATACACCATTGAATGGACCTTCAAGGAAGCTTTCCCGCGCCAGCATCTTTATGCCATGGCCTACGGCACCTTCTGCCCCGGACCGTCGCATATCCTGAAGACCAAGCATCCGAAATATGCCGGTACGACCTATGAAGAGTACAAGAATGGCTTTCCGCCGGAATATCTGAACCTGCCGATCATGGGCGCCTGGGTACCCGTCGCCTATCGGCCGGACGACCTGATCGTGCTGCGCCGCAATCCATATTACTGGAAGGTGGACGAGGCAGGAAACCAGCTCCCCTATCTCAACGAGATGCACTACAAGCTTTCCACCTGGGCCGACCGCGACGTTCAGGCGATCGCCGGGTCGGGCGATTTCTCCAATCTGGAGCAGCCCGAAAATTTCGTGGAATCATTAAAGCGCGCGGCTTCCAAGGAGGCTCCCGCGCGCCTGGCATTCGGACCAAGGGTGATCGGCTATAACCTTCACATGAACTTCTCGGCCAATGGCTGGGGCGCTCCCGACGCGCGGGCGCAGGCGGTTCGCGAACTCAATCGCAACGAGGATTTCCGCAAGGCCGTCACGATGGCGGTCGATCGCAAGAAGCTGGGTGAAGCTCTCGTGAAAGGCCCCTTCACCGCGATCTATCCCGGCGGTATTTCGTCCGGCACGAGCTTTTATGATCGTGAGTCCACCATCTATTATCCCTTCGATCTCGACGGGGCAAAGGCGCTGATTGAGAAGATCGGCCTCAAGGACACTGACGGCAACGGCTTCGTCAACTTCCCTGCCGACAAGCTCGGCGGCCGCGACGTGGAAATCGTGCTGCTTGTCAATTCGGACTATGGCACCGACCGCAATCTCGCCGAAGGCGTGGTCGGCCAAATGGAACGCCTGGGATTGAGGGTGGTCCTCAACACGATAGACGGCAAACAGCGTGACGCGGCGAACTATGCCGGCCGGTTCGACTGGATGGTTCATCGCAACCAGGCCGAGTTCGTCTCCGTCGTGCAGAACACGCCGCAGCTTGCCGCAGTGGGACCGCGCACGAGCTGGCATCATCGCGCCAATGAAAAAGGTGAACTCGACCTGATGCCTTTCGAGAAGGAGATGGTCGATATCATCAACAAATTCATCGCCACGAACGACAATGAGCAGCGTAGCGAGCTGATGAAGCGGTACCAGAAAGTCGCGACGGGCAATATCGACACTGTCGGCCTCACCGAATATCCGGGCGCGCTGATCATCAACAAACGCTTCTCCAACATTCCGAGCGGCGCTCCGATCTACATGTTCAACTGGGCCGAGGACACGATCATTCGCGAGCGCGTCTTCGTCGCCGCCGACAAGCAGGCGGATTTTGAGCTCTACCCCGAACAGCTTCCCGGCAAACCGGGCGAAAGTGGTCCGACCAACTGACACTGGCTTGTTCCGGTTTCGCGAGCGCGGAGCCGGAACATGGGCCGCCGATCCGCGTCGCCTCATCGAGAGAGCCCGACAAACGGTGCAAGACTACGACAGAAGGAAATGGCATGATCAGATTTCTGCTTGTCCGCATCGCGTCTGCCATTCCGGTGCTTTTCGTGCTCAGCGTGGTGACGTTCGCCATCATCCAGGCGCCGCCCGGAGATTACAGCGATTATATTCGCTCGCAGCTCATCAATCAGGGCGGGGCCTCATTCGAGCAAGCCGATGCGCAGGCCAAGGCCTACAGCAAGGAGCATGGGCTCGATAAGCCACTGCCGGTGCAATATGTCGGCTGGATCACGGGCATTGTCACGCGTGGCGATTTCGGCCACAGCCTCTATTACAACAAGCCGGTAGCCGATGTCGTCGGCGAGCGCCTGCCGCGCACGCTGGCCCTGGCGCTGGTCTGCCATATCCTGGCGTCGTTGATCGGCATTTCCTTCGGCATCCTGGCCGCGACCCGGCAATATAGCTGGGTGGACACACTGCTCTCGGGTATCTCGTTCCTGGGGATGACGGTGCCGCGCTTCCTGATGGCGCTGATCATCGTCTATATCCTCGTCTTCCATTTCAATGTCAGTGAAATCAACAGTTTCCATTCAGCCCGCTATGGCGGTGCGCCATGGTCCTGGGACAAGTTCGTCGATCTCCTCAAGCATGTCTGGCCGGTGATCGCCATCGCGACCTTTGGGGGGCTCGCCTATAACATGCGGGTCATGCGCGGGAATCTGCTCGATACGCTGAATGCGCAATATGTCGAGACCGCGCGTGCCAAGGGCTTGAGCGAGAGCGCTGTCGTCATGCGCCATGCGGTCCCAAATGCGCTGCATCCGCTGGTGATGTATCAAGGCGTTGTCCTGCCGTACATGCTGACCGGCGAAATCGAGACCGCCATCATCTTCGCGCTGCCGACCGTCGGTCCCGCCATCGTTGGCTCCATGTGGGTCGGCGACGTCTATGTGACGGCGACCTTCATGCTCGTGCTCTCGGCGACGTTGATCGTCGGCAACATCATTGCCGACATGCTGCTCGCCGTGCTCGACCCGCGGGTGCGCCTGGGAGGAGAGGCACTGGCATGAGCGTCGATACACATACAGCCGGCCTCACTATGAGACCCGAAGAAAAGCATCACAATGAGACCTATTCCGCTCTGGTATGGCGGCGGTTGAAGCGTTCCTGGACCGGCATGCTCGGGCTGGTTCTCGTCTGCCTGCTGATTTTCATGGCGCTGTTCGCCGACTTTCTTTCGCCCGCCGATCCGAAGGCGACAGGCGTGGCATTTGCTCCGCCGCAGACGATCAGCATCCACGACAGAGAGGGTAATCTGGTCTTTCCGCCGCGCAGTTATCCGATCCGCGAGACCGAGGAACTCGATCCGATCACCTTCCAGCCGGTTGTCGGGCCGGATTATGACAATCCGCAAGTGCTCGGTTTCTTCGTCAAGGGCGCACCCTACAAGCTTTTCGGCTTCATTCCGTTCGATCGCCATCTCTTTGGAGCCACCGACGGCAGTGCCGTTCATTTCCTCGGTACCGACAAGTTCGGACGCGATGTGCTGTCGCGCATTCTGTATGGCTCGCGCATATCGCTGATGATCGCGCTTGTCGTCGTCTCCATCATCACTGTTGTCGGCACGACGGTTGGCATGGTCTCGGGATATTTCGGCGGCCGTTTCGACGCCTGGGTCCAGCGCTTTGTCGAACTGGTTCTGGCTTTCCCGCAATTGCCGCTCTATCTGGCGCTGACCTCGCTTATTCCGGTCACCGCGCCCACGAATGTCTTTCTTGCTTTCGTCATCATCGTCATGTCGGCGCTCGGATGGGCGCAGATGTCGCGCGAGGTGCGTGGCAAGACCCTGGCGCTTGCCCGCATCGACTATGTGAAGGCGGCGATCGCCATTGGCGCTACCGATCGGCGCATCATCTTCCAGCACATTTTCCCCAATGTGATGAGCCATGTGATCGTCGCGGTGACGCTGGCGATCCCGCAGGTCGTGCTCCTGGAATCCTTCCTCGGCTTCCTTGGTTTTGCGGTCAAGCCGCCACTGATCTCCTGGGGGCTGATGCTGCAGGACACCGCGAACTATTCCGCCATTGGATCCTATCCCTGGATCCTTTCTCCCGTCGCTTTCGTGCTCGTCACCGTCCTTGCCTTCAATGCCTTGGGCGACGGTCTGCGCGATGCAATCGATCCTTACTGAGGAGGCTGCACGATGGCACAATTGGACAGCATCGCCATGGCACCCGAAGAGCGGCACGATCTGCGCGCGAAAAATGGCCGCCCCATCATCGATGCGCGCCATGTGGCGGTCAGTTTCAAGGTGGAGGGCGGCTCGGTCGAAGCGGTGAAGGATGTCTCATTTCAGCTCCACCGTGGCGAGACGATCGCGATCGTCGGCGAATCCGGCTCCGGTAAATCCGTCACGGCGCGGACGGTGATGGGCCTTCTCACCAAACGGGCGGCCGTCGCGGGGCATTCGCGTATCGAATATGACGGCAAGGATGTGTTGAAATTTTCCGTGCGTCAGCGCCGTGCGCTTCGCGGCAACCGGATATCCATGATCTTCCAGGAGCCGATGAGTTCGCTCAACCCGATCTACACCATCGGCAGCCAGATCGTCGAGGCGATCCGTGTCCACCAGCGCATGAGCCGCCGCGACGCGATGCGGCGGGCGCTGGAACTGCTCACCCAGGTCCAGATTCCCGATCCGGAAGCGCGGCTGAACCAATATCCGCATCAGCTTTCGGGCGGCCAGCGCCAGCGGGTGATGATCGCCATGGCCCTTGCCAATGATCCGGATGTGCTGATCGCCGACGAGCCGACGACGGCGCTCGATGTCACGGTGCAGGCGCAGATCCTCAATCTCATCCGCGATCTGCAGCAAAAGCTCGGCATGGCGGTCATTCTGATCACCCATGACCTGACCGTGGTGCGGCAGTTCTCCGACTATGTATATGTGATGAGCCAGGGTGAGGTGAAGGAGCACAATATAACCGCGACGCTGTTCGCCAATCCGCTTCATTCCTACACGCGCGGGCTTCTTGCTTCCGAACCCTCGGGTACTGCCAATCCGCTGCCAACGCATTCGCCGGTCCTTCTGGAAGGGCAGGGAGTGCGCGTTTCCTTCATGCTGAAGAAGGGCGGTTTCTTCAAGCCGCAATTGAGCGAACTGGTGGCCGTCGATAGCTTGAGCCTGGAACTGCGCCGACATGAAACGCTTGGAATCGTAGGCGAGTCGGGATCGGGCAAGACCACCTTCGGCCAGGCGCTGATCCGGCTGCAGAAGACCGATGGCGGCCGGATACTTTTCGATGGCGAGCCGATCCACGACATGTCTCGCGATCATATGCGGCCGATGCGATCGCGCATGCAGGTTGTTTTCCAGGACCCGTTCTCCTCGCTCAATCCCCGCATGTCAGTCGGACAGATCATCGAGGAAGGGCTGATCGTCAATCGCATCGGCGCCAACCGCAACGAACGGCTCGAACGGGTCCGCGATGCCCTGGTGAGCGCCGGACTTCCCGCCAACATCCTGTCGCGTTTTCCGCATGAATTCTCCGGCGGCCAGCGTCAGCGCATCGCCATTGCCCGGGCTATTGCGGTCGAGCCGGAATTCATCCTGCTCGACGAGCCGACCTCGGCGCTGGATCTCTCCGTGCAGGCCCAGATCATCGAACTCTTGCGCAAGCTGCAGGATGAGCGTGGGCTCAGCTACCTCTTCATCTCCCATGATCTGAAAGTCGTGCGTGCGCTCTGCCACCGCATTGTGGTGATGCAGCACGGCCGGATCGTCGAGGAGGGGCCGGTGGATCAAATCCTTTCCAATCCCAGGACTGCCTATACCGAACGGCTGGTGAAGGCCGCGTTCCAGGTGGCGGCGTGAATATCAAGATCAGAGGCAATTCATGACCAGACAACCAAAGATCACCTTCATCGGCGCCGGTTCCACCGTCTTCATGAAGAATATCATCGGCGACGTGCTGCAGCGCCCCGCACTTTCGGCCGCGACCATCGCTTTGATGGATATCGATCCCCAGCGGCTCGAGGAAAGCGAGATCGTCGCCGGCAAGCTGGTGAGGACACTCGGCGTACAGGCTAGGATCGAGACATATGCCAATCAGCGAAAGGCATTGGAAGGGGCGGATTTTGTCGTCGTCGCCTTTCAGATAGGCGGCTTCGAACCCTGCACCGTCACCGATTTCGAAGTGCCGAAAAAATACGGCCTGCGCCAGACCATCGCAGACACGCTTGGCGTGGGCGGCATCATGAGAGGCCTGCGCACTGTCCCGCATCTGTGGAGGATCTGCGAGGACATGCTCGCCGTCTGTCCGGAGGCGATCCTTCTGCAATATGTCAACCCGATGGCCATCAACACCTGGGCCATTTCGGAGAAATATCCCTCGATACGCCAGGTCGGATTATGCCATTCGGTACAGGGCACCGCCTATGAGTTGGCACGCGATCTCGATATCCCCGTCGATGAAATCCGCTACCGAGCCGCCGGCATCAACCACATGGCTTTCTATCTCAAATTCGAACATCGCCAGCCGGACGGCAGTTATCGCGATCTCTATCCCGATCTGCTGCGCGGCTACAGGGAAGGACGTTTTCCGAAACCCAGCCATTGGAATCCACGCTGCCCGAACAAGGTGCGCTATGAAATGCTGACGCGGCTCGGCTATTTCGTCACCGAAAGTTCCGAACATTTTGCCGAATATACGCCCTATTTCATCAAGAACGGCCGACCGGACCTGATCGAGAAATTCGGCATTCCGCTTGATGAATACCCAAAGCGCTGCATCGAACAGGTCGAACGCTGGAAAGGGCAGGCGGCGACGTTCAGGAACGCCGAGACGATCGAGGTGGAGGAGAGCCGCGAATATGCCTCTTCGATCATGAATTCGGTCTGGACCGGGGAGCCCTCGGTGATCTACGGCAATCTGCGTAATAATGGTTGCATAACCTCTTTGCCGGAGGCCTGCGCGGCGGAAGTTCCCTGTCTCGTCGATGCATCCGGTATCCAGCCGACATTCGTCGGCGATCTGCCGCCGCAACTGACGGCGTTGATCCGCACCAATATCAATGTCCAGGAACTGACGGTCCGGGCTCTGATGACCGAAAACCGCGAGCATCTCTATCACGCGGCGATGATGGACCCGCATACGGCAGCCGAGCTTGATCTCGACCAGATATGGTCACTGGTGGACGATCTGCTCGCCGCACATGATGACTGGATCCCGCAATGGGCACGAATATCCAGGAAGACACAGGCCGCGTAATTTCTCCCTCCCGGTTACGTGCGCCCGAAAACCCTGGAGCCGTCGGTTCCAGGGTTTTTGCGCAACCGATGGCTCCTCGTAGGCTAGTGGATTGAGCTTTCGGGATGAATTGCATTTCCGGCTCGTGTCAGACTCGGCCGCGGCCTGCTGCCGTGGAGCGCAAATTGTCCAGGAGGACGGCGATGAGAAGAATGCAGCCGCGCACGACGTACTGGTAGAAGGCCTGGATGTTGAGCAGGTTCATGACGTTTTCCGCAATCCCCATGATCAGCACGCCAACGATCACGCCCGTCATGGCAGCCCGCCCGCCGGCAAGCGAGACGCCGCCGAGCACGCAGGCGGAAATGACCGAGAGCTCCAGGCCCGTTGCGGCATTCGGCTGACCGGACGTGATGCGCGAGGCTAGCAGTATGCCGGCAATGGCGCAGACGAAGCCTTGAAGCGCGAAGATCCAGATCCGCATCCTGACGACATTGACGCCGGCCAGCCGAGAGGCTTCCGGGTTGCCGCCGATCGCCAGCGTGTTCTTGCCGAAGACGGTTCGGTTCAAGACAAAGCCGAAGACGATGAACAGCAGGATCATGATCCAGATCGGCGTCGGAATGGTGAATATCCGCGACAATGCCAACTGGTAGAAGTTCGGATCATTTATGCCGACGGCGCGACCATCCGACGCAATCAACGCCAAGCCGCGGACGATCTGCATCGTGGCAAGCGTGGTGATCAGCGCGTTGATGCGAAACTTGGCGATGACCACCCCGTTGAAGAGGCCCACGGCGCCGCCGGCAAGAAGAGCAGCCAGAAGCCCGAGCAGGATCGAACCGGAGGCGTTGGATACCATTACGGCGATCATGCCGGAAAAGGCGACCGTCGAGCCGACGGACAGGTCGAAATCGCGGGACGCCAGGCAGAACATCATCGTGCATGAGACAATACCGATCGTTACCACCGACTGCAGCAGACCCAGCATATTGCGCTCGCTCAGAAAATTCGGAACGAAGATCGAGACGATCACGAAAGCGGCGGCGAAGATCACGACGAGCCCCTGTTCGCCGAGAAGTATCTTTTTCAACGAGTTCATCGATATCGTTCCCAAATTAGATGGTCCCGGCAGCATTCTTGTCGGGGAGGGCCGCGGTCAGGATATTGCGTTCATCGAAATCGCTGCGTGGGATGTCGGCTGCCACCCGGCCCTGGCACATGACGATGATACGGTCGGATATACCCATGACCTCCGGCAATTCGCTGGAAATGACGATGATCGCAATGCCGCTGGCCGCGAGTTCATAGAGGATCTCGTAAATCTCCGACTTGGCGCCGACGTCGATGCCGCGCGTCGGCTCATCGATGACCAGGACCTTCACGCCCTGTTCCGAGAGCCCGCGCCCGAGAATGACCTTCTGCTGGTTGCCGCCCGACAGATTGATGATGTCCTGCTTGCGGGACGGCGTACGCACCCTGAGCTTCGCGATGAACCGGTCGGCAAGTGCCGCTTCCTTCTTTGGACTCAGGATACCAAAGGGCGAGAAATGCCTGCGCGAGGAGATGGTGATGTTCTCTTCGATCGAACGTCCCTGCACGATGCCGTCGAACTTCCGGTCCTCCGGGCAAAAGACCATGCCGGCATTGATGGCAGCCTTGGGATTATTGGGGGAAATGGCCACGCCATCGATGCTGACACTACCTTGATGGCGGTTGTCAGCACCATAAAGCAGACGGGCCATCTCGCTGCGGCCGGCGCCGATCAGGCCGAATAAGCCCAGGATTTCTCCCTTTCGCACGGAAAAATTGATCGGGTTTCGCAGTTTCGGGCCAGACAGGCTTCGGACGTCGAGGCGCACATCGCCGAGCGGACGCTCACGCCAGCCCCAGATATTGCTGATCTCCCGACCGACCATTTCCGAGATGATCTGATCGCGAGTGGTATCGGCGACCTTCAGATGATGGGCGGCGAGTTTGCCGTCGCGCAGCACCGTCAGGCTGTCGCAGAGGCGGAAAATCTCGTCCAGCCGGTGCGACACATACAGAATGATCGTACCATTGGATTTCAGCTTCTCGATCAGCGAGAACAGGATTTCGCTTTCGCGAGATGAGAGAGAGGATGTCGGCTCGTCGAGCGCGATGACCCGCGCTTCAAGCATGACCGCCTTCGCGATTTCCACCATCTGTCGCGCGCCGATGGAAAGGGTGGAGACTTTCGCGTTGGGATCGACGTCGATGCCGATCTCCTCCAGCTTCGTGCGGACGGTCTCGACGAGCGTGCGGCTGTCGATGATGCCGGCTTTGCCGGGAAACCGACCGAGCCACAAATTCTCCGCTACGGTGAGCTCGGGCACGAGCTGTAATTCCTGATGGATCACGATGACGCCGGCGTGAAAAGCATCGCGAGCGGACCGATAGTTTTGTTCTTCTCCCTCTATCAGGATGCTGCCGGTATCGGCCGACTGGTCTCCCGACAGGATGCGGATGAGGGTGGACTTTCCGGCCCCGTTCTCGCCCATCAGTCCGTGCACGACACCCTTCTCGACCGCGAACGAGATGTCGGACAATGCCTGGACGCCAGGGTAGCTTTTGGAAATAGTCCTGAATTCGAGGAAAGCCATCATCGCCCCGTGATGCTGGAGAATCGACCCGGCAGCCTTCGCACTGCCGGGACGAGGATCGCGTGGGGAAGGCTATTCTATGCCAAGATCCTTGCGGACCATTTCATAGTCACCGCGCAACGCCAGAGAGCCTGCAGTCAGCGTCAGCATAGGCGGTTCCTTGTCGTTGGCGATCCATTCATACATGTTGAGCGCGGTTTCATAGCCATGGCGTTTCGGCGAGATGATAACCGTGCCGAAGAAACCGGTCACGGAAGGCTTCTTGAACTCGTTGATTGCCGATTCCGCCCCGCCGATGCCAACGCCGATTATATTTTCGGCTGGAATTCCGACTGATTCCGATGCACGAACGGCGCCGAGAACGGCCTCATCATTCAAGCCGAATGCCACCCAGTATTTTACATTGGCGTGCTTGTTGAGCACTGTCGTCGCGGCATTGAGTGCTGCTTCGGTATCGGTCTTGGCCTGAGGCGCGTCATAGATGTTCTCAGCCGGGAAACCTGCGGCCTTGAGCACGGAGATCGCGCCTTCGACACGGTCGACCGCCGTTGGAAGCTGATCGTAGGAGACGCGGATTGCGCCGACATCCTTCATGTTCCAGCCGCGCTTCTTGATCTCCTCGACAATGGCTTGCCCGACCGTCTCTCCGATCTTTGTCGCTGAAATGCCCATATGCGGGACGTCTTCCAGCGGATTGCCGTCGGCCCCGACCAAGCGGTCGTCGACAGTCATCAGCTTGAGATTGTTCGCTGCTGCCTTCGCAACGATGCCCGGGCCGAGTTTGACGTCCGGTACGCAGATGATGAAGCCCTGTGCGCCCTGTGCGCCAAGGTTGTCGATCGCCGACTGGACCTTTTCGCCGTCTTCAGCGCCAATCTTCACCAGCGTGAAGCCTTTTTCCTTCGCCGCCTGATCGGCGAACTTCCACTCGTCCTGGAACCAGGGCTCTTCCGGCTGCTTGACGACAAAACCGATCTTCACGTCCGCAGCCAATGCCGTGGTCGCCATCAGAGCGATGGCGCCAGCCATAGCCAATGCCTTCAATGAACGCATGAAATCTCTCCCTCTTGCCCGCGTGCCTCCCCGCGGTCGCTCGTTAACTATTCAGTAAATATCATACTAGTCAATATATATGTATGATTTTTTATTGGATTTCTGTTCATTCGTCTCCGAGTTCGGAAGCTTTGCGGGCTCGCCTTAAGGCATCAGTCATCTCGCTCCGCGCCACGCCGATCAGCTGTTCCATAGCGTGGCGCGCGGCCTCTGGCCGTCGCATCCGGATAGCTTCAAGCACATCCTGATGTGTGAGGATCGCCTGCTCGTGCGATTGGCTGGCGCGGTTGGTCAACCTGAAACTCGCGAGCAGGGCCGCGCGGATGGCGCTGGCGAATTGGCGATAGACCCAGTTGCCGCTGGCATTGATGATCGCGGTATGGAACTCGAGGTCCGCGCGGCTCCAGGCTTCCGTGTCTCTGGCGTTCGCCTCGACCATATCCTCGAACGCTTTGGAGATATGGTAGAGCTGCCGTGCGTTGGCATTGGCTGCCGCCTGTGCGGCAGCGGCGGGTTCCAGCAACTGCCGCGCGTCGATAAGCGAGGAGTAGAAGGTATCATCGCCGCCGACCGCCAGCATCACATCGAGCACGATCGGATCGAGATAGTTCCAGTTTTCGCGGGGCAGCACGATGGTGCCGGCGCGTGTGCGGGAGCGCACCATGCCGAGCGCGGAGAGATATTGCATCGCCTCGCGCAAACTGGTGCGGCTGACGCCGAACTTCTCCGTCAATTCTGCCTCGTTCGGCAGGGTGGCATTTTCCGCAAAAACGCCCGAAACGACCATCTCGACGAGACAGTGCAGCAGTGCCTCCCTTACGCTTCGCTTGCCGCGCTGGGCGATGGGTGCGCCATGTTCCGTTAAAATCCGAGTCATGGGTTCGCTCTTCACCTCGTCTCCCTCTTCTTCGTTGTGCATCGGCACGCATGATCGAGAAACCGTCTTCGACCCAGGATCGGCTTCGCACGTCAAATAGCAATCGGTAATATGAATGATCCGGGTTTTCCGATCAAATCCAAAAATAAATCGTATTTATATTGACATTCATCGGGCTAAACTTATCCTGTGAGCGGTCTGGAATTCGACGTAGTTGCGGCTGTCGCGGCCAGCGGTACCGCGCTTGCTCGGCACGCTTCTGCTTGTCGCGCAACAAGGGGTGATGGGCAATGTCGATCCTGGGTCTGAAATCCGGCTCCCTTTCGTTGCGGATATCGACCACCGGCGGCGTGATCCTCGGTTTCTGGAACGACGGCGAGGGGGGACATGTGCCGTTGTTACGGGACGCTTCTGACAACGCGGATGCACTTTCATCTTCGTGCTATCCACTCGTGCCGTTTGGAAACCGGGTGAAGAACAATCGGTTCGAGTTCGAGGGTCGGGAATTCTGTTTCAGCCCAAATATGGAGTGGGATCCCCACTATCTTCATGGTGAAGGCTGGCAGTCTGAGTGGTCCGTCAACGAACACGCAGATGATCATGTGATCATGAGCTTTGCCCATCGCGGTGGAAATACCCCATATGCCTACCACGCTAGCCAAAGATTTTCATTGCGGGACAATGAACTGGAACTGGCGCTGTCAGTCGAGAATGACGGCGACGGGCCCTTGCCGTTCGGTCTTGGCTGGCATCCCTATTTTCCGATGACGCCGCAGACGACATTGCTTGCACCGGCTCGAAAATTCTGGACTGAGGTCGAGGGCTGGCTACCGGGCGAGGCGACAGGGATTCCGGTCGACCTTGATTTCAGCGAGCCGTCGCCGCTACCGCATCGCTGGGTCAACAACGGGTTTGAGGATTGGTCCGGAGAGGCAGTGATCTCCTGGCCCGAGCGCGGAACGCAACTTTGCCTGACGGCCGATCCCCTGTTCCGGCACGCCTTTGTCTTTGTGTCCGAGACGACCTTCGATCCGCAGTTCAAGCGTGACTATTTCTGCTTCGAGCCGATGTCGCATCTGGCAAACGGCCATAACCTGCCCGATCTCGGCGGGCTTCGAGTTCTTCAGCCCGGTCAGCAATTGTCGGGCAGCATCCGGCTTCGGCCGCGAGATCTATGAGCATGCACATATCGCTGGGAGAACAGATGACTAACGAAGGTCGATTTGACTACATCACCGTCGGCCGGAGCGGTTCCGCATGCGCATCGACGATGCGCGACCTGATCGACAAGGAAATCTTCCCGGGCGCCGGAATGCGCGATCTTCGGTTCACCAACGCCTCCCTCATGTCGACCATCGCAAGCGGCAACACCAATACCGCTGTCCTTGCCGCTGCGGGCAAGGCGGACGATCTCATTCTCGCCTGATTGGAACATGCCCATGAAGATCACCAGACTGACCACCTACCTCGTCCCGCCACGCTGGCTGTTCCTGAAGATCGAGACTGACGAAGGGGTCGTTGGCTGGGGCGAGCCGGTGGTCGAAGGCCGCGCGCTGACCGTTGAGGCGGCCGTGCAGGAAATGGCCGACTACCTGATCGGGAAGAATCCTTTCCTGATCGAGGATCACTGGACGGTTCTCTATCGCGGCGGCTTCTACCGGGGCGGGGCGATTCATATGTCGGCGCTTGCCGGCATCGACCAGGCACTGTGGGATATCAAGGGCAAGGCGCTCGGCCAGCCGGTGCATTCGCTGCTCGGCGGTCAGTTGCGTGACCGGATCAAGGTCTATTCCTGGATCGGCGGCGACCGTCCCTCCGACATTGCCCAAAATGCCAAGGACGTGGTCGCCCGCGGTTTTCAGGCGATCAAACTCAACGGCTGCGAAGAGATGCAGATCGTCGACACTAACGAGAAGGTGGAGAAGGCGGTCGAGACGATCGCCATTATCCGCGAGGCGATCGGCCCGCATATCGGTATCGGGGTCGATTTCCACGGTCGCGTGCACAAGCCGATGGCCAAGGTTCTGGCGAAGGAACTCGAGCCCTACAAGCTGATGTTCATCGAAGAACCTGTGCTTTCGGAAAACAAAGAAGCGTTGAAGGAAATTGCCAACCATACCTCGACGCCTATCGCATTGGGTGAGCGGCTTTACTCCCGATGGGATTTCAAGTCCGTCTTCGAGGGCGGCTATGTCGACATCATCCAGCCGGATCTTTCCCACGCGGGAGGTATCACCGAATGCCGGAAAATCGCTGCCATGGCAGAGGCTTACGACGTGGCGCTTGCCCCTCATTGCCCGCTCGGGCCGATCGCGCTTGCAGCCTGCCTGCAGATCGATGCGGTGTCCTACAATGCCTTCATCCAGGAGCAGAGCCTTGGTATCCACTATAATGAGGCCAATGATATTCTCGACTATATCGTCAACAAGGACGTGTTCCAGTATGCCGACGGCTTCGTCAGCATCCCGCAGGGGCCAGGACTGGGCATCGAGGTGGACGAGGCCTATGTGATCGAGCGGGCAAAAGAAGGTCACCGATGGCGCAACCCGATCTGGCGTCATCCCGACGGCAGCTTCGCCGAGTGGTGAGGAGAATACGATAATGGAACGGCTGGCGGGCAAGCGGATATTCGTGACCGGGGCGGCACAGGGTATCGGCCTTGCGATGGCCAACGCCTTTTTGCGCGAAGGGGCGGCTCTGTTTCTCATCGATCGCGATGCCGAGCTTCTGGAGCGCGAGGCCACGGCGTTGAGGAACACCGGCGGCAGGCTCGGCTGGCTTGCGGCCGACATCACCGATGCAGCGGCAATTTCCGCAGCGGTCCGTCAGGCAGAAGGCGCGATCGGGGCCATCAATGGGCTCGTCAACAATGCCGGGGTCAATATCTTTGCCGAACCGCTGGAAACCACCGACGAGGAATGGAACCGCTGCTTCGACATCAATCTCAAGGGCGCTTGGAATTGCTGCAAGGCGGTGTTGCCGGGGATGATTGAAGCGGGCGGTGGCGTCATTCTCAACATCGCCTCGACCCATGCCTTCACCATCATTCCCCACACATTCCCCTATCCCCTGGCGAAACATGCCCTGCTCGGCATGACAAAATCGCTCGGTCTGGAATATGCAGCCAAGAACGTCCGGGTGAACGCATTGGCGCCAGGCTATGTCTCTACCCAGAAGGTCGTCGATTACTGGAACAGTTTTCCGGATCCGGAGGCAGCCAGAGCAGAGACGATGAAACTGCACCCCGGAGGTCGAATCGCCTCGCCGGAAGAGATCGCCATGGCCGCAGTGTTCATGATCTCGGACGAATGCCCGTTCATGAACGCGACATGCCTGACGATCGATGGCGGTCTCAGCGTTCAGCAGCATCCAGCTTGAACTAATTCTTCCTCCCGAAAACGGGGGTTAGAGCCTGCCGAAGGCGCAAATGGCCTGCAATCCTTGATTGCGTGCCCTCCGCAATCATTCCAAATCCATGATCTTAATAAAGGATGGTGCGGACGACGGGACTCGAACCCGTACTCTCATAGAGAAGCAGATTTTCATACCACCTCGACTTTCGCCGCCGTCATATGACGTTCGTGGTCTGGACTGTCCCTTCGCCATGACCCGAAGGCTTTAGGCGCCACCCGTCCAGTCTCTACACCTTCCCCGAAGGGGCTTGGCTCGGGATTGGCTTAGGGCGCATCTGCCCGTTAGCGTTCCCCGACTTTGAGCGGTTCTACTCCGCGGATTTCCCCGCGGGCACTCCAATTTTAAAGTCTGCTGCGTCTACCAGTTTCGCCACGTCCGCGTAGCTTTTCTTTCAAGCACTTGGAGGATTCGGTCAAGTCAATGTTTGCAACTTGCTCCTATGCCGGCGCAGAAAAGCGCCGGTTCAGTCCTCCACGAAGATCTCCTCGCGCTTGCGGTTGATGCTAGGCAGAAGCACGATCACAAGAACCGCGAGCGCGATCGCAAGGAGCGTGGCGCTGATGGGGCGGGTGAAGAAAACCGTCGCATCGCCGCGCGAGATGATCATGGCGCGGCGCAGGTTTTCCTCCAGCAGCGGTCCCAGCACGAAGCCGAGCAGGAGCGGGGCCGGCTCGCAATGCAACTTCACCAGGACATAGCCGATAAGGCCGAAGAAGGCGACGGAATAGAGGTCGAAGACATTGGAATTGACGCTGTAGACGCCGATCGAGCAGAAGGCGAGGATGATCGGGAACAGCACGTAGTAGGGGATCGTCAGGAGTTTCACCCAGAGGCCGATCATCGGCAGGTTGAGGACGATCAGCATCAGATTGCCGATCCACATCGAGGCGATGATGCCCCAGAACAGCGCCGGCTGCTCGGTCGCCACATTCGGTCCCGGGACGATGCCCTGGATGATCATCGCGCCGATCATCAGCGCCATGACGGGATTGGCGGGGATGCCCAGCGTCAGCATCGGGATGAAAGACGTCTGCGCGCCGGCATTGTTGGCGGCTTCCGGCCCCGCCACGCCCTCGATCGCGCCCTTGCCGAAGGTCTGCGGGTGCTTGGAGACACGCTTTTCCACGGTGTAGGAGGCAAAGGAGGCGAGGATCGCGCCGCCGCCGGGCAGGATTCCGAGCGCCGAGCCCAAAGCCGTGCCGCGCAGGATCGGCGCCGCCATGCGCCTGAAATCCTCGCGGGTCGGCAGGAGGCCCGTCACCTTCTTGATCATGACCGAGCGCGTCTGCTCGTTTTCGAGATTGCGCAGGATCTCGGCGACCCCGAAGACACCGACCGCCATGGCGACGAAATTCAGCCCGTCGGAAAGATCGCGGATGCCGAGGATGAAGCGCGGCGTCCCGGTGTTGATGTCGGTGCCGACAAGGCCGAGCAGGAGGCCCAGCACGACCATGGCCAGCGCCTTGATGACGGAGCCATGGGCAAGCGCGATGGACGAGATGAGGCCGACGACCATCAGCGAGAAATATTCCGCCGCCCCGAATTTTAGCGCGATTGATGTCAGCGGCGGCGCGAAGATGGCGACGAGAAAGGTGGATACCGTTCCCGCGAAGAAGGAGCCGATGGCGGCGGTGGCGAGCGCCACGCCGGCCCGCCCCTGGCGCGCCATCTGGTAGCCGTCGATCGCGGTGACGGCTGAGGAGGATTCGCCCGGCATGTTGATGAGGATAGCCGTGGTCGAGCCGCCATATTGCGCGCCGTAATAGATGCCGGCCAGCATGATGAGAGATGAAACCGGCTCCAGCTGGAAGGTGATCGGCAGCAGCATGGCGATGGTCGCCGTCGCGCCGATGCCGGGCAGCACGCCGATCAACGTTCCCAGCATGACGCCGGTGAAGCAGAAGAGAAGATTCCAGGGCGAGGCGGCGGTGGAGAAGCCGAGGGCAAGATTATTAAAGAGATCCATGCGAATTCCTCAGTCGAGCCACGGGCCGAAGCGCCGGAACGGGAGGCCCAGCGCATAGCTGAAAACGATGACGGAGAAGATCGTCAATCCGCTGACGAGGAGCAGGGCGATCCCGGGCTTCATCCGGCTGGAGGCGAAGGCAGCAATCATGGCCGTAAGAAAGACCGCCGGCACGAAACCGAGGCCGCGGACCGTCAGGCCGAAGACGATCGGTGCGGGCAGGATGAAGAACATGCCACGCCAGGCAATCGGCCCGACCGGCTCTGCCGCATATTGCGTCGCTTGCACCAGAATGATCAGTCCGAGCAGGATCAGGAATCCTGCTAGAACAAGCGGGAAATAGCCGGGCCCCATGCGAAATGCCGTGCCGAGTTCCATGCCAAGCGATTGCATCGCGAAGAAGACGCCCAGCAGGATGAAAATCGCAGCGCAAAGCCCGTCACGGCCGTTGATTGAAAAGCCCCTCATGTTCCCCCTTCTTTTCTTCTTTCATGAACTGTGCCGCCTAGAAGCCGGGCGGCACAGGTTTTTTTTACCGCTGACGGGATCAGTCGGCGTATTGCCCGGCGCCGTCGATGACCGGCTTCCAGCGGGCGACTTCGGTTTCAAGCTTGGCCTTCAAGCCTTCCGGTGTCGCCTCGGCGTCGGTCGCCGGGATGGTGCCGAGTTCGGCGAAGCGGGCAACGACGTTCGGGTCCTTCAGCGCCTTCTGCAGAGCGGCGGAAAGCTTGGCAGTCACTTCCGGCGGCGTGCCTTTCGGCGCGTAGATGCCATGCCAGATGCCGACGACGAAATCAGGGAGCCCCGCTTCCGATGCAGTCGGAACATTGGGCAGCACCTCCAACTTCTCAGGCGAGGTGACGGCATAGGCCTTGATCGTGCCGGCCTGGATCTGCTTCGTGGTGTTGGTCGTCTGGTCGCACATGATGTCGACCTGTCCGCCCAGCAGGTCGGTCATCGCCGGGCCGGTGCCCTTGTAGGGAACGGTGACGAGCGGCGTCTTGATGGCGTTCATGAACATCATGCCGCAGAGATGCGAGGCGGCGCCGATGCCGGCATTGGCGAGCGTGACCTTGTCGGGGTTGGCTTTGACGTATTCGATGAGGCCCTTCAAGTCCTGCGGCTCAAAATCCTTGCGCGCCACGATGGTCATGGGAACATCGGTGACGAGGCCGACATAGTCGAAGGCGTTCAGCGTGTCATAGGGCAGCTTGCGATAGAGCGTGGCGCTGGTCGCCATGCCGATATGGTGGAGAAGCAGCGTGTAGCCGTCTGGGTCGGCATTGGCGACGCGCCCCGCACCAAGCGTGCCGCCGGCGCCGCCGACATTCTCGACAATGATCTGCCGTCCCAGATCCTTCGACATGGACTCGGCGACGAGGCGCGTGACCGTATCGGTCGGGCCGCCGGCCGAGAACGGCACGACCATCGTAATGTTGCGCTCGGGATACCCTTGTGCGCCCGCAATGGAAGCGGAAACAGTGAAAGCTGCTGCCGCCGCCAGGGCTGCGATTGTTCTTTTCATGCGATCCTCCCAGATCATCGGCCAAATCATTGGCCGGATTCACCATTATTCTGCGGCATTTCTGCCGGAAAATTCTTTTTGGCTACGAAAGCTGTTCTGCTATCTCCGATTCTCCTCCCGCAGACGGCAGCAAGCCATGTATTATCGAACGGGAGCACGACAGCTGTGTCAAGCAGAAACGATGCCAGGTTTTCCTTCTGCAACCATAGTCTAATCTCATCCCGGCAATACCCCGACCATGCCTTTGAGCGCATTTTCTGAAACGGAACTGGAAAACCCTGCGCAAGATTGGCAAACTCAGGGAAACAGGAGTCGTCATTTGCCCGCCACCCGCGAAACATCCACCGAAAAGACCCAAATGCAGCCGAAAACCTGGATTGAGGTCGCGCCGCTACTTGTCGATGTGGCGATGGGGCGAAAGCATGCGGATCTGGTCGTGCGCAATGGGCGGCTGGTGAGCGTCTATTCCGGCGAGATCATCGCCGGCATCGATATTGCCATTACGGCCGGGCGTTTCGCCTATGTCGGCCATGACGCAGCGCATTGCATCGGGGCCAAGACTAAAGTGGTCGATGCCGAAGGGCGCTATCTCGTGCCCGGGCTTTGCGACGGGCATATGCATGTGGAAAGCGGCATGGTGACGGTGACGGAATTTACCCGCGCCGTCATTCCGCACGGCACCACATCGATGTTCATCGATCCGCACGAGATCGCCAATGTACTGGGCCTTGAAGGCGTTCGGCTGATGCATGACGAGGCATCGGCCATGCCGATCAACGTCAAGGTGCAGATGCCGAGCTGCGTTCCTTCCGCGCCGGGGCTCGAAAATGCCGGCGCCTCGATCGGGGCGGCGGAAGTGGCCGAGGCGATGACATGGCCCAACATCATCGGGCTTGGCGAGGTGATGAATTTTCCCGGTGTCGCCGGCAATGATGCCACCATGCGCGGCGTGATCGACGCCACCGCGAAGGCGGGCAAGACGGTGGGCGGGCACTTTGCCTCGCCGGAGCTTGGCCGCGCCTTCCACGGCTATGTCGCCGGCGGACCGGAGGACGACCACGAGGGTACGCGCGTCGAGGATGCGATCGCCCGCGTCCGCCAGGGGATGCGGGCTATGCTGCGGCTCGGCTCCGCATGGTACGACGTGGCGAGCCAGATCAAGGCGGTGACGGAGCAGGGGCTCGACCCGCGTAATTTCATCCTGTGCACCGACGACAGCCATTCCGGCACGCTTGTGCATGAGGGGCATATGGACCGGGTGGTGCGCCACGCCATCGCGCAGGGGCTGAAGCCGGTGACGGCGATCCAGATGGCGACGATCAACACCGCGCAGCATTTCCGCATGGAGCGCGAGATCGGCTCCATCACGCCAGGGCGGCTGGCCGATTTCCTCATCGTCTCCGACCTGCCGGGGCTGGTCGTGGACCGGGTCTATGGACGCGGCGTGCTTTTGGCCGAGAAGGGCAAGCTTCTCGCCGACATACCTGCCTATGACTATCCCGCCAGCGCCAAGAACACAGTCAAGCTCGGCCGCAAGCTGTCGGCCAAAGACTTTGATATCGCAGCCCCGAAGCCAGGCAAAATCGTCACTGCGCGCGTCATCGGCGTCATCGAGAACCAGGCTCCGACGCGGGCGCTTGAAGCGGAGCTTCCCGTGAGGGACGGCATTGTGGGAATGGACCGGCGCAACGATGTCTGCCAGATCGCGCTTGTCGAGCGCCACAAGGGGACAGGCGGTGTCACCAACGGGTTCGTATCCGGCTTCGGCTATACGCTCGACTGCGCGCTCGCCTCGACGGTGGCGCATGACAGCCACCACATGATCGTCGTCGGCACCAACAAGGAGGACATGGCCAAGGCCGCGAACCGGCTGGGCGAGGTGGGCGGCGGGGTCGTGCTGTTCTCGAAAGGGCGTGAACTGGCGATGGTCGAGATGCCGATCGCCGGCCTGATGTCGGATGAGCGGGCCGAAAGGGTGGCCGCCAAGGCCGACAAGCTCGTCGGCGCGATGCGGGCAATGGGCTGCACGCTCAACAACGCCTATATGCAACATTCGCTTCTGGCGCTGGTGGTCATCCCGGAATTGCGTATATCGGATATCGGCATCATTGATGTCCGCACTTTCCAGAAAGTAGACTTGTTTTTATGACCAGCTTTACCAGGAGCGTCGAACGCGCCACCGAGAGGATGCGCGCGCTTTTTCCCGAAACGCCATTGCAGATCAACGATTATCTCTCGCGCAAATATGGCGCGGAGATCTGGTTGAAACGCGAGGATCTTTCGCCTGTTCGTTCCTACAAGATCAGGGGCGCGTTCAATTTCATCTCGGCAGCCATCAAGAATTGCGCGCCCGATACCGTTTTCATCTGCGCCTCGGCCGGCAATCACGCACAGGGCTTCGCCTTCGTCTGCAGGCATTTCGGTCGCCATGGCGTCGTGTTCATGCCAGTGACGACCCCGCAGCAGAAGATCGACAAGACGCGGGCCTTCGGCGGCGAATTCATCGAGATAAAGCTCATTGGTGACATTTTCGACGAGTGCTACGCCGCAGCCCAAGCCTATGCCGCCGAGCAGGGCGGAATGATGACGCCGCCATTCGATCATGCGGAGATCATCGCGGGGCAAGCGACGGTGGCGTATGAGATCGCGATGGGACTGCCGGACGGCCAGAAGCCGGACCTGATGATATTGCCGGTCGGCGGTGGGGGGCTTTCAGCCGGTGTGACCCGCTATTTGTCCGAGCTTGGCTGGAAAACCCGTTTTCGCTTTGTCGAGCCGAAAGGCGCGCCGAGCCTCAAGCGCAGCCTCGAGGCGGGCAAAAGGGTCAGGCTCAACCATGTTGACAATTTTGTCGATGGCGCTGCAGTTGCCGAGATCGGAAAGGAAAATTTCAAGCTTCTCAAGGGTTTCGATGCGGATTCTGTGATTCTCGTTCCGGAAAATCGCTTATGCGGGACCATCACCGAAATGCTCAATATCGAGGGCGTGGTGCTGGAGCCGGCGGGCGCACTGGCCATCGACGCGCTGAAGGATTTCAAGAAGAGCGAGTTGAAGGGAAAGCGGATCGTCCTGGTGGTCTCCGGCGGCAATTTCGATTTCGAGCGGCTGCCTGATGTGAAGGAGAGGGCGCTGCGTTATGAGGGATTGAAGAAATATTTCATCTTCCGCTTCCCCCAGCGCCCGGGCGCGCTGCGCGCGTTCCTCGATCTCCTCGGCCCCGACGACGACATCGCGCGATTCGAATATCTGAAGAAATCGGCGCGTAATTTTGGCTCGGTACTTATCGGTATCGAGACCAGGCATGCCGCTAATTTCATTGCGTTGAACAAGCGTTTTGAAGAAGCAGGCTGGTCCTACCAGGATATTACCGACAATGAAGTGCTGGCGGATTTCATCATCTAGGAGTGCCGAGCGTGACGGTCTATATCGTGCTTTTCCGCGCTATCGGCGGCGCCAACCAGCTTCCGGTCCAGACGTTAAAGGAAGCGCTGTCGGATGCCGGATTTGGCAATGTCACCACCTATATCCAGACCGGAAACGTGGTCCTGTCATCCGATCTTGATCCCCAAGCCATGTTGGAGAAGGTCGGAACTGTGGTTGAGGAGCGTTTCGGCAAGCCGCAAAAGATCATCGCGCGCGACCCGCGGCAATGGTCGGAAATCATCGAAGCCAATCCATTCCCGGATGCCGTGATCGATCCGAAGGCCTTGCATGTTTTCGTGCTGGAGGCGGAGCCGTCACCCGAGGCAGTAAAGGTTCTGGTATCCAGGCAGGTGGATAGAGAGCGGGTCGCCGTCGTTGGCTCCGCCGCTTATCTGCATACGCCGGACGGGGCGGGGATATCCAAGCTTGCGAAGAGCGTGGAGCGGTTGCTGAAAGTGCCCGCAACCGCGCGCAACTGGAACACGATGCGCAAGCTTCAGGAGATGGCGGAGAAGGTTGCCGCGGGGTGAACTGCGCGCGCCATTTTTGCGCCGCACAATAAATTCGTTTGCAATTCCGCACAAATGCCTCCATATGACGCAAAGGCGCTTGGGCCGAATCGAACCGGCTTTCCCATAGCACGGACTACGTTGCGTCTGACTTGTTTATCCCGGAATAAGCCGTGGAAGAACAAGAGTCCTGAAGCCAACGGCTTCGGGCACGGCAGCGCAAGTCGCGTGGGAACAACATGTTCCAGCGCTTCGTCGTTTATCAAAAAGAATTGCCAGCAGGTTGCGCCTGCGGTGTGACGTTTGCGGACCGGAGAAACCCGGCCTCCGCCGAAGGAAATTAAATTGGAAAATACTGAAACGAGCGGCTTTGCCGCATTGGGCATTACCGGCGTGCTACTGAAAGCCACGGAAAATGCCGGCATGACGGCGCCCAAGCCGATCCAGCAGCAATCGATCCCCGCACAGATCGAGGGCCGGGATATTCTCGGCATCGCACAGACCGGATCGGGCAAGACGGCGGCATTCAGCCTGCCAATCCTGTCGAAGATCATAGGCCTTGGCGACAAGCGCAAGGCGAAGACGGCACGGGCGCTTATCCTTGCCCCGACCCGCGAACTCGCGGTGCAGATCGAAGAGACGATCCGCACGCTGTCGAAAGGCGCACATGTCTCGACCGCGCTCGTCCTGGGTGGCGTATCGCGTCTCAGCCAAATCAAGAAGATGCAGGCCGGCGTCGATGTGCTCATCGCCACCCCAGGCCGCCTGACGGATCTGGTGCGCGAAAACTGCATCGACCTCTCAGACACGCGCTGGCTGGTTCTCGACGAGGCCGACCGGATGCTCGACATGGGCTTCATCAACGATGTGAAGCGCATTGCCAAGGCGACCCGCAAGGATCGCCAGACGGCGCTGTTCTCGGCCACCATGCCGCAGGAAATCGCCGCGCTTGCGGCGAGCCTCCTGCGCGATCCGGTTCGGGTCGAAGTTGCCCCGCAGGGCACGACGGTCGCCGAAATCACGCAGGTTGTACATCCTGTCGTGACCAAGGAAAAAAAGCGTGTCCTGTCGGGCATGCTGACAAACCCTGCGATGGCCTCGGTCATCGTTTTCACCCGCACCAAGCATGGCGCGGATGCGGTGACCCGCAATCTGGAGCGCGACGGTTTCGTCGTGGCCGCGATTCATGGCAACAAGTCGCAGAATGCGCGCCAGCGCGCGCTCAACGGTTTCAAGGACGGTTCGGTGCGCATTCTCGTGGCAACGGACATCGCAGCGCGCGGTATCGATGTGGTGGGTATCAGCCATGTCGTGAACTACGATTTGCCGGATGAGCCGGAAAGCTATGTGCATCGTATCGGCCGCACCGGGCGCAATGGCGCTTCGGGTGCCGCGATCACGCTTTACGATCCGGGCGCCGAGAATGCCAAGCTCAAGGCGGTGGAGCGGGTGATCCGCATGAAGCTGCCGATGAAGGATGCACCGGCCGCGATGGGTCCGGTACCGGTCGGGCCGAGCACGGAACGTGCCGAAAGCTCTTCCGATCGCACGTCCGACAGCCGCAACAGGTCGAAATCCGGCCAGCGGCCTGGACAGAAATCGGGTCAGAAGTTTGGCCAGCGCGACAATGCGCGGTCTGGCGGCGAACGCCGCGAAGGCCGTAGCGAGGCTATCTGGACCAATGACGGCGCAGCGCCTCGGGACAATCATGGCGACCAGCGCGGTCCGCAGAAGAAGAAGCCTTTCCGGCGCAAGAGCGGCGGCGGCGCCAGGGCTGCCTGACACGCTTTGAACGCATGACTATCCGAGCCCCGCTGCGCGCAATCGCAGCGGGGCTTTTTCTTTTGCCCTCGCAGCTTTCCGGAAAATATCAGCGGTCGCAGGAATTTGTTTCACTCGGCGCTTGAATGGGACCGCACCTGCCAATAGTTTCGCGACACATGACAACGGACAGGATATTTGCGATGCTGGATACGGTGATCGATGCGATCGGAAACACGCCGCTGATAAGGCTGAGACAAGCATCGGAGATCACCGGCTGCGACATCTACGGCAAGGCTGAGTTCCTCAATCCGGGCCAGTCGGTCAAGGATCGCGCCGCGCTCTACATTATCCGCGACGCGGAGCGTAAGGGTCTGTTAAAGCCCGGCGGCGTGATCGTCGAGGGAACGGCGGGCAATACCGGCATTGGACTTACCATGGTGGCCAAGGCGCTGGGCTACCGCACGGTCATCGTTATTCCCGAGACGCAAAGCCAGGAAAAGAAGGACGCGCTGCGCCTGCTTGGGGCGGAACTGATCGAGGTTCCGGCGGTTCCCTACAAGAACCCCAACAATTACGTGCGCCTTTCCGGCCGTCTTGCCGAGCAGCTTGCCGCAAGTGAGCCATCGGGAGCGATATGGGCCAACCAGTTCGACAATCAGGCGAACCGTGTGGCGCATATCGAGACGACGGCTGAGGAGATATGGCGCGACACGAACGGCAGGGTGGATGGGTTCATCTGCGCTGTCGGCTCGGGCGGCACGCTGGCGGGCGTCGGCATGGGGCTGAAGGCGAAGAGCGAGGCGATCAAGATCGGCCTGGCCGACCCTTACGGCGCGGCGCTTTATTCGTGGTACACGGATGGCGAACTGAAATCCGAGGGAAGCTCGATCACCGAGGGGATCGGGCAGGGCCGCGTGACGGCCAATCTGGAAGGCTTCACCCCGGATTTCGCCTATCGCATATCGGATGCCGAGGCGCTGGAGATCGTTTTCGATCTGGTGACGAACGAGGGGCTCTGCCTTGGCGGTTCGTCCGGCATCAACGTCGCCGGCGCAATCCATCTGGCACGCGATCTCGGTCCCGGCCATACGATCGTCACCGTGCTCTGCGATTATGGCAATCGCTATCAGTCGAAGATGTTCAATCCCGATTTCCTGCGCTCGAAAGACTTGCCGGTTCCCGCGTGGCTTGAAACCCGGACCGACATTTCCATTCCCTACGAGGATCAGTGATGGCCTACGAAACGAAGGCGCTTTTCCGTGACGACGCTTATCTATCGACGGCGGAAGGGGTTGTGGTCGCCATCAACGAGCGCGGCGGCATCGTCCTCGACCAGACGAATTTCTATGCCACCTCGGGCGGACAGCCTGGCGATATCGGCCATTTCGAGCGTGCCGATGGTTCCGCTATCCAGATCGCGGCGACGGTGACGGGCGAGACCAAGAACGAGATCATCCATATTCCAGGCGAAGGGCAGGCAATGCCGGAAATCGGCGAAAAACTGGTGCTGCACGTGGACTGGCCGCGGCGCTACCGCCTGATGCGGATGCACACCGCCTGCCATCTGCTTTCGGTCATCTGCCCATTTCCGATCACAGGCGCTGCGGTGGGCGAAGAGGAAAGCCGGGTGGATTTCGATCTGCCCGACGCGTCATTCACCCGGGAAAACGTCACGGAACGGCTGATGGAGATGATCCGGGAAAATACGCCCGTCACGACCCGCTGGATCAGCGATGAGGAACTGGCGGCCAATCCGGGGCTGATCAAGTCGAAGAACGTCCGTCCGCCGATGGACAGCGGTCGTATCCGGCTGGTCGTGATCGGCGAGGACGGAGCCGTCGATTCGCAACCCTGCGGCGGCACGCATGTGTCCGAGACGCAGGAAGTCGGCGAAATCCATATCGGTAAAATCGAAAAGAAGGGCAGGGAAAACCGACGGTTTCGCATCCGTTTCGGCTCGGTGCCATTGTTTTAGCGCATGATCTTATCCGAAAAGCCAGCAGCTTTTCGGGATCGTGCTCAGGAGAGTAATATGAGCAAAAGCCCCTTCGTCGTTTCGCCCGATTGGCTCGAGCAGCGCTTGAGCGAGCCCGGCCTCTCCATCCTCGATGCCTCCTGGTATCTGCCGGCGCAGAACCGCGATCCGCGCGCCGAATATGATGCCGCGCATATTCCCGGTGCGATTTTCTACGATCAGGACAAGGTTGCCGATCACGCATCCGGCCTGCCGCATACCATTCCGTCGGAGACGGATTTCGCCCAGCAGGCGAGCAGCATGGGTGTCACGGCTGACGACACAATCGTCGTCTATGATGGTCCAGGCATGTATACGGCGCCGCGCGTTTGGTGGCTGTTCCGGCTGATGGGGGCGAAGAAAGTCTTCGTACTCGACGGCGGCTTCGACCGGTGGAAAGCGGAAGGACGGCCGGTCACCGCGGAGGTGACGAAAATAGCGCCTTCGACCTTCACCGCCAAATGTGACATGGGCGGGGTGGCCAGCTTCGACAAGATGCGGCAGATCGTCGAGGACGGCTCGGTGCAGATCGCAGATGCACGTGGCCCGGGGCGGTTCAGCGGTGAAGAACCGGAACCGCGCGCGGGCATGCGCTCAGGCCACATGCCGGGTGCGCGAAACATTCCCGTCATGAGCCTTTCGCAGGACGGCGAATTGAAGGATCTCGACGCATTGAAGGACATCTTCGACAAGGCTGGCATTGATCTGACGAAGCCCGTGGTGACGACCTGCGGGTCCGGCGTGACGGCGGCGGTAATCACGCTCGCGCTGCAATCGCTCGGCCACAAGGACAATCTGCTCTATGATGGCTCGTGGAGCGAGTGGGGCAGCCGCGCCGATACACCGGTTGAAACGGGGAAGGCGGAATAGAGATGGCAAAGAAGCTGATCGCCAGGGTCACCCATCTGGAGATGACCGAGCGAAGCGCCGTTTCCGTGCCGACACCCATCGGCATCAAGCTGGCGATCATGCGCGCCAGCGACATGCCGGTGCATTATTACCGCTATCTCTACGAGCAGGTCGGCAAGCCGCACCATTGGGCGATGCGGCGAAACCAGAGCGACGCCGAGATTGCAGCGACGATCAACGCGCCAACGACCGAAATTCATGTGCTCTATGCCGATGGTTCGCCCGCGGGGTTCGTGGAACTGGATCTCGCGCGCATGCCGGAGGAGGCGGAAATCCTGTATTTCGGCCTGGTGCCGGATTTTCAGGGGCGGGGCCTCGGCAACTTCTTTCTTGCCGAAGCGATCGCCACCGCCTGGTCGCACGGGCCGCAGAAGGTGACGATCCACACCAATTCGCTGGACAGTCCGCGGGCGCTTCAACTTTACCAGAAAATGGGTTTCACGCCCGTCGGCTGGTCCGAGGAAGAAGTGCAGTCCTGGGATTGATGTCTGCAAGCTAGCGGGGCAGGTCGCTTTCGTGGGGTGCAGCCAATCGGGCGTGCAGGTGCACCGTGGCGGCGGGTAGATCGCTGTCGTCGAAGACGACGCAATTGCGACCCCGCTGCTTGGCCTGATAAAGGCATTTATCCGCCTTGCTCAGCACTTGAGAGTTCGATTCGTGCTTGGGCGCCATAGCGCATCCAATGCTGATTGTCAGTGGGTGTGTCCGGTTTGCCGTCGTATAGAAAGGCGTATTCTCCACCTCGGAACGCACCCGTTCGGCCAGACGCAATGCGGTATCCCGTGATGCGCCGGGCAGGAAGATGCAGAACTCTTCTCCCCCGATCCTGCCGACAATATCGCCTTTGCGGGTGACGTTCTGCAGAGCAAATGCGATGATCTTGAGCGCGCGGTCGCCGATCGCGTGGCCATAGGTATCGTTGATGCTCTTGAAATGATCGGCATCGATGACAAGGGCAGCTCCAGTCTCGATACGCGAGCGGCTGATCTTCATGGCATCGAAGAACGAGCCGCGATTGAGCAGCCCCGTCATGTGGTCGACCCTTGATTTCGCCTGCAATTGCTGGTGAGCCAGTTTCAGTTCCTGCAGCGCCGCCTGGAGTCTGTGATTCTGGAGATAGGTGTAGAGCGCATTGGGAAACGCGGTAATCGCCGGGAGAACGGCTGTCATGATGAGCGGAAATGGCGTGATTTCATCGCCAATCCAAAGCAAAACCGCGCAGCAGACCAGTTCACAAAAGACAATGACGGCCAACGTCGTCAAAAATGCCTTCAGCAAAGCGGTTCTCATACTCTTTCTCGCCCCCAAGTTTTCATTGCGGGCTTGATATAGGAGCCATTGCGTGAACCCTCCATGAACGGGAAATAAACGGTTTGTTCAGTCTGCACTCATAATGGAGGGTGATTGGTTTCCAGGCTAAAATTTTGGCATCGTTCAGTGTGCGTAATGTTTAGGCATTCTGCCGCCCAATAATCCAGCACGGCGGCATGACCTGCCCACCATGCCTTTGCCTCATTCCATTGCCACCGCCAAATACGTTGCAAAACAAGGTCCGGCAGTCCTCTTGGAGCTTGCACCTCAGCTTGGCACGACAGTTGCTTTACTCATTCCGGTCCAATCAAAACACTGGAGATGAGAAAATATGAGGGGCATGACCGCAAGTTTCACGAAATCCCTGGCTGCCGTTGCCATAGCGGCCGGCCTTGCCTGGCCATCACTGGCGCAGGCCCAGGAAGACACGATCAAGATCGGCATCCTGCATTCGCTTTCCGGCACGATGGCGATTTCCGAGACAACGCTGAAGGACGCCATGCTGATGCTCATCGACGAGCAGAACAAGAAGGGCGGTGTGTTGGGCAGGAAGCTCGAGGCTGTTGTCGTCGATCCCGCATCGAACTGGCCGCTTTTCGCCGAAAAGGCGCGCGATCTGATCTCCAAGGACAAGGTTGCTGCGGTTTTCGGCTGCTGGACGTCCGTGTCGCGCAAGTCGGTGCTGCCGGTCTTCGAGGAACTCGACAACATTCTTTTCTATCCCGTTCAGTATGAGGGCGAGGAAAGCCAGCGCAATGTCTTCTATACGGGCGCTGCGCCAAACCAGCAGGCGATCCCCGCCGTCGATTACCTCATGAGCGAGGAGGGCGGTTCGGTGAAGCGTTGGGTACTCGCCGGCACCGACTACGTCTATCCGCAGACGACCAACAAGATCCTCGAGGCCTATCTGAAGTCCAAGGGCGTCGCCGCCGAGGACATCATGATCAACTACACGCCTTTCGGTCATTCCGACTGGCAGACGATCGTGACCGACATCAAGAATTTCGGCTCCGCAGGCAAGAAGACCGCCGTGGTCTCGACCATCAACGGCGACGCCAATGTCCCCTTCTACAAGGAACTGGCCAACCAGGGCATCAAGGCCGAGGACATTCCCGTCATTGCGTTCTCCGTCGGTGAGGAGGAACTAGCCGGTCTCGATACCGCGCCGCTCGTCGGTCATCTCGCGGCGTGGAACTATTTCCAGTCGGTCGACACCGACGCCAATGCCGAGTTCATCGAGAAATGGCGCGCCTTCACCAAGAACGACAAGCGCGTGACCAATGATCCCATGGAGGCGCATTACATCGGCTTCAACATGTGGGTCAAAGCCGTCGAGAAGGCAGGAACGACCGAGCCGGACAAGGTGATCGACGCCATGATCGGTGTTTCGGTGCCAAACCTCTCCGGCGGCTATTCCGCGATGATGCCGAACCACCACATCACCAAGCCGGTGCTGATCGGCGAAATCCAGGAGGATGGCCAATTCGAAACCGTCTGGCAGACGCCGGGTCTCGTGCCGGGGGATGAGTGGTCCGATTATCTGCCCGATTCCAAGGAACTGATCGCCGATTGGCGCGCACCGATGTCCTGCGGCAATTTCAACGTCGCAACCGGCAAGTGCGGCGGCAAGGGCGTGAACTGAGGGTAAGCGTGATTGCGAGGGGCAGGCGCGTGACGCTTGCCCCTCCATTCGCCGTCCGAGCGTTTTTCGAGAGACGCCCCCCGTCGTACCAGCTCATCGATTGCAACTGACAAAAGGCCAGTGATGCCCGTCCTCCGAATTTTTCGCCTGATTTTTATCCTGATCGCGGTCATGGCCGGACCGGCCCGCGCCGACGATGCGGCGCTGCGGACCATGCTGAATGGTCTTGCCAATGCCGATGGTTTCGCAGCCATCGAGAAGATCGTTGGGGACATCGCGGCGACCGGCGATCCGAAGGCCGAGCGGGCGCTGGGCGCTCTTTCGTCGGGCGATCTTTATGTGCGCAAGGCCGACAAGACAGTGCTTATCGGCAAAAGCAAGACCGGCGGTTACGTCCTGTCCGATCCGCTGACCGGCGATGTCGCCGGCGAAGCCAAGCGCAGCGAAGTCGAGAAGATCAAGGTCAACAACACGCTGCGTCGGGTGGTGCGCGAGGCGCTGGGTGGACTGACGCTTGCGTCCGTCGATCCGCGTGCGCGGCTCAACGCCGCCGAAACCATTTTCAAGTCGGGCGATCCGCATGCCATTCCGACGCTCGACGCAGCCATCGCGCGGGAAACCGATCCTGCCGTGAAGGAGCGTTTGATGGAGGCGCGAGCCTCGGCGACGCTCAAGGCGCAAGCGCCGGTGGCGGAAACCACGGCGGCTCTCGAAACCATCGCAGGACGTGGCGACCGCGAAGCGCTGTCGCTGCTCAAATCCTATGAGGCCGGCGCACAAGGCGAGCTCAAGGACGCGGCCGGAGCTGCGATCGCCAAGATCGAGCAAACGCTGGCGCTCTGGGCGGCGGGACAGAACGTCTGGTACGGGATTTCGCTCGGCTCGGTGCTGCTGCTGGCGGCCGTTGGCCTTGCGATCACCTTCGGCGTCATGGGCGTCATCAACATGGCGCATGGCGAAATGGTGATGATCGGCGCATACACCACCTTTGTGGTGCAGGACCTGATCCGGCAATACAGCCCTGATCTGTTCGACTGGTCGCTGCCCATCGCCCTGCCGCTCGCCTTTTTGGTTTCGGCGGGGGTGGGGCTCATCATCGAGCGCGGCATCATCCGTTTCCTCTACGGGCGTCCGCTGGAGACGCTGCTTGCGACATGGGGCGTGTCACTGGTGCTGCAGCAGACGGTGCGCAGCCTGTTCGGCCCGACGAACCGCGAGGTCGGCAATCCGTCCTGGATGTCAGGCGCGTTCCAGCTCGGCGAACTGACCATTACCTGGAACCGCCTGTGGATCGTCGTCTTCGCTCTGATCGTCTTCGCGCTTCTGCTCTACGTGCTCAATCGCACCGCGCTTGGCCTGCAGATGCGGGCGGTGACGCAGAACCGGCGTATGGCGTCGTCCATGGGGATCCGCACGCCATGGATCGACGCGATGACCTTCGCGCTCGGTTCCGGTATTGCCGGCATCGCGGGCGTGGCGCTGTCGCAGATCGACAATGTGTCGCCCGATCTCGGGCAGGGATACATCATCGACAGTTTCATGGTGGTTGTGTTCGGCGGCGTCGGCAATCTCTGGGGCACGCTGGTCGGCGCCTTCACGCTGGGCGTACTCAACAAGTTCCTCGAACCCTATGCGGGAGCGGTGCTGGGCAAGATCGCAGTGCTGATCCTCATCATCCTTTTCATCCAGAAGCGGCCACGCGGCCTTTTCGCACTCAAGGGAAGGGCGGTGGAAGCATGATCACCCGTTTTCTCGCGGGCGGCCTCGAGCGCCGCATCAATATCCTTCTCGCGATTCTCGTCGCCGCCGCCGTTCTGGTGCCTGTCCTGCATCTTGCGGTTCCGGCATCGAGCCCCCTGCATATGCCTACCTATGTTGTCGCGCTTGTCGGAAAGTACCTGACCTATGCGCTTCTGGCGCTGGCGCTCGATCTCGTATGGGGCTTCTGCGGCATTCTCTCGCTCGGTCACGCCGCCTTCTTCGCCCTCGGCGGCTATGCGATGGGCATGTATCTCATGCGCCAGATCGGCGCGCGCAGCGTCTATGGCAATCCTGATCTGCCCGATTTCATGGTCTTCCTCAACTGGAAGGAACTGCCGTGGTTCTGGCATGGTTTCGACCATTTCTGGTTCGCCATGCTGATGGTGATGGCCGTGCCGGGGTTGCTCGCCTTCGTCTTCGGATGGTTCGCCTTCCGCTCGCGCATCACGGGCGTCTATCTCTCGATCATCACCCAGGCGCTGACTTATGCGCTGATGCTCGCCTTCTTCCGCAACAATATGGGCTTCGGCGGTAACAATGGTCTGACCGACTTCAAGGACATTCTGGGCTTCAACATCCAGGCCGACGCAACCCGCTCGGCGCTCTTTGCGGCAAGCGCGCTGGCGCTGGCGCTGGGCGTCCTCGTCACCTCGGCTCTGGTCCGCTCCAAATACGGCAAGCTGCTGATCGCCGCCCGGGACGCGGAAAGCCGGATGCGCTTTCTCGGTTACAGGCCTGAAAACATCAAGCTTTTCGCCTTCACCCTTTCCGCCGTCATGGCGGGGATCGCCGGCGCGCTCTACGTGCCGCAGGTCGGCATCATCAATCCCGGCGAGTTCGCGCCGGCCAATTCCATCGAGGTGGTGGTATGGACCGCCGTCGGGGGACGCGGAACCATCATCGGCCCGATCATCGGCGCGCTTTTGGTCAATGGCGGAAAAAGCTGGTTCACCGGCGCTCTGCCCGAGCTCTGGCTGTTCGCTCTCGGCGCGCTTTTCATCGCCACGACCCTGTTCCTGCCGAAGGGCATCGTCGGCGCATGGGAGGAATGGTGGAAGCAAAGACGGGAACGCGATGGCAGGGCGCCCATGATGTCCGCCAGAAATCCAATCGAGAGCCCGGCGGAGTGACATGATGTCAGCTAAAACAACGACGAGCATTCTCTACCTCGACGGTGTCTCCGTCTCCTTCGACGGTTTTCGCGCCATCAATAATCTTTCGCTGGTGCTGGAACCCGGCGAGATGCGCGCCATCATCGGACCGAACGGAGCCGGCAAGACGACGATGATGGACATCATCACCGGCAAGACCCGGCCGGATGAGGGCGAGGTGTTCTTCGACGGCAGGGTCGATCTCACCAAGCATGATGAATCCGAGATCGCCATGCTGGGCATCGGCCGCAAGTTCCAGAAGCCCACGGTCTTCGAAAGCCATACGGTCGAGGACAATCTGGTGCTGGCGTTGGCCGGGCCGCGCAAGGCGATCCCGGCGCTCTTCCATCGCCAGACCAAGGCGGAGCGCGAGCGCATCGACGAAATCCTCCAGACGATCAGGCTCACCGCACGGCGCGACGAACTGGCGGCGGCGCTCAGCCATGGTCAGAAGCAATGGCTGGAGATCGGCATGCTCCTGGCGCAGGACCCCAAGCTGCTGCTGGTGGACGAGCCCGTGGCGGGGATGACCGACGCCGAAACCGAGGAGACGGCGCGGCTCCTGCGCGAGATCGCGCAGACCCGTTCGGTCATCGTGGTCGAGCACGACATGCAGTTCGTCCGCGAGCTGGATGTGAAGGTCACCTGCCTGCATGAAGGCACCGTGTTGGCGGAAGGTTCGCTTGACCAGGTGAGCGGCGACAGTCGTGTGATCGAGGTCTACCTGGGACGATGAGGGCCTGGGAATTATGATGGGAAGCCGAATGCTGAGCGTTGACAATATCTCCCTTTATTATGGCGCCGCACAGGCGCTGCGCGGCGTCTCCATCGAGGTGAAGCCGCAGAGCGTGACCTGCGTGCTGGGGCGCAACGGCGTTGGCAAGTCGAGTATGCTGCGCGCCATCGTCGGCCATCAGCCTGTTGCATCGGGCGCCATCAGCTTCGAGGGCGACGCGCTCGATCGCAAGCCCGCCTATGATCGGGCGAGGGCGGGGATCGCCTATGTGCCGCAGGGGCGTGAGATCTTTCCGCTCATGTCGGTGAAGGAAAATCTGGCGACGGGCTATGCCGCCGTGAAACCGCGGGACCGCAATGTGCCGCCTGAAGTGTTCGAGCTCTTTCCGGTGCTGAAATCCATGCTGGGCCGCCGGGGAGGCGACCTCTCCGGCGGACAGCAGCAGCAACTGGCCATCGGACGGGCGCTGGTGGCGCGGCCGAAGCTGCTCGTGCTGGACGAGCCGACCGAGGGGATACAGCCCTCCATCATCAAGGATATCGGCCGGGCCATCCGTTACCTGCGCGACCACAGCGGCCTCGCCATCCTGCTGGTCGAACAATATCTCGATTTCTGCCGGGAGCTCGCCGATCACGTCTACGTCATGGACCGTGGCGAGATCGTCCATTCCGGCGATGCGGCGAGCCTCGACAGGCCGGAAGTCCGTCGGTTCCTGACGGTTTGATAGGTTCGCAATCCGAGGTGCGAAGCACTCGACATTACATGCACATGGTCTCTCTCACCGGAACCATATCGGCGAGCAGGCGTTGGGAGAACACGTCCTCTGGGTGGGGCGGAGGGCAGTTCCCCAGCACAGAAAGGTACGACCATGGGCTTTTTCTCAAAAGACATCCATTCGATGGATGACCTTTTCGTCCACACGATGCAGGATATCTATTACGCCGAAAAACAGATCGCCAAAGCGCTTCCGGACATGATGGAAAAGACCAGCAATCCGGAACTTAAAATGAGCTTCGAGACGCATCTGGGCGAAACCCAGAACCATGTCCGGCGCTTGGAAGAGGCTTTCGATCTCTATGGTATAGAAGCCAAGGGCGTCAATTGTCCGGCAATCGACGGCATTATTGAGGAAACCAACGAGATCGTGGGAGAAGTTGATGATCCGACGGTCATGGACGCGGCGCTGATCGCGGCCGCTCAGGCAGTGGAGCACTATGAGATCACGCGCTACGGCACGCTGATCGCATGGGCCAAGGAACTCGGCCGCTCGGATTGCGCTGCGCTCTTCCAGCAGAATCTGGCGGAAGAAAAGGCAACTGACCAGAAGCTCACCGATCTGGCTGAAAGCAACGTGAATCGAAGAGCCGCCTGACGTTCAGGCATGAAGCGATTCTGATTCTCGTCAGGAGCCGCTCTAGCGTCGGGATTAGGCGGCAGTGTCGCCCAATCCTGGCCAAGCGTCAAAGCGGCGGTTGCAGAGCGCTTGGGCCGAGCCGAACAAACGGCGAAAAACACGACGGGCACGGCTCCATTTTTCTGTACCCTTGCAATGTAGGATCGGCTATGCCCTGCTATTGTTTGGCGGCGGAATGCCGGAGAGGTATTTCCGCAATATGGTCGATATGAGGGTTTAATGCTGAAGAATATTGATCCGGCTCTGAATGCGGACGTGTTGTATGCTCTGCGCTCCATGGGCCATGGAGACACGCTTGTCCTCACGGACACTAATTTTCCTTCCGACGCTATTGCGCGGCAGACGGCGCTCGGAAGGCTTCTGCGGATCGACAATGTCTCCGCCGCCCGGGCCATCAAAGCCATTTTGTCGGTGCTGCCGTTGGACACACCATTGCAGCCCTCCGTTGGGCGCATGGAGATCATGGGCGCGCCTGGCGAAATTCCTGGCGTGCAGGGGGAAGTGCAGGCCGAGATCGACAAGATGGAGGGAAAAAGCACGCCAATGTACGGTATCGAACGCTTTGCCTTCTACGAACAGGCGAAGAAGGCCTATTGCGTGATCACCACAGGGGAAACCCGGTTTTACGGTTGCTTCCTGCTGACCAAGGGTGTGATTCCCCCTGAAGCGATGTGAGACGAAGTCGAGTGCTTACCCAATGGGCGCTCAGAAGAAGAAATACCAGAGCAGGATTACTACAAAAAGCGGAACACCCATCATCCATAAAATTCCGGCGCGAAGCATGGCTCTCTCCTTTTTTTCATTGACGGTACAACGCTTCGCCTGGGCTTTCGTTCCCGAACATTGGGCAGTGCGGCGTGAACTGCGAGGTGAATGGGCTGTTGATCGAACATCGCTCCGATCCCGCCTATTCTCTTAACCGTGGAACCTGTGCCATAGGATGATCTTCCAAGAGAGCGATTCCATGGTGCAGATGCAGTCCCGCTTCGACCCGCTGTTTGACGGCGAGCGTACGAAAAATCCCCTTGCCGTCCTGAAGCAGGTCTACGGTTACCCTGCCTTCCGCGGCAAGCAGGCCGATGTCATCGCTCGCGTCGTCTCGGGGGGAGATGCGGTCGTTCTGTTTCCCACGGGCGCCGGGAAATCCTTGTGCTTCCAGATCCCGGCGCTCTGCCGCGATGGCATTGGCATCGTCGTTTCCCCGTTGATCGCGCTGATGCGTGACCAGGTGGAAGCGTTGAAGCAACTTGGCGTGCGGGCCGCCGCGCTGAATTCCTCGCTGACGCGCGAGGAGCTTTTGGATGTCCGCCGGGCGATCGCCGACGGCGCTCTCGATCTTCTCTATGTCACGCCGGAGCGCATTGTGACGCCCGGTTTCAAGGATATGGTCCGCAATGCCAGGATTGCACTGTTTGCCATAGACGAGGCGCATTGCGTTTCCCAATGGGGCCATGATTTCCGCCCGGAATATCGCGAACTCGGCCATCTCTCGGAGGCATATCCCGGCGTGCCGCGCATGGCTCTGACGGCGACCGCCGACCCCCATACCCGCGAAGACATTATCGACAAGCTCAATCTACACTCGGCGGAGGTCTTCACGACCTCGTTCGACCGGCCGAACATCGCCTATGAAATCGTCGAGCGCGATCAGCCGCGCCAGCAACTCCTGCGCTTCCTCACGCGCCACAAGGGCTCGAGCGGGATCGTCTATTGCCTCTCGCGCGCCAAGGTCGAGGACACGGCCGAATGGCTGAACGGGCAGGGGATTCGCGCACTTGCCTATCATGCGGGCATGGACCGCGCCGTTCGCGACGCCAATCAGGATGCTTTCCTGAAGGAGGAAAATCTCTGCCTTGTCGCCACAGTTGCCTTCGGTATGGGCATCGACAAGCCGAATGTGCGCTATGTTGCGCATCTCGATCTGCCGGGCTCCGTCGAGGCTTACTATCAGGAAACGGGCCGCGCCGGTCGTGACGGGCTGCCCTCCGACGTCTGGATGGCCTATGGCATGGCCGATGTCATCCAGCGTGGCCGGATGATCGATGAAGGCAATTCGGGTGACGATATCAAGCGTGTCGAACGCGCCAAGCTCAATGCGCTGCTCGGCATCTGCGAAACGCCCGGCTGCCGCAGGCAGGCGATCCTGGCCCATTTCGGCGAGGCGCATGCGGGCGGCTGCGGCAATTGCGATACCTGCCTGAAGCCGGTCGAGACCTGGGACGGAACGGACGCTGCCATCAAGGCGCTGGCTGCGATCTACCGGACTGGCGAGCGCTTCGGCACCGGCCATCTCATCGACGTGCTGCTCGGCAATGATAACGAGAAGACTACCCGCTTCGGCCATACGGACATGCCAGTTTTCGGCGCGGGCAAGGATATTGCAGCCAAGACCTGGCAGTCGGTCTACCGCCAGCTTCTCGCCGCCGGTCTGGTCAGCGTCGATCACAACGCCTTCGGCGCGCTGAAGCTGGAGCCGGGAGCCCGCGCCGTCTTCAAGCGCGAACGCGAAGTCCGCTTCCGCAAGGATCGTCCGACAGGCGCAAAGGCTTCGAAAAACGGATCATCGCGTTCTGTAAACGCCAAATCCGCGCTTGAGGGATCTGACATGGAGCTTTTCGAGGCTCTTCGCGCGGCCAGAACGACAATCGCCAAGGAACTCTCGGTCCCGCCCTATGTCGTCTTTCCAGACACGACACTGGTGGCGTTCGCTACCGAGCGTCCGACGACCCGCGCCGCGCTTCTCGGTATCTCCGGCGTCGGCCAGTCAAAGCTGGAGCGCTACGGCGATGCCTTCTTGAAGGTCATGCGGGCGCATCAGATTTAGGCATACCGCAGATTTAGGCATACCGCCGCTCCCTGACCGGGGGCGGCGGCCTTTTTGCGCTCAGCGACGTTCGGTTCACTATTTAACGGCAACCTTCCGGGGTTCCCGCAGCAGTTCCTGCTGCTGTCCCGCCGGTAGTCGATGTATCAGGGCAATCCGTACGACCTGTGGTGCCGCTTGGGGTTTGCTGAGTATTGCCGCTTCCGCTCATATCGCCAGAGTTGCCGCCCGACGTTCCGTTTCCAGCGCCGGCGGGCGCGGTGGTGTTGTTGTTATCGGAGCCGGTTCCAGTACCGCTGCTTGCTCCACCGGTCGTCCCGGTGCCAGTCCCGGACGTGCCTCCGGTATCTCCGCCTGAACCCGAGCCTCCGGAAGTCTGCGCCATGGCTGCCGTGGCCATCGCTGCGGAAACAAGCGAAACTGCAATCAATCTACGCAACATGGTGTGGTCTCCTTTTAGGTTATGACGACAGCCACAAACCGTGGAGACCATCCAATGTTCCCGCTTTATTTCGCATATGAAGCCGGGAACCAATGGGAACGGTTGCCGATTGAAAAAACGGACCCTTCAGGCTTCAGATCAAGGGGGGTGATGCATGGCGGAAATGAAACTTGATATGGAGGATCTTCGTGTCATCACTGCATATGCCGCTGAAGGTGCAGCAGATGTATTGGAGATATTCGAAAGTGTTTCCCTCTGATTGCCGTCCGCGTGAGGCGATCGATACCGCGTGGACATTTGCGCGAGGGGGCAAACGTGTGAAGGCACTTCGCGACGCAGCCTGGGGCGCTCTAAAGGCGGCTCAGGGGTCCGAACATGCGGCGGCAAGCGAGGCTGCGCGGGCCGCTATGTGCGCCTCGGCCGCTGCCTATCTTCATCCGCTGCCCCGCTCGACGCAGGTTCGGCACATTCTTGGCGCGGCGGCCCACGCCGCCCGAGCTGCTGAACTTGCAAATGACGAGACGCCAGGTATCGGCGCAAACTATGCAGAACGCGCTGTAGGACGAGCGAGCCCGAGGGTTGTGGAGATACTATGTCGTTTCCCTCCAGCGCCTCCTGGCGGCGGTCGTGCAGGAGAACTCCTTCGTTGCATCGATCATGCGCTCCGCAGCACTTCTTCGTAGAAGTATCATTGGCCGCGCCGGCCAACGCCGCTTCACCACCAATTTCGTCACCTCCGACGACTAAGACCCGTGCCTGAAATCGCCAAACCACCATCCGCTAGCTGATCTGATTTTGCCTCGCGCCCTTCACGGGTCGCGGGGCTTATTTTTGCGTTTGGAACTAAGTCATTGATCATGCCGTTGAAGACGAATGGAAAACCGCCTCGCAGCCATGCAGGCCTGTCTTGATGTCATGGAGGGTAGCCGATGTCAGAGGATGATGAACGCTTTCAGGTTTCATTGCCACGCACGGGCGGTGATTTAACCATAGCCGAAGTACGATCGGACGGCTCAGTGATCATAACCGATGGCGTCCGGCACGGATACTATGCGCCGCAGGACGGACAGCAGGCTCTTGAAGGGCAGCCCCGCCTCGTGCCGTCCTCCACCGAATCAGGAAATTTCGGTGAGGCGGTGCGTGTGACGCTTACGGACGGGCAGCGGGAAGTGGCGTATACCCCTTTCTCGGCGGATTATTCCCCGCAAAATGCGCCTGCTGTTTAACTTTGTCACATGGTCATGGACCGGGGCGCTCAGCAATCTTGCTGAACCGACAACCAGTTGTTTCCCCAGAACTGATCACATTCTTGATCCATCCATACATAGCAACCTGATTGCCGGTTACGGCAATACGGCGCAACCCGTTGTTCCAGATTAGTGTATGATTTCAGGAGAAATGTAGGCCTGAGCGCCTGCTGTAAAGCAGGGGTAACGCTAATAATTTGTTTAAGTTTTATCTATTCACAGGATTGCATCTGTACAATATTGCTAAACTTCGAATTCTTGGTATCTGTAAGAATAAATTTCAGTCTTTGTCGGCATAGGTATCGATGGATTCTGTGTTGCGATTATAGTTCAGGCGAAAAGACGCATCTCTGATGCTGTCTATTATCTGGGGGTTGCGGAATATCAGTGCATTTTCTCTGATATCCGTATGGGAGAGGGAATGGCAGGATGAATTATAAAAGTCAGCCGCTCGCGCCGGCTCATTATCTGGAAAAGCGTTTTAAGAAACTACTCTATTCCGTTTCAGTGATAGCAATGGCCCATATGAGCTTGGGTGCTCCGGCCATCGCCGCAGATAACCACTGGAAAGGCGACGATGGCGAATGGACCGAATCCGGCAACTGGTCTCTAAACCACGCTCCCGTCGGCACTGAAAACGTCATCATTAACATGGGCGCCGGCGCAGCAGTGTTGCCCGTAGTCGAAGATGCCATCACCAATTTCCAGGGATCCATCACGGTCGGAGGACAATCCGGGACAGCATTGGATTCCGGGGGGCTGGCGATCCAGGACGGCGGATCCATCACACAGGATAAAATGCAGCTCTTCATCTACGGGTTAGGGGCAATGCCGAGTGTGACCGTTACCGGAAAAAATTCGGGCACCGGTGAACAGTCCAAGCTCGTCAGCTCTGGCCCCGCGATCGGCGTGGTGAGGGTGGGCGGAGGCCCGAATCCTGATCCCGCTAATAGACTCTTCCAGGGAAGGCTTAACGTCTTGAATGGCGGTTCGATCAGCGGTTCCCAAATCGAAATTGGGCGGGACGTAGGTTCTACGGGCTACGTGACGGTTGATGGTCAGGGCTCAAACATAGATGTTCCTGCAGCGCGCGGGGAAGGCCATGTGAGCGTGGGATATTATGGAAACGGCACGCTCGTCATATCGAATGGCGGTACTGTCCGCAGCGAGGTCGGGGAACTTGCAACGGGCGATACTTCCCGCAGGGCCGGCCACGCAACGGTGCAGGTCACGGGGAAGGATTCCGCCTGGACGATCTTCGGAGGCGTGCTCATCCATGTCGGCGGTTGGGGCACCGGCACGCTCGATATCGCGGATGGCGGTAAAGTCGATGCCATGTCATCGGTAATCAACATTGGCGATAATCTGTCGGGCAAGGGCACGGTCAGCGTCGATGGTCCCAATTCCTTATTGACCAATACCGCCGCTATCTCCGTTGGCAATGCTGGGAAGGGCACGCTTACGGTCTCGAATGGGGGCAGTGTTTCGACCACCGCCGCCTTGAACATCGCAGTCGCCCACGGTTCGACCGGAACATTGAACATCGGTGCTGCGCCGGCGGCAACCGCCGTGGCAGCCGGCACGGTCGCCGCCAGCGGGGTGAAATTCGGAGCCGGCACGGGCACGATCAATTTCAACCACACTGATACCGGCTACGTCTTCGCGCCCGCCATTTCCGGGAACGGAACGGTCAATCAGATTGCCGGCACCACTATTCTTACCGGCGCCAACACCTATACCGGCGTAACCAATATCTCGGGCGGCGTTCTGCAAATCGGCAATGGCGCAACGGCAGGCAGCATCGCCGGCGACATCAACAACGATGCCATGCTCGTCTTCAAACGCTCCGACCCATACGCCTATAGCGGGCTGATCAGCGGAAACGGCACCGTGACTCATGCCGGTTCCGGAGAGCTGACGCTCACCGGTGCCAACACCTACAAGGGCGGAACGGTGGTAAATGGCGGCGGCGTGCTGTCGGTTTCGCGGGACACCAATCTAGGAGATCCCTCGGGTGGATTGACGCTGGATTCGGGTGCGCTGCGGGTGATCGGCAGGAACTACACCTCGACAAGCCGCACCATCAATGTGGGCAGCGGTGGCGGCGCCATCGATATCGCGGATGCCAATAACGAGTTCACGGACTCCGGTGCCGTGACCGGCCCTGGCGAACTCAAAAAACTCGGCGTCGGTACCCTGATACTGGCCGGCGACAGCAGCGGCTTTGCCGGGAACACCATAGTTGAGCAGGGCATCCTAAGGGTGAATGAGACGCTCGGCGGGACAATGAATGTCAGCGCCTCAGGCACGCTCAGCGGTACCGGCACCGTAGTGGGTGATACCACTGTCCTGGGTACCTTGGTCGGCGTGCAGGGCCAGCAGCTGAAATTCGGTGGCAATCTCGTGCTCAACAGCGTTGCCAAAATCGATGTCTCGCTCGGTGTACCGGAGACGACGGGTCTGTTCGATGTCGCGGGCGATCTTACGCTGGACGGCACGCTTGATATCCACGATCTCGGCGGCTTCAGCCCCGGCCTATACCGGCTGTTCAATTACAACGGTGCGCTCACCAATAACGGGCTCGATTTGGGCACATTGCCGGACGGTATCCTGCAAACCGATCTCACCGTGCAAACATCCGTGGCAAAAGAGGTCAATCTGATCAATACCGCCGGTGTGACCCTCAGCTATTGGGATGGCGGCAACACCGCGCAACATGACAATGGGACAGTCGATGGCGGATCCGGCATCTGGAACCGGCCAAACGACAACTGGACCGAGATGGACGGCGCGTTCAACCGCATGTGGAGCAACGGGAATTTTGCCATTTTCCAGGGAACGGCAGGAACGGTAACTGTTGACGACAGTAACGGCGCCATATCGGTCGCCGGCATGCAATTCACAGTCGATGGCTATCGTATCGAAGGCGATGCCATCTCGCTTGATGCCGACCTTACCATCATCCGCACCGGAACTGGCTTCGGCAACGCGGCGCTGACCGCCACGATCGCCTCGGAGCTGACCGGAGCTGGCCGGCTCGTGAAAACCGATAGCGGCACTCTGGTGCTTGCCGGCACCAACAGCTATCTCGGCGGCACCACTATCCAGCACGGCACCCTCTCTGTCTCCGCCGATGCCAATCTTGGCGATCTGTCAGGTGGACTTGCCTTCGGTGACGGTACGCTCCGCAATACGGCGGTGTTCAGTTCCGACCGCCTGGTGACAATCAACGGCACCGGCAATTTCCAGACCGATGCCGACTTGGCGTGGAACGGCAATATCACCGGCGGTGGTTCCCTCTTCAAGACCGGAGCTGCCACCCTGACGTTGACCGGCAGCAATGATTACCAGGGAGGAACCTTCTTCGAGGAAGGCGTTGTTTCGGTCTCGGCCGATAATAATCTTGGCGCGGCCTCCGGCGAACTCATCTTCGGTGGCGGCACACTCCGGAATACCGCCGCGTTCAGTACCCCGCGTCCGATAACGTTTGACGATGGCGGCGGCACCTTTCAGACCGATGCCGACCTGACACTCAGCGGCCCGCTCGACGGTCATGCAGGATTGACCAAAACCGGCTCAGCCACACTTCTCCTGACGGGCGCCGGCAGCTATCTGGGGAACACGACGGTAAAGGCCGGAACACTTGCGGCAGGCGCGGCGAATGTCTTCAGTACAACGTCCGATTTCACCGTTGAGACAGGCGGTACGCTCGACCTGAAGGGTTTTGACCAGACGCTGACATCGCTCACCAATGCCGGCACGGTGAACCTCGGCGGCGACACGCCCGGAACGACGCTGACAGTAAATGGCGATTATGTCGGCCAGGGCGGTACGATCATCGTCAACAGCGTACTTGGCTACGACGATTCGAAAACCCACCGCATGCATGTCACCGGCACGACTTCGGGCACTAGCGCGATTGCCGTCAAGAATATGGGTGGCAACGGCGCTTTGACCAATGAGGGCATCAAGATCATTGATGTTGACGGCGCTTCCGGCGCTACCTTCACGCTCTTGGCCGATTACACCTTCCAGGGCCAGCCGGCAGTGGTCGGTGGCGCCTATGCCTACCGGCTCTACAAGAACGGGATTTCGACGCCCACTGACGGCGACTGGTATCTGCGCACGAACCTTCAAGGCAGCCCCTTGCAACCTGGACCAGGTCCTGGGACCCCTCCCAATCCTGGCGATCCGCTGCAGCCGGGGCCGGGGCCTGTGATCCCGCACTACCAGCCGGGCGTTCCGATCTACGAGGCTTATGCCGAGGTGCTGCAGCAGTTGAATGCAATGGGCACGCTGCGTGAGCGCGTGGGCAACCGCTACTGGCGCGGCGCGGCCAATCCGGTCATCGAGGAAGGCGACGGACCGGGGGAGATTGAAGCCGCTCCTTCGCCCGATGTCGATGCGGCGTCCGCCGTCTGGGGGCGGATCGAAGGAGCGCATGGCCGCTTCGAGCCGAAATATTCCACCAGCGCCACAAGCTACGACATCGACATGGTCAAGCTGCGGGCCGGTCTCGACGGCCTGCTTTACGAGACGGAAGCCGGACGCTTGATCGGAGGCCTGACCGTGCATTACGGCCATGCCAAGGCGGATGTCAGCGCGGTGCACGGCGATGGCAGCATCAAGACCGACGGCTATGGTTTCGGCGGCACGCTGACCTTCTATGGCGAGGAGGGGGGATATTTCGACGCTCAGGCGCGAACCACCTGGTATCGCAGCGATCTCAATTCGCAGACGGCGCAACAGACGCTCACCGACGGCAATGACGGCTTCGGCTATGCCTTGAGCCTGGAAGCGGGCAAGCGCATTGCCATCGATCCAAGCTGGACGCTGACGCCGCAGGCGCAGATCACCTGGTCGCAGGTGGAGTTCGACGGCTTCACCGATCCGTTCGGGGCGGACGTGTCGCACGACAGGAGCGACAGCCTGAAGGGCCGGCTGGGCATTGCGGCCGATTACGGCCGGGCATGGCGCGGTGACGACGGCATGCTGGTGCAGAGCAATGTCTATGCCATCGCCAATCTCACCCATGAGTTCCGCGAGGGCAGCCGGATCGAGGTGTCGGAGGTGAGCTTTGCCAGCGAGAACGAGCGGACCTGGGCCGGTATCGGCACCGGCGGCACCTATAGCTGGGCTGATGGCAGATACGCGCTCTATGGCGAGGTTTCGGTCGACACCAGCCTGGAGAACTTCGCCGACAGCTATAAGCTCAACGGCAATCTCGGGCTGAAGGTCACATGGTAGGGGGCCCCGGAGCTCTCTAGGTGCCATTAACATTGGCCAGAGTTCCCGGAGGCATAGTTCGCCTGGGCTTTGCCTCCGGTATTCGCCAAAGCCAATTTTAGCTTGGAGACATGTTCATCGGTCAACATACGCGTTCCATTGACGCGTCTGTTTGTAGATACCGGCCGGAGGGGCGTTGCGGGCTTGTGACTTTTTCCGAAGCAGCGCAGACACGGCCAGGATCAACACGCCGCTCGCGGAGAATTCCAAGACTTCTTCCAGGATCGCTGCTTTATACGACGTTATGAGATCGAGGGTTACGGCGCTTGCGAGCATGCACACGGCCACAGCCAGACGGAATTCGAATGCCCTCGAAAGAATATACCTGACGCTCGCCTGAGCCTTTTGTCGAAACAGGGCCAAAAGTACGCCCGCGGCGGCCACGAGGAGCGCCATCCCTGTCGCTATCACGAGCAGCTCGGTACGTCCTGCGTCGTTTAGCAGGCGAACGAGGAGAATGATGATGTCATGGCCGCCGTCAAATTCTCCGCCGCCGCTCATCTGCGGCATTTGAAGACCAAAAATACGCGCACCGAAACTGATCTCGCTGAGAAAGAGTATCAAGGACAGCCCGCTCGTGCCGACGAGGATGCTCCTCTCAGTTGAGGTCACAAAGGCACTCTTAAAAGCCGCACGCAACGCGAGCAGCGAGGCCGCCGCAAACCCCGCAGCGCCCAGGCTCTCCCCGATGCCGTCTTCAACCAACAAATCCGGCCTGGAAAGGCCGATGGTGAAAAGCAGGATCACACAGGCGACCACCACACAGATAAACACCTGATTCTCGCGGCTCATTATACCTTCTTTTCTCAATCCCCTCCGCTCTGACATAAAACTGTCATAAGCCGCTTCTGTAAAGAGCTGGCGCCGAGGGGAGCAACGGCGACTTGGGCTCAAAATTACAGTTTCATGACACCAGGATGCCGATAGCCGGCTAAGGCCTCGTGGGAGCCTGGTTAGATTCTGGGGAGTCCCGGATGAGATTTTGGCAAGCGCCCGGTTAGATTCGGATGAGAACGCCCTTCTGACGATGCCCTTTGATCGCAGATATCGGTGCCAGCCGGCAGCGATTCTTCTCTGGAACGGTTCCACGAGCTACCGAAGATCGGGCGTTACCCGGATGTGCCGTTGGCCGATGCCCGCGGACAGGCGGCCGAACTGCGCCGGGCGGTTGCGAAGGGTACCGATCCGGTAGCCGACAAGCGGGCCTATGCAGCCTCGCAACCGGTCACCGATCTGGTCGAATGGGAACGGGCGGTGTCACCACATGGACTTGCAGCTCGGCAAAGAGTTACGAAGCCGCCGTCTCAGATTGCTGGAACAGGTCCATATTGGCTTCCCCCCAGGCCGAAAGGGATAGAAGGATCGGAATGAATGTCCGGCCCCGATCAGACAAGCTATATTCGACCTTGGGCGGCACCTGAGCGTAGACAACGCGGTTGATCAGCCCGTCGGCTTCCAATTCGCGCAGCTGATTGGTCAACGTTCTCTGCGTCACGCCGGACATCAGGCGCATCAACTCGTTGAAGCGAACCGTACCTCGTTCCTGAAGATACCAAAGCGCAACGCATTTCCATTTTCCGTCGATCAGACTGATTGCCGCCTCTACCGCGCAACCGGGATTGCTATCCAAACTGGTGTGGCGTCGCTTGACCATGGCAGTATCCTCTTGTGCACCTAGAGCAAATTTTTTGCGTATCGATAAATTTGGATATACGACTTAAATCGATCTTTACAAGATTGGAGATGCTGACATGAAAGCTGTTGGATACAAAGTTCCCGGACCGATCGAAGGCGAGGAGTCGCTAGTCGACATCAGTCTTCCCGAGCCATCGCCCACCGGCCGCGATCTTCTCGTCGAGGTGAAGGCGATTTCCGTTAACCCGGTCGATTACAAGGTTCGTCGTAGCACGGCGCCACAGGACAGCGAGTGGAAGGTGCTGGGCTGGGATGCCGCCGGCATCGTGCGCGCCGTCGGGCCGGACGTGACGCTGTTGCAGCCGGGCGACGAGATATTCTATGCCGGCTCGATCACCCGCCCAGGCACCAATGCAGAGCTGCATCTGGTCGATGAACGGATCGTCGGGAAGAAGCCTGCCTCGCTGGATTGGGCTGAAGCCGCCGCGCTGCCGTTGACGACGCTGACCGCATGGGAAGCCTTTTTCGACCGACTGGACGTGAACAAACCGGTTCCGGGCGCGGCCACCGCCATCCTGATCATCGGCGGCGCCGGTGGCGTCGGCTCGGTTGCGGTGCAGATCGCCCGCCAGCGCACCGACCTGACTGTCATCGCGACTGCCTCGCGTCTCGAGACGCAGGATTGGGTAAAGACGCTCGGCGCACATCACGTCCTCGATCACTCGAAGCCGCTGGCGGCCCAAGTAGAGGCGCTCGGCATTGGTGCGCCTGCTTTCGTATTCTCGACGACCCATACGGGCGACCATGTGGGTGAAATCGTCGAACTGATCGCGCCGCAGGGCCGCTTCTGCCTGATCGACGATCCGGCGGGCTTCGACATCATGGCGTTCAAGCGCAAGGCGGTTTCAATCCACCATGAGCTGATGTTCACGCGGCCGATCTACGGTACGCCCGACATGGCCGAACAGGGCCGTATCCTGAACGAGGCGAGTGCTCTCGTCGATGCGGGCAAACTGCGCACCACGCTGACCGAACGCCTGTCGCCGATCAATGCCGCCAATCTCAAGCACGTTCATGCGCTGCTCGAGAGCGGAAAGGCGCGGGGCAAGATCGTCCTCGAAGGCTTCTGAACCGGCGAACGCACGACCCGCCCTGACATCTTGAATAGAAGGATGAGTTGCCATGTCAGCTTATGTCGTTTTCATGCGAGACGAGACGGTCGATCCCGTCGAGCTCGAGGAATATTCCACCAAGGTCGACGCGAGCTTCGAAGGTCACGAAATGAAGCTCCTCGCGGATTACGGCGCAATCGAGACGTTGGAGGGTGACGAGATCGAAGGCGCGGTCATCCTTGATTTTCCGGATATGGATGCTGCGCGGACCTGGTATCGCAGCCCCGAATATCAGGCGACCGCACAGCACCGTTTCAAAGGGGCGCGGTATCGAGGTTTCATAGTAGCGGGACTGTAACGCCTTTCTATCGGCTGATCGCTGCCGCCAGATGCGCAACCGGGATTGAAATCGAGACCGGAATGGCGCCGCTTGACCCTTACAGTATCCTTTGTTGCACTTAAGGGCGATTTTGTGCGTATTACATATTCTATAGGTACTCCCAATATAGGCGGTATCTGCAACTAATCCTCGAAAAGGCAAGACCATGACCGATACCATGAAGGCAATTGTCCTCGAAAAGTTCGGTGGCTACGACGCGTTCGAGCTGCGCGATGTTTCCGTACCGGCTGTCGGACCGCGACAGGTCCGGGTGCGCGTTCACGCCACTGCCATCAATCCCCTGGACTATCAGATCCGCCGCGGCGACTATGTCGATTACGTGCCGCTCCCCGCCATCATCGGACACGACGTTTCCGGCGTCGTGGAAGAGAAAGGGGCGGACGTGAGCGAGTTCGAGACAGGCGACGAGGTTTACTACACGCCCAAAATCTTCGGCGGCCCCGGCTCATATGCGGAGCAGCACGTTGTCGATGTCGATCTGATCGCTCGCAAGCCGCACAATATCAGCCATCTGGAGGCTGCCAGCCTGACGCTGGTTGGCGGTACGATCTGGGAAGCCTTGGTGACCCGCGCCCAGCTTGCCGTCCATGAAACGATCTTGATCCACGGTGGCGCCGGCGGTGTGGGCACGGTGGCGATCCAGCTTGCCAAGGCGATGGGTGCGCGGGTCATCACGACGGCGCGCTCCAGCAACCGTGAATTCGTACGTTCGCTTGGAGCGGACGAGGTCATCGACTACACCTCCGATGACTATGTCTCAGCCGTGGCGGACTTGACGCATGGGCAAGGGGTGAACGTCGTGTTCGATACCATCGGCGGCGACACCCTGACGAAAAGCCCGCTCACGCTTGCGGATGCCGGACGGGTGGTCAGCATCGTCGACATCGCACAGCCGCAAAACCTGATCGAGGCGTGGGGCAAGAATGCCGCCTACCATTTCGTGTTCACCCGGCAGAACCGCGGCAAGCTCGACGCGCTGACAAACCTTGTCGAACGTGGCCTGATCAAGCCGGTGATCGGTGCCGTGCTGCCTTTGGCTCGCGTCGGCGAAGCTCATGAATTGCTCGAAGCCGGAAGCTCCCGTGGGCTTCGAGGCAAGGTGGCGATCGATGTTGTGGGCCAGACTGTCGAGCTTCCCACGCAGCGCTAGAAAACGAAAAGACAGTGGTATTTTCCCCTATAACCACTGCCCTAGAGAAGGCAGTTACGACATCCCGCCTTCCCAAAAGCGGTCGTATTGCCGCCCATTCCTGCCACCCAAGCGCACATACCTACCCAAGATTACGTTTGCGGAGCTTTGGAAGTCACCGTCTCGTTTGATCTTGCCGCTGGTGAAGGCCGGATCGCGTCGAACGATCCGGCCATTGAAGGGGCAAGGCCCGCCGTTATGCGGCCTTCTCGGCAAGCGTCACCGCGTCCGCGCCAGCCGGGATGCGGAACGGAGAAGATGCATCTGTCACCGCCTGCCAGACCGCCTCCGCCACGTCGCTCGCGGTGGTGACTTCGACGGACTGCGGCGGCGCTGAGGAGAATACCTGCTTGGCCCAGTCGGAATAGGCTTCGGGTATGCCGTTCTGCGAGCGGGCGCGGGCGGCCGCGCTGAAGGACGTCTCCGGCGCTCGACCGGGGATGACCAGCCGCACGCGAATTCCAAACGGTTCCACCTCCAGCGCGAGGTCTTCGCTGAACGCCTCCACGGCCGCCTTGCTGGCCGTATATGCCGACAGCATCGGCAAGGGCTTGAGCGTTACGGCAGACGACACGTTGACGATCACGCCCGATTCTTGCGCGCGGAAGCCGGGCAGCACGGCTTGCGTCATCGCCATGGTGCCGAATGTGTTTACGGCCTGCGCTACGGCGCGGCCACGCCGAAATAGCCGGGATTGCTACGAGGGCGCGCGCGAGCACCATCCAAAAGCGGTCTGACCGTTCCCCACCCTTCCGGGGATCGTAGCTCTCGATGACCGGGTGACCCGTGGCCTCGCAGTGGGCTCGGGCGTGCCGGTTCGGGGAACCGTTTGCAGCAGCCGACATGGCCGCAGATGCACCCACCAACTGCTGACCTCAGGCAGTCCTCGCAGTCCAGCGCATCCGGCCTCACGGTCCGGATGGTGTGGGTATGACCGCAGCGCTGCATCAGCCGATGACCTCTGCTTGAGGCCTGTCGCCGGCGCGCGAGAGTTCCGCGTGCCAGTGGCCAGTCGCGTCCTCCCAGACGATGCCCGTGGTTTCGCCCGGCCGCAACTGCTTGCAGGCCGCCCGCCGCGCCGCGCCGAAGGCCGCATCATGGCTGGGAAATGTTTCGGAATAGGTTCCATCTACCCGATAGGCCCAGCCGCCATCGTGTTCGACAATCCGATACTTTACATCGTTCATTTCATCGCTCCTGCCGTTGGAATGTTCCTATTTGTTGCTCTCGCTCCGGAGATGGCTGGAAAGGAAGGTGTGCAGAGCGGCGCAGATGCGCCACCATCCTCCCATCACCGACGCAGCACGTCCTGCCATTCCGAATGGCGACCGATCTGCGCCTTCGCGAACGGGCACAGCGGAATGATCTCGACCCCGTCGCGCCGCGCATCCTCGATCGCCTCGCGCACCAGTCGCTCGCCCACCTTGCGGCCGCGCAGGGCCGCGGGCACTTCCGTGTGGTCGATGATGATCAGGCCGTCGCTGGCGCGGCTGTAGGTCATTTCTGCCTCGACGCCATCGACGACTAGTCGATAGCGTCCCTTCGACGGACCATCTTCCCGCTCGACCTTCTCGTCGCCCACCGAAGGTGTGCTTGTTATCAGCGCAGCATCAGGCGTGCGCACCTGTCGGGGCTTGCCGTGCGCGCATTCCAGAAGATCACGGTCCCACCGGCCCAGATCAGCCGCCGCCTCGTAGGTAGAGACGAGGAAAGCCATCAGCGCTTCGTCGGGATCGGCGGCTGATTGCACGGCATCGTAGGGGAAGATGAATTCCGACAGGCCCTCATGCCAGAACGCGGCATCGGGTTGCACGGACGCGGCGCGGTAGCCGGCCGGCGCCGGATAGGCGTAGGCGTAGAAGGCGGGATAGTCGATGCCGTTGCCGCCCGGCCAGAAGCCCGCCGAGGACACCTCACGGTCATAGGCCTCCTGCGCCACGTCGTCCGGCAAGGACGGGATGCCGCCGGGGTGGAGCGGCGCGCGCCGTCCCGAAAAGCGGGTGAGGGCCAGGTCGAAGCTGCCCCAGAACAGGTGAACGGGACTGGACTTGCCCAGAAACGACGTGCGGAACCGGTTGAAGACCTTGTCGATCGCGATCAGGGCCTGATGGAAGCGCTGAACGGCTTCGCGGTCATAGGGCCGGTCGCGATCGTCCTCGGCGAAGGGTACCGGGTTCGGCACCTCGTTCGGCTGCTTATTGAACGTCGGCGTGCCGCCCAGATCCGAAATCAGTTGCACGAATCTCGCGTGGAATTCGGCAACCGTCATCGGCCCGAGATCGAACGATTCCCTGCGGCCGTTGCCGCAGGTGCCCACGACCTTGTGCTCGCGCAGATCGAACAGGATCTCGATGCCCGGTCCGTCCGGAATCGGCGAGGACACCAGACCGATCGGCGTGACGTAGAAGGTCGCGTTCCACGAATGGTTCAGCCACGGTGTGTGCGCCAGCCGGTATTTGCCGGCGACCTGGAGATAGAGATGCAGAGCCGAACACGTCTCGCGCCAGCTGAGGTAATCGAGGTCGGGCCATTTGGTCATTTCGGTTCCTCCAGGCTGGATTCGGTCATTCCGGAAGGGGAATGTGCTCGTTGCGGTCGTCGACGGGCAGATCGAACCGTCCATTGCCCCAGTTCGCGGCGCGCCATTCCGCCTTGGCGAGTTCGATGCGTTCCTGCGACGAGGCGACGAAGTTCCACCAGATGTAGCGCGGTCCGTTGAAGGTTGCGCCACCGAGGATCATCAGCCGTGCGCCCCGGTCCCCACCGGCTACCGTGATGTGGTCGCCCGGCCGAAACACCATCATTTGCCCGGCCTCGAATTCCTGTGCGGCGACCGAGATCGATCCTTCGACGATGTAGATGCCGCGGTCCTCGTGGTTGTCCGGCATGGGCAGCCGGCTTCCCGGCTCGAGCTTCACATCGGCGTAGAACGTCTCGGAAAGCATCGTCGCTGGCGCGGTCTTGCCATAGGCGTTCCCGAGGATGAGCCGAACCGAGACGCCTCGATCCTCGATGACTGGCAACGTCTCCTTGCCATGATGCTCGAAGCTGGGGGCCACGTCCTCATCGCTGTCCGGCAGGGCCAGCCAAGTCTGGATGCCGAACAGGCTGTTCGGCCCGCTGCGTGCCGTCGCCGACGTGCGCTCCGAATGCGTGACGCCCCGCCCGGCGACCATCCAGTTCAGCGCGCCGGGCCTGATGATCTGATCAGCGCCGGTGCTGTCGCGGTGATGGAAGTCGCCCTTGAACAGGTAGGTCACCGTGCCGAGGCCGATATGCGGATGCGGACGGACATCGACGCCCTGTCCGGTCAGCAACTCGGCCGGCCCGGCCTGGTCGAAGAAAATGAAAGGCCCGACCATCTGCCGCTTCGGTGCCGGAAGGGCACGCCGGACCTGGAAATCGCCAAGGTCTCGCGAACGCGGAACGATCAGGGTTTCGATCGCATCGATGCCGACCTCGTCCGGGCAGCCCGGTTCAAGTGCTGGGTTCCAACTCATGTGCATCATCCCTTTGTCTTTGGATTGCCTGATCCTGCCGAGCGATCGTCGTAGCCGGCGGCCGAAACGCCCCCGGCATCGGAAACTTCCACGAACGTCCAAGAGTCTTCAGTGTCCATTCGGCGTTTGGCAGGATCAGGCCTACCGCATCACCGATGGAGATGTCAGTTTCCGCACTCGCCGGGCAGCCCGGCACTCACTCGTTTCCGCCAGCAGATCAGCGAATGCCGTCCTACCCTTTCCAAGAAACCGAACGAACTCAAGTCTTCGCGCAGCGACGAGCCTGATTGGGAGCAAGAACGGCACCGGCTCGGCAGTTTCTGCACCGCAGCGCTCAAGAGCGTTCGCTAGTTTCCAGCAGCCAATGAGCGCTTCCCTCAAGATTTAGGAGATCTAGATGACTTTTCGCAACGGCCTTGCCTCGCTTCTTCGCCCCGAGGACTCCGTACTCGTCCTGATAGACCATCAGCCCTACCAGCTGGCGAACCTAAACAGCCACGATCCGCAAGCGGTGGTCAACAACACGACCGCGCTCGCCAAGGTGGCCAAGGTGTTCGGCGTTCCCACGATTCTGACCAGCGTAATTGCCGCCCGCGGCGGCGTCATCTTCCCGCACGTCACCGAGGTGTTCCCCGACCAGGAGGTCATCGACCGGACGTTCATCAATACCTGGGAGGATCCGAAGGTCGTCGATGCGGTCAAAGCGACGGGCCGCACGCAGTTGATTATCGCCGGCCTGTGGACCGAGATCTGCGTGGCTATGCCCGCGATCCAGGCGGCGGGCGAAGGTTGGGACGTAACCGTGATCACCGATGCGTCGGGCGGCACGTCGCTCGAGGCCCACGAGGTCGCGATTCAGCGCATGATCGCAGCCGGCATCAACATGATGACTTGGCTGGCCCTGGCTTCCGAATGGCAACGCGATTGGGCTCGGGCCGAGACCGCGACCGAATTGAACGACGCCCTCAAGTACCACATCGGCGGCAGCGCCATCGCCTATCTCTGGGAGCAGCAACTGCTCAACACGCCGGTGCCGAGCACTTCGGGCTGATCTCAGTTCGGATGACGAGGCGAGCCCGAGGCATGCCCGGAATGGCTCCGGCCTCGTCATCCACAGTTCTATCCGAAGCTGCCACAAGGGAGTCAGCGATGGACCGGCGTAGCACGCGCGACACCCACCCTCACGATCGACAGTGATTTGCGAGAACCCATCATGGAAATAGGCATCGACAGTTTCGCGGCCATCCTCCCCGACCCGGCGACCGGACGACTTCCCTCGGCGACCGATCGCATGGCCGACCTCCTTGATGAGGTTGAAACCGCTGACCGTGTCGGGCTCGACGTCTTTGGCATCGGCGAGCACCATCGCGCCGAATTTCTCGACTCCGCGCCAGCGGTCATTCTTGCCGCCGCAGCGGCCCGTACAAGCAATATCCGGTTGACGAGCGCGGTAACGGTGCTAAGCGCTGCCGATCCCGTCCGAGTTTTTCAGGAATTCGCGACGCTCGACCTGATTTCCAGGGGACGCGCCGAGATCGTCGTCGGCAGAGGCTCGTTCGTTGAGGCATTTCCGCTATTCGGCCTCGACACCCGGGCCTATGACGACCTTTTCGCCGAAAAGCTCGACCTGTTCCTGAAACTCGGCGAGGAGACCAACGTCACCTGGTCTGGGCGTTTTCGTCCGGCACTCCACGGAGAGGGCGTCTTCCCGCGTCCTCACCAGCCGCGGCTGCCGCTGTGGGTGGGCGTCGGCGGCACCCCACGATCCTTCGAGCGCGCCGGCGAACTTGGCCTTCCGCTGATGATCGCAATCATCGGCGGCACGTTCGAGCGTTTCCGCCCGCTCGTCGATCTCTATCGCGAAGCCGGCAGGCGCGCCGGTCACGGTCCCGAGAAGCTTGTGGTGGGCGTGCACGCGATGGGTTTCGTCGGCGATACGGACACCGAGGCGAAGGATAACTTCTTTCCCGGTTGGGCGCATCTGACCGGCACCATCGGAGGCGAGCGCGGGTGGTCGACGCCGACGCGCCAGCAGTTCGAAGCGATGGCCAGCCCCGGAGGCGCTTTCCTGATCGGCGAGCCGGCGACGGTCGCGGCCAAGATGCTCGGGGCAAGCGAGACGCTCGGCGGCATCTCGCGCATTACCTTCCAGATGAGCACCGCCTCACTCGAAACCGCCGCGATGAAGCGTTCGATCGAGCTTCTTGGCACGGAAGTCGCGCCGATTGTCCGGTCGGCCCGCGAGACGGCGCGGATGGCGTCCATTCCTCAAGGCGCGGATCTCGCTTGACGACCGCGATGGTCCCCCGAAGCAGGAAACGAATGAGCGAACTCATCGACAGTCCCAACGAACGGCGTTTCGAGCTCCCGATAGATGGCGGTGATGGCGACATCGCAGCCGCGTATTACCGCATCGAGGACGGCAGGTTCATCCTCATCTACACGCAGGTGCCGTACCGGTTCACGGGATAGGGGATCGGTTCGCAACGCGCCCCGGAGCGTATTCGACGCGATCCGCGCGAGCGGTGGCAAGGTCGTCCTACGCTGCTCGTTCATGGGCGACTATCATGCCCGCCATCCCGAATATTCCGACATCGTGGTTGGCTAGAACGGATCGGTCGCCGGTTGCGCGAATCGCAGATGATGGTAGCAATTGCACTTACCCATGTATGATCGTCGCGCGTTCCGTCGAAATCATTAACACAAGGCTCTAAACCATGCTCAAAGGATCGGACCTTTTTGTCGCCGCGCTGGAGAACGAGGGCGTGGACCGCGTCTTCGGTGTGCCGGGTGAGGAGAACCTCGACCTGCTGGAGTCGTTGCGGACCTCCAGCATCGAACTGGTCCTGACGCGTCACGAACAGGCCGCGGCCTTCATGGCCGCCACGCATGGGCGGCTAACGGGCAAGCCCGGCGTCTGCCTCGCCACGCTCGGACCGGGCGCGCTGAACTTCTCGACCGGCGCGGCCTACGCGCACCTCGGCGCCATGCCGATGATCCTCATTACCGGCCAGAAGCCGGTGATGAGCGCCAAACAGGCCCGCTTCCAGATCGTCGACATCGTCGCCTCGATGAAACCGCTGACCAAGATGACGCGCCAGATCGTCAGCGCCGGCGCCATCCCGGCGACGGTCCGGGACGCGTTTCGCGTCGCGATGGAGGAGCGGCCGGGGCCGGTGCATTTGGAGTTGCCGGAGGACGTCGCGGCCGAGGAAGTCGAGAATGCCTCCGTCATTCCGCGCCACTCGCTGGAGCGCCCCGTTCCCCATGCCACTGCGCTCGACAGGGGGGCGGAGATGATCCTCGCCGCCAAGCGGCCGCTCGTGATGGTCGGTGCGGCAGGCAACCGGCCTGCGCTGGTCAAGGCTCTTTCGAGCTTCGTGAGGCGCACGAGGCTGCCGTTCTTCAATACCCAGATGGGCAAGGGCGCGGTCACCGGCGGCTCGAACCTCTACATGGGCACTGCGGCACTGTCGGAGGGTGACTACGTCCACGAAGCGGTGGAACGCGCCGACCTGATCATCGCTATCGGCCACGACACGGTCGAGAAGCCGCCCTTCCTCATGAAGAGCGCCGGTGGGCCGAAGGTCATCCATGTCAGCTACCAGTCCGCCACTGTCGAGCAGGTCTACCACCCGGATATCGAGGTGATCGGCGACATTGGTGCCGCCGTCGAAGCGCTTGCCGGACGGCTCGAAGGAAAGCTGACGCCCGATGAGGGAATGCTCGATCTGCGCCAGCGTATTCTCGCCCGCATCAACGACCGCGCCGAGGAGGATCGTTTCCCGGTCACGCCCCAGCGCCTCGTCCACGATGTCCGCAATGTTATGCCGGAAGACGGCATCGTCTGCCTCGACAACGGCATGTACAAGATCTGGTTCGCGCGCAACTACCGCACCCATGTCGCCAACACGCTGCTGCTCGACAACGCGCTCGCCACAATGGGGGCGGGGCTTCCCTCGGCGATGATGGCGGCGATGCTTCATCCGGACCGACGCGTCATGGCGGTCTGCGGCGATGGCGGCTTCATGATGAACTCGCAGGAGATGGAGACCGCCGTGCGGCTCGGGCTGAACCTCGTCGTGGTCATCCTGAACGACAGCGCGTATGGCATGATCCGCTGGAAACAGGCCGTCGACGGCTTTCCGGATTTCGGCATGAGCTTCGGTAATCCCGACTTCGTGCGCTATGCCGAGGCGTATGGCGCGACGGGTTCCCGGGTGAGCGCGGTCGAGGATCTCGTGCCGACGCTCGAGGCCGCGTTCGCCGGCGGCGGTGTCCATCTGGTCGATGTGCCGATCGACTATTCCGAGAACACGCGCGTGCTGGTCGACGAGCTGCGCAACCGCACACCGGACGTGGAGTGCAAGTAACGGAAGTTCAGGGAGACCGACAATGCTGAAGGTCGTTCAGGCGTTTGACCGCGCGCCGATCGCGGAGATCGAGACCGACAATGCCGCCGCGCTGGAGCGCAAGCTGCAAGCCGCCGAGCGCGCCTTCAGGGATCGCGACGGCTGGCTCAAGCCTCACCAGCGCATCGCCATCCTGCGCAGGCTGGCCACACTGATGGATGGCAGGCGCGATCATCTCGCGATGCAGATCGCGCGCGAGGGCGGCAAGCCGCTGCCCGATGCCATCGTCGAGACCAATCGCGCCATAGATGGGGTCCACAACGCTGCCGACGAACTGCGCAATTTTGCCGGCCGTGAGATCCCGATGGGACTGTCGACCGCAGCAGAGAACCGCTGGGCGTTCACCACGAAGGAACCCATCGGCGTCGTCGCGGCGATCTCCGCCTTCAACCATCCTTTGAACCTGATCGTCCATCAGGTCGCGCCGGCCATCGCGGTGGGCTGCCCGGTCATCGTCAAGCCGGCAGCCACGACACCGCTGTCATGTCTTGAATTCGTGGCGCTGGTCCGCGAGGCGGGTCTGCCCGAGCCGTGGTGCCAGACCTTCGTCACGGACGACAACGCTCTGGCCGAAAAGCTGGCGACCGACGGCCGCGTTGCCTTCCTCAGCTTCATCGGCTCGGCCAAGGTCGGCTGGTTGCTGCATGCCAAGCTCGCCCCCGGTACGCGCTCGGCGCTGGAGCATGGCGGCGCCGCGCCGGCCATCGTCGACCGCAGCGCCGATCTCGGCAAGGTCATCGAGCCCATCGTAAAGGGCGGCTACTATCATGCCGGGCAGGTCTGCGTATCGACGCAGCGCATCTTCGTCCATGCCGACATCGCCAAGGATTTCACGCAGAGGCTCGTCACCCGCGTGGAAAGACTGCGCACCGCCGACCCCACCCTGAAGGATACCGAAGTCGGGCCGCTGATCCTGCCGCGCGAGGCAGACAGGGTCGCGCAGTGGATCGATGAGGCTGTTGCCGGAGGGGCCATATTGGCGACGGGCGGCAGGCGCCTCTCCGAGACGACCTTGCAGCCGGCGGTTCTGCTCGACCCCACTGGCGATGCGAAACTATCGACGCTGGAGGTGTTCGGCCCCGTGATCGCGGTCTACCGCTACCGCGATCTGGACGAGGCGATCGCCCAGGCCAACGCGCTGCCGACGGCCTTCCAGGCCAGCATCTTCGCGCAGGACATAGATGTCGCGCTGCGCGCCGCCGACCGCCTCGATGCCTCGGCCGTGATGATCAACGATCCCACCGCCTTCCGCACCGACTGGATGCCCTTCGCCGGCCGCAGGGAATCTGGCTACGGCACCGGCGGCATCCCCTACACGATGCGCGACATGACGCAGGAGAAGATGATCCTGATGCGCAGGAACTGATCGTCAGCGGCCGTCGGTCGAGGTGATCGCCAAGCCTGTCTGCGGTCGCGGAAAACCCTGGGGGCAGGTCAGTTCAATTCGGCCCAATAGGACCGCTCTTGAAGATGGGATTACCGATGCACCGAGAGTTTTCGCCGAATCCACTCAGTTGATTCAGTGACGTCTGCAGCAACCAGTTCATGATTGGCTGTGAGCTCCAGACTGTCGACGCGCGCTCCATGAGCCATAAGAGCATCCGCCAGCGCTGGCGCATTGCGAGCAAACGCATCATCATGTCCGGTTAGCACCAGTACGCTCGTGTCCGAGAGATCCACGGCCGGTGGTTTCTCCAGGGGCTGGATGCCACGAAGCAGAATCGCGCAGCGCACGACGCCGGGATGAAGTTGGAGGACCGCCGCCAGCATGTTGGCGCCGTTGGAATAGCCGAGGAAGACTAGTTTGTCGGGGTCGAGGCCATAGCCGGCTACGGCGCCTTCGACAAACGCCGCGAAGGCTTCTGCTTCGCCACGGATATCCTGCTGATCGAACGTCGTTGAATCGAGACGGCGAAACCAGCGATTGGTTCCTTCCTCGGTCGCTCGGCCACGCACACCGAGCAGCGCCGAATGCGGAGCTATCCGACGTGCGATCGGCATTAGATCGGCTTCGTTGCCGCCGGTGCCATGCAGCAGCACCAAGGTCGTGCCGTCCGGATTCTGCGGCCGGTTGAAACGATGAATGAAAGGAAGGTCGCGGGCCGGAAATCTCTCTTCGCCGGGAAGGGCGAATTGCGGAAGCATTGCCCTCAGATCCTCTGCGCGATCGGCATCATGCGGCGGCAGAAACAGTGTCTGGCCAAGCTCGGCAGGCGCTTCGTCAATGGTCATGCCCGGCCCATCAGTCGCGTATTCCATGAGTATGCCGGCGGGATCGCGAACATAGAGGGACACGAAGTACTTCCGATCATGAACCTCGGTTGGCCCGTGGCTCTTCAGCGAAAGCCGCATGGAGCGGAGCTCATCGATATCGCGCGCCCGAAAGGCGACATGGTCGGGCACCCCGCCGCCGGATACGGAAGGCACGAAACCAGACACCTCCCTGATATCGACGATGTCGGTATCGGAACCCATGCGCTGCGTCACGCCTGAGCGCCGGTCTTCCGTGTACCCGAAAAGTGTCAGAAAGCTTGCGGTCTCAATCGCCTTGTCCGTCAGGAGCGTGACGCCCCGCAGTCGGGTGGGTGCGTTCGAAAGTGGGGCCGGCGTTGCCATGTCCACTCCGACCAGCTTTACGATCAGCCCGTCCGGATCCTTCAGCCGGAGGACCGGCTCCCCGAACTCACGAGATGGACCGTCGAGCGGAATGTTGGCGGCGAGGGCCTTGGTGATCCAATCACCGAGCGAAGCTGGCGGCACCGCCAACGCCACTTCCGATACCTGGCCGATGCCCGTACGGCCGCGGCCCGCCGCCTCCCAGACAAGGAACGTCAGTAACGAGCCGGGACTGCCGAGGCCGTCTCCATAGACAAGATGCAACTGCTCGGCGTCCGCGTAGCCTCCGGTGCGCTTCACAAGCCTCAGCCCGAGAAAGCCGACATAGAAGTCGACGTTGGCCTGCACATTTGAGGTGATGCCGGTGACGTGGTGTATGCCGTTGGTCATTACCGTGATTCCTTCCGCGCCTGGTCTCCCCTTATGCTTATAGACCTTCAGACGGGTTTTCGCATCGACCCGGCGCGATCAAAACTGCGGGTCCAGCGCGTCTAGCACGGCGCATACCCCAGCGCCGAAATCGGGATGGACCTGCTGAAAAACCTCGATCCGCCGTTCAGCGATGGCATCGGGAACGCCGCTCATCGCGGCGGCGATGTTGGCGAACAGTCGCGCCTTCTGCGCATCGTCGAACAGCAGGAACAACGGCGGGGCTGGCGGAAATCGTCGTTCCCCTCCCGATGATCGAAGCGGGCGGTTGGACCTTTGATCTGGAGCGGTGGTTCGGTGAACGATCCGTCCTCCACCGGGCCGCCGAAGCTGTTCGGCTCGTAGTAGGCATCCGGATTCGGCATGTTGCCGAAGAAGCGCATCTGGTTCCACACCGCCGTCTAGCAGCGTATTCGCTGGACAAGCTAACGAACTGCGCCGGCAGGGCGTCGTATCCCCTGCGGCGGCGATACCGTTCTTGCGATGATTTGCCGAGGGTCGGAGACGGACGGACGATCGCGCCATGGTGGCTGGAACGACGAACCGCGTGCCCGATGCCCTGGTGCAAGTGCCGGTTCAACAGGTCTTGACGGCCGTATGCAGAGCGTTGCCCAGCCTGTCGAGTTCGGCCTTCGTGAAACTTTTCCCTCGGATGATTATGCGCGAGTAGAGGGGGGCAAAGAGCAGATCGAGCGCCAGCTCCCTGTGGAGGTCCGCGCGCAGTTCGTTCCGGGCGATGGCGCGATCCAGCAATCGATGTCCGAACTGTCGCCGTGCCTCGGCAATGCCATCCAGCATCGTCGACAATTCGTGCGATCGTAAACGTTCGGCAACCAGATCGGGGATTATCCGGCGGACCAGAGGATGTCTCAGGACCGCGCGCGTGGCTCGAAGATATTCACTGATATCCGCCTGCAGAGACCCCTGGTCGGTGGAACCCAACCGCATGACCTCGACGCTTCGGATCGCTTCGCACGCGAACTCCAGTTTCGACGGCCATCGCCGGTATATGGCCGCCTTGCCTGCGCCCGCCCGTGCCGCCACGCGCTCCATGCTTACTGCCGCATATCCGGTCTTTGCCCACTCCTCGAACAATGCCCTGAACAGCGCCGTGGTCAGTTCGGGCCGGATGACCGCCGCACCACTCGGTTTCCGTCTTTTTTTGCGGTCGATATTCTTGCGTTCCATCCAGAAATCCTCCACTGTGGATGGAACGGTAGCGTTTCAACCATTGGATGAGAAGGGGTTGAAACAAGCTTTAACGGGTATTTCTGAATCGTTGCGGGTGGCCGGACACGAGGATCGCCGCAGTGCCTTTCGCGTGCGACCTGAAGGAAGAATGTTTGCTTTGACCAACAGCGCCCGATCGATCTGCGAAGCCCGAAGCAGCCGCCAGCTCGGCCCGATCGGCGATAGTATTGGAGACACAGCATGGCCGCGCCTGCATATCCGTCTTTGGCCCAGTGGTATAGTAGAGGCCCCCGCGCGCGCCATGTGCGCACGATAAAATCCTCGGGCGGGGTCCTCAACATGCTTGAGATAACTCAACCGCCCGGGGATATGTCCATCCCCGCCGTGCCGGATTTCATCCTTTTTGAGGATCTGCTTGGAGGCACCCGATTCGGCGCCAACCACGGAGGCGGGCATTTTCTTGACACGACAGCAAAGGGCGGTGTGTATCCCGTCGCACCAAACTTTGCACTGTCGTCCAAAGTTGCCACACCACATCACGTCCGCTCCTTCGCCTTTCCCATGGCGCAGTGGCAAAGCGTATTGGACGAAGCCATTTATGGCTGTTTTTCGTTCGACGGCTTGGATATTTTCCGCGCGCCGCACGCGACGCCGACCATCCGGTCAGCGCTCAGGAAACTGTGGTCTCTTAGTGCGGACGAAGGCGCCCCATCGCGTTTGCTGGCACGGGCTGCGGGCTGCGAGATCCTCGCCGAACTCTGCCGCTCGGCCGGCTCGCCGCTCGTTCCCGCCAGAGGCGGCCTCGCGCCCTGGGCGGAACGGCGCTGCCTGGAGTTTATGCACGCGCGGCTTTCGGAAGACATCAGCCTCGACGAACTGGCAGCCGAAGCGCGGCTCTCTCCTTTTCATTTCGCGCGCATGTTCAAGCAGAGCGTCGGTGTGCCGCCTCGGGTCTATCTGACGCGACTGAGGATGGAGAAAGCCTGCGAACTCCTTGCGCAGACTGACCTTCCGGTCACCGAGATCGCCCAGGAGGTGGGATATTCGTCCAACCAGGTCCTCGCCCGGATTTTCATCAAGCATCAACGCATGAGCCCATCCGACTATCGCCGGGCAGTCCGCGACCCGGTTCGCCCATCGATCTCGCTTCACGCGCGTCCGGCTCTGGAGGGACGGCAATGACCGTCCATGCCCATTCGTCATTCGCCCAGTGGCACAGCAAAGGCCGACATGCGTCCTACTTGCGCACGATGAAATCCCCGGGCGCAATTCTCGACCTTCTTGAGATCCAGCGACCAGCCGGGGACATGTCCCGCCCGGCCTTGCCGGACATCGTCCTGATGGAGGACATGCTTGGCTGCAGTCGTGTCAGGGGAGACCTGGGAGGAGGCCGCTTCGATATGATGACCGAGAAAGGCATCCTCGCCGTCGCCGCGCCGAACTTCGCGACCACGGTGATCAATGACGAAAGCCATCGGCTCCGCAGCCTGGCGTTCCCTATGGCGCAATGGCAAGGCGTGCTTGACGAAGCCGCCGATGGCCGGTTCTCGTTCGACAGCTCCTGCATCTACGGCCGAATGTTCGACTCACCGGCCATCCGATCAGCGCTCCGAAACCTGTGGGCTCTGTGTGAAGAAGAGGGCGCGCCGTCGCGTCTGCTGGCGCGTGCCGCAGGTTTGGAGATTCTGGCCGAGTTGTGCCGGTTGGGCGGAGCACCGTTGGCGACTGCAAAGGGCGGCCTTGCTCCGTGGGCTCAGCGGCGGTGTTTGGAGCTTATGCGGGCGCGGCTTTCGGAAGACATCAGCCTCGACGAATTGGCAGCTGAAGCGCGGCTGTCGCCTTTTCATTTCGCGCGGATGTTCAAACAGAGCGTCGGCCTGCCGCCTCGGGTCTATCTGACGCGACTGAGGATGGAGAAGGCCTGCGAGCTCCTCGAGACGACGGACCTTCCGGTCACCGAGATCGCGCAGGAGGTGGGATATTCGTCGAACCAGGTGCTGGCCCGGGTGTTCGTCAAGCATCAACGCATGAGCCCGACCGATTATCGCCGGGCAATGCGCGATCCGCTACGTGTTATCGCGTTGCAGTGATTGGTCACGGGCGGCGCCCTGCAGGCGAAGGCTTGCCAAGGAACTACCGCGTCAGGCGCGCTAGCCAATCGGTGAGGAGCGCGGCGCCGGCTTGTTCAAGCCGGCTGGCATGCCGCCCGGTATCGCGGCGCAGCGTGACGGGGTCGATGCCTGCCGTTGCCAGTTCATTTGCATGCCCCAGAAGCCAGTGCTCGAACCGCGCGCCAAGGACCTCCGGGTGGAACTGGAGGCCGAGCACATTCGGTCCACGCGAGAAGGCCTGGTTTGTGCAGAGCGCGGTGGATGCGAGCAGAGTGCCGCCTTCCGGCAGGTCGAACGTGTCGCCATGCCAGTGGAGCACGGACACGTCTTGCAGCACGGCGAGAGGATTGGGCGCGGCCGTATCCAACAGATCGAGTGCCAACCAGCCGATCTCCTTGGCCGGACCCGGATAGACACGCGCACCGAGGGCTGCCGCCATCAGTTGCGCGCCGAGGCATATGCCAAGCGTCGGCCGGTCGGCCGCGAGCCGTACCCGCAGTAGCCTTGTCTCGTCGGTGACGACCGGATAGGCGTCGTAATCGTAGACGCCGATCGGACCGCCCAGGACCACGAGGAGATCGGCCCCGAGGGGGTCGAGCGTCGCAAGATCGCGCTCGGCCACATCGATGTATTCGATGTCGTAGCCGGCCTCTCGCAAGGGGTCCGCGAAGCTGCCCAGGTCCTCGAAGCCTATGTGCCGGATGACCTGCGCGGTCCTGCCTGTCATGCTTCTCCTCCTGAACCTTGAGTGGCCCGCGCCGCTCTTGCCGTGAGGATATGTTCGAGATCCTTCAGCGCGGCGGCCGCGGTGGCGAGAGGCTCGGTTCCGGATCCTATCGCGATCGTCCCGCCCATCGCGTCCGTGGTGATGCGGATCGCCTTATTCTTTCCCGACACATGCGCGAGCGGATCGGTCGGCGGGTAGGTCCGGACGCCGACGGCCGCCCGCGTCGCGCCGTCCGTCCGGATGAGGCTCCCCACGAGCTTGGGAACGAGACGCTGCTTTCGCCACGTCTCGATATCGTGCGCCGCAACCGACTGAATGCCCTCGATGACCAGATCGTCCATCGTCAGGTCGGCATCCAAGCCGAAATTGGCGATGAGGATGAGCTTGCTGGCGGTGTCCCAGCCCTCGATATCATTGCGCGGGTCGGCTTCTGCGAAACCGCCCGCCTGGGCGCGCCCCAGCGCCTCGTCGAAGCCGAGGTTTTGGTTCATCATCGCGTCGAGCAGGTAGTTGGTGGTGGCGTTCAGAATGCCCTCGATTTCGAGCACTTCGCAGCCTCTCAGGCTGTGCTCGAGAAGGTCTATGGTCGGCAGCGCGGCCGCGGCGGCGCCGCTGAGTTTCAGCATCGCGCCCGAGGAACGCGCCAGGGTCCGCAATTCCGGGCCGCTGTGGACCAGTGCGCCCTTGGATATGACGATGGCATTGCGCCCCGCCGAAAGGGCGGAACGGATATAGGCGAGGCCTGGGCCACCGGTGCGAAAATCGCTTGGACCCGCTTCGATGAGAATGTCGGAGCCGCTCGCCTCGATGAATGCCGGGCCCGACAGGCCCGGCTCGAGCGCATCCAGGCGCCCGGCTTCGAGACCGCCTGCGTCGGCCAAACCGGATCGCGATCCGCAGACGGCGACGAGGCGAATGTCGGCCCTATAGACCTGCCGGTAGCGCTCGCGGCGGGCCAGGAGGAGGTTGGCCGTGGCGCGGCCCACGCCCCCGAAACCGGCAATCGCGATCCTGCCGACATTCATGGTCTCAATGCCTTATCTTCAAGCGTCGAGCACGGATTGCCAACGCTTCCAACAGCGCCGAACACACTCCCGCTGAAAGCCGACACTACCCGGCAGTGTATCCTGGCGCCAGCGACGGCGAGCAGTGCGTGCACGAAGGCGCGCTTGCGGCGGTCGCGCACGGCGCGGCCGCCGATCGCCTTCGGCGAAGCCGTCTCAGGCGCGGATAAAGGCCAGCATATCCGGGTTCACCACATCCGGATGCGTGGCGAACAGGCCGTGAGAAAGGCCGGGATAGGTCTTCAGCGTGCCGTCCCTGACGAGCTTGATCGCCTTATAGGCCGAGTTCTCGATCGGCACGATCTGATCGTCCTCGCCATGGATGATCAGCACAGGAACGGTGAGTGCCTTCAGATCCTCCGTGAAGTCGGTCTCCGAAAACACTTCGATGCAGTCATGATGCGCCTTGGTGCCGCCGCTCATGCCCTGGCGCCACCAATTGTCGATCATGCCCTGGCCGACCTTCGCGCCCTCCCGGTTGAAGCCATAGAAGGGTCCGCTCGGCAGATCACGGTAGAACTGCGCGCGGTTTGCCTCCAGGGCGGAGCGCAACCCGTCGAAGACCTCCATCGGAACGCCGTCCGGGTTGGCGTCGGACTGAGCCATCACCGGCGGGATCGCGGCGATCAGAATGGCCTTGGCCACACGGCCGCGTTCGGCGCGCGCCGCATAACGCGTGACTTCGCCGCCGCCGGTCGAATGGCCTATGTGGACCGCGTCGCGCAGATCGAGCGCCTTGGCGATCTCGGCCACGTCCGCGGCATATGTGTCCATGTCGTTGCCGGTGTCGGTCTGGTCGGACCGGCCATGGCCGCGGCGATCATGCGCGATCACACGGTAGCCTTCGGACAGGAAGAACAGCATCTGGTTGTCCCAGTCGTCGGCACTCAGCGGCCAGCCATGGTGAAATACGATAGGCTGCGCGTCTTTCGGCCCCCAATCCTTGTAGAAGAGGGTAGTCCCGTCGGATGTGGTGATGGTTGCCATTGCAAGTTCCTTCCAAACCAGGTTGAGCGGATATCAGAAATGGCAGGGGTCTTTCGCAGCGGCATCTCACCTGGTCGCAACGCTCGCCTCCTGCTTTTCGCATGATGGTTCTAGCGGATTGGCGATCGTGCTGCGGTGCGGAAGCTGCTATGCAAGTGCCGATCTTGCGGGCCGATTGCCGCCGCAGACAGATTCTTGCCCCGGAACATAGTGGCAAGGCGCGTACCGTGCCATCGCTCGGTCATAGAGGTCTCAGGAGATGGCGCACGACGGGCGGCCGCTCACCAACATGGAACGCGTTGAGCGTTGCCTGATCCTGCTGATCGGTACGCGTTACCCGAGCATGCTGCCGTTGATGCTTATTCCAGCCAGGACCGTCGGTAATCGCCAACCCCGATTTGGTTCGTGAATGGGTGGAACGATACCTGGCATCGAGTCCGCCGCGCGAACGATCACTTCGGCGCGCGGCGAAATATTTGTGGGATATTCAGACGTCGTCTTCCGATCCGTCCGGGTTTGCCTTGATGTGGTATTCGCCGCTTTCGCGGAAGCTGCGGACGGTGGCGAAGGTGTCTTCCATGAACTGGACATAGGACAGTTTGCCGTTTTCGCCGCGCGCCAAAACCGCGAAGGGCGAGGTTACGGTCTTGCCCAGCGTGTTTGAGGTATAGGTAAATGTGCCGAAGATCGCGGCGCCGTCCTTGTTTTCGAAACTGTCCTGGATCTGGAAATCATCGACCGTCCAGTAGCGGTTAACATTGATAAAGGTCTGGACCAGAGCTTCCGTGCCCTTGTTCGTCCCGGCCCAGGGCAGAACCTGCTTCAGTTCTGGATTTTCGTAGTTCAACGAGACATAGGTGAAATCATCGGTGGTATACTGCTTGACGAAGTCCAGATCGGTCGGGTTCGACAAGATCGTCTGCAGTACCGCCAAGGGCGAAGCTTGCGACGCGGGCTCCGCCGTGGAAGGATCCTGGGCAAAAGCGGTGCTAGCCAGCGAGGTCAACGTCACGGTAGCGGCGGCATTACGAAGGGTGCGTGCGATTGTAGACATGATATGCTCCTTTGTTGATCGTCACTGAGAACTGGCCTTGCACATGGCGCAAAGCTGCTGGGGTGGTTCCATTCTTGCATTCTTTCCAAGACCCGAAAGTGGTGGCCTCGAATGGCCGATGGGGGTCTCCGAAGCCATCCGCGGACGCGCTATCTTGGAGTGTGGCCAAGCCTTCTCTTTTTAGGCGTCAGACTCGATGGAGAACACGCTCCTCAACCAGCGGATATCAGAAATGGCAGGGGTCTTTCGCAGCGGCATCTCCCCTGGTCGCAACGCTCGCCTCCTGCTTTTCGCGTAATGGTTCTAGCGGATTGGCGAACGTGCTGCGGTGCGGAAGCTGCTATGCAAGTGCCGATCTTGCGGGCCGATTGCCGCCGCAAACAGGTTCCTTCCCCGGAACATAGTGGCAAGGCGCGTACCGTGCCATCGCTCGGTCATAGAGGTCTCAGGAGATGGCGCACGACGGGCGGCCGGTCGCCGACATGGAATGCCTGGAGCAGTTGCTGATCGAGCTGGTCGGCATGGGTCACGCGGGCGTGCTGGCGCTGGTGCTCGACCCAGCTCTCGACGACGAAGCTTTCGACGATCCGGCCAGGCTCCGCGACATCCTCCCAGACGTCCCAGCGGATGGCGCCGTCGCGCTGTCTCGAGGACCGGAATCCGCGCAGCGCGGACACAAATTCGGAAAGTCGCGCAGGCTCGACCCGATACTCGATTTCGATGAGGGCCGGCCCGCGGTCATCCGCCGGCTGCACGGATACCACCGGTTCGGCCCAATGGTGCGAGGGCGACAGATCGGTGGCCGAATCCTGCGGCAAGCGCCAGCGAAACGCCAGGATCAGCGCCGCCGCCTGCCCGACAGCCGCCACGACCAGAGCGGTGGGGACGCTGGTGCTGGCGGCGATCGAGCCCCAGAGGATGCTCCCGCCCGTCATGGCTCCCTGAAACACGAGAATGTAGACGGCGAGCGCGCGCGCCTTCACCCATCCTGGCGAAGCCATCTGCGCCGCGACGTTGAGCGACGTCAGCATCCCGATCCAGGCGAGGCCGGCCGAAAACATGATCGCCCCGGCGATCCAGGCATTGGTGGCAAGCGCAAGCGCCAGCGTCGACAGGGCGAAGAACAGCGTCGCCCCGACGGAAATGGTGTTGGCGGACACCGTCCGGCGCAGCCGCTTCAGCAGAATCGCGCCCAGAACCGCGCCGGCGCCCATGCAGCCGAGCAGGGCACCGTAGCCGGCCGCGTCGAGCCCGAGCCCGCGCCGCGCGATGAGCGGCAGCATCGCCCAGAGCGCGCTTCCGAACAGGAAGAATCCCACCGCCCGAAACAACACGAGACGCATCGCCGGCGAATGGCGCGTGTAGCGATAGCCCGCCTTCAGCGCACCGAAGAAGTGCTCGGGCGGCAGGGCGTGAACGATTCGAGGGCGCTTCCAGATGTAGAGGACGGCCAGCACGGCCACGACCGAAAGCGCGTTCAACGCGAACACCGCCGGGGTGCCGGCAAGCGCGACGACGACGCCGCCGAGCGCCGGCCCGATCGCGCGCGAGATGTTGACCCCGAGACTGTTCAGCGCAATGGCGTCCGGCAATGCCTGCTTGTCCACCAGTTCGGGCACGATTGCCTGGAACACCGGGGCACTGAACGCCGCGGCGATGCCGAGCATGAAGGTTCCGGCCAGCAGCACTTCGGGCGTAGCGAGGTTGTAGAATGTCAGGAAGGCCAGCATAGCCGCTGCGAACAGGCCGAGCAGCTGAGCCGTCAGCAGCATCTTGCGCCGGTCGATGATGTCGGCCAGCGCTCCGGCCGGCAGGGCAAGCAGGAACATCGGCAGCGTCGTCGCCGCCTGAACCAACGCAACCAGCAACGGGCTTGGCGACAGCGAGGTCATCAGCCAGCCAGCGCCGACATCGTGCATCCATGTGCCGACATTGGAGACGATGGTCGCTATCCACAGTGCCCGGAAAACCGGGAAACTCAGCGGTCCGGATGTTCCAGCTGCAATCTCTTGCCGTCGTTCGCTCATGACCATTCCCTTCATCCACCTTTGGTGGGAAATCTCAGCGCATTGTTCCTGTCAGGCGCGTGGCAGACGGCGCAGATCGCATTGGCGCGCGTCGAAGTGGCTGCCGAGGTCAGACGGCCCAGCAGCCGCATCCGAGGGCACCCCAGAAAGTGCGGGTGTCGGAGACTGGGAGCTGCGTGCCAAGAGCGGCGGCATGGTCATGGCCATGCACCGAGCAGAAATTGCTGCAACCGCAATTCATCATCAGCTTGGTGCGGGCTTCTTTCGTCTTGTGATAGCCGCCAAAGGTGGCGACCGGCGACCAGTCCGGCATCGGAGCGGGAAGATCCGGTGCGAGGCGCTCGTATTCGCCGTCTCCATGCACGACCTTGCCGCCAAGTATGGTAAGGACCGATCGCAGGTGGACAATGTCGCTTTCCTGGACGGAGAAGTAGTCGTCGGACAGCACGGCGAGGTCGGCGAGCTGCCCGGCCTTGATCTGGCCTTTCCTGCCTTCCTCATTGGAAAACCAGGTGTTCGCTTCGGTCCACAACCGCAACGCGGTCTCGCGGTCGAGGCGATTGTGCTGCGGATAGAGTGCGAGGCCTCCAACTGTTTTCGAAGTCACGAGCCACGACAGCGAGACCCATGGATTGTAGCTGGCGACGCGGGTGGCGTCAGTCCCGGCCCCAACCGGAACGCCTGCTTCCATGATCCGGCGGATCGGCGGCGAGCGCTCGGCGGCTTTCGCCCCGTAGCGTTCGACAAAGTACTCGCCCTGGAAGGCCATGCGATGCTGTACCGCTATGCCACCGCCAAGCGCGGCGATACGGTCGATGTTGCGGTCGCTGATCGTCTCGGCGTGGTCGAAAAACCAGTTGATTCCTTGCATTGGAACGTCGCAGTTGACCTTCTCGAACACGTCGAGCGCACAATCGATCGTTTCATTGTAGGTGGCGTGCAGCCGCCAGGGCCAGCGGTTTTCTGCCAGGAGACGAACGACCGGCTCCAAGTCGGCTTCCATGTTTGGTGGCATGTCTGGACGCTCAACGCGGAAATCCTCAAAATCGGCCGCGGAATAGACGAGCATCTCGCCAGCGCCGTTGTGGCGATAGATGTCGTCGCCTTGTCCCGGTGAGACCTGTTTTACCCAGGAGGAGAAGTCCGCGAGCTCCTCCTTGGGCTTCTGGGTGAAGAGGTTATAGCTGACGCGGACAGTCATCTGGCCGTCAGCGTGAAGTTTTTCGATGACCTCATAGTCGTCAGGATAGTTCTGGAAGCCCCCGCCGGCATCGATCACGCTGGTCACTCCGAGACTGTTCAACTCGCGCATGAAATGGCGCGACGAATTGATCTGGTAGTCGGGATCCAGCTTCGGTCCCTTGGCCAGTGTCGAATAGAGGATCGTTGCATTGGGCTGCGCCAGCAGCAGGCCGGTGGGATTGCCGGCGCCATCCCTGACGATCTCGCCGCCGGGAGGATTGGGGGTGTCTTTTGTGTAGCCAACCACACGCAAGGCGGCCGCGTTGAGCAGTGCGCGATCGTACAGGTGCAAAATGAAGACGGGCGTATCGGGCGCGACCGCGTTGATTTCATCGAGCGTCGGCAGGCGTTTTTCCGCGAACTGGTACTCGGTGAAGCCACCCACGACCCGCACCCATTGCGGCGCGGGAGTGCGGTCGACCTGCCGCTTCAGCATCGTCATCGCATCGGAAAGCGATGGGACGCCGTCCCACCGCAGCTCCATATTGTAGTTCAGGCCGCCGCGAATGACATGGGTGTGGCTGTCGATCAGCCCCGGGGATCAGCCGTCGCCCTTTCGCGTCGATGATTTCGGCGTCCGGCGCAGAGGCGCGGACCTCGGCTTCCAGGCCCACGGCAAGGAACCTGCCGTCTCGGATAGCCACTGCCTCAGCAGAGGGATTCTGCCGATCGAGAGTCGTCACCTTGGCGTTGACGATGATCAGATCGTTGGTGGTCATGGTTTTCTCCTTCGCAGCACATCGAATCCGCGAGCAACGAGCCTCAGCCGCATCGCCGAGAAAACGCGACGGCGATGAGACGGATGGCGCGTGAACAGGGCTGCGCCGTGTACGCAGACCCGGCGGCTGATCAAGGCGGGACGGCCGGTCCAGCCCGAATCACATCATTCAGGCCACCGGTTTGGGCGCGACGACCGGGCCGTGCGCCGCGCGCTCGGGAGCCTTGTGGACCGTGGTGTAGGCGTAATCGACGCCCATGCCGTAGGCCCCGGAATGCTCCTGCACGATGGCCATAACGGCGTCGTAGGTGTCGCGCCGCGCCCAGTCGCGTTGCCATTCGAGGAGGACCTGCTGCCAGGTCACCGGGACGATCCCGACCTGAACCATGCGGTCCATGGCGTGGTTGTGCGCGTCGACGGAGGTTCCCCCCGAGGCGTCGGCCACCATGTAGATTTCATAGTCGGTGTCGGCGAGACAGGAGAGCGCGAAGGTCAGGTTGCAGACCTCGGTCCAGAGACCTGACACAACGATCTTCTTGCGCCCGTCGGCGGCATTGGCCGCCAAAGACTCACGGACCTTCAGATCATCCCAGGAGTTCATCGATGTACGCTCCAGGATGGGAGCCTCGGGAAACACCGAAAGCAGCTCGGGAAAGGTCGGCCCCGAAAAGCTTTCGGTCTCAACCGTCGTGATCGTCGTCGGAATCCCGAAGGCCTTCGCCGCCTTGGCGAGGCCTACAACGTTGTTCTTCAGGGTCTGCCGATCGATGGACTGGACACCGAAGGCCATCTGCGGCTGCTGATCGATGAAGATAAGCTGGCTGTTCTGAGGGGTTAGGACTTCCAGTTTGTTGGACATCGGCTCTCGCTTTCTGGATGATGTGAACAATGATCGACGCGCCTCAGGCGACGTCGCCTTTCTTCGCTGCCTCGTCGGTGCCGTGATGAGCGAAGGATTTTTCGTGCAGGACCGCCTGGACGAGGTTCGTATGGCCCTTCAGCCACTGGACGCCGGCCTCGCCTGCGAGCATGCCCAGAAGTCCGAGCAAGGCGACGATAGGAGGGGCTGGCGAACGGACCGAGACAAGGCCGTAGATCACGCCAATAGCCAGACCAACGAATAGCGAGACGAGATATGGTTGAAGCTGAGCCATATATGGACTCCATAGTGATGTTTGACGAAGTTCGAGCTTGCCAGCAGTCCTGTCCAACACCGTGGTCTGGTTTCGGCCAATCGTGCGGGATTACTTTGCTGCTTCCTCGATCAGGTCTGCGACGACCTGCGGGTTCGAGACCATCACGACATGCGACGCACCCTCCACAACCACCGTGTTCCTGGAGTCGGCGCGGTCGGCCATGAACCCGAGCGCCTCGGTCGGGATGTTCTTGTCGCCGCCGCCATAAACGAAGTACGACGGCAGGGACTTCCAGGCAGGTTCGCCGGACTTTTCCGTCAGCGCGGCTTCGGTGATCGGCCGTTGGCCGGCTGCCATCAGAACAGTTATTTCGGCCGGAACGTCGTGTGCGAACTGATCGTGGAACTTCGCCTGATCGATGTACAGATCGACCCCGCCGTCCGAGAGCTTGACGGGCGGCGCAAGTGCTTCACCGAGCGTCCCGCCAGGGAACTTGTTGGCCAGTTCTGCCGCAGCTTCCCCGGCATCCGGTGCGAAGGCCGCCACATAGACCAGAGACCTGATGTTTTCGCGCCCTTGCGCAGCGTTCGAGATGACCTGGCCACCATAGGAGTGGCCGACGAGGACCACCGGCCCAGCGATGCTTGCCACGACGTCCGAGACCACGCGTGCATCGTTGGAAACACTCCGCAACGGGTTCGCAACCGCAACTGTCGTGTAGCCGCCTTTCTTGAGGCTGGCGACGACGCCATTCCAGCTGGAGGAGTCGGCGAACGCACCGTGGACGAGGACGATCGTTGGCTTGGCCGGTTCGGCAATGGCGGTGCCCGTTAGAAGTGCGGTTGCAATAGCAGCAGTTGCAGCAAGCTTGGCCATGAGAACTCCTATCTCTGTTTTGGTTCGAGGGGTGCAGGGATAAAGACGCCAGGATTGTATGTATGCTGCTCCAAATTGCTGCCATCCCGAGTCCAATTTGGCCCACCGCCTGCCCGGGTGCGCACAGGAGAAGCAGCGTTGAGAGGCTTGATTTTAGAGATCGATTGAATGCCGTGCGGCACCGGGATTGCCGTCGAGGTGCCGATCTTGCTGGTTCCTCATCCGGAAGCGAGTGACAATGCGCCTGATGATGTAGCGTCGTGCTCCATGCCTTCACCCAGATCAACAAGTTGAACGGGTCCACCCAGGTCTTCATCACGGACGGCTATTTGAAACTTCGCTTGCAGGAACTTTTCCTAACACATGAGTACCGCGAGAAGCTCAAAGTAGAGAGGGAGGAGCGAGCGGAGCTTGCGAGGGCGCAGAAGGAGGAACAAAAGCTCGTTCGCGACATGGAACGTGCCGAGGAAGAGGAGGCGCGTTATCAGCGCCTCCTGGACAAGGCGAGGGCGGAAGCCGAACGTGCAGTCGGACCGAGGCTCGAGGCCTTCAATGCGCAAATTGCGATGCTGGAGCGGGACCTCGAGGAAGCGCACGCGAAGTTCGAGCGTGCGCAAGCCATGGCCGAGAAGACCAAGTCCGGCTATGTATACATCATCTCGAATATCGGATCGTTCGGCGACGATGTCGTAAAGATTGGGCTCACGCGGCGGCTAGATCCGGCCGACCGTGTACGTGAGCTTGGTGACGCGAGCGTTCCATTCACATTCGATACTCACGCTATCATTTACAGTGATGACGCGCCGGCGTTGGAACGAGCCCTTCATAGGGAATTTGAGGGGGTTCGGATTAACGCGCAGAATTTCCGGAAAGAATTCTTCCGTGCGCGCATCGAAGACGTTGAGGCCGCGGTTACAAGACTTGCGCCAGGTGCTCCATTCTTCCGGGACGTAGAAGCCCAGGATTATCGTGAAACCCTCGCCAGACGGAACGCTGCATTGGCGGCACTCCATATGGAGAAAGACTATCAACTACCGGAGGCAATTTAGTTGCGACGAGCGGGATTCAGAAACGGGGCCGGATGGCCGCTTCTGGAGGCGAAACAAAGAAAGGAGACTTGCGTACGCGGATCATGTCCCAGGGAGTGGTGAAACAGGAAGGCGGCCCGAGAACGACGAAACGGAAAACTGCGTTTACGCTTTTCTCCTCCATCCTAAATGTCCTCGGGTAGATCGAGACTGCAGGCAGCCGCTCTCCCGACATCCAATCAGGCGAACATTGGCCCCGTCAAATGCGGCGCAAGGGTTCGCCCCTCAACACCGGTTTCGCTCATAGCATGCGATGCTACACTGGCGAGGTCGATCTTTTCAATGATTGCGTGGTCGCTGGGGAGGAGGGGCACCGTGCTCCGTTTGGGAGAGGGGCAGCGCTCCGTTTTCAAGCAATAGGCTTCTTGCCGCAGGATTGTTGTGCGGCGAAAGAAGGGGAGGCAACACTGTTGTCCCTTAGATCCCTCGATTTTGCCGACTCTGGCGCAATCACTAAGTGATTGAAAATATTGGCTCCCCGGGCCGGATTCGAACCAGCGACCAACCGGTTAACAGCCGGTTGCTCTACCACTGAGCTACCGGGGAACAGGTGCTCATTCATCAGCGAAGTGGCCTATAGCAAAAGGGTTGCGCATTTGCAAAGGGCCTGTTCGGTTTTTTTCATCTTTTTGGCACAGAGATGACAGCTATCTGTATTCCCGGGCGTCGCCCGCTCCTTTAAAAGGGGGGGGCGGACACCGCTATCGCTGCGAAACAAAGTTGTGTTGGAAAAATGGGCGTGGATGAAACAAACGAATCGGAATCTTCACCCCGAAGCAGGAGAAGCGTACGCGTTCTGAGATGGCGGATACCGATTCCCCAGTCGGTGCTGATGCGCCGGGTTCTTGGTGTCGTGCTCGTCATCTGCGGTTTTCTGGGCTTTCTGCCTGTACTCGGCTTCTGGATGGTGCCGCTGGGGCTGCTGGTGCTTTCGCATGATTCCGCGATGATCCGCCGATGGCGCCGCAAACTTGAAGTGCGTTGGGGGCGAAAGCGACAAAAGAAATGATTTCCAGCGATTTCGCCGCGAAACCGCCAGGGGAAGCTGCTTCGTCGATACAAGGCAGCCATGGCGATACGAAATGCTGGAGACAATTCCATTTCAACAGCCGGAACCGCTTGACGGGTGAAAAGCCATAACCTATTGAGCCCTCACAAACGCTTGTGCGAAGGCCTCGTGGCGGAGTGGTTACGCAGAGGACTGCAAATCCTTGCACCCCGGTTCGATTCCGGGCGAGGCCTCCAGCGCAACCGGTTCCCGCGGGTGTTCATATTATCCAGCGCGTCTTGATCCCGCGTATCGCGCGAAAAGAAAGCCTGGGACGATGACAGCCGATTTCCAAGATCTTCGTATCAAAATGGTCGACAACCAGATCCGCACCACGGATGTGACCAATGTCGCCGTCCTCGATGCCTTTTTGGCCGTTCCGCGCGAAGAGTTCGTTCCGGCCGCGTGGCGCGGGCTTGCCTATATCGACGAGGATATCCAGGTGAAGCCGGGCGAGGCCGGCGAGGCGGCGCGTTATCTGATGGAGCCTTCGCCTTTTGCCAAGCTCGTTCAACTCGCCGCCATCGAACCCGGCGATGTGGTTCTCGATATCGGCACGGCCACGGGATATTCAGCGGCGGTGCTGTCGCGGCTCGCAAGTTCCATCATTGCCGTCGAAGGTGATTCCGATCTGGCGGACCAGGCAACGGCGAAACTCTCGGAACTCGGCTATGACAATGTCGTGATGGTGACGGCGCCGATGATCGGAGGCTACCCTTCAGAGGCGCCTTATGATGTGATTATTCTCGAAGGTGCGGTCGACTTCGTTCCCGATGCGCTTTTCGACCAGTTGAAAGACGGCGGGCGTCTCGTTGCCGTCGAAGGCCTCGGAAATGCCGGGGTGGCCAAGCTTTATGTGAAGGATGACGGCATCGCTTCAGGGCGTCGGGCGTTCAATCTGGCGGTGAAGCCACTACCGGGTTTTGCACGCGCACCGCAGTTCCAATTCTGATTTTTCCGAAATGGTTACATATCTGCAACGCTTCTGACTTTGTTTGTGCTTGCAGCTATGGCACAGATAGAAAAGGTGAAATTTACCGGTTATTAATGCGGGCCCGAACCGACTGGTTCGGTCAAGAGATTCGACTGATCATATGAGGTTCACGGTGTTCAAAGTATGCAAGGGATGGTTGGCTGCGGCATTACTTTCGGGCACGGTTTTGACGGGTAATCCGGTCCTTGCCGAAACGCTCTCCGGCGCGCTGGCCAAGGCCTATCAGAACAATGCAACGCTCAATTCCTCGCGGTCCGGGGTCCGGGTCAGGGACGAGGATGTAGCCATCGCTAAATCCGGCTACCGCCCGACGATCAGTGGCACGGTGGATGTGGGTCGCAGCCGTTCGGGTCAGAGCAACCGCTATACGACGGCAGGCACTTACGGCATCACGCTCAACCAGACGCTTTTCGACGGATTTCAGACCAGGAACAATGTCGCGTCCGCTGAAGCCATGGTCTATGCCCAGCGCGAAAACCTTCGCAACGACGAAGTGAACACCCTGTTCCAGGCGGCTCAGGCCTACATGGATGTCTACCAGAACCGCCAGATCGTGGTTTTGCGCGAACGCAATCTCGCCGCCATGAACGAGCAGGTGCGCGCCGCGCGGGCCCGTCTTGACGTAGGCGAGGGAACGCGGACGGATGTGGCGCAGGCTGAGGCAACCCGATCTACTGCCATCGCGCAACTCAACCAGGCGCGCGCCAACGTTAAATCGGCCGAGGCGGTCTATCGCCAGGTGATCGGCACTTCGCCGGGCAGCCTGAGAACTGCCTCCGCTGCTTCGAAGGCGCTGCCGCGCTCGATCGATCAGGCTTATCAGATCGCGGCCGCCAGCCACCCTGCGATACTCGCCACGAAATATGCGGTCGATGCGGCCGGCTATACCGTCAAGGCGAGGGAAGGCGCGCTGCTGCCGACAGTCGGGCTCAGTGCCAGCGTCAGCCATACCGATACCTATGCCGGCCTGTCGCAGGGAGACGGCAATGCTGCCTCCGTCGGCTTGGGCGTTACGGTCCCGATCTACCAAGGCGGCCGGACGTCGGCGCAGGTGCGCCAATCCAAGGAACAGTTGGGGCAGGCGCGCATCGAGGTCGATGTGACACGAGATTCTGTTCGGGCTGCGATCGGTTCGGCATGGTCGCAACTCGAAGGCGCGCGCGCGTCGGTCCGCGCCAATCGCGACGGTATTCGGGCTGCGCAGCTCGCGCTCGAAGGCGTCATGGAGGAGCGCAAGGTCGGCCAGCGCACTACGCTCGACGTATTGAACGCGCAGAATGATCTGGTGGCCGTCCAGATCGCGCTCGTCCAGGCGGAGCACGATGTGGTGGTTGCAAGTTATGCGCTGTTGCAGGCGACTGGCCGTCTGACGGTGAGCCAGTTGGGCCTGCGGGTCGCCGAGCACAGGCCGGAAGAGCATTATGAGGCCGTAAAGGACAAGTGGATCGGCCTGCGGACCCCCGACGGCCGCTGAGGCTCTGTTCAGCTCCATTAGAATCAAAAACGGCACCGCGAGGTGCCGTTTTCTTTTATGACGATCCGCGTCATGCCCGGAATTGACGCGCGAAGTTCAATTGGCTTTGCAATTATTTGAATCTGCAGACGTTTCTGCGGCGGATATGCGATTTCCGGCTGACGATTTGATAATCCTGTGGGTTGGCTCCCCCATCGCTCCGGCAGGGATTCTCAAATGGCGTTTCGTCCGATACCCTGTGCATAGGGATTCGCCGTACGAGGCGGCGAAGAAGACAATCGGCACAGGAATATGGCACAGACATCAAGCGCGGCGCGTGAACCCTCCATGGAAGAAATTCTTGCTTCCATTCGTCGGATCATCGAAGACAGTGATGTGGTGCGGCAGAGCGTGCCGCCCCGACCGGAGCGCGTCAATGTCGCATCCGGTGTGGCGGCTGGCGTGACGCCCTTGCCCGTCCAGGGACGTAGCGAAATTGCTGAGTTTCGCCGTGAACCGGAACCCGTGTTGAAGCCTATACAGCCCTCGTCGAATCGCGACGAGGCTGAAGATGCGGATGATGAGCGGCGGACACAGCATGCGGAAGAGGCGATGCATGCGCTTGCGGCGCGCATCGGCTTGCGCGGTTCCCTCGATGTCGGCGCTGAGACGGCGCATTCGCCGCGCGTAGATGATGAAGTCACCGCTCGGGCAGGTGACAGCGGCTCCGCGCCGGCTGGCGTTCAGCCGCGTTTCGACGCAGGTCTTGCACATGTCGATGCGGCCGATGATGCCGATGACGATTATGAGCCCATCCTCGATGCCAGCAACGACGATCGGCAGTCTGCCGCAGCCCGGATGACGGGGCTCGCCCAGGCGGCAGAAGACGACGCACATGGAGATGAGCCTGCGGCGATGGAGCCGACCGACAAATCCTCAGACACAGTTGAACTGCCCAGGGCTTCAGTGGCGGCTGACGGACGTGCCGAGGCTGCACGCGAGGAACTGATGTCCAATATTGCGGCTGCTGCGAACCCGATCATTTCACAGGCGACAGGCCGCCAGGTGGCCGCGGCCTTCGAGGATCTCTCGACTGTATTGCGCGCCGAGCAGCGTCGTTCGTTTGATGAGATGGCGGAGGAAATGCTGCGCCCGATGCTGCAGGACTGGCTGGACAACAATCTTCCAGGCCTTGTCGAGCGTCTGGTGCGCGAGGAAATTGAACGTGTCGTGCGCGCAGGCCGCGCCTGATATTTCCACAGTACGGCCGGAATTGCCAAATCCCGCTTCTCCGGAGGCGGGATTTCGTTCTTTCGCGGTATTTTCCCTTTCAAAATCCCTTTAAAAGTGATTTGAACCGGCATCCGCTTTAATCAGCTTTGTTTCCGCACAGAGACGGACATTTTCATGCTTGAGAAGACATATGACGCCGCGGCCACCGAGCCGAAGATCGCCGAACTCTGGGAAAAGGCAGGCGCCTTCAAGGCCGGAGCCGGAGCGAAGCCGGGCGCCGATCCATTCTCAATCGTCATTCCGCCGCCGAACGTCACCGGCTCGCTGCATATGGGCCATGCTCTCAACAACACGATCCAGGATATTCTCATCCGTTTTGAGCGCATGCGCGGAAAGAATGTCCTCTGGCAGCCGGGCATGGATCATGCCGGTATTGCCACGCAAATGGTTGTCGAGCGACAGCTCATGGAGCGGCAGGAGCCGAACCGGCACGCCATGGGGCGCGAGAAGTTCATTGAACGCATCTGGCAGTGGAAGGCCGAATCCGGCGGCATGATCGCCAATCAATTGCGGCGCCTCGGCGCGTCATGCGACTGGTCGCGCGAACGCTTCACGATGGATGAGGGACTGTCCAAGGCAGTTCTTGAGGTCTTCGTCACGCTGTACAAGCAAGGCCTCATCTACAAGGACAAGCGCCTTGTGAACTGGGATCCCAAGCTTCTGACCGCCATCTCCGATGTCGAGGTGGAATCGCGCGAGGTCAAAGGGCATCTCTGGCATTTCCGTTATCCCTTGGAAAACGTGCCCTTCGATCCGGAAAACCCGCATACCTTTATCGTCGTCGCCACGACACGGCCGGAAACCATGCTTGGCGATACGGGCGTGGCGGTCAATCCCGGCGATGCGCGTTATCATGCGCTGGTGGGCAACAATGTCGTGCTGCCGCTGGTCGGACGTCACATCCCGATCGTTGCCGATGATTATGCCGATCCGGAATCAGGGTCCGGCGCGGTCAAGATCACGCCTGCCCATGATTTTAACGATTTCGAGGTTGGCCGGCGAAACGACCTTCGCCAGATCAATATCCTGACTGTCAATGCGGCGATAATCCTCAGGGAGAACAATGACTTCCTGGAAGGTCTGGAGAAATCGAGCGGTCTCGATCAGTTGATCCGTGATCTCGATGGCCTCGATCGCTTCGCCGCGCGCAAGCGTATCGTCGAGATGATGGAGGAGGGCGGCTACCTCGAGAGAATAGAGGATCATACCCATGCGGTGCCGCATGGCGATCGCGGCGGGGTGCCGATCGAGCCGTTCCTGACCGAGCAATGGTATGTCAACGCCGCCGAACTCGCAAAGCCGGCGATCGCCAGCGTGCGCGAGGGGCGGACGCAGATCGTTCCCGCCAATTGGGAAAAGACCTATTTCCAGTGGATGGAAAACATCCAGCCCTGGTGTATCTCGCGCCAGCTCTGGTGGGGCCACCAGATCCCGGCCTGGTATGGACCGGACGGCACGATTTTTGTTGAAAAGAGTGAGCAGGAAGCGCTTGCCGCCGCCGCAGCGCATTATGGTGCGCCGACGGAACTGCAGCGTGACCCTGACGTACTGGATACCTGGTTTTCCTCGGCGCTGTGGCCGTTCTCGACGCTCGGTTGGCCGGACAAGACACCGGAGCTGGCGACCTATTACCAGACCGATGTTCTCGTCACCGGTTTCGACCTGATCTTCTTCTGGGTCGCCCGCATGATGATGATGGGTCTGCACTTCATGGATGAGGAGCCATTCCACACCGTCTATATGCACGCGTTGGTGCGCGACAAGAACGGCGCCAAGATGTCGAAGTCGAAGGGCAATGTTATCGACCCCCTGGAACTGATCGACGAATATGGCGCCGATGCGCTGCGCTTCACGCTCGCCATCATGGCGGCGCAGGGGCGCGACGTGAAGCTCGACCCGGCGCGTATCTCCGGCTATCGCAATTTCGGGACCAAGCTCTGGAACGCCACCCGCTTTGCCGAGATGAACGGAGTCGCGCGCGACGAAGCCTTCGATCCCGGCGCGACGAAGCTTGCCGTCAATCGCTGGATTCTGACGGAACTGACGCAGGCGACACGCGCCGTTACAGACGGGATCACCACCTACCGCTTCAACGAAGCGGCGGGCGCGGCCTATAAATTCGTCTGGAACCAGTTCTGCGACTGGTATCTGGAACTGCTCAAGCCGATCTTCATGGGCGAGGACGAAGCTGCCAAGAAGGAGGCGCAGGCCTGTGCCGCCTATTGTCTCGACCAGATCTATAAGCTGCTTCATCCGTTTATGCCGTTCATGACGGAAGAATTGTGGGCGCATACCGCCGGTGAAGGGCAGGTGCGCGCGACTTTGCTCGCCCATGCGGAATGGCCGGTCCTCGATTTCGAGGACGGCGCTGCCGCTGCCGACATCAACTGGCTGATCGAACTCGTCACCGGCATCCGTTCGGTGCGCGCGGAGATGAACGTACCGCCTTCTGCTCTCGCTCCCCTCATCGTCCTGGGTGCGAATGGCATGACCAGCGACAGGATCGAACGTCACGATGCGGCGATCAAGCGCCTCGCGCGCGTCGAATCGATCGCGCTGGCCTCGGAGGCGCCGAAAGCATCGGCACAGATCGTTGTCGGCGAGGCAACCGCATGCCTCCCGCTCGGCAGCCTGATCGATCTCAAGGCTGAAGCAGCGCGGCTCTCCAAGGAAGCAGGCAAGATCACGATTGAGATCGAGCGCATCGAAAAGAAGCTCTCCAACGAGAAGTTTGTCGCCAATGCGCGTGAAGATATCGTGGAGGCAGAGCGGGAAAAGCTCAACGAATTCCGCGAGGCGGCGGAAAAGATTTCCGTCGCGCTGACGCGCATCGAAAGCGCGGAATAGCTGATCTATCCAGCTACTCGATTCGACCTACAGCTGCCGGCCCGACCTTTGTGTCGGGCCGCATGCGTTTGGGTAGCGGCAGCCTCTTCCGCCCAGCTTTAAACATTTTTTTGCCATTGTTGCGCCTTGGCAACAGCAGCTCCAGATTGGTCTAAAATCATCGATATTGGTGGTTTCCTTGTTCGCTTTGCATGAGAATCTTCTTATAAATTATCGCTCTAGGTGAAAAACGCGCGATTTTCGGGGATGTGCTTTTTCGCTGATCGAGAGGGGTTTCAATCGCTACTTGCCGGGCAACACTTTCATGTTACGTTTTCGTCAAAATTCAAATCAATCGTTGATCCGGGGAGGACAAATGAACAGGGGAACAACCACAATAATCGGAGCGGCTCTCATTGCAGCCGGAACCGTTGCCAGCGCACAGGCGGGGGGCCTGGAACGCACCTCACAGGATTTCGATATTCTGTTTGAACCGGGTACGCGCATCGAAAGCGGCGTCACCTATGTCAAGCCTGGGCGGAAGCTGAAGAACATTCGCGGATCAGCGGTAGGGGCCGCGACTGGTGGTATCAATCCGACAACCGGCCGTCCCTATGAGACGAGCACCAGTGAAACCCGGGGCTATGCGGTGCCGAAATTCTCGGCCAAGGTCGATCTTACCGACGACCTTGCCTGCGCCGCGCAATATCGCGAGCCGGTCGGCATCCATACCGATGTCGGCACGAACACGGTGGAGATGTACACCGCCATCGAGCAGAAAATCACATCGCGTGATTACGGGCTCAACTGCTCCTACCGCTTCGCGGCTGGCGAGAAGGGCTTTGTGCGTATCCTGGGCGGCGTTTCCTATCAGGAAGTCGAGGGCTATCAGTCCCGCTACCTGCCCGCCGGCTTTCCCACTCCTTTTGGCGCAACGCTGCCGTTCCGGACCGGCTATCTCAATGTAGAAGACAAGGGCTGGGGTTGGCGTCTCGGCGCGGCCTATGAGATTCCTGAATATGCCTTGCGCGCCTCGCTGGTCTATCAGTCGAAGGTGAAATACAATCTGGCAGGGACGATCACCGGCCTGTTTCCCATCACCATTCCCGTTGAGGGCGAGGCAGAAGTCCCGGACTCGGTCGAGTTCAAGTTCCAGACCGGCATCGCGCCGAACTGGCTCGCATTCGGTTCGGTCAAATGGACCAACTGGTCGAATCAGGATGCGGTTAATTTCCTGAATACCAGTGCAAGTCTTCCTGGGCCATTTGGCGCAATTCCAGTAGGCGCCCGGATTACCGGTCTTGATCTGTACTACCGGGATGGCTGGACCGTTACCGGCGGTGTCGGGCATAAGCTCAACGATCAATGGTCGGTGGCGTCAAGCCTCACCTGGGATCGCGGCACGTCGACGGGCCTGCAGTCCCAGACGGATACCTGGACGCTCGGCCTCGGTACAACCTATTCCCCGAACGACCGGATCGAGATTCGCCTCGCCGGTGTTGTGGGCCTGCTGACGTCGGGAACAAAAGATAATACCACTATCGATGGCAGACCCAATCCCACCGGCTCTATCGCCGATTTCGGCAACGATTTCGTTGGTGCTCTCTCGGTTTCGGCAAAGCTGAAGTTCTAGAGACGGATTTCCGAGTATGAATCTGGAAAAGCCCGGCTTTTTGCCGGGCTTTTTTAGGGAAGTTCAATATTGGGGTATGATCTCCAAATTGCTCGCAAATCGCTTTATGAGCAAATCTACCTCCAATTTTGTGTCGATTCAGCAACAGTTCCTTCGCCATGAATTGCAGTTGAAGATGGGTGGACGGTTTTGCCCATTTCCCGCCACAAACCCGGAGCACCCGAAAGGAACGGGGGCTACGACCGAGTGCAGGACAAAAGTCCAGCCGGTAGTCGTGCTGCAATGTCGGGGTGAGTTGGAATGGATACGATTGTTATTCCGAAGGAGAATTTGCTGTTTTCGTCCCATCGCGCGTGGATGGGGCGGTCGTCTGCGGGTGTCGGAACCGCCGGGGACGAAATGGCGCCGTGCCGCAGCCGTACTCTTGCCGAAAACATCGGTCATCTTTTCCAGTCGGACAATTCAGCACTGTGGCTGACAAGACAGACGGGAACTGGCTCCTCCGAAGTGTTGTCCGCTAGCGTCGAAAGAAAAGCGTTGTAATGCGAGTCGTTAAACACCTCACATATCCGATATTCGGTCCGATAGTCGGTTTGGCTGTGTCGCTCGCCGTTATGTGCGGACATGCTCACGCCTTCGACGTGGCCGACGACACCGAAAAGAGCCGCAGCCCCTTCGAACTCTTCAAGTTCGGCTTTTCCGCTTATAAGAGTGGTCATAAGGACGAAGCGCTCAAGGTATTGCGCTATGCCGCGGAAAAAGGACATCAGGGCGCCAAATGGAAGCTTGCCCGCATGTATGCGGAGGGCGACGGCGTCAAGGAAAACGATTTCGAAGCCTATCAGATGTTCGAGAAGATCGTACGCGATGGGGCCGAGCCCGGCTCGCCGAACGAAAGCTACGTTGCCGACGCGCTCGTCGCATTGGCCGGATATGTGAGACGCGGCATTCCTGGATCCCCTGTGGAGGCTAATCCGAACATTGCTCGCGATCTCTATGTCCAGGCCGCCTCGAATTTCGGCGATCCGGCAGCGCAGTTCGAACTTGGCAAGATGCTGCTGAAAGGCGAGGGCGGTGCGCCCAATCCCGTGCAGGCCGCTCGCTGGTTCCGGCTCGCCGCCCAGAAGGGCAATGCAAGCGCGCAGGCCATGCTTGGCAACATGCTGTTCCAGGCAGGCAAGACCGTACGCGGCCTGGCCATGCTCACCGCGGCTTTCGAGCGCTGTCCATCGAACGATTGCGAGTGGATCCGCGACATGCAGGAGCGGGCTTTCTCTGTTGCCGGCGAAGCCGATCGCCGGACAGCCATTTCACTCGCGGGCGATATAGTCCGGACAGGTGATTTTTAGCGTATTCCTGATTTTAAGAATTGTTCGGCCACGAGGTATTCTGCATCTTTGCGGAAGCGTAGAGGGCGAGGAATGGATTCAAGTGCTTGTCACTGGAATCCATTCCTCAACGCTGCCTCAACTGTTACGGAACGTCCTAAAGCGCCAGCTCGATCGTAACCGGCACGTGATCCGAGGGCTTTTCCCAAGCACGCACATGCTTCTCGATATTGGCGGAAACGAGGTGGCTGGCGGCTTCCGGCGATAGCATCAGATGATCGATGCGGATCCCGTTGTTCTTCTGCCAGGCGCCGGCCTGGTAATCCCAGAACGAGTAGACTCCCGGCGCATCGGTGACGGAGCGGATCGCGTCGCTGAACCCCAGGTTTTCAAGCCGGCGGAATGCCTGACGGGTGGCGGGTAGGAAAAGCGCGTCATTGAGCCATTGCTCGGGATGCTTGGCATCCTCCGGCTGTGAAATGACATTGTAGTCGCCGGCAAGCACCAGCGGCTCCTCCAGTGCTAGGCGCTGTTCTGCCCAGCGCTCCAGCCTTTCCATCCAGGCGAGCTTGTAGAGATACTTCTCCGTGTTCACCGGATTGCCGTTCGGCAGATAAAGCGAGACGACGCGGATGACGCCGGACGCTCGCGAGAATACGGCTTCGATGAAGCGGGCTTGCTCGTCCGTATCTTCGCCGGGCAAACCACGCGAGACTTCGTCAGGCGTATTCTTGGAAAGGATGGCGACGCCGTTGAAACCTTTCTGGCCATGTGTCTCCACATGATAGCCCAGCGCCTCGATCTCCAGCCGCGGGAATTGCTCGTCCACGGATTTGATTTCCTGGAGGCAGACTACATCCGGGTCCGATTCCTTCAGCCAATGCAGAAGGTTATCGATCCGGGCCTTGATGCCGTTGATGTTCCAGGTAGCGATTTTCATCGTCTAGGCATAGGCCGACAAGCCGTGGAGGGCAAGAGCGCGATGGCGATGTCCCCGGCCTTGATATCAAATGGCGAAGCTGGTGCCGCAGCCGCAGGAGGCGACGGCATGGGGATTTCTGATCTGGAAGGACTGCCCCATCAGATCATCGACAAAATCGATTTCCGAACCATCCATGTAGGGAAGCGAAATCGTATCGATGAGAACGCGCGCGCCATGCTTTTCGATGACGATATCATCCTCGGTCTGCGTATCGACCAGATCGTATTTATAGGAAAAACCAGAGCAACCGCCACCCTCGACGGAAACGCGAAGCGCGGTCTTGCCGGGTTCGGACTGGAGAATCGCAGCGATGCGCTTTGCAGCGGCATCGGATACGGAAATGCTCGTCGTTTCGCTCATGATCGCATCCATGGTCAATTCTCTCCGGGAAGAATTCACTCCCGACTATGAATTAGCTCCATGCATAGCTATGAATTGGCGGCCCCGAAGTCAATGCTGCCGACAGTTGGCCGCCGGCGCGTGTAATCATATTACGGTGATGATGCAATGAGTTTGCAAGGTATCGGTTTCGGCTACCGGGAGAGGGCTGTCTATGCGTGCGATCCCTCGAAAAGTCGTGGACGCCTCTTTCCGGAAAGCGAAAGCCCGACGCGCACGCCGTTCCAGCGTGACCGCGATCGCATCATCCATTCCACGGCCTTTCGCCGCCTGAAGCACAAGACGCAGGTCTTCATCGCCCATGAGGGCGACCACTACAGAACCCGCCTGACGCATACGATCGAGGTGGCGCAGATCGCCCGTGCGCTGGCGCGTGCTTTGCGGCTTGACGAGGATCTGGCGGAGGCCATCGCGTTGGTGCATGACTTCGGGCATACGCCTTTCGGTCACACGGGCGAAGATGCGCTCAACGAAAAGATGAGCGATTTTGGCGGGTTCGACCACAATGCTCAGTCCCTGCGGATCGTTACCAGGCTTGAGCGGCGCTATGCCGATTTCGATGGCCTCAACCTGACCTGGGAAACGCTGGAAGGGCTGGTCAAGCATAACGGACCCTTGCTCGGCCCCTTGGCAGGCGACGAGAGCGTGCCGCAGCCGATCCTCGACTATAGCAGGCAGCATGACCTTGAGCTCTCGAGCTTCCCCAGCCTGGAGGCGCAATGCGCGGCAATTGCCGACGACATCGCCTATAATGCGCATGATATCGATGACGGGCTGCGTTCGGGCCTGTTGACCCTTGAGATTCTGGATGAGGTGCCTTTGACGCGGCAATTGCTGGATCAGGTGCGTGGCCGATATCCCTCGCTCGACGCGGTGCGGACAGGGCATGAATTGGTCCGGCGGCAGATCACCATCATGGTCGAAGACGTTATAGGGCAGTCGCAGAACAATCTCGCCGCTCTCAATCCCCCTTCGGCCGAGGCGGTGCGAGAGGCGCATTCGGCCGTGGTGGCGTTTTCCGCCGAGATGCGCGAGGCGGAAAAGACGCTCAAGCGCTTTCTCTATAAAAACCTCTATTTTCATGAGAGCGTGGTTTCCGTCAGGCAGGCTGCCGACAGGATCGTGCGCGATCTCTTTGAGGTCTATATGCATGATCCGAGTACACTGCCCGAAGAGTGGCGCGCCGGGCTCGAAACATGCGCGTTGCCTGTGCAGGCGCGCCGCATAGCCGACTTTCTCGCAGGGATGACCGACAACTATGCGATACGCGAGCACAGGCGCCTGTTTGACCATACACCCGAATTGGCTTAATCCGTGCCCAACATCAATCCGGGACAGACCATGAATATCTTCGCAGATTTCGACCAGCGGATCAAAAAAACGCTGCAGGGAATTGATTTAACACCAAAAGATGGCGTTGCGCTGGATTTGTCCCGCGTTGGCGTAGAACCGCCGCGCGATCCATCCCATGGCGATATCGCAACCAATGCGGCGATGGTTCTTTCGAAGGCGGTTGGAGAGGCGCCGCGTGATCTCGCGCAGCGCATCGCCGCGGCGCTGGAGAGGGACGTGGATGTGGCGTCGGTCAATGTCGCCGGCCCCGGTTTCATCAACCTGCAGCTGAAGGATAGCTACTGGCATCGGCAACTGGCTTCCATGGTCGAGGCAGGAACCGATTACGGCCGCTCGACGGTTGGCGGCGGGCGCAAGGTCAATGTCGAATATGTCTCCGCCAATCCAACGGGCCCGATGCATGTCGGTCATTGCCGCGGTGCGGTCGTGGGCGACGCGCTGGCCAATCTACTGCAATTTGCGGGATATGACGTCACCAAGGAATATTACATCAACGACGCCGGCGCGCAGATCGATGTTCTCGCGCGCTCGGTGATGCTGCGCTATCGCGAGGCGCTTGGCGACGAGATCGGCGAGATACCCTCAGGGCTCTATCCCGGCGATTATCTTGTTCCGGTCGGTAAGGCGCTTGCCGCGCAATATGGTCGCGAATTGCTGCAGATGCCGGACGAGGAGGCGCTTGCCATCGTCAAGGATCGCACGATCGACGCCATGATGGAGATGATCCGGGCCGATCTCGCCTCGTTGAACGTGCGCCATGACGTGTTTTTCTCCGAACGCTCGCTGCACGCCGACAATGCGCGGGCGATTCGCTCGGCGATCAACGATCTGACGCTGAAGGGGCATGTCTATAAGGGCAAGCTCCCGCCGCCGAAGGGGCAGTTGCCCGATGATTGGGAAGATCGCGAGCAGACCCTGTTCCGCTCGACCGATGTCGGCGACGACATGGACCGCCCGCTGATGAAGTCGGACGGCGCGTTCACCTATTTCGCGGCTGACGTCGCCTATTTCAAGAACAAGTACGATCGCGGCTTCGAGGAGATGATCTATGTGCTCGGCGCCGATCATGGCGGCTACGTCAAGCGGCTGGAAGCCCTGGCGCGGGCCGTTTCCGGAGGCAAGGCGGAGCTGACGGCCATACTTTGCCAGTTGGTTCGTTTGTTCCGGGCGGGCGAGCCGGTACGCATGTCGAAACGATCTGGCGATTTCGTGACGCTGCGCGAGGTGGTCGATGAGGTCGGGCGCGATCCCGTGCGCTTCATGATGCTTTACCGCAAGAATGACGCGCCGCTCGATTTCGATTTCGCCAAGGTCACGGAGCACTCCAAGGACAATCCGGTATTCTACGTGCAATATGCCTCGGCGCGCTGCCATTCGGTATTCCGGCAGGCGAAGGATCAGGCAGGGTTCGAGAAACTCGACCGGCAAACCCTGGGGCGGCACCTGGAAAAGCTTACTGACGAGAGCGAAATCGCGCTTGTCCGCAAGCTTGCGGAATATCCGCGACTGATCGAAAGCGCGGCGCTTCACCAGGAGCCGCACAGGCTTGCTTTCTACCTCTATGACCTCGCCAGCGCCTTCCATGCGCAGTGGAACAAAGGGACCGAAAATCCGGACTTACGTTTTATTAAGGTTAACGATCCAGACTTGTCTCTTGCCAGGCTAGGGCTGGTTCAGGTCGTTTCTGATGTCCTGGCGTCCGGATTATCGATTATAGGAGCGGACGCCCCGACGGAAATGCGCTAAAGCGCAGGAAATAACTGTCAACTTTTGCCCACATTGCACTGGTAATCGGCAATGATGGGTGACGTCGGCTGGCGCCCCGAGTATGAGTGCAGGAACACGCCATGACGGACAGCAATGTGAAATACCGTGATTATGCGGGTCGTTCCTCGCAAGAGGACGATCCGCTGATGGAGCTGTCACGGATCATCGGCTTCGATGAGCCGGTTAAGGACGCTGCTTCCAAGGAAGAGGCGGACGATTTTTCGTTCGATCTCGAACAGGAACTGATCGGCGGCCTGGAAGCGGAGCTTGGTTCCGAAGTGCGGGTCGAACCTCAGACTTATCGGCCTGCGCCGGCAACGCATCTCAACTGGTCCGTGCCACGCCAACTGGCGGGAGCGGAGGCATTTCCCTCGCCGTCCCAACCCGTTGCTTCGTCTCCCGATGTCCGGTCTGATGCCCAATCTGACGATGGCGATTTCGATTTTTCCGCTTCTCTGGAGAGCGAACTGGGCCTGTCGCTGAACGAGGCCAATGTGGAGCCATCGGGGGATTTCTCCCTGGATGACGCGTTCGAGCCGGCAGCAGAGGACGAATCTCAGGGCTATCCATTGAAATTTGCGCCGGCGCTCGATCCGGAGGACTACCCGGGCGACCATTCCGCCGCGCAGCAGGATGACGGTTACGATCCCGCCATTTACGAACCTGCTTATGAGCAGCCTGCGTATGAACCGGTAGACGAAGAAGCCGCGTCCCCCGCAAATTACGTTTCCGCTCCCAGTCTTGAAGAAGAGCTGGAAATGCTGCTCGTCAGCGACCACGAGGTTTCCGAGCCCGTTCAGGCGTTCGCCCCGCAATATTCTGCGGCGCAGGCAGAGCCTGTCGCGACCCGCTATCCCTTTTATCCCTCGCAAACCCATGCCGAACCGGCTTTGTTCCCAGACGAGCAAAGCTTCGAGCCTGTGTTGCAGGCTGCCGCTGACGCTGAGCCGACTTATTCCGAAGAGGCTCGTGGCTACGAATCGTCGCCAGCCGAAGTGGCGCCCAATAGCTGGGATGGCGAAGAGCCGCAGTTGGACGAGGATTTCTTCGGGGGCGAAGATGATGGCCAGTATGCGGAGGCGGAGGCCGACGATTCGCTCATGTCCCAGCCATCGGCACCCCCGATCTATCCCGCCTATGGGGCTCAATCCGGCTACAGGGGGGGAACTGCGGGTTCCGCGCCCGACGTGGAGACCATCACGGTATCCGAGTCCAAGGTCGATCAGACGGATATGCTCGATCTGCCAGACGTGGAATATGCGGGGGAGCCTGCGGCAAACGACGGCTTGAGCGCCCTGGAGAGCGAATTTGCGGAAGTCTTCACCTCGATCGAGGTGGAGGAACTCGCACCGCAGCAGGAGCCCCAGACGTCCGCAGACCACGTATTCGACGATATCGTCAGAGATACCTACGGTACCTATGGCACGGAGCCATCGCAGGTGGCCCGCGCAGGCTATGCCGCTGCGGCGGTCGGCAGCTATATGGCCGCAAATGCATCGCAAGCCGGATCCGACGCGGCTTACCCGGCGAGCCAAGCAGGCGCGCGCGCGGCCCCGTCGGGTACTCCGAACGACTATTACAATCACTGGGCGAGCGCGGGCGAAAGCCGCGAGGATTTCGATTATGATTCACAATCGACGGATGATCTCGATATCCCGGCTCAAGCCTATGAACGTCAGCCGGCCCACGGACGGCGCAATCTGGTCCTGGCATCGGTGGCCGGCGCAGCATTGTTGATTGGCGGCATTGGCTATTACGGGCTTGGATCAGACGGCGGCGTTGCGACGCCCGTGATCATCCAGGCCGACAATCAGCCGATCAAGGTCCAGCCGCAGAACCCCGGCGGCAACGTGGTGCCAAACCAGGACAAGGCGGTTTATGATCGCGTCGCGGGAACCGCGCCTCAAGCCCCTGAGCAGAAGACCCTGGTCAGCGATGATGAGAAGCCCGTCGATATCGCGATGGCCGAGGACGATGACGGCAGCATGGACGATACGGCAGTCAATGATCGTGTCGAACCCACCACGCTCGACAGTATCGTCGCCAATGGCGCGCAGGCAAATGTGCTCGCTCCGCGCAGGGTCCAGACGATGATTGTCAGGCCGGACGGGACGATCGTTGCGCAGGAGGCCGCGCCGGCGGCGCCGGCAAGCGCTCATGTCGCAACGCCTGAGCCGCGCCCGGATGAAACGGAAACAGCCGCGCTGGATAACGCCCCTGCGCTTCCCGCACTGGGCGGCGCTGCCGACGCAGCAGAACCGACGCAGACATCAGCCCTTCCCACGCGGGAGACCCCTGAGCCAGCGGCGAATGCGCCGGCGCGGGTGGTGAAGACGCAGACTTTCACCCCGGACAATACTGCCAAGCCGAAGAATGTGCCGGTGGTGCCTTCCCGTCCTGCCGAGCAGCCGGTGACGATCGTCAGCAGCACAACGCGTGCGCCTGCTGAGAACACGCAGGTCGCCTCCGCGGCAAATACCGCGGCAGCGGCAGCGGCAAGCGCCGGAGGCTATGCGATCCAGATCGCATCGCAGCCTTCGGCGGAAGCAGCCCAGCAGAGCTATGCCAACCTGGCCCGGCGCTACGCCAATGTCATTGGTGGGCACGGGGTCGATATCCGCCGCGCAGATATCGCAGGGAAGGGCACTTACTACCGGGTGCGCATCAATGCCGGATCGAAGAGCGACGCCGTTAATCTGTGCACGAAGTACAAATCCGCCGGCGGCAGCTGCTTCGTGACGCAGTGAGGCCGGTTTTTCTCCGAGACATCAAGGGCGGCGTAACAGCCGCCCTTTGCCATTTGGTTCTGCCATGGCGAGCCGCCGATATGACGAAAGCCATGCTATCCCCCGTTTTTCCGAATAGAGTTTGATCATGAGCGAATCGAAGGCACTGATTGCGGGCGTATCCGGAACCCATTTGACAGCGGACGAGATCGCGATCATTCGCGACGAACAGCCCTGGGGCTTTATCCTGTTTGCCCGCAATATTGCCGAAGCGGCGCAAGTCTCCGACCTGACGGCGCATCTGCGCGATCTGACGGGGCGGACGCGAACCCTGGTCTTCATCGATCAGGAGGGCGGGCGCGTTCAGCGGCTTCGTCCGCCGCTCGCGCCGAACTATCCGCCGGCATCGGCGCTCGGCGCGCTCTATCGCAACGACGAGGAGGCCGGTTTGCGCGCGGCCTGGCTGATGTCACGGCTGCATGCATTCGATCTTTTCAAGCTCGGCATCAACGCCGATTGCCTTCCGGTTCTCGATGTTCCGGTGGAGGGCGCGCATGACGTGATCGGCACGCGGGCCTATGCCAGCGACCCGCAAATCGTGGCAGCCATGGGACGCGCTGCCGCCGAAGGCCTGCTTTCGGGCGGCGTTCTTCCAGTCATGAAACATATTCCCGGTCATGGCCGCGCCTTCGCCGATACCCACAAGGAACTGGCGAGAGTCGATGCGCCGCTTTCCGAACTCGAAGCGCGCGATTTCCTGCCGTTCAAGGCTCTGGCGAATTTGCCTGCGGCGATGACGGCGCATGTCGTCTTCACCTCTATCGATCCTGCCCGACCGGCTACACTGTCGCCAACCGTGGTGGAGACGATCATCCGTGGTTTCATCGGTTTCGACGGGCTTTTGATGAGCGACGATATCTCCATGAAAGCACTTTCTGGGGATTTCGGGGATTTGACCGACGCAATCTTTGCCGCGGGCTGCGATGTCGTGCTTCACTGCAATGGCCTCATGGAGGAACTGTCGAAAGTCGCGGCACGCGCGCCCATCCTCGTCGGAAAGGCGCGCGAACGGACCGATTTGGCGGAAGTCTTTGCCGGTGAGCCGGATCTGTCCGATGAGGCCGAGTTGCGTAAGGAATTCCAACGCATGTTCGAGGCTGTAGCGTAAATATTTCAGGGGATTAGCGGGATTGGCTGCGACGGGCGCGAAAACCACAGGCAAGGACGATGCGGCGGCGCCGATGGAGGCGTTGTGGCAGACGGATGCCGATCGCGGCGCAAGCGAACCGGCACTCGTCATCGACGTGCAGGGCTTTGAAGGCCCGCTCGACCTGCTGCTTCATCTGGCGCGTAACCAGCGTGTCGACATGGCGCGTATTTCGGTGCTGGCGCTTGCCGAACAATATCTGCTGTTCGTCGAGCAGGCACGGGTCCTGCGGCTGGAACTGGCCGCCGATTACCTCGTCATGGCGGCTTGGCTGGCCTATCTCAAATCGAAGCTGTTGATACCGAAATCGCCCGGCGATGACGGGGAAACCGGCGAGGAACTGGCAGCCGTTCTGCAATTCCGGCTGAAGCGCCTCGAGGCGATGCGCGATGCGGCCGTCAAGCTCATCAACCGCAACCGGCTGGGACGCGACGTATTCGCCCGTGGAATGCCCGAAATGGTGGTGGTCGAGAGGAAGAATCAGTTTTCCGCTTCGCTTTACGATCTTCTGACCGCATATGCGACGCAGCGCCAGCGGCAGGCCGTCTCGCATGTGGAGATCGCGCAGCGGTCCGTCTGGTCGTTGAAGGAAGCCCGCACGATCCTGACGAGGCTTTTGGGCGAGATGAGCGACTGGACGGCGCTCGACCAGTTCCTGATCGAATTCATCCCGTCGCCGCGCGACCGAGCCACCGCGCTTGCGAGTTCCTTTGCCGCAAGTCTTGAGCTTGTCAGGGAAGGAAAAATGGAGATCCGCCAGGAATCGCCCTTCAAGCCGCTATACGTGCGCACCAGGCCGGGCCGCTCATCGGTCGATGACACGAGGGTTGAGGAGACAGGCGATGTCTGAAGCAGGCAAAGCTCAGATCGTGTCGTTTCCAGCCGATGCGGAAGGCTCCGCAGCACGGCTGGCGATGGCGGAAGCCGTGCGTATGGCCGAGGCGTTGATCTTTGCTTCGGCGGAACCGGTGTCTGAACGGGCTCTGGCCGAACGCCTGCCGTCGAATGTCGATGTTCCCGCTGTGCTGAAGATGCTGCAGGCGGACTACCACAGGCGCGGCGTCAATCTCGTGCGCTCGGGCGACGCCTGGGCATTCAGGACCGCACCGGACCTGACGTTCCTGATGAGCCGCGAGGCGGTCCAGCAGAGGAAGCTGTCGCGGGCGGCACTTGAGGTTCTCGCCATCGTCGCCTATCACCAGCCGGTCACCCGCGCGGAGCTGGAAGATATTCGCGGCGTCGAGACCTCGAGAGGCACGCTGGACGTGCTGATGGAAACAGGGTGGATTAAAATGCGCGGTCGCCGCCGCGTGCCCGGACGCCCTGTCACCTACGGCACGACGGAAAGCTTTCTCGACCATTTTGGCCTGCCTGACATCCGCGATCTGCCTGGGATGGAGGAATTGCGCGGGGCCGGGCTCCTGTCGGCGCGCATGCCGGCGCATTTTTCCATTCCTGTGCCGAGGGTCGATCCCGACGAACTGGCGGACGACGAGGATCCGCTCACGGATATCGATCTGGAAGAGCTGGGACTGCTGACGCCGAAGGTGGAGCAGGACTAGGAGGGCTGCCTTTTGCTTGGGCAATGGGGGCAATCTGCGGTCAATCCGTACAATCTTCCGAAAAAGTTTCCTGCGCATTGCCGACCGGGGTATAGTTCCGTTTGAAACATGCGGAGAAAAAGCTTAAATCACACCCGACTGGTTTTGATTTTCGCTTTGGGCGGATCCGGCAACAAGAGGAACGTTATGGGTAGTTTTTCAATTTGGCACTGGTTGATCGTGCTCGCCGTCGTGCTGCTGCTGTTCGGCCGTGGCAAGATTCCCGAGCTGATGGGCGATGTGGCCAAGGGCATCAAGAGCTTCAAGAAGGGCATGGCGGATCAGGACGAGGACGAAGTCAATACGGCCAAGACCATCGACAACAATCCTGATGTGCCGGCTTCCCCGGTAAATCCGCCGGTTTCCCGGGCAAAGAAGACCTCGAAGTCCTGATAATACCTCAGATGCTGCGGCATCTGATGCGGATGGAGTCCACGTATCATGCTTGACATCGGTTGGTCCGAGATCCTGGTGATCGCGGTTGTCTTGATCGTGGTCGTCGGACCGAAAGACTTGCCGAAAATGCTGCGCGCATTCGGCAAGGCGTCTTCCAGAATGCGCAAGACGGCGAACGAATTTCGCCGTCAGTTCGACGAGGCGCTGAGGGAAGCTGAGCTCGATGACGTGAAAAACGTGGTCAATGATGCCCGCAGCCTCGATCCGCGTACGGATATCAAGAAAGTATTCGATCCGATCCGTTCCGTCGGGGAGGAACTGCGCTCCAGCCTCAACAAGACGAATGTTCAGCCGGAAGCGACGCCTGTTCCGCCGCCACCGCCGGAGCCGGTGCCTTCCGTTGACGCGCCTGTCGAGGTAGCGCCAGCCGTGGTTTCTGCCTCGAAATCAATCGCGGCGGTGACGGAAAAACCGACCAAAATGACCCCGAAGAGGGCCGCGCCGGCCAAGACCACAAAGCCAAAAGCCTCGAATACTTCCAAACCGGCGGCCGGGCCTGATGCGGTGACGGCTGCAAAGCCTCGCACGAAAACGGCAAGAGCAAAAACAAAAGCGGACGAGACAGGATCGAAAGCGTGAGCATCGAACAGGACGAAATCGAGCAAAGCTCGGCACCGCTGATCGAGCATCTGATCGAACTGCGCCGCCGGCTGATCTGGGCGATCGTGGCGTTTTTCATCGCGTTCGTGCTCTGCTTCGCCTTCGCAAAGCAGCTTTTCAACTTTCTTGTCGTCCCTTATCAATGGGCAATCGCCTGGGCGGGCATGGACAGTTCCAAGGCCGAGCTCATTTACACGGCGCCACAGGAATTCTTCTTCACGCAGGTGAAGGTGGCGATGTTCGGCGGAATAGTCCTAGCCTTTCCGATTATAGCGGCGCAGATCTATAAATTTGTAGCGCCGGGGCTCTACAAGCACGAGCGCATGGCCTTCTTGCCGTTTCTGGTGGCGTCGCCGCTGCTTTTCATTCTAGGCGGCGCATTGGTGTATTTCTTCTTCACGCCGATGGTGATGTGGTTCTTCCTCGCCATGCAGCAGACGGGCGGGGCGGGCGAGGTGCAGATATCGCTTCTGCCGCGCGTATCGGAATATCTCAGCCTGATCATGACGCTGATCTTCGCTTTCGGCCTTGTCTTCCAGCTTCCCGTCGTCACTTCGCTTCTGGCGCGCGCCGGGCTCGTCAGTTCGGAAACGCTGAGGGAGAAGCGCAAATACGCCATCGTCATTGCCTTCGTCGCGGCGGCGATCCTGACGCCGCCCGATCCGGTGAGCCAGATCGGCCTTGCCTTGCCGACCATCCTTCTCTACGAGATTTCCATCTGGACGGCGCGAATGATCGAGCGAAAGCGGGCACTCGCCGAAGCCGAGAAGAATTCGGCAGGCAATATCCCGTCCGCGTCCTGACCCTTCGTTCCGTGCTGCCAGTTCCGGACGCCGGCCTGCCGGCATCCGCCCGTTCAATTCTTATCCACGGCCAATCCCATGCTTGATATCAAATGGATACGCGAGAACCCTGAAGCTTTCGACGGCGCGCTTGCCAGGCGCGGCATGGAGCCATTGTCCGCCGGGCTGGTCGCGCTCGACGAGAAGCGGCGTCAGCATGTCGGCCGGGTGCAGGAGGCGCAGGAGCGCCGCAACGCCGCATCCAAGGAAATTGGCAAGGCGATGGCGCAGAAGGACGCCGCCACTGCGGAGAAGCTGAAGGCCGAGGTCGCCGAGATCAAGAGCTTCCTGCAGGGCGCCGAGGAAGAGGAGCGCCGTCTCGACAAGGAACTGGCGGATGCGCTTGCAATCATCCCGAACCTGCCGCTCGACGATGTGCCTCTAGGCAAGGACGAAGCTGACAATGTCGAAGTTCGACGTATAGGCAACCAGCGCAATTTCGCCTTTCAGCCGAAGGAGCATTTCGAGATCGGCGAAGCCCTTGGTTTTATGGATTTCGAACGCGCCGCCAAGCTTTCGGGCAGCCGGTTCACTGTGCTGAAAGGCCAGCTCGCGCGGCTTGAACGCGCACTCGGCCAATTCATGCTCGACCTGCATACGTCAGAGCATGGCTATATGGAGGTCATGCCGCCACTCTTGGTCAATGACGCGACGATGTTCGGAACCGGCCAACTACCTAAATTTTCTGACGATCTGTTCCGCACCACCGACGGACGCTGGCTAATCCCCACCGCCGAAGTCCCACTGACCAATCTGGTGCGCGAGGAAATCCTCGACCTGAAAGAGTTGCCGATCCGCATGACGGCGCTGACGCCGTGCTTCCGTTCGGAAGCAGGCTCGGCGGGGCGGGATACGCGCGGCATGCTGCGCCAGCACCAATTCTACAAGGTCGAGATGGTGTCGATCACCGACGCGGAAAGCTCGATCGCCGAGCATGAGCGGATGACCGCCTGCGCCGAGGAAGTGCTGAAGCGCCTTGGCCTGCCCTTCCGCACCGTGGTGCTGTGCACCGGCGACATGGGCTTCGGCGCACAGAAGACCTATGACATCGAGGTCTGGCTGCCCGGCCAGAATGCCTATCGCGAGATTTCGAGCTGCTCGGTCTGCGGCGATTTCCAGGGGCGCCGCATGAATGCGCGGTATCGCCCCGAAGGCTCGAAGGCGACGCGATTCGTCCATACGCTGAACGGTTCGGGCGTGGCTGTCGGGCGAGCGCTGGTCGCGGTGCTCGAAAACTATCAGGAGGAGGACGGCAGCGTAACCATTCCTGAAGTTCTTCTTCCTTACATGGGCGGCCTGACAAGGATCGAAAAGCCGGAATAAAGACCGTCTTGAGCCACAGGAAGGAACTGGGATTTGCGTATTCTCCTGACCAATGACGATGGAATCCACGCGGAAGGGCTGGCGGTTCTGGAGCGGATCGCAAGGCAGCTTTCGGATGATATCTGGGTCGTCGCCCCGGAGACAGACCAGAGCGGCCTGGCGCATTCCCTGACGCTTTCCGAGCCGCTGCGCCTGCGCAGGATCGACGACCGCCATTATGCGTTGCGCGGCACGCCGACCGATTGCGTCATCATGGGCGTGCGAAAGATACTCCCCGAAGCGCCCGATCTCATACTGTCGGGCGTCAATTCCGGCGCGAATATCGCCGATGACGTGACCTATTCCGGCACTGTCGCCGGTGCCATCGAGGGCACGCTTCTCGGCATCCGCGCCATCGCCCTTTCGCAGGAATATGATTTCGAGGACGGCAATCGCATCGTTCCATGGGCGACTGCGGAGGTCTGCGCTCCCGATCTCATTCGCAAGCTGATCAAGGCAGATCTCCCGAAAGACGTTCTCCTGAACGTCAATTTCCCCAATTGCGCGCCGGATGACGTCACGGGGACACGCGTGACGGTGCAGGGCAAGCTTTCGCACGACGCGTCCATCGACGAGCGTCGGGATGCGCGCGGCTTTCCATATTTCTGGCTGCGCTTCGGTCGCGGCAAGGCGGATGTCGCCGCGGACAGCGACGTGGCGGCGATCCGCTCGGATGCCATCTCGATCACGCCGCTGCAACTCGACCTGACCGCGCACAAGAGCCGGGCTGCGCTGGCTGAAGTTCTGGGTGTCGAAACCCTATGACGCCAAAGCTTTCGGAGCGGGAGGATTTTGCCGCTTTCGTGCTCAGGATGCGCGGGCGCGGGCTGAACGATCCGCGTCTCTTCACCGCCATCGAGACGACGCCGCGGCGTGGCTTCGTCAACGGCCTGTGGGCTGATGTCGCTTACAAGAATCGCACCATTCCGCTCGATTGCGGGGAATATATCGAAGGACTGGACGATCAGGCGCGGCTGATCTCCTCGCTGAACATCGAGGAAGGGCATCGGGTGCTGGAGATCGGCACCGGCTCGGGCTTCACCGCTTGCGTGATGGGCAGGCTAGGGGGCCGTGTCACGACGATCGAGCGATATAAGACATTGGTGGAACTGACCCGCCAGCGGCTCCAGGCGCTCAAGATCGAGAATGTCGTCGTCAAGCATGCGGACGGGCGGCATGGCCCTCCAGGTGGCGGTCCATTCGACCGCATCATCGTCTGGCCGGCTTTCGAGAGCCTGCCGCGCCATTTCATCGATCTCCTGGCCAGCAATGGCGTGATGATCGCGCCGATCGGGCCGGGTGATGGACAGCAGACAGTGTCACGCCTTGCCAAGATCGGCAGCCGCTTCGAGCGCGAGGATTTGTTGCTGGTGCGCTATCAGCCCTTCGTCGAGGGAGTGGCTTCGGTACTGTGATTTTGTTCCTATGGTATCCGTTGGTGAATCTTTTCGATAAAATCCAGCCATTTTAACCGGCAAGTAAGATTAACGCGGTTTAATCAGCATACTTCTTGTATTGAGTATGGACGGGTTGAACATGCGTTTCAGGGTTTTGGACCAGACGTCCCAGCGGCTTTTGCGGAATGCCGCAATCATTTTAATCGCCGGATTCGGCGCCGGCTGCAGCGCCGATACGATGCGCTTCACCGACGGGATCTATACAGGGTCTACATCCAACCAGCGGTCGATGCTCAGTCGTCCGACGGCTCAGCCATATCCGCAGGCTGCCGCCAGCGCTGCTCCCGTAGATGGAGGCTATACCGGCTCCGTCAATCGTGGCGCGGTCACCCCCGTGACGCAGAGCGCCGCTGTTCAGCGCAACAGCCTGCCGCCGGTGTCGTCAGCGCCAGTAGCAAGCGCCTCCAGCCAGCCTGTACCAGTGGCAGCCGAGCCCAAGGTCGTTCGTCCGGTGGCGGCAGAGCAGCAGATCGCATCTGCAACGCCGGTAGCGCCCGGCGGCGTGAGCCATGTCGTGGTGCAGCCGGGCGAATCGCTCTTCGGCATTGCACGCCGTACGGGCGTTTCACCCAATGCTATCATGCAGGCCAACGGCATAACCGACGCCAATCGAATTCAAGCCGGGCAGAAGCTCAAGGTTCCCGGACAGGGACAGGTAACTGCCGGAGGCGGGGTTGTCGCCGCCAACGGGACGAGAACAGCGGGACAGGTAACCGGCCAGGGGCAGCCCGAGAAGGTTCTGGGGCAGTTGCCGCAAAATCCGCACGCGCCGACCCAGCGTCCCGCCAACAGTGACGTTGCCATCCTGCCGCAGACGCCGGCGGTCAAGGAAAAGCAGCACGGTGCAATAGCGTCGGCAGCGACGACATCGACCACGACGACGCCTCCCGCACCCGGCGGCAGCTATACGGTGCAGAGCGGCGATTCGCTCTATTCGATCTCGCAGAAGACGGGCGCGCCGGTCGAAGCGATCAAGAAAGCCAACGGGTTAGCCAATGGCGCGATCCGCGTCGGCCAGAACCTGGTCATTCCAGGTGCGGCAGGCCGGGCAACGCAGGTCGCCAGCGCTCCCAAGGTCGATCAGGTGAAGACCGGCTCGACACCTCCGGCAACGCAACCCGTCGCTTCAGGGGCCAAGCCATACACGCCGCCGCAGGCAAACAACAAGGTTATCGAGGACGCGGAGAAGAACGTGGCATCGGCGCCCACGTCCACCGGCATTTCGCAAATGCGTTGGCCGGCGCGCGGCCGCGTGCTGAGCAGTTTCGGCCAGCGTGACGGCGGCACGGTCAATGACGGCATCGACATCATGGTGCCCGAAGGCACGCCGGTGAAGGCGGCCGAAAACGGCGTGGTGATCTATGCCGGTGACGGGCTCAAGGAGTTCGGCAATACGGTGCTGGTGCGCCATGAAAACGGGCTGGTGACCGTCTATGGGCACAACAGCAAGATCCTCGTACAGCGCGGACAGAAGGTGCGCCGCGGCGAGGAAATCGCTCGCTCCGGCATGAGCGGCAACGCCAAATCGCCGAAGCTGCATTTCGAGGTGCGCAAGAATTCCTCGCCGGTCAATCCGACGAAGTATCTGGAATCGTAATTCCCAAATAACGGATGAACAAAAAGCCCGCTGAAAAGCGGGCTTTTTGTTTTTTTAAGGCATTCATCTTGGGAAAGGCGATGTGCTTTTCATTCAGAAAACAAAAAACCCCGGCAAAAGCCGGGGTTTTCCTTATCGATATGACGTGATCAGACCGAGTAGTACATGTCGTATTCGACCGGATGCGGCGTCGTTTCGTAACGCAGCGTTTCGGCCATCTTCAGCTCGATGAAGGCGTCGATCTGGTCGTCGTCGAAGACGCCGCCGGCCTTCAGGAAGCCGCGATCCTTGTCGAGGCTCTGCAGCGCTTCGCGCAGCGAACCGCAGACGGTCGGGATCTTCTTGAGCTCCTTCGCAGGCAGGTCGTAGAGATCCTTGTCCATGGCCTGGCCGGGATGGATCTTGTTCTTGATGCCGTCGAGGCCGGCCATCAGCAGGGCAGCGAAGCCGAGATAGGGGTTCGCTGCCGGATCTGGGAAGCGGACTTCGACGCGCTTTGCCTTCGGCGAAGTACCGAAGGGAATACGGCAGGAAGCCGAACGGTTGCGCGCGGAGTAGGCGAGCAGCACGGGTGCTTCATAACCGGGAACCAGCCGCTTGTAGGAGTTGGTCGACGGGTTGGTGAAGGCGTTGACCGCCTTGGCGTGCTTGATGATGCCGCCGATGAAGAACAGGCAGGATTCTGAAAGGCCTGCATATTCGTTTCCGGCGAAGGTCGGCTTGCCATCCTTCCAGATCGACATGTGGACGTGCATGCCCGAGCCATTGTCGCCGAAGACCGGCTTCGGCATGAAGGTCGCCGTCTTGCCATAGGCATTGGCAACCTGATGCACGACATACTTGTAGATCTGCATCTTGTCGGCGTTGCGGACCAGCGTGTCGAACTTGAGGCCGAGTTCATGCTGGGCAGCCGCCACCTCGTGGTGGTGCTTTTCGACCGTCACGCCCATTTCGGTGAGGACGGTGAGCATTTCCGAGCGCATGTCCTGGGCGGAATCGATCGGGGGAACCGGGAAGTAGCCGCCCTTGATGCGCGGACGGTGGCCGAGATTGCCCGTCTCGTAATCGGTGTCGTCGTTCGACGGCAGTTCGGTCGAGTCGAGCTTGAAGCCGGTATTGTACGGATCGGCCTTGTACTTGACGTCGTCGAAGACGAAGAATTCGGCTTCCGGACCGACGAAGATGGTATCGCCGATACCCAGCGACTTCAGATAGGCTTCAGCCTTCTTGGCCGTGCCGCGCGGATCGCGATTGTAGGATTCGCCGGAGATCGGGTCGAGAATGTCGCACATCACCACCAGTGTGGACTGGGCGAAGAACGGATCGATATGGGCCGTCTCGACATCGGGCATCAGCACCATGTCGGACTCGTTGATGGCCTTCCATCCGCCGATCGAGGAGCCGTCGAACATCACGCCATCGGCAAACATTTCTTCGTCGACCATGCCGACGTCCATCGTCACATGTTGCAGCTTGCCCCTTGGATCCGTGAAGCGGAGATCAACGAACTTTACGTCATTGTCCTTGATCTGTTTGAGAATGTCATTAGCAGTCGTCATATCAAATTTCCCTATTACACGACGATGGATGGTGTGCGTGAGGCGTGGTCAAGTCGTCAGATAGCATCGATACCGGATTCACCGGTACGGATGCGGACGACTTCCTCAATGTTGGAGACAAAGATCTTTCCGTCGCCGATCCGGCCGGTCTGCGCGGCTTTGCGAATCGCTTCGATCGCCGCTTCGACGGATTCGTCGCCCAGAACAACTTCCACCTTCACCTTCGGCAGAAAGTCCACGACATATTCAGCCCCGCGATAAAGCTCCGTATGACCTTTTTGCCGTCCGAAGCCCTTGGCCTCGGTGACTGTGATGCCCTGAAGCCCGACTTCCTGAAGTGCTTCCTTCACTTCATCGAGCTTGAATGGTTTGATGATGGCTTCGATCTTTTTCATCAGAGAACGGACTCCGCTTTCCCTTAGGAAACGGACCTCGTGCCCGTTTCGCCTTACTGCAAGCACGAACTGTGCCAAATCTGGGCCAAGTCGGGAAGATTTCCCCCGCTCGGCGATTTATCTGGGTCGGTGCCAAAAAAGGGTTAGAAATGCGCCATGCTGCCGATGGCCTGTCTAAACCCGCAGTATGGCCCCGAGCGAGCCTGTGGTGTCTATATGGTGAAAATATGGGCAGTATGAGTAAAGAATGAGCTTGTTCGCCGTTTTTCCCGGCGGCATCTGGCGACAAAAGGCAAAACATGATGCACGAGCTTCTGACACCAATGGAGATGGGCGAGGCAGACAGGCTTGCGATCGCCGCGGGGCCCTGCGACGGATATGCGCTGATGAGGAATGCCGGTGCGGTCATCGCCCAGGCGGTGCTGAGCCGGTTTCCCGATGCCGGCAGGATCGCCATTCTCTGTGGACCGGGCAACAATGGCGGAGACGGATATGTCGTTGCGAAGCTTTTGGAAGAGGCGGGACTGGACGTTGCCTGTTTCCGCAACCACGCGCCGCGCGAGGGGAGCGATGCCTTACTGGCTGCGGCCGACTATCACGGCCCTGTTCATCTCCTGGACAATTTTACGCCTGGCGATTTCGAACTCGTCATCGATGCGCTCTATGGCGCAGGCCTGTCGCGTCCAATCGATGGCATCGAGCGGTTGATCGTCGAAGCGGTGAATGCCTCGGGCATGCCCGTCGTCGCCGTCGATCTGCCGAGCGGCGTTTCCGGAGCGAGCGGGGCCGTGCTTGGAGCGGCCTTCGAGGCGATGCTGACCGTGACCTTCTTCCGCAAGAAGCCGGGTCATGTCCTGCAGCCGGGGCGGGATCGCTGCGGCGAAATTGTCGTGGCGGATATCGGCATCCGGGAAAATGTGCTCGATGCGATTACGCCGCAATGTTTCGAGAACACGCCGTACCTCTGGCTTCGGGCGTTTCCGACGCTGTCCAACGATACCCATAAATATAGGCGCGGGCACGTTGCCGTATTCTCCGGCGGCCCCACAGCGACGGGCGCTGCGCGACTTTCCGCAAGGGCCGCGGCGCGCATCGGGGCAGGGGCGGTCACCGTCCTGTCGCCACCGGACGCACTTCTCGTCAATGCGGCGCATCTCACCAGCATCATGCTGCGCAAGACGGAAAGCGTCGCCGATGCCGTGGATTTCATCAGGGATCGCAAGGTCTTCTCAGCCGTGCTCGGTCCAGGTTTTGGCGATGCGGCGCGCATCTGCGCGCTCGTCCCGGCATTGCTGGACCGCCATCAGACCGGCGAAGCATTCAAGGGGCTGGTGCTCGATGCTGATGCGCTGACGGCATTCGAGGACAATCCACACATGCTGTTCGACGCCGCCGGAAAGCATGTCGATGCGCTGGTTCTGACGCCGCATGAAGGTGAGTTCCAGCGCCTGTTCGGCTCCATCGGCGTGGACCCGACATTGTCCAAGCTGGAGAAGGCAAGGGCGGCAGCACGGCGCGCCAATGCGGTGATTATCTATAAGGGACCCGACACCGTGATTGCCGCGCCCGATGGCCGGGTAGCGATAAACACCAATGCCACCCCGCTTCTGGCGACGGCCGGATCGGGCGACGTGCTGGCGGGGATGGTTGCCGGAATGCTCGCGCAGGGCATGCCCGCTTTCGAGGCCGCCACCGCTGCCGTATGGCTGCATGCCGATGCGGCAAAACGGTTCGGCCCCGGCCTTATCGCGGAAGACCTGCCGGAAATGCTGCCCGAGGTGCTTGTCGGTTTGGGATTGAATTGAAGCGCTTTCCATTCTTTGGAAATTGCGCGTCTCTCCACACCCCCTCTGGCCTGCCGGCCATCTCCCCCACAAGGGTGGAGATTACGCCTTCATCGACATCGCCACAAATCGCAGACGCCGAAGGGATGAATGCCGAAATTTGTGTCAACCAATCTCCCCCTGTGGGGGAGATGGCCGGCAGGCCAGAGGGGGTATCAAGCGCGAATATCGTAGATGTGGTCTGTTACTCTTTGCAAAGGCTTATACCGGTTATCTGATTCAACCGAACAGCAACCTGTCACACTACCTCAACCCGCTCCATCAACGCCCGTGCGGCATTGGGTGCCCGCACCTTGCCCTCGTGGATGAAATAGACGAAGACATCGCGCGGCTCTTTCGGCGCGGCTTGCTCGGGGTCGGCATAGCGAAGATCGTCCGGTTGGCCGCCCTCGGCCCAGAGCCGTGCCCGCTCCGCCCACCGGTCAAGCGCATCTGCCGTATAGGCGGTGGCGATCTCGTCCTTGCCCTTCTGCAGCCGCGCATAGACGAAGTCGGCGGTGACGTCGGCAATTTCGGGATATTCGAAATGCTCCGCATAGGTGATCGCCACGCCATGCTTGCGGGCAAGCGCGACGAACTCCGGCGTAGCGAACGAGGGATGGCGGACCTCGACCGTATGACGAAGCTTCACGCCATCCTGCTTCTCCGGCAGGAGGGCCAGAAAAGCACCGAAATCTTGCGCGTCGAACTTCTTCGTCGGTGCGAACTGCCAGAGGATCGGCCCGAGATGCGGTCCGAGTTCGATTATGCCCTGCGTCACGAAACGTTCGATCGATTCACCCGCTTCCGCCAGGACACGGCGATTGGTGACGAAGCGGTTTCCCTTGAGTGAGAAGACGAAGCCCTCCGGCACGTCGCTCGCCCATTTGGCAAAGGTCGCAGGCTTCTGCGAGCCGTAATAGGTGCCATTGATCTCGATCGTCGCCAGTTGCCGGCTGGCATAGTGAAGCTCTTTCGTCTTCGCCAGCCCCTCGGGATAAAACGTGCCGCGCCACGGCTCAAATATCCAGCCGCCGATGCCTGCCCGTATCGAGCCGCTCTTTGTCATGGGAGACCTCCCTGTTCAGCCGCATCATACTGTCCAAAGAGTCTGAACTCTCCGGAAGCATACTCTACTCCGCTGCTTCCGCCTTGCGCTTGGGGCGCCGCTCCAGAAGCTCCTTGAGAAACTGTCCCGTATAGGATCTCGCCGCCCCGGCGATGTCTTCCGGCCTGCCGACGGCAACGATCTCGCCGCCGCCATCGCCGCCTTCGGGGCCGAGATCGATCACCCAGTCGGCGGTCTTGATGACTTCCAGATTATGCTCGATGACCACCACCGTGTTGCCCTGGTCGACAAGTTCATGGAGCACTTCGAGAAGCTTGGCCACGTCGTGGAAATGCAGGCCGGTCGTCGGCTCGTCGAGGATATAGAGCGTGCGGCCGGTCGCCTTGCGCGACAGTTCCTTGGCGAGCTTGACGCGTTGCGCCTCGCCGCCGGAAAGCGTCGTTGCCTGCTGGCCGACCTTGACATAGCCGAGACCGACCTTGTTGAGCGTTTCGAGCTTGTCGCGCACGGCGGGAACGGCGGCGAAGAATTCCGCGCCTTCCTCCACCGTCATGTCGAGCACGTCGGCGATCGACTTGCCCTTGAACAGCACGTCGAGTGTCTCGCGATTGTAGCGCTTGCCGTGGCAGACATCGCAGGTCACGTAGACATCGGGCAGGAAGTGCATCTCGATCTTGATGACGCCGTCGCCCTGGCAGGCCTCGCAGCGTCCGCCCTTGACGTTGAAGGAGAAGCGCCCCGGCTGGTAGCCGCGCGCCTTCGCCTCCGGCAATCCGGCGAACCAGTCGCGGATCGGGGTGAAGGCGCCGGTATAGGTGGCCGGGTTCGAGCGCGGCGTGCGCCCGATCGGGGACTGGTCGATATCGATGACTTTATCGAGATATTCCAACCCGTCGATCCGGTCGTGCTCGGCGGCATGCTCGCGCGAACCCATGATGCGGCGTGAAGCGGCCTTGAACAGCGTCTCGATCAGGAAGGTCGATTTGCCGCCGCCGGAAACGCCGGTCACGCAGGTAAACGTCCCGAGCGGGATATCGGCGGAGACATTTTTCAGATTGTTGCCGCGCGCGCCGACCACCTTGATACGCTTTGACTTGGAAATGGCGCGCCGCTCGGCAGGAACGGCAACTTCGCGCGCGCCTGAGAGATATTGCCCCGTCAGCGATTTAGGGCTCGCCATGATTTCGTCGGGCGTGCCCTCGGCGATGATGTGCCCACCATGAATGCCGGCGGCCGGTCCGATATCGACCACGTAATCGGCCGTCAGGATCGCATCCTCGTCATGCTCGACCACAATGACCGTGTTGCCGAGATCGCGCAGATGGCGCAACGTGTCGAGAAGCCGCGCATTGTCGCGCTGATGCAGGCCGATCGACGGCTCGTCCAGGACGTAGAGCACGCCGGTCAGCCCGGAGCCGATCTGCGAGGCAAGCCGGATGCGCTGGCTCTCGCCGCCCGAAAGCGTGCCGGAATTACGTGACAAGGTCAGGTAATCGAGGCCGACATCGTTGAGAAAGCGCAGGCGCTCGCGGATTTCCTTGAGAATGCGCGCTGCGATTTCCCGGTGCTTGTCGTTGAGCGTGGCGTCGATATCACGGAACCAGGCATCCGCTTTGCGGATCGACATCTCCGTGATCTGCCCGATATGCAGCGCGCCGATCTTGACGGCGAGCGCTTCGGGCTTGAGGCGGTAGCCGTTGCAGGCGGGGCAGGGCGTCGACGACATGAAGCGTTCGATTTCCTCGCGCGACCATGCGGAGTCTGTCTCTTTCCAGCGCCGCTCCAGATTGGGAATGACTCCCTCGAACGTCTTGGTGGTCTTGTAGGCGCGCAAGCCGTCATCATAGGAAAAGACGATTTCCTTCGAGCCGGTGCCCTGCAGGATTGCCTGCTGGGCATCCTCCGCCAAGTCGCGCCAGCGGTCGCCAAGCTTGAAGCCGTAGGTAGCGCCCAGCGCTTCCAGCGTCTGATTGTAATAGGGTGAGCTTGACCGAGCCCATGGCGCAATCGCGCCTTCGCGCAGCGTCACGCCTTCGTCGGGGATGATCAGATTAGGATCGATCGCCTGCTGCGTGCCGAGGCCGTCGCAGGTAGGGCAGGCGCCGAAGGGATTGTTGAAGGAGAACAGCCGCGGCTCGATCTCTGAAATCGTGAAGCCTGAGACGGGGCAGGCGAATTTCTCCGAGAACAGCAGGCGCTCATGCGTTTCGTTCTTGGACTTGTTGGCGGATTCGCTCGCCGTCTCGCTGGCGGGAAGCGGCTTGTCGGCAAATTCGGCGATTGCCAGGCCATCGGCCAGCTTCAGGCAGGTCTCCAGACTGTCAGCCAGTCGCGAGGCGAGATCGGGGCGCACCACGACGCGGTCGACCACCACGTCGATGTCATGCTTGTATTTCTTGTCGAGCGCCGGCACCTCGCCGATCTCATAGAAGACGCCGTCCACCTTGACGCGCTGAAAGCCCTTCTTTTGAAGCTCCGCCAGTTCCTTGCGGTATTCGCCCTTGCGCCCGCGCACCATCGGTGCCGTGATATAGAGCCGCGTGCCTTCCTCGACCGCCATGACGCGATCGACCATCTGGCTGATCGTCTGGCTCTCGATAGGCAGGCCCGTCGCCGGCGAATAGGGAATGCCCACGCGCGCGAAAAGCAGGCGCATGTAATCGTAGATCTCGGTGACGGTGCCGACGGTCGAGCGGGGATTGCGGCTTGTGGTCTTCTGTTCGATGGATATGGCAGGAGAAAGCCCGTCGATCTGGTCGACATCCGGCTTCTGCATCATCTCCAGGAACTGGCGCGCATAGGCCGAAAGGCTTTCGACATAACGACGCTGGCCCTCCGCATAGATCGTGTCGAAGGCGAGCGAGGACTTGCCCGAACCCGACAGGCCCGTCATGACGATAAGCTTGTCGCGGGGCAGGTCGAGATCGACATTTTTCAGGTTGTGTTCGCGCGCACCGCGTATGGAAATATATTTCTGATCGCTCATTCGCGCCCTGCCATCCTGTCATCGGCGAAAAATTCAACCACGGCATCCGGTTCGAACCCCGGAGCCGCTTCGTATAGAGGCATGATCCACACGGAGAATATTTCTTCGCGGGATCATATATGAATCTTATTGTCGCAACGTCCCTGTGCACATGACGTTCCAGTGGAAACCGCTATCGCCAGATGAAGCGGGGTCGCCGCCATCTTGGAGATGTCGCTTCTTAGCACCGGAACAAACATCGAACAACCACCCTTCAAATAAGCGATCGTAAATGTGATGACAAGATTGTTGACGAATGCTCCTGACAAGCGCAGTATTTTCTTGTCCGACGGTAGGGCAACGAAGGATGATTGTACGGACGAGCAAACATCGTAAGAAGCCCACCGATCGTACGAAACAGCCAACTGGCAGGGAGAGGAGCATGAGTCCACCTGATAGTTCGCCTGAGGCCTCCTGAGTGAGGCCACAACCGGTTGTCGTATATCGTCAGTGACGGTCGTCAGCCGATTGCCGAAAATTTCGAATATTACGCACGAGGAAACAAGCGCTGAATGCGCAAAGGTTTCCTGTTGTTTGCCGGTGAATCAATGCCGGCAAAAAGGGTGATCCCCAAACCAGCCCCGCGCGCCACGGATTGAAGAGCGGCGGGGCTATTTCATGTCGGTAAATCAGCATATTGCCACATGTTTTATCCACATAATGAGAGCCTTACGGCCGCGCAACGGATATTGCGCTTGCAATTTGTCCGATATCATCTAGAACAAAGAGAGAACAACAACTCCTGTGGATAGTTGCGACTAATTTCCCATACGGATGCGCGCCATGCGCATCGCTTCTGTATGGTGTCCGACAACACAGTAATTTGGAGTGCGTTTCATGGCAGGCAGCGTCAACAAGGTCATTCTCGTCGGCAATCTCGGAGCAGACCCGGAAATCCGGCGCCTGAATTCCGGCGATCCGGTCGTCAATCTGCGCATCGCCACCTCTGAAACCTGGCGCGACAAGCAGTCCGGCGAGCGCAAGGAAAAGACCGAATGGCATAGTGTCGTCATCTTCAACGACAATCTGGCCAAGGTGGCCGAGCAGTATTTGAAGAAGGGTGCCAAGGTCTATATCGAAGGCTCGCTGCAGACGCGTAAGTGGCAGGACCAGACCGGCAATGAACGCTACACGACTGAAATCGTGCTGCAGAAGTTCCGCGGCGAATTGCAGATGCTCGATACCCGTGGCGAAGGCGGCGGCAGCGGACGGTCCTTCGAGGGCGGTGGTGGACGCGGGGGCAATCAGGTGTCCGATTATCCCGACAACGGTTCCGACTTCGGCCGCTCCAGCCCGTCATCGGGCGGTGGCAGCAGCGGTGGCGGCGGTGGCTTCTCCCGCGATCTCGATGACGAGATTCCATTTTGAGCATAACCTATTCGAGATAGATGAAGGCGCTGGTCAGCCTGTGATCAGCGCCTTTATGCCATCTGCGACGAACTGGACGGCGAGAGCCGCCAGGATAACGCCGAGGAGGCGGGTGAGGATGGAGCGGCCGGTTTCACCGAGAAACTTGTCGATCCTCTCCGCAAGCAGGAAAACCAGGTAGGAAAGCACGATACAGGCAAGGATGATGAGAATCAGCACCAGCCGCGGCCCCGTATCGTAGAAGGAGCCGCCGAGCAGGATCGTGGCGGAAATCGCGCCGGGGCCGGCAATCAGCGGGATCGCCAGCGGAAAAGCCGCGATGTTGCGGATATGATCCCGGGTGATCGCTACCTCCGCACTTTTTTCGTGCCGTTCCTGACGGCGCTCGAAGATCATCTCGAAGGCGATCCAGAAAAGCAGCATGCCGCCCGCGACGCGGAACGCGCCGATGGTGATGCCGAATACGCCCAGTATCTGCGCGCCGGCGATGGCGAACAACGTCAGCACGCAGAAAGCTATGATGCTCGCGCGCATCGCCACCTGGCCGCGCTCCTGCCGGTCCATCCCGGTCGTCAGAGCCAGGAACAGCGGTGCGAGGCCCGGGGGGTCGATGGTGACAAGCAGCGTGACGAAAGCGCTGGAGAGATTGTCGTAAAAGCTCATCGGTGCCGCTTTCTCGTGTCGGGTTGGGTGATCTTAGGCCATCGGCCCGAAAACCGGAATCGGTTTCAAAAGCAGATATGCAGATTCAACAGCTTGCGGCGTCCTGAAGAATGCTCGGCACCGCAGCCAAGCTTTGTGACGTGCCGGGGTCTCTGCCCAGCGTTTCCGGTGTCCGCCGATAGGTGTCGGAGAGGAGTTGCGCCGCTGCTCGCCTGCCCAATCGTGGCGTGATTGTGTCCTGTGATTCGCCGGCTTTATAACAATATTTCTATCGCATTGAAATGTAAGGGTAATTATCCCCCGTTAAAGCCTCTCCAAATTGGCATTTTCGGGTGGTTTCCGCTATAAGGGCAGCATCGATTCTTGCATGAAAGACCTTTGAACAGTGTCAGATCAAACTCCACCGCCCGGTCCCCGCGATCCTACCGGTATTGAGCCGATTTCCATTGTCGAGGAGATGCAGAGCTCCTATCTCGCTTATGCGATGAGCGTGATCGTGAGCCGCGCGCTTCCCGATGTGCGCGACGGCCTCAAGCCGGTTCACCGGCGTATCCTTCACGCCATGAACGAAATGGGCCTCGCCTGGAACCGATCCTACCGTAAGTCCGCCGGTGTCGTCGGTGAAGTCATGGGTAAATTCCATCCCCATGGCGACGCCTCGATCTATGACGCGCTCGTGCGCATGGCGCAGGATTTCTCGCTGCGTGATCCGCTGGTCGACGGGCAGGGCAATTTCGGCTCCATCGATGGCGATCCGCCGGCGGCCATGCGTTACACCGAGTGCCGTCTTGAGAAGGTAACAGAGGCGCTGCTCGAGGATATCGACAAGGATACGGTCGATTTCCAGGAAAATTATGATGGGCGCGAGATGGAGCCGACGGTTCTGCCGGCCCGTTTCCCGAACCTTCTGGTCAACGGCTCGGGCGGTATCGCCGTCGGCATGGCGACGAACATCCCGCCGCATAATTTGCGCGAGATCATCGACGGCTGCATGGCGCTGATCGACAATCCGGCGATCGAGCTGCCTGAACTGATGGAGATCATCCCGGGTCCGGATTTCCCGACCGGCGGTATCGTGCTCGGTCGCTCCGGCATCCATTCCGCCTATAGCACCGGGCGCGGCTCGGTCGTCATGCGTGGTCGCGTCAACATCGAACCCATGCGGGGCGATCGCGAGGCCATCGTCATCACTGAGGTCCCGTACCAGGTGAACAAGGCGACGATGATCGAAAAAATGGCCGAGTTGGTGCGCGACAAGCGCATCGAGGGCATTTCCGATCTGCGCGATGAGTCCGACCGCGATGGCTACCGCGTCGTGATCGAGCTGAAGCGCGACGCGGTCGCCGATGTCGTGCTCAACCAGCTCTATCGCTTTACCCCGCTTCAAAGCTCGTTCGGCGTCAACATGGTGGCGCTGAATGGCGGCAAGCCGGAGCAGATGACGCTGCTCGACATGCTGCGCGCGTTCGTCTCCTTCCGCGAGGAAGTCGTCAGCCGCCGCACCAAGTTCCTGCTGCGCAAGGCGCGCGACAGGGCGCATGTCTTGGTCGGCCTGGCGATTGCCGTCGCTAATATCGATGAGATCATCAACCTCATCCGCCATGCTCCCGATCCGGCGACGGCGCGCGAGCAGTTGATGGAGCGCCGCTGGCCGGCAATGGATGTGGCGCCCCTGATCGCCCTCATCGACGATCCGCGCCACAAGCTGAATGACGATAACACCTATTACCTCTCCGAGGAGCAGGCGCGCGCCATTCTCGATCTTCGCCTGCAGCGCCTGACGGCGCTCGGACGCGACGAAATCGCCGACGAATTGAACAAGATCGGCGAGGAAATTCGCGATTATCTCGATATTCTGGGATCGCGCATCCGGATCATGGATATCGTCAAGAATGAGCTCATAGCCATTCGTGACGAGTTCGGCACCCCGCGCCGCACCGAGCTTGCCGAGGGCGGGCCGGATATGGACGACGAGGACCTGATCGCCCGTGAGGACATGGTCGTCACCGTCAGCCATGCGGGCTATATCAAGCGCGTGCCGCTTGCCACCTACCGCGCCCAGCGTCGCGGCGGCAAGGGCCGATCCGGCATGGCCACGCGGGAGGAGGATTTCGTCACCCGCCTGTTCGTGGCCAATACGCATGCGCCGGTCCTGTTCTTTTCCTCGCGCGGCATCGTCTACAAGGAAAAGGTCTGGCGCCTGCCCATTGGCACGCCGCAGTCGCGCGGCAAGGCGCTGATCAACATGCTGCCGCTCGAACAGGGTGAGCGCATCACCACCATCATGCCATTGCCGGAGGATGAGGCGAGCTGGGCGGAACTCGACGTCATGTTCGCCACGACGCGCGGCACGGTGCGCCGAAACAAGCTCTCCGACTTCGTTCAGGTAAATCGCAACGGCAAGATCGCGATGAAGCTCGAGGAGGAGGGCGACGAGATCCTGTCCGTCGATACCTGCACCGTGCATGACGACGTTCTGCTGACGGCGGCGGGCGGTCAGTGCATCCGCTTCCCCGTGACGGATGTGCGCGTGTTCGCCGGGCGCAATTCGATCGGTGTGCGCGGCATCAATCTGGCCGAGGGCGATCGCATCATCTCCATGGCGATCCTGCGCCATGTGGATGCGCCTCCGGCCGAGCGCGCCGCCTACCTCAAGCGTTCCATCGCCGAGCGGCGCATGCAACTTGGGGAGGATGCCGAGGATATTACCGTGGTCGGCGAGGAAGTCGGCGCGGAAACCGAGCTGCGGGAGGAGCGCTATCAGGAGCTGAAGGCGCTCGAGCAGACTGTTCTCACCGTCAGCGAATATGGCTACGGCAAGCGATCATCCTCCTATGAGTTCCGCATTTCCGGCCGTGGCGGCAAGGGTATCCGGGCGACCGATACGTCGAAGACCGATGAGATCGGCAAGCTCATCGCTCTGTTCCCGGTCGAGCCGAAGGACCAGATCCTGCTGGTCTCGGATGGCGGGCAACTGATCCGCGTGCCTGTCGGCGGCATCCGCATTGCGGGCCGTTCGACCAAGGGCGTGACGATCTTCAACACTGCCGAGGGCGAGAAGGTCGTCTCCGTCGAACGCATCTCGGAATCCGAGACTGAAGAGGTCGAAGAAGAAAACGGAACGGATGGAAACGGGCAGGTGGGGGAAATCGCGCCCGCTCCCGATGGGCCCGTCGAAGAATAAAAAGAGAGGCGGCGCCACTACGCGCCGCCCCACACTTTGGCTGGAGGGCCAAGGAAGCTCTTTGTTAGCGGTGCGTCAGGTTGCGCACGCTGTGAAGATCGAAGACTGGTTCCGCAACCCTCTGCCGGGTGGCGTTTTCCTCTACCAGCAGGATGATTGCCGAAACGGTCATTGCGACCATCATGGACAGCGCGAGAAGGAATATCATCATCGGATCGTTCCTTTCCATTTCGCAGTAATTACGCCTGAGCACAAAAAAGGTTGCGTCAATATTCTCGCATACTGCCGGATATCCGCTGAATTCCTGCTGAACCTTCCGTTCACCTTGAGTTCATAAAAGCTATGCGGCCGCTTGCCGCCTCGGATTGCGGCATTGAAACCCTCCGACAAACGCGTTACGGCAGACACATGACCATCGCTATCTATGCCGGATCCTTCGATCCCGTGACCAACGGCCATGTTGATGTCCTCAAGGGCGCGTTGCGTCTTGCGGATCAGATTGTCGTGGCTATCGGCGTTCATCCCGGCAAGCAGCCGCTTTTCTCGCTGGAAGAGCGCGTCGAACTGATCGGCAAGGTCGGCAAGGCGGTTTTCGGCGCCGATGCCAGGCGCATCAGCGTGGTGTCGTTCGACGGGCTCCTTATCGAGGCGGCAAGGGAGCATGGCGCATCGCTCCTGGTGCGCGGGCTGCGTGACGGAACGGATCTTGATTACGAGATGCAGATGGCGGGTATGAACGGGACCATGGCGTCTGAACTGCAGACCGTGTTCCTGCCTGCCGCCCCCGCCGTCCGTACCATTACCGCCACATTGGTCCGTCAGATCGCATCGATGGGCGGCGATATCAGCCCCTTTGTTCCGGCTGTCGTCGCCGAAGCGTTGAAATCCAAATTCAAATCCTGACTTGTGGAGACAATTTCCATGTCGATCTTCCCCAAAGCTTTTGCCGCTGCCGTTTTTCTCGCGTTTTCGCTGATGGCATCACTATCCGCCCATGCGGCCGATCCGGAGAATACGCTGGTTCTAACGTTGAAGAACGGCGATGTGGTGATCGCGCTGCGTCCGGATCTGGCGCCCAAGCATGTCGCGCAGATCAAGACGCTGGTGCGCGAGGGCGCCTATGACCACGTTGCCTTCCACCGCGTCATCCCGGGGTTCATGGCGCAGACTGGCGACGTGCAATTCGGCAATTCCAAGAAGGGCTTCAATGCGGCGCGCGTTGGAACCGGTGGTTCGAACAAGCCCAATCTGCCCGCCGAATTCTCGAAGGAGCCCTTCGTCCGCGGCACCGTCGGTATGGCCCGCTCCGCCAGTCCCGATTCCGCCAATTCGCAGTTCTTCATCATGTTCGGCGACGGCTCGTTCCTGAACGGCCAATATACAGTCGTCGGCCAGGTCACCAGCGGCATGGATGTCGTCGACAAGATCAAGAAGGGCGACGAGGCCAACAATGGCGCGGTCACGGATCCCGACGAGATCATCAAGGCCGTCATTCAGGCCGACAAGAAATAAACCTGCAATACCGCAAACGACCCCAATAATGATACGAAAGGAGGCCCGAGATGGCTTACAAAGACCCGGAAAACACGCTCGTCCTGGAAACCACCAAGGGCAAGGTCGTCATCGAACTTTATCCTGATCTCGCTCCCGGCCACGTCTCCCGCATCAAGGAACTGGCCCGCGAGAACGCCTATGACGGTGTCGTCTTCCACCGCGTTATCGACGGCTTCATGGCGCAGACCGGCGACGTGAAATTTGGCAAGACCGGTGGCACGGATTTCAACCCGGGCCGCGCCGGCATGGGCGGCTCCGAGAAGCCCGATCTCAAGGCTGAGTTCTCCAATGTGAACCACAAGCGCGGCACCTGCTCGATGGCGCGCAGCCAGAGCCCGAATTCGGCGAATTCACAGTTCTTCATCTGCCTCGCCGATGCGCCGTGGCTTGATCGGCAATATTCAGTCTGGGGCCAGGTGATCGAAGGCATGGATAATGTCGATGGCATCAAGAAGGGCGAGCCGGTGGCAGACCCTGATTCGATCGTATCAGCACGCATCGCAGCTGACATCTGAAATCTCATATCTGATCCATGCGCGTTGATCTTTTCGATTTCGATCTACCGGAAGAGCTCATCGCGCTTCGACCGATGGAGCCGCGCGATCAAGCGCGGCTCCTGATCGTCCAGCCAGGTTCGCCATTCCAGGACCGGCGCGTCGATGCCCTGCCCACTATGCTGAGGCCGGGTGATGCGCTTGTCTTCAACAACACCAAGGTTATTCCGGCGCAGCTCGAAGGTATCCGCGAGCGCGAAGGCGTCACCGCACATATCAGCGCCACCTTGCATATGCGCGTGGGGCCGGACCGCTGGAAGGCATTTCTGCGACCGGGAAAACGCGTCAAGGAGGGCGAGCGCATCCGCTTTGGCCATGAGGGTTCAAGCTGCTTCCTGGGCACGCTCGATGCCACGGTGATCGAGAAGGGAGACGCCGGCGAAGCGCTGCTGGTCTTCGATCTCAGCGGAACCGTACTCGATGAGGCCATTGCTGCGGTAGGGCATATTCCGCTACCGCCCTATATCGCCTCCAAGCGCCCCGAGGATCAGCGCGACAGGACGGATTATCAGACCGTCTATGCCAGCGAGGAGGGGGCGGTGGCGGCGCCCACGGCCGGCCTGCATTTCACACCGCAATTGCTCGAAAGACTGAAACAAGAGGGAGTCGAGGAGCATTTCGTCACGCTTCACGTAGGTGCGGGGACATTCCTGCCGGTGAAGGCCGATGATACGAGCGAGCATAAGATGCACGCCGAAATCGGTCATGTCTCACAAGCAACGGCTGACGCGCTCAATCGCGTGCGGGCCAATGGCGGACGCATCGTCTGCGTCGGCACGACATCGCTGCGTCTTCTGGAAAGCGCTGCCGATGAGGACGGCACGATCCGGCCCTGGTCCGGCGCAACCGATATCTTCATCACGCCCGGCTATCGCTTCCGCGCCGTGGACATGCTGATGACCAATTTCCATCTCCCCCGCTCGACGCTGTTCATGCTCGTCTCGGCCTTCAGCGGCATGGATACCATGCGACAAGCTTATGAGCACGCGATCCGCGAAGGCTACCGCTTCTATTCCTATGGCGACGCAAGTCTTCTGGAGCGGCGCATCGAGAGCAATTCCAGGGAAAGTGCGTAGCGGTTCGACATCAGGTGATTTCACCTGACGGCAAAATGCTGTATGGCGAGCGCCATCATGATCAGCAAAACCTTCCAATTCAAAGTTCTTGCAACTGACGGCAAAGCCCGGCGCGGCGAAATCACCATGCCGCGCGGCACAGTCCGGACCCCCGCCTTCATGCCCGTCGGGACCGGCGGCACCGTCAAGGCCATGTATATGGACCAGGTGCGCGACCTCGGCTCCGACATCATCCTCGGCAACACCTATCACCTGATGCTGCGGCCAGGGGCGGAGCGCGTTGCGCGACTTGGCGGGCTGCATGATTTCGCCCGCTGGCCCGGCCCGATCCTCACCGATTCCGGCGGATTCCAGGTCATGTCTCTGGCGCAATTGCGCAAGCTCAACGAAAACGGCGTGACGTTCCGCTCGCATATCGACGGGCGCGCCTATGAGATGACCCCTGAGCGCTCCATCGAAATCCAGGGACTTCTCGATTCCGATATCCAGATGCAGCTCGACGAATGCGTGGCCCTGCCGGCGCAGGAACGCGAGATGGAAAGGGCAATGGAGCTTTCGCTGCGCTGGGCGGAGCGCTGCAGGACAGCCTTCGGTGAGCAGCCGGGGAAGGCGATGTTCGGTATCGTGCAGGGCGGCGACAATGCACGCCTGCGCACGCATTCGGCCGAGGCGCTGAAGGCGATGGACCTCAAGGGCTATTCGATCGGCGGCCTGGCGGTGGGCGAACCGCAGAATGTCATGCTGGAGATGCTGGATGTGGTCTGCCCGGTTCTTCCCGCTGAAAAGCCGCGCTATCTCATGGGCGTCGGCACGCCGGACGACATCTTGAAGTCGGTGGCGCGTGGCGTAGACATGTTCGATTGCGTCATGCCGACCCGCGCCGGCCGCCATGGCCTTGCCTTTACCCGCCATGGCAAGATCAATTTGCGCAATGCGCGGCACGCCGAAGATCCCCGACCGCTGGACGAGGAATCGAATTGTCCCGCTGCGCGCGATTATAGTCGCGCCTATCTGCACCATCTGGTGAAGTCGGGGGAGTTCCTGGGCGCCATGCTGCTTACCTGGAATAATCTCGCCTATTACCAAAGCCTGATGCAGGGATGCCGTGACGCCATCGAGGCGGGAGAATTCGAGAATTTTGCCGGCGCGACCCAGGAGCGGTGGGTGAGGGGCGATCTCCCCGCCCTCTGATGAGCCTCGTTTTTCCATTGGATTTGGACAGTCTGCCACTGCGCTGACGACCGCTCCCGAACGTGTCGCAAGCGCCTATGCAATCGATTACATTTACGCTACAATCGATTTCATAAGGTGGTATATGAGGAACATGACGGACAGGGCCAAGATCAAGGATATCGCCCGGCGGGCGGGCGTTTCGACCGCAACGGTTTCCCGCGCGCTGAGCGATTCGAGCTTGGTGGCCGAGGCGACGCGCGAGCGCATCCGCGATGCGGCGAGGACACTGGATTACCGGCCCAATGTGGCAGCCCGCAATTTGCGGATGCAACGGTCGATGTCGGTGCTGCTCGTTGTCCGTGATGTTTGCAATCCTTTCTACCTCGATATTTTCAAGGGCGTGGAAGCGGCGGCGAGGGCAGCCGGTTATTCCGTGTTGATGGGCAATACGGAGAACGACCCCGACCGGGCGCGCGAATATTTCGATATGCTGCGCGACGGGCATGCGGACGGTATGATCCTCATGACGGGAATGCTGCCGCAGGATTACGAGCAGATTTTGGGCGGGTCGAAGGCTAGGCCGATCGTCGTGGCGCTCGAACTCATCGAGAGCAGCGACTTGCCGAATGTCCATATCGACAATCGCGCTGCGGCTTACAGGGCCGTCAAGCACCTGATCGATCTCGGGCATCAGCGCATCGCGCATATTTCCGGCCCCATGCCGGAATTTATGAGTTCGCGGCGGCGCGAAGGCTATCTCGCGGCGATGGCGGATGCAGGCCTGCCTGTTCCCGCCGCCTATGACCTGACCGGTGACTATAGCTTGCGGACGGGGCGGGAACTCTGCCGTCAGCTCTTTTCATACAGGGATAGACCAACCGCGCTCTTCCTGGCCAATGACGAAATGGCCTTCGGTGCGATCAACGAACTGCGTCAGCTGGGGTTCACGGTTCCCGACGATGTATCGGTCGTCGGCTTCGACGATATTTTCCTGAGCGAAGCTTTTTATCCGCCACTGACGACCGTCAGCCAGCCGCGCGAGGAAATCGGCCGCAGGGCGATGGAGATGCTGCTCGCCCTTTTGGGCGGCAATGATGCCGCGCCGTCATCGGTTGAACTGCCGACATGTCTGAAGGTCCGGGCCTCTACCGGACCGGTACCCGGCAGATGATAACGAAAAATGGATCAGCGACGCGTGCTCTTGCCATCGGGATCGTTCCCCCGCAGCAGTGTCGACAGACGGGTCATGATGAGATCGCGTTCTGCGTCGGTCAGGATATCGCAGTCGAGAAGCTGCATGCTGCGCATGCCCTCGATCGCCAGGAAAGTAACGAGTGCGGAAGCGTTGTCCTCGGATCTCGCCTGCATTCTGTCGAGCAACTGCCTGTTGTAACGGCGGATCGGGCGGATGAATTCAGGATTTTCGGCAATGGCAGCGAGGACACCTGATGGCGGCGGGTCTTTGTGAATGCTCTCGTTTCGGAAAACCTGGAGGAAGGCCTCGGCGATACCGTTGGGCGCGTCTTTCCGGCCTTCTTCTTCCGCGCGCAAGGCTTTGTCATGATCCTTGAGATGTTCCTCGACAACCGCTTCGAGAAGCTTAGCCTTTGTGGGAAAGCTATAGAGCAGCCCGCCTTTCGAAAGACCGGCTCGGGCGGCAACGGCATCGAGCGAGAGATGAGCGGGCCCTATTTCCTTTGCGAGTTCGGTGGCGGCCAGCAGGATTCTTTCACGCGACGACAGTTTTTTCCCGTGCATCTAAGGCTTTCATGGCAAGAGTGAGTTGACAATACCGTCCGGACGGTACAGTAATTTCCGCGTGGTATTCAAGTCAAATCGATGATTTCGCTATGACGCTGATCGCGCGGCAGGCATTTCGTCTAACCTCTAAGCCTCTGCTGGAGCCTCTCACCGATGGCCATCCTCCGCTTCCTTCGCCGCCTTCTTCCCTATCTGCTTCTCCTGCTCATCGTGGCTATTTGCGGTGGCATTATCTGGTTCAATATGTTCCGCGACAAGATGATCAAGAACTATTTTGCCACCATGCAGCAGCCGGCGCTGGCGGTTTCAACCATTACGGTGGACCCGGCGAAATGGACGCCGAATATCGAGGCGATTGGCTCCGCAAACGCCTCTGAAGGCGTCAATCTGACCGTGCAGGTAGCCGGTATTGTCCAGAAAATCGCCTTCAAGGCCAACCAGCGCATCAAGCAGGGCGATCTCCTCGTCCAGCTCGATGACAGCATCGAACAGGCGGATCTCGCCGCCGCCAAGGCGGACGCCACCCTGCAGGAGGTCAATTACAAGCGCGCCCAGACCCTGCGCACGCAAGGCGTCGGCGCGATATCCAATGTCGACACCACGAGGGCTGCCATGGAATCGGCCCAGGCCCAAGTGGCGAAGCTGCAGGCGACACTCGACCAGAAGCGCCTGGTTGCGCCGTTTTCCGGCACGATCGGTATCCCCCAGATCGACATCGGACAATATCTGACGCCGGGCGATGTCGTTGCGACGCTGCAGAACCTCGATACGATGCGCGTGGATTTCACAGTTCCCGAACAGTCGCTTTCCCGGCTGAAGATCGGACAGCCCGTGCAGGTCGGCTTTACAAGCGACAAGTTTGAGTTTTCCGGGAAGATTATCGGCATCGACCCGAGGATAGATCCCACGACCCGGCTGGTTTCCGTGCGCGCGCAGGTGCAGAACCCGGACCGCAAGCTCAACCCCGGACAGTTCGTACAGATCCGCGTCGATCTGCCGGTGGAGAACAACATCATTGCCCTGCCGCAGACGACTGTGGTGACGAGCCTTTACGGCGACTATGTCTTCGTCGTGCGCCCGGAAAAGCCGAAGCAGGAGGCTGCCGCGTCAACGCCTGCCGAAGCTGACGCAAAGCCAGATGAAGACAAGCAGGCTGATGCGAAGCAGGCCGATAGGCTGGCCGTGCAACAGGTTTTCGTCAAGCTCGGCCGTCGCACGCGCGATCTGGTTGAAGTCACCAGCGGGCTTTCGGATGGCGATGTCGTCGTCACTGCCGGCCAGAACCGGCTCACTCAAGGTGCGCATGTCGTCGTCGACAACACCATCAATCCAGCCGACGCTCCGAACCAACAATAGGCCGGTATCATGAGTTTTTCCGACATATTCATTCGCCGTCCGGTTCTTTCCATCGTCGTCGCCCTGATGATCCTGCTTCTGGGCGCGCAGGGTATCTTCAACCTTGCGGTTCGTGAATATCCGGAAGTCGAAGAGACGGTCATTACGATTACCACCACCTATGCGGGCGCGAATGCCGACCTTATCCAGGGGTTCATCAGCGCGCCGATCGCCCAGGCTGTGGCGACGACCGAGAACATCGACTATGTGACGTCCTCCAGCAGCCCGTCCTCCAGTAAAGTGACTGTGCAGATGAAGCTCGGCGCCGATCCGGATGCCGCGCTGACCGAAGTCATCGCCAAGGTCAATCAGGTGCGCGGTCAACTGCCGCAGGAGGCCGAAGACCCCGTTATTCTCAAGGGAACGGGTGAGAGCTTCGCGACCATGTATCTGGCCGCGCAAAATCCCAACATGACGAACGAGCAGATCACCGAATATCTGGAGCGGGTGATCCAGCCGCGCATGTCGACGATCCAGGGCGTGGCCGAAGCACAGATCCTTGGCGGGCAGATTTATTCCATGCGCGTCTGGCTCGAGCCTTTGCAGCTTGCCGCGCGCGGCATTACCGCATCGCAGGTTCTCTCGGCCATCAATGCGTCGAACTTCCTCTCGGCCCCTGGCAAGACGAAGAATGAGTATGTCACCACGTCGATCATGCTCAAATCGACGCTGCAGACGCCCGAAGCCTTCGGAGCGATGGTGGTCAAGTCCGACGGCGATAACATCGTGCGTCTGCGCGACGTAGCCCGCGTCGAACTCGCGGCGGAAAGCACCGACACCATCGTCAGGTTCAACGGCAAGGCCGGAACGTTCCTTGGCATCATGCCTACACCCGCCGCAAATCCCATCGACATGGCGGCCGAGGTCAACAAGGAGATGCCTTCGATCCAGGCTTCGCTGCCTGAAGGCATGTCGCTCGTCGTGGTCTATGATTCGACCGAGCAGATCAGCTCTTCGATCCGCGAGGTTTTCACGACCATCGCCGAGGCTGTTGCGATCGTCGTCATCGTCATCATCCTGTTTCTCGGTTCGTTTCGCTCGGTCATCATTCCAATCGTAACGATCCCGATCTCGCTGATCGGCGTCTGCTTCTTCCTTTATGCGCTGGGTTACTCCATCAATCTGCTATCGCTGCTGGCGATGGTGCTGGCCATTGGTCTCGTCGTCGACGACGCCATCGTGGTCCTGGAGAACATCCACCGGCACATAGAGGAGGGGCTCAAGCCGATGGATGCGGCATTCAAGGGCATGCGCGAAATCACCGGCCCGATCATTGCCATGACGATCACGCTTGCGGCGGTCTTCGCCCCTCTGGGCTTCACCGGAGGCCTGACCGGATCCCTCTTCCGCGAATTCGCCTTCACGCTCGCCGGCGCCGTCATCATCTCGGGTGTTGCGGCTCTGACCATCTCGCCGATGATGTGCGCGCGCATGCTCTCGCATGGCGGAAGCACGCGTTTCCAGCGGTTCATCGATCGTAATTTCGCGCGTTTCGAGGGGTGGTATGGACGGCTCGTTTCCGGCTCGTTGAACTATCGTCCGATCACGCTCCTCATGGTGGCGTCGCTTCTCGGCGTCACCGCGTTCATGTTTTTCAATACATCGAGCGAACTGGCGCCAGAGGAGGATTCGGGCGCGCTGTTTTCCCAGTTCGTTGGTCCGCAATATGCCACTTCGGCCTATATGAAGCTCTATGCCGACCAGATGGATACGCTGACAAAGGATATTCCGGAGCTCAAGGCGCGGTTCAACATCGTCGGCTTCGGGGGCGCAACGAATACCGGCATCGCGCTCTGGGCTTTCAAGGACTGGTCGCAACGCGAACGTTCCCAGAAGGAACTGCAGGCGGATTTGACCCAGCGTCTCAGCAAACTGGCCGGTGTTCAGGCATTCGTCTTCTCGCCGCCTTCTCTGCCCGGAGCCGGCGGTGGATTGCCGATCTCGGTCATCGTCCGGTCCACGGGACCCTCGGATCAGGTTTTCGAGGTCGCCGAGAAGATCAAGAACGAGGCGCAGGCGTCCGGTCAGTTCATCATCGTGCAGAATTCGCTCTCGTTCAACGCGCCGCAGACCACGGTCACGATCGACCGCGACCGTGCCGCCACGCTGGGCGTCAACGTCAGCGATATCGGCACCACGCTCGGTCTTCTCACCGGCGGCGCCTCGGTCGCCAAGTTCGACCGGGATTCCAACAGCTACGATATCATCACGCAGGTGCCTGACGAATTTCGCGCCAACCCGGAGCGGTTGGGCGAGTTCTATGTGCGCAGCGCCTCGGGCAAGATGCTGCCCCTGTCCTCCGTCATCACGGTTACCGAAAATGCGTCGCCGGCTGCAATCGAGCAGTTCAACCAGTTGAACTCCGCCACGATCTCGGCCCTGCCGCTGCCCGGCGTTACGACCGGACAGGGCCTGCAGACCATCGTCGACATGGCGCGCGCGAACATGCCTGCCGGCTATTTCCTCGACTATTCCGGCCAGTCGCGGCTTGAGGTCGAGCAGGGCCATACGATCCTGATCGCCTTCAGCCTGGCCGTGGTCGTCATCTATCTGGTGCTGGCCGCTCAGTTCGAAAGCTTCCGCGATCCGTTCATCATCATGATGTCGGTGCCGCTTTCGATCTTCGGCGCCCTCGTGCCGCTCAATCTCGGCCTCGGTACGCTCAACATCTATACCCAGGTCGGATTGATCACGCTTGTCGGGCTGATCACCAAGCACGGCATTCTCATGGTGGAGTTCGCCAACCAGCAGCGCGAGTTGCATGGCCTCTCGCGCCGTGACGCCATCATCCTGGCGGCGCAGACCCGCCTGCGTCCGATCCTGATGACGACGGCCGCAATGGCGCTTGGCGTCGTGCCGCTGATCATCGCCACCGGAGCAGGCGCGGCGGCGCGCTATTCGATCGGCCTGGTGATCTTCACAGGTATCGTCGTCGGAACCTTCTTCACACTGTTCGTGGTGCCGATGTTCTATACCTACATCTCCAAGAAGGAAGGTCTGGCGGAAGCCTCCGCCCAGGACACGCCGCCGGACGGACGACCGGTTGCTCCCGCTCACCATTGAGGCTCATCACCGAAACTTGCATTTACTGCAAGGGGGAACGCCAGCTATCCCGGTAGCTGGCGTTTTCGTTTTAAGACGAAAAACGGAATCAATTTCTCCGGATGTCGGCGGGAGCCTCCCGTCGCACATCCCGCATCTTTGTGAGCATCATGATACCGCTTTCCGTTCTTGACCTTTCTCCCGTTCCCCAGGGCAGCCATGTCGGCCAGTCCCTGCGCAACTCGCTTGATCTCGCCCGTCATGCCGAGCGTCTCGGCTACCACCGTATCTGGTTTGCCGAGCATCACAACATGCCGGGCATAGCCAGTGCCGCTACCGCGGTGGTGATCGGCCACGTCGCGGCGGGCACGTCGAGCATCCGTGTCGGGGCAGGCGGCATCATGCTGCCCAACCATTCGCCCCTGATAATTGCCGAGCAGTTCGGCACGCTTGCGGCGCTATTTCCGGGGCGCATCGATCTTGGCCTCGGGCGCGCGCCCGGCACCGATCAACTGACGGCGCGTGCCTTGCACCGCAACATGAACAGCGATGCCAACGCGTTCCCGCAGGATGTCGTCGAACTGATGAACTATTTCCGTCCGGCCGAGCCCGACCAGCGTGTGCGCGCCGTGCCGGGAGCAGGGCTTGACGTGCCGGTATGGATCCTCGGATCGAGCCTTTTCGGCGCACAGCTCGCCGCAGCGCTGGGCCTGCCCTATGCCTTCGCCTCGCATTTTGCGCCCGCAGAACTGGAATATGCCGTGGAAGTCTACCGCACCCGGTTCGAGCCGTCGGAACATCTCGACAAGCCTTATGTCATGCTGGGCGTGAACGTCTTTGCCGCCGAGACCGATCAGGAGGCGAATCTGCTGTTCAGTTCGCTGCAACAGGCCTTCGTCAATTTGCGCATGGGCAAACCGGGGCTGCTTCCGCCGCCCGTCGAGAACTACGCGGAGGGGCTGGACTCCACGGGGCGGGCGCTTCTCCAGCACGCGCTTTCCTGCTCGTTCGTCGGTTCGCCGCAGACCGTGAAGCAGGGCCTCGATGCGTTCATCGCCCGCACGGGCGCCGATGAGTTGATGGTGACGGCGCAGATATTCGACCATGCCGCCCGGATCCGCTCATTCGAGATCTTAGCTGACGTCGCGGGCCTTTAGACCGCCCAGTTCGACAAAGACCCACCCAATTGCCGATTGGATGGGAAAAGCGCATTCGACAGGTGAAACACGGCAGAATGCTGTTGACCCACGCTGCCGGCGCACTTATGTTCCGCCGCACTTCCAGGGACGAACCGTCCCCTTCGGGAGCGCGTAGCTCAGCCGGTAGAGCAACTGACTTTTAATCAGTAGGTCCAGGGTTCGAATCCCTGCGCGCTCACCAATCTCCAGAAATCGATCAAGTGCACTCAAGTTTGCCCGCAGCGAATCGTGGGGCAACGCTGCGGCCGGCAATCACATCGTTCAATCGACTTTCGACGCGTCCTCCTGAGAAGCGCTGGCGCTGTTTTTCAGCTTCTGCAGCAGCTTTTCCGCGATGGGTTCGTAGTTGTCGTCGAAATGATGGCCGCCCGGCTCTTTCATTGTTTCCATGGGGGCAAGCGTCGGCTCCGTGCAGACGGTGTCATCTTCGTCTTCGCCATAAACGCAAACAACCCGGTCGAGGGGCAGGGTGGCGATTGCCGGGGCGGTTTTCTTGTCACCGTCCATTCCAAGCCAGCCGTCGATCGTCACCTGAAATGTGGTGGTCGTCGAGGCGCCGAGGAGCGCGATCATGCGGGTGCGGTCCTTTATCGCCGGGTCGAGATATTGCCAGGCGAAGGGAAAGGTATCGGCGCCGAAGGAATAACCGAAAATCGCGACAGGCAGCTTTCCGCTGGGATCGGCCTTCTTCAATATGGCATCCGTATCGTCGGCGATTTCCTCGGGCGTACGCTCCGACCAGAAATAGCGAAGCGAATCGACTCCCACCACATGAACGCCATGCTGGCTCAGCCATTCGCCGATGGATTTGTCGATATCCCGCCAGCCCCCGTCGCCCGAGAAGAAAACTGCAACATAATCGGCGTTTCCCTTCGCTGGCAGATCGACAATGGGCAGCGCCTGATTGGCGGCGTCCTTTGCGGCCATGGCAGCAACTGCATCCGCGGCCATGCTCAGGCGCACGTCCGGTTCGGTGGCTTTCTGCAGTACGGCGATACGCTGTTTTTTTGCCTCCGCCGGATCGTTTACGGGTCCAGCCTTGCTGATCAATGTCACAGGTGTCGGCAGCTTGGCATCGAGGGCATAATTGTAGCCGCCAGTGGGCGCAATCGTCGCCTTGGCGCCCTCACAGGAAGGCAGTTTCGTCTTCAGCGCATCTGCCGGATCCAGACCGACCGCGCCGGCAAGCGTCGCATCGGGGGCGTCGGCCGCTGCCGCGTAGGCCAGCGTCGCACCCTGGCCGATACCCGCTATGACAGGATGAAAATAGACGTTGAGATCCAGCGCTCGCAGTGCTTCCTTGGCGATCCCTTCGAAATCGGAATCGATATAGATGCACTCGCCGTCTTCCTTGTCGAGCTCTGCGCGCCATGTGTCGAAATTGACGGGAAGAACGATGATGCCGCGAGCAAGAAGAGCTTGCGACAACGCATGGTCCCGGGCCGTCATGCCGCCCGCATCGGAAATCTGGATGGCGAGACCGACAGGGTCGTTCGGCGGCATCAGCACGGGGACGTCGTGCAGCCGCTCCGCGCTGACATGCGTGACGACTTCCTGCGTACCGGTGAGGCGCGCCCAAGTGCGCAATACTTTGCCTGTTTGCCCGGTATAAACGACATAACCGACGGCCGAAGCGGCAAGTATCAGCCCTGCTGCCGTGGCGAGCAGATAACGTTTGATTCTCATTTGCGCGTCCTCATTTGCGAATGAACTCCAGTGGACTGCCATTGATGAGCGTCGTCACATCGACCAGCGTTCGGGGGGTGTCCAGCCCTCCAGGACAAATGAGATAATGAGGCGACCAGACGGGATCGAACTTCTCCTTGAACGCCTTCAGCCCGTCGAAATGGTAGAAATCAGCGCCGCGCTTGTAGAGGAACGAACCGAAGCGGTTCCACCGTGAAGCAAGCGGGCTGCCGGAAAGGCCGGAAAGGGGAGCAGCGCCAAGATTGAACCAGCGGTAGCCTTCCGCCTTGGAATACATGAGCAGCTTGGCGAAAAGCGCGTCCATCATGATCTTCGAAACGTTGGGCATATAGCGCATCAGATCGACGGTGATTTCGTTCTTGTCGGCGCTTCGCCATACATTGGCGAAGGCAACGATATCCCCGTCCTTCTTCATGACCGCAACGTCATAGCGCGACAGAAATTCCGGATTGAAGAAGCCGAGGGAAAATCGCTTCTCACTGCCCGATTTATGGGCAAGCCAGGCATCGGAAATCTTTTTCAGCTGCGGCAGGACCGGCGGGACATCCGCTGCCGGTATGATCTCGAAGATAAGGCCATCCTTGTCCGCGCGCCGGTCGGCATAGCGGAAGGGCTGGCGCTGGGGGCCATCGAGGGAGAACTCGCGCAGATCGACACGCGCGACTTCGCCGAGCTTCAGCGCGATGAGGCCCATATCGAGAAAGAGCGGCAAACTGTGTGGCCCGACGCCATAAAAAACGGTGCGGGCGGCAAGCTTGTCGGCGAGCGCGTGGAACGACCAGGCAAGTTCCTCCATGACTTTCCTGTCACCGACCGGTTCGCCCAGCGCGATGAGGCTGCCGCCTGATTGGGCATACATGATGAAACCGCGATTGTCCGGATCCATCAGGAACTGCTTGTCGCCTAGAAGCGCCAAAGCAGTCTCGGCATGCGGCGAAGCCGCGACGAGTGCCGGCACGGCATCCGGTATCGCAAGGTCCTTTTTCGACCGTTTCATCCCTCTGCCGTTGATGGCGGTATTGAGGCTGACCACCAAAATCACGGCCAGAACAAGGACCGTGGCGCGCAGGAAGCGGGGGGCATTGGCGTTCCAGGCGAAATCCCACCAGAGATTGTCGGAATATTCGACATGGCGGTAGATGAAGAAGCCAAGCCATGTTGAGACGAGGACGGTGGTGCCGACGCTGGCGAGCCAGTTCCAGGTCAGCACGAACGGCCCGACGATCGGGCGCCGGTAGAATGAGCGGCGGAAGGCCCAGAGAACGCCTGCGAAAACGCAGAGAATGCTTGCTTCTTCCCAGTCGAGACCCTTGGCAAGGGAGAAGACGGCGCCGGCCAGCAGCAGGATCATGGCCGCGACCCAGGCGCGTGCCAGGCGCTTGGCGAGGCCGCGCGCGACGACAAGCAGCGCCACGCCGACAAAGCTTGCCGCGAGATGCGACATCTCGACGAAGATCAGCGGCAGGATATCCGACAGGATGTCGAGGCGGTAGCGCACACCGGGTGTGACGCCTGATATCAGGAGGACGATACCGCCGAGGAACGTCACGCTCGCCGCAAGCCCCGGGATCAGCGGCTCGACCACACGCGTGGCAAGGCGTGCCTGCGCGGTGAGTTTTTCCCTGCGCCTGAAGGCTTCCCATGCCAGCACGCCGCTGACGGCGACCAGAAGCGGCAGCACCGTGTAGATCAGCCGGTAGACGATGAGGGCGGCGATAGCTTCGGGCTTGCCTCCAAGACCGAGACCGGCAATCATGGTTGCCTCGAAAGCGCCAAGGCCGCCGGGTGCATGGCTGACCACGCCGAGAATGACGGCGATGACATAGACAAGCGCGAAGACGGCGAAGCTCTGCACGACGCCCTCCGGCATCAGCATGTAGAGCGTCGCCGCCGCTGCCGTTACGTCGACGAGGCCGGCGGCGATCTGGATGAGCGCGCCGCGCGAGGTCGGGAGCTTAACCGTGAATTGGCCGACCTGCAGCGAGCGGTCGCCCTTGGACAACCAATATATAAGCCACCCGATCCCGCCGAGGATGATCACGCCAGCGAAGAGATCGATGCGTGGATCGAGCGCCGAAAGCCATGGAACGTCGGCCGGGTCGATCAGCATCGCCGCGCCGATCATGATGATGAACGCGAACCAGATGGCGAACCAGGAGGTGCCGACAATGCGCCCGATATCGACCAGGCTTATGCCCTCGGCGGCATAGATGCGGTAGCGCAGCGCGCCGCCGGTCAGGAGCGAAAAGCCCAAGGCATTGGAAATGGCGTAGCCGGCCGCCCCCGCGATTGCCGAAATCCGGTGTGGTATGCGGCCCGGCGCGATGGTGTCGACTGCGACCACATCGTAAAGCGCAACCGCCGCATAGCTGAGAGCGGTGAAAAACAGCGCCAGCCCCAATGTGCGAAGCGGAATGTTCTCGATCGCGGCGACCGTCTTGGCCCAGGACGTGTGCCGCAGGAGATCTTCCAGCACGAATAGCGCCAGCAAGGCGATGACGATACCCGCGATGGGGAAGGCGATATGCTGGTATTTTTTCAGGCGATGTAGAAGGCCCCGAGATCGACTGGAATCTTCGTTGGGGCGATCGCTGGCCTGCGAAGGCGGAGACGCTGGGTTGTCATCAATAAGACCCATTGGGCACTTCCCTGAAAATCTTGCCCGTAAGGCTGTGAACGCTCGAATTCAAGCTCGGTTGATTCCTCATTTGAGGCAAACTTGTGATGACCCGATCTTATTCAACCGTTCAGCGCCTTTCTGATAACAGGCCGATGATAGCATGAATTTGACTGGGTTTTACTGTATGACCGGACTAGAAGCGGTATGGGGTGATGCGCCTGGACAGGCGATGATCCAGACCGGCACGGAGGAATGCGCGTGGCGCTTGACGTCTCTTATATAACGGCAGTTGGCGCGGGCGCGCTTTCCTTCCTCTCGCCCTGCGTGCTGCCACTCGTCCCACCATATCTCTGCTATATGGCCGGCGTCAGCGTCGAGGATTTCCGGGCCGAAGGTTCCGGTGCTGCCGTCGCGTCGCGCCGGGGGGCGTTGTTTGCGTCTTCCTTTGCGTTTGTCCTCGGCTTTACCACGGTCTTCGTCGCACTCGGGGCAGGCGCATCTTCCATAGGGGCATTCCTGCGGGCATGGCAGCAGGAGATCGCCATTGTTGCCGGTCTCGTCATTATCGTGATGGGATTGAACTTCCTTGGCCTGTTCAGATTGTCGATCCTTTCCCGGGAAGCCCGCTTCCAGGCGAAGGGCGCGCCGGCCAGTCCCGTGGGAGCCTATGTCATGGGCCTTGCCTTTGCCTTCGGATGGACGCCCTGCATCGGACCTGTGCTGGGGCCGATACTTACCTTGGCCGGAGCGAAAAGCACGGTGGGCGAGGGAGCAAGCCTGCTTGCGACCTATTCGCTCGGCCTCGGCATCCCCTTCATGATTGCAGCCCTGTTTTCCGGCGCATTCATGCGTTTTCTCGCACGATTCCGGGTGCATCTCGGCAAGGTTGAAAAAGTCATGGGCGGTCTTCTCGTCGCGGCCGGGTTGCTTTTCCTCACTGGCGGAATGCAATCCTTCTCTTTCTGGCTGCTCGAGACATTTCCCGCGCTCGGGCAACTGGGCTAACCCGACGTAAGCCAATTTATACGCTTTCGTGGTTAGGCTTCGGACCTGTATAACCTCGCCCTGACTCCCGTTTGACAACGACCGGATATCCGCCTCATGACCAGCCGAACCTGCCTCTCGATCATTCTTGCCGCCGGAGAAGGGACGCGGATGAAATCCGCTCTCCCCAAGGTGCTGCACCAGATCGCGGGCATGCCCCTGATATGCCATGTCGCCAAGGCCGTTCGCGGGACCGGCGATGGCGATATCGCTCTCGTCGTCGGCAGGGGGGCGGACGAGGTGAAGGCGGCTGTCGAGAAGGTATCGCCTGGTGTTTCCGCCTATGAGCAGAAGGAACGGCTCGGCACCGCCCATGCCGTCCTGGCGGCGCGTGAGGCGATCGCGCGCGGTTATGACGACCTGCTGATCGTCTTCGGCGACACGCCGCTGATCGAGGAGAGCGCTCTGATCCTGGCCCGCTCCAGGCTCGCGGAAGGCTTCGACATCGTAGTGATGGGCTTTCGCCCGTCCGATCCCTTCGGCTACGGACGACTGATCGAGACCGGCGGAGATCTTGTTGCTATACGCGAAGAAAAAGACGCAAGCACCGAAGAAAAAAGGATAAATTTCTGCAATGGTGGTCTGATGGCCATTCGCGGCGAACACGCCCTGGCGCTTCTAGAAGCCGTCCGCAACGACAATGCCAAGGGCGAGTTCTATCTGACCGATATTGTTGAGATCGCGCATCGCGAGGGCCGGCGTGTGACGGCCATCGAAGTGCCGGTGGATAATGTCATCGGCATCAACACGCGGGTTGAGCTGGCCGAGGCGGAAGCCATCTGGCAGGACCGCAAGCGTCGGGCGATCATGCTTGCCGGCGTGACCATGATTGCGCCCGAAACGGTGTTCTTTTCGCATGACACGCTGGTCGAGGCCGACGCGCTCATCGAGCCCAACGTCTTCTTCGGTCCCGGTGTGCATATAGCATCCGGTGCGGTGATCCATGCGTTTTCCCATCTGGAGGGCGCGCATGTAGGTCCCAGAGCCGAAATCGGTCCGTTCGCGCGGCTGCGGCCGGGCGCTGATCTCGGAGAGAAGTCGAAGGTCGGCAATTTCTGCGAGGTCAAGAACGCGACCGTCGCCAAGGGGGCGAAGATAAATCATCTCTCCTATATCGGCGATGCCTCTGTGGGGCCCGGCGCCAATGTCGGTGCGGGGACCATCACCTGCAACTATGATGGCTACAACAAGAGCAGGACGGTAATCGGCGAGGGCGCTTTCATCGGCTCGAACACGTCTCTTGTCGCTCCGGTTTCGGTCGGCGCTGATGCGTATATCGCGTCCGGAAGCGTGATTACCGAAGATGTGCCCGATAGCGCCTTGGCGTTTGGGCGCGCGAGGCAAGTGACCAAGGAAGGTCGCGCCACTGTTCTGCGTGAGCAATATGCGGCGATAAAGGCTGCGAAAAAGACTGGGAAATGATTTGTTTTCTGTCGCTTTTGGGTGAATTCAATCGCGAAAGAAACTGAAATCTATTGTGAATATCCGTCGCGGCAATCAGAGTTTAGAGCAATTCGGAAAATCGGGTCTGCCGGTTGTGCGGGCTGATTTTTAGGTTTGGAGAAGGGAACGCTTTCATGTGTGGCATTATCGGGATTGTCGGCGTCAGGCCTGTTGCACCGCGTCTGGTCGATGCGCTGAAGCGTCTTGAATATCGCGGCTATGATTCGGCTGGCGTTGCCACTCTGGAGGACGGTGCGCTGGATCGCCGCCGCGCGGAAGGCAAGCTGGTGAACCTGGAAAAGCGGCTGATTGCGCAGCCGCTGGAGGGAACGATCGGCATCGGCCATACACGCTGGGCCACCCATGGCGCGCCGACGGAGCGGAACGCCCATCCGCACGCCACGGAAAAGCTTGCCATTGTTCATAATGGAATTATCGAGAATTTTGCCGAATTGCGCTCCACCCTCGAAGCAGACGGCTATTTTTTCCAGACCGACACCGATACCGAAGCCGTAGCGCAACTGGTGACGCGCGAACTCGATCGGGGCAAGTCGCCGGTAGAGGCCGTGCGTGAAAGCCTCCCACAGCTCAAGGGCGCCTTCGCACTGGCAATCCTGTTCACGGGCGAGGACGATCTCCTGATCGCCGCCCGCCGCGGCTCGCCGCTCGCCATCGGGTATGGCGAGGGTGAAATGTTCCTGGGCTCCGACGCTATCGCGCTTGCCCCGTTCACCGACACCATTACCTATCTTGACGATGGCGATTGGGCGGTCCTGACGCGCAACAGCTCCACCATCTACGATGAAAACGGTGCCCTGGTTTCCCGCGCAATCCAGAAATCCACCGGCACTGCCTTTCTGGTCAGCAAGGGCAATCACCGCCATTTCATGGAAAAGGAAATCCACGAGCAGCCGGAAGTCATCTCCCATACGCTGGCGCATTATCTCGATTTCACCAGCGGCATGACCAGGGCCGAGAGCGTGCCGGTCGATTTCTCCGCGATCAACCGGCTGGCGATTTCCGCCTGCGGCACTGCCTTTTATGCCGCGTCCATCGGTAAATACTGGTTCGAGCAGATCGCGCGCCTGCCGGTCGATATCGATATCGCTTCCGAGTTCCGCTATCGGGAGATGCCTTTGTCGAAGGACACGCTCGCGCTGTTCGTCTCGCAATCGGGCGAGACCGCCGACACGCTGGCTTCCCTTCGCTATTGCAAGAGCCAGGGCCTGAAGATCGCTTCAGTTGTCAATGTGAAGGAATCGACTATCGCCCGAGAGTCGGATGTCGTCTTCCCGACGCTGGCCGGACCGGAAATCGGCGTTGCCTCGACCAAGGCTTTCACATGCCAGCTCTCCGTCCTCGCATCGCTTGCCATCGCTGCCGGCAAAGCCCGTGGGACGATCGACGCTGCGGAAGAGCAGCGCCTCATCCGCCATTTGTCGGAAGTGCCGCGTTTCGCCAATGAGGTGCTGCGTCTCTCACCGCAGATCGAGGCCGTCTGCCGCGAATTGATGCTGGTCAAGCACGCGCTTTATCTCGGTCGCGGAACCAGCTTCCCGCTCGCCATGGAAGGCGCGCTGAAGCTGAAGGAAATCTCATACATCCACGCCGAAGGCTATGCGGCCGGCGAGCTGAAGCATGGTCCGATCGCGCTGATCGACGAGACGATGCCCGTCATCGTCATTGCGCCATACGACCGGCTCTACGAAAAGACCGTTTCCAACATGCAGGAAGTCGCGGCGCGCGGCGGGCGCATCATCCTGATTACGGACGCCAAGGGAGCGGCGAATGCAAATATCAAGACGCTGGATACGATCATCCTGCCTCACATGCCTGAGATCATCGCGCCGCTGATCTACGCGCTGCCGGTGCAGATGCTCGCTTATTATACCGCCGTCTTCATGGGGACCGATGTCGATCAGCCGCGCAATCTGGCGAAGTCGGTCACGGTGGAATAGCCAAGATTCCGGTTCATTTTGTCAAAGCCCTGCGCTAGACCATTCAGAACGAAATGGTCAGGGCAGGGCCGATGCATTTACCGGAGACAGCGACATGATGCGGCTCAGGAACTATTTCCTGACGGGAATTGTCGTGACGGCGCCGGTAGCGATTACCGCCTATCTCGTGTGGGGTTTCATCGGCTGGGTCGATGGTTGGGTGAAGCCTCTTATCCCCCACGCTTATAATCCCGACAATTATCTGCCATTTACGATCCCCGGCTTCGGATTGGTCGTCGCCATCGTCCTGCTGACCCTGGTGGGTTTCCTGACGGCGAATTTTATCGGCAGGGCCGTCATCAGGCTCGGCGAGTATGTGCTCGGCCAGATGCCGCTTGTTCGCAGCGTCTATCGCGGGCTGAAACAGATTTTCGAAACGGTGCTTTCGGGAAAATCCAATACCTTTAAGCATGTCGGCCTTATCGAATATCCGCGCAAAGGCGTGTGGTCGATCGTGTTTCTCTCCACCGATGTTGAAGGCGAGATTTCCGATACGCTGATGGATAAAGCCGGGAAAATGACTGCCGTTTTCCTGCCGACGACACCAAACCCCACTTCCGGATTCCTGCTTTACGTCCCGAAGTCCGATATTATCAATCTTTCGATGACGGTGGAGGAGGGCGCCAAACTGGTCATTTCAGCCGGACTTGTTTCGCCTGAGTTTCAGGCCCGAACGAAAGCCCTGGACCACACGACGGACCCAATTGTCAAACCGGAGCAGGAATAAAGCGTTTCCTGTTTTGATGGAATCGCCTGGCCCTGATCGATTCTATCCGGCCCGCAACAGCCGCACGGCCTCGTCGCGCCCGAAAATGTAGAGCAGGAGCCGCAATGCTGCACCGCGCTCGCTGGCAAGATCCGGATCGCGCTCGAGCAGCAGGCGCGCGTCCTTGCGGGCGATCTCCAGAAGATCGCTGTGCGCTTCGATTGCGGCCAGCCGGAATCCTGGTGTTCCCGATTGCCGTGTGCCGAGCAATTCCCCTTCGCCGCGAAGCTTCAAATCTTCCTCGGCGATGCGGAAGCCATCCTCGGTCTCGCGCATGACCTGCAGTCGCGCCCGGGCGATTTCGCCGAGCGGCCCCTTGTAGAGAAGCAGGCAGGTCGATGGCTTGTCGCCGCGCCCGACCCGGCCGCGCAACTGATGCAATTGCGCCAGCCCGAAGCGCTCCGCATGTTCGATGACGATGACCGTTGCGTCGGGCACGTCCACCCCCACCTCGATGACTGTCGTAGCGATGAGAATCCGCGTTTCACTGTTCTTGAAGGCGCGCATCGCCTCGTCCTTCTCCGGGCCGCCCATGCGCCCGTGGATAAGGCCGATCCGTTCGCCAAAAATCGGTTGCAGCGACTGGAAACGCTCTTCGGCTGACGTGAGTTCGACCAGTTCGGATTCCTCCACCAGGGGGCATATCCAGTAGATTTTCTGTCCTTCTGCGATGGCCATCCGCATCCGTTCCACCAGTTCGTCCATCCGCTCCATCGGAATCGTGGCGGTGGTGATGGGGCGGCGTCCCGCCGGTTTCTCCGTGAGCTTGGAAACATCCATGTCGCCGAAGGCTGTCAGCACCAGCGTACGGGGAATGGGCGTCGCGGTCATCACGAGCATGTCGGGCGCAGTGCCCTTGGCGGTCAGTTGCAGGCGCTGGTGCACGCCGAAACGGTGCTGCTCGTCGATGATGACCAGCACCAGATCGTGATACTCGACCTTTTCCTGGAAAAGCGCGTGAGTGCCAATGATGATATGGATCGCGCCGTTTTTCAGATCGTCAAGGATCTGCTGGCGTTCGCGGCCTTTTTCACGGCCCGTGAGGAGTGCTGCCCTGAGCCCCGCCTTCTGCGCCAATGGCGCGATGGTCGCATAGTGCTGGCGTGCCAGCACCTCAGTCGGCGCCATCAGCGCGGACTGGCCGCCGGCCTCCGCAGCATGCGCCATGGCTAGCAGCCCGACCACCGTCTTGCCAGACCCCACATCGCCCTGCAGGAGCCGCAGCATCCGTTCCGGTTCCCTCAGATCGGCAATGATATCCTCGACGGCCTTTTGCTGGCTGCCGGTCAGCGTATAGGGCAGGGCCTCCAGCACTTTGCCAACCAATTGCCCGTCGCCATCGAGCGGCCTCCCGGAAAGTCTCCGCGTTTTCAGCCGCACGAGGCCGAGCGCAAGCTGTCCCGCCAGAAGCTCGTCATAGGCGAGCCTGCGCCGCGCCGGGCTTTCCAGCGCGATATCAACGGGGTCTTCAGGCTGATGAAGCGTTGTCAGCGCCTGCTCGTGACTGGGAAATTGTTCACGCGCCAGGAGCGCCGGCTCCACCCATTCGGGCAGCGGCGGGATGCGTGTCAGCGCTTCGCGGATCGCGCGGATCAGCGTCTTGGGCGACAGGCCCGCGGTCAGCGGATAGACGGGCTCGACCAGTGGTAGCGAAGCCGCGTCGGCGACGCTGGTGATATGATCGGGATGCACCATCGAGGCGCGGCCGTTAAACCATTCCATCCGGCCGGAGACGATGATCGTCTCGCCCTCCGGCATCATTTTCTCGAGCCAGGGCTGTTGCGCATGGAAGAACACCAGCGCGATTTCCCCCGTATCGTCATGAGCGAAAACGCGATGCGGAACATTGCCGCGTCCGCGCGGCGCGGGCTGGTGCCGGTCGACGCGCACTTCCAGCGTGACGATGGCGCCTTCCTGCGCAAAGGCGATGCCCGGACGGTTGCGCCGGTCGATGACGCTGTGCGGCGGCAGGAAGAGAAGCTGGCCGACGCGAGGCTCCGCCCCTGGTGCATCGGTTCCGAGCAGCTTTGCCAGAAGGGCCGCCACTTTCGGGCCAATGCCGGAAAGCGAACGGGCGGAGGCGAAGAAGGGATCGAGCAGGGAGGGACGCATGATGCAAACCTTTACCGCGTTCGTTTTGCCTTGCAAGGCTGACAGAAGCATCATCCCGCGCTATATGCAGCGGAACATCCTTTTCGCTTCAATACCAAAGCGATAATCCGGAGACATCACGGCATGACGGGCAGCACGTGTAATAGCGCTGATCTCGACCCACGGCGGCGCAAACTTCTGTTTCGCTCCTGGCATCGCGGTATGCGCGAGACGGATCTGATCCTGGGCCAATATGCCGATGCGCATATCGCGCAAATGTCAGACACCGATCTCGACGAATATGAAATGCTGATGGAAGCGCTCGACCGCGATCTCCTGCAATGGGTGACGGGCGAAGTCACCACGCCTGAAGAATACGATACGCCGCTTTTCCGCGACATCGTCGCTTTTCGTCAAAGAATGAAATTCTGAAGCATTTCCAGCAAAAGTGTGTAGCGGTTTTGCGTCCGGAAACGCGTAAAATAAAGTAACAACCATGCCTGTTTTTTCCAAAATCGGACTGAAGCTCAGTGTCGCGCGCCATATCGTCATTGATGGCGTGGCGGATGGCTATGAGGCGTTCTGCCTTGCGCGTATTGTCGAAGAGAAGGGCGAGGGCGGTCCGGTCCTCTTCATCGTTCGCGATAGCCATCGCGCCGCCGATATCGAGCAGGTTCTTGCCTTCGTGCGTCCCGATCTTCCGGTTCTGAATTTCCCGGCCTGGGACTGCCTGCCTTATGATCGTGTTTCGCCTGGCGCCGATGCCGCTGCCCGCCGCCTGACGGCAATGGCGGGCATGGCGGCGTTAAGGCAGAAGAAACATCCCGGCGTCATCATCGCCACCGCCAATGCGGTGCTTCAAAAGCTGCCGCCGCGCGAGGCCATAGCCGAGCAGGTTTTCGTGGCGCGTCCGGGCAACCGCGTCGACATGAACGAACTGGCGCAAAGGCTTGAACGAAATGGCTTTGAGCGCGTATCGACGGTGCGCGATGTCGGTGAATTCGCCGTGCGCGGCGGCATTCTCGATCTCTATGTACCGGGCACCGAGGAGCCGCTGCGCCTTGATTTCTTCGGCGATACACTGGAGACCATCCGCGCCTTCGATCCGGCTTCACAGCGCACCACCGGCACCCATAAGGAATTCTCGCTTCAGCCGATGAGCGAAGTGACGCTTTCACCCGAAGCAATCAGCCGCTTTCGGACCAATTATATCCAGGCCTTCGGCGCGCCTTCGCGCGATGATGCGCTCTATCAGGCGATCACCGAGGGCAGACGCTTCGCAGGCATGGAACACTGGCTGCCGCTCTTCTACGACAAGCTGGAAACGGTGTTTGACCATGCCGGCGATATGCCGGTTGTCTTCGACCATTTGGCGCATGAGGCGCTGGCCGAACGCCACAAGATGGTGCTGGATCACTATGGGGCGCGCAGGCGTCAGGCGGACGGCAAGGAGCCGGGCGACGCCGTGCCTTACAAGCCGGTGGTGCCCAATACGCTCTATCTTTCGCCCGAAGCGGTTGAACGTGCGGCTTTCGGCACCGGTATCCGCATTGACCTGACGCCCTTTGGCCAACCGGATACGCCGGGGCGCCATGTCATCCATGCAGATGTGCACAAGGGCCGCAACTTCGCGGAGGAGCGCGCGCAGCAGGAGGTCAATCTCTTCGAAAGCGTGGTCAGCTATCTCGGGACTTTGCGCGCTGAAGGCAAGAAGGTGCTGCTGGCGGCCTGGAGCGAGGGATCGCTTGACCGGCTGATCCAGGTTCTGGCCGAACACGGGCTGGAAAAGATCGAGACGGTGCAGAATCTCGCAACCGTCAAGGCGTTGTCGCGCGACAAGATCACGGCGACGGTTCTCTTTATCGAAAGCGGCTTCGATGCCGGCGATCTTGTAGTCGTCGCCGAGCAGGATATTCTGGGCGACCGGCTGATCCGGCATTCGAAGCGCCGCAAGCGCGATCGCGATTTCATCAGCGAAGTTGGCGCGCTGGCGGCGGGCGATATTGTGGTCCATGTCGATCACGGCATTGGGCGCTTCATCGGCCTGCGCACCATCATGGCGGCAGGCGCGCCGCATGATTGCCTGGAACTGCATTATGCGGGCGATGATCGCCTGTTCCTGCCGGTCGAGAATATCGAGCTGCTTTCGCGCTTCGGCTCCGAAGGCTCGGATGTGGCGCTTGACAAGCTGGGCGGCGGCGCATGGCAGGCGCGCAAGGCCAAGCTCAAGAAACAGCTTCTCCAGATCGCCGGACATCTGATCCGCATCGCCGCCGAGCGGCAGATGCGCGGTGCGCCGGTGCTTGCTCCGCCGGACGGCATCTACGGCGAATTCGCTGCGCGTTTCCCTTATGACGAAACCGAGGACCAGCAGAGCGCGATTGATGCCGTTTTCGACGACCTGTCGCAGGGCAAGCCGATGGATCGCCTCATCTGCGGCGATGTCGGCTTCGGCAAGACGGAAGTCGCGCTCCGCGCCGCCTTTGTCGCCGCGCTCAATGGCTATCAGGTGGCCGTGGTGGTTCCGACCACGCTTTTGTCGCGCCAACATTTCAAGACATTCTCGGCGCGGTTCCACGGACTGCCCATCAATGTCGCGCAGGCCTCGCGTCTCGTTGGTTCAAAGGAATTGGCCGAGGTCAAGAAGGGGGCAGCCGAAGGCAAGATCGATATCGTCGTCGGCACCCACGCGCTTCTGGGACAAGGGATCAAGTTCAACAATCTCGGCCTTCTCATCATCGATGAGGAGCAGCATTTCGGCGTTAAGCACAAGGAACGGCTGAAGGAGCTGAAATCCGATATTCACGTGCTGACGCTTTCGGCAACGCCAATCCCGCGCACGTTGCAACTGGCGCTGACGGGTGTGCGCGAGCTTTCGCTGATCACCACGCCGCCGGTCGATCGCATGGCGGTGCGCACCTTCGTCTCGCCCTTCGACCCGCTCGTCATCCGCGAGACGCTGTTGCGCGAGCGCTATCGCGGCGGACAGAGCTTCTATGTCGTCCCGCGCATTGCCGATCTCACCGAGGTGAAGGAATTCCTCGACGGTCACGTGCCGGAGTTGAAGGTGGCTGTCGCGCATGGCCAGATGCCGCCGGGCGAACTCGACGACATCATGAATGCCTTCTATGACGGTCAGTACGACGTGCTGCTTTCCACCACGATCGTCGAATCGGGCCTCGACATTCCGGCTGCCAACACCCTGATCATTCACCGTGCCGATATGTTCGGCCTGGCGCAGCTCTACCAGTTGCGTGGGCGCGTCGGGCGCTCCAAGCAGCGCGCCTTCGCGCTCTTCACCCTGCCGCCCAACAAGATGCTCACCCCGCAGGCCGAGCGCCGCCTGAAGGTGCTGCAATCGCTGGACACACTTGGCGCGGGCTTCCAGCTCGCCAGCCACGACATGGATATTCGTGGGGCCGGCAATCTTCTGGGCGAGGAGCAATCCGGTCATATCCGCGAGGTCGGCTTCGAGCTTTACCAGCAGATGCTGGAAGAGGCCGTGGCCGAGCTGAAGGGCACGGGCGAGATAGAGGACGCGCACTGGTCGCCGCAGATCTCCATCGGCACGGCGGTGATGATTCCCGAATCCTACGTGCCGGATCTGCAACTGCGTCTTGGCCTCTATCGCAGGCTTGCCGATCTGGAGGAGCCGCAGGAGATCGACGGCTTCGGCGCGGAACTCATCGACCGCTTCGGCCCGCTGCCGGACGAAGTCCAGCACCTGCTCAAGATCGTCTTCATCAAGGCGCTTTGCCGCAAGGCCAATGTCGAGAAGCTCGATGCCGGGCCGAAGGGCGTGGTCATCCAGTTCCGCAACAAGACTTTCGCAAATCCGGCGGCGCTGGTGAAAATGATTGGCGAGCAGGGATCGTTGGCGAAGATCCGCCCTGATCAGGGCATCGTCTTCATCCGGGACTGGCCGACGCCTGAGAAGCGCCTCAACGGTGCGGCGGTGATCATGGCGCAGCTAGCCAAAATCGCAACGGCCTCCTGACGGGCTACCGATCCTCCGCCAGCCCCGGCTCGAAACCGTCGGCGGCCTGGCGTATCGCGTCAGCCAAGACAACGGCGGGCTGCGCGCCCATCACGGCGTATTTCTGGTCGATGATAAAGCAGGGCACGCCGCGCACGCCGATGCGGTTCGCCGTCTCGATTTCCTGCAAGACGCTCTCGCGGTCTGCATCGGAGGCAAGCAGGCTCGCCACGATCTGGCCGTCCATTCCCGATGCTACGGCGGCATCGACCAGCACCTCGTGATCGCCGATGTTCAGGCCCTGTTCGAAGTAGAACGAAAAGAGCTTGCCCACCAGCCGGTCCTGCGTTTCGGGCCCTGCCTGTGAGGCCCATTGTATGACGCGATGTGCGTCGAGCGTGTTGGGGGCAATTTCTATCGCGTCGAAATCGAACTCGATATCCTCTTCCTCGCCAAGCTTGATCAACTGGTCGTGGATTTCGTCGGAACGCGACGTGCTGCCGAATTTATCCTTGAGATAGGCCTTGCGATCCTTGCCTCTGGGCGGAATGGTGGGGTCGAGCTGAAACGGCCGCCAGCGAACGAGAACGTCGAGCTCAGGCATGAGATCGAGCGCCTGCTCGAGCCGCTTGCGGCCGACGAAGCACCATGGGCATACGACATCGGAAACGACATCGATGGTGATCTGCTTGTTCATTGTGCCGTTCTCCCATGGTAGCCGATGATAACCGAATCCTTCTGCAAACTATTTGGGATCATGCCACCATGTTGGCAACCGGAAACCATAGAGGGACGTCTGTTCCGGATGCTTTATTCGCGACCATCGCGCCACCCATTGTTTCGGCAGATGATAGAGCGGAACATAGTAGTTGCCGGAAATGAGGATGCGGTCCAGCGCACGCACTGCGCTGACGAAATCCTCCTGGCTGCGGGCCGCAATCAGGGCTTCGATCATCGCATCGACGGCGGGATCCGCCACGCCGGGATAGTTGAAACTGCCCTGGACATCGCGCGAGGCCGAGCCCCAGCGCCTCCATTGCTCGTTGCCGGGCGATAGCGAGGAGGTGAGGGCGCCGAGGATCATGTCGTAATCGAAGGTCTGCAGCCGCTGCTGGTACTGCGCATCATCGACCGTGCGGACCTTGATGGAGATGCCGAGCCTCCCCAGCGTGCGTGCATAGGCAAGGCTGACCTTCTCTTCTTCCGGCGTACGCGTCATGATCTCGAAGGTAAGCGGCTCGCCTGATGGGGCGAACGCCTGCTCGTCGTGGAACGTGTATCCCGCTTGCTTTAGCAGGTCGAAGGCTTTCCTGGTGGCATCGCGGTCGCGTCCGGTGCCGTCGGTCGTCGGCGGGCGATAGGTGCCGTTCATGACATCGGGCAGCACGGCGTTGGGGAATTTCGCCAGCAGGGCTTTTTCCCGCGCATCCGCGGGATGGCCGATGGAAGAAAGCACCGAACCGTCCCAGAACCCGCCGGTACGCTCGTAACGGCCATCGAAAAGGTTGCGATTGACCCATTCGAAATCGAAGAGCTCGGAGAGCGCTTGCCTGACCCTGCGATCGGCAAATTTTTCCCGTCGCGTATTGAAAACGAAGCCCAGCGTATTTGCAGGCGTCCCCTTGGAGAATTGGTCCTTGATGACCAGCCCCTGACGGACAGCCGGAAAATCATAGGACTTTTCCCATCGTATCGGATCGCCCTCGATCAGGACATCGACGATACCCTTCTTGAACGCTTCAAAAAGCGAGGTCTCGTTGCGAAAATATTCGACAGTGATCGTATCGAAATTATCGATGCCGCGCTTGGAAGGCAGGTCCTTGGCCCAGTAATCGGGATTGCGCTTGTAGATGATGCGCTGACCTGGCTGAACCTTGGAGACCAAATAGGGGCCGCTGCCCACGGGCGGCTTCAAAGAAGCATTGCCGAACGTGGCAGGATCGATGGCATGTTGCGGCAGAACCGGCATCGTCGTGGCGACGAGCAATGGAAACTCGCGATCCGATTTGTCGTTGAACGCAAACCGCAGGCCGTGTTCTCCGACTTTCTCGATGCTGGCGATCCTATCCATGCGGTTGTTGAAGGGAGGGCGTCCCTTTTCCGCCAGAAGCTTGAAGGAGAAAATAACGTCGTCCACGGTGACCGGCTGGCCATCGGACCATTTAGCGTCGGGATTGAGAGTGAATTCGATCCAATTGCGATCCGGATCCATTTCGACCTTTTGCGCGATCAGCCCGTAAAGCGTGAAAGGCTCGTTGGAGGAACGCTCCATCAGCGGCTCGAAGAGGAGGTTGCCGTATTCTGCGTCGAGGAAGAGGCCGCGTGCCGTGGTGCGCATGCTTTTCAGCACGAAAGGATTGAGGCTGTCGAAGGTGCCCACGACGCCATAGGTGATGCTGCCGCCTTTCGGTGCATCGGGATTGACGTATGGAAAATGGGTGTAGTCGGCCGGGAGCGCCGGCTCTCCATGCATGGCGATGCCATAGGTCGGTTCGGCGTGTGCCGACAGCATCCCTGCAATGCCTGTGGCCATGGCGATGGATATGGTTCGAATAAATCTGCCGAGCATTGCGGTACTTCCAGTCGATGCAGTCCAGTCGGTAGAACCGGCCTTTTGATTCGCGGTCAAATTAACACGGGTCTTATAAGCACCAATATGGTAGGTTATTGGTAGGTACGAATATGACACGGTGCTGGTGCCAAGCGACGATTCCTCCCGAACTGGCCCGGAACTGGCCCGAACTGGGATGCATCGGACAAAAGGACGCTGGATTTGCCCGAGCAAGCAGTGTAACACCGCCTGCGAGCAAAAGGGGTCACGCTGTTGCCGCATTTTCACACCACTGACAGGCCAATCGTGACCAAAAATGGGATCAGACCGTTGAAAGGAACCTGTTGATCATGTCCAAGACGAAGACAATCGCTGCCGCCTCCGCAGTCGCTGGCGCGTTCGCTTTGCTTGCAACCGCGACCTTCCCGGCATCTGCGCAGCAGCCTCCGCAAGGATGGTTCAAGGTCTGCTCGAAGCAGGAAGACAACGATATCTGCAACACACAGAACATCGTCACCGCGGATTCAGGCCAGCTTCTGACTGCCGTCAACCTGATCGAGATCAAGGGCAAGATCAACCGTAAGATCTTCCAGGTTTCCGTTCCCACAGGCCGCCTGATCCAGGCTGGAGTTGGTCTGCAGATCGACGCGAACAAGACCCAGAAGATCGACTACGGCATCTGCTTCCCCGATCGCTGCATTGCCGAGGTCGTTCTGTCGGACGATTTGATCAATGCGCTGAAGAAGGGCGGAAAGCTGACGCTCACCTCCGTCAATTTCCAGAACAAGCCGAACCCGATAAACGTCTCCCTCACGGGTTTCTCGGGCGCGCTAACCGGTCCCGGCCTGCAGCAGCCGGAATTGGAAGCCCGTCAGAAGGAACTGCAGGACGCGGTCCAGAAGCGTCAAAAGGAATTTGAGGCCAAGATGAAGGCGGAGCAGGAAAAGGCCAAGGCCGGCAACTGATCTGATTGAAGCCTTGCAGAATAAGAAAAGGGACGCCAGGCGTCCCTTTTTTAATTTGTGAGGCGGCAGGTTCGAGGTGATCTCAATGCGCGTGTTGCGCCTTGACCCTGTAAAGACCATTCTCCACTTTTTCGAACAGATCCCTTATCTGAGGATGGCGCAGCGGTTCGCCGCTGGTATCCGGCAGCAAATTCTGTTCCGAGACATAGGCGACGTATTCGCTTTCCGCATTCTCTGCGAGCAGATGGTAAAACGGCTGGTCACGGTGCGGCCGCACCTCTTCGGGGATCGATTGATACCATTCTTCGGTATTGGCGAATTCCGGATCGACGTCGAAGATGACGCCGCGAAAGGGGAATAGCCGATGCTTGACGACCTGCCCGATCTGGAACTTAGCATGCTTGATCTGTGTTATGCCCATTGTCTTTGATATCACAACCATATGCTGAACGCGGGTTGTCCTTGACCTATCAGTCCTTGGCGCCATTGTATCCATGAAAATCAACGGTTTGGCCGTATGTCGTCGCGGCGCCGGGGCTGAATGAATGCCTTTCCATGGCTTATGTGGCGTTGCTCGCCCGGTTTTTCCACCCTTCTTCAAGGTGCGGGGTGGCGGATGTTCAGCGATGGTGCTGGCGCGACGATGAGAAGATACCGCTGAAGCCGCTGCCGGGGCGCAGTCCCTCGCGCATGAAGAAGCCGCGCAGCGGCGCGAACGAGCGCAGGAGTTCCAGCCCCAGGCTGCGTGCGACCTGCGCTGGCAGGAAGCCTGTCAGGAGCGAACGGTTTAAGGCGTCGACGGATCCGGTGCGCGCGAGTACATCGGGACGCCGCAGCCTGTCATAGGCGCAGGTGACGTTTTCGCTGCCGGCATCGTCTGAATCATCCTGCAATGCCTTCAAAAGCGTTTCGACATCGCGGATGCCGAGATTGAGGCCTTGTGCGCCGATGGGAGGGAAAACATGCGCAGCCTCGCCGACAAGTACCGTCCGATGGGCGGCAAAGGCGGTCGGCACGAGCCCGGACAGCGGCCAGGCCTGCGGTTTCGTCTCGACCGTGACCTTACCGAGCATCGAGTGCATCCGTTCCTCGACATGGCTCCCCAGCGCGGCCGTATCGAGCGCCATCAGCCTGTCGGCGAGCGCTGGATTGGCGACCCAGACGAGGCTTGATCTGCGGCCGGGCAGGGGGACCTGGGTAAAAGGTCCGTCCTCGGTGTGAAACTCGGTCGAAATGTTCTCATGCTCGCGCGCATGCGCGAAGGACAGGACGACAGCGGTCTGCGGATAGTTCCAGCGGCGCGTTTGGATACCTGCCGATTCCCGGGCCAGCGAGCCGCGCCCGTCGCAGGCGACGAGAAGCCGCGCGACCATTTCCTGACCGCCTTCAGTTTCGATGACAACCCCATCCGGCGTGTGGCTATAGGCGGTCGCCGGTGAGAAGACGCGATCGATGCGCCCGTCAGCATCGGCGGCATCGGAAAGAGCCTTGTTCAGGACGGAATTCGGCATGTTGTACCCGAACGCGGCCTCGCCGATCTCGCCGGCATGGAAAGTGACGGCAGGGCTCCTGATCAGACGGCGCGTGGCATCGACGATCCGCATGGTTGCGAGTGGCGCGGCCTTTGGGGAAATGGCGTTCCATATACCCAGGCTTTCCAGAAACCCGATCGCGGGGATCATGAGCGCCGTGGTCCGTTGGTCGTTTTCATCAACGGCAGGCCCGACGAGCGTCACGTCATGCCCGTCGGCGGTCAGCGCCAGAGCCGCGATCATTCCCGCCGGGCCGCTGCCCGCGACGACGATTTCCTTCTCAATCCTGCCGGCCATCTTCATATCCTCGTGTCCGGTATCATCGAAACCGGCAACTGCATGATCCCACCACAGCACATTTATGCCCGGACAGGTGAAAAGGCACGGAAAATTTGGGGTGTGGGCGATCTTCCGTGGGACGAAATGCGTTTTATGGGATAACTCCCTTGCTCTTTCGAGATTATTTGAGAAAAGCTGATCCCATGGAAACGCCCTGTATTCGGATCGGCAGAAAGAATCGGCAAAACACGTGAAAGCGAAGTTGTCTGAAAAAATGAAAACCAAGAGAGTGACGGCCCCGCAGGCCAAAGCTTTCTCGGTTCATCTGCTGACGGCGTCCGGTTCGTTCCTGGCGTTCCTGTCCATCGTCGCTGCGAGCGAGGAGCGCTGGACCGCCATGTTCTGGTGGCTCGGCCTGGCTCTTTTCGTCGATGGCATAGACGGCCCTATCGCCCGCAAGCTCGATGTGAAGTACGTCCTGCCGACCTGGTCCGGCGAACTCCTCGACAATATCATCGACTATGTCACCTATGTGTTGATCCCGGCCTTTGCGCTCTATCAGAGCGGCTTCATGGGCGAGGGACTTTCCTTCCTGTCGGGCGCAATCATCGTGATATCGAGCGCGATCTATTATGCCGACACGAGCATGAAGACGAACGAGAACTTCTTCAAAGGCTTCCCCGTCGTCTGGAACATGGTGGTTTTCACGCTGTTCATCGTCAAGCCGGGCGAATGGATCGCCTTCGCGACGGTGGTATTCTCGGCAATCCTGTCATTCGTGCCGATCTATTTCCTACACCCGGTGCGGGTCGTTCGACTGCGGCCGCTCAACCTCGCGGTTTTTCTAGTGTGGTGCGCCCTTGGCGTTCTGGCGCTTTTCTATCAGCTCGACGCGCCGCTCTGGCTGCGCATCAGCATATCCGTCACCGGCATCTATCTCTATTGCATCGGTGGCTTGATGCAGTTCTTCCCGCGATTGGGGCATTTCGGCCCCGATGAGATTGGCCCTGGCAATAATGGAGCGCAACCATGATCCAAGCCGTTCGCGTCCATCGAGTAGGTGGTCCCGAGGTTCTTGTCTATGAGCCGATGGAAATCGGAGAGCCGGGGCCAGGGGAGGCCAAGGTCCGCCACGAAGCCATCGGCCTCAATTTCATCGACGTCTATTTTCGCACCGGCCTCTACAAGGCAGCCTCGCTGCCCTTTATTCCCGGCAGCGAAGGTGCCGGCGTCGTCATGTCTGTCGGACCCGACGTCACCCATGTGAAGCCCGGCGACCGCGTCGCCTATGTCACGACGCCAGGATCCTATGCCGATGAGCGCATTGTCGCGGCCGATCGTCTGGTGATCGTGCCGGAGGCGATCGATCTCAAGACCGCCGCCTCGGTCATGCTCAAAGGCATGACGGCGCAATATCTTTTGCGCCGCACCTTCAAGGTCAAGAAAGGCGACACGATTCTGTTCCATGCCGCGGCCGGCGGCGTCGGCCTGATTGCCGGACAATGGGCGAAGCATCTGGGCGCAACCGTGATCGGAACCGCCGGATCGCCGGAGAAATTGGAACTCGCCAAGTCCCATGGCTACGATCACGTCATCAATTACCGCACTGAAGATTTCGTCGAGCGCGTCAAGGAACTGACCGGCGGGCAGGGTGTCGATGTGGTCTACGATTCGGTTGGCAAGGATACTTTTCCCGGCTCGCTCGATGTGCTGAAGCCGTTCGGCATGTTCGTCAGCTTCGGCCAGTCCTCCGGCTCGATCCCGCCCTTCGACATTGCCGTTCTGCAACAGAAGGGATCGCTCTTCGCCACTCGCCCAACGCTCAATAATTATATCGCCAAGCGGCAGGACCTTGAAGCCACGGCGAAGGATCTGTTTTCAGTTATCGAGAGCGGAGCGGTCTCGGTGAGGTTAAACCAGACCTATGCGCTGAAGGATGCCGCCCAGGCCCACGCCGACCTGGAAGGCCGCAAGACGACAGGGACGACGGTGCTTATTCCATAGGCGGGCATCGTTGCTGCATCTTTGATGTGCGAATCTCACGGCGTGTGAGCTTTTCCACTTCCCAATATTGAGGGTGCTGTCATAAGATCACCTGCAATAATGCCTCTGGGGAACCATGTCAGCCATTTCCACGGACCAGCCACTTCTGGATGTTCGCCGGATCACCAAGAATTTCGGTAATCTCGTAGCCTGCAACGCGATCGATCTCGTCATCAGGGCAGGCGAGATCCATGCGCTGCTGGGCGAAAACGGCGCCGGGAAATCGACTTTCGTAAAAATGCTGTTCGGTTCGCTGCAGCCGGTCTCGGGTCAGATAATCTGGAAAGGCCGGCCCGTCAGCATTTCCAGTCCCGCGGTGGCGCGTTCGCTGGGCATCGGCATGGTCTTTCAGCATTTTTCGCTGTTCGATTCCCTCACTGCCGCGGAAAACATCGCACTTTCGCTCGATAAAGCGATTCCGCTATCGGATATCGCCAGCCGCGCCCGCGATATCGGCAACGCATATGGGCTGCCGCTTGATCCCAATGCGCTGGTTGGCGATCTCTCGGTGGGCGAGCGCCAGCGCATCGAGATCATCCGTTGTCTTCTTCAGGAGCCGGATCTGATCATATTGGACGAGCCGACATCGGTTTTGACCCCGCAGGAGGCCGATCGCCTGTTCGTCACGCTGGAGCGATTGCGGTCCGAGGGAAGATCGATCCTCTATATCAGCCACAGGCTCGAGGAGGTGAAGCGGCTCTGCGACCGGGCGACGGTGTTGCGCCACGGCAAGGTGGTGGCGCAATGCGATCCCCGCCGGGAAACGGCGGCGTCGCTGGCGCGGATGATGGTCGGTAACGACATCGGGATCGTCCGTCGCGACGCACCGGCGATCGGAGAGGGCAGCGCACTGCTTGAAATAGCCGGGCTGAGCCAGCCGTCGCGCGGGCCATTTTCCACAGCCCTGCGCGACATGCGGCTTTCCGTGCATGCAGGCGAGATCGTCGGGATCGCCGGTGTCGCCGGCAATGGGCAGGGCGAGTTCTTCGAGGCGATATCGGGCGAGGTGACGCAGGCTGGCCCCGATACCATCCGCATCGGCGGCGTTGCCGCCGGGCAGGCAGGCATTTCGCGGCGCAGGCAGCTTGGCGCGGCATTCGTGCCCGAGGAGCGCCTGGGACATGGCGCCGTGCCGGAACTGCCGCTGACGGACAATCTATTCCTCTCGCGCTACAGCACGGACAGCAGAACATACCTGCGGGGTCGATCGCTGAAGATACTTGCGCAGGACGCGTTGCAATCGGCCGTCAAGCGCATCGTCAAGATGATGGATGTCCGCAAAAGCGGAGAAAACCCCGATGCATCAGCACTTTCCGGCGGAAATTTGCAAAAATTCATCATCGGTCGTGAATTGGACCGCAAGCCGGCAGTTCTCGTCGTCAACCAGCCGACATGGGGCGTCGATGCGGGAGCGGCGGCGCATATCAGGCAGGCTCTGATCGATCTGGCGCGCAGCGGATCCGCGGTTCTCATCATCAGCCAGGATCTGGATGAATTGCTGGAAATCTGCGACAGGGTAGCGGTGATGAATCACGGCACGCTTTCCGATGCCCTTCCCATAGGCGAGGTTACGCTGGAGAAGATCGGGCTGATGATGGGCGGTGTCGATGCGGGGCATTCAGTTGCAGGGCAGGCGAGTGTGGGCGGAATGGCATAATGCGTATCGAACTGGTCAAGCGGCCACAGCATTCAGTCCTGTTCAGCGCGCTTTCCCCGCTTATCGCGCTGCTGCTGACGCTGGTTGCTGGCGCCGTGCTTTTTGCCCTCATGGGCAAGGCTCCGCTGACATCGCTCTATGTCTATTTCGTCGAGCCGCTTCTCGATGTCTGGTCGCTGCATGAGCTGATGGTCAAGGCGGCCCCGCTGATCCTCATCGCGGTCGGCCTTTCCCTTTGCTATCGTTCCAACAACTGGAACATTGGCGCCGAAGGCCAGTTCATCGCCGGCGCCATCGCAGGGTCGATCCTTCCCGTGATGTTTCCGGACTTCCAGTCCTGGATCGTTCTGCCGCTGATTTTGCTGATGGGCATGGCCGGTGGCGCAGCCTATGGCTCCATTCCGGCCTTTCTGAAAGTACGCTTCAACACCAATGAAATCCTGACGAGCCTGATGCTGGTCTATGTAGCGCAGTTTTTCCTGGATTGGCTCGTGCGCGGCCCCTGGCGAAATCCCGAGGGCTATAATTTTCCGGAGACGCGGCAGTTCAACGATTCGGCCATACTGCCGGAGATATGGACGGCATCCGGCCGCGCCCATTGGGGCATCGTCCTGGCTCTTATCGCAGCGCTCGGGCTCTGGTTCCTCCTGTCGCGGACGATGAAGGGCTTTGAGATCCGGGTCTTGGGGAGCAGCCCGCGAGCAGGGCGATTCGCGGGTTTCAGTGCCGGTAAAATGACGTTTTTCGTATTTCTGGTCTCCGGCGCTCTGGCCGGGCTTGCCGGAATATCGGAGGTATCGGGTGCAATCGGCCAGCTGCGAACGAGCATTTCGCCGGGATATGGCTTCACGGCTATCATCGTCGCCTTTCTGGGAAGGCTCAATCCGCTGGGGATCGTGGCCGCCGGATTTGTCCTGGCGTTGTCCTATCTCGGTGGAGAGGCGGCCCAGGTGGCTATCGGCATTTCAGAAAAATCGGCCCGCGTCTTCCAGGGGATGATCCTGTTCTTCGTCCTGGCCAGCGACACCTTGATCCATTACCGAATCCGGCTTGTTCCCACACCGGTCGGCAAGCTTGCGGGGAAGACGGCCGCCAAATCTGCGGAGAAGGAATGACGATGGAAATGACGCAGGCCATTCTCCTGACGATTGCCACGGCTGCCACGCCGCTGCTCATCGCGGCGATGGGAGAACTCGTGGTGGAGCGCTCCGGCGTTCTCAATCTCGGCGTCGAGGGCATGATGATCATGGGCGCTGTGACGGGATTTGCCGTTGCGCAGATAACAGGTTCGGCCTGGTTGGGCATGTTTGCCGCTATCCTCGCGGGCGCCGCCTTCTCGCTGCTGTTCGGTTTTCTGACGTTGACCCTGGTGACCAACCAGGTCGCAAGCGGTTTGGCGCTGACCCTTCTTGGTCTCGGTGTCTCGGCCATGATCGGAGAGCCTTTCGTCGGCCTGCCGGGCGTCCGCCTGGAGCCCATCCATATTCCTTATCTCACGGAGCTTCCCCTCATCGGACGGTTCGTCTTCGGGCAGGATCCGATCTTCTATCTCTCGATCCTGCTGGTCGTCGGCGTCAGCTGGTTCCTCTTCAGAACGAGGGCGGGACTGACACTGCGCGCCATCGGCGACAATCATAATTCGGCGCACGCGCTCGGCGTTCATGTGGTCCGCACCCGCTATCTCGCCGTGCTTTTCGGCGGTGCCTGTGCCGGTCTTGCCGGAGCGCAGCTATCGCTCGTCTATGTGCCGCAATGGGTCGAGAACATGACGGCCGGGCGGGGCTGGATCGCGCTTGCGCTCGTCGTCTTTGCCTCGTGGCGGCCATGGCGGGCCCTGGTTGGAGCATATATTTTCGGCGCCGTGACGATCGGGCAACTGCATGCACAGGCGCTTGGAATAGGCCTGCCGTCCCAGTTTCTTTCTTCGCTGCCCTATCTGGCAACGATACTGGTTCTTGTTCTAATCTCGAGGAACAGGCGCTTGACGATGATGAACACCCCGGCCTCGCTCGGGAAACCGTTCGTTCCGGACCGCTGAATTGGACAATCAAGGGAACATTCCTGTCAAACAGGATGCGTTATCAACAGGAGAACAGGTAATATGAAAAAGATGCTTCTGGCGCTGGCCGCGGTAGCGAGCTTGGCTGTGGGGGGCGCCGCCCATGCTCAGGAGAAGCTCAAGGTGGGCTTCATCTATATCGGCCCGCCCGGCGATTACGGCTGGACCTATCAGCACGATCAGGGCCGAAGAGCGCTGCAGGATACACTCGGCGACAAGGTCGAAACGACTTTCCTGGAGAGTGTGCCGGAAGGCGCGGATGCCGAGCGCTCCATCGAGCGACTGGCGCGTGCGGGCAACAAGCTGATCTTCACGACATCGTTCGGCTATATGGATCCTACGATCAAGGTCGCCAAGAAATTCCCTGACGTAAAGTTCGAGCACGCGACCGGCTATAAGACGGCCAAGAACGTTTCGGTTTATAATTCGCGCTTCTATGAAGGCCGCTATATCCAGGGCCAGATTGCCGCCAAGATGTCGAGGGTCGGTGTCGCCGGCTATATCGGTTCAATGCCGATCCCCGAAGTCGTACAGGGCATCAATGCCTTCATGCTCGGCGCGCAATCGGTCAATCCGGATTTCAAGGTGAAGGTAGTCTGGGTGAATTCCTGGTTCGATCCCGGCAAGGAAGCCGACGCCGCCAAGGCGCTGATCGATCAGGGCGTCGATATCATCACCCAGCACACCGATTCCACCGCACCCATGCAGGTGGCGGCGGAGCGCGGCATCAAGGCTTTCGGACAGGCGTCGGACATGATCAAGTTCGGCCCAAAGACGCAGTTGACCTCCATCGTCGACGATTGGGCCCCTTATTACATCGAGCGCGCCAAAGCCGTTCTTGACGGTACGTGGAAGTCGCAGAACATCTTCCACGGCATGCGTGAAGGTTTCGTCGTCATGGCGCCTTACACCAACATGCCTGACGATGTGAAGAAGATGGCTGAGGAGACCCAGGCGAAGATCACGTCCGGAGAACTGAAGCCCTTCACCGGCCCGATCAAGAAACAGAATGGATCGGAATGGCTGAAGAAGGGCGAGACCGCCGATGACAAAGCCATCCTCAGCATGAACTTCTATGTCGCCGGCGTCGACGACAAGCTGCCAAAATAAGGGATTTCGATCTCGAAGCGGGGCGCCGGGAAACCGGCGCCTTTTTTTATGCGCCCTACTACAACGTCAGCTTCATTCCCTCGTGGCTGTCGACAAAGCCGAGAGATTTATAAAAGCGGTGGGCATCGGAACGTGATTTGTCCGTCGCAAGCTGCACGACGCCGCAAGCGCGCGCCCGGCATTGCTCGATCGCCCAACCGATCATCTTGCGGCCGAAACCGTCGCCGCGGAAATCGCGCGCGATCCTCACGCTTTCGATCTGGCCGCGCCAGAGGCCGATACGCGATAGGCCCGGAATGAAGGATATCTGCAGGCAGCCGACGATCTTGTCTTCAGCCTCTGCGACGGCGAGCAACTGGTTGGGATCGCTGTCGATCGCCTCGAAAGCACAAAGATATTCGTTGCGCAGGGGGAGGGTCGTATCCTCCCGCCGGGCTCCGAGTTCGTCATCCGCCAGCATCGCGACGATCATGGGCAGATCGTCAAAGACGGCCTTCCTGAATACCAGCGCGCCTTCCTTCTCCTGCATCACACCGCGATTCCGTGCAGGTCGTAAGCGTCGCTTTGCTCGATCTTGACCGTGACGATATCGCCGGCGCGTAGCGGACGCCGGGACTGGATATGAACCGAACCGTCGATCTCGGGCGCGTCATAGCGCGTGCGGCCCTTGGCAACTGTGCCGTTCGCCTCATCGATGATGACGGGCAGGCGCTTGCCCACTTTTTTCTTCAATAGATTGGCCGAAATCTGCTGCTGCTTGGCCATGAAACGGTGCCAGCGGCTTTCCTTGACCTCCTCCGGCACCATTTCGAGGCCCAGATCATTGGCTTTCGCGCCTTTCACCGCTTCATATTTGAAGCAGCCTGCGCGATCGATCTTCGCTTCGTCGAGCCAATCTAGCAACATCTGGAAATCTTCCTCCGTCTCGCCGGGGAAGCCGACGATGAAGGTGGAGCGCACGGCGAGGTCGGGGCAAGTCTCGCGCCAAGCTTGAATGCGGCGCGAGGTCTTTTCCTGATGGGCAGGGCGACGCATGGATTTCAGCACCGCGGGCGAGGCGTGCTGGAAGGGGATGTCGAGATAGGGCAGGATCTTGCCTTCCGCCATTAGCGGAATGACTTCGTCGACATGCGGGTAGGGGTAGACGTAATGCATACGCACCCAGGCGCCCATTTCGCCCAATTCGCGCGCCAGGTCGATGAACTTGGCGCGAACCTGCCGGTCCTGCCAGACGCTTTCCTGGTATTTGATATCGACGCCATAGGCGCTGGTATCCTGCGAGATGACCAGGATTTCCTTCACCCCGGCCTTCACCAGCTTTTCAGCTTCACGCAGGACATCGCCCGCGGGCCTGGAAACCAGATCGCCGCGCAGCGCAGGGATGATGCAGAAGGAACAGCGGTTGGAGCAGCCTTCCGAAATCTTGAGATAGGCGTAATGGCGCGGCGTCAGCTTGACGCCCTGTGGCGGTACAAGATCGAGATAGGGATCGTGCGCGGGCGGAACGGCCTCGTGGACTGCCGTCATGACGCTCTCATAGGCCTGCGGACCCGTGATCGCCAGAACGTTGGGATGCCGTTCCCTGATGACATCGGGCTCAGCGCCGAGGCAGCCGGTGACGATGACCTTGCCGTTCTCATTGAGCGCCAGGCCGATGGCCTCCAGCGATTCATCGCGCGCGGAATCCAGGAAGCCGCATGTGTTGACGATCACCAGATCCGCGCCGTCATGCTTGCGCGATATCTCATAGCCTTCCGACCGGAGGCTGGTGATGATGCGTTCTGAATCGACAAGTGCCTTGGGGCAGCCGAGAGAGACGAAGCTGACGCGCGGAGCGTTCATGAATACCGGTCCTGCTTGGAGCATTTGCAGCCAAGTGAAGCTCGGCGTCGCACAATGCAGCTAGATAAGTGAAATCCGGCGCGCAATAGCACGAAGCCGGCCATTTCGTAAATGCCTGCGCCTATGCCGCTCGGCATAACATTCGCAGACGCAGCCATAAAGCCGAACGACCGAGCTTCTCAGCCCGGTCGTTCATATTGCTATTTCGCGATGATGCGAAGGGTATTATTCGGCGGAATCCGCAGGTGCGGCGTTCAGCAATCCATAACGCTCTTCACCGATCTTGGAGAGCAGGTCGAGCTGCGTCTCGAGGAAATCGATATGGCCTTCCTCGTCCTTCAGGAGTTCGTCGAAAAGCTGCTTGGTGACGTAATCGCCGAGTTCGTCGCAGATTTCGCGGGACTTCTTGTAGGAGGTGCGGGCGTCATATTCGCCCTTGAGATCCGACTCCAGCACTTCCCTGACGTTCTGGCCGATGCGCAGCGGCGCGACGGTCTGCAAATTCGGATGGCCTTCGAGGAAGATGATACGTGTGATGATGCGGTCGGCGTGATGCATCTCTTCGATGGATTCCGCCCGCTCCTTGTTGGCAAGGCGCGTGTAGCCCCAATCGTCGAGAAGCCTGTAGTGCAGCCAATATTGGTTGACCGCGCCCAGTTCGAGGAACAGAGCCTCGTTAAGCCGCTCGATGACCTTTATGTCGCCCTTCATGCTGAATGCTCCCGTATTGCTGGCGTAGCGAACGAACACGATCGATGAACGATATGACATCGCTATCGTTCTGGTCGTGCCGAAGATGATATTCTTCGGTCACTTTTATGATCGTTTCGACAACGTTTGGGAAGCATCCACAGCAGCGCCCGCGCTTCTGCATGGCATGGTAGACCTTTGCCGGAACAATCAGTTGCCAGCAATCTTCATCGAGGAGGGCAATTATCGTGTCCTCGATCTCTTTTTGGGTAATAATGTTGCAGTGACATACAAGCATCAGGATGCACTGCTCCAGTCAGAATGGGAGACGCGCAAAGATACGATGCCCGGAGAATAAGTATTCGTCGCGCAAGCGCCAGAATATAGGCGTGCTTCTAGCGAGGGATGTCTTTGTTTATTCCAGAGAGGTGCGGCCGTTTTATTTAACGGCCATGCTGAACCGACCACAGGTTCCTCCAATCGCAAGGGTTAAAGGCCCTAACATCAAAGGGTTACACTCAATGAGTACCCGCTTATATGGGGGAGAGCGAGCAGGTATGTCAAATTCTATCTTCTGGAATAGTTCTAGATATCAAGAGCTTAGAATAATTCTAAACTTGAGTGGAAGTGCCAGCTTTAAGTAGGAAATTTGCTCTCGGGCGCCGAAAAATGCGGTCTGCGCGGTTGAATTCGGGCAGTGTGTCAAATCGCCTCATGGGGCGCTTCCCCCCGGGATTTTTCATCCCGAAGGACCCGTTTGGGCATTGGATAAAGACGAAGGCGCGGAATCAGGCACCTTCGACGACGTTGAAACCTTCAAACTTCGGCGATCCGAGATAGAGGACCTTGTTGGCGCCTGCATTCTTGTGCGCATTGCGAAAATGCTCGGATTTGGTCCAGGCGACGAAATCCTCCTGGCTGCGCCAGATGGTATGCGAGGCATAGAGCGTGTAGTTCTCATCGGCATTGCGCGAGCCGCGCAGGAGATGGAACTCCACGAAACCAGGCAACTCCTTCAGGGTCGAATCGCGGTTCTTCCACACGGCTTCGAATGCGTCCTCGGAGCCATCCTGAACCTTGAACCTGTTCATGGCGATATACATTCATGCATTCCTTTCAGAGGCGGCAACAGTCAGATGCCGAAGCGGACGGACGACTTGGAGCTCGTCTTCAACTGGCGAATGCAGGCGCCTTCAGCAAGACCTTCCCCCGAGCATTCCGTCGCGTCATTGATCAATATGCGGCTGATGCTGTCGCATGCGATATTGGCAAGATCGAAGCGGCGCACCTTGGTCTTTCCCGCGGGCAACGTCTTGAAATCGAGCAGTGCCAGACGCTCCACCCGTTGTTCGGCATTGAAGAGAACCATCTCGAACGTCACCTTGTCTAGCTGGACGTTCATTTCGTTTGCGGCGACGAAGGTCAGGCGACATCCCTTTTCAGACGTGTCGAGCGCGTTCAGCTCAAGACTTAAGGCAGGCGCCTGGCTGGTTCCCTGAGGGGATTCCTGGCCAGGCGCCCGCCCGGCCGCACCCAGCGAAAAAGCCAAAGCCGCGGTCAGAACTCGGCATGTCTTCATCGGGTGCAGCATCTCTTCTCCCCTGTTTCGATACGGCCCAGTCATTGTTCCAAAAAGGTTATTTCAAAGCGAAATGGCTCGCAACTATTATCTTGACTAAAAATATCATATTTCGTAATTCCGGTCTGCTCGTCGGGGATGACGGTTCAAAATCTCAACCGGTCCGAAACAAGCATAGCCAGCCGGGCTCCAGCCCTTCGCCAGCCAACGTCGTTTTCTAAAATTTGAAGCGGGTTAGGTGGGGCCATGAGCAACATTTCAAAAAGATTCTGGTTAGGCTGCGCGGCAGTCGGCGCGTTGAACGCATCCATGATGACAAGCGCTGCAGCACAGGAGGCGGACCAGCAGGCGCCGATCGAGCTCAAGCCGATTGTCGTCGAAGGGGCGAAGAAAACCGGTATCGACACGCCCACCGTGCTGACGGAGAGGGTAACCCGTGCGGATTTGCAGGAGCGGCAGGTCGATCGCATCGAGGATATCGGGCGTCTCGATCCCGGCATCAACTACAACCGTACCAGCGACAGCATCAATATCCGCGGCCTTGGTGACAACCGTGTCCTGACGACCATCGACGGAATCAGGGTGCCATGGCTCGACGATGGCGCGCGCGGTGTGAAAGGCGGCATCTCCAGCATCGATTTCGATACGCTGTCGACGCTCGACATCATCCAGGGAGCAGATTCCAGCCTGTTCGGCTCGGGCGCGCTCGGCGGCGTAATCTCATTGCGCACGCTCAACCCTGAGGATTTGCTGACGGAGGGCAAAAACTGGGGCAGCTTGACCAAGGGCTCCTATGACAGCGCCGACAGAAGTTGGAACATCAATCAGGCACTCGCCGCTCGGGCGAACAACACCTATGTCCTTTTCCAGGGTGGCTATCGCGCCGGCAAGGAACGCGAGAACATGGGCGACATCGGCGGCTTCGGCGTCACCCGCACCGAAAAGAACCTGGCCGAATACGACCAGAACAATCTGTTGTTCAAACTGCATCAGCATGTCGACGGCGGACACCGCTTCGGATTTACGGCGGAGCGGTTCGACCTCGATCGGGACATCCACAAGCTCGATGCCTCTTCTTTTCCTATGGATGGTCCAAGAGCGACATACTGGCCTGGAACGTACTGGGAAACGAAAACGCGCAAGCGTGAGCGGATCTCGGCGACCTATGATTACGACGGCACAGGCGACGCCTGGCTCGATCAGGCTTCCGCGATTCTCTATTGGCAGCGTCTGACGCAGGGCGACGATATAAGCGCGATACGCCGCACATATCCCGTGGGCAACTATCGCCGCGACAATACGATGGAGGAGACAGATGTCGGCATCAACGCTACGGGCCTGAAGGCGGTCGAGCTAGGTGCCTATAGCCATACCTTCAAATTTGGAATCGACGGATATCTCAGCACGGTGAAGCAGAAGGCGCTGGGCGAGGACAACTGCATTGGTCCAAACGATCCCCGTTGCGCCTTCCTGCATACCAACCAGGCTGAAATGCCTGAGGTTGAGGGTGGGACTCTGGGCCTGTTCGTGGAGGACCAGATCGCCCTTTATGACGACCGCCTGCGCATCACGCCGGGACTGCGTTTCGATTGGTATGAGCGCAATCCTCAGAAAACACCGCTTTTTGAAGAGAACCCCAACTTCCGGGGCTATCCCGCTGATTCCAGCGATTCACGCTTCTCGCCCAAGCTGCGAGCCGAATGGGACGCCACCGAAAATGTCGTGCTCTATGCGCAATGGGCACAAGCCTTCCGCGCGCCGAGTTCGACGGAACTCTACATGACCTATGGCGGCCCTGGAACCTATCTCAATATCGGCAATCCGGATCTGAAGCCAGAAACCAGCAATGGATTCGATATCGGCGCGAAATTCGGCGACGACCGGTTCGGCGGATCGGTCAGCATTTACAACAATTATTATAAGAACTTCATCGACAATGTCAGCGTGACCGCCGCCGAAGCCGGTGTGCCGCCCGGCATGTTCCCGATGGGCATCACCCGATATGTCAACCGCGCCCATGTGCAGATCTATGGCGCGGAAGCCAAGGCGCATTACGCCTTCTCGAACGGTTGGAAGACCTGGGGTGGGATTGCCTTCGCACAGGGCAAGGATACGGACGCGGACGTATATCTGAACTCCATCCCGGCGCTGAAGGGCATTGTAGGCGTCGGCTATGCGACCGAGACCTGGGGAACGGATTTCTCGATGACCGCGGCGGCGGCACGCAACAAGGTCGAGAACCCGAGCTCCGATTATAACAAGACACCCGGCTACACGCTTTTCGATGTCACGGGCTGGTGGGAACCGGAACAGTTGAAGGGCATGCGCATCCAGGCGGGCGTCTACAATATCTTCGACAGGAAATATTGGAACGCACTCGATATCCCAGACAGCGGCTCGGTACCCAAGGACTATTTCACCGAGCCGGGCCGCACATTCAAAATCTCCATGACGCAGCGGTTCTAGACCCGTAACCGGCCGCACGCGCATCCATAAAAGTTGAAAAAACTCTTCTATTGCGCAGGCGTGAAAAGGTGATAATTTTACTCAACAATAGGGTCGGGCGCCCGGTGCAGCCGGTGCGCCCGTCTCAGACGGAAAGGGGTGCGCAATGAACAGACGCAGTTTCATCGATATGAAGGTTCAGTTGCCGCGCGGGGCCGGATCATCCTCCGGCTCGATCGCCGCGTCAGCGCCATATGCAGAACCGCACAACCGGGTGCAGCACCCGATGAAAACCTATGGCAGCGGCGAGCTCTTCGACGGTTCCACCGAAGTGGGCATCGAGCATGCCGGGGCGCTTTACCGTCTCAAGATCACCCGTCAGGGCAAACTCATTCTGAATAAATAGCTGAATAGACAGGCGACATGACATGACTGGTATTTCCAAGCCTTCCCCCCAGGAAATTCTGCGCGCGCGCGCCGAAAATCCGAAACTGCGTGAACGCGAGTTCGCCCAGCTCCTGAACATATCCGAAGCCGACTATGTCGCCGCCCAATGCGGTGACGCCGTTATGCGCATCCGGCCTGACGTCGATGCGCTGCTGGGCGGCATTGGCGCGGTCGGTGAAGTGATGGCGCTGACCCGCAATGAAAGTGCCGTGCACGAGAAAATCGGCGTCTATGACAAGATCGTGCAGGGCAACCGCGCGGCGATGGTGCTTGGCGCACAGATCGACCTGCGCATTTTCCCGAATGCATGGAAGCATGGTTTTGCGGTTGAAAAACGCGACGGCGACGATGTGCGCCGCAGCCTGCAGTTCTTTGATGAAGCGGGTGAGGCCGTCCACAAGATCCACTTGCGCACGCAATCCGATCTCGATGCATATCGAACTTTGGTCGAGACGATGCGCTCCGACGACCAGTCGCGAACGATCGAGACGGTTGCGCCGGGCGCCAGGGAGGTGCTGGACGGCATCGAGCAACTCGATCGCGACGATTTCCGCCATCGCTGGAGCCAGATGACCGATGTGCACCAGTTCGCCGGCCTCCTGCGCGATTTCAAGCTGGACAGACAACAGGCGCTCAATGTGATCGGCGAGGAATATGCCTGGCACCTCGATACGCAGGCGGTCGGCGCTATGATGAGTCATGCAGCGCAAACCGCGCTTCCGATCATGTGCTTTGTCGGAAATCGCGGCTGTATCCAGATCCATTCCGGACCGATCAGCGAACTGAAGACGATGGGACCGTGGCTCAACGTGCTCGACCCGACATTCCATCTTCACCTGCGCGCCGATCATATCCACGAGGTCTGGGCTGTCCGCAAGCCGACCAAGGACGGCCATGTGACGTCGCTGGAAGCCTATGATGCAAACCACGAGATGATCATCCAGTTCTTCGGCAAGAGGCATGAAGGGCAGGGTGAGCGGGAAGACTGGCGTTTCCTGATCGAGAACCTGCCGCGCGTGCGCCAATCGACGGCCGCCTGAATGGCACCTGGAAGGAACAGACTGATGGACAAGGGATTGCACCGCCTGGCTGGCATATCCATGAGGGCAGGGCGGGCCGCGCTGCTGTTCTCGATGCTTGCCATGGCCGTTTCCTCTGCCACTACCACGTCAGCGCTGGCGGAGGAGACCACCCGTATCGAGGATAGTTCGAGATTGATTTCCATCGGCGGATCGCTGACGGAAATCGTCTACGCGCTCGGCGAAGAGAAGCGTCTCGTGGCGCGTGATTCCACGAGCCTCTATCCACCCGAAGCAGGCAAACTTCCCGATGTCGGCTATATGCGAGCCCTGTCGCCGGAGGGCGTCCTTTCCGTCAATCCATCGGGAATTCTCCTTCTGGAGGGCAGCGGGCCGCGCGAAGCGCTCGATGTCCTGAAGAAGGCCAGCGTTCCCATGGTCGTCGTGCCGGAGCGCTTTACCGGCCAGGGCGTGCTCGACAAGATCCACGGCGTCGGCAAGGCGCTCGGCATCCAGGACAAGGCGGACAAGCTCGCCGCGTCCGTGGGCGCTGATCTGGCCGCCGCCGAGAAGGCTGCGTCCTCGGTCAAGGAGCGCAAACGCATCCTGTTCATCTTGTCCATGCAGGGCGATCGCATCATGGCCTCGGGCAAGAACACCGCCGCGAACGGCATTATCGAGCTTGCCGGCGGCGTGAATGCCATCGATGGCTACGAGGGCTACAAGCAATTGACCGACGAAGCGATCGGCAAGGCTGCGCCCGATGTGATCCTGATGATGGACCGCGGCGGCAATCATGCGGTCAGCCCCGAGCAGATATTCGGCAATCCGGCCTTCGCCGGCACGCCTGTGGCCAGGACGAAGAAGCTGGTGCGGATGGATGCGCTCTATCTCCTGGGCTTCGGTCCGCGCACGGCCAAGGCGGCGCATGATCTCTCGGTGGCGCTCTACGGCGACGCCGCAGAGCATTGAGCCGCTTCGCCATGCTCAAGAGAATGGAGTTCGCCGGTTCGTTCGCCGATGGAGGGGGGCAGGTGCGCGGCGACCGCTCAGGTGTCGCCCGCGCAGCGATCGGCCTCCTCGCGGTACTGCTCCTCACGGTTATGCTCTTCAGCCTCACCGCCGGCGCATCCGATGCGTCGGCGTGGATGGTGGTCAAGCATTGGCTTTTCTCAGCGGTTTCGCCGGAGGAACTGTCACAGCGCGACCGCATCATCGTTCTGGAAATTCGCCTCCCGCGCATCATTCTCGGCGCGCTGATCGGTTCGGCGCTTGCAGTCTCGGGTGCCGTCCTGCAGGGGCTTTTCCGCAACCCGCTGGCTGATCCAGGTCTTGTCGGCGTATCGGCCGGGGCAAGCCTTGGTGCGGTCGGCACCATCGTTCTGGGTGGAACCATCCTCGCGCCTGTAGCCGCGCTTTTAAACATCTATACTCTGCCGATCATGGCATTTCTTGGCAGTCTGCTGACCACGTTCCTGCTTTATGGCATTGCCACGAGACGCGGCCAGACATCCGTTGCAACCATGCTTTTGGCGGGGATAGCAATTGCTGCATTGGCGGCAGCGCTGACGGGCGCTCTGATCTACATGGCAGATGACCAGCAATTGCGCGACCTGACATTCTGGTCGCTGGGCTCGCTTGCGGGCGCCACTTGGGCCAAGATCGGGGCCTCGGGATCGATCATCCTGCTGGCACTCGCAGCGGCGCCATTTCTGGCGCGCGGTCTCAACGGCCTATCGCTTGGCGAGGCATCGGCCAATCATCTGGGCATTCCCGTTCAGCGGTTGAAGAACGTCGCGATTGTCACGGTTGCTGCGGCGGTTGGCGCGTCCGTGGCGGTGAGCGGCGGCATCGGCTTTGTCGGCATCGTCGTGCCACATCTCCTGCGCCTGATGATCGGTCCGGACCATCGCTATCTCCTCCCGGCGTCGGCACTTCTCGGCGCCACGCTGTTGCTGCTGGCCGATGTGGTCAGCCGGACCATCGTCGCGCCCGCCGAACTGCCCATCGGCATCGTTACCGCCGCAGTCGGCGCTCCGTTCTTCCTGTGGGTTTTGCTGCGTCGGCGCGGAATCCTCGATCTCTGAGGCCAATCGACATGATCAAAGCCGAAAATCTGTCCGTCGCCATTGGTAAAAAGCCGATTATCGAGAATGTCGATTTCACGGCCAGGCCGGGCGAACTGACGGCAATTGTCGGTCCGAACGGGTCCGGCAAGACGACGCTGCTACGTGCTCTTTCGGGCGAGCTACCCTCTGCTGGCCGTATCTCGATCAATGGAAAGCAGTTTGAAGCACTGAAACCGTGGCAGATGGCGGCGCTACGCGCGGTGCTTCCCCAATCGACATCGCTCGCGTTTCCCTACACCGTGCGCGAAATCGTCCGGCTCGGCCTTACCAGCGGTTATTCCGGTGCCGGTTCCGGGGAGATCGAATCTCTGCCGGACCGCGCGCTGTCGATGGTCGATCTCGCAGGCTTTGGTGGACGGTTTTACCAGGAGTTGTCAGGCGGCGAGCAGCAGCGCGTCCAACTGGCCCGGGTGCTCTGCCAGGTCTGGCATCCGGTTCTGGATGGCGAGCCGCGCTATCTCTTTCTCGACGAGCCGGTATCGAGTCTCGACATCAAGCACCAGTTGATCATCATGCGCATCGCCAGGAGCTTTGCTGAAAGCGGCGGGGGCGTGATCGCCATCCTCCACGATCTCAATCTCACGGCAATGTTTGCGGACAATGTCGTCATGATGCACCGCGGCCGGGTCGATGCGGCGGGAAATCCGCGGGATATGCTATCGGATGATCGCATCCTGCGCGTTTATGAATGCGCCTTGAAGGTCGGCGTTCTGCCTCACGGCGGCACGCCTTTTATCCTGCCGCAATCTGCAGCGGTTTAGCGTAGCCAACGGGAAGGCTAACGCTACCCCTCTGGATGCAACCCCTTAGCCTGCGGCCAGTTGCGGCTGGAGTTCGTCGAGGCCGAGGAGCATTCGGACGTTCGGGCGCGCCTTGACCAGATCGGCGATGCTGTATTTCGCCAGAACCTCGAAGAAAGCGCCGAGCGCTTCACGCAGCGCCGAGTTGAGGGCGCAGCTGTCGATCAGCGGGCATTCCGCCGCATCGTTGTCGAAACATTCCGCCATGGCGAAGCTTTCCTCCGTCACGCGGACCACGTCGAAAATCGTAATGGCCGTGGCGGCCTTGCCGAGCCGCACCCCGCCATTGCGGCCGCGCACCGTCTGGACCAACCCATGTTCCACGAGCGGCTGAAGGATCTTGAAGAGAAACAGCTCAGAAACGGCATATGCCTTTGCGATGTCGGGCACGCGGCTGAGACGGCCTTCATTGGCGGCGCAATACATCAACATCCGGATTGCATAATTGGTCTGGCGGGTAAGCCGCATGGGATGATCCTTTTCTCTCGGAGCCTCCCGAAGGGGCGCCAAACTGAGCTCAGTTTAGAACTCTTCTGAAAATATATGAAGTCTTTTCTCATCTTTAAAGTCGATTAATGGCGTCTTTTTGCAGATCGCTAGCCAGAGGGGCTCGATGAATGGCCGCGCATCATGGGATCTGGCTTAACGTCACAAAACTGCAAATAAACTGTTGTTCATCTGTCACATAGAACCGATACTGCCCTCAAGCGGCGCGCTCATGACGCCAGCAATAAGGGAGAGCATTATGAAGACGAGCGGTATTTCCATTGGCCTCGCTGCCGCCTTGACGTTGATGTCGTCGACATCCTCTTTCGCCGTCACGGAAATCAGCTGGTGGCACGCCATGTCCGGCGCCAACAACGAAGTCGTCAATACACTTTCAAAGGAATTCAACGAGAGCCAGAGCGAGTACAAGGTCGTTCCGGTTTTCAAGGGGACCTATCCGGAAACGCTGAACGCCGGCATCGCCGCTTTCCGCGCCAAGCAGGCGCCCGATATAATCCAGGTTTTCGATGTCGGAACCGGCGTGATGATGGCGGCTGAAGGTGCGATCAAGCCGGTCGCGGAGATATTGTCCGAAGGCGGCGTGACTTTCGACAAGAGCCAGTATCTGCCCGGAATCGTCGCTTATTATTCGAAGCCTGATGGCACCATGCTGTCGTTCCCGTATAACAGCTCGTCGCCCATTCTCTATTATAACAAGGATATCTTCGAAAAGGCCGGGCTCGACGTCGACAACCCGCCGAAGACCTGGCCCGAGGTATGGGAAGCCGCCAAGAAGATCAAGACCAGCGGCGCCGCACCCTGTGGCTATACCTCGACCTGGCTGACATGGATTCATTTGGAGAATTTCGCCGCCTGGAACAATCTTTCCTACGGCACCAAGGAAAACGGCCTTGCGGGACTGGATGTCGAGCTTGAGATCAACGCACCGCTCTTCGTCAAGCATTTCCAGGAAATCGCCGATCTCACCAAGGATGGCGTGTTCCGCTATGGCGGACGTACGTCTGAAGCCAAACAGATATTCCTCGCCGGCGAATGCGGCATTCTCACCGAATCCTCCGGCGGCCTCGGCGATATCGTCAAATCGGGCATGAACTATGGCATCGGCCAATTGCCCTACGAGCCCGAAGCAGAAGGCGCGCCGCAGAACACCATTCCAGGCGGTGCGAGCCTGTGGGTATTCGGCGGAAAGTCGGATGAGAAGTACAAAGGCATCGCAGCCTTCTTCAATTTCCTCTCCAGCCCCGAAATCCAGGCGCGGCTCCATCAGGTATCGGGTTATCTGCCGGTCACGCTTAAGGCCTATGAGGAAACGAAGGCATCCGGCTTCTATGAGAAGAATCCAGGCCGCGAAACGCCAATTACGCAGATGATGGGCAAGGCGCCTACGGAAAACTCCCGAGGCGTGCGTCTTGTGAACCTGCCGCAGGTTCGCGACATCGAGAATGAAGAGCTTGAAAAGATGATGGACGGCCAACAGACGGCGCAGCAGGCGCTCGACAATGCGGTCACCCGTGGCAATGCCGCTATCAAGCAGGCCATCGGCCAGTAATCCTTGACAGTCCAGACGCTGCCCCGCCCGCATTGCATTGCGGACGGGGCAGCCCGTCGAAGGGACGTATAGTGACACCCCGCGCAATCTTTCCCAACAAGTTCCTGCCTTATCTGCTTCTGGCGCCGCAACTCGCGATCACGGCAATATTCTTCTATTGGCCCGCGTCGCAGGCGCTCTACCAATCCATGCTGCGTGAAGATCCGTTCGGTCTTTCGACGCAATTCGTGGGATTGGCGAATTTCAGGCACGTACTGAACGATCCCAACTACCTCCATTCCTTCCAGGTCACGATCGTCTTTTCCGTCGCCACTGCACTGCTCGCCATGGTGCCGGCTCTTTTTCTGGCAGTCATGGCCGACAAGGTGGTGCGCGGACGCGGCATCTACCGCACGTTGCTGATCTGGCCCTATGCGATTGCTCCCGCCATTGCGGGCATGCTGTGGCTGTTCCTGTTCAACCCATCGATCGGTTCAATCGCCGTCATGCTCAGGTCGCTGGGGGTTTATTGGGATCCGCTGCTCAATGGTCCGCAAGCCGTCATCCTCGTCGTCGCGGCGGCAGCCTGGAAGCAGATTAGCTACAATTTCCTGTTCTTTGTCGCGGGCTTGCAGGCGATACCGAAATCATTGGTGGAGGCGGCCGCGATCGACGGGGCAGGCGAGACGAAGCGCTTCTGGACCATCATCTTTCCGCTGTTGGCGCCCACGACCTTTTTCCTTCTGGTGATCAACACCGTCTACGCCTTCTTCGACACGTTCGGCATCATCCATGCCGTGACCGGCGGCGGGCCTGGCAAGGCGACGGAGACGCTCGTCTACAAGGTCTATAATGACGGATTCGTCAATCTGCTGCTGGGGGAATCGGCCGCGCAATCGGTAATCCTCATGGTGATCGTGGTCGCGCTGACGGCGGTTCAGTTCCGCTATGTCGAACGCCGTGTGCATTACGGGTGATGGGGACAGCATGATCGACAACAGACCCTCGCGCCGCATCATCGCCCACGCCACTCTCCTGGTCGGCGTTTTCATCGTCGCCTTTCCGATCTACTACACCTTCGTCGCCTCGACGCACTCACTGCAGACGATTCTCAGGCCGCCGCTGCCGCTCATCCCCGGAGACCGCTTTCTCGAAAACTATGCCACGGCGCTCTTCGGCGGGATCGGGCAGATCGGCGGCGTCAGCGTCGGACGGTTGCTCTGGAACAGCACTGTGGTTGCCGTCCTGATAGCTGTCGGCAAGATCCTCATTTCCATCATTTCGGCCTATGCGGTGGTTTTCTTCCGCTTCCCCCTGCGCATGACCTTCTTCTGGCTGATTTTCATCACCCTGATGCTGCCCGTCGAGGTTCGCATCCTGCCGACCTACAAGGTGATGGTCGATTTCGGGTTGATCGACACCTATGCCGGGCTGACCCTGCCGCTGATGGCGTCTGCGACCGCGACGCTCCTTTTTCGTCAGTTCTTCATGACCATCCCCGGCGAACTCCTGGAAGCTGCGCGCGTCGACGGGGCAGGGCCCTGGCGCTTCTTCTGGGATATCCTCCTGCCGCTCTCGAAAACCAATATCGCAGCACTTTTCGTCATCCAGTTCATTTATGGCTGGACGCAATATCTCTGGCCGCTGCTCGTCACCAACCGCAACGACATGGGCACGATCGTCATCGCGCTGCGCAAGATGATCTCCTTCGCCGATGCCGACACCCAATGGCATCTGGTAATGGTGACATGCATCCTTGCCATCCTGCCGCCCATTCTGGTTGTGGTCTTCATGCAGCGCTGGTTCGTCCGCGGCCTCGTAGAAACGGAGAAATAATGGCAACCGTCGATCTCAAGAACATCCGCAAAATCTATCCCGGCGGCTTCGAAGCCGTGAAAAAGGTCAATCTGGCGATCAGGGACGGCGCACTCTGTGTACTGGTGGGGCCTTCGGGCTGCGGAAAATCGACGCTTCTGCGCATGATCGCCGGGCTCGAATCGATCACCGAAGGTGAGATCGCGATAGACGGGCGAATGGTCAACGAACTGGGACCGGCCGAGCGCGACATCGCCATGGTATTCCAGAATTATGCGCTCTATCCGCATATGAGTGTCTATGACAACATGGCATACGGCTTGCGCAATCGTCGTATGCCCAAGCCGGAGATCGACAAACGCGTCCGTGAAGTCGCCGCGACGCTGGAACTCGACCATCTCCTGACGCGCCGTCCGCGCGAGCTTTCAGGCGGTCAGCGCCAGCGTGTCGCCATGGGCCGCGCCATCGTTCGCAATCCGAAGCTGTTCCTGTTCGACGAACCGCTCTCCAACCTGGACGCCAAATTGCGCGGGCAAATGCGCGTCGAGATCAAGAATCTGCAGCGCTCGCTCGGAGTCACCAGCGTCTATGTCACGCATGACCAGCTCGAAGCCATGACGCTGGCCGATGTTCTCGTCGTCATGAATGCCGGCAACGTCGAACAGATCGGCGCGCCGCTCGATATTTACGAAAAGCCGGCCACATTATTCGTGGCAAGCTTCATCGGCGCCCCGCCGATGAACCTCCTGCCATTGAGGCATGGGGAAGGGCGGGCGGCACTCGCCGATGGCACCGAAATCGGCGGCAGCGGACTGTCGCTATCAGGCGAGGCGACTACACTCGGCATCCGCCCGGAAAACCTGTTTCTCGTGACAAACAATGACGAAATTGGCGGGAATGCCATCTTCGAGATCGTCATACGAGCCATCGAGCCAGTCGGCGCGGAAAGCTTCATCTACGGCGACGTCGGAAAGACTCGCCTCGTTGTGCGTGTCGCGGGAAAGACAGCGATGGAGCCAGGGGCGAAAATACATGTCGGCGCAAAAGTCGCCGATCTGCACGTCTTCGACGACGCAGGAATTCGGATTTAGAGGGACGTGGGGAATTTATGGATTCTTCGCCGGAACAGGCTGAAGCTTTTGCGCTTCGGCGGGATCGGCTGAATGAATTCTTCGGAAGCCGAAAAATCATCGAGCGTGGGATCAGGCATCTTGTAGCCCGTCAGCCCGCCTAAAACGTTATCAGGAAGGCATTTATAGCAGAATGCCTCCCGGATTTCTTCACTTGCCTCGCGTTCGGCGCGGGCAAGTGCTGAAACGGCATCCCGCACATGATTTCCACGCGGCTGCATAATCTCTTCCTGACTCGGATGACCGAATGAATATCAACGCGCTGAGATCCAGAAGGTTCCGAAAATGAGAACAGAAAAATCCAATTTATGAATCGGATGAAAAGCGGCTAAAGCTGCTGTGATATCAATGGTCTAGCGCTGATCATTGTAAGGACGCTTCGTCTCGCCAACCAGTTTTGCCAGATGTGAGAACGACCAGGGATCCTCGGCTCCTGCGCTGTTTGCGATTTGCAACAGGCGGATGGGAAAGCACACTGCATCCCGATTGGCCGGCGACAATTGTTCGGTAATGCGTTCGTCTCCCACAATCGCGGCCTCCGACTTGCGCAATGCGATGTCAATTTCGTCTTGCGAGAGTATGCCCTTGGCGACCAGCAAACGGTTGACGGCGGCTACGGCAAGGCAAAGCCCCTCCAACTGGAGATTGGCTGTATTCATGACGAATTCCTCTCTTGGTAAATCGTCTGGTCAACCTACCACAAATGAGCGCTCTCCGCCCAAAGACGAAAGACCGGAAGTGCATATGCCCTTCCGGCTACCAGGAGGATTATTTCTTTTGGGTGTCTTGCGGTTGCGGGGATGGCGGCTGCGAACCGGCGAGTGATTTCCGTAGTATCTGCCACTCTCTCTCATGGCGTTGATAGACATCAGCGGGAATCGTCTGACTGGTCATATGAACCTCCGGACTGTTGAATGCGGTTTTTAACGCCTGCCCTTCATCTTTGTTCCATATAATATTGGCCGAGGCACGGCCTTGCGGATCACTGTTTAAGACATCCAGTAATGTTTTCTGCCTTGATGCCTGGATTGCAGATTTTTACTTTAAAATGGAGTATGATTAAAGATAGATAGAATGTAGTTTTACACATTCATGATGTCTTCATAAATGCAGGCGCAGTCTGTTGCTGCAAGATGGGCAGTTTATCAACGGGAGTTGTTATGAAGAAGTTCTTGTCAGCATTTTGTGCAGGAACGCTTGGCATGGCCATCGCGTTCACATCTGCCATTCCGGTGAGCGCGGCTCCTCTGGTGGTGACGCAGATCGAAACAGGTTCGAACGTCGAGCAAATTCGAGATAGACAAATCCGACGTTCTCATGGCGGCTGGAATCATCGGCGGCCGGGTGATTGGGGCGGTCGGAGAGGTTGGAATCACCGCGGCGGCTGGCATCATCGCGGCGGCTGGAATCGTCCTGGATATTGGGGCGGGCACCGCGGCTATCGATATGGCCGTTATGGATATCGGCGTCACCGGGATGGATGGTGGTATCCTCTGGCTGCCTTCGGCGCCGGCGCCGTGATCGGCGGAGCCATCGCCAGCCAGCCGCGGGCCGTGCCCACCTATGGCAACTCCCATGTCCAATGGTGCGCCAACCGCTATCGTTCGTATCGTGCCTACGACAACACCTACCAGCCCTATAACGGCCCGCGCCGCCAGTGCTATTCACCTTACTAAGGCATTGGGGCAAAGCATTTTATAGAAGGCGACTCCGCGGAGTCGCCTTCCTTTGCTATATCGTGCAGGCGACTGGTGAACTGAATACTAAAAATTTGATCTTAAGCATCTGAATTGTATCAGGATTCATGGCGGAGGGGGTGGGATTCGAACCCACGGTACGGTCTCCCGCACGCCGGTTTTCAAGACCGGTGCCTTAAACCGCTCGGCCACCCCTCCAACCGGATGACTTGACTGGACTATTCGCCCGACCAGCTTGCTTCAGCTGATTTGCGGCTATCGTCATCGACGCCTGTTTACAGCCTGCGGGATATCCGCGTCAACGCCTTCAGTCATGCCGATCCACCGAAACGGAACGGGGCCGTTTACCTGAAAACCATTTGTTTCAGGGGGGCGGGGAGGTTGTTTCAGATCGTTTCATGAAATCTGGAGACTGGGGCCTTGCAAAGCCGCGAGGGGTCATACAAAACTGGCGACTAGTTGGCGTCTTCTTCCTGCCGCTGGAAGGTCACAATTTTTTAATGTCGTATCAACGAATCGATGGCAAGAGTTTGGCTGGTGGGTTCTATGCCGCCGGTTGTCACGCTGATCGCATGGGTGGGAAATCCGGCACTGCAATGGTTTCAAGACGGGGGCGGCCAATTGTCGGCTGAAGATGGATTATTGATTGGGCATATGGATAGAGCGTCAGAAAATACGGGCCGATCGCGCTCTGTCCGCGTCAATCTGCGCTTGGCGGGGGTCGTCATTCTCGGCGCAATGGTCGCGGCGTGCGCCACGCCGCAGCCCAAGTCGAAGAGCAAACAACGCCCCAAGGAATATTTTGCCGAATCCGAATATGGCGTGAAGGCAAGTCCGCGCGTCATCTCCACCAATGTTGCGAAGATGCCGCGCGGCGGCGGGCGCAATCAGGTGGGCAAGCCCTATCAGGTGAGGGGCAAGTGGTACTATCCCAAGGAAGAGCCTGGCTATAAGCGCGTCGGCAAAGCCTCGTGGTACGGTTCAGCCTTTCATGGGCGGCTGACGGCTAATGGCGAAGTCTACGATATGCGCCATCTCTCCGCCGCACATCCGACCATGCCCTTGCCGAGCTATGCGCGCGTCACCAATCTTTCAAACGGCAATTCACTCATCGTTCGTGTGAATGATCGCGGCCCCTATGCCAGCGACCGCGTTATCGATTTGTCCCAGCGCGCTGCGGAAATGCTCGATTACCAGCATCACGGAACGGCGAATGTAAAGGTCGAATATGTCGGCCGCGCGCCGTTGGAGGGGCATGACGATGCCTTCCTGCTGGCGTCGTTCCGCGACGGCTCCGATCCGATCGGTCAGCCCGCCAGCGGCGTCATGATCGCGATGAACGGGCCGACGCCGACGACGCCGATGCCCGGATCGCAGCCAATGTCCGCCATGGCGAATGCAGCGGGCATGCATGCCGTCCCGGTACCGTCCATGTCTCAGCCAGGCGTGCTTCAGCCGCCACCTCTGCCTGGCGCGGTAGGCGCCGGCGATCCGATCCTGCCGGCCATAGGGCCAATCGTGACCGAACGACCCACGGTTCCCTTCGGCATCGCCCGAGGCCCCGGAGGGGCGGTTACGTCGGCGCTTGCTGGGTATGCCGATGAGCGTATCGCCGCCGCCAACAGTGTCGAGGCGACGGCCTATGCCAGCGTGCTGACGCCTTCGGCGATTTCCGACGCCTGGAAAAAGCTCAACGCCGACAGGACTGATGTTTCCAGCCATGCGGAATATATCGACGCCGGCTTCTTCAACGACAGGCGCGAAGCCGATCGCATCGCCGCAGCCCTTTCCTCGCTCGGCAAGGTTCAGCGGACCAATGTGCCGACCGGGAATGGCGAACTCTACGGCGTTACGCTTGCCGGCAGCAGCGATGCCCTGCTGGAAGCTGCGTGGGCGGCAGGTGCTGCCGATGCCTTTGTGGTTCGCCCGGAATAGGACTACCCGTTCATGACGCCGCAATGGCCGGCGTCATTTCTTGTCGGAAGAGCCTGCAGTTTTCGGCCTAGATCATGCTCTAGCCTGAACGGCGATATTGGCGGGTGATTCGAATTCGGGTAAATTCGAACAGGATCACGGGCAGGCAAGGGCAGGGAGCGACATGCCGTCGATCAAATATGCAGTAGCCGGTTTATGCGGGCTGATCGGTGTCATCGCCGCATCCGCTTGCCTGGCCCAGCCATTGGAAGTCAAGGCCAAGCAGGTATTGCTGATCGACGACAAGACCGGCACCGTCCTTTATTCCAAAGATCCTGACGCGGCCATTCCGCCTGCTTCATTGGCGAAGCTGATGACCATGGAGGTCGTCTTCGACGCGCTGTCGAAGGGCGAATTGTCGCTCGACCAGACATTTCCCGTCAGCGAATATGCCTGGCGCACCGGCGGCGCACCGTCCGGCACCTCGACCATGTTTGCCAAGATCAAGTCGACGCCACGAGTGGAGGACCTCATTCAGGGCGTCATCGTCCAGTCGGCAAATGACGGCTGCATCGTTTTGGCCGAAGGCATGGCAGGGACAGAGGAGCAGTTCGCCGGGCGCATGACCGACCGTGCGCGGGAGCTGGGACTCGACAAATCGGTTTTCGTCAACTCCACCGGACTGCCCGCGCCGGGCGAGAAGGTGACCATCGCGGAACTGGTCAGCCTAGCCCGCCATATTCACCGGACATACCCGCAGTTCTACAAATACTATGCGCAGGAGAGCTTCACCTGGAACAATATCCTCCAGCGCAACCGCAACCCGCTTCTGCGGCTGAATATCGGCGCGGACGGGTTGGGTACCGGTTACACGCAGGAATCCGGATATGGGCTGATCGCGTCAGCCGAGCGCAATGGACGCAGGCTGTTTCTCGGCATAAGCGGCGTTCCCAGCGACAAGGAGCGTGCTGAGGAGGCGCGCAAGCTTATCGAATGGGGAATGAACAATTTCGAGGACGTGCAGTTGTTTCCAGAAAATGACGTCGTAGGAAAGGCGAGCGTCTATGGCGGCGAACATTCCGGGGTCGAACTTCGGACGGGGGAGGCGGTGGAGTTGCTGCTGCCGAAGCGGGACCGTCCGCCCCTGAAAGCCCGCATCGTCTATACCGGACCGCTGATCGCGCCTGTCGAGGCAGGCAGACAGGCCGGAACGCTGAAGATCTGGATGGGCGACGTCCTGGTTCTGGAAAAGCCTGTTTTTACCACCGGGGAAGTGAAAGAGGGCGGGATCGGCAAGAAGGCATTCGACGCCGCACTCGAACTCTCCACCGGATGGATCAGGAAATATCGCTGAAATCCTGACGCGCGCCTCGACCTTTATCCTGCGGATGGATAGAAAGCCCTGGACACAAGGGAGAACGCGCATCCGTGGCAGGATTGTTCATCACGTTCGAGGGCGGTGAAGGGGCGGGCAAATCGACTCAGATCAGGCGTCTTGCCGCGCATCTTGCCGCCGCAGGCGTCGATACGCTGGTCAGCCGCGAACCCGGCGGTTCTCCAGGCGCCGAGGCGGTACGCCACGTCATCCTGAGCGGCGCCGCCGAACAGTTTGGGCCGGCCATGGAGGCTGTGCTTTTCGCCGCTGCGCGCAATGATCATGTGGAGCAGCTCATCCGCCCGGCGATCATGGCAGGCAAGACCGTGCTATGCGATCGCTTCATCGATTCGAGCCGTGTCTACCAAGGGGTAACCGGCAGCCTCGATCAGTCCTTCATGCGTGCGCTCGAACGCGTGGCGATCGACGGAATCGTGCCCGACCTGACTGTCATTCTGGACCTGCCGGCGGAAAAGGGGCTGGCGCGGGCGAGGCTCAGGCGAGGGGACGAGGTCGCGGATCGTTTCGAGAAGGAAACGCTCGGCCTCCATGAGGCGCGCCGCCAGGCCTATCTCACCATCGCAGCCGCCGAGTCGGAGCGCTGCCGGGTCGTTGATGCAGATCGGCCCGAGGAAGAAGTAAGCGCCGATATCATCGCGATTGTTGACAAACTGATCGAAAACCGCTCCGAAACACTGCCGAAAACAGGAAAAACATTGGCGAAACCAGCATGATCTCCACATGATCAACGAACTTGCCGTCCAGGACACGCATGACACCATCGACGGTGTGCCTGCGCCATCGGCCAACGCCTTTCTGGCGGGGCATGAGGAGATACGCGCCTTTCTCGCCCGCACCTACCGCACGGGCAAGATGCATCACGCACTGCTGTTCGAAGGGCCGCGCGGGGTTGGCAAGGCAACGCTCGCATATCATCTGGCCGGCCATATGCTGAGCCATGCCGACAGCGCGCGAGCGCCGGACGATATCGCATTTCCCGATTTCGAAAAGTCGCTTTTCCGCCAGATCGCAGGCGGCATCCATCCCGCTATCCTGCATGTGGATCGCCCGTTGGACCAGAAGACGGCCAAGTTCAAGACAGGCATCACCGTGGAGGAAATCCGCAAGGTGACGCATTTCCTGACGCGCACCTCGCATGATGGCGCCTGGCGCATCGTCATCGTCGATCCCGCCGACGACATGAACCGGAATGCGGCCAACGCTCTCCTGAAGACGCTGGAGGAGCCGCCGGCCCGCGCGCTCTTCATTCTGATATCGCATTCCGCCGGCCGCCTGCTGCCGACGATCCGCTCCCGCTGCCAGACGCTGCAGTTCAAGCCTCTCGACAGGGCTTCGATGCAGAAGGCTCTTGCGGGAATCGGTCCGGGAATCGGTTTCGACGTGAACGGGGAGACGGCGGCGGCCCTCATCGAGCGCTCGGAAGGCAGCGTGCGCAAGGCGGCGCTGCTGATTGCCCATGGCGGCCTCGAAATAGCGCAAACAGCCGATGCAATTCTGGAGACGAAAAGTTTCGATCTGCCGAAGGCACAGGCGCTCGCAGCCGCCATCGGAGGGCGAGAAATGGAAATTCAGTACGATCTGTTTTTCGATCATGTTCTTCAGCGCATCGCCGATCGCGCGCGTCTGAACGCGGGCGAGGGCGCCATAATGCCGGCCAACGCATGGTCTGCTTTCTGGAATCGGGTCCGTCAGGACGGCATGGAGACGCAAGCCTTCAACCTCGACAAAAAACAGGCGGCCCTTATCCTGCTCGAAAAGGCCCACCGCGCCTTCCAGAACGGGATTCCCGGTTAGTTTCAGGCCTACACAATTCCTACGACCGTAGCATTCGCAGCCGACATGCGGTATGTCAGCCGCTCGAAATCGAAAATTCAACTGAATCCGGATTATTCAGTCAGATCACGCCAGGTCCCGCATGAGCCGCGAAAAATTCTATATCACCACGCCGATCTTCTACCCCAACGGCAAGCCGCATATCGGCCACGCCTACACGGCCATCGCCACGGATGCTCTTGCACGTTTCCAGCGGCTGGATGGCCTCGACGTCTTCTTCCTCTCGGGCACCGACGAGCACGGCCTGAAGATGCAGCAGACGGCTGAAAAGGAGGGGCTCACTCCAAAGGCGCTGGCGGATCGCAACTCGGCGATATTCCGCGACATGCTCGCAACACTCGGCTGCTCCAACGACGATTTCATCCGCACCACCGAAGAGCGCCATTACAAAGCATGCCAGGCAATCTGGCAGCGCATGGCCGACAATGGCGATATCTACCTGGATCGGTATGCCGGCTGGTACTCCGTGCGCCAGGAAGCCTATTTCGATGAGAGCGAAACCACAGTCGGCGAGGATGGCGTCCGCCGCGAGCCTTTGGGCTCACCGGTCGAGTGGAACGAGGAAGAAACCTATTTCTTCCGCCTCTCCGCCTATCAGGACCGGCTCCTCGCGCTCTATGAAAGCCATCCGGATTTCATCGGTCCGGCCGAACGGCGTAACGAAGTGCTGAGCTTCGTCAAATCCGGCCTGCGCGATCTTTCGATCTCGCGAACCACGTTCAACTGGGGCGTTCCCGTTCCGGGAAACGAAAAGCATGTGATGTATGTGTGGGTCGATGCGCTCACCAATTACCTCACGGCCGCCGGCTACCCCGATACCACTTCGGACAAGTGGGGCTATTGGCCCGCGACGCACATCATCGGCAAGGATATCGTGCGGTTCCATGCCGTCTACTGGCCGGCGTTCCTGATGTCGGCGGGTGTAGAACTGCCGAGCCGCGTCTTTGCGCACGGATTCCTGTTCAACCGCGGCGAGAAGATGTCGAAGTCGGTCGGCAATGTGATCGATCCTTTCACCATGGTCGAACATTACGGGCTCGACCAGGTGCGCTATTTCTTCCTGCGCGAGGTGCCGTTCGGACAGGACGGCAGCTACAGCCATGATGCGATCGTCAATCGCACCAATGCCGATCTCGCCAACGATCTCGGCAATCTGGCCCAGCGTTCGCTCTCGATGATCGCCAAGAATTGTGACGGCAAGGTGCCGCGGCCGGGCGCGTTTACCGATGCGGACAACGCCATTCTGGATCAGGCAAGCGCTGCTTTGGAAACGGCCCGCAAGGCAATGGCCGAGCAGGGGCTCCACCACGCGCTCGCGATCATCTTCGCGGTCGTCGCCGAAGCGAACCGCTATTTCGCCGCGCAGGAGCCCTGGGCGTTGCGCAAGACCGATCCGGATCGCATGGCGACCGTACTCTACGTTACGGCGGAAGTGCTGCGCCGCGTCGCCATCCTCGCGCAGCCCTTCATTCCCGGCTCTGCCGGAAAGCTGCTCGATATTCTGGCTGTCCCGGCAGACCGGCGCAATTTCGCCGATCTCAAGGGCGGAGAGCTAGCGGGCGGCGCGCCGCTGCCAGCGCCGCAGCCGATCTTTCCGCGCTATGTGGAAGCCGACAAGCAGGCCGACAAGCAGGATTGATCGGGATGGCAATGCTTGTCGACAGTCATTGCCATCTGGACTTTCCGGATTTCGCCGAGGAGCGCGATGCCATCGTGCAGCGCGCCCTCGATGCCGGCGTTCGCCGCATGGTAACGATCTCCACCCGCGTCCGCCGCTTTGCCCAGATCCTCGAAATCGCGGAAAGTTATGATCAGGTCTATTGCTCCGTCGGCACGCATCCCAACAATGCGCATGAGGAGCCTGACGTTACCGCAGAGGAGTTGATCCGGCTCTCCGGGCATCCGAAGGTGGTCGCCATAGGCGAGGCCGGTCTCGACTATCACTATGATTATGCGTCGCCTGACGTGCAGGCCAGGAGTTTTCGCGCCCATATCGAGGCGGCACGCCAGACCGGATTGCCGCTGGTCATCCACGCGCGTAGCGCCGATGCGGATATGGCTGATATCTTGACCGAGGAAACGGGGAAGGGGGCATTCCCCTTCATCCTGCACTGTTTTTCCTCCGGTAAGGAACTGGCGGAAATCGGCATCGCACTGGGCGGCTATGTCTCCTTCTCCGGCATTCTGACGTTCAAGAATTCCATCGAGTTGCGAGACATCGCACGGATCGTGCCGCGCGACCGCCTGCTCGTCGAAACCGATGCGCCCTATCTTGCGCCGGTGCCCTATCGGGGAAAACGCAACGAGCCGTCCTTCGTGCGACATACCGCCGCCGTCCTGGCCGAGACCATCGGCATCGAGGCGGATGAACTGGCTGCGATCACAACCGAAAACGTCTTCCGGCTGTTCTCCAAAATGCCGAAGCCGACGGATGCCTGAAATGGCTGACCGCTTACGCTTCACCATTCTCGGCTGCGGCTCTTCGCCCGGTGTGCCGCGGATCACCGGCGACTGGGGAAATTGCGATCCGGGTAATCCCAGGAACAAGCGCCGCCGCGCCGCAATGCTGGTCGAGCGCATCGCAAAAAACGGTGAGACAACAACCGTCGTCATCGACACAGGCCCGGATTTCCGTGCGCAGATGATCGACGCGGGGGCAGGGATGCTCGATGCGGCGGTCTATACCCATGCCCATGCCGACCATATCCACGGCCTGGATGATCTGCGGACCTATGTCGTCGAAAAGCGGCGGCTGATGGACATCTATGCCGACCGCATGACCCTGTCACGCATGGACGAGGCGTTCGGCTATTGCTTCGCAACGCCGCCGGGATCGAAATACCCGCCAATCGTGCAAGCGCACCAGATCGACGAGGATACACCGTTTAGGATCGACGGCCCGGGCGGAGCCATTCCGTTTCTGCCACTGCCGCAGGTGCATGGCGACATCATGTCCCTCGGCTTCCGCATCGGCGATGTCGCTTATTGCTCCGATGTCAGCGCTTTTCCAGACAAAACCGTCGAGCGGCTTCAGGGCCTCGACGTACTCATCATCGACGCGCTACAGTATCGCCCGCATCCCAGCCATTTTTCGCTCAGTGAAGCGCTGGAATGGATCGAGCGCCTCGCGCCGAAGCGAGCGATCCTGACGCATATGCATGTACCGCTCGACTATGAGACGGTCCTGCACGAGACCCCTGATCATGTCGAGCCCGCCTATGACGGAATGCGCATCGAGGCGGATGCCTCAAAGATCGATAGGGCTGGTTAGAGAAGCGCCCAGCAGAGTAGACCGGGTTATCCCATCGAGTCTAAATCGACTTCAAAATAGAATGTGCCCGGCCATATAATCCGATCACATAAGATAGATTATGGAACTATCGTGTTGCATCGTTTGTGCGGACGATGGCGTCACTTCCAATCTCAAAATGTGATATTTCGTTTTCAAATCAAGAGATTGGATCAGCATCCTGCGATCTCAGGGCAATGATTTCACCGCCAGCATCAGATGACCCGGCACCGGCTGGCCTTGTTCATGACGCACGACGATGTCGGCGCATTCGATGCTCTGCATGCCGTTGTCTTCGAGTGCCCTGCTGACATAGGCCGCTGAATGTGCAAAGCGCTGGTATGGTCCGACCATAAACGGCTGGCCATTGAAGGTCTCATCAGAAAGCGTCTCGCTTGAGAATGCGAAGGTTCCGCCTGGCTGCAGATGACCGCCGACGCCGGCGAAGAAATCGTCGAGCTCTCCCATGTACGGCAGCACGTCTGTTGCCACGATCAGGTCCCAAGCCGGGCCTTCCGTCGTCTGCAGAAAGCGGACGGCTTCGCCGACGAACAGGATATCGTAATCTCCTTTTTCATAGGCGATCTCGACCATGTTTTCCGAGATGTCGACGCCGGTCTTGTGGTCGGCCACGTCATCCAGCGCATCGGCCGACAAACCGGTGCCGCAGCCGAGATCGAGCATTCGCGTAAAATGCGCTGACGGATCACGCGTCAGCAGCATGTCGCGCAGTTGCAACGGCACGTCATAGCCGAGCTGGTCCACGAGAATGGTATCGAACATTTCCGCGTGCTGGTCGAACAGCGTCTGCACATAGGCGTCCGGCGCCTTCGGTGGCACTGCTCCGCGGCCGATGCTGGCGAGCCTGACGGCCGCACCGCCATGATCGTCCGGATCGATCTTCAGCACCTCGGCATAAGCCAGAGCAGCGCCGTCGAGGTCGCCGGATTTTTCGAGTTTCAGCGCCCGGTTATAGGCTTTTTCAAGCGCTTTCTCGTCGAAATCACTCATCTCTATCGTTTCCTGATGGCGCTTTTCACGCGCAAATTCAATATGTTACAGTGACCTTTTCAGGCGGCCTGTCCGGCGCTCCAGCCCGATGACCAGGCCCATTGGAAATTATAGCCGCCCAGCCAGCCCGTGACATCCACGACTTCGCCGATGAAGTAAAGCCCCGGAACCGTTCGCGCCTGCATCGTCCGGGAGTCGAGCGCCTGCGTATCGACGCCGCCAAGCGTCACCTCCGCGGTGCGGTAGCCTTCCGATCCCGCCGGTTTTATGCGCCAGTCATTGACAGCGGCAGCGATGCGTCGCAAGTCCTTGTCCGAGAAATCAGCGAGATTTCCGGCGGCTTTTTCCTGTTCGGCAATATGCTGCGCCAGACGTTTTGGCAGATATGTCCCGAGTGCCGTCTGCAAGGCTTGGCGGCCATTTTGCGCACGCGCCGCTTTCAGGCGCTCGAATATATCCATCCCCGGCAGCATGGAAACGGAGATTTCCCGCCCTTCCCGCCAATAGGACGATATTTGCAAAATGGCGGGGCCGCTGAGGCCGCGATGGGTGAACAGGATCGCTTCGGCAAAACGTGTCTTGTCGCAGCCGACCACCGCATCGACCGCGATCCCCGACAGATCCTTCAGCCGTTCCAGCGTTCGTGCCTCGAATGTCAGCGGCACCAGCGCCGGACGCGTTTCCACGAGCAGCAGGCCGAATTGCGCGGCAATCTCGTAGCCAAACCCGGTCGCACCCATCTTGGGAATGGACTTGCCGCCTGTTGCCACGACGAGCGAATGGCAGCGGACAGGGCCGCTCGACAGGCCGACGGAGAACCCCTCGCCCACTCTTTCGACATGGCCGATCTCGGTCGCCAGCCGCAAGTTAACGCCGGCATCACGCATCTCCTTGAGCAGCATATCTATGATCTGGCGCGAAGAGCCATCGCAGAAAAGCTGCCCCAGCGTCTTTTCATGATAGGCGATGCCATAGCGCTCGACCAGGCGGATGAAGTCGCGTTGCGTATAGCGCCTCAGGGCCGAGATGCAGAAGCGGGGATTGGCGGAAAGGAAGTTTTCCGGCGCCGCATTCTGATTGGTGAAGTTACAGCGCCCTCCTCCCGATATGCGAATTTTCTCGCCCGGCGCCTTCGCGTGATCGACGATCAGCACGGACCGTCCGCGTTTGCCGGCCTCGATGGCGCACATCATGCCCGCCGCCCCGGCGCCAAGCACCACGACGTCGAAATCTTCAGGGCTGGTGTTCAAGACGCGGCCTTGTCCGCTTCGAGCTTCAACTTTCTGTCCGCATATTTGCGCGCCAGCATGGCGCAGATCATGAGCTGTATCTGGTGGAACAGCATCAATGGCAGGACGACGCTGCCCACAGTCTGGCTGGGGAAAATCGCGTTCGCCATGGGCGCGCCGCTGGCGAGGCTCTTCTTCGAGCCGCAGAACATGATGGTGATCCGGTCTTCCAGGGGAAACCCAAGCCATTTGCTGCCATAGGCGGTGATGATCAATACGAGGGCCAGGAGCACCATATCGACGGCCACCATCATGGCGAGGTCGTGCCCGGATACGCTGTGCCACAGGCCCGCCACCACTGCCTCGCTGAAAGCGAGATAAACCACCATCAGGATCGATCCACGATCGACGAGACCCAGCGCCTTGTGATGCCGACGCATGAAATTGCCGATCAGGGGCTGCAGCAGTTGCCCCAGCACGAAGGGTGCCAGCAATTGCAGGAGGATCGATTCCAGCGCATGGAGCGACATGCCATGGCTGCCCTGCACGGTAAGGAGTAGGCCGACCAGCAGCGGCGTTAGGAACATGCCGAGGAGGTTCGACGCGGACGCCGAAACGACTGCCGCCGGGACATTGCCGCCCGCGATCGCTGTGAATGCGATCGAGGACTGCACCGTCGACGGCAGCACGCAGAGAAACAGGATGCCGGTATAGAACGCGGAAGCCCTGAGGTCCGGCACAAGCCACCCCGCCGCTAGCCCCAGAAGCGGGAACAGCACGAACGTGGTGGCGAGCACGAGGAGATGCAGCCGCCAGTGCGTAACCCCGGCCACCACCGCCTGACGCGACAGGCGCGCGCCGTGCAGGAAGAACAGGAGCCCGACCGCAATCTTCGTGGCGATGGCGAACCATTCTGCAAATTCTCCCCTGACCGGCAGGAAAGATGCAGCAATGATCGCCGCGATAAGGGCGAGGATGAATTTGTCAGGGAGAAATCGCATGAAGAAAATAAAGCCTATTCGTATCCATTCGGGTTCTTGACCTGCCAGTTCCACATGTCCTGGCACATCTCACGCAGACCTTTGGTAGCAGACCAGTCGAGCAAATCCTTCGCATGAGACGGGTCGGAATAGCAAACCGCCACATCGCCCGGACGGCGCGGTGCCATTTCATGGTCGATCTTGCGGTTCGAGACATGCTCGAATGCCTTGATGACGTCCCTGACGCTATAGCCCTGCCCCGTCCCCAGGTTGACGGCAAAGCATTGCGGCTCATCCAGCCTGTCCAATGCCTTCAGATGCCCCTTCGCAAGATCGACCACGTGGATATAATCGCGGATGCCGGTGCCGTCGGGCGTCGGATAATCGTTCCCCCAGACATTGAGCTTCTCGCGCCGTCCACTGGCGACCTGGGCGATAATAGGCATCAGATTGTTCGGAATGCCTTTCGGATCCTCGCCGATAAGGCCGCTCTCATGCGCGCCGACAGGATTGAAATAACGCAGGATAGCGATATGCCATGACGGATCGCTGTTGTGCAGATCGCGCAGCATCTCCTCGATCACCAGCTTCGTCCGTCCATAGGGATTGGTGGCCGACAGCGGGTGATCCTCCTCCAGCGGCAGCCTCTGCGGCTCGCCATAGACGGTGGCGGAAGAACTGAACACGAGCTTGCGCACCCCAACGGCCTGCATGGCCTGCAACAGACGCAGCGTGCCGACGACATTATAATCGTAATAGAGCAACGGTTTCTCGCCGGATTCGCCGACCGCTTTCAGCCCGGCAAAATGGATGACCGAGGTGCAGCCATGGCGGCGCAGCACGTCTTCAAGAAATGCCCGATCGCGTATGTCGCCGGTTTCACTTGCGGGTGCCCTGCCCGCGATCTCAGCGATGCGGTTCAAGGCTTCCGGATGGCTGTTGTCAAAAGTGTCGACGATGACGACATCGTGCCCGGCCTGAAGCAGTTCGACACATGTATGGGAGCCGATATAGCCGGCGCCGCCGGTCACCAGAATCGTCATTCCGTTTTGCCTTTCGCCACAGATCTGCAGCATTTATTGGAGCGGGATGGAGTTATGCAAAATGTCCGGCGCACCGCAAGCCCGCACTGCAGCATATCCAAGAATCAGCTACGTTTATCATTCCTTCCAATCACGGATTCCACTCATGAAGCCTTCCCGCGACATCACCCGCCTGATCGAGATCATGGCCGCTCTGAGGACGCCGGGGACCGGATGCCCGTGGGATCTGGAACAGGATTTCCGCTCTATCGCACCCTATACGCTCGAAGAGGCTTTCGAGGTGATCGACGCGATCGAGCGCGGCGATCTGGATGATCTAAGGGAGGAGTTGGGCGATCTCTTGCTCCAGGTCATATTCCACGCGCGTATGGCCGAGGAACAAGGCGCCTTTGATTTCGGCGATGTGGTCGATGCCATCACGACCAAGATGATCCGCCGCCATCCGCATGTTTTCGGGGACGAGGATGCACGTGGCGCGGGCATGGCCAAAGGCGCCTGGAATCGCATCAAGGCTGAGGAAAAGGCCGAACGCTTGCAACGCCGGGCAGAGCTCGGACTGGACGATGGCGAGAAGAACGGTTTCCTCGACGACGTGCCGCAGGCGTTGCCGGCGCTGATGCGGGCGCTCAAGCTGCAACAGAAAGCGGCGAAGGTCGGGTTTGACTGGTCCGAGGCTGAGCCCATCCTCGACAAGATCGCCGAAGAGACTGCCGAATTGCGGGATGCGCTGCAAAGCGGCAGGAAGTCGGATGTCGCGGAAGAATATGGCGATCTGCTCTTCGCCATCGTCAATCTCGGCCGCCACCTCGATATCGAGCCGGAGAGCGCATTGCGCGGGACGAACGAGAAGTTCCGTTCGCGATTTCATTTCATCGAGAAATCGTTGAAGGAGCAGGAGCGCTCGCTTGACGAGGCTTCGCTCGACGAGATGGAAGAGCTCTGGCAAAAAGCGAAAAAGCCCCGGGAATAGCGGAGCTTGAGCGGTTCACATTTTTGATGGAGAGGTTGGCGGTTCTTTGCCCCTCCTCTGGCATGCCAGCGCCCCAATTGAATGTGACGTGCTATTTCGAGCCTTGCATCCTCTCGCGCAGGATTTTCCGCGCCGTGGCGGTCAGATCGGCCTCTATTCGCAACGACCCGTCTTCCAGATTGTCGCGGCGGATATTACTGGCGTGCTGATAGATCCAGTCAAGCATGTGCAGATCGCCGGGCGCCAGGTCGAGTTCGACATGCTCAAGGGTGCCGGAGATCCGGCTCTCGATGACAGAGAGGAGATGGTTGACGCCCTCCCCCGTCGCGGCGGAAATGGCGATGGGACGTGCATCTTCCGGCGCAGCCGCGCTCAGTCGCAGCGCTGCTTCGCGGCCGCCCTCGTCCAGCAGGTCGATCTTGTTCCAGACCTCCAATATGCGTCTGTTATCGCCGCGTTCGATGCCGAGGCTTGCGAGAATGCCCTCGACATCCTCTGCCTGCGCGGCATTGTCGGGGTCGGAAATGTCGCGCACATGCAGGATCAGATCCGCTTCCACCACCTCTTCGAGCGTCGCCCGGAAGGCTGCCACGAGATGGGTCGGCAGGTTCGAGATGAAACCGACCGTATCCGACAGGATCACTGTCTCGCCATGCGGCAGGCGGATGCGCCGCAGCGTAGGATCGAGCGTGGCAAACAGCATGTCCTCGGCCAGCACATCTGCACCGGTCAGACGGTTGAACAGCGTCGATTTTCCGGCATTGGTATAGCCGACCAGTGCGATGATCGGATGCGGCACTTTCTTGCGCTTCTGACGATGCAGCTTGCGGGTGCGCACCACCGTCTCGAGTTCGCGGCGAAGGCGCAGGATCTTCTCCTGCAGCATGCGTCGGTCGGCCTCGATCTGCGTTTCACCCGGACCACCGAGGAAGCCGCCGCCGCCGCGCTGCCGCTCAAGGTGCGTCCAGCTTCTGACGAGACGCCCTTTCTGGTAGTTCAGATGCGCCAGTTCGACCTGAAGCGCGCCTTCCTTCGTCTGTGCTCGCCGCCCGAAAATCTCCAGAATCAGCCCCGTCCGGTCGATGACCTTGACGTGCCATTCCTTTTCGAGGTTGCGCTGCTGCACCGGAGTCAAAGCGTGATCGACGATGACGAGCTCTGCCTCTTTTTCCTTGATGGTTTCGGCTATCGTCTCGACCTTGCCGGAACCGAGGAGAGTTGCCGGCCTTGGATTGGCGACCGTGACGATGTCGCAATGCACGAGTTCGAGATCGATCGCGCGCGCAAGCCCTATCGCCTCTTCGAGCCGGGCTTCGTTGCTGCGCCGGAATTGCGGGCGATGAGCGTCATCCCCCTGCCCTGCATCCTGCATGCGCTCGGGCAAAACCGGAACGATGACGACAGCGCGCGTCGGGCCTTTTGCGGAAGTACCGAAACCGGTATCCGCATTCCCATCATGCGCCGAACGCCCTTTCGATTTACTCAATGCTCAATCCTTGGGCCAACTGCTGAGGCGCCCGCGCGTCCTGTTGGACGCACAAAGACACTCTAGCACTTATAAATGCTGCATAATTCATCCTTGAATCGTATCCGATTCAGGAACTATGCAGTAGGCCTGCGAGAAGCACAGGCGGATTACTGGCCTTCTTCGCCTTCGAACATCTGCACCGGCTGGCTTGGCATGATGGTCGAGATCGCATGCTTGTAGACAAGCTGCGAATGACCGTCGCGCCGCAAAAGCACGCAGAAATTGTCGAATGAAGTTACAATTCCGGTTAGCTTGACGCCGTTGATGAGAAAGATCGTCAATGATATCTTCTGCTTCCGAACGGAATTAAGAAAGAGATCTTGAAGATTTTGCGATCGTTCAGCCATTGTTTTTATTCCTTTAATTCGATCAGCAACTGACTCACACGTGCATGTAACTCACGGCACCTGGACTAAGTCGGATACCACGACAGACGGACCAGCTAGTGGCAGAATATACGAACACTAAATCTAACCCTCAATCCTCCGGTTAACAGGATGGGGTTTTTTCTGCAATCTCAAAAATGTCTTGTACAATGAAAGTCCTGCCGGACAGTGGCAAATCTAAAACAATGCGCCGCTTTGGAGCGCACCGTATCCAATCGGACCAGCACTTTGAATGCCGCATAGTTTTATTCCGCATCGATCGCGATGGGAGAAATTATGCAGCAACCGACACAACTTCTGCGGCAGCTGAAGGCTGGGGTTCAGAACGTCTAGAAGAACTCGAGACTGACGCGGAACATCTGTTCCACATGCCGTACGGCTTCCGATGTCGCGAAGATAACCACCCGGTCCTTCGGCTTGATTCGCATCGAGCCGTCGGGCTTCAGCACCTTGCCGTCGCGGTATATGGCCCCGATGCGCAAACCATCCGGCAGGTCGAGATCACGCATGGGAGGACCGACCAGCGGCGACGTTTCCAGCGCTTCCGCCTCGATCACTTCGGCAAGCCCGCGGTGAACACTTTGCACTGCGCGAATTCGCCCGCGGCGGACATGCTGCAACACGCGCGAGATCGTCACCGTGCGTGGATTGATATAGGCGTCTATGCCCACCGTGCGGGTAAAACTCTGGTAGGCCGGATCGTTGATGAGCGCCAGATTGGCCTTGCAGCCAAGGCGCTTGGCCATGATGCTCGCCAGGATGTTGATCTGGTCCTGATTGGTGAGCGCCACCATCAGGTCGGCATCCTGGACATCGGCCTCCCGCAGCAGGTTTTGGTCGAGCGCGCTGCCATGCAGCACCATGGTCCGGCTCAGCTGATCAGCGATGGTCATAGCGCGACTGCGGTCAGCCTCGATGATCTTCATCTTGACGCGCGGCTGGCGCTCTTCAATGGTCTTGGCGACATAAAGGCCGACATTACCGCCGCCGGCGATGAGGATACGCGTCGCCTCCGGCTTCTCATGACCGAACAGCGCCAATGTGCGGCGCACTTGCTCGCGCGTCGTCACGACATAGGCCAGGTCGCCTGCGACAAGCTGGTCGGTGGAGTGGGGGATGAACAACTGATCGTTGCGCACGACGCCGACCACCGTTGACGGCAGATCGGGAAAAAGGTCGCTCAACTGTGCAAGCGGCGTGTTGATGACGGGGCATTCCTCCAGACATTCGATCGCAAGGACAACCACCTTGTCATCGACGAAACGCAGCACGTCCATCGCGCCGGGAAGTGCGATGCGCCGCAGCACCATCTCGCCCACTTCCAGTTCCGGTGAAATGATCACGTCGATCGGCATGTTCTCGCGAGAAAACAAGTCCTGATAATGGGCCTGGAGATAGGACTGGGCGCGTATACGCGCGATCTTGGTAGGAACGTTGAACAACGAATGCGCCACCTGACAAGCCACCATGTTGACTTCGTCATAGAGCGTCACGGCGATGATCATATCGGCTTCGTCGGCGCCTGCCGCCGCCAGAACATCCGGCTGTGAGCCGTGCCCGACAAAGCCGCGCACGTCGAGCGTGTCCTGTATCCGCTGAACGAGATCGGCCGATGTGTCAATCACGGAGATATTGTTGTTTTCCGCAGCCAAACGTTCGGCAATGCCGTAGCCGACCTGTCCCGCACCGCAGATGATAACACGCATATTATACCCCGAGGGACTTAAGCTTACGATGCAACGCGGAGCGTTCCATACCAACGAATTCCGCCGTACGCGAGATGTTTCCGCCGAAGCGGTTTATCTGTGCGATCAGATATTCCTTTTCGAACAGTTCCCGCGCTTCTCGCAATGGCAGCGCCATGATGTGCTGATCGGACTCCGTTGGCGCCCGCGGCAGCGAGTCGCCGATTTCCGCCGGCAAAAGGTCGGCCGTGATCAGGGCGTCCGGATCTTCGCTTCGCGCCAAGATCAGCAGGCGCTCCACATTGTTGCGTAGCTGGCGCACATTGCCCGGCCAGCTATGAGCCTGAAGGACAGCCATGGCGTCAGGTCCGATGCGGCGCGGCTTGATGCCTGCCTGTCCCGCGATCTGCTGCATGAAGACTTCGACAAGAACAGGGATATCTTCGCGTCGCGCCGCCAGCGCCGGAACCATGACCGGCACGACGGCCAGGCGGTGGAAGAGATCCTCGCGGAAACGTCCCTCGGCAATCATGCCTTCCAGATTCTGTGCCGTCGATGAAATGATCCGGACATCGACCTTGACCCGCTTCGTACCGCCGACGCGTTCGAACTGCTGATCGACGAGCACGCGCAGGATCTTGTTCTGCGTCTCGCGCGGCATGTCGGCGATCTCGTCCAGATAGAGAATGCCGCCATGCGCCTCCTCGAGCGCGCCGACCTTGCGCTCGCCGCCATCCATCTCCGTGCCGAAAAGCTCGATTTCCATGCGCTCCGGCGTGATCGTCGCCGCATTCACGGTGACGAAAGGTCCCCGCGCACGGTTTGAAAGGCCGTGAATGGCGCGAGCCACCATTTCCTTGCCGGAGCCGGAAGGTCCGAGGATCATTACACGGCTGTTGGTTGGCGCAACGCGTTCTATGGTCTGGCGCAACTGATTCATGGCGAGAGAGTTGCCATGCAGCTCCAGCGTGTCGCCACTGCGTTTGCGCAGGTCCGATACTTCGCGTCTCAGCTTGGAGTTCTCAAGCGCTCTTTCGGCAATGAGGATGAGGCGATCGGCCTTGAATGGCTTTTCGATGAAATCATAGGCGCCACGCCGGATGGCGGAAACCGCCGTTTCGATATTGCCGTGACCTGAAATCATCACCACTGGAAGCTCCGGGTGGCGGCTCTTCAGTTCATCGAGCAACGCCAGGCCGTCGAGCCGGCTCCCTTGCATCCATATATCGAGGAAGACCAGCCGCGGCACGCGGTCGTCGATCGCCGCCAGGGCACTGTCGGCATCGAAAGCTGTGCGCGTTTCATGGCCCTCGTCGCTCAGAATGCCGGCAACAAGCTCACGGATGTCCGCTTCGTCGTCCACTACCAAAATATCAGACGCCATTAGTTCACCTGTCCTGCCTTCGTATGGGTTTGCTCACCACTTGCTGTTTCCACCGCTGGAAAGATCATGCGGATCATTGCCCCCTTGCCCTCATGGAAATCCGACGGTGCGTCGTGCAACTCCATGTGGCCGCCATGCTCCTCAACGATCTTCTTGACGATGGCGAGACCGAGGCCTGTCCCCTTCTCGCGTGTCGTCATGTATGGTTCGAGAAGCCGCTGCCGGTTTTCCCCCGGCAAGCCCTTGCCATTGTCGATCACGTCGACAACGAGCGCGTCGTGTTCGCGGAACGCGCGGACCAGAATATGTCCGACGCCGCGCTCCTCTTTCGACACGGCATCAATCGCCTCGCTTGCGTTCTTGATGACATTGCCGAATGCCTGCCCAAGCAGTCGAGTATCGAAATCACCGATCAGCGGCTCATCGCTGAAAGCGTGTTCAAAGCGGATATCGTTACGGCTCACCTCGATCAGGAATGATGCCTCACGCAGCGCATCGCGCAGATCGATCGATTTAATCTCGGGCTTCGGCATGCGCGCAAAAGCCGAGAACTCATCGACCATGCGGCCGATGTCGCCCACCTGCCGGATAATGGTTTCAATACATTGGTCGAACACCGTGCGATCCTCGGTGATGACCTTGCCATAGCGCCTGCGTATCCGCTCCGCCGACAACTGAATCGGGGTAAGCGGGTTCTTGATCTCGTGCGCGATACGCCGCGCCACGTCCGCCCAGGCGGAGGAACGTTGTGCCTGGACGAGATCGGTGATGTCGTCCACCGTCACCACATAGGAATGTTCGTCCGACGCAGCATCTTCCACCGTGATCTGCACGTTGAACGTCCGCGAGGTACCGCCGCGCGTCATCGTTACCTGCTCGCGATGGACGGAACGCCGCGTCGCCCGCGTGATCTCGAATACATGTCCGAGTTCAGGCACGATCCCGCTCAGATCCTTGCCGATGGTCTCGTCCGTGTCGATACCGAACATCTGCTCCGCCGAGCGATTGACGATGCTGACCAGCCCATCGGTATCGATGCCGATGACACCGGCGGTCACGCCGGACAGAACGGCCTCTGAGAACCGCCGGCGCTCGTCGATCTGATCCTTCGCGGCAATCAGCTCGTTGCGCTGGCTTTTCAGCTCCGCCACCATATAGTTGAACGTGCCGGCCAACGCGCCGACATCGCCATCGGAGCTTCTGACCGGCACGGATATATCGAGATTGCCCGATGCCACATCGTCGGCAGCGCCAATCAAAAGGCGGATCGGACGAACCAATCGGTCGGCAACCGCAATGCCCGTCCAGATCGCCGAAAGCAGCACGACCAGCGTCAGGCCGAAATAGAGCAGCGCGAAGGCAATCTGCGTGGGAAGGCGGTTGGCTTCCATCTCCTGGTAGGATTGCCTGTTGGCTTTCATCAGTTTCATCGAATCCGTATATTTCGGTTCGACGGCCCGGATCGTATAGAGATAGGCGTCAGGTATCTGCCGCATCTTGATGATGGCGCCGACGAAATTGCTGTCGCCGGGCGGTATCATGACAGGAATTCCGTCCCTTGCCGTATGGAGCGTATTCGGCGGCGGTGGCGGCAGCCCGTTTTCAGTACCGAGATCGCTCTTGAGAATGATGTCGCCATTGTCGCGCAGCAAAAAAGCCCCGAGCAGTCCGCGCCCGCGCGCCTGCAGCGACAGCATTTTGACGAATCCGCTGGGATCGAGGCTATAGAGGGTACGCTGCGCGTCGAGATCCTGCAGCATTGAATAGGTCGAGCCCTGCAGGTTGCGGGCGGCCTCGTAGATGTAAGCGTCGGCGAGACTTTGCGAGGATTCGACGATTGTCCTGGTGTTCGTCTCGAACCAGCGGTCGAGACCGAGATTGAGCGTCACCGATGCGACGATAGCCACGATGATCGCGGGAACCGCGGCGATAAGACAGAAGAGCGCGACGATGCGCACGTGCAGCCTTGCCGCAGCCTTGCCATGTCCCCTCGCTTGAACGATGCGGTAGATCTCGCGGCAGATCAGCAGGATCAGGAACAGGATCAACGCCACATTGATCGTCATCAGCACCAGTGTGACGTTGCGGTCAGGTGTGATCGGCGTAAGATCGAGGAGAATAACGAAAGAAACGGTGGCAGTCACCAAAGCCAGGACGACGGTGATGATGCCCGGCAAAGCCAACAACTTGCGCCCCTCGCCATTACGCGAGGATCCGCTCAATCGTCCGAAGAGACTCACCGGGTTCAATGTCGCCATGCTCACCACGCTAACCGAATGCGTTGCACTGATGCAACGCATTGTGGCGAAAGTGCAACGCTTTTGATGAAGTCAGGGCTTATGCACTAAGGAATTGAGAAAATTTAACTGGTCTTTGAACCGCGATAGATATTCACGCCCAGTTCGCGGATTTTTTTGCGTAGGGTGTTGCGATTAAGCCCGAGAAGATCCGCGGCTTTGATCTGATTTCCGCGTGTCGCTGTGAGGCACGCGAGTATCAGCGGATATTCCATCTCGGTCAGCACGCGCTGGTATAGGCCGGGCGGTGGCAGGTCGGAGCCGAAGGATGTGAAATAGCGCTGCATGTTGAGCTCGACCGCCTGCGCAATCGTCATATCTTCCGAAACAAGCGATCCGCCGGCAGGCTCGGAGCCGTGCAGATCGGATTTCAGCTCTGCTTCGATGACCTCCGGCGTGATTTCTTCCTGCGGGTAAAGCGCCGCCAGACGCCGCACCATGTTCTCCAGTTCGCGAACATTGCCCGGCCAGGGATAACGACGCATCAGATCGAAGCCCGCCGTGGTGATGCGTTTTTCCGGCAGCCCATCCTTGACGGCCTGCTTGAAGAAATGCCGCACAAGGTCGGGAATATCCTCGCTGCGCTCGCGCAGCGGCGGCAGCCGCAGCGGCACCACGTTCAGACGATAATAGAGATCCTCCCGGAACAGGCCCTGATTGATCAGGGTTCGGAGATCCTTGTTGGTGGCCGCCACGATACGCACATCGGTCTTGATCGGCGTACGTCCGCCGACGGTCATGTATTCGCCCTGCTGGAGCACGCGCAGAAGACGTGTCTGTGCCTCCATGGGCATGTCGCCGATCTCGTCGAGAAACAGCGTGCCGCCATCGGCCTGTTCGAAGCGGCCGCTCGACCGGTTCTGCGCGCCGGTGAAGGCGCCCTTTTCATGGCCGAAAAGCTCTGATTCGATAAGATCGCGCGGTATGGCCGCCATGTTGATGGCGACGAACGGCCCCTTGCGGCGGCGGCCATATTCATGAAGCGCCCGGGCAACGAGTTCCTTGCCTGTGCCTGACTCGCCGGTGATCATCATCGTCAGATCGGTCTGCATCATGCGCGCCAGGACACGGTAGATATCCTGCATTGCCGGTGAACGGCCGACCAGTGGCATGGTGTCCGTCTGTTCCTCGGCAGGGTGCGCCTCGGGCTTTTTCTTCGGTTCCGCCAGGGCGCGGCCGACGATGCTGATCAGTTCCGTCAGGTCAAAGGGCTTCGGCAGGTATTCGTAGGCGCCAGCTTCGGAGGCCCGGATAGCCGTCATGAAGGTGTTTTGCGCACTCATCACGACAACGGGCAGGTCCGGACGCGATTTCTTGATGCGCGGCAGGAGATCGAAAGCGTTTTCATCCGGCATGACCACGTCGGTGACGACCAGATCGCCGTCGCCGCCCGAAATCCACCGCCAGAGCGTCGCTGCATTGGAGGTGACGCGCACGTCATAGCCGGCACGCGACAGCGCCTGGTTGAGGACCGTCCGGATCGCGGCATCATCATCGGCGACAAGTATGCTGCCAAGACTCATTCGTCAGTTCCTGTCGTATGGAGGGAAGAAGAACCACCTGTGTTGCTCTCGGGATCCTGCCCGCGCCATGCGGGCATCAGGATGCGAAACGTGGTGCGCCGCGACTGTGAATCGCATTCGATCACGCCACCATGATCGCCAACGATCTTGGCGACCAGGGCCAGGCCAAGCCCGGAGCCATTGGGCTTCGTCGTAACGAACGGATCGAACAGATGCGGCAGCATATCGGTCGGCACGCCAGGCCCGCTATCGTGCACGCAGAATTCGAGCGGCAACGCCACCCGGTCCCGCACGCCGGGCACGGAAAGCCGGATGCCCGGGCGATAGGCTGTCGAAAGCGTAATCTCGCCCGGCTCCTCATGGCCGATCGATTCGGCGGCATTTTTGACGAGGTTGAGAAAAATCTGCACCAGCTGGTCGCGGTTCGCAAAAACCGGCGGAAGCGATGGATCATAGTCCTCGTTGAATTTGATATGGCTGGCGAAGCCGTTGCGGGCGATGGCCTTTACATGATCGAGCACGACATGGATGTTGACCGCCTCGCGGTCGATCGGCCTTTCATCGGAAAAGACCTCCATGCGATCGACCAGCGAGACGATCCTGTCGGTCTCATCGGTGATCAGCCGCGTCAGCGAGCGGTCCTCGTCGCTGACGACGCTTTCGAGAAGTTGCGCAGCGCCACGAATGCCGGAGAGCGGGTTCTTGATCTCATGCGCCAGCATCGAGGCCAGGCCTGTGACCGAGCGCGCGGCTCCGCGGTGCGTCATCTGCCGGTCGAGTTTTTCGGCCATCGACTTTTCCTTGAAAAGAATGACGACAGAACCCGGAAATTCGTTCACCGGCGTTACATAGATGTCCACCACACGATCGTTGCCAAGCTTGGGCGAAGAAATATCGACGCGGTATTCGTTGACCGGCGAAGGGTTGGCCCGCACCTGCTCGACCAGCGCCTGAAGCGGGCTGCCGAACGGCAGAAAGGACTGCAACTTGTTGCGCGCCAGGATGTTTGAGCTCGAACGAAAGAACTGTTCCGCATCGGCATTGGCAAAGGAGATATAGCCTTCGGGATCAACCATGATGACGGGGTGGCTGATCGTATTGAGCACGATCGAGGCTACCGTTGCCTCTGGTCTGTCTGATAGCACGGAACTTTCGCGCGCGTTCATCACGCCACCTTCTTTAGTTCGGTTGATCGCGAGCGGGAAAGGGCCTGCCCGATTTTCTTGATGACAATCGACGAATTGTTTTCGGTCATGATTGCGGCGCGTTCGGCGGCGGAGAAATCGCTACCGGCATGTCGGTCCAGATACCAGCCGAGATGCTTGCGCGCGTGACGGGTGCCGGTGGAAGCACCATAATGATCGAGCATTGCTTCATAATGCGCGATCACATAGTCGCAGATTGTGTCCGGTTTGGCGGCCTGTTCCGACAATCCACAGGCAATCATGCCGGCAAGCCAGGGTTGGCCGTAGCTCCCTCGGCCGATCATCACCGCATCCGCGCCGGATCGAGCCAGAATTTCCTCGGCATCGGCCACGGACAACACATCGCCATTGGCAACCAGAGGGATACTGACCGCCTGCCGTACGGCGCGAATGGCGTCCCAGTCCGCCTTGCCTTCATAGAACTGGCAGCGTGTGCGGCCATGCACCGTCACCATCCGGATCCCGCCATCCTCGGCCCGGCGGGCCAGTTCCGGTGCGTTGATGCTGTGTTCGTCCCAGCCGAGCCGCATCTTCAAGGTGACGGGCACACGAACTGCCGCGACGGTTGCCTCGATGAGGGTCATCGCATGGTCGAGATCGCGCATCAGGGCCGATCCGGAATAGCCGCCCGTAACCTTCTTGGCGGGGCACCCCATGTTGATGTCGATGATATGCGCGCCTTCGGCTTCGGCAATGCGGGCTGCCTCACCCATCCAGTAAGCCTCCCGCCCGGCGATCTGCACCACATGCGTATCGAGCCCCTCGCCTTTCAGGCGCATCAGGCTTTCGCGGTCGCGCGAGCAAAGCTCCGCGCTCGCCACCATCTCCGAAACCACCATCCCGGCGCCCGCCGCCCAGGCAAGCTTTCGGAAGGGCAGATCCGAAACACCCGACATCGGCGCGAGAAACACCCGGTTGCGCAAACGGACATCGCCTACGTATAAAGCTTCACCCAGAATGGTCACGACGGCTGTGCCTGTTTCATGTGCATTTTTCCTGTCGCACAGTGTTTAGACAGGATGATGTCTTTCCGCAAGGAAAAGCAGCGTTGACAACGGATAGTATTGATTCCTTCTGGTGTTTGGACGCCACAGGCATTAATCGCAACTCGCTCTAGCATCAAATCATGACACAGAAGGCATAGGACCATCAAAGTAGCAGCCGTCATTGTCGCAGCCGGCCGGGGGGAACGGGCGGGACAGAGCACCGAAGGGCCGAAGCAATATCGCCGGATCGGCGGCGAAGCCGTGCTTTCGCATACGCTGCGGGCGTTTCTCGACTGTTCACATGTTGGCCTGATCGTATCTGTAATCCATCCGGAAGACCGGCATCTCTACGAACAGGCGACCGGCGCGGTTGGCGCACGGGCCATCACCGTTATCGGCGGTCCGACGCGGCAGGAATCGACCCGGCTGGGTTTACTGGCGCTGATCGAGCATCAGCCGGATTTCGTCCTGATTCATGATGGCGTGCGGCCGTTCATCGCGCAGGACTTGTTGCAGCGCATCGTCCAGACGCTGCATCCCGCAATCGGCGTGCTTCCGGCTCTCGCGGTTTCCGATACACTGAAGCAGGCGGGCCCGGATGCGCATGTGGTTGCCACGGTGCCGCGCGCCGGGCTTTACGCCGCGCAGACGCCGCAGGCGTTTCCGTTCGCACCCATTCTCGACGCCCATGAAGCCGCTTATCGCGCCGGGCGCTCGGATTTCACCGATGACGCCGCCATCGCCGAATGGCATGGCCTCGCCGTACGGGTAGTCGAGGGCTCGGCCGACAACACGAAACTCACCTGGGCGAAGGATATCGAAATGGCCGACAAGCGTTTTGCGCAGGATCATGGCGGATTTCCCGATATCCGGACCGGCAATGGCTATGATGTCCATGCCTTCGAGCCAGGCGATCATGTGACGCTGTGCGGCGTGGAAATACCCTACACATTGAAACTGTCAGGCCATTCGGATGCCGATGTCGGCTTGCATGCGCTGACGGATGCGTTGCTTGCCACGCGCGGCGCCGGCGATATCGGCACGCATTTCCCGCCGTCCGATCCGCAGTGGAAGGGCGCTGCCTCGCGCATCTTCGTCGAACATGCCGCGAGTATTGTCCGGCAGGCCGGCGGACGCATCGCCAATGCGGATATCACGCTGATTTGCGAAGCGCCGAAGATCGGCCCGCATCGCGAGGCGATGACCGCCTCCCTGTCGCAGATGCTGGGTATCGCTCCGGATCGCGTTTCGATCAAGGCGACCACCAATGAGAAGCTTGGCTTCGTCGGGCGCGGCGAAGGCATCGCCGCGATCGCCACGGCGACCGTCATCTATCCCGGCGAGGTGCCGGAATGAGCCTGATAGCCGAGGAAAAAGCCAAGGCGGTGCTGGATGCCTGCCGCCGGGACGGTATCATGCTGGCGACGGCAGAATCATGCACCGGCGGCCTTATCGCAGCCGCGCTGACCGACATAGCGGGATCGTCCGATGTGGTCGATCGCGGCTTTGTGACCTATTCCAACGCGGCCAAGGAAGAAATGATCGGCGTCCCCTCTCCGCTTATCGCGGAGTTCGGCGCGGTATCGAAGGAAGTGGCGCTGGCCATGGCCGAGGGCGCGCTCGCCCATTCGCGCGCTGGCATATCGGTCGCAGTCACGGGTATTGCCGGCCCCGGCGGCGGCACGCCGGAAAAGCCAGTGGGCCTCGTCCATATCACAGCAATGCGTGAGAGCGGTACGGTGCTTCACCGCGAATGCCGCTTCGGCGACCTAGGACGCGACGGCATCCGCCATGCAACGGTGATTGCGGCGCTCGACCTGATGCTCGAAATCCTGGCCGCCTAACCGTAAATCGTGTCGGCGCGCCGCTCGAAAGCTTCAGTGAACTTGCGGAAGGCGAGGTCAAACATTGTCCCCATCAGCAGGCCGAGTGTCCGGCTTTTGAATTCGTAATCGATATAGAACTCGATCTCGCAGGACGCACCGTCGCCGATGGGCCGGAAAGCCCAGCGATTGTCGAGATAACGGAACGGCCCGTTGATATATTTCACGTCGATGATGTTTTCTTCCGGGTTGAGAAACACCTGGCTGGTGAACGTTTCCCGAATCAGCTTGTAGCCGACTGTCATGTCGGCAACGAGCAATGTCCTTGCGTCGCGTTCCTTGCGCGAGCGTACCGTCAGCGCCTCGCACATGGGGAGGAACTCAGGGTATTTCTCGACATCGGCCACGAGCGCGAACATTTCCTCCGCCCGGTGCCGGACCTGCCGTATCGTGGTGAACTGGGGCATGCGGTATCAGGCCTGTCCGGAAATATGCGCTTCACGTGCCGCCTTGAGCTTGGCGAAATCCTCTCCGGCGTGGTGCGAGGAACGGGTCAGCGGGCTCGACGCCACCAACAGGAACCCCTTGGTCCGCCCTATGGTTTCGTAGGATTTGAATTCCTCCGGCGTGACGAAGCTGATGACCGGATGGTGCTTGCGCGACGGCTGGAGATATTGGCCGATGGTCATGAAATCCACGTCGGCCGAGCGAAGGTCGTCCATCAGCTGCAGCACTTCGTTACGCTCCTCGCCCAGGCCAAGCATGATGCCGGATTTGGTGAAGATCGTTGGATCGAGCTCCTTGACCCGCTGCAAAAGCCGGATCGAATGGAAATAGCGGGCGCCGGGACGCACTTTCAGATAGTTCGACGGTACGGTCTCAAGATTATGGTTGAACACGTCGGGCCTTGCTTTGACCACGATTTCCAGCGCGCCATCCTTGCGCAGGAAATCCGGCGTGAGGATTTCGATCGTGGTTTTAGGCGTCGCTGCCCGGATCGCATGGATGACATCGGCGAAATGCTGCGCACCGCCATCGTCGAGATCGTCGCGGTCTACCGACGTAATGACCACATGCGAGAGGCCCATCTGCTTGACGGCCTTGGCGACATTCTCCGGCTCATTGGGGTCGAGCGCCGTCGGAATGCCGGTCGCGACATTGCAGAAGGCGCAGGCGCGGGTGCATATCTCGCCCATGATCATAAAGGTGGCGTGCTTCTTGTCCCAGCATTCCCCGATATTCGGGCAGCCAGCCTCTTCGCAGACGGTAACGAGGTTGTGCGAACGCACGATCTCACGCGTTTCGCCATAGCCCTTTGACGTAGGCGCCTTCACACGGATCCAATCCGGCTTCTTCAGAATCTCGGAATCCGGCCGGTGCGCCTTTTCGGGATGACGGACGCGCTTTTCTTCAGAAAGGATCGTCCTGTCGAGAACGGTAACCATCAAAAACCTGCCTTCAGCCGCGCCTGTTCAGTGGGATCGTCAGTTGCGCACGAGTTTGGCGACGAACAGCAAAATACAGGAACCCACGAAACCCTGCACCAGATAACCGAGCCATCCGCTTGCGACATGAATATTCGCGCTATCGAAGATAGCGTTGGCGAGCAACGCGCCGATGATGCCGATCACGATATTCATGAAGACACCGAAGCGAAGTCCGATCAGGATGCCGGCAAGCCAGCCTGCCAAGCCGCCAATGATAATCGCTGCAATCCAACCCACGCCCATCTGAATACCTCGTCCCAAGCAAGAATAATTGTCACAAAAGATATGGGGGATTATCCGCCCATTGGCAATGCTGCGGCATGATCGCGAAAAGTTGAGGGCTTTTCACGATCATGCGGGTCTTAAACTAAGCGTTCAACGCCCGTCCATAGGCGTCCAGCACACTTTCCTTCATCGTCTCCGAAATGGTCGGATGCGGGAATATCGTGTGGATCAGCTCTTCTTCCGTCGTCTCCAGATTCATCGCGATCACGAAGCCCTGAATCAGTTCCGTGACTTCCGCACCTACCATGTGGGCGCCGATGAGTTCGCCCGTCTTCTTGTCGAAGATGGTCTTCACCAGACCCTGATCCTCGCCGAGCGCGATCGCCTTGCCGTTTGCGACGAAGGGGAAGCGGCCGACGCGGATGTCACGGCCCTCGGCCTTGGCCTTCGCCTCGGTGAGCCCCACCGAAGCGACCTGGGGGTGGCAATAGGTGCAGCCAGGGATCTTCAGCTTGTCCATGGGGTGGACGTTCGGCAGGCCGGCGATCTTTTCGATGCAGATGACTGCCTCATGCTCGGCCTTGTGAGCGAGCAGCGGCGGGCCAGCGACGTCACCGATCGCATAGATGCCCGGCACATTGGTCTTGCCATAACCGTCGATGGCGATAAAGCCGCGATCGGTCTTCACACCGACGGCCTCAAGACCGATACCCTCGATATTGGCTTGCACGCCGACGGCGGAGATCATCCGGTCAGCTGTGATCTTCTCCGTCGTGCCATCCTTCTTTTCGATGGTGGCGGTGATGGAGTTGGCGCCCTTCTCCACCTTGGCGACCTTGGCCTCCAGAATGATCTTCATGCCCTGGCGCTCGAATTGCTTCTTGGCCAGCGCGGAGATTTCCGCGTCCTCGACCGGCATGACCTGGTTCATGATCTCGACGACCGTGACCTCGACGCCCATGGTGCGGTAGAAGCTCGCGAATTCGATACCGATTGCGCCGGAACCCATGACGAGCAACGACTTCGGCATTTCTTCCGGCTTCATCGCCTCGAAATAGGTCCAGATCAGCTTGCCGTCCGGCTCGATTCCGGGAAGCGCGCGCGGGCGGGCGCCAGTGGCGATGATGATGTGCTTGGCGGTATAGGTACCCTCGCCCAACGTGTTCTTGGGAACTGGTCCGACCGGCTCGACCGGCTTCTTGGTGGACTTGGATACGACGACTTCACCGGGCTTGGTAATCCTGGCTTCACCCCAGATGATGTCGACCTTGTTCTTCTTGAACAGGAAGCCGACGCCATTGTTCATGCGGTGCGCGATGCCGCGCGAGCGGGCGACGATCGCCTTGATGTCGGGCGTGATGGAGCCTTCCAGGGTCAGGCCGTAATCCTTGCCGTGCTGGGCGGTGTGCAACACGTCGGCCGAGCGCAACAGCGCCTTGGTCGGAATGCAGCCCCAGTTCGAGCAGATGCCGGCGAGGTGCTCGCGCTCGACGACCGCCACCTTGAGCCCCAGTTGGGCGGCGCGGATGGCGGCGATGTAGCCTCCCGGACCCGAACCGATAACAATGACGTCGTAATTGTTTGCCACCGCGTTTCTCCTTGGTCCTGTTTGTTTTAGAGCACAATCCGATTTGACGGAATCAAACCAGGCGCTCTAAATTTCTGTCTTTGCGCATGATCTCGTCCGAAAAGTCTGCAACTTTTCGGGATCATGCTCTAGAGGCCGAGCATCACGCGCACAATCGGTGCAAGCGCACGCCCCAGGGCCTTCGTATTGTTCGCATCCATATGGATGCCGTCGATCGGCGTGGTCTTGGCCACCTGCGCGGCATCGAAGAAACCACAGCCCGTCTCATCCGCCATGTCGGCATAGAGGATCGCGAGCTTGCGTGATTCAGCGACGCCACCGGTCAACAGGGCGGCGAAATCAGGATTAGCCGTCTCGCTGATATGCGGCGGCGCGACGATTAGAACGTCAGGTGTCTCAGCCTCGCCAAAATACGGGTGCCTGTGGACGATATCAACCAGGCGCCGCATGCCCTGCTTCGCGCCAAGCGCGCTACCCGATATGAACGGTTTCATGTCGTTGGTGCCGAGCATGATGATGACGAGGTCGAGCGGCGCATGGGTGCCCAGAATGGTCGGCAGCACCCTCGCCCCGTTGCGATCCTCCGCCGCGACATGATCGTCGAAGGCGGTTGTCCGTCCGTTGAGGCCTTCGGCAATCACGCGAACCTGACCGCCGAACGTATCCTGCAGCACCGATGGCCACCGATCCTCAAAGGCATGACGCCCCGGCCCGGGGGCGTCATAACCCCAGGTCAGAGAATCGCCGTAGCAGAGGACGGTTTTCATGATCCCGTCAGACCAGCATGCCCATCGGATTCTCGATGCGCCGCTTGAAGGCCTGGGCCAGTTCCGCCGCGAGAGCACCGTCAACGGCGCGATGGTCGGTCGAAAGCGTCACGGACATGACGTTGGCGACCTTGATCTCGCCGTTCTTCACCACGGCACGCTGCTCGCCCGCCCCGATGGCGAAGATCGTGGCGTGCGGTGGATTGATGATCGCTGCAAAGTCCTTCACGCCGAACATGCCGAGATTGGAAACCGAGGTCGTGCCGCCCTGATATTCCTCGGGCTTCAGCTTGCGCTCGCGCGCGCGCTTGGCAAGATCCTTCATCTCGTTGGAAATAACGGAAAGCGACTTTTCGTCGGCGCGCCGCACAATCGGCGTGATCAGCCCGCCGGGGATCGATACGGCGACGCCGACATCGGCGTGCTTGTGCTTGACCATGTTGGCGTCAGTCCAGGAGACATTCGCCTCCGGGATGTCGCGAAGCGCCAGCGCCGTCGCCTTGATGATGAGATCGTTGACCGAAAGCTTGAAGGCGGGAACCTCACCGTTTTCCGTCTTCTTGAGTGGCGCCGACGCATTGATCTGCGCGCGCAGCGCCAGAAGCGCGTCGAGTTCGCAGTCGATCGTCAGGTAGAAATGCGGAATGCTGAGCTTCGATTCCAGCAGACGGCGGGCGATCGTCTTGCGCATGCCGTCATGGGCAACGAGTTCGTAGGAGCCTTCTTCGAAGAGCTTGAGCACGGCATCGTCCGAAACCGGCTTGGCCGCGCCCGGCTGCTGAGCCGCACCGGCAGAAGCCTGTTTGGCGCCGCCGCCCGAGATGGCCGCTTCCACGTCCTTCCTGACCACGCGCCCATGCGGGCCTGAACCCGTGACACGTGCAATATCGACGCCAGCTTCCTTGGCGATGCGACGGGCGAGCGGCGAAGAGAAGACACGCGAGCCGTCGGCTTGCGCTGCAGGCGCGGGAGCGGCTTTGGGTTGCTCCTGCTTCGCCTGCTCGGCCGGCTTTGCCTCAGGGGCGGGCGAGGATTTCTCCTCGGCCTTCGGTGCCTCGGCCTTGGCCGGAGCGGCGCTATCACCCCCCTTGGCTGCGGCCGCGACGTCCTCGCCTTCCTCGGCCAGAACGGCGATCAGCGCATTGACCTTGACGCCTTCGGTGCCGGCAGGCACCACAATTTTGGCGACAGTGCCTTCATCGACGGCTTCGACTTCCATCGTCGCCTTGTCGGTTTCGATCTCGGCGATCACATCGCCCGGCGCAACCTTGTCGCCTTCCTTGACCAGCCATTTGGCCAGATTGCCCTCTTCCATCGTCGGGGAAAGGGCCGGCATGGTGATATTGATCGGCATGTCCTGATCCTTCCCTTAAGCGGTGTAGGTTACGGCTTTTACCGCCTCGACGACTTCAGCAACAGTCGGCAGCGCCAGCTTTTCGAGATTGGCGGCATAGGGCATCGGAACATCCTTGCCCGCGATGGTGATCACCGGAGCGTCGAGATAATCGAATGCCTGCTGCATGATGCGCGCTGCGATCTCGGTTCCGACGGAGGATTGCGGGAAGCCTTCCTCGATCGTCACGCAACAGCCCGTCTTCTTGACCGATTCGATTACCGTTGGCAGATCCATCGGGCGGATCGTCCTGAGGTCGATGATCTCCGCATCGATGCCGAGACCGGCGAGTTCTTCGGCGGCCTTGACCGCATAGGTCATGCCGATGCCGAAGGAAACCAATGTCACATCCTTGCCCGTCTTGTGGATGCGCGCCTTGCCGATCGGTAGCACGAAATCGTCCATTTTCGGCACATCGAAGCTGTGGCCGTAAAGGATTTCGTTTTCGAGGAAGATGACAGGGTTCGGGTCGCGGATCGCTGCCTTGAGCAGGCCCTTGGCGTCGGCGGCAGTGTAAGGCATCACCACCTTGAGCCCCGGAATATGGCTGTACCAGGCGGCATAGCATTGCGAGTGCTGGGCCCCGACGCGCGCGGCGGCGCCGCTTGGCCCGCGGAACACGATGGGCGCGCCCATCTGGCCGCCTGACATATAAAGCGTCTTCGCCGCCGAATTGACGATCTGGTCGATCGCCTGCATAGCGAAATTGAAGGTCATGAATTCGACGATCGGGCGAAGCCCGGCCATTGCAGCGCCGACGCCGACGCCGGCAAAGCCATGCTCGGTGATCGGCGTATCGACCACGCGGCGCGGACCGAATTCGTCAAGCAACCCTTGAGTGATCTTATAGGCGCCCTGATATTCCGCGACTTCCTCGCCCATGATGAAAACATCGGGGTCCCGGCGCATTTCCTCGGCCATCGCGTCGCGCAGCGCTTCGCGGACCGTCGTCTTCACCATTTCAGTGCCTTGCGGGATATCGGGATCGGCGGCGACATCCACCTTCGGCTGGGCTGGTACCTTGCTGTCGGTGGCGCTCGATGGCTCGTCAGCTGACTGACGCGCTTTGCCGCCTGCAGCCTCCGATGTGGCCGCAGGCGTGTCCGCGTCCGCCTTTGGTGCAGATGCTGCAGCGGAACCAATGGAACCGGCGCTCTCGCCCTCGGCGAGCAGCACGGCGATAGGCGTGTTGACCTTCACATTATCCGTGCCTTCGGCGACAAGGATCTTGCCAATCGTGCCCTCGTCGACAGCTTCCACTTCCATCGTGGCCTTGTCGGTCTCGATTTCGGCGATGACGTCACCGGAGGTAACGGCGTCACCCTCCTTCTTCAGCCATTTCGATAATTTGCCCTCTTCCATCGTCGGCGAGAGCGCAGGCATGAGAATCTCTACAGGCATGTCTACACCCTCCCCTTAGAGCAAGATATCGGTATAAAGTTCGGATACATCAGGTTCAGGATCCGTCTGGGCGAAATCCGCCGCATCGGCGACGATGTCGCGAACCTCTTTGTCGATGGCTTTCAATTCGTCCTCGCTCGACCAACCCTTTTCGATGAGCCGGAACTTCACCTGCTCGATCGGGTCATGTTCGGAACGCATCTTCTGAACTTCATCCTTGGTACGGTATTTCGCGGGGTCGGACATGGAATGACCGCGATAGCGGTAGGTCTGCATCTCGAGAATGATCGGTCCCTTGCCGGAGCGCGCCCATTCGGTCGCCTCGTCACCGGCGGCCTTCACCGCGCGCACATCCATGCCATCGACCTGGATGCCGGGGATATTGAAGGAAAGTCCGCGGCGCGAGAAATCCGTCTCGGCGGAAGCGCGCGAAACCGAGGTGCCCATCGCATAGCGATTGTTCTCGATGATATACACGACCGGCAGCTTCCACAGCGCAGCCATGTTGAAGCTCTCGTAGACCTGGCCCTGATTGGCCGCGCCGTCGCCGAAATAGGTCAGCGAGACATTGTCGTTACCACGATATTTGTTGGCAAACGCCAGCCCTGTGCCGAGCGGAACCTGCGCGCCGACGATGCCGTGGCCGCCATAGAAATGCTTTTCCTTGGAGAACATATGCATGGAACCGCCCTTCCCCTTGGAAAGGCCGCCGCGCCGCCCGGTCAGTTCCGCCATGACGCCGCGCGGGCTCATGCCGGTGGCGAGCATATGGCCGTGATCGCGATAGGCGGTGATCACTTCGTCGCCCGGCTTCAGCGCAAGCTGCATGCCGACGACGACGGCTTCCTGGCCGATGTAAAGGTGACAGAAACCGCCGATGAAGCCCATGCCGTAAAGCTGGCCCGCTTTTTCCTCGAAGCGCCGGATCAGCAGCATTTCGCGATAGGCGTTGAGTTCCTGTTCGCGGTCAAAATTGGCCGGCTTTGGTGCCTTGGGTGCGTTTGATGAAGCCGCCTGCGTTTTAGACGCAGGAGCTTGTTTAGCCCTCGGTGCCATATCTCACTCCCTGTTATGGTTGGTGCGAAGGATAAACGTGCCTCGCCCAAGATACAATATGCATGGGGAGCATAGCTGCTATGAGAATAAGGTCTTAAAAATACTAGATAAAAAGGATATTAACTGGAATTCAGTTAATATGCTGACGGTGGACGGGGTAACATAATCGTCACCTCATCCGGACGCGAAAGATTCAGCGCCCGACGCGCCTGCTCGTCCAGCATGTCCTTTTCGATGGAGCCATCACGCACGAGCGCCACCTCGCGTTCCAGCGCAATCCGCTGCCCGGTAAGTGTCGCAAGCTGATCGTTCATGATCTTTACCTGCTCCTCGAGCCTCATCCGGGAATAAAGCCCGTATTCGCCATGATAGGCGTGGAAGCCGAAATAGGAGAGGAATGCGGCGGCGAGAGCCGGCACGATAAATCGCCCACGAATGGATTTGCGCTTCTGTTTTGTCCACATGATTTCCCGAACCTTCGGGAACCACAGAAACATTGTTTTGCTTAACAGATGCTTACATTCGCAATGCCTGATGTAAAATGGTGAGCAATTCGCCGAGGCCATGACAGCGAAACTGCAGCCGCGCGCCTAAAGAGACGCGCGGCATTGCGTAAGGATCAGATGCGCTTGAATACCGAATAGCCGGCGTAGCGTACCTGGGGCCCGAGCTCTTCCTCGATGCGGATGAGCTGGTTGTATTTGGCGAGCCGGTCGGAGCGGGCGAGAGAGCCTGTCTTGATCTGTCCGCAATTGGTGGCGACGGCAAGATCCGCGATGGTCGAATCCTCGGTTTCGCCCGAGCGGTGTGACATGACGGCAGTATAGCCCGCCTTGTGCGCCGTTTCGACGGCGTCCAGCGTTTCCGTCAGGGTACCGATCTGATTGACCTTGACCAGGATTGAATTCGCCACACCCATCTTGATGCCGTCGCGCAGGCGTGCCGAGTTGGTGACGAAAAGATCGTCGCCCACGAGCTGGCACTTGTTGCCGATCAGGTCGGTCAGATATTTCCAGCCTTCCCAATCGTCCTCGGACATGCCGTCCTCGATCGATATGATTGGGTAATCACCGGCAAGCTTCGCCAGATATTTCGCCTGGGCCTTCGGATCGCGCGTCTTCTTCTCGCCTTCATAGACGTAATTGCCGTCCTTGAAGAATTCGGTTGCCGCGCAATCGAGCCCGATGGCGATCTCCTCGCCGGGCTTGAAACCGGCCTTCTCGATCGACTCGACGATGAAATCCAGTGCGGCCTGCGCGCTCTTGAGGTTCGGCGCAAAGCCGCCCTCGTCGCCGACATTGGTATTATGTCCGGCATCCTTAAGGCGCTTCTTCAGCGTGTGGAACACTTCCGCGCCGTAGCGCACCGCTTCGGCCATCGAAGACGCGCCGACGGGAAGGACCATGAACTCCTGAAAATCGATCGGATTGTCGGCATGGGCGCCGCCATTGATGATATTCATCATCGGCACAGGAAGGATATGTGCGTTCGGACCGCCGACATAACGATAGAGCGGCAGGCCGGAAGCTTCCGCCGCGGCCTTGGCAACGGCAAGCGAGACGCCGAGAATGGCGTTGGCGCCCAGGCGGCTCTTGTTCGGCGTACCGTCGAGATCGATCATCGTCTGGTCGATATGGATCTGGTTTTCCGCATCCATGCCGCCCAACGCATCGAATATCTCGCCATTGACCGCATCGATGGCCTTCTGCACGCCCTTGCCGAGGTAGCGGGTCCCGCCATCGCGCAGTTCTACCGCTTCATGCGCCCCCGTGGACGCACCCGACGGCACCGCCGCCCGGCCGAAAGAACCGTCTTCCAGCCTCACATCGACTTCCACGGTCGGATTGCCGCGGCTGTCGAGAATTTCACGACCGACGATGTCGATAATAGCAGTCATGGGGGATATTCCTTCCATTTCCCTGAGCGGATAAAGAGCGAGCATAAAGCCGTCGCGCCTTCCATAGCGAAAGGAGGGGGCGAGGAAAATCCCTATCGCGTGAAATCGCTGTCACAAACGAAAACGGCCCCGTATCCGGAGCCGTTTTCATCAGCTTTCTGCCGATCAGTCGATCACCAATATTTCGGGACCTTGTAATAGTCGAAGGACAGATTGCGGGCTCTCTGGCCATCGTCCTCGGAAAGCTCGCTGATGGATTGGACCGGGGCGGCCTCGAGCTGCTCACGCGAATAGGGAACGACATAGCCGCCCTGCTCAGGAACATAATCGAGAACCGACCAGGGAATCGCGTGGAACTTCTCGCCAATGCTGAAGACGCCGCCAAAGCCGATCACGACGAACATGATATGGTCGGACAGCTTATCGAGCATAAGATCCTCGATTTCGCCGATTTTCTCGCCTTCCCTGTTGTACACATTGGTTCCGATGACGCGGCTGGCGCGAATGGCTGTGGTATGACCGGACGCTGTCGGCATGGCACGATCTCCTCATTTCGTTGATTTGCTTCAACTCAATGAGCGGACGCCGGCAAGGTTCCCTATTCGAAAACAAGCTTGGCTATATCGCGTGATCAGCGCCCGCTGGCCTTGGCGATGTGATCGAAGGCGAGCAGCGTCTCGAGAAGGCGCGGCATCTGGTCGAGAGGAACCATGTTGGGGCCGTCGGAAGGCGCGTTATCAGGGGCCTCGTGGGTTTCGATGAACACACCGGCAACGCCGACGGCAACAGCGGCGCGCGCGAGGGTCTCGACGAACTCACGTTGACCGCCGCTCGAAGCGCCCTGCCCGCCCGGCTGCTGCACCGAATGGGTCGCGTCGAAAATGACAGGTGCGCCGAAGCCGGCCATGATCGGCAGGGAGCGCATGTCGGAGACGAGCGTGTTATAGCCAAAGGAGGCCCCGCGCTCCGTCGTCAGGACATTCCGATTGCCGCTCTCTGTTACCTTGGCGATGACGTTCTTCATGTCCCAGGGTGCGAGAAACTGGCCCTTCTTGATATTGATCACCCGCCCGGTCTTGGCAGCCGCGATCAGAAGATCGGTCTGGCGGCACAGGAAAGCCGGAATCTGCAGCACATCGACCACTTCGCCGACGATAGCGCATTGTTCTTCCGTATGAACATCCGTCAGCATCGGCAGGCCAAACTGCTTTTTCAGATCGGCGAAGACTTCAAGCGAATTCTCGAGTCCCATGCCTCGCGTGCCGGTGAGCGATGTACGGTTGGCCTTGTCGAAGCTCGACTTGTAGACGAGACCGATGCCGAGTTTCCCCGTCAGTTCCTTCAGCGCGCCAGCCATGTCGAACGCGTGCTGCCGGCTTTCCATCTGGCAGGGGCCGGCAATGAGCGAGAGGGGACCGGAATTCGAAAACGAAACCGAGCCGGCGGAAACCGTGGAATTGGGAGAAGTCATAACGTTCAAGCCTCGAATGCGAATATTGCGCCCTGCCCGGCAGCGGGTTGCACGACGATTCGTGCGCCGCGTTTCTCAAATGCGACTCCATTGCCGGAAAGGAGTCTTTCGACATACGCGAGGTCGCGCACGGCAAAGACGATGCCCTGCAGGCGCAATCCACGCTCGCCGAGCGGCGGCGCCTTTGCGCCGAGAAACGCTTCCAGCCCGGCCGGCGTCAGAACCGCTATATTGGCATTGGCGGCACGAATATCCATACCGAAGGAATGGGCATTCACCTCGCGCTCATTGACGATTTCCTGCATGAGATACTGAAAATCCGTCGGATTGGTCTCGCTCAGGATCACGTCGCGAATGGCAAGCGCGCCGTTCTCATGCCTCTGGAGAGCGCTGCGGTCGACAGCAGGCACGTTAACCCGCTCACAGGTGAAGAAGAAGACATCCGGCGCGCGCAGATCAGCGGCAAAGGCGAGCCGGAAAGCCGCCTTGTCGTGCTTGCCGTCCGGCGTCACGAAGGGCCGCGAGAAATCCAGGATGTTGCCGGCCGATACGCCTGCTTCGACAAAAGCTGCGTGATCGCCCTTGGCGTTCTCCGTCCCCATGACGAGGGCGGAAAAGCCCTCATCGCCCTGGCGGAAGCGATATGCCTGATCACGGGCGACAAAGACATTGCCCGTGATCGCTGCTTGTTCGCAAGTCTCGCGCTGGCCGATGGCGAGCGCTTCGAGGAACGTCCCGTCGGCGAGATAGGCGCAGACATTGACGGTCCCGAAAGGGTGTTCGCCTGTCGGCGCAACGGTAAAGCCCAACCTATGCAGCCGCCCCCGCGCCACGTCCAGGCTGGCCGCCGGCAATACCAGATGATCGACCGGACGGGCTTGGCGTGGTGGGAGGGAGGCTGACATTGCCGTCAGACGAGCCGGCTCTGCTCGACGGCCGCCGTAATGAACGAGGCAAAGAGCGGATGCGGCTCAAACGGACGCGATTTCAGCTCCGGATGATATTGAACGCCCACAAACCATGGATGATCCGCATATTCGATGGTTTCGGGGAGAACGCCATCCGGCGACATGCCCGAAAAGATCAGCCCGCATTCCTCCAGACGCTCTTTGTAGTCGATATTGACCTCGTAGCGGTGGCGATGACGTTCAAAAATGTCGGAAGAACCGTAGATGTCGGCAATGCGCGTTCCAGCCTTGAGCCGCGCTTCATAGGCGCCGAGCCGCATCGTGCCGCCGAGATCGCCGGACTGATTGCGCTTTTCGAGCATGTTGCCCTTCAGCCATTCCGTCATCAGGCCGACGACCGGCTCCTTTGTCGGGCCGAACTCCGTCGAAGAGGCATTCTCGATACCGGCGAGATTGCGGGCGGCTTCGATGCAGGCCATCTGCATGCCGAAGCAGATACCGAAATAAGGCACCTTGCGCTCGCGGGCGAATTTCGCCGCCAGGATCTTGCCCTCGGAGCCGCGCTCGCCGAAGCCGCCCGGGACCAGGATACCATGCACCTTTTCGAGATGGGGTGCGGGATCTTCCTGCTCGAAGACTTCCGACTCGATCCAGTCTAGATTGACCTTCACGCGGTTCGCGATGCCACCATGATGCAGCGCCTCGATGAGCGACTTATAGGCGTCCTTCAGGCCGGTATATTTGCCGACGATGGCGATGGTCACCTCGCCCTCGGGGCTGTGGATACGGTTGGAAACCTCCTGCCAGCGCTCCATGCGGGGCTTCGGCGCGGGATCGATGCCGAAGGCCGCGAGCACTTCGGAATCGAGCCCTTCCGCGTGATAGGCGATCGGCACGTCATAGATGCTCGCCACATCAAGCGCCTGGATGACCGCAGACGGTCGCACATTGCAGAACAGCGAGAGCTTGCGGCGTTCCGATTCGGGGATATGCCGATCGGCGCGCACCAGCAGAATATCCGGCGCGATGCCGATCGAGCGCAACTCCTTGACCGAATGCTGCGTCGGCTTGGTCTTCAGCTCGCCCGCCGCCGGAATATAGGGCATCAGCGTCAGGTGGATATAGACCGCGCTGCCGCGCGGCAGATCGTTGCCCAATTGGCGAATCGCTTCGAGGAACGGCATCGCCTCGATATCGCCGACTGTGCCGCCGATCTCGCAAAGCACGAAATCGAAATCCTCATTGCCTTCGGTAATGAAGTTCTTGATCTCGTCGGTGACGTGCGGAATGACCTGCACCGTCGCACCGAGATAATCGCCGCGGCGTTCCTTCTCGATGATGTTGCGGTAGATTCGACCGGTGGTAATGTTGTCCTGCTTGTTGGCAGGACGCCCGGTGAACCGTTCGTAATGTCCGAGGTCGAGGTCGGTTTCCGCCCCGTCATCCGTCACGAAAACCTCACCATGCTGGTAAGGCGACATCGTGCCGGGATCGACGTTGAGATAAGGATCGAGCTTCCTGATGCGCACGCGGTAGCCGCGTGCCTGCAGGAGAGCCGCAAGTGCTGCGGCAGCGATGCCTTTTCCGAGTGAGGAAACCACGCCGCCAGTGATGAATACATATCGCGCCATGGGCTTACGTCGTTAGACTCTCCTGAATGATTCCGCCACAAAAAAATCGGTTCAGGGGATATTTCCCCCCAGCCGATCCCGCGGAATGGGTTTGACTATTTGTGATATGTGCCAAAACGCAGCAAAAAAGCCGGGCTGAAACCCGGCTTTTTCACCGATTTGATCTGTTTTATATCAGCGGACGATAACTTCCGTGCCGACATCGACGCGGCTGTAAAGGTCCATGACATGCTCGTTGACCATCCGGAAGCAGCCATTGGAGGCGGAGCTACCGATCGTCCAGGGCTGCGTGGTCCCGTGGATCCGCACATAGGTATCCTTATTGCCCTGGGAAAGGTAGAGCGCGCGGGCGCCAAGCGGATTGCCTGGACCGCCATCCATGCCATCCTTGTACCTGGCATACTGCGCCGGGCTGCGCTCGATCATTTCCTTGGTCGGAATCCAGCGTGGCCATTCGCGCTTGGTCTGGATCTTCGCTGTTCCCTTGAACTCCAGCCCTTCCTTGCCGACGGCAATGCCGTAGCGGCGTGCCGTGCTGGAAGTTTCCACCAGATAGAGGAAGCGCTGTGCGGGATCGATGACGATCGTCCCCGGCTTATATCCCGAAAACGAGACTTCCTGCGGCATGAATTTCGGATCGATATTGTATTTGCGACCCGACGGAGCCTTCGCCTGCTCCCCGCCCTTCTTCTTCTGGCGCGCCTGCGGCTTTTTGATTGCAGGCGATTTCTTGCTCTCGGTGGCGAGCGAAACCTTCTGCACCTTCGCTCCAGCGTCAACTACCGCAGCAGCACCTTGCCCGGCAGATTGAGCGGACACTGGAACGGTTAAAAACAATCCCGCGACACCGGCGAGAAGAATACGGCTTGAAAACATGGGTCTGCCCCCGAAAGAATTATTCCTCGTAGACCGGTGCGGACTTGAGACGTCGCACGCGCCAGCCTTTCGACTTCAGTACGCCAAACGGTTTTTCCGCTCAACGCACAATGTTGAGATGAGGAAGGATTCAGCCCCGTGTATTGCCCTGCTGCAACACTTTACGTGAAGACTGAAGCATAACCCTGAGCTCCAACGACAAAAAAGCCTCCCGATGATGCAGGAGGCTTTTGTATTGAGAGCTGAAGGCTGGACTCGCTGTTATTGCGAATTCGGCACCGGGTTTGCCGGGGTGGCAGGCTGAGCCGGGGCTTCCTGCGTCGGCGTATTCTGTGCAGGTTCGCTCTGCGACGATGGGCCGCCGAGCTGATTGAGCACGCCGCCGGCGCCCGGAGCTTGGTTCTGAGTGCCTGTGGCGCCTGGGATGCGGTCCAGGATGTCGGTCGGCCGCTCGCCGCGATGCGCCATGATGCCGAGAATGATCGAAGTGGCAAAGAAAGCCGCCGCCAGAATTGCCGTCGTCCGGGTCAGGGCATTTGCCGCGCCGCGCGCCGTCATGAAGCCGGAGCCGCCGCCTATGCCGAGGCCACCGCCTTCGGAGCGCTGAATAAGCACCACGCCGACCAGCGCGAGGACGATCAGAAGATGAATGGCGATGATGACGGTTTGCATGGATTCTCGTCTGCTTTCTGGCTTTGGACGCGGCTCCTTACACTCTATTGGCCGATAATCCAAGTGATATTCAAAAGTCCACCGGGCTCAGGGAAAACCACTTACCAGCGGTAACGCCCATTATCTTCCGGAAATGTCACTACTTGCCGAACGTGGCGCGAATGCTCAAAGGACCCTGTAGGCTTCACAAATGGCGAGGAAATCAGCCGCTTTCAAGCTTGCGCCGCCCACGAGCGCCCCGTCGACATTGGAGATGCCGAGAAGTTCGACCGCATTCGCCGGCTTCACCGAGCCGCCATAGAGCAAGCGCAGCCTTGCACCTTCCGAGCCGTAGCGCGCGATTAGTTCGCCGCGCATGAAGGCGTGGACCTTCTCGACATCCTCGGCCGTCGGTGTCTGGCCGGTGCCGATTGCCCAAACGGGTTCATAGGCGATGACGGTCGTGTCGCTCCGTACGTTGTCGGGCAGAGAACCGCGCAATTGTCGGCCGATCACGTCAAGCGTGCGCCCTTCCTGGCGTTCCGCCGCCGTTTCGCCGACGCAGACGATAGCCACGAGGCCGGCGTTCCAGGCCGCTTCCGTCTTTGCCCTGACAAGTGCGTCTGTTTCATGGTGATCGGTGCGCCGTTCGGAATGGCCGACGATCACATGGCTCGCGCCGGCCTCCTTCAACATGGCGGCGGAAATATCGCCGGTGTGGGCGCCTGATTCCTTCACATGGCAATCCTGACCGCCAAGGCTGACGGCTTCGGAAACCAGCGCGTCCGTGGCGCGCGACAGCAAAGTCGCAGGAACACAGATCACGGCGTCCAGTCTTTGCGCGAGGTCGGAACTCAAGCCGGTTGCAATTGCCCGCAATTCGGCGAGAGACTGCCCCATCCCATGCATTTTCCAGTTGCCTGCGACCAGTGGGCGGATGGCTGGGGTCATGTTCTGCTCCTCTTTATTCCGTGACAGCGACTGGCAAAATCATCCCTGACTAGCAAATCCGGATTGCAAAGCAAACGTCGTGACATCAATGAATCCTTGCATACGGCCCCTGCTTGAGGCTATCCCCCTCTAGAACAAGAGAAACCTTACACAACAACGGTATTCCTATGCTCGACAGTTTGCGTGATGCCGCCCGTTCATGGGTTGCCAAACTCCTCCTCGGCGTTCTGGTGCTGAGTTTCGCCGCCTGGGGTATAGCTGACGCATTCAGGGGCGATGCCGGTGGCAACACCGTCCTGTCCGCCGGTAGCTCCAAGGTATCGGCAACGGAATTCCGTCTCGCCTATGACCGGCAGTTGCAGCTCCTGTCGCAGAGATTCAACCAGCGTATCACCCGCGAACAGGCGCAGGCGCTCGGCATCAATAATCAGGTCCTGTCGCAACTCGTTGCCGGGGTCGTTCTCGACGAGGAAGCACGGCGGATGGATCTCGGCCTATCCGAGACGCGGCTTGCGCAACTCACCGGTGAAGATCCCGCTTTCCATGATGCAAGCGGCCGTTTCGACAGGAACCGGTTCTTCGACGTCCTGCGTCAGGCTGGCATGCGTCCGGACGATTATCTGCAAAGCCGCGCGCAGATCGCTCGCCGTCAGCAGATCGTCGAGGCCGTAGCGGACGGCATAAAGGTGCCGGACACGCTTCTCAAGGCGGCGGCGCTCTATCAGGGCGAAAGCCGGACTATCGATTACATCACCCTTCCGCTTTCTAGCGTCGGCGAGATCGCCAACCCGTCCGACAGCGAACTGAAGACCTATTTCGACGCCCATGTCGCTGAATACCGGGCGCCGGAATACCGCAAGATCACCTATGTTAAGCTCGAGCCCGAAGATATTGCCGATTTCTCCTCAATTACCCCTGACGAGATCAAGGACTATTACGAGAAGAACATCGCGCGCTACACGACGGCTGAAACCCGGACCGTCGATCAGTTGAGCTTCGCCAATGCCGACGCCGCGAAAGCCGCGCACGAGAAAATCCTCGCCGGAACATCTTTCGACGATATCGTCAAGGCAGAGGGCAAGACGCCGCAGGACGTCAATCTCGGCACCTTCCAGAAGAGCAGCCTTCCCGATCAGTCGATCGCCGATGCGGCCTTTGCCTTGCCTAGGGATGGCGTGAGTGACGTGGTGAACGGTGCCTTTGGCCCGGTCATCTTGCGCGTCTCCGCCATTACACCACAGACGGTCAAGCCGCTTGCCGAAGTCGAAGGAGAGATCCGCAAGACCCTTGCCGTCTCGCAGGCGGCAAACGAGGTTCCCGCCGTCCATGACGGTTATGAGGATGATCGTTCTTCCGGCGCGACGATGGCCGAAGCGGCGGCGAAGCTGAAACTGAAAGCTGTCACCATTGATGCGGTGGACGCGAGCGGAAACGGCCCCGATGGATCGCCCGTCGCCAATGTCCCGGAAAAGGCGCGGCTCCTGCCGGCCGCCTTCCAGACGGATGCAGGCATTGATAATGACCCGCTTCCCGTCGGATCCAACGGCTATATCTGGTATCATGTGGATAGCGTGACGCCTGCCCGCGACCGTACGCTTGACGAAGTCAAGGACAAGGTGCTGGCGCAGTGGAAGTCGGAGGAAGCAACGAAGCGGCTCACCGCCAAGGCCGATGAACTGAAGAAGCGCCTCGACAGCGGCACGACGCTTGATGCGCTTGCCACGGAACTCAATCTCCAGAAGGAGACCAAGCGCGGCATCACCCGCCTCGGCAACGATGCGGAACTGTCGCCGCAGGCCGTTACGCAGGTCTTCGGCGGTCCGGACGGCCTCACGGGTATCGCGCCCGCCGCTGCCGATGAAGCGCAGATACTTTTCAAGGTGACCGAATCGGTCGAGCCGGCTGGAACCGGACCCGAGTCGATCCCGGAGGACCAGCGCGAGGCCTTCAAGTCGCGGCTTTCCGACGATCTTCTGGATCAGCTTGTCGCGCAGTTGCAGACCGAATTCCCCGTCACCGTCAATCAGGCCGCCATCGATCGGGCGCTGGCCTTTTGAGAAACACTCATGGCTGACTTGAAGACACATATAGGCAAGGCCGCCTCCGGCGCTCCGCTTTCGCGGGCGGAGGCGGAAGAAGCCTTCGGCATCATGATGTCGGGCGAAGCGACACCGTCCCAGATCGGCGGCTTCCTGATGGCGCTTCGTGTGCGCGGCGAGACGGTGGACGAGATTGCCGGCGCCGTGGCCTCCATGCGGGCCAAGATGCTGCCGGTTTCCGCGCCGGAAGATGCCATCGATATCGTCGGCACAGGCGGCGACCAGTCAGGCTCGTACAATGTCTCTACCTGCTCCGCCTTCGTGGTGGCGGGTGCGGGCGTTCCGGTCGCCAAGCACGGCAACCGGGCACTGTCGTCAAAATCCGGCGCAGCCGACACGCTTGCCGCTCTCGGCATCAATATCGAGGTCGGGCCAGAACAGATATCGCAATGCATCCGTGAGACGGGCCTCGGCTTCATGTTCGCGCCGTCACACCATTCGGCGATGCGCCATGTCGGCCCCAGCCGCGTCGAGCTCGGCACGCGCACCATATTCAACCTGCTCGGTCCCCTCTCCAATCCTGCCGGCGTCAAGCGCCAGCTCGTCGGTGTCTTCGCCCGCCAGTGGGTGGAGCCGATCGCACATGTGCTGAAGGAGCTCGGATCGGAAACGGTCTGGGTTGTGCATGGCGACGGTCTCGACGAGATGACTACAGCGGGCACGACCCATGTCACCGCCCTGGAAAACGGCGACATACGCAGCTTCGAAGTTACGCCGGAAAGCGTCGGGTTGCGGCGCGTCGATCCGGCCGAGCTCAAGGGGGGCGACGCCGCCTATAATGCCGAAGCGTTGCGCGGCGTGCTTGAAGGCATCAGCGGCGCGTTTCGCGACATCACGGTGCTTAATTCAGGCGCAGCGCTCGTCATTGCCGGCAAGGCGGAAAGTCTCGATGAGGGAATAGAACTGGCCGCTCATTCGATCGACAGCGGGGCCGCACATGCGGTATTGAAGAAGCTCATCGCCGTTTCCAATCGCGAAGAAAACTGACCATGGCTGATATTCTGAAGAAGATCGAAGCCTACAAGCGCGAAGAAATTGCCGCCGCCAAGGCACGGCTGCCGCTTGCCGAGGTTAAGGCCAAGGCGGCAGACCAGCCACCGCCGCGCGGTTTTCTCGATGCCCTGCAGCGCAAGCGTGCCGAGAGTGAATTCGCGCTGATCGCCGAAATCAAGAAGGCCAGCCCGTCGAAGGGACTGATTCGGCCGGATTTCGATCCGCCGGCGCTTGCCAAGGCCTATGAAGCAGGCGGAGCCGCCTGCCTCTCCGTACTGACCGACACGCCATCGTTCCAGGGCGCGCCGGAATTCCTCGCCGCCGCCCGAGAGGCATGTTCGCTTCCCGCGCTGCGCAAGGATTTTCTTTTCGACACCTATCAGGTTCATGAGGCCCGTAGCTGGGGCGCTGACTGCATCCTGATCATCATGGCGAGCGTCAGCGACGATCTCGCCCATGAGCTGGAGGAGACTGCCTTTTCGCTCGATATGGATGTCCTCGTCGAAGTCCATGACGAGGAGGAGATGGAACGCGCGCTGAAACTGTCGTCGCGCCTGCTCGGCATCAACAACCGCAATCTGCGAACCTTCGACGTCGATCTCGCCGTTTGCGAACGGCTTGCTTCGATGGCGCCAGACGACCGGCTTCTCGTCGGCGAGAGCGGCATCTTCACCCATGCGGATTGCCTGCGGTTGCAAAAATCAGGCATCGGCACCTTCCTGATCGGCGAAAGCTTGATGCGACAGGATGATGTCACCGCCGCCACCCTCGCGCTTCTTCACGGCGACGCACAAACCCGCCGCGCGGCGGGCTGAACGTCATGGCCGGCAAGCTCACGCATCTCGATGAAACGGGCGCAGCCCACATGGTGGATGTCGGGGCGAAGGGTGAGACGGGGCGGGTCGCGGTGGCCGAGGGCTTCGTGACCATGCTTCCTGAAACGCTGGAACGCATCCTGGAAGGCAACTCCGCCAAGGGTGATGTGATCGGCGCAGCGCGGATCGCAGGCATCATGGCGGCAAAGAAAACGGCCGAACTGATACCGCTCTGCCACCCGCTGATGCTGACGAATGTAGCAGTTGAGATCAATGCCGATGAGACATTGCCCGGTCTGCGCGTACAGGCCACAGTTAAGCTGACTGGCAAGACCGGCGTCGAGATGGAGGCATTGACCGCAGTTTCGGTTGCCTGCCTCACCATCTACGACATGGCGAAGGCCGCCGACAAAGGGATGGTGATCGGCAATATAAGGCTTCTTTCCAAGAGCGGCGGCAAGTCCGGAGACTGGACCGCGCCCTTGCAGGGAAAGCCTTCCTGAGATGGCGCTTTTGTCCGTAGACGAAGCGCTTGCGCGGCTTCTGGCCGGTGCCGCCCCCTTGGGCTGGGAATGCCTGCCTGTCGCTCAAGCTGGCGGGCGCGTGCTTTCCAGCCCGGTCGAAGCGCATCATACCCAGCCGCCTTTCAATGCCTCCGCGATGGATGGCTATGCGATCCGCGCCGCCGATGTCGCAGTGATTCCCGCGCAATTGAAGGTGATCGGCGAATCGGCTGCCGGACACCGCTATTCCGGCGCTGTCGCCGCCGGAGAAGCCGTGCGCATTTTCACCGGCGCGCCCGTTCCACAAGGTGCCGACACGGTTCTTATCCAGGAGAACACCGAACGACTTGCCGACGACACCGTCTCTGTCCTGCAATCGGTAGCCGAGGGCCGGAATATCCGCCGCGCCGGGCTCGATTTCACAAAGGGCGATATCCTGCTCCAGCCGGGCCGCATTCTCGATCCTGCAGCCCTTTCCCTGGCTGCTGCCGCGAACAATGCCGAAATCCGGGTGTGGCGCCAGCCCAGGGTCGCGATCATCACAACCGGCGATGAGCTTGTTGCGCCGGGTGAAGCGCCAGGGCCCGATCAGATCATTTCCTCCAACTCTCTTGGTATCGCGGAGATTATCCGTATCCATGGCGGCGAAGCGCTTGATCTTGGCATTGTAGGTGATCATGTACAGGATCTCGATATCGCTATCGGCACGGCCATCGAGAGAGGTGCGGACATACTCGTCACATCAGGTGGGGCTTCGGTTGGCGACCATGACCTTGTCCATGAGGCGCTTACCCGACGCGGGATGGAGCTCGATTTCTGGAAAATTGCCATGCGCCCGGGCAAACCTCTGATGTCGGGCAAGTTGCAAGGGCTGCATGATACGAGCCTGCGCGTTCTCGGTCTGCCGGGCAATCCGGTGTCGAGCCTTGTATGCAGCTATCTCTTCCTGGCTCCGCTCGTCTCCGCACTGGCGGGCAGGCCCTACAGACCTGACATGCGCAGGGTGCACCTCGGCGCAGACATGCCGGCCAACGATCTCAGGCGCGATCATATCCGCGCGGAAATCATCCAAAACGAGAACGGCGACCCGGTCGCCACGCCCCTGCCCCTACAGGATTCATCCATGCTGAGCGCGCTCGCCCGTGCAAACGGCTTGATCATTCGCGAACCGCATGCTGAAGCAGCGCGTGCGGGAGAATCGTGCGAAGTGTTCATGCTACGCTGAACTCCAGCGGCTATGAAGGATTTTGAACATGTCCCGTATTGTCTATCTGAACGGCGAATGGCTTCCAGAAGGCGAAGCCAAGGTATCCATCTTCGACCGCGGCTTTCTCTTCGCCGACGCCATTTACGAGGTCACCGCCGTGATCGGCGGGAAACTCATCGATTATCCCGGCCACGCCGCGCGCCTCAAGCGGTCGCTGGGCGAACTGGGCATCACCTCCCCTATCGACGCCGACAGCCTGCTGGAGGTCCATCGTCAGATCGTTGCCCGCAACAATCTTGGCGAAGGTCTCATCTACATGCAGATATCGCGCGGGCCAGCGGATCGCGATTTCGCATTTCCGGCAAATCCTACCCCAACCATCACGCTTTTTACGCAGGAAAAGGCCATTTTGAGCAATCCCAAGCTTGAAACCGGCATTTCCGTCATCACCGTGCCTGACCTGCGCTGGGCCCGACGTGATATAAAAACCGTGCAGCTTCTCTATCCCTCGATGGCAAAAACGGAAGCCATGCGCCAGAATGCCGAAGATGCCTGGCTGGTCGAGGATGGCTTCGTCACAGAGGCAAGCTCGGCCAACGCGCATATCGTGACAAAAGAAGGCAAGCTTATAACCCGCAGCCTCAGCACGGCGATCCTCCATGGCATCACGCGCGCATCCATCCTGGACCTCGCCCACGCTGCGGGCGTTCCGACCGAGGAGCGGGCCTTCACGCCGCAGGAGGCGAAGGACGCGGCGGAAGCCTTCATCACCTCCGCAACGAGTTTCGTCATGCCTGTGACGCGCATCGATGGGCAGCCCGTCGGCGCCGGCAAGCCCGGCCCGGTCACGCAGCGCCTGCGCGCCGCCTATATCGAGGACAGATGCGCCAACGCGATCTGATGTATGGCTTTCCCGGCTCCGGGTTCAAATAGCGTTTTCATCGCTGGCGCTGTTAACGATTTTAAAACAGTTGCAGAACAAGACTGGAACAGATAGTGTTTCGTTCTGGTTTTGTTTTTGCTCCGATTCCCTTAGAGGAACCTGCCATGCTGACGCGCAAGCAACATGAGCTACTGCTTTTCATCCACGAACGGTTGAAGGAGACCGGAATCCCTCCTTCTTTCGATGAGATGAAGCAAGCGCTTGATCTCGCGTCGAAATCGGGCATCCATCGGTTGATCACGGCGCTGGAGGAACGCGGTTTCATCCGCCGTCTGCCCAACCGGGCGCGCGCTCTTGAAGTCCTACGCCTGCCTGATTCAATCGCACCGGGGCTCAATGCGCAGAAGAAGTTTGCGCCGAGCGTCATCGAAGGCAGTCTTGGACGTAATATGGCGGCCAGTTCGCCGCGTCCCCGTATTGTCAATGATCGCGTCGCCAATGATGATGCCATGGCCACGATCAGTGTCCCTGTGATGGGGCGGATCGCAGCCGGCGTTCCGATCTCCGCCATCCAGAATCAGACCCACTCCATCAGCTTGCCACCCGAGATGATCGGGCCGGGCGATCACTACGCGCTGGAGGTGAAGGGCGATTCGATGATCGAGGCAGGCATATTCGATGGCGATACGGTCGTCATCAGGCGCAGCGATACGGCCAGCCCCGGCGAGATCATTGTGGCGCTCGTCGATGATGAGGAAGCGACACTGAAGCGCTTTCGCCGCAAGGGCGCCTCGATCGCACTTGAGGCGGCAAATCCAGCCTATGAGACGCGTATCTTCGGGCCGGATCGGGTTCAGGTGCAGGGCAAGCTGGTCGGTCTCATTCGCCGCTATTGATTGGCGGAAGGGATTATCGCCGGTTTTCCCGTGAATTTCCCGGGCGGTTTCTGCTTGGCCTTAAACGTGCGGCTCGCGGACGTTTTCTCTGGAAGGCCGCGTGCTGCGCGCGAAAATAGCCGATATTGGTTCCATGGTCGTTGTGGCGGGCCGATGGCGTAGGTCAGTATCGCGGGTTGCCCGGACTGCCCGGACTGCATGTCGGTTGAAGCGCTTTGGTGGTTTTCGGCATCGCGTGATGCGTTTTCTGTTTCCACGGAAACGTAAAGCGGCTCGAATGGCTCGCCAAACGGCTCGTTTGCATCATATGAAAAAGCAGTTTTCGTTTTAATCGGGCTCGCATTGTCAGGGGGAATCGGTTCTCGCCAGACATGCTTCATCGAGACAGGTTCAGTCGATGCCACCTGCCCGATTTCACCGAGCCTGATCTCCAGCGATCCCTTTATCGCGAGATCGCGCAGGGTGATCACAATTTTTCCCTCGTGCCTGTCCTTCCAGCCACATGACAGGTTCTTGCCGGCGAAAGCAAGTATGACCATGTCGCCGATAGCGCAGGCGGTCTTCCGCCCGTCCGGAACGTCCGTATAGGCCAGCATCTGTCCGTTGCGCATCTCGGCAAGGCAGACACTTTTCTCGCAGGTAAAGCCTCCCGCGATGACGGAGCCAGCCTGCGGCTTGATGATATCAGTTGCATTATAAGCTTTTCGCCAATTTTCGATGGTAAAGCGTGACGGTTGCTTGCGGTTGACGGCCAGCGCGCCTTCTTCAGTCCGCATGGCGACCAGCCGCCCGTCATCGGATATGATCAGATCCGGACCACGCTCCCGAATGAAGAACACGAGCCCGGCCGCAATGAAGGCGAGCGAAACGGCGCGCAGGCGCGTTCGCAAGAACATGGCCAGCACCAGGCCGCATGACCACAGCAGCAGGGTTGAAATGGGCATGATTCCCGGATTGGCATCGGGCGAGATCGACGCCACCTCGCGCGCCACCCATTTGACCATCTCGATGCCCGATCCCATCACCTGCAGGGGAAGCCATTCGAGATCGAACGGCATCATCAACAGGCTGAGAACGGCAAAGGGCATGACGCAGACCGATATGACCGGCAGTGCCAGCACGTTGCCGAGTAGACCGAGCGGCGCGGTATTGTTGAAATGATAGAGCGCAAAAATGCCGCTCGCAGTTCCGGCGATCACCGATGTGGCCGCCGTTGCCCCCACTGACATGACGATTTTGCCGACAAAACCATTTGCGCCGAATGACGAGATCGGCGCCTCTTTCGCGCGGTTCCGTTTTCTTTCGGTCCACCAGGCGAACGCCGCGATCAGCGCCGCCGTTGCGGAGAACGACATCTGGAAACTGGGGCCGACGATTTCATGGGGAACCAGGATGATGGCAATCAGCGCCGCCAGCGCGAGATTGCGCATGGTGATAGCGGACCGGTCCATCAGGATGGCGATCAGCATTACCGCCAGCATGATGAAGCTCCGCTGTGCTGCGACGCCTGAACCGGAGAGCAGGAGATAGAAGGCCGAGGCCAGCAGCGCCGCGCCTGCCGCATATTTCTTCACGGGGTGGCGCATCGCAAAGCCCGGAAAAAGCGCTATCAGCGCACGCAGCACGAGCATGACGATCCCGCCGGCGAGCGCCATGTGGAGACCGGATATGGAGAGAATATGCGCAAGGCCGCTCATGCGCAGTGCTTCGTTGGTCGCCTCGCTGATCCCCTCCCGCTGTCCGGTGATCAGCGCCGCTGCGATGGCCCCCTCCTCACCTGCAAGGCTGGAAGCAATGCTTTCGGTTATCCCTTGGCGCAGTGCGGCGATCCACAGAAGCATCCGGGCGCCGGCGCCATCCGGCTGGGGAACGTCGATAGCTTTCGGCGTTCCCAGAAAAAAGCCATTCGCACCGATGCCGTTGAAATAGCCATGAAAAGCAAAGTCATAGTTTCCCGGACGCACAGGACCGGACTGGGCGCGCAAGCGCGCGAGACCGGAAAGCCCCGAACCGATATCGGCCGAGGCGGGAAGATCGCGGGCGGAAAGCCTGATGCGATCGGGCGCATGGCGAAGTGTCGGTCGCGCGGTTGAAAGCACATCCAGCGTGACGCGCCACCCATTGCCGGCATTCTGCTCCATGGCGACGATGCGTCCGGTTACGCGCGTGGTGATATCGCCGCCGAGCATCGGCGTGGCGCGCAGCATTGTTTCCGTCTTTGCCGTCAGCATGCCTGCCAGAGCGGCGATGGCGAATGTGAGCGCCATGGCTGCGATCTGGCGCTGGCGTGCAAGAATGCGGACAGTGACGAGCACGGACATGCCTGAGATAAGCGGCATCCATCGCGGCTCTTGTGCGAGCGAGAAATAGGAAATCGCGCCTATGGCGGCAAAGACCGGCAGGAAAAGGAAATGCGTGCCATGCTCCTGCTCTTCCGCGAGCAAGACCGCAAAAGAGCGGCCCAACGACCGGAAGCGCGCGACGATAAGGTCGCGCGTTGGAAGTGTGGAACCGCGATGCTCCGGCGGATGCGGAACAGGCATACGCTGAGGCAGAGCTTCCACAGGCGGCACGGCAAAGCCCGGCCGCAAAAGCGCCCGTTCATCGACCTCGCCCGTGTCGTGCACGCCCCTCATCTGCCCCCTCGCGCGCCCGGAACCGTTACCAATCCCGCCAGACACTTGCACCCTCAGCCACCTATGCTACATGAACGCCAACCGAAATCGAGTGGGGCTTTCGATCTGGCCCCGCACTCACCGGAGTTGTCATGTCTTCACCCGTGATTACCCGCTTTGCGCCCTCGCCCACCGGCTTTCTGCATATCGGTGGCGCACGCACGGCGTTGTTCAACTGGCTCTACGCCAAGCATACCGGCGGCAAGATGCTGTTGCGCATCGAAGACACCGACCGGGAGCGCTCGTCGCAAGCCGCGGTCGATGCCATTCTGGACGGATTGCGCTGGCTTGGCCTCGACTGGGACGGCGATGCCATCTCGCAATATGAGCGCGCTGGACGCCATCGGGAAGTCGCGGAAGAACTCGTTGCGAAGGGCAAGGCCTATTATTGCTATGCCTCGCCGCAGGAACTCGACGAAATGCGCGAGAAGGCCCGCGCCGAGAGCCGCCCTCCGCGCTATGACGGGCGCTGGCGCGACCGCGATCCCGCCGGGGCGCCTGCGGGTGTAAAACCTGTTATCCGCATCAAGGCGCCGCAAACCGGCGAGACGGTCGTGCGTGACGAGGTGCAGGGCGAGGTTCGTTTCCCGAACAAGGATCTCGATGATTTCATCATCCTGCGCTCGGATGGCAACCCGACCTATATGCATGCCGTCGTGGTCGACGATCACGATATGGGCGTGACGCATATCATCCGCGGCGACGATCACCTGACCAATGCCGCGCGCCAGACCGTCATCTATGACGCCATGGGCTGGCCGGTGCCGTCCATGTCGCATATTCCTCTCATCCATGGGGCGGACGGCGCAAAGCTTTCCAAGCGCCATGGTGCACTCGGTGTCGAGGCCTATCGCGCCATGGGCTATCTGCCCGCCGCATTGTGCAATTATCTTGTCCGCCTCGGCTGGAGCCATGGCGATGACGAGATCATGTCGATCGAACAGATGATCGAATGGTTCGACGTCAAGGGCATCAACAAGGGCGCGGCGCGTTTCGACTTCCAGAAATTGGAGGCGATCAACGGCCACTATATGCGCTCCAGCAATGACGAGGCGCTTTTCAATGCGTTGATAGCCGTGCTGCCTGAAATCGAGGGGGGGCCTGACCTGCTTGCTATCCTCGATGAAAAGCGTCGCGGCCAGCTTCTCGCCGCCATGCCCGGCCTGAAGGAACGCGCGAAGACGCTTGTGGAACTAGCCGATGGCGCAAAGTTCATCTTCGCCCTGCGTCCGCTGGCCCTCGACGAGAAGGCGACTTCCCTGCTCGGCGAAGAGGGGCGGGCCATTCTCAAAGGCGCCCTGCCCGCGCTGGAGCAGGCAAGCGAATGGACGGCTGAAAGCCTCGACGCCGCGATACGTGTCCACGCGGAATCGACGGGACTGAAGCTCGGCAAGGTCGCGCAGCCTTTGCGTGCTGCCCTGACCGGACGCGCAACCTCTCCTGGCGTGTTCGATGTACTCGCCGTTCTCGGCAGGGAGGAATCCCTGGCAAGAATTAGGGATCATATCGATTAAACGGACGATCGCCTGCCGGACATCACGCTGTCGTTACAAAAGCTGGTCCTGCAGGTGAAATTCCGCATTGCAACATTGGAGGTTTGGGATAGTTTGACGTGCGAAATCTCGGGGATGGTTTAGCACGAAATCAGGGCTATTTCGCTCTCACCGCGATCCATGACGGTGACGGAGGATTTGAAAGGAACGATTATGTCTAATACTACAGCTAATTTCACCCTTGGCGGCAATAGCTTTGAACTGCCTGTCCGCAAGGGCACTGTTGGACCAGACGTCGTCGACATTGGCCCGCTCTACAAGAATGCCCATGCCTTCACCTACGATCCCGGCTTCACCTCGACGGCCGCGTGTGAATCGAAGATCACCTATATCGACGGCGACGAGGGCATGCTGCTTTATCGCGGCTATCCCATCGACCAGCTTGCCGAACATGGCGATTTCCTGGAAACCTGCTATCTCCTGCTCTACGGCGAATTGCCAACCAAGGCGCAGAAGGCGGATTTCGATTATCGCATCACGCACCACACGATGGTGCACGAGCAGATGACGCGCTTCTTCACCGGATTCCGCCGTGATGCGCATCCCATGGCCGTCATGGTCGGCTGCGTCGGCGCCATGTCAGCCTTCTATCATGACTCGACCGACATCACCGATCCACATCAGCGCATGGTCGCCTCGATTCGGCTGATCGCCAAGATGCCGACGCTGGCTGCGATGGCCTATAAATATCATATTGGGCAGCCCTTCGTTTATCCAAAGAACGATCTCGACCTGGCATCCAACTTCCTGCGCATGTGCTTCGCCGTGCCCTGCGAGGAATACAAGGTCAATCCGGTTCTGGCCCGCGCCATGGACCGCATCTTCATCCTGCACGCCGATCACGAGCAGAACGCCTCCACATCGACTGTGCGCCTCGCCGGCTCGTCCGGCGCCAATCCCTTCGCCTGCATCGCGGCCGGCGTTGCCTGCCTCTGGGGCCCCGCCCACGGCGGCGCCAACGAGGCCGCGCTCAACATGCTGGCCGAAATCGGCACGGTTGACCGTATTCCCGAATATATCGCCAAGGCGAAGGACAAGAACGATCCGTTCCGCCTCATGGGCTTTGGCCACCGCGTCTACAAGAATTACGACCCGCGCGCCAAGATCATGCAGAAGACGACGCATGAGGTTCTCGGCGAACTCGGCATCAAGGATGATCCGCTTCTCGACGTAGCGATGGAGCTTGAGAGGATCGCCCTTACCGACGAATATTTCATCGAAAAGAAGCTCTATCCAAACATCGACTTCTATTCCGGCATCACGCTGAAGGCGCTGGGCTTCCCGACCGAAATGTTCACGGTTCTGTTCGCCGTCGCGCGCACCGTCGGCTGGATCGCCCAATGGAAGGAAATGATCGAGGATCCGCAGCAGAAGATCGGCCGTCCGCGCCAGCTCTATACCGGCGAGCCGCCACGCGATTTCGTGCCGCTGGCGAAGCGGAAATAAGCGAAAAAATTAGAATGATAAAAAAGGCGCCTTGGGCGCCTTTTTTCATGAAGGGCAGATACCCCATTTCATCGAGATTTTGCGGTTCCGATCAAATCGAGCACGGTCTTGGCCGCGATTTCACCCGCCGGCCTTTCTGTCATCATGAGTTCAGCGATATGCTGGAAGCTGGAAATCTGCGCTTCGCGAGCCGGTCCAGGCCGCATCAGCCCGTCGAGTTCGCGCGCCAGCAGCCCGGGCCGGACGAATTCGTTGAAATGCTCGGGGAGAATCGCCTGATCGGCGATGACATTGGGCAGCGCTGCGCTCCAGGCCGTGATGCGCGGCGCCAGAAACTGCCTGGCGAACCAGTCGATCTTATAGGCAAGAACGGTCGGAACATGCGCCAGCGCCAATTCGAGCGATACGGTGCCAGAAGCCGCAAGTGCGGCATCCGCTTGCGCAAATGCCTTCCATTTCTCTTCCTCGCCCGTGACAACAAGCGGCTTCACCGGCCAGTCGGCGGAAAGCGTGCGCACCATTGGTTCGATTGCCGGAAGCGTCGGGAGGATGACATGCAGCGTCTCCACCCGTCCCGCCAGCTCGGCCACGGCCTTGCCGAAGGGCTCCATCAGCGTCTTGATTTCCGAGCGCCGCGACCCCGGCAGCACGAGCAGCGTCCGCTCCTCGCCTTCCGCCCGCGTCTTCTCCCGGTTCATCCGGGCCGCCCTGACATCCAGGATCGGCTTGTAGCTTGCAAGGCGATGGCCGGCATAGGTCGCCGCCGGCCCATTCAGCCGCTTCAGCACGTCCACCTCAAACGGCAGGATCGTCAGCACATGATCGACATAAGCGCGCATGGTCCTGGCGCGCTGCGGACGCCACGCCCAGACGGTCGGCGCGATATATTTCACAATCGGTATGGTTGGATCGGCGGCCCGGACCTTCTTCGCGACGCGATGGGTGAAATCCGGACTGTCAATGATGATGAGGCAATCTGGCTTCGCCGCAACCACGGCCCTCGCCGTCTGCGCGATGCGCCAGACCAGTTTGGGCAGGTTTTTCAGGACCGCGCCAAGCCCCATGAGCGCAATCTCGTCCGGATTGAACAGGCTTTTCAGGCCACGTTGCTGCAGGTGGCTGCCGCCGACGCCTACGAGATTGACCAGGCGATCCGTTTGGCCGCGCAGCGCATCGATCAGATCGGCGCCAAGCAGATCCCCCGACTCCTCCCCGGCGATGATCGCGATCTTCAGCGGCAATTTTCGCGCCATCAGCTTTCCTCCTGAGCGTCCATCCTTTGCGCGCGCAAGGGATGCTCTAATACCTGAGCTACTGCATCTCTCATACCAAAGATCAAATATGCAGTAGCTTAATCTCGTTTCGAACTGAACGTCTCTATGAAAATGCCGTTCTCATTGGCCGCCGCTACGGTTTCTCCGAAGCCGAGAATGAATGTCTTGCCGGCCTCGACCGCAATGCCGGAAAGTCCGGCGCGTGCAGCATTCTCGATTGTCGACAAACCAATGCCCGGCAGGTCGGCGCGCTCGTCCTGCGTCGGCTTGGCGCATTTGACCAGGACACCGCCCCTGCGTGGTATCCGCCGGGCTGCGCGGAGATGTACGATACGCTCCAGCATGGCGTCGGTACCCTCGGCGCCTTCCAGCGCCACGATCCGGCCACCGACCGCGACGGTGCCCTGTCCGACATCAAGGACGCCGATCAGGCGGGCCGCCTCTCGCGCGATGGCGATATTGCGCTGGTCTTCCGTCCCGGGCTTTTTCTCTGTCAGGCAGGCAGCGGGAGGAGCAAGCAGATCGGGCACGATCTCATGCGCACCCACAACCCTAAAGCCATAGGATTCGACAAGGCCGATGAAGGCGCGCAACAGCGCATCGTCACCCCGACCGAGCGCCCCGATCATCCGCGGTATGGCGGCAAGCGTCGGGCCATCGAGCCGCAGATCGGCAAAATGCGGACGGCCGCGCACGCCACCCGCCAATATGACATTACGCGCCCCGGCGGCCTTCATCGAGCCGATCAGCTTGCGAAATTCCACAAGCGAAATCTCCGCGTGGTCGTAGCGGTAGAGCGTGGGATCGGCCTCGTCCTTTATACCAACGATGAAAGGCGGGCGACCCTGGGCTTCCAGGCTTTCGGCCACCTTTAGCGGCAGGAGGCCGCTTCCCGCGATGATGGCCGTTCGGCCTGCGGCGTCGATACCGGGCGCCACGGGCATGCCTCAGCTCTCGTCGTCACGCCCGCCATGATCGGCGGTGTCGATCAGCGGCGTACAATAGGCCCGCTTGGTATCGACGGTGATGAAGGAAATCAGATCGGCGACCGCAGGCGAATCGGGCATCGCCTGCAAAACGTCGTCGGCACGCTCCCTGACCGGCTTGGTGCGGTCGAACAGCATGCGGGACGCGCGGCGAACATTGTGGATCTCCGGCCGCGTCATGCCGGAACGCTTCATGCCGACGATATTAAGCCCACCCAGATGGGCCTGAACGCCGATTGCCATTCCGTAAGGGATGAGATCGTGAACGAGTGCCGCAAGGCCCCCGACAAAAGCATGATGGCCGACGCGGCAGAACTGGTGCACGCCGGCGCCGCCACCGATGATGACATGGTCGCCGATGAAGCAGTGTCCGCCGATCATCACATTGTTAGAGAACGTCACGTAGTTGCCGACATCGCTGTCATGGGCGACATGCGCGTAGGCGAGAAAGGTGCAGTTGTCGCCGACTGAGGTGTGGCCGCGGCTCGAATCCGATCCCCGGTGCATCGTGACGCCCTCGCGGATGGTGCAATTGCGCCCGACCGTCAGCGTCGTCGGGCCGCCCTTGTGCTTGCCATTCTGCGGGTCGCAGCCGAGGATCGCATGAGGATAAACCTTCGATCCTGTACCGAGCGTGGTAGCATCCGTGATCACGACATGGCTCATCAGCGTGACATCGTCGCCGATAACGGCGCCGGCCTCGACATGGCAGAACGGGCCGACGGATACGCCCGTGCCGAGTTCCGCACCTTTTTCGACCAAAGCGGTCGGGTGGATAAAAGTCTCGCTCATGATGGGCTCACGCTTTGCTGTCTTCGGCCATGCCGATCATAGCAGCTACTTCGGCTTCGGCCACCCGAACGCCGTCGACCTCCGCAACGCATTCGAATCTCGATATGTTGGAACGCTGCCTGAGTTTCTTGACATGGAGCAGCAGGCGATCGCCCGGCACGACAGGCTTGCGGAATTTGGCGTTGTCGATGGTCAGGAAATAGACGATGCCCGGTTTGTCGGCGCCGCGATGCATAAGCGAAATCGCTCCCGCTGTCTGGGCCATTGCTTCGATTATCAAAACGCCAGGCATGATGGGATTATCGGGAAAATGCCCGGCAAAATGCGGCTCGTTGATCGTGACGTTTTTGACGCCTGTCGCCGACTGGTCGCCATCGATATCGATGATGCGATCGATCAACAGGAACGGATAGCGATGTGGCAAGGTCGCCAGCAGGCGCTGAATGTCGGCCGCGTTCAGATTGACCCGCCCTGTCTCACTCATCCGAAGACTTCTCCCTTTTTGGCTGTCCTATGCTGCGAAGCGCTGCGACTTCCCGGAACCACTGCTTGAACGGACGTGCAGGCAGGCCGCCCCATTTTTCGCCGTCCGGAATGTCGTTCATCACGCCACTTGCCGCCGCGATTTGAACGTTTGAACCGATTGTCAGATGATCCGCCAGCCCGACCCCGCCGCCGAGCATGGTCATGTCGCCGATCGTGACGCTTCCGGAAATGCCGCATTGAGCGGCAATCAGGCAATGCCGCCCTATGCGAACATTATGGCCGATCTGCACGAGATTATCGATCTTGGTGCCCTCGCCTATGATCGTATCCGCCAGGGCGCCGCGATCAACGGCGGTGTTGGCCCCGATCTCGACATCGTCCTGGATGATGACGCGGCCAAGCTGTGGCACCTTCTCTATGCCGCGCGCGCCCGGAACAAAGCCGAAGCCGTCCTGGCCGATACGCACGCCTGGATGCAGGTAAACACGGTTGCCGATAAAGGCATACTGGATGGAAACACCCGGAGCTACGAAACTATCGCGTCCAATCTGGCAAAATGCGCCGACGACGGCTGTCGCCGAAATGACGGTACCGGCGCCGATGGCGACACCTTTGCCGATAACCGCTCCCGCCTCGATGGTGGCGCCCGATTCGATCTCGGCCGTTGGATGGATACTGGCGCTCTTGGATATGCCAGACTCACCCAGCCAAGGCACCGGATGCGCCGAGGCCGGAAACAGCATTCTGCCAACTGCAGAAAAGTCTCGGTGAGGATTGCGGGTCAGGAGTACCGCGATGCCCGGAGGGATGCTGCCTTGCAGATCTTCGGTGCAGAGAACGCCCGCCGCCTTCAGATTGGCAAGATTGCCCGCGTTTTTCTTGCCCGCCAGGAAAACCAGGGCATCCGGATCGGAATCCGCAAGCGAGGCCAGACGCCCGACCATACGCGACGCAAGCTCCGCATCGCGGAGCTTTGCACCGGTAAACTCGGCGATGTCGCCGATTGTCAATTGACGCGACGGCGTGAAAAAATTTGGATCTGCCATCAAAGCACTTTCTCTCCCGAGACGGACAAGCCCCGGGAGAAGGCAAATCTATCAGAACTTGCTCGAAATGCCGAAATTGAAGTTCTGCACCTTGTCCGTGTCTTCCTTCATGATCGGCCATGCGTAATCGAAGCGCAGTGGACCGAAGGGCGAAGCCCACATCAGGCTGATACCCGCCGAAGCGCGCAGCTTGCTGCTATCACCCTCGACTGCATTTTGGCCAGGACCCGGTTCGTATTCGGTTCCATAAAGCGTTGCCGCATCGGCGAAGACCGCTCCGCGGATACCCAGGCTTTCGGGGACCATTGGCATCGGGAACTGCACTTCCGCGGTGGCATTCATATAGGTCGTGCCACCCAGATAATAGCGCTCGCCATTGCCCGACCGCTGGAACGCGCCGATACCGTTATATTTGAAGCCGCGGATGATATCCGTATTGTTCTTGAACATATCGAATATGCGCGCACCGTCGTCGTCGAAGGCGTGGATATAACCGCCGCCGACACCGAGAAGGCCGACGATATCGGCTTCCTGCGAAAGCGTCTTGTAGTAGCTGCCCTTGAAGGTCGACTTCAGGTATTTCGCATCGCCGCCGACACCGGCATATTCCTGCGTAAAGCGCGCAAAAATACCTTCATGCGGGTTCTTGACATCATCGATCGAATTATAGGTCAGCGAATAGCTGAGCGACGATTTGATCCACGGGCTTTCTTCCGCAGCCTCAACGATGGCCGGCGCAACGCGGTCATAGTTCACCGAACCATCTTCGTTCAGGACGTAATCGTCGAGCTCATACTTCTCCTGCACGTAGTTATACGCCACGCCAGCAGAGAAATTGTCGGTGATCGGCAGGCCGAAACGGATCGTGCCGCCTGTCTGCTCGACATCATACCGATCCTTCAGCGAATACGACTTGCGGAAGACATCGAAGCCTGCCGACATGCGCTGGCCGAGGAAATAGGGCTCGGTGAAGGAGAACGAATAGTTGCGGGCATCGTCCTGGCCACCGCCCGCACCGATGCGGACATACTGGCCGCGGCCGAGGAAGTTGCGCTCCGTGATCGATGCCTCGACCGACGCACCAGGCGTTTCGCCGCCCGTGGTATAGCCGCCGCCGATGGAGAATTCGCCTGTCGGCTTCTCGACGACGTCAACGACCAGGATGACCTGATCCGGCTCGGAACCGGGCACGGTCGAGATATTGACCGTCTGGAAAAAGTCGAGCGCATCGAGGCGGCGCTTGGCGCGCTGTATCATCACCTGATTGAAGGCATCGCCTTCGCTGACGTCGAATTCGCGACGAATGACATAATCGCGCGTCTTCTCGTTGCCGCGGATTTCGATCCGCTGCACATAGGCGCGCACGCCCTCATCGATGCTGTAGACCAACGAGATCGTGTGGTTCTCGAAATCGCGATCGCCGCGCGGCTCGACCTTGGCGAAAGGATAACCGCTCCCGGCCACACGCTCCGTGATGCCGATGACGGAATCTTCGATTTCCTTCGCACTGTAGACACCGCCCTGCTGTGTCTTGATCTTGTTGCGAACCGACTCCGTATCGACGCCGGGAACCGTGCTTTCCACCAGCACGTCGCCGAAGGTGTACTTCTGCCCTTCGTCAATGGTGATTGTGACGGTATATTCGTTCGTCGTCTCGTCGAGAATGGCATTCGAGGAAACCACGCGGAAATCGGCATAGCCGCGATTGTAATAGAAGCGGCGCAAAGCCTCTTCGTCCGCACGCAGCTTGTCCTCGTCGTAGATGTCGCCGCGCGTCAGCCACGAAAGCGGATTGGAGCGCTTGGTGGAAATGACATCGCGCAGACGACGGGCTCCAAAAGCATCGTTTCCAACGAAATTGATGGCGCCGATCTTGGTGCGGCCACCCTCATTGATCTCATAGACCACATTGACGCGGCCCTCGCCCAGATCGACGGTACGCGCATTGACGACCGCATCGCTGCGGCCGATACGGCGATAAGCGTCCTGGACGGCCTGCTTGTCGGCATCGAGCTTGGCAGGATCGAAGGCCTCACGCGGCTTCAACTGTACCGCACGGGCAAGATCGGGATCCTTGATCTTCTTGTTGCCCTGGAACAGGACCTGATTGACCACGGAATATTCGCTGACATTGACGACGAGCGCACCGCCGGACTGGTGGATCTGGACATCGGAGAACAGACCCATACCGAACAGGCGCTTGATCGCCTCATCGATATCAGCGTTCGAAAAGGATTTGCCGGGCTGGATGCCGATATTGTCGCGAATCGTGGTCGCATCGACACGCTTGTTTCCCCGAACCTCAATGCGGCTGACCACGGCGGCCTCGGCGGCACTGATCGCGACCAGAGAAACAGCGGTTGCACCGGAGGCCGCGAGAGCCACTGACATGGCGATCGCGGAGGCGGCGCCAAAGAATTTCGAACTTGCCGTCATTGGCTTTCTGAACCTTCGTTTCTCGTTGTCCCCGGGCGAGATCCCAGAAAAAGCACCTGTCTCAAACCACCGTAATAACTGGTTTTTTCATACAAGCAAGCGCTACGGTTAAATTCTGTTTACTTCGCTTCGAACCGTGACATCCATGCCACGCCAATCCTGCGTTATGGTAAACGCTTTTCCCGTTTTCCCGAAATCGTCCCTCTTTCTTTACCTTTGATTAGCACCTGTTCAGCAGGCGAATATATCGTTGAAGAGTACGAACGCCATGAACCCCATCACCGTAATGAAGCCCACGCGAAAGAAAATTTCCTGCACCGCGACCGGAACGGGTCGGCGCAGAACCGCCTCAGCGGCATAGAAGACCAGATGCCCGCCATCAAGAGGCGGAAGCGGAAAAAGATTCAAAAGGCCGATACCGATGGACAGCATCGCGGTCAGCTGGACCAGCCACGAGAACCCCCTGCTTGCCGCCTGGCCGGCCATATTGGCGATCTTGACGGGACCGCCGAGCTGGCACTTGTCCTCGCGCCCGGCAAAGAACCGGCCGAAGAATTCCCCAGTCCGGGCAACGATATAGCCGGTTTCCAGCACCGCCTGCCGTACCGATTCGACCGGTCCGTATTCGATAGTCCTGAATTTGCCGAGCGCTTCGTTGTTGACAACGCCGATGACGCCAATCTTGACCTTGTTGCCCAGAGGATCGGTCTGCTCGATAAGCTCCGGCGTGGCGGTCAGTGCGACTTCGCGCCCCCCACGCTCCACGGTAAAGCGAATCGGGTCGCCCGCCCGGCCCGACACGTAGCGCTGCACGTCGGCAAAGGTCGAAACCTTTTCCCCGTCGACGGTCAGGAACCGGTCGCCCGGCTCGAAGCCGGCTACCGCGGCAGGGCTGTCCGGACGCAGTTCTGCCACCATCGGATCGGCGACCACGCGCCCATAAAGGGCGAAGAACACAGCCAGGATGGCGATCGTCAAAAGGATATTGAAGGCTGGACCGGCAAAAACCGTGGCCGCGCGCTTCCAGACCGGCTGATGGTGAAAGGCGACGACCTTTTCGGCCTCGCTCAGCCCCTCTTCCGCCCCCTCCGAAGGCGCGCTTGCCACACCCTCGTCCCCGACGAACTTGACATAGCCGCCGAGCGGAATGGCGGAAAGCTTCCAGCGCGTGCCGCTGCGGTCGGTAAAGCCGATGAGTTCAGGACCGAATCCCACCGAGAACGCCTTGACGCCGATGCCACACCACCGTCCGACGAGATAATGCCCCATCTCATGCACGAAAACCACGACTGTCAGCACGAAAAGGAACGGCACGAGCGTTCCAACAAGCAGGCTGTTGCTGCCGAAAAGATATGAGACGAAGTCTCCCACAATACGCTCCTGGCGTGGCACCCTGCACGATGCAGAACGCCATCATAACTTAATAGTCGATTACATGCTGAAGAAGATAGCGGAAGGCACATCCGGTTCAGCGAAGATAGCGCCAATGAGGTACAGCAGCACAGCCGCCGCCACAAGCCCATCGACGCGATCCATGAAGCCGCCATGGCCCGGAAGGAGCCGGCCTGAATCCTTGGCGCCGAAAACCCGCTTGACCCAGGATTCCGCGAGATCCCCTATCTGTGAGGCCACGGAAAGAAGGAAGGCAAGGACAGGCACGACGAAATTTCCAGGAGGCGTCGCCAGCGATGCGACGAGGATCCCGGCAGCGACGGCTGCAGCCGCGCCTCCGATCGCCCCGGACCAGGTCTTGTTCGGCGAAAAGCGCGGCGCAAGCTTCGGGCCACCGATGGCACGACCGTTGAAATAGGCAGCAATATCAGTCGCCCACACCACAGCGAAGAGAAAGACGATTGCCGTGAAGCCGAAAGGCTCGTCCCCTCTCAGCAGGGAGAGCGAGATCATCGGGAGGCCGGCATAGAGCAGCCCTGCGACCGGCCAGCCCCTGCTTTTCTCCCAGGTAAGCGGCAGCAGAAAAGCGGCTCCTGCGGCGAGAGTACCGATCGTCAGAGAGGCGCTCCCGCCCCACAGGAGCAGAATCGATACAAGCGCGAGCCAGAGCCATCCGAAGGCGCGAGCGAACAATGTCTGCCGCGACGCCGTAAGCGACGTCCATTCATGGAAGACCGCAGCGCCTATGACGATGGCGAGCAGCGTGAAACTGGTGCCGCCTACCCATGTCAGCAGGAGTGCCCCTGCTCCCAGGATGATCGCGGTCACAATGCGTGTCTGAAGATTGGACATACTGACCTTTCCCGGTGTGAGCCACCGAGGAACCGGAAAGCTCACAGCGCGATATCCTGAGCATGAACCTGTGATTCGACGCCCCCGAAGCGCCGCTCGCGCATCTGGAACGTCTCTATCGCATCGACGAGATTGGCCGGTTTGAAGTCCGGCCAGAAACACGGCACGAACAGAAACTCCGAATAGGCGGCCTGCCAGAGCAGGAAATTGGAAAGGCGCATTTCGCCACTGGTGCGGATAATGAGATCGGGATCGGGAATATCCGCTGTGTCGAGCTGCGCCGCTATGGTTTCCGGCGTTATCGCCGACGGGTCGAGCCTGCCCGCGGCGATCTCCTGGCCAAGCGCCCGCACCGCCCGCGCGATCTCATCCCGCGCGCCGTAGTTGAAGGCGATGACCAGGTTGAGCCCGGTATTGCCCGATGTCAGCGCCTCGGCCTCCGCCAGAAGGCTGCGAATGTCTTTCGCAAGCCCCTCGCGTTCGCCGATGATCCGCACACGAACATTCTTGCGGTGCAGTTCGGCCAGATCGCGCCGGATGAAGAGCTTCAGGAGCCCCATCAGATCGCTGACCTCGCTGCGCGGACGCGACCAGTTCTCGGACGAGAATGCAAAGAGCGTCAGCCAGCCGATTTCAAGCTCGCCCGCCTTTTGCACGATCTCACGCAGGGTTTCCATGCCCGCCTTGTGCCCGGCGGTGCGTGGCAGGCCCCTCGCCTTCGCCCAACGGCCATTGCCATCCATGATGATGGCGATGTGGCGCGGATTGGATATGGGCATTGCTCCCCCGTTTGAGTGCGGAAACGGAATGCAGGCTACTGCATAATTTCCTAAATCGAAATCGAATTAAAGGACAATATGCAGCATCTTGAAGTGCCAGAGCGTGCTTTGCGCATCCAATGGACGCGCGGAAGCTCTAGACCTGCATGATCTCCGCTTCCTTGGCCGTCAGCAACTTGTCCACTTCCGAAATGGTCTCGTCGGTCAGCTTTTGTACCTTTTCGGAAAGGACACGTCCGTCATCCTGACCGATAACGCTATCCTTCTCCAGCTTTTTCAGCTGATCCATGCCGTCGCGGCGCACATGACGCGCTGCGATGCGCGCCTGTTCGGCATATTGATGCGCGATCTTGACCAGTTCCTTGCGGCGCTGTTCGTTCAGTTCCGGCAAGGGAATGCGCAGCGTCGTGCCGTCGGTGATCGGGTTGAGGCCGAGGCCGGAATCGCGGATCGCACGCTCTACCGCACCGACCATCGACTTGTCCCAGACGGACACCGAAAGCATGCGCGGCTCTGGAACCGAGATGTTGGCGACCTGGTTGATCGGCATTTCCGAACCGTAGGCCTGGATGGTGATCGGCTCCAGCAGACTTGCCGATGCGCGGCCTGTGCGCAAGCCGCCAAGATCATGCTTGAAAGCCTGAATGGCGCCTTCCATGCGGCGCTTGATATCATTGAGGTCCAGAGCGTCACTCATGCTTTTTCTCCTTCAGTCCGCTCTCAATTCCCGCTTAGGCGTCGGAAACCGTGGTACAGCGTCCCTTGCCCAGCAAGATTTCGGCGAAACCGCCTTTTTCATGGATGGAATAGACAATTATCGGAATGTTGTTCTCACGCGCAAGAGCAACCGCGGTTGTATCCATCACGGCGAGCCCACGATCAAGAACTTCCTTATGAGTCAGCCGTTCGAAACGCTCCGCATCGGGATGTTTCTTTGGATCGGCGGAATAGATGCCATCCACTTGCGTGCCCTTGAAAAGCGCGTCGGCGCCGATTTCGGCTGCGCGCAGGGCTGCGGCGGAATCAGTGGTGAAAAAGGGATTTCCCGTTCCGCCGGCAAAGATCACGACCTTGCCCTGATCCATATAGGCGGTTGCCTGGCGCTGCGAAAAACTCTCGCAGATCTCAGGCATGGCGATGGCCGACAGGACGACCGTATCGACGCCGATCTTGACGAGCGACGTGCGCAGCGCCAGGGAATTGATGACGGTTGCGAGCATGCCCATATGGTCCCCGGTGACCCGGTCGCCGCCCTTGGAGGCAACGGCAACGCCGCGGAAGATATTGCCGCCGCCGATCACCACGCCAACCTCGACGCCGAGCGACCTCGCCTCGGCTATATCGCCTGCGATACGGTCGGCCACGGAAACATCGATCCCGAAGCCCTGATTCCCCATCAGCGCCTCGCCCGAGGCTTTCAACAAAACCCGTTTGTAGATGGGCGTACCAGACATGAAATCCCCTCGTTCGCGCGATTGGCCGTGCCTAAACATGATTCCGGTCCCGGATACACGAAGGGCATCGCGATGTCACGCGATGCCCCTCAAACCGTTGGCCTTTCCAGGCCTTACTTCTTTACGGCTGCAGCAACTTCCGCCGCAAAGTCGCTTTCTTCCTTTTCGATGCCTTCGCCAAGCGCGAAGCGAACGAAGCCGGTAATCTTGGCCGGAGCGCCGATCGTCTTTTCCGCGTCCTTCAGCGCTGCCTCAACCGTCAGATCCGGATTGATGACAAACGCCTGCGAGAGAAGGACAACTTCCTCGTAGAACTTGCGCAGGCGGCCTTCGACCATCTTTTCGATGATGTTTTCCGGCTTGCCCGACTGGCGGGCCTGATCGGCGAAGATCGCCTTTTCGCGTTCGACAGCGGCCGGATCGATTTCGGCAGGGGTCAGCGCGAGCGGGTTGGTCGCGGCGACATGCATCGCCACCTGGCGGCCGAAAGCCTGAGCGGCATCGGCATTGCCCGTCGTCTCGATGGCGACGAGCACGCCCATCTTGCCGAGACCATCGGAAACGCCGTTGTGCACATAGGTGGCAACCACGCCGTTGCCGACGGTCAGTGCGGCCGAGCGGCGGAAGCTGAGGTTTTCACCAATCGTGGCGACGGCATCCTTGATGGTGTCCGTCACGGTCTTGGAGGAGCCGGGATAGGTCGCCACGGCAACAGCTTCCGTGGTGCCGTCCGTTCCAAGCGCCGCCGTGGCGACATTGCGGACGATTTCCTGGAAGGCATCGTTGCGGGCAACGAAATCGGTCTCGGAATTGACCTCGACGACAACCGCCTTGGTGCCGGAGGAAGCAACGCCCACCAGGCCTTCGGCCGCTGTACGGCCCGCCTTCTTGTCGGCCTTGGAAATCCCCTTCTTGCGCAACCAGTCGATGGCGGCGTCCATGTCGCCATTGGTCTCGGCCAGCGCGGTCTTGCAGTCCATCATGCCTGCGCCGGAGAGTTCGCGAAGTTCTTTTACCTGGGATGCTGAAATGCTCATTTGTCGCCTCTCGTGAAAGCGAAGGCATACCGTTTCCGGCATGCCCACATTGCCGACGCCTCGTGCATCGGATCGAACTAAAATTATCCACCCGTCACAACGGGTGTATGAACCCTCACGCGGAGGGTTCAGTCCCTTCGGCAGGGGCAGCGGGAGCGGCAGGTACTTCGAGCGCAGGCTCGACAGGCACTTCCGCCTGGGCGCCGATATCCATGCCGAGTGCGCCCTGCTGACGGGCGATGCCGTCGAGAGCGGCCTTGGCGATAAGGTCGCAATAAAGCGAAATCGCACGCGCAGCATCGTCATTGCCCGGGATCGGATAGTCGATCTGATCCGGATCGCAATTGGAATCGATGATGGCGACGACCGGGATGCCGAGACGCTTGGCTTCCTGAATGGCGATCGCTTCCTTGTTGGTGTCGATGATGAACATCAGGTCGGGAACCGAACCCATGTCACGGATACCGCCGAGGGCGCGGTTAAGCTTGTCGCGCTCACGATCGAGGTTCAGGCGCTCCTTCTTGGTGAAGCCCTGGGCTTCGCCGGAGAGCAGTTCGTCGAGCTTGCGCAGACGCTGGATCGAATTGGAAATGGTCTTCCAGTTCGTCAGCATGCCGCCGAGCCAGCGCGCATTCACGTAATACTGGGCCGAGCGGCCAGCGGCGTCGGCGATGATCTCCGAAGCCTGGCGCTTGGTGCCAACGAACAGAACGCGGCCGCCACGAGCGACCGTGTCGGAAACGACCTTCAACGCCTGGTGCAGCAGCGGAACGGTCTGGGCCAGATCCATGATGTGGATGTTGTTGCGCGAACCATAGATGTACGGCGCCATCTTCGGGTTCCAGCGATGTGTCTGGTGGCCGAAGTGAATGCCAGCTTCAAGAAGCTGGCGCATGCTGAAATCAGGCAATGCCATGCTGTATTTCCTTTTCCGGTTGAACCTCCACGGGAAGAGGCGGTTGCCCGCCACCGGAGGTCATATCGGATTTCTCCCGATACCAACCCAACCCCGTGTGTGGAATAATGCGGCTGTTAGCGGATATGAGGTGGAATTGCAAGCTTTGACATTCTGGAGCGTGTAATCGCTCTTATGGTTTCCATCCTCGGGCCTGATGTACAAGCCCCCGGATGGACCCCGGAATGTGCAGCGGAGGATGGACTCAGATCTCTACCGAGTCGAATACGCGGATTTTCACCCAGTTGAGATTGCTCTGCGGGATGAAGTGGTTCACGTGTGCATCGGAAATCTGGTAGGTATCATGCGCCTGACGGTCGGCGAATACCATGTGAAAGGCTACGTCAAAATCGTCCTCATTGAAGAGGTAGGAGACCTGCTTGTGGCGCGTAAGATCGTGCGCCACGACCGTCGCGAAAAAGGATAGCTCGCCGGGGTGATCGTTCAGGTATTTTTTCCCGAGCTCCAGCTGCTTCTCAACGGCGGCGGGGTTCTTATCTTTCAACGTAATGTAGATGGAGTGATGAATACGACCTCTTGCGGGCGCAATCGTCGTCCCCTTGGCCGTAGTGGCAATTGATGAAGCAGACTTCATTGAACCATCCCCTTCAAATAAGATGATCAAAGACGCGAAGCAGATAATAGATAGATATTTACCCTCGCATTTCAACGTCGTCATCGAACAAATATCAGTGATTGCCGCTTGAATATTTAGTGAATATCAAAATTTAAATATATTTACTTGCAGACAGATATTAAACACCCTCACCCCGCCTTGCGTTCGACCGGATGAGGGTATTCCGCACTACCTCACTTCTTGCAGGTGGAGGCATCCTTTGGCTGATCGAACACCTGCAGGTTGACGAGTTTTCCCTTCATGGAGAAATCGCCGTAATTCATGGTCAGGTCACGGGTGATGCCGCTGCGATAGAGCTTGAAATTGATGCGATAAACGGGCAGGCCTTCCTGATTTTGCTTGTCATCGAAATAGGCGATGCTCACCGGCCACATCTTGTCGGAGGAAAGCTTGCCCATCGCCTTCGCCTCCTCGTCGGAGGCGGGCTTCTCTTCCTTGCCCACCACGACGGTCGTCGCCATGATGCGGTCGGCATCTTCCGATCCATCGAACAGCGAAGTCTGGTAAAATACCTCGCCCTTCTCGGCCTTGGAAATCAGCTCTTCCATGTGCTGGGTGGGAAACTGCGAACGCGCAAGATCGAGCTTCTTGGCTTCGGGCTTGGTGAGCGTAACCTCGGTTTCCTTTGGCGTCCGCTTGGCGTCGCCACGGACTTCCTTGGCCAGTTCCTTGTCGACAAAGGTCTTGTTGACGAACCGAAACAGATTGCCGTCGCCCGACTCGAATGTCGTCGTCTGCTGGTCGGTGAGACGCGGCGGCGCCTCATCCATGTCGATCCGCGTCACAAAACGGAAATTGGTGGTATAGCCGTCGCAGGCAGATCCGTTGAACTCATAGACCATGCGGCCTGTCAGACCCGTGATGCCGGATTTCTCCTCGGCATTGTCGAGTTGCAGGTCGTAAACAGCGCGATGAGGAACGAGAGCGAGCGTGCCGGCCGCGAATGCCGGAGACGATATAAATGCAAAACCGGCGAGACCGGCGCCGGCAACCAGAACACTCATCGAACGCATCAAGGATTCTCCGTTTCAATATCGCCTCATCTTAAAAAAACTCGTGGCGGAAGCGAGGCAAAAATCGCAACTTCATCAAACTTCCATCGATTCTGCGACACATTCCGCGAGGATTATCCATTATGAGCACTACCATCGAGACGCGTCTTGCCGATCTCGGCATCGTCATCCCCGAGGCGGCGGCGCCTGTCGCCAATTATGTGTCCCACACGCAAAGCGGCTCGCTTCTTTTCACATCAGGTCAATTGCCCCTCGTCGGCGGCAAGCTGGTTCATACCGGGCTCCTCGGAGATGGATTGACGATCGTGCAGGGGCAGGAAGCTGCGCGCGCCGCCGCAATCAATGTCCTGGCGCAGGCCAAGGCCGCATTGGGCGATCTCAACAGGATCAAGCGCATCGTCAAGATCACCATCTTCGTCGCCTCGACGCCGGATTTCATCGAACAGCATCTCGTCGCCAATGGCGCGTCCGATCTTTTCGTTGCCGTTCTGGGTGATGCAGGGCGGCATGTGCGCTCGGCGGTGGGCACCGCTTCCCTGCCCCTCAACGCGCCTGTCGAGATCGAAGCGATCATCGAGATTGCATGATCATGACGCAACTCGACTGGTTGACCAAACGCCCCATAGCCCATCGTGGTCTTCATGATCTCAATAACAAGTGCTGGGAGAATACGCTTTCAGCATTCGATGCCGCCGCCAAGGCGGGCTTTTCCATTGAATGCGATGTACATCTCTCAAAGGACGGCGTCGCGATCGTCTTTCATGACGAGGATCTGAAGCGATTGAGCGGCAAGGATGGCCAGATCCAGGAACTGACCGCGGCACAGGCCACCGCCCTCCAAATCGGCGAAACGGAGGACCGCGTTCCGACCCTGCGCGAAGCTCTGGCGCTGATCGCCGGACGTGTCCCGGTCATTATCGAGTTAAAGGGTATTCCCGGGCGGGATGACGGCCTTGTCGCGGCGGTGGCAAGTGAGCTTGAGGGCTATGAGGGCCACGCCGCCATCATGTCGTTCGACCACCATCTCGTTCGGCGTTTCCCGGCCGACGCGCCTGGTATTCCCGGTGGATTGACGGCGGAAGGTGTGAAAACCAGGAATATCGAAGCGCATTTCTCCATGCTGGCCCATGAACTTGCCTTCGTTTCCTATAATGTCCACCATCTGCCCAACCCCTTCGTCGCCTTCGTACGCGAGAAACTCAGGCTGCCGGTCATTACATGGACCGTCCGGGACCAGGCAGCGAAGGCACAAAGCGACCTCTTCGCCGACCAGATCACCTTCGAGGGTTTCAACCCGATTTCGATGATGGCTTGACGATCGCCGGCAATTCGAACGCTTGCATCCGGTTTTGTCCTTGCCGTAGGCTGGCTCTCTCACGATATGGCAAGGCAATGGCAGCGACAGCAAGGGCGGACGCGTGAACGAACAGGACCGGGACGAGTACAGTTTTGTCTTGCGCGTCTGCGATAGCCTGACGGCCTTCACGCCCGATGAATGGAACGGACTTTCCGGAACGTCCAATCCCGACAACGGCTATAACCCCTTCATCTCCTATAGTTTTCTGACGTCTCTGGAAGAGTCGGGCTGCGTTTCGCGCAAATCCGGCTGGCTCCCGCAGCATCTGCGGCTCGAAGACGCCAAGGGCCGGCTGTTGGGTGCCGCTCCCTGCTATTTGAAAGGCCATAGCCAGGGCGAATATGTCTTCGACCATGGCTGGGCCGATGCATTCGAGCGGGCGGGCGGAGAGTATTATCCGAAATATCAGGCGTCCGTCCCTTTCACACCCGCAACGGGGCCCCGGCTTTTCCACGACAAATCCCTGCATCCGGAAGGTGTGCGGCAGGCACTTGCCGCCGGCTTGCGCCAAATGGCGGAACAGCGCGGCGTTTCTTCAGCACATGTCACGTTTCTGCCCGAGGACGAACTCGCTACCCTGACCGAAGCAGGTTTCCTGCATCGCACCGACCAACAGTTCCATTTCATCAACAATGGCTTCAGCAGCTACGATGATTTTCTGGAAACACTCGCCTCCCGCAAACGCAAGGCGCTCAGGAAAGAACGGCGCGAGGCGCTTGTCGATGGCATCAGTATCGATTGGCTCACGGGAAGCGATCTGACCGAGACGATCTGGGACGAGTTTTTCGCCTTCTACATGGATACGGCCGGCCGAAAATGGGGCCGCCCATATCTCAACCGCAAATTCTATTCGCTGATCGGTGAACGAATGGCCAACGACATCCTGCTCGTCATGGCCAAGCGCGATGGACGCTATATCGCCGGCGCCATCAATTTCATCGGCTCGAACAGGCTTTTCGGGCGCCATTGGGGATGTATAGAGGAACATCCCTATCTGCATTTCGAAGTCTGCTACCATCAGGCGATCGACTTTGCCATTTCGAAAGGGCTGAAGATCGTCGAGGCCGGCGCCCAGGGCGAACACAAGCTGGCCCGCGGCTATGTCCCTGTCACGACGCACTCTGCCCATTATATCGTTCACCAAGGCTTTCGCCGGGCAGTCGAGGATTATCTCGAACGCGAACGCCGCGAGATCGAGCGGCTGAACATGGCCCTTCAGGAGCACACGCCTTTTCGGAAAGCGGAAGGATGATCTTTTCGTCCGGGCCCGGATCGCCTATGGCTCGATGCAGATCAAAATGGAGATTTTGGGAATGACCGAGACCTATGACGACACCAATATCTTTGCCAGAATCCTGCGCGGTGAAATTCCGTCAGCCCGCGTCTATGAGGATGCCCATGTCATCGCCTTCATGGATGTGATGCCGCAGGGTGAAGGCCATACGCTGGTTGTTCCCAAAGCCCCGTCGCGCAATTTACTCGACGCTGCACCGGACACGCTTGGCCCTCTGATGGCTGCCGTGCAGAAGATCGCGATTGCGGTGAAAAAAGCTTTCGACGCTAATGGCGTCACGGTGATGCAGTTCAACGAACCGGCAGGCGGCCAGTCGGTATTCCATCTGCATTTTCATGTGATCCCGCGCTTCGAAGGCGTGGCGCTGAAACCGCATAGCGGAAAAATGGAAGACCCCGAAGTTCTTTCCAGAAACGCTCAAAAAATCATCGCAGCGCTTTGATATCACTCGGTTTATAACGCCAGAAGCCCGGTAACGAGTAGCACCTCCGCCGCCAGGACGCCGACAAGAACGCGCTTGCCGGCGACGAGGTACACCGCGAAACCGCCGGCTGCGGCGCCGACACGAAGCCAGATCGGGGAACTTGCCAGTTCGCCGGTCGGGAAAAGGATGAGCTGGGCGATCACGGCAGCGACGAGCGCCGTGGCGACGCAGCGTACGAAGACCAGCACTTCGGAATCTTCGCGGATCCGCCCGCCGATAAACACGCCGAGAAACCGCCAGATATCGGTCGCGAACCATCCTGCGGCCAGGATGAACACGAATGGCCACCACCAATCGGGCAGGCTTTGCCAGGTCATTTCGCCTCCAGACGGTTTCGTTGGATACGGTGAAACATGAATGCGCAGACGCCTCCGACCAGGCCCGTCAACAACAGGTCGGAGCCCGGCACCAGCGCGTGGAAGACCGGGAAGAGCACGAGGCCGGCGATCATGGCGATCTGCCCTGCTTTTTCACGCGCCGAGCGCCAGAGCGACGTCAGGAAATACATCGGCGTCAGCATGAAGAGCGCGGCAAAAACGATCGGCGGGAATGACGCCGACAGCATGTAGACAATGGCCACCACGAGCGCATTGACGCCGACCAGCACCACGCCGATACCGGCGAAATAGCTGGTCCGCAGGTCGCGCGGTATTTTATGCAGTTCCTCCATCGCCATCACCCAGGCCGTCACGGCGACGAAGTGCGAAAGAAAAAGCAGCGTGATGCGGCGGGTGCGCGGCCCCTGCAATTCCGGCAGCAGGGCCACAACCATCGGCATCAGCCGCACCGAAGACAGAGCGACCGCAAGCGCTGCCGCGGGCAATGTCGCACCCGATGTCACGGCCCCGATCAGCACCACCTTCGCCGGCAGAGCCCAGATGACAATGGTCATGAACACGGTCTGCTCGATCTTCATGCCGCTTTCGATGGCGAGCCCCGCAAACCCAACGAATGAACTCATCAGCAGAATGGCGGGCACGCTGAATATGCGCGATGCGCCGCGCAGGAACCAGCGCAGGCGCGTCGCCAGATCGTAGGTTCCGCTATCGGAGGAGGAGTTGAGGGATCGATCGTCGCGCATGGATCCGCAGTAGACCAGCGCATCGCCATCGGCAAGAAAAAGCCGCCTCGATGGAGGCGGCTTTTGATATCAACCCTTCGTGAAACCGATGCGGGTTCAGCTCTTGCGAGGGACCTTGGGCACCGATGCCTTGGGCCGGCCACCGGACTTCCCGGCAGCAATTTTTTCCGGCTCGGCCTTCTTGGCGGGCACCCGCTTTTTCGCAGCAGCCTTCTTCTCCGCCGGTATATCCTTCTTTGGCTTTACCGGTACTTCGTCGGCAACAGATTCCAGAAGAAGCATGCTGCCGCCACCATCAGCTTTTTCGCCGACCGTCACACGGACCGTTCCGCCCTTGCGCAGCTTGCCGAACAGAACCTCATCGGCGAGCGGCTTCTTGATGTGTTCCTGGATGACGCGGGAGAGAGGACGCGCACCCATGCGTTCGTCATAGCCCTTGTCGGCCAGCCAGCCGATCGCATCGTCGGTCAACTCGAAGGTGACGCCGCGATCGGCGAGCTGTGCTTCGAGCTGGAGGACGAATTTCTGCACGACCTGATGGATGACCGGAACCGGAAGTGCGCCGAACGGAATGATCGCATCGAGACGGTTGCGGAACTCCGGCGTGAACAGCCGGTTGATCGCTTCCATATCATCGCCTTCGCGCCGCGAGGAACCAAAGCCGATGGCCGCCTTGGCCAGATCCGCCGCGCCCGCATTGGTGGTCATGATCAGGATGACGTTGCGGAAGTCGATCTGCTTGCCGTTATGGTCGGTCAGCTTTCCGTGATCCATGACCTGCAACAGGATGTTGAACAGATCCGGATGCGCCTTTTCGATCTCGTCGAGCAGCAGCACGCAATGCGGATGCTGGTCAACGCCGTCCGTCAATAGGCCGCCCTGGTCGAATCCGACATAACCGGGAGGCGCGCCGATCAGCCGCGAAACGGTGTGGCGCTCCATATATTCCGACATGTCGAAGCGCAGAAGCTCGACGCCGAGCGAACTTGCAAGCTGCTTGGCCACTTCCGTCTTGCCGACGCCGGTCGGGCCGGAGAACAGATAGCTGCCGATCGGCTTGTCCGGTTCGCGAAGACCGGCACGCGCCAGCTTGATCGCGGCTGAAAGCGCCTCGATGGCCAGATCCTGGCCGTAGACGACGCGCTTCAGCTCGGCATCGAGATTGGCAAGAACCGTCTCGTCATCCTTGGAGACGGATTTGGGCGGAATGCGCGCCATGGTGGCGATCGTCGCCTCGATCTCCTTGACGCCGATGGTCTTCTTGCGCTTGGTCTCGGGCAGGAGCATCTGGCTCGCACCCGTCTCGTCGATGACGTCGATGGCCTTGTCGGGCAGCTTGCGGTCATTGATGTAACGCGCCGAAAGCTCCACCGCCGACTTGATCGCCTCCACGGTGTACTTCACCTTGTGGAAATCCTCGAAATACGGCTTCAGCCCCTTCATGATCTCGATCGCATCGGGGATCGACGGCTCATTGACATCGATCTTCTGGAAGCGGCGGACAAGCGCCCGATCCTTCTCGAAGAACTGGCGGAACTCCTTGTAGGTCGTCGAGCCGATACAACGGATCGCGCCTGACGACAAAGCCGGCTTGAGCAGGTTGGATGCGTCCATTGCCCCGCCCGACGTGGCTCCGGCACCGATGACGGTGTGGATCTCGTCGATGAAGAGGACGGCGCCCGGATATTCCTCGAGTTCCTTGACGATCTGCTTCAGTCGCTCCTCGAAATCGCCACGATAGCGCGTGCCGGCAAGCAGCGTGCCCATGTCGAGGGCAAAGATCGTCGCGTTCAGGAGAACGTTAGGCACGTCGCCTTCGACAATACGTTTGGCGAGACCTTCGGCGATCGCAGTCTTGCCGACGCCGGGATCGCCCACATAGAGCGGATTGTTCTTCGAGCGCCGGCAGAGCACCTGAATGGTCCGGCTGATCTCGGTATCGCGCCCGATCAGTGGATCGATGCGACCGGCCTTGGCCTTTTCATTGAGATTGACGCAATAGGCGGTCAAGGCGTCCTGCTTTTTCTTCGCGCCTTCTTCCTGCTCGGGAGCCTGGGGATCCTCGCTGTTGGCCTCCGCACCGCGTGGGATGCGCGTCTCCGCAGCGCCGGGGCGCTTGGAAATACCATGCGAGATATAGTTGACCGCGTCATAGCGGGTCATCTGCTGTTCCTGGAGGAAATAGGCAGCATGGCTTTCCCGCTCGGCGAAGATGGCGACGAGCACATTGGCGCCCGTCACTTCCTCACGATTGGAGGACTGGACGTGGATGACCGCACGCTGGATAACGCGCTGGAACGCCGCCGTCGGCTTGGAGTCCTCATCATATCCGGTCACGAGATTATCGAGCTCGCGGTCGACATAATCGGTGACTGTCCGCCGCAGATGTTCCATATCGACATTGCAGGCACGCATCACTGCGCCCGCGTCCTGATCATCGATCAGGGCAAGGAGAAGATGTTCGAGCGTGGCATATTCGTGATGCCGCTCATTGGCAATTGTCAGGGCTTGATGGAGCGCCCTTTCAAGGCTTGGGGAGAATGATGGCATGAGACCTCACTTTTTCTCCATCACGCATTGCAGCGGATGCTGGTGTTGGCGGGCGAAATCCATAACTTGCGTTACCTTGGTCTCTGCGACCTCATAGGTAAAGACCCCGCATTCCCCGACACCGTGATTGTGAACATGAAGCATGATACGGGTGGCGTCTTCCCTGTTTTTCTGGAAGAAGCGCTCCAGAACATGGATCACGAATTCCATGGGGGTATAATCGTCGTTGATCAGCAAAACCCGGTACAGGCTCGGCTTTTTCGTTTTCGGCTTCGTACGCGTGATGACGGCGGTACCCCGGCCAACGCCATTGCCGTTGCTCCCATTCTCGTCGTCTTGCATGACCAAATCGAAACGGATCATTCTATCAAACACCCACCGGCCCTGTGCTAAGCGCTGCTACATAATGTAGGGTGCGTCGCACTGATTTTAAGCCCTCATTTCGTAGTTGCAACATCAGTTCCAATCCTCTCCCGAGAATTAAATGATAACACGGAATCAAAAGAAAAACTGCTGCGGGAAAAAGAGGGAATGCTGCATATGGGATCATGATTAACCATTTTCCAGTGCCTCGGCACGCTGGAGGCGTGAAACCCTCCCACAAGATGAACATGTCCACATCGCCATCCGAGTCTTGGAGCAAGTTGCGGCGCAACTGGGGCACAACAGCGCTGGACTGGATAAATTCTTAATAAAGTTTTCCTGAAATTTGCGAGAAATGATGAATGAGGCGGTTACCATAAACGGATTGGTAACGCTGACGCCGCTACGGTGATGAAAATCAGCTGCGGCATGTCGGATGCATCGCAGTTCAATGAGTTTTGCATTTCAGGCAGGTAGTCATCGTGCGTATAGCGTTCCGTCAAGCCGCTTCCATGTTCACGAGAGCGGCACAAGCCATTCTGGCGCTGACAATCATCACCGGCTGCTCCACGACGAGCATCCCTCCTGCTTATGCCGACTCAGGCAAATATGCGGCCATCGTCGTTGATGCGAACACAGGCGAGACGCTTTTCTCGGCCAATGCCGATGCCGGGCGTTATCCCGCTTCGCTGACCAAGATGATGACGCTTTACATGCTGTTCGAGGCAATGCATGCCGGGCGGGTAAACAAGAATACCCCGATACCGGTTTCCAGATACGCCGCATCGCGTCCCCCGACAAAGATCGGCGTCAAGGCCGGCCAGACAATTCCTGCGGAAGTGGCCATTCTCGCCCTCATCACCCGTTCGGCCAACGATGCCGCAACGGCGATCGGCGAATATCTCGGCGGTTCGGAGCAGCGCTTCGCGCAGATGATGACCGCCAAAGCCCGCCGGCTTGGCATGCGGAACACCACCTTCCGCAATGCCGACGGTCTGCCCAATAGCTCGCAGCGCTCCACCGCGCGCGACATGGCTATTCTCGGCATTGCGCTTCGCGAGCATTTCCCGCGCGAATTCGCCTATTTCTCGACCCAGAGCTTCGATTACAAAGGTCGCACGATCAGGGGGCATAACCGCCTGTTGGGCCGCATCCAGGGCGTGGATGGCATCAAGACCGGGTATACGCGTGATTCCGGCTACAACCTGGTCTCCTCCGTCAAGCTCGACGGGCGCAAGCTCGTTGCCGTGGTCATGGGCGGTAAATCAGGCGCTGCCCGCGATGCGCATATGGCTTCGCTGATCTCGAAATATCTGCCTCGTGCTTCACGTCGCGGCGGCGATGCTCTCATCGCCGCACGGGAAACGACGCCGCTTGCGATCACACCGGTGGATCTGCCCGTTGCCCACGAGGCGCCTGTCCCGATCGCCCGCGCAGATATGGAAGAAGGTTTCGGCCAGGGAGATACCGACGAGATGGTGACGGCGCTTGCCGCACCGGCTCCCCGTCCTGCCGCAGCTGTCGCCGCCGCATCCATTGCTCCCATCCCCAGGGCCGTGCCCCACGGGGTCGATCCCGTCACCACTTCTTCCGCAAGAACTGGCGGCGATAGGGGTGGATGGGCCGTTCAGATCGGTTCGCTGCCGAGCTCTGACCAGGCGCAGGCAATGCTTGCCAAGGCAGCCGCCGAAGCCGGATCCGTTCTCGAAGCCGCGACTGCCCGCACCGAGACATTCCAGAAGAATTCGACGATGTTCTACCGCGCCCGCTTTGTCGGCTTCGAAACCAAGACTGCCGCATGGAACGCCTGCGCAGTCCTGAAAAAGAAAAATTTCGGCTGCTATGCGGTCGCGCAATAAACCCCGACCGGGCGGCATGCCGTCCGGTCGATTTACCGAAACCCCGAAGAGTTGTTCGTAGAAGGGTTTTCACTATGTCGAGCAAACAGACGATTCTCGAAATCCAGACTGTTCACGGCAAGACGGAAAAGCCGTCTTCTTTTCTCAATATACAGGCACTGCGTCAGGCGGCCGTGCGTCTGGCAGATCTCCATCGCGCAGGATCTTCGCTCAATACGCGCGATCTCGTAGCGCTTCTGATTTGCCATGCAGCAAGGAGCCGGCGTGCATCGCTGCCTTTTGCCCCGGTTCATCTCCACACGGCCGATCCGTTAGGCAAAACGGCGATCCGGATGAGCTTTCATTGAAGTGACCGGATTGAGTGATTAGCGGACGGGAAAAGAGTTGCTATTCGCCCTCTCACAACAATCCCAGCGCTGCCAGTTCCTGGCGCAGTTCGGCCGGTAGCGCGGCCCTGCCGCTGCCGCCATTCGCCTCATCAGCCGGCGCCTCTTCCGTTTTCAAATAGCGCCATCCCTGAAAAGCCCGCCGCGGCTGCCATTCGGTGGGGATCAACTTCGGCTCCAGCACCAGATGGCAGCGGTGGATGCCTTCGGAATCCGTAAACGGCCTGATATCGAGAAGCCGCTGCCGGCACTGGATATTGCCCTTGATGACCCAATAGAGCGAGCCGCCGCCGAGTAGCTCGTCAACGCGCTTCGGCGCCATCCTTGTAGTATGGAACTGTTCTGGCAGTTCTCCCGCCGCACGCTTCTCCTCCAGCCGGAAATCGATCCAGGCGGCGAGATCCTCGATGCTGTCGCATCCCACGCAGAGCTTTACGATATGAAGTGCCATGATGGGAGGATGTAGACCTATGGGCGCTGGGCTTCAATCGGTTTGCGGTTTTTCTCCACAAGCCCGCTCAGCACTCCACCACATTGACGGCCAGCCCGCCCTGGCTGGTTTCCTTGTAACGCTCGTTCATGTCGCGCCCGGTCTGGCGCATCGTCTCTACGCAGGCGTCGAGCGATACGAAATGCGTGCCGTCCCCCTTCACCGCCAGCGAAGCCGCTGTTACCGCCTTGACCGCGCCGAGCGCATTGCGTTCGATGCAGGGCACCTGCACCAGCCCGCCTACGGGATCGCAGGTCATGCCGAGATGATGTTCAAGCGCGATTTCGGCCGCATTTTCGATCTGCTCCGGCGTGCCGCCGAGCACTGCGGCCAGACCTGCCGCCGCCATGGAGGCCGCCGAGCCGACTTCGCCCTGGCAGCCGACCTCCGCCCCTGAGATCGAGGCGTTGTACTTGATGATTCCGCCGATGGCCGCCGATGTCAGGAGAAAATCGCGGATGCCATTCTGGTCGGCATCCTCGTGGAAATGCAGGTAATAGCGCATGACCGCCGGCACGACACCGGCCGCGCCGTTTGTCGGCGCAGTGACGACGCGCCCGCCTGAAGCATTCTCCTCATTGACCGCCATCGCATAGACGGACAGCCAGTCATTGGCCAGAAGCGGATTGCGGCGGTTTTGCCGCCACTCTTCCTGCAGGCGATCATGCAGATGACGGGCCCGTCGGCGCACCTTCAGTCCGCCGGGCATGATGCCCTCCTGCGTCAGTCCGCGCTCGATGCACGACCGCATCGCGTCCCATATCCGGTCGAGGCCCTCGTCCAGCGCGGCGCGGCTCATCCGCGTCTCCTCGTTGGCGCGCTTCATTTCCGAAATGGAAAGGCCGCTCGCCCCAGCCATAGCCAGCATCTCGGCGGCCGTAGCGAACGGATAAGGCACGTCGGCGCCGGTCGCAGGCGCCGCGCCGCCACTCTTTACGCTGTTTAACTCCTCCTCGGTAACGACGAAGCCGCCGCCGATGGAATAATAGACGCGACGCAGCAAAAGCCGCTCGTCGACATCATAGGCTTCAAAGGCAAGACCGTTCGCATGACCGGGAAGTGCCGCCCTGCGATCCATGACCAGATCCGTATCGGGATCGAAATGATAGGCTGGATGGCCTTCGGGGTGGATGCGCTTTTCGGCGCGTACCGTTTCGATCAGCGGCGCCATGCGGTCGGGATCGATCCGATCAGGCAGATAGCCACACAATCCCAGGATGACGGCGCTATCCGTCGCATGGCCGATGCCGGTGAAGGCCAGCGAGCCATGCAGCCGCGCCTTCAACCGGAATACCCTAACGCCGGACGGCCGCGGCCATTGTCCGTCCTTCAACTCGGTCAGAAACAGGTTCGCCGCGGTCATCGGTCCCATCGTATGGGAGCTCGATGGCCCTATTCCAATCTTGTAGAGATCGAAGACAGACAGAAACATGCCGTTCCAATTTTCCGGGGCAACGCCCTGCTGCGCCATTCAGAAGAATGATGTACCACATCTACAAGAATACGCCGCCTGACGCCGACCTGCGCTTATCCCTCTACGACACTGTTCAACGGTTTCGCGCCAGCCGGGAGCCCTGAATCAAAAAAGCGCGGAAGACGCCGCGCTTTTTTGCCTGATTTATATTTCGGGGCCTGTCGCCGGAGGCGCTTGCCCGGATACCGCCGGCCCTCAGGCTCCAGCTATGAGATAGGTTATCAGAATGATGCAGGCCAGACCAAGAACTGCCCGGAGAGTAACTCCCCAGCACGACTTTTCAATGGTTTCGTTCATTGTGATATCAGTTACCCTGTTCTTCGGCAGAAGGCAGTTCGACGAACGCGTCGCCGCCTTGAATGGGCCGCTGTATAGAGCGAGCGCGGCCTGTTCGCAACTGCAAAATGGGGCATAAGTGTGGCCAGCCGAAAAACGGCAGATTACTCACAATCGGGAAGAGGTTGTTTTTCAATGAGATATCCGGCGGTTTACTCTTTTACACTTCTTTCATTCCTGAGGCTGAAATAGGCGTATTTACCTGTTCAGGGGCTGGAAATGCGTTGTCGATCTTTCCGGTAAACCAATAGGACAGCAAGCCGATCCACTCCCGCACGGCAATGGTCACGTGCGCCAAGCCACCCAGTGGGTCCTGCAAATCGATGGAAAACCCACTGTCGCTGCGCGTCAGATAATCGACCGGCCAGGCGATCACTTGAAAACCTGCCTGCCGGAAGCATCCCATGGCGCGCGGCATGTGGAAAGCCGATGTGATCAACAGCCAGGTTTCACCCGCCCGCGGCTTGGCGAGGTCGCGGGAATAAACGGCATTCTCAAAGGTATTGCGTGATTTCGCCTCGAATGACAGCCGCTCCCCTGTCATTCCAAAATCGCTGAAAAGCGCGCGCGTGCTGACCGCATCGGGAATGGAATTGTTGAAAAAGGTGCCCTCGCCGCCCGACACGACGATTCGCGCATCGGGATAAAGCCTCGCCAGGCGCATCGTCTCGATGATCCTGTCGCCCGCGCCGTTGATCTCGTGACCGCCACGCGAAGCATTCACCTCGCCTTCCATGAACCCGCCCAGCACCACGATCCCCTCGATATGGTCTGGTAAAGCAGGATTTACCGGAAAACGCTCTTCGAGCGGCAGCAGCAGCATATTTCCCAACGTTGTAAAGCTGAAGAGCAGCAACGAAATCGCAGTGATCGTGGAGAAAATCAGTGCAAGTCGCCGTCGGGCGAAGGCGATCGCCAGCCAGGACGCCAGAATTCCGGCGAGAAGCAGCGTTATCGGCTGGATGAGCAGCCAGAGAATCTTTGACATGGCGAAAAACAAGCGACACCCTCCAGCCGGCCGTTCAAAGCCGTGCTCCCTTTATGATCCGGACTTGTATAAAGCAGAACATCGAGCGAATGAATCAATCTCATCACCTCGATCCTAGATCGGCAATGCGGGATCCCCATGCAGCTTGAAGAAACCGTTACAGCGCCCGAAAGCAGGCCGCGCCTCGTCCGCCTCGATATCATCAGGGGCATCGCGCTGGTCGCCATGGCGATCTATCACACCGGCTGGGATTTCGAATTCTTCGGCTATCTCGACCCCGGCACGACGGGCCATGGCGGCTGGAAGTTCTTTGCCCGCACGATTGCATCCAGCTTCCTGATCCTCGTCGGCTTCAGTCTGGTTCTGGCGCATCAAAAGGGCATTCGCTGGAAGTCATTCGGCATCAGGCTGGCGCAGATCACGGCGGCCGCACTCGCCATCACGCTCGTGACAAGATACGCCACTCCCGACAGTTTTGTCTTTTTCGGAATTTTGCATCAGATCGCGCTGGCGAGCGTCCTCGGCCTCATATTCCTGCGGGCTCCGATCCCGCTACTCCTGCTGCTCGCCGCTACGGTGATTGCCACGCCATTTTACTTCGGATCGGCTTTCTTCAATCATCCGGCCCTGTGGTGGGTTGGGCTTTCGACCATCATCCACCGCTCCAATGACTACGTGCCGCTGTTTCCTTGGTTCGGCGCGGTGCTGGCCGGCATGGCGCTGGCGCGCCTGTTCCAGCGCTTCCGCCTGATGCCATTGCTGCAAAATGCTACTGGCCTGCCGCTCATCGATCGCCCGCTGCGCTTTATCGGAACGCACAGCCTCGCCTTCTATCTGGTTCATCAACCCGTGCTGATCGGCTGTGTCTTCCTCATTGCGCAGCTTTTCCCACCGGCAGCCGCATCGCCGCAGGCGATATTCGCCAAGTCGTGCGAGCAGAGCTGCGACGCCGCAAACGACACGCAGTTTTGCCAGCGCTTCTGCTCATGCGTGATGGGTGAATTGGAAAAGGCGGATATGTTCGACAACGTGTTCGCCGGCCGAACCGACACGCAGACCGATCCTGCCGTCAAGGAAATAGCCGGAATCTGTACCCGGGAAAGCGAAGTGCCAAGGAATTAGGGCTACTGAATAATTCCGTGCGCCAGCATTTCAATGCCTCAGAACGTCCTTTGCGCGTCCAATTGGGACGCGCGACGCTCCAGCGATAAATCACGTATTGACGCCCAGTTCCGCCAGCCGCTCGATGCAGGCTTCCTCGATCTGGTCGAGTTCGCCAAGCGTCTCCTCGATGTCGCGGCGCTTCTGGCGCAGGTCGCCGCGCTTTTCCTCGACGCGCTTCATCAAAAGCCGCAACTGGCCGGACTCGCCGGGCGGCTCGCGATACATTTGAATGATCTCGTGGATTTCAGCGATCGAAAAGCCGAGGCGCTTGCCGCGCAGGATCTGTTTGAGCAGATGACGATCGGAGGGGCGGAAGAGACGCGTGCGTCCCCGCCGCAGGGGGTGGATCAGGCCCTCGTCTTCGTAGAAGCGCAGTGTCCTCGTCGAAATCCCGAACTCGCGGGTGAGTTCGGTGATCGTATAGTACTCGCGCATTTCATTCCCCGACTAAAATTCTGTAACACCCTTGTTGTGTCCGCGCTTTACGTAAAAGTCAATCATACGTGGCTTCAGGGATTTCTAGGGATGGACGCCGAACCACCATGTGGCGAGGCCGAGGAAGGCGAGGAAACCGGTGACATCCGTCACCGTTGTAACGAATACGGAGGATGCAATGGCTGGATCGGCGCCAAAACGGTGCAGCAACAGCGGAATGAGAATGCCTGCGAGCGCTGCGGCAAGCATGTTGATCACCATGGCGGCGGCAATGATGCCGCCCAGTTGCGGATTGTGAAACCATCCACCGGCGACCAAGCCGATCAGGACAGCGAAGATCAGGCCGTTCAGCAGTCCGATGATGGCCTCGCGCCTTATGACGCGACTGGCATTGTAGATATCGATATCGCGCGTCGCGATGGCGCGTACGGTCACGGTCATCGTCTGCGTGGCTGCATTGCCACCCATTGAGGCGACGATGGGCATCAGGACGGCGAGTGCCACCATCTCCTGGATAGTCGCCTCGAACAGGCCGATGACCGAAGCCGACAGGAAGGCTGTGAAAAGATTGACGAGCAGCCAGGGCACGCGGGAGCGCGACGTGGCGATGACCGAGTCCGACAACTCCTCATCGCCGACGCCGCCCATGCGCATCAGATCTTCCTCGGCCTCGGCCTGGATGACGTCGACCACGTCGTCGATGGTAAGGACTCCGACCAGCCGCTCGTTCTCGTCGACGACGGCGGCTGACAGAAGATCGTACTGCTCGAAAATCTGCGCGGCTTCTTCCTGGTCCATCGTCGCCGGGATGGCATGACGCGTCTCGTGCATGATATCCTCGACCTTGACATTGCGCCCCGTGCGCAAAACCCGGTCAAGGGCGATGGCTCCCAGCAGCCGGAAAGTCGGATCGATGACGAATACCTGCGAAAAATGATCCGGCAGGTCATGATCCTCGCGCATGTAGTCGATTGTCTGCCCGATGGTCCAGAACGGCGGCACGGCGACGAATTCCGTCTGCATGCGCCGTCCGGCGCTTTCCTCGGGGTATTCGAGCGAGCGGCGAAGCCTTATGCGCTCGGTGAAGGGAAGTTTGGCGAGGATCTCTTCCTGGTCTTCCTGGTCGAGATCCTCGAGAATGTAGACCGCATCGTCGGAATCGAGTTCCTGGACGCCCTCGGCGATCTGGTCGTTCGGCAGCGCATCGACAATCTGAAGACGGATCGCCTCGTCCACCTCAGTAAGGGCGGCGAAATTGAAATCCTCGCCGAGAAGCTGGACAAGGGCCTGCCGTTGTTCCGGCTGCAAGACTTCGAGAATATGGCCGAGTTCGGACGGGTGGAGTCCGCCGACATGGGAACGCAGGAACAGCACGTCACGGTCGGCGATAGCCGCTCCGACGGTGGCGAGGAAAGAGGAACGGATTGCGCCGTCCTCGCCATAGATATCGGATCCATGGCTGTCCGTCACTTCATGCCTGGTCTGCGTTTCGGATTCAGCCATCAGGTTCCCGATCGGTTCATGCGTCGCATCTGCAGCCGAGGACTACTGCATAATTCCCCAAACCGAAATCGATTTGCGGATAAATTTTGCGACGATTTAAAAACTGCTGCGGCAGTGCATCCCCCGCCCGATAGCCTATGAGCGATGTGTCTCTGTAGAGCAGAACCTTCGCCGAATAATGACGCCTTCCGGCGGGTTAGGACGTGAAAACGCCATGATACGGAAACACATACCACCCGCCGGCCACCTGCCGGCACCTGCTGGCCGGCGGCACGCAGATGGCGATCGATTACAGGGATAAAGCGATGCGTGGCATTGTCGGCCTGCGTTTGGCGAACATGTGGAAAATGATATGCGTGATGGCAATCGGATTGACTTGCGCGCTCGGTCTTTATCTGGCCGACTTGCAACTGAGCGGCAATTTTCACACGATTGTGGCTGGTGAAGCCTATCGTTCGGCACAGCCGACATCCGCGGAGATCGATGCTTATGCAAAACAATATGGTATCAAGACCATTATCAATCTTCGCGGCGCCAGCCCCAATGCTCCCTGGTACAAGGCCGAAACCGCAGAAGCAGCCAAGCTTGGCATCACCCATATCGACTTCAACATGTCTGCCGGAAAACAATTGTCAAAGGCCAGGGCGGAACAGATCATTGCCGTACTCGACAAGGCGGAAAAGCCGCTCCTCATCCACTGCAAGGCCGGTGCCGACAGAAGCGGCCTGGTCTCCGCTCTATATCTCGCTGCCGTCCGGAAAACCGGAGAAGCCGCGGCTGAACGCCAGATTTCGATCCGCTACGGTCATTTTTCCCTGCCATTCATCTCAACCTATGCAATGAACAGGACGTTTGAATCTCTGGAGCCTTCTTTGGGCTTTTCCAATTCTTGAGCTATGTAAGGCGCAACGGCATGATGCCGTATCCCGCAGCCTTGCTCCCAGCCGCTTGAGATCACCCTTTCAATGAGCCGCACCAGGAAGTTCACCATCACAGGAGTTGTTTTCGCCGCCGTTCTTCTGGCTGCCGGACTGGCGCTGCAGCAATGGACGATGGCGAAAGGTCACAAGGCCCTTTACGACCTTGCCAAGGAAGGCGGCTTCTGCAAGACAGACCACTGCGAAGAAGGCATGACATATGCCTCCGACTATCTTGGCAATGAATTCGGTCTTTCAGCACGAATGGTACAATGGTGCATGGGCGTCGATTCCATCGCACATCAGAATCCCGCCTCCGGCAATCCGGTAAAGAAGGTGTTGACCGACGCGATGTATATTCCCTGCGGCGACCCTAGCGGCGACACAACAGAAGAATAATGGTTAGATGAATTTCTATTTGCGTTGCGTCGCCTGGTTTGTCCTGGTCGGCATTCTGATCATCACCGTCGGCCCGATCACGCTCCGTCCGGTCACGGGCGAGCCCGTTGTCATCGAGCGTTTTCTGGCTTTCTTCATTGTCGGCGCCTTGTTTGCGCTGGCCTATCCCAAGCGTTGGCTATCGGTCCTGATGCTCGTCGTCGGGTCGGCGGCCTTGTTCGAGCTCTTGCAGCGTATCGCTCCTGGGCGACATGGCGAAGTCTCCGATTTCCTGTTCAAGGCGGCAGGCGGGCTCGCGGGTGTTATCTGCGGTTATGCAATGAGCCGTTTCCTGTACCTGGCAGACAAGCCCAGGAAGTAGCACCAAAAATTTACTCCTGATACCAACATGCACTCAACAGCGATAAAAGCCTTCATCATTCATCTCGATCGTGCCACGGATCGCCTTGGTCAGGTGCGAGAACTGACCAGCCAACTACCCGTCGCAACCGAGATTATCGACGCAGTCGATGGGCGCATGCTCGACCCGACGGAGATGCAACGCGTCTATCGCCGCCATCTGCACAAGCCCCACTATCCCTTTGCGCTGAGTGCCAACGAAATTGCCTGCTTCCTGTCGCATCGCCAGGCATGGCAAGCCATTGTCGATCGGGACCTCGCCGCGGGCCTCGTCCTCGAGGACGATGTGGCGTTGAACGAGGATTTCCCCGCTGCCCTGGCTACCGCCCTCGCCTATCTTCAACCGGATCATTTCATCCGCCTGCCCTTTCGGCCCGAGCGGGAGCATGGACCGGAACTCTTCAAGGCGGGGAATGCCTGCATCATCAAGCCGGCGCCGGTCGGGCTCGGCATGGTGGCTCAGCTCGTCGGCCGGGAGGCGGCAAAGCGATTGCTGTCCGCCACCGAACAACTCGATCGGCCTGTGGACACGACCTTGCAGATGAACTGGGTGACGGGCGTGGTCCCACTGTCGGTCCATCCGGGCGGCGTGAGGGAAGTTTCCGCGCATCTCGGCGGCAGCACGATCAAGCAGCATCGATCGATGCTCGACAGGTTCGTCCACGAAATCCTGCGTCCGCTCTACCGCATGAAAGTAAAACACACCTCTCACAAACAGCACTGATGAAATCAACCATGCCAGTCCCGATCCTGCTTTATCATCAGATCGATGTCCCGCCCGCAAAACGGATGCCGTTTCGAAGCATGATCGTACATCCCGATGCTTTCCGCCGTCAGATGGCATGGCTGAGGCGGCTTGGTTACCAAGGATTGTCGCTGCACGACGCCATTCCCTATATCGAGGGTCGCAAATCGGGCAAAGTTGCCGTCATCACCTTCGACGACGGATTCAGCAATGTCTACGAGAATGCGCTGCCCGTGCTGCAGGAATATGGCTTCACCGCCACGAATTTCTTCGTCGCCAATCAGATCGGCGGGCAGAACGCCTGGGATATTCCTCTGGGCGTTGCGCCCGCTTCTTGCATGTCAGCGTCGCAGATACGCGAATGGGCGGCACTCGGCCATGAAGTCGGATCCCATACGCTGGACCATGTCCGCTTGCCGGATGTCCCGGCAGAGGAGGCCCGACGGCAGATCGTCCAGGCGCGCGACATATTGCAGGATATCACAGGCGCACCGGTCACATCATTTGCTTATCCCTATGGCGACGAGAATGCCCGACTGCGGACCATCGTGCGGGAAGCGGGCTACCACCACGCGACGACGACCGAGCGCCGCAGGGCGCAGCCCCGCGATGACGGTTTTGGCTTGCCGCGTCTCTCGATCCGACGGAACGATAGCTGGCTGCACTTTCTCAAGAAGTGCCTGATGTAAAAGTCTGCGGCTCAGGCCGCAGCGATCGCAAGTGCATGGCTGCGCGCATTTTCGCGAACCACATCGAGATAGATGCCGCGCATCAAGGCCGTGAGATCGTCATTTGCTGCAACCCGGTCGTTGTCCCCGCCCTCGCCGGCGGCAGCAAGCATCATCCCGGAGATTTCCTGTGGCCCGGCCGCGAGCTTTTGATTGGCTATTCTGCGCCAGGCATCAAGGGCGACAATAAGTGGACGATGCGTTCTGTCGGCGAGGCCGGCACTGCGCAACAGTGCCGCCAGGGCGCTGCTGCGGCCATCGGCCAGTATGGCCCGCACGCGGCGCTCCGGCTGGCCTGACAAGGCCACCAGAATCGCGCCGAAGAAATCGATCTTGCCGTAAGCCACGCTGCGGATGATGTAGGCTGTGGTCAGATCGCCGCGCAGCCGCAAATGCTCGACAAGCGCGGAATGTTCCTGCGGGCCGCTCTCATCGGCAATATCGAGCGAAACCTTCATGCAGGCATCGCGCGCCACCCGCTCGACCCGGGCCTTGCCCATCATCGCCAAAACAATATCCATCCGGCCGAGCGCTTCGCCCACTCTCACGGCCAGCATATGGCGGCAGTCAGCCGGCAACCGGCTATGTTCAAGCAGTGCTGCGCGCACTCGCGCATGATGGCCCAGCCGTTCCGCCATCCGGCGAAAACTCACCGAAGCTATCTGCGCCGCGCTGTTTCGCAAGAGATCGGCGCAGGCGGCCGGGGCGGCAACCTCGGCAATCGCCGCCGACAGGGCTAACGATACCTGAGGGCGCATGGCGATCAGCCGCTGCACCGCCTCCTCGCCCACGGCTACGCGGTCAATCAGGTCGATATCGTCCAGGAGCGGCGAGCGCGCTAGGATGAATCCTGAAATCTCTATCTGCTCGCTGGCAAGCGCCGTTACGATCTGCAGCGGCGCATGATGACTGATGGAAAGCGCTTCAGCGAGGGCGGCCCGCACTTTCGGCGAGGAATCGTCGAGTAGCAGCGTCAACGCCGCTTCCGCCGCACACCGCTCGTCGAGCGACAGGTTCGATTGGAGATAGGCACGCGCCAGAGCGCTTGCCGCCGCCTGCCGCTGCGCCACAGGCGCACCGCCGATCCATTTCAGAAAATGCTCGATGATCATTCTATCCGCCCGCACCCATATTCCCCGGAATCGAACCTAGGGAGAAAAGGTTTACGGATGGTTCACCATGTTTCTTAAACCCTTCGGCGGAAGGTTGATGCTTGCCCGCCGCTGCGGCAGCCCTTAATCTTCGCTGCATCGTGGAGGAGGAAGGGCGGAAATGCAGGGATTGTATCTGGAGCAATTCGAACCGGGCCAGCGGTTTCGTCACGCACTGCGCAAGACGATCACCGAGGGCGACAACGTGCTGTTCTCGACAATGACGCTCAATCCGCAGCCATTGCATATCGATTTCGATTTCGCCGCCAGATCGGAATGGGGCAAGCCGCTGGTCAATTCGCTGTTCACTCTTGGACTGATGATCGGCATCTCGGTGCATGATACGACCTTCGGCACAACGATCGCCAATCTCGGCATGAGCGAGGTTGCCTTCCCCGCTCCGCTTTTCCACGGCGATACGATTCACGTCGAGACCGAGGTCATTTCGGTAAGACCTTCCAGATCGAAACCCGACCGCGGGATCGTCGAGTTCGAACACCGCGCCTATAATCAGGATGACGTACTCGTCGCCCGCTGCAGGCGCCAGGCGATGATGAAGTCGCAGACGAAAGCCGCATGATGCGCTCACTGCTGTTTGTCCCGGGCGATTCGGAAAAGAAGCTTGAAAAGTCGCTTTCCAGCGGCGCCGACGCGCTTATTCTCGATCTCGAGGATTCCGTCAGCTTTTCGCGAAAGCAGGCAGCGCGCGAGATGGTTGCCGCTTTCCTGCAAGATGCGCCTGCGGGCAGCCCCCGGCTCTATGTGCGGATCAACGATCTCGCCAGCGCTTTTGCCGATGACGATCTGGCGGCGACGGTTCGCGCCCGGCCGCAAGGCATCATCCTGCCCAAATCCGACGGCGGGACGGATGTTACCAGGCTTTCGGCACGGCTGAATGTTCGTGAGGCAGAGGCCGGCATGCCGGAAGGCGTGACGAAGATTATCGCCATCGCCACCGAAACGGCGGTAGGCACGCTTTCCATGGCGAGCTATCGCCGCTGCACGCCGCGACTTGCCGGACTGAGCTGGGGCGCAGAGGATCTTTCAATGGCCATCGGCGCGCGAACGGCGCGGGACGACAACGGAGATTATACCGATCCTTTCCGCCTGGCCCGCGCGCTGACGCTTCTTGGCGCGGCGGCTGCAGAAATCGCCGCCATCGATACGGTCTACGTCAATCTGAAGGACGATGCGGGGCTCATGACGGAATGTGCTGCCGCCGAGCGTGACGGCTTCAGCGCCAAGCTCGCTATCCACCCCGCGCAAATCCCCGTCATCAATGCAGTTTTCACGCCCTCGCCCGAAGCGATAGACAAAGCCCGCCGTATCGTGGCCGCCTTTGCCGCGGCGCCGGAGACCGGCGTCCTGGCGCTGGATGGCGAGATGGTCGACCGCCCTCACCTCAAGCGCGCCGAACGGCTTCTGGCGCGTGCCGGCTCAGTCTTTTGATTCGTCCCAGCGCGGCCGCCACATCTGGTAGACGTCGCTGACCGTCGCATAATCCATATAGCCGAGACGCGAGACGGGCTGCGCTTTCCTGATATCGATCAGGCCTTCAGTCAGAATGGCTTCATCGATGTGAATGCCGACGACCTCTCCGGTCACCAGATAACTTCCCGACGGCTTGCCATGCCGGTCCGCCGGAACACGGATGTCGGTGACGACGCATTCAAGCGTGGCATAGGCCTCGGCGACGCGCGGCGCGCCAATCAGCGTACAAGGCACGGGCGTGAGCCCGGCATAATCAAATTCGCTGACGCCTCGCGGTGCGCTCACGGAGCTTGCATTCATCTTTTCAGCCAGATGGCCGCTCACCAGATTGGCGGCGAATTCCCCGGTCTCCTCAATGAAAGCGACGCTGTCCTTGTGGCCGCTCGATGAGAAGATCACCAGATGCGGGTGGGCCGAAATGACGTTGAAGTAGGAATAGGGCGAGAGATTGAGTGCTCCTGATTTCGAACGCGTCGAAATCCAGCCGATCGGCCGCGGCGCGACGATGGCCTTGAAGGGGTCGTGCGGCAGGCCGTGTCCATTCGCGGGTTCATAAAACAATTCAGCGAACCTCCCGCCAGGGGCCGGCATATTCGGAAACGATTTCAGCGAGTTCGGCACGCGGGCGCTCCGGCACCTTCAAGTCGCAAGTGCCGATATGAACGAAGCCGGCGACGCGCTCGTGCGGCGCAAGCCCAAGCAGCGTCCGCCCTTTTTCATCGGAGGAATACCAGTTGGTGACCCAGTTGGTCGCATAGCCCAGCGCATTGGCGGCGATGCAGAGATTCATTGCCGCCGCGCCCGCCGACAGGAACTGCTCCCATTCGGGAATACGCTCATGTGCGACCGGAGATGAAATGATGCCGATGACAATGGGTGCGCGGGCAAAACGCTTCAGTTCCTGCTCGCGCCGCGCCTCGGACAGCGGCCCCTCGCGCTCTTCCGCCAGAGCGGCCAGATATTGACCGACCTCATCACGCGCCATGCCGCGATAGATGATGAAGCGCCACGGCGTCAGCCGTCCATGATCCGGTACGCGGGTCGCGGCGCGAATCATGGTCTGGATGTCGTCGTCGCCGGGCCCCGGCTCGCCAATGGCCGAAATCGGGGTCGAGCTGCGCTGCAGCAGAAAGTCGAGAACGGGAGATGTCAAGATTTTGTCCTGTGCGAGAGAATTTCGGCCTGTGAACGGCAGGCAGGAAGCCGCTCCATACATCGGCGTTGAAAGAACCGGTGTAAAGAGATGCAGACAAAAATTCAGCCTTGAAATTGCCATTGGATTCGTCTCAAAACTTGGCATGGGATTTCTCCGCATGCCATTCTCTTTGATGCAGCGCCTCGGCTATCTGGCAATCGTGCTTCCGCTCATTGCGGGAGCGGGTATTCTTGCCTCCATGCCACCGGTATCGGCGCAGGAGAAATTGGCTACACCGAAGATCCAACTCCCCGGTCTCAGCGAATATGCCAATCCTGAAGCGCCGGAAAACAAGCCGCTTGCCAATACCTCCGAGCTCATCCTGGAAGCAAAACTCAAGGACGGCGACCCGGATATCGAGCGGGGCCTCGTCTGGCGCGTGTTTTCGCCGGAACCGGGCGACGATGACAAGCTGGCGCTGATTGCGAGTTCAAAGGGCGGCACGACGGCGTTTCATCTGCCGGAGGGTAGCTATCTCGTGCATGTCGCCTTCGGCCGTGCCGGCGCCACCAAGCGCATCACCATGCACAAGGGCACGCGGCACGAAAGCATGATCCTCGATGCGGGCGGGTTAAAGCTCAACGCCGTGCTGCCGAGCGGCGGCAAGATTCCCGAAAAGCTGCTGCGTTTCTCGATCTATGAAGACGACGACGACAATGACAGCGACCGTTCTCTGATCATTCCGGATGTAAAGCCAAACAGCGTCGTGCGCCTCAATACCGGAACCTACCACGTCGTATCCAATTACGGCACCGCCAACGCCATCATCCGTGCCGATATTCGTGTTGAAGCGGGCAAGCTGACGGAAGCCACGATGGAGCATCGCGCGGCGCAGGTCACGATGAAGCTGGTGCGCGAACGCGGCGGCGAGGCCATGGCCGATACCTCCTGGTCGGTCGTCAACGCATCGGGCGACCCTGTGCGGGAAAGTGTCGGTGCCTTTGCCTCAATGGTCCTGGCGGAAGGCGAATATGTCGCCATCGCCAAGAACAAGGACCGCATCTACCAGCGCGATTTCAAGGTGATTTCGGGCCAGAACGAAGAAGTCGAGGTTCTGGCCAACGGCGATTACGAGCCGGCTGACGGCGAATCGCTTGATTGACGTGTTTCATTGTCAGAGGCGTTGGCGTTGTGAAGAAGCGCAATTCCGTGTTCATCATTACCTAAAATAAAAAGCCGCGAAATTCCTCCGCGGCTTTTCCACTTCTTGCGGGCATGCGCCTATCGACGGAGACTACACCGTAGCCTTCGCCTCCAGCGCCTTTCGCTCCCGGCGAATGTCCGGCGGTGTGGCTTCCTCGGAAAGGCGCCTGATTGCCTCGTCGAGCGTCAGCGACTCCTGGTCGCGTGAGCCGAACCGACGGATATTCACGGTCCCCTCCTCTGCCTCGCGCTTGCCGCAGACGAGGATGACCGGCACCTTGGCCAAGCTGTGCTCGCGGACCTTGTAATTGATCTTCTCGTTGCGAAGATCGGCCTCGGCAATCAGTCCCGCCGCCTTCAGACGGCGCGCCACATCCTGCGCGTAATCGTCAGCGTCCGACGTGATCGTCGCCACCACCACCTGCAGAGGCGCGAACCACAGCGGGAAATGCCCCGCATAATTCTCGATGAGAATGCCGAGAAAGCGCTCCATCGAGCCGCAGATGGCGCGGTGCACCATCACAGGCTGCATCTTCTCCGAATTCTTGTCGATATAGAAGGCGCCGAAGCGTTCCGGCAGGTTGAAGTCCACCTGCGTCGTGCCGCATTGCCATTCGCGACCGATGGCGTCACGCAGCGTATACTCGAACTTCGGACCGTAGAACGCACCTTCGCCCGGCAGGATATCGGTCTTGATACGCCCGCCCGATTCCGCCTCGATGCGCTTCAACACGTCCATCATGATGCCTTCGGCGCGGTCCCAGGATTCATCCGAGCCAACCCGCTTTTCCGGCCTTGTGGATAGCTTCACCACCACTTCCTTGAAGCCGAAATCCGCATAGGTGGAGAGGATCAGATCATTGATTTCCATGCACTCACCGGCAAGCTGCTCCTCGGTGCAGAAGATATGCGCGTCGTCCTGCGTGAAGCCGCGCACGCGCATCAACCCGTGCAGCGCACCGGATGGTTCGTAGCGATGCACCGCGCCGAATTCGGCAAGCCGGATCGGCAGATCGCGATAGGATTTCAGGCCGTGCTTGAAGATCATCACATGGCCGGGACAGTTCATCGGCTTCAGCGCGAACACGCGCTGGTCCTCCGCCTCGTCGTCGGCGCAGAGAACCTTGAACATGTTCTCCTTGTACCAGCCCCAGTGACCCGAGGTCTGCCAAAGCGAGGAATCGAGCACCTGCGGCGCGTTCACCTCCTCATAGGTGCCATCGAGACGACGGCGCATATAGGAAACCAGGTTCTGGAACATCCGCCAGCCCTTGGAATGCCAGAAGACGACGCCCGGCCCCTCCTCCTGGAAGTGGAACAGGTCCATCTCGCGCCCCAGCCGGCGATGGTCGCGCTTCTCCGCCTCCTCCAGCATGGTGAGGTAGCCGTTGAGATCATTATCATTGGCGAAAGCGGTGCCATAGATGCGTGACAGCATCGGATTGTTGCTGTCACCGCGCCAATAGGCGCCTGCGACCTTCATCAGCTTGAACGAATTGCCGATCTGCCCCGTGGAGGCCATATGCGGACCGCGGCAGAGATCGAACCAGTCGCCCTGGGCGTAGATCTTGAGATCCTGCCCCTCCGGAATGGCATCGACCAGTTCAACCTTGTAGTTCTCGCCCTTCGCGGCAAAGACTTCCTTCGCCTTCTCGCGCGACCATATCTCCTTGGTGAACGGCTTGTTGCGCGCAATGATCTCGCGCATCTTCTTCTCGATGACCGGCAAATCTTCCGGTGTGAAGGGCTCGTTCTTGGCGAAATCGTAATAAAAACCGTTCTCGATGACTGGCCCGATCGTCACCTGCGTCCCCGGCCATATCTCCTGCACGGCTTCCGCCAATACGTGAGCGGCGTCGTGGCGGATGAGTTCGAGCGCGCGCGGATCTTCACGGGTGAGGATTTCGACCTTGCCTGATGCGGCCAGCGGATCAGAGAGATCCCGCACCGTGCCATCGACCACATAGGCCACGGCCTTTTTCGCTAGCGATTTGGAAATGGATTCCGCCAATTGGGCACCGGTCATCGCGGCGTCGTATTCGCGCCTGGAACCATCGGGGAATTCTAGGGATACGAGGTTGCTCATCGAGATATTCCTATCCAGTCCCGCCAACGAATGCGGGTGGTTCAACATGAAAATTGACGTTCGGCTTCTAATCCCATTTGCCTGGCCAGTAAAGCGCGGCACCCGCCGGCAAATGCGTCTGCCAAGATTTTACCGAAGCCATTACAGTCTTCAGTTTTGAATCGGAAGGCAGTCGATCTTCTGGCGCTTCAACTGCTCGCACGCCTTTTGGGCGGAAGCTGAATTCGTGAACCCTGCAAAGCGCACACGATAGACCTTGCGGCGTTTTTCAGCAGGCGAAATAACTGCTTTCAGTCCCGAAGCCACCTTGTCGACTGCGGCGCGCAGTTCTGTTTGAAGCTTCTGCGCACCCGCGAGCGTTGGTGGCGCGCCGAGCTGGATCGCCCACACCACGCCGGAATTAGGCGCAAGTGAAGAACCGCCGTCACCCTGTTCGATCTGGGAATCATCGATCAAACTGGCCACCGGATCGGCTTGTGAACTATCGGCCGGGGCCGGCTGCGGCTTCACCGCGGCCACCATTTCTTTTCCGGTGTCCACGCTCTCCCCGCTGTAACGCGTCAGCAGCTTCGCCATCTGATCGTCGCGCTGGCGCGCCGACCCGGCGCCCAGCACCACGCCAACCAGTTGCTTGTCGTTGATGATCGCAGATGAGACAAGGTTATAGCCCGATACATCCGTATAGCCGGTCTTGATGCCATCTACACCCTGGTAACGGTACATCAGATTGTTGTGGCCGTTCAGCACTCTGTTCCGGAAAGTGACAGAACGCTGTGAAAACAGCTCATACTGCTGCGGAAAATCACGGCGCAACGCCATGCCCAGCACGGCCATGTCCCGAGCAGTCGTGAGCTGCGTCATCTTCGCCGTGAGCCCGGAAGGATTGACGAAGAACGTGCTTTTCATACCGAGTTGACGAGCACGGTTCGTCATCAATCGGCCAAATGCCGCTTCCGACCCTGCCATATGTTCGCCCAGCACGGTGGCCGCGTCATTGGCGGAAATGACGATCATGCCGTTGATTGCATCGCGCACCGTGATCGTCTCGCCGGGCTTCAAATAGAGTTTCATGCGAACCTTGGCCGCCGCATTTTTCGAAACCGGCATTGCATCGTCCCAATGCAGCCTGCCGGTATTCAAAGCTTCGAAGGCAAGATAGAGCGTCATCATCTTTGCCAGCGAAGCAGGCGCGCGCTGCACATTCGCATCATCCTGACCGAGAATTTGTCCGCTCTGGGCGTCGAATACGACCCATGAGGTGCTCGCCATTGCGGCAGACGCGCAAAAAACCCCAAGGCCAAGCGCAAAGGATGCGATGAACCGCGACAAACGGCCAGACAATTTCAGCATAAATGGCTCGTAGGATTGTGAACGACAGGAGGGGGAATGGAGGCGAATTGCGGCTCAAAAAAGACACGATGTCGCCCAGGATTTCAGTCACTCCCGAATTTAAGTTCGCGAGGTCATTTTCTGCCGGTCGAACAGTTCCAGTAGCGCCAGGGTAAATACCAGGCCATATCCGGATTCAGCGTTTCAGGCACGGGGTCGAGCCCATGCGTGCCGCCCGGTCCGCAGCGCATGACGCGGAACAACCCCATCCACCCGCCGGTCCAAAGGCCGTGGCGGGCGATGGCCTCATAGGCATATTCCGAGCAGGTAGGCAGATGCCGGCAGGAATTGCCGATGAAACCCGACAACGTCAGTTGGTAAAGCCGCACCAGCGCCGTTCCGAACAGGCGGCCCGGGGTCTTACGCCACGAACCGTCGAAATTGCGGCTATAGCGCTTGCGGGGGGCCGCCACGGTGTCGTGCGAATGCGTATCCTTTCCGCACATGGCTCAGGCCGCCGCATTCTTCTTCTCGATCTGCTCGATGCAATCGACGACCGCATCGAAGGTCAGCAGGGTGGAGGCATGGCGCGCCTTGTAGTCGCGCACCGGTTCGAGAAATTTCAGATCCTCAAAACGCCCATGCGGCGGTGCGCCGTTTTCCTTCAGCATGCGCAGCATGATTTCACGCACGGCTTTCAATTCGTCCGCCGTCGCGCCGATCACATGGCGCGCCATGACGGAGGACGAAGCCTGCCCGAGGGCGCAGGCTTTCACCTCATGGGCGAAATCGACCACTACGCCATCCCGCATCATCAGATCGACGGTGACGGTCGATCCGCACAGCTTGGAATGGGCCGTTGCGCTTGCATCCGGCGCATCGAGACGCCCCATTCGCTGAATGTTTCCGGCAAATTCCAATATCCGGGCGTTGTAGATTTCGTCGATCATGAGGCGGACCCTTTGCGCAGACAGCCTGAATTTCACGCACATGCGCTAAATATTGTCGCTGCGGAGCTCTTTGAATATGCAAATTTCAATCTATATAATATGTAACCTGTGAGCGCCAAGGCCGAACCGCCTTTGCACGCGCCAGAGAACCGGACGGAGCCCCAAACGGACCGTTCGCCATCAATACACCGCCCGCTCATGAAAGCGCATCGTTGTATTGTCCGTTTAACTCGTCTCCTCCTCGAAGGAGACTACGGGAGATACTGATGGACGCTATTTTGAACCTCCGCGGAACTCTCGCACGCCCGGCCAAATCGGTTGTGCGTCCGACTCAGAAAGAAGCGGAAGCCGCCGTGCGCACGCTTCTGCTCTGGGCTGGAGACGATCCGGATCGCGAGGGCCTGCTCGACACGCCGAAACGCGTGGTGAAATCCTATAAGGAACTTTTCTCCGGCTACAACGAATCTCCTGAAGAGGTGCTCGGCACCACTTTCGAGGAAGTTTCGGGCTTCAACGACGCCGTTCTGGTGAAAGATATCGAATTCCACTCACATTGCGAGCATCACATGTTGCCCGTCGTCGGCAAGGCCCACATTGCCTATTTGCCGGACGGCAAGGTCGTCGGCCTGTCCAAGATTGCCCGTCTCGTGGATATCTTTGCCCGTCGCCTGCAGACGCAGGAAAGCATAACGGCGCAGATTGCGGACGCGATGGACACCATTTTGCGCCCGCGCGGGGTCGCCGTGATGATCGAGGCTGATCACATGTGTATGTCGATGCGCGGCATCCGCAAGCAGGGATCGACCACGATCACCACGACCTTCAGGGGCGCATATCAGGAAGACATCAACGAGCAGGTGCGCTTCATGACCATGGTACGGCACGGCTGACCGCATATGGCGGCTGGGCGGGAGGATAATTTTCCCCTGCCCGGCCCCTTGTTTGTTTCAAGATCTGCCGGCGGCCAAAGGTGCATAAATGACGTCCCCATTTCCACAACCCTACGCCAGCAAGGCCGAGAACGAGGAAGGCGCGATCTTTGCTCCGCGTTTCGATGCCTCTGGCCTTGTCACTGCTGTCGTCACCGATGCGAGCGACGGTGAGTTGCTCATGGTCGCCCATATGAACGCGCACGCGTTGCGCCTGACGCTCGAAACCGGCATAGCGCATTACTGGTCGCGTTCGCGCGGCGAGCTGTGGAAGAAGGGCGAAACCTCCGGAAATCTCCAGACAGTGGTCGAAATCCGCACCGATTGCGACCAGGATGCCGTATGGCTCAAGGTGAATGTTGCCGGCCATGGCGCGACCTGCCACACGGGCCGACGCTCCTGCTTCTACCGTGTCGTGTCGCTGGAAAACGGCCAGGCCGTGCTGCTCAAAGATAAACAGGAGCCGCATGTCCATCTCTCTTCGGCCGATCAAAAGATCGTATAAAGATAGGCTTGGCCATTTTTCTGCGACATTTATTCCTTCGATACCTTATTTTCATAACATCATCATCGTTCGATGAGGAGTATTTGGTGTGCTCGAGTGGGTTTCGCGGAAAAATCGTGCGGTTTCGGAAAGCGGCGGCGCAGGAAGTGGTGTGCGGAATGGCGACATGAAGGATGGGGCTTCCCCGCCTGAGGAACCTGTTGAGATCCAGAGCGAGCGCAAGACCCCCATCGCATTGGCTCTTGGCGGCGGCGCCGCTCGCGGCTGGACCCATATCGGCGTGCTCAGGGCTCTCGATGAGGCGGGCATTGAGATATCCATGATCGCCGGCACCTCCATAGGTGCACTGGTAGGCGGCTGCTATCTCGCGGGAAAGCTGGATGAGCTTGAAGAATTCGCGCGCGGACTGACCCGGCGTCGCATGTTCAATCTCCTCGACATCACATTGCGCGGCAGCGGCCTTTTCGGCGGCATGAAGCTGGACGGACGCCTGCGCGAACATCTGGAAGGCGTGACCTTCGCCGACCTGAGCAAGCCTTTCACAGCCGTCTGCACCGAATTGCGCACGGGCCACGAGATATGGCTTTCCAACGGTTCGCTGGTAACGGCGATGCGGGCGTCCTATGCCCTGCCGGGCGTGTTCGAACCGGTGCGCATCGGCAGCCGGCTTCTAGTCGATGGCGCATTGGTCAATCCGGTTCCGGTCTCGGTATGCCGGGCCAACGAGCAGCCGCTCGTGCTTGCCGTCAACCTGCACTACGACCAATTCGGCCGTGCCGCGGTGGTCAAACATATCAGCCAGCAGCAGGAACAACTGCTGAATGCGGATATGGGCCGCGGCGGTGACGCCCGGATGGGACGTGAGACGCGCATCGGCATCACAGGCGTGATGATGGAAGCCTTCAATATTATCCAGGACCGGATTTCGCGCGCCCGCATGGCTGGCGATCCGCCCGACATTTCGCTCCTGCCAACAGTCGGCCATATCGGCCTCACCGAATTTCATCGTGCCGACGAGGCCATCGCCATGGGCTATCGGGAGACGATGAAGCATTTGAACGATATCAAGCGGCTGCAGAAGGTGCTGGTGTAGTTCACGCGGAGAGCAAAAGCGAAACATGCCGGCGCAGGGTTACACCCCGGCCATGCGACGGTCATCTTCTCCCTCTCCGGCAGCTTCAATAAAAAGACTCTTTAAACCCGACATTGGGCTTGTTTCCCCCAAACCGATTTGCTACATGCCGCGAGCCGATGAGTTCGGCTCTACCACGTGCGGTCGTGGCGGAATTGGTAGACGCGCAGCGTTGAGGTCGCTGTGGGGCAACCCGTGGAAGTTCGAGTCTTCTCGACCGCACCAACAACCCTGCTTCGGCAGGGTTTTTTGTTTTTAAATCAGCAGTTTGAATTTTTATGTGTCCTACATCATATCCATGCGCGGGACAGGTCGGCTCGCCGGATGCGCTGTTCATTGCTTCGAACACTCGCTCCATCCCTATGACATCGCCCTTGATCCGGTGGGCTTCCGTCCGCATTTTCATGTCCTGTCTGGAAGTTCGGCGGCAAAAGGTCCATATGGGACGATCATGACCACAAGCTACCCCATTGGCACAGCCCCTAGCTCTTCAACTGGCGATTTGCCACCTTCTCAGACAGGCGAGCGCAGGGAGCGTTCCGCCCTTCCCGCCACATTCCTTCCCGCAAACGATTCGCCGCCGGTGGAATGGCTCGTCGCCGATGGGTTGACCGATTATCCCGCGGCCCTCGCCTTCATGGAATCACGCGTTGCAGCAATTCGCGAGGGAAGCGCGCCGGAACTCGTCTGGCTCGTCGAGCACCCGCCGCTCTATACGGCCGGTACCAGCGCCAGGGCGAGCGACCTGCTCGCGCCCGACCGGTTTCCTGTCTTCCAGACGGGACGCGGCGGCGAATATACCTATCACGGCCCCGGCCAGCGCGTGGCCTATGTCATGCTCGATTTGAAGCGCCGCCACGAGGATGTCCGCGCCTTCGTCACCTCACTCGAGGAATGGATCATCCGCACACTGGCCGAGTTCAACGTCAGGGGCGAGCGGCGGGAGGATCGCGTCGGCGTCTGGGTCACGCGTCCGGAAAAGCCGCGCCTTGCGGATGGCTCGCCTGCGGAAGACAAGATTGCCGCCATAGGCATCAGGCTGCGGCGCTGGGTGAGTTTTCACGGCATCGCCATCAATGTCGAGCCGGAACTCGCCCATTTCGGGGGTATCGTGCCCTGCGGCGTGAGCGAGCACGGCGTCACCAGCCTTGTCGATCTTGGGCTGCCGCTGACGATGCCGGATCTCGATCTTGCGCTTGCCAAGGCATTTCAGAGCGTCTTCGGCCCTATCGCCCCGAATAATTGCCCAAATAATTGAATGGGCGGCTGATCATTCGAATTCCATGATCACGGCATCAACGGCGAGGCTTTCGCCCTTTTTGGCGTTGATCGCGGATACGACCAGGTCACGCTCGGCGCGCAGAACATTTTCCATCTTCATCGCTTCCACGACCGCCAGCGTTTCACCCGCCTTGACCTCCTGCCCCGTAGCGACATTGATCGAGACAACGAGGCCCGGCATGGGGCAAAGCAGCATTTTCGATGTGTCCGGCGGCGCTTTCATCGGCATCAGCCTGTCGAGTTCAGCGACCCGGGGCGACATGGCGCGCGAAATGACCGACATGCCCATCCAGTCTATACGCACACCGTTGAGCACTGGCCTGATCTGGGCATTCACGGCACGCTCGCCGATCAGCCCGCTCCAGATCATCTCACCCGGCTTCCAGTCGCTGCGCAAAGCCATGGTCTTCCCGCCGATATTCATGACAAAATGGGCCGGAGGCTTTGCCTTTGCCTCATGAAGCACAATCGGGAAATAGCGCTCGCCGATCCTGACCTCCCATTGCGCGCTGACTTTGCCGGAATGCGGCCGCAGCCGGTCCGCGAAATGGTCCAGGCGATGCTTGCGAGCGAGCTCGGCGGCCAGCGTTATCGCGGCCAGAACCTCCAGATCGCTTTCATCGGGGATGACCGGCTGAAAACCGTCAGGAAACTCTTCCGCGATGAACGCCGTCGAAAGCCGCCCCTCGCGCCAGCGCGGGTGCTGCATAAGCGCGGAGAGGAACGGGATATTGTGCGCGACACCGTCGACGACGAAAGTGTCGAGCGCATCGGCCATCGCGTCGATCGCCTCCATCCGTGTCGGGGCCCATGTGCAAAGCTTGGCCACCATGGGATCGTAGAACATCGAGATTTCAGAGCCTTCCACCACGCCGGTGTCATTGCGGATGATGGCCTTGCCCTGAAGTCCCTCGGCGGGCGGGCGATAACGCGTCAGCCTTCCCGTGGAAGGCAGGAAATTACGGTAGGGATCCTCGGCATAGAGGCGGCTTTCGATCGCCCAGCCCTTCAGTTCGATATCCGCCTGGTTGAGCGCCAGCTTCTCGCCGCTGGCGATGCGGATCATCTGCGCGACCAGATCGATGCCGGTAATCAACTCGGTCACGGGATGCTCGACCTGCAACCGGGTATTCATCTCCAGGAAATAGAAATTGCGGTCCTTGTCGACGATGAATTCGACCGTGCCGGCGCTCTGATAATCGACCGCCTTTGCCAGCGCCACCGCCTGTTCGCCCATGGCGCGCCGCGTTGCCTCGTCCAGGAAAGGCGACGGCGCTTCCTCGACGATCTTCTGGTTGCGCCGCTGGATAGAGCATTCTCGCTCGCCCAGATAAAGGCAATTGCCATAGGCGTCGGCCAGGACTTGAATTTCGATATGGCGCGGCTCGACAATGAACTTCTCGATGAACACGCGATCGTCGCCGAAGGAATTCTTCGCCTCCGAACGCGCCCGTTCGAAGCCGTCGCGGACCTCGGAGGCATCCCACGCGATGCGCATGCCCTTGCCGCCGCCGCCCGCCGAAGCCTTGATCATGACGGGATAGCCGATATCGCCGGCGATGCGCTCGGCATGGGCGGCATCCATGATCACGTCGAGCGATCCCGGAACTGTGCTCACCTTTGCCGCTTTGGCGAACTTCTTCGATTCGATCTTGTCGCCCATCGCGACGATGGCTCGAGGCTTCGGCCCGATGAAGACGATACTCTCCCGTTCCAGTGCCTCACAGAAGGAAGCGCGCTCGGAAAGAAAGCCATACCCCGGATGCACGGCCTCGGCGCCTGTTTCTCGGCAGGCCTGGATGATCTTTTCGGCGACGAGATAGCTCTCGGATGCCGTGGACGGACCGATATGCACGGCCTCATCAGCCATTTCGACATGCAATGCGTCCCGGTCGGCATCGGAAAAGACAGCGACTGTCGCAATCCCCATCCTGCGCGCGGTCTTGATCACGCGGCAGGCAATTTCCCCGCGATTTGCGATCAGTATTTTCTTGAACATCCGGCCGTCTCCTCCCTCCTCGTCATACAGCAAAATCATGCGATGCCGGAAGAGCATCAGGCGAGTGTTTTCGCCTCCTGCGTTCTACTGCGCTCGCGCATGAACACATAGATGCCGGATCCGGCGATGATGAAAATGCCGAGCCATTTCGACGGCGTCGGAAACTCATTGAAGACGATGAGGCCGATCAGCACCGCCATGACGATCTCGAAATATTGGAACGGCGCCAGAACCGACGCCGGCGCGAGCCGGAAGGCCTGCACCACCAGGAGATGGCCCACCGTGGCGATGGCCCCCATCGCCAGCAGCAGTCCCCAGGACAGCCCGATTGTTGGCAGACCGAACCGCATGTCGGTGTGGCCGAGAATCTCGCCGGCCATGAGCACCAGCGCCGAAAACGCCGTTCCCCCGACACCGGCATAGAATTGCATGACCATCGGACTGTCGGCGACCCCATATTTGCGGTTCATGATGAGATAGACGGCAAAGCACGCCGCCGTGCCGAGCGGCAGCAGCGAAACCCAGCCAAAGAGCTCCCAACTCGGCTGGATGACGATCAGCGTGCCGATGAAGCCAACCACGACGGCTGTAAGGCGCCGCCATCCCACATCTTCCTTGAGGATGAAGGCCGAAAGCAGCGTCAGCAGCAGCGGCTCGACGAAGAAGATGGCAATCGCATCGGCAAGCGGCATGTATTTCACTGCGGCGAAGAAGCAGAGGCTGCCGAGCCCCATCAGTGCGCCGCGGATCAGATTTCCGGTCAGATTATGTGTGCTGAGCCCCTTGATCCCACTCATTCCCAGAATGATGACCAATGTCAGCAGCGACTGGACGAAAAAGCGGGAGAAGGAGATCGTGGCCGGCGGCAGGCTGTCGACGGTGGCGAGCCATTTGCCTATCGCGTCGAGGAGCGGCAGGAACATCATCGCGGTGACCATGACGATCATGCCCCTGACATGCGGCGGCATCACGGAAGGCTGCATCTTTTCCTGCATCAGGGAACCTGCAAATAGGCTGAACGGAGAACTCAAAACCGATTCCATACGCCATTGCCGCCCGCCGCGCCATTGCCGTTTATCGTCATGCGACGACCAGCCATTTGACTTTTCTCGCTTTCTCGCCGTAATTCCTGGTTAAGAATTGGCAAGCAATCCCCGGATATCATGCTAAATGATGGGAACGGAAAGCGAACCTTTGTCGCCTTCGGTGGCGAAGCATGGCACTATCCCGGTGATTCGATTTTACAGTGAAATGGGGCCGATCCGACCATATGGATGACAGTAACGATCTCTTCTCGAGGGTTGTGAACAACGCGCGGGAGCGCCAGGCTGTGCAGGAGACTGCGGAGCCCACTATAGCCGTGCCCCTGGCCACGGGCCTGGCGACGGCAAAGGCGCCCTCGCCCGTTCCGCCGGTCACCACCACGCCTGCTCCACTGCGCGCAGCCCTGCGCGTCGACAATGACGACTATAATGCCTCGGCCATTCGCGTTCTCGAAGGCCTGGAGCCGGTGCGGCTGCGTCCGGGCATGTATATCGGCGGCACGGATGAAAAGGCGCTGCATCATCTGTTCGCCGAAGTCATCGACAATTCCATGGACGAGGCAGTGGCTGGCCACGCCAATTTCATCGAGGTGCATCTCGATGCAGAAGGTTTCCTGACGGTCACGGATAATGGACGCGGCATTCCCGTCGAGAACCATCCCCAGGTGCCGGGAAAATCGACGCTCGAAGTCATCATGACCAAGCTCCATGCCGGCGGTAAGTTCGACGGCAAGGCGTATGAGACATCCGGCGGCCTGCACGGCGTCGGCGTTTCCGTGGTCAACGCGCTTTCGGACGTTCTGGAAGTGGAAGTCGCGCGCGGACGCAAGCTCTACCGCCAGCGCTTTTCGCGCGGCATTCCGCAAGGTGGACTTGAGGAGCTGGGCGAGGTTCATAACCGCCGCGGCACGCGCGTGCGCTTCCATCCCGATCCAGATATTTTCGGCAAGAGCGCGCGGTTCGATCCGGTCCGGCTCTGCCGCATGGCGCGCTCCAAGGCCTATCTGTTCGGCGGCGTCGAAATTCGCTGGAGCTGCGATCCCTCGCTGCTCGATCCCCGGAAAGATACGCCTGAAAAAGCGGTTTTCCATTTTCCCGGCGGCCTGAAGGATTATCTTTCCGCATCGCTCGGCAAGGAATATCAGGTCACACGCGAGATTTTCGCCGGCAAGACCGAAAAAGAGGGCGGGCACGGCGCGGTCGAATGGGCCGTCACCTGGCATGGCGGCGATGGTTTTGTGAATTCCTATTGCAACACCATTCCGACAGCAGAAGGCGGCACGCATGAGGCGGGCCTGCGCATCGCGCTGACGCGCGGGCTGAAAGCCTATGCAGAACTCACCAACAACAAGCGCGCCTCAATTGTTACCACCGACGACGTGATGATCTCAGCCGCCGCCATGATGTCCGTCTTCATCCGTGAGCCGGAATTCGTCGGCCAGACCAAGGACAGGCTGGCGACAACGGAAGCGCAGCGCATCGTCGAGAACGCCATCCGCGATCCCTTCGACCATTGGCTCGCCGCCTCGCCGCAGGAAGCCTCCAAGCTGCTCGACTGGGTGGTCGAGCGCGCCGAGGAGCGCGTGCGCCGACGTCAGGAAAAGGAAGTCACCCGCAAGAGCGCGGTGCGCAAGCTTCGCCTGCCCGGCAAGCTCGCCGATTGCACGCAGAATGCCGCCGCAGGCGCGGAACTCTTCATCGTCGAGGGCGATTCGGCAGGTGGCTCCGCCAAACAGGCGCGTAATCGCGCGACGCAGGCCGTGCTGCCGCTGCGCGGCAAGATCCTGAACGTGGCGAGCGCCGGGCGCGACAAGCTCTCGGCCAACCAGCAGCTCGCCGATCTGATCCAGGCGCTCGGCTGCGGCACGGGTTCGAAATATCGCGAAGAGGATTTGCGCTACGACCGCGTCATCATCATGACCGACGCTGATGTCGATGGCGCGCATATCGCATCGCTGCTCATCACCTTCTTCTATCAGGAGATGACGAACATGATCCGTGGCGGCCATCTCTATCTCGCCGTGCCGCCGCTCTACCGCCTTTCACAGGGAGGCAAGACGGCCTATGCGCGCGACGACGCGCACAAGGACGAATTGCTGAAGACCGAGTTCACCGGCAAGGGGAAAGTCGAGATCGGCCGCTTCAAGGGCCTTGGCGAAATGCGCGCCGAGCAGTTGAAGGAAACGACGATGGACCCGCGCAAGCGCATGCTTCTGCGTGTGGCCCTCACCGAGGAAACCGCATCCCAGACCAAGATCGCCGTCGACGATCTCATGGGGACCAAGCCGGAAGCCCGCTTCCGCTTTATCCAGGAACACGCGGCATTCGTCGAGGAGTTGGATATTTAAGGCAATCGCTGCCCCTTGACCTTCCCACGATTGGAAGCCCTATCTTCCAATCAGTCGAGAAAAAGGAAGGCAAATCATGGCTCAGTGCTGCCACGATCACGGGCACGAACATCACCATCCCGGCAAAGGGGCTGCCGATCAGCCGCTCGCCCGCGATCCCGTTTGCGGGATGAATGTCGATCCCAACGCGGGAAAGCCCACGGCCGAATATGAAGGCAGGGTCTTTCATTTCTGCTCCGCCGGATGCCACAAGAAATTCGAGGCCGATCCTGCGCGCTATGCCAGCGGCGAGCCAAGGCCGCAGGAGCCGGCGAAGCCTGGCACGCTCTACACCTGCCCGATGCATCCGGAGATCGTCCGGGACAAGCCCGGCTCCTGCCCGCTTTGCGGCATGGCGCTCGAGCCCATGGGCGTGCCTACCGGCGATGAGGGTCCCAACCCGGAGCTGGTCGATTTCACTCATCGGCTCTGGATAAGTGCCGCCTGTTCCATCCCGCTTCTCGTCGTGACCATGGGGCCGATGTTCGGCCTGCCGGTCCGCGACTGGATCGGCGAGCGCACTGCCGCCTGGCTCGAACTCATCCTGGCCACGCCGGTCGTTCTCTGGGCTGCCCTGCCGTTCTTCAAGCGCGGCTGGGATTCCGTCGTCAACCGCAGCCCCAACATGTGGACGCTGATATCCATCGGGGTTGGAACCGCCTATGGCTACAGCGTCGTGGCAACGCTCTTCCCCGACATGTTCCCCCATTCCTTCCGCGGCCATGGCGGCTCGGTACCCGTCTATTTCGAGGCGGCGGCGGTCATCGTCGCGCTCGTCTTTCTCGGTCAGGTGCTGGAACTGAAAGCGCGCGAACGCACGGGATCGGCAATCCGCGCGCTCCTCAACCTCGCACCGAACACCGCGCGCCGCATCGCCCGGGATGGTTCTGAGACGGACGTACCGCTCGATAAGGTGCAGGTAGGCGACCGCCTGCGCATTCGCCCGGGCGAGGCTGTTCCCGTCGACGGCGTGGTGGTCGAAGGCCGCTCCTCGATCGATGAATCGATGATCACCGGCGAACCGGTCCCGGTAGAGAAGGTGGCGGACGACAGGATTACCGGCGGCACGCTCAACAGGAATGGTTCGCTCATCATGCGTGCTGAAAAAGTCGGCGCCGAAACCATGTTATCGCAGATCGTCGAGATGGTGGCAAAGGCCCAGCGCTCCCGCGCGCCCATCCAGGGACTTGCCGATGCCGTCGCCTTCTATTTCGTGCCGGCCGTCATTCTCGTCGCCGTCACGGCCTTCGCCACCTGGGCGATATTCGGCCCGGCGCCCAGCATGATCCATGCCATCGTCTCCGCGGTCTCGGTGCTGATCATCGCCTGTCCCTGTGCACTGGGCCTGGCGACGCCGATGTCGGTGATGACCGCCACCGGACGCGGGGCGCAGGCGGGCGTCCTCACCAGGGATGCCGAGGCGCTGGAACGTTTCGCCAAGGTCGATACGATCATCATCGACAAGACGGGCACCCTGACCGAAGGCAGGCCAAAGCTTACCGATGTCATAGCGGCACCGGGTTTTGGCGAAGATGATTTGCTGTCGCTCGCCGCCAGCCTCGAACGGGGCTCGGAGCATCCCTTGGCCGAGGCGATCGTCGAGGGTGCCAACGCACGCGGTATCAAGCTGCAAGACACGAGCGAATTTGATGCCGTCACCGGCAAGGGCGTCAAAGGTCAGATCTCCGGCAAGCTGGTGGCGCTGGGCAATGCCGCGATGATGGAGGATCTCGGCCTCGCCGTCGTTCCCCTGAAAGACCAGGCCGATAAATTGCGCACAGCAGGAAAAACCGCGATGTATGTCGCCATCGACGGCAAGATCGCCGGCCTTGTAGCTGTTGCCGACCCGATCAAGGAGAATGCGGCGGCGGCGATCAGTCAGTTGCACGCGCGCGGCCTGAAGATCATCATGGCGACCGGTGACGAGGAGCGCACGGCAAAGGCAGTCGCGGCGAAGCTCGGCATCGACGAAGTGCGTGCCGGTGTCCTGCCGGAGGGCAAGAAGGCGTTGGTCGATCAGTTGCAGGCAAAAGGCGCGAAGGTCGCGATGGCCGGCGACGGCGTCAACGACGCCCCGGCTCTTGCCGCCGCCTATGTCGGCATCGCCATGGGCACAGGCGCCGATGTGGCCATGGAAAGCGCCGGAATCACGCTGGTAAAGGGCGATCTCAGCGGCATCGTCCGCGCCCGCCATCTGGCGGAAGCAACGATCCGCAACATCAAGCAGAACCTGTTCCTTGCCTTTGTCTACAATGTGCTGGGCGTGCCGATCGCGGCGGGCGTGCTTTATCCCGTCTTCGGTATCCTGCTCTCACCAATGCTCGCGGCGGCGGCCATGAGCCTGTCCTCCGTGTCGGTGATCGCCAACGCCCTGCGCCTTCGCACGCTCAAGCTTTGAGATAGCGGAAGTCCAGCGCGAACGCACTGGACTTCCGCTCGGCATCAGTTTGGGCTCAGGCCGTCTTGTTCGCATCCCGGTTACGCATTGCCGCCTCTCCGGCGTCCGACACCTCGACCCATTTCTGGTCGGGCGTGGCATCTGCAGCGTAGCTGTCATGCCAGTTCCACCATTTGTAAGTCGGCGTCTGGGGATAGCCCTCGGGCGAATCCTCCCAGACCTCCTGCCGGCCAAGCGGCGTGATATCGAGGTAGTTCCAGGTGCTGCCCATCTGTTCGTCGCCGCGATTGTTGATGAAGTAGGTGCGGAACACGCGGTCGCCGTCGCGGTAGAACACGTTGGTGCCATGCCACTCGCCCACGTCGAAGTCAGCGTCAAAGCTGTCCGATATGGTATACCACGGCATCTTCCAGCCCATCCGCGCCTTCAGCCGCGCAATATCGGCCTGGGGCGCACGCGAGACGAAAACGAGGGTCGTGTCACGGGCGTTGAGATGGGCCACATGGGCAACCTGATCGGCCACCAGGGAGCAACCCCGGCAGGCATGGTCAGGCCAGCCGAACACACCCGGTTCGAAGAAGGCACGGTAGACGATCAACTGACGTCGGCCGTCGAAGAGATCAAGCAGAGTGGCCTTGCCCTCGGGTCCATCGAATGCATAGGTTTTCTCCACCGCCATCCAGGGCATTCGCCGGCGCTCGGCGGCCAAGGCGTCACGGGCGCGGGTATGCGCCTTTTCCTTGAGGAGAAGCTGCTCGCGAGCCGCCTCCCACACCTGCGGTGAGACCACCGCTGGTGTACGCATGGCGGACTGTCCATTTCTCCGTGTGTTTTCTGTTGATATAGTCATGGCTTCCTCATTCGTCCGAATTGGCGTTACGGGTCCTGAGATAGTTTGCCATCTGGAATCCCGAGGTGGGAGTAACAAGTGTGGCGGCATTCTGATGGCGGCCTGGGGTGGCATCCGACCGACGGACCCACTAGTCTTCCTGCATGCCGAATAATGACAACACAGCCGCCCCCCGGATAGATGCAGCACTCGTTCGTCGCCTGATTGCGGCGCAGTTTCCGCAATGGTCCGATCTCCCGATCAAAATGGTCGAGCCCGGAGGATGGGACAACCGCACCTTCCGCTTGGGCGACACCATGACGGTCCGCCTGCCGAGCGCCGCCGGCTACGCCGCTCAAGTGGCAAAGGAACATCGCTGGCTGCCGCTGCTTGCGCCACAGCTACCATTGCCTATCCCCCGGCCTCTGGCGCAAGGGGCGCCCGATGCGGATTATCCCTGGCCTTGGTCCATTTATCGTTGGCTGGACGGCGAGCCCGCAAGCGATTTCAGGATTGGCGACTTTGTTGGATTTGCACGCGCACTCGCCGGTTTTCTCGCGGCGCTTTACCGGATCGACGTTGACCCAGACGCCCCGCCTCCCGGTGCGCACAATTTCCATCGTGGTGGTGATCTCAACGTCTACGACCGCGAAACACGGGCAGCACTTGTTACCATGAAGGGCCGTATGGATACGATCGTTGCCGAAGAAATCTGGACAGACGCCCTCGCTTCGATTTGGCAGCGCGCGCCTGTCTGGGTGCACGGAGACGTCTCCTGGGGCAATCTGCTCGTCGAGCATGGCAAGCTTTGCGCCGTCATCGATTTCGGCAGTTCCGCCGTGGGTGACCCGGCGAGCGATCTTGTGATCGCATGGACACTCTTTTCAGGCGAGAGCCGCGAGACATTTCGCAACACGCTTTCACTTGACGATGACACCTGGGCCCGTGCCCGAGGATGGGCGCTATGGAAAGCCCTGATTGTCGTTGCCGGCCAAGACAAAAATCAGCGCGAAGTCGAGAAATCACGACAGGTCATAGACACGTTGCTGGATGAACATCGGGCAACGCGTAGCATTTGAAATTGGCGCGCGATCTCTCTGCGCCCTGGGCAAAGGGCGCGAGAATGTCATGAAACTGATAGCTCTGACGGCGAACCGAGGCAGGCTTACTGCGCATTGCCATTGAGCAACACGCATCGCCCGCCCGGAGCGCGCAGCACACTGCACGCGGCTCTCGGCAATGCCAATCCCATGGCCTGTACGAGGGTTGCGGCAACGGAATTGCTGTTCCTGCGAAGCGGTGAATAACGGAGCCTGGCACGCTCGATGGCCTGCGCGGCGGTGAGCGCCCCGGACCAGAGTTCGTTGATGTCTTTGGCGTTTCCCTCGAACAGGACAGCGGCGCGCGATGTCGGTCGAATGCTGAACTCCGGAAAATACAGCGGATTGCGTTGCGAATAGTCCGTCTCGATCGCCGTCAACGGCCCACTGAGAGCTTGGTAATGATAGGTTCCGTCAGGTTTTCGCGCGCCACCATTGAGCTCGCGCAAGGGCTCTCCCGCCTCGTTCACGAGCGCGAGGAAATTATGAAAGGGAATACTCGCAAAAACACGAATCGGCCACGAACCAAAAACGATCTTCAACCGTTCTATCTCCCGAAAAGATTCGAAGCCTGCCATATTTCAACCTATGACATCAAACCTGGTTGCAGGACAAATAGGGAAATGCGTTGAAGAAAAAAGCCACACGCTCCTCTCGACCTGTTTTCGATCCGGCTTTCTTTGCATGAAGCCGGATGATATTGGGCGAGTCGCCGTCCCGCTGCGGCGGCTCGGGACAATTGGAAATTTGCACTCAGCCGGAGTGAAGGCGCCCTCATGACACCCCAGCAGATATTGGCCGTTATCGTGATCGGGCTAATGATGGCGGCGTTCGTCTGGGGCCGTTTCCGCTACGATATCGTGGCGGCGTGCTCTCTTCTCCTTGCGGTCACCGTTGGCGTGGTACCCTTCGATGCCGCGTTCAAAGGGTTTAGCGATGAGATCGTGATCATCGTCGCCAGCGCGCTCGTCGTCAGCGCCGGTGTGGCAAGATCAGGTTTGATGGAAACCGTGATCCAGCGGCTGACGCCGAAATTGACCTCGGTCAGAGGGCAATTGGCCGTCCTGGTCATCACCGTTACCGTGCTTTCGGCATTCGTCAAGAATATCGGTGCGCTGGCGATCATGATCCCGATCGCCTTTCAGTTCGCCAAGCGTTCGAATGTCTCGCCATCCGTCTTCCTGATGCCCATGGCCTTCGGCTCGCTGCTCGGCGGCCTGATGACCCAGATTGGAACCTCGCCCAATATCGTCGTTTCGCGCATTCGCGGCGAGATGACCGGGCAGAGTTTTACGATGTTCGATTTCACGCCCGTAGGCGCAACGCTCGCGGTCGTCGGCATCGTCTTCCTGATCTTGTTCTATTGGCTCGTTCCAGCCCGAACCCGGGAAACGGCCTCCATGGATGACGCCATAGAGATCAACAATTACGTCTCCGAGGCGAGAGTGTCGAAGGAATCCTCGGCGCTCGGCAAGACGGTAGCCCATCTGGTAAAGTCAGCCGAAGGCGATGCGAAGGTCACCTCCATCGTGCGCGGCGACCGGCACATGCCGCCGCTCCCCGATGCCATCCTGCGCGAAAACGACGTTCTGCTGATCGAGGGAGATCCGAAGGCGCTCGATCAGATCATCAACCAGGGAAAACTGGTGCTTTCCGCCGAACGCAAGCCTTCGGCAGATGAGAGCTCGGCCGAGATCGACGCGATCGAGGCGGTTGTGGTTGACGGCTCGCCGCTCATTGGGCTGTCGGCCCGGCAATTGGCGCTGTTCGACAGATTTGATGTCAATCTTCTCGCCATAAGCCGCCAGGGCGAGCGCATCAAGGAGCGGCTTGGCGAGATCGTCTTCCGCCTGGGCGATGTCATCGTGCTCCAGGGCAAGGACACGAACCTGCCGAACGTCCTGCGCGAGTTCGGCTGCCTGCCCCTGGCAAGGCGGTCGATCCTGCTCGGTAGCTTCCGCCGTGGATTGATCCCGCTCGTCATTCTCATTATCGCCATGGGGACCACCGCGCTGGGAATGCTGCCTGTTTCCATCGCCTTCTTTGCAGCCGCAGTCGCCATGGTGCTTTTCCGGACGATTCCCGTCCGCGAAGTCTATAGCGCGGTCAACGGCCCCATTCTCGTCATGCTGGCCACCCTCATACCCGTCAGCGACGCCTTGCGGACGACGGGCGCGAGCGACGTCATTGCAAAATGGTTGACCGTCTTCGGCCACGAATTGCCGCCCTATGGCGCGCTTGCGCTGATCCTCATCACGGCCATGGCCGTTACGCCGTTTCTCAATAATGCCGCGACGGTTCTGGTCATGGCGCCGATCGCTACCAGCTTCGCCACTGGCCTCGGATTTCGTCCCGATGCGTTCCTGATGGCTGTCGCCATCGGCGCGGGCTGCGATTTTCTCACGCCCATCGGCCATCAGTGCAATACGCTCGTCATGGGCCCCGGCGGCTATAAATTCAGCGATTACCCGCGCCTTGGCCTGCCGCTGTCTGCCATCATCGTGCTGGCGGCGATCCCAGCCTTGCTCTATTTCTGGCCGCTAAACTGAACTTTTACCAGTTGTTAAGCATGAGCGGAATTTGCCCAGTTAAACCATACAATTAATCTCGAACTTTATGCATTTTCGGCGCATTTGACCTGGATGAAAGCTCAAGCTTTTTCTGAAAGCCGACAGTTTTCCGGCACGTGCGAGCAGCCCGTTCAACCGTGCCCAAACCCAGCAACCGGCAAGCCCATGAATGCCGGTGCATTTGCTTATTGGAGTTCGATCATGTCCAGGCGCAATCTTTATCTCGCCGCCCTCGCAGGGCTTGTTGCCACCCTCCCCGTCGCCGCTGCATCGGCAGCCGATCTCGGAACGGGCGACTATTATGCCGACCCGGCTCCGCTCGATACCGCCCAGGACTGGTCGGGCAACTATGTCGGTGCGCAGATCGGCGCGTCCTCTTCCGAGTTTCCCAACCCCTTCTCCAATCGCACCGGCGCGCTCGGCGGTGTTGTCGTGGGCAAGAACTTCCAGAACGGCAAGTTCGTCTATGGCGGCGAGCTTGAAGCAAACTTCGCCGAAGCGGAACATCGTCTCGGACGCGGCGGAACGCTGCAGCAGTCCTGGAGCGGTGTCGCCAAGGCGCGCGCCGGCATTGCCATGGACAAGACGCTGATCTATGGCGCGCTGGGCTATGGCGCGACCAAGTTCAAGCCGAAAGGCACCGTCACATCAGGCAGCGACTGGGAAGGTGGTGTCCTCCTCGGCGCGGGCGTCGAACAGGTGATCTCCGGACCTCTCTCGGTCAAGGCCGAATATGATTATATGCGCTTCGGCGATGTAAAGACGGAAGTTGGAGGACGCACTCAGCGCGATAATTTAAGCAACCACGCGATCAAGGCAGGTGTAAACTACAAGTTCTAGATCGATTTAACTTGCAAAGACAAATAGAAAAAGCCGCCTTGTTGGGCGGCTTTTCCTTTGGGGAGGAGGAAGGAAAGATGAGACCCGACAATCCGGGGCTAGCGGGCTTGGGAGCACCGGGTCTCAAGGCTGGGTGGGTTGCCAGCACAAGTATCGTGCACCAGAAATTCACCGAAAGAAACCCCAATTAAATGGAGCCTATATATTATATATTTTGGTAGTCTATTTTTTGAATTTTATAATAAGAACATACCGTTGCGTGCAAAAAGCTATACTGCACCGTTGCGCGCCTGGAAATTTTCCTTCGCAAACTTGCACGAAGATGGCGACTCACCACAGCTTGTCGTCTAAATTCCCCCGACGTTACCGCTCCTTCCCTCCCGTAAAATGAGGATCACGCGATGCAAGCCGTTTTCGACGGTCATAATGATGTGCTTTTGAGATTGTGGAAGAATGCCCGCAAAGGCTCGGATCCTGCCCGGGAATTCATCGACGGCATCAAGCAGGGCCATCTCGACCTGCCGCGCGCGCGCAAGGGTGGTGTCATGGGCGGCCTCTGCGCCATCTATATCCCGTCCGAAAAGGGCCTTGTGCTGAAAGCCCCGGATGCGAACGGCCATTATGAGACGCCGCTTTCCCCACCTCTCGAACGCCCGCGCTCCCTCGACATCGCGCTTGAGCTCGCCGCCATTGCTTACCGGATCGAGCAGGCGGGCGGCTGGAGCCTGTGCCGTAGCGGCGCCGATATAGACAAGGCCGTGGCCGAGGACCGCTTCGCCGCCGTCCTCCACATGGAAGGATGCGAGGCGATCGACAAGGACCTGTCGGCGCTAGAAGTGTTCTATGCCGCCGGCCTGCGCTCGCTCGGCCCCGTCTGGAGCCGCAACAATATTTTCGGCCATGGCGTTCCCTTCGCCTATCCCATGAGCCCCGACACCGGTCCTGGGCTGACGGATGCCGGCCGCGAGCTCGTCAAGGCCTGCAACAGGCTCGGCATATTGATCGACCTCGCCCATATCACCGAAAAGGGCTTCTGGGACGTCGCGAAGCTGAGCGATCAGCCACTGGTCGCCAGCCATTCCAACGCCCATGCGTTGACCCCCGTTGCTCGCAACCTTACGGATCGCCAGCTCGATGCAATCGCGGAACGCAAGGGGCTTGTCGGCCTCAACTATGCCGTCACGATGCTGCGCCCCGACGGGAGAGAGAATGGCGACACGCCAATCGACGATATGGTCCGTCATATCGACTATATGGTTTCGCGCGCAGGCATCGACTGTGTCGCGCTCGGCTCGGACTTTGACGGCGCACTGATCCCCCGTGAGATCGGCGACGCCGCGGGCACGCAAAACCTGATTGTCGGCTTGCGCAAGGCCGGATATGGTGAAGACGAGCTCGCAAAAATATGCCGTGAGAACTGGCTAAGGGTGCTGCGCTCCGCCTGGCATGAAAGCCCTGTCGGCTGACCAGCGCCGGACCCAAGAAGTTGAGACAAAGGGAACAATGGTAATGATGATGAATTTGGGACGATTTCGTATTCTTGCCGCCGGTGCTGCGATTTCCGCCATCATGGCGGTTACGGGACCAGCTTGGACCGCGACTCCGCAGGACACGCTCGTGATCGCTTTTGCGTTCGATGACATCATCACGCTCGATCCCGCCGAATCCTTCGAGCTCAGCACAGGCGAAATTCTGGGCAACAGCTATGATCGGCTGGTTCGCCTCGACATCAATGATACGTCGAATGTCACGAAAGATATCGCTGAAAGCTGGACCGTTTCCGAGGATGGCCTGACCTATACGTTCAAGATCAAGCCCGATCTCAAATTCGCCTCCGGCAATCCGGTCACGGCCGAAGATGTGGCTTTCTCGATCCAGCGCGCGGTGAAGCTCGACAAGAGCCCGGTCTTTATCCTCACCCAGTTCGGCATAACAGCCGACAACGTGGAGGAAAAAGCCAAGGCCACCGATCCATCCACCTTCGTCCTGACCCTCGATCAGCCCTATGCTCCAAGCTTCGTGCTCAACTGCCTGACTGCAGACGTGGCTTCAGTCGTCGACAAGAAGCTGGTCCTGGAGAATGTCGTTGACAATGACTATGGCAATGCCTGGCTGAAGACCCATTATGCCGGCTCCGGCCCTATGAAGATCCGCGATTGGCGCGCCAATGAGATCCTCGTTCTGGAACGCAACGACAATTATCATGGCGAAAAGGCAAAGCTCGTCCGCGTCATCTATCGCCACGTCAAGGAGAGCGCGACGCAGCGCCTGCTGCTTGAAAAGGGCGATGTGGACGTCGCGCGCAATCTGGAGCCCGGCGACCTTGACGCGGTTTCCAAGGAAGACAGCATTTCGCTGACCAATGCGCCTAAAGGCACGATCTATTATTTCAGCCTGAACCAGAAGAACGAGACGCTGGCAAAGCCGGAAGTGCGCGAAGCATTGAAATATCTGGTTGATTATGAAGCGATCGGTGCGACCCTCATCAAAGGTATCGGCACGCTGCACCAGACATTCCTGCCCAAGGGCGTTCTCGGCGAACTGGATGAGATGCCCTACAAGCTCGATGTCAATAAGGCCAAGGAACTCCTGGAGAAAGCCGGCCTCAAGGATGGGTTCTCGGTCACGATGGATGTGCGTAATAACCAGCCGGTTACAGGCATCGCCGAGTCTGTGCAGCAGACCTTTGCCAAAGCAGGCGTCAAGCTTGAGATCATCCCCGGCGATGGCAAGCAGACGCTGACCAAGTACCGCGCCCGCAATCACGATATGTATATCGGCCAATGGGGCATGGACTACTGGGATCCCCATAGCAATGCAGACACCTTCTCCAGCAATCCTGATAACAAGGACGGTGCCTCTTCGACGACGCTCGCCTGGCGCAATTCATGGGATATCCCGGAACTGACCAAGGAAACCAGGGCTGCGGTGCTCGAGCGTGACACAGCCAAGCGTATCGAGATGTATCACGACCTCCAGAAGAAGGTTCTGGAAACCGGCCCCTACGTCATCCTGTTCCAGCAGACCGAAGTGGCCGGTGTCCGCGGTAACGTCGAGAACTACCGGCTGGGTCCGTCCTTCTCGACTAATTATGTCTACACGGTATCAAAGAAATAAACCGTGGCTTCACTTGACCTGACACAGACGGCCGGGCGCAGACGCGCCCGCGTCATCAAATTCGCTATTTCGATCGGCACATTCCTGGCGATTGTGGCCACCACTTATCTTGGCCTTCTCGCCGTAACCTTTTTCATCGGCCGCGTCATTCCCATCGATCCGGTTCTCTCCATCGTAGGTGACCGGGCGCCGGCCAGCACCATTGCGCGCGTGCGCCAGGAACTGGGGCTGAACGAACCGCTCTATACCCAATTCTACATCTATGTCTCGAAGGTCCTCCAAGGCGATTTCGGCACCTCGGTGCTGACCACCAATCCGGTGATGACTGATATTCGCCGCGTTTTTCCGGCGACGATGGAACTGGCCACGCTCGGAACGATCATCGGCTCGCTGATTGGCGTTCCGCTTGGCGTTCTGGCGGCGGTGAAGCGCGGCAGCTTCATCGACCAGACGGTGCGGGTCATCGGCCTCTTCGGCTATTCAGTGCCGATCTTCTGGCTCGGTCTGATTGCGCTCCTCATCTTCTATGCCCGTCTCGGCTGGACTGCGGGTCCAGGACGTATAGATGTCGTGTTCGAATACACTTTCACGCCGATCACCGGATTCTACATCATTGATGCCATCATGCAGCGCCAGTGGGATGCGCTCCGCAACATCCTGAGCCACATCATCCTTCCCGCCTGCCTCCTGGGCTATTATTCGCTCGCCTATGTCAGCCGCATGACCCGCTCTTTCATGCTCAACGAGCTTGAACAGGAATATGTCGTCGCCGCGCGCGCCAAGGGCCTTTCAGAGAGCCGCATCATCTGGCGGCATGCGCTGCGCAATGCCGCCGTGCCGCTGGTGACCGTGATCGCGCTATCCTATGCTGGCCTTCTGGAAGGCTCGGTCCTCACCGAGACTGTCTTCGCCTGGCCGGGACTTGGCCAATACATCACCAACTCGCTGCAGAACGCTGACATGAACGCGGTCCTGGGCGGCACCATTATCATCGGTTCGGTTTTCATCGCGCTCAACCTCGTTTCCGATCTTCTCTATCGAACACTCGATCCAAGGACGCGCGCCCGATGAGCGAGACCGCAGAAACAAGCCCGCAAACCCTTCGCGATTGGCTCCTCTCCGAGCGCCCCCAATCGCGTATGCAGGCGCGGCTCGGCCGCTTCTACATGATCTGGCGGCGGTTTACCGCCAACAAGCTGGCTGTTGTCGGTCTCGTCATCATCCTGGCGCTGCTCTTCGTTGCCGCCTTCGCCGATCTGCTGGCGCCCTATTCGCCTACGGTCGGCGATCTGCGCACCACGCGGCTGCTGCCGCCCGGCGGCGAATTTCTGCTGGGCACAGACGATCAAGGCCGCGATATCCTTTCGCGGCTGATCTACGGTTCGCGACTGACGCTCTACGTTGTCCTGCTCGTCGCCATCATCGCCGCGCCCATCGGCCTTCTCGTCGGGACCGTTGCCGGCTATGCCGGTGGTTGGGTTGATGCGGTGTTGATGCGCATTACCGATATCTTCCTGGCCTTTCCGAAACTTATCCTCGCGCTCGCCTTCGTCGCAGCGCTTGGACCCGGCATCGAGAACGCCGTCATTGCCATTGCCATCACCTCATGGCCGCCCTATGCGCGCATGGCCCGGGCCGAAACGCTGACCGTGCGCAATTCCGACTATATCGCCGCCGTGCAGCTGATGGGCGCATCTCCTACGCGCATCGTCGTCCGCCACATCATGCCGCTTTGCCTGTCATCGCTCATCGTGCGCGTGACGCTGGACATGGCGGGCATCATCCTGACTGCCGCCGGCCTCGGCTTCCTCGGCCTCGGCGCGCAGCCGCCCTTGCCGGAATGGGGCGCGATGATCGCCTCTGGCCGCCGTTTCATTCTCGACCAATGGTGGGTTGCCGCCATGCCGGGTCTGGCGATCCTCATTGTCAGCCTCGGCTTCAACCTTCTCGGCGACGGTCTGCGCGATGCGCTCGATCCGAGGGGAAGCAACCAATGAGCACGCTTCTCCAGGTCGATGAGCTGCGCGTGCGCTTTCCCACCCGCACGGGAACGATTGAGGCGGTCCGCGGCGTTTCCTTCTCGCTCGGGCGCGAACGACTTGGCATCGTCGGCGAATCCGGTTCCGGCAAGTCGCAGACCGGCCGCGCCATCATGGGGCTGACGCCGCCCCATGCCCAAGTGACCGCGAAACGCCTCGACTTTGACGGCATCGATCTTCTCAATGTCTCTGCGCGTCAACGTCGGACCCTGCGCGGTAGCCGTATAGCCATGGTGCTGCAGGACCCGAAATATTCGCTCAACCCTGTCATGTCCGTTGGCCGCCAGATCGTCGAAACGCTCCGCACCCACGAAGACGTGAGCCGGAACGAAGCGCGGTCGCGCGCGCTTCAGATGCTGGAAGCCGTGCAGATCCGCGATCCCGAACGCGTCTTCAACCTCTATCCGCACGAAGTCTCCGGCGGCATGGGACAACGCGCGATGATCGCCATGATGCTGATCGCGGGCCCGGAACTGCTCATCGCCGACGAGCCGACCTCGGCGCTCGATGTCACGGTCCAGCTCGAAGTGCTCGGCATTCTCGACAGGCTGGTGGCGGACCGCGGCATGGGGCTGATCTTCATCAGCCACGACCTGCGCCTTGTCTCCTCCTTCTGCGACCGCGTCATCGTCATGTATGCCGGCCGCATCGTCGAGGAGATCGCGGCAAGCGACCTTGCCAATGCCAGGCATCCCTATACGCGTGGCCTGCTCGACTGCATGCCGAAGATCGGTGCCGACCGGCATCCCCTGCCCACTCTCCAGCGCCAGGCGGAGTGGTCGCTATGACGAATGCGCTCTCGATCAGCAATCTCGAAGTCGCCTTCGATCATTTCCGCGCGCTGAAAGGCGTGAGCATCGAGGTGGCGCGGGGGGAATCCTTTGGGTTGGTTGGTGAATCCGGATCCGGAAAATCAACGCTGCTGCGCGCCGTCGCGGGCCTTGCGCCGGTTCAATCCGGCGAGATCCGCATTGATGGCAAGCCACTCACCACGCCGCGCGACAAGGCCTTCTACCGCACCGTGCAGATGGTCTTCCAGGACCCCTACGGCTCGCTTCACCCACGCCAGACCATCGATCGCCTGCTGCTCGAACCGCTCGCAATTCACGGCTTCAGCGATGGTGAACAGCGCATTGTCCGGGCGCTCGACGAGGTGGGCCTCGGCTCGGGGTTCCGCTTCCGTTATCCGCACCAGCTTTCCGGCGGCCAGCGCCAGCGCATAGCCATCGCCCGCGCGCTGATCGTCGAGCCCTCAATCCTTCTCCTCGACGAACCTACATCGGCCCTCGACGCCTCGGTGCAGGCCGAAGTTCTCAACCTGCTTGAACAGATCCGCCGCGACCGCAAGCTGACCTTCGTCATGGTCAGCCACGACCTCGCCGTCATCACCCATATGTGCGAACGGCTGGTCGTCATGCAGAACGGCGATATCGTCGAACAGCTCGATGCAGCTGATCTCGCGAGCGGCAAGGTCACTCAGGCCTATACCGATAATTTGATGCGGGCGAGCGAAGGGTTTCGGCGCACGATCGCCTAAAATCAAAGGCTTATGATGGGATTTTGACTCCATCTATCTTTAAATAGAAGCGCAAAGGCCTTAGCTCCCCGTCAGATCAAACTGCGCATCATGCAGGCGGCGATAAATCCCATCCGCAGCAATCAGGTCGCGGTGCTTGCCCTGTTTCGCCACGCCGGTTTCATCCACCACGACGATTCGGTCGGCATTTCTGATCGTCGCCAGCCGGTGCGCGATGACGAGCGTGGTGCGTCCCGCCGAAAGCTCGGCAAGCGATTGCTGGATCGCCCGCTCGGTTTCGGTATCGAGCGCCGATGTCGCCTCGTCGAGAATGAGGATCGGCGGGTTCTTCAGGAACATCCGCGCGATCGCTAGGCGCTGCTTCTGCCCGCCCGACAGTTTCACGCCGCGCTCGCCGATAATGGTGTCATAGCCCTGGGGCAGGCCTGCGATCATCGTGTCGAGCCGCGCGCGCCGGGCCGCCGCCTCGATCTCCCGGTCGCCCGCATCGAGCCGGCCATAGGCGATGTTCTCGCGGATCGAGCCGCCGAACAGGAACACATCCTGTTGCACGATGCCAATCTGGCTGCGCAGCGAGGCAAGCGTCATCCGGCGGATATCCACGCCGTCAATGGTTATTTCCCCCGCTTCGATCTCGTAGAAGCGCGGCAGGAGCGAACACAGCGTGGTCTTCCCCGCCCCGGACGGACCGACGAAAGCGACCGTCTCGCCCGCGCGGATGTCGAGATCGATATCGTGCAGCACTTTTCTGTCGGCGCTATAGCCGAAGGTGACGCCGCGATAGCGGATATCGCCGCTCAGACCCGAAACGGTGACGGCGTCAGGCACATCGACGATATCCGGCTCGGTATCCAGAAGCTCGGTGTAGCGGCGGAACCCGGCAATGCCCTTCGGATAGGTCTCGATGACCGAATTGATCTTCTCGACCGGCCGGATGAACACCCCGACCAGCAGCAGGAAGCTGATGAAGCCGCCATTGGTCAATTGACCGTGTAGCACAAACCACGTCCCCGCCAGCATGACGATGAGCTGCGTCAGCCGCATCGACATGTAGGAGAGCGAGGTGCTCGCCGCCATGATGCGATAGGCGTCGAGCTTGATCTCGCGGTAGCGGCTGTTGTCGCGCGCGAAGAGCCTGCGCTCATATTCCTCGTTGGCGAAGGCCTGCACGACGCGCATGCCGCCGACATTCTCCTCGATGCGCACATTGAAATCGCCGATGCGGCCATAAAGCGATTGCCAGGTCTGCGTCATCCGCCCGCCATAGCGGCTGGTCAGCCACGCCACCAGCGGCACGACGGCGATGGTGATCAGCGCCAGATGCACATTGATCGTAAACATCAGCACGAAGGCGCCGAGGAAGGTCATGAGGGCGATGACGAGGTCTTCCGGCCCGTGATGCGCGACCTCGCCCACTTCCTCCAGATCCTTGGTGACACGGGCGATCAGATGACCGGTCTTGTTGTTGTCATAAAAACGGAAGGAGAGTTTCTGCAGATGATCGAAGAGCTTGCGCCGCATCTCCGTCTCGATATTGATGCCAAGCATATGGCCCCAATAGGTCACGACCGCCATCAGCCCGGTGTTGACGAGATAGACCATGAGAAGCCCGGCGGACGCGAGCAGGATCAGCACCCAGTCCTGTCCCGGGAGGAGATGGTCGATGAACAGCTTGATGGCCATGGGAAAGCCGAGTTCGAGAAGCCCCGACAGCACCGCACAGCCAAAATCGAGCAGGAACAGGCCCTTGTAGGGCCTGTAATAGGAAAAGAACCGGCGGAGCATATAACTGACCTGATTTCTCTCCGACAGGGTATCGCCGGATATCAATTGCTTTCTTCTTTGTCACGCCTTGCATTGTCGCCATCGAAGCCGTGGCGCCAATAGGCCACGACAAGATGATCCTGCCTGTCGAGCTTGCGCTCCTTGCGCAGGTAACTGCGGATAGCACGGAAAGCGGCGAATTCGCAGCCCGCCCAGGCAAATAGGCGCGTTCCCTCATCCGGAAATTCAACCGCTCGAACCGCATCGGCCAGAAGCGTGGTCGTTCCCGCTCCTTGCCCTTTACGGTGCAACCAGACGAGATCCACATCAGCGTCGGAGCGTAGCGCCTGCTCCTCGGCGGCGCTGTCCACCTCGACGCGCACCACAGCCTTCACATGGGCCGGAAGGTCTTCCAGAATACGGCCGATGGCTGGAATCGCCGTCTCGTCACCGGCCAGCAGATACCAGTCCGCCTCGCCGATGCTTCCACCGCCGGGCCCGGTCATCCCCACCGGATCGCCCACGCCGGCATTGAGCGCAAAGGAAGAGCCCGGCGTCTCGTCCCCCTCATGAAGGACGATATCGATATCCACCTCGCCTTTCGCGACGTCGATATTACGGATTGTATAGACACGGTTGGTAAGCTTCATCTCGCCATCCGGCCAGAGCGGCCGCCCGTCCTCGCCGGTAACAGGCCATTGCGGCGCGACCACGCCCTTCGGCGGAAAGAACAGGCGGACATGCAGCCCGCCACGCGCGAAACGCTCGAGATTCCTGCCGCGCAACGTCACCCGGCGCATATGTGGGGTCACATTTCGGGCGGACACGACGCGCATCTCGCGGAAATAAGGCAGCGGCGAGCCCACGGCACCGTCGCCGGTCCACACGATCCTCGGCGTCTCGTCATGGGCAAATTCCAGCACATGCTCGGCCATGGCGTGCTTCATATAGGCAAGCCCGCTATCGTCCTCGCCTTCCGCATGGAAAGTCAAACTATCGCTGTCGGCCTCGATCATCGCACGCCCATAAGACAGCGCAATCTGGCCCCTCCCATCCGATCTTGAAATGTCAGCATATTCCGCGAAATGTTCGAGAAGCTTGCCCATGATGAGGTCGGGTTTTGAAAGCGTAACGCGCGCGGTGGCGCTCAAACGGCTGTGCTGCAAGGCTAACTCCCGGAGATATCCCGATACGGTGCGCAAGGATTAGCCCGATGTAACATGACAATACAAGTCATGTTTTATCAATGCGAATGCTCTGCCTGTTACAAAGGCTTTACAGCCATCAGCATTGTCACCGGCAATGCCTGCCGCCAGACATCGAAACCACCCAGCGGCCCGGCCTGCGCCATCGAAAGCCGCGTCAGCTCGCCGCCGACTTGCTTCTGCCATTGAACCAGCATCGCCTCGCTCTGGATCGTCACCGCATTGGCGACGAAGCGCCCGCCGGGCTTGAGGCTCCGCCAGCAGGCTTCCGCCACGCCTTCATCCGTAAAGCCCCCGCCGATGAAGACGGCATCCGGCGCTTCCAGCCCCTGCAGAGCGGCCGGCGCTTCTCCCCCGACGAGTTCGAGGCCGGGCACGCCGAGCGCCAGACGATTGCGCTCGATCATCGCCTGCCGTCCCGCATGCGCCTCGATGGCGATGGCGCGGCAGGTCGGATGCGCGCGCATCCATTCGATGCCGATGGAGCCGCAACCCGCTCCCACGTCCCAAAGAAGCGCGCGCGGCATCGGCGCCAACCGGGCAAGCGTCGCGGCGCGCACGTCGCGCTTGGTCAACTGGCCGTCATTCTCGAAGGCGTCATCCGGCAGTCCCGCCAACAGCGGATAGGCCATGGCCTCCGCCTCCCCCCGGCATTCGACCGCAAGGACATTCAAATCGGCGGCGCGCTCATGCGCCCAGCCACTCGCGGTCCCCTCGAAGCGGCGCTCCCTTGGCCCGCCCAGATGCTCCAGAACGGTGAGCCTGCTTTCGCCAAACCCGCGCGCTTTCAAGAGCCTTGCCATGTCAGCCGGCGTTTCCCCGTCATTGCTGAGGATCAACAGCCGATTGCCCGGCTGGATATGGGCATGGATGATCTCCAGCGGCCTGCCATGCACGCTCAAGAGGGTCACATCCTGCAATGGCCACGCCATGCGCGCTGCGGCAAGCGAGAACGAGGATGGAAACGGCAGGATGCGCATCTCCTGCACCGGGATATGGCGCGTCAGCGTCGCACCCATGCCGTAGAACAAGGGATCGCCGCTCGCCAGCACCACGACCGCCTCGCCACGATGCGACGCGATCATGTCGATGCCCAGGGAAAAGGGCGTCGGCCAGGGAACCCGTGTTCCCCTTATGCCGTCATCGAGAAAATCGAGATGCCGCCTCCCGCCGAAGATGACCACGGCGGCGGCAAGAGCTTCTCGCGCGGCGCGGCCCAATCCCTCGACGCCATCTTCCCCGATGCCGATAATCGTCAGCCATGGCGTCATGTCGCTTCCAGACCTTGCCCGTTGTTTTGTTTCGGATAGACGTTGATTTGTCGTTGATACGGTTTGGCTGTGGCGAGGGCAAGCGGGGCGGCGTATAAAGGCCCGGATGGAATTTCGAATGAAGAATAGCACCGTGCAAAATATCGCACCCAAAGCCGATAGAGCACAAAGGCGATCCGCCTGCCCCGGCCTTTTCCGCATGAATCAGGCGGCGGACGGACATATCTGCCGCGTCAAGCTCTCCTGCGGCCGGCTTGTCGCGGATCAGGCGCGGACAATCTCCGATGTCGCGGATAGATATGGCAACGGCATCGTCGAGATCACCAATCGCGCCAATCTGCAACTGCGTGGGATTGACGAAAACGATTCCGATCAGGTGATTATGGCGCTTACGGGAGCCGGTCTCGGCCCTCTCGTCCCCGAGGGCGACGACGTCCGCAATGTCATGGTCAATCCGACCGCCGGTATCGACGAGGCCCAGACCTTCGACACCATCCCGCTTGCCGAACGATTGCTGGAAACACTGCAGATAACACCAGCCTACTATGCACTTTCGCCGAAATTCTCTCTCCTCCTCGATGGCGGCGAGGCCTGCGCCATAGTCCGGCACACCAGCGATATCTGGCTTGCGGCGACACAGGATGGCGAACACTTCGCCTTCGGCCTCGCCTCCTGCCCTCCGGTTGCGGTGGACGATCAGCCCGCCCTCGGCATGGTCGCTGCCGAAAATTCCACTGCGCTCGTCACCAGCCTCCTCGATCTCTTCCTGGAATTGAGCGCAGAACGAGCGGGCGTCGCTCGCATGAAGCATCTTCTGGCTGAAATGCCGGTATCGGACATTCTCGAAAGGCTCCGCCTTCGCCTGGCTTTCCCGGTGGAACACGCGTCAGACTGGCGCCGCGCCGCGCCGCGCCCTTTCGCGCATTTGGGCAGCCATCGCCAGCGACAGCAAGGTTTCGCCTATGCCGGTGCAGCCGCACCGCTCGGACGGCTTACCCCGGAGAACCTGCGCGCGCTGGCCGATCTCGCCACCGAAGCCAATGGCGGACAGATCCGGCTGACCCCATGGCAAAGCGTACTTCTGCCCGATCTCACTACCGACCGCGCCGACGATATTCTCAGGCGGATGCATCCCATCGGCCTCGCCAGCGATCCCGCCGATCCGCTTGCCTCGATGATCGCCTGCTCCGGCTCGAATGGCTGCGCCTCTGCATTTGCCGACACCCAGGCCGATGGCGCAAAGCTGGCGAAACTATTGAAGAACGGCAAGGCAGCGCCGGTTCACCTGACCGGCTGCGCCAAATCCTGCGCCTCCATCCGCCCTGCCCCGGCCACGCTGGTCGCCGTGTCGCCCGGGCGTTATGACCTCTTTTTGCGCGCCACGGCTGGACCATCGCGCTTTGGACGGCTATTGGCGGCGAACATCACAATCGAGGAAGCGGGGCGCTTGCTGGACAAGCGTCTATCCCCTTCCTGACAAAAAACATGCCGGGAGCGCCCATGCTTGACTACATCAAAGACGGCCAGCAGATCTATGACCGTTCCTTCTCGATCATCCGCGCCGAAGCGGACCTTTCCCGCATTCCCGCAGATCTGGAAAAGCTCGCCGTGCGTGTCGCCCATGCGAGCGGCATGGTGGACGTGGTCGATGATCTGATCTTCTCGCAAGGCGCGGGCGAAGCCGGGCGGAAAGCGCTCGCCGCCGGGGCTTCGATCCTCTGTGATGCGCGCATGGTGGCCGAGGGCGTCACGCGCGCGCGCCTGCCCGCCGGTAACGAGGTCATCTGCACGCTTTCTGATCCTTCCGTGCCGCAATTGGCGAAAGAGCTTGGCAATACCCGCTCCGCCGTCGCACTCGAACTCTGGCGGCCCTATCTGGCAGGCAGTGTTGTCGCCATCGGCAATGCGCCGACGGCGCTGTTCCGCCTGCTCGAAATGCTCGATGAAGGCGCGCCGAAACCGGCGCTGATCCTCGGCTTCCCCGTCGGCTTCGTCGGCGCGGCGGAATCGAAGGATGCGCTTGCCGAAGACAGCCGTGGCGTTCCCTTCGTCATCGTACGCGGACGGCGCGGCGGCAGCGCCATGGCGGCGGCCGCGATCAATGCGCTTGCCACGGAGCGCGAATGATGGCCAGACCCGGACGGCTTTTCGGTCTGGGCGTCGGCCCCGGCGACCCTGAACTCATCACGCTGAAGGCCCTGAAACGCCTGAAGGCTGCACCGGTCGTGGCCTATCACGCGGCCAAGGGCAAGAAGGGCAACGCGCTGTCGATCGTCGAGGAATATCTGTCGCCGGAGCAGATCCTGGTGCCGCTCGTCTATCCCGTGACCACGGAGAAGCTGCCGCCGCATATGAATTACGAAGAAATCGTCAGCGATTTCTATGCCGAGATATCAGGCACGCTTGCCGCTCATCTCGACAGCGGCCGCGATGTCGCTGTGATCGCGGAGGGCGATCCGCTTTTCTACGGCTCCTTCATGTATATTCATGACCGGCTGGCGCATCGCTACGAGACCGAGGTGGTGCCGGGCGTCTGCTCGTTTCTCGGTGCCGCCGCCGTCCTCGGTGCGCCGGTCGCCTATCGCAACCAGACGCTCACCATTCTATCCGGCGTTCTCGACGCCGGCGAGTTAAAGCGTCGTCTTGCCGATACGGAAGCCGCGGTCATCATGAAGCTCGGCCAGAATTTTTGTAAGGTGCGCGGCGTTCTGGAGGGACTTGGTCTGATCGACCGCGCGCTCTACGTCGAGCGGGCCACGATGGCAGCGCAGCGTATCCTGCCGCTCGCCGAAGTGGACCCGGATAAATCGCCCTATTTCTCGCTGATCCTCGTGCCCGGCCAGAAGTGGAACGGCTGATGCATCGCGAAGAGATCGCCCGCCCCGCCATATTGGTGTTGGGCGAAAACAGCATCGAAACCGCCGAACGCATCAGGTCGGCTCTTGGCGAAGCGGACATTTTCGGGCTTCAGTCGCGCGTCGAAAAGGCGGATATCCCGTTTTCGGATTTCGGCGGCGCGCTGCGCGACCTCTATGAGGCTGGGCGTCCAATCATCGCCATCTGCGCCGCAGGCATCGTCATACGGGCGCTGGCGCGGCTTCTGGAGGACAAGCGGGCGGAACCGCCTGTCCTGGCCGTCGCGGAAGACGGCAGCGCCGTGGTGCCGCTCCTGGGGGGCTTGAGCGGCGTCAACGATCTGGCGCGGCGCATCGCCGCCGCATTCAATGTTGTCCCCGCCATCACCACGACAGGGGAACTGCGCTTCGGCACCAATCTGCTGCATCCCCCCGCAGGCTATACGCTGGCTAATCCCGAGGCCGGCAAGAAATTCATCTCCGATCTCCTGTCAGGTGAAAAGGTGAGACTCGTCGGGGACGCGCCATGGATATCCAACGCAAGATTGCCGTTTGATCCGGACGCCACGCTGACCATCACCGTGACCGATGAAAGCCGCGAGCCGGAGGCCGACGAACTTCTCTATCTCGTCTCGACAGGCCACAAGCGCGGTCGGCTCGCCGTGATTGGGCTCGGGCCGGGCGATCCCCTCCTGATGCCCCCCGCCGTTCGCCAGGAGCTTCAGCGCGCCGAGGATATTCTGGGTTACGAGACCTATGTGCGCATGGCCGGTCCCTTCAGGCCGGATCAGGTGCAGCATATGACAGACAACCGCGAGGAGATGCATCGCGCGCGCCATGCTTTCGAACTGGCGGCCTCCGGCCGTTCGGTCGCGATGGTCTCGTCGGGCGATCCCGGCATCTTCGCCATGGCGGCGGCGGTCCTGGAAGCGCTGCATGAATCCGGCGATCCCGCATGGCATGGCGTCGAGCTTGTGATTCTCCCCGGCATATCCGCCGCAATGGCCGCCGCCGCCCGTATCGGCGCGCCGCTCGGCCATGATTTCTGCATTCTGTCCCTCTCCGACAATCTGAAGCCCTGGTCCGTCATCGAGCAGCGGCTCGACCTTGCCGCGCGCGCCGATTTCGCCATGGCGTTCTATAATCCGATCTCCAAGGCCCGCCCCTGGCAACTCGGACAGGCGCTCGACATCATCCGCAGGTATCGCGAGCCGCAGACGCCTGTCGTACTCGGACGCGATGTCGGCAGACCGGGTGAAAAGGTTTCGGCAACGAGCCTGGGCGAATTGACGCCCGATCAGGTCGACATGCGCACCGTCGTCATCATCGGCTCATCGACGACGCAGCGCTTTGGTAGGAACGATGGCAGCGAGTGGGTCTATACGCCGCGCTGGTACGGCGAAGGCCGCCCAACGTCCTGAAAATCATGAAGTCATGCTTCAGAAACAGCAAAAAGGCGGGACTTCGTCCCGCCTTTTCCCAAATCTCACTAAAAAACAGCCGTTTTAGCTGTTCTTTTTCTTCTTGTTCATAGCCGGCTTGGCCGCCGGAGCCATATCGCGCTTGCGCGCGGCTTCCTCGGCTGCAGCCTGGTCGGCGCTCTTCGGCGAGGTATCGACGACCGAGCGCACAGTTCCGCTCGAGCTGACCGTGCAGAGCGCAGTGCGCAAATCGACCTTCAGGCTGACCGCCGTGTTGTCGCCTGCCGAGCGTGAATCGACGGCTGAGATAGCGCTTTCCGGCAGGAAATATTTGTCGGCCGCCGCCGCAATGCAGGGACGGGCAAGTTCCGGATCTACCTGCGTGCGCAACGGCTGCGGCATGAAACGTGGCAAGGGATTGATCGTCGGCCTCGAAGACGTGGAAGACGGCTCCCCCGACGTAATCGCGCAGGCCCCAAGCGGCGCCAGCATGGTTAACAGGAGAATACGTGTCCCGGTCCGGACGCAAGCACGCATGGCTTAAACCTCATAAGCGATGGAAATTGATATAAGCCCGGAAACTATTCGGTTTTCCCCGATTGTCGAGTGGTGTGGCAGCCACAGGAGAAGATTTTCGAATCACTCCACAACCTATTTGGGCTGCGCGCCCAGTATCCAGTTTATCGCACCGCGCCAATCGGTCATCCGGATCGGCGTTCCGTGATTTCCGGTCTCGAATCGGTGAAAGCGGACGGGATAACCGGGCGCGGCCTTGCGGATCCCGCGATAAAAGGCCTCCTGCTTCTCCACGGGGAAAACAGGATCGCGGCTACCATGGCCGAAGAATACGGGAACTCGCCGCTTGAAGGCCGGCGAAGACAGGAAAGCGTCGTCCCAGAGTGAGCCGAGAAGAATGAGACCCGATAGATCCCGCGCGACCGCTGGATCGCTCGCCATGCGCCAGCACAGCGCCCCACCCGCCGAGCCGCAGGCTACGATGATAGGTGCGCGGGGCGACGATGCCTTTGCCTGCGCGATCAATCCGGCGATCTCCGCCTCGCCCTTGTCGGCGAAATCGCTGAAATCCGGCGAGAGATAAAGCCCGCCGTTCCGCGCCATCAAATTCTTCAGCCGGTTGAAATTGCCGCCGAAGGTATAGTCGTTCATGCCCTGCAGCCGGTTGCCGCCCTGCCCGTGCAGGTAAATGACGATGACCGAAGCATTGCCCGCGATCTTGCCCACCGCCAGCGCCTTCACCGGTCCCGCCTGAGTCTTGATGGTCAGATCTTTCTGCGAACGCCTCGGCGTTAATGAGACATAGGCGTCCTTGACCCGTTTCTCCGGCGTCGCATCGCGCCCGTTGATATCGCGCATCTCGGAATAATCGACGACGAGATAATCCTCATTGTCGGCAGTTTTCAAAATGCCGGGATATGCAAAATAATCATCCTTGTAGGGTGCGAGCTGAGCCTGGGCCGGAACCGGCAGGAGCAAAAGACAGAGTGCCGCCAGAAACACCTTCGGTTCAATCTTCATGCTCCCCCTCCCGTACGTTTCAGGCGCTTACAAATCCAGCGCGTGATAGCGGCGGTTGAGATAGACCAGCGCTTGGTCGTGCTCGCCCATCCTGAGACCAACGACCTCGCCGAACAGCACATGGTGCGTCGCGTGGTCCTGCTGGCTCACGAGGCGGCAGTCGAAAACGGCAAGCGCGTCCTTGAGCACCGGTGCGCCGCTCTGCAGCGTCTCCCATTTGCCCAGCGCGAAACGCTCGTCCTGCGACAACGCCAGCCGGCCCGAAAACGCTTCCGAAAGCGGTCGATGTTCCGCCGCCAGCGTGTTGAGCGCAAAGACGCCATTTTCGATGAAGAGCCTGTTCTGCTCATGCCCGCGCAAGAGACAGATCAGTACCGTTGCCGGATCGTCCGAAACCGAGCAAGTCGCGGAGATCGTCACACCGCGCCGCCCGGCAGTACCATCCGTCGTCGCCACATGCACGGCGCCGGCAAAGTGGCTCATGGCATTGCGATAGGAAAGTGGATCGATGACAGGCGTCTTCTGCGTATTGTCCTTCACGTAGAGCACGTTTTCACTTTCATGGTCTGTGGGCATGGTCTGTAAGGTCTGCGGGGCATGCCTCTCGGTATGTGCTTCTGAACATAAGCGTTTGGCATTGCACAGTCGAACGGAAACCGCTACCCGCTTACATAGTGAACTTTAGGGACTAACAAAGCCGAATGAAGCATTTAACGCTTCTCCGAACGATGTTTTTGAGCCTTGCTCTATCTTTTCCGGCTGTGACGTCCGCTGCCGCGGTGGACATGCGTGTGGGCGTTGCGGCGCCGCTCTCCGGTCCTTTCGCGCTTCTGGGACAGCAATTGAGTGACGGCGCGCATCTCGCGACGACGATGGCGCCCCCCGGAACGACGGCCACGCCCATTGTCGTCGATGACAAATGTTCGGCGGAGGGCGGAGCCGCGGCAGCAGAGACATTCATCAAGGCAGGAGTCCGGATCGTCACCGGCTTTTTCTGCACCGAAGCACTGGAGGCGGCGCTACCGCTCCTTGCCGAAAAAAACATTCCCGTCCTCACCCCTTCCATCCGCGAACGTGGTCTGACTGAAAGACGCGCGAAAGAGCCCCTGCCCGTCTTCCGCCTCGCCCTGCCGAGCGACCGGGAGGCCGCCGCAGCCGGTGAAATCCTTGCCAATCACTGGCGCGACAAGCCTTTCGCCATCATCGATGATGGGACGATCCGTGGGCGCGAACTGGCGCATGGCGTTCGCACCGCCATCGAGGCGAAAGGACTGAAACCCGTCTATACCGACACCTACCGCCCGGGTCTCGACAACCAGAGCGCGCTCGTGGCGCTTCTGCGGCGCGCCGGCGCCACCCAAGTCTTCATCGGTGGCGAGCGCGGCGACGCGGCGGCAATCGCCAGTGCCGCCGCCAAGCTGAACTATCCGCTGGAAATCGCCAGCGACGAAGCGCTGAGAGCCGCATCCGGCGGCGTAGACCTGGCGCCCGGCACATTGATGATCGCCGCGCCGGAGGCTGAAACCCTTCCCTCGGCGGCGCCGGCCGTGGCCGCGATCCGCGGCGCCGGACGACCGGTCGAGGGCTATGCCGTGCCGGGATATGCCTCCCTGCAGATCGCCATGGAGGCGGTCATGGCGGCGGAGGCGGGAAAGCAGCCGGCGCTGGCTATACTGCGCAGCAGGACATTCACGACCGTACTCGGCGAGATACGTTTCGATGAAAGCGGCAACCGGAGCGACAATCCCTATAGGCTGTTCCGCTATGACGGCAGCCGTTTCATACCAGAGGCGCAGTGATGGCGCTGAGACCCGGACCACGCAATCTCCTCACCGATGTCGAGGGTCTGCGTGTCGGCAACGCCGGGGACCAGCATATCAAGAGTGGTGTCACCGCCATCCTTTGCGACAGGCCTGCTACCGCCGCCGTACAGGTTTTGGGCGGCGCTCCGGGCACCCGCGAGACAGATCTTCTGGAGCCGCAGAATATCGTCGAGACGATCAACGCGCTGGTCCTGTCGGGCGGCTCCGCCTTCGGCCTTGATGCGGCTTCCGGCGTGCAGGCGGCATTGCGGGAGCGCGGCATCGGCTTCGAGGTCGGCGGACATCGCATCCCCATCGTCCCCGCCGCCATCCTCTTCGACCTGAGAAATGGCGGCGACAAGGCCTGGGGCCGCTATCCGCCCTATCGCGAGCTCGGCTACGAAGCCGTGGCAAACGCCGCGCAGGATTTTGCCATCGGCACGGCGGGCGCCGGTATCGGCGCGCTCGTCAGCGGATTGAAGGGCGGGCTCGGCTCCGCCTCCACCATTCTCGACAGCGGTATCACGATCGGCGCGCTTGCCGCCGTCAACGCGATCGGCTCGGTCACGGTGGGCCGAAGCCGTCATTTCTGGGCCGCGCCCTTCGAAATGGATGCCGAATTCGGCGGCCTCGGCCTGCCGCATCCCCTGCCCGCGGACGCCGCCGGGGTCGCGCTCAAATTCCGCGATGCCACGCCGCTCGAAAACACCACCATCGCCGTCATCGCCACCGACGCCGTCCTGACCAAGGCGCAGGCCAAGCGTCTCGCCGTATCGGCCCATGACGGCTTTGCCCGCGCGATCTGGCCAGCACATACGCCCTTCGACGGCGATCTGGTCTTCGCGCTGGCAACGGGAACAAGTGGCACCTCGCCACAACTCGACGATTTCATCGACCTCTGCGCCGCCGCCGCCTCGACCATGGCCCGCGCCATCGCGCGCGGCGTCTTCGCGGCGCAATCGGCGGCCGGAGACTTGTTTCCGGCATGGACCAGCCGGAACGGCAGGTAAATTTTCCCGGCGGACGCATATTGTGCCCGATCGACATCGCGAGACCCGCCTCATTTACCTTCCGGCAAATATTTCTCCCCAAAAGTCTCCCTGATAACTATATGGGACGGGCAACGAGAGAAAGTGAATGCAATGTCTGACGACAAGCGCGCCGCCGCCGAGGATACCAAGACCAGAAATCCCTATACGGACCGCACGAGCATGGAGTTCAATTTCCGCGCGCGCCGCTTCGCCAAAGTACAGGCCCTTATCGAAGATGCGCTGAAGGAGCGCGGCGAAGCACGCATTCTCGATCTTGGCGGCACCGAAACCTATTGGCTGATTGGCGAGGATTTCATCAATCGCAACAAGCACCGCATCAAGATCACAATGGTCAATCTGGAGCAGGAGCCGGTACGCGATACCGCCCTTTTCACATCTCTGGCAGGCGATGCCGCAAGCCCTGACCTTCTTGCCGGCCAGGAGTTTGATGTCGTCCACTCCAATTCGGTGATCGAGCATGTCGGCGACTGGAACCGAATGATCCAGTTCGCCGAGAACACCAGGCGCCTCGCCAAGCGCTATTATGTGCAGACGCCGAACTACTGGTTTCCCTACGAGCCGCATTTCCGCACCCCGGGATTCCAGTATCTTCCCGAAAGTGTTCGGATAGCGCTCATTCAGCGCGTTCCCCTCGGCTTCTTCAAACGTATCGACAATTACGAGGAAGCGCGCGACATCATCAAGCACCACAGCATCATCTCGACCCGCCAGATGCGGTTCCTCTTCAAGGACGCCGTAATCACCCATGAAAAGATGATGGGACTGAACAAATCCATTATCGCGGTCCGGGCGTAACGACCGCCACGCCATTGCCGGTTGAAGCCGGCCTGCGCCGTGTGGTAACGGCGCAGGTAATTCTTTCCCGGAGTGCACCATGCCGCGTCCCCTCGTTATTTCGCCCTCGATCCTCGCTTCGGATTTCTCGAAGCTTGGCCAGGAAGTCCGCGATGTCCTCGATGCGGGCGCAGACTGGATCCATATCGACGTTATGGACGGGCATTTCGTGCCCAATATCACCTTCGGCCCCGAGGTGGTGAAGGCGATACGCCCGCTCACCACAGCCGTCTTCGACACGCATCTGATGATCGCGCCCTGCGATCCCTATCTCGAAGCCTTCGCCAAGGCGGGCTCGGACATCATCACCATCCACGCCGAGGCGGGCCCGCATCTCCACCGTTCGCTGCAGACGATCCGCGCCCTCGGCAAGAAAGCCGGCGTTGCGCTCAATCCGGCAACGCCTGAATCGGTCATCGAATATGTGCTCGACGATATCGACCTGATCCTCGTCATGACCGTCAATCCGGGCTTCGGTGGGCAGAAATTCATCCCCGCCACGCTTGACAAGATCCGCCGTATTAAGGCCCTGATAGGCGATCGGCCGATCGACATCGAAGTGGACGGCGGGATCACCGCGGAAACGGCCGCCTCAGTGGGTCGGGCCGGCGCGAACGTGCTCGTCGCAGGCTCCGCGATCTACAAGGCCAGTTCTGGGGCAAGCTCCGTCGAGTCCTACCGCGCCAATGTCGACGCCATCCGCGCGGCGGCATCGAACGCAGGGAAGGGATAACGTGAATGCGGACCAATCTCGCCGCCTTGGCTCTCCTGGTTTCAGGAGCCTGTGCCGCCCATGCCGGAGACGCGGCAAGCCTTGATATAATTGGCTTTTCCAAGGACGGCGGGATATTCGCCTTTGAGGAGTCCGGCATCCAGGACGGCTCTGGCTTTCCTTATGCAAACCGTTTCTATATCTCGACGGAAAATGACAGCTTCCTGCCTGGAACGCCGGTGCGCATAGTGATCGACCGCGACGACGCGACGATCGATGAGGCGCGCCGGGAAGCGCGCGGCAAGGGCGAGACGGCAGCGCATGTCGGCGACGACGAGCTTCGCGCCCATGCCGGTAAAACCGTCGCCTCCAACCCGGTGACCGAGCTTTCCGCCGATCCGTTCCGCGTCGTCGTCAATCCCCGCCCGGTCTTCCCGGCCATCGACGCGCCGCTTGAATACCGTCTGAGCGAAATTCCGCTGGCCCCGCCTGCACCATGCAAGGATTTGAGCGCGGATTTGGGCGAGATGAAGGGTTTTCGCCTCGTGGAAATCGACCCCGCGCCGAACGGGAAGACCCGATTGCTGCATGAGGACAAGAACATCCCGGCAAGCCGCGCCTGCCCGCTGGGCTATAGCATCGGCGCCGTGCAAATCACCCATGACGTGCAGGGGCCGCCTGCTGGCGCGATCCTCGTAGCGGTGCGCAGTATCGGCTTCGAGGGCCCCAATCATCGCTGGCTCGCCGTCACGAAACGCTAGCGCCTCGGCCCGAAGACATAATACGTTGAGTGATCACCTCGCGTCTGTTATTGCCCACGGCAGACAGGTTCCCGCTACAGGAAGAAAACATGATCCCGCGCTATTCGCGGCCGGAAATGGTCGCCATCTGGTCTCCCGAAACGAAATTCCGCATCTGGTTCGAGATCGAGGCCCATGCCTGCGATGCGCTTGCCGAGCTGGGCGTCATCCCCAGGGAATCGGCGAGGACGATCTGGGAAAAAGGCGGCAAGGCCGAGTTCGATATCGACCGCATCGATGAGATCGAGCGCGAAACCAAGCATGATGTCATCGCCTTCCTGACCCACCTTGCGGAATTCGTCGGCCCGGATTCGCGCTTCGTGCACCAGGGCATGACCTCCTCCGACGTGCTGGATACGACGTTCAACGTTCAGCTCGTCCGCGCCGCCGATCTCCTCATCGCCGACATGGATCGCGTGCTGGCCGCGCTGAAAAAGCGCGCCTTCGAGCACAAGGATACGGTGCGCATCGGCCGCAGCCACGGCATCCATGCCGAGCCGATTACGATGGGGCTGACCTTTGCGCGCTTCTATGCCGAGATGGAGCGCAACCGCGCCCGCCTCGTCGCAGCACGCGCCGAAATCGCCACCGGCGCCATATCAGGCGCGGTCGGCACCTTCGCCAATATCGATCCGCGCGTCGAGGAACATGTCTGCGCTAAGCTCGGCCTTGAGCCGGAGCCGGTTTCCACGCAGGTGATCCCACGCGACCGTCACGCCATGTTCTTCGCAACGCTCGGCGTCATCGCCTCGTCGATCGAAAACATCGCCATCGAAATCCGCCATATGCAGCGTACCGAGGTGCTGGAGGCCGAAGAATTCTTCTCACCGGGCCAGAAGGGCTCGTCGGCCATGCCGCACAAGCGCAACCCGGTCCTGACCGAAAACCTGACCGGCCTCGCCCGTCTGGTGCGCATGTCGGTTATCCCGGCGATGGAAAACGTGGCGCTCTGGCACGAGCGCGACATCTCGCATTCGAGCGTCGAGCGCGCCATCGGTCCGGATACCACCATCACCCTCGATTTCGCGCTCAACCGTCTCGCGGGCGTGATCGAGAAGCTGGTGATCTATCCGGATAACATGCTCAAAAATATGAACAAATTCCGCGGCCTCATCCATTCGCAGCGTGTGCTTCTGGCACTCACCCAGGCCGGCGTCAGCCGCGAGGATTCCTACCGGCTCGTCCAGCGCAATGCCATGAAGGTATGGGAACAGGGCAAGGATTTTCTGGAAGAACTTCTCGCCGACCGGGATGTCCGCGCCGCCCTCTCGGAAGAACAGCTTCGCGAGAAGTTTGACCTGGGCTACCACACCAAGCATGTGGACACGATTTTCCGGCGAGTGTTCGGCTGAACGGGAGGCTTCCCCGTGCCGTTGAAGCATATCCTGCTCGCTATTCTCGTTGCAGCCTCTTATGGCTTCGCCTTCGTCGCTATCCAGGCAGGCGTCGGCGAGATACCGCCGCTCCTTCTGACCGGCTATCGCTTCTTCTTTGCCGCCGTGCCGCTGGTCTTCTTCGTCGGGCGTTCGGATGTGGGCGCGCACTGGCTGATCGCCTACGGCATGATGCAGGGTGTGGTCATGTTCGGTCTGCTGTTCGTGGCGATCTCTCTCGGCGCGCCGGCAGGACTTGCCTCCATCGTCGTGCAGATGCAGGTGTTCTTCACCATTCTCATCTCGGCCGTCCTCTTCGGCGAACGGCCGGGCCCGGCGCAGATTGCCGGCGCCGCGGTTGCGCTCGCCGGCATCGGTCTTATCGGCTGGTCGAGGGTCGAAAGCGCGCCGCTCATGCCGTTCCTCCTCGTGCTTGTCTCGGCAGCCGCATGGGGCACTGCCAATGTCATCGCCAAGGCGGCCAAGCCCAAGAAAATGCTGCCCTTTGTGCTCTGGTCGTCGCTCGCCGCACCAGTGCCGCTGTTCGTCCTGTCGGCGATCTTCGAAGGCACGACATTCGGCTTGCCGCCGCATCTTCCCTCGCTCATCGGCTTCGGCTCGATTGCCTTTCTCGCCTGGCCGACGACCGTGTTTGCCTTCACCGCCTGGGTCTTCCTGCTGCGCAAATATCCGGCGGCCATGGTCACCCCGTTTGCGCTTTTGATCCCGGTCTTCGGCATGGGATCGACAGCGCTGGTCTTTGGCGAACGTCTTGGTCCTCAGGCGGCTCTTGGCTCGTTGCTGATCTTCTTCGGCCTGATGATCAATATATTCGGGCCGAGGATCATCCGTCTCAGGCCGCGACGGTTCTGATAGCGGTTCCCCACGGATCCTCGAAGGATTTCGACGTCCCGCCACGCGTGTCCTCAAGCTCTATCCATGCGAGCCCAGTGCGATCCCTGTCGCGCTTGCCGGCGCGCGGGCTTTGCCAGGAATTGGCGCCTATATGATGGTGATAGCCGCCGGTTGAAAGAAACACCGCCTTGTCGCCGTAGGTATGCACCGTGTCGAGGCCAAGCTCCCGGTGCCACCAGCTTTCCGCCTCGGCGGCATTCCCGACACGCAGATGCACATGGCCGATGACCGTATTCGCCGGCGCCCCACCCCATGCGCGCGTATCCCGCTCCAGTTCACCGAGCAGATCCGGCACATTCAATTGCCTGGTGGACATCGTGATCTCCGAACCGTTCCACTGCCATGCATCCTGCGGCCGGTCGGCATAGATCTCGATGCCGTTGCCTTCAGGATCGGTCAGGTAGATGGCCTCACTGACCAGATGGTCGGAAGCCCCCGATATCGGCAGATGCCGGTCGATCGCCTGTCGCGACCAGCGGGCGAGATCGCCGCGCGACGGCAGGAGAAATGCCGTGTGATACAATCCGGCGCTGCGCGGATCGTCCGGCCGGGCAGCGGAAAACTGTTCGATTTCAAGCAGCTCACGGTCGCCAGCGCCAAGCACGATAATGCTGCCGCGTCGCGCCATTTCCCTCAGGCCCACGATGTCCTGATAATAGGCGGCAAGGCTTTCGGCATCCTTTGCCTTCAATCCAACCTTGGCAACGCGGATCGGCGTTGTGACCGCGAAAGGTACGTCACTCATCTCTGTCTCCGTTCGTTGCAGCATAGATCGCCACAAACGCGGCATCGGACAAGGCGCCTTTCAGCGAACAAGCTGTTCACCGATCAAGCGCGAATGCTTCGACAAGCGTCTTGAAGACCAGGAAACAGCCCTTTAAATGAGAGCAATGAAAGTCAAAGACGCCGATATTCTCATCATCCCGGGCTATACCAATTCCGGCCCTGACCATTGGCAGACGCGATGGCAGGCGAAGCTGTCGACCGCCAGGCGCGTCGAGCAGGCGGAGTGGACCAAACCGGTACGCGAGGACTGGGTGGCCGAGGTTGTCAAGGCGGCCAACGAAGCGACAAATCCCATTGTCCTCGTTGCACACTCTCTGGGTGTCGCAACCGCGGTCCACGCCCTCCCCGAGATCAAGGACAAGGTGAAAGGGGCATTCTTCGTCGCGCCGCCCGATGTCGCCGACCCCACGATCAGGCCACGCCATCTTATGACGTTCGGCCCCTACCCGCGCGATCCCCTGCCGTTTCCATCGGTCACCATTGCCAGCCGCAACGATCCTTTCAGCCGCTATGAAGTGGCCGAAGAGATCGCCTCCGCCTGGGGATCACTCTTCATCGATGCCGGCGAATCCGGCCATATCAACGCCGAATCCGGCCATGGCCCGTGGCCGGAGGGTTCCATGGTCTTCGCGCAGTTCCTGTCGAGACTCTGAACTTTTCAGGCTTTGATCGCATCGACCAGCGCCTGTGCGCCCATCTGGATGTAGCTCGTGTCGTGCGAAACGGTGATGAAACGGTATCCGAGCGGGGCATAGCGCCGCGCAAATCCGGGATTGATCGCGTAAATACCCGCAAGCTTGCCGGCAGCCGCTGTCTTTCGGGCGATTTCCGTTAACGGTTCGACCAGCGCCTCGGAGCCCGGATTGGACTCGCGGCCATTGCTCCAGGCGATCGAGAAATCACTGGGCCCGACGAAAATCCCGTCAATGCCGCGCACGCCCAAAATACCGTCGAGCGCCTCGAACGCTGCCCGTGTCTCGATCATGGCAAAGGCGAGCGACTCGCGGTTGGCATTGGTCAGATAATCGTTCGACCCGCGCTCGCCGTAGCCGATATTGGCGCGCAACGGCCCCCAGGAACGTTCGCCGACCGGCGGATATTTCATGGAAGCCGCGAAACGCTGCGCATCCTCGACGCTGTTGATCATCGGCGCGATAACGGCTTCCGCGCCGAAATCGAGCGCGCGGCTCGCCATGTCGAAGCGTCCGACAGGAATCCGCACCACTGGCGGCTTGCCGAGCGCCAGGATGAGACCGAGGCCGCGCAGCACGCTTTGCTCGTCATGGCCGCCATGCTGCATGTCGAGCGTAACAGCATCGAACGCCGTCCGCGCCACCGCCTCGATCGTCAGCGGTTCCGGCAGGGCCGACCAGGCGGAGAGCAAGGTTTCACCTGAACGAAGACGGGAAGCAAGCGACATACTGTAAATCCTGCAGAAATCCATGAAGATGCGGGAGAACCTATGCGTCTCAACTGTTTAAGCCAACAAAAAACCGCCCCGAAAGGCGGTTTTGTCAGTTGCGATGCGAAAACTCAGTTTTCCTGGATCTGGCGAACCGCTTCGCGGAGAAGCTCTTCCATGGTGCGGCGAATCTGCTGATCGGTTTCCCCTACGCCGGCCGCATCGAAATCCCCGCGGACCTTGCGGAAAACGTCCTCGTCGCCCGCTTCCTCGAAGTCGGCCGCCACGACTTCCCTGGCATAGGCGGCGGCTTCATCGCCGGTTTTGCCCAGCTTCTCCGCAGCCCATAGGCCAAGAAGCTTGTTGCGCCGCGCCTCTGCCTTGAACTTCAATTCAGCATCATGGGCGAATTTGTTTTCGAAGGCATCCTTGCGATCGTCCATCCCGGTCATCATTTAACTCCAAGCGCTGGTTTTCTGTTTCCGAATCCGAGTTCGATATGGTGTCTCCTTGTCTAAATCAAAAGAGACGCGCAAGATCAATCGGAGATTGCCGCATAGACGACTCATGGGGCGACTCAGGAGCTTCCTAACGAAAAACGAGAGGAGCGGCGTAAAGCATGATTGTGAAAAGCGGCCATTTGCTATAGGTAGCGCGCGAACACTGCGGTCAGCGAGACCGTTCCGATAGGTCAGACATCTGGGAAAATCCATGAACCGTCGCCGCCGTATTTACGAGGGCAAGGGCAAGATTCTTTATGAAGGCCCCGAGCCTGGAACCTTGATTCAGTTCTTCAAGGACGACGCTACAGCTTTCAATAAAAAGAAGCATGAAGTGGTCGACGGGAAAGGCGTGCTCAACAACCGCATTTCCGAACACATATTCACCCAGCTCAACCGCATGGGCATTCCGACGCACTTCATCCGACGGCTCAACATGCGCGAGCAGTTGATCAAGGAAGTCGAGATCATCCCGCTCGAGGTCGTCGTCCGCAACGTCGCGGCCGGCTCGCTCTCCAAGCGGCTTGGCATCGAGGAAGGCACTGTCCTGCCTCGCTCGATCATCGAGTTCTACTACAAGGCCGATGCGTTGGACGATCCGATGGTGTCGGAAGAGCACATCACCGCCTTCGGCTGGGCCAGTCCGCAGGAAATCGACGACATCATGGCGCTCGCCATTCGCGTCAATGATTTCCTCTCCGGCCTGTTCCTCGGCGTCGGCATCCAACTCGTCGATTTCAAAATCGAGTGCGGACGCCTGTGGGAAGGCGACATGATGCGCATTGTCGTCGCCGACGAGATTTCGCCCGACTCGGCGCGGCTCTGGGATATCCAGACCAACGATAAGCTGGACAAGGACCGCTTCCGCCGTGACATGGGCGGCCTCGTCGAGGCCTATCAGGAAGTGGCGCGTCGTCTCGGCATCATGAACGAGAACGAGCCGCCCCGCCCTGTGGGCCCGGTTCTGGTCAAATAGGATATCCGGCCCCGAAGGCGAGATGCATTCGGGGCCGGCAATTTCAACTCCAAAGCAGAATTCCAGCAGGATAGCACAGTGATCAAGGCACGCGTCACCGTTACATTGAAGAACGGCGTTCTCGACCCCCAGGGCAAGGCCATCGTCGGCGCACTCGACAGCCTCGGATTCGAAGGCGTCAACGCCGTGCGCCAAGGCAAGGTCTTCGATGTCGAACTCGACACGAAGGACAAAAACGAGGCCGAAGCCCGCATCAAGGCGATGTGCGACAAGCTTCTCGCCAACACTGTGATCGAAGATTATAGTGTGGAGATCGCATAGAGGTTGCAATCTGGAGAGGTGCATGGCTGAGATCTCGCAAGACTTGCTCCATGAACTCCAGTCTGCGTGGCACCGTCGCCCATATTAAAAACCGTCTTGATCGTATCGATCTCCATGAATTGGCGGAAGCACAAGCAAGGTTTGAGCCGCACCCATGAAATCAGCTGTCGTCCTTCTCCCCGGCCTTAACCGCGACCGCGACATGATCGCGGCCCTCACCAAGATTTCCGGCAAGGCGCCCGAAACCGTCTGGCAGACCGACACGGATATTCCCGATGTCGATCTGATCGTTATCCCCGGCGGCTTCTCCTATGGCGACTATCTGCGTTGCGGCGCCATTGCCGCCCGTATGCCGGTCATGAAGGCAGTGCGCGAGAAGGCGGAAAAAGGCGTCATGGTCATGGGCGTTTGCAACGGCTTCCAGATCCTGCTGGAGGCCGGTCTCCTGCCCGGCGCGCTGATGCGCAATGCATCGCTTAAATTCGTCTGCCGCGAAGTGAAGCTCGAAGTGAGCAACGCCAACACCGCATTCACCCGCGGCTATGCTCCGGGCGAGATCATTCGCTGTCCCGTCGCCCACCACGACGGCAATTTCTTTGCCGATGATGAGACGCTGAAGCGTATCGAAGGCGAAGGCCAGGTTGCCTTCCGCTACGCCGAGGGCACCAATCCGAACGGCTCGCTCAACGACATCGCCGGCATCGTCAGCGCAAGCGGCAATGTGCTCGGCATGATGCCGCATCCTGAAAACCTGATCGAAGCCGCGCATGGCGGCCTTGACGGGCGCGCGCTCTTCACAGGCTTGCTGGGCATCGCCGCTTGAGCGGAAAACACATGGAAATTGAGGGAGGGCATCAGCCTTGAAACTTTATTCGCGGCCGCTTTCTCCCTATTCCTCCATCATCCGAGGCATCATCTATGCCAAGAATCTCCCGGTAAAACTCATTGCACCACCCCCGGGCGTGCCGATCCCCGAGGAATTCCGAGCGATTTCACCGACGAAGCGCATTCCGGTGCTGATCACCGGATCGGGCGAGACGCTCTTCGAAGCCTCGGTCATTGCCGAATATCTGGAAGAGCATTTCCCTGAAACGCCGCTCCTGCCCGCCGATCCGAAGGACCGGGCGCGGGTGCGCATCATCGCCCGCATTGCCGAGCTCGAAATATTGGCGCCCGCCACAGAGCTTTTCATCCTCCACAGCGTGAAGGAGCGCAACGACACGGCCATCGCCGCCGAACTGCGTAAACTCCGGCAGGGGCTTTCCATTGTCGAGGAGAGATTATCGGACGGCCCGTTTGCATACGGCAGAGCGATGAGCTTTGCCGACGCCTGGCTGACACCGATCCGCTTTATCCTCGATCCGCTACGAAAGATGACCGGTCTCAACGATTTGCTCGACGCTTACCCCAAATTTGACGCCTACGCCCACAAAGCCGTTCAGCATCCCCCGCTCTCACGCGTGTGGGACGAAATGAGCGACGGGCTGAAGGTATTTCAGCCAAGCCTGGCCTAAAACATCCCTTTATCTCCTGGTCTGCGGAGTTTCATGCATGAAAAGAACTTTTCTCGCGGTTGCGGCGGCTACAGCGCTTCTGCCTCTGGCAGCCTGCCAATCGGAGAAAAAACCCGGCCCCGGCGCGATCGCCCTGTCGAGCGAGAATACCGCGCTGTCCACAATGGAGCGCGTAGCGCTCGCCGCCAATTCATGCTGGTTCAAATCCAAGGACGCAGCTTTCCGCCCCTATCGGCTGGCGCCTGAGCTGAACTCCTTCACGGGCCGTCCGCGCATCCTGGTCGTGCCGGCGAGAAATCCAGGCGACCGCCCGCTGCTTGTCGTCCAGGCAGAGGGTCATCCTGCCAAGGTCGAGGCCTTCGGCCCGCTGATGCAGGGCTCGCACGGCAACCGCATCGCGTCCGATATCCGCCGCTGGTCGGCTGGCGACAACGGGTGCGCCGGCGTCGGCTGAAACACCCGGAGACTCAACCCCACCGGTCGAAATGCGTGTTCCGGTCCCAGATCGGGCGCTTGGCTTCGCGTGCTGCCTCGTCTGGCCTGAGCCCGATATCGCGCAACTCGTCATCCGTCAGCTGCCGCAACGCCCTGCGCGTGCGCTGCACGCGGAAACCTTGCAGAAACCAGGCGATCCACTTCCGAAAAAACGTCTGACTGCCTGAATATACCTCCGGGCGGTGCTCCAATGATGGATTTCCCGTCTTTATCCGAGGGATAATTGTCCTCATTGTATCCATAATTATACTCCAGATCCATCTTGACCGCCCAATTGTCACCATCGATTGACTCAACGTTCTTTTCAAGTCTATTATTGTCACCATGACAAATTGGACACCCGACATCACGGGCATTAAAGCGCCGAAATATATAGCGATTACGGAGGCGATGGACCGCGATATCGATTCCGGTGTCCTCCAGCCTGGTACTCGCCTGCCGCCGCAACGCGATCTCGCCTATGATATGAAGGTGACAATAGGAACAATAAGCCGGGCCTATGCGCTCGCAGCCGAACGAGGCCTTGTCGCCGGCGAAGTCGGGCGCGGCACTTATGTTCTTGCGCGGCAGGGCGCGGATCGGCCATCGGTCGTGTTCCAGGATCCTGATTTCCGCGGTGCGCGGGTCGATGCCTCGCCTGCCCTTGCGCAGGCGCTGCGCATGGACTCGACCGCAGGCGTCGATGTCGGCCAGGCGGCAATTATAGGGCCAATGCTGGCGCAGGTTTTTATCGACGAGCCGCACCGCGCCAACGATTATACGCGCACGCTTTCCGATGAATGGCGCGAGGCCGGCGCAACATGGCTCGCCACCTGCGGCTGGCGCCCGGCTCTTGAGACGATCATACCCACAACCGGTGCGCTGAGCGGCGTCCAGAATGTCATCGCGGGGGTAACCGCGCCGGGAGACAAGATCGCCTTCGAGGACTTGACCTACAGCGCGCTGGCGCGCGGTGCTGCCCTCATCGGCCGCCGCCCCATCAAAGTACGCGGGGGCGATGAAGGGCTGGACCCCGACGATTTCGAGCGCGTATGCGCGCGCGATCATCCGAAGATGCTGGTCGTCATTCCCACGATGAACAATCCGACGATCACGGTCATGCCTGAGGAAAATCGGCGGCGGATCGTCGAAATCGCCCGTCGTCATAATGTCTGGATCATCGAGGACAATATCTACGGCGAGGCGTTTGATGACGCGCCGCCGCCTTTAGCGCATTTCGCGCCCGAGCGTACCTTCCACGTCTCAGGCGTCTCGAAGCTGCTGAGCGCGGGATTGCGCGCGGGCTGGATTTCCGGACCAATCGGCTTCACCAACCAGATCATCAACGCCAAGAAGCTCATGACAGGCGGCCTGCCCTACGTGATGACGGAGGTCACCGCGCGGCTGGTCCTCAGCGGCGAAGCGGCAAGGCTTAGGGCCGCCGTTCTGCGTGAAATCCGGCTGAGGGAAGAAATCGCTCGCGAAATAATGACAGGACATCGCTTCGTAAGCGATCCGCGCTGCCCCTATATATGGCTCACGCTGCCCGACCCCTGGCTGCCGGGAACCTTCAAGAATGCCGCACTTGAGGCAGGCGTGGCCATTGTCGAGGCCGATGCGTTCAAGGTGGGCCAGGCCGACCGCGTCTGCCACTGCGTCCGCGCGGCGTTTTCCGCGCTCAATACGCAGGAAGACGTCAGGCGCGGCTTCAACATCCTGCGCCAGCTTCTCGACAATGCGCGGGCCGGTTACGACGGAATGGAATAGGCCCTACAATCCGAATAATCACGATTTTTTCATAAATTCCGTCCGTTTCCCTTTCTTGGCTGATGGGAATTCGGCTATAGGCCGGGGGAACAATCCACGTGGTTCCCCGGGATATGGACGGCAATACCCGTCTGGGCCGGAAATCAGAGAAATTGGACAGAAATGACCATTCGCAACGACATCGCCATCACGCCTGACCTGATCGCCGCCCACGGCCTGAAGCCGGACGAGTATCAGCGCATTCTCGATTTGATCGGACGCGAGCCGAGCTTTACCGAACTTGGCATCTTCTCGGCCATGTGGAACGAGCATTGTTCCTATAAATCCTCCAAGAAATGGCTGCGCACGTTGCCCACAACCGGCCCGCAGGTCATCCAGGGGCCGGGCGAGAACGCTGGTGTGGTCGATATCGGCGATGGCGATTGCGTCGTCTTCAAGATGGAGAGCCACAACCACCCTTCCTATATCGAGCCCTATCAGGGCGCGGCGACCGGCGTGGGCGGCATTCTGCGCGACGTCTTCACCATGGGCGCGCGTCCCATCGCGGGGATGAACGCGTTGCGCTTCGGCGCGCCGGACCATCCCAAGACCCGGCATTTGGTATCGGGCGTGGTCGCCGGCGTCGGCGGCTACGGCAATGCCTTCGGCGTGCCGACCGTCGGCGGCGAAGTGAATTTCGACAAGCGCTACAATGGCAATATCCTGGTCAACGCCTTCGCAGCAGGCCTTGCCAAGACCGACGCGATCTTCCTCTCGCAAGCAAAGGGCGTTGGCCTGCCCGTCGTCTATCTCGGCGCCAAGACGGGTCGCGATGGCGTCGGCGGAGCGACGATGGCCTCGGCTGAATTCGACGAATCCATCGAGGAAAAGCGCCCGACCGTACAGGTCGGCGATCCCTTCACGGAAAAATGCCTGCTCGAAGCCTGCCTCGAACTCATGGCGTCGGGCGCGGTCATCGCCATTCAGGACATGGGCGCGGCGGGCCTCACCTGCTCGGCGGTCGAGATGGGCGCCAAGGGCGATCTCGGCATCGAGCTGGATCTCGACAAGGTGCCGGTGCGCGAAGCGAGCATGACAGCCTATGAGATGATGCTTTCCGAAAGCCAGGAGCGCATGCTCATGGTGCTGCGCCCGGAACAGGAAAAGGAAGCAGAGGCAATTTTCCGCAAATGGGGCCTCGACTTCGCCATCGTCGGCCATACGACGGACGATCTGCGCTTCCGCGTCCTGCATCAGGGCAAGGAAGTCGCCAATCTGCCGATCAAGGAACTGGGCGATGAGGCGCCGGAATATGACCGCCCATGGATGGAGCCCGGCCGCCATGCCCCGCTCCCCGCAGAAAACGTCACGGAAGTCGAGGACTATGGCGAAGCCCTCGTCAAGCTCATCGGCTCGCCCGATCTCTCCTCGCGCCGCTGGGTCTACGAGCAATATGACACGCTGATCCAGGGCAATTCGCTGCAGATCCCCGGCGGCGATGCGGGTGTCGTTCGTGTCGAAGGCCATGAGACGAAGGCGCTCGCCTTCTCCTCCGATGTCACGCCGCGTTACGTCGAGGCCGACCCGTTCGAAGGCGGCAAACAGGCCGTCGCCGAATGCTGGCGCAATCTGAGCGCCGTCGGCGCGGAACCGCTCGCGGCCACCGACAACCTCAATTTCGGCAATCCGGAAAAGCCGGAGATCATGGGTCAGCTCGTCAAGGCTGTTCAGGGCATCGGTGAGGCCTGCCGCGCCCTCTCCTTCCCCATCGTCTCGGGCAATGTCTCGCTCTATAACGAGACCAACGGCGAGGCGATCCTCCCTACCCCGACCATTGCCGGCGTCGGCCTCATCCCCGACTGGAACGTGATGGCGAAGATCGGCGGCATGCAGGAAGGCGACGTGCTCGTGCTTCTCGGCGGCGACGGCACGCATCTTGGGCAGTCCATCTATATGCGCGACCTTCTCGACCGCGCCGATGGTCCGCCGCCTCCGGTCGATCTTGCCATGGAAAAGCGCAACGGCGATTTCGTTCGCTCAGGCATCCGCAACGGCCAGATGACCGCCTGCCACGATCTATCCGATGGCGGTCTTGCGGTGGCGCTTGCTGAAATGTGCATCAAATCGGGCAAGGGCGCCACGGTCGATATCGGCGAAGGACCCCGCCATGCCCGCCTCTTCGGCGAAGACCAGGCCCGCTATGTCGTCGCAGCGAAACCGGAGATGGCCAAACTGCTCACGCTCAACGCAGAAGGCTCAGGTGTGCCCTTCCGCACGCTCGGAACGGTCGGTGGCACATCGCTGGTGATGGATGGTATTCTCGACGTTGCGGTTGACGATCTGACAAAGGCCAATGAGGGCTGGTTCCCCGCCTATATGACCGGCGTCGTGCTGGATTAGGAAAAAGCGCCGAAAAGCCGCCACGATTTTCCGCCAATACATCTGCGTTAAACACAACGGTTGATCACAGCCGTTGTGTCCCTCCTGCTGCAGGCTTCGCCCCACAAGCCTTCTTCCCCAATCTCACCGCCAAATCCCCTTCCGAGGTCAGCACACATGCCTGAGACCGCGATGCCCGTCATCGTCTCCTACTACACACCCGCCACGGCCTATGAGACATTAGCCCAAAAATTGCAGAAATCCGCCGAGCGCCTAGGGCTCGATACGATCATCGAACCAAGACCTGCAAAATCAAGCTGGGTCGAGAACTGCGCGGTGAAGGCCAGTTTCATCAGGGATGTCTGGCAGCGTTCGGAGCGGCCGATCTGCTGGGTGGATGCCGATGCCGAGCTCCTGCGCCTTCCCCGCGAATTGATGGGTATCGACAGCGATTTTGCCGCAGTGAAGCGTCAGGGATGGAATTTTTCCGGCGGCCAGATCTATTTCGGCAAAAGCGCGGCCGCCGGGCGGCTCATCGACAGATGGTCCGCCTATTGTTCGGAATATCCCCTGGTCTGGGATCAGGTCAGCCTTGGCTATGCCTGGTGGGAACTGTCGCAGGAACAGGATATGAAAACGACGTGGCTCGGCGAGAATATTCTCACCAAGGCTTCGCGGCGTTCCCTCAAGACATGGCTGCGCCGGCGCATCACCAACGCGGCATTCTTCCATGTCCAGGAAAGCCGCCGATCCAGAAAAGCCGATGAGCGCAAGGAATTCGGCTCATGGAACATTCCGCAATGGTGGCGCGATGCCGCCGGTGCAAACCGGCCCTTTCCGCTGACCGCTGCGCAGAGGATCGAGCTCGGCCTCACTGAAGAATACACTCTTTATAAGCCAAGGCTGGCCGCCGCCTAGCGCGTAGCCCCATAATGAAATTGGCCGGCAATCGACCGCTTGTTACGATTGACGCCGCCGGCCATTGTCTCCATATCATGGGAAAAGGTTGCCATTTCTCGACTCGTACCGGGTATGCGGCAGCCGCCTGAATGGGGAGACTACAAATGGCGATGGACGCACACGACATTCAGAAAATGATCGAGGACGCAATTCCGGACGCGAAGGTGACGATCCGCGATCTCGCCGGCGATGGCGATCATTATGCGGCCGAAGTCGTCGCGGAGAGCTTTCGTGGAAAGTCCCGCGTTCAACAGCATCAGATGGTCTATGATGCGCTGAAAGGCAATATGGGCGGCGTGCTACACGCCCTGGCGCTTCAGACAAGCGCACCGGAGTGAACGCCGCGTCCTGATAGGTTTGCTTTAACGTTTCGCGTTCCGCGCTCTGCTGAATGCGGCGACTGCCATATTGACCAGTTCCGCATGGATTCGCTTCGGGTGCGGCTTGCAGTAACGGACATTTCCCTAACCGCCGCCATGTTGGAGGCAGGGTTCCAGACGTCAACCGCGAGTTTCGCCGCGTCACGTCCCTCAGCCCGGCCGCATGGCGGGGCCAAAACCAGGGATCGTCAGGATAATCGCTTTCCCGCATTGCACCCCGGCGCTTCCTGCCATAAATATCACTAAACGAGTGCTTACTTTGCCGGACTCCCTCCCCCGGCGCGGAAAGGAAGACGAAATGAGCGGCATCAGTGAATTCATCGGCAATGAAGTCAAGAGCAACGACGTTGTGCTCTTCATGAAGGGCACGCCCGGATTTCCGCAATGCGGCTTTTCCGGCCAGGTTGTGCAGATTCTCGATTATATCGGCGTCGATTACAAAGGCATCAACGTGCTGTCCTCCGACGAACTTCGTCAGGGCATCAAGGAATATTCAAATTGGCCGACCATCCCACAGCTCTACGTAAAGGGTGAATTTGTCGGCGGCTGCGACATTATCCGTGAAATGTTCCAGGCCGGAGAGCTTCAGGAGCTGTTCACCGGCAAGGGCATCGCCACCAAGGCCGCCTGATCGGATATTGCAGCAACTTCCAGGCGTTCGGAAGTTTGCAAGGCGTCGGCATTCCGACGCCTTTCTCGTTGAGTCGATCACGAGCGTTGTTCTTTTTGGAATCAGGGAACGGCTCTCCTCCAGGTTTTCACGCAAGGTCCGATGAAAAAGCAGTCGCTGCTTTCCAGATGAAGTCAGTTCCCGGACTTGCTCAATGAGACGATAGCCGAGCCATGACCACGGATTTGCCGACGACCAACCTCCAGCAATTGAAGACGCAGATCGGGCGCATCGAGTTCATCTCGCTGATCGCGGCATTGATGGCGATCAATTCGCTCGCCATCGATATCATGTTGCCCGGATTGCAGGAGATCGGCGCAAGCCTCGGCGTGACGTCCGAAAACCATCGGCAATATGTCATCTCGGCCTATCTCTTCGGCTTCGGCGTTTCGCAGCTTGCCTATGGCCCGATCAGCGACCGCTTTGGCCGGCGCGCGCCTCTGCTGATCGGTCTTGTAATTTATGTTCTCTCCGCCATCGGGGCCGCCCTCTCGCCAAGTTTCGCGATGCTTCTCGGCTTCCGCGTTCTTCAGGGCGTCGGCGCTGCGGCCACGCGCGTCATCGCCATCTCCATCGTGCGTGACACATTCGACGGACGGCAGATGGCCGAGGTCATGTCGCTCGTCATGATGGTATTCATGATCATTCCGGTCATAGCGCCGGCCACGGGTCAGTTCATCATGCTTTTCGGCGAATGGCATATGATCTTCGCCTTCATGGCCGTAGGGGCGCTTGCCATCGCGTTGTGGGCGTTCTTCCGTCTTCCCGAGACGCTTGCCCGGGAGAACCGTCGGCCTTTCACTGCGGGATCGGTCGCCAGGGGATTTGCCATCGTGCTCACCAATCGTGCGGCGCTCTGCTACACGCTTGCCACGTCCTTCATGCTCGGTGCACTCTTCGGCTTCATCAATTCAGCCCAGCAGATCTATGTCGATATTTATGGGCTCAACGAATTGTTCCCGATCGCCTTTGCCGCGGTCGCGGCGACTATGGCGCTGTCGTCGTTCCTCAATTCACGCCTTGTCGGGCGCTTTGGCATGCGCCGCATCTCCCATACCATGCTGCTGGTCTTCATCCTCGTCAGCCTGATCTGGCTCGTCCTGTCGATGCAAGGCAACGACGCCGTCCCGTTCCCGCTTTTCCTCCTGATGTTCGCCACCGTTATGTTCTGCTTCGGCTCGATCGGCGCGAATTTCAATTCGCTTGCCATGGAGCCGCTTGGCAAGGTCGCAGGCACGGCGTCATCGGTGCTTGGCTTTACGCAGACGCTGATCGGGGCAACGATCGGCGCCATCATCGGGCAGACCTTCGATGGCACGACGACGCCCATAGCAGCGGGTTATTTCTTGCTCGGTGCCATCGCCCTGATCTGCGTGCTCTTCGCCGAACGGGGAAAACTGTTCCAGCCGCATAACGCACCGGCGCCACAGGTCATCGATCCACATTAAAGCGTCGAGCGTCCAATTGGGAGGCGCGACGAGGCTGGCCACGGTGCAAGATTCCGGAACGATCCCAACGAAGAACCGTTTCGCTTTCCGGCATCAGCTCTATCCGCTATCTGACTGGACTATTCCGCCCAGAGCGCCTCGCGCAATTCCCTCCAGCTTGCCTTGTCAGGCGCGATCATCAGCCCGCCGCCGACATGCGAGGGCAAATAGGCGCTGCCGTCAAACCGCGCGGCATGGCCGCCGGCCTCTGTGTGGATGAGCACACCCCCCAGATGGTCCCAGGGCATGAGCTTGCCATAGACGGCAAAATGCGCATATCCGCTGGCGATCACCCGATATTCATGCGCTGCGCAGCGATAGCCGATCTGCGCCAGGCATTTGGCATGGTTTCGCGCCAGACGCGTACGCTCGGGTTCGGGCAGATATGGCCATGAAATTGCGCCTGTCATCTCGGAGACGGAAACCGGTTCGGCCACACCAACCTTTTCCAATGAATTATCGGATCTGCGGATATGGCTGCCTGCGCCGCGCATGCCGATAAGCCAATCCTGCCCCACCGGATCATGGATGATGCCGGCTACCGTTTCGCCATTGACCACCACGGCAAGCATGACGCCGAACAGCGGAACGTCAGAAGCAAAATTATACGTGCCGTCGACTGGATCGATGACGAAGGCAAGCCGGGCATCGCCCAACCCGTCGAGGAGCGCCGGATTGTCGCTGCATGCCTCCTCGCCAATCACAAGCGCATCGGGATAGCGCTCTTGCAATGCCTTGGTGATAACGCGCTCGGCGTTCACGTCAGCCTCGGTGACGAGATCGGAGGCAGAGGTTTTCTGCCTGATATCGCCTTTGCCAAGCCGCCGGAAGCGCGGCATGATCTCGGCCTTCGCCGTCTCCGCCAGAAGATCGGCCAGCCAGTCGATACTCTTTTCATCAAACATCGTGGGTCCCTGTCATGGATTGCAGCCCGGCAAAATCGAACAATTGACGGTCGAGAAGATGGCTCGGCCGCACATGGGCAAGCGCGCGGATCATCGTTTCCTTACGGCCCGGCATGCGCTTTTCGATGTCGGCCAGCATCGCCTTCATCGCATTGCGCTGCAGCCCGTCCTGGCTGCCGCAAAGATCGCATGGGATGATCGGAAAGCGCATGGCAGAGGCGAATTTCTCCAGATCCTCCTCCGCCGCATAGGCAAGCGGGCGCAGCAACATCAGGTCGCCCTCGTCATTGACGAGTTTCGGCGGCATCGCCGCAAGCCTCCCGCCATGGAAGAAATTCATGAAGAAGGTTTCGAGAATATCCTCGCGGTGATGGCCAAGCACCAGCGCCGAACAGCCCTCCTCGCGCGCCACGCGATAGAGATTGCCGCGCCGCAGACGCGAGCAGAGCGAGCAATAGGTCTGGTTCTCAGGCACCTTCTCGGTGACGATCGAATAGGTGTCCCTGTATTCGATGCGATGCGGTATCCCATAGCGCGTCAGGAATTCCGGCAGGATATGCTTGGGAAAATTCGGTTGCCCCTGGTCGAGATTGCAGGCGATGAGATCGACGGGAAGCAGTCCCCGCCATTTCAGATCGAGCAGCAGCGCGAGGAGCCCATAGGAATCTTTCCCACCCGAAAGACCGACCAGCCAGCGCTCACCGGATTTGACCATGCCGAAATCCTCGATCGCCTGCCGCGTCTGGCGCAGGAGACGCTTGCGCAGCTTGTTGAAGGCCACCGACGACGGCACGTCGCGGAACAGCGGATGGCAGCCATCGGCATCGGGATCGGAGGGGAAATCTGGATCGTGAACGGTCATGGCCCTTCCTTTATCCGGCGGATGCGACAAACGCAAAACACAAAGGAATCCGAAACAGGATCAGGAACCGAAAATCGACCAACCTGTCCGGTGCGCCAAGAGTTCAAGCGCGGCAGCGCCGACCTGCGAATTTCCATATTCATTGAGACCCGGCGACCAGACCGCGATCGATGCCTTGCCGGGAGCCACCGCGAGGATACCACCGCCGACACCGCTCTTGCCTGGCAAACCGACGCGAAAGGCGAAATCGCCCGAACCATCATAATGGCCGCACATCAGCATGAGCGAATTGATGCGCCGCGCCCGCTCCCGCGAAACGACGCGATTTCCGAGCAGGGGATCGTTTCCGCCGGCTGCGAGATAGAGCCCGGCCCGCGCGAGCTGCCGGCAGGACATGGCCAATGCGCAATGATGAACATAGACGCCGAGAACATGCTCCACCGGATGGTCGAGCCTGCCGAAGGAGCGCATGAAATTGGCAAGCGCTATATTGCGGTAGCCCGTCTCGGCTTCCGACTTTGCCACTTCATGGTCGATGGCGATGCTGTCGTCCCCGGCGAGAAAACGCGCGAAATGAACGATCTCGCCAATCGCCTCACGCGGCTGATGTCCGGCGAGAATCAGATCCGCCACGGCGATGGCACCCGCATTGATGAACGGATTGCGCGGCTTGCCCTTCTCATATTCGAGCTGGACGATGGAATTGAACGCCGAGCCGGACGGCTCGCGCCCGACACGGGTCCAGAGCGTGTCGCCGGCCTTGCCGAGCGCCAGCGTCAGCGTGAAGACCTTGGAAATGCTTTGGATGGAGAAAGATGTTTCCGCATCGCCGACGACATGGAAACCGCCGTCCAGCGTCGCCACCGCGATGCCGAACTGTTTCGGATCGACCTTGGCGAGTTCGGGAATATAGTCGGCGATCTTGCCCTCCCCGATATGGCTCTTGAGATCGCGATAGACGCCCTCGACCAGTTCCTGAAGCTCGCTCATCCGCCTCTCCGCCACCTTTCCTGTCCCAAACCTGTCTCCCAGATACAAAAAAGCCGCCCTGTATGAACAGGGCGGCTTCTTTCTAAACTGTCGAAAACCTTAGCGCGAATAGAATTCGACGACCAGGCTTGGCTCCATTTTCACCGGATAGGGTACATCCGAGAAAGCCGGTATACGGGTGAACTTGGCGGTCATCTTGTTGTGATCGACCTCGATATATTCCGGCACGTCGCGCTCGGCGAGCTGTGCTGCTTCGAGAACCAGAGCGAGCTGCTTCGACTTCTCGCGCACTTCGATCACATCGCCCGGCTTGACGCGGTACGACTGGATGTTGACGCGGCGGCCGTTGACATTGATGTGGCCGTGATTGACGAACTGGCGCGCTGCGAAGATCGTCGGAACGAACTTGGCGCGGTAGACAATGGCGTCGAGACGCGTCTCCAGAATGCCGATCAGGTGCTCGCCCGTATCGCCCTTGCGGCGGGAAGCTTCCTCATAGACCTTGCGGAACTGCTTTTCCGAAATGTCGCCGTAATAGCCCTTGAGCTTCTGCTTGGCGCGCAGCTGCACGCCGAAGTCGGAAAGCTTGCCCTTGCGGCGCTGACCGTGCTGGCCGGGGCCGTATTCGCGGCGGTTGACCGGGGACTTCGGACGGCCCCAGATATTTTCGCCGAGACGGCGGTCGATCTTGTATTTTGCGGATTCGCGCTTGCTCATCGCATTTCCCTTCAAACGTTGACGATCGAAGCTCAACACTCCGATCAAGGAAACGCGCCCTCCTCTGCCCTCCGTTTTCGAGGACTGACAGGATGATGCCCGCACGCTTTGCGGCATACATCCACGGGACACGTCAAATGAAACGCAGAGCTGAAAAGCCCTGCGCTGGCTGGCTTCTAGACAGGGCTTGTCCCTATGTCAAGCTTTGAAGCCGATTGCGCGCGCGGAACATCAGCCAATTTTGATACGTTTTGTCACCAAGCGTGACACGATGCTTAGCCATCGCATGGCAATATAGGACTATCACTAGAAATGTGAAACAGGAGAAAGATCGCCCGTGAACCTTTCCTTCCAGCGACCGTTACGCAACGGCTTTCTAGCGATGATAGCCGCAACGATCGGGCTTCTCATCTCTCCTGCTGCTGATATTCCCGTAATGTCGAGCCAGGCGAAGGCTGAAAACATTCTCGATGTCTTCAAGCCCAGGGCCACCAGGAAGAAAACGGTCAGAACCAGACGGGCTGCGCCCCGCAAACAGAGCCAGCGCCCGCGTCGCGCCTCCCCCATCACCAGCGCCGCCAGCCCTACCCAGATGCCGGGTACCATTCCCATTCCGCAGCCGAGGCCAAGCCCGGAAGAAGAAAAGCAGCCCACAGCCAATGAGCTCAAGGCTGAACAGCCCAGATCGGAACCGAAAGAGCCCGCCCCCACAGCTGCACCCCGGGAAGAGCCTGAAGACAAAAAGCGCAAGGACGCCACCCCTCAGTCACAACCGCCCGTTCCTGCAGCGCCGCCTGCAAAGCCCGACGAGGCAGAGCCGCATGACGAGAAAGACGCCGGGACGCAGGACAAGCGGATCTATCAGTCCGCCTGCCCCGCGCTGATGAATGGCGAAGTCCAGGGCACGCTCATTGCGCCTCTGTCCGAGGGGATGTGCGGAGAAAGATCGCCGCTGTCGCTTGCCGCCATCGGCAAGGAAAATCCTTTGCGGTTTATCGCGCCGATCACCACCAACTGCTCGATGGCCGTCACGCTCGCGCAATGGGCGAAGGAGGTGCGCATAGCGGCGCTGAAATCCTTCAATGCAGAGATCGAGGCGATTGGCACCGGTTCGGATTATCAGTGCCGAAAAGTCAATGGCGGGTCCGCCGGCCGCACGTCCGAACACGCCTTTGCCAATGCGCTCGACATCATGTCCTTCAGCTTCAGGAATGGCCTGAAGACGGAACTTGCAACGGGCTGGAACGGAACGCCGGAAGAGAAGGAATTCTGGCGCGCAATTCATAAGACGAGTTGCGACATGTTCATGACCGTTATCGGTCCCGATGGCGACGCGGCGCACAAAACCAATCTTCATCTCGACCAGGGCTGCCATGGCGGCAGTTGCACGTCGCGCATCTGCCAGTAGACGAAAAGTTTTCATCAACACAAAAATAACCCGATCGGCGGAATATTCTTTTGATCGGCTCTCAATACGAGGAATCACTGAAATGAAACTCACCAGACCATTGATGGCGACAATATTCGTCTCTCTCATCGCGGCCGGCGTCGCTCACGCGGAAACGCCACCAAAGAAAACACGGGATTTCAGGGGAAATTATCAAACGCTGGTGAAAGACCAGCATGCATCGCCCCAGACGGCCGATTGCATAGCCACGGGCTATGACCTCGTTAAGAAGAGCAAGAAATTCGACCGCCTCGGCTTCACGGAGGAAGATATCGGCAAGGTCAAGGTCAATCAGAAATCGGGCAAGTTCAGCGACAAGGACCCCAGGAAGGTTTCAGCCGTCATTTCGGTCCAGGGTCAGGCTCGCCCACGTAACGATTCCACGAACTGGGCCGACGTCACGCTTCGCTGCGGCATCACCAAGGGCAAGCTGCAGGCGATCGAGATCCGAACCACAGCCGAGTGAAGTTCAGGCGACCGCCGAAGAACTACCCGTTCTCTGCATCGAAAGCCGCCCGCGCCATGCGCAGGGCGGAGCGATGCTGGGCCGCCCAATTGCCAAGTTCGGTGATCGGCTTGGCAAGGGAGTGACCAAGTTCGGTCAGCGAATATTCCACCTCCGGCGGTGAGACCGGCTTTACCCGCCGCGCCACCAGCCCGTCGCGCTCCATCGACCTGAGCGTCACCGTCAGCATGCGCTGCGATATGCCCTCGATGCGCCGGCGTAGCGCATTGAAACGTAGCGGCCTCTCCTGAAGATTGAATATCACGAGGATACTCCAGGTATCCCCTACCCGGTTAAGCACTTCGCGAATCGGGCAGCCTCCCTCGCCATCCGGCTCGAAGCCCGGCGTCGTGACAAGAAGTGGCGCACTGCCCTCAGGCTTTGTCGAAATCGTCATGTTTCTGCTTCGATCCTTCGCGGGACTGGATGAGCGCTTTTCTGTCCGCGTACCCCATCCACCCCGAGCGCGGTTACACCCATGTGCCCTGAATAGAAAAAAGTGCGTTCTTCACAGATCGTCGCGCTCTTTATAAGTAGTTACCTTGGATAACCTGACTACCTAAAATACCTTCCATGCTCACAGATTGAAAGGAACAATTGCAATGGCAAAGATTGCCCTCATTGGCGCCACGGGTTTCGTCGGCTCGCAGATCCTTAAAGAAGCCGCCTCCCGCGGTTATTCCGTCACCGCGATCGTCCGCCATCCCGAAAAGGTGGAAAAGCTGGACAATGTTACCGCCTTAAAGACCGATATTCTCGATACCGGTGCCCTGGCGGATGCGCTTGCGGGTCACGATATCGTCATCTCCGCCTATAATCCCGGCTGGGGCAACCCGGAAATCCGCGCGATCCACATAAAGGGCAGCCAGTCGATAAACGAGGCCGCCAAGAAGGCTGGCGTCAAGCGGCTGATCGTCATCGGCGGCGCCGGCAGCCTCGAAAGCGCCTCTGGCGTCCAGTTTGTCGATACGCCGGAATTTCCTGCGGAATGGAAGGAAGGCGCGCTCGGCGCACGCCAGGCCCTGAACGAACTTCGTACTGAGAACGGCCTGGACTGGACCTTCGTCTCCCCCCCGTTTCATCTTGAACCGGGCAAACGCACCGGAAAATACCGCCTTGGCGCCGACCAGCCGGTATTCGACGGCGAAGGCGACAGCCGGATTTCGACCGCAGATCTGGCCGTGGCCATTCTCGACGAGGCCGAGCAGGGCAAGCACATCCGCAAGCGCTTCACCGCTGCTTACTAAAGCAAATCCAGGAACAGGGGGAACCGGTTTTCCGCATGGATTAGCGGCAAGACAGGAGAACTTGTCCCACGCCGGTTTCCTCCAGGTGACTTGAATACGAAAAGGTGCGTCCTTAACAACACCAAGGGCGCACCGTATTTGTGAGCCCGATCATTCTCTTTTTCGCGCATGATCTTGTCCGGAAAGTCTGCAACTTTTCGGGATCATACTTTCCGAAAGGCTTGGGCATCATGGAACTCGGCATCTACACCTTCGCGGACATGGGACCGGACCCGAAGACCGGGCGTCCGGTCACGCCGGCCGAAAGGCTCAAGAACCTTATCGAGGAAATCGAACTCGCCGATCAGGTCGGGCTCGATGTCTTCGGCGTCGGCGAACATCACCGCCCGGAATATGCCGTCTCCGCCCCCGCCGTCGTTCTGGCCGCCGCCGCCACGCGCACCAGGAACATCCGCCTCACCAGCGCGGTAACGGTGCTCTCTTCCGACGACCCGATCCGCGTCTTCCAGAGCTTTTCAACGCTCGATCTCATCTCCAACGGACGGGCCGAGATCATGGCCGGGCGCGGCTCATTCATCGAGTCCTATCCCTTGTTCGGCTATGACCTCAATGATTACGATAAGCTGTTCGCCGAAAAGCTCGACCTGCTTCTCGCCCTACGAAAGAGCGAGCGCGTGACCTGGTCTGGCGAATTGCGCGCACCCATCGACAATCGCGGGGTCTATCCGCGTCCGTTGCAGAACCCGCTGCCGGTGTGGATCGCCGTTGGCGGCACGCCTCAATCCGTGGTGCGCGCCGGCATGTTGGGCCTGCCGCTCGCCATTGCTATCATCGGCGGCGACCCCGAGCGTTTTGCACCGCTCGTCGATCTCTACCGCGAGGCGGGAGCAAAAGCCGGCCATGCGCCGGAAAGCCTCCGCGTCGGCATCAATTCGATCGGGTTTGTCGCCGAGGATTCACAGAGCGCCGCAGACGATTTCTTCCCGCCTTATGCCCATGTCATGAGCCAGATCGGCCGCGAGCGCGGCTGGCCGCCCACCACCCGCGCCCAGTTTGACGCCATGCGCGGCCCGCGCGGCTCGCTTCTGACCGGCAGCCCGCAGGAAGTCGTCGACAAGATCCTGCTCGAACATTCCTATTTCAGACACGACCGCTTCCTGATGCAATCCGGCGTCGGCAATCTGCCACACGACAAGATGATGAAGACCATCGAACTCTTTGGCACCCGCGTCGCACCGGAGGTGCGCAAGGCGCTGGGTTAGACAGCGCCTTGCGCCAACCCAAACCCCTGCATCAGCCGCCGCGTCGAGAAATCAGGCTGGCCGGAGGTGAAAATGGCGATGTCGTCGCCATGTTCCGGCTGTGCGCCGCTGCTTGAGAGAAGTGAGCGGGCGCGGCGCGCAATCGCCTCCGCCGGGTCGAGCCAATCCACCGGCCACGGCGCGAGCCGGCGAAAGACATTGGCCATAAAGGGGTAATGCGTGCAGGCGAGCACGACAATATCCGTGCGCCCCTCCTTTGTCTCGATGAAGCAAGGCGCAATTTCCTTGGCGACCGCTTCGTCGTCGACCTCGTCGCCCCTGATATGGGCTTCCGCCAGGCGGGCAAGATTTTCGCTGCCAACGAGACGCACATGGCATTGCGTTGCAAATGATTGAATGAGATCGCGTGTATAGGCACGCTTCACCGTGCCGGGCGTCGCCAGCACCGAGACCAGGCGGGAGCGCGTGCGCTCCGCCGCAGGCTTGATCGCCGGCACCGTGCCGACGAAGGGCGTTGCGGGATAGGCGCGGCGCAGATCATCGAGCACAAGCGTCGACGCCGTATTGCACGCGATAACAGCGATTTCCGGATCGTGCCGGGCGAGAAAGCCGCCGAAAAGCGTGACAATACGGCGCGTAAGCGCTTCCTCATCCCAAACGCCATAGGGAAAACCCGCATCGTCGGCGATATAGACGAAGCGGCGGTCCGGCATCAGCACCCGCGCCTCGCGCAGGACAGTCAACCCGCCAATGCCGCTGTCGAAGACCAGGATGGGGCGGTCCAGCCCTGCAAGGGCTTCTCGCCCCTCAAGAAGCGCCGTCGCGGTTTGCCCCATCGTCTCCTCCAGTGTCATTCCTGGGCGTCCCCTTCGCTTTTCGCCTTTTTCGCCATAGGCTTCGGCTTCTCGCGGCCTTCCGGCGCACCGGAACCGCGCGGATGCTTGCGCGTGAAATAATCTAGCGAGGTAATGACGCCGCGCAACAGCCTCACCTCTGCCTCGGCAAAGCCAGCGCGGGTCAGGACGGAGCGCAGATTGTGGACCATGATCTCCTTGCGCGCCGCGGGGCGAAAATAGCCGCGGACATCCAGAGCTTCCTCCAGATGATTGAAGAAACCGTGAAGCGTTTCCTTGTGCGCCGGCTCCATTTGCGGGCCGCGAAAGGCGGTATCGGTTTCGCTCTCCATGCCCGACTTCATCCATTCATAGGACATCAGCAGAACGGCCTGCGCAATATTGAGCGAGGCGAAGGCCGGATTGACGGGGAAGGTCACCAGTTCGTCGGCAAGGCTGACTTCCTCATTGCTGAGGCCAAAGCGTTCCCGCCCGAAAAGAATGCCTGTCTTCTGCCCTGCCGTGAAGCGCTGGCGCAACATCCTTCCCGCCTCGACCGGACCTCGCACCTGCTTGAAGCCATCGCGCTCCCGCGCCGTGGTGGCAAAGAGGAAGCTGAGATCCTGCACGGCCGAGGCGAGATCGCCATAGACCTTTGCGCCATCGATGACGTGATCCGCCTTGCTCGCCGCAGCCCTCGCCTTCTCGTTCGGAAATTCCTCACGCGGATTGACCAGGCGCAATTCCGCCAGCCCGAAATTCGCCATCGCGCGCGCCACCATGCCGATATTCTCCGGCAATTGCGGTTCGACCAGGATGATGGCCGGGCCTTCGGCAATAAAAGGGCGATGTCTGTCCGTTCCGGCCATGATCTTCTCAGTTCAGTGATTGAAATGCCGCACTCACTGGCACAATCGCATCAAAAACTCAAAGAATTACGGCACGGCGATGTCCATGCCACGGTCCATCGTTCCCCGAGCCCTCGCAGAAAACTGCCATAGAGCTTTGCCTTGGCGCGAGCCGGTGCTATAGGGGCGCGACCCACCAAGAAAGAGGCTTTTTTCAATGGCGAAGATCAAGGTTGCGAACCCGGTTGTCGAGCTCGATGGCGACGAGATGACCCGTATCATCTGGCAGTTCATCAAGGACAAGCTCATCCATCCCTATCTCGATATCGACCTGAAATATTACGATCTTTCGGTCGAGCATCGCGACGCCACCAACGATCAGGTCACGATCGACGCCGCCAATGCCATCAAGGAACATGGCGTCGGCGTCAAATGCGCGACGATCACCCCGGACGAGGCCCGCGTCGAGGAATTCAAGCTCAAGAAGATGTGGAAATCGCCGAACGGCACCATCCGCAATATCCTCGGCGGCGTGATCTTCCGCGAGCCGATCATCTGCCAGAACGTGCCGCGCCTGGTGCCCGGTTGGACCCAACCGATCATCGTCGGCCGTCATGCCTTCGGCGACCAGTACCGCGCCACCGATTTCAAGTTTCCCGGCAAGGGCAAGCTCTCCATCAAGTTCGTCGGCGACGACGGCGAGGTGATCGAGCACGAGGTTTATGAGGCGCCGGGCGCGGGCGTGGCGATGGCCATGTACAATCTCGACGAATCGATCAAGGAATTCGCCCGCGCCTCGCTCAATTATGGTCTGCAGCGCGGCTATCCCGTCTACCTCTCGACCAAGAACACCATCCTCAAGGTCTATGACGGCCGCTTCAAGGATATCTTCCAGGAAGTCTACGACGCCGAATTCAAGGCTGAGTTCGAGAAGAAGAAGATCTGGTACGAGCATCGCCTGATCGACGACATGGTCGCCTCGGCGCTCAAATGGTCGGGTGGCTATGTCTGGGCCTGCAAGAACTATGACGGTGACGTGCAGTCGGACATCGTGGCGCAGGGCTTCGGCTCGCTCGGCCTGATGACCTCCGTGCTGATGACGCCGGATGGCAAGACTGTCGAGGCGGAAGCCGCCCACGGCACCGTCACCCGCCATTACCGCCAGCACCAGAAGGGCCAGGAAACCTCGACCAACTCGATTGCCTCGATCTTCGCCTGGACACGCGGTCTGGCGCATCGCGCCAAGCTCGACGACAATGCCGAGTTGAAGCGCTTTGCCGACACGCTGGAGAAGGTCTGCATCGACACAGTCGAATCGGGCTTCATGACCAAGGATCTGGCGGTGCTGATCGGCCCGGATCAGCCCTGGCTCTCGACCACCGGCTTCCTCGACAAGATCGATGAAAACCTCAAGAAGGCAATGGCGGCTTAAAGCCACTCGCGAATGAATTTCAAACCCGGCCTCGCGGCCGGGTTTTTCTTTGCGCGAAACTGGTGCATGCTGAAATGACGACGAACCTAGGAACCACAGGTGGGACCAGCATGACCGAACTCACGCTCTACACCAATCCCATGTCGCGCGGCCGCATCGCCCGCTGGATGCTGGAGGAAATCGGCCAGCCCTATAATGTGGAAATCCTCGATTTTGGCCCGCCGATGAAGAACGACGAATATTGCGCAATCAACCCCATGGGCAAGGTTCCGGCACTGCGCCATGGCTCCCATGTTGTCACCGAAGCCGCCGCAATCTGTGCCTATCTCGCCGAGACGTTCCCCGAGGCAGGACTGGCTCCAAGACCCGAGGAGCGCGCCGATTATTTCCGCTGGATGTTCTTTACCGCAGGCCCCGTCGAGGCGGCGCTGACCAACCACGCACTCGGTCTTGAGCCGCCCGCCGACAAGAGCCGCATGGTCGGCTACGGAAGTTACGCCTCAGTCGTCGACGCTTTGGAAAAGGCCATATCGGCGCATCCCTATATCACCGGCGAGCGCTTCACGGCGGCCGATGTCTATGTCGGCTCACACGTCTCCTGGGGCATTGGATTTGGCACGCTCCAACCCCGCCCTGCCTTCACGGCCTATTGGGATCGGCTCAAGAACCGCAAGGCCCTGAACCGCGCCAGTGAATTGGATGACGCTGCGGTGGCGAACATGAAAAAGACGAGCGCCTGACGGAAATCTACCGCTACTCGATTGAGAAAGCCGAGCGGAAGGCTTGCTCGCCCGGGGGTGTGAAGGAAATGACGCGGCCTTCGAGCCGCCGCGCCCAACCACGCGCGATGAAACTATCGAGAAGTGCGGCGCCCAACGCGCCACCCAAATGATTGCGCCGCTCGCTCCAGTCGAGACAGGCCCGGCATAGCGGGCGCTTACCCTTTGCGAGCCTGTCGATATCGAGGCCCATATGGGTGAAGAAATCACGTCCCTTGTCCGTCAGTGCGACATCCGCATCCTCGGCAACGAGATGAAGCCTGCGGGCCGCGTCGAGCATTTCGACGCCGCGTTCACCCGCCAGATGGTCGTAGCAGATCCGCGCAGCGCGCAGCGCCTGATCCTTCGGCCCGGTTCGCAAGCGCACCGCGCCCGTGCGCTCGGCAAGCCCCATCAGCCCTTCAAGCACCTCGGCCACATCCGCCCCCGACAGGCGGAAATAACGATGCCGCCCCTGCTTTTCCATGAGGATAAGATTGGCCGCGCTGAGCTTGGCAAGATGTCCGCTCGTCGTCTGCAGGGTGACGCCGGCCAAGCCGGCAAGCTCGCTTGCGGTCAGTGCGCGCCCGTCCATGAGAGCCGTGAGCATGTTCGCCCGCGCCGGATCTCCAAGCAGCGCCGCAATCTTCGCAATGACAGGACCGTCTTTCATAGTTCGACGCTAACCGAAGTATGAATGGAATTCAAGCGCTAGATATGAGTCATGGAAACCAAGGAGTACCCATGATCACCTGTTTCATCCGCTATCAGATCGATCCTTTCAAGCAGGATGCTTTCGCCGAATATGCACGCAATTGGGGTCAGGCAATTCCCCGCTGCGGTGCGGATCTGACCGGCTATTTCGGACCGCATGAAGGCTCCGCCACCACCGCCTACGGCGTCTACAACATCGAAAACCTCGCCACTTACGAAGCCTACCGCGCCAGGCTGGCCAATGACCCGCTGGGACGCGCCAATTATGAATTTGCCCGCAAGGAACGCTTCATTCTTGGAGAGGACCGGATATTCCTCAAACGCGTCTCCGGCCCGCATGCGGAGTTGGTTCGCCCATGATCGCGGTTATTTTCGAAGTCTGGCCGGCGGACGATACACGCCGGGCACAATATCTCGACATCGCCGCCGAATTGCGCGACGAACTCCTGGGGATAGACGGCTTCATTTCCATCGAGCGGTTCCAGAGCCTCAACGAACCGGGAAAGCTCCTGTCGCTCTCGTTCTGGCGCGACGAGGAGGCGGTGAAACAATGGCGAAACCTCCCCGCTCACCGTATCGCACAAGCCAAGGGCCGCAATAGCGTCTTCGAAGATTACCGGCTGCGCATCGCGGCCGTCCTGCGCGATTATGGGCTCGATGACCGCGATGAAGCGCCGGATGATAGCAAGGTCGTCCACGCCCACCCGTGAAAGCGAATTAGGCCGGAGTAACCCCGGCCTGTCTCTGTTGTTTTTTACCTCACGGAAGCGTGAGGCTCGTCACGCCGGCATTCCACAATAGCGGCAGTGGTGCAGTTGTGGAATGGATTTCAGTGAAGCACTGGAAATCCATTCCTCGCCTTCTCCATGGGCTCAGCGGTGCAGAATGACTGCACCCCGCAAAAGGTTCAAAATCCTTCGCGGCTCAGCCCAAGAGAGCCTTGACCGCCGCGATAGCCTCCGGCGCCTTGGCGCCTTCCGGACCACCGGCCTGGGCCATGTCAGGGCGACCGCCGCCGCCAGAACCGCCAAGGGCGGCTGAGGCAGCGCGAACGAGATCGACGGCGCTGATGCGCGACGTCAGATCGTCGGTGACGCCCACGACAGCGCTCGCCTTGCCATCCTCGCCGACGCCGATGAACGCCACCACGCCCGATCCGAGCGCCTTCTTGCCTTCGTCGGCAAGCGGCTTCAGATCGCGCGGCGAAACACCCGTTACCACCTTGCCGATAAAATTCACGCCATTGATCGTTTCGTTCTGGGCCGCGGCCTGCTCTCCGCCGCCGCCCAGCGCCAGCTTCTTGCGCGCTTCAGTCAGTTCACGCTCAAGCTTGCGGCGCTCCTCGATCAGGCTCGCCACCCGATCGAGCGTCTCGGCTGGCGTCGTCTTCAACGTGGCCGCGAGCGCCTTGACCCGTTCGTCCTGCTCTTCCAGATAGCGACGGGCAGTCTCGCCCGTCAGCGCCTCGATGCGGCGCACGCCGGCGGCAACAGCGCCTTCGGAGACGATCCGGATCAGTCCGATATCGCCGGTCCGGCGCACATGCGTGCCCCCGCAAAGCTCCGTGGACCAGGCTTTGCCGACCTTGGGTCCCTGCATCGCCGTGCCCATCGAGACGACCCGGACCTCATCGCCGTATTTCTCGCCGAAGAGCGCCATTGCACCCGCCGCAATGGCGTCGTCGACAGCCATCAGCCGCGTCGTCACCGGACTGTTCTGCAGCACGATCTCGTTGGAGATATCCTCGATCGCTTTCAATTCCGCGGCCGAAATCGGCTTGGGATGCGAGAAGTCGAAACGCAGGCGATCAGGCGCGACGAGCGAGCCCTTCTGCGCCACATGCGTTCCAAGCGTCTCGCGCAACGCCTCGTGCAGAAGATGTGTAGCGGAATGATTGGAGCGGATGCGCGTGCGGCGCGACGCGTCGACCGCAAGCTCCACTACAGCGCCGGTTTTCGCCAAGCCCTTCGCCACGCGGCCGATATGAACAAAAACGCCGTCGCCCTTCTTCTGCGTGTCGGAGATTTCGATTGTGAAACCCTCACCCGAAATCGTTCCTGCGTCGCCCACTTGGCCACCGGATTCGCCATAGAACGGCGTCTGGTTGACGACGACGGCAACCGTGTCGCCCTCCCCGACGCTGTCGATAACGGCGCCGTCGCGCACCAGCGCGGTGATGATGCCCTCGGCCTTCTCGGTCTCGTAGCCCAGGAACTCCGTCGCGCCTGACTTGTCGCGTACGGAAAACCACACGGTTTCGGTCGTGGCATCGCCGGAGCCTGCCCAACTGGCGCGCGCCTCCGTCTTCTGCCGCTCCATGGCCGCGTTAAAACCTTCCGTATCCACGCCGATGCCGCGCTGGCGCAGCGCATCCTGTGTCAGGTCGAGCGGGAAGCCATAGGTGTCGTGGAGCTTGAAAGCCGTTTCGCCGTCGAGACGCCCGCCCTCGCTCAAATTCTCCGTCGCCTCGCCCAAAAGGCCAAGTCCGCGTTCCAGCGTCTTGCGGAAGCGGGTTTCCTCAAGCTTCAGCGTCTCCGAAATCAGCGCCTCGGCGCGGATAAGCTCAGGGTAGGCCTGCCCCATCTCGCGCACGAGGGTCGGCAACAGCCGCCACATCAGCGGCTCCTGCGCACCCAGAAGCTGCGCATGCCGCATGGCGCGACGCATGATGCGGCGCAGCACATAGCCGCGCCCCTCATTCGACGGCAGCACGCCATCGGCGATGAGGAAGCTCGACGCACGCAGATGATCCGCGATGACGCGATGGCTCGCGCGGTTCTTGCCCTCGGCCTTGACGCCGGTCGCCTCCTCGGAGGCGCGGATCAGCGCGCGGAACAGGTCGATGTCGTAATTGTCATGAACGCCCTGCAGCACGGCGGCGATACGCTCCAGCCCCATGCCCGTGTCGATCGATGGACGCGGCAGCGCGATGCGCTCCTCCTTCGACAACTGCTCGAACTGCATGAAGACGAGGTTCCAGATCTCGATAAACCGATCGCCATCCTCGTCCGCGCTGCCGGGAGGGCCGCCCCAGATATGGTCGCCGTGGTCGTAGAAGATTTCCGAGCAAGGGCCGCAAGGCCCGGTATCGCCCATCGCCCAGAAATTGTCGCTGGTGGCGATGCGGATGATGCGGTCGTCGGACAAGCCCGCGATCTTCTTCCAGAAATTCGCCGCGTCGTCGTCGGTGTGATAGACGGTGACGAGTAGCTTATCTTTGGACAGGCCGAACTCCTTGGTGATCAGGTTCCACGCGAACCCGATCGCCTCCTCCTTGAAATAGTCGCCGAACGAGAAATTGCCGAGCATCTCGAAGAAGGTGTGATGGCGCGCGGTATAGCCGACATTGTCAAGGTCGTTATGCTTGCCGCCGGCGCGCACGCATTTCTGCGAAGTCGTGGCCCTGTTATAGGGACGTTGCTCGAGCCCGGTGAAGACATTCTTGAACTGCACCATGCCGGCATTGGTGAACATCAATGTCGGATCGTTGCGCGGCACGAGCGGGCTCGACGGCACGATCTCATGTCCGTTCTTTCTATAATACTCCAGAAATGTCGACCGTATCTCGTTGACGCCACTCATGTTCCAACCTTTAGAGGCTTTGACCCGCAGGGTTACCCCAACAGGCTTCGCCTTCTTGAAATGCTCCTTCGGGCAAGCGGCCCGGACCGCATGCTTTTAGCGACGCCGCGAAACCCTGTCCAGCCAATCCAGCAGCCGAAAAGCGGCTCCAAAACCCGCTACAAACTCCAGGCTAGCCGCGGGCCCAAATGTAAAAGCCCGCGCTATCTCCTCCATGAGGGAGGGAAAACGCGGGCTTGTTCCTTTATCGCAAGGCTGCGGTGTCCTGGATTTCAGGCACTCCGGAAATCAGCGCCTGCCTCACATTTCGGCCGTATCTGCGTCACCATCATCATCCCCGCCAGGCCCGTTATCGAGGAACTGCTCGGCGATGAGGCCGGCATTCTGGCGCAAGGTGAGTTCGATCTCCCGCGCCAGTTCCGGATTGTCCCGGAGGAACAGCTTGGCATTTTCACGCCCTTGCCCGAGGCGCTGCGAATTATAGGAGAACCATGCCCCCGACTTTTCGACCACGCCGGCCTTGACGCCGAGATCGACCAGTTCACCCATCTTCGAGACGCCAGCGCCATACATGATGTCGAATTCCACCTGCTTGAAGGGCGGCGCGAGCTTGTTCTTGACGACCTTCACACGGGTTTGGTTGCCAACCACCTCGTCGCGTTCCTTGACCGCGCCGATACGGCGGATATCGAGACGCACCGAAGCGTAGAACTTCAGCGCATTGCCGCCCGTCGTCGTCTCGGGCGAACCGTACATGACGCCGATCTTCATGCGAATCTGGTTGATGAAGATGACCATGCAGTTGGAACGCGAGATGGAGGCCGTCAGCTTGCGTAGAGCCTGGCTCATCAGGCGGGCCTGCAGGCCCGGCAGGGAATCGCCCATCTCGCCTTCGATTTCGGCGCGTGGGGTCAGCGCCGCGACGGAATCGACCACCAGCACGTCGATGGCCCCCGAGCGCACCAGTGTATCGGTGATCTCCAGCGCCTGTTCGCCTGTATCGGGCTGCGAGATCAGAAGGTTTTCCAGATCGACGCCAAGCTTGCGTGCGTAGACGGGATCCAGCGCATGCTCCGCATCGACGAAGGCGCAGATGCCGCCCTTCTTCTGCGCCTCGGCGATCGTGTGCAGCGCCAGCGTCGTCTTGCCGGAGCTTTCCGGGCCATAGATCTCGACGATGCGCCCCTTGGGAAGCCCCCCCACGCCAAGCGCGATATCGAGCGAAAGCGATCCGGTCGAAACCGTTTCAATCTCGACCACCTGCTCGTTCTGTCCGAGCCGCATGATCGATCCTTTGCCGAACGCCCGCTCGATCTGAGACAGTGCCGCGTCCAGAGCCTTAGTCTTGTCCACTGAATTATCCTCAACAAGTCGCAATGATTTCTGAGACATGTTACACTACCCCTGTGTGGTGCATGAAGCCCGGACAACCCGTTCTTGAAAACTATTTGTATCCGTTTTGTTCTAAATTGACAAGACGGGTAACGTGTTGAAAAATATCGACGTTACAAAAATGTTCGATATATGTTCTAGCTTGGACACGTTAACTCTTATTTTTTAAAATGCCCACTCATCCCCGTTTCGGGGGCATCCCCCCTCTTAGCGATTCGGCGACGGCGGGAAGCCGCGACGCGGAAGAACCCCTGCCGGCAGATACAAAAAAGCGCGACCCTGAAGGACCGCGCTTTCCGTTAAGACCAGCCTGGACATACCCCGGCGGATCTATACCTGGGTAAATTCTGGAATTTATCCCTGGGTAAATTTTCTGAAATTTATCCCTGGGTAAGCGGCGAAATCTGGATCTCGACACGGCGGTTCTGCGCGCGTCCGGCTTCCGTGGCGTTGGTGACGATGGGCTGCGTCGCGCCAAAACCGGTGACGGCGAAGCGGCGCTGGTCGATGCCCTGGCTTCCGAGATAATTGGCCACGGACTGGGCCCGGCGCTGCGACAGTTGCAGATTATGGCTGGCGCTGCCGGTCGAATCGGTATGGCCGTAGACATCGACAAGCGACTGGTTGAATTTGCGCAGAACGATCGCGACAGAATTGAGCGTCGGATAGAACTGGCTCTTCACCGCGTCCTGGTCGGTGTCGAAGGTGATGTTCGATGGCATGTTCAGAATGATCTGATCGCCATTGCGCGTGACCGAAACGCCGGTGCCTTGAAGCTGCGCCCGCAGTTCCGCTTCCTGCCGGTCCATGTAATTGCCGATGGCGCCGCCACCCAATGCGCCGATACCTGCACCAATCAGCACGGCATTGCGCTGCGCACGGCTCGAACCGCCGACGGCCAGGCCGCCCAGCGCGCCAACGGCTGCCCCGAGGGCCGCTCCGCCCGCCGTATTCGAAATTTTCTGCTGCCCCGTATAGGGATCGGTGGTGCAGCCTGCGAGGAAAGTGGCCGCCAGGGCAGCAATGGTAAACTTCTTGATCATTTGGTGATGGACCCCGATTGGAATTGCGTCGCACATGATAATAGCGATTGCGGCAATAAGGTGAAGACTTGGTTAACGGCTTTTTGGAACCCCACCATGCCGACGAAGCCGCTCCCGTCTCTGGCCAACGCGACCGCGAGTGGTTATCGTCCTGGAATTATTTGGGCGAATGGCCCTCGCAGAGGAGAAGGCGAATGCAGGCGGAAAATGCAAAGCCGGTGGCCGTGATAACGGGCGGTGGACGCGGCATGGGCGCCGCGATTGCCCGGGAACTGGGCGAACGCGGCTATCGCCTCGCATTGATGTCCCCCTCCGGTAGCGCCGTCGAACTGGCAGACGAACTGGGAGGCGTCGGCATCAAGGGCTCGGCGCAGAACCTCGCCGACCTCGAAGCGCTGGTGGATGCGGCGGTAAGCCGCTATGGCCGCATCGACGCCGTGGTCAATCATACCGGCCATCCGCCGAAAGGCGATCTTCTCGACATCACGGATGAGGGCTGGGTACTCGGCAACGAGATGATGATTCTCAACGTGGTGCGGATGGCGCGCCTGGTGACGCCGCTCATGCTCAGCCAAGGCAAGGGCGCGTGGGTCAACGTCACCACCTTCGCGGCCTTCGAGCCATCGCTGAAATTCCCGGTCTCCTGCGCCTATCGCGCGGCGGTCGGGGCCTATACCAAGCTCTATGCAGATCGCTACGGTGCCGACAATATCCGCATGAACGCCCTTCTCCCCGGCTATATCGACAGCCTCGACCACAAGGAGGGAACGGCGGAGCCGATACCGATGAAGCGAATCGGCACGGTCGAGGAAATTGCCAAGACGGCAGCGTTCCTGCTCTCCGACGATGCGGGCTACATCACCGGCCAGAACATCCGCGTCGATGGCGGCATCACGCGGCACGTCTGAGCGTGGAAGCGGTATCGCCGTGTTTTCAACCCAGCCCTCTCCGCTTGCCGGCGGGAATCGCCTGAACTATCCACCCATCCGGAACAGGATTTCCCCCTTCCCAAGCACAGCGGTGTCGCCGCCGTATTTTCCGGGGCGGCGGCCCAATAGCGGCTTATCGAGTATCCCGTCCTCGATCAGATAGCGGTCGAAAAGGCCGGAAAAAGCGATATCCGTCCGGCCGCAATCGATGAAGGTCGGCGAAAGCGCCTCCGGCCGCCGGTCGAACAGCAGCGAGCCGCGTTTCATCAGATATCCCGGCATGGCTCCGACCTTGCCCCTCACGGCAACGCTCCCGGCGATCATCCGGCTGCCGGCATAGTCGCCGCATCCTTTGAGGATGGCGATGACGCCCCGGCGCATGCGGTCCCCCGCATAATCGCCGGCCCTGCCCCGCACGACCAGCACCCCGCCCGCCATTCCGAGCATTTCCCCGGCAAGCGGCCCACCGAGACAATCGCCCGAGTTGCCCCGGATTTCGAGCCGGCCACCCGCCATGCAGGAGCCGGCATGCGTTCCGCAACGGCCTTCGATGACGATGGCGCCGCCGCGCATCTTGCGCCCGGCCTGAGCACCCGCATCGCCCGCGACATAGACCATGCCGCTGCTCATGCCCGCGCCGATGCCGTCGAAATGCGCGCTCCCACCGTCAAAGACGATGCGGGAAGCATCCTTCCCGGCGATCTTGAACAGGTCGCCGACACTCGCCGGCTTTCGGCTGGTGCCGATGCGCAAGCGAGCGATCTCCGCAACGCTCATCCCGTCGAGCCTGTCAGGGGTGAGCGCCAAGAGATCGAGCCGTTCCTCCGGTTCGGCGCGCAGCGTGAAGGTCAGCCCTTTCATGGCAGCAAATCCTTGAGGTGATAGTGGAACTTGCCGAGCTTGCCGCCATAATTGCCGGCGCTGATGCGCAGCGCGCCGCGCTTTGGTCCCAGATCGATCACGGCTTTCAGCCCGGCGCGCATGGCGGCGGAAACCGCCTCGCTCGTCTCGCCATCGATCACGATCTCCAGAACGGCATTGATATCGGGACCGAGCGCGCTCTTCACCACGCCGCTCAGCGTCGGCGCAAAGGCCTCGTTGGTCGAAGCCGTCATCCCCTTGTACTTGGCGCCGATCTTCGATCCCGAACGCACGACGCCGCCCGGAAACGGCATGATCGTACCAGGAATTTTCCCGATTGCCGCCACGGCGCGCTCGGCTGCGAGAAGCGCCTTCTCCGCATTGGCGGCGAGAAGCAGGAGATTGCCGCCGCCCACCGCCTCCTTGGTCATCCCGGTCGTCGCCTCGCAGAGGAATTCCCCATCCATGACAGGGATCCGCCAGTAGTGCCTGCCGCCGAACTTCTTCGATATCTGCCAGCCATCGCCGAAATAACGCAGCGCCGCACCGAGATTGAGCGGCGTGCCGCCTTCCATTGCGGCAAAACAGGCGCTGCCCGGCGATGTCAGAACACATTGGCCGACCCGGTTCTTCAACTGCCTCTGCAATTCGTCCGTGCTCACGGCGAAGAGCATGACACGGCAGCCCGGGCGTCCGTCAGGCGTCTGCGACGGCGGCAGATCGACATCGATCGCCGCCTCGCAGCCGCAACCGATCACCGATGTTGCGTAACCGGTCATGGTGATCGCCGCCTGGCGCGCCCATTTCAGCGTCGGCCCGGTAATGATGATCGCCGTCGCGCGCATACCGAAGGCCTCGGCAAACGTGTCGTCAATCCCTATCCCGTTGCGAATCAACTCTTGCATGACACCTCCGCGAAGGGCTCGTCGCGTTCGATTGCGCTGTCGGGAAAGGTGAACCAGTCGAGCGACAGGCCGTAGCGCTCCTCGTGATAGGCCTGCATGCGGCGGACCATCGCCTTGTCGGGTGTCGGTTTGAGGCGCAGCGCCTTGCCCCAGCGGAAATGAACGACCTTGCCATTCTCCACCACAAGATCGCCATTCTTGAAGACAAGTGCCGCTTCGCGGAACATGCCCGCAATATCGCTGCCCCTGCGGTAGACGGCGATATCGGCAATGGCGCCGGGACCAAGATGGCCGCGATCTTTCAGCCCTAAAAGCCGCGCTGGGGCCGCGCGCGTCATGATGGCGATCTCCTCGAGCGTATATTCGCGCCGGATCGAGGCGAGTGTCGTCAGTTCCAGCGCCGCAGCATTAAGCTCCGCCGACTTCGCATCGCGGGCCTCGCGGCTCATCAGCAGCTCGAACAGATCAGGATAAGCCGTGAAAGGCGCGCCGTTCGGATGGTCTGTGGTGAAGAAGACGCGCCAGGGATCATCGATCAGCAGGAACAGTTCCAGCCCCACCGCCCATTGCAGCGAACCGTAATAATTCTTCCTGTAGCGGTAAGGCACGATGCCCCCGCCATTGCCATCGCCATCGATGATGACGGTCTTCTTCGGGTCCGCATTGCCGATCGCCAGGAACTGCCTCGTGACGTCGGACGAAACCGTCACCGTCTGCCCGAACATGACCTGGCCGACATCGATGGTGACATCCGGATTGTTGTTCACCTGCTCCGCCAGCCGGGCCGCCTCCGAGGAAAATTTCCGTTTCCCCTCAGTGCCGTAGCCGTAGAACTGCAGATGCGCGAGATGCAGCGGCACGCCCTCGGCGGCATCGATGGTGACCGACGCCGTGTCGGCGCTCCCGGCAAGGCCGAGATTGTTGGCGTGCACATGCAGCGGGTGCGGCACGCCAAGCCTGTTGACCGAGGCCTGCAGCGTCTTGACGATCCCGCGCGAACTGACGCCATAGGCCGGAACCACATCGTCGAAGGAGAAGGACCGGACATTCTCCTTGAAAGCGGCGGCAGCCCCCGCATTGATCACCTTCACGCCGAGTGAGTTTGTCGAGGCAAGCGTCCATGCCACGTAATCATCCACCATGTCGGTCGATGACTTGTCGCGGATCAGTGACAGGAGGAAATCGTCATTGCCGAGGATCGTGAGCGTCGCCTTGTCGATGATGGGAATATCGGAAAGCTCCAGATGCGTGTGCAGCGCATTGTAGGGAGACATCGCCGGCTCTACGACGGTGGTGAACCCCATCTGCGCATACAGGCATCCGGTCGTGAAGGTCGACCAGCCGGCATTGGAAAGCGGCGTGGCGGCCGGGCGCGGCAGATGCGCGGCGTGATGTTCCGGCAGGAGAAGCCGCGCCGTGTTCACATTGCCGCCGCCGATATGGGAATGGATGTCGATCGCACCGGCCATGACGATACAGCCGGAAAGGTCATGGGTCTTGTCGGCGCGCCTGCCCTCGGGCTTGTCGATGATGAAGCCGTCCTCGAACCAGAGGTCCCGTCTGCCGCTTGCGCCATTCACGGGATCGATGATCTCGCCACCGGTCAGCCGGATCAGCATGACTCCGCCTCCCCCGAGGGCAGCGCTTGCGCCAACTGCCTGACGATTCCGGCGATTGCAGGTCTGTCGGAGGGGGCGCTGGCGCGTGTTGCCCTGAAGGTTCCGGTCCGGCTCGAATAGGCCACGCAATCATGGTCGATACCGGGCGCGGCAATCGAAATCGTGACGGCAGCGCCTGCCACGGGACTTGCAGTGTGCGCCAGGGCAACGAGCGGTATCCTGCCCTGCTTTGCCGGAATTTCGTCACCCGGCGATATCCAGAGATGCAAGTCGGCCTCCTTGTCCCGCAGCATGCGCTGGATATCCCAGCGCTCGGGATCATAGACTGGAGCGCCGTTGGGAAAACCGGTGCGCGGCGGAAAGCCGGTCATCCACACGGATGTCAGCACCGCGCCCCAAGCCGCGTCATCCGACGGCAGGAACAGGCTGCTGGCGCGCTTCGACCTGTTGAGGTCGGCGACAAGGCCCTGAAGCATGGCAAGGCTCGTCGGCTCTTCCGTATTGCCCGAAAAGACGAAAACCGGAAAATCGGCTTCCGCCAACGCCTTTTTCAGGCTGTCGAGATTGGTGATGGGAGTGGCGGTTCGCCGGCCTGCAAGTTCTGCCCGCAATAGCGCCACAGCCGTACCCAGAGAAGCCGCCTCGGCGGAAAGGATGACGGCTTTGACCTGCCGCGAAAGCTCGCCTTCTGCGTCCTTGCCACCGGACACCGCCTCGCCTCCCTCCAGGTGAAACCAGCGGCGCGACTGCTTGCCCGCGAGATCGGGCTGAGCCGAAGCCCATGAAAGGATCAGTTCATGATGCGAGGCCGGGAGGTCGCCGACAAGGATAATCAGGTCCGCACGCCGGCGTACTTCGCCCGGCGTCGTGAACATGCCGCCATGGGAGGTGAAGAGGGCCACCTCGTTGAGGAGTTCCCTGCCCCTGATATGATCATAGGCTGCGCCAAGCTTTTCGGCCAAAGCGATGACGCTGCGGGTGCCATGCACATCCGCATCGAATGAAATGACCGGGCAGCGGCTGGACGCCAGAAGCTTTGCAGCATGCTGGATTGCGTCTGACAAAAATACTGCCTGGCTGCCGACCCATGCAACCGACATAAATCCCGCAACTTTCTGGTGCCGCTACGAACTTAGCCAATTTTCGCCGAATGTGAACCCCAATACCGCGGCTTCAATCGTCATATTTTAAATACGCAAAGCGCTGGTCCGAGGCAGGTGTTCCCCCGAGCGCGCCGTCTTCCTTCCCGGGCTGCCACTGCACCACATCCTCTATCTTCCGCGCCAGTTCGAAATCCTTGTCCGTAATGCCTTTGGCATCATGCGACATCAGGATGATTTCGACCCAGGCGTAAGACGCCTTGATATCGGGATGATGCCAGGCGGCTTCCGCCAGATGGCCGACCGTGTTGATGACCATCAACGTGCCTTTCCAGCCATGCGTCTTGTATTTGCGGCGGATCCAGCCGTTTTCATAGCGCCAATGCGGCAAATCCCTGTGCAGCCGCTCCATGATTTCATCTTCCGAATAGACCCTGGCCTTGGCTTTTGCCGCGCTGTTCTGATCGGTCATCGATGAATTCCTCCAACAATCTTTCTCGGCAATCTTTCTCTGCATCCGGCTTGCGTCCTGATCGAAAGACGATATCATAAGTCAGGGCCCGATTTCTGAAAAATGCGTTCAACGTATAAGAGAACGAATGTCGGACTCTGTCTCCATAAAAGTCCCTGCGCGCCTGCATCTCGGCTTCCTCGATATGCCGAGAAAGAATGATGGCCGTTTCGGCAGCATCGGCTTGCCCCTCGAAGATATTGCGACGGAGTTGACCATTGCGCGCGCGCGCGAAACCTCCGTCGAGGGCGATGAGCGCGAGCGGGTCGCCGAGCATCTTGCGCGACTGTGCGTTCATCTCGGCATCCGGGCGCAGCACCGGATCGTCATCCACCGAACCATTCCCCGCCATGCCGGCCTCGGCTCCGGCACCCAGATCGCGCTTGCCGTCGCCGCGGCGCTTCGCACATTGCATAAATTTCCGCTCGACAGCCGCAACGACGCGCTGCTGCTTGGCCGCGGCGTGCGTTCCGGCATCGGTATCGCCGCCTTCGAAAAGGGCGGGCTGATCGTCGACGCAGGGCGGTTCCGTCAGAACCAGTCTCCGACAGTCATCACGCACATCCCCTTTCCCCGGGATTGGCGTATCATCCTCGTTCTCGACGAGACGACGCAGGGCATCCATGGCGAGGCGGAGATGGAGGCGTTTCGGACGCTCCCCTTCTTCCCCGACGCCAGTTCCGCCGCGATCTGCCGGCAGGTGCTGATGGGGATATTGCCAGCCCTCATCGAACAGGACCTTTCCGGCTTCGGCAAAGCCATCGAGGCCGTGCAGACGGAAATCGGCGCTTATTTCTCTCCCGCCCAGGGCGGCGCGTTCACCAGCAAGGCGGTCGAAGCTGTTCTGGCGGAACTCAAAACCGCCGGCGCCGTCGGCATTGGCCAGAGTTCGTGGGGACCGACCGGATTTGCCTTCGCCCCATCGCACGCTGAAGCGAAACGGATTGTCGGGGCCATCGCCGCTCCAGGCGCTGTTTCCATCCGCATCCTCTCGGGCCGGAACGAGGGCGCGGAAATCACACGCAGCGCGCTCGATCTTGTCTCTCTATGAATGACACCGGAACCGATGCGCACCACCATCGAAAGGAAGCGGAAGCCGTGACCCGCAAGACCATCCTCCATATGCTGACGCCCCTCAGGCAGATGAGCCCGTTCGACGTGAACATGGCGCTCGACGCCGGTTATGACGCGGTCGTTCCCTATACCGATGTCGGCCTTTCCGACGTCGGCAATCTCGTCCAGGACGCGATCTTTTCACGCCCCCCAGATGCCGGCGTCGCGACCGGTATCTTTCTTGCGGGAAAAGACGCGCCGACCGCGCTCGACATGCTCGACGCCGCCAGGAAGGCCATGGTGCCGCCATTCGAAATATCGGTCTTCGCCGATCCGGCTGGCTCCTTCACGACTGCCGCCGCGATGGTCGCCAAGGTGGAAAAGGCACTCGCCCGCCATTACGATCGCACGCTCGCCGATGTCTCGGTGGCGATCTTCGGCGCGACCGGCGTGGTCGGCTATTGCACAGCCGTCATCGCCGCCAAGGAGGGCGCGCGCGTAACAATCGTCGGCCATGACGGGCTTCGCCGTGTTGAGGACATCGCATCATCGATCAAGGAGCGCTTCGGCGTAACGGTTACCCCCGCCGACGGTTCGGACGACGCGAAGAAAGGCGCGGCCATCGAAGGCGCGAACGTCCTGCTTGCCGCCGCGAAAGCCGGCGTGCAGGTCATTTCCAGCGCGCAATTGCGCAACGCACCCGATCTTCTCGTCGCCGCCGACGTCAACGCCGTGCCGCCGGCGGGCATCGAGGGGCTGAAGGTCAATGCCAATGGCGAACCGCTGGAGGGAACGCGCGCCATCGGCATCGGCCCGCTCTCCATCGGCAATGTGAAATACAAGACGCAATCCGGTTTGTTCGTCCGCATGCTCAAGGCGGAGAAACCGATTATCCTAGATTTTCAGGATGCATTCAGCCTTGCCCGCGACCTTGCAAAATAACGATACGGTCCTGATCGCCGCGATATCGGGCCGCTCGCTTGCCGCCGCCGCCCGCCGGGCAGGCCTGCGCCCGCTCGTGGCTGACCTGTTCAACGATACCGACACAATGAGTTTCGCCGAGCGCGCCATCAGGCTGCCCGGCAGCATCCAGACCGGCATCGAAGCCGATGGCCTCATGGGCCGCTTGGTTGAACTTGCCGGAGACGATGCCCCGCAAGCGGTAATCTATGGTTCGGGTTTCGAGCGAACGCCTGACATGGTGGACGCGATCGCACGCCATTTTTTTGTGGCCGGAAACACCGCCCGGACGATCCGAGCCGTCAAGAACCCGGCGAGACTTGCCGACCTCTGCACTTCGCTGTCGATCCCGCACCCCGAGATAAGCAGCGAGCGGCCCGACAATCTCGAAGGCTGGCTCGTGAAGCTCGCCGGCGGCGCAGGTGGTTCGCATGTCGGCCATGCCAGCGGCGGCGATAACAGGCCGGACCGCTATTTCCAGCGTTTCGTCGCGGGAAGAAACGTCTCGGCGCTCTTTATCGCCGATGGAAGAGAGGCCCGCCTCATTGGCTTCAGCCGCCAATGGGTGGCGCCGTCGCAGAGCAGCCCATACCGCTATGGCGGCGCGGTGCGGCTCATGCGCTACAGCAAGAAAAACCGCGCGCAAATCGGCGAATGGTTGATCGCGCTGACAGCCCGGACAGGCCTTGTCGGGCTCTGCGCCGCCGATTTTATCGACGGCCCCTCAGGTCTCTGGCTGATCGAGATCAATCCGCGCCCTGGCGCGACGCTCGATATTTTTGACAGTGATGAGACGCCTCTCCTGCGCGAGCATCTGAATGCCGTCAGGGGCGCTGGGGCGAAACGCCCGACCTATGCCGGCTCGGTCGCCTCGGCGATCGCCTATACGCCGCATCCAATTCGCATTTTTCCGCCGATCGAATGGCCCGAACTGACCGCCGATCACCAGCCCCCGGGCTCGGTACTCGATGCCGGCGATCCGGTATGCACCGTCTTTGCCAGCGCCCGCTCGGCCGCGACCGCCGAAAGGGCCGTCAAGAACCGTGTCAAGGCATTGGCTGCCTATTGGAAAGAAGCTTCCCCGTGGGGAACGGGTTCCCCAGGAGGAACGGTCATATGAGGAATGGAAAAGCATTCCTGAACCGCAATGCCCAGCGTATCGTCGACGAGATGATCGACAACGCCGACCGCCTGCGGATCGCGCATAGCCGCGGCAGTCTCGGCGAACATCTGATCGATGCGGGGGCGAATGAAGAGGGCGGCATCGACGCCGGCATGCGTATTATCGAGATATGCATGGGCGGCCTAGGCGCGGTTTCGACGCAACTGAATCGCGGCGCGGGACGCTGGCCGCTCGGCATCCATGTCCGTTCGTCCCAGCCCGTTCTTGCCTGCCTTGCCAGCCAATATGCCGGCTGGAACCTGTCGCACGGAAAATATTTTGCCATGGGCTCGGGCCCGATCCGGACGCTCGCCCGCGTCGAGCACCTGTTCGAGGAGATCGTCTATGAGGAACCCGATGCAAAAACATCGGTGATCGTGCTGGAAACAGCCGCGCCGCCGCCGCGCGAGATCGTGGAGAAGGTTGCTCGGTCGACGGGCCTCGCACCAGAGGCGCTCACCTTCATCTATGCGCCGACCCAGAGCCTGACAGGATCGGTGCAGATCGTCGGGCGCGTACTCGAAGTCGCGCTGCACAAGGCGCATGATCTGAAATTTCCGCTCGATGCGATCATCGACGGCGCCGGCTATGCGCCGCTGCCCGCCCCGCACCCGGATTTCCTGCAGGCCATGGGCCGGACCAATGACGCCATTATCTATGGCGGGCTGGTGCAGCTTTTCGTGCATGGCGCAGCCAGCGATGCCAGGGCGCTCGCCGAGCAGCTTCCAAGCCGAACGTCGCGCGACTATGGCCAGCCCTTCGCCGATATTTTCAGGGCTTTCAAAGGTGATTTCTACGCCATAGACCCGCATCTCTTCAGCCCGGCCGAAGTGATCGTTACAGCTATCGAAAGCGGCGAGACTTTTCGCAGTGGTGGAATTGACAATGCAATGCTGGAACAATCCCTTGGCTGAAAGAATTGATACGATACTGATCCTGTCGGACAGGCCGGACGGCCAGGTGAAACAGCTTTCCTCTTCGTTTAACAAGCTCGGCGTGAAGACGCTTTCCATGCATCTGGCCGATATCGGCTTCGACAGCAGATATAAGTCAGGCCTTGCCATTCCAGGCCTCGATGGTGCCCTGCCCGCCACTGTCGTCGTGCGCTCCGTCTCGTCGGGAACCTTCGAGGCGATCACGCGCCGCCTCGGCATTCTCCACGCCTTCGCCCATCTCGGCGTTCCCGTCTGGAATTCCGCCAAGGCCATCGAGCGCTGTGTCGACAAATCCACCACGACGTTTTTGCTGGCTCAGGCCGGTCTGCCCACACCGGAAACCTTCACCGTTGAGAACCTGGAAAACGCCAGAGCCATCATCGAGCGTGAGATCGCCAGTGGTCCGCTGGTGCTCAAGCCGCTGTTCGGCTCGCAAGGCCGCGGCATCCGTCTGATCAACGGGCCGGAGGATTTGCCGGTGCCTGAAGAGGTCGACGATGTCTATTATCTCCAGCGCTTCGTGGCCCGGGCCGGTCCACCGTTTCGCGATTATCGCGTGTTCACTTGTGGCGGCGAGGTTCTGGGCATGATGGCGCGCTGCGCCGACGGGTGGATCACCAACATCGCCAAAGGTGCCAAGGCCGAACCGGTCACCGGTCCGCTGCGGTTGAAGCTTGAGGCGCTGGCGCTGGCCGCGTCGAAAGCCATCGGCACCGATTTCGCCGGCATTGACATCGTCCCCACATCCGACGGCGAACTCCTCGTCCTCGAAGTCAACAGCATGCCCGCCTGGAGCGGATTGCAATCCGTCGTTCCAGTGCGCGTGGCTGATCGCATCGCCAAGGCGCTGACCGCCCGCGTCTTCCCGCGCTTTGAGCGGGATGAGGAAAAGTGTGCGGCGGTTTTCCGCCCGCATCCCGCTCTAACTTTAATAAAATGAGAAAGGCCGGCGGCGTGACCCCGACGCGGGACCAGATCAGGCATGCCTATATCGCCGCCTGCCTCGGTGAAATCCAGGCGCTGAAGCCCGGCAATGTGCATCGCTTCGCCGATGGTCACCGCATGACCGCGACGCAGTTCCTCGACAGCGCCGAAATTTCCGCCGATCCGCTGACCGATCCCGCATTGCGCGTCGGGCGGCGCATCCGCGACGCTGTGGCCATGACGCGCGAACGGGTGGGCACCAACACAAATCTCGGCATCCTTCTCCTCTGCGCGCCGCTCGCCAAAGCGGCGGAAAAGCCGGGCCGGGACTTGCGGCGCAATGTGGCGCAGGTGCTCGATACACTCGACCGTGACGACGCGCGCGACGTGTTTGCCGCCATAAGGCTGGCGCAGCCCGGCGGGCTTGGCTCGGCGGAAAAGCACGATGTTTCCGAGGAACCTGAAGTCGGACTTCTGGAGGCGATGCAGGAGGCCGCCCATCGCGACATGATCGCCCGGCAATATGTCACCGGTTTTGCCGATATCTTTGACATAGGCCTTTCGGCCCATGCCACGGCCCTGGCCCGCGATGAAAAAGACATGTGGCCCATCGTCTTCGTCTATCTTGATTTTCTCTCACGCTTTCCCGACAGCCACGTCGCGCGCAAGCATGGCGCAGCGGTCGCCGAACAAATTCGTGCCGAAGCCGAGACGATCCGCGAGAGCGCAGCAGAGATGCGTGATGGCACGGAGCGGGAAAAACTGCTGCTTGCCTTCGATAAGAAGCTCAAGGCCGACGGCATAAACCCGGGCACATCCGCCGACCTGACGGTGGCAACGCTTTTTGCGCACGGCATCATCAACTTAGTCTTGCATAATCGCGGGGTAAATGGTTGAATTTTGAAAGCGGAGGGTTTGCTTCCGCTGCTATCTGGCCAACCGACCCGCGCTCCATATGCTGGTGAACAAGGGTGCTGTGAACAAGGATAGCTGTCCATCGAGAACCGTGTCTCGACGTACGGCATCTTTGGACAATCCATTTTTGGAAACGGTTTAGGGAGGAATCAGATCGTGGCGAAAATCACTAAGGTAATGGTTGGCGAATCTCTGATCGGTGACGGCAATGAAGTTGCCCATATCGATCTTCTCATCGGACCGCGCGGCAGCGCCGTCGAAACAGCTTTCTGCAATGCTTTGACCAACAACAAGGACGGATTTACCTCCCTCCTCGCGGTGATCGCGCCCAATCTGGCGTGCAAGCCGAACACGGTGATGTTCAACAAGGTCACCATCAAGGGCGCCAAGCAGGCGGTCCAGATGTTCGGCCCGGCGCAGCATGCCGTTGCAAAGGCCGTGCAGGACAGCGTGGCCGATGGCACGATCCCCGCTGACGAAGCCGACGATCTCTTCATCTGCGTCGGCGTCTTCATCCATTGGGAGGCCGAAGACGACGCGAAGATCCAGGATTTCAATTATCGCGCAACCAAGGAAGCCATCGAGCGCGCGGTAACAGGCAAGCCCACCGCCGCTGAAGCGACCGCCCAGCGCAATTCGGTCAAGCATCCCTTCAGCGCCTAGACAAGAGACAACCCCGCACAGAGCATGCCCTCTGTGGAATCGGATGGCCTGATGCGCCGGTTGGCCAAACGTCTAGGCTTTTGACGAAAAGGAGGGAGCAATCCCTCCTTTTGATTCATTATCATGCTTCGTAGAACGTCATGGTCGTAGAACAGCCAGAGCGTTCTCGTTTTGATGGAGTCGCGAGGCGCCCCCTCTGGCCTGCCGGCCTTTCCACTTCATTCTGAAATGCTCTAAGCAAACGTCCCCTCCGCCCTCGCCATAAAATCCCTGACCATTTCAGGCGTCAGCGCCCCATCGTGCAATGCCGTCGCCACCAGCGATCCGGCAATGCCCATTTCCTCCAGCCGCTCCAGATCCTTTGCAGACCGCACGCCGCCGGCGGCGATCACTGCCCTGTCTCCTGCGCGTTCCCTGATTGCAGCCAGGCGCTCGAAATCCGGCCCATCTCCTGCACCCACCCGCGCGAGCGTCATGACGATCACCCGCGAGGGCCACAGGGCATCGTCATCCAGAATGGCGGGCGGCCCGAGGAATTCATCGCCGCGAAAGTCCAGCGACAAGGCCAGTTGCGAATGCCCATGGAACGCCTGGAGCAGCGAAATATCGGATTGCGATTCGGAACCGAGCACAGGCACCACGCCATCGAGTGCCAACGCGGTTTCGAGATCACCTCTCTTGCAAAATCCGGCATCGAGCCAGACGGAGGATTGCGCCCGCAAGGACGCCAGAGGACCCAACCTGTCTACGCCGCTTGTCCGCCTCTCGATCCCGTCGAGATCAGCCACATAATAAGCCGGAAACGGAAAAATCTCCCACAATCCAGCCGCGACATCGCCGATTTCGGCCGATGGGCTGAGTGGCGTTTCGATCGGCCTGTAGCTGCCGCGCTCGCCCTTGCGGGCACGCACGACAAGTCCGCCTTTGATGTCGAGAACGGGAATGATAAGCACTGACAAAGCCGATATCGGAGGGACGATCCAGCTATGAAAGCCCGAAAGGAAACGGAAGGAAAGAGCCCTGCCACGAGTTTTGTGACGGGTTGGGACATCGGCGGCGCACATCTCAAGATGGCGCAGTGCCGGAATGGCGAGATCGTCATGGCCCGAACCATTATGACGCCGATGTGGCTCGGGACCGATCGCGTGAAGGAAGCGCTGAAGAATCTCGCCGATCTGCGCACCGAAGGCGGCGGCAATGTCTTCACCATGACGGGCGAACTCTCCGACGCCTTCCCCTCCCGCGATGTCGGTGTCGCCACCCTGCTGGACCTGATCGAGGAGGAATTCGGCGAGGAGGAAACGCTGATCTATGCCGGCCGGTCCGGACTTGTCGATCTGGCTTCCGCGCGACAGCTCGGCGGCGACATCGCCTCGGCCAATTGGCATGCGACGGCATCGCTGAGCGCGAAGCTTGCCGGCAACGGCCTCTTTATCGACATGGGTTCCACCACCACCGACATCCTTGCCATGAGGGACGGCGCGGTCATCCACCAGGGCTATTCCGATGCCGAACGCCTGCTGACGGGCGAACTCGTCTATACCGGCTTCGCGCGCAGCGCCCTGATCGGCATCGCCTCACTGGTTCCGGTGCGGGGCCGCATGACACCGCTGATGAACGAATATTTCGCCAATACCGCCGATCTCAGCCGCGTCCTCGGCACGCTCGACGAGGCCGACGATCAATACAAGGCGGCGGATCATGGGCCCAAGACTTTTGCAGGATCGATCGAACGCCTGGCGCGTATGGTCGGCCGTGACAGCGGCGATCTCCGGAAAGAGGAATGGATAGACATCGCCCGCTGGTTCAGCGAACACCAGTTGCGCATGATCCATGACGGCGCCTTCCGGGTGGCGGCGCTGCTTTCATCGAATGCAGGAGCACCGGTCGTCGGCGCGGGCATCGGAAGGCCGCAGATCAAGCGCCTCGCCGAACGCCTGGAACGGCCCTATGTGGATTTTGGCTCACTCATTCCTGCAAGCAATGAGGCAAGAGACGCCGCCAGCAAGGCCGCCCCCGCGGCTGCGGTGGCGCTTCTCGGGCTGGAGCACTTCTCTTAAAGAGGCCCTATTCTGTACCGGCCCGGAAGTGGAGAGGATGAGGAATGGATCCCAGTGACAAGCACTTGGGATCCATTCCTCATCGAGGCCACGCCGTTCCGCAAAAACACGACCACCGCATCTCCAACCAGAACCACCTCAGATGAATTTCTGATCCGGCGTATGCGCGGACTTGCCTTTCGCATCAGTGGCATCGCGGTGGGATTCAACACGTTGCATCAGCCATGACCAGGCAAGGCGTTCGTCCGGCCCCGCCGTCTTTTCCAGCGCTATGCTGAGATAGGCGAGTTCGGCATCGATCTTCTCCGCCGGCAGCATATCGAGACGGCTTACCAATATCGCCAGTTCCAGAACAGCCGCCTTGGCGCGGTTGAGCCCCGTAAAAGGTGCGTGTATCTCCTCCGACACGATCCGGCAGAAAAAGCGCGGACGCAATCCATCATCCGTCATCGAAACCACCTTGAGCACGGAATGGCTCAGCGCCGATTTGAGGCGGGGAACGGGACAATCCTCGATTGGCGCCACCGGCCAGTCCTTCCGCCCGCTCAGGCACCCCGCGAAGACCAGCATATCGTCGGTATAATTGGCAACGGCATAGGGAACGGCAGTCAGATTATCCAATGTCTTTGACGGGCGGAACGGCGCTATGATCCAGCCATCGCCCTCCTCGATAATCCCGAGCGGCGCGATATGCACGAGGCCATCGGCATCGACGGTCGTTATGATCGTTTCCCTGATATAGCTCACGGTGCATCCTTCTTCGCGCGCAGCGTATGGCCCGCCTTGGCAAGCCGCATCCGATCTTCCTCGGCTGGCGGAACGGCCACGCCCCAGGGGAGCGGCTCGTCCTGGACATAGCGTTTGCCGAGTTTCCAGGCGAGTTCGGCCTTGGTCAACTCGGCACCGAGATAGAAGGCATGCGCGCCGTCATTCTCGACATGGAGCCCCGGAAATAGCTCGAACGCATCCTGCGCCACCCGGTGCCCGTCCCGGTTGAAGATGTGAATACCATCGGCTGCCGTCATGATGCGGAAATTGGCGTCGCGCACCGCCCCGGCAAGGGCGTCTATATCCTCATTGGAATTGGGATAGGGCTTGCGGTCATGAACCTGCAGGAGGCCTGCATCATAGCCGCGCGGCAGCGCGTGATCGCGCTTCGCTGCGAACATGATGCGCCGCGCCCGGTCATGCTCCTCCACGGTGCGCATCGTATGGGGGCTGACATTGACCACCAGCACATTGCGGATCACCAGTTCCGAGCAGAGCCCCGCAAGCACCGCCGTTATCCCCGATGTGTCGGCATCGGTCAGTTCGGTCAGATTGCCGGTGCCCATCATCATCTCGACATCCGGCCAACGGCGGCGGGCTTCGATGAAGCGGCCAAGCGAATGGGCGAAGCCGAAATGGATAGGATCGAGAACAGGGTCCGCGATGAAGGAAATCCCCGCCTCGCTCGCCGCATCGATGGCGCGGTCAAGCGAATCCAGATCGCCGGGGATGGCCGGGATCAGGATAGGGATGGCCCCATACTTAAACGCAAGGGCGATGGTCTCCTCATTGAGGCTCAGGAGATAGTCCGCACCCGCTTTTGCACCGGCTTCAAGCTCTTCGACATTGGCGGAATCGACGCTCACCGCCAGACCGTGCGCCTTGAGTGCCTGCACGGCCTCCGCCAGATGCGGAAACGGTGTTTCCGGCAGGCAGCCGAGATCGATTACGTCGGCCCCAGCAGCGGCAAGCCTTGAGGCATGCGCCACGATCGCGTCGATACTCATGATCGAAGCATCGACGATCTCCGCGAATATCCGCATCTCGTGTTGCGATAGATCGACGGGCTTTCCAGCCCGGCCGAGATAGGCAGGCAAATCGGCGAGTTCGTCCGGGCCGCGCTCGAACGGGACGCCGAACAAGTCGCTCAGGCGTTCGAGATTGCCCTTGAAGCGGCCAGGCAGGACGACACGATCCGCCATCACGGGCTGTTTCAGGCGGCGGATGATGATCTCCTCCGTCATCAGCGCCGCGACCTTAACGCCGATATCGATAATCTCATGCGAAAAGGATGTCTCTCCCAGATCGGCGAGCACGCGCTCCAGCCGGGCGCGGGCGAGATGCCCTGTAAGAAAGAGCAGCCGCTCAGCCATCCCCAGCTATTTCCTCTTGCCGCCGAGCGATCGCATCCTTCAATTCCAGAAGGGATTCCACCACATGGGTTCGCTCGAATTCCTTCAGCCGCGCCGTATTCTGGAGATCGATGGGCCTGGGATAGACTTTGACCATCCCTCCGGGCGCCATGGTTTCAAGTTCAGGCGCCGTGTCGCAAGCGAAAACGATGGATGGAACCTGACATTTGCCGGCCTGGGCGTAGACATTGGTGGCGAGCGTATCGGAAATGCCCACGACACATTTCGCCACCGTGTTCGATGTGGCGGGAGCGATGACCACGGTGTGATAGATGCCGTGATAGAAGCCGCCGACAGGCACGGCGCTCGCGGTCTTGTCGTGCAGCACGCGCATCGTATCCGGAAAATCGAGCTTCAGCTTGTACATGCGCAACACTTCATTGGCCGCTTTGGATACGAATATGTCACAATGCTCGAGCGTGCGGATTAGTTCAAAGCTTTCGACAAAGAAATGGCCCGAGCCGGTCAAAACCCACGCCCAGCGCGGCGTCTGCAATTTCGTCATTGCTCAAGCATCTCCTCATCCGCCGCTTCGTTGTGCATGACAATTCCCGGGATATCCGCCAGAGGCGCCCCCTCGGCTATGCTGGCGAGCGTCTGTGGCCCTGCGAGATGCAGCGTGATGTCGTTTCCCAGCATGTCGGGCAGCATCGGATCGACGATGGCTGATCTGACGAGCCCGGCAACGCCGATATGCTGCAGAAACTCATTGCTTTGTTTGACCAGAAGCAGCCGCTCCGCACCCCATTGCCGGCATAACCATGCAGCGAGCGAATCCGATGTAACATCCCAGGAGCGCGGTATATCCGACGCCTCCCATGTCATCTGCGAGGGCAGCCAGACGGGAATGCCGCCCGCATCCAGCGTCTGCCTGATCGCCTCCAGCGAACGGCACGGACGCAGCCGCTCATGGCGCTCGGCGATCACCAGGCCGAATTGGTCCATGGCCAGAATGGCCATGCCGTGGGCGGCATTGTCCGAATAGGCCAGAGGCTTTTGCAAGGCGCGCACTTCGTCTGCAAACGGCCCGCCACCGGGCACGATGACCAGCGGAAACCTGGCCGTTGCGAGCCCCTCCACCCAGCGCTGCAATTCCTCATGTCCCGCCGTGCTTCCTCCCAGTTTCACGACTGCCTTCATGAATTGCTGCCTTTTCTGCCTCCATGGGCGTGGGTCGTCCCGGCGCCTGCCCCGGTATCCGGTGAAGATCGGCGTGGCTTGGATGCGCTTTGCGCCTCGCGCCGGCGCTCGATCTCTACACCGACTCCGCCCGCCCCGAGCTCCAGCTTCTCAGCACGCACCACCACGCGCGTAACACGCGGATTCTCCAAAATGAAGGCCGCGACCTGCTCCGCCAGTGTTTCGGCGAGTTCGACATGCCCGCGCGCGACGATGGTCCTGATCCCATCCATGATCAAATCGTAGGAAACGACATGGCGCATATCCTCCGGATTGAGCGTTACGCGCAGCACATCGGCGGTCACATCGAAGCGCACCTTCTGCGCCTTGCCATGCTCGAAACTATAGGCGCCGATCTGCACCGGTAGGACGAAGTCCCGCACGAAGATCTTGTCGGTTCCGAGCTTGGAATCCTCCGGGCTAGGGAAATAACCCCTCGCCGCCAGCAATTGATAATCGACGCGCGAAGCATCTGTAGCCGGTGTCCGTTCCTCGGGGATAAGCGCCCTGATCTTCGCCGTCGCTTCCTCGCTGATTCCAGCATTTCGCTTCTGATTTTCACACAAGGCACCGCGAAAGCCGAGGAAATCGGGCGCGAAAACCAGAAGTCTCGGAATATCCGGGGCTTCCAGCGACCCGGCCACCCCCACCATCAGCGACAAATCATGGGCCGACTTGATGAAGCCGCCGATGCGATCGGGGCTCAGATGGTCAAGCAGCCGCCCGCCTGCCTTGTTGGCCGTGTCGATCATGATGCCGTGAAAGCCTGCCTCCTTGAAAGCAGCCGGCAGATCGTCCGGATAGGCATGATCTGCAAACAGTACGCCGATGAGTTTGCGCTGTTGCGCAAGCCCCTTCAGTGCCGCGATGCACTCAGGCAAATGCTCCGAGGGGAAAAAACCAATCTTGACATATTCCACGCCGGTAGCCGCGATCTCGCCTGCTTCCCGCAAAAGTACCTCGGGCTCCATCGGAAGATCGCCGCAGGCCGCACTTACCGGCCGCACGCCCGCCACGAAATCAACCACGTCCCTGATTGTTTCGGGCGCGACAGCGCCCAGAGCGCCATTGTCGGGGTCTTTCAGGTCAATGATATCGGCCCCGCCCTTCAGAACGATTTCGACTTCCCGGCGGTCGCGAACGCTTGCCAGCATTTTAGTCATCGCAGGTCTCCCCCAAGGTCATGGGAAATACCCCTCCACCTGGAAATAATCAGTTTATCACTTGAGATTACGGCAGGGTTGTTTAAAAACATTGTGGGCACCTACTACGATCTGAATACGACTGCCACCGCGGTACGGCGGCAAGTACGAATGGTATGGTCATGAAGAGTATGGTGCCAAACACTCCCGCGTTTTTATTCGGCCTTTTTTTTCTCTGCGTCAACGCATCCGCACTGCAGGCGCAACAAACTTCGACAGAAAAAACGGCAAAGCCCCCCATTGATGTCCAGATCGGCTATCTGCGCGCCTATGAACCGCAACTCGCCCTCTCGGTGCTCGACGTGCCGCCGCGCGACGAAGGCGTGGCCGGGGCGAGTGTCGCCATCAACGACAACAACACGACGGGACGGTTCCTCGGCCAGAGCTTCACGCTCGACGTGACCGAAACGAAATTTGATGCCGATGTCGTGCCCGTCTTCAAGGAAATGCTTGCGCGCGGCGACCGCTTTGTCCTGACCGATGTCTCGGCCGGGCAGCTGATGTCGATCGCCGATATCGCGCGCGACAATGGCGTGCTACTCTTCAATGTCGGCGCGACGGATGACAGCCTTCGCGAGGAGAATTGCCGCGCCAATATCTTCCATACCGCGCCGACCCGAACCATGCTTGCCGATGGGCTAGCCCAATATCTGGTCTGGAAGCAATGGCGCAAATGGGTGCTGCTCTACGGCTCGCATCAGCCCGACCAGCTCTATGCCGATGCTATCCGCCGCGCGGCGACGCGCTTTGGCGCGACCATCGTAGAGGAGCGTCTCTATGAGGACCGCGGCTCCGCGCGGCGCACCGATACCGGCGTGATCCAGGTGCAGAAGCAGATGCCGGTTTTCACGCAGAATCTGCCGGAGCATGACGTGGTCATAGTCGCGGACGAAAGCGAAGTTTTCGGCAGCTATGTTCCCTATCGCACCTGGACGCCGCGCCCCGTAGCAGGCACCGCCGGCCTGATCGCGTCGAGCTGGCATCCTGCAAGCGAGCAATGGGGCGGATCGCAGATCCAGAGCCGCTTCCTCAAGGCAACCAAGCGCCGGATGCTTTCGAAGGACATGCAGGCCTGGACGGCGGTGCGTATCCTCGGCGAGGCGGCGACGCGCACCAGCGGAAACGATCCCGCGAAAATAGAGGCTTTCATCAAAGCCGATGATTTCTCGATCGCCGCCTTCAAGGGCCAGAAGGTGACCTTCCGCAACTGGAACTGGCAGTTGCGACAGCCCATCCTGCTTGCGGACGGCCGCGGGGTCGTCTCCACCTCACCGCAGGAGGGCTTTCTGCATCAGTACAGCGAACTCGACACGCTCGGCATCGATAGACCGGAGACAAAATGCAAGTTGAATTAAGGGGAGGACAAGAATGCGAAGTCACATGAGTATGCTCGCGGTGACGGCGGCATTGCAATTTTCCGCGCAGGCCGCATGGGCCAACATGGTCTATGTCTCCAACGAGAAGGATAACACCGTCACGCTCCTCGATTCCGCGACGATGGAGGTGGTCAAGACCATCGATGTCGGACAGCGGCCGCGCGGCATCACCGTCTCCCATGATGGCAAGTTTCTTTATGTTTGCGCCAGCGATGACGACACGGTCGAAATCATCGATACCGCCACCCATGAGATCGTCGGCTCCTTGCCATCCGGCCCGGACCCGGAACTCTTTGTTCTATCGCCCGACGGCAAGACGCTCTACGTCGCCAATGAAGACGACAATCTCGTCACAGCCATCGACGTTGAAAAAAAGAGTGTGATCGCGGAAATCCCCGTTGGCGTCGAGCCGGAGGGCATGGGCATCAGCCCCGACGGAAAAACCATGGTCAACACATCAGAGACGACCAACATGGCGCATTTCATCGATACGTCGACGCATGAAATCACCCATAATGTGCTGGTGGATTCGCGTCCGCGCTTCGCCGAGTTCAAGCCTGATGGATCGGAAGTCTGGGTTTCCTCGGAGATCGGCGGGACGGTCTCGGTCATCGACAACAGCACGCGGGAGGTGAAGCACAAGATCACCTTCGAGATCCAGGGGCTGCGGTCGGAGGCAATCCAGCCTGTGGGCGTGCGCATCTCCGCCGACGGCAAGAAAGCCTATGTGGCGCTCGGCCCCGCCAACCGCGTCGCGGTGGTGAATGCCGAAACCTATGAGGTCGAGAAATATGTTCTCGTCGGCCAGCGGGTCTGGCAGCTCGCCTTTACCCCCGACGGAAAATTCATCATCAGCACCAATGGCTTGTCAAACGATGTTACCTTTATCGACACGGCGGCGGACGAACCGGTCAAATCAGTAACGGTCGGGGCCCTGCCCTGGGGTGTCGCCGTCGCCCCGAACTGATTTCTCAAGCGCTGATCTATCTGATGGGAGGACACTATGTCGAAATTCAGCATTATCGCCTTTACGGCACTCATCGGCGTTGCGATCGCCTCGCCTGCCCTGGCTCAGGCCGACGATGACGATGATGATGCGCCAAAGGCCCAGGAACAGACACAGGCGCCGAAGGTCACCCGCGCAAGCAAGAATGTTCCCGAACTCATCCTGGGATCGAAGACCGACAATTTCGCGGTCAACCAGAAGGATTTCGAACTGGTCGCGGGCCAGGGCTATCGCTGGAAGATCACCTCTGCCGCAGGCCTGGAATATAAATTCGTCACCGATCTCTTCCGCAATGTCTGGATGAACCAGATCGTCATCAACGATCTGGAAGTGCACATGAACGGCGCGCCGGCATGGCTGGAGTTCGATGCGGAAGGCACGATCAACGTGCAGTTCACCGCCGTCAGGCCCGGTGAATATACGTGGTCGGTTCCGGACTTGGCGGATAAGGGGATGAAGGGCAAGATAATCATCAAATAGCCGCCCCCGATGCATAGAGCGCCGCGTATCCTATGGACGCGCAAATGACGCTCTAACACGTTTAAATGCTGCATAATTTTATCCTTAGATCGATTCCGATATAAAGAATTATGCAGCAGGGAATGGGGCGGTTAGCACTGAAACGCTATCCGCCGGGAGGCCAACCCGATGAACATCAATGCTGGACGAAATGTTGCCGCGCGGCACGAAACGCCGCCGGTTCCCGCATTGGAATTGATGTCGGTCAGCCATTCCTATGCCGCGCGGAAGGCGCTCGACAACGTTTCCTTCGCTATCCAGCCCGGACGCTTCGCCGTATTGCTTGGACTGAACGGAGCGGGAAAGACGACGTTGTTTTCGCTCGTCAGCCATCTCTTTGCGACTGGTAGCGGCGAGATACGCGTTTTCGGCTACGATATCAGCCGCAAGCCGGGCGATGCGCTGCGCCGACTTGGCATCGTCTTCCAGGCGCGCACGCTCGACCTCGATCTGACCGTGCGGCAGAACCTCTCCTATCACGCCGCCCTGCATGGCATCGGCGCGCGCGAGACCCGCCGGAGGATCGAGGCCTTGCTTGAATCGATCGACATGGGCGATCGCCTGAACGACAAGGCGCGCAGCCTCTCGGGCGGGCAGATGCGGCGTGTCGAGATCATCCGCGCCCTTTTGCACCGCCCTTCGCTGCTGTTGCTCGACGAGGCGACGGTGGGCCTCGACGTGAATTCGCGCGCGACCATCCTCGCCGATATCCGCAAGCTCGTGCAGGAAGAGGGCATCAGCGTTCTCTGGGCGACGCATCTGATTGATGAGGTCAACGACGCCGATCAGGTGATCGTTCTCGACAAGGGCCGGCTGATGGCCGATGGCGGCGTCGCGAACCTCATTGAGGCAACCGGCGCCGGCACGATCAGTGAGGCGTTCGCCCGCCTTACCGGCTCACCACCGCCTCCACTGCCTGAGGGCCAGCCATGACCGATGCGGCCCACCCGATTCCCCATGCAATAACCGAGCACAAACGCTTCGGCTTCACCCATTACATGATCTGCCTGAAGGGCATTCTGGTTCGCGAGGGCCTGCGTTATCTCAACCAGCGTGAGCGCTTCATCTCGTCGCTGGTGCGTCCCCTGCTCTGGCTTTTCATCTTCGCCGCAGGCTTCAGGCAGGTGCTGGGCGTCTCCATCATTCCACCGTACCAGACCTATGTGCTCTACGAGGTCTACATCACCCCCGGCCTTTGCGGAATGATCCTGCTCTTCAGCGGCATGCAATCCTCGCTCTCCATGGTCTACGACCGGGAAATGGGCAATATGCGCACCCTGCTTGTCAGCCCCTTTCCGCGCTGGTTCCTGCTGGTCTCCAAACTTTTGGCCGGCGTCGCGGTTTCGCTGATCCAGGTCTATGTATTCCTCGCCATCGCCTGGTTCTGGGACGTCAAGGCGCCATTCATTGGCTATCTCATGATCCTGCCTGCGCTGTTCCTTGCCGGGCTGATGCTGGGCGCGCTCGGCATGTTCCTCTCGTCGATGATCAAGCAGCTTGAAAACTTCGCGGGCATCATGAATTTCGTGATCTTCCCGATGTATTTCGCCTCCTCCGCCCTTTATCCGCTCTGGCGCGTCCAGGAGGCGAGCCCGCTCCTCTACAAGATCTGTCTGCTCAATCCATTTACCTACGCGGTCGAACTCGTCCGCTTTGCCTTCTACGGCCAGATCGAATGGACTTCGCTCGCCGTCGTCGCGGCGTTTACGCTCATCTTCCTCGGCGGCGCCATCATCGCCTACGACCCGTCAAGAGGTCTCATCATCCGCAAACAGGATACGGGAGGAAACAGTTGAAACGCTTGAAGATACTATGTCGTGGCTTCATCGCCCTGCTGCTAGCCGCAGCATCGCCAGTGCCGGCTTTCGCCGCTGCCAATACCGATCCCGACTGGCCCTGTATCCAGCGCAAGGTCCCGCAGCTTTCCATCGCGCAGGTATGGACAGGACCGGACCTGCCGGAAAATGCCGCGAAATGGGCCGATGATCCCGCAATATCGCATTTGGCCACTGAGATGGCCGCGCGACGCAATACCGTCGAGGACGCGCAGAAGCTGCTGGCGACCTATATCCAAAGCATCCCCCGCCACGAGATCAACGACAAGCTGATGCAGCTTTTCCAGGGGATATTCGAAAAGCTCAATTGGGAACGCCAGCAGATCATTTCGGGCATCTCCCGCTATGCCGCCAAACAGCGCGATATGGCGGCCGATTTGCGTCGGGAAGCACAGAAAGTCGATGCAATGCGGGCAAAACCAGACGCCGATCAGGCCGAACTCACCAAACACAACGACCGCTTGACCTGGGAAACGCGGATTTTCGAAGAGCGTACACAATCGCTGACCTATATCTGCGAGGTGCCGACGATCCTCGAACAGCGCCTCTACAAGCTTGCAAATACCATCAGCCAGTCGATCATCAAAGAATAGGTTCCGCCACCTTCCCTATCCGCCTGTATTGAAACCCGGTGTCGCTGGACGCAGCGCCCATCCTGGCGGCCTCTTCGATGAGTGCGCCCATGCGCGCATGCAACGGGGACTTGATGCAGGCCGGGTCCGTTGCCGCGGCATCGCCGGCAATGGCCATCGCCTGGCAGCGGCAGCCGCCCCAGTCGAGCTCCTGCCGCTCGCAGCTGCGGCACGGCTCCGCCATCCAGTCAGTGCCACGGAACGCGTTGAACGCGGGAGAATCGCGCCAGATATCGCCCAGTTTCCAGTCGCCGAACTGTTCAAAATGCAGGGATTTGATGGTATGGGCAGCATGGCAGGGCAACACCGTGCCATCGGGCGCCACCATGAAGGCGTCACGCGCCCAGCCGCCCATGCAGGGCTTGGGATATATCGCGAAATAATCGGGCGTCACGAAATCGATCGTCATGATACCGCGCAACCGCTCCTGCGCCTCCTCGACGATCTGCACCTGGCGCTCGACCGACTCCCGGTCCGGCATCAGCGCATCGCGATTGATGAGCGCCCAGCCGGCATATTGCACGTTGGCGATTTCCAGCCGTTCCGCGCCGAGCGACAGCGCCATCTCGATGAAATCCGGCACTTCATGCATGTTGTGGCGATGGATTGGCGCGTTGATCGTCAGCGGCAGGCCCGCCTCGCGGACGCGCCTTGCCGTCTCGATCTTCTTTTCATGCGCGCCGCGATGATTGCCGACCTTTTCCGTGGTCTGGGGATGCGCACCCTGGAAGCTGAGCTGCACATGGTCCAGACCCGCCGCGGCAAACGCCTCGATCCGCCCTTCCGGGATGCCGACGCCGGCGGTGATGAGATTGGTGTAGACGCCGCGTCCCGCCAGACAGGCGATGATTTCCGTGAGATCGCTGCGCAGCGTCGGCTCGCCGCCCGACAGATGCACCTGCAGAACGCCCAGATCCGCCGCCTCCTCGAAAAGCGTGAGCCAGCCTTGCGTCCCCATCTCGCGGTTGGCCTTCAGAAGCTCGACCGGATTGGAGCAATAGGCGCATTGCAGCGGACAGCGATGCGTCAGCTCCGCCAGCATGGCAATAGGTGGTAGAATGGCTTCGGTCATTCGTTTTCTCTCAAGTCCGGACGGAAAACCGCATCACACTTTTCCTGGACTTGCTGCAGCGTCACCAGAAATTTGTCCGACCATTCCTGCAGGAATGCCGTCACGTCAGGGGCTATATCGGCTTCATCAGCGCCATATTGGTCGGCAAGCAATGCGATCATTTCCGCAACGTCATGCGTGCCGTCGCAAAGCCGCAGAATATCGAGGCTGACTTCATTGGGCCAGAATATCCGCTCCGGCGACAGAAGCGCCCAGGCATCTCGAACCGGATCATATTGCAGCCGTGCATGCCGCCGCAATTTGGGCCTCGACTGCATCGACACTATAGCACGGATGCGGATGGCTTCCATCATCCCTCCTCCGGATTGAAGGCGCCCGGCGGCACATGTCCTTTTTCGCCATAGGCGTAGTCGAGCGCATCCAGCATCGCCCAGAGAACATCGCATTTGAAAACCAGCGCGTCGATCACCGCCTGCTGCTTTTCCGGCGTCGTCGCATGTTCGAGCACATAGGCGAGCGCGAAATCGGAGTCGCGCGAGGCCTGTGTCGGGCGCGGCTTGAAATAGGCGAGGATGTCTTCCGAGACATAGTCATATTTCGCCAGCATGGCCGGCACCCGTTCGCCGATGATGACCGGCGAGAAAAGTTCCGTCAGCGACGACGCCACGGCTTCGAGCAGGCTGCGATTGGTGCAGAAGGAGAGATAGGCGCCGACGGCGAACCGCGTGGCGGGAAGCGCCAGCCGCTCGCTCTTGACCATCCCGGCGTCCAGCCCGAGGCCCGTAGCCAGCTTCAGCCAACGGGCAATGCCGCCGTTCCAGCCGTCGCCGCCGTCATGGTCCTCGATACGCTTGCGCCATTCCGCGCGGAAGGCCGGATCTTCCGCGCGCGCCAGGATCATCGCATCCTTGCGCGGAATGACCGACTGGTAGCAATAGCGGTTGAGCGCCCAGGCCTGCATCTGCGTCTTCGTCAGCGCGCCGCTCACCATCTGATGATGGAACGGATGGAGATTGTGATAGCGCGCTGAGCCGACATCCCGCAGCACTGTCTCCAGTTGCGTGTTCGTCAGCCCTTCTCTTGCGGCGCTGGCAAAATCTTTCAAAGCCGGATCTCCATTCCGTCATAGGCGACTTCCCATCCCGCTGCCCTCACCGCCGCATGTTCGGGGGAGGCATCATCCAGGATGGGATTGGTGTTGTTGATATGCACATAGATGCGCTTTCCGATGGGCAGATCCTCAAGCATCTTCATCGACCCCGCTTCGCCTGCGATGTGCAGATGCCCCATGCGCGCCCCGGTTTTTGCGCCAACGCCGGCCCTTACCATCTCATCATCATGATAGACTGTGCCGTCGAAGAGCAGGCAGGCGGCACCCGCGATACGCTCTTTCAACCGCGCATCGATGCGCGCGCAACCGGGAATATAGAACGCCGTTTCGGCGCTGCTTACCGCCCCGATCCGCACGCCGATCGTGTCGCCCTCTTCCGTGCCGAAGCCTTCTGCCGACCTCGCCTCATCCTCCAGGAACAGCGCCACTTTTCCCGGCACGGAGAAGGTTTCTATGGCAATCCCGGTGGGCTGCCCCTCGGCGTCCAGAATATCCGTGCGCACGCCAAGAGAAAGCCTGCGGCGCTGAACGATCGAGCGGTCGAGCACGTTGAAAATCGAATTCGCGTCGAGCACTTCCAGCACCCGATCCGTCGCATAGATCGCGAAAGGTTCGCGCTCGCGCAAGGTAAGGAGGCCGGCGATATGATCGACATCGGCATTGGTCAGCACCACCGCCCGAATCGGCGTCGAGCGCAATGGGCCGTCCGGCTGTGGCTGCAACTCAGGTGTTGCCGCGATCTGCTGGCGTATGTCGGGAGACGCATTGAACAGCACCCAGGCTGCACCCTCGGCCGTTCCGTTGGCCGTTACGGCGAGGCTGGATTGCGTCCGTGGCTGGAAGCCCGGTTTATCCGCCCTCACCGCCCGGCTGAGGCGGTAATTGCAATTCCACTGGGGAAAACCGCCGCCCGCCGCGGAGCCGATGATCTTCAAATGCATTACGCGCACCCACCCTGCCGGTGACTCCTGTCTCCGGCACCAATCCAATCAGCAGAGATATCTGCTCCGCGCAGAGTTTGCGCGGAGCAGATCGACCATCTTACTTTTTGGCCTTCAGTTCTGCGGAAAGGTAGCGTGACATCTCCATTCCCGCAGCGACCTGGCACATGGTCGGCTTGGTCCATGTCTTCTTCATGCTCTTCTCCTTCTCAATAAAGATCAGAAAGCTGATCTCCTTTTATCATACGCTTTTTGCGCACGATTCAGAACCCTAAAGGTACGTTCTTTTCCGTCGGCTGCCCCGCAGCCACCCAGCCATCCGTACCCAAGGGATACCAGAGCACCGCCCGATATCCCCATCCCACCGCCCTTTTGGCGGCGTTCCAAGACATCCAGCAGTTTTCCATGCAATAGAATAACACCAAAGCATCCTTGTCATCACCCAGGCGCGATTCCAGTCCCTTACGAAAATAAGCTTCGGTCTCCATGTTGAGGACACCGTACCCTACGTTCGCCAACCAGATACTACCTGGTATATCTTGCCTTATCTTTTCCTTCCAAATAGTTCCCGCCGGAAGTTTTTCCGGCTTGGGATCATAGGGAAGCACATCGACAAAAAGAGCTGACCGATTCTTCCAGAGTGCGACCGCTTCCTCGGTAGAAACCACCTTGGCCCCCTTCAACGTCGCTGGGACCGCCGCGCGATAGTTCTCTGTCCTGTAACCGTCGGGTTCCGGCAAACTTTCGGCAAAAGCCTGCGCAACGGTCCATGGGACCAATGCTGCGACGATTGCTGACACCCACCGGCGCACCGGCATTTTCTTTTCCTCCAATCGTAACCGGTTTCTGTGCCGGTCCCTATTGCGTGATTGGCTTGTCCTGCTCGTTGATCAGCGGCACATGATAATCGAGCAGTATCTTGTTGATTTCCTGCTGGTTTTCGCGAATGACCTTGTTCAACGTCCGCTTCCACTCCTGGTCTGAGGGACGCACGCCCATGGTGATGCGAAATGCCATCCGCCCGGTCTTTTCCTTGAGAAGCGGAACGATGGCGAGTTCGGGCGCGAGTTCATGCGCATAGTACCCGGCCATCGGTCCCCAAAGAATGGCAACATCGATCACGCCGCTCTGAAGCTCTTTCAGCATGAGTTCGGCCATCGAAGGCGCCAGGCGCGTATCGACCATTAGAGGGTACGGACGGACATTGCGCATATAACCGGCTTTTGCCAGATTGGCGGCAGGCGGCGTGCCTGCGACGATCCCGATCTTCTTCGTCGCCAGTCGCGGATCCTCGACCGTATCTATGCCGTCGAGGCCGTTTCCCTTCTTGTAGACCATGACATAGGTCGAGCGATAATAGGCATTGGTGTTCTGGACCAGTTCGTCTCCCTGGGCATACCCCATGATGATATCGCAGCGATTGGACCGCAGAGTGTTGCGCACGAATCCGGTCGCCATTGGATACCAGGTATAGGACACGGATTTGCGTCCGGTCTTGGCAGCCACGAGCTCCGCCAGCCTGTTCTCGAAGCCTTTGCCGTTTTCGTCGGAGAACGGCATGTCGGACGGATCGGCGCAGACCCGCAGGACATCCGGATCGACCAGTTCACCGGCGGCACCCAGCCCCGTCTCCTGCGCCAACCCGCGAGAGGGGGCAGCCATTGCGGTCATGAACAGCACTGCAGCCAGAATCCGCCACATGCCTTTGATCCTATTGACCTTTCCCATTTTATCCACCCATACAGGAGGTTTCCTGCTCTTTCGCCGCCGCAGGCTTGTCATCCTTTTTCGCCGGTCGCCCGCGCGGCAGATCGCCGACGGCGCGCGCCCGCAGATAGACGTAGATGTCGTCCAGGTAGCAATAGACGTTCTTGTTGTCGCCGAATGCCGGCATGACGCTTTCCTTGCCGGCACTGAGGTTTTTCCGGCCCTCTGCGACGGTGGACAGGAAGTCGGCATAGCTCATCGTCTTCAGCGAATTGGCAAGTGCGGGCGCAAAGGACGATCCGGCGCCATCGGCGCCATGACATACATTGCATTCCGAATTGAAACGGCGATAGCCGCTATAAGTATACCAATCCACCGTCCCGTCTTCCTTGATATTGAAAGTGGGCGTGCCATCCTTGTCGAAATATTTGCCGTCTTCGTTGGAGACAGCGGCTGCCGTTGCCTTGTCGTCGGCATGGACATTAACCGTCCCTGCCAGCACGCTAACAACGATCGCGACGCAAAACTGTTTCATCCGAACGGGCATTCATAACCTCGCATTCCAAACCTGAAGCAACATGCATCCATGCTGCTCCCGCGGTGGCTTTATTCGTATTCGTGAGGATGGAAGGCAAAGGGAGCCCGGCCCATGTCTGACCGCGTCGTCGACAGATCCGGGCTCCCTTGTCAAAGCCTGCGAACGCAAGCTCAACCTTCCGGTTGGGTTCCCTTATTGCTCGGGAACCGTAAAGACGGTCAACTGACCGCCAAGTGCGGTATATTCCGACAGACCGGCATAGCCGCCGACCGCGCCGAGACCGTCCGTGCCCTTTGTCAGGCCCGCTGCAAGACCGATGCCTGCCCAGCCGCCGACACCCGACAGAACAGCGACATATTGCTTGCCGTTGTGTTCATAGGTGGTGACGTTGCCGATGATGCCGGATGGCGTCTTGAACTTGTAAAGTTCCTTGCCATCCTTATCGACCGCCTTCAGATAGCCCTCCAGCGTTCCGTAGAACACGATATCGCCGTCCGTGGCGAGCGCCCCGGACCAGACGGAGAACTGCTCCGGCTTGGACCAGACGATCTCTCCCTTGGCCGCATCCCAGGCGATGAAATTACCCATGCCGCCATGGCTGTTCGGCGCGGGATACATCGACAATGTTGCACCGATATAGGGCTGGCCTGCGGTATAGCTGACCTTGTATGGCTCGTAATCCATGCAGACATGGTTCGTCGGGACATAGAAGAGCTTGGTTTTCGGCGAATAGGACGCCGGCTGCTGGTCCTTCGTGCCAAGCGCTGCCGGGCAGATACCTGTCGTATTCACGTCCTCGCCGTTCTTGGCAGTCGAATATTTATCGACGACCTGAGGCCGGCCATACTGCTCGCTGTTCTTGTCCATGACGACTTCCGTCGCCCAGTTGACTGCCGGATCATATTTCTTGGCCACCAGAAGCTCGCCGGAAGCACGATCCAGTGTATAAGCGAAGCCGTTGCGGTCGAAATGCACGAGAACGTCGCGCGGCTTTCCCTCGATTTCGATGCCATCCGCAAGGATCATTTCGTTGACGCCGTCATAATCCCACTCGTCGTGCGGGGTCATCTGGTAGAGCCATTTCGCCATGCCGGTATCCGCATCGCGGGCCATGATAGCCATTGACCAGCGATTGTCGCCCGGTCGCTGGCTGGGGTTCCATGTCGAGGGATTACCCGTGCCATAATAGATCAGGTTCAGCTTCGGATCATAGGAATACCAACCCCATGTCGTTCCGCCACCGATCTTCCACTGATCGCCTTCCCAGGTTTTGGTGGCCGAATCGGCACCGACCGGCTTGCCGAGATGCGTGGTCTTTTCCGGATCGATAAGCATCTCCGAATCAGGACCCATGGAATAGGCGCGCCATGCCTGTTTGCCATCACTGACGTTATAGGCCGTCAAATGGCCCCGGACGCCGAATTCGCCGCCTGAGATGCCGACGATGACCTTGTCCTTGACGACCATGGGCGCCGATGTTCCGGATTCGCCCTTGCTGCCGTCCGCCGCCTCGCCGTTCTTCACGGACCACGCGACTTCACCCGTTTTTGCATCGAGCGCGACGAGCGTCGTATCGGCCTGATAGAGGAAGATCTTGCCGTCGCCATAGGCAACGCCACGATTGACCGTATCGCAGCACATGATCGGAATGACGTTGGAATCCTGCCGGGGTTCATACTTCCAGAGGATCTTGCCGTCATTGTTCAGATCGAGTGCGTAGACTGTGTTCGGAAACGGCGCATGGACATACATGACGTCGCCGATAATCAGAGGGCCGCCTTCATGGCCGCGCAGGACACCGGTCGAGAACGTCCAGGCGACCTGGAGATCCTTGACATTGTCCTTATTGATCTTGTTCAGCTTGGAATAACGGGTGTTTGCATAATCGCCGGTTGGCATCACCCAGTTTTTGGCATCCGAGGCAAGGCTTTGAAGTTCGTCATTAGCTGACGCACCGGCCATCATAGAAAAAGATAATGCAGTCGCAGCCAAAGCAACTGTCATACAATGTTTATGTACACGCATTTTGAAATCCTCCCTAGATCATCTCGATGAGCCATGGACGGAGAAGCTTTCACAAGCGTTCCGAACCACCAGCTCACGCAAATGGGAAGTATTTCCGGCAGCGTGTCACGACCTAAGCCAGGCGCGTGGAGGGCACCGTTACCACCCACCCCACTTGGCCTACGAAGACTGTCACCACTCCCTTGACGGTAACGTCCTTGAAGCCGGAAACAATTGAACGATAGGAGATAGAAATGCTTTGCGCAAGCATGTTTATCAATTAATATATATTGCAGCGCACGCATCACGCTGCGCCGCGATACTTATTTTGCAACGCACAATAAATGAAAGAATGATGACGTAAATAAATCTACTCTACAGATATAAAACAATACTTGATGACTTCTGAATTCTTTGAACTTACATTTGAATTAGAAGAAAATATGAAAACTACACTATAGAACTGCAAGTTGGAAGGGAGGCCGTAAACCATGGTGAAACTCATGAAAATCGCATTTGCCGCTGCAATGTCTGTAACGGTTTGTGCACCTGCGAACGCGGCAGCGGATTACCCGACGGCCGTCCTGGCGGAATATGTCTACGGTTGCATGAAGGCCAATGGCGAGAACCGCGACACGCTCCAGCGCTGCTCCTGCTCGATCGATGTGATCGCCTCGGTTATCCCCTATGACCGCTATGTCACCGCGGAGACATTCAAGCAGATGGGGCTCGTTCCAGGAGAGAAAGGCGTCATCTTCCGACAGAGCGCACCGGCAAAATCAGCCACCACTGACCTCAAGCGCGCGCAGGCCGAAGCGGATGTTCGTTGTTTCTAAAGCATGACCCCGAAAAGGTGCAGACTTTTCGGAGAGGAACATGTGGCAAAAACAAAGGTTCAGGATATCCGGCTCAGCTAATTTCATCCTGCTCTAAAGCGCGGATGATGCCAGCGGCCACTGGTTCTCGAACTTCATTCCCTCTGTATCCGACGCCTCGACCTTGATGTCCTCTCCCGGATTCGAATGGAATTCGAATCGAAAATTCGGATCCTCCGAGATCGAGATGCCGCCCTCCATCGTCATGATCAGGCGGTCGCCCTGCGAGATGGTCAGTCCCTGGATGAAATGGGCCGGGATGTAATAACGGGTGAGTTGATCCATCTGCAGCCCGGAATTGTTGGGATGGCGGATCATCAGTTGCATCTCGGTCGCACGATTCATGGCCTCGGCGCCGGGTGCTTTCGGCGGAAACACCCGCAGCTTCATCTTGCCGAGCGACGCCATCGCTTCATCCTGGTTCTTCATGGCAGGCGCGGAGCAGCCGCCCGAGGCTTTAACGAAAGCTTGAACCATGTGAAGCTTGCCGTCTTCGGTCTCGGCGATGGCGCGTACATAGGAATAGGCGTTGACCCTGAGCCGTGTCGCCAGATGCGTCACCCCGGCGTCCGGTCCGAATTTGAACACGGCCGCCACCGGAGACGGATTTTCGTCGACGATCAAGGTAACGGCCTTGATCCTGCCCGCCTTCTCGGAATTGAAATGCAGGTCGACGGGGACGATCGCGGCATCCTCGGCGCGTTTCGGCGCTTCGATCCTGATAACTCCGTTCGCGGCCTCTATGACCCTGTCGCCGAAGACATCGCTCTTCAGACTGCTCCATACAGCATTTTCGGGAACGCTCGTCTGCTCAGCGTGAACCGGCAGCAAGGGAAATGCACCCAGCAGCGCCGTCAGCACGACCAGACTGATACGATGGCGCATGCTGCGCGTTCGTTGCGGTTGAGCATTCATCTCAGCCTCCACCAGATTGTTTGGCGGTGCCCGGCTGGCTCCATCATACCACCGTCCGAGATCAAATCAAACCGCGCCGCCCCCTACTCCCATTCGAGCTCTGCATACGCAGCCGTGGCGTTGCGGACATTATATGCGTCGAAGAGATGCCAATTGCCGCGCTCGCTCTCGGCCGCCGTCCTGATGGCCATTGCAAGCGGAACGCCGGCGGCGATCGCCTGGCGGATGTCATGCGTGAGCACCTCGAAATAGCGCCGCTCATCTTCGAGCGCATCAGGCCACTTGGCCGGAACCGGCCCATGGCCGGGAACAGCGATTTTTGCCCTGATCGCCTTTAACGCCTCCAACTGCGCGATCCAGCCGGTGAGGGATCCGTCCAGCGTCGGCAGATGCCGTATGAAGCAGAGATCGCCGGTAAAGAGAACGCCTGTCTTCTCATCGAGAACCGTCAGATCATTGTCCGTATGAGCCGGTTTCCAGGCCTTCAGCCTGATGATCCGCCCACCCAGATCGAGATTTTCCTCGTCGTTGATCAGCTTTGTCGGCGGGATGATCCTGATCTCCCGCATCAGTGCCTCGCCCATGCTTTCGCGATAACTGGAGAGATAGAACTCGCCTCGGCTCGCCAGAGCGCGTGGCAGATTATGATGGCCGACGAGGACCGCTCCCGTGCCCTCGAATGCCGCATTGCCGAAGCAATGGTCGGGATGCATATGCGTGTTGATGAGGTAGGCAATCGGCTTGTCGGTGACGGCGCGGATGGCGGCGATCAGCGCCCTTCCCTCCGCGACGCTCCCGCCGCTGTCGATGACGGCAACCCCATCGCCGCCGATCACAAAACCCACATTGCAAATCTCGCCCCGATTGGCGTCGGTCATCAGCGCATCGGTTCCGGCAAAGGCGAATATGCCATCCGCCACTTGCCTGACCGGCAGAACGCCTCCCGCGGCAAAAACCGGACCCGGCGGAAGAACGCGACATGACAGAACTCCGGCAATCGCCGCTTTGCCCTGCTTCAAAATCGTCCGGCGAGAGAATGTCTTCAGCCCGGTAAGCATCCGTCAAAGCATCCGCTCTTCTGTCGGATAGGCGCATTTCCAGCGCACGACGCGAAGATGGGGATGCGCCTGCGCCCATTTCGCGATTTCGGTCGGGGCGGTGAACATGCAACTGTTGAGATTGCCGCGCCGCTCGAAATGCAGCCGCTCTTCCCGGCAGTCCGACGGATTCGCAATGACGCAGATAGTAAGGACCAGATCAATCATATCCATGTCGGCACCTCCAATCCGTCGGTCTATCTGCGCGACCGTCGGCTGACGAACAGAGCTATTCCGTCTCAGGATTTCTCAAGGTGCCCGGATGAGAAATTATCTGCCGAGACTACGACCACGCATCCCGCGCGTCAATCCAGGGTGTTTTCGAAATCCCGGAGCGGTCTCAAAATCACCGGATACGTCCCAGACAAAATGCCCCAGACGAATACGCTGCCGAATGATTGACTTATCTGTCCCGACAAGTAATTTTTCGGGTGATCGAACCGGCCTTGTCGGGAGGCAGGATATCCGGGGCGATCCAAAATGGCGGTTGTCGGCACATGGAACCGGCGGCGCCTTCGTCTAGGGCACCCTTGGCGAGAATGAGGAAATGCCATGCGATATCAAGTCCTTCTGATCGGCGTATCAGTCGCGATTTTTGCTGCTGCCGAAGCTGGAGCACAAGAGGGGGATGCAACAGCCGGGGCAAATGTTTTCAAGAAATGCACCGCCTGCCATGTGGTCGATTCCGACAAGAACAAGGTCGGCCCGTCCCTGAAGGGCGTGATGGGCCGAACGGCCGGTACGCATCCCGGCTTCAAGTTTTCTCCAGCCATGGTTGAGGCGGGAAAGGCTGGCCTCGTCTGGGACGACGCCTCAATGCGTGACTATCTGCACGCTCCGAAAGCCAAGGTGAAAGGCACGAAAATGGCCTTTGCCGGATTGAAAGACGATGCCGATATCACCAATCTGCTCGCCTATCTCAAACAGAACGTGCAATAGCGGACCCAATCGCCGGCAAAGTTGCCGGCGATTGTCTGTTCAGACGGACTCGCGCCATTTAATGGAGCAGCCTGTCGAGGCAACCTGCTCGCGTGGTCCCTGCCCGGTTTCCGCCACCTGCCGCATCGCCTCGAAGAGATCGCGGCGCAGATCGGGTGCGCCTTCCGCCTTGCGCGAGGCATCGAGACGCCCGCGATATTGCAATTCTCCCGCACCGTTAAAACCGAAGAAATCCGGCGTGCACGCCGCGCCATATGCGTGGGCGACCGTTTGCTCCGCATCGTGGAGATAGGGGAATGGAAAGCCGTTCTCCCGCGCGAAGATTTTCATATTCTCATAGGAATCGGCGGGATAGGCTTCGGCATCGTTGGAGTTGATGGCGACGAACCCGACGCCGAAATCCTTCAGATCATGCGCGTCACGAACGATCCTTTCGATCACTGCTTTCACATAGGGACAGTGATTGCAGATGAAGGCGACAACCAGCCCATTGGGCCCGGCCTGGCCCAGAACGGAATGGCGTTCGCCATCCACACCGATCAGCGTCGCGTCGATCGCCTTCCAGCCAAAATCGCAAACCGGCGGCATTGAAGCCATTTTATATCTCCTTTCACTATCAGGCCGCCTTGCGTATCGCGCTGTCGGCGGCACGCCGTATCGCCGCAATATTCGCCGCATAGGCAGCCTGATCATTACCTCCAAAGATCGCAGAACCGGCGACCAGCACATTAGCTCCGGCTGCGGCAACGAGCGGCGCTGTCTCAGGCGTCACACCGCCATCGATCTCGATATGGATCGGGCGCGCTCCGATCATCGCCCTGATCCGCCTGACCTTCTCGACGACAGACGGAATGAACGCCTGGCCGCCGAAACCCGGATTGACGGTCATCAAGAGGATGAGGTCAAGCCGGTCGAGCACATACTCGATCACATTTTCGGGCGTCGAAGGATTGAGCGAGACACCAGCCTTCTTGCCGAGATTGCGGATCGCCTGCAACGACCGGTCGAGATGCGGCCCCGCTTCCGCATGCACGGTAATGAGATCGCAGCCCGCATCGGCGAAAGCGGCAAGATATGGATCGGCCGGAGCGATCATCAAATGGCAATCGAAGAACGCCTTGGTTCGGCTGCGGATCGCCTTGATCACCGGCGGACCGAAGGTGATGTTCGGCACGAAATGCCCGTCCATCACGTCGAGATGAATCCAGTCGGCACCCGCCGCAACCACTGCCTCGACCTCGTCGCCCAGCCGGGAAAAATCGGCGGAAAGCACCGATGGCGCGATAATCGTCTTGGACGTCATGAGCGTTTTTCCTCCTTTGCAGCCTCCGCCATCGCGAAAACGCGGCTGACACTTATATCCTCCGCGCCGATCGTCGACAGCGCCTCGGCATCAACCGGACCCGACACGGTCTCGAACAGGCGGTTCGCCTGCCGCAGCCGCGCCCTGTCGAGCGCGTTGCGGATGGACCTTGCATTGGCGAAGTGCGGCTGCTTGCGGCGAGCCGCAATATAGTCCGCCATGACTACCCGCGCCTTCCCGTCGAATTGATAATTCTGCTTCGCGAGCATGGTTTCCGCGATCTGCAGGAGTTCATCACCCGAATAATCCGGAAAATCGATGTGGTGGGCGATGCGCGAGCGAAAACCCGGATTGCTCTCGAAAAACCGGTCCATCCGGTCGGCATAGCCGGCCATGATGACGACCAGATCGTCGCGCTGGTTTTCCATCACCTGAAGCAGGATTTCGATCGCCTCCTGGCCATAATCGCGTTCATTCTCCTGGCGGTGGAGATAATAGGCCTCGTCGATGAACAGCACGCCGCCCATCGCCTTCTTGAGGATCTCCTTGGTCTTCGGCGCGGTATGGCCGATATATTGCCCCACCAGATCGTCCCGCGTGACGGAGACGAGATGGCCCTTGCGGATATAGCCGAGGCGATGCAGGAGATTGGCCATGCGCAAGGCGACAGTCGTTTTGCCGGTTCCGGGATTGCCGCTGAAGCTCATATGCAGCGTCGGCGTCTCATGCGCGAGCCCGAGCCGCCGCCGCGCATGTTCAACCAGGAGCAGCGCTGCCGTTTCCCGAATGCGCTGCTTGACCGGCCTGAGGCCGATCAGCTCGCGGTCGAGTTCATCGAGCACATCCTTCACGCCCGACTTGACATATTCCGCCCGCAGGTCGATGGCGGCGGGGATATCGCCGCCATCTTCAGCGGACAACTGGACCGCTGCATCAGCCATAACGGTCTCCCGCAGGCTTGTCCGCCGCATAGGACCGGGTGGTGTAACGGATCACACGTCCCGGCGCTTCCTCCCGCTGCAGATGAAACCCCGGCTCGTTCGCCGGCCGGTTGACGATGAAGGAGAGCTTCACCGACTCCCATCCATGGCTGGCGTCGAAGGCGACCAGACGGATATAACGGTCGCCATAGACCTTGCGGCATTCCTTCAGCTCCATCATCAGCGCCGCCGCGTCCGGATTGTCGAACATCGGGTGCCCCCACATCTCCCAATAGGTATTGCGGGGATGCGGATCGTCGGTAAATTCGAGACTGACTGCCCAGCCATTGTCGATGCAGTATTGCGCCTGCCTTGCGATCTGCTCGTCGGTCAGGTCAGGCAGGAACGAGAATGCTCCCTGGGTAACGCGCATGGTTCTCTCCTATTCAGCTGCGGTGGCCGTCGGCACGAAGTCCGGCGCATCGGTCGAGGTGTAGTTGAAGGTGACGTCCTTCCAGACATCGAGCGCCTGCTGCAATGGTTGGCAATGCCGCGCCGCCGCCCGCAGGATCTCCGGCCCTTCATGGACGATGTCCCGCCCTTCATTGCGGGCCAGCACCATGCATTCGAGCGCCACGCGGTTCGCCGTAGCTCCAGCCGCGATGCCCATGGGATGGCCGATGGTGCCGCCGCCGAACTGCAGCACGACATCCTCGCCCAGGAGGTCGAGCAACTGGTGCATCTGCCCGGCATGAATGCCGCCGGAGGCGACCGGCATCATCTTGTTGAGCGAGGCCCAGGGCTGGTCGAAGAAGATGCCGTTTTCGAGCCGCATTGGATTGAATTCCTCGCGGCAGACATCGTAATAGCCCTTCGTCGTGGCGGGATCGCCCTCCAGCTTGCCGACGACCGTCCCCGCATGGATGTGATCCACACCGGCAAGCCGCATCCATTTGGCGATGACGCGAAACGAGACGCCATGGTTTTTCTGTCGCGTATAGGTCGAGTGGCCGGCGCGATGCAGATGCAGGATCATGTCGTTGCGCCGCGCCCATTTCGCCATTGACTGGATGGCGGTGTAGCCGATCACCAGGTCGATCATGACGATGTTGGAGCCGAGCTCCTTGGCGAAATCCGCCCGCTCATACATGTCCTCCATCGTCGCCGCGGTGACGTTGAGATAGGTTCCCTTGATCTCCCCCGTCTCGGCCTGCGCCTTGTTGACCGCCTCCATGCAGTAGAGGAACCGCTCGCGCCAATGCATGAAGGGCTGCGAGTTGATGTTCTCGTCATCCTTGGTGAAGTCGAGCCCGCCCTTCAGCGCCTCATAGACGACGCGGCCATAGTTGCGGCCCGACAGGCCAAGCTTCGGCTTGACCGTCGCGCCGAGCAGCGGCCTGCCGAATTTGTCGAGACGTTCGCGCTCGACCACGATGCCGGTTGCAGGCCCCTGGAATGTCTTCACATAAGCGACCGGCAGGCGCATATCCTCGAGCCGCAGCGCCTTCAGCGGCTTGAAGCCGAAGACATTGCCGATGATCGACGCGGTCAGATTGGCGATCGACCCCGGTTCGAACAAGTCGAGATCATAGGCGATATAGGCGAAATACTGGTCAGGCGCGTTGGGCACGGGATCCACGCGGTAGGCCTTGGCGCGGTATTTTTCGCAGGCCGTCAGCCGGTCCGTCCAGACCACGGTCCAGGTCGCAGTCGAGCTTTCGCCCGCCACCGCCGCCGCCGCCTCGATCGGATCAACGCCATCCTGCGGAGTGATCCGGAAGAGCGCTATGATGTCGGTATCCTTAGGCTCGTAATCAGGCTCCCAATAGCCCATCTTCCGGTATTCCATCACGCCGGCCTTGTAGCGTTCGGCTCCGGTGACGGTCTTGGTCATGCTGGTCAAGTCTGCCATGGCACTGGTCCTTTCTAGGGATACTGGTCGCTTGCTTGTCAGGCGGCCTTGGCGGTTGCGATTTGCGGATCGAGTTGGCCGGCGGCATAGCGCTTCGCCATCTCGTCCATCGAAATAACCCTGATCTTCGATGCGCGGCCGGCAGTGCCGAACCTCTCGAAACGGTCGCGGCAGAGGTCGCGCATCGCGTCCATCGACGGCTTGAGGAACTTGCGGGGGTCGAATTCAGCCGGACTTTCGGAGGCGATGCGGCGGAACTGACCGGTGATCGCCATGCGGCAATCCGTGTCGATATTGACCTTGCGCACCCCGTGGCGAATGCCGCGCTCGATCTCCTCGACCGGTACGCCATAGGTCTGGGGCATCTCGCCGCCATGCCTGTTGATGATGTCCTGCAGTTCCTGCGGCACGGAGGAGGAGCCGTGCATGACGAGATGCGTATCGGGCAGTTTGGAGTGGATGGCCTCAATCACATGCATGGCGAGGATGCCGCCATCCGGCCGGCGCGAAAACTTGTAGGCGCCGTGCGAAGTGCCGCAGGCGATCGCCAGCGCGTCAACCCCCGTCCGCATAACGAAGTCCACCGCCTGTTCGGGATCGGTGAGAAGCTGGTCGTGCGACAGCGTCCCTTCGGCGCCATGCCCGTCCTCTGCCTCGCCCTGCCCCGTTTCCAGCGACCCGAGCACGCCGAGCTCACCTTCCACCGACGCGCCGACCCAGTGGGCCATCCGCGCCACCCGTTCGGTGATCGCCACATTGTATTCGTAGTTCGCCGGCGTCCTGGCATCCGCCTCCAGCGAGCCATCCATCATCACCGAAGTGAAGCCGTGGCGGATAGCCGTCAGGCAGGTGGCTTCATTGTTGCCGTGGTCCTGGTGCAAGCAGACAGGGATCGCCGGATACATTTCGATGAGCGCCTCGACAATCTTCGAAAGCATGACGTCACCGGCATAGGAGCGCGCGCCGCGCGAGGCCTGAAGAATGACCGGCGCATCGCATGCCGCAGCAGCCTGCATCACGGCGAGGCCCTGCTCCATATTGTTGATGTTGAAGGCGGGAACGCCGTAGCTGTGCTCTGCAGCATGATCGAGCAGCTGACGTAACGTAATGCGAGCCATGATCCATGCTCCTTTCCTAAGCGAGGTGCCGTTTGTCTCAATCGATCAGTTTTCTTACGCGTTCGACGACGGCCTCCGGCGTAATGCCGAAATGCCGGTAGAGATCGGCGGCAGGCGCGCTGGCGCCGAAACCGTTCATGCCGATGAAATCGCCATTCTCGCCGATCCAACGGTCCCATCCCTGCCGCGCGGCCGCCTCGATGGCGACGCGCGGGGCCGCCGCAAGGATGGAGCGGCGATAGGCAGGCATCTGTTTTTCGAAGAGTTCCCAGCACGGCATAGAGACGACAGCAGCGGCAATTCCGTGCTGGGCGCGCAGAATATCGGCGGCGGCACAGGCGATCTCGACCTCGGAGCCGGTGGCAATCAGCGTCGCCGCCCGCGGTCCCGCCGTCTCGCGCAGCACGTATGCGCCACGGCTCGACCGGTTCTCCTTGCCGTGCGCAAGGCGCAGCATGGGAAGGTTCTGGCGCGACAGCACGAGAACGCTCGGCCTGTTCCTATGCTTCAACGCCAGCTCCCAGCACTCGGCCGTTTCAATGATGTCGGCCGGGCGATAGACGTCGATCCCGGGGGTTGCCCGCAGCATGGCGAGATGCTCGACCGGCTGGTGCGTCGGCCCGTCTTCGCCAAGCCCAATCGAGTCATGGGTCATGACATAGATCACCTGCTGGCCCATCAGCGCCGAAAGCCGGATCGCGCCCCTCGCATAGTCGGCGAAAGCCAGAAATGTGCCGCCAAAGGGGATGAAGCCGCCATGCAGCGCGATGCCGTTCATCGCCGCCGCCATCGCATGCTCGCGGATGCCATAATGGACATAGCGCCCGCTGAAATCGCGCGCCGAGATGCTGCCCATCCCGGATGTAAGCGTCAGGTTGGAATGGGTGAGATCAGCGGAGCCGCCGACGGTGAGCGCCGTCGCCTTGTTGATGACGCCGAGCACCATCTCGGAAGCCTTGCGGGTGGCGACCTTCGTCGCCTTTTCCAGATGCTCGCGGCGGAAAGCGTCCAGCTCTTCAAAAAGCGTCTCCGGCAGCTCCTTTGCGACCGCCGACTTGAAGACGCCCATGTCGGGCGATGCCGCAAGCCGGGCGCACCAGTCGCGCCGCTGGTCCGCGCCGCGACGGGCGACATTGCGCCAGGTTTCAACGATAGCCTCAGGGACCTCGAATGCCGCATGCGGCCATCCGATCGCCGCCCGCGCCGCCGCGATTTCGGCGTCGCCGAGCGGCGCGCCATGGGTCTTTTCCGTGCCCTGCAGATTGGGCGCACCCTTGCCGATGATCGTCCGGCAGGCGATCAGCGACGGCCTGTCCGTCTCCCGCGCCTGGCCGATCGCGTCGGCAATCGCCTCGAAATCATGGCCGTCGATATCCCAGACGTCGAAGCCCGCCGCCCTGAACCGGGCAAGCTGGTCCATCGATGTGGAAAGCGAGGTAGGCCCGTCGATCGAGATGGAATTATTGTCCCAAAGCACGATCAGCCGCGACAGACCGAGATGCCCCGCCAAGTCTATCGCCTCATGGCTGATGCCTTCCTGCAGACATCCATCGCCGGCAATCGCATAGGTGAAATGATCGACGATTTCCGCGCCGAAGCGCTCGCGCATCAGCCGCTCGGCAAGCGCCATGCCGACCGCCGTCGCAATCCCCTGCCCCAGCGGGCCCGTTGTCGTCTCGATGCCCTGCGCATGGCCATATTCGGGATGGCCCGCCGTCCGCGCGCCGAGCTGGCGGAAACGCTGCAACTCCTCGGCCGGCATGTCGGGGTAGCCGATCAGATAGTGCAGCGCATATTGCAGCATCGAGCCATGGCCGGCCGAAAGCACAAAGCGGTCGCGGTCCGGCCATTGCGGGTGCAGCGGATCGAGCTTGATGAAACGGTTGAAGAGCACCGTGGCGACGTCCGCCATGCCCATCGGCATGCCGGGATGGCCGGAATTGGCCTTCTGCACGGCATCCATGGCAAGGGCGCGGATGGCATTGGCCATGTCCCTCTCGCTGACGAGTTGCGGTTCGGTCGCGGTTTGCAGCAAAGCTTGCGTGTTCATCGTCTTCTCCTCACGAGGCACGGTTCTTGCGCTCGATCAACTGCATGATCAGCGGCGTCAGGATGAGTTGCATGGCAAGGTCGAGCTTGTTCCCCGGCACGACAATGGAATTGGCCCGCGACATGAAGGAGTCGTGGATCATCGACAGGAGATAGGGAAAATCGATGCCGCGCGGCCGGGCGAAGCGGATCACCAGCATCGATTCATCGGGCGTCGGTATCCAGCGCGCAATGAACGGGTTGGACGTATCGACGATGGGAACCCGCTGGAAATTGATGTCGGTCAGCGTGAATTGCGGCGTGATGTAGCGCACATAGTCCGGCATGCGCCGCAGGATCACATCCATGACCGCTTCGGTCGAATAGCCGCGCGTCGAGCGATCGCGATGGATCTTCTGGATCCATTCGAGATTGATGACGGGAACGACGCCGATCTTCAGATCCGCATGCCGCGCCAAATTGACCTTGTCCGTCACCGCGCAGCCATGCAACCCCTCGTAGAACAGGAGGTCGCTCGCGGGAAATTCCCTCCATTCAGAAAAGGAACCGGGCGGCACGCCATACTTTTTGGCTTCCTCCTCATCGTGAATATAGGTCCGGGTCTTTCCCGTGCCCCGGCGGCCATATTCCTCGAAAACCCCGTCCAACGTCTCCAACTCGTTGGCATCGACATGGAAATGCGTGAAGTTCGGATTGCCCTTCTTCTCCTCCTCCGCGACCTTGGTCTTCATGGCCTGCCGGTCGTAGCGATGGAACGCATCGCCCTCGATGAACGCCGCCTCGATCTCCTCGCGCCGGAATATCAGTTCGAAAATCCGCTTGACCGATGTCGTCCCCGCGCCGGAGGAGCCGGTAATCGATATGATGGGATGCTTTGTCGACATGTCGCTCGTCTCCCCCTCAGGCCCTGAACAGGCCGCGATTGCTGAAGAGCGGCGCGCGCTCGCCGATATTGCTGGGCTCCGTGTGGTAACGTCCGATTCGCTCGACTTCCCGTGACGATCCGAAGACCAGCGGAACCCGCTGGTGCATGTTCTGTGGGACGATATCGAGAATGCGATGGATCGTATCGGTCGCAGCACCGCCCGCCTGCTCGACGAGGAAGGCTATCGGATTGGCCTCATAGACGAGCCTGATCCGCCCTGAGCCGTAACCCTTGCGCTTGTCGCCGGGATAGAGAAACACGCCGCCGCGCACCAGGATCCGATAGGCTTCGGCCACCAGCGAAGCGATCCAGCGCATGTTGAAATCCTTGGCGCGCGGGCCCTCGGTTCCCTTCAGGCAATCATCGATATAAAGCCTGACCGCTTCATCCCACTGCCGGTAATTGGCGGCGTTGATGGCGAACTCCTGCGTGCGCGGCGCAATAGCGATTCCCGGATAGGCCTGAACGAAGGTTCCAAGCCGCGTAGAAAACACGAAGACATGTGTGCCGCTGCCGACCGTCAGCACCAAAGCGAGCTGCGGCCCGTAAATGAAAAAGCCGGCAGCGAGCTGATGCCTGCCTTCCTGGTAGAAGGAGGCACCAGGCTCGCTGACCGGTTCGCCAACCACTGGGAGGATGGAGAAGATGGTCCCGAGCGAGACATTCGTATCGATATTGGAAGACCCGTCCAGCGGGTCGATGGCAATGGCAAGCACCGCGCGCGGATCGAGCACCGCTGGCTGGTCCAGTTCCTCCGAACCGTAAAGCGCGATCGGCGCATGGCGCATGGCCTCCAGGAACATGTCGTCGGCAAAGACATCGAGATCCTTCTGGGCATCGCCATCGGCATTCCTGCCGCTGTGGCTGCCGTTGAAGGCCTTGCCGAGCGCGCCCTGATTGATCGTGTTACGGATTTTGACGGCGGTTAACGACAAATGCCGAATAGTAGCGGATACGGCGCTGCGCAATCCGTCGGCGTCACCCGCATAAGAACCGAGAAAGGCGTCAAGTGTCGCCGTGATCATGGTGTCCCTCCCGTGACCCGCATCCTCGACGGGTCTGTGGGAGGATGGAAACAGATGGGGTGCTTTAAGTAAAATTTATTATATTTACGACTTCAGTAAATTTCTCTAACTTAGACCATATGCGCAATCTGACCTTGAGACAGTTGAATTCTATTCAGGCGATCCTTCGCCACAGCACCATTGTCGGCGCGGCCAATGAGTTGGGCCTGACCCCGCCGGCCGTCACGCTCCAGCTGAAACAGGTCGAGGAGGATGCGGGCATCATTCTGTTCGACCGGACCAATGAAGGCCTCAAGCCGACAGCGGCCGGCCTCGCCTTTGTCGATGCGGGCCAGATGATTCAGGAAAGGCTGCGCCTCCTCGACGACGAGATCGACGCCATCAAGGGATTGAGGGTCGGCAGCTTGAGACTAGGGGTCGTATCGACGGCCAAATATTTCGCGCCGCGCATGATGGCGACCTTCGGCAAGGATCATCCCGATATCGCCATCAAGCTCGCCATCGGCAACCGGGCGGAGACGATAGCGAGCCTCAAGAACCATGAGGTGGACATTGCCCTGATGGGGCGCCCGCCGAGGGATATCCCCCTGCGGTCGTCCGTCTTCGGCGATCATCCCCTGGTCATGATCGCCGCCCCCGACCATCCGCTCGCCAAGTGCCGGGACATCACCAAGGAACGGATCGCGCAGGAGCATTTCCTGGTCAGGGAATCGGGTTCCGGCACACGCATTTCGCTAGAGATCTTCCTGAGCGAGTTGCCGGGAAGGCTGGACGATCTGGGAACAGAGATGTCCTCCAACGAAACCATCAAGCAGGCCGTCATGGCCGGCCTCGGCATCGCCTTCATCTCCGCCCACACGATCGCGATGGAGCTTGAAATGGGACGGCTCGTCATCCTTGATGTGACCGGCATGCCAATCCGCCGGCAGTGGTTTTCGGTCGCCAGGACGGATCGGACGATATCACCGGCGATGAAGGCTTTTCAGGACTTCCTGACGCTCAAAGGCGCACAATGCCTGCCCTTCTTCGACCGGCTCTATCCCGAAACCGCCGCATTGGCGTACCATCCACCATCATAGGCGGAGGCAATCCCCTCAATCGGCTCGCTTTGACTACACCCTCACCCGCTCCGCCCTGGGATCATACATCGGTTTCAGCGACGCCTCGGCCTTCACCCGCCGTCCCGCGATCTCAATCTCATAATCCGACCCCAGAATCTCCTCCGCGCTCTCGCCCTTGCAGGCGACATAGCCAAGGCCGATCGCGCCGCCGAGGTGATGGCCGTAATTGCCCGAGGTGATGGTTCCGACAATCCGCCCGTCGCGCACGATGGCTTCATTGTGGAAGAGCAGCGGCTCCGGATCGGACAGACGGAACTGGACCAGCCGCCGGTCAAGCCCGGCTTCCTTCCTCTTCAACACCGCGTCGCGGCCGATGAAATCGCCCTTGTCAGTTTTCACGGCAAAGCCAAGGCCTGCCTCAAGAACGTGATCCTCATCGGTGATGTCGTGGCCAAAATGCCGGAAGGCCTTCTCGATTCGGCAGGAATCGAGCGTGTGCAGGCCGCAAAGCTTCAGCCCCATACCCTGCCCCGCCGTCTCGATGGCCTCGAAGACATGCGCCGCCTGGTCGGTGGAGACGTAAAGCTCCCAACCGAGCTCGCCGACATAGGTCACGCGGTGCGCCCGGGCAAGCCCCATGCCGATTTCGATCTCGCGCGCCGTTCCGAACGGATGGACCGCGTTGGAAAAATCGTTCGGGCTGATTTTTTGGATCAGCGCTCGGGATTTCGGCCCCATCAGGCAGAGCACTGATTCCCCCGCCGTGACATCGGTGATCACGACGAATTCATCCCCCAGATGTCCGCGCATCCAGGCAAGGTCACGTTGCAGCGTCGCACCGGGAACGACGGCGAGGAAGGCAGTTTCCGATAGGCGCGTGACGGTCAGGTCACTCTCGATGCCGCCGCGGTGGTTCAGCATCTGCGTATAGACGATGCGGCCCGGCTCTACATCGATCTGGTTGGCGCAAAGCCTTTGCAGGAATGAAGCCGCATCGCGCCCCTCGATGCGGATCTTGCCGAAGGACGTCATGTCGAACAGGCCGACGCCGTTGCGCACCGCAAGATGCTCTTCGCGCTGATTGCCGAACCAGTTCTGACGCTTCCAGGAATAGCGGTATTCGCGCTCCTGCCCTTCATTGGCAAACCAGTTGGCGCGTTCCCATCCCGCCACCTCGCCGAACACCGCGCCGCGGGCTTTCAGATGCTCATGCAGCGGCGAGCGGCGGATATTGCGCGACGTCGCCATCTGCCGGTAGGGAAAATGATCGGCATAGAGCAGCCCGAGCGTCTCGGAGACACGCTCCTTGAGATAAAGCCGGTTCTTCTGGAAAGGCTGGGCGCGGCGGATATCCACCTCCCAGAGATCGAAAGGCGACTCTCCGTCATGAATCCATTGCGCCAGCGCCATGCCCGCGCCGCCGGAAGAGACAATGCCGATGGAATTATAGCCGGCTGCGACCCAGTAGCCGCCGAGTTCCGGCGCTTCGCCGAGATAATAACGATCGTCGGGCGTAAAGCTCTCAGGACCGTTGAAGAAGGTATGGATGCCGGCGGTGGCGAGCATCGGCATGCGCTTGACCGCCATCTCCAGGATCGGCTCGAAATGCTCGAAATCCTCCGGCAACTGGTCGAAGCAGAAATCCTCGGAAATGCCGTTCATGCCCCATGGCTTGGCCACCGGCTCGAAGGCGCCGAGCATCATCTTGCCGGCATCCTCCTTGTAATAGGCGCATTCGTCCGGCACCCGCAGCACCGGCAGGCGGCCCAGCCCCTCGATGGCTTCAGTCACGAGATAAAAATGCTCGCACGCATGAAGCGGCACCGTGACGCCTGACATGGCGGCAAGATCGCGCGCCCACATGCCGGCGCAATTGACCACGACATCGGTCTCGATCGTGCCGTTTTCCTCGCCTTTCGACCATGAAACGCCCGAAACACGACCGTTTTTCTTCAGAACCTCGGTGACTTTGACGCCCTCGACGATCTTCGCGCCACGCTGCCGCGCGCCCTTCGCCAGCGCCATGGCGATATTAGCGGGGTCGCACTGGCCATCGAGCGGCAGATGCACGGCCCCGACTACATCCTGGATATCAAGATGCGGATACATCTCCTTGACTTCGCGAGGCGATATCTCCCTGACATCGACATCGAACGCCCGCGCCAGCGAAGCCTGCCGGTAGATCTCGTGCTTGCGCTCCTCGGTCAGCGCCACCGTGATCGAACCCACCTGCCGCATCCCCGTGGCGACGCCGGTCTCGGCCTCGAGTTTGACGTAGAGGTCGGCTGAATATTTGGCGAGCCGCGTCATGTTCTGTGAAGCGCGCAACTGGCCGATGAGCCCCGCCGCATGCCACGTTGTGCCCGAGGTCAGTTGCTTGCGCTCCAGGAGGACGATATTCGTCCAGCCGAGCTTGGCGAGGTGATAGGCAACGGAACAGCCCGAAATGCCGCCTCCGATGATGACGGCTCTGGCCTTGGCCGGAAGAAAGCTCATGCGCGAATTCTTTCGTTCTTCGGATCCCACAGCGGCTGATCCGGATGCACCGTCGCCTTGAAGCGCTCGCCGAATATCTCGATTTCGATCTCGGTGCCGGGTTCCGTCAGTTCCGTCTTCAGCATGCCGAGTGCGATGGATTTGTCGATCCGGTGCCCCCAGCCGCCCGATGTCGTCTCGCCGACAATGTCGCCCTTGTGCCAGAGCGTCGACATATACGGCGCGTCGCAATCGCCGGCCTCGACCGTAAGCGTCACGAAACGTTTCTTCACACCCTGCTGCTTTTCGCGTTGCAGAGCGGATTTGCCGAGAAAGTCAGGCTTTTCCCATTTGATGAAGCGATCAAGACCGCTTTGCAGCGGCGTGTAGTCGGTCGAAAGATCGCCCTTCCAGGCGCGATAACCCTTTTCGAGCCGGAGCGAGTCGAGCGCGAACATCCCGAAGGCTTTGAGGCCATATTTCTGCCCCGCATCCCACACCGCGTCGAAGATCGCAGCCGTATCGGTATTTGCGCTGTGCACCTCCCAGCCGAGTTCGCCTGCAAAGGACACACGCACCAGCCTGCAATCCCGCCCGGCGATTTGCGTTGCCTGGTGCGACAGCCAGGACTTTTCCAGATCCGTATCGCAGATGTCGCGGAAAAGATCCCGCGCCTTCGGCCCCGTGACGATCTGACAGGAAAACTGGTCGGTGACATTACTGATATCGATCGCGCTGCCCTCCGGCAGATGCTTCCGTAGCCATTCCAGATCATGCCATTCGGCAACGCCGGCAGTGACGAGGTAAAACAAATTTTCCTCGACCGCCATGATGGACATCTCGGTGACGACGCGCCCCTTCTCGTCGGCGAAATAGGCAAGACCGATGCGTCCCGGCTTCGGTACGAGACCCGTGATCAACCCACCCAGCCAATTCCGCGCGCCTTCGCCCTCCACCCTGAAACGCGAAAAGCCGGGCAAATCGAGAATGCCCACGGCATCGCGCACCGCGTGGCATTCCTCGCGGATACGCTCTAGCCACGGCCCGCTTCGGGCGAAGGTCTGCGTTGCCTCTTCCGAAATATCGTCGCCGGGCCCCGCATACCAGTTCGCCCGCTCCCAGCCATTATAGACGCCGAACTGGCCGCCAAGCGCCGCGATACGATCGTGGACCGGCGAAAGCTTCCTGTTGCGCCCCGCCGGCCATGTGTGACGCGGAAAATGGATGGCATATTCGTGGCCGTATACCTCCATTCCCTTGGCAACGCAATAATCAGGATCGGAAGCGAATGCGGTGAAGCGGCGCGGATCGCAGGACCACATGTCCCATTCCGTCGCCCCTTCCGTCACCCATTCGGCGAGCACCTTACCCGCGCCGCCCGCCTGGGCGATGCCGAAGGTGAAGACGCAGGCCTCGAACGCATTGGGAACGCCCGGCATCGGCCCGATCAGCGGATTGCCGTCAGGCGCATAGGGTATCGGGCCGTTGATGACCTTGGAAAGGCCTGCTGTCCCAAGGATCGGCACGCGGGCGATGGCGTCGTTTAGATACCATTCGAGCCGCTCCAGATCGTCGGGGAAGAGCTGGAATGAGAAATCCTCCGGCATCGGATCATCGGCGGTCGCCCAATGCGCCCGGCAGTTGCGCTCATAAGGGCCGAGATTCATGCCGTTCTTTTCCTGCCGGAGATAATAGGAGGAATCCACATCGCGCAGGAGCGGCAGCTTATGCCCCCTCTCCCGCGACCAGGCGACGATCTCGGGGATATCGTCGAAAAGCAGATATTGATGGCTCATCACCATCATGGGCACCTGCCGCCCGAACAGGCTGCCGATCTCCTGCGCGCGATATCCGCCGGCATTGACCACATATTCACAGCGGATCTCGCCCTGCGGCGTCGAGATCACCCATTCCCCGTTTTCGCGCCGCGCGTCGGTAACGGGACAGAACCGGATGATCCTGGCGCCCAGGTCGCGCGCGCCCTTGGCGAGCGCCTGCGTCAACTGCGCCGGATCGATATCGCCATCGTTCGGATCGTAGAGCGCACCGGCAAGATCATGCGTGGCGAGGAACGGATAATATCCCTTGATATCGTCCGCGCCGAGAACATCGATGTCCATCCCCTGGTAGCGGCCCATCCCCTTGACCCGCTCGAACTCGCGCATCCGCTCCCTACCATGGGCAAGCCGCAGCGAGCCGGTGACGTGATAGTTCATGGGATAATCGACTTCATCCGCCAGCCTGCGGTAAAGCTCCGCCGAATAACGCTGCATGTTCATGACCGACCACGAGGCGGAAAAGGTCGGCACATTGCCGGCGGCGTGCCATGTGGAGCCCGAGGTCAGTTCGTTCTTTTCAAGCAGAACGCAATCCGTCCACCCGGCCTTGGCGAGGTGGTAGAGCGATGAAACGCCGACCGCTCCACCGCCAATGATGACGACGCGCGCCGACGTTGGGAATTCAGACATTCACAGTCCCCTCATGTTCTTCTTTTTGCTCTACCCGACCCGCCTGGGATGCGTTGAGATTCAGGTCAGGACCGCGAGATCTCATCGAGATACCACTGGATATACCGCAGCTCATTCTGCTCCATTGGCGCGATCGGACCCGGCACGAAATAATGCGAGCGGACCCCGCGGGCCGTGTGCTCGATGATGGTCTTGTCCTCCGCCGTGGTGACCTTCCAGAGCCAGGTCAGCTTTTCCAGATCGTAATCCCGGCCCTCCTCCGCATCGCCGCGCACCAGCCAGATGAGCTCCATCTCGCATGTCTCGACGTTCTTCGGGATGAAGCGGTAGATCATGCCGTGATCGGGGTAGCAGACGAGGAAGCTGGTGCCCCCGAGATGAATGGAGGTCACCCCGCCGTCAAATGCCTGGAAGCGCCCCATCAGCGGCCCGACCGGCGACCCATCCTCGCTACCGCTCGAAACCCCGTCATAAAGCGCATAGCGGAACGTATGGATCGCCTCGCGCCCCCCGGCCGAATTCTGCCAATGGTCGCCCGTGGCGATATCGAGACCGAGCGCGCAGGTTCGCTGCTCCATCCTGGCGTTCAGTTCGGCGATCTTTTCAAGCGGTTGCTCCAGTGCATGGGTCTGCGAATATTCCGGATGCGCCGGCCCGCAATGGTAGCACTCGACATAATTTTCAACGGCGAGCTTCCAGTTGGCATCGACCGGATAGGTCTCGCGATGCGCCACCTTCGCTTCCCCCCAGCCATATTGGCCGCAGGTGGTGCGCAGTGATTGCTCCACGATGGAGAAATCCAGCGGCTCATCGGCAAAGCAGATGAAGATCAGCCCTTCCGCCACCCGCACATGCAGCTTTTTCAGCCCGTGCGCGCTGCGGTCGAATTCCTTCGGCATCAGTCGCGCTGCATGCAGCCTGCCGTCATTGGCATAGGTCCAGGCATGGTAGGGGCAGACGAAGAAACGGGCATTGCCCTTTGGCTTGGTGCAGACCTCCGCACCCCGGTGCCGGCAGACATTGAGGAAGGCATGGACCGATCCATCCTCGGTACGCGAAACGATGATCGCCTCGCTGTCGATCTTGAACAATTCGAAATCGCCCGAATTGGGAATAATGCTCGCATGCCCGATGCAATGCCAATGGCGGCGGAAAACCCGCTCCATGTCGCGGGCATAAATATCGGGATCGGTGTAGAAGGCGCGGACAAGTCCGTGGCCGGGACGATGCGCAGCGATGAGCTGGTCGATCCTGTCCGGAGCGGGCGCGTTGTCGGCCAATGTCTGTTCCGCTCTCATTCTCGCCTCTTGCAAATGGCCATCTGTTGCTGATGGCCCATGACTTGCTGATGGCCCATGACTTGCTGATGGCCCATGACTTGCTGATGGAGTGTTCCCCGCCGTCTCATGCGGCAGAGATTAGAATGATTCCGCATTGAGCCGCGTTCAAGCGATGGTTATTCAGGCAGACATGAATTATCCTCACCCCTGCGTTTCAACAGGAACCTGCCGCCATGAGGCATCGCATACCGCCGCTCGGCTCCCTGAGGGCCTTCGAGGCATCGGCCCGGCTCCTGAGCTTCCGTCTCGCCGGTGACGAGCTGGGCGTGACCCAATCCGCCATCAGCCACCGCATCGCGGAACTGGAGAGCATCCTCGGCGTCAAGCTGTTCGAGCGCCTGCCGCGCGGCGTGTCGCTGACGGATGCCGGCACGCTCTATTATCCCTATATGCACGACGCCTTTGAAAAGATCGCCAGGGGTACGGCGCTGATCAACCGGATCGGCACGACGGACGATCTCGCACTCGAGACCTATCCGACTTTCGCGATCCGCTGGCTGATCCCGCGACTCCCTGATTTCCGGCGGATCAATCCGAGCCTCGCCATCCGCATCGGCACCAGCCAGTTCGACTGGGAACTCAACATTGACAGTTCCGATATCGGCATCATCCACACCACCCGCCCGGAGCGGCTGAACCTGCACTATCGGCTGATCACCAAGGCGGAGATGTTTCCCGTATGCAGCCCGGCGGTCGCGGCGCGCATGGATGGGGAAACCGGCACCGCGGCGCTCGCCAGGGTGCCGCGTCTTTCCCTCTACACCGCGCCCGAGGACTGGAGCACATGGCTGGAGGGCGCTGGCATTGGCGATACGAACCGGGCGATCACGCTGAAATTCGATACCTATCTGGCCGCCCTTCAGGCCGCTCTTGACGGCCAGGGGCTCGCCGTTGCGCCCGATTTTCTCGTCGCAGACGATCTTCGGGCCGGCCGGCTTATGGCGCCTTTCGAGGCGAAAATTCCCCAGCCCGGCGCATGGTACTTCATCTGCCGCAGGGAACGCGTCAACGAGACGCGTATCCGGCAGTTCGAGCGCTGGCTGGTCGAGCAGTTTGCTGGGACTACTTCTTCCTGATGCCGATCGCTCGCCCAACCCGCGTCGGCATCGGCAGCTTCGAATGGGCATCCCGGTAGAATTCAAGCTTCGGCCGAATGTCGGCCGGAAACGGGCTGACCTTCGGTCCGCTCATGTCGATATGCAGCGACAGGACTTCCGCGGTCGCCGCCACCCAGCCGTCCCGGTGGATGATCTCATTATAGGTATGCAGGCGCTTTTCGTCGAAATCGATGAGCTGGCTCGTCACAGTCACGGCGTCGTCCAGATGCAATTCCCTGACATAGCAGATATGGACTTCGGCCGTGTAGATGGTCAGCTTGCGCTCGGCCGCATAGGACGGGCCGAAGCCGAGCTCGGCCAGGAACTCATCGCCGCCGCGATCGAACACGACATTGTAGTAGGCCATATTCAGATGGCCATTATAGTCGATCCATTCCTTCTCGATGGCGATCGGTGCGGAACGGTACAATTCACCCTCTGGCATGCCGTGCTCCTTGTTGGATTTTTTGTTGAACTAGCGATGGGCGGCCCTGATCGCACTGGGCGGCCTGCCCTCGAAATGTCTGAACGTGCGGGTGAAGGCGGCAGCGGAGGAAAACCCCGTCCTCGCCGCGATATCGGCGAGCGGCGACCGCGTATCGGTGACCAGCCGCCGCGCCACTTTCAGCCGCAGGCGCAGATAATAGCGCCCCGGCCCCTCGCCGACCGCTTTCAGGAATATCTTTTCGAGGCTGCGCGCACTGAGCCCGCAGCGTTTCGCAATGGCCCCGACGGTGAGCGGCGCATCGATATGGCGTTCCATCAGCCGGATTGCCTCCGCCAGTTTCGGGTGCACGTCGTCGAGCCGCCCGAGCGAGACCAGCGGCTGCGCATCGCTGGAGGCATGAGCCTCGTCATAGATGAACACGCTCGCCACATCGAGGGCCACGGACATGCCGACGCGCGAGCGGATCAGGTGCAGCATCAGATCGAAGGTCGGTGACGCGCCGCCGCTGGTGAATACCGGCCCGTCGATGACATAGCGGTCGGGCCGCACGTCGGTATCGGGAAATGCGGCGGTGAATTCCTCCATGTCCTCCCAATGGGTCGTTGCCTTCCGCCCCGAGAGAAGCCCGGCGCGGCCAAGCAGCCAGGAGCCAGCCTCGATGCCGCCGATCATCCGGTAATTGTGGACGGCCCGGCGCAGATTGGCGGTGAAAGTCGTGCGCGCAATTTCGGACGTTCCAAAACCGCCGACAACCAGCAGCATATCCGCCTTTTCTGATGCGTCGAATGAACCGGATACGGCAATCGGCAGGCCGCATGTCGTGATGGCAGGTTTGCCGTCGAGCGAAACGATCCTCCATTTAAACAGCGTGCCGCCGGAAACGCGGTTGGCCGCGCGCATGGGATCGATCGTCGAGGCGACGCACATCAGCGACGCGCCGGAGAAGACCAGCACGGTCACCTCAAGCGCTTTTGCGTCAGGCATAAAGAGTGGCGAGGCTTCGCTATTCATCAATTGCAATTCGTATATCGCAAATCATGGCCTGACAATCCGGGCATGATCGGGACAACAAAATAAAGGGAGAACAGCAATGGGATTGACCCCCAATCGCGAGGTGTTCATTACCTGCGCCGTCACCGGCGCGGGCGATACGACCGGCCGTTCCGACAAGGTCCCGGTGACGCCGCGCCAGATCGCCGATGAGTGCATCGCCGCCGCCAATGCCGGTGCGGCCATCGCGCATATCCATGTCCGCAACCCTGAGACCGGCAAAGGCGCGCGGGACGTGGCGCTCTATGCTGAAGTCGTGGAGCATATCAAGGCATCCGGCGTCGACATGGTGCTGAACCTCACCGCCGGCATGGGCGGCGACCTGACGCTGGGCAATGTCGAAAAGCCGCTGCCGCCATCCCCCGATGGCACCGACATGGTGGGCGCGACCGAGCGTCTGGAGCATGTGGCGAAGCTTTTGCCTGAAATCTGCACGCTCGATTGCGGCACGATGAACTTCGGCGAGGGCGACTATGTCATGACCAATACGCCCGCCATGCTGAAAGCCATGGCGGCGCAGATCCAGGCATTGGGCGTGCGCCCGGAAGTCGAGATTTTCGACACCGGCCATCTCGTCCTTGCCAAATGGCTTTACGATCAGGGCCTGCTGGACGATCCCGTCATGGTGCAGCTCTGCATGGGCATCCCCTGGGGAGCGCCGGACGATATCACCACGCTCCTTGCGCTGACCAGCAATCTGCCCGCCAACTGGACGTTCTCGGCCTTCTCCATCGGCCGCAACCAGATGCCCTATGCGGCGATGGCGGTGCTGGCCGGCGGCAATATCCGCGTCGGGCTCGAAGACAATCTCTGGCTCGACAAGGGCGTTCTCGCCACCAACGGGCCGCTGGTCGAACGCGCCGTCAGGATTGCCGAGGGCATGGGCGCGAAGATCCTGGGGCCGGACGAGGTCCGCGCCCGCATGAAACTGACGAAGCGCTGGTAGGACAATGTGAGATCATCATGGTGAAAATTCGCAAGGCCGCAGCCATCGGCGGCGGTGTCATCGGTGCCGGCTGGGTCGCCCGCCTCCTCCTCAACGGTATCGACGTCTCGATCTTCGACCCTGACCCGGAAGCGGAGCGCAAGGTGAGCGAGGTGATGAAAAACGCCCGCCGCGCCTATAAGGCCATGCTGCCGGACGGCCTGCCCCGCGAGGGAAAGCTCACTTTCGCCAAAACCATTGCCGAAGCGGTCGCGGGCGCTGATTTCATTCAGGAAAGCGTGCCGGAACGGCTCGATCTCAAGCACAAGGTGCTGGCAGAAATCGACCGGCACGCGGCAGCCGATGCGATTGTCGGCTCGTCTACCTCGGGCATCCTCCCCTCGCAGATGCAGACCGCCATGCAGCATCCCGAGCGCTTGGTCGTCGGTCACCCCTATAACCCGGTCTATCTCCTGCCGCTCGTCGAGATCGTCGGCGGCAAGCTCACCTCCAGCGAAGCCGTCGAACGAGCGCATGCGCTTTATGCCTCGATCGGCATGAAGCCGGTGGTGATCCGCAAGGAGATCGAGGCCTTCGTCGGCGACCGGCTTCTGGAAGCGGTATGGCGCGAGGCGTTGTGGCTGATCAAGGACGACATCACCACGGTCGAGGAACTCGATGATATCATGCGCTATTCCTTCGGCATACGCTGGGCGCAGATGGGCATGTTCCAGGTCTATCGTGTCGCCGGCGGCGAAGCGGGCATGCGTCACTTCATGGCACAGTTCGGCCCCTGCCTGTCATGGCCGTGGACCAAGCTGATGGATGTGCCGGAACTGACGGACGAACTGGTAGACAAGATCGCCGACCAGTCCGACGAGCAGGCGCATGGCCTCTCCATCCGCGAGCTCGAACGCATCCGGGACGACAATCTGGTCGCCATCATGGAAGCCCTGTCACGCCAGAACAAGGGCAAGGGCTGGGGCGCCGGGACGCTCTACAAGGACTACACCAAACGCCTATCGAAATTGGCGCAGAAGCCTGCGATTTCGAAGACGGCGGAAAAGGCCAAGGCCGGCAAGCCCAGGAAAAAGAAAGGCTGACGCCATGGATTTCGGTCTGAGCGAAGAGCAGAGGCTGATCGTCGAGACAACCAGGGCTTTTGTCGAAAACGAGCTTTATCCGCATGAAGCGGAAGTCGAGCGCACCGGCGTCCTGCGCCCGGAACTTGTGGACGAGATCAAGCAAAAGGCCATTGAATCGGGCCTCTATGCCGCCAATATGCCTGAATCGGTCGGCGGCGCAGGCCTCGATACGGTCACCTGGTTGCTTTACGAAAAGGAGCTCGGCCACGCCAATTACGCGCTCCACTGGACCTGCGTGGGGCGGCCTTCCAACATCCTTCTCGCGGGCACGGATGCCCAAAAGGAAAAATACCTCTATCCCTGCATTCGCGGCGAGAAATCCGATTGTCTCGCCATGACCGAGCCCAGCGCGGGTTCCGACCTGCGCGGCATGAAGGCGACCGCCGTGGAAAAAGGCGGCGACTGGATCGTCAACGGCACCAAGCACTTCATCAGCCATGCGATGGAGGCCGATTTCGTCATTCTTTTCGTGGCCTCCGGCGAGGAGGACACCCCGCGCGGCAAAAAGAAGAAGATCACCGCCTTCTTCGTAGACAAGGGTCATCCCGGGATGACGATCCGCGAAGGCTATCGCAACGTCTCGCATCGCGGCTATTCCAACGCCATTATCGAGTTCGACGATTGCCGCTTGCCCCATGACGCCATTCTCGGAGAGGTGCATAAAGGCTTCGAGGTGGCCAATAGCTGGCTCGGCGCGACGCGCCTGCAGGTGGCCGCCACCTGCCTTGGCCGCGCCGAACGCGCGCTTTCCCATGCCATCGAATATGCCGCGCAACGCGAACAGTTCGGCCAAAAGATCGGCAAGTTCCAGGGCGTGTCCTTCAAGCTCGCCGATATGGCAACCGAGTTGAAAGCCGCCGACCTCCTGACATTCGAGGCAGGCTGGAAATTCGACCAGGGTACAGTGACGGATGCCGACATGGCCATGGCCAAGCTCAAGGCAACGGAAGTTCTCGCCTTCGTCGCCGATGAGGCGATCCAGATCCATGGCGGCATGGGCTTGATGGACGATCTGCCGCTCGAGCGCATCTGGCGCGACGCCCGCGTCGAACGCATCTGGGAAGGTACATCCGAGATCCAGCGTCACATCATCTCCCGCGCCCTGCTGCGCTCTCACGGTGCATGATGGCCCATAAGCTTGACCGTCTGCTTCGCCCGAAATCCATCGCCGTCTTTGGCGGCCTGCAAGCCGCCGAAGTCATAAAGCAATCGCAGAAAATGGGGTTTTCAGGTGAAATCTGGCCTGTGCATCCCCGGCATGACGAGGTGTTGGGCCTCAGGGCCTATCGCTCCGTCGCCGACCTGCCCGGCAGCCCTGACGCCGCCTTCGTCGGCGTCAACCGCTTCCTCACTCTCGATATCGTGCGCGAACTGCGCGAAGTAGGCGCGGGCGTCGCCGTCTGCTATGCCTCGGGCTTTCTGGAAGCCGGCGCGGACGATGCGGACGGCGCGAGGCTGCAGGACGAGCTTGTCGAAGCCGCAGGCGACATGCCGATCATCGGGCCGAACTGCTACGGCCTCATCAACTATTGCGACGGCGCGCTGCTCTGGCCTGACCAGCATGGCGGGCGGCGGCTTTCACCTGACGAGAAGGGCGTCGCCATCATCACCCAATCCTCCAACATCGCCATCAACATGACGATGCAGACGCGCGGCCTGCCGATCGCCCATATCATGACGGCGGGCAACCAGGCGCAGACCGGCCTGCCCGACATGGCCATCGCGCTGATCGAGGATGAACGCGTGACGGCGCTAGGCCTCCATATCGAAGCCTTCCAGTCGGCATCCAGTTTCGAGGCGCTGGCGAAACGCGCCCGCGAGCTGCAAAAACCCATCGTCGCCATGAAGGTTGGCCGCTCAGCCCAGGCGCAAGCGGCAACCGTCTCGCACACAGCCTCGCTGGCAGGATCGGACGCCGCATCCGACGCCTTCCTGAAAAGGCTTGGCATCGCCCGCGTCAATTCGATTTCATCCTTCCTTGAAACGCTGAAGCTCCTTCATGTGCATGGACCTCTCGACGGCAATACGCTCTCATCGATGAGCTGTTCCGGCGGCGAGGCGTCCGTCATGGCCGATGCCGCTGAAGGCAGGACCGTCGAATTCCCGCCGCTGACGCCAGAACATCGCGCCCATGTCAAATCGACGCTCGGGCCGCTGGTCGCCGTTGCCAACCCGCTCGACTATCACACCTTCATCTGGAACGATGAGCCGGCGCTGACGCGGACATTCACCGCCATGGTTTCCGGCGGCTTTTCGCTCAACTGCCTCGTCATCGATTTCCCGCGCAGGGATCGTTGTTCGGATGTCGACTGGTGGGCGACGGTGCGTGGCTTCGAAGCCGCGCTGAAGGCTAACAGGGCCAAAGGCGCCATGATCGCCTCGCTGTCGGAGAATATTCCCGAGGATTATATGGCGGATCTGATGGCGCGCGGCATCGCCCCCCTCTGCGGCATCACCGAGGCCTTCGACGCCGCGCAAGCCGCAGCCTTCATCGGCGAGGCGTGGAAAAAGCCGCTTGCCCCGCCTGTTGCCTGCCCAATGGCAAAGATTGATGCAGATCAGCAAACGGTGGACGAAGCGCAGGCGAAATCCCTTCTTCGCCGCCATGGCTTGCCGGTCCCGGCAGGCAGAAGCTGCGTGAATGCCGATGAGGCCGTGGCCGCCGCCGAAAGCCTCGGCTATCCCGTCGCGCTGAAAGCGTTGGGCGTCGCCCATAAATCCGAGATGAATGCCGTGCGACTCGGTCTGGACGATGCTGGAGCGATCCGGTCGGCAGCCGGCGAACTCGTGCATCTCGGTTCCGGCCTCTATGTCGAACGGATGGTCACCGGAACGGTTTGCGAATTGCTGGTCGGCATCGTCGACGACCCGCAATTCGGACCCGTCATGACACTCGGGACAGGCGGCGTTCTCGTGGAACTGTTGCAGGATACCGTAACCGTCCTCCTGCCTTCGAGCCGTGACGACATCGAGGCCGCGTTGCGTTCCCTCCGGATGTTCCCCCTGCTCGACGGCTATCGCGGCAGGCCGAAGGCGGACCTGGAGGCAGCACTGGACGCCATTCATGCGATCGCCGCCTTCGCCGTGGCGCATGCCGGGCGGATTTCGGAACTCGATATCAACCCGCTACTTGTCTGCGGCGAGGGAAAAGGCGCATGGATTGCCGATGCCCTGCTCGTCACCAAAGGAGAGCTGAAATGAGCGACGTGATCAGGACGCGCCGCGAAGGCGGTATTCTCGAAGTCACGCTGGACCGGCCGAAGGCCAATGCCATCGACCTGAAGACCAGCCGGCTGATGGGCGAAACCTTCCAGGCATTCCGCGACGATCCCGATCTGCGCGTCGCCATCGTTCAGACGGCGGGCGACAAGTTCTTCTGCGCCGGATGGGACTTGAAGGCCGCGGCAGGCGGCGATGCGGTCGATGGCGATTACGGCGTGGGCGGCTTCGGCGGATTGCAGGAGCTGCGCGACCTCAACAAGCCGGTCATCGCCGCTGTCAATGGCATGGCCGTCGGCGGCGGGTTCGAACTGGCGCTTTCCTGCGACCTGATTTACGCCTCCGATCATTCCACCTTCGCCCTGCCGGAAATCCGCGCGGGAACGCTGGCCGATGCCGCGACGGTCAAGCTGCCGAAGCGCATCCCCTATCATGTCGCCATGGACCTGCTTTTTACGGGCCGCTGGATGGATGCCGCCGAGGCGCATCGCTGGGGTCTCGTCAACGAAATCCTGCCGAAGGACAGGCTCATGGACCGCGTCTGGGAGATCGCCCGCCTGCTCGAAAGCGGCCCGCCACTGGTATTCGCCGCCATCAAGGAGGTCGCGCGGGAAGCGGAGAACATGAATTTCCAGCAGGCCATGAACATGATCACCAAGCGCAAATTCCGCACCGTCGATATTCTCTATGCATCCGAAGACGGTCAGGAAGGCTTCAAGGCCTTCGCTGAGAAGCGCGATCCCGTGTGGAAAGGTAGATGAGCACCGACTATGTCAGTTTGATCGACGGGGAAACATGGGCGTTTATCGAGCGCACCCACAGTTTCTATCCACCTGACACGGTGAACCTCACGGTTGAGCAGCAGCGCGAAATCTATGACCGCATGGCCCAGGCGTTTCACGCAGGCAAGCCCGCCAGCATCGTCTCCGTCGATACGTTATCGAAGCCCGCATGCATCGCATTCCGATCAGGGTCTATGTCAAGAAAGCCATCGAGCCGGATGCCATTTGCCTCTATTTCCATGGCGGCGGTTTTGTCGTCGGCGGGCTCCACAGCCATGACGATGTCTGCGCCGAACTGTGCGAGGCGACCGGCTTTCGCATTATCTCTGTCGATTACCGGCTCGCCCCGGAGCATCCGCATCCCGCTTCATTCGAGGATTGCCTTGCTGTCTTCCACCATATCGCTGCGGCGTCGCATCTACCGATCGTGCTCAGCGGCGATAGCGCCGGCGGCAATCTTGCCGCTTCCGTCACGCATCATACACGCTGCGGCGAACGCGCGCCCGTCGGTCAGGTTCTGATCTATCCGGGATTGGGCGGCAGGATGGATGAGGGCTCCTACCTCGCGCATGGGCAAGCGCCCATGCTCACGACCGGCGATGTGCAATATTATGCGCAAATCAGGAGCGGCGGCCGTGACTGGTCGAACGATCCCCGCTTCGCGCCGCTTTCCGATCCTGATTTTTCCAACCTCCCCGCCACCATCGTCATATCCGCCGAATGCGACCCGCTTTCCGATGACGGGCGGCACTATTGCGACCGGATCGTCGCCGCGGGCGGCAAAGCCTTGTGGAGAAACGAGCAGGGCCTCGTCCATGGCTATCTCCGCGCACGCCACAGCGTCGAACGTGCAGGCGCAAGCTTCCGCCGCATTTGCGAGGCGGTTCAGGCGCTTGGGCTGAACGGCTGGCCTGTTTTCTAGAACGGTTTTGATGGAATCGCGAGGCGCCCCCCTCTGCCCTGCCGGGCATCTCCCCCGCAAGGGGGGAGATTGGCCTTCACGGCTGTCCAGCCAATCGCCAGCGTCGCAGAATAGTGAACCGTCATGAGAACAGCCAATCTCCCCCCTTGCGGGGGAGATGTCCGGCAGGGCAGAGGGGGGCGCTGTCCCGCCAGCGTTTCTATTTAAAAATGAACCGCTCTGATCTTCACCCCAGCTTCGACGGGATCAACCTCTCCAGCCGGCGGAACAGGAAAACAATGACGCCGGTGATGACGAGATAGAAGGCGGCGAGCAGCAGCAGTGGCTCATAGGTGATGAACATATCCTGCCGCACGCGTGACGCCACCGCGTAGAGATCGATCACGGTGATCGTCGCGACAAGCGGCGTCGCCTTCAATTGCAGCACCGCCTCGCCCGCCAGTGTCGGCAAGGCCCGATGGATCGCCTGCGGCAGCCATATCCGCCGCAAAATCGTAAAGCGCCGCATGCCGAAGGCACGTGCCGCCTCCAATTGCCCTTTCGGCACGCCGGCAAACGCCCCACGCATCACCTCACCCTCGTACCCGGCATAGGACAGCGTCAGGGCCAGCACTGCATAAGGCCAGGCTTGGCGCAGATAGGGCCACAGTTCCGATTCGCGTATCCAGGGATATTGCGGGAACAGCGAGCCGAGCCCGTAATAGAGCAGCCAGAGCTGCAACAGCAGCGGCGTGCCACGAATGATTGTGCAAAAGGCGCGCGCCGGCACTGCGACAATGGCAGGCCCCGCCGCCTGCGCCAGTCCGAGCGGCACCGCCAGCAGGAAACCGAGGACGCACGTCACCGCGAGGATCCAGATCGTGCGCCACAGGCCCTGCGCGATCAGGCCGTAATAGTTGGGCAGCCAGTCCCATCTGAGAAAGAAGATCGAGGCGGCAACCAGCCCGAGCCCGATCAGCGCCAGCACGATGCGATGTGGCGCGAGACGGCGAGCCTCCGTGTCTCCATTCTGCTTGGGCGCGATGCGAAAGGTTTGAACCGCCGTCTCGGTCATCCTCATATCTCCCTCAGGCCTCCCTGATCGACGGCATGCCGCGGCGCGCCCATATTTCCACCCTGCCGATGATCGCATTGGAAGAGAGAGTGACCAGCAGATAGAGTACTCCAGCCGCCATGTAGAACAGGAAATAGGCCTTGGTCGCGCCCGCCGCCTGCCGGGTTTCAAGCGTCAATTCGCTGAAGCCGACAACGGCGAGCAAGGCCGTGTCCTTGGTCGCGATCAGCCAGAGATTGGCGAGCCCCGGCAATGCATGGGGCAGCATGGCGGGCAGGATGATGCGCCGCATCATCACGCCGGGTGACATGCCATAGGCGCGCGCAGCCTCGATTTCGCCCTGCGGGATCGCCTTTATCGCGCCGCGCAACACTTCGGTTCCGTAGGCGCCCTGCACGAAGCCGAGCACGACGATACCCGCCACCAGACCGCTGATATTGACGGGCGCATAGCCCATGGCCTCCAGAACGCGATTGATCAGGTCGGTCCCCGCATAATAGAGCAGCAGGATCAGCACGAGTTCGGGAACAGCGCGCACGATGGTGGTGTAGATCGCCAGGATATCGCGAATGACCGGCCCGCCATAGAGCTTGCCATACGCGCCCAATGTGCCGATCAGCAGCCCAAGACCGAACGCGCCAAATGCGATCTGCAGCGAATTCGCCAGCCCACGCAGCAGATTGCCGCCCCAGCCCGGCGGTACCGGCGAAAGAAGCTCGAACATACCGGAGATGGCGGCGGGAAAAATCGATGCGTCGGCCAAGCCGTTCTCGCTTTACGGGTTATGAATGGACGCCAGATGATGAAATGCCGGAGGAAGCGTGTCGCTCCTCCGGCTCATCTCAGCCGCCATAGATATCGAAGGTGAAATACTTCTTCGATATCTCGTCATATTTTCCGTTTGCACGGATGTCCTTGATGGCGGCGTTGATCTTTTCCCTTAACTGGTCTTCTCCCTTGCGCATGCCCACGCCGACGCCTGGTCCGAGGACTTCGATATCATCGGCCACCGTGCCCTTGATCTCGCAACATTTCCCCGCATCGGTCGCAGCGAAGGTTTCCAGCGCCAGCGAATCCGCCTGCGTCGCATCGATGCGCCCGGCAGCCAGATCCTGATTAGCCTCGTCCTGGGTCTGGTATTCCTTGATTTCGGCGGCCGTGTCCGCGAAATGCTTCTTGGCATAGACCTGATGAATCGTCGAAACCTGCACGCCGAGCACCTTGCCCTTCATGCCCTCCGGCGTCGCATCCATCTTCACGTCCTTGGAGCCGAGGATGACCGTCGGCGTGTTGTAATACTTGTCGGAAAAATCGATCGTCTTCTTGCGTTCGTCGGTTATCGACATGGAGGCCGTGATGATGTCGATCTTCTTGGTCGTGAGCGCCGGAATGATGCCGTCCCAGGCAACCGGCGTGATAACGCAATCGAGCTTCGCCTGTTCGCAGATCGCCATGGCGATCTCGACTTCCCAGCCATTCCATTTGCCCGATGCATCCGGCGAGGCGAATGGCGGATAGGGTTCGGCGGCGATACCGACCTTGATCGTTTCGGCGCTTGCGGTTCCCATTCCAGCCATGATCAGCGTAACGGCGGTTACGGCCGTTTTCAGAAAAGCCTTCATTTTCATCTCCATTTTTCCTTCGTTCCCCGGGATTTTCTCCCCGTTTTTTCAAGAAACACTGCGAATAAACTGCTTCAAACGTTCGGATTTCGGCGATCCGAACACTGTTTCCGGCCGCCCCTCTTCCTCGACGACGCCGTTGTGCAGATACATCACATGGCTCGCCACTTCGCGGGCGAACTTCATCTCGTGGGTGACGAGCAGCATCGTGCGCCCCTCTTTCGCGAGATCGGCGATCACCTTCAGAACCTCGCCCACGAGTTCCGGATCGAGCGCCGACGTCGGTTCATCGAACAGCATGACACGCGGCTGGATGGCGAGCGCCCGCGCGATGGCGCCCCGCTGCTGCTGGCCGCCGGAGAGATAGGCAGGATAGACATCGCGTTTTTCGGAAAGCCCAACCCGCTCAAGCAGTTGCTCGCCAATCGCGATCGCCTCGTCGCGCTTTACGCCGAGAACATGAATGGGCACTTCGATGACGTTCTGGATCAGCGTCATATGCTGCCAGAGATTGAAATTCTGGAAGACCATGCCAAGGCGGCTGCGGATGCGCTCGATCTGGCGACGGTCGGCCGGATATTGCCCGCCATGGCCATCGCTGATCATCCGCACATCCTCGCCATTGATGCGGATGACGCCACTGGTCGGATTTTCTAGGAAATTGATGCATCTGAGAAAGGTGGACTTCCCCGACCCGCTGCCGCCGATCAGCGCAACCACATCACCGTCTCGCGCGGTCAGCGAAACACCCTTGAGAACTTCGAGCTCGCCGAAACATTTGTGCAGGTCCCGGACATGGATGGCTTCGGCCTGCTCGCTCGTCACCGGATGGAGAGGATCCGCCGAAACGGCTGTGGCCAAAGGCGCAGTCATTCCATGCCATCCATATATCGTGGTTCCGCACGATTGCTCATCAAATCACTCGATCCGCCTCTTTTCTCACCATGGGTCTGAACTGCCCAAATTAGGCTCATCACACCACTTGCGCTGTAATTATGCAAGCGTATAAATACTCCCAGTGTAAATTTTTCAAGCGAGCGCAAAAGCATGACCGCATTCGGTTCACAATCGATGGCCCTCCCCCTCAAACGCGTCATCATGCGCCTGCCGGACCGCGTCATGGCGGGGGCGGAGCCCGATATCTGGCACTATGGCCCCCAGTTCAATCCGCAGAAAGCGTCGCAGCAACATAGCGTCTTTGCCGATCTCGTTGCGCGCTCCGGTGCGGAGATCACCTGGATTCGCGACGGGAATGATGGTCTCGCCGATTCGATATTCACCCATGATCCGTCCCTGGTCACCAATAAGGGAGCGATCCTCCTGCGCATGGGCAAGCGCTTGCGCGAGGAGGAGCCTGAACTGCATCACGAAACCTACAGACAGATGGATGTTCCAATCCTCGGCCGCATCGAAGCGCCGGGAACGGTCGAAGGCGGCGATTGCGTCTGGGTAGATGACAAGACCCTGGCGGTGGGGCGCGGCGTGCGCACCAACCAGACCGGAATCGAACAACTGGCTGCGATCCTGGAGCCGCTCGGCGTCACGGTCCTTGGTTTCGACCTGCCGCTCTGGCATGGCGAAGACGCCTGCCTGCATCTCATGTCGATTATTTCCCCCCTGGCGGAAAAGCTGGCGCTGGTCCACATGCCCCTCCTCCCCGCCGCCTTCTATCAATTGTTGAAGGAACGGGGCATTCGCCTGGTTGCGGCGCCGGAAGACGAATTCGCCGCCAGCAACGGGCTCAATTTGAATGTACTGCCCACCAGCCCCTATGAAATCATTGCCGTTGCCGGTTTCGAGGGAACGAAGGCCGCCATGGAGGCCGCGGGATGCAAGGTCTCGACTTTTGAGGCGGATGCGTTGTGCATAGCCTGCGAGGGCGGCCCGACCTGCCTGACGCGGCCGGTCTGGCGGCAATGACGGAACAGATCGCCACGCGCAAGAGCTTCCGCCGCGAGGGCGAGGACAAGCGGCGCGAGGACCTGATCGCGGCGACGCTGGAATGCGTTGCCGAACGAGGGCTCGTGGGTGCGACCGTGCGCGAGATCGCCCTGCGCGCCGACGTAACCCCCGGTCTGATCCGCTATTATTTTCCCACCAAGGATGATCTGATCGGCGCTGCCTACCGGACCGTCATGGACCGCATGACGGTTCAGGCAAGCGCGGCCCTGGAAAACGCACCCGACGATGCGCGTGCGCGGCTTTCCGCGTTCGTGACCGCCAATCTCGGCGCGCCCATCATGGACCCACGCAACCTCTCGCTTTGGGCAGGTTTCATCGCGCTCGTCCATGCCGACCCGGCCATGGCTACTGTGCATCGCGAGGGCTATCTCGGCTTTCGCGACGAACTCGAGATCCTCATTCGCCAGGCATTGCTCGCCGCCGGCAGGCCTGCTGAACCGCACCACACCCGCCGCCATGCCATCGCGATCAATGCGATCATCGATGGTCTATGGCTGGAAGGCTGCCTCGCGGCCGATGAGTTCGCCAAAGGTGAGTTGGCGGAAACGGGCGTTTCGGCTATCGAGGCGGTTCTGGGAATTTCTCTGCAATCAGAAGGAGGCGCAGCATAATGCGCTATGCATCCGTTACCGACCGCCTGGCCGGGTTGGGATCAGATAAATGGGCCGTCCACCTGCGTGCGCGCGAGATGCGGCGGGCTGGGGCCGAAATCATCGAGCTGACGATCGGCGAACCCGATATCCCCACGCCCTCCGACATGATCGATGTCGCCGACAAGGCGATGCGTACCGGGCGGACCGGCTATTCGAATGGGCGCGGCGAGCCCGGCGTTCTCGCCGCCCTTGCCGCCAAATACAGCGAGCGGACCGGCAGGCCGATCACCGCCGACAACATCATGTGCTTTCCCGGAACGCAGACGGCATTGTCCATGGTCATGCTCGGGCTTGCCGAAGACGGCGATGAAATCATCACCGGAGATCCGCTCTACGCCACCTATGACGGCGTTATCCGCGCCACGGGAGCCACCCGTGTTTCCGTGCCGCTGCATCCGGAAAAGGGCTTCCGCATGCAGGCCGCCGATCTGGAAAAGATCATCACGCCGAAAGCGAAAGTGCTGCTTCTCAACACGCCGCACAATCCGACCGGCGCCGTGCTCAGCAAGGAAGAACTGGCGGATATCGGCGAAGTCTGCCGGAAGCACGATCTCTGGATCGTTTCCGACGAGGTGTACGAACTCTTGATCTTCGGCGGCACGTTCACGTCGCCGCTCGATCTCCCTGAATTGGCCGACCGTACCATCGCCGTGTCCTCGATCTCCAAATCCCATGCCGCGCCGGGCTTCCGGAGCGGTTGGTGCGTCGGGCCGAAGGAGTTTACCCAGCGTCTGCTGCCGCTCTCGGAATCCATGCTGTTCGGCGTGCAGCCTTTCATCGCCGATATGACAGCCTATGCGCTTGGCCGTCCCTCAGCGGCGGCGGCCACCATGCGCGAGAACTATCTGCGCCGCGCAGAGCGCATTTCCGAACGGCTCGACGGCATCGCGGGCATCCTCAGCAAGGTGCCGCAGGCGGGCATGTTCATTCTTGCCGATATTCGCGCGACAGGCCTGAGCGGCAATGAATTCGCCATGCGTCTCCTGGAGGAAGAGCACGTGGCGGTCATGCCGGGCGAATCCTTCGGAAAGAACCTGTCCGGCTATCTCAGGCTCAGCCTCAGCGTCGCCGACGACAAGATCGATGCGGCCTGCGCCGGCATCGTGCGTCTCGCATCCCGCCTCCAGCCACGGAAATACGGATGACCACGACAGGCGAGGCCCTCGTTCATCTGCTCGAGACCTATGATGTCGACACTGTTTTCGGCATCCCCGGCGTCCACACGATCGAGCTCTATCGCGGTCTCGCCGCCTCGAAGATCCGCCACATAACCCCGCGCCACGAACAGGGCGCGGGCTTCATGGCCGATGGCTATGCCCGCGCCACGGGCAAGCCGGGCGTGGCCTTCGTCATTACCGGACCTGGTATTACAAATACCATCACCGCCATGGGCCAGGCCCGCGCCGATTCCATTCCGATGCTGATCATCTCGGGCGTCAATGAGCGCCACACGCTCGGCAAGGGCATGGGCTTTTTGCATGAACTGCCCGACCAGCGCGCTATGATGCGGACTGTCGCGATGTTTTCGCACCGGATCGAGAATCCCGATGAACTGCCGGGTGTCCTGGCGCAGGCATTCGCCCTCTTCTCGTCCCGCAGGTCGGGGCCTGTCCATATCGAAATCCCGCTCGATGTCATGGCGGAGCCTCTGGCGGATGCACGCCGATTGCCGGATAGCGCGCAATTTCCCCAGGTATCACCGGAAACGCTGGCGGAACTGACCGAACTCTGTCTTACGGCCGAGCGCCCGGTCATACTGATCGGCGGCGGCGCAAAGAATAATGCGACGGAGAGCCTGAAGGATCTCGCGGAGAAGCTCGACGCGCCTGTCGTGGCAACGACCAACGCGCGCGGCATCCTGCACGCACACCCGCTGCTCGTTCCGGCCAGCCCTAGCCTGAAATCTGCCAGGAAACTGTTGTCGGACAGTGATCTCGTGATCGCCATCGGCACCGAGATGGGACCGACCGATTACGATATGTACGGCGATAGCGGCTTTCCCAAATTGCAGCGCCTCGTCCGTATCGATATCGACGCGGATCAACTCGGCCGCCATGCCGCCTTCATGCCGATCCAGGCATCCGCGAATGAGGCCGTGACGGCACTCGCCGCGCGTCTCCCCGAGCGGCGCAACGCCGGCTCGGGCGCGAGGCGTGCCCAGGCAACCCGGGATGCCGCATGGGCGGAAATTGGACCGAGGATCCAAAGCCATGTGCATTTCCTCGATATTTTGCGCGATACGCTGCCCAATTCACTCATTATCGGCGATTCCACCCAGGCGATTTATTCCGGCAATCTCTATTACGATCATGACCGCGCCGGCGGCTGGTTCAACGCCGCCACCGGCTTCGGCGCACTGGGCTTCGGCCCGCCCGCAGCCATCGGCGCCGCTCTCGGCCAACCGCAGACATCGACCATCTGCATCGTCGGAGACGGCGGCTTCCAGTTCGTGCTCGGAGAACTCGGCGCGGCCGTTGATGAAAATGCGCCGGTCATCTTCATCGTCTGGAACAATCGCGGCTATCAGGAGATCGAGCGCGCCATGCGCGACGTCGCCATCGTTCCCGTCGGCGTGCGCCCGACGCCGCCGGATTACCTCAAGATCGCCGAGGCCTACGGCATCCAGGCGCAACGTCTTGCGCATCTCGACGATCTTCCCGCCACCCTCTTGCAGGCAAGGGCGAGCGGCAAGCCATATCTCATTGAAATCGATGAGGAACTGATCGGTTGATGACCATCGGCCAATAATCCGTCACGGCCGGTGAACGGTCTTGACCTCAAGGAAATCCTCAAGCCCGAATTTCCCACCCTCGCGGCCATTGCCCGACTGCTTGTAACCGCCGAACGGGCTGCCATAACGATGCGGGCCGCCATTGATATGCACCATGCCCGCCTTCAGCCTTAACGCCACTCTTTCGGCGCGTTCGGTGTCGCCCGTCTGGACATAGGCTGCGAGCCCGTAAGGCGTGTCATTGGCAATGGCGATCGCCTCCTCCTCCGTATCGAACGGGATCAACGCCAGGACCGGGCCGAAGACCTCCTCCCTGGCGATACGCATGTCGTTGCGGACGTCGGCGAAAACCGTCGGGCGAACGAAATAGCCTGTTTCGAAGCCTTCAGGCTTGCCCGGGCCGCCGACAAGGACGCGAGCACCGTCTTCTATCCCCGCCTCGATCAATTTCTGCACCCGGTCGAACTGGATATGGCTGACGAGCGGGCCGATATGGTCGCCCTCCTCTTCCGGATTGCCGACCCGCGCCCTGCTGCCCGCCTCCTCGACGATCTTGACCACCTTGTCATAGACCGGGCGCTGCACGAGCATACGCGTCGGCGCATCGCAGGACTGACCGCTATTGTTGAAGCATTCGAGCACGCTGCTTGCCACCCGGTCCTCCAGATCGGCATCATCGAAGACGATGTTGGGCGATTTGCCACCAAGCTCCAGCGTCACCCGCTTGACCGTATCGGCGGCGTCCTTGCTGACGGCAATACCGGCGCGGGTTGAGCCGGTAAACGACATCATATCGACGTCCTTGTGCCGCGACAGAGCCGCGCCGACGGTCGAACCATCGCCATTGACCAGATTGAAAGTCCCCCGGGGAAACCCGGCCTCGTCGATCATCTCCGCATAGAGCATTGCGTTGAGCGGCGTGAATTCGCTCGGCTTCAACACACAGGTGCTTCCCGTCGCCAATGCCGGAACCACTTTCAGCGCGATCTGGTTGATCGGCCAGTTCCACGGCGTGATGAGCCCACACACGCCGATCGGCTCGCGCACGACGATATCGCCGTTCGGCAGCTTCTCGCGGGTGGACAAGTTCTTCAGCGCCTCGATAAAACCCTTAAGATGCCCGATGCCGACATCGGCCTGCTGCTGGGTACTCATGGTGATCGGCGCGCCGAGTTCCAGCGTGATGGTCCGCGCCATTTCATCATAGCGCCGCTCATAAATCGCCAGCAGTTTTTCCAACAGCGCCAGCCGCTCCTCCAGGGATGTCCGGCTATAGGTCTCGAACGCCTTCTTCGCTGCCGCCACGGCCCGGTCGATATCCCCAGGCGTTCCCATCGAGATGACGGCAACCGGCTTCTCCGTCGCTGGATTAATCACGTCGAAATCACAAGCCTTCAGAGGAGGAACCCATTTGCCGTCGATATAAAAATCCCGTTTGATGAGCATCCCATTTCCCCTTTATGAATCTCGTTCCGCCATTCTTGCTATCGGCCGGGCAAACGCAAGAGTGCCTGTTCGATGCAGAAGATACGTCTCTTGCATTTCGCTGCATCATGTAATACGTAAAGTTACATGAAACGTGACAGCCGCCTCTCCTCCGTCCTCCACGCACTCCTGCACATGGCCGCCAATGATGGTCCCATGACGTCCGAAGCGCTTGCCCATTGCATGCATACCAATCCCGTCGTCGTCAGGCGCACCATGGCCGGATTGCGCCAGGCAGGGCTGGTCCGCTCCGAAAAGGGGCACAATGGCGGCTGGACAATCGCCTGCGACCTCAACGCGGTGACGCTGCGCGACATCCACGCAGCGCTGGGCGAGCCAGCCGTGTTCGCCATCGGAAATCGCAACGCAGCGCCGGAATGCCTTGTCGAACAGGCCGTCAACGCGGCGCTGGACGATACCTTCCGTGAGGTGGAAACGCTTTTGATGGAGCGGTTCGGCCGCTTGACCCTGGCGCAACTCGCCGAGGATTTCACCGGGCGCCTCGCCGCTCACCACGAGAAAATACGGAGCCAACAAAATGCAGTTTGACGTAATCATCATCGGTGGCAGCTATGCGGGAATGGCGGCGGCATTGCAGCTTGCCCGCGCGCGCTGCAGGATCATGATGATCGACGCGGGCCAGCGCCGCAATCGCTTCGCCGAGCATTCGCATGGCTTCCTCGGCCGTGACGGCCACGCGCCGGACCAGATTGCAGAAGAAGCGAAGCAGCAACTCCTCGCCTATCCCACGGTCACCTGGACCAACGGCAAGGCTCTGGGCGCCGCTCAGGCGGGCGGCGGTTTCCGCATCGAAACGGAAGCCGGGCAGACTTATGAAAGCACGCATTTGATCCTGGCGCTTGGCGTCGAGGATATCTTGCCCGACGTGCCCGGCCTGAAGGAGCGCTGGGGAAAGAGCGTGTTTCACTGCCCTTATTGCCATGGCTATGAGCTCGATGAGGGGAGCATCGGCGTTCTCGCCGTTGGTCCTATATCCATGCATCAGGCCCTGATGCTTCCTGACTGGGGCAAGACGAGCTTTTTCATCAATGACACCTTTACGCCCGACGACGAGCAACTTGCACAGCTTTCCGCCCGCGGCGTCACCGTGGTGTCCGAACCGGTCGCCGAGATTACTGGTCATGCCGACATCCGGCTCGCCAGCGGCAGGGTGATTTCGCTCGCCGGTCTTTTCACCGCCCCCGCCACCCGGCCGACGAGCCCGCTTGCCGAGCAACTGGGCTGCGCGCTCGAAGAGGGTCCGCTTGGACCTTTCATCACCACCAACGCCATGAAGGAAACAACCATCCCCCGAATCTTTGCCTGTGGCGACGCGGCCCGGGCAGCGGGGTCGGTTTCCCTCGCCGTCGGCGATGGCGCCATGGCAGGGGCGGCAACGCACCGCTCGCTCATGTTCGGCTAGCCGAGCCGGCAATCTCAGATCAATCCCGCGCGATATTGGTCTTTTAGCGGTGCGGTCGAGTTGCGAACGACCAGTTCCACATCGATCTTCTCGCGCCAGACCTCGCCGGCGTGGTCAAGGATCGCCCTCACCGCCCTGCGACCGATCTCCGCAATCGGCTGCTGGATCGTGGTGAGCGGCGGGATCGAGGCAGCGCTTTCCGGCACGCCGTCGAAGCCGACGATGGAAACGTCGTCGGGAACCGAGATCCCTTCCTTATTCAGCCAGTCAAGCGCGATAAACGCGATCCGGTCCGACTGCGCCAGAAGCGCCGACGGCGGCAGCGGTGACGAAAAGATCTCCTCCAGCGCCGGATAGACGGTTTCCCGATCAATCCGGGTCTCGTAGATCGGCACCTCCGCGCTATCTATTCCCGCCGCCTCGAGCGCCTGGAAATAGCCTTTCGCCCGATCGCGCGAGGTATTAAAGCTGGTGGTATTCACCTGCTCCATGCCCACGCGCCCCGAAGAGCCACGCTCGACAAAAGGCATGCCGAGAACGGCAAATCGACGATGGCCCAGATCGAGGAGATGTTGGGCGGCCAGGCGCGCGCCGGCCAAATTGTCTATACCCACCGCCGACATGGTTTCATCGCCGCTTCCGAGATCCAGCGCGACGAAAGGCAGTTGCCGTTCGCGCGACGATTGGATCAATTTGTCCGCCCCTTCGAGACAAAACAGGATGAAGCCATCGACGAGCGCGTTCTGCATGTTCCATGCAAGCTCCTCCTCGTTGGCCGCCGAGACCAGCGAGATGCCGGTACCGCTGGCGTCGCATGCTTCCGTGATACCCGACATCAGCACGCGCGCGTAAGGATCCTCGAAGAAATAGCTGAGCGGGAGCACCGTCGCGACGCCGATGGCATTCACCTTGCCGGCGCTAAGCAGGCGTCCCTTCGGGTCGGGTCCGCGGTAGCCCATCGCCTTGGCGAGTTCGAGAACGCGCTCGCGCACCTCCTCCCGCACGATCTCCGGCCGGTTGAAGACATTGGACGCCGTCCCCTTGGACACGCCCGCCGCCTGGGCCAGATCGTGCAGCGTCGGCGCCTTTCCGAAATTGATTTTCGCCATGCCAACCTTGGTCTCATTGCCTAAACACTTGATATAGCATCAATCTTGAACCGGTTCAAATTTTACTTGACGATCGCAGGCAACGATATATAATTGAACCGGTTCAATGACGATAACCCTCACAGCTTGAACCGGTCCAATGTCGCGATCGGATGGAGCATGAAAATGACTGCAATAGAATTAACTGCCAGATTGCGCGAAAAGCGCGTCCGTTACGACGTCTTGGGCACTCTGCTTATGGGATGGCGCGCCATGCGCCGCCACCGTGAGGAGCGCCGGGAACTTGTCGCGCTCTCCCGCCTTGGACCGCATATCATACGCGATATGGGCTTTGATCCGGAAGAGGTCTACATGGCGCTGAACGGCAGTTGGGATGACATCGATCCCGCTAAATTCCAAAGCCATCTGCCGAAGAAGGAGCGCATCTGAACGGAGCCACAGCTCCGCCTCCAGCGATCAGGGCAGCAGCACAAGTACCGGGAGATCGGCTGATTTCCGGATGGCGATGATGGCCTGAACGACAGGGCCGGCCAGCAGGAACAGAAGGGAATCGAAGAAGGTGCGAACCACGAGATGCGGCTGCACCTCGAGCCTGCTGACCGAAGTCCACTGCCGAAGTCGGGGCATGAACCTTGGCACCCTCGCCCTGTAATCGGTATAGCTCGAGCCATGGGCGACAGTCAAAGCCGCCTCCTCATGGCGCACCACAACCGAGAAAACGACAAAAGTCAGTATCCCTACGGTGAGGCCGAACAATACGCTGTCCATCTGCAGTCCCACGCCGACCGCACCCAGAAATGTAAAGAAATAGAGCGGATTGCGTGTGATCGAATACGGACCGTAATCGACGAGATCACGAATTTTGCGACCAGAGATGTAGAGACTGCACCAGGTCCGCCCGAGGATACAGATCGCCAAAAGCACGAAGCTTATCGCTTCGATGGTGAGTTCCACCGGTCCATCATCTGGCCACCGGGACCCGGAGACCAGGCATAACGCAAGTATCCCCACCAACAGAACCGCGAGGACGAGTTTTCGAAGGGACTGGACCCTCTCCAAAGGCATGGCCGCTTTCACGATTCCGCTGTCTCCGTTGCGCCTGTCTTGGGTGCATTGGCAGAGCGGCAAAATTGGGGCATCGGTTCGCGCCGTCGTGTTGGTAATCGCGGCAAGGCGGGATCTGCTTGTCGGTGTCGAGTTCAAGCGGAATATCGACGGTTTCGCTGCGAGTAAGGTCTTCTCTGGAGCTGAAGCCAAGGCGCTACTGCATAATTCGGCAACTTTTTAGGATCATGCTCCTAAGTCTTCAACCAGTCATTACGATCAGGTTGAAAGGACGGCGGGGAGTAGGTGCTTTGAACAACGTCATCGATGCCTTCTTTTTGACCTACGCGGCGCTGTTTCCTATCGTCAATCCGCTTGGGGGAGCGCTGATCTTTCTGAACGTGACGAACAATTGCTCGCAGCTGATGCGCCATAAGCTGGCATGGCGTATCGCCGTCGGCGGCTTCCTGCTGCTCGCCTGCTCGCTTTTCAGCGGATCGTACATCCTGGGGTTTTTCGGCATCAGCCTTCCGGCCGTTCGCGTCGCCGGCGGCTTGGTGATCGCTGTGATGGGCTGGAAAATGCTTAACAGCACCGACGCTCCGGCGGAGGCGGATCCCGGGCGCGCCAGGTCCGAGGAGGGAGCTCTCGACTTGGCTTTCTATCCCCTGACGATGCCGCTTACCTTCGGGCCGGGGACAATCACCACGGCCATCACCATCGGCAGCCAACGGCCCGACCTCCTGACGGATTTCGACGGGGCCGCCATCCATGATATCGCCGTCATCGTCGCGCTTCTGGCGATCTGCGCAACGGTCTATCTCGCCTATCGTTATGCCGACGAACTGAAAAGAGTGCTGGGAAAGAACGGTACGAGCGTACTGGTGCGCCTGTCGGCCTTTATTGTGCTTTGCATCGGAATCCAGATCATCTGGTTCGGCATCGCCGATCTCATTCAATCCCTTCCTCGTTGATATCGGTAATCTCGCAACGCGTCATGATGATTTCCTGCAGATATTTTGTCGGGTGAGGAACAAAGTCTCGGCAAGACCGTTACCGACGCGCCGAAGCGTGGACACCCGACTGCGCCAGGCAATGGCATCCAATGTGCCACATGGCCCGGCGTCCCTGAAGCTCCCCCGCCCAAGTTGCCGGGCCATGATTCATCCGATCGGGACGAGATACAGCGTAGCGGATACGGAACCCTCGAGAAAAGAGCTGCGCGCCATCGCAAGGTTAAGGGAAGAACTGCAGTAGAGGGCAAGCGAAGCCTATGGCCAGAGTGTTTGAGTACATGGTTCTTTTCGTAACGGCCGTACTTGGCACAATGATGCTGGCTGCTATGTGCTATGTCGGACTGATCACTCAATCGGACGCCAAATTCAATTTTCCGATGGATTTTGCCTTGGGCTCCGGCAAGGCGGATCGCGCCGTTCACGGTCTTGATCGTCTTCCCCATTTACGTGTTGTGCTGACGGGGGATAACTCCCCGGCGGATCATAGTCCGTTTAACCGCGGCGCTTATGGCCGACGTGGCGCTGTTGGCGGGGATGACTCCAAGCGCGATGCCGGGAGATGGTGACGTTGGCCAATCAGCAGGTGCCAATCAGAGGTGGCCAATCAGACAGCGGCAAGTCCATGAGGTCTTGCAAGGATCGATATATCGCGCTCCTGGCAAATGGTGTCACGCCGTCAGAACAACCTTGATGCAATTGTCCTTCTTATCGCGGAACGTTTCATAGAGGGCGGGACCGTCGTTTAGTTTCGCCCGATGGGTGATAATGAAGGTAGGATCGATTTCTCCTTCCTCGATACGCCGCAGCAGGTCCAGCGCGTAGCGGTTGACATGAGTCTGGCCCGTTCGAATTGTCAGCCCTTTGTTCATTGCAGCGCCAAAGGGAATTTTATCGAGGAAACCGCCATAGACGCCGGGTACGGAAACGATACCGCCTGGACGGCAGGCCATGATGGCGGTGCGCAGCACATGGGGCCGGTCGGTCCCCAGCAGCGTTGCAGCCTTGACCTTGTCGATTATCGCGTCAAAAGAAGCCGTGGCGTGGGATTCAGCTCCGACGGCATCGATGCATTTGTCCGCGCCATGACCGCCGGTCATTTCCTTGATATGGTCGGGGACCGTCCCGTCGATCTCATCGAAATTGATGATTTCCGCGCCTGCCGACCGGGCGAGCGCCAGGCGTTCCGGAACGTTGTCGATGGCAATGACGCGGGCCGCGCCCTGCATCAGCGCGCTCTTGATGCAGAACTGGCCGACAGGCCCGCATCCCCAGATGGCGACGATATCCGTCGGCTCGATCTCGCAATTCGCCGCCGCCATCCATCCGGTTGGGAAGATATCGCCAAGGAATAGTGCCTGTTCGTCCGACATCCCGTTCGGGATGACGATCGGAGAAACATCCGCATAGGGTACACGCACATATTCCGCCTGCCCCCCGGCATAAGCTCCGGTAAGGTGGGAATAGCCGAACAGGCCCGCGGTTGGATAACCAAATGCCTTGGTGGCATTATCGGCATTGCGGTTGGTGCGCTCACAGACCGACCAGTTGCCCCTAAGGCATTGCTGGCACTCGCCGCAGCAGATGGTGAAAGGGACGACGACGCGATCGCCGACTTTCAGCTTCTTGTTATCCCTGCCGACTTCGACGACTTCACCCATAAATTCATGACCGAGAATGTCGCCCTTTTTCATGAAGGGTATGTAGCCGTCCATCAGATGAATATCTGATCCACAGATCGCGCAGGCAGTCATCTTGATGATGACATCGCGGCCGTCTTCGATCTTGGGATCCGGAACCTCGTCGCAACGGATATCTCCCTTGCCGTGCCAGCACAGTGCCTTCATCGTATATCTCCTTCACGTCGTGATCCCGGGTTCACGTTGTGATTGCCGGGGGCGGCAGTGCCTTCCGCGCGGATCCTCGTGGTTGCGGCCAATAGCAGGGCGAGAACGCCGATGAGGTAAAATGGCCAGCGACTGGCTGCGGGTATCTCCAGGACAAACGGCAAAACAAGCATCCCCGCACCGAAGAGCGCGTCCAGCAAGAGATGAAAGCGGATGCGCAGGAAGCGAACCACACCCAATTCGTAATCGGTCATCAGGCTGTAAAGAAGAACGAACGCTCCAAGCGCGATCGTGATGCCTCGCACATTTCCCTCAAGCGCAAGCAGAAACGGCAGGGCGATGACCAGAACACCGACGACATAATCTGCAATTCCATGGAAGACAGTGGGAATGAAACGCACGCGACCTCCTGCGGTTTGGCGATGTGCAGCGAGGAACGATACCGCAGACAAATTGTTCCCGGCGCCGCCACAAAGGCGGCAGTCTCAGGATCACCACGGGCGCAGCCGGAACTCCCCGGTTTGACGGTAATGTGACAAACCTGAAATCCCACTGAAAACACGCGTCAATCGCCTGACATATGCAGACTCTACAGAGGCTGCGAAGTGCCGGACTACTCTGGCGCGGTTGCAATAAGCCGATGCGGAGAACGCAGCATGAAGATCGTCCAGATCACCGATACCCATCTCAGCCCCAGCAAGGTGCATTTCAACGGCAACTGGGAGCCGCTTGCTGCCTGGATCGCCAAAACGGGCGCGGATCTTGTCATCCATACGGGCGATCTCACCATCGATGGCGCCGATCGCGAGGACGATATCGCCTTTTCGATGGAGCTGATGCGCCAGCTTCCTGTCCCGGTGCTGATCGTGCCGGGAAACCATGATGTCGGCCATTTCCCCGGTTCGCGCCAGCCCGTGGATATCGCCCGGCTTAAGCGCTGGCGCCGTATGGTCGGGCAGGATTACTGGGTGTCGAACCACGGCAATTGGCGGCTGATCGGCCTGAACAGCCTGTTGTTCGGTCAGGGCGACGTCGAGGAAGAGCTGCAATTTGCCTGGCTCGCAGAGGTGCTGGCGGGTCGTGCCGACCGGCGCGTGGCGATCTTCACCCACAAGCCGCTTTTCGTCGACGAGCCGCATGAAGGCGACACCGGTTACTGGGGCACCCATCCGGCGCCGCGCCAGCGCCTCTACGATCTGCTCGCGGCTCATGACGTGGCGCTTTTTGCCAGCGGCCATCTGCATTGGGCCTGGAAAGGTACGTTTGAAAACACCGCGCTCGTCTGGGGCCCCTCTTCCGCCTTCATCATCGACACGCTGGAGCGCGAGATGCCCGGCGAACGGATCGTCGGCGCAGTCATCCACACGCTTGGCGATGATGTCTCGAGCGAGATCGTCGCCCTGCCGGAACTGACGCCGTACTACATCGATGAAGTGATCCACGAGGTCTATCCGCACTCCGCTCCCAAGCCGATAGTTGAGGCTGCGCAATGAGCGTCTTTGGGCTGCGCGATATCAGGAAATCCTTTGCCGGAAACGCTATTTTGAAAGGCGTTTCGCTGGAGGCCGAGGCGGGCGAATTCATCGCTCTGGTCGGCCCTTCCGGCTGCGGCAAGAGCACGCTGCTGCGCATTGCCGCCGGGCTGGACCACGCCGACAGCGGAGAAATCCGGATCGGGGGCCGTGAAGTCTCGCAATTGAGAGCCGCAGATCGCAATGTCGCGATGGTGTTCCAATCCTATGCGCTCTACCCGCATCTGACCGCCGGCCAGAACATCGCCGTCCCTCTCGCCATGCGCAGGCTGAGCAGCGCGCAGCGGCTACCTTTCATCGGTCCGATGCTACCTGGCCAGCGCCGGATCTGCGCCGATATCCAGAAGCAGGTTGCGGCCACCGCCGCGTCGCTGAAGATCGACCATCTGCTCGACCGCAAGCCGGGCCAGATGTCCGGCGGCCAGCGCCAGCGCGTGGCCCTCGCCCGCGCCATGGTGCGCGATCCGGGCGTCTTCCTCATGGACGAACCGCTGTCCAATCTCGACGCCAATCTGCGTGTCCATGCTCGCGGCGAGATCGTCGAACTGCATCGCCGCGCTGGCGTGCCGACCCTCTACGTCACCCACGATCAGTCCGAAGCGCTGTCGATGGCCGACCGGGTGGCCGTGATGATCGGCGGCAATCTGCTCCAGATCGCTGCGCCCCAGACGATCTACGACGATCCAGATCACGTCGAGGTTGCCCGTTTCATCGGCCAGCCACGCATCAACCTGCTGTCGACCATTCGTGATGCGCGGGGCATGGTGCAGTTCGGCACGTTGCGCCTGGCGTCCTCCACAAGCCGGGAAGGCGCTGCAAATGTTACGCTCGGCATCCGTCCGGAATTCGTGCAGTTGCGCGCCGAAGGCCAGGGCACGCTTGCCGCACGGGTGGAGCGCCTGGAGTTCCTCGGTTCAGAAGTCATCGTCTTTGCCAGGCTTTCCGCCATTGGCGACACCGTGCTCGCCAAGGTCACGCCTGCCGAAGCACGCGGGCTGGTTGCCGGCCAGGCGATCGGCCTTGATCTCGACCCCTCGCGCATAATGCTCTTTGCCGAAGACGGCCATCGCCTTCCGTCCACGCCTGTTTCAGCCGCTGTGAGGGAGACCGTTCATGGCTGATATCGCCCTCCCCGTTTCAGCGGTCGAAACAGCCGCCCGGCGCGAGGCGCGGATAGCCTGGCTGCTCGCCTCGCCCGCCATCGTGCTGATGCTTGTTTTCATCGTGCTTCCCACAATCGCCGTGATTGTCCTCGGCTTCACCGATTTCGAACTCGGCTATGGCAGCTTCCGATTCGTCGGCCTGGAAAATTATGCCGACCTGATCAGCGACCGGACCTTCCGCCGCTCATTGTGGAACACCACCGTCTATACGGCGATCGTCACGCCCATATCGATCGTGCTGGGCCTCGGCATCGCCTTGCTGATTGAATCCGAACCGCGCGGCCGCAACTTTTTCCGAACGGTCTATTTTCTTCCCGTCGCCTCGCTGCTCGTCGCCATGGCGACGGTCTGGCAATATCTCTTCCATCCGAGCATCGGCCCTCTCAACACCTTTCTTGCCCTGTTCGGCATTGCTGGTCCGAACTGGCTCGGAGCGTCGAGCACGGTGCTCTATGGCCTTTCGATCATAGGCATCTGGCAATCCGTCGGTTTCAACATGGTGCTGTTCATGGCGGGTCTGACCGCCATCCCGCGTGAATTATATTCGGCGGCCGAAGTCGATGGTGCGCAATCCGCCATCGACCGCTTCCGCCTCGTGACCTGGCCGATGCTCGGGCCGACCACGCTTTTCGTCACCACGATCAGCGTCATCAATTCGGTCAAGGTGTTCGAGACGGTCAAGACCCTGACTGAAGGCGGACCGAACAAGGCATCGGAAATGCTGCTGTTCACCATCTATCAGGAAGGCTTCGTTTACCTCAAGGTCGGCTATGCCTCGGCAATGACCGTGGTGTTTCTCGCCATCCTCGTGGTCTTGATGATCCTCCAGTACCGCTTCCTCGACCGGCAGGTGCACTACACATGACCCAGCCCTTGACACTCGGGCGGGTTTTCCGCCTCGCGCTTCTATCGCTCGGCGCCTTGATTTTTCTCGCGCCCTACATCTTCATGATTTCGACCGCCGGAAAGGATCAGAGCGAGATATTTTCCGCCTCGCTGTCGCTGATCCCGCAGCACTTCGCCTATATGGCCAATTTCACCAAGGCCCTGACACGGGTGTCGATGCCGAACCTCCTGTTGAACGGCGTGATCGTCTGCGGCTTGATCCTGGTGCTGCAGGTGGTGGTCGCGGTGCCCTGCGCCTACGCCATGGCCAAGTTGAAATTCGGCGCTGCGCGCATTTTGATGGCCGCGGTCATGCTCGGACTTCTGGTTCCGATCCACGCCGCCGCCCTGCCGCTCTATGTGGCGTTCGACAAGCTGGCGCTTCTCAACAGCTACACGGCACTTGTTGCGCCATTTTCGATTTCGGTGTTCGGCATTTTCCTGTTCCTGCAGTTCTTCCGGGCCATGCCGGACGACCTCATTCACGCGGCGCGTCTCGATGGCATGTCGGAGGCAGGCATCGTCGCGCGCGTGATCGTGCCCAATGCGTGGCCGGCGGTCACGGCCTTTGCCATCTTCTCGGTGGTCGCGCACTGGAACGACCTGTTCTGGCCGCTGATCGTCGTCACCAACCAGTCCTATGCGACGCCGCCGCTCGGCGTGCTGTTCTTCCTGGCGGCCGAGGCCGGCGACGACTACGGCGCGCTGATGGCCGCCACGCTCATCATCACCCTTCCCCTCGTCATAGCATTCCTGCTCGCGCAGAAGCGCTTCGTCGAGGGCATCACCATGACCGGTCTCAAAGGCTGACCAGTCGTAAGTTCAACTCAAGGAGACCATGCGATGAAACATATCAAGCAGGCCCTCGCCGCCGCGGCAATGTCGGTTGCCATGTCGATCCCGGCCCATGCCGAAACGACCCTGACCGTTCATTATCCCATGCCGGGCTTCTTCAAGGACGTGATGGACACGATCTCGAAGAAGTTCATGGAAGAAAATCCGGATATCAAGATCCAGTTCGCCAATCCCTCGGCGACCTATGAAGAAGGCATCCAGACGATCATGCGTCAGGCGGGCACGGCGGAAATGCCTGATGTAACCTTCATCGGCCTCAATCGCCTGCGTATGCTGAACGAACGCGATATCCCCGTTGATCTCGGCCCCCTGATCACCGGGGAAGGCGACATGGCCGCCCAGGGCTTTTCCGAAAACATCCTGAAGCTCGCCCAGGTCAAGGGCAAGCAGGTCGGCCTCGCCTTCGCCACGTCCAATCCGATCATGTATTACAACGCCGATCTGGTGCGCGCCGCCGGCGGCAATCCGGACGTTCCGCCGAAGACATGGGACGAGGTGATCGCGCTCGGTGGCAAGATCAAGGCGCTCGGCAACGGCAATGAAGGCATCGATTTTCGCTGGCAGGGCGACGACTGGATGTTCTCCGCGCTGCTGTTCGGCGCCGGGGGCACCATGCTCAGCGAGGACGAGAGCAAAGTGACCTTCAACGGTCCCGCAGGCCAGAAAGCTGTCCAAGTTCTTGACCGCATGGTCAAGGAGGGCGGTCTTCCTGTCCTCACCAAGCAGGCCGGCGAACAGGCCTTCGTTGCCGGCAAGGTTGGTCTCGCATTTCAGACTACCGGCGCGCTGCGCAACACCATCAAGAATGTCGGCACCAAATTCGATCTGCGCACGGCCCCCATTCCGCTGATCGATCCGGTCAATGGCAAGCTGCCTACCGGCGGCAATGCCGTTGTCATCCTGACCAAGGATGCAGATAAACAGGCGGCCGCATGGAAATTTGCCAAATTCGCCGCCGGGCCTTATGGCGCATCGGTCGTGGTTCCCGGCACCGGCTATGTTCCCAACAATGAACTGGCAGCCGCTTCCCCGGAATATCTCGGCACGTTCTACAAGGAAAACCCGCTGTTTCGCGCCGGCCTTGAGCAAATGCCGCGCATGATCCCCTGGTATGCGTTTCCGGGAAGCAATGGCGTGAAGGTTACCCAGACCATCGTCGAGAACCTTTCACGTATCGTCGAGCAGACCGCAACACCTGAAGAAGCGCTGAACGACGCAGCCGCCGAGGTCGAAGGCCTGCTGCCGCGCAGCTAAATGCACTCGAATTCAGCGGCCGCCGCGCCCGTGGCGGCCGCTTTCTACACAAAATCAGTGCCCTCACGTGATGTCGCGTACCGTACCGCCCCGGCGCAGCCGGTGTGCAACCTGCAATTGCCGCGGCATGGCGCCGTTTTCCGCCATATCGAGCAGCAGCGACGCGGCGGCCGCCCCCATGGTCGCATCCGGCAACTCCACAGTCGTCAGCACCGGCTCGGTCAACCGCCCGATAGCGATGCCGTCGAAACCCGCGACCGAGATATGGTCCGGCACGGACAGCCCATGACGCCTGACCGCCGCGATGACGCAAAGCGCCAGAAGATCGTTCGACGCGATGATGGCCGAAGGCGCGAAATGCGAAAGGGTTGCCGAGAGATCGAGCGTTTCGAGTTCATCGACGAAAGGAATTTGCACGGCTTCGAGCGCAGCCACATGCGCTGCCTTCATGGCATCGCGATATCCGTCGTAGCGCAGCCTTGCCCGGTCTGAAGCCTTGAAATAACCGGAGACGAACAGGATGCGTCGGTGGCCGCAGGCCAGAAGATGTTCGGTGATGTCGCGTCCGGCCTGGCGATTATCAGCACATATTACTGCCGGAGCGCCTGGGGTCGCTGGATTGCCGAGGAGCACCCACGGCGGCAGGTCCGCTGACAATACCTTGCTGTTTTGAGCATCGCAGACCGTGAGGATCAGCCCCGTTGGTTGCTGATTGAGAAGGGAAGCGACCGCATCCACCTCGCGCGCCGGATCATACTCCGACTGAGCGATCAGAACACCATGGCCGGCAATCAGCATGCGGTTCTGGATACCGTTGAGGGACGCTGCAAACACCGGATTGGTGATGCTCGGAATGAGCACCCCTACGACCGGCCGTCGCCTGGACGAGCCCGACGTTCCCGCCGTTGAACGATATCCCACCTCGGCCGCGGCGCGGCGGACTTTCCGAACCATCTCGTCGCTGACCGGCCCGGTGCCGTTCAAAACTCGCGATGCCGTTGCGAGCGAACAGCCAGCACGGGAGGCAACCTGCTGGAGGGTGGTCATGACAGTATCCGCTATTAAGCCGCCAAAAAGAGCACAGCGAACCCGCTATCTACAATGAACCTGACGCAATGCGCAATGAGCCGGCCGTAGCGAGCCGCTTCACTCTCCGATGATGCAGAATTTCCTCGCCCCACCCGGATAGCTGATCGGCAGCCACGGTTGGATCATAGGCTCTGCGAGCACCTGCGGTTTCAGAGGAATGGTGAAACTGCAGTGCCTGTCCGCTCAACCGTTATGTTCCGCCGTACCGCCGATTACCGTGCAATATCTTCTGTTATTTCTCGATTTCAGCATGTCAGGCACCCACCGAAGGGCGATCAGGGATTATGGTTCACGCCTCCGGATAATACAACTTCGGCCGACCGGCCGGAACTAAGCTGGGCCGCCCATATCGAATTATATTATTGCATTATACCGACTGTATGGTATGTATTTGCGATGTCGAGACCCACGAAACAATCGCCGGAACGTGGAAACGCACGAACCCGGCTCCTCGAAGCAGCGCGCGATATCATCCGCGCCAAGGGCTTCGCAGCGACCACAGTCGATGACCTCTGCAAGGCGGCAGACGTCACCAAGGGGGCATTCTTCCACAACTTCGGAAGCAAGGAAGCATTGGGCGTTGCGGTGGCCGAATTCTGGGCCGAGACGACGTCCCGCTTCTTCGAGGCAGCACCATATCACGCGCAGGCCGATCCGCTGGAGCGCGTTCTTGCTTATATCGCTTTCCGCAAAGCGATTATCGTGGGCGACTTGTCCGAATTCACGTGTCTGGTCGGCACCATGGCGCAGGAAATCTATGCAAGCTCGCCGGACATTCGCGATGCCTGTGGCCGCAGCATCTTCGGCCATGCGGCGACACTGGAGGCCGACATCGAGATGGCCCGGCGCGCGCGGGGAATCACCGGCGACTGGACCGCCGAAAGCCTTGCCCGGCACACGCAAACCATTATCCAGGGCGGGTTCGTCCTGGCGAAAGCGGGCGATAATCCGGAACTCGCACGAGAAAGTCTCGACCATCTCGACCGGTACATCCGGCACCTGTTCCACGTCACGAAAGATAACGCAGCATGAGCAAGACGCATATCGGGTGCGCATGCGGACAGACACGCCTGGAGCTGCGAGGAGAGCCGTTCCTCGTGTCCGAGTGCCTGTGCACCAGTTGCCGAACGGCTGCCGCTCGGTTTGCGGCTCTTCCCGGCGCGCAAAATATTCTCACGTCCTACGCCGCGACGCCGTGCGCCGATTACCGCAAAGACCGCGTCCGGGTGCTTTCTGGCGCAGAGCATCTGAAGGAATTCCGGCTGTCTGCCGATGCCGGCTCGCGCCGCTTTGTTGCAACCTGCTGCAACACGCCCATTTTTCTCGAACTAAAGGGCGCGCACTGGCTGAGCATCTATCTGCACCTGTGGCCCGACGACACACGCCCGGCACCGCAATTGAGGACGATGACCGGCGATTTACCCGATGCGTCCAATCTGCCGAACGACATCCCGAATCTCAAGACCCACAGCATTTCCTTCTATGCGAAGCTTCTTTGGGCATGGATTGGAATGGGGTTCCGAAATCCTGAAATCAAAGCCGCGGGGAAGATCGATGTCTGACGACAAGATTGAAATCGAGAGCATTACGACGCCCGGACGGACGGAGCGGGTCAATCGCACCAAATACGTGGCGATGCGCCATGCGCTTCTGGCCGTGCTGCCCGGCAACGCGCCGGGGCTGACCGTGGCCGATGCGAAAGAAGCGCTGCTCCCCGGTCTTCCGGACGATTTGTTCCCTGGGGGCAAAACTGCAGGATGGTGGCTGAAAGCGGTGCAACTCGATCTCGAGGCCAAAGGCATGATCAAACGCGCACCGGACAGGCCGGTCCGGCTTTACAAGGTCGGGCAAAGCTGATCGCGGGACCGCAGGGGCCACGACATTCCAGGACGGATCAAGAATGGATTTTCACGATGACGAGTTGAAGACCTTCGAGGCTGAGGGGGCGGTGCCGCTGCCTGCTGCATCAAGCCAAGGCCATGTCGAACATGACGGTGCCCGCATCTGGTACGCGTCCTATGGCTCCGGCATTCCAGTGATTTTACTGCATGGCGGGCTTGGACACAGCGGCAACTGGGGCTGCCAAATCTCCGCACTCGTCGATTCCGGATATCATGTGGTGGTCATCGACAGCCGCGGCCATGGCCGCAGCACACGCGATTCACGGCCTTATACCTATGAACTGATGGCAACGGATGTCGTAGCCGTCATGGATAGATTGCATCTCGAAAAAGCATCTTTCGTGGGCTGGAGCGATGGAGCGTGTATCGCCCTGATCCTTGCTTCCAAGGTCCCCGATCGTGTGACCGGGGTTTTCTTCTTCGGCTGCAACATGGACCCGGGCGGCACCAAAGAATTTGTGTCCACGCCCGTGGTCAACAGGTGTTTTGCTCGCCACGCCAAAGACTATGCCGAACTCTCGGCGACACCTGATGCGTTTCAGGCATTTGTTGAGGCTGTCAGTCTGATGATGGGGACTGAACCGAATTACACGGTCACGGACCTGGAGGCAATTCGGGTGCCGGTCACGATCGTGCAAAGCGAACATGACGAGTTCATCAAGCTGGAGCATGCCCAATATCTTGCTGACAGTATCCCAGGGGCGAACTTCCTCATCCTGCCGGATGTCAGTCATTTTGCCCCGCTGCAACGGCCGAAGCTGTTCAACAATGCCGTGCTTGGCTTCCTTGAGGACATCAATCAGCATTGAGTGTACTGGCTGGAGATCAGACCTCGTGCTTCGGACGGTTCCGGATGAGGGCATATTCTCGCTGGTAGCGCCGCGCCTGCCCTTTTGAGAACGTGACGCTGGAGGCGATCTGACGCATATCTTTTTCTATAATCGTCGAAAAGCGGCAGCGCATCTCGCCGCCCTCGCGGGCGAATTGGTGGCGGCCGACGATGTTCATCTCGTGCTCCCGGAGACCGGCGTCTGTCGCACGTCATTTTTCGCGGCAGGCCGCGAGGCCGCGGTTTGCTGCGGAGGTCCAGCACCAAACACGGTTGATGCCTGTTGCGTGGCGGATCCTGTCGCCAAGGATGAAGGAAAGTCGGGATGCGGCTGTGGCGTGAGCGCTTCAGTCGCTGAAGCACTTCGTTGCAGAATTTGCCGGGAGGCGAGACCTGCTTCGCAACCGCGGGCGCACCGGCAGCCGCAGGCGCGAGCTCCAGCATTGCGAAAAATGATCTGCGCTTCATGACTGCTCCTGAGCTGCACCCGGAAAGAAGGATGATTTGGGCGCAAAGGATCAGAAGAATTTCCGCCGTACGACTGCCAAAAAGGACACATCCTCTCTCGGGGTCGTTTACCTCTGGATCGCGACAACGGTCGATAAACAGGTGGATAAAATGGTGAACATTTCAACTGAGACGCCGGAGCAGACCCAAGCGCGGCTCAGGCGCGTGATTACGCGGTGCGACCTGAAGGTATACGACGGGACATACGCTTTTGACGAATTCTCCCACGCGGAGTTTGCACAGCGGGCACGACAAGACGCCCTGGCTCTGGTTCGGGACGACGAGATCTGGAGCCAACTGGTACCATGTACCGATGAGGGTGCAGAACTATTCGCGATCTGGCGATTTCATTTCACCGAAGGTGACGATAACAGCGGCTTCGTTGGCTGGCTGGCGAACCATCTCAAGGAGACATTCGGCACCGGCGTATTTGTCGTATGCGGCCAAAACAGCAGACGCGCCGGCATCTTCGACTATTGGGGTTGCCCGGCTATCTTGGGCGTCAGTGTGTTGAGCGAAGTTAGAGAACTCGTCCAGGGATCATGAAAAGGAGCCAGAGCGGACCATTCGAGAATGGCGCACCCGACATGCGCCATTTTTATGTCCTTATTGACTTTCATGAAAATCTCAAGCATAAAATTTCTTGTTTTAATTCAATGTATTGTATGGATATTATCATAATGGATATTATGGCGTGTCCGCTATAGCAACCGATCAGGATTAGGAAAGAAATTAGGAAAAAGGATATGGCGCACCATGGCGCGGAACCTCCTTACCGTTAAGGAAATCGACAACAGCGACAAGGCCAAACTGCGCGATGGGGATGGCTTGTGGCTCCATCGATCCAAGACTGGGACGCGCTCATGGGTCTTCATCTATGTAAAGAATGGCCGGCGCCGTGAAATGGGTCTTGGCTCGTACGGCTCAGGAACCGGACAGGTTTCGCTCGCTACGGCCAGGAGGAAAGCCGATGCGATCAGGGAAATCGTCGGCAACGGCGGTGATCCATTCAAGGAACTGCCGGAGCGCAAGGTCGTCGTCAAGCCGAAGACATTCGGCGAGTTCGCCGATCAGTTCATAGAGGATATGGTGAACGCTGGAAAATGGCGCTCTGATAAAACTGAAGCGTCGTGGCGAAACGCTATGTCGAACCATGCGAAATCGATCCGCAAGATACCGATCGCCGATATCGGGACGGATGAAGTGCTCCGCGTCGTGAAGCCGATCTGGGCCGAGAAAAACGAAACAGCGTCGAAATTCCGCGAGCGGATCAAGGTGATCTTAGATGCGGCAAAAACGGAAGGATTGCGCGCCGGCGATAATCCGGCCGCGTGGGGTGACCATCTGGCACGAGTGCTGCCGACGCCTGATGTGCTCCGCAAGCGCAATCATGCATCGATGCCGTGGCAGGACGTGCCGGCCTTTATGATCGAATTGACGAAAGTCCGAGGCATGGGTTCGGCTGCCTTACAATTCGCCATCCTCACCGCCGCAAGATCCGGCGAGGTTCGCGGCGCGGTATGGAGCGAATTTGACCTAGATGCCGCAACGTGGTCCCTGCCCCCGGACCGGATGAAAATGGGCCGTGCGCATCGCGTACCTCTGACCGACGACGCCCTTGCCGTTATAAAGAGGATGGAGAAGCAGCGGCTCTCCTCGCTGGTATTTCCGGGCATGAAGAAAGACACGCCGCTTTCAGATATGAGCCTCGCGAAAGCTCTGAAATCCGCGGGAGGCGGCGATTTCACCGTCCACGGATTCAGATCTAGCTTCCGCGTCTGGGCGCAGGAGAACGGGCACCCTGACGCAGTCGCGGAAGCCTGCCTCGCCCATCAGACTGGAAATGCTGTCGAACGTGCATATGCCAGGTCCGACCTGTTCGATAGGCGCCGCACCCTGTTGCAGGATTGGACTACATATTGTAGCTCAGAACATAAGTAGGTCATAAAATACAAGATATGGTAATTTTATGGTTGCAATGGATATCATTATCGTCTATGGTATGATTCTATCTCCTCGACGGGTGGTGCCGTCATTCAATAGTAATCTCACCGGGTCCGCCCGTTGATTTTGAGGCTGCTGCTCTTGCAGCGTGAGACCTCGGCGCTCCGCGCCAAAACCGGCCCTTAGGGTCAGCGATCAACACCAATCTCATTATTCAATCTGCAACGAGATTTGACGCGCTTGGATTCCGTCCCGCGCGAAGAGGAGGCTTGATGATTCCCGACGATACCCAGATTCTAATTTCCATCAACGACGCCGCCAGGCTGACTAGCTTAAGCCGCACAATGATTAACCGGTACCGCGCAGAGGGCCGATTCCCCAATGCCGTCCCGCTCGGGGACCGGCGTGTGGCGTTCGTGAAAACGGAGGTCGTGAAATGGATTTCAGACAAGATCGCCAACCGGCAAGCCGCCAACGACAACACAACCTCCACCCCTAAGCAGGACGGCACCGTGGTCGGCCATATCGACGGGCGCACCATGCTCAAGCCGGGGACGTTGGCGCCGAGCGCCGCCTAGCCCCCTACCCGCGCCTCGGTGCCAAGAAGAGCCGCGCGTAGCGGACTAAACCCCGGCGAACAACCCCAACCCCATCATCATGAATCTAGAAAAGCCTGTTCCGAGGTGCGGAATGGGCATGGCACACACGCGAGGTTTTTGTGGCCCAAACAGTAAGACAGAACACGTCCAGTATCCTGGCGACGCGACAGAATTTGATTTCGTACGGCTACCGCATCGTCCCCTGCAAGGGGAAGGCTCCGGATGCATTCAGAGGCTGGCAAAATCTTAACGCCACCTACGAAAACGCCGCCTATTGGGAAACAGCGTTCCCGGAGCATACGAACACCGGGATATTGACCGGCGACGTCGTGGCAATCGACGTTGATATCATGCGACCTGAGCTGGCAGCGGCGGTAATTGCCATGGTGCGGGAACTGCCCGGCGGCGAGTATGCGCCGATGCGTGTGGGAAAAGCCCCGAAGTCGCTGTTTCTTTTCAGGACGACTGAGCCTCGGGATAAGATGCAGTCGTCCTGGTTCAAAATCGACGGCATCGAGCAGCGAATCGAAATCATGGGTATCGGCCAGCAGGTAGTGGTCGATGGCATTCATCCTGAAACTCGCAAGCCATATGTCTGGACGCCGGCAACCGCGTTGATGAAGCAGGCGGTAGAGCTTCCGCTTATCGACTGGCCGTGTCTCGAAAACTTCATGCGCGACGTCGAAACCCTGCTATCGCCGCATGGCGAGCGGAGGGCCGCGCCGAAGCCGCGCACCGCCTCGAATGACAACGTGGCCGATAATTTTTTCCGGCGTGTGAACCAAGCTGCGCTTGACGATCTGGGCGCGTGGGTTCCGGCCCTTGGGCTACCGAAAACCACGCTTCAGGGCGCTGGTTATCGTGCTGTTTGCCAATGGCGTGGTGTGAAGAATGCCAATCTTTCCTTCCACCCAGATGGCATCACAGATTGGGGAAGCGGAGAGACACATACCGCCATCGATGTGACGGTTCACGCAGGTGTGGGCGATGGCGTGACCAGCGCTGCGCAATGGCTGTGCGATCGTCTGGGAAAGGATAAAGAGGCCTTAGGCTGGATCGACAAGGGCGCACCGCTGATGCCAACAGCAGCAGCCATTACGGCGCTTGTAGCATCGAAGCGCAAGCCAATCGATATGATAAACCCGTTCACTGCCGACGCCGCCGGCGGCCTAATGGGCGATATCTGCCGATGGATACTAGACACCTCGCGCAGGCGGTCACCAGAACTCGCCGTAATGGCCGCAGTGGCCTTCATGTCAGCTTTTTATGGTCGTCGCGTTGTCGGCCCCACGGGGTGCGGTGTTAATCTATATCTCGCCGGGATTGCAGGCCCCGGATTTGGCAAGGAAGCACCCCTGCAGCGGCTCGTAAAAGCGCTGCAGGATAGCGACATGGCCTATCTCGTCGGTGCGGGCGAAGTGTCCAGTTCGAGCGCAATCGAGAAAATTCTACGCCGGAAGCCCGTTGTGGTTCTGCCGTGGGATGAGATCGGGGATGTGCTCGAGGCCATCAACGCTCCCGGGACGGGCAACTGGGCATCGACCATCCGCAAGGCGATGCTGGAGCTCTATTCGAAATCCACAGGCGTCTGGTTCGGAAAGGAGACAGCAGACGAGGAGCGTGTGGGCGAGCCGATACACTGCCCGTCTCTAACCATTGTTGGGACATCGACGCCTTCGCGGTTTTATGGCGGCCTGTCCGAGAAGAACCTTTCAGACGGCTTCGTCGCGCGCATGGTTTTCATCGCGCCGAGTGATCGCCCG
>NZ_QOZG01000004.1 GCF_003335045.1 Paramesorhizobium salinisoli
TAGCCGACCATGATGGAATGCCTACATACACGGCATTGGCGCCGAGTATTAAAACGACCGCAGCTATTGCGCCGATAATAATCTTTTTCATTTTCTTTGCCCCCTGGCCCACGAATAATTGGAGCCAGCGGTGACGGCAAGCTTATTCTATCGGCCTCACGAGCTGTGGCGTCATCACGATTAGCGGGGCTTTTATGACCGGCTTCACATCGACATCTTCAGCTTCCTTAGGGTTCTCGAAAGCGATGACTGCATCATACGGAATGCGGTACAGACGTCCAACGCGGAAGGCTGGGAGCTTCCCTTTGTTCACCAAGTCTCTGATGTGCTGATGACTGCATTGCCAGCGCCGGCCGAGAGTTTCAGGTGTGAAGGCGATGTTGTCGGTCATTCTGGAGCGCCTTGTGCCAAAAAGCCTTTCGCCTCGAGATCATCCAAAATCAGCTTTTCCAGGTATCCGGCGACGGATCTTCGATCGGCTTTCGCGGCGCGCTCTAGGGCTTCTTTGACCACTGGTTCAACTCGAATTCCGATACTCGCGGTGCGCACCATAACTGGCTCCAAAAAGATGGTAAATGTTAGCATTTGCTAGTTGACAATGTTAGTCGATGATATACATCTGCTAACAATGATTGGCAACGAGGAGCCCAGCAGCATGCTTACCAAACCGTTACCAGAACTATCAGATTTCGGACGCTTGGAGCCTAAAGTCTGTGATTCCGTGTGTGCAGTCCAGATTGTTCAAAAACTGGTTGAGGCAATGATGTCATCGATACGCAGTCTGCATCCAGACGCGTTGGATCGTGACGAAGAAAATATGATTTGCTTTGCATTGAACCAGGCCAGCGCTGCGGTCGGCAACATGTCGAACGACTACTATTCTGCGCTAGAGACCGACTTCCGTACCAAGAGGGCAGCATGAGCAACGTTCACGCAAATCACGCACTGAGCACCGAGGATCGTTTAGGTTGTGCCTTGGGGGATATCTCCGCCGTCGCCAGCGTTTTGGGAATACTGGAAGACAACGAAGGAAACCAACGCACAGAGGTGGACATGGGCCGCGGATGCCGAGGAGGCGTTTATTGCTCTTGGGGCGGAGCTAAACGCAGAGAAGGGCCGACGCATGGTCGCGGAGTAACAGTTTGCCCGTGTACCGGCGCGCTCTTCTAAAGCGTGAGCCGTAACAGGATCAATGCGCGTTCGAATCGCGCCACGGGCACCATCTATTCGAAAACGTTGAAACAGATTGACATTGGTATGCCGAATCCGTGATAGTGCCAGCGTTCTTCGGAATATTCGCCTTCCCATCAGGAAGGCCTAAATCTCGCACTCGCAGCCTTCGGGCCAGCCCATCTGGCGAGACTTTTCAACGCAACGAATGCACCCTTACGGGTGAACTTAACCGCTTGCCCTTTGGCAGGCATGTTGAAACGTTTGCCCCGCGTGGGCGGCGAGAGGAGAAATGATATGAACATGAATCTTGTAATCGCTGATAACCTCGGATTCCAAGCGCACCATCTCTATGAGCAGGCATCAGAGTTTCCTGAATATGCTGCTCGAAATGAGGCGGCAGCGAAGGAAGTCGAGAACCTAGAAGTGCTCTTCCGAAATGATGATACCGACGAGGACGTGTTGAGGGAGTTCACGGTGACACTCGGCGAGATCGATGGAGCAGCGTCGGAGACGCAGGCATATAAGCGTGCGCTTGAAGATATTGGGTTCAATTCTCATTATGAGAGCGCCGAAGACTTCTTGTTGGCAGTGATAGAGCAGATAAAGTTGCCCGTCATCGCCTAACCATCAAACGGCACCTCACAGAAAACCTCGCTTCGGCGGGGTTTTCCACAGTTATGGCATCGGGTACAGAATGCCAAAAAACACAATGAAATCAAAGAACTTGGCGGAGAGGGAGGGATTCGAACCCCCGATAGAGTTGCCCCTATGCCGCATTTCGAGTGCGGTGCTTTCAACCACTCAGCCACCTCTCCGCGGTGCTGCGGACCTTTTTGGAACAATTGGTTCCCTTCTTGTCCGCTCAGGCAGTTTTACGCGACTGCTGAATGTGCGGTGCGCTAGATAGCGGGCATGGGCGGGATATACAAGTGCTAATCTGCGCCCGCTGCGGGGAAATTTCTTGACTCGCTGCCCGTTTCCTTTTTATAAGCGCGCGACTTTAGGTGTTGGTGAATCCGCGCCGATCGTTTTTAGCGGGTTATCAGGGGCTCCGTGTGCGGAATCCCGGGCCTTTCCGAACAATCTGTCACGACTGACAAAAAGACGGCCCATGTGGTTTCACATGAGAGCTGGACCGAACGACCCGAAAGGATAAAAAATGTTCGCAGTCATCAAAACGGGGGGCAAGCAGTATCGCGTTGCCGCCAATGACCTCCTGAAGGTCGAAAAAGTTTCCGGCGCGGCCGGTGACATCGTTGAATTCGCCGAAGTGTTGATGGTCGGCGAAGGCGCTTCCGCCACCATCGGCGTGCCTGTCGTCGAAGGCGCCATGGTGACGGCTGAGGTCGTTGAACAGGGCCGTGCCCGCAAGGTCATCGCCTTCAAGAAGCGTCGCCGGCAGAATTCTAAGCGTACCCGCGGGCATCGCCAGGAACTGACGACGATCCGCATCTCGGAAATCCTCACCGGTGGCGCCAAGCCGTCGAAAAAGGCAGCCGCGAAGCCCGCCGCCAAGAAGGACGATGCCGTGAAGGCGGAAGCCGTCGAGGCCACCGAAGCCGCCCCGAAAGCCAAGGCAGCGCCGAAGAAGGCCGCAGCCAAGGCCGCATCGGCCGAGTAACACAGGTTTAAAGGAGAACACCGATGGCACATAAGAAAGCTGGCGGTTCGTCGCGCAACGGTCGCGATTCAGAATCCAAGCGCCTTGGCGTGAAGAAGTTCGGCGGCGAGAAGGTTCTCGCCGGCAACATTCTCGTGCGTCAGCGCGGCACCAAGTGGCACGCCGGCGACAATGTTGGCGTTGGCAAGGACCATACGCTGTTCGCTCTGTCGACCGGCTCGGTTTCCTTCCGCACGAAAGCCAACGGACGTACCTTCGTATCGGTAAACCCGATTGCGGAGGCAGCTGAGTAAGCCGGTAGCGCTCCACCCAAGCACCGGCGTCCCATCGGACCCGGCGTTTGGCATACAGCCAAAAGATCAAAAGGGGAGATGGGACGCCACCATCTCCCCTTTTCGCATCTGGAGGACTGAAAATGGTTGCCGAGATACTAGACGAAGAAGAAGAAAGTTCAGGTCGGATCGATTGTCCCGTCCTTGTCACCGAGAGGCTCATCCTGCGGCCTCCGCACGATGAGGACGTGGACGCAATTGCCGATCTCGCCGACAATATCCGCGTGGCTGAGATGCTTTCGCGTATGCCGCATCCCTACATGCGGGCCCATGCAATGGACTTCGTCAAACGCGCCAAATCGGGCGATATCGGCAAATGCGTCTATACCATTACGCAGGCGGAAACCGGCATCTCCATGGGCTGCTGCGGCATCCATGACTGCAAGCACGGCGAAGGTCTGGAGATCGGCTATTGGCTGGGCGAGCCTTTCTGGGGGAGGGGCTATGCCACCGAAGCGGCGCATGCGCTGATCGACCTGGCCTTTCGCGCCACCGACATCGAACGGCTGCATGTTTCCTGTCGGGTAAGTAATGCCGCCTCGCGCCGGGTGATTCACAAGAGCGGCTTCCAGTATGCCGGCACAGGGATGATGGATTCGCTCGCCGCCGGCAATGTGCCGACGGAACGTTACACGCTCGACCGGCGGACATGGGTTGGCTTGAGAAGCTGGCACAAGTGACGCGGCGAGGGCCAGCGTGGTCCGGTAAACATGAGTGAGAAGATGACAGAGATCGATACGATCGTACGCGATGCAATCCTTGTACGGGCGCTTGGCATAGAGGACCTGCATCGTTATCGCGCCATGAGATTGAGCGCGTTGCAGCGTGCGCCGATGGCTTTCGGGTCCACATTCGAGGAAGAAAATGCTTACTCGGATGCCGTCTTTGCGCGTCGTATGGAGCAGGTGGACGGCAATGTGGTTTTTGGCGCCTTCGACGGCGAAAACCTGCTTGGCATTGCCGCCCTCCACCGGCGTGAGCGCAGGACGGAGCGCCATCGCGGCACGCTGGTCAGCGTCTATGTCGTGCCGGAGGCGCGCGGGTTGGAACTGGGCAAGGCGTTGGTGCAGAAAGTCATCGACCATGCCGCGCAACACGTCGTCGTGCTGGAGGCGAGGGTGGTTGCGGTAAATAAGGCCGCCAAGCGAATTTATCACGCGCTTGGGTTCAAGGCTTATGGCGTGGAGCGAAAATCGCTTCTCGTGCAGGGAGAGTATCTGGATCAAGAGTTGATCCAGATCGACTTTACCGATCCCGCATGGAAGCCGAATTAGGCTGAAAACCCGCTTCCTCAATGGTTTGCAGGAAGCGGGTTTTGCTGTAATTGCAACTGTGCGCTTAAGAAGGTTAGTTTGATGAAATTTCTCGATCAGGCAAAGATTTACATCCGCTCCGGCGATGGCGGGGCGGGGGCGGTGTCTTTCCGCCGCGAGAAGTTTCTCGAATTCGGCGGCCCGGATGGCGGCGATGGCGGTCGCGGCGGTGATGTCTGGGTCGAGGTGGTCAACGGGCTCAACACGCTGATCGACTATCGCTTCCAGCAACATTTCAAGGCCAAGACCGGCATGCACGGCATGGGCCGCAATATGACGGGCGCCAAAGGCTCCGATGTTATATTGAAGGTGCCGGCCGGCACGCAAATCTTCGAGGAAGATAATGAGACGCTGATCTGCGATATGACCGAGGTGGGCCAGCGCTTCCGGATCGCCAAGGGCGGCAATGGCGGCTTCGGCAATCTGCATTTCACCACGTCGACCAATCGCGCGCCGCGCCGCGCCAATCCCGGCCTGGAGGGCGAGGAGCGGACCATCTGGCTTCGGCTCAAGCTTATCGCCGATGCCGGCGTGGTTGGGCTGCCCAATGCCGGCAAATCGACGTTTCTGGCGAGCGTGACGGCAGCCAAGCCGAAAATTGCGGGCTACCCCTTCACCACGCTCCATCCCAATCTCGGCGTGGCGCGGATCGATGGACGCGAGTTCGTCATCGCTGATATTCCAGGTCTCATCGAGGGTGCGCACGAGGGCGTCGGCATCGGCGACCGTTTCCTCGGCCATGTCGAGCGAACCCGGGTGCTGCTGCATCTGGTCTCTGCGCAGGAGGAGGATGTAGCCAAGGCATACAAGACAGTGCGCGGCGAGTTGGAGGCCTACGGCCACGGCCTGATCGACAAGACCGAGATCGTCGCCCTGTCGCAGATCGATACGCTCGACCAGGATGCGCGCAAGGAGAAGGCGGCAGCTCTGGAGAAGGCCTGCGGACGGGTGCCGTTGCTGCTCTCCGCCGTCAGCCGCGAGGGGCTGGAGCAGGCGCTTCGCGCGCTTGCCGCGATCATCGAGGAGGCCAGGGCCGTCGAAGCAGGCGGCACAGCGGCTGCAGAAGGCGCGACAGGGGAGTAAGCGGCAACCATGGCATTGAAGGCGCTGAAGCAATATCGCCGGATTGTGGTGAAGATCGGTTCGGCGCTCCTTGTCGATCGCGCGAGCGGGCTCAAACGGGCATGGCTGGAAAGCCTCGGGGACGATATCGCGGTGCTTGCCACCGCCGGGGTCGAGGTTCTCGTGGTTTCCTCAGGGGCGATAGCGCTTGGGCGCACCGTTCTTGCCATGCCGAAAGGCGCGCTGAAACTCGAGGAAAGTCAGGCCGCCGCCGCTACCGGCCAGATCACACTCGCCAGAGCTTATTCCGACGTTCTGGAGCGCCGCAATCTGCGCGCGGGGCAAATATTGCTGACGCTTTCCGATACGGAAGAGCGCCGCCGCTATTTGAACGCGCGCGCTACGATCGAAACCCTAGTGAAGTTAGGCGCTGTTCCGATCATCAATGAAAACGACACGGTGGCGACCAGCGAAATTCGCTATGGCGACAATGACCGTCTCGCGGCGCGGGTGGCGACAATGATGGGCGCCGATCTGCTGATCCTCTTGTCCGACATAGATGGGCTCTATAGCGCTTCGCCGCATCTTGATCCCAACGCGCGTTTCCTGCCTCTGGTCGAGGCGATTACACCTGAAATCGAGGCGATGGCGGGGGCAGCTGCTTCAGAGCTTTCGCGCGGCGGCATGAAGACCAAGCTCGATGCGGGCAAGATCGCCAATGCGGCGGGAACGGCGATGATCATCGCGTCCGGAACGCGACTCAGCCCGCTCGCGGCAATAGATCGGGGCGAACGCTCGACGCTGTTCAAGCCTAGCACGGAGCCAGTCAGTGCCTGGAAGACCTGGATCTCGGGCAATCTGGAGCCAGCGGGCCGGCTTGTCGTGGATGACGGTGCGCTTGCTGCGCTGCGCTCCGGCAAGTCGCTGCTTCCGGCGGGTGTGCGAGAGGTGCAGGGCAATTTCCAACGCGGCGATACTGTCGCCGTCATGAGCCTTGAGGGGCGCGAGGTCGCGCGCGGTCTCGTTGCCTATGATGCGGCCGATGCCGTGAGAATCGCAGGACACAAGAGCAATGAGATAACGGCGATCCTCGGCTATGATGCGCGCGCCGCAATGATCCATCGCAATGACCTTGTGGTGCGGGGAATGAAGATGCACGATGAACCGCGCATGGCTGATGGGTAGGGCAGAGGGACAGGATGATGCTGACGAAAGCCGAGGCCGGAATGGATATCGCAAGCCTGATGGCGGAGATCGGGGCGAAAGCGCGCGCCGCATCAGGGCCGCTCGCCATCGCCTCGTCGGAGCGTAAGCACGCCGCCCTTGTCGCCATGGCGGACGCGCTGATTCGGCGTAAGAACGAAATCCTTGCGGCCAATGCGATCGATATGACCAATGCCGAGGAAGCGGGACTGGCGGCGTCTCTGCTGGACAGGCTCAAGCTCGACGATGGTCGGATTCGCGCCATGGCCGAGGGCGTGCGGGCCATTGCCGAACTGGAGGATCCGATCGGCAAGATCATCACGGAATGGGATCGCCCGAACGGATTGCATATCGAGCGCGTGCGCACGCCACTCGGTATTATCGGCGTCATCTATGAAAGCCGCCCGAACGTGACGGCGGATGCCGGAGCGCTATGCCTGAAATCCGGCAATGCGGTGATCCTGCGCGGCGGCTCGGATTCGGCGCAGTCGACGGCGGTCATCCATGCGGCGCTCATTGAGGGCCTTACTGCGGCGGGGTTGCCCGAAGATGCGATCCAGATCGTGCCGGTGACGGATCGTGCCGCGGTCGGCGAAATGCTGAAAGGCCTTGGCGGCAATCTGGATGTGATCATCCCGCGTGGAGGAAAGAGCCTTGTCGCGCGCGTCCAGTCGGAAGCGCGGGTGCCGGTCTTCGCGCATCTAGAAGGTCTCTGTCATCTCTATATCGACGGCTCAGCCGATCTCGCCATGGCGCGGCGCATCGCCGTCAACGCCAAGATGCGGCGGACCGGTATCTGCGGTGCGGCGGAGACGCTTCTGGTGGATCGGGCCGTGGCTTCGACGCATCTGGTGCCGATCCTTGAGGATCTGCGCGACGCCGGCTGCGAAATCCGCGGCAGCGCAGAAGTCCGGACCTTATTTCCCGACGCCAGTTCTGCCAGCGAAGATGACTGGTCGACCGAATATCTCGACGCCATCATCTCCGTGGCGCTGGTCGATGGCATCGGCGGCGCGATCGGGCATATCGGCCGTTATTCCTCGCATCATACGGAGGCGATCATCGCGGAAGACGCTGCGGCGGTAGAGCGCTTCTTCAACGAGATCGATTCGGCCATTCTCCTGCACAATGCCTCGACGCAGTTCGCCGATGGCGGTGAGTTTGGCATGGGCGCGGAAATCGGCATCGCTACAGGCAAGATGCATGCGCGCGGGCCCGTCGGTGTCGAACAACTCACCTCGTTCAAATACCGCGTGCGCGGCAACGGCCAGACGCGCCCGTGACTCAATCGTTGCCGCTGCATCGGCAGTATCCCGGCATAGATCAAGCCTATCTCCGGATGCCGCATGTCGAGAAGGGCATGGCGGTGGGCCTGTTCGGCGGATCGTTCAACCCGCCGCATGCCGGGCATTCGCTGGTTGCGGAAATCTCGCTGCGCCAGCTCCATCTCGACCAGCTCTGGTGGATGGTCACCCCCGGCAATCCGCTGAAGGATGTGAGCGAACTTGCGCCGCTGGCCGAGCGCCTGGCCGAAAGCGAAAAAATAGCCAAGGATCCGCGCATCAAGGTGACGGCGTTCGAGGCGGCCTACAGTGTGCGTTATACCGCCGATACGCTGGCGCTGATCAAGGCGCGCAATCCGGGCGTTGATTTCGTCTGGATCATGGGCGCCGACAGCCTGGCCGGCTTTCACCATTGGCAGCGCTGGCGGCAGATCGCCATGACATTTCCGATCGCCGTCGTCGATCGTCCGGGCTCGACGCTTGCCTATCTCTCGTCACGCCTGGCCAAGACCTTCTCCTATGCCCGGATCGACGAGGCCGATGCGCCGCTTCTGGCGCGCTTTCGCGCTCCGGCCTGGACGTTCATTCACGGCCCCCGTTCGTCGCTGTCCTCTACCGCGATCCGCAACGGCCGGCATAAGATAAGCAGAAAGTAACGCTGGCGGGCGACAGGTCTTGAAACTGTCACGGGACTCTGCCTATCTTAGACAGGCGCGGTGTCTGTAGTGGCCGTGCGGCGTTGTTCTTGTTGGAAAGGAAAGACACTGAGAACAGCAATTCAGAAGAAGGACGCTTTTGCGCCTTCACCAGCTGGGGTCAGCGGGCTTACGTCCGTATCCCATGCTCTCGAAATGGTCCTCGCCAGTCTCGAAGACTCCAAGGCGGAATCCATCGTTTCCATCGACATTCAAGGGAAATCGGCACTCGGCGATTACATGGTAATCGCGTCGGGACGTTCGCATCGTCATGTTGCGGCTGTAGCCGATCATCTCCTGCGTACCCTCAGGGATGCCGGATACGGCAATGCCAAGGTCGAGGGTTTGACGAATGGCGACTGGGTTCTGATCGATACCGGCGACATCATCATCCATCTTTTCCGTCCGGAAGTACGTGAGTTCTATAACATCGAAAAGATGTGGCTCGCGCCGGACCTTGATGGAGAGTTTGAGGCGGAAACCGTGCACTGATACGCAGCCGGCGCCTGCGCATCAGCCCGGGAACCGGGATCGGTGTTCGAACGTGCGGTGCGCGGGCTCGATAGGTGCAGCGTTTTTTGAGGCTTGACGCCTATAGTGCCGGTCCGGATCAGTTGGGAAGGCCATGCGTATCACTATTTTTGCCGTGGGCCGGATGAAGGCCGGCCCCGAACGGGAGTTGGCCGACCGCTATTTCGACCGTTTCGCCAAGGCGGGATCTTCGCTCGGCCTGGAATTTTCTGGCGTGAGTGAGATCGTCGAAAGCCGTGCGGCGACCGCGGACCAGCGCAAGCAGGAGGAGGCGGCGAGGCTGTTCGAGGCGCTGGACGGCGGCGCTAGGCTCATCCTGCTCGACGAGCGCGGCAAGATGCTGGGCTCGGAGGATTTTGCTGGACGCATTGGCCGGATGCGCGACGAGGGCCAGCGGCAACTCATTTTGGCCATTGGCGGTCCTGATGGGCATGATACGCGCCTGCGGGCTCGCGCCGACCTGGTCCTCGGACTTGGCGCCATGACATGGCCGCACCAGATTGCCCGCATCCTGGTCGCCGAGCAGCTTTACCGCGCCGCGACGATTCTTTCCGGACATCCCTATCACAGGGCTTGAAGCTACGCATTTCCGCCGGAATCCTCAGCCAAGAGAGGCTGGCGCATGAAAGCGGATGGAGCATCCGCGCGGCGCTTTCGAGCGCAGAATTTCGCTGGCTCGCAAATTATCGCCGCAGAGCATTATGGTTGATGCTTCCTTAACGAAACAGGGCATAATGTTTGCCACGAACCATGACCGGGCCGTCCCTTTGATGGGCGGCAAGACGATAGATGAATTGCCATTTGCCTAACCGATGCAGGACGGCTTCCGGGAAACACGCCTTGCGAAAGAGCGTGGCCGGCATGGCGTTGCTCTGGGCAGGATGGCTAGGACTCGTGCTCCCGACGCTGGCGCAGGATGCGCCGCTGCAGGTGCGGCGCGCCGAAACCGACAGCGAACTGGGCCGGGTCACCGGCGAGCTTTCGCTTTCGCAGGAGAAGCTTGCCAAGCTCGACAATGAAATCGGTGCGTTGAAGAAGGATCAGGTGACGATCACCGCCGCGCTGATCCAGTCCGCCAAGACCGAGAAGAAGCTGGCGCAGGATATCGAGGATATCGGCGAAAAGCTGACGTCGCTACGCGAGCAGGAAGATGGAATCAGGCTTTCGCTGAAGGAGCGCCGTGGCATTCTGGCGGAAGTTCTCGCCGCTTTGCAGCGCATGGGGCTCAATCCGCCGCCCGCCATCCTGGTGCGACCCGACGATGCGCTTGCGTCAGTGCGAAGCGCGGTGCTTCTCGGCGCCGTTGTGCCCGAAATGCGCCAGCAGACAGAAGAACTGATGGGCGATCTCAAGGAAATGAACCGCGTCACCGCCTCGATCGCACAGGAGCAGGCGCGGCTTGCCGACACACAAAAGGCGCAGGTCGAGGAACAGCGCCGGCTTTCGCTGCTGCTGGAGGAAAAGAAGAAGCTCCATGTTCAATCGGAGGAGCAGCTTGCCGCCGAGCGCAGGCATGCTGAAGAACTGGCGCAAAAGGCGACCAGTCTCAAAGATCTGATTGCCTCGCTCGACAACCAGATGAACGCCGTGCGCGAAGCTGCGGAAGCGGCGCGGCGGGCGGAGGAGAAGCGGCTGGCCGATGGACAGGAACGTGCGGAGCAGCGCCCGCCCGACGCCGACAGGCTCATGGCGCAGACTGATTTCGGCTCGTTGCGTGGGCGCCTGGTGTTGCCGGCGGCAGGCAGTATCAGCAGAAAGTTCGGCGACAAGGACGAGATTACCGGCAGCAGCATGGGAGAAATGCTGGAGACTGCGGCGAATGCCACGATTACGTCACCTTCCGATGGCGTTGTACTTTATGCTGGGGCATTTCGTTCTTACGGACAACTCTTGATCCTGGACGCCGGGGGCGGCTATCATGTCGTTCTGGCGGGAATGAAGCGAATTGACGTATCGCAGGGGCAGTTCGTGTTGGCAGGCGAACCGGTCGGCGCGATGGGAGAAAAGCTTTTGGCGAGTGCTGCTTCAATGGATGTGGGAAATGGCGCGCCGATGCTCTACATAGAATTTAGAAAAGATGGAAAACCTGTCGATCCGGCCCCGTGGTGGACGGTGCGGCTTTCTGGAAGGACCCAAAATGATACGTAAACTATCGCTTCTTTTCGCAGGTGCCCTTCTGGGAGCGTCGGCGATGGTTGTGGTGCAGGGAGCCCCGGCTTCTTCGGCCAACGCAGCGGGCAGCGACACCTACAAGCAACTCGCGATCTTCGGCGATATCTTCGAGCGCGTGCGCGCCCAGTATGTCACGCCGCCGGATGACAAGAAGCTTGTCGAAAGCGCCATCAACGGTATGTTGACCTCGCTCGATCCGCACTCGTCATATCTGAACCCTGAAGCGGCGCAGGATATGCGCGTGCAGACGAAGGGCGAGTTCGGCGGTCTCGGCATCGAAGTGACGATGGAGAATGATCTCGTCAAGGTAATCGCACCGATCGACGACACGCCCGCCTCCAAGGCCGGGGTGCTGGCCGGCGATCTGATCACCCAGATCGACGGAACCGAAGTGCGCGGCATGAGCCTCACTGACGCGGTCGACAAGATGCGCGGTCCGGTGAATACGCCGATCGAGCTGACGCTGGTGCGCCAGGGCGTCGACAAGCCTATCAAGCTCAAGATCACCCGCGACATCGTCAAGGTGCGGGCGGTTCGCTACCGGGTGGAAAACGACGTCGGCTATATCCGCGTGATCTCGTTCACCGAGCAGACCTATGAGGACCTGCAGAAGGCGATCAAGGACATCCAGTCGAAGGTCCCGGCGGACAAGCTGAGGGGCTATGTGCTCGATCTGCGCCTCAATCCGGGCGGCCTGCTCGATCAGGCGGTGGCGGTTTCCGATGCCTTCCTCAACAAGGGCGAAATCGTCTCGACACGCGGCCGCGATCCGCAGGACGTGACCCGTTTCGATGCTCGTCCGGGCGACCTGACCAGCGGCAAGCCGCTGATCGTCCTGGTCAATGGCGGTTCGGCCAGCGCGTCGGAAATTGTCGCTGGCGCCTTGCAGGATCACCGGCGTGCCACGGTTCTTGGCACCCAGTCCTTCGGCAAGGGCTCGGTCCAGACGATCATCCCGCTCGGCGAAAATGGATCGTTGCGATTGACAACGGCGCTCTATTACACGCCGTCGGGCAAGTCGATCCAGGGTAAGGGCATCACGCCCGACATCGTTGTCGAGCAGCCATTGCCGGCCGAGTTCAAGGGTGAGGACGTGACGCGGGGCGAATCGGCGCTCAAGGGCCATATCAAGGGCGTCCAGGAAGACGACAAGGGTTCAGGTTCGCCGGCCTATGTGCCGCAGGATCCGAAGGACGATGTCCAGCTCAACGAGGCCTTGAAGCTTCTGCGCGGCGAAATGGCCAATGCGGCCTTCCCGCCCAACCCGAACAAGGGCGTGCCGAACTGATCATCTGCCCGGTTTCGGCAAATGACACCGGAAGCATGGCTTAGCCGCCGTGCTTCCATTCAGCCGCAGGGGGCGGTTGGCTGAGGACATGTCGGACATCCATAGCCCGTTGGGGCAGAACAAAAAGCAGACGAAGCGCGGGACCGGCCGGTCCCGCGCTTTTCGTTGGTTAGGGCCAGCGGCTGTCGTGGCCGTGATCCTTGCTACCGCCAGCGTCTTCTCCATCGGCGATAGCGATCTGTTTCGCAATCCTCCGCCCCGGCCACTGGAGGCCGAAACCATCGTTGCGCAGCCGCAAGGGTCTGCGACTGAGATTGGCGTGAATTCGCAGCAGGTCAGGTCCCCCTCCGGCAGCAACATTTCCTCGTCCGGTCCGGCAATCATCAAGGTGACGCCCGAAATGCCAGCATTGCCGGGTACCATCGTGGTGCACGATCCCTCGAAGGTGGGGCAGAATTTTCGCGTGGCGCATCTTCCCGATCCTGAACTGATAGAGAACTCCGCGATGGGACCGCTGCCGATACGCGGTCCCGACGGTCGCCGACCTCTCGATGTCTACGCCAGGGGATGGTCGGGGGCGCGTGGCGCGCGTATCGCCATTGTCGTTGGCGGGCTGGGCCTGTCGCAGACCGGAACGCAGAACGCCATCCGCCAGCTTCCTGTGGAGGTGACGCTTGCGTTTGCGCCGCAGGGTAACAGCCTGCAGCGCTGGATGCAGGCGGCGCGCCAACGGGGGTATGAAATACTCATGCAAGTACCGCTTGAGCCTTTCGACTATCCGCGTATCGATCCCGGCCGCCACACACTGACTGTCGAGGGCGGGGCCGAGAAGAACAGGGCGGACCTGCTCTGGGCATTATCGCGCATCAGCAATTATACAGGCGTCATGAACTATATGGGCGCGCGGTTCACTGCGGATGCGGGCGCTTTGACACCGGTGATGCAAGAGATCGGCAGGCGCGGCCTTCTTTATCTCGACGATGGGACTTCGGCGCGCAGCCATGCTGATGTAGCGGCTCGGGAACAGGCGACGCCCTTCGCCGCCGCCGATCTGTCGATCGATGCGGTGCAGGAACGCGGCGCCATCCTGAAGAAACTGGACGAACTGGAACGCATCGCCCGTGCCAAGGGCAGCGCCATCGGCACCGGTTCGGCCTTTCCCGTCACTGTCGAGGCAGTGGCGGTATGGGCGAACGAGGCCAAGGCGCGGGGTATCGAGATCGTCCCTGTTTCGGCGCTTGTCCGCGATCCTGAAAGGGAATAGCACAGGCTCTGATTTGGCGGTGGAGATTTTGAATGAAGAAGAACAAGGGTGTGGTAGATCCCGAGACACTGCCTTACCGTCCCTGTGTCGGTGTCATGGTGCTGAACCGCGATGGCCTCGTCTGGGCCGGGCGGCGTATCATCATCCCGGGCGACGAGATGGACGGGGCGATGCAGCTCTGGCAGATGCCGCAAGGGGGAATCGATGAGGGAGAGAATGCGGAGCCGGCAGCGCGGCGCGAACTCTATGAGGAAACCGGAATGCGCACGGTGTCGCTTCTCGCCGAAGCGCCGGACTGGATTCATTATGATTTGCCGGCGCATCTCGTCGGCTTGGCGCTGAAGGGCAAATATCGGGGCCAGACGCAGAAATGGTTCGCCTATCGTTTCGAGGGCGATGAAAGCGAGATTGCCATCAATCCGCCGCCGCAAGGGCACACGGCGGAATTCGATGAATGGGCCTGGAAGCCGATGGAGGAATTGCCGTCGCTGATCGTGCCCTTCAAACGGGGCCTTTATGAAAAAGTCGTCGCAACGTTCCGGCATCTGGCGGGATAATTCAGGCCGGCAATTCCAGTTTCCAGAGTTTTTGCGCATTTTCCGAAAAGAGCCGGCGCCGCTCGTCTTCGCTGGCGCCAGCGAAGAGCGCGTGGGTAGCGGCGACCCATGTGGAAAGCCCGCCGCCGAGTGTGCAGACGGGCCAATCGCTGCCCCAGACGACGCGGTCCCACCCGAAACAGCCGACGACATGTTCGACATAGGGCGCGAGCGTGTCGATCTTCCAGCTTTCCGCATCGGCATAGGCGACGACACCGGAGATTTTGGCGATGACATTGGGGCGCCGGGCGATTTCGGCGATATTTTCGCGCCACGGGTGTTGTTCATGCGCGGCGATGGCCGGAACGCCGCAATGATCGAGCACGAATTGTGTTCCCTGGGCCAGATCGGCAAGTGTAGCGGCACGCGGGATCTGGTGCGGTAGGACGCAGAGATCGAAGGTAAATCCGCTGCCGTCGAGCCGCTTCACATTCTCGCGAAACAGCGCCTGCTCGGAAAGATCGTCGGGCATGACATGCAGTACGCGGCGAAACCCCTTGATAAAGGGATCGGCCTTGCAGCGCTCAAGAAAAGCCGGGAAATTCTCTTCTTCCGGACGGCAGGAGGAGATCGCGCCGATGATCAGGTTGCCCGGTGCGGCTGAAAGGCCGCGGATATAGTTGGTCTCGGCAGCGATTTCTCCAGGGGTGACATCGACCTCCATGTGGAGCGCAGCCTTGATGCCGACCCGTTCGGCTTCCTGTGCATATTGGCTGTAAAGGAAATCCCGATCGAGAGCCGGGACGCCGGCGAGCCAGGGATAGGCGAGCGCCTGCCGGTCGATGATATGCAGATGTGTGTCTATGAACATGGTCGCTCCTCCCAAAATTTCCTGTATTTATTCAGGATGTCTGCGTGCCCGCGAGCTCCGAAAGCGCTTTTGCCGCCTTTACCAGGAGCTCGGTTGTCTGTCCGATATCGGGTGCGCTCGGTGCGTTGACGAGGGTGATGTAGGGGCAGGTGAGAGCGGCCAGCGCTCGCCCGTCGGGCGCCAGGATCGGGGCTGAAAGATTATAGACCCCCGCTGTCTGGGCGCTGGCCATAATTTCATAGCCGCGCTCGCGGATCGTATCGAGGCGCGCATCGAAATCCGACGGCTGAACTGTGTCATCCGCCTGACGTTCATATTCCGAGATCATCATGGCGCGTTCCTCCGGTGACCGGAAGGCGAGGAGCACGTGACCGGAGCCGGTGTTGAAAAGGCCGATATGGGAGCCGACCCGGATCGAGATGCCCCAATAGTCGGGCGCTTCCTGCTGGGCAATAACCACGGCCGCGCCGCGGTCGAATACCGCCAGCTGGTTGGCCTGACGGGTCTTCATCGCCAGTTCGCGCATGATCGGTGTGGCATAGGAGGCAAGGCGGCGAACCGGCGCGTGCAACTGCGCCAGGCCGAACAGCTTCAGGGTGAGCGAGAAACGGTCGCCGTCAAGCCGTGTGACGTAACCGCGGCGCACCAGCCGGTCGAGCATGCGATAGAATTCGTTCGGGCTGCGGCCGAGCTCCTTGGCGATCTCGGCCTGCGTCAGGCCACCATCAATGCCGGCGAGCAGTTCCAGGATATCCAGCCCCTTGTCAAGCGCCGGCGCACGGTATCGCTCGCTGTCCTCGTCATCGGTCATGCTCTCTCTCCTGTAAATTTACTCACTCATATACGAAGGGAGCTTTTCGCGAAAAGCAATTTCGTTGCTTGACGATTGATAAATTAAATGTTTGCATATGAATGAAGGTTTGCAAGAACGCTGGCGGGGATCAGGGAGCGGTCTCGCCCAAGGGAGGAAATCATGAAGAGATTGCTTACTGCCGCTTCGGCAGCAGCCGTTGTTATCGCGACCGGTATGGGCGCATCGGCTCAGGATTTGCCCGGCAAGTTCGAGGGAGAAACCATTGATGCCAAGCTGATTGGCGGTCAGCAATATGAGGCGCTCTACCAGCGCATCGGCGAATGGGAAAAGCTGACCGGCGCCAAGGTCAACATTCTTTCCAAGAAAAACCATTTCGAGCTCGACAAGGAAATTAAGTCCGACATCGCGGCCAACAGCCTGAGTTGGTGTGTGGGGTCGAACCACTCATCCTTCGCCCCGCAATATCCAGGTATTTACGCTGATCTGACGGCCTATATCCCGAAAGGGGAGATCGACGGCTTCGTTCCTTCTGTCATCAAGGCGGCGACGCTCGACGGCAAGCTCGTCATGCTGCCGCGTGCGCAGTTCGACGTCTCGGCGCTTTATTACCAGAAAAGCCTCTATCAGGACGAGGCAAAGAAGAAGGCATACAAGGAGAAGTATGGCGAGGATCTGGTGCCGCCGGATACGTGGGACGAGGTAGCGAAGCAGGCCGAATTCTTCAGCAACCCGCCGACATTCTACGGCACGCAATTCGCGGGCAAGGAAGAGGCGATCAACGGCCGGTTCTATGAAATGCTGGTTGCCGATGGCGGTGAATATATCGACGCCGACGGCAAGCCAGCCTTCAATTCCGAGGCCGGTGTGCGGGCGCTCGACTGGTTCGTCAATCTCTACAAGGCGAAAGCTGTTCCGGCAGGGACCACCAATTATCTCTGGGACGATCTCGGACAAGGATTTGCCTCGGGCTCGATAGCGCTCAATCTCGACTGGCCGGGCTGGGCGAGCTTCTTCAACGACCCCAAGACCTCGAAGGTCGCCGGCAATGTCGCCGTCAAGGTGCAACCGAAAGGCTCCTCAGGCAAGCGCACGGGTTGGTCCGGCTTCCACGGTTTCTCCGTGACGGAAGCCTGCAAGAACAAGGAAGCGGCGGCCTCGCTCGTCTGGTGGCTGACCAATGAGGATAGCCAGAAACTTGAATCTGCCGCTGGCCCGCTGCCAACCCGCATCGCCGTTTGGGAGTATAATATCGAACAGGCAAAGGGCGATCCCTATCGCACCGATGTGCTCCAGACATTCCAGGAAGCGGCGAAATACGCCTTCCCGGTGCCTCCGCTGGCCGAATGGATCGAGATTTCCAATGCGGTCTATCCGGAACTACAGGCGGCGATCCTGGGCGATAAGACCTCGAAAGAGGCGCTCGACGATGCCGCCAAGAAGGCCACGGCTATCCTCGAGGATGCCGGGAAGCTGTAGGAGCAGTTCCTCTTTTGACGGAACACGGGGCGCGCCCCCCTCTGTCCTGCCGGACATCTCCCCCGCAAAGGGGGGAGATCGGCTGACATTGATGACGGCTTGTCCTGCAGCGGTGGACGATTTGCGAAAGCGGAACTGATAGCTGATCTCCCCCTTGCGGGGGGAGATGTCCGACAGGACAGAGGGGGCGCTGTCCCGCCGACGTTTCTATTTAAATCCAGAGTATCCGCAGGCAGTGTATTCGATGAAATCCAGACTTCCCGCTCCCGTTCTTCTCCTTCTGCCCGCGATCATCGTGCTTGTTGCGGTCATCGTAGTGCCGCTGCTGTTTTCCTTCTATTCAAGCTTCACGCCATTTCGGCTGACGCGGCCCGATACGCTATGGACGTTTATCGGCATCCGCAACTACGTCAGCGTGCTGAGTAATTGGGATTTCTGGGTGGCGTTCGGGCGCACCGTCCTGCTTCTCACCATCGCACTCAATGCCGAAATGCTGCTGGGGCTGGGACTGGCGATGCTGGTCAACAAGGCGACACAGGGGCAGCGGCTCTTGCGCACGCTGATGATGTTTCCGATGATGTTCTCGCCCGTTCTCGTCGGCTTCCAGTTCAAGTTTCTCTTCAACGACAATATCGGCCTCGTCAACAACGCGCTGCAGTCGCTGGGCCTCACAGACCAGGCAATTCCGTGGCTGATCAACGGCAATCTGGCGATGTTCTCCATCATCGTCGCCGAGGTCTGGTCGTCCACCTCCGTCTTCGCGATCCTCATCCTCGCCGGGCTGCTCGCCATGCCGCAGGAGCCGGTGGAGGCGGCGCGGGTCGATGGGTGCACGCCGTGGCAGACCTTCCGCTACGTTACCTGGCCATTTGTCATGCCGTTCGCGTTCATCGCCATGACGATCCGCTCGCTCGACGTGGCGCGGGCCTATGACATCGTCAAAATCATGACGGATGGCGGTCCGGCGGGGCGCACCGAGCTTTTGTGGACCCTGATCGGCCGGACGGCCTATAGCGATGCGCGGATGGGCATGGCCAATGCCATGGCCTATGTCTCGATCCTGCTGTCCATCCTTTTCACCGTGTATTTTTTCAGAAAACTGGCCGCCGCGCGCCAGCAAATCGGAGCGGAGTGGTAAGATGGAAGGCAGCAATAGCTTCTACCGCGTCAAGCGCCGGGCCTTGAGCGTCATTCATCTCCTCGGTCTCTTTCTGGCGATGCTGGTGATCTGCCTGCCGGGCATCTGGATCATTCTCAGTTCATTGCGCCCCACGGTAGAGATCATGGCGAAGCCGCCAGTGTGGATTCCGACGCAATTGTCACTCGACGCGTATCGCGCCATGTTCAGCGGCATGGGGCAGGGCGGCGTGCCGGTATGGGATTATTTCCGCAATTCCATCATTGTCTCCGTCACCTCGACGGTAATTGCGCTCGCCATCGGAATGGCGGGCGGCTATGCCTTCGCGCGCTACCGCTTCAAGGCGAAATCGGCGGTCTTCCTCGGCTTCATGCTGACACGCGCGGTGCCGGGCATCGCCCTGTCGCTGCCGCTGTTCATGATCTATGCGCGTATCGGCATTATCGACACGCATTTCGGGCTGATCCTGACCTATGTCGCGCTCAACGTGCCCTTCACCATCTGGCTGATCGACGGCTTCTTCCGGCAGGTACCGAAGGATCTGGCGGAAGCAGCGCAGATCGATGGCTGCACCCGTTGGCAGGCCTTCTGGCAGGTGGAGTTCCCGCTGGCGGGTCCAGGCATCGCGTCTGCGGGCATCTTCGCTTTTCTCACCTCGTGGAACGAATATGCGCTCGCATCGCAGCTTACCCGGTCGGTCAACTCCAAGACATTGCCCGTCGGGCTTCTCGATTACACCGCTGAGTTCACCATCGACTGGCGCGGCATGTGCGCTCTTGCCGTCGTCATGATCGTGCCGGCGCTGATCCTCACCTTCATCATCCAGAAACATCTGGTCTCCGGCCTCACCTTCGGTGCGGTAAAAGGATAGTCATATGGCCACCGTATCGCTTAGGAAAATCGTCAAACGTTACGGCACCGTCGAAGTCGTGCATGGCATCGATCTCGATGTGCGCGACGGAGAATTCGTGGCGCTGGTCGGCCCGTCCGGCTGCGGAAAATCGACCACGCTGCGCATGATCGCAGGCCTCGAGGACATCAGCGGCGGCGCGCTGGAAATCGGCGGTAAAGTGGTCAACGACCTTCCGCCCAGGGCGCGCAATATCTCGATGGTGTTCCAGTCCTATGCGCTCTACCCGCATATGACGGTGCGCGAGAACATGGGCTTCTCGCTGAAGATCGCCAAGCGCCCGCAAAAGGAAATCGACGAGCGCGTCCAGGCTGCGGCGACCATTCTCGATATGACGCCGCTGCTGGAGCGCCGCCCTTCGCAGCTTTCCGGTGGTCAGCGCCAGCGCGTCGCCATGGGGCGCGCAATCGTGCGCCAGCCAGAAGTTTTCCTTTTCGATGAGCCGCTTTCCAATCTCGACGCCAAGCTTCGCACCCAGATGCGCACCGAGATCAAGAAGCTGCACGCCAAGGTGAAAGCGACCACCATCTATGTGACGCATGACCAGGTGGAGGCGATGACGCTTTCCGATCGCATCGTCATCATGCGCGACGGCCATATCGAGCAGATTGGCACACCCGACGACGTGTTCCGCTTTCCCGCCACGCGCTTCGTCGCAGGCTTCATCGGTTCGCCGCCGATGAATCTCGATGAGGCAACGGTCGATGACGGCAAGCTCGTCTTCGCCTCTGGCGAGAGCCTGCCGCTGCCAGTGCAGTTTCGCGATAAGGTGACGGCGGGGCAGAGGGTGGTTTTCGGGCTCAGGCCGGATGATTTCTACCCGACCGGGCACGGTCTTTCCTCGTCCGATGCCGCCAATATTCAGCGGCTTGACCTGCCGGTTTCTGTTACCGAACCGATGGGCAACGAGACGCTGGTGACGGTCGAATTCAACAGCCAAGAATGGATGTCCCGAATGCTCAACCCCAGACCTCTGGCCATGGGAGAAAAAGTGACGATGAGCCTCGACCTGTCGCAGGCGCATCTGTTCTCTACCGAGACGGGCCGGACCTTGCGGGGCTGACATGGCTAGAATTGAAAAAGTCGAATTGCGCATGGTGGATCTGCCGCCCAAGACGTTGCGCACGGACGCCATCCAGCGCTTTGTCAGCCAGGAAACACCCATCGTCACGATCACTGATTCCGATGGTGCGACGGGGACCGGCTATAGCTATACGATCGGCACGGGTGGCTCGTCCGTCATGCGGCTGTTGTCCGACCATCTTGTGCCACGGATCCTGAATGAGGATGCGGACCGGATCGAGGCGATCTGGCGCAAGCTGGAATTCGCTACGCACGCCACGACGGTCGGCGCGATCACCGCGCTGGCGCTGGCGGCCATCGATACGGCGCTGTGGGATTTGCGCGCGAAGAAGCAAAACCTGCCTTTGTGGAAGCTTGCCGGCGGAGCGAAAGACCGCTGCCCGCTTTACACGACGGAGGGCGGCTGGCTGCATATCGAGAAGCAGGCCTTGGTCGAGGATGCGCTTGCGGCCAGGGAAAAGGGCTTTCGCGGCGCCAAGGTGAAGATCGGCCGTCCGCATGGTTCGGAAGATCTCGACCGGCTTTCAGCCATGCGCGATGCGCTTGGTTCCGGCTTCGAAATCATGACCGACGCCAATCAGGGCTTCACGCTCGACGAAGCGATCCGGCGCGCGCATGTCTTGCGCGATATCGATCTCGCCTGGCTGGAGGAGCCGCTTCCCGCCGATGATATCGACGGACATATCAGGCTTTCGCGGACGACGAACACACCGGTCGCGGTGGGCGAATCGCTCTATTCGATCCGGCATTTCCGCGAATATATGCAGAAGGGCGCGTGCTCCATTGTGCAGGTGGATGTCGCGCGCATCGGCGGCATCACGCCTTGGTTGAAGGTGGCCCATCTGGCGGAAAGCTTCGATATTCCGGTCTGCCCGCACTTCCTGATGGAGCTGCATGTGAGCCTTGCCTGCGCCGTGCCAAACGGGAAATATGTCGAATATATCCCGCAGCTCGACGATCTGACGCAGAGTTCGATGCGTATCGAGAACGGCCATGCGGTCGCGCCGGATGCGCCGGGTATCGGCATCGATTGGGACTGGGAGGCGCTGAACAAACGCAGCATTCCCGAGTTCACGACAGAAATGAGGGCTTGAGGTCATCATGCAGCGAATGGGGATGGTCATCGGTCTTAATGCGGAGAAGATCGCCGAATACAAGCGCCTTCACACGGCGGTCTGGCCAGAGGTTCTGGCGCTGGTATCGAAGTGTAACATCCGCAATTATTCGATCTTCCTGCGAGAACCGGAGAACCTGCTCTTCGGCTATTGGGAATACCATGGAACCGATTTTGCCGCCGACATGGCGAAGATGGCTGCCGATCCGAAGAACCAAGAATGGTGGTCGGTCTGCATGCCCTGCCAAGTACCGTTTTCGACCCGCAAAGAGGGGGAATGGTGGGCTATGATGGACGAGGTTTTTCATCTTGATTGATGATCGGACGTTTCGATGACCTTTGATCCCACAGCCCTCGTTCAGTTCTGGCCACTGCCGGCCAACCTGCGCCCGATCGTGACGTTCGGCGCCGGCTCCATCGTCGGCGATGCGCATTATCCGGCTTATCGGAAGGGCGGCTTTCCGATTGCCGGCCTTTTCGATCCCGACCTGGAAAAGGCGCGCAGGCTGGCCGATGCCTGGAATGTGAAAGCGTTTTCCTCGCTTGCCGATGCGGCGGCCGTGGAGAATGCCGTGTTCGACTTGGCGACACCGCCGGGGCGTCACGCCGAGGCTCTAAGAGCATTGCCTGATGGCGCGACGGTGCTCATCCAGAAGCCGATGGGCAACACGCTGGACGAGGCAAGGGAGATACTGTCGGTCTGCCGTGAAAAGAAGCTCATCGCGGCGGTCAACTTCCAGCTGCGCTTCGCGCCGATGATGCTGGCGCTGAAGGATGCTATTCATCAGGGTTGGCTAGGTGAGATTATCGATTTCGACGCCTGGCTGGCGCTGGATACGCCGTGGCAGCTCTGGCCGTTTCTCAACGGTCTGCCGCGTGTCGAGATCGCCATGCACTCGATCCATTACCTCGATCTGGTCCGCCAGCTTCTCGGCGATCCCAAGGGTGTTCACGCCAAGACGCTAGGACATCCGAACCATAAAGTGGCGCAGACGCGCACCAGCGCTATCCTCGACTATGGCGATACGGTGCGCTGCTCGCTTTCGATCAATCACGACCACAAGTTCGGCCGCAAATACCAGGCTTGCGAGTTCCGTATTTGCGGCACCGAGGGCGCGGCTTATGTGAAGCTCGGCGTCAATCTCGATTATCCGCGCGGCGAGCCGGACGTACTGGAAATTTATCCCAAGGGCGGTGAGAGCTGGAGGGCGGTGCCACTCCATGGCGCCTGGTTCCCAGACGCCTTCGTCGGACGCATGGCCAACCTGCAGCGCTTTGCCGCCGGCGAGGACCAGGAACTGGTCAGTTCCGTGGAAGATGCCTGGAATACTATGGCACTCGTAGAAAGCGCTTATCGGTCGAGTGCGCTGCCTGCAACCTTGCTCGACCCCAGACCGTGAGGCATAGAATGGCGGAACAATCGATCTATTTCGAAGATTATGAGCTTGGGTCCGTGCGCACCACTACGGGCCGCACCATCACGGAGACGGATTTCATCGTTCATGCCGGACATACCGGGGATTTCTTTCCGCATCACATGGACGCGGAATTCGCCAAAACGACGCCGTTCGGCCAGCGTGTGGCACATGGCACCATGGTTTTTTCGATCGGCGTAGGATTGACTGCGAGCCTTATCAATCCGGTGGCTTTCTCCTATGGATATGATCGCCTGCGCTTTGTACGGCCGGTTTTCATCGGCGACACGATCCACACCTGCATCACCATTGCCGCCAAGGGGGATGATCCCAAGCGTTCGGGGGCGGGCCGTGTCGTCGAGCGGTGTGAGGTGATCAACCAGCGCGGCGAGGTGGTTCTTGCCGCCGATCATATCCTGGTGGTCGAGCGAAGGGACAAGGCATGATGAAAGTTTGCGGAGAATTGAAATGAGCGACAAATTCAAGGGCAAGACGGTTTTGATAACGGCTGCCGGGCAGGGTATCGGCAAGGCGACGGCGCTTGCCTTCGCGCGTGCAGGCGCAACGGTGCATGCCACAGACATCAACGAGAAGGCGCTCGACGCGCTTGCCAACGAGCCCAGTATTTCGACGCGTAGGCTGGATGTGCTGGATACGGCTGCTGTAACGCTGGCTGCAGCAGAGATCGGGACGGTGGATATATTGTTCAACTGCGCCGGATTCGTTCATTCCGGCTCCATCCTGGAGATGAAGGATGAGGATCTCGATTTCGCGGTCGATCTCAATGTGCGCTCGATGGTGCGCACCATCCGCGCCGTGTTGCCGGGCATGATCGCCAATGGCGGTGGGGCGATCATTAACATGGCTTCTGTGGCGAGCAGCATCAAGGGCGTGCCGAACCGCTTTGCCTATAGCGTCACCAAGGCGGCGGTTATCGGGCTCACGAAATCCGTGGCCGCCGACTATGTCGGGCAGGGCATACGCTGCATGGCGATCTGCCCGGGCACGGTCGAGAGCCCGTCGCTGGAAGAGCGCATGCGCTCGCAAGGCGACTATGAGGCGGCCCGCGCCGCCTTCATATCCCGCCAGCCCATGGGGCGGCTCGGAACGCCGGAAGAAATCGCCGATCTCGCTGTTTATCTTGCCGGCGCGACCTATACGACAGGCCAGGCTTATGTCATCGACGGCGGTTGGACCAACTAGGTCTGCTCGTCAGGCATGTCCTGAACATTCCCATACAGAAAGAAACCCATCCGAGGAGACATGACATGAAGCTGCTGCGATACGGCGAAGCTGGAAACGAAAAGCCGGGCCTTCTGGACAAAGACGGCAAGCTGCGTGATCTTTCGGGACACGTGAACGAGATTGCCGGAGCAGCGCTTGCGCCTGATGCGCTGGCCAAGCTTGGCGAGATCGATGCGGAAAGCCTGCCGCTCGTCTTCGGCAATCCGCGCCTCGGCCCCTGCGTCGCCGGGACCGGCAAATTCATCTGCATCGGTCTCAACTATGCCGACCATGCCGCCGAATCCGGGTTGGCAGTGCCGCCGGAGCCCGTCATCTTCATGAAGGCGACCTCGGCCATCGTTGGCCCGAATGACGATCTCGTCATTCCTCGGGGTTCCGAAAAGACTGACTGGGAGGTCGAACTCGGCATCGTCATCGGCAAGACCGCCAAATATGTGAGCGAGGCGCACGCGCTGGATTACGTCGCCGGCTATTGCGTGCTGCATGATGTCAGCGAGCGCGCCTTCCAGACGGAGCGCGCTGGGCAGTGGACCAAGGGCAAATCCTGTGACACTTTCGGCCCGACCGGCCCGTGGCTCGTCACCAAGGACGAAGTGGCTGACCCGCAGAATCTGGCGATGTGGCTCAAGGTCAATGGCGAGACCATGCAGGATGGCTCGACGAAGACCATGGTCTATGGCGTGCGCCATCTGGTTTCCTATCTCAGCCAGTTCATGTCGCTTCATCCCGGCGACATCATCTCCACTGGCACGCCGCCAGGCGTCGGCATGGGCATGAAGCCGCCCCGCTATCTCAAGGCAGGCGATGTGGTCGAGCTCGGTATCGAAGGGCTCGGCAGCCAGAAGCAGAATGTGAAGGCTGATATTTAGCGCTTCAGCGATAGCACCCCCTTGGTCCTGCAGGGCAGGGGGGTGAAAAACCAATATATTCACGTAAAGAGGTTCTCCCGTGACCCGCATTACAGATCTTCGCGTTTTCGATCTGCGTTTTCCGACATCGCAAAGTCTCGACGGATCGGACGCGATGAATCCGGATCCCGATTATTCCGCAGCCTATGTCATCCTCGATACCGACCAGGATGGGCTGGCGGGCCATGGGCTCACCTTCACCATAGGGCGCGGCAATGAAATATGCTGCCTCGCCATCAATGCGATGAAGCATCTCGTCGTCGGGCAGGATCTGGAAAGCATCCGCAGGAATCCCGGCCGGTTCTGGCATCATCTGACGGGTGACAGCCAGTTGCGCTGGATCGGACCGGACAAGGGCGCGATGCATCTGGCAACGGGCGCCGTGGTCAATGCCGTATGGGACTTGCTGGCCAAGCAGGCGGGAAAACCGGTCTGGCGGCTGGTAGCTGAGATGACGCCGGAGGAGATCGTCAAGATCGTCGATTTCCGCTATCTGACCGATGTGCTGACGCCGGAAGAGGCGCTCGCCATCCTGGAGAAGGCCGAGGCCGGGAAGGCGGAGCGGATCGCCGAGCTCGAGCGGGAGGGCTATCCCTGCTATACCACTTCGGCCGGCTGGCTCGGCTATTCCGACGAGAAACTGAAGAGACTTTGCCAGGAAGCCATCGATGCCGGCTTCAACCATGTGAAGATGAAGGTCGGGCGCGATCTCGAAGACGATATTCGCCGTCTCACCATCGCCCGCGAGACGATCGGCCCCGATCGTTTCCTGATGATCGACGCCAACCAGGTGTGGGAAGTTGATCAGGCGATCGACTGGGTGAAGAAGCTCGCCTTCTGCAATCCCTATTTCATCGAGGAGCCGACCAGCCCCGACGATATCGCCGGCCACCGCAAGATCCGCGAGGCGATCCATCCGGTAAAGGTCGCCACCGGCGAAATGTGCCAGAACCGCATCATGTTCAAGCAGTTTATTGCCGAAGGCGCGATCGATATCGTGCAGATCGATTCATGCCGCATGGGCGGATTGAACGAGGTGCTGGCCGTGCTGCTGATCGCCGCCAAGTATGGCCTGCCGGTCTGGCCGCACGCGGGCGGCGTCGGCCTTTGCGAATATGTGCAGCATCTCTCGATGATCGATTATATCGCCGTTTCGGGCACGAAAGATGGCCGGGTAATCGAATATGTCGATCATCTGCACGAGCATTTCATCGATCCCTGCGTGATCCGCGACGCGGCCTATATGCCGCCGTCGCTGCCCGGCTTTTCGATTGAGATGAAGCCCGCAACCATCGAGCAGTATCAGTGGCGCGGGGCGGAGTAAGCGCTATCCGCTGACGAGGTTCCGCCATTCCCGTGCATAGGAGGCGAATGTTTCGGGCATGGTGAAATCATTGGGCTCGGGCGCGCTTGCTTCCGGTTGCATACCGGCGAGCATGGCTGCACCGAGACTGGTGCCTGTCGAGCCGGGCAGCGCCAGCACGTCGCGCCCCGTGAGGCGGCCGAGTGCGGCCAGGTAAATGCGGTTGCGGGCGAAAGGACCTTCGACAAGGATTGGTCCATCGGCGCCGACGAGGCCGAGGCTCACATCTGTCATCAGCGCGGCGTAGAGCGAAGCGGCCGCGTGGCGTCGGGCGGGTGTGAGGTTTTCCGTGCTCAGCCAAGCCATCTCGCGGCTAGCGAAGGGGCCAGATCCCCTAACCACGCTTGGCAGCACCATGAGCCGGTTCTGCAGGATATCCGGCAGCGCTTTCTCAGCTTGTCCAGAATCGAGCGGCCCACAGCCCTCCACTAACAGTTCGAACTCGCGCCCGCCCATAAAGCGGGCGGAGGGAACGGGGCGGCTGTAAGCATCGACATTGACGAGCGTATCGCGGTCGGGATCGAGCTTGCCCGCGTGACCGCCGACGCCGAAGATCACCACCCATGTTCCGGTCGAGACGACCGCGAAGGGCGGCTTGCGCCTTATGAGATGCGGCAGGAGCGAGGCGTTGGAATCATGGATTCCGCAATGGACGGCGACTGGTGTGTTGAGACCGATCTCCAAGGTGATTTCCGGCAAGATGGAGCCGAGCGGGTCGAAGGCGGAGCGCAACGGGGCCAATAGAGCCCCGATTTCCAGCCTATCGACAAGCGAGGATAAGGAGCCGGTGTGCGGGTTCCAGAGATCGGTGTGGCACCCAAGCGAGGTCGCCTCGCAGGCGGCGACGCCCGTCAGCCGCCACGCCCAATATTGCGGATAGGTGAGGATGGTTTGCACCTTGGCGAAGAGATCGGGAAATGCGGTCTTCTGATAGTGCAACTGCGCGCCGAGATTGAGGCCGCCTGAGAGTGAAGGCGACGCAGTTTCATCGAAGCCGGGACGAAGCGCGGCATAGTATTCGCGAATATCGTCTGGATAGATGTGCTCATAGTCCAGAACCGGCATGGCGAGGCCATTTTCGCCAAGAAGGGCCGCTGATGCTCCGTGGGTGGTGATCGAGATAGCCTCGAAGCCGGGGCTGCGGGCGAATTCGGCGAGGCTATCCAGGAAGAAGCGCCATAGGCCGTCGATATTGTAATGGGGGTAGGGCGGGCCTGACAGCACGCGGTTCGGCGTGGTGCGCACGGCGATTTCGCTGCCGGTCGATGCGTCGACGATGACGGCTTTGGCGTTGGTCTTGCCGATATCGAGGACGGCGATATGCGAGGGGGAATTCATAATGGAAACACTGGCGCGCCTAGCGATTTCATCAACAACCCTACTCAAGCAAGATGGAATAGCGTCACGAGCTCGGATTGAACGGGCGAATTGTCCGGGTTCGTCGCCATGATGTCGGCCATGTGCGCCCACCATTTCTTCATCACGGGATGATCGGGGAGCGCCGCCATGCGGTGGTCGGTTGGGCGCGTCAGCACGCCGAAAAGCGTGTTGGTCTCCGGATCGAGATGGATGGAATAGTCAGATACGCCCGCATCGTGCAGGAGGTCCACCAACTCCGGCCAGATCGCGTCGTGGCGGCGCTTGTACTCGGCTTCCATGCCTGGGTTGAGCCGCATCTTGAAGGCATATTTTTCTGTCTTCATGCACTTTTACCGGGTTTGATACGCCGGATGATGATCGGCAGCGAGATGGTGATGATCAGCAGCAGGCCGATAAAGATCGACATGACTATGCCCGGCACGTTGAGAAGTCCCAAGCCAAAAGTGACGAGACCCATGACGAAGGCGGCGATGACCACGCCGCCGATGGTGCCGGAGCCGCCCAGAATCGAGACACCGCCCAACACGACCATGGTGACGATTTCAAGCTCCCAGCCCTGTGCAATCGACGGGCGGGTGGAGCCGAGCCGCGAGGTGAGGCAGACGGCAGCGACGCCGCTCATCAAGCCGGTCAGCAGGAACAGGATGAACTTCACGCGCTCGACTGGGATGCCGGAAAAGCGCGCGGCGAACGCATTATTGCCGATGGCATAGACGCGCCGCCCGAAGCTGGTGGCATGCAGCAGGACGGCGAAGGCAATCGCGCAGAGGATAAACAGCACGAACTCGAAGGAGAAGACCCAGAACACATAGCCCTGGCCGAAATAGGCGAAACTCTCAGGGTAATTGCCATAGGCCTGATCGCCCAGCACGATATAGGAGATGCCGCGGAAAAGGCTCATCGTGCCGATCGTGACGACGATGGAGGGCAGCCCCAGCCCTGCCACCAGAAAGCCGTTGAAGGCGCCGGCAAGGAGCCCGACGCTGATTCCAATGCAGACGAGGCCTGGCGTGTCGATGCCGATCTGGGCGGCGGCGCCCATCGCGGTGGAGGCGAGCGCGATGATGGCGGCGACCGACAGGTCGATCTCGCCCGATATGATCAGCAGCGCCATGGCGAAGGCGATCATCGCCTTTTCTGTGAAGTTGAAGGTGGCGTCCGACAGATTCCAGACATTGAGGAAATAGGGGGAGGCGAAGGAATTGGCGATGAAGATTGCAATTGCTACAGCGAGCAGGAGCACTTCCCAGCTCGAAAACAGCCGGGTGAACGAGGTTCCGAGCCGGTCGGGAATGTGACGCTTTTCCTGTACGGCGCTCATACCGTGGCCTCCTGATAGGTCTTGGCCGCCTTGTCGCGCAGGATGATGCGGCCTCGCCGCTTTTCCTGACGGGCGTTGAAGATGACGGCGAGGATGATGACCGCGCCTGAAATCGCCATCTGCCAGAAGGGCGAAATGTTGATGACAGGCAGGGCGTTCTTGATGACACCAAGGAACAGCGCGCCGAGCACAGTGCCCACAACCGTACCGATACCGCCGAGCGTCGAGATGCCGCCGATGACACAGGCCGCGATACTGTCGAGTTCGAAGCCGGCGGCGATATCGACATAGGCGACGGCATAGCGCGATACCCAGAGATAGCCACAGAGCCCGGCCAGAGCACCGGAGAGCACGAAGGCGAAGAAGCGGGTGCGCCCGACATCGATGCCGGCATAGACGGCGGCGGTCGGATTGCCGCCCGAGGCATAGAGGGCGCGGCCGAAGAAGGTCCGGTTCATCATGATGTATATGAGGACCACGATTACGACCGCCGCCCAGCCCAGAATGGGCAGGCCGAGGAATACATGGCGCGGTGTGTTCAAGAAGACCGGCGTCATCTGATGGGCGTTGACCCAGCCCCCACCCGAAAGAACGAAAGCCATGCCGCGATAGATGGTGAGTGTGCCGAGCGTGACGACGATGGGTGGAATGCCGACCTTCCAGACGAACAGGCCGTTGATCGCGCCAAGGAACGCGCCGATGCCGATGGCTATGACGATGAGCACGGCCAGTGGCAGTTCGGGATGGGCGGCGTTGAGCATCGCCACTGCCATGCCGGTAAAGGCGAGATTGGCTGCGACCGAGAGGTCGATGGATTTGGTCAGGATCACCGCCATCTGGCCGAGGGCCAGGATGATGAGGATCGAGGTGTCGTTGAAGATGCCGGCGAGGTTCCTGGGCGCGGCGAAGCCGGGCGCGCGGCTGGAGAAGCCCGCCACGAGGATGGCGATGATGCCGAAAAGCAGAATTTCGCGGTGTTTCAATATTCGGTTCATGTTGGTCTCACGCATTGCCCGTCGCCGCCCGCACCAGCGTCTCGGCGTCGAGCGATTGCCTGTCGAAGAGGCCTGCAGCCAGTCCTTCGCGCATGACGAGGACGCGATCGGACATGCCAAGAATTTCAGGCAGCTCAGATGAAACCATGATGATGCTCAACCCTTCCGCCGCAAGCTCGCTGATGAAGGCGTGGACGGCAGCCTTGGAGCCGATGTCGATGCCCTTGGTGGGCTCATCGAGGATGATGATTTTGGGCTGGGTGGCGAGCCATTTTCCGATGACGACCTTCTGCTGGTTGCCGCCGGACAAGGTTCCGACGGGAACGGAGAGGGCGGCGGCGCGCAGGTCGAAGCGCTCGGCATAGCGGCGCGCCAGCGCAAATTCCTCGGCGACGCGCAGAAAGCCCGCGCGGGATGTCCGTGAGAGAGAGGGCAGCGAAATGTTCTGGAAGATCGGCATTTGCGAAACGGTGCCGTGGCGCCCGCGCTCTTCCGGTACATAAACGATGCCGTGAGCGATGGCATCGCGGGGCGAGCGGATCGTGATCTCGCGGCCTTCGAGCGTCAGGCTCCCGCCGGAGGGACGCGTCACGCCGAAGAGGGACTGGCAGAATTCGGAACGACCCGCGCCGACGAGGCCGTAGATACCAAGGATCTCGCCGCGCCGCAGTTCAAAGGAAATGTCGCGAAATTCGGTCGGGTGCGAATAGTTCGTGACCTTGAGCACGGTTTTGCCCAGCGGCACGTCGACCTTGGGAAAGGCCTTATCGACCGAACGGCCGACCATCAACCGCACGATTTCGTTCTGGCTCGCATCCGTCAGGGCGCCGTGGCCGACAGCGCGGCCATCGCGGAAGACGGCATAGTTCTGCGCGATCTCGTAGACCTCATCAAATTTATGGCTGATGAAAAGGATCGCTTTGCCCTGGTTTTTAAGCCGCTCGATGATCTGGAAAAGGTCGTCCACCTCCTTGCGCGACAGGGCGGCGGTGGGTTCGTCCATGATGACGATGCGCGCATCGACGGAAAGGGCGCGCGCAATGGCGACGAGATGGCGCTGCGCGATGGAAAGTTCCTTGAGCTTCGCCCGCACATCGACCGTCGTCTCCAGCGAATGCAGGAGCGCCAGCGAGCGCGCATTGAGCGCTTTCCAGTCGACAAAACCGAGCCTGGTTTTCGGCGCATGGCCGAGATAGATGTTTTCGGCGACGGACAATTCATCGAAAAGCACGGTTTCCTGATGAATGGCGGTGACGCCATGATCGGTCGCGTCCTGAGCGGTGGCGAAGGTAACCGGTTTGCCGTCTACAAGGATTTCACCTTCGTCCGACTGGTAGATGCCGGTGAGGATCTTAACGAGCGTCGACTTGCCGGCGCCGTTCTCGCCGATGAGCGCCGTCACCGTACCGGGATAAAGCGCGATATTGACATTATCCAGCGCCCGGACGCCGGGAAATGATTTCGAGATGCCGCGCATTTCGAGGAGCGGGGCCACCGGCGAAACCGGATAGACCATTTCCTGTACGGGCGTCTGGACGGCTGAGTTCATTATCTGGACCTGAACGGTTTTCATTGGATTCACTCTCCTCTTGTCCAGCCGGACAGAAGGGGAGTAAACCCCCGCAGCCGAAGCTGCAGGGGTGACTGGATCAAAACACCTTCGAAAATTCGTCGATGTTCTCAGCGTTGTAGATGAAGGGATCGGACATAGCGGCTTCGCCGTTTTCGCCGATCTTGATCTTGCCCATGCGGCCGGCATCGATTTCGGTGCCGGGCTTGCCGTCGGCATCGCCCTTGACGAGATGATAGGCGATCTCGGTCGTGGTATAGCCGAGGTCGATCGGGTTCCAGATGGCGAATTCCTTGGTCGCGCCTGATTTGATCGCGCCCGCCATTTCGGAGGGAAGGCCGAGGCCTGTGACATAGACCTGGCCGATCTTGCCGGCGTCCTTGACGGCCTGCGCAGCGGCGAGCACGCCGACGGTCGTCGGAGCTACGATGACCTTGACATTCGGATGCGAGGTCAGGAGGCCCTGCGCTTCGCGGTAGCTCTTGTCGGCCAGATCGTCGCCATAGACGGTGGTGACGAGATTGAGCCCGGGATATTTCGGCAGCTGCTTCTTCATTTCCTCGATCCAGGTGTTCTGGTTGGTCGAGGTGGTGGTGGCCGAAAGAATGGCGAAGTCGCCCTTGCCATCAGGCAGATGGCTAGCGGCGAGCTTCAGGCACATATTGCCGATCAGCTCGTTCGACGACGGGTTCAGGTGCATGATGCGGCCCGCAGGCGCGACGCCGGAATCCCACGAGATGACCTTGATGCCGCGCTGGGCCGCTTTTTTAAGCGCCGGCACGACGGCGTCCGGATCGTTGGCGGAAATGGCGATGGCATCGACGCCCTGCGCAATCAGCGAATTGATGACCTCGATCTGGCCTTCCGCCGTCGTGGTGGTCGGGCCGGTATAGATGATCTCGACATCGCCCAGTTCCTTGGCGGCTTCCTGTGCGCCCTTGTTGGCGGCCTCGAAGAAGCCGTTGCCAAGCGATTTGACGACGAGGGCGATCTTCATCGGTTCGGCCTGTGCCTGCGAGGCGATCATCGCCACGGCCAAGCCAGCGCCGAGCGCCAGTTTCTTCAACAAATTCATGTCTGCATTCCTCCCTTGGTTAAAAACTAGTCGCACCTCTTCCGTCGCGTTCATGCGACGGAAGAGGAATCCTCCTTCTTCGCCGTTGCAGCGGTCTGCGCCACGATCAGCTGGATGCCGGCATCCTCCACCATGCGCCGCGCGGCGTCGGAAACACCGTCATCGGTGATGATTGTCGTCACCCGCGTGAGCGGGCACAGGATCAGGCTCGAACGGCGGGCGAACTTGGTCGAATCGACCATCAGCACCAGATCGTCCGCCTGGTTGATCAGCTTCTGCTCGCTCTGGATGATCAGCGCGTCGGATTCCATGACGCCGAGCGGCCCGATGCCCTGGGACCCCATGAACATGCGGCGCGCATAGAAATTGCGCGTCACGTCATTGTCGAAGGGTGAAAGGATCAGGCTCTGCTCGCGATAGATCGCGCCGCCGGGCACGATGACCGTGCTCTTGGAATGCTTGACCAGATGCTCGGCGATGGCGAAGGAATTAGTGAGCACCTGCAGGCGGCGGCTGCTAAGATAATGCACCATCTGGAATGTCGTCGTGCCGCCATTGATGATGACAGCGTCGCCTTCCTCGCAAAGCGCCACGGCCTCCCGCGCAATCGCGCGCTTCTTGTCAATGTTCTCGGATTCAGAAACACGGAATGGACGGCCGGCGAGGTTCGCCAGCTGGGGCGGATGCACCGCTTCCGCGCCGCCGCGCACACGGCGAAGGCGGCCCTGCACATGCAGCGCGGCGATGTCACGGCGGATTGTCGCTTCCGATGCCTCGGTCAGCTCGACGATATCCTGAATGGTGACGACCGGCTTTTCCTGAACAGCGCTCAGGATGATGCGGTGGCGTTCGCGCTCGTGCATGGTTCCTCCTGCTTTTTCTATCCCGCAACTCGGTTGAGCTTGTCAATCATATTCGATCATGAATTTTCATATTGCGATGCGCCATGATCATTTTTGATTGTTTCCGATTGACAGTGAAAGTCTGCTTGCGCCATATCTGCGCCCAACGAGACGGGTGGATCAAGCTTCCGCCCAAGCGAATATGCGTGAACAATATGCGATCGGGAGGATGACATGGCGGCCCAGATTCGGCTTCTTGATAATCGTTGGGATGATGGACAGGCGGCGGGCCTCGATGAGCCCGGCAAACTGCTCTATCGCTCCAATCTGTTGGGTGCCGACAAGCGCATCACCAATTATGGCGGTGGCAATACGTCCGCCAAGGTGACGGAAACAGACCCGCTGACTGGCGAGCCGGTCAAGGTGCTCTGGGTCAAGGGCTCGGGCGGCGATGTCGGCACGATCAAGCTCGATGGCTTCGCGACGCTCTATCAGGACAAGCTTGAAGCGTTGAAGGGTATTTACCGGGGTGTCGAGGATGAGGACCGCATGGTCGGCTTTCTTCCACATTGCACCTTCAATCTCAATCCGCGCGCCGCTTCCATCGACACGCCGCTGCACGGCTTTGTGCCTTTTGCGCATGTGGACCACATGCATCCCGATGCCATCATTGCTATTGCTGCTTCGAAGAACTCCCGCGAGCTTACGAAGGAGATATTTGGTGACGAGATCGGCTGGCTGCCGTGGAGGCGTCCGGGCTTTCAGCTCGGTTTGGACCTCGAAGCCTTCGTCAGGGCGAACCCGCAGGCCAAGGGCGTGGTACTCGAAAGCCATGGTCTCTTCACCTGGGCCAACGATGCCAAGGCCTGCTATGAGCTGACGCTTGATGTGATCAACAAGGCAATCCGCTGGCTGGCGGAAAAGTCCGAGGGCAAGGCGGCATTCGGTGGCGGCGTTGCCGAGAGCCTCAATGTTGCCGAGCGTCGTGCTGTTGCCGCACGACTGATGCCGGAGATCCGCGGCATGATCGGCAGGGGCGAGCGCAAGCTCGGCCATTTCGACGATCAGGCCGCCGTGCTCGAATTCGTCAACTCGCGCGATCTGCGTCCGCTGGCGGCGCTTGGCACGAGCTGTCCGGACCATTTCCTGCGCACGAAGATCCGTCCGCTGGTCATTGATTTCGATCCGGCAAAGCCGGATGTGGATGCGGTGGTGGCGGGACTGGAAAAGGCGCTTGCAGACTACCGCGCGGACTACACGCGCTATTACGAAGCGTGCAAGCACCCCAATTCACCTGCGATGCGCGACCCCAACCCGGTGATCTTCCTCGTTCCCGGCGTCGGCATGCTGTCCTTTGCCCGCGACAGGGCAACGGCGCGGATCGCCGGCGAGTTCTACGTCAACGCCATCAATGTCATGCGCGGCGCATCGTCGGTTTCCGAATATCAGGGCCTGCCGGAGCAGGAAGCCTTCGATATCGAATATTGGCTTCTCGAAGAGGCCAAGCTCCAGCGGATGCCGAAGCCGAAGAGCCTGGCTGGCCGGATCGCGCTCGTAACCGGCGGGGCGGGCGGCATTGGCCGGGCAACGGCAGAGCGGCTGGCAGGCGAGGGCGCCTGCATCGTGCTTGCTGATATCGATGCGGAATCGCTCAAAAGTGCTCATGAGGATTTCGCCAGGCGCTTCGGCGGCGATGTGGTGCGCAGCGTCGTGCTCAATGTCACCGACGAGACGGGCGTCATCGCGTCCTTTGCGGAAACGGTGGTGGAGTTCGGTGGGCTCGATATTCTGGTGTCGAATGCGGGGATTGCATCTTCTGCGCCTGTCGAGGCGACGGAACTTTCGATGTGGAACCGCAATATCGATATTCTGGCGACCGGCTATTTCCTCGTTTCGCGTGAGGCCTTCCGGCTGTTCCGCCGCCAGAAGCTTGGCGGCAATGTGATCTTCGTCGCCTCGAAGAACGGCCTTGCCGCTTCGCCAGGCGCATCCGCTTATTGCACGGCCAAGGCCGCCGAAATCCATCTGGCGCGCTGTCTCGCGCTTGAAGGTGCGGATGCGGGCATCCGCGTCAACACGGTCAATCCGGATGCGGTGCTGCGCGGCTCGAAAATATGGAACGGCGAATGGCGCGAACAGCGCGCGGCGTCCTCCAGGATCGAGGTCACCGACCTGGAGGAGCATTACCGCAATCGCTCGCTTCTCAAGCTGAACGTTTTTCCGGAGGATATTGCCGAGGCGATCTATTTCCTGGCATCCGATGCATCGGCCAAATCGACCGGCAACATCATCAATGTCGATGCAGGGAACGCGCAGAGCTTCACGCGCTAATCGCAGCTTATCCGGGAGGGAACCATGTCCGAACTGAGAATATCAGGCGATCTCGTCGCCGACGAGAATGCCAGGCGCGGGGATGCGCTGAGAAGCGATTATGAAGCATTGGGCGCAAATCTGGTACGTCGTGGCATCGACATCGAGGCTGTGACGGCGAAGGTCGCGCAATTCTTCGTGGCGGTTCCGTCCTGGGGCGTGGGGACGGGCGGCACACGCTTTGCCCGCTTCCCTGGCATCGGCGAGCCGCGCGGCATCTTCGACAAGCTCGACGATTGCGGCGTCATCCAGCAATTGACGCGTGCAACGCCCGCCGTCTCATTGCACATCCCGTGGGACAAGGCGGACCCGAAGGAGCTGAAGGCCAAGGCGCAGGCGCTGGGGCTCAGCTTCGACGCGATGAACTCCAATACATTTTCAGATACGCCGGATCAGAAGCATTCCTACAAATTTGGTTCGCTCAGCCATGTGGACGCCGCAGTGCGGGCGCAGGCGGTCGAGCACAATATCGAGTGCATCGAGATCGGCGAGGCCATCGGCTCCAGGGCGCTGACGGTCTGGGTCGGCGATGGATCGAATTTTCCCGGCCAATCGAATTTCACCAGGAGTTTCGAGCGTTATCTCGCTTCCATGGGCGATATTTACAAGGCTTTGCCTGACAATTGGCGCATCTTCTCCGAGCACAAGATGTATGAGCCGGCCTTCTATTCGAGCGTGGTGCAGGATTGGGGCACGAATTATCTCATAGCTTCGACATTGGGGGAAAAGGCGTTCTGCCTGGTCGATCTGGGCCATCATGCGCCCAACACCAATATCGAGATGATCGTCGCGCGGCTGATCCAGTTCGGCAAGCTTGGCGGCTTCCATTTCAACGATTCCAAATATGGTGATGACGATCTCGACGCCGGAGCGATAGAGCCGTACCGGCTGTTCCTGGTGTTCAACGAGCTGGTGGATGCGGAGCATCGCGGCGTGAAAGGCTTCCATCCGGCGCACATGATCGACCAATCGCACAATGTCACCGACCCGATTGAAAGCCTGATTTCCAGCGCCAACGAAATCCGCCGGGCCTATGCGCAGGCGCTGCTGGTGGATCGCCAGGCGCTGAGCGGTTATCAGGATGACAATGACGCGCTGATGGCCTCGGAAACGCTGAAACGGGCCTACCGCACGGATGTCGAGCCTATCCTCGCCGAGGCACGCCGGCGTGCCGGTGGAGCGATCGATCCGGTCGCCACCTATCGCGCCAGCGGCTATCGCCAGAAGGTCGGCAAGGAGCGTCCGGCGGTGAAGGGCGGCAGCGGCGGCATCGTCTGATCCGCCGCTACGCTTAGACGAACTGGGTTTTCTCGCTCTCGACAAGATCGGAAATGAAGCCGGATACGGCGGTGACGCGACGAAGCGTTCGTGCCGATTCATGGTAAGCCAGCCAATAAGAGCGCCGGATAAGGCGTTCCGGTAAGACAGGCACGAGATCGGCGTGCTCGCGTGCGATGAATGAGTGGAGAATACCGATGCCGGCGCCGGCCTTCACCGCCTCGACCTGGCCGAGCGCGCTCGACACTTCAAAGGCCGGTTTCCAGTCGCGGCTGATCTCGGACGCATAATTGAGCGATGGGCTCATGACGAGATCCTCGACATAGCCGACCAGCCGGTGCGATGTCAGTTCCTCCACCGATTGCGGGACACCGCGTTCCTCCAGATAGCGCGAGTGGGCATAAAGCCCCAGCGTATAGTCGACGAGCTTGCGCGCGATGAGCCTGCCCTGGTCCGGCCGGTCCACCGTGATGGCGATATCGGCTTCGCGCCGCGACAGCGAAAAGGAGCGCGGCACCGGCACGAGCTGGATGGTGAGATCGGGATAGCGCGCGGTGAGCAAGGCAAGGCGCGGGGCAAGGAAGGTCACGCCGAAACCATCCGGCGCGCCGATCCTGACCGTGCCGGAGATCGCCACGTCGGCATCGCCGACATGCGAGCGGGCAGTGAGCATCTCCGCTTCCATGCGCTCGGCCGAAAGCAGGAATTCCTCGCCCGCCTGCGTCAGCTGCGATCCGTTGGTCCGCCGTGTCAGCAAAGTGGTGTTAAGGGCGGTTTCAAGTGCGGTGAGCCGGCGGGCTACCGTGGTGTGGTTGAGGCCGAGCCTGCGCGCCGCACCCAGGATCTGGCCGGCGCGCGCGACTGCGAGGAATATTCTGATGTCGTCCCAGTTCATGCGTGAATAATTACTATAGTTTCTGCACAACGGATACGCCTTGCCGCGCCTTGCCATATGAATTTTGCAGAGCGATGATAGCCGCATAAATTCCGGACAATCAGAGCCGCAAGGGAGAAGGCGTAATGCGCAATATTGGCCATTTCATCGGGGGAAAGCATGTGGAGGGCAAGGGCGGGCGTACCTCCGACGTCTTTCAACCGCTCGACGGTACGATCCAGGGCAAGGTTGCCCTGGCGACAAAGGAAGAGGTGCGGGCCGCTGTCGAGAATGCCAAGTCGGCGCAGCCGCAATGGGGTGCGACCAATCCGCAACGCCGGGCGCGGGTGCTGCGCAAGTTCCTGGAACTGGTCGAGGCGGAGTTCGACTCGCTGGCCGAACTGCTCGCCCGTGAGCATGGCAAGACCATTCCCGATGCCAAGGGCGATATTCAGCGCGGCCTCGAAGTGGTCGAGGTGTGTCTTGGCTCGCCGCATATGCTGAAGGGCGAATTCACCGATAATGCCGGCCCGGGCATCGATACTTACTCGATGCGCCAGCCGTTGGGTGTCGTCGCCGGCATCACACCGTTCAATTTCCCGGCGATGATCCCGCTGTGGAAGGCAGCGCCAGCGATCGCCTGTGGCAACGCCTTCATCCTCAAGCCGTCCGAGCGCGATCCGGGTGTTCCGATGCGTCTTGCCGAACTCTTCATTGAAGCAGGGCTTCCCGCCGGAATTTTCAATGTCGTCAATGGCGACAAGGATGCGGTTGACGCGCTGCTCGACGATCCTGATGTCAAGGCCATCGGATTCGTCGGCTCGACGCCGATCGCGCAATATATCTATGCGCGCGGTTGCGCCAACGGCAAGCGCGTCCAATGCTTCGGCGGCGCCAAGAACCACATGATCATCATGCCTGATGCCGACATGGACCAGACGGTCGATGCGCTGATCGGCGCCGGTTATGGTTCGGCGGGAGAGCGCTGCATGGCGATCTCGGTGGCCGTGCCCGTGGGTCAGGAGACGGCGGATCGTCTGGTCGAAAGGCTCATTTCGCGTGTTGAAAGCCTTAAGGTAGGGCCATCGACCGATGCGAGCGCCGATTACGGCCCGCTGGTGACGAAGCAGGCGCTCGATCGGGTGCGCGGCTATGTCGATCTCGGCGTGCAGGAAGGGGCGAAGCTCGTCGTCGACGGGCGGAACTTCAAGATGCAGGGCTATGAGAACGGCTATTACATGGGTGGTTGCCTGTTCGATCACGTCACGCCCGACATGCGCATCTACAAGGAAGAGATCTTCGGTCCCGTCCTCTCGGTCGTTCGGGCGAAAAACTACGAGGAAGCGCTGGCCCTGCCGAATGAGCATGAATATGGCAACGGCGTCGCCATCTTCACCCGCGACGGCGACGCGGCGCGCGATTTCGCTTCGCGCGTGCAGGTCGGGATGGTCGGTATCAATGTACCGATCCCGGTGCCGATCGCCTACTACACATTCGGCGGCTGGAAAGCTTCCGGCTTCGGCGATCTCAACCAGCATGGTCCGGATGCGTTCCGCTTCTACACAAAGACCAAAACCGTCACCTCGCGCTGGCCGTCCGGCGTCAAGGAGGGCGCGGAGTTCGTCATCCCGACGATGAACTGATCACCGGAATCGGGAAACAAAAACGGCAGCCGGGAGGCTGCCGTTTTTCGTTTGGAATGGAATAAAGCTGCTTACGCCGCGATATCCTGTGCCGGATTACTCGCTTGCGGCTTCCGCGGCTGGAGCTTCGGCTGCCTGAGCGGCTTCGGCAGCCTTGGCTGCTGCATCTTCCTCGGCCTGCTTTGCGAGAGCGATGCGCTCGACCGCCTTCTTGCCTGGCAGTGCCTTTTCAGGGTTGCTGCGGGCAGGGCGCTTGGCGAGACCTGCCTGATCGAGGAAGCGCAGGACGCGGTCGGTGGGCTGTGCGCCGTGGCCGAGCCAATGGGTGATGCGGTCGGCATCAAGGGTGACGCGCTCGGCATCCTTCGGCAGCGTCGGGTTCCAGGCGCCGATCTTTTCGATAAAGCGGCCATCGCGCGGCGAACGGACGTCGGCAACGACGATGTGGTAGTAAGGACGCTTCTTCGAGCCCGCACGGGCCAGACGGATTTTCAAAGGCATTTCATTCTCCTGTTGGTCTGTTCATGTACCGCCTTGCGGCGGTGCTTGGTTGTGGCATTTTTAACTGGCGCTGCGTTCAGCAGCGGTATTCTCGTGATGGCGGATCACTTCCTTGACGATGAAGTTGAGGAACTTCTCGGCAAAATCGGGGTCGAGGCTCGCCTCCTGCGCCAGACGGCGCAGCCGCTCGACCTGCTGTTTCTCACGGGCCGGGTCGGCAGGAGCGAGCCCGTATTCGGCTTTCAGAACGCCCACTGCCTGGGTGCAGCGGAAGCGCTCGGCCAGCATGTGAATGAGCGCGGCATCGATATTGTCGATCGAGGCACGCAGAGCGGAAAGCTCGGGCAGGCTTTTGTCGTTCATATCCGTCACTTCTTCTTCGGCAAACCGGGAAGTCCACCAAGACCGGGAAGACGCGGGCCGCCGGGCAGGCCGGGCAAACCGCCGCCAAGGCCGGGAAGCCCGCCCTTGCCCAAACCGGAGGCTTCGGCCTGCTTCTGCAAAGCTTCGAGCTGCTTGGGATCGAGTTTCGAGAGGTCAGGCATTCCGCCGCCCATACCCCCGAGACCGCCAAGGCCGCCGCCCATACCACCAAGGCCCATCTTGGAGGCCATGCCGCCCATCATCTTCTGCATCATTCCGCCGCCCTTGCCCTTGCCGCCCATGGCTTTCATCATGTCGGCCATCTGGCGGTGCATCTTCAGGAGCTTGTTGATGTCAGCGGCGTTGGTGCCGGAGCCCTTGGCGATGCGCTGCTTGCGGCTGTGCTTGAGCATATCAGGATGGCTTCGCTCGGCCGCCGTCATCGAGCCGATGATGGCGAGCTGGCGCTTGAACATGGTGTCGTCGAGGCCCGCCGCGGCGACCTGATCCTTCATCTTGGCCATACCGGGCATCATGCCCATGATACCGCCCATGCCACCGAGCTTCTGCATCTGGCGCAACTGGTCGGCAAGATCGTTCAAGTCGAACTTGCCGGACTGCATCTTCTTCGCCATCGCGGCCGCTTTTTCGGCGTCGATGTTTTCAGCGGCCTTCTCGACGAGCGAGACGATGTCGCCCATTCCGAGGATGCGGTCGGCGATCCGGCGGGGATAGAATTCCTCCAGCGCATCCATCTTTTCGCCGGTGCCGATGAGCTTGATCGGCTTCCCGGTGATGGCACGCATGGACAATGCAGCACCGCCGCGGCCGTCGCCGTCCATGCGGGTCAAAACGATGCCCGTGATGCCGACGCGCTCGTCGAAGGAGCGGGCGAGATTGACGGCGTCTTGTCCCGTCAGCGCATCTGCGACGAGCAGGATTTCATGCGGATTGGCCTTCTTCCTGATGTCGGCCATCTCGACCATCAGCGGCTCGTCGATATGAGTGCGGCCCGCCGTGTCGAGAATGACCACGTCGTGTCCGCCGAGCTTTGCCGCCTGGACGGCGCGCGCCGCGATCTCGACAGGCGACTGGCCGGCGATGATGGGCAGCGTATCGACGCCGGTCTGGATGCCAAGCTGGCGAAGCTGCTCCTGCGCGGCGGGCCTGCGCGTATCGAGCGAGGCCATCAGAATTTTCTTCTTCTGTCGCTCCGCAAGGCGCTTGGCAATCTTGCCCGTCGTCGTGGTCTTGCCGGATCCCTGCAGGCCGACCATCATGATGACGACCGGAGCCGGGGCGTTCAAATCGATGGTGACGCCTTCGGAGCCGAGCATCTCGACCAGCTCGTCATGAACGATCTTGACGACCATCTGTCCGGGCTTGATGCTCTTCAGGATTTCCGCGCCGACGGCCTTCTCGCGGACGCGATCCGTGAAGCCGCGCACCACGTCGAGCGCGACGTCGGCCTCGATCAGCGCGCGGCGAACTTCGCGCAGCGCCGCCGCCACGTCCTGATCGGACAGGGCGCCGCGGCCGGTCAGGCCGTTCAATATCGCGCCGAGGCGATCCTGTAGAGTTTCAAACATCAGTTTTCCTTCTTACCCGTGCAACGGCAAGTCCGTCGCAACAGGTAGGTCGTTCCGCGCCGAAGCCCAATAGTCCCGAACAGGCCAAAGCAAAACAACACCCGAGGGCGCATCGCGCTGTCGGGTGTGGACCTCCGGGATCTGTTTAGACCAATTGGGTCCCGGTCGGCTGCTTCGAGAGTCTCTGCTCGTCGCGGATGAATGGCGTGCTTAAACAGGAAAAGCACGGCAAAGTCAAGCAAAGCCCCGCAATTTCGGCCGCGAATTGGCCCGGCGCCGGCACCGGGCCAATCTCCTCTTCTATTACTGTGCGCCTGCGAGCGGATCTCCAATGCCGAGCATGTAAAGCCCGATCATCAGCAGCGTCCCTGCCAGCACCACATAATAGATGGTCGGAATAATAGTCATGCGCATCGTCGTGCCTTCACGTCCAAGCAGGCCGACCGTCGCCGAGGCTGCCACGACATTGTGGATGGCGATCATGTTGCCAGCTGCGGCGCCCACCGACTGACCGGCCACCATGAGTGCTCCGGAGATACCAAGCCCTTCCGCTACGCCATACTGGAATTGGCTAAGCATCAGGTTCGATACGGTATTGGATCCGGCGAGGAATGCGCCCAATGCACCGACCGACGGGGCGAAGAAGGGATAGACATTGCCCACTTCCGTCGCCACCCAGTCGGCCACCATCAGCGGCATGCTGGCCAAGTCGTTGCCATTGACGCCGGAATTGATCATCACGCGTACCATAGGCACGGTGAAGAGCAGCACGAACCCTGCGCCGAGCAGGGTCTTGGTGCTTTCGCCAAATGCCTTGGCGAATTGTCCGGCATTCATGCGGTGCAGGAAGAAGGTGATCAGGCAGACGATGACCAGAAGCCCACCGGGCAGGAAGAGCGGAGCGAAATCGCCGCTTATGTTGGTTTCGCCCATGATATCCTTGGCGGCGAATGTTACCGACTTCAGCGCATTGCCGACGGATGGCACCGTTCGGCTGACTACGAGGAGAACCGCCAGAAGCACGTAAGGCGTCCATGCCAGAAACAACGGAATCTTCTTCGACGTCAATTGATCAAGCTTGATCTCGACGCTGCCCATCCAGCTCGAAGGCCATTGCGAGGGCGGAGCGAAGTCCCATTTGTCCTTCGGCATCAGGAAGCCGGCACGTGCCGCGAGCGTTGCAAGCGTCAGGCCAACGAGACCGCCGATCATGGACGGAAATTCAGCGCCGAGGTAAACCGCGCTCAGCACATAGGGGATGGTGAAGGCAAAGGCCGCAAAAAGCGCGAAAGGCAGGATTGACAAGCCTTCAGTCCAAGAGCGGTTATGTCCGAAAAAACGCGTCATGATGACGACCAGGAACAGCGGCATGAAGGTGCCGCAGATCGCGTGCAGGATCGCCACTTCCGACGTGATGATGTGGAAAAACTGTTCCCAGCTCGATCCCATGCCCTGCAACTGCGCCGTCAGCGCCTCGCGATTGAGGCCCGACTGGACTCCGACGATGAGCGGCGTGCCGACCGCGCCGAAAGACACCGGCGTGGATTGGATCATCAGGCCGAAGGTGACGGCCGCAAGGGCGGGAAAGCCGATGGCGACCATCAGCGGCGCCACCACGGCAGCCGGCGTGCCGAAACCCGATGCACCCTCAATAAAGGAGCCGAACAGCCAGGCAATCAGAAAGACCTGGATGCGGCGGTCCGGGCTGATCTGTGCGAAGCCGGAACGGATCGCGGAAATGCCGCCGGAATGCTTGAGCGTGTTGAGGAGCAGGATCGCCCCGAAAATGATCCAGAGCAGACCGATCGTCTGGATAAGTCCCTGGAGCGTGGACGCGATCACGCGGTTACCGCTCATGCCCCACACCGTCATGGCGATAATGATGGTCAGAACATAGGTAATGGGCATCGCAATCCGCGCCTGGATACGAAACCCGACCAGCATCAAGCCGGCCACCAGAATTGGCAGAAATGCAAATAGTGCAAGAAATCCGTTCGACATAGCGTCCTCCCTCGTCGTCGCCAGATCCAGGCGGGTATATGCCTGCACATGCTGGTAAATAAAATTAACCACTATGCAATAAGCAATAGGTCTAAGGGATTTTCTTCAGGTGGAGCGGTTTTTCACGGCATAGGGAGACTGCAACCTGTTCCGGGTACCGTGACAATTCACAGGATGAATGGCAAATTCGCGTCGAGGTCGAATCACCCCCAAAGGAGAAAAGAATGGCGCTGCTTGCCAAAAGCCGGTCGAAAATGGCCGTAGCATTAGTAATTCTCGCAACAGGCATGTTGGCCGCTACGGGCAATGCCGAGGCCGCCTCGTGCGGCAACAATGCTGCCGGGTATACTGCCTGGGTGCAGCAGTTCAAGCAGGAGGCCGCGGCGCGGGGCATCAGTGGGCGGGCCTTGAACGCCCTGGACGAGACCCGCTATGCCACCAAGACAATCTCCGCCGACCGCAACCAGAAGAGCTTCAAGCTCTCGCTCGACCAGTTCATGCAGAAACGTGGTGGGCAGGCGATCATCAATCGCGGCAAGTCGATTAAAAAGCAGAACGCCAAGCTCTTTGCCAGCCTGGAGCAGCGTTACGGCGTCCCCGCCGGGCCGCTGATCGCGATCTGGGGCATGGAAACAGGTTTCGGCAACTTCCTGGGCAATCAGAACACGCTTTCCGCAGTGGCGACGCTGGCCTATGACTGCCGCCGTTCCGCCTATTTCACGGAACAGCTCTATGCCGCGCTCAAACTCATCGACAGGGGAGATCTGAGCCCCTCGGCGATCGGCGCCGCACATGGCGAGATCGGCCAGACGCAGTTCCTGCCGGCCAACGTGCTCAAATTCGGCGTCGATGGGGACGGCAACGGACATATCGACATGGCGCGTTCCAAGGCGGATGCCCTTGCCTCGACGGCGAACTTCCTGCGCGGCCATGGCTGGCAGCGGGGCGGCGGGTATCAGCCGGGACAGGTCAATTTCGGCGCTCTTCAGGGCTGGAACGACGCCAGCGTCTATCAGCGGGCCATTGCCATCATCGGCAAGGAAATCGACGGCTGAGTTTTATAGGGCGCTGCGCGATGAACCGTGCGGCGCCCGTCCATCACGATGCGAGACTCGCGATAGGCATATCCGGCAAGCAGCGTTTCAGCGCCGGAAGATGTGTCACTCCCCGGATGGGCGGATGAAATCCCCGGTCTTGCGGTCCATGACCCACAATTCACCGGTGGAGATGTCGAACCACGCGCCATGCAGCGTGAGGCGGCCTTTCTTCTCCAGAATATCGACGCAGGGGAAACTGCGCAAATTGGCTATGGAATAGCGGATGGAGATGCGCTCCAGCGCGGTCTGCCGCTCGCCCGAGGTCATCAGCGTATTTGCCGCGATCGTTTCGGCGGCAGGCGCGACGAGGCTCATCCATTTGCCGATGAAGTCGCTCGGCGAGAGAGGCACGCTTTCGGAATCGAGCGCTGCCTTGATGCCGCCGCAGCGGCCGTGGCCGAGTACAACGATATGCTTGACCTTGAGGCTCTGCACGGCAAATTCGAGTGCGGACGATGTGGAGTGATATTCACCGTCCGGCGCATAGGGGGGCACCAGATTGGCCACATTGCGCACAACGAAAATCTCGCCCGGGCGGGTGTCGAAGATGATTTCCGGCGCGGCGCGTGAATCACAGCAGGCGATGACCATCGTCTCCGGCGTCTGCCCTTGTTCGGCCAATTCCTTGTAGCGCAGCGATTCGTTCGCGAAGCGCCCTGACATGAAATTGCGATAACCAGTGAGAAGTGCGTGGGGAAGATCATTATCGGGAAGATCGGTCATGTCTGTGGAATAGCGCCGGTCGAGAAGAAGATCAATTCCTTTTAGAACGCCTAGGTCTTCAGGCCTCTCGTCGGATGCATGAGCCGGCGGATCTGCACCATGGCCATAGGCGTCGACAGGCTCGCGGCGTCGGCTTCGAGCATCAATTCGTCGGCGCCGCGCTTGGCAGCGCGGGCCATGATTTCGAAAACGGCCGATGTCGTTCCCTGCAGGATCTTTTCATGGGAAAGGCCCGCCATGGTGCGCGCAAGGAAAAGAGCCGCGGTCAGATCGCCCAGACCATTCGTCGGTCCATCGACATGGCGGTGTTCCGCCATCATCGCCAAAGTCGGCGTCAACAGGATGTTGCCGGTGCTGCCCGTCATCATCGGGACCGCGGATGTGACTAGCATCGTTGCGGGGCCTGCCTCAAGCGCCGCTTCCATGATCGTCTTGTTGTCCTCCAGCGGTACGCCCGTCAGCCAGGCAAGCTCGAAGCGGTTTGGCGTCGCCATGTCGGCCAGTGGCATCAGGCGGTCGCGAATGGCGATCGCTGTGGCTTCCGGGACATAGAGCCCTTTTTCGTCGCCGATTACAGGATCGCAGAGATAGCGGGCACGGGGGTTCGTTGCCTTGACCGCGCCAACTAGCCTGGCGACGCTTGCCGCCTGCGAAGCCTCGCCGAGATAACCGGACAGCACGGCTCCGACCTCGCCCAGCCAGGGCGCACGTTCCAGATCGGCGATCAGCGCGTCAAATTGCTTCTGGTCGGGGATGATGCGCGTCGCCGGACCATGTCCGGGGTGCCACGGCAGGATTACCGTCGGAACAGCCCATACGGGATGGCCCAGCGTTTCCAGCGCGAAGACGGCGGCGCGGTTGCCGACCGAGCCGCGCACGACATGGCTGGAAATGACAATGACGGCATTGGCGTCCGACACTTTGGAATTGTTCATCAAATGGGGCCTGCTGGACGTGTTGTGGCGTCTTTACGCTGGAAGGAAGAAAATGGCATTTCAAGACGTGCGGGCAAGATAGATCAGGATCCAGACGATTGCAGCCATAATCAGGAGCAGGCCGAGCGCCCGCCCTATGCGCGTTCCCCACAGCTCGATGCTGTCGGACGAATCGGCATCGTCAGCGGACAGGTGCTTCTTCGTGCGCTTGATATTACGCGCCACCATGCCGTGATCGGCCGTGGATTCGCGGCTGATCCTGTCCAGGATGTGCCGGGCTTCCGTTTCCCTGCCGTTGTCGCCCTCGTGGCGTCCAGTCATCGCTGCGTTTTCTCCCTTATAACCCCTTATTCGACATAAATATTTCGCTCGGAGTCACCATGCATATTTTTATGCCGGTATGGCAAATACTTGGCTGTTTTCTTTGACGGCGAATACGGTTACTCTCGCGCTACTGTGTTGGGGATGGTGCTGCGTTTTTTCGTCAAAGGCCGAAATCCGGAGGCCGAAATCCGGGGGTCGTTATCAGGAGATATGCATGTCAGCTGTTGCCAATCTGCGGCCATTCGGTCGCCGCTTCTTTCCTGCGCTTTTGCTTGCCGTGTTGGTGCCGCTTTTGTCAGCATGCGGCTTCAATACAATTCCGACCCAGGAGGAGCAAGTCAAGGCGGCCTGGAGCGACGTCTTGAACCAGTATCAGCGCCGCACCGACCTCATTCCCAATCTTGTGGCGACGGTTCAGGGCTACGCGACGCATGAAAAGGATACGCTGACCGCAGTGGTCGATGCGCGCGCCAAGGCGACGCAGGTGCAATTGCCGCCCGAGATGCTCAACAATCCGCAACTTTTCAAGGAATTCCAGCAGAACCAGGCCAATCTGAGCGGGGCTCTGTCGCGCCTGCTTGCGGTGGTCGAGAATTATCCCGATCTGAAGGCCAACCAGAACTTCCTGGCGCTCCAGTCACAGCTCGAAGGCACAGAAAACCGCATCGCGATCGCGCGGCGTGACTATATCGAGGCCGTGCGCGTTTATAACACGTCCCTGCAGACCTTCCCGACGATGATCTGGAAGTGGATCTGGTTCCGCAACAACCAGCCCATGCCGACATTCGCCATCGATGAGGCCGCCCAGCAGGCACCGAAGGTCAACTTCAACAACTGACGGGTGGCGCTGCCGTGACATTTACCCGAGAGATACCTGTCGGCCGGGGTTCCGCACGATGGGTTCATATGGTGGCGCGCATGGCGATAGGCGTCGTGATGGCGCTTGTCCTATCCGTCGCCATCGCGGTGGCGGATACCGCATTGCCCGTGCTGACCGGACGGGTCGTCGATGCGGCCAATGTCATCGATCCGCAGACGCGGGCGGCGCTTGACGAGAAGCTTGCAGCCTTTGAGGCCAAATCTTCGGATCAAGTCGTTGTCGTCACCGTGCCGAGCCTCGGGGGCGAGGATATCGAATCCTATTCGAACCGACTGTTTCGCAGTTGGGGACTGGGGCAGAAGAAAGAGAACAACGGCATTCTGCTCGTGGTTGCGCCGAATGACCGGAAGGTGCGCATTGAGGTCGGCTACGGGCTCGAGGGCACGATGACTGATGCGCTGTCGAGCGTCATCATCCAGAGCGCGATTGTTCCCGCCTTCCGGCAGGGCGATTATTCAGGCGGAATCTCCAAGGGGGTCGATGGGATATTGACGGTTCTCGGGGGCGACGCCGCTGAATTACAGGCGCGGGCGCAGAGCAATATCCAGGCGCAATCCTCCGGGGGGATCGACTGGGTTTCCGTGATTTTCATGGCGTTCTGGGCTTTCATCTTCTTCGGCGGATTCGGCTTTGCGCTGCTCGCGCCGATCTTCGGCCGCAAGATCGGGCCAGGGCGTTATCAATGGCTCGGCATGCAGACCGGCAGATCAATCGGTGGCCTTGGCGCCGGCGGGATCTGGTTGGGCGGCGGCGGTTTCGGAGGTGGTGGAGGCTTCGGCGGAGGCGGTGGATTTTCCGGCGGCGGCGGTTCGTCGGGCGGCGGCGGCGCATCCGGAAGCTGGTAGGAGAGAAATATGTCGATGCAGCAATCTCTTGATGCTTCCGATCACGCCCGCATCGCGGAGGCGATTCGCAGCGCGGAAGAAAAAACCAGTGGCGAGATCTATGCCGTCCTGGCGCGCCGCAGCGACGATTATTTTTATGCCGCGGGTTTTGTCGCGGCGTGCGGCATCATCATTGCCGCGATTATCGTAGCGCTTCTGGCGCATTGGTACTGGTTCGATGTTTCCCTACCGGTCTTCGGACTGGCGATTCTGGCGGCCTTCGTCTCCGTCGTGCTTGTGCTATGGCTGGCGCCAGCGGTGCGCATGGTGCTGGTGCCGCACCGCATCCGCTATCGCCGCGCTCATCTTAACGCGGTTCAGCAATTCCTGGCGCGCAATATCCATGTCACGTCGCAACGAACCGGTGTTCTCCTGTTCGTTTCGCTGGCCGAGCATTATGCCGAGGTGATTGCCGACGCGGGCATTAACGCCAAGGTCGAGCAGGAGGAATGGAACGGCATCGTCGCCATCCTCACCCACCATGCATCGCGCGCCGAGGTGGCTGATGGCTTTGTCGCGGCAATCGAAAAATCAGGCGACCTGCTTGCCAGGCATTTTCCGCCGGTAGCCGACCAGGTCAATGAGCTCAACGACCATCTGGTCGAACTCTGACCGGAGATTCAGGCGCGGCGAAATTGCGGGGCAAAAACCGTTTTTTCGCACAGTTTTTCTTTCGTTCTCGATATTTTTTGCCTCATTTTCTTGCTTTGTCATGGCAAGTTCACTCTGCGGAGGCAGTTTGTGGTCGCAACCGCAAACCGATCTGATAGGCTTGCGACGTAATTTTTTCCCACGGGAGTATGGAAGTGTCAGCCAGGCAGGAACGGGAACTTGGGGCAGTCGCGAGGAAGGTTGACAAGAAGGAGGGGCTGAAGGATTTCGCGGCTCTGCTGTTCGAATGGGCTCCGCCAGAAGACCTTGCTGAATATGACAGCGCTGCCCTGGAGGAATCAGCCCGCCTGGCCTTCGCCGAGCTCTCCAGACACCGCAAGGGCAACAGCGTAGTTTCCGTCGATGGCACAAACAAAGTGCTGCGTGCCGGGCGGCCTGTGACAATCGTCACGCTGATCAACGACAACATGCCGTTCCTGCTCGATTCGGTCATGGGCGAGATCAGCCAGAGGATCAGCACAGTGTATTTGGTGCTGCATCCGGTGCTCGACGTGGTGCATGGCGAAAACGGCGTCAGTGTTCGTGGCGAGGCGTCGGCCGGTCCGGAAGCAAAGGGCACGGACCGGGTCAGCGTCATGCAGATCCATCTGCCGATGCTCGACGAGTCCACGCGCGAGGATCTGGCCTCTTCGTTGAAGACGGTGCTCGGTCAGGTGCAGGCCGCCGTGCGGGACTGGAAGCCGATGCTGAAGCGCCTCGACAAGGCGATCGAGGCCTACAAGACCAATCCACCGCCTGGAAAGAAGAAGTATGTCGCCGAGGCGATCGAGTTTCTCGAATGGCTGCGCGACGACAATTTCACCTTTCTCGGCATGCGCGAATATGACTACCGCGGCAAGGGCAAGAAGCGAGAGCTCGTGCATGCCGATAAACCGCAACTGGGCATCCTGAGCGACCCTTCGGTACGCGTGCTGCGCCGCGGCGACACCGGCACGACGGCAACGAGCGAGACGCTGGCCTTTCTCGAGGGGCCGGAAGCCCTCATCGTCACCAAGGCGAACACCCGCTCAAGGGTGCACCGGCGCGGCTATCTCGATTACATTGGCATCAAGACCTTCGACGATAAGGGCGAGGTCACGGGAGAACTGCGCTTTGTCGGCCTGTTCACCTCCACCGCCTATACGCGTTCTGTCACCAAGATACCCTATCTGCGCCCCAAGGTGGATGCGGTCATCAAGATACTCGGGTTCAATCCGCAGGACCATTCGGGCAAAGCCCTGCTCAATGTGCTGGAGGATTATCCGCGCGACGAGCTGTTCCAGATCGATGTGGATACGCTGGTGGCCAACGCGGAAAACATCCTTGCGTTGGGCGAGCGTCCGCGCGTGCGCGCCCTGCCGCGCATCGATCCGTTCGGACGGTTCGTTTCCGTCCTGGTCTATGTGCCGCGCGACCGTTACGATTCGATCGTTCGCGAGAAGATCAGCCAATATCTGATGCGCGTCTATGACGGACAGAGCATCGATTTCCACCCCTCCTTCATCGAGGGAACGCTGACGCGTATCCACTTCATCGTCCGCCGTGCGGAAGGCCCTGTGCCCGAGGTGGCGCGCGAAACGCTTGAGGCGGAAATCCGCGCTATCGTGCGCACGTGGGAAGACGCGGTCCAGGAAGCGGCTGAGGCGTTTTCGGGGACTCCGGTCGTTTGTGGCGTCAATATAGCCGCGCTGGCGTCGAGCTTTCCCGATTCCTACCGCGAAAGCTTTACGCCCACCGAGGCCCTGGTCGATGCGGAGCGCATCGCCGCGCTTTCGCCGGACAATCCGCTTTATGTCGATTTCTACAAGCATCGTGCCGACGCAGCGGATGCGGCATCGCTGAAAATCTATCATTACGGGGCGGCGGTGGCGCTGTCGCGGCGCGTGCCGCTTCTGGAGAACATGGGATTCCAGGTCATCAGCGAGCAGACCTTCGAACTGCCCGGAGACAATGGGATCAAGGTGCATGTGCATGACATGCAACTCGTCAATGCGTTCGGGGTTCCTGTCGATCTGAGCGACGATGGCGCGCTTCTCGAAGAGGCGTTCCGCGCGGTGTGGGACGGGGCCGCCGACAATGACGGCTACAATGCGCTGGTGCAGACGGCGCGGCTATCGGCGCGCGAGATCATGATCCTGCGGGCCTATGGCCGCTATCTCCAGCAGGCCGGCATCGCCTATTCGCAGGGTTTTATCGCCGCGACACTCAATCGCTATCCTGATATCGCGCGTAATCTCCACAATCTGTTCGATCTGAGGTTTGATCCGGCGCGCGCCGGCGAGGACGCCAAGACAGGCGCGGAAAAGCGGATTCGCGATGCTGTCGATCTGGAATTGCAATCCGTCCCGAGCCTCGACGACGACCAGATCGTGCGCCGCTTCCTCAATCTCATTGAGGCGACGCTGCGTACCAATGCGTTCGCACCCGAGGCAGACGGCTCGCCGCGCGTGACGCTCGCGTTCAAGCTCGATCCACACGAGGTCGAGGGTCTGCCCGAACCGCGGCCCTGGCGCGAGATATTCATTTATGGGCCGGAGGTCGAAGGCGTGCACCTGCGCTTTGGCCCCGTGGCGCGCGGCGGCATCCGCTGGTCGGATCGCGCACAGGACTACCGCACCGAGGTGCTTGGTCTGGTAAAGGCGCAGCAGGTCAAGAACGCGGTGATCGTGCCGGTCGGCGCGAAGGGCGGCTTCTATCCGAAGCGCCTGCCGGTGGGAGACCGCAATGCGATCTTCGAAGCCGGGCGCGCCGCCTATATCATCTTCATCTCGACCCTTCTCTCTGTCACCGACAATATCGTCGGGGACAGGGTCGTGCCCCCGCAAAATGTCATTCGCCACGATAATGACGATCCTTATTTCGTCGTTGCCGCCGACAAGGGCACCGCAACCTTCTCCGATACGGCGAACGCCATCAGCCAGGCGCATGATTTCTGGCTGGACGACGCCTTCGCCTCGGGCGGATCGGCGGGTTACGACCACAAGAAGATGGGCATCACGGCTCGCGGTGCCTGGGAAGCCGTGAAGCGGCATTTCCGCGAAATGGATATCGATATCCAGACGACGCCGTTCACTGTTGCCGGCGTCGGCGATATGTCGGGCGACGTCTTCGGCAACGGCATGCTGCTTTCCAGCCAGACGAAGCTCATCGCCGCCTTCGATCATCGCGATATCTTCATCGATCCGGAGCCCGATCCGGCTGGTGCGATAGCCGAGCGCCAGCGCCTGTTCGACCTGCCGCGCTCGAGCTGGCAGGATTACGACCGATCCAAGCTGTCGGCGGGCGGCGGCATCTATTCGCGTACGCTCAAGACGATCTCGCTGTCGCCGCAGGCCGCGCAGGCGGTGGGCATCGGCAAGACGAATGTGACGCCGCAGGAACTCATCAATGCCATCTTGAAGGCGCCGGTCGATCTCCTGTGGTTCGGCGGCATTGGCACCTATATTCGTGGCAGCAGCGAAAGCGATGCCCAGGTCGGCGACCGCGCCAACGACGCGATCCGCATCACCGGTGGCGAAGTGCGCGCCAAGGTTATCGGCGAGGGCGCCAATCTCGGCGTCACGCAGCGTGGCCGCATCGAGTTCAGTCTGGCCGGCGGACGCTGCAATTCCGACGCGATCGACAATTCGGCCGGGGTCAACACCTCCGACGTCGAGGTCAATATCAAGATCGCACTCGCGGCGGCGATGCGTACGGGCCAACTGGAGCGTCCGGCGCGCAATCGTCTGCTGGCCGCGATGACCGAGGAGGTCGCCGCGCTGGTGCTGCGCAACAATTACCTGCAGCCGTTGGCGATTTCGCTGGCGGAGCGTCGCGGGCTTGCAGATCTGCCTTATCAGGCGCGGTTCATGGCCGATCTGGAAAGACAGAAGCTCCTCGACCGCAAGGTCGAGACCTTGCCGGACGATCAGGCACTCAGCGAAAGGGAGGCGCGCGGGATAGCGCTTACTCGTCCGGAACTGGGCGTGCTTCTCGCTTATGCCAAGATCGTGCTGGTCAACCAGATCGTTGAAAGCGACCTTCCCGACGATCCCTATTTCGAGCCGGAGTTGTTCGGCTATTTTCCAAAGCGCATGACAAAGACCTATGCGCCGGAGATCGCAAGCCATCGGCTGAAACGCGACATCATCGCGACCCTCCTCGGCAATGACGCGATCAATCGCGGCGGGCCGACTTTCGTCAACCGGCTGCAGGACATGACGGGCAATCTCCCGGCTGAGATTCTGCGCGCCTATGTGGCGGTGCGCGACGGCTTCGAACTCGATGACGTGTTCGACGCCATTGACAGGCTGGACAATCAGGTGCCCGGCACGGTGCAAAACGAGTTCTATGCCGAGGTCTCGCGGATGCTACACTGGACGACGGCCTGGGTGCTTCGCAATGACAGTTCCAATGCGACGCTTGCCGAATTCGTCGAGGCGATCCGCAATGCCCGCCGCATTCTCGAGCCGCGCCTTGGCAAGCTGATGCCGGATTTCATGGCGGGCGTCATTGCCGACGATACCGCCAGCTTCGCGGCAAAGGGCGCGCCGGCGGACCTCGCCGCCCGACTCGCCCGGCTGCAAATCGCGTCCGTCGTGCCCGACATCGCCCTCATTGCTCATCTCTCAAAATCGGATCTGATGGCCGCGGCGCGGACCTATTTTACCATCACCGAGGTCTTCCGTCTCGGCCGGATCGAGGAGGCGGCGCGGACTATTCCCATCACCGACTATTATGACGGGATGGCGCTGGCACGAGCCAATGACACGATCGCTCAGGCCACGCGGGCGATCACCATTGCGGCGCTGGCGCGCTTCGGCGGCGAGAAGGACCCTGCGGCGGCATGGCTCGCCGGCGGCAATCCACAGGTGGAGGCGATACGCCAGCGCATGACCGCCCTGGCGGAAGGCGGCGATCTCACCGTTTCGCGGCTTGCCGTGGCTGCGGGATTGATGTCTGATCTGGCTGCTTGAAGGGAGCCTCCGGTTCCGTCACAAAGGACCGGAGGGGACATGACCATCAACGAAGCGGTGCATGGAGGCGCGACGAACCCCGGTGTCCCGAGGCGCGGCATCTGGGGCTGGATGCTGTTCGACTGGGCAGCCCAGCCTTTCTTCACCGTGGTTACGACATTCATTTTCGGGCCGTATTTCATTTCGCGAATGGCAGCTGATCCGGCGGTCGGGCAAGCGGCATGGGGCTATGCCATTGCGCTGGGCGGCCTTGTCATCGCCGTTCTTTCGCCGGTGTTGGGCGCCATTGCCGACCAAACCGGCGCGCGAAAGCCATGGATCGGCTTTTTCGCGGTGATCCAGATCTTCAGCCTGTCGCTCCTGTGGTTCGCTGCGCCCGGATCGAATATCTTATGGGTGCTGATCGCCTTCTCGATGGCCTCCGTGGCGGCGGAATTTTCTATCGTCTTCAACGATTCCATGATGCCGCGGCTCGTCTCGAAGGACGAGATCGGTCGGATTTCCAATATTGCCTGGGGGCTCGGCTATCTCGGCGGCATGATTGTGCTGATCTTCATCGTCGCTTTCCTGGCCGCCTCGCCGCAGACGGGGAAAACGCTGATCGGCCTCGACCCGCTGTTCGGGCTGGATCCGGCGAAGGGCGAGGATGCGCGGGCGGCAGGGCCGATTTCGGCGCTGTGGTATTTTGTGTTCATCCTGCCGATGTTCCTGTTCACGCCGGATGGCGTGAAGGGGCTGCCGCTTCGCGCGGCGGTGAAACGGGGTCTCGGCGAACTCAAGGCGACGCTCGGGGAGGTGCGGCAGCGGGCGAACATCTTCCGTTTTCTCATCGCGCGGATGATCTATCAGGACGGGGTCAACGGATTGCTGGCGCTGGGGGGCGGATTTGCCGCCGCCATGTTCGGCTGGTCGATTACCGAGATCGGGCTTTTCGGCATCATCCTCAACGTGGTGGCTATCTTCGGATGTCTCGCGGCGAGCCGAATCGATACGCTTTTCGGCTCCAAAACGGTGGTGATCCTGTCGCTGTTCCTGCTCCTCGCCGCGACTATCGGCATCGTTTCCACGGGGCCGGACTATACGCTCTTCGGCTTGCTACGTTTTTCCAGCGAGGACAATGGTGGCCTGTTCGCCACCGCTGCCGAAAAAGCCTATCTGGTGTTCGGCCTCTTTATCGGCATCGCCTTCGGCCCGGTGCAGGCCTCGTCGCGCTCCTATCTGGCGCGCAGCGTCAGCGCCGAGGAGGCGGGCCGCTATTTCGGCATTTACGCACTCGCCGGACGGGCGACGAGCTTCCTCGCGCCATTCCTGGTGGCGAGTGTCACGGCGCTGAGCGGCTCGCCGCGACTTGGCATGGCCATGTTGATCACCTTCTTTGTCGCCGGACTGGTGATCCTTGCAGGAACGCCCTATCCGGCGGCGGAAGCCAGTGACCGGGGTTAATGCCGGAAATGCCGCATGCCGGTGAAGACCATGGCGATGCCATGCTCGTTGGCGGCGGCGATCACCTCCTCGTCCCGCATGGAGCCGCCCGGCTGAATGACCGCCGTGGCGCCGGCCTCGATGGCTGAGACAAGCCCGTCGGCGAAGGGGAAGAAGGCATCGGAAGCGACGACCGAACCCTTGGTCAGCGGTTCGGCAATGCCTGCTGTCTGAGCCGCATCCTCGGCTTTGCGCGCGGCGATGCGCGATGAATCCACCCGGCTCATCTGGCCCGCGCCGATGCCAACCGTCGTGCCGTCCTTGACATAGACGATCGCGTTCGACTTCACGTGCTTGGCGACACGGAAGGCGAATTTCAGATCGGCCATTTCCTTTTCCGTCGGCGCGCGTTTGGTCACCACCTTCAGGTCGAGATCGTCGACGGCGCCGTTGTCGCGCGACTGCACCAGCAGTCCGCCGGCCACGGTCTTGGCGGCGATGCCGGGCGCGCGCGGATCGGGCAGTCCGCCGGTTACCAGCAGCCGCAGATTTTTCTTGGCGGCGACGATGGCCTGGGCTTTCTCGGTCGCGTCGGGAGCGATGATGACTTCGGTGAAGATCTTGACGATCTCCTCCGCGGCCTCGGCGTCCAGCGTGCCGTTTAGCGCGACAATGCCGCCGAATGCCGAAACCGGATCGCAGGCGAGCGCATTGAGATAGGCTTCCTTCAGGCTCGTGCCTTCCGCAACGCCGCAGGGATTCGCATGCTTGATGATGGCGACGGCGGCGGTGCGCGCCGGATCGAACTCGGCAACCAATTCGAAGGCGGCGTCTGTATCGTTGATGTTGTTATAGGAGAGTTGCTTGCCCTGAAGCTGTTTCGCTGTGGCGACGCCGGGGCGCTTTTCCCCCGTGAGATAGAAGCCTGCCGCCTGGTGCGGGTTTTCGCCATAGCGCATGACCTGATGGAGTTTTCCGGCGACGGCGCGCCATGTCGGCGCTTCGGTCTTCGTCGCCTCGGCAAACCAGCCGGAGATCGCCGCGTCATAGGCAGCGGTTCGGGCGAAGGCCTTGGCCGCAAGCTTCTGGCGGAAATCATAAGGCAGAGAGCCTTCGTGTGTGTCGAGCTCGGCCAGAACCTTGTCGTAATCGTCGGGATCGGTGACGATGGCGACATAGGCATGGTTCTTGGCGGCGGCGCGGATCATCGCTGGCCCGCCGATGTCGATGTTCTCGACCGTGGTTGCATAGTCGGCGCCCTGATAGCGCACGTCCTCGAACGGGTAGAGGTTGATGACGGCCAGATCTATACCGCCGATGCCATGGGCTTCCATCGCGCTCGCATGTTCCGGATCGTCACGCACGGCGAGCAAGCCGCCATGAACGGCGGGGTGCAGGGTCTTGACGCGGCCATCCATGATCTCAGGGAAACCTGTGATGTCGGAGACGTCACGCACGGCGATGCCTGCGGCGGCGATGGATTTCGCCGTGCCGCCGGTCGAGATGATTTCAATGCCGCGGCGCTCCAGGGACCGAGCCAGTTCGATCAGACCTGTCTTGTCGGATACGGACAGGAGCGCCCGACGCACGCGGGTGAGATCGGGAGCGGGAATATTCTTGGAGGTGACAGCCATGGAAATGTCTCTACGTCAGTCGGGGACGGGAAGGGATTATGGCGCGGGTTAGCATAGGCGTGGGTGGAATCCTATCCTCTAAAGTGGATACGCACGGCCTGCGTCGGTTGGGTCAACCGTTCGGAGGAGGTTCTTAGACGTAGCTTCCAAGCGCAATGCGGGTGAAGCGCCAGTTGACTTCGGGGAACTCCGATGCGGGAAAGGAGAGTACGATCTGCTTGGTCTTCACCGGACCGCGGAAGCCGGCGAAGAAGATGGAATCTTCCAGTTGCGGCGCGACCTCGACGCAGGAGAAAGCCCATGTGTCGTCGCGTTCGGCGCGTAGCACGAGAAGCCCGTCCTCATCGAAGGCGATGTCCACGGTGGGATGGACGTGAAAACGCACGGTAATGTTGTCGCGCCCGTTGGCGGGTGGCGCCTTGCCGCCCTGAGCCAGGAAGCTGTCCCTGCCTTCGATGACGCTACCGTTGTGCGAAAGCACGATGGAGCGTTCGTGATGGATGCCGAACAGCCTGGCGTAGCCGTCATGACGGGCGACGAAGCCCTGTTCGTTCATGCCTTCGATGCGTTCGATCTGCACCTTGGTCGGCCCGGCGATGATCGGCGTGCCGAGCATGCTGGAAAGACCGGCGCTGAGGCTGAACCGGCAAGAAGACGTGTCGTTGACGGTCGCCGTCGAATGAGCCGCGGTGGAGCGCCCCAGCGGGCGGAACTCCGGCGGGCCGTGACGGTCGATGCCGGCATTGACGACATAGCGCTGCCGCCCCGAAGACATCTCAAAAGCAAGGCATCCGGCATGGGCATCGCGCGAGGCGGTGACCGGCGGCGGCAGGCCTGTGTCGGCGATGATAGTGGTCGAGCCCATGGAGAGCCGCTCATAGCCCGAATGCGGCGCGTGGGCGAGCGGCGAGCCCGCCGTCTCGTCATGGCGGAGCACGGCAATGACGCGTTCGGGCAGTGTCGGACCAACGCCGTTGAACAGCGCCAGGCTGCCGTCGTGATGGCGGAAAAAGCGCAGCGCCGGCAGCATGCGCTCGACTGCCTCGATCAATGCCTTCGGGGGAGCCTCCGCGCCATTGGCATAGGTTTGGCGAAGCGGCAGCAGATCGGCCAGAAGTTCCAGGATGGTCATCGGGTTGCGGGAGATATGGCCGCCATCGGGCAGGATCTGGCGGATCAACTCATGCTCCAGATGACGTCGCGCGGCCCGGGCTGTCGTCGGCGAAACGGGGAGGGCCAGCGAGGCGAAGGCAAGCGCGATGCGCGCCCTGAGCTTTTCCTCGCCATCGTCCATGACCGCCGCCACCGTCCTGAGGTAACGCACCTGGAAGGCAAGCGACCGCATGAATTTGCGGTAGGCGGAGAGTTCGGCGCCGGCGAGAATGAGATTGGAATGCTGAAGCCAGGCGATGATGCGCTGCGCGGTGATGTCGGGAGCCCATGCCGGCCCGCCCATGCGACGTCCATGCAAGGTGATCCAATCGTCAACGAGCGCGCGGGCGTTGACCGTGGAAAGTTCGCTGTGGGCGGCGCGCATATGGCGCAGCCAACCGAAATTGTGAAGCGCTGCTTCCCATGCCGCAGATGGCGGTTCGACGGCGAAAGGCGAGCGCCCCCCGGTTTCGACGGTGCGGCCGGCCAGGGAGAAGCGGCCGTGATAGAATTCCTGAGCAAGTTGCGGATCGGGGACGCGCAAATCGGGCGGCGCGATCAGCACCCGGTCGGGCGTGAAACCGGTGAAGCGCCAGCGAAAGAGCGGACCCATGCGGACACGCCGACGCATCCGCCGCCACATTTGCGCGGCGGCCAATCCCCAGAGGTGTGGCGTTTCGCTCAGGGCGACCGTCACGCGTTTGTCTCCTTGTCTCGCCGCAGTTTCGTTCACTGAGCGAATTATCTGATTCTTTCGGTAAATTATGGCCTGCTAATAGTGAAGCTTGCGTTAACCATGTTTACCGAAGGAATAAAAATCGGAAAAATAGTAATTGAATCTAGCACTTATGTAGAAATACGGCGAAATCTTGCCGCGAAGAAGCCGTCCATGCCCGCAAGCCGGGGATCGGAATGCGGATAATCTGCAGGTGTGGACCGCAGAAAGCCCTCGGGCGTGATCAAACCATCGAAGCCTGGGAACTCTCCCTCGGCAACAGGAAACGCCTTAAGCGCGAGATTTTCAAGGGCTGATCGTGCCACTGCCTCGCCTTCCGACGGATCGAGCGAGCAGTTGGAAAAGACAATGATGCCGCCGGGTTTGACCATTTCGACCGCGCGGGCGAGGAAGTCGGCTTGAAGGGCTGCGAGCTTGGCGATGTCCTCAGGCGATTTCGTCCATGGCACGTCAGGATGGCGGCGGACAGTGCCTGTGGAGGAGCAGGGCGCATCGAGCAGCACGGCGTCGAACAGTTCTTCCGGCTGGTACTGCATCAGATTGGCCTCGACCGTATGAGCTGACAATTTCAACCTTTCCAGATTGGTGCGCAGGCGGGCGAGACGATTGGCGGAAATTTCGATCGCGGTCACATCTGCCCCGGCCAAAGCGAGCTGAGCCGTCTTGCCGCCCGGTGCAGCGCAGAGATCGGCGACGCGCTTGCCCGTGAGATCACCGAAAAGGCGGGCAGGCAGGCTAGCGGCGGCGTCCTGCACCCACCAGTCGCCTTCCGCAAAGCCGGGGAGATCGGTCAGCGCCCCCTCGATCCTGGTGCCTTCGATGCGGGCGAGCCGCACCGTACCGTTCGGCAGCACGATGCCGCCCAGCCGCCCGGCCCAGCCCTGCGAATCACTCTTGACCGTGAGATCGACCGGCGGCTCGACCGACTGTATCGCCAGGATCGCCGCAGCCTTTTCCGCGCCGTAGGCGTTCACGAGGCTTTCGGCAAACCAAGCGGGTGCGTTGGGTGCCGAGATGGAAAGCTTGTCCTTGTCGCGCGAGAGACGGCGCAGGATGGCATTGACGAGACCGGCATAGCGGCGGTTGCGCGGATCGTCATTGGCGGCGGTCACGGCCAGATCGACGGCGGAATGATCGGGAATATCGAGATAGAGGATTTGGGCGGCGGCGATATGCAGAAGGGTCTTGAGCGCCACTGCGTTTTCCGGCAGGGGCCGATCGAGCAATTGCGCCAGAAGTCCCTCGATGGTACCGCGATTGCGCAGTGCCGCGCCCAAAATGGCGCGGACCAGCGAACGGTCACGATCGTCGAGCGCCATATAATAGGGGTGGCCATGCTGGTTATCGGTCAGGCCGTCGAGCGAAGTCTTCTTCTCGATGACGGCGCCGAGGAGCCTTGCAGCGCATTGGCGCGCAGCGAGACCCGGCCTGTCAGCGGCTTCTGGCTGATTTGGTTTTCCCGAATGCTTCTTTGGACGGAAAGCAGCCCCGCCGCCGCTCACGACCAGGGTCCTTTCGGCGGGCGGGCTTGCTGATCGTCGTCGGGGCTACCCCATGGCCCGCGCGGCGTTGGCCGGCCGGCCTGCAAAGGCGAGCGTGATGCGGGGGAAGGGGATGTCCTACCAGGCATCATGGGTTCGGCCTGGCCCATTTCCGCGGCCATCGCCTGCAGGGCGGCGATGCGGTTCTCGGTATCGGGATGGGTCGAGAACAGATTGTCTGCGCCGCGCCCGCTCAGGGGATTGATGATGAACATATGTGCTGTGGCGGGATTGTGCTCCGCCTCCTCGTTGACGATATCGTGGGCGCCGCTCGCGATCTTGCGCAGTGCGGAGGCAAGCCAGATCGGGTTGCCGCAGATTTCCGCGCCGCGCCGGTCGGCGGAATATTCCCGTGTACGGCTGATCGCCATCTGCACCAGCATCGCCGCCAGCGGCGCGACGATCATGGCAATGAGGACGCCGATGAAGCCCAGGGGATTGTTGTTGTCGCGGTTGCCTCCGAAGAAGAAGGCAAAATTGCCGAGCATGGAAATCGCGCCGGCAAGCGTCGCGGTTATCGTCATGGTCAGCGTATCGCGGTTCTGGACGTGCGCCAGCTCATGCGCCATCACGCCCGCGATTTCCTGCGGCGTCAGGCGCTGCAGCAGGCCCGTCGTCGCGGCTACGGCGGCATTTTCAGGGTTGCGCCCGGTGGCAAAGGCATTGGGCTGAGGGTTGTCGATGACGTAAATCTTGGGCATGGGCAGACCGGCGCGCTGCGCGAGCTCGCGCACGATGCGGTAATATTCCGGGGCAGTGTGCTCGCTTGCCTCGTGGGCGTTGTACATGCGCAGCACCATCTTGTCGGAATTCCAATAGCTGAAAATGTTCATGCCCGCGGCAATGACAAAGGCGATCATCATGCCGCCGCTACCGCCTATGAGGTAGCCCAGGCTCATGAACATCGCCGTCATGAAGGCGATCAGCATGGCAGTACGCATCATGTTCATCGTATGGTCTCCGTTCCGCGGCGTAGTCCTGTTTGGGCCTTGATTTGCCCCGAATAGCTGTGGTTGCCTATATCATGGTGTCGAAGCGGCCAAGCTTCAATGAGTCCCTATACAGGCGAGGACCGGAAATGAGCGCGAAAAGAACTGATTTAAGCGATCTGCCGCCAGCGGCCCTGCGCGCGCTGAAAGAAGCCGAAGCACGGCGTCAGATGGCGGAAGCAGAGGAAAAATCCGAACCGCGCGAAATCGGCGGACGCGGTGGCCGGGATCCAGCGCGTTTTGGCGATTGGGAAATCAAAGGTCGGGCAATCGATTTCTAAGCGGTTCGAAATCAGGATCGAGGATTCGCCACGCGGCGAAACACCAAGCACAAATGGCAAGGGCCACTCCTAGGAGTGGCCCCGCAATTTCGTCCGTTACGCAGCCTTTGGCTTCACCGGCGGTGCCGGCTCAAGCTGCGGTCTCATGCAATCAACGAAGAGGCTGCTCTCCGCAAAGGCAATCCACCCGGGCCTCGTAACGGATTACGAAATCACTCGACATCGGATCACCTCCTTTCGTTTGTTGAACACTCTCGCAAGGTGGGGGCTTTTTGCCCGATGTGCAAGGGTAAAAATTATCCAAAGCCTGTTCGGCATCCGGTCAGGCGGCGGCCAGGAGCATCGGCAAGCCGGGTTTGGCCAGATGCAGAACCTCATAGGCGGAGCCGGTTTCCGGTGTGCGTGCTTTCTCCGCGCTCAACAGGAAGCGCGACAGCCGCCATGTGGAAAGGTCGAGCGCTGTTATCGCCGCCAGCGTGTCGGCATGCCGGGCGAGAATGTTGTTGCGAGCGGTCTCACGAGGCTTCAACCCGGCCAGATCCCTGCCGATGTCGAGATCTTCACGATAGACGGAACGGGCGGTTTCGGCACGGCCGAGATGAATGTCGAGGGGTATCCAGGTTTCGATTTGCGGGCGGCCGAAGCCGTCGATGACGGCCTGGAACCGGTCGCTGGTAATGAAATCGGCGACGGCTTCGTCGTCAAGCCATAGATAGAGCGAGGAATAGCTGTTGCCGGGCGCTCCATGAGCTTGGCGTTGCTGCGTGATAAATGCCTTGAAGCCCAGTCCCTGCGTCCCGTCCCAGCGCGGTCCGAGGATGGCTGCGCGCTCGCGGATGCGGTTCATGTCGTAATCGGCGGGCAATCGGTGAATGTACTGCTTCATGAACATGGCAATCTCCGTCCGTGGGCTCCATCTGTGGGATTGACCATGGCTTGCCAGATTTCATCGATTATGAAAACATATGCATGGATATATCTGAGATAAGATATCAATATGAATGATGCTTCTAAAACGCTTGATCTCGAAACGGTGCGGGCTTTTGTCCTCATCGCCGATCTTGGCAGTTTCACGCGCGCAGCCGAAGTGATGGAAACCTCCCAGGCCGCGATCAGCCTCAAGCTGAAACGCCTGGAGGACCGGCTCGGCTGCCGTCTCATTGAGCGGACGCCACGGCATGTGCGGCTGTCGGATCAGGGCAATCGCTTCCTGCCGGCCGCCCGCGATCTGATGACAGCCCATGAAACGGCATTGTCGGGCATTGGCGCTGCGCCGCGCAGAAAGCTGACGCTTGGGATCAGCGATCATGTGGCGGGACCGGAATTGCCGCTGCTTCTTAGTCGGCTCAGTGCTTATGATCCCGCTGTGGTGATCGAGGTCAGGATCGCGTCATCGCGCTATCTTATGGAGCGCTTCGATCACAATGAATTCGATGCAGTGATCATCCGGCGGGGTGAAGGGCGGATGGACGGCGAGAAGCTCCTAGCGGAGCAATTCTGCTGGTTCGCCGCGCCTTCCTTCCGCTACCGGCCGGGAGAATCGCTACGGCTGGCGACTCTTGCGGCGCCATGCGGGATCCGGGCGGTCGCGATCGATGCGCTCGAACAGGCGGGCATACCCTGGACGGAAGCTTTTGTCGGCGGCGGCGTGCTGGCGCTTGGCGCTGCGGTCAATGCCGGGCTTGCCGTCGCTGCGCTGGCGCGTCGCGTCGCGCCCGCCGGGGCACTCGACGTGGGTGAGCGGTTCGGGCTGCCGCCGCTGCCGACGTTGGATATTGTCCTTCTCTCGCGCCAGACGGATCAGCGTTCACGCGAGATCCTGAAGGTGCTCGCCGCAGCTTTCAAAGGTGCGGCGGGACGGTAACCGTCGTTCCCGCCCCTTGCCGAGGGGAGGGAATATCGGGGACCATCCGGATAGTAGTGGATCAGCCCTGCTTGTTCTGGCGGTTTTCAATCAGGCCGTCCACCACGCCCGGATCGGCGAGCGTCGAGGTATCGCCGAGCGAGCCGAAATCGTCTTCGGCGATCTTACGCAGGATGCGGCGCATGATCTTGCCCGAGCGCGTCTTCGGCAGGCCGGGCGCGAACTGGATCTTGTCGGGCGTGGCGATCGGGCCGATCTCCTTGCGCACATGGGTGACGAGCTCCTTGCGCAGATCGTCGGTCCCCTCCGTGCCGGCCATCAGCGTGACATAGCAATAGATGCCCTGTCCCTTGATGTTGTGGGGATAGCCGACCACCGCCGCCTCGGAAACGAAATGATGCGAGACCAGCGCGGATTCGACCTCCGCCGTCCCCAACCGGTGGCCAGAGACGTTGAGCACGTCATCGACGCGGCCGGTGATCCAGTAATAGCCGTCCTCGTCGCGGCGGCAGCCGTCGCCAGTGAAATATTTGCCCTTGTAGGTCGAGAAATAGGTTTCGACGAAGCGGGGATGGTCGCCATAGACGGTGCGCATCTGACCGGGCCAACTGTCGGCGATGCATAGATTGCCGTTCGCCGAGCCCTCCATCACCTTGCCTTCGGGATCGACCAGTTCCGGCTGGACCCCGAAAAAGGGACGGGTCGCGGAACCGGGTTTCAATTTCGTCGCGCCGGGCAGCGGCGTTATCATGATGCCGCCCGTCTCCGTTTGCCACCAGGTATCGACGATGGCGCAGCGGTCCTCTCCGACGACATGGTAATACCATTCCCAGGCCTCCGGATTGATCGGCTCTCCGACGGAGCCGAGCAGTCGCAGGCTTTCACGCGATGCACGTTTGACGAAATCGTTGCCGGCACCCATCAGCGCGCGGATCGCCGTCGGCGCGGTATAGAAGATGTTGACCTTGTGCTTGTCCACCACGTCCCAGAAGCGGCCGTAGTCCGGATAATTCGGCACGCCTTCGAACATCAACGTCGTCGCGCCGTTGGCTAGCGGGCCGTAGACGATATAGGAGTGGCCGGTTACCCAGCCGACATCGGCGGTGCACCAATAGATGTCACCGTCACGATAGTCGAAGACATATTCGTGCGTCATCGCGGCATAGACGAGATAGCCTCCCGTCGTGTGCAGGACGCCTTTCGGCTTGCCCGTCGAGCCTGATGTGTAGAGGATGAACAGCGGATCTTCCGCCTTCATTTCGGTCGGGGGGCACTCCGGCTCCGCGCGGGCGATTTCCTGATGATACCAGAGGTCCCGGTCCGGGGCCCAGGCGATCTTGCCGCCGGTGCGGCGCACGACCAATACGCTCTTGACCTGGAGGCCCTGCTTTGCCGCGATATCGATCGCAGTGTCGGTATTTTCCTTCAGGGGGATTGGCTTTCCGCCGCGAAGACCTTCGTCGGCGGTGACAATGAAGGTCGATTGGCAATCGACGAGACGTCCGGCAAGGGCATCCGGCGAAAAGCCGCCGAAAACGACCGAATGAATGGCGCCAATGCGGGCGCATGCGAGCATCGCATAAGCGGCCTCGGGGATCATCGGCATGTAGATGGTAACGCGGTCGCCCTTCTGGACGCCTTGCTTTTTTAGCACATTGGCGAGACGGCAGACTTCGGCGTAAAGCTCCCTATATGTGATCTTCTTGTCGATATAGGGATTGTCGCCCTCCCAGATGATCGCTACCTGATCGCCGCGCTTCTCCAGATGGCGGTCGATGCAGTTGTAGGTGACGTTGGTGACCCCGTCCTCGAACCATTTAATCGAGATGTCGCCGGTGAAGGACGTGTTCTTCACCTTGGTGTAAGGTCTGAACCAGTCTATGCGTTTGCCGTGCTCGGCCCAGAACGCCTCCGGATCATCGACGCTTTTGCGATACCATTCGAGATATGTCTCGTCGTCGATCAGCGTGTTCTTTTTCGCGCTGGGGAGCACGGGGTAAATCTTCTCCGACATGAAATTCCTCCGAATATGGACCGGTGTGCCTCCGCACCGGGTGCAGTGTTGACCACTGAATGAGGCCTTTCTAGCAACTGCTCTAGCGGTTCGTAAATTAGACAAACGACTTGGGAGGAGGATTAAAGTGATGTAGCGCAACGGGCTCGCTGTCAGCACTCACCGGAGGCTGATGCTAACATATTGTTTTTACGATTGAAAAACGATTCGATGCGATTATTTACCTCTAGACGAGAGGGATGAACAGGTAGAAATTCATATCGGTAAACAGGATGGAATCGAATGATGAAATCTGCATTTGAACTTCAGCTTGAAGGCTATGGTCTGACGACGGCACAAATCCTCTATCATTTGCCGGATCACCCGCACCTGCTCCAGACCTTCGTCTGGCAGGAATATGATCTGGAGCCAGATTTTCCGGTGTTGTTCAACTTTATCGATTTCTGGAAGGAAAAGATCGAGGGTCCGATCCATTCGATCGTCTATGCGCACAAGCGCCTCATTGGACCGAACGAATGGCGCAATGTGAATGGCGAAATCGTTCTGCATTGACAGGACAGATCAAAAGGGTGGGCCTGAGCTTGTTCCGGTTTTCGGGCCGATGCTGTAGAACCGGCGCATGATCGCTCACCCTCTCGACCGTTTCAAAAAAGCCCTCGTCTATGCGTCGAAGATGCTGCTCGGGGCGGCGATCTGCTGGTACGGCCTTTTGGCCATGGGCGTGGCCGATCCCGTTTGGGGGGTGATCACCGTACTGATCGTCAGTGATCCGGATGTCGCCACGGCGCTCGATCTGGCCAAGGTGCGCACCATCAATACGGCGGTTGGCTGCACCGTCGGCCTCGCGACGATGCTCATCTTCGGCTATTCGCCGGAAGCAAGCCTCGTTGCCATAGCGCTGACTGTGATCAGCATCATGATGATAGACCATTATCCGGCGAACTGGCGGTTGGCGCCGGCGACCGTGTTCATCGTGATGGATGCTGGGCGGCTGGCGGCTACGCAACACCAAGAGATCAGCTATGCCATGATGCGCATGCTGGAAATCGCTGTCGGCTGCGGCGTGGCGCTCGCGCTAGCCCGCCTTTACACCTATCTCGCCGGGCGCAAGCCTCGGGAAACCGACGTGACTTAAGCGTAATCGCGGCTGCCGAAGATGGCCGAGCCGACGCGGACCGATGTCGCGCCGAAGGCGATAGCCGTCTCGTAGTCGCCCGACATGCCCATCGACAGCTTCTCGATGCCGCCCGCCCGCGCGATCTTTTCGAGCAGAGCGAAATGCGGCCCGGGGTTTTCGTCTGCCGGCGGGATGCACATCAGCCCTTCAATGGCGAGGCCATGCGTTTGCCGGCAGCGCTTGACGAACGCTTCCGCCTCGGTAGGCGCGATACCCGCCTTTTGCGGCTCAAGTCCCGTGTTGACCTGCACGTAGAGCCTGGGAAAGCGGTTCAGCCTTTTCATCTCCGAGGCAAGCATCGCGGCGATCTTCTCGCGGTCGACGGTTTCGATCACATCGAAGAGCGCCACCGCGTCGGCGGCCTTGTTGGACTGCAGCGGCCCGATCAGATGCAACTCGACGCCCTCGTAGCGTTCTTTAAGCGCCGGCCATTTGGCCTGCGCCTCCTGCACGCGGTTTTCGCCGAAGACGCGCTGGCCTGCTTCCAGAACCGGGCGGATATCCTCAGCTTCGAATGTCTTGGAGACGGCGACGAGCGTTACTGATCGATGCGGCCGGCCGGCCTCGTGTTCCGCATCCGCAATGGCGCCGCGCACGTTTTCCAAGCGCCCAATAACGTTGGCGGCGGCATCGGTCATGGCATTAACACCCCTTTTAAACGCGGTTTAGGCTCGCTAACTGTCGGTGATGGTTGACGCCTCCGCCAATCCATGGTGAAGGTCCGCCCACATATCAAATCCTCTTTGCAAGAGAAATACGGTCATGGCAACCGAACGCTATAATCCGCGTGCAGCGGAAACCCATTGGCAGAAGGTCTGGGAAGACGCAAAGATCTTCGAGACCGAGAATGACGATCCGCGGGAAAAATACTACGTCCTCGAAATGTTTCCCTATCCGTCGGGGCGCATCCATATGGGCCATGTCCGCAATTATGCCATGGGCGATGTGGTGGCGCGGTACAAGCGCGCGAAGGGCTTCAACGTGCTGCATCCGATGGGCTGGGACGCCTTCGGAATGCCGGCGGAAAACGCGGCGATGCAGAACAAGGTTCATCCCAAGGAATGGACCTATCAGAACATCGCCACCATGCGGCAGCAGCTGAAATCGATGGGCCTGTCGCTCGACTGGTCCCGCGAATTCGCCACCTGCGACGTGGATTATTATCACCGCCAGCAGATGCTGTTTCTCGATTTCTTCGAGAAGGGCCTGGTGACGCGCAAGACCTCCAAGGTCAATTGGGATCCGGTCGACCAGACCGTGCTTGCCAACGAGCAGGTGGTGGACGGGCGCGGCTGGCGCTCGGGCGCATTGGTTGAACAGCGTGAATTGACGCAATGGTTCTTCAAGATCACCGATTTCAACGAGGAACTGCTGAGCGGGCTGGATACGCTCGACCATTGGCCGGAGAAGGTGCGCCTGATGCAGCGCAACTGGATCGGCCGTTCGGAAGGCTTGCTGGTCCGCTTTGGGGTGGACCAGGCCACGGCCCCGCAAGGCGAGAGCGAGATCGAGGTCTATACGACGCGCCCCGACACGCTGTTCGGCGCGTCCTTCATCGCAATCGCTGCCGATCATCCGCTGGCGAAGAAGCTCGCGCAAGACAATGCGGCCCTGGCTGCGTTCGCAGACGATTGCCGGCATACCGGGACATCCGTCGCGGCGGTTGAAACCGCGGAGAAGAAGGGCTTCGATACCGGCGTGCGGGTGAAGCATCCCTTCGACGACGACTGGACGCTGCCGGTCTATGTCGCCAATTTCGTGCTGATGGATTATGGCACCGGCGCAATCTTCGGCTGCCCGGCGCATGACCAGCGCGATCTGGATTTCGCGAATAAATACGGCTTGCCGGTCACGCCCGTTGTGTTGCCGGCGGGCGAGGATGCCGCGCATTTCAGGGTCACCGAGACGGCCTATGTGGATGACGGAACCATGATCAATTCGCGCTTCCTCGACGGGCTGACGCCGGAAGAGGCGTTCAAGCAGGTTGCCGACCGTCTGGAGAAGATCGCCATCAACGGCCGCCCGCAGGGCGAACGCAAGGTGCAGTTTCGCCTGCGCGACTGGGGCATCTCGCGCCAGCGTTACTGGGGTTGCCCCATTCCGATGATCCATTGCGACGATTGCGGCGTGTTGCCGGTGCCAAAGGCCGACCTGCCGGTGAAGTTGCCTGACGACGTCGAATTCGACCGACCCGGCAATCCGCTTGACCGGCATGCCGCATGGAAGCAGGTTGCCTGCCCGAAATGCGGCAAGGCGGCGCGGCGCGAAACCGACACCATGGATACGTTCGTCGATTCGTCCTGGTATTTCGCCCGTTTCACCGCGCCCTGGGAAAACGAACCGACCGACCTGAAGGCTGTGAACGAATGGCTGCCGGTGGACCAGTATATCGGCGGCGTGGAACATGCGATCCTGCATCTGCTCTATTCGCGCTTTTTCACCCGGGCGATGAAGGTGGCCGGCCATGTCGGCATCGAGGAGCCGTTCAAGGGGCTGTTCACGCAAGGCATGGTGGTGCACGAGACCTATAAGGGCCCAGACGGCTGGGTCGCTCCCGCCGATATCCGCATCGAGGAGAGCGACGGTGAACGCAAGGCTGTGCTGATTTCGACGGGGGAGCCGGTCGAGATCGGTTCCATCGAGAAGATGTCTAAGTCGAAGAAGAATGTCGTCGATCCAGATGACATCATCGCTTCCTATGGCGCGGATACGGCACGGTGGTTCATGCTGTCCGATTCGCCTCCGGACCGCGATGTGATCTGGACCGAATCAGGCGTTGAAGGCGCGCATCGCTTCGTGCAACGCGTCTGGCGGCTGATTACCGAAGCGGCACCGGCGTTGAGGGACGTCACGCCGAAATCGGCGTTCGAGGGCGAGGCGGGACTGGTCTCGAAGGCGGTTCACAAGACGCTGAAGGCTGTGGGCGAGGATATCGAGAAGCTGTCTTTCAACAAGGCGGTGGCCCGTCTCTATGAGCTGGTCAACACGATTGCGGGGCCTTTGCAGATTGCTGCGGCCGGCAAGGCGGACACGGCGCTGGAGGCAGCTTTGCGCGAGGCGGTCGATATCCTCATCGCAATGATTGCGCCGATGATGCCGCATCTGGCGGAACAGTGCCGGACAGAGCTCGGGGCTGACGGCCTCGCCGCCACGGCGGCCTGGCCCGCCTTCGATCCGGCGCTGATCGTCGAGAATGAAATCACCCTGCCGGTCCAGATCAACGGCAAGAAGCGAGGTGATTTGACAATTGCCCGCGATGCGGATCAATTGGCCGTCGAAAAGGCGGTGCTCGAACTTGATTTCATCAAGACAGCCCTGAACGGGAGCGCACCGAAGAAGATCATCGTGGTGCCGCAGAGGATCGTCAATGTCGTTGCCTGATCGCGCTTTTTTCATGCCGAAACTAAAGCGCTCCGCGCTTTTCGCCATCTTGGCCGGAACGTTGATGACCATTGCAGGCTGCACCGTTCAGCCGCTCTATTCCGGTGGGGGTGGTGCAGCAGGCATTGGTGGGACCGTTGCGCCGGGCATGCGCGAGAAGCTTGCCTCCATCGCGATTGAGCCGGCCACGACACGCTACGGGCAGGAAGTGCGCAACAAGCTGATCTTCCTCCTGAGCGGCGGTGCCGGCGAGCCGGCCACTCCGGCTTATCGCCTGTCGCTCGGCGTCACGTCGTCGACGATTGCCGCGGTCAGTGTCGATATCGGCGATTCGACCGACAGGACCGGGCGTCCCTCCGCCGGTACGGTTCGCGTCGCATCAAACTATGTGCTGCGCGATACGAATGGCAAGCCGGTAGCCAAGGGCACGCGCGTCGTCAGCGCATCCTTCGACCGTCCGCGCCAGGAGTTCGCCAATCTACGCGCCGAACGCGATGCGCAGGACAGGGCGGCGCAGGAATTGGCCGAACAACTGATGCTGGCCATCGCCCAGAATCTTTCGAAACGTTGAGGCTAGGGCAGCACCGCCGCCCTTTTCTGCCATGCGACTGACCTCCTTTTCCGCCCGCGGTTATCGATCGCTCCGTTCTGTTCATCTCGAAATCGGGCAGGTTTCGCTGTTCGTGGGCGAAAACGGGGCGGGAAAATCCAATCTCTATCGCGCGCTGCAATTGGTGAAGGCCGCGGCCGAAGGCACGCTGGCCAGCGAGATCGCCCGGGAAGGCGGAATGCATTCGGCTCTCTGGACCGGGGTCCGCAAATCGGGACAACCGGTGCGGATCATCCTGGAGGCGCATTTCGAAGACGAGGAGACGGCAGCGCGGTTCTCCTATCACGTCGAGGCGGGCCTTCCTCCGCCGGTATCGGCAGGGTTCAAGTTCGAGCCTCACCTGAAGGAAGAGGAACTGAGTCTCGATACCGGGCGCCGGTCGGTTGAAATGATGAGCCGCAAGGGGCCGATGGTTTTCGCGCGCGACGGCGAGGGGCGGCGTGTCGAGCATCCCGTGCGGATGATGAATTCCGAAACGGCGCTTGCCGCGCTCGCAGGCTCAGGCCGGTATCCAGAGATCGGCGATCTATGCGCCACGCTGACGGGCTGGCGGTTCTATCACGGTTTCCGCACGGATCGGGACGCGCCTGCGCGGCGGCCCGCGCTTGCCATCACCTCGCCGATGCTCGACGAGGACGGCAGCAATCTCGCTGCGGTTTTTGCAACGCTCGCCCATATCAGGGGAGACACGGTCGATCTCAAGCGCTGCATTGCGGACGCCATGGGCGGGGCAGAGCTCGACATTCCGTTGCCGGGACAGACAGCACATTTCGGCCTGATCGTTCCGGAGTTCCCCCAACGTGTCTTCGCGCCCGAGGAACTCTCCGACGGGCAGATCCGATTCTTGGCGCTCGCCGGTGCGCTGCTCTCCTACCGGCTGCCGCCATTGATCGCTCTCAACGAGCCGGAAGCGAGCCTCCACCCGTCCATGCTGCCGCCGCTTGCCGATATGATCGCCAAGGCGGCGGAACGCTGCCAGGTGTGGGTGGTCACCCACTCGCAAGCGCTGGCGGATGCCATCCGGGAGCGGACCGGCGCGCGACCGGCCACCGTCATGCGCAAGGATGGCGAGACGGTTGTGAAGGGGTGAGGAGGGGAGCGGCCGATCCCTTGATCGAACCGCTCCAGCCTTCTCGTCAGACGATTTTCTGTCCGGTTTTCGCCCAATCGGCGAGGAATGCCTCGAGGCCCTTGTCGGTCAGCGGATGCTTGACCAGGGCTTTGAGCGTTGCCGGCGGGACGGTGGCGACATCGGCGCCGATGAGGGCGGCTTCCTTGACGTGGTTCACGGTGCGGATCGAGGCGGCCAGGATCTCGGTCTTGTAATCGTAATTGTCGTAGATCGTGCGGATCTCGGCGATCAGTTCCATGCCGTTGACGCCCATATCGTCGATGCGGCCGATGAAGGGCGAGATGAAGGTCGCGCCGGCCTTTGCGGCAAGCAGAGCCTGGGTGGCCGAGAAGCAGAGCGTGACATTGACCTTGCGGCCATCGGAGGTGATGGCCTTGCAGGCCCTAAGGCCATCGAGCGTCAGCGGCACCTTGATGCAGATGTTGTCGGCGATCTTGGAGAGAACGGCGGCTTCCTTCATCATGCCGTCATAGTCAATGGCGGTGACTTCGGCGGAGACGGGGCCCGATACGATGTCGCAGATTTCCTTGGTGACTTCGAGGATGCTGCGTCCGGATTTGGCTATCAGCGAAGGATTGGTGGTCACGCCGTCGAGCAGGCCGAGATCGTTCAGTTCACGGATTTCCTTCACATCGGCGGTGTCGACAAAGAATTTCATTTCAGCGGTCCTCCATAATAGGGCTAGCCGGGGCGTTTGAGGGATCATATCCCGGAAGGTGGCTTTTCTTTAGCCCAAAGCCAAGCCAAGGTCACGCGGTCATGTCGAAAGATTCGCAAACACCCCCGAGGACGGTTCCGGTGCTCGTTCCGTTGCCCGCGGAACGTCCCTATAGCTATGCCGTGCCGGATGGGATGAGTGTCCTTCCAGGCTCGATCGTGCGCGTGCCGCTCGGGCCGCGCGAGGTGGCCGGGATCGTGACGGGGGGCGAAACCGATTCCGTAGACGCAAAGAAATTACGCTCGATTTCAGCGATCTTCGACTGCCCGCCAGTCGAGCCGCAAATGCTGCGTTTTATCCAATGGGCTGCGGATTATACGCTTTCGCCGCCGGGCATGGTGGCGCGTATGCTTCTGCGTGTCCCCGCCGCCTTCGATCCTGAGCCGCCCATTCCCGGCCTGCGCTATGTGGGGGTAAGGCCGGACAGGCTCACCGAAGCGCGGAGCCGGATCATGGAACTGGCCGAGGACGGCATGGCCTGGACGCGCTCGGGCCTTGCGCATGCCGCCGGCGTCTCGCTCACCGTCGTTGACGGGCTGAAGGCGCAGGGCGTCTTCGAGGAGGTGATGATCCCGCCGCGTCCCGTCGTGGCCCTGCCCGACGTCGCTTACGCTCGCCCCGATCTTTCGCCAGACCAGCGGGCGGCGGCCGACATGCTGGTGGAGAATGTTTCGACGCAGGCTTTTTCCGTTTCACTGCTCGATGGAGTGACCGGTTCGGGCAAGACGGAGGTCTATTTCGAAGCGGTGGCAAAAGCTATCGAGCAGGGCAGGCAAGTTCTGATCCTGCTGCCGGAAATCGCGCTGACGCAGCAATTTCTCGACCGTTTCCACGACCGTTTCGGCGCAAAACCCGCCGAATGGCATTCAGATCTGGCGCCGCGCATGCGCGAACGGGTCTGGCGGCAGGTGGCGGAAGGTCAGGTGCGAGTCGTGGCCGGCGCACGTTCGGCGCTGTTCCTGCCATTTTGCGATCTCGGGCTGATCGTGGTCGATGAGGAGCATGATCCGGCTTACAAGCAGGAGGATCGGGTCTTCTACAATGCACGCGACATGGCTGTTGTGCGAGGCCATATCGGCAGCTTCCCCGTCGTGCTTGCCTCGGCGACGCCGTCCATCGAAAGCCAGGTCAACGCAGAGCAGGGCCGTTACAAGCGCATCCGGCTTTCCGCCCGTTATGCAGAAGCGGCAATGCCGGATCTCAAAACCATCGACATGCGCCGCTCGCCGCCGCCGCCCGGACGGTTCCTGTCGCCGGTGCTGACGGGAGCTATCGCCAAAACGCTCGAGCGCAAGGAGCAGGCGCTTCTGTTCCTCAACCGGCGAGGCTATGCGCCGCTGACGCTTTGCCGTGTCTGCGGGCATCGTTTCCAGTGCCCGAGCTGTTCGAGCTGGCTGGTCGAGCACCGCTTCCGCGGCCAGCTTATGTGCCACCAGTGCGGCTATCACGAGCCGACGCCGCAATCCTGTCCCTCCTGTGGGGCGCTCGATCACCTGGTCGCCTGCGGTCCTGGCGTGGAACGCATTGCGGAGGAGACGTCGGCGGCCTTTCCCGATGCACGGATCATCGTGCTTTCCTCCGATCTTCTAGGCGGGGTAAAGCGGCTGCGGCTGGAGCTGGAGGCCGTCGCCAAGGGCGAGGCCGATATCGTCATCGGCACGCAGCTGGTGGCCAAGGGGCATAATTTCCCCGACATGACGCTGGTCGGCGTCATCGATGCCGATCTGGGCCTTGCCAATGGCGATCCACGCGCCGCCGAGCGGACGTTTCAACTGCTCAACCAGGTTACGGGGCGGGCAGGACGCACGGGGCGTAAGAGCCTCGGTCTCCTCCAGACCTATCAGCCCGACCATCCTGTCATGCGCGCCATCGTCTCGGGCGATGCGCAAGCTTTTTATGCGCGCGAGATCGAGGAGCGTGAACGCTCCGGTCTACCGCCATTCGGAAGGCTGGCGGCGCTGATCGTTTCGGCCAACTCGCGTGGCGAGGCGGAGGGCCATGCGCGCGGCTTACGCCGGGCAGCGCCGTCTTCGCCCGAAATCGCGGTGCTCGGCCCGGCGGAAGCGCCGCTCGCGCTGATTCGCGGAAGGCACCGTTTCCGGCTGCTCGTCCATGGAACGAAGCGCGCCGACATCCAGGCATTCATTCGCACGCTTCTGGCGTCAGGACCGAAGGAGCGTGGTTCCGTGCGGGTGCAGGTGGATATCGATCCGCAGAGCTTCCTGTGAGAGCCTGTTTGGAAATGGATGAGGCGACCTGCAGATGGGCAATATTCTCTGTTCCGGTGCTCCCGTACCTCATGGACGCTCTGCTCCGGTACCGAAAACCACCATTTTCGGCTCGGCCTGATCCATTTTGAAACAGACCTGGCGTTCGGCCATGCAGCGCTTTTTGTCGCATCCCGCGTGGAAAACCCGTGCCACTTTTCACCGATCTGCTCTATAGACGGCAGATCGATTTCTGAAGACGAGGACAGCAAATGGAGTTCTACTGGCCGGCGAGCGATGGCGAATGGTTCGCCTGGATTTCCGCGGCGATAACCGTGCTCTTCGGGGCGATCCTGTTTTTCGCGCCGGGGCTGTCGATGAAGCTCTTGCGGCTGGCGCCAGTCAATGAGCGGCCGGAGGCTTTTGCCTCGGTACGCGCGACAATGGCGGGATTCCACATCGGACTCGGCCTCAGCTGCCTTATGTTCGCGCAGCCGTTTCTCTGGCTGGCGCTCGGCGCGGCGTGGGGCTTCACGCTCTTCGGCAGGCTTATCTCGATCATGTCCGATCGGGGCAACACCTTCTACAATTGGATGGCGGTGGTGCTGGAGTTTTTGCTAGCAGCGGCGCCGCTGCTTTTCGCCTTCGGATTTGTCTCTTGAAGGGGCATTAGATCCCGTCCGGGGACGAGAATTCCCCGCAATTGCGACAAAGCTGACCAAAAACTGCGGGATTCGCGTGTTGCGAGTCCTGTCCGTGTATGCTAGACGGCAATCGAATTTCAGCGGGGATGTTTAGCGCATCAAAAAATCGCTGAGAAAAATCAATAAAGTCAATGCCTTAGGTTGACCCTACTTTTCGGGTATCCGGGCCTTGGCGACAAAGCAGAGAGCTGGTTGTTCGTGGCAGAAACTTCATCGCTCATTTCAGGTGTTGCGCGGCGTTATGCCGGATCGCTTTTCGATCTGGCGCTGGAAGCCAACTCCGTCGTTCAGGTGGAAAAGGATCTCGGCCGGTTCGAGGCACTTCTGGATGGCAGCGATGAGCTCAAGCGCCTGATCAACAGTCCGGTTTTTTCGACCGAAGAGCAGGTGAGGGCGATCTCCGCCGTCGCCGACGGGGCAGGCATAAAAGGCCTCGTTGGAAATTTCCTCCGCGTTGTCGCGGGAAACCGCCGGCTCTTCGTGCTGCCCGGTATCATCCAGGGCTTTCGCGAAATAGCGGCTGAGCATCGCGGTGAGATCGCTGCCGATGTAACCGCTGCCCATGCGCTGACGGCGGCGCAGCAAAATGAATTGAAGGCGACGCTCAAGGGCGTGGCCGGCAAGGACGTGACGATCAATGTCACCGTCGATCCGTCGATTCTCGGCGGCCTTATTGTCAAGATGGGGTCACGCCAGATCGATACTTCCCTTCGCACCAAACTTTCTTCTCTCAAGCTTGCACTGAAAGAGGTCGGCTGATGGACATCCGTGCTGCGGAAATTTCCGCAATCCTGAAAGAGCAAATCAAGAACTTCGGCAAGGAGGCTGAGGTCTCCGAAGTCGGTCAGGTTCTGTCCGTCGGCGACGGTATCGCCCGTGTCTATGGTCTGGACAACGTCCAGGCGGGCGAGATGGTCGAGTTCCCGGGCGGCATCCGCGGCATGGCGCTGAACCTTGAAAGCGACAATGTCGGCGTCGTTATCTTCGGTGCCGACCGCGATATCAAGGAAGGCGACACCGTCAAACGGACCGGCACCATCGTGGACGTTCCTGTCGGCAAGGGCCTGCTCGGCCGCGTTGTCGACGCTCTCGGCAATCCGATCGACGGCAAGGGCCCGATTGTCGCCACGGAGCGTCGCCGCGTCGACGTCAAGGCGCCCGGCATCATCCCGCGGCAGTCGGTCAACGAGCCGATGGCAACCGGCCTCAAGGCCATCGATGCACTGATCCCGGTCGGCCGCGGCCAGCGCGAGCTCGTCATCGGCGATCGCCAGACCGGCAAGACCGCGATCCTTCTCGACACGATCCTGAACCAGAAGGCGGTTCACGATTCCGGTCCCGAGAAAGAAAAGCTCTACTGCGTCTATGTCGCTATCGGCCAGAAGCGCTCGACCGTTGCGCAGTTCGTCAAGATTCTCGAAGAACGCGGCGCTCTCGAATATTCGATCATCGTTGCGGCCACCGCGTCCGATCCGGCGCCGATGCAGTTCCTGGCGCCGTTCGCCGGTTGCGCCATGGGCGAATATTTCCGCGACAACGGCATGCATGCCCTTATCTGCTATGACGATTTGTCGAAGCAGGCGGTTGCCTATCGCCAGATGTCGCTCCTGCTGCGCCGTCCTCCGGGCCGCGAAGCTTATCCGGGCGACGTTTTCTACCTGCACTCGCGTCTCCTGGAGCGCGCGGCGAAGCTCAATGACGACAATGGCGGCGGCTCGCTGACCGCGCTTCCCGTCATCGAGACGCAGGCCAACGACGTTTCGGCCTATATTCCGACCAACGTGATCTCGATCACCGACGGCCAGATCTTCCTTGAGACCAACCTGTTCTACCAGGGCATCCGTCCTGCCGTGAACGTCGGTCTGTCGGTATCGCGCGTCGGCTCCGCCGCCCAGATCAAGGCGATGAAGCAGGTCGCCGGTTCGATCAAGGGTGAACTGGCGCAGTATCGCGAAATGGCTGCGTTCGCGCAGTTCGGCTCGGATCTCGATGCCTCGACACAGCGCCTTCTCAATCGTGGCGCACGCCTGACAGAGCTCTTGAAGCAGCCGCAGTTCTCGCCGTTGAAGACGGAAGAACAGGTCGCCGTGATTTATGCCGGCGTCAACGGCTATCTGGACAAGCTTCCTGTCAACCAGGTTGGCAAGTTCGAGGCTGGCCTGCTGGCGTGGCTGCGCACCGAGCACAAGGGCGTGCTCGATGCGATCCGCAACGAGAAGCAGCTTACCGACGATATCCGGGCCAAGCTCAAGGCGGCCGTTGACGCGTACGCCAAGAACTTCGCCTGAGTTTTGTTTTAGCCGCATGATATCATCCGAAAATTCTGCAACTTTTCGGAATCATGCACTGACGGGATAAACGGATGCCTTCACTCAAGGATCTGAGAAACCGTATCGCCTCGGTCAAGGCGACGCAGAAGATCACCAAGGCGATGCAGATGGTCGCCGCGGCGAAGCTGCGCCGCGCGCAGGAAGCTGCCGAGGCCGCACGGCCTTATTCGCAGCGCATGGGCGCGGTTCTCGCAAACATCGCGCAGAATGTCAGCGGCGACGATGCGCCGAGGCTGATGGCCGGGACGGGTGCAGACAGTGTGCACCTGCTCGTCGTCTGCACGGCGGAACGCGGTCTTTGCGGCGGGTTCAATTCGCAGATCGCTCGCCTGGCGCGCGACCATGCGCGCAAGCTCTTGAGCGAAGGCAAGACGGTGAAGATCATCACCGTCGGCAAGAAGGGCGCGGATATCCTCAAGCGTGAGTTCGGGCAGTTCATCATCGATCATTTCGATCTGCGCGGGGTCAAGCAACTCGGTTTCGTCAATGCCGATGAAATCAGCCGCAAGGTCATAGCGCTTTTCGAGGAAGGCGCTTTCGACATCTGCACGCTGTTCTATTCGGAATTCAAGTCGGTCATCAGCCAGGTGCCGACCGCGCTGCAGCTCATCCCGGCATCTGCCGGAGGCGAGGTGGAAGCCGATAGCGGCAAAGGCGCGCTTTATGAATACGAGCCCGACCCGAGCGTGATCCTGAGCGATCTTATCCCGCGCAACATCTCGGTCCAAATTTTCCGGGCGCTCCTGGAGAATGTGGCAGGCGAGATGGGCGCCAAGATGAGCGCCATGGACAACGCGACGCGCAATGCCGGCGACATGATCAACAAGCTGTCGATCACGTATAACCGCCAGCGTCAGGCTCAGATCACAAAAGAACTGATCGAAATCATTTCGGGCGCAGAAGCGCTCTAAAGTTTGGGTTTACCGCACGATCTTATCCGAAAAGTCTGCAACTTTTCGGGATCGTGCTAACGGAAGGTAAGGATCGATGGCAAAAGCAGCGACCCCAAAAACAACCGCCGAGGCCAAGCCGGCTGCGGCAGCAAAGGCCGCGCCGAAAGCCGCGGCAGCAAAAGCCCCTGCAAAGACGGCAGCAGTGAAAACACCTGGCGCCGTTTTGAAGGCGAAGGGTTCGGTCGGCCGCGTCAAGCAGGTCATCGGCGCCGTCGTCGACGTGCAGTTCGATGACAATCTGCCGCTGATCCTGAACGCGCTGGAAACCGACAACCTTGGCAACCGCCTGGTTCTCGAAGTGGCGCAGCATCTGGGCGAAAACACCGTCCGCACCATCGCCATGGACTCGACCGAAGGTCTGGTGCGCGGTCAGGAAGTGGTCGACACCGGCGCTCCAATCGAGGTTCCGGTCGGTGAAGCAACGCTCGGCCGCATCATGAACGTCATCGGTGAGCCAGTGGACGAAGCCGGCCCGATCAAGACGAAGGAAAGGCGCGCCATCCACCAGAATGCGCCTGAATATATCGAGCAGTCGACCGAAGCCGAGATTCTCGTGACCGGCATCAAGGTCATCGATCTCCTCGCGCCTTATGCGAAGGGCGGCAAGATCGGCCTGTTCGGCGGCGCCGGCGTGGGCAAAACCGTTCTGATCATGGAACTCATCAACAACGTCGCCAAGGCGCATGGTGGTTATTCCGTGTTCGCCGGCGTGGGCGAGCGTACCCGCGAAGGCAACGACCTCTACCACGAGATGATCGAATCGGGCGTCAACAAGCTTGGCGGCGGCGAGGGCTCGAAGGCAGCACTCGTTTATGGCCAGATGAACGAACCTCCGGGCGCGCGCGCGCGTGTTGCGCTGTCGGGTTTGACGGTTGCTGAAAATTTCCGCGATCAGGGCCAGGACGTTCTGTTCTTTGTCGACAACATCTTCCGCTTCACGCAGGCGGGTTCGGAAGTGTCCGCGCTTCTCGGCCGTATTCCTTCGGCGGTGGGCTATCAGCCGACGCTGGCCACCGACATGGGCGCCTTGCAGGAGCGCATCACGACAACGACCAAGGGCTCGATCACCTCGGTGCAGGCCATCTACGTGCCCGCCGACGATCTGACCGATCCGGCTCCGGCAGCCTCGTTCGCGCATCTTGACGCGACGACCACGCTGTCGCGCTCGATTGCGGAAAAGGGCATCTATCCGGCCGTGGATCCGCTCGACTCGACCTCGCGCATGCTCGATCCTATGGTCGTAGGCGAAGAGCATTACAACATCGCTCGTCAGGTTCAGTCGGTGCTGCAGCGCTACAAGTCGCTGCAGGACATCATCGCGATCCTGGGCATGGACGAGCTTTCCGAAGAGGACAAGCTCACCGTCGCCCGTGCCCGCAAGATCGAGCGCTTCCTGTCGCAGCCCTTCTTCGTGGCTGAAGTCTTCACCGGCGCGCCGGGCAAGCTCGTCGATCTCGCCGACACGATCAAGGGCTTCAAGGGCCTCGTGAACGGCGAATACGACCATCTCCCGGAAGCCGCCTTCTACATGGTCGGTTCCATCGAGGAAGCCGTGGAGAAGGCAAAGCGTCTGGCGGCGGAAGCTGCCTGATCGACCGATCGCCAGGCGGGCTTATCCAAGCCCGCCGGCATTCCGGACCGCTGATTTCAGGGAATTCGAGTAAAGAACATGGCCGAAGCCTTCCATTTCGAACTGGTGTCGCCGGAACGTCTTCTGCTCTCTGCGGAGGTCACTGAAGTCGTGATCCCCGGAAGTGAGGGCTACATGACGGTCATGGCCCGCCATGCTCCCCTCATGACCACCATCAAGCCCGGGGTCATCCAGGTGAAGCTCAGCGACGGCAAGCAGGAGTCTTATGTGGTTTTCGGCGGTTTTGCCGATATCTCGCAGGAAGCCTGCACGGTTCTCGCTGAATCAGCCGTCCACGTCGACGATCTGAATCGCGACGAGCTTCGCAACCGCATCCAGGGTGCACGCGATGATCTGGACGGTGCGGCGACGCATGAGCAGCGCACGAAAGCAGAACAGTTTCTGCATCAGTTGATGACGCTCGAAGGCTCGGTTCTTCCGGCCTGATAAGACCCCACATTCAATCGAAAAAGCGGCTTCGGCCGCTTTTTTATTGTGGCTATGATGCCCGTGGACGTCATACCCGGTGAAGGCAGATGAGAAAGCGCGGGCACATCAGTTCTCCTATTCACACTTGCGTGAGAACGAAATCTTTACTTGAAAATATTCGCCACAGGATATAGTGGCTTAGTAATCATTAGTATACTACATATATTGGATTTGCGATCATGGAAACCAACGAACTTCGCTCAGAGATGGTCGATGCGCTTTCAAAGGTCAGCCGAAAGCTGCGTACGCTTTTTGACGGACGGGTCAAGGAGCAGGGTTTGACGCTGGCGCGAGCTCGCATACTCCTTGTCCTCAACAATCAGGAAGGCCTTTACCAGAAAGAACTGGCAGAGGTGCTGGAGATCGAAAACGCCACAATGGTGCGGCTTCTCGACGGCCTCGAAAAGCAGAACTTCATCGAACGGCGCGCTGTCGAAGGCGACCGCAGGGCAAAGCAAATCGTCATGACGCGCGCCGGACGGGAACAGGCCGAACTGGTGGTCAAGCTCGCCGAAAATGTGCGCCATGACCTCCTCGATTCCGTCAGTGATGACGATCTCGCAGCCACGGTGCGTGTCCTGCACGCCATGGGTCATTCGATCGACAACACCGGCCGGCCGGGTGCCTGATCGAATTCTTGTGGTATCTTAACGGGGTCAGCGCCGCGAGAGCAGGCCGACGAGAAGGCCAATGCCGATAATGGCTACGGCTGCTGATGCCAGCGGCCTTTCGCGCGCCGTATCGGCCACGTGATGGGCTTGCCTGCCTGCCGCATGCGCAGCTTTTGCGCCCTTTGTCCGTAAAAGATCGTAGACATCGGCGGCGGTATCCCTCGCGCTATCCAGGATATGGAAGCCCTGCCCGGAAAGAGCTTCGGAGATAGCGGAAACTTCCCTGCGCAATTCGGCGATCTGACTTTCGAGATCCTTGCTATTGAACCCGCGTGCCTTGGTTCCCGGTGAAGCCATATGTCGTCTCCTTTGTCTGCTTGACGCTTAAAGCACCAATGAACGTAACGCGGTGTCTGATCAGATGGTTCCGGTCGCTTTCGCGTGAACACAAGTGAAAGATGTTGATTGGCGTGGTCACGGATTTGCTTTCCTTCGGGCAAAGTATGCTTCCTGAGCCCGGAAACGCTGGCTGCATGCCATTACCAGTGGGACCTCGTGGCTCGTCTCGACGGGCGTGAAAAGGCGGCCGTCGCTTATGGAGGATTTTTCCATGCGCATTCAGATTCTTGCTACCGCTGCAGCCGTTCTCTGCTTGTCCGCTTACAGTGCTCAGGCAGAAGATTTCACCTATGGCAAAGTGAAGATGTACGACCCAGACAGCCGGGTGGTGACGCTCGACAGTGGCGCGTCATTTATCCTCAATCCAGACTTTCATCCGAATATCCGTCCCGGCGAAGCCGTCGTGGTGGATTGGCAGGACAATGTAAACGGCGATTCCTATGCTGACTATGTTGGACCGACGGCCACTATGGCGCAGGATCTGTAGAAGATCGGGATGAATGGTCGAAAGTGGCAGGGGAAATAGCCCCTGCCGTTTTGTTGTGGTCGCAACGGGATTGAGTTCAAGCGGCTCATCTTTTCAATGTGCTCGATGGTGCAAGCGTTCGCAGATGACGGATCAGGTCCGCGGCGGCAGCCATGGCGTTTGTCGGGGTGCGTGCGATGATCGCTTCGATCAGTCCGATGTGGGCATCGGTCGAGGCGGCGATGCCGTCATCTGGTTTCAGGCGAAACCAGAAGCGGCGGCTATGGGTTTGCAGAGGCGCTGCAAGACGTGCAGCGAAGACGTTGCCTCCAGCTTGGCCGAGTACCGCATCAAGCGCTTTATCCGCATCCAGGAACTTACCGACATCACCGTTTCGGGTTGCATCCCGCATGGCGTCGGCGGCAACTTGAAAACGCGCGTGGTCGCGTGGGGTGGCAAGCCGCGCGGCGTCGCGCGCCAGCACTTGCTCGACGCCCTCTCGCGCATCAAGCACTTTTGTAAAATCCTTCGGGTCAAGCGGCGTAATGGCGATGCCGGAGCGGGGGCGCACCTCCATCAGCCCTTCCCACGCCAGCCTCTGAATGGCCTCGCGAACGGGCGTGCGTCCCATGCCCGTCAGCTCAATCAGCGTGCGTTCGTTGACCACCATATTGGGTTCGAGCACAAGTGTGACGACCATGAGTTCGAGCGTGCGATATGCCTGCTCGGCCAAGCTTTCGCTTTGCAAGCTGGCGGACATGCTTCCCGTTGAAAGAACTCCGTTTGGAAGGCTTTCCAGCCCCCGCCACTGTTTCACCGTCTTCATCAATCGATTGTGTTCCTCCCTATATCTGGTCTCTTCCGATGGGGCTTGACGGCCCTCTATCGTAAGATATATCACTGATATATCAATAAGGAGATCGCTTTGCGCTTCTCATTTCAGCGTTCTGGTGATCCGACGCCTTTCTCCGTCGGGAGGAAGGCTTCATGTGTGAGCGTATCTCTCAGCAGGAAGAAGCAGCATGCCCGGCTCCGAAAACCCACACGATCATGAAATCATCATCATCGGTGCGGGCATCGTCGGTATCTCTATCGCGGCCTTTCTCGCCGAGGCGGGCCATCAGGTGCTGGTCATTGACCGTACGGGGATCTGCGAGGAAACGAGTTCGGGCAATGCTGCAGCGCTCGCCTTTTCCGACATATTGCCTCTCGCCTCAAAAGGCGTTCTGGCCAAAATGCCCGGCTGGCTCCTCGATCCCCTGGGCCCCCTAACCATTCGTCCGTCCTATCTGCCGAAGCTGGTACCCTGGCTTTACCGTTTCTGGCGGGCGAGCGGTGCGTCGGCCCAGGCGAACAGCCTGCGGGCGCAGGCAATGATGATGCAGCTTGCAGAAACCGAGATGCTGTCGCTGATGCAGCGAGCCGGCCTCTCCTCCATGCTGCGTGAAGATGGCTCGCTGGAGCTCTATGAAAGCGAGGCGGAACTGAAGGCGGCGCAGCCGGGCTGGGATGCACGGGAGAAGGTAGGCATCGCCTATTGGCACATAAGGGGCCGGGAACTCGCAGAATACCAGCCGGGGCTTTCGCCGCGCTTCGTCGTCGGTAGCTTCGTGCCGGATTGGAAGACAGTGAGCGATCCAAAGTTGCTGGGGCAGGCATTATGGGCCTATGCGGAACGTGCCGGCGCCCGTTTCACCAAGGGAGACGTCAAAGGGCTTGCCGCTTCCGACGGAAGTTCTGTGATCAGGCTGGCGGATGGCCGCGCATTGTCGGCGGGCAAGCTTATCATTGCAGCGGGCGCGTGGTCGCATCAGCTTGCGCAGCAGTGTGGCGATATCATACCGCTGGAGACGGAGCGCGGCTACAATACCACGCTTCCCGCCGGAAGCTTCGACCTGCGGCGCCAGCTCATCTTTTCGGGCCACGGCTTTGTCATGACGCCGCTTGAGAGCGGTATTCGCGTCGGCGGTGCGGTTGAGTTCGGCGGTCTGCGCCTGCCACCCAAGTATGCACGGGCGGAGGCGATGCTGAAAAAAGCGGGAACTTTCCTGCCGGGCTTACAGACGGGCGGCGGGCGGCAATGGATGGGCTACAGGCCGTCATTACCGGATTCGCTTCCCGCTATCGGCAAGGCGAAAGACTTGCCGAATGTTTTCTATGCGTTCGGCCATGGGCATCTGGGATTGACCCAGTCCGCAGCGACCGGCCGCTTGATCCGCGACCTGGTTTCCGGGCAAACTCCGGCAATCGATCTTACACCCTTCAATCCGCAACGTTTCTGAGGCTGACAGACAATGGCCAGGCATTCCTTCTTCTGCGTTGATGGGCACACCTGCGGCAATCCGGTAAGGCTGGTGGCGGGCGGCGGACCCAATCTGCAGGGTTCCGACATGATGGAGAAGCGGGCGCATTTCCTGCGCGAATATGACTGGATACGCACCGGGCTGATGTTCGAGCCGCGCGGCCACGACATGATGTCGGGCTCCATCCTCTATCCACCGACCAGGCCCGATTGCGATGTCGCCGTCCTGTTCATCGAGACCTCCGGCTGTCTGCCAATGTGCGGGCACGGGACCATCGGCACGGTGACGATGGCGATCGAACACGGACTGGTGACGCCGAAAACGCCAGGGGTCCTGCGGCTCGACACGCCGGCCGGGCTGGTCGTGGCGGAATATGAGCAGAAGGGGCAATATGTCGAAAACGTGCGGATCACCAATGTTCCGGCTTTCCTCTACGCTGAAGGGCTGGAGGTGGAGTGCCCCGATCTTGGGCTGCTGCGCGTCGATGTGGCCTATGGCGGCAATTTCTACGCCATTGTCGATCCCCAGGAAAACTATGCCGACATGGCGGATTATCGCGCGCTCGATCTCATCGGATGGAGTCCGGTCTTGCGCCAGCGGCTGAACGAACTCTATACATTCGTCCATCCTGAGAACCCTGGCATCAACCGCCTCAGCCATATCCTGTGGACGGGCAAGCCGACCATGCCCGAGGCGCATGCACGCAACGCGGTCTTCTACGGCGAAAAGGCCATCGACCGTTCGCCGTGTGGTACCGGAACCTCGGCCCGCATGGCGCAACTCGCCGGCAAGGGTCTGCTGAAACCCGGGGACGATTTCGTCCATGAGTCGATCATCGGCTCGCTTTTCCACGGGCGCGTCGAGAAGGCGGTGGAGGTGGCGGGACGTCCGGCGATCATTCCCTCCATCGCCGGATGGGCCCGGATGACTGGCTACAACACGATCTTCATCGACGACCGCGACCCGTTCGCGCATGGTTTCGTTGTCGTTTGAAGCTGGTGCAGTAAAACCCGACCCGGTTCAGGGATGAAATGATGCAGGATTTCCGGGTGTTGAGCCTCCTTTACGCGTCGGACAGGACGCGCGGCGCTCCATGTCGCATTCCGACCAGTCCCGCCCAGCCGACCTCGGTATAGCCGCCCGTCGGCGGAATGGGGGAGTTCCCGCTTCATTGTAAAATCTTAGAGAAAAATTTTGTATCTAAGGGGTTTTTCGGGGGAAGACACTGTAGAATGCGAAGCTCGGCTTATTGGTCCTTCGTCTGAGATAAAAACGGTTGCTTTCCGCGTTGCAGCGGTTAGGTGTAGGGAAAGATCGGCGAAAAGGGAACCGCCTGAAAAGGCAGGAAATAACGTCCCGATCGTAATAAGGGTGGCTTTTCGATGGAATATTTTATCCAGCAGCTGATCAACGGGCTGACGCTGGGCTCGATCTATGGCCTGATCGCAATCGGCTATACAATGGTCTACGGCATCATCGGCATGATCAATTTCGCGCATGGCGATATCTTCATGCTCGGCGCCTTCATGGCGCTTATCGTCTTTCTGATACTGACCACATTCGTCGGTGGCGTGCCTGTCGTGTTGGCGCTGCTCCTGATGATGATTGTGTCCATGTGCCTGACCAGCCTGTGGAGTTGGACCATCGAGCGGATCGCCTATCGTCCGTTGCGCGGATCGTTCCGCCTGGCGCCGCTCATCACGGCCATCGGCATGTCGATCGCGCTTTCCAATTTCGTGCAGGTGACGCAGGGGCCGCGCAACAAGCCAATCCCGTCGCTGGTCAATAGCGGCTTTACGATCTACGGCACCAACATCACCATTTCGCTGAAGCAGATCGTCATCATCGTGGTGACGGCGGTTCTGCTGGCGGCATTCTGGTATCTGGTCAACCGTACATCGCTCGGGCGTGCCCAGCGGGCCTGCGAGCAGGATCGGAAGATGGCTGCGCTGCTCGGCATCAATGTCGACCGGACCATCTCGCTGACCTTCGTCATGGGCGCGGCACTCGCCGCCGTCGCCGGCACGCTGTATCTGATGTTCTATGGCGTGATCTCGTTTTCCGACGGGTTCATCCCCGGCGTCAAGGCGTTCACTGCCGCAGTGCTCGGCGGTATCGGCTCGATTCCCGGCGCTGTCGTCGGCGGTCTGCTCATCGGCCTCATCGAAGCCTTGTGGTCCGCCTATTTCTCCATCGACTACAAGGATGTGGCGGCGTTCTCCATTCTCGCGATCGTGCTCATCTTCATGCCTTCCGGCATTCTTGGCCGTCCAGAAGTCGAAAAGGTGTAATCATGGCCGAACTCTCAAAGCCGCATTCGGAATCCGTTTTTCCCTCGGCCATCCGCGAAGGCATCATAGCCGGCATCATCGCTTTCGGCCTTTTCGTACTGATCATCGGTTTTCGTACGGATCAGAACATCAGCAATGAGCTCATCCTCACCCAGCGCTGGGGGCTTCTGGCCATCATGGTGGCGATTGCCGCCGTGGGCCGGTTCCTCTTCAAAGCCTTCATTTCGCCCTGGCTGACGGCCCGCCTCAAGGCGCGGGAAGCTGTTGAGACAGTCGAGGGGGGGGAGCCTTCCTTCTTCAGGCGCAATTTCTCGCAACTGGCCATTCTGTTCCTGCTGATCTATCCAGTTCTCATCGTGCTGATGGTCGGCCTGCAGGGATCGCTGAAATGGGTCGATAATTTCGGCATCCAGATCCTGATCTACGTGATGCTTGCCTGGGGGCTCAATATTGTCGTCGGTCTCGCGGGGCTGCTCGACCTCGGCTATGTCGCCTTCTACGCGGTCGGCGCCTATTCCTATGCGCTGCTGTCTACCTATTATGGGCTTTCATTCTGGGTCCTGCTGCCGATGGCCGGCATCTTCGCGGCGACCTGGGGCGTCATTCTCGGCTTTCCGGTCCTGCGATTGCGCGGCGACTATCTTGCCATCGTGACACTCGCCTTCGGCGAGATCATCCGGCTTGTCCTCATCAACTGGACGGCGGTGACGAAAGGCACATTCGGCATTTCCGGTATCGCCAAGGCGACGTTGTTCGGCATTCCGTTCACCGCCGGCCCAAATGGCTTCGCGGCTATATTCGGCCTGCCGCTGTCGGCCGCCTATTACAAGATCTTCCTTTATTACCTGATCCTGTTCCTGGCGCTCCTGACTGCATGGGTAACGATCCGGCTGCGGCGGATGCCGGTCGGTCGCGCATGGGAAGCGCTGCGCGAAGACGAGATCGCCTGCCGGTCTCTCGGCATCAACACGACGACAACCAAGCTTACCGCCTTTGCCACAGGCGCCATGTTCGGCGGCTTTGCGGGCTCGTTCTTTGCCGCCCGGCAGGGCTTTGTCAGCCCGGAATCCTTCGTGTTCCTGGAATCCGCCGTGGTCCTTGCGATCGTCGTCCTTGGCGGTATGGGCTCACTCATCGGGATCGCCGTCGCAGCAGTGGTGATGATCGGCGGCACGGAAATCCTGCGCGAAATGCAATTCCTCAAGTTCGTCTTCGGTCCAAACTTTACGCCCGAACTCTATCGCATGCTGATTTTCGGCCTTGCCATGGTGACGGTCATGGTGTGGAAGCCGCGCGGCTTCGTCGGAAGCCGTGAGCCAAGCGCATTCCTGCATAAACGCAAGCTGGTCTCCGGGGCATTCACCAAGGAGGGGCACGGCTGATGTCGGTGACACAAAGCATGTCTGGTCAATCAATGGACCCAATTCTAAAGGTGGAACATCTGTCGATGAAGTTCGGCGGGCTGGTGGCCATCAACGATCTGAGCCTTGAAGCAAGGCGCGGCGATATCACCGCGATCATCGGCCCCAACGGCGCGGGCAAGACGACCGTGTTCAACTGTATCACGGGCTTCTACAAGCCGACGGGCGGGATGCTCACCTTGTCGAGGCAGAACGGTGAGAAATATCTCCTCGAGCGGCTGCCGGATTATCTCATCACCCATAAGGCGAGGGTGGCGCGGACGTTCCAGAACATCCGCCTGTTCTCAGGGCTGACCGCGCTGGAAAACCTGCTGGTGGCGCAGCACAACATGCTGATGAAATCATCGGGTTATACGATCCTCGGACTTCTCGGTCTGCCGGGGTATAAGCGGGCGTCGGTTGAGGCGACCGAAAAGGCAAGGTATTGGCTGGAGAAGATCAATCTTATCGACCGGGCGGACGATCCGGCGGGCGATCTGCCCTATGGCGCCCAGCGTCGACTGGAGATCGCGCGCGCCATGTGCACGGACCCGGAACTGCTCTGCCTCGATGAGCCCGCCGCTGGCCTCAATCCTCGCGAATCGGCGGAACTCAACAAGCTCCTGCTCGACATACGTGACGAAACCGGCACGTCGATCCTGCTGATCGAGCATGACATGGCGGTGGTAATGGAGATTTCCGACCACGTGGTGGTGCTTGAATACGGCACGAAAATCTCCGACGGCAAGCCGGAAATGGTCCGCAATGATCCGAAGGTGATCGCGGCCTATCTGGGGGTCGAGGACGAAGAGATCGCCGAGCTGATCGATGAGGTGGCGGCGCCCACCGGCGCAGATCCGGCCGACATCGCGGTCGCCCGCCTGGCCAAGGAGGCCGTGGCAGAGATCGCAAAGGAGCAGGCGGTCACCAAGGGCGAGCCCAAAGTGAAGCCCGCGCGGAAGACAACTGCTGCCAAACCTGTGTCGGCGCGCAAGACGTCTGCTCGGGCAAAGAAGCCTTCCGGGGGGAGCAAGTGATGTCAGCTAAAAATGCACTTCTCAAAGTGGAGAATGTCGAGACCTATTACGGCAATATCCGCGCGCTGAAAGGCGTCGATATCACGGTCGATGAAGGTGAGATCGTCGCGCTCATCGGGGCCAACGGCGCCGGCAAGTCGACGCTGATGATGACGATCTGCGGCAATCCGCACGCCCGCACAGGCAAGATCATCTTTGCCGGGCAGGACATTACGCAGTTGCCGCCGTACGAGATCGCGCGGTTGCGCATAGCGCAGTCACCGGAAGGGCGCCGCATCTTCCCGCGCATGAGCGTGCAGGAAAATCTCCAGATGGGTGCAAGCCTCGACAATCTGGAGTATTTCGACGAGGACGTGCGGCTGATGTTCGATCTGTTCCCGCGTCTGAAGGAGCGTATCAACCAGCGCGGCGGGACGCTTTCGGGCGGCGAACAGCAGATGCTGGCGATTGCCCGTGCGCTGATGGCGCGCCCCAAGCTCCTGTTGCTGGACGAGCCTTCGCTCGGTCTTGCGCCATTGATCGTCAAGCAGATCTTCGAGGCAATCAAGGAACTCAACCGCACCAAGGGGCTGACCGTCTTCCTGGTCGAGCAGAATGCATTTGGTGCGCTGAAACTGGCTGACCGTGGCTATGTCATGGTCAACGGCTCCATCACTATGAGTGGTTCCGGAAAGGAACTCCTCGCCAATCCGGAAGTCCGCGCCGCCTATCTCGAAGGTGGACGGCACTAATTTTGTTCAGCCGCATGATCTTATCCGAAAACTCGTTTTCGGGGATCATGCTCTAAGGGAGACATGGCCATGCAAGGCATTCTCTATGAGGAACCTTCGTTCCTGCTGTTCCTGTTCGTCACATGCATCCTGGGCGGCTGGGCGGCATGGATGACGGGACGGGCCTGTGCCCAGACCTGGCGAACCTATATCGGCTTCGTGCTCTACATGATCCCGCTCGGCATAGCCGTGCGCTTCATTCACTATGCGCTTTTTGGCGGAAGCATGCTGTCGCTGCATTATTATGTCGTCGACACGATCATCCTGATGATCATTGGCACGATTGGTTATCGCTACACGCGCACCAATCAAATGGTACGGCAGTATAGCTGGCTATACGAAAAGGTCTCTCCGCTCTCGTGGAAGGAAAAGAAGGGCAGCCCGGCGTCCTAAATCGGTTTTTAAAAGCAGGATCAAACTTTCCGGATCATGCTTCAACCAATCGCGCTGGCATCAACTGAATCAGCGTGACAAGCGCCGGGAAATCGGCAAGTGTGTTAACAAGCGGTGCGGCACGCATCGCGTGGGGTGTAAGAAGAATGGGAGCTAATTATATGAAGAAGTCACTTTTTTCCGGCGTTGCACTTGTGGCGATGCTTGCCTGCGGCGGTAGCGCCTGGGCTGATGTTCTCTTCGGGATCGGCGCACCGCTGACCGGCCCGAACGCTGTTTACGGCGCGCAGATCCAGAAGGGTGCCGAAGCGGCAATTGCCGAGATCAACGCTGCCGGCGGCCTCAATGGCGAGCAGATCAAGGTCGTTCTCGGCGATGACGTATCCGATCCGAAGCAGGGCATTTCGGTCGCCAACAAATTCGCTGCTGACGGCGTCAAGTTCGTCATCGGCCACTTCAATTCCGGCGTTTCGATCCCGGCTTCCGATGTCTATGCCGAAAACGGCATTCTCCAGGTGACTCCGGCTTCGACGAATCCCGTCTTCACCGAGCGCGGACTGTGGAACACTTTCCGCACCTGCGGCCGTGACGACCAGCAGGGCACCATCGCCGGTAAGTACATTGCCGACCACTTCAAGGATGCCAAGATCGCCGTCATTCACGACAAGACCCCTTATGGTCAGGGCCTCGCCGATGAAACCAAAAAGGCGCTCAACGCAGCTGACGTCAAGGAAGTAATGTATGAAGGCGTGAATGTCGGCGAGAAGGATTTCTCCGCCCTTATCGCCAAGGCGAAGCAGGCAGGCGTTACTGTCGTTTACTGGGGTGGCCTGCACACCGAGGCCGGCCTGATCATGCGCCAGCTCGCCGATCAGGGCCTCAAGGTCCAGTTCATCTCCGGTGACGGCATCGTCTCCAACGAGCTTGCCTCGATCGCCGGCGACGCCGTTGCGGGCACGCTCAACACGTTCGGTCCCGACCCGCGCGTCAATCCGGACAATGCCGAACTGGTGAAGAAATTCCGCGATGCCGGTTTTGAGCCAGAAGCCTACACGCTCTATTCTTACGCTGGCGTCCAGGCGATTGCCGCCGCCGCCAAGGCTGCCGGATCGAACGATCCGCAGGAAGTGGCGAAAGCCTTGAAGGGTACGGAAACCTTCAAGACCGTTCTCGGCGATATTTCCTTCGACGAAAAGGGCGATCCGAAGCTTCCCGGCTACGTCATGTACGAGTGGAAGAAGGGTGAGGACGGCAAGTATACCTACATCCAGCAGTAAGCTCTTTTCATAGAGCCCATAAAGATGAATGCCCGGCCTTCGCGCCGGGCATTCTCTTTTTTCGCAGAGCTATCAACACACCGTTTGCACCGCAGCATTTTGCGCGGTAAGCATGGAAAGCGGGTCCCATCGGAGCCGGTTTTCCGTCCGAAGTTCATGAACAAGAAACGGGGCGGTGCATCGGCTTCACCAGATCGGAACCGTGAGTATTCCGTCCTCGCAGTTTGGGAGACCTGCCTTGCCGATCAAGAAGATCCTCGTCGCCAACCGATCCGAAATCGCCATCCGCGTCTTTCGCGCGGCAAATGAGCTCGGTATGAAAACGGTCGCCATTTGGGCGGAAGAGGACAAGCTGGCGCTGCATCGCTTTAAGGCGGACGAAAGCTATCAAGTAGGACGCGGCCCGCATCTCGCTCGCGATCTCGGGCCGATCGAAAGCTATCTCTCCATTGACGAGATCATCCGCGTCACCAAGCTCTCCGGCGCGGACGCGATCCATCCAGGCTACGGGCTGTTGTCGGAAAGCCCCGAATTTGCCGAGGCTTGCGCTGCAAACGGCATCATCTTCATCGGACCGAAGCCGGAGACGATGCGCCGTCTCGGCAACAAGGTGGCGGCGCGTAATCTCGCCATCGAGATCGGCGTTCCCGTGGTGCCCGCGACCGAGCCGCTTCCCGACGATATGGATGCGGTCAAGGCGATGGCGGAGGAGATCGGCTATCCCCTGATGCTCAAGGCGTCCTGGGGCGGCGGTGGGCGCGGTATGCGCGCTATTCGTTCGGCTAACGAGATCGTCAAGGAGGTGACCGAAGCCAAGCGCGAGGCGAAGGCGGCGTTCGGCAAGGACGAGGTCTATCTGGAGAAGCTGGTCGAGCGCGCCCGTCATGTCGAAGTGCAGATCCTTGGCGACACGCATGGCAATGCAGTGCATCTCTTCGAGCGAGATTGCTCGATCCAGCGGCGCAACCAGAAAGTGGTCGAGCGAGCGCCAGCGCCTTATCTCGACGATCGGCAGCGCAAGGAATTGGCCGACCATGCGCTGAAGATCGCTCATGCGACGGATTATATAGGCGCGGGCACCGTCGAATTCCTGATGGATGCCGATACCGGAAAATTCTATTTCATCGAGGTCAATCCGCGCATCCAGGTCGAGCATACGGTCACCGAGGAGGTGACGGGCATCGACATCGTAAAGGCGCAGATCCGCATCCTTGAAGGCGCTGCCATCGGAATGCCCGCGTCAGGCGTCCCGGCGCAGGCCGATATCCGGCTCAACGGCCACGCGTTGCAGTGCCGTATCACCACCGAAGATCCCGAGCAGAATTTCATCCCGGACTATGGGCGTATTACCGCCTATCGCGGGGCGACCGGCTTCGGCATCAGGCTCGATGGCGGCACTGCCTATTCGGGTGCGGTGATCACCCGTTTCTACGATCCGCTGCTGGAAAAGGTGACCGCATGGGCGCCGACAGCGGAGGAGACGATCCTGCGCATGCACCGGGCGCTGCGCGAGTTTCGCATTCGCGGTGTGGCGACCAATCTGACCTTTCTCGAAGCGATCATTACGCATCCTGAGTTTCGCGACAATGTCTATACGACGAAGTTCATCGACAACACGCTGGAACTCTTCGAGCATGTGAAGCGGCAGGATCGCGCCACGAAGCTCATCACCTATCTGGCCGATGTGACCGTGAACGGCCACCCGGAGACGAAGGGCCGCGCCCGGCCGCCCATGGATGCTGCTCCGCCCGTCGTTCCATATGCGGGTGAGACGAAGATCACGGACGGCACCCGGCAGCGGCTCGATGCGCTGGGCCCACAGAAATTTGCCCAATGGATGCGTGACGAAAAGCGCGTGCTCATCACCGACACGACGATGCGCGACGGGCACCAATCGCTTCTCGCCACACGCATGCGCAGCTATGACATCGCGCGCATTGCCGGCACCTATGCCCGGGTATTGCCCGACCTCTTTTCGCTGGAATGCTGGGGCGGGGCGACGTTCGACGTGTCGATGCGGTTTTTGACCGAAGACCCGTGGGAGCGGCTGGCGCTGGTGCGCGAGGCGGCGCCCAACATTCTCCTGCAAATGCTCCTGCGCGGGGCGAACGGTGTCGGCTACAAGAGCTATCCGGACAATGTGGTCAAATATTTCGTGCGTGAGGCGGCGCGCGGCGGCATCGATCTCTTCCGCGTATTCGACAGCCTGAACTGGGTCGAGAACATGCGCGTCTCGATGGACGCTATCCTTGAGGAGGGGAAGCTCTGCGAGGCGGCGATCTGCTATACCGGCGATATACTCAATGCCGCGCGACCGAAATACGATCTGAACTATTATGTCGGGCTCGCCAAAGAGGTGGAGAAGGCCGGCGCACATATCATCGCCGTCAAGGACATGGCGGGGCTGTTGAAGCCTGCGGCAGCGAAGGTGCTGTTCAAGGCGCTGCGCGAGGCGACCGACCTGCCGATCCATTTCCACACCCATGACACATCAGGGATTTCGGCGGCCACAGTGTTGGCGGCGGTGGAGGCGGGTGTCGATGCGGTGGACGCCGCGATGGATGCGCTTTCCGGCAATACTTCCCAGCCGTGTTTGGGTTCGATCGTCGAGGCCCTTTCCGGCACGGAGCGCGACCCAGGCCTCGATCCCGTATGGATCCGCAAGATCTCATTCTATTGGGAGGCCGTGCGTAATCAGTATGCCGCCTTTGAGAGCGATCTCAAAGGACCAGCGTCGGAGGTCTATCTGCATGAAATGCCGGGCGGGCAGTTCACCAATCTGAAGGAGCAGGCGCGCTCGCTTGGGCTGGAGACCCGCTGGCACGAGGTGGCGCAGGCCTATGCCGACGTCAATCGCATGTTCGGCGATATCGTCAAGGTGACGCCGTCATCCAAGGTCGTCGGCGACATGGCGCTGATGATGGTCAGCCAGGACCTGGCAGTTGCCGATGTGGAGAACCCGGACAAGGACATAGCCTTTCCGGACTCGGTCGTCTCGATGATGCGTGGCGATCTCGGGCAGCCACCCTCCTGCTGGCCGGAAGCCTTGCAGAAGAAAGTTCTCAAGGGCGAAAAGCCGTTCACGGTGCGGCCGGGCTCGCTGCTCGCGCCTGCCGATCTCGACAAGGAACGGCGGGAGATCGAGGAGAAGCTGGGGCGCAAGATCAGCGACCAGGAGTTTGCCTCCTATCTGATGTATCCCAAGGTCTTCACCGACTATGCGCTGGCGCAGGAGACCTACGGCCCGACAAGCGTGCTGCCGACGCCGGTCTATTTCTATGGGCTGGAACAGGAAGAGGAGGTCTTCGTCGATCTCGAACGCGGCAAGACGCTGGTCATCCGTAACCAGGCGGTCGGCGATACCGACGAGAAAGGCATGGTCACCGTGTTCTTTGAGCTCAACGGCCAGCCGCGGCGCGTCAAGGTGCCGGACAGGGCGCATGGTGCGGCGGGCAACGGCGCGCGGCGCAAGGCAGAGCTCGGTAATGACAGCCATGTCGGTGCGCCGATGCCAGGGATCATCTCGACTGTGGCCATTGCGCCGGGCCAACCGGTGAAGGCTGGTGACGTGCTTGTCTCCATCGAGGCGATGAAGATGGAAACGGCCATCCATGCGGAGAAGGACGGGACGGTTGCCGAAGTGCTGGTACGCGCAGGCGACCAGATCGACGCGAAAGATCTGCTGATCGTTTACGGGTGAGCCCCGGGGCGGTTTCTGTTTTCATGGAATCGCGAGGCACCCCCCCCCTCTGGGTGAATAGCCTTCATTGATGTGGCCACCAACCTCAAGCGCTGAAGAGTGAGCGCCATCTGTGCCAGCCAATCTCCCTCGTCGCGGGGGAGATGCCCGATAGGCAGAGGCAGAGGGGGTGACCAGGCAAATACCAATCCAGCTATATCGCTCATCGGCTGAAAAACCGTGCACGGCGGCGCTTGCCAATGGCATTCGATGGCGGTATTGAAGGGTTGTGCATGTTTATGCATGATTACGCATGATTAGAGAGAGCGAGCATGAGCACTTCGGATTTTCTGCTTCAGGAGCGGCAGGCGCGTATCGCTGAGAAGCTGGCGGCAACCGGCAAGGTGCTGGCGGGCGATCTGGCGCTTGAATTTTCGGTTTCGGAAGATACGATCCGGCGGGATTTGAGGGAGATGGCGGCGGCGGGGCTCTGCCAGCGGGTCTATGGCGGGGCGCTTGCGCCGGTTCCGCCCACCGCGCCTTTTGCCCAGCGGGCAGTGGAGCAGCCTGAGCGGAAAGGCGCACTCGCCCGTGCTGCGGCGCGTATCATAGAGCCGGGGATGCTTGTGTTTCTTGACGCTTCCTCGACGAATCTGGCTCTCGCCCGAGAAATCTCGGCTCGGGAAATTTCATCACCATCCGGCATTACGGTCGCAACCAATGCGCCCCTTATTGCTTCTGCCCTGATGGACGCCGCCGAGCTTATCCTCATTGGCGGCACGATCGACCGGCGGGTCGGGGCGGCGGTTGGCGGCAGGGCGTTGAACGATGCGGCGCTGCTGCGGCCTGATCTGTGCATCTTGGGCGCTTGCGGCGTCGATGCGCAGGCGGGTGTCACGGCGTTCCATCTGGAGGATGCCGAATTCAAGCGAATGATCGCCCGGCGCAGCCGTTCGATCATGACGACGGCGACCGCGGAGAAGCTGGGCGCCGCCGCATCGCACGATGTGATTGCGATGGCGGAATGCGACAGACTCATCGTCGAATGGGATGCCGATGCGGCATTCATCAGGGATATCGAGGCGCTTGGCGTCGAAATCATCAGGGCTGAAAAGGCCTGAATTGAAGGAGTATTCTATGGAAATGCGCGTGGATACGCCGCGGGCGGTAGCAGGCCGGTCCGGCTATTTGCCTAGGGAAAGGCTGGCGATATGGCTGCTCTTCCTGATGAACGGGTTCATGGTGGGGAGTTGGGCGCCGAAAATTCCTGAATTCGCCGAGCGGCTCAATCTCAGCAAGGGCGAACTCGGACTGATGATCCTGGTCTTCGGCATCGGGTCACTGGTCATGATGCCGGTGGCGGGAATGCAGATCGCCCGGCTTGGCGGGGCGCGGGTTTCCAAGATAACGGCGGTCCTGCTGCTGCCGTCCATCCTTGCGCTGACTTTCACGCAGAACATCCCGGCTGCGGCGATAGCGCTCTTTCTCTTCGGAGGTTTCGTCGGCGGCATGGATGTGGCCATGAATGCCAATGCGGTGGCGGTCGAGCAGAAGATGCGCCGCGCCATCATGTCGTCCTGTCACGCCTTCTGGAGCTTGGGCGGTCTCATTGGCGCCGGCGTCGGCGGCTATCTCATCGGGCATTTCGGCACGGTTGTTCACGCGGTCGTTGCGACGGTGATCGTTGTCGTCATGCTGGCCGTGGCGTGGCCCATCGTCCATGTGGACCGGCCTGCAAAATCATCCGTTGATGGAAGCTCCCGCGCACGTCTGCCATTACAGCCGTTGCCCTGGCTGGTCGGGTTGATGGCGCTGTTCTCCATGGTGCCGGAGGGCGCGGTGCTCGACTGGAGTGCGCTCTATCTCATGCAGGATCTGGGCGCGCCTGTGAGCATCGCCGGGCTTGGCTTCGCCGCCTTTTCGCTGACCATGGCCATCATGCGCTTTGCAGGCGATCTGGTGCGCGAAAGGCTGGGCGCGGTGCTGACGCTCCGATTATGCACGGTGACGGCGATCGTCGGTATGCTGGCCGCTAGCTTCGCGCCTGATCCGATCATGGTCATCATCGGCTTCGCCCTGTGCGGAATCGGCATTTCCAACATGGTCCCGATCGCTTTCTCCATCGCCGGGAACCTGCCTGGCATGGCGCCCGGAGTCGGCCTGTCGATCGCCACCACACTTGGCTATTCCGGCATTCTTTTTGCGCCATCCAGCATCGGATTCATTGCCGAATATACGGGCTTTTCGGCGGTGTTCGCCGCCTTGCCCCTGCTTCTGCTCGTCGTTCTGGCGCTCTCCGGTCTTGCCCGCTATGCCGATGGGCATGGGGAGGAGCCAGGCGTTCCGCACGATCTGTGAGGCGTTTATTCCGCCGTCCAGCCGCCATCGACCGACAATGCCGCGCCGTTTATCTGCGCGGCGTTCTCGCTGCACAGGAAGGCGGCGAGCGCGCCGATCTGCTCTGTGGTGACGAACTGCCTGGTGGGCTGCTTGTCGAGCATGATCTCGCGGATCACCGTCTCCCGGTCCATATCGTGGGTCTTCATCTGGTCGGGGATCTGGGCCTCGACGAGGGGGGTCAGGACGTAGCCCGGGCAGATGGCGTTGCTGGTGATCTTGTTTTCGGCAAGCTCCAGCGCCACTGCCTTGGTGAAGCCAACGATCCCGTGTTTTGCCGCCACATAGGCCGATTTGAACGGCGAGGCGCGCAGGCCATGGGCCGAGGCGACATTGATGATACGTCCCCATCCGGCTGACTTCATCAGCGGGACGGCGGCGGCAACAGTGTGGAAGGCGGAGGTGAGATTGATGGCGATGACCGCATCCCACTTTTCCGTCGGGAATTCCTCAACAGGCGCGACATGCTGGATGCCCGCATTGTTGACGAGGATATCGACGCCGCCGAAAACGGAAGCCGCGTTTGCGATCAGGGCCCGGCATTCATCCGACCTGCTCATGTCGGCCTTGATATAGACAGACTTGACGCCATGCTCCTTGCCGAGCAACTCGGCGAGCGCATGGTCCTCGTCGCGCTCGGTGAAGGAATTGATCACGATATCGTGGCCGGTTGCAGCCAGCGCATGGGCGATGCCGAGGCCAATGCCGGAATTGGAGCCCGTGATAAGGGCAGTCTTGCGTGAGGTCATTCCTTCGTCGTCCTCCCTTTTGCCTGGTTTTGGGCAATCATTATGCGAGGCATAATGCGAAGGCGACAGCTCCTCGGCAAGATGCTAAAGCTCGAATATAAATCGCCATGAAGGGATGATGATCGACGGGAGTTGACAGATCGCCTCGTCTCCTCCACCTCAGGGCATGTTCTCTCGAGATGTGTCCCTTCAAGACATGCCCCTTCAAGACGTGCCCATTGACGAATGCAGCAAAATGGCAACTGAGACACCAAGCTATTTCTCCTATCCCTTCGACCGCCGCCCGTCGGTTGGCGTCGATGTCGGCGGCGTCATGGTCGGCGGCGGCGCGCCCGTGGTGGTGCAGTCGATGACCAATACGGACACCGCCGATGTGGATGCGACAGTGGCGCAGGTGGCGGCACTCCATCGCGCCGGCTCGGAGATTGTCCGTATCACCGTTGATCGCGACGAAGCGGCAGCCGCCGTACCGAGGATCCGCGAGCGGCTCGATCGTCTAGGGCATGATGTGCCGCTGGTCGGGGATTTTCATTATATCGGCCACAAGCTTCTGGCGGATCACCCGGCCTGCGCCGAAGCGCTCGCAAAATACCGCATCAACCCCGGCAATGTCGGCTTCAGGGATAAAAAGGACAAGCAGTTCGCCGATATCGTCGAGATGGCGATCCGTTACGACAAGCCAGTGCGCATCGGGGTCAACTGGGGATCGCTCGACCAGGAACTGCTGACCACATTGATGGACCGCAATCAGGCGGAAGGTTTCAAGCTGACGGCGCAGCAGGTCGTGCGCGAGGCGATCGTGCAGTCTGCGCTGATTTCCGCGACACTGGCCGAAGAGATCGGCCTGCCGCGCTCCAAAATAATCCTGTCGGCGAAGGTCAGCCAGGTGCAGGACCTGATCGCCGTCTATACAGAACTGGCGAAGCGCTCGGATCATGCCTTGCATCTCGGCCTGACGGAAGCCGGCATGGGCACCAAGGGCATCGTGGCTTCGTCCGCGGCGATGGGCATCCTGCTGCAACAGGGGATTGGCGATACGATCCGCGTTTCGCTGACGCCGGAGCCGGGCGGCGATCGCACGCGCGAGGTGCAGGTGGCGCAGGAACTGCTCCAGACCATGGGCTTCCGTCAGTTCGTGCCTGTTGTCGCGGCTTGTCCGGGCTGCGGGCGCACGACATCGACCGTCTTCCAGGAACTGGCGCAGGCGATCCAGAACGATCTGCGCGCCAACATGCCGGTCTGGCGGGAAAAATATCCCGGGGTCGAGGCACTTCAGGTCGCGGTCATGGGGTGCATCGTCAACGGGCCGGGCGAATCAAAGCATGCTGATATCGGCATTTCGCTGCCGGGAACTGGCGAAACGCCATCGGCGCCGGTTTTCGTCGATGGTAAAAAGGTGACGACCTTGCGGGGGCCGGGTATTGCGGGGGAATTCCAGAAGATGGTGGCGGATTATATAGAAAACCGCTTCGGGGCGGGCCGAGTGTAAACCAGTCGATGCGGGGAGTGATACTTTAACTCTGCCGGTCGGCGATAAATCGGGCGGCCTGTTTTAGGAGCGTGGCGTCGGCACCGAAGGGTTCGAGCAGCATCTCGGCCTGTTCCACGAGACCATGCAACTGCTTTTTCGTCCACTCGACACCATGCAGCGAGACGAGCGTCGCCTTGCCTGCCGCCGCATCCTTTCCGGTCGCCTTGCCCATCCTCGCCGCGTCGGCGGTGACGTCGAGGAGGTCGTCGGCGAGCTGGAAGGCAAGGCCGATCGCTGCGCCATATTCGGCCAGGCGCTCCCGGTCCTCAGGCGTGGCATTGCCGATGATGGCGCCCGCCTCGCAGGCGAAACGGATGAGCGCGCCGGTTTTCATCGCCTGCAGGATGATGATGCCGGCTTCGTCCGGCTTACGGGTTTCGGCAGCGAGATCAAGCACCTGCCCCCCCGCCATGCCGCCATGGCCTGCAGCCCGGGCAAGGGCTGAGACGAGCTTTGCCCGTGTCGCGGCAGGCAATTCCGTCTCCTCGCTGGCGACGATCTCGAAGGCGTAGGTGAGCAGGCTGTCGCCGGCCAGAATAGCCGCCGCTTCGTCGAATGCCCTGTGCACGGTCGGCTGACCGCGCCTGACATCGTCATTGTCCATGGCCGGCAGATCATCATGCACAAGCGAATAGCAATGGATGCATTCGAGCGCTGCCGCCACGCGCAACGCCGGCTCCTTGTCGGCGGCAAAGAGAGCCGCACTTTCCATCACCAGGAAAGGACGGAGCCGCTTGCCGCCGTTGAGAACGCCGTGGCGCATCGCCGCCATGAGACGCTCCGGCCGGATGATCTCGCCATTGCGAACGCGGTCGTCGAGAAGCTTCTCCAGCGCTGCTTCCACTGCGCGGGCGCGCGTCGTCAGAGTTGTTTCAAAATCGGGGCTGGGAATAACGGTTGCCATGAATCCGGCATGGACGAAAGCCGTGCGCCGGTCAACAGGCGCGTGATCGCACATGGAGCTTTTTCACGGAACTGTCTTGTAGCGGGCAATTCGTCGCTGCGATTCCGCCGAAAACCGGGCTGATTTGCCGGAATAAAGCCTACTTATCGCCAGCAACGGGTTCAATCTTCGCCAGGAATGCTTTATGTCGGAGGCAGTGCACAAACGGGCGGAACAGTGGCGAAAATTGTGGTCAGAAACAGGAATGGCAGGGGCTATCTGGCCGATCCACTCCATTCGTGGCTTGCGCGCAAAATCCTGCGGATCGTCATCATCCTCGCTGTCGCACCGATCCTTCTGCTTTTTGTCTATCTGATCCCCTTCGTCCATCCCGTATCGACGCTGATGCTGAAGGATGTGGTGACGTTCAACGGGTACGACCGGCGCTGGATGCCCATCGAAGAGATTTCGCCTGCCCTCGTCAATTCGGTGCTGGTATCGGAGGACGGTCAGTTCTGCAGCCATTCGGGTATCGACTGGCGCCAGCTTACCGAGGTGATCACCGATGCGGTGGACGGCGAGAAGACACGGGGCGCTTCCACCATCACCATGCAGACGGTGAAGAACCTTTTTCTCTGGAACGGCCGTTCCTTTATCCGCAAAGGCCTGGAATTACCACTTGCGGTGGTGGCCGACCTGATATTGCCGAAATGGCGTATCATGGAAATCTATCTCAACATCGCCGAATGGGGTCCGGGGGTCTATGGGGCGGAAGCCGCCGCGCAGTATCATTTCGGGCGTTCCGCCTCGCAACTTTCGTCGCGGCAGGCGGCTTATCTCGCGGCGGCGCTGCCCAATCCGATCCTGCGCAATCCGGCAAAGCCGGGACGGGGAATGCAACGCCTGGCCCGTGTCGTAGAGGCGCGGGCGAGGCGTTCGGGGGCTTATGTCGGTTGCCTGCAATAAAAATGGCCCGGCCCGCGGGAACTTGCAAAAAAAACACTGTTCGCGCTGGTCAAACATCCAAGTTGCGTGTATAGGCACGCGGACTTTCCGGAATTTTGTCCGACGTGACAGGCTCCACCGGAGCCGGGCCGGACTTTTGTTGACTGATCAGTGGAGCAGAATCCATGGCTGTACCTAAACGTAAAACCTCTCCGTCGAAGCGCGGCATGCGGCGTTCTGCCGATGCGCTGAAGGCGCCGACCTATGTCGAAGACAAGAACTCCGGCGAACTGCGCCGTCCGCACCATGTCGACCTGAAGTCCGGCATGTATCGCGGCCGTCAGGTTCTGACGCCGAAGGAAAGCTGAGCTTTCAGCTAGGGCGGTTTCCGCTCTCACTCTTCGTATCTATTCCAGTATCGAAATTGAAAAGACCGGCCCAAAAGCCGGTCTTTTTATTTGTGTTATTCGTGCGATTTACTGCTTTTCAGGGTAGATTCAGCCTGCGTCGGCAACGAAACCTGCGGCTTCGATGCCCGCCACCGCGGCGATCTCGTCATTATCGGAGGTATCGCCGGAAATGCCTGCAGCGCCCAGGATCTCCCCCTTGGCATCCTTGATGAGGACGCCACCGGGAACCGGCACGATGCGGCCGCCGGAAACGCCTGAGAGACCTTCAAGGAAATGCGGGCGGTCCTTCGCCTGATTGTGAAGCCAGCGCGAGCCGGCGCCCACGGCGAGCGCAGCGAAGGCCTTGCCTGAGGCAATCTCGAAGCGCAGGATCGAGGTTCCGTCCTGCCGCTGGAAGGCCTTGAGATTGCCGCCGGCGTCAAAGATTGCGATCGCCAGCGGCTTCATCTTCATCTCGTCCGCTTTGGCAAATGCGCCCTTGATGATCTGGTTTGCCTTGTTGAGTGTCAGCCGCGCCATGGAATTCTCCTGAAATTATCAATCCGGCCTTTTTAGCGCAGCCCGGCGCGAATGCACGGCAAATTCCGGTGATTTCATGGAAAAACTGTTTGTTCCAGGGGTATATTGAGGTGGGATTGGCGCTTATTTGGCGATCTCGTCGATCTTGCGCTGCATTGCGGCAATCTGTTCCTTCAATTCGCGCAGGTCATCGCTCGACTGCTTTGCTGCCTCCGGTTCGCCCCTCGGTGGTTCCGCAGCCTTGCCGTTGGGCATGCCGCCGAGCGGGAAGGGTGTAAACATGCTCATTGCCTGCTGGAACATCTCGGTGTTGCGGCGCACCTGCTCCTCGATCAGCTTGACGGGCAGGTTCATGCTCATCAGCTCGGCAGGCGACTTGCCGAAAGCCGCGGTAAGCTGCTCGCGCATCCGCTCCTGCTCGCGCACGAAAGCCGTCATCGATTGTTCAAGAAAACTTGGTACGATCATCTGCATCTGGTCGCCGTAAAAGGCGATCAACTGGCGCAGGAACGGGATCGGCAGCATGTTCTGGCCGTCCTTGTTCTCCAGTTCGAAGATGATCTGCGTCAAGACGGCATGGGTGATGTCCTCGCCCGTCTTGGCATCCTGGACGCTGAATTCCTCGCCTTTCTTGACCATCTCGGCCAGATCCTCGAGCGTCACATAAGTGCTCGTTCCGGTGTTGTAGAGCCGGCGATTGGCGTATTTCTTGATAAGCGTATGGTCCGATTTTGATGCCAAGATCGCCTCCCGATCACATTTCTTATTGTTGTTTATAATCTCCCGGTCATGAGGATAGGCCCAATTTCGTCATAATTCAAAGCGTTTTGTGCATTGCGAAGTCGGGGGCAAAATCAGGAGCTAAATCAGGGGCAAGGTTTGAGCTTAATCTCGCCGGAGTGCTTCCCAGACCGCTTCATTGTGCAGTGCCCTTGCCAAGCCGTCTTTTCTCGTTTCATCTTGTGGTGAAGAGACCAGACCGGAGCATACCGGCAATCCAGGAGGACAATTCATGACCAGTTCGTACGGGAACGGCAGCATCGTCATCGCAAGTGCGGCACGCACGCCTGTCGGTTCGTTCAATGGCGTATTCGCCAATGTTCCCGCGCATGAGCTGGGTGCGGCTGCGATACGCGAGGCGCTTTCGCGCGCCGGGATCGAGGCTGCCGAGGTCGACGAGGTGGTCCTGGGGCAGGTGCTGACTGCCGGCGAGGGGCAGAATCCGGCGCGCCAAGCGGCGATGGCAGCAGGACTTGCCAAGGAGACAACCGCATGGAGCCTCAATCAACTCTGCGGCTCCGGCCTGCGTGCGGTCGCCATCGGTATGCAGCAGATCGCCACGGGCGATGCGAAGGTGATTGTCGCCGGCGGGCAGGAATCGATGTCGATGGCGCCGCATTGCGCGCATTTGCGCGGTGGCGTGAAGATGGGCGACTTTCAGATGGTCGACACCATGATCAAGGACGGGCTTATGGACGCCTTCTTTGGTTATCACATGGGAATCACCGCCGAGAACATCGCGCGGCAATGGCAATTGAGCCGCGATGAGCAGGACAATTTTGCCGTCTCTTCCCAGAACAAGGCGGAAGCAGCGCAGAAGGCGGGGCGCTTCCTGGACGAGATCGTCCCGGTCACGGTGAAGGCGCGCAAGGGCGAGGTCGTGGTTTCCGAGGATGAATATATCCGCCATGGCGCGACGCTGGAGGCCATGGCCAAACTGAGGCCGGCCTTCGACCGGGAGGGTACGGTGACCGCCGGCAATGCCTCGGGGATTAATGATGGCGCGGCAGCCGTGGTGCTGTTGAGCGAGAAGGAGGCGGTGCGGCGCGGAATCGAGCCGCTGGCGCGCATCGTCTCCTGGGCGACGGCGGGTGTCGATCCCTCGATCATGGGAACCGGTCCGATCCCCGCCTCGCGCAAGGCGCTGGAAAAGGCGGGCTGGAACGTTCAGGATATCGATCTGGTGGAGGCCAATGAAGCCTTTGCCGCACAGTCCTGCGCCGTCAACAAGGAGCTTGGCCTCGATCCGGCGATCGTCAACGTCAATGGCGGCGCGATCGCCATCGGCCATCCGATCGGCGCCTCCGGCGCCCGCATCCTCAATACGCTCCTTTACGAACTGAGGCGGCGGGACGCGAGGAAGGGGCTTGCGACCTTGTGCATCGGTGGCGGAATGGGTGTCGCGCTTTGCGTGGAACGCCTGTGAAGAATTGCGTATAGCCGGCTATATCGAGAGGCCGGAGGACAGATCATAAAGCGAGGGGATGTGGGAAGAGTCGCACTGGTTACAGGCGGATCGCGCGGCATCGGCGCTGCCATTGCCATCGCATTGAAAAAGGCCGGTTACAGGGTCGCCGTCAATTATTGCGGAGGCGACGAGGTTGCGGCACGCTTCAGCGTCGACAACGATATCCCGGCCTATCGTTGGGACGTTTCCGACTACGAGGCCTGCATCGCGGGCATTGCCAGGGTGGAGGCGGATCTCGGTCCGGTCGAGGTGCTGGTAAACAATGCGGGTATCACCCGCGACGCGATGTTCCACAAGATGACGGTCGAGCAGTGGAAGGAAGTGGTCGATACCAATCTTTCGGGCGTCTTCAACATGACGCATCCGATCTGGCCGGGAATGCGCGAGCGCAAATTCGGCCGCGTCATCAACATCTCATCGATCAATGGCCAGAAAGGGCAGGCGGGACAGGTCAATTATTCCGCGGCCAAGGCCGGCGATATCGGCTTTACCAAAGCGCTGGCGCAAGAGGGTGCGCGGGTCGGGATAACGGTCAATGTCATATGTCCGGGCTATATAGGCACCGAGATGGTGCGCGCCATGGACGAGACGGTGCTGAAAGAGCGGGTGCTGCCGCAGATCCCCGTGGGAAGGTTGGGCGAGCCAGAGGAGATGGCTCGGATCGCCGTCTTCCTCGCATCGGACGATTCCGGCTTCATCACAGGTTCGACCATTACCGCCAATGGCGGGCAGTATATCGCTTGAATTGACCATGTTCCGTTTTGTTTCAAAACGGCACAAATGATTAACGTAGCGCGGAGCTGAAACCGATCGGAGACCGATAATTTTTCCTGCCTATGCGGAAATCGGCGACAAGGACACTATATCTGGTGAGAACAAAGCAGGAAGACTTGTGAAAAGCTGATTCGTCGCCGATTCGTTCCGCGTTTGATCGAAGCATTAACGCAAAGGCACCTGGACGCTGCGTGTAGTTTAAGCAAGCATAAGGAATTGTTGAGATTTTCCTAAATATCGAACCCAGGGTCAGTTCGTGCCCGCACAGTGTGCGGCAAAGGTTAACAGCCGTGTTCCCATATGGCGTTTTGGGTTTCCGGTCGATTCAGCATGTGGTGGGGAAACACCTGATGGCCACCACATATCGCCGTGAACAAAGCGGGAATCGACGCGAGTCAGTGATTCGTAGCCGATTCGTTCTGTCCGCGTTCCGTTTCTTAACAGGCGAAAGCAAAGGAGCCGGCGACATTCGGGTTTCGATGCGCTGCCGATAATGTTATCGCAGGGTTTCAAACTGGAATTCGGTCTGTACAGAAGATGAATCATCAGCCCGCAAACGAAATACCCCTGGTTGTTTCCGGCCGCGATGTGACCGCGGTGCTGGGGCCGACCAATACCGGCAAGACTCATCTCGCCATCGAGCGGATGCTGGCGCATGAGAGCGGAATGATCGGGCTGCCGCTGCGGCTTCTGGCGCGCGAGGTCTATGGGCGTGTCGTCGAACGGGTGGGGCCGGCCCATGTCTCGCTGGTGACAGGCGAGGAGAAGATCGTTCCATCCGGCGCGCGATACTCCGTCTGCACTGTCGAGGCGATGCCGCGTCGGACCGATGTGGCTTTTGTCGCCATCGACGAGGTGCAATTGGCGGGCGATCTCGAGCGCGGCCATATCTTCACCGACCGTATTTTGCATCTGCGCGGGCGGCAGGAGACGCTTCTGCTCGGCGCTGCCACGATGCGCGGCATATTGGAAAAGCTCCTGCGCGGCATTTCCGTCGTTACGCGACCGCGCCTTTCGCATCTGGCCTATGCCGGACCGAAGAAGATCACCCGCCTGCCGCGCCGCTCCGCGATCGTCGCCTTTGCCGCCGATGAGGTTTATTCCATCGCCGAACTGATTCGCCGCCAGCGGGGTGGCGCTGCGGTCGTCATGGGCGCGCTCAGCCCGCGCACGCGCAATGCACAGGTTGCGCTCTATCAGTCGGGCGACGTGGATTTCCTGGTGGCAACCGATGCCATCGGCATGGGTCTTAATCTCGACGTGGATCATGTCGCCTTCGCGCAGGATCGCAAGTTCGACGGCTACCAGTTCCGCAACCTGACCGCTGCCGAATTGGGCCAGATCGCCGGCCGCGCCGGCAGGCATCTGCGCGACGGCACGTTCGGCGTTACCGGCCGGGTCGATCCGTTTGACAATGAAATGGTGGAGAAGATCGAGGCGCATGCCTTCGATCCGGTGAAGGTGCTGCAATGGCGTACTGCGCGGTTTGATTTTTCTTCGATCGAAGCTTTGCGCCACTCAATCGATACGCCGGCGCCGGTGGAGGGGCTGGTGCGCGCTTTGCCTTCCGTCGATAGCCAGGCGCTCGAGCATCTGGTTCGTGATGCGGATATTGCCAAGCTGACGGATACGCCTGGGCGCGTCGAAATGCTTTGGGATGCCTGTGCTCTGCCGGACTATCGCAAGATCGCGCCGGCGCAGCATGCCGACATCATCGCCGCGATCTATAATGATCTCGTCCGCCGCGGTCATGTGGACGAGAACTACATGAGCGAACAGGTGGATCGGGCGGACCGGACCGATGGCGAGATCGATACCTTGTCGCATCGCATCGCCCAGATTCGCACTTGGACTTTCGTGTCGCACAGGCCCGGATGGCTTGCCGATCCGACACATTGGCAGGAAAAGACGCGCGAAATAGAGGACAGACTGTCCGATGCGCTGCATGAAAGGTTGACGAAACGCTTTGTAGACCGCAGGACAAGCGTGCTCATGAAGCGTCTAAGAGAGAATGCCATGCTTGAAGCCGAAATCAGCCCGTCCGGTGACGTCCTTGTCGAAGGTCACCTTGTAGGGCAATTGGAAGGGTTCCGTTTCACCGCCGATACCCAGGCCGAGGGGTCTGATGCGAAGGCGCTGAAGGGAGCCGCACAAAAGGCGCTTGCCGCAGAGTTCGAACGCCGGGCCGAGCGGTTCGCCGCGTCGGCCAATGGCGATTTCGCGCTGGGGTCGGACGGCGTGCTGCGCTGGATCGGCGCGACCATCGCCATGCTGGTGGCGGGCGAGGATACGCTGAAGCCACGCGCTGTGCTTCTGGCGGACGAGCAATTGACGGGGCCGGCACGCGACAAGGTTGCCGCACGCGTCGATCGTTTCGTCGCCCATCATCTGGAAACGGTCCTGAAGCCGCTCCACGACCTTGCCAATGCCGATGCGCTGACGGGCATGACCCGCGGCCTCGCCTTTCGGATCGTGGAAAACCTAGGCATCCTGCAGCGTCGCGACGTGGCGGAAGAAGTGCGCGGCCTCGACCAGGATTCGCGCGCAGCGCTTCGCCGGCTCGGCGTGCGCTTCGGCGCCTATCATGTGTTCGTGCCGGCTCTGTTGAAGCCCGCGCCCGCAGGGCTGATCACGCTACTCTGGGCGCTGAAAGAAGATGCGCGCGAGCGGCCCGGTTATGGCGATGTCGTCCATGTGCTGGCCGCAGGCCGCACATCCGTCGTTACCGATCAGACCTTCGATCCGATGTTCTACAAACTCGCCGGCTTCCGCATTCTCGGGCGGCGTGCCGTGCGCATCGACATTCTGGAGCGTCTGGCCGATCTCATTCGCCCGGCCCTCGCATGGCGTCCCGGCTCCGGGCCGCGGGCGGACGGTGCCTATGACGGCAGCCGCTTTATCGTCACCCCAGCCATGATGTCGATCCTCGGCGCGACCGCCGATGACATGGAAGAGGTGCTGCGCAATCTCGGTTATCGTCATGAGGCGGTCGATGCCGCGGAGGTGACTGCCAAGCTTGCCGAACTTGAAGCTGCCACCGCGGAAAAGCCGGAAGCGCTGACTGCTGAAACACCCGATGGGGTGGAGGCAGTTGCGCCCGAAGACACCGATGCTGCGGCGGAGGTTCAGGCTGAAGCGCCGGCGGAGATCCAGGCGGAAATACAGGCTGCTGTCGAGGTCGAATCGCCTGTCCAACCGCAAGATGAAGCACCTACCGAGGTTGCCGCGGCGGAGCCTTCTGAAGCCGTTGCCTCGCAAGAGGCTCCGACTTCCGCTCCGGCGTCAGCGGCGGAGGACGCGCCCAAGCCGGTGCTGTTGTGGCGGCAGGGGCGTTTCGAGGGGCGGGGCCGCAGGCCGGATCAGGCTCGCAACCGGCCACGCAGCAATCATGGCCAGGCTGGTCAACCCGGCGAAGCCGTGGATGGCAAGGGTGCCGAACAGGGCGAGCGCCGCAGCAATTCCCGGGGCAGGCATGGCCAGGGCAGCGGGAAGGATGGGGGCAAACGCTTCCATAAAAGCCAGCCAACCGGCCAATCGGGCGATGTCCGGCCTGAAAACCGTGACGGCCATAATCGTGACGGATCGAACCGCGATGCGCGTAAAGGGAATGGCGCCAAGGGGCATCATCCGAATCGTGACAGCGGCAAGCCTCATGAGCGGCATCACGAGCGGCAGGAGCGTCCGGTGAAGGTCGATCCCGATTCACCCTTCGCCAAGCTGGCGGCGCTCAGGGAACAGTTGAAAAAGTAGGCTGATGATTGCGGGCGACAGGCAGCGTATCGATAAATGGCTGTTTTTCGCGCGCGTCGTCAAATCCCGATCCCTGGCGGCGAAGCTCGCCACGGGCGGACGTGTGCGCGTCAACCGTGAAAAGGTGGATCAGGCAGCTCATCCCGTGAAGATCGGGGACGTGCTGACCATCACGCTCGAACGGCGGGTTCTCGTCTACAAGGTTCTCGCCACGGGCCATCGGCGCGGCCCGGCGGAAGAAGCGCGCTTGCTCTACGAGGATGTGTCGCCGCAGCCATCGCCGGGAGAAGGCGGGCGGGCAGGACTGGCGGAATTGCCGCCCCAGCGTGAGGCGGGGAGCGGGCGCCCGACCAAGCGCGAGCGCAGGCAGACAGACCGGCTTCGCGATCGCGGCGACAACGAATAGAATGCGTCGTTACGACGCATATGATGTTACAAGTCATCGAGATGGGAAATCGCGCGTTGCGAAAGCGCGTTCTGGCTTGTGCAGCCGGTGGGCTAGTAAAATATTCCACGTTTCATCGCGATGACAGATATGGTTTGGCGTTCTGCGGTGAAGCGCCGCTGGTACAGGTCCGTGCTCTTGCCAGCGGGCTACAAAATCGTTACCTCACACCCCATATCCGGCCTTATCTCGCCCATATCTGGAATAACGTCTCAGGAGTTCGACAATGACCTATGTCGTGACCGACAATTGCATCCGCTGCAAATACACGGATTGCGTTGAGGTCTGTCCGGTTGATTGTTTCTATGAGGGCGAAAACATGCTCGTCATCAATCCGGACGAGTGCATCGATTGTGGCGTTTGCGAGCCCGAATGCCCGGCGGAAGCCATTCGTCCCGATACCGAACCAGGCCTCGACAAATGGCTGGAAATCAACACGGAATATGCGAGCAAATGGCCGAACCTGACGGCGAAGAAGGCTGAACTGCCCGAAGCCAAGGAAATGGATGGCGTCGAGGGCAAGTTCGAGAAGTTCTTCTCCCCAGAACCTGGCGAAGGCGACTAGCGCATCGTCGCGCCAAGGATTTCAGATGCGAGTGCGTTCCTTGCGGGTTAATGTACCCGCGGCGATCCAGAAATTGCGGCCTCTCTTGAAATTAGTGGCTCATATAGTGGCTTGCCGAATGGACGTCTTGCCGGCTCATTTTTAGCACTCGCGGCAAATTGTTGATTCTTTCAGCTTTTTGTGTTAGTGTTCTGTTCATAATGTCGATGACTGAACGTCAACTCGTGGCGCATATGCGTTAATCCTGAAAGGGCTGCTTTTCTTTTCCCGGACTTCAACAGTGCCGGGCGGAAATGTGCGACTAAGCCTCGCCTCCAGCTTCCGCCCTTGCTTCCATCCTTCGGGACAAGATCTTGCGCTTTCTGGTTTTCGCCTTTCAGAAATGGGTCGACAGACCGGCTGTCCCGCATCTCAGGGCCGCCGGCTTACCATGTGTTAACCGGCGAATGCCGCCGGGCACAACAGGGAGTAATGAAGCGTATGACATCCCAGCAGCAGAAAAAGCCCGCGATGCGTCAGGGTTTCAAGACGAGCGAGTTCATCGTCTACCCCGCGCACGGCGTCGGCCAGATCGTTGCCATCGAAGAGCAGGAAGTGGCCGGCCACAAGCTCGAGCTTTTCGTCATTGATTTTCAGAAGGACAAGATGCGCCTCAAGGTGCCGGTCGCCAAGGCGTCCACCATCGGCATGCGCAAGCTGTCAGAAACGGATTATGTCGAGCGTGCGCTGAAAGTGGTGCAGGGTCGTGCCCGTATCAAGCGCACCATGTGGTCGCGCCGGGCGCAGGAATATGATGCGAAGATCAATTCCGGTGATCTCATCGCGATCTCGGAAGTCGTGCGCGATCTCTACCGTGCCGAAAACCAGCCCGAGCAGTCATATTCGGAGCGTCAGCTCTATGAAGCGGCGCTTGACCGCATGGCGCGTGAAATCGCCGCCGTCAACAAGATGTCGGAAACCGAGGCTGTCCGGTTGATCGAGGTAAATCTCGCCAAGGGGCCGAAGCGCGGCGCCAAGGCGGATGCCGAGGTTGAAGTCGAGGAAGACGAGGCGGAAGCCGCATAATAGCGCGCCTCCCGCATTATCTTTAAAAAGCCCGGCACTGCCGGGCTTTTTATTTATGTCCGCATTTTCGTGCTCCCGGCCATGTGCTGAATGTGAGACCCGTCCCAGACCTGACCCGTCCGAGATCTGAATCGTGCAGGAGCGGGGAACCGCAGGACTTTTCGCGCGTTTGCACCATGGCCAGGAACTTCTCTGGCCACTTCTTTCATTGTTTGACATCTCCCAGGCCGGCGGCGGCCACATCCAGGAGAACGATATGAAGCAGGTTGCCGAAAGCCGTTCCCCCGCCACCCGGTCATCTGGGCGATCAACTTGCGGGTCGTCTCCCCTCAATCAGTCGATGATACGAAGTGCGATGGCCGCGCCCTATCTGGAGCGGGAGGAGGAGCGGGAACTGGCCATCCGCTGGAAAGAGAAGCGGGACCAGGAGGCTCTGCACCGCATCACTTCGGCACATATGCGGCTGGTGATCTCGATGGCTTCGCGGTTCCGCAGGTTCGATCTGCCGATGAGCGACCTCGTCCAGGAAGGACATGTCGGGCTGCTGGAGGCGGCGGTCCGCTTCGAGCCTGAACGCGAGGTGCGGTTTTCCACTTATGCGACGTGGTGGATCCGCGCGTCCATGCAGGACTATATCCTTCGCAACTGGTCTATCGTGCGCGGAGGCACCAGTTCGACACAGAAGGCGCTCTTCTTCAACCTGCGCAGATTGCGGGCGCGGCTCGTCCAGGAAGATGAAGCCCTATCCCAGGCGGATGTCTATCATCGCATTTCCGTCCGTCTCGGCGTATCGACGGCCGATGTCGAGCTGATGGATTTCAGGCTTTCAGGACCCGACAGTTCGCTCAGCACCCCCGTTTCGGGTGATGACAGCAGCAATCTGGAAAGAATGGACTTTCTCGTCGATGACAGCCCACTCCAGGATGAAATCGTCGAAGGAGCGATCGATTCGGAGCGGCGGTCGTCCTGGCTGACGCAGGCGCTGGCGGTGCTTAACGAACGGGAACTGCACATTATTCGCGAGCGTCGCCTCGATGACGAAGGCGCGACCCTGGAGGCGCTGGGGGAAAGCCTCGGAATATCCAAGGAACGCGTGCGGCAGATCGAGAATCGCGCGTTGGAAAAACTGAAGACCGCTCTTCTCAGCAAGCACGAAATTTCCGCCTATCAGGCGTGAAAATTCCTATTCGCTGATGATTTTCACGCGATCACCGACGGAGACCGTGCCGCCGGGGGGAAGCGCGTTGAGGAGGCGGAATAGGTCAAGCTTGCGATCGGTGCCCTGCATTCTCGCCGATAGCGTGCCGATGGTCTCCCCCGGCTTCACGGTGACGACACGGATACGCAAGGGCTTGATGGCTTCTTTTTCCGCCGGCGAAAGAATCTTGAAGCTCTGGGTGACGGCCTGCGAGGCAGGCAGGAGAGCGGTGCTGTCCTTGGGCGCTGCGGTCAGGAAGCGATAGACCTTCTCGCCGGCGCCGACCACCAATATGTCGAATTGCCAGCGATCAGCGCTGGCGCGCGCTGTCGCGGCGGGCATGCCGTTCAGCGTCGTGGCGCGAACAGAGGATTCATCAAGCCCCGATACCCATCCGCTCTTGATATAATCAGTCAGGCTCGAACCGCTGGCAAGCGGCGCTCCATCGAATCTGATGGCGATCTCGCCCGGCCCCGTCGCCATCACCGCGTCGGCTGAATTGTCGATGGTGAAACCTGCCGGCACGGTAAAGGTCACGCCGAGCTTGGGGTGGAGGAAGGTACGGCCTCGCACATAGCCCTCATCGGGCGTGTCGCCATAGAGGATGCCATCGATGCCATTGAGAAAGGCATCGCGGTCCGTCGTGCCGACACCCGGCGCGCCGATCCTGCGCGCATGTCCCATGGCAAGCTCAATGCGCTGCGGTGTTGCCGGATGCGTCGCCAGGAAGTCGAGGCTTGCGTCGGTGGCCCCCGATACCGAGCGAAAGCTCTGATAGGCTTCCATCGATTGCAGGAAGCGGGCTGAAGCAAAGGGATCATAGCCGGCTTCGCCGATGGACTTGATGCCGACCGCGTCGGCCTGGAGTTCCTGATTGCGGGAAAATTGCGCGAGGCGCAATTTGCCGCGCAGCAGCGCCTCGCGGCCCGCCATATCGTCATGCAACACCTCAGAGACGACCCGGCCCGCGATGGCGGCTTCCGCCTCCTTCTGCTGACGCTGGACGCCGTGATTGGCGGTGACATGCGCCATCTCGTGGGCGATGACGGCTGCGACTTCCGCGGAATCATTGGCAAGCGCCAGAAGCCCGCGGGTGACGTAGACAAACCCGCCCGGCAACGCGAAGGCGTTGATGTTGGGCGAATTGAGAATGGTGATGCGGTAGACCTGCTGCGGGTTATCAGAAACCAGCGTCAACTTGCCGACGATCTTGGCGACCATGCGCTCGAGCTTCGGATCGTTATATTCTCCGCCATAAGTGGCGAGGATGCGCGGATGCTGCTCGGCGCCGAGCTTGGCCAGCCGGTCATTGCGGGTAACGTTGTCGACGGTGATCGGATTGGCGGAAGGGCCGAGGGCGACATCCTGCTTGCTCAGGTCGAGCGCCTGACAGCCGGAAAGGAGGACAAGCAAAAGCGCGCCCGGCATCATTCGTGGCGGCAGCAATCGTCTTGTGTGGCGCATCGTTGCGCCTGCTGGTTCCGACTGCGAATTCAGAATCTTGTCCTCATGTGATTCTTCGTGTGCCGCTTTTGCTGCACGCACGCTAACAGAGAGCGTGTGGCGCACAAGAGCGGTTGATCGCCGACGCAGCTTGTTGCCGCCGATTGGGGGCAAAATATGTCAAATCTGCCGCATATCGGACGCAAAGCGTTTGGACCGGCAGACAATCTGCTGGCGTTGTTCCTCACGCGTCCGCCTCAGAACTCAGGCGGTGGTGCCCATATAGCGCTTCAGCGCTTCCGGCCCCTTGTCCGAGAGCAGGTCGCTGGCGCTGCCGCTTGCGGCTACCACGCCATTCTCCAGGAAAATCAGCGCGGCGTCGAGATGCAACGCGTCTTCGGGATGATGCGTGACCATCAGGACGGTCATCGCCGTTTCCGCATGCAGAGCCTTTATGAGATCGAGCATCTGGATGCGCAGCGCCGGTCCGAGCGAGGCGAAGGCTTCGTCGAGCAACAGAACCGGGCGGTTGCGGACAAGCGCGCGCGCAATCGCCACACGCTGTTTTTCGCCGCCGGACAGCGCCTGGGGTTTGCGCTTTTCCTTGCCCGCGAGGCCGACGCGGGCAATGGCGCTTTCCACTGCGGCGCGGTCGGCGGCCGTCAGCTTCAGCTTTGGCGAGCGGCCGAGCGCTATATTGGCCTCGACATCGAGATGGGCAAAGAGATTGTTCTCCTGAAACACCATCGAAACCGGGCGTTCCGCCGGTGGTGTGCGGGTGACGTTCATGTGGCCAATATGGATGGTGCCCGATTGGGGCGTCTCGAAACCGGCGATCAGGTTGAGAAGCGTCGATTTTCCGGAGCCGCTGGGGCCGATAATGGCGGCGATCTGCGCGGCGGGAACACTCAGATCGAAGTGCATCCGCATTTCGCCATAGCTGAAGCGAACTTCCTCAAGTGCGACTTTTGCTCCCCCCGTCTTGTCGGTCATCGCATGCTTTCCGCCGGTTCAGCGCGCTTCGATCCACGGTCGGCCAGCATCATCAGTCCGAGGCTCAATACCCCCAGAATCAGCGCCAACCCCGCCGCATCCAAGGTGCGATAGCTGCCCATGCGCTGCAACAGAAGATAAGGCAGGGTCTGCACTGCGTCGCTGCCGAAAAGCGCGATGGTGCCGAGGTCGCCGAGCGATAGGGCCATGGCAAAGGCGAAGGCGACGCCGAGCGGGCGGCGCAACACTGGCCAGTCGACGACGCGTAGGCGTGTCCAGCCGGTGATGCCGAGCTGCGCGCAGAGCCTGTTGTGCCTGGCGCTGGCGGTATCCCATGTCGGACGCAGGATCTGCACGGCAAAGGGCATGGCCATGGCGGCGTTGACCGATATCACCATCCAGGGCGCGAAACCAAAGGGATCGCCGAAATGGCGCAGCAGAATGAACCAGCCCGCACCAATAATGATCGGCGGCACGACGAGGATGAGACTGGCGCCGGTGTCCAACGCGCGTTCGAACAGGGAGCCGATTCCGACGAGGGATCGTTTGATACCGGCTTTCCGGTTTGCCGCCACCGCCTCGCGCCCCGCGACGAGGGCAAGCGAAAGCAGGACGGAGACGAAAGCCGCGGTTGCGCCGAGAACAAGGCTGGTGGAGATCGCTCGCCACACGACTCGCTCACTCATCAGGCGGCCGAGATCGGCGGCTAACCCCGAGACGACCGTGCCGGCCAGCGGCAGCGCGACAAAAAAGAGGGCGAGCAGGATGATGGCTGTATTGACGAGCCGCTCACCTGCACCGAATTTTTCATAGCGGCGCGTGGTGACGGCGAGCGAAAAGCCTTCCTCGGTCGGCCTGCCGGTGAGGCGGAAGAGCGAAAGAATGGCAAGCGTCAGCGTCAACTGGGTGAGCGTCAGGGCGACGGCCCGGCCGATATCGAAGTCAAAGGCCAGGGCTTGATAGATCGCCACCTCCAGTGTCGTGGCGCGCGGACCGCCGCCGAGCGTCAGGACGATGGTGAAGGACGTAACGCAGAGCATGAAGATCAGGCCCATGATGCCGGGCAGGTTGCGGGCGATGGCGGGCCATTCGATGAGGCGGAAGCGGGTGCCACCGCCCATGCCGAGTTGCGCCGACAGTTTCCAGTAGTCGGCGGGAATGGAATCGAGCCCGACCAGCATGAAGCGCACCGCCAGCGGCAAGTTGAAGAAGACATGCGCCAGGAGAATGCCTGATATGCCGTAGATATCAGGAATGAAGCCGAAGCCGAGTGACTGTGAGGCATGGGCGATGAGGCCGTTGCGCCCATAGATGCTGGTGATGCCGAGTACCGCGACAAGGGCAGGCAGCGCGAGCGGAAGGGCGAAAAGCCTGAAGACGAAAGCCCTGCCCATGAAATGCTGATGCGCATGAAGGGCCCGCGCTACGGGGAGGGCGAGGCCGACCGACAGCACTGTCGAGAGAAGCGCTTGCCACAATGTGAACCGTGCTACCCGCCAGAGATAAGCATCGAACCCGGCAAAGGCGGCGTTGGTGTCGCGAGAGGCCTCGAACCCAAGCGAAAAAAGCGCCCCGCCGGCGAGCAGCATGAGGAAAGCCAGGGCGATGGCGCCCGCCACCATTTTGGGTTCAAAATGGAATGTCCGCGTGCCGGTCGCAATCACTCTATTTGCTCATCGCGGCGAGCCATTCATCGATCCATGCCTTGCGATTCTTCGCAATGTCGTCCGGTTGCAGCATCAGGATCTTGGTGGGTTTCACGAGCGTGTCGAAGGCGGGGTTAAGCGGCTTCGAGGTCTTGCCTGCCGGGAACATCCAGTTGGTTTCCGGGATGACGTCCTGAAAGCCGGGGCCGGTCATGAAGGTCAGGAATTTCGCGGCGAGCGGGTTCTTCGTGCCGTTCACGGTCGTACCGGCGAGCTCGATCTGCAGGTACTGGCCTTCCGCGAAGGCGGCCGCCTTATAGAGGTCCTCCTTGTCGACAATGATGTGAAAGGCCGGCGAGGTGGTGTAGGAGAGCACCATTGGCGCTTCACCTCGCAGGAAAAGTCCATAGGCCTCTGCCCAGCCCGGCGCCACCGTCAGAACGCGGTGCCTCAGCTTGTCCCAGGCCCCTGCCGCATTGTCGCCATAGATCGCCTTGACCCAGAGCAACAGACCAAGGCCCGGCGTCGAGGTGCGCGGATCCTCGATGACGATCTTTTGCGAGGCGTCTCCCTCGACCAGCTCCTTCATGCTTGTCGGCGGGTTGGCGAGCTTTTCGCTATTATAGACCACGGCGAAATAACCGTAATCATAGGGCACGAAGATGTCGTCCTCAAAGCCGCCCGGAACGTTTATGTCAGAGGTGTCGATCCCGTGTGGGGCAAAGAGGCCGCTTTGCCTGGCTTCCGTGACCAAATTGGTGTCAAGGCCGAGCACGATATCGGCCTTGGTGCTCTGGCCTTCCAGCTTCAGGCGGTTGAGTAGCGCCACGCCATCCGTCGCCGCCACCCATTCGATCGTGCAATCGCATTGCTTCTCGAAATTCTCCTTGACCTTCGGCCCCGGCCCCCACTCGGCGGTGAAGCTCTCATAGGTGTAAATGGTGAGCGTATCCTTCGCAGCCGCCGGTGCGGCGAGACCGAGCAATGCGACGGCGGCGAAGGCAAGGAATTTTACTGGTATCATCGGCGTTTCCTTTGTCGTTCGTCGTCGAAAGGATCAAGCGCCGAACCAGGGTCGCGTCCAATCCCTCCGCCGGTATCTACCCGACCATCTGGTTGGCCGGATCATCGTCCTCGCAGCCGCTTGTCGAACGTCGCACACTGTTAGAGCAGGTCGACATTAATGACGGGAGTCGGGCTTCGCAAGCGGGAGAGCGGCAGTGGGTTAAGTCTTCCTTGTCGCATGCTCTTTTTGCGTCCTTCGCGGATCTGCGACGGCTTGCAACCTATCGGCAACCACAGCCTTTCAGCTCGACACGGCGCATGGTAAGAGCCGCGGATGAGCAGATTTCTCATTCTCCTCGGCGGGCACCTAACGGTAACAGAACGACTGAAGCGCCAGATTGCCGGCGCGCGGGTTCTGGCGGCAGACAGCGGCATGCGCCATGCCGCTGTCCTCGGTGTCGAGCCGGAATTATGGCTCGGAGATTTCGATTCGACTGCGCCGGCCCTGGCGCGGCGCTACAAACATGTGCCACGGCGCACTTTCCCCCCCGCAAAGGACATGACAGACGGCGAACTTGCGCTCCACGAGGCATTTGCGCTGGGCGCGACAAGCGTCATCCTGTGCGGCGCATTCGGGGGGTCGCGGACCGACCATACCATGCTGCATCTGACCATGGCGACGGCCCAGGCCGCCAAGGGGCGCGAGATCTTCCTGTCGAGCGGCGTTGAAGAAGCCTGGCCGATTCTGCCGGGCACACATGCGCCCGATTTGCCCGACGGAGCACTCTTCAGCATCATCGGCTTTACAACGCTCGAAGGCTTGACGATCACAAGTGTCGAATGGCCGTTAGACAATGTGAAGGTCCCGTTCGGCTCTTCGCTCACGGTTTCCAACGTCGTCAAGGGAACTCTCGGCGTTCTGCTGCGTTCAGGATGCGGCGTTCTTGTCGCGACGCTGGAGGAATGAGCTGACATGGGGTACTGAGCAGGCAGAGGGCTATTGTAAATTCAACGGGATGGTGCCACCTTGTTCCCGCCGCTTTGGGGACGCAACGTTGGCCGCATTTGATTCTTGAACGGGAGAATTCTCCATGAATAAACGTCTTTCCATGATCGTAGTCAGCGGGCTGCTTGCCCTATCCACCGCTGCCTGCACCACTGCCGACCAGCGTACTGCCGGATACGGCGTAGGCGGCGCAGCTATTGGCGGCTTGGCCGGCGGAGCCCTTGGCGGTACGCGTGGTGCACTGGGAGGTGCAGCGCTGGGTGGCTTGGCAGGTGTGCTGATCGGCTCGGCCCAGCCGCGCAACGGTGTCCAGTACTGCCGCTATCGTGACCAGTATGGCCGGACCTATGAGGCGCGCTGCCAGTAATCTGCTGGTTGAAGCGAATTCGAACAGACAGGCCGGGGAAACCCGGCCTGTCTTGTTTTGGACGCGCCGTATCATTTGACAGAATGGCCTTTCTCGCGGACAAGCGCATCAATCGATTTTTGCAGCAACAGTATTGGCCTAGCATTCCATGGCTCCTCCGCTTCTCCGTCTCGACCAGATCAAACTCACCTTCGGCGGCACGCCGCTTCTGGAGGAAGCAGCACTTTCGGTAAGCGACGGGGAGCGGATCGCGCTGGTGGGGCGCAACGGTTCGGGCAAATCGACGCTGCTGAAAATAGCCGCCGGATTTGTTGAGCCAACATCGGGCGAGGTGTTCCGCCATCCGGGCGCAACCATCCGCTATCTTGCCCAGTCGCCCGACATGGAGGGCTTTGCCAATGTACGCGATTACGTGGAAGCGGGGCTCGGGCCTTCCGACGATCCCTATCGCGTTACCTATCTGCTGGAGCATCTGGGCCTCACGGGCAATGAGAAGCCGGACCAGCTTTCCGGCGGCGAGGCGCGGCGCGCAGCACTTGCGCGAGTGATCGCGCCGCAGCCGGACATCCTGCTTCTGGACGAGCCGACCAACCACCTCGACCTCACCACCATCGAATGGCTCGAAGACGAATTGCGGCAGATCCGCTCAAGTCTTGTGGTCATCTCGCACGACCGGCGGTTTCTCGAAAATATCAGCCGCTCGACCATCTGGCTCGACCGGGGCGTGACGCGCCGGCTGGAGCAGGGCTTCGGCCATTTCGAGGAATGGCGCGACAAGATTCTGGAGGAGGAAGAGCGCGATCTGCACAAGCTCGGCCGCCAGATCGTGCGCGAAGAGCATTGGCTGCGCTACGGCGTGACCGCGCGGCGCAAGCGCAACATGCGCCGCCTCGGGGAATTGCATTCCATGCGCAACGAATTCCGCACGCATCGCCGGGCGCAGGGCTCGGCCGTACTTGCTGCAAGCGACAGCCGCGAATCGGGCAAGCTGGTCATCGAGGCGAAGGGATTGAGCAAATCCTATGACGGGCGCGCGCTGGTGAAGGATTTCTCCACCCGCATCATGCGCGGCGACCGCATCAGTCTCGTCGGCCCCAACGGCGCGGGCAAGACCACGCTTCTCTCCATGCTGACAGGTATGCTCGCCCAGGACGAGGGCAGCCTGCGGCTCGGCGTCAATCTCGAAATGGCCGTGCTCGATCAGCGGCGCGACAGCCTCGATCCGACTGAAACGCTGGCGCATTACCTGACGGACGGGCGCGGGGAGAACGTTATCGTCAATGGCGAGCAACGCCATGTCGTCTCCTATATGAAGGACTTCCTGTTCCAGCCGGAACAGGCGCGCACGCCGATCCGCGAATTGTCGGGCGGCGAAAAGGCGCGGCTGATGCTGGCGCGCGTGCTGGCGCGTCCGGCCAATCTCCTGATCCTCGATGAGCCGACCAACGATCTCGACATGGAGACGCTCGATCTCCTCCAGGAACTGGTCACTGGGTTCGCCGGAACGGTCATTCTGGTAAGCCACGACCGCGATTTTCTCGACCGCACCGTGACATCGGTGATCGCGCCGGAGGGCGAGGGACGCTGGGTCGAATATGCCGGCGGCTATGCCGACATGATGGCGCAACGGCGCGAGGCGGCGCTTATCAAACGCGAGGCCACCAAGGTTTCCAACTCCCGCAGCCCGGCCCAGGCAGGAGCAGCCTCATCCGAGCTGAAGCGTGACGAAAAGCGCAAGCTTTCCTATAAGCAGAAATTCGCACTGGAAAGCTTGCCGGGCAAGTTGGTGGCACTTGCCGCGGAGATCTCCGGGCTGGAAGCGAAGCTTGCCGATCCGCAGCTTTATGCGAAAAATCCCGATCTTTTCGCAAAGATCGCCGCGGAATTGGAGAAGAAGCGGGAAGCGCGCGCCGTCATGGAAGAGGAATGGCTGGAGCTTGAGATGCTGCGCGAGGAAATCGGGGAGTAGGGCGGTCCACTTAGTGCCGCCTCATTCAATCAGGCACTCGCCGCGTCCAGCACCTCGATCGAATCGCCGAGATTGAGTTGCGTGGCGGCGATCAGTTCTTCCAACTGGCTCAGTTTTGTTGCGCTGGCGATCGGCGCGGTGATCGACGGGCGGGCCATCATCCAGGCGAGCGCCACCTGCGCTGGCGTGGCGTCGTGTTCGGCGGCCACCTCATCGAGCGCCGCCAATATCGTCCAGCCGCGGTCGTCCAGATATTTGGCGACGCCCTGGCCGCGCGCGCTCTGGCTGAGATCATCCCGGGAACGGTATTTTCCTGTCAGGAACCCACTCGCCAAGGAATAATAGGGGAGGACGCCGAGCCCGTTGGCGAGACAGACTGACTCGATGTCCTTTTCGAAATCCGCCCGATTATAGAGATTGTAGAGCGGCTGCATCGTCTCATAACGCGGCAAGCCGGTGCGCCCCGCGATTTCGAGCGCTTCGGTGAGCCTTATCGCCGTCAGATTGGATGCGCCGATAACGCGCACCTTACCGACGTCGATCAGTTCCTTGTAAACGCCGAGCGTTTCCTCGAACGGCGTCTCAGGATCGTCCCGGTGCGACTGGTAGAGATCGATATGATCGGTCTGGAGGCGCTTCAGTGAAGCATCCACCGCCTTGCGGATATAGGCTGGCGAGAGCCCCTTATGGCCGGGGCCCATTTCGGAGCCGACCTTGGTGGCGATCACGACCCGGTCGCGACCGCCGCGCTGCTTCAGCCAGTTGCCGATGATGGTTTCCGATTCGCCGCCCGTATTGCCGGGCGCCCATGAGGAATAGACATCAGCCGTGTCGATGAAATTGAGTCCGGCATCGACGAAGCGGTCGAGCAGCGAAAACGAGGTTGCCTCGTCCGCCGTCCAGCCGAAGACATTCCCGCCGAAACAAAGCTTCGAAACTTCGATATCGGTGCGTCCGAGTTTCTTACGGGTCATCGACTTGCTCCTTTTGGGCCAGCCATCGGCTCCGATACGGATCAGCCCATGCCGAGCGCATCCTTGTAGAGCTGGATCATCGCTTCTTCTTCCTGGCGCTCGTGCTCTTCCTTCTTGCGCAGACGGATAATGCTGCGCACGGCCTTGGTGTCGAAGCCTGTGCCCTTCATTTCCGCGTACACTTCCTTGATGTCCTCGGAAATGGTCTTCTTTTCTTCTTCGAGCCGCTCGATGCGCTCGATGAAAGCGCGCAGTTGTCCGACGGCTACCGTCTGTGCGGTTTCACTTGTGATATCGTCCACGGGATTGTTCTCCGGATTGATGGGAAAAGGCAGCCAGCGACTCGCGGGCCTGGGTTGGTGCAATTCGTTGCCCGACCCGATGCGGATGGTCAAGACCGGAGATGCGCTTCGTCCGGGGAGCAGAGACCATCAATGGGATGGTTTGCTCGCCGCGAAGGCAGCTTTTTGCGCTGCGGACGCTTCATTCTGGTGTTTGGTGCGCCATTCTTCATAGGGCATGCCATAAATAAGTTCGCGCGCTTCCTCCTTGGAAAGATCGACGCCTGCGGCGTCGGCTGCATCCTTGTACCAGTTGGAGAGGCAGTTGCGGCAAAAGCCCGCCAGGTTCATGAGGTCGATGTTCTGCACATCGCTCCGCTGGCGCAGATGTTCCACCAATGTCCGAAAGGCCGCTGCCTCGAACTCCGTGCGTTGCTGTTGGCTAAGCTCGGTCATGCCGCATTCTCCTTCCAGGGTGCTGCGCGTCCATGGGACGCAAAGACGCTTTAACGCTTTAAGTGCTGCACAATCCCCCGAATCAATCCCGATTAAGGGGCTATGCAGCGGGGACTGGTCCCGTCCGCGAACCGAAATGCTGGACCTCATGCATATCGGGACGTGCATTCACGGCGGCAAGCATCGGTGCAAGCCTTTCCGCCCAGGCTTCGGCGCCTGAGGGGGCGGCGATCAGATCCTGTCGCACCTCGATCAGAGCATGCGCATATCCAGCGGCAACGCAATGGCGGAACATCGTGTCGTTGCGCAGTGCGCCATCATAGGGTTCATTGTCCCCAACCACCAGCGCCGGGTCGCTACGCAGGGCCTGGACAAGCGGTACGACAGCGCGCGGATCGCTATCCCAGAGGAGGGCGACGTGCCAAGGCCTTTTTCTCGTCTTCCAGAACGGCGTGAAGGAATGAATCGAAATGACCAGCGGCGGCTTTCCGGTTGCCGCCATGATCTTTTCAATCGCAATCGCCACGGCCTTGTCATAAGGGCGGTAGAACCGGTCCAGGCGCTTCTCGCGCTCGGCCTCGCTCAGCGGATGGTTGCCAGGAATGACGGCTCCGTCGGAAAGCCGCATGATCAAAGTCGGATCATCCTCGCCGCGGTTCGGATCGATCAACAGGCGGGAAAATCCGCCGAGAACCGCGGGAACTCCCAGACGGTGGGCAAGGCTGCGCGTCATGGTCTCGACGCCGATATCGTAGGCGATATGCCTGTCGAACTCGGCTGCCGCGAGGCCTAGGGAGCCATACTCCGGTGGAAGATCGCGACGGGCGTGGTCGGCAATCAGCAGCAGGCCTCGGCTGAAATCGCCTTCGACATGATGCACGGGGAAAAACTGCATGAATGCGGATTCCATGGAGAGGGAATTTCGATCTCTCATGCGGGAGGGCGGATTGCAAGCCGTCATTCTTCTGCCATTAGGTGGCGTTTTCGTGAGCGATGGGGAACCATTGCCGAAATTTCTCGTCGCTGGCCGATTCTTGCTCAACAACTAGCCCCAATACGCTTCTGGCGCGTTGACATCACATGCGAAACTGCCGAAAAGAGGGCAACAAAAATGGCATTTCCAAGCGTAACAGGCCCGCACATGTGCGCTGAAAGGTTTCGGCGGATGCGCTCTCGACACCCCACGGTTTTCTCCGGCATTTTCGCTATGGGCATGATGTTCATGGCTGTGGAAGCCCATGCCGATTTCCGCGTCTGTAACTCCACGCAAAACCTCGTTGGGGTCGCCATCGGCTATCGCGCCAAGACGGGGTGGGTTACCGAGGGTTGGTGGCACATCAAGGGATCCAGCTGCAAGACCCTGATCGAAGGGCCGCTCTCCCAGCGCTATTATTATCTCTATGCCGAAGACGCCGAGGGCGGCGGCCGCTGGGACGGCCCGGTCAACATGTGCGTCGCCGAAAAGGAATTCAAGATAGCCGGCGTCAACGATTGCTTTGCGCGCGGCTTTCAGCGCTCCGGCTTCCAGGAATACGACACGGGTGAACAATCGAGCTGGATGGTCCAGCTGACCGATGAGGCGCCGCCCGAAAATCCGACAGTGACAGGAACAAACAATCCATGAGACGCAGCCGTAAGGTCAAAATTCTCGCAACGCTCGGACCGGCATCCTCCGAAGAGGCGACGATCCGCAAGCTTTTCGAGGCAGGCGCCGACGTTTTCCGCATCAATATGAGCCATGCCGACCATGATCTGATGCGTACTCTTGTCCGCCGCATCCGCAACGTGGAGCGCGAGCTTGGCCGGCCTATCGGCATTCTCGCCGATCTGCAGGGACCGAAGCTGCGCGTTGGCAAGTTTGCGGATGGCAAGGTCAGCCTCGTGGCCGGCCAGAACTTCACGCTCGACGATCAGGACGTGCCTGGCGACAACACCCGCGTTTTCCTGCCGCATCCTGAAATTCTCCAGTCCGTCGAGCCCGGCCACCGGCTGTTAATCGACGATGGCCGGCTGGCGCTGGTTGCCGAAGCGGTTGATGGCAAGTCGATTCGCTGCCGCGTTGTATCGGGCACGGGAATTTCCGACCGCAAGGGCGTCAGCCTTCCGGATACGACACTCTCCGTCAGCGCGCTGACCGAGAAGGACCGCCGGGATCTTGATGCGGTACTGCTGGAGGAAATCGACTGGGTCGCGCTTTCCTTCATCCAGCGTCCCGAAGATCTGGCGGAAGTGCGCAAGATCACGCGGGGCCGAGTCGGGCTTCTCTCCAAGATCGAGAAGCCGCAGGCGGTCGCCCGCCTCGACGAAATCATTGAATTGTCGGATGCGTTGATGGTGGCGCGCGGCGATTTGGGTGTGGAAATGCCGCTTGAAGCGGTTCCCGGCATCCAGAAGCAGATCACGCGTGCCGCACGCCGGGCCGGAAAGCCTGTTGTCGTCGCTACGCAGATGCTGGAATCGATGATCACGGCGCCGGTGCCGACGCGAGCCGAAGTGTCCGATGTCGCCACTGCCGTATTCGAGGGCGCGGACGCCATCATGCTTTCGGCCGAATCGGCTGCGGGCGATTATCCCGTCGAGGCGGTCGCCACCATGGCGCGCATCGCCGAGAAGGTGGAGCGGGATCCGACCTATCCGGGCATCATCTACGCCCAGCGCTCCGAGCCAGAAGCTACCGGCGCCGACGCGATCTCGCTTGCGGCGCGCCAGATAGCGGAAACGCTCAGGCTTTCCACGATCATCACCTATACCGCTTCGGGAACGACCGGCTTGCGCGCCGCCCGCGAGCGTCCGCAGACGCCGATCATCGCGCTTTCGCCGATCGTCGAGACTGCACGCAAGCTTTCCCTTGTCTGGGGCCTGCACTGCGTTGTCACCGAGGATGCGCGCGATCTCGACGACATGGTCGACCGCGCCTGCAACATCGCTTTCCGCGAGGAATTTGCAAAGCCTGGCGACCGCGTCATCATCACCGCCGGCGTACCGCTGCGCACCCCGGGCGCCACCAACATGCTGCGTATCGCCTATATCGGCACTGACGGGCTGACCGGCATCTGATTGTGGGATACAACTTTCCATGGCCTCGCATAGCGGAGGCCATGGATCCAAGGGCAGGTCCTCAGGTTCGGGAGCCGGCCAGTTCGTCGGCGATCTCGCCGACTTCCTTTTGTGCCTCGCGCATCATCGGATAGACAGTGAGGGCGCGTTCATAAGCGCGCAGGGCCAGTTCCTTGCGACCGGTTTCCTTCAGGATAGAACCCATGCCAGCGAGCGCCGCGAATTGGCGGGGCTCCAACTGCAGCGTCTTGTTGATGTCGTACATGGCGCGGCCATAGTCGTTCATCAGGAAATAAAGTGTGGCGCGGCGATTCCAGCCTTCCGCGTAATCCGGCTTGAGGACAACGATTTCGTTGAGGAAATCGAGCGCCACCGGATATTTCTTTTCGCGGATAGCGGTGTTCGCCCATCCCATCATCAGATCGACAGTGGCGCTGCCCGACTGGTTCCATATGCCATAGATCTGATCTGCGATGCGTTTCGCCTTGGTTTCGTCGTGCGTCTTGCGCAATTCCAGAAACAGCCGGTCCAGTTCGGCGCTGCGCTTTTGCGCGACGGTGGCTTCGCCTTCCGGCAGATTGGCCGGGGTCTGATCGGCGGGAGAGGGCGCTGCAGGCAGTTCCTGCGCCAGGGTCGCGCCAGTCCCAGCCGTCAAAGTGGCGGGAAAAGCGAAGAGGGCAAGAAAAGCAAAAACGTTCCGCATGTGCACAAGGGTAGCCCTGCACAGCGAAACGTCAAATGCAAATTTCAGTGAAACGCTTTTTGTGAAGCGGATAAGCATCCGCTTCAGCACAAACGGCCCAACAAACAGGATTAGCCCTGGCGCGCCTTGAAGCGCGGAGCGGTCTTGTTGATGATGTAGATGCGGCCCTTGCGGCGAACCATCTGGTTGTCACGGTGGCGGCCCTTGAGCGCTTTGAGCGAGTTCTTGATTTTCATGTCAATCACCGGTGTCTGGTTGGCCCGCTGGCGGGCGTCAATGAAGGCTCACCCGAGGCGCGCCGTAAAGGTTGCGCGAAATAGCCAAGGATTAGGCCGATTGTCAACTCCCGTCGGGCAAAAGATGCATGATAAGTGACTCTATTTGCTGGTTTTCAGCCGGGTGACATGTCCCATCTTGCGACCGGGCCGCGCTTCCGCCTTGCCATAGAGGTTGAGTACGGCGAAAGGTTCGCTCAGGATTTCGGGCACGCGCGATACGTCGTCGCCGATCAGATTTTCCATTACGCAATCGCTGTGGCGGCTGGTTTCGCCGAGCGGCAGGCCGGCAATAGCGCGGATATGCTGCTCGAACTGGGATACTGCGCAGGCGGCCTCCGTCCAATGGCCGGAATTGTGAACGCGCGGGGCAAATTCATTGGCGAGCAGTGTTCCATCGGGCAAAACGAAGAATTCAAGGCCCAGCACGCCGACATAATCGAGTGCGTGCAGAAGCTTACCGGCCGCTTGGCGGGCTGTGTCTGCCGTTGTGGCTGATATGGCGGAAGGAACTGTGGAACTGGCGAGAATGCCGTTGGAATGGACATTCTCCGCGATGTCGTAGCAGCGGATATTTCCCAGGCGATCGCGCGCGGCGATCACCGATACCTCACGCGTGAAGGCGACGAAGCCTTCGAGAATGGCGGGTGCGTTGCCGATCGATGCAAGCGCTCCCGCGACATCGTCGCTGCCGTCGCCGCGGAAACGCACCTGGCCCTTGCCGTCATAGCCCATTCGCCTGGTTTTCAGGATGCCGCGTCCGTCGAAAGCGGCGAGTGCCGCCGCCAGGCCTGCGGAATCGTTTACCAGTTGCCATGGCGCTGTTTCGATGCCGCAATCGTTCAGAAAAGCCTTTTCGCGGAAGCGGTCCTGCGAGACCTCCAGCGCGATGGGCGGCGGATAGACCCGCTTTTTTTCTACGAGCTTCTGTGCGGCTTCAACGGGGACGTTCTCGAATTCGTAGGTGATGACGTCGCAGGTCTGCGCAAGCTCGGCCAGCGCTTTCTCGTCATCATAGGGAGCGGTGATCTGACGGTTGGCGACCTGCGCAGCGGGGCAGCCTGCCTCCGGTTCCAGAATGACAGTGTGGAAGCCGAGCCTGGCTGCAGCCACGGCCAGCATCCTGCCGAGCTGGCCGCCGCCGATAATGCCGATCGTCGATCCCGGCTGCAGCATGATCACGCCTCGTCCTGGGGGCGCTCGGCGACGCCGGCACTTTGTTTCTCGCGCCAGGCATCGAGCCGCTCGGCAAGAGCCGGGTCCGAAAGCGCCAGGACGGCAGCGGCTAGGAGTGCTGCATTGATCGCACCGGAACGCCCGATGGCGAGCGTGCCGACGGGAATGCCCGCCGGCATCTGGACGATGGAAAGGAGCGAATCCTGGCCGGAAAGCGCCTTCGACTGGACCGGCACGCCGAAAACCGGAAGCGGCGTCATTGAGGCGGCCATTCCCGGTAGATGGGCCGCGCCCCCCGCGCCGGCAATGATCACCTTGAAGCCTTCGGCCCTGGCGCCCTTGGCGAAGGCGACGAGGCGGTCGGGCGTGCGGTGCGCGGAAACGATGCGGGCGTCGTGAGAGATGCCCAGGGCATCGAGCGTGTCGGCGGCATGGCGCATCGTCGGCCAATCGGACTGGCTGCCCATGATGATCGCAACTTCAGCACGTGTTCCAGCCATCGCCAAATCCCCTATTGTCTGAAAGGGCACTTAGCCGAAAAGTGGAAAGCCCGCAAGGCAAGGGGCTAGCCCATGCCCATGCCCATGCCCATGCCTCATACCCTCAGGCGATGATGTCGGGAATGACCTGGTCTTCCAGTTCCTGAAGCTTATCCTTGATGGCCAGCTTCTTCTTCTTCATGCGCTGGACACGCAACTGATCGCAGCCGACCTGGATCATGGCGTTGATGGCGGCGTCGAAATCCGCGTGTTCCTGTTTCAGACGCGCGACAGCCAATCGTATCTCAGCCTGATCCTGCTCGGACATACGGTTTTGTCCCGTTCTGATTATCTGCTGTGGGATAGTCCACGAAGCGCGGGGATCGCGTTCCGACTCCGGGCGGAGCCCATATCATATTTTTGGTTCAGAGAAAATGCTACTATCCCAAATTCGACTTCCGCGCCAAGTCGTGGCAAAGTGTCATTGCTCTGTCATGAAGTCATTTGGCGGGGCTTGGCCAGGGGCTCGTAAATCTGATCGCGTAAGTTTGATCGAATGATGCCTGAAACAGCAGAAAAAAGCCTCTTTACCTCTGCAGCGTGTCATTGCAGAGCCCAATGAACTCAGGCCGTCGGCGTGACCGTCTTTCAGTTGTCACATAGCCAGTCGGATTATGAGTTCATGGCCTGACATCTTGAGGAACATCAACCATAGGAGATGCAATCATGGCCATTGAGTCCCATCTTGCAACACTTGAGAAGAAGCACGGTGCCCTGGAAAAGGAGATCACCGAAGCGATGGCATGTCCGGCAATGGACAATCTTCGCATTGCGGATCTCAAACGCAAGAAACTGCTGCTCAAGGACCAGATTGAAAGATTGAGGATCCAGTTCACCCGCCACTGAGTTTGAAAACGCGAACCCCGAAGGGTGGCTGTAGATTCTACGCCCCTCCCTTCGGGGTCGACCATGCGGTGCGCCGGCCGTACATATCGGCTGCGGGTGTCAGCCCTGCTCGCCGTCTGCGCGCGGAATAAGCTTAAGGCCTTCCGGGGTGGCAGCGCGTTCGGATGGCAGGGTCTGGAAGCTATCCTTTTCGGCCGTTGGAAGCGCTGCGCGCTGCCGTGAGCGGACGATGGCATATGCGGTGATCGAGAGATGCGCCAGCGCAGTCACTGCAAACAATGCCGAGGGCCAGAGATATTCCATAGCGAGGGCAGCTAGAAGCGGCCCGATCATCGTGCCGAAGCCATAAAGCAGGAGCAGGCCACCCGATATTTTTACGAAGTTTTCCGAAGCCGCGAAATCGTTGGCGTGGGCGACGGCGACGGGATAGAGCGCGTAGGCGAGGCCACCATAAAGCGCTGTCATGATGAGAATGGCGGTGGCGTTGGTCGGCGCGATGAAGAAGATGGCGAGCCCGACGAGGGACGATGCGCCAGCGACGCCCGCCAGCACGAAACGCCTGTCTATCCTGTCCGAGAAGCGTCCGACAGGTATCTGCGTGAACGCGCCGGCAAGGATGGTGAAGCTGACCATCAGGGCGATCATGGTGGTATCGATACCGGAGCCGGCACCGAACACTGCACCAAGCGTGCCCCAGGCGCCATTGGCGACGCCGATCAGGATGCAGCTTACGAAAGACACCGGCGAGTTCTTGTAGAGCGCTTTCAGATCCAGTTGCACTTCGCTGAGCGGCTTCGGGCTGCTCGCGGTCGATATGGCGGTCGGGATCAGCGCCAGGCAGAGAAAAATGCCAGTCACCATGAAAAGGCTTTGTGTATGGATGTCGCCGGTGGCGACGATCATCTGGCCACTCATGACGGCACCATAGTTCACCATCATGTAGAGGCCGAAGATCTGGCCGCGGGTTTCGTTGGTGGCGCGCTCGTTCAACCAGCTCTCGATGACCATGAATGCGCCAGCCATGGAGAAACCGGTGAAGGCGCGCAGCACAATCCAGACGGTCGAATCGATGAAGAGACCGGTAAGAAGGGCGATGACGGCGGCAGATGAGGCAAAAAAACCGAAAGCGCGGACATGACCGACCCGGCGCACAAGCCTCGGGGCGAGCACGCAGCCGGTGATGAAACCGCCGGCCCAGGCGGTGCCGAGAAGGCCGAGGGAACTGACGGCGAAGCCCTCGCTGCCGCCGCGCAGCGGCAGGAGAAGGCCGTGGAGGCCCGACCCAGCGAGAAGAAATGCCGTACCGCAGAGGAGCGCAAAAACCTGAACAAAAGAACTGAACAAAATGATCCCCGAATCGGATTCTATGGAGACAAGCGCCTAGGTCTGAACAATGGCGAAAATAGAAACTGGTCGCGTGACCGCACTATCGGCGGAAATCCTGACGAAAGCGTTTCGCCACTCATGTTTCCCGGGGTTCAGCGGAACAGAGCTTCGGCGGCGGCTTTGCTGACGCCCTTCTTGTCACGGTCGCCTTCAAGACGTTCGATTTCGGCGCGCAGGATGGCAATGCGCTCATCCAGTTCGGCTACCGACAACAGGGAAAGGTCCTGCCCGATTTCATGAGCGGTTTTCCTGACCGGCGGCTCGTCGTCGAAAAGTGCCATGATGTTCTCCTCGTTCCACCAAGACGGCCCATTACACCCCATTGCCAGATGCAGGGCAAAGGATACATTCCATCGGGTCCGACATCAAATCATTCGACAAGGAGAGCGATCCTGATGGCTCTGCAGATACCCTCTCAGATGACGGCAATCGAGATCAGCGAACCCGGCGGTCCGCGCGTGCTGAAACCGACGCAACGTCCGGTGCCGAGGCCAGGGCCAAACGAAATCCTGGTGCGGGTCCGGGCAGCCGGCGTCAATCGTCCCGACATTCTGCAAAGGCAGGGCCATTATCCCCCGCCTCCCGGCGCGCCGGATATTCCGGGGCTGGAAATCGCTGGTGACGTGGCGGCGGCGGGCGAGCGTGTGCAGCGTTTCCGGGTAGGCGACCAGGTGATGGCGCTCGTCGCGGGTGGAGGCTATGCCGAATTCGCGGTGGTGGACGAAAGCAATGCCCTGCCGCTCCCCTCCGGCTTCGGCTATGCCGAATCGGCGGCTATCCCTGAAACCTTCTTCACGGTCTGGCACAATATGTTCGAAAGAGGAGGTCTCAAGCAGGGCGAAACGGTCCTGATCCATGGCGGCTCGTCAGGCATTGGCACGGCCGCGATCCAGCTTGCCAGTGCCTTCGACGCCTATGTTATCACGACGGCCGGTTCGGCGGAGAAATGCGAGGCTTGTCTTCGGCTTGGCGCGGACAGGGCGATCAATTATCGTGAGGAAGATTTCGTCAAGATCGTAAAGGAGGCGACCGACGGCAAAGGCGCCAATGTCATTCTCGACATGGTGGGCGGCGATTATATCGAACGCAATTACGATGCGGCCGCGCTCGACGGGCGCATCGTTCAGATCGCCTTCCTGAACGGGCCGAAGGCGACGGTCAATTTCTCCAAGCTGATGACCAAGCGCTTGACCCACACCGGCTCGACGCTGCGCGCGCGACCAGTGGCGTTCAAAGCCGCCATCGCCCGGGAACTCGAAAGCAAGGTCTGGCCGCTTCTGGCCGAAAGGCGCATCTCGCCCGTTATGGACATGATCTTTCCGCTGCGCGATGCATGGAGGGCGCATGAGCGGATGGAAGACGGGCACCACATCGGCAAGATCGTGCTCGATGTGGCATGAACGAAAAGGCCGCGCATTGCGCGGCCTATTAATCTTGTTCGCTCCCGGCGCTGGCTCAGTTTAGCGCCTGGACCTTGCCGATGGTGAAAAACAGGGTCTCGCCGGAGGAATCGTCCACACCGTCATTGTCGGTGACGGCATAGGCCTTGCCGTCGCTGTCGATGGCGAAGCCTTCCAGCTTGTCGGCAACATAACCGTTCGCCGATTTCAGATCGGGCATGAAATCATGCACGAGCGTCTTCTGGACGACCGGCAGTTCGCCGCCGAGTTTCGCGGGCTTCAGCCCATCGAGCGCAACTCGGTAGAGTTTCTTGATCGCCGCCTTTTCGCCGACCAGATTGTCGCGCTCGACGATATAGAGCTGACCGTCATGCACGGTGATCTCGGACAGGCCGACCCAGCCGGACTCTGTCTTGTCGAGGGGGTAGCGGACCGCCGACCATTCCCCACCCTTGGCCTTGCCCTTCGGCTTGTAGGCGAGAAGCTTTACGGTGCCCTTCGGATCATCAGCCCATTCGCGCTGCACGGCCATCCACAGGGTTGCGTCGTCGCCTTCGCCGGTGAGCGTGATGCCCTCCAGGCCAAAGCGCGTCTGGCCTGCCAGGACTTCCTCGGGCAGGGCGATCTCCTGCTTGATCTCGCCCTTTTCGTTGACCTGCAGGATGGCGTGCGGGACGAGCTTCTTGGCGTCGCCTTCATTGGCCAACCAGAAGCCACCCTTGCCGTCGGTGGTGATGCCTTCGAGATCGAGCTTCTGCGCCGGATGTCCGCCGCGCGTCACGACGAGCGCATTGGCGATCTGGGCCGGTTGCTTGTTCGCGTCGATGGTGAAGATCGTCGGTGCCGTCGAATAGAAGGAGTCGGACACGGCAAAGAGCTTGCCGGGTTCGCTGGGATCGGCGACGAGGCCCGAGAGCGCGCCCCAGCCGAGCGGCGATCCGTCTTCCTTGTCGACAGAGGCGATCAGCGGATAGACCGGCTTGCCGTCTTCAAGCTTGTAGATCATCACATGCGAGCGGGGCCCGCCATCCTCGGCCAGATCGGCTTCATTGGCGGTGGCGAGCAGGTTGCGGCCGGGTACGGCGACGAGGCCTTCAGGCGCGATGCCGGAGGGCAGGAGCTGGACGAATTCCGGTTCGCCGCCGGTATCCTTGTAGACGCCGATGATGGAGGACCGTTCGGTGACGACGAAGATATATTTCACGCCGTCGAAGGTTGCGACTTCGAGACCTTCCGGCTCAACGCCCTTCTTGCTCGAGCGCTTGTCGGGATAGTGGCCGATCTGGGCGATACGCCGCTCCAGCGACGGGCCTGATTCGTAGAGAACCTTCCCATCGCGGGCGAAGATGGTGAAGCCGCGCGAGCCGCCCTTGTAATCGCCTTCATTGGCAACGACGAGGCGCTGGTCGTCGAGCCATTTCACGGCATCGGGTTCGCGCAGGGCGCCTTTCACGCTGCCGGTGAATGCAAGCGTTCCATCGGATTTGGTGTCGACGCCGTCGAGATCGACGCTGCCGGCGGAAAAGTGAGAAAGAACCTTGCCGCTCGCCGCATCGACGATGGCGATGTGATTGTTTTCCTGCAGCGTCACGGCGATCTCGTTCTTGCCGTTGAACGAGACGAATTCAGGCTCCGGGTCCTCCGGCGCGATTTCGGCAAGGCCGGTCAGCGCTACGGTCTTGATGCCGGCGCAATCGGGCGCGCCGTCCTTCAGGGACACGATCTTGAGATCGCCGCCGGGAAGCTGCGGCATTTCACCGTCGTTCAAATCCTCGTCACGTTCGTTCTCGATGGCGATGGCGAGAAACGCCTTGTCGGGCGATACGGCGACAGAATCGGGTTGGCCGCCAAGATCGCAGCTCGCTTCGACCTTGCGGGTCGCGAGATCGATGACATCGAGGCGGCCTGACGGCTTCGCCTTGCTTTCAGACGTGTTGACTGCCGCCAGCACCTTGCCGCCCACTACGATGACCGATGTGGGCTCGCCATCGACCTTGAGGATACCGCCCGGCTTGGGCTTGGTTGGATCAGTAATATCGACGAAGCCGACGCCGCCATAAGGGCTGTCGGAATAGACGAGCGTATTGCCATCTTCGGAAGCGGCAATGATTTCCGAAGACGTCGCGGCCTTCTTGTCGGCATCCGCCGGGAGATTGCTGGCGACGGGGAAAGTGGCGATACGGTTGAAGACGGGCTCGGCAGCCGCCGGCAATGCGGTGGAGGCGGTCAGTGCGGCGAAGAGGGCGAGATAGACGGAACGGCGTTGCATAAATGGATCTCCCTATTTCTTGCGCCACTCCTTGTTCAACTCCATTGCAGTGCGATGACACTTTCATAACATTTCGATGAAAACGGGAATAATGAACGGCAATCCTCAGGGCTTTCTTGCCCCTCGGCAAAAATATCGCTATATAGGCGGTGATTTCCCGGAAAATTGTGGTTACCCACGGCCCGCGCCCCCGGAGCGGACGAACGAGAGGACTTATCTAATGGCCACCCAGCTTCTTATGCCGAAGGCAACGGCCGTCTGGCTTGTCGACAATACAGGGCTTTCCTTCGACCAGATTGCCAATTTTTGCAAGCTGCACCCGCTTGAAGTGAAGGCGATCGCCGATGGCGAATCCGCACAGGGTATCAAGGGCCTCGATCCTGTCATTACCGGCCAGCTTTCGCGCGAGGAGATAGCCAAGGCGGAGAAAGATCCGAACCACAAGCTGAAGCTGCTGGAGCCGAAGGTCCGTGTGCCCGAGACCAAGCGCAAGGGACCGCGCTATACCCCGCTGTCGAAGCGCCAGGACCGCCCCAACGCTATTCTCTGGCTGGTGCGCAATCATCCTGAATTGAAGGATGCACAGATTTCTCGCCTCATAGGGACGACGAAATCGACCATCGAGCAGATCCGCAACCGCTCGCACTGGAATTCGGCCAATCTCCAGCCGATGGACCCGGTGACGCTGGGTCTCTGCTCGCAAATCGATCTTGATCTTGAGGTCGAACGCGCCTCGCGCGGACGTCCCGTTACCCCAGAAACCGGCGACACGCTGCTTCCGGCTTCCGCGACGGAAAACATGGATTATCGCGACCGGCCGTCCGAGGACGAGCAGGAGCTCGATGCCGACAAGGTTTTCGCCAAGCTTTCGTCGCTGAAGGGGACACGCAACGAGGACGAAGACGAGGAATAAGCTCGTTTCGAATTGAGTTGAAAGAAAATCCGGCGTGGAGAAATCCGCGCCGGATTTTTTTAATGTGTCGGTCCGTCGTGCTTTGGAGGATCAGTACTGATCCTTGTAGGCATTGAATTCGCGGGCCTCCATCAACCGATAGAAATCGGCAAGCGTCTTGCCCCGCTCAGGACGGAAGCGGCGCCCTGATTCTGCGGCAAGCGAAATGCGGTCGGTGCGGAAGGTGCGGAAGGCGGTGCGCAGTTCGCACCAGCCGATGACGGTCCAGACCTTTCCCCAGAACCATAAGCCGAGCGGGCGGATATCGCGGCCGCTTTCGCGTCCTTCAAGGTCGCGGTAGCGTATGGTCAGTACATTGCCGCCGTCGACCGCGCGCTCGACGGTATCGATGATCTGTCGCTCATGTTCGCTGATATAGGCGGTGGGCGCATGGATCTGCGTGTTGGTGATGCGGGAGCGCTCTTCTTTCGGCAGAACGGCCTCGATCTTGACCAGAGCTTCCTCCGCGCCGCGCGCCATGGATGCGCCGCCCCAGGCGCGAACCAGCCTGGCGCCGGCGACAAGGGCGACGATCTCATCTCGCGTGAACATCAGCGGCGGCAGGTCGAAGCCCTCGCGCAGGATGTAGCCCACACCTGCCTCCCCATCGATGGGAACGCCCGTTGATTGCAGGTCGGCGATATCACGGTAAATCGTGCGCTCGGAGACCTCCAGCCTCTCGGCCAGTTGTCTTGCCGTCACCAGCCTGCCTCCGCGCAGGCGTTGCACGATCTGGAAAAGACGGTCAGCGCGCCGCATGGACGTCAGGCGCTCCCGTATTCACGCGCCATCAAATGGCGCATTGTATTGATATCGTCGTTCTTTGCCGGGAAAAGCGTTTCGAGAAAGGCTGCGGCGAAGGTTCCGGGCGCTGTCCCCGACGCGCTGACGACGCGCTTGTCGCTGACGGCGAAGGGTATATCGCGATACTGGTCCGCGCCGTCGTAATCGCCAATCTTTCCCTGTATCCATCCATGGCCGTTGCTGGTGTGGCCCCGGCCCGAGAAAAGGCCCGCGCGGGCAAGCGCAAGCGTGCCGGCGCAGATGCCGCCGACCGTTCCGCCGCGGACATGGACTGCCAGAAGCAGCGGCGCGATGTCAGGAGGCGCGTCAGAAAACCAGGTTTCGGAACCGATGACTGCGACCGCATCGAGATCTGTGTTCTCGTCGTGATCGATGCCGCGTTCCGGCGACAGAACCAGCCCGCCGATGGATTTGACAGGTTTCCTTCCAGGCGCGAGCGAGACGACACGCGCATCGAAAAATTCGACGGCGGCCCCGGAAAGAAAGCCGAATTCCCAATCGGCATAACCCTCAACGAAAACGAGGCCGATCATCGTTTTTTCAGCCATTTTTGTATCCGCCATCAGAATTCCCCCTCCATTCTACTGCACAATTTCCCAAATCGGAATCGATATGGGGTAAAACCATGCGGCAATTCAAAACGTTAGAGCGTCTCATGCGCATGCAACCGGATGCTTGGCGCTCCAAGTTCCTGCGCGTCATGGAATAGACTTCCAGCGATCAGCCAGGCGTTTCGCGTGAACATCGGGCCAGCCGATATCCTTCTGAATGGAACGCGGCAGGCTGCCGATGAGGCGTTCGGTGCGGATGTGGTCGCGCCTCGCCTTGATCTTCCGGCGATAGTGCTGAAGCGCGCTCAAAATCGGAGCTATGACGATACCCATCGAGGTTTCTCCCTTGGTTTCAGGAGAGCATCATTGCATACCACTCCTGACAGCTATCTGTCAGGAGTGTCCGGAGAGCGTCGGGTGATCAGGTCTTCACAGGAACAGTGTAGTTCAACGATAATCGCCCGCCATCGGCATAGATGGTCTGGCCCGTCACATAGCTCGAATCGGGAGAGGCGAGGAATGCCGCTATGCCGGCGATTTCCGCGGGATCGCCGATGCGGCCCATCGGCGTGCGCGACAGAATACGCTCCGTGGCGCCGTCATAGGCATTGACGCTTGCCAGCATGTGGGTATCGATCGAACCAGGGCCGATGGCATTGACGCGGATGCCGTAGGGTGCGAGCGAAACGGCCATGACGCGCGTGAGCTGGTTCACGCCGCCCTTCGAGATCGAATAGGGTACCTGGGTCTCCAACCCGAACAGCGCGTTGACCGACGACATGTTGATGATGGTCCCGGCGGGACCGCCAGCCGCGATTCTCGCTACCATGCGCTTGGCAACAGCTTGCGCGCAGAGGAAGGCGCCTTTCAGATTGATGCGCAGCACGCGATCGAAATCCACCTCTTTCAAGGAGAGGAAATCGGCATGATGCGCTACACCGGCATTGTTCACGAGAATGTCGATGTCGCCGAACGTATCCGTGGCAAATGCCACCAGGTTATGAACATCGAGCTTTTGGCCAACATCGGCCGGCGTGAAACGGATGGCGCCGAGCCGCGATAGATCCTTCTCCGTCGCCTCTCCCTTCGTTTCGTCGATATCGGCAATCACCACACTGGCGCCGTCGATCAGGTAGCGTTTGGCAATCGCATATCCGATGCCTTGAGCGCCGCCGGTCACAACAGCCACTTTGCCTTCCAGTCCCATGCCGTCTTTCCTGTCTTCAAATATTCGCTATGTCGGGCGGAGATTGGACCGGGGCCGGCGAGGGGTCAACCGCCGATGCCGCGCATCGCGCGTGCGCCCCGGCCATTCAGGCGGGAAAGACTTGGCGCTTTGGCATGCCGCGCTGTAAGAGATTTCTCAAAGGATCGCCACTTGACCAAGATTCTCCCCGTTCTCCTCCTCATCCTCATGGCACTGCATCTGGTCAAACCACTCGGGCTGCCGGGCTTGAGGCGCCGCAGCGATTTCTGGAAGATCGCGGTGGTGGCGATCGGACTGATGTTTCTTGTTGTGGCCTTGCATGCGGGGACGGTGTTTTAGGTGTTTTAAATGAAAAAGCCCGGATCGTGCGATCCGGGCTTTTTCTGAGACGGTCCTGGCTTAGGCGGCCTTTTCCAGATCCTGCTTCCAGCCACCCGTTGCAGCAAGGGAATTCATGCGGGCGCGGTGGGCGAAGGCGCGCTGTCCGGCGGCGACGTTTTCCGGCTTGCCGCCCCAGGCCTTCAGCGCGGCTGCCTGCAAAGCGCGACCATAGGAGAAGGTAAGCTTCCACGGCATGTCGAAGCTCGCGTTCATGGCGGAGAGATGCGCGGTTGCTTCCTCGTCGGATTGGCCGCCGGAGAGGAAGGCGATGCCCGGCACTGCGGCAGGAACCGTTGATTTCAGGCAACGCACGGTCTTTTCCGCCACTTCCTCGACAGAGGCCTTGCGAGCATTCTTGCCGTCGATGACCATGTTCGGCTTGAGGATCATGCCTTCGAGCACGATCCGGGCGTCATAAAGCTCGGCGAAAACCGTCTTCAGCACCCATTCGGTGACCTCATAGCAGCGGTCGATGGAATGGGTGCCGGGCTTGCCGTCCATCAGCACTTCAGGCTCGACGATCGGGACGATGCCGGCTTCCTGGCAAAGCGCGGCATAGCGGGCCAGCGCCTGCGCGTTCTGCTTGACCGCGCCCCAGCTCGGCAGGCCGTCGGAAATGGAAATCACGCCGCGCCATTTGGCGAAGCGCGCGCCAAGCGCATAATATTCGGCCAGGCGCTCGCGCAGACCGTCGAGCCCTTCGGTGATGGTCTCACCGGGGAAGCCCGCAAGCGGCTTGGCGCCGGCATCGACCTTGATGCCGGGAATGCTGCCGACCTGCTTGATGATTTCGGTGAGCTTCGTGCCGTCGGCTGCGCTCTGACGAATGGTTTCATCATAGAGGATGACGCCGGAGATGCAGGTCTTCATCGCATCTTCGGAGCGGAACAGCATTTCGCGGTAGTCGCGGCGGCTTTCCTCCGTGGAGGCGAGGCCGATCGTCTCGAACCTCTTCTGGATCGTTCCCGAACTTTCATCGGCGGCGAGAAGGCCCTTGCCGTCGGCAACCATGGCAATCGCGATATCTTCGAGACGTTCACTCATAGATGGACTCCAACTTTCGTTCTTTCATCAGCGCAATAACAAAAGAGTGCGACAAACGAAACGCCAGTGCAAACCTTTGAAACGATTGAATTTATTTCAAACGATTTAGGAGCATCACTTTTTTCGGCAAACGGTTAAAGAGGGCCGGCAGTCCTATGCGCGCTTCAGCACATCGACGCCGGGAAGCGGCTTGCCTTCCATCCATTCGAGGAAGGCGCCGCCCGCCGTCGAGACATAGCTGAAATCATCGGCGACGCCCGCATGGTTAAGCGCTGCGACCGTGTCGCCGCCGCCGGCGACCGAGACGAGATTGCCAGCCCTGGTGCGCGCCGCGACATGGCGCGCGGCTGCAACCGTCGCCTTGTCGAAGGGGCGAAGCTCGAAAGCGCCGAGGGGTCCATTCCAGATCAGTGTAGCGGCATCGTCTATCGCGCCCTGAACACGCTCGATCGACTGGGGGCCGAGGTCGAGGATCATGCCGTCGGCCGGGATTGCATCCAGCCCATAGGCATGGTTGGGCGCGTCGGCCTGGAAATGCCATGCGACGATGGCATCGACGGGCAGGATGATGGCACATTTGGCGCTTTCAGCCTTGGCCATGATCTGACGGGCCGTGTCGGCGAGGTCGTGCTCGCAAAGCGATTTGCCGACGCCGATGCCGCGCGCGGCGAGGAATGTGTTGGCCATGCCGCCGCCGATGACCAGGGCATCGACCTTCTCGATCAGGTTCATCAGGAGATCGATCTTGGAAGAAACTTTCGCGCCGCCGACGATCGCGACCACCGGGCGTGCGGGGTTGCCAAGGCCCTTCTCGAGCGCGTCGAGTTCGGCCTGCATGGCGCGGCCGGCATAGGAGGGAAGCAGGTGGGCGAGGCCTTCCGTCGAGGCATGGGCGCGGTGGGCGGCCGAAAAGGCGTCATTTACATAGATATCGCCATTAGCAGCGAGCGCCTTGGCGAAATCGGGGGCGTTCTTTTCCTCGCCCGCGTGAAAACGGGTGTTTTCCAGAAGCAGGATATCGCCGTCCTTCATGGCGGCCACCGCGCTCGCCGCCTTTCCGCCGATGCAGTCCTCGGCGAATCGTACGGGATGGCGAAGTTGCTTTTCCAGCGCCTTCACCACCTGATGCAGTGAAAATTCAGCGGAGGGGGCGCCCTTGGGGCGGCCGAAATGCGCCAGCAGGATGGTCTTCGCGCCCTTGTCCGAGAGTTCGGAGATGGTTTCCACCACGCGCTCGATACGGGTCGCGTCCGTCACCTCGCCATTGGCCACGGGAACATTCAGATCGACGCGGAGAAGAACACGCTTGGATTTGACATCGGCCTCATCGAGGGTACGGAAATTCATCGGTCTTCTCTCCGGTCGGTGTTGGCGCGTGATGCCGGGACGGGTCCCGGGCAAGCCCGAGGTCTAACAAATCACGCTTTCAGCCTTTCGAACAGGCCTGGATAATCGATAACGAGGCCGTCTTCATCGACAGGAAGATCGGCGCTGAAGCTGCGGTCCTCGGCCTGGTAGCGATAGAGCCGGCCGGCTTCCAGGCAGGTATAGTTCTGCCCGTCGCGGAACGGCTCGAAGCGATCGAACGGCACATAGAGCATGGTGAGCTTGGCCGTTTCGGATTGCGGTGTCAGGCCGAGACGTCTGATCGGTATTGTATTGGTGAAGGGCGTTCCCGCAAGGTCGATATCGATACAGTTGTCGAATTGCGGCAAGGCATCGCCTGCTTCGTTGCGCCAATGGCCCCTGCCATCGGAAAGAAGCGCCAGGCGCTCTCCCGCCGTCGTCTCAACGGAAAAACCGCTGATATGCCAGCGCGCATCGCAATCGATACGGTAGCGAACGCCATAGGGAATACCGCCGCGCTCGCCGATGACAACGCTGTCGGCGCGAACGCCACCGTCATGCGGTCCGATCACGAGATGTTCGAGACCCTCTCCCTCGACCGAGCGCCAGCGCACCGTTCTGCGGGAGAGGGGATTCATTTTGCACCGCATTTCTGCGACGCCAAGTGATTCCACCTGGCTGCAAATGCTCGAAACATCAGTTTACATCACCTTCGCGAAAGCGACGGCCGTGTCGGCCATGCGGTTGGAGAAACCCCATTCATTGTCATACCAGGTGAGGATGCGCACGAAGTTGCCTTCCATGACCTTGGTCTGGTCGATCGCGAAGATCGAGGAATGCGGGTCATGGTTGAAGTCGCGCGAAACCAGCGGCTCCTCGGTATAGGCGAGGACGCCCTTCAGCGGACCACTGGTCGCGGCAGCCTTGATGACGTCATTGATTTCCTGAACCGTCGTGGCGCGCTTGGCGACGAACTTGAAATCCACCACCGAGACGTTCGGGGTCGGGACGCGGATTGATGTGCCGTCGAGCTTACCCTTGAGTTCGGGCAGGACGAGGCCTACGGCCTTGGCCGCACCCGTCGAGGTCGGGATCATCGAGAGCGCCGCGGCGCGGGCGCGGTAGAGATCCTTGTGCATCTGGTCCAGCGAGGGCTGGTCGTTCGTGTAGGAGTGGATCGTGGTCATGAAACCGTGGTCGATGCCTACGGCGTCGTTGAGCACCTTGACGACCGGAACCAGGCAGTTCGTCGTGCAGGATGCGTTGGAGATGACCAGATCATCCTTGGTCAGCTTGTCGTGGTTTACGCCGTAGACGACGGTCAAGTCAGCCCCTTCGGCGGGGGCGGAGATGATCACGCGCTTGGCGCCGGCGGTCAGATGCGCGGCAGCCTTGTCACGCGTGGTGAAGAAGCCGGTGCACTCCAGCGCGATATCGACGCCGAGCTCCTTGTGGGGGAGCATCGCCGGATCCTTGATCGCAGTCACCTTGATGGGCTTGCGGCCATCGATGGTAATCGTGTCACCGTCGACCTTGACCGTGGCCGGGAAGCGGCCGTGGACCGAATCGTAACGCAGCAGATGGGCATTGGTTTCGACCGGACCGAGATCATTGATCGCCACGACTTCGATGTCGGTGCGGCCGGATTCGACAATGGCGCGAAGGATATTGCGGCCGATACGGCCAAATCCGTTAATTGCGACACGAACTGCCATTTTCTATTCTCTCCCTGCTGGGTGTGGTGATGCCCTGATGAGCCCGCTCAGGCGGATTTCTGCAATTTGGCTTCCGCGGCCTCGACGACGGCCTCCGCGGTAATACCGAAAAATTTGTAGAGATCTTCGATGCGACCGCTGGCGCCGAAGCCCTTCATGCCGATGAAGACGCCGTCTTCGCCGATGAAGCGTTCCCAGCCGAGCGAAATCGCCGCCTCGACCGCAATCTTGACCGGCGCGTTGCCGATAAGCGCCTGCTGATAGGCCGGAGACTGCTGTTCAAAGAGTTCGAAGCAGGGGACGGAGACAACGCGGGCCGCAATGCCCTTCTTCTCAAGCGCAGCGCGAGCATTGAGCGCGATCTCTACCTCGGACCCCGTGGCGAAGATCGTCACCTTGGCGTCATCGGTGGCGGTCGCCAACTCATAGGCGCCGTAAGCGCAGAGGTTTTCCTCGATGTGGTCGGTGCGGACCGTCGGCAGGTTCTGCCGGGTGAGCGCGATAGTGGAAGGCGTCTTCGTCGATTTCAACGCCAGTTCCCAGCATTCAGCGGTTTCCACCACGTCGGCGGGACGGAATACCAGATGGTTGGGGATCGCCCGCAGCGCGGCAAGCTGTTCGACCGGCTGGTGCGTCGGGCCATCTTCGCCGAGGCCGATGGAATCATGGGTCATCACATAGACAACGCGGATGCCCATCAGCGACGACAGGCGCATTGCCGGACGGCAGTAATCGGAGAAGGTGAGGAACGTGCCGGAATAGGGGATGATGCCGCCATGCAGGGTCAGGCCGTTCATCGCCGCCGCCATGCCGTGCTCACGGATGCCGTAATGAACATAGCGTTCGCCGTAATTGTCCGGCGTGATCGGCTTGGTCTGGCTGGTCTTTGTGTTGTTGGAGCCGGTGAGATCAGCGGAGCCGCCAATGGTTTCCGGCACCACGCCATTGATGATCTCGAGCGCCATTTCGGACGCCTTGCGGGTGGCGACCTTCGGCTTTTCCGCCGAAAGCTTCTTCTTGTAATCTGCGATCGCTTGCTCGAAGCCGCCGGGCAGGTCGCCACGGATGCGGCGCTCGAATTCGGCGCGGGTATCGGCATCAGTGACAGCCAGGCGCTTTTCCCAATCCTGGCGCTTGCGGGCGGCATTCAGGCCGGCGACGCGCCAGGCATCGAGAATGTCGGCGGGAACGACGAAAGGCGCGTCTTCCCAGCCAAGCGCCTTGCGCGTAGCGGCGATCTCTTCGGCGCCGAGCGGCGAGCCGTGAACCTTGTTGGTCCCGGCCTTGCCAGGCGCACCGAAGCCGATGGTCGTCTTGCAGGCGATCATCGTCGGCTTATCGGAGGCGCGGGCCTGCTCGATCGCCTGGGCGATGGCTTCCTGATCGTGGCCGTCGACGCTCAACGTGTTCCAGCCGGAGGCGGCGAAACGCGCCGGTTGATCGGTATTGTCGGAAAGCGAGACAGCGCCATCGATGGTGATGTTGTTGTTGTCCCAGAAGACGATGAGCTTGTTGAGCTTCAGGTGGCCGGCAAGCGCGATGGCTTCCTGGCTGAGGCCTTCCATCAGGCAGCCGTCGCCGGCGAGCACATAAGTGTAGTGGTTGACGAGGTCGTCGCCGAACTTCGCATTGAGGATGCGTTCGCCGAGCGCCATGCCGACACTGTTGCCAAGGCCCTGGCCGAGCGGGCCGGTCGTCGTCTCGATCCCCGCCGCATGGCCATATTCGGGATGTCCCGCGGTCTTCGAGCCGAGCTGGCGGAAATTCTTGATCTCCTCGATCGTGATGTCTTCGTAGCCGGAGAGATAGAGCACGGAATAGAGCAGCATCGAGCCATGGCCGGCGGACAGCACGAAACGGTCGCGGTCGGGCCAATGCGGGTTCTTCGGATCATGCTTGAGAAACCGCGTGTAGAGAACCGTGGCAATGTCGGCCGCACCCATCGGCAGGCCTGGGTGGCCCGAATTAGCCTTCTCAACCGCATCCATCGACAGGAAACGGATCGCATTTGCCATTTTGTTGAGTTTTTCGGAATTGGTCATGATCTCGGCCGTCTTTCGAAAGGGGCTTGCGCGCGCCGGTTCCGGCGATGCTGGAAAAGCAGGCGACACATAGCAGGTGCAGAGGTGGAGTCAATAAAACCATGCCTCATGATTAGGTGATCTGGTTGGCTCCCGGCGCGTTAACCAAGCCCGGCGGGGAACTTGTGCATTGCCAGCAAATGGACATAATGGCGCCGATAACCGGTGTATGACTTTTTCATGACTGCCTTGATTTCTTGCATGCAATCAGAGCGGCTTCTAATATTCAAACGAAATACCGTTTGTTGCAATGCGATTCGTCACATTTGAATTTGCAATGAACGGTCAAGGGATAACCAGGGATGGCACCGGACACGACCCTCAAACAAGTCATGGACAGGCTGGAGCGAGCACTAGATGCGCTTGAGGAGGCGGTTGATCTCAGGCTTGAAAAAGAGGGCGATTTTGCTGAAGCCGAGGAGGAAGTGCAACGCATGAACACCGATCGCAGCCGATTGGCACAGGAGTTGGACATATCGGAATCCCGTGCCGAACGTCTCGAATCTGCGAACCGCGAAGTGTCGCGGCGTCTTGTCACAGCGATGGAAACGATCCGCGCAGTGCTGGACAGGTAACCGTAAGGGAGATCACATGGCGACGGTGACGGTTACAATCGATGGCAAAGCCTACCGCATGGCCTGCGACGAAGGGCAGGAGCAGCACCTGACCGGGCTCGCCGAACGCTTCGATCGCTACGTTACCCATCTGAAATCCTCCTTCGGCGAAATTGGCGACCAGCGTCTGACCGTCATGGCCGGCATCATGGTCATGGACGAACTGGTCGAATTGCAGAAACGCCTGAAGGGGCTGGAAAACGAGGCGGAAACCCTGCGGCGGTCGCGCGACGAAGCCTTGAGCAGGGCAGACAAGAACGATGCGGCGCTGACCGGGACGCTCTCGGACGTGGCGCAGCGCATCGAGATGCTTGCGACCAAGATAGCAGTGAAGCCCGGCGTCGCGTGACGCGTGCCAACCGCGGGCGGGCGTCGTGACCGCTCCGGTGTCGTGATTTTTACTGAAAAGCATCAACAAGCAGCTTGACCCACTGGCGCATGGGGGCATGGAGGCTTATATTGGTCCTTGGCGTACTGCACTTCACGACAGGAGTAACACTTCCCCGGGGCCTTAATTGATCTCAAGGGAGCTGTCCCTGGAAAGGCCTGTGGGCTTTTTCATACGGCGCCCACCTACTTTGTAGGTTCCCGGGATCAATCTCTCCATCGGTTGTTGTGGTCGCCACCTTTCCATTGCCGCCCTCCGGTTTTGTTCTGCCTCCCAATTACCTTGACCTTGACGCCCAGTTGCGGTTGTTTCCGGTCGTGCATTTATGGAGCAGCCGGTGGAACTGACCGTCCCGGATCGTAAGGAACTGAAAAAGGCGCTGCGGCGGGAAGCGCTTGCCCGGCGCGATGCGCTCGATGCCGGCTACCGCGCCGATGCTTCGTTGGAGGTCGCAAGGCATGGAAGGGGCGTTGCGTTCGAACCCGGTGCCGTTGTCTCCGGTTTCTGGCCGATCCGCTCCGAGATCGACCCACGTCCACTCCTCTCTGTACTGCGTAAGCGCGGCGCCAGGCTTTGCCTGCCGGTCGTGCAGAATCGCGAAACCATCATTTTCCGTGAGTATCTGGACGAGACAGCGATGGTCGACACTGGTTTTGGTACGATCGGACCCAGCCCGGAGGCGCGGTTGCTCGATCCTGAATTGATGCTGGTGCCGCTCGCTGCCTTTGATGTTCGCGGTGGGCGGCTCGGTTATGGCGCGGGTCACTACGACCGTGCGCTGGCGCGCCTTGCCGAGAAGGGCCGCCATCCGCTGCTGATCGGCCTCGCCTTCGACTGCCAGGAAGTGGCTGAGGTGCCCGATGAGCCGCATGATCTGCGGCTTGCACAAATCCTCACCGAGAGCGGCTTGCGCGGCGTCCTGCCTGCCTGATAAAGGCAGGCGATGAGATTTCTTTTTCTGGGCGATATGGTGGGCCGGTCGGGGCGCACGGCAGTGTATGAAAAGCTGCCGGGGCTCATTGCCGACCTCAAGCTGGATTTTGTCGTGGTCAACGGCGAGAATGCGGCAGGCGGGTTCGGCATTACCGAGGAGATTTTCAACCAGACGCTACGTGCCGGCGCCGATGTCGTGACCACGGGAAACCATGTGTGGGATCAGCGCGAGGCACTTGAATTCGCCCGCCGCGAGGAGCGCTTCCTGCGTCCCGCCAATTTCCCCAAAGGCACCGCCGGCAAGGGCGTCGGTGTCTATCTCGCCCGCAATGGCGCGCGCGTGCTCGTCTCCAACATCATGGGCCGCGTGTTCATGCATCCCGATCTCGACGATCCTTTCCAGGTGGCGGCGGAAATCCTCGATGCGTGCCCGCTGGGCGAGCAGGCCGATGCGGTGATTTTCGATTTTCATGCCGAGGCGACCAGCGAAAAGCAGTGTTTCGGACATTACGTCGACAGCCGCGCCAGCCTGGTCGTCGGCACGCATACCCATGTGCCGACCGCCGACTGGCAGATCCTCAATGGCGGAACCGGCTACATGTCCGATGCCGGCATGTGTGGAGACTACGATTCGTCGCTTGGGATGGACAAGGAAGAGCCGCTCAACCGGTTTTTGTCCAAGGTGCCGAAAGGGCGTTTCGAGGCGGCGGGCGGGCCCGCGACGCTTTCCGGGGTTTGCGTGGAAATATCCGACCGCACCGGACTTGCGGAAAAGATCGCTCCCTTGCGCATTGGCCCGAGGCTCCAGGAGAGCATTCCGGATTTCTGGTCCTAATCTCTGCGGCAGCGGATTGACGGCGGAGAGGGTGGTTCCTACCTAACGTGCTCGGCCACCTACGCGGTCATTGACGCATTTTTCTAGAGGGGACATCGAAATATGGATTTCATTGCGGAACATTTGGCATTTCTTTCCAGTCCTGCGGGATGGGCGGCGCTGGCTACACTCGTCGTCATGGAAATCGTGCTCGGCATCGATAATCTGATCTTCATTTCGATCCTCACGAACAAGCTGCCGCCGGAGCAGCAGGTACGCGCTCGCCGGCTCGGCATCGGCGCTGCGCTCTTCCTGCGATTGGCGCTGCTCTTCACCATATCGATCATCGTCCAACTGACCGCGCCGATCTTCGAATTGTTCGGCCATGGCTTCTCCTGGCGCGATTTGATCCTGATTGCGGGCGGGCTGTTCCTGGTCTGGAAGGCGACAAAGGAAATTCACCATTCGGTTGATCACGAAGATCACAAGGACAGCATGGTCGGCGGTGTGGTGCAGCTGACGATGGGTGCGGCAATCGGGCAGATCCTGCTGCTCGACCTCGTCTTCTCCATCGATTCGATCATCACGGCGGTTGGCATGACCGACGAGATCGCCATCATGGTGATCGCGGTGCTCGCCGCCGTCACCGTCATGCTGGTTGCCGCCAATCCTCTTTCGCGGTTCCTCTCCGACAATCCGACCATCGTCATGCTGGCGCTAGGCTTCCTCTTGATGATCGGCATGACGCTGATCGCAGACGGCTTCGGCTATCACGTCCCCAAGGGCTACATCTACGCGGCGATGGGCTTCTCCGCCCTGGTCGAAGGGTTGAACATGCTGGCGCGAAAGAAAAGGAAAAGCGCGCCGAAGGCGTAAAGCGTTACGCAAGTCCGGGCGGAAAACCGCTTCACATTTCCTGAACTTGCTCAAATCACCGGATGGCGATTTTTGCTCCTGCAAATCCGCCATCCGCCACTTGCCTGCAGAGTTCAGACCATTCGCATTCCCGGCAGGCCTGCCGGGTTTTCCCTGTTGCAAAAGCGCTGCGCATCGTAGCGAGCATTTTCTCGTCGAGCACGATCCGGCTGCCGGTGCCGAAGGTCCGGGCGAGGAGGCTTGATAGCGCCTTCGTTGCCTCGACGTCGCGTTCGATGACGCTTGGGCGATGGCAGTGGCAATCCTCGTCGCCGAGCAGTGGGGCGCAGATATCATCTGGACCCGCCACCAGCAGAATATCCTCTCCCGCGGAAAGCCGCCCCGCTATGACATCGTAATTGGCTGTGAAAGCGGGGCTGTAGCCTTTGCCGACATAGGTCAGCATGCAGAGAAGATGGTGCGCGCGCAGGCGGATCGTCACGGTTGACGCCTACGCGCGGACCGAGGCCTTGAGGATCGCCGCGCCCAGCGCCGATTTGATCAGCGCGCCGATGAGGAATGGCGTGACGCCGAAGGCGACGGCTTTTTCGATGCCGATCAGCGAGGAAAGCCAAATGGCGCCCAGAACCAAGCATAAAGCATTGGCGAGGAGGAAAGAGGCGAAGGCGAGAAGCGCATTGCGCCCGTTCCAGCCGCGTTCGGCAAGCCAGCCGGTCAGTGCGGCGATGATGGGGAAGGAGAAGAGGTAGCCAGCGGTGGGCCCGGCGAACCAGCTGAGGCCACCGACGCCGCCAGCCAGAACCGGCAGGCCCATTGCGCCTTCGATCAGCCAAGCCAGAACGGTAAGCGCGCCGAGCCGCCAGCCATAGAGCGCGCCTATCAGCGGGACGACGAGGGTCTGCAGCGTGATCGGTACGGGGATCATCGGCACCTCGATCTGTGAGGTCAGCGCCAGAATCAGTGTGCCGCAGGCGACTGCGCCGATCTGAACTGCGGCGGAACGGCTGTCGAGGCGCAGCGGGCTGAACGAGGCTTGAAGCGTCTGGGCGGTCATATCGGACATGAGGTTCTCCTTGGGATCGAAAATTATAGATAAATTCTGATTCAATCTATTGAGGAATCCACATCCCGCGACAAAAGACAAGTGGAGCTATTCCAAGCGCCACTTTCACCCGGTTGGAGCAGGCCTGGAAAAGATGTCAGCCGACGATGGCGAAACTGTCGCGCACAGCGCCAGACGCCGTCCTGACCGGCTTCTGGCCGACCCATTGCACATGGCGGGCGAGAATGGTGGCGGCCTCGTCTATATCCCCCTGGCGCAGTGCCGCGAGAATGGCGCGATGGTCATGGTCGGTTCTCGTCTCCCATTCCGAACGCCATGTGCTGAACAGGAAGCGGGCGCTGGCGGCGTGAAGATCATCGATGGCGGCGAGCAGGCGCGGCATGGCGCATGGTGTGATGATCAGACGATGAAAGCGGCGGTTGGCCGCCTCCCAGGAGCGAACATCTCCGGACTTGTCGCCCGCCTTCGTTGCTTCCTCTGCTTGATCGAGAATGGACCTGGTGAGATGCGGCGCGGCATGGCGTAGGGCCAGAACCTCCAGTGCCGCGCGCATTTCGGCGATTTCCTTGATTTCGCCGAGATCGAAAGAGGCGACGCGCACGCCGCGGCGTGGTTCGCTGACCGCGAGCCCCTGGGCTTCGAGACGGCGGAAGGCTTCGCGCACCGGCACATGGCTGGTGGCGAACTCCTCGGCTATATGATCCTGCCGCAGCTTGGTGCCCGGATCGATTTCTCCGGATATGATCCGCTCCGCCAGAATGCGGCTGATCCGAATTGCGATGGTGTCGTCTTTTTGTTTGGCCATTAATTATAGATAATTTACGAGGCCCGTGATGTCGAGGCATAGCCTGGCTTGAACACAGGAAACTCGGGTCACGTCCCTTCCAGCACGACGACGGTTGGCCGGCGCGGCAAGGTGGACAGCGATATCTCCAGCGTATTGCCGTCGCGGTAATCGGCGGTGAAGTTCTCGCCCATCAGCGCGATGAAGCCGTCCATCGGCATGGCGAAGCGGTGCATGGGGAGAACGATGGAGGCCTGCAGCCGCTTCATCACCTCGCTCATGCGCTCCTGGCTCATCGTTAGGCCGCCATCGACCGGCACCATGACGATATCCAGGCGCCCGATCGCGGCAAAATGCTGCGGCGTCAGCAGATGATGGAGATGGCCGAGATGTCCGATGCAGAGATTGGCCGTCTCGAAAATGAAGATGGAGTTGCCGTCCTTCTCCATGCCGGCGCCGGAGCGGATGTCGGTCGTGACGTTGCGGATATAGGCATCCCCGACGGTCAGGGCATGTCTGGCCGGGCCGCCCTCAGGGTTCCAGCCGCGCAACACATGTTTGATGGCCGGATCGGGGTGGCTCGTATTATGCGAGGAATGGGCCTTGTTCATGGTTACTACATCAGGCGCAGGGCCTTCGCCTGCCCAGCCCGCATAGTCGGTGGCGATCCTCACCCCTTCAGGCGTCTCGATCAGATAGGTGGAATGGGTGACATAGGTGATGCGAACCACGCCGGCTTGTGCCGCAGCCTTGAGGGGTCTTGCCGCAGCGACCGGAGGATCGAAACGGGCATAGACGGCGCCGGGCAGCGACTGCGCCATGGCGAGGCACTGGCTTGGCGCCCGATCGCTCTCCGTCTCAAGGGACTGGGCCTGGGCGCCTGGCGAGGTGACGAGCGCCATGGCCAATAGAGCCGGTCTCCATTTTTCCAGGAGCTGCACCAGAACGACATTCAAGGTATTCAGGGCATTCAGCATTGCGGTCACTCCATCAAGCGGGGAGCCGATATGGATGCGGCGGCATTCTGCAGCGGTGGGAGCGTAGGGTCAGGACCGGTTCCTGCGCAAGTCACAGTTGGCTGACCCGCCGTATTTTTTTCCGGCGTTCACGGAGCTGCGGATCGCTTGCTCTGGACGCGGGCGCCCGTTTTCCTTATAAGGCCGCCATTCCGCACGGTTTGCACAATGGCGCGAGACGGCGCGCCTCCCGCGCAAATCCGTGCTGCCAATCGAACCTGACAGGGGTGCCATGGCTGGCCATTCACAGTTTAAAAACATCATGCACCGCAAGGGCCGGCAAGATGCCGTGCGGTCGAAAATCTTTTCCAAGCTCGGCCGAGAGATCACGGTTGCCGCCAAGCAGGGTTTGCCCGACCCGGCGATGAACCCGCGGCTGCGTCTGGCGATCCAGAACGCCAAGGCACAGTCCATGCCCAAGGACAATATCGAACGCGCCATCAAGAAGGCCGCGGGCGGCGATGCCGAGAATTATGACGAGGTGCGCTATGAGGGGCGCGGCCCCGGCGGTGTATCCGTTATTGTCGAGGCGCTGACGGACAATCGCAACCGCACCGCTTCCAACGTGCGCGCTGCCTTTACCAAGGCCGGCGGCGCGATGGGCGAGACAGGCTCGGTTTCATTCATGTTCGATCGGGTGGGCGAGATCGTCTATCAGGCCAAAGTTGGCGATGCCGACAAGGTGATGGAAGCGGCCATCGAAGCCGGCGCCGACGATGTGCAGTCGGATGAAGACGGACATGTGATCATCTGCGCCTTCGAGAATATCGGCGAGGTATCGAAAGCGCTCGAAGCGGCGCTGGGCGAGGCTGAATCGATCAAGACGATCTGGAAACCGCAGACCAACACGGAACTGGACGAGGACAAGGCCCGCTCTCTTCTCAAGCTTCTCAATGTGCTCGAAGACGATGACGACGTGCAGAACGTCTATACAAACTTCGAAGTCAGCGACGAAGTGATGGAAAAATTGAGCGCGGCGTAAGTCGGTCAGATATCATTTCGAATGGAAAATCCCCGGAGCCTGCGGTTTCCGGGGATTTTCTTTTGTGCAATCGCAACAAAAAACCCCGCCGAAGCAGGGTTTTCGATATTCGTCGCTGAAATCCGGCTTAGATGCCGAGATTGCCGAAGCGGTTCTTGAACTTGGAGACGCGACCACCGCGATCAACGAGATGCTGCGAACCACCGGTCCAGGCCGGATGGGTGGTCGGGTCGATGTCGAGGTTCATCGTGTCGCCTTCTTTGCCCCAGGTCGAACGGGTCGTATACTGGGTGCCATCGGTCATCACGACGGTGATGGTGTGGTAATCGGGATGGATATTGGCTTTCATCGGTCACATTCCTGAAGGATTCTGGCGAGAACCACGTCCGACGCGCATCGAAACTGCGGCACTTCCGCCCACTGGCAAACATGAAGCCGCAGACCAAAGGCTACGGCTTCCAAAAGCGTTGGCGAGCCTATACATCAGCCAAACGGCAATAACAAGGGCATTCCCAGAAACGATGGCCGAGACATTATCGCAAAATACGGATTCACGAGACACTGGCCGGAATAAGGTTGGCAATCGCCCATCGATAACTCCATTGCGACGCATGGCGCCATATCTTGGCCGTTACAAAGGTCTGGTTGCCGGCGCAGTCGTCGCGCTGGTGCTTGCCGCCGCGACCACGCTGACACTGCCCATCGCGGTGCGCCGCATGATGGACCACGGGTTTTCGACCGCGAACAGCCATTTCATCAACAATTACTTCGGCATGCTGCTGGTGCTCGCCGCCATCCTCGCCTTCGCCTCGGCGGCACGCTATTATTTCGTCATCACGCTTGGCGAGCGGGTTGTCGCAGATCTGCGCCGTGACGTGTTCTCCCATGTGACGACATTGTCGCCGCTCTTTTTCGATCGCACATTGTCAGGCGAGATCGTCTCCAGGCTCGCGGCCGATACCACGCAGATCAAATCCGCCGTGGGGGCGACTGCATCGACGGCTTTGCGCAATCTCATATTGGGTTTTGGCGCGATCGCCATGATGGTTGTCACCAGCCCGAAATTGTCGGGGCTGGTCATCGCGGCCATTCCGCTGGTCGTCCTGCCGCTGATCGCATTCGGGCGTTCCGTGCGCCGCCGTTCGCGCGCTGCGCAGGATATGCTCGCCCATGCCACGGCCTATGCGGGCGAGCAGATTTCGGCGGTGCGCACGCTTCAGGCCTTCACCAATGAAGGGCTGGTGACGAAGCGTTTTTCCGATGCAGTGGACCACGCATTCCAGGCGGCACGTGCTTCGATCCTGGCGCGCTCGTTCCTGACGGCCTTCGCCATTTTCATGGTGTTTTCCAGCGTCGTGGCGGTGTTGTGGTTCGGTTCGCGCGACGTCTTGAACGGAACGATGTCGGCGGGCACGCTGGGGCAGTTCCTGCTTTACGCGGTGTTTGCTGCGGGTGCCTTGGGCGCGCTGTCAGAGGTTTGGGGCGAACTGGCGCAGGCGGCTGGCGCTACCGAACGGCTGAGCGAACTTTTGGACGAGAAGCCAGCTATTACCGTTCCAGCCAATCCGGTCGCCATGCCTGAGCCAGCGCGGGGCGCGCTTACCTTCGATCATGTGGGATTCAGCTATCCCGCGCGGCCTGACGCGCCGTCCCTCCACGATATCAGCTTTGCGGCGAAGCCCGGCGAGACCATCGCCATCGTCGGTCCTTCGGGTGCCGGCAAGAGCACCATCTTTTCGCTGATTCTGCGATATTACGATCCGCAATCGGGCAGCATCACCATCGATGGGGTGGATCTGCGCACAGCCGATCCGCTCGATGTGCGAAGCCGTATTGCTGTCGTCCCGCAGGATGTCGCGATCTTCGCCGCGTCCATCCGGGACAATATCGGCTTCGGCAGGCCGGGCGCCGGCATGGCTGAAATTGAGGCGGCGGCGAAAGCCGCGCTAGCCCATGATTTCATCCTGGCGCTCGACAAGGGCTACCACGCGGAAGTCGGCGAGCGTGGGGTGACGCTTTCCGGCGGCCAGCGCCAGCGCATCGCCATCGCCCGGGCCATATTGCGCGATGCGCCGATCCTGCTGCTGGATGAGGCGACTTCGGCGCTTGATGCCGAAAGCGAGATGCTGGTGCAGAAGGCGCTGGAACATCTCATGCAAGGACGCACGACGCTCGTCGTCGCGCACAGGCTGGCGACCGTGCTCAAGGCCGACCGCATCCTGGTACTGGATCAGGGGCGGATTGTCGAGGAAGGCACGCATGCAGGCCTCGTCGCACAAGGCGGGATCTATGCGCGCCTTGCCAAGCTGCAGTTCCAGGCGGGGGCGGATGCGTTCAAAGGGGTTGCGGAATGAGAATGAGTGAATAGTGAAGCTTCTATCTCGCTACTCACTCGTTTCATGTATTCCCAGCCGCGGCGCGGCCTGCCGAGCGGCCTGAGAAGATGCAGCCGCCGAGGAATGTGCCTTCCAGCGCATTATAGCCGTGATAGCCGCCACCACCGAAGCCTGCGGCCTCACCCGCCGCATAAAGGCCGGGCACCGGTTCGCCGGAACTGTCCAGCACCTGGGATTGCAGGTTGGTGTGCAGGCCGCCAAGGGTCTTGCGCGTCAATATATGTAAGCGGACGGCAATCAGGGGGCCTGCCTCGGGGTCAAGGACGCGATGCGGCTTTGCCGTGCGAACCAGCCTGTCGCCGATATAGTTGCGCGTGCCGCGCAATGCGATCACCTGCGCGTCCTTGGAGTATTTGTTGCCGATCTCGCGGTCCCGCGCTTCGATCTGTGTGCGCAGATGATCGAGGTCGATCCGCTTTTCGCCGGTCAGCGCGTTCATCCCCTCGACCAGTTCGGCCAAGGTCTTGCGCACGATGAAATCCTCGCCATGCTGCTTGAACGCCTCGACCGGGGGCGGTGCGCCCTTGGCGAGCCTGCTCCTGATGAGCAGTCTCCAGTCCTTACCCGTCAGGTCCGGGTTCTGTTCCGAGCCGGAGAGGGCGAATTCCTTTTCGATGATCTTCTGGGTCAGGACGAACCAGGAATAATCATGGCCGGTGGAAAGAATATGCTTCAAGGTGGCGAGCGTGTCGAAGCCCGGCAGGCAAGGGGCGGGCAGGCGGTTGCCGGTGGCGTCGAACCAGAGGGAAGAAGGGCCGGGCAGGATGCGGATGCCGTGATTTGTCCAGATTGGCGCCCAGTTCTTCAGACCCTCGGTATAATGCCACATGCGGTCCGTGTTGATCGTCGCGCCGCCCGCTGCCACCGTGATGCCGATCATCCGGCCATCGACATGGTCGGGAACGCCGGCGATCATATGGGCAGGCGGCTCGCCCAGCCGGTCGCGCGGCCAGTTCCTGCGTACCAGATCGAAATTGCCGCCAATGCCGCCCGAGGTGACAATCACCGCGCCTGCCGACAATTCGAACCCGCCTGCGATCTTGCGGCTCGATTTTTCTCCGCGAGCGACGGCGGAGGACTCGAGGATTTCACCCGCGACGCCGGTGACGATACCGTTCGTCTTGAGAATCGTGCTGACGCGGTGGCGGAACTTGAGGGTGACGCGGCCCTTGGCGACGGCCTCAAGCACGAGACGTTCGAAGGGTGCGAGAACGCCGGGGCCGGTGCCCCAGGTGATATGGAAGCGCGGCACGGAATTGCCGTGTCCGGTGGCGAGTCCGCCGCCGCGCTCGGCCCAGCCGACGACAGGGAACCAGCGCATGCCTAACGAATGAAGCCATGCGCGCTTTTCGCCCGCGGCAAACTGTAGATAGGCTTCTGCCCATTGCTTCGGCCAATGGTCTTCAAGTCGGTCGAAGCCGGCGGAACCGAACCAGTCCTGCCGGGCGAGCTGGAAACTATCCTTGATGCCGAGGCGTCGCTGCTCTGGCGTATCGATCAGGAAAAGGCCGCCGAGCGACCAGAAGGCCTGCCCGCCGATGCTGTTTTCGCCCTCCTGCTCGACGATGATGATGCGTTTGCCAGCGGCCACCAGTTCCGCTGCGGCGACGAGCCCTGTCAGGCCGGCGCCGACGATGATGACATCCGCATCGGCTTTCATTCCCCCTCCTCTCCTGCTCTTCCCCAAGAGCGTTACCTTCTATCGCTCCGTCAGCTTCAGCTCGATACGGCGGTTGCGGCTTCTGGCTTCGGGCGTGTCGGCCGGGTCGAGGGGCTGATATTCGCCGAAGCCGGCGGCCACCAGGCGATTGGCTGGAACACCGTTGGCGATCAGGAATTTCACCACCGCGGTGGCGCGCGCCGACGACAGTTCCCAATTGTCACGGAAGCGTCCCGTGCCGGCGAGCGGGACGTTGTCGGTATGACCATCGACGCGCAGGACCCAGTTTATGTCATCGGGAATTTCCCTGGTCAGCTGGATGATGGCGTCGGCGAGCTTCTTCATTTCATCCTGCCCGGCAGGGTTGATATCCGCTGATCCGGTGGGAAACAGCACCTCGGACTGGAAGACGAAGCGGTCGCCGACGATGCGGATGTTCTCGCGGTCGGAGAGGATCTCGCGCAGGCGCCCGAAGAAGTCGGAGCGATAGCGGTTGAGTTCCTGGACGCGCTGGGCGAGCGCCACGTTCAATCGCCTGCCAAGATCGGCGATCTTGGTATTGGATTCGCGGTCGCGCGTTTCGGAGGCGTTGAGTGCTTCTTCGAGCGCTCCGATCTGGCGGCGCAACGCGCTGATCTGCTGGTTGAGCAGTTCGACCTGCGACAGCGCCCGGGCGCTGACCTGTTTCTCCGCTTCAAGATTGCTCGAAAGCTCGCCGATGCGGCCAGCGGCTGCGGCTCCTGCGCCGGCTCCCGCGCTCAGAAGTGTCTGGAGGCGCGAGCGCTCGCTCTCCGCCTGCGCCAGCGAAGCCTGTAGGTCGGCGACGGAATCCTGCAGGTCCTGCTTGTTGCTACGCTCCAGGGAGAGGAGCTGTGTCAATTCGTTGATCTGGCTGTTGAGCCGGTTCAGCACCGTATCCTTGCTGGTCACCTCCTGGCTCAGGAGAAACTGCGCCAGGACGAAGACCGACAGCAGGAACATGATGGCCAGCAGCAGCGTCGACAGCGCATCGACGAAGCCCGGCCAATAGTCGATCGTGCGGTTCTGGCGACGGCTGCGGGCGAGCGCCATGCTTATTTCACCTCGCGATGCTGTTGCTGCTTGGCGATGGCGTTGCCGAGCTTGTCGAGCGTGGTGCGGATCGCCTTTTGCTCCTCAGCCTGCTTTTCCACCCAGTCGCGCATCAATTGCTGTTCGTTGCGCATGTTCTTCACCAGTCCCTGGATGCCCTCGGCGAGATTAGCCAAGGCCGCGGTGGTGCGCTGGCCGGGAGCGCCGGCGTCCTGCATGGACTGCAGGCGTTCAGCAAGAATGCGGATTTCCTCCGTCGAACCGGCTGCGGCTTCCGGAGAGATCAGGTCGGAGCCTAGATCGGTGACCGAGGAGAGCCAGTTTTCCAGCTCCGTATAGAAGCGGTTCTGGGCACGGCCCGCCTGCAGGTCAAGAAAACCGAGAATGAGTGATCCGGAAAGGCCGAAAAGCGATGAGGAAAACGCCGTGCCCATACCGTTCAACGGCGCTTGCAGCCCCGTCTTCAATGTATCGAGCATATCGTTGGCGTCTCCCCCCTTTGGATCGAGAGACTGGATGGTCTGGCTGATCGAGCCGATGGTTTCGAGGAGGCCCCAGAAGGTGCCGAGCAGGCCGAGAAAGACCAAAAGCCCGATCAGATAGCGCGATATGTCGCGGCTTTCATCGAGGCGGGTGGCGATGGAATCGAGAATCGAGCGCATCGACGTCGTGGAGAGCGCCATGGACTGGCGCCGGCCGATCAGCGCGCGCATGGGCGCCAGCAGGACCGGTTGCCGACTGCTTTTCTCCCCTAAGCCGCCGCGAAACGAATTGACCCAGCGTATTTCCGGAAAAAGCCGCAGCACCTGGCCGAAAGCCAGCAGAATGCCGACTGTGAGGACGCCGAGGATGAGCCCGTTCAACCCGGGATTGGTGAAGAAAAAGACCTGTACCTGGCGAAAAAGAATGGCTACGAGAAAGGCCACGATGATCAGGAAGATCACCATCGACAGGACGACGATGCGAGGGCTTGAAAGCCTGTAGGGATCGAAATCGTCGCCGATGTCCAGATCCGTCCTCGATACTTTCGATCTCGCCATAAATTCCCACTCCCGGCTAAATCCCGCCCGCCTGTTCATCAGGCAATGCCATGGGACAACCCCACTGGATGCGGAGCCTAACCGAAATTGCGGCGAAAATGAAAGGACGAAACGGAGGCTTTTCCCCGATCGTCTGTATATCTTCGGCTGGCGCTCTTGCGGAGCGTCTTATGCGGGCTTGATGGGTTTCTTCAGGATTTTTAGCAGGGCCGAATGAATGGACTCATTTCCGGCAACGATGGATTTGGTGTCGAACATCTCCTGGCCGCCGTTCTTGTCGGAGAGAAAGCCGCCCGCCTCGCGGATGAGGATGATGCCCGCGCCCATATCCCAGGGATGGAGCGCCTCTTCCCAGAAGCCGTCAAAACGTCCGGCGGCGACATAAGCCAGATCGAGCGCGGCGGCGCCGAGGCGGCGGATACCCGCCGTCTCGCCCATGACATTGCGCAGTTCGAGCAGATAATTGCCATGGTGACCGCGGCCGAGATGCGGCACGCCAGTGCCGATGATCGCGTCCGGCAGCTTGCTGCGGGCAGCAACGCGCAGCCGACGGTCGTTTAGGAAGGCGCCGCCACCGCGTTCGGCGGTGTAAAGCTCGTCCATGGCGGGGTTGTAGATGACGCCGGCGACGATCTGGCCCTGGCGCTCCAGTGCGATGGAGACGGCAAAGATGGGAATGCCGTGCAGGAAGTTGGTCGTGCCGTCGAGCGGATCGACCAGCCAGCGGTGCTGACCGTCACGGCCTTCGATGATCCCTGCTTCCTCCATCAGGAAGCCGTAGTCGGGGCGTGCCCGGCTCAGTTCCGTATGAACAATATCTTCGGCGCGCTTGTCGGCCTGAGTGACATAATCACCGGGCCCTTTCAAGGAGACCTGAAGGTTCTGAACCTCGCCGAAATCGCGCGCGAGCGAACGCCCGGCCTTCATCGCGGCCTGGACCATGACATTGAGTATCGCCGAACGCGCCATTACGCTTCAGTCCTTTATATTATTTTGTTTTGCCGCACGATCTCATCCAAAAAGTCTGCAACTTTTCGGGGTCACGCTTAGTCGGCGCGGCGAACATAGGTCAGTTCATTCGTATCGACGATCACGCGCTCGCCCGATCCGATGAAGGGAGGAACGAGAATGCGGATGCCGTTTTCAAGGATGGCGGGCTTGTAGGAGGAAGCCGCCGTCTGGCCCTTGACGACCGGATCAGCCTCGGTGATCGTCAGCGTCACATAGTCGGGCAATGAAATACCGATGGGCTTTTCCTCGTAGAGTTCGACCGTCACGAGCATGTTGTCCTGCAGGAACGCGGCGCGGTCGCCGACGAATTCCTTCTGGAGCTCCAACTGCTCATAGGTTTCTGAATCCATGAAGATCAGTGCTTCGCCCTGCTCGTAGAGAAAGGTGAAGTCCTTTTGCTCGAGGCGAACCTTCTCAACCGTCTCGGCAGCGCGGAAGCGTTCATTGAGCTTGGTGCCGTCGATGAGGTTCTTCAACTCGACCTGATTATACGCGCCGCCCTTGCCGGGCTTCACCGCGTTGGTCTTCACCGCGGCCCAAAGACCGCCATTGTGCTCGATGACATTACCGGGGCGGATTTCGTTACCATTGATCTTCATGGGGTTATTCCGGATCTGATCTGAAAAAGGGCGCGGTGGTGCCGAAGACGGCATGAGCCGCAGCAATCGGGTTCCCAAGACCATAAAACGAGGATTTACGCAAGAGATAGGGGCAAATTGACCTGATGCAACCGCAATATGGTCTCGAAGCGACGCCTGTTAGACAAGATCTGGGGGACTGCTCCAACTCTTTCTATTACACAGATATGGACGGAAAAACCGCTGTGTATGTTCTGGGCTTGCCCTAGCGGAGGTTATTGGCCCGGGTCATAGCCTGTTTGATCTGATCCTCGGCGAGGCCGTCCATGAAGGAATCCAGATCGTAGGCGGCAAGCCCGGCGCGCCTTGCAATGATATACCATGCGGCCGCTTCGATGAAATCGCCTTCGGTGCCTATGCCGTCGCGGTAGAGCCTGGCAAGTCGGGCCTGAGCCGCCACATTTCCGGTCATGGCGGCGCGGTGCATCCAGCGGAAGCCGGCCTTATAATCGCGCGGGCCACCACGCCCCTCGATATACCAGGTGGCAAGATCGAGTTGGGCCGTGTCATAGTTCTGCTTTGCCGCGCGTTCGAGGAATTCCCTTGCCTTCTTGTCGTCGCGGGGGATTTTCAGGGTACCATTGGCATAGATCTGGCTGACGGCATATTCACCATCGGCGAGCTTTGCCTGAGCCGCTTTCAAAAACCAGGGAAACGCCTCGTCGAGTCCTGCCTCGCCGGGGTGATTGACCATCATCAACTGGCCGTAATTAAACTGCGCCATGCGATTGCCTGCTTCTGCGGCGGCTTTCATCAGCTTTTCGGCCTTGGCCTTGTCGCGAGGCACATATTTACCCTGGAGCAGCATGGCGCCATAGCGGAATTGCGCTTCGATCACGCCCAGGTCGGCGGCGCGGCCATACCAGCGCGCGGCTTCTGTCTGGTTGATGGGCACGCCCAGTCCTCGTGCATAGATCTCGGCGGCCAGCACCTGCGCGGCGGCATCGCCCTTCTCGGCGCGCGGCAGCGCCAGATTGAGCGCCGTCAAATAGAGCCCGCGCTGAAATGCGCCGAAGGCCTCATCCGCGGGTTTGTCGCCGAAGCGGTTGGGATCAATCGACGGCAAGGTGTCGGTCGAGGCCGGTTGGCGCAGCATGACCGGCTTGTCATCTTTATCCGTAGGCGCCGCCGCCTGTGCGAAAGCCCCCGGGATGGCGGCGGAAATCGCAAGAGCAATGGTCGGCAGTCGTCTCATCATTCAATTCTCGAAACGTGGGGCGGTTTCGTCGAGCAGCCGATTTGCCTCCCGCATGGCCTCTGCCGGGTCGGCACTTTCGAAAACGGCGGCACCAAGGGCGATGAATTCCGCGCGGGTGGCCGCGGCCTGCTCAAGGCTCGCCAGCGCGTTTCCTGCTTGCACGATGCAAGGAATATCAACCATCGAGGCCCACCAATCGGCAAGATTGATGTTGCGCGAATGCGGCTCGGGCTTCTTGTCGGCGCCGACCTTACCGAACATGACGTAATCAGGCTGCAGTTCGCCGATCTCCAGCGCGCCGTGACGGTCGCGCAGATTGCCCATGCCGACCATCAGTTTGGGGGAATGGCGTTCGATGATTTCCGCGAGATCGGCGAGCTTGCCCTCGACATGTACGCCGTCGGCTCCGACGCGGCCAGCGGCGCGCGTGTCATTGAGGATCAGCGCTGCCACGCCCGCATCCTGGATGACGGGAACGGCCTTTTGTGCCGCAGCCTGGAACGTTGCTTCGTCCAGGCCGGAGGAGTCGAGGATCACGCTTGCGGCATCGCCTCCGGAGAGCGCCTTGCGCAGAAGGGCGACAAGCGCATCGCCATCGCCGAGCGGCGGAGCGATGAGAACGATACGGCAGCGGTCGGCGTGGTTGGATGCATTCATGGGTGAAGCCTAAAACGGAAGAAAGTGATCGAATTCGGGCATAGAGCATGGTTTGCCCGTTGAACAGTCCTCTTCACACTATGTGCTTAAGAGGTGCATTGGGCGAAATCACATCTCGCCATCGGTGCGGCGGGGGGCTATGAACCGTTGTTCCCGCAGAGTCCTTCCCAATGTATGACCTTCTCGCCAATCCCTGGTTCTATGCGACCGCCGTTCCGGCGGTGATTCTCGTTGGCCTTTCAAAGGGAGGGCTCGGGGGCGCCATGGGGCAGCTTGGCGTGCCGCTGATGACACTGGTGATGGCACCGGTGCAGGCGGCGGCGATCATGTTGCCGATCCTTCTGGTGATGGATGTGGCGAGCCTTTGGACCTGGCGCGGCTATCGCGATATGAAGACGCTTCGATATATGCTGCCGGGCGCGCTGATCGGCATCGCCATCGCATGGGTAATGGCGGCGGTCGTCACCGACGGCATGGTGCGGCTGATCGTCGGCGCGGTCGCGGTGCTGTTCGTGCTGCGTTATGTGCTTGCCGGCGCAGCCGGACGAGCGACGGCGCGGCCACATAATTTCGTCGCGGCGACGGGTTGGTCGATGGTGGCCGGGTTCACGAGTTTTGTCGCCCATGCGGGCGGGCCGCCCTATCAGATCTATGCCCTGCCGCTCAGGCAGGATCCGAAAATCTACAATGGCACCAGCGTCATCTTCTTTGCCATCATTAATGCCGTGAAGGTCATTCCCTATTTCGCTCTCGGCCAGTTCGATGCGACCAACCTGTCGGCCTCCGCCGCTCTCGCGCCGCTGGCTCTCGCCTCGCCCTTCGCCGGAGCATGGATCGTGCGCAGGATGAAACCGGAGGTTTTCTACCCCTTCATGTATGCCATGGTCTTCCTGACCGGGCTCAAGCTGATCTATGACGGGGTTGCCAGTTTGTTTTGAGGTGCCAGTTTGTTTTGAGATGGAACGAAAGTTGATCATTTCCATGCTGAATTAGGCCTGTTTTCAGGACGATATAGCTTTCAACGACTTCGCCAGATTCGGTATATGAATCTTTAATATGGCTGCGGGTTCAATCTGAAGTTGGCCAGAGTGGCTATGGAACCCGAGCTTCTTCCAAGACTTTTATAGAGATGATCATGCAGGCTCATTATAAGCGGGACACCCGCATCGACGTATTCAGGGCGCTGGCGCTTCTGACGATCTTCGTCAACCACGTTCCTGGTACGATCTACGAGCATCTGACCCACAAGAATCTGGGCTTCTCGGATGCTGCGGAGGCTTTCGTGCTCATTTCGGGTATCGCGGTCGGGCTTGCCTATGGGACAAAGTTTCAGCCGGGCAGCCGTCTTCTCATCGCGCTGAAGATGTGGCGGCGGGCCGGGGTTCTCTATACCACCCATATCATGACCACCATGGCGACGCTGGCCATCTTCTGCGGGACGGCGATCTTCCTCAAGCGCCCTGACTTCCTTTCGCAGATCAATATCGCGCCGGTCATGGATCGTCCGGTGGAGGCGCTTTTCGGTGTTTTCACGCTCGGCCATCAGCTCGGCTATAACAACATCCTTTCGATGTATGCGGTGCTTCTGCTGATGACGCCGGCTTTCCTGCTTCTGGCGAGGATGAGCCTTTCGCTTATGGTCGGGGTTTCCGGCATCCTCTGGCTTCTTGCAGGCATCTACCAGATCGCCCCTCATAATTACCCCGGGAACGGCTTCTGGTTCCTCAATCCGCTGTCATGGCAGTTCCTGTTCGTTATCGGCATTGCGGGGACGCTCCATATGCGCCGGGGAGGCTCCATTCCGGCCAATGCCTGGCTGATCGGTGCGGCATCCGCCTATCTGATGCTTGCCTTTCTCTGGGTACGCCTGCCTTTGTGGGGCATCAATGTCTCGATGGGACTGCCAGCCGTGCTGACCGGCTTCGACAAGACATTCCTCTCTACGCCCCGGTTGCTGCATGTGCTGGCGCTGAGCTATGTGATCGTGGCTATACCGGCGATCTCGAATCTGGCACGTACCTCGCCCGACCATCCGCTGGCGATCCTCGGCAAGCATTCGCTGCCGGTTTTCATCGTGGGCACGATCCTTTCGATGGCGGCGCAGGTGATGAAGCTCGTCAACCCCGGCGGCATACCTTATGATACGCTGCTGATCGCCACGGGTATCGTCGTGCAGTTCGCGCTGGCATATTATCTCGAATGGCTGCCGCGCATCGGCTGGAGTGGCAAGAGTGCGCCGAAGCCGGCTGTACCGGTTCCGGGTGTTTCCGCGCCGGTATCCGGCAATGATTTTCCTGTGGGCAAGCCGGTTTTCCAGCCGGCCTGAGATGAAGCCTGCGACGGCTTTTGGTTGCCGGGCTGGTTTTTCGGGCCGGAATCGATGCGGATGGTTTGGAATTCCTTAACCGCGTTAACCATTCATTAATGCTAGTTGCGTTAAATTCTCGTCATCCAGATCTTCTGGATACTTACCGAGTGGTTTTGCCACTCTGTTTGACGCCTCCCTGTTAAACTCCTGAGAGCCGCCTATGCGGCTCTTTTTTTGTTCACAATTTTGTGGGGTTTGCGGATTGCGTTAACCCTTTCTTAAACATATTCTTGCGCGACGGTGTATTGCGATGCAGTTTGCGGTGGAATTCATGGCATGGCCAGTATCGTCCGCCTCCGGTTCGTGATCGAAGCCGGGCAATGGCGGCGACAGCCCATTGGGCTTGATGACCATCTGTCATGAAAATAGCGGCGACGCGGGGTTGCGAAGAATACCATGATCGAACATGAATTCCGGAACGACAATACCATTCGGTTGGCGGAACGCGTCCTTTTCTCCGATTCGTTCAAGCCCCTCTATAAGGAAGGCATGAGCCTCGTCGAGGAAGCTGCCGCCTATCTCGACGGCGCCGGTCGTGACGAGGCAAAATCCCTGTCGCGGACCGCAGCGACATTCTATGCCGCCGAGTCGATGCGCCTGACGACGCGTCTCATGCAGATCGCATCCTGGCTTCTTCTGCAGCGCGCCGCGCGCAGCGGAGAACTGACCCGCCAGCAGGTGGCGATGGAAAAGTCCAAGGTTCGCCTCGATATGCTTTCGGCAGCCGATGCATTGCCCGGCTGGACCGAGATGCCGGCAAGTTTCATCGACATCATCGAGCGTTCGTTGCGGCTGCAGGATCGCGTGCGGCGCATGGATGACGAGATCTACGGCGAACCGGCCGATTCGCCTGCTGTTGCGAACAGCAATCCGGTATCGGACCAGCTCGTGCTTTTGCAGACGGCTTTCGGCGGGCGTTGATCGCTTCTGACGGCGTCCGGTCGTCGCCGTCTGTTTCTCTTTTGTTCACAATTCTGCTGTCAAGTGCGCCTGTCAAAAGATAAGGTCTGCACATGAAGGAAGCGATTCGGATCATCGGCATAGACCCGGGCCTGCGGCGTACCGGTTGGGGTGTGGTGGAGACGCTTGGCAATTCGCTGCGTTTCGTCGCTTCCGGCACAGTCAAGTCCGACGACAAGACCGATCTGGCTTCCAGGCTCTGCCAGTTGCATGAGGGGCTTTCGGCGGTTCTCCATCTGTTCATGCCGCATGAGGCGGCGGTGGAGCATACATTCGTCAACAAGGATGCCACCGCGACGCTGAAGCTTGGCCAGGCGCGCGGCATCGCCATGCTGGTGCCGGCCCAGGCGGGCTTGAGCGTTGCCGAATATGCGCCGAATGCAGTCAAGAAGGCCGTGATCGGTGTCGGGCACGGCGAAAAGCATCAGATCCACATGATGGTCAAGGTGTTGATGCCGAAGGCCACTTTCGATAGCGACGATGCTGCGGATGCGCTGGCCATCGCGGTCTGCCATGCCCATAACAGACAAAGTTATCTTGGCAGGGGGAGGCTCGCGGCAATCGCATGATAGGCAAGCTCAAAGGGACGATCGACGAGATCGACGAGGATCATGTGATCATCGACGTGCATGGCGTGGGTTATGTAGCCTATTGCTCGACGCGCACGCTCGGTAATCTGCCCGGTTCGGGCGAAGCGGCGACACTCTTCATCGAGACCTATGTGCGCGAGGACATGATCCGGCTCTATGGCTTCGCCTCGCGGCTCGAGCGCGAGTGGTTCCGCCTTTTGCAGAATGTGCAAGGTGTCGGCGCCAAGGTGGCGCTGGCTGTGCTTGGCACACTGACGCCTTCGGAACTCGCCAATGCCATCGCGCTGCGTGATCTCGCCATGGTAAGCCGCGCGCCTGGCGTCGGCAAGAAAGTGGCAGAGCGGATCGTCACCGAACTGAAAAACAAGGCTCCGGCCTTTGCGGGCGAGGCCGCTGGTACCATCGGCCTGAAACAGGAAATTGGCGAGGGAGTCGCTCCCGCCCCTGTCGCCGATGCTGTTTCGGCCCTGGCAAATCTCGGCTATTCGCGCGACCAGGCGGCCAACGCGGTGGCTGCGGCGCTGCGGGAGGCTGGCGAGGGGGCTGATTCGGCGAAGCTCATCCGTTTCGGCCTGAAGGAATTGTCGCGGTGACTTCGGCAATGGGGATTACCACCTGTTCCGGATTCCCTGATCCGGTGCGTTGCGTTAGGACAAGGGCATGAACGATGCCAACCGCCTGATTTCCCCCGACAAGCGGGGCGAGGATATCGACAATTCCCTGCGACCGCAGACGCTTGACGATTTTGTCGGCCAGACGGCGGCGCGGGCCAATCTGAAAGTGTTCATCGAGGCGGCGCGGACGCGCGGCGAGGCGCTCGACCATGTGCTCTTTGTCGGGCCGCCCGGGCTCGGCAAAACGACGCTGGCGCAGATCATGGCGAAGGAACTGGGCGTCAATTTTCGCTCGACCTCCGGCCCGGTGATCGCCAAGGCGGGCGATCTCGCCGCGCTGTTGACCAATCTTGAAGACCGCGATGTGCTGTTCATCGACGAGATCCATCGGCTCAACCCGGCGGTGGAGGAAATTCTCTATCCGGCCATGGAGGATTTCCAGCTCGACCTTATCATCGGCGAGGGACCTGCGGCGCGTTCTGTCAAGATTGATCTCGCGCAGTTCACCCTGGTTGCCGCGACGACGCGCATCGGCCTTTTGACCACGCCGCTGCGTGATCGCTTCGGCATTCCGGTGCGGTTGAATTTCTATACCGTGCCGGAACTCGAACATATCGTGCGACGCGGTGCTCGCATCATGCAATTGGGCATCTCCGATGACGGGGCGCTGGAGATCGCGCGGCGGGCGCGCGGCACGCCGCGCATCGCCGGGCGACTGTTGCGCCGGGTGCGCGATTTTGCACTGGTGGCGCGCGCCGACACAGTCGACCGCAAGGTGGCCGACGAGGCGTTGTTGCGGCTGGAGGTCGACAGCATCGGCCTTGACCAGTTGGACCGACGCTATCTCAACATGATCGCCCGGAATTTCGGTGGCGGCCCGGTAGGTATCGAGACCATCGCCGCCGGTCTTTCGGAGCCGCGTGATGCGATCGAGGACATCATCGAGCCCTATCTGATCCAGCAGGGCTTCATCCAGCGTACGCCGCGCGGCCGGGTGTTGACCGTCAATGCCTGGAAGCATCTCGGGCTGACCGCGCCCTCCGATCTCGCGCAGATGCAGATAAGGCTGTTCGAAGACGACGATTAAGGCTGCGCCCCCATCCCCAGGCCTTTCAGGATGACGGGATCCAGCGTGCTGCTCTCATCGTCCGTGGTAATGCTGAAAGCGCCGCCCAGGGACCAGACGGCCCAGGCGTAACCGTAGCGCTGCGACAATGTGGTGACGTCGTGCAGATAGGCGGCGCGCCATTCGGCGGGCATTCTGTAGGGATTGTCATATTCCTGCCGGATCATGCCGAATTCGCCAAGGAAGATATCGTCCGGGCCGATATCATATTTCTTTGCCCAGGCCTGCACCGTCTTGAACGGCGCTTCCATGATTTCGGACCGTTTCTGCGGCGTATCGATCAGCGCATATTGCTCGTCGAGATAGGCGAGCATACTGGCGCGGCGATGTGGCGGCGCCTGGGCTTTTATGCGCATGCGTATTTCGTCGAGTATCGCCTGCTGTTGCGGTTTCGCAATGCTGAAGGGCGGATAGGGAATGCCGGTGACGTAGCGGATGAAATCGCCCGCCCATCGCGCGCCCTGATGGGTCAGAAGAAACGGCTCATAGGAATGAAACGTCCAGATGATGTTGTCATCGGGAATGTCTTTGGGATCGAGGCGGGCCAGAAAATCGGCGTTTGCCCAGCAGCCGCCTGAAAGCACCAGGGTCAATCGGGTGGCGGAGGAGCGCGCGGCGGCGAAAAGCTTACGCAGTTTCTCAGGCCATCGGGCAAAGAGTTCCGGTTCGCAGTCGATGACCGGCTCGTTCATAAGTTCGAACGCCACCTGTTCCGGCGCTTCGTGCGCGAGCGTGCTGCCCATGGCGCGGACGACTTCGAGATATCGCTCGAAAAGGGCGGGATTCGCCATGACTTCGGTCATTCCGGCGCTGCGATTGTCGCCGGCGGGGTAGAGGTGGAGATCGACGATCGCCTTCAGCCCTGCCTTGTTGACGAGGCGGACGGATTGCAGCACGCTTTGATAGAGGCGGTCGCGGAACGCTGCGGTCTGCTCGGAAAGGAAGGGTGAGGGATCGACGGGGATGCGGACGAAGTCGAACCCCGCCTGCTTCAGCGCGAGGAAATTCTTTTCCGTGAGCGTTTTGCGCCATTCAGGATAGGGGAGGAGCACGCTTTCGTCGTTCCAGCGGCTTTCGTTGGGCCATGTCAACCAGATATCCAGATTGACGCCGCGTTTCATCTTGAAGGTCGCCGCGGCAGCCGGCATGCAGGAGGCGCTGGCGATCGCCAGGATGAATAGCAGCTTGAGCACCAACAGTTTCTTGATCATAACAGGCAAGAATGCCATCGCTTTCCCCTCGCCAATGATAGTTTGCATGAGTGCTTCCAGTAGAGGAAAAGCGGGATGATCGAACGAACAAGGCTCGCCGATGATAATGCAAAGAGCGGCGATGAAAAGGCGCTTTCGAACGCATCGGCAAGTCCATTGGCGGGCGCTCTGGTTAATGGAGGCCATCAGCTTCTTGCGCGGGTCTATTATGCCGATACGGATTTTTCCGGCGTGGTCTACCATGGCCGCTATCTCGAATTCCTCGAGCGCGGACGCACGGATTTCCTGCGGCTGACGGGTATTCACCATTCGGAGCTTGCAAATGGTGTGCATGGCGAACAACTCGTCTGGGTCGTCCGGCGCATGGAGATCGACTTTCGCGCGCCTGCGCGCATCGACGACATCCTCGCGATCGAAACGCGGGTGGAGGATGTCTCGGGCGCGCGCATCTATATGCGGCAGACAATTTCGCGCGAGGGCGTCCTGCTGATCGAGGCCGGGGTGGAAGCGGCGCTGATCAACAGCCAGGGACGGCCGCGCCGTTTTCCGAAGGAATGGAAAGAGCTGTTTCAGCTGAAGGTGTTATAGCGGGATGGAATATAAAATCTTTGACCCCGTTAGAATTGCCCTGAATCCTAACTCATCCTTAACCATAACAATCCATTAGTGACGAAGGAACAGGATGAAGGGGAAGATGCCTTTTACTCAAGCGCCTTCCTTTCACCAAATTTAGCCGCAAGAAGCCGATCAAGGGTTGCTTAACCCTGGAAAAGCGGCAATTGCGACGATGAATGCGACCCTTGCCGCCCGGTCACGCGCCGGGCGTTTGGATTCGAGGATGGTGGACTTATGGAAAACATTGCGCTTGCTGCACCCAGCGCTGACGTCACTCTCTGGGGCCTGTTCATTCAGGCGAACTGGGTGGTCAAGCTGGTCATGCTCGGGCTTCTCGTGGCGTCGGTCTGGACGTGGGCGATCATCGTCGACAAGACGCTCAGCTTCGGTCGTACACGGCGCGCGCTCGATCGCTTCGAACAGGTGTTCTGGTCCGGCCAGTCGCTGGAGGAACTCTATCGCAATCTCGGCGATCGCCGCGCGACTGGTATGAGCGCCATCTTCATGGCGGCGATGCGGGAATGGAAGAAATCATTCGAAAAGGGCGCGCGGTCGCCGATCGCGCTGCAGATGCGTATCGACAAGGCCATGGACGTTGCGCTTTCACGCGAAAACGACAAGCTGGAATCCCGGCTGGGCTTTCTCGCGACCATCGGTTCGTCCGCGCCTTTCATCGGCCTTTTCGGCACCGTGGTCGGTATCATGACCTCGTTCCAGGCGATCGCCTCTTCGAAATCGACCAATCTGGCAGTGGTGGCTCCGGGTATCGCCGAAGCGTTGCTGGCGACGGCCATCGGCCTTCTCGCGGCTATTCCTGCCGTTATCGCCTATAACAAGCTTTCCGGCGACGCCGGCAAGATCAGCGCGCGCATGGAGAGCTTTGCCGATGAGTTCTCTGCCATACTCTCGCGGCAAATCGATGAGAAGCTCGCACCGCGCAATCAACAATAAGAATTCCAGACGCAGGAAGCTATGCCATGGGTATGTCAGTGGGAAATCAGGGGGGGCTCCAGTCAGGACGTCGCCGCCGTCGCAAGAAGGCGCTGATGAGCGAAATCAACGTCACGCCCTTCGTGGACGTGATGCTGGTGCTGCTTATCATCTTCATGGTCGCCGCCCCGATGCTGACGGTTGGCGTACCCATTGACCTTCCGGAAACACAGGCCAAGGCACTGAACTCGCAGACACAGCCGATTACTGTTTCGGTCAACGACAAGGGCCAGATCTATCTTCAGGAAACCGAGATCGGCATTGACGAGGTGGTGCCAAAGCTCGAAGCGATTTCCAAGACCGGCTATGAGGAACGCATTTTCGTGCGCGGCGACAAGTCGGCGGATTACGGCACGGTCATGCGGGTCATGGCGCGGATCTCGTCGGCCGGTTTCAAGAATATCGGTCTGGTGACACTCCAGGAGCAGGATAGCTGACGCCATCATGAAGGCTGGCCTGACATCCTCTGCCATATTGCATGCCGTCGTCATCGGGTGGGGATTGTTTTCCTTCTCGTCGCCGAAAGCCTTTGACGTGTCCAATGCCGAGGCACTGCCGGTGGATATCGTGCCTATCGAATCCATTACGCAAATCCAGCAGGGCGACAAGAAGGCGCCGATCGCGGAAAAATCCGCGCCCAAGCCTAGCACCAAACCGAAGACGGTCGAAAATGCCGAGAACGCCGGTGACAATGACCTCGACCTGAAGACGCCGCCCAAGCCCGATTTGAAGCCCAAGCCAGTCGAAACGGCGGAGGCTGCCAAGCCCGAGCCGAAGCCCGTTGAAAAGCCGGAACCGAAGCCGGTCGAAAAACCGGAGCCGAAGCCGGAACCCGTGAAGGTCCCCGCGACCGAGGTCCAGCCCGAGCCGCAGCCGAAAGAGGACGTGAAGCCGGACGCGGTAGCCGAGGCGATCGAGAAGCAGACGGAAAGCCCTGACGCCGAGGCCATCAAGCTGCCGGACAAGGTGCCGGCTCCCGATGCCAAGCCGAAGCCACCGCAGGCGCAGACGGCCAAGACACCGGATCGCAAGCCGGCCGAAGAGACGGCGAAATCGACATCATCGGCGAAGAATTCCTCGCAGGAGAAGGATGCGATCGCCGATGAGGTCACAGCCCTTCTCAACCGGGAAAAGGCAGCCGGCGGCGGCGCGAAGCGTTCGACCCAGCAGGCATCGCTCGGGGGTGAGAAAAACACCGGCGGCTCGAAGCTCAGCCAGAGCGAGATGGACGCGCTGCGTGGCCAGATTTCCCGGTGCTGGAATGTGCCTGCCGGGGCGGCTGATGCCAAGGGCTTGCGCGTTACGGTGAAGATGAAGCTCTCCGAATCCGGTGAGATCGAAGGTGCGCCGGAAGTGGTTTCCGGCGGTGGCGATTCAGGCGTCGGACGAGTTGCCGCCGAGAGCGCGCGCCGCGCCGTCATCCGCTGCGCGCCCTATAATCTGCCGCGTGACAAATATGACGCCTGGGCCGATGTGATCGTCAATTTCGACCCCAGCGAGATGTTCTGACAATTTCAACGGCTCTGCCAATCGAGTGCCAAGGACAAACGAGGTCCCCGACATTATGAAGACAACGATCCGGACGTTTCTTTCGGTTTTTGCCGTGTTCATGGCGGTGAGCGTCGTGGCGGTCCCACCCGCCAACGCTGTCGTCGAGATCGATATCAACAAGGGCAATGTCGAACCGCTGCCGATTGCAATCACCGATTTTTTGTCGGGGGACCAACTCGGCGCCAACATTACCTCGATCATTGCTGCAGATCTGGAGCGATCCGGGCTGTTCGCACCCATCGACAAGGGTGCTTTCATCGAGAAGATCTCCAATCCCGATGCCGCGCCGCGCTTCGAGGACTGGAAGGTTATCAATGCGCAGGCGTTGGTTACGGGCCGCGTCACCAAGGAAGCGGACGGGCGGCTGAAGGCCGAGTTCCGCCTGTGGGACACGTTTGCCGGCCAGCAGCTTGCCGGCCAGCAATTCTATACGTCGGCGGGCAATTGGCGCCGCATCGCGCATATCATCGCCGATGCCATCTATGAGCGCCTCACCGGCGAAAAGGGTTATTTCGATTCACGCATCGTCTTCATCGATGAATCGGGCTCCAAGGAAAAACGGGTCAAGCGCCTCGCCATCATGGATCAGGACGGCGCCAACGTCATCTATCTCTCTGACGGCCGCGATCTGGTGCTGACGCCGCGTTTCTCGCCGAGCCGCCAGGAAATCACCTACATGTCGTTCGCCGGCGGCAGGCCACGCGTCTATCTCCTGCAGCTCGATACCGGGCAGCGGGAGGTCGTCGGCAATTTTCCCGGAATGACGATTGCGCCGCGCTTTTCTCCCGACGGGCAGAAGGTGGTCATGAGCCTGCTTCAGGACGATGGCAGCGCCAATATCTACACGATGGATCTACGCAGCCGCACCACGACGCGCCTGACCAGCAGTTCGGCGATCGATACCGGCGCCTCCTATTCGCCGGATGGAACGCAGATTGTGTTCGAGTCGGACCGCGGCGGCCGTCCGCAGATCTACGTGATGGGGGCCGATGGCTCCAATCCGCGCCGTATCTCCTTTGGCGACGGCACGTATTCGACGCCAGTCTGGTCGCCGCGCGGCGATCTGATCGCCTTCACGAAGCAGTCCGGCGGCCAGTTTTCCATCGGCGTGATGAAGACCGACGGTTCGGGCGAGCGGCTGCTGACAACCGGTTTCCACAATGAGGGGCCGACCTGGGCTCCCAATGGCCGGGTGCTGATGTTCTTCCGCCAGCCTCCCGGCGCCGGATCGCGTCTCTTCACGATCGACGTGACGGGACGCAACGAACGCCAGATCCAGACGCCGAACTTTGCGTCGGATCCGGCCTGGTCGCCACTGCTGGATTAGCCAAAAATCGGGCGATACAGCGGCAATTCTTGCCGCTGGTCGTCTTTCCGCCGCATTGTCTTTTAAGCTGCGGCCACAAGGACTACGGAGAACTGGACGGGCGATCAAGAAAGCATTAACCATGTTTCTTGGGTGCCTCTTAACCTCGATATGGTTACTGGTTGTTCACCGCAACATTTCAAATTTTAGGGAGTTCCGGCCCATGCGCCGTATCCAGTCAATTGCACGCAGCCCGATTGCTGTTGCCCTTTTCATGTCGCTTGCCCTTGCCGGATGCGCTTCCAAGAAAAATCTTCCCAACAATGCCGGTGATCTTGGGCTGGGTGTTGGAGCCAACGGAGCCGTTGCCGGTTCGGCGCAGGATTTCACGGTCAATGTCGGCGACCGTATCTTCTTCGATACGGATTCCTCGGTCATTCGCGCCGATGCGCAGCAGACGCTTTCCAAGCAGGCCCAGTGGCTTCAGCGCTACCCGAACTACGCGATCACTATCGAAGGCCATGCCGATGAACGCGGCACGCGTGAATACAATCTGGCGCTGGGCCAACGCCGCGCCGCCGCCACGCGCGACTATCTGGCCTCGCAGGGTGTTCCCGCCAGCCGCATGCGCACGATTTCCTACGGCAAGGAGCGTCCGGTCGCCGTTTGCGACGACATCTCCTGCTGGTCCCAGAACCGTCGGGCCGTCACCGTTCTCGGTGGCGCGGGCAGCTAATCCGGCTCTGGACGTCCCATCGGTTCGCCAGATGCGCGGGTGGGACTTGCAAAAAAGCCACATGAGGATAAAGAAAAGCGGCCTTTCGGCCGCTTTTCCGTTTTGCCAGCCCATTCAACAAATTTTGGCCGAACTCGCTTGCCTTCAAATGAGGGTATGGCCTTCAATTGGGGCATGGACTCATACATGAATGAGCAAGCCGACCGATATGGCGGTGTTTCTTCTCACGGCGTAGGGGCCGAAAAAGGGGCCAATGAGGAATGAACGGACCATTGAAACAACTGATGATGTGCGTGGCTATGCTGCCGCTGCTTGCCGGAGGACCGGCAATCGCTGCCGGTGGCGATCTTAGGGGCGACCTTGGGGTCGATCGGGGAGTCGGGCAGCCGGTGCAGGCGCGGCGCGCTACGCTTGCAGACGAGCTCCTGCCCTCCTGGATCATGCGGAAAGCCGATACGAACGCTCCCGCAGCATATGATCGAGTGCAACTCGCGCAGGCTGCCGATCCTCGCGTCAGCCAGCTCGAGGAGCAAATCCGCAACCTGACCGGCAAGATCGAGGAGCTGAATTTCCAAATCCTCCAGATGCAGGAACAGATGCGCAAAGTGCAAGAAGACAATGAATTCCGGTTCGAGGAGCTCGAAAAGAGCAAGCGCTCGGATGCGGGCGGGCGGCAGGACCGGGCGACGGCTTCCGCCGCCCATGGTGCTGCCCCTCGTGCCGGCAGGGACAGGGACAAGGTGGGGGCATCGAAAGATGCCTCTTCCACCGCCTCTGTGTCCGGGAACGCCGGCTCCGCCGATTCCACTGCCATTGAACCACAAACCGGTTCGAAGACCGAGCAGGGCGTTCCTCCCCACCCGCTCGGTACGATCCGTTTTGACGCCAATGGCAATGTAATCGGCGAAACGATGGATGCGCCCGCGGCATCGACGGGCGCCTTGCCCATCGTACCGCAGGGCGGCAACGCGATTGCTTCCCTGCCCGAGACCGACAATCCGCAGGAACTCTACCAGTTGGCCTATCAATACATACTGGCGGGCGATTACCGTGCGGCAGAAACGGCCTTCCGCGAACATATCAACCGGTTTCCCAATGATCCCTCCACGGCTGATGCGCGGTTCTGGCTGGGAGAATCGCTTTATGGCCAGGAGCGTTATCCGGAGGCGGCGACGGTTTTCATCGATACGCAGCGCGACTTCCCGCAGTCGAAGCGGGGCGCAGAGAATCTCCTGAAGCTCGGAATGACGCTTGCCAGAATGAAGGATCACGACGTCGCCTGCGCGACATTCGCGCAGGTGCCTACGCGCTATCCGAGCGCATCGCCGGCGGTTCTGGAACGGGTAACGGATGAGCGTACCAAGAACCGCTGCTGACCCGTTCTCCCAGACTCCCCCGCTCGATCCCGCCCGGATCTTTGCGCCGATCGATTTCAGTCATCAACATGCTGTCATGGCGGCGGTTTCGGGCGGTGGCGATTCGCTGGCCCTATTGTTTCTCCTCAAGGAACATCTTTGTGGCATCAGCGATGCGCCGGAACTGATCGCCGTCACTATCGATCATGGCCTCAGGCCGGACTCCGCCGATGAAGCGGAGGCAGTGGCAAGGCTTTGCCGCAGCCATGGCATTTCCCATCGCATCCTGCGCTGGGAAGGCCAAAAGCCCCAGGCCGGCATTCCGGCGGCGGCGCGCGAGGCGCGTTACCGACTGTTGGTGGAGGCCGCGCGGGAGGCGCGGGCCAGTTTCCTCTTCACCGGTCACACACTGGACGACCAGATCGAGACATTTGCGATGCGCAAGGCGCGCGGCGGCGCTCGAGGGTTGGCAGGAATGGCAGGTGCGACTTTGCTCGATATGCGCGTCTGGCTGCTGCGCCCTTTGTTGAATACGCGGAGGAATGATCTGCGCGCCTTTCTTGCGGAACGGCAGATCGAATGGTTCGAGGATCCGACCAATGAGAACATGGCGTTCGAACGTCCGCGTGTCCGCAATCGCATTGCTGATGTGAAGCCTCCCGCCGTTCTGGAGGAGATCGCCGAGAGAGCGGCGGTGCGGCGAGCGCAAGGCAGCGCCGTCGCGGCTTTTTTTTCCGCAGGACGGGACAAGGTGCAGATGGAGCCCGGTGGCGTGGCGAGGATCGATGCCGGATGGCTGGCGGAGGCCGGACATGATGTCGCGGCTCTCGCACTTGGCGTCGTGGTTGCCTGCATAGGTGGCCGCAGCTTCCTGCCCGCGGAGGCGGAGCGCGCGCGTTTAGTTTCGCATCTTGCGGGGGAGGGCGGCGGACCGGCCAGGCTTGGCCTTGGCGGCTGCATCGTCCAGCGGGGCGCCAAACGGCACAGTATCTGGCGCGAGGCGCGTGGGCTGCCGCAGTTGCTGCTCGCTTCCGGTCAAAGCGCCGTCTGGGACGGGCGCTACCGGATCGTCAATACCATGCCCGGCGGCAAGAGCGTGCGGATCGCGCGCCCATCCCCAGCGGAGTTCGATGCATTCTGCGTGGATCGCGGGATTGGGCGCGAAATGTTTTATCGCCCTGCCGCGCTTACCGGGCCCGCTCTTTGTCTCGATGGAGAAATGGTGGACATTCCCGCATTGACAGGCGGCTGTTTCCTGCCGGACGGACTGGCGGTGATGCGCCATCTCGCCTTGTTTGACAACGTCCTGCCCGGACACGATCTTGCGCTGGCGAATGCGACCGCGCAGCTGTTCGGGCGGACAATCTATCCGGAATCACCGATGTTACCGAATTAGTCGTAAACCAGACATATAAGATTTGCTGGTACATGTAACGCCTGCCTTGGCAACGCCGTGCTTCGATCCTATGTTAGTTCAAATTGCTGTTCCAGGTTTTTCTGGAATGGATGTGATGACCGATTGGACCCGTTATGAACCCGAATTATCGCAACTTCGCCCTGTGGGCGATTATTGCCCTTCTCTTGATTGCGCTTTTCAATCTGTTCCAGAGTCCGGCGCAACGCACGTCGTCGCGCGAAGTCTCGTATTCGCAGTTCATCGATGATGTGGCGAACGGCCGGGTCAAATCGGTGACCATTACAGGAGAGCGTATCAGCGGAATCTATTCCGATAACGGCTCCACCTTCCAGACCTATTCTCCCGGTGATACCGGGCTCGTCTCGCGGCTCGAGAGCAAGGGCGTTGCGATCACTGCCCGGCCGGAAACCGATGGCTCCAGCTCGCTTATCGGCATCCTGCTTTCATGGCTGCCGATGATCTTGATCCTTGGCGTCTGGATATTCTTCATGCGCCAGATGCAGGGCGGTTCGCGCGGGGCGATGGGTTTCGGCAAATCGAAGGCCAAGCTTCTGACCGAAGCGCATGGCCGCGTGACCTTCCAGGATGTGGCTGGTGTGGACGAGGCCAAAGAAGATCTGGAGGAAATCGTCGAGTTCCTGCGTGATCCGCAGAAATTCCAGCGCCTGGGCGGACGCATTCCGCGGGGCGTGCTGCTCGTCGGCCCTCCCGGAACCGGCAAGACGCTTCTCGCCCGCGCCATCGCCGGCGAGGCGAATGTGCCGTTCTTCACGATCTCCGGTTCGGATTTCGTCGAAATGTTCGTCGGCGTCGGCGCCAGCCGTGTCCGCGATATGTTCGAGCAGGCCAAAAAGAATGCGCCGTGCATCATCTTCATCGACGAAATCGACGCTGTCGGCCGGCATCGCGGCGCGGGGCTCGGCGGCGGCAATGACGAGCGCGAACAGACGCTCAACCAGTTGCTGGTCGAGATGGACGGTTTCGAGGCCAATGAGGGCATCATCCTGATCGCCGCAACCAACCGTCCTGACGTTCTCGATCCGGCGCTGCTTCGTCCGGGCCGCTTCGACCGCCAGGTCGTCGTGCCGAACCCGGATGTGGCCGGCCGCGAGAAGATCCTGAAGGTGCATGTGCGCAATGTGCCGCTTGCTCCCAATGTCGACCTCAAGATACTGGCACGCGGCACGCCCGGTTTCTCCGGCGCCGATCTGATGAACCTCGTCAACGAGGCCGCCCTGATGGCGGCCCGGCGCAACAAGCGCCTTGTGACCATGCTCGAATTCGAGGATGCCAAGGACAAGGTGATGATGGGCGCGGAACGCCGGTCGAGCGCCATGACGCAGGAAGAAAAGGAACTGACCGCCTATCACGAAGCGGGTCACGCCATCGTAGCGATGAATGTCGCTGCCGCCGATCCCGTGCACAAGGCGACCATCATTCCGCGCGGCCGTGCGCTGGGGATGGTCATGCAGCTGCCGGAAGGCGACAAATATTCTATGAGCTACAAGTGGATGGTTTCCAGGCTCGCTATCATGATGGGCGGGCGTATCGCCGAGGAACTGAAGTTCGGCAAGGAGAACATCACCTCGGGCGCATCGTCTGATATCGAGCAGGCGACCAAGCTTGCCCGGGCGATGGTGACGCGCTGGGGCTTTTCGGACAAGCTCGGCCAAGTGGCTTACGGTGAAAACCAGGAAGAGGTCTTCTTGGGCCATTCGGTCGCTCGTCAGCAGAATATTTCGGAAGAAACTGCACAGTTGATCGACGCCGAGGTCCGCGTGCTGATCGAAAACGCTTATGCCGAGGCCCGGAGCATTCTGACCAAGAAGAAGAAGGAATGGATCGCGATCGCGGAAGGGCTGCTCGAATATGAGACGCTATCGGGCGAAGAACTCAAGGCGTTGATTGCCGGCAAGAAGCCTGCACGCGATCTGGGCGACGATACGCCTCCCTCACGCGGATCGAGCGTTCCCAAGGCGGGTGCCGCCAAGAAGCGCAAAGGCAACGAGCCCGACGCGGGGCTGGAGCCGCAGCCGCAGTCGTAAGGCCACATCGACATCTCCAACGAACCGCAGCCGGGTGAAAGCCCGGCTGTTTCGTTTATGTTGCCCCAAAAAGGCTCCATGGTGCTTTCATGTATGGCTGCAACTGGTCAGAACGGATTGCGGCAAAGCAGATAGAAAGCCCTGCCCCAGTATTTCCGGGGCATACTTCGTTTGCATCTTTTTCACCCATTAGCGGTATTGTGTAGGCTGCTTACAAAAGGTGAAATTGCGCAGAGTTGCTGTTTCTGTGATAAAACAGCCAAGAATGCGGGCAGCTAGCTCAGATAAGGCACAATCATGAGTCGCAAATATTTCGGAACCGACGGTATTCGCGGAAAAGCCAACAGCTTTCCTATGACACCCGATATCGCCATGAAAGTCGGCATGGCGGTCGGACTGATCTTCAGGAAATCCGGCCAGGGCAGCCGGGTGGTGATCGGCAAAGACACCCGTCTTTCCGGCTATATGCTGGAGAATGCACTGGTGGCGGGCTTTACCGCAACCGGCATGGATGTCTTCCTGCTTGGCCCCATTCCTACTCCGGCCGTGGCGATGCTGTGCCGGTCGCTCCGCGCCGATATCGGCGTCATGATCTCGGCTTCGCACAATCCCTATTACGACAATGGCATCAAGCTCTTCGGCCCGGACGGGTTCAAGCTTTCCGACGAACTCGAAATGGAAATCGAGAAGTTGATCGAGGAGGACATGAGCGGCAGGCTGGCGAGCAATGGCGAGATCGGCCGTGCCAAGCGCGTCGATGGCGATATCTATCGCTATATCGAATTCGCCAAGCGTACTCTGCCGCGCAATTTGTCGCTTTCGGGTTTGCGCATCGTCGTCGATTGCGCACATGGCGCCGCCTACAAAGTCGCTCCTACGGCACTTTGGGAGTTGGGCGCGGAGGTGGTCACGATCAATGATGAACCGAACGGAACCAACATCAACGAGGATTGCGGCTCGACCCATCCCGTCAGCCTGATCAAGAAGGTGCACGAGGTGCGGGCCGATCTCGGCATCGCGCTCGATGGCGACGCGGATCGCGTGCTGCTGGTCGACGAGGGCGGCAATGTCATCGACGGCGACCAGCTCATGGCCGTGATCGCGGAATCCTGGGCCAATTCGGGGCGGTTGACCGGCGGCGGCATCGTAGCCACCATCATGTCCAATCTCGGTCTCGAGCGCTTCCTCGGCGATATGGGGCTGACGCTGGCGCGCACGAAGGTCGGCGACCGATATGTCGTGGAACATATGCGGGAGCATGGCTTCAATGTGGGCGGCGAACAATCCGGTCATATCGTGCTGTCCGATTTCTCGACCACGGGTGACGGTCTCGTATCAGCGTTGCAGATTCTTGCCGTCATGCAGGAGCGGCAGCGCTCGCTTAGTGAGATTTGCCGGAAATTCGAGCCGGTGCCGCAGCTTTTGAAAAATGTGCGTACCACCGGCGGCAAGCCGCTCGAGGACAAGAGCGTCAAGAGCGCCATCGACGATGCCCGGGATCGCCTCGGCAAGGCTGGACGGCTGGTTATCCGGCCATCGGGAACCGAACCGCTCATTCGCGTGATGGCGGAAGGCGACGATCGCCATCTTGTCGAAGCCGTCGTGAACGATATCGTCAACGTGATTTCAGGCATTCGCACGGCGGCTTGAAGCGGTCACACCCGCTCTCCCGAATATCAAAAAGGCTCCTGAACGGAGCCTTTTTCTTTGCGTGACTACTACCCGATACCGGGCGTTCCTGAGCCGAAATGGTGAAAAAACACGGTTAAGCCAGACTTAACTTTTCCCGTCTATTCCTAATGATCGAAGTTAGTGGGGTCAGGCGCGCCAAGCGCCAGCAAGTTCGATGGGAAAGCGACCATGCAAAATCGATCAAGAAATTTCATTGCTGGCGCGGTCTTTCTGGCCGCCGCTGGGGTCTCTCATTCAGCCTTTGCAGCTGATATAACGGAGCCGATGCCGGAGGCGCCAATGATTCCGGAAGTGGCGGTTCCCGCCTCCATAGGCGGCTGGTACCTGCGCGGCGATGTCGGCTATTCCTGGGCCAAGTTCCGTGAGGCTTCCTATGCCACCTCCGGCTGCGACGAATGCGGCGGCGGCGGCATTGGTGAAAACCAGCTCGACGGCGACCTGAAGGGCTCGTTCCTCATTGGCGGCGGCATCGGCTATCAGGTGACGGATTATTTCCGCACCGACCTGACGGTGGATTATTTGACCCGCTCCAAATTCTCGGGCGAGACGTTCGGAACCTGCACGTCAGGCGGCGTGGCGTTCGACTGCACGTCGACCGACAGCAGCAAGCTCTCGGCTCTATCAATTCTCGCCAATGCCTATGTCGATCTCGGCAATTTCAACGGCTTCACCCCCTATGTCGGCGCCGGTATCGGCGGCACGCGGGTCAAGTGGTCAGCCCTCGAAAACACAATCGGCGGCGATTTCGACCAGAGCGGTACCGAAACGCATGCTGGCGCGGCAAGCTGGCGCTTCACCTGGGCGCTCATGGCCGGCGTATCAGTCGATCTCACGCAAAATCTCAAGCTCGATGCCGGTTATCGCTATCGCCGGGTCGAAGGCGGCAACATGTTCGCCGGCAGTGAATTTGTCGGCAAGGGCTATGATGACGGCCTGTCGCTGCACGATGTCCGTGTCGGCCTGCGCTACCAGTTCGGCGGACCGTCGACCGTGGCTTATGCGCCGGAGCCGCTGCCGGTCTACAAATAAACCGACATTTCCAAACCTCCAGCAGCCCGACTTGTTCGGGCTGTTTTTTCGTCGCGCCTCAAGACCCAGCTTGATCTGTCAGGTTGTCGGCGCAAGGCGTGCCATCCTTAACGGCTGCTTAAGATTTTTGGTTAATGATTGGAAACGTGACGGCAAAGCGATTGTGCCACGTTTCGGTGGGGATACGATATGACAAGCAAGAAGCAAATTCTGATAGCTGCGTTCTCCGGTCCGCTGATGGCAGGACTAGTAACAGGCGCGGCCTCTGCCGCCGACTACGCTCCGGTCTATGCCCAGCCCGAAGCTCCCGTCATCGTGGAGCAGGCCCCGATGCCTGTCGCATCAGGATGGTATCTGCGCGGCGATGTCGGCCATAGCTTCGATGCCAAGGGCGACGGAAGCTATGGCGTATGGGACGAGGGTAGCGGCACTTCCACCGAGTTCGACTACGACGAGATCAAACTGCGCGGCAATACGGATTTCAGCGTCGGCGTCGGCTATCGCTTCAACCAGTATCTGCGGGCGGATGCGACGCTTGCCTATTGGAAGCGTGATGTCTTCGGTTCGAGCAGCGCATTCGGCGACACAGTCACATTCGATGACACATCGAAGGCAAGCGCCTGGGAAATGATGGCGAACGCCTATATCGATCTCGTCACCTGGGGCAAGGTCACGCCTTATATCGGCGGTGGCCTGGGCTTCACGCGGGTCAAATACGGCACGATGAAGAATCGGTCCTGGTGCAATGTTGCAGGTCCCGGCTGTACAGATTATTGGGCCGACCACGGTGGGCTCACCTCAACCCGCTTTACCTGGGCGCTGATGGCCGGCATGACGGTAGACATCACCGCCAGCACCAAGTTCGATTTCGGCTATCGCTATTCCCACATCAAGGGCGGCAAGGCCTTTGGTTGGGATGCTTCCGATCTCGCCGCCGGTGCATCGGGAACGCAGGGCCGCGACGATGGCTTTGGCGTGCATCAGGTGCGCGCCGGCCTGCGCTACGAATTCGGCGGCCCACAGGCGGCCTATCAGCCGGAACCGCTGCCGGTTTATAATGAAGGCCCAGCGCCGGTTTATAAATAGATATCGGTGGTTTCTCGGGGCGCCCGGGCAGCCCCCAGATGGAATACAGAGTAAGATAAAAGCTGAACCGCCTGCACAATTGGACGTTGTGGGCGGTTTTTCTTGTCTGGAAATAATTCTTGAAACATTCTTCGGGGCTCTTGCGGCAAGAGCCTACGCCAGACAGCCGCGGAGGTGTGTCCCCGATGAAGTGTCGGCCGACGCAGCCGCAGAAATCTGTACCGCAGCCTTCGGGGGAGGCATTCGCGTGCCGATGGCAAACAGAATTGCACTTGCAGCCGCAAACGCCGCGTACAGCAGGAACATGCCGGGACCAACTAAAGCGCCAAGCATGATTCCGCCCAGAGTCGGGCCAACAAAATTGCCGATGGTTGAAAACGAGTGAGCACCAAAATAGCTGCCTCTGTTCCGGTTGTTCGAAATGCCATCAACCAGCATGTATTCGGAAGGCACGACCAGAATCTCGCCAATCGTGAAAACAACCATCGAAGCCGCAAGGCTCCAAAATCCGCCGGCACTGAGAAAACCAATTTCACTCAGGAGGAAGAGAATACAGCCGATTATGAGAGCGTTCAGGACGCCCGCGCGTTCGATGAACCTCCGGGCAAATGAACTGCCGATCAGGACCACCGCGCCATTGATCGAAACGAGATATGCGAAGATCTCCACGCCTCCGGCGACATGTTCAGTAAGATACGGAGCGAGCGTGGCTGACCATTGGCCATAAACTGCAATCAGCATTGTGCCGCCACCGACAAAGAAAGCCAATCGGGGATCGCGTATTGCGGCCTTGATGCTCTCAAGCAACGGCACCGATGCAGGGGCTTGATGAGCGGCGGCACTTTGATGAACCGGCACCTGGAGCAGGTGCAAGGCCAGTGCAAACATCACATAGACCACGCCTGCCATGATGAACAGTGTTGTGGACGCTGCGCCGGCCGCAATTCCTATCAGAGGCCCGACGGCCCAGCCAATATTCGACGCCGTGTATCGCCACGAGAAATATTTGAGACGCAGCGGTTCAGGGCATACGTCGCTTAGCAAAGCGCGAGAAATCGGCTCATTGATCGCGACTGCCACGGCGGCAACGATCTGAGCAAGGCAAAATGCCAGAACTGTTTCAGCAAGCCCCATCCCCACCAGGGCCAAAGCCATGGAAACAAGAGTGAGCGTCAGCACCGTCTTGCGTCCGACCCTGTCCGACAATGAGCCCGCAAAGGGAGCGGCGACGGCTCCAACCAGGGGACCGATGCCCAGCAAGGCGCCAATCATTGCAGGACCAAGCCCGAATGATTGCTGCAATTTGATAGCAAGGAACGACAGCGTCATCGCACGCGCGATGGTCACAAGACCTGAACCCGCTATGAGGAAGAACACATAGTTCAACCGCTGCTTCTGATGTCCCATTCCTGCCGCCCAGCTCTTATTTTCCGACAGTCGTTTACATGTTTCATCGCGAAATTCCTATCCACCGCGGAATCGGAGATGCCGCACCCTGCGTGACCGTCTGCAAGTTCGTAACGTAGAGAATTCAGAAGAAAGTGATGTCGCAGTCGCACAAATTTCTTGACTGCATGCGACGTTTCTCCTAATTCCCGCAGTGGGCCACCTTTCCCCAACGAAAGGCGTGCTATCTGAGAGGATAGGAGAAAACATGACTGATATCACCAAGCCGGGCACGCGTCCGGCCAATCCCAATTTTTCATCTGGTCCCTGTGCTAAACGTCCCGGCTGGTCGCTCGAAGCGCTTGCCGATGCTCCTCTTGGCCGCTCGCATCGCGCGAAAATCGGCAAGACCAAGCTGAAGGATGCCATCGACCTCACCCGTGAAATTCTCCAAGTTCCCGCCGATTACCGCATCGGCATCGTGCCGGCTTCGGATACCGGCGCCGTCGAAATGGCGCTGTGGTCGCTGCTCGGCGAGCGCGGCGTCGATATGGTCGCCTGGGAGAGCTTCGGCGCAGGCTGGGTGACGGATGTCGCCAAGCAGCTGAAGCTTGCCGATACGCGCATCTTCGAAGCCCCTTACGGCGAGATCGTCGATTTCGCCAAGGTCGATTTCGACCGCGATGTGGTCTTCACCTGGAACGGCACGACCTCAGGTGTTCGTGTTCCCAATGCCGATTTCATTCCCTCCGACCGCAAGGGTCTGACCATCTGCGACGCCACCTCGGCGGCCTTTGCTCAACGCCTCGATTTCTCCAAGCTCGATGTCGTCACCTTCTCCTGGCAGAAGGTGCTGGGCGGGGAGGGCGCGCATGGCGTGCTGATCCTGTCGCCCCGCGCTGTCGAGCGGCTGGAGACCTACAAGCCTGCCTGGCCGCTGCCGAAGATCTTCCGCCTGACCAAGGGCGGCAAGCTGATCGAGGGCATCTTCGCCGGCGAAACGATCAATACGCCCTCCATGCTCTGCGTCGAGGACTATCTCGATGCGCTCCATTGGGCGAAGTCAATCGGCGGGCTCGATGCGCTGATTGCCCGTGCCGACAGGAACTTCGCCGTCATCGACAGCTGGGGTAGGCGGACGCCGTGGGTGGCCAACCTCGCAGTCAAGCCGGAGACGCGCTCCAATACCTCGGTTTGCCTGACCATCGTCGATCCTGAAGTGACGGCGCTCGACGCGGACGCACAGGCAGCCTTCGCCAAGGGCATCGTCTCGGCGCTCGACAAGGAAGGCGTCGCCTATGATATCGGCGCCTATCGCGATGCGCCTTCGGGCCTGCGTATCTGGGCCGGTGCAACCATCGAGGCTTCGGATGTCGAAGCGCTGACCGGCTGGCTCGACTGGGCCTTCGCCAATCAGAAAGCCGCGCTGAAAAAAGCCGCCTGATTGAGTTTTCCGAGCGGCCGCGCCTGAGCGGCCGTCTTCATCCCCGTTTGATATCAATTTTGATGGAGGCCATCATGGCACCCCGCGTACTCGTTTCCGACAAGCTGTCGACGACTGCCGTGCAAATATTCAAGGACCGCGGCGTCGAAGTCGATTACCTGCCCGATCTCGGCAAGGACAAGGAAAAGCTCCTCGAAGTCATCGACCAGTATGACGGCCTGGCGATCCGCTCGGCCACCAAGGTCACGGAGAAGCTGATCGCTGCCGCTACGAAGCTGAAAGTGATCGGCCGTGCCGGTATCGGTGTCGACAATGTCGATATCCCTGCGGCCTCGCGCCGCGGTATCATCGTCATGAATACGCCATTCGGCAATTCGATCACCACCGCAGAGCATGCCATCGCGCTGATGTTCGCCGTCGCCCGCCAGTTGCCGGAGGCGGATGTCTCGACCCGCGGCGGCAAGTGGGAGAAGAACCGGTTCATGGGCGTCGAGATCACCGGTAAGACGCTGGGTGTGATCGGCTGCGGCAATATCGGCTCGATCGTCGCTACGCGCGGCATCGGCCTCAAGATGCATGTCGTCGCCTTCGATCCGTTCCTTTCGGAAGCGCGCGCGCAGGAGTTGGGCGTGGAAAAGGTGGAGCTCGATGAGCTTTTCGCCCGCGCCGATTTCATCACGCTGCACACACCCCTCACCGACAAGACCCGCAACATCATCAATGCGGATGCCATAGCCCGGATGAAGCAGGGTGTGCGCATCGTCAATTGCGCGCGCGGTGGGCTGATCGTTGAGAAGGACCTGATCGAAGGGCTGAAATCCGGCAAGGTCGCTGGCGCCGGCATCGACGTGTTCGAGGTGGAGCCTGCGACGGAGAACGAGCTGTTCCATCTGCCAAACGTCGTCTGCACGCCGCATCTGGGTGCATCGACCTCGGAAGCGCAGGAAAATGTCGCGCTACAGGTGGCCGAACAAATGGCGGACTACCTCATCAAGGGCGCAGTTTCCAACGCCATCAACATGCCCTCGATCACCGCTGAGGAAGCGCCGCGGCTGAAGCCTTTCGTCAAGCTGGCGGAAGTGCTGGGCGCGTTCGTGGGCCAGGTGACGGACGAGCCGATCCAGGAAGTTGAAGTGCTGTTCGACGGCGCGACCGCGGCGATGAACACGCGGGCGTTGATCAGCGCGGCGCTTGCCGGCCTGATCCGGCCCCAGGTGGCCGATGTCAACATGGTTTCCGCGCCGATCATGGTGAAGGAGCGCGGCATCATCGTTTCGGAGGTCAAGCGCGACAAGTCTGGCGTCTTCGACGGTTATATCAAGCTGACGGTGAAGACCACGGAACGCACGCGGTCTATCGCCGGCACCTGTTTCTCCGATGGCAAGCCGCGCTTCATCCAGATCAAGGGGATCAATCTCGATGCCGAGGTCGGTCAGCATATGCTCTACACCACCAACAATGACACGCCGGGCATGATCGGCATGTTGGGCACGGTGTGCGGCAAGCATGGCGTCAACATCGCCAATTTCTCGCTCGGCCGTAACCGCCCGGGCGGGGATGCGATCGCGCTGCTCTATCTGGACGAGCGCGTTCCGGAGCATGTGCTGGAAGAACTGCGCTCGCATACGGCGATCAATTCCGCCCGGCCGCTGCAATTCGATGTGGCCGAGGCTTGAACTGACATATGAATGACGTAACTGGCGGTGGTCACTGGCGGCTGATGCGCAGAGAGGATATTCCGCGTGTCAGCGCCATGGCATCCGCCATTCACACGGATTTTTTCGAGGATGACGCCGTTTATATCGAGCGGCTCAAGCTCTATCCCGCAGGCTGTTTCGTGCTTGAAGGGACAGGTGGACTGATCGGATATGGGGTCAGCCATCCCTGGCGCAGGTATCGGATACCGGCGCTGAACACGCTTCTCGGGCTTTTGCCGGATGGAGCCGACACCTACTATCTCCACGATATCGCGCTCTTGCCGGAAGCTCGGTCCGGCGGTTTTGCCGGCCGCATCGTGACCTTGATGGCGGAGCAGGCGATGTGCGACGGCTTTGGCTCGATGTCACTCGTGGCGGTCAACGGTTCGGCGGTCTTCTGGCAGAAGCAGGGATTTTCCATTGTCGAGGCGCCCGAACTCGGCGAAAAGCTGCTCAGCTATTCCGGCGATGCCCGTTTCATGATGCGGACGCTTTCTCTCGCCTGATTTTTTATTTTAACGCATGTCGTTATCGAAAAACCGGTTCCTACTTTTCCGCGACATGCTTTAAAAAGAAAAGGTCGCGCTTTGCGAAGCGAGCCTATATAGAGGCTCACGTTTGCAGTTTATTTGCGGGCGTCTGCCGCCCGGAGCGGAGAATCTCTTCATGGCCAATGTGGTTGTCGTCGGGTCGCAGTGGGGCGACGAGGGCAAGGGTAAGATCGTCGACTGGTTGTCGGAACGCGCCGATGTGATCGTGCGCTATCAGGGCGGCCACAATGCCGGCCATACGCTGGTGATCGACGGTATCAGCTACAAGCTTTCGCTGCTGCCGTCCGGCCTGGTGCGCGGCAAGCTCAGCGTCATCGGCAATGGCGTGGTCGTCGATCCGCATCATTTCGTGGCTGAAGTGGCGAAGCTGCGGGCACAGGGCGTGGAGATTTCGCCCGAAGTGCTGCGCATAGCCGAGAACGCGCCGCTGATCCTGTCGCTGCATCGCGATCTCGATGCGATACGCGAGAACTCCAATTCGGGTCTGAAAATCGGCACGACCAAGCGTGGCATCGGCCCCGCCTATGAGGACAAGGTCGGCCGCCGCGCCATCCGAGTCATTGATCTTTCCGAACCGGAAACGCTGGAGCCGAAGGTGGAGCGCTTGCTCGCCCACCATAATGCGCTGCGCCGCGGCATGGGGCTTGACGAAATCGCTGTTGAAGCGATCATGCAGGAACTGACCTCGGTAGCCGGGGAGATACTGCCCTATATCGATCAGGTCGGGCGGGTACTCGACGAGCGCCGCAAGGCGGGCGACCGCATTCTGTTCGAGGGGGCTCAAGGTGCGTTGCTCGACAATGATCACGGCACCTATCCCTTTGTGACCTCGTCCAACACCGTCGCCGGGCAGGCCGCCGCTGGTTCTGGACTTGGGCCGACGTCAATCGGCTATGTTCTGGGCATCACGAAGGCCTACACCACCCGCGTGGGCGAGGGGCCGTTCCCGACCGAACTCGATGATGAGATCGGCGAGTTCCTCGGCACGCGCGGCCATGAATTCGGCGTCGTGACGGGCCGCAAGCGCCGCTGCGGCTGGTTCGATGCGGTCATCGTGCGCCAGACGGTTCGCACATCGGGCATCACCGGCATCGCGCTGACGAAGCTCGACGTTCTCGACGGGCTTGAAGAGATCAAGATTTGTGTCGCCTATGAGCTGGACGGCAAGCGGATCGACTATCTGCCCGCCTCGATGGGCGCGCAGGCGCGCGTCAAGCCGATCTACGAGACGCTGCCGGGCTGGTCGGAAACGACGGCGGGCGCACGCACCTGGAACGAGCTTCCGGCACAGGCGGTCAAATATGTCCGTCATATCGAGGAACTGATCGGGGCGCCGGTGGCGATGCTTTCGACGAGCCCGGAGCGCGAAGATACGATCCTGGTGACGGACCCGTTCCAGGACTGATGGCCGCGGCGGCAGGTCAGGAGGGGTTGAGAAAGCGAAATCGCCCAGAAATTTTGCTTTTGCTTGATTATTATGATTATTGAGCAATTTAATAGCAAAAACTATTCGCACATCATGAGCACCACGGCATGGCAGATTTCGCAGCGGTATTGAAGAAGACGATCGACGCGCAGGCGCATCCGACACCGGAATTGCGGCAGCGTGTCTATGCTAAGGCGCGTGCGACGATCGAGCAGAAGCTCGTCGCCGCCAATGCGCCGGCCGCCGTCGCCAACCGCCAGCGCCAGGCGCTGGAAGACGCGATCGCCGACGTCGAGGCTCAATACTCCGCACCCGAGACGCCTGAAGAACCGGAGGTCATTCCGCAGGCGCCCGCCGTGGACGGGCCTGCGGCCCAGACATACCACGTCGAGGAAACCGCTCCGGCGGAAGAAACGATCGTGCCGGAAGCCGAACCTGTCGGCGAGCTGGAACAGGAACAGCACTCCGATCCGCTCGAAGAGTTTTTAAAGGGTGCGCAGCCTGCATCGTCCCATCATCCGGACCGGGGTTTGCAGGCGTTGCACGCGGATGATCCGGTGCTTTCGCCTGATCTTGGCGCGCGTGATGAATGGCGCAATGACCGTGCCGAGGAAGATGCTTTCGCGCGCGCTCCATCCTATGATGATGCCGGCTATGTCCATGAGGAACGGCGTGGTCCAGGGCGCGGGCTCATTCTTGGCCTGCTGGCGCTGCTCGTGCTCGGCGGCGCCGGATATGCTGCCTGGAGCAACAAGGATCAACTCCAGACCTATCTGACCGGCGTGATGGACCAGTTCAACACCAGTGGAGAAGTCGCCGACGAACCGGTGCCGCCAGCACCGAGCGAGCAGCAGCCAACCGCTGAACCTCAAGCGCCCGCGGAAAACGGCGCCAGCCAGCAGCCCGAAGGCGTGCCGAAGCTGACACAGCGTCTGATGCCGGATGGCTCTGAGGTCGATCCAGGGCCTGCGGGCGACAAGCCCGGCATAGGCGAAGGGACGTCGGTTGCGGCATCGAGCGACCAGGCGCAGGCCCAGCAGCCTGCGGCCAATGAGGCAACTCCGACGCCGCCCGCGGCAGCGGTTCCCGTCGGCCAACAGGCGTTCTTCTACGAGGAGCGCAATGGCCGGGAGGCGGGCTCCGCGAAAAAGGGCTCGGTCGTCTGGTCGGTGGTGCAGGATTCATCCGGCGACGGCCAACCGGAGGAGCCGGCGATTCGCGCAGACGTTTCCGTACCGGAAAGTAATCTCAGGTTGCGCATGACCATCCGGCGCAATACCGATAAATCCATGCCGGCGAGCCATGTGATCGAGATGATCTTCATCGTGCCCGATAATTTTGCCGGCGGTGCGATCGATAATGTGCAGCGTGTGACGTTCAAGGATACCGAACAATCGGCCGGAAGCCCGCTGATTGCCGTCCCCTTGAAGATCGCCGACAATTTCTTCTTTGTCGCGCTGAACGATGCGCGCACCGCCGTCGATACCAATATGACGCTGATGCGCCGCCAGCAGTGGATCGATATTCCGATCACTTACCGGACTGGTCGCCGCGCGCTGATCACGGTCGAAAAGGGCGTGCCCGGCGACAAGGTTTTCGATGAGGTTTTCAAGGATTGGGGCGACACCAGCAATACCGGAGGCTGACAGCCGCACCTACGGCGATAGCTGAAATCAAAAAGGCTCCTTTGCGGAGCCTTTTTTGTTGGGCGGGAATCCGGGTAACCGCGGGCTATTTTGATCTGGCCGCAAGGAACGGATAGCGGCCACCGGTGCGATTTGAAATTTTGGGCCTGTTCCTGTGACGTAACAAAAGGTTTCCAGAATGAATGTATTGAAAGGCAAGATTGCGATAGTAACCGGTGCAAGCTCGGGTATCGGCTACGCGACGGCAAAGCTGTTTGCGCAGGAAGGCGCGTGCGTTGTCGTGACAGCCCGCCGTCAATCGGCGCTCGACAGTCTCGTCGCCGAAATCGAAGCGGCCGGCGGGCAAGCTGCGGCCGTTGCGGGAGATGTGAAGGACGAAGCGCTGGCCAAAGCCGTGGTCGATACTGCTGTCAGCCGGTTTGGAGGTCTCGATATCGCCTTCAACAATGCGGGCATGGTCGGAGTGACCGGACCGATTTACGAACTCTCGCTGCCGCAATGGCAGGAAGCGCTCGATACCAATCTGACAAGCGCATTTCTTGGCGCTAAATATCAGGTGCCGGCTATGCTCGCACGTGGTGGCGGTTCGATCATCTTCACCTCGACATTCGTCGGATATACCGCCGGTTTGCCTGGTATGGCCGCTTATGCCGCCGGAAAGGCGGGCTTGATCGGCCTCACCCAGGTGCTCGCCACGGAATATGGCGCCAGAAATATTCGGGCCAACGCCATTCTTCCGGGCGGGACGGATACGCCCATGAGCATCACCAATGCTCCTGGGGCAACCGCCGATACCTTGGCTTTTGTCGAGAACCTCCATGCGTTGAAGCGGATGGCGAAGCCTGAGGAGATCGCCCGATCAGTGCTCCATCTTGCATCGGACGCATCGAGCTTCATAACCGGCACCGCGTTGCTGGTGGATGGCGGCGTGTCCGTCAACCGGACCTAACATTACGCAAAAGGGCTCCGATTCGACGGAGCCCTTTTCGTTTTTCCGGCCAGCCGGGTCGCTATTCCAGGTTCGCTTTCGAGCGGATCAATGAGCGGCGCCGGTGTGTACCAATGCCTTTTGCTGGCTGATCGCGGCCGCCTTCACTGAATCCTGCACCTTTTCGAAAGCGCGGACTTCGATCTGGCGCACCCGCTCGCGGCTGATGCCGAACTCGGTCGACAGATCCTCGAGCGTCACCGGATCATCGGAAAGGCGTCGCGCCTCGAAGATGCGGCGTTCGCGATCGTTGAGCGAAGCCATGGCGCCGGTCAGCATTGAACGGCGGTTTTCCAGTTCGTCCTGCTCGATGAGGATCTGCTCCTGGCTGGAGCTGTTGTCGACGAGCCAGTCCTGCCATTCGCCGGATTCGCCCTCGGTCGCGCGGATTGGCGCGTTGAGCGAAGCGTCGCCGGAGAGGCGGCGGTTCATCGAGATCACCTCTTCCTCGCTGACGTTCAGCCGGGTGGCGATTTCGCTGACCTGTTCGGGGTTGAGATCGCCGTCATCGAGCGCCTGGATCTTGCTCTTCACCTTGCGCAGGTTGAAGAACAGGCGCTTCTGATTGGCGGTCGTGCCCATTTTGACCAGGCTCCACGAACGCAGGATATATTCCTGAATGGAAGCCTTGATCCACCACATGGCGTAGGTGGCGAGGCGGAAGCCGCGCTCCGGCTCGAAGCGCTTGACCGCCTGCATCAGGCCGACATTGCCCTCGGAGATGACTTCGCCGATCGGCAAGCCATAGCCGCGATAGCCCATGGCGATCTTCGCAACAAGACGAAGATGGCTGGTTACGAGCTTGTGCGCCGCCTGTGGGTCGGCATGTTCGAGATATCGCTTGGCCAGCATGTATTCTTCCTGCGGCTCAAGCATGGGAAAACGACGGATTTCCTCGAGATAGCGGGTAAGACCGCCGTCACCGGAAACAAGACTTGGAAGACTCTGGGCCATATAGCACCCTCCTCTTGGATATCGGGCCCCCAACGCGGCAGACCCGTTGCGCCCGATTGCCCTTCGCACCTCGGGCGTAAGATGACCTATATAATCATCATTTGGGCGAAAACACGATCCTTTAAGGTGCGAAACAATCTGTCACATCAATGTGAACGATAAAGCGGTGCGAAAAGTTTCACTTTTTTCGAAAGAAAAAGACTTAAATCCGTACGGCTTTTCCCGGATGCAAACCGTTCGACATGCATTATTTGCCTGCATAAGTCCGAAATGCTGCAAGAAGTTCCGTCATGTCATGGGGCAGGGGAGCCTCGAACCGCATCACCTCATTGTGGGCAGGATGAGCAAAGCTGAGTAGCCTTGCGTGCAGCGCCTGTCGTGGAAACGCCGTCACCGCCTGCTTCAGCGGTTCGGCCAGCTTGTTGGCCTTGGTCTTGAAGGCGCTGCCATATTCCATATCCCCAACCAGCGGATGGCCGATATGGGCCATGTGGACGCGGATCTGGTGGGTCCTGCCGGTTTCCAGGCGGCATTCGATCAGCGAGGCGACGGCGGTCGCATCCTCCTTGGCGCCAAATCGCTCGATCACGGAATAATGCGTCACCGCATGGCGCGCATCGTCGCGGCTGTCGTTGACCACCGCCTGCTTGGTACGGTCGCGGTGCGAGCGGCCGAGCGTGGCGTCCACCGTTCCGTTGGCACGGTCGGTGGTGCCCCAGACCAGCGCCAGATAGGCGCGCTCCAGGTCGCCCGTGCGGCCGTGATCGGCGAATTGCTCACTGAGGTGGCGATGGGCGCGGTCGTTCTTGGCGACGACCATAACGCCGCTCGTCTCCTTGTCGAGACGGTGGACGATACCGGGTCGCTTGACGCCGCCAATGCCCGAGAGCGTGTCGCCGCAATGATGGATCAGCGCGTTGACCAGCGTGCCGGTCCAATTGCCATTTCCCGGATGCACCACCAACCCCGCAGGCTTGTTGATGACGACGACGTCATTATCCTCATAGAGAATGTCGAGCGCGATATCTTCGCCCTCGGGCTCCGCGGGTTCTGGTTCCGGCATTTCGAGCAGGATCGACGCGCCCTCGCGCAGCTTGTGCTTGGGTTCGTGCACCGGTTTGCCGTCGATGCTGACCTGGCCTGCGGTAATCAGCGCCTGGATGCGGTTGCGCGACAAATCCGGGGCAAGCTGCGCCGCCAGCCACTGGTCGAGGCGCTTTCCCGCGGCGTCTGCGTCGGCAATTAGCTCTTTCAATCGTCTCTTCCCTTCGTTATCACGCCTACCGTATTACATGGCGCCTGATCTTATCCAAAAAGTCTGGAACTTTTCGGGATCATGCGTGAACCGGAGACACCATTCGATGCAGGACCGATACCACCATCAGGGATATCCTGATCACCAGGCCTATCCCGGCGCCAATCCGGAGGAACCTCCGCTGGATCCCGCCATGGAACGGGTGCGCCGCAAGATGATGAGGCTTCTGGCGGTTTCGATCGGTGTCATGCTTATCGGTCTTATGGCTGTGCTGGCGGCGGTTGTCTATAAGGTCACCCGTCCAGACGATGCGCAAACCACGCTGCCGCGACCGGAAATCCCGGGGCAAGCGGCTGGCAACCCGGATATTCCGCCTGCCATCATCGAATCGGAGATTCCGCTCACCCCCGGCACACGCCTCCTGTCGCAAAGCCTTTCCGGCGATCATGTTTCGCTCGAGACGCTTCTGCCGGATGGCGGAACGGAAATCGTGATCTACGACTTCCGCAAGTCCCGCATCATTGCCCGGATGCGCGTGGGAAGCCCTGGAGATGGGAGCAATCCCGAATGAGAGGGGTTTTCAGGCCGAACGAGGTTTTTTGCAGCAGCGCATTATTTTCCCGAATAATCCCCGAATAATCATTGCGCTTTCACCAGCGCTTGATTATATCGGCGCTGCTACGCGCCCATCGTCTAGCGGTCCAGGACGCTGCCCTCTCACGGCGGAAACAGGGGTTCGATTCCCCTTGGGCGTACCAGCATCTCCCCTTTTGGTCGAATAGGTCAGGTTTGCGGATATCGATGTCTGAGCATTGCCCGCTCAACCGCAAATTTTGCAAATGCTTGTCAACTGACGCATAATCGGCTCTATGACAACGATGAATCACAAGCCTGATTATGAGAAGGAATTGCGCGACGCAGGCATTCGGATCACCCGGCCGCGGCGCGTCATTCTCGACATTTTGACCGAGACGGAAGATCATCCCGACGCGATGGAGATTTTCCGCCGCGCCGTTTCCATCGACAGTAGCATCTCGCTGTCGACCGTCTATCGCACGATGAAGCTTTTGGAGGAGCGCGGCGCCATTCATCGCCATGCCTTTAACGGCGGGCCCTCCCGTTTCGAGCAGGCGAGCGGCGCCCATCATGATCATTTGATCGATATCGAGACCGGTGACGTCATCGAGTTCCGTTCCGATCGCATCGAGAAGCTGCAGGAAGAAATCGCCCGATCACTCGGCTACGATATCGTGCATCACCGGCTGGAGCTTTACGGACGCAAGCGCGAGGCGAAATAGGCTCGCGGAATTTCCGGGTGCAGCGGTGTTGCTGACGTTACGGAATGGATCATCGGCTTGATCCGATGATCCATTCCGGAGCCTTCCCGCTTCGATCTGCGCTGGGAATTGTTGCAATCAGCTCTTCAGGAGCCACTCGTGCTCCGGCGCGTTGTGGAATTTCCATGTCCGCTTCGGGCCGGCCATGACGTTGAGATAATAGAGATCATAGCCATGAATGGCGCCGCAGGGGTGATATCCCTCGGGCACCATTGTCGCGTCGCCATCCTCGACCGCCATCACCTCGTCAAGCCTGCGCTTGCCCGTTTTATCGGCATCGGTATAGACGCGCTGAAAGGCGAAGCCCTGGGGCGGGTTGAGACGGTGATAATAGGTCTCCTCAAGCGAGGATTCGCGCGGCAGATCGTCCTTGTCGTGCTTGTGCGGCGGATAGCTAGATGTATGGCCGCCGGGGGTGATGACCTCGACCACCAGAAGCGAATCGGCTGCCGGGTCGGTCTCCGGCAGAATATTGACGACATGGCGCACATTGGTACCCTTGCCGCGCGTTTCCTGACCCAGCGTTTGCGGCGCGATGACCCGGAGGGGATGGCTGTGTGGCTTTCCCGGCGCGGTGCAGACGGCAAGTTCCAGATCAGTGGACGCCTCGACCGTCCATGATGCGCCGGCAGGAACATAGACCGACCAGGGCTTGCCTTCGAAAGGAGACATGCGTTCGCCCAGCACACCAAGATCCTTTCCGTCCGCGACGACCTTGCCTCTGCCGGTGACGAAAACGAGGCACGTTTCGCGGCCGCTTTCGCTGCCGCTGGCGATGCCTCCTGATGCCAGGCGGTGCAGCGCGAAACCGACATAGGTCCAGCCAGCCGATTGCGGCGTGATGTCGATGGTGCGGCCCGTGTCCGCTGCCGGCTTGACGTGCAGTTTCGACATCGCACTATTCTCCTGTTTTGTCGGGGCCTTTATTGCTCGGCTCGTAATTCATGAGATAGGACCAAGCGCCATAGGCGGCCATCCCCGCGGTAAGCGTGCCCCAGAATGCTTCGCCGTTCGTCCATTCATAGAGGCTCCAGGCGGCGCAAAAGCCGACGAGCGCGATGCGGCGCCAGAGCGGATCGAGAAAGCTATGGGAATTGTTCTGGTTCAAGATCGCCTCTTATTTCATGATAGGCCCGCTTCCCTGATGAAGCCGGCCAGATTTTTGCGGCCAAGTCTAGCATAGGTTGCCGGGTCTGCCTTTTCCGGGTCCTGCTCAGCCTCGACCACGACCCAGCCGGAATAGCCGGGCAGTTCCTTCAGCACACGTACATAATCGATGAGGCCGTCGCCGGGAACCGTATAAACGCCGGCCAGAACCGAATCGAGGAACGACCAGTCGTCCTTCTGCGACTGCCACATCACTTCCTCGCGGATATCCTTGCAATGGACGTGACTGATGCGGTCGCGATAATGGCGGGCAATGCGTGCCGGATTGCCGCCGCCCCAGGTGGCGTGGCCGGTGTCAAGCAGCAGGTGGAATGCCTCGCCGGTCACTTCCATGAGGCGATCGATCTCGGCTTCGCTCTGTACAACCGTTCCCATGTGATGATGATAGACGAGCTGCAGGCCTTCTTCGCGCAAGAGCTCCGCGAATTGCGTGTAGCGCGCGCCGAATTCCTTCCAGGCGCTCTTTTCCAGAACCGGACGAGCCGAGAGTGGCACAGTCTTGTCGGAGTGGATGGCGTTGGAGGTTTCCGCCGCGATGAAAACCTTGCAGCCCATCGCCTTCAGGAGGTCGATATGGGCGCGGGCGTTCTTCATCTCGTCCGCGACACCGCGCAGCAGAAGCTCCGTCGAATACCAGCCGCCGACAAGGGCAAGGCCGTGGGCGTCGAGGATCGGTTTCAGCTTTACGGCCTCGCGGGGAAATTTGTTGCCGAGCTCCATGCCCTCGAAGCCGGCGGCCTTTGCTTCCGTCAGGCACTGCTCAAGGGGGATGTCGCCGCCGATTTCCAGCATGTCGTCATTCGACCAGCCGATCGGATTGGCGCCGATGCGGATCATATGTTTTCTCCGTGATTGTGAATTCGTTTTTCAGTTGCCGCCGCTCAATTGCCGATGCGCTGGAGTCGGCGGGCCTCCTCATATTGCTTGCGCGCCGCTTCTACCTCCTTGCGGCTGCTCACCTCGGGCACAGCCACATCCCACCAATTGCCGCCAGCCTCGGTGGTCACAAGCGGATCGGTGTCGATGACGATGACGGTGGTGCGGGTTGCGCCTTTTGAGCGTTCGAGCGCGGTTTCCAGTTCGGCGATGGACGAGACCTTGACCGCCTCGGCGCCGAGACTTTCCGCGTGCGCCCGGAAATCGATGTCGGGCAGCGTCTCGTGATGGGTGTCACGCAGGAGATTGTTGAAGTTCGCGCCGCCGGTCGCCATCTGCAGCCGGTTGATGCAGCCATAGCCCCTGTTGTCGAGGACGACGATGGTGAGCTTGGCGCCGAGCATGACCGAGGAGGCAATCTCGGAATTGAGCATGAGATAGGAGCCGTCGCCGACCATGACGACCACCTCCTTGTCTGGTTTGGCCAGTTTGACACCAAGTCCGCCAGCAATTTCATAACCCATGCAGGAGAAGCCGTATTCGAGGTGGTAGGAGCCCGGCGCGCCCTGACGCCAGAGCTTGTGCAGTTCACCGGGCAGGCCGCCGGCGGCACAGACGACCGTCGCCTCGGCGGTGAGCTGCCGCTGCACCGCGCCGATCACCTGAGCGTCGGAAGGAAGCGCTGCGTTCGTGGGCGCAGTCGCCTTGTCGGCAGCCTCGTTCCAGGCGACGAGCGCGGTCTTCGCCTTGTCCTGCCATGAGGCGGGGGCGGTGTAGGATCCTAGTTTCTGCGAGAGTTCGCCAAGTCCGGTGAGGGCGTCGCCAACAAGCGGCAGGGCCCGGTGCTTGCCGGCGTCGAATGGCTGGACATTCAGCCCGACGATGGTCTTTCCCTCGTTGCGGAAGAGGCTCCATGAGCCCGTGGTGAAGTCCTGCAGGCGCGAGCCGACAGCAAGGATGACATCGGCTTCCACCGCCAACTCGTTGGCGGCGGAGGTGCCGGTCACGCCGATGGAGCCTAGATTGAGCGGATGGTCGGCGGGAAGCGAGGATTTGCCGGCCTGGGTTTCGGCGACCGGTATGCCGTGCTTTTCGGCAAACTGCTTCAGCGCTGGCGAGGCTTCGGAATAAAGCACGCCGCCGCCGGCGATGATCACAGGCTTTTTCGCCTTGGCGAGCGCCGCCGTCGCGATTTCAAGCTCGTCTAGCGCCGGGCGTATACGGCGGGGCGCCCAGATGCGCGCGGCGAAGAAGTCCTCGGGATAGTCGAAAGCCTCCGCCTGAACATCCTGGCAGAGGGAAAGTGTGACCGGGCCGCAATCGGCTGGATCGGTCAGTACCTGCATGGTGCGGGCAAGCGCCGGGATGAGCTGTTCGGGTCGGGTAATACGGTCGAAATAGCGCGAGACGGGGCGGAAGCAATCATTGGCAGAGGCGGTGCCGTCGCCGAAATTCTCGACCTGCTGGAGAACCGGATCGGGAATCCGGCTGGCGAAGACATCGCCGGGAAGCAGCAGGAGCGGCAGTCGGTTGACATGCGCGACGCCCGCTGCCGTCACCATGTTGAGCGCGCCGGGGCCGATGGACGAGGTGCAGGCCATGAAGCGGCGGCGGAACGTCGCCTTGGCGAAAGCAGTGGCGGCAAACGCCATGCCCTGCTCATTATGGGCGCGATAGGTCGGCAGTTCGTCACGTACCTGATATAGCGCCTCGCCCATCCCCGCGACATTGCCATGGCCGAAGATCGCCCAGACCCCGGCGAAGATCGGAACGGTCTCACCGTCGATGACGGTCATCTGGCGCGTCAGGAAGCGGGCGAGCGCCTGCGCCATGGTCAGTCTTGTCGTTTTGCTCATTTCATTCCTCCCGGCGCAACGCTCCTGCTGCGCATAATTCTATACGAATTCAGGCTGCCTTGCGTCCTCTGGCGTTGAGCCAGGCGCCGGTCAGTTTTTCGAAACGCGCGGCCATGTCGGCAATGGCCTCGTCATCGGTGATCCTGCCGGCGAGCCATTTTTCCGCGGCGTCGGCGAAGAGCGTGCGGCCGACGGCAAAGCCCTTGACGGCGTCGATCCCTGCGGTTGCGGCGAAGGCCGCCTCCAACTCGTCGTGCGGCGCTTCGAGGCCGAGCAATACTACGCCGCAGCACCATGGATCGCGCGTGGCGATGACTTCCTGGATATTGCGCCATGCCTCGTTTGAAGCCTGCGGCTCGAGCTTCCACCAGTCGGGCCGGATGCCGAGGTCGTAAAGCTCGGTCAGGGCGCGGGCGATGGTCTGCGCGTCGAGGGTTCCATGCTTGCCGGCGATGATCTCGATCAGCAGTTCGCGGCCGACCTTGCGTGCCGCATCGTAGAGCGCACGCAGCTTTTCGGACTGTTCCTTCTTCAGTTCCGCCGGATCGTCCGGGTGATAGAAGCACAGGCATTTGATGGTGTGCGTCACCGGCCATTCCACCAGTTGCGAACCGATATCCTGGCCGAACTCGAAGCGAAGCGGGCGCGAGCCGGGGCGCTCGACGGGGCGGCCCAACCAGTCGAAACCATGCCTTGCCGCCTCAAAAAACGCATCACGGCCGAATTTCTCGTCGATCAGCATGCCATAGCCCGCACGACCATCGGCCACGCGTGCCGCCGCCTTCACCGCCAACACCTTGAAGGCGGAAATACGCACGGGATCGGCGCCGGCCCGTTTGGCGATGTCTTCAAGCTGGCTGCGGTGGTCGATGGCGAAAGCCATCAGCGACGGGATGTCGCCGCGCCGCGTCGTCGACCAGTGGACATGGTTGATATCCTCGTCCTTGCGCAGCGCGTGGTGCGGGCTGCCATGCCTGAGGAAATATTGCAGTTCCTCGAAGGTCGGGATTTCGGGCGAGCAGAGCAGGCGGGAAACGGCAAAGGCGCCGCAGGCATTGGCCCATGTCGCTGCGGTTTCGAGGCTTTCGCCACCGAGCCAACCGCGCAGGAAGCCGGACATGAAGCTGTCACCTGCGCCGAGCACATTATAGACCTCGATAGGAAAGCCGTCGCCGACGATGCCGTCTTCGAGATTGTCGCTGATCGGGCCTTCATAAACGATGCAGCCCATCGGACCGCGCTTGAGGACTATGGTGGCTGATGAAAGCGCCCGGATGACTTTAAGCGCGGCGAGGAGATCGTTTTCGCCCGAGGCGATGAGCACTTCCTCCTCGGTGCCGACGATCAGGTCGCAATCGGCAAGCACGGTCTTGAGCTGGCTGGAAACTTCCGCAGAGGCGACGTAGCGGTTGTCGCCCTCGGCATGGCCGGCCAGCCCCCACAGGTTCGGACGGTAATCGATATCGAAGACGATCTTGCCGCCATTGGCCTTGGCGATTTTGATCGCCTTGCGTTGGGCAGCTTCGGTGTTGGGCTTGGAAAAATGGGTGCCGGTGACGACTATTGCTTTTGCCGAAGCAATGAAATCCTCATCGATATCGTCGGGATTGAGCGCCATGTCGGCGCAGTTTTCTCGATAGAAGAGCAGGGGAAAGGATTTATCGTTCTCGACGGAGAGGATGGCAAGCGCTGTCAGGCGCTTGGGATCGACCGCGATACCCTTGTCGCAAACGCCTTCGCGCAGCAATTGCTCGCGCAGGAAATTGCCGAACTGCTCCTTGCCGACGCGGGTGAGCAGCGCTGATTTCAGCCCGAGCCGTGCCGTGCCGATGGCGATATTCGCCGGACAGCCGCCGACGGATTTGGCGAAAGATGATACGTCCTCCAGCCGCGAGCCGATCTGCTGGCCGTAAAGATCCACGGAGGCGCGCCCGATGGTGATGACATCGAGCTTCTTTTCCGGTTGGCGTGGCATCTTTTTTCTCCCGCTTTTTTTCCCGTCCGCAAAAGTGATGGACGATTGGCGCAAACGCCATTATGAATTTCGAAAATGAAACATAAATTCTGTTTAATAGTCAATTCAGAATATATGTTCCGTTTCTGGGTCGAGGTGCTTTTCAGCGTGTTCTGGAGGAAATGATGGTTCGTTTCGGTTTGTTGGGGGCTGGCCGCATCGGCCAGATCCATGGGAGAAACATTGCCGCGTCGAAACGCGCGGTCCTGGTCGCGATTGCCGATCCGATGCCGGGCGCGGCCGAATCGCTGGCCGAGGCGACGGGCGCATCGGTGCGCACCCTCGACGAGATTCTGGCGGCCGGGGATATCGACGCGGTGCTGATCGCCACTCCGACCGACACCCATGCTGATTTCATCGACCGGGCGGCAAAAGCGGGCAAGGCTGTGCTGTGCGAAAAGCCGGTGGACCTTTCTTCGGCACGCATTGAGGAGACGCTGAAGGCGGTGGAAAAAGCCGGCGTGCCGCTGATGATCGGCTTCAACCGCCGGTTCGATCCGAATTTTGCAGCATTGCAGGCCCGTGTGGCCGAAGGGGCGGTCGGGACGGTCGAGCTCATCACCATCCTATCGCGCGATCCCGCGCCGCCGCCGGTTTCCTACATCAAGCATTCGGGTGGACTGTTCCGCGACATGATGATCCATGATTTCGATATGGCGCGCTTCCTTCTCGGCGAGGAGGTGGTAGAGGTCCATTCGGTTGGATCATCGCTGGTCGATCCGGCGATTGGCGAGGCCGGCGATGTCGATACCGCCGCGGTGCTGCTCAAGACCGCCTCCGGCAAGATCTGCCAGATCTCCAATTCGCGCCGCGCGACCTATGGCTATGACCAGCGTATCGAGGTGCATGGTTCGGAAGGCATGATTTCGGCGGGCAATGTACATGAAACGACCGTTCGGCTTGCGGGCAAGAACGGCGTCACTGCCGATCCGGTGCAGAACTTCTTCCTTGAGCGCTACGCGGCAGCTTATGCCCGAGAGATCGAGGCCTTCATCGACGCGATCGCTGAGGGAAGGCAGCCTCGTCCGAACGGCCGCGATGGTCTCGAGGCGCAGCGCCTTGCCGATGCCGCGACGACGGCGCACCAGACGGGAAAGTCGGTGAAGCTCGGCTGATGTTCTGACTGTTCGATGATGAGAAGGCGCTGGTCCAGCGCCTTCTCACTTCTTTATCCGCGTGCGTTCCTCGCCGACGGCGATAGCGAGCGCCAGGGCGAAGGCGATGCTCGCCGAAAGCGAGCGGAAGCCGGCGAAATCGGCTTCGGCGATTTCGAACCAGTGCTGCGAAAGCGGCACGAGGGGGCTGAACGCGCTGTCTGTGATCGAAACCACCGGTACGCCTGCCTGCGAAAGCACGCGCGCATGTTCCATGCTGGGCGCCGCATAGGGCGAGAAGGATATGGCAATTGCCGCGTCACGCGGGGTGGCGAAGGCCATCTGCTCGCTTTCGATGCCGAAGGGAGAGGAAACGAGCTGGTTTTTCACCTTGAGCTTGCCAAGCGTATAGGCGAGGTAGGAAGCGATCGGGAATGAGCGGCGCTGCGCCACCAGAAAGATAGTCTCCGCTGCCGCAAGCGCCTTAACCGCCTTTTCGAAGGCTTGGCTGCCAATGGCGGAGGAAACGCTCTCGACGGAATATTGCGCGGCGGCAATGACGCCGCCGAGAATCGCCACACTGGAATCGCGATTGGCGTCGTTGCGCAGGGCTTCCAGCCGCTCATCATATGTGGAGGGGCGCTCGCGCAGCCGCTCCCGGAACACCGCCTGCAGATCGGAAAACCCGGCATAGCCGATGCTCTGGGCAAAGCGCACCAGCGTGGAGGGCTGTACATGGGCGCGCGCGGCGATACTCGCCGCCGTGCCGAAGGCCATCTCATCAGCGTTGTCGAGAGCGAAGGCGGCGACTTGCGAGAGGCGTTTGGGAAAGAGATCGCGCCGTTCCAGAATGCGTTCGCGCAGGCTATGGAAGTTCTTTGGCGCGTCGCCGGTGTTGACGCCGTTGTTCATGTTCATCCTGTCTTCCCGTCTCTTTCGACAGTTCTTGCATTTTGGCCCTTACGCTGCCAGCCGCTTCCCTCGAAATCCCCGATCTATCGGGGCCGGCATGCAGGTGCTTGACGGACTATGACGGAGGTGGAATAAAAATTCCAATTATTATTATGATGGGTCAACCGTTCCGGATTGGCTCGCATGGGAGGGAAAACATGAGGAAGATCGGCGTCGGTCTGATCGGCACGGGCTATATGGGCAAATGCCATGCCCTAGCCTGGAATGCGGTCAAGCCGGTCTTCGGCGATACACCCGATATCGCGCTGGTGCATCTCGGCGAGGCGAACGAGGAACTGGCGCGGGAGAAGGCGGCGGAGTTCGGCTTCGTCAAATCGTCGGGCGACTGGAGAAAAGTCGTCGAGGATCCGGAGGTCGATGTTGTCTCTGTGACGACGCCGAACAAATTCCACGCCGAGATGGCCATCGCGACGCTGCGGGCGGGGAAGCATCTATGGTGCGAAAAGCCGATGGCGCCGAATCTCGGGGATGCAGAGGCGATGCTGGAAGCGGCGCGGCAGTCCGGCAAGGTGGCGGTTCTCGGCTATAACTACATCCAGAACCCGACGATCCGCCATATCGGGCGGTTGCTGCGCGAGAATGCCATTGGCAGGGTAAATCATGTTCGCGTCGAGATGGACGAGGATTTCATGGCGGATCCCGACGCGCCCTTTTCGCATCGGCACGAGGCCGTTTCCGGCTATGGCGCGCTTGATGATTTCGGCGTTCACCCGCTTTCGCTGATCACGGTGCTGCTTGGTCGGGTGACGAGCGTGATGTGCGACATGGCGAAGCCGCAGGAGCGGCGGAGAACCGCTGATGGCGCGGAGCGTGAGGTCGAGGTCCATGACGTGGCCAATGCCCTGATCAGGCTTGAAAACGGCGCTTCCGGCACGCTGCATTTCAACCGGGCGGCATGGGGGCGCAAGGGACGGATCGCGCTGCAGATATTCGGGTCGAAGGGCTCGATCCTGTTCGACCAGGAGAGGTTCAACGAGTTCCAGCTCTATCTCGCCAGCGACCGAGCGACGGAGCAGGGGTTTCGCACGATTCTCACGGGTCCGCAGCATGAACCCTATGGGCGGTTCATACCGGCGCCGGGGCATGGGCTGGGTTTCAACGATCTCAAAATTATCGAATGTCGGGAATTGATCCGCCGCATTTCAGGCGACGGCGAAGTGAATATCATCGATTTCGAAGCGGGATTTCGGATCGAACGAACGGTTCACGCCATGGCGCGGTCGTTTCACGAGGGGCGCTGGATCGAGATTCCGTGAGAGCGAAACGCATAATTCCTGAGTTTCTGGCGCGGTTTTCCCCTCGTTTCTGGTGATTTCGTGCCCATTATTGTTGGCTCTTCGGTCTCATGTTCCTCGCGAATGGTGACTTTCAGCTCGTTATTCGCATCGATTTCCCAAAGGATGGCCGCATCGCGTTCCATGATTTCTGGATCAACCTCGACGCATTTGCCAAACACTTTCGGGCTTTCGCCAGCGAGATTCCGGAGAGCCGGTCTCAATTCCGTCTCGCATGTCGCGACCGTTTCATAGGATATCGTCGGCGTGGGCCGCTCTTTGCACACGGCCAAATCGTCCGAGCATGTAATCAAGAGCATAATGGCAGCCAGCTGTTCCATGGCCTGTCTCCTTTGACGGAATCAACGGAGAAAACTCGGAAATAGTTCCGTTGGCCGTCCAGGCTCCTCCCCTATAGCTAAGCACAATCGCGTGTATAAGATGCTGCCGGCAGACCACAAAATTTAAGCAAGTTCAGTTTTTTCGGAACCTTTCGCCCCAAACCGCGTTCCCTCGACATCGGCATCAGGTAGACCCCGCCCCCTCAGAAAGCCTAGTGCCGAGATCGCGAGCTTTCCCCTGATGCTTGCGGTCACCGCGCATTGCAAAAGGATGCACAGGTCCTGATTTCAGACAGTGCGCGCAATCAAATGATCGTCATGGGCCCAAGCCCGTGGCGATCTTTTTTTGCCGAAAAGAAGAGTTCAGAGATCGAATTGGGAACGTGGAACATCCAGCGAATAGGTGACGCCGTCATCTTCGATATTGTAGGTCGAGGTGCCATTGACCGATATGGGCACGATGCGTTCCAGGACGGCGCTGCCGAAACGGGCGTTGAGATCGGATTCCCTCAATGAGCCGGGAACCTTCTCGTCCCATTTTATCAAGAGCGACATTCTCTCGGTCCCGATATTTTCAAGCTTGCCGGAAATGGCGACGGTGCCCTGGCCGCTCGACAGCGCGCCATAGGATGTGGAGTTGACGATCAACTCATGGATGGCGAGGCCGATATGGAGGGCGGCGCCGGGGAAGATATAGGGATCGTCGCCCGAAAGGGTGAAGCGTGGATCCGAGACGTCGATATATTTCTGCATCTGCGAGCGGACGAGTTCACGAAACTGGGCGCCACGCCAGTTAGAATCCGTGACCAGATCCTGGGAATAGGACAATGACTGCACGCGACCGCGGAACTTGAAAAGAAAATCGTCGACCGTTCCCGTGAAGCGAGCGGTCTGCATGGCGATGCTCTGGATGATGGCGAGCAGGTTTTTGGAGCGGTGACTGACCTCGCGCAAAAGGGTCTTGAGGACCTGTTCGCGGCGTTTCAACTCTGTCACGTCAACCGCCGTCGTCACCACGCCGATAACAGTATCGGCACCGTCGCGATCGCAATCGATCGAAAGCTCGAACCAGCGCAACTGATCGCCGTGAGATACGGCGATTTCCACGCTTTGCGGCTCACCCGTCTCCAATACCAGAAGTTTGGCGGCGTCGAGCCTCGCCGCCGTGGATTCCTGCATGAGCTCACGGTCATGTGCACCCACATGCCAAATATCGACCCAAATATCCGGCAGGTTTTCCGCCCAGAGATAGGCAAGGTCCGAGGTCTGGTACAGTACGCAGACATTGCTATTACGCAACGCCCGCAAGAGTGCACGCAATTTGCTGGCTTCTCTGCGGGCAGGCTTTTGGGTGGGCATAGGGCTGTTCATGTCGTGATTGGCAAGCGGTGAACTGCGGTGCCGGTACCGCCTTTGAAAAATCCGGAGGGGACAAAAACAAGGCGGCCCGTCTTCATACGGGCCACTTCTCTTTGTCCAACCGTCTGCCAAATCCGGTGCCAAATGGTGTTCTGGCGTCTCCGGCAGTCCGGCGAAGCGTCATGCTCGACGAATGAAACTCGCAACCAGCGATATGACCAGCAGGGCGAGAAAAACGAAGAACAGAATCTGAGCGATACCAGCAGAAGCGCCGGCAATCCCGCCGAAACCAAGTGCGCCAGCCACCAGCGCCACAACCAGGAAAACAAGTGCATAATAGAGCATTTCCAATCTCCTCTCGTCCGTTTCAGCCAAAACGCCCAGCGGGGAGGATAGGTTCCCTTTTATCCGTGTTCTTCTTTCTTGCGTGATACTCCCCGGGACCGTGACAATCCCGGGGAGAAACTGGTTTATGCCGCTACTTTCGAACTCTCGTCAAAAAACAGGGCCTGGCTGATCAGTGCCTTTACCATTTCGGGATTGAACGGCTTGGTGACCAGGAATGTCGGCTCAGGGCGTTCTCCGGTGAGAAGTCTTTCCGGAAAAGCGGTAATGAAGATTACTGGAATGGTATTCTTCTGGAGGATGTCGTTGACCGCATCGATGCCGGAGCTTCCGTCAGCCAGCTGGATGTCGGCGAGCACCATGCGGGGTTTGGTGGATTTATAGAGATCCAGCGCCTCATGTCGGGTGCGGGCTACACCCACGACCTCATGGCCGAGGCTCTCAACCATCTGCTCGATATCCATGGCGATCAGAGGTTCGTCCTCGATGATCATGATCCTCGTGGCGACCTGCCGTGAAATCTCGACCGAGGCTTTTGCCAGCAGAGAGGACAGTTCCTCTTCACCTATGCCCAGCACCTCGGCAGCCTCCTGCTCAGTAAAACCTTCCACCGAAACGAGAAGGAAAGCCTGCCTCGCCCTCGGAGCGACCATCGACAGGTTGGCTGCGGCATGCGTCTCCCAGGCAAATTCGGAGGTTGGTTCGGGAACACGGATCGTTGTTGACTCGAACATGGTGGAGAAAAGTCGATAAAGCCCTATCCTGTCGGTTGAAGTTTGCGGAAAAATGGAAACATCCGCGATAAGCGCTTCCAACGTTGCCGCTACATAGGCATCGCCGGATGTCTGCGAGCCGGTGACGGCACGAGAAAAACGGCGCAGATAAGGAAGATGCGGCGCGATACGCGTCGATAATGACATGTCTTTGAGCTCCCTTAGACCCGTAAAGTTACGGTACAGCCGTTGCGAAACGCAAGATCGAAAAAAAAGTTCCACCCACGTCGGAACTTTTTCAACGCCCATGCATTATGCTCCCCAATACGGCATTAAAGTGCGGCGCATTTGGAAGTGAAAATGGCTGGGACAAATTATGACTGAAAAATCCAATCTTCGTCCGAGGGCGGGGCATGGGGGGGCAGGTGATGCCCGCTCCTCACGCCGGGACGAGCTGGGCCCCAATACCGAGATCGGCTCGAAGCTGAGGGCTCTTTATACCTCGATTCAGGAAGAAACCATTCCTGACAGGTTCCTCGATCTACTCGAAAAGCTGGATCAGGCAGAGCAAAGCTCCACCGATGGGGCCGCTTAATGACGGAACTATGGGAGCGGCACTATGGGAAGTAACCCCTTGAGCGATGGTGGGGCTGAGTTCAAAAGAGACCTGCTGGCGTCTCTTCCCAGCCTGCGCGCCTTTGCCGTTTCGTTGATCGGGCAACAGGACAAGGCTGATGATCTCGTGCAGGACACGATCATGAAGGCCTGGGCCAAGCAGGAGTCCTTCGAGATGGGGACCAATATAAAGGCCTGGCTCTTTACCATTCTCAGGAACGAGTTCTACAGCCAGATGCGCAAGCGCGGCCGAGAGGTCCAGGACAGCGAAGGGACATTTACGAGCCAACTTGCGGTTCATCCCTCACAATATGGCGCTCTCGATCTGCAGGATTTCCGCAAGGCACTCGACCAGCTTCCCGCCGACCAGCGCGAAGCGATCATCCTGATCGGCGCCTCCGGCTTTGCCTATGAGGAGGCGGCGGAAATATGCGGCTGTGCGGTGGGTACGATCAAAAGCCGGGTCAGCCGCGCGCGGACGCGTCTCCAGGAACTTCTGGGTGTCAGCGGCGAAGCCGATTATGGCCCGGACGCCATTTCCGCACCCGCAACGTCACGGTCGTTCGCCTGAGCGACTTTTCAAGCGCCGATGGCCGGATGTTTCGAAACCGCGGTGGCTATCGCCTCGACGAGAGCAGTGCTTTCGAAGGGCTTCAAGACAACGGGCGATATCGGAAATCCAGTCACTCCTCGTCTGTAATGGTTATAGGCGGTGGCGAACACAACCGGCAGTCCGACGAGTTGGAGCTGGGCTGCGGCAGCGAGCGTCGAGACGCCCTTTACGCGGACTTCCATGATCGCGGCGGCGTAGGGCGGTTTGGCTCGGATATATGCTCCCAGCTCGTCGAGACTATGGACGAGGTCGATCACCGCCGCGCCGGCTTCTTCTGCAATTCTCTGTATTTCAAGAGCGATAAGGAGTTCTTCTTCCAGGACCAGCAGTCTGGCATCGTTCAATCTCGTCACCGCGGGTCCTCCGGGCGGATCGGCTCAAAACCCTGTAAGGTTTCCGGAAGTCACGATGCGCTGCTTCAATCACAGCATCCCTCGAGGATGCTCGGCGTTAATGACCATCCTTATTGGCAACGAGAGTCGTTCTGTCATTTAACTTTGACATAGCAGCACGGCAGCGGACAGGAACGGTTTGCGCAACCCCGGCGTTGATCTCAGTTCCGTGACGGCTGATGGAGGCATCTGGATTGACCGAGATTTCTACGACGCGACGTATTGAATGCGAAAAATGCCCATTGCACGGCATTCCTCATTTTCGGGACCTCGAAGATACTGAACGCGCCTTTATTTCTACATTCAAAATTGGGGAAATGACGGTTCGTTCCGGCGCTACCATTTTGATGGAGGGAAGCGCCAGCCCTCATCTTTATACCGTTCTTTCGGGGTGGGGATTTCGTTACAAGATGCTCGACGATGGACGGCGGCAAATCCTCAATTTTGTGTTTGCGGGGGATCTCATTGGTTTGCAGGGATCGCTGATGGAGGAGATGCAGCATTCCATCGAGGCTCTTTCTACATTCACCCTTTGCGTTTTTCAGAAGGATGGTCTTCCCAAGCTGTTCGGCAATCTTCCGCGATTGGCCTTTGATGTCACCTGGCTTGCAGCGCGCGAGGAGATCATGCTTGACGAGCACCTCCTGAGCGTAGGACAGCGTAGCGCTCTCGAGAGGGCGGCCTATCTCATTGCGTTTCTTTACCAGCGCGCCAAGGCCGTTCGTATGTTGAACGGGCAAAATGTTATCCCGGTGACGCAACAGCATATTGCGGATAGCCTGGGGCTTTCGCTCGTCCACACCAACAAGACCCTGAAGAAACTTGCCGACCGCAAGGCGCTGAGCTGGGGGGAGGGAGGTTGCAGCGTCCTGGATGAGGCCGTGCTGCTCGACATATCGGGCTGGGAGGGTTTGCCGGCATTGAAACGGGTCTATATCTGAATGTCCTGCTGTCTATGTTTGTCCGTTCATGTTTTGATGGAATCGGAAAACCGCAGCACACGTTTTCTGAACCTGCGCCAAGAACATTGAATTTCGTTTTTCATCCGGGAAAGCGTATGGTTTGATGGCAAGTCCCCCTCCAGCTCTACGATCCGATGAACGATACTTCGCAATCATTACCTGCATCTTTTCAATCGAGCATGACATACAGGCGGCAGCTTGCGGTGGTCATCTCGCTCGCCCTTGTCCTGTTGACGGCCTCATCGACCGTGTTTTTGTCGCGTGGTGTCGACAGGCAACTGGCCGATGTCTCCAATACCTACGAATTGCTTCAGGAGTCGGACCACACGCTCCTGCTTGTCACCAATATGGAGACCAGTCAGCGCGGTTATCTCCTGACTTTGCAAAGTTCCTATCTCGATCTCTACCGCGCCGCATCGCTGTCGATCGACGAATCCCTGAAACGACTGGCTGAAATGACGCGGGGCAATCCTTCACAGGAGACACGCGTCAGGGAGATCGAAACGCTTACCGCGCGAAAGCAGGCCGAGGTGAAGCAGACCATTGGACTGGCGATAGATGGCAAACAAGTAAAAGCGCTGGAGGAGATCCGCAGCGACCAAGGCAAGGTCCTGATGGATCGGTTGCGCGAGACTGTCCGCGATTTCAGGGACGAGGAAGACCGGCGGCTCATCAAACGCAATGAAACAATAAACCGGACCCGGAACTGGCTGACAATTGCGGCGCTGGCGGCTCTCGCCAGCGCCGTCATGCTGGCGTGCCTGTTATTCAACCGGGTGCAGCGTTATGTGAGACAGCTCAGTGAAGGGCAGTCGGCGCTGTTGTCGGAAAACGTACTTTTGGAACAGCGGGTGAGAGAACGGACCGCGGAGCTGGAAAATGCGCGCGCACTTGCGGAGCGCGAGAGAGAGCGTGTCGAGGTGCTGCTACAGGACAGCAACCACCGCATCGGCAATTCGCTGGCGACGGTCTCCTCGCTCCTGGGGCTGCAACTGCGTCAGGCGACCAATGAGGACGCGCGAAGGGTGCTGATCGCCGCGCGCGATCGCGTACAGACGATCTCAACGGCGCATCGCCGCCTGCGGCTCGGCGAGGACATGGAAACGGTGCGCGCAGATGAATTCCTGAAGGCGGTCATTGACGATATGAGGGTTTCCCTGGTGCCGGGCGACAGGATCAACTTCGAGACCGGGTTTGCGCCGCTCAGCCTGAATGCGCGTGACGTCACCACCATCGGCATCATCCTGGGTGAACTCGTCACCAATGCGATCAAGCATGCCTTTCCGGACAATCGCGGAGGGACAGTGTCCGTCACCTTCGATCGGGGGGAAGACGGAATCATGGCTTTGACGGTCGCCGATGACGGCATTGGCCAGGGGAATCGAAAGAACCCGCGAAATTCGAAACACCAGGGTCTCGGTATGCTGGTGATCGAGCAGCTTTGCGTGCAATTCGGCGATGCGCCGCATTATGACTCCGGCGGGGATACAGGCACCAGGGCGGTGGTCCGCTTTCCCTCTCTCGACGTTCGGGATTGAGACAAGAAGCGTCAGGAACGTTCTGCCACGCCTGTGCGTTTCCACAGGAGCGAATGGACTGGCGGGGTGCCTTCCGTCCCCGGGGGTGTTCCGTATGAAAATCATTGCTGTGTTGAATCGCGAAGGCGGAACGTTCCGTCCCATGGACATCGAAGAGTTCTGTACTCAGGCGCGGGATGTTTTCAAGCGCCATGGCCATGAGATCGATTGCCGGTCGACTTCGGCGAAGGAGATCGTCGCGGCGCTTGAACAGGCGGTGACGGAAGGCGACTGCGACGTGCTGATGGCCGGCGGCGGCGATGGCACGGTATCGGCCGCAGCCGATATTGCCTGGAAAAGCGACACCACCCTGGCTGTGCTGCCGGCCGGCACCATGAACCTCTTCGCCCGGTCGTTGAAAGTTCCGCTGGTACTCAGCGACGCTCTTGAAGCATTGGCTTCAGGGGAAATCCGCAATGTCGATATCGCCACAGCCAATGGCCGGCCCTTCGTGCACCAATACGCGATAGGATTTCATCCTCGCATGGTGAGGGTCAGGAAAAATTTCCGATACGGCTCGCGCCTGGGGAAAATCCTGGCGAGCGCGCGGGCGATCCGGACGGTGATCAAGGATCCGCCATCCTTTCCCGTAGAACTGACAATCGGCGGAAAAGCGATGCTGCGCAATGTCTCGGCCGTCGCCATCTCCAACAATCCCTATGGAGATGCGCCGCTGCCCTACGCGCCGGATCTGGAGACAGGATATCTCGGCGTCTATATCACCGCGCCGCTTGCCTCCCAGGGCTATATGCGGCTGATGGCCGATATCATGCTTGGCCGGTGGCGCAGCAACAGGGACATCGAGGAATTCACGGCCAAGGAAGTTGGGCTCAGGTTTCCCCGATTGCGGAAGAAGGCGAACGCCGTCATTGATGGCGAACTCGTGCCACTCAAGGACGACATCGTCGAGATCGTCATCCATCCAGGTTCGCTCAAGGTACTGGTTCCGAAAAGCGAGCTGCCGGAGGCAGCATGACGACGGACGGTCAGCTTTCAGACGAGTCGTCGCGATCGTCGCGACGGCGTTTACCTCTCGGGCTTCCCGTGTCGGACATAAGGGCATAAGCGGCAAGCCCTATGATCGGGAGAGCCGCTGCAACGAGTGGCCGCTTGATCAATACGGGAAGCGCGGCAAGAACGCCTGCCGTGAGAAGCGCCGATCCATCGAAATTCGGGCGCTCGCGCACGCGCCGCTTGTGGGAGGCATCGGAGATTTTCATGGCAACCAGGGCCATGATCGCTACCACAAAACAGCCGGCGGCAACCATCAACGCGGCGTAGATATCGCCGTAGTGCCGCGCCAGCGCCAGATAGATCGTCACCAACAGGAAGATCATCCCCGCTAGTGCGAACAGGCAGGTGGCCAACATAAACCCAGCCCGGCGTTTGGTCCGACGGACGGCATGGCCGACTTCGCCGGTCACGGCGCCGGTCAGGAACGGGAGAAGAAGGCGCAGCATGTCAGCGGCGGGTCATCAAAGCGAGCAGGAAACCGACGCCTGCCGCCACTGCGATCGTGGTCAGTGGCTTCTCGCGCGCCGTTTCCGTCAACTGGTCGCGAAGCTCGGTTACGGTATCCTCCCCGGAGCGGCGTGCACTCTGGTAGGTTTCCGATGCACCTCGTTTTGCTTCGCGTACCTTCTCCGATCCCAGATTGGCCATTGCCGAGGCAAGACCGGCGATATCCTCCTTCAGGCGCGCGATCTGGGCCTGAAGGTCACCTGTCGTCTCGTCCTTGGGGATTTCATTGCTAATGTCCTCAGGCTGGCGGATTGTGGTCGATGCACGGGCCATGTTGTTTCTCCTTGGAAGTGGTAGGCAATAGTGAGCCTTGATTGCTCAAGGGGGCGATTTTTTCGCCGGTTCTATAGCGGGAACTCAGATCCTGCCGAGCAGCGCCAGAATGAGCAGGACGACAAGAATAAGCCCTACGATACCGCTCGGTCCGTAGCCCCAACCGCGTGCATATGGCCATGACGGAAAGACACCGATCAGCGCCAGGATCAAGATGATGAGCAGAATGGTTGTAAGTGACATTTACTTCTCCCGAATTGTACCGGAAGGCAAACGCTAAACTTTTGTTTTTGTTCCCCTGTCGGGCGAAATCAGACGAAGACGAAATAGGCCACGGCCGCGATTACGGCGATTCCCGCCAGCACATAACCGCCGCGCCAGGAGGGCACATCAATCCGCACGGGCTCATAAGGTCCGGCCATCGCCGTGCGCGCTGCGTGTTCGAGCGTCTGTATATCCTTATGCATCATGGCATGTCCTCCACATTTTCAATCGGACGCTGGGTCAGATGCCAGAACACCTGAGCGTGATTTGGGGTTCCAATGCAAATGAATTTTCATTGACGCTCCCGAGGCATTTCGGGGGGCGTGTCACGGCGTGGCGGCATGAATGGTTTTGCCGGCCGCTTGGCATAATGAGGCAGGATGTTGCGGATCACCGCATAGAGCACCAGCAGGAAAGGCACGGCAATGAAACCGCCGACCGGACCCCATATCCATAGCCAGAAGGCGAGCGCCAGAAAGACAGTGAAAGGGTTGAGCGTCATGGTGCGCCCGATGATGTGAGGCGTGACGAACTGTCCCTCCAAAAGCTCGATCAGGAGATATACGCCGACCGGTAAAAAGACGGCATACCCATCGAAGGTGGCCAGGCCGACGCCGAGGAGGATCGCCGTCATTAGTGCTGGACCTATATAGACGATATAGTTGAGGATCGCGGCCAGCCCGCCCCACAAAGCGGGGGAGGGAACGCCGGCCATCCACATGGCCAGCCCCACGGCAACGCCCATTCCGGCATTGATGACGGTGATCGAGAGCAGATAGCGCGAGACATCCGCTTCAACATCCCGAAAGACATGGGCGACGCGCCAGCGTATCCGCCGGCCGACGCACATCGACAGTATGGTGGTACTGATTTCGTTGCGCGTGGCGACGAAGAAATAGAGACTGGCCAGGAAGATCAGCACCTGCCCCAGGATCGCCGGCGCGAGAAAAGCGATGTTCTGCACGGTGCTTCCGTCTTCCACCTTCACCGACATGGCCGTAGCCGCGCCGGTGATATTGCGGATCTGGTCCTGTAGAGCGCCCAGCATTTCGAGCGGCTGCTTCAGCGCTATCAGTTGCTGGCGCAACTCTTGCCAGACCGTCGGGGCCTTTTCCGCCCATACGGAAAGCGGCACCGCGAACATGACGGCGCCGGTGGCAATCAGCGTGAAAAAGAGGACGACGACGAGGATCGCTGCCAGCTCCTTGGGAGCGCCATATCGCTCCAGACGGGTGGCGACGGGGCCGAACATCAGGCCGATGACGATGGCGAGCGCCACCGGCGCAAAAATATAGCGGCCGAGGTTGAGAGCGACCATCGCCGCAATGGTTGCCAAGAGCACGAGCGACAAACGCGCAGCGATAGAGAGAAGAGCGTCGATATCCAGTTTCGGCGGCAGCCGGGCAAATGCCGGGTTCGCTGGAACTGGTTTGGCTCGGGCCGGGTTTGGTGAAAATTGTGGCATCATCCCCTCATTGTGGCGCATATCAACGCGGGGGATAAACATTTGGTTCCTATGGACACTTTCGGTGCGGACGGGTGTTTGCCCAGCGCCCTGTGGACAAGGCGCTGCTTTCCATGCGACTAGGCAACGAGCCGGCCGGGGAGGGGCTGAACCCTTCACGTTGCCGGGCCGTCAAGTTCTGCCGTCGAGGTGCCCGATGATTGTCACCGACCCCAAAGCCTTTCTGGTTTCGCTCTTCAACGCAGCGGTCGCCGCCGCCGACCCCGAACATGTCATTGCCGCCAATCTGCCGCGAAGGCCGAAAGGCCGCACGATCGTCATCGGCGCGGGCAAGGGATCGGCGCAGATGGCGCGGGCTTTCGAGAGGGCATGGGAGAAAGCGGGCCACGGCCCGCTCGAAGGGGTGGTCGTGACGCGCTATGGTTTTGGCGCGGAGTGCCGCGACATCGAGATCATCGAGGCAGCGCATCCGGTGCCCGACGAGGCCGGGCTTATAGCCGCGAAACGGCTCGTTGCGGCGGTTTCAGGCCTGACCGCAGATGATCTGGTGGTGGCGCTGATTTCCGGCGGCGGTTCCGCGCTCCTGCCTTCGCCGCCGAACGGCATGACGCTCGAAGACGAGATCACCGTCAACAAGGCCCTGCTTGCCTCCGGCGCGCCGATCTCGGCGATGAACGCCGTGCGCAAGCATCTCTCCACCATCAAGGGCGGCAGGCTTGCCGCCGCCGCCCGTCCGGCAAAGGTCGTCTCGCTCGTCGTTTCCGATATTCCCGGCGATAATCCGGCTTTTGTCGCCTCCGGGCCGACAGTGCCGGATGCAATCTCGCGCAATGACGCACTGAAGGTGGTCGAGCGCTACCGGCTGCAATTGCCCGAGGCCGCTCTCAGGCATTTGCGAAGCAAGGCGGCGGATGCGCCGAAGCCGGATGATCCGTGCTTCTCCGGCCATGAGACGCGCGTGATCGCCTCCGCAGCCGTCTCGCTCGAAGCGGCTGCCGCCGAAGCGCGAAGCAGGGGTGTCGAAGCGGTCATCCTGTCCGATGCCGTCGAGGGCGAGGCGCGCGAGGTCGCCCATGTCCATGCGGCGCTTGCCAAGGAGGTGTTGACGAAAGACCGGCCATTCCGGAAACCGGTGGTGATCCTGTCCGGCGGCGAGACCACGGTGACGGTACGTGAGCCAGGCAAGGGCGGGCGCAACACGGAATTTCTCCTGTCCTTCGCACTCGACATCGATGGCACGCGGGGCATCACGGCGCTTGCGGCCGATACGGACGGGATCGACGGGTCAGAGGACAATGCCGGTGCTTTCGCTGACGGCACGACCGTCTCGCGGCTGCTCGCGGCGGGGAAGGACGGCGCGATGCTGTTGAACGGCAACGACGCCTGGTCCGCCTTCGACGCGATTGGCGATCTGTTCGTGCCGGGCCCGACAGGAACCAATGTCAACGATCTGCGCGCGATACTGGTGGAGGGATAGGCGGTCCGCTTTCGGGACTACGTCGCACTGACAGGAAGGTTTCCGGTTTTCTGTTGTGGATTCTCGGGTCTAGTCCGAGAATCCACGGGAGGAGCAGGAATGGCCCTGTCACTGGCCCCGGAGGCCGGAACGGGGTGGCGGCAGAACCAGACGCCACCGCCGTCTTTTACCCAAACACAACCGTCTTGTGGCCGTTGAGCATGACGCGGCTTTCGAGGTGCTGCTTGACGGCGCGGGCAAGCACGCGGGCTTCGATGTCGCGACCGGTAGCAACGAAATCATCCGCGCTCATCGCATGCGTCACCCGCTCCGTCTCCTGCTCGATGATCGGGCCCTCGTCGAGATCGGGCGTGACGTAATGCGCGGTGGCGCCGATCAGCTTGACGCCGCGCTCGAAGGCCTGGTGATAGGGTTTGGCACCCTTGAACGACGGCAGGAAGGAGTGGTGGATGTTGATCACCTTGCCGAAGAGCCGCTTCGACAGATTGTCGGACAGGACCTGCATGTAGCGGGCGAGGATGACAAGATCAGCGCCGGTGTCCTTAACGAGCGCGATCAGCTTTTCTTCCTGGGCGCCCTTGCTGTCCTTCGTCACGGGCCAGTAATGGTAGGTGATGCCTTCAAGTTCGGCGGTCCGGCGCGAATCCTCATGGTTGGAGACGATGGCCACGACTTCGGCATCGAGCCAGCCGACGCGGATCTGATAGATGAGATGCAGCAGGGCATGGTCGAATTTCGATACCATGATGATGATCTTCGGCCGCCTGGCCTGATCGACGATGGCCGTCTTCATGGCGAAGCGCTCGACCGCCGGCTTGATGGCGCGCTCGATGTCGTCCTTCGATATGCCGTCGGGCACGGTGAAGGCGATGCGCATGAAGAAGCGATTGGTCTGGCGGTCCCAGAACTGGTTGGATTCCGCGATATTCGCTCCGACGCCCGCAAGCTCCGTCGTCACCGCCGCGACTATCCCCGGCTGATCCTCGCAGGAAAGCGTCAGGATGTAAGAATGATCGGCCATATATCCTCCGGGCATGTTTAGGTCTGTTGGTTGCGGCCACAATAGGTTGGGTGCGGCGCAGGCATTGCCGCAAAAGCGAAGCGGAACGGTCATTTTCCGGCGTGAGGCCATTCACCAGCGGGGAAGACATCAGTCAAGGGTTTCGTCCTGTAAAAAAACCTCATCATGGGCTAAACATAAAACATGACTTGCATTATCATGTTATGCGCGGTTAAGGGTTTTCCCCAACAAGTCGCGGACAGCGCCCCTAGGGATTCCTGATGATGGGCGGCGACACCTGTCCGGCTTATGCTGAACGGTTGAAAGAGGGCATAGAAGTGGTCAAGGCGAAGTTCTTTGCGGTGGCATTCGGATGTCTCGCATTCATCGGTGTTCCGGCGTCCGGTTCCGCACAGGATGGACCGGCGGTTCCGCAGCCGGGAGCGACGGCCCCCGCCGCGCTAGCTCCTTCGCAACCCGCAGTCCAGCCGCCAGCGCCCCAGAGCGTTCAGCCTTCCCAACCAGAGCAGGGCCAGCCCACGACGGATGTCCATGAAAGCGTCGAGCTGCAACTGCCACACGATCTCTCGCCTTGGGGCATGTTCATGGCCGCCGATTGGGTGGTCAAGGCCGTCATGCTCGGTCTTGCCTTCGCATCGCTCGTCACCTGGACCGTCTGGCTTGCCAAATCGCTGGAACTGGCGGGCGCACGGGTCATGGCGAAGCGGGCCTTGAAGGAGATCGCCGAAGCGCGCAGCCTCAACGATGCGTTCCGCACACTGCACGCCCGCAAGGGAACGGGCGCGCTTCTGGTGCGCGCGGCGGAGGAGGAAGTGCGGCTTTCCGCGGGCGCGATCAAGGGTAGCGGCGAAGGGCTGAAAGAGCGCGTGGCATCGCGCCTTTCGCGCATCGAGGCTGCCGCCGGACGGCGTATGAGCAAAGGAACCGGCGTGCTGGCGACGATCGGCTCGACCGCTCCATTCGTCGGCCTCTTCGGAACCGTCTGGGGGATCATGAATTCGTTCATCGGCATTTCCGAATCCCAGACCACCAATCTCGCCGTCGTGGCGCCCGGTATTGCGGAGGCGCTGCTCGCCACGGCGATCGGGCTCGTCGCCGCCATTCCGGCGGTGGTGATCTACAATGTCTTTGCCCGTTCGATCACCGGATATCGCCAGCTTCTCGCCGATGCCTCGGCTGGGGTGGAGCGGCTGATTAGCCGTGATCTCGATTTCCGCGCGGCTGGAATCCATGCGATGCCGGCGGCGCATGACGCCAGGGCCTCGGCGGCGGAGTAAGGGCGATGGCGAGCAGGATACGCGAAGGCGCCGGCGACGAGCTGGAGGAAAACCACGAGATCAACGTGACGCCCTTTATCGACGTCATGCTGGTTCTCCTGATCATCTTCATGGTGGCGGCGCCGCTGGCGACCGTCGATATCAATGTCGACCTGCCGGCCTCATCGGCGACGGCGCAGCCGCGGCCGGACAAGCCGCTCTACGTCACGCTGAAGCAGGATCTGTCGCTCAATGTCGGCAATGATCCGGCGACGCGTGAGACGCTGGGGGCGACGCTCGACCGCCTGTCGCAGAGCAACAAGGACACCCGCGTCTTTCTGCGCGCCGACAAGGTCGTCGACTATGGCGAACTGATGAATGTGATGAATGCATTGCGCCAGGCGGGCTATCTGAAGATAGCTTTGGTGGGGCTCGAGACAGTGCCGAGTGCGGCAGCACCCGCCGCTGCGCCATCCCCGGGAGGCTCGCCCGCGCAATGAGCCGTTCCCCGCGTCCCGATCTGCCGAAAGACCATCCTCCGATCCAGGCGCATTCTTCCGACCTGCAGCGCACGCGCTGGCGGGACATTGCGCTGTGGGGCGGGGCGGGCGCCGTCATGCTGGTGGCGCATGCCGCCGGCGCTTATGCGATCCGCCATCTGCAGCCGTCCGTCCAGCCCGATGGTTCGCCGCCTCCCGCCATCATGATGGAGCTTGCGCCCGAGCCGATCGCGCCTGCGGTGGAAGAGGCCGCCCTGGTGCCCGAGGCGCAGCCTGAGGACGTGACGGAGGAAGCGGTCGAGACCGAACAGGCCGAGGTCATCGAGCCGGTCGAAGAAATTCAGCCGGAAACGGCGCCCGAAGAAATTGTCAGGGAAGAGCCAGCCGAAGAGGTGGAGAAGCCGGAGGAGCCGGTTCCCGATGTCGTCGAGGCGCCGAAGCCAGAGGTCGTTGTTCCAAAGCAAAAGCCGAAGGTGGTGGAGAAGCCAAAGCCGAAGCCGAAGCCGAAACAGGAGAAGCCTAAGGTCGTCGAGAAGGCTGAGCCGAAAAAGCTTCAGAAGCCCAAGCCGACAAAGCAAGCTGCCGCTCCGCAGGTGGATGCCAAAAACGGGCCGAAGGTCGCTGCAAGCCGCAACAGCGATACGGCGGGCTCACCCGGCGTGAATTCCAACAGGTGGCAGGCCAAGGTCCAGGCGCATCTGAACCGCCAGAAACGCTATCTGGAGCGCCGAATGCCGGGCGTAGCCGGCACGGTGCGGCTGACCTTCAGCATCGATGCTTCCGGCAACGTGCTCTCGGCGCGCGGATCCTCGGGGAATCCGGCGCTCGACCAACTGGCGGCCGAAATGGTGCAACGGGCATCTCCGGTTCCAGCGCCGCCGCCGGCAATCGCCAAGACGCGGATGTCGCTGACGATTCCCATTCGTTTCAAATAGAGATGTAAGCCGGTCCGAGGACGGTCATCTTCTCCGGACAGGCTCCTCCCCTCAGTCTCATAGGGGTCAATAGGAGGCATCGCAGGAAACTCTACTCCGAAGAAAGCGCCACTGCTGGCTGGAGCCTTGAAGCCTTGCGGGCGGGCAGGAAGCCAAAAATCAGGCCTGTCGCGAAGGCGCAGGCGAAGGCGAGCGCCACCGGTCCGATGCTGAATTCGATCGGCGCGCCGAGATAGCGTGCAAGGACGCCTATTCCCAGTCCCAGCGCCACCCCGAGCGCGCCGCCGATGGCTGAGACGACAAGCGCTTCGGTGATGAACTGGATGAGGATGTCGCGCCTGCGGGCGCCGGTCGCCATTCTGACGCCGATCTCGCGGGTACGCTCGGTGACGCTGACCAGCATGATGTTCATGACGCCTATGCCGCCGACGAGAAGCGAGATCGCCGCCACCGAGCCGAGGAAGAGCGTCATCGTATTCGACGTTTCGGTCACCGCTTCCCTGATCGAGGACATATTGGTGATCATCGTGTCGTCGGCCTTGTGGCGTGTGTTGAGCAGAGACTGGATCTGGTCCTGCGTCGCGTCGATCATGTCGCCATTCTTGACCTGCACGGTGATGGTGCGTACGTATTTTTGCCCGAAGAGCCTGAGATTGGCGGTGGAAAGCGGCATGATGATCACGTCATCCTGATCGTTGCCTCCGGCGCCGGCGCCTTTTGATTCCATCACGCCGATGATCTGGAACGGGATTTTCTGCACCAGAACATATTTGCCGATCGGATCTGTGCCATCGGGGAAGAGCGTCTTGGCCACGGTGGTCCCCAGAACGGCCACAGGCGCATAGGTGCTGACGTCGTTCTGGTTGATGAAGTCTCCACGCGCCACCTGCCAGGATTTTGCCGTGGTGAAGGTCGGAACGGTGCCGTCGGCCTGCGACTGGTAATCGACATTGCCGTAGCGCAGTGTCACCGTCCCCGTAACCTCGGGTACGGCGGTTGCGACATTCGGCAACTCCAGAATGGCGTCTGCGTCCTCCGGCCTGAGCGTGACGATGTTGCCGGTTCCGCGGAAATTCGCCATGCTCGGACGGATCAACAGCAGGTCAGATCCCATGGCGTTGATGCGATCGAGGATCGATTTTTGCGCGCCTGTGCCTATGGCCAGCATGGCGACGACGGAACTGACGCCGATGATGATGCCGAGCAGCGTCAGGATGGTGCGGAAGAGATTGGCGCGCAAGGCCCGGAAGGCCATCTTCACGGCTTCGGAGAAATCGGCGATGGCCGCGACCCCGCTGCTGCCCGAGATCTGCTTCAGCTTTTCCGGTGCTGCCCGATCCGGAACCCGGCGTTTGGTGCGGTCGGAAAGAATGTGTCCGTCGCGGATTTCGATCAGGCGATCGGCGCGTTCTGCCACTTCGCGCGCGTGGGTGATGACGATGATGGTGTGACCCTGCTCATGCATCGAGCGCAGAAGCGCCATCACCTCCTCGCCGCTCTGGCTATCGAGCGCGCCGGTGGGTTCGTCGGCGAGGATGATGCGACCGCCGTTCATCAGCGCGCGGGCGATGGAGACGCGCTGCTGCTGACCGCCGGAAAGCTGGCTCGGGCGGTGGTCGAGCCGGTCGCCGAGCCTAAGCGTCGTCAGGAGTTCGGCGGCGCGGGCCCGGCGCTCAGCAGCGGGCGTTCCCGCATAGATGGCCGGGACCTCGACATTCTCCTGCGCGGACGAGGTGGCGATCAGATTATAGCTCTGGAAGACGAAGCCGAAGGTGCGGCGGCGCAAGGCCGCGAGCTCGTCGGCATCGAGGTCCGATATATCCTCGCCATCGAGCAGATAGCGGCCGCCGGTGGCGCTGTCGAGGCAGCCCAGGATGTTCATCAGCGTCGATTTGCCGGAGCCGGACGCGCCCATGATGGCGACAAACTCGCCCGCCTCGATATCGAGCGAGAGGCCATGCAGCACTTCGACGGCAAGATCACCGTTGAAATAGGTCTTGTGGACGTTCTCCAGCCGGATGAGCGGTGTGGTCATGCTCAGAACATCCGTGGCATACGCATGCGGCGCGAATTGCCGCCCTGCTGTCTTTCCGTTCCGCTTGTGCCCGACGTCACGACGACGCGGTCGTCCTCCTTGAGGCCGCTCTTGACCTCCGCCTGGACGCGATTGCGGATACCGAGTTCGACCACGCGATCCTCAGTGCCACCGGATGCATTGACGACCTTTACAATCGTCTGCCGCTTGCCATCAGGACCACGCGTGGTGTTGAGGGCGGCCGTCGGCACCAGCAGGACATCCTTTGCCGAGCCCAGAAGGAAATAGACCTGCGCGCTCATGTTGATCATCAGGTCGCCATCGGGATTGGGCACATCGAAAAGTGCATAGTAAAGCACGACATTGTTGGTGGTGTCGGGCGTCGGCTTGATCTGGCGCAACGTGCCGGTGAAGCGCTTGCCCGGCTGGCCGAGCAGGGTGAAATAGGCCGGCATGCCGATCTTCAGCTTGCCGACATCGGCTTCCGAGACCTGCGCCTCCACTGTCATCGTCGAGAGATCGGCGACGGTGACGATAGTCGGCGTCGTCTGGTTGGCATTGAGCGTTTCGCCTTCCTTCGCCGCCTGGTCGACGACCGTCCCGGCCATCGGCGTATAGATATTGGTATAGCCGAGATCCACCTTGTCGCCGGAGAGCTGCGCTTCCTGCATCCTGATCTGTGCCTGCAGCGCCTTCACGTCGGCCTGAGCGGCAGCGAGATCGGCGTCGGCCTGATCGACGGTCGCCTGCGAAACGCCGCGCGTCGCCAGAAGCTTGCGCTGGCGGTCCGCATTGCCCTGCTTGAGAATGAGCTGGGCCTCCTTGCTGACGAGCTGCGCCTTGAGATTGTCGACCTGGGCGCTGCTGATCTCCACCTTCGTCTGGATGGAGGAGGGATCGATCTCGGCGATGAGCTGGTTCTCCTTCACCTTGTCGCCGATCTCTACCAGAACGGATCTGAGCTGGCCGGAAACCTGCGCGCCGACATTGACATCCTTGATGGCGCTGAGCGTGCCGACGGCGGTGATGGCGTTTTCGATATCGCCGCGGGTCACCGGCTCAGTGAGATAGTTTGTGGTCTGCTCCCCCTGCAGGCCCGGGAACAGCGCCACGCCGGCGGCAATCGCCAGCGCGGCTGCAACGGCGAGCCAAGGCCAGATACGTCTGCGCGCCCGACGACGTGGCGGGTTGGCCGAGCCCGGAAACACGGTGATCTCAGGCGCCTGCGCGGCGCCTTTGCCGTTTTTCGGCTGGGGGACGGTCTGGGGCATCTGTGTCGTCTACCATTCAAAGTAAGATGAAGAATATGATCCGTGTGGCACATAGTAGACGGCGCACCCTACGGAATAATAATTACAAATTTTTTAGGCACTGATGGCGCAGAGCACATCCTTCGAGGGAGCGCAACTCAACCTTGACCCGAGCCCCCTCGCGAGGGGCGAGAATCGTCCGCCAACCGCCGGTGCGGTCCAGAAAACGAAACCCCTCTCATGCTATCGGAAGCGGCCCTGATCAGGCCGTTCCGGTCGAGCCGAAACCACCGGCGCCGCGAGCCGTGTCGCCGACGCTTTCGCGTTCCTCGATGATCGCCTGCGCCACCGGCGCGATGACGGCCTGTGCGATGCGCATGCCGCGTTCGACGCGAAAATCATCATTGCCGAGATTGACAAGGAGCACCTTTATCTCGCCGCGATAATCGGAGTCGATGGTGCCGGGGGTGTTGAGGCAGGTGATGCCGTGCTTGAAGGCCAGACCGGAACGCGGCCTGATCTGTGCCTCGTAGCCGGCGGGCAGTTCGAAGATCAACCCTGTGGGTATCAGCGCGCGGCGGCCGGGAAGAAGCACGATCTGGCGATCTTCCGGAACCGCTGCCCGCAGGTCCAGTCCCGCCGAGCCGGTGGTTTCATAGGAAGGAAGGTCGAGGCCTTGCCCATGCTGAAGACGCACGATGCCAAGGCGCGGAACGGAATCGGAATTTGATATGGTGGACATGAGGGGGACTTTTTCACCAGCGGTTCGAAATCGTCAACCGCAATAAACGACACTCACCGGATTTCCAAGGGTACAACCGTCGTTTCCTTGATCTCCTCCATGACGAAGGAGGCGGAGACATCGGAAAGCGGCACCTTGGCGATCAGGCGCTGATAGAGCCGGTCGTAGCCCTTCACGTCGGCCACGCGGGCTCGCAACACATAATCGAGATCGCCGGTCATGCGGTAGACGCCGACCACTTCCGGCAGCGACGAGACTGCCTCGCGAAACTGCTTCAGCCAGTCCGGATCGTGGTTCGACGTTCTGATCAGGATGAAGACGGATAGGCCGAGGCCGACGCGGTCGGCATCGACCAGCGCCACGCGGCCGGTGATGACGCCTTCCTCCTCCAGCCGCTTCATGCGACGCCAGCAGGCGTTGCGGGACAGGTTTACCCGCTCCGAAAGCGCGTCCACAGACAGGGTTCCGTCGCGTTGCAGTTCGGCGAGGATTCTGCGGTCGAGTTCATCGATTTCTACAGTCATGCTGGGATGATTGTCCCAATAATTCCTGATTTGCAAGGACAGATTGGGACATATGGCCCGTATACCTTTGCTAAAGTTCAAAAAATCGAGGTTTCAGAGGGATCAAAGGGAAAACCATCATGACCACCCGCATCAGCCGTCTTTTCACCCAGCACCCGGCATCCGTGGACGAAAGCTATTTCGAGCACATGGCCTTTGCGGCGGGTTTTTCGGTCAAGCTCTTTGCCGCTGCCTTCGCAGCAATGATCCATGCGTTCCTGCCGTTCCTGTTCGAAAAGACGGCAAGTGGAATCATCCGCAGGCTTTACGAGCGGACGCACAATCGGGGAACGGCAAACGCCAACTAAACAACCAGAGCTAGAAAAAGACGATTTGGACTACTATTTGTTTGAGCGTGATGCATTGGGCAGGAGTTGTTCCCATGAAGAGATCCATTTTGGCTTTCGCGCTCATTCCCCTGGCATATTCGGTTCAGGCCAAGGAGATGAAGCAACACAAGGACGTGACGGTAACGCCCGTTCTAAAATCCGACCAAACGATAACGGGGCAGCCGATCAATTTGCCGAAGGGGGACGTGCAAGTCAGTGTCTCCAAATATGAGATTGCACCGGGAGCGACATTGCCGGTGCATAAGCATCTCTACCCGCGTTATGCTTATGTTCTGGAAGGTACGCTGCGGGTTTCCAATGAGGATACGGGAAAAAACCAGGTCTTCAAGGCAGGTGATTTCATCATAGAATCCATCAATCAATGGCACAAAGGAGCCAATATCGGCTCCGATCCCGTCAAATTGCTGGTTATTGACCAGGTCAAAAAGGGCGAGAGCAACGTTATCTTGCAGAAATGACGGGCTCTCGCGTAACTAACCGCTTCAGGCATTGCCGATAAGAACGCCGGCTGCGAAAACCAGTGCGCCGCCCAGCACCACCTGGAAGGCGGCGCGCAGGAAGGGCGTTTCCATGAAGCGGTTCTGGATATAGGCGATGGCCCAAAGCTCGACGAAGACGACCGCAATGGCGATGCTCGTGGCCGTCCAGAAATCCGGGATCAGATAGGGGAGGGCGTGACCGAGGCCGCCGAGCATGGTCATCGTGCCATTGGCGATGCCGCGTTTGATCGGAGAGCCGCGTCCTGAAAGTTTGCCGTCGTCATGCGCTGCTTCGGTGAAGCCCATGGAGATACCTGCGCCGACGGAGGCGGAAAGCCCGACGAGGAAGGTCTGCCACGTATCCTGCGTGGCGAAGGCGGCGGCAAAGATGGGCGCAAGGGTGGATACCGAACCGTCCATCAGCCCGGCAAGACCGGGCTGGATATAGGTCAGGATTCTTTGCCGGCGTTCGGTTTCCCGTTCCTCTTCCCTGACGTCGGTCGGAGCGAATTTCAGCCCGAGGCGGTGGGCGAGCGATTCATGCTGCTTTTCTTCCATGGCGAGATCGCCGAGCAGTTTGCGGGTCGACGCGTCGCTGACCCGTTTGGAGGCCTCGATATAGAAGCGGTAGGCCTGATCCTCCATCGCTTCGGCCGTCTCTCTCACCTTGTCGATGCCGAGCGGTCGCACGAGCCAGTCAGGCTTGCGTTCGTAGTAGAAGCTGACGTGCTCGCGGCGGATCAGCGGTATGCGCTCGCCGAACCGCTTGCGGTGCATCTCGATCAGCCGTTCGCGATGGGTGTTTTCCTCGGCCGCCATCTCCTCGAAGATCTGCGCCGTCTGGGGAAACTCATCCTTCAGTCCGTCGGCATAGGCGAGGTAGATGCGGCCATCATCCTCCTCGGATGAGATGGCGAGCGCCAGGATCTCCTGTTCGGAAAGCGTATCGAACGGGCGGCGCCCCATGCGGAAAAAGCGGCTGAACATGATGCGAGACCTTAGTTTAGAATAATTCTAAACTAAGTCCGCCATCCTAAAAAGTCAATGTGCGAAGAAGTAAGCCTAGCCATGCAGAAGTGGCATGGCTGTTCGGGTATCACAGAATCCGCTGCATGAGGACGAGATCGAGCCAGCGGTTGAATTTGCGGCCGACCTCGGCCATACGCCCGGTTTCCTTGAAGCCAAGAGCGGCGTGAAGCCCAATGGAAGCGGCGTTGCCCGCCTCGATTCCGGCGATCAGCACATGCACGCCGCGCCGCTTTGCTTCGTCGATCAATTCAGTCAGGAGAAGGCGACCCACGCCGCCGCCGCGCGCGGCTTCATCGACATAGAGCGAGAGTTCGGCGGTGTGACGATAACCGTCGAAGGCGCGGAATGCTCCGTAGCTGGCATAGCCGATCGTCCTGCCGTCATGCTCGGCGATAAGAACAGGGAAACCGGCTTCAGTCCGCGCCTTCAGCCATGCGCGCCGATCTTCGAGATCGACCAGCCTTTCGTTCCAGATGGCGGTCGTGTTCTCCACCGCGTCGTTATAGATGGCGAGAATGGCCGGCAGATCGGCTTCGGTCGCATGGCGTATGAGGGGCATGTCTCTAGATATCCCTATAGAAGAAGGTGGTGGCGCAATAGCTGCCGTCCGGGAACAAGGCATAGTTCGGGATGATCCCGGCTTTCTGCCAGCCAAGATGAGCATAGATCGCCTCGGCCGGGCTACCGGTTGCCGTGTCGAGGCAAAGCAGGGTTTTGCCACGTTTGCGCGCCTCCGTTTCGGCGTTTTGCATCAATTGCCGGGCAAGACCGAGGCCGCGCGCATTGCGATGGACGAGCAGTTTCTTCAGATCGGCGCGGTGCGGCTGATTGGGCATCTGCGCCATGCCGAGTTGCACTGTGCCGACGATTTGGCCCTGGTGCTCGGCTGCGAGCAGTACCGTGTTGCCGGCTTCGACTTCGGATGCGACACGCGACCAGTAGGGCAGGGCATCGCCCGACGAGAAAGGCTCCATAAAGCCGACGGAAGCGCCGCCATTGACGCAGTCAGTCAGGATTTCAGCAAGGGCGGGGAGGGTAGAGCGGGCAGCATCCGCATCGAGCACTTTGATCATGGACGTTCTTTTCTAGAAGCCGGAACGCCGTTCAAGCACGATGGCGTAGCGTGCCGGCGTCTTTCCGGGATTGTGGAAGGTGATCCCTGCCATCAGGGGCATGAACAGGCAGTCGCCGGGTTGAAGCGTGTATTCCGTCTCGCCGACTTTCAATTCCATTTCCCCCTGGAACAGCCACATGTGCTGCGTGATGCCCGCATTGGCGGTCTGTGGGGCAAAGGTGACGCGTGCACCGGCTGGAAATTCCACCTCGGTCAGATCGACATTCGAGCCGGTGCCCGATGGCGAGACCGCGCGGCGGATATAGCCCGTGTCAGGGTCGCGCCAGACGGGTTGCTCGTCGCGGGCGAGAAAGGGCGAGGCGGGCTGCTCGGCATCGGCAAAGAAGGCCGAAAGCGATGTGCCGAATGCGGCGCAAAGCCGTGCGAGCAATAGCGCCGTTGGGCTGGTTTCCCCACGCTCAATGCGAGAGATCATGGCGCGGCTGACCCCGGAGGCTTCCGCCAAGGCTTCCAGCGTCAGTCCTAGCGCCAGACGCTGGCGGCGGAGATTTTCGCCGATAGCGCTATCGAGATGTTTAACATCATTTTCCATCATTTCAGAATAATATCTACTATGATGGAGTCAACGGGATTCGTGGGGCAGGCGACAAGAAAAAAGCGGCGGGATGGTCCCCGCCGCTTTTTCAAACCTGGTTCGTGAATTGCTTCTCGATCAACCCTTCGCCTTCAACTCCAGCCGGCGGGCGTGGAGCACCGGCTCGGTATAGCCATTGGGCTGTTCGCGCCCCTTGAACACGAGGTCGCAGGCGGCCTGGAAGGCGATCGAGCCATCGAAATCCCCGGCCATGGGGCGGTAGCTCGGATCACCCGCATTCTGTTTGTCGACGACAGCGGCCATGCGCTTCATTGTCTCCATCACTTGGCCTTGGGTCACCACGCCATGGTGCAGCCAGTTGGCGATGTGCTGGGACGAGATGCGCAGCGTGGCGCGGTCCTCCATCAGGCCGACATTGTTGATGTCAGGCACTTTCGAGCAGCCGACGCCCTGGTCGATCCAGCGCACGACGTAGCCGAGAATGCCTTGCGCATTGTTGTCGAGTTCGTGCTGGATATCCTCCGGCGTCCAGTTCGGGCGGCTCGCTACCGGGACGGACAGAATATCGTCCAGCTTGGCGCGGGGACGGCTTTTCATCTTGTCCTGCACGTCGGCGACATTGACCTTGTGATAGTGCGTGGCGTGGAGCGTCGCTGCCGTCGGGGACGGCACCCAGGCGGTGTTGGCGCCAGCCTTGGGATGGGCGATTTTCTGCTCCAGCATCGCGGCCATCAGGTCGGGCATGGCCCACATGCCCTTGCCGATCTGCGCATGGCCGGAAAGGCCGCACTCAAGGCCGATATCGACGTTCCAATTCTCATAGGCGCTGATCCAGGCGGCCTGTTTCATGTCGCCTTTGCGGATCATCGGGCCGGCTTCCATCGAGGTATGGATTTCGTCGCCGGTACGGTCGAGGAAGCCCGTGTTGATGAAGACGACGCGCTCTTTTGCAGCGCGGATCGCTTCCTTGAGATTGACAGTGGTGCGGCGCTCCTCGTCCATGATGCCCATCTTCAGCGTATTTGGCTTCATGCCGATGAGCTTTTCGACGCGGGCGAAGATTTCCGAGGCGAAGGCGACTTCTTCCGGCCCGTGCATCTTCGGCTTGACGATATAGACGGAGCCTGCGCGGGAGTTTTTATGACGCCCATTCGGGCCGACATCGTGCAACGCGATCAATGCGGTGAAGACGGCATCCATGATGCCTTCGGGCACTTCATTGCCGTCAACGTCGAGGATGGCGGGATTGGTCATGAGGTGGCCGACATTGCGGATAAGCATCAGTGAGCGGCCGGGCAGGACGAGGGAGGCGCCGTTCGGCGCCGTATATTCCCGGTCGGGGTTCAGGCGGCGCGTCATCTGCTTGCCGCTCTTTTCGAACGTGTCTTCCAGATCGCCCCTCATTAGGCCCAGCCAGTTGCGGTAGACGACGATCTTATCCTCGGCATCGACGGCGGCGACGGAATCCTCGCAATCCTGGATGGTGGTCAGTGCCGATTCGAGCACCACATCGGCAATATGCGCCGGGTCGGTCTTGCCGATCGAATGGGCGGCGTCGATGACGATTTCGGAATGGATGCCGTTTTTGACCAGCAGGACAGCGGAAGGAGATACGGGCTCGCCGCGATAGCCGGCGAACTGGCCGATATCCTTCAGGCGCGTCGTCGAGCCGTCGCCAAGTTTCAGCGTCAGCGTGCCGTCCTCGACGGCAAAGCCCGTAACATCCGCCCATTTTCCGGAAGCCAGCGGAGCGCTGTCATCGAGAAACGCCTTCGCCCAGGTGATGACCTTTTCGCCGCGCTTCTTGTTATAGCCCTTGCCCCTTTCCGCGCCGTCCGTCTCGGGAATGGCATCGGTGCCATAAAGCGCATCGTAGAGCGAGCCCCAACGGGCATTGGCGGCATTGAGCGCATAGCGGGCGTTCATGACGGGAACGACGAGCTGCGGCCCCGCGGTCACCGCGATCTCGGGATCGACATTGGCGGTGGAAACCGAGAATTTCTCGCCCTCGGGCAGGAGGTAGCCGATCTCCTTCAGGAAGGCCTGATACTCCTCAGGTGAATAGCCGGTTCCTCGCTTCGTCTTGTACCAGCCGTCGATTTTCCCCTGCAGTGCATCGCGTTTGGCGAGAAGTTCGCGGTTCTTCGGTGCTAGGTCGCGCACGATTTCCGCGAAGCCCGACCAGAAAGCGGCGGGCTCGACGCCGGTGCCGGGAATCGCCTCGCTATTGATGAAATCATAGAGTTCCTTCGTGACCTTCATTCCGTCGATCTCGATGCGCTCGCTCATGCCAGGTACTCCTTGGTCCATCTGGTTTGCGCAAATCCGGGGAAATCGGTTCCCGCTTTTCCCGGATCTGCCCTTGTCTCTCAATTGACGATAGTTAAGGCCCGTTGCGGGCGTTTCGTCAATTCGTCAAAAATGGATATCTTTTTCAATGCTGCGGCACAAATGGCTTAGCGAGCGATACGGGGACGGCCGCTGGCCGTGGCGGTCAGGATCGCCTCGACGAATGTGCGCTTGTCCTCGATCGTGGCGGCGCGAATGTCATGGCTGACGATGATTTCGGCTCCATCGGTTCCAGCCTGCATGGCGCGGGCGGAAACCTGTTCGCGCAAAGTCGATTCGGCAAAGGCGAGGGCGGCAGCTTCCTCGCCGAAATCGCGGATCGTCTCGCCGGCGCTGACCCGGAACCGACCCTCCACCGGCTGGCTGATTTCAGCCGTGAGCGAAACGCGGACCTGGCCGACTACAGCGCCGATGGCGTTGGCGACATCGCTATCCCGAGGCACGCGCGCTTCGACACCGAGCATTTCGCCTACGGCCGGATAATAGATCGGTGCCGATGCGCCGAGGCCGATGATCGGGCGATCGATGGCAATCCTGACGCCGGCGATACCGCTTTTTCCGGAAAGCGCGCGCTCGATGAGGGGAGATTTCACTGTCTGCGGGCCGTCCAGTCCGTCCTCCGCGAAGGCGGTTTCCAGGATCACCTCGCAGGAACGGCGTATCAGGGCCGCGTGGACCTGTTGCGCCAGTGCCTCCGGCGTTTCGGCGAGGGGACGTCCGATGCTGTCTTTGCGCCGGATGAAGAGCGCCGCGCCGAGGCGGGCGGCATCGGCATCCCAGTTATGCTGAAGGCCCAGCACATGGCAGGCATCGGAAGGCGTGAAGCCGGAGATATGCACGAGGCCGCGCGACACGAGCCGGTTGAGCGTCGCGGTCTGGGAGGTGGAGGAAAGCAACTTATCGAGCGGCTGCGGTTCTACCGTGATGCGGTCGTGAAGCTCGGCTTCCGAAGCGCTCAATCCCGCTGCAAGCGCTGCCGGCACGCCAGTGCGTAAGGCGAAACGCCCGTCAAGACGGCCCGGCTGCGGCGCTTTCAACTGCCGTTCGAGATGGGCGATGACATCAGACCCGTGGTTCTTTGCCAGCAACGAGAGGGGCACAAGGCGGCGCGGCCCCAGTTTCAATTTGGGTGTCAGAGCCTGATCGTCCAGCGTGATTTCAGAATCGCCGCCAAGGCCGAAGGTGCGCATCGCCACCGCTTCGACCATGGTGCGGAAGCCGCCCACCGTCGCGCCTTCCGGATCGAGCCGCGGCCGCCCCCGGTCGAGCACGGCGACATCGGTGGTGGTGCCGCCGATGTCGGACACGAGCGCATTGTCGAGACCCGTCAGGTGGCGGGCGCCGACGAGGCTCGCCGCCGGGCCGGACAGAATAGTCTCGATCGGGCGGGTCCGGGCAAAGGCTGCTGAAACCAGCGCGCCATCGCCGCGCACGACCATCAGGGGCGCGTGGATGCCGCGCCGGTCGAGAAAGCCTTCCGTCGCCGTGATCAGCCGGTCGATCATGGCGATCAGTCGAGCGTTCAGCACCGTGGTCAGCGCCCGGCGCGGGCCGTTGAGCTTTGCCGAAAGCTCGTGGCTGCAGGTCACCGGCAGGCCGGTTTTCTTCCGAATGCGGTCGCGCATCGCCAGTTCATGCGAGGGGTTGCGCACGGCGAAATAGGCGCAGACGGCAAAACCGGAAACGGTCCGCGCGAGGTTTGGCAGGGCCTTCTCCAGCGCTTCCATATCAAGCGCTTTCGCCTGACCATGCACGTCGTGACCGCCTGCGATAAAGACAACGGGATCCGAGCCCAGCGCCTGGCGCAAGCCTGATTTGTCGAGATCCGCTTCGGTAAAGCCGATCATGACGAGCCCGATGCGTCCGCCCTGGCCTTCGACAAGCGCATTGGTGGCGAGTGTCGTCGACATCGAAACCAGCCGGATGATGCCGGGGTTGATTTCAGCGGTTGCGATCACCCGGTCGGCGGCATTGGCAATGCCTTCGGCGAGGTCATGGCGAGTGGTCAGCGCCTTGGCCTTGGCGACGACGCCTCTTGCTTGCGACCAGAGCACGGCGTCCGTATAGGTGCCGCCGGTGTCTATGCCGAGAAAGAGCGCATTGCGCTCATCGCCTGTCGCCCGGTCAGCCGCCACGATCGCCCCTTCTCTGTTTCGCGAGAAGGGTTAGCGCATGGCGGAAAAACTTTCCAGCGAAAGCAGAAGGCGTTTCGCTTGTCACAGACCCACCTGCCGCCTGATATCCTCCGGCTGCAGGCCTGCCTGACGTAGCGCGGCGAGCGCGGTGTCGCCCCGGCTTTTGGAAAGCTTGCGGCCATGCTCGTCCACGATCAGGTCGTGATGATGATAGAGCGGTACGGGCAGGCCGAGGATTTCCTGCAACAGCCGGTGCACCGCCGTTGCATGGAAGAGATCGCGACCACGCACGACATGGGTGATGCCCTGCAGCGCATCGTCGATAACGACCGAGAGATGATAGCTGGTCGGCGTTTCCTTGCGGGCGATGACGACATCGCCCCAGCGCGCCGGATCGGCGGCAATGCGGCCAGTCTCGCCTTCAGGTCCTGCGCCGCTTTCGTCCCAGAATAGATTTCTTCCGTAGCGGATCATTGCCCTTGGCACGTCGAGACGCCAGGCAAAGGGCTCGCCGTCGGCGATGCGGCGGCGGCGCTCGCTTTGCGACATGGTGCGTTCGTCCTCGGGGTAGAGGGGCACCCCATCGGGGTCATGTGGCCACTCGCCGCCTTCGCCCATTCGCTCCTCGATGCGCGCGCGAACCTCGCCGCGGCTCATAAAGGCCGGGTAGACCAATCCCGCTTCGATGAGGACGTCCAGCGCCGTCTGGTAATCCGCGAAATGTTGCGACTGGCGGCGCACCGGCTCCTCCCAGGAAAGCCCGAGCCAGTGAAGATCATCGATCATCCGCTTTTCCAACTCGGGCGTGCAGCGGGCGGTGTCGATGTCTTCGATGCGCAGGAGAAAGCATCCGCCGTTTTCCCCGGCCATGCGCGCGTTGAGCAGCGCCGAATAGGCGTGCCCCAGATGCAAAAGACCGTTAGGACTGGGCGCGAAGCGGAAAACGGGTCGGTTGATCATTTCGGCGGACCATGGATAGGGTGCATTCCGCTTTAAAGCGAAAAGCTGTGAATTAAAAGGAAGATGGATGCGGCGCATCGATACGCTGGACGATATAGAAGAGGGCGTTCGCGCGCTTGTCGCGGCCGATGCGCGGCTGGCGCCGATCCACGCAATGGTAACCGCCGTGCCGTTGCGGCGCTCAATGCCGGGCTTCGAAAGCCTCGCCTCAATCATCGTGGCGCAGCAGGTTTCGACGGCGAGCGCTGCGGCGATCTGGGCTCGGCTCAAGACCCATGTCGATCCGCTGACCCCGGAGAATTATCTCGGACGAGGCGAGGAAGCCTGGCGTCTCGCCGGGCTGTCGCGCCCCAAGCAGAGCACGCTTGCCCATGTCTCGAAGGCCGTGCTTTCGGGAGAACTCGACCTTCTCGACCTGTGCGCCCTTCCGGCGGAGGAGGCTATCGCCACGATGACGGCGATCAAGGGGATCGGCCCATGGACGGCGGAAGTCTACCTTCTGTTTGCGGCGGGCCACCCGGATGTGTTTCCGGCAGGCGACGTTGCGCTGCAAAGCGCGGTGGGCCATGCGTTCGGCCACGAATCACGTCCCGGGGCGGCGGATTTGCGCGCCTTCGCGGAGGCATGGTCGCCTTGGCGGGGCGTCGCGGCGCGCCTGTTCTGGGCCTATTACGCCACCATTCGCGGCAGGGAGGCTGCTCCCATGCTGTAAAATCGCAAAACAGAGAAATTCAGATGGCTGATGGCAGTCACGTTGTTTTGCGCTTCACAATAGTGTCACCTCCAGCTTACATTATCCCGGTCGGCTGGTTGGTCCAAAGGAGGTGTTTCTTGACGGTCGCCGTCTCGCCCAGCGGGTTGCCCGCTCTGGTGCTGAATGCGGATTACCGTCCGCTCAGCTATTATCCCTTGTCGCTCTGGTCCTGGCAGGACGCGATCAAGGCGGTCTTTCTTGACCGTGTGAACATCGTCGCCGAATACGACCACGAAGTCGCCTCGCCTTCCTTTGCCATGCGTGTGCCGAGCGTGGTCAGCCTCAAGACTTATGTGCGGCCGTCGCGCAATCCGGCGTTCACGCGCTTCAATGTTTTCCTGCGCGACCGTTTCGAGTGCCAATATTGCGGCTCTCACGAAGATTTGACCTTCGATCATGTCATCCCGCGCCGCCATGGCGGCGAAACGACATGGGAAAATGTCGTGGCTGCCTGCTCGCCATGCAATCTGCGCAAGGGTGGCATGATGCCCGTGGAAGCCAAGATGTGGCCTCGGCAAAAGCCTTTTCCGCCGACCGTGCACGATCTGCACAATAATGGCCGACTGTTCCCGCCGAACTTCCTGCATGAAAGCTGGCTCGACTATCTTTACTGGGATGTCGAACTGGAGCCCTGATTTTACGCCTTTTCGTCCGACCGGGCAAAGGCGGCGTAGAAGCCGACGATCAGAAGAAGAAGGCTCGCCACGGCATTCCAACCGGCGAAGGAAAGGCCGAGGAAGCGGCCCGCCGCCGTATCGCATGCGGCCGGACGCACCGCATTGAGATCGCTCAGAAGATTCCCGGCATTGGTCGTGATCGACATGGTCGCCGCTGAGCAATCGGTCGGGCCGGCCCAGAATTTCCACTCCACGCCTGAATGGAAGATCGCCAGTGTGAGGCCATAGGTCATCAGCAGGGCGCCGATGAGGAGAAGGCCGCGTGTCAGCCAGCCCGGCCATTTCAAACCATGGGAGAAAAGCGCCAGGAGCATCAGCGGTGCGCCGATATAATAGGGGGTACGCTGCTCAAGGCACAGCTTGCAGGGGAGGAACCCGCCCAGATGCTCGAAGCCAAGCGCGCCCCCGACCGTCGCGGCCATGGCTATAGCGAGGAAGCCGGCAGCAATTGCCTGGATGCGGCCTGCAGGCGCCCGGAGCGAGGCGATATCGAGGGACATGGGTGGTTCCTTCCGGTTCGACTATTTGAGCGGCGCTCAGTGGAGATATTTCACCGCGACAAACAGCAAAATGATGGCAACAGAGATGAAACCGGCGATAAGCCCCAACCGCTTTTCGATGAATTCGCGAATCGGTTCGCCATAGCGCCGGAGCAGCCAGGCGAGAAAGAAGAAACGCGCCCCACGCGCTACGATGGCCGAGACGATGAACAGCCATATATTGACGCCGATGGCGCCGGAGAGGATCGTCACCACCTTGATTGGCGGCAGGTGGGCAAGGCCGGAGGTGATCAGCATCAGGAGGATGGCGTCGGAGCTGGTCGAGCCGCGCAAGCGTTCGAATGTATCGAGCTTGCCATACATTTCCAGGACGGGCTTGGCGACGGTTTCATAGGCGTGATAGCCCAGATACCACCCCGCGATGCCGCCGAGCACCGATGCGACGGTGGCGATCAGGGCATAGCGATAGGCACGCTCGGGGCGCGCCAGCGCCATGGGCAGGAACAGCACATCCGCCGGCACCAGGAAGACCGAACTTTCGATGAAAGCGATGAAGGCGAGCCACCATTGAGCGGATTTTCTGGAAGCGAGCGAAAGTGTCCAGTCGTAAAGTCTGCGCAGCATCAGCTTTCCTGGTCGATGGAGTGCGGGGTGATCATGCTCTCTAGAGGCAAAAGCGGCTTCAGGCAATTGCGTCGGGCATAACTATTGTGCGGCCCGCATGTGATCTCCTGTTGACGGGGAGGTAGTTCTAATTATATTTCGGCCCGTCTGACGCGCACTTCCCGCGTCTGGCCCCTGTGGCGGAATTGGTAGACGCGCTCGACTCAAAAAGTGGTTTGTCTACCAATCCACAGGAAAACACGACGAGTTGAAAACGTCGATTTTTCAGGGGTTTGAGAAGGAAGGAAAAATGGCTGGCGATATTCGGTTTTCGCTCTAGGTGCAGTATAGGTGCAGAGAGCGTCGGCTAGAATCGGCAGCAAATGTGCGGGTGTGGTGGAACTGGTAGACGCGCCGGATTCAAAATCCGGTTCCGAAAGGAGTGTCGGTTCGATTCCGACCACCCGCACCATCTCCTTCGAAAATAGATCGCGATCTAGGCAAAAGCCTTAGAACGTCGCCTTAGTATTGCGGCCTGCGCCTCGCCTGCTTCAGGATGTTGCCTGACAGATCTCGGCGAGCTTCTGTCGGAACCAACGATGTGCCGGGTCCGCATCGAGGCGTGGATGCCACATCAGGCTGATCGTCAGTTCCGACGTGGATACGGGAAGGTCGAACCCCTCCAGAGTTTGCGCCGCCACCTCAGTGACGGCAACCCCGCGTCAGGACAACACTAGGCTGACCATCAGCGCAATGTTCTCCTCGACGGTCGGTAGCCCCTTTTCCCGCGAGAGCAGACCGTTGGCCTCCATGGTGACGAGGCCATGCATGGTGGCCAGGAATAGGCTGGCCAAGCTCTTGGTGGGCGCGTCGGGGAGCACGTCGGCTTTCTTGCAGTCCTCGACCATGGCCATAATCTCGCTCAGGCAGGCGGTACTTTGCGTCTGCAGATCCGAATGCATCCGCGCGAGCGCGGGCGCGCTGAACACCAACCGATACCGCGCCGGTCGCTCGCGGCTGAAGCTCACGAGGGTAGATAGCGTGGCCAGCAGCTTGTCTCTGGGCGCTTGAGCCGAGACTCGTATGTCCGCAAAGGTCGTCGTCAGAGATTCAAGGTCTGCCGTCGCGACAGCGGCCAGCAGGGCGTCCCGGTTGCGATAATGCTTATATGGGGCGTTGTGCGAGACGCCGGCGGCGTGGCCAACGGCGCGCAGGGTCAAGGCCTGTTCGCCTCCGGCGTCCAGCAACGACGCTGCCGCCCTGACCAGCTTGTCGTGCGTGCTCATTTCAGCCTTTCCGGTTCCTCTTCGGACCTCAGTTGCACGAGCGTCCTGGAATCCCGCCATAGAGCTTCGGCCAGTTCCCGATCATAGGACATCGCGGCCGAGCGCCTTTCGCGGAGGGCGCCGTCCTTCCACTGATAGTAGCGCCCCGACACGACGTCGCCCGAGACCGCGAGATCGGCAAGGGCGCGGCCGGATAGGACCAGGTCGCCTAGGGTCAGGCCCACCCGCTTCATCAGCCAGCGGACCGGCCGCGAGCCGATCAGCGCCCGCGCCGGCCCCGGCACGTCCCTGAGCAAGCCGGTTGCTGCGATCGCCCCCGGATCATATGCGATAGAGGAAATGCCTATGCTGGCCGCCTTGAGCCGCCGGCCGAGCTCGTAAGCGTGCAGCACCACGCAGAGTTTCGAAGTGGTGTAGCGCTTGCCTCCAGGCAGCGGCTCGTTCCCTTCCAATCCGTCTTTCGCAAGGGCGATCGCGCCGGGCTTCATCGCGCGGCCGATGAACTTGCCGTCCGTGGTGTCGGGATCGTGAGTGCCGCTCGCGGTGAACACGACTCGGCCATCGTCTTCGAGGCCGTCGAGCAGAAGCTGCACAAGTAAGAAGTGGCCAAGGTAGTTGGTAGCGAAGGTCAGCTCATAGCCGTCGTTGGTATAGGTCGGCGCGCCGCGGAACGTCGCGCCCGCGTTGCACAGGATCGCCTGCAGCCGACTCATCTGCCGGCTGTCGATCATCTGACGGCACTGGGCGGCTGCCTCGCGCACCGATCTTAGCGACGACACATCCATGGTGAGCACGGTCACTTGCACGCCGGAGCTCGGGCGCAAGGCAGACGCCGCCTGTTCGAGGCGTGAAGGGTCGCGGCCGGCGAGGACGATGTCGAAACCTTGTGCCGTAAGCTGCTTGACGCATTCGAAACCGATCCCGCCATGGCCGCCAGTAATGAGAATGGTGGGCATCAGCATACCTGTCGTTGACAACGTCAACCTGATACTGATCGAGGTTGACGTTGTCAACCTACGGGTCCGCTGCCGATGCGGGCGCACGACGAGAATGGCACGATGCCCAGCATCCCGTCTAAGGCCAACCGGCACTGAACAGATGCTTCTCACAGGTCCTCTACCGCGACCAAATGCGATCGAGCGCATGTCCGCCGCGTCGCCACGCGATACGACCGCCTCGCCGTCAATTTTCTCGCCGTCGGCTGCATCGCGACGACCGTCAGCTATTGTTTATGATTCCGGACCCTAGATTTGACCTGGAGCGCGCCGTTCGACGCCGATCATCGGCAATCCGGACGCAAAGCTCGATAGCGCGCTTAAGTGCCGGGTTCTCATTGCTTGAACTCCAGATGGCGGACATTATAACGGTGTCCGATACCTCGGCGAGTGGCCGGAAGGTCACACCGGTGTAGATCGCTCCAAGGCTGGATTCGGTTGTCAATGAAAGCCCAGATCGCTTGGCAACCAAGCCCATCAGGTTTTCTCGCCCCACTCCATGCACAACGATGCTCGGCCGGAAACCGATCGCCCAAAGCTGCTTGATGAGAAAGTCCTGGATTTCAGGGCCGGGGCCGCCGGCGCTGACAATGAAATCCTCGTGGCGGATGTCATCCCAGCAAACCGTTGGCTGATCGGCCAAGGGATGATCGGAGGACATCACGACGTAAATCCTCTCCTGCCAGAACGTTTTGGAGTTGCAGTTCGGCGCCCGGGGATCTCCTGAGACGAAAGCCAGATCAAGCCGACCGGAAATGGCTCCAGCAATATTGGCCTCGGCAGTGTCTTCGTCCAAGATAAGCTTGATGGCGGGATATTTGACCCGGAACTCGGCAAGCAACTCGCTGAGGAACCCGCTGGATATCGACGTAAATAATCCTATCTTCAGACTTCCCGCCTCTCCTTTGCGGGCCGCCGCTATTTCATCCGCTGCTCGCTGAACGCCACGGGCCATCGCCGCCGCTTCCTTGAGGAAGTGCTCGCCCCCGGCGGTGAGACGTACTCCACCGTGGTGCCGTTCGAAAAGGCGCGCTCCAAGGCGGTGCTCAAGTAGCTGCACGCGACGGCTGACAGTGGATTGTGGGACGCCTAACACCAGAGCGGCGCGTCGGAAGCTGCCGTATTCCGCGGTAACGATCGCATAGCGCAGGAAGCGTAAATCGAGGGTGAGGTCAGGCATGCGTCGCCCATCCAGCAGAACTCCTTCTGCCCCGCCTTACGGCGCTACTGTATTGATATTGGGTGTATCGCGCCTCCGTCATCTCACTCGACGGGCACATGCTGCCGCGACGAAAAGCGGACAAAGTGGAAAGGGATAGGATGCCTGCGCCTGATTCTGTAGACCGCCGCAGGAGGGAGGTTGGCGAGCGTGCCGCCGATCCGCTCCGCCTCGAGGCCAAGATGGTCCAACAGTCTGAGCGAGACCGGACAACGCGGCCCGTAGGTGAACTGGTAGAGCGCGCCGTCCGGCTCCATCTTGCGGAACGCGCCGGTCAGGATGGCGATCACCTTGCGCGGCGGCATCGACAGCAGCGGTAGCCCGCTGACGACGGCGCCGGCCGCCCTTCCGTCGAAGAGGTCGACCGCCCGCAGGCGGGCGGCGTCCATCCAGAGCGTACGCGCGCGCGGATAATGGAAATGAAGCGCGGCGGCGAACTCTGACCCGAATTCAATCAGCGCGAGGTCTTCCTGTCTGACACCCCGGGCGATCAGGGCGCGCGTGAACGCGCCGGTTCCCGGGCCCAGCTCAATCACCGGCCCGGTGTCGCGGGAGATTTCGGAGGTGATAAGGTTGGCAAGCGATCTCGACGATGGCGCGATTGCGGCGACGCGCAGGGGGTTCTTGAGCCACGCCTGGAAGAAGCCGAGCGTTTCCGCCATACGCTGGCGTTGGGGCGACGACCCGGCTGATCGCGCGCATCTGCGAGGTGTCAGATCTTGCATAGCGTGGTCCCCGCTTTGCGGTGGGCGCCAACCCGTCGCACGATCCAGAACACGGATACCTCTGCAACGAGCAGGCAGCCGAGAGCAGTCAGGGCGAGGACCGTCGAGTTCGCCGACTCGATCGAGTGCGAAGCGTAAAATCCAATGCCGATGAAGAGGCCATTCCAGACCGCAATGCCGGCCGCCGAAGCCGTCAGGACACTGCGGGAGTTCCCGCGCGAAAGGGCGGCGAAGGCCGGAGCGACCAGCCTTACTGTCGGCACGAGCTGGAACGCGAAGGCCAGCGCGATCTGGTTGCGGGGAACGGAAGCGATTCCGCGCTCAACGCGATCGACGGACATCCCGAAGAGCCGGCCAGCTCTGCTAAGGAGGCGCGTCGATCGCGCGTCGCCCAGCCCCCGGACAGCGTAGAAGCAGGCGGCGCAGCCGAACATGCTGCCAGCAGCCGTCGAAAGAAAGGCAGCCGGCAGCGGCCAGTCCCCGTCCGCCGCGCCGATCCCGACCGCGAGTAGCAGCCCGTAGGATGGGATCACCGGCACTAAGCGCTCGGCTAGGGCAACGGCGAACAGACCAACGAGCCCATAGGCGCCAATCCACGCCATGACTGCTCCTACTGGGTCGAAATCCATAGGCATATCCTCTTTAGTTGAGGCGAGCGGTTGCGTTCGCCGGGCATGGATGGCGCTGCCGCCTTCGTCGCGCGGAGCAACGGAGGAGCGACACGATGAAGACGCCCGCTATCCGACTGACGGCCACGATTGCCTGGAGCGCAGGGCGTGGAGCACCGGACATGGCGACGCCTCAGAACCGGTAGGCGATCGAGAGGCCGCCACTCGGCTGCCAGCGGCGTCCATCTTCGGTGACGGGGCTGTCGGCGATATCGCCGACGAGGTAGTTTGCTCCGACCCTGCCCGTGACGCCGAAGCGCTCGCTGAACCAGTATCCGGCCGTGACGCCGACACCGACATCCTTGATGCCGGACCCCGGGCTGTAGGCGGCCAGACCGCTGGCAGCGGAATCAGCCGGGGTGACGCCGAAATAGGTGCGCGCATAGTCCTGGTTCACCCAGGTCGTTTGCGCGTCGAGCGACAGGAAGAAATCGTCGCGACGAACCGCGGCGTAGCTGGCGCTCGCCGTCGCGAGCAGCCCGTCATGAACGCCCGAGACATCGTGGACGACGGAAAGCTCCATCGCCAGCGAGCCCTGGCCGCTCTCGTCGCCGCCGAAGCGATAGCCGATGAACCCACCCGCCTCGATCGCCGTGTCGATCTCCGGCAGCAAACCAACCGCGCCGTCCACGTCGCTTCTTGGCAGGCGCGCGCCGATCACGGGGCCAATCGAAAGGCGCGGATCGGACGCCAGGTCGGCCCGCACCCGAAGCCCGCGGATTTCCAGATTGATGTCGCCCCAGTGGAGGTCCGCCTGCACGAAGGGGATCGCGCGGAGATCCTCGGCCCCGTCATATTCTGGAACCACGCCCGCGCCGATCGCAACGATGCCGTGAGGGCCATTGTCGGGGGGCGCCGACTGGGCATTGGCGCTGGTGGATGACAAGACTGCGCCACCGGCGAGCAGGATGGGAAGGGCTACACGCATTATCGAAACTCCTTCTGGAGGGAGGTGGGGTCCCCGAAGGCGCCCGCCTTGTTCGCGGTGCGCCTCCGGGGGTGAAGGCCGCCGGTGTAATGGGGGAGCGGCGACCTCCGATCGGATCGGCGGGAGTGGGGCGGCTATCCGCGATCCGGGTTCAGTTCGAGGCGATCGAAGAAGCGAGGGCTGGCTTCGGCTGCCCCACGGGTGTGATGCCTTGCGGCTAGCGATCGCCTCAGAAGAAGCCGCCATTGGCGAATACGAGCTGTCCGTTGATCCATTCGCTGTCGCCAGAGCACAGCCCGGCGATGGCGTTGGCGACATCCTCCGGCTCACCGATGCGGCCATAGGGCGTCATCTGCGCAGCCTGGGCACGCTGCGGGGGCGGCACGTCGAGCAGGGACGTGTTGGTCGGTCCAGGCGCGAGCGCGTTGACCGAGATGCGGCGGCCGGCGAGCTCCTTGGCGAGGCAGCCGGCATAGATCTCCTGGGCGGCCTTGGTCGCGGCATAGCCGCCATGGGTCGGCCGACGCGCGCGGATCGAGGTCGAAGAGAGCGTGATGATGCGACCGCCGTCGCGGGTGCGCCGCGCCGCCTCCCGCAGCACGTTGAAGCTGCCCTTCACATTGGTGGCGATCATCCGGTCGAAGGCTTCGTCTGTGAACTGGGCGAAGGGTGCGACGTTCATAATCCCGGCGTTGCTGATCACCACATCGACGCCGCCGAAGCCCTCGTCATTGGCATCGAACAGGGCCTTGACCGCCGCCGGATCGGCGACATCGGCCTGGCGGAAGATGGCGCGACCGCCGGCCGCCTCGATATGGCGCACGACCTGAGCGGCCAGATCGCGGTTGGTGAAATAGTTCACCGTCACCGCATAGCCGTCGCGCGCCAGGCGCTTGGCGGTCGCGGCGCCAATGCCGCGCGACGAGCCTGTGACGATGGCGGCCCGCCCAGTGCCAGGCAATGCGCCGGTACCAATCTCGGAGGTCTGAGCCGAGGCCACACCCCCGAGGGCGAGGGCTGCGGGCGCGGCGGCGGTGAGCGCCAGGAAGGTGCGGCGGGCGTTATCGGTATCGGACATTGGAAAGTCTCTCTTTCTCAAAATTTCGCAAAAGCCTGGTGGTGCGGCCATAGCTTCGCGTTCGGTCGTCACTACCGTCCGAGCCATGCGGCGATGCGCTGGTTTGCGATCAGCATGGCAACCCCGGTCAGGACGCTTGCGACGGGCACGATGAGCAGGCCGAGCCCCAAGCCATTCGAAATCTCGGCGGCTGTCGCTCCATCGCTGATCATGCCGACGATGAGAGGACCAAGCGCTGGCCCCAGAAGCCCGGAGCCGATCATCGCGAGGCTCGTCGCCATCGCTTCCCTGCCCTTGCCGGCCACCAGGTGTGCAGCGCCGAAGCACCAGGGCAGCAGAAAGGCGAAGGACAGCATGCCGGGCACGAAGAGCAGGACGGAGAGCCACCCGACCGGTGCGAACAGCGCCGCAGCGGTCGTCATGCTCGCGACCATGAGGAGGATGGCGGGCGGACCGAGAACGCGGCCGGTGCCGGAGCGCACGGCGCGGTCGAACAGTCGCCCGCCAATCAGGGTTCCGCAAATTCCCATTGCGCCCTGCAGCAGTCCAAACGCCAGTCCGGCCTCGCTGGCGCTATAACCGTGGGTGCGGATCAGGAAGGGAACCGCGAAGGCGTAGAAAGGTGCTGCGGCGAAGCCGAGTGTGACCGAGCCGATGAACAGCCAGCGGAATGGCGGGGACGAAAGCAATCGCAGGCTCGCCGTCAGGAAGGGCTCGCTATTGGCGATCGAACGTTTGAGCGGCGGGGTCGGGCCGATGACGACGAGTGCCAGCAGACCGATCAGTGCGCTCATAGCGCCGGCCCCGACCAGTGCTGTCCGCCAGCCAAGGGTGTCGCCGATCGCGCCGCCGACGGCGAAGCCCACCATGGTGCCGAGCGGAATGCCCATTGAGAAGATGCCGATCGCCAGACCGCGGCGTTCGGGCGGGATCTTGCGGGCGATGATCGCATGGCTGGAGGGCGTGCATCCGGCCTCGCCAAAGGCGACGCCGAAGCGGGTGAAGGCGAGAAACAGGAAACTCATCGCCATGCCGCCGAGCAATGTCATCGCGCTCCACAGCAGGATGCACAAAACGAGGACGAAACGGGGCGATCCGCGATCGGCGATGCGGGCGAGCGGCATCGACAGCAGCGTGTAACAGACCGCAAAGGCGATGCCGGTGAGCAGGCCCACCTCGGTATCGCTCAGATCGAGGTCTCCCTTGATCGACTCTGCCAAGACGAACGGAAGCATCCGGTCGATCTGGGAAGTGGCACTGACGAGAAACAGCGTAATGAGCAGCACCGGAACGCGCCACCCATGAACATGTTCATCGCCGATCGTCTTCGATAGAGTGGGCAGTCTATTCTGCTGATCTATTGACGACGCGGCGAATTCTGTCATGTTTGGAGCGTCCCTGGCTGTGACTGGCATCACCAAGCTAGAGGAAGTCTCAAATGACTAGAATGCCGGATACCTCAAGAAACTTGCCTATTCCTACACGTCGCGATACACTGCAGGCTGAAGGGCGAGTGCTGCGCTGGCCTCGAAACCCAGTGGAGGCTCGCGTGTCGTCATCGCTTCTGGGCGGGATCACCGCTTACATCGAAAGCCAGGGCGGCGGTGAAGGGCTGTTTCCGACGCAGATCGAGAGTGTCAATATCATCCGTTCCTACCAGCAGCGGATGCCGATGCGGCAGATCTACCGGCCGTCGCTCTGCGTCGTGGCCCAGGGGGCGAAGGAAATCCTCTTCGGCGAAGAGACGCTTCGCTACGGCGCCATGGAGTGCCTGGTCGTCAGCATGGAAATGCCGGCCAGTGGGCGGGTTGTCGACGCAAGTCCGCAGGCGCCTTATCTCGGCGTCACCATAGACCTCGACGTCACGATGCTGCGCGAGGTGCTCGAGCAGTTGGAGACACTGCCCGTTCCAGCGGCCACCCCCGGTCCATGCGTGTTCGTCGGTAAGGTCGATGAGCCATTATCCGAATGCGTGCTGCGCCTGATCCGCATGTCTCAGACGCCGAAGGCGATACCGATCCTCTACCCGTCGGTCATGCGCGAGATCTGCTACTGGCTTCTCACCGGCCCGCACGGTCCCGAACTCTGTAGCCTGGCCGTGCCGGAATCGAATTTCATGCGGGTTGCAAAGGCGATCTACTTCCTGCGCGCCAATTTCGCCGAGACGCTGCGTGTGGAACAGATGGCCGAGGTGGCGCGCATGAGCCCGTCATCGTTTCATCAGCACTTCAAGCAGCTCACCTCGGTGACGCCGCTCCAGTTCCAGAAGCAGTTGCGCCTGCTCGAGTCGCGGCGGCTGATGGTGGCGGACGCTGCAAGCGTCGAGGAGGCCGCCTACAAGGTCGGCTACGAAAGTCCTTCGCAGTTCAGCCGCGAATATTCCCGGATGTTCGGCGTCGCGCCAAAGCAGGACGCGCTGAACCATCAGCGCATGTACAGCCAGTACGCCAGCCGCAAGGCGCGAACTGCCTAAGCGCGTGTTGCGGGAGGCGGCTCCGCGCCGGCGCGCCCGGAGCCGCTTTCCTGATCTGCGAACAGAATTGCCATGACTGGCGCAGACGGGGAAGGATCCGCCAGGCTCTCAGTCGCCGGCCAGCGCGCATCACATCAGGTTTTCCTGCGCGGCCTGGTAGACGGTTTTCACGACCGGCTGAAATCCAAGACTGCGCGCAAGCGAGACATCCATGTGAAGGTGCCAGGGATTGTCGAGCGGCACTGAGGACGGTTCCATTGCTCCGCCGGCCAGGGCGACAAGCTCGTAGATCGAGGTCGGTGCCTCATCGGCGATGTTGACGATGCGTCCATCCATCGCGCCGGTCAGGGCCAAGCTCATGGCGGTTGCGATGTCGCGATGATGCACCATGCTCATTCTTTGGGCGGGATGCATTTTGAAATTGGCGACCAGTCGGGGCAACTCTTCTAGATGTCCGTCCTTGTCGCCATAAACGAAGCCGAACCTTTGGATCGACCAGTTCAGCCCGCTTTCGCGCAACGCGTTCTCGGCAGCGAGCTTGCTGGCCGGATAGGCCTGTTGCGGGTCGGCTGCATCGTCCTCGCGGCCAGGCCGCGGGCTGTCCGCGTTATAGACATTGGACGTGCTTGCCAGGATGAAACGCGCCTCGGGCGCATTTGCCTTCGCCGCAGCTATGAGGTTGCGCGCGCCCTCGAGGTTGCTCCTCCAAATCAGGTCGGTGTCGGGCGTTCGAAAAACCGCGGCGAGATGGATGATCGTAGACACGCCGTCCACCGCCCTTATCAGCGAATCCGGATCGAGAAGGTCCGCTTCCACCGCGCTCACGCCGTCAGGCGCCGCTTTGCCGCCGCGCATAAGCGCGCGGCAATTCACCCCTGCCTCGACAAGGCGTGGAAGAAGTCGGGCTCCGACGAGCCCCGTTGCACCGGTCACCAGGATTGTCATGCGGTTGTTCCTTTCTGAAGAAGGTTCTCGAGGCGCTCCGTCGCGGTTTGTAGAACCCGGACTGCGACCGCGATTTCGGCATCGTCGACGCCATCGAAGGCGACCGAGCGGATGAAAGAGAGATCGGGCAACTCGCCCCAAAGCGTCGCGCCGGCGGCGGTAATGCGCAGGAGCTTCTGGCGCTGATCGACACGGTCGGCCTCTTGCTCGACGAGACCCTTGCGCACGAGCGTTGCGACGATTCCGGTCATTGTCGCCCGTTCGATCGCGAGCAACCGCACGAGATCACGCTGCATGGTCGGCCCGACAGTCGCGAGCTGGTAGAGCACGTACCATTGCACGGAGCCGAGATCATAAGGACGCAGGACGGAATCCATGACCGCCCGGCCAGCGAAATAGCACCGCTTTGCCCAAGCTCCGATGAGGTCGCGATCCGCGCTTTTTCGCCTCTCAACCATCGCTGCGCCTCCAATCTCGCTAGCTACCTAGCAAATATGTAAGGTGCCTAACAAGTGCCAAGGGGTCCGCTTCGCTCGACCGCGTTTCAGATGGCTGGGTGCCGGTCCTCGAATCCTGCCCCGTCGAGAATTTGGGCAAGAACCCACCGGCCAGGACTTACCTCAATCCAGCTGGAGGATCAGGCAGGAAATTCGCGGTAATCGGTATTCGCCATCGTACAGCCGGCGGGTAGCTTCACGGCGCATTGCCTCGGGAGCAGTGGGCTCGGTTCGACATCGCGCTTTCTCGACGAGGTGAACGGCGGATCACTCCGCAGGCATGAAGTTTCGGGCGGCGCGAAATCTTTCGCGCCTATCCCACACGCGCCAACCCATCAGAAAGGAAATGCAGGATGCTCAAATCGGTAAGAGGGCCTTTGCTGGCCGCCACGCTCGCCACAGGAATGACAGGTCTCCCCGTTGGAGAGGCTTTCGCACAGGCCTCTTCGCCGGATCAGATTGTCGGCGTCTGGGAGTCCGAGGACGGCAATCTTAAACTTGAGATGTTCGACGCCGGCGAAACCTATGCCGCCCGGGTCCTCTACGGAAAGCTTCTGATGGAGGCCGACGGCAAGACCTTCAAGAAGGACACACTCAATCCGGACCCGAACCTCAGAAGCCGCTCCCTGGAGCGAGCCGTTCTCGTGACCAACCTCAAATGGGATGCCGCTGACGGTCGCTGGGAAGGCGGTAATTTCTACAGCGGCGCAACTGGTCAGACCCACTCTGCTCGAGCAACGCTGGTGAGCGGAAAACTGGAACTTCGCGCATATATGGGCACCGCCATACTCGGTCGAACCATGGTGCTTCGCCGCGCACAATGAGTGCAAGATTTAAGACAATCCCCATAACGGACAGTTCATCGATCGTTGGTCGTGAACTCGCCGAGCCAACCGGCGGCTCTCATGGTGCAGCCCTGCGCTGGAGCGCTCGGCTGCTCGTGGCCGCAAGTTGGATCAGCGGCGCCATCTTTGCCACCTACATCCTCGCTTTCTTCGGTGGCGTCGCGTTAGGCGGAGCCGCCGAACGATGGAACGAGTCTCTTCCCGATTTATACGATGGGAGCGCACTGCTTTCTACGGCAGCCATCGGCGCGCACTTCATGGCCGGGGGTGTGCTCCTGTTGCTCGGACCTGTTCAGTTGATTGGGAGCGTGCGCCACAATGTGCCCGGCCTCCATCGCTGGCTGGGCCGAATCTACGTCATTTCGGCCGGCCTGGCTGGTCTGGGTGGGCTTGGCTTCATATTGGGAAGAGGCACGGTCGGCGGCCCGCTGATGGACACAGGCTTCGGCATCTACGGCGCGTTGATGGTGCTCTGCGCCGCCATGGCCTACGCCCGCGCCCGGGCTGGCAGTTACGACGAGCATCGTGCCTGGGCGATCAGGCTGTTTGCGCTGACGGTCGGCTCCTGGCTGTACCGGATGGAATATGGCGCCTGGTTCCTGCTATCCGGTGGCATTGGAACGGCGAGCGGATTTACCGGCTGGTTCGACGCGATCATGATGTTCTTCTTCTACGTCCCCAATCTCATCGTCGCTGAACTCTTCATTCGGGCGCGCCGGCGGGATCGCGGAGCGGTTGCCAGCTGTGCGGCAGCAACGGTGCTCTTGGCTGCAAGCGCCTTCATAATCTTCGCGACCTGGAGCTTCACCGCTCGCAGTTGGGGGCCGGGAATGATCAGCGGCATCACGGAAGCGGCACTGTAGGCCATCCGCCACGCGGTACTGCCATGGCAGATGACGCGGTTACCGTGTGAATTTCAGCACCATCAGGACATCTGCCGTTGCTTGCCCTCCCCGAGCCGGTGCAAGCCGCACAAATGTAGGATCGGGCATGCCTTTTACTGGTTTCGGCATGGAGGGTTGCCGCGCTTCGGGCATCCTGCCGAAGAGGACAAAAAGGCGGGTGCGTAGAGACCATCAACGCTCGAAATCTCCGCCGAGCGAAAAGGCAAGGATGATTGATGACCAAGTGGACGACAAGTAACATTCCACCACAACACGGCCGTTCGGCAGTCGTCACCGGCACCGGAGGGCTGGGTTTTGAGACGGCGCTGGCCCTGGCGCGCGCCGGCACTAACGTTGTGATCGCCGGGCGCAATCCCCAGAAGGGCGCTGATGCCGTCGCGGCGATCAGAAATGTCGTCTCTGGCGCGCAAGTTCGGTTCGGTAAGCTGGACCTTGCGAACCTTGCTTCGATCGCTGAATTCGCCGCTCAGCTCGCACAGGAGCAAGATGGCCTCGAGCTCTTGATTAACAACGCTGGTGTTATGAGAACGCCGGAGCGTCGCGAGACCAGCGATGGCTTCGAGCTACAACTGGGCACGAACTATCTCGGCCATTTCGCTCTCACCGCGCATCTACTGCCGCTCCTGAAGAGGGGGCAAAACCCGCGCGTCGTGACTGTGGGCAGCGTGGCAGCGCGGTGGGGAGCGATTAACTTCGACGACCTTCAAGCCGAGCGCGGTTACAAGCCGATGCGGGTTTACAGCCAGTCGAAGCTGGCCTGCATCATGTTTGCCTTTGAACTGAACCGACGCAGCGAGGCGGCCGGATGGGGCGTGCAGAGCCTGGCGGCGCATCCCGGCATCTCACGCACTGACCTGATACCGAACGGACCGGGCTGGTCGAGCGCACCGGGGTTCGCGCGGCGCTACTTATGGTTTCTCTACCAGCCCGCATGGCAGGGCGCCTTGCCCACGCTCTTTGCGGCGACAGAACCGGCGGCGCAGATCGGCGCTTACTACGGGCCTGACCGGCTTGGTGGGACGCGAGGCCATCCGGTCCAGGAGAAACCTCCTGGCCAAGCGCTGGACACAGCCGTCGCGGCTCGCCTCTGGGAGATTTCGCTGGAACTGACCAACGTGGACATACTTGTAGGACGCCAGCGGGCCTTGACCGCGCCGACCTAGTAGGCCTCGACAAGTCGGCGTCTACTTTCTTTCGATATTCCTCGACAGCCAAATGAATGTAGGAATAGGCACGTTTTTTGCCAATTCAGGCATGGAGGTTTGGTGCCGCAGCCGTTCTATTGAGGGAGGTGAAAAGCGGGCGCGTTGAGACAATCCTCACCCGAAGTCTCGCTGAACTTTTGAGAAGGCGTGGCTCCTATATGACCAAATGGACAACAAGCAACGTTCCACCGCAACACGGCCGTACAGCGGTCGTCACTGGGACTGGAGGATTGGGCTACGAGGACGCATTGGCCTTGGCTCGAGCCGGTTCAAGCGTCGTGATCGCCGGGCGCAACGCGCGGAAGGGCGCTGAGGCCGTGGCCGCGATCAAGAAAGCTATCCCTGGCGGACAAGTGCGGTTTGGGGAGGTGGATCTCGCCAACCTCGCCTCGATCGCCGAATTCGCCGCGCAACTTGCGCGGGAACAAGACGGCCTCGATCTTCTGATCAACAATGCTGGTGTCATGACGCCGCCGGCGCGCCGCGAGACTAAGGACGGCTTCGAGTTGCAGTTCGGAACCAACTATCTCGGCCATTTTGCGCTTACGGCGCATCTGATGCCGCTCCTGAAGAAAGGCCGGAAGCCGCGCGTCGTGACCCTCGGCAGCGTCGCGGCGCGCCAAGGAGCGATCAACTTCGACGACCTGCAGGCTGAGCACGACTACAAGCCGATGCCGGTTTACAGCCAATCGAAGCTCGCCTGCGTCATGTTCGCATTCGAATTGAGCCGGCGCAGCAAGGCGGCCGGATGGGGCGTCGAGAGCCTGGCGGCCCACCCCGGTATCTCGCGCACCGATCTGCTCCCGAACGGAGCGGGACAGACGAGCGCGCCTGGGATGGCGCGCCGCTTCCTGCCGTTCCTGTTCCAGCCCGCGTGGCAGGGCGCCTTACCGACGCTGTATGCGGCAACGGAGCCTACAGCGCGCGACGGCGCCTACTACGGACCTGACAGGTTGGGTGGGACGCGTGGCTATCCGACCGAAGAGAAGCCTCCCATGCAGGCGCTCGATGCCTCAGTGGCGGCGCGCCTCTGGGATGCGTCTCAGGAACTGACGAACGTGACGTTCGTGTGAAACGTCCAGGTGGTGGGCACCGTTTTACATCGAGAAGGCAAGTGACACGGTTGACCTAATCCGGCGACGATCGACCGGATACTCCCGTTCATGCTGATCGCAAACGAGTGCATCGCCGCTCACCTTTCGCAACACTGACATCGCCGAACCATCCAAATTCATTACTGGGAAGGATTCCTGAAATGACAGACACGCGCGGAGGGAATGGGCCTAGCAAAGCCAAAGCATCGGGATTGTCGCGCCGTTCATTTGTTCGATACGGCGCGGCGGGCCTTGCTGTTGCGGCCGTGGGCGGCGGCGTCGCCGTCTGGGCGAACAGGCCGCCCGTTTCCCCGCGTCAGCAGGGACTGCCGAGGATCCCCGATTGGACGGCGGCCGACATCCCCTCGCTGCGAGGGCGCTCGGCGCTGGTCACCGGTGGCAATGGCTATCCCGTAGGCGATCGAAGCGGCCTGGGCTTTCATGACGCCCTTGAACTCGCTCGCGCCGGGGCGGACGTAACCATCGCGTCCCGGAAGCAAGAACGGGGCGAGGAAGCGGTCAGACACATCAGGAGCATCGTTCCCGGCGCTTCGATCCGCTTCGAGACGCTCGATCTTTCATACCTCGCTTCGGTCGCCGGATTTGCGGAGCGTATGCGCGCGTCCCGAGGAAGTCTGGATATTCTCGTCAACAATGCCGGCGTCATGGGGCGGAAAAGCCGCGAAGTGAGCGCCAACGGATTCGAGCGGGTTTTTGCCACGAACACGCTTGGTCATTTTGTGTTGACCGCCCTACTGCTGCCGCTGCTTCGCGAAGGCCAATCCCCGCGCGTCGTCTGGGTTTCCAGCAGCCGCTCGTTCATGGGCGCAATCAACTTCACCGACCTGCAACTGGTTCAGGATTACGATTATGGGGCGGCTTACGACAACAGCAAGCTCGCCAACCTCATGCTCGCCTTCGAGATGCAGAGGCGCAGCGTGGCGGAAGGCTGGGGTATCTCGTCTATAGCTGCCCATCCCGGCATCGCCCGCACGAACCTCGTTCCCGACGGCCCCGGCCCGGACAGCCTGGAGGGGCGCAATCATCGATACATGCCTTTCCTGTTCCAACCGCCCGCTCAAGGCGCTTTGCCAACCCTGTATGCGGCAACGTCGCCGCAAGCGGCGGCTGGCGGATACTACGGCCCCAACGGGGCGATGGGGCTAGGCGGCTTACCCGGCTGGGCCGGGATTCCTGAAAAAGCCGACGACCAGCAAGTTGCGGGGAGGCTGTGGACCACACTTGAGCAGCTTGGCGACGTGACATTCGGGCGAATGGGCTGATGCACAAAGTTCTCGCTCGATGCGCGATCCACTGTGCGCATTGATCTTGTGCCCCTTATGAATAGCCCTAGGCTGTGAGTCTCGATGCACATCTGGCTCTCAAGCTGATCGCCGTCGAATGCTGGAGAATCCACGGTCGGTTGCAATAAACCGTTCTAACATCGGGACTACCAGACGAATTGGATCGGTGGCTGGTTCGCCCTGTTCCCTGCCAAGAGCTTCAGCATAGGCGCGCAGGTCGCGGTGCAGCGCCGCAGGCAGCTCCAGAGTGACTTTCACAGGCCTATCATCGACGATTGGGCCGAGCTTCAGCTTCGCCATCACGATCCTCCATAGGGTTCGAGTACCAGATCCCGCGTGACGATCACGCGGACAGGGAAGCCGGGGCGGATCGTGAGCGTCGGAGCGATATTGAGCTGGCGCCGGACGATCTGTTGGCCCGCGTCATTGATCGTGTCCTGACCGCCGTTGCGGATCGCCTGGAATAGTCGATCGTCATTGTCCACGGCGAGTTCGGCGCCGACGCTGAGCAAGGTCGAAAGGCCTGCGGCTTTGGCGAGGTCCCACCAGTGGTAGTCGACGCCATTCTGCAGACCGGCGTAGCCCTCGGCGTCTGCCCCCGGCTGGCGCTCGAGCACGATCGACCGGCCGTTGGGGAAAATCAGCCTGTTCCATACCAACAGCACGCGGCTTTGTCCGAACTGGACGTTGTTGTCGTACTGGCCGATGACGCGCGTGCCTTGGGGCACGAGCAGGATGCGGCCCGTCGGGCTGTCATAGATGTTTTCGGTCACCTGGGCAGTGATCTGGCCAGGCAGATCCGATCGAATCCCGGTGATCAGCGCGGCGGAGATCACGGCGCCCGCCTGCAGCACGTTTGGCGAGGCTGGCGCGGCGACGCGATCAGCGGCGACAGTGCGCCGATCGGCAGCAGCGTTGAGGAAGGCGTTTTGCCGATCCTGCGCGGTTGGCGTCGTCGGCGGCGGGGCCAGCCCGAGACTGGTGAGATCGGGCACGGATTGCGCGCCGGGCGTCGCCTGGGAGGGCGTTGCGGCGGCCGTCCGCGTTTCGGTGGCGGCGAACAGCCGCGCCGTGCGTGCCGATTCAAGTTCTTGAATGCGCCGCTGCTCTTCCGCACTGAGGCCGGGGTTGGGCGGGGCCACGCCGGGCGTCGGCACGGGTTGGCCGCGGTTTTGGGCCCCGAGAATTGGGCGTCCGAGGTCGCCCGGGAGCGGCGGGCCAAGCTGAGGCACGCCACTGTAATCGCGTGGAAGGCCCGCAATTCCGTCGGCCGTCGAGCGGTTCTCTGTCGAGTAGAGCTCCTCGCTAGGCCGACCGTCATCGCGGGTCTGTAGGGCGTAGATGAGCGCACCCCCGATCCCGACGCTCGCGACCAGGCCGAGCCCGGCCAGCACCTTTCGCGACAGTCGGGTGACGCGCGGTGGTTCGGCGCGCAGCCGCATCTGCGCGGGACCGACGGGCTCGCCGGTCAACGGCCGAGCCTCCTCGTCCGGCCCTTCCTCTTTCCGGGGCTCCGTCTCGCTCACGACGCCGGCCTCCCGTCGGTGCGCACGATGCGGACGCGCTTCTGGCGATCGCCGGAGCCGTACCGCAGCTCGGCGGCGGCGAAGAGCCGGTCGACGATCATGTGATGGCCGCGCACCCGGTAGTTCACCAATTCCGACGTATTGCCCTCCGGGCCGACGACGAATAGCGGCGGCATTTCGCCCTGGCCGATTCCACGCGGGAATTCGATGAAGACCTGTCGGCCGTCGTCGAAGGCGCGCAGTGGCCGCCACGGCGCGCGGTCGCCATCGATCGCGTAGCGGAAGTTGACGTTGGCGAGGTCGAGGCCAGATGCGACCGGCTGCGCGGCCTCGGCCTGTTGGTTCTGGCGGCGCAGCGCGATGAGCTGATCTTGAGGATACTGCCAGGAGACCGAGGCCATATAGGTCCGCTCGGTCGAGCGCAGCTCCATGTGATAGGTGCGCAGGTTTGTGTTGATGACGAGGTTGGTCATCAGATCCGGCCGGGTCGGCTTCACCAGGATGTGGACCTGCAGCGTCGGCCCGGCGCCGCTCTGCGTGTCGCCAATGATCCAGCGCACTGTGTCGCCGGCGGCGACCGGACCCGATCCGACCAACTGCTCTCCGGGCTGCAACGCGATGTCCGTGATCTGCCCGACGGCGGTGTAGACTTGATAGAGCGCACCTTGCGTGAAGGGGTAGACCTGCATCGAGTTGATGAAGCCGTTGCGCACCGGCTGTATGCGCGCAGCGGCGTTGGCCTGGTTGACCCGGGCGGTCGGATCGGTCGGCTCCGGGGTGGTTCGAGACGGTTCGACTCGTTGCATCTGCCCGGGCAGCGGAAGCGGTCGCGGAATTTCGACCACGGTGACCGGCGCCGGTGGATCGACGGTCTGCACAGCCGGCGCGGCAGCATCGTAGGAGATTTCGGGCGGCGGCGTGTTGGTGGCGCAGCCGGCGAGCGCGGACGTTGCGAGCAGCAGAAGCGGCAATGCGCCTGGGCGCAAAGCCGGAACTGCGGAAATGTGTGAAGCCGGGTTTCCGGCTTTACGGAAAGACGGCTTCATTGACCAAGCTCCCGTGACCAGTTGATGGCGTTGACGTAGATGCCGAGCGGGTTCGCCCTGAGCCGATCGGCGTTGCGCGGGACCTGCACGACGATCGTCAGGATCGCGGTCCAGCGTTCGGTCGTAGCGAGCTGGCCGTTCTCGTAGCGGCGCTCGACCCAGGCCACACGGAAGCTGTCGGGGGACGCGCGGATAACGCTGGAGACCTCGACCGCGATCTGCTGGCGGCCGACCTTGGTGAACGGGTCGTTGGCCCGCGCATAATCGTTGAGCGCTGCCGCGCCGCGATCGGTCGTGAAGTCGTAGGCGCGCAGCCAGTTCTGCCGCACGATGATGGCGTCGGCCGGGATCGAGCGGACCTGCTCGATGAATCGTGCCAGGTGGAAGGCGATTTGGGGGTCGGTCGGGCGATAGTCGGCAACAGCCGGCGCCACGGCCTGCGCCTGACCGAGCCGGTCGACCTGCACCACCCAGGGCACGATCGTGCCGCGCGCCGATTGCCAGACCAGCGCGGCGGCGAAGCCGGTGGAGAGGATCAGCGAACCAAAGGCCATCAGCCGCCAGTTCCTCGCTTGGACGCGCGAGGCGCCGATGCGCTCGTCCCAGACCTGCGCGGCGCGCTGGTAGGGCGTCTCGGGTTCGGGGGCTTTGCCATAGTGGGTAGAGGGTCGTTTGAACATCAGCGGTCGCCTTCGGAGAGATTGACGGAGGAGCCGCCGCCATGGGCGTCACCGGAACGCACGGCGTGGGCGGTCGCCTGGACGGCGTGGGTCATGCGTTGGGAGCGGCGCATGCGCTGCGCCCATGCGGGCGGTCCGCCGGCGGTTGCCGGTGCGGCCGAGCCGCTGCTGTCGCCCGCTGCATCGCCACCGACCGATCCCATCGTCGAGGAGCCGCCAGTGGCTTCGAACGCAGCCTTGCCGCCGGCGTTGAAGCTGGAGCGCATGCTCTCGGCGGCGCGTGAGGCGGCGCGGCGCAGCGGTGAGACAGCGGCGCTGCCTGCGGCCCGGGCAACACCGCCGAGACCTGACGCGACGCCACTGGCGCCTGATTGGCCGGCCGCGCCGAGGCTGTAGGCCGTGGATGCGCCGCCCGCCATCGCCGCGCCGCCCCGGGCCGCGGCTGCCGCGCCTCCGGCAAGCGCCGCGCCACCGGAGGCAACGGCGCCGACCGCGCCGGCTCCGGCTGCGATCATGCCGCCGGCGGCGAGGCCTGTGCCCACCGCCGCGCCGGCGCTGAGCTGCGGACCGCCAGAGACGATGCCGCTGGCGATGCCGGGACCGAAGATGCCGAGGCCGAGGAGCGACAGCGCGGCGAGCACGATGGCCATGGCTTCGTCGATGGACGGAGTCGCGCCACCAAAGCCGGCGGTGAATTCGGAGAACAGCGTCGAGCCGATGCCGATGATGACGGCGAGCACCAGCACCTTGATGCCGGACGAGATGACGTTGCCGAGCACCCGTTCGGCCATGAAGGCCGACTTGCCGAACAGGCCAAACGGGATGAGGACGAAGCCGGCCAGCGTTGTCAGCTTAAATTCAATGAGCGTGACGAAGAGCTGGATGGCGAGGATGAAGAAGGCGAGCAACACCAGCGCCCAGGCCAGGAACATGCAGGCGATTTGGATGAAGTTCTCGAAGAACGACCAGTAGCCCATTAGGCCTGAGATGGATTCCAGAAGCGGACGTCCGGCGTCGAGGCCAGTCTGAGCCACCTTGCCAGGCCGCAGCAGATCGGCGGTCGTAAAGCCCGTGCCGCTGGCCTTGAGGCCCAAGCCGGCGAAGCTCTCGAAGACGATGCGCGCGAGGTTGTTCCAGTTGCCGATGATGTAGGCGAACACCCCGACGAACAGCGTCTTCTTCACGAGCCGGGCGAAGATGTCGTCATCGCCGCCCCAGGACCAGAAGAGCGCCGCCAGCGTCACGTCGATCACGATCAGGGTCGTGGCGATGAACGCGACTTCGCCGCTCAGCAGGCCAAAGCCGGAATCGATGTAACGGGTGAAGACTTCGAGAAAGTGGTCGATGACGCCGGTGTTGCCCATGACGCTACCGAGTCTCGGCCGACGGCGACACCAGCGCCGGATGGGTCGGCATGGCCGGGTCCGCTTGCGGATGGGGAGCCGGCGCCGCTTCCGGCAGCCTCTCTGCCGGTCGAGCGCCCGGCGCAAGGAAGCGGTGGCGGTTTTCCGCCCAGGCCCGCAGGCAGGCAGGATCACGCGGCCCGGCTTCGCCGAGGGCCTGGCAGCGGAATAACTCATCGCGCAACGGGTCGGACGGAGCCGTGTTCGGTCGTGACGAAGCCCAGCTCTCCGCCTGCTCCTCATCCCGGCTTAACTCGATCGCCGTCGCGGTGACGGCCACCGCGACGAACACCACCGCGCCAAGTCGGGCGAGCATCTTGCCGTCCATCGCCGCGCCCTCAGTTGCCGCTGTTCGGGAACATGCGGGCGTTGCCCGCTTGGTAGCCGGAACCCGGCGTGAGGAAGCGGCGGCGCTGCTCACGGCCCTGTTCGGCGGCCGCTGCGCGCTCTGCCTCTGAGAGCGACTGTGCGCGACCGTTGGCAGCGACGACGGCCGTGAGATCGGCGAGCTGCTGCGCCTGCAGCGCGAGGAGCTGATTACCGGCTTGCGTCGCCTGCAGCGCGCCGGTCGCTCCTTGGCTGCGGCCGATCAGTGACGACATCTCGGACCGGTTGGTGTCGATATTGCCGACGACACCGGCCTGCACGCGCATGGCATCTTGCAAGCCGCCGACGGTATTCTGCCAGCGTTCCCGGGCGCCAGCGACGAGTTGCTGATCGGACGCCGACATCGAGGCGTTGCCGTAGGTGGTCTGGAACGCCTGATCGATGTTCTGGACATCGTAGGCGATGCGCTGAGCCTGCTGCAGCAGTTGCTGGGTGCGTTGCACGGACTGCTGAAGTTGTTGGATCGAGGAGTACGGCAGGCTCGCGAGATTACGAGCCTGGTTGATGAGCATCGTCGCCTCGTTCTGAAGCGAACTGATCTGGTTGTTGATCTGCTCCAGCGACCTGGCCGCCTGAAGCACGTTCTGCACGTAGTTCGTCGGATCCTTCACGATCAACTGCGCCGCCGCTGGTGGCGCCCAGAAGATCGGTGACAATGCGGTGGAAGCGGTGAGCAGCGCGGCGGCAAGGCGCACGCCGCGCGAACGACGCGGGGTCATGAGGACATCTCCATGTTGTTGAGGTTGGGGATGAGATCGGCGGCCCAGTCGAGGCCGCGCTGGCGCAACCAGGCCGCCAGGAAATCTTCGCGCCCGTGAGCTGCGATAGTCTGCGCGATGGCGGCCTGATCGGTCTTTGAGGATGTTGCACAGATGGCCAGCGCCACATCCGACAGGCCAAGCTCGAACAGGCGATTGCCGCGCCGTGACTGGCAGTAGTAGTCGCGCTTAGGCATCGCCCGCGCCAGGATCTCGATCTGGCGATCGTTCAACCCGAAGCGGCGATAGATCGTGGTGATCTGTGGCTCGATCGCGCGCTCGTTCGGCAGCAGAATGCGGGTCTGGCAGCTCTCGATGATGGCGGGCGCGATGGCGGAGCCGTCGATGTCGGAGAGCGACTGCGTGGCAAAGATGACGCTGGCGTTTTTCTTGCGCAGCGTCTTCAGCCATTCGCGAAGCTGACCCGCGAAGCCCTCGTCATCGAGGGCGAGCCAACCTTCGTCAACAATCAGCATCGTCGGCCGGCCGTCGAGACGATCCTCGATACGATGGAAGAGATAGGCGAGTACCGCAGCCGCGGCGCCCGTGCCGATCAGTCCTTCGGTCTCGAACGCCTGTACCGACGCCTGGCCAAGATATTCGGCTTCGGCGTCGAGCAGGCGCCCATAGGGGCCGCCGACGCAGTAGGGCCGAAGCGCCTGCTTGAGATCATTGGACTGTAGCAGGACCGATAGGCCCGTCAGTGTGCGCTCGCCGATCGGCGCGGAGGCGAGCGACGAGAGCGCCGACCAGAGATGCTCCTTGACCTCGGGCGTGATCGAAACGCTCTCGCGTCCCAGAATGGCAGTGAGCCAGTCAGCCGCCCAGGCCCGTTCGGCGACGTCGTCGATGCGTGCCAGCGGCTGCAGCGACACGCTGTCCTCGGCGCCATCGGTGAGTCCGCCGCCGAGGTCGTGCCAGTCGCCACCCATGGCCAACGCCGCGGCCCGTATTGAGCCACCGAAATCGAAGGCGAACACTTGGGACCGCTCGTAGCGGCGGAACTGTAACGCCATCAGCGCGAGCAGCACCGACTTGCCGGCGCCGGTCGGTCCGACCATCAGTGTGTGACCTACGTCGCCAACATGGATGGAAAGCCGGAACGGGGTAGAGCCTTCGGTCTTGCCGAACAGCAGTGGGGGTGCTGCGAAGTGCTCGTCCCGTTCCGGTCCCGCCCATACCGCCGATAACGGGATCATGTGGGCGAGATTGAGCGTGTTGATGGGCGGCTGCCGCACATTGGCATAGGCGTGGCCGGGCAGGCTGCCGAGCCAGGCGTCGACGGCGTTGATGGTCTCGGGCATTGCGGTGAAATCGCGGCCCTGGATGACCTTCTCGACGAGGCGCAGCTTCTCAGCCGCGATGCGCGGATCGTCGTCCCAGACGGTGATCGTTGCCGTCACATAAGCCTGGCCGGCATAGTCGGCGCCAAGCTCCTGCAACGCCATGTCGGCATCGGCCGCCTTGTTTGCCGCGTCGGTGTCGACCAGCGCTGAAGCCTCGTTGGTCATCACCTCTTTCAGGATGGCTGCAATCGACTTGCGCTTGGCGAACCATTGCCGCCGGATCTTGGTCAGCAGCTTGGTGGCGTCGGTCTTGTCGAGGAGGACAGCCCTGGTCGACCAGCGATAGGGAAAGGCGAGCCGGTTCAACTCGTCGAGGATGCCGGGCGTGGTCGCGGTCGGGAAGCCGACAATGGTGAGGATGCGCAGATGCGTTTCGCCAAGGCGAGGCTCTAGCCCGCCGGTGAGCGGCTGATCGGCCAGCAGTGCATCGAGATAGATCGGCGTCTCGGGCACCCGGACGCGGTGGCGTTTCGTCGAGACCGTCGAATGCAGGAAGGTCAGTGTCTCGGCGTCATCGAGCCAGGCGCATTCCGGCATGAAGGCGTCGATGAGCTGGAGGATGCGATCAGTGCGATCGGTGAAGCCGCGCAGGACTTCGTGGGCATCGACGCCGGTGTGGTCGCGGCCCTCATAGAGCCAGGTCTCGGCGCGGGCGGCATCTTCGGCTGGGGGCAGATAGAGAAAGGTCAGGAAGTAGCTCGACTCGAAATGCGCGCCGGCTTCCTCGAAATCCGCTTTGCGTTCGGCGTCGACCAGCGCGGACGCGCTGTCGGCGAACATGCTGGCGGGATAGGTCGCGGCGCCGTGTCGCTGCGCCTCGACGAAGATCGCCCAGCCGGAGCCGAGGCGGCGGAAGGCGTTGTTGAGCCGTCCGGCGACCGCGATCAGCTCGGCCGGCACGGCGCTGTCGAGATCGGGACCGCGAAATCGGGCGGTGCGTTGCAGGCTCCCATCCTTGTTGAGGACAACGCCTTCCCCCACCAGCGCGACCCAGGGGAGGAAGTCGGCGAGCCGGGTGTTGCGGTTGCGATATTCGGCAAGGTTCATCATGGCCGCGCGCCCTCAAACCGACAGATGACCGGGGATGCGCAGATGCCGGCGCACCACATCGACGAACTGCGGGTCGCGCTTGGCGGCCCAGACGGCGGCGAAGTGTCCGATCGCCCAGAGGCCAATTCCAACCAGCCAGAGGCGAAGGCCGAGCCCGAGCGCCGCCGCCAGCGTCCCATTCAGGATGGCGATCGAGCGAGGCGCGCCGCCGAGCAGGATGTGCTCGGTCAGCGCGCGATGGACGGGGACCGAAAAGCCCGGCACTTCGCTCGCCGTCTCGGCCGACGTCGCCATCAGACTAGCGCTCCGCCGCCGAACGAGAAGAACGACAGGAAGAAGCTGGACGCGGCGAACGCGATCGACAGGCCGAAGACGATCTGGATCAGGCGCCGGAAGCCGCCCGAAGTGTCGCCGAAGGCGAGCGTCAGGCCCGTCACGATGATGATGATCACCGCGACGATCTTGGCGACAGGGCCCTCGATGGATTCGAGTATGGACTGCAGCGGCGCTTCCCACGGCATGGACGACCCGGACGCGTGGGCCGCGGGCGCGAGCGCCAAGGTGAGGAAGGTGATGGAGGCCGCTGTCGCTACGTGACGGCGGATACGCATGGCATGCTGGATCATGACGGATCTCCTGTGAGGTGCTGGCTGGCGGGGATGACGCGGTAATCGCCGTCGGGGCCGAGCCCTTCGACGCGAGCGAGTTCGGCGAGCCGGCGCGAGGCGCCGCGGCCGGAGAGCACCGCAACCAAATCGATCGTCTCGGCGATCAGGGCGCGGGGAACGGTGACGACAGCTTCCTGGATGAGCTGCTCGAGGCGGCGGAGCGCGCCGATGGCGGTGCCCGCATGGATGGTCCCGATGCCGCCGGGGTGGCCGGTGCCCCAGGCCTTGAGCAGATCGAGCGCCTCAGCGCCTCGCACCTCGCCGATCGGGATGCGATCGGGGCGCAGACGCAGCGAGGATCGGACGAGATCGGAGAGCGAGGCGACGCCGTCCTTCGTGCGCATGGCGACGAGGTTCGGCGCGGCGCATTGGAGCTCGCGCGTGTCCTCGATCAGCACCACGCGGTCGGCGGTCTTCGACACCTCGGCGAGCAGCGCGTTGGTGAGCGTGGTCTTGCCGGTCGAGGTGCCGCCGGCGACCAGGATATTGCGACGCTCGGCGACGGCGATGCGCAACGCCTCGGCCTGATCGCCGGACATGACGCCGGTCCACACATAGTCGTCGAGCGTGAACACGGCGACCGCAGGCTTGCGGATGGCGAACGCCGGCGCGGCCACCACTGGCGGCAGAAGGCCCTCGAACCGCTCTCCTGTTTCCGGCAACTCGGCAGAGACGCGGGGGCTGCCTGGATGAACCTCGGCGCCGACATGGTGCGCCACGAGGCGGACGATGCGTTCGCCATCGGCCGGCGACATCCTCTCACCCGTGTCGGACAGTCCCTCGGACAGGCGGTCGATCCAGAGCCGCCCATCGGGGTTGAGCATCACCTCGACGATCGCGGGATCTTCCAGAAATTGGGCGATCGCCGGCCCGAGGGCCGTACGCAGCATGCGTGCGCCGCGAAGGATTGCCTCCGATTTCTGGTGAGTGGCCGCCACGTCGTCCCCGTTCTCGTGCGGGCCCGCGAAGTGCGGCCCTGGATCGGGGATGAGTAGAAGAGGCAGAAATCAGGGCATGACAACAACCGAAATGTGGTCGTCGTACTGTGGCGTACAAAGACAGGCAAACGGCGGGATCACCGAGAAAGCGCAACGTCTACGGATCCATCGTTCGAATTCGACCGCCCGCACAGTTGAACTTCCGGATACTGTGGCCGTGGCGTCCTGCGGATATGAAAGTGTCTTTGGCGGCGCAGTAATCCTGAGCGTATGCGGCACGCTGAGGATTACTTGTGATTGGACGTCATCTCCGATTGCGGATGTATTCGAGGAAAACTCGCACGGCCGCGCTCATATGCCTCCGGCTCGGATAATACAGATACCAACTCGGCAGCTTCTGCTTCCAGTCGCTGAGCAATTCGATAAGCCGGCCTTGTTCAACCTCATCACGGACATAGTCCTCGAACAGGTGGGCGATTCCAGATCCCGCAAGCGCGGCCTGGAGCTCTTGCTGCGCTGAACTCAGTGTCAACCGACCTTTCGGCGTGATTTCCACTTCGTCGCCGTCTCTCTCAAATTTCCACGTCACCATGGTTCCGCCGGGAAAGCGACGACGAATACAGTCGTGCTGCAAGAGATCGCTCGGTGAGCCGGGTCGGCCGCGTTTGCGAAGATATTCGGGGGAGGCAACGATGGCATATCGCAGGGCGGGGCCCAGGGGCATGGCGATCATATCTTGAGCGAGTTGGTTCCCGAAGCGCACGCCGGCGTCGAACCCTTGCTCCACGATATCGATGATCGCGGCATCGCTGACGATCTCGACGTTGATGTCGGGGTAAATTTTCATGAACTCAAAGGCCAGGGGGCACAGGACGTGGTCGGCGGCCGGACCTGGTGCATTGATCCGTACGGTGCCTGATGGGCGCTCGCGAAGCTGATTGAGATCGTCGATCGCTGTTCTGATGTCGTGAAGGGCGGGACTTAGTCGTTCGAGAAGTTGCTCGCCTGCTTCAGTAGGCGCGACGCTGCGTGTCGTTCGGTTCAGCAGCCGGATGCCCAGCGCTTCTTCGAGCACGCTGATCGATTGACTGATGGCGGACGACGAAACGCCCCTGCCAAGCGCGGCGGCTCTAAAGCCACCACAGCGTACGACGTCCTCAAAGATCTCCAAGCTATCAAGTCGTAGTGGCCGCATTGCAAAGTCCTGCTTAATAAGCTGATCAATTTTGATTAGCTTATCCGCGCGGCCAATCCGTGTCATCCCTAGAGAAACAACATGTCGCGAGGCGAAGCCGCGGCCAATGGCGGCCCTTACCACCGACGCTGAACTCGAGCGCGCGATCAGCAATTGGATTGGAGCAAAACTATGGGTGAAATCACACTGAATCGCAGAAAGATCATGCTGACGGCCGCGACGGGACTGATCTTGCCGACCGGCATGGCCTTTGCGCAGACGGCTCCCGCCGCGTCGCCCCCAGCCCAGGGTGGAAACGCCGGCCACTACCGCTTTCGGGTCGGCGACATCTCCGCGACCGTGTTGAGCGACGGGCTGATCGGCGGCCCTCCGCGGGTCTACGCAAGCGACGCGCCGGAGGCAGAACTGCAGGAGGTTCTGCGGCGCGCCTTCCTGCCGGCTGACCGCCTGACGCTGAACCTCAACACGCTTCTTATCGAGACGAATGGCAGGCGGATCCTCCTTGAAGCCGGAGCCGGGCAGACCATGGGTCCGCAAGGCGGTCGCATCTTCGAGAACCTGGCAGCCATTGGTTTATCGCCCGAGGACATCGACGTTGTCGTTGTCTCGCACACGCATCCGGATCATGTCGGCAACCTTCGCACGGCGGACGGCGGCAAGGCATTTCCGCGGGCGGCGATCTTTACGCCGCGGGCCGATTGGGACTTCTTCGTCCGCAACGATCCGGACCTTTCCTACATGCCGGTACCCGAGGATTTCCGCCGCAGTTTCGCAGCGGCCATTAAGCGGAGCGTCGAACCCGTCACCAACGGGATCGAGTTGTATGAAGCCGGCGCGGAGATCGTCCCTGGGCTGACCACGCTTCCGGCATTTGGCCACACCCCGGGCATGGCGAACTTCCTTGTTCAATCCGGGAACGATCAACTCCTGCTGACGGCCGATCTCGCCTACCACCCGATCGTCAATGTCGACCGGCCATGGGTGCCTGGGCCAGATCGCGACAAGGACACCGCACTCGCCTCCCGCCGCCGCATCTTCGACATGGCGGCGGCAGACCGGCTCCTAGTTCTCGGCTTCCACTATCCGTTCCCGGGCCTTGGCCGAATGCTCAAGACGGACGCCGGCTATGCCTGGGTCCCGGTCAATTGGCAGTTCTAATTTCAGTGAGTAACGGAGGCCCCGCAATGACGACATCAAGGCGCACACTTTTGTCGGGTTTCCTTGCCATGCCGCTCGTGCCCCTGGCCGGAGTGATCGCTTTCGGACAGGAAGCGCCGGTGCTGTCGCTGACACGCGCCTGCGCTGACGGAGTTGAGCCGACGCCCGCCCGTGAGGCCGGTCCCTACTTCAAGCCGAATTCACCATTGAAGCAGGATCTCTATCTGGATGCGCCGCGCGGCGAGCGCATCACCATTGCCGGCCACGTCGTCGATGATCGCTGCCGCCCTGTGCCGCATAGCCTCGTTGAGATCTGGCAAGCCGACGAAAACGGCGAGTATGATCGTCGAGGCTTCCGCTTGCGGGGACATCAGTTCACCGACGCGCGGGGACGCTGGTGGTTCAACACCATTGTGCCGGCGCTGTATCCGGGACGCACGCGACACTTCCATTTCAGGGTTCAACGGCCGGGCGGAGATGTCCTGACGACGCAGCTCTTCTTTCCGGGCGAGCCGGGCAATGCGCGCGATCGGATTTTTGACGAAACGCTGCTCATGACGATCAGCCCCGCGGGCGACGGCCAGTTCGCGCGCTTTGACTTCGTGGTCTGAGCCATGGGGCGCCCAGCGGTGGCGCGCCGCGGTACGTGCATGAGGCACTCAAACAAAGGATGGAGACTATTGCATGAGCGAACAGCAGCATTCCGGCCTCAACCGACGCGGCTTCATCGGTGCTCTTGGCACAGGTGCCACGATGCTGGCGGCAACACCTTTCTTTTCCGGTGAGGCCCATGCCCAAGGCCAACCGAGCGTGGCGGCGACCGCCTCCACGAGATCTGCGCGAACACGAACGATTCCGAGAACGCAGCAGACCCTCACCACTCTGGGTCTCGGCACCTTCCTGACCTTTGACGCTAAGCCGGGCGATGATCGAAGGAATCTCGGCGAGGTCTTTCGGCGCTACGTCGCGGGCGGTGGTCGGGTCGTCGACACGTCACCTCTGTACGGATCGGCGGAAGTCTCTGTTGGCGCGTTCCTCGCCGGCACGCCGGAGGCATCGGAGATTTTTGTTGCCAACAAAATCTGGTCGACTGGCGAGTATCTCGGCGACGAGAGCCATGCTGTGGCAAGTTTCGAGCAGTCGAGGCTGCGCATCTGGCGCGATACGATCGACCTCATGCAATGCCACAGCATCGTCAACGCACCGGTGGTCATTCCGCTGATGCAGGCCTGGAAGAAGGAAGGTCGCATTCGCTATGTCGGCGTTACCCATCATGAAGCCGCCGCGCAGGACCAGCTTGCCGAACTCGTCGAGCGTGGCGGTGTCGATTTCATTCAGACGAACTATTCGATATTCGACCGCAGCGCTGAGCGGCGCCTGCTGCCGGCGGCCGAAGCCCGCGGGGTCGGCGTCCTCATCAACCTTCCGCTCGAAAAGGCGCGCCTGATGAAGGTGGTGGAAGGTCGCTCGCTGCCGGACTTCGCCCGGGAATTTGAAGCGGCGACCTGGGCGCAGTTCTTCCTCAAGTGGGTTATGGCGCATCGCGCGGTCACGACAGTGCTGTGTGGCACCTCGAATCCGGAGCATGCGGAGGACAATGTCCAAGCCATGTACGGGCCCTTGCCGGACGAGACGATGCGCCGGCGCATGGTCCAGCATATGGAGACGATCCCGGGTTTCGCCGACATAGGACGGATGCCCTGGTATCCCGGCAAGGAAGCCCAGTATCAGGGACTGATCCGAGCGGCCCAGGCAACTGCTCGAACGCGTCTGGGGCAATGAGTTTTCGAATTGGCAAAGCAGTTGCTCTCACGAACTGTGCTGCAGTGTGATCTCCCGCAGGGTATTCTTCACGCAGGGGTCAGAGGTCCTCACCCGGTCGCGGCTCGACAAGGGAGCGAGCATCCACGGCTTTGGAATAGCGCCGCGGCGACAACCCCATGACACGGGTAAAGGCGGTGTTGAATGCGTTCTCGGATTCGTAGCCGACAGCGCGCGCGATATGCGCTAGCGTCTCATTTCCGGCGAGCTTCTCGGCGGCCAGCATCATCCGCCAGCGCGTAAGGTAAGCGACCGGCGTATCTCCGGTTTTTTCGCGGAAACGTCGCGCGAAGACAGTTCGTGACATGCCGACATGCGCGGCAAGCATTTCGAGCGTCCAGCCGTGGCTCGGATCGGCGTGGATCGCCTCGATGGCGGAGCCGACCTGCGGGTCGGCCAGGCCGGCGAACAAGCCGATCTCCGTGCCGGACTGTTGCGTCAGATATAGGCGGAGCGTTTGCGTCAGCATTATATGCGCAAGGTGCTGCGCTACGAGAGGCGCGCCCGGCTTCGCTTCCCGCAGTTCCTGCATCATCAACTCAATCGACCAACGGAGTGCCGCTTGGTCCGCGGCAGCCTTGAGATGCACGACGGGCGGCAGCGTCCGGAGCAGCACGTCGGCATGCCGACCGCTGACTTCGAACCGGCTTCCGGTCAGCAGCACGTCTCCGCCGCCGTTGTAGATGACAGTCTCTCCGTCCCGGTCCGGCGCAAGGGCTTCGCTTGCGAGCGTTGGCGCCAGCGCCGGGTCGCTGGAGATTCGCACCGGGCGTCCGCTCGGAAGCACGAAGCAGTCTCCGGAGACGATCTGGACCGGTTCTCTGGCCTCCTCCAGCAACAGCCAGCAACTGCCGCGCATCACGGCGTAGCATTTGATGCGGCCGGCAAGATCGTCCAGCCGCAGCGACCAGTCGCCGCCGGCGTCGAACCCGGCGGTGATGTAGCTGCGCGGCTTCAGGAGCGAGAGGATTTCAGACAGTGGATCCATAGGAACGGTACGATCGCGAAGAAAATTGGTATCTCTAGCTAGAGAACGTACCAAGGATCTAAGCTACTTGCATCCCCGAACCGACAGTCCATCGCCCGATAGGAGAAAAAGATGAAAGCAGCAGTCGTTACAGATTTCGGGAAAGCGCCCGCCTATGGCGATTTCCGGGACCCGGTCGCGGGGAAAGGAGAAACGATCGTGCGGGTTCACGCCGCGCCGTTGAGCCCAATCGTCAAGGCTCTGGCATCAGGCAAGCATTACACAAGTGGCGCCCAGGCGGGTTTCGTACCAGGCGTGGACGGCGTTGGCACCGACCCGGAGGGCCGGCGGGTTTATTTCCTGTTCCCCAAGGCCCCCTTCGGCTCGATGGGCGAACTGGCGCTGGTCTCTGACGAAATGATCGTTGCCATCCCCGATGAAATATCGGACGTGCGCGCCGCAGCGGTCGCGACCGGCGGCTTGGCGTCCTGGGTCGCTCTGACGCGGAGGGCGTCGGTTCAGCCGGGCGCCACCGTTCTCGTCAACGGAGCGACGGGTGCTGCTGGAGGCATGGCCGTGCAGATCGCGCGGCATTTCGGCGCAGGCAGGGTCATCGCAGTTGGTCGCAACAAGACAGCGCTGGACCGGCTCGATGTCGAGTCGCGCATCGCTCTCGACGACCGTGCCGATGAAGCCCTGCGCGCGGAATTCGATCGAGGCGTCGATGTCGTGCTTGATTTCCTATGGGGCGAGCCTGCCGCTAGGGTCATTGCCGCCGCAACCAAAAACCGGGGGGCACGGAGCGGCGAACCGCGTGTGCGCTACGTGCAACTCGGCACGGTGGCGGGCGACGAGATTTCGATCCGTGGCGATGCTTTTCGCAGTTCTGGGCTCGAATTGATGGGCAGCGGCATCGGCAGCGTCGCCATCCGGGAATTGTTGGCTGGCGCTCGCGAGCTTCTGACGGAGACGAACAGTGCCGGATTCGATGCCCCCGTCACGACGCTCCCACTCATGGCCGTCGCTGACGCGTGGACCGGCCCCTCAGATATTCGCTACATCCTGTCGGCAGCGGGTCACACATATTGACGCGCACGGGCAATATCCGTCCGACCGTTGGTCGGGCGGGTAGGGCCTCGGACACGGCCGGCCGCTTTGAAAACGTCGGTCTCGACCAGGGGCGCGGAAGCGCCCGGCGACAAATTCAAAGAAGTAGGTCACCCGCAGGCGAAGTTCGCCGTCTCATCGTCAACGGTGCGTTCGAGATCCGCGGTGACGCCTCCAACACCGTCGATGCGATGATCGAGACCGCCGACTCGGATCACCCACCATTGCAACTCGCGCTAGGTAGCACCGCCAATGAGAACATCCGCGCCGCGCTCACATTGACCGGGAGCGCTCGAAGGCCGACGAGTCTCGCCTCTTCGGCCGATCAAAAGGAAGATTGAGATCATCGAGCGCAGAGCAATGCTTGTGGCCGGCCCCGCCGCGATGGTCCTTTCCATCGCCACCCCAGTGGCGTTGCTTCGCGCCCCTATATCCCTGAGCCGCAGGGAAAGCTGGTGTTTACGAGCGACCTGCATTTCGTCGAGTTCCTGTACGATCCGCGCATCCTCCGCATTACGTCGAACGAACGTGGTGGCGGGACAGACGAGGAGAATAGGGGCGCCATGGCAGGCACTCTCGCCTTATGTGGCCGATACACCGTCGATGTGGGCGGCAGTTTCAGCGGAAACACGGTGAAGGGTGCGTCCTTTCTCAACTGGATCGGGGATGTTCGTACAACGAACGAACTAAAGATGGTGGTTGAGGGCAATCGGATGATCGAGAACTTTCGCGCCTTGGGGGCGAAGGTGACGATTATCTGGGGGCGTGTGCGTTAGCGCTCCGATGCTATGCAAATGTTACGGCTGAGCACCAGGTTTCGCGCTCAACCGCGCTTGTCGGACCCTTTGTTGCGGCCTGGGTGCGCAGACCGACAATGAGGATTGCTACAAGGAACACAACGGCCGGCAGCGCCATGTGGTCAAGCGAGGGGATGAGGGCGCCGGTCGCGACATGAGATACGGCGCCTATCGCGATGCCGAGCCAGAGGCACAGCATCGCCGCCGCGCTATTCTTCAGCGATGTTGGGCGTGTGAACCAGGCGATAAACCCAGCGAACATCACCCAGACCTCGAGGTTCAATGCCGCGCTGAGCCAGGCGGCGAAGGCCGCCACGACTGAAGCAATAACTGTCCAGAGGATGTATTTTCCGCGTGGCTGGTCGTGATTGGCCCGTGGCTGTGTTCGGGGCACTTCTTGAACGTGTCCGCTGCTCATCGTGAAGTTTCCTTTCGTGAATCTCTCAAGACCTGGTTCGAAATGAGGATTGCACTCAGTCGAACTATGCTCTCGGCGTTTCGCTCTGACCGTGTGACGACACCGACACCTATGCCGGGTTCAGATTTGCGTAGATTTCCGAATACGCACCGCGCTGCTCCGCCATGCGCAGAGCCTTGACCCGCTCGACCAGAATCTCGCCGCTGGCCGGCGCAGGCTCCCCGAGAAGCTTGATGACTTCGGCGATGTAGTCAGCGAGTGGCATGGCGGCGGGATCGCTCGCCTGCCGAGGACCCGCGAGTTCGGTCTGCACGTAGGGAGGCGGAAGCTCGATGACTTCAATCGGCTTTTGGCGCAGTTGGTGACGCAGGGATTGCAGCCACGAATGGAGGAACGCCTTACTCGCGCAATAGGTCGGGTAGTTGAAGCGAGGTACGAAGGCGAGGCCTGAAGTGGTGGTGACGATGGTCGCGGACGCCTGCCTCGCGAGTGTTGGTAGTAGGGCAGCCGTCAAACGCAGGACGCCAATAACGTTCGTCTCGATGATGGAGAGCGACGTGTCGATGTCGATCACATCGCCGTCCCACGCCTCGATCCGGGAAATGCCGGCATTGTTCACGAGAACGTCGAGGTCGGGAAAATGCGATTGAACCTCTTTGGCCAGATGAGCGATCGCCGTCCGGTCCTGCATATCGACCTCAGGCCACGCATTCCCGGATGCGCAGCGGTGATCTCGTCGATGAGCGTCTGACGACGTCCAGCGATGATGACTTGGTTGCCGAGGTAATGGAAAGCCTCGGCGAGGCCCCGGCCGATGCCGCTCGTGCCGCCGGTGATGAGAATGGTGTGGCCAGTCAAATGCATGGCTTAGTGCTCCTGCTGTTGGCGGATCGAAATGCGGGCTCAGTCGAGCACGGCGGGCTTGAGCGTGTCCTCGCACCATTGGCGGAAGCTCGTGGGCGTTGAATTTTCCGGTGTCCTCGACACTGCCAGGTCGAGGCCCTGATCTTTGGCCCAAGCCATGTCCGTCATGCCCTGCGCCATGGCGTCGGACATGCCGAACTGCACGAAGCGAGCCTTGTAGGCGTTGAGGCTGATCTGCTGGTAGGTCACCGCCTTGCCGAGCACCTCGGATATGATTGCGGCCATATCGTCGAACGATATGTCCTCGGGGCCGAGGACCGGAACCTCGCTCTGGCCTGTCCAACTGTCATCAAGCAGCCAACGTGCCGCGACCGCTGCGATGTCGCGCGTCGCAACGCTCGGAAGTTTGAGATCGGCGGCGATCGGCAGGAAGAACTTGCCCTGATTTCTGATCGTGATCGCCTGTCGGGCGATGTTGTCCATGAAGGACGGCATAGCCAGGCCACGGAATGCGACACCCATACTGACGATCAAGTCGTCCATCGCCAGAGAGCCGGTGACAAAGCCCGCCTTGTCGGCGACGGGAGAACCCCGCCCGAGCGCGGTGATCGAAACAACGCGCTTGACGCCTTGGTCTTTCAGTGCCGCCGCTGCAGGGCGTGTGAAATCGACATAAGCCTCCGTGACGGAGGTGGCCTTCGGATCAGCAGGCGCGAGCCAGAATACCGTGTCGGCGCCACTGAACGCTTCGTTCACGACGCCAGCGTCCCCATGGGAGCCTGTGACGATCTCGACGTTGTCTCGCACTTCTTCGGCTAAGTGTGATGGATCGCGCGCGATCACTCGGATTTGCGCGCTCGACTGGAGAAGGTTTTGGACGACTTGATGGCCAATATCGCCAGTGGGAGTGGTTACAACGATCATGTATTACTTCGGTGTTTGACGGCGAAAGCGGGAGCGGCGTGACCGCACCCGCCAGTTGGACATGTAGACATGCCGTGCCAGCATTTATGTTCCGGCTTGAAGGTAGGTGGTTGTTTTAGGACGGTCTATGCTGCATAATCCATCTTATCTGCGCAATCGTCCGAGATGAGCCATGGATCCACTTTCAGACGTCCTTTCTCTGCTTAAGCCGCATGCCTACGTCTCGTCCGGCTTCGATGCAGGCGGCGATTGGGCTGTTCAGTTCGGCGATCAACACAAGCTCATCAAATGCTATGCGGTCGTGTCGGGTGGTTGCTGGCTCACCGTCGAGGGTGTCAGCGACGCAGTGCGCCTCGAGGCCGGCGAATGTTTCGTACTGCCGACTGGGCGGCCTTTTCGGCTTGGCAGCAGCCTTGATGGGCCGGCCATCGGAGCCGGGGAGATATTCCCGGTCGTGCGAAGCGGTGGCGTCGTCACGCACAACGGCGGCGGCGGCTTGTTCCTCGTTGGAAGCCGCTTCGGCGTGAAGGGCAGCCATGCCGATATGCTGCTGGGCCTGCTTCCGCCAATCGTGCACATCCACGAGCAACCCGAGCAGGTGGCGCTGCGCTGGTCTGTCGAGCAAATGATGAAGGAGCTGCGTGAAGAGCAGCCTGGCAACGCCCTCGTGGCGCAGCATTTGGCCCATATGATGCTGGTGCAGGCGCTACGTGCGCATCTGGACGCGGATGGCGGCGACCGTATCGGCTGGTTCTTCTCTTTGGCGGACAGGCAGCTTGGAGCCGCCATCAAGGCAATTCATGCCGAACCGGCGTATCAATGGACCTTGCAAGCGCTCGGTGAGATTGCCGGCATGTCGCGCTCGACATTTGCGCTCAGGTTCAAGGAGCGCGTCGGGGAGCCGCCGATGCAGTACGTGGCGCGTTGGCGGATGCTGCTTGCCTGCGACAGGCTGGAAAATTCAGGCGACCCCGTGGCGACGATTGCCGCTTCGCTCGGCTATGAATCGGAAAGTGCGTTCAGCACGGCCTTCAAACGCGTCATGGGCTGTTCGCCTCGCCAATACGGTCGTCTGAAGGTCGAAACAACGACCCGTTCTGTTGCTGGAGACTTGCCTACCGGTCGGATGCGCCCCGTTGCCAACAATGGGAGCCGGCGCCTTGAGCATCGTGTTGCGGCGGCGGCAGTGGGTATTCGACTTGCGTCGGACCAAGGACCTGCATGATACGCTGACCGCTAGGATTGCGCAGATATGTCGCTATTGCCGAGCGCGTTGCCGCTCAGGAACGGAAGGCTTTTCGTGGGAGATCCGGTCAATGCCAGCATCGCGTTCGCCACCGCAGGCGCGATCGGCGGCACGCCGGGCTCACCCATGCCGGTCGGCCGACGGATGGACTTGATGATATGTGTTTCGACCGCCGGCATTTCGTTCATGCGCAGGACCGGATGACTGTCGAAATTGGTCTCCTGGACGATACCGTCCTTCAAGGTGACCGCCCCGTACAGCGCTGCCGATAGGCCGAAGCCGACGCCGCTCTCCATTTGCGCTGCGATCTGGTCGGGCGCAACGGCAATGCCGCAGTCGACGACAGCGACAACGCGGCGCACGATCGGACGGCCGTCGACCAGCCGCACCTCGGCGACCTGACCGACGACCGTACCGAACGCCTCGGCAATTGCGAGGCCGCGGGCCCAGCCGGGTTGGAGCGGGCTGCCCCAGTCCGCCTTGTGACAAAGCTCGTCGAGCACCCCGATCCGTCTCGTATCGCCGGCCTTCTCATAGAGGGTACGCCGATACGCCGCCGGATCGCGATCGGCCCGCCGCGCGAGCTGATCGATGATATGCTCCATCACGAAGGCGGTGTGCGAAGCGCCGACAGAGCGCCAGAAGCCGACCACGACCGGAAAGCTCGGACTGAAGATCTTGCCGTCGACAGTCGAGGCGGTCGAAAAATAGGGTGAGTTGGTGATCCCCTCAGTCGCCTGAAAATTCGGCCCGATCGGCGTCAAGGCCTGGCAAACGCTGTGGACGCGCCAACGCGCCGGGAAGGTATCGGCCCCCATCTGGACCCAAACGCGATGATGCGACATCGGCCGGTAGTAGCCAGACATCATCTCGTCCTCCCGGCTCCAGATCAGCTTGATGGGACGCCCTTGGATCCGCTTTGCAAGCCGTACACATTCGACAAGATAATCGGAAGACATGATGCCGCGGCGGCCGAACGAGCCGCCGGCCGGCACGACTTCGAGGTCGACCTTGCCGGGGATCGTGCGGGCGGCGATCGCCGCCATGACCTGGTCGAGTGTCGCCAGATGGGCGCCTGAGGTGATCGACACGTTCCAGCCGTCCACTTGGGCAACGCAATCGAGCGTTTCCATCGGAGCATGGGCCAGATAGGGGAAATCGAACGCGAACTCGACGACGTCGCCGTCGAAGGGGGCCTCAGGATTTTCGCCCTTGGTCCCGAAGTCGCCCGGCTCCAGGTCACCCCGCCCGGCCGCAATTTGATGATAATATTCGATGAGCTCCGGGGTTGACCGCATCTCGGCTTCGCTATCGTTCCACTCGATACGCAGTGCGTCCCGTCCGCGCCGTGCGGCAAATGTCGTCTTCGCCACCACCGCGACACCGGTCTCAATGGCGAAGACGTCGACGACGTCCTTCACCTTCAGCGCGTCAGACGCGTCGAACCGCGCCAGCGTTCCGCCGAAACGGGGGCTGTGCGCCACCATCGCGACCAGCATATCGGGACGTTGAATATCCTGAGTGTAGATCACGGCGCCGGTGCTTTTTGCCAGGCTGTCCTTGCGATGCACCCTATCGGTGCCGATCAGACGATAGTCCTTAGGCTGTTTGAGCGTGGGCGACTGCGGAGGCGTCTGGCGAGACGCGTCTTCAAGCAGGTCGGCGAACGTCGCAGACTGGTTCGAGCCCGGATGCGACACAACGCCGTCCCGCACCTCGATGGACTGGCGCGAAACATTCCAGCGGTGCGCGGCGGCCGCGACAAACATGGCGCGCGCCGCAGCGCCTGCATTGCGCATTGCGTCCCAATTGCTGGCGATGGCGTTCGACCCCGCCGTCATTTGCAAGCCGTAAGCGCGGAAGTTGTTGCGCGCCTCAATCACGCGCACGCGATCCCAATCCGCGTCGAGTTCCTCAGCGACCATCGCGGCTATGCCGGCATGGATGCCCTGGCCCATCTCCTGCTGCTTGTTGACCACTGTCACCCATCCATCGGAACCGATGCGAACGAAGGGCCCAAAGGCGCTCGGTTCCGGATCGCTGCCGCCGCCCTGAAGGATCGCGCCAGCGACTTGCATGGGGTGCGTGGCGGTATAGCCGACGATCAGGGCACCGCCGATCAGCGATCCGCCCAGGATCATCCGCCGACGCGTCATACGGAACCCTCGTTTGGGGGCCTGCGGCTTGTTCACGGGCGTTTCCTTTTCAGAAAAATGGCTGGTTCATGCAGGGCATTTTCCGCCGGTATCGAGCCAAGCCTTGATGATTGCCCCGAACTCCGCCTGCGTGCCCGGCGCGGGTTTGCGACCTCCGCCAGGGCGCCAGGCCCAACCAACAAGCGCGTCCTCGCTCATGTGCTGAAGCAGTTCCTCGCGGCTCATATGAGAGCGTGCCGGGTCCAGAAGCTGCCGACAGATCTCGCCAAGAGTCTTGCCCTGCCAGGCCATTTCGATCGGTGCGAGCATCCACATTGGGTTGCCGGGCACGCCGGATGACTCGAAATTCGTGGTTCCATGGCATGTCGAGCAGCGGAGCGTCGGCTCTCCGGCGCCATCCAGACCGCGTGATACCCACGGCCTGTGCGGACGCATCGCGTCTGTCTGGGTAGGACGATCCGTTCGCGGATGACAATTCATGCAGCGTGGGTGCTGGATCACGCGACCCGCTTCCTCGAATAACGCGACCGAACGCTGGTCCAGATCGGCGATTGCAGCGAACTCCGCCACTGTGCGCAGACGCTCGATATCCGGAAGCGGCTGACTGATCTGAATAGCCTGGGTCTGCGGCACGGGCCGAGGGTAGAGCGTATAGACGAGCGTTGCCGCGATCATCGCTGCGAATGTGGCGAACAGCCACCGGCCGATGCGAAGGCGCCCACGCCGCGGCTCGGAACGGGATCGTCGCCACCTCATCGGGCCGCGCCGAGTTGCGCTGCAGCGTCATGGATCGCGGCACGAATCCGGTTGTACGTGGCGCAGCGACAGATGTTGCCGCTCATGGCCACATCGATGTCACGGTCTGTAGGTGTCTTGAGGGTGCGGAGCAACGCAACGGCACTCATGATCTGCCCGGATTGGCAGAATCCGCATTGCGGAACATCGCGCGCAACCCATGCGTCCCGGATCGCCTGCGCCTCGACTCCTTCGACGGACTCGATTGTCGTGATTCGAGCCGAGGAAGCCACTTCCAGCGGGAGCGTACAGGAGCGCATCGGTGTGCCATCGACATGCACGGTGCAGGCGCCACATTGCGCGACCCCGCAGCCATATTTGGTGCCTGTGAGCTTCAGCGTGTCGCGAAGCACCCAAAGAAGAGGAGTCTGCCCGTCATCTTCGACGTGGTGAATCTGGCCATTGACGGAGATCGCATAGGACATGAACAACTCTCAGGATTTCAGCTATGTCGCCTGAGAGGCTATTCTTTTCTCGCTCAGACGGACACGCGCGATCCTTCAGAAAAATTGCCCATTCCTACAAATTCTTGAATGGCCGCCCGCCGGCAGTGATTGAACGGGAGAGCCCATAGCCGCGATGCCGCGCGGCTATGGGAAGTCGTTCGCCGAGCCAGTTGTGGGGGGCTGCGTTGCCCAAAGAAGATTCAGGTATCCAGAGCTGCCTTCACTCGTTCTGGCGTGAACGGGTAGTGGCGAAGCCGCACACCTCCGGTGAGCCGCGCGACAGCGTTGGCGATTGCCGGGCCGGTGGGGGGAAGACCTGCCTGACCAATGCCGCCAAAAGGACTCCCGGGCGTCGGCACCACAGCTACTTCTATCTCAGGCGCCTCGGACATTCGGATCACCCGGTACGTATCGAAATTCGACTCCTGCACCTCGCCGTCGACGACGTTGATTTGCTCGAACAGCGCATGGCCGGTACCGTTGGTGATGCCGGTCATCATCATGGCCTCGATATGGAGAGGCTGGATCGCCACACCGGGATCGATCGCGCACCAGACCTTGTGCACCCGGATGGCGCCGGTGTCCCGGTTGAGCGAGACCTCGGCGACCTGGGCACAATGCGAGCCGAAGGCATCGGAGTAAGCGACGCCGAGCCCCCGGCCGTCTCGCGCCCGGTCCCACTCAGCCATCCGGGCCACGGTCTCGATCACCTTGCGCGCGCGCGGCTGGTCCTTGAGAAGCTCCAGCCGCAACGCGACCGGATCGATGCCTCTGGCGGCGGCGATCTCGTCGACAACGCATTCGATTGCGAACCTCGTATAGCCGACCCCCACGGCGAACCAGAAACCGATGGCGAGACCGTTGTCCTGGCGTAGATATTCTATCTGATGGGCGGGAACAGTATAATTGAACTTCGCACCCTCGGTCACGACGTCGTCGTGGCCGCCTGCTTCTTCGAACACCGGTGGCAAGGTTCGTGCAAAGATCGAATCCGCCACAATGCGGTGACGCCAGCCGACGATGTTCCCCTCGGCATCGAGCCCGACCTTGACGTGCTGCGCCTCGAGCGGCCGGAACTTGTCGTGCCGGACGTCGTCCTCGCGGCTCCAGATGACCTTAACCGGTCGGCCCTCCACGGCTTTGGCCAGCGACACTGCATCGATGATGAAGTCCGCCTCCGCCTTGCGTCCGAAGCCGCCGCCGAGCAGGGTTGTGTTCACCTTGACCTTGTCAGGCGTGGTGCCCACCACCTCTGCTGCGAAGCCCTGTGTGCCCGTCGGACCTTGCGTCGGCGCCCAGATCTCCACCCTGTCGCCGGTCACGAGCGCCGTGGCGTTCATCGGCTCCATGGTCGCGTGGGCGACATGGTCACTCATATAATCGGCTTCTATGACCGTCGTGGCGCCAGCGATCGCGGCCTCGGCGTCACCATTGGTATGCGCGGGAACGCCTTGCTGGCCAAGGTCGCGGCCGACGGCGCGATACTCGTCGAGCAGCCGCTGACTGCTATAGTTGCGAACCCTTGACGTCGTGCTCCAGGTCACATTGAGCAGATCTTTCGCGCGCCGCGTGGCTTCAACGGTTTCGCCGACAATGCCGACGCCATACGACAGTGGGACGATATGGGTGATGCCGGGCACATCGCGCGCTTCGGCATCGTCGATGGTCTCAGGCCGTTCGTCCTGAACCGGCGCCCGCAGGACCGCCCCGTAGAGCATGTCCGGAAGCTGAACGTCGATACCGAAGACCGCGGTTCCATTGACCTTCGAGGGTACGTCGATGCGCTGGATCGTCCTGCTTCCGATATAGCGCCACCTGTGGCTTTGCTTCAGGTCGGCCTCTGTGGCCTGCGGCAACGGATCCGGAAGCACCGCCCTGGCAGCGATCTCACCGTAGTCCAACGAGCGCCCCGAGGTTGGATGCAGAACCCTGTGGGGCTCGGTCTCGAGCTCACCCACTGGCACGTTTAGCACCCCAGCTGCGCCCGTCAGCAGGATTAATCGTGTCTGGGCACCGGTCATGCGAAGCAGCGCATTGTACCCGCGCGTCGACTCGCTGCCGCCGGTAAGCTGAATCCCGTAGAAACCAGGATTGCCGTAGGTTTCCGCGTCGGACGGCGCCTGGACCACCCGCACACGGCTCCAATCGGCATCCAGTTCCTCCGCGACGAGCAGAGGCAGCGTTGTCGTGATGCCCTGGCCCATTTCGACGGCCGGCGAAATAATGCTGACCGTGCCATCCACGCCAATCGTGATCCAGGCGTTGGGACGGAAGTCGCCCTCGGCGGCGGGTGCCATGGCTGCGCCGCTGGCAAGGTCGGGCACGCTCCCGAACGCGACAGCGATGCCGAGGCCGCCGGTCGTGACGAGAAAACTACGTCGCGACAGCACGCGGCTTTGAGGCTGGAGAATCGGGGTCATGGCTCAGCCCTCCCTTGCTGCGCGCTGGATCGCGCTGATGATGCGGACATAGGTCCCGCAACGGCAGATATTCCCGTCCATGTGGTCGACGATCTGTTCGCGGGTGGGGTTGGGCGTGGCGGCAAGAAGGGCGGCCGCCTGCATGATCTGGCCGGATTGGCAGTAGCCGCATTGCGGCACCTGCTCGGCGATCCAAGCCCTCTGCAGCGGATGGCTGGAATCCGGCGACAGACCTTCGATCGTTGTGACCTTCCGGCCGGCGACATCCTCCAGGAAAGTCTGACAGGAGCGCATCGGCTCGCCGTCGACGTGGACGGTGCAGGCTCCGCATTGAGCAATTCCACAGCCGAATTTGGTGCCGGTGAGCTTCAGATGTTCCCGGATCACCCAAAGAAGCGGTGTATCCGGTTCGGCGGCGACATTGACCGCTTGTCCGTTGATCGTGAAGGCTGTCATGAATGCTTCTCCTCAATCTGGTGATTGGCTCTCGAGGTAGTTGATGATTGCAGCCCGCTGTGCGCCATCGGGGATGCTGACGGTCATCCGTGTCCCGCGGATCATTTGGCGCGGCGCGGTGAGAAAGGTCTCGAGTGACTGGCGATCCCAGGTGATGCCGGAAGATTGCATCGCCTGGGAATAGTTCGCGCCTTCGACGCTGCCGGCAGTCCGGCCGATAATGCCAAGGAGTGAGGGGCCCATTTTGGTTTGTCCCGGCTCGATGTTGTGGCAGGCGGCGCAACGCTGCCGGAACAAGCGCTCTCCATCTACCTCCTGAGCGGCGGCTGAAGACCCGAAGAACAGTCCGATAGGCAAAATGATTGTAAGCAGAGCGCCCGCCGGTCCTTTGATGCGACCTGCTGCAGGCGCGGTTATGGAATGGATCGTGGTGCAAATCATTGTATCGCCTCCTTAGTCAGGCGATACGATAGTTATGCCCGTGGAAACGATCTATGCTCGGAAATCCGTGATATCTTTTCGATCGTCCGGCATTGATGTTTGATATCTTCGATGGATGCGCTCGCTATTATAGCCGTGTTGGCGGAAACTATTCTGCCCGATGCGCTTGATTGATATCCTCCGAAATCTCCTGCCTGAGCTTTGGGCCGCTCGCGAGTCGGCGACCCAGAGCCGCGATGAACGCCTCGTACCGCTCGCCGGCCTTAGCACGAGCGGCCTGAGCGGCAGGCTCGGGCAATGCCGGCGTCGTGGCTAGCCAGAAGCGAACGAAGATGGCCAGCGTCTCCACGGAGATGCCGACATCGCGTTCCATGCGGGTCATGCGCCGATCGAGCTGGTCGAGCCGCTTGGTGATGGCTGCTTCCTGGCGCTCGACCGCGTCAGGCGACAGGAAGGACGCAATGCCGGCTTCTGCGACCAGCGACAGCGAATGGCCACGCCGGGCCGCATGCGCAGAGAGCGCCTTCATGACGTCGGGGTCGAGATAGACGGAGAGCCGCTGCTTCTTCGGGGATTTCGTCATCGCGGCACTCCTAAAGCTCGATGCCGTCGCCCGGGTCGAGCGAAGCCTGGCGCGCGACCTGCCGCATGTTCTGGTTCATGCGACTGAGGCGCGCGGCGTCGTCATCGGCATCGTCCGCCGGGTCGATCTCGAACTCATTCTCGATCGGCGCCACCTTAGCGATCGGCTGCACGCGGCTCAGCTCGGGCTGGCGGCGGCGCTCGGAATCCGTTGTGTCCTCCTCGTCCGGATTGGCTTCCCTCGCAGCTCTCACGATCTCCGGCGACGCCGGTAACGCCAGCTTGCTCCAGTCGTCGGTCGAGACCCCATCCGGCTTGGTGATCGCGGGCGGCTGCAGAACTCGTTCCTGAAACCGGCGATCTTCGTAATAGCGCGCCTTCTTGGCACGGATCGGCGGGGTGCCGGCGACCATGACGATTTCGTCGGAGGGCGGAAGCTGCATGATCTCGCCGGGCGTGAGTAACTGCCTGGCGGTTTCCGACCGCGACACCATCATGTGCCCGAGCCATGGCGAAAGCCGATGGCCGGCATAGTTCTTCATCGCCCGCATCTCGGTTGCGGTGCCGAGCGCGTCCGACACGCGCTTGGCGGTTCGCTCGTCATTGGTCGCGAAGCTGACGCGGACATGGCAGTTATCGAGGATCGAATTGTTGGGCCCGTAGGCCTTTTCAATCTGGTTGAGCGACTGGGCGATCAGGAAACTCTTCAGGCCGTAGCCCGCCATGAACGCGAGCGCGGACTCGAAGAAATCGAGCCGTCCCAGCGCCGGGAACTCGTCCAGCATGAGGAGCAGCCGGTGGCGACCGCCCTTGGCCTGCAGATCCTCGGTAAGACGCCGGCCGACCTGATTGAGGATCAGGCGGATCAGCGGCTTGGTCCGGTTGATGTCCGAGGGCGGCACCACGAGGTAAAGCGTCGACGGCCGCTTGCCGCCGACGATATCGGCGATCCGCCAGTCGCAGCGCCTTGTCACTTCGGCGACGACGGGATCGCGATAGAGGCCTAGGAACGACATGGCGGTCGAGAGCACGCCGCTGCGCTCATTGTCCGATTTGTTCAGCAGCTCGCGCGCTGCGCTGGCGATGACGGGGTGGGGACCGGTTTCGCCAAGGTGCGCGGTCTTCATCATGGCGGCCAGCGTCGATTCGATCGGCCGCTTCGGATCAGAGAGGAAGGCGGCAACGCCGGCGAGCGTCTTGTCGGCTTCCGCATAGAGGACATGGAGGATCGCGCCGACCAGTAGCGCGTGACTGGTCTTTTCCCAGTGATTGCGCTTCTCGAGCGATCCTTCCGGATCGACCAGGATGTCGGCGATGTTCTGGACGTCGCGGACCTCCCACTCGCCACGGCGCACCTCGAGCAGCGGATTGTAACCGGCCGACTTCGGATTGGTCGGATCGAACAGCAGGACGCGGCCATGCCGCGATCGGAAGCCCGCGGTCAGCGTCCAGTTCTCGCCCTTGATGTCATGCACGATCGCCGAGCCTGGCCAGGTCAGGAGCGAAGGCACGACGAGCCCCACGCCCTTGCCGGAGCGGGTCGGCGCGAAGCACAGCACATGCTCCGGGCCGTCATGGCGAAGATAGTCGCGGTCGAGCTTGCCGAGGATCACGCCGTCGGGACCGAGCAGGCCGGCGGCCTTTACTTCCTCATCCCGAGCCCAGCGTGCCGAACCATAGGTCTCGACGTTCTTCGCTTCACGTGCCCGCCAAACGGACATGCCGATCGCCACGGCGATCGAGATGAAGCCGCCGGACGCCGCGATATAGGCGCCCTCCACGAAGATCGGCGGCGCATAGGCATCGTAAAAGTACCACCACCAGAAGAAGGCCGGCGGATAATAGATCGGCCAGCCCGCAAGCTCGAACCAGGGCGGGCCGAGCTGGGGCTGGAAGCCGAGCCGATAGGCCGTCCACTCTGTCGCCGCCCAGGTCGTGAAGAGCACGATCATGAAGACGGTGAGGATCTGGCCCCAGAGGATTTTGGTCGCCGACATGGCGGGGTCCTTTCTTGGTTACGGGCTACAGGCCGAGGCCGCGTTTGCGGCCAAAACTCCAGTCGACCCCGCCATCGCCGCGGGCGACGCCGGAGACTTGCTGGCCAAGGTGCTTTTCGAGAGAGGGCGACCAGGGCACGAGTTGGAAGCCGAGGCCGTCGTCGATCATCGCGAAGCGGCCCGACGCGAGGGCGATGCGCTGCCGATAGGCGCCAGCGACATATTCCCCGGACCCCGCCTTTGCGAACGGGCGCCCGGTCTCGGCCGCGAGCTTCGCCCCGAGCGCATCGACCTCGCGCTGACGCAGCGTGTCGATGAGGTTGCGGGAGAAGATGACGCTGCGGCCGTGGCGTTCGGCCAGGCGCTGCTCGATCAGATGTTCGGCGCGGCGGTCCATCGCGTCCCGCACCTCGACGCCGAAGCCGCCACCGCCAAGCGCCACCGGCTCGCGGGCGATCGCCTGCCGATCGAGCCAGGTCGCGCCGGTCGCGGTGACCTGGGCAGAGATGTCGAGATCCGAGCGGACGGCAAGCGCAACGCGCCGCTGCCCTCGCGCATCGTCGAACTTGCGCAATTCGACGATCGAACCCGGCGCGCTGTCGCCGGCGGCCTCGAGGTCGGGCAGCTTGATGTGGTGGGTGCGGCCGTCGACCCCGTCGACCACGGCATAGGCCGTGCCCTTGAGCTCGTCGTCGAGGCCTCGCGTCACCAGCCGGCCGACAATGGGATCGTTCAGGCTTTCCCCGGCGAGCACATAGCTCGCCGCGCCGCGCTCGATGCCGCGGTCGGTCAGCGCGCGATGCATCCGCTTGATGATATCGCCGCGCTCGCCAAGTTCGCGCAGCGTCGCCTCCGCCTTCTCCGAGATCGTCCATTGGCCGGGACCGATTTCGTTGGCGAGGCCGAGCCCTTCGAGCTTGCGCAGCCGCCCGACCTTCAGCGTGTGGAATTCATCCGGCTGCCGGTCCGAATGCGGCGCGAGATCGACGACGCCGGTCCTGTAGGCGTCGCGCGCGAACTGGCGGTCGAGATTGGTCCAGCGCTCGGACTCGACCTGGCGCTCAATGGTCCGGCGGATTTCCTGATCGGTGCGCGGTCCCAGCTCCTGGGTGATGAGATCGCGCGCCCGGTCGCGCATGCCCTCCTTGATGTAGTCGCGCGAGATGACGAGGTTCTCGCCGTCGTCGCGCACGCCGCGCACGATCAGATGGACATGGGGATGCTCGGTATTCCAGTGATCGACGGCGACCCAGTCGAGGCGGGTAGCCAGATCCTTCTCCATCTGCCCGACCAGCTCGCGGGTGAAGCCCTTGAGGTCGGCCATCTCGACCGCGTCGTCGGGCGACACGATGAAACGGAAATGATGGCGGTCATCCTCGCACCGCTCCACGAAAGCTTTCGGATCGGCGTCATCCCCGCCGGGGCCGAACAGCCGGGCCTTCTCTCCATCCCGGGTCACGCCCTCGCGGCGGAGATAATTGAGGTGGGTGCCGAGGGGCGCGTTTCGTCCGCCCTGGCGCACGACGCGGGCCTTGATGACGGCGCCACGCGAACGGGCGGTCAGCAGCCGGTTGGCCTGCACCGCCGCGCGCTGGCCGCGGCCGAAGCGTGAGCGGTTGCCAGGACCGATCCTTCCTTGCCGGGAGACCGCGCCGCCGGCCTTCTGCGCGGCGGCGAGCGCCTGCGCGATGAAGGGTCTGGCCTGCTGCGCGCGTGTCGAACGGATGCGACCTGGACGGATACGGAAATCGTCCTCGGCGCTCATGGGCATGGCCCCGCACATCGCGCAAAGCCGAGGAAATCATTGGGAAAGCGCCGCGAGCGCAGGCTGCGCCGATCAGGCGCACCTCGCGCAAACGCGCCATAAACCCTTGAAAAACCACAACCGCACAAGGCCGCACATCGCGGCCCTTTATCCTGCCATCGTGCGGTTGTGGTGACTGCTGTTCCCACTTCTGCCGCCAAATCCACGCCAGAGCCCGAAAATGCCACAGGGAGTGCGGGGCCCATCATCGCGGCCCCGCACTGTCGGTTCGCGCCACGAAGAGACCATCCGATCGAGGTGCAGGCGGCGTTGGATCGCGCACGGACTCCGGCGCGGGTGGTGCAACTGGATCGCTGTCGGTCCGCTGCCGATCTGCACGCGGCCTGCTGTCGACCTGCACGATGAAGAGCGGCGCACGGGTCCAGGCGAGCGGATCGGCGGTCGCTACCGTGACGGCGGCAGCGAGATCGCCGCCGCCGATGATCGGCGCGAGAGCGGCGACATAGGCGCGCGTTTCGGCCGGCAAAGGGCGACCGGTGGCGCGATATTCCTCGTAGCGCCCGGGACCGGCATTGTAGGCCGCCAGAAAGCCGGGCGAGCCGTAGCGATCGTGCATCTCGCGCAGATACGCAGCGCCCGCCATGATGTTGTCGCGCGGGTCGTAGGGATCGCCGCCGAGACCATGTCGCGCGCGCAGATCCGACCAGGTCGTCGGCATGATCTGCATCAGGCCCATCGCGCCCTTGGGCGAGATCGCCCGCACATCACCGCGGCTTTCGACGCGCATGACGGCACGAATCCACGCCTCCGGAATGCCGAACCGGCGCGCTGCCTCGGTGATAGGGCCGGCATAGGGATCGCTGGGTGATGCCCGCTCCACCGATGCGTCCTGTGCGGCGGCCGGGACGGTCGACGTCAGGCCGGTAAGCAGGCCGGAAAGGAGGAGGAAGGCTGTGCGCCGGACGGTGGGAAACCGTCCGACGACAGCGTGATGGCGGCGGGCCGGCATCGCTCAGTCCCGCTCGCCACGCTTGGGCGGGCGGTTCCAATGGAGACCCCAGGTCGATTTGTCGTCGGCCGACTGGAACAGATTGGCGCGGATCGGCTGCGGAAAGCATGGATCGTCGAGCTGCAGCGCGACGTACTCGCCGGCCTTCTCGCCGGTGCGCTTCCAACCCGCGCCGAGCTCGGTGCTGGGTTCGTTATTCACCCCGTCGAAAACGTGCACGCGGAAATCTGGCGCATTCTCAGCGTCGGACGGCTCGGCAGGAATGATGATAATGTCCTGGTGCAGCAGGAGCGTTTCCAAGTGGCCGATGAAGCCGCCATCGTCGCGGGTGAACTGACCTATCAGGGACATGATTGCCTCCGTGGATGTGCGGTGAGGTTGGGATTGGGCACGCCGTCACCGCGTCGGCGCGCGCCAGACGAAGCGGCCATCGCCGTCCTCGTCGGTATAGAGAGGGATGGCCCGGCCGATTACGGCGGAGGCGGGAAGCGGGCCGAAGTAACGGCCATCGAGGCTGTCGCGGACTTCCCAGTTCATCAGGAACAGCTCGCCCTCGGCGACGACGCGGCAGCCCTGCCAGATCGGCAGCGGATTGCCGCGACGATCGCGGTCCAGCGCATCTCCAATCGGCACGGCGTCGACAGTGATCGCGAGGCCTCTCCTGCAAACCCGCTGGCCGGGAAGCGCCACGACGCGCTTCATCAGCGGCACGCCACGCGGCAGATAGCCGCCCTCGGCGAGGAAGCTCGCGAGCGGTTCGGGCACACGCACGGCGACCAGATCGGTGACGTCCGGGGACCCGTCCGGCTCAATCGCGTAGAGCCCGATGGGCGTGCTGGCCGACGCGTTCCAGATCACCTTCGGCGCGAAGGATACGAGCGACAGGATGCCGAGCAACGACACGGCGGCCGTCGTGGTGATAGCGTAGCCGCGCCGGCTCATGCGCCGATCCTCCGCGCCAGGAGGGAGGCGCGGTGGCGCTGCATCGTGTAGCCGCGCGGCGTCTCGCCGGCGGCAAGGCGGTTGTGGACGTGCCGCCAGTGATCGGGCGCGACCTCAACCGGATCGATGCTGGCCGCCTCGATCGCGTCGATGAGCTGGAGCATGCGCTCCACCTTCGGCCAGCCGTCGACGCGCAGCAGAATGTCGCCGCCGGGCGTCACGGTCGGGAGCGTCTGGCAGGCTTCGCCGGGAGCGACGGCGCGCAGAATGTCGAGCCGGGAGAGCACGGTGCCGCGCTCGTTCGCGGCCCAGCGCACCAGCGCGAACGTCGCGCCGGGAGCGAAGGAGAGGATGCGACGGCGGCGGTCGACCACCTGTTGGCGGACCTCGCGGCCGAAGCGGATCCAGTGCTCGACCTGTTTCTCGACCCAGACGAGTTGGACCTGGGTGAGATCCTCCGGCGGCGAGTGAAGCGCGCGGCCGGCGCGTGCGGATGCGGCGGCAAGACCGGTCATTGGGCGTCTCCTGGGGCTGGTGGGAATTCGCGCTCGAACAGTGCGCGGAGCATGTCGGCGACCGTCTGGCCGCGCTGGAAGGCCGCGATCTTGATCCGACCTCGCATGTCGGCGGTGACGTCGATGGTCAGCCTGGCCGAGAAGTCGTCGGGGGGTTGAGCGCGCTGGGTCTGGCGATCAGGCGCCTTGATCCAGCTCTCGGGATCACCGGGCCGGGATGCGAAGCCGCGCTTGGGGAACCGTGCGCTCATGCGCCGATCCTCGTCACCTCGGTCGCGAGCGCGGCGATCTCGCGCGCGCCTGGACAATCTTCGTCCTGCTCGGCGGCGATCCGTCCGGTCTGCATGACATCGGCAAAGACGATGCGCTGGCCGATGGTCGTCGCGAGCAATGGCGGGTCGTGATCGGCCAGCGTCTCAGCGGTTTCGCGGGCGAGCACCGTGCGGGCCGCGCAGCGGTTCAGCACGAAGCGGGCGGCAAGCTGCGGCCGGTAGATGCGCGCTTCGCCCAGCAGCGCCAGCATCTCGGCCGAGGCCCAGCCATCGAGCGGCGACGGTTGCACCGGGATCAGCACCAGGTCGGCGGCGAGCAGCGCCGAGCGCATGAGGCTGGCGACGCGTGGCGGTCCATCAATGACGACATGGTCGGCGTCACGCGCCAGCTCCGGCGCTTCGCGATGCAGGGTGTCGCGCGCCAAGCCGACGACACCGAACAGCCGCTGCAATCCCTCCCGGCTGCGTTGCTGCGACCAGTCCAGAGCCGAGCCCTGGGGATCGGCGTCGATCAGGGTGACGCGCTTGCCGTCGCGGGCCCATTCGCCAGCGAGATGCAGCGCCAGCGTCGTCTTGCCGACGCCGCCCTTCTGGTTGAGCAGCGCGACGATCATGACGGTCTCCCGGCGATCGGGGACTCGTCCACACGGCGCGAAAAAGCGGGTTCCGTTAGAAAGATTCCGAAGGAATCCAGGTTAGATAAGTTACGGGGCTCGCAAGCTCCTGATTCAGCTCGGGGAATCGGCGATTCCGGTCCCCGATAGCACGAGAGTCCGGTCCCCGATGGCACGATAGTGCCGGTCCCTGATAGCACGAGACGATTCACAGCTTATCCCCAGTGCGAGTTGTCGAGCGGCGACGGCGGCGCGGGATGCCGAGCGCGTTGGGATCGGTGGGTGCGAAGGACAGGATTTCCGGCCCACCGAGGCATTGCTCGATGGTGAGGCGGTAGCCGGGCAGCGGCTGGCGGCGGACGATGTCGCGCAGGTCGTAGGCGAAGTGCTTGAGCGGCGAGAGGCTGCCGGACTTGGCGTGGAGATGCGGAAAGTCGAAGCTCCAGCCGAACTCCTGTCTACCGCCGTGTTTGCGCACCAAACGGTAGAGCCAGCGCTCCAACCCGCCAGTGAGATCGAAGTATTTGCGGTCGATCGTCAGCACGAGCGCGTCGTCGAGGACAGCGCCGTAGAACCAGTCGGGGACGATCAGCTCGAGGCCGAGCGGGCGGCCGCGGTGATCGGCGCGCTCCTTCCATTCGTTGATCCAGGAGAAACGGTGCATCCGCCGCTCGGTCGGCTGGCGGATCGAGGTCGCCACCGTCGTCGATTGCAGCCGGTCGAGCGCGGCCTTCAGGCGGTCGTAGTCGCGTAAGCTGACGCCGCGGCCGATGAAGTTCAGGATTTCATAGGGGGTGGTCGCCATCAGGCGCGACGGCCGCAAGCCGACATCGCGCGCTTCGACGATCTGGGAGGCGGCCCAGATGAGGACATCGGCATCCCAGATCGTGGCCATGCCATGTTCGGGGACGGCTTCGACGCGGATCTTCACCGAGCCCGCCTTGAAGTCGATCGGCGCCAGGCGCTTCGACTTGGCGAGCGAGAAGAACGGATAGGCCATCAGGTCTTGCGCATCGCGGGGCGCGAGATCGCCGGGCAGCGCCCGGAACAGATCGAGCTGCGCGCGCTCATCGTGATGGTGGTGGCGAGACGACACGGCCGGCCACCTCAGCGCGCGAAGCGGCCGCCGGCGGTGGCGGAGGGTGCGGTGGTCTGGCGCTTGGCTGGCAGCACGGTCCCGCCGCGCGGATCGGAGGTCGAGGTGACAAGACCGCGATCCGCCCAGCTCTGCAGGTCCTCGACGGAATAGACGACGCGGCCACCGAGCTTGCGGTAGGTCGGGCCGGTTCCGTAGGTCCGGTGCTTCTCAAGGGTGCGCTCGGACAGGCCGAGAAAGCGCGCCGCTTCCTGAGTTCTCAGATAGCGCGGCGGTAAATTGGCGGCTTTTTCGGCCATGATCGAACCTCCGTGGTCTCGCGGGTGGCCGCTGCGAACAAGCGGCGGGTTGCGAGCACGGTGGCGCGAAGACGGCGCCTCGGACGATGTCGAAGTAAGGCGGCTAAGATCGACACGTCTGCGGGTGTCAGCGGTCGCGGCGTGGTCGGCGCAGCAATGTCCGATAGCCGCCGCGAACGAGCTTCATGCCGTCGCGGGCGAGACGGATGGTGATCTCCCGGATCGGGTCGCCGACCCAGGACGCTGCGTCAATTTTGTGCTGAGGGAAGAGATGCTCGGCGACGGTGCGGTAGATGGCGCAGCATCTGGCGGGCGCGCTGACGTCTCTGTAGCGTCATGCGCGGATCGGGCGGCACACGCTTGCCGAACATTGCGTGCCAGAGGCGTTCAATCGCGGTCAGCCGGTCGGGCGTCAATTCGTCGAACATGACGAATGCGCCGAGGGGGCGGGCATCATCGACGTTGAACAGGGCCACGTCGTGGGGCTCGCCCCGGAGCGCGAGCCGGATCAGGCCAGGATCATGCTCGATGATGGTGTGGGCGTGGAGATCCTCAGCGCGGAGGAGGAGATCTCCCGCCGGGCTGGGTCCGGCGGTTAACGGGAGCGTCGCCGGATCGGTTTGCGGGGTCCAGAAGATCGGCTGGATGAGCGCGGAGTTGCGAGGGTCGGCGACGAAATCGCAACCCCCATTGCTCTGCGAACTCGCGCGCAATGTCCTCGGTCAACCGCCCGATGGCTACCAGCTCCTGATATGATTTTCTGTACTCGGGATTGCGACGCAGGAACTCCCAGGCAAGATCGCCGGGGGTCAGTTTGTCGATATAGTCGTAGGCGGCTTCTGACCGCCATCTTTCATCTTCGGACATCCTCCACCCCCTCTGCGCGATGTTTTGCAGCGCGAGCCATGAAGTGGCTACGATTCCCGGTTGAACGAAGCTCGGGAAGAACGAAGTGGCCGCAACGTGATGCGATTTGCGCATCGCCTCAGTGCAGGCGACCCTGAAGCAACTGACAGAAGCCGCTGGTGGTCATCCATTTCGCGCGGTCTAGATGGCTGGTGTAGATGCGCAGGGCGCGCTCCGGATCGGCCTTGGCATCGAGGCCGAAGAGGACTTCGACGACTTCACGCCAGTCGGCGCTGGCCGCGTCGGCGTCGAGCAGCCGGGCATAGAGCTTCAGATGCGCCTCGTCATAGGCGGTCAATGCCGCCCCGGCCGGCGGCTCATCGAGAAAATCGTCTTTGGTCACAATATCCCCCGGTCGCGAGATGTATCCAAACTGGAGGAGATTGTTAACCGTGATGCGATCGGAATGATGACGCAAGGCCTGGACGCGAGAAGACGTGGCAACGCCGCGACCTGTCGAACGTCAGGTTTCCTTCTTTGCGTCAACGAGCAGCACTCCCTTGCCCTGATCGGAGTTCAGGAAGACGATGCCGGCGCGTTCGAAAGCCCTTCTCACCTCGTCGCGCGTACTCTCGAAGACCTCGAGCCCGCTAGGGGATTCGAGGCGCTTGAGCGCGGTCAACGAGACCCGGGCCTTGTCAGCGAGCGTCTCCTGTGTCCAACCCAGCAACGCCCGTGCGGCCCGAAATTGTTGGGCGGTGATCATGCATGATCACCTCCCACACGGACCTACGCGCACGCCAAAACTACGACTATAATAGTCGTTCTTGGCGGAATTTTCCAGCCGGAAGTGGCTGTTTGAGCTCTCTGCGGTCGACAAGGCCGCAGCTGATTCGGTCGCCGTAGAGCCGAAGGCCCCGGCCTTCCGGCCGGGACCTCGCGCGGGCCTCAGTCGCCCCGGCGTCCGTTGGGGCGGGACCAGATGAGCGAGAAGGTCTCGCTTTCCTCGTCGTCGAAGAGGTTGGCGTAGATGGGGGCGTTGAAGCTCGGATCGTCCAGCTTGAGGCCCAGATAGTCGCGGCCCTCGTTAGAGCGCTTGGACCAGGCGGCGCCGATCTCGGCGCGGCCGACCAGGACCCGGTGGCTGGGGGCGTTTTCGCCGGTGGCGCGCTGGTCGGGGACGATGCGCACGTTCTTGGCCTGGACGCTGAGGGTGACGATTTCGCCGGTGAACTCGTTCGAGCCGGTCTTCTTGAAGGTGCCGATGGTCGCCATTGTAAGTCTCCGTTTTCCGTTCCCGAGCCCGCACCATTGCGGCCTCGATGGCGATCGGCAGGCCGGAGGCGATCGACGGCGCACCCCGCAGGGGCCTGACAGCCAAGGAGGGCTTTCTTGTCTCGCGAGGAATGGCGGCGCAGCCGGCAGGGGAAGAAAGCTTGACGCGGCTGTTGCGTCATAGGCGATCGAGGCGGAGCCGGCCTTCGGTCAGATCAGGCCATTGAAGAGGCCGTTTGGAGCGGTCGAGCTACGGTCAGAGAACGGAGGAGATGGTGGCCATTTCGCATCGGCAAACCGGCGTCACCGCAGTGCTCACCGGCTTCGTTTCCTCCCGGCCCGGCATCAGCGCTGCATCGTGATCCGCCGCCAAAGGGCAGATCGCCACGCCGGATGTTCGGTGTGCCGCCAAGCGATGATCCTGACACGGCCACCGCACCAACGAGAGCCGCTTTCCTGGGCCAGGGTCGATCCGCGCTCTACGCTTTAATCCCAACAGCCTAAGACGACGAGGGCGACCGCTGCCAAAGCTGGCCCGTCCCACAACGGCGATGACGATGATCATGCTCGCGCGAGATCCCGGCCAGAAGGGCTCGGGGCCGCTGCCATGCCTGCGACCCGTATGAAGGCGGTGATGCCGACCGCGATCGCACCGATGACGGAGAAGGTGATCTGCCATCCGTCGGACGGCATGAGGTGCTTTACGATGCCATGCGTGGCGTGGAATCCAGCAATCGCCGCCGGCGCGACAAAGGCGATGGCTACGAGGAGCTTCAGCCACATCGGCCGGACGAAAGTGATCAGCAGATGGCCGGCCGCTAGCGTAAGGACGGCGGCGGCGGCCCCGACGAGAACCGCGCCGGGAATGCCGGCGCCGGTGCCGTGCGCCCAGGCACCTGCGGTCACGCCGACGAACGCCGGCAGCGCGAAGACGGCCAGCGTGAACAGCAGCCAGCAAAGCAGGCCGATGGCCGCGAGGGATGCGAGTATTGCGAGGATGATCATGGCGGTGGCCTCCGTGAGAAAAGGTCTGACGGTCGCGCCTCCACCACCACCACGGCGCGCTCGAACTATAGCTGAAAATCGACTGCGCCGGGAGCGGAAATCGCGTGCGACTTCCGCGCAGCGGCGCCGGTTCGCCCCGGTTATGGGGCGAAGGGATCGATCTCGTGGACGATCGCGTCCATTTCGCCGTCGTACTCGCTGGCTGGCGTCACCGAGAGGGTGCCGTCGCCGGCCTGGAAGATGATGATGGCGGCCATCAGGGTGGTGGCAAGGCTGAAGGCGAAGGCGTGTGCGTCGTTGAGGGACATCGATCCGGCTCCTGTTTGAGCGGAGGACCATCCCCCGCTGACAGGCGCCCGAAGTGTCGGACTGAACGCCGCAATCACCGCACAGGCGCAGCCGAAGCGGCGGCATGCTCGCATAGCCGACCCTTTACGGGTTGATGGCGTCAGGCGATCAGTCTGACCAAGGATCAGCGCAGATAAGCGGGGGTGGTTTTCGCGTCAGGAGCCGCGGTGATACCGGGAAAACGTCAGTCGAGTTCAATCGTCTTGCCACGGTCCTTTTCGAGCCGGTTCAGGTATTTGTTCAGGCTAATCGTGACGAAGTGCTCGGTATGACCGACAGCTTCCAGGAAGTCGGCGATCTCGTCGACGGGAACCGCCATCGTCCACAGGTGCCGGATGACAAGACGTTCGGGCTCCTCCTTCACTGCGAGGGTGAGGCGAACGATGTCCGACGCGTCGGTGTGTGCGGCGATTGAGTTACGGAGGCCGATGAGACGGTCATGGACCTGCTTTCCGTCGTCTGATCCCTCGTAGACCTTCTTCGCATCGAGCATCGGAATTCCCGATCCCGACGATGCATAGCAGCGGCAGTAGGCCATGATCCCGGCGACGAAGAACGCCTGCTGGCGCATTGAGTTTTCCAGCTCGCCGAGCTCGACCGGGTGGTCACGCACCCACTCGAAGTTGGTGCGCGCGGTGACAAGGTGCATCAGCATATGCGTCCACGACGAAAGACGCTCAAATCCGGGGGGATCGAGCGTGAAGCCCTCTGCGACGACAGGTGCAATATGAGTTTTGTAGTCGTCGTCCGTGATTGTGCTCATCGCATCCCCGCTGTCCATTCAGTAACTTACGTAGATACGTTGCGCGCTGCGATCCAACGATTCAGTTCTCTTACCGGCAGGCGGCGCTCACGCGCCGCCGAACTTCCAGACCGGGATGCCGAGCTTCTTGGCCTTGTCGGCGAGGTTGTCGTTGATGCCGGTGCCGGGGAAGTGCATCACGCCCTTAGGCAGGATTTCCAGCATCTCGTCGTTACGCTTGAAGGGCGCTGCGCGGCCGTGCTTCGTCCAGTCCGGTGCAAAGCCGATCTGCGGCACATTGCGGTTCGTGGCCCAAAGGGATGCTATCTTCTCGGCGCCCTTCGGCGATTTGCCGTGCATCAGCACCATGTCCGGGTGCTTTTCATGGACTTGGTCGAGCTTGGCCCAGATCAGCCGATGGTCGTTGAAGTCGAGCCCGCCGGTGACAAGGATCTTTGGACCAGCGGGAAGAAGGATCGTCTGCTCGGCGCGCCGCTTCGCTGCCAGGAAATCGCGGCTGTCGATCATCGCGGAGGTGAGATTGCGGTGATTGACCCTTGATCCGCTACGCGGAAGCCAGGTCTTGCCGACGTGGCGTTCGTAGTGTTCGGCCGCCTGATCGCGCATCAGCTCGAAGGCGTTCTGGCGTTCGATGAGGGTCTGGCCCTCGGCGATGTGGCGCTCGAGTTCGACTGCCTTCACCTCGCTGCCGTCCTGTTCACGCTGGCCCCGGCGTTGCGCCTGCTCGTTGTCGTCAAGCTCGCGCGCGATCCGGTCGGTGGCGCGGTGGAAGACGTTGACCGTCGACCACAGGAGATCGTCGAGGTCGGGTTCGAGGCGAGTGTCCTCCAGCGTCCCGATCAGAGCGTCGAAGATGTCGGCGATGGCGCCTGCGACTGCATTTCCGTCGGGGAGGAGTCGCTGGTCGGGTTCATCCTCGAAGGGACGATAGCCGTGGAGCTGAAGCTCGTTGAGGACATGGTCGGTGGGTGATGACGCGTGATGCGGTTCGAAGTCGTCGTGCTCGCTCATGGGATGCTCCGTCGGTTGGACCGCGACCGCCGCGGCCTTCATGGCGACGAAAGCCGGCGGGCGGGCCGGCCCTGCACCCGGAGCGCAGCACAGGGCCGGAGCGTCAGCGGAGGATGGCGAAGGCCGGCGATTTTGCCTCGCGATGGAAAGGCGCGGCACGCGCCGCCGGAAAATCGTCGGCCGCAGCCATTGCTGGGCAGGCCCGTTTGCTGGCCGATCGCCCTCTCGAAGGCCGAGGCGCGGTCCCCCTCCGACGGTTGGTGCATCTGCGAGCACGACGACGCACCGCCATTGTCGTCTCCCGTGCCGGGCTATGCCGCCAGCGCCATGAACCTTGCGACATCCTGGGGTGTAATCTGCATCCGCGACTGCTGCCGGAGATGCTCGATGCCGAGGGTGTGGAGATCCTCGTTGTAGTCGCCGAGCGCTGGCGAGATGACAATCGCCTCGATTCCGAGGGCGTTGGCCCGTTCGATCAGGCTGTCACGCGCACCGTCACCGGCCGGATCATTGTCGCGCACGATGTAGAGCCGTCGTAGCGTATCGGGGAACAGGATGGCGGCGAGATGTGCTGCCGAGAGCGCCGCCAGCATCGGCATGTCGGGCAACACCTGTCGGAGCGACAGCACGGTCTCGATGCCTTCGCCGGCCGCCATCACCTCGCCGCCGATGCCGAAGCGCACGGCGTTGCCGAGCAGGTCGCCCATGGCTCGCCTCGGCGTGTCGATCGGGGCCTTGTCCCGCGATCGGGGATCGAGCCATGTCCGGTGCGCGCCGGTGATCTTGCCGTCGAGATCGGTGACGGCGCCGATCATCGCCGGCCATGTCTCGGTCGGAGAATGCTCGTCGGGCCGATAATAGCAGCGTGGATGAAAGCGAAGATTTCCGGTTCCGCGTAAATCTGGAATGCCGCGTTCGCGTAAATACGCTTGCACGATTGTGCCCCTTATCGGCTGCGACATGCCGATGAGACGCCGCGCTGCTTCCGGCGAGCCGCTTGGTGCTGGCCGCTGGCGCTCCTGAAATCGTGGCTCTGGCTCGGGTGGCGGCATGCTGAGGAAGGTGCGCGCCTCGTCGGCCACGTCCTTGAAGAGGACTAGGCCGCAGCTTTCCCGGATGACGTCGAGGAGATCGCCATGCTCACCGGTGGCGGCGTCGGTCCATTTGCCCGCGACACCTTTCGGCGAATCCTTGAGCCGGACATACATCGAGCGGCCCGGCGTGTTGCGCGCGTCGCCCACCAGCCAGTAGCGGCCCTCGCGACGCCCACTCGACAGATATTGGCGGCACACCGCCTCGGCCTGCCGGCCGAGACTGTGCGCGAGATCGGAGGCATCCTGCCGGGCCATCACGCAGCCTCCCGCTCGGAGATGCGCGCCACCGGGAAGGTGTCTAGCAACTTGGCGAGGACGCTCGGCCCGGTGGTGTCGATCGGCACGAAGAAGCGGAGCTTCCACGAGATGATTTCGCTGAACAGGCCGAATGCCCGGAGCCGGTCCCGCATGGCTTCGGTGAAGCCGGTCAGCTCCAGTCGTTGGGCGCTCATGACGCGCGCGCGTCGAAGTTGGAGGCCGTCGGCGAGATCGAGGATCGTCGCGCCGTCCATCAGTGCGGTGAAGGCCTGCTCCGGGGTCAGCGACGCGGCGCCCGTCGTCACAGCGTTCGCGGCCCAGGCCGGCGAGACGCGGCGACCGATGATGCGCTCGCCGGCATCGGTCTGGAGCCGATAGACCCGCGTCGACTCGTTCGGCAGGCGCTTCCAGATCGGCAACAGCAGGCCAGCGACGATATGGATCGTGCTGTCGGAGAAGTCCGGCACATCGTTTAGTTCCGCCCACCACGCTGCGGCGAAGGCGGCGCGATCGGCTTCCGTCCAATGGCTCTCGTCCATCATGCGCAGGGGCGCATAGTGCTGCTCCATCGGCCGGATCAGGCAGGCGCGCCGTTCGATCTCGCCATCGTCGAGCATCATCGACGGTGCGGGAATCTGCACGGCGGCGCGACCGGAGCGGCAATTGACCAGGAGCCGCGCCCGCGGATCGGAGAGATGGTCAAGAGCGTCAGCCAGGCTTGTCGGGCGGTTGCGCTCGCGCCGCGTGATCGTGAGCAGCCGCGTCTCGGCGCCGGTGCCCGGGTGCGTGTAGATCACTTGGCTGTCGGTGACGATGAAGCTCTCGGCCTGCAGCGTCTCGAGCCCGACATCGTAGACGCCGCTTCTGATGGCCCCCTCGATCTTGGCGGTGAGAAGCTGCTCGAACGCCGTAAACAGCACGCCCTGCAGGTCGATCGTCAGCGCCAGCAGGCGATTGAGGAAGGTGGTGATCGGCGGCAGTTCGTCCTTGATACCGTTGTCGTCCATCAGCTTCAGGCCGGTGGCGGACTCGAAGCGGTCGAGCGAGCAGCCCTCGACCTTGCCGCGCACCAGCAGGAGATAGAGCTGCCGGAGCGCATCGCGCGCATAGTGCGATTCCAGATTGTCCTCGGGCCGGAACAGGCCCTGTCCGCCGGTCTGGCGCTGGCCGCGTGTAATCGCGCCGAGCGTGTCAAGCCGACGCGCAATGGTCGAGAGGAAGCGCTTCTCGGCCTTCACGTCGGTGGCGAGCGGCCGGAACAGCGGAGGCTGCGCCTGGTTCGTCCGGTTGGTGCGGCCGAGGCCCTGGATCGCGGCGTCGGCCTTCCAGCCCGGTTCGAGCAGATAATGGACGCGCAGGCGCTGGTTCCGGGCCGCGAGATCGGCGTGATAGCTGCGGCCGATGCCGCCGGCGTCCGAGAACACCAACACGCGCTTCTGGTCGTCCATGAACGCGGCGGCTTCGGCGAGATTGGCGGAGGCCGCCCGGTTCTCAACGGCAAGCCGCTCGCCCTTGCGCACCACGCGGCGCGAGCGGCCCGTTACCTCGGCCACGATGTCGGTGCCGAAACGCTGGACGATCTGGTCGAGTGCGCCAGGCACGGGGGTCAGTGATGCCAGCCGTTCGATCAGCTCGTCGCGGCGGGCGACAGCTTCCCGGCTCTCGACAGGTTGGCCTTCCCGGTAGACCGGACGCGACGACAGATTGCCCTCGCTGTCGGTGAACGGCTCGTAGAGCTGCACCGGGAAGGAATGGGCGAGGTAATCCAGGACATATTCCCTGGGCGTGATGTCCACGTGAACGTCGTTCCATTCCTCGGTCGGGATCTCGGCGAGACGCCGTTCCATCAGCGCTTCGCCGGTCGAGACGATCTGGATCACGGCGGCATGACCATCGGCCAGGTCCTGCTCGATCGAGCGAACCAATGTCGGGGTCTTCATGCTGGTGAGCAGATGGCCGAAGAAGCGCTGCTTGGCGGATTCGAAGGCTGAGCGTGCGGCCGACTTCGCCTGCCGGTTCAGCGTGCCGCTGTCGCCGGTGATGTTGGCGGCCTGCATCGCCGCGTCGAGATGATTGTGGATGATGGCGAAGGCGCCGGCATAGGCATCGTAGATGCGCGTCTGCTCCGGCATGAGCTGGTGTTCGAGCAACTCATATTCGACGCCGTCGTAGGACAGCGATCGTGATGTGTAGAGGCCGAGCGAACGTAGATCACGCGCTAAGACTTCCATGGCTGCGACGCCACCATTCTCGACCGCCTCGACGAACTCGGCCCGGTTGGCGAAGGGGAAATCCTCGCCGCCCCACAGGCCGAGCCGCTGGGCATAGGCCAGATTGTGGACCGTGGTTGCACCGGTCGCGGAGACGTAGACGACGCGCGCGTCCGGCAGAGCGTGCTGAAGGCGCAAGCCCGCACGGCCCTGCTGCGAAGGCGCGACATCGCCCCGTTCTCCCTTGCCGCCACCGGCGTTCTGCATGGCGTGGCTTTCGTCGAAAATGATCACTCCGTCGAAATCGGAGCCCAACCATTCGACGATCTGCTTAACGCGCGAAAGCTTCTCGCCGCGGTCGTCGGACCGTAGCGTGGCGTAGGTGGTGAAAAGGACGCCTTCCGCGAGACGGATCGCCGTGCCTTGCGGGAAGCGCGACAGCGGCGTGACCAACAGCCGCTCCATGCCGAGCGCGGACCAGTCGCGCTGGGCGTCCTCGAGCAGCTTGTCGGACTTGGAGATCCACACCGCCTTGCGCCGGCCCTGGAGCCAGTTGTCGAGGATGATCCCGGCCGACTGGCGGCCCTTGCCGGCGCCGGTGCCATCACCGAGCATGAAGCCCTTGCGGAAGCGGACGGCATTTTCCGCGTCGTCCGGCGCGGCCGAGACGAGATCGCAGGTCTCATCCACGGTCCAGGCGCCGGCGATATATTCACCATGGGCCTCGCCGGCGTAGATCACCGTCTCGAGCTGGGCGTCGGACAGGACGCCGTCGCTGACGATATGGGCGGGAAGCAGTGGCCGGTAGCTCGGCTTCGGCGGCGCGACCGACGCCATGGCGGCCGACTGCACGAGCTTGGTGGGATGCGGCTGCGCGTCGGGGATGCGGATCGACTGAAGCGCGTAGGCCTCGTAGATCGAGTCCGACAGGCGACCGCCCTCCGGCGGCGTCCAGTCGATCGTCTCATAGTCGAGGGGCACGCCTTCGGGCTGCGCAATGTGACGTGCAGGCGTTGCGGACGCGGCTCGGGTCAGATAGCCGCGCATGGTGCGCAGGGCGACCGGCGCGTCGGTGATCGTAATAGGGAGCGATACCGGCAGCCGGGCCGGAACATGCTGGTCGATCCATGTGAGCAACGTCGCGACATCGGGTGCGAGGCCGGGAGAGTCCGGAAAGCGGGTGGCGTCCTCGGCCGGCGCTTTGTCGATGACGGTGAGGCGCGTCTCGATGGTCGTGCCATGCTTGGCATAGACCGAGCCCGCGACGGCGGCTGTGAACACCACACGCCCGTGCTTCTGCAGGCGGATGAAGGCGTCACGCCAGGCTGGCGCTTCGGGCGAGAAGTTCGCCCCAGTGATCGTGACCAGTCGACCGCCATCGGCGAGACGCGCCAGGGCCGAGGCGACATGACGATAGGCGGCGTCGGCAATTCGTCCGGTGACGTTCGCCATCACCGAGAACGGCGGGTTCATGATGATGACGCTGGGAACGGCCGTCCGATCGAGATGATCGTCGATCTGGGCGGCGTCGAAGCGCGTAACGGAGCTGGCCGGAAAGAGGGAGGCGAGCAGATCGGCGCGGGTCTCGGCAAGCTCATTCAAGATGAGCGCGGAGCCGGCGATCTCGGTGAGGATGGCAAGCAGGCCGGTTCCGGCCGAGGGCTCCAGCACGCGGTCGGTTGGGGTCAGCAATGCCGCAGTCAGGGCGGCGAGACCGAGCGGGACAGGGGTCGAGAATTGCTGGAAGGCCTGCGCTTCCTCGGAGCGACGCGTGTGCGTCGGCAGAAGGCGGGTGATCTTGGTCAGCGCGGAAAGGCGTGAAGCCGGCGATGCGGCTTTGCGGAAAAGCGCCTTTCCGTATTTGCGCAGGAAGAGAACGGTCGCGGCCTCACAGGCGTCATAGGCCGTCTTCCAGTCCCAAGCGCCGACAGCGTCGGACCCGCCGAAGGCCGCCTCCATCGCCGCGCGCAGCGTCGCGGCGTCAACCGTTCGGCCCTGTTCAAGATGAGGGAGGAGGAGCTCGGCGGCGGCCAGCGCGGCGGAGGCCGGTGGCGTCGCACGCGCGAGCGGGAGCGAGACTGCCGCTGGGGCAGCCTGAAGCGGAGCGTGAAGCATGATGGAGACCTCGGAGAGCTGGACGGGACGAGCCGGCCCGGCGCTCTCTCTCGACCGGACGGGCTCAAACCCGTTCCCGGCCAACCTCTCACTCTGGCGCGGGCTGGGCCCGGCTCATCGCTCGGCCTTCCGGCTGCTGCGATCTGAAGCTAACGTTCCTGGGAAAGGAAGCTGCGGCGCCTCACTGGAGTTCGCCGTGCCGGTAGGAAAAAGGCAGGCGAAATGAAGGGAAGCGCGATCGGGATTATTGCCGCGGGTTGTCTTGCGGTCGGGTTTGGCACGGGGTTTTTCCTCCGACCTGTGATTGCGCCGGTGTCCGCGTCGCCGGCTGTCGTGGCCGGGGTCGCGCAGCCGACCGAGGATGAGGCAACGGCGGCGGTTCGGCGTCACCGCCTGTTCACCGGACCGCTCACCAATGCCACCGTGAAGCTCGGCGACTGTTCGCCGGGCGGTATCGGTCCGGGCGTGACCTGCATGACGCAGATCGTGATGGATTCGACAACGCCGAACGCGACGCCGCAGAACCGGCCGATCGGTTTCGCGCGCGTCAACGGTCAATGGGAGGTCGCGGTCTGGTAGCGGCAGCACACGCGCGCCCTATGTCGGGGCTTCCGGCGGGCGATAGATCTTGAACGGATCGCCGTCGGCAAGATGCCCGAACGGCGTGAACACATAGTCGCCGTCTGTACGGCCAACGGCGCAGATGACGTAGCGGGGCTCGCCCGTCGCGACGTCGGTGCATTCCATCAGCGCCAGATCGCCGCTTCCGGCCGCCCGCAACAACGTCTGGAAATTGGCACGCGCATGGTCAGGGATGCTCATCGCGTTCCTCCCTCGGCAAGACGTTCGGCGAGCCAACGCCCGCTGCTCATCCAGTCGATAGTCCGGCCCGTCGCCAGATCGAGCAAGTGAGCTCCGCCGGAGAAGCCGTTGACGACGGGGTTCGAGGCGATGCCCGCCCATTGGAAGCCCCATCGCCCCGTCAGCGCGAAGGCTTCGGCGCATCGGGCGACGAAGGTGATCAAAAGCTGCGGATCGGCAATGCCGGGATCGCGAAGCCAGAGGCGCGCTGGGCCATGCTCGGGCGTCAGCGAGAGCAAGAACGGCTCGGCCGGCGGGTCTTCGCGATTGTTCTCGGCCATAAGCGCGGCGTAGATGTCGAATGCGCGCGTGGCGTTGGCGGCGGTGCCGACATCCAGCAGGCAGGAGAAGCGGGTGAGATAGTCAGTCATGTCGGGCTCCTGAAAAGAAAAAAGCCCGGCGCTCGGCCGGACTGGAATGGAGACGGGATGGCGGCGGCTAGTAGCCGAACTGCCAGGACGGCCAGGACTGGCCGCCGCCGGCGGCGCGCACCGCGTCGTCGAGATAGGCAGGGTCGCCCTCGACGACGGTTGGGTCGCGCACAGGTGTTTCGTCGATGATCGTCACGCGGCCGACTAGGTCATCCTCAACCTCGACATGGACTGGAACGAGGAACTGAAAGACGACGCGGCGGGGCGACGGGCTGGATTGCGACATGGCGCAGCTCCTTATGTTGGAGGAATGGGCAGAGCGGCCGAAGCCGCTCCGCGGGTGCGCTTATTCGGCCGCAACGAGGTGACGTTCCTCGTCTTCGGCGGAGGCCTCCTCGTCGTCGCCCGTGAGGAAGTCGGGCAGCGCGCCGTCCTCCTCGCCGCCCGCGTCGGTGTCCGCTGTGGCCGCCTCGGCCTCAGCGAGCAGCCGCAGCGGCTCAGGCAACCAACCGGTGTCGGCCAGCAGGCGTTCGGCCTCCTTGGCCATATCGCCCTTCTTCAGGTGGTCGATGAGCTGCGCGGCCTGCTCGCCGGCGCCCTCGCGAACCGCCTGGAGGATGCGGGGCTTGGTGACGCGGCCGAGATAGTTCCCGACCGTCGGACGCCAGCCGACCTCGACCATGTCCAGCCCGGTCGCGCGCGCCAGTCGATCGGCCTGGGCAAGCCGCATTTCCAGCGTGTGCTGGGAGACGCCACTGCCGCTGTAGGGGTTCGGCTTCTCGTAGAGTGCGTTGACGCCGTAGCTGACGCAGTGAGCGAGCAGCGCCATGCGGCTGGTGTCATCGAGCGCCGAGAGCCAGTCCCACAGCGCGTCATCATCGGCCGGAATATCGCCGGCCCAGCCTTCGTGCCGCTCATGGACCGCGCGCGCCGCCGGGCTGTCCTTCAGCGCATCGTCCTGCACCGGGAAGAAGACGTGACTGACGGAGGCCTCCATCGCGCCCTTGTACATGCGATGCTGGAAGGTGTCGGAGACCAGCTTGTGCAGGAGCGCGGTCATAGCGACGTGCGGATTCTCGGCCAGCGCGTTGCGGAGCGCGAGCGTGCGATGGGCCGTCAGCTCGGTGACGAGGCGATCCGGCAGCGGCTTGATCGCATCCTCCTCGTCATCCTCCGGCTCGGCAGGCTGGCCGCCGATCGTGATGGCGGCCCGCTGCACCACCGGCTCGACCGGATCGCCCCCGGCCTCCACGCCGGTTTCGCCCTCAGGGGCCACTGCCGCCTCGTCCTCGGGGCGGACGTAGCCGCGCTCGACATCAAGGCTCCCGTCATGGGCGATGCTGATAAAGACGCCCGCACGCGCGATGTCCTCGGCCTCGAAGCGCACCGGCCGGGTCTCGAAGGCGGCGAGCGCCGTTTCGATCTCGCCGAGACGCTGATCTACGTGGTCGGGCAGCTCGTCGGCACTTTCATATTCGGCCTCGAGCTTCTGGTACTCGGCGTTAAGGGCGTCAATCGTTGCCTGTTCCTCGGGCGTCTGGTCGAGCGGTTCACCCTGCAGCTCACGCAGGCCGCGCGTCGCGTCATAGGGGAAGCTGACGGCGACCTCGATCCACTTCCAGCCTTCGGCCGCGATGCTCTCGGCCGTCGCCTTCAGCTTCTCGGCCACCAGGCGGTCGAGCAGCGCCGCGTCCTGTAGCCAGCCGCCGTCATCGGACTGGAACAGGTCCCGCATGACGATGCCGCCAGCGGCCTCATAGGATTCAAGGCCGACAAAGACGGCCCGCTTGTCGGAGGCGCGCACCGTGGTCTCCGTGAGCATGCGCCGGATCTGGTACGGCTCCTTCGACCACGCGTCCTTGATCGCATCCCAAACCTGTTCCTGGCGGGCGTGGTCGTTCGACACCGTGAACGCCATCAGCTGCTCCAGCGTCATGCCGTCCTCGGCATAGACGTCGAGCAGCGCCGGCGATGCGGAGGCCAGGCGAAGCCGTTGCTTCACGACCTGGGCCGGCACGAAGAAGGCGGCCGCGATCTCCTCCTCGATCATGCCCTTGATCAGCATGTCCTGGAATGCGCGAAACTGGTCGAGAGGGTGCAGCGGCGCGCGCTCAATGTTCTCGGCCAACGACACCTCTTCGGGGAGGATGGCGCCGTCGCGCTCGCGAACAACGCAGGGCACGGGTGCGACCTTGGCGAGGCGCTTCTGCTTCACCAGCATCTCCAGCGCGCGGAAGCGGCGGCCTCCGGCGGGCACCTCGAACATGCCGGTCTCAACGCCCTCGGCGTCGACCACAGGAAAAACGCTGAGGCTCTGGATCAGGCCGCGCCGGGCGATCGAGGCTGCGAGGTCCCCGATCGAGACGCCGGCCTTCACGCGCCGGACGTTGGACTGGCTGAGCACCAGCTTGTTGAAGGGGATGTCGCGCGAGGACGACAGGACGATCTTCTGAGCAGCAGTAGCCATCGGGATTTACTCCGCGACGGGCGCCGAGAGCCTCTCTCTCGACCCTAAACCCGTCACGAAGCGAAGCGCCGCCCTCTTCCTCTAAAGGGGGCAGCGCCACGGACCGGTCAACCGGAAAGCCACGGAAGCGTAAACCCGGAGACACGGAAAGCCGCATCCCCGGCGTCACGGAGATCAGGCCGCTCGGTCGAGCAGCTTCTTGGCCCGGGCCTCCATATCGAGGCGGGCATCCTGATGGGGCTTGTCGCGGGCGACGGCGGTGATGCCCTGAACGAAATCGAAGATGCTCTCCGGCGGCCGGCCTTCCTCGGCCAGCACCGTGTCGATGATCTTGCCCGTCTCGGCCTTGGAGAAACCACGACGGCGCAGGAAGTCGGTGCGGTCTTCGTCGGTCCTTGCCACGATCCGCTCGCGGGCCGCCCTGATGCCGTTGACGAAAGGCAGGGGCGACGAGTTGGCGAAGTTCAACAGCGCCGGGGCAGCCTCATGGGCGAACCGGTTTGCGGCGTGCTTACTGTGGCGGATGGTGATTTCCTCGAAATCTTCCACGCCCCAAAGATTCCGGTTCTGGCAGACTGCGCGGAGATAAAAACTCGCCATGCCGAGGGTCTTGGCGCCGACTTCGGAATTCCAGCAATAGAAGCCCCGGAAATAGAGGTCGGGCGATCCGTCCGGCAGTCGGCCGGCCTCGATCGGATTCAGGTCGTCGACCAGGAACAGGAAGACGTCGCGATCGGAAGCATAGAGCGTCGTCGTGTCCCTGGTGATGTCGACGCGCGGATTGTAGACGCCGGTCGACCAATCAAGTACGCCGGGCACCTTCCAGCGGGTGTCGCCCGTGCCGTTGCCGGCGATGCGTTGTACGGCTTCCACCAGTTCTGCGTCGAATATCCTCCCATAATCCGGGCCGGTGACGGCGCGCAGTTCCATGCGGCCGTCGTCGGTTTCCAGCGTCTTGATCTGCCCGGCGCGATTGGAAGTCAGGCCATACTGCAGATTGATGGCGGCGAGCGCGGCCGGGAGCTGGCGCAGATAGGCGGCGGGTGCGCCGACCAGGCCGGCGAGCTGACCGAAGGACCAGTGTGTCGGTGCGATCGCCGTGTCGGTGCCTGGTAGGATCAGCGCCAATCGCTCCGGGTCGTTGCGGTTAGCCTCAACATGGATCAGCGCGCTTCCCACCACGCGGGTCCGACTGCGATCGGCGCGACCGCGCACCGATCGCGCCAGTTCGGAGAGCGAGAGGTAGCGTTCGTCGGCCGGACGCGAGAACCACTCCGACGAGACGCGGCCGACCCGCTCGCCGCGGCTGACATCCACCTTGTAACCGCCGGTCGTGTCACGGCGCGCATCGAGAACTTGCATGTTCATGGGACCAATCTCCACGACGGGCGCGGGAGCCTCTCTCCCAGCTATTCACCCGTCACGGAAACCGGTCCGCGCTCTCACTCTCAGGGGGCGTTGCGGGGTCTCCCCGCAGAAGGGGTCGGTCGAGACCGCAGGGCTCGGACGCAGGGGAAAACTTTCCCCTCAAGGTCTAGTCCGGAGCGCTGATGCCTAGAAGGCAAGTGCCGCTTGCGCTGCCGGCTCACTGCTCGTTGAACAGGTTGGCTGAGCAGGCGCTGGGGCCGCCGGACCGGCGCTGAGAACGACCAGCAACTCGATAAGAGCGTCGGGATACAGCGTTGGCCTCAATGAGCGGCTTTAAGGCCGTCATTCTCGGCAGGCGGAGAACTATCTGGGTTGGATGAGACCCATTTTGGAGGTGGCCCGCTGGGGAAGGTCCATTCACGCCCCGTTCTCTCCTTCAATTTCTCAAGTTGAGCGTGAAGGCGATGGATCATCAAGCCGTCAAGAAATACAACCAGAGGCTCCCATTCGAGCGCACCCCCCACATGGAATCCCATATTAAAATTGACGCTGATGTCGAACTTCCCACCTTCAAAACCGATCTCCAGACTTCCGGTTATCGAGTCGTGGCCGACGTTGTGAGCGTAGCGTTTATTGCGAAGTTCAATGATGTGGTCGTGCACGGGGCGAAGCTCGGCGGGTAACGCGCTGCGGGAAACGCCACTGCCGATGCCACCGTCGATGAGACGAGCGTATGTCGTCACGAATGCCAAGGTCAGCATGTCGTTCTCGAGCGCCCACTCCATCGAGGCTTCGAATTTAGTGGAGGCGAGCCGATGCTGGATATAGCGAAGGCTCGCCATAGTCGGGAACGCATGGACGAGACGATTCAATATCTTCAGATTGTCGTCCGCGGCCTCCAGAACGCCTTGTCCCTCTTCTTTAAGCGCATATAGGTGCTGCTGCCATTCTTCGGGTAGATATTTGATGGCCTCTTCAGGGAACACGACGTATTCCTGCGGCGCTTCTGATTCTTCCATGTCGCTGCTCTTCTAGTTCCGCATGATCGAAGCCCATCTGGGCTGCTCATGTTTGTCACGATAACCGGGAGCGGAGCGCGTTCCGCCTCATTGATGAGCTTTATCTGGCGAAGCTGGGTCCCTACGGATTCTGAAGTTTCCAGAGGCGGTATTGCTCGCGCAACTTCGCTTCTATTGTGGCCAATTGGCCGGGATAGTCGTGTCCGCCGAATCCGCGTGCCGCGATATCGGTTGACAATTGGACTAGACGCCAGGGCGTGTATTCGTGGAATGGGTTTAGCCCGATGACATTGCCAAGAGACAAGTCAGCTGGCGTCGGCGCCGTCAAGAGCTTGGCAAACGTTGCGATGGCCGTGTTCATATCCCACCGTGAGACAAACAACGCTAGTGCGCAGAGGGCAAGCAGTGGAATTGGCGGTCCCTTCCATCTGTAGGAATCAGGATTGATCGGGCTGAACTTGATGCCAGCGTTCCTTGCCACAAAACCGCAGAGCGTCAGAGCCGCGTCGTAGTGCGGCCGCAAGGCACTGACGTCGAAAACCTCTTGGTCCTTGTGCTTGGTGGCCAGTTCCTGGGCCCGACGCCAATGAGGCGGCTCGACCGGTGTCTCCCTGAGAAGTTCAAACAGGGCAAGGTGCTCTTCTGTGAATTGGTACTTTGCCGCGGCTGCCCAATCGAAGCCTGGCATTTCTGCCTGGGCGGGATGGAAGGTCCAGCGTTGATAATGCGAGTGGCGCCGTAGGCATCGGGTCCATTCTATTTGCTCGGGCGTAACCGTCACCCGGACGCGGCTAGAGGTTTTCAGTTCGAAAAACCATTGGCGCATGGCGCGGATCGTCGATTGATCGAACAGCTTCTGTTCGATGCCCTTGCATACAAGCTCTCTGATCAGTCGTGTTTCTGCGGATTTCTCAGACCCGAGATTCACGAGCCCATCAGGTTGGGTGAGCACGCCATCGTCTTCGCCATAGAATTCACAGAAAGGATGATGCGCGTCGTTGCCGTCCTGCCCGACGAACCGGAAGTGAGATTGCCTAATCAGCTTTTGTGTTGTGCGGGCGCGAGCCGAACGCACGACGAGAGCGCCGGTGCTGCCGCACGACGAACATCGAACGTCCGAGCGAATCCATTCGCTCCATTTGGAATCTATTTCGGGAACCTGCTCGGCGGCAATGGGCTGCCTTCCGCTCAGCAACCATGCGAGTTGCTCGACGTCGATCTCGCGAGCGTAGTGTTGCGAGTAAGCAGTGGTTGCCATAGATCCCCCTAGAATGACCTTCAATGCCCGCTGGACGTGTGTCGCAGTTTGTCTTGGCGCGGTGCTTCCACCGAGTTGTTGTTCCGAATGAGAAGCGTGCTCTATGCTGCCGGCGTGAAGCGGACGCTCGGCGATATTATTCCTATAGTTTTCGTCGCGCGTGTGAGCGCTACATACCAATCCTTGCCGTTCATTGCGTCGGTTGATGTCACGATGGCTCGGTCGAATTCCAAACCTTTCACCAAGAGGGTGCTTCCAATACTGCGGATTCCCAATCGGCGACCGGCGTGACGACTTCGATTTTGAACCTCCCAAATCGACGCGTGGACGCTCGGGGGGTGGGTCTTCGTCGTGGTCTGGAGGGCCGATTGCATCGCAAAGTACATTTCGCGGCGGTAGATGCGGACGCCTGGACGATCTCGCAGCGCCTGTAGGAAGGCGAGCATCGAGGCATTGCCACCGTCCTGGATGACCGCATCGGTGAGCTGCAAAAGATCGCCGAATTTAGCCTGGCCCAAGCGGCGGCCTTGTTGGCGGGCATCAACGGCACGCTGGAGTTCTGCCTTGTCGGCCCCGGTCATACATTTGGCGGCGAAAGCCAGGAGCATTTTGAAACGCGCCTGCCCCACTGACTCATCAATGGCTCTGGCCGCGGCGAAAAGCGTCTTACAGCCGACCGCCTCGATATTGACGAACCCTTGCTGTGCGAGTTTCTGCGCCAGCGCCGATCGGCGGTTTTCGCTGGTGCTGTCGCCGATGACTATGAGGTTTCCAAGCAGGTCATCACGCATCGATTCAAGGCATTGCCGGACTACCGTAGCCTGCTGATGGCGCGGATCGGCGGGCAAGGCGGTCCAGGTTACGCAATTTGGACGATTGCTGAGATCAAGAATTTCGTCCTTCTGAAGCGCCAGCCGCACGGCTCGAAGCCATTCGGCGAGATCCTCGTTCCCGGCGTTTTTCCATCGCCACGGAGTTGTCAGTTCGGCTGCTTGTCCAAAGTTTGGAAAGACATCCTTCTCCCAGCTAACCGGCGTTTGGCCCCGGAAGTCGAAGATGGCCTGAAGCGGGTCGCCAAAAACGCACGTTGGCAAATGATTGGCGAGCCGTCGGATCACCTCGTGCTGCTGCAGGGTGCAATCTTGGTACTCGTCAACGAAGCAGCCACCATATGAAGAATTGATCACCCCATCCACGGCGCCACTATCGAGTAGACAGGCTCCGGCGGCATAAACGGCATCCCACTCCGCCGTGGAGCTGGGGGCGGTAGAAAGAATCCCGGAGCGCTGAGGAAAGGAAGCCGCAAACCGGAGGCACCAGCCGGCGATCGTGTCGATGCGATACTTACCGCTAGGAATTTGAAGCTTCTTGAGGCGTCGCGTCAACGCGTCGACGCCGGCATGCGTGTGCGTAAGAATGAGGCGGCGATGTTCGGACACACCCACCGCGCGGGCGATTTGCTCGGTTTTCCCGCAGCCGGCGGCCGCAATGATGCTCCCGCGTCGGACGCCCGCCGCCAATCGCGCAATGTCTGTGTCTGCCTCAGGAGCCATCGACCCATGTCCGCATGGCTTCGAGCCCTTGGGCGAGTGGAGTCGCGGCGACGTTGGCCAAATGGGGGCCGACAACTGATGCCAACCCTTCGCCGCGTGAAATGTCCTTGAACCAACTCTTTTCGTTCGCGACCTTACCAATCAGCCGACGCAAATCCACGGTGTCGCGCTCCGGTCCCAGCTTGGCGGCGGAAACGGTCGGAAGATCGGCGGCGTTCAAGGCATTGTCGAGGACGGCGATGACGCTGTCCTGTCCGACGCACTCGATTGCGAGGGCGATCAGTGCGCGTACTCCGGCCCAGGGTAGGTCGAGAAACAGCCGTTGCTCGGTCGAGCAGTTGTCAGGCCATTGCCAGACGGCCGCGCCTTTGTCGGTCGCTCGTCGCAAGGCCTCCGCGTTTGGCGGTTTGTCGGAGTCCAGAAGAAGCCAGACCTCGTATCCAAGGTCGCGAAGATGCTCGGCGATAAGTGGGGCCTTATCCTTGCCGCCGCCATCGATCGGGACCGCACCCAGCAAGGCGAACGAATCTCGGCCGCTAGTATGCCACCACCCATCAAGGCCGCGCATAAGACCCTGTTCCGTTCTCCCCTCGCCAACAAGGACCTTGCGCGCGAGGAAGGCCTCAGGCGTTCCGCGAAGGTGACGCTGCGCCGTGTCGAGGTCTCTGGCCAGTCCCGAAACTGACGCCACAGTCGTCACACCCGCCGAAGATCGAACAGCAAAAATATCCGAGGCGGTTAGCTCGCGGATGACGACCGGCGAGTGTGTCGTCACGAACATCTGCGGCTGGACGGTGCCTTCCCCGTCCTTGGGCGTTTTCAGATATTTGAGCAGCCGGGCGACGCGATGCGGTTCCAGACCATGCTCGATTTCGTCGACGATAGCGATATGAGGCGGACCGGCGTCGTGCTGAAGCGCCGACACCAGAAGGCGAGAGGACCCAGTTCCAAGTCGACGGAGTGGAAGGTTGCCGTCATGCAACGCAATTCCGCCAGAGGTGATGCTGACGCCTTGAACGTCCAGTTCGGCTGTGAATTTCCCTCGGACGGGCACGGCGAATAGCTTGCTCAGCTCCTCTGCCCGGTCGACGGCTTTTTTGAAGATACCTTGATCGCCGGCCTTGAAGGCCGTGCGGGCCGCCCGGCCGGCTTCCGCGAGTTGAAGGCTATATCCCTCACCAGCCTCGCCGATGCGTGTCAGGACGGAGGTTCGGCCCCAGCCGAGATGTCGTTCGGCATATGGTCCCAAGCGATTGGTGCCCATCCGCTTGGTGTCTTTGTAACGTACGGCCGGCGGGTCCTTGTCGATGGCATCAATACGATCATTGTGGATCGACCATCGAGCCTCTAGCGATTGATCGATAACTACGGTGATAGATAGCGCGTCTTCCAGACCCGCGCCGGGCTCGTCTTCGATTTTCGTAGCTGCTTGGTTCCAGCCGCGAAGGTGTAAACCGTATCGGTCCTCGGCCTTGAAGTCGCCGGGTAGCCCGGCCAACGTTACAGTGATCCGTAACGGCTTCTCGATATCGAGATCGAAGAAGTCGCAATCATCGGCGAAGCTATACGAGCGGGGATTTAAACACAGCTCGATGGCATCGAGGATGGTCGTTTTTGTGGAGTCACCAGGGCCGATCAGGCAGTTCATGCCCGCCGCGGGTGCCCAAACCAGAGATTTGATTCCACGGAAGTTCTGGACCTCCAGATAGACGATGCGCATTCCCGCCCCCAGGCCGCTGACGCAGATCGTCAGTCAAAGTTCCTTTTTGCCAAACCACTCACAAGGATCCTCGATCCGGATACGCTGGTCGAAGGCATTGGCTCAGCGTGTCGACGAGCACGTTGGAGATTCCGTGCGTCCTAGCCGGAGCGCTAAAAGACAAAGATCTCTGCTTCAGGCTCATCGGCAGACTCGATGTTTTCGGGAAATGATATAGCTTTGAAGCTATGTTGCGTCAATGGTATCGACTTCCGGCGTAGCTTGCCGTTGCATGGAGAAAAAGCCATCTCACCGCGGTCCTAGCCGTTAGTATCGGAAGCCAAGCAAACTCCCGCTCGGATCTGTGTCGGTCAGGCGAAGGCGAATCAACGACTCGAAGTCGAAACCCTGCGAAAAATCGTTGACCGGGACCATGTCGGTGTTGAGGGTGCAAATATACTGAAAGCCGTATTTTGCCGCCATCGCCGCCGCCAGTTCTAGCGCGTGGGCTCGCTGTCGCGGGTCAACGCCATCGAAGATTGTGCTGTCGTGAATAAGGAAGTCGATGCCTAGACCGCGTTGCCGTGCGAAGGAAATGAGCATGAGGTCGTAACAGAAGATCTTCATCTTGCTGATGCCCTCGCTCGGGCTACCCGCAATCTCGACATCAAACTTGTATCCGGTGTCGTCAATGTCGATCACCAGTCGACCGGCAGTGCTTGAGACCAAAGCGCCCGCCGCTCTTCGTAGTCCAGCGTCGTCGCCCGCTTAAGTTCCACGGTCTCGACTTTGATCGTATCCGACTTCGTTGTCATTTGGCGAAGCTGGGTGATGCGATTAGTCAGCTCATTCACCTTGAGGCGTGTTGCGGCGTGGAGTTCTTGCAATTGGGTAAGCTCCTCGAGCGCCCCCTGTCCGGCAAGCGCGCTGAGATATCCGGCGCGCCGATCGGTCTGCGTGACGATCTGAGCCTCGCGATCGGTGACCGCTGCTTCCAGGGCTGCGATCTCGCCGGCGATGAACTCGCGGCGATTGGCGATGATCTTCTCATTGAACGCGCGCGCATCTGCGAGCGTCTTTCGGACGGCGCCAGGCAGGGCGATGCCCGCCTCACTGTAGAGAGCGTCAAGACGATCTGCCGTGGGCGCATCCTCGTCCACCACGGAGTCGCGGTAGCGCTCGAGACGGCGCTTATCGACGATGTTGGCGTTCACCAGGGCGTGGATCTCACTTGTGAGAACGTTCGCCTGTCCCTCGATCTCGCGGTACTGCGGCAACACGCGGAAGCTCGACAAGGCCTCACGTTCGCGCTCGAGATGGGTGGCAAGGCGCAGACGCTCCGCCTCAAGCTCCCCAAGGGAGGCGAGTTCTCCGTCGACCGCGCCAGTTTTGATTGCCTGCTTAAGCGCGTCTAGCGCGTTCTTCTGATCCTTGAGCTGCTGCCAGGTCGCGGCCTTTTCCCAATTCAAGCCGAGCAGGAACGCATTGTGGACCTGAACGTCCCAGACCTTCTGGTTGTCGAAATGCTTGAAGGGAATGATGTATGCGGCGGCTTGGTTCCGGACGAAATAAGAGAGGAGCGACCGGGCGGACGGCCTGTAGCCGGACTCCGACGCGAGTTCGCTGATCCCGAACAAGGCCCAGGCAAGCACCGCTCTCCACTTTTTGGTGTCGAGGCCGGGTATCCCCTCCTTGTTGGGGGTGGGCTCCACGGGCCAACCCGCGGTCGGTCCTTCGATTGCGAAGAACCCTGGCGCATCGGGTGATCGCGTCACCGCAACATCGTTGCCGCCGATGGTCAGCTCCAGGGTGAAGGCCCAGCCTTGCAGGGCCTCGATGCGAAGGCCCTTTCCGGGCGAGGTGTTGCTGGCGAGGCAGAAGTCGATGATTTCAATCAGCGTCGACTTGCCCAGGGCGTTCGTCGTGTCCTTGTCGCCCGCCGCCGACGAACGGTCGGCAAGCACGAGGTTGACGCCCGTTGTGAACGCAGCGGTATGAAAGCCCCTCTTATTGGCGCGTACCGCTCGGATCATGATGCGGTCCTGACGATTAGGCCGTCTTTGATGTCGATGGCGCCGATGAGATAGAGGAGATTGGAAGCAAGGACGAAGCGCTCGAACGTGCCGACATTCGGCTCGGAGCGCAGACGCTCCCAGAGACCGGAAACGGTCATGGGGCCGCTCAGGTGGGACAGAAGGGTCGCGCCGACACCGATCAGCGCCTCATTCTGCGGAATGTGTTTGGTTGGCAGAATCATTTCTCGAACACATCGCAAATTTCAAACAGGTAAATCAGCACCGCGATGCCGGCGGTCTTGTCCGCCTGACGGCGCAGGCCTCGCTGGGCGAACGCGCACAGGAGCTCGAAGAGCTCGTCGCCCTTATGGCCCTCTTTCCGGCGGGCATAATATTCCTCAAGGAAGCCGGCCTTGAGCCGCTCCGGAAAATCGGGGTCGAGCTGCGCTTCCGCCTCGACATACTCTCCAACCGTCACGCGAGACATCAGGCCAGCCGCAATGATGTGGCGCGCCCCATTGGAAAGTGCGTTCTTCTTGATCTTCTCGTCCGGCCCGATGAGGTCGAACGATCCGTTGGCGGCGGGTGCTTGCTTTGCGACCCAGGATACGGCGTTTTGCAGCTCCGGAAACGCGACGTCGGCGAAGGCCTCCTCCATCGCCTGCCGGACCTGCTTTTCGTGGTTCTCCTTCAACTCCTGAAGCACGGGTGTCGGCCAATCGGCCTCGACCTTGTCGATGATCGTGTGGTGATCGGTGCAGAGATAGATGAGGTTGCGCACGCTATCGCGCTCTTCATCGGTCATCGACGGGTCGAAGCGCGCGGCGCCAGGCTTCTCGCCGCGGATATGAGCGGCCTCGCCGACATAGGTGTCGGCGCCCACCGTCGCGTCGTAGGTGAGATGTTTGCCGCATTTTGGTAAAGCGCAGACACCGCCGCTCCGAAAGGCCAGGATGATCCTTGTCGGGTAACTAGCGCCCACGGGTACCGCCGATCTGCGTGCGGACGCGTGGCCGGCGAGCCGATTTCTGCGGCGTGGCGCTGTCATCGCCGAGATGGTGAATTCGCAGAGTAGGACGCTGCGGCAGTGTGACGGTCAATTCGAGCTTACCCCCTACGGCTTCCACATAGCTGCGAAGCGTCGAGAGATACATGTCGGTCTGCTTCTCAATCTTGGAGACCGAAGGCTGCTTGATGTTGAGCGCGGAGGCGATGTCGGCCTGGGCCTTTCCGGCTATCTGGCGCAGCTCGCGCAGGCCTTCGACCTCCTGCTTGAGCTCCTGATGGCGCACATCGATCGCGGCCTGCTCTTCCGGAGGCAGCGTCGCGATGAAGTCGTTCAGGTTCCGGCCCATCTCACTTTCCCTTCTTTGCGGCTTTCAGGCTTTCCAGATGCTCGGAAAACCGGAAATCCGCTTGTGCGATCAGCTTCCTATAGAAGCGTTTCTGGCTTCCACCCGACTTGTCTCCGGCTACCAGCAAGATAGCTCTTCGTTCTGGATCGAAGGCGAAGGCTGCGCGCCATTCGCCGTCGGCCGCTTCGAACCGCAACTCCTTCATATTGGCGTGGCTCGACCCCTTGAGCGTATCGGCATGTGGCCGGCCAAGCTGCGGGCCGTACTCCGACAGCAGCTTGGCGACCGCGAGCAATGCCTCGCGAACATCGCGCTCAAAGGCCAGGACCTCGCCCTCGAAGGCCGGGTGGATTTGGACTTCCCACTCCATATAGCCTCCGGGCTATGTTCGGTCAATGGGAAGGACGCGCGGAGCGGCCGGCGATGCGGTGGTCGCGCGACGGCAGCTCTCGGCCCATGCATCGAGATCATCGACCGCGTAGCGGACCCATTTCCCGAACTTATGGAAAATCGGTCCGCCGCCGAGTGAGCGGTAGCATTCAAGGGTGTGCGCTTCCAAAGCGAGGTAGCGAGCTGCCGCCTCGGTATCGACGAAGCGGATCGGCCCAGCGTCATCAACGAACCTGGCGCGGCGCAGGATGTCCGCCGTAGGCCACCGGCGCTGTTGGTTGGCGTCCTCACGCATGGCTCGCCTCCTTTGTCTCGTCGCGTTTGGTGCCGGGAGGGACGCCGCGGTTTTCCCCGGAGCGATGACGGAACGGTCGATAGTTTCCGAGCTTGGTGCGCGAGGCATACTGGCCGTCCTCGTAGCCGAGGGGCTTGCCGGCCGCCGTCAGCACCGGCGCGATCGCCTCGACTTCGGGTGCCACGGAAGGCACGTCCATAACCGGCGCCGGCATAGGCGTGGGAGGCAGACTCGCCGAGTGGCCAAGCAAAGCCTGCCGTCGCTGGTTCACCGCCTCCGCCGCAGCGCGCACCGGATCGTCCTCGGTGTGCACGTACTTCATGAACATGGTCACCGTCTTGTGGGCGGTGAGCGCCATGCCGACCTTCACCGGCACGCCGGAGTTGGCGATGTCGGTCGCCGAGCGATGCCGAATGCCATGCGTTCCGGTATGCGGCAGCCCGGCACGCTCAAGAATCCGCCGCCAGCCTTGGTAATAAGTGTGCTTCGACATCGGCAGGTTGGGATCGAAGACGGACGGCGATTCCTCAAGGACCGGCGCGGTCTCCAAGAGCCGCTGCGCTTCGGCGCTCATGGGCTTGGACATGCCACCGGTCTTGCTGTCGGGCCAGACGACGCGCCGATTGTCGTAATCGATCCACGACCATTCGAGCTGGAGGATCTCGGACATGCGCGCGGCGAATTCGAACTGGAGCCGGATCGCGAGGAGGATGAAGGGATGTTCAAGCCCCTCCGCCTCGGCGCGCGCGAGGTACGCGAAGAGCTTCTTCATCTCGCTGTCGGTGATCAACCGAGTCTTTCCCCGTTCCGGGTACTTCGGGACGTGGCGACAGGGATTGGACCCGTCGGGGCGCATGCCCCAGACCTCGGCCATATTGAACATCTTACGCACGGCCGCGAGGACGCGGTTCGCGTTGGTCGGCTTCTTCGACATCTTCTTCATCAGGTTCGAGATGTCGGCGCGCGTGACGTCGGGCACCTTCAGTTGGCCGAGCACCGGAATGATGTAGCGCCTTCCGTAGCCACGGTTCGACTCCACGGTGGACGGCTTGTTACGACTCTCCGAGTAGTCGGTGATGAACCGGTCGAAGAGTTCTTTGACCGTAGGCGCCTGCCGGGCGGTGGCCCGCTCGACACTGGGGTCGACGCCTCGCCGAACCTCGGCCAGCCAGTCCTGGGCGATCCCTCGGGCCTGCTCGACGGTGATCTCGCCGTAGCGGCCGATAGCGGGCTTCCGGCGCTGTCCATTGCGGGCGACATAGGCGACCATGAAAATCTTGCGGCCGGCCGGCGTGACCTTGACAAGGAACCCGGGTATCGTCGTATCCCGGAGTTCGTAATCGCGCTCCTGCGGGGTTGCGGCGTCGACAGCGGTCTTTGTGAGTTTGATTTTGGGCATTCCTAACCTCCGTTGAGGTCGGATTTCAGGTGCAACATAGGTGCACCTAGAAAGCCAACCGTAGCGTACGTCCGGCTAGGTATGTGTGATCTGAGAACCGAAAAAAGCTAGTGCTGACAATCGGTTATCGGGAAAACGGATACTGCCGGATACACAAAGGATAGGGCATATCCGGTCTCTCAAAATCGAGTTCCGCAAGGAGTGCTGGTTCGATTCCGGCCAGGGGCACCATTCACACCTCTGTTTTCCTCTGGACATCAGTTGGCGTCGAGAAGAGCCCGCGCGAAGCCTTTTTCGGCCATCTCGATGGTTCCGTCAGGCAGCTTGAGCACGCGGTCGATGGCGAGGCCGTAGAGGCGCATACGCTCTTCCAGCATGTTTGCGGCTTCATCGATATTGCCGTCCTTGGCCTGTTGCATCGCCTCGTGCATCACCGGGCCCATGCTCAGGCGGAACTGTAGCAGCATTTCAGCAACAGCCTTGGGATCTGGAGCATCCAGAATGCCCTGTTCGGTGCCTTCGGCCAAAATCCCGGTGAGAATGGGTGCGACGACAGCCGTCACCGCGCGATCGATCCGGTGGAAAAGAACGACGTTCTCGGGGCGGAAGATCACGTCGAACGTGTTGCGGATATGGGGCGCCATCTCGACCTTCATGCGGCGTGCACCGCCAAAGAGCGCGTTGAGGCGGCCGATGGCGTCGAGTTCCGGATTCTCCAGAAGTGGCTGGAGCTCCCGCACGCTGTCGCGCGCCATGCGGGCGGCGAGGGCTTCCAGAAGCGCCTCCTTCGACGCAAAATAATGGTAGAATGCGCCCTTGGATATCCCGGCGTCACCGATGATGTCGTTGATGGTCGTGTTGTCATAGCCGCGGCTGAAGAACAGCCGCTGGGCGCAGTCCAGAAGTTCGGCCAGTCGCACCTCAGGTGTCTTGATGACACGAATCATGGGCAGTCCCTCAAAATCCTAACCGCATCCATACCGGGCCGGAAAGGTGCTGAGAACGCACATTTGCGCTACCCGCGCCGGCAGGCGATCGAATATTTTCCATTATAGACCGACCGTCGGTCTATTGCTATAGTCCACCCTTCGCGGCCCGACTTTCGGTCGTTGGAGAGACATGATGCGGATGTTTCGGATATTGATTGTCGTCGCCCTTGTGCTGGCGCTTGGTGGTCTCGGCTTCTGGTATATGCAGCGGCCGACATACGTCACGACGATCACGCCGAAGCACGGAGATGCAGCCGAGATCGTCTATGCCAGTGGGGTGGTTGAACCGCGCAACTGGGCGAAGGTAACGGCGCTTATACGCGAGCGCATTGTCGAAGAATGCGATTGTGAAGGCAAGGAGGTCGCAAAGGGCGCGGTGCTTGCTCGTCTTGACGCCAGCGAGGCGGAATCGGCATTGCGCGAACTCGAGGCGCGCCTAAGCCTATCGCGGGAGGAGCATCGACGTTTTTCGGTGCTAGCCAGCCGCAATGCCGCGAGCCAGCAATCGCTCGACCGGGCGGGCAGCGAGGTCGCGCAGCTCGAAGCGCTGGTGGCCGGGCAGAAGGCAAGGCTGGAGAGCTATGTGCTGCGTGCGCCGGCGAAGGGCGTTGTGCTGCGCCGTGATGCCGAGGTGGGCGAGATCGCCGACCCGGGAACCGTTCTGTTCTGGGTGGGGCAGCCAAGGCCGCTTCTCGTCGTGGCGGATGTCAACGAGGAGGATATTCCACGCGTCGAGGTGGGCCAGCGGGCGCTGTTGCGTTCCGATGCATTCCCGGATCGCAATCTGGAAGCGGTTGTCGACAGCATCACGCCAAAAGGCGATCCTGTCACCAAGACCTATCGGGTTCGTTTCCGGCTGCCCGACGATACACCGCTGATGATCGGCATGTCGGCCGACGTCAATATCGTTGTCCGCGTCTCCGAGAATGCGTTGCTGGTGCCGTCGCTCGCGCTGCGCGGCGAGGAAGTCTATGTCGTCGAAAATGACCGGGCCGTGCGGCGGAAACTCGATATCGGCATTCGCGGTCTGCAGGAGGTTGAAATCCTCTCGGGCCTCGCCGCCGATACGCGCGTCATTTCTCCCTTTCCTGAGGATGTGGAAGAGGGCGCGCGCGTGACATTGACTGCGGAGTGAGATGAGATGCGGCTCATCCTCGATATCGCCTTCACCCATATCGTCGGACGGGGACGCCAGACCCTGGTGGCGATCCTCGGCGTGGCGGTGGGAGTGGGCTTTTCGATCGCCATGGCGGCGCTGATGCAGGGCGGCCAGGACGATTTCGTCGAGCAACTGGTCAATACCATGCCGCATGTTCAGGTCACCGATGAGCGGCGCACACCGCCACGCCAGCCGGCGGAAGAGGTTTTTGGAACGGTTGCCATTTCCGGTCTGCGGCCACGAGAGGACCGGCGCGGCATCATCAACCCGACGGCAGCGCTGGCATGGCTCCGGGGATGGGTGCCAGGCCATGTGGCGGAGAGCCTGAAGACGCAGGGCGTCATTCGCTATTCCAGCCGTGATGTCGGGGCCTCGATCATCGGCGTGGAACCCGATGCGGAACGGGGCGTGTCGCCGATCGTCGGCGATTTCGTCCAGGGCAGCTTCGACAGGTTGAAGGCGGGCGGCAACAACGTCCTGATCGGCGACACCATGGCGTCGCGTCTGGGCGCCGGGCTCGGCGACACGATAACGGCGGTATCGTCCACCGGCCTGTCGCGCAATTTCACGATCGCCGGGCTTTTTCACACAGGCACCACGGCACGCGATGAAGGCGAGGCCTATGTGCTTTTGAAGAATGCGCAGATCCTGGGCGAGAGGGCGAACGCGATCAACGAGATCAGGATCAAGCTCGCCGATCCCGATGCGGCGCCTGCGGTGGCGAAACGGGTCGAGGCCGAACTCGGCTACAAGGCCATGGCCTGGCAGGAGGCGAATGAATCCATCCTGGAGGCGCTCGTGATCCGCAATGTCATCATGTACACGGTGGTCGCCGCAATTATGCTTGTTGCCGGCTTCGGTATTTTCAACATCATCTCCACCATCACTCACGAAAAAGCGCGCGACATCGCCATCATGAAGTCACTCGGCTTTGCGGAAGGGGATATGCGGCGGCTGTTCCTGATCGAGGGCCTCGCCATCGGCGCGGCGGGATCGCTTCTCGGCTGGCTTCTCGGCTTCTCGCTTGTTTATGCGCTGTCGCAGGTGCGTTTCGAACTCGCCACCACCGGACAGGAAATGACGCGGCTGCCGATCGCCTGGAGCTTCCTGCATTATCTCCTGGCGGCGGCCTTCGCGCTCGTCTCGGCTGCGGTTGCTGGCTATCTGCCCGCCCGCCGGGCGGCGAAGCTCAATCCTGTCGATATCATCCGGGGTGCGACATGAACACGCTGATCGAAGCTGTAGATCTCACGCGGGTGCTGCCGGCGATCGTTCCGGTCACGCTGATCAGCGATGTTTCGCTGTCGGTCGGCGAGAGAGAATTCGTCGCGGTCACCGGCCCCTCCGGCTCGGGAAAATCATCGCTTCTGTATCTGCTCGGCCTTCTCGATAAGCCGACAAGCGGCATGCTGAAAATAGGCGGGCGCGATTGCGGGCCGATGGACGAAGAGGAGCGGGCAAGGACGCGTCTTGCGATGCTGGGCTTCGTCTTCCAGTTCCATTTCCTGCTGCCGGAGTTCACGGTGCGGGAGAATGTCGAAATCCCGATGCGCAAGCTGGGCCGGCTGTCGCGGCTGCAGATGCGGGAAAGAGCAACGGAACTACTGGAATCGCTGGGGCTTGCAGGGCACCTCGACAAGCGGCCGGACCAGCTCTCCGGCGGGCAGCGCCAGCGTGTTGCCGTTGCCCGCTCGCTTGCCAACGATCCGCCGATCGTGCTGGCCGACGAGCCCACGGGCAGCCTCGATACCAAAAGCTCCGAGCAGGTTTTCCATATTCTGGAAGCGCTGGTGCGCGAACGCAACAAGACCGTGATCGCCGTGACCCATGATGTTGAGATGGCGGCACGGATGGATCGCCGCATCCACCTGGTCGATGGCAGGATAGCAGAGCCGTAAACGGCTCAGACAAACGGCTTTGCGGGATCGAAGCGCCGAGGCAGCAATCGCTCCATATAGGCCATGCCTTGCGACGAAACCTGGTTGGCATCCGGCAGAAGGAAATCGTCGGGCATATGGCGGGTCTTGCCGGCGACATCGGCGAGGGGGACGAGCCGCGGAACCGTTGCGCCATTTTCGTATTGCAAGGCGACCGAGCCGCCGCCGCGTGCCGCTGCCTCGACAGCGAAGACACCGGCCTCGAAGGCCTCGCGCGCATCCGTCGGGTTGATCATGCCTATATTGCCGCGCGGCAGGTAGCCGAAGGTATCGACGCGGGAACGGGTGCGGGGCAGGCCATCCTTCAGGAGCCGCTCCACCGCCATTCCGAGATCGCCACCGGAAAGCTGGATGTTGCCATGGGCGTCGCGCTCGACCTTGTCCGCAGGCACCAGCGTTTCCACGAGCGCGCGGCCATCATCCGTCGAAACGCCTTCCGACATGGCCACGACGCAACGGCCATGGCGACTTACGACAGCGCTGACATCGTCAATGAACCGTGTCGCCGAGAAGGCCCGCTCGGGCACATAGACGAGATGCGGACCGCTTTCCTCATCCTGCCGCCATGCGGCTGCGGCGGCAGTTAGAAAGCCGGCGTGCCGACCCATGACGATGCCCACATAAACGCCCGGGAGGGCACGAAAATCGAGATCGACGCTGAGAAACGCGCCCGCCACGAATTCGGCGGCGGATATGAAGCCCGGTGTGTGGTCGTTTTCAACGAGATCATTGTCTATCGTCTTGGGCGCATGGACGAAGGCGATGTCGCCGCCGGCAGCTTCAGCCAGGATCTGCTGGGTTCCGGCCGTGTCGTTGCCGCCGATATAGACGAATGCAGTCGTACCAGCCTGGCGCAGGCCCTTCAGGATCTTTTCGCAATAGGCTTGATCCGGCTTGTCGCGGGTGCTTCCCAGTGCTGCGCTGGGTGTTGCACCTATGCGTTTCAGCTCCTCGTCCGCTAGAGCCATAAGATCGACGAAGTCGCTGTCACGGATACCGCGCACACCATGGCGGGCGCCAAGTACGCGGGCGCCGGGATAGCGGCGCCGCGCTTCCAGGACCACCCCGGCCAAAGTCTGGTTTATGACGGCCGTCGGCCCGCCGCCCTGCGCGATCACGAATGTCTCGGTCATCTCGGCCTTCCCTGAATTACGCTATTTTGCAGACTACTATTTGTTGGTTGAGGGCTTGGCCGGGGAAGCCGCCGCCGTCTTCAAAAACTCTCCAAGTTCCATCGGAAAGGGGAAGATGATGGTCGAGGTTTTCTCTCCGGCGATGACGTTGAGGGTGCTGAGATAGCGCAATTGCATCGCTTCCGGCCGCTGGCTCAGGATGTTGGCCGCTTCCAGCAGCTTCTGCGCTGCCTGCTCCTCGCCCTCGGCATTGATGATCTTGGCGCGGCGTTCACGCTCCGCCTCGGCCTGGCGGGCTATGGCGCGGATCATGGATTCATTGATATCCACATGCTTGATCTCGACATTGGCGACCTTGATGCCCCATGCGTCGGTCTGGGCATCGAGGATTTCCTGGATGTCGCTGTTCAGCTTGTCGCGCTCGGCCAGCATCTCGTCGAGATCGTGCTTGCCCAAGACCGAACGCAACGTGGTCTGGGCCAACTGGCTCGTCGCCGCCATGAAGTCTTCAACCTGAATCGTCGCGCGTTCGGGATCGATGACACGGAAGTAGATCACGGCATTGACGCGGACAGAAACGTTGTCTCGCGAAATCACGTCCTGGCTCGGTACGTCGAGCACCAGCGTCCTGAGATCAACGCGGATCATCTGCTGGATGAAGGGGATCAGGATGATCAGGCCGGGGCCTTTGACGCCAGTGAAGCGGCCAAGCGTAAACACCACTGCCCGCTCATACTCCCGCAAAATCTTGATGGCCTTGGCGAGAAAGACCAGCAGGATAATGACGATGGGTGCAATAAAGGCAATATTGTCGAACATCGGAAGATCCTCCATCGGCGACGTTATAACAGGATAAGCAGATTTGCCGGCGCTATCCCAGCTATTTTCGGGCCTGATTATTTTCCAGCCTATGGGGCTCGACCTTGAGGACGAGCCCATCGATGCCGGCGACGTAAGCCTTTTGCCCTTTTTCGAATGGCGTGCCGGAGACAGCAGCCCACCGTTCGCCATGGGCGAGGACATGGCCTGCATTGTCTTGCCAGTCCAATATTTCGGCGGGCGCGCCGATCATCTGCTCAGCGCCCGTGGCGACAGGCCGTTTGTGCGAGGAGATCGCCATGCGCGCGACCAACAGCGAAAGCGCCAGGCTTGTCAGCGCGACACCGCCAACCACAGGCCATGACAGATGGAGGCCCGGGACTTCCGTATCTATCAGAATCGTGGCGCCGAATATGAAGGACAGCGCCCCGCCGATACCGAGAGCGCCGAAGGATGGGGTGAATATCTCGGCTGCCATCAGTGCAAGGCCGAGAAGAATGAGGCCGAGGCCCGCGAGGTTAACAGGCAGGATTGCGAGCGCATAAAGGCCGATCAGCAGGCAGATTGCGCCGATAGTGCCCGGAAAGAATGCGCCTGGAGTCATGAACTCGAAAATGAGGCCGTAGATTCCGATCATCATCAGGATCAGTGCGACATTTGGATTGGTTATGACCGTCAGCAATTTGGTACGCCAGTCCGGCTCGACATGCTCCAGCGCCAGGCCTGTCGTGTCGAGCGTGACGCGGTTTCCGCCAACTTCGACCGTGCGGCCATTGGTCTGCGCGAGAAGATCATCCAGGTTTGGCGCGACGATATCGATGACATGTTCGCTGAGCGCGGCGCTGGCGGGAAGGCTCGCCGCTTCGCGCACCGCCTTTTCGGCCCAAGCGATATTGCGCCCGCGCAATTCGGCGAGGGAGCGGATATAGGCCACGGCGTCGTTGACCGCCTTTGCCTCCATCGCGTTGGCCGGCTTCTTTTCGGCGTTCTGATCCTTCTGTTGTTCACCGTCGGGGAAGGGCGTGCCGCCGCCGATCTGGACCGGTGTCGCCGCGCCGAGATTGGTGCCCGGCGCCATTGCGGCTATATGGCTGGCATAGAGGATATAGGTGCCTGCGCTCGCTGCCCTCGCGCCGCTTGGAGCGACATAGGTTGCGACGGGTACGGGCGAGGCCAGAATAACGCGGATGATGTCGCGCATCGATGTGTCGAGGCCGCCGGGCGTGTCCATCTCGATGATGGCGAGCGATGCATTGCGATCCGCCGCCATCTTCAAGCCACGCGTGATGTAGTCGGATGCGGCGGGACCGATGATGCCGTTGAGGTGGAAGACCAGCGCGGTGCGGCCAGTCTGGGCGTTGTTCGGCAATGTCGACAGCAGCAGGCCGAGGAATATCAGGGCAATGGAGAGGACCGCACGTGAAAGAACGACGCGCCGGTATCCTGACCATTCTCCGACAATTTTCCGTAGCAGATCCATGACTCATCTTAAGCCATTGCCGAGGTTTTCGCCACCGGCAGCATTGGCTGGATCCGCAGGCTGGGTTTCATTCTCACCCGGAGGTAACGCGAGTTTCGGTTGCGGTCCGGAATTTGATATCGTTAGATCATCCGGAACTTGCCCTATGGAAGACGCCATGCAGAACATATTTTCGTCCGATGACATCTCCGACCCGGCGGATGTCGCAGAGCGATGGATCGAGGGAGGGCGGACGGTTGCCATTGCTACGGTGATCGAGACCTGGGGATCGGCGCCGCGTCCGGTGGGCAGCCATCTGGTGATCGACGGCGAGGGAAATTTTCACGGCTCGGTATCGGGTGGGTGCGTCGAGGGTGCGGTCATTGCCGAGGCGATGGACGTGATCGCCGATGGCAAGCCGCGCCTCCTTGAATTCGGCGTTGCCGACGAGACCGCATGGCGCGTGGGGCTCTCCTGCGGTGGCCGGATCAGCGTCTATGTGGAGCGGGTCGGCTGATGGATATAAGCAGCCTCAGGGCGTTCAACGCTGCTCGCGATGCGCGCCGTGCGGTGCTGCTGCTCACCGATCTCACCGGGGGAGGCGAGCGCGTGATCGCGCCGGGCAATACGGTCGAGGAGGGGCTTGCCGTCGCCGTAGAGGATGCATTTCGCTCGGGAAAATCCCGCGTCGTTGAGACGGGCGGGCGCAAATTCTTCCTCAATGTCCATCTGCCGCCGCCGCGCCTAGTGGTGATCGGGGCTGTGCATATCAGCCAGGCGCTAGCGTCGATGGCCAAGATTGCCGGTTATGATATGGAGATCATCGACCCGCGCGCGGCCTTTGCGACCGGGGAGCGCTTCCCTGATGTGCGGCTTTACGCGGAATGGCCGGAAGATATGCTGGAAGCGCGTCCGCTCGATGCGTTTACGGCGCTTGCAGCACTTACTCATGATCCGAAGATCGACGATTATCCCCTGCGGCAGGCGATCCTGGCCGACTGCTTCTATGTCGGGGCGCTGGGCAGCCGCAAGACGCATGCGGCGCGCATTGAGCGGCTGAAAGCGACGGGATTATCGGATGAACAGATCGGGCGCATTCGCGCGCCGATCGGCCTCGATATCGGCGCTGCCAGTCCCGCAGAAATTGCTGTGGCCGTGCTGGGGGAAGTCATCGCGGCGCTTCGCAAACGCGGATCTGGAACGGGGTGAGAACCGGGAAAGCATGATGATGCTTTCCCGGTTTCGTTCTTATTCGATGTCGAACGAAACGCCCTGCGCCAGCGGCAGGGCCTTCGAATAATTGACGGTGTTCGTGGCGCGGCGCATATAGGCCTTCCAGGCATCGGAACCAGACTCGCGTCCGCCGCCGGTTTCCTTCTCGCCGCCGAACGCACCGCCGATTTCCGCGCCAGACGTGCCGATATTGACATTGGCGATGCCGCAATCCGAACCATCGACGCTAAGGAAACGCTCGGCTTCCTGCAGATCGAGCGTGAAGATCGACGAGGACAGGCCGGCGCCGACCGCATTGTGATCACGCAATGCCTCGTCGAAATCGCTGTACTTCATGACGTAAAGGATCGGCGCGAAGGTCTCCTCCGTCACCGGCGCAACCTGCTTCGGCATTTCGACGAGGGCGGGCTTCACGTAATAGGCATTCGCTTGACCGGTATCGACCCGCTCGCCGCCGGTGATGGCGCCGCCATTGTTTGCGGCTTCCTTCAGCGCCTTTTGCATGTGCTCGAAAGCGGGCTTGTCGATCAGCGGACCGACGAGCGCGCTCGTTTCCAGCGGGCTGCCGACGGAAACACTGGTGTAAGCCTTCTTCAGGCGGGGCACCAATGCGTCATAGACGCTTTCATGCACGAAGAGGCGACGCAGGGTCGTGCAGCGCTGCCCTGCCGTGCCCATGGCGCCGAAGGCGATTGCGCGAAGGGCCATGTCGAGGTCGGCGGAGGGGCAGACGATGCCGGCATTGTTGCCGCCCAGTTCAAGGATAGAGCGGGCAAAGCGCTTTGCCAGACGCGGGCCGACCTCGCGACCCATGCGGGTGGAGCCGGTGGCCGAGACGAGCGGAACCTTGGGGCTGTCGACCAGCACTTCGCCGATGGCGCGATCGCCGATCAGCACCTGTGACAGGCCTTCCGGCGCATCGCCGAATTTCTTTGCCGCACGCGCGAAGATCGCATTGCAGGCGAGCGCGGCGAGCGGCGTCTTTTCCGATGGCTTCCACACCACCGCATTGCCGCAGACCAGAGCCAGCGCGGCGTTCCACGACCAGACGGCGACGGGGAAATTGAAGGCGGAGATCACGCCGACGACGCCCAGCGGATGCCAGGTTTCCATCATGCGGTGGCCTGGCCGTTCGGTAGCGATGGTAAGGCCGTAGAGCTGGCGGGAAAGACCGACGGCGAAATCACAGATATCGATCATTTCCTGCACTTCGCCGAGACCTTCGGACGGGATCTTGCCCGCTTCGATGGAAACGAGACGGCCGAGGTCAGCCTTGGCGGCGCGCAGTTCCTCGCCGAGCAGGCGCACAAGCTCGCCGCGCTTTGGCGCAGGCACCAGCCGCCATTTTCGGAAAGCTTCATCAGCCTTGTCGATGATCTTTTCCGCATCGGCGGTGGAATGCGTCTTGAGGCTGGCGATCTGATCGCCGGTTACCGGCGTAAACGAGGCGAGGTCCCCGGAGATATAGGCCGATGCCTCGACGCCGAGCTTCTCCAGAAGCGCCGCGGTCTCGCGCTTCACATCGATCTTGTTGACTGGGGTGTCCATGGTTCCGTCTCTTCCTGTTCGATTGTTCTACCCGGCCAAGCCAGCGGCGGCCATTTGGTCTGTTTCTATCATAGATGGGAATTCGATGCCCGGCACGTCATTCCGCCGGTTCGGTTGCCCTCAGCGCGCGGAGTGCAGCTTCGGCTGATTCGCGCTCGATACGGGCATAGTGCTCAAACTCGTTCAGCACTTGGGCGCCGAGATCGCTCTCGAACCGCTTCTGGTTGGGGCTTTCGACGAATTCCTGTGCCTGATCGTCACCCAGATTGGACTGGAATATACCTGCTGCGCTGACCGGCAGGAAGTCCTCATAGGTGATCGGATCAAAGCATATCGCGCCTGCTGCGATGAGTGCTTCCACATCATCCGTATCGGACAGGCTTTTTGCCTTTGCATCCGGCGCAACCGAATAGGCGAAATAGCCAAGGCCCTGAGCCCGGATTTCCGCCCAATCGTCGGGGAAGGCGTGGAAAACGTCTTGAAGCGCCTTTTCATATTCGACGGCGTTGGAGCCATCGGCTGCCGGACGGACATGCTTGCGCGTCTCGTCGAGCAGGCTGTCGTAAAGCGCGCGACCTTTCGGCGTGAGCGCAATGCCGCGCTGTTCGATCTCGCCGAAGCGGGCCGTGTGGGAACCTGGCTTCCACGCGCCATCGTCGTCGATGAACGAGACCTGCTCCTCCAGCGCCTTGAAAGAGGTCTGGCGCAGGAGGATCGGGCATTTGCGCGTCGGCGGGCCTTCGACGACGGCTTTTGGCGCGATGCCACGCTCGGGCATCAGCCGCTGTACGGCGTCAATATCGAGTGTGCGTGGGGTCAAATGATTGATGTGTGGGCCCTTGAACGACACCACGTCGGCGATGAGGCGGTGTGCGTCGTGCAGGCGGCGGTAAAGTTCGGCGCTGACATTGGCGCGGTCATGCCAGCGGAAGGTTTCCAGCACTTCTGCGACGAATTGTGCCGCGTCCTGCGTGTCTAGTCCGCCTTGCGCCTCCGCCTTCTCGAAGAGCGCGATCGCGCCGGGGGTGAAAATCCGGCGGGCGGCAAGGGTGCGTTGGGCTTCCCCGCGCAGGCTTTCGTCGGCGATGAGATCGAGCCGCAGCAGCGAGGTGAAAACGCGGAACGGATTGCGCTTCAACGCCACATCGCCGACCGGGCGGAAGGCGGTCGAGTGGACCGGAACGCCGGCGGAGCTCAGATCGTAATAGCCCACAGGGAACATGCCCATCACCGCGAAGACGCGGCGCATCAGGCCAAGTTCTTCCGCTGTGCCGAGGCGAATTGCGCCGTGGCGCTCCTCGGAAATGCGGTCGAGCGAATCCGTCTGCTCCAGTCGCTCCCGCAGTTGCGGCGAGGCGTCGAGCGTCGCGTTGTTGACGTCCGCCACGAGGTCGAGCAGCGTGCCGTAGGCGGGTACTTCCTTGCGGTACATGGCGGACATGGCCGCAGAGAATGCCGAGCGGATATCGTCGGCGGAAGCCAAACTCTCTTTTTTCATGGTCAAATGCCTCGCATTATGGATGAAGCCGGCTCGGAGAGCTTGCTATATCATGCAGAAAGCAGATCATATCCGTCTCTCTTGTGGCGCGATTGCGATGGATTCGACTATGTTGATGCGAGGCAGGAATGAAACTTAGCCGAAGGCTTATTCCAGACATAGCCACGCTGCAGGCCTTCGAATGCGCGGCACGGCACGGCAGCTTCACGCAGGCCGCGCATGAGCTGAACCTGACGCAAAGCGCGGTGAGCCGCCAAATCAAGGATCTGGAGGGCCAGCTTGGCGTGTTGCTTTTCGAGCGAATCCGCCAGCGCATATTGCTCTCCGATGCGGGACGGAAATTTCTGCCCGAGGTGCGCCGGCTGCTCAACCAGGCCGAGGATACGATGCTGCGCGCCATGGCCTCGGCACAGTCGGCATCCTCACTCTCGATCGCGACACTGCCGACCTTCGGCAGCCGCTGGCTGATGCCGCGCCTGCCGGATTTCACTGCGCTCAATCCCGGCGTGGCGCTCAACATCGCCTCGCGTTCGGCTGTCTTCGATTTCAACGAGCAGCCATTCGATCTCGCCATCCATTACGGCCAGCCGGTGTGGGCGCATGCGACCTGCAACTATCTTTGCAGCGAGATGATCGTCCCCGTGGCGAGCCCATCATTCCTGGTGGATCATCCGGTCGATGAGCCAGGGGCGCTCGAGGATGAGCCGCTCCTGCACTTGGCGACGCGGCCTAAAATCTGGGCGCAGTGGTTCGAGGGAAGCGGCATCGAGGCGCGGTCGGCCTATCGGGGCCATCGCTTCGACCAGTTCTCGATGGTGATCGAGGCAACCCTTGCCGGCATGGGCTTTGCGCTTCTGCCACTTTATCTGATCGAACAGGAATTGCGCGAGAAGCGCCTGATCATTGTCTTTGACAGACTGCTAAAGACCGAGAATGACTATTATCTGGTGGTGCCGGAGGGGAAACACGAAAATCCGCTGACGCAGACTTTTTGCAGCTGGATTGCCGGGCAGGTGGGCAAGAGCGATTATCAGGCGGCGCTTGGTTCCGTGGTTCATTCCGGCCGGGAATGATCTGTTGAAGAAATAGCGCTTCTTCGGAGGCGTTTTTTGAATGAGAAGCTGTGTCGAAGTCCCTCCGTCGCCGTCCCGGCTGGCGGAGCAATCCGTTGTGAAAAGCGAAGCCGATGCTCGATGATCCCCGTTCTCACGGTCTCTGGGAAAAGACAGCGCCCGCAGCGCCGCAAACGGCATCGCTGCAAGGTGACCGCGATGCTGATGTCGTCATCGTGGGTGGCGGTTTTACCGGGCTTTCGACAGCACTTCATCTTGCCGAAAAAGGCGCGAAAGTGGTCGTGCTCGAAGCTGCCGAAATCGGCTTCGGCGGTTCGGGGCGAAATGTCGGTCTGGTCAATGCCGGCATGTGGGTGATGCCGGACGATCTGCCCGGCGTGCTTGGCGAGGATTATGGTGCCCGGCTGCTCAAGCTTCTGTGCCACGCGCCCGATCTGGTGTTTGAGCTGATCGCCAAGCATAAAATTGAATGCGAGGCGGTGCGCACCGGCACATTGCATTGCGGCGTCGGCGCGGCTGGCGTGAAGGAACTCGAACAGCGCGCCGAACAATGGGCGAAGCGCGGTGCGCCGGTGCATCTGCTTGACGCCGACGAGACTGCGAGGAAGGTCGGCTCGACGGCTTACGCCGCGTCGCTTCTCGATCTGCGCGCGGGGACTATCCAACCGCTCGCCTATGTCCGGGGGCTTGCGCGTGCGGCGATGGGAGCGGGCGCGGAGATTTTCACGGGCAGTCCTGTCATGTCGGCTGAACAGAGCGGACAGCGCTGGTCGGTGCGGACATCAGAAGGTTCGGTTTCGGCCGACTGGATCATCGTCGCTACCAACGCCTATACCGAAGCGCCCTGGCCGCAGGTACGTGCTGAACTGGTGCACCTGCCCTATTTCAATTTCGCTACAAAACCTCTCTCAGGGAATATCCGCGCAGTCATCCTGCCGGAGCGGCAGGGCGCATGGGATACGAAGGAAATCCTTTCCTCGTTCCGTTTCGACCGGCAGGGGCGATTGGTTTTCGGCAGCGTCGGCGCACTGCGCGGCACCGGGACGGCGGTGCATCGCATGTGGGCAAAACGGGCGCTCGCTCGCATCTTCCCTGATATAGGCGAGGTGGAATTCGAAGCGGGATGGTACGGCAAGATCGGCATGACCAGCGACAATTTGCCGAAATTCCATCGCCTTGCGCCGAATGTGATCGGCTTCAGCGGCTATAATGGGCGCGGCATCGCGCCGGGCACGGTCTTCGGCCAGGTGCTGGCGCGCCATATCAGTGGAGAGCTTGGCGAAGCCGAACTGCCGCTTCCCGTCACCGATCCGCAGGAGCAGACATTCCGCGGCTTACGCGAGGCCTATTACGAGGCGGGTTCACAGATCGCGCATCTGGCAGGCACGATCATTTGATTGTCTGCATCGCGCGCTGCCGGTATACTCGCGCAAGTCCAGGTTAATTCCTACAGGAGCGCGCCATGCCAGATTTTCCTTCCGACGTTCGCTCTATCCTCAACCGGGTCATGGATTCCGCGCCCTCCGATCTGCGCCTCGTTGCGCAGCGCCTGCACGATCATGCGGTGGAAGAACGGATGCCGGCGACGGAGGTCAGGCAGAGCCTGGCGGAACTGGGCTATCGCAACATCGCGGAGTTCTGCACTGATCTTGAACTGCCCGCGCATGTCGCGGAACGCTGGGAGCGCTTCGGTGTTTCATCCGAGATGAAGCAGGTGTTCCGGATGCTCATCAACCAGCGCAAGCGCTTTGCCGAAGCGGCGGCCGAGTTCGAGAAGCATACCCATGTGGGGCTTCTCGATTTCCTGCGCAGCCGCGGCGTTCTCTAGAATTTATTCGGCTTCCGCCGTCAGGGCCTTCGCCGTTTCGCTGTCGGTGATGAGGACGCTTGCCGAGACCACCTTGAGTGCGGCGCGGATGGCTTCGATCTTGTCCGGTCCGCCGGCCGCGATGATGACATTGGGAATGCGGGCGACGATATCGAGATCGATCGCCATGACCTGGCTGTTGACGGGGTGGTCGACCAGCCTGCCTTCGGCATCGACGAAGTGGCAAAGGATATTGGCGACCGCACCCTTGGCTTTAAGCGGCTTGATCAGATCGGCCGAGACGATGCCATGGCGGAAGATCGTGGCTTTCGGCGAGAGGCCTCCGACGGTCAAAAGCGCGATGTTCGCTTTGGCGGCGTTATTCCTGACTTCCTCCAGCGTCGGCTGGGCCCAGAGCGCATCGCGCAGTCGGGGATCGTCAACAATCACCGGCGCGGTTATCTGATAGCTGTCTATGCCGTAGATTTCCGCGACTTTCGCGGCGACGATGGACGGATTGATCCAGCGGGCGTGCGGCAGGCTGCCGACCAAGGCGACGACAGATGCGTTTTCGAGCTTGCGGCGCTCGATGAATTTCAGGCTGGCGTAAAGCGTTGCGCCGCCGCCGATGGCAAGCGTCATGCCGCTGACCATATGTTCGCCGAGATATTTCGCAACGGCGTGGCCGATGGCTGTTTCCAGATGCTCCTCGCTTGAAGGTGTCGGGACGACGACCGCCGAGGAGAGGCCCCAACGGCTTTCCAGTGCCCGTTCGAGCGCGATCTGGGCTGCCGTCTGCCGGTTGATGGTGGTGACGACGATGCCTTCCTCGGTGCAGGCAGCGAGCGTTCGCATCACCTTTACCCGGCTAACCCCGAGCATCTCCGCGATCTGCTCCTGCGTCATTCCCTCGACATAATAAAGCCAGGCCGTCTTCACCTTGAGGTTGGAGGAGACCATGGACAGGGTGGGCCCTTGAGCCTGTCGTGTTTTCCTCTCCATGCGTCCTCCTTTTTCCCCCCTATAGCACCAACTAAATTAAATTTGCGAATGTCATATAACTGAATCGCATTTCCCCTAGTTGATCGATGTCCACTCGCTTTCCGTGCCTCAGGGAATGGCAAGCGGGTCTTGGCACGTCCGCAAGAATTTTGTTCAAATGTGTTTGACAGGTGACAAATGAACATCGATGATAAATCCATACGAGAAAAATGCAGCCATGCCCCGGCGGGACCGATGGAGGATCGGCTTTCACTGGGATACACAAGACAGGTAAAATCAAAAAACCGTTTGGGAGGAACCAGCATGAAACGCATTCTGAAAGGGATGTTCGCCATCCCTGCCGCGCTTGCGGCATCGCTCACCATCGGCGCTGCGCATGCCGATACGCTGACGCTCTATACATCGCAGCCCGAAGCCGATGCGGCGAAGACCGTCGAGGCCTTCCGCAAGGTAAACCCCGATATCGACGTGCAGGTCTATCGCTCCGGCACGAGCGATATATTGAGCAAGCTTGCAGCAGAATTCGCCGCCGGCGCGCCGCAGCCGGACGTCCTCCTCATCGCAGATGCAGTGTCAATGGAGGCCCTGAAAAAGGACAAGCGCCTGCGTCCTTACGAGAAAGCCAATGTCGAGGGATTTCCGGCCGATTCCTACGATCCGGAGAAGACCTATTTCGGCAGCAAGCTGATCACCACGGGCATCGCCTATAATTCGGCTGCCACCGAGAAGCCACAGCATTGGGCCGATCTCGCAAAGCCGGAATATAAAGGGCAGATCGTCATGCCTAGCCCGCTTTATTCGGGTGCCGCCGCCTATCTTCTCTCGGGCTTCGCGCTCAATCCCGATCTCGGCTGGGACTATTTCGAGAAGCTGAAGGCCAACGAGCTGGTCAGCGTGCGCGGCAACGGCGCGGTACTGAAGTCTGTAGCGAGCGGCGAGAAGCCTTATGGCATCCTCGTCGATTTCATGGCGCTCAATGCCAAGGCCAAGGGCTCGCCGGTCGAGTTTGTGTTCCCGTCCGAAGGCGTTCCCGCCGTGACCGAACCAGTGGCCATCATGGCGACGGCCAAGAATGCCGCGGGTGCCGAGAAGTTCGTCGACTTCATCCTGTCGGACGATGGCCAGAAGCTGGCGCTGGAACAGGGCTATCTCCCTGCGAAGGCTTCCGTCGGACGCCCCGCCTGGCTGCCAGAGGGGACTGAGGTGAAGATCATGCCGATCGACACGCAGAAGGTCCTGCAGCAGACGGACGCGGACAAGAAGCGGTTCTCAGAGCTGTTCGGCGGATAGGATCCACGGAATGTCCAACGCAAAAAGGCATCAGGGCCATGATGCGGCCCTGATTGCGGTGGTGGCGGTCGTCGTCGCCGCACTTTCGATCCTGCCGATGTTCCGCCTGGGAATGGAGATCATCGCGCCGCAGGGCAGGTTTTCGACGTCGGCGCTGCAATCGGCGCTTTCGAGTTCCTCCACATGGATCGCGACATGGCACTCGCTTCAGGTCGGCATCGGCGGCACGCTGTTGGCTGTCCTGCTCGGAACATCGGTGGCGCTTCTGGTCAGCCTGACCGACATCCGCCTGCGCAGCGCCTTCGTTCTGCTTTTCGTCGCGCCGCTGCTTATCGCGCCGCAGGTAACGGCACTTGCCTGGCTGCAGCTTTTCGGGCCGGCGAGTCCGTTTCTCAAGCTTATCGGCCTAGCGCCACCGCTCGGCAGCCGCAATCCGCTCTACTCGACCGAAGGCATCATCCTGCTGCTCGGCGTGCAATATGGGCCGCTGGTCTTTCTCATCGTGCGCGCCGGCCTACGCAAGCTGCCACGCGAACTGGTGGAGGCGGGTTTAAGCAGCGGCGCGGGCAAATGGACCGTGCTGCGCACCATCATCCTGCCCTTGATGACGCCCTCGATCATCGGAGCAACGGCGCTGGCCTTCGTCTCCTGCGTCGGTAATTTCGGCATTCCCGCCTTCCTTGGCATCCCGGCCAACTATCTCGTCCTGCCGACACTGATCTATCAGCGGCTCGCCGGGGCCGGGCCTTCGGTCCTGTCGGAAGTCGCGGTGCTTTCCATGCTGATCGGCATCATCGCCATGGCGGGAATTTTGGCGCAGGATTATACTGCGCGCCGCCGCGATTACCGCATCGTTTCGACTTCCATGCCGGCGGCTCCTTTCGCGCTGGGGTGCAGGCGGGTCGCGGTCGAGGCGACGATGTGGCTGCTGATCCTTGTGATGCTCGTGCTGCCGCTGCTCGGTCTTCTCCTGACAGCGCTGGTGCCTGCCTATGGCGTGCCGCTCAACCTCAAGACGGCGACATCAGGCAATTTCAAATTCATCCTGTTCGAGCATGGCGCCGCAAGCCGCGCCTTCGCCAACAGCATCGGCCTTTCGCTCGCCGCCGCCATCTTCGCCGTAGTGCTCGCCGTGCCGCTCGGCTATCTCATCACATGGCGCGAGCGCTGGTGGACGAAGTTCCTCAATCTGTCGGCAGAACTCCCTTATGCTTTGCCGGGCGTAGTGCTCGCCATCGCCTCGCTGCTTCTGTTCCTGAAGCCGGTGCCGGTGATCGGGCTGCAGATCTACAACACGATCTGGATCATTCTTTACGCCTATCTCGCGCGCTTCCTGGTGCTGGCGCTCAGGCCGACCATCACGGGGCTGCACCAGATCGACCGGGCACTGGAGGAGGCGGCACAGGTAGCGGGGGCCGGGCTGATGCGGCGGTTGCGCACCATCATCTTTCCGCTGGTCGCGCCGGCGACGCTTGCAGGCGGCGTGCTGATTTTCATGACGGCGTTTTCCGAACTGACGGTATCGGCGCTGCTCTGGGCATCGGGATCGGAAACCATCGGCGTGGTGATCTTCTCCTTCGAGCAGGGCGGGGATTCCTCCTATGCGGCGGCCATATCCGTGCTCGTCGTCGCCATCACTTTCATCCTGATGCTCACCACCAACATATTTGCGCGGTATCTTCCCAGCGGAGTTCTCCCATGGCGGGATTGAAAATCAACAACGTCACCAAGCACTTTAACGATTTCACCGCGCTGTCTGATGTCTCACTTGATGTGGCGGACGGGGAATTCGTCGCCGTGCTCGGCCCCTCGGGATGCGGCAAGACCACGCTCCTGCGGCTGGTCGCCGGCTTCGAACAGCTCGACAAGGGTGAGATCGTGATCGGCGGCAAGGTGATGTCCGGCGCGGGTGCGAACGTGCCACCGGAAAACCGCAGGGTTGGGATTGTCTTCCAGAATTACGCGCTATGGCCGCACATGACGGTAGCGGAGAATGTCGGCTACAGCCTCAAGGTGGCGAAGGTGGACAGGGCGGCGCGCGAGAAGCGGGTCGAGGAGGCACTGGCGCTGGTCAATCTGCAAGGGTTCGGCGAGCGGCGTCCGGCCAATCTCTCAGGCGGGCAGCGGCAGCGTGTGGCGCTGGCGCGCTGCCTCGTCGCCGCGCCGTCGCTGGTGCTCTTCGACGAGCCGCTCGCCAATCTCGACGTGCACTTGCGCGCCGCGATGGAGGACGAGTTCGCGGCGTTCCACAAGCGGACGGGAACAACCATCATCTATATCACCCATGATCAGGCCGAGGCGATGGCGCTGGCGGACCGGATCGCCGTGCTCGACCATGGCCGATTGGCGCAGTTCGCCACGCCGCGCACGCTCTATGAGGAACCGGCAAATGAGATGGTCGCCTCCTTCATCGCGGGAGGAATGGTGCTGCCTGCCGATGTCCTGTCGGGCGCGCGCGATGGCTCCTGTAACGTGCGAATACTGGGGCAGGAAACCGTGTTGCGCTGCCGTCCGGACGAGGTTGCCCGCAGTGACGCAAAGGTCTGCGTCCGGGCCGACGATCTCGATGTAGTGGAGAGCGGCGGGATCGCCATACGGGTGAAGCGTTCCATCTATCGCGGTGGCGGTTCGCGCATCGAGGCGTTCCCGGTGGAGCGGCCGGATATAGATCTGCATTTCGACCTGCCCGATCCGGCAAGGCTGGAGGAGGGGGCGGAGGCGCGGCTCGCTATCAGGACCGGCTGGGTCATACCGCGGGCTGAAGGAGCCGGGCATTGATCCGCGTCGGACTTCATGGCGGCTTCTGCGAGAAGGGCCGCACCAGCGTCGGTATCGAAGCCGCCGGACGACGCGTCCTCCTCGATGTGGGGATCAAGGTCGGAGCGACGGGCCGGGACTATTATCCCCTGATCGATGATGAGGCCATTCGGTCGCTGGATGCGCTGTTCATCTCGCATGCGCATGAGGATCATGTCGGCGGTTTGAGCTGGCTTTTGTCGCGCGGCTTCCGAGGCCGCATCTTCATGACGGCGGAAACGCTGGCAGAAAGTCCGGAGACGCTCGCCCATTATGGCGAGAGGGAGCATCTCGATGCTTTTCCGCTTGCCTCCGGCGCGGTGGAGATATTCGAGCCGGGAGATGTCATCGATCTCGGAGGATTGAGGATCGCGACTGGCCGCTCGGGTCATGTCGCAGGCGGCGTCTGGTTCGCGGCCGAGGCAAAAGGCCAGCGCGTCGTCTATTCGGCGGATGTGGTGTCGGACAGCAATGTCTTCGTCATGGACCCGCTGCCGCCATGCGACCTGCTCATTCTCGATGCGTCCTATGGCGCCGATCCGATATCGGGCAGGGAACGCGCGGCTGCGATTCGGCAATGGATCGAGGCACGCCCCGATGGCTGCCTCCTGCCGACACCCCTCTCGGGGCGTTCGCTCGAACTGATGGCGATCATGCCGGGGCGGTTCGCCATTCATGCAGCCATGCGTGCGGCGCTTGAAGCGCAGCTTGTGGCGGAGATGCTGCTTCCCGATGCCATCAGGCTGCTTCGCCAGCGCGTCGCAGGGGCAGAGGACTGGCGGGATGGCGATCCGTTTCCTTCCTGCCCGCTTCTCACCGATGACGGCATGGGGCGGGCCGGACCTTCCGCCGAGGCCATATCTCTGGCCGACGCAAAGGGCTATCCAATCCTGCTGACCGGGCATCTTCCCGAGGGAACGTCCGGCCATGCGCTGCACAGGCAGGGCAGGGCGGACTGGATCAGGCTGCCGACGCATCCGACACTATCAGGCCTCGTCGATATCTGGAGCGATGCGGGCAAGCCGCCGGTGCTCGGCCATTCCTGCCTGCTTGGCGCGCTTGAGGATTTGCGTCCGCATCTGCCGGGGCTGCGAACCGATCTTGCAACCGGCGATTTCATCGATTTGAAAGATCAATAATCATGCGAATTCTTGTCTGCAACGATGACGGCATCGATGCGCCGGGGCTGAAACTCCTTGAGGAGGTGGCGCGTCAGCTCGCAAACGATGTCTGGGTTGTCGCGCCGGATGGCAAGCGCACGGCGGCGAGCGCTTCCATCACCATCGGCAGGCCCCTCACCATGCAGTATCTGGGCGACAACCGCTATTCCTGCTCCGGCACGCCGGCCGATTGTGTGGTGACGGCGATGACATGGCTCTTCAAGGGCGAAGCGAAGCCCGATCTGGTGCTGGCCGGCATCAATGACGGGCGCAATGCCGCCGAAGATATCATCTATTCCGGGACGCTCGGCATCGCCCGCGAAGCGACTTTCTGGGGCGTTCCTGCCATCGGTTTTTCACGGGTCAAGAACCCTCATACAACAGCTGAGGACGCGGATTTCCTTGCGCGCTTCATTCGCAATCTCTGGAAGGCGCGGGAGGCATGGTTTCTTGACGGCCACTGGTTGAGCGTCAACCTTCCGGCTTCGCTGCCTGCACCTGTGTACCAGCCCCGGATCGGTCGCGACAAGATCGGCACCATTGCGGAGATCGTTTCGCAGCAGGCGGGCCAAACGGTGCTGGTCGTGCCGCGGGGACGGACGCATGCCAGCACCCCCGGCGACGAGAACGATCTGATCAATCAGGGCAATATCTGCATCAACCGGCTCAACTGGTTCGGTGAGACGCCGCTGAAAGAGAATTTGCTGGAGACGTTGTAGCCCGACTTATCCTAAAGGAAGTGCCGTTGACTGGCTGAGAGGTTGAGGAATGGATCCCAGTGCTTGTCACTGGATCCATTCCTCAACGGTGCCACAGCCGCCATGCGGAGATCGATCGCGCTGCGGTTACTTCTTCCGCATCGCGTCGGCGAGGGCTGCGCCGAACGCACCTTGTTGCGCCGGCTTTTCCTGTGGCTTCTGGCTGAAGGCGCGGGGTGCGCTCTTCGGCTGCGGGGCATTGTTGCCGCGTGGCGGTGGTGCTTCGCCATCCCTGCGCATGGTGAGGCTGATGCGCTTGCGGGGGACATCCACCTCGACGACGCGGACTTTCACCACATCGCCTGCCTTCACCACCTCGTGCGGGTCCTTCACGAACTTGTCGGCGAGCTGCGAGACATGGACGAGGCCGTCCTGATGCACGCCGATATCGACGAAAGCGCCGAAGGCCGCGACATTCGTCACCGTGCCTTCGAGCAACATTCCGGGCTTCAGATCCTTGATGTCGTCGACGCCGTCGGCAAAAGTCGCGGTCTTGAATCCTGGGCGGGGGTCGCGTCCGGGTTTTTCCAGCTCGGCGATGATGTCGCGGACGGTGGGAAGGCCGAAGCGCTCATCGACGAAAACGCGCGGGTCGAGCGCCTTCAGCGCCGCGCCGTCGCTCATTAGCGCGCGCACATCGCGTCCGCAGGCTGCGACGATCTTCTTCGCCACGCCATAGGCTTCCGGGTGGACGGCTGAGGCGTCAAGCGGTTCCGCGCCGTTTGGAATGCGCAGAAAGCCGGCGCATTGCTCGAAGGTGCGGTTGCCAAGGCGCGCGACTTTCAGGAGATCCTTGCGGCTTTTGAACGGTCCGGTTTCGTCGCGGTGGGCGATGATCGCCTCGGCCAGCGATTGGCCCAGCCCTGAGACGCGGGCGAGCAGCGAGGCGGACGCCGTGTTGAGATCGACGCCAACGGCGTTCACGGCGTCCTCCACCACGGCGTCCAGCGCGCGGGCGAGGCGGGATTGGTCGACATCGTGCTGATATTGCCCGACGCCAATCGATTTCGGGTCGATCTTGACGAGTTCTGCCAACGGGTCCTGCAGGCGGCGGGCGATCGATACCGCGCCGCGCAAGCTGACATCGAGGCCGGGAAATTCCATGGCAGCCGCTTCGGACGCCGAATAGACCGAGGCGCCGGCTTCCGAGACGATGACTTTCAGTGGCTTCGGTGCGGGCATGTTGGCCAGCATGTCGGCGACGAGGCGCTCCGTCTCGCGGCTTCCCGTGCCGTTGCCGATGGCGATGAGTTCGATCTTGTGCTTGCGGACAAGGCTGGCGATTTCGGCTTGCGCACCGCGCAGATCGTTCCGCGGCTGAAAGGGATAGACGGTGGCGGTGTCGAGAAGCTTTCCGGTGCCATCAACGACGGCGACCTTGACGCCGGTGCGGATGCCGGGGTCGAGCCCCATGGTGGCGCGCGATCCGGCGGGCGCGGCGAGCAGCAGATCCTTCAGATTACGGGCGAAGACGTGGATTGCTTCTTCTTCGGCGCGCTCGCGCAATTCGCGCATCAGGTCGAGTGAAAGGTGGAGCGATAGTTTCACTCGCCAGGTCCAGCCGGCGACTTCCATCAGCCAGCGGTCGCCGGGCAATGTGGCGCCGATGGAATAGGCGGCGGCGATCATCCGCTGCACCGGCTTGACCGGCGAAGTGTCGTCGGCGTCGACCTCGATTTCAAGCGACAGCACATCCTCGTTGCGGCCGCGCAGCATGGCGAGCGCGCGGTGGCCCGGCACCGTGGCCCAGCGCTCGGCATGGTCGAAATAATCGGAGAATTTCGCGCCCGCCTCCTGCTTGCCGTCCACGACGCGCGAGCGCAGGAAGGCGCGCTCCTTCATATGATTGCGCAGCCGCCCGATGAGATCGGCGTTTTCGGCGAAACCTTCCGCGATGATGTCGCGCGCGCCTTCAAGCGCTGTCTTCACGTCGGGTACGTCGTCTGTGACGTAGGATCGCGCCAGTTCGGCGGGGTCGATGCGACGATCGGCGAGGACCGCCTCGGCAAGCGGTCCAAGCCCGCGTTCGCGGGCGATTTCGGCGCGGGTGCGACGCTTCGGCTTAAAAGGCAGGTAGATATCCTCAAGCTCCGCCTTGGTGGCGACGGAGGCGAGCTTGGCTTCCAGCTCCGGCGTCAGCTTGCCCTGCGAGCGGATGGAATCGACGATGGTGGAGCGCCGCGCTTCAAGCTCGCGCAGATAGGAAAGGCGTTCGGCGAGCAGGCGCAATTGCGTATCGTCAAGCCCGCCGGTCGCTTCCTTGCGGTAGCGCGCCACGAAGGGGACGGTCGATCCCTCGTCGAGAAGCGTGATCGCAGCGGCGGCCTGGTCGGGGCGTGCGTTGATTTCGGCTGCGATGATCGGGGCGAGGCGCTTGATGTCTTCTGCCATGTCGGTCTCGTGCTGATGAGGGGAGGGCAACCATAGTCGGACGGTGGAAAGGCGCAAACAAGGCGATGCGGCTCATTTGGATGTTCCACAAGAAAGGACGCGGAGATGAGTAGCGCCTTGTCTCACGGTAAAGTGAGCGCGAGCGATCTTTATATCGTTAAAAAACGATCTATATATCACCTATACCAGATGGAAGAGGACTTATGAACCGCGAAGAAATCCTCAAGGCACTGGCGCATCCGATCCGGCTCGACATGCTGAACTGGATGAAAGAGCCGGAAAATCATTTCACCCAGGAGCACCCGTTCGAGATGGGGGTCTGCGCCGGCGGATTCGAGCGGTCCAGCGGACTGTCGCAATCGGCTGTGTCGGCGCATCTGGCGACGCTTAGCCGTGCTGAACTCGTGACCACGCGCCGCGTCGGGCAATGGATTTTCTACAAGCGTAATGAGGAAACCATCGCGGCTTTTCTTAAATCGCTTTCCGACCTCTGAATGCCCCCTCATGAAAGGCATATCGATGACAACACTCTTTGATCCGATCAAAGCCGGCGATCTGCAACTCGCCAACCGTATTGCCATGGCGCCGCTCACGCGCAACCGCTCGCCCAATGCGACTCCGACCGAGATGAGCACCACCTACTACTCCCAGCGCGCGACGGCAGGACTGCTCATCTCCGAGGGAACGGCGATCACGCAACAGGGGCAGGGCTATGCCGACGTGCCGGGCCTTTATGGGCCGGAACAGCTTGCGGCGTGGCGCAAGGTGACCGATGCTGTCCATGCGGAGGGCGGCAAGATCGTTGCGCAGGTCTGGCATGTCGGGCGCGTTTCCCATAATTCGCTGCAGCCTGGTGCGGGTAAGCCGGTAGCGCCTTCGGCGATCCGTGCCAAGACGAGGACCTATCTCATCGGCGCTGACGGTAATGGTTCGTTTGTGGAAACGTCGGAGCCGCGAGCGCTGGAGACAAGCGAATTGTCGGGAATTGTGGAGGACTACCGCCGCGCGGCAAAAGCGGCAGTCGAGGAAGCCGGCTTCGACGGCGTCGAGATCCATGCGGCCAATGGTTACCTGCTCGATCAGTTCCTGCTTTCGGGGACCAATCACCGTACCGACGCATATGGTGGCTCAATCGAGAATCGCGCCCGCTTCCTGCTCGAAGTGGTCGATGCCATTACGAGCGAGATCGGGGGAGGGCGTACAGGCATTCGTCTTTCGCCGGTCACACCCGCCAATGACGCATCCGACCCGGATCCGCAACCGCTTTTCAATCATGTCGTCGGCAAGCTCGCTCCCTATGGCCTTGCCTTTGTGCATGTCATCGAAGGGGCGACGGGCGGTCCTCGCGATTTCCAGCAGGGCAATCAGCCTTTCGACTATGCGGCCTTCAAGGCGGCTTACCGCGATGCGGGCGGCACGGGCGCATGGATCGTCAACAATGGCTATGACCGCAAGCTGGCGGAAGAGGTGGTTGCGGAAGGCCGCGCCGATCTCGTCGCCTTCGGCAAGCCATTCATAGCCAATCCCGATCTCGTGCGGCGGTTCAAGGAGAACTCGGAGCTGAATACGCCTGACAATACCACTTTCTATGGCGGCGGGGCGAAGGGATATATCGATTATCCGGCTTTGACATAATGGGAAGTATGGACGCATGAACCCCTGAGCGGGCATTGCCCGCAGGACGGATTGCGGACGGTGCAGAATGTCTGCCCCAGGCGCTTCATCAGCCAATGATGCTCTTCAAAAGCGCCGGCATCCCAATCGGCGGGAAGCTGGCGCTCGAGAAGGGGATAGCCTTCTTCGATCGAGGCCAGTGGGCCGACGAGCTTCAGCCTTCTGGCGATGCGAAGATGGTGCGTGTCTATGACGAGGATGCGCTTTTGCAGCGTGCTGAAATTGAGGGTGGAGGCGGCAATCTTCACCCCGACGCCGGGCAGGCGTTCCAGCCATTGCTGGGCAGAATCGGCGGGCCAGCCATGCAGGAAGTCGAGATCGAAAGTGCTTCTTAGGGCGATGATGATCTGCACCGCCCGAGGGATATAGCGCGCATATTTTTCCGCCAGCGTGATGTCCGCGATCAGTGTCCATATATCTTCGAACGATGCCTCCTCCAGGCCTTTCCAGTCGGGGAAACGCCGGCGCAGGCGCTGGAAAACGTCGCGGGAAATCTCGTCGCGCGTGCGCACGCTCAGCATGCCGTGGATGAACTGGCTCGCCGGATCAAGCCGCGGCGCTTCCGGTTTCCGGCCGAAAGTCTGTTCGAGCCGGCGATGAACAGCCTCCACAGGCTGCGGCGCTTCCTTGGCAGGTGCAGTTGCATGTTCCAGATTTAAGAACAAAACAGGAACTAGTGCAATGGCTTTGTCATTCAGAGGTTGGAAACGAGTGCTGTGAGGGCGGCCATCCGCTTCTCGTCACGCTTGTAGAAGATCCATTGCTTGATGCGCTTTGGCCGCACCAGCCCGGCGTGGACGAGAATACGCATGTGCTCGCTGAGCGTCGCCTGGCTGATCCCGAGTTTTTCAGCAATGAGAACCGCGCAGACGCCATCCTCCGCCAGATCGCCATCGATTTGCGGCGGAAAATGTACATGCGGCTCCTTCAGCCATCCGAGGATGGCGAGGCGGCGTTCATTGGCCAGTGCCTTGATAAGATCGACCTCTTGCATTTCGTTACTTTGCTAAGTAACAAAGTCATTGTCAATCCTTATCCGGAGCTGCCCATGTTTCCCGACGTGCCGATCTCACCCGAACGCATCAGCGAGACGGAACGGCTCATCCGTCCGCATATCCGCCGCACGCCGGTCCTGCGCGCAAACATGGCCGATTTCGACCTTAGGCCCGGCCGTGTCGATTTCAAGCTCGAATATCTGCAGCATTCGGGCTCGTTCAAGGCGCGCGGTGCCTTCGCCAATCTGTTGAGCAGGCCGGTTCCGGAGGCCGGCGTGGTTGCGGCTTCCGGGGGCAACCATGGTGCGGCGGTCGCCTATGCCGCGATGCGGCTTGGCATACCAGCGACGATTTTCGTGCCGAGCGTCACCTCGCCCGCCAAGGTCGAGCGTATCCGCAGCTACGGGGCGGATCTGATGATTGCCGGCGAACGCTATGCCGACGCGCTTGCGGCCAGCCTGCAATTCGGGGAGGAACGGGGCGCCATGGCTGTCCATGCCTATGATCAGGTGGAGACATTGCTGGGGCAGGGGACCATCGGCTGCGAGATCGAGGCGGATATCCCGGATATCGACACTTTGCTGGTGGCTGTTGGCGGCGGCGGGCTCATCGGCGGCATAGCCGCCTGGTTTCGCGGACGCGTCAGGGTTGTCGCCGTCGAGCCCGAAGGCTCTCCGACGCTGTGGCGGGCATTCGAGGCCGGGCATCCGGTCGACGCCCCGACGGAAGGCATTGCCGCGGACTCGCTTGCGCCGAAGCGTGTCGGCGAGATCATGTACCCGATCGCGCAGGCATTTGCCGAGCGGCCCGTCCTCGTTTCCGACGATGAAATCCGTTACGCCCAGAAGATGCTTTGGGACAGGCTTCGGGTGGTAGCGGAGCCGGGTGGGGCCACGGCTTTCGCGGCGCTTTTGTCGGGAAAATATGCTCCAAGGCCCGAGGAGCACGTGGCAGTCCTGCTGTGTGGAGCCAACACGACCGCCGTCCATTTCGATTGAGCTAAGCTGTTGTTACGGGCAATCCGGTCAGGCGGTGATATCGACCACGCCACAATCGCCGGCTTGCGAACCGAAGGCGAGACGGCGGTTGGTTTCGTCCCAGTCCATTGAGGTGATCGCGCCCTTGCCGGGGCGGCGCAGCAGTACTTCCTTCTGATCGGCAAAGCGGACAACCAGAATCATCCCATCGGAATAGCCGACGGCGACGATATCCTCCACGGGATGGCACGCGACGGCGCTGACCATGACGTCGGCGCGGAAGCCCAGTTCCATCGGCGCTTTGCCCATGGGGCCATCCTTGCCGGAAAACGGCCAGACAACCGCAGCAGGCGCGCCGGATGTTGCGAGCCATTTACCCTTGGCGCTCCAAGACCAATCCTTGACCTTGGACGGGTAGCCGGTCATCCGCATATGGCGATTGTCTTCGAGCCGCCAGCCATGCAATGCGTTTTCCTGCATTGTGGTGACGAGGAAGCGGCCATCGGGCGAAAACATCACGCCGACATGCGCGCCCTTCCATTCAAGCTCCACCGGTTTGCTCTCGGTCCCCGCCCAATGCAGCGTTACGCCATTATAGCGAGCGACGGCAAGGCGCATGCCCTTCGGCGCGAAGGCGACGCCCTCGACACTGCGCGGATGCTCGAACTCCCTGACCTTGCCATTCTGTTCGCGCACCCAGGCGCTGCGTCCCGAAGCGAAAGCGACGGCGCTCTGCGGCCCCGATGCGATGGCGGTCATCCACTTGCGCGGAACGGACGCCAGTTCCTCCGCTTCACCGGTTGGCCCGGTCCGGCAAACGCGACCGTCCTCGCCGCCAGTCAGCAGCGATTTTCCGTCGTGGGAGCGCGTGGCGCATAGAAGCCCATCATGGGCCTGGGTCACCTTATGGCCATTGTCCAGGCGATGAATGGATCCGTCGGCAAGCGCATAGAAGGGAATGCCGGAGATAAAGCGCGCGACAACGCAATGGCCGGTCAGATCAAGCGGGGCAATTGTGGGCATTTATTTGCAGTTCTCGAAACCGGCTTTCAGCGCATCGTGATCGAGCTCGCGCCCGATGAAGACGAGGCGGCTCTCACGCTTTTCGCCGTCCTTCCAGGCGCGCTGGTGGTCGCCCTCGATGATCATATGGACACCCTGCACGACGTAGCGCTCCTCATCGTCCTTGAAGGCGATGATGCCCTTGAGGCGCAAGATGTTCGGACCCTGCTCCTGCGTGATCTTCTGGATCCAGGGGAAAAACTTTCCCGGATCGACTTCGCCCGAGCGCAGCGACACGGAAGTGACGGTCACATCATGGATCGGCGAAGCATGGTCGTGATGATGGTGGTGATCATGCGCATGATGGTCATGATCGTGGTGATGATGATCATGGTCATGATGATGGTGATCATGATCGCAGCCGGGCCCGCAGACATGATCGGGATGATCATGATCGAGAAAATGCGGATCATTTTCCAGCGCGCGCTTCAGATCGAAGGCGCCGCGATCGAGAACCTTGTCGAGCGTGATGTTGGCCCGCTCTGTACGGTAAATGACCGCATAAGGGTTAATGGCGCGGATCGCCGCCTCGACATCGGCCAATTCCTCTGGCGTCACGAGATCGGTCTTGTTGAGGAGAACCACATCGGCGAAGGCGATCTGGTCTTCCGCCTCGCGGCTGTCCTTCAGGCGCAGCGGCAGGTGCTTGGCATCGACAAGGGTGACGACGGCGTCCAGCACGGTCTTGGCGCGAACATCGTCATCCATGAAAAAGGTCTGGGCGACGGGCACCGGATCGGCAAGGCCAGTCGTTTCCACGATGATCGCATCGAAACGGCCGGGGCGGCGCATCAGGCCCTCGACGACGCGGATCAAATCGCCGCGCACCGTGCAGCAGATGCAGCCATTGTTCATCTCGTAGATTTCTTCGTCCGACTCGACGATCAAATCATTGTCGATGCCGATCTCGCCGAATTCATTGACGATCACCGCATAGCGCTTGCCATGGTTCTCAGTCAGGATGCGGTTCAGGAGCGTCGTCTTGCCGGAACCGAGATAGCCGGTCAGGACGGTGACGGGGATCTGGGGAACAGCCTGCTTGGAGGCGTCGGGGGCGGATGCTGCTGCGGTTGCTTGCGCTTGGCTCATTATCGTGCCTCATGAATTTGCTGAAGCCAGCATATAAGTGATTGCGCGCGGCAATGCTACCGCCGCTGATATCAATTCGCTGCGAGACGGCTGGGATCGAAGCGGTCGATGTCTTCGAGGAGTTCTATGAAACCTTTGACCGCATGGGCGATCAGCTTTTCGCCTGTTGCGGCGCTGGCGCGGGCGGCATTACCCGCCACGCCATCCGGGTTGAGATCGCGTATTTTCCAGCCGAAGGCGTGCGGGCCATAAGCGCGGAGATGGCGGAAATCCCTGGCGAAACCGCTCTGTGCATTAGGGAAATTGCGCGCTTTTTCCATGGCGACCCGATCTGGCCTGAGCGCCAGCATCACCGATGTCTCGATGAAGCCGCCATGGATGTCGAGGGCCTTTTCCTCCGGTGAGATCAGGTCTTCGGGCAGGCCGAAGCGCGTCCAGCTCGTGGTAACAACGAGCATGCCGAGGCGGACGCGCAATTCGGTTGCGACGACAGTCATCAGTGGAGAATTGCCGCCATGGGCGTTGAAAAGCACAAACTTTCTGACACCTGCGGCATGGAGGTTTTCGCCGATGCCTATCCAGCGGTTTACGGCTTCGGCAAATGTCAGCGTCATGGTGCCTGGTACATCCATGTGCTCGATGGAATAACCGACCGGTTCGGCTGGCAGGAATTGGACATCGAGGCTGGGGGGCAGGGCAGCCGCGGTTTGCGCAGCAATGCCATCGGCGATGATGGTATCCGTCTCGAAAGGCAGGTGCGGCCCATGCTGCTCATGGGCGCCGAGCGGCAGGACAACGATGGTTTTGCTGTCAGTCATCTCACGCAGCCTCCGCAAAGAGCTTCGCAATCGCGCCGTGCTCGTGGCGAAGCTTGGCCACGTCGATGCCAACCGGGATTCCGTCCTCGACCGTCCATCTGCCCTTGATCATCACGCGGTCGGCACGATGCGCGCCGCACAATACGAGGGCGGCCAGAGGATCGCCCGCGCCGGAAAAGCGCAATTCGTCGAGGGTGAAGAGCGCGAGATCGGCCTGCATGCCGATGGCGATCCGACCGATGTCGCTGCGCCCGAGGCAACTGGCCGAGCCTTCCGTCGCCCAGCGCAGGACATCGTGATGGGTAACGGCCGCGGCGCCGTAGCGCAGCCGGTTGAGCAGCAGCGCCTGGCGCACCCCTTCCATCATGTTGGAATTGTCGTTGGAAGCGGAGCCGTCGACGCCCAGCCCGACGGTGACACCGGCAGCTTCCAGCTCCAGCGTCCTGCATTGGCCGGAGGCGAGCAGCATGTTCGATGCCGGACAATGGGCGACGCCGACGCCGGCGTTCCCCAAGCGCTGCATCTCGCCATCGTCGAAATGGATGCCATGCGCCAGCCAGACATTGTCCGAGAGCCAGCCGACATCTTCGAGATAGTCGACGGGACGGCAGCCGAATGTGGCGCGGCAGAACGCATCTTCATCGTTGGTTTCTGAGAGGTGGGTGTGCAGCCGGCAGCCGCAGCGCTTGGCGAGTTCCGCCGTTCCTGCCATCAGTTCCTTCGTGACTGAGAAAGGTGAGCAGGGGGCAAGCGCTACCTGAAGCATCGCCCCTTCCGACTGGTCATGATATCTGGCTATCACGCGCTCGCAATCGGCAAGAATCGTGTCGGCATCCTGCACGACACTGTCAGGCGGCAGGCCGCCATCCTTGATGGAAAGGTTCATAGATCCACGATTGAGCGTCATGCGCATGCCCAGCGCAAGCGCTTCCTCCGCCTGGATGTCGAGCGCATGTTCAAGCCCGCGCGGAAAGACATATTGATGGTCGGAAGCGGTGGTGCAGCCCGACATCATCAGCTCTGTCAAAGCGAGGCGCGTGGCAAGCCGGAGTGCTTCCGGCGTCAGCCCGGCCCAAATGGGATAGAGCGCCTTCAGCCAGGGAAAAAGCTCCTTGTTGATGGCCGCGGGGTTGGCGCGGGTCAGCGTCTGGTAGAAATGATGATGCGTGTTGATGAGACCGGGAAGTACGACATGGCGGCTCGCATCGAAGATCCCGTCATGATTTTCAGGCCTGCCGCCGCTCGGGACCAACTCGGTGATCCTGCCATCCTCGACGACGATGCCGCCGCGGGCCGACTGCGCCATGATGGCGAGAGGATCACGTATCCAGAGCCGCATGTTATTCTCCTGTCACATTCCTAAGCCAGCGTAGCGAAGCGTGGATCGGGCGGCAAGGACCAAGGACGGGCCGCCATCGTCCGGAGGAAATGTTTGCCGTGAGGGGAAAGCCGGCTTATAATCGCCAAGGCACATTTTCTGGAAGCCGGCTATAGGGAGTTCGCATGACCAAGGAACGGAAACCGGTCCTCCTGTACCGGCTGCAATCGGCTGCAAGGCTGGGGCGTACCTCGCTTGCGACGCGGCTTCTCGAGCATGGGCTCTACGCCGGGCAGGATGCCATCATGTTGCAGTTGGCTGACGAGGACGGGCTGCCGCCAGGTATCTTGGCGCAGCGCCTGGGTGTGCGTCCTCCAACCGTTACCAAGACGATAGCCCGTCTTCAATCGCAGGGCTTCGTCACCAAACAGGCTTCCGAGAAGGACCAGCGGCAGTCGCATGTCTTCCTCACGGAGAGCGGCCGCGATATCATCAAGACGATCGAAAAATCCATACGCAAGACGGAAAAGGACGCCCTGCGCGGGCTCGACAAGAAAGAGCGCAAGGCGCTTCTGAAATTGCTTAACCGGCTTGAAGTCAATCTCTCGGCGCGGGGACTCACCCGGCCATCCGATATTGCCGACGAGGCGGTGGATGAAGAATTTGTCGATTAAGATCTGGAGCGATCCGGCAGGCTGGTTCTCGTAACAGCAAAAAACCTTTCCAATCGGCGATCAGGGTGGCATAAAACCCGCATAATAATTCAATCGATTTGTTGCTGAATCGGTTCAGGAAGGGTGCGGGACGGCGCTTTGGCCCAGAAGATCAAGCTTTCGACCATAGCGGATGCGCTCGGTGTTTCTACCGCGACAGTTTCGCTGGCGTTGCGCGACAGCCCGCTGGTGGCTGACCAGACCCGTGACAAGATCAAGGAACATGCTCGCGCCATCGGCTATATCTACAATCGCCGTGCGGCGAGCCTGAGGACATCGCGCTCGGGCATTGTCGGTGTCGTGGTGCATGACATCATGAATCCGTTCTTCGCCGAAATCCTGAGGTCGATCGAATCGGAGCTCGACCGGTCGCGCCAGACTTTCATCCTGTCGAACCACTACGATCAGCTGGAAAAGCAGCGCACCTTTATCGACACGCTCCTGCAACTGGGCGCCGACGGCGTGATCATGTCGCCGGCGATCGGCACGCCTGCCGCCGATATCCAGCTTGCCGAGGATAACGGGCTTCCGGTGGTGCTGATCGCGCGGACCGTCGAGGATGCCAACGTTCCGGTATTTCGCGGTGACGATTCCTACGGCATCGGACTTGCCACCAATCACCTGATCTCGCTCGGGCACACGCGGATCGCCATGATAGGCGGCACCGACCAGACCTCGACCGGCCGCGACCGATACCATGGTTATGTCATGGCAATGGAAAAGGCCGGGCTGCCCGTCAGTCCGGAATGGCGCATTCCCGGGCCGCGCACCAAGCAGGGCGGCTTCGAGGTTGCGCCGCAATTCCTCGCGCTGATCGACAAGCCGACGGCCGCCGTCTGCTGGAACGACCTGACGGCTATCGGACTGATGAACGGGATCGCGCGGGCAGGGCTTGTGCCGGGCGAGGATATCTCCGTTACCGGATATGACGATCTCGAGGAAGCGGCGATCGCCACGCCAGCGCTGACGACGGTCTGGAACGGCCAGCGCGAGGTGGGCTTGCGGGCGGCGCGCGCGCTGCTCGACCAGTTGAACGGCGTTGGCGCTCCGCCACGCCAGGAACTCATCAAGCCGGAGCTGCGCATCCGGCAATCGACGGCCAAGCCGAAGAACCGGTAAGCCAAAAAGCGAAATCAGCGAGGGATCGAACAAACATGACCGGAACGCACGACACGACCGTCCTTGTGGTCGGGCCACTCCACCCGCACGCCGCCGAGCGCTTGGGCAAGGCGTTCAGGATCGAGACGCTGGACAAGGGCGATCCGGCGCTCGTCACGCCGGAGCTTGCGGCGCGCGTACGCGGCGTTGCGGCCAATGCCGTAATAGATGGCCCGTTCATCGACGCCCTGCCTAATCTGGAGATCATCGCCAATTTCGGCGTCGGCTACGACAAGGTGGATGCGGTTCATGCGGAGTCCGCCAGCGTCATGGTCACCAACACGCCCGATGTGCTGACCGAAGAGGTTGCAGACACGGCCGTCGGCCTGCTGCTCGATACGGTCCGGGAACTGCCACAGGCGCAGGCGTGGCTGCGGGCCGGAAAATGGGCGAGCCAGGGCAATTATCCGCTGACAAAGCTGTCGCTGCGGGGGCGCCGCGCCGGCATTTTCGGGCTGGGACGAATCGGCAAGGCCGTCGGTCGCCGGATTGAAGCGTTCGGCCTTCCCATTGCCTACTACAACCGCAACAAGGCCGATGGCGTGGCCTATGATTATTATCCGAGTCTTTTGGCTTTAGCTGAGGCCGTCGATACGCTCATCGTGATCGCGCCGGGCGGGGCTGGGACGGAAAAAGCCATCAATGCGGAGGTGTTGCGGGCGCTTGGACCCGATGGCGTCCTCATCAATATAGGGCGGGGCAGCGTCGTCGATGAGGACGCGCTGATCGAGGCGCTCGGCAATGGCACGATCGCCGCCGCCGGCCTCGATGTCTTTGCCGATGAGCCGCATGTGCCGCAGGCACTGATCGACCTGCCGAACGCCACGCTCCTGCCGCATGTCGGCTCCGCCTCGCAGGCAACCCGGCAAGCCATGGCCGACCTCGTGGTGGACAATCTCATAGGCTGGTTCCGGGATGGCGCTCCCCTGACACCGGTTCCGGAGACGATAAACGTCAAGAGCCGTATATGAGCAATTCTTAACGCAGCCTTTACCACGTCTGTTTACCATCTCCTGCAAAGGCGCCGTTCCTTCTGGTGCGGCGATAGCAAGAATGGGTAAAAACAATGGTGTATCGCAATGTTGTATTGGGCGGCCTGGTCATCGGGTTTCTCTGTGCCGGCTTTGCTCAATCAGGGTTGTTTTCTGCACGCGAGGATGCCGCCGAGACAGGCATCGATTTCCTGACAACCGCGTCGATTGCGCCGCTTGAGGCGCAGCGGGCATCGCTCAACCCAGAAACGTTCGTGCTCGCCTCGGCTGGTGAGGAAAGAATTTGCCTCGCCCATGCGGAAAAACGCGCTGCCGGTCAAAGCGGCGCGCTCAATGTCGAAGCGGATTGTCTTGCGGTCTATCCCCGACTCCTGCAAGCGGTGGTGTGGCAGCGCCATGATGACGGCAGCATCGTTTTCCACGACCGGCAGGGCCGCGCGGTGATAGAGTTCGCAGAGGGCGACGGCCTGCAATATGAGTCGATCGAACCCGGCGAGGTGCTGGTATCGATGTCGGCGCTCGGCGTCGGCGACAAGGCAGTGAATTAGCTTCTATTCGGCGGCAGCCAGAAGGCCGCGGGCGATCTTGTGCGCGCGCACCGCGTCACCGAAAGCGGCGAAGATCTTGCGCGAAGGGCTGTCGGTGCGAACCCAATATTCCGGGTGCCACTGGACGCCGACGGCAAAGCCCTTGGCATCCCCAACCGACACGGCTTCAATGGTGCCGTCCTCCGCCATCGCCTCGATCTTGAGGCGCGGCGCGGGCTTGTCGATTGCCTGGCGATGCACGGAATTTACCTGGACGCTATCTGCTTCCATGATGGATGCAAGGCACGAGCCCGGCTTTATGCGCACGGGATGGCGGATGGCGAAGCGTTCGGCCTGGCTGTCCGACTGTGGCGCGCGATGGTCGAGGCGGTCGGCTAGATCCTGGATTTCGGTAGCCAGCGTGCCACCGAGCGCGACATTGAGTTCCTGAATGCCGCGGCAAATGGCGAGGAGCGGAACGCCGCGATCAATGGCACGGCGGATGAGCGGCAGCGAGGTTGCATCACGCGCAGGGTCGAACGGCTCATGCGCTTGGGTCGGCTCCACGCCGTAGAGCGAAGGGTGCACATTTGATTTCGATCCGGTCACCAGCACGCCATCGACCGCTTCCAGAATGTTATCCAGGTCGAGCGCATCGCCGAAACATGGCACCATCAGCGGCGTGACCGCTGCGCCTTCGACCGCAGCTATAAGATATTGCTCTGGTGCGGCGTGCCAGGTGTAGTTTTCGAAGGTACGCACATCCGATGTGACGGCAATGAGAGGTTTTGATGGGTTCGACATGACCAGCTTTTCCGAAATCTGCGAAGGCAGACCATTTTCCTGTTCTTAACTTAAGCTGCCAGCCGGTTTTTTCCAATGGGCTCCGTCGCGCGCCGGAGAGAAGCCGTTTAGCACGAAAGTATGAAATAACGCTGTGAAATGTGGACAGCGCAACATTGGCATGTATGGTAAGCCGCTATGGCCGGAGGGAGGCATGACATCGCACATGTCCGGCATTGATGTTTATATCGGGAAGAAGATTGGGAGGAAGTCTATGGATCGTCGTTCGTTCATAAAGAATGCTGGCTTGATGGGCGCAGGCGCAGCCGCCGCATCAGCTTTGGCTGCACCGGCCATCGCGCAGTCCAGTCCGAAAATCACATGGCGCTGCACGTCGTCGTTTCCGAAGTCGCTCGACACGATCTACGGCGGCGCCGAGGTTTTTGCGAAACATATCTCGGAAGCCACGGACGGCAATTTCCAGATCCAGGTTTTCGCCGCCGGTGAAATCGTTCCCGGGCTGCAGGCGGCCGATGCTGCTGCTGCGGGTACGGTCGAGGCCTGCCACACCGTCGCCTATTATTACTGGGGCAAGGACCCCACATGGGCGCTGGCTGCCGACGTTCCGTTTTCGCTGAACGCGCGGGGCCGCAATGCCTGGCAATATCATGGCGGCGGCATCGATCTGATGAACGAATTCTTTCACAAACAGGGGCTGCATGCTTTGCCCGGCGGCAATACCGGTGTGCAGATGGGCGGCTGGTTCCGCAAGGAGATCAACACGGTTGCCGATCTGAAGGGCTTGAAGATGCGTGTCGGCGGCTTTGCCGGCAAGATTCTCGAAAGGCTCGGTGTCGTGCCGCAGCAGCTCGCCGGCGGCGACATCTATCCCTCGCTTGAGAAGGGTACCATCGACGCCGCCGAATGGGTCGGCCCGTATGATGACGAAAAGCTCGGCTTCCAGAAGGTCGCGCCCTATTACTATTATCCCGGCTGGTGGGAAGGCGGCCCGACCGTCCATCTCATGTTCAACAAGGCCAAGTATGACGAGCTGCCGGAGAACTACAAGGCGCTGGTGAAAACGGCAGCGCAGGCGACTGATGCGAACATGCTGCAGAAATATGATTATCTCAATCCTGCCGCGGTCAAGCGGCTGGTTGCATCGGGCGCGAAGCTGCGTCCCTTCAGCCAGGAGATTCTCAACGCCTGTTTCGAGGCGACCAATCAGGTCTATGACGAGATCATGGCCAGCAATGCCGAGTTCAAGAAGGGCTGGGATTCGATCAAGGCGTTCCGAGATCAATATTTCCTCTATGAACAGATCTCTGAATATAATTTCGATACATTCATGATGGTGCAGCAAAGAAACAAGAAGCTTTAAGGTAATACAACTGTATAGAGCGATCCCTGTTCTGTTGAGTGTGGGGTCTCTCTATTCTTTATTTACATGAAAGGCGCATTGATCCACATCGGCTTGGCGCCTAAGCGCCTGTAGCCGGACAAGAGATCGAGACGGCTTCTGCGGTCGGAGAAGGCGTCACCTGCTTGGTTCGGTTCATCATTGCTTATGATGATTTGCGTGATTTGGATAAAAAAAGCCCCGATGTGGTTTCGCATCGGGGCTTTTTTTATACCTATTTTAATCGAACTGCGGTGGCTGGTTCAAATCCGGCTGTGCGGGAGTGGCAGGTTGCAACGGATCGGACGGCTGAGCATCGGGCGCGCCGAGGGGCGGCAGGCCAAGCCCACCTCCGTCGAGGCTGGGCATTTCCGGCATCTGAAGCTCGATCGAATTCGGATCTATCACCGGGCCCTTGTAATGCATGACCATCTGCGGAAACATGATGGTAAGCGTGACCATGATGATCTGAATGACGACGAAGGGCACGGCTCCCCAATAAATCTGGCTTGTCTTGACCGGCTCGATCCGCTTGCCGGTGATCTTGTCCAGATAGGGTACCCTGGCCGCAACCGACCTGAGATAGAACAGGGCGAACCCGAAGGGCGGGTGCATGAAACTCGTCTGCATATTGATGCCGAGCAACACGCCGAACCAGATGAGATCGATGCCCAGCTTGTCAGCCACCGGCGCCAGAAGCGGCACGATGATGAAGGCGAGCTCGAAGAAGTCGAGGAAGAACGCCAGGATGAAGACGAGAATGTTGACCGCAATGAGGAAACCAACTTCGCCGCCAGGCAGCGATATAAGGAGATGCTCGACCCAGAGATGGCCGTTGACGCCGTAGAACGTCAGCGAAAAGACGCGTGCGCCGAGCAGAATGAACATAACGAAGGCGGAAAGCCTGGTCGTCGAGGCCAGCGCCTGGTTCATGACGGTCATGTTGAGACGGCCCTTCGATGCGGCCATCAACAGCGCGCCCACCGCACCCATGGCGCCGCCCTCGGTCGGTGTGGCGATGCCGAGGAAGATCGTGCCGAGAACGAGGAAGATCAGCGCCAGCGGCGGGATCAGCACGATAATCACCTGCTGCGCAAGCCGCGACATCAGATTAAGTCCCGCCTTCCTGTCGATCAGCGTGGCCACATAAATGGCTGCGATGCCGATGGTCGCGGCCCAGACACCGGCATTGGCGATATCGCGCGCGGTGAGCAGGGCATAGGCGGCGTAGATGATTGCGCCTGTCACGGCGAACGCCGCCAGAAGCGATGTGATGCCTGTTCCGAGCGTGCGCGCCTCCTTTGGCAGGGCGGGCATCGATTTGCGAAAGAACACCGACATCAGAAGTACATAGCCGAGATAGAGCCCGGTGAGCACCATGCCCGGGATGAGCGCGCCGCGATACATGTCACCGACCGAACGACCGAGCTGGTCGGCCAGGATGATCAGCACGAGCGAGGGCGGTATGATCTGGGCCAACGTGCCCGATGCGGCGATGACCCCGGTGGCCACGCGCCGGTCATAGCCGTAGCGCAGCATGATCGGCAGCGAGATCAGTCCCATGGCGATGACCGAGGCGGCGACGACGCCCGTCGTGGCGGCCAAAAGTGCGCCGACGATGATCACCGCATAGGCGAGCCCGCCGCGGACAGGGCCGAACAATTGCCCCACGGTGTCGAGCAGATCCTCTGCCATGCCGGAGCGTTCGAGGATAATGCCCATGAAGGTGAAGAAGGGAATGGCCAATAGCGTGTCATTGGACATCGTTCCCCAGAACCGCTCAGGCAAGGCGTAGAGCAGCGGCCATGACAGCGTAATCGAGCCGTTTGAAAACGGGGCGAGTTCGACGCCGATCAAGAAAAAGAGCAGCCCGTTGGCGGCGAGCGCGAAGGCGACGGGATAGCCGATCAGAAGAAAGATCACCAGAAAGGCGAACATGATCGGCGCGAGGTTCTGCGCAATGAACTCAATCATCGTGTTTCTCCGCAAGCGCGACTTCCTGGGCGGCGAGCTCTTCCTTCGTCAGATGCGGAGTGGGGTCGTCGATGATGCCGCGCATGATTGCGACCTTCTTGATGATTTCGGAAATGCCCTGGAGCCCCAGCAGCACGAAGCCGATGAGAAGCAGGGATTTTGCCGGCCAGAGGACCAGGCCGCCGGCACTGGAGGACATCTCGCCGCTGCGATAGGACAAGCCGACATAAGGGATGAAATAGGCGATCATCAGGATAACGAAGGGCATCAGGAAGAAGATATGGCCGAGAAGGTCGATCCAGTGCTGAGTGCGGCGCTTGAGGCCGCCATAGATAATATCAATGCGGATGTGCTCGTTCTGCTGCAGCGTATAGGCGGCGGCAAGCATGAAGGCTGCACCGAACAGATACCATTGCAACTCCAGCCAGGCGTTGGAGGATACATTGAACGCCTTGCGGACCACCGCGTTGGTGGCGCTCACGACGACGGCCAGGAAAATCAGCCAGGCAATTTTTTTGCCGATGAATTCGTTGACGCGGTCGATCAGCCTGGACAGGCCGAGCAGAAATGTCATGGATGTCCTCCCAAGCACTGTACCGGACGGATAGGCGGCGTTTCCCTTATAGGCTTGGCCAACCGGATGATCTTCCGTCACCCGCTCGGCCGCGAACGTCACGCCGATCCGTTGATGCTTCGATAACAGTCAAGGCCTCCACCTTCAACCTTCCAGGCAATAACACTTTAGATCGAAGCGATTTTGTTGCGTCTTGTTGCGTATTGCGGCCCTAATCGGCAACAGAACCCCCGCCGGCTGCGCCGCATCATGGGAACTATATCGATGCGGTTCCGGCGTTCTGCGGGCCAGGGAGGCGCCGGAGGGAGTTGTTCGGAGGAGCTTTTGAAATATCACTGCATGATCAGGGAGGTGCGATGTCTTGCGGTTGTCACGATACATTGCAGCCTCTAAGAAAGGATTCGCGAAACCTTCAGTCAATCCTCGAAATTTCAGGCGTGTGACCGTTCATGACCGATGAAGCACTTTTTTCCGTAGTCGGGAAAACCATTGCGGTTACGGGCGGTTCTTCTGGTCTTGGATTGAGGATGGTCGATGTGCTTTCCAGCCACGGCGCCAATATCATCTCGATTTCGCGCACCCCGGCGCCCGAGCGCCACGGCCGAGCGGGCTGCGGCGAGGTCATCGACATACTGGCCGATGTGACGCGTGGGGATGAGGTGGAGCGCGCCTTCGACGAAGCCGAAGCGCGGCTCGGCATGGTGACGGTCATCTTCAACAATGCCGGCGTGGCGCAGATGGCGCGGGCGCTCGATACGACCCGCGAGATGCTGGAACATGTCTTCGAGGTCAATGTCGCCGGCGCATTCAGCGTGGCGCAGGAAGCCGCCAGGCGGCTGATCGCGGCGGGCAAAGGCGGGGCGATCATCAATTCGACGAGCATTCTCGCTGAAAGGCCATTGAAGGGGGCTGCGGCCTACTCGATGTCCAAGGCAGCCGTCTCGCAGATGACGCGGGCACTGGCGCTCGAATGGGCGTGCCACGACATTCGCGTCAACGCCATCGCGCCGGGCTGGTTTCCGACCCGGATCAACGAGACGGTGCTTGAAGGGCCGGCCAGTGGCTTTCTCAAGGGACGCAACCCGATGCGCAGGCTCGGCGGGGCGCAGGATCTCGACGGTGCGGTGTTGCTGCTGGCATCGGATGCCAGCCGTTACATGACCGGGACGATCATCACCGTCGATGGCGGGCACAGTCTCCAGGGCTGATTTTCGAATCGCTGAAAACCGGGCGAAAACGTCTGCGTAACGCTGTTGCGTTTAAGGGGCCTGCGAAGACGCAAACCGACTGTGAAAAGCCCGGGAAAATAGCGCTTCTTTCGCTATTGCGATGCACAAACGAATTTGTTTGACGCAGAGGCCGGGCACACCAACATTGATAGTATGGATGGCGGCACGAGCACTATCAGGTGGTGCCGCCGGCGGCTGCCTGAACCGGCGCGCAGGGCTCCGGTGTTGGGCATGGAGGAACGCCGATGACCATGCACGATATAACGCTGGACGACAAATACGACCTGACGCGGGAGCGCATTTTCGCTTCCGGCCCGCAGGCGGTGATCCGCATGCTGCTGATGCAGCGCGAACGCGATCGTCTCGCCGGGTTGAATACGGCAGGTTTCGTTTCCGGCTATCGCGGTTCGCCGCTGGGCGGCCTCGACCAGCAGTTCTGGAAGGCGCGGCCACAATTGGAACAAGCCAACATCCTGTTCCAGCCGGGACTGAATGAGGAACTGGCCGCCACCGCCTGTTGGGGCACGCAGCAAGCCAATGTCATGGGTGAGGGGCGATATGACGGGGTGTTCTCCGTCTGGTATGGCAAGGGACCGGGCGTCGATCGCTCGGGCGACGTGTTCCGCCACGCTAATCTCGCGGGGTCGGCCAAATATGGGGGTGTCCTCGCCCTGATGGGCGACGATCATACCGCCGAATCCTCCACCAACGCCCACCAGACGGAATTCCTCTTCGTCGATACGATGATCCCGATCCTCAATCCGGCAGGTGTTCAGGAGATCATCGACTACGGGCTATACGGTATCGCGTTGTCTCGGTTCGCGGGGACGTGGACTGCGTTCAAATGTGTGAAGGATAATATCGAATCGACGGCTTCCGTCGATGCCTCGCTCGAACGCATCAACATTGTCCTGCCGGAGTTCGAGATGCCGTCCGGCGGTCTCAATATCCGCAACGAACTCGATTTCCTGGCGCAGGAAGCGCGGCTGCATGAATACAAACGCGGCGCCGCTGCGGCCTTCGTGCGCGCCAACAGGCTGAACCGCATCATTTACAGCGGCGGACGCAAGGCCAAGCTCGGCATCATCACGGTCGGCAAGAGCTATCTCGACGTGCGCCAGGCGCTGGATGATCTGGGCATCGACGAGCAGCGCGCGCAGCAACTGGGCATCCGGCTTTTCAAGGTGGCGTGCCCATGGCCGCTCGATCTCGAACACATCAAGGATTTCGCCCAAGGGCTCGATACCATCATCGTGGTCGAGGAGAAGCGTTCTCTGATCGAGGTGCAGGTGCGCGAGGATCTGTATGGCACCGCGATGCAGCCGACGGTGGTCGGCAAGAAGGACGAGCGTGGCGATTGGCTTTTCCCGGTGAAAGGTGCGCTCGATCCCAACGATATCGCCATCGTGGTGGGCGAGCGCATCCTCAAGGTAATAGGTTATTCCGAGGAGATTGCAGCCCGAATCTCACGGTTGCGGCAGTTTCAGGCAATGCTGGCCGACACCAAGGACATTGCGGGGCGAACGCCCTTCTATTGCTCGGGCTGTCCCCACAACTCCTCGACGGTCGTGCCTGAGGGGTCACGTGCATCAGGCGGCATCGGCTGCCATATCATGGCGCTGTGGATGGACCGGCAAACCGTCGGCTTTACCGCTATGGGCGGCGAGGGCGCCAACTGGGTTGGCGAGGCGCCGTTCTCGAAACGTCAGCATGTTTTCCAGAATCTCGGCGACGGCACCTACAATCATTCCGGTATCCTGGCGCTTCGTTTCGCGCTCGCGGCCGGTACGAATATCACCTATAAAATCCTTTACAATGACGCGGTCGCCATGACCGGCGGGCAGCCGCATGAGGGCGGGCTGACAGTGGATATGATTGCCCGCCAGGTGCGGGCCGAAGGTGTCGAGCGGATCGCACTCGTCACCGACGAACCCGGCAAATATACCCCGGCGCAGGTGTTTCCCGAAGGCATCACCATTCATCATCGCGACGATCTCGATGCGGTGCAGCGGGAACTGCGCGAGGTGAAGGGCGTTTCGGTACTACTTTATGACCAGACCTGCGCGGCGGAAAAGCGCCGGCGCCGCAAGCGGGGCACTTATCCCGATCCCGACAAGCGCGTCATCATCAACGAGCTTGTTTGCGAGGGCTGCGGCGATTGCGGGGTGAAATCCAATTGCGTCTCCATCCAGCCGGTTGAGACCGAATTCGGCCGCAAGCGCCGTATCGACCAATCGGGCTGCAACAAGGATTTCTCCTGCGTCAACGGCTTCTGCCCGTCCTTCGTCACGGTGCACGGGGGAAAATTGCGCAAGGCGAAGGGCAGCGTCGGCGATGCCGACCCGCTCGAAGGCGTGCCGCCGGCCAGAGTGGCGGATCTCAGCCATGGCTGGGCGGCGATCATCGACGGTGTCGGCGGCACGGGCGTCGTGACCGTGGGCGCGGTTCTCGGCATGGCCGCGCATCTGGAAGGCAAGGGCTGCGGTATGATCGACATGGCCGGTCTCGCCCAGAAGGGCGGCTCCGTTTTCAGCCATGTCCGTATCGCCAAATCGCCACAAGACATACATTCGATCAGGGTTTCGGCCGGCAAGGCCGACCTCATTCTCGGATGCGATCTCGTGGTGTCTGGGGCGAAGAAGGTTTTGGCGAGCGTGCGGCGAGGGGAAACGATCTTTGTCGTCAACACCGCCGAGATCATGCCCGGCGAGTTTACCCAGAATGCCGACTTTTCATTGCCCATCGAGCGGCTGAAGCGGGCGATTCGCGATGCGGCGGGCGATGACAAAGCCCATTTCTTCGATGCGACCAAGGCAGCCAATGCATTGTTCGGCAATGCCATCGGCGCGAACATGTTCATGCTGGGCTTCGCGTGCCAGGACGGTGGTCTGCCGGTCTCCCCCGATGCGGTCGAGGAGGCAATCCGCATGAACGGGCAAGCCGTCGAAATGAACATTGCGGCATTCCGCTGGGGCAGGCGCGCGGCGCATGATCCACTGAACGTTCAGAGGCTGATTGATCAGGTAAAGGGCGGGGAAGGCCAACCTGTAGCGCAAACGCTCGATGATATCATCGGGCGGCGCGCGGCCTTCCTGACCGATTATCAGGATGCGGCTTACGCGCAACGCTATCTCGATCAGGTGGAGGATGTGCGGCGATACGAGACGGCGGCCAAGCCGGGCTCGACCATTCTGGCCGAAACCGTCGCGCGTAATCTGTTCAAGCTGATGGCGATCAAGGATGAATATGAGGTGGCGCGGCTTTATACCGACGGTTCTTTCGCGAAGCAGCTTTCGCGGGAGTTCGAGAGCTTCGACAGGCTGGAATTCCATCTGGCGCCGCCGTTGCTGGCGGGGAAAAATACGCGGGGCGAGCCGGTCAAATCGCGTTACGGCCCCTACATGATGCGGGGCTTTCAGCTACTGGCACGGCTGAGACGGTTGAGGGGCACAGCGTTTGATCCATTCAGCTATCTCGCAGAGCGGAAAATGGAAATTGCATTGCTGGCGCAATATGAGGCGGACCTTGCAACGATCAAGGGATGGCTCGGCCAGCGCGATCCCGATGAGATCAGCAAGTTCGCGGCTTATCCCTCAGCCATTCGTGGCTTTGGGCATATCAAGCAGAAGGCCGTGGAAACAGCCATGCGGATTCGGGAGGATTTTCTGGAGAAGGCCGGAAAAGAAACTCCACCGACTGCCATGGCGGCGGAATAACGCATAGCCGGCCAAAACATCAAGTTGATCGGGAGATCAGCGGGGGGATATATGGCGTATTGTATTTGTTGTCGTGTTTGGCTATTAATTTAATAGCTATGACGCTGGGAAAAAAGCTGGCGGTTTTTTTATATTTTACTGCATATTCCTTAAAGCGGAATCGTTTCAAGGGTAATTTAAGCGGCGTTTAAAGGGTTAGAGTGTCCTTTGCGGGTCCCATTGACTGCGTTGCGGCCTCAAGAGTTTTCGAGGGGCCGGGAATTGAACTGAGACTGCAGGTTGCGATAAACTATTGTTGGAAACGCGGATGACCGCGTAAATATGTATTTCAGTTCTTGAAACGGCCGTATACAACTTATGGTTTATTTTCAGGAAACATATTATTAAGTCATTGCTGTAATAATGTTCCTGCGGAAAGGGACGCATATCGAATATGGCTTGGAGCCTAAAAACAGACATTCCACCGGATATCCGTCTCTCCTTTGTGCGTTCCCTCTACGGGAACCGCGCAACGCTCTGGTTCGGCATGCTCGCCCATGTGATTGCGTGTGCGGTTATCTATTTCAAGACGGGCAATATCTCATTCGTCGTTTTTGCCGGCATATTCACGGCGATAGCCTTGGCCCGTATTTACGACATGAGTCTGTTCGATCGGGCATTGCTTGCCAATCCGACGCATGAACAGCTCAACAAATGGGAATTTCGGTATCTTCTCGGCGCGTCGGCGGTGTGCACCCTGTTGGGCGTGTTGTGCTTTTTCAGCACTTACATCGTCAAGGATTCATTCGCCGAGCTAGCGAGCCTTTCGATCCTTCTGGCGTCGGTCGTTTCGATCGTGGGGCGCAACTATGCATCGCGGCTGGCCGTCGTGGTCATGTCGGCCTGCAGCCTCATTCCTGTTCTCGCCGGTTTCGTGCTGGCGGGCAGCATGTTTCATATGATCATCGGCTTCCTGCTCATTCCCTATTTTCTGAGCAATATCCAGATGGCCAACGGGCTACGCGAGTTCCTGTTTGCGGCGGTCATAGGGCGGCGCGAACTGGCGGTGGTGGCAGGACGCTTTGATGCGGCGCTCAACAATATGCCGCAGGGACTGATCATGTTCGATGGCAACGGAAAACTCGTGGTCGTCAACAACAAGGCGATCTCGCTTCTGCAGATATCGCCCGATACCGATCTCACGGGCCGCTCGCTTCAAACGGTATTGCGATACTGCTCGCTGCATGGACTCTTCCCGCGTTCCAAACTGGATAATATCCGGGCGCTGATCGACAATCTCCTGACCGGACGACGCGAGCGCGACCTGTTCCAGTTCTCCGATGGACGCTATATCGAATTCAGCTGCAATCAGCGCCGTGACGAGGGGGCGGTGCTGATTTTCGAAGATGTCACCCAGCGCATCGAAGCCGAAGCGCAGATCCAGCATATGGCCCTCTATGACGGCCTTACCGGTCTGCCGAACCGGATGCATTTCGAATCTCTGGTGAAATCCCTGCTTTCACGTAAGGCGCACGGCAAGCGTTTGGGCCTGGTCGTGCTCGACATCAACGACTTCAAGCATGTCAACGACACGCTTGGCCACCATGTCGGCGACCAGTTGCTGCAGAAACTGGCGGAGCGCCTCGGAGAGATGGATCCTGTGCGCTTCATCCCATCGCGCTTTGGCGGGGACGAGTTCGTGATCTTTGTGCCCAACGCCGGATCGGAAGCCGATATAGAGGCGGTGATGAACCATCTGCTGGAAACCGTATCGGGCGTTTACCAATTGTCGGACCATAGTGTGCAGGTCGATGTGAAAGCCGGCCTGGCGCTTGCTCCATCCCCGCGCTTCTTCGACCTGCAGGGCCTGCACATCAAGGCCGATCTGGCGCTCTATGAAGCAAAGGGTAGTGAACACCGCAGCTGGGCATTGTTCGAGGAAGCGATGGATATCCGATATCGCAGCCGGCAACGCCTGAAGAATGATTTGCGCAGCGCCATCGCCAGCGGCTCGCTGAAGGTGGTCTATCAGCCGATCGTCAGCACTCAATCGTTGCGCATCGTCTCCTGCGAGGCGCTTTCCCGCTGGGATCACCCGGAGCTTGGCCCCATCTCGCCAGCCGATTACATTCCGCTGGCCGAGGAAATGGGCATCATCACAGAGATCACCCGGTTCATGCTGGAAAAGGCCTGCGCAGATTGCAGGGACTGGGGCGACCGCATCGGCGTATCGGTCAATCTTTCGGCTATAGACTTGAAGAACAGCGAAATCACCCACATCATCGCAGCCGCCTTGCGAAATTCAGGCCTCCCAATCAATCTTCTCGAAGTCGAGGTGACGGAAAGTGCGATCATCAGCGATCGCAACAAAACCTGCAATGTGTTGCAGCAGCTCAAGAATGCCGGCATCAACGTGGCGCTAGACGATTTTGGAACCGGTTATTCCAGCCTCAGCTATCTCAACACGCTGCCGCTCACCAAGGTCAAGGTTGACCGCTCCTTTGTCCGAGATATCACGACCGACCGGCGCTCGCTGATGCTGTTGCGCGGCGTGACCCAGATTTCGCACGAAATGGGCCTCGGGGTAACGGTGGAAGGCGTTGAAACGCAGGAGCAGCTTGCCCTCATCCGGGGTGCTGTCGGCGCAGACCTTGTTCAGGGGTATCTTCTCGGTGCGCCGCTTCCGGCAAATGCCATCTCGACGCTCATCGACAGAAGCTTTCCCTTGCCGGAGGCCAACAGGGCCATGTTGCCCACCGCCATGTAATATCTATCCCTATTAGTTGGGATATGCTTTTGCAGCGTCGCTTTTTCCCTATCTTCAAGCGAATGCTAAAGTTAAATTCAAATTGTCCGCAACTCTTTACAGCGGGGAAAAGCTGCTTATCCTCGCCACTGAATTTGGTCCGCGGTGGGGCTCGGGTGGACAATGAACGCATCAGCTATTTCGGCGGTTAATCCGCCAATCTCAAATTTTGCACGGCAGCTTCTGGGCTTTCTGGATCGGATCGAATATCGCCGCATCCTAAGCCCTGAGGATTTCGAGGAGATCGGGCGGCTGCGCTATCGGTCCTACATGACGCGCAATGTTATGAACGATGATTTCGACGGCGCCATCATCGACGAACTGGACCGTGATAGCCATGCCTATGTCTATGGCATGTACATCGATCAGCAACTGGTCAGTACGTTACGCATACACCATATCACCCCGGATCATCGCAAGGGCACGAGCTACAAGCTTTTTCCCGATATTCTGGGGCCGATGCTCGATCAGGGGATGAGCTTCGTCGATCCGACACGCTTTGCTGCCGAGCCCGCCGTCCTCAGCGAATTTCCGGCGATCCCGTATCTGACGTTGCGCATCGCGGCCATGGCCTCGGAATTTTTCTCCGCCGATTACTGTCTTGCGGCCGTGAAGCCCGAGCATGCGGCGTTCTACAAGCGGATTTTCGGTTCGCAGATGATGGCGGAGGCGCGGGAGCATGAGGGATATGGCATTCCCGTGGGCCTGAGCGGTGCGCCGATACGGGCGATCCGCGATGCGGTTGCCGTGCGCTATCCGTTCTTCAAGTCGCAGTTACACGAACGCCGGAACATGTTCATGAGTTCGAGGGAAGGGGTCGTACCTCTAACAATTCTTCCTACGGCAAAGTATACAGGTCTGGGCGCTTGAGTCGCCGCAACCAAACTCGGAGAGAAGCATGGTTCCGCAAATCACCCCGCTCGTCGCGCTCATCGCCGGCATCATCATTCTGGTCATGCCGCGTTTCCTCAACTACATCGTCGCGTTCTATCTAATCTTCATCGGGCTCGTCGGTCTGTTTCCGCACCTGTTCTCCTGAGCCTTTGACAGGAACAGGGCGCGATCACCCGCCGCATTGCGTTCGCGCGGCCTTTTCGCTATTGGGACCTCAGCATTTCTGAAGGGGTTGAACATATGGCTGAACATCACAACACAGCACCGGCGGAACTGGGCGCGCCCATGGATTACGCCGAACACGAAAAGACCTATAATGGCTTCCTGGGAGTTGCCAAATGGGGCTCGGTAGCGGTCGTCGCCGTCCTCATTGCGATGGCATTCGGCTTTTTCGTCGGCGGTTTCTTCTCCGCGACTGTCCTCTTCATCCTGATCTGCGCCGCGGCCTGGTTCCTGCTTTAGTGCTGCGATTCTTGATGCGGTTCTCGCCTCATGAGGCGAGAACCGCTCTCATTTTGCCTTGAGGCAGGTCCGGACGGAAAGCAGTTCTCCTTTTCCAAGGAAAAACGGTTCCTAATTTTCCCGGGTCCCACTTCCCCCGGATTTGCTCATAGCATAACCATATCCGCCGCCCGGATTTTCGGGGAGGCGTCAACCGGCGAGAGGCCGGCGAGAGGAGGGACGGCTTGGCTCAAACGATATTCATTCCCAGGGAAACGGATCCAACTGAGCCGCGCGTCGCGGCTTCGCCGGAAACGGTGAAGAAACTCGTTGGTCTTGGCTTTTCCGTTGCCGTGGAAAAAGGCGCGGGGACGCTCTCGCGGATTCCGGACGACGCGTTCGAGACGGCCGGGGCAAAGATCGGCACTCCCGGGGACGCCAAATCGGCCGACGTGATCCTCAGGGTTCGCCGTCCTTCCACAGTCGAACTCAAGGGGTATAGAAAAGGCGCGGTGCTCGTCGCCATGCTGGATCCCTACGGCCATGAAGCGGAAGTGCGGGAACTTGCTTCTGCGGGCATTTCAGCTTTCACGATGGAGTTCATGCCGCGCATCACGCGCGCGCAGGTGATGGACGTCCTGTCGAGCCAGGCAAACCTCTCCGGCTATCAGGCGGTGATCGACGCGGCTGCGGAATATGACCGCGCGATGCCGATGATGATGACGGCCGCCGGTACTGTGCCCGCGGCAAAGGTGTTCGTCATGGGCGCCGGTGTGGCAGGTCTCCAGGCGATTGCAACGGCGCGGCGTCTCGGCGCGGTGGTGACAGCGACCGACGTTCGTCCGGCCGCGAAGGAACAGGTCGCCTCGCTCGGTGCAAAATTCGTTGCCGTTGAGGACGACGAGTTCAAGGCGGCAGAAACGGCAGGCGGCTACGCCAAGGAAATGTCCAAGGAATATCAGGCGAAGCAGGCGGCGCTCGTCGCCGACCATATCGCCAAGCAGGACATCGTCATCACCACCGCGCTTATTCCCGGTCGTCCGGCGCCTCGCCTGGTTTCGAAGGAAATGCTGGCGTCGATGCGTCCGGGTTCCATCGTGGTTGATCTTGCTGTCGAGCGCGGCGGCAATGTCGAGGGTGCGCAACCGGGCAAGGTGGTGGAGATTGGCGGCGTCAAGATCGTGGGTCATCTGAACGTGCCGGGTCGCATCGCGGCAACGGCATCGCAGCTCTATGCCCGCAATCTCCTCGCCTTCATCGAGACAATGGTCGACAAGGAAAGCAAGACGCTGAAAATCAATTTCGACGACGAGCTGGTCAAGGCGACGTTGCTTACCCGCGACGGTGCGATCGTGCATCCGGCTTTTGCCGGAGTTGCGACGGATGCGAAGCCAATCACGCCGGCTGTGAAAACGCCTGCAGCGCCTAAAGCCAGGGCAAAGGCTGCGCCGGGGGCATCGGCGGCTGAAGCAGCCAAAACGCCCACGAACAAGGCGCCCACGAAGGGCAGGAAACCTGCCGCATCCAAGACGGGAGGAGAGGCATAATGGCCGATACGGCACTCGATAAAGCCCTCGACGGGCTCAACCAGGCTGTCGAAGCCGTGCGCCAGGCGGCGGAAAGCGCCCCCAGCGTTGCCGATGCGGCTGGTGCCATGGCGCACGCGGCGACGGGTGGCGCGGTCGATCCTTTCGTCTTCCGCTTTGCGATCTTCATCCTGTCGATCTTCGTCGGTTATTACGTCGTCTGGTCGGTGACGCCGGCATTGCACACGCCGCTGATGGCGGTCACCAACGCCATTTCGTCGGTCATCGTGGTGGGCGCGCTTCTGGCGGTGGGCCTCTCGGCAAGTGGCATGGCGACCGGTTTCGGATTCATCGCGCTGGTGCTCGCCAGCGTGAACATTTTCGGCGGCTTCCTCGTCACCCAGCGCATGCTCGCCATGTACAAGAAAAAAGAAAAGTGAGGGGCTGAACCATGGGCGTCGATCTCGCAGCCTTCCTTTATCTCGTTTCCGGCGTGCTTTTCATTTTGGCACTGCGCGGGCTTTCGCATCCCACCACCAGCCGTCAGGGTAATCTCTACGGCATGATCGGCATGGGCATCTCCATCATCACAACGCTGGCGCTGGCCCGGCCAAGCTTCGGCGGCCTTTCGCTGATCGTGCTCGGCATCGCGATCGGCGGCGGCATTGGCGCCTATATCGCCAGAAGCATCGCCATGACGGCGATGCCGCAGTTGATCGCCGCCTTCCATTCGCTGATCGGCCTTGCCGCCGTTCTGGTGGCAGCGGCGGCGCTTTATACGCCTCACTCCTTCGGCATCGGCGAAATCGGCTCGATCCATGGCCAGGCTTTGATCGAAATGTCGCTCGGTGTCGCCATCGGCGCGATCACCTTCACCGGGTCGATCATCGCTTTCCTCAAGCTGGACGGTCGCATGTCCGGTAAGCCGATCATCCTGCCCGGCCGGCACATCATCAATGCGGCGCTGGCCATTGCCATCGTCGTGCTGGTCGCCATTCTGGTGAATACCGAAAGCCATACGGTGTTCTGGCTGATCGTCATCCTGTCGCTGGTGCTGGGCGGCTTGATCATCGTGCCGATCGGCGGCGCGGACATGCCTGTCGTCGTCTCCATGCTCAACTCCTATTCGGGCTGGGCAGCGGCGGGCATCGGCTTCACGCTGGGCAATCTGGCGCTGATCATTACCGGCGCGCTGGTCGGCTCGTCGGGCGCGATACTGTCCTACATCATGTGCAAAGGCATGAACCGTTCGTTCATTTCGGTTATTCTCGGCGGCTTCGGCGGCGAGACCGCCGGTCCGGCCGGGGCTGAGGTCGAGCAGCGTCCGGTCAAGCAGGGCTCCGCCGAGGATGCGGCCTTCATCATGAAGAATGCCTCCAAGGTCATCATCGTGCCCGGCTACGGCATGGCGGTGGCGCAGGCACAGCACGCGCTGCGCGAGATGGCCGACAAGCTCAAGGCGGAAGGCGTCGAGGTCAAATACGCCATCCATCCGGTGGCAGGCCGCATGCCCGGGCATATGAACGTGCTCCTGGCCGAAGCCAATGTGCCCTATGATGAGGTGTTCGAGCTGGAAGACATCAACTCGGAATTCGCGCAGGCGGATGTGGCATTCGTCATCGGCGCGAACGATGTGACCAACCCGGCGGCGAAGACCGATCCGAAATCGCCGATCTTCGGCATGCCCATCCTCGATGTGGACAAGGCCGGCACGGTGCTGTTCATCAAGCGTGGCATGGGCTCCGGCTATGCCGGCGTGGAGAACGAACTGTTCTTCCGCGACAATACGATGATGCTTTTTGCCGACGCCAAGAAGATGGTGGAGAATATCGTCAAGGCGCTGGATCACTAAGAGGTTTCGCAACCTTCCAGTTATGAAAGGCGGTCTCCATGGGGCCGCCTTTTTGCTGATGGGCCTCACCCTCGAAAGACGAGGGCGTGTGGCGCTGGGTTAAAAAAAGCCCCGCGCTGAGGCGGGGCCAGTCTCTCGGGGGGAAGGGTTGGAATTCACACGGCTGCGCGGGCGATTTCCTGGATGATCTTCAGGACCTGCTCGCGGCGTTCGAGCTGCGGCATGTGGCCGGTGGCGGCAAAGATGTGGATCGCGATTTCGCCGGGAAGTCCCGCGCTTTGGGCTGCTGGAATGATGCGGTCGCCCGCGCCGAAGATCAGCCGTACCGGGAGACGCAGGGAGGCGAGAGCCGGGCGGATGTCGAAGGTCTGCGTGCCATCGGCAAAATAGCTGTCGATGATCGTCGTCTGTGCGGCACGCAGTGCCTCATCGGCGCTCTGGGCAACGGTGGCGTTGACGAAGGGTCTGGTGAGCAGGCTTTCATCGACGACAAGCTGTCTCAGCCACGGCATGAGGCTCGCCTCGCTTCTCGCCCTGACGAAGCCTTCGAGAAAGGCGCTGTTGATCTCCGGCCCCAGGCCCGCAGGGGCGATCAGCGCAAGCGCGCGGATATCGGCATTGCCCCGCGCGGCAAGCGTTGCAGCCACGGCGCCGCCGAAGGAATGGCCGACGAGCACGAAGGAGCCGATCCGATGCGCTTCCAGCGTGCGCTCGACCTCCTCGGCAATGGCATCGAGGCTTTCCGGAACATGGCGCGTCGAACCGCCATGGCCGGGGAGGTCTATCGCCAGAACGGGGCTATCGACCTGCACGCCGGCAAAGAGCGGGCGCCAGCTGTTCAGATCCCCACCAAAGCCGTGAATGAGCACGACCGGTAAGGCTTGAGCCGCGCCGCTGCCCTGGCGCAGCCATACCGCATGGAGAGGCGCACCCGTTGCCGGAGCCGCTGGCTCGCCGGATTGCACGGCCGGAGAGGCCACGGCAATGCTTGCTTCGACATCTTTGCGGGTGATGCGCCCTTTGGGCCCACTACCGGCAATTCCCGATAATTCGAGCCCTGCCTCCGTCGCAAGGCGGCGGGCAAGCGGCGTGGCACGGGTGCCCATGCTGCTGTCCGTCTCTGAGCCTGTGGGCTTTTCAACTGCCGGGACAGAAGCCGGGGCAGGTCCGGGTTTAACGGCAGTCGCCAACGGCGCTTCCTGGGGATCTCGAGGCGCAGCGTCCGGCCTGCCGGTTGGGGTATATTCCTCGCTCTCGGCAAAAATCCACGCCACCGCCTGACCAACCGGGACAACCGCGCCTTCGGCAGCGGAGACGTCGCGCAGTGTGCCGCCGGCGGGCGCATCGACCTCCATCGCCGCCTTGTCGGTCTCGATCTCGAACAGGAGTTGGCCCTTGGTCACCGCATCGCCATCCTTGGCGTACCAGCGGGAAATCCGGCCGGTCTCCATATCCATGTCCACCTTGGGGAGGATGACTTCGACGGGCATCGCTCAGCGCACTCCGTTGACGAGATCGCGGGCGCTTTTGAGAATATCCGGCACCTGCGGCACCGCTGCCTTTTCCAGCTCGGGATTATAGGGAATAGGCGTTTCGGCGCCGCCGAGGCGTATGATCGGCGCATCGAGGAAATCGAAGGCGTCGCTTTCGGCGATCATGGCGCTGACTTCCGCGCCGACGCCGAGCGTCTTGACGCCCTCATAGACGCAGATCAGCCGCGATGTCTTCTTGACGCTGGCGATGATCGTCTCGCGGTCCATTGGACGGACGGTGCGGAGGTCAATCACTTCGGCATCAATGCCCTCGGAGGCAAGCGTTTCTGCCGCTTCCAGCGCCTTGTGGACCATAATGGCGGTTGCGACGATGGTGACGTCCTTGCCCTCGCGGCGGATCTCCGCCTTGCCGATCGGCGTCGTATAATACCCTTCCGGTACCGGGCCTTTCATCTTGTAGAGCAGCTTGTGCTCGAAGATCATGACGGGGTCGGGGTCCTCGATGGCGGCGAGCAGCAGGCCCTTGGCGTCGTGCGGTGTTGCCGGCTGGACCACTTTCAGGCCCGGAACATGGCCGAGCCACGCCTCGATGCTCTGGCTGTGTTGTGCCGCAGCGCCCGTGCCGGAGCCCGCGGGAAACCGCATAACCAGCGGAACGGAAACCGCGCCGCCCAGCATATAGCGTATCTTGGCAGCCTGGTTGACGATCTGCTCCATGGCCAATGCCGCGAAATCGGAGAACTGGAATTCAAAGATCGGGCGCATGCCCGTCAGCGCGGCACCGACGGCGACACCAGCCCCCCCAAGTTCCGAGATGGGCGTATCCATGACGCGGTCCTCGCCGAAACGATGGACGAGATCGCCCGTCACCTGGAAAGCGCCGCCATAGACGCCGATATCCTCGCCCATCAGGAAGACGCGATCGTCTCTTTCCATGGCGATCGCCATGGCTTCCTGAATGGCCTGGGCATAGCTCAGTTCGCGGATCGTCGTATCCATTTCAGGCAAGGTCCGTATAAACGTCGCGGGTCAGGCTTGCGATATCGGGGGCGGGGCTGACCTTGGCGAACTCGATGGCAGCTTCGATCTCGTGCTCGACATCGGCGCGGACCGCTTCAATCCCGGCGGCATCGATGACGCCATATTCCTGCATCTGCGCCTCGAAAAGCTGGATCGGGTCGCGATTGGCGATCCAGTCCTCGATCTCCTCCTTGGTGCGGTAGCGGTTGCGGTCGCTCTTGGAATGACCGCGATGGCGATAGGTCTTGCACTCGATGAGGGTTGGACCATCGCCACGACGTGCGCGCTCGACAGCCTCGCTAGAGGCTTCGGCGACATCGGACAGATTGTTACCGTCAACGATGACTCCGGGCATTGCGTAGGCGGCAGCCCGGTCGGCGACATTGGCCACGGCGGTGGAGCGCCTGGTCGAGGTCGACATGCCGTAGCCATTGTTCTCGCAAACGAAAATGACCGGTAGCTTCCAGACGGAGGCCATGTTCAGCGCCTCGTGGAAAGCGCCTTCATTGTTGGCGCCGTCGCCGAAATAGGAGACGACGACGCGGCCCGTCTTCAGTTTCTTCATTGACAGAGCGGCGCCGACGGCAATGGGGATGCCGCCGCCGACGATGCCGTTGGCGCCAAGATTGCCCTTGGAGACGTCGGCGATGTGCATTGAGCCGCCACGGCCGCGGCAATAGCCGGTTTCCTTGCCGAAGAACTCGGCGAACATCCTGGAGACGTCCGCCCCCTTGGCAATGCAATGGCCATGGCCGCGATGGGTGGAGGTGATCATGTCTTCATCGGCGAGGGGGAGCGAGATGCCCACGGCGCTCGCTTCCTGGCCGATGGAAAGATGCATGGTGCCGTGGATGAGGCCCCGCGTGTAGCTTTCCTCTGCTCCTTCCTCGAAGCGGCGGATCAGATACATCTTGCGCAGCGCTTCCTTCAACTGCTCTGGCGAATAGTGCCGGAAGGCGAAAGGCAGATTGTGCCCGCCTTCCTGAGCTGTCATGTCCGCTTTGGCGATGATCTTGCCGGCTTCACCCATCTCGGGCACTCCTGTTTTCCGCGATCAGCTTCCGTACACAAGCTTGTCCTGCCGTGAACGCAGTTCGGCGATCTTTGATCCCGGCATGACGGCGGCATTCTCATAGGTGATGAGCTCGCCTTTCTTGATCGGGGCCGTGACGGTGCCGCGTTCCAGCAGGCCGCAAGGGATGGCCTTGGCGGCGCGGGCTTCCGGCACGGTCATGATCCAGGCGCGATAGCTGTATTCGCCGATGGCGTCGAGCTTGTCGCCGGGCTTCAGATCCTTCTTGGACACGGCGCAGACTTCGGCGACCGGCTTTGCCAGCGGCACCATGTCGGGCTTGCCGTAAAGCACGACGCGGGCGCAAGTCAGCGGCACTTCGAGCGAGGTCAAATGGTATGGCCGGTGGAAGGTGAAATAGGGGCCATGACCCATCTTCAAATCTTCCATGCGCTCACGAATGCGCGGATGGGACATATCGGCGATGACGAAGACGCCGGGCGCCACGCCCTTGCCGATGGAGTAATCGACGACGCCTACCTTCGAGAGCACACCGCCATCCTTTACCGGGATCAGCGTTTTGTTGAGTTCGCTCACCGTGGCCGTGGGACCATGCATGCCCGGCTTGTCCGGCACGAGGCCGGTGGCGTTGGCGATCGCCGCCATTTCCACCATGGTCTTGGAGCCGTCGACGAACTCGACCAGCATGCGCACGTTCATGTTGCGGCGCTGGGCTTCCTCGGCATAGTCGTCGGGGATGGCATCGATGTTGAGCGGGTTGTTCTTACCCTTGCCGGCGGCGACGATCGGATGTCCCATGGCGGTGACGAATTCGATCAGTTCCATGCAGGAGGACGGCTCGTCGCCAGCGCCGAGCGAATAGGTCACGCCCAGGCGGTCGGCTTCGCTTTTGAGATAGGCGCCGATGGTCACGTCAGCCTCGACATTCATCATGACGAGATGCTTGCCATGCTCCATGGCGCGCAGGCCAATCTCGGCGCCGACGGCGGGGACGCCTGTTGCGTCGATCACCACATCGATCATGTCGTTCTGTAGGATCAGGTCGGCATTGTCGGTTACGGCGATCTTGTGGCTTTCCATCGTCCTGGTGAGGTCGGAAGCGTTGGAGACTTCCCTCGCATGGCCTTCTTCCTGATAGGCGATATCCACGGCCTTGACCGCATTGGGTACGCGCAGTTCGGAAATTGCGCCGATCTCGATGCCCGGCATGTGCGCTACGCGGGAGACGATGTCCGTCCCCATCTCACCGGCGCCGATCAAGCCTATGCGGATCGGCTTGCCACTGCCGGCGCGCGCCTGCATGTCACGTGCCAGGCCAGTCAATGCTACGTTGGTTGCCATTTGGTTCCTCCTCGAACGCCAGTCGCGCTCGATCTTTGCGCGGACATTGCCGCTGCTTTGTTGATTTAATCGCCTATTGAACATTTGTATCTTTGTCAATACCTATGTCCATTCCAAAGCGGAAACGCGCGGCGATGTCACGAAGAATTCATTTAGGGAAATGTCGATGAAATCCGAGCTTAGTCCTTTCGATCTGGTGATTTTCGATTGCGATGGGGTGCTTGTGGATAGTGAGCCGCTTGCGGCTCTTGCCTATCACAATGTCTACGCGAAAGAAGGAATGCCGATACCGGACGGAACCGTGGCGCACGGTGTCGGCATGAAGCAGGCCGATATCATCCTCAAGATCGCCGAGTTGACTGGTCATCACCTGCCGCAGACGGCGGAGGCCAATATATGGCCGGAAACGCGATTGCTCTTCGCCGAATCACTGCAGCCTACGACCGGCATCATCGATTTTCTCGACCGGCTGGAGATACCGCGCTGCGTCGCTTCCTCCTCATCCCCCGAACGTATCGACTTCAGCCTCGATGTCACGCGGCTTCGCGGATATTTCGGAGAGGCGCTCTATTCCTCCTCGATGGTGAAGCATGGCAAACCGGCGCCGGACCTGTTTCTCCACGCGGCCGAGGCGATGGGCGCCGATCCGCGACGCTGCGTCGTCATCGAGGATTCGCCCTATGGCATCGAGGGTGCTGTCGCGGCAGGGATGACGGCCATCGGCTACACCGGTGGGGGCCATAGCTATGACGGGCATGCCGACAGACTCCTCGGCAAGGGTGCTGCGGCCGTCTATCGCGACTGGAGCGGCATAGCCGCGTTGATGATTGGCTGAATTGCCACAGTGGCGCGGCTTTTTCGCTTTATCGGGTGGGGCGGTTTGTCATGTCATGGCAAATTGGTAAACAGCGGCTAGAACGGTCATAGAGGAGCCCTCCGGCTCCGCCCATGAGAGAAGCGGCGATATGAAAGAAGCAATTACACTGGATCAGGTGAGAGAAGCCGTCGGCACGGAAATCGGCTGTTCCGAGTGGCGGGTCGTAACTCAGGAGATGATCGACAAGTTCGCCGATGCGACCGACGATCACCAGTTCATCCATGTGGATCCGGAACGGGCGGCGAAGGAAACCCCGTTCGGCGGTACCATCGCCCATGGCTTCCTGACACTTTCGCTGCTTTCGACGCTTGCCTTCGAAGCGCTGCCGATGATCGAGGGCGCGACGATGGGCATCAATTACGGTTTCGACAAGGTGCGTTTCATGGCGCCGGTCAAGAGCGGGGCGCGGGTGCGCGCTCGCTTCAAGCTGGCGGATGCCGATATCCGGCCGTCCGGCCGGGTGGTCAATCATTACGAGGTGACGCTGGAGATCGAGAACTCGCTGAAACCTGCTTTGACCGCGACATGGCTGACGATTGCAGTGGTCGAACCGCCCGAGGCATAGCCCCTATCGGGTCAAGCGTTCAGCCGCCCTTCTTCGTCGAGAGGGGCGGCTGTTCCTTTATGGACGGTCACCAGATCGCGAAGCGTGAAGGGGCCGTGCAGGAACATGCCGATATCATAGGCATTGCGCTTCTGGGCTCCTTTGAGGAACAGGAGATGCATCTTGAAGAAATTGCCCTTGGCGCGCTTGTAGCGGCTTTCGCTGTGTACATTCTTGAATCTGATCCGCGAAATGACGGGCTTATTGGTCGGTGCGATCGCCAGCGCCTGTGCGGGATCCGAACCATAGAAATGGATGATGTCCGTCAGCGCCTGAAATTCCGCCCAGAGAACCGGCGTGTCCTGCATGACGAGGCGGATATCCTCGCGCAGGCTTTTAGCTTTCGGATGGAAGGCGAGCATCAACAGGCATGAGCCGATGGATAGCAGTGACACCGGCTGTCTTTCCAGAAGCTCGGGATGCGAACGCCTGACAGCGGCGATGGCCTCGACAGCAGGCACGGTGCCGAGGCTGTGGCCGACAATGACGATTTCATCGGCATTGGTTTCGCGCAGTTTCTGCGCAAGGATGGCGGCGAATTCCTGCCGGCGCTCGTTGAGCTTGGGATTGCCGGCATGGATGCGGTCATAGGCGGCTGACCAGTCGTCCAAGAGATAGGAAAGGAAGAATTTCTTTCCCGGCCAGCGCATGAGGACTGCGCCGCCAGCGATGGCAAGCGGCAGCGACCATATCAGGTGGAGAGGCCCGAGACCCAGAATGAAGGGGAGAGTTGCAATCAGGGCGGCAAGCCCGACAAGGGCGAGGGTCATCCCGAAAGGCCAGAGAAAAAACAGGACGAAGCGCCAACTCGTCCTGGCATAGCGCCACAACGTGCCGGTCAGCAGGATATCGATAAAAGCGCGAAGTCCGGTGAGAAGACGCGCCGTTGTGGATCGTTTGGCATAGTCGTCGAAAATGTCGGCGGTCCCGAACTGGCAAAACTCGACCTCGGTCTGCCAGTTCGTGCCTTGCGTTGTGAGTTGCATCGCGCCGCAGCCGGCATCGCCGGTTTGCATGGGCGTGGCTCTCGTATGCGAATGCCAGAGACGGTCGAAATCGGCGATAGCCTGCATATGCCGACCGCGTACGGCATTGGGATGAAGGCCTTCATAGCCAGTGAAATTGAGAACGAGACGCTTTTTGACGATCATGAAGCCGTGCTTTGAAAATGGAAATTCGCGCGGAGCCTTGGAGCATGATCCCGAAAGTCTGCAACTTTTCGGGATCATGCTCCACGGCTCCGCGCGAACCATCCGCCAAGTGAGCGGGAGGCAGGCGTCTATTAACCCTTCATGCACTCAAAGAACAGCGTCGCGGGCCGCCTCGCTCAGAAACGTGAAGGCGTAGTCGGAAAAGGAGCGCCAGCACTCGACGCGGAAGCTGTTCTCGCCGTTACGCCACAGGACGATTTCGATCTTGCCGAGTAATGTGCGGGAGACGGCACTCACCGGAAAAGCGGCAAGCGCAAGGTCCTGCGGACAGCCGGCATTGATCACGGCTTCAGCTCCGGGGCCGGAAACGACGATGGCGGTGTTGCGCTGGGAGACATCGACCGCTGAATGCAGCACCGTTGCTTTCGCCAAATCGGCGGCGGGATCCTTGCTGCCCGTATCGATCACCAGCCATTCGTCGGGACCCAGCCAGAGGGCAGTGCGAGTACCCACGGTGGCTGACGATTTCGGCTTCACCGGAAGTTCAACCCCAAGCGCTTTGGAAAGCGTGGCGAGCACGTCGGGCCGTGCGCGCAATGCGGTGCGGAAGGCCGGTTCGGCAGGCTGGATCGAGGCGATGCCCGAGCCGCCATGGCGGCCAGCCAGCGGAAGAACGCGCTCGGCGAACGCAGCCGGCCTGGCAGATACTGATTTAGCCATTGAGGCGCTCTCCCTTTTCATCGATGAACACGGCGCTCGTTATTACGACCTCGATCACGCCATCCGGCATCGGCACGTAAAGCGTCTCGCCCATGCGCTTCGATCCGTCGGCGACAAGCGCCAGCGCGATGGAGCGACCGCAATTTTCAGACCAGTAGGACGAGGTGACATGGCCGATCATGGTCATGGGTATTGCCTGTTTCGGATCGGCGACGATCTGCGCGCCTTCTTCAAGCACGATTTTTGGATCTTTGGTCTTGAGGCCGACAAGCTGCTTTCGGCCGTCGGCCATGAGATCAGGCCGTTTCAGGCCGCGAATGCCGACGAAATCCGGCTTGTTCTTGCCGATGGCCCATGCGAGCCCCGCATCCTGGGGCGTCACGGTGCCGTCGGTGTCCTGGCCCACGATGATATAGCCCTTTTCGGCGCGGAGCACATGCATCGCCTCGGTGCCGTAAGGGGTCAGGCCATGCGGCTTGCCGCTTTCGAAGATCGCTTCCCAGACCGCCTTGCCGTAATCGGCGGGCACATTGATTTCATACCCCGTCTCGCCGGTGAAGGACATGCGGAACAGCCTCGTCGGCACACCACAGATCCTGCCCTCGCGCACGCTCATATGCGGGAAGGCTTCGGCCGAGAGATCGATGCCCTCGACCAGCGGCGCGATAATTTCGCGCGCCTTCGGCCCCTGCACGGCGATGACGGCCCATTGCTCGGTCGTCGACGTGATCCACACATCGAGATGCGGGAACTCGGTCTGGAGATAATCCTCCATGTGGTGCATGACGCGCGGCGCGCCGCCCGTCGTCGTGGTCACATGGAAACGGTCTTCCGCCAGCCGGCCGACCACGCCATCATCATAGATGAACCCGTCCTCGCGCAGCATTACGCCATAGCGCAGCCGCCCGACGCCGAGCTTCGCCCACGGGTTCGTATAGAGAAGTTCAAGGAATTTTGCGGCATCGGGGCCGACAATTTCGATCTTGCCGAGGGTTGAGGCGTCGAAAATGCCGGCAGCATTGCGGACCGCCACGCATTCGCGGTCAACCGCCCTATGCATGTCCTCGCCGGGGCGCGGGTAGTACCATGGGCGCTTCCACTGGCCGACATCCTCGTACACCGCGCCATGCGCTTCATGCCAGGCACGAATCGGCGTGTGGCGCGTCGGATCGAACAGCTCGTGCCGCGCGTGATTGACGATGGCTCCGAAAGTCACCGGCGTGTAAGGCGGTCTGAACGTCGTCAGCCCCACCTCGGGGATCTCACGGTCCAGCATTTCCGCGGCAATCGCCAGACCATGCAGGTTGGAGGTCTTGCCCTGATCGGTTGCCATTCCGGTGGTGGTGAAGCGCTTGACGTGCTCGATCGAGTGCATTCCCTCGCGCACCGCCTGGCGGATATCCTTGGCGGTGACGTCGTTCTGGAAGTCGATGAACGCCTTGACGGTGGTATCAGCACCGGCGCCTGGCGCGGCCCCGATCATGCCGCCCTTCCAGGAAGCCCCGCCGGAAGCCACAATCCGGGTACCGCTCACTTTGGCTGCGACGCCGGCCTCGCGGGCCATGCGGCTGCCCGCCGCGAAGGCTTCATCGATCGTTTCCTGCAATCCGTCAGTGCCATTGCAGGCGCCGACGGAGACGCAATCCTGAACGTAGGTGCCGGGCAGGAAGCGTTCGGTTTCCTTTTCCCAGCGCACCTTGCCGCGCGATTGCGAGAAGAGATGCACCGACGGCGTCCATCCGGCCGAGTTGATCAGCGCATCAACGGCGATGGAACGGCTGCCGCCGCCATTCTTCGGCATCACCCTCATCGAGGAGACGCGGCGGGTGCCGCCTACTTTCTGCACGGCGTGGCCGGCAAGCACCTCGATACCAAGACTGCGTGCTTCCTCGACGAGATCAGACGAGGGGGCATCGCGCAGATCGACGATGGCGGGAATGTCGATGCCGGCGCGCTTCAGGTCAATTGCGGCTGCGTAAGCCGAATCATTGGCGGTATAGACGCCGACCTTGCGGCCCACGGAGACGCCGTAGTGGTTCAAATAGGTGCGCGCCGCGGCTGCGAGCATGATGCCCGGGCGGTCATTATCGGCGAAGACCATGTGCCGTTCAATGGCGCCGGTGGCGAGAACGACGCGTTTGGCGCGCACCTGCCAGAGCCGTTCGCGCGGGCTGCCGGTGGCAGGCCTTGCCATGTGATCGCTGACGCGCTCGACCAGGCCGACGAAATTTTGCGCGTAATAGCCGAATGCCGTGGTGCGGATGAGTACCCGGACATTGTCCATAGCCGCAAGTTGCGCAGCGGTTTCCTGCGACCACTCATAGCCGGGCTGACCCTGGACATGGGCTCCGCTTTCATAGCGCAGTGCGCCGCCGGCTTCTGCCTGCTCGTCGCAGATGATGACCCGCGCGCCGGTTTCCGCCGCGGCAAGGGCTGCCGCAAGACCTGCGGCCCCCGCGCCGATCACCAGCACGTCGCAATGCGCGAACCGGCTGTCATAGCGATCCGGATCGGCTTCATCAGGTGCTTCGCCGAGACCGGCGGCGGCGCGGATGTTGGGCTCGTAGATGCTTTTCCAGGCCGCCCTCGGCCACATGAAGGTCTTGTAGTAAAAACCGGCGGTGAGTAGCGGCGACAGCAGGTCGTTGATGGAGCCGACGTCGAAACCGAGTGACGGCCAACGGTTCTGCGAGTTGGCCTTCAACCCGTCATAGACCTCCTGCACGGTGGCGCGGACATTGGGCTGCCTGCGCGTCCGGTCGCGCTCGACGCCGACCAGCGCGTTGGGCTCCTCCGCGCCGGCGGAAAGGATGCCGCGCGGCCGGTGATATTTGAACGAGCGGCCGACGAGATGGACGCCATTGGCAAGAAGCGCGGAGGCGAGCGTGTCGCCTTCGAGCCCGGTGAAATGCTCGCCGTCGAAGGTGAAGCGGACGGATCTTGCCGGCGTGAGGCGACCGGCGCCGGCGATGCGGTTGCTGCCTGATTTGGAATTGAAGGACATGGGAATCAGGCCTCTGATTTGCGGGCGGCTAATGCGGATGTCGCTGCGCTTGCGGCGGGCTGCGTCAGCGGCTTTCCGGAATGTGCGACGTTGGGAGCATTCGCGAGAACGGCGTCGAGGTCCGGCATCAGTTCGCCTGCCTTGTAGGTGGCGTAGATGCGGTCGCTGACCGTGTCGCGTATGGCGTTGAAGAACCTGCCGCAGCCGTGGATATGGCGCCAGCGTTCGGCGATAATGCCCTTGGGGTTCTGGCGCAGATAGAGATAGGCCTCGAATTCCAGCTCACCCTGGTCGGCTATATCGGGTGAGCGCACAAGATGGGCCTGGCCGGCGTGACGGAACTCGATTTCCGGACGTTCTTCCTCACAATAGGGGCAGTAGATCAAAAGCATTTTCCTGCTCCTTGTTAGTGCGCGACGGCGGCAGCGGCCGCTTCGTCGATCAGGCGGCCGGTGCGGAAGCGCTCCAGCGTGAACGGTGCGTTGATGCGATGCGGCTCATCGCGGGCGATCGTATAGGCAAAGACATTGCCGGAGCCCGGCGTCGCCTTGAAGCCGCCGGTGCCCCAGCCGCAATTGACGTAGAGACCCGGCACGGGTGTCTTGGCGAGGATCGGCGAGCGGTCGGGCGTAACATCGACGATGCCGCCCCAGGAGCGCATCATCTTCATGCGCGTGAAGATCGGGAACATCTCGCAGATCGCATCGAGCGTGTGATTGATGATGTGCAGTCCGCCGGTCTGGGAATAGGAGGTGTACTGGTCGGTTCCGGCGCCGATGACGAGCTCGCCCTTGTCGGATTGCGAGATATAGGCATGCACGGTATTTGACATGACAACGCACGGAAAAGCCGGCTTGACGGGTTCCGAAACAAGCGCCTGGAGAGGATAGCTTTCCAGAGGCATGCGGACGCCGGCCATCTGCATCAGCACTGATGTGTGGCCCGCGGCAACCACGCCGACCTTCTTTGCGCCGATGAAGCCCTGTGTCGTCTCGACGCCGGTTACAGCGCCCGTCGGTGAACGGCGGACGCCGGTCACTTCGCAGTTCTGGATGATATGGACGCCGCGGTCGGATGCCGCCCGGGCATAGCCCCAGGCGACAGCATCATGTCGCGCCGTGCCGCCGCGCCGCTGGAGCGATGCGCCGACCACGGGATAGCGGGCGGTCTGCGAAATATTCAGCGGGGGACAGAATTCCTTCGCCTGTTCGGGCGACAGCCATTCATTGTCAATGCCGTTCAGGCGGTTGGCGTGGACATGGCGCTTCAAGACCTGCACGTCATGGACATTGTGGGCGAGCATCATCACGCCGCGCGGGCTGTACATGACGTTGTAGTTCAAGTCCTGGCTCAGGCCTTCCCATAGCTTTACGGCGTGCTCATAGATGCCGGCCGATTCGTCATAGAGATAATTGGAGCGGATGATCGTGGTGTTGCGGCCGGTATTGCCGCCACCGAGCCAGCCCTTTTCGAGAACGGCGACATTGGTGATGCCGTGTTCCTTGGCGAGATAATAGGCCGTCGCCAGCCCGTGGCCGCCCGCGCCAATGATGATGACATCATATTCCGACCTGGGCTCTGGCGAGGTCCATTGCTTTTCCCAGCCCTTTCCCCCACGCATCGCCTCGCGGGCGATGGCGAAAACCGAATATCTGCGCATGTTTTTCCCTTTTTGGGTAACTGGCAAAAAGATGCCAGCGCCATAACCTATTTTCCTATCACTAGACTATCATTGCTCCGAGATTTTGCCATTTTGCGACCAACCATGGCGTTCGCTTCCATATGATCTTCATATTTGTCGGTATGGTTGAGCGGTCCAGGGCCGTGATTCGCGCTGCCGCCTGATTTCGGGCGGGACAGCGGTGATATTTGACGCGCTGCAGTGTGGACATCGGCTTAGGTTTCTGCTATCAGCCAACTCCAATTTGCTTCGGATATCCGTTGCGAAGCCTTGGTTTCTCGGATGTTTGGAACCGATCATTCGACCTTGGCTCAATCGAAATTCTAACTGAAAACGGGATCACACGTGCAGGTACTCGTCCGCGATAACAATGTCGATCAGGCTCTCCGCGCTCTCAAGAAGAAGATGCAGCGCGAAGGCATCTTCCGCGAAATGAAAATGCGCGGCCATTATGAAAAGCCGTCCGAGAAGCGTGCTCGCGAGAAGGCCGAAGCCGTTCGCCGTGCGCGCAAGCTGGCGCGCAAGCGCGCTCAGCGCGAAGGTCTGGTTCCCGGCGGTCGCGTAGCAGCTCCTGCCCGTTGATTGGCACATATCCCAGCGCTTTCGCATGCGCTGAGGAAAGAGATCGAGCTGAAGGTGGGGTGATGATTGTCGCCGCCACCTTTTTTGCTGTTTTGCGGGCCGGGGGGAATTGGAAGGAATAATGGAACTGACGATGCGCCACTTTACTGCCGCCGCCCAGCCGACGGGTATCCTCCGCTCCAAGTTTGTCATAGTCGCATCCTTTGCGATGCTCGCGCTCGCGGGCTGCCAGACCAGTTCATCCAATATCCTGGCGCCCATCGACAAGGCGCAGGGATCGAGCGAAAACATCGGTTCGCTCACCTCCGTCATCCAGAGCAATCCGCGCGACCCTGAAGGCTACAATGTCCGTGGCTCGGCCTATGGCAAGGCAGGACGCTACCGCGACGCGCTGAAGGATTTCGACACGGCGCTTCAGCTCAATCCGAATTTCTATCAGGCCTATGCCAACCGGGCGCTGATCTACCGCTTCATGGGCGACAACGTAAAAGCGGTGAACGACTACAACCGCGCCATCCAGATCAACCCGCAATATGATGTGGCCTATATCGGGCGGGGCAATGTCTACCGCCAGGCGGGCCGCCTGGATGAGGCGTTCAATGATTTCAACCGCGCCATCCAGATCGACACGACCGACGGGCGAGCCTACCATAATCGCGGGCTGATCTATCAGGCACGCGGCGAGCACAAGCTCGCCATCGAGGATTTCTCGACGGCGATATCGTTGCAGCCGAATGCGCCGGAGCCATATAACGGTCGCGGCATTTCTTATATTGCGCTCGGTGACTACGACAATGCGTTCGACGATTTCAACACCGCCATCAATCTCGACGGCGATGTTGCGGAAAGCTGGGCCAACCAGGCGCTGGTCTATGAACATCGCGGCGACAAGGCACGCGCGGCGAAGTCCTATGCGCGCGCTGTGCATCTCGATCCGAAATATCAACCGGCCAAGGACGGGCTAGCGCGCACGCGCGCCTAGGCCTGTTTGCCACCTCCTCCGGCCAGCCGGAGGGGGTGAATATACTCCTATGTGTTGAAAAGGAATGTCTTTTCTTCGCCACGGTGCCGTCTATACTAGACCCCATGTCGCTCTTCGATCACATCGGCTTCCATACAGCAGACCTAAACCGTTCCCTGCATTTTTATGCAGGATGCATGCCAGCGCTGGAACTGGAGGTCATTCGCAATGCTGATGCCTCGTTCTTTGTCAGCGGTGGCGAAAGGGCGCCGGTTCCGTTCATTTGGATCACGGCAGTGTCAGTGTCAGGGCCGGCAGCGGTCGCCTCGCCGGCGCCTCCCGAAAATCCGGGCAATCATCTGCATCTGATGTTCGCGGCGCTCAGTCGCGATGCGGTAGAGGCGTTCCATCAGGCGGCGCTCGCCTTTGGCGGCGTTGACAGCGGGTCTCCAGGTTATCAAGGGCCTGAAGAGATGGGCTATTACGCTGCGCTGGTCTTCGACCCCGACGGCAACACGATCGAAGTAGGGTTCCGCGAAAGGCGGAGCTGATTGCTTTTGGGTAGGTTCGCGCAAGTAGGACGGAAGAAACACGGCTGTTTTTCAGGGAAATCCGTCCGACGCTGCCTAGAGTCCGCCGAGCGCCTCGCTGGGGCGGCCCTCGCCAAGCGCCTTGCGGATCGCCGCCCTGGCGGAAGCGATGTCGGGAACGAGCCAATTTGGTTCCATGCCAAGGAATTTGTCGAGAAAAGCGATGGCATAGCTCGGCATTTCCGCAATATTCTCCTTATATGACCACCATGTACGCAGTTCATCGGCGCATTTGTCGATGGATCTCGCTTCGCCGAACTCCTGCTGGAATATGGCCGCGACCGCCCCGATGCAGAAATTCGTGTAGAGAAAGCCCTCGGGCCAGAAATCGACGATCTCGCGCATGGATAGATCAACTGGCTTGGCGCCAAGACGTCTGGGGAGCGCCTTGGCGGGCTGCTCGCGGATCAGCTCGCACAGCACCAGACCGGCGGCGAAGATGATAAAATCCTTGCGGTCGAGGCCGGCATAATCCTTCTGGGCATTGACGGTTTCAACCCAGCCGAGAAAAGCCCGCGTCAGCTTCTTCTCATCGACCTCGAAGCCGACGCCATAGGTCTCGGTCACAAGGCGGGCGTTCGTGCGGAAAGACGCCCGGAACCACCGCAACTGGCGCAGACGATGACGCAGATCCGGCATCGAAACGAGTTCATTCTTCAAAAGTATCTTCATTGCCGCCGCCATTTCTCCAGATATAGCCTATCATATTTTCTAGCTCTTCCCAATAAATAGGGTCTTTCGTCGCAACGTTTGACAGCTCCCCAACGATACATATTGACATATGCAAAAACAAATGTTCTCTGAATGTCAGTGGATAATGTGATTGCGTATGGTTGGTTAGTGGAGACAACGGCGATCAGGGGAATTTGCGCCGGCAACCGCTGGACGCTTGTTTGGGCCGGAAAGTCTGACACTCTTTCCGCAAGGCGGATCATGACGCGGCAATAAGAGCGTCGCGCAACCAACTGGACGTGCAAAGGACGCTTTAATATTTTCAAATGCTGCATAATCAACCTAAATCGGTTTGGATTTAGAGAATTATGGAGAAGAGAGGAGACCTTATGGCAATCTGGCAATGGGGTTTGCTGGCTCTGGGAGCCGTCTGGGCCTTGCAGTCGCTCGGCGTCTGGCTTCAGATGCGGCACTATTCGGACGTCTTCAAAGGGGTTACGGCGAAATATAGCGACGGCTTCGTCGGCGCCGGAAATTGCCGGGGACGTCTCGGCAAGGGTGTGATCGTGCTGATAGTGGTGACGCCCGATCTGGTGGTAAGGCGGCTTCTGGAAATGAGCGGGCGCTCGGTCTTCGCGAAATTCAGAAGACGCGAGGAATTCGAGGGCTTGACCCTCGATGCTCTCCGGTCGAATTCCAATGCGGGCGAGGGAGAGCCGGGTGTGGCGGAGGCCATCAAACGGGCGATCGAGCAGATCGACCGGATGCGGTCGGAACCCAAGGAGAAGCCGGGTCTTACCGGCCTGAAAACAGTAGGCGCTTAAAGCAAGTCCAGGAAAGTGGAAACCGGTTTTTCCGGAAAAACAGGAACTGTTTTCCTGCGGACTTGCGCAAAAATAAAAGAATAGAGCGGGAACCGCTCTAGGTAAACGCCGGGAAGCGGGGAGCTTCACCGAGTGGCTCAAGGAGGAGCAAGATGTCCATAATCACAATGTTGGCGCAACACGCCGACGTGACCATGCAACACCTGTCGGTGGCAGGTTCTCTGGTCTCCGATGCAGCTTTGCACGGGAAACAAGCCGTCCTCACTGCCGGCCAGCATGCAGGCAATGATCTCGTCATTCTTGCTCAGGCGGGCGGCGACAATCTGACCGTCGATCAGTTTCGCGAGCGGCTGCAAAATGTCCAGCAGGAGGAGCAACTGGGCTGGCTTGCCAATATCGGCAAGTATTTCATCGGCATGTTTCAAAAGGGCGGAGAGGTTTTCGCCGGCTTCGTGACCGGCATCATTCCAACGCTGGTGGTGCTGATGACCGCGTTCTATGCGTTGACGGAACTCGTCGGCGAACAGCGGGTTCATGGCATCGCGCGCGGAGCGGGGCGCATTGCACTCACGCGCTACACCGTCCTGCCTGTTCTGGCGGTGTTCTTCCTGACTAATCCGATGGCCTATACCTTCGGCTCGTTTCTCGAGGAAAAGCACAAGCCTGCCTTCTATGACGCGGCTGTCTCCTATGTCCATCCTCCGCTCGGCCTGTTCCCGCATGTCAATCCGGGCGAATATTTCGTCTGGGGCGGCATTCTGGTTGCCTTGCTCGAACTGGAGAAGAAGGGTGCCGTCGTCGCCGGCTACCATATCAAGGTCGCCATCTGGTACGCGCTCGTCGGCCTCGTTGTCATCCTGCTCAAGGGCATGCTGACGGAGCGCATCACAGCACTCATGGCGCGCCGCCAGGGCGTTGAGCTTTGAGTCTGAGGGGAGGACAGAACGATGGTCAAGACATATAAAGCAGTCAAGATTTCCAGGGGTTCCGGCGGTTGGGGCGGGCCACTCGTCATCCAGTTGACGCCCCAGCGCAACAAGATCGTTTCCGTTACCGGAGGCGGTATCCATCCGGTGGCGCAGCGCATTGCGGAACTGACGGGTGGAGAAGCTGTCGATGGTTTCAGGTCTCCGCCTGTCGAAGGCGAGATGGCCGTCGTGGTCGTCGATTGCGGCGGCACGGCACGCTGCGGCGTCTATCCGCGCAAGCGCATCCCGACCGTCAACCTGACGCCCGTCGGACAGGCAGGCCCGCTCGCGCAGTTCATCACCGAGGATATCTATGTCTCGGGCGTCAAGCCGGAGAACATCGTTCCTGCGGATGGCTCGGACGCGGCCACGGTCGCCGGCATTGCCACCGCAGCGGGGTCAGAACCGACGGCATCTGCGTCAAGCACCGCCACGACTCAGGCCTCCAGCGGCGAAGGCGGCATGATCGCCTTCATCAGCACCGTCGGCCGCGTGATGGGCCGCGTCGTCGGTATTTTCTTCAATGCCGGTCGCCGTACCATCGATCAGGTCATCCGCAACGTGCTGCCGTTCATGGCATTCGTCACCATGCTGATCGGCGTGATCCTCTACACCGGTATCGGTGACATCCTGGCTCAGCCGATGGGACCGCTCGCCAACAATATCATCGGGCTTCTGATTATTTCGGCTATCTGCGGCCTTCCGTTCCTGTCACCCATTCTCGGGCCGGGCGCGGTGATCGCACAGGTGATCGGTGTCGCCATCATCGGGCCGCAGATCGCCAATGGCACGATCTCGCCTGCGATGGCGCTGCCGGCGCTCTTCGCCTACAACACGCAGGTCGGCTGCGATTTCGTTCCCGTCGGCCTGGCGTTGGGCGAAGCCAAACCGAAAACCATTGAGATCGGCGTTCCCGCCGTTCTGCTCAGCCGCCAGATCATGGGTCCCGTTTCGGTGCTCATCGCCTGGGCCGTGAGCCTCGTGGTATTCTGATCAATATTTACAAACGGGGGCGCTGCCTAGCAGTGTCCCCGCCATCAATAGACAAGTGAGGTATGCCATCATGTCGGTTCTTCTGAAAACACGGATCACAGCAATCGGTCCTGAGGTGGCGGATCTGGCAGAGGGTGGCGTGGTCATATTATTCGCCGACGGCGCACCGCCGGAACTGGCCGAAGTCTCCGTCCTGCATGCCGTCGAAGATGGTCCGAGCGATGTTGTTCCTGCCGTCGGCACACCGATCAGGATTGGCGGCCTCACAGCCGAAATCACAGCTATCGGCGATTATGCATGGCAAAAAGTACGCGATATCGGCCACGTGGTAATCAATTTCAACGGTGCTGCCCAGGCCGAGCGTCCCGGTGAAATATCGGCTTCGAAGATCGATCCGGAGATGCTGGTGACGGCGCTCAAGATGGATGCGATCATCACCATAGGCAGTTGAGTTTCAGCTTCCATAGAGATGTAGACACTATCTGGAAAGACGATCATGGAACGCTCGACCATCGTCAGAGTGCATGAGGGCCTTCATGCACGTCCCGCCACCCGCTTTGTCAAGCTTGCCAAGAGCTTCGAATCCGAGATCGATCTGGTAAAGGGGGAAAAGTCGGTCAGCGCCAAGAGTTCGGTCAAGCTGATGCTGCTCGGCGTCAAGGAGAATGACGAGGTAATTGTCCGCGCCCAGGGCGCCGATGCCATCGAGGCGGTCGAGGCGCTGATCGGTTATCTCGAGAACCCGAAATCCGGTCTTGATGAAGAGGGGCAGGCGGATCGAGGAAAGCCCAAAGCAACCAATACGGCAGCTACACCGGAGCTTGCCATGAATTTGGCTGCCGACGGCAGGCTGAAAGGCGTCGGGGCCAGCGAGGGCGTATCGCTCGGGCTTGCCCATCCCCATTTTCCAGACGAGATAAAACTCGAAAACCGAAAACTCGCCGCTGATGAAGTCGAGGCGGAAGTGGCGCGGTTTCGCGACGCGGTGGTCGTGGTCCAGAAGCGAATGGATGTTTCGCTCGCCGCCGGAAATCTGGCTGAAAGCGACCGGGGCATCATCGCGGCGCTGAAGGACATTGCGGCCGACGATACGCTGAGCGAGGAAACCATATCGCTTATCCGCGGCGGCATGGACGCGGTGACAGCCGTATTTGGCGCTGCTTCGAAAGTCGCCACCGAATTCAGCGAAATGGACGATCCCTATCTCAATGCCCGTGCCGACGATGTGCATGCCGTCGGTCGCCAATTGTGCCTGGCGCTGCTCGGGCGCGAGGAGGGGGGGCTGGAAGACATTCCCGACGGCGCCATCCTGATCGCCAGGGATATAGGCGCCTGGGATCTGGCGCGGGCGCCGCTGAAGCGCATCAGGGGCGTGATCTGCGGTCATGGCGGGGCGACTTCGCATGTAGCCATCATCGCGCGTGCGCACGGCATTCCGGCGGTGCTCGGGCTTGGTAACCAGGTGGAACAGCTGCGCACGGCTAAACAGATCGCGCTCGACGGTGGCACGGGAGAGGTGTTCGCCGATCCCGATGGCGAAACTACCGTCCGCTTCGAGGAACGCATCCGAAAAGCTGAGGAAGAGCACGCTGCGTTGAAAGTGTTCCGGGATGTGGTCTCCAAGCGTTCGGACGGCGTGATCATCGAGGTGGCGGCCAATATAGGCTCGCTCGAAGAAATCGAAGCGGCGCAGGAAGCTGGCGCGATGGGTGTCGGGCTGTTCCGTACCGAGCTTTTGTTCATGCGCCATATGCATCTGCCTTCAGAGGACATGCAGACGGAGATCTATTCGACGCTGGCGAAGGCATTCGCGCCGCACCCGGTCATCGTTCGCACGCTCGATGTCGGCGGCGACAAACCGGTCGCCGGGGTGGAATTTCCGGATGAGGAGAACCCCTTCCTTGGTTGGCGCGGCATCCGCATGTGCCTGGACAGGCCGGATATCTTCAAGCCGCAATTGCGCGCCCTGCTGCGGGCGGCCGTGCACGGCAAACTGAAGGTCATGTTGCCGATGGTATCGGAAATCTCGGAAGTGGCGCGGACGCGGGCGCTGATCGCGGATTGCGAAACCGAGCTGAAAGCGGAGGGAAAGGATTGTCGTTCGTTCGATCTCGGCGTGATGATCGAGACGCCGGCCGCGGTTCTGATAGCGCCGATGCTCGCCAGGGAGGTTGCATTTTTCTCCATCGGCACCAATGATCTGACGCAATATGTGATGGCGGCGGACAGGCTGAATCCGACGGTCGCGGCATTGAATGACGTGAAAAACCCCGCCGTGATGGCAGCGATCGCGATGACGGCGAAAGCCGGCGTGGAAGCTGGCATCATGGTCGGCATGTGCGGAGAGGCGGCGGGCCGTCCGGATTTGATCCCGGAATTCATCCGCATGGGGCTTACGGAGCTCAGCATGAGCCCGGCCTCCATCCAGCGCGCAAAGAAATGCCTGGCGGAACTGGCCAGCCCATCATCCTGAAAGAGATTTCAGGTCAGGGCAAATAAACGACCAGACGCGAAAACAGCTCCGCCAAAGCGCTGCACGGGTCTTCTGACGCAAAAGCGGCGGCGAAACGGTCTTCCCGGGCCGAAACGGCGAGAAATGCGCTCTCCAGCAGGTCCGACATGTCATCCGTCGGGGCTGACGTGTCTTGCGGCTGCGTCGTAGCGACAGCGTATGCAAGGCCGATCGTGGAAAAGACCAGTATTTCCGTCTCTGGCTGCAGGGCCACGCTGGCGGGCAAAGGAGAGGCGGTTCCCATGGTTTTGGCGGGATGCCGCCGCACTGATTCGATGGTGAGTACAGCACAGGCCTTGGCGATATCGCGGGTGGAGGCATCCTGTGCCAGCGCGCGGGCAAACACATTTCCGTGATTGCGCGCCAGGCTGATGTAGACATCCGCGAATGCCGCTTCATGTATGAAAGCGTCGCCTCTGCCAGAGCGGCGCAACACTTCTTTGGTGAGATGATACATCTCACGGTGGAACAGGCGGCGGCCATCCGGATGGGAGAAATAGAGCTTGAGGCTGCCGATCCGATTGGTGCGGCCACGCGCAGGGTGATCGGAAATCAGGGAAATCGAGATAGTTTCTGCCATGGTCAGGGCCGTATCGACGAAAGTCGCGGCGGTTCCCAGAAGCATTTCAGGCAGTTCGGCCGGGTTTTTCGGCGGTAAGTTCGTCAGCCGGCGGCCCTGACTGTTGGATCCGACTTGGCGGATTACATGGCGGATATCGCGCAAGCGGTCCTTCAGATTGACAACGATGTCGTCGTTCACATGATTGAACATGATAACCGCTTTTCTCCAGTTTTACGACCCAGACCATTTGGGCGTGTCGCATGCAGGACGATCATGCCAGAAACTTGTTTCGGGACGGAACTAAAATCAATAGGTTCGGTCCGTCGTCGGAGAATATGAATCAATATCGGGTGGACGAGGAGGACGACATTTGACGGAACGGCATACCGGAAAGGTGAGGGCCGGAAAAGTGAAGGCCGCGCAGGGCGGCGGTCGTCAAGCTGGCGAGGCGGCGCCCGGTACAGTATCGGGCGAAAGCCGGAGCGACAGGCTGAGAACCCGCGCGGCGTGGATGTATTATATCGAGCAGATGACGCAGAACGATATTGCCGATGTGCTCGGCGTCGGGCGTGTAACGATCGTTCGCCTTCTGGCGGAGGCGCGGGCGCGCAACGAGGTCAAGATCTCGATCGACAGCAATCTTTCGAGCCTCATCGGCCTGGAGCGGCAATTGGAGAAGGCATTCGGGCTGGAACGGGCGATCGTGGCGCCGCTTTCGGCCCCTGGAAACGATCCGATCAATGCAATCGCTGCCGCAACCGGAGACTATCTTTCCGAGGTGATCCGCCACGGGATGCGGGTCGGTGTAGGCTGGGGGCGTACGCTGTTCCATACGCTTTCCTTCATCAATGCGCGCTCGCTTAATGATCTCACCGTGATCTCGCTTCTTGGCGGTATCAGCCAGCCGCGCCGCTTCAATCCGGCGGAGTTCGCCTGGCAGTTTGCCGAGATATTCCAGGGCGAGGGATATCTGATTCCCGCGCCGGCGCTCGTCGACAGCATGGAAACAAAACGCGCGCTGATCGAGCGTTGTGGGCTGCAATACGTCTTCGAAATGGCCGAAAGTCTCGATCTGGTACTTCTCAGCGTCGGCGGGATCGAAAGCGCTACAACCTCTTACCGCGTCGGCCATATCACCGAGGAACAGCGGGATTCGCTTGCCGCCAAGGGCGCGGTCGGCGATCTCCTCTACCATTTCTACGATATCGACGGAAAACTGGTCGATCATCCGATCCAGGATGGCGTGATGTCGGTCGGCGTGTCGACGCTGCAGAAGGCGCCGGCCCGGATATTGACGTCAGGCGGGCCGGAAAAGATCGCGGCGCTGCTTGGCGCGATGAAGCTGATCCGTCCGACGGTCTTCATCACGGATGAGGAGAGTGCTGCCCGGATGCTGGAAAAAATGGAGTGACTCACCGCTTGACGATGCGATGGTCCAGCCGTTCGACGAGGCGGTCGCCGACCCACTGAACGCCCGAGACCAGGAGGATCAGGATCGCAACGACAGCGACCATGATTTCCGTCTCGAAGCGCTGGTAGCCATAGCGGATCGCCAGATCCCCCAGGCCGCCGGCGCCGATGGCGCCAGCCATTGCGGAGGCGCCGACAAGTGTCACCAGCGTCACGGTGAAACCGGCTATCAGACTGGGCATGGCTTCGGGAACGAGCACCTCGCGGATGATCGTCCAGCGCGTTGCGCCCATGGCGCGGGCGGCCTCGATCAATCCCCTGTCGACCTCGCGCAACGAGACTTCGGCGATGCGGGCATAGTAGGGCGTTGCCGCGATGGAGAGCGGCACGATCGATGCCCATGTCCCGAGCGAGGTTCCGACGATGAAGCGCGTGACCGGGATGAGAGCGACGAGCAGGATGATGAATGGGACGGAGCGGAAGCCGTTGATGACGGCGCCGAGGCTGCGGTTCACCCAGAGGTTTTCGGCCAGGCCGCCGCGATCCGTCAAGATCAGAATCAATGCCAGCGGCAGGCCCGCGACAAGCGAGATCAGACCGGAAAAGCCGGTCATGATGATGGTTTCCCAGAAGGAGCGCCAGAGAAGATCAAGCATCGCCTGAGACATAGCCCAGCACCTCCACATGGTCCGCATTGGATTTCAGATATTGGACGGCCTTTTCCAGGGCCGTCTTGTCACGGGCGGGGATGCCGAGGAACAATGTACCGACTGGCTCGCCCTGTACAGTGTCTATGCCGCCATGCAAGAGCCGGACGCCGATCAATCCGGCGAAGAATGGCTGCCGTGCGGCATCGCCCGAGAGCTGGACCTTGACCACGGCATCGTCGCCGGCCACGGGGTCCAGTCGCGCGCGCAGGGTTGGCGGCAATTCGGGCGTCAGCACCTGCAACAGGCTTTTCGTCGTATCGGCGGCGGGATTGGCGAAAACCTGCCAGACCGGGCCTTGCTCGACAATGCGACCGCGATCCAGCACGATGACGCGGTCCGCAACTCGCCGGATAACCTCCATCTCGTGAGTGATCAGCAGGATCGTCAGCCCGAGTTGACGGTTGATATCCTTCAGAAGCGTCAGAATGGACCGGGTCGTCTCAGGATCGAGCGCCGATGTCGCCTCGTCGGATAGCAGCAGCGACGGCTTGGCGGCGAGTGCGCGGGCAATGCCGACGCGCTGTTTCTGGCCGCCGGAAAGCTGCGCCGGATAGTGCTTCGCCTTGTCTGAGAGACCGACGAGATCCAGAAGTTCCGCCACGCGCTTCCTGCGTTGGGCGCGCGACTGCCCCTCGATCTTGAGTGGCAGCGCGATATTGTCTTCCACGGACTTGGCCGACAGCAGATTGAAATGCTGGAAGATCATGCCGATGCGGCGACGCACAGGCTGCAGGCGACGCTCGTCGAGCGCAGTTATCTCCATGCCTTCGACTTGGACCGAGCCGGAATCGGGACGCTCCAGCCCGTTGAGGCAGCGGATCAGCGTCGATTTCCCCGCACCGCTGCGCCCGATGATGCCAAGGATTTCGCCACGCTGCACGCTGAGCGAGACCGCATCTATGGCTGGCGTGTCGCCGAAGGCGCGGCACACATCAGTTAGCTTAACGATGATGTCGCCGGATGCCTCCGAGGGTCGCGCCTCCCCGGTGGTGTGCGTGGGAATATTAAGTGCCTGGGTATTCACATCTGCCTCAAAACTTCGTCGTAGGGCGCTTTATGGGCATATCATTTAAACACAAACGGTCCGGATAAGGGATATCCGAACCGCATGGCTTGAGAACTGGCTAGGCCAGAACTGGCGCGATATCACCAGGCCGGCAGTGCCGTTCCCTTGTAGACTTCAAGCAACTTTTGCTTCACCGCATCATTCTGGAAGGCGGCGACGAGGGGCTTCACCCAGGGGGCGTCCTTGTCCTCAGTGCGGATTGCGATGAAGTTGTTGTATGGATTGTTGTCCTTCGATTCACGCGCGATCACGTCCTTCACCGGATCCAGCCCGGCCTTCAGCGCCCAGTCATTGTTGACGACGGCTGCGTCCAGATCGTCGATGGAGCGGCCGACGACGCCGGCATCAAGCTCCTTGATCTCCAGGTTCTTGGGGTTTTCGACGATGTCGATCGGGGTGGCGAGGATACCAGCGCCGTCCTTGAGCTTGATCAGGCCCTGAGATTCGAGAACCCGCAGGGCGCGGCCCTCGTTCGAGGGATCGTTCGGTACGCCGACGGCAGCTCCGTCCTTCAGCTCGCTCAGGCTCTTCACCTTGCGCGAATAGACGCCAATCGGGAAGACGGCGGTGTAGCCGGCCGGCTCGATCTTGTATTGATGCTGCTCGATCTGCGCATCGAGATAAGGCTTGTGCTGGAAGGCGTTGGCGTCGATCTCCTTGCGCTCGAGCGCTTCGTTCGGCTGGGTATAGTCGGCAAAGGTGACGGTCTCGATCTTCAGCCCGCTCTTGGCGGCCTGTTCGGCGACGACCTTCCAGATATCCTCATCCTGTCCACCCATAATGCCGACCTTGATCGTTTGTTCCTGGGCAAGACCGGAGGTTGGGGCGGCAAAGCCCACGGAAAGGGCGATGGCCGAGAAAAGCAGCGCCTTGAGGCCGGCGCGGCGCGACGGCGATTTGGGAGAAGAGAGCGTCATTTTATTGTTTCCTTGCGGTCTCGGATTTCGAAATCATACCGGCAGATGCAATTCCTTGCCCCCACCCTTATAGGGCTTCATAATTTCTGCGAGGCCAAAGATAAACAAGAAATATTATGCCGTTTGTGGGGCGGGGCCGAAACGGGATTTCCAACGGAGCCGATTGTTGGTAATTGGTTTCTCGAAGCGGCCTATTTCCATGCGCCCTCTCGGTGGGTCGTCACGCCCGCCCCAGGATCAGATCTGCCGCCTTTTCCGCGATCATCAGTGTTGGCGAATTGGTATTACCCGACGTGATCGTCGGCATGATCGAGGCATCGGCGATGCGCAGGCCTTCAATGCCGTTGACGCGCAATCGCGGATCGACCACCGCATCGGGGTCGATGCCCATGCGACAGGTGCCGACAGGGTGGAAGATCGTCGTGCCGATTTGGGCGGCGGCCTTCATCAATTCATCTTCGGTTCGGTATTGCGGGCCCGGCTTGAACTCCTGCGGGGTATATTTCTTCAGCGGTTCCTGCGCGACGATGCGGCGCGTGATGCGGATCGCATCGGCGGCTACATGACGGTCGCTTTCGGTGGCGAGGTAGTTGGGGCGGATCGCGGGCTGTACGCGGTAATTGGGGTCTCGGACATGGATCGAACCGCGGCTGTCGGGGCGCAGATTGCAGACGCTGGCGGTGAAGGCCGGGAAGGGATGGACGTTCTCGCCGAACTTTTCGAGGCTCAGCGGCTGGACGTGATATTGCAGGTTGGGCGTCTCGAAGGAGGGGTCCGAGCGCGTGAATATGCCGAGCTGGCTCGGCGCCATCGACATCGGCCCGGACTGCCTGACGAGATATTCAAGCGCGATCGCGGCCTTGCCCACCAGCCGGTTTGCCTGCTCGTTCAGCGTGCGGATGCCCGTGACCTTGTAGGCGCAGCGCAATTGCAGATGATCCTGAAGGTTTTCACCGACATCCCTGCGCTCAAGGACGAGCGGTATGCCGGCCTCGCGCAGGATATCGCCGCGGCCGATGCCGGAGAGTTCCAGAATATGCGGTGAGCCGACAGAGCCGGCGCAGAGGATGATTTCGTGCCTCGCCCTGACGCTGCGCATCGTCCCCATCTGGTCGAATTCGACGCCGGTCGCCTTCAACCCTTCCAGCAGCAGGCGGCGGACATGCGCGCCGGTTTCCACCTTGAGATTGCGCCTGCCGAGGACGGGGCGCAGGAAGGCCTTGGCGGTGTTCCAGCGGATGCCGCGCTTCTGGTTGACCTTGAAGTAGGAGGAACCTTCATTGTCGCCCCGGTTGAAATCATCGATGCGGGGGATGCCGGCCGCTTCCGCCGCGTCGCGGAAGGCGTCCAGAATATCCCAATGAAGACGGGCGTTTTCGACCCGCCACTCGCCGCCTACGCCGTGCATTTCATCGGGGCCAGCGTAGTAATCCTCGGATTTCCTGAAATAGGGAAGGACATCGTCCCAGCCCCAGCCGGCGCAGCCCGCCTGCCGCCACAGATCGTAATCGCGCGCCTGGCCGCGCATATAGATCATGCCGTTGATCGAGGAGCAGCCGCCAAGCACCTTGCCGCGGGGATAGCCGAGCGCGCGGCCGTTGAGCCCCGGCTCCGGGTCGGTGGTAAAGCACCAGTCGGCGCGCGGATTGCCGATGCAGTAGAGATAGCCCACCGGGATGTGGATCCAGGCGTAATTGTCTCTGGCGCCGGCCTCCAGCAGCAGGACGGATATTTTGGGGTCGGCGGAAAGACGGTTGGCGAGAGCACAGCCGGCGGTGCCCGCACCGACGATGATGTAGTCGTAGCTGTCGGTCATGGCGTCAATCGCGTCTCGCCATCAGCTTGCGGCCGAGCCGCGAGGCATAGAGTTCCCCGATGATGCCGCGCCGGAACAGAAGCACGCAGATCATGAAGATCGCGCCGGTGACGACCGTGACGGGGAAATCCGATGTTGCGAGATAGTTCTGCAGCGTCACGACCAGGGCTGCGCCGACGATCGGGCCGATGAGCGTGCCGATACCGCCGAGAAGGGTCATCAGGATGACCTCGCCCGACATCTGCCAACTCACGTCGGTCAACGTGGCGAACTGGAAGACCAGTGCCTTGGCCGCGCCCGCGAGACCGGCGATAGAAGCCGACATGACGAAAGCGGCGAGCTTGTATCTGCCGACGGAATAGCCGAGCGAAATGGCGCGCGGTTCATTTTCGCGCACGGATTTGAGGATCATGCCGAAAGGCGAGTTGATGATGCGCCAGATGGCAAAGACACCGATCAGGAAGATGCCCAGAACCATGTAGTACATGTTTATCGGTACGTTCAGATCAATGAAGCCGAAGAGATGGCCGCGCGGAACGCCCTGGATACCATCCTCGCCCTTGGTGAAATTGGATTGCAGGCAGAAGAAGTAGAACATCTGCGCCAACGCCAGCGTTACCATGGCGAAATAGATGCCCTGGCGACGAATGGCGAGGAAGCCAATGACAAGGCCAAGAGCCGCCGCTCCGATAACACCGATCAGGATGCCGATCTCGGGAGGGAGGCCCCATTCCTTGACAGCGTGTGCAGTGATATAGGCCGCTCCGCCGAAAAAGGCGGCATGGCCGAAGGAGAGAAGGCCGGTATAGCCGAGGAGCAGGTTGAAGGCGCAGGCGAAGAGCGCGAAGCACAGCACCTTCATGATGAAGATCGGATAGAAGAAGAATGGCGCGGCAACAAGCGCCGCAATGCAGATGACGACCAGCGCGATCTGCAGTGAATGGGCGACGGATTTGCCGTTCCGTCCTGCCAATGATGTCAACGTCGTTTCGGCCATCTCACGCCTCCTTTCCGAATAGTCCGGCGGGACGGATCAAAAGCACGATCGCCATGATGACGAAGATCACTATATTGGACGCCTCGGGATAGAACACCTTGGTCAGCCCTTCGCAAAGCCCGAGCAGGTAGCCGGTGACGATGGCGCCGAGAATGGAACCCATGCCGCCGACCACAACCACGGCGAAGACGACGATGATGATGTTGGAACCCATTAGCGGGCTTACCTGATAGATCGGCGCCGCCATGACGCCGGCGAGGCCGGCCAGCGCCGCACCCAGCCCGTAGGTGAAGGTCAGCAGCAGAGGCACGTTGATGCCGAAGGCCTTGACCAATGTCGGGTTTTCCGTAGCCGCGCGCAGATAGGCGCCGAGCCTGGTCTTTTCGATCAGGAGCCATGTTCCGAGACAGACAATGAGTGACGCGACAACCACCCAGGCGCGGTAGTTGGGCAGGAACATGAAGCCGAGATTCTGTCCACCGGCGAGCGATGGCGGTACGGCATAGGGCTGGCCTGCCGCGCCGTAATAATAGCGGAAGGCGCCTTCGATCACGAGCGCCAGGCCGAAGGTGAAGAGAAGCCCGTAGAGCGGGTCGAGATTGTAAAGACGCGACAGAGCTACCCGCTCGATGATGGCGCCGCCAAGCCCGATGATGAGGGGAGCGAGGATCAGGGCCGGCCAGTAACCGATGCCGAACTGCGTCAGGAGCAGATAGCCGACGAAAGCGCCCAGCATATATTGCGCGCCATGGGCGAAATTGATCACGCGCAGGAGCCCGAAGATGATGGCGAGGCCGAGGCTCAGCATGGCGTAAAAGGAGCCGTTGATGAGGCCCACCAGCAATTGTCCGAGCAGGGCCTGAACGGGTATTCCGAAGATCATGGTCATGGCCGTTATACTCCCAGCGCTTCGTTGAGCATCGGCATGCGCTGCGGCAGTTCCGCTACATCGAAACTTTCGGCCACCTGACCGTGCTCCATGACGTAGAAGCGGTCGGCGACCTTGGCCGCGAAGCGGAAATTCTGCTCCACAAGCAATACGGTGATGCCACGTTGCTTGAGCGTTGCCAGCACTTCGCCGATGCGCTGGACGATGACGGGCGCAAGCCCTTCGGTCGGCTCGTCGAGCAGCAAGAGCTTGACGCCGGTGCGCAGGATGCGGGCGATCGCCAGCATCTGCTGCTCGCCGCCGGAAAGCTTGGTGCCGGGGCTGTTGCGCCGTTCCTTCAGATTGGGAAAGAGATCGAGGATCTCCTCGAGCGACATGCCGTTTTTTGCCACAGCGGGCGGCAGCAGCAGGTTTTCCTCGACACTGAGGCTGGCGAAGATGCCGCGCTCCTCCGGCACGAAGCCGATTCCAGCATGGGCGGTCCTGTGCAGCGGAAACCGCATGAGGTCGTGGCCATCAAAGGTGATGGAGCCGGTGCGCTTGCGGATGATGCCCATGATCGCGCGCAGTGTTGTCGTCTTGCCGACGCCGTTGCGGCCGAGCAGCGTTACGGTTTCTCCCTGATGAATGTCGAGATTGACGCCATGCAGGGCATGGCCCTCGCCATACCAGGCGTTGAGATCGCGGACGGCGAGGAGTGGGGTTCCCCTATGCATGTTCTGTTCCCATATAGGCGATGCGGACGCGCTCGTCCTGGCTGACGGTGCGATAGTCGCCGGCGGCCAGGATTTCGCCACGCTGCAGCACTGTGACATGATCACAGATATCGGCGACCACCCTCAGATTGTGTTCCACCATCAGCACGGCGCGGTCGCGCGCCACCTTGGTGATGAGCCGGGCGACATTGCCGACGTCCTCCTGGCCCATGCCGGCCATGGGCTCGTCGAGAAGCAGAACCTTTGGATCGAGCGCCAGCGTGGTGGCGATTTCCAGCACGCGCTTGCGGCCGTAGGAAAGGTCCGCGGCAAGGGCGTTGCGCGCGTCCTTCAGCCCGACTTCTTCGAGAAGCTGCATCGCCCGTTCATTGAGTTCATCGAGTGCGCTCATGGGCCGCCAGAACTGTATTGCGAGCCCGTTCGGCCGCTGCAGCGCGACGCGGACATTTTCCAGTACTGTCAGGTGCGGAAAGATCGCCGAGATCTGGAAGGAGCGGACGAGGCCCATCCGCGCGACCTTTGCCGGAGGCGTCCTGGTAATGTTTTCGCCGAGAAGCGTGATGGTGCCGCTGGTCGGCTGCAGGAATTTGGTGAGCAGATTGAAGACCGTCGTCTTGCCTGCGCCATTCGGGCCGATCAGCGCGTGCACCTTGGCATGGTGCACGTCGAGATCGACATTGTTGACGGCATTGAAGCCGCCGAAATCCTTGCGCAGGCCGCGGGCGGAGAGAACCACCCGGGCCTTTGCCTGATCAGGACCCGGCGAGGCTTCAGCCTTCGCCGGATCATCCATGATTGCCGCTTTCATAGCCAAGGCCTTATTGTGAAACCAGCGGGCAGCCGCTTTCCTGCGCCGTCAGGTAAGCTTGGTCGCCGGGGATGGTCGCCAGCACCTTGTAATAGTCCCAGGGCTCCTTGCTCTCGTCCGGCTTTTTGACCTCCATCAGGTACATGTCGTAGACCATGCGCCCGTTCGCCAACACCTTGCCGCCGCGGGCAAAGACATCTTCCACCGGCATTTCATGGAGCTTCTTGGCGACGGCCTCGCTTTCATCCGTCCCCGCTGCCTGAATGGCCTTCAGATACTGCGTCACAGCGGAATAGGTGCCGGTATGGATCATGTTCGGCATGCGGCCGGTGCGCTCGAAGAACTTGCGACCGAAGGCGCGCGACTGGTCGTCCCGGTCCCAGTAGAAGCCTTCGGTCAGCGTCAGGCCCTGCGCCGCTTCGAGGCCGAGGCCATGGACTTCCGACAGCGTGAAAAGAAGCGCCGCGAGGCGCTGGCCGCCGGCAACGATGCCGAACTCGGAGGCTTGCTTGATGGCGTTGGCCGTATCGAGACCGGCATTGGCGAGGCCGATCACCTTGGCCCCGGATGACTGGGCTTGCAGCAGGAACGACGAATAGTCGGTGGTGGCGAGCGGATGGCGGACGGAGCCGAGGACCTTTCCGCCCTTCGACGTCACGAATTTGGAAGTCTGCTCTTCCAGCGAGTAGCCGAAGGCATAATCGGCGGTGAGGAAGAACCAGCTGTCGCCGCCCTGCTCGACCAACGCGCCGCCTGTGCCAACAGCCAGCGCGTGCGTGTCATAGGCCCAATGGAAACCGTAGGGCGAGCATTGCTTGCCCGTCAACTCGGTCGTCGCCGGGCCGGTGGCGATGGTGATTTTCTTCTTCTCCTTGGAAAGCCCCTGAACGGCAAGAGCCACCGATGAGGTGGTCAGTTCCATGATGGAATCGACCTGCTCGGTGTCATACCATTGGCGTGCGATATTCGACGCGATATCCGCCTTGTTCTGGTGATCGGCGGTGATGATCTCGATCGGGGCGTCGAGAACCTTGCCGCCGAAATCCTCTGCGGCCATCTTGGCGGCTTCATAGGACCATTTGCCGCCGAAATCGGCATAGACGCCGGACTGGTCGTTGAGGATGCCGATCTTGACCTTGCCGTCGGAAATCTCGGCGCTTTGCGCGGAAATGACAGTTGCGGCCAGCAAGGCGGCGGATGCGATTGCCAATAGCTTCATCTTGTTCTCCTCCCAATGGTGCGGCGCTCGTTAAACAGGAGTGATCCTGTTTCAGCAGCCGATAATCCCGATTTTCGTCGTGAATGATTTTCGCAGCTTCACGACTCTCCCTGCCGTGGAACGCGCGTAATGGTTCCTCCTCCCACATCATAGGCCGTTTTTCCCGCTGGCGGCTATCACGTGTTCTTAAAAGCCTAGCATTGACAAATGCGTACAAGAACAACAATTTTCGAACAGGTTCCGTACAAATATGCACAGATGTCTTCAGGCAAAGAGGAAAGAGCGCCGTGCGGCAGTTCACGTGGGACGATCTTCAATATTTTCTGGCCGTTGCGCGCACCGGGCAGCTCTCTACGGCGGCGCGCAGGCTGAGGACGAACCACGCCACCGTTTCGCGGCGGATCGACCGCCTGGAGCAGGCGCTTTCGGCCAAGCTTTTCGAGCGTAACCCGCGCGGCTACATGCTGACGCCGCTTGGTGAGAGGCTGATGGAACCGGCCGAGGTCATGGAGCGCGAGGCGGGGAAATTCCAGACGGAGGCTACCGGCAACATGGCGTCACTTTCGGGTGTGGTGCGCTTGAGCACGCTTGAGGGCTTCGGCAATTTTTTCCTCGCGGAGCGCCTGCCCGTCATGGCGCAAGCCTATCCCGGATTGTCGGTAGAGGTTGTGACGATCCAGCAGATCGTATCCCTGTCGCGCCGCGAGGCGGAACTGTCGATCACGCTGCACCCGCCGCGCACCGGGGCATACCAGCATGAGAAACTCACCTCCTACCGGCTGTTCATCTATGGCTCCGCCGACTATCTCGCGAGGCATCCGCCAATCAGGCAGCGCAAGGATCTCTCCACCCACCCATTCATCGGCTATATCGAGGATATGGTTTTTACGCCGGGGCTCGATTACATGCGCGAGATACTGCCCGGCCTTCGACCGGCTTATCAGAGTTCCAGCATCCATGCGCAACTGAGCGCGGCGCTGGCCGGCTATGGCCTCTGTGTGCTGCCTTATTACATCGCCGGCAAGCATGACACGCTGGTGCCGGTGTTGCCTGCGGAAATGCATCTGGTGCGCGATTATTGGCTGAGTTGCCACGACGATGTGGTGGCTGCACCACGAATCCGCGTTCTGACTGACTTCATCAGGCGCGAGGCGCGCAGCTTTTCGGCGAGTTTTCTGGGGGAGGCGCTGCTGGACTGAAATGGCGTCCGCTGGACTTGTGGCGAACCAGCAAAGTTTTTTGAGTGGATGGTGGGCGTGACAGGGATTGAACCTGTGACCCCTGCAATGTCAATGCAGTGCTCTCCCGCTGAGCTACACGCCCATCCGTGGAGGCGCATACACCATATCGGCATGCGCCCGTCAATGCCTGATTTTGAATTTCAGGACTGATTTGAACTTCCGCCGTTTTTCCATTTCGCCAGGCGGAAGGTCAAGCCAGTCAAGTCGGTCTGGTCTGGTCAGGCAGCGACCAGCATCTTTTCGATCTCGTTGACGAGATCGCGCAAATGGAACGGCTTCGACAGGACCTTTGCATCCTTCGGCGCGTTCGAATCCGGATTGAGCGCCACCGCGGCAAAGCCGGTGATGAACATAACCTTGAGGTCGGGATCGATCTCTGTGGCACGGCGCGCGAGCTCAATCCCGTCCATCTCAGGCATGACGATGTCGGTCAAAAGCAGCGAGAAGGGCTCCTCGCGAAGCCGCTCATAGGCGCTGGCGCCGTTGTCGAAATGGGTAACGTGATAGCCCGCCTTCTCCAGCGCTTTCACCAGAAAGCGGCGCATATCATTGTCATCTTCCGCTAGAAGAATTCTTTTCATTGGTCCGTCCGAATTCATGGTCGCTCTGCCGCTGGCCTGCCCACACTAGCTCACTGGGCGCGGCGGGCGACTCAACCCGTTTGAAGAAACGCCTTTTTGGTAAATATCGAATGAATGCAGGGCTTGACAATAGAGACAGAGCAGTTGGTTTGTCGATAGGCTGGGTTGTCGCCCGCACAGGGCTGCCGGATGGCCAGCCGGGTGGTCACATTGCCGAGAACGGCGGACGAGCGGGCCTCCGGGGACTGGACAGCATGGCGTTCTGCTGGCACTTTCTCCCGATGACATTTTCCGCCCGAACGGCCGACCGCACCATGGACGACATTTCTGCGATAATTACCAGGGATAATAATGGTGAGCGAATGGTGGGCCGATGAGCTTGGAGTGCGATTTTTCCGTCGTTCCGCCGCATGAGGTTCGTGCACCGGCGGAGCAGCGCATTCCCTTCGTGTTCGATTCGCCGCATAGCGGGCGCTATTATCCGTCCCGGTTCCTTGCCTCCTCCAGACTTGACGAATACGCGATCCGCCGGTCGGAGGATTGCTATGTCGAGGAATTGTTCGGCGCCGCCGTGGCGCTTGGGGCGCCGATGCTCCTGGCGAATTTCCCGCGCGCCTATCTCGACGTCAACCGGGAGCCTTACGAACTCGACCCGCGCATGTTTGCCGAACCGCTGCCGCCTTACGCCAATGCCCAGTCGGCGCGGGTGGCGGGCGGGCTCGGCACGGTGCCGAGGCTGGTGGGTGAGGGGCAGGACATCTATCCCGGCAAATTGCCACTCACCGAGGCGCTGGAGCGGATCGAGACGCTCTATAAGCCTTACCATGCGGTGTTGAGCCGGCTGATCGCGGATACGCAGCGCCGCTTCGGCTATTGCGTGCTGATAGACTGCCATTCCATGCCGGCGGGCATAAAGGTGGGTGATGGCATCGGGCGACCGGATTTCATTATCGGCGACCGGTTCGGCATGTCGTGCAGCGACGGCCTTTCCGCCGCGGCGATCGAACTTCTGCGCGACATGGGCTATGCGGTCGCGCATAACAAGCCTTATGCCGGGGGCTACATCACAGAGCATTACGGGCGGCCGACAAGGGGTTTTCACGCGCTGCAGATCGAAGTCAATCGTGGTCTCTATCTTAACGAGCGTACATTCGCAAAGCATGCCGGTTTTGAACTGCTTCGCAAGGATATCGACATGTTCCTGGCCGATCTGTCCTCATTGCCGGACTATCATTTCGGCGTGCCCCCGCTTGCTGCGGAATGATTGGCAGGTTGGGCGCTATTTTCGTTTTCGAAATATTGCAGTAATCACGGTCACTCATCGCCGTGGCCTGTCACGTTCTGCTGGGCATTAGACAAAAAAAGACCGCCCGTGGGCGGCCTAAAGTCTAGGGAGGAAACGCCCAAGGAGGGCATAGACAGGAAACCCTGTCTGATGTTTATCCTATGCTGCGATGCACAAAGGGTCAAGTGAGAAACCGATAATTTGGGCATTTTTTATGCATGCCTAGATATAAGGCATTTTTGCTATGGTTGCCTGGATTGCAACCATTCACATTCATTCGGGAGGCCATTTTGGTCGTTGAAAAGTCATTCCTTGTGCAGATCGCGGATGCCGCCGCAGCCGAAACCCTTCCGCGGTTTCGCAATCCCGGTTTGATCGACAATAAATATGCGGTGGGTTTCGACCCGGTGACGGAGGCCGACCGCGAGGCGGAGCGGGCGATCCGCGCCGTGATCCGCAGCGCCTATCCCGATCACGGCATCCTGGGTGAGGAGCACGGATCGGAAAATCTCGATCACAGCCATATCTGGGTGATCGATCCCATCGACGGAACCCGGGCATTCATTTCCGGCCTGCCGGTATGGGGAACGCTGGTGGGGCTGACCATCGACGGAAACGCCGAGGCGGGATTGATGTCGCAGCCCTTTACCGGGGAACTTTTCTATAGCGATGGCGAGGGAGCGTTTTACGAACGTCTCAGCGTCGGCGAACAGGCGCGGCGTCTGAAAACGCGCGATACCGCAGTGCTTGCCGATGCCACCTTGTTCACCACTACGCCTGCCCTCTACAAGGGCGCCAAGCGGCTTGCCTACGACCGTCTGGAAGCGGTGGTGCGTCTGCCGCGTTATGGGGTGGATTGCTATGCCTTCGCGATGGTGGCGGCGGGATTTGCCGATATCGCCGTCGAAGCGGGCTTGCAGCCCTACGATATCGTCGCCTTGATCCCGATCATCGAAAAGGCCGGCGGTGTGGTGACGCGCTGGGATGGTGGGGCAGCGGAAGAGGGCGGCGACATCATTGCGGCGGCGACGCCGGATCTCCACAAGGCCGCGCTCGACCTGCTTAACGCAGGCTGATCGGCTGTCACGCGGTTTCCTCCGGTTCGGTTGAGATCACATTATCGGGTTCATCCGAGCCTGGTACAAAGGCGTCGAAGGCGGCGAGCAGTTGCTCGCGGTAGAAATCGGCCTCCTGCAGGATTTCGTGGCGCGCGCCGTCTATGGTCAGAAGTGCGCCGTTGCGCAATTGCGCGGCAAAGCGCTCCGCGGCCGGCGTGGAAACCACGCCGTCGTTGCCTGCGGTGACGACGAGTGTAGGAATGCGGATCTTCGCGATGAAATCGGGATCGCTGACCCGGTCGATCGCATGGAGTGCGGCGGAGACCCAGCGCACCGTCGGGCCACCCAGTCCAAGCTGCGGCTGACGGCGGACGATCTCAACATTGCGCATATAGCGGCCGGGATCGCTCGTCAGTAGATTACCGGAAAAAGGCCTGGCGCCTGCCTGATATCGGTTTTTGGTGGCGTAACGCCTCCCCATCCCGATGAGGTTCAGCGTCCGGGTGGCAACACGAATGCCATTCGTCGAGAAACGCGAGCCAGGAAGGCCAAGAAGCGGGGCGACCAGCACCATACGACGGACACGAATGGTCAGCAGGGGTGCGGCGAGCAGCGCGACGAGCGCGCCTGCCGAATGGGCCAAGACATAGAAAGGCGGCGGGCAATCCGGCAGGACGAGTTCGCGGAAGACCTGATCCAGGTCCGAGACATAATCATCGAAGCGGTTGACATGGCCGCGCATCGCGTCCCGGATCATGCGGCTCGATCCGCCTTGCCCGCGCCAGTCGAAACACACCACGGCGAAGCCGCGCGTGCTCAGATCGGTAATGGTCTCGAAATATTTCTCGATGGATTCATTGCGACCGTGGAGCAAGAGCACCGTGCCGCGCAGTGGCCGGTTGGCGGCCTGCGTGACCATGTAGCGCAACAGCTTGCCGTCCCGCATCTCCAGCATGCCGGAGCGGGTTGCAGCGGGAATCTGATTGGTATCGGTCTCGAAAAGAAAGTCCGTCATGCAGCTTTGGCAACAATATTCCGGATTGACACGATCGCCCATCGTTAGGCCGGCCGATGGCAAAGGTCAAATGACAAGAGCCGGAAGCTCCGTGATGGAACCTCCGGCTCAACCTGCCGTCTGGAAGGGACGTTACATCCGGCAGGCTGTTGGTGTGCCTAGGGATTGATTTCGATAGTGAAGCCAGAGCGGCGCGCGCCGCCGGCACGCTGTTCGTCGAGAATGCGGCCGCTGCGAGCATCGACAACGAGCATGACGCGCCGTCCGTTCGGTCGGGTGGCGCGGACGAAATAACGGCCGCGGCGCAGATCGATATCGCCGACGTCATAGCCGCGGCTTTCCAGCATCCTGGCAACGCGGCGGGGGTTCATGACCTCGTCGCGGCGAGGACGGTCGCGGCCAGGCCTCCAGTCGCGGTCGCGATCCGGCCTCCAATCCCGGTCGCGACGTTCCATTTCATAGCCGCGCGGCGGCCTTGGAGCTTCGCGATAATCCCCATCCCAGCCCTGGGCCAGAATGATATTCGATCGCTCCGCCGCAAAAACCGGGGCGGAAAAGCTGAACGAAAGCGTTGCGGCGGCAGCGATGGCTATAAGAGCCTTTTTCATCGTCGTTTCCTCTCAAGTGCCGGAACACTCCGGACATGGTTAAAGATTTAACCTGCACAAGCTGAATAAATGCCGAAGACGGTATTCATCTGGCGTTCAGCGATATGCACAGAAGAAAGATTCGAGAGGTCGTCCAGTTCCACTTCGCTCCTGCGGAACCCTTGAAATCGTAAAATAACGCCCCCAAATCATGGATGCAGCCGCCAAAATGGGGCTGCTGGCTCAAGAAAATTCGCCGATATCGGGAATTTTCGCTTCGGCCAAAAACGCAAACATCGTCGCTCTGAAGGAGGGCTTACCATGCGTCACGTTGATTTTTCACCGCTCTATCGTTCCACGGTCGGTTTCGACCGGCTTTTCACCATGCTTGATTCGCTCGCGCAGCCCGAGGGCGCGCCGACCTATCCGCCTTATAATATCGAGCGGACGGGCGAGAACGCCTATCGCATCACGATGGCCGTTGCAGGTTTCGCGGAAGATGAGATCGAGATCGAGGCTCACCGCAACCAGCTGACCATCAAGGGTCAAAAGTCTGAGGAAAGTGCCGGCAATGGCAGCGAAGTGCTGTATCGCGGCATCGCCTCACGGGCTTTCGAGCGCCGCTTCCAGCTTGCCGATTTCGTCGAAGTCAATGGCGCAAGCTTGAAGAACGGCCTGCTGCATATCGATCTGAAGCGCGAAATCCCGGAAGGGATGAAGCCCCGCAAGATCGCGGTGACGGCAGTATCGTCCGATAAGGCCAAGCAGATCGAAACCAAGGCTGCGGAATAATCTTGCCTGACCGGAAATAAGAACGGCGCCTCTGGGCGCCGTTTTTTTAGGCGATCAGATCGCCGAGCTGGTCCACTTCATCGTCGGATGTTGAGAAGCTCGTCACGAAGCGGGCGAAAACTTCGCCCTCCTCGACGCGGTTCATTTCCGAATGCGGCGGATTCCACTCGTAGAAGACGGCGCCCTGCTGCTGCAGCTTTTCGCTGACGCTCTTCTTCATGATGGCGAAGACTTCGTTAGCCTGCGGAGACCAGGCGAGGCGAATGCGCTCGGAAGTCCGGATATGGCCGGCAAGCCGGGTAGCCATCGCATTGGCATGCGTTGCCAGTTCGAGCCAGAGGCCGCCGTCAAGATAGGCGTCAAACTGGGCCGCGATGAAGCGGGTCTTGGAAAAGAGCTGGGCGGCGCGCTTGCGGATGAAAGGTAGGTCCCTGGCGTGGGAGGGGTCCATGAACACCAGTGCTTCGGCGCACCAGCAGCCATTCTTGGTACCGCCGAAGGAAACGATATCAACGCCCTGCCGCCAAGTCATATCCGCCGGGGAGACACCCAGGGAAACAAGCGCATTGGCGAAGCGCGCGCCATCGAGATGCAGCGGCAAGCCATGTTCACGGCATACGGCGGAGATGCGGGCGATCTCGGCGAGGCTATAAAGCGTACCGACTTCAGTCGCTTGAGTGATGGACACGGCCATGGGCTGTCCGGCATGAATGAAAGCCGGGTTGAAACGCTTCAGTTCCCGTTTCAGATTAACGGGATCGATGCGCCCCAGCGCGCCGTCCACCGGATGCAGGCGAGCGCCGCCGGTGAAATATTCGGGCGCGCCACATTCGTCCTCGATGGCATGGGCCTCGCGGTGGCAGAAGGAGACGCCGCCCGGGCGGTTGACGCTCGCCAGCGCCAGCGAATTGGCAGCGGTTCCGGTGCCAACGAAAAATACGGCGACCTCGCGCTCGAACATCTCGTTGAAGCGCTTTTCCACGATGCGGTCGAGCTCGCTTGCTCCATAGGAGGCGGCAAAGCCTCCTGCATGGCGGGTCAGGCTCTCGGCAATCCTGGGATGGGCGCCCGCCCAATTATCGGATGCGAAATTCATACGGCTTCTCCGGCATTTCTCCGCTCGCCATATCGTGGCGGGCTGTTGTGCACTGCGGTGCTGCCGGCTGTCTATATGAAAGCAGACATAATCATGTCCAGGGTTCGAATGGAGATCATCGGAGGGGGAGCATTGAGGTTAGAGAATTCCTCTACCAAGGCATCACGCTCGCGTGAAAATCCCTGCAAACACAATTTACGTAATGGAAGGCGGTCTTTGACGTAATAATATTTCAAAAGGAGCAAATTTATTTTGCTTTTCCATCTTGTAGCGGAGCATAATTTCTGGCATAGAATATAGGACAGTATTGCTGTCTTATTTAACGACCCAACCCGGGATGAAGGCATGGTATCGTCTCCGTCCGGGTTTTGTCGCGGGCAGGTCTGCAAGGTGGCCGGGCTGGGCGAAGAAGCAGTCCGGTATCGTCTTGCTGGCGCGAAAGCGCAGGAATGTGGGTGAGAAACGTCGTATTCCCCCGTTTCGCGAATGCTCTTGCAGTCATATGCCGCATGGACGCGGGGTGGAATCGAACATATTCCCCCCGATAAGAATGACCGCCCCAGTAGGGCTCTAGAAGGAGGAAATGACGATGACGGAATTGACGCCATCTGTAACGACTGAGCTTGGCCAGGACGTACAGAACCGCGCGGTCAAAACCGCGAAAACGTCACGAACTCCAAAAGCATCATTCCCCGCAGCTTTTCCCGCGCGTCAGGGGCTTTACGATCCGCGCAACGAGCATGATGCGTGCGGCGTGGGCTTCATTGCGCATATGAAGGGCGTGAAGTCGCATCAGGTGGTAAATGACGGTCTCCAGATGCTGGAAAACCTCACCCATCGCGGCGCCGTGGGCGCCGACCCCTTGATGGGCGACGGCGCCGGCATGCTCGTGCAGATCCCCGACCGCTTCTTCCGCGAGGAAATGGCCGCGCAGGGCATCGACCTGCCGCCGCCCGGGCAATATGCGGTGGGCTATCTCTTCATGCCGCAGGATGCGGCAGAGCGTGCGCATATCGAGACGGTGATCGAGGAAGTGATCGCTGCCGAAGGGCAGACACTGATCGGCTTCCGCGACGTTCCCGTCGACAATTCATCGCTCTCCAAGGCACCGCATATCGCGGTGACCGAGCCTTATCACCGGCAGGTCTTTATCGGTCGCGATCCGAACATCGAGACCGGCGACGATTTCGAGCGCCGCCTGTTCGTCCTGCGCAAGGTCATCTCCAATCGCATCTTCCAGGAGACCGATGGCCGCGACAACGGTTTCTACATCGTTTCGCTGTCGGCGCGCACCATCGTCTACAAGGGCATGTTCCTGGCCTATCAGGTCGGCGCCTATTACCGGGACTTGAAGGATCCGCGGTTTGAGAGCGCTGTGGCCCTGGTGCACCAGCGGTTTTCGACCAACACGTTCCCATCGTGGAAGCTCGCGCATCCCTACCGCATGGTGGCGCATAATGGCGAGATCAACACGCTGCGCGGCAATGTCAACTGGATGGCGGCGCGGCAGGCCTCGGTCGATTCCGAACTTTTCGGCAACGACATCTCCAAGCTGTGGCCGATCTCCTATGAAGGCCAGTCGGACACGGCCTGCTTCGACAATGCGCTCGAATTCCTGTTCCAGGGCGGCTATCCCCTGGCGCATGCCATGATGATGCTGATCCCGGAGGCGTGGTCGGGCAACAAGCTGATGGGCGAGGAGCGCAAGGCGTTCTACGAGTATCATGCCGCGCTGATGGAGCCGTGGGACGGCCCTGCCGCCGTGGCTTTCACCGATGGCCGCCAGATCGGCGCGACGCTCGACCGTAACGGCTTGCGTCCCGCGCGCTACATCGTCACCGACGACGATTTCGTCATCATGGCGTCGGAGGCGGGCGTCCTGCCGGTTGACGAAAAGAAGATCGTCAAGAAGTGGCGTCTGCAGCCGGGCCGCATGCTCCTGATCGACATGGAACAGGGCCGCATCGTTTCGGACGAGGAGATCAAGTCCGAGATCGCACAGCGCCATCCCTACAAGCAGTGGCTGAAGAACACGCAGCTCATCCTTGAGGATCTCAATCCCGTCGAGCCGCGCGCGCTGCGCAAGGATGTGAGCCTGCTCGACCGCCAGCAGACCTTCGGCTACAGCCAGGAGGACACCAGGATCCTCATGGCTCCGATGGCCACGACCGGCCAGGAGGCCATCGGCTCGATGGGCACCGATACGCCGATCTCGGCGATGTCGGACAAGTCGAAGATGCTCTATACCTATTTCAAGCAGAACTTCGCGCAGGTGACGAACCCACCGATTGACCCGATCCGCGAAGAACTGGTGATGAGCCTCGTCTCCTTCATCGGTCCGCGCCCGAACATCTTCGATCTGGTCGGCACCTCGCGGCGCAAGCGTCTCGAAGTGCGCCAGCCGATCCTCACCAATGGCGATCTGGAGAAGATCCGTTCCATCGGCCATACCGAGGACCGGTTCGACACCAAGACGCTCGACATCACATATAGCGCCGGCGAGGGCCCAGCGGGGATGCATGGCGCCATCGAGCGCCTCTGCGACCGCGCGGAGGCGGCTGTCCATGGCGGCTACAACATCATCATCCTGTCGGATCGCCAGGTCGGGCCGGACCGGATTCCGATCCCGGCGCTTCTGGCGACGGCGGCAGTGCACCATCATTTGATCCGAAAGGGCCAGCGGACCTCGGTCGGACTGGTGGTCGAATCCGGCGAGCCTCGTGAGGTGCACCATTTCTGCTGCCTAGCGGGCTATGGCGCCGAAGCGATCAACCCCTATCTCGCCTTCGATACGCTGCTCGACATGCACCGGCGCCGCGAGTTTCCGCCGGAGGTGGACGCGCATGAGCTCGTCCATCGCTACATCAAGTCCATCGGCAAGGGCATTCTCAAGGTCATGTCCAAGATGGGCATCTCGACCTACCAGTCCTATTGCGGCGCGCAGATCTTCGATGCGGTGGGCCTAAAATCCGAATTCGTTGACAAGTTCTTCTTCGGCACGGCCACCACCATCGAGGGCGTCGGGCTCGAGGAGATCGCTGAGGAAACCGTACGCCGTCATACCGATGCGTTCGGCAATGATCCGGTATTGCTGACGACGCTCGATGTTGGTGGTGAATATGCCTACCGCATACGCGGTGAGGCGCATCAGTGGTCGCCCGATGCCGTGGCCAAGCTGCAGCACGCCGTGCGCACGGAAAATCCCAGGACATTCAAGGAATATACGGACCTCATCAACGGCGAGACGGCGGCGGCAAAGTCCATTCGCGGCCTGTTCCACATAAAGACAGCCGAGGAACGGGGGCTGAAGTCCGTTCCCCTCGATGCGGTGGAGCCGGCGGCTGAGATCGTCAAGCGGTTCTCGACCGGCGCGATGTCGTTCGGCTCGATTTCCCGCGAGGCGCATACGACGCTTGCCATCGCCATGAACCGCATTGGCGGCAAGTCGAACACCGGCGAGGGCGGCGAGGAGCCGGACCGTTTCTATCCGCTGCCGAACGGCAAACCGAACCCCGAGCGCTCGGCGATCAAGCAGATTGCGTCCGGTCGCTTCGGCGTGACGACGGAATATCTCGTCAACTCTGACATGATGCAGATCAAGGTGGCGCAGGGCGCAAAGCCCGGCGAGGGCGGCCAGCTGCCCGGTCATAAGGTGGACGCGACCATCGCCAAGACGCGCCATTCGACGCCGGGCGTCGGCCTGATTTCACCGCCGCCGCATCACGACATCTATTCGATCGAGGATCTGGCGCAGCTCATCTATGATTTGAAGAACGTCAATCCGCAGGCGGATGTTTCGGTCAAGCTCGTCTCGGAAGTGGGCGTCGGCACGGTCGCGGCGGGTGTCGCCAAGGCGCGCGCCGATCACATCACAATTTCCGGCTATGACGGCGGAACGGGCGCTTCGCCCCTGACTTCGCTGAAGCACGCCGGCTCCCCCTGGGAGATGGGCCTTGCCGAAACGCACCAGACGTTGGTGCTGAATGGCTTGCGCGCACGCGTGGCGTTGCAGGTCGATGGCGGTTTGCGCACCGGCCGCGATGTCGTCGTCGGCGCACTGCTCGGCGCGGATGAATTCGGCTTCTCCACAGCGCCGCTCATCGCGGCCGGCTGCATCATGATGCGCAAGTGTCATCTCAATACCTGCCCCGTCGGCGTCGCGACCCAGGATCCGGTGTTGCGCAAGCGCTTCAAAGGTGCGCCTGAGCATGTCATCAACTTCTTCTTCTATCTGGCGGAAGAGGTGCGGCAACTCCTGGCGGAAATGGGCTATACCAAGCTGGAGCAGATCATCGGCGATACCGATCTTCTGGAAAAGCAGACGATGATCAGCCACTGGAAATCGCGCGGTCTCGATTTCAGCCGCATCTTCCATAAGCCCGATGCGCCGAAGGAAAAGACCTACTGGACCGAACGGCAGCATCATCCGATCGAGGATGTGCTCGACCGCAAGCTCATCGAACTTGCAAAGCCTGCGCTCGAAAGCAAGCTTCCGGTGAAGATCGAACTGCCGATCAAGAATGTGGACCGCTCGGTGGGTGCGATGCTCTCGGGCGAAGTGGCCAAGCGCTATCGCCACAAGGGCCTGCCCGAGGACACGATCTCGATCACTCTTCGCGGCACGGCAGGGCAGTCCTTCGGGGCGTTCCTGGCTCATGGCATCTCGATAGACCTTATCGGCGACGGCAATGATTATGTCGGCAAGGGGCTTTCGGGCGGGATCATCACCATCCGTCCGCCGGAAGACGCGAAAATCGTTGCGGCGGAATCGATCATCATCGGCAACACCGCACTTTATGGCGCGGTCGAGGGCCAGGCCTATTTCAGTGGCGTGGCAGGCGAGCGTTTCGCGGTGCGCAATTCCGGCGCGGCGGCGGTGGTCGAGGGCGTGGGCGACCATGGCTGCGAGTACATGACCGGCGGCGTGGTGGTCGTCATCGGACAGACGGGCCGCAACTTCGCGGCCGGCATGTCCGGCGGCGTCGCCTATGTGCTCGACGAAGCGGGCGATTTCGCGCAGCGCTGCAACATGGCGATGGTGGAACTGGAGCCGGTGCCGGAAGAGGACGATATTCTGGAGAAGCTGCATCACCATGGCGGCGACCTGATGCACAAGGGCCGGGTCGACGTATCCGGCAACATGACGCATCATGACGAGGAGCGTCTGGTTCAACTGATCTCGAACCATCTGCACTACACGGGTTCGGCGCGCGCCAAGGACATTCTCGACAATTGGGAAGCCTACCGCCCGAAATTCGTGAAAGTCATGCCGGTGGAATACCGCCGCGCGCTTGAGGAAATGGAGCGCATGCGGATCGGCATCGCAGCTGAATAATCGTCAACATATGTGTGCCTGAGGCCCGGCGATCTGCCGGCCTTGGCGCCAAGGTTCAAACCCGCGGGTTTCGCTCCAAAAAAGCTGAAACCGCGCGACCTCGACAGCGAGGGGAGAAAAGTTCATGGGCAAGGTTACAGGCTTTCTGGAAATCGACCGGCAGGTGGCAAAGTATCAGCCGGCCTCCGACCGTATCCGGCATTTTCGCGAATTCACCATCCCGATGACCGATGGCGAGGTGCAGAAGCAGGCGGCGCGCTGCATGGATTGCGGCATTCCCTATTGCCATGGGCCGACCGGCTGCCCCGTGCACAACCAGATCCCTGACTGGAACGATCTCGTCTACAACAACAATTGGGACGAGGCGATCCGCAACCTCCACTCCACCAACAATTTCCCGGAGTTCACCGGCCGCATCTGCCCGGCGCCGTGCGAAGAGGCCTGCACGCTCAATCTGGAAGACGTGCCCGTCACCATCAAGACGATCGAACAGGCGATCGCCGACAAAGCCTATGAGATGGGCCATGTCGTGCCGCAGCCTTCCGCCGTCAAGACGGGCCGGAAGGTGGCTGTCATCGGCTCCGGTCCGGCGGGGCTTGCGGCGGCGCAGCAGCTTGGCCGCGCGGGCCACGAGGTGCATGTCTACGAGCGCGAAAGCCGGCCCGGCGGGTTGCTTCGTTACGGCATTCCCGATTTCAAGATGGAGAAGCACTATATCGACCGGCGCGTGACGCAGATGCAGGGCGAGGGCGTCACCTTCTTCTGCGGCGTCAATGTCGGTGTCGACAAGCCGGTCAGGGAACTGATCGACGGATATGACGCCGTTCTCTATTGCGGCGGCTCTGAGACGCCGCGTCCAGCGGGCATTCCCGGCGCGGAACTTGAAGGCGTCCATGACGCGATGAACTACCTCGTGCAGCAGAACCGCCGCATTGGGCGTGAGGACATCGATTCGGTCGCGTGGCCGTCCGCCCCCATCCTTGCCGGAGGCAAGCATATCGTCGTGGTTGGCGGCGGCGACACGGCGTCCGACTGCGTCGGAACGGCTTTCCGGCAGGGCGCCGTGAAGGTGACGCAGCTCGATATCCGTCCGCAGCCGCCGGAAAAGGAAGACAAGCTCACCGTCTGGCCTTATTGGGCAACAAAGATGCGCGTTTCCTCCAGTCAGGCGGAGGGCGCAGATCGCGAGTTCCAGGTGGCGACGCTCGAATTCATCGGCGAGGAGGGCAGGCTCACCCATGTGCGCTGCTGCGAGGTGGATGAAGGACGCAAGCCGATAGAAGGCACTGAATTCTTCATCAAGGCGGATCTGGCCTTCATCGCCATCGGCTTTTCCGGCCCGATCGAGAGCGGCGTGGTGAAGGAATTGGGCGAGGAGCTTAAAATTTCCGCCGACCGGCGCGGAAACCGTGCCGTGGAAGCAAACGATCGCGACTATCGCACCAGCGTGGACAAGGTCTTCGCGGCGGGTGACGTGCGGCGTGGTCAATCACTGGTGGTCTGGGCGATCCGCGAGGGCCGTCAGGCGGCGCGTGCAGTAGACGAGCACCTTATGGGGTCAACCGTTCTGCCGAGCTAAGATCTGAGATATGCCGCACCTGCTTCGGCCGGAGCAGGGCGGCAAATCAGGGTGTGGTGCCCGTCGTCGTATCGTCTGTCGGCACTGGCGGCTGCCTTGCCGTAAGGACCGGCTTGCGCGGCCAGGTGAAATCGTCGGCCCGGCCGGGCTGGGGCTTTGCCGCGACGCCATCTATAACCAGGAGATCGCGGGCGGATTTGATCGACGCGGTGGATGTCCCGAGCGTTGCGCCCAGCAATTCGTTACTGCCGTCGAGATCGAGATCATTGAGGCTGACCGGTGCGATACGGTCGATCCTTGCCGGCGCCTTCGCTTCGGCGGGCGCCTGTTGCGGCAGATCACCCGGCTTCTGTACCCCGTCCGGCGACAGGCTCCCACCCAGCAATTGTCGCAACGGCTTTTCGGCATAGAAGGCAAGCTTGCGTTTCCCGGCCTGGGTTATGTTGATGCCGTCATTGGCGCGCAGTCGCGCCGTCTGGCCATTGATATCGAATCCCGAAAGAGAGAAGTTGCCGGCTTCGTCGACAAAGCCATCCCAGACATCGGCGAAACTGCCGCCGGCCTTTTCAGCCGCGTTCCGGTAGATCTCGTTTAATGCGAGAATATCCTGCGACATGCCGCGCGGCTTGAAAGGCGGCTGGCCGACCCAGACAAACGGGTAACCCGCCGTCTTGATCGCGTTGACAAATTGATCGACACGCCTGGTATATTCCGCCGTCCATTCCGACGAGCGCGGAGCATAGGACATGCCGTCCAGTGATATAGGCTGGCGGTCATTGGCCCCGATCATGACCACGACGGCCGCAGGTTTTTCCTCGTCGAGAATCGCCTTGATCTTTGCCGTCCAGTCGTAATGGTCGGTTCGCACGAAACCCGAGGAGCCATTGACCCGATTTGCGACCTGCGCTTCGGGGTTCTGGGCGAAAGCTTCGGTAAGGCCGTCGGCAAGCCCTCCACCGATAAAGTCGCCTATGACCAGGATGGTCTTTGCATCGGGGTTTTTTTCCACCGGAGGAGGTGCCGCGGGGCGCGACGGCACCTCCGCGGCGGCGGGCGCGCGCGAACGCGGGGTGCTATCGGTGCTGGACCGACGGCGAGCCGCCGGCGGCGGTTTGGACGGGCGGGTGGCCCGGCGCGGCGGGGGATCGTAATAATAATCGGGTGGAGCCTCGCGCCTGCCGAAAAACATATCAAACAGCGTTCTCGGTCGCCCCTGCGCCGCTGCATCCGGCATGACCGCAAGAACAGCCAAGGCCGCCGCTATCAGAAGCGCCAGCAGATTCCAAAACGATGCAACCGGATTGGCAGTGCGCTTCACGCCCGTTCCTCAAGCCGAGAACTCTTCCACGCCATTTGAGCGCAGAAGAGTTTCTTTGTCACGCAATTCCGCAGGAATTCAGCAGGTCAGCGTCGACGCAGGACCGAAAGCACTTCCTTGCTCGGATGACCGTCCGGGGAAAGGCCGTTGCGCTTCTGGAACGCCTCGATGGCGGCGCGTGAGGTGGAGCCGATCTTGCCGTCGATATTGCCATCGTAATAGCCGAGCGCCTGGAGATGGTGCTGCAGTTCCTCGCGCTCCTTCATGGAGATGGGGGTGAAAGGACGGTTCCAGTCCTGCACGAGACCCTGATATCCGGCGATCCGGTCCGCGAGAAGCCCTACGCCAAGCGCGTATTTATCGGCATTGTTATAGCGCTTGAGAACAAAGAAGTTCTTGGTCATCAGGAAGGCCGGACCTCCGCGCCCATCGGGCGTTTTCAGCGTCGCCTTCTCCGACGCGTGGGTAAACGGCTTTCCATTGGCACGCACAACGCCCAGTTTCTGCCATTCGGCCAGGGTCAGGGAACCGGATGGAAACTTGCGTCCGGCAGGCAGGACGACCTCGTAGCCCCAGGTCTTGCCCGGCTGCCAGCCGTTCCGCTTCAAGAGATTGGCGGCTGTCGCCAGCGCATCGGGTATGGATGTCCAGATGTCGCGCTTGCCGTTTCCGTCCATATCCACCGCATAGGCCTGGTAGCTGGTGGGGATAAACTGGGTGTGGCCCAGTGCGCCGGCCCACGAGCCGGTCAGGTGACTGCGATCGATATCGCCGGTCTGGAGGATTTTCATGGCGGCGATCAACTGAGTCCGGGCATATTTGGCCCGCGCCTTGTCGGCATAGGCAAGCGTTGCCAGCGACCGGATCGCATCGCGCATGACGTCGTCGCGCTTGAGGATTTCGCCATAATTGGATTCCATCGACCAGATGGCGAGAAGAACACTACGCTGGACCCCGAAGTTCTTTTCGATGCGCGACAGCCATGGGCTCCATTGGCGGGCCATGGCCTGTCCTGTCGCGACCGAATTCTCATTGACGCGATTGTCGATATAATCCCAGACAGGGGCGGTGAATTCAGGCTGGAAGCGGGCTTTCTGCAGCACTTCCGGATCGGGCGCGGTGATGCCGGCGAATGCCCTCTTGTAGGTTGCAGATGAAATGCCGTTGTTAAGAGCGGTCGAGCGGAAATCAGCCACCCAGCGCTGGAACTTCGCATCGGCAAACGCGTTTGCTGTTGCCAATGTCGAAAGCAATGTCGCCATGACAGCTATTTTCGCGAGCGTTTTTCCGATCCGGCCGATCGTAGCTGGGCGCGTCCGAACCATGCTTTTCTCCTTGAAGGCCTACAAATCTTCTCTGCAGCCTGGAAAGCTAGCGCCTTGAGGTTAGCATTTAGTTTACCATGCAGGTGTGGTTCGCCAAGAGCGATTGTATTCTCCGTCGTCCGCCGTTTTGCACCGCGAAATGCAACGTGATCAGATGGCGCACGGCATTAGGCATTTTTTCCGATGTTCACCGCTATATAGCCATGATCGGCTGGACGTTGAGCCCCATTGTGATCATCATTTTTGTGGAGTTGGAAAGAGGAATGAGTTCAAAGAAAAAGATCCGTAAGGCTGTTTTCCCCGTGGCAGGTCTTGGAACGCGCTTTCTACCCGCCACCAAGTCCATACCCAAGGAAATGCTTCCCGTGGTCGACAAGCCGGTCATCCAGTATGTGGTGGATGAGGCGCGCGAGGCTGGGATCGAACATCTGATTTTCGTGACGGGCCGCAGCAAGGCGGTGATCGAGGATTATTTTGACGCGCAGGTCGAGCTTTACTCGACATTGGCCGAGCGCGGAAAGCACGAGCAACTTACCCATCTCCAGAATATTCAGCCGGCGCCGGGTACGGCGAGCTTTACCCGCCAGCAGGTGCCCCTGGGTCTCGGTCATGCCGTCTGGTGTGCCCGCGAACTGGTAGGGGACGAGCCGTTCGCGCTGCTTTTGCCTGACATGGTGATGCAGTCGAAGAAGGGCTGCCTGGCGGAGATGGTGGAACTTTACGAGCAAAGCGGCGGAAACGTCATCGCGGTCCAGGAGTGCGATCCCGCGGAAACGCATAAATACGGGATCGTCGGGCGCGGCGAGCCGGTCGGCTCAGGCTTCGAGGTCACCAGCATGGTGGAGAAGCCTGCCAAGGGCACGGCTGAATCAAACCTCTACATCAACGGGCGTTACATTCTGCAGCCCGAAATCTTCGATATTCTTGCCCAGCAGGAAAAAGGCTCCGGCAACGAAATCCAGCTGACCGACGGGATGCTGAAACTGGCGCAGCAACAATCCTTCTATGGCTTTCATTATACGGGCCGGACATTCGACTGCGGTTCGAAGGAAGGTTTCATCGAGGCCAATGTGGCTTTCGCGCTCTGGCGTAAAGATATCCGCCCGAATGTGGAGCATACCCTCGGCGATCTTCTGCGGACCATCAAGGTCGAAGATTGAAGCCGGAACTGATGCGGCGCTGAAATCAGCGCTGCATCTTCACGCCGAGATAGACGCTGTTGGATGTGTATTCACGGGAGGCGACGTCGCTCTTCATGAATTCATGGCGCAGGCTGCCGTTGATGCCGACAAAGCGGTTGAACCAGTAGGTAGCGCCAACTTCCGCGCCAAGACCACGGTCGAGGCCGGAGCCGTCATGATTGTCACGAACGGTGAGATCCAGTCCGGCCTCCAGGGTGAGGTTGGCGCGTATCAGGCGCCTGACGTCGATATTGGCGAGATAGAGGACGGAGCCGCTCTCGCCAGGCGCGGTGCCGCCTTCGACGATCGTCTGCGCCGCCAGCCTGACATCGGTACCACGTTCGGGTGACCAGTTCATCGCCGCATTGAGCGACAGGCCGCGGATGTCCTCCAGGCGCTCGTCTTCGATGTTCTCGCGGAGATAGCCAATCGAGAACTCGCCGTTGAGCTTTTCGCCCATATCGATGAGAGCACCGGCCCGCGCGCCGAGCCTTGTGGCGCCGCGTTCATATCCATTGCTGTCCCGCTTTTCGTCATAGGCCCGTTTCCCGACCTCGATTTCGATGAACGGCCTTATCGCTGCGGAGAGCTGATAACCACCGCGCAGCGTCACGCTGGCGAAGGTGTTGTCGCGGTCTTTCTGGCTGACTTCGCCGCCTGACGAAAGCTCCGCATCGCCATAGACCGAACGCTCGACGCGACCCGTTATGGCGCCGAAGAGAAGGCCGATTTCGCGTTCGACACCCAGTGTGCCGTTAAGCGTCTGCACGATGGGGCGTTTCAACGCACCGACCACGCCGAATGGATTGTTGGCGCTTTCGCGCCGCAGATGATAGCCGGCGCCGGTGTTGAGTGTCGTTTGATCGCTGAGATCGAGCCTCAGTCCGCTCTCGATGTCGAGGCGGGGTTCCGAGACGTCCTGGCCGGAGATGGTCTTGGCAATAGTGCCGGACGCGTCAAGCGTAGCCTGATGGCGCGACCAGTCGGATCGGGCGTTGAGCCGCAGCGTGGTTTCGGAAAGCGTGGCGCTCGATCCGGTAGAGCTGTTGTCGGCATTGCTGGTGATGCGGATGCCCTGTTCAATGCTGGGACGCAGCAGGAACGAACCGAGGCGCAGGCCGACAGGCGCGAATGGGTCCTGTTCCACCGGCGAACGTGGCCGACCATCGACTGTCGGCTGCCTCTCGTTTTCCGACATTGCGCGGCCGGTGTCGTTCTGTTCTTCGCTGTTTACCGTACTGGTGCGCAGGTTATCGACCGATACCGGCTGATCGGCATCCGCTTCGTCCGTGGGTCGGGGTGCGCGGGGAGCCGCGCTTTGGTCGGAAATAGTCGATGATTCCTGGCCGGCTGGCTGGATCGGCTGGCCAGCCAGGGTAGCATCATTCAGATTGGCTCCGTCGTTCGCCATGGCATCGCCGCCCTCGATGTTCGCGCCGTCGCTTTCATCGGAAAGATCAACGGAGGGAAGGGCGCCGGGGCTGACCGGTTCATAGCTGGGCGGAGGGAGCTGTCGGCGTTGCTGTTGTCCCGACTGGGCTGTTGTCCCTGATGTAGCGAGAACATTTTCCGGCACGGAACCGCGCAGGCCGGCATCCTGTGCCTGGGCAGAAAAGCCTTCCGCGCCGATGGCAACGCCAGCCAGAAGCAGCACGGCCAAGCGGCGCCGTCTTGCTAGGTCGGGTCTGTTGCCCGGAGGCGGTGCGATTTTATGCATGTGCAGGATTGGAACCGGTTACATCGTGGTTTCCTGAACGTAAATCCACATGGTTAATGCTTGGTTTCTTTAACGCTTTATTCAGCGCCTTATTGAGAGGGTTGGCGGCGAGTCCAGGCAACAAAGATTGGACAGATGTGACCTAAAGCGCTAACGCTTTGGCCCATGCAGGACGTCAAAGAACCTAAAGCGGACGCAAAGACGGCGGTTAATTCCGCATTGCGCACGATTGAAACGGAAAAAGCCGGGCTGACCGCGCTGGAAGAGGCGCTTCAGAATGGTCTCGCCACGCCATTCGCCGAGGCGGTGGACCGCATCGCCGGCAGCACCGGGCGGGTCATCGTGACAGGCATTGGCAAGAGCGGTCATATCGGCACGAAGATCGCTGCCACGCTCGCCTCCACCGGAACCCCGGCGTTTTTCGTCCATTCGGCCGAAGCCAATCATGGCGATCTTGGAATGGTGGGCAGCAACGATATTATCCTCGCCCTTTCCTGGTCGGGAGAAACAGCAGAACTGAAAGGTATCGTCAGCTATTCCAGGCGGTTCCGCATTCCCCTCATCGCGCTGACCTCGCGCGAACATTCGACGCTCGGACGCGAGGCGGATATCGTGCTGCTGCTGCCGCGGACGGATGAAGCCTGCCCCCACGGCCTTGCCCCGACCACATCGACGTTGGTGCAGCTTGCACTAGGCGATGCGCTCGCCGTTGCGCTGCTCGAAGCGCGCGGCTTTACCGCCGGTGACTTCAGGACGTTCCATCCTGGCGGTTCGCTGGGTGCAAGCCTGACCCATGTGCGCGATATCATGCATCGCGGCAACGATCTGCCGCTGGTGCCGCTCGGTACACCACTGCCGGCGGCGATGCAGGTTCTTTCACACAAGCGCTTTGGCTGCGTCGGCGTTACGGATGATGCCGGGCGTCTCGTCGGGATCGTCACGGACGGCGATCTCGCGCGCAATCTTCACCGTAATCTCGGTGAGCTGAAGGTCGATGACATCATGACCTGCGAGCCGAAGACCGTTGCTCCCCATATGCTGGTCGGTGCCGCGATGGGCCTTCTCAACGAGCATAATATCAGCGCCTTGATCGTGACCGAGGAAAGCCACCCGGTCGGGCTCATTCATTTCCACGATCTGCTGCGCATCGGGGTTGCCTGACCGCGAAGAGACCCTGGATTATCGAACCCAGCCCTGCAATTCCCGACGCACCAGCGTTTCGATGACGCTCATGCCTTCGGCGGAATCGTTGAGACAGGGGATATGGCTGAAATTGACGCCACCATGTTCGTGGAAGCTCTCAGCCGCCTCGTTGCCGATCTCGTCGAGCGTTTCCAGACAATCCGAGACGAAGCCCGGGTTGAAGACGGCGATGGATTTGACGCCATCTCTCGCAAGTTGCTCGATGGTCTTGTCGGTATAAGGCTGGAGCCATTCTTCCGGGCCGAATCGTGACTGAAAGCAGGTCTGGAGCTTCTTTTCGTCCCAGCCGAGCCGTTCGCGCAGGAGACGCGACGTGGTCAGGCAATGGGAGGGATAGGGGTCGCCACGCTTGGCATAGCTTTGCGGAATCCCGTGATAGGAGGCGATCACGACTTCAGGCTCGAAATCGAGCGTCGCCAGGTGCTTCTCGATGGAGCGGGCAAGCGCATCGATATAAACCGGCTCGTCCTCGTAGGAGGGGACGGTGCGCACGGCGGGCATGAAGCGCGTCTTCATCAGCGCTTCGAAGAACTTGTCGTTCACCGTGGCCGTGGTGGTCGCGGAATATTGCGGATAGAGCGGGAACATGACGATGCGCTGGCATCCCTGTTCGCGCAGGCGCGTCAGCACGGTTTCGATCGAGGGCTGGCCGTAGCGCATGGCCCAGTCAACCACGATATTGGGCTGGTCCTTCAGCACCCCAGACAATTTTTCGGCCTGCGAGTGGGTGAAGGTTCGCAACGGCGATTCATTCTTTTCCCTGTTCCAGATGCGCTCGTAGTTGCTGCCGGATTTCGTCGGCCGGGTATTGAGGACGATGCCGTAGAGAACGGGATACCAGATGGCGCGCGGCCATTCGATGACGCGCTTGTCGGAGAGGAATTCCTTGAGATAGCGGCGCATGGACGTGAAATCGGTCCCGTCAGGGGTGCCGAGATTGACCAGGAGAACGCCGACTTTCGGCGTCGGGAGGACGATATCGTTCGCGCATGGCGCTTCTGCCGCCGACGCCCTTTTTACCCTCGTCCTGCCCGTTGCACTCATTTGGTCTTTTTCTCCTTGGCGGCGCTGCGCGCGCGAATTCAAACGCGTCCGGAAAGTAGGGTTTCGGGATGTGATTTCAATGATGCGAAAGCGCGCAGGCGGCGCGCTGACGAGCGCCGCCTTATATAGTGCGTGACAGGCTCCAGCGCCTATTCGGCGGGAACCTGCAGCTTTCCGCCAATGGGCAGGCGGCGCGGGTGATAGGACGGATTGGCATCGCGCAATTTGCGCCATTTGGTCGGCTCGTTGTAGAAGCTTTCCGCCAGATCCCAATAGGTATCGCCAGCCTTGATCACATAGGGTTCGCCCGCAGCCGGCTTTTGCGGCGCCATGGGTTGCTCTTCCATCGCCGGGAGTGGGCTTGGTTTGGCTGGCTCGGCAGGCATCGCCGGTTTCGGTTGGGCTGGCGGCGCCGACGTTTCGGCGGCCGGGGCTTGCGTGCCGCCCGTCATATCGACGGTCTGTATGCGGCCATCGGTATAGGGCCTGTAGGGCGGGTTCTTCGCCAGATATTCGGCGACGACCTCTTCGAGGCCCGGTCCGTAGTCGTAGGCATTCATGCCATTGGTGGCAAAGATCTTATAGCCGTCGCCGCCGCTGCGGAGGTAATTGTTCGAGACAACACCATAAGTCGCGGCGGGGTCGATGGGCGTCCATCCGCCCTGCGGATCCTTCACCAACACATCGGAAATGCGGCTACCGGCCGGCTTGGACCTGTCGAAGGCAAATTTGAGGCCCGCCACTTGCGGGAAGCGGCCCGCGCCTTCCTCGACCTGGCCAACGCCGCTCTCAAGTGCGGCGACGACATCCGCGCCCTTTAGCTGAAAGGTGGAAAGCGTGTTCTGGAAGGGCAGCACGGTCAGCACTTCGCCCATCGTTACATCGCCCTGGTCGATGGAGGCGCGCAGGCCGCCGCCATTCGTGATGGCAATCGTGATACCCTGGTCCTTGACGCGATCGAGCGTCGCGTCGGCGACGAGATTGCCCATCGGGCATTCCATGGCGCGACAGGCCTCGCGCGAGCCGTCGATGGGGGCCTCGGTCGTGGCGACGACCCTGTTCTTCAGTTCCTCGAGCGGCTTGGCCAGTTCCGCGACGCGGGCGGCAAAGGCTGCGTCCGGCGTGATCGTGGAATCGAGAAGAATGGGGTCGCCCTTGGCCGAGACAACATTCCCGGCGTCGTCGAAGGTGACGGTCAGATCACCCAGATATTTGGAATAGGCATAGGCGGTGACAACAGGGACATCCTTGCCTGCCGGGTTCCTGACAAGCGTCGGGTAGGGGCCTTCAGCCTTGGAATCGGTGTTGGAAAGAAGCGTATGGCTGTGCCCGCCGACGATCGCATCGATGCCGTCCACCGCCGCCGCAATAGCTTTGTCGCGGGGATAGCCGACATGGGTGACTGCGATGATCTTGTTGACGCCCTGCTTCTGCAGATCGGCGACCGCGCCCTTGAGATAGGCGATCTCATCCTGGAAATGGATATCGGGGCCGGGTGAGGAGGTTTCCTGCGTGTCAGTCGCCAGAACGGAGACGATGCCGATCTTCTGGCCGCCGATCTCCTTGACGATATAGGGTTGGTATTTTCCGGCGATGGGCGATTTCGCGTCGGCGGTGACATTGCCGGAAATCACCGGGAATTTCACCTTATCCAGAAAGGCAGCCAATCCCTGCGGGCCGTCGTCGAATTCATGATTGCCCAGCACCATCGCATCGAAGCCGATGCCGTTCATGAATTCGGCCGTGTCCTCGCCCTTGTAGGTGGTATAGAAAAGCGAGCCTTGGAACTGGTCTCCCGCATCGACCACGAGAACATTGCCGCCGTCTTGCGAGAGCCTTCCGCGTTCCCGGTCTATGGCCGCCTTGATGCGCGCCACACCGCCGAAACATTCGTTCTTCTTCTGCTCCTCGGCGGAACAGGTGGAGTCATATTTATTGATCGGCTCGACACGCGAATGGACGTCGTTGATGTGCAGGATATTCAAGGTGTAGTCGGCGAAGGCTGTTCCCGCCGAAAGTGCTAGAATCGAGGAACAAAGGAATGCACGAGTGAAGGATCTGGACATCTTGGCTTGTCTCCCTGCGGCCTGCCCATTCGAAGAGTGAATGGTCACACCTTGCAGGCGGATATGCAAGACGGAAAGCCATCCTCCACATCCGCGCTACGGGAGACGTCAGCCGGTCAGATCCGGATCTGTGTCACTAGCCAGCGGCCCTGCGCGTCAGCGTGAACTGCGATCCGGCCGATGAGGTACAATTGAGCTGGGAAGGCGAAACCACGGCGCAATTGACGCGCGAGGTGGTACCACGGACGAGGGAACGCAGGTCGATGGCGACAAGCTGCGGTGATTCATAACGGTAGTTGCCTTCCGCCAGCTTCTCCTGCGTATCGGTCGTCCGTGTCACGAACACACCGGAATTGAAGCTCGAGGTAATGCCGTTGGCGTCCACCCAATTGCCTTCGATGCCACCGCCGCGCGAGGCGACCGGTACGTTGCCGCCCATGGGGCCTGCGGATTGGCAGGACGCGAGCGCCATGGAAACCACCGCAAGTGTTGCCGCTGCTCCGAAGCGTTTCATATGATTGGTCTCCCGTAAGGTTTCGCTCCCTTGTGATGTATCCAAATTGGAGCGAAAACAAGCCCCACTAGGAGGATGCGCGGAGGAAGTGTTGCGATTATGCCGCACATGAAGACGGCGCCCGGAGGCGCCGTCGGTGTGAAAAAATGGTTCGTGCCGATAATGTCATCGCACCAGAATGTTGCGGAACTGCCAAGGGTCCTTGGTATCCAGATCTTCCCTAAAGAAGCCCGGCCGCCCGGTGAGCGGCGTCCAATCGGTGTAATAGCCCTTCACCGGACCGAGATAGGGCAGCTGGATCTCGAGGCAGCGGCGGTAATCCATCTCGTCGGTCTCGACGATGCCGGCCGTCGGATTTTCCAGCGCCCAGACCATGCCTGCCAGTACGGCTGAAGACACCTGCAGGCCGGTCGCGTTTTGGTATGGTGCGAGTTTGCGCGCCTCAGCCAGGGAAAGCTGCGAGCCGAACCAATAGGCGTTCTTCTTGTGGCCGTAGAGCAGGACGCCCAACTCGTCGATGCCATCAACCAGTTCGCTCTCGTCGAGAACGTGCTGCACCGGCTGCGGTTTACCGGCGGCACCGAACATTTCGTCGAGCGACAGCACGGCGTCGTTCGCGGGATGATAAGCATAGTGGCAGGTCGGACGGTAGGAAACCTTCCCCTTCTTGTCCCTGACCGTGAAGAAATCTGCGATCGAGATGGATTCATTATGCGTGACGAGGAGGCCATATTGCGGGCCCGGCGTCGGGCACCAGCTGCGCACGCGGGTGTTGGCGCCCGGCTGTTCGAGGAAAATCGCTGACTTGTTGCCCTTCTCCTGCTTGCGGGCGTTCTTCGGCATCCATTTCTCATGCGTGCCCCAGCCAAGCTCGGCCGGCTGCAAGCCTTCCGAAATGAAGCCTTCGACGGACCAGGTGTTCCAGAATACGTCCAGCGGCTTCGGCTTCTTGGCGCGCTGCGTATCGCGTTCGGCGATATGGATGCCCTTGACGCCGGTTTTCTTCATCAGCTTCGCCCAACCGTCGCGATCGTCGAATGCGGGCTCGGTGAAATCAAGCTCCAGTTCCCGGGCTAGATCGACAAGCGCCTGCTTGACGAACCAGGAGACCATGCCCGGATTTGCGCCGCAGCAGGAGACGGCGGTGGCGCCGCCGGGATTTTTCTTCTTCTCGGCACGCGCCGTTTCGCGCAGGGCATAATTGGTGCGCGCTGCGTTGTCGGTCTTTTCGTCGAAATAGAAGCCGGGCCAGGGCTCGACCACGGTATCGATATAGAGCGCGTCCATCTCGCGGCAGAAGCGCATGATATCGACCGACGAGGTATCGACGGAAAGATTGACGCAGAATGCCTGGCCTTCGCCTTCGCTGAGCAGCGGCTGAAGAATGGACTGATAATTGTCTGGGGTGATCGCTTCCTGAATGAAGCGGATGCCCTTCTGATCGAGAATTTTCTTGTTCGCGTCGCTCGGGTCAATGACGACCATGCGCGACTTGTCGAATTTGAAGTGGCGTTCGATCAGCGGCAGGGTACCGCGCCCGATCGACCCAAAGCCGATCATTACTATGGGGCCGGTAATTTCGCCGTGAATCGGCCAGTTCGCTTTCGCCATTTCCTGTATCTCCATCAGGTTTCAATGTTTGGTGCGGTTTGTTCCTCGTTGGGTTCGGTCAAATACCCGTCCCGGCTAAACCATAGATTTCTGTCACAATAAAGCATTACCGGATAATTCCTCCTTAACCTGAGACTGTCGAGGAGTAAAACTGTGTATTATATCAAAACGATACGGTGATCTGTCAGATCAGCCGCGCCCTGATAAGCCCGCGCAGCGAATTGCCAATCAGGATATTCCTGGCCCTTCGAAGGTCATCAGCCGTCAGCTCCGCTTCCGAGACGACGCCGTCGGCGAGCAGTTCTTCACGCAAGACGCCGGGCAGCAAGCCACAGCGGAGCGCCGGCGTGGCGCATGACGCGCCGCCCCGATCGATGAAGATCGATGTGATGGTGCCCTCGCAGACCTGTCCCTCGCCATTGAGGAGGATAACCTCGTCCACCTCGTCGCGGGCGAACTCAGCCCGCGCGGTATCATAGACCTGCCGCCGTGTCGTCTTGTGGTGAACGAGCGGGTCGTCGCGATCGAGCGTCGTCCCGGCGATGGCGATGCGCCAGACCGTATCCTGCGGCAGCGGGAGGAAGGGTTGCGTCGTCACATCTACGCCGCCGTCGGGGTCGAGCGTGAGGCGAACGCGCAACGCCCGGTCGCCTCGGGCAATCTTGTCGAGGCTGGACCGGACCAGTGTTTCATCTAGCGGATAGCCAAGCGCGCCGGCGGAACGTTCAAGCCGCGCCAGATGGCGCTTCAGCCGCAGGAAGCCGCAAAGCGGTTCCCACCGCAATGTTTCGATCAATTCGTAGTCGGGACCATCCCCGTCGCGAACCGGGCTTTCAGAAGACATTCCTCATACTCCGCCTCCGCGGTGGAATCGAAAACGATGCCGCCGCCGATGTTGAAAGTGGCATGGCCGTCCGGATAAAGCGAGATGGTGCGGATAGCAACGTTGAAGCGCATCCGGCCCTGCGGCGCGATCCAGCCGATGGAGCCGCAATAGATATCGCGCGGCACGCCTTCAAGCCCGCGCAGGATTTCCATGGCGCGGATTTTGGGCGCGCCTGTCACCGAGCCGCAGGGAAACAGCGCCGCGAAGATCTCGCGGAGCTTGAGGCCCGGATTGAGGCGGGCACGCACGCGGCTGATCATCTGATGCACGGTGGGATAACGCTCAACCTTGAAGAGTTCGGGTACATGGAGTGTCGAGGGCTCGCTGATCAGCGATATGTCGTTGCGCAGGAGATCGACGATCATGCGGTTTTCCGCCTGACTCTTGGGATCGTTGATCAGGAAATCGCGCAACCGGTCGTCTTCTTCCGGCGTTTGCCCACGCGGTGTCGTGCCCTTCATCGGGTGGGCTTCGATCCAGCCATCGGCATTCACGTCGAAGAACAGTTCGGGCGACCGCGACAGGATGACGGGGCCGCCGAGCCTCGAGAATGCGCCGTAGCGCACGGGCTGACGCGTGGTCAGCGCATCGAAGGCGGCGAGCGGATCACCCGACCAGCGGGCGTGGACGGGAAAGGTCAGGTTCCCCTGGTAGCAGTCGCCTTCGCGCAGATGACGGTGCAAGCGCGAGAACCGCTTTTCATATTCCTCGAAGGTCCAGGCGGCACGCGGGGGGCTGAGAAAGGCATTGTCCTGCGGCAGGGAATCGCGCTCAGGAAACGCGCGCTCCGAGGGGCCGTCGAAAACGCCGAAGCAGAGGAGCGGCGCGCGCCGGTCCTCGGGCAGGATGGGCGCCAGCTTGGGTTCGAGAAGATAGCCCGCCTCATAGGAGAGATAGCCGGCAAGCCACTTTCCCTCTTCATGAGCTGCCTGCGCCGCGGTGAAGGCATTTTCGAAGTCCGCCGGGCTTTCCGCGATGATAATGTCCGACGGCTCGGCAAACAGGATTTCGCGCTGCGCCTTGTCGTCTCGGAACAGGATGAATGGATCGGACGGGCCGAGCGGGTTCACAATCTGCATATCCTGTTGTATCGGCAAAAGCGGGCGGACCTGCCCACTTTTGCGGCATTATACAGGATATGCGACGCCATCTGCCGGAGCAAATCAGTCTTCCATTGCTTCCAGCTCATCGATGATGCCCTCGATGACCGAAAGGCCTTTTTGCCAGAAGCCGGGATCCGAGGCGTCGAGCCCGAAAGGTGCGAGAAGCTCCTTGTGGTGCTTGGTGCCGCCGGCCTTGAGAAGATCGAAATATTTCTCCTGAAAGCCTTTTTCGGCATTCTGGTAGACGGCATAGAGCGAATTCACCAGACAGTCGCCGAAGGCATAGGCGTAGACATAAAACGGCGAATGGATGAAATGCGGGATATAGGTCCAGAAGGCCTCATAGCCGGGGTTGAGGCGAACCGCCGGTCCAAGGCTTTCCTTCTGCACATCGAGCCAGTTTTCGCCGATGCGCTCGGCTGTGAGTTCGCCGTTGCGCCGCTCGCTATGGATGCGCCGCTCGAACTCGTAGAAAGCAATCTGGCGCACGACCGTATTGATCATGTCCTCAGCCTTCTGCGCCAGCATCGCCTTTCGCTCGCGCTTGTCCATGGTGCGGTCGAGGAGCGAACGGAATGTTAGCATCTCGCCAAAGACAGAGGCGGTTTCGGCGAGCGTTAGCGGCGTCGAAGCCATCAGCGCGCCCTGCCGCCCCGCCAGTACCTGATGAACGCCATGTCCCAGCTCATGGGCGAGCGTCATCACGTCGCGCGGCTTGCCCATGTAGTTGAGCAGGACATAGGGATGGACGGAGGGGACGGTCGGATGCGCGAAGGCGCCCGGCGCTTTGCCGGGCCGCGTTGGCGCGTCGATCCAGTCGCGGTCGAAAAAGTCGCGCGCGATGTCGGCCATTTCGGGGGCGAAGCCGGCATAGGCTGATAGCACCGTCTCCTTTGCCTCGTTCCACGGAATAACGGTCTGCGGCGTCTCGGGAAGTGGCGCGTTGCGATCCCAGTTTTCCAGAACGTCCAGCCCGAGCCATTTGGCCTTCATCGCGTAATAACGGTGCGACAGCCGGGGATAGGCGTCCTGCACCGCCTTTGCCAACGCGTCGACCACTTCCGGCTCGACGCGGTTGGCGAGATGGCGGGAATCGGCGATATCCTTGAAACCACGCCAGCGGTCGGAAATCTCCTTGTCCTTGGCGAGCGTATTGGTGATGAGCGTGAAGGTCCTGAGATTGGCCTTGAAGGTTTCGGCGAGCGCGTCGGAAGCTTTTTTGCGGACGGCGCCGTCGGCGTCCTGCAACAAATTGAGCGTCGGCTCGAGCGGTAATTGCTCGCCGTCCACGGTGAAGCGCAACGCAGTCATCGTCTCGTCGAACAGACGGTTCCATGCACCGCGCCCAGTGACTGACTTCTCATGGAAAAGCTGCTCGATCCGGTCTTCGAGCTGATAAGGCTTGTCCATCCGCAGGTCGACGAGCCAGGGCCGGTAATGACCGATTGCCGGATTGGCATTCATCGCGGCTTCGATGACGGCGTCATCGATATGATTGAGTTCAAGGCCGAAGAAGATCAGATGCGCGCTCGCGTCCGTCATCTTGTCCTGCACGTCGCCGTAGAACTTTGCGCGTTTCGGGTCCGATGTGTCGCCGGCATAGACGAGGCCGGCATAGGAGAAGATGCGGCCCATCAACTCTTCCAGCTTTTCATAGGCGACGATGGCGCTGGCGAAATCGCCGCCATTGGGCTTGGCGGCCTCTTCGGCCAGCTTGCCTTTCCAGCGCTCCTCGAAGGCGATGGCGTCGCGGGCGGCATTTGCCGTGTCCGCGGCCAGTTCGGGGGAATCGATGGAGGGGTAGAGATCAGCCAGATTCCACTCCGGCAAATTGCCGAGATTTCCGGCCTCCTGCGTCGTGACGGCGGCGGCCCCTTCGTGTTTCGATGCGGCCTGTCTAGCGCCGGCCTGCTCAGGCAAGGAATGGCGGGCGAATTCCAGGGGGCTATTCATAAGATGTTCCTTAAATTCCGATTCCGTAGTATGCTACACTTTATGCACGATGTGCCGACCATCGATCGTATTTTTAATCAAATGCCGACTGTGATTAGCAGTCTTTATTTAGATTCCTACATCATCCTGATCCAGTTCAGATTTTTTATAAGATGAAAACATATTCCATGACCGGCCCCATTCTTATCGTTGACGACGATCCGGTCCAGCGCCGTTTGCTGGAGGCGGCAGTGCTGCGGATGGGGCATAGGACCGTTCTTGCCGATGGCGGTCATGCCGCGTTGGCGCTGCTGCGCAGCCGCAAGGAAATTTCCCTCGTCATTCTGGATCTGGTGATGCCGGATATGGACGGTTTCACTGTCCTGAAACGGATGCGCGAAACGGGGTCGTCGCTTCCTGTCATCGTGCAGACTGCCCAGGGAGGCCTCGATACAGTCATCACGGCCATGCGGCTCGGCGCGTTCGATTTCGCGGTCAAGCCTGTTTCGCCGGAGCGTCTCCAGGTATCGGTCGCCAACGCGCTGAAGCTCGGCGCGCTGGAGGGCGAGATCAAGCGCATCAGGCATTCAGCCGAGGGCAGGCTCACCTTTGGCGATCTGGTAACGCGCAGCGAAGCGATGGTGAGGGTGATCAAGCTCGGCCAGAAGGCGGCAGCCTCGAACATACCCATCCTGATCGAAGGCGAATCCGGTGTCGGTAAGGAGATGCTGGCGCGGGCGATCCAGGGATCGGGCGAGCGGCGTGGCAAGCCTTTCATCACTGTCAATTGCGGCGCGATTCCCGATAATCTGGCGGAAAGCATCCTGTTTGGACATGAAAAGGGGTCTTTTACCGGCGCAACGGAAAAGCATCTCGGCAAATTTGTCGAGGCCGATGGCGGCACGCTGTTCCTGGATGAGGTCGGCGACCTGTCTCCTGAAATCCAAGTCAAGCTCCTGCGTGCCGTGCAGGAAGGCGAAGTTGATGCTGTCGGCGGAAAAAAGCCCGTCAATGTTGACATAAGGCTGATATCGGCGACCAACCGCAACCTGCTCGATCTGGTGAAAAGCGGCCAGTTCCGCGAAGATCTGTTCTACCGCCTGCACGTCTTTCCAATTTCCCTGCCGCCTCTCAGGAAACGGCGCGAGGACATTCCCGTGCTTGTGCGCCATTTCCTCGCGCGCTTTGCCGCCGAGGAAGGCCGGTCGCAGATCAAGGGCATCACGCCTTCGGCGCTCGCCTTGCTCGGCGTCTATGATTGGCCGGGCAATATAAGGCAGCTGGAGAACGCGGTTTTCAGGGCCGTCGTGCTATGCGAGGGCACGGAACTGACGGTGGACGATTTTCCACAAATCCAGGCGCAGGCAAAAGATGGGACGGCGGATCGCGGGGATGGCACGCGGGGGCCGAACGCGACGCCTGGGAAGGACGATGCCGTGCTCCAGCCGAATTTGAGCGGGCCGGATCGCCAGATGATGTCGGACCGGTTCGGGCAATTGCAAGGCATTGACGGGCAGGGACAGGTGCGGTCTCTGGCGCAAATCGAGGAAGCCATGGTTCGCCTCGCGATTTCGCATTATGGTGGACAGATGAGCGAGGTGGCGCGGCGCCTCGGAATCGGCCGCTCGACACTTTATCGAAAGCTGAAGGATTACGGCATCGACGCGGCGGGGTATCCGGGAGGAGGCACGGAGACCGGCGCAGGGGACGACGAGACGGGATAGCCAACCGGCCGAAGCTTTCTGGATATCTCTGTCGCTGTTTACAGTTAGCTTACCAAGCTTGTTAATAAGCCATTTACCATGACATTAGCGCGTGATTCGCTGTGCCTTTTTTGCCATTCTATAAACGTATTTGTTCTTCAATAAACCTCCATTAACCATTAAAACCGATAGTCCGAGCCTTCGGGGACTGCTACAAACGGCAAGGCTAGACCAATTGATGAACTGTATTTTGGGATTTAAAGCGATTTTCGCAGCGGCGCTGATGCGCCGGATGCTGTGGATTGCCATCCTTACCGTCGCGGGCCCCATCGTCCTCGCGCCTTCGCTTGCAGCGGCGGAAACGCGGACGCTGAAGCTCTATTACATCCATACCAAGGAGAAGGCCGAGATCACCTTCAAGAAGGATGGGCGGTATCTCTCGGGCGGTCTTGCGCAGCTTAACCGATTCCTGCGCGACTGGCGGCGCAACGAGCCTACCAAGATGGATCCCCGCCTGTTCGATCTCGTCTGGCAGGTCTACAAGGCCAGCGGTTCACGAGATTATATCCATGTCGTTTCCGCCTACCGTTCGCCGGCGACCAATTCGATGTTGCGTTCGCGTTCGCGCGGCGTCGCCAAGACCAGCCAGCACATGCTTGGCAAGGCGATGGATTTCTATATCCCCGACGTGCCACTGAAGAAGCTGCGCTATATCGGCATGCGTTATCAAGCCGGCGGTGTCGGCTATTATCCGCGGTCTGGCTCACCGTTCGTGCATATGGATGTCGGCAATGTCCGTCACTGGCCGCGCATGAGCCGCCGCGAATTGCTGGCGGTTTTCCCTAATGGCAAAACCCTGCATGTTCCCACAGACGGCAAGCCATTGCCGGGCTACGAACAGGCGCTTGCCGCCTATGAGGCGCGCAAGGCGGGTGGCGGTTCAATCACGGTTGCGAGTGCGCCGCGCAAGAGCAAGACCCTGTTCGCCGCCCTCTTCGGCGGTGGTGCGGACGAGGAAGAGGATACGAGCGAATCCGGGGGCGAAGCCGGTGGAGCGGTCGCGGTGGCTTCCGCCGCCAAGCCTTCGCGCCAGGTTGCTCCCGCGCGTGCCGTGCCCAGGGCGACTGTCGCCGCACCGGAACCGCCAACCCCAGCTCCCGCCCGCACGCCGGAACCGCAACCTCAGCAGCCTACAATTGTTGCGGCCCTGCCGTCGCGTGAGGTTCCCCGTCCGCTCGAGGTGCCGCGTCCGGCTGCGCCTGTTACGGAAGATACGCCTGAGACACGGGCAGCGCTTGCCTTCGCCGTGCCCGTGCCAGGGCGCAGACCTGAGACGGCGATTGCCATGATCACACCGCCGGCAGCCGTGCCGACGCCGGTCAATATCCCGGCCAGCAGCGCGGATGCCATCAATGCGGCCGTCGATGCCAATTCCGCCCAGATGGCCGACGCGGGCGTGCCAAATCCTTTGATGAACGGCTTCGTGCCAGTGCCGTTGAACAAGCCCGGGCACGCCGATCCGAGGGTATTGATGGCTGCCGCCGTCGTTCCGGAACCGCGGCCTGAGGCAGGCGTTGTCGTTGCCGCCACGGATGCCGCGGCGCCGTCCAGTGCAGCGGAGCCACACCGCGACGTGATCGCGGATGTGCTGGAAGCGAACGAGGATGTGGCGGAAGCCGATATGGAAACGCCTGCGTTCCCGCTTCCGCAGAACGCGCCGCCGCCAAGGAGCCAGCAGGTAGCGCTTGCCTTGCCGGAAGGGCCGAAAACGTCGCCTGACCTGGTTGCGTCCGTTTCGCCGGCCCGAACCACCTCACCGCGCAAGGTTCTGCTCGATGCTGCCGCCAAGGGCCAGCCGATCAATGCCATCGATACGGGCGTGCGGACCACGGCAAAGGGCGCCAAGCCGCATCGCAGCGAGGCCAGAGACCCCGAAGCGGTCGTGCAGCCGGTAAGTGCGCCGGTGCCGCAGATGGCTATCTCCGGCACGTCCGTTTCACGCGCTATACCGGTTATGAGCCCGGTTTTGCGTAATGACGCGCTACGCTCGGCACCGACGACGGTCTACACCGCCGGGTTCCAGCGGGATCTGCCATCGGAGAAGGCCGATACATTCTCGGGCAATGCCGTGACATTCATGTCGATTGCCAAATTCTCTGCGTCGAATTAGGTAGGAATCCGAGCGAAATCTTCAAAAAAAGGGCCTCTAGGCCCTTTTTTATTACGCATTTTGTGCCGTTCAGGCGGACAGTTTGGATGCTTCCGAGGCAAGCGCTGTAATCTTTGCCCATTCGCCTGCTTCGACGAGTTCCTTCGGGGCGACCCATGAGCCGCCGACGCAAACGACATTGGGCAGGGCCAGATAGGTTTTGGCATTGCCGAGACCGATACCACCGGTTGGGCAGAAGAACGTCCCTGCCAGGGGCGATGAAAGAGCCTTGAGGAAGGCCGCGCCGCCGGCCTGTTCGGCGGGGAAGAATTTCAGATAGGTATAGCCTTCTTCGCGCATCGTCATGATTTCGCTCGGCGTGATGGCCGCGGGGAGAAGCGGTACGTCGCTGCCGGATGCCGCTTCACGGATTTCGCGGGTCGTGCCGGGGCTGACGATGAAGCGCGAGCCGGCTTTCGCGGCCTCGTCGTACTGTCGCGCATTGAGGATTGTGCCCGCGCCGACGATGGCTTCGGGCACCTCGTCGGCGACGGCGCGGATGGCCTCGAGCGCTGCCGGTGTCCGCAGCGTGATCTCGATGGCGGGAAGGCCGCCCGCAGCCAGTGCCCGCGCCAGCGGAACGGCATCGGACGCCTTGTCGATGAGCAAGACCGGGATGACCGGCTGGCCCTTGAGGATCGGAAGCAAAAGGTCGGTTCTCTGGGCCATGGCGATGTCTCCGGTTATCTGAATATTTTGTGGATTTAGCCCTGCGATATCATTTTGTCCACCGCGGCACTCTCTATTCAGGACGGGTAGGTGGGGCTGGCGGATTTCTTCTCAACGCGGTCACTGCCCAGGAGCAGGCGGTCGCGCCACCTCTTCCAAGCCGCGGCCATCTTCCTGTCGTAGGCGTGTTGGCGATAGAGCGGGCCATTATAGCGGCGGGCGAAACCCGCCCAATCATGTTCGTTCAGGAGCCTGACCAGGCCGGATCTTTCGATGAAACGCAGCATGAGGCGGATCTGTCCCGCGACCGAGCCGCGCGCTTCTGCAACGAGCGCCTGAACATCAACGTATTCCAGCCATTGCCAATGCGCGCCCATGACTTGGCCGAGCCCCCATGAAACGGATTCATGCGCCGCATTGCGGTCGATCCGGGCCGCGCGAGCCAGAAGCCGCCAGCGCTCGGCTTGCGTTGCAGGGTTCTTGACGCTGCCGGCTTTGGGCGCGGCCAAGCCAAGTTGCCGCGCCTCGGCTTGTTTCTTCCCGGTGAGGCGCCGGTCGAAATAGTGCCCCTCGAAACGGATCAGCGGCTCATCACTGCCATTAATCCTGGCCGTGGCACGTCCGCCGCTTTCCACCTCGGCTACGGCCAGAATGGCTGAGGGCTCGACACCCGATTGGCGGGCTGCGGCGATGATGTCCCGGATGGTCTGTGTTTCGAACATGCAAGCTTCCTTCAAATCGTTTCCTGCCTGGATTGTCGCTTGAACCGGCATCTGTTGGACAAACCATGATGAGGTGCCTTGAAATCGCTTCGCGCGGGGATTAGTTCGGTCGGTCATGACGAACGCACCTTTCACCGTAGCCGCCCTTTACCGTTTCGCGCGCCTTTCGCACTACGAGGCATTGCGCGAGCCACTGGCGCAGCTTTGCTGCAGCCTCGGCATCAAGGGAACACTGCTGCTTGCCGTCGAAGGCATCAACGGCACGGTGGCGGGGAGCGCCGAGGCAATTGGGAAGCTGATCGCTCGCATCGAGGCGGAGCCGGCGCTTGAAGGCCTGGAACTCAAATATTCCTACGCCAGCGAGATGCCGTTCAACCGCATGAAGGTGAAGCTCAAGAAAGAGATCGTCACGATGGGTGTCCCGGAGATCGATCCGCTGAAAAGCGTGGGGACCTATGTCGCGCCGAAGGACTGGAACGGCCTGATTTCCAGTTCCGATACGGTGGTGATCGATACCCGCAATGATTACGAGGTGGCGATCGGCACCTTCCAGGGCGCGCTCGATCCGCAGACCAAGACGTTCCGGGAGTTCCCCGCGTGGTTCGAGGAAAACCGGGAGCAACTCGAGGGCAAGAAGATCGCCATGTTCTGCACCGGCGGCATCCGTTGCGAAAAGGCGACGGCCTTCGTCAAGGGGCTCGGTTTTGACGAGGTCTATCATCTGAAGGGCGGCATTCTCAAATATCTGGAAGAAGTCGCGCCCGAGGAAAGCCGCTGGGACGGCGAATGTTTCGTTTTCGACGAGCGGGTTTCGGTCGGTCATAATCTCAGGGAAGGCGATACGGAGCTATGCCGCGCCTGCCGTTATCCGATCACCGCCGAGGAGCGCCTTTCGCGATTCTACCAGGAGGGCATCTCCTGCTCGCGTTGCTATCATCAACGGAGCGACGAGGACCGGGCGCGCTATGCGGAGCGCCAGCGGCAGGTGCGGCTTGCGGAGCAGCGCGGCCATAAGCGGCATATCGGGGACTAAACATCGAGCCGCGATTCTTGCTGATCCTCATTGTATCGGCGCAATTGCATTCCTAACTCCAGACGGTTGAAGAAATCCACGAGAAGAGGAATGCCGATGCTCGATCCGAAGAAACTGCTTGATGATCTTCTGGGCTCCAAGGTGCCCGGTTCGCAATCCACTGTCGGTGGCGGTGTGGGCAAGGTGACGCAACTCGCCAAGGACAATCCGCTGGCGGCAGGCGCGCTTGCCGCGGTTCTTCTGGGAACGGGTACCGGACGCTCGATCGCAGGTTCGGCGGTCAAGGTCGGCGGTTTGGCGGCCATAGCCGGCCTGGCCTACAAGGCATATCAGAATTACCAGGCAGGCAAGGCGCCGGAGCAGCCGACCGCCAGGGAACCGGAGCTTCTGCCGCCGCCGGCCGGCGATACGTTCAATCCCGCCACGGCGCCGCAAGGCGAGGAAAATTTCGCCATGGTGCTGGTGCGGGCAATGATCGCGGCGGCGAGAGCGGACGGCCACATCGACGAAGCCGAGAAGGCGAAGATCGCCGAGCGGATGGGGCAGGCGGGCCTGAGCCTCGAGGCACAGCAATTCATCACCAGGGAGCTAGCCGCTCCCGTCGATATCGATGCCTTGATCAACGAGGCGAAGACTGAGGCGCAGAAGATCGAACTCTATACGGCTTCGCGCCTCACCATCGATCCGGAGACCCGCGCGGAACGTGGCTATCTCGATCTCCTGGCTGGACGGCTGAAGCTGCCGGATGCGCTGGTCGATCATATCGAGGCGACCGTTTCGAACGCGAAAGTCTGAGTTTCGACGCCGGTTCCCAGGAGCCGGCGGTTTCTCACCTGTCCCCTGCAAAACATGCTTTCGGCCGGCTCTGGCCAAATGCGAAACGTGCCGCTAGATTGGCCTGCGAAGGGCGGCATGGAGATGGTCGCCTTTGCGTCAAGGGTTTGACGGCAACCGGGCCGCGATTGCCTCCATCATTCCCACCATCACGTCAAAACGAAGCCTCGGGAAGAGTTCCCGGCTGGCGACATGTTCGGCTGTACAGGATGGTATGATGGAAAAGCTCTTTCTCTCGCTTTTATTGGTATTCGGTCCCGGTTTGGTCGCAAAAGCACACGCGGCCGAAAAGGTGACGGTATTCGCCGCCGCCAGCATGCAGGACGTGGTCGAAGAGGCGGCCAGGGCATTCAGTGGGCGGGAAGGAGTGGAGGTGACCTTTTCCTTTGCGGCGTCTTCCGTGCTGGCCAAGCAGATCGAAGCCGGCGCGCCCGCTTCGATCTTCATTTCCGCCGACGAGGACTGGATGAATTATCTCGAGGAGCGCAAGCTGATTTCCGCGGCGTCGCGCCGGGTCATCGCCGGCAATGCGCTCGTCATCGCCATGCAGGCTGGGGAAAAGCGCGGCGAAGCGGCTGATATTCTGCGAGCAGGGCGGTTTGCCATGGGGGACCCCTCCAATGTGCCGGCTGGGAAATACGGCAAGGCGGCGCTGGAAAAGCTCGGTCTTTGGACGGAGGTCGAGAAGAATGCGGTTTTTGCCGAAAATGTTCGTGTGGCGCTGCAATATGTCAATCGCGGCGAGGCCAACGCGGCCATCGTTTATGCTTCCGATCTGGCCGCAGCGCCTGGGCTGACGGAGGCTTACCGCTTTCCTGCATCGAGCCATGCGCCTATCCTTTATCCGGCGGCATTGATCGGCGAGGGGACGGCCGAGGCCAGAACCTTCCTCGATTTCCTCTCGGGTTTTCAGGGGCAGGCGATCATACGTGCGAAAGGCTTTGTGCCGGCCGCGGAGGCTGCCAATTGACCGGGACCGGCCTGTTCGGATTGTCGGCGGCGGATTGGGGCATTATCATGTTGTCCCTGAGGATCGCGTTCGTTGCCATCCTTTTCGCGCTGCCGCTCGCCTTTGCCGTGGCCTGGGTGCTGGCGCGTTATTCCTTTCCCGGTAAGAGCCTGCTGCAGGCTTTTGTGACGATGCCGCTGGTCCTGCCGCCGGTGGTGACCGGTTATCTCCTGCTTGTCTGGTTCGGCTCGCGCGGCGCGCTGGGTGCGCCGCTCGATGAATGGTTTGGGATCAGCCTTGCTTTTCGCTGGACCGGCGCCGCGCTCGCTGCGGGCGTCATGGCTTTTCCGCTTCTGGTGCGACCCATGCGGCTTTCAATCGAGAATATCGATCGCGGCCTTGAGGAGGCGGCGCGGACGCTGGGCGCGGGACGGCTTGTCGCCTTCTTCACCGTGACACTGCCCATGCTTTTGCCCGGGATCATTGCCGGCGCCGTGCTGGGCTTTGCCAAGGCGCTGGGCGAGTTCGGCGCGACGATCACTTTCGTCTCCAACATTCCGGGTGAAACGCAGACGCTTTCGCTCGCCATCTATTCCTTTCTGCAGACGCCCGCCGGCGACAGCGCCGCGATCAAGCTCATCCTCGTTTCCGCTTCCCTGTCGGTTGCAGCGGTGATCCTTTCCGAGTGGCTGCAACGCCGGCTCGACGCGAGGCGGCCGGGATGAGCGAACTCGTGGTTTCCATTTCGGGCAGGAGCGGCAGCTTTCCCCTGAGTGCCGACTTCACGGCATCGCGCGGCGTCACGGCGCTGTTCGGGCATTCGGGCGCGGGCAAGACCACGCTTCTGAAGATGATCGCCGGGACGCTCTCGCCGGAGAAAGGGCGCATCGCCATTGGCGATACCGTGCTTTTCGACAGCGAAAGCCGTATCAATGCTGCGCCGGAGAAGCGGCATATCGGCTATGTCTTTCAGGATGCGCGGCTGTTCCCGCATCTGTCGGTCAGGCACAATCTGACCTATGCGCTTTGGGCAGGGCGGCGTCAGGCGGGAAGGCCTTTTGCGGAGGTGGTCGATCTTCTGGGGCTGGGCTCTCTTCTTGAGCGCAGGCCGGCCACACTTTCGGGCGGCGAGCGGCAGCGTGTCGCCATCGGACGGGCGCTTCTGTCCAATCCGGCGCTGCTGCTTCTCGACGAGCCGCTTTCCTCCCTCGATCATGCGAGACGCCAGGAAATCTTGCCCTATCTGGAGCGCCTGCGCGACGAAAGCGGCCTGCCGATCGTCTATGTCAGCCATGAGATCGACGAGGTTGCGCGGCTTGCCGACACGCTTGTCGTGCTGTCGGAGGGGAGGGTCGTGGCAAGCGGTCCGGTGGCGGAGGTCTTTTCCCGGATCGACGGTATCGGCGGCGCAGGCGAGGACGCCGGTGCGCTGATCGAGGGCCATGTGACAGGGTGGGACCCAGGGTACAGGGTCGCTTTCATAGATCTCGGAGGCGAGGCTTTTCAGGTCGTCGATGAAAAACTGCGGCCTGGCATGCATGTGCGGCTGCGTGTCCGTGCCCGGGATGTGTCGCTTGCCCGCCATGCGCCCGAGGCGATCAGCATTCGCAATGTGCTGCCGGTCAGGATCGTCGCGATAAGCGAGAGCGGCGCGTTTGCCGAAATGGAGCTTTCATTCGCCGCGCAGGTGCTGCGGGCAAGGCTGACGCGGAAATCGGTGGCCGATCTCGGCCTGAAGCCGGGCGAGGAGGTGTTCGCCCTGGTCAAGGCGGTTTCGGTCGACCGCAGTTCGATGCGGTTCGCAAAAGGCGGGTAGGAATTTTCATTCCCGGCGCATTTTGACCTGTTCAGTTGCATCCGATTTGTGCTCCTGTGGCCACCGAGATTATCTGAGGAAGAATGAAATGACGGACCTGAAGCATTGGACGGCGCGGCCCCTGCCTGAGCGCAAGGTTCTGGAAGGCGCCTATGTCAGGCTGGAACCTCTCGATGCGGCGAAACACGGCGATGGTCTCTTCGAAGCCTCGTCCGTTCCGGATGCCAGTCAGCGCTTCACCTGGCTTTTTGAAGATGCGCCGGAAGACCGGGCCGCGTTCCAGCCCTGGCTCGAAAAGACGCAATCCAGCAGTGACCCGCTATTCTTCGTCGTCATCGACAAGGCGACCGGGAGGGTTGCTGGACGGCAGGCGCTGATGCGTATCGCTTCCGCACACGGTGTCATCGAGATAGGAAGTATCTATTGGGGACCGCTCATCTCGCGCAAGCCGGCGGCGACGGAAGCGCAGTTCCTGTTCGCCCGAATGGTGTTCGACGAACTCGGTTATCGCCGTTACGAATGGAAGTGTAACAATGAGAATGAGCCGTCCAAGCGGGCGGCTCTGCGTTTCGGCTTCCAGTTCGAAGGCGTTTTCCGCCAGCATATGGTGGTGAAGGGCAAAAATCGCGACACTGCATGGTTCTCCATCACCGATGCTGAATGGCCTGCGCTCAGGCAGGCCTATGGAAAATGGCTGTCACCGGATAATTTCGATGCTGACGGTAACCAGAAGAAGCGGCTGGAAGATCTGCGAGCGGACTTGTCCAACGCTGCATAATTCCTTAAATCGGAAGCGATAAAGATGCCATTACGCAATATTCATAAGTATTAGGGCGTCCTTTTCTCGTCAAAATGCACGCGCGACACTCTGAGTGAAAGCAAGAACTGTGGCACACGAGCACGTCCAGCATGATCATCAGCACAATCATGATGATGATTACAGTGGTCTCGACAAGCGGCGGGTTCTTATCGCTGCTGCCCTGACGGCAGGTTTCATGGTGGTGGAAGCGCTTGGCGGCCTTTTGACGGGCTCACTGGCGCTTCTCGCGGATGCGGGACATATGCTGACCGATTCCGTGTCGCTCGGGCTGGCCTGGTATGCCTTCCATCTGGGCGCGCGCCCGGCTACCAACCGGCATACCTACGGCCTCGGCCGGTTGAAGCCGCTGGTCGCCTATACCAACGGCCTTGCCATATTCGTGGTGGGCGCATGGATCGTCTATGAGGCCTGGGAGCGCTTCCAGCAGCCTACGAGCGTCCTGGGCGGGCCGATGCTCGTGGTCGGCATAATGGGCCTCGCGGTGAATATCGCCGCGTTTCTCGTCCTGCATGGCGGCGATCGCGAGAACCTCAACATGCGCGGCGCGATCCTGCATGTGATGGGGGATCTGCTCGGTTCTGTCGCCGCCATTGCCGCGGCGCTCGTCATCCTCGCTACCGGCTGGTATCCGATCGACCCAATTCTTTCGGCATTGGTGTCGGTGTTGCTGTTCGTCAGCGCCTGGCGGCTGACGCGCGATGCGGGGCAGGTGCTGCTGGAAGGTGCGCCCAACGTGCTCGACCGCGACGATATCGCGCGCGATCTCGAAAAGAGCGTACCGGGTGTGGAAGACATCCATCACATGCATGTCTGGTCGCTCGACGGCCAAAGCAATTTGGCAACCATGCATGCGCGAATTGTGGATGGCGGCGATGTGACGGCGGTCACCCGATTGATCAAGGAAAGGCTTGCCTCCGCCCATGGAATCACCCATGCCACCATCGAAACCGCATGCGGTACATGTGCCGACGGTCATGGGAATCATGAATGCGCTGTGGCCGGGGAGCCCGCGGGTCGTGCTCATTCCCAAGTAAAGGGCCGGCGCACGCAAAAAAGCACGCGCACGTAAAGGGGCAAGCTGTTGCAGGATCCAAAGACACGGAATGCGGCGATTGCGGCAGTGGCAATCCTTCTGGGCTTCGGGGCGCTCTGGCTCCTGATGCCGCGCATCATGCTGGCCCTTGGTGCCGAATCGCCTTTGCTGGCTGGTGTGTTCGCCGTGCTGTTCGTCCTGGCTTTCTTTGGTGTCTTCTGGCTGCGCGCGCGTCAGCAGAGGCGCAAGGACTGACGGCGGATCCGTGATTCAGATCGATAGGGCTGCTGTGAAAAGCAGCATGCCGACGAGGACGATGAAGAGCGCCGCGCCGATTTCGATGATCACCTGAAGCTTGGCCGACATGATGCCGCTGCCCGCGAATTTCAGCGCGAGGTTCTTCGCGGTCACCGCGAGCGTTGCAAGGGCGGCGACGGTGATGAAGGTCCCGAGCGCCATCGCGAAAACCGACAGCACGCCACCGAGAACAAGGCCATTCAACAGCGCGAAGGTGAGCACGATCAGCGCGCCGGAGCATGGGCGAAGGCCGACCGCCATGAGAGCGGACCAGGCGGTCTTCCAGTCGAAATCGCCCTGTAGAAGCGAGGGGTCCGGCGCATGGGTATTTCCGCAGGCGCTGCAAACCTCGCCTGATCCCATATGCATATGATCGGGGATGGCCCCCGGCGCCAGCGCCCGGCTGTAGTTGAGGCGATTGCTGCGGCTACTCATCTGCGCGCGCGATTGTTCCGATACGGCGCCTTCCCAAATGCCGGGAGCCGAGAAGGCGAGTGTTTCCATGGCAAGCCCGCCGGTTGGTTCTGCTGCATTCGCCGCCTGCTGACGCGCGAAAAGGAGCGGCACCTTGCGCCGGAGCAGCCAAAGGCCGAAGAGAATGATCAGCGCGTAGCTTGTGATCTCCATGTAACGGGCGGCATCGCTCATCGAGACGCTGGTGCCGCGCAGCACCAGCCAGGCAAGGCCGACGATAAAGATGGCCGATAACGCCTGCAGGATGGAAGAGACGAAGGACAGGAAAACGCCGCGTCTCAGTGTCGTTTCGTTGGCGATCATGTAGGAAGAGATGACGGCCTTGCCATGGCCCGGCCCGGCGGCGTGAAAAATGCCGTAGACGAATGACAGCCCCACCAGGATAGCGGCCTGCCACGGGTCCTCGCGCATGCCCTTCAGCGCGCCGGTCATGGCGCGATAGAAACTGCGCTGCTCCATCATGATCCACTCGATGATGTGAGCGAAGGGGCCGACCGGCCGCATGGCCACCTCATTGGCCCCGATGCCGAGCGAAGATTGCGCCCAGGCCTGTCCGGCGAACAACAAACCGACCGTCACGCTTATCAGAATGACCGGGCTTGCCGGAAAAGGCGGCCTTTTCATGCGTTTTTCCCGTTGTTTCAGTTCTGGCTGCAGGTGACTTCGAGGCGAGTGGCAAAAATCTTCGACATGTCGGTGCCGGTCGGATCGTTAAAAAAGGCATCGGTAAGGGTCGCCTGATTGGCGGCGATCGCCTCGTCCGGGTTGGGGCGAACGACCTTGGCCGTACAGCCCTTCGGCACGCCAGTGATATGCATGTCGGAATCGTTTAGATAGTCGATCGCGGTGTAAAAGGTAGGATCGTAGATGCCGAAGCTCGCCTTATGATGGAGCTTCATCGGTTTCTCCGGCTTGGATTCGAACATGATCAGAAGCTGGTTATCAGGAAAATCGGCGACCAGATGCGCCGGCTTGGCCATCGCAACTTCCTTGCCGTCGGAGAGAACGGTCTGAAAATATTTGTATTCGGCGATGGAATCACTGATCGTTTGACCCAGCGTATCCAATTCGCTCTGATCCAGCTTCAAATCACCGTTTTTGTCGAACTCCATCAGCACGGTGCTGGAGAAGACGTCATCGAAGCGCCAGACATGGGCGAGTTTCTCGACGGTTCCATCCGGCGCAACCGTCACTTCGAGGCGCGCTTCGGCGAAGACATGCGGATGGGCATTCGCCGGTGACGGCAACAAAGCCGCCGCCACTGCCGCAAGCGCCATGCGCCGTGTCAAACAATCCTCACTTCGAGGCATGAATCAATCCTTGTGATGATCGGCAATTCAACGGGTGAACTTGGCGAAAGTGGGACCGGCGGGATGTGAAATGCGCCGATGCTCATGAATTGCTGCGTTCCTTGAACCATTTTGCGAGATAATCCACGAAAACGCGCACCTTGGCCGGGAGATATCTGCGGTCGGGATAGACGGCATAGATGCCGCCATCCCTGGTAGTGAATTCGTCCAGCCCTGCCACCAACCTGCCGCTTGCAAGCTCCGGCTCGGCGATGAAGCGGGGAAGAATGCAGAAGCCCAGCCCCTTGACCGCGGCTGCCATGGTCGTCAGCGGGCTGTTGACCTCGACCGGGCCGCTGACGGGAACGGTGAGTAGCGATCCATCGGTGTTGCGGAAATGCCAGTTATTTCGGGAGCGGGCATTGGTGTCGATGATGCAGGGGCGGTCGTGCAGCCCCTCCGGTCTCTCGGGCATGCCGACTTTTGCGATGAGTTCAGGTGATGCACACAGGACCAGGTGAAAGGCCGTCAGGCGCTTGGCGATGAGGGAGGAATCCTGAAGGCGAGTGATGCGGATCGCCATGTCGAAGCCTTCTTCGACCAGATCGACGAAGCGATCGTCCAGGCGGATATCGAGGACGATCTCCGGGTGATCCGCGCAGAAATCGATGAGGGACTGGCCGATCGGCGCATCGGCGAAGGTGCGGGGCGCGGAAAGCTTGATGCGTCCGCGGACGTCGCCGCTCGTCTCGCTGATCGAATCCTGCAGACTGTCGATGTCGCGGAGGATCTCCGAGGCGCGCTGGTAATAGGTGTGCCCCGCCTCGGTCATGGAGAACTGCCGCGTCGTGCGGTTGAGCAGCAATACGCCCAGATCGTCTTCCAGTTCGCGCACATACTTGGAAAGCAGCGCCTTGGACCGGCCGATCTTGCGAGCCGCAGCCGAAAAACCCTCGGCTTCCACGACGTCGATGAAAGCGCGCATACGGGTGAGCGTATCCATGAAAGCGGCCCCCTGGCCCAGTTCCAAACCCATGCATTTCCGGTGATGTCGCCGGTTTGCGGTTGTTCAGCTATTGTAGATGATTTGGCCCCATTGTTCAGCATATAAAAAATTTTGCCCTGAGACCGATTTGTCATTGATTGGACACAAGTTTCACCTTATATCGCGCTTGCCCAAAGTCGCACGTGCCCGTGGGTGTCCGCCGAACTCTCGAATGGTGAGAGTAAACGGTAAGGTACCTGGAACTAACCCCTCCAGTCGATCTGTCGGCCAACCGCCAGATTCGAGGACATCTTGAAGCAACGACGGTGCGGGCCTTTCTGGTGTCTTTCGGCTGTCCAAACGCCGAAATTACTGAAGAGGCACACCTTCATTGCCGGCAGTGCGGATGCGGTTCTCCCAATTCCAAGCCAAGGCAGACAAAGCGGGATTACGCTGATTGAGCGTTGTTCCATCGCCGCATGAACCTTCGCGCGTTTTCAGCACCTCCAAAGGCTGGCTTCGCGGCAGGTGGCTTCATGCACTTTGTCCCTATGCGGCAATAACCGGCGGGCAGCCGGCAGCCGCAGCCTTTGCGACAGCGGCAGCATGCCGCTGGAACAGGAGAATACGATGGCAACGCAGCGCATTATCGATTTCCTCAACACCCGACGTCCGAACGGTCCCTGCCTCGTGGTCGACCTCGATGTCGTGCGTGAAAATTACATCGGCTTCGAGAAAGCCCTGCCGGATTCGCGCATCTTCTACGCGGTAAAGGCCAATCCTGCGCCGGAAATCCTCCGCCTGCTGGCTTCGCTCGGCTCGTCTTTCGACACCGCTTCGGTCACCGAGATCGAAATGGCGCTCGACGCCGGCGCGCCTGCGGAGCGTATCTCCTATGGCAACACCATCAAGAAGGAACGCGACATCGCGCGCGCCTTCGAGCTCGGCATCCGCCTCTTCGCAGTCGATTGCGTCGAGGAAGTGGAAAAGATCGCCCGCGCAGCACCCGGCGCCCGCGTTTTCTGTCGTGTGCTGACCGATGGGGCAGGGGCCGAATGGCCACTGTCGCGCAAGTTCGGCTGCGTGCCCGCCATGGCCGTCGATGTGCTGCGCCGTGCCAAATCGCTCGGGCTCAATGCCTATGGCGTGTCCTTCCATGTCGGCTCGCAGCAGACCGACCTTTCCGCATGGGATCGCGCTCTGAGCGATGCCAAGGGCGTCTTCGCGGCGCTGGCCGAGGAAGGCATCATGCTCAAGATGGTCAATATGGGTGGCGGTTTCCCGACGCGCTATCTGCGTGACGTGCCGACCGCGCAGGCCTATGGCCGCGCCATCTTCGATGCGCTGCGCAAGCATTTCGGCAACCGCATCCCGGAGACGATCGTCGAGCCGGGCCGTGGCATGGTCGGCAATGCCGGTGTCATCAAGACGGAAGTGGTGTTGATCTCGAAGAAGGCGGACAACGATAATGTCCGTTGGGTCTATCTCGATATCGGCAAGTTCGGCGGTCTCGCCGAAACGATGGACGAGGCGATCCGCTACCAGATCGTCACGCCGCATGATGGCGACCGCACCGAGCCGTGCATCCTCGCGGGGCCGACCTGCGATTCCGCCGATGTGATGTATGAGAAGACGCCCTATCCGCTGCCCGTTTCGCTGACGATCGGTGACGAGGTTCTGATCGAGGGGACGGGCGCCTACACCACCACCTATGCGTCGGTCGCATTCAACGGCTTCGAACCGCTCCGATCCTACGTCATCTGAACCGGCCTCTGCGTCTGGTTCATTTTAGCCCGCCCGGCAGGAGTGCCGGGCGATAGGCGGCGCTTATACGATTGGTCACGACAATGAACGCGACAGTTTCCGAAATGTGGGACGACCTGAACCAAGCCTTCGTCATCTCAGGCGAGGCCGGGCATGATATAGCCGCGCGCGAGGCGCTGCTCGACCGTGCCATGGGCGAGGGCCGCCGCCGCAAGTCGTCGGAGAAGCTTCGGCGCGGGCGTATGCCATCGGCAGGCCTTGCCTTCGCGGCGCGCGATGAAAACGGCGCGCTGGTCGGCACTGTCCGGCTTTGGGATATCCGCGCGGGGCGCGGCGCATCGGGGGCTCATGTGCCGGCGCTGCTGCTCGGCCCGCTGGCCGTCGACCCCGCAGCCGAAGGGCTGGGGATCGGTTCGGCGCTGATGCGCCACGCGATTGGAGAGGCGGCTCGGCTCGGCCATGGCGCGATTCTGCTCGTTGGCGATCCCGAGTATTATGCGCGTTTCGGATTTTCCGGCGAAAAGGTCGCGGCCCTTGCCATGCCCGGCCCGGTCGAGCGGCGTCGTTTTCTGGCATTGGAGTTGAAGCCTGGCCATCTCGATGGCGCGCAGGGGATTCTCACGCCATCCGGACGCCGTGCAGTGAGCGAACAGCAGGCGCTGCGGCTTACCGCCTAGACGCCCGGTGCTATTTTAATGGAAACGTCGGCGGGACAGCACCTCTGTCCCGCCGGCGTTCCATTTCGATGTAAATCGCGTCAGAGCTTTCCCTCGATCGAAGCTTCCAGCAGTTCCAGAACATTCTGTTTCGTCAGCTTTACCGGATTGCCTCCGGCGGTCGGGTCAGCCAGCGCCATGTCGGCGATCAGTGCCTTGCGCTTGTCATCCATTTCCAGGCCCTTGATCAGCCCCGGCAGTTTGTGCGGCACCTTCAACTGCTTGCGCAGCTTCAGAACGGCTTTAGCGAAGCCGTTGAAGCCGCCTTTGATGCCGAGATAGCGCGACAGGCGGACGATCCGTTCCTCGACCGCGTCGCGGTTGAAGGCCAGCACATAGGGCATGAACACCGCATTGGTCATGCCGTGATGCGTGTCGTAGAGGGCGCCGATGGGGTGTGACAGCGAATGGATCGCGCCGAGCCCTTTCTGAAAGGCGGTAGCGCCCATGGCGGCGGCGCTCATCATATTGGCGCGCGCCGTCAGATTTTTGCCGTCCGCATAGGCTTTGGGCAGGTTCTCGAAGACGAGGCGCATGCCTTCGACCGCTATGCCGTCGGCCATGGGGTGATAGCCTGGCGCGCAATAAGCTTCCAGACAATGGGCGAATGCGTCCATGCCGGTGCCTGCGGTGATGAAGGGCGGCATTCCGACGGAGAGTTCGGGATCTGCTATCACGGTGACCGGAAGCATCTTCGGGTGGAAGATGACCTTCTTGGTATGGGTGGCCTCATTGGTGATGACCGCCGCGCGGCCCACCTCCGATCCGGTGCCCGCCGTGGTCGGCACGGCGATAACAGGCGCGATGGCGCTGGCATCGGCGCGCGTCCACCAATCATCGACATCCTCGAAATCCCAGAGCGGGCGGCTCTGCCCCGCCATGAAGGCTATGAGCTTGCCCAGGTCCAGCGCCGAGCCGCCGCCAAAGGCGATCACGCCGTCATGTCCGCCGTCCCGGAAGACATTCACGCCCGCGTTGAGATTGGACTCCACCGGGTTGGGCTTGACCTCGGAAAAGACGCCGTAGGATGCACCTGTATCGTCAAGAATCTTCAAAGTCCTGGCGACGACAGGCAATTGCGCGAGGCCGGGATCGGTAACGAACAGTGGATTGGCGATGCCTGCACTGACCAGGACATCGGGCAATTCCTTGATGCGTCCCTCGCCGAAAAGCACTGTTGTGGGGTAGTTCCATTTGGAGAAGAATTTGGTCATGCACTTGTCTTTCAGGCGGTTGGCTTTTCAGATCGTCTCACGCAAATGATAGGATTTCGGTCGCGTGAGATTGGCGTAGCCGATGGCGGAGAGGGCGGCACCCTTGCCAGTGTCCTTGACGCCGGTCCAGACCAGCGCGGGATCGAGATAGTCGCAGCGGTTCATGAACACCGTGCCGGTTTCGATCTTGTCGCCGAGACGCGCGGCATGATCGGTGTCGGCGGTCCATAGCGAGGCGGTGAGGCCATAGGGGCTGTCATTCATCAGCGCCAGCGCTTCGTCGTCATTGCGCACCTTCATGATACCGACGATGGGCCCGAAGCTTTCCTCGCGCATGACGCTCATCTGGTGATCGACATGGGTCAGCACTTCGGGCGCCAGATAGGGCGAGCCCGGCCTGTCTTCCGCCACCATCATGCCGATATGGGCCTTGGCGCCCTTGCGCAGCGCTTCCGCCTTTTGCTCACGGATCAAATCGGCGAAGCGGGCCTGGGCCATCGGTCCCATGGTCGTGGCCTGATCGAGCGGGTTGCCGACGACATATTGTCTGGTGAGATCAATGAAGCCGTCAACGAATTTGTCGTAGATATTCTCATGCACATAGACGCGCTCGATGCCGCAGCAGCACTGGCCGGTGTTGAAGAATGCGCCGTCAACGAGATTGGCAACCGCGTGGTCAAGATTTGCGTCGGGAAGGACATAGGCCGGGTCCTTGCCGCCAAGTTCCAGGCCCAGCGTCATGAAAGTGCCTGCGGCGGCCCGTTCGATTGCCTTGCCGCCGCCCACGGAGCCGGTGAAGTTCACATGGTCGATGCGCCCCGAGGCGAGCAGTCTTTCCGTCTGGCCATGGTTCAGCACGATATTCTGGAAAACGCCCTTGGGAAGGCCAGCCTTGTCAAAGGCTTGTTGGAAGCGTTCGCCCGCCAGAAGCGTCTGGGCGGCGTGTTTCAACAGAACCGTGTTGCCGGCGATCAGCGCCGGCATGATGGTATTGACGGCGGTGAGATAGGGATAGTTCCACGGCGCGATGACCATGACGATACCGAGCGGCACATGCTTGACATAGCGGCGGAAGCCGGCCCTGTCGCCCGCGATGACCGGCTTGAGCGCGTCCTCAGCGATCTTCACCATATAGCGCGTGCGCTCCTCGACGCCGCCCTTCTCGCCGCCGTAACGCACGGGGCGACCCATCTGCCAGGCAAGTTCCTGCACGATTTCGTCATTCATCGCGAGAAGTGCTTCGAGAGCGGCGAGGCAGTAACGTCCGCGCTCGGCTATCGGCGTCTCAGCCCATGCCGCTTGAGCAGCGCGCGCGGCTTCCACCGCCGCGTCAAGCGCCTTGTCGCTGAAGACGGGACGTTCCGCATAGATCGAACCATCGACGGGCGAGACGATTTTCACCGTTTCGGTCATTTTCTTTTCCTTTTAGTTCTTCGTTCTACGCAAGTCCGGACGGCAACGGGCTCTTTTTCCTGAACTTGCTCAGTATCTCTCAAATCCGCGATGCAGTTCCCAGTCCGTGACGCGGCGATCATATTCGAACTGTTCCCAGCGGGCAGTATGAACATAATGCTCGATCACCTCTTCGCCCAATGCGGATTTCAGTATTTTCGATCTGGCGAATATGTCCGTCGCCTCGCGCAGCGTCTTTGGTATTTCAGGAAGCCGCGCGCCGCCATAAGCATCGCCCTCGAAGGGCTTTGCCAGTTCGAGCTTCTCGTCGATGCCGGCAAGACCGGCGGCTATGAGGCCGGCGAAGGCCAGATAGGGATTCAAATCGGCGCCACCGATGCGGCATTCGATCCGGATCGCCTTCGAGTTCTCGCCGCAAAGGCGGAAGCCCGCCGTGCGGTTGTCGCGGCTCCAGACGATCTTGGTCGGTGCGAAGGTGCCCGCCTGGAAGCGCTTGTAGGAATTGATATAGGGCGCCAGCAGCAGGGTGAAGTCACGGGCGTATTTCAGCTGCCCCGCCACCCAGGAACGCATCAGGGCAGACATGCCGTATTCGGCCTTGGGATCGTGGAAAAGCGACGTCTTGCCATCGGCGCTCCACAAGGAATTGTGGACATGGCTGGAGCTTCCGGCGAGCGAATAATCATATTTCGCCATGAAGGTGATGGCCTTGCCCATCTGGGTGGCGATCTCCTTGCAGCCGTTCTTCATCACGACATGACGGTCGGCCATCTCAAGCGCCTCGGCGTAGCGGACATTGATCTCCTCCTGGCCGGGGCCCCATTCGCCCTTGGAGTTCTCGACCGGGATGCCGGCATCGAAAAGGCCGTTGCGGATGGCGCGCATCACCGCGTCTTCCTTGCTGGTCATCTGGATCACGTAATCCTGGATATAGGGCGAGGCAGTCGCCATCGCCTTCCAGTGCTTGGCGCGGGCGCTCTCATAGGTTTCGTCAAAGAGGTAGAATTCGAGTTCGGAGGCGAAATAGGCGAGATAGCCGCGCTCCCTGAGCCGTGCCAACTGGCGCTTGAGGATGCCGCGCGGTGAATGCGGCAAATCCTCATGATGATGATGATCGAGAATATCGGACAGGACCAGCGCGGTCTTTTCGAGCCACGGTATCCTGCGGATGGTGGAGAGATCGGGCTTGATGACGAAATCGCCATAACCCTTTTTCCAGCTTGCCGCTCTATAGCCGGGCACCGGCTCCATATCGATGTCATTGGCAAGCAGATAATCGCAGCCATGGGTTTCGTCATGGGCGGATTCGATGAAATAGCTGCCGTGGAAGCGCTTGCCGATCAGCCGACCCTGCATATCGACGAAACAGGCGAGAACGGTGTCGATGTCGCCGTTTTCGACTTCTTTTTTCAGTTCGTTGAAGGTGAGATTTCCAGCCATCTTAGCCCCGGTGCGCTTTCAAGGAGAATGGTGCGTCCGGCCCTAGGGCCGGACGCGGGTAGCGGGATAGGCGTAGCTTCACGCCTTGGCGGCGGCGGCGCGTTCGGCCGTCGTCCGGTGCTCGAGCGCGAATTCCTCTTCCGGCGACAGGATCAGCTTGTGGCGGCCGACGAGCGCGAAATAGGCGATGAACACCGCGAACCAGATGGCGACACCGAGAATGCCCTGGCGATAGACCGGGTCGTTCAGCTGGAAATAGAGCGTGACGAACGCGATAATGATGGTGAGCGCGGCACCCGGGACGCCGAACGGATTGCGGAATGGCCGTTCCATGTTCGGCTGGTTCTTGCGCAGGAGGATGAAGGATACGGCCTGCATGATATAGCTCAGCATCGCGCCGAACACCGCCATGTTAAGCAGCGTAAAGCCGATGGCCGCGCCGCCTCTTTCCGCGCCGAGCAGGAACCAGAGGGCGAGGATCACGGCGAGGCCCAGAAGCGCGCCGCCGATCATGGCGACATGCGGGGTCTTGCGCGTGCCGTGCGTGACCGACAGGAAGGTCGGGAAATAGCCGGCGCGGCTGAGCGAGAAGATCTGCCGCCCTTGAGCGAAGATGATGGTGTGGAACGAGGCGATCAGCCCCAGCACCGCGACGAGCGCCAGACCCTTTGCGATGCCCTCGCCATAGATGGCCTTGAAGCCGTCGAGAAGGGGTTCGCCGGAGGAGCCGAGCGCAAACGAGCCGATGCCGACGACTGCCGGGTTAAGCGTCAGGATGGCGAAGGCCGAGACGATCAGCGTCAATATTCCCAGGATGATGCCCCTGGGCATGTCGCGCTTCGGGTCGATCGATTCTTCGGCTGCAAGCGGTAGCTGCTCGATGGCGAGGAACAGCCAGACGGCGAAGGGAAGAGCGGCGAGCGCGCCGCCGATGCCGTTGGGCAGGAAGGGTCCATTACCATCAGGAAGTTCAACGCCGCCGGGGCCGATATTGAGCGCCCAGCGCGAGAAATCCATGTGGCCGATTGCTGAGATCCAGAAGACGACGAGGCACAGAAGCGCCAGGATCGTCACGATCAGCGTCACGCGGAAGGACAGCGCCACGCCCCAGATATTGAGCCCGAGGAAGACGATATAGGCTGCGACCCACCAGACAGGCTGGAATTCAGGCGACGTGCCGAAAATGCCAGTGAGATAAGAGCCGATGAAGAAGACGATGACGGCAGGCGTCAGCACATATTCGACATTTTCCGCGAGTCCCGTGAGGAACCCGCCCCATGGACCCATGGATGTGCGGGCGAAGGAATAGGCAGCGCCTGTGTGGGGCAATGCGGGCGACATTTCCGCGATGGCGAAGGTCAGCCCCAGATACATGATGGCGATGATGATGGTGGCGATGAACATGCCGCCCCAACCGCCTTGCAGCAGGCCGCCATTCCAGCCGGAGAAATGGCCGGATATCACCGCGCCTACGCCGAGCGCCCAAAGGTGCCATGCATTGGCATGGCGTATGAGCTGGCGGCTTTCGAAATAGCTCTTGTCGCGCGTCTGGTAAGCGACGCTGCCGACAACTTTCTTGTCTGCACTTGCCATTTTAATTCCCCTGTCAATTCGTTGGTTGACTTCAGTGCATTCTCGTCCGCCGCATTGGCGGTTATAAAATTTTTCCCTGAATCTCTCCCAGAATGCGGGCGAGCCTTTCGCCCCAGTGTTTTTCTTCTTGCCCGGTCGTCACGAGGTCATTGCGGATCTCGATCATCACCGTTTGGAGCCCGTTGGCCCGGGCGTGCCGCTCCAGCGTATAATAAACCCGGTCCGCCGGCGAATAGGGCTGATTTATCCCGACGCAGAGGCCGGAGATGGCTTGTAGTCCCGATATGACGGGTGCAGCGAGCCTGGTATCGTCGCCATGGATAATGCCCACATGCCAAGGGCGCTCCTTGCCGCGATAGACGGGTGTGAACGTATGGATGGCGACGAGAGCCGGTGAAATGTCCGTAGCGATGCGCGTGGCTATCAAGGCATCGATTGCCGCGTGATAGGGCGCGTGCGACAAAGCCACTCTTTCGGCGATTTCATCTTCGCTCAAATTGCTGTTGCCTGGAATCGCTGTCAATTCGCTCAAGCCTGGAACGAGATCCGGCGCGTCGAGGGGTCGGTTGCAATCGACAATGAGGCGGGAGATGCAGGATTCGATCAATGAGGCGTCGAGGCGGCGGCTCATTTCGCGTGCCACGCCCAGAGCGCCGGGATCCCAGGCGATGTGACGCTGCAGGTCATCTGGCGTCAGCCCCAGTGCGAAACCCGCGGGAACATGGTTCGAGGCATGGTCGCACAGGAGCAGCACCGGGCTCTTGCCGTGCCGGTTGGTGATCCTGACGGGATTGTCGACGTCCGCGATCACGGTCGTATCAGCCATTCATGTTCCCCGAGGATTGTACTGTTTGTTACAGTATCTATTTAAATGTCTCGTGTCGTATGATTTGATACAAAGTGCCGCGATTTGTCAAACATGAATCTGGCGCGAGGGGCGAGCGAAATGAAAGCAAGCATATCCGAGCTGATCGGCGAAAAGATCGTCTCGATGTCGGCCAGCGAGCGCAGGGCGGCGCAGACGCTGATTGCGCATTATCCGCTGATCGGCCTGAAGACGGTCGCGGATTTTTCGGCGCAAGCCGGGGTGAGTTCCCCAACCATCCTGCGCTTCGTGGCAAGGCTTGGCTTTTCCAATTATCCCGAGTTTCAGGCAGCGTTGCAGGAGGAATTGGCAGCGCAGATCCAGTCGCCGCTGACACGCAACCTGGCGCCCCAATCAGCCCGGCCGCAGAGCGCCTTTGCGCAGGTCGATGCAACGCTCGAAAATATCCGCGAGACCTTCAGCCATCTGCCAGAAGCACAGATCGCGGAGATCGCCGCGATGCTGAGCCGGCCGCGCGGCCACATCCATCTCGTCGGCGGACGGTTTACCGATCCGATCGCGCGCTATATGGCAGTCCATATGCAGATCATCCGCCCCGGCGTGGTTCATCTCGATGGGCAGGAGAGCAACTGGCGCGATCGGCTGATCGACATGGGCAAGCGCGACGTGCTGGTGATCCTCGACATTCGCCGCTATCAGGAGAGCCTGCTTCGCTTTGCCGAAAAGGCGCAGGCGCGCGGTGTCGAAATCGTGCTCCTGACCGACCAGTGGCTTTCGCCCATCGCCCGCTTTGCCCGCCATGTGATCGCCGGACGGACGGCTGTCCCCTCGGCGTGGGATTCGACGGCGGCTCTTTTCGTCGTGGCGGAAACCCTGATCGCCGAGATCACGCGCCATGCCGAGGAGACCGCCAGCAAGCGCATCCGTGAAATGGAAGAATTGCGCGGCGAGTAACGCTATCGTGCCGCGCAGGCCCGCAACCGGCTTTGTCTGCCGCAATAAAATCGATAAGCTAAGACGATGGTCTAAACCTGATTCCGGCACGTTCGTGCCGCCAATCTCTCCTGTTTATATTCCCGAAAGGAAGCGTCATGGAAAAAGCGGATATTGGGCTGATCGGCCTTGGTGTCATGGGGGCGAATCTCGCGCTCAACATCGCCGAGAAGGGCTACCGCGTCGCTGTCTACAACCGCACGACCCAGAAGACCCACGAGTTCCATGAGAATGCAGGGGAACTCAAGGACCGGGTCATTCCGTGCGACACGCTGGAGCAACTCGTCGGCAGCATCCGCGCCCCGCGCCCGATCATCCTCATGATCAAGGCAGGCGATCCTGTCGACCAGGAGATCAAGGCGCTAAAGCCGCTCCTGATGCGCGACGATATCATCATCGATGCGGGCAACGCCAATTTCCACGACACGGTGCGCCGCCTGAACAGTCTCGGCACCGACGACCCGACCTTTGTCGGCATGGGCGTTTCCGGTGGCGAGGAAGGGGCGCGTCACGGCCCGTCGATCATGGTCGGCGGCACCCAGGAAGCCTATGACCGCATCTCCCCGGTGCTGACCGCGATTGCCGCCAAATATGACGGCGATCCCTGCTGTGCGCTTCTCGGGCCTGATGGCGCCGGCCATTTCGTCAAGACCATTCACAATGGCATCGAATATGCCGACATGCAGATGATCGCCGAGATCTACGGCATCCTGCGCGACGGACTCGGCCTTTCGGCGCCTGCTATCGGCAGCGTCTTTTCCAAGTGGAACGACGGCCCGCTCAACTCCTATCTGATCGAGATCACCGCTAAAGTGCTGCTCGCGGTGGATCCCGATACGGGCAAGGCCGCCGTCGATGTCATTCTCGACTCAGCCGGGCAGAAGGGCACGGGCCGTTGGTCGGCCATCGAGGCGCAGATGCTAGGCATTCCGGCCACCGGTATCGAGGCCGCTGTTGCTGCCCGTTCGCTTTCGGCCCTCAAAGCAGAGCGGCAGATGGCTGAAAAGGCTTATCCGTTTGGCGGGACAGCTCTTTCTCCGGAGGATCGCGCCCGCTTCATCGACGATCTCGAGCAGGGCCTGCTTGCCGGTAAGATCGCGGCCTATGCGCAGGGCTTCGCGGTCATGGCAGGAGCGTCGAAGGAATATGAGTGGGACCTGCCGCTGGCAACCACCGCCCGCATCTGGCGGGCCGGCTGCATCATCCGCTCGCAGTTTCTCGATGTCATCGCTGAAGCGTTCGATAAAGGTTCGCCGGAAAACCTGCTGCTTGCGCCCGCCTTTATCGAGCGCATGACCAAGGGGTCGGCGGCGCTGCGCAAAGTCGTTTCCACTGCGGCTCTCGCGGGGTTGCCCGTGCCGGCGCTCAGCTCTGCGCTCAGCTATTTCGACAGCTATCGACAGGCGCGCGGCTCTGCCAATCTCATCCAGGCGCAACGCGATTTCTTCGGTGCGCATGGCTTCAAGCGGCTCGACCGCGAGGGCGATTTCCATGGTCCCTGGTCGTCGGATATGGGGTGAACCAAGGTAGGTATCGTTCACTAAACAGAGACAATGCATCACCTAACGGCGGCTTACCTCAGCCGCCGTTTTAACCCCATATAGCTCGCATCCGCCGGAATGATCCGGCACAGCCATATGAGGGCGATGCAATGACAGATACGCTCAAGAGCACCATCAAGGGGCTTCACCACGTCACATCTATGGCGAGGGACGCCAATCTCAACAACGCGTTCTTCACCAGGGCGCTCGGGCTGAGACGCGTCAAGAAAACCGTCAATTTCGACGCGCCCGACGTTTATCATCTCTATTACGCCGATGAGGCCGGGACGCCCGGCTCCGTCATGACCTATTTCCCATTCCCGCATATCGGTCCGGGCCGTCAAGGCGCAGGCGAGGTCGGTATGACCGTCTTTGCCGTTCCAGAAGGAACGCTCCCATTCTGGGAAAAGCATCTGGCGGATCATGGCGCCGGAGGGCTGTCGCGCGATGAGGTTTTCGGTGAAAAGCGGCTGCGTTTTCTTGGTCCCGACGCGGACAGTTTCGCTCTCGTTGAGGTAAAGGGCGATGCACGCGCTCCATGGATCAAGGGCGGCATCGGCGATGACGAGGCGATCCGTGGCTTTCATTCGGTGTCGCTGCGCCTGCGTGACGAAGGGGCTACGGCTGAACTCCTGGAATTCATGGGCTATGAGGAAGCAGACAGGGCGGGAAATGTCCGGCGCTTCGTTGTTCCGCATGGCAACGGCGCCAATGTCATCGATATCGAAACGGTTCCTGGCGCTCGCTTCGCCGATCTGGGGGCGGGTTCAGTGCATCATGTCGCTTTCGCCGTCGAGAACCGCGAAAAGCAGCTCGAAGTGCGCAAGGCGCTGATGGATACGGGATATCAGGTCACCCCCGTCATCGACCGGGACTATTTCTGGGCGATCTATTTCCGCACGCCAGGTGGCGTCCTGTTCGAGGTGGCGACCAACGAACCGGGCTTCGATCGTGATGAGGATACCGCGCATCTGGGCGAGGCATTGAAGCTGCCCAAGCAGCATGAACCCCTGCGCGAACTGCTCGAGCGTCACCTGCAGCCGATCGTGGATTGAGGCAGCCGATATGTCGATGGAAACTTACCATTATCGCATGCACCCGGCGTCCGCGCCGGGCGCCCCGTTGATGTTCGTCTTTCATGGGACGGGCGGAGACGAAAACCAGTTCTTCGACCTTGGCCGGCAATTGCTGCCGGGCGCGGGGATCGTCTCGCCACGCGGCGATGTCCTGGAACATGGCGCTGCGCGCTTCTTCCGCCGGACCGGCGAGGGCGTCTACGACATGGCCGATCTTCATCGCCGCACCAAGGCGATGGCCGATTTCGTCCGCGCGCATATCGAGGCGGAAAAGCCGTCCGCCGTGATCGGGCTTGGCTATTCCAACGGCGCGAACATCCTGGCCTCGATTCTTCTGGACCAGCCGCATCTCTTCAAGGCGGCTATCCTGATGCATCCGCTGATCCCATGGCAGCCGGCGGAACAGCCCGATCTGAAGGGTCGGCGCGTGCTGATCACGGCGGGTCGCCAAGATCCGATCTGCCCGCCTGCCTTTACCACGCGTCTCGGCGAGTACCTGACGGCGCAGGGTAGCGATACAATTATCGAATGGCATTCCGGCGGCCATGAAATCCGCCAGTCGGAACTGGCGGCTATCAATGTTTTTACCGAGATATATCGACGGTAAGGCCGCCCGGCCTATTCGCCGAGAACCAGGAGATCCTTGGCGGCAAAGCCGATCTTGACCTTTTCGCCGCGCGCCGGCGGCGGGGAGCCGGGATTGTTGAACATGTCCAGCGAGACGTTGTTCTTGCCGAGCGAGACGCGCGTGCGGATGACGGAGCCTAGGAAGTGCACGTCGTTGATGATGCCCTCGATCGCCGTGTCGTGGCCGTTCTGCAGGCCTATGGTCACGGCTTCAGGGCGCAGCGCCAGCGCCAGCATTTCGCCATTCTTATGGCCGGAGAGCGATTGCGCCAGGGTTATCCGGTTGCCGTCGAGATCGACAATGCCCGCCTCGGCGTCGTCCACCTTGCCTTCAAGCACGTTGAGCGTGCCGACGAAGGATGCGACGAAGCGCGATACGGGCTGGTTATAGATATCGAACGGGGTGCCGATCTGCTCGGCGCGGCCCTCATGCATGACGACGATGCGGTCGGAGATCGACAGTGCCTCCTCCTGGTCATGTGTTACGAAAATGGTGGTGATGCCGAGCTTCTGCTGGATCGCGCGTATCTCCTGGCGCAGCGACACGCGGATCTTGGCGTCAAGCGCGGAGAGCGGTTCGTCGAGGAGAAGCACCTGCGGCTTGGTCGCCAGCGCGCGAGCCAGCGCGACGCGCTGCTGCTGGCCGCCTGAGAGTTGATAGGGAAAGCGGTCTCCGAGATGGCCAAGCCGGATCAGTTCCAGCATTTCCGCCACCGTCGCATCGATCTCGGCCTTCGGTTTCCTGGAGACGCGAAGGCCGAAGGCGACATTCTGCGCCACGGTCATATTGGGGAAAAGCGCATAGGCCTGAAACACCATGCCGATATTGCGCTGGTTGGGCTTGAGATCGACCACGTCCTTGCCGTCGATGCGGATGATGCCCGAGGTCGGGACCTCGAAACCCGCAACCATGCGCAGCACGGTTGTCTTGCCACAACCGCTCGGCCCTAGGAAGGAAACGAACTCGCCTTTCTCCACGCCCAAGTTGAAGTCCTGAACGACCTTGTTGGTTCCGAAGCTTTTTTGCAGATGGGATATTTCGAGGAAAGCCATGGGAACCGATCTCAAGCGCTGGGCGATTTGAATTTGCTGAAGCGGGAAACAAGCTGGATCAGCGCAATGCTCATCCATGTCACCGCGAAGGAAATGACCGCGAGGGCGGACGGCTCATAGGCGCGGTTGGCGCCGACGAGTTGGAGGTAAGGGCCGAAGGCCGGACGATTGAGGAGTGAGGCCAGCGTGAACTCGCCAATGACAATGGCGAAGGTGATGAAGGCTCCGCTCAGGACGCCGGAAAGCACATTGGGGAAGATGACCTTGAACAGGATTGTCGGCCAGCCGGCGCCGAGGCTCTCGGCGGCTTCAGTCAGGGTGCGAACATCAATAGCGCGCATGGCGGTGTCGACGGCGCGGTACATATAGGGCAGCGACAACGTCACATAGCCGAACATCAGGAGCAGATCCGTCATCCGGCGCGATCCGGTGAAAGGCAGGATCGACGACGAATTATAAATCCTGAGATAGCCGAAGACGATGACGATCGCGGGGATCACCAGCGGCATCAGCGTGATGAACTCGACAACGGGGCGAAGCTGCGGCAGGCGAAGCCGGATCCAGTATGCGGTCGGCACAACAAGCAGGATGCCGAAGATAATGGTCATCACGCCCATCAGCGTGGAATAGGCGAAGGTCGCCTGAAAATTCGGATCGGAAAAGACGACACGATAGGCATCGAAGGAATATTCGCCGCGCCGCATGCGCAGCGAGAATTCGAATGTGCCGATCAGCGGTACGAGGAAATAGATCGCGCCGATGGCGAAGGCGATCCATGCGCCGATGCGTTGCGATTTCATTTCTGCCACCTTTCCGCGCGCATCCGCAGCCAGATGTAGAGCACGTTGGAAATGCCGGTGATGAGGATCATGCCGAGCGCCAGCGCATAGCCGAGATTCTCGTTGTGCAGCACGTCACCGCGGATCTGCGCGTAGAGCAGGATGGGGACGATATTGAGGGAGCTTCCGGTCAGCGCATAGGCGGTCGCGATGGCGCCGAAGGCGTTTGCGAAGAGGAGCAGGCTGGTGCCGAGCAGGCTCGGCCACAGAATGGGGAACGCCACCATGCGCCAATATTGCATCGTCGTCGCGCCCAGGATGGAGGAGGCTTCGCGCCACTCCTTCTTCAGGCCGTCGAGGGCGGGGGTGAGGATCAGCACCATCAGGGGTATCTGGAAGAACATATAGGTGATGGTCAGCCCGAGGAAGCTCAGAAGATTGAACCCGGTCGAATAGAGATTGAAGCCGAGATACTTGTTGAGCAGCACGGTGACGAGGCCGGTGCGGCCGAGCGTCGCGAGGAAGGCGAAGGCAAGAGGCACGCCGGCGAAATTCGACGCCACGCCGGAAAATGTCAGGACTGTCGGCCGCAGCCAGGAGGGAAGGCCGCCGAGCACGATCGCCCAGGCGAGGAAGAAGCCGATGAGAGCACCGCCAAGCGCCGAGGCTAGGCTGATCTTGATCGAAATCCAGTAGGCACTCATGATCGAGGGCTGGAAGAGATCGAGAATGTTCTGGAACGTGAAGTTGCCTGCCTGATCCTTGAATGCGCCGACGATCAGAAACAGCGTCGGCCATATCAGAAACATGATGGCGAAAAGGAAAAACGGCACCACGCCCAGCCATTCGAGCGGCAGACGCCGTGCAAGCGATGGTGTGCGAGTGGTCGAGGAAGTGTCCGGGATGCTGCTCATGGGCATTTTGGCCTTCCGCCGGGCGGCGTGTCTCTTGCGAAACACCTCGCCCGGCGAAAAAGCGTCTTACTGGACGTTTGCGCCGACGACGCTGTCCCAGTTCTTGGTGATCACTTCGTTCGACGCCTTCTGCTCGTCGAGCGTCGGGAAGACGGCCTTCTCGTAAGATGCCGCCGGAGGCAGCTTGTCGAGAAGATCCTGCGGGACCTTGCCGTTCTTGACGAGGTCGTTGAAGCGGATCGGATGGCAATAGCCCTTGAGCCAGGCAAGCTGGCCTTCGTCGGAATAGAGATATTCCATCCAGAGCTTGGCGGCGTTCGGATGCGGCGCATAGGCGCTGATCGCCTGAACGTAGACGCCGGCGACGACGCCCGACTTCGGCACGACGACTTCAACGGCCGGGTTGCCCTTCAGCGTGTCGCGATCGGAGAGGGCGTTATAGTCCCAGCGGATCAGGATCGGGGTGGAGCCCTGTGCCAGAGAGGCGGCCTTGCCGATGACAGGCACGAAATTGCCGTTGGCATTCAACTGCTTGAAGAACTCCAGGCCAGCTTCGCCGGCTTTCGTTCCCGCTTCAGCACCTGATGCGAGCCCGGCGGCGTAGACGCCGAGGATCGCCTGGTTGGACGCGCGCGGATCGCCTGCGAGCGCCACGGAATTCTTATACTCATCCTTGAGCAGGTCCGACCAATCCTGAGGTACGTTCTGGATGATGTCCTTGTTCACCTCGAAGGAGAGAACACCATAATAGTCGCCGTACCAGTGGCCTTCCGGATCCTTGGCGTCGTCGGGGATCGAATCCCAGGTCGAGACCTTGTAGGACTGCGTCAGGCCATCGGCCTTGGCGGAGGGGCCAAAGGAGAAACCGACGTCGATGACGTCAGGCGCCTGCGGGCCCTTGTTGTCCTTGTTGGCCTTGATCGCCTCGATCTCGTCGCCCGAACCAGCGTCCGGGTTCAGTTCATTGATCTCAATGCCGTACTTCTCCTTGAAGCCGGTGATCAGGGCGCCATATCCGCACCAGTCATGGGGCAGCGCGATGGTCGTCAACTGACCCTCAGCCTTGGCGGCAGCGATGAGTTCGGCAGATGGTTCGGCAGCGGCGACAGACGTGCCGACGATGGCGAGAGCAGTCGATAGAGACAGCAAACGAGCTGAATACCCAAGCATGAAAAAACTCCCCTGTTGCGGCGAACGCCTTTGGCTCAAATCCGGCATCCGCGCCATCCCGATAGTCTCATCGAATGACAATTGGATGACAGCAGCGACATATGCCGAATTTCGTAGCGGCAGGAAGTGAAACACTTTTCCCGGGGCTTAGCAATTGATCCGTTTTACTAATTCGCCGAGCATGACAAAAATATTTCATATCTGTGACGTGGTTTATCGGTTTTGCGGGGCGGCAAGAGCGCACAGGGTTTCCCAATTTCTTGGGGATTCGTAGTCAGCCTGTAAGCTTATGAACCGAAACAGGTTCCCCAGCCCTAATGGCCGCCACCGCCGGCCGCCGGTTTTCCGGGTTTGCGCAGCAGGATGGCGAAAACCGCCAGAGACGCGAAAAGCATCGTCAGGATGAAGAACACGTCAATGAAGGACATCAGCGTCGCCTGCTGGCGGACCATGGCAGACATCCTAGCGAGAGCCGCGGTACTGCCGTCGATGCCGCTGGCATTGAATTTAGCCGCCATGCTGGCGAGCATGTCCTCGGCTTCGCGGTTGCCCCAGCTGACATGCTCCGCCAGTCGGGCATAGTGCATATCGGCGCGATCGGTCAGGATGGTGTTGATGACGGCGAGGCCGACAGCGCCGCCGAGATTGCGCGTCAGATTGAAGAGGCCGGAAGCATTCTTCATGCGCGAAGGCGGCAATGTGCCCAGCGCCAGATTGTTGATCGGCACCATGCAGAGCATCAGCGAGCAGCCGCGCAGGATCTGCGGAAGCAGAAGCTCATGAAAATCCCAATCCGCCGTCAGCCCGGTCATCGTCCATGTGCCGGCGGCGAAGCCCAGGAAGCCGATCATCATCATCAGGCGCGGGTCCATGCGATTGGACAGGAAACCTGCAACCGGCGCGGTCATGAACATGGCGAGGCCGCTGATGAACAGCGTTTCGCCGATCATCAGCGCGTCATAGCCGCGGATCTGGCCGAGATAGAGCGGGTAGAGATAGGTTAGGCCATAGAGGCCAACGCCCATGATGAAGGAGAAGACCGAGCCGAAGGCGAAGTTGACATTGCTGAAGGCGCGCAGATCGACGATCGGCTCCTCGGCTGTAAAGACGCGATAAAAGAAGATGATCGCGCCCACGGCGAGGATGATGCTGAAGATCAGGATCGTGTCATCCTGAAGCCAGTCGTTGCGCGGGCCCTCTTCGAGAACATATTCTAGCGAACCGAGGAAAGCGGCCATGCCGGCCAGGCCCCACCAGTCGAACTTGCTCATGAGTGAGCTGTCGCCCTCGTCGAAGTCGATGAGGTTCCATGCGGCGATCGCCACGAGAATGCCGGGGAAGACATTGACCAGAAACAGCCAGTGCCAGGAAAAAGCGTCGCTCAGATAGCCGCCGACCGTCGGGCCTATGGTCGGCGCGAGCGTGGCGACGAGGCCGATCATTGGCGAGACGATGGAGCGTTTCGACGGTGGAAAGATGGTGAAGGCGGCCGCGAACACGCTAGGGATCATGCCGCCGCCGATAAAGCCCTGTATCGCGCGGTAAATGATCATCTGGTCGATGGAGGTCGCCGTCGCGCAAAGGATGCTCGCCAGGGTGAATCCTGCCGCCGACACGGTGAACAGCACGCGGGTCGACATGACCCGGCCGAGAAAGCCGGAAAGCGGAATCATGATGACTTCCGCGATCAAATAGGATGTCTGGACCCAAGATATCTCGTCGGAACTGGCGCTCAGCCCCGCCTGGATCTCCGCCAGCGAAGCCGAGACGATCTGGATGTCCAGGATGGCCATGAACATGCCGAAGACCATCGCCAGGAAGGCAAGGGCCTTTTTCGGGTCTATGCGTTCATCGGCGGGGGCCTGTGGCACCGGCATGTCGGCTGTCGTGGTGGCCATGACGGCTCACTCCATGAAATCTGGCAGCTAGAGTAGAAACCCTATTTCGCTGCTGCGGCCTTTTCGTCCGGCGCGGTGCGGGTATCGATGCTGACGATGACGCTCAGACCGGCGCGAAACTTGCCGGTGGCAAGCGCCTCGGGCGGGATGGAAATACGGACGGGGACGCGCTGGACGACCTTGGTGAAATTGCCCGTGGCGTTCTCCGGCGGCAGGAGCGAGAAGACCGAACCGGAAGCCGGGGCGATCGAAGCCACCGTTCCCTCGAAGGTCTCCCCATCCATCGCATCGACGGAGATACGCACCTTCTCGCCCCGCTTGATTTCGGCGAGCTGCGTTTCCTTGTAGTTGGCGTCGATATAGAGGTGATCGACCGGCACGAGCGCCGCTATCCTCTGGCCGGCGCTGACGAGATCGCCCTGTTTGCCCGAGAGATTGCCGACTACACCGTCGAAAGGCGCACGAATGGTGGTGAACGAAAGATCGCGTGTCGCCTTGTCACGGGCGAGTTCGAGCGAGCGCATGCTGCTCTCGGCTTCCTTGTACTGCGCCTGCAACACGCCGATATTGGCGTTGGCGGCTGCGATCTGCGCTTCGGCGCCCGCCAGGTTGGCGTCGGCCTGGTTGAGCGCCGATGTGGCGTTGTCGACGTCGGACTGAGAGGCAAAGCGCGTATTATGCAGTTGCTGCGCCCGCGCCATTGTCGTCTTGGCGTTGGTCGCCACCGCGCTGGCGGCGAGCTTCGACGCCTGGGCCTGCTGGAGCGAGGCCTGCGCCGCCTTGATCTGTGCGGCGATGCTCGCCAGCGTCTGGTGCTGGGTCGCAATCTTGGCCTCGGCCTCTTCCAGAGCGATGTGATAGTCGCCGGCATCGAGCTGGAAGATGACATCTCCAGCCTTGACGAACTGGTTCGCGGCGACCGGTACCTTCTCGATATAGCCTGTCACCTTTGGCGACAGGGCGGCGATGTCGCCCTGGATATAGGCGTCGTCGGTGGTCACCAGAAAACGGCCATCCGTCCAGTAATCGTAACCGTACCAGCCGGCGCCTGCCAGAACGGCAAGTGCTACAACCGGCAGCACGATGCGCCTGCCGATACCCTTCTTCTTTCCGCCCGCACTGGATGATCTATCGCCTGCGTCGGTCTGCGGCTTCGCGCTGGGCGATGCCTGGGGATAGTCCTTCGGCGCCGGCTGCTCGGCGTGAGCCGGCTCTTCTGCATGCTTCATCAAGGGAAAGGGGCGGACCTCGCCGCTTTCATCAGACTTAGAAGCGGATCTGGATGTCGACATGGGAACGATGGCTTTCTGTGATCTCACCGGTAAATGAACCGATCGGTTCGACGTGTTGACTTAGTTCAGAGCAATCGCCATATCAAGGGGGATCGAACCGATTGGTTCGAAAATAGTGAAGAGTGATGAAATGATTAGCGAGAAAAATGCCGAACCATGCCTTCCCGAGGAGACCGAGGAGCGTGGTGAAGTTCCGTACCTGCGCCAGCAAAGGCTTGGCGCCGGCCAGGATCCGGCGAAGCGGCAGCAGATTTTAGAGGGCGCGCGCCGGGTTTTCATGCGCATGGGCTTCGACGCCGCGAGTGTCAACGACATCACGCGCGAGGCGGGCGTCTCCAAGGGCACGATCTATGTCTATTTCAACGGCAAGGAAGAACTGTTCGAGGCGCTCTGCGATGAATATCGCGCTTCGATGTTCGCCAGCCTCACGGCGGATATCGAGCACGGGCTTTCAGGGCGCGACGCGCTGGTCAAGTTCGGCATTGCGCTTGCAACCCTCATCACGTCAGAACCGGTCATCCGCGCCCAACGCATCATCATCGGCGTTGCCGACCGGATGCCGGAAGTCGGCGCGCGCTTTTATGAGCGGGGACCGAAACGCGGCAAGGCGTTGCTCAAGACATTCCTCGACGAGCAGGTTCACACCGGTCATCTAGATATCCCCGATACCGAGCTCGCCTCCCATCAATTGGCCGAATTGTTCCTGGCCGGTATCTACCGCCAGCGCCTGTTTAGCGCCATGGCCGAACCCAGTGCCGAACTGATCCGCAAGACTGTGATTTCGGCTGTCGAACTGTTTTTTATTGCCTATGCACCGCGGCAACATCAAAATGGAAAAACCAATGAGAAATGAGGATTTATAATCCATTGCAACTAGGGCTGGCTGTTTGATACAACCGGGCGACAAGCGTCGTTCTATTTTGTGCATAAAGCTACGGAAGTTGTTGAATCAGCTTGTATGACTAGTTTCTTTTTGCGCCAGTTGTGCGTCTTGTAGCTATGTCGAATATTCGACTCGCTTATAGACGCGATGCCGTTTATGGAACGGCTTGTGAAAGATGACCTCTCGTTATTCTGGCGGTCTCTCAATGGCTAAGGACGTACAATGAGCCTCGATCTTGTGCATTTTCCCAACTTCAAGAAGGGCTTTTTCGGCTCTTCTTCCAAGACTGGCACGTTGGAACTGCTTTGCCGTGTTCGTGATGAAATAGGCTGTCAGCATATTTCACATGTTTCACGTACAAGGCTTGACGAGACCGTTCGGAGCAATCCGTCGGACCTGTCTGTCGTCATGACATTTCCCACCAGCTGGATTCTAAGATATTCCGCCAAGAACTATTTCAGCGTCGATCCCATGGTGCAGGATGATTCTCCGCTGCTGCGTAACGACGCGGCAGGCACCTTGCGCAATCTCGAACTGGATGCGGACGTCTCACCGGAAGTGAAGGAATTCATCCGGGACGGACAAAAACATGGTCTGGGCAATCTTTTCGTTGCCGTAGGTGCTACCAATGCGCATGGTTTTCCCGGTTCGTCCCTGTTCACCTTCGAGGTGGGCGATGAGGACAAGGAGAAGTTCATCGAAAAGATGCGCCCGCGTCTCCTGAGCGCTTCGAGCCTGATCCATAATTCGCTCTATGGCACCAAGGAAGGCGTCGTCAGCGCCGCTGCCGCAAGCCTTTTGACCCGGCGTGAGGTTGATTGCCTGCGCTGGGCTGCGAGTGGCAAAACGGATGGCGAAATCGCTGAGATTCTCAACATTGCCCGCTGGACAGTGGTGACTTATCTGCAGAATGCCAAGATCAAGCTCGGCTGCTCCAATCGGACGTCGGCAGTGGCGACGGCATTGTCGCTTGGCATCATCGACATGCCGGACTCGACCCATCTTCAATCATAGAAATAGTGGGTAGCGCGCATCCGTGCTATTTGCCGCTCGCTATTCGCTGCGGAATTCGCGCATCCGCGAAAGCCGCCGCGAGGCGTTCGGTATTATGCGCCGGGCTTTCGCTCGCCTGATCAAAGGTGATGTGATTGAGGTCGATCTGCGCGCCTTTCGCATCGATCAGCAGGCGGAAATAGGCATAAACACCCATATTGCGGAATTCCATATCAAGTATGATGCGCGGCGGACGGTCCCAGTCCAGTTCATATTCGCCGCCATGGCCGAAATGCAGGGTCTGCGGGAAGAAGTGCAATTCCGTCGCCGAGTTGACGATATCGGCGATATTGGCGAAGAGCTCGCAGCGTATGAATGCGATATAGTCGGCGACATCGACAAGCCGGAGGTCACGGATGACCTCGGTCATATGCCCGGCGATAATCGATTCGCGTGTCTCAGAATATTGCGTGCTTCTCATGCTTTCACCGCTTCACGTCCGACAAGCCAGGCTGTTTGACAATTTTTCTAATGAGTAGTCTTTGTTATTCTTGAAGTTTTCCAGTTCTCCTACAAAATTGCCCTCTGTCGTGAGTTGATGAACTGTATAAGTTCGGCGACTGCTTTATAGAATTCCGGGGCTATGGTCTGATCAACCTTCATCTGCTTATACAATGATCTTGCAAGTTGCACATCCTCGAATATCGGGATGTTATTTGCCTCGGCGATTTCCCGAATTTTCAGGGCGATCAGATCCTGTCCCTTGGCGACGACCACTGGCGCGGCGTCCTGCGCAGGCTGGTAGCGCAATGCTACCGAGAAATGTGTCGGATTGGCGATGACGAGGGTGGCCGTCGGCACTGATGCGATCATGCGCCGCCGGGCTCTGTCGCGTCCGAGCGAACGCTGGCGCGCCTTCACCAATGGATCGCCTTCCGATTGTTTGTGCTCGTCCTTGATCTCTTGCTTGGTCATGCGCAATTCGCTGCGCCAGTGAAAGCGCGACCAGGCGATGTCGAAGCCTGCCAGAAGGGTGATGGCGATTGCGTTGGCGGCGAGCAGGCGGATGACATTCTCGCGGATGAATTCCGGAAGCGCTCGGGGGTCGGTGGCGATGGCGTCGGTGAAGAGCGTATTGCTCTTGAAGAAGACGAAAAAGACCACGAGGCTTGCGGCGGAGAGCTTGAACAGGGATTTCAGGAACTCGACCTGGCCCGACCGGCCGAATATGCGCGACCAGCCTTTTGCAAGCGAAATGCGCGAAAACTGTGGGCGTATACGCTCCATCACCAGGACCGGCGCATTCTGGAGTACGGAGGCAGCGATGCCGGCCAAAGGTATGATCACCAATATAGGCAACAGAGCAGTGCCGACGGCAATCGTCAGGATCTGGAAAAGCTGGCCGGCATCTTCGCTGCCGTTGAGTTGCCAGTCCTCGGGTCGGTCGATCAGTTCAGCCAAGAAGAAGGTGAGCTTGGCGACGCCAGGCGTGGCGATGAAGACCGCGATGAGCAGAAAGGCGAGCACCGATGCCAGGATTGGCGCCTCCTTCGAGAATGGCAGATTGCCTTTCTCCACCGCATCGCGAATCTTCTGCTCGGTCGCCTCTTCCGTTTTACTTTCTTTATCGGGAGCGTCTGACATGAGGTCGCGGCGGGGCGGGGGCGGCCGCCGGTCAGGCGGCGGCGCCTTCCGCTTCGAGATCGATCACGCCGCGTTCCGACAGGGCGATAGCCGTGCGGGCGATGGCGCGGCGGGCATCGGCGATATCCTGCGCCGTGATGTTTCCCTGTCCTGATGAAAGCTCCGTTTCCACCATACGCCGGCCGCGTGCCGAGAGCGAGGAGAGAACCAGTTCCTGCAATTTCGCCTCTGCACCCCGCAGTGCGGTGGTGACCTGCTCGGTCTGGACGTCATCGAACAGGAGCAGGCGTGCCCGCTGCGAAAGCCGCACGATATCCTCGAAGGTAAAGAGCTTCGCCTTGATCCGCGCCAGATCGTCCGTGTTGAGATCGGAAAGGCTACCCAGCATGTCGTCGATCTCGAACTTGTCGAGTTGGTTCAGAATATTGGCGATCTGGCCGTGATTGGCCTGTTGCGGACCCTTGTCGGTCTTCCCCGTCACTTCGCGGCGCAGCACATCCTCGAGCAATTCGGACACCGCCGGGGTTACCGTACGGATGTGGAGCGTGCGCTGGACGACGACGCTGCGCAGACCGCCGGGCAGGCCGATGAACAGGCGCGCGGCGATATCCGACGGCAGCTTGGAGATGATGAAAGCGATGATCTGCGGGTGCTGCTCGGCGAGATAGCCCTGCAGGGTTTCGATGGGCACGCGGGTAAGCTGGTCCCAGACCGATTCCTTCACAAGCATCGGTCGCGGCCGCTCATCGAAAAGCGCGTCGACTTCTTCCTGCGGCAGGGCTTCCCGCAAGAGCCCCTCGAAGCGCAGGCCTGCTTCTGAAAGTGATGCGCCGTCCGCGAAGGCGTCTTCGAATTCCTTGACCAGTTCCTCGAAATCGTTGGGCGATATCGGGTCGAGCTTGCGGGCCTGACTGGCAAGCAGGCGCAAATCGTCAGGCTGGAAATGCTTGAGGAGACGTGCTGCCGCAGGCCGGCCGATGGCGACCAGAAGGGCTGCGGCCTTTTGCGGGCCGGACAATGCCCCGATGCCGCGCGCGTCCTCACCGGATTCCATCCCTGTCTCGCTTTCGTACTTTTCGGACATGGGGTGCGCTATTTGCCGATGACTTCGGTCAGGCTGACGCCGAAGCGGGAGGAATCGTCTTCCAGCACGATCACTTCGCCGCGCGCGATGACCCGGCCGTTGACGACGATATCGACGGGATCACCGATCTGCTTGTCGAGGGTAACGACGGCTCCACGTCCAAGCTTCATCAGATTGGCGACCGGCATCGACGTGCCGCCGAGCACTACCTGGACATCGACAGGAATGCCCATGATCAGGTCCAGATTGGGCTTCCCGGTCCCGCTCTGGCTCGTCTGGCGGCCGGCGCGCGGCTCGTCGCTTTTAAGCGCTTCTATCGCTTCGTCGAGTTCGTTGTCCATCAGTCTTCCCTTTGCCTGCGTGATCACGAATAGGTGGCGAAATTATCGGCTACGGAGGCGCTTGCCACCGTACGCCGCACGAAAACCGGCAGCTTGGATGGCTTTGCCTGTGACGGTGTCTGTTCGGGCGCTCTTGCCGGCGCGGGTGCGGCTGTCGCGGCGGTATTGCGGGACGAAATCGAGGTTCGCATCGCGCGGACATCGCCCTGCAGTTCGATGCGGATGCGCTGCATCAGATCGACCGAGCGGGCGATGTCGCGCTGGGCCCTGGCGGATTCTTCCAGGCGCGCGTCCAGCTTCCTGCTCTCGTCGCGGAAATCGTCGTGCTCAGCCTTGAGGGCTGCAAGCGCCCGCTCCAGATTGTCGGAGGATGCGGCGATCTGTTCGGCCATGGAGCGGCCCAGACGGATCATTTCCGTCGCTTTTCGCAGCGCCACGACGACAATACCGATCGAAACGAGCGAAAACACCGCCGAAATCGCATTAACCAGCAGTAAGTTCATCGATAAGATCCTCTTCTTCGCTGACGGGATCGCTGATCCGTACGGTGAAATTGATACCCGTCTTGCCAAGTGTGCATTTGAAAAGCGCCTGATTGCCGCTACGCAGACGCACCTGCTCGATGGCGTCCTTCGGCAGTTTCAGCACCTGGCCGGGCTGCAAGTGCGCGATATCGCCAAGGGTCATCGTACCCTGATGGATGAAAGCCTCGATTCCGACCTTCGCGCGGCTCACCTCCAGCCGTATCTTCTTGGCCCAGGTCGGGTCCGAATGGGCCGACGGCTGGCGCAGCAGACGAGCGATCGCGTCCTGCATCGGACGATGGCAGGACCGGGGCATCAAAAGACGAATGGTTCCGGTCTTGCCTGCCGCCCTGATGGCGAGATTGCAGGAGAAAAGCCGGGACTGGTCGAATTTCTCAAGGTCGAACTCTGCCGTTTCCAACGGTTCGCCGACATGGAATATCTGCTGCTCTCCGCCGGTGAAGACATGATCGAGAGCACCGGCCATATGAGCGAAGAGCTGGCCCGCGATCTTGCGCTCCACGCTGGTGAAGGCTTCGGCGGTTTCGTATGAAGCGAAATTGGCGCCTGCTCCGAACAAAGCCTCCAGCCCGGAAAAGATGAAGGCCCGGTCGGCCACCATGTGGATGGTGCTGCCCCATCTGTCGACCTGGACGGGAACGATCATGCCGTCTTGGGGAATCAGCGCCTCGATTTCAGTTCTTTCGACCGCCTCCACGCCTGAGAGTTCGGTCTCGACGGCAACTGGGGTGAGTTCCCTCAAGCGCGTTGAGAAGGTGGCTGCCGCGTCCCTGAAGACATGGCTGAGTGATTTCAGGTCGTCTACCGACATGCCCGCCGCGCGCAATATGCTTTCGGCCAGAACGTCGGGCTTCTTCTCTTGAGCGAAAGCGGTCATCTCATGCCGCCTGCTGGGCCAGTACGCTGGTCAGCGTTTCCTGCTCGACCACGTCGATCGACGGGCGATCATAAGCGGAAATTGTCTTGCGGCCATATTCCAGCGCGATCTGCGGCAACGCGCCGTTCATATAGGCAAGCAGCGTTTGCTTGACGATAATATAAAGGCGGTTCTTCTTCTCGCGGACGGTCTTTATCTTGGTCGCGATCGGGCCTACCACGGCATAGGAAAAGAAGATGCCGGCGAAGGTTCCGACAAGTGCCGCGCCGATCAGATGCCCCAGCACTTCCGGGGCCTGGTCGAGTGCACCCATGGCCTTGATGACGCCGAGGACGGCGGCGACGATGCCGAGCGCCGGCAGGCCGTCGGCTACCGCGACCATGGCATGATAGGGCTTCAGCTTGTCACGCGCTATGGTATGGATTTCCTCGTCCATCAGCGCCTCGATTTCATGCGAGCGGGCATTGCCGATGATGATCAGGCGGCAATAGTCGCAGATGAAACCGGTCAAGTCCTGATTCTTCAATACGCTGGGAAATGCCTGGAAAATTGGCGATTCCTGCGGGTTATCGACATGAATCTCGACCTCATTTCGCGACTTTGCGCGCAATTCGCGCATCAGGCTGTAGAGAACGCCGAGGATATCGAGATAATCGCGCTGCTTGGGAACGGCGTTGGAGAACGCTTCCATGCAGGCGCGGCCCGTATCCTTGACCGCCGAAAACGGATTGGCGACGAGGAACGTACCAAGGGCGGCGCCGCAGATGATGACGAATTCCCACGGCTGGACAAGAACGCCAACGTGACCGCCCATGGCGATGAAGCCGCCAAGCATGCAGCCGAGGGTGACGACGAGGCCGATGATAATGCCCAAAACATTCTTCTCCTGCTGACATGTTCGACCGCAGCAATAGAGGGGGCGGCTTGCGCGAAGCTTGCCTCGGCTAAACCAGCTTCGGGCAAGCTTCTGGAGCGATAAACGCTGCTATCGATTGAAGGGGCAGTTCGAAGGGCAGGGGCATGGTCGACACATTGACGGGCTATCGCATGATTGCGTCCAACATGACGCGATCCCTGGCGCGCGTATCGAAGGAACCGGTGGTCGAGCGGGAAACCGCTTATTACCTGGAGAATATCGGCAAGGTGAAATCGATCGACGATTTCATGGCCGACGACCGTCTTTACCGATACGCCATGAAAGCGCACGGCCTGGAGGACATGGCCTATGCCAAGGCTTTCGTGCGCAAGATCCTGACCGAAGGCACAAGCGACGATTCGAGCCTTGCCAACACGCTGACCGACAAGCGCTACAGGGATTTCGCCACCACGTTCGATTTCGCCGCGCTCGGCGACAAGACGACTGCTTCCGACAAGGCCAGGCAGGGCGTCGTGGACAAATATGTCCGCCAGACCCTGGAAGAGGAAGCCGGTGACCAGAACGAGGGCGTGCGCCTTGCGCTTTACTTCGAACGCAAGGCCAAGGGGCTGACCAACGCCTATGAAATCCTGGGCGACAGGGCACTCCTGACGGTGGTGCAGACGGCGCTCGGAATACCGTCTGCCGTATCCTACGCCGATATCGACAAGCAGGCGCAGAGGATCGAGCAGCGTCTCGACATCAAGTCGCTTTCCGATCCGAAAGAACTGGCAAAGTTCATGACCCGCTTCACGGCGCTGTACGAGATGAACAATCCCTCGATGGGCAGCGCGTCCTCGGTCGCTTCGCTGCTGCTGGGCGGCACCTCCTCAGTGGGGATCTCGACCGACATCCTGACCACTCTTCAATCCTTCAAACCCGGCGGCAGGTGACCGATACATGCAGAATTCCATCTATGTCGGACTTTCCTCGCAGATAACGCTGGAGCGCCGGCTCGACGCCATCGCGAACAACGTCGCCAACATGTCGACACCGGGCTTTCGCGGCGAGGGTACGAAATTCGATTCGCTCGTCTCCATGAAGGCCAGCGACGACGTTCATTTCGCCTCGGCGGGAAAGAGCTATATCCGTACTGAGGCGGGCCCGATCATCCAGACGGACAATCCGTTCGATGTGGCCGTCAAGGGCGAGGCATGGCTATCGCTCTCCACGCCGCAGGGGCAGGTCTATACGCGCGACGGGCGGATGCAGATGACGCCGGAGGGCGAGTTGCGCTCGGTCATGGGGCATCCGGTGCTCGATGCGGGCGGCCAGCCTCTCATCATCAACCCCAATGGCGGCGCGCCGAAGATTTCGTCGGACGGCGCAATCTATCAGAATGGCGCGCAGGTCGGTGCGATCGGGCTCTTCTCCATCGCGCCTGAGGCCAAGCTGACCTATGCTGGAAACTCTGCCGTCATCCCCGATGTTGCGGCGCAGGCGGTGGTGGACGATGCCAGTGTCGGAGTGGTGCAGGGGGCGATCGAAGGCTCCAATGTCGATGGCGTGACCGAAATGACGCGGCTCATCAGCGTCAGCCGCGCTTTCGAGCAGGTGGATGCGCTGCTGCGGCAGCAGGAAAATACGCTGACTGACGCTGTCAAGACGCTCGGCTCGAAAGCGTGATGGCCGGAACTGCCGACCTGTTGCCCACGGCAAGCCTTTCGTCTGTTGCGGGATTGCCGCTGGAACGGCTGGTGGCGTTCGTGCGCCGCGAATGCTCGGCCCCGTCGCCGCTGGTCGGCATTGGCGGCACGGTCAACGATGTTTCGCGCTCGGTGATCGCGGTACGCGGCATCTCGCAGACGGCGACGCTCGGCGACGGCGTGCTGATGCGTTGCGGGCCAGGGCTCACGCGCGGCGAGATCATCCGTGTGGCGGAAAGCCATGTGCTGATCAAGCCGTTCGACGATCGCGCGGTGCCGGTTCTCGGCGCGCCGGTCTTTCCCGATGGCGCATTGCGCATCGCCCCTTCGCCCGAATGGAAGGGCAGGGTCATCGATGCCCTGGGAATGCCGCTCGACGGTAAAGGACCTCTCGTGCCGGGTCGTGTGCCCATGCCGGCGGATCGCTCGCCGCCGGCCGCGATGCGTCGGGCGCGGGTGGACACGGGTTTGCGCACCGGCGTCAATGTCATCGATATCTTCACACCGATGTGCTTCGGCCAGCGACTGGGCATCTTCGCGGGATCGGGCGTCGGCAAATCGACGCTGCTGGCGATGATGACCAAGGCCACGGATTTCGACACGGTGGTGCTGGCGCTGACGGGAGAGCGCGGGCGCGAAGTGCGCGACATGCTGGACGATACCATGGCTGGTAAGCTCGGCAAGACAATCACGGTGGTCGCCACCGGCGACGAGAGCCCGATGATGCGTCGGCTCGCACCCAACACAGCAACGGCCATCGCCGAATATTTTCGCGACCGGGGCGAAAACGTTCTGCTGATCGTCGATTCTATCACCCGCTTCGCGCATGCGGCGCGCGAGGTAGCGATTGCGGCGGAGGAGCCGCCGGTTTCACGCGGCTATCCGCCTAGCGTCTTCAGCCAGCTTCCGCGTCTTCTCGAACGGGCCGGTCCCGGACTGGAAGGGGGCGGCACGATCACCGGCATCTATTCGGTGCTCGTCGACGGCGACGATCACAATGATCCGGTATCGGACGCAATCCGCGGCACGCTCGACGGGCATATCGTGCTCGACCGGGGCATAGCGGCGCAGGGTCGTTACCCGGCGGTGGATGTTCCAGGCTCCGTCTCGCGGCTTGCACAGCATGGCTGGACGCCTGAGCAGAAGAAGCTCGTCACCCAATTGCGTGGGCTGATCGCGCGTTTCGAGGAGACGCGCGACCTGCGCGCCATCGGCGCCTATCAAGCGGGCAATGACGGCTTTCTCGACCAGGCGGTGACGCTGGTGCCAAAAATCTACGAGGCGATGCAGCAGACGCCCGACATGCCGGTTTCGATCGATCCCTACAATGATCTTGCTGCCGCCCTGCGCGGCAAGGAGAATGCATGAGCCGCGAAGAACAGAAGAACGTCCCGCCTCCCGCTCAACCCACGTCCTGGCCGCCTGCACCGGCAAAAAAGATCGACAGCTATCTGAAGGCAGCAGGGGTGGCGCTTGCCGCCGGCTGCGCCATGCTGCCCTTCGTCGTCTATCTCGATCGCGTCGAGCCGCCACAGCAAAATGCTGCGCCAAAGAATGTCCGCGATCCGCTGGACCGGTCGAAACAGACCGTCTTTCGCCGGATGAATCCGTTTGCTCCGTCCGAGACCGTCGCGGCAAAGCCCGAGCTCGATCCCAATCCAACCGGCGCCACCATGTCGAACGGCAAGGGACAGCCGCGGGCCGCGGGAGCGGAAGAGGCGTCGCCCGACAAGCAGCCTTTTCCGGGCAAACCGGTATTCCTGCTGCGCGAGGTGGTCGGCGGCATGGCGATGATCGAAGATGGCGCGGGTTACTGGTTCGTGGAAAAGGGCTCGCTGCTTCCCGATGGCAGTACGCTCACCGCGCTGAGCCGAAGCGACGGGGCCGGCACCTGGCAGCTCAAGACCTCAACGGGTGATGTGATCGAACAGACCCAATAGAAACGTTCGCCTCAAGAACATACCGGCACAAGTCTCGCGCAAGATTCGGCGCATAGGTTAACGAAAGTTAAACGGGGTAAGGCAGGCGGATAGAATCATGGGGCCGATTCATCTCTTCGATCTGGCTTCACGGCAGGCGCAATGGCTTTCCGTGAAGGAGGCAGCGATTTCGAGCAATGTGGCGAACGCCAATACGCCCGGCTTCAAAGCGCGCGATGTCGATCCGTTCAGCGATGTCCTGGAAAAAACGCAGCTCAGCATGGCGGCGACCGATCCGCACCATCTCGAAGTCAATGCCACCGGCATCAGCGCCGTTCAGATGCGTCAGGACAACATCATCGAGACCACCCATTCCGGCAATACCGTCAGTCTTGAGCAAGAAATGATCAAGGCCGGCGAAGTCAGCCGCGATTTCTCCCTCAATACCAGCATCGTCAAGGCATTCCATCGCATGATGCTGACCGCGGTGAAGGGATAGACCATGGCCGATCCCATCATCAGCGCGTTGAAGGTGGCGGCGTCGGGTCTCGACGCGCAATCGACACGACTGCGCATCGTCGCCGAGAACATGGCCAACGCCCAGTCGACGGGCAAGACGCCTGATGCTGATCCATACCGGCGCAAGACGGTTTCGTTCCGAACCGAACTCGAGCGCACGACCGGAACGCAGGAGGTTCGCGTCGCCGAGGTCGGCACCGATTCCTCCCCTTTCGTCGAGCAATATGATCCGAGCCATCCGGCGGCGGATGCGAGAGGCTATGTCAAATATCCCAACGTCAACATGGTGGTCGAGATGGCCGACATGCGGGAGGCAAACCGTTCGTATGAAGCCAATCTCCAGGTGATCAAGCAGGCACGCGAGATGATCGCCATGACCATCGACCTTTTGAGGAACTCGTGATGATTGATTCGTTGTTGAGCGTTTCCACCCGCAACGCCCTGTCGAGCCTGTCGGAAGCCGTCGGTGAAGCCGGTGCGGCGGGCGCCATCGCTCCCGCAAAGCCGTCCGCTGCCGGTCAGCCTTCGGTCGGCGGCGCCTCGTTCGGGGACGTGCTGTCGCAACTGACGGGATCAATGGGCGACAAGATCAGGAATGCCGAGGCAATGTCGATTTCCAGCATGACCGGCGACGTGCCAACCCGCGAAGTGGTCAATTCGGTCATGGAGGCCGAGCAGTCGCTGCAGACGGCCATCGCCATCCGCGACAAGATCGTCCAGGCCTATCTCGAAATCAGCCGGATGCAGATCTAGGCTTGAGGAAAACACCATGAAAGCGCTCACCATCGCGGCAACGGGCATGAATGCCCAGCAGCTCAATCTCGAAGTCATCGCCAATAATATCGCCAATATCAACACGACCGGGTTCAAGCGTGCGCGGGCGGAATTCTCCGACCTGATCTACCAGGCTGAGCGAACGGCTGGCGTGCCGAACCGCGCCAACCAGAACATCGTGCCCGAGGGCGCGCTGGTCGGGCTCGGCGTGCAGACGGCGGCGGTGCGCAACCTGCATATCCAGGGCAGCCTGTCGCAGACCGGCAATCCGCTCGATGTCGCGCTGACCGGGAATGGCTGGTTCCAGATCCAGAGCCCGACGGGTGAGACGTTCTATACGCGGGCAGGCGCCTTCAACAAGAATGCCGATGGGCTACTCGTCACAATCGACGGCAATCCGGTGGAGCCGGCTATCACCATCCCGGCCGGAGCGGTGGAGGTAACGATCTCGGAATCCGGGCAAGTCTTCGCCAAGCTGCAGGATCAGGTCCAGCAGGTCGATCTCGGCCAATTGACGCTGGCCAATTTCACCAATGAGGCGGGGCTCGAACCGCTCGGCGACAATCTCTATCGCGAGACCGAAGCGTCAGGCGCACCGATTGTCGGCGTTCCCGGAGATCCGGGTTTTGCCACTTTGACGCAGCGCTATCTCGAAGCGTCCAATGTCGATCCGGTCAAGGAAATCACCGAGCTGATCACGGCGCAGCGCGCCTATGAAATGAACTCCAAGGTGATCCAGGCGGCGGACGAAATGGCTGCGGTCGTTTCGAAGAATTTGCGCTGACGGAGGCTCTGATGACTTGGGGAAAGGCGAGGCGTAAAATGGCAAGGCTGTGGACCGCTGCACTGGCAGGCATCGCGGCGTTTGCCTTTGCGCCCGCCGCCCTTGCCGACCGTATCTCGTTCGTGGTGCCGTCCGCCGTCATCTATCCCGGGCAGACGGTGGGGGATACCGCGCTTCTGGAAAAGCAGTTCACCATCCGGGCGGAGGCGGCGGGGCAATATGCGCTGACGCCGGACCAGGTTACGGGGAAGATCGCGCGGCGCACGCTCTTGCCGGGAAAGCCGATCCTGATCGGCGCGTTGGGCGAACCCTCGCTGGTCAAACGCGGCGTGCCCGCGCCTCTGGTCTATACGGCGGGCGGACTGACGATTACCGCGATGGGGACGCCGCTGGAGCCCGGTTCTGCCGGTGATTTCGTCAAGGTGCGCAATATCGATAGCGGATTGATCGTTTCCGGCACAGTCCAGGCTGACGGCAAGATACAGGTGGGAATGCAGTGAAGCGGAGCATTTCTGTCCTTGTCGCGCTCATGATGGGCATGTCGCCGCTGATGGCGGACGAATCCTCGCGCAAGGCCGGGGACTTTTTTTCTGCCGCGGAAGCTGACGCCGATTGGCTCGGCTCGGGCGGCAATCCCTCGAAAATGGCCTATTCCGATCTCGGCAAGGGCGGCGTGGTCGCGCGGCTGAAGGATATCGCCACCATTCAAGGCGTGCGCGAGAACCAGCTTGTCGGCTATGGCTTGGTCATCGGCCTGAAGGGAAGTGGCGACAGCCTGCGAAACTCGCCTTTCACCGAGCAGTCGATGCGCGCCATGCTCGACAATCTGGGCATCAGCGCGCCGAGCGGCGCGACACGTTCGAAGAATACCGCGGCGGTCATCGTCACCGCCAACCTGCCGGCGTTCGCAGGCGTGGGGTCGCGCATTGACGTAACCGTTTCCTCGCTTGGCGACGCCTCGTCGCTGCAGGGCGGGACATTGGTCATGACGCCACTGACGGGCGCGGACAGCGAAATCTATGCCGTCGCGCAAGGCAATATGATTGTTTCCGGCTTCTCCGCCGAAGGTCAGGCGGAAACACTGACGCAGGGCGTGCCAACCAGCGGGCGCATTCCAAACGGTGCTCTCGTGGAGCGCGAGGTGAAGGGTAATTTCGGCAAGGAAGGCGAGCTCGTCGTCGAATTGCGCGATCCCGATTTCACCACGGCTATCCGGGTCACCGATACGATCAACATCTTCGCCAAGCGCCGTTACGGCCAGCCGGTGGCGAAGGAGCGCGATGCCAAGTCGATCCGGCTGCGCAAGCCGAAGAATGTGACCGCCGCCCGGTTTCTGGCGGAACTCGAAGGCCTGCCGGTGGCGACCGACGAGATCGCCCGCGTGGTGGTCGACGAGCGTACCGGCACCGTCGTCATCGGCGACAAGGTGCGCATCTCGAGAGTTGCCATCAGCCATGGCAGCCTGACGGTGCGCGTCACCGAAACGCCTGTGATCTCGCAGCCGGAGCCGTTTTCCGACGGCGTGACGGCGGTGGAGCCGACGACGAATATAGCGGCTAGCGAACAGCAATCGAAGATTGGCGTGCTTTCCGGCACCAACCTGGAGAATCTCGTCAAAGGGCTCAACCAGATCGGCATGAAGCCGACGGGGATCATCGCGATCCTGCAGGCGATCAAGACATCCGGCGCTCTGCATGCTGAACTGGTGGTGCAATGATGAAAAGAGCATCCAGCTTTTCAGTCATAGCAGGAGCCACTCTTGCGGCCGCCGTTTGGTTTGCGGTTTGCGCAGGCGCGGTACGGGCGCAGGAAACGGGGACGATCATTCCGCAATCGCCTGCCGACGTTGAGGAAATCCAGAAATACTGCAGCAATATCACCGATAACGCGGCAGATGCGCGTTATGCGATCCAGGCAAAGGAGCTTGCCGACCTCAGGGCCGAGGTGGATCAGCGCGTCAGGGCGCTTGAGGAAAAGCGCAAGGAGTATGAGGTCTGGCTGCAGCGGCGTAATGAGTTCGTCGACAAGGCGCAGGATTCGCTGGTCGATATCATCTCCAAGATGAAGCCGGATGCAGCGGCGGCGCAGATGGCGCTGATCGGCGACGAAGCTGCAGCCGCGCTTCTGCTCAAGCTCAGCCCGCGCATGTCGAGTGTGATCCTCAACGAAATGCCGCCAGAGAAATCCGCGCAGTTGGCGCGTGTCATCGTCGGCGCGCAATCAATTGCCCGGGGTGGCAATGCTCAGGTGCCAAGCAGAATTCCAGGCAGAATTCAATGAACAGAATCATTTCCCTTGTCGTGATCGGGACGCTTGGCCTTTCCGGTTGCGCGAGCCCACTTCAGGAGGTCAACCGCACGCCCGACCTGACGCCGGTCAGAACGGATATCGGTGCGTCCTACGGAATGACCAACGGGTCGCGTTTCCCGTCGCAGCCGGAAAACCATAAATATTCGCTGTGGGAAAAACGCTCGACCAGCTTTTTCCGCGATCCGCGGGCGACCAATCCGGGCGACGTCTTGACCGTCAACATCTCGATCAACGACAAGGCCAATCTGGACAATAAGAGCGGCCGGCAGCGGGTTTCGTCCTCACTTTACGGGCTTGGCGGCGAGTTTTCGACAAGCGGCGGCTCAGCGGGCGATTTCTCCGGTTCGCTCAATAGCAAGTCCGACAGCCGCTCGACGGGGCAGGGCGTGGTCGAGCGCAAGGAGGAGATCAGGCTCTCCATTGCGGCCATTGTCACCGATATCCTGCCCAACGGCAATCTGGTGATCAGCGGTTCTCAGGAGGTGCGGGTCAACAACGAACTGCGCGTTCTCAACGTGGCTGGTGTCGTGAGACCGCGCGACATCTCGGGCTATAACACGATTTCATACGACAAGATCGCCGAGGCGCGCATTTCCTATGGCGGGCGTGGACGTATCAGCGAGATCCAGCAGCCGCCTTACGGCCAGCAGATCCTCGACCAGATTTCTCCATTTTGAGCGGGCAGGCATGAGCGACCAGACGAAATCCCCCGCAAATCCCGAGGGTGGAAAGGCAGCCATCGGTCCGCTGATGGGAACCCTCGCCGCCGTCGCGATGCTGACGGTGGTTGCCGGCGGCGGCGGATGGCTTCTCGGCGGCTATATCAGCGGAACGGGAGAAATGGCCGGACCGGTTTCCGGCGGTGCGGCGCCGAGCAAAGAGCCGGGCAAGGGACATGAAGCCCAACCTCTCGGTAACGTGATTGAGCTGAAGCCGATCCTGACCAATCTTGCAGTACCGTCCACGACATGGGTGCGCCTGGAATCGGCGTTGGTTGCCAGACCCGGCGAGGATATCGCGCCTGAATTGGCGATGAAGATTTCCGACGATTTCATGGCCTTCATGCGCAGCGCCAGCCTGATGCAACTGCAGGGCGCGACAGGGCTTGCCTATCTGCGCGCCGATCTGGAAGAACGCGCCAAGCTGCGCTCCGACGGCAAGGTGGAGCGGGTTTTCATTTCCTCGCTGGTGGTGGAATGACGAAACGCCTTTTCCTCGTTGCCGCCTTCCTGTTCCTTGGCGTGCAAGGAGCTGCGGCGCAGATCCCTTCGCTTGAAGGCCTGATTCCTGCCGGCAGCGGTGCGGCGAGCGGGCAGATCGTCCAGCTCGTTGGCCTTCTGACGGTATTGTCGATTGCGCCGGGCCTCCTGATCATGGTGACGAGCTTCACGCGCTTCGCCATCGCCTTCTCCATGCTGCGCTCGGGGCTCGGGTTGCAAACCGCGCCGGCCAATCTGGTGATGGTCAGCCTTGCGCTGTTCATGACCTTCTATGTCATGGCGCCGGCTTTCGATCGGGCGTGGCAGAACGGGGTGCAGCCGCTGATGCGCAACGAGATCGCGCAGGATGTCGCGCTACGCGAGATCGCGTCGCCGTTCCGGGAATTCATGCTGCGCCAGGTGCGCGACAAGGATCTGCGGCTGTTCGAGGATCTGGCCGATCCCTCTTTCCGAACCGCCGAAGACGGTGTGGTCGACCTGCGCATTCTGATCCCCGCCTTCATGATTTCGGAGTTGCGGCGCGGCTTCGAGATTGGCTTCCTGATCGTCCTGCCTTTCCTGGTGATCGATCTGGTCGTTGCCACGCTCACGATGTCGATGGGTATGATGATGCTGCCACCGACAGTTCTGTCGCTGCCATTCAAGATCCTGTTCTTCGTGCTCATCGATGGCTGGAACATTCTTGTCGGCAGTCTGGTCCGCTCTTTTTCCTGATCGACAACGTTTTCTGCGGCGTTAAAATATTGGTAACAATTGCTGTGTAAGGATCACGGCATGACGGAATTGCCGCAACGGCAATAGGCATGATGCCGCTCCGCCATGCCGGTATCAGTCCGGCCTGTCCCTAAAAAATCAATCCATAACCGCGTGACCCTTTGGGGATCATGTTTTGAAAAGGGGCAATACCCATGGCCAGTATTCTGACCAATTCTTCCGCTTTGACTGCACTCCAGACGCTGACGTCGACCAACAAGGCGCTCGAAACCACCCAGAACCGTATTTCCACGGGCCTGCGTATCAGCGAAGCCTCCGACAATGCGGCTTACTGGTCCATCGCAACCTCGATGAAGTCCGACAACAAGGCGCTTTCCGCCGTTCAGGACTCGTTGGGCCTTGGAGCCGGCAAAGTCGACACCGCCTATTCGGCGATCAACAAGATCAAGGACGCGGTCGACGAAATCAAGACGAAGCTCGTTTCGGCACTTGGTGCGAGCGCCGAAAACAAGGGCAAAATCGAAACCGAAATCACGTCGCTCGTTTCGAACATCAATTCGGCGCTCAGCAATGCCAATTATGCAGGTTCGAACCTTCTCAATGGCCCCACAGCAGATCTGGAAGTCGTCTCTTCCTACAATCGTTCGGGCGCGACCGTCACGGTTGACAAAATCACTGTGGCTGCTGCCGATACCGATGCTCAAACAATGGTTGCCACTATCGTTGGAGCCGGCTTTTTCACATCGGCTACGGCGGATGCTGATATCGAGACGAAGTTGGGCGAGGTAGAAACGGCTCTGGCAAGTCTTACGACCGGTGCTGCCACGCTCGGCGCTGCCAAGTCACAGATCGATAGCCAGAGGAGCTTCCTGTCCGGTCTGCAGGACTCCATCGAAAAGGGTGTGGGTACGCTGGTCGATGCCGACATGAACAAGGAATCGGCGCGTCTGTCGGCTCTGCAGGTTCAGCAGCAGCTTGGTGTTCAGGCTCTGTCGATCGCTAACTCGAGCAACCAGAGCATCCTTTCGCTGTTCCGCGGATAAGCGGTATTTGATAAAAGCGGGGGGCCGGGGGACCGTGCGGGGGGCACGGTCCCTTGCCGCATTTTTGGGCAGCTTAAAAAGCAGACAAGTTCACCGCTCTAACTTCGCGCAAGCTTCGCTCGCTATGGTCGCCATGAAATGATGGCGGCGGGTGGTGATGCAGAAGAATTTCCAGCAATTTCTCGAACAGGTTTCAAGCGCCCTGGCCAGGCTGGGCACGAGGCGGTTGGTCGCGCTGGGGCTCATGGGCGCTGCGCTGTTCGGCACGATCCTGTTCTCGAGCTTCTATTTCAGCCGGGCCCCTTATGAGACGCTCTATGTCGGGCTGAGCCGCGACGACGTCAACCGCATGGGCATGGCGCTCGGCGAGGCCGGTATTCCGTTCGATGTAAAGTCGGACGGCACGTCCATTCTCGTGCCCTTCGGGAAGGCAGAGCAGGCGCGCATGCACCTGGCGGAAAAAGGGCTGCCGACCAGCAACAACGCGGGTTATGAGCTTTTCGATAATATGGGTTCGCTGGGGCTGACATCCTTCATGCAGGAGATCACCCGGGTCCGCGCCCTCGAAGGCGAGATCGCCCGGACCATCCAGGCGATCAGAGGTATAAAGGCCGCACGGATACACATCGTCCTTCCCGAAAAGGGAAGCTTCCGACGCGGGGACCAGAAGCCTTCGGCTTCCGTCGTCATCCGCACCGAGGGCGGCTTTGCAGCCGAATCGGCGCAGTCCATACGCCAACTCGTGGCTGCCGCCGTTCCCGCGCTCGACGCGGCCTCAGTGACGGTCATGGATACCAATGGCCGACTTCTCGCGTCGAGCAGCGATCATACCAATGGCGCGGCGGTAATGTCCGCATCACTGGAGCAGCAGGTGGCTGCCTCGATCGATGACAATATACGCAAGGCGCTGGCGCCCTATCTCGGTGTAGGCCATTTCCAGACCAGCGTGCAGGCGGTGCTCGATACGGACCGCAAGCAGATCAACGAAACGGTGTTCGATCCGGATTCCAGGGTCGAGCGGTCCGTTCGCGTGGTGCGGGAAAACGGCGCCTCGCAAAATTCGAAAAACGATAATGCGACTGGCGTCGAGCAGAACATCCCGCAAGAGGAAATCCAGAGCAAAAACGGCGAAAGCTCTACGGAAAAGACCGAGCGGCGCGAAGAGCTTACCAATTACGAGATCAACAGTAAGACCGTCTCGACAGTCAGCGACGGCTATTCAGTCAAGCATCTGTCAATCGCCGTGGTCGTCGATCAGGCGCGGCTTCTCGCTTCGGCAGGAACGACACCGCCTCCGGGAAATTTCGTCGATGAACAGGTGGCGAAAATCCGCGATCTCGTCTCAACGGCGGCAGGGCTCAATGCCGCGCGCGGCGATGTGATCAATGTCACGGCGTTGAATTTCATGGATCCGGCTGGAGAGGAGATGGAGCCCGCTTTCACGCCGATATCGGAACTGATCCTGCGCCAGGCGGGTAGCCTGATCAATGCTGCAGCGCTGATCGGCGCGGTCGCGCTGATCATATGGTTCGGCGCCCGGCCGCTGATGCGTGAGATTGCCGGCAATCGGGCTGTGGAGGCTGCAGCGCAGCGCGAGGCGGGCGAGATCGCCATTCCGGATTTCACCGGGACGGGGCAGTTGGCGAATGTGGGCGCATCTGGCGAGACGGCGCTGTCGGGCGCTGCGGCCTATGCGGCGCAGGCGCAGGAGAGCCTGGGCGATCTTCGCCAGCGGATGCGCGCGCCGGCGCGCTACCGGCTGGAGCAGATGATCGAAATGGACGAGGAGCGCGTGGCGGCGGTTCTCAAGCAGTGGGTGCATGAAGAAACGCGGGCTCCCGCCGAGCAGCGCGGCTTTGTTGGCCAGGAAGCCGAACGCAGGGCTGCATGACCATGAGCGATCTTTCCATCGCCAGCTTCCTCTCCGATTTTTCGCCGCGGCGGATTCCTGACGAGCGGGTGATCATTCTTCCTGCTGCATCGGAGCCGATTTCCTCTGAGGAGGGCGAGCCGGACGAAGATGTGTCTCCGGAACAGGCGTTTGAAGAAGCCGTCGATATCGAGCTTCAGCTAAAGCAGGCCTTCGAGGCAGGACGCGAAGCGGGGCGGGCAGAAGCGGACGCGCTCTATGAAGCGGAAAAACAGCGCGTACAGCGTGTGCATGAGGAGGAAATTGCTGCAGTCAGGGCATCTGTCCTGAACGAAACCGCCGATCGCCTGTTGATGCGGTTGAACGAGGGGTTCGCCGCGCTGGAAGTTTCCTTCTCGCTGCAGGTCACACATCTGATCTCGCCGCTTGTTGCAGCGCATGTGACGGGAAATACGGTCGCGGATTTCGCCCGCGCGGTTGCCGGTACGGTTCGCCCCGCAGCGGTCACGGAAATACGCGGCCCGCGCGATCTCATCGAGGCGCTGCGCAGCACGGACGGATTTGAGCATGAAGAGTTCGTGCTTATAGAGGCGGAGCAGGCGGAACTCAGCATGAAACTGGGCGAGATGGTTGTCGAAACGCGGCTCTCTCCCCTGCTGGCCGAATTGAAAGCCCTGATACGATGAATATCGATCCTGAAACCAAGCGGGAGATCATCATCGTGCGCCGCGGCCATGGCGGCGACCATGAAGAGCATCATGGCGGTGTCTGGAAGATCGCCTATGCGGATTTTATGACCGCCATGATGGCGTTCTTCCTGGTCATGTGGCTCATCAACGCCACCAATGAGGAAACCAAGGCGGCGGTGGCGAGCTATTTCAATCCGGTCAAGCTGATCGACAGGCACTCAAGCCGCAAGGGCGTGGAGGAGATCGACCTCAACGAGGGCAAGGTCCGCTTCCAAAGCGACAAGGCGACAGAAACAGGCACCAAGGTCATCAATGACTCAAAGGCCCAGACCCCGTCGGAAAGCGAAGAGCGGCTGATGTTCAAAGAACCTTACGCTGTGCTGGCGGAGATCGCCAATGAGACCGGCGTCATGCAGAATCAGTCGAAAGCGGGCGAGGGCGGTGCCGCCACCGCCGGTCCGCTGACAGGTTCCGAAGGGGGGAAAGCCTATCGCGATCCGTTCAATCCGGATTATTGGTCGAATCGTGTCGATGATGAACTGTTTCCGGTAACGGCAGAGCCTGCGCCGGTCCGCCCGCCAAGCACGGCAGCAAGGGAAGCGGCGCCAGAGGCGCAGGCATCCGGCGCTGAGAAAACCGAAAAAACAGCGGCTGCCGACATAAAGGATCAGGCGGAGAAATCCGGCAGCGCATCTGAAAAAGTGGAAAGCCGGTCGCAGGAGAAGGATAGCGGGAAAGATCTGGCCGAGGCTGAAAAGCTGGCGCAGGAGATCAGCCGAGCGACGGCAGCGGCCAAGGAGCCGAACAGCCCCGATATCACCGTCGTGCCCGCCGATGGCGGCGTCATGATCCAGCTGACCGACAAGATCGACTACGGCATGTTCGCCATAGGCTCCGCCAAGCCGGATCGCCGGGTGGTCGAGGTTCTGGAAAAAATCGCCAAGATCATCGCCAGCAGGCCGGGCAGCGTCATCATCAGCGGGCATACCGATGCACGGCCCTTCAAGAGCGCTTCTTACGACAATTGGCGGCTTTCTTCAGCGCGCGCGCAGATGGCCTATTACATGCTGGTACGCGGCGGTCTCGATGAAAAGCGGATACTGCGCGTCGAAGGATATGCCGACCGGCAGCCGAAAAACCCCGGGGATCCGAATGCTGCGGAAAACCGGCGTATCGATATCTTCCTGAAGACGGCTCCATGATGAGGGGTGTTCGACGCTCCTTGCGTGCCGCGGTACTAGCGATGGCTTCGTCAGCCATCGTGTTATCGGGTGGCGCGTTCTGCGCGGCGGCGGTGGCGGCCTCATCCTTGCCGGTGCTGGAGCCTTATCAGCTCGTGCGTTCGTTGCGTATGCTCCAGGACCAGGTCGTCTCCGGCAAGCCCGAGGCGCTTGCCATGCTCAACCGTGTCCTGGGGCGCATCGCGCAGCAACTACAGGCTAGCCCGCCCGAGGTCTGGTCCAAGGCGGAAAACCTTTATGCGGCGGTGGTCTATCTCCTGAATGGCGGCAATCCGGAAGTGGTGAGGGCCATTCTGACGGCTGCTCCGCCGGAGAGCCTGCCTCCGCGTCTCGTTGCCGGCGCTCTCGCCTATGCGGATGCGAATTCGGCGGAGGTGGTGCAGCAGTTCGCAGATCCGTTGCCGCCGGGTGCGCCCAACGAGCTTTTGGCCTCGATCTATCTGGTGACGTCTCCGCAAATCGCCGCGGCAGATCCTTCCCTGGCGATGAAACGCCTCGACATGGTGCGCGTTTCCGTGCCGGGCTCGTTATTCGAAGAGGCGGCGATCCGGCGCAGCCTCAAAATTGCGGCGCGGCTCGGCGATGCGGCCAAGGTGCAGGGGCTTGCGCGGAATTATCTCCAGCGCTTTTCCCGCTCGCCTTATGCGGAAGATTTCTTTGTGCAGTTCGTCGATGCGCTTCTGCAATTGAAGGACAGGATCGGGAACGAGCAAATAGCGGAGGTGGCGCGGCTTGCCAGACCGCCGGCACGACACGCCCTCTACCTGCGCGTGGCGCGCGGCGCGCTTCTGGACGGGCAGATGGAACGTGCGCGGTTCATTTCGGCCAAGGCGGTTGAGATGGCGAAACAGCTGCGATTGGACGATACCCAGGCGAGGCTCTATTCGGCTGCGAGCAAGGCCGGGTCGATGCGCGCGCAAGACGCCGTCCGTACGCTGTCGGAGATACCACGGGAGCGTCTGCATGAACGCGACAAACGCTTACTCGATGCTGCCGAGGCGATGGCCGGGCGGGTCGTCCGGGAGCCGGCACAGCCTGCATCCGGTTCCGCCCTGCCGCCGAAGGCCGAGGCGGCTGCGGCTTCCACTGGCGATGAAACCGATCCGACATGGGCGCGGTCGCACAGTGAGCCCGACAGGCCTGATCCAGCAGTGCAGGAGACCATGGACGATACCAAGAAGAAGCTGGCCGAAATCGACCGATTGCTGGAAAAGGCGACGCAATGACGATCAAGGATATCCTCCCGCAGATGATGCGTTCCCTGGCGCGGCCGGCGCATGTGGACGAGGCGAGATCCAAGCTGCACGCCGGTGGGGATGCCGCCGATCTGAACCCGGCGGTAGCGTTCGAAACGCTCGTCAAGGGATTTGGCGGCAAGGCGGAAGAGCGGAGCAGCAGGATTTCGGAGGCTGAGGAAGCCGGCGACGAAGAGAAAAGCGGCGATATGCCTCCCGTCAAGGAATCGCCGCCCATCTCGGCCATTGCCGCACAAGCCATGCTCTCGTTCGATCCCTCGCGGATCAAGCAGGTGGAGGCGGCGACGGCTGCGGGGAATTCGGCAGATGCTTTAGCCATCGATGTGGACGACGCCGGAAAGCCCGGAGCAGGCCGTCCAGATATGGGCGATGAAATTCTTGTCGATGAAAGCGCCGATGCGGAACTGTATGGCACGAAGGCCGATGGAAAAACGGCGAAACCGGGAGATATGGCGGCTGTGCCTGTTACAACCCGGCAGGAAAAGGGCCACCCTGCTCCCGATGGAACGGACAAGCCGGATGACAAAACGCCGGTGCCTGTTTCGACCGACGACAAAATTGCCTCATCGGGTGGAGGTGAGGGAAATCGGCGCCAGGATGCTGCGAAAGCCGATCCAAGCGCTTCCAAGCCTGACCTAAAGGAGCCGGCTGTCAAAGGACGTGGTGGCGAGGCTGCCGATAGTGGCGCGATGACGCCAAACACGCAAAATCGGCCCGGCGGAGCCAACAGTTCCCCTGGCCTGGCGAATGCCGCGGCTGCGCCGGTAAAGCAGGCAATCCATATCGCCGGCGTGGAAATCGTCTCGGAGCGCAGCTACGGGACGGTGAAGACCCTTAACATCCGGCTGCAGCCGCTCGATCTTGGGACCGTTACCGCCAGGTTGCGGATGGTCCCTGACGGCATGCAGGTAGAGCTGGTGGCGGACAGGCGCGAGACGGCGGACCGGCTTGCGGCCGACCGGGATATGTTGGGCAAAGCGCTGCAGTCGGTGGGGCTGAGCGACAATGCCGTCGTCGCCATCACGGTGACGGAACGCGGAAATCCCGCCACCTCCAATGCAGCAGGCAACCAGGCGGGACAGCAGAATTTCACCGCTCAAGATCAGACCGGTGGGCGTAACGGAGGGCATCCGCAGGCCACTATGCAGGGAGAAGGCAATGGCAATCGTGATCAGCGCCGAACGTGGAATTCGGACGATCAGGCGCAGGCGAACGCTCCAGCTTCGCCTCTGGATCCGCGTGGTGGCCGCCGTCTGTCTCGCGGCATTGTCGTCTAGCATCCTTGCACTGGGGGCAGGGCCGGCGCGGGCGGAAAATGTCTGCGAACGCGAAATGCACAAGGCCTCTGCCAAATACGGAGTCCCGATCGGCATTCTCTACGCCGTCGGCCTGACGGAAACCGGGCGCAAGAACTCGCTGCAGCCCTATGCGATGAACATCGAGGGGCGGGCGGAATTCTTCCCCACGGCCGCCGCCGCATTGGCTGGGTTCGATCAGGCAAGGCGTCAGGGGGCCAAGCTGATCGACCTTGGCTGCATGCAGATCAACCATTATTTCCACGGCAAGGAATTCTCATCGGTTGCACAGATGCTGCTGCCAAGGGCGAATGTCGACTACGCCGCACGCTTCCTGAAGCAGCTTCGCGCCCGCGAAGGCAACTGGACCCTCGCTGTCGCCCGCTATCATGCTGGACCAAACAATGACCCTGCCCAGAAGAAATATGTTTGCCGGGTAATGGAAAACATGGTGGCGACGGGTTTCGGAAACTGGACTCCCCAAGCGCGCGGCTTCTGCCACGCCTGAGCGTAACGTCTTGTTATGAATCGTGAAAGCCAGCTACTGTTAACGTTTTGTAAAGCTCTATAGGGTACTGACCAAGCTCCTGCGGCGATCGCATTTGGTTTGATTTGTTGCTCCGTAGATATCAATGGTTCTTCCCCACTAAATTGCTCCCTATAAATTGGGATTGTTGTCGAGTCATCGCGCCAGTTAGTTGTTGTTCCCACGGGGTAACATACTGATTCGGAGGCGGGCCGATGATTGTGGTTGTGGACGAACGCAATCTAGTCACTAGTGGGTATTCTGCCTGGTTTGGGCGGGAAGGGATTTCAACGACCGGGTTCTCTCCGGCCGATTTCGGCGATTGGGTTGATACGGTCGCGCAGAGCGATATTCTGGCTGTCGAGGCCTTTCTGATTGGTGAGTGCTCCAATCGCAATCATCTCCCGATCAAGATACGCGAACGCTGCTCGGCTCCGGTCATTGCCGTCAATGAGACGCAATCGCTTGAGCACACGTTGGAATTGTTCCAGTCGGGTGTGGACGATGTGGTCCGCAAGCCGGTTCACGTCCGCGAGATCCTGGCGCGTATCAACGCCATCCGCCGCCGTGCGGGCGTAGATGTTTCGGGAATTCAGGTCGGGCCGATCCGGGTTTTCTCGGATGGGCGCGATCCGCAGATCAACGGGATGGAGTTTCTGCTCCCGCGCCGCGAACGGCGGATTCTCGAATATCTCATCGCTAATCGCGGCCGCAGGCTCAACAAGACGCAGATATTCAACGCGATCTACGGAATCTTCGATAGCGAAGTCGAGGAAAACGTCGTTGAAAGTCATATCAGCAAGCTGCGCAAGAAACTGAGGGAAGCGCTGGGCTTCGATCCCATCGATTCGAAGCGCTTCCTCGGCTACTGCATCAATATCGAGTAGCTGAACGGGGCCGGCCCTGCATTGATCGGCCCTCACTTATCCATCCTGCTTCCAGAAAATCGTGAGTGATTCAGAACAGGTTCACGCAAGGGTCGTGAGCTAGCATCGATTCAGGAATCCTCACATCAGGAGATGTAAATGAGCCTTTATGGGATGATGCGCACTGGTGTTTCCGGCATGAATGCCCAGGTCAACCGGTTGTCGGCCGTCGCGGAAAACATCGCCAATGCCAGCACCGTCGGCTACAAGCGCGCCAGCACGCAGTTTTCCTCGCTCGTACTGCCGAGCTCGGATGGCCAGTACAATTCCGGAAGCGTCAAAACCGAAGTGCGCTACGGGATATCCGACCAGGGCGGCATCCGCTCCACGGCATCATCGACCGACCTTGCCATTGACGGAAATGGTTTTTTTGTTGTCAGCAATGCCGATGGCACGCCCTACCTGACCCGCGCCGGATCGTTCGTGAAGGATTCCGTTGGCAATCTCGTCAACACGTCTGGCTACTACCTGATGGGTTATCCCGTCGTCGACGGCAAGGTGAACAACGTTGCGAACGGCTTCCAGGGGCTGGAGAAGATCAACATAGACCAGATGGATCTGGTTGCCGATCCGAGCCGGACAGGCAAGTTTACCGTCAATCTTCCGGCTAACGCTGAAGTTGTTCCCGCACCCCGGGCCGGAGACAATTTGGTGGATTCAAAATTCACCGCCAAGACCTCACTGGTATCCTACGACAATCTCGGCAATCCTGTCGTTCTCGACGTCTATTTCAGTAAAATAGCCGACAATACCTGGCAGGTCGCGGTTTACGACGCCAAGGGGCGGGCCGCAAACGGCGGCTTTCCCTACGCGTCAGCTGCGCTCACCACCCCGACGATGGCGTTTGACGCGACGACCGGCAAACTGACATCGGCCGGCAATGTGGCGATCGCCATCCCGGGGGGGCAGACGCTCGACCTCGATCTTTCGTCGACCAAGCAGCTTGCCGGCGATTACACCGTGTACGAGGCGAATATCGATGGCAGGTCGCCGAGCGCCATCGAAAGCGTCGATATCGACCCGAACGGTTCCGTCGTGGCCCGCTACGAGAACGGAACCCAGCGCGAGATCTACCGCATCGCGCTCGGCAATGTGGCGAGCCCGGACAGGATGGAAGTGCTGAGCGGCAACGTATTCGCGCCGAGCGCCGATTCCGGCGATGTCCAGCTCGGTTTTCCCAAAAGCGGCGGGATGGGCAGCATTTCTTCGGGCGCACTCGAGGAATCCAATGCCGATATCGCCGAAGAGCTCACTGAAATGATCGAGGCACAGCGCAGCTACACCGCCAATTCCAAAGCCTTCCAGACGGGCGCGGATTTGATGGACGTGCTGGTCAACCTGAAGAGATAGCCCTTCTAATATGGGCGGGATTGGATAGAGGATGTCACTAAGTTCTGCATTGCTTACGGCCCAGAGTTCTCTCAAAGCTACGTCGAAGCAGACGGCGCTGGCATCTCGGAACATTGCGGGCTCAAGCGATCCAAACTATGTCAAGCGCACGGGCTCCCTGGTCTCGGGGGCCCATGGCTCGGTCTATGTGAACGTCGGTCGTTCGGCTGACGAGGCGCTGCTGACACGCTATATCCAAGCCAACAGCCTGAACGCATCGTCGAGCACGCTCGCAACCGGGCTCGGCCGTTTGTCTGCGCTCTATTCGGCGGATGACTATTCCGGCTCGCCCGCGGCGCTCATAGGCGATCTGCGCGATGCGTTGCAGATTTACGCCACCCAGCCCGGCCAGAGCACGACGGCCGGCGATAGCGTTGTCGACAAGGCCGTGGCGCTTGCAAAAGCGCTCAACGAGGGTACGGCGCAAGTCCAGAAGCTGCGCGCCGATGCCGATGCGGACATCGCCAATTCTGTCGACAACGTCAATGAATTGCTGGCGAAGTTCGAAGAGGTGAACAGCCGCATCGTCAACGGCACAAGGTCGGGCGACGACATATCGGACTTTCTCGATCAGCGCGATTCGCTTCTCAAACAGTTGTCAGGTGAGATCGGCATCACCACCATGACACGCGCCGACAACGACATGGTTATTTTCGCCGAAACCGGTGTGACCCTGTTCGAAAAAACCGCGCGCAAGGTGAGCTTCGAGCCGACGACGGCCTTTGCCGCCGGGACCGGCGGTAACAATGTCTATGTGGATGGCGTGCCGCTCTCGCACAGCACCTTCGAGCAACCCTACGGGACGGGGCGCTTGAGCGGTCTCCTGCAGTTGCGCGATCAGATCGCCCCTCAATATCAAAACCAGCTTGATGAGATAGCCCGAGGGCTCATCGACATCTTCTCCGAGGAGGGCGGCCAGACTGGGCTCTTTAGTTCCTCCGGTTCGTTCTCGGAACCTGGCATTGCGGGGAAGGTTCATGTCCCCTCGGAATATATCCGTTCCGAAGGTGGCAGTTCGGAATTGCTGCGTGACGGACATGGCGATATCTACAACCCGGATAACGCTTCGGGCTTCTCGGGCCGTTTGCAGCAACTGATTGGACTTGTCGCGGAAAAGCGCAGCTTCGATTCCGCTGTGGGCGGAGGAACCAACCTCAGCATCATCGATTACAGCAGCGCTTCGACAAGTTGGCTTGAAAGCCAGCGCAAGGCCGCAGCGGATAGCGAGAGCTATAATTCCACGGTCTCATCGCGTGCGGAGCAGGCGCTCTCCAACGCCACCGGCGTCGATATCAACGAGGAGATGGCTCTCCTCCTCCAACTCGAACAATCCTTTCAGGCGTCAAGCCGGGTTCTGTCAACCGTCGGCTCGATGCTCGACGATCTTCTCAATGCGGTGAGATAATCATGAAGGCTCAGTCAGTTTCGTCCTACGCTCTCTCAAATGCCTTGCGTTCAGTTGTCTCCAAGGCACAGACGGAATTGTTGAAGGCGCAGCAGGAAGCAACCACCGGTACAGTCTTCGATGTGGGGTTGGCGCTTGGCGCACGGTCCGGCCAGACTATTTCGCTGCGCAAGGAATATGATCGGCTGTCGTCGCTCACCGAGATGAACAATTTGATATCCCAGCGGATGAGGACATCGCAGACGGCGATTGGCAGCGTCATCGGCCAAGCTCAAAACTTCCTGGCCAATCTGGCAGGCGCGACCTCGACGGTGGAAGGAAAAACCACGATTGTCCAGAGCGCGAAATCGGCGCTCCAGACCACGACAGGCCTTCTCAACAGCAGCTATGCCGGCGAGTTCATTTTCGCCGGCGTCAACACCGATGTGAAGCCGCTTGGTGATTATTTCGGGGATGGCAGCACTGCCAGGTCGGCTGTTCAGGAGGCTTTCGAAAATCATTTCGGTTTTGCGACGGATGCGCCTCAAGTGGCTGGCATTTCCGCGTCGGACATGGAAGCGTTTCTCGGAACGGCGTTTGCGGCTGAATTCAGCGAAGCGAACTGGAGCAGCAACTGGTCATCGGCGTCGAGCACAGTCATCAAGAGCCGCATCGCGCCGACTGAACTCACGGAGACTTCGGTGAGCGCCAATGCGGAAGGCTTCCGCAAAGTGGCAATGAGCTTCACCATGGTAGCCGAGCTTGGCGATATCGGCCTTAACGACAGCGCGTTTTCCGCATTGATCAACAAGGCGCTCGGTACGACGACTGAAGCGATCACAGCGGTTTCGCAGTCGCAATCCGCACTCGGGATCGCCCAGGCCCGGACGACGAACGCCAATACGCGCATCGCGGCGCAGATCAACATTCTCAACAGCTCGGTTCGCGATCTCGAAGCGGTCGATCCCTATGAGGCAGCGACGCGTGTCAGTGCGCTGATGTCGCAGATCGAGACCTCCTATGCGATGACCACTAGGCTCATGGGTATGAGTCTTCTCAACTACTTGAAGTGATAAAATCAGGTAATGATTCAACAAATTAAAGTATCGATTCACGCTAGTCCTAAAGTAAAGCATTAGAGTTATTTGCTGGAATGCCCCGGAGATCAAATGTATCAATCGCGCTATGAAGATGTGATGAATGATGACACGGCAAGCGCCAAGGAACGCGAACGCCTGCTCTTCGATCGTTGCATCGAAATGCTCTGTACTGCACGCGAACACGGAGCATCATCCAGGGAAGGTATCGACGCCGCTTATTTCACGATGCAATTGTGGACGACTCTCATCGAAGATCTCGGCAGTGTTGAAAATGCACTGCCTCAGGAACTCAAAGCCGCGATCATTTCCATTGGCATTTTCATTCTCAAGGAAATGGAGCGGATAAGGCAGGGCGAATCCGACGATTATGATTCCGTCATCGATATCACCCGCACGATCAGGGACAGTCTTTAGAAATGGCACCGGCTTCCAAAAATACCATCCGTCTTTCGCTACGGGCGGGAGAGAAGATCTATATCAACGGGGCTGTTCTTCGCGCCGACCGCAAGGTTTCGCTCGAGCTGTTGAACGACGCGACCTTTCTTCTGGAGGGTCACGTTCTTCAGCCGGAGCAAACGACCACGCCGCTGCGCCAACTCTATTTTGCCGCCCAGATCATGCTGATCAATCCGGCCATCGGTTCGGAAGCCCGGGAGACATTCCAGGCCATGCTAAAGGCAACACTGAGCACTTTCGAGGATGTCGAGATCCTGAAGGGATTGAAGCTCATCGACGAGCTCGTTCATCAAAATCGTGTCTTTGAAGCGCTAAAGACCCTGCGTAATCTCTATCCCGACGAAGCAAGAATTATGGGCGGCAAAGACATCGGGGTACCCGGGGGTATTGGAGATACGGGGGATATCGGACGTGAACCTGGAATTCTGACCCGGCCTGTGGAGGCAATGGCATGACGACAACACCGAGCGTTTCAAACACGAATACCAACACGCCGACGACGAACAACAATTCAGCGGCCAATGCGGCATCGGCGGACTACCAGTCCTTTCTCAAGCTGCTCGTAGCGCAGATGAAGAACCAGGATCCAACGGAGCCGATGGATTCGACGCAGTATATATCGCAGCTGGCGACATTTTCGAATGTCGAGCAGGCGGTTCAGATGAACAGCAAGCTCGAGAAGCTTCTCGGCAATTCCGCGCTTTCGCAGGCCGACGGCCTGATCGGCCGCACCGTTACGAGTGCCGACGGGAAAATCAGCGGCGAGGTCAAATCCGTGCGCATCCTGCAGGACGGCCTGGTGGCGAAGCTTGCCGATGGCAGCGAACTGGCAATCACGCCGGGCGTCTCCATAAGTTAAGTTAGCCGGAAGGGGCGGGCGATGAACGAAGCCGATGCGCTCGACATCATCAATTCGGCGATCTGGACGACGCTCGCCGCCAGCGGGCCCGCGGTTCTTGCAGCCATGATCGCCGGCATCGGCATCGCGCTTTTCCAGGCGCTGACGCAGGTGCAGGAAATCACGCTGACCTTCGTTCCCAAAATCATCGTCATATTTGTTGTCCTGGCCTTCACCGCGCCGTTCGTCGGAGCGCAGATCAACGCTTTCACGCTTCTCGCCTATTCGCGTATCGAAAAAGGATTTTAAGAAGCAAGAGCTTGCGCGCAAATCCCTCGCGCAAGCTTCGTCGCTTATTCTTCCTGAGTATCTCGGGAGAACAGTGTGCAGCAGAGCGCAACAAAATCATTCGGCGACAAGGGCTTCCTGACCGGAAGCGACATAGGGTTTGCCGCTGGCATCGTCATTATCCTGACCGTTCTGTTCCTGCCGGTCCCGGCGGTGGTCCTCGATATCGGCCTTGCCTTTTCGATCGCCTTTTCAGTGCTGATCCTGATGGTTTCTCTGTGGATCCAGCGGCCGCTCGATTTCTCCGCCTTTCCGACTGTGTTGCTGATCGCAACGATGATGCGCCTGTCGCTCAATATCGCCACGACGCGCGTCATCCTCACCCATGGCAATGAGGGTTATACGGCGGCAGGGCATGTCATCCATGGCTTTTCGCAATTTGTCATGGGCGGTGATTTCGTCATCGGGCTTGTCGTCTTCTCCATTCTCATCATCGTCAATTTCCTTGTCATCACCAAGGGCGCATCCCGTATTGCCGAGGTCGGCGCGCGCTTCACGCTCGATGCCATTCCCGGCAAGCAGATGGCGATCGACGCGGATCTCTCATCAGGACTGATCGACGAAAAACAGGCGCAGCACCGCCGGCGTGAACTGGAGGAAGAGAGCTCCTTCTTCGGTTCCATGGACGGCGCATCGAAATTCGTTCGCGGCGACGCCATCGCGGGTCTGATCATCACGACCGTCAATATTTTCGGCGGTATCATCATCGGCGTCACCCGCCATGGAATGGATGTCTCGGAAGCCGCGGATGTCTTCACCAAGCTTTCAGTCGGCGATGGTCTGGTGACGCAGATACCGGCGCTGATCGTATCGCTTGCCGCTGGTCTTCTTGTTTCCAAAGGCGGTACGCGCGGCTCGACCGACCAGGCGGTGTTCGGCCAGCTCGGCGCCTATCCCAAGGCGTTGTTCATCGCGGCATTTCTGCTTTTCGTGCTGGGCGTCCTGCCCGGTCTTCCGGCTTTCCCGTTTTTCATTCTTGCCGCGGGAATGGCTTTCGTCGGGGTTGCCGTACCGCGCCGTCGAGCCAAGCGGCGTGACGCGGACCAGGCGGACGCAGCGCAAAAGCTGCGCCATGCGGAGGAAGAAGAGCGCAATTCCGTCAAGGCTTCGCTGGAGACTGCGCAGATCGAGCTTTGTCTCGGCAAGCAACTTTCGACGAGGCTCCTCGCCCAGCAGGAGGAACTCGCCCATCGCGTCAACAAGATGCGCAAGAAGTTCGCTCTCGAATACGGTTTCGTCATTCCCGAGATCAAGGTGACGGACGATATCGCGCTGGCACCGAAGACCTACCGGATCAAGATCCACGGCACCGCCGTCGCAAGCCATGAGTTGCGGGTCGGCGAGACGCTGGTCGTGCTCGGCGAAAGGTCGCCGCCTGATGTGCCGGGCGAGACGGTGCGCGAACCGGCCTTCGGCATGAAGGCTTATTCCGTGCCAGAAACCTTCGCTGCCGAGCTGAAGCGCGATGGCTACATGACAGTTGATAATCTTTCCGTCCTTTTGACCCATCTGAGCGAAATCATCCGCAACAATCTGGCGCAACTCCTGTCCTACAAGGACATGCGCATATTGCTCGACAGGCTCGGGCCGGAATATCGCAAGCTTCTCGACGATATCTGCCCCGGTCATCTCTCCTATTCCGGTCTCCAGGCGGTGTTGAAGCTCCTGCTTGCAGAACGGGTTTCGATCCGCAACCTGCATCTCATCCTGGAAGCAATCGCCGAGATCGCGCCGCATATACGGCGCTCCGAGTTGATCGTCGAACATGTGCGGATGCGCATGGCGCAGCAGATATGCGGCGATCTCTCGGACAACGGCACGCTCAACGTACTTCGCCTCGGCAATCGCTGGGATCTGGTCTTCCACCAGAGCCTCAAACGGGACACCAAGGGCGAGGTGATCGAGTTCGATATCGACCCGCGACTGCTCGAGCAGTTCGGCACTGAAGCGAGCACGGCGATCCGCAAACATCTCGACAGCGGCGAACGCTTCGTGCTGGTGGCTTCGCCCGAGGCGCGGCCTTATATTCGCATGATCATCGAGCGGCTCTTTGCTACGCTTTCCGTGCTGTCCCATGTGGAAATCGCGCGCGGCGTCGAGGTAAAGTCGCTCGGTACGATCTCCTAAAGCGCTGCCGCATGCCATTAACCGCGCTTTCGCTGCCGCTCAACGAAATGGTGCTGACCGCCTTTCTGGTCTTCGCCAGGGTAGGAGCCTGTCTGATGGTCATGCCAGGGGTATCGAGCCCGCGCATTCCGATGTCCGTCCGGCTTTTTCTGGCGCTTGCCTGTTCGCTGATGGTCGTTCCTCTGCTTCAGCCACGGTTGGAGCCTACATTGGCGAACGTGCAGTCGTGGACGATGTTGCGGCTGATCGTGACGGAAAGCATTGTCGGCGGACTGATCGGCATCCTGGCGCAGATATATTTCTGGGCGTTGCAGTTCATGGCCGGCGTCATCGCCATGACGATCGGCTATTCCGGTGCGCCTAGCGGGGCGATCGAGGAATCGGAACCGCAGGCGATCATTGCCAGTATCATTACACTCTCGGCGCTCTTCCTGTTTTTTGTCACGGATTTGCATCAGGAAGTGTTCCGGGCCTTGCTGTCCTCTTATTCCGTCATCCCGGTGGATAGCGGTTTACGGCCCGATGCAGCTTTGGTGGATGTCACGGATGCCTTCTCCAGCGCCTTCACCGGCACGTTGCGGATCGCCGCGCCGTTCATCGTCTTCGCTATCCTGGTTAACATCGCCATCGGTCTCGTCAACAAGCTGACGCCGACGATCCCTGTCTATTTCATTTCGTTGCCGTTCGTCCTGGCTGGCGGTCTGGTGCTGACCTATTTCCTGCTGCCCGAACTCTTGACCTTTTTCGTTTCGGAAGCGGGCGTTCATCTACGCAGTTTCTAGGAGTTTGGATGGCCAGTTACGATCTCAAGAGCTTGGGGAGCCTCATTGCGGTCCAGTCGCTGATGAAGGCGCGGCGGGAGATGGCGATCGCCAATCTTGCCGCCGGTCTGGCGGAGATCATGGCGGAGAATGGTGAATTGCTGGCGATGCAGGATCGTCGCTATGAGGGCGGCGGGGCATTTATCGATCCGGCAGCGATCCTGGCGCGGCTCAGTGCCAACATGCGCCGCGGGACCCAATTGGAAAAGGAACTGGCCGCAGAGCGGCAGGCCCTGCTTCAGGTATCGCGCAGGCTGGAACTGTTGGAAGTCCGGATGTCGGACGGCAGCCGCCAGCGGGAGAGAAAAGCCGAAGCCGATCTCGTAGAGGAATTGATCGCCGGGAAAATACGCTTCGGCTCAAGCTTGCCGTAAGTTTGGGTGGGTAGAGTGATCTGGAAAATGGAGAGAGGATATCCACCGACATGGCGATAAATCCGCCGTCAGATATCGTGCTGGACGTTGCGACTGCGGCCGATCCTGAAAAATTCAGGGCTTCCGTCGAGCGGTTGCGCACGCTTGCGTCATCACGAGTGTCGTCAGGAGCATCCGGCGGCCCATCGTTCGCGCAGGAAGCCTTTTCGGTTGGGGCCGCTCCTTCGGGCAAAACGGTTTCCACGAGTGCGGAGCATAATCCCGCCTATACGAAGTTCGAGGCCTTCATGCTGCAGTCATTCGTGCAGTCGATGTTTACCGACGATACGAATGCGGTTTTCGGACAGGGGATATCAGGCGAGTACTGGAAATCGATGATGGCGGAGGCGATAGCCCAGAAAATGGCTGACGGGGGCGGGATCGGCATTGCCCGCATGCTGGAAGCGCAGAGCAAACGGTTGGCCGACGCCAATATGCCGGTTACGGCCTCCTTGATGAATGTAAAATCGCAGGAGGCCGCGGCGGGCGAGACTGGATCGTTATCCACGGATATCCTGCACCAGGCCGAACGCCAGCTCATCAAACAACAATTGAACAATACCGATGCGGATGCGGGTGAGAACCCACATAGATCTTGAGGAATTTCGATGACATCCAACTTTTCTGAAATCATGCCTTTCGCACCGGAAGCCGACGCACCAGCCAAAGCCCAGGGCGAGAAGCAAGCGGCCCTGAAGCCGGTAGTCCTCGCGATCGAACGCCTGGAGAATGTCGTGGACACGGAGACGCAGCTTCTTCTCGATGGCGCCAATCCGGATCTCGCCGAGATCAATGCGCGCAAGAGCAGGGGGCTCTATGATTTCACCCGTGCGATGAACAAGGCAGCGACGCTTGCCGATGCACCGGCGCTCAGAACACTTCAGCCGCTGCTCGACCGGCTGAAGCAGAAGCTTGAGCGCAATTGCGAGGCGCTGCAACTGCATCTGCGCGCTGTGGGCGAACTCTCCGATATCATCCGCACTGCGCTGGAAACGCAGGAGGCTGACGGCACCTATAGCATGCAGCATGCGCGGAGCGGCCACGCCCTATGATCCGCATTGTCCTGATCGGATTGTGGATCTGCGCTGTTGCGCTGGGATCACTGTTCATCGCAGTGCGCGGCCACCAGCCCGCGTCGGAAGGGAACGGTCAGCAGGCGAGCTATCTCGGTGGCATGGATTACGTCAAAACGGATGTCTTCAGCGTACCGGTCATGACAGGCGGTTCGGTGGCCGGCTATGTCGTCGCACAACTGGTCTACACGATTGATTCGAAAACGAAGTCGCGACTGGCGGTTCCGCTGGAATATTTCATCCATGACGAGATATTTCGCCAGTTTTACGGGAGCTATTCGGATACGAAGCAGGTCGAAAAGGTGAATTTCGAGACGGTTCGGAAATCGGTGATCGATGGGATCAACCAGAAGTTCCCGGAACCGGTCGTGCAGGATCTCCTGGTCGAGCAGTTCAACTATATTTCGGCGGCCGAAATTCGCGAGATGAACATGAAGGCCGGTGGGGAATAGCTCTCTGGATCAATTACAGGGAATAATATTTGCCGGCCAGCTTTGAAAGACGGGCATCGTCCAGCGGTTGAATTGTGGGGTCATTGCAAAATCTGACGCCCAACTCCACACCATCGCGCCAGACAATCTCGGCAATGAGCGCCTGACCATAGCGGTCATCGAACAGCCAGAACCGATCAGGAACGTCACGCGCATCGGCGACACGGATTTTCGCGCCGCCTCCAGCGATGTCATGCAACTGGCATTCTATCAGGAAACGACCATTCATATTGACGATTTTTCCAGAGCGCAGCCGCGTGCGACGGCGCTCGGAACTGCGCTTCTCCGGTGCAGAGGAACGATTGCTCATCCAGCACGTCCCGCAGAGCCGGAACCGGCGGCTACCCCGCCGGAATCGTGCGTTATGCCACCTGCGCCATCGATCCTACCCATTTCAGCCTCGCCGCGGATTCTTCGCTGACTTCCCATGCCACGCAAAGGATTTCGGAACCGTTAGGTTCGATCCGCGAACCGAGAATTTCGGAGGGCATCCGCAGCGAGCGGGACAATTCGAACACCGTGCGCTCGCATACGGCGATATGGCGAGTGACGCCTTGTTCGATGCCATATTCGAGGGCGCCAAGCGAGAGTTCGATGGACACGCGATTGAGGCCGCTGTTGAACTTCAAATGCGAGGCTGAGGGGGAGATGCAGAAACGCGTCGTCTCCCACACGCGTGGCGACATAATGCTCGTGCGATCCGGGACAAGATCGGAAAAGACTTCCCAGGTGAGGGTCGGGCCTGTCGTGACCATCTGGCGAAGCCCGCCGAGCAACTCACCGTCCGCCGAGGTCGACAGAATATAAAGACAGTCCATCGTATCGTAGATGTCTTTTTCCATATCGCCTGTCACATTCACGCTCCAGCCGAGCTTGTCGTGAAAGATCGTCTTGCGCAGACGGAAATAGTCGTCAAGCAATGAACGGTATTGCGGTCTTTGATGGGGGTGGACATAGTGCAGCATTGATCGCTCCTCTTTCGCCATAGCAAGATGGGTGAGGCGAAATTGACGAGCCCGCCTATCGAAAATTCCGGCAAAGCACCGGTCCGTCCGCCACGGACGGATATTTGCAGGGCAAAAATGAAAAGAGACTTAAGTTAATATTTATAGTGAAAGTTAAATTGTATTGAAGTTACAGCCTTTTGTGGCGTAATTGCAGTGATATTCTCGCGTAGGTTGTAATTTCTCTATATATTGCTATTCGGAGTTATATTATCCGTTGAGGCAGGTAGCGCAGGTTCCACGGATTTCAACGGTCGTCTTGGACGACCGGAAGCCGCTCCGGGAAGTCCACTCATTGACCTGCCCCTCGATGATCGGGTCCGAGAATTCCGATACCTGTCCGCATTTTTCGCAAATGGCGAATGCGATCAGCCCGTGATCGGCGCAATGAGGGTGGGCGCAGGCAACGAAAGCGTTGAGGCTCTCAAGCCGGTGGATCATGCCATAATCGAGAAGCTTGTCGAGCGCTCGATAAACCTGGAGCGGTGCGCGGAAGCCGTCGTCGCGCAGCCGATCAAGAATAGTATAGGCGCTCAAAGGGCTCTCGGCTTTCGCAAGAGCATTGAACACCAGGGCCTGGTTGCGGGTGAGCTCGTGATGGGCAGTCATTGGCTTAGCGTCCGCGCGCGGTTGATGGCAGAAGGATATGTAACGGCAAGAGGCTCAAAATGAAAACCCCTAAAGCCGCAACGACGATGGATGGACCGGACGGCGTGTCGAAGCGCAGCGAACCGAAAAGGCCGGCCACAACCGCGACCGCGCCAAGAAGGGAAGCGAAGACGGCCATCTGTTCCGGTGTTGTGGAGAGGCGCCTGGCGGTCGCCGCCGGAATGATCAGCAGCGCCGTGATCAGCAGGATGCCGACGATCTTCATGGCGATGGCAATGACGACGGCCATGAGCAGCATGAAGACGATGCGCGAGAAATCCGGGTGAAGCCCTTCCGCCTTGGCGACGTCTTCGTTGACGGTCGCGGCAAGAAGCGGGCGCCAAAGCCACATCATGACCAGCAGTACAGCCAGGCCGCCGCCATAGATGAAGGCAATATCGGTTTTTGAAACGGCGAGAATGTCGCCGAACAGAAAACCCAGGAGATCGACGCGTATCCAGGTCATGAATGCGACCATGACCAGCCCCAGGGCAAGGGTGGAATGGGAGAGAATGCCGAGAAGCGAATCGGTGGAGAGCGAATCGCGGCGCTGCAGGAGCAGGAGGAGCCCGGAAATCAACACCGCGACGGTGAAGACGCCGATCATGACGTTGATCTCGAAAAAGAAGGCCAGCGCGACGCCGAGAAGGGCGGAATGGGCCATGGTGTCGCCAAAATAAGCCATGCGCCGCCAGACGATGAAGCAGCCGAGCGGACCGGTGGTGAGCGCGAGGCCGACGCCGGCGATCAGTGCGCGGGTGAAGAAATCGTCAAGCATGGGTGCTCTTTCCTCCCGCCTTCAGGGTCGGCGTGTGGTCGTGATGATGGCCGTCATGCTCATGGCAGTGATCGGTGACGGAACCATCCGCATGGCGAACACGCCCGTCGGGGAGATGAGTATGATCGTGATGATGCTCGTAGATCGCAAGTGGCCCGCTCGCGCGAGGGCCGAAGAGCTTTGCGTATTCCTTGCTCGCGGCTACGTCTTTCGGCGTGCCGCTGCAGCATATATGGCCGTTGAGGCAGATGACGCGGTCTGTCGCGGCCATCACCAGATGCAGGTCGTGCGAGATCAGGAGCACGCCGCAATGCGAGGTATCGCGCAGTTTCTCGATCAGTTCGTAGAGCGCCGCTTCCCCGATGAAATCCACGCCCTGCACGGGTTCGTCGAGAACGAGGATATCCGGCTTGCGCACCATGGCCCTCGCAAGCAGCGCGCGCTGAAACTCTCCGCCCGAGAGATGGCGCATCTCCGCCTTCGCAAGATGGGGAATGCCGACGGCTTCGAGCGCGTGCTCTATGTCCTGCTTCTTCTGCGGGGATGTCAGCGTGATGAGACGTTCGACGGACAGCGGAAGCGTCCAGTCGATCGCCAGCTTCTGCGGTACATAGCCGATGCGCAGTCCGGGGGCATGGATCACCTGTCCTTCATCAGGCTTGAGCACCTTGATCGCCATCTTGGCCGTCGTGCTCTTGCCCGAGCCATTCGGCCCGATCAGGGTGACAATTTCGCCGCGCCTCAATTGCAGGTCGATATCACGGACAAGCCATCTGCCGCTGCGAAAAACACCGGCATTCCTCATGTCGATAAGAGGTTCTGGGAGAGGCGCGGGGCCTATATGGCCGGTCGGCATATCGTTATTTTCCAGTGAGTACTTGCCATGCCTTATGGCAGACGTTATAGCGTTACGCAACGTATGTAATAAGATAACATATCGGTTGCCGTTGCTCTGAATTCAACGAGGAATACCATGAAAATTCTCCGCTCCCTTCTGCTTGCATCTGCTGTTCTTGCCGGCGCGGGCTCTGCTTTCGCCGCCGACAGGGAAGGCGTTGTCGCCTCGATCAAGCCGATTCATTCGCTGGTCGCCGCCGTGATGGAAGGGGTCGGCGAGCCGGCGCTTATCGTGCGAGGGACGGGATCGGAGCATGTCTACAGCCTCAGGCCGTCCGATGCGGAGGCTATCGAACATGCCAAGGTGGTTTTCTGGGTCGGTCCCGGAATGGAGACTTTCCTCCAGAAGCCCTTCGAGACGCTTGCAGCCGGCGCCAAGGTCGTGGCGCTGGGAGATGCTTCCGGCTTGACCAAGCTCAAGTTCCGCGAAGGCGGGCCATTCGAAGCGCACAAGCATGGCGATGATGAAGCGGAGGAGGGTCATGACCACGCGCACGGAGACAACGCGCACGAAGAGAAGGCACATGATGGGCATGACCACGCGGAAGGCGAGCACGATCATGGCAAGGACGCGGCGCACGACGAAGGTGATGAGCATCACGACCATGCGCATGGCGAGTACGATTTGCATGTCTGGCTCGATCCGGAAAACGCCAAAGTTCTTGTAGGGGATATCGCCAAGACGCTGGCCGAGGCGGATCCTGCCCATGCCGTACTCTACAAGAGCAATGCCAAGGCCTATTCGGCCAAGCTCGATGAACTGACGAAGGAGGTCACGGCCGAGCTTGCCCCGGTCAAGGACAAGCCATTCATCGTCTTTCATGACGCCTATCAATATTTCGAAAAGCGGTTCGGCGTGAATACGGTGGGCTCGATCACCGTCAGCCCGGAAAATGTGCCCGGCGCTCAGCGGGTTTCGGAAATTCATGAAAAGGTGAAGCAGTTGGGCGCGACATGCGTCTTTGCGGAGCCGCAGTTCGAGCCGCGCCTGGTCAAGACCGTCACCGAAGGCACCGCGGCGAAATCCGGTGTACTCGATCCGCTCGGGGCATCGCTGAAGGATGGCCCCGATCTCTACCCCCAGCTCATCCGCAATCTGGCGGATTCCCTGAAGACCTGCCTCTCGGAAGCGAGCTGAGCATTCTTTGCGATATGGCGGGCGAATGTCTGCCATATCGCGCCGGCGGAGGGTCAAGGGACAATGACCTACGCCTTTAAGAGATCGTCGATAACGGGCCTGCCGGTTTGGGCGAGCGTTCTATTGTCGAGAACCGTGGCAATCGCCTCGCGCACGTCCAGCATCATCAGGCGGACCTGGCAATTCTCTTCGTTGCAATCGTCGCAGGGTCGGTAGCGCGTCTTGCTGGCGCAGGAAATCGGCGCCAGCGGTCCGTCGAGGATACGGATGATATTGCCGATGCGGATATCACTGGCGGGCCTGGCCAGACAGAAGCCGCCGCCTTTTCCCTTGCGGCTCTGAACAAAGCCCGCATTGCGCAATTCGGTCAAAATGTTATCGAGAAATTTACGCGGAATTTGGTGGGCGGTCGCAATCTCATTGACCGAAGCAAGCTCGCCTTTTTCAATCTCGGCCAGATGCACCATAGCCTTCAGACCGTATTTCCCCTTCTTGGTCAGCATGGGCGTTCCTGGAACAAAATGCGATCTTTCTTACTGACGGCGCCGGAATGACGATCTCTATTTCCAATCAGAATTAAGAATTCGGCTGTTGCGCCGCAAGCTTTTTCCTTCCCGGTGCCAGAGCTTTGCGAGGCAATCTATTCCAAGGGGCTTCCGAAAACGACCTGCCCGTCGATAACGGTTCTCTTGACGTCCAACGCGTCGTCAAGATGCAGGAAACTGGCCACCATTCCCTTGCGCAATGCGCCGAGCCTGTCGCCCAACCCGATGCTTTCCGCGGGATAGAGCGATGCCATGCGCAAGGCTTCGTCAAGCGGCAGGCCGATCGCCCGGTGCATGAAACGCACAGCGGAAATCATGTCGAGGTCGGCGCCGGCAAGGGTTCCGTCCGCGAGAGTCAGCCGGCCATCGGCGCGGTAGACCGTGCGTCCGTTGAGCGTGAAGCTCGTCATGTCGGTGCCGATGGTGGACATGGCATCGGTGACGAGAAAGATGTGGCCTGGCCCAGTCTTTGCCCTGAGCGCTATCCGGATGGAAGCGGGATCGACATGGAGGCCATCGGCGATCAGGCCGGCATTGAGGCTGCCGATATCGAGGGCAGCACCTACCATGCCAGGTTCACGATGACTAAGCGGGCTCATCGCGTTGAAGAGATGCGTCACCATCGAGGCGCCCGATGCTGCCGCCTGCGACGCGATGGCATAGGAACTGTCGGAATGGCCGAGGCTGACGACAATGCCGGCCTGTACGAGCATCTTGATCTGTTCGTTGGTGATGTTCTCCGGAGCGGCGGTCAGGAGCAGAACCGAAAGATGCTTTCGCGCCTCGATCAGCCGTACCAGATCGCTGTCATCCATCGGGCGGATGAGGGCAGGATCATGCGCACCCTTTCTTTCTACCGACAGATGCGGTCCTTCGAGGTGCAGGCCGAGGAAGCCCGGTACCTTCCTACGCTCCGCTTCCAATCCGCCTGAAATGGCGGCCGCCGTTATTTCGCGCGTGTCGGTAATCAGCGTCGGCAGCAATCCAGTCGTGCCAAACCTGGCATGGGCGGCGCAGATCGTGCGGATACCATCGATGTCGGGATGTTCATTGAGCACGCCGCCGCCGCCGCCATTGACTTGAAGGTCTACGAAACCGGGGACGATCATGCCCTCATGGATGGATACCACGGGTATCCCGGAAGGGATGGCACCGCTCGCGGTGACGGTTTCGATCAGCCCGTCGCGCAGAACCAGCGCGCTGTCGTGCAGCCATTGTTCGCCGTCGAAAATGCGCGGCGCGGTCAGGGCGAATCGTTGGCTCATATGGTTTCGGTCACTTTGCGCAGATGGGGCGGCTGGTCGGGATTGAGGCCGCGATGGCGCGATAGCGCTTCGACGAAGCCGTAGAAGGAGACCAGAAGCGCTAGGGGATCGGTCAAGCGATGCGGCGTGGCAATGAAGGGCAGGGCTGTCGCGGTGGTTTTGCTGGTCGATGTCACGAAAACGGATGCGCCTTGGCCGGCAATGCGGTCGCAGGTCTCGATGATCGACTTTTCCGCCTGGTCGCGCGCGGTCAGCGCCAGTACGGGGAAGGCCTCGCCGACGATGGCGACGGGACCGTGCAGGACCTCGGCGGCGCTATAGGCCTCAGCGTGAATGGCGCTGGTTTCCTTGAATTTCAGGGCTACTTCGCTGGCGATAGCGGAAGAGGGACCGCGTCCGATGACGAAGAGCGAATCATGACCTTCCAGCGCCTGCGCAAGAGGCGACCAGTCGCAGGCCAGCGCATCGGCGAGGCATCGCGGCAATTGATCGAGGGCGGAGAGAAGCTCGGTATCGTTTGTCCAGTTGGCGATAAGGCCGAGGCCCGCCACTGCCGAGGCGACGAAGGTCTTTGTCGCCGCAACACTTTTCTCGGCGCCGGCGAGGATATCGATCGCGAAATCACAGGTCTGCGCCAGGGGCGAATCCGGCGAATTGCTGATGGCATAGGTCAGGGCGCCGCTTTTGCGGGCCATTTCGGCCATCGTCACGATATCGGGGCTTTTCCCCGATTGCGAAATCGCGATGCAGGCGGCGTCGGCAAGCTTCAACTGGACACCGTAGATCGACGCGATGGAGGGGCCGAGCGAGGCGAAGGGAACGCCGGCAGTCAGTTCGGTCGTATATTTGAGATAGGTCGACACATGGTCGGACGAGCCGCGCGCGATCGAGGCGAGGAAGGCCGGGTTCTTTTCGCGCATCAGGCTGCCCGCCATGCGCAGGATGTCTCCCGATTCGTCGAGAAGACGCGCCACCACATCCGGAATGGAGGCGATCTCCGCATGCATGAGACTGGGTTGTGTGGTCAAAGAACGGCTCCCGCTGCTTCCGCCGACTGTCCCGATGGCCCGCTGAGGCGCAGTTCGGCGATGAATTCATAGGCGTCGGCCCGGTAGATCGAGCGGGTGAACTCGATCACCTTGCCGGATTCCAGATAGGAGATGCGCTCGATGTTGAGGCTGGCCGAACCCGGCTGCACATCGAGAATGCGCGCATCATTCTCTTTCAAAATGGCGGCGGAAATGCGCTGGATGGCCCGCACCGGGCGATTTCCGTTCGCCGCCAGAACCGCATAAAGCGATGTCGTCACGTCTTCGGGGCGCGACAGCACGCTTGCCGCAAGGGCGGCCCGCTCGATTGCCATCGGCGTCTCGTTGGCAACGCGCAGGCGGCTGATGCGGGCGACATTTTCACCCGATGTAAGGCCCAGCGACACCATCTCCTCGGGCGAGGGAGCATAAATGCCCCGGTCGAGCCATACCGAGCGGACGATCATGCCGCGCCGCGCCATATCCTCGGTAAAGGAAGTGAGCTGCGTCAGATATTGCTCCACGGGCTTTACCCGCGAGGCGACGAAGGTGCCCGAACCATGGCGCTGGATGAGCAGCCCTTCCCTGACCAGTTCCTGAACGGCCTTGCGCACCGTCACCCGCGACACGTCAGCCATGCTGGCGATCTCGCGCTCCGGCGGTAATGCGTCTCCAGCCTTGATCATCCCGCGGTCAACGGCGCTTTCGATGGTCCGCTTGAGCTTGACATAGAGCGGCCCGCCATTGGGCGATTGCCCGGTGATGTCGGCAAATATGGCCTGCATGGAATCAGCCATGGTCCGCCTCCGCATGCGCGAAGAGTTCGACCGCGAGCTTGACGGCGCCGCCCAGCGCGTCGCCCAGGGGCGCGTGCAGCCGGGCACGATGCTTCGGCGAGAGCCGGGAGGCATAGAGCGGGCCAAGGCCGCCAATGAGACAGAGCCTGCCCTTTTCGGGCGGCATGACCGCATCAAGCGCTTCCTCGATGGTTTTCACGGCCCGCTCGATGAGGAGCAGAGCGAGCCTGTCGCCATTCTCGGCATATTCAAAAACCAGCGGAGCGTAAGTGCCGAAATCATTCGGTCCGGCGCTCCGCGCGAAGGTGACGATCCGGTGGGGATCGTTATCGAACATGGCCATGGTCTTTTCGGCCAGCGGCGAGGAAGAATGGACGCCGTCATGCGCCAGCAGCGCCTCTTCGAGCAGGTCGCGACCGAGGCGTGCGCCGCTGCCGAGATCGCTGACCTTGAAGCCCCAACCGCCGATTGTACGTATATGACCTGCCTTGCGGGTGACGAACACCGAACCGGTGCCGAGGATGACGACGGTTCCATCGGCATCGCCGATCGCACCGTAAAGCGCGATGATTGCATCGGATTTCACCCTGGCTCGCGCAAAGGGGAGAAGTTTCTCGAGGCGTGGCGCGTTGTCGCCGACATTGGCTCCGGCGAGGCCGAGGACCGCGGAAATCGAGGTTTCGGCCGTTGCATCAAGGCCGGCGTCCTGCAGGGCCTGCCGTGTCGCCGCCAGGATGTTGACCCGCGCGCCCTCGATGTCCGTCATGATATTGGCCGAACCGCTTTTGCCGCGGCCAATGACCCGCCCCGCCTTGTCGGCAAGCGCCGCGCGGCATCCCGTGCCGCCACCATCTATTCCGAGAAGAAGTTCCACGCGCTGTGCCTCCTACAGGTTATAATACCAATAAAGTACCAATAGCCAAGAGCCTAAATCTCTCCCGAGACTGTAATTTCATAAATCATTGAATAATAATGCTATTTTAAAAATTGGCCATTTTGATCGCAAGAAATTGTTAAGGTCTCTGGACAAGTGGTATTTTTTTGGCATTATCAATGAAGTGGGAGAACCGAGATAATGGCCGTGAACCGGACCGAACAGCTGAATGACGAGGCGAGGGGCCTCGATCGCCAGCCGTCGCATCATATCGCAGCCCTCCTTGCCAAGGCGCAAGAGGAGGCAGCAGCCGTTGTCGCGCCGTCATCCCGAGGAATAGCAGATGCCGCTGATCTCGTCGCGGATGCCCTGGAGCAGGGCGGACGCCTGGCTTATGCGGCGGCCGGCAGTTCAGGGCTGATGGCGCTTGCCGATGCGCTGGAACTGCCCGGCACGTTCGGCATTCCGCGCGATCGCATCGTCGTTCTCCTTGCCGGCGGCGTAGAAAGTCTCACAAACCTCACCGGCGCGCCGGAAGACGATGCGGAGCAGGGCGCGGCCGATGTTTCTTCGGCAAATCTTGTTCAGGGCGATTGCCTCATAGCCGTTTCGGCGAGCGGTTCCACGCCATATGCCGTGGGGGCCTTGAAGGCGGCCAAGCGCCTCGGCCTCAAGACCGTCGCCATAGCCAACAATCCGGGCTCACCTATCCTGGAGCTGGCCGATGCCGGCATCCTCCTGGCGACGCCACCGGAAATTATAGCGGGGTCTACCCGCATGGGCGCTGGAACCGCCCAGAAAATCGCACTGAACCTACTGTCGACGCTGGCGGCGGTCCGGTTGGGTCATGTCCATGATGGTTACATGGTCAATCTCCACGCGGACAACGCGAAGCTCAGGCAGCGGGCCGTGCATATCGTGGTTGCAATAGCGAATTGCAGCGAGGCCGAGGCGCGGACCTGTCTCGAACAGGCCGGCGGTTCGGTCAAGCCCGCAGTTCTTCTGGCAGCAGGTGCTGCGGATTTAGCCGCTGCGCTACGACTTCTCGACAGTACCGGACAGAAATTGCGTCCGGCGCTTTCGGAATTGGAAGGGAACCCGGGTTCCCGTCAACAGCGCGCCTGAAGGGCGCAAAGGGGAGAGTTATCATGATGAGCAGGACAATGATTGCAGTGTTGCTTGCATCAAGCGTGCTCGGCTCGGCCGGGGCGGCTTACGCGCAGGATGTGACGCTGAACATCGAGAGCTGGCGTAATGACGATCTGCCGATCTGGCAGGAAAAGCTGATCCCCGCCTTCGAGGCGAAGAATCCGGGCATCAAGCTCAAGTTCAATCCTTCCGCGCCAACAGAGTATGACGCAGCGCTTGGAGCCAAGCTCGATGCCAATACGGCTGGTGACATCATCACCTGCCGCCCGTTCGACAAGTCGCTGGCGCTTTTCGAGAAGGGGCAGCTCGCCTCGCTTAACGACCTGCCGGGTCTCAAGGAGTTCAGCCCGGTCGCCAAGTCGGCCTGGGAAACGGATGACGGGAAGACAACCTTCTGCGTGCCGGTGGCATCCGTTATCCATGGCTTTATCTACAACAAGGATGCGTTCGAAGAACTGGGTCTGAAAGTGCCACAGACGGAAGACGAATTCTTCGCCCTGCTCGACAAGATCAAGGAGAACGGCACCTACATCCCGATGGCGATGGGCACCAAGGATCTCTGGGAAGCCGCGACCATGGGCTACCAGAACATCGGCCCGAACTATTGGAAGGGTGAGGAAGGCCGCAAGGCTCTAATCGCTGGCACGGAAAAGCTGACCGATCCTGAGTGGGTCGATCCGTTCAAGACGCTTGCACGCTGGAAGGACTATCTCGGCGATGGCTTCGAGGCGCAGTCCTATCCCGATAGCCAGAACCTCTTCACGCTTGGTCGTGCCGCGATCTATCCGGCCGGCTCGTGGGAGATTTCGGGCTTCAATACGCAGGCGCAGTTCAAGATGGGCGCGTTCCCGCCGCCGGTCAAGAAGGCAGGCGACACCTGCTATATCTCCGACCACACCGATCTGGGCATCGGGATGAACGCCAAGACGAAGAATCCGGAAGCTGCGAAGAAGTTCCTGGAATGGGTGGCGTCGCCCGAATTCGCCGACATCTACGCCAATGCGCTTCCGGGCTTCTTCAGCCTGTCGCCGGCCAAGGTCAAGATGGAGGATCCGCTGGCCCAGGAATTCGTCTCCTGGCGCGACAAATGCCAGTCCACCATTCGCTCGACCTACCAGATCCTGTCGCGCGGAACACCCAATCTCGAGAACGAGACCTGGGTCGAGTCCGCCAATGTGATCAACGGCACCGACACGCCTGAGGTGGCGGCCGAGAAGCTGCAAAAGGGTCTCGACAGCTGGTACAAGCCGGCGAATTGATGAGAGGGCGAGGCGCCTTTGGCGCCTCGCCGTTTTTGATGGAAACTGTGCGTCCTATGGCGCCCCCCTCTGGCTTGCCAGCCATCTCCCCCCTTAATGGGGGAGATTAGCCTTCATGGACGTTCGGCACTAATCGCAGACGTTGCAGAATGAATGCGGGGGGCGGCGTCAGCCAATCTCCCCCCTTGAGGGGGAGATGCCCGGCAGGGCAGAGGGGGGTGTGTCTCGCAGCAGCGTTTCCATCACAAGAAATGCTCTAACGGAAAGCTGACACAAAGCATGACCACAAAAACCGCAAAGAGCAGGCCTGTGCGATGGCACATCGCGGTTTTCCTTGCGCCCGCGGTGCTGATCTATACGGCGGTGATGATTTTGCCGCTCTTCGGCACGATGCAATTGTCGCTCTTCCGGGTCGAAAACCAGATATCGACTTTCGTTGGCCTCGATAATTTCCGCACTTTGTTCGGCGATCCGGGCTGGTCAACGACCTTCTGGAACGCGCTCAAGAACAATCTCTGGTTCTTCATCATTCATATGCTGGTGCAAAATCCCATCGGTGTCCTTCTGGCTGCACTTCTGAGCAATCCAAAATTGCGTTTCAGCACGTTCTACAGGACGGCGATCTTCATCCCGACCATCCTGTCATTCGTGATCGTAGGTTTCGCCTGGAAGCTGATTTTGAGCCCGCTCTGGGGCATCGCGCCCAACATGCTTGACGCGGTCGGGTTGAAGAGCCTTTTTGCGCCCTGGCTCGGCCAGGAACGATATGCGCTCACCACGCTCAGCCTTATTTCCGTCTGGCAGTTCATCGGCATTCCGATGATGCTGATCTATGCCGCGCTTCTATCGATTCCCGATGAGATCATCGAAGCTGCGGAGTGCGACGGCATCACGGGCGCCGCGCAGTTCTGGAAGATCAAGCTGCCGCTGATCCTTCCGTCCATCGGCATCATCTCCATTCTTACCTTCGTCGGAAACTTCAACGCCTTCGACCTCATCTACACGACGCAAGGGGCGCTGGCCGGACCGAATTACTCAACCGATATCCTCGGCACCTTCATGTTCCGGACCTTCTTCGGTTTCCAGCTTCAGGTCGGAGACCGCAATATGGGCGCGGCAATCGCCTCGGTGATGTTCTTCATCATCCTCGCCGGCGTCTGTCTTTATCTTTTCGGCATCCAGCGGCGGATGCGCCGCTATCAGTTCTGAGGTTTGTGATGGCTGTATTTCTCCAGGGGAGGTCGCAATGAGCCGCGCCACGCAATCCTGGCCGCGGGCCGCGGCGGCGCATGCGATTCTCATCGCCTATACGATGATCGCGCTGTTTCCGGTTGTCGTCATCGTCATCAACTCCTTCAAGTCACGCAACGCGATCTTCCGGGCGCCGCTGCAAGTGCCGACGGCGGAGACATTCAGCCTGATCGGCTACCAGACCGTGATCGAGCAGGGCAATTTCTTCGCCTATTTCCAGAACAGTCTGATCGTGACGGTGGTCTCGATCGCGCTGGTGCTGGTGTTCGGCGCTATGGCCGCCTTTGCGCTTTCTGAATATCGTTTCCGCGGCAATACGCTGATGGGGCTTTATCTGGCGCTCGGGATCATGATCCCGATCCGGCTCGGGACGGTTTCCATTCTGCAACTGATGGTGGCCAGCGGACTCGTCGATACGCTGACGGCGCTGATCCTCGTCTATACCGCGCAGGGCTTGCCACTCGCCGTCTTCATCCTGTCGGAGTTCATGAAGCAGGTTTCGGACGATCTGAAGAATGCCGGGCGCATCGACGGCCTCAGTGAATACCGCATCTTCTTCCGGCTGGTGCTGCCGCTTGTCAGGCCGTCCATGGCGACGGTCGCGGTGTTCACCATGATCCCGATCTGGAACGATTTGTGGTTTCCGCTGATCCTCGCGCCCTCCGAGGCGACGAAGACGGTGACACTCGGCGCGCAGATGTTCATCGGCCAGTATGTCACCAACTGGAATGCGGTGCTTGCCGCCTTGTCGCTGGCGATCTTGCCCGTGCTTGTCCTCTATTTCTTCTTCTCCCGCCAGCTTATCCGCGGGATAACGGCAGGAGCGGTCAAATGATTGCGGAAAATTTGCGCCCCGTGCGCGTGATGGTCGCCGGACTGGGCAATATGGGTCTGAGCCATGCGCTCGCTTACGACGCCAATCCGGGGTTCGAGATCGTCGGCCTCGTCAACCGCTCCACTCCAGAGCTTCCTGAAAGCCTGCGTTCATATCCCTTCTTCAATTCCTTCGATCAGGCGTTGGAGGAGCTTGCGCCGGATCTCGTCTGCATCGCCACCTATTCGGATAGCCATGCCGATTATGCGGTAAAGGCGATGGAGAGGGGCGCCGACGTTTTTGTCGAAAAGCCATTGGCGACCAATGTCGCCGATGCCGAGCGCGTCGTGGCGACGGCAAAGGCGACGGGTGCCAAGCTGGTGGTTGGCTACATCCTGCGCCACCATCCATCATGGACGAAGCTGATCGCCGAGGCGAGAGCGCTTGGCGGTCCCTATGTCTTCCGCATGAACCTCAACCAGCGATCAAGCGGCACCCACTGGGAAACGCATAAGCAATTGATGAAGACGACCTCGCCGATCGTTGATTGCGGCGTGCACTATGTCGACGTCATGTGCCAGATCACCGATGCGAAGCCCGTTCAGGTGCGCGGTATGGGACTGCGTCTTTCGCCGGAAATCGACAGCGCGATGTATAATTACGGCCATCTGCAGGTTCTGTTCGATGACGGCTCCATCGGCTGGTACGAGGCCGGCTGGGGGCCGATGATGTCGGAGACGGCTTTTTTCGTAAAGGACGTCATCTCGCCCAATGGCTGCGTTTCCATCGTGATGGACGAGGGCGCCAAATCCGCCGATATCGATACCCATACGAAGACCTCCGTTATCCGCGTTCATTCGGCGAAAATGGATGAGCGAGGCAAGCTTGCGGAAGCCGATCGCCACCTCTCGATGGAAGGCGAGCCGGACCATCAGGGGCTCTGCGATCTCGAACAGGCGTTCGTGCTGCGGGCTATTCGGGAGAATATCGATCTCACCCGCCATATGGGCGACGCCGTCCAGTCGCTGCGCATCTGCCTTGCGGCGGATGAGAGCGTGCGCACGGGACAACCCGTCATTCTCGCCTAAGACGATCTTAAAGGACAGGAATCACGATTTGGGTACGCTGAAGCTGGAAAATATCCGCAAGTCTTTCGGATCGGTCGATGTCCTGAAGGGTATCGATCTCGATGTGAGGGACGGGGAACTGGTCGTTTTCGTCGGGCCGTCCGGCTGTGGAAAGTCAACCTTGCTGCGAATCATTGCGGGTCTTGAAGACGCGACGTCGGGCGAAGTGCTGATCGACGGCGAGGCTGCCGGCCATATTCCGCCCGCCAAGCGCGGCATTGCCATGGTGTTCCAGACCTACGCGCTTTATCCGCATCTGACCGTGCGCGATAATATGGGCCTAGGCCTCAAGCAGGCGGGGACACCGGCGGCCGAAATCACCACGCGCGTTGCAAAGGCCTCGGCCATGCTGTCGCTCGACGATTACCTGACGCGCCGGCCGGCCGAGCTTTCGGGCGGACAGCGCCAGCGCGTCGCCATCGGTCGGGCGCTGGTGCGCGAGCCGAAACTGTTCCTGTTCGACGAGCCGCTTTCCAATCTGGATGCGGCGCTGCGCGTCAATACGCGGCTCGAGATCGCCCGTCTCCACCGGGAACTGTCAGCGACCATGATATATGTGACGCATGACCAGGTCGAGGCGATGACGCTCGCCGACAAGATCGTCGTGCTTAACAATGGCCGGATCGAACAGATCGGCGCGCCGATGGAGCTTTACAATTCACCGGCCAATCTGTTTGTCGCAGGGTTCATCGGTTCGCCGAAAATGAACTTCATCGATGCGGAACGCCTCGGACATCATACGGTGAAGACGATCGGCGTCAGGCCGGAACACATCACCGTCGATCCGAAAGCCGGCACATGGCAAGGCAGCGTCATGCATGTCGAGCATCTCGGGCCAGATACCAATCTCTATCTCGACAGCAAGGAAGCCGGACTCATCACCATCCGGATCTTTGGCGAGTACAGGACAGAGCCGGGCGCGCTGCTCTATGCGACGCCGGATTCTGCCAGGACCTACCGGTTCGATGCGGCGGGCCAGATCATCGCCTGATCAGATCCGAGGTGGGTGGGTTGCCTCTCCGGATCGATAGAGGGTGAATGATGAGACGGACGGGCGGCAGCGTCCGTCCGTTTTTCATTATCCGGCTTTCAAAACCCCGATCTTCTGGGGTGACGAAAGAAATCTGAAAAAAGATGAATTATGGAGTTGACAGTTTCGTAGGGTGGGGCCTATAAAGCGCCACAACGAGGGTGGCGCGCCGCTGGCGAGTAAGTAGTTCGCTCTCGGGGCAGGCTAAGAGATCTTCTCAATGTCTTGCCGTAAAGGTCTGAAAAGACTTGTTAATTTGACCTGGTGGCGAAAGCTTGAAAGGTTGTTTTCCCCGAAAAAAGGGGTTGACAAAGGGATCACGAAG
>NZ_QOZG01000005.1 GCF_003335045.1 Paramesorhizobium salinisoli
CCGCGCGCCAACCAGGGCGATGTCGACATCACCAGGCAATTCAACGGCAAGATCATCACAGGCCGCGTCCTCATCACCGATCCCCTCCTGCCGGGCGATACAATCTATGTCCGCGAACGCCTGTTCTGATACGTGATCGATGATCGATGAACAGCCTCCCGGTGAACCCGTTTTTCGGCCGCTGCGCATCGTCCATTGCTTCCGCTCGCCGGTCGGGGGCATCTTCCGGCATGTGCGGGACCTCGCGACCGCGCAATCGGCGGCGGGACACCAGGTCGGCATCATCTGTGATTCATCGACAGGGGGCGCCTATGAGGACCATCTGTTCGACGGCATCCGGGACAAGCTGGCACTCGGCGTGCACCGCATCGCCATGCAACGCCATATCGGGCCGGGAGACATGTTCGCCGGCATCAAGACATTTGCAGTCATCAAGAAATTGCGGCCGGATATCCTGCATGGGCACGGCGCCAAGGGCGGCGTCTACTCGCGCATATTCGGCTCAGTCCTACGGGTTTCAAGGTCTCGCGTAGCCCGTTTTTATTCGCCGCATGGCGGCAGCCTGCATTTCGGCAAGGACGAGCTTGAGGGAAAGCTGGTCTTTGCCGCCGAGCGGATGATGGAGCCGCTCACCGATGCCATCATCTTCGTCTCGCAATATGAGCGCGACAGCTATATCCAGAAGCTGGGGCGGCCGAAATGTCCCAGCGTCGTCATCTATAATGGTTTGACGGATGCGGATTTCGTGAAGGTCGAGGCGCCGGCCGAGGCGGCCGATTTTCTCTATGTCGGCATGATGCGCGACCTGAAGGGCCCCGATATGTTCATCGGCGCGATCGCCGAGGCGGAACGGCTGGCCAAACGCCGGCTTTCCGCGGTTCTCGTCGGCGATGGCGCGGACAAGCCGCGTTATATCAGGCTTGCGGGAGAGCTCGGGCTTGCCGATCGGGTGCAGTTCCGCGACCCCATGCCCGTGCGCGAGGCTTTCCGGCTGGGGCGGACGGTCGTCGTTCCCTCCCGCGCAGAAGCCATGCCCTATATCGTGCTTGAAACGCTTGCCGCCGCCAAGCCCATCCTCGCCACCCATGTCGGCGGCATACCGGAGATCCTCGCCATGGAACCGTCCGCGCTGGTCGCGCCCACTGTAAAGGCGCTGGCGGAAAAGATGGCCGAGATTGCCGCTGATCCCTCCGCCTATCGCAGAGGGATGCCAAACCACGAGGATATAAGACGGCGGTTCGGTGCTGCTGCGATGGCGCAGGCCATCGAGGAGGTTTACCGGGCCGCGCTGGTGGAGCGCGTTTGATCACGGTGCAATTGACTTGGCCTCTGAAGAGCTCAGACACCGATCAGAGCTGTTCGCAAGAGTTGTAAAGGTTTCGCGTGTCCGGGGCTGACGACATCAAGCCTTTCTTAGTTGCTGCCGGATATATATAAGCAGCGAGATTTTCGCGATCTTGGGGCAAGGCGCAGCAATGAGTAAAAAAGATCCGAGCGGACCTTTCAACAGGGAAGCCCTCACCCGACTAGACGATGCCGCAAGCGACGCATCGCAGCCGGTCAAGCTCAATCCGACAGCCAGTCAGGTTGCCCACCAATATCGCCGCGATACCATTTCGCCTGTCATGGTCAGCGGACTCATGCGCATGACCGAATTCGGGCTCGTGCTGGTTTCGGGCCTGGCGATTTTTGTGATCTATGTCGGGCTCGGCACGCACCTCGCTTATGTTTATCCGCTGGTCATCCTGGCCGGCGCGCTTCTCTACGTGCTGCTGATAGAGATGTCGGACGGCTATCAGATCACGGCGCTGCGCCATCCCGCGCATCATCTCGGACGCCTGCTGATAACTTGGATCAGTGTCTTTGCGATCCTGGCACTCGCCGGATTTCTCCTGAAAACCTCGGAGGAATATTCGCGTTTCTGGTTTGTTACCTGGCTCGGAACCGGCCTTGCCCTGCTGATCGCCCTGCGCTTCATCATCGCGCGGAAAATCCGCGGCTGGGCGCGCAACGGCACGATGGAACGGCGCGCGGTCATTGTCGGCGGCGGCAAGAACGCCGAGGAGCTGATCCGATCGCTCGAGCAGCAGCCGGACAATGACATCCGCATCTGCGGCATCTTCGACGACCGTGACAACAGCCGTTCCCCGCCCATCGTCGCAGGCTACCCGAAGCTCGGCAACATATCGGAGCTGATCGAGTTCGCCCGCATCGCGCATATCGATATGCTGATCGTGTCGCTGCCGATAACGGCAGAGGCGCGCGTTTTGTCGATGCTCAAGAAGCTATGGGTGCTGCCGGTCGACATCCGGCTGTCGGCGCATACCAATCATCTTCGCTTCCGCCCACGCGCGTATTCCTATATCGGCGCGGTGCCGATGCTCGACATATTCGACAAGCCGATCAACGACTGGGACTATGTCGCCAAGCGCGCTTTCGATATCGCGTTCAGCCTGTTCGGGATCATCGTCTTTTCCCCCATCATGCTTCTGACGGCTCTCGCCATCCGGCTGGAGAGCAAGGGGCCTGTCATCTTCAAGCAGCAGCGCCACGGCTTCAACAACGAGATCATCAAGGTCTGGAAGTTCCGCTCGATGTATATCGAGCAATGCGATCCGACGGCCAAAAAGGCCGTGACCAAGGACGATCCGAGGGTGACGCGGGTCGGACGTTTCATCCGTAAGACGTCGATCGACGAGTTGCCGCAATTCTTCAATTCGCTGGTGGGGACGCTGTCGCTCGTCGGGCCCCGCCCCCATGCCATCGCCGCGCTTTCGCACAACGTGCTCTATAATGAGGTGGTGGACGGCTATTTCGCCCGTCACAAGGTCAAGCCGGGCGTTACCGGCTGGGCGCAGATCAATGGCTGGCGTGGCGAAATCGACAACGCCGAAAAGATCAAGATGCGGACGGAGTTCGATCTCTATTACATCGAAAACTGGTCGCTCTGGTTCGATCTCAAGATCCTGTTCCTGACCCCGATCCGCCTTCTCAACACGGACAATGCCTATTGAGGGGGCCTAATTGAGCGCGATGGCGACAAGCAAGCCCGGTTCGCCGCCTGCTCCCGATCGGGCGGCGGTCAACCGGGCGCTCGTCCGGCTGATAACGAAGGCGGCCATCGGTCTCGGCGTCTTCCTGAGCGGGTTCGTGATCAACGAGCCCGCACCCTACGAACTCTACATGGCGGGGCTCATCGCCATATGGGCGTTGTTCGGCCTCAGGATATCGCGCACCGCCGCAGTGCTTCTGGCGCTGCTGGTTCTGTTCAATTTCGGCGGCGTGATATCGGCGACGCAGATGCCCGATCTGAAGAGCGCGCCGCTCTATATAGCCGTATCGCTCTTCCTGGCGTTCACGGCTGTTTTCTTTGCCGCCATCATCGAAGCCGACTATCGGCGGCTCCAGGTAATTTTCCGCGCCTATTATCTTGCCGCCCTGATCACATCGGTGTGCGGCATTCTCGGCTATTTCGATGCATTCCCCGGCGCCGACATGTTCACGCTCTACGGGCGCGCCAAGGGAGCATTTCAGGATCCCAACGTCTTTGGGCCGTTTCTGATTCTGCCCATGATTTGGAGCATCCATCAGATATTGACGGGGAGACTGCGCGCCCTGCCGCTGCATCTCCTTCCCCTCCTCATCATCGTCTTCGGGCTTTTCCTGTCGTTCTCTCGCGCGGCATGGGGCATGCTGGCGGTGGCCATGATCCTCCTGCCGCTGATCCTGGCGATCCGTAACCGCAGCAACAAGTTTCGTCTCAAGCTGATCATTCTCGCCATTCTTGCGCTGCTGATCATAGGTCTTGCCCTCGCCGCCTCGTTGCAGATACCGCGCGTGGCGGAGCTGTTCTTCGAGCGCGCGCAACTGGTGCAATCCTATGACAGCGACCGTATCGGCCGCTTCGCTCGCCATTGGTACGGCTTGGTGATGGCGGTCCAGCACCCGCTCGGCATCGGCCCGCTGGAGTTCGGCCCGATCTATGGAGAAGACACGCACAATATCTGGCTGAAGGCGGCGCTCGATTATGGCTGGCTCGGCTTCATCGCCTTCCTGACGATGACCATGCTGACCATCGGCATGGGTCTGCGCATACTCCTGCGCGACCGTCCCTGGCAGCCCTTTCTCCTCTGCGCCTATCTGACGTATCTGACGCATGTCATGGTCGGCAATGTGATCGACACCGATCACTGGCGGCATTTCTATCTGCTGATCGGCATCATCTGGGGCTGTGTGGCGCTGGAGAACCGTTATCAGGAGAACGAGCGGCGCATGGGGAAAATCATAGAAAGCCGATCCAACGGCCGGCAATAACCGCGCCGGCCCAGAACCCAACCGACAGCAACGCTGCAATCCGCAGCGGCACGGTAATTTCGCCGCTGGCAAGAGCATGCCGCCATTGGGGACTGCGATTGATCAGGAGCGCATTGGCGATCCCGAGGCCAACCACCCCGATCTTTGTCAGGAATGCGGTGTTCTGGATATAGGTGGCCGGACGAACCGAAAAGAGCAGAAAGCCGGTGAGCGTGGCAAGCACGATGCCTGCCGCGGCCATATGCTGCAATGGGGGTCCGAGAACTGCCAGAGGAAAGCGCTTGAACAATCCGAATATCCGGAGGTCGAGTGTCACTATCGAGCCGACAAGCAGCCCAATGAAGAAAATATGCGCCGCGTTGACGAGTATATAGGCGATCGTGGATCGCCGCAGAGCAACCGCAACCGGCCATTCGGAGAGCGCCTGCAGCAGTTCCATCAAGGCATCGTCATTTCGTCTTTATGCGCTCGGGATAGAGATCGTAGGCCTTGCCGGCAATCGTGATCCGCACGGCCTTCAACCGCTTCTCCGAGGAATCGGTGGAACGGTTTCCGAGCACGAGGACCTCATCGCCTACCTTTGCCGAGCCTTCCATGAACCCTGCCCGCTCGGTCTGCCTGGGGTTGGCGAGTTCCACGCGCCACATGCCGTCACTGGCAGTTTCGACATCGAGGGTGGGATGCGGCGGGCCGATATAGATGTCACGGATCGTTCCTCGCAACTCGATCTGGTCGGCCTCGGCCCAGGACCAGCCGTGATGCGCCGCTGCACCTGATACGATTAGCATCGCCAGGATGCCGCCACCGAGAAAGCGGCCTAACATGTTCGTCGTCATCTTCGCCTCCATGTGCCTCCCCATGAGGTAGAATGGCGCGGCGGCACGTCAATGACAGGCCGCGCTTTTTCCGGATGCGCCGTCAACGCAAATAACCTCAAATCGTCGCCACATTCACTTTGTATGTCGCCACATTCACTTTGTATATTGTCTTCATGACACTGGGAATCGCATTTGGCGTCGGCGTTGGCGCTATCATCGGTACAGCGTTCGACAACGTACCGATCGGGATTGCCATAGGGATCGCCATTGGCGCAGCCCTGGGACAGGCCATCCAGAAAAAATAGCATGAACCCGTCGCGCGATCTCAATGACCTCCTGAATGCATATCTCCGTGCCTGCTTGACATACATATAACTTCCTGGTTATTGGTTTAATTCATAACCGATAAGCTATGGGTTACGATGTCACAGTCCCATGATGAGATTTTCAGAACACTCGCCGATCCGACGCGGCGGGCCATCTTCGAGCGGTTGTGCCGTGACGGAGACCAGACCGTCGGGGCTCTGACGGCCCAGGCCGGAATCTCGCAACCAGCCGTTTCAAAGCATCTCGCGATCCTGAAGCGGGCCGGGCTGGTCCGCGACCGTCACCAAGGCCGCCAGACGCATTACAGTGCCGAGCTTGGTGCGCTTTCCCCCCTGATCGACTGGACGAGCCAAATGACCGGGTTCTGGCAGAGCCGGTTCAACCAGCTCGAAGATCTGCTTAAAAGGATGGACCAATGAACGAAACAACGAGCGAAGTGCTTTCCGTCATTGTCGAGCGCGAAATACCTTATCCGCCGGAAAAGATCTGGCGCGCGCTCACGCAACCACATTTGATCGAGGAATGGCTCATGAAGAACGACTTCAAGCCTGAGATAGGCCACCGCTTCAATCTTCGTGGGGAATGGGGCGGCGTGCTGGACTGCGAGATCCTCGCCGTGCAGCCGAACAGAACGCTGTCCTACACCTGGAATTTTGCGCATGACGATGCGGCTTTCAATCTGACGAGCGTGGTGACCTTCACGCTTACTCCGACGAGCACGGGAACCCATTTGCGCGTGGAGCAATCCGGCTTCCGACCGGATCAGAAGCAGGCCTACGGAGGCGCAAAGGCCGGCTGGCCGCAATTCCTTGCAAAATTGGAGGATGTCGCGGCGCGGGCAAATTGATGCCTTCAATATTGCGCTTCGGCTCGCATCAGAGGAGGTTTTCTTGAATTGGAATAGTTGGATTCGGCCGTTACACCGCTGGCTGTCCATCGCCTTTACGGTGACGGTCATCGCCAATTTCGTCGCGATGGGATGGGGAGAGCCTCCCGCCTGGGTGGTCTACTCTCCACTGCCGCCGCTGTTTTTGCTCCTGTTCAGCGGTCTTTATATGTTCGCGCTACCCTATGCCGCGAAATGGCGCAGCGCACGGGGCATCAGCGGAGAAGCTTGACCGAAACGGGCGGCAACGCCCGGAAGGCAGTGTCGGCCCACCCAGAACCGGCACACCAAAACATGAGAAAGCCAGCGGGGGCGCAGTCTCTCCCGCCCCGGCTTGACAATCATGCAGAAGCCGCCACACTGTGGGTATGACTAGCATCTGCGCCATGATTTTCCGGGTTCACCCCATCGCGGATTTATAGCCCCTGGGCTCGGTCATGCGCCCCGAGCTCCGGGGACGCATGTTTTTAAACCGCATCGCGCGCAACCTCATCTTTCGAGGCATTTCACCCAGCACCAGTATGTTTCACGCCAGCGTGGGCTTCGCGCTGTACGCGCCTCGCATGGCGTATCAGGAGAATTCAGGAATTATGACCCAATTGAAGAAGAGCAGCCGCAAGCCGAGGATCATTGTCAGCGATATCGATTATAAGCGCCTTACCAATCTTGCATCCGGCGCCCAGAGCCAGTTTGCCGAGGTCGCGGAGGAATTGCAGGCAGAGTTGGACAGGGCCAAGGTGGTACCGGCCATTTCCGTTCCCGCAGATGTCGTCCAGATGGGCTCGACGGTGGAGTTTCGCTCCGATAACGCCCAGCAAAGGCGGGTGACGCTGGTCTTTCCGGGCGAAGCTGATATCGCGCAGAACAGGATCTCCATCCTCACTCCGATCGGTGCCGCTCTTATCGGTCTTTCGATCGGCCAGTCGATCATGTGGACGGCGCGTGACGGCCGCAAGCACGAGTTGACAGTCGTGCAGGTCGAGCAGCCCGAGCCCGTCGCAGGCGACCTGGCATCCCAGAACAGCTAACCCGCCGATGGAGCGGATTTACTGATCTTGCAAGAATTCTGCGACACGATCTCAAGTTAACCGCGATTTGACAATTGTAGCGCTCAATACAACCAACAAGGAGTTTGATCTCATGATGGTTGCTGTTTTCGCGTTGCTGTCGCTTGCACTCGTGCTTGGCTGGTTCGGGCGCCGCTCCATCGCCATGCTCTGCATTTTCTTGTGCCTCGCCGTGGCGCTGAAGGAGTTCCTCTGGGAAATTCACAGTTCCACCTATGGCTACCGCATGCCGTGGATCCAGACCCGGCACATGGACACACCGCCCGTCGCGCAACATGTCCTCGCCTATCATTCCATCACCCACTCCACGGTGCAAACGCGCGGAGGCCTGCTATGAGCCGCAAGACCATGACCAGAGACGCGGCGAGCCTCGCCCAGCCGGTCTCACAGCCCATCGTTTTCCACTATCTCTATCTCCTGGGAATGCTGGCTGCCATTGCCGCCATCCTGACCACGGCGATGGTGATGCAATATGCCTGGGGCGAACTGCCCTGCCCGCTCTGCCTATTGCAGCGGGTGGCGCTGCTCGGCGTCTGCTTCGGGATCATGCAGCAGTTCCGCAACGGCTTTTCCTATCAGAATACCGGCTTGGGCCTGCTGTTCACGATCTTCCTGCTGGTTGTATCGGTGCGCCAGACGCTGCTCGATATCTACCCGCGACCCGGCCATGAATATATCGGCACCGCCATCTTCGGCCTGCATATGCCGGTCTGGTCGATCCTCATCGCGCTCGCTCTGCTGATCGCCTATGCGCTCAAGCTTCTTCTCTGGGGCGGCAATGACAATCTGCGCAATGCACGGCTTTCCGACTATCCACTCATCCGCACGCTCGCCACACTGCTCAGCCTCTATGTCATCGCCATCGGGCTGGTCAATTTCGGCTCGGTTGTGCTGCAATGCGGCCTCGCGGAGTGCCACACCTTCGGCTATGCGCTGCTGAAATAAACCTGACGAAATTCGTTTCGCGCCTGGAGCGGCCGGGGTTTACCCTGTTTTGCTGACAAACTTATTCCCGCGTTACCCCAAGATGGGGTGACGCTATTCAACTCGTGCTAAGTCTTTGAAAAGATTGGTCGGAGCGGCGGGATTCGAACCCACGACCCCTTGACCCCCAGTCAAGTGCGCTACCGGGCTGCGCTACGCTCCGAACCGTCGAAAGCCGTAGATTATCATTGATTTTTTCGCAAGGCCTAAATCAGGTTTTTGGAACAAAACGCAAAAAATGCGCTTGTGGAAAAATCCCAGCACCAAAATTCCCTCGGAATATCCGCCGGTACACCCGGCTTACAGAAACCGTCTCCCAGCGCGTAATTCGCCATCCTGCTCCGCTTGACATGCAGTCGATGAGCATTTACGAATGACGAAATACGAAATTCGTCAGCAATCAGGAGCATCAATGACCGATCCATCCATATCGAGTGATCCGACATCCGAGATTGCTGGTCGGCAGGAGAACATCACCCGTATCCTGGATACGGCCGAACGGCTGTTCCGGCACTTCGGCTATGGCAAGACGACGGTTGCCGACATCGCCCGTGACCTTGGCATGTCCACCGCGAACATCTACCGGTTCTTCGGGTCCAAGGTTGAGATACATCAGGCGATCTGCGCGCGCATGCTGGCTGGAAGCTACCAGCTCGCGCTCCATACGGCGGAACTGCCGATTAGCGCGACGGAACGGTTGCGCCGCTACGCGCTCGATCAGCATCGCCTCACGGTCGAAACGATGCTGGACGAGGAGAAGGTCCATGAGATGGTCATCGTCGCCATCGAACGCGATTGGCACGTCATCGACAAACATATCGACCGGCTGAACGAAGTTCTCGAGCGCATTATCGCCGATGGCATCAAAGCCGGCGAATTCGTGGAACGGGACTCGGGCGTCGCCTCGAAGTGTTTTGGCGCCAGCATCGCCACGCTATGCCATCCTCAACTGGTCGCCCAGTGCATCCTTAAAGATAACCGGGCTCGTCCTGAAGACCTGGTCGATTTCGCGATTCGGGCGCTGAAGGCATGAGCGCGTATCGGCAATTCATTGGCGCTCGCACGAGCGCAGCGGGAAGAAATCTCATGAAACATTCGCTTATCGCATCGATGCTGCTTTCTTCGGCGCTTTTCCTCTCGGGTTGTTCGGAAGAAAAAGCCGAGACGGTGACCGAGACGGTTCGGCCAGTGAAGGTGATGGAAGTCGCCGCCACCCAGACAAGCCGGGCGCTGGAATATTCCGGGGCCGTGCGAGCCCGCAGCGAAATGGCGCTCGGCTTTCGCGTGACCGGCAAGATCACCGAAAGGCTCGTCAATATCGGCGACCGCGTGAAGGCGGGCGAGCCGATGGCGCGGGTCGACACCACCGACTATGCGCTCTCCGTCCGCTCCGCCGAGGCGAGCCTTGCCTCCGCCGAGCGGCAGGTTGAAACGGCCGCGTTCTCGCGCAAACGGGCCGAGGAGCTTTTCACCAGGAAATTTGCCCCCAAATCGCAGCTCGAACAGGCGGAGCTCAGCTACAATCAGGCGATTTCGGCCCGGGATGCGGCCCGGTCGGCGCTCGATCAGGCCCGAAATCAGGTGGCCTATGGCACGCTTCACACCGACAGGACCGGTATCGTCACTGCGGTAAACGCCGAAGTCGGACAGGTCGTGGCCGCCGGCAATCCGGTGATCACCGTTGCCGCCGACGGCGAAAAGGAAGTGGAGATCGCGGTTCCTGAAACCGACATCTTCGCCTTCAAGCCGGGAAAGACGGTTCAGGTGACCATCTGGTCGAATGACGGCCTGATATTGCCCGGAAAGGTGCGTGAAGTCTCGGGCAGCGCCGATCCGCGCTCGCGTACCTTCTCCGTGCGCATCAGCCTGCCCGAGAACGACCGCGTGCTGCTCGGCATGACGGCCTCCGTTTCCACATCAGCCGAGATCGGCCCTTCCCTCGTCTCGGTGCCGCTCAGCGCTCTTGCAAAGGATGGCGAACACGCGCTCGTCTGGACGGTCGATCGCACGAAGGAGACGGTGCATGCCCGCCCCGTGAAGGTCGAGGATTTCGACGGGACACAGGCGCGCATCGCCGATGGGCTGCGGCCCGGCGATATCGTCGTGACGGCCGGCACGCAGTTCATGCGTGAGGATTTGAAGGTCAAGCTGCTGCCCAAAGCGCCCGACCAGCAGGAGCGTGTTGCCGAAAGCAGCACTTCCGGCAATTTGACCCGCTGATTGGCATTCGAAAACGGAACGACGCGATGACCACCCCGACATCAGGCCCATCCACCGACCATCCCTCGAAAGCCCCGGAGACCGGCGGCGCGCCCGGCGGCAAGCGTCCGTTCAATCTTTCGCGCTGGGCGATCGGTCATCCCAGCATTGCGCGCTTCCTGTTCGGCCTGATCATTCTGGCCGGAGCTTTTGGCCTGATGAACATGGGGCAGAAGGAAGACCCCGACTTCACCTTCCGCATCATGGTGATCCAGGCAGCCTGGCCGGGCGCGTCAATGGAGGAAATGCAGGATCAGGTCGTCAACAAGATCGAGCGCAAGCTGCAGGAAACGCCGCATCTCGATTTCGTGCGCTCCTATACCCGCCCCGGCAGCGCCACCATCACGCTCCAGATCAAGGGCGATACCAATGCGCAGGATGTGGCGGATGCCTTCTACCAGGTCCGCAAGAAGATCGGCGATATCCGTGCCGAACTCCCATCCGGGCTTTACGGCCCCTATTTCAACGACGAGTTCGGCGATACGTTCATCACGCTGCATTCATTGACCGGACAGGGCTTCAGCTATCCCGAGTTGAAGCGCTACGCCATCCAGGCGCGTGACATGCTGCTAACGACACCGGGTGTGGAAAAAGCCGTCATCATCGGTGATCAGCCGGAAAAGATCTTCATCAACGTGTCGTCCAAGGCGCTGGCCGAGCGCGGCCTGACGCTTAATGATTTGCGCGATACTCTCGCCGGCCAGAACAACATAGACCCGGCCGGCAGGGTCGATACCGGCGAGCGCTCCGTGCGCATTGCGGTGGAAGGCGGTGTAGACAAGGTCGCCGATATTCGCGAACTGCGCCTGCGTTCCGGCGACCGGGTCACCCGGCTCGGCGATATCGCTGATGTGACCGCCGGGCTGGAAGATCCCGTCGCTCGCAAGTTCCGCTTCAACGGAGAGGACAGCGTCCAGATCGGCGTCGTCATGGCCAAGGGGTTCAACGTCATCGATGTTGGCAAGGCGGTGGAAGCGACCTATGAGCGGTTTGCAAGCACCCTGCCCCACGGCGTCGAGATCAACCAGATCTCCAACCAGCCGGAAGTCGTGACTGAGGCAGTTGGCGAGTTCATGACGGCCCTCGGCGAAGCCCTCATCATCGTTCTCGTCGTGTCCTTCCTGTCGATCGGCTGGCGTTCGGGCCTGGTCATCGCCATCACCATTCCGCTGGTCCTCGCCGCCACCTTCGCCATCATGTACGAGCTGGGCATCGACCTGCAGCGCATTTCGCTGGGTGCGCTGATCATTGCGCTCGGCCTGCTCGTCGACGATGCGATGATCGTCGTCGAGATGATGGAACGCAAGCTTGAAGAAGGGCTCGACAAGATCGACGCGGCGAGTTTTGCCTATTCCTCGACCGCCTTCCCCATGCTGACGGGCACGCTGATCACCACCGCCGGCTTCATTCCCGTCGGCTTTGCCGCCTCTACCGCCGGCGAATATGTCCGCTCGCTGTTCTACGTGGTGGGGATCGCGCTGGTCATATCATGGTTCGTCGCCGTCTATTTCACCCCTTGGCTCGGCAACATGATCCTGAAGCAGCGCCAGCACAATGACGGCCATCATGACGCATTCGACACCCGCTTCTACCGTCGCCTGCGGTCGACGGTCGGATGGGCGGTGCGCCATCGCATCATCGTGATCGCGCTGACGCTCGGCACCTTTTTCGGCAGTTTCTGGGCATTCCAGTTCATCCCGCAGAACTTCTTCCCGCAATCGTCGCGCCCGGAAATCCTCGTCGATCTCTGGCTGCCGGAGGGCACCAGCATCAAGGAGGTCGAGACCGAGGCGAAGAAGCTGGAAGCCCGCATGATGGACGACCCGGACAAGCGCTTCATCGCCACCTATATCGGCGAAGGCGCGCCGCGCTTCTTCCTGCCGCTCGACCAGCAATTGCCTAATTCCAATTTCGCCCAGCTCCTTATCATGGCGAAGGACGAGCCTGCCCGCGAGCGGCTGATCGTCAAGCTGCGGAGCGTGCTTGCGGAGGATTTTCCGTCGATCCGCTCCAAGGTCGACCGGCTGTTCCTCGGTCCGCCGACCGGCTGGCCTGTGCAGTTCCGTGTCACCGGCCCGGACCGGGCGGAGGTCCGCCGCATCGCCGACCAGGTGAAGCAGAAGTTCCACGAGACCCCGATGCTCAGCGCGATCCATGATGACTGGCTCGAACCCGTTCCAGCCATGAAGCTGGTCATCGACCAGGACCGCGCCCGTGCGCTCGGCGTGACCTCGCAGCGCATCCGCCAGATGCTGCAGGCAACCACCACAGGCGCGCCGCTCGGCGATTTCCGTGACGGCGAGGAAACGGTCTCGATCGTCGCCCGCGAGCCTGACGCAAACCGCAGATTGCTGTCTGCCATCAATTCAGTCTACATCCCGACCGATTTCGGCGGCTTCATCCCGCTGTCGCAGATCGCCAAGGTCGTTCCCGTTCTGGAACAAGGCGTGGAATGGCGGCGCGACCGTCTTCCGACCATCACCGTTCGCGCCGTAGTGCCGGACAGCGTCCAGCCGAACGATGTGGCGCTGAAGCTCGATCACGAGTTGCAGGGATTGCGCGCCGGGCTTGCTCCCGGCTACCGGGTGGAAATACAGGGCGGTTTGGAAGACAGCGCCGAAAGCCAGGCGTCGATCGCCGCCAAGGCGCCGATCATGCTCCTTGTCATCGTCCTCCTCCTGATGGTGCAGTTGCAGCATTTCGGCAAGGCGATGCTGGTGCTGGCAACCGGCCCGCTCGGCATCATCGGCGCAGTTGCGGCGCTTCTGATCAGCGGCGCGCCGTTCGGCTTCGTCGCCATTCTCGGCGTCATCGCCCTGCTCGGCATCATCATCCGCAATTCGATCATCCTCGTCGACCAGATCGACCAGGATATCGCCGCCGGCATGCCCCGGCAGGAGGCGATCGTCGGGGCGGCGGTCCGCCGTTTCCGCCCGATCATGTTGACGGCGCTGACCGCCGTGCTGGCGCTGATCCCCATCTCGCGCGGCGTCTTCTGGGGCCCGCTGGCCTATGCCATGATGGGCGGCATCCTGGTAGCGACGGTCCTGACCATCCTTGTATTGCCCGCAGCCTACGCCCTCTTCTTCGGGCGGGAGCCGAAATCCCGCTTGAGCGATCAAGCTCCATCGCCGCACGGGTCGGAGGAAGAGTACCGACAGGCATTGGCGGCGGAGTGACCGTTCAACGAATTCACGAAGCGCTATGCTGAAGGATCCGATTTCTAAAGCGGTTGATTTTTAAATAAAACGCCGCGGGATGGCGTTTTTACTTCAATCTCAAATGCTCCAGCGGAACCATCTGCGGGCCATCGGGTTCTCTGTGAAGAGAAAGGAGTATCCAATGCCCGATCCGAAACAGCCGGTTCCAGATCGAGATCGGCCGATGCCTTCTCCTACATGGAAACCAGAGCCAATCGAGGAGCCGAAGCCCGATGTCCTGCCGGACGAAGTGCCCGTTCCCAATCCCGATGAAAACAACGAGCCGCCACTGCATACGGGAACCTGGCATGCAGGAAATGGCCCCCGACCGACTCCGCCGGGGCCCGGACCATTTCCGGATCCAAATCCGGTACCGCAACCGGCACCCGATCCTCAACCGGCTCCAGCACCTGGCCCAGCGCCGCCCAGGCCCACCATGTGAGGATCATCGGCCTGGAAAAGCGTCGTCAGCGAACCTGATCGAGTAGGCGCTTGCATTCAAGGAGATCGAAAAGCGCCTCCTGCAGCAGGGTACGGTTGTCTTTGGACAAGCGTTTGTCGTCTGCGCCGATCGGACCATCTTCCTCACCCTTTAAAAGGCCGAAGAGCTTTCTGCTCGGCTGCGGCTTGGCGATGCCAGCCGGCAAGACATGCGTTCCGTCCGCCTCGTCGTCGGCGGCCTCCTTGGCCGCCGCAACCTGCTTTTGCCGTGAGATCGCCTCGACGGCAGCCAGATCGCCATTGCCGAGCGCGATGACGAATTGGGAGCTGTTCTCGCGCAGCAATCGCTGCACGCCCTTGATCGTATAGCCTTGATCATAGAGGAGGTGGCGAATGCCCTTCAGGAGTTCGACATCGAGCGGACGGTAATAACGGCGTCCACCACCGCGCTTCATCGGCTTGATCTGGGTAAACCGCGTTTCCCAGAAGCGCAGCACATGCTGGGGCAAGCCGAGGTCTTCGGCGACTTCGCTTATCGTCCTGAAAGCATCGGGGCTCTTGTCCATGCGCTTCCCCTTCCGGCTACAGCATCGGCCTTAAAACCGGAATCGCCCTCGGTAAGCACGACGCGCAGATATAAAAACTTGGAGCGTTGCTGGCGCGCCCAATTGGGCGTGAGCTCCAGGCTCTACGATTCGCTTCTAATATCAGCGATTTATGCTCGATCTTTCAAGCACCTGATACCGTTACCAACCATTGTTTTATGAAATTTGCAAAAAAAGCCGCGTTTTCAATCAGATTTGCCCTGACGGGTCTGATGCGCCTGCAGAATACGCTGCTTGAGCACATTCGACGCCTTGAAGGTCATCACACGTCGCGGAAGGATAGGCACTTCCTCCCCGGTTTTCGGGTTACGCCCGATACGCTCGTTCTTCTCGCGGACGTGGAATGTCGCAAAGGACGAAAGCTTAACCGTCTCGCCATTCACGATCGCATCGCAAACTTCGTCGAGTATCATCTCTACCAGCGCAGCCGATTCTGTCCGGGAAAGACCTACCTTGCGGTAAACGGCCTCTGCCAAATCAGCCCGCGTGACAGTCTTTCCCCCCATGACGAAACCTGCTTGGTTAGCGTTTGCTCAAGAATATAGTTAAGTTACGGGACGTTACACAATGAATTCCAGCGGGGTCAAGCCGCGAGTCTCTGGTGAGGGCGATAAAAGCTGGTTCACCAGCGCAGGAGAACGGCTCCCCAGGTAAATCCGCCGCCCATCGCTTCCAAAAGCACCAGGTCGCCCTGCTTGATGCGTCCGTCGCCAACGGCTGTCGCGAGCGCCAGTGGAACCGACGCGGCAGAGGTATTGCCGTGGCGATCAACTGTAATAACCACCTTTTTCTCCGCGATACCCAGCTTTTTGGCTGAAGAGTCGATGATACGCTTGTTTGCCTGGTGCGGCACGAACCAGTCGATATCGTCAACCGTAATGCCTGCTTCGGCCAGCGAGGCTTCAATCACGTCTGTTATCATTCCGACAGCATGTTTGAACACCTCGCGGCCTTCCATGCGCAGATGGCCCACCGTCCGGGTCGTCGATGGGCCGCCGTCGACGTAAAGCTTCTCCTTATGCGAACCGTCGGAACGCAAATTCGTTGCCAGAACGCCGCGATCGGACGTCAGGCCGTGGCCCTCGCCCGCCTCCAGAACGACAGCGCCGGCGCCGTCACCGAAAAGGACGCAGGTGGTACGGTCGGTCCAGTCGAGGATACGCGAGAAGGTCTCTGCCCCGATCACCAGCACGCGCTTTGCCTGCCCGCCGCGGATATAGAGGTCGGCGGTAGTCAAAGCATAGATGAAGCCGCTGCACACCGCCTGCACATCGAAGGCAAAGCCGTGCGTGATGCCAAGTTCCTTCTGGATCTGGACGGCACTTGCGGGAAACGTATGATTGGGCGTCGATGTCGCGAGGACAATCAAGTCGATGTCGGCCGGTAGCAATCCGGCATTTTCGAGTGCGGCCCGCGCCGCGGCGGTACCGAGCGAAACCGTGGTCTCGCCGTCGCCCGCGATATGGCGCTGCCTGATGCCGGTGCGCTGGACGATCCATTCGTCCGAAGTCTCGACAATGCCTTCGAAATCGGCGTTCTTCATGATGCGGGCGGGGGTTGCCGCGCCAACGCCTCGAACGATGGATCTGATCATGCTTGTTTTCCTGTCATATACAAAGCCCGCTTAAACCGGACCTGCACGAAAGCTGGAGACTATGGCGTTATTGCTGATCTTCGATCTCGGCGTCGCCCTCAACCGTGGCGGCAAGAGGGCGGCTTTCGTGAAATTGGCTCAGATCAGCGGAGATTTTCTTCAAAAGCTCGTTGCGCACCATGTCATAGGCGACTTCCAGCGCGGCGGCGAAGCCTTCCGCATCGGCCCCGCCATGGCTTTTGATGACAACGCCGTTCAATCCGAGGAACACGCCGCCATTGACCTTGCGCGGATCCATCTTCTCGCGCACCCGGTCGAATGCGCCCTTGGCGAAGAGATAGCCGATCTTCGCCATCAAGGTCCGGCTCATAGCGGCGCGTAGAAGATCCGCCATCTGCCGTGCCGTGCCTTCAGCGGTCTTCAGCGCGATATTACCCGAGAAACCCTCGGTCACCACGACATCGACGGTGCCTTTGCCGATATCGTTGCCCTCGACGAACCCCGAATATTCAAGGCCGGCAAGCGGGACATCGCGCAGTATCTGTCCGGCCTCCCTGATCTCGTCGAGGCCTTTGACCTCCTCGACGCCGACATTCAGCAGGCCGACGGTGGGGCGCTTGATCTCAAACAGGGCGCGGGCCATGCCCGCTCCCATGACGGAATAGTCGACAAGTTGCTGCGCATTGGCGCCGATGGTCGCACCGACGTCGAGCACGATGCTCTCGCCGCGCAATGTCGGCCAGATCGCCGCGATTGCCGGGCGCTCGACATTGGCCATCATGCGCAGGCAGAATTTCGACATCGCCATCAGCGCGCCGGTATTGCCGGCGGAAACGCAGACATCAGCCGCGCCGTCCCTCACCGCCTCGATCGCCTGCCACATGGAGGATTTGCCGCGACCGTTGCGCAGGGCCTGGCTCGGCTTCTCGTCCATGCGGATGGCGATCTCGCTGGCGTGAAATGTGGACGCAGCCTGGAGCTTGGGATGACGCGCCAGAACAGGTTCGACCTGTTCCGCGAGGCCATAGATGACGAAGCGTATATCCGGGTGGCGCTCAAGCGCTATTGCCGCGCCGGCGAGGACGGTCTCTGGGCCGAAATCGCCTCCCATCGCGTCGATCGAAATTCTGATCACTCTGTTATCCTGTCCCGGTGCCTTTGCAAGTGCGGCGAAAATAGCGCTTTTGCGATCACAAACAACCGGAATTTCAATGCTGCAAAGCCGAATATCACGGCTTTTTCTTCCAATGGGAAAGTTTGGCGAAGGGTGAAACCGGCTTTTCAACGTCCGGTGTCACGGTTTCCTGAGGCAGTATCTGTTCGGGAAGACCCGGTTTGCGGGGATAGGGATCGATGGCGAGATCGAAAAATTCCTCTGCCACGGCACCGATATCGATGTGGTCACCGGAGAAGGTTTCCGGCATATCCGGTCCTTCCGCGTCAATCAGCATTTCGCCGCTTTCGTCCAGACGAATGCGGGCAAGCTTCGAATCCTCCGGCACAAACACTGTATCTACCTTTTCGGCGATCCTGGCATCGAGGGGCTCAAGGGTGGCGATACAGGACTGGACGATATCGGCATCAATCCGGCCCTGCACCTTCACACCCTGCTTCTTCCAGGGCAATACGTGGAACTCAGCCGCGAAAAACTTCACCGCTTCCAGGCCATGATCCCTGGCGAGCGCTCCGCGCTCCCGCTCATCCGCCTTGATGGTTACAATTATGCCCTTTTGCGGCAGATTGTTCACGGAAACCGGGAATTTCAGGGCGGGGCTATCGTTCATTCGAATATTCTTTCTCGATCTTTCTTTCAGGCTTTCTTTCAGGCCACTTCAGGAAATGCCAATTCCCCGGCATCGGGAAAACCGATCCTGCCACGCGCCAATTCCTCGTCAGGCTGCCCCTGCAGCGCTTCCCTTGCCTGGAAAGCATAGGCGGCAAGGGGTGCTGCGCCCGGCCAGAATTCCAGATCCGGGCGGACATTGCGTGTCAACGCCGCCGCGAACGCCTCGCGATCATTCTCGGCGAACGCCGCCTCATAGGCGCCGACGCGCCCGTAAAACATGCGCGCAAGCTTCTTCATGCGCTTCGGCACGCCCTGATCGCCGATGCCCAGTTCGCGCAGGGAATGATCGACATCGCGGAAGAACTCGTCGGCAATCTCCTGGCTGATGGCGCTAAGCGCTGCATTGTCGCCTTTCAGCCGATGCATGACGAGGAACACGTGGAGCGACAGCATTTCATAGCGGCCAAGTGGCGTATCCGGCACATGAAACTGTGCATAGAACCGCGTTTGCCGCGCCGCCGCCACGATCGCGTCATAGACGGCAAGGGTAATTGCCTCATTCGCCTTCGACTTGCGGCTGAAAAGATTGAGAATCATCAGTGGTGAACCGTGCTTGTTGCATCCAGAAGCAAGGTGGTTTACCGAAGTTCTCCCGATGGCGAAAGTGCCAGATTGGGTAATGAAAATGGAGATGTCGTTGTTGCAGCGGATTTTCAAGGGTATTCGGACAAGAGAAGCCATTCTTGTCGGGACCACCATTCTCTTTTCAGCTGGTTTGACCGGATGCAACACCGCGGCATCGCTCAACCCCGCCGAAACGCTGACCCAGGGCTATGTACTGGATCAGCAGGCGCTCGATTCTGTTCCTGTCGGGTCGAGCCGCGAGCAGGTGCTCCTCTCGCTCGGCACGCCATCGACCACGGCGACGTTCGACAATGAAGTCTTCTACTATATTTCAGAGAAGCGCTATCGGGCTGCCCAGTTCATGAAGCCGAAGACGATCGACCGGCGCATCCTTGCCATCTATTTCGACAAGGACGGCAAAGTCGCGCAAATCGCGCAATACGGGCTGCAGGACGGCAAGGTCTTCGATTTCATCTCACGCACAACGCCTACCGGAGGCAAGGACCAGTCCTTCCTCGGCAATCTCCTGGCCGGCGCGGGCAAGGCACCTTCGCTGCCAACGACCGGACGCTGACCCGGCCCTGCCCGCTTTCGCAAGTCAGAAAAACAAAACCCGCGGAATCACTTCCGCGGGTTTCTTTATGAGCCGTGTTCAAATTCTCATGAATGCGCCAGCACCGCCAGGAGCAGCAAGGCCACGATATTGGTGATCTTGATCGCCGGATTGACCGCCGGGCCAGCCGTATCCTTGTAGGGATCGCCCACGGTATCGCCGGTGACAGAAGCCTTGTGCGCTTCGGAGCCCTTCAGGTGCTTTATCCCGTCGGCATCGACGAACCCGTCCTCGAAGCTTTTCTTGGCATTGTCCCATGCGCCGCCGCCCGACGTCATCGAAATTGCCACGAAAAGGCCGTTGACGATGACGCCGAGAAGCGATGCGCCAAGTGCGGCGAAGGCGGACGCCTTGGAACCGGAAATCAACAGCACGCCGAAATAGACCACGATCGGCGCAAGCACCGGCAGCAGCGACGGAATGATCATTTCCCGGATGGCAGCCTTGGTCAGGAGATCGACCGCCCGGGCATAATCAGGCCGGTCCTTGCCGGTCATGATCCCGGGCTTTTCGCGGAACTGGCGGCGAACCTCCTGCACCACGGCCGCGCCTGCTCTTCCCACCGCCGTCATGGCCATGCCGCCGAAGAGATAAGGGATCATGCCGCCGAAGATCAGTCCGGCCACCACATAGGGGTTGGAGAGATCGAACGAAACAGGGCCCATGTCGGCGAAATATGGATATGTCGCACCATTGGCGGCGAAATAGGCCAGATCGTTGGAATAGGCCGCGAAAAGCACCAGCGCGCCCAGCCCGGCCGAGCCAATGGCATAGCCCTTGGTAACGGCCTTGGTGGTATTGCCGACGGCATCGAGCGCGTCAGTCGACTTGCGCACTTCCGGATCGAGACCCGCCATCTCCGCGATGCCGCCCGCATTGTCGGTCACGGGGCCGAAGGCGTCGAGCGCGACGATCATGCCGGCGATACCCAGCATGGCGGTCACGGCGATGCCGGTCCCGAACAGGCCGGCAAGCTGATAGGTGGAGATGATGCCGCCGATGATGACCAGGGCGGGAAGCGCCGTGGATTCGAGCGACACGGCCAGCCCCTGGATGACGTTGGTGCCATGGCCGGTCACCGATGCCTGGGCGATCGAGTTGACCGGGCGCTTGTTGGTCCCGGTGTAATATTCGGTGATGACGACGATCAATCCAGTTACTACAAGGCCGATCAGCCCGCATATGAAGAGATTGGCGCCGGTGATCGCCATACCCGCCACCGTTCCGATCTCGCCCCAGCCGATGGTGAACGACGTGGCGAGCGCCAGGCCGACGATCGACAGAAGGCCTGTCAAGATCAGACCCTTGTAAAGAGCGCCCATGATCGAGCCATTGGCGCCAAGCTTGACGAAGAACGTGCCGGCGATGGATGTGATGATGCAGGCGCCGCAGATCGCCAGGGGGTAGACCATGATCGTCGCAAGCGAAGCGCTGCCGCCGAAGAAGATCGCCGCGAGCACCATGGTGGCGACGACGGTTACGGCATAGGTTTCAAACAGATCTGCTGCCATGCCCGCGCAATCGCCGACATTGTCGCCGACATTGTCGGCGATCGTGGCCGGGTTGCGAGGATCATCCTCGGGAATGCCCGCCTCGACCTTGCCGACGAGATCGCCGCCGACATCCGCGCCCTTGGTAAAGATGCCGCCGCCGAGACGCGCGAAGATCGAGATGAGCGAGGCGCCGAAGCCAAGCGAAACCAGCGCATCGATGACGGTGCGGTCGGCCGGCGCATGGCCAAGCCATTCGGTCAGAACGAGATAATAGACAGAGACGCCCAGAAGCGCCAGGCCGGCAACCAGAAGACCGGTGATGGCGCCGGATTTGAACGCGATTTCCAGCCCGTCCGCCAGACTGCGGGACGCGGCCTGGGCAGTTCGGACATTGGCGCGCACCGAGACATGCATGCCGATGAAGCCGGTCAGCCCCGACAGAACAGCGCCTATGAGAAAGCCGATGGCCGCCGTAGACGACAGAAGAAGCCAGACGGCGATGAAGACGACGACGCCTACGAGGGCGATAGTCGTATATTGCCGGGTAAGATAGGCCTGCGCACCCTCACGGATGGCGCCTGCGATTTCCTGCATGCGAGCATTGCCCTGATCGGCTGAAAGCACCGATCGCGTTGCCCAGACCGCATAGAGGACCGCAAGCAAACCGCAGGCAATGACGAGAAGAAGAACTGCCATGCCAACTCCCATTTATTTTGGCCCAAAGCTCCTCCCTGGGCCTATGTTTCAGTACAGCATGAAGATACCCCCTCCGCCGCACGGTGGAGAGGATGCGAAACAGCGTCGCAAACGTCAAGATATAGTTATTGGGCGAAGATGACCGGCCGATATGCGCTTGCTGCTGCCAGCAATCACTCCGCAGGAAGCGAGATCTGACGTCTCTCATAAGCGAAGAGCGCCAGCAATGCCAAAAGGCAGGCACCGGCCACGGGGAAGACAATCCAGTTCAGCGCATCCCAGCCGAATGCCGTCAACGTCTTGCCCGACATCAGGGAGGCGAAGGCTACCGTTCCGAACAGCAGGAAGTCGTGCAATCCCTCGACCTTTCCCTTTTCCGAGCGGCGGTAGGTATCCGTCACCATCGTTGTCGCGCCGATGAAGCCGAAGTTCCAGCCGATGCCGAGCAGGATCAGCGCCAGCCAGAAATTCCACAGCTCCAGGCCGGACAGAGCGACCGCGGCGCAGGCGAGCAGCAGGAGGAGCCCGGTTGCGACGATCGTCTCCTTGCCGAAGCGGGCGATGAGGCGTCCTGTGAAGAAACTCGGTCCGAACATGGCGAGGACATGCCACTGGATGCCGAGCGTGGCCTCGTCGGCCGAAAACCCGCAGCCGACCATGGCAAGCGGCGCACCGGTCATGACGAAGCTCATCAGGGCGTAAGAGACGATGGCGCAGAGCAGCGCCACGACAAAGCGAGGCTGGGAGATAATGGCACGAAGCGGCCGCGCCGGCAGGGTATCGTCCTCCACCGCCGCCGTGACGTGATTTTTCAGGCGCAGCAGGGAAAGGATTCCCATGCCCAGCACGCCCATGACGGCGACCGCCAGGAACGAGCCCGCAAACATGATCGGGGTGAAAAGCTCGCGCGTATAGATCACCGCGGTCGGGCCGATGATGGCGGCGAAGACGCCCCCCGTCAGCACCCAGGAGATCGCCTTGGGCTTGAAGGAAAGCGGCGCGTTGTCGGTTGCCGCGAAGCGATATTGCTGGACGAAGGCGCTTCCGGCGCCGATCAGCAGAAGACCGGCCGCAAACAGCCAGAAATTGCTGTCAAACAGCGCAAACGCGGCAACGAGACCGCCAAGCGCGGTAATGCCGGCTCCGGACATGAAACCGTTGCGCCGGCCGACAAGCCGCATGAGGGCTGCGGCGGGAAGCATGGCGAGCGCCGTACCGAGAGTGAAACCGGTCACGGGAGCGGTTGCCAGCGATTTGTCGAGGTCCAGGAGATAATAGCCCGCGAGCCCACCCATGGAGATCGCGATGGGCGGGGCGCTGCCGACAATGGACTGCGCCGCCGCCAGGATGAGGGCGGTTCGTTTCGCTTCGGCTAGCGCCGCCCCGCTCACGCGCCCTTCGCGCCGCGGCTCTCGCCGCGAATTTTGAAGGCGAGACGGTCGAGGACGGCATTCACCAGCTTGGGCTCATCCTCAGTGTAGAAAGCCTTGGCGATATCGACATATTCCGAAACGATGACGGCAGTCGGAACGTCCTTGCGGTCCTTCAACTCCCAGCTACCCGCACGCAGGATGGCACGCAGCGTCGAATCCAGCCGCGACAGCGGCCAGTCCTCGGTCAGCGCTTCGCGGATCATGGGATCGAGCGTCAGCTGGTCGGCCACAACCCCGGACAAGATGGCGCGAAACCATTGCGGGTCGGCTTCGAGATATTGCGCGCCATCGACCTCCTTGCCGAGACGGAAGGATTCATATTCGGCGACGACTTCGAGCACGCCGGTTCCGGCGACGTCCATCTGATAGAGCGCCTGTACGGCTGCCAGGCGGGCAGCGCCGCGCTTGTTGGCCGGGCGGGGGGCGTCAGAGGGCCGTCCTTCAATAGAAGAAGCCATCGGTCAGGCTCCCAGTTTCTTGCGCAGATCGATCATCGTCAGCGCGGTGCGGGCGGCGAAACCACCCTTGTCCTTGTCCTCTCGCCGGGCCCGGACCCAAGCCTGCTCCTCGTTCTCGACAGTCAGGATGCCGTTGCCGATGGCAAGGCCCTCCTCGATGGCGAGATCCATCAGGGCACGGGAGGATTCATGGGCCACGATGTCGAAATGATAGGTTTCGCCGCGAATGACGCAGCCGAGGGCGACATAGCCGTCATACTCGGCCCCACCTCCCCCGGCGCCATCGAGTGAGAAGGAAATGACGGCAGGTACCTCCAGCGCACCGGGCACGGTCACCACATCGTAGGTCGCGCCGGCCTCGTCGAGTACCAGCTTGGCGCCGTTGAGGAGCGCGTCGGCGAGGTCGTCGTAAAATCGCGCCTCGACAATAAGCAGATGCGGCGCGCGCGCCTTTTTCTTGGCCATTAAAAGCTCCATGACAGGTATGCGGACCGCCTTGCAGTCGACGCTGAAAGCTGGCGGAAAATCGAAGGCCGCCGTTCGGCAATGGCTCTAAAGCAGGATGCCATCAATTTCAATCATGCATCCGGCCCCAGTCTTCTTTTAACCGCATGATCGCATCCGAAAAGCCTGCAGCCGGTTGTTGGCGCTGAGCTTCGGTTCGGGATGATGCCCAGGATTTTGCTTATCGCATGATCTTATCCGAAAAGTCTGCAACTTTTCGGGATCATGCCTGTTTCGGATATTGCACAAGCCGCGCAGCGTATCGCGCGAGCTGATCGATCTCGATATTCACGCGATCGCCCTCCTTGCGCATACCCCAAGTGGTGACTTCCAGCGAATGGCGGATCAAAAGCACGTCGAATTCATTGCCATCGACACCATTGACGGTCAGCGAGGTCCCATCCAGGGCGACGGAGCCTTTCTGCGCGATGAAGGGAGCCAATGCGTCCGGCGCGCGCAGCCTGAAGCGGACGGCGTCGCCCTCCTGCCTGCGCTCGACGATCTCCGCCTGCCCATCGACATGGCCCGAGACCAGATGCCCGCCCATTTCGTCGCCGAGCTTCAGGGACCGTTCGAGATTGATGGGCGTTCCCGTTTTCCACCCACCGATCGTAGTCAGGCGCAGCGCCTCTTCCCATGCCTCGACTTCGAACCATTTGGTGTTGGAGCCTTTTTCGGGAAGCCCCACAACGGTCAGGCAGACGCCGGAGCACGAAATCGACGCGCCGAGCTCGATCGTGTCAGGGTCGTAGTCCGTCTCGACCCGCAGCAGGATGCCTTCATTCAGCGGCTTGATCCGATCGACCTTGCCGACATCCGTAATGATACCTGTGAACATCAGGGCTTCCTCATGAATTCGGTGAAACGATCGGCGCTGAAATGCGCTTCGCGGGACGGTCTGAAACCGCCGATATGGGAGTGAACATCGGGCATGGCAAGCCCCTGCTCCGTACCGATCGCATCGGCACTTTCGAAAAGCGCAATGCGATCGACCAGCCCCTCGCCCAGGAAATATTCAGCGGTTTTCGCGCCGCCCTCTACCATGACGGTCGCGATGCCCTGCGCGGCCAGATCCTCCAGCAACTCCGGCAGGGCGATGCGGCCATTGATGCTCTCCGTCGCCAGGATACGGCAACCGGCATCGATCAGCGCCTGCTTCTTGCGGGGATCGGCGTCGGCGCCGCAGGCGATCCACAGGGGAACGGCGGATGCGGAGAGCACCAGCGCGGAGGAAAGCGGCAGGCGCAGATCGCTGTCGAGCACGATACGGATCGGCGAGCGGTGTTCAAGCCCCGGCAGGCGGCAGGTCAGCATCGGATCGTCGGCCAACGCCGTGCCGATCCCGACAAGGATTGCATCGGCTTCGGCCCGCATCAGATGCACCTGCGCCCGCGACACCGGACCGGTGATCGGCACCTGTCCTTCGCCCTTGCGGCCGATCATGCCGTCAGCGGAAACCGCAAGCTTCAGAGTCACTTCCGGGCGCTTCCTGCACGAACGAATCAAGTAACCCGCCATCAGGTCGGCGGCCTTTTCGGCCAGAACGCCTTCGACCACCTCAATGCCGGCCTCGCGCAATATGGCGTATCCCTTTCCGGAAACCCGGTCATCCGGGTCAGTCGCGGCGGCGACGACACGCGCCACGCCCGCCGTGACCAGCGCATGGGCGCAGGGCGGCGTGCGGCCGTGATGAGCGCAGGGCTCCAGCGTCACATAGGCCGTAGCGCCCCTCGCCTTTTCGCCCGCCTCGGCAATCGCCTGAGGTTCGGCATGCGGTCTGCCGCCGATCGCCGTGACGCCGCGCCCGACGATGACAGGCCCGTCGCCATCGTCGCGCACGATCAGCGTGGCAACCGACGGATTCGTGCCGGTCAGGCCGAGATGCCTGCGGGAAAAGCGGATGGCGGCGGCCATGAACCGCAGATCGTCTGCGCTGATTGCTGAGGAAGCCCCCGGCATTGACTGATCCGACATGGGTTTAATCGTCCGCGAAACCGTCGGGCAGCTTGTCCCTGACGGTCAATTCGTCGATGACATTGTGGAAATCGCTCGCCTCGCGGAAATTGCGGTATACGGAAGCAAAGCGGATATAGGCGATGTCATCGATGCCTTTCAGCGCATCCATGACAAGGCGGCCGATCTCCTCGGACTCCACCTCCGCCTCGCCGGAGCTCTCCAGTTGGCGGACAATGCCCGAGATAGCGCGCTCGACGCGTTCGGGATCGACCTGGCGCTTGCGCAGCGCCACCTCGACCGAGCGCATCAGCTTGTCGCGGTCGAAGGGAACGCGACGGCCGCTCTTCTTGGCCACCAGCAATTCGCGCAACTGAACGCGCTCAAATGTGGTGAAGCGCCCGCCGCAAACCGAGCAGACCCTGCGCCTGCGGATCACCGCCCCGTCTTCCGCGGGGCGGGAATCCTTCACCTGTGTGTCTTCCGATTGGCAATATGGGCAACGCATGAACTTCTTCCGCCGTGATTCTTGATGGCAGATTAGGTCATATCAGCCCCATATGGGAACTGATCAGTTCCCATATGCACTGCCGCGTATCAGCCGAGGTAGGGATAGAGCGGGAAGCGAGAGGTGAGCGCCACGACCTTGTCCTTCACGGCCTTCTCCACGGCGGCATTACCCTCGTCTGAATTGGCCACCTTCAGCCCGTCGAGCACTTCCGAAATCAGATTGCCGATCTCCTGGAACTCGGCGATGCCGAAGCCGCGCGTCGTGCCGGCGGGCGTGCCGAGGCGGACGCCTGACGTGACGAAAGGCTTTTCCGGATCGAAGGGAATGCCGTTCTTGTTGCAGGTGATGTTGGCGCGGCCAAGGGCGGCTTCCGCCCGCTTGCCGGTGGCGTTCTTCGGGCGCAAATCGACCAGCATGAGATGGTTGTCCGTGCCGCCGGAGACAATGTCGAGGCCGTTCTGCTTCAGGACTTCAGCCAGAGCGCGGGCGTTTTCCACGACATTACGGGCATAGGTCTTGAATTCCGGGCGAAGCGCCTCGCCGAAGGCCACAGCCTTTGCCGCGATGACATGCATCAGCGGACCGCCCTGGAGGCCTGGGAATACGGCTGAATTGATCTTCTTGGCGATCTCGGCATCATTGGCGAGGATCATGCCGCCGCGCGGGCCGCGCAGCGATTTGTGGGTGGTCGTTGTGACCACATGGGCATGAGGGACCGGCGAAGGATGGACGCCGCCGGCGACGAGACCGGCGATATGCGCCATGTCGACCATGAGATATGCGCCGACCGAATCGGCGATCTGGCGGAAGCGCTGCCAGTCCCAGAAACGGGAATAGGCCGTGCCGCCGGCGATGATGAGCTTCGGCTTGTGCTCGTTGGCGAGGCGCTCGACCTCGTCCATGTCGAGCAGATTGTCATCTTTACGCACGCCGTAGGAAACGACGTTGAACCATTTGCCCGACATGTTGACCGGGGAACCGTGCGTCAGATGGCCGCCGGAATTCAAATCGAGGCCCATGAAGGTGTCGCCCGGCTGCAGCAGGGCCAGGAACACGGCCTGATTCATCTGGCTGCCGGAGTTCGGCTGCACGTTGACGAATTCCGCGCCGAACAGCTTCTTGGCCCGCTCGATGGCCAGTTCCTCTGCCACATCGACGAACTGGCAGCCGCCATAATAGCGCTTGCCCGGGTAGCCTTCGGCATATTTGTTGGTCATTACCGAGCCCTGCGCCTCGAGAACGGCGCGGGAAACGATGTTTTCCGAAGCGATCAGCTCGATCTCATGCCGCTGGCGGCCAAGTTCGTTACGGATCGCGCCGAACAGTTCGACATCGGTTTCCTCAAGGCTGGCGTTGAAGAATGTTTCCGAAAATGCCTGCGCTGAGGCAGCGTTCGCCTGCGACATGGTAGCTATCCCTCCGGGTTGCCGGTCAAAAGGTCGATGCCGGTCAAAGGTCAAAGTATGACGGCGCATTATCATATTTCGCTGACCAAGGCCAATGGCCGGGTCGCGAAAAGCAATGGTTGAAAACCGTCATAAACGAAAAAAAGGCCGCCCCATGGCGACCCTTTCATTCACATGTGCGCGCGTGACGCTCAGGTATTGGTGCCCAACGCCAGTTCGGAGGCGCCGTCGCGCTGGTAAATGTCGTCGCGGAAATGCACGACGCCATCGCCGGTCGACCAGGCCGTGACATAGATGAAATGCACCGGAACCGGATCGGCAACCTGGATCGGGGTGTTGACGCCCGACTTGATCGTCGCCTCGATCGTCTGGCGATCCCAGCCAGGCGTGTTCTTCAACAGCCAGACATCGAGATCGCGCACGTTCTGGACGCGGACGCAACCGGAGGAGTCGAAGCGCATGAGGTTGTTGAACAGGGTCTTCTGCGGCGTATCGTGCATATAGACCGCATGGGAATTATGGAAATTGATCTTGGTCGAGGACATGGCGTTGATCTTGCCCGGATCCTGACGGAACATCAGGTTCACGGCCTCATCAGTGCTCCAGTCGATCATTTCCGGCGCAACTTCCTGGCCCTGCCCATTATAGAGGCGGATCTTGTTGCGCGTGAGATAGGTCGGATCCTTGCGCATCAGCGGAATGATGTCCTTCTGGATGATCGACTTCGGCGCGGTCCAGTAGGGATTGAGGATAACCTCATGAATCTTGGAAACGAGGATGGGGGTCTGCCGGTCGATCTTGCCGACAACCGCAGTGTGGCGCTGCATGACCCGCCCATTCTCCGCCGCTTCGATCTGCGCGGCGGGGATATTGACCATGACGAAGCGCGGCTCGGCAACATTGTTGGCGAGTTCGCTGAGACGCTGCAAATTCGTCTGGAGCTGGCCAAGCCGGACATCGGCGCTGACATTCATCGCCGCATAGCTGAACTGGCCCATCACGCCATCGGCCGGGAGGCCATGTCGGCTCTGGAAGCGCTTGACCGCCGCATCGACATAGGTATCGAACGCGTTGGAAAGTCCCGCGCTTTCAGAAAGATCGCCTGCGATCATCAACCGCTTGCGCAGGACGGATACTGCCGGATCGACCACGCCGAGCTGAAGCTTCGCGTTACCCGGAACCTGCGGCCAGCCACCTTGACCAACGATATTGCTGTAATATCCGATGGCGTTCTGCACATAAGAAACCGTGGCCGGGCTCATGATCGGCTGGTTCGACGCCACCTTTTCGGCACCCGAGGCGCGGGCGTCGAACTGATCGTCCCAATTGCCGCGCCGCGGCGCAGCCAGAACGTCATTGATGATAGGCTGGGCGAAGGCGTGGGTGGCGAATACCGATAATCCGGCGGTTGCCGCGCCCCGCAGGAACAGGCGGCGATCCAATTTGGAAGATTCGAGATTCTTCCGCAGATTCTTCATCGGCGATTTCCCTGAATTGCTCATCGTGTGCAAAGTTCTCCAAGCCGTCGGTCAGGACGGAATATGGCCGCAAAATACCAAGGGTAACGTTAATAATTGGCAACTGCTTACCGGCGTTCCTCTCCAGGCCATTTGTGGCCAGGAACGCATTGGCGCAGGAACTGTTCCCCTTGGAAACTGGCGCGGAAACTTCCGCGTTCCTCTTCTTCGCATATGCCCGCGTTTATGGCTTAATCATGTCGCAACATGCGCTGAAAAGACCAAAGCGGCTCGATGAAAGCAAAAAGCCCGGCGAGCATGCCGGACTTTTGTGCGCGTGACATTTCTGCAACGTCTGCGGGCTATACCGAGGCGCCGTCCTAAGGATCCCGGCATGGGCCGAAACGATCACATCCGATAGGCGATCGTGTCGTTCCAGAAGCGGTCGAGGCGCTGCAGCGACTTGTTCATGTTCTGGAACTCTTCGGCGCGAATACCGCCGACCTGCTCGATCGAGGAGATGTGGCGCTCATAGAGACCGGCAACCAGTTCCGCCACCTCGGAGCCCTTGGGGGTCAGGCTGACGCGCACCGAACGACGGTCGATGCGGGAGCGCTGGTGATGGATGAAGCCCATGTCGACAAGCTTCTTCAGGTTGTAGGAGACGTTCGAGCCGAGATAATAGCCGCGGCTGCGCAGTTCGCCGGCCGTCAGTTCGGCATTGCCGATATTGAACAGCAACAGCGCCTGAACGGCATTGATATCGCTTCGACCATTGCGGTCGAACTCGTCCTTGACCACGTCGAGCAGACGGCGGTGCAGGCGCTCCACAAGCTGCAATGCTTCGAGATAAAGCGTGCGGAGAGCGGTTTCTTCTTTGGGCAGGCGCGCTTCGGCGCCCGTCTTGCGCTGGGTGTTGTTCATTGCCTTTAGCCTCTCTGTTGTGTCGGTGTTTTTTTCTCACCGTTGAGAGGGACAATATCCGGCACGCATAAAATTCGAATTAAAACACAGACTTAACAGTAGCTTACCAAAGAAGAAGCAATTCTAGGCTTAACAATCGCTTACTTCATTGCTTCGCCCCGCCCATCGCCCGGGAAATCAGCTCTTTCGACGCTGGCGCTTCTGAAAGAAGATCACCACGCGGAAGGCGATATAGAGAAGCAGGATCAGGACATTGGTAATGCCGACCATTGGATTGCCGGAAAAGATGCGTTCGAAAACCGTATACATCGACGTCTCGATCGCAGCCGCGACAAACCAGATCACGGGGCCCCATGGCGCCCGCATCCAAAGGCCCGTTGCCGCCACGGGAAAAAGCACCGCCAGCGAAACCGCCGCCGTCTGCCATTGCCACGGCATCAGATCGAAACGCCAGAGCAGGCCCTGATGCAGGCCGATCAGTCTTATCCAGTAGGCGACACCCAGCGCGAGGCAATAGATTGCCAGAAGCCGCACGAACCAGATGAAAGCCAATTCGGCAAGTGACGGCTCGATGCGCTGACGCAACTGCTCTTCCATCATGGCAGCGTCAATTCCCCTTTTGGGTCCCCTTGTGGGTTCCCTTGCGGGAGCGGCGCGAAATAAGCGTCGATATCACCGGGCGCGATTTCCTCATGCCGCGCCGGCTTCCATTGCGGCGTGCTGCCTTTGTCGATCAGCGCGACGCGCACGCCCTCGTAGAAATCATGGCCTTCAAGCATGCGGTTGAGAATGCGGTATTCCATTCTCATGCAATCATCCATTTTGAGCGCCCTGCCCTCGGCGATCTGCCGGAACGTGACGTGAAGGCTGGTTGGCGACCGGCTTTCCAGAATGGCCAGGATGTCTTGCGCTGTTTCGCTGCCGGCTTGAGCCTTTTTTGAAAGGGCTGCAATACAGGCTTCAAGCGTCAGCTCGCAAAAGCTTTGCGCGATCAGTTCTCTCGTCTGTGCGCCTGTCTCGAAATCCGGCCCGGGCATATCTGCCATATTGGCGAAAGTCGCCTCGACATCGCCCGTATCGACGAGCCTGGAGCGGATGCGCTGAATCTCCGCCGCGGGAATGGCGTGGGTGGCGATACCGCTGCCCAGGCAGTCGCCCTGGCGTATCCTGTTGCCGGTCAGGGCGAGATAGGCGCCGAAATGACCGGGGAGATGCGGCAGGAAGGCGCTGCCGCCGACATCAGGAAAAAAACCTATTCCAACCTCTGGCATCGCGAAAAGGGTGTTTTCCGTCACGACGCGATGCGATCCGTGCACGGAGATACCGGCGCCGCCGCCCATGACGATGCCATCGAGAAAGGCGATATAAGGCTTGGAATAGCGGTCGATATGGGCATTGAGCCGGTATTCGTCGGAGAAGAATTCATAAGGCGGACTGCCGTTGCGGCCGGCATTAAAGGCAGCAACCACATCTCCCCCGGCACAGAAGGCCCTTCCCTCGCCCTCGACGATGACGCAGGCCACCTGCGGATCGGCTTCCCATGCGATGAGCGCACGCCTGAGCGCTTTTATCATGCCGTGCGTCAGCGCGTTGAGCGAGGCCGGTCGCGTCAGGCGGACGAGCCCCGCATATCCCCGCCGCTCGAATGCTATCTCGCCTTGTCCGCCAAAATCCACTTCCACGTCCGACTCCCGTTTAAAGAAAGGGGTAGAAAGGGAAAGCCTCCGCGTCAATGCCGCACATGGCATTCGGCTTGGTTTCATCTCTCTTCCCGTGATAAACCCCTGTCACATTCCTATCTAAGCCTTTTGTCTATCCAGGCATTGCAAGCCCATCTACGCCCCGGAAGGGAGACGAAAATGAACAAAGCCTTTTCCCAAATGCGGCAGACCGGTGGAAACCGCAGCGTGGACGAGATCACCCAGGGCCGCCGGCTGCGCCGAATGCGCAAGGCGGACTGGTCGCGCCGGCTGGTGCAGGAACATCGCCTGACCGTCGACGACCTTATCTGGCCGATCTTCCTTTGCGGGGGAAGCAACCACAGCGAACCGGTCGAGGCCATGCCCGGCGTCCAGCGGTTTTCGGTGGATATGGCGGTGCGGCAGGCAGAAAGAGCGGCGAAGCTAGGCATCCCGGCCATCGCGCCCTTCCCTCACGAGGATCTGGAATTCCGCGATGTGACCGGATCCCATGTCGCGAACCCGGACAATCTCATCAATCGCGCCGTGCGCGCCATCAAGAAAGAAGTGCCCGAGATCGGCATCATCACCGATGCGGCGCTCGACCCGTTCACGAGCCACGGCCATGACGGCATTCTGCGCGACGGCATCATCGTCAACGATGAATCAGTGGAGATGGTCGTGCGCGGCGCGCTGGCGCAGGCCGAGGCGGGCGCAGACATCATCGCGCCTTCGGATATGATGGACGGGCGGATCGGCGCGATCCGCGAGGCGCTCGACCGTAACGGATTCAACGACGTCGCCATCATGTCCTATGCGACGAAATTCTCCTCCGCCTTCTACGGCCCCTATCGCGAGGCAATCGGCACGTCGGGGCTCTTACAGGGCGACAAGAAGACCTATTACATCGATCCGGCGAACAGCGACGAGGCGATCCGCGAGGCGGAACAGGATCTGGCCGAGGGCGCGGACATGATCATGGTCAAGCCGGGCCTGCCCTATCTCGATATCGCCCGCCGCCTGAAAGACACTTTCGCCATGCCGACCTACGCCTATCAGGTCTCGGGCGAATACTCGATGATCAAGGCCGCGGGCGCCAATGGCTGGATCGACGAGGAGCGGGTGATGATGGAAACCCTCCTCGCCTTCAAGCGCGCCGGCTGCGACGGCATATTGACCTATTTTGCCGTCGACGTCGCCGAAAGGCTCGCGCGCGGGATTTAACCATGAAAAGGCCGTGTTGCCGCGCGCTTTCTTGAAAAAGCCGTCACCATTTCCCATTTTCGGTTCGCCGGATCGTTTCAAGCCGGTTAGAGGAGCCCGTTACCCGGGAAACTGAGATGACTGATAATGTATTGAACGGCGAGATCGTCCCGTCGCGCCTTGATGACCGCCGTCTCTACAGAGGTGTGCGGACGCGCCGGATATTCGCATTCCTGATCGACTATCTGCTGGTCGGTCTGCTTTGCATTCCCGTGGCCATCATCATCGCCATCCTGGGCGTTGCGACGCTTGGGCTCGGCTGGACGCTCTATGGCATCATGGCGCCGGTCGTGGCGCTCGGCTATGTCGCTATGACGCTGGGCGGTTCACGCCAGGCGACGAAGGGCATGCAGATGATGGGGGTCAAGCTCGAACGGCTCGACGGGCAGCCTGTCGACAGCATGCTGGCGATCGTCCATACGGTTCTGTTCTGGGCCGGCAATGTGATTTTGACGCCGCTGATTCTGCTGGCGACACTCTTTCTCGACCGCAAGAGAACCCTGCATGACCTGCTTCTGGGCACGGTTGTGGTGCGCACCGATCCCTGACATCCCCTTAGGGATGGCGGGAATGTTCAATTTTCCGCCATCCGAAAGCATGACAGATTGATTTCTATTGACGTTTTCCAAGACGGGTCCATGCTGAGATTACCTTTGCGTGTACCGGATATTGAATGACTCACCAACCGCAACAGTCGCCGCAGTTCTTTCTGACCGCCCCTTCGACTTGTCCTTATCTCGAAGGTCAGTTCGAGCGGAAGGTGTTCACGCATCTCGTCGGTGACAAGGCGAACGAACTCAACGATCTTCTGACGCAGGGCGGCTTTCGTCGCTCGCAGAACATCGCCTACCGGCCTGCCTGCGAGACCTGCCGCGCCTGCGTATCGGTGCGCATCTTGGCGGGCGAGTTCGGGATGAACCGCTCGATGAAGCGGATATGGAAGCGCAATGCCGATCTGATCGGTTACAGCCACCGGGCCGAGCCCTCGACCGAACAATATTCGCTCTTCCGCCATTATCTCGACGCCCGCCACCGCAAGGGCGGCATGTCCGACATGACGGTCCTCGACTATGCGATGATGGTGGAGGATACGCATGTCAACACGCAGATCATCGAGTATCGCCGCCGGGGACCGGATTCCTTCATCAGCCACAAAGGCGAAGGCGAGTTGCTCGCGGTGGCGCTGACGGACGTCATGTCCGACGGTCTGTCGATGGTCTATTCCTTCTACGACCCCGAGATCGTCGATCGCTCGCTCGGGACCTTCATGATCCTCGACCACATCCAGCGCGCGGTCGCCCTGGGGCTGCCGCATGTCTATCTCGGCTATTGGGTCGAGGGTTCCAAAAAGATGCAGTACAAGATCCGCTTCAAGCCACAGGAACATCTCGGCCCGAAGGGGTGGGAACGGCGCGATTGACGGCTGTCGGCTTCGATATCCCTCACAACATTCTCTTAATTTGATAGATATTGCCGCGTTGGCGCGATTCGGCGCGCTTTCCATCGTCAAATCAGGGAAATCCACCGCGTGCCAGCGCCACAGTTCGATCATCGCAAGGGCCTGATCATCACGGGCATAGGCGGTCTTTTTCTCACCTTCGACATCCCGCTCATCAAGCTTTCCGACGGCAACAGCTGGTCGATCCTGATGGTGCGCAGCGCTACCACTTTCGCGGCGGCACTTTTGATCTGGGCCATCTGGTCGTTCATGAGCGGGAAAGCCAGACCACTCGTGCCAACGCGGGCCGGCTATTTCGTCGGCCTCCTCTATGGCCTTTCCTCTATCGCCTTCCTCTCCGCCGTGTTCATGACGTCGACGGCCAATCTCGTGTTCATCCTCGCCTTCAATCCGATGTTCGCGGCGCTGCTTTCCTGGCTGTTCCTCAAGGAAAGACCGAAACCGGTCACACTGATCGCGATGGTCTTCATGCTCCTGGGCGTTGCGATCATCGTCAGCGAAGGCTTTTCGTCGGGGCGCTGGCTGGGCGACCTTGTCGCGGTCCTGTCCACGCTGTTGATGGCCTCGGCCATCACGATCAGCCGTTCGACCGGAGAGGATATGGGGCTGACGGCGATCCTTTCCACCTGCATCCCCTTCCTCCTGGCAGCATTCATGGTGCTCACCCATACGGGCTTTGCGATCGCGGATCCGAAGTGGATACTCCTCGACGGCGCGATCATGATGCCGATCGCCTTCCTCTGCCTCGCCACCGGGCCGAAATATATTTCCGGGCCGGAGGTCGGCATGTTCTATCTGCTGGAAACCATCCTCGCGCCGGTCTGGGTGTGGATCATCTTTCTGGAGACACCGAGCCGCCAGAGCCTGGTCGGCGGGCTGATCCTGATCGTCACGCTCGTCGTCCACTCGCTCTGGCAATTGCGCGACGCGCGCCGCGCCCGGAGCAATTTGCCGCGTTATCCGCTGTAGATCAGGAGAATTTCCCCGAACGCGGGAAGCCTTTGGGCACCATGCGTCCGGCGGTGGCGCGGGCGGCGATCCATTCGGCCAGTTCATCCTTGCTGCGGGTGAAGGTGCGGTCGGCAGCGTCCTGCCAGGTCAACCCTTGCGCAAGCGCGAATGTGCGGAGATCGGAAATGCCGCCATCCTTGTATTTCTGCAGGCGAACGCCCTTGCCGCGGCCCATTTCCGGAATTTCCGTGAGAGGAAACACCAGCAGCTTGCGGTTTTCGCCGACAATGGCGAGATGATCGCCCGTAATGCGGCTGCAGATCTTGGCCTCGTCGGGCGCCTTCACGTTCATGATCTGCTTGCCCTTGCGGGTATTGGCCACCGTTTCCGTCTCGGGAATGATGAAGCCGTTGCCCTCATAGGAAGCCAGAAGCAGCTTGGCCGCGGGATCGTGCACGAAGGCCGTCACGATATCCTGGTCGTTCTCCATGTCGACCATGATGCGGATCGGCTCGCCATGGCCGCGCCCGCCGGGCAGCGTGTTGGCGCCGATGGTGTAGAACTTGCCGCCGGTGGTGAAGATCAGGATCTTGTCGGTCGTCTCGGCATGGAAGGCGAGCTTGAGCTTGTCGCCCTCCTTGAAGGTCAGCGTCGTGAAATCGGCCAGATGCCCCTTCATCGCGCGCAGCCAGCCCTTTTCGGAGACCACGATCGTGACCGGCTCCTTCTCGATCATCGCATGATGAATGTCGTCGAGATCGTGGCTCGGCGCTTCGGCGAATGTCGTGCGGCGCTTGCCGAGCGGCGTCTCCGGCCCATATTTTTTGCGGACATTGGCAATTTCCCAGCCGATCGTCTGCCATTGCTTGGCATCCGAGGCCAGAAGCTCCTCGATCTGCTTCTTTTCGGTCGTCAGCCCATCGAACTCCTTGCGGATTTCGAACTCCTCGAGCTTGCGCAGCGAGCGCAGGCGCATGTTGAGAATCGCCTCGGCCTGATTGTCGGTCAGGCTGAACGTCTCCATCAATACCTGCTTGGGATGATCCTCCTGGCGGATGATGCGGATCACCTCGTCGAGGTTGAGATAGGCGATGAGATAGCCGGCGAGCACTTCCAGCCGCTTCTCGATCTCAGCGAGCCTGTAGCGCGAACGGCGGACCAGCACCTCCTTGCGGTGTTCGAGCCACTGTTTCAGCACGTCGCGCAGCGACAGGACGTTCGGCACCTTGCCCTGCGACAGGACGTTCATGTTGAGCGGGAAGCGGTTTTCCAGGTCGGTCAGCTTGAACAGCGATTCCATCAGCAGTTCAGGATCGACCGAGCGGTTCTTCGGCTCCAGAACGACGCGCACGTCTTCCGTGGATTCGTCGCGCACATCGTCCAGCAGCGGCAGCTTCTTGGCGATGAGCAGTTCGGCAATCTTCTCGATCAGGCGCGATTTCTGCACCTGATAGGGAATTTCGGTGACGACCACGACCCACGTGCCGCGCCCGCCGTCCTCCTTGTGCCAGCGTGCGCGCAGGCGGAACGAGCCCCTGCCCGTCCGGTAGGCTTCACGGATCTGTTCCGGCGGCTCGACCAGAATGCCACCGGTCGGGAAATCCGGGCCAGGCACCATGGCGACGAGCTCGTCAACGGCGGCGTCCGGCTTCTCGATCAGGTGAAGTGCGGCATCGCAGAGTTCGGCGACATTGTGCGGGGGGATGGATGTCGCCATGCCGACGGCGATACCGGAGGAGCCGTTCGCCAGTATGTTCGGAAAGGCGCCGGGAAGGACGACCGGCTCCTCGTCCTCTTCATTATAGGTCGGGCGGAAATCGATCGCGTCTTCGGTGATGCCGTCGAGAAGCAGCATCGCCACATCGGTCATGCGCGCTTCGGTATAGCGCATGGCGGCGGCGTTATCGCCATCGATATTGCCGAAATTGCCCTGCCCGTCGACCAGGGGATAACGCACCGCGAAATCCTGCGCCAGACGGACGAGTGCGTCATAGATCGCCTGATCGCCATGCGGATGGTATTTGCCCATGACGTCGCCGACGATGCGGGCGCATTTGGCATAGGCGGAATCGGGATTGAGGCGCAGAAGCCGCATCGCGTGCATGATGCGGCGATGCACGGGCTTCAGGCCGTCGCGCACATCGGGAAGCGCGCGGTGCATGATGGTCGAAAGCGCGTATGCGAGATAACGCTCTTCCAGCGCCGACTTCAGGTCGACCGGTTCTATGTTGTCGTGCCCACCATCAGGCGGAATCAGGCTTTTTCCCATGGAAAGGGGTTAGCAAGCGGGTGATTCTGCGGCAAGTCAATATGGCGCGAATGCAGGTTTTGGGCCGTGTTTTTCCGCACAATCCAACGCGATTCGGTTTCTCGCGCCGGATATGGGATCGAGCGAAGCCTTTTGGCACGCACTTTTAACCGCGGTTGATGAGAATGCGGGCCAATCGGCCCCGCCTATGCCATTATCCCAAGCGATTGAACCTGCACCAGCTCTCGGAAAACCATTTCGAATCCGGGGGCGATATTGTAGAAAAACGCTCACCGTCCAATGAGGAAGTCGCCATGTCCGCCCTATCCCCGCTGAAATCAACGGCACGCAATCTTGCGGCGGCGTCCGCGCTGTCACTCCTGATGGCCGGATCGGCCTTTGCATTCGACGGCAATGCCGTGGCGGAGCGTCTGAAGGAACTCCAGGCCACGCAAGGCAGCGAACTCAACTATCAGAGCGTGGAAACCAGCGGCTCGACAGTGACCCTGAAGGGTGTCTCGGTCAAAGCACCGGGCACGCCCGCTACGGAAAAACCCTTCAATGTCGGCGATATCGTGCTCAGCGACGTCTCGGACGCGCCGGACGGCGGCTACCAGATCGGCAAGGCGGATGTGCCCGACATGTCGGTCCCCTTCGGGGGCATGACCATTGCACTCAAGGGCATGGAGCTCGACAATCTTCGTCTTGCGGCCAAGGGCTCGACCGGTCCGCTGGCCAGCGTTGTCTATTACGAGAAGGCCGAAATCGATCAGATGATTTTGACACATGAGGGTAACGACGTTGCCACGCTGCAGGATATCGTGGCTACAATCTCGCCCTACAAGGAAGGCCAACCGATCGACTATACCTGGGATGTCGACAAGATCGCCGTCGATCTGAGCAAGATCCAGCCTTCGAAGGCAAAGGAGACGCTGACGGCGCTGGGCTACCAGAAGATCAACGGCCATATCGATTCGAAGGGGACATGGTCGGTGTCGGATGGGCGCTTCCAGCTCAACCAGTTCGACCTCGTCATGGACGATGGCGGGACGCTCGGTCTGAAATTCGATCTCGGCGGCTACACACTTGATTTCATGAAGGAGCTGCAGCAAGCGCAGGCGATGATCGCCGCCGATCCTGACAGCGAGGCCGGCGGGCTTGCGATGCTCGGGCTCCTGCAGCAATTGACGGTCAGCGGCGCGACGGTGCGTTTCGACGACGCCTCGCTCACCAACAAGGTTCTGGATTATTACGCCAAGCAGCAGGGCGCTGAACGCTCAACCTTGGTCAACCAGATGAAGGCCGTCCTGCCGCTGTTCGCCGGACAGTTGCGGAATGCCGCATTCGCAAGCCAGGTGACCGAGGCGGTGAGCGCCTATCTCGACAACCCGAAATCGCTTGAAATCCGCGCAGCGCCCCCCTCGCCCGTTCCTGTCGCCATTTTGATGGCCACCGGCACGGCGCAGCCGGAAAAGCTGCCGGATGTGCTCGGCGTGACGGTCACGGCGAATAAGTAGGCGGAGTGGTTTTGGATGCGGGTGCTATTACCCCCTCTGGCCTGCCAGAGGGGGTGAGAAGAAGCGCCAATCCGTTCGACAACATGATTCCCCAAAAAGCCCGGCATCGCTGCCGGGCTTTTTTGTAACTATCTGAATCGGTTATGACCGTCGTTACGCGTCTTTCTTCACCGGGCTGAGCCGGATATGCAGGTCGCGCAGCTGTGCCGGCGTTGCTTCGGACGGCGCGTTCATCAGCAGATCGTAGGCCTGCTGGTTCATCGGGAACATGGTGATCTCACGCAGGTTCTTCGCGCCGACCAGCAGCATCACGATGCGGTCGATGCCGGCCGCCATGCCGCCATGTGGCGGTGCGCCGTACTGGAAAGCGCGATAGAGGCCGCCGAAGCGCTCCTCCACCGCTTCCCGATCGAAGCCGACGATCTCGAACGCCTTGACCATGGTTTCCGGCAGATGGTTGCGGATGCCGCCGGATGCGATCTCGAAGCCATTGCAGACCATGTCGTACTGGAACGCCTTGATGGACAGCGGATCCGCTCCCTCAAGCGCCTCGATGCCGCCCTGTGGCATGGAGAACGGGTTATGGCCGAAATCCACCTTCTTCTCGTCCTCGTTCCACTCATAGAACGGGAAATCGATGATCCAGCACAATTCGAACCGGTCGCGGTCGACGAGGTTCAGTTCCTCGCCGACGCGGGTGCGTGCAGCGCCGGCAAAGGCGACGAATTTCTTCGGGTCGCCGGCGACGAAGAAGCAGGCGTCGCCAGCCTCAAGGCCCAGTTGTTTGCGTATCGCCTCGGTACGCTCCGGGCCTATATTTTTGGCGAGCGGGCCTGCGCCTTCGAACTTTGGAAGCGCCTCTTGCGCTGCATCCTCTTGGCGTTTCCGTTGTGCAAATTGCTCGTTGCTATCAAATTCATTGAATTCTTCGTTGGAAATCGCGAGTGGATTTTCTGGCTTGCGCCAGAAGATGTAGCCTAATCCTGGCTGGCCTTCCGATTGGGCCCAACCATTCATTCGGTCACAAAAAGCCCGACCGATTGGCTCGTGATCGGTTTTCCGACGCTTTGCCGGGATTGCCCAGACTTCCACCTTCGAATCGCTGGCGATCATGTTGGCGAAGACCTTGAAGCCGGAACCGGCGAAATGCTCCGTCACCGCTTCCATGATGATCGGATTGCGCAGGTCCGGCTTGTCGGAGCCGTATTTGCGCATGGCCTCATCATAAGCAATGCGCGGGAATTTCTGCGTCACCGGCTTGCCGCCGGCGAATTCCTCGAAGACGCCCTTGAGTACGGGCTCCATGGTCGTCAGGATATCTTCCTGCTCGACGAAGCTCATTTCCACGTCGAGCTGGTAGAACTCGCCCGGCAGGCGGTCGGCGCGCGGGTCTTCGTCGCGGAAGCAGGGCGCGATCTGGAAATAGCGGTCGAAGCCGGACATCATGATGAGCTGCTTGTACTGCTGCGGCGCCTGCGGCAGCGCATAGAACTTGCCCGGATGAATGCGGCTCGGCACCAGGAAGTCGCGTGCGCCTTCGGGCGAGGACGCGGTCAGGATCGGCGTCGAGAATTCTGTGAAGCCCACCTCGCCCATGCGCCGGCGCATGGCCGCGATGATGCTTGTGCGGCTCATGATGTTCTTGTGCAGCGTCTCGCGGCGCAGGTCGAGGAAGCGGTATTTGAGGCGGATATCCTCGGGATAATCCGGCTCGCCGAACACCGGCAGCGGCAGTTCCTTCGCCGTCGACAGCACTTCGATCTCGCGCGCGAAAATCTCGACCTCGCCCGTCGGCAGGCCGGAATTGATGGTGTCGCCGGTGCGGGCCTTCACCTCGCCATCGACGCGGATCACCCATTCGCCGCGAACCGTTTCGGCGACCTTGAACGCCGGCGAATCGGGATCGGCGACGATCTGCGTCAGGCCGTAATGATCGCGCAGATCGATGAAGAGAATTCCGCCGTGGTCGCGGACGCGATGAACCCAGCCTGACAGGCGGACGGTCGAGCCGACGTCCGACTTGCGAAGGGCTGCGCAGGTGTGGCTGCGGTAACGGTGCATGATGTCTGCCTCTGAATTTGGAAATGATGCACAGATGACTGCGCTTAGGCGCTTTATTCCAGCCGCATGACCTTGTCCGAAACTCTGCAACTCGTTCGGGATCATGCTCTAAAATTCCGGCGGACAAGCGCATTTTGGCTTGGTTTTGTCAAGGTGTCATCAGGGGCGTCCGGCAAACCTTGCCTTCGTTGCCCTCATAAAGACAAAATGTGCATTCGCCCGCGACAAATCTTTTTGCATTGGTTATAGAAAAATTCATGAACCTGATTACCACGACAAAAGGCCTCGAAGAGGCCGTTTCCGCCCTTTCGAAATCCGATTTCATTACAATCGATACCGAGTTCATTAGGGAGACGACATTCTGGCCTGAGCTATGCCTCATCCAGATGGCTTCGCCCGACCATGCGGCGCTGATCGACGCGCTGGCGCCGGAACTCGACCTCACGCCTTTCTTCGCGCTGATGGCCGATGAAAAGGTGATGAAGGTGTTCCATGCCGCGCGGCAGGATATCGAGATTATCTTCCATTTGGGCAATCTCATTCCGCACCCGGTGTTCGACACGCAGGTCGCCGCCATGGTCTGCGGCTTCGGCGATGCGATCTCCTACGATCAGCTCGTCAACCGGGTGACCGGCGTCAATCTCGACAAGTCCTCCCGCTTTACCGACTGGCGCCGGCGGCCGCTTTCGGACAAGCAGCTCGAATACGCGCTGGCGGATGTCACCTATCTCCGGGACATCTATCTGCACCTGAAGGCGAAGCTCGAAGAGGAGGGTCGCTCCGATTGGGTCAGCGAGGAAATGGGAATCCTGACCGCGCGTGAGACCTATGACCTCCACCCCGACGACGCATGGAAGCGCCTGAAGTCCCGGTTGCGCAAGCCGCAGGAACTCGCGGTGATGCAAGCCGTCGCAGCCTGGCGGGAACGCGAGGCGCGCGAGCGCAACGTGCCTCGCGGCCGCGTCATCAAGGACGACACGATCTATGAGATCGCCCAGCAGCAGCCGATAGACGCCGAGACACTCGGGCGGCTCAGGACCATTCCGAAGGGCTGGGAACGCTCCGGACAGGCCACCGGACTGATCGCCGTCGTCAATGAGGCGCTGGCGATACCGCGGGACCAGATGCCGCGATTGCCGAAACAATCGCATTCGCCGGAAGGCGCCGGCGCGGCAGCCGATCTCCTCAAGGTGCTATTGAAGCTGGTCACCGAGGAATATGGCGTCGCCGCCAAGATCGTCGCCAATTCCGACGATATCGACAGAATCGCCGCCGAAGGCGAAAACGCCGACGTCGCCGCGCTGCATGGCTGGCGCCGCGAGGTCTTTGGCGAAAAGGCGCTGAAGCTCATCAGCGGCGAGATCGGAATCAAATTCGTGAACCGTCGAATCACGGCGGTTACGCTGGATTGAAGTGGTTGGGTGGACCTGGTCTAGCGTTGCGGGCTTGACGCACCCCCCTCTGCCCTCCTGAACTTATCGAGGGGCGGCCATCTCCCCCGCAACGAGGAGATTGGCTTGCATCGATAGCGGTGCTTACCGTCGACGTCTGCGATTAGCAGCAATGTGGATGAAGGCACGATCTCCCCCCAATGCTGGGGATATGTCCGGCAGGACAGAGGGGGCGCTGTCCCGCCAGCCTTTCCACTTCAGTCTGAAATGCGCTAATCCCCAACTGCCAGATGCAACTCCCGCCCCACGAGTTTCGCCAGATGCTGCAGCCGGGCTTCCGGGCGTTCGGCTACGAGATCGCCATGGCTCCGGGGGACCAGCAGTTCCAGACCACCGTTTTCGGTTTCTCGCCATTGCAGGTGCGGAATGATGCCGGGCATTGATGCCGACAGGAGATAGACGACGCGCAGGAGAGCACCCAGCAGCTTTGCCCGCTCGCGAAGCCTCGGCGTGGCCAGCGCGAGGATTTCCGGCGCTACCGCATCATCCACCACGCCCTCGTGCCGAAAGTAATTGGCAAGCGCCATGTAGGAGCGTCCGGGATGATCGATGCCGCCGAACGAGCCATGCGCGATGAGGTTAAGCGCCTGCGACCCGCGATAATCGGGGTGTGCCCGCCAACTGATATCGGCGAGCAGACAGGCAGCCTTGCGGTAGCGCGCTTCGTCGCTGGTCTCGTCGAACCCGAGCGCGGCGAAAGCCTTTTCGGTCCAGTCGGCGAGCTCATGCGCGTGACGCGGCGAACGGGCGCGCAGAATGGCCGTCTCCTCCGCCGCGGCCAGCAGCGGGTCGGCCCGCTGTTCCTGCTTGGACAGGAGCGAATAGAGGTAGCCCTCGCGCACGCCGAGCGCTGAAAAGACGATCTTCGACGGCTTCATCCGGCGCACGGTTTCCAGAAGCACCGTCGATCCATAGGACAGCAATTGCCGGCGGCTTTTCGATACCGCTTCGATGCCGCGCATATGGTCGACATCGCCCCTGGCGACGCGGAGCAGGAAGTTATGCGCTTCGTGCGGGTCGATCTCGTAGGCGTGCATGATATGCAGCGGATAATGTTTGGCGCTCATATGCAGCTTGGCGAGGTTTCGCCATGTGCCGCCGACCGCATAGAAGATGCGGCCCTCGCCCTGCTCCAGAAGCGTAGCCTTGGCGAGTTGTTCACGGGCGATCTTGGCCGCTTCCGCAGGCTTTCCGTTCGACAGATCCTGAAGGCGAAGCCCGCCTAGGGGAAGCGTGATGCCGTCGCCTATGGTGTAGCCGCGGACATCGACCAGTTCGAGGCTGCCGCCGCCGAGATCGCCGGCTATTCCGTCGGGATTATGGAAGCCGGAGATGACGCCGAGGGCGGAATAATAAGCCTCTTCCTTGCCGGTAAGCACCTGGATGTGTTCGCCCAGAACGGCTTCGGCCTCCGCGATGAAGGCCGGGCCGTTCTCCGCCTCGCGCGCGGCTGCGGTGGCCAGCGCGTGCAGCGACGAGGCCCCGGCCTGTTCAGAGAGCGCCCGGAAGCGTCGCAGCGCCTTCAATGCGCTGTCGACAGATTTATCGTTGAGCCGGCCGCTCCTCGCCAGTCCCTTGCCGAGACCGCACAGGATCTTCTCGTTGAAAAGCACCGTCGGCGAGCGGACGACGCCTTCATAGACGACGAGGCGGACCGAGTTTGATCCGATATCGATGACAGCGACAGGCTGGCGCCCTTTGAGGCGTCCCTGAGCCAGAGGAAGACTCATGCGGTCCTGTTTCTCTCGGCTCTGGCGCGCTTGCGATGGGCAATCAGGCGCGGCGCCGAGGATTTCAGCGATTTACCGCGCCCTGACAGGCTTGGATTGGTCATGAAATATTCCTGCGCGTTGAAGGCTTCTTCCCCCTCGGCAGGTTTTATCCGGCGGGAGGTACCATCGGCAAGTAGTTCGTAGCTCTGCTGATTGTCAATGATGTTGGCGAGCATGATCTGCGAGAGCACCTGCTGATGCACCGTCGCATTGGTGATCGGCACCAGTGTCTCCACCCGGCGATCGAGATTGCGCGGCATCATGTCGGCGGAGCCGATATAGAGGATCGCCTTCTCCGAAGGCAGGCCGTGACCGTTGCCAAAGCAGAAAATGCGGCTGTGTTCGAGGAAGCGGCCGACGATGGACTTGACCCTGATATTGTCGGAAAGCCCGGTGACCTTCGGCCTCAGGCAGCAAATGCCGCGCACCACCAGATCGATTTCCACCCCGCCCTGGCTCGCCCGATAGAGGGCATCAATAATCTGTGGATCAACGAGCGAGTTCATCTTCATCCAGATGGCGGCAGGCCGGCCGGCCTTCGCATGGGCGATCTCGTCATCGATGTGCTTCAGGATTCGGTCCCGCAATGTCAGCGGCGAAACAGCGATGCTCATCTCTTCGGCAGGCTGCGCATAGCCGGTGATGAAATTGAAAAGGTGGGAGACATCTCGCGCGATGACCGGATCACTCGTGAAGAAGGAAAGATCGGTGTAAATGCGCGCGGTGATCGGATGGTAGTTGCCGGTGCCGAGATGCACATAGGTTCTCAGCTTTGCATCCTCGCGGCGCACCACCAGCGACATCTTCGCATGGGTCTTCAACTCGATGAACCCGAAGACGACCTGAACGCCGGCCCGCTCCAGATCGCGCGCCCAGCGGATATTGGCCTCCTCGTCGAAGCGCGCCTTCAGCTCGACCAGCGCCGTCACCGATTTCCCGGCTTCCGCCGCATCGACCAGCGCGCGGACGATGGGGCTGTCGTTCGAGGTCCTGTAGAGCGTCTGCTTGATCGCCAGAACTTCGGGATCGGCCGCCGCCTGGCGCAGGAACTGCACCACTACGTCGAATGATTCATAGGGATGGTGAACGACGATATCCTTTTCGCGGATCGCTGCGAAGCAATCGCCGCCATGCTCCCGAATACGCTCGGGGAAGCGCGGGTTGTAGGGCACGAATTTCAGGTCGGCGCGCGGCACAGAGACGATTTCGGAGATCATGTTGAGCGCCAGCAGGCCCTTCAGCACGCTGATGCGGTTTTCCGGTACGGCGAGTTCGCTGGCGACGAAGATGCGCAGAGGCTCCGGCATCTCGCTGTCGAACTCGATGCGGATGACCTGGCCGCGGCGGCGGCGCTTCAGCGCACTTTCGAACAGGCGCACCAGATCCTCCGCCTCCTCCTCGACCTCGATATCGCTGTCGCGGATGATGCGGAAGGTGCCAGCGCCCTTCACCTCATAACCCGGGAAAAGCTTGCCAATGAAAAGGCCCACCGCGTTTTCCAGCGAGATGAACCGGAATTGGCTGTTTTCGGTGGGAAGCGGGATGAAGCGCTTCAGCGCCACCGGCAGGCGCAAGAGCGCTGTCATCGGCTGATTGTCGGCACGGCGGGCAAGCTGCAGGGCCATGGAGAAGCCGAGATTGGGAATGAACGGAAAGGGATGCGCCGGGTCGATCGACAGGGGTGTGAGGACAGGAAAGATCGTCTCGAGAAAATGGTCTTCCAGCCAGAGTTTTTCGCTCCTGGTCAGCGCCTCGGGTTTGACGATCTCGATATTCTCGCGGGTAAGCTCCTCGAGAAGGCTGTGCAAATTCTCCTGCTGCGCCGCCTGGAGGCTACTCACCTCTTCCAGCACGAAATCGAGTTGTTCCTGCGGCGTGCGGCCGTCGGCGCTGCGCGTTGCGATGCCGGCGCGCACCTGCCCGGCGAGACCGGCAATGCGGACCATGAAGAACTCATCGAGATTGGCCGCCGAAATGGAGAGGAAGCGCACGCGCTCCAGAAGCGGCTGCTTTGCGTTGCGGGCCTCCTCCAGCACACGGGCGTTGAACTGCAGCCACGAAAACTCGCGATTGACGAAACGGTCCGGGCTTTCCAGCAGGGAAGGTTCTCCCGGCGCGGCGGCGGCCTCCATTTCGATCCTGGTCGCGGCTTCCTCAATTGCACTCGTGTTCGCTTCGTTCATCTCATCCCACTCCGGTTCTGTCCGGCCCACCTCAGACGGTCCGGATCGGTCACGGAACCTATGAAAGTCTTATGACAGTTTGATAGCACTCGGCTTGAAATGTCTCGCGAATTGATACAAATCACTTCCGAAAACACATCAATCGCGGTAACACACACGCTGATTATAGCATGATCCCGGAGAAGAAATCGCCTTCCAGGGATCATCGGTCAATTCAAAATGGTTGGGGCGTCCCTTGCGCATACGACGCGCGGCGCTCCGGACGCTGGAGCGCAACATGTCCGATCATGGTATTCCTCATTTCCACAATGATGCCGGTCATCCCGTCGTCGAAATCGGCGTGAAGGAATTCATGTGCGTCGGCGCCAACCCGCCCTTCGACCATCCGCATGTCTATCTCGACATGGGCGACGAAGCGGAGATCGTCTGCCCCTATTGCTCGACGCTCTATCGCTACAATCCGGCGCTTGGCCCGAAAGAGACCATTCCCGCCGGCTGCCTTTATGTCGAAGCGGACCTCAAGGCGGTCTGATCGGCGCGATAAAACCGGGCGCGTGGAACGTGGAGCTGCAGCCAAGATCATGACAGCTTCCGCCGCGCACCGTATCATCATATCAGGCGCCGGCATTGCCGGGTTGACGGCGGCGCTGGCGTTTGCGGCGAAAGGTTTTTCCGTCGCCATTTTCGACAAGACGCCCCGGCTTTCGGATGTCGGCGCCGGCCTGCAGCTTGCCCCCAATGCCACGCGTCTGCTCGCCCGCCTCGGCGTGCTCGAGCGTCTCATGGCGCATGCGGTCATCCCCGACGCCCTCTATCTGCAAAACGGAACAAGCGGCGAAACCCTCCTGCGCATGGCACTCGGCGATGCGGCGGAAGCCCGCTGGAACGCTCCCTATCTCGTCTGCCATCGCGCCGATCTGCAGGCCGCGCTGGTCGCCGCGGTCAGCGAACACCCCGACATCACGCTCAGCCTCGGCTCGAACGTTGTTTCCCATCGCGCAGACCAGGACGGAGCGACGGTGCAGATCGACGCCGGAGACCGCATCGAGGAACATCGCGGCGCGCTGCTGCTCGGCTGTGACGGCGTATGGTCGACACGGCGCTCCGCCGGGGAGCATCGCCCGGGCGCCGCCTTCACCGGCCACATCGCCTGGCGGGCAAGCCTGCCGCGCGCGGCCCTGCCGCAGGCTTTCGAAAACCTGCTGCCGGAAGGCAACAGCGTTTCGGCATGGCTTGGCCGTGGCGTGCATTTCATCGCCTACCCCGTCAGGGCCGGGAAATCCTTCAACTTCGTCGCCATTACCAAAGGGCGCGATCCTGGCCGCGAATGGTCCTCCCAAGGCGACAGCATTGCGCTTTCCGCCGCTTTCTCGGGGTGGCACCGTGCCATCCATGATGTCATCCGTGCGGCGGAGCAATGGACATTCTGGCCGCTTTTTCAGATCGCCCATCCGCACTTCACCTTGAGCGAGCGGGTGGTGCTTCTGGGCGATGCGGCGCACGCCATGACGCCTTTCGCGGCACAGGGCGCGGCGATGGCAATCGAGGATGCCTGCGCGCTTGCGGCGGCGTTATCCGGCGAGGAAACCGGCTGGCCGGCGTCGCTCGCCCGTTTTAACCGTGCGCGGCTGACGCGGATCGCAAGCGTCACCAGGCGTGGTTTGCTGAACCGCTTCGCATATCACGCCGCCGGGCCATTCGCGCTTGGGCGCAACATGCTTCTGCGGTCACGTCCGCCGGAGCGCTTCCTTGCCGATCTGGACTGGCTTTATGGGTATGATGGAACCGGGTTTGGGCCGGTCGAGGTCGGGGCTGCAATACCCCCCTCTGCCCTGCCGGGCATCTCCCCCACAAGGGGGGAGATTGGCTGACGCAAATCCGGGTGCTTATTCTCTGACGTCGGTGATTGGCAGCCTGCATCCAATGAAGGCGTAATCTCCACCCTTGAGGGGGAGAGGCCGGCAGGCCAGAGGGGGGTATTACGGCGTGAACACCCTCCTGAATGACCTCAATGCAGGATCTGGCTGAGGAACAGCTTGGTGCGCTCGTGCTGCGGGTTGTCGAAGAATTCTGCCGGCGAGTTCTGCTCGACGATCTGGCCCTGGTCCATGAAGATCACGCGGTTCGCCACCTTGCGCGCGAAGCCCATCTCGTGGGTGACGCAGATCATGGTCATGCCTTCCTCGGCGAGCGACACCATGGTGTCGAGCACTTCCTTGATCATTTCCGGGTCGAGCGCCGAGGTGGGTTCGTCGAACAGCATGATGCGCGGGTTCATGCAGAGCGAGCGGGCGATCGCCACGCGCTGCTGCTGGCCGCCGGAGAGCTGGCCCGGATATTTGTTGGCCTGCTCCGGGATCTTGACGCGCTCGAGATAATGCATGGCGAGTTCTTCCGCCTTCTTCTTCGGCGTCTTGCGAACCCAGATCGGCGCGAGCGTGCAGTTTTCCAGGATGGTCAGATGCGGGAACAGATTGAAATGCTGGAACACCATGCCGACTTCCCGGCGCACTTCATCGATCTTCTTGAGATCATTGGTCAGTTCGATGCCATCGACGATGATCTTCCCCTTCTGGTGTTCCTCCAGCCGGTTGATGCAGCGGATCATGGTCGACTTGCCTGAGCCCGACGGGCCGCAGACCACGATGCGCTCGCCGCGCATCACCTTCAGGTTGATATCGCGCAGCACATGGAAATCACCATACCATTTGTGCATGTTGACGATCTCGATGGCCACGTCGGTGGAGGAAATCTGCATGCGGGACGGATCGACCTTGATCTCTTCCGCATCGACCACGCTTTGTTGAGCTTTCATCAAAAAGTTCCCTTAGTTCTTGTGACTTGTATCGAGGCGGCGTTCCATGAACATAGAATAACGCGACATCGAAAAACAGAAAATCCAGAAGACGAACCCGGCAAAGATCAGCCCTGTCGCCGGCGTCTGCGGCGACGCCCAATTGGCATCGGCGAAGTTTTGCCGGACAATCCCGAGCAGGTCGAACATGCCGATGATGTAGACGAGGCTCGTATCCTTGAACAAGCCGATGAAGGTGTTGACGATACCGGGAATGACCAGCTTGAGCGCCTGCGGCAGGACGATCAGCGCGGTCTTGTGCCAATAATTGAGGCCAAGTGAGTCCGCACCCTCATATTGCCCCTTCGGGATCGCCTGAAGACCGCCCCGGACCACTTCCGCCATATAGGCGGAGGCGAACAGGGCAACGCCGATCAGCGCGCGCAGGAGCTTGTCGAAAGTGACGCCCGGCGGCAGGAAGAGCGGCAGCATGACGCTGGCCATGAACAGGACTGTCACCAGCGGCACACCGCGCACCATCTCGATGAAGATGACGGAAAACAGCTTGATGACAGGCAATTGCGAACGGCGCCCCAATGCCAGGAGAATGCCGAGCGGCAGGGAAACCGCAATGCCGACGAAGGAGAGAACCAGCGTGACCAGCAGGCCGCCCCAAAGCGGGGTCTCGACATAGGGAAGGCCGAACCAGCCGCCGACCAGCAGGAAGAAGGCGACAATCGGGAAAACGAAGAAGAAGACGAGCGCGTTCAGGCCCTTATGCGGTACTTTTGGGATGAGGAGCGGGACAAGGGCCAGCACGAACAGCACCGCGACCAGCTTGACACGCCAGCGCTCATCAATGGGATAGCGCCCATAGAGGAACTGCTGGAACTTCGCATCGACGAATGCCCAGCAGGCTCCGGACCAGCCCTCCGGCTGGATGCCGCCTTGAGCCGCCGTGGTGCAGACGCTGCGGTCCGCTCCCGTCCATACAGCATTGACGAAGAGCCAGTTGATCATCGGCGGCAGCAGCCAGACAAGGACCAGAATGGCCAGAACGGACAAGGCGGCGTCAACCGGCGTGGCAAACAGATTGGTGCGCAGCCAGTTGGCCAGACCGTGCTCGCCGCGCGGCGGGGATATCCCGTGCGTCATTTCGGTACGCACATATTTGAGATCGGGGGTGAGATCGGAATTTGTCATCTTATCTCTCCACCAGGGCCATTTTAGCGTTAAACCAGTTCATCAATCCTGACGTGATCAGGCTGAGGCCGAGATAGATCACCATCCAGATGGCCACGATTTCGATCGATTGGCCGGTCTGGTTGAGGATCGTTCCGCCCACGGCGACGAGATCGGGATAGCCGATGGCGATGGCCAGCGACGAGTTCTTGGTAAGATTGAGATACTGGCTCGAGAGCGGTGGAATGATGATGCGCAATGCCTGCGGGATCACCACAAGACGCATCGCCTGCCCCGGACGAAGACCCAGAGCGTAGGAAGCCTCGGTCTGCCCTCTGCTGACACCCAGAATGCCGGCGCGCACGATCTCGGCGATGAAGGCCGCGGTATAGAAAGAAAGCGCCAGGAAGAGCGCCAGGAATTCCGGCCTTATCTGCGTTCCGCCCGACAGGTTGAAGGTGCCGAGTTGGGGGTAGTCGAACGACAGCGGGAAGCCCGTGACGACGAAGGCAAGCAGCGGCAGTCCGACAATGAGCGCAGCGGCGGTGCGGTAGACGGGGAATATCTGCCCCGTCGCCATCTGCCGCTTTCGCGCCCAACGGAAGACGAGGAACGAAAGCGCCAACCCGATCAGCAACGCGATACCGATCAACCCGGCATTCTCCCCCCATACGGCAACGGGAAAAAAGAAGCCGCGATTGTTGAGATAGCTGCTGAACGGCAGCGAAATGCTTTCGCGCGCCTGCGGCAACACCGACAAAACGCCGAAATACCAGAAAAAGATCACCAGAAGGGGCGGAACGTTGCGGAAGATTTCCACATAGACCAGGCAGATCTTGCGGACCAGCCAGTTCCGGGAGAGCCGGCCGATACCGATCAGGAAGCCCAGAATGGATGCGGTCACGATACCGATGACCGCCACATTAAGGGTATTCAGAAGGCCGACCAGGAGCGCCCGGCCATAGGTGGCATCGCTCGAATACGCGATCGGTGACTGGCTGATATCGAAACCGGCGCGGCCATTGAGAAAGCCGAATCCCGAGGCGATGTTCGCGCGCTGCAAATTGGCAACCGTGTTGCCGACAATCCACCAGATCAGCCCTATGATGGCGATAAAAGTCACGGCCTGATAGATTATGCCGCGGATTTTCGGGTCGTACAGCCATGATACGCCCGGGCTTTCACGGCCGGATTCTGTAATATCCTGAGACGCCATGTACCCCTCTTATTTTTGTATTCCCATTTTCGTTACAGCGCCGCGCATTCTTCATGATGCTGCATAGAGACGCTGCAAATAATCGAACCCACCATCGATCTGGAAACCCATTCCTGTTCTCAGATCGATGTGTTGGCATGGCCAAAGGGGAAGGCAGCTATTCGCCACCTTCCCGTTTTAGCCATACCGGGATTCACGCTTAGCGGATCGGCATTCCGTACTGCAGACCACCCTTCGTCCACTGGGCATTGAGGCCGCGTGCGATCTTCAGCGGGCTTCCTGCGCCGATATTGCGCTCGAAAAGTTCGCCGTAATTGCCCACGCCCTTGACGATGTTGACGACCCAATCATTGGTCAAGCCGAGATCGGTGCCGATCTTGGTGTCCGCCTCGCTGCCGAGCAGACGCTTGATCTCGGGATTGGTGGAGTTCTTCATCTCCTCGACATTGGCCTGCGTGATGCCGAATTCCTCGGCATTGAGCAGCGCGTAATGGGTCCAGCGGATGACATCGCCCCACTGCGAATCGCCCTGGCGGACGGCAGGTCCAAGCGGCTCCTTGGAGATGATCTCCGGCAGGACGACATGGTCGTCTGGATTAGCCAGTCCGAGACGTATCGCATAGAGGCCCGACTGGTCCGTGGTGTAGGCATCGCAACGGCCGGCGTCGTAGGCTGCGTTGACCTCTTCGATCTTCTCGAACACGACGGGGTTGTATTCCATCTTGTTGGCGCGGAAATAATCGGCGAGGTTGAGCTCGGTCGTCGTGCCGGACTGGACGCATACGGAAGCGCCCGAAAGCTGCAGCGCGGAATTGATGCCCGACAGCTTCTTGGCGTTGATCATGAAGCCCTGGCCGTCATAATAGTTGACGCCGGGGAAATCGAGACCCAGCGACGTATCGCGGCTGATGGTGTAGGTCGTGTTGCGGATCAGGACGTCGACTTCGCCCGATTGCAGCGCGGTGAAGCGCTCCTTGGCCGTCAGCGGCGTGAACTTGACCTTGTTGGGATCGCCAAAGATCGCCGCGGCGACAGCGCGACAATAATCGACATCGAAGCCGGACCATTCGCCCTTGTCGTTCGGCGCTGAAAAGCCGGCGAGACCGGTATTGACGCCGCACTGGAGAAAGCCCTTGGCTTTCACGTCATCCAGCGTGCCAGCAGAGGCCGCCGTCGCGGTCAGTGCGAGCGCCGCAGCGCCGAGGACACCTTGAAGAACAGTCTTGTACATTTGGCTATTACCCTTTTTATGTTGCCTTATTGTTCCCGTTAGAAGGGCATCATGCAGAAAATCGATATCCGCGCCCAAGCGAATACCTAGATATCAAGATGTCTGCCGTGCTCCCATTCACCCGGACATCGAAGGCGATTATTCGCCTCCGGTCAAGACTTTTAGCGTTTATACAACCAAAGCAGCACTGTCAGGAGGTGAAGTCCGGAAAAACCGCCTGCATACACAGGGAGTTTCGCGGCGCTCGCGGAAAATCCGGGACGTCATATCTGCTCGCCCTCGATGTATCGCCGGCGTTTCGGCAGCAGTCTGCCGGGATCGATCAGAAATCCAAGATTCCGGTTTGCAAGAAAGCGCGCGAGGAAAAGCGTGAACAGAAAACCGATCGAAAAGCCGGCTACCACGTCGGTCGGATAGTGAGCTGCCACCGCGATGCGGCTGAAAGCCAGCGCGAGGGTGGCGACGAGGGCGGCAAAGCGCCAGCGGGGAAACCAAAGCGCCAGGATGACCATGACGGCCCCGACGGTCGCCGAATGACCCGAGGGAAAGCTGACAAAGAGATGGCCGCCACGAAAAGGCTCGAAAAAAGACGGGCCGAGCGTGTCGATCAGCGCTGGCCGCGCCCGGCCAATGGTGTATTTCATCAGATTGACGATGATTGCGCTCAGCCCGATCGCGGCGAATGCGAATGCCGTCTGGCGCTCCAGCGTATAGATCCGGGCTTTCTGGCGCGCCTCCAGCGTCCGCCGGTCCCTCCCCGTGGTCCACAACAGAACGCAGAACGCGATGCAGAGATAAAACAGCGTTCGGCCGACATCCGTCAGGTCACGCAGGAGGGAAAATCCGGGCAGTTCGCTGGCGGATACGGCGCGCAGGATCGGTGCGTCATAGGGATGCAGGAAATAAAGGACCGGCACCAGCGAGATGATCGCAGCCGTCATGGACCATGTCCATGGAGATGGAGCACCCGGGGCAACCGGCGACCGCAAACCTGATATCAGCGAACGGAAGGCAAGTCGGACATTGGCCCTGATGTTGGTGCTGTAGGTGGATTTATTCTTCTGCATCGTCATTTCTTCGGCAGGTCGGTCATTCTTGGGCAGGTCGTCATTTCTTGGGCAGGTCGTCATTTCTTGGGCAGGTATTGAGTGCGGGCAGGTGTTGCAAGAACAGCGCGGCAGGATTATCGCCATACCTTGTCATTAAATGGGCCGCGCGCAGGAGACGCATCGATGGAAGATATCTCGGGTAAGAAGAAGCCTCTAGGCATCAATACGCGCCTCACCCATGGCGGGAACGATCCGCGCGATTATCACGGCTTCATCAACCCGCCTGTCGTCCGCGCCTCCACTGTGCTTTTCCCCGATGCGCAAACCATGGCGACGCGGAACCAGAAATACACCTATGGAACGCGGGGCACGCCGACGAGCGACGCGCTCTGCCAGGCGATAGACGCGCTCGAAGGTTCGGCCGGGACCATTCTCGTTCCCTCGGGCCTAGCCGCCGTCACCGTGCCTCTCCTTGCCTTCCTGTCGGCGGGCGATCACGCGCTGTTCGTCGATACGATCTATAATCCCACCCGGCATTTTGCCGATACGATGCTGACGCGGCTCGGCATCACGGTGGAATATTACGATCCGGCGATCGGCGCCGGCATTTCTGCCCTCATCCGCCCGAACACCAGGGTGATCTTCACCGAATCACCGGCTTCCAATACGTTCGAGATGCAGGACATCCCTGCGATCGCGGCGAAGGCGCGTGAGGCAGGCGCCATCGTGATGATGGACAATACCTGGGCGACGCCGGTCTATTTTAGGCCGCTGGACCATGGCGTCGATATTTCCATCCATGCGGCGACGAAATATCCCTCCGGCCATTCCGACATACTGCTCGGCACGGTGTCGGCCAATGAACGCTGCTGGCCGGCGTTGAAGGAAGCCAACGGGACACTCGGCATCTGTGTCAGCCCCGACGATACGTACCAGATCCTGCGCGGCCTGCGCACCATGGGCGTCAGGCTCGAAGCGCACCAGAAACGCGCGCTCGAGATCGCCCGCTGGCTCGAAACGCAGCCGGGCGTCGCTTCGGTCTTGCACCCGGCGCTCGAAAGCCATCCGGGACATGCGATCTGGAAACGCGACTTCACCGGCGCATCCGGCATCTTCTCGATCGTGCTCGAGGGCGGGGCGAAGAAAAAGGCGCACGCCTTCCTCGACGCGTTGGAACTGTTTGGTCTCGGCTATTCCTGGGGCGGCTATGAGAGCCTTGCCCTGCAAGTCAGCCTCGCCGACCGTACCGTCAGCAAGACGGATTATCCAGGTCCGATCATCCGGCTGCAGATCGGGCTCGAAGACACGGCGGACTTGATCGCGGATCTGCAGAATGGGCTCGCGGCGGCAGCGGCGGCCGAATAAAGCCGCCTGCCGGGTTGATTGCCCGGTCTTTTGGCAACTTATTGGAGTAGCGCGGCAGTTGCGACTCATCCACGGTCATCCCATACGCTGGGGGCCGATCCTATTATCGCAGGCCAGCGCGAGGCCCGGCGTACATCATCCTCCCTGCGCCGGGCCTTTTCGCGTGAGGAAAGGCCCGGCATTCGCTTTCTTTTCGACTTTCTGCGGCTGATAACGATTTCCCTCTTGCGTCGGGGATACGGAATCTCTAGGGAAATCAACATTCGCCTGATGTGGCGGAGCGTAGCGCAGCCTGGTAGCGCATCTGGTTTGGGACCAGAGGGTCGCAGGTTCGAATCCTGCCGCTCCGACCAATATTTCAAGAAGCCTCGAAGGTGTCTGGATATGGTCGCACGCATATATCGTCCCGCCAAGACCGCGATGCAGTCGGGCAAGGCAAAGACGACGTCATGGCTCCTGGAGTTCGAGCCGGAGATGCCGCGCAAGGTGGAGCCGCTGATGGGCTACACGTCTTCCGGCGACATGAAGAGCCAGATCAGGCTCTTTTTCGACACCAGGGAAGAAGCCGTCGCTTATGCCGAGAAGAACGGCATCGCCTATCGCCTCGAAGAGCCGAAAGAAACCAAGCGGCGCAAGCTCTCCTATTCCGATAATTTCAAATATGATCGCCAGCAGCCCTGGACGCACTGAACAGCCCATTGAACGGGTTGGCGTGAGCGTGTAGTGGTTTCCCGGTTGGTCCCGTAGCTCAGTTGGATAGAGCACCGGCCTTCTAAGCCGATGGTCACTGGTTCGAATCCAGTCGGGATCGCCAATAATTCAGCAAGTTAGCGCTGCGCCCAGCGCTTGCCGGATCATCCCGTCAGCCGGTAACCAAATGCGAAGAAACGGCTGATAGCCTTCTTCCCGCGACAGATTCGGCCCATCGGCCCATCGGCCTTGTCGCATGCAACCGGCGGGAATATCTCATGGCCAGGAAAAGACGTTCATCCAAGCGCTCGTCCATGTCGGGATCGGGCATTGCCCTTCTCGCCATTCTGGGAATGGGCGGGGCGAGCTGGTGGGCGACCTATGAGGGCAAGCATTCGAAAGCGGATTTCTCCCGATTTTTGAGCAGCTTTTCGACCGGGAAGAAGACCGAAACGAAGGTTTCCAAGCCGAGAGACATCATAGCGGATAAGGCGCAGCCGCCCAGGACGCAGGCGAAAGCAGCGCCCGGCAAGCGTGATGGCAAGGACGATGTTTCGCGTTCGGCCGAGATTCGTTCTCCCTCTCCCCGGCCTTCCGCTCCGGTGGGCTCGAACTCATTTCCGCCGCGCCCCTCTTCCTCCCGCAACGTCGCCGCGCTAGCGGCGGTGAAGCCTCCCGCGCCTCTCTCCAAGGCACCGGTGGCCAAGTCAGGCGAGACGAAGGCCGCGCCGAAGGGCATCCCGGTCGGTCGCGCCGCGCCCCATACGACGCCATCGGTCATCTATGCCAGAGAACGGATCATCATCCGCCAGAGAGCCTGGGACAAGGCGGCGGGGGTCGGCACAGTCGAAAAGGGCCGAGAAATGCGCTCCTACGGCAAAACGGGCAAATGGCACCGTGTCGTCGTGCCGTCGACCAACATGATTGGTTGGGTGCATGAAGACATGCTGGCGGCGTCGCAGCCGGGGTTGTTCATGACGGGATCGATTTTCAGAACTCCGGTCAACCCGGAAATTGCAGCGCCGAACCCGCCGCCGATGCCGGTGAAAAGCAAACAATAAGATTTTCTCCATAGCCGGTTGCGCCATCGCGCATCACGCCGTATAACGCGTGGAAATATTCCGTGCTGAAAAGTCGAGATGATTTTCCTCTGCGCCAAGCCGTCAGGGTGAACGCAGTGCTTTTGCGCGGTTAAAATCCGACAGACGATACAGAAAACGCCACGTTGAGCCGACCGGCAGGATTCGTTCCGGCAGACTCACTCCAATCGCGCGATTCTGTTAGATCCGGACGAAAGGAATGTGCATGACAAATTTTCACCAATCTCTTATCGCCGCCGCCTTCCTTGCCGTGCTGACGTTTGGCTCGACGCAAGTGGTGTGGGCGGAGCCTGCGCCCCTGATCGCCACGCCCGGCAAAACCGCTGATGGCGGCTATCTGGTGCGGCTGGGCGCGCGGCTTCCGCTGGGATGGGAGACTTCGGTTGGCACGGAGATTGGTTTTGACGGCAAGGCGCAGAGCCCGGAAATGCTCGGCGCGCCGGAAGCACCGCCATCGGCCTTGTGGAGTTCGGTCAAGCTACCGCCTTCCAGGCTCGCGGGCTGGGATGGTGCAGATCTCAACCTGCGGCTGGGCACAGCCGACGGCAGCGGCAGCGTCGCCATGGCGATGCGGCGAAAATGGACCGTCGCCGACCGGGTCACCGCGCAGGTGAATGACAAATATTCGGTGTCATACAGCGGTTCGGCTGCAAGAGAGAGCCATTGGGAGATGACGAAGGCAATGAAGCTTTCGTTCGACGGCAGCAAGACGGCCTTCATCGCACAGACGCGACGGACGGACACCGATCCGCACTGGTATACCAGCATCAGCGCGCAGCAGAAGATTTTGGGCGACGTAAACCTCGTAACGTCGATGAACGATATCGCCTCCGGCAACAGCACCCGGACAATCGGGGCGAACTACGCACACAAATGGTAGGCTGCCGACCTGAAATGGCGACGCCTCAATCCCTGCCCTCGCCCTGCCCTTTCTCAAAGGTTGCGAGAACATTGGCAGCGAACGGGCGGGTGATACGGGCTTTTTGCTCCAGAGCAGCCCGGTCGAGGCGGTCTACGATGTGGTTGGCGGTCGAAAGCGAGCGCTCGATGCGGCTGACGAGATAGCTGACCAGATGCGGTTCGACAAGAATCTGACGGTCGGCGAAAAGCTTGTATATGACGGCGGATAAAAGCGCGTCATCAGGCTCGGAAATCTCCACCACCGTCGCCGCCTTCAGGCGCGATGCGAGGTCCGGCAGCGTTGTCGGCCAGTTGGCCGGCCAGCGGCGCGATGTCATCAGGAGCGACGTGCCAGCCTGGCGGACCGTGTTGATCAGGTGGAAAAGCCCCGTTTCGTCGAAGGGCGCCGCGCCTAGATCGTCGATCAGCACCGGGCCTTCCGATGCCTTTTCAAGCGCTCCCGGGCCAATCTCGGCCGCATCAAGGACTGCGGCATTCGAGGCAGCCCTCCAGATCGCCGCCAGATGGGTCTTGCCGGAGCCCACCGGCCCTGCAAGCACCACGACGGGTGAAATCCAGTTCGGCCACCGGTCGATGATATCAACGGCGGCGTGGTTCGATCCCGCGACGATCAGATCGTCGCGCCCGTAGCCCGGCTCATGGCCAAGCGCCAGCGGCAGTTGGCGGGGCAAGGTGGTCGTCATGTCATATATTCCGGATTATCTGCCGGAACAGGCAGCACACCATCATTCCGCTTCTCCGGCCGCTTCTCCGGCAGGCTCTCCCGGCCGCTTCACATGCTCGATTTCCTTATGGCGGCTGCGGTACATCGGCGATTGCAGATAGCGGCCCAGCGCGAAGCGCACCAGTACGCCGACGGCAGCCGCGGCTGGCACGGCGATCAGCATGCCGGTGAAGCCGAGGAGAGAGCCGAAGGCGAACAGAGCGAACATCAGCCAGACGGGATGCAGGCCGACCGACGAGCCGACAAGCTTCGGCTGCAATATATTGCCCTCGATGAACTGGCCGATGAAGAAGACGAGCGCGACGGCGCAGATCATGATCCAGTCCGGCCAGAACTGCACGAGGGCGACGCCTATGGCCAGCACCAGGCCAAGCAGCGAGCCTATATAGGGAATGAAGCTGATGAGCCCGGCGAAGAGCCCAATCAGCAGGCCGAAATTGAGGCCGACGATGGTGAGGCCGACGGCATAGATCGTTCCCAGGATGATGCAGACGGTGCCTTGGCCGCGAATGAAGCCGGCGATAGCGGCGTCCATCTCGCGCGCGATCTGGCGCACGTCGTGCAGATGGTCACGCGGGATCCATGAATCGATGCGCTCGATCATGCGGTCCCAGTCGAGCAGCATGTAGAAGGCGACCACGGGCGTGACGACGAAAAGCGCTGCGATATCGATCAGCGCCTTGCCGGAATTCCACAGCGACTGGAACAGTGTCGAGAGGAAGCCCGCGCCCTGCTGGAGCAGCGTGCTCAGATTGTCCTGGATGACGGAACTGTCCACCCCGATGACATTCTTCAGCCATGTCGAATCCCTGTCGGCGATGAGCGACTGGAGCTGGGTGATATAACCCGGCAACCGCGCGATGAAGTCAGTCAGCTGCGTCGCCAGCACCGGGACGATGATCATGACGGCCAAAACCAGCGTGATCAGGAAGATGACCAGGATCACCACCGTTGCGGCGAGCCGCGACATCCCGAGCTTTTCCAGACGATCGGCCACCGGATCCAGGAAATAGGCAAGCGCCAGCCCGGCCACGAATGGCAGGAGGATCGAGCTGAAGATCACCAGGAACAGCACGAACACCACCATCGCGATCAGCCAGAACACAGCCTGGCGGCGCACATTGGCGGTAAGGGTATTCACCTGCACATCGACATGGATGTCGCGTTCAGGCCTGGTTTTCACCGGTGTCTTCGCCATGGTGATAGCTACCGTCCGTTCGATCCTCAAATGGGCACCATTTGGGTATGCAAATGAGATAGGCCGTTGCCGGAGCAACGGTCAAGGGTTCTCGCATTGCTCTATATGGGGATACCGCCCGAAAACCATCGCCGGATCGTCATTACTTCATTGGGCTTTCCCGGGCTTTTCCGGTAGACATGGCCCATATCGACCTTGCGGGACGGGCAAACTCGTGCCATTGCGCGCTTGCGTAAAAGAATTTTATCCGTTTCCGCCCGCCCCGCCCCGCGGGACGGCGCATCGGGAGTAAACGATGACTGGCAAGCCCCTTACCGGCAAGAACGGTTTGACCTATGCAGAGGCAGGCGTTGATATCGACGCCGGAAATCTCCTGGTGGAGAAGATCAAGCCGCTCGTCCGCTCGACGCGACGTCCGGGCGCGGATGGAGAGATCGGCGGCTTCGGCGGCCTCTTTGACCTGAAGGCAGCGGGCTTCACCGACCCAGTGCTTGTGGCCGCCAATGACGGCGTCGGCACCAAGCTGAAAATCGCTATCGACGCGGGCAAGCACGACACGGTCGGCATCGATCTCGTCGCCATGTGCGTCAATGATCTGGTGGTGCAGGGTGCGGAGCCGCTCTTCTTCCTCGACTATTTCGCCACCGGCAAGCTTGACCCGGACCAGGGCGCTTCGATCGTCGCCGGCATTGCCGATGGCTGCAGGCAGGCGGGTTGCGCGCTCATCGGCGGCGAGACGGCGGAAATGCCCGGCATGTACCGCGATGGCGACTATGATCTCGCCGGCTTTGCGGTGGGTGCGGCGGAGCGCAACCGGCTGCTTCCCGCCGGCGATATCATGGCAGGAGACGTCATTCTCGGGCTTTCGTCCTCGGGCGTGCATTCCAACGGGTTCTCGCTGGTGCGCCGCATCGTTGAGCTTTCCGGCCTTGGCTGGGATACTGAAGCGCCTTTCGCGTCGGGCACGACGCTGGGCGCAGCCCTTTTGACGCCGACCCGCATCTATGTGAAGCCGCTGCTTGCGGCCATCCGCGCCGGGGACGGCATCAAGGCGCTGGCGCATATCACCGGCGGCGGCTTTCCGGACAATATTCCGCGCGTGCTGCCCGCTGGACTTGCAGCGGAAATCGATCTCTCCGCTATCAATGTGCCGCCCGTGTTCTCCTGGCTCGCCAAGACGGGCGGGGTTGAACGGGACGAGATGCTGCGCACCTTCAATTGCGGCATCGGCATGATCGCCGTTGTCTCGCCACAACAGGCGGCTGAAGTGGCGGCGGTCCTCACAGCAGAGGGTGAGAAGATCGTCACGCTCGGCAAAATGATCCCGCGCGACGGCGCAGGCGTCGTCTATCGCGGTACCCTGGCCCTCTGATGACCAGGAAGCGCGTCGCCGTTCTTATATCCGGGCGCGGGTCGAACATGTCCGCGCTGATCGAGGCCTGCAAGGACCCCGCCTATCCCGCGGAAATCGTCGCCGTGCTTTCCAACAAGCCCGATGCGGCCGGGCTCGATGTGGCGAGAAGCCATGGCATCGAGGCCATCGCGGTGCCTCAGAAGGATTATGCCTCCCGCGCCGCACATGAGGAGGCGCTCAACGCCGAACTCGCCCGCATCGCGCCTGACGTCATCTGCCTTGCCGGTTATATGCGGCTGATGTCGGCGGATTTCGTGGCAAAGTGGGTCGGCCGGATAATCAATATCCACCCATCGCTCCTCCCGCTCTTCAAGGGCCTCGACAGCCACGCCCGCGTGCTGGAATCCGGCATGCGCGTTCATGGCTGCACCGTGCATTTCGTCACCGCCGAAATGGACGGCGGGCCAATCATCGCGCAAGGCGTGGTGCCGGTAATGCCGGGCGATACCGAAGAAATGCTTACCGCGCGCGTGCTGACGGTAGAGCACAAGCTCTATCCGCTGGCCCTGAAGCTGGTCGCCGAGGGCAAGGTGCATATGACGGACGGGCGGATCGTCTATTCGGGGCTCACCGAAGACGACAGGACTTCGTTCGGGGCTTTTTGAGCGTCAAGCCCACATTCCCTCTTGCAGGAAAGAGGGGATATCACTCCGTTCCTCAACCGATATCCGCCCTTTTCACCCAGACCTTGATGTCATGAAACGCCGCGCCGCCATAAGGGGCGGCGGCGTCTGCGCCGGTGAGGATGTTGATACCCTCGCCGCGCTCGAAGGTGGTATTGGGGAATATTCCCTCCGAGATCACCACACCGCGGCGCTGGCTGTCCCGCACCCTGGCGTGCAGAACCAGTTCGCCGCGCCGGTTGCCGATTTCCACCCGGTCGCCATCGGCGACACCCAATCGCGCCGCATCGTCCGAATGGATCAGCAATTGCGGGCGGGCCTCCTTGGCTCCAGAGGTTGGCGTTTCCGAAAAGGTCGAATTGAGGAAATTATGCGCGGGCGATGTCGCGAGACGGAAGGGATGTTCCGCATCCGCCATCTCGATCGCCTGCCAATGATCCGGGAATTCCGGCAGGTCCGTGTAAGGCCCCTGCGGTCCCATCGAGCGCGGCGGCCTGTTGGGCGACAGGCTGCCGGTCCAGTCCGGCTTGAAACGGAATTTGCGGTCCGGCCAGTTGAACCCCTTGAGATAATGCGCGCGCTCGAAATCCGGCTGCATGTCGATCCAGCGGCGTTCCTTCAACTCGTCGAAACCCGGCAAGCCGCTTGCGCGCATCATATTGTCGATCAGGGTCTTTTCATCGAGGCCGAAGCCCTCGTAATGGCCGACGCCGAGACGGTTCGCCAGTTCGTTGAGAACGAAGAGATTTGGCCGCGCCTCGCCCGCCGCTTCAACCAGCTTCGGCCCTAGCACGATATGCTGCTGGCCGCCGCCGCGATAGATATCGTCATGCTCCAGGAACATGGTCGCCGGCAGCACCACGTCGGCTAGCTTCGCCGTATCGGTCATGAACTGCTCATGGACGGCAACGAACAGATCCTCGCGCATGAACCCCTTGCGGATCAGGCGCTGTTCCGGTGCGACATTCGCCGGGTTGGTGTTCTGGATCAGCATGGCCATGACAGGCGGCCCGCCGTTGAGCGACTCCTTGTCACCCGTCAGTATTCGCCCGATCTTCGACTGGTCGAGATAGCGGATATCGGGATCCTTGAAGGCTTTTCCCTCGATTTCCGACTTATCCATGCGGAAAATGCCGGAATTGGAGTGAAACGCGCCACCTCCCTCATGCAGCCAGGCACCGGTGACGGCGGGAATGCAGGACGCGGCGTGCATGTTGACCGCGCCATTGCGCTGGCGGGTGAAGCCGTAACCCAGCCGGAAAAAAGTCCGCTTGGTCGTGCCGACAAGCCGGGCGAAAGCCTCGATCTCCGAAACAGGCAGCCCGGTGATGGCGGACGCCCATTCCGGCGTGCGGCTTTGCAGATGCCTTTCCAGCCCCTTCGGATCGTCGGTATAGGCGTTGAGATAGTCCCAATCGGCAAGACCGTCACGAAAGAGCACATGCATGACGGCGCAGGCGAAGGCGCCGTCGGTGCCGGGTTTCAGCACAATGCCCATATCCGCCTGGCGGATGGTGGCGTTCTCATAGATATCGATGGCGACGATCTTCGCGCCGCGCTCCTTGCGGGCCTTCACGGCATGGGTCATGACGTTGACCTGCGTGGCCGCCGCATTGGTGCCCCAGATCACCACGCAATCGGCCTTGGCCATCTCGCGCGGATCGACGCCCGTGAGGCTGCCCGTACCGGCGAAGAAGCCGGTCCAGGCCAGATTGGTGCAGAAGCTGTCGAACTGGTTGGAATATTTCTTGGCGTGGCGCAGCCGATGGATCGAATCGCGCTGCACCAGCCCCATCGTCCCGGCATAATAATTGGGCCATATGCTCTGCGAGCCGAATTCCGCCTCCGCCCTCAGGAAGCGTTCGGCGATCAGGTCGAGCGCCGCTTCCCAGGAGGCTTCTTTCCACGCGCCCTCGCCCTTGCCGCCGGCGCGGATGAGCGGCTTTAAAAGACGGTCGGGATGGTGGATGCGCTCGGCATAGCGCGCGACCTTGGCGCAGATCACGCCATCCGTGTAGCTGTTGTCCTTCGCGCCACGAACCCGGCCGATGGCGCCGGTATCCAGCACCTCCACGTCTAGCGCACAGGTGGAGGGGCAATCGTGCGGGCAGGCGGAGTGCCCGATATGCGTGATGTGCTTGTTCATGACCTATCCATATCAACTCAAGCGGATGATGACGACTCCCATGACGATCAGCGCCGCCGCAACGACGCGCTGCCAGCCGATGCGCTCCTTCAGGAAAATCGCCGAAATAGCGATCGCAAACAGGATAGAGGTTTCGCGCAGCGCGGCAACCACGGCAATGGGCGCCACGGTCATCGCCCAGAGCGCGAGGCCGTAGGAGCCGAGCGTGCCGACGCCACCGATGAAAGCCAGATGCAGGCGGCTTTGCAGATGCGGCCATACCCGTTCCCGATGCGTGGCCAGCGTCCAGACGACCAGCGGCAGCGCATTGAGCACGAAAACCCACATCGTATAGGCAGCGGCCGCGCCTGACTTGCGCACGCCGACCCCGTCCACGAGCGTATAGGACGCGATGAAGACGGCGTTGAGAAGGGCGAGCGCTGTCGTTCTTCCGCTGCCCATGACTGCGCGCCGTCGCGCTTCGAGGGCAAGGGCCAGCACGCCGCAACAGATGAAGCCGATCCCGATCCAGCGCGGCAGCGACAGCACCTCACCGATCAGCGGACCGCTGGCGAGCGCCACCAGAAGCGGCGGCGTCCCACGCATAATGGGATAGGCCTGGCTCATGTCACCGACCTTATAGGCGGCGGCCACCAGGCAGATATAGATCACCTGGAGCACCATCGATGTCGCCAAGAATGGCCAACTGGAACGATCCGGCGCGGGCAGGAAGGGCAGAAACAGCAGGGCGATCAAGCCCGCGGCGCCAGTCACAATGACCGCATTGAGAAACTTGTCGCCATTCGACTTGACGACGGCGTTCCAGCTCGCGTGAAGAAATGCGGCCAGAAGGACGATGAGGACAATTGTGCCGGACATGCCGTATCACCAGAATCACAAGAAGACCGCCGAGCGGAGCGCGATCTATGACATATCGGGCGGATGGCGGATAGAAGCGCTTGCAGTGCCCGGATCAACATGGAAAAAGCACGGCCATGAACTATCGACACGCCTATCATGCCGGGAATTTCGCCGATGTCGTCAAGCACATCGTCCTTACCCGCATCATCGACTATCTGAAGCGCAAGGAACAGGCGTTCCGGGTGATCGACACCCATGCCGGCATCGGCCGCTACGACCTCAGGGGAAGCGAGGCGGGCAAGACCGACGAATGGCGGCAGGGCATCGCCCGACTGCTCGACAAGGCTTCCGCCAGCGCGATACCACAAGACGCGGCCGGGCTTCTCGCCCCCTATCTCGATATTATCCGAGCTGAAAACGCCGATGGCGGCCTGACGACCTATCCCGGCTCGCCGCTTCTGGCCCGGAGCCTGATGCGCAAGCAGGACCGCCTGTCGGCCATCGAACTGCATCCGGATGACGCCAGGGTGCTCGCCAACCTCTTTGCCGGTGATCATCAGGTGCGCGTCACGCATCTCGATGGCTGGCTGACGCTCGGCGCGCATCTGCCGCCGAAGGAAAAGCGCGGCCTCGTGCTCGTCGATCCGCCGTTCGAGATCGCCGGCGAGTTCGACCGAATGGTCGACGGCCTTGCCAAGGCGCATAAGCGTTTTCCCGGTGGAACCTACGCCTTGTGGTATCCTATCAAGGACCGGCAGGAGGTCCAGCGCTTTGTCTCGAGGCTGCACGAGACGGGGATCGCGAAGATACTCCGGCTGGAGCTGGCGATTCGCCCTCCCTCCGCCGAACCGCGGCTCGACGGCTGCGGCATGATCGTCGTCAACCCGCCCTATACGCTGGAAGACGAGATGAAACTGTTGCTTCCATGCCTCACCAACCTGCTCAGCGAAGCGAAAGCTGGATCGTTCATGGTAGAGTGGGTACGCGGCGAGCAGGTTGCATCTTGACCGAAGCCGGTCTGTAGCAGACATTGCGCCAATATTATTTGGACAGTTTACTGGGACGGGAATTGGACAATGAAGCGCTTCGGACAATTCAGCCATATACTTGCCTCTGCGGCACTTGCTCTTTCGACCGTTCTTTCCGTGGGCGGGCTTTCCTCCACGGCGGTTAAGGCAGCGGATTTCCTCGGGAACGAAGCCGTCTATGGCGAAACTGGTATATGCAGCGATCAGCGGGTGCTGAAAACCATCGTCTCGCGCTTCAGCTATCAGGTGACCCACGTTCCGAACCTTCCGATGGTCGAAATTTCCGCCTTCAGCGATGTCCACCAGAAGCGCTTTGAACCGGCGCAGCGGTCCTCCGAAATCACCCGCCATTATTGCGCCGCGACGGCCATGCTGTCCGACGGAGAACATCGGCGGGTCCTGTACCTCATCGAGGAAGGCCAGGGCTTCGCTTCGTTCGGCGACAATGTCGAGTTCTGCGTGGCCGGCTTCGACCGCTGGAATGTCTATGATAGCGGCTGCCGCGTCCTGCGCTAAAGCACAATCCCATTGATCGGACGGCATCCGAAAGCAGATTGCAGGGGGCGGGATGCAGGGAAGAAGCTTTTGGGTGCTGGCGGCGCTGGCCGCCATTGCATGGTTTCTCTATTCCCTGCTTAGCGGCAATGGGCCGGATTCCCCTCCCCGAGGCAATGGCGGGAACGCCTCCCGCCAGGAGCGCAACCAAAATTCGCTTCCCCAAAGCAAAGGCACGAATTCTCCCCTTCGGGATGATGGCGCGAATTCATCCGCTGGAAATGACGGAGCGGCGGCACAGGGCTTTGATTTCTACGTGCTTTCGCTTTCCTGGTCGCCCAGCTATTGCGCCTCGGAAGGTCCCCGCGCCGACCGGCAGCAATGCAGCTCTGGCCGGCCCTATTCCTTCGTCGCGCACGGCCTTTGGCCGCAATATGAGAGCGGATACCCGCAGGATTGCCAGATCGGCGACCGCTATGTGCCGCAGGAGATGATTTCCAGCGTTCGCGACATCATGCCTTCGAAGGGGCTGATCATCCACGAATGGCGCAAGCACGGGCGCTGCACCGGGCTCTCGCAATCGGATTATTTTTCGACGCTCCGGCGCGCCTATGAAGGCGTCACCATACCGGCCAGCTTCCGCAACATGACGACCAGCCGCGATGTCGATCCCATGCTGGTCGAGAAAGCCTTCGTTGCGGCCAATCCGGGCCTTCCGGCAGGCGGTATCTCGGTAACCTGCGAAGACGGGTATCTGCAGGACGTGCGGATCTGCATGACCAAGGACCTGCAGTTCCGCAATTGCGGCGAAGTCGATGCCGCCGCCTGCCGCAGGCGCTCGGTCAACATGCCGCCGGTGCGCTGAAGGCAATTGGCACTTGCGCCGTCTCCCGACGCAAAATAGCGTTTCCCCATTGAAATAATTCCAGGAGCTTCCGGTTTCATGACAAAAATCCTTTATGCCTCCGCCTCCCCCTACAGCGCCAAGGTCCTGATGGCGGCGCACTATGCCGGCATTCCTGTCGAGGCAGTGAGCATCAATACCAATGACGAACCGGAAATTCTGATATCCTCCAACCCACTGGGGAAGATTCCGACCTTGATCACCGACGACGGCAAGACCGTCTTCGACAGCCGCGTCATCACGCAACATCTGAACCGCGTGTCCGGCAACAAGCTTTTCCCGCGCAATGCCGAGAAGCGGCTCGACGCGGAAAGGCTGGAATCACTGGCGGACGGCCTGTGCGATGCGCTGCTGGCGCATGTCTATGAGCGCCGCTATCATCCGGCGGAAAAGATCCACCAGCCCTGGCTCGACATGCAATGGCGCAAGGCCGAGCGGGCGCTGGACGTCCTCAACGAGGCGCCGCCGCGCGTCAGCGCCAAACTGCATGCAGGCCATATCGCGCTTGCGGCGACACTCGGCTATCTCAACCTGCGTTTCGAAGGACAGTGGGAAAAGGGCCGGCCGAAGCTGAAGCGCTGGCTCAAGCGATTCGGGGAGTTGCATCCCGAGCTAGCGGCATTGCTGCCGAAATAGAGACTGACCCTACACAACGCCAGACAACAAAAAAAGCCGGGCAAATTGCCCGGCTTTTCCGTGTTCCATCTTGGGAGAATTAGAACTTGTAGCCAACACCAAGACGGATGTCGTGGGTCTTCAGGTCGTTTTCGACCGCGGTGCCGCCCAGATCGTAGTCCTTCTTGCCGAAATCGGTATAGCGATATTCGACGCGGCCAACGATGTTCTGCGTGATGAAGGCTTCGGCGCCCGCACCGACAGTCCAACCAGCGCGGAACTTGTCATCCTTGTTGATGCCGTCATCCAGCTCGACCTTCGAACCGGCGACACCACCCGTGACGTAGAGAAGAGCCGGGTCCATGGCGTAGCCGAGACGGGCGCGCAGTGAACCTTCGAAGCCCTGCTTGGCTTCGAGACCGTTCTTCTCTTCCTTCAGCCAGGAGTAGCCGGCATCGCCTTCAGCACCATAGACGATGTTGCCGTTCTGGAAGTTCCAGCCGGCATAGGCACCTGCCTTGCCGCTATTGTCCTTGATCTCGCCAACGGAGTCGGTGCCGAACTTGCCCCAGCCGTAGCCACCGTAAAGACCGGTATAACCGCCAGCCCAGGTATACTGGGGAGCCATTTCAACCGGAGCAGCTGGTTCCGGCGGCTGTTCGACGATCGCGTCAGCAGCCATTGCAGAAATGGAAAGCGGCAGCAGCGCAGCCGTAGCGAGGATGAGTGTCTTTAGAGTGCGCATGCGCAGTCTCCTTACTTATTTTACAATCGGACGCGTTTTCCAGACTTGGGAGAGAGGATGTGGCCTCGCTGAGAACGCGTTGTTACAGGGCGGAACATCGTGCCCAATTGCGGCGCGACATGTGCGTATCCGTGGAAAGAACCTGTCGAGAAGATGGCGGAATTGCGATGTTGCAATATGGCAACAAACCGAACGGAGGCCTATATAGGGACCGTTGGGCCGGCGATGAAAAGCCCGGGCCGGCTTTTGTCAGCATTCTTGGGCCGGGCGCCGGTTTTCAATCAAATCCCGGCTGCATTTTGCGCCATAGGATGGCATCACATGGGGCAATTACGCCAGAAAGGAATCGTTTACCGTGAATTTCGAAATGCCCGACGCGTCTGTTGCAAAACCTGTGGCCCTCGTCACCGGTGGCGGCAAACGTATCGGCAAAGCAATCGTCGAGGACCTCGCAGCCCACGGCTTCGCTGTAGCAATCCACTGCAACGGCTCCATGACAGAAGCCGAATCGCTTGCCGAAAAGATTGAGGCGGGTGGCGGACGGGCAGTGGCGGTTCAGGCCGATCTCCGCGATCCGCAAGCCCTGCGCGATCTGATCGGCATGGCACAGGCCAAACTCGGGCCGATCAGGCTTCTGGTCAACAATGCCTCCATCTTCGTCGAAGATCACATCGGCGGCCTTGCCGACGAGACCTGGGAAGGGCATTTCGCTCTGCATCTCAAGGCGCCGGTGTTCCTCGCGCAGAGCATGGCGGACGCGCTGCCCGAGGGCGAAGACGGGCTGATCGTCAACATGATCGACCAGCGCGTCTGGAAGACCAACCCGCGGTTCTTCTCCTATACGCTTTCGAAATCCGCGCTATGGAGCGCGACCCGTACGCTGGCGCAGGCGCTGGCCCCACGCATTCGCGTCAACGCGATCGGTCCCGGCCCGTCGCTGCCGAGCGAGCGGCAAGATCCCCGCGACTTCCAGCGGCAGGTTGATGCGCTTCTTCTGGGGAAAGGGCCTGCCCTGTCCGAATTCGGCCTTACGATTCGTTATCTCTGGGAGATGAAATCAGTGACCGGCCAGATGCTCGCGCTCGATGGCGGGCAACATCTGGCGTGGGAGACATCGGATATCTCAGGAATTTCCGAATGAACGGCACGAAGAAACAAGGAACGCCCGGGGATCACCGGCCTGCCGAGGATGGCGGACAGGATGATGTCGCCGGTTTCATCATGGATGAAATCGAACCCGGAAACGAGATGGAAGCGGAGGACGAGGCGCTCGACCTGGAGGAAGCGGTCGCGTCGCGCGGCTCCGCCCTTACCGATGCCATCAAATGGGATTCCGCACTGGAAGAACAGGACGCCGCGATTGCAGACTTAAGCGGCGCGGACATCATCAACGCGTTCGTCAAGCGCCTGCCCAACCGTCCAGGCGTCTATCGCATGTTCAACCGTGATGGCGACGTGCTTTATGTCGGCAAGGCGCGCAGCCTGAAGAAGCGCGTTTCGAACTACGCGCGGCTTGGCGGGCATACCAACCGCATCGCGCGGATGATTCGCGAAACGACGACGATGGAATTTGTCGTCACCCGCACGGAAACCGAGGCGCTGCTGCTCGAGGCAAACCTCATCAAGCGCCTGCGTCCGCGTTTCAACGTGCTGATGCGAGACGACAAGTCGTTTCCCTATATCCTGATGACGGGCGATCACCGCGCGCCTGGGATCTTCAAGCATCGCGGGGCACGCTCGCGCAAAGGCGAATATTTCGGGCCGTTCGCTTCGGCCGGTGCGGTTGGGCGGACCATCAATGCGCTTCAGCGCGCCTTCCTGCTGCGCACCTGCACCGATTCGGTGTTCGAAACCCGCACGCGTCCCTGCCTGCTCTACCAGATCAAGCGCTGCTCCGGACCATGCACACGCGAAATCAGCGACGAGGATTATGCGGGGCTGGTCGATGAGGCGAAGGCTTTCCTTTCGGGCAAGAGCCAAGCGGTGAAGGCGCATCTTTCGCAGGCGATGGGCGAAGCATCCGAACAACTCGATTTCGAACGCGCCGCCGTCTATCGCGACCGTCTTGCGGCGCTTTCGCATGTGCAGAGCCATCAGGGCATCAACCCGCAGACCGTTGAAGAGGCCGACGTCTTCGCCATCCACCAGGAAGGCGGCATGACCTGCATCCAGGTCTTCTTCTTCAGGACCGGCCAGAACTGGGGCAATCGCGCCTATTTCCCCAAGGCGGATGCATCGCTGTCGGGCGAGGAAGTGCTGGGCGCATTTCTGGGGCAGTTCTACGACGACAAGCCCTGCCCCAAACTCGTGCTCCTGTCGGAAAAAGTCGAGGACCAGGAACTTCTATCCGAGGCGCTTTCGACACGGGCCGGACACCGGGTTCAGGTCAATGTGCCGCAGCGCGGCGAGAAAAAGTTCCTCGTCGACCATGCGCTGACCAACGCGCGGGAATCGCTTGGCCGCCGGCTTGCCGAAACGTCGTCACAGACGCGGCTGCTCAAGGGGCTTGCCGAAACATTCGGCCTTTCGCGCGTGCCGCGCCGCATCGAGGTCTATGACAATTCGCATATCATGGGCACCAATGCCGTCGGCGGCATGATCGTTGCCGGACCGGAGGGTTTCGTCAAAAACCAGTACCGGAAATTCAACATCCGCTCCGAGGATATCACGCCCGGAGACGATTTCGGCATGATGCGCGAGGTGATAGGGCGACGCTTTGCAAGGCTGGTGAAGGAACACGGCATGCCCGCCGAGCGACAAACGGCGGAGGCGGAAGGCGCGGAGGATATAGCTGGGGATATGGATGTGTCCGGCGAAGGCTTCCCTGCCTGGCCCGATCTCATCTTCATCGACGGCGGCCAGGGACAGGTCGGCGCGGTACGCGGCATTCTGGCGGAACTGGGCATCGGTCACCTCGTCACCTCGATCGGCATCGCCAAGGGCGTCGACCGCGATGCGGGGCGCGAACGCTTCTTCGTCGAGGGCAAGCCGGCCTTCACCCTGCCGCCGCGCGATCCGGTGCTCTATTTCATTCAGCGGCTACGCGACGAAGCACACCGTTTCGCCATCGGCACGCACCGCGCCCGGCGCAAGAAGGAGATGATCAGAAACCCGCTCGACGAGATCGCCGGCATCGGGCCGGCGCGCAAGCGCGCGCTTCTGCACCAGTTCGGTACCGCCAAGGCGATTTCCCGCGCCGCGATCAAGGATCTGATGCAGGTGGACGGCATTTCGGAAGCCATGGCCCGGGCCATACGCGATCATTTTCATGATGAGCAATGAATATCGCATTCATGATGAGCAATGAATATCACATTCATGATGAGCAATGAATATCACATTCATGACGAGCAATGAACATCACACGGCATTGCGACCCAAGGCGTCGGAGCAAGGTGTTGATTTTTTGCCCATATCTCTGTTGATGTGTTCACATTACAGCGCCGCGCGCCTTCCGAACAGGCAAAGGACGCTGTATCTTTTTGAATTGCTGCATGATTTCTCCTTAATCGATTGCGATAAGGAATCGTGCGGCGGGAGATCAGCCTAAATGCGTAAAAATGCCCTATCCTTGCCAAATATGCTCACCTATGGGCGCATTCTTGCGGTTCCACTGGTGGTTTTGTGCTTTTTTGTCGAGGGAAGCCTGAAATCCAGCGACGGCGCGCGCTGGACGGCGCTTGCAATATTCGCCTTCGCCAGCATCACGGATTTCTTCGACGGCTATCTCGCGCGGATATGGAAGCAGACCTCCACCATCGGCCGGATGCTGGATCCGATTGCCGACAAGCTTCTCGTCTCGGCCTGCCTTCTGCTGCTCGCGGCAGATCGCACGATCGCCGGATGGACGCTCTGGGCCGCGATCATCATCCTGTGCCGCGAGATCCTGGTCTCGGGCCTGCGCGAATATCTGGCCGAGCTGAAAGTCAGCGTACCGGTCAGCACGCTTTCAAAATGGAAGACAACCATGCAGATGGTCGCGGTGGGTTTCCTGCTCGCCGGCCATGCAGGCGACAAGTTTCTTCCCCACACGACCGAAATCGGCATCACGCTTCTCTGGATATCGGCGCTCGTGACGCTTTATACTGGCTGGGATTATTTCCGGGCCGGACTGAAACATGTGATCGATTGAGGCAAATGACAACCAAACTCGTTTATTTCGCATGGGTGCGCGAGCGCATCGGCAAGCCGGAAGAGGAGATCGAGCTTCCGGCCGATATCCGTACAGTGGGTGAGCTTCTCCGCCATCTGAAGACGCGTGGCGAGGAATATGAGGCGGCGCTCGAATATCCCGATGTCATCCGCGTCGCCATCAATCACGAGCATGTCGATCATGGCGAGGCGATCGCCGGCGCACGCGAGATCGCGCTTTTCCCCCCTATGACCGGAGGGTGAGATGAGTGCCCCCGTCGTTCCGCATATCAGCGTCCGGCGCGAGGATTTCAACATTGCGCGCGAGATCGACGCGCTGACCGCAGGGCGAACCGATATCGGCGCGGTGGTGACGTTCAGCGGGCTTTGCCGCGACGAAAGTGCTACCCTCGCCGCGCTGGAGCTTGAGCACTACCCTGATATGGCCGAGGCGGAGATCGGACGGATCGCGGCGGAAGCCATGCAACGATGGCCGCTTTCCGGGCTGCGGATCATTCATCGCCACGGAAAGATATTGCCCGGCGAAAACATCGTTCTTGTCGTGACCGCCTCGGCGCATCGCCGGGCTGCGTTCGATGCCGCATCCTTTCTGATGGATTTCCTGAAGACCAGCGCCCCATTCTGGAAGAAGGAACACCGCCGCGACGGCAGAGAAGGCGAGTGGGTCGAGGCCAAGGCGGCCGATGACGATTCAAAATCCCGCTGGGCCCGATGAAAACACCGGATAACAGGCAAGAAATTACCTAAAACTTTACCTAAAACTTGCAATGTCACAATTTCCACATGAACATTTACCATTCCATGTAGGTGAGAATCGCGCCCTGCGGCAGTCGGTTCTGCGCCATTCGAAGAACAAAACAATATCGGCCAAAACAAACAATAATAATGGGAAAAAGATTTATGCAGCGCATCCGGTCAGGATGGATTTCGATCATGGGGGCGGCAATGGCGGGGACTGGCTTACTCGCCGGCTTCGCCTTGCTGGTCACGGCATCGCTTCCGACTTCGGGCGTTGCGGCTGAGAAGACCATCTTTGGCAATGTCGTCTACCAGGCGAAGGTCGCGCTGCCGCCTGAAGCCAATCTTCATGTGCAACTGGCCGATGTCTCGGTTGCCGATGCCGCTGCGAAAATCCTGGCCGAGGCGCGGGTTTCGCCGATCGGTGCTGAATCGTCGATCCCCTTCTCTCTCGACTTCGCCAGCGAAGACATCCTCCCTGGCCATCGATATGTGCTGCAAGCCCGCATCGCCGCCGGCGATACGCTCTGGTTCGTCAACGATCAGGAATACAGCGTCGATCCCCAGCGGCTGCAACAGCCGGTCAACATCAACGTCGTCGTCGTGCGCAAGGATGCCGATACGGCACAGGAATACCCAATCGAGAATTCCACATGGCTCGTGGAGGATATCTACGGCGCCGGCGTGGTCGATAACGCCCAGACGACCCTGACGATCGGCGACGATGGCGAGGTAAGCGGCTCGAGCGGCTGCAACCGCTATTTCACCAAAGCGTCCGTGGCGGCCGACACGCTTTCCTTCGCCGAGGTAGGCTCGACCTATATGCAATGCCCGCCGGCGCTGATGAACCAGGAAAGCAAGTTCTTCGATGCGTTGGGCAAGACGCAGTCATACCGGCTCGACCTGGGCAAGCTGCTCCTGCTCGATGGCGAAGGGAAAGAGATCCTGCGATTTACGCAGAATGGCTGAGATAAAGGCCGGATCTATCGGCTTATTGCGCGTGCTCATATGCACCACGGTCAATAGTGCTTCCGATTACGCGAAGATTTTTTGCGTAGTCGATGACGCCGACGGCAGGGATGCCTAGAGGGTCGGCGAAATGGCCGCTGTCGATCCCGGGAGAACCGGCTGCCAGACGCAAATCCAGTTTGGCCGCGTCCATAAAGTCCGGATCGTCCACAATGCTGGTATTGCCGTCCCCGCTCGCGGCCTTGAAGGCACTGAAGTCATTGGCCGTGCTGCCGTCGTTGTAGTAGTTCTTATCGATCCAGAACCACCGCGTATGAGCTCCCCCGGACGTCGTATAATAGATGTTATAACCAAGAGAGATCGGGCTGGTGTCCGCGGGTGAAAATTTCACGATCGCGTAGCCCTTCTCGCCCGCATGGAAAATGTTGTTTTGAACATTTATATTGCTCGTATTGAACCCGAACTGCAGTTCCCCTGCGTTTATTTCCGATGTTTTGCGAACATTGTTGTCGTAGAGGGTATTGTTGACGATCGCGATATTTTCCGCACCTCCGGATTCAGTCGCACTATATCCGCCAACCAGAATGCCGGCATTCTGATTGAAGCGGATCAGATTGTTGCGGACGGTGACGTTGCTGGCATTCTTCCCGTGATGCTCGCTTAGCAGCCAGATTCCACCGTCAGCGGCTTCAACCTGATTGCGCTCGATCGTAATGTTCTGGCCGCCATCCACATAGATCCCGATTGCGGCCGCGGGAAAATTTATTGCCTGGTTCCCGGCCACAGAAAGATCGGACACGACATTACCGGCAATCCAGCCGTTGCGGGCCCGGTCATAATCCTCGCCGTTCTCGAAATACCCGATAGCATCGATCCCGATGAAATTATTGTCATGGACCGCATTGTTCGTGATTTGCCAACCCTCGACATTGCCGCTGACCGTCAGGGATTCACTCAAGCCCGTCTTCAACGCATGAAGCTCATTTCCGTCAATGATGACATTGCGGATCGGTGTAGCCGTCGTACCGTAGACGGCTATCCCCAGAGCGTTCGCATTGCCATTTGCAGGCAAATTGTTCGCCTCGATGGCATGGATGTCATTGTTTCGGATTTCGATGCGCTCTCCGGTTCCCTGCACCAGCACCCCGACGACAATGAATTCGGAAGCGGATTTGTAGTTCCGGATTTCGAAACCTTTTATCCTGATATAGCTGACATTGTTGAGCGTGATGAGGCCCCGCATGCCCTGACGGTCCTTCACCAGTCCGCTCCCGTCGATGATGGCGTTCTCGCCCGGATGCTCCATCAGCGTAATGAAGCCATCTGCGGCGGAACCCGACGCCGTGACGGTCACCGTTTCATTGTATATCCCGCCGCGAACGAGGATCGTGTCGCCTGCCTGTACATGGTCAACGGCATGTTGAATGCTGCGCCAGGGCGAGCGGGCAGTGCCCGGATTGTCGTTCGAGCCTGTCGTGGCGACATAATAAGTATGGCCGGGACGCGAATATTTTTCGTTACATATCCGAATGGCCGTGGCCTCGGCTTCATCCCCGGCGGAGATCCCGGTGACAGTGACTTTCACCGCCTCGTCCATATTGGCAGGTGCGGTATACAGTCCCTGCTCCGTGATAGTGCCAATCTCAGGCGCTCCACCCCTGACGCCATCGACCGCCCAGATGACAGCAGCATTTGCTGCTTCAGTCACCGTTGTTTCGAACTGCTGCGTCTGATTGGCCTGCATCACTCTGCAATCCGGAGCTGAGCCAACCGCCACTGCCTTCGCCTCATCGATCGGGAGGAAAATGGCGAAAGCGATGCCGATAGCGCCCAATGATGCTGGTGAGAGCGATTTATCGAACTGCATGAAGCCTCCTCCCCGGCTCCAGAATCGATTTCTGGCTCCTTCCGGCGTGCAAGAACACTATTTTCTCTGTTCATAATCCATAGAAAGGGGGGAGTTTCGCAAGTCTTCGACACCCCGCCTGCGGCCAAGCCGGACGAGGCGTCTGCGGCTTTCAGGGGCATGGCGCACGCGTGCTGCGCATCGGCGGGCGAAGACAATGGCGATTCTGGATCTCGTCTTCGGGTTTCAGGCCCGCCTGAGTGGCGGGCCTGGGCGTTCAGTCAATGTCGGGAAATCAGCCGACGATTTCGGTGCCGGCGAACCAATAGGCGATTTCCTGAGCGGCAGTTTCAGGAGCGTCCGAGCCGTGGACGGAATTCTCGCCGATCGAAAGCGCGAAGGTCTTGCGGATGGTGCCCTCGGCAGCAGCCTCGGGATTGGTGGCGCCCATGATTTCGCGGTTCCTGGCAATGGCGTTTTCACCTTCCAGAACCTGTACGACCGTCGGGCCCGAGGTCATGGATTCCACCAGTTCGCCGAAGAACGGGCGTTCCTTGTGGACGGCATAGAAGCCTTCGGCTTCGCGGCGGCTCATCCAGACGCGCTTGGAAGCAACGACGCGCAGGCCGGCCTCTTCAAACTTCTGGGTAATCGCGCCGGTCAGGTTGCGCTTGGTCGCATCGGGCTTGATCATCGAAAACGTGCGTTCAATCGCCATCGTCCAAAATCCTTATGTTCCAGGGAAGTGGGCGGTGTTTACCCGCCCGGGCCTTAGGAAACAAGGGGGCTCAGGCAATTTCACGCTGCCGTCACACGTCGTCCGAGGCCATCATAAAGGTCGAGGCAGCGTTCAAACCAATGCAGGACGGAATCGTCCTGCGAAAGCGGCGGCGGACCAGCCGTCACCCGCATCCACTGCAGCGCGCCGAACAGGATATAGTCGGCGAACAGCGGACCGTCACCCCCGAGGAAGGGCTGGAAATGCAGCGTGCGGCGCACGGGCTCAAGCCTTGATGCGAAAGCGGCCCTTTCCGCCTCACCTTCCGCCGCCAATTCCTCGATCGGCTTGCCGAGACGCTCAAACCGGCTCGTACGGAAATAGGCCTGGTCTGTTTCATCCAGCATGTCGTGGATGTGCATGATCGCCATCTTCGTGACCGGCATGTGGACGATCATCTGCGAAAAGCTCTCGACGAAGCGCGAGAGCGCCTTGCCCCCCTCGCCTGCGAACAATGCCGGCCGATCCGGATATGCCTCCTCCAGGTAAAGCGCGATTTCGAAGCTGTCGCGGACCAGGCGGTCGCCGTCCCGGAGAATGGGAACGGTCTTCGAGAAACCATCCTCGATGCCGGGAATAGAGGTGAAGGGATAAGGTCGCTCGACGAAATCCAGCCCCTTGTGAGCAAGTGCCAGCGCCACCTTCCAGCAATGCGGAGAAAACGGCCGGTTCTCATCCTTGCCGCAAAGGGTATAGAGGACACGCGTCATTGATAAACTCCCGATTCTGACTGATATCGTCCCGAAGAGATTGCAAGCTGGAATATCATCAGCAGATTTCATGAATTGCATCACACAACAAGCATTCACGCTTAGAGTTACACATCCTTAAAGGAATCATCGATGCGTCGCCACTTCCAGATGTTTGCCGCCTACAACAGCTGGGCGAACGGTCTCGTCTACGATGTCGCGGCGAAACTTTCCGATGATGATTACCGGCGCGACATGGGCGCGTTCTTCAAATCCGTCCATGGGACGCTGAACCATATCATGGTCGCAGACCGCATCTGGATGAAGCGCTTTACCGCCGAGGGCGACCATCCGAAAACCCTCGACGCCATTCTTTTCCAGCAATTGGCCGCGCTGCGCTCCGCCCGGGAAGCCGAAGACCGCCGCATCATTGCCTTCGTCGGCAGTCTGGACGACAGGGCGTTCACCGGGCGCTTCACCTATATCACCGCCACCGATGTGCGTACCGTCAGCCAGAGGCTGGCGCCGGCGCTCTCGCACTTCTTCAATCACCAGACCCATCACCGCGGACAGGTGCATGCCATGCTGACCGCCCTGGGGCAGGACGTGCCGTCGCTCGATCTCATCCAGTTTCAGAGGACGGAAACGGGACGCATGTTCGCCTGACCTGCCCCCAGCCGCGCTTTTCCATCGAGCGGGGCCATCTACATCTTGCGAAATGGGCGCTTCCCGTGCAAAAGCCCGGTCATGCTTATATTGAACGACATTTCCGTGCGTATGGCCGGACGCCTTTTGATCGACCACGCCAGCGTCACGCTGCCTTCCGGGTCGAAGACCGGCTTTGTCGGCCGCAATGGCACGGGCAAATCCACCCTCTTCCGCGTCATCACCGGCGAGCTTGCGCCGGAGACCGGCGATTTCTCGCTGCCCAAGAACACGCGCATCGGCCAGGTGGCGCAGGAAGCGCCCGGAACGGAAGAACCGCTGATCGAGATCGTGCTCAAGGCCGACAAGGAGCGCACGGCGCTGCTTGAGGAAGCCGAGACCGCCACCGATCCGCACCGCATCGGCGATATCCACATGCGCCTTGCCGATATCGATGCGCATTCGGCGGAAGCGCGCGCAGGCGCGATCCTCTCCGGCCTGGGTTTCGACGCCGAGGCGCAGCGGCGCCCGGCCTCGTCGTTCTCCGGCGGCTGGCGGATGCGCGTGGCGCTTGCCGCCGTGCTTTTTTCCGAGCCGGACCTGCTGCTGCTCGACGAGCCGACCAATTATCTCGATCTGGAAGGCACGCTGTGGCTTGAGGATTACGTACGGCGCTATCCGCACACCGTCATCCTTATCAGCCATGATCGCGACCTGCTCAACTCCGCCGTCAATTCGATCATGCATCTCGACCAGAGGAAGCTCACCTTCTGGCGCGGCGGCTATGATCAGTTCGAGCGCCAACGTTCCGAGATGATCGAACTGCAGCAGAAACAGCGCGTCAAGCAGGAAAAGCAGCGCGAGCACATGGAGGCCTTTGTCGAGCGCTTCCGCGCCAAGGCTTCCAAGGCGCGCCAGGCGCAGTCGCGCTTGAAGGCGTTGCAGAAGCTGAAGCCTATCGCCGCCCATATCGACGATCACGTCCAGCCATTCACGTTTCCCGATGCGGAGAAAAAAGCCGCCTCGCCGATCATCGCGCTCGAAAGCGCCGATGTCGGCTATACCCCGGGGAAGCCGGTCCTGCGCGATCTGTCCCTACGCATCGACAATGACGACCGCATCGCGCTGCTCGGCTCGAACGGCAACGGCAAATCGACGCTTGCCAAGCTGCTGGGCGGCAGGCTCAAACCCGAGACGGGCCAGTTGACGATTTCGCCAAACCTGAAGGTCTCCTTCTTCGCGCAGCACCAGCTCGACGACCTTGTGCCGGAGCACAACGCCATCGAGCATGTGCGCAAGCTGATGCCTGACCAGCCGGAAGCGAAGGTGCGTTCGCGCGTGGCACGGATGGGGCTTTCCACCGAAAAGATGATGACGCCGGCCAAGGACCTTTCCGGCGGCGAGAAGGCGCGCCTGCTGATGGGGCTTGCAACCTTCCACGGACCTAACCTGCTGATTCTCGACGAGCCGACCAACCATCTCGACATCGACAGCCGCGAGGAACTGGTCTACGCGCTCAACGGCTTCAACGGCGCGGTCATCCTCATCGCGCATGATAGGCACCTGATCGAAGCGACCATGGACCGGCTTTGGCTGGTGCGCGGCGGCGAGGTAAAGCCCTATGACGGCGATCTGGAGGATTACCGCTCGCTGGTGCTGGCCGACAGCCGTTCCGGCGGCGGGGGTGCGAAATCAGCCAATCAGGGGCCGAAGATTTCCAAGGCCGACCAACGCCGCCTTGCCGTGCAGAAGCGGGAGACGCTGAAGCCGCTGAAGAAGAAGATCAACGACGCCGAGGCCGTGGTCCAAAAGCTGACGAAAAAGATCGGGGAATTGCAGGCGCAACTCGACGATCCCGAGCTTTATGCTGAGGACGCATCCAAAGTCACCACGATCACGCGCGATATCGCCAAGGCGAAGGCGGAACTCGCCAAGGCTGAAGAAGCCTGGATGGCACTTTCCACTGAATATGAAGAGGCGATGGCTGAGTGATCGGGGGCGGGTTCTGCCTTGTGGAAACGCCGGTGCAGCGCCCCTGAAATGAACTGCTTTACCCAAGCTCGAATGTGGTGATCCCGTAGAGACGATCCAGCGGCAGGTTCGGCGTCGCGCCGCGATACATGCGGGCTGTCTCGAAGACGGGCTTCATCCCGTAGCGTTCGCAGAGTTTTTCGGCTGATTTGTTCGGCCCGGGCATGTCGAGAAGGATCAGTCCGCCGCCGATGCTTGCGACGAGCTTGCGGAAAAGCAGGTCGGCTCCGGCTTCGTTATCGGCGAATAGCGGCCCGATTTTGAAGCCCTCGCGGCAGGCGCGGATGGTTGCGAAGCCGGCAATAGCCGAATTGTCGATCAGTGCGAAACTTAGGCGCGTTTCGGCAGGCTTGAGCCATTCGCTGAGGAAGCCTCCGCGGGGGGCCGGATTGAACTGCCTGTCATAATCGAGAAGCATCGGCAGAAGCGCCGGCTTGACCGGGACAAGATTGTCGCCGGCCGGCTCATCACATGCGACATCGCCGCCATAGCGGAAATTGGCATGGGCATAGGCGAAGCCCGATCTGCGATAGTTGTCCTGTTGGGCGACGACGCCATCGAGGCCGATCGTGCGGCCTTTTCCCTGTCTTATCGCCGCTTGCCACAGGGCAAAGCCGATGCCCTGCCCGCGGAAATCCGGATGCGCCATGTAGAAGCCGAGGAAGGCATAATTTTCATCGTAGCGCACCAGCGAAATGGCGGCTGCAAGCGCACCGCCGACCTCGGCAACATGATAACCGCCAGGGTCCGCCGCCCAGAAGGCCGGGGCATCCTCGATACCGGGGTTCCAGCCCTCGCGAGCCGCCCAATCGATGATTGTATCGAGCTCGTCGCGCCGGGCGTTTCGAATGTCATTTCGAATGTCAGGCGGCGTCACGCCTTGCGTTCCCATTTTCTGTCAGACGTCTGCTGCCAGTAGGTCAGATCGTGCTGCTCGGCTTTCAGCGTTTTCCACTGGCTTCGCGCCCGCTCAAGTTGATCTTGATCGTGCCCGTCGAACATGACGACGATACGCTCATAATCCCCTGCCCGGCTGATCTCGGCCCCTTCGACGATGAAGCGCACCGTCGCGTTATTGGGGTTGGCGTCCGTTGTGGTGAGAATGACCGGTTGCTCGGCCGGGTATGGTTCCCTGTCCGTCCCATGCGCCAGGAACGACGCGTCGGACCATGTCCACAAATGGTTGTCCAGCGCATCGCGGCGCTCGTCGGTAGCGGTCTGGATCACCACCCGCCACCCGCGCGAAAGCGAACGCTCCACGAGACCGGGCAACGCCTCCTCCAGCGTCGACTCGGTCAGATGGTAGAACAGGATTTCAGCCATGGGGGCGGTTCCTATGCAGATGGAAGCGCTCGCGTCTCACCCCTCAAAATTATCCTGCACCAACCTGTCCAGCAACCGCACGCCGAAGCCCGAGGCCCAGGACTGGCTGTATTCGTTGTTGGGCGCGCCGATGGCGGTTCCCGCCACGTCGAGATGCGCCCATGGCGTATCGCCGACGAAGCGCTTGAGGAATTGCGCAGCGGTAATCGCGCCGCCATTGCGTCCGCCGATGTTCTTCATGTCGGCGTTCTTGGAATCGATCAGCTTGTCATATTCGGAGCCGAGCGGCAGCCGCCAGAGCTTTTCACCCGTCGCCTGGCCTGCCTCATAAAGCTGGCCAGCCAGATCATCGTCGTTGGAGAAGAGGCCTGCATGATACTGGCCGAGCGCAACCATGACCGCGCCGGTCAGGGTTGCGAGATCGACCATGAAACGCGGCTTGAAACGGTCATTGGCGTACCAGAGCACATCGGCGAGGACCAGCCGTCCCTCCGCGTCGGTGTTGAGCACTTCGATCGTCTGGCCCGACATCGAGGTGACGATATCGCCCGGACGCTGCGCGTTGCCGTCAGGCATGTTCTCGGCAAGTCCGATAATGCCGATGGCGTTGACCTTGGCCTTGCGCGCGGCAAGCGCATGGATGAGGCCCGTGACCGCGGCCGCGCCACCCATGTCGCCCTTCATGTCCTCCATACCCGCCGCCGGCTTGATCGAGATGCCGCCGGTATCGAAGACAACGCCCTTGCCGATGAAGGCGACGGGCTTTTCCTTATTCTTTCCGCCGTTCCATTCCATGATGGCGACGCGCGGCGGACGGACGGAGCCCTGCGCCACGCCGAGCAGCGCGCCCATGCCGAGCTTCTTCAATTCCTTTTCCGTGAGGATCTCGACCTTGACGCCGAGCTTCTCGAGCCTGACCGCCTCTTCAGCGAATTCAACAGGCCCCATGACATTCGCCGGCTCGTTGACCAGGTCGCGCGCGAGCTTGACGCCACCAGCGACGGCTTCCGCATCGCCAAAGGCCTTTTTGGCGGCAGAGGGGTCATCGGTCTGCAGAGTGATCTTTGCCCCGCTCTTGGGCTCGTTTCCGTTGTCGTCGTTCTTCTTGGTCTTGTACTTGTCGAACCTGTAGCCGCGCAGCATCAGCCCCAAGGCAAAGTCGGCGGCGTTGTCCGCTGAAATCGGCACCTCCGGCAGGGCGAGTGTCACGGAAACCGTGCCAGCGTGGCCGATCTTGGAATAAGCGGCGCCGCCGATCCTGATCCAGTCATCATGGCCGAGCTTTGCCGGGTCGCCAACGCCGACCAGCACCACCCGATCGACACCAGTGTCCTCGGGCGTCATTGTTTCGGCTGTTGCGCCCAGTTTTCCCTTGAAATCGGTTACTTCGATCAGCCGGGTGATCAGCGAGGCACTGACCGCAGCTTCGGCTTCCCGGGCAAATTTGCCATCTTTGGTGACCAGGATGATGGCAAGACCCTTTTCAGGGGTGGAAAACTCGGAAAAGCCGATGGAAGGACGTTTGGACATGATAACTCCGGAAGTGAGGCATGGTAATATGCAAGGAGAGTCGCGAATTTGTCTCTTTCATGTGAGCCGAACGTGGCGAAACGGCAAGACCTACTGCATAATTCCTTAAATCGGAATTGATTTGAGAAATCGTGTAGCAGTCAAAAATGTCAAAGCGTCCTTTGCGCATCCAACGGGACGCGCAGCGCTCCGGAACGTGTCGATCACGTTTTAGTAATTTGTTTACCGTGTTTCTTCGCCCATTTTTAGCCAAGGGCGGGTAGCATAGCTTATTAAAATGGGACATATCCGTGCGCAAGGACGAGATATGCCACCAGTAAAACAGGATCAGGATGTAACTCCTAAATGCGGTTGATCGAGTTATACATCCTGCGCCGCGTCGCACTCATGTTCTTTGCCGTCCTCTCGGCGGCGGTCGGCATTACATGGACGGTGCAGGTCCTGCAGCGCATCAATTTCCTGACCACGAGCGGCCAGACCTTCCAGACGATCGTACAGTTCAGTTCGCTGCTGCTCCCGTCGGTCATACCGCTGGTCATGCCGTTTGCGCTGGTCATCGCGATCACCCAGACGCTTTCGACGATGAACCAGGATTCCGAGCTGGTCGTCATCAACGCCGCCGGAAGCCCGCGCTCGGCGGTGCTCAGGCCGATCCTGCTGTTTGCGCTGGTCATTTCCGTCACGTCGTTCGTGATCGCAAACTTCGTCGATCCCTATGCCCGGCTGAATATGCGCGAAATGCTCGCCAATGCGAGCGCCGATCTCATCAACGTTGTCATCCAGGAGGGCACGTTCCGGCAACTCGGCGACAATCTCTATGTGCAGATCGCCGAACGCAAGGATGACGGGCGGATCGGCGGGCTGTTCATCGCCGATTCGCGCGATCCCAATGTCGATCTCATCTATTATGCCGTGGACGGCGTGGTCGCCAATACCGGCAAGACGGACGTGCTCCTGATGCAGAACGGCGAGGTCGAGCGGCGCGACGTCAAGACGGGCAATGTCTCGATCATCAAGTTCAACACCTACGCGTTCGACTTGAGCGAATTCGCAGCAGCAGCCGACGAGAAGATCATCTACGCCAAGGACAGACCGCTCAGCTATCTGCTGCATCCCGATCCAAACGATCCGCAGTTCCAGTCAAAACCGCTGCGCTTCACGGCGGAGTTGCACAAGCGCCTGACCGAATGGCTCTATCCGCTTGTCTTCGCTTTGATAGCCCTTGCGGTGGCCGGCGATTCGCGTTCGTATCGCGAGGCGCGGATCTCCGCGTCCTTTACTGCGATCACCTTGTCGCTCGCCGTCTATTGGGCGGGATATTTCGCTGGCGAGCGCGCCGATAAAAGTGCCGATTTCGTCTACCTCCTCTATGCGATTCCGCTCGTGGTCAGCCTGATTGCGATCTACATGCTCGCGACGGGCCGGCGATTGTCGCTGCCTGCCGGATGGTTCGACATGATGCAGGACCGCTTCGACGCGCTGCGCCGTTTGCGGCTGCCGGGCCTGCACCACAACCGGACGGGAGGCGATGCATGATCGGCTGGACCCTCGGACGCTACTTTTTCATGCGCTATGTGAAGATCACGCTGTATTTCCTCCTGGGAATTTTCGCGTTGGCGCTGCTGCTCGACTTCACCGAAAATGCCGGCAAGCTCTCGGCGCTGCCCGATTATACCGTATGGGGGGCGCTCGGCATCTCGGCCATGCGCATACCCTTCATCATGCAAGAGATGATTCCGTTCGTGGCATTGTTTTCGGCCATGTCCACGCTGATCTCGCTCAACCGCAAATATGAGCTTGTGGTGGCGCGTTCGGTCGGCGTATCGGCCTGGCAGTTTCTCCTGCCCGCATGTTTCGGCGCGTTTCTCTTCGGACTGGCGACTATTTTCCTGCTCAACCCGCTTGCGGCCTACGGCTTCTCCAAGGCCGAGGAAATCCAGTCGTCCTGGACCAGCGGCAAGGTCAACGATGTTTCTGCATTGCGCGTGCCCTGGCTGCGCCAGAAGACCGACGACGGCGAGACGATCATCGGCGCCAAGAGCATCCTCGACCGTGGCGCAACGCTGGTGGATGCGACGTTCATCGTGCTGGGCAGCGACAAGACGATCAAGGAGCGATTCGACGCGAAGACGGCGCAACTGGAAAACGGTTATTGGCAGCTCAACGATGTCAGGCGGTTCGCATTGGCCCAGGAGCCGATCAACATTCCCTCCATGCGGATCGCCACTCAATTGCGCCCTGAATTCGTTGAAGAAAAGCTTGCCGCGCCGCAAACTATCCCGTTTTTCGAGTTGCGCCGCAAAATCGAAGTCGCCAAATCATTCGGCTATTCCGCCAATGCTTTCGACATGCAGTTTCAGTCCCTTCTGGCATTGCCGGCCCTGTTGATGGCGATGACGCTCATTGCTGCAACAGTGTCGTTGAAATTTGTGAGGTTTGGCCAATCCGGAACGATGATTCTGGGTGGCGTCCTCGCCGGGTTCGTGCTTTATGTCGTGACTGTTCTGGTCAAGGCGTTCGGGACCGCCGGATTCGTGCCACCCTTCGTGGCAGCCTGGGTCCCCGTCGTGATTGCAATGTTTTTTGGGGTCTCCTTTTTACTGCACAAGGAGGATGGTTAGTGGGATTGAGTAAAGCCCGCACGGTGTTACCGGCGCGGCTCGCGTGGTTTTTGCGCGGGACAGCGTTGGCGTGCGTCCTGATGACCCCTGCCCTATCCGTCTCGCATGCGCAGACGCAGAGCGAGCTATCGAGCTCGTTCAAGACCGACCCCAATGCCAAGATGGTGTTGCAGGCGAATGAACTCGTCTATGACAACGATGCGCAAACGGTCACGGCTCAGGGCAATGTACAGATCGATTATGACGGGAATCACCTTGTCGCCCGGAAGGTGACCTATAATCAGCGCACCAACCGGATGACCGCCGAGGGCAATGTCGAGATCGTCGAGCGCGACGGTAACCGCATCTACTCCGACAAGATGGATATCACCGACGATTTCCGCGAAGGCTTCGTCAACAGCCTGCGCGTCGAAACGGTGGACAACACCCGATTCGCCGCCGAAAGCGCTGAGCGCAGCAACGGCGAAATCACGACTTTCAACAACGGCGTCTACACCGCCTGCGAACCCTGCAAAAAAAATCCGGACAAGCCGGTGCTGTGGCAGATCAAGGCGCGCAAGATCATCTGGAACGGCACCACGAAAACCGTGCGCTTCGAGCGCGGCCGGTTCGAGATGTTCGGCATGCCGCTCGCCTATCTCCCGGCCTTCGAGATGGCTGACCCGACGGTCAAGCGCAAGAGCGGCTTTCTGTTCCCTGGTTTCGCCTACAAGGACGAGTTGGGCTTCGGCATTCGCAACTCCTATTTCTGGAATCTTGCCCCCAATTACGATGTGACCCTTTCCAATACCGCCTACACCCAACAAGGCTTCCTGACAGAGGTGGAATGGCGCCACCGGCTGGAGAACGGCACCTATAATTTGCGCGCCGCCGGCATCCATCAGATGAAGCCAGGTGAATTCGACCTGGCTACCGTCGATCGGGAGAATACCGATCGCGGGATGATTGCGTCAAAAGGCAAGTTCGAGATCAACCCGCGCTGGACTTTCGGCTGGGATGTCATTGCTCAGTCGGACAAGAATTTCAGCCGTACATATAGTCTGCAGAATTATACCCAGCAGACGCTGAGGTCCGAAATCTATCTGACCGGCTTGAACGACCGGAACTATTTCGACCTGCATTTCTACAAGTTCAACGTGCAGGAAAGCGTGTTGCCCGACAGCGAATGGGAGGTTAATTCGAAACAGCCCTGGGTGCTGCCAAGCATCGATTACTCCTACACGGCGCCCAATCCGGTCTATGGCGGTGAACTGAACTTCGATATGAATGTGCAGGGCATCTACCGTGAAAACACCCAATATTCGACAGGCACATACCCGCGTATTCCGGGTCTGGGAGGCAGTAGCGGCCGGCTGACCGGCGAAGCGGAATGGAAGCGCACCTTCATCTCGCCCGGTGGGTTGGTCATCACGCCGCTTCTGGCGCTGCGCGGCGACGGCATCGGGGTCAACAGCGATTTCGATCCGATCGGCACCGGCGATGTCGTTCGTTCCGAAGCCTTCCGCGCCATGGCGACGGCCGGGCTTGAAATGCGCTGGCCCATCCTGTTCTCGACAACGAGCACGACCCATATCATCGAGCCCATGGCGCAGGTCTTCCTGCGCAACAATGAGCGCTATGCGGGCCAACTTCCAAACGAGGATGCACAGAGCTTCGTCTTCGATGCGACGTCGCTGTTCCAGCGCGACAAATTCTCCGGCTACGACCGCGTCGAGGGCGGCCACCGCGCCAATCTCGGCGTCCGCTATTCCGGCAATTTCGGCAATGACTGGGCTGTCTACGGCCTGGCCGGCCAATCCTTTCAGCTGGGCGGCGTGAACTCCTTCGCCGAAAGCGATTTCGTCAATGTTGGCGCCGAATCCGGCCTGGAGACGGCGCGCTCGGATTATGTCGCGATGATTGGCCTGTCGAATTCGAAGGGCCTTTCCCTTGCGGCGCGCGGACGCTTCGATGAAGAGAGCTTCGAGGTACGCCGGGGCGAACTGGAGGCGCAGCAGAACTGGAAGCGCGTCAGCCTTTCAATGCGATATGCGTTCATCGACGCCCAGCCCGCATATGGTTATGCCTATGATCGCCAGGAAGTCTCGCTCTCTGGCTCGACCAAGGTGACAGACAATTGGCGCGTCTTCGGATCAGGCACTTATGACATCGTTTCGGAGACGCTCGTGCGCGCATCATCCGGCTTGGCATATGATGATGAATGCTTCACCTATGCGATGACCTATGTGCAGACACGCAACCCCGGCGAAACCGAAGCCTCGCACGGGGTCGGCTTCAACATCTCGTTCCGTACGCTGGGCGATTTGGGGACCAGTTCGTCGCAATTTGCGAACTAGGATGCCATTGGAGGCCAGCCGAGGTCATCGTTTCGCCGTACTAAGCCACTTATAGATGCAGGAACTCGCCTGAAAAATGCGAGCGATTTGAAGTTTACTGGCTATTTCGCCATAATGCTTCCAAAAATCGGGAAGAGACAGAATGGAATTGAGCAGGCGGAAACCAAGCAAGCGACTTTTCGCTGCGATGCTGGCAACCAGCATGTGCTTTGCGATCCTCGGCGGTGAAGCTATGCTGCATCCTGCCGCAGCGGACGAAATCAAGGTGCTGGTCGATAGCAATCCGATCACCAGCTACGATATTCAGCGGCGCGCAGCATTTCTCAAGCTGCAGCGCAAGAAGGGCAATCTCACGCAGATGGCCCGCGAAGAGCTGACGGACGACATGCTGAAGCGCATGGAGATGAAGCGCCGCAATGTCACCATCTCCGACAAGGAAATCGACCAGGCATTTGCCGGATTTGCCTCGCGCAACAAGCTGACGACGACGCAGCTTTCCGAAGTCCTCAACAAGGCGGGCGTCACGCCCGAGCATTTCAAAACCTTCATCATGGTGCAGATGGGCTGGAACCGGGTTCTGAGTTCCCGGATGCGCGAGACCGGCATGATAAGCGAACAGGATGCCGTGCAGCGCATGCGTCAGCAGGGCGGCGCCAAGCCTAGCGCTACGGAATATATCCTGCAGCAGGTGATTTTCGTCATTCCCGCCGACAAGCGCAATGCCATCATTGGCAAGCGCCGGCAGGAAGCAAACGCCTTCCGCTCGCGTTTCCAGAACTGCAACACCACGCGCCAGCTTGCCAAGGGCATGATCGACGTGACGGTCCGCGATCTCGGCCGTATCATCGAGCCACGGCTGCCGGGCGATTGGGCTGACGATGTCAAGAAGACTGGGGTCGGCCAGACGACTCCGATCCACGACACCGAGAAGGGCGTCGAATTCCTGGCCGTCTGTTCGACGCGACAGGTGTCGGACGATCGCGTTGCCCAATTGGTCTTCTCGATGGAAGACGCGGAAAAGAAGCAGGGCGGCGAGCAGAAAGCCGAAGAAATCAGCGAGAAATATCTTAAGGAGTTGCGGGAGAAAGCCCGCATCGTCAACCGCTAAATGCTGCCGCTGGCCGTCAGCGGCGGTGATCCCTCAGGCATCGGTCCGGAAATAGCCATTGCCGCATGGAAATTGCGCAAGACGGTCGGCGTGCCGGCGTTCTTCCTCATCGCCGATCCGGATCTGATCTCGGCGCGGGCGAGGAACCTTGGCGAGACGATTGCCTTGAAGATCTGCGAACCCGGCGAAGCCGCACTGCTTTTTCCTGATTTTCTGCCCATTGTGCCGCTGAAAAACCGCCAGATCGACAGTCCGGGCATACCGCTTGCGAAAAATGCGGTGGGTACGATCGAGGCCATCGAACGGGCGGTTGGCTTCACTTTCGATGGACGGGCCGCGGCGGTTGTCACGTGTCCGATTGCCAAGAAGCCGCTTTACGAGGCGGGGTTTTCCCATCCTGGGCATACGGAATTCCTTGCGGCCCTTGCCGAGGAGCGCATGAAGACCGCGTTCAGGCCTGTGATGATGCTGGCCGGGCCGGAACTGCGCGCTGTGCCCGTGACGATCCATATTCCGCTTGCCGAGGTGCCGGGCGCGCTCACGAGCGATGAAATCATCGCGGTATCTCGCATTACTGCCCGCGCGCTGAGGGAAAATTTCGGCATCGCCGAGCCGCGACTTGCCATATCGGGCCTCAACCCGCATGCGGGCGAAGGCGGCGCGCTTGGCTGGGAAGACGATGCCGTCATTCGTCCCGCCATCGAGGCGCTGGCTGCGGAAGGTATCGCCGCGCGCGGTCCGCTTCCCGCCGACACAATGTTCCATGCGCGCGCTCGCGCCACCTATGACGCGGGGATCTGCATGTATCACGATCAGGCGCTGATCCCCGCCAAGGCGCTCGCCTTCGACGAAACGGTCAACGTCACACTCGGACTGCCCTTCATCCGGACCTCGCCCGACCATGGCACGGCCTTCGATATATCCGGCAAGGGCATTGCCCGGCCCGACAGCCTTGTCGCAGCCTTGCTGCTGGCGCGTCGTCTGGCCGACAATGCACGAAACAAGGCATGAGCATCGATAGCCTGCCTCCGCTTCGCGACGTCATGGAGCGCCATCAGCTGATGGCCAAGAAGTCGCTCGGCCAAAATTTTCTGTTCGACCTCAATCTGACCGCGAAGATCGCGCGACAGGCAGGCGATCTCAAGGACCAGCCGGTGATCGAGGTCGGCCCGGGGCCAGGCGGGTTGACGCGTGCGCTGCTGGCGCAAGGAGCGTTGGTGACGGCAATAGAGCGCGACGAGCGCTGCCTGCCGGCGCTGGACGAGATCGCTTCGCATTATCCGGGACGGCTGACGATCATATCCGGCGACGCGCTGGAGCAGGATTTCTCCGCGCTTGCCGGCAATGGGAGCAAGCCGCGCATCATCGCCAACCTGCCCTACAATGTCGGAACGCAATTGCTGGTGAACTGGCTTTTGAGCGAGCCCTGGCCGCCCTTCTACGCCTCGATGACGCTGATGTTCCAGCGCGAAGTGGCTGAGCGCATCGTCGCACGTCCCGGCAGCGAGGCCTATGGTCGGCTTGGTGTCCTCGCCGGGTGGCGGAGCGAGGCGAAGATCGCCTTCGACGTGCCGCCGCAGGCTTTCACGCCGCCGCCCAAGATCACCTCGTCAGTGGTCCATATCGTGCCACGCGCCGAACCGCTGGCCTGCGATGCCGCGAGCCTCGGCCGGGTAACGCAGGCGGCCTTCGGCCAGCGGCGCAAGATGCTGCGCCAGAGCATCAAATCGCTCGGCGGCGAAGCCCTGCTGGAAAAAGTCGGCATCGACCCGACGCGCCGGGCGGAGACGCTTGATATCGAAGAGTTCGTCGCGCTCGCAAACGCGATTTAGGCCTCAAATTCCGGGGTTTTCCTCGAGCAATGTGCTGACGAAATCGAATAGGCCTGGACGGCGGTCGCGGCGGAGGCGTTCGGCGCCGACGATGGCCTTCACCGCCGCATAGGAGCGGTTCAGGTCCTCGTTGATGACGATATAGTCGTATTTGCTCCATTTCTGGATCTCGAAACGCGCATTTTGCAGTCGGGTCTCGATCACATCAGGCGTATCCTCCGCACGGCGATGAAGACGCTGCTGAAGTTCGCGCATCGTCGGCGGCAGGATGAAAATCGAGACCACGTCGGCTGGCATTTTTTCCTGCAACTGGTCGGCGCCCTGCCAGTCGATGTCGAACAGCATGTCGCGGCCCTCGGCCAGGGCGTTCTCCGCCGTCTCACGCAAGGTTCCGTAGAAATTGCCGTGGACCTCGGCCCACTCGATCAGCGCCTCGCTGTCGCGCAGGCGCTCAAACTCACGCACAGAGATGAAATGATAGTGCACATCTTGTATTTCGCTGGGGCGACGCGGGCGTGTCGTGACGCTGACCGACAACGCCAGATCCATCTCCTTGTCCTCAAGGAGCAGCCGCGCGATCGTCGATTTGCCGGCGCCCGATGGCGAGGAAATCACCATCATCAGGCCGCGGCGCTTGATGCCACTTTCGACCGAGGAAATGGCCATAATGAACTACTCCAGATTCTGTACCTGTTCGCGAAATTGATCGACGACCGCCTTCAGCTCAAGCCCGATGGCGGTGATCGAAGCCGCGTTCGATTTTGAGCACAGCGTGTTGGCTTCGCGATTGAATTCCTGGCTGAGGAAATCGAGCTTGCGCCCAATGGGGCCGCCCGCGCCAATCAACTGGCGGGCCGAGGCCACATGAGTATCGAGACGATCGAGCTCTTCCTGAATGTCGGCCTTGGTGGCGAGGAAAGCCGCTTCCATGTAGAGCCGCGTTTCGTCCAGTCCGCTTGCGGCATCGAGAAGCAATGCCATCTGCGCCGCAAGGCGCGCCCTGACGGCTTCAACGCTGCGGGAGGCATCATTGCGTGCGCGCTCGGCCAGTTCGGCGATCATATCGATCTGGCCGGCAAGGATGGCGCCGATGGAGCTGCCTTCCGCACGCCTCGCATCGCCGAGAGCGGCAAGCGCGCCGTCCAGCGCCGCCAGGATCGCTGCCTCAAGATCGGCCTGCGTCTCCTGGCTCTCCGTTTCCTGCGGCTGGTCCAGGACGCCGCGCAAGGCCAGAATGCCATCGACGCTCGCCGGCGCCAGCCCGTATTGCGTACGCAGGCGCTCGCCGACGGCCATGACATTGGCCAGATAGCTTTCATTGATGGCGACATCGGATTTGGCAGCCGACCGCTCGACCGTCAGCCCCGCCTGAAAATTGCCGCGTGAGAAATGCCGTGCAAGCATGGTGCGCGCCGGGGGTTCGACACCCTCCAGCCCCTGGGGTAGCCGGAAGCGTACATCAAGCCCCTTGCCGTTGACGGAACGCAGTTCCCAGACGATACGCGCATCGCCTTTAGCACCCTCTTTGCCGCCGCTATAAACGACGGCATGGCGAGCGAAACCGGTCATGCTCTGCAGAATCATTTAATTCCCCGCCTCCAGAGCGCGGTTAGGCCTTATTGGCCGGGCTGCGCCGGATTGGCCTCGCCATCAGCACTGCCGGGCACAGCGGCTTTGGCGGCTTCGTCCTTCTTCTGCTGCTCGACCAGCCTCCAGCGGCGGACATTCTCATTGTGCTCTTTAAGCGTCGCTGAAAAGACATGGCCACCCGTGCCGTCGGCGACGAAATAGAGATCATTGGTTTTCAGCGGATTGGCCACGGCCTCGAGCGCCGCACGGCCGGGATTGGCGACGGGCGTCGGCGGCAGACCGTTGATAATATAGGTGTTGTAAGGCGTTGGCTTGTCGATATCCGACCTGAAGATCGGCCGGTCGGCGGGCTTTCCCCTGCCCCCGAACAGACCATAGATGATCGTCGGATCAGACTGAAGGCGCATGCCCTTCTGCAGCCGGTTTAGGAAAACGGAAGCCACACGGGGGCGTTCCGACGCCACGCCGGTTTCCTTTTCAACGATAGAAGCGAGCGTCACGAATTCATTGACGTTCTTCAACGGCAGATCGGGGCTGCGCTTGGCCCAGATCTCATCGATCAGCTTCTTCTGCTCGGCCTCAAGCTTGGTGATGACTTCCTGACGCGTCGTGCCGCGGGTAAAGCGTAGCGTATCAGCAAACATGCTGCCCTCGGGCGGCAAGGTAGAGGGAAGATTACCGACCAGCGCATCGTTCGCCGCGATCCGGTCAAATATCTGCTGGACTGTCAGCCCCTCGGGAATCGTCAGGGAGAGCAGGATCGACTTGCCGCTGCGCAAGGTTTCCATGATGTCACGCATGGAGGCATGGGGCGCGATCTCGTATTCGCCCGCCTTCATATCCTTCTCGTGGCCATAGGCGCGGACACCGTAGCGGAATATGCGCGCGTCCGAGATGAGGCCGCGACGCTCCAGACCGTCGGCGATCTCCACGATGCCGCTACCCCGCTTGACGAGAAAGGTGCTCGCAACGGCAGATGGGCCCGGCGCGTTGAACTGCTGCTTGCCGAAATAGAAGAGCAGCGATGCGCCGACAACTGCCAGAACCAGCAGCGACAGCATGAAATTGGCGAAAACGACAATCTGGCTTCGCGCATGGCGCGAACGACGCGGCGGCGGTGGCGGCGTTCCGGGCTCGGGCCGCAGTGCTTCGCTCGCCGATTTGGGCACGATCGGCTTGTGTGCCGGCGTAGCTTCTGTCGGTTGGGACGGTGTCCCGCCCGCAACCTGCCCCGAAACCTGATCTTCCGGAGTGCCGTTCTCTGGCTTCGCGTCTGAATTCACTCGATCACCTCAGTTCCCATCCTCTTGGGCACAGCAGCACTGTCTAAAAGGTCGGGGGCGATTGCGGCAAAAGCACGGACGCAGCGGCCGTGGCTTAAGCCTGATAGCGACGCAGGACCAGCGACGCGTTTGTGCCCCCAAAACCGAAGGAATTCGACAATACGGTATCAATCTGGCGTTCGCGCGGCTTATGCGGAACGAGATCGATTTTGGTGTCAACCGCGGGATTGTCAAGATTGAGTGTAGCCGGAGCGATATTATCGCGAATGGCCAATGTGCAGAAGATGGCTTCGGCTGCACCGGCGGCACCCAGGAGATGTCCGATCGACGATTTGGTCGACGACATCGAGATGCGCGATGCGGCATCACCAACAACACGCTCCACGGCTGCGAGCTCGATCGTATCGGCCATGGTCGAGGTGCCGTGCGCGTTGATGTAATCGATTTCGGACGGTGCAATGCCTGCCCTTTTCAGGGCGGCTTCCATGCAGCGCTGCGCGCCCTCGCCGGTTTCGACCGGCGCCGTGATGTGGAAAGCATCGCCCGAAAGACCGTAGCCGATTACTTCGGCATAGATCTTCGCGCCGCGTTCCAAAGCATGCTCAAGCGCTTCAAGGACGACAACGCCCGCTCCCTCGCCCATGACAAAACCGTCACGGTCGGCATCCCAGGGACGCGACGCGCGGGTCGGATCGTCGTTGCGATCGGTCGAAAGCGCCTTGCAGGCGGCAAAGCCCGCGAGCGAGATACGGCTCACCGGAGATTCGGTGCCGCCGGCCACCATGACGTCGGCGTCGCCGAAGGCAATCAGCCGCGCCGCGTCGCCGATGGCGTGCGCGCCGGTGGAGCAGGCGGTGACGACCGCGTGGTTGGGCCCGCGCAGCTTGTGCTTGATAGAAACATGGCCGGAGGCGAGATTGATCAGCCGTCCGGGAATGAAGAAGGGAGAGATACGGCGGGGGCCCTTGTCGCGCAGCGTATAGCCGGCCTCGACGATGCCCTCGATGCCGCCGATGCCCGAACCGATCAGGACGCCCGTGCGGATCTGGTCCTCGTCGCTCTCGGGATGCCAGTTGGCGTCGGCAAGCGCCTGATCTGCAGCGCCCATCGCATAGACGATGAAGGGATCGACCTTGCGCTGTTCCTTCGGCTCCATGAAGAGATCGGCGTTGAATGTGCCGTCGGCGCCGTCACCGATGGGAATGCGGCAGGCGATCTTGCATGGCAGATCGTCGACTTCGAACTCGGTCACGCGGCGCGCGCCACTCTTTCCGGCAAGAAGCCTCGACCAGGTTTCTTCCACGCCGCTTGCCAGCGGCGACACCAGTCCGAGACCCGTGATTACGACACGCCTCATATTCCACCCTTCAATGCCGACATTGCCATTTCGTGCTTCTGACAGGCAGTGTGCCGAAACCCGTTCAGGGTATCAGGCGTAAAGCACATTCAGCAGAGAGAATCCGGGCTGGAGACCGAAAGTCGTCCAGCCCGCATATCCGCCTGAAATCAGGCTTTCGCCTTATCGATGAACTTGACGGCGTCGCCGACGGTCAAGATCGTTTCAGCGGCATCATCAGGGATTTCGACGCCGAATTCTTCCTCGAAAGCCATGACGAGTTCGACGGTATCAAGGCTGTCAGCGCCGAGGTCATCAATGAAGCTTGCGCCTTCCGTGACCTTGTCGGCATCTACGCCCAGATGTTCAACAACGATTTTCTTGACGCGTTCTGCGGTGTCGCTCATGTCCGAACCTCGACCTGTGTGTTGTTTCCCTGCCTTGGTTAGCGGCATGGGTGGATGTAATCAAGCTATAAGATACCTGCCACGTGACGCTTTCGCGGTGCAACAGGTACCCTGTGGATATTCCTTTCGGAACAGATTGGCCCCCACAAAGCATGCGGCATGCCAATTCAGCGCGCGCCTTAACACGGTTCCTTGCCCGCGCAAAGCGCATTTTGGCCCGGGCAAAGCGCATATTGCCCTGAGATAGCCGGGTTTGGGGCCCATTTCCGAGCAAACCGGTTAATTTGGATCAGATCATCGCCATGCCGCCGTTTACGTGCAGGGTCTGCCCCGTGACGTAAGCGGCTTCATCGCTGGCGAGATAGGCGACGGCGGCGGCGATCTCGGCGCCAGTGCCCATGCGCCTCATGGGGATAGCCCCCATGATCGTATCCTTCTGCTTTTCATTGAGCTTGTCGGTCATGGCCGATTCGATGAAGCCCGGCGCAACGCAATTCACCGTCACGTTACGGCTGGCGATTTCCTGCGCCAGCGATTTGGAAAAGCCGATCAGTCCGGCTTTCGACGCGCAATAGTTGGCTTGGCCGGGATTGCCGGTGATGCCGACGATCGAGGTGATGTTGATGATGCGGCCATGGCGGCGGCGCATCATCGGGTGGGTCAGTTCCTTGGTAAGGTTGAACACCGATGTGAGATTGACGTTCAGCACGGCGTCCCAATCGGCGTCGCTCATGCGGACGAACAGGCCATCCCTGGTGATGCCGGCATTATTGACGAGGATCTCGACGCCCTCGAGTTCCTTCTCCGCCTTTTCGCCGAGCGCCTTGACTTCCGTGCGGTCCGAAAGATCGGCCGGGAACAGCTTCACCCGGTCGCCGAGTTCGGCAGCCAGCGCTTCCAGTTTCTCGACACGGGTGCCGTGCAGGCCAACGATTGCGCCCTGCGCATGAAGCGTACGGGCGATAGCCTCGCCGATACCGCCGGTCGCACCGGTAACGAGGGCCTTGCGGCCATTAAGATCAAACATTGCGGTTCCTTCCCGTCAATTCTCTTGTGTCCTAGACATGATCTCACCTGAAAGTCTGCAACTTTCCGGGACCATGCTTTAGAGTGTGGCGAGCGCAGCTTCGATTTCTTCCGCCGTTCCGACAGCGGTTCCGGTCATGTCTTTCGATATGCGGCGCGCGAGACCGGTCAGCACCTTGCCGGAGCCGATCTCATAAAGCGAAGTGACACCGTTTGCGGCGAACCACTCGATGGTTTCGCGCCAGCGGACCTGCCCCGTCACTTGGGCGACCAGAAGTGAGGCGATCTCTCCTGCATCGGTCACCGGACCGGCGCGCACATTGGCCACGAGCGGCACCACCGGGTCGTTCATCTTCACATCCGCCAGCGCCGCGCGCATCGCCTCTGCGGCCGGCGCCATCAGGGCCGAATGGAAGGGCGCCGAGACCGGCAACATGATCGCCCGCTTGGCGCCGAGATCGGTCGCAAGCTTCGCCGCCATTTCGACCGCGGGCTTCAACCCGGAGATAACGATCTGTCCGCCGCCATTGTCATTGGCGATCTGGCAGACGCCGCCGGCGGAAGCCTCGGTACAGACCTTCTGCACATCGACGTGCTCCAGACCGATGATCGCCGCCATTGCCCCCTCGCCCACGGGAACCGCGCGCTGCATGGCATTGCCGCGAATGCGCAGGAGGCGGGCGGTATCGGCGAGCGAAAAGGTTCCGGCAGCGCAAAGCGCCGAATATTCACCGAGCGAATGGCCCGCGACATAGGACACCTTGTCCTTCAGCGAAAATCCCTTCGCCTCGAGCACACGCATGACGGCGAGCGATACCGCCATCAGGGCCGGCTGGGCATTGGCCGTCAATGTCAGCGTTTCCTCAGGTCCCTCGAACATGACGGAGGAAAGCTTCTCCCCCAGCGCATCATCCACCTCGTCGAACACGGCGCGCGCCTCGGGAAAGGTTTCGGCAAGCGCCTTGCCCATGCCGACCGCCTGGCTGCCCTGCCCCGGAAATGTAAATGCTATGGCCATCGTTGGTCTCCAGCCTCTTTCATCAATATTGGCGCGCGGTGTGACCATCGGCAACGCAGAAGTCAAGTGTGACGGGGCCAAAACCCCTGTATCGGTGGGAAATCGGGCCGAATACAAGCGGAATCGCACATTGCGACAAGCCATGGCCGCTCGGATAATGACAACCCTGACCGGCTTTCGCCCACGAAGGAACGGGCGGAAAACCCGTTGTGCCCGACGCAAAAAACCTCGGAACCATTGGTTCCCGTCACCGTTAGAACTTCGTATGCGACGTCTGGAGCAAATGCTTCGGTTGCTTCGATAAACCCCTTGAACCCGAAACATAATTTCAGGAGAAGACGATGCTCGACCTGAAAACGACCGTTGCCGCGGTTTTCGCGCTTTCGATAAGCCTGGGCCCTGCACTGGCACAGAATGCTGCCACTGGAGACGATCCGGGAAGGACATTCCCAAGACCGGAAACGACTGGTGGCGTCCAGACGATGGACATGGGCGCCAACGAGCCGCTTGTCGATGATCAGACCACCGGCTCCATCCGCGATGATGGAGACTTCGCCGAGCGCTGGCGCACCATGTCCCCCACGGAGCAGGAAAAAGTTCGCGCTAACTGCGATACGATGACTATGGACAAAACGCTTTACAGCGATAACGTGGATAGTCTCTGCAAGAGTTTTTCAACGCAATAGCAATTTTGCGGAGCAAATCCGGGATAAACGTCCCGTGCAGCATCGAAACGCCGGAACCCCACCGGCGTTTTGACATTTCCAACGGGCGTTTTCCCAGCTATTTCCTCATTAAAATATGCGGGATTGCATGTTGGGAGGAAAACCCATATAAGCCGCCCGTTCATTGCTCGGCGTCAGCTGGGGGCTGAACGGAGGGCCGGATTAATATCCGTCGAAGTCTAAAGTGCTTCAGCCTCCCGTGTCTCCGCTCTCGATCGTCTCGACCCCGCGTCCTTTCTTCTCCGGTTTTCCGGCATGAGAGAAGTCGCAGAGGCTTAGTCGCTGACGTCTTGTGATGGTAATTGAAGAAAGGCAGAGACAATGGCTCTTTACGAACATGTGCTCCTTGCCCGACAGGATATAACGCAGCAGCAGGTCGATGCTCTTGTAGAACAGTACAAGGGTGTCATTGAGGCCAATGGCGGCAAGGTCGGGCGTATCGAAAGCTGGGGACTGCGTCCCCTCACCTACCGTATCAACAAGAACCGCAAGGCGTATTACACGCTCCTGAACATCGACGCTCCGGCGGCGGCTGTCAGCGAGATGGAACGCCAGATGCGCATCAACGAAGATGTGCTGCGCTTCCTGACGGTCCGCGTCGAGGAACATGAGGAAGGCCAGTCGGCCATGCTCGCCCGCCGTGACGACCGCCGCGAACGCGACGATCGTTTCGGTCGCGACGATGACCGTCCGCGCCGTCCGCGCGATGGCGATCGTCCTCGCGATGGCGATCGCGACCGTCCGCGCCGTCCGCGCGACAATGAAGCCGGTGAAGGAGCCGTATAATGGTCGACATCAACCAGATCCCGACCCGGCGTCCGTTCCATCGCCGCCGCAAGACCTGCCCATTCTCCGGCGCCAACGCACCGAAGATCGACTACAAGGACGTGAAGCTCCTGCAGCGCTATATTTCCGAGCGCGGCAAGATCGTTCCGTCCCGCATCACGGCTGTCAGCCAGAAGAAGCAGCGCGAACTCGCCAAGGCGATCAAGCGCGCCCGTTTCCTCGGCCTTCTGCCTTACATCGTGAAGTAAGACATTCCGGGAGGCGCCTGCCGCCTCCCGTTTCTTCCCTTGAGTTGGGGTGTTGCGGCCAGACCGCCACCTCTAACTGCTTTGAAGGTCCGTGGATTACCCGATATGCTCGGGCCATGAGAACCAGCAGGACAGCGAGCACATGAAATTCGACAGAACATCGATTGGCATTGGCATATTGGCGGGGCTCGCGGCCGCGCTGATGTCGGCTGGCGTCATCACCCAATCGGGTGTGGCGATGTTCCTTTATTTCCTCACCCCATTGCCGATCTTCATCGCAGCGCTCGGCTGGGGCACCACCGCCGGGCTGGTTTCGGCAATCGTCGCCACCATCGCCGTCGCGCTTGTTGCCGCACCGATGGCTGCGCTTCTCGTGGCGCTGACCAGCATCGTTCCGGCCGCGACAGGGGCCTACCTCGCCGGCCTCGCCCGTCCGGCGGACGAAATGGGTGGTCCATCCGATACGCTCGTCTGGTATCCGCTCTCCGATATCATCTTCCGCCTGGCCCTGATGATCGCGGCCAGCTTCATCATCATCGGGATCATCATCGGCTTCGGCGAAGCATTGGCGCGCGAGGTCGCGAATGCGATCATGGCGAGCGTTTCGCAAGCCAACCCTGAATTCGCCGCGAGCAACGAGATGCGCGACAATCTCGCGAATTTCATGGTCGCCGCGCTTCCCGCCATCCAGCCGGCGACCTGCCTTCTCGTGCTGATCGCCAATCTTTACCTGGCGCTACGCCTTACCGCGCTTTCCGGCAGGCTTCGCCGCCCTCGCGACGACTGGCCGGCAACGCTTCGCATGCCGCGCGCAGCCCTTCTGGTCCTGACCGTCAGCCTCGCCCTCGCCTTCATCGGCGGCGGGATCGGCCATGCGGCGGCGGCCGTCGCCGGGGCGCTCAGCGCCGGTTTCCTTCTGGCGGGCTTCGCGATGATGCATTTTCGCACGCGGGGCGCGCCATGGCGGCCTTTCGCCCTGTGGATCGCCTATCTCGCCGTCGTGCTCTTCGCCTTCGTGCTTTTTGTCTTTCTTATCGCCGGACTGTTCGACACGTCACGCAACGCCCCGGTGTCGAAAACCTCATCCAAAACCCCGATCAACTAACAGACGACACTGAAAGGATATAACAATGGAAGTCATTCTGCTTGAACGCATTTCGCGCCTTGGCCAGATGGGCGAAACCGTAAAGGTCAAGGACGGCTACGCCCGCAATTTCCTCCTGCCGCAGGGCAAGGCATTGCGCGCCAATGAAGCCAACAAGAAGAAGTTCGAAGGCCAGCGCGCCCAGCTCGAAGCCCGCAACCTCGAGCGCAAGACCGAAGCCCAGAGCGTTGCCGAGAAGCTCGACGGCAAGAGCTTCATCGTCGTGCGTTCGGCCGGCGAAACCGGCCAGCTCTACGGTTCTGTCTCGACCCGCGACATCGCCGAAATCCTGACCGGCGAAGGCTTCACCGTCGGACGCAACCAGGTCGAGCTCAACGTGCCGATCAAGACGATCGGACTGCACAAGATCGCGATCGCGCTGCATCCGGAAGTGGAAGTCTCGGTTACGATCAACATCGCGCGTTCCGCCGAGGAAGCCGAACGTCAGGTCAGGGGCGAGGATCTGACCTCCGCCGAGGCCATCTACGGTATCGAGGAAGAGCCCCTCGCCGAGGAAATCCTGGACGATGAAGACCTGGAGAACGAAGACAACGCCTGATCGAGGGGCGCTGTTCTCCTTGCTTTATCTCCGGTGATTGCCCCGGATCGGTAAACTATAAATGATGATGCCCGGTGGCGACGCCGGGCATTTTCTCTTTTCAGACATAAAAAAGCGCTTATCTTACCATTATTCGTGGCCCGGCTAAGGGATACGTGGATGGTGCGCGGTTTGCCGTATCATCCGGAAAACCCGAAACTGGGGCCGATCTTTTCTGGAGATTGGTAGATGTATGCTCTTTTAAGGACTGTATTGAACCATCTGATCAAGACGGGGGACCTGACCGTTACCGACGCTGACGGCGTCAGCCATCGGTTCGGGGACAAGACCGGTGATCCCACGCACATCAACATCAAGTCACGTCGCGCCGAGCGGGCGCTGGCGATCAATCCCGAGCTGAAGCTCGGCGAAGCCTATATGGCGGGGGATCTCGATTTTCTCGAAGGCGATATTTACGGGCTTCTGAAACTCGTTTTCGAAAATACCGGACCGATCGCCGCCAAGGAACCATGGATGCGAGCGCTGGACGGCGCCAGGCGGGCAGGACGGCGGCTGCAGCAGATCAACACGCTCGCGCTTGCCTCATCGCATGTACGTCATCATTACGATCTCTCGGGCGATCTCTACCGGCTGTTCCTCGATCCCGACATGCAATATTCCTGCGCTTATTTCGAGACGCCCCAATCCACCCTCGCGGAAGCGCAACTCGCCAAGAAACGGCATCTTGCCGCCAAGCTCCTGATCAAGGAGGGGCATTCCCTGCTCGACATCGGTTGCGGCTGGGGCGGCCTCGGCCTTTACATGGCAAAATATCTGCATGCCGACGTCACCGGCGTCACGCTCAGCCAGGAACAGCATGCCGTCGCCAACAAGCGGGCTGCGGAGGAAGGACTTTCGGGCACGGCGCGGTTCAACCTGCAGGATTACCGCCTTCTGCAGGATCCTTTTGACCGCATCGTTTCGGTCGGCATGTTCGAGCATGTAGGCGTCAATCATTTCGCCGAATATTTCGAGCATACCGCCAGGCTGCTCAAACCTGACGGCGTATTCCTGCTTCACGCCATCGGGCGCAGCGACGGGCCAGGCGCCACCAATCCATTCATCCGGAAATATATCTTCCCCGGCGGCTACATACCGGCGCTTTCGGAGGTGCTGCCGCATATCGAGCGTGCAGGCCTGATCGTCACCGATATTGAAATCCTGCGGCTGCACTATGCCGAAACGCTGAAGGCATGGCGCGAGGCGTTCATGGCCAATCGCGAGATCGCCAAATCGATCTATGACGAGCGTTTCTGCCGCATGTGGGAGTTCTATCTCGCCGCATCGGAAAGCGCCTTCCGCTGGCAGAACATGATGGTGTTCCAGATCCAGATCGCCCACCGGCAGGACGCCGTGCCACTCACCCGCAACTATATCGAGGCGGAGGAGAAGCGCCTGAAACGCCTCGACAGCGCGCCACGCGGTGCAAACACCGAAATATCGGTGCCATCCCGGGGGGCTACGGGGAAATAGCGCGGTTCCTTTAAATGCAAGCGTTGGCGTTGCGATTCAATCCGACGCGCTCCACAAACGGCAAATCAGGTGTCAACCCTCCATATTCCGACTGACACGGGAAACTGTGAATCACTGTGAATCATGGTATAGGTTTTTGCTCTCCACCGAATCGACCGGGTTGCGCATTGCATTCTCGAATATTCCGGCGCTACCTCGACGCGGACAAGGGGCGAAACGAGAATCATGGCTGAAGCGACAATACGCAAACTCGACCAGGCGCGCGACGGAACGCGGGACGGCGGACGTGACGGGCGCGGCCCGCTTTATCGCGAGGCGCCGAACAATATCGAGGCGGAACAGGCGCTGCTCGGCGCGATCCTGATCAACAATGACGCCTTCTACCGGGTGTCGGACTTCCTGAAGCCCGGTCATTTCTACGAACCGCTGCACCGCAAGATCTACGAAGTTGCTTCCGATCTCATCCGCATCGGCAAGATGGCCAATCCGGTCACCATCAAGACCTTTCTCCCGGCGGAGGAGAAGGTCGGCGACATGACGGTCTTCCAATATGTGGCACGCCTCGCTGCCGAGGCCGTGACCGTCATCAATGCCGAGGATTACGGCCGCGCCATCTACGATCTCGCCACGCGCCGCGCGCTGATCACCATCGGCGAGGACATGGTCAACATCGCCTATGACGCGCCGGTGGACATGGCGCCGCAGGGCCAGATCGAGGATGCCGAGCGCCGCCTGTTCGAACTGGCCGAGACGGGCCGCTACGATGGCGGTTTCCAGTCCTTCACCGACGCGGTCAAGATCGCCGTCGACATGGCCAATGCCGCCTTCATGCGCGACGGCCATCTGTCGGGCGTATCGTCGGGTATCCATTCGCTCGACGCCCGGATGGGCGGTTTGCAGCCCTCCGATCTTATCATCCTGGCCGGACGTCCCGGCATGGGCAAGACCTCGCTCGCCACCAACATCGCCTTCAATATCGCCAACGCCTATCATGGCGAGCAGCAGGCGGACGGATCGGTCAAGGCGGTCAATGGCGGCGTGGTCGGGTTCTTCTCGCTCGAAATGTCGTCCGAGCAGCTTGCGACACGTATCATCTCCGAGCAGACGGAAATCTCATCCTCGAAGATCAGGCGCGGCGAGATCACCGAGACCGACTTCGAAAAGCTCGTCGCCTGCTCGCACATGATGCAGAAGATCCCGCTCTATATCGACCAGACCGGCGGCATCTCGATTGCGCAGCTTTCCGCCCGCGCCCGCCGCCTGAAGCGGCAGCGCGGCCTCGACGTTCTGGTCATCGATTACGTGCAGCTGATGACCGGCTCGTCCAAGGCCTCGGCGCAGAACCGCGTGCAGGAAATCACCGAGATCACCACGGGCCTCAAGGCGCTCGGCAAGGAACTGAATGTTCCCATCATCGCGCTCTCCCAGCTTTCGCGTCAGGTCGAAAGTCGCGAGGACAAGCGTCCGCAGCTTTCGGATCTTCGCGAATCGGGTTCGATCGAGCAGGACGCCGACGTGGTGCTGTTCGTGTTCCGCGAGGAATATTACATCAAGAACCGCGAGCCGAAGCCCGGCACGGAAGAATATTTCAAGTGGCAGGCGGACATGGAGGAAGCCAAGGGGAAGGCGGAAGTTATCATCGCCAAGCAGCGCCACGGGCCTACCGGCACCGTCAAGCTTGCCTTCCAGGCGGAATTCACACGCTTTACCGATCTGGCTGAGGAATCACATCTGCCCGAACGGTATGAATGAACGCGAAATCCAGATTGACCCCGACATCATTGGAACAATCGGTACTGCCCACCGGCGCCGATCGGCTTCTGGCCGGCGGGCGGCTGACCATCGATCTCGATGCGCTGGCCGATAATTGGCGATCGCTTGACGCACGCTCGCGGCCGGGACGCGCCGCCGCGGTGGTCAAGGCGGATGCCTATGGCTGCGGCATCGCGCAGGTCGTCCCTGCCCTGACCGCTGCCGGTTGCGACAGTTTTTTCGTGGCGCTTCCCGAGGAAGGCCTGCGCGTGCGCCATGCCGCGCCTCGAGCGCGCGTTTTCGTGTTGAACGGGTTGTTCGACGATGCGGCTCCGGCCTTTACCGATGCCGATCTCATTCCGGTGCTCGGCTCCGACCATGAGATCGCGATCTGGGCCAAGCACGGCAGGCGCAAGCCCTGCGCCATCCACGTCGATACCGGCATGAACCGGCTTGGCCTTTCGCCCGGCGAAGCCATTGCCTTCGCCGGCAGCGCGAAATCGGTACGCCCCGTATTGCTGATGAGCCATCTCGCATGCGCCGATACGCCTTCCAGCGACAAGAGCCGACAGCAACTCGAATCTTTTCAAAAGGTTCGAGCAGCTTTTGGCGACATTGAATCAAGTCTCGCGAATTCGGCGGGCATTTTTCTCGGCAGCGATTATGCGTTTGACCTGACGCGGCCGGGCATTGCGCTTTATGGCGGTGAAGCAGTCGACGGGACGGGCAGCCCGATGAAACAGGTAGTCACCGCGGAGACGCGAATCGTGCAGATCCGCCATGCGGCCAAGGGCGAGACGGCGGGCTATGGCGCGACCACGACGCTTGCCCGCGACACACGCATCGCCGTCTGCTCGACCGGCTATGCCGACGGGTATCCGCGCGCGGCCTCGGGATCCGGCATACCGCTGCGCTCGACGATCGCGGAAGGCGCGCATGGCTTTATCGCCGGGCAGCGCGTTCCCGTGCTCGGACGCGTCACCATGGATCTGACCTCTTTCGATGTGACCGATGTGCCGGAAGACGCGATTGGGATCGGCGATCATATCGAGCTTTTTGGCGCCAATATTGCGCTCGACGATGTGGCGCGCGCCGCCGGTACTATCGGTTACGAACTCCTGACTGGCCTCGGACTGCGCTATCATCGCCGCTATATCGGCGGAGAGCTGGTGTTCTGATGGCCAAGGCGCGCGTTCAATTCATCTGCCAGAACTGCGGCTCGGTGCACACGCGCTGGGCCGGCAAATGCGACGCCTGCGGCGAGTGGAACACGCTCGTCGAGGAGGGAACGTCAGGCGGCATCGGCGGCGGACCCGGGAAGGCGCCGCGCAAGGGACGCGCCGTGGTGTTGACCACGCTTTCGGGCGATATCGAGGATGCGCCGCGCATCCAGTCGGGCATCGCCGAACTCGACCGGGTCACCGGCGGCGGTTTCGTCCGTGGTTCGGCGCTGCTCGTCGGCGGCGATCCCGGGATCGGCAAATCGACCCTCCTGACGCAGGCGGCCGCCGCGCTGGCGCGCCGCGGCCATCGCGTCGTCTATGTGTCGGGCGAGGAGGCGGTGGCGCAGATCCGCCTGCGGGCGCAGCGGCTTCATGCAGCCGATACGGCGGTGGAACTCGCCGCCGAGACCAATGTGGAGGACATTCTGGCGACGATTGCCGAACCGCGCCGCCCCGATCTGGTCATCATCGATTCCATCCAGACGCTCTGGACCGACAGCGCCGATTCGGCGCCCGGCACGGTGACGCAGGTGCGCGCAGGCGCCCAGGCGATGATCCGCTTCGCCAAGCAGACGGGAGCGGCCATCGTGCTCGTCGGCCATGTCACCAAGGACGGGCAGATCGCCGGACCGCGCGTCGTCGAACATATGGTCGATGCGGTCCTCTATTTCGAGGGTGAAGGTGGCCACCACTACCGCATCCTGCGAACGGTCAAGAACCGCTTCGGCCCCACGGACGAGATCGGCGTCTTCGAAATGTCCGATATGGGCCTGAGGGAAGTTGCCAATCCGTCCGAGCTCTTCCTCGGCGAACGCAACGAGAAATCGCCCGGGGCCGCCGTTTTCGCCGGGATGGAAGGCACGCGACCCATCCTCGTGGAAATCCAGGCGCTGGTCGCGCCTTCGACGCTCGGCACGCCGCGCCGCGCCGTCGTCGGCTGGGACGGCAACCGGCTGTCGATGATTCTCGCGGTGCTGGAGGCGCATTGCGGCGTCCGCTTCGGCCAGCATGACGTCTACCTCAACGTCGCGGGCGGCTATCGCATCAGCGAACCGGCAGCCGATCTCGCCGTTGCGGCGGCGCTGGTTTCCTCGATCGCCGGTATTGCCCTTCCCGCCAATTGCGTTTATTTCGGCGAAGTCAGTCTTTCTGGAGCCGTCCGCCCGGTGGCACATGCCGTGCAGCGGCTCAAGGAAGCGGAAAAACTCGGTTTCCGGCAGGCAGTGCTTCCGGGGGGAAGCGGGGAACTGCTGAAGGACCGTAGTTTCCCTTTGACCGAAACCGCGTCGTTGCCGGACCTCGTGGCCCGCATTGCAGCGTCCGGCCCCGGAAAGAAACCGCGTGACTAGTATAGGGTCTTCTGGAAAATCAGGTCGGGAAAGTTGACAGATTTTCCGGAAAAGATCATGTCTGGTTTCAAGATGTTAGCGCAAGCCCCGGAAAAAGCGGAAACAGCTTTCCATCCGGCTTGCGGAGAGAGCGTTTTTTGCGTGTCCGTCCGGACGCGCGGCAATTGAAGGGGTTCCGCGTTCGAACATGAACGCAGAGCCGGGCGACAGAACTGAGGTGGGCCAAGATGCCGATTACGCTGCTTGACGGAGTTCTTCTGGGGATCACGCTGGTTTCCGCCGTGCTCGCCATGGTGCGCGGATTTTCCCGCGAGGTGCTTTCGGTCGCCTCATGGGCGGCGGCGGCAATCGCCGCCTATCTGTTCTATACCCCTGTCGTGCCGCTGGTTCAGCCTTATATAAACAATGAAACGATCGCCAAGATCGCAGCGGCCGGCGCGGTCTTTATCGTCACGCTGATCATCGTGTCGGTCATTACGATGAAGGTTGCCGATTTTATCATCGACAGCCGGATTGGCGCGCTCGATCGTACGCTCGGTTTCGTTTTTGGCGCGGCACGCGGCGTTCTTCTGGTGGTCGTAGCCATGCTGTTCTTCAACTGGCTCGTCGCCGGGGACCAACCGGGATGGATCGCCAATGCGAAGTCCAAGCCGCTGCTCGATTCGCTGGGTCAGAAATTGGTAGGCCTGCTCCCGGCAGATCCGGAAACGTCCATACTGGACCGTTTGAAGCCGAAGGCCGACGCGCCGACCGGTACGACCGAGCCTGTTCCGGAGACCCGCGAGAACGCGCCGGCCGAGGGGACTCCCGCCGAGTAGTTCTGGCGCTTATCGGGAATTTTGATTGGGCGCGACTTTTGATTGGGCGCGACAATGGATCGCTTTCAAAAACTTCCCCATTCGTGCTAGATGACGCCTGCCAGGAACGGGATTTCCCAAATTATCCCATAGAGCGGTTTCCGTTTTGATTGAATCGGAGAGCCGCTCTAACTATTTGTTTCTACGCAAGTCCGGACGGAGAACCGCTTCGCATATTCCTGGACTGCGCTAACCGCAATCGAAAGGTCTTGCGGCAATGATCGATTCCTTTGGTAACGAGACGCCCTTCTCCCTGGATGACGACAGCCTGCATGAAGAATGCGGGATTTTCGGTATTCTCGGCCATCCCGACGCGGCGACGCTGACGGCGCTGGGGCTGCACGCGCTGCAGCATCGCGGGCAGGAAGCGGCCGGTATCGTCTCCTATGACGGCAAGAGCTTCTTTTCCGAACGGCGGATGGGCCTTGTCGGCGATCATTACACCAATCCCGCCACGCTGGCGCAATTGCCCGGCGCCATGGCGATCGGCCATGTCAGGTATTCGACCACGGGCGAAACGATCCTGCGCAATGTGCAGCCGCTTTTCGCGGAGCTGGAAGTCGGCGGCATCGCCATCGCGCATAATGGCAATTTCACCAACGGGCTGACGCTGCGCCGGCAGTTGATCGCCGATGGCGCGATCTGCCAGTCCACATCCGACACGGAAGTGGTGCTCCATCTCATCGCGCGCTCGCGCTCCACCTCGTCGAGCGACCGCTTCGTCGATGCGATCAGGCAGGTAGAGGGCGGCTATTCCATGCTCGCCATGACCCGTACCAAGCTGATCGCGGCCCGCGATCCCATCGGCATTCGGCCGCTGGTGATGGGCGAACTCGACGGCAAGCCGATCTTCTGTTCCGAGACCTGCGCCCTCGACATCATTGGCGCGAAGTTCATCCGCGACATCGAAAACGGCGAAGTGGTGATCTGCGAGATCCAGCCCGACGGCTCGATCTCCACCGAGGTGATCAAGCCGCAGGCTCCCAAGCCGGAGCGGCTGTGCCTCTTCGAATATGTCTATTTCGCCCGGCCAGATTCGGTGGTGGGCGGCCGCAACGTCTATTCGGTGCGCAAGAACATGGGCATCAATCTCGCCCAGGAGGCTCCCGTCGAAGCCGACGTGGTAGTGCCCGTCCCCGATGGCGGCACGCCGGCGGCGATCGGCTATGGGCAGGAAAGCGGGATTCCCTTCGAACTCGGCATCATCCGCAATCATTATGTCGGGCGCACCTTCATCGAGCCGACGCAATCGATCCGGGCCTTTGGCGTGAAGCTCAAGCATTCGGCCAATCGCGCCGTGATCAAGGACAAGCGCGTGGTGCTGGTGGATGATTCCATCGTGCGCGGCACCACTTCGCTGAAGATCGTGCAGATGATCCGCGATGCCGGGGCGCGCGAAGTCCATTTGCGAGTTGCCAGCCCGATGATCTTCCATCCGGATTTCTACGGCATCGACACGCCGGAGGCGGATAAGCTGCTCGCCAACCAGCACGCGGACCTGGAATCCATGTGCCGCTATATCGGCGCGGATTCGCTGGCGTTCCTTTCGATCGACGGGCTCTACCGGGCCGTAGGCGGCAAGCCGCGCGACCCCCGCGCGCCGCAATTCACCGATCATTATTTCACGGGCGACTATCCAACCCGCCTCCTAGACCAGGAAAGCCTGAGCAATGTGCACAGTCTTTCACTGATTGCGAGCAACGGATAATCCACTTCCGAACAAACGGTTTTTCCTTTCAGTAGCAGGACAAGCATGAGCATCGATCTGAATGGCCGGCTGGCGCTGGTGACCGGCGCCTCGCGCGGCATCGGCTATTTCCTCAGCCTCGAACTCGCAAAGCGCGGCGCCCATGTGATCGCCGTTGCCCGCACCGTCGGCGGTCTGGAAGAGCTCGATGACGAGATCAGGGCGCTCGGCGGCAGCGCAACGCTCGTGCCGCTCGACCTGACGGACATGCCGGGGATCGACAGGCTCGGCGGCTCGATCCACGAGCGCTGGGGAAAGCTCGACATTCTGGTCGCCAATGCAGGCGTGCTCGGGACCATAGCGCCTCTCGGCCATGTCGAGGCGAAGACCTTCGAAAAGGTCATGAATGTCAACGTCACAGGCACATGGCGGCTGATCCGCTCCGTCGACCCGCTGCTGCGGCAGTCGGATGCTGGCCGTGCGATTGTGCTCTCATCGGGCGTCGCCCATTCCGCGCGCGCCTTCTGGGCTCCATACGCGGCCTCCAAGGCGGCTATCGAGGTGATGGCGCGAAGCTGGGCCGAAGAGACCCGAAACATGAAATTGCGCGTCAATTCGGTCAATCCCGGCGCGACGCGCACCGCCATGCGGGCGCAAGCCGTGCCCGGCGAAGACCCGGAGACCCTGCCCCACCCAAGGGATGTAGCTGTGAAGATCGTGGCGCTGGCGGATCCCGCGCTCGATGTCACCGGGCAGCTTTTCGACGTGCGGCAAGGCCGGTTCCTGAACTACCGTCTGCCTGACTGACGGATTCGCTGTCGATATTTGAAAAGCGCTGGCGGGACAGTACCCCCCTCTGGCCTGCCGGCCATCTCCCCCACAAGGGGGGAGATTACGCTTTCATCGAAATTATCCACCAATCGCAAACGTTGACGATTAAATGCCATCTACATGTCAGCCAATCTCCCCCCTTGTGGGGGAGATGGCCGGCAGGCCAGAGGGGGGTGAGAAGACACGCACCTCACACCACGGCTTTACGCGCCTTTGTCGTCCGATATGTCATCCGTTTCCGCCGAGTTTTCCGCCGTCTCCTGCATCTCAGCTGCCATGCGCTTGTGCCAGGCGGCCACGCTGAAGGGCAGGAACGCCAGATAGGCGAGCGCGGTCAATGTCAGCGTTTCCCAGGTGTAGCTCATCAGGAAGGCGACATAGATGACCACGCACAGGATGAGCGGCATGACGACATCGCGGCGGACCAGGCTTCCCGCCGTCTTGCCGTTATAGACCGGCAGGCGGCTGACTAGCAGGAAGGCGATGGCGACCGTATAGATCGCGGCGGCGAAGGCGAGCACCCGTGTCGGGGCCAGGCCAAGAAAGCCAAGATAGACCGGCAGCAGCACCAGCATGGCGCCCGCGGGCGCGGGGACACCAATGAAATAATTGCTCTGCCAGGACGGCGTGCGGGGGTCCTCCAGCATGACGTTGAAGCGGGCCAGCCGCAGGCAGCAGGCGATGCAGTAGAGCAGCGCGGCGATCCAGCCGAAGGCGCGCGCCTGGTCGAGCATGAAGGAATAAAGCACCAGCGCCGGCGCCACGCCGAAATTGACGATGTCGGCGAGCGAATCCATTTGCGCGCCGAATTTGGACGTACCCTTCATCATCCGCGCGACGCGCCCGTCTATCCCGTCGAGGAAGGCGGCGACGAGCACCATCGACACCGCCAGTTCGAAACGGTTTTCGAAGGCGAGCCGCACGCCGGTCAGCCCGGCGCAGATGGCGAGCACGGTGATCACATTGGGGATGACCATGCGCATCGGTATCTGCGACAGGCGCGGCCCCCTGCCCTCGGTGGGGCCGTTCGGCTCGAATGGCGGAAACGGTGTTTCCATCGGCTTAGGCTATCCGCACTGTGGGAGCTGGCCTGTCGCTGCCGAACTCAGCCACGACGGTTTCGCCTGCAACCGCGGTCTGGCCGACGGCAACGCGGGCCTCGGCGCCCTTCGGCAGATAAACATCGACACGGGAGCCGAAACGGATCAGGCCGAAGCGCTCGCCGGTCGCCAGCAGATTGTCTTCCTTGGCCCAGCAGACGATGCGCCGCGCGACGAGGCCGGCGATCTGCACCACCGCTACCGTTCCATTGTTGCTGTCGATCAGAAGACTGTTTCGCTCGTTTTCCGCGCTCGCCTTGTCCAGATCGGCATTGAGGAACATGCCCGGGCGATAGGCGATCCGGGTGATCTGCCCACGGACCGGCGCGCGGTTCACATGGCAGGAAAAGACGTTCATGAAAACGGAAATGCGCAACATCGGCTCATCGCCGAGACCGAGCTCGCGCGGCGGGATTGCCGGACCGACGGAAGAGACCTTGCCGTCAGCCGAACTGATGACCAGCCGGTCGTCCGTCGGCGTCACCCGCTCGGGATCGCGGTAGAAATAGATGCACCAGATGGTGAGGACCATGCCGATCCAGAACAGTGGATCCCAGAACCAGCCGAGGACGAGCGAGGCCAGGAAGAAGGCCGCGATGAAAGGATATCCCTCGCGGTGGATGGGCACGAATGTGTTGCGGACGGTATCGAATAGGCTCATCAATCATTCCTCGTGTTTCCCACTACTTAGTGGAGAACATGGCGTTCGGCAAACCCGACCTTCCTGGAAAATACAGGCGTTGCTTGCGTTACAGCGTTCTGCAGCGTCGGCGCTGTGGATAATTGGATGAATCGGCAACCTGCCATCAACTGAACGGCGTCCACTCACTCCGCAGCCGGAACCCCACGGCTCACCAAGCCCAGTTCGTCCTTCTCGCGCACCTGCCGCAGGCGCTCCTCGGCTTCGGTCGCCTCGCGCTGGCGATCCCACATGGAGGCGTAGAGCCCCTTTTTATGCAGGAGCGAGCGATGGGTGCCGCGCTCGGCGATCACGCCGTCCTTGAGCACGATGATCTCATCAGCCGTGATGACCGTCGACAGGCGGTGCGCGATGACGAGCGTGGTGCGGCCTTTGCTGACGATATCGAGGGCCGACTGGATTTCCTGCTCGGTTGCCGTGTCTAGCGCCGAGGTTGCCTCGTCGAGGATGAGGATGGGCGGCGCCTTCAGAATGGTGCGGGCGATGGCAACCCGCTGCTTTTCGCCGCCGGAGAGCTTCAGCCCGCGCTCTCCAACCATGGACTGATAGCCGTCCGGCAGGAGCTTGATGAAATGCGAGATCTGCGCCAGTTCGGCTGCGCGCTCGACCTCCTCCTCCGTCGCCGACACGCGGCCATAGCGGACATTATAGGCGATAGTGTCGTTGAACAGCACCGTATCCTGCGGCACCATGCCGATGACCTTGCGCAAGGATTCCTGCGTCACGTCGCGGACATCCTGGCCATCGATGGTGATGGCGCCGTCCTGGATATCGTAGAAACGGAACAGCAGCCGCGAAATCGTGGACTTGCCCGCGCCCGAGGGGCCGACGATGGCGACGGTCTTTCCGGCGGGAACCTCGAAGCTGATACCTTTCAGGATAGGCCGTGCCGGGTCATAGGAGAAATACACGTCGTCGAAGCGGATCGCGCCTTCGGTGACGACGAGCGGCTTGGCGTTCGGCTTGTCCCTGACCTCCTGCTCAACGTCGAGCAGGTCGAACATCTGCTCGATGTCGGTGAGCCCCTGGCGCACCTCGCGGTAGATGAAGCCGATGAAGTTGAGCGGTACCGACAATTGCATCAGAAGCGCGTTGATGAAAACGAAATCGCCCAGCGACTGCGTGCCTGCGATCACCGCACGCGCCGACATCACCATGAGGATCGCCATGCCGGCGCCGAAGATCACCGCCTGGCCGAAGTTCAGCCAGCCGAGCGAGGTCCAGGTCTTGGTCGCCGCCGTCTCATAGCGCGCCATGGCGCTGTCGAAACGCCGGGCTTCCATAGCCTCGTTGCCGAAATATTTGACGGTTTCGAAATTGAGCAGCGAGTCGATCGCCTTTGTGTTGGCGTCAGTATCGGATTCGTTCATGTCGCGGCGGATGTTGATGCGCCAGTCGCTCGCCTTGATGGTGAACCATGTATAGAGCGAGACCGTCACAGCGACGACGACCAGATAGGAAAATCCGTAGGCGTAGGCGAAAATGACCGCCGTCAGCGCGAATTCCAGGATGGTCGGCAGCGTGTTGAGGATCGTGAACCGGACAATGGTCTCGATACCCTTGGTGCCGCGCTCGATGACCCGCGACAAGCCGCCGGTGCGCCGCTCCAGATGAAAGCGCAGCGACAGCTCATGCATATGCACGAAGGTCCTGAAGGCTAGCTGGCGCACGGCATATTGGCCGACGCTGGCAAAAAGCGCGTCGCGCAACTGGTTGAGCCCTGCCTGGATGATTCGTGCGAAATTATAGGCGACGACCAGCATGACGGCGCCGAGGAACAGGGCGGGGATATAATCCGGCGCCTGAAACTGGCCATTCAGCGCATTCGTCGCCCATTTGAAGAAATAGGGAACGAGGATCAGAACGATCTTGGAAATGACGAGATAAAACGTCGCCCAGACGACGCGCATCTTCAGATCCGGCCTGCCATCCGGCCACATATAGGGCCAGAGGTTGCGGATCGTCTGCAGGGTCTGGCCGGATTCGGCGGAAACGGTTTTCGAGGTTTTTTTGTCTGACATGATCTCGGAGCTTTATTTCCGCTCTTTGGAACAGAAATCGGCAAGGTCGTTCACCAGGCCGTTCAAATGAGTATGGATCGCGGCCAGCGCCTGGCTATTGACACTGTAGCGGGATGACTGGCGTTCGGGCCGATAATCGACCAGCCCTGACTGCACCAGAACCTTCAGGTGTTGCGAGACGGTGGACTGCGCAAGATCGACCGTGGAAACGATCTCTTTGCAGCAACAGGCATCCTGAAGGCTGAGGTGGCGCAGGATGCGGAGACGCACCTCATGAGCCAGCGCCGCATAGATACGGGCGGCGCGGGCATCCTCGCCATTATCGGCAAGTGGATCGTAATCCGGGCGGGAACAATCATTCATCGTAAATCGGCGATATACGATATGAAGCGCTACTGCAAGCTTTTACCCGCGCGCCGGGATTGGCAAAGTTTATTGCTGCACCTTCAAACGGCGCTGTGCTTCCTCGTCCGACAATGGCTCCTTCGGCATCGAGAAGACCTGGCCGGGCAGGATCAGATCAGGATTTTTGATCTGGTCGGCATTGGCCAGGTAGATCGTCGTATAGCGGGTGCCCCTGCCATAGGTGCGCTTCGAAATCGTCCAGAGATTGTCGCCCTTGCGGATGATGACCGACCCGTCGACGCTTTGAAGCGGCTTCGCAGTCGTATCGCTTTCGGCGCCCGTGGCAAGCTCAGCGGCATTCGACGCAGCCGACCGATCCATAGGCGCGCCAGTGGCATTGTCGGCATTCGGAGCGACGGCCGCGATGTTCTCACCTGCCTCGCGATGGAAGGGAACGTGCGCGGAGGCGATCACGGTGCCATCCTTTTCCGTCAGATCGGCGCGTATGATGTAATCGCCCACGGCGAGCGGGCGCTGGCTCTGCACCAGGAAACGAGCGTCCGGCGAAGCGGGCGCGGCTCCGAGCATGACCTCGTTGGCGTAGACGGCAACGCGCTTGCCCGGCACAGCCTTGCCGGCGACAAAAATGGTATCGCCTTCGATCTCGACGGCCTCGACGGTGACGGGTGTCTGTTTCTGCGGTTCGGCAGGCATTGCCTGCGTGGCGTGAGCCTCACCAGATGGCTGCTGCGCCGTCCCGGTCGGCATATCGGCAGGCGCGGCGGCGGCGGGCTTTCCTGCCTGCGGCGTGGTGATCATCCGGCTTGCCTCTCCCGGCTGCTCGACGAGCGCCAGCACCTGGCCATCGTTCTTATCGGGCACGGAGACGATCGCCGTCTGGGACGAGGTCGCCGCCTTGCTGTTGGTCCCGGTCGCACGCAACACCAGTTGATGATCGCCCGGCTTCAGCGCCTGATCGAGCGCGACCGCGAAATCGCCATTCTCCGCAGCCCGGGCTGATCCGAGAACGATCGATCCGGCGATAACATCGACATTGGAGGCAGGCTCTGCCCTGCCCGCGATGACCACCGAACCATCAGGCTCGACCCGCAATATGTCAAAGGACGGAACCGTGACCCCAGCCTGCTGATCGACAGCGGGCGCTGTGGGCGCATCGCCTTGCGGGGCGGCAATTTGCGGAGCCGATGGAGCGACAACCGCTGCCACAGGCGATTGAGCCGGCGTTTTGGGAGCAGTGCCCGGAAGCACGCCGAAATAGGCAGCTATCGCGGCCGCGGCGGCGACTGCTGCAAAACCAAACAAGGCATAATAGTTTTTCTGCATTTCCCCGGGTCCCTTTTCATTTCGATCTACAGCTTTTTGATCGGACCTACAAGAATGTGGGAAGCCTCGCAGTTCGTTAATATTGTGTATACGCCTCAATACGCACCCACTACCACTATAGAACCATCTTGCAGCAGTTGCAAAAGTGTTGTCCGACGCGATTGCGGCCATGTGGCCGCTTGACGGTTTCGGGGCGAACTGCCCTATTCCCTGACATGAACAAGATTCGATCCATTTGCGTTTATTGCGGCTCGTCCCCGGGCCTTGACCCCCTCTACAAGCAATCCGGTCATTTGCTGGGACGCTCGATTGCAGAGCATGGATTGCAGCTCGTCTATGGTGGCGGCACCAAGGGCATCATGGGCGCAGTCGCCGACGGCGTCATGTCGGCCGGCGGCAAGGTGACGGGCATCATTCCGAAGTTCCTGATGAACAAGGAAGCCACCGAACATGCGCTCGGCCAGTTGAACGAGCTCATCGTTACCGACGACATGCACCAGCGCAAGCATCTGATGTTCCAGCGCTCGGACGCATTCGTCACGCTTCCAGGCGGCATCGGCACGGTGGAGGAAATCGTCGAGATGATGACCTGGGCGCAGCTCGGCCATCACAGCAAGCCGATGGTCTTCGCCAATATCAACGGGTTCTGGGACCCGCTGATCTCGCTTCTCGATCACATGGGGGCCGAAGGCTTCATCCATACGTCGCATCTGGTAAAGCCGCTGATCGTCGATCGCGCCGAGGATATCGTTCCGACTATCCTGCGAGTCGCGACGGCCAAACCGTCCGATGGCGACGAGGCGGTCATCGAACGGATGTAATCCTCAAATCATTTCGGGCGGATTGCGGTTTACCGATTTTGAAGGATTTGGCCTTGGCCCGCTTCTTCACACCCGCCGTATGGGGAACGTCTCAAGCCTTCTTCCGGCTTTCGTTGATGCTCGACCAGGTGTAGATCGCAAGACCTGCCCAGATGAGGCCGAAGGCTATGAACTGGACCGTAGAGAACGGCTCTCTGAACCAGAATACGGCGATCAGGAAGATGATCGTGGGGCCGATATATTGCATGATGCCGATGGTGGTGTAGCGCAGGAGCTTCGCACCGAAAGCGTAGCAGATGAGCGGGACGGCCGTCACCGGACCGGCCATCAGCAGGATGAAGACATTCCAGCCATTGCCGGCGGCGAAATGGTCCTGGCCGCTGCCGATCAGCCATATGATATAGCCAAGCGCCGGGACCGACAGGATCAGCACTTCCAGCATGAAGCCCTGCGACGGGCCGATCGGAAGCGTCTTGCGCAGGAAGCCGTAGAAACCGAAGCTCAGCGCCAGCGCCAGCGAAACCCATGGCAGACCGCCCGCCTTGACCGTGAGCAGAACGACCGCCGCGAGCGCCAGACCCACCGCCACCATCTGCGCCCGATTGAGCCGCTCTTTCAAAAACAGCGCGCCGAGAACGACGTTTATCAGTGGGTTGATATAATAGCCGAGCGCCGTCTCGAGCGCCCGGTCGACCGAGATCGCCCAGACATAGATGCCCCAGTTGAACGTGATCAGGCCAGCGGTGATGCAGGCCATCATGAGCGTACGCGGGCTACGCAATGCGGCCGTTATGTCGGCCGTGCGCCCCATCAGGAAAAGCAGAATGGCGGCAACGGGAACCGACCAGATAATGCGGTGCGCCACCACCTCGGAAGCGGGAATATGCGTTACCAGTTTCATGTAAAGCGGCAGGAACCCCCACATCAAAAAGGCGGAAAGCGCGAAGACGAAGCCGCGGACGTCATTCGACATCGGGGGACGCTCAAGGGTATTGTCGGTCATGGAAATGTCTCATCCCGTTTTCCCGCGCGTTGCGCGTACGGCAACCCGCTCTTGCGCCCAAGTCGTTATGAAATCCATTGAATTGTGCTGATCAAAGCATCAATTTTGTTGATCGGCCTATTCTGCCGCGATCTGTCCGGCCATCTCGCGGTTCTTCATCAGCTTGTAGACCACGGATTCCATCAGAGCATGGAAAGACGCATCGATGATATTGTCTGAAACACCGACCGTGCGCCAGCGCGCGCCGGTCGCATCGTGCGATTCGATCAGAACGCGGGTGATGGCCTCGGTGCCGCCATTAAGGATACGCACCTTGAAATCCACGAGTTGCAGATCCTCTATCTCGCTCTGGTAGCGGCCGAGATCCTTGCGCAGCGCGATATCGAGCGCGTTGACAGGGCCGTGCCCCTCGGCGACCGACATGCGCAACTCGCCATCTATCTCGATCTTGACGATCGCCTCGGAGACGGTCTTGACCTGACCGGTTGCATCGAAGCGCCGCTCGACCATACAGCGGAATGAATCGACCCTGAAGAACAGCGGAATGGTACCCAGCACGCCGCGCGCCAGAAGCTCGAAGCTCGCGTCCGCACTTTCATAGGCGTAGCCCGCCGCCTCGCGCTCCTTGACCAGCGCGATGAGCGTGTCGAGGCGCGGGTCGTCCTTGGCAACCTTGATGCCGCGGCGATCGAGCTCGGCGATGAAATTGGATTTTCCGCCCTGGTCCGAGACCATGACACGGCGGCGGTTGCCGACCGTTTCCGGCGGCACGTGCTCATATGTCGCCGGTTCCTTGATCAGCGCCGAGGCATGGATGCCTGCCTTGGTCGCGAAGGCCGATGTGCCGGCATAGGCAGCCTGTTCGAGCGGCGCGCGGTTGAGAATATCGTCGAAGGTGCGCGACAGGCGGGTGATCCGGGCAAGCGCCTCGGCGCTGATCCCCGTTTCGAAACGGTCGGTCCAGTATGACTTCAGCATCAGCGTCGGGATGAGCGTCACCAGATTGGCGTTGCCGCAACGCTCGCCAATGCCGTTCAGCGTGCCCTGCACGTGACGGACGCCTGCGTCGATGGCGGCGAGCGAGACGGCCACAGCCTGCTCGGTATCGTTATGGGCGTGGATGCCGAGCCTGTCGCCGGGGACGGTTTTCCTGACGGCATTGACGATCTCGGCCACCTCGCCCGGCTGCGTGCCGCCATTGGTGTCGCACAGCACCACCCAGCGCGCGCCGGCCTCATAAGCGGCCGCGGCGCAGGCAAGGGCGTATTCGGGATTGGCCTTGTAGCCATCGAAGAAATGCTCGCAATCGACCAGCGCCTCCTTGCCCGCCATGCGGGCAGCGGTGACGGACGCGGTGATCGCCTCGAGATTTTCCTCATTGGTGCAACCGAGCGCCACTTTCACATGATAATCCCAGCTCTTGGCGACGAAGCAGACGGCGTCGGAGGCAGCCTGCAGCAGGACAGACAGGCCCGGATCGTTGGACGCGGAAACGCCGGCCCGCTTGGTCATGCCGAAGGCTGCGAACTTCGCGCGCGATGTCTGCTTGCGCTTGAAAAAAGCCGTATCGGTCGGGTTCGCCCCGGGATAGCCGCCCTCGACATAATCGACGCCGAATTCGTCGAGCATCGCGGCGATCGTCTTCTTGTCCTCGACGGAAAAGTCGATGCCGGGCGTCTGCTGGCCGTCGCGCAGCGTCGTGTCGTAGAGGTAGATACGTTCTTTTTTCACTGTTTCCGCTCCTCAAAGAGCAAGTTCTATATCTGCTTTGGCCCAATTCAGGGAGATTGTCACGATGGCGGCCAATGGTCCGTGTCGTGGTCGGGGTGCTGGTACGAGACGAGCGAATTCAGAAAACCGGCGGATTGCGGATCCTCCATGGTGTCGTGCCCGGGAAGCCGCGAGAGGCCGTCCACATAGGGCAGCTTGCCCTCCGTGCCCCATTGCACGATGGGCTCGATCTCCTCGGGTGCATCGAAGGCGCCAATGGCGAGTGCTACGCCATCAGGCGCCTCAAAGGTGAGCGGCGTTCCGCATTCGGCGCAAAAGCCACGCTTGACGTGATTGGAGGACTGGAAGCGCTTCGGCTCCCCGCGCGTCCAGATCAGGCTTGCTTCGCGGACAGAGACGAGCGGGGCATAGAAACTGCCAAACGCCTTCTGGCACATGCGGCAGTGGCAGATCGAGCCTTCGCCCAGCCTGCCCTCGACGCGGAAACGAACCGCGCCGCACTGGCACCCGCCGGTATAAAGGGGGATGTTGTCGAGGGTCATTGCACTATCTCCTCCGTTTTAGAGCCGGCCACCGTCACGATATGCCGACAGACGCCGTCGATCTCGCGCAGGATATCATCGTTCCAGAAGCGGAGGATGCGCCAGCCGCAGCTCTTGAGATAAACCGTCCGCCTCTCGTCATCGGCCGCCTGTTCCGGTGAACCATGATGGCTTCCGTCGATCTCAACGATCAAATGGTGCGCTGAACAAACAAAGTCGGCAATATAGGGACCGATGGGCACCTGTCGGCGAAAGCCCAATCCCATCAGACGATGGGCGCGTATCTCGTTCCAGAGCTTAAGTTCAGCTTCAGTCATTGCCCGGCGCATCGATTTTGCATGGCTACGCCGACGCTTCGGAACGATGTCATGTGGCATATCATACCTCCACGACCATTGTTCTCAGCGGCTGAGCTTTACGTCGCCCCCCTCTGTCCTGCCGGACATCTCCCCCGCAAGGGGGGAGATTGACCTTCATTGGGGACGGAGCTTTAATCCGCAACGTTGCCGATTGTCTGCCAGCGACAATAAAAGCCAATCTCCCCCCTCGCGGGGGAGATGTCCGGCAGGACAGAGGGGGGCGCTGTCCCGCCAGCCTTACCGCTGAAAGGCCCCTCACCGCTTGACCTCCCAGGTCGTCACCCTCTCGCCTGTGACCGGGTCCTTGCTGTCTTTAAGCTGGATACCCTGCGCAGCAAGCTCGTCACGGATGCGGTCGGCTTCTGTCCAATTCTTTTCGTCTATGCACGAGCGACGGCGGGCGATCGCCGCTTCGATTTTCTCCCCCTCAGCGGCAGACAAGACTGCTGCCATATCGTCCAGAGCAACGAAATCTTCCAGATCAAAGCCCAGAATGCTCCACCCGCTCACAAGCTCGAACAGCGCGTCCCGGTTACCGGAGGACGCCTCCTTGGCTAGCCTGTGCAATTCGGTGAAAGCTGCTGCCGTATTGAGATCGTCAGAAAGCGCGTCTTTGAATGCCTGCGTGGGCAATGGCTCAGCCATCCTGTTTGCAACGACCTTCCAGTCTGCATTCTCGGCAATTTTGCGAAGATCAGCCCATCGTAGCAGAATTTTCTCGGCCTCCTCGAGCCTCTCCACGCCGAAATCGATCGGCTGGCGATAATGCGTCATCAGCATGGCAAGCCGCAGCACCTCGCCCGGCCATTTGCGGCCGCCGAACTTCTCAGTGGTAAGCAACTCGTTGATGGTCACTAAATTGCCGAGGCTCTTCGACATCTTCTGGCCCTCGACCTGAAGAAAGCCGTTGTGCATCCAGATATTGGCCATGCGCGCCGAACCGAAGGCGCAGCAGGATTGGGCGATTTCGTTTTCATGGTGCGGGAAGACCAGATCGATGCCGCCGGCATGGATGTCGAAGACGTTCTTTTCCGGATCGTCGCATTCCAACCCGCCGCCGAAGGGCTCCAGCAGCTTGGCCATTGACATGGCGGAGCACTCGATATGCCAACCGGGACGTCCGGGAACAGTAATTCCCGCAGGCGAAGGCCAGCCGGGCTCGCCGTCTTTCGAGGGCTTCCACAGCACGAAATCCATCTCGTCGCGCTTGTAGGATGCGACATCGACGCGGGCGCCGGCGATCATTTCATCAAGCGAGCGGCGGGCGAGCGCGCCATAGCGCGGCAACCCGTTGGCGCCGGTCATTGAGGCGACGGAGAAAAGCACGTGATCGTCGGCGACATAGGCAAAGCCGCGCCTGACCAGCCGGTCGATCATGGCGCGCATTCCGTCCAGGTGTTCGGTGGCGCGCGGCTGATGGGTCGGCTCCAGGCAGCCGAGCGCGGCCACATCCGCCTGGAACTGGTCGTTCGTCGCCTCCGTGACCTTACGGATCGCCTCGTTCAGCGGCAGACCCGGATAATCGCGCGCGGCGCGGGCGTTGATCTTGTCGTCGACGTCGGTGATGTTGCGGGCATAGGTGACATGCTCCTCGCCATAGATATGGCGCAGCAGGCGGAACAGCACGTCGAAGACGATGACGGGGCGCGCATTGCCGATATGGGCGAAATCATAGACCGTCGGCCCGCAGACATACATGCGCACATTGTCCCGATCGATGGGGACGAAATCTTCTTTCTGGTGCGTCAGCGTGTTGTAAAGGCGCAGGCGCGGCGCGTTCTCGCTCATGCAGTATCCACTCCCCATTTTGCAAGTCCGGGCGGAAACCCGGTTTCCATTTTTCCTGGACTTGCCAAGCCCTTCGATCAAGCAAACGTCGTCCTAGCCAACTGGCCTGGGCGTTGTCATCTTTTCGAGGGATCAGGGAGACGAAAACGGCCGGGCCAGCGGGAGGCTAGCCAATAATGATCGCACAAATACAAATCGTCGTTGCGGAAGGCGTTTTCATGGCTGCACTTATCCCCGGCTCCGCCCCCGCCGTCAAGAGCAATTGCAAAGAGGCAGACGCTCCGGCGATGCGGTTCCCTTCGGGTCGGGAATCATTTTCGAACTTTTCGGGAATCCGCCCGTTGTTACAGTGCAAGGCGTTTCATGCTGCATTTCTGCAACAGGTCGCATGGTTAACCCAAATTAACCCGGATACCTCAAAACCGGCGATAAACAGCCTTTTTTCAGTCCGATTCCACGGAAGAATATGGGGGTGTAACGCGAGGAAGGAGTCTAGAAATGACAGAAAAAGCTTTAACCCCACGACGAGACAGGTTGACGGAACAATATCGCGAGATCGGCCCGGCGGCACTTGTCGCAGCGCTGCTCGCCGCGCCGCGCAGCCATTCGGATGGGCGCAATGACAACCGCCCCAACTCTATCCTAGCCGGCAAAAAATCGGCTTAAGAGACCGATGCCGATCGCGGCCATGACGAAGCCGATCAGGCAATCGAGAATGCGCCAAGCCGCGGGCCTGGCGAATATCGGCTGGAGCAGACGCGCACCATAGCCGAGCCCGAAGAACCAGACGAAGGACGAGACGGCCGCGCCCGCGCCATAGGCGACGCGGTTTACCCCTTCGAAGCGGGCCGAGAGGCTGCCCAGGAGCAGCACCGTATCGAGATAGACATGCGGATTGAGGAAGGTGAGCGCCAGACAGGCCGCCACCGCCGCTTTCAGGCTCGTCTCGCCCTTGCCTTTGGCATCCATCGCCTCGGGCTTGAACGAGCGGCGAAAGGCAGCGGAGGCGTAGTAGAACAGGAAGGCAGCGCCACCGAGCGTCACAGCCGCGATCAGCCCCGGCGATTGCGCGAGCAAGGTTCCGAGACCGGCCACGCCGGCGGCGATCAGCAGCGCATCGGACAGAGCGCAGATGAGGCACAGCACGAAGACATGCTGGCGCAAGAGGCCTTGCCGCAGGATAAAGGCATTCTGCGCGCCGATGGCGATGATGAGCGAGGCGCCCAGGAGGAAGCCGGAGAGAGCAGCTGAGAACATGTGTGGAATTTCCTGAAAATCGGATGGAAACGCATTTGTTAGTGCATTTCACATTAAAGTGGAAACTCTGGAAAGCGGAAACGCTGACAGGCCAGAGGGGACGCCCTGCGATACCAGCAAAACAGGAAACGCCTTAGAACATCGAGAGCTGGCCGCCGGAACCGTCTTCCGACCCCGGCTTCTTCTTGTTTTTTGGCTTTTCAGCTATCGCAGCCAAGTCCTCTTCCACCCGCTCCTGAATGTCGGGCGAGACATTGCTCACCTTGTTGACCTTGTCGGATACGGGGATGGCCTCGAAGAAATCCGGCTCGACGGGACGCATCAGCCCGGCCACCTCGCGCGGCAGATTATGCTTGCAATCGAGCCAGGGGCCGAAATCCTCCGGCTGGATGACCACCGGCATACGCTCATGGATCGGGCGCAGCGCCGCATTGGCGCTCGTCGTCAGGATGCCGCCGGTGTCGATCTGCGAGCCATCGGCGCTCGACCAGGTTTCCATGAGCGCGGCGAAGGCGACCAGCCCGCCATGCCGCGGTCGCACCCAATAGGCCTGCGCCTTGTTGCGCCCTTCGCGCCGCCATTCGTAGAAACCGGAGGCCGGAACCAGTGCGCGGCGGTGGTGCAGGGCCGCACGAAAGGAATTCTTCTCCGCCGCCGTTTCGCTGCGGATATTGAACATTAGCGGAAAATCATTGGGATCCTTGACCCATCCCGGGATGAAGCCCCAGCGCACCAGATGGCCCACCCGGTCCGGTCTGTTCGATCCCGGCGGCGGTGTTTCGCCCGCCAGGATCATCAATATCGGCTGCGTCGGCGCGATATTGTAGCGCGGCGGGAAATCCTCGCCAATGATCGCGGCCAGGAGAGTCTCGACCTCCTGCCTGCTTGCCGTGAGTGAAAACCGTCCGCACATGACGGGCGATGTTCAGCTTTTTGCCGCGAGGGTCAAGCGGCTCGGCGCATCATCCTCATGAATACCTACCTTAAACCGCTTGCCAATCCCGCACACCCGCCCTACCCCTGATCTCCATGACCGCTGCACAGCCTCCTATCCATGGCGTTTCGCTGATCTGCCGCAGCGACGGACGATTTCTGCTCGTGGAGCGCGGGCGCGAACCGTGGAAGGGCTGGCTGGCCTTTCCCGGCGGGCGCATCGAGGCCGGTGAAACGCCTGAAGAAGCAGCCCGACGCGAACTCATGGAAGAAACCGGGCTCATGGCGGAAAAGCTCAGCCATTTTGTCACGGTCGATCTCAACCAGGACAGCGGCAGTTCTTATGAAGCGAGCTTTTATCTCGCCGTCTTCCGCGCCCATGGCCTGACCGGAGAAGCTGTGGCCGGCGACGATGCGGCTGCCATATTGTGGCTCGATGTGGAGGAAATGGCGAAGGCGCGCATCACGGAAAGCACGCTCGCCGCCGCCCGCGAGATCGTCAGGCTCGAAGATGACGGCCATTCGCTCACACCTGATCCTGCGACACCAGCTTTGCGTTAAGCCTCTTCACAATGACAGCTTGAAGCGGCTTTGGTTTCGCGGCAAAAGAACCGGCAGAGAGGATGAGGACGTTTTTTGAAGCACGCGTGGCAGATTGTGATCGTGGTGGCCTGCCTGATGGCTTCGCCTGCAATGGCGGCGGGGGCGGCAGCGGCGAACGAGCCGCCTTATGAGGCGAAGCTGGTCCGGCTGGCGGAGATTCTGGGCTCGCTCCATTATCTGCGCAATCTATGTGGCGAGCCGGGCAGCGAATGGCGGGACCGCATGAATGCCATAATTGCTGCGGAAAAGCCTGAAGAACCACGGCGTATACTGATCATCGCCAGTTTCAACCGTGGGTATCGGGCGTTCAGCGAGGTATATTCGAGCTGTACCGATTCGGCGGTTGCGGCGATTGACCGCTACATGAAGGAGGGTGAGGGCTTGTCGAATGAGATCGCCGCGCGCTATGGCAATTAAGATCACGTTAACCGTTGAAATCATTGATGCCCGTAAACGATTAAAATTGATGGTAATCTGTTAACGGCACATTAAGTTAAGGCAAGGCTTCGGCTCTGCGACTTTAAAAAACGATCGATGGCTCTGCTACCGGCTTCGGGCCTTTGAGAAAAACTGGCATACGCCAAGGTGAAATGGATGGCACAAGCTCCAACCGATCTCGACGAACTTATCGCACGCGAGAAAAAGCTTGCTGCGATCGAATATCAGAACGAAGTCTGGGCCGATGGCATTTCGGAAGGCATCGAACCTGAGATTCTGGCCGAAGCGGCCTTTGCGACGGCGCTGACTGAACTGATTCGTGACGCGGGTGATGATTGCGCGCTGGAACTGATCGAAAAGATGCGCGAGCAAATCATTTCAGGCGAGTTTTCCACAGACCGCACCCTGCAATAAGGGCGAATTTGGCTGATAAGCTTGGTGCCATAACAGCCCCTCGCATTCGATCCGACTAAGACCTTGCGGCCAGGTCGAGTGGCTGATCCCTTGTTTTGCCCCTTATCTGCCGCCGGTTTTGCTGCATCATTCATCCTTGAAGCGAAAGCGATCCGGGATAAATTGACCGGCGTACTCCATTGCGCTGCAAATGAACTTTTAGGGGCGACGCCGGTATCTTCCGCCCGCTAATTTTCTGTGACAACATATGACAATGATCCGTCCCCTCTCCTCCGCTTCGCCGTCCGTATCGCGTCTTGTGACGCCCGGTCTTTTCGTGTTCCTTGCCGGCATGTTCCTGATGGATGCCGGGGCACGGGCAGATGCCCGCCCTCATGAGCAGCAACTGGCGTTGAGCGAGATGCAGGAATCGGCGCAAGCGCCGCGGAAAAGCACTACCGACGATACCAATCCGGCGACGCAGATCCCACTGCCGGGTCCGCTCAAGCAGGAACCTTCAAAGCCGACCGAAAACCCCGAGGAGCAGAGCGATCCCGCGCGTCCGCATGTCGGGGAAAACGGTTCACCGCCCGTGGTCGAATACGATATCGAGAAATTGCCTACGGCGGTGAAGCAGACGCGCCAGCACATTCTCGAAGCGGCCAAATCAGGCAATATAGAAGCCCTGCGCCCTCTGATCGGCACAGGCGAGGACATGACCGCCCTATCGCTCAGCGGATATGAGGGCGATCCGATAGATTATCTCAAGGGGATTTCCGGCGACAGCAACGGTCAGGAAGTGCTCGCCATTCTCGTCGATTTGCTGGAAACCGGCTTTGTCCATCTCGATGCGGGTGGGGCGAACGAGCTTTATGTCTGGCCGTATTTCTTTGCCTATCCCATCGACAAGCTGACGCCGCCGCAGATGGTGGAACTCTACCAGATCATCACCGCCGGCGACTACGAGGACATGAAAACCTTCGGCGCCTATATCTTCTACCGCATCGGCATCAGCCCCGACGGAAAGTGGCAGTTCTTCGTCGCTGGGGATTAGAACCTACTTCAATTCCTCCAGCAGATCGACCAACTCGGAAATCTGCCCGAGACGCCTGAAGCGCGGGGCTTCAACCGGTTCTTCGGCATGTTCCAGCACCCATGTGAGGTCGTGCGGGATATAGATGCCCCAACTGCCGGCGGCAATGGCGGGGACGATATCCGACTTCAGCGAATTACCGACCATCATGGCGTGCTCAGCGCCGTCGCCGTAGCGGGTGAAAACGCGATAATAGGTCGCCGCGTCCTTGCTGCTGACGATTTCCACCGCATCGAAAAACTCGCCCAGGCCGGATTGCGCCAGCTTGCGCTCCTGATCGAAAAGATCACCCTTGGTAATCAGGATGATACGATAGGCGCCGGCGAGGCGTTCGAGCGTCTCGCGCACATGTGGCAAAGTCTCGACCGGATGATTGAGCATTTCGCGCCCCGCATCCAGTATCTTTTGAATGACATGGGCGGGCGCCCTGCCCTCCGTTACCTCGATGGCGGTCTCGATCATCGACAGGGTGAAGCCCTTGATGCCGAAGCCGTAGATCTGGAGATTGCGGCTTTCGGCCTCCAGAAGCCGCTGGGTCAGATGCTCTTTCTCGGCATAATCGGCCAGAAATGACGCGAAACGCTCCTCAGTCAGCCGGAAGAACTGTTCGTTCTGCCAGAGCGTGTCATCGGCATCGAAGCCGATGGCCGAAAGGGATTTCCTGGCACGCATAGCCGCTTCCTCCATCTGCCGACGGCCCTAGAGAATACCGCTCAGGGCGCCATGATGCTTGCTGGGCTCGAACTCGGTAATATCATAGCGCGCAAGCCCGTGCTGGTGGAACGGATCTTCGGCCAAAAGCGTCTCCAGTTCCGCGCGGCTCACCTTGCCGCTCGCCAGAATGATACCGCCGTCGCGGGGATTTTTAGGCCCCGACGCCAGAAAGATCTCCCTGGCGTAATAGACATCGAGAAATTCGCGGTGGAGCCGGATGTGCTCCTCGATCTCGGTCAGAGGCTTCACATAGGTCAGGCTGACGATATACATGCGTTCTCTCCCGATTTCATGAAATCAGCGCCTCGGCAGCGCTTCCAGGAATTCCACCGGCTCGCCCTGCGACGGGGTGACGATCTCGCCTTCCCACATCACCTTCAGCCCGCGAACGAGCGTGCCGACCGGCCAGCCGGTAACGGTCCTGCCGTCATAGGGCGTCCAGCCGGCGCGGGAGCCTGCCTGCGCATTCGTGATCGTCTCGCGGCGCTTCAGATCGACAATGGTCAGATCGGCATCGTAGCCGACGGCGACGCGGCCCTTGCGCGCCATGCCGAAAATCCGGTTGGGGCCGTGCGAGGACAGATCGACGAAACGCTCGATCGAAAGCCGTCCCGCATTGACGTGGTCGAGCATGATCGGCACCAGCGTCTGGACACCGGTCATGCCCGAGGGCGAAGCCGGATAGGGCTTCTGCTTTTCTTCCAATGTATGCGGCGCGTGATCGGAGCCCAGCACATCAACCACGCCCTGCCCTATGCCGTGCCAGATGCCGTCACGATGGCGCGCCGCGCGCACAGGCGGGTTCATCTGGATAAGCGTGCCGAGCGTTTTATATTCCGCGGCATCGAGGGTGAGGTGATGCGGCGTCGCCTCGCAGGTCGCCACATCCTTATGGCCTTTCAGGAACTCGATTTCCTCGGCGGTGGAGATGTGCAGCACGTGGATGCGCGCGCCGGTTTCACGCGCGATGCGCACCAGCCGCTCGGTGCAGGAAAGGGCGGCGATCTCGTCGCGCCAGACGGGGTGGCTCGAGGGATCGCCGGGTACACGCAGGTTCTCGCGCTCGCGCAGGCGGAATTCATCCTCCGAATGGAAGGCGGCCCGGCGGCGCGTGTTGCGCAGGATGGAGCGAACGCCCTCGTCATCCTCGACCAGCAGGTCGCCGGTGGACGAGCCCATGAACACCTTGATGCCCGCCGCACCCGGCAGGCGTTCCAGTTCTGCCACGTCGCGGGCATTGTCGCGCGTGCCGCCGACCCAGAACGCGAAATCGCAATGCATGCGGTGGCGACCGCGCCGCACCTTGTCGGCGAGCGTTTCGGCTGAAGTCGTCAGCGGCTTGGTATTCGGCATTTCGAAGACGGTGGTGACCCCGCCCAGCACGGCGGCGCGAGACCCGGTTTCGAGATCTTCCTTATGCTCGAGGCCCGGCTCGCGGAAATGGACCTGACTATCGACGACGCCGGGCAGGATATGCAGGCCGGTGCAATCGATCGTCGCACCTGCCGACTTTTCGTCGAGACTGCCGATGGCGGCAATGCGTCCATTGCGGATACCGATGTCGCGGAGGCCCCTCCCATCCTGATTGACCAGCGTGCCGCCCTTCAGGATGGTGTCGAAAGTCTCTGGCATCTGATTTTCTCCGTCTTGCGGGGCGATTTTTTTGCTGCAAGTCCGGATGGAAAACCGGTTCCCACTTTTCCTGGACTTGCTCTGTGATGCGGCTTACCTAACATGGGAAGATGGAAAGACAAGGGTGAAGACATGGTAGCGCCGGTCCAATCGACAACACAGTCCGTCAATCTCAGCGGACGGGCGCTCGTCCTCATCACCGGCGAGGAGGCCGAAAAATTCCTGCAGGCGGTCATCACCACCGATCTCGACGATCTCGGAAAAGGCCAGATGAAACCCGGCGCGCTGCTTTCGCCACAGGGCAAGATCCTGTTCGATTATCTCGTCTCACGCGTGGAAGGCGGCTTGCGCTTCGACCTTGCCGCCGGCCATGCGGCGGATTTCGCCAAGCGGCTGACGCTTTACCGGCTGCGGTCGAAAGCGTCAATTTCCTTGCCAAATGAATCATTTGTCAGCGTTTCCTGGGGAAATGAATCCGTTTCCTCTGACGAGGATTCAGCTTTCTCACATAATGATTCAACGGTGATCGACTGCCGTTTCCCCACGGAGGCCAAGGTTCTGCGCCATTATGGCGAAAGTGCCGGCAGCACCGACGAAACCGCATGGACAGCACTCAGGATCGCCCATGGCGTGGCGGAGAGCGGCCATGATTTTGCCCTTGGGGATGCCTTTCCGCATGACGCCAATCTCGATCAGACGGGCGGTGTCTCGTTCCGCAAGGGATGCTTCATAGGACAGGAAGTGGTGTCGCGGATGCAGCATCGCGGAACCGCGCGACGGCGCGTTCTGATAGCGACGGGCGCTGCCGATTTGCCCGCCGCCGGGACGCCGCTTACTTCGGGCGGGCGCGAGATCGGCACGCTCGGCAGTGTTTCCGGCAACAACGGATTGGCGCTCGTTCGCATCGACCGGGTGAAGGACGCGATGGATTCGGGCACGCCGATCCTGGCCGGCGATGTGGCGGTGGCGCTCGCCATCCCCCCAGCGGCGCGTTTCGGGTTTCCCGAACAGGCGTCCGAGAACGCCTGATGGCCGGGGTCAAGACGGCTTCGCGCGACAAGACACGGGCATGGCAGCGCATGCTGTCGGGGCGCAGGCTCGACCTGCTGGACCCCTCGCCGCTCGACGTGGAGATATCCGATATCGCCCATGGGCTGTCGCGGGTGGCGCGCTGGAACGGCCAGACCGCGGGGGACCATGCCTTTTCCGTGGCCCAGCATTCGCTTCTCGTGGAGCAGATTTTTTCACGAATCGAGCCGGATGCCTCGCCCCAGCGGCGGATGATGGCGCTGCTTCACGATGCGCCGGAATATGTCATCGGCGACATGATCTCGCCGTTCAAGGCCGTGGTCGGCGGCGGCTACAAGGCGATTGAAACGCGGCTTCAGGTGGCGGTGCATCTGCGCTTTTCGCTGCCGGCTACGATGCCCGCCCCGCTGAAGGCGCAGATCAAGCGGGCCGACCAGATTGCCGCCTTCTTCGAGGCGACCCGGCTTGCGGGCTTTTCCGAAAGCGAGGCGGTGCGGTTTTTTGGCCGACCGCGCGGAATCGACCCGCTGGGGCTGGACCTTTTTCCGCGAGCGACGCAAAACGTGCAGAAGGATTTTCTCGATCGTTTCTTCGCGCTGGACGCGGCGCGTGGTGGAAAAGAGGGGGTTTAATGCCGCATATCGTTGTTTCACCGCTCTCGCGCCTTTGCGAAGCAGCGCGGGTTCATCGCCCGCGCGATATGGTGACCCTGATCAATACCGGCACGCTGATCGAGCGGCCGGATTGCATCGAGGCGGAGCGCCATCTGTTTCTCGGCTTCAACGATATCGTGCAGGAGATGCCCGATATGACGCCGCCGGCGATCGCGCATGTGGAAAAGCTGGTCAGCTTTGCTAAAGCGTGGGACCGGCAGGCGCCGCTGCTCATCCATTGTTTCGCCGGCATTTCCCGCTCGACGGCCGCCGCCTATATCGTGGCGAGCGCGCTCAATCCTGATATGGACGCCGTCAAACTCGCCGCCTCGTTGCGCGAACGCGCGCCATCGGCCACGCCGAACATCCGCCTCATAAGGCTCGCCGACGATCTCCTGGGACGTGGCGGTCGCATGGTCGATGCGGTGAATGCGATCGGGCGCGGCGCGGAGGCGTTCGAAGGCGTGCCGTTCGTCTTGCCGCTGGAGGTTTAGGATTGGTTCTTGTTTTAATGGAATCGCTAAGCGCCCCCCTCTGTCCTGCCGGACATCTCCCCCGCATGGGGGGAGATTGGCTGACATGGTACTCCCCGTTTACTCTACGACGTTTGCGGTTGGTGCCGAACGTCGATGGAGGCGCAATCTCCCCCCATGCGGGGGAGATGTCCGGCAGGACAGAGGGGGGCGCTGTCCCGCAAACGTCTCTATCTAAAAACGAAAAACTCTGATGCCACCGACCGCAACCGCAGTCGAGATCGGGTTGAGCGCGGCCATCGTCGCAGTGGCGGAAAACGATCCGCTCATTCTCTGCACGCCCGAGACGAGCGGCTCAGCCCTCGACGGACTGCCCTTCGGGCCATTCGACCCCCTCACCCATCGTACGCTCGAAACCGGCCTGCGCGCCTGGGTGAGCGAACAGGCGCGGTTGAAGCTTGGCTATGTCGAACAGCTCTACACTTTCGGTGACCGGGGCCGCTACAAGACCTCGCCGGAGGATGGCGCGCATGTCGTCTCGGTCGGCTATCTCGCGCTGACCCGCGCCGCGATGGCTGAGGACGGGAACCCCACCGCAGCACAATCCGGGCGCTGGCGCGAATGGTACGGTTTCCTGCCATGGGAGGACTGGCGCGGCGGCAAGCCGGCCCTGATCGACGAGATCATCCTGCCCGCCCTGTCGCGCTGGGCGGCAGAAAAAGGAAAACCGGCACAGGCCGAGCCGCGGGCGCAGCGCCTTCTCCCGCGCCTGACGCGGCTGCGGCTGGCATTCGGCCTCGATGGCGTTCCCTGGGATGAGGAACGGGTGCTCGAACGCTATGAGCTTCTGTACGAGGCGGGGCTGGTCGAGGAGGCTTCCAATGACGGCAATGCGCCCTGTCCTCCGCTTTCTGCATCGCTCGGGCGGGCGATGGCTTTCGATCACCGGCGCATTCTGGCGACGGCGATCGCGCGGCTGCGCGGCAAGCTCAAATACCGCCCGGTGATCTTCGAGCTGATGCCGCCAAGCTTCACGCTGACCGCGCTTCAGGAAACGGTCGAGGCGATTTCCGGCCGCCATCTGCACAAGCAGAATTTCCGCCGCCTGGTCGAGAGCGCCGATTTGGTGGAGCAGACCGGCGCGACCCTGACGCAAACCCGTGGCCGCCCTGCCGCGCTCTATCGGTTTCGGCACGAAGTGCTGGAGGAACGCCCCGCGCCGGGGCTGCGGCTGGGGGTTCGGTAGTTTTTACCGGATGCGCGCTTCCTCTCACCCCCCTTGGCCTGCCGGCCATCTCCCCCACAAGGAGGGGGATTACGCCTTCATGACGGTCCGGCATCAATCGTCGCCGTTGATGGGTGAACGACGGTCAATCGCCTCGCTACTGATCCACCGGCTTCAGTTCGCCCAACACCGTCGGAATAAGCTCCGACACGGTCGGATGAATGTGCACGGCGCGTTGCAGTGTCGTATAGGGCGCTCTGGCGTACATGATGTCGAGGATGCAGTGGATGGCTTCGTCGCCGCTGATCCCGAGAATGGATGCGCCGAGAATCTCCCGCGTATCGGCATCGACGATGATCTTCATGAAGCCCTGCGTTTCACCGCGTTCGACCGCCCTGGACACGCGGCTCATGGGGCGCGTGCCGATCAGCAGCCGCTTTCCAGTTTTGCGCGCCTCGGCCTCGCTGAGACCGACGCGGCCGAGCGGCGGATCGATATAGAGGGCATAGGCCGGCAACCGGTCGCTGACGCGGCGGGGATCGTCGTCGAGCAGATTGGCCGCGACGATCTCGAAATCATTATAGGATGTGTGGGTGAAGGCGCCCTTGCCGTTGCAGTCGCCGAGCGCCCATATCCCGGGAACATTGGTCCTCAACTGGTCATCGACCGTGATATAGCCGCGCTTGTCCGTTTCGACGCCAGCTTGGTCGAGGCCAAGATCGTTAGTGTTCGGCTGCCGTCCGACCGCCAGCAGGACATGCGAGGCCAATAACTCCCGGTCACCCGACCGGCAATCGATGCCGACAGCGATATCCGTCCCCTGCGGGGAAAAGCTGATGCATTCGGCATTGAGGCGGACATGGATGCCCTCCGCTTCGAGGATGTCCCTGACGGCGGCCGAGACATCCTCATCCTCGCGGGCGATCAGATGCGGCTTTCTCTCCAGCACCGTTACGTCGCTGCCGAAACGCCGGTACATCTGCGCGAATTCCAGGGCGACATAGCTGCCGCCGACGATGACGAGATGGCGCGGCAGGGTTTCGAGATCGAGAATGGAGGTGTTGGTGAGGTAATCGATCTCGCCGACACCGGGCATGTCGGGCACCAGCGCCCGGCCGCCCACATTGATGAAAATTCGGTCTGCCGACAGCAGGTCGTCGCCGACTCTGACCTCATGCGGGGATTCGAAGCGCGCTTGGCCGCGAAAGATCGTGCAGCGCTCCATACCCTCCAGCCACGACTCCAGATTGCTGCGCGATTTGCCTGAGACGGCGTCCTTGCGGGCCTTGACCGCCTTTATGTCGACTGCGACATCGCCCGCAATCGTCACGCCATAGCTCGCGGCCCGACGCGCGAGATGCGCGGCATAGGCGCTGGCGACCAGCGTCTTGGTGGGCGTGCAGCCGGTATTGACGCAGGTGCCACCGATCAGCTTACGTTCAACCAGCGCGACTGTCATGCCGGCCGCAGTGAGGCGGCCGGCCAGCGGCGGACCGGCCTGTCCCGCGCCGATGATGATCGCATCGAACTGCTTTGTCATCAGACCGCCCTCACGATCAGGATCGCGGCAATAATGGCGATGGCGTCCTCTATCAGCGCCGCCGGCCGATCCTTGCCGAAGGCGGCGGCGAGCCTCATGCGGAAGAGATATCCGCCAAGCGTTCCGAGCACGGCACCGACCGCGCCGGCAATGAGGCCGCCGATCCACACGCCGGCGGGAATGCCGAGAGCGGCGCCGCACAACGCACCGCTGACGATGCGGGCGCCGAATGGCCCCGGCATCTTGCGGCTTGGGGTGGAGGGCAACTGATCGGCGATCATCTCGCCGATCGCCGCCAGGCTCAGAATATAGGGCGTCCAGGCGTAGCCCAGAAAGGCGAGCCATGTACCCTCAAGATTGAGATAGCCGAGATGGGCGGCCCAGCTTACCGCCGCCGGCGCGGTCATGGCCCGCAGGCCTGCGACGATGCCGATCAAGAGCGCGAGAAGATAAATCGCCATTGCCTGTCCCCCAAAATGAGTACAGCCGGACGTTCGGCGTGCGCCACCTTAGCTCAAAACGACGCAAATGGAATATGGTCGGAATCAGCTTTTGTGAAAGGCGAGATGGACACCCAGGCCGACGATCATCGCACCGCCCGCCCGCTGCATGAGGCGCTGCGCGCCGCTCGAGCGCCGCAAGCGGTTGATCACTGCCCCTGCCAGCACCACGGAGACGACATCGGTGAAGGAGAACATCAGGTTGACGATGGTTCCCAGGAAGACGAACTGGAACCAGACGGGCAAGGTCGCCGACGGATCGATAAACTGCGGCAGGAAGGCCATGAAGAAGATCGCCGTCTTGGGATTGAGAACCTCAACCGTGACGCTCTCCAGAAAAGCCCGGCGACCGGATTTAGGCAAAATGCCCGGAACGGCCGCCTCCTCCCCTTGCGCCCTGGCGCGGAACAGCGAAATCCCCAGCCAGACCAGATAGGCCGCGCCTGCGAATTTGACCACGAGGTAGAGCACGGGAACGGCGTGAAAGAGCACCGAAAGCCCGGCGGCGGCAGCGATCACATGGACATAGCCGCCGAGATGGATGCCCAGCGCCGCCATCAGGCCGGACCAGCGGCCTCGCGCCATGGCCTGCGCCGCGGCATAGAGCATCGCCGGGCCGGGAATGAAGGCGAAGAGCGCCGTGGTGGCGAGAAAGGCGATAAACAACTCGTGTGACGGCATTCAATTCGTTCCCGCGTTCCGGATGGAAACGACTATAGACGATGCGTTCGCCATGTATGGAGGAAAGTTTAGTCCGTCGCTACCGTCCGTCGCTACCGTCCGTCGATCCCGGACCTCGCGAAGAGATCGGCAGCCCAATCGACGAATGCCCGGACCTTGCTGCTCAAATGCCGGTTCGGCGGAAAGACGACGAAGATCGGCATCGACTCCCTCTTCCAGTCGGTGAGGATCGGCTGCAGCGTGCCTTCGGCGAACGGCTTCCGGGTCATCAGCTGCGGCGCCTGGATGATCCCCATTCCGGCCTCCGCGGCGGCGACGTAGGTGATCGCCTCATTTGCGGCAACGATGTAGCGCCCGAAAACCTCCAGTCGCTCCTCGCCCTCGCGCTGGAATTCGAGCGGCAATTGCTGGCCTGTCTGGGCACGGAAATAGCCGACCACGTAATGATCCGGCTCCAGTTCTCGCGGGTGCTGAGGCTCGCCGAACTTCTTGAGATAGGAGGGCGCTGCGCAAGTGACGAAATGCAGCTGCGCGATGCGCCGCGCAATCAGCGATTGGTCGGTGATCTCGCCGATGCGGATCGCGCAATCGACATTTTCCGCCAGGATGTCGACAGGCCGGTCGGAGACCCCCAGGTCAAGGCGGATGCCGGGATGCCGGGCCTTGAAATCCCACAGGTTCGGGATAAGAACCAAATTTGCCAGCGCGCCCGACATTTCCACCCGCACCCGCCCCTGCGGCAAGCCTTGCGCGTCGGCCAGGCCGGAATCGAGTTCTTCCAGATCAGCGATGAGCCTCAGCGCGCGGTCGTAATAGAGCGCGCCGTCATGGGTCACCAGCACGCGGCGGGTCGTCCTGTTCAAAAGCTTGGTGCGCAGATGCCCCTCCAGGCTCTGGATCAGCTTGGTGACGGTCGCCTTGGGCATACCCAACGATTCGGACGCGCGAGAGAAATTGCCTGCTTCCACCACCCGGATAAAGGCGCGCATGGCGGCTAATTGGTCCATCCCTCAATCCCCATGACTTCTTGATTCCAGCCAAGATTTTTATCCGAAAACCGGTGCCCCACCTTTCGGAAATCCCGCTCATTGTTCACGCACAGAAACAGTGTTGTGGCGTAGTTGGGATTTTTTCGAGCGCAAAACAATACCATGTTAGGGCTTCATTGTGCTTTGCAGCAATCCTCCTGACAAAATGGTGTCAGGAGGACTGTGCGATAGGACATTCAACAACTAGTCTTTGATGAAGATTCAGAGACGGAGTTTGGAAATCATGGGTGCGGTCTGGGCAGAGGAGATATTGGAGAGCGATGCCGGCCCGATAAGGGTGCGTGTCTATCGCGGGAAGGTGGCTGCGAAGGCGCCGCCTCTGGTGCTGCATCTTCATGGCGGCGCCTTTCTTGGCGGCTCGGCGAAATGCGGACATCTGGTGTCGACGCTGCTTGCTGACGCCGGGGCAGTGGTGGTGGCGCCGGATTATTGCAAGGCGGTCAAAGACCCTTTCCCGGCGGCGCTGAAGTTCACCTATGGGCTGCTCGGGACCATGTGCAAGGGTCGCGGCCAGCTCGCGAGCAAGAAATCGGCGCTCTTCGTCGCCGGTGAGGAAGCGGGCGGCAATCTCGCCGCCGGGCTGGCCTTGAAGGCGCGCGACGTGGCCCTGGGCGGTTTGCAGGGGCAGATCCTGCTTTCTCCCATGCTCGATCCGAGCGTGGCGACGGGTTCGTTCCGCAAGACGCAAGCAGGTGAGATGAACTGCAAGTGGGCCGATGGCTGGAAGCATTATCTCGGCTTCGGGGCCTGCCATCCTTATGCCACGCCCGGCTATTCGCTACGCCTTGCCGGCGTTGCACCCGCGCTGGTGGTTACCGCCGAGGACGACCCGATGCGCGACGAAAGCATGAATTACGCGCGGCGTCTGAGAGAGGCGGGCGTCAGCGTTCACGAGCATGTACTGGCCGGGAAGACCGGTTGGCCGAATGCCTACTGCGATGACACAGGCGTCCGGCCGGAGTGGGGGGAGACCGTTCGCGGCTTTTTCACCGAATTTTTCCGGGAAACGGGAGCCCTGGCCCACTGAGCAAGATTTACATCAGGATTTTCACACTACATCGGCGTTAAACGCCACACGGAGACAGATATGAAGATGTTTGCCCCTCGCCGGCTCCTCTGGAGCGCCGGTCTGATCCTTGCTGCGTCGGTTTCCGGCACGGCGCTCTATACCAACCTGCCGGGCGGCGCCCAGGCGGAGACAAGTGCCGCCGCGCCTGCAGCGGCGCCTGCGATACCGGTTTCGGTCGCCACTGTCGAAGCGCGCGACGTCACCATCTGGCAGGAATTTTCCGGCCGTCTCGAAGCGGTCGACCGCGTCGAGGTCCGCTCGCGCGTCGCCGGAGCCATCCAGTCGGTTCATTTCCGCGAAGGCTCCCTCGTCAAGAAGGGCGATCTCCTCGTGACCATCGACCCCGCCCCGTTCGAGGCGGCGGTGGCACGCGCCGAGGCCCAGGTCGAGGCAGCCCAGGCGCGGATGGATCTGACGAAGCTGGAACTGGAGCGCGGGCGCAGGCTCGTTTCCTCCCGCACCGTTTCGCAAAGCGACCTCGACCAGCGCCTCAGCGCATCGCATGAGGCGGCGGCGACCTTGCGTTCGGCGGAAGCCGCGCTGCAGTCGGCCCGCCTCGACCTTGGCTATACCGAGGTGCGGGCTCCCATAGCGGGCCGCGCCGGCAGGTTCGAGATCACTGCCGGCAATCTGGTGGCGGCTGGGTCCGGTTCGCCTGTCCTGACGAAGCTCGTCTCCGTCGATCCGATCTATGCGAGCTTCGATGTCGACGAACAGCTCGTGGCGCGTGCCCTGACGCAGCTTCCCGTGGGGAAGAATGGCGCACCGGCCGTCGAGCAGATTCCCGTAGAGATCAGCACGGCAAACGATGCCGACGCGCCGATCAGCGGCCATCTGCAGCTCATCAACAATGAGGTCGATACGGCAAGCGGCACAGTGCGCGTGCGGGCCGTCTTCGACAATCCGGATGGCCGGCTGATTCCAGGCCAGTTCGTCCGCGTGCGGATGGGCGAGCCGAAGGCCGAACGGCAGTTGATGATCAGCGAGCGGGCGATCGGGACCGACCAGGACAAGAAATTCGTGCTGGTCGTGGATGCCGAGAACAAGCTCGTCTATCGCCAGGTGACGCTGGGTGCGGCGTCGGAAGGCCTGCGTGTCGTCGAAAGCGGCCTCAATCCCGGGGAGCGCATCGTCGTCAATGGATTGCAACGGGTTCGCGCCGGTGCGGTGGTCGAGCCACAGACGGTTGCGATGGTCCCGGACGAACAGCCGCTGGCCACCGCCCAACGCTGATACTCCGGACGAAACGGCGGCAACCGCCGTTTCGTCCAAGGCAACTTGGATTCCGAATGACGCTGCCGCGACGGAAGAAGCCCTTCCGTCGCAAGCCCGTTCTCTAACTCAAAATCACACTCCCAGAGGGACGTGACATGAACATATCGAGATTTTTCGTTGACCGTCCCGTCTTCGCCGGCGTGCTGTCTGTGCTGATCCTGGTGTCCGGTCTGCTGGGCCTCCGCGCCCTGCCGATTTCGGAATATCCGGAAGTCGTGCCGCCGCAGATCGTGGTGCGGGCACAATATCCCGGCGCCAATCCGCGCGTCATCGCCGAAACGGTGGCAACACCGATCGAAGAGGCGATCAATGGCGTGGAAGACATGCTCTACATGTCGAGCCAGGGCACTACGGACGGCGTGATGACGCTGACGGTGACCTTCAAGCTCGGCACCGACCCTGATAAGGCGCAGCAGCTCGTACAAAACCGCGTCAGCCAGGCTGAGCCTCGCCTGCCGGAAGAGGTCCGGCGTCTCGGCGTCACCACGGTGAAGAGTTCGCCAAACCTGACCATGGTGGTGCATCTGCTTTCGCCGAACGACCGCTATGATATCACGTATCTGCGTAACTACGCGGTGCTGAATGTAAAGGACAGGCTGGCACGGATCAACGGCGTCGGCCAGGTGCAGATTTTTGGCGGCGGCGACTATTCCATGCGGATATGGCTCGACCCGCAGAAAGTGGCGGAGCGGGGCCTTTCGGCCAGCGACGTGGTGCAGGCGGTGCGTGAGCAGAACATCCAGGCGGCGGCCGGCATCATCGGTGCCTCGCCAAGCGTGCCGGACCTCGACTTCCAGCTTTCGGTCAATGCGCAGGGACGGCTGAGTTCCGTCGAGGATTTCGGCAATATCATCATCAAAACAGGCGCCAATGGCGAGATCACGCGGCTGCGTGATGTTGCCCGCCTCGAGCTTGGCTCTTCCGAATATTCGCTGCGCTCGCTGCTCGACAACAAGCAGGCGGTGGGGATAGGTATCTTCCAGGCGCCGAACTCCAATGCCATCCAGATATCGGACGATATCCGCGAGGTAATGGACGAAGTGCAGAAGACCATGCCGGAAGGCGTGAAGTACGAAATCGCCTATGACACGACGCAGTTCGTCCGCGCCTCCATCGACGCTGTCGTTCACACGCTGCTCGAAGCCGTCGCGCTGGTGGTGCTCGTCGTCATCGTCTTCCTGCAGACATGGCGCGCCTCGATCATCCCGCTCGTCGCCGTTCCCGTCTCCATCATCGGCACTTTCGCGGTGATGTATGTCTTCGGCTTTTCGATCAACGCGCTCAGCCTCTTCGGCCTGGTGCTCGCCATTGGTATCGTGGTGGATGACGCCATCGTCGTGGTGGAGAATGTGGAACGCAATATCGAGGAAGGGTTGAGCCCACGCGATGCCACCTATCGCGCCATGCGGGAGGTTTCCGGCCCGATCGTCGCAATTGCGCTGGTGCTTGTCGCGGTGTTCGTGCCGCTCGCCTTCATCTCGGGGCTCACCGGACAGTTCTATCGCCAGTTCGCGCTGACAATCGCAATCTCCACGGTCATCTCCGCCTTCAACTCGCTTACGTTGTCCCCGGCGCTGGCGGCAATGCTGCTGCGTGGCCACGATGCGCCCAAGGATTGGCTCACCCGCGTCATGGATGGCCTGTTCGGCTGGTTCTTCCGCGGCTTCAACCGTGCGTTCGGCGCCAGCTCCAACGCCTATGGCGGCGGCGTCCGGCGCATTCTTTCGCGTAAGACGATCATCATGGGGCTTTATCTGGTGCTTGTTGGCCTCACCTTCGTCATGTTCAACAAGGTCCCCGGCGGCTTCGTGCCAGGACAGGACAAGCAATATCTCGTCGGCTTCGCGCAATTGCCCGACGGGGCGACGCTCGACCGCACGGACGCTGTCATCCGGAAAATGAGCGACATTGCCCGCCAGCAGCCTGGCGTGGAGGCTACCCTCGGCTTCCCGGGCCTGTCGATCAACGGCTTCACCAACTCGTCGAATGCGGGCATCGTGTTCGTGATGCTGAAGCCGTTCGAGGAGCGCAAGACGCCGGATCTTTCGGGTGGCGCCGTTGCCATGGCGTTGAACCAGAAATTCGCCGGGATCCAGGATGCGTTCATCGCAATGTTCCCGCCTCCGCCGGTGATGGGCATGGGCCAGATCGGCGGCTTCAAGCTGCAGATCGAGGACCGTAACGGCCTCGGCTACGAGGCGCTGGACCAGGCAACCAAGGCGTTTCTCGGCAAGGCCTACGCCGCGCCGGAACTGGCAGGCCTGTTCTCGAGCTACCAGATCAACGTGCCGCAGCTCTATGCCGATATCGACAGGGCCAAGGCGCATCAGCTGGGTGTTGCGGTCACGGATATCTTCGACACGCTGCAGATCTATCTGGGCTCGCTCTATGTCAACGACTTCAACCAGTTCGGACGGACCTATTCGGTTCGGATGCAGGCCGACGCGCCCTATCGCGCGCGCCCGGAGGATATAGGCAAGCTGAAGGTGCGCTCGCAGTCGGGTGAGATGATCCCGCTGTCGGTGCTGCTCAACATCCAGCCAAGTGCCGGACCGGAACGTGCGGTTCGCTACAACGGCTTCCTCTCTGCCGATATCAACGGCGGTCCTGCGCCCGGCTATTCCTCCGGCCAGGCCCAGGAGGTGATTGAAAAGATCGCCGCCGAGACCCTGCCCGCCGGCATCAGCTATGAGTGGACGGACCTTACCTACCAGCAGATCATCGCCGGCAATTCGGGCATCATCATCTTCCCGCTGGCGTTGCTCCTGGTGTTCCTGGTGCTCGCGGCGCAATATGAGAGCCTGGCATTGCCGCTTGCCATCATCATGATCGTGCCGATGGGCATTCTGGCGGCGCTGACCGGCGTGTGGCTCAGCCATGGCGACAACAACATCTTCACCCAGATCGGGTTGATCGTGCTGGTCGGCCTGTCGGCGAAGAATGCGATCCTGATCGTCGAGTTCGCCCGAGAGCTCGAATTCGGCGGCATGACGCCGAGGGAGGCGGCGATCGAGGCGAGCAGGCTACGCCTTCGCCCGATCCTGATGACGTCCCTCGCCTTCATCATGGGCGTGGTGCCGCTGGTGCTTTCGACCGGCGCGGGCGCGGAAATGCGCCAGGCCATGGGCATCGCGGTCTTTGCCGGCATGATCGGGGTGACGGCATTCGGCATCTTCCTGACGCCGGTGTTCTATGTGCTCCTGCGCCAATTGTCCGGAAACCGCCCGCTCAAGCATACCGGCGAAGGGACTATTCCCGTGCCGCACGCCGAAGGCACTGCCCAGGAACCGGCGACGCAAGCGCACTGATCGCAAGCGCAGCAACCCACCAACAGAACCCCGCGGATGGCGACATCCGCGGGGTTCTTTCTTATCGGCTTCAAATCAGGATATAGATCGGCTCCATCCATGAGTTGGAGCCGTTGAGCCATGAGCGAAGACACCATCCAGACCGTCGTCAGGCCAGCCGAAGCGGGTGACGAGAACAAGTGGCGCGCGCTGTTTGCCGCCTATAACGCGTTCTACAGGGCCAGCGTGCCGGAAGCGGTGATCGCCACCACGTGGAAGCGCATTCTCGATCCCGGATCAGATGTGAAGGCTGTCATCGCCGAACGCGGTGGCGAAATCATCGGCTTTGCCAACTACCTCTTCCACGCTTCGACATGGAGCGACCGTCCGAACTGCTATCTGGAAGATCTGTTCGTCGATCCGGCGGCGCGCGGCGGCGGGGCAGCCAGGAAGCTCATCGAAGGGGTCGAGGCGGCGGCGCGGGTCAAGAACGCCTTCCGCATCTACTGGCACACGCAGGAATATAACGCCCCTGCCCGCTCGCTCTACGATACGATCACGCCGCGCTCCTCATTCATCGTCTATCGCAAGGCGCTCTGAGCGGCAGCTTTATTTCTTGAGCTTGTAGACCTGGTCGTCGGTCGGGAAGGCGCGGGTGCGAACATCGTCGGCGTAGGCCTTCACCGCTGCCTCTATCGCGGTGGCGACAGCGCCATATTGCTTGACGAATTTCGGCGGCTTCGGATTGAGGCCGAGCATGTCCTCCAACACCAATATCTGGCCGTCGCATTCCCTCGAAGCGCCGATGCCGATGGTCGGAATGTCGATTTCGCGGGTGATCTCGGCGGCAAGCGGCTCGACAATGCCTTCCAGCACCACGGCGAAGGCTCCCGCCTCTGCCACGGCCCGCGCATCCGCCTTGATCACCGGCCAATGGGCGGGATCGCGGCCTTGCGTCTTGAAGCCGCCCATAGTGTTGACCGCCTGCGGCGTCAGCCCGATATGGGCCATGACGGGAATGCCGCGCTCGGTCAGGAAATGGATCGTCTCGGCCATGCGCGCGCCGCCTTCGAGCTTCACCGCGCCGCAGGCCGTTTCCTTCATGATGCGGGCGGCGTTGCGAAAGGCTTCCGACGGGCTCTCCTCATAGGTGCCGAACGGCATGTCAACGACGATCAGCGCTTGGCTCGATCCACGGACGACGGCGCGTCCATGCACGATCATCATTTCCAGCGTGACGCCGATGGTCGAATCCATCCCGTGCATGACCATGCCCAGGCTGTCGCCGACCAGCATGAAATCGGCATAGCGGTCGACTATCGCCGCTGTGTGGGCATGATAAGCGGTGAGCGAAACGATGGGCTCGCCGCCCTTGCGCGCGCGGATATCCGGCGCGGTGACCCGGCGGGTGACGATTTCCTGGCTCATGCGTTTTCTCCAGCCTTGCTCGTGTTTATTACCCGCTGATCGATCAATCTGACCTTACCGAAGCGAACGGTCAGAAGAACGACCACAGGTCTGGCAATCTTTCCCGCAACCTTCGACAGATCGTCCGCATCGCGGATATCCACTGCCTCGATCACGCCGCGCGGTTCGGCCTCGAGTACCTTCAGCATCGCCTTGCGGATCGCTGCCACCGAGCGTTCCCCGCCCGCCGCCTGTTTTTCGGCGGCAGCAAGCGCCTTCGACAGGACCACGGCGGCCTGGCGGTCCTCCGGCGTCAAAAGCGCATTGCGCGAGGAACATGCAAGCCCGTCCTCCTCACGGACCGTCGGCACGCCGGATATTTCGACCGGGAAATCCATATCGGCCACCATGCGGCGAATGATGGCGAGTTGCTGATAGTCCTTCTCGCCGAAGAAGGCGCGGTCTGGCTGGACGATGTTGAAGAGCTTGGCGACAACAGTGGTCACACCGCGGAAGTGGCCCGGGCGGATGCGGCCGATCAGGATGCGCGACAGATGCGTGGTCTCGACGATGGTTTCCGCGCCGGGGCGATAGATCTCCGCCACATCGGGGGTAAACACATAATCGACGCCCTCGGCTTCGAGCAGCTTGAGATCGCGTTCGAGATCGCGCGGATAGGTGGACAGGTCCTCATTGGCACCGAACTGCGTCGGGTTGACGAAGATCGACGCCACCGTCACGTCGCAGGATTTGCGCGAGTGGCGCACCAGCGTCAGATGGCCGATATGGAGATAGCCCATCGTCGGCACGAGGCCGATTGTGCGGCCCGTCCGCCGTTCAACCTTCAGCGCCGCGCGCAGGTCCGCGATGGTCGAAATGACTTTCATTGGTCTATCCCGATATCCAATCCCACATCCAGCGTCGGCGCGGCCATGGTGATCTTAGAGGTCGAAATATAATCGACACCGGTTTCCGCGACAGCCCTGATCGTGTCGAAGGAAATATTGCCGGAGGCTTCCAGTTTTGCGCGTCCTGCATTGATTTTCACCGCTTTTTCAAGAGCCTCCGGCGGCATATTGTCAAGAAGAATCACATCCGCGCCGACCGACAGCGCTTCCTCCATCTGGACGATCGTATCCACCTCGATCTCGATCTTGACCAGATGACCCGCATAGGCGCGCGCGGCCTCTATCGCCTTTGCCACGCCGCCTGCCACCACGATGTGGTTGTCCTTGATCAGGATCGCATCGTCGAGCCCGAAACGGTGGTTCGCGCCACCACCGCAGCGCACCGCATATTTTGCGAAGGCCCGCATGCCGGGCACGGTCTTGCGCGTGTCGCAGACCTTCGCGCCGGTATGAGCGATGAGATCGGCGAATTTCGCGGTATAGGTGGCGATCCCACTCAGATACATGAGAAAATTCAGCGCCACCCGCTCGGCGGAAAGGATGGCGCGGGCGCTACCCTCGGCTCGGGCGATCACCTGGCCGGGGTTTACTCTTTCGCCATCCCTGACGAGGCTCACGAATTTCACCGCCGGATCGAGCAATGCGAAAGCGGTTTCGGCGAAGGCGAGACCTGCCACGATTCCGGCCTCGCGGCTGGCGAGAACCGCCTTTGCCTGCGCCCCTTCGGCAATGGTGGCATAGGTGGTGATATCGCCGGCGCGGCCCAGATCCTCGGCAAGCGCGGCGCGCACCGCCTCCTCCACCATCAGACGCGGCAGGACGGGGGGATTGGGTTTGGCTGATGTCATCAGGCGAATTCCAGATAATGGTCGGCGAGTTGGTCGGCCTCGGCGAGGGTCAGGTAGGAACGGCGCTGCCACTCGAGGCGCGCTTCGGGGAAATCGTCACGGAAATGCCCGCCCCGGCTTTCCTCGCGCTTGAGCGCGCTGACGGCGACGAGCTTTGCCGCAGTCAGCGTGTTGGCAAAGGCGGCGTTGTGGTTGGCCTGTTCGAGCCCAATGATGATGCGCAGACCCTCCTGCATGCCGGCGCGGTCGCGGATGACCCCGAAACGCGCGCTCATGGTCTGGCGCAGCAGGGCCATGGCTTTCGTGTCTGCAGCCATTTCTGCGTCCTCGTCGCTGATTGAGCCATCGGCCCAGTCGGACGTTACACCCTTTGGCAGAAGCCCGTCGATATCGGCGGCGATGCGGGCGGAAAAGACCACCGCTTCGAGAAGCGAATTAGAGGCGAGGCGATTGGCGCCATGCGCGCCCGTCGAAGCAGCCTCGCCGCAGGCCCAGAGACCTTCGAGCGAGGTGCGGCCATCGGCATCGGTGAGGACGCCGCCCATGAAATAATGCGCGGCAGGGATAACCGGGATCGGCTGCGTGACCGGGTCAATGCCTGCCTCGCGGCAATAGCCATAGACGGTCGGGAATTCCTCGGGGAAGCTCTCGCCAACGGCGGTCGTACAATCGAGCCATGCGCCCCTGCCCGCCATCACCTCGGCGAAAATGCCGCGCGCCACCACGTCGCGCGGGGCCATTTCGCCCGCCGGGTCGATGGCGAGCATGAAGCGCTCGCCCCGGTCGTTGACCAGCGTGGCGCCATGGCCGCGCAAGGCCTCGGTCGCCAGCGGCGCGGGGTCCTTGCCGACATTCAGTGCAGTGGGATGAAACTGTACGAACTCCATGTCGGCGAGCGTCGCCCCAGCCCGTGCGGCCATGCCGATACCACCGCCGCGCGCTTCCGAGGGGTTGGTCGTCACCGCGTAGAGATGGCCGATGCCGCCGGAGGCAAGCACCACGACACGGGCCGGCAGATGCAGGCGCTGGGGGCGCGCTCCCGCGTCGCCGCGCGCAAAAATGCCCGAGACACGACCGCTTTTCCTAGTGATCTCCTCGGCGACGAAACCCTCCAGCACGCGGATCGACGGCGTGCGGCGCACCGCATCGACCAGCGCCTGCATGATGGCGCGGCCCGCCATGTCGCCGCGCACCCGCACGATCCGGCTTTGCGAATGCGCCGCCTCGCGCGAGACCTGCAGCCTGCCGTCGAGATCACGGTCGAAGGGGACGCCATAGGACAGAAGATCGTGGACGCGGTCGGTGGCTTCCGACACCATAAGCCGCGCGATCTTCTCGTCAACGATGCCGTCGCCTGCGGCGAGCGTGTCGGCCAGATGCTGCTCGATCGTATCGCCCTCGGAGACCGCAGCAGCGATGCCCGCCTGCGCCCAGGCCGACGACGCGCCACGACCGATGGGTGCCGCGGCAAGGATGGTGACGGGTCGGGGGGCGAGCTTCAGCGCGCAGAACAGGCCGGCGAGGCCGCCGCCTACGATGATGATGTCAGTTAGGGGCATGGGTGATATCCCTCAGCGGGACAGCGCCGCCCTCTGGCTTGCCAGCCATCTCCCCCGCAAGGGGGGAGATTACGCCTTCATAAACGCGCGGCGCCAGTCGCACACGTTTGACGATGGGCTGGGAGAGCAATGTTAGCCAATCTCCCCCCCTGCGGGGGAGATGTCCGGCAGGACAGAGGGGGGCGAGACGCACGCTGACGTTCATCGTCATCCCCTCAATTCTTCAAATTGACCATCCGTTCCACCGCCATGCGCGCACGCTCGGCGACGGCCGGGTCGACATGGATCTCCTCGCGCATGAAGACGAGGCTTTCCAGTATCTTCGGCAGGGTGATGCGCTTCATGTGCGGGCAGAGATTGCACGGCTTGATGAACTGGACGCCGGGCACTTCGGATTCGATATTCGACGCCATCGAACACTCGGTGACGAGCAGCACCTTGGGCGGGCGGTTCTTCTTGACGTAATCGATCATGCCGCTGGTCGAGCCTGCAAAATCGGCGATGGCGACGACTTCTGGCGGGCATTCGGGATGGGCGATGATCTGGATCGAGGGATCGGCCTCCCTGTAGGCGACGAGTTCCGCCGCCGTGAAGCGTTCGTGCACTTCGCAGTGCCCCTTCCAGGTCAGGATTTTCACATGGGTCTGCGCGGCGACATTCTGCGCCAGGAATTCATCTGGAATGCACAGCACGCGATCGACGCCGAAGCTTTCGACAACCTGGACCGCATTGGCGGAGGTGCAGCAGATATCGCTTTCCGCCTTCACATCGGCCGATGTGTTGACATAGGTGACGATCGGCACGCCGGGATAGGTCTCGCGCAAGAGACGCACATCGGCGCCGGTGATCGACGCGGCCAGCGAGCAGCCGGCCTTCATGTCCGGGATCAGAACTGTCTTCTCAGGATTGAGCAACTTCGACGTCTCGGCCATGAAATGCACGCCGCACTGGACGATGATCCCGGCATCGACCCTCGTCGCCTCGCGGGCAAGCTGCAGTGAATCCCCGACGATATCGGCGACGCAATGGAAGATATCCGGCGTCTGGTAATTATGCGCCAGGATGACCGCATTGCGCTGCTTTTTCAGCCGGTTGATCGCAGCGACATAGGGCGCATAAACGGGCCATTCGATGCGCGGAATGTGATGCGACACGCGCTCGTAAAGATGCTCCGTCTCGCGCGCCACCTCGGGCGTGAACTCAAGCGACGGCATGTCCACGACGCCGAACCGCTCGGCGGCGGATGCTCCCGCAGAGAGGCCCGCACGGATTGCTGCTGCACTGGTCGTCATGTAACGCCCTCCCGGCATTTATACTCACATTGAGCATATATATGACCAAAAGAAAAACGGCAAAGTCATCATGGCCGTCCTGGAAACACATAAGGCGACTTTAAGCCCGCTGCAAGCCGCCCTGTCATAAAAGTTTCGTGTAGCGCATTTGTGAAGGTTTGCGTGACCTTGCTTGCCGGCGGTGTCGATAACCATCAAAATCTGTGAACGGATGTTCAAACCAATTCGTTTGTCTGAAGTGTCGGATCGGGTAATATTTATTCTCACCTGAGCGAAAACCCGCTCTGATTTTTGTCGCTCCGGGATTCCCGCCATGGCCCAGTCGCCCGCCACCAAACAAGACGCCCTGCCCTGGCTGATCATCATCTCCGGCTGCCTCATAGCGCTCATGACCTTCGGGCCGCGTTCGGCCATGGGCATATTCCAGTTGCCGATGCTCACCGAAAAGGGATGGGATCGCACCACATTCGCTCTCGCGATGGCCCTGCAGAATTTGTTCTGGGGCGCGGGGCAGCCTTTCTTCGGCGCGATCGCGGACAAATACGGCACATGGCGCGTGCTACTCCTCTCGGCGATCTTCTATGCCAGCGGCCTCCTCCTGATGGCAAATGCGGATTCGCCTACCATGCTTCATGTCGGCGGCGGCATTCTGGTCGGGCTCGGCGTTGCCGCCGGTTCGTTCGGCATCGTGCTGTCGGCTTTCGCGCGCAATGTTTCGGCTGAGAACCGCACCTTTGTCTTCGGCCTCGGCACGGCGGCCGGGTCGGCCGGCATGTTCGTCTTCGCGCCGATCAGCCTCGGCCTGATCGAACGCTACGGCTGGTCGGATGCGCTGGTCTATATGGGCATCGCGATGCTGGTGATCCCGATCCTGGCGATCCCGCTGCGCGGCAATTCGACCAGCGGCCGCATCAGCCAGAGCACCTACAAGCAATCGATCGGCGCGGCGCTGCGCGAAGCGCTCGGGCACAAGAGCTATCTGCTGCTCATCTCAGGCTTTTTCGTCTGCGGTTTTCAGGTCGCGTTCATCACCGCGCATTTTCCGGCCTATATCGCCGATATCGGCATCGAACCACGTTATGCCGTATGGGGGCTGGCGCTGATCGGCTTCTTCAACATCATCGGCTCGCTCGCCTCGGGGGTGATCAGCCAGCGCTATTCCAAGCCGATCTTCCTCGCGCTGCTCTATCTCGCGCGCTCTGTCCTGGTCACAGCCTTCCTGCTGCTGCCGCAAACGGGCATGTCGGTGCTGATCTTCTCCGGCCTGATGGGACTGCTCTGGCTTTCCACCGTGCCGCCGACGAATGCGCTGGTCGCCATCATGTTCGGCACGCGCTATCTTGGCATGCTGGGCGGCATCGTCTTCTTCTCGCACCAGATCGGCTCGTTCCTCGGCGTCTGGCTCGGCGGCTATCTCTACGACCGCTTCGGCTCCTACGAGCCGGTCTGGTGGTTCGGTGTCGCGCTCGGCCTCTTCGCCGCGGCCGTGCATTGGCCGATCCGCGAACATGCGGTCGAGCGGCCGGCGCTTCAGCCTGCGGAGTAAATAGTCAGGGGTGTGGCGCGGCGATTTTCGCCAGCATGGAAAGAAAACCAGACCGCGCCTCCGGTGCCGTCTGGGCGCGCGGCTCCCAGACGTGGCGGGCGAGGAAATAGCCGGTCATGCGAAAGGCATCGTCGATCTCGGCGACCGAGACGGCGCGGACCCGGTTGTTTGAAACAAAGCCGGGCATCGGCAGGAGCTTGTCGGCCCAGGGCTTTCCGGCATCGCGCGACACCGCCCTGCCTGATTTCGGCGAGACATAGACCAGATGCTCGCGGCTTCCCGTCGCCGCGCAGGATTGCAGATCGAGGCCGAAGCCCAGTTCCTCCAGCATCATGATCTCGAAGCGCAGCAGCAATTCGCCCGCCGCCAGGGGATCGTCGAAATGCTCGATGATCAGCGCAAGCGTCTCGAAAAGACCCGGGTGAGGATCGCGCTCGGGCAACAGGCGCAGATGCGCCGCGGCAAGCTGGATGCCGTAGAGCGCCACCGGCATCTCGATCAGCCGTGCGGCGGCGAAGCTCAGGGGTTCGACCTGGAAAGCGCCGAGATGTTCGTCCAGCCGGGCGTGCCATACGGCGTCGACCCGGTTTCCCGGCTGTAGCAGCGGCTGCATCTTGCGCGAACGCCCGCCCCGCACGATACCCAGATGCCGGCCATGGGCGCGCGTCATCAGCTCGACGATAGCGCTCGTCTCGCCATGCCGCCTCGTGCCAAGGATTATGCCTTCATCGCGCCATTCCATGAGAGAGCCCATTTAGGGTGAAAAGCTGGTTCTGCTGCATTTTGTTTTTTTGAATAAAAACGCTGGCGGGACAGCGCCCCCCTCTGTCCTGCCGGACATCTCCCCCGCATGGGGGGAGATTACGCTGTCATTTGCGTTGGCGCCAACCGCGAACGTTGCAGGGAAAGACACCCCATCGACACCAGCTAATCTCCCTCCTTGCGGGGGAGATGGCCGATAGGCCAGAGGGGACGCCTAGAACCAGCGGTTCTAATACTACGTGAAAGGCCCCTATTGCGGGAAATCAAGTCCCATTTCCCGATAGCGTTCGGGATCGTTGCCCCAATTGTCGCGCACCTTGACGAAAAGGAAGAGATGCACCGGCTGTTCGAGGATTTCGGCGATGTCCTTGCGCGCTGCCTGGCCGATGGACCTGATCGTTTCGCCCTTGTGGCCGAGCACGATCTTCTTCTGGCTCTCGCGCTCGACATAGATGACCTGCTCGATGCGCACCGAACCGTCCTTCTTTTCCTCCCAGCGCTCCGTCTCCACCGTCGAGGCGTAGGGCAGTTCCTCGTGCAGGCGCAGATAAAGCTTCTCGCGCGTCACTTCCGCCGCGAGCTGGCGCATCGGCATGTCGGAAATCTGGTCTTCGGGATAATACCACGGGCCTTCCGGCAGCGTCTTGGCGAGATAGTCGCGCAGATCGTTGCAACCAGAGCCGGTGAGCGCCGAGATCATGAAGGTACGCTCGAAGGCGATCTTTTCATTGGCGGTCGCCGCCAGCTTGAGAAGCGACGGCGGATCGACACGGTCCACCTTGTTCAAAACGAGGATCTTGGGCTGGCGCACCTCCTTGAGGCTTTCGAGGATCGCCTCGGCCTCCTCGTTCAGCCTGCCCTGCGCATCGATGATGACCAGCACCAGATCGGCATCGCGCGCGCCGCCCCAGGCCTTTGTCACCATGGCGCGGTCGAGGCGCCGCTTCGGGCGAAAGATGCCGGGCGTATCGATCAGGACGATCTGCGTGCGGTCATGGATCAGGATGCCGCGCACCAGCGCGCGCGTCGTCTGCACCTTGTGCGTGACGATCGAAACCTTGGTACCGACGAGATGGTTGACCAGGGTGGACTTGCCTGCGTTCGGGGCACCGATGAGCGCGACGAAGCCGGAGCGCGTCGGCGCGCTGGTTTCCCCCTCCCCTGATGGAATGGACTTGTCGGTCATAGTGTTCCTTCTTTCAATCGCATGATCCTATCCAGAAAGTCTGCAACTTTCCGGGATCATGCTTTTTTTCAGCCGCATGATCTCGTCCAAAAAGTCTGCAACTTTTCGGGATCATGCTTGTGGGCGCGTCCATACGCCTTCACGGTATAATATTTCTATGGCCGCATTCTGCTCGGCAATCCGCTTGGACCGCCCTATGCCTACCGCGGGAACGAAGCCTGGAACCTTCACCTCCACCGTGAATTGCGGATCATGGTCCGGTCCGGTGCGGCTGACGATGCCGTAGACAGGCTGCACCCCGCCCTGCTGATGCGCCCATTCCTGCAATTCGGTCTTTGCGTCACGGCGGCCAGCGCTGGTCACCCGGGAGCGCGGCTCCCAGTAACGCTCGATGAACGGCCGCACCGCCTCAAGACCGCCTTCGAGATAGATGGTAGCGATGAGCGCTTCGACCACATCGGCCCGCACGTTCAAAAGGCGCTTGTCCGTCATCAGCGCCTTGATATCGGCGCCGGTACGAATCAGCACGTGAAGGCCGATCTCATCGGCGATCGACGCGCAGGTTTCGGCGTTGACGAGCGCGTTGAGGCGCACCGACAACTCGCCTTCATCGGCATTCGGAAAGGCCATGAACAGCATTTCTGCCACCACCAGCCCAAGCACGCGATCGCCCAGAAACTCAAGCCGCTCGTAATTGGTACCGGCCTTCTGCCTGGCGCTCGAATGGGTCAGCGCCCGTTCGAGCCGTGCAGGATCGCTGAATTTATGCCCGGTCTTCTCTTCGAGAAACTGCGCGATGTCGACTTTACCAGCCATGCGCAGCTCCAGGAAGCAGATATTCGCAGAATTCGGCCTTCACAGATCAGTTTCCGCCTACGATATGCGGTGCCGCATTGACGGATGTGAACAGGCGGTTCAAGCGGATATCCGCCGGCCAGCGCCACAACTCAAGCGGGCTCGCGCCGCCGGCAATGGAGAAGAAGATCAGATTGGCGCGGCCAACAAGGTTCTCAAACGGCACGTAGCCGACCGTGAAACGGCTATCGAGCGAATTATCGCGATTGTCGCCCATCATGAAATAATGGCCGGCAGGGACTTCGAAGACGCGGGTGTCGTCGCCGATGGAATTGGGCGAGAGCTCGAGCGTATCATAGCTGACGCCGTTGGGCAGCGTCTCGCGATAGACATCGACCGGGCGGTTCTGCTCGGTAATGTCAGGGTTGTCGATCTCGCCAATCTTCTCGCGCTTGACCGGGACATCATTGATGTAAAGCACACCCTGGCGCATCTGGATGCGGTCGCCCGGCAGGCCAACCACGCGCTTGATGTAATCGACCGACGTATCGCTCGGCAGCTTGAAGACCACGATATCACCGCGCTTCGGCTCGCTCGCCCATATGCGACCCGAGAACAGGTCCGGCGAGAAGGGCAGCGAGAAATGCGAATAGCCATAGGAAAATTTGGAGACGAAGAGGTAATCGCCTTCGAGCAGCGTCGGGCGCATGGAGCCGGACGGAATGCTGAATGGCTGGAACAGAAGGGTTCGGATGATCAATGCGAGGACCAGAGCCTGCACGACGACGCTCAGGGTTTCACCCAGACCGCCGGATTTTTTCACTTCGCTCTTGTCGGACACGCTCATTTGATCTCCGCTTGCAATAACGCGTTCTATTAGCCGTTACGATTGCGTGAAGCAATCCGGCCATCGGCAGATGCCTGAAGATTAGTTAAACCCAAAACGCCGTTCATGGGCCGGTCATACCTGCGAAGGCAGGGCTTCGATAATGACAAATGCCTGTGCGAGAGGGAAATCATCGGTAATTGTCAGATGTATGGCGGCGATATGCCCGGGAGGCGTCATGCGTGCGAGTTGCGCGGCCGCACCGTTGGTCAATTGCATGGTCGGCTGGCCGGAAGGTAGATTGACGACGCCCATGTCCCGCCAGAACACGCCGCGCGACAGGCCGGTGCCGAGCGCCTTGGCGCAGGCTTCCTTGGCCGCGAAGCGCTTGGCATAAGAGGCGGCGCGCTGCGCACGCCGATCGGATTTTGCCTGCTCGACCGGTGTGAAGACCCTATCGGTGAAGCGCTGGCCGTGACGTTCAAGCGTCTTTTCGACCCGTCTGATATCGATGAGATCGCTGCCGATGCCAATGATCATGCGCTGGATACTTCCGATTTCAGAACGCCTGCATCGCTCTTGCCGGAAGAGCGCCCAGTGAGCCTTTCCAGGCGCTTGCGGCGGAAGGCGGTGATTGCCCAGCGGGTAACGACATAGACGACCAGCGCGAAGATAAGCCCGAGCACGGTCGAGCCGAACAGCATCGGCTTCAGCACCGGTCCCCAAACATCGTGGAAATCGAAATGGGAAAGCATGCGCCCGAGATGGGCCGGCCTGTCCGCCGACAAATCGCCGGTCAGCATGAAGCGCCCGAACTCGAAGGTTGCGCCCCAGATAACCGGGATGGTCAGCGGGTTGGCGACAGTTGTCCCAAGGGCGGCTGCGGCAATATTTCCCGCGAAAATATAAGCGAGAACGATGGCGATGATGATGTGAAACCCGAAAAACGGCGTGAAAGCCGAAAAAACGCCCACCGCCAAACCAGCCGCAATCGCGTGCGGCGAGGCCGTGATGCGCATGATGCGCTTGCTCATGTAACGCATCGAGCGCGAAAAAGACCGGCGCGGCCAGAGATAGGTGCGCAGTCTTTCCCCGAGGCTGGCTGGTTTGCGGCGTTGGAAAAGCATTCCGGTCTCATACCTGTCCGGCGCGCCGGAAACAATTGGAATGTTGCCTATATGGGAATCGATCCCAGCGATTTACAGAGAAGGCGCCTGGCGCTGCGCAAGCATTCCGCTGCGATAGAATCGTGGCGAAACGCCCAGCATACGCTTGAACATGGTGGTGAAGGCCGGCACGCTGTCATAGCCCAGATCGAGCGCCACGCTCGTCACCGGCTCACCATCCGCAAGGCGCGGCAAGGCGGCGAAAAGGCAGGCCTGCTGTCGCCAGAGCGAAAAACTCAGGCCGGTTTCGCGCTGAAAGCTGCGTGTGAACGACCGGCGGCTCATGGCAAGCGCTGCCGCCCATTCATCGATGGTGGCGTGCGGCGACGGCTTTTCGACGAAGCGGCGGCACAGGGCCGAAAGGCGCGGATCAGCCGGGAAAGGCAGGCCCAGCGGCTGTTCCGGCAGGTTGCGCAATTCGTCCAGAAGCAGGCTGATCACCAGCGCCTCGCGGCTGCCCGGCGGCGGATCGTCGTCCGACGTCACCGCCTCGACGATGAGACACCGCATCAGATCCGTCAACGCCACCACATGGAGATGCATCGGCAGAGCGTCCCTCGCATGCGGCGCAATATAGATGGAGCGCATGCTGACGGTGCCGAGCATCTCGACCGCGTGATGAACGCGGGCCGGTAGCCAGATCGCATGTTCGGGGGGCACCATCCAGCGCCCGGCATCCGTCGTCACCAGCACGACCCCGGTGAGCGCATAGAGAAGCTGCGAACGGTTATGGCGGTGGCGCGGAACGAGATAGCCATCCGGATATTCGGTCCGCAACGCCACGACAGCGCTTTCGATTTCCTCCAGCCAGAGGACGCGCTGGTTGTGCAGGCGATTCAGTTCATCGCCGGCAACAGATGCCGGGATGAAAGGGGGGAGAGGTGAAGATGGCATCAGGGTTGGCCCACTCGCGAAAGAAATGGACCAAACCACGAAAGCGGGTTTTTCGCAACTTCTGTAAGAACGATGCTGCAATCGCGTTCCGTAACGCTCATGGGCCTGCGCCATGACGACGCAATTCTTGAAGCATTTGGTATCTGGAGCATATCGTGACCGACACAACCGCCGCGGCCCCTCCCGCCATTACCCCTGCCGCTGAGGCGACGGCCATCAGCATCATCCTCGCGGTCAGCTTCTGTCACCTGCTCAACGACATGATGCAGTCGCTGCTCTCTGCGATCTATCCGATGCTGAAGACGGATTATAATCTCGATTTCTGGCAGATCGGGCTTCTGACCTTCACCTTCCAGGTGACTGCCTCGATCCTCCAGCCGATCGTCGGCATGTATACGGACAAGCGGCCGATGCCGTATTCGCTGCCTGTCGGCATGACGTGCACCCTCGTCGGGTTGATCATGCTTGCCTCGGCGCACCATTATTCGCTGCTCCTGGCGGGCGCCGCCTGTGTCGGCCTCGGCTCTTCGATCTTCCATCCGGAATCATCGCGCGTGGCGCGTCTGGCCTCGGGGGGGCGTCATGGCCTAGCGCAGTCGCTTTTCCAGGTCGGCGGCAATTTCGGCACAGCCATCGGCCCGCTGCTCGCGGCCTTCATCGTGCTACCGCTGGGCCAGTCCAGCGTCGCCTGGTTCTCGCTCGCCGCGCTTCTCGGCATGTTCATCCTGTGGAAAGTCAGCAACTGGTATACGCGCTATCGCACCGCCAATGCCAATCGCCCGGCTCCCGACCGGACGCTGCCGCTGCCGCGCAAGACGATTGTGATCTCGCTGGCCGTCCTGGCGCTTCTGGTCTTCACCAAGAATATCTATATGGCGAGCCTGTCGAGCTATTACACCTTCTACACCATCGCCAAGTTCGGCGTTTCGGTGCAGACCTCGCAGCTCCTCCTGTTCCTGTTTCTGGGCGCCGCTGCGCTCGGCACGATCCTCGGCGGCCCTATCGGCGACAAAATAGGCTCACGCGCTGTCATCTGGTTCTCGATCCTCGGCGTGCTGCCCTTCACCCTGGCGATGCCCTACGCCGATCTTCCCACGACGGCAGTGCTGACCGTGATCATCGGCTTCATCCTCGCCTCGGCTTTTCCGGCTATCGTCGTCTTCGCGCAGGAGCTGGTGCCGGGCCGTGTCGGGATGATCGCAGGGCTGTTCTTCGGCTTCGCCTTTGGCATGGCCGGTATCGCAGCGGCGGTGCTTGGCATCGTCGCCGATGCCAAGGGCATATCGTTCGTCTACACGATCTGCTCGTACCTGCCCCTGCTTGGTCTGTTGACGGTGTTCTTGCCGAATATGCGGAAAATGCGTACAGCGAACGCTTGAATGCTTTCAGATATTTCTGCTTCCCGGTTTGACGGCAGGTATCGCCGCCAGTTCGGGAGGCAGATTGTCTGGCGTGTAAGCCGGAACCTCATATTCGGCGAGCGCGATCAGCCGCGTGCCGACATCGGCCTTTCCCGCGGAACGGTCGACGATGCAGGCGGCGGCGAGCACATCGGCCTTCAATTCCTTCAGGCAATCGATGGTCTCGCGGATGGACAGGCCCGTCGTGACGATGTCTTCCACGATCACCACCCTGGCGCCTTCGGGAATGGCGAAGCGCCTCAACCTGAAAACCCCATTTTCCCGCTCGACCCAGATCGCCGGCGCGCCCAGATGCCGTGAGGTCTCGTAGGCGGGAATGAGCCCGCCAATGGCTGGGCCGACGATGTAATCGATCTGCCCGAGCCCTGCCGCCTTGATCTTTTCAGCCAACGCCTTGCAGAGCTTCTCGGTCTTGTCGGCATGCATGAAAACGCGGGCCTTCTGGAGGAAGACCGGGCTGCGCAGGCCGGAGGTCAGGATGAAATGGCCTTCCAGAATGGCTCCCGCCTCGCGGAAGACGGCAAGCACGTCGTCGGTATTCATGAGCACCCGTTTCTCATCATTCGCTTCAATTTTCTCCCGCTGCCAGCGGGCAAATTAAAGCCCCGCACGATCAGCGGGGCTCAGCAAACAGATAGCCGCCAGCGATGTCATGATCAATGGGAATGACGGGGGGTATGGCGGGCCTTGCGATCCTCACGCTCGCGATCCTTGCGGGTCACGTAAAGCATGATGCCCGCGATTACCAGGCCACCAGCAGGGGCGATCATGAATGTCAGAAACTGGGCAATTGTCACGACATCAATCCTTTCAGGATGCGCCTTGAGGCTAAATGTAAGGCCAAGGAGGCCAAAAAGCAAATTACGCTCGTGATCGCTGTAGCGATCCCCGGGCCTTCGGCACCGATGCTGGCAACCAGCGGGTTGAAGGTTCCAACGGCGAATATGGCGATCGCGATGCCGTTGAGATAGTTGCCCGTCAGTTTTGTGCGCTCATTGTGGATCAGGGTCATTTCCACTCTATCCGTTCACCCGCCGCACGTCGCTGACGCAGGCGCTTTCCTTCAATTGCGAGATGATGCGGTTGAGGTGCTTCAGATCCCATACTTCGAGATCCATGACCATTTCAGTGAAATCCGGCGCGGCGCGTACCATCGACAGATTCTGGATATTGGCGTCGTTGGCGGCGGCGACCTGGGCGATCTCGGCCAGGGATCCCGGCGAATTGATCGCCGAGACGCTGATACGCGCCGGGAAACGCTCCTTCATCTGCTCGTCGATATCCCAGCGCACGTCGATCCAGCGCTCCGGCTGGTCGTCATAGGCGGTCAGCGCCGGCGACTGGATCGGGTAGATGGTGATGCCCGCACCGGGCTGCAGGATGCCGACGATACGGTCGCCCGGCACAGCGCCTTCCGGCGAGAAACGCACAGGCAGATCGCCGCTCGTTCCCCTGATCGGCAAAGCGCGCTTTCCGCCGCTCTCCGTTCTTGCCCCGGCTGCCAGCCTGGCGCCCGCTTCACCACCTGCCTCGCTGCCTGCCTCGCCGCCTGTCTCACCACCTTCGGGCACCTTGAAGATCATGCCGGCGGCGTTCTGGATATTGAACCAGCCCTTCTCGCCGCGATTGGCCGGGCTTTGCAGCGTGACGCGGGTATCCTGATAATCGGGATAGACGGCCTTGACCACGTCGGTCGAGGGCAGTTCGCCGCGCCCGACGGCGGCCAGCACGTCCTCCACGTCCTTGCGCGCCAGGCGTGGCAGACCCTGTTTCAGGCTGTCCTTGGAAAAGGTCTTGCCCGCGCGCTCGAAAGCGCGCTCGAGGATGCGCATGCCGAGCCCGGAATATTGCTTGCGAACGGCGGAGCGGGTGGCGCGGCGGATGGCGGCGCGGGCCTTGCCGGTGACGACGACGGACTCCCAGGCGGCGGGCGGCACCTGCGCCTTCGAGCGGATGATCTCCACCTCGTCGCCGTTCTGCAATTCCGTCATCAGCGGCATGATGCGTCCGTTGACCTTGGCGCCGACGCAACTGTCGCCGACATCGGTGTGCACCGCATAGGCGAAGTCGATCGGAGTCGCGCCACGCGGCAGGGCGATCAGACGGCCTTTCGGCGTGAAGCAGAAAACCTGGTCCTGGAAGAGCTCCAGCTTGGTATGTTCGAGGAACTCTTCCGGATTGTCACCTTCAGCCAAAGCCTCGATGGTCTGGCGCAGCCAGGCGTAGGCGTTGGTCTCGGTCGAGATGACATGCGGATTTTCCGCGCTGCCGCGATCCTTGTAGATGGAATGCGCCGCCACGCCATATTCTGCGATCTCATCCATCTCGCGCGTGCGTATCTGCAATTCGACACGCTGGCGCGACGGGCCGATGATGGTGGTGTGGATGGAGCGATAGTCGTTCTGCTTCGGCGTCGAGATATAGTCCTTGAAACGCCCCGGCACCATTGACCAGGACGTATGGATGATGCCCAGCGCCTGATAGCATTCCTCGATCGTATCGACCACGACGCGGAAACCGAAAATATCCGACAATTGCTCGAATGAAAGCGCCTTGGTCTCCATCTTGCGGAAGACCGACCAGGGCTGTTTCTGGCGGCTCTTGACGCTCGCCCTGATGCCCTTCTTCTCGAAAAGATCGGAGAGATCGTGCTCGATCTTCTGCAGGACGCCGCGGTTCTTCTCCAGAAGCTCTGCAAGGCGGTCGGTAACGGCCTTCCACGCTTCGGGATTGATATAGCGGAACGCCAGTTCCTCCAGTTCCTCACGCATGTCCTGCATGCCCATGCGACCGGCGAGCGGCGCATAGATATCCATCGTCTCCTCGGCGATGCGCAGGCGCTTGTCCTCACGCATGACGCCGAGCGTGCGCATGTTGTGGAGCCGGTCGGCGAGCTTGACCAACAGCACGCGCACATCCTCGGAGATCGCCAGGAGCAACTTGCGCAGGTTTTCCGCCTGGACCGCCTTCTTGGAGACAAGGTCGAGCTTCTTCAGCTTGGTCAGCCCCTCGACCAGCTTGCCGATATCGGGGCCGAACAGCCGGTCGATCTCCTGTCGCGTCGCGGTGGTGTCCTCGATGGTGTCGTGCAGGAGCGCGATGGCGATGGTCGCCTCATCGAGATGCATGTCGGTGAGGATGGCGGCGACTTCGAGCGGGTGGGAGAAATAGGGATCGCCGGATGCCCGTTTCTGGGTGCCATGCTTTTGCATGGCATAGACATAGGCCTTGTTGAGAAGCGCCTCGTTGACCTCTGGCTTGTAACGCTGGACGCGTTCCACAAGCTCGTACTGGCGCATCATCGACCGGCTCTCCTCATCACACAAACATGCGCCGCAGCTTCGGGCCACGGCGCATGTCGAAATAGACATTGAAAGGGTAAATACGCTCTGATTTTTTTACGCCGCAGCGTAAAAAAGCGTACTTCTCCGCTATCAGTAGTCGTCGCTCTTTTCGGGAGCGACAAGGCCTTCGATGCCGGCCAGAAGCTCTTCTTCCGACATGCGGTCGAACGAAACAACGTCGTCTTCGTCCGCATCGGCAACCACGGCGGCGACTTCCTCGGCGCTGCCCGTCAACTGCGGCACGGCCACCGCCTCGGGCTCATCCACTTCCACATGCTTCTGCAGCGAGTGGATCAGATCTTCCTTCAGATCACCCGGCGAGAGCGTCTCGTCCGCGATCTCGCGGAGAGCCACGACCGGGTTCTTGTCATTGTCGCGATCGATCGTGATGTGAGCGCCCTGCGAAATCTGACGCGCACGGTGGCTTGCCAGCAATACCAGCTCGAACCGGTTTTCAACCTTGTCGACGCAATCCTCAACGGTGACGCGGGCCATTGGGTGCCCCTTTCATATTTCAAGTCGATTGACGGGATTTCCCTGCACATAGCGCTTGCGCCTATAAAAAACAAGCAAAAGCGGCATGAGCGTGACTGCACATCGCATCTTCGACGACGGCCTCCGCAACTTGCAGGCACAGGGAAGCACCCCCGCTATACAGAAACTATACAGGATTTGCACGCAAAAATACTATAACGCAACCTTATTGCAACCATAGATTGCTTGGATTTTATTAACAATCGTGTACAAGGGCGAAACGGCATGGTTAACATTTTGCCTACGCTCACCTAAATTTCAGTCGGTTTCCCCAATGCGTGTGAAACCGTAAGAATGGATTTTTGAAACATGTTCGATTCCCGCGAGAAAATCGCGCTATTCGTCGACGGTGCCAATCTCTACGCCGCATCCAAAACACTCGGGTTCGATATAGACTACCGCAAGCTGCTCAAAGCATTCCAGAAGCGCGGCTACCTTCTTCGGGCCTATTACTATACGGCGCTGGTAGAAGACCAGGAATACTCCTCGATCCGCCCGCTGATCGACTGGCTCGACTATAATGGCTACAGGGTCGTTACCAAGGCAGCCAAGGAATTCACCGACTCGGCCGGTCGCCGCAAGGTCAAGGGCAATATGGATATCGAACTGACGGTCGATGCCATGCAATTGACTGATACGGTCGATCATTTCGTCATCTTCTCAGGCGATGGCGACTTCCGCTCGCTGGTTGAAGCGCTGCAGCGCAAGGGCCGCAAGGTCAGTGTCGTCTCGACGCTCACCACGCAGCCTCCGATGATCTCCGACGATCTGCGCCGCCAGGCCGATCATTTCATCGACCTGATTTCGCTCAAGAGCGAGATCGGCCGCGATCCTTCCGAACGTCCGGTGCGGCGTCAGGAAACGGAAGAGGACGACGGCGACTATTGATCATCGGGCTCTGTCGCGGCATTAGGAAGCATGATTTCAGAACCCTCGCCCGACTGCGCCATCTGCCCTCGCCTGCATGCCTTCATAGCCGAGTGGCGTGACAAGGAACCGGACTGGCACAACGCGCCCGTCCCGCCTTTTCTTGCCAGCGGAGGCGATGACAGTGTCCAGCTCCTGATCGTCGGGCTCGCGCCGGGCTTACGCGGGGCGAACCGGACGGGGCGTCCCTTCACCGGCGACTATGCCGGCGATCTGCTCTATCGCACGTTGGGCGATTTCGGTTTCGCACGCGGAAAATTCGAGGCGCGGCCGGATGACAGCCTGGAACTGGTCGGCGCAGCCATCGTCAACGCCGTGCGCTGCGTACCGCCCGAGAACAAGCCGACGGGCGCTGAAATCAACCATTGCCGGCAGTTTCTCACACCGGTCATCAGGCGCTTTCCCAATCTGCGCGCTATCGTGACGCTCGGCACCATCGCGCATCAGTCGACCATTCGCGCGCTCGGCAAGCCGGTCTCGAAATACCCTTTCGGCCACGCCCGGATGGGCATCATCGACGATCTCCGGATTTTTTCGAGCTACCATTGCTCGCGGTACAACACCAATACCGGCGTGCTGACGGAGCAGATGTTTCGTGACGTATTCAGATCGGTGCGGGACTTTCTCGACGGCAAAGCCGGAACAGGGCTCGACGGCAAAGCCTGAACGGGGCTCGACGGCAAAGCCGGAACAGGGATAGCTATCCCTTGTCGCGCAGGAGACGGGATTTTTCGCGGCTCCAATCGCGCTTCTTCTCGGTCTCGCGCTTGTCGTGTAGCTTTTTGCCGCGAGCGACTGCCAGTTCCAGCTTGGCCCGGCCGCGATCGTTGAAATAGAGCTTCAGCGGCACGACCGTCATGCCTTCGCGATTGACCGAATTGGCAAGGCGCGCCATTTCCCGGCGGCTCACCAGCAGCTTGCGCAGGCGGCGCGGATCGTGATTGAAGCGGTTTCCCTGCGTATATTCCGGAATATAGGAATTGATCAGCCAGAACTCGCCGTTCTCGAAGCTCGCATAGCTTTCGGCGATGTTGGCCTGGTTGGAACGCAGCGATTTGACCTCCGTGCCTTGCAGCACGAGACCCGCCTCTAGCGTATCGAGGATTTCGAAATTGTAGCGCGCCTTGCGGTTTTCCGCGATGAGTTTGCGCGCTGGAGCGTTTTTTGGCTTGTTCATGATGCTTTATATATAAGGCGGCTCAGAGAGGACAGCGCCGCCGAATATTAATTGATAAGCCCCGCATGCTTCATAGCAAGGTCGATGCGTCCGGCCGTCTCCGGTTCGATCGGCACCAGCGGCGAGCGCAGCGTGTTCTCCATGCGCCCCAGATGCGCCAGCGCATATTTCACGCCACCCGGATTGGGTTCGATAAAGAGCGCCTTGTGCAACGGCATCAACCGGTCCTGGATGCCCAGCGCCGTGGCGAAATCGCCCGCAAGGCAGGCCTTCTGGAGTTCAGAGCAAAGACGCGGCGCGACATTGGCCGTCACGGAAATGCAACCTGCTCCGCCATGCGCGTTGAAACCGAGAGCGGATGCATCCTCGCCGGAAAGCTGGATGAAATCGTTGCCGCAGGTGATGCGTTGTTCGGAAACGCGCTCGACCTTGCCCGTCGCATCCTTGACGCCCACGATGTTCTTGTGGTCGCGGACAAGCGATCCCATCGTCTCGGGCGTCATGTCGATGATAGAGCGGCCGGGGATATTATAGATGATCACCGGCAGGGATACTGCCTTGGCCACCTGCGAATAATGCGCGTAGAGGCCGCGCTGGTTCGGCTTGTTGTAATAAGGGGTGACAACGAGCACGGCATCGGCACCAGCCTTTTCGGCATGCTGGGCAAGCTCGATGGATTCGCGCGTATTATTGGAACCCGCACCGGCAATAACAGGGACCCGGCCCTTCGTCTCCTCGATGCAGACCTCGACGACACGCTTGTGCTCAGCATGGGAAAGCGTCGGGGACTCGCCCGTCGTGCCGACCGGAACCAGCCCGTGCGAGCCTTCCTCGATCTGCCAGTTCACCAGTGCACGGAAGGCTTTCTCGTCAAACGCACCATTTGCATCGAATGGCGTGACAAGTGCCGTAATGGACCCCTTCAGCATCGGTGAACTCCCAGATATATGCTCGATATGTGTAAAAACGATGCGGCTGGCCTGCCGCGAGGCGCTGCACCATAGTCTTGCCACAGGTCTGGAGCAAGGGCATTTGACAGAAGTTTGACAGGTTCAAGACCGGCGGTCCGATAACCTTTCGTTAACGTTGCTTTCACTGATCGGCTCTTATGATTGGCCACTATCGCTGGCCTCTAAACAAACACAGATGGCACAGGGCGGAAACCTTCCTTGAGTAAATCTCCGAATTCTGATCTGGTCTTGTTCATGCAATCAGCAGTTTCAGGACGAAACATCTGGCGTAAGGCCCTCCTCACCGGCTGCGTTATGGCTGTCGGCATGCCGGAACTTGCGCAGGCGCAAGTCCTGCCAGCCCCTCCCGGGCATGTGCCGGTACCCTATGCCAGCCCGTTTGCCCCAACCGCGACGCGGCAAGTGCCGGCAGCGCTGGTCAAGCCCGATCCTGTCATCACCTCCGGCATCGTTCAGCCGGAGCGGCCTGGCGCGATCGATGGGACGTTGAAGACCGGGCTGGACGCGCTCTACGGCAAGGATGCCAGACGCGCCATGGCGATCCGCAACGGCATGCCGCGTCAATCGCTCGACCGGCAGATCCTGACCTGGGCAATCGGGCTTTCCGGCGCCAACGGCGTATCGAGCGCGGATATTGCGGAAGCTGCCGAGGAATTGCAGGGCTGGCCCGGCATGGCAGCACTACGCCGTAATTCGGAGTACGCCATCTATAAAGAGAACCCTCCCGCACGGGTGGTGATCTCAGCCTTCGGGAATACGAAGCCGAAGACGAGCGAAGGCATGATCATCCTTGCCCGCGCCTATCTGGCGGAAGGCAACAGAGACAAGGCGCGGCAGGTCCTGGCCCCGGCATGGCGCAATGAGAAACTCGATGCCGGTGACGAGCAGCTCATCCTGCGGGAATTCGGGCAGGTTTTGACGCGCGATGATCATATGCATCGCATGTTGCGGATGCTCTACGCAAACCGTATCCAGTCGGCAGGCCGTGTCGCCAAGCTGGCGAATGCGCAATCGCTCTATGAGGGCTTTGCCGCCGTCGCGCAGAAATCACCCAATGCCGAAAAGAAACTTGCCGCCGTCGACAGTTCCTGGCGCTCGAATCCGGCCTATATTTTCGCGAGAATTCAGTATCTGCGCCGTAAGGAGCGATATAGCGACGCCGCCGAACTGATGCTGAAGGCGCCACGGGATGCTGCTTCCCTTGTCGATCCCGATGCATGGTGGAACGAGCGGCGCTTGCTCTCACGCGAGCTGCTCGATCTGGACAAGCCCGAAATCGCCTATCGCCTCGCCTCCGCCCATGCGGCCGAGACGCCGGCCATGGCGGCGGAAGCAGAGTTCCATGCCGGCTGGTATGCGTTGCGGGGCCTGAAGGACGCGAAAGCCGCCCACCGCCATTTCGCGCGTATCGCGGAGATTTCCTCCCGGCCGATGTCGGCTTCACGCGCCTATTATTGGCTTGGTCGCGCGGCGGAAGCCGGCGCCGGTGGCGATTCCCGCAATTATTATCGTCGAGCGGCGCATTACGGCACGACCTTTTACGGCCAACTCGCCGCGGCGAAGCTCGGCGAGGCGCGGCTGGAACTGCCCTATCCCAAGCCGACCACCGATGACCGGGCACGGTTCGAGCATCGCCATGCGGTGCAGGCGATCCGTCGGCTGGAAGCGATCGGCTATGGCACGCGAGCGGATATGCTGTACCGGGATCTCGCGCAGGAACTCGACAGTACAGGCGAAGTGGCGCTCCTGGCCGTCATGGCGGAGCGCAACGGCAAGCATTACGTGGCGCTCAGGGTCGGCAAGGCGGCAGCGGCGCGCGGCCTGGACGTCGGCGCACTCTCGCATCCGATCGGCGCCATTCCTGATAGTGCCGACATCAAGGGATCGGGAAAGGCGCTTGCCTATGCCATCGCCCGGCAGGAGAGCGAGTTCAACGTCTCGGCCGTTTCCAGTGCCGGTGCGCGCGGCCTGCTGCAGCTTCTTCCGACAACCGCCAAGGAAGTCGCCCAGCGCGCCGGGATGAGCTATTCCAAGCCGCGCCTGACCACCGACGCTGCCTATAACGCCACGCTCGGCTCGCATTTCCTCGGCGAGCAGATCGACCGTTTCGATGGCTCCTATATCCTGACCTTCGCGGGCTACAACGCCGGACCACGCCGGGCGGCCCAATGGATGGACAGATACGGCGACCCGCGCGGCAAGCCAATCGATGAGGTCGTCGACTGGATCGAACGCATCCCATACACGGAAACGCGTAATTACGTGCAACGGGTGATGGAGAATTACGAGGTCTACAAGGCCCGGCTTGATGGCAAGATGGATATCGAGAAGGATCTTGTTCAGGGGCGGAACTGACGAAGCGCTATCGCTTAAAGCATCGGCCCGAAACCGTTTCGGGCTTCGGGCCGATACATCAATCCGATAATTTACAGCGCCCGCAGGAACGCCCTGCCCCCCTTGGGATCTGGCCTCGGGTATTTTCAGAATAAAGTGGAAACGCTCCTAAGAATCAGGCCTTGGGCTTCGGCGTGGTCTTCTTTGCTGCAGGCTTGCGAGCCTGCGGCTTTGCGCTGGTAATGCTTTCAGCAGCGGTTTCGACCTTTGCAGCAGCCGCCTTGACCGCAGCGACGACACCGGTTTTTGCGCCAGCCTTGCCCGCTGTCATAGCAGGCTTGGCCGCAGCGGCCGTGGATTTGCGAGCAGGCGACGGCTTGGTTGACGTGGCCATTGACGTAGGTTTGGCGGCGGCTTTTGCCCCTCCGGCTTTCGCCGTCCCCGTTGTCGCATGACTGGTCGTGACTTTTCCGGCTTCCACGCGCTTGGTGAAATCGGTACTGCCGCCACTCGCGAGCGCTGCGGCCTCGCTCACCCAATTTTCACGTTGAATACGTCCGGGGAAGCCGATCTTCCTGTTGATCCAGGCGATTTGCGCAGGAGTCCACGCGGCGATCTGGTCGAAGTGGAAGATACCGACGGCGTTCAATTCCTTTTCCAACTCGTCGCCCACGCCTCTTATCAGGGTCAGATTATCCGGCTTGCCGCCTCGCGCAGCCTTAAGCGCCATCGGCGGCGTTTCGGCCGCTGTCGCAGTTGGGGCAGACGAGGTGACGGAGGCGGCCGGCTTCGCAGCCGGTTTCGCTTTCGCTGCGGGCTTTGCCGCAGGTTTTGCCGATGCGCTGACCGAAGCGCTTGCTGCGGCAGATGCCGCGGTGGCCGGCGTTTTCACTGCGGACGGCTTGTTCACTGCAGACGGCTTGGCTGCCTTGCCCGCGGTTTTGCTCGCCGGCTTGGCGACGGTCTTTGTCGTCGCGGCTTTCGTCGCCCCGGCTTTCGCCGTTGCGGTCTTCGCCTGGGGCTTCACGACCGAGGCGCCTGATGGCGCAGCCGGTTTGGCATCGGCGGCAGCCGCGTCAGGAGAATAGGGTATGGCCAGGGCGGATGCAGCCGCAGTACGGCTGTTCGTCGTTGCCGTGTAACGCTTGTACAAGGATCCGATCATGCAACCCAGAACGAACGCAACAGCAATCAGTATGGCCAATTGAATGATGAGTAGCAGCATGCGGGCATCTCCTTCAGGCGAAAGGCCTCATCCGGCACAGAATGACAGTTCAGTCTCGGGCCCAGGTCTCGGGCAAATTACAAAACGGATACTAAAGTTTTCGTCAGTGCTTTACATCTGAAAGTCGCATCATGCGCTATTTCTTCCGAATGTGGTCAATCCAACGTAAAGTCCAATTCCAAAAGCAATAAGCAAAACGAACCAGAATGTACTGATTAGATACATCATCGGATGTCCTCGCGATTCTCCAGCCATAAAACGATACAGAACTGAATTCGAACGCCTTTTGCCGGCCAAGTCAATCGCTCAGTTTACTTTGACGAAGGCGGAAGGATAGAATTGGTCGGCGTAGCTCCATCGGGCTTGTCGCCGACAGCATCTGGAGCCTGAAGCGGCGGTACTATGCGCGCGGAAACCAGCTTCCCTCCGCCAGGCAGCACGCCCGCGACGGCAGTCACCAGCACTTCATAGGCATCGCGACCGGCGGCGTCGCCCCTGATCGTATAGTCGAGGCCGCTGATCGAGGCCTCTCCCAAAGACAGGTCCGCCAATTGCGAGACGGCGAAGCCGGCGAGCGCCGGAAAGCCCTGCGCGGCACCGCGCGCGATCGCCATCTCATCGGTGACCCGGATACCGGGCATGGCACGTTCGGCAATTGTCAGGATGTCTTTGCGCGCCGGGCCCGGCGGGACATTGCCGGAAAGGACGACACCCTCCTCGGTTTTGACGGCGTGAAAGACGAAGGGCTCTGCCAGCGGCGGAAGCACCGCCAGATTTTCGACACTGCGCACGCCGGACACCGCGGCAGCGGTCTCAGCCGCGGCAGCCTGCGCCCGCTCATCCGGCGCGACGCCCTTCAATGTCAGGTCACGCCCGTCGAGATCGACCGTCGCCCAGGATTGGTCGCCGGCGAGCGCGGCGGACGCCCGGGTTGCGAGATCCTTTTCGATCGCTCCCGAGCTGAACCACACGGCAAGAACCGTCAGCAAGGCTGTTGTCGTTGCACCCGGCCAAAACCAATTTTTCCAGAGCCAGTTCTTCAAAGCCGTCCCCTCCTGTTGGCAGATCATGCCCATAAACAGCCTCAACTCTGCTCATGGGCCATCCGCATGCGGCATACGCATTATCATACGCATATACGAGAACGCCTCCTGCTCATTCGAAGGCCCATGCAACAATGGATGGCGTCGAAGCAGGAAAGCCGAACTGTTGCTGAAAAATGCCTGGAGATCAAGGTTGGAGGATCACGCCTGGCAAACAGATCGATCGGGAAATGCGGAAATCCGGCAATTATAACAAAGGCGTTTGAGAACGAAAAAACCCGGCAGCCGAAGCTGCCGGGTTCCATTTAGCCAATCCGGATCGGATTAGAACGAGCGCTGGAAGCGGATCATGCCGCCCCAAACATCGTCATCCGAGCCGGTCAGATCTTCGGATTCCTTCACGTACAGAACTTCCGGAGTAATCGTGAAGCCGGGAACGAGCTCGTAAGCAACGTTGGCTGCAACGGCGAGCTGCTCAGAGTCGTCGAAGGAAACCTGCGCGTTGAAGGTCGCCTTGTCGGTGAACTTGTAGCTTGCGCCGACCCAGCCAGCCCAGTCACCACCCCACGAAGCATAGAAGTTGTCGCGGAAGTTGGCGTAATCGCCATCGGACTGCCATGCGCCCATCACGAACACTTCGAAAGCGTCAGTGATGTTGACGTCGATGCGACCCTTGACCGCATACTCTTCGTAGTTGGCGTCATAACCGATAACGGCGCCGATCGAACCCCAACCCTGGGCCCACTTCAGACCGCCGACGATGTGCGGCGTGTAAGAGTCGATCGTGTACTCATCTGCACCCTGTTCAGCCGACACGATAGCCGAGAAGCCATTGCCGCCAGTGAAGGTGTAGCTGATGAGCGTGGTGTCGTAGCCTTCCGGCTCGATCACATCATCGTTGATGACGTTGCCGGCATATCCGAGGAACGTACGGAACGCTGTTTCGTCCTTACCGATGCGCAGGCCGCCCAGTTCGATGTAGGCGAAGTTCAGCGTAACGGCGTCGTTCGAAGCGAATGCGCCGTAACCGAAATCATTTCCGTCAGCATCTACGAAGCTATCGTTGTCATTGTTCGTGTCCCACTGGAAGCGGGTCTCGGTGTAGGTGCGCAGCGTGCCGAGTTCGGTTTCCGAAGCGGTATGCGTGCGCAGCGTGAAGCGCATGCGCTTGCGCCAGGTGTCATTGTAGTTAACGTCACCGTCGTCGCGGAAATCCTTGCGGTCGAGGCCCTGTGCGCCGAGAGCATCGCCGGCGCCCATGTCGTAACGCAGATATCCGGAGATGCGCAGGCAGGTTTCGGTGCCGGGGATGTAGAAGTATCCAGCGCCGTAAGCATCGCAGACGCGGACATATTCAACGGGTTCCGGCTCGGCAACGACGACAGCGTCGGCAGCGCGAGCGCCGGAAACTGCGACGAGAGCCGCAGCGGAGCCGAGAAGCAGGCTCTTGATGTTCATTTCTGACCTCCAGTCAAAGTTAAAAATGGGTCTGGGCATTCTGATTTGGCTGAAGGACAACCTGTCCCCATCCCCTACGCGAAAAAGTCGCCCCGAAGCGCTCCCTCTTCTGGAGTGACCATACTCGCCGGGGGTTCCGTTTCAACACCGAATAGCATCGACTGGGGGGGCAACTGGCGCTATGCCTACCCGCTGTTGCAGAAAAGTCACGAAATTGCCCCAGACATGGCAGCTTCTCTATGATTCATTAACAGGGAGCGGTGCGCTTTCCTTCTCCTTAACCCTTCCAACTGTTCCAAATCGGGGCCTGTGGGAGGGAATCAGGGCAGAATCGGCCCTGAATGCCGTGCCTGTCCGTCGCATCGGCGCGGTTGCCTCTTGTGTACAGCGCTATCCATCCTGCCTGAATCGGCGTCCGAATTGGGCTTTGTGATACGATGAGCGCCCGATTTGCGCCCAGGAGTGGCCACATTGGTGCGGCGAATGCCCGATAGCGGGCGATTTCCCGTGGCTAAAGAAAGCCTATCCGGTGAAAATCAGGAATACTCTCTGCAAATCGCTTGAACTGCTGTGCTTTAACGGCTATCTCGCCCTTACCGGAGAGGTGGCCGAGTGGTCGAAGGCGCTCCCCTGCTAAGGGAGTAGACCTCAAAAGGGTCTCGTGGGTTCGAATCCCATCCTCTCCGCCATCCCCTCACATATTTCTTCCAATCCGCTGATCTGCATGCCTGCTGGCCCGGCTCCCTGCTCTGGGGAACACAGCGATTCGACGATGATTTTCCGGGAAATATGCCGATTTTCGCACTTTCAGGGCATGAGATGCCCTCGGTCCCCTGGTGAAAAATTTCCACTCTGTTTTTGTGCGAAATTCTAATCCATTGATTCAATACATCTTTTTGCACCTCCTGTCGTTATTGACTGGAGGTCAGAAATGAACATCAAGAGCCTGCTTCTCGGCTCCGCTGCGGCTCTCGTCGCAGTTTCCGGCGCTCGCGCTGCCGACGCTGTCGTCGTTGCCGAGCCGGAACCCGTTGAATATGTCCGCGTCTGCGATGCTTACGGCGCTGGATACTTCTACATCCCCGGCACCGAAACCTGCCTGCGTATCTCGGGCTATGTCCGTTACGATGCGGCTGGCGGCGATTACTTTGGCGAGGATGTCGACGGTGACGGCGAAGACGACACCTGGAATAAGAACGCCCGCTTCACGCTGCGCACGCACACCGCTTCGGAAACCGAACTCGGCACGCTGCGCACCTACACCGAGACCCGTTGGAACTTCGGCAATGTCGATGAGTTTGCTGTCAACAAGGGCACCTCGCTGAACTTCGCCTATATCGAACTGGGTGGCCTGCGCGTTGGTAAGGACGAAACCGCGTTCCGTACCTTCCTCGGATATGCCGGCAACGTCATCAGCGACGACATCATCGAGCCGGAAGGCTACGACACCAACCTCATCAGCTACACCTTCACCGGCGGCAATGGCTTCTCGGCCATCGCATCGTTCGAACAGGGCTCTAATGAGTACACGATCGACTCCTACACGCCGCACGTCGTCGGCGGTCTGAAGTGGGCCCAGGGTTGGGGTTCGATCGGCGCCGTTATCGGTTATGACGCCAACGTGGAAGAGTACGCAGCCAAGGTTCGCGCTGACTTCAACATCACCGACGCTTTCGAAGTGTTCGTGATGGGCGCATGGCAGTCCGATGGCGATTACGCAAACTACCAGGACAACTTCTACGCTTCGTGGGGTGGTGACTGGGCCGGCTGGGTCGGCGCGAGCTACAAGTTCACCGACAAGGCAACCTTCAACACGCAGGTTTCCTTCGACGATGCCGAGCAGCTCGCCGTTGTGGCCAACGTGGCTTACCAGCTCGTTCCCGGCTTCACCATCACGCCGGAAGTTGTGTACTACAAGGAATCCGACGATCTGTCCGGCACGGACGACGACGCCTGGGGCGCCAAGATCCGCTTCCAGCGTTCGTTCTAATCGGATGACCGCTTAAGACCATAAGAACGCCAGCGGCTAACCCCGCTGGCGTTTTTCGTTTTTGGAACTGCGTTCGCGACTAGCGGAGCGAATGTCTGACGAAACTGGTGGGGACCAGCAGCGGAAAGGACCGGTACTCGAGGGCTTGGGGGAAGCGTCGGCTTGTGAGGGGCAAGTTCACTTGCAACAAGATACACAGGAGGTGTCGATGCAAAAGATTAGTATCCTAACCTTGTATTTCTCCAATTATTTCACTAATGCTCGCCGCCGAGCTAAATGGGTGGGGGCATGATGGGTACCTGGAACGAAAGTGTCGCGGAAAGCGGCGAGATTTACACGCCGATTATCGGCTACAACCTGCAGTATACATCTGCTCAATGCGCTACCCACAGACTTGTCAACCAGCATTCACTCGCCGAACTGACCGGGCGGTATATCAACATCCTCTGGGATGACGGCTCACACAAATATAATGTGCGATCGTTTCTCGGTGAGATCGATGAGATACTGAAAGGAGAGCGTTTCAGCGGCTTCGGCCAGGAATTGCTTGACCAGATCGTCGGCACGCTTCGCGAACGCGGCAACAGCAATGCAACCATCAATAGAAAGATGGCTGCGCTGAGCAAGCTGCTGCGAAAGGCGTATAAGATGGGAGACATCTTCAACCTGCCGGAATTCATCCGGCAAAAAGAGCGAGCGGGACGAATCCGCTTCCTCGAGCATGACGAGGAAACGCGCCTTTTCGCAGCCATCAAGTCCCGTTGCGAGGATAGCTACCGCCTTTCGGTATTTCTCGTCGATTCCGGATGCCGGCTCGGCGAGGCGATCGGCCTGACCTGGAACGATATCCAGGACCACCGCGTCACCTTCTGGTTCACCAAATCCAACCGCAGCCGGACCGTCCCGCTGACAAAGCGCGCGCGCAAGGCAGTGAATATGCCGCATAACGGACTGAAGGGGCCGTTCGCCATGCTCAACCAGGTGCGCTATCGCGCGATCTGGAATGAAGCGAAGGTCGATGTCGGCCTCAGCACGGACGATCAGGTGGTGCCGCATATCCTGCGCCATACCTGCGCCTCCCGGCTGGTGCGCGGCGGGATCGACATCAGGCGTGTCCAGATGTGGCTCGGCCATCAGACGCTGCAGATGACCATGCGTTACGCACATCTGGCGACGAATGATCTCGATTCCTGCGTGAAGGTGCTGGAGATTCGGTAAAGGTCCGAACTGGGTTGGGTTGCCCCGGGACTTTCCGGCCAGGAATGCAGCCAGAACTGCGGCGACGTTGCCCCCTGGCCCGCAGAGCAACCGCATGAGGCGTTGCTCACCTCACCGGCCGCTTCGCGGCCACCTCTCCCCGAGAGTGTGGTGGCGCGGCATCGCCAGCGCCCTCTTCTCCCCGGCGGGAAGAAGGTGCCTGAACGAAGCGAAGGCGGATGAGGGGGCTTGCTGCCATATGCAATTGCCCTGTCTGTAAGGAAGAGTGTCGCCGGGTTCTCCGCTATGGCCATTCCGGCCTGATCTGTGATAGCGAAATGCGCATCACTTTTGCCGAATTCGGACATCCCCTCCATGACCGCTCCGCGTTTTACCTCTCTCATCGACAGCCTCCCCTCCACTGTTCCTTTCGTCGGTCCGGAAACGCTGGAACGCAGACGCGGGCGCCCGTTCGCCGCGCGACTCGGGGCCAATGAGAGTGGGTTCGGTCCGGCCCCTTCAGTCATCGCAGCGATGCAGGCGGCGGCGGGGGATGTCTGGAAATATGGCGATCCGGAGAATCACGAACTCAAGCAGGCGCTTGCCGTCCATCTGGGCATCTCGGCCAATCATGTAAGCGTCGGCCCCGGCGTCGATTGCCTCCTGGGGCTTATTGTCCGGCAGTATGTCAATCCCGGAGACGCGGTGGTCAATTCGCTCGGCGGATACCCGACCTTCAACTATCATGTCTCGGGTTTCGGCGGGCGGCTCGTCACCGTCCCCTACCGCGACGACAAGGGCGATTTTCGGAGCGATCTCGACGCCCTCCTGGACGCGGTGAAGCGCGAGAATGCACCGCTGGTCTATCTCGCCAATCCAGACAATCCGATGGGGACGTGGCAGGAGGCGGACGAGATACAATCCTTCATCGATGCCCTGCCGGAAACCACGCTGTTCATCCTCGACGAGGCCTATGGCGAGACCGCGCCGGCTTCCGCCATTCCGCCGCTCGATATACGTCCTAATGTGCTGCGGATGCGCACCTTTTCAAAGGCTTACGGCCTTGCCGGTATGCGCTGCGGCTATGCCATCGGCGCGCCGGAACAGATCGCCGCATTCGACAAGATACGCGATCATTTCGGCGTCAGCCGCATCACGCAGGCGGCGGCGCTGGCCGCCCTCGCCGATCAGGCCTATCTCCGTCAGGTCGTCGCCGAGATCGCCGCCGCACGCCAGCGCATCGGAGCAATTGCCGCGTCGAACGGGCTGCGGGCCATTCCTTCCGCCACCAATTTCGTTGCCATCGATTGCAGGCGCGACGGAGCCTTTGCCCAGCGGGTTCTGGCCGAACTGATCGAGCGCGACATCTTCGTGCGCAAACCGGCAGCGCCGGTTCTCGACCGCTGCATCCGCGTCAGCGTTGGACCTCGCTCCGAACTCGATCTCTTCGGGGAAAGACTGCCGCTCGCGCTGGCTGCGGCAGACAAATCAGCCTGAACAATAGCGGTTGCCCCACCGCGAAGGAGCACAATACAGCATGAAATCGATGTCGCGCTTCCGCCTTTCGGCCATCATAGTCCCAACCCTCCTGGCCGCAAGCGCCCCGGGCGCCCCAGGCGCCATGGCTGCGGAAACGGTCAAGCCGAAGGTCATGGTGATCACCATGTTCGGCAGCGAGACAAAACCCTGGCTTGAAAACGAGAAAACCGCGACCCGGATTGCCGTTCCGGGATTTCCCAAGGAATATCCTGACGTCGCCTGCAGCGCGGAAGGGCTTTGCGTCCTGACCACCGCAATGGGTTATGCCAATGCCGCCAGCACGCTGTCGGCGCTCATCTATAGCCCCCTGTTCGATCTCAAGCAGACCTATTTCATCATCGCCGGCATTGCCGGCGTCGATCCATCCAAGGGAACGCTCGGCTCGGCACATTGGGCGCGTTTCGCCATTGACGGCTCGCTGCGCCATGAGATCGATCCCCGGCAGGTTCCAGCCGGCTGGACGGACGGCGTGCTGGCGCTCGGCGCGAAGGCACCGGGAGAAAAGGCGCAATGGGGTTCGGGGACGGAGGTGTACCGCCTGAATGAAAAATTGCTGCAGAAGGCTTTCGCGCTCAGCCGGGAGACAGAACTCACCGACAGCGAAGAAGCCCATGCCTACCGCGCCCATTATGCGCAGGAAGCGGCAAAGGCAAAGCCTGTCGTCAGCATCTGCGACACGCTTTCTTCCGACAGCTATTGGCATGGCTCGATGATCGCCGAAAGCATGGCCAATTGGGCTACGCTGATGACGCAGGGCGAAGGCAGCTATTGCACAACGCAGATGGAAGACAATGCCACACTGACCGCGCTGCGGCGCGGGGCCGATGCCGGACTGCTCGATTTCGACCGTATTGGATTGCTGCGCACGGCATCGAATTTCGATCGCGAAGGCGGGGACCAGACGCCTGTCGAATCGCTCACCGCCAAATCGGGCGGCTTCGGCCCATCGACCGTCAATGCCTACCGGGTGGCATCGACCGTTGCGAAGGCGATCATTGGCGACTGGAACACATGGGCAAACGGCGTACCGGGCAATTGACGCCGGGTGTTGCTCATCGGAATGGAGACTGAGGATATGGCTGTCGAAATCTACCGTCCTTTCGCCTTTGCCGGTGGCTTGAGCGGTGCTGCGGCGCTCGTCGCCTACGCGGCCTCCGCCCATGGCGGCAGCGCCAATCTCGGCACGGTCGCGCCAATCCTGCTTGCCCATGCGCCGGCGCTGCTGGTGCTGGCGGTACTTGCGCCCGGCAGAAGTGCGGCGCGCCTCGGCGGATGGACGACGCTTGCCGGTCTTATCCTTTTTGCGGGCGATCTGTTGACGCGGGACGTCGCCGGTACGAGGCTCTTCCCCTATGCCGCGCCGCTTGGCGGAACACTGCTCATCGCGGGATGGCTCGTCATCGCAATCATGGGCATCATGAAGCAGAAGCCTTCATCATAAGAGGCTCGCCAAAAAGAAAAACGGGGCGCCGGCGCCCCGTTTTCTCTCTATGGTCGACGCCCTGACAAGGCACGTCGACAGACTAGGCTATCCGATCAGGAGGTGCCCTTCAGCTTTGCATTGCAAAGGCTGTAGAAGCCGCCGCCCTTCTGGATCCACTTCAGGCCGCCAAGCGCGTTGTTGGCCTTCAAGGCATGATACTGATCGAGGCAGGTGTGCATACGCGCCTTGCCCGGCTTCTGGGTCGCATATTGCGGGGAAACAGCCGACGGGAAGATCACGCCCTGCGGCGCCGTCATCGTCGGTGCCGGCGGCTCCTTGTTGCCATCGGTCGTCAAGGCGACCGGATCGGCGCCCGGGCCGCACTCGGCCTTGCGGAAGCTGTTCCAGGTCATGCCGTTCAGCGCGCCGGCAGCTTTGGCGGTCTCATATTTCGCGCCGCATTCGATCATGCCCAGCGCAGAACCGACACCGGCGCCAGCGGCGGCAGCTGCGGCCGGGGCCGCGGATTTGGTTGCCGGCTGAACAGCCGGAGCCGCAGGCGCCGCAGCGGCATCGTCCGCCTCGCATTCGGTCTTGCGGAAATCATTCCACTTCATGCTGCCCAGCGTACCGGACTCCTTGGCGGCTTTATACTTTACACTGCATTCCTTCATCGACAGCGCATTGGCCGGCGATGACATGGTCAGAGCGGCAGCGCCAATGATGACGGCTGCACCGGCTAGACTTGCGATGGATCGAATAAGCATCTCGGTATCTCCTTCTCGAGGTGCCGCGACAGTGCACCGGGGGTTTTTTGCTGTCAAATACTGCGTTGATACAAGGTAAAATTTCACTTCACAAACCGATATCCTGGTTACACCATGGACTTTCTTTAACGTATTCTTAGGAAGTAAAGACAATCGGGGAGCGTGTGAGACTTCGGCAGAACTTTAATGAAGAACTGCTTCGTTTCATCGTCAGGCGGGGACACAAAACCAACATTGGGTAACATTCAGGGCTGATCGGAATCAGGCCATTTCCATGGTATAGGCGACAAAAGGAGCAAACCATTCACTCTTTCACCGCGCCCCATAATAAACAGGGAGGAAAACATGTATGCGTCGGGCCTGAAATTCGGTCTGCCCCCAGAGATCGAAGCGCTGCGCGATCAGGTGCAGCGCTTCGCCCAGGAACGGATTGCGCCGCTTGCCGCCGAGACGGATCGGAGCAACGATTTTCCGGCGCAGCTTTGGCGGGAAATGGGCGAGCTGGGACTGCTCGGCATGACCGCCGACCCTGATTATGGCGGCTCCGGTTTTTCCTACCTTGCCCATGTCATCGCCATGGAAGAGATTTCACGCGCTTCGGCGTCCGTCGGCCTTTCCTATGGCGCGCATTCCAATCTTTGCGTCAACCAGATCAACCGCTGGGGCTCGCAAGCGCAGAAGGCGAAATATCTGCCCGATCTCTGCTCCGGCGCGCATGTCGGCGCGCTCGCCATGTCGGAACCGGGCGCCGGCTCGGACGTCGTCTCGATGAAGCTGCGCGCCGAGCGGCACGGCGACCACTACAGGCTCACCGGCAACAAGATGTGGATCACCAACGGGCCGGATGCCGATACGCTGGTCGTCTACGCCAAGACGGATCCGGCGGCGGGCCCGCGCGGTATCACGGCCTTCCTGATCGAAAAGGGTCTGAAGGGCTTTACCACCGCACAGAAGCTCGACAAGCTCGGTATGCGCGGCTCGAACACCTGCGAGCTGGTTTTCCAGGACTGCGCGGTGCCGGTGGAAAATGTGCTGGGCCGGGAGGGCGAAGGCGTCAAGATATTGATGTCGGGGCTGGATTACGAGCGCGTGGTGCTGGCGGGCGGGCCGCTGGGGATCATGGCCGCCTGTCTCGACGCTGTGGTGCCTTACGTCCATGAGCGCAAGCAGTTCGGGCAGGCGATCGGCGAATTCCAGCTGATGCAGGCGAAGCTTGCCGACATCTATACGACATTCAACGCCTGCCGCGCCTATGTCTATGCCGTGGCGGCGGCCTGTGACCGGGGCGAGACGACGCGCAAGGACGCCGCGGGCTGCATCCTCTACGCCGCGGAAAAGGCGACCTGGTGTGCGCTGGAGGCGATACAGGCGCTTGGCGGCAATGGCTATATCAATGATTATCCGACCGGCCGCCTGCTGCGCGACGCCAAGCTCTATGAGATAGGCGCCGGCACCAGCGAAATCCGGCGCATGCTGATCGGACGCGAAATCTTTGCGGAAAGCGATTAGCGCCCGTTTGATGGAATCAAAGGAAGCGCGCTAATCTTTTGTTTTTATGCAAGTCCGGACGGAAAACCGCTTCGCACTTTTCCTGGACTTGCTCTGAGGTAAAGAATGACCATTCTCACATCGCAGATATCCCCCTCCTCCGAGATTTTCAGCAGCAATGCGGCGGCCATGCGCGCGCTGGTGGCGGAGATACGCGCCAAGGCGGCGGAGCTGGAGCTTGGCGGCCCGGAGGAAGCGCGCGAGCGGCATGTCTCGCGCGGCAAGCTCCTGCCGCGCGAAAGGCTGGCGCGGCTGCTCGATCCCGGCTCGCCCTTTCTTGAAATCGGCCAGTTCGCCGCCTTCGGCCTCTATGACGGCAATATCGCCTCCGCAGGCCTCATAGCCGGGATCGGCCGCGTCGAGGGGCTGGAGGTGATGATCATCGTCAATGATGCGACGGTGAAGGGCGGGACCTATTACCCGCTGACGGTGAAGAAGCACTTGCGCGCGCAGGAGATCGCGCTGCAGAACCGCCTGCCCTGCATCTATCTGGTGGACTCGGGCGGCGCGAACCTGCCCAACCAGGACGAGGTCTTTCCCGACCGGGAACATTTCGGCCGCATCTTCTATAACCAGGCCCATATGAGCGCCGCCGGCATTCCACAGATCGCGGTGGTCATGGGCTCGTGCACGGCGGGCGGCGCCTATGTGCCCGCCATGTCCGACGAGACGATCATGGTGCGCGGCCAGGCGACGATCTTTCTCGGCGGCCCGCCGCTGGTCAAGGCCGCGACCGGCGAGGAGGTGACGGCGGAGGATCTCGGCGGCGCGGAACTGCATACGCGCCTTTCAGGTGTGGCGGATCATTATGCGCTGGACGACGAACACGCGCTTGTTCTCGCCCGGCAGATCGTGAAAAACCTGAATCGGAAGAAACATATAGGGCTCGATCTTCGCAAGCCGATTCCGCCGCTTTATGCGCCGGAGGAGCTTTACGGCATCGTGCCGACCGATTTGCGCCAGCCCTATGATGTGCGCGAGCTTCTGGCGCGCGTGGTGGACGGTTCCGAGTTCGACGAATTCAAGAAGAATTACGGCACGACGCTGGTCACCGGCTTTGCCCATCTGCACGGCATGCCCGTCGGCATTATCGCCAATAATGGCGTGCTTTTCTCCGAAAGCGCGCTGAAGGGCACGCATTTCATCGAATTGTGCTGCCAGCGCGGCATTCCGCTCGTCTTCCTGCAGAACATCACCGGCTTCATGGTCGGCCGCGCCTATGAGGCGGGCGGCATCGCCAAGGACGGCGCCAAGCTGGTGATGGCGGTGGCGACCGCAGCCGTGCCGAAGGTGACGATGATCGTCGGCGGCTCGTTCGGCGCAGGCAATTACGGCATGTGCGGCCGCGCCTTCTCGCCGCGCTTCCTCTGGATGTGGCCGAATGCGCGCATCTCGGTGATGGGCGGCGAACAGGCCGCGACCGTGCTCGCCATGGTCAAGCGCGAGGGCATAGAGCGGCGCGGCGGCGAATGGTCCACCGCCGAGGAAGCCGAATTCCGCAGCCCCATCCTCGAAAAATACGAACGCGAAGGCCACCCGCTCTATTCCTCCGCCCGCCTCTGGGACGACGGCATCATCGACCCGGCAAAAACGCGCGATGTGCTGGGCCTGAGTTTGAGCGCGGCGCTGAATGGGGCGGTGGAGGAGACGCGGTTTGGGGTGTTCAGGATGTGAGGCTTGTCCGTTATTCGGGAATGAAGCTTCACCCCCCTCTGGCCTGCCGGCAGAGGGGGGTGAAGACGACGGAGCGCGTGCTATCCGGTTTCTGGCCGAGGAGTACCCCATGCAGGTCATAGAGGCAGTCATCACGCCTGCCTGGAAAGCAGACATCGTCTTGGCAGCGGCGTCACGTCGCCTTCGCGCCTGCATTTCGGCCCTTCGGTTTTCCTAGACTATTCATTGTAAGCTGCCATACGCCTCGGACAAACTAAATGCTGCAGAAGTGGCAAGGTATTTGCGGGCTTGATGAACAACAGGCGACCGAGAGGGTATTGTCCGTTGGGTTGACTGTCCGGTGACGAAATTCGAGCGTTGCGGACGTGAAATTGCCGCAACAAACAATGTCCGCAAAGATATACCCATACGGACAAAGCCCCATACCCCGGCCTTATGCCCTCTATGTCGTACAGGAAGGCGATAGGGAAAGATCGTGGGCATTGGCGGGCGAGAATTCCGACAAGCCAGACCGACAGCGCCCCATGGGGGAAGCGGCTGTGCGAGAGGGCTTAAATACCCCCTCGTAAAAATTTCTCATTTTACAAATTCGGCTACGCATATTCGCTTCCACTGGAGCGGAGAAACGATAAATTGCTCCAATGCAGTGGGGGCATCGCTATCATTGGTACAGACTTTCAAGCATTCAATACTGACATGGCTAGGCATTCTGGGTGGAGCATTGACACTGCTTTCCAACCTGCAGGACATTCTTGATCTCGCAAAGTGGGCCGATTGGCTTATCCTAAAATGGCGTGAGCTAGTAACGCCAATCGTATCCGGCTTAATCGAGCTTTTCGGTATCAGGGTTTCAGTCGTCGCCACGTCAATGATTGCTATGGCGCTTTTTGTAAGTTTCATTGCATTAGGATCGAGGATCGAAAACGAGTTCAAGAAACCAGCAGCAGAGGCTTGGCCGATTCGCTGGACCAACATTTTTAATGCCCGTGTACTGCTTGGCACTATGCTCTATCTCTTGCAGGGTGTGCTAATATCCCTGCCCGCCTTCGTGCCTGCCGCAGCAGACCTATACCTTCGATTTCCGTACACGTTCATCGCGGTCTGCTATGTGTTGTACTGTGGGGCTATAATTATAGGCTTGCGGGGATGGCCAATCTGGACCTCAATCGTAGTAGCAGCCAGCATGATTGGCTTTAGCTTCGTCTTTGGCTACTCTGCACACGAGATTTCGCCGCCGAACGTTTCCGAAACCGCGTCCACTGTCATTGCAGCCCTCTGCGCCATCGCCTGTGGTTTGATGGTAGTAGGCATTGCGCCACCGCTTGCATTCACGAAGAGAGTTATCTTCATGGTGATTGGGGTTACATCCGTCATTGCACTAAGCCAGTTGAGCCAATGGGGAATCACCGCAACGCCCTGAAACGGTAGATCACGGTTACTGACGTTGATTTTACTCCACGAGCGTTGCATCTTTACCTCGCGCGCGGAATGGGCGATACTCATTTCTACCGCCGTTACTAGAAACAATCAGTCTTCGACAGGAATTGGTTTTCGTAACAGAGTAGCTAACATTCTCGGCGTCAAATAAGCAGTAATAGCCTGCACGTGCTCCTCAGCGATCATGTCTCCCTCACTTAAACCTGCCGCAATAAACGCCTCCTCAACCCATCGTTTTGACGCTGATAGCTGAGACTGTGAGCGGGCGAATTCCATAAGCGGCGCTAAAGCTAATGTAACCGCCTCGTGGTTCGGAGGGAACGGCTCCCACTCTTCCAGCACCCACTGACAAGGAAGAGGAGACTGTCCGTCCTCGTAGTATTCCCAAGTTGCATTATGGAACGGGTTTGATACGAGACAAGCGAATATGGAAGCGGGTGCGCCCGCGTCACAAAGTTTAAACTTCCAGCCTATAGCACCGTAGAGCCGATAGTAACCGAATACTGCTCCATTAGTATCGCTACCTACCCAAATCAGGTTAGGGTTCGATCCGAATTTTTGCTCTAGTTTCGGAAGGATGCGCGTATCTAACGTTACTAAAGCTGGTTTGATTTTTTCGTCAGCGTCAGTAAACACAAACGCACGCGCGTCATCGTACCGCGGGTCCAACACCTCAGAGTTGCCCAATCGTTTTGTCAATAGGACAAGGCAAGCCTTTGCCATCGCCTGCTGAGATCGCCCTGTACCGAAAGCCAACTGCCGGGAAATAGACGGCGCTGGTACAATGCTAGACTTTTGATCTTTCAATATTTCTGCTTTGATGATAGCCACAACTTCAGCCGTATCCTTCCCAGCCTTTTTCGCAATACTTTTCGCTGCTCCCTCAGCCATCTTCTCAGCTTGTGCGTCAGAGTATACGCTGATCTCGACATCTATGAGATCATCAGTGACGGTAATTTGAAGCGGATTCTCAGGTCTCATCCGCACATCCATGCCCGGAAGGATGTCGAAGCGTTGTCCATCGGTCTGCAAGCCCAATATCGCTGGAGGACTGTCACCATCACCGGCAGCAAAACCGCAAACGTTCCTGATAAAAGATACGCTTTCAGCAAGGTTGTTGTCTGGACCGATGCCTGCTCTGTGATTGCAGGTGGAGCACAGAACTGTTCGAACAGTCATCCGCCCGCCTAGAGCGTTCAAGAGAATATGCTCTGGCTTTGTCTCAGCGCCAATCGCTTCTTTGCAGAGTATACAGGTTAGGGCAGCAGGTGTCATAGATGGTCCCTTCTTCACCGATAACCAGCACTAAGCGTAATATCGGTACGCGCCACTGTTGCAAGCTTTCGCTGCTTGTGCAATGAAGAGACACAAGAGGGGGACATCGTGCCCCCTAGCCGCCCCTGAAAGCCCAATTTCTAAGGCTTTTAAGCGATGGTGGGCGCTCCCTCCGGGCCTACCAAGGCAATTGTCGTGTCGCTCGTAAACGGGCATAAACGACCGCTTCCGCCATCTTCGAAGCCAAAGGCCGAAAGTCCGGTTGCGGCCCCATTCTGGTCCCGTTCCAATACACGGTCAAATGGCCGCTCTCGGCGCAAACTAACATCATTTGCTCCCCATTCCATCCAACCTCCCCTACCCCCCATTCACCAACCCCAATATCAACCGATGCACATTCCCCCCGTCGCTCATCTCCACCTTGTCGAACTCGCGGCTCTTCCTGCGCTGTTCCTCTGACAGTGCAGCCAGTCGGGTGGTGAGTTCCTGGCGGATTTTCTGGCAGCCGGGGTCGTCGGCCATTGTCAAGCCGATGGAGGTGGCTTCGATCTTTTTTACCAGGTCGAGGATCATCTCGCCGTGCACGCGCTCATGGGCGGTGATGCCGGCGATGAAAATGTTCCAGAGCCTTTGCGTCTCGGGCGGCAGCGGGGTTGAGGGTTTCGGCAGCTTGTAGATGATGATGAGGTGCGGGCGGGCGGAGGCCAGGCGGCAGGTGGTGCCTTCGGGGACATATTTGCGCGACCATTTGAGGTCGAATGTGGTGTAGGCGATGGTGCGGCCGAGGCTGACCTTGGGGCCGTTTTCCCCGATCGAGCGATAGAGGTCGATGCCGGTCCTGCCGGAGATTTTGTAATTCTCGATCTTTTCGGTCGGTTTCCATTCCGCTGCCTTGGCCGCTGCCTTGGCCGCCGCCCCTGCCGATGCCATGCCGAGGCAGAACGCCAATCCCAGAATATACAAGCCTGCCTTCATTGCGCCGTCTCTCCTGCTTCGTGCGGCCCTGCTTCGTGCGGGACGCTAGAGGAAAGGGGCTGGCGGTTCAATTGCTTCTCCCGGGATCGCAGAGACTTGACTTCGCTTCTCCGGGGCGCTTGCTTCCTTTCTGTCAGGAGAGAAGAGGTGGGTGTGTTCCTGATGTGATATTGCTGGTGAATAATGGCCGAGCGCGGTGTGCAGCCGTGAACCGAAGCAAGGACAAGGGAGAGTGCGAAATGCCCAAGCAATCGAATTTCATCTGGTATGAGCTGATGACGTCGGATCTCGCGGGCGCCGAGGCCTTCTACAAGGAGGTGATTGGCTGGAATGCCGAGAACTGGCCGGGGGAGATGCCCTATACCATCGTCAAGGCCGGGGAAACCGGCGTTGCCGGGCTGATGACGATCCCCGAAGAGGCGAAGGCCATGGGCGCACGGCCGATGTGGCTTGCCTATATCCATGCGGAAGATGTCGACGCCGCGACCGAAAGCCTGCGCAAGGCGGGCGGCAAGGTTTACCGCGAGCCGGCCGATATTCCCGAAGTCGGCCGCTTTTCCGTCGTCGCCGACCCGCAGGGCGCGATGTTCATGCTGATGGCGCCCAGCATGGAAGGCCCGCCGCCGCTGCCTGAGAGCACGCCGGGCACGGTCGGCTGGAACGAGCTCTATGCCGGAGACGGGCCAAGCGCCTTCGATTTCTATTCCAGCCAATTCGGCTGGACCAAGGACCAAGCCATGGACATGGGTCCGATGGGCGTCTACCAGCTCTTCGCGATTGACGGACAGATGCGCGGCGCGGTGATGACCAAGCCGGAGAATGTGCCCGTGCCGATGTGGCAGTTCTATTTCAACGTGGACGGGCTCGATGCGGCGCTCGACCGGGTGAAAGAGAACAGGGGCAAAGTGGTCATGGATCCGATGGAAGTGCCCGGCGGCTCCTGGGTTGCCGGCTGCGTGGACCCGCAGGGCGCGCTGTTCTCACTCGTCTCGCCGAAGCGTTGAGTGGTTGCTTTCCCTCCTTCGCGGGAGGGAAAGCGATTTTATCCTTTTCCAAAGAGGCGGCCCCTATCCAAAGAGACTTAATGAAACGCGTGATGATCATCGGCGGCGCGGGCTCGGGCAAATCGACGCTCGCGCGGCAGATCGGCGACAGGACCGGGCTGCCGGTCATCCATATCGATCCGATGTTCTGGAAGCCGGGCTGGGTGCAGCGCGCGCCCGACGAAACGAGGACACTCGCGCTTCAGGCCGCCAAGGGCGAGGAATGGGTGTTCGAAGGCAACAATACGGCGACGATGCCGGAGCGGCTTGCCCGCGCCGATACGCTTGTCTTCCTCGATATCGGCACTGTGCGCCGTCTCTGGCGGGTGGTCTTGAGGGTGTTGCGTCATCACGGGCGCACGCGGCCGGACATGGCCGATGGCTGCCCGGAACGCTTCGACTGGGATTTCATCAAATGGGTTGCCGGATATAGGCGCGGCGGCAGAATAAAGGCGCTACAGCTGATCCGCTCGGCGCCGCCGCATCTCAGTGTGTTCCATCTGCGCAGCCCTGCCGAGGTGCGGACTTTCCTCGCCAATATTCCAACCGGCATCGACGGCCGGAAGACTTAAGGAGCCAGCATGTTCTCCAGAATCCTCATCGCCAATCGCGGCGAGATCGCAGTTCGCATCATCCGCACGGCGCGGCGGCTGGGGATAGGCACCGTCGCCGTCTATTCGGATGCGGATGCGGACGCGCTGCATGTCGAGCTCGCCGACGAGGCGGTGCATATCGGCCCCTCGCCTGCCGCCGAGAGCTATCTCAAGGCCTCGCGCATCATCAAGGCGGCGAAGGCGGCGGGCGCCGAGGCGATCCACCCCGGCTACGGTTTTCTCTCGGAGAACCCGGATTTCGTCGAGGCGGTGGAGCGCGCCGGCCTCGTCTTCATCGGCCCGTCGGCGGCGTCGATCCGCGCCATGGGCCTGAAGGATGCGGCCAAGCGGCTGATGGAGAAGGCGGGAGTGCCCGTTGTCCCCGGCTATCATGGCGAGGCGCAGGATCTGGTGGTGCTCGCCACCAAGGCGCGCGAGATCGGCTATCCCGTGCTGATCAAGGCCAGGGCCGGCGGCGGCGGCAAGGGCATGCGGCGGGTCGATCACCCCGACGATTTCGCCGAGGCGCTGGCCAGCGCGCGGCGCGAGGCAAAAAGCGCCTTCGGCGACGACAAGGTGCTGGTGGAGAAATATATCGCCCGCCCCCGGCATATCGAGGTGCAGGTGTTTGGCGATGCGCATGGGAATGCTGTGCATCTCTTCGAGCGCGACTGCTCCCTGCAGCGGCGGCACCAGAAGGTGATCGAGGAGGCCCCTGCCCCCGGGATGACGGACGCCATGCGCGCGGCCATGACGCAAGCGGCGGTGAAGGCGGCGAAGGCCATCGCCTATCGCGGCGCGGGTACTGTGGAGTTCATTGCCGATGTGTCGGACGGCCTTAAGCCCGATGCGTTCTGGTTCATGGAGATGAATACGCGGCTGCAGGTGGAGCATCCCGTGACGGAGATGGTCACGGGGCTCGATCTGGTCGAATGGCAGTTGCGCGTGGCGGCGGGAGAACCATTGCCGTTGAAGCAGGCCGATATCGCGCTTTCCGGCCATGCCTTCGAGGCGCGGCTTTATGCGGAGGACCCGGCGCGGGGCTTCCTGCCCGCCATCGGCACGCTGTCGCATCTGCGCTTTGCCGAGAAAGCCGCGGGCGATGCGACGCTGCGCGTCGATGCCGGCGTGCGCGAGGGTGACGCGATCGCGCCGTTCTACGATCCGATGATCGCCAAGATCATTGTCCATGGCAAAAGCCGCAGCACTGCGCTCGCCGCACTTGGAGCTGCATTGCGCGAGACGGAAATCGCGGGCTCGGTGACCAATGCGGCCTTCCTCGCCAAGCTGAGCGAGCATGAGGGCTTCGCGGCCGGCGATGTCGATACGGGCCTGATCGAGAGGGATATCGACGCGCTCACCGCGCCTGCGGAAATGCCGCGAGGCACGAGGGAACTGGCGGCGCTGGTCGCAAGCGGGCTTCTCGATCGCGCGGCGTCGGATGATCCCTGGGGCGCGATTGCCGGTTACAGCCATTTCGAGGCGCTGGCCTATCCCGTGCGGCTTGGCCGGGACGAGGCCGTGGAGCGCCTTGCGGTCGCCATCGACGGGCCGGAGCGGTTTACATTGTCGGCGGACGAGCAATCCCTCGCGGTGCGGCTGCGGCGCGAAGGGCGTGGCCTGCTCCTGACCGGGCCCGGCATCTTCCTGCGCGCCACGGCGGCGCGGACGGCTGAAGGCGTCACGCTCTTTGCCGATGGGGCGGCATTTCATTTTGCGGTTCCGGACCCGCTGGAACGGGCAGAGACCGAGGCGCTGCCCGGCGAAAGGCTGACCGCGCCGATGCCCGGTTCAGTCAAGCAGGTGCGCGTATCGGTCGGGGATGCGGTGAAGAAGGGGCAGCCGCTGCTCGTTCTGGAAGCCATGAAGATGGAACACGCGATTGCCGCGCCGCATGACGGGACCGTGGAAGAGATCGTGGCCGAGGGCGAGCAGGTGCGCGAGGGCATGACGCTGGTGCGTTTCGCGCAGGACGGAAATTCGTGACGGATCGATAAAACAGAAACGGCCGCGCCGGTATATGTTTACCGGTCGCGGCGCTTCGCGAAAACCCTGTTATTTTTCGCTGTTCCTGTCTTTTTCCCGCGGTTTTCCGGTTGTTTTCCCAGAAAACCTCGTCCTTTTATCCTAGTGCGTCGTCATCCAATCGCGAGCGGCGCGCAATGCGTGGGCAAGTTCCGCCTTGCTCATGCCGGCGGCCAGTTCGGCGCGCAGTGTTGCGGCGCGTTCGTCGCCCTTGATGGCAGCGATGTTGAACCATTTATGGGCAGCAACGACATCGACATCGCAGTCGCGGCCGGTGGCGTACATCATGCCCATTTCGAAGAGGATATCGGCCTGTGCGGATGCGCCCATGGTGCCGAGTTCTGCGCTATGCAATTCAAATCGTGCCATTGCTCAAGTCCCTAACCCTGTTGCAGGAACATCCGGTTTTCATTGGCTTATTTGGTTGCCGCCCGGTGTTCTTCCGATGCTTTCGAGATTGCCAGACAGGCTTGAAACGGTCGTTAAGCTGCATGATTAATGCGGGCCAAACAAAATCCGAACGGCAGGTAAACTTCGTATTCCGTTAAACATGGGAATCCCCGTTTTGCGGGATTTTGACAAAAATTCGTCTAAAATTCGCCCGTGCGAAATCAACCTGCTGCTAACCAAGGATTCGGTTGGCATCGCGGCCCTGGATTTATTGTTCTTTGAAAAATCTTCGCTGAAGGCTGCGGACGGCTTCCGTTCGCCCGATGTTTCGTTTACCTTTACGTATGCGTAAGGGAGGCTGACGCGCAGATGGAGAAGCTGCCGGGCCAACACCCTTGATCGGGAGGAACCAGATGATCCGCAGAATATTGTTTGCCACCGCCATATTGACGCTCGCCGCCGGCCCGGCGCTTGCCGAGGAGCCGATCATCGGCTCGTGGAAACGCTCCAACGGCACCATCATCAAATATGAGTCCTGCGGCACCGACACCTTTTGCGGGACGGTGATGACGGGCCAGTACAAAGGCAAGTCCATCGGCTCGATGTCCGGCAAGGGCGGCTCGTACAAGGGCAAGGTCAACAAGCTCGACGAGGGCAAGACCTATTCGGGCAAGGCCAGCGTCAAGGGCGGCACACTGGCGCTCGCCGGCTGCGTCATGGGCGGCCTGATCTGCAAGAGCGAGAATTTGGCTCGGCAATAAGGACATGACGGGGGCCATGTCCTTCCCCTCTCTTGTAAATTCCCGAGATCGGGCTAGCCCAAGCCCGGGAGTTTGCTTTCTCCCCGCAAAGGAGGGAAAGCGATCTCGACATTCCGGCTGAAGCACAGCGGAGGCCGGGTGTCTGGAGATCGCAAGAGAGGGGCCATGCCGCAGGCATAACCCTCCGATGCCATCCGTCGGTTTTTCGGCTACCGGGCCTTCTGGCCGAACAGAACCTTCTGCGCTTCCTTGTCGGTCGCCAGGTTGGACCTCTCGCGCTCTTCCTTGCCCAGTTCCAAGCCGCGCTTGACGGCGGGGCGCGCGGTGAGCGTCTCGAACCAGCGCTTCAGGTTCGGAAAATCCTCGAGCTTCTGTTCATAGTTCTTGTAGGCGCTGACCCAGCCGATGCAGGCGATATCGGCGATAGAATACTCATCGGCCAGGAAATCACGGCCCTCCAGGCGGCGATTCATTACGCCGTAGAGGCGATTGACCTCATTGGTGTAGCGCTCGATGCCGTAGGGCACCTTTTCCGGCGCATACATGCGGAAATGCCCCGCCTGACCTGACATCGGTCCAAGTCCACCCATCTGCCACATCAGCCATTCCTCGACGGCAACACGCTTGCGTTCGTCGGCCGGATAGAACTTGCCGAACTTGCGCCCGAGATATTGCAGGATGGCGCCGGATTCGAAGACGGAGATCGGCTCGCCACCCGGTCCTTCCGGATCGATGATGGCGGGCATGCGGTTGTTCGGGGCGATCTTCAGGAATGACGGCTCGAACTGCTCGCCCTTGCCGATATTGATGTACTTGACCTCGTAGGGAACGCCCAGTTCCTCGAGCATGATGCTGATTTTCCAGCCATTGGGCGTGGGCCAATAATAGAGTTCGATCGGCTTCGTCATGCGAATCTCCTGAAATGGGCAGCCATATATTGATTCCAACAATTATAAGCGACGCGACCGATCGCAAGTGCAGAGGGCAGATTAGCTCCCCGTTCCCGCTTAACTTCACGTCAATGTGTTTGAACGGCGGATGAATGACGCTCTCAGCAAGCATTCAGCCTGGGTCTGGTACCTCTCGATCATCCACAACGGGGGAATGATCCATGCTTCTGCGCCGCGCCACCATTGTCAGCCTTTTCCTCATGGGCCTTGCCTTTCTCGTGGGCGGCATCATTCATGAAGTTCGCAAGGCCAATGCGCAGAAGCCGATCATCAATGTTTCTCTGGCGACGACTTCGGAGGCGGCCCAATGATCGCCCGAACCCGCGACACAGCGGCGCTCTTACTGCGCATGGCGCTGTTCACCGCCGTCATCATCGGCCCGATCGGCCTTTTTACCGCCGTCCAGGCGGTCAAGGCGCCCGGCATCAACGGCGTCGGCCTGGTGCTCTTTGTCAGCTTGCAGCGTGTGGGTTAGGGCCTGGATGGTTTGCCCCAAATCGGTGACGATTTAGGATGCGTGCACTGGCTTTTCTGACACGAACTCTTCCCTATAATAGGCCATGGAAAATCGAATCGACAAACCTTATCATTCCGGCATTCATACACCGCCTCATCAGGAGCCCAAGCCATTCACCGATGCCCGCGCGGCGGTCGATGCCCTGCGCGCGCTCTATGAGCGCAATACCGCCTTCCTGCGTGATGCATTCGACAAGGTGGCCCGGCAGGAGATCGGCGCGGAGCGCTTCCGCGCCTATTATCCCGAACTGCGCCTCTCGACATCGAGCTTCGCCCATGTGGATTCCCGCCTGGCCTTCGGCCATGTCTCCGCACCCGGCGGATATTCGACGACGATCACCCGCCCGGACCTCTTCGACAATTATTTGCATGAGCAGATCAAGCTCCTGATCCGCAATCACGGCGTCCCGATCACGGTGCAGGAATCGCTCGTTCCGATCCCCATCCATTTCGCCTTTCTCGAGGGAACCCATGTCGAGGCATCGGTCGCCGATGCTTTTTCCCGGCCCTTGCGCGATATCTTCGACGTGCCCGATCTGGCGGCGACGGACGACCGCATCGTCAATGGCGATTATGAACTGGCCCCCGGCGAGGCCATGCCGCTTTCGCCCTTCACCGGCCAGCGCGTCGATTATTCGCTGCACCGGCTTTCGCATTACACGGCGACGAGCCCGGCGCAGTTCCAGAATTTCGTTCTCTTCACCAACTACCAGTTCTACATCGACGAGTTCTGCGCCTATGCGCGCGAATTGATGGCGCAGGGCGGCGGCGGATATGAGAAGTTCGTTGAGCCCGGCAATCTGACCACCCTTGCCGGCGACGATGCGCCCTCGATCGGCTTGCCGCTGCAGCGCCTGCCGCAGATGCCGGCCTATCATCTGGCGCGTAGCGACCAGTCGGGCATCACCATGGTCAATATCGGCGTCGGCCCGTCCAATGCCAAGACGATCACCGACCATATCGCCGTGTTGCGGCCGCATGCCTGGCTGATGCTCGGCCATTGCGCCGGGCTGCGCAACAGCCAGGCGCTGGGCGACTATGTGCTGGCGCATGCCTATGTGCGGGAGGACCATGTGCTGGACGACGATCTGCCGATCTGGGTGCCTGTGCCCGCGCTTGCCGAGGTGCAGGTGGCGCTGGAGGAAGCGGTGGAGGAAATCACCGGCCTCGAAGGCTATGATCTGAAACGGATCATGCGTACCGGCACGGTCGCGACCATCGACAACCGCAATTGGGAATTGCGCGACCAGCGCGGCCCGGTGCAGCGCCTGTCGCAATCGCGCGCCGTGGCGCTCGACATGGAATCGGCCACCATCGCCGCCAATGGCTTTCGCTTCCGGGTGCCCTATGGCACGCTGCTCTGCGTCTCCGACAAGCCGCTGCATGGAGAATTGAAGCTGCCGGGGATGGCGACGGAGTTCTACAAGCGCCAGGTCGCGCAGCATTTGCGCATCGGCATCCGCGCATTGGAGAAGCTCAGAGCCATGCCGCCGGAGCGGCTGCATTCGCGCAAGCTTAGAAGCTTCTTTGAAACGGCGTTCCAGTAGGGGGCATCGATTATTCAGGGGATGGTGGGCTGCAAATGACATTCTCGCCTCGCCGTGACCTCAATCTCAACGCCCCCTGGAGCGCCATGATCGAGCCGCAATCACATTCTTATTGCTCTCTATGACCGACAGGAAAAAACCCTCCCCCTTAACCTGGCTGCTTATGGCGGCAGCGGTCGCGCTTTCGGTGCCGCTGGTGCTGGGTTTTCTCGGCGGGTTGCATCCGGCCTTCGATTCCTTCGCCCATTTGCGCGCGCATATCGCGGTGCTGATGGGCATCGCCGCCCTACCGCTCTTCTTTACCGCCATGTGGCGCGAGGCGGCGATGATCCTGCTTCTCGCCGTGAGCGCCTTTGCGACGACGCTCGGCGTGACGCAGGGGTTTTTGTCGGGCGCTGCGAGCGCCCGGGCGGCCACAAACGGGCAGACGCGCTACAGTCTGCTGCAGCTCAATCTGCGTTACAACAATCCCGATCCGGCCGAGGTCTTGCGTCTGGTGGCGCGCGAGAAGCCCGACATCATCACCTTGCAGGAAGTCTCCGCGGAATGGGAACCCAGGTTGAAACTGTTGGAGGCAAGCTATCCCTACCGCCAGCACTGCAGGAAGTCGCCTTACGCATGGGGCGTGGACATTTTCTCGCGCCGTCCTTTTGCGGAAGGCAGCCAATCGGGATGCGCCGCCGATGGAATCATGGCCTTTGCGCGTTTCGATCTCGGCGGCGCGCCGGTTTCCATTGTCGCACTGCACCTGTCATGGCCATGGCCGTTCAAACAACCAAAGCAGATCGGTCTTGTGCTGCCGCATCTGGCGCGGCTGGAAAATCCCCTGCTGATAGCGGGCGATTTCAACGCCGCGCCATGGAGCCATGCGGTAAGGCAGATCGAGGCGGCCTCCGGAACACGCCATATCTCAGAAATCGGGCCAAGCTGGCTTCATTGGGCACTGCCCGCTGGTCTCATCCGCCATATCGGCCTGCCTATCGACCAGGTGCTTGCAAGCAGCGGCATCGATATAGCAAACATCGCCACGCTTGCTCCCGTCGGCTCCGACCATCTTCCGGTCAGGCTCGATTTTTCCGTGCCGCAGCCGGCGAGGGAAAAAGATGACGGGACGCGGACGGTGATGAATTGAGGGCTGTTTGAGGTCGACCGTGCAATCACCTCCCTCTGCCCCGCCGGGCATCCCCCACAAGGGGGAGATTGGCTGACCCTGCCCCTTGGAGTTCTTCCTTCAACGTCTGTGATGGGTGCCGAACGTCTATGACAGGATAATCTCCCCCTTGTGGGGGAGATGGGCGGCAGCCCAGAGGGGGGGTGTGAAGCGCTCAGAAATTAGACCGCTTCCACCTACATATTCACATAAACCGGCCCTTCGCCTCCCTGCGGCGGCACCCAGTTGATATTCTGGTTGGGGTCCTTGATATCGCAGGTCTTGCAGTGCACGCAGTTCTGCGCGTTGATGACGAAGACGTCCTTGCCGTCCTGCTTCACCCATTCATAGACGCCCGCCGGGCAATAACGCTGTGAGGGACCGGCATAGACGTCGAGTTCCGAAGTCCTCTGGAGCTCCATGTTCTTCACCTGGAGATGGACCGGCTGGTCCTCCTCATGGTTGGTGTTGGACAGGAAGACCGAGGACAGGCGGTCGAAGGTCAAAACACCGTCGGGCTTGGGATAGTCTATCTTCCGCGCCTCGGCGGCTGGTTCCAGCGTCTTGTAGTCGGGCTTGCCGTGCTTCAGCGTGCCGAAGGGCGACCATCCGCCGGTCAGCGTGTTGATCCACATGTCGAGGCCGCCGAGCGAGACGCCTATGATCGTGCCGAGCTTCGACCAGAGCGGCTTGACGTTGCGTACCCGCTTCAGATCCTTGCCGATGTCGCTGCCGCGCCATGCATCCTCATAGGCGGAAATCTCGTCATGGGCGCGCCCAGCGGCGATCGCCTCGGCGACATGTTCGGCCGCCTGCATTCCCGACAGAACCGCATTGTGGCTGCCCTTGATGCGGGGCACGTTGACGAAGCCGGCCGAGCAGCCCATCAGCGCCCCGCCGGGGAAAGTGAGCTTCGGCACCGACTGCCAGCCGCCTTCGGTGATGGCGCGCGCGCCATAGGAAAGCCGCTTGCCGCCCTCGAACGTATCGCGGATCGCCGGATGCGTCTTGAAGCGCTGGAATTCCTCGAAGGGCGAGAGATAGGGGTTCTTGTAGTTCAAGTGAACGACGAAGCCGACGGCGACGAGATTATCCTCGAGATGATAGAGAAACGAGCCGCCGCCCGTCTTCATGTCGAGCGGCCAGCCGAAGGAATGCTGCACCAGCCCCGCTTTGTGCTTCGAGGGATCGACCTGCCAGAGTTCCTTCAGCCCGATGCCGAACTTGGCCGGCTCCTTGCCCTCGTCCAGCTTGAACTTGGCGATCAGCTGCTTGGCAAGCGATCCGCGCACGCCTTCGCCGATCAGCACATACTTGCCGAGCAGCGCCATGCCGCGCGTATAGGCGGGGCCCGGCTCGCCGTTCCGCTCGATACCCATGTCGCCGGTGGCCACGCCGATCACCGCGCCATTGTCGTCATAGAGCACTTCGGTGGCGGCAAAGCCCGGATAGATCTCTACGCCGAGCGCTTCCGCCTTCGCGCCGAGCCAGCGGCAGACATTGCCGAGCGAGACGATGTAATTGCCATGATTGTTCATCAGCGGCGGCATCAGGAAATTCGGCAGGCGCACAGATCCGGCAGGGCCGAGCACCAGGAAATGATCGTCCTTGACCGGCGTCTTGAACGGATGGTCGCTGTCTTCGCGCCAATCGGGAATGAGCTTGTCTATGCCGATCGGATCGACCACGGCGCCGGAAAGAATATGCGCGCCAACCTCGCCGCCCTTCTCCAGGACCACGACCGAAAGATCGGGATTGATCTGCTTCAAACGGATCGCCGCCGAAAGACCGGCAGGCCCGGCTCCGACGATGACCACATCGAATTCTATCGATTCGCGTTCAGGAAGCTCGTTCGCCTCGCTCATTTCATATCCTCCGTGATAGCTTCCCGGGCAACCTGTTCCCTCGGTCGACTTTCGTGACAGCCTCAGCCTATCCTGTTACAGAGTTGCGCATCGGGTCATATGCGGCCAATTGTCCGGGTTGTTACGACATCCGCTCCCTCAGTATTTTACCTTGACGTAAACGTCAATATTGAGGCGATTTTCGGTTCTATTCTGACCTCTCCTCGCCTCGCCTGCGCCTGCCCCTTGCAATAGCCGGCGCAATTTGCCACCTCACAGCATGGAGATGTCATTCGCCATGGGAAAGCAGCAGGAACCGATGGATGTGGAAGGGCTGCTCCGCTTTTATGCGGAGGCGGGCGTGGACAGTGCCCTGTCCGACGATCCGGTCGATCGCTTTGCCGAAGCGGCGAAACCGAAGGCGGCGGCGCGGCCATCCGCCGACACGGCTCAGCCGCCTGCATCGCCATCACCCTCCCCTGCCCCGCCTGCAGCGTCCCGGCCCGCGCCGCCCACTCCTGTCGCCGCCACGTCACGCTCCGTCGTGCCCGACGAGGCGCAGGTGGCGATTGCGCGTGAAGCCGCCGGGACAGCTGCCACCCTCGATGAACTGCGCGAGCGGCTGGCCGCCTTCGACGGCTGCAATCTGAAATTCACCGCCAAGAATATGTGCTTTTCCGATGGCGATCCCTTGTCCGACATCATGTTCATCGGGGAAGCGCCGGGGCGGGACGAGGACATCGAGGGGCTCCCCTTCGTCGGGCGTTCGGGCCAGCTTCTGAACCGGATGCTCGCCGCCATCGGGCTGGAGCGGCAAAACGTCTATATCGCCAATACCATTCCCTGGCGCCCTCCCGGCAACCGGACGCCGACGCCGCTCGAAACGGAACTCTGCCGCCCGTTCATCGAGCGCCAGATCGAGCTTGCCGATCCGAAAGTGCTGGTGGCGCTCGGCGGCCCCGCTGCCAAGGCGCTGACCGGCGCGCAGGAAGGCATTCTGCGGCTGCGCGGCAATTGGAAAGCGCACTCGACGCCGTCGGGCAAGGTCATCCCGGTGATGCCGACGCTGCACCCGGCCTATCTGCTTCGGAGCCCGGCGCAAAAGCGCTTCGCCTGGCGCGATTTTCTCGCAGTCAAGATGAAGCTGCGGGAACTCGGGTAAGCCGACCAGTTCTGCCCCGTTAATGCGATGGAGAGGTTGAGGCATGGATCCCGCTGACAAGCACTGGGATCCATGCCTCAACGATGCCACTGCCGCTATCTCTCGTTCCCGACATTCATTCGTCACAGGCGATGGCTAACCACATGTCGGAATTGAACTACCGCCCGCGTCGCAATTTCTCGCGCAGCCGGCGATTTCTTCCTCTATTCTCAATTTTTAATATTCGAGGGCTTCCATGGCTGGCCATCTCCTGTCGATCGCCGCGCTGCTGTTCAGCACGTTTCTGATGCTGGTGGCCGGCGGGCTTGCCGGTATTCTCCTGCCGTTGCGCGCCGGGCTCGAAGGATGGACGCCGACGACCATCGGCTGGATCGGCACCACCTATGCGCTGGCCTTCACCGCGGGCTGCCTCGTCGTTCCCCGGCTGGTGCTGCGGGTTGGCCATGTCCGGGTGTTCTCAGTGCTTTTGACATTGCTCAGCATGTCGCTGCTGCTGCATTCGCTGGTGACGCAGCCCGTTGCCTGGATGATGTTCCGGGCGATCGCCGGCTTTTCGCTCGCCGGCGGCTACATGATCGTCGAGAGCTGGCTGCATGAGCGCGTCACCAACGAGACGCGCGGCATGGTGTTTTCGATCTATATGATTGTCTCGATGGTCGGGCTGCTTGTCGGGCAATATATCCTGCCCTTCGGCAATCCAGCGACGCAGACGCTGTTCATCATATGCGCGCTCATCTATGCCAGCGCGCTCATCCCGACCGCTCTTTCCAACGCCCAGTCGCCCAAGCCGCTGACGCAGGTTTCGCTCGATCTCAAGGGGCTTTACCGCCGTTCGCCGGCGGCCGTCGTCGGTTCGCTGATCGCCGGAATCATCGCAGGTTCATGGAATTTCCTTGCCGCCGTCTATGGCGAGGAGATCGGGCTTTCGACGCTCGGCATCGCGACGATGCTCGCCTCCGCCATGATCGGCGGCGCGATCTTCCAGTACCCGCTTGGCCGCGCCTCGGATTTCGTCGACCGGCGCTATGTGATGGTCCTGGCGGGGGTCATCGGCCTCGTGCTGTCCTCGGCGATGGTCTTCATCAATCCTGGAACGGGATGGCCGGTCTATCTCATGATGTTCCTGTTTGGATCGGTGCTCTATCCGATCTACAGCCTCAATACCGCCCATGCGAATGATTCCGCCGATCCGAGCGAATTCGTGGAGGTATCGAGCGGCCTCCTGATCGTCTACGGCATCGGCAGCATGACAGGGCCACAGGTCGCGGGACGGCTGATGGATTCCTTCGGGCCATCGGGGTTTTTCGTCACCATGGCGATCTGCTTCACCGCCTATGGCGCGCACGCCTTCTGGCGCATCCAGCGGCGCAGCCTCTCCATTGCGGCCGACCAGAAGACGGAATTCCAGTTTCACAGTCCGGAAAAACAGCAGACGCCGGAAACGCTGCAGTTCAACCCGCGTAGTGATGCGACCGCTCAGGATTAAAGCGTCAATCCCTCAGCGCCAACGCCCGGCGGTTGCGTTCGGCGACGGCAAGCTGATGCTCGCGATAGATGATGAAAATTCCGGCGCCGATGACGATTGTGCTGCCGATGATCATCTGCAAGGTCGGAACTTCGCCGAAGATGAGATAGCCGATGGCGAGGCCGAGCAGCATCGAGGTATATTCGAATGGGGCGATGGTCGACATTTCGGCATAGCGGTAGCATTGGGTCAGGAAGATCTGCGCGATGCCGCCGGCGAACCCGGCCGCGATTAGCATAAAGGCCTGCATCGGGGTCGGCATCACCCAGCCGAAAGGCAAGGTCAAAAGCCCTATGATGCTCGAGGTGAGCGAGAAATAGATGACGATGGTGGGCGTGCGCTCGGTCTGGACGAGACGGCGCACGAGAAGCATGGCGATGGCGCTCATGCCGGCGCCGGCCAGCGCCGCGCCAGCGCCCAGCGCCTCATCGATACCAAGCTGGCCGCTGGAGAAGATGCTCAGCCGCGGCCAAAGGATCACCACGACGCCGACGAGGCCGATCACCACAGCGCTCCACCGATAGACACGCACCGTCTCGTGCAGCAAGATTGCGCTGAACACCACGACGAAGAGCGGCGAGGCATAGTTGAGCGCGATGGCTTCGGGAAGCGGAAGCTTGGTCAGCGCGTAAAAGGTGAACCCCATGGAGCAAACGCCGACCAGCCCGCGCCAGACATGGCTCAGCCGCTCTTTGGTGTGGAACACGCCCTGGAGCTGATGCGTGAAGGCGAGGTAGACCAGAACGGGGAAAATCGCGAAGAACGACCGGAAAAAGACGAGCTGGCCGACAGGTATGCCCTCCGATGCCTTGAGGAGGCTGGACATGCCCACGAAAACGCAGACCGATGCGACCTTGAAACCGATGCCCGTCATGACCTTGGGTTCGGCACTGATCTCAGCAGGCTCCGGACGCGAGGGAGCGTTCAAGGCGATAGTCCTCGGGAATGAATTACGGCGGCCGCTCCTCCCCCAGGTCTTCCCCTCGGGTGCGACCACCTTTCCATATGCCTCATTCCGCCGGAATGCCAGTGCAATAAATGGGATTTTCATCCTGCATTGCGCGTCGGAAACTGGCCAGGAAAGTAGCCGGTGTTGTGCCCTCCGGTAAAGAACGATAGGAAAATGGGAGCACTGCCGCTCATTGAGGAACCAGTCGACACATGCGCACGGATACCGGCCAGCTTTTCCGCCTCGAAGATTATCGTCCGACGGATTATTTGATCCCGCAGACCTCGCTGGCCTTCGATCTCCATCCGGAAAAAACGATCGTGCGTGCCGTCCTGTCGATCGAGCGTCGCGAAGGCACTGATGCTTCGCAGCCGCTGGTGCTCGACGGCGACGACCTGAAGCTGGTCGCATTGTCGGTCAATGGTGTTGCCCTTGGCGACAATGGCTATCAGGCAACGCCGGAAAGGCTGGAAATCACTCAACTGCCCGAGGAGAAGCGTTTCACCGTCGAGATCGTCACCGAGATCAATCCGATGACCAACCGACAGTTGATGGGGCTTTATCGTTCCAGCGGCGTCTATTGCACGCAATGCGAGGCGGAAGGGTTTCGCCGCATCACTTATTTCCTCGACCGCCCGGATGTCCTTTCGGTCTATACGGTGCGCATCGAGGCTTCGAAGGCCGAAGCGCCGGTTCTGCTTTCCAACGGCAATCCGGTAGAGACAGGCGACTTGCCGGGCGGCAGGCATTTCGCCGTCTGGGACGATCCGCATCCCAAGCCGTCCTATCTCTTTGCGCTGGTTGCCGGCTCGCTCGGGCATATTGCCGACAGCTTCACCACACGCTCAGGCCGCAAGGTCGATCTCGCCATTTATGTCGAACACGGCAAGGAGCCCCGTGCGCTCTATGCCATGGACGCGCTGAAGCGCTCGATGAAATGGGACGAGGATGTCTTCGGGCGCGAGTATGATCTTGACGTGTTCAATGTCGTTGCCGTCTCGGACTTCAACATGGGCGCGATGGAGAACAAGGGGCTCAACGTCTTCAACGACAAATATGTGCTGGCCGATGCCGAGACGGCGACGGACGCGGATTACGCCGGTATCGAGGCGGTCATCGCGCATGAATATTTCCACAACTGGACGGGAAACAGAATCACCTGCCGCGACTGGTTCCAGCTCTGCCTGAAGGAAGGGCTGACCGTTTTCCGCGACCATGAATTTTCAGCGGACCAGCGCTCCCGCGCGGTCAAGCGGATCGCCGAGGTAAAGACGCTCAAGGCGCACCAGTTCCCCGAGGATGCGGGGCCGCTTGCCCATCCCGTGCGCCCGCGCCAATATCGGGAGATCAACAATTTCTATACGGCGACTGTCTATGAGAAGGGTTCCGAGGTCGTTCGGATGATCCGCACCATTCTCGGGCCTGATCTTTTCCGAAAAGGCATGGATCTCTATTTCGAGCGTCATGACGGGGACGCGGCGACCATCGAGGATTTCGTCAGGGTGTTCGAGGAAGCGTCAGGACGCGATCTCAGCCAGTTCGCGCTCTGGTACGAGCAGGCCGGCACGCCGAACCTCTCGGTCAGCTATGATTACGACGCGGCGGAAAAGACGTTCACCATCGAGCTCGAGCAATCGATGAAGGCGACGCCAGGCCAGAGCCGCAAGAAGCCGATGCATATTCCCGTCAAATTCGGCCTCATCGGCTCCGACGGCAAGGAGATCGCGCCTGAAACGACGGCGGGGGCGGAAGTGATCGCCGATGTCATCCATCTGCGCCAACGCAAGGAGACGGTGCGCTTCACCGGCATCACGGAACGCCCCGTTCCCTCGCTCCTGCGCGGGTTCTCCGCGCCGGTGACGCTTGCAAGCGAACTGCCCCGTGACGATCTGATGTTCCTGGCGCTCAACGACAGCGACCCGGTCGGGCGCTGGCAGGCGTTGACCAAGCTTCTCACGGGCACGCTCATCGCAGGGGTCAAACGGGTGCGCGGCGGCAAGATGCCTGTTATCGACAGCGATATAGTGGATCTCGTAGGCCGGATCACGGCCGACGAGACGCTCGACGCAGCGTTTCGCGCGCTCTGCCTGACGCTTCCCGGCGAAAGCGATATCGCCCGCGAGATCGGCAACAATATCGATCCGGACGCGGTTCTGGCGAGCCGCGATGCGCTGATCAAGGCCATCGCCGAGACCCATGCGGGGTTGTTCGCCGCGCTTTATGACACGCTGGTCAACACGGGAGAATTTTCTCCGGATGCAGCAAGCGCGGGACGCCGGGCATTGCGTAACAGCCTTCTCGATTATCTCAGTGTCGCGGAGGCAAGCCCTTCACGCGCGGCGGCGCAATATCGCGCCGCGGACAACATGACGGACCGGGCGGCGGCGCTCGGCGTGCTCGTCCACCGTTTCGGCGACAGCGAAAGTGCGGCCGAGGCGCTGGCGGCTTTCGAAAAGCGCTTCGGCGGCGATCCGCTGGTGATGGACAAATGGTTCATTGTGCAGGCAACGCGCCCGGGGCCTAAGTCTCTCGACACTGTGCAAGCGCTCATGCAGCACAGGCTGTTCTCGCTCGACAATCCGAACCGCGCCCGCGCGCTCATCGGCGCTTTCGCCACCGCCAACCAGACCGGCTTCAATCGGGCGGACGGCGCGGCCTATCGCTTCTTCGCCGATGCGATCCTGAAGATCGACGGGGAAAACCCGCAGCTTGCGGCGCGGCTCCTCACGGCGCTGCGGTCGTGGCGCTCGCTGGAGGCGGGGCGCCGGGAACATGCGCGTGCGGCTCTTGCCCAGATCGCAGCCACGGAGAAGCTTTCGACTGATGTGAAAGATATCGTGGAGCGGACTTTGGGGTAGACGTTCTGCAACGCCGGGGCTGTGTATAATCAAGCCGGAAGGCGAGGTCGGCGCAGCCTTTGAACCTGAAACTCTCGTAAACTTTCGCGGCGCGCCCTGAAAAAGACGAATTGCGGCGAATCACTTTCCATTTTGATTAAAATTTAATGAAAAGACTGGACAGGCCGAATCAGTTTTGATTCATTGGCCATGGTTCGGATGTGTGTCGTCCCGAATCGCTTTCACCGGAAAGAGTACATTCAAGAGGGGCCACGGGATGGCAAATGCGGACGCGTATGACGCGCCGACGGCGAGGTATTACGCCTCCAAGAAGAGGAGGTCGAAGGCCGGGGTTTCCGGTCATGCCGGTCTGCTCGCCGGCCCCGCTTATCAAAAGCTCCTGACGCTCGAGCCGTGGTTGCGCCGCTCGATCCCGACACTCATCATCCTTTTTCTGATCATCCTCGCCGTCGCCCGCGTGCTGTCGCTGATGGCGTGGCGGGACGATATCGAACGCAACACCCGTTCGGCGCTGGCGCTTTCCACCAGCCATATTTCGGCGATGATCGACCGCATGGCCAATGCGCGCGACGATGCGGAGAATGCCGGCGGCCTCACGCCGATGGAACTACAGAACCTCATCATGGATTTTCGGTCCAGGGGACTGATTTCCCCTGCTATCGAGATCCTCGTGGCCGACGGCAATTCCATCGTGATCACCTCATCCGGCATGGACGCGCTGCGCGGCAAGAACATCGAAAGCGTCATCGGGGACGGCCAACCGCTGTTCCTTTTCGGCGAGCGGGCGGGCGTCATGCAGATCAAGCTCAACGGTGAGCTTGCGCTGGCCTCGCTCAATCGCACGGCCAAGGGCAATCTCGCCGTCTTCGCGGCCGAGCCGGTCGCGACGGTTTACGCGGAATGGCGCCGGATCCTCTCGCTCAACGTTACGCTTTTTGCCGGCACGGCAGGCGTGATGATGGCTATCCTCTACGCCTATTTCAGTCAGGCGGCGCGGGCCAGGGACGCCGACCAGATTTCCGACCAGATCCAGCGGCGCATCAACATGGCGCTCGCCAGGGGGCGTTGCGGCCTGTGGGACTGGGACATGGCGCGCGGGCGCATGTACTGGTCGCGCTCCATGTACGAGATGCTGGGTTATGAGGCGCATGACGCCATCCTTTCCTTTGGCGACGTAGCAGCGATCATCAACCCCGAGGACGGCGACCTCTACGCTATCGCCACGCAGGCGGTGGCCGGCGATATAAGGCAACTCGACAAGGTATTCCGGATGCGCCACGCCGAGGGTTACTGGGTGTGGATGCGGGTGCGCGCCGAAATAGCCGAAGAGGGCGATCTGCATCTGGTGGGCATCGCCTTCGATGTCAGCGAGCAGCACCGGTTCGCTCAAGCGACGGCCGAAGCCGACATGCGCATCCGCGAAGCCATCGAGAATATCTCGGAAGCCTTCGTGCTGTGGGACGCCAACAATCGGCTCGTCATGTCCAACAGCAAGTTCAACGAATATGCCGGGCTCCCCGCCGCCGCGCTTGTGCCGGGCGTAACCCGGAACGAAATCCAGCCGCTGATCCGGCCGGTTTCGTTCGAAAGGCGGATGGCCAATGAAAACGATCGCAGCGGCGCGCAGACCTTCGAGCGCCAGCTTGCGGACGGGCGCTGGCTGCAGGTCAATGAGCGCCGCACGCAGGATGGCGGTCTCGTTTCCGTCGGCACCGACATCACCCAGCTCAAGCTGCACCAGGAGCGGCTGGTCGACAGCGAGCGCCGCCTGATGGCGACCATCCATGACCTCAGCCTTGCCCGCAAGGCGGAAAAGGACCGGGTGCGCGAGCTCTCCGAGCTCGCCAGCAAATATGCCGTGGAGAAGGAACGTGCCGAGGGCGCCAACCGGGCGAAATCCGAGTTCCTCGCCAACATGTCGCATGAGCTGCGCACGCCGCTCAACGCCATCATCGGTTTTTCCGAGATGATGCAACAGGCCACATTCGGGCCGCTCGGTTCGGACCGTTATGACGAATATGTGCGCGATATCCACACCAGCGGCGCCTATCTCCTCAACGTCATCAACGACATTCTCGACATGTCGAAGATCGAGGCGGGACATTTCTCGCTCGATCGCGAAGAAATCGACCTCTGTCCGCTGATCCGGGAAACCGTGCGGGTGATATCGCTGCAGGCGCTGGAGAAGAAGATCGAGGTTCAGACCAAGATCGCCGAGACGATGACGCTGAATGCCGACCGCCGGGCGATCAAGCAGGTGGTGATCAATCTGCTTTCCAACGCGGTGAAATTCACCTCCCAAGGTGGCCGCATCTCGGTGCGGGCACGCAAGACATCCGGCGCGCTGATCCTGACCATCGAGGACACCGGCTGCGGCATCCCGAAGGCAGCGCTCAAAAAGCTTGGCCAGCCCTTTGAGCAGGTCGAGAACCAGTTCACCAAATCCCATGCCGGCTCCGGCCTGGGACTGGCGATTTCGCGCTCCCTGGTATCGTTGCACGGCGGCGCGTTGAAAATCCGCTCCGCCGAAGGGGTTGGCACGATCGTTTCAGTCAGAATCCCGGTCAATGCGGTCGAAGCGAAAGCCGCGTGATTTCAGCGTCGTTTATTGAGCCTTCCGCATCGCCTGGCGCATGAGCGTGTCGAAATGCTTGCGGACGGTTTTCGCAACCTGCTCCAGATGGATTTCCACGCGTTTCAGATCAGGCAATTCAGCCGCGCGGCACAGAAGATCGGAAAGACCCGGCGGAAGATCGTCGCTTTCCACTTCGCCGATCAGGCAGAGCCTTATCGTCTGGCTGAGACGCGTATAAAGCCGGTGCGCATCGACCAGTTCGTCGCAGACCGACGGCTCGGCGAAGGACGGCTTGAGACGGGCCAGGATATCCTCGGTCGCTGTCGAGCGGTGCCTGGTCTCGACATTGCCGGTCAGCGCGGCGAATTGCGCGAGGAATTCCAGATCGATAATCCCGCCCGGCGTCAGCTTGATATCCCAGATGTCGCGCGGCGGCTTTTCCTGTTCGATCAAGGCGCGCATCTCCACGACATCCCCGGCGGTCTTTGCCGGATCGCGCGGCAGGGCCAGGATGCCATCTATCTCCGATGCGATATGCGCCAGAAGCGTCTCGTCGCCTGCGACTGGGCGCGCGCGCGTCAGCGCCATGTGCTCCCAGGTCCAGGCTTCGGTGCGCTGATATTTACCGAAGGCAGCAATGTGGGTCGCCACCGGCCCCTTGTTGCCTGACGGGCGCAGACGCAAATCGACCTCGTAGAGCACGCCTTCCGCCGTCGGCGCGGAAAGGGCGGCGATCAGCCTCTGCGTCATGCGGATAAAATATTGCGAGGACGGCAGCGGCTTTTCGCCGTCCGACTCTTCCGCGTCGTCGTCATGGTCATAAAGAAGGATCAGGTCGATATCGGAGCCGGCGGTCAGTTCCCGGCTGCCGAGCTTGCCCATGCCGAGGATGGCGACCCTGCCGCCGGCGACGGTGCCGTGACGGCGGCTGAACTCCTCCAGAACGGCGGCGAGCGCCTTGCCGATCATCAGATCGGCGAGATCGGAAAACGCCCTGCCCGCACGCATCCCGTCGATGGCGCCCGTCAGCAGGCGGATGCCGATGAGGAAACGATGTTCGGCGGCGAAAATGCGCAGGCGGTCAAGCGTTTCCTCATAGAGGCCGCCATTGCCAAGGAAGCTCTCCAGCCGTTCTTCGAGATAGGTCCGGGTCGGCATTTCGGCAAAGATGGCCGGATCGAGCAGGCCATCGAAGACATGCGGCTTGCGGGTGATGATATCGGCCAGACGCGGCGCGGCGCTCATGATGAGCACCAGAAGGCCCAGCAATGGCCGGTTGGACTGAAGCAGGCTGAAGAGCTGGATGCCCGCCGGCAAGCCCTTCAGCAGCTCGTCGAAACGCAGAAGCGCCTCGTCCGCCCGCTGCGTTTCGCCGAAGGCCTTGAGCAATGCCGGCGTCAGCTCGGTCAGGCGCTCGCGGGCTTCCGCCGAACGCGTGGCGCGATAGCGGCCGAAATGCCAGGTGCGGATGACGCGGCAGATATCGCTCGGGCGCTGGAAGCCGAGAGCGGCCAGGGTTTCAAGCGTGCCGGGATCATCGACATCGCCCGTGAACACCAGATTGCCGGTCTCCGAACCGAGCTCCGGCGCCTGCTCGAACAGCGCGGCGTAATGGTCCTCGACGGTGGCGAGGGCCGAGAGGAAATCCTTCGAGAAATTATCCCCCCCAGCGTATCCCATCATGCGCGCTACGCGAAGGAAGCCTTCATCGTCCTCGGGCAGCACATGGGTCTGCTCGTCGGCGATCATCTGGATCCGGTGCTCGATGTCGCGCAGGAAGGCGTATCTTTCGGCAAGTGCATCGCGGGCATCCGGGGTTATCCAGCCGCGTTCCGCCAACCTGCCCAGCATCGCCACCGTTTGAGAACCGCGCAGTTCGGGGAAGCGGCCGCCGGCGATCAATTGCTGCGTCTGGACGAAAAACTCGATCTCGCGGATACCGCCACGACCAAGCTTGACGTTGTGACCGCGCACCGCGATATCGCCGAGCCCCTTATGGGCGTGGATCTGGCGCTTGATCGAATGCACGTCGGCGATCGCCGCGTAATCGAGATATTTGCGCCAGACATAGGGGCCAAGTTCCGCCAGCACCTTGCGGCCGGCCTCGATGTCGCCCGCCACCGGACGAGCCTTGATCATCGCGGCGCGCTCCCAGTTCTGGCCGCGACCTTCGTAATAATGCAGCGCCGCCTCGACCGGAATGGCAAGCGGGGTCGATCCGGGATCCGGGCGCAATCTCAGATCGACGCGGAAGACATAGCCGTCCGCGGTGCGGTCCTGGAGGATGCGAACCAGCCGGCGCGTCAGCCGCGAGAATATCTCGACGCAATCGAGCGGGTCGCCAATAGCCTTGCTCCTCTCGTCAATGAAGACGATCAGGTCGATATCCGAGGAATAGTTGAGTTCACAGGCGCCGAGCTTGCCCATGCCCAGCACGATCCAGCCGCAGCCAGTTTCGGGTTTCGTCGGATCAGGAAGACTGATCTTGCCGCCGGCATCGGCATCACGCAGCAGAAAACAGACCGCCGCCCTGATGCAGGCTTCGGCAAGACGTGTCAGCCAGCCGGTCGTCTCGGCCGTGGAGAACAGCCCGGCAAGATCAGCCAGCGCGATCAGCACATGGGCTTCCTGCTTCATCTGGCGAAGTGCGGCCATGATGGTGCTTTCCGTGACGTCGCCCCCCTCCCATGAGGCCGATATATCGGCCATGACCTTCTCCAGCCGCACCTCGGGAGAAGCCTCGCACAACGCCTCAAGCATCGCCGGGCGGCGCAGCAGCACCTCGCGGATGAACGGGGAAAGGTCGAGGACGGCAGAGAGGAAGGCCGCCGAAGGCCGATCATCGATCTGCTTCAGGAGTTTCGTACAGTCGGCTCCAGCCGCGCTCTCGCGCAGATCGGCCAGGAACCCGGCGGCTCTATCCGCATCAATGGGAATGAGCGGTCTTAGTTTCCGTGCGAAAAACAGTTCCTCCCGTGCGGCCAACGGCCTCTCCTTTAATTTAGAGCATTTCACTTTAAATGAAAACGCTGGTTCTAGGCGCCCCCTCTGCCCTGCCAGCGTTTCCATCAAAAATTAAACCGTTCTACCCATTATTCTCCGGCACCGGGAAAGCCAGGACCGCACGAAGGCCGGGTTTGTTGTCCTCGAGCCTGAGACTGCCACCGTGCAATTTCATTACCGCTTTGGCAAGGCTGAGACCCAGGCCCAGGCCGGGCTGGGTGCGGCTCTCCTCAAGGCGCACGAAGCGCTCCGTCACGCGGTCGTGCTGCTCCTCGGGAATGCCGGGGCCGTTGTCGGCGACGACGATCATGAGGCTTTTGTCCTGCCGCTCCATTGAAAGGGTGACCGCTGCATTTCCGCCTTCCCCGCCTGCATATTTGATGGCGTTGTCGACGAGGTTGGACACGGTTTGGCCGACCAGTTCGCGATTGATGCGGAGCGGCGTCTCGTCAAGATCGCCCAGCGACAGCGAAACGCCGGCGTCCTCGGCAACCGGTTCGTAGAGATCGGCGACATCGTGCAAGATAGGCGCGGCGGACATGATCTGCATGCTTTCGCTGGAATAGCCCGCCTCAAGCCGTGAGATCATCAGGATCGCGTTGAAGGTGCGGATGAGCTGGTCGGATTCGGCGATGATGTCTTCGAGCGCGTTGCGATAATCCTTCGTCAGCCTGCCGCCCGTCAGCGCGGCTTCGGCCCGGTTGCGCAGCCGCGTGAGCGGCGTCTTCAAGTCATGCGCAATATTGTCGGAAACCTGCCTCAGGCCCTCATTCAATTCCTGGATGCGACCCAGCATGGCGTTGAGGCTACCGGAAAGACGGTCGAACTCATCGCCCGACCCGCTGATCGGCAGGCGTCCGGCCAGATCGCCCTCCATGATGCGGTGGGAAGCGGAGGAGAGTTGATCGATGCGAACCAAAGCGCGGCGGCCGACGAAGAACCAGATCAGGAACGCGCCCACGCCCATGATGCCAAGGGCCAGCACGAGCGCGCGGCGGACGATATCGCGAAGCCGCTCCGGCTCGCCGAGATCGCGGCCGACGAGGACCCGCATGCCGTTGGGAAGCGCGATGACGACGGCGATGGCCTTGTGAACGTCGTTCGGGTTGTGATCTCCATAGCGCTGATAGGTAAATGCCCGCTCGACCATACCGTCGGTATCGAGAACCCCGGGCTGCAGGCTTTCGACATTGCCGGCCAGGATGCGTCCGACGGGGTCCGAAACCAGATAGAGATAGGCTCCCGGCTGGCGGGAGCGCCGGTCGATGGTGCGCACCAGCAGCGGAATGCCGCCCCGGGAATAGCTCGCGCCGATGCTGGCGACTTCCTCGTTGAGCGATTGCTGGGTCTGGCTGGTCAGCAGCGAGACCGAGAGGTTCGTCATGTAAAAAACGATCGCAACGGCGCCGAGCATGAACAGAAGGAGATAAAGCGCTGAAAGACGCGCTGCCGTCGTGCGCATCAAGGCGGCGAAACGGCTCATCAGCGAACTCCGGCCGGCGGGCCTTCCGAAGGACCGGCTGCGGCTGATTTCAACACATAGCCGGCGCCGCGCACGGTATGCAGGAGCGGTGTCTTGAAGCCCTTCTCGATCTTGCCGCGCAGCCGCGAGATGTGGACGTCGATCACGTTGGTCTGCGGATCGAAATGGTAGTCCCATACATTTTCCAGCAGCATGGTGCGCGTCACCACCTGCCCCGCATGCCGCATCAGATATTCGAGCAGACGGAATTCGCGCGGCTGCAGGACGATATCGGTGCCGCCGCGACGCGCCGTATGCGCCAGGCGATCGAGTTCCAGATCGCCGACGCGATAGATCGTATCGGCCTCACGGGGGCTCGAACGCCGCCGCAGGACCTCGACACGCGCCAGAAGCTCCGAGAATGCATAGGGTTTCGTCAGATAATCATCGCCGCCGGCGCGCAGGCCCGTGACGCGGTCATCGACCTGCCCCAACGCCGACAGGATCAGCGCCGGGGTTTCAATGCCCTTGGCGCGCAGGCCGGCAATGACGGCGAGGCCATCGCGACGGGGCAACATCCGATCGATGATCAGCACGTCGTAATTGCCGCTCTCGGCCAGGGCATAACCGGTCTCGCCATCGCCGGCGATATCTGCTGCATGGCCGGCTTCGGCAAAGGCCTTCTCCAGATACCGGGCGGCCTCGCGATCATCTTCTATGACAAGAATCTTCATGGCAGACTATAGATTGATCCGATTTAAGGAATTGTGCGGTAAAGCGGGCAGCGGACCGATTGGGATCCGCTGCCCTGCGCTTCCGATATGCCACCCAAACCGCACAGGTCGAATGCCGGAAACGGAAGACTGGATAAAGGTCTCCGGCATTCGTTATGCAGTACTAGCCCTTGGCGATCGGAAGTGCCACGAAACGGCTCTGGTCGTTGCTCTGCAATTGCAGCAGCACAGCGCTGCGGCCCGACTTTGCGGCATCCGCAATCGCGGCGTTGATATCGCCAACGCCCTTCACCGGTTTGTTGTTGACGGAGACAATGGTATCGCCGGAGCGAATGCCCTTGTCCGCCGCATCGCTGTCGGGATCGACATCCGTGACCACGACGCCCTTGCCGTCATCCGAGGGAACGACGGTCAGGCCATAGGAGTCGAGCGACTCCGGCTTGCCTGGCTGCGCAGGCTTCTCGGTATTCGCCTGCTCGACATTCTTGGGCATGGACGTGATCTCGACATTGATGGTCATGGCCTTGTTCTTGCGCCAGACCGTCAGTTCCGCCTTCTGTCCGGGTGCGATCGCCGCAACCTTGCGTGCGAGATCACGGGAGTCGTCGACTGTCTCGCCATTGACCGCGGTAATGACGTCACCGGCCTCGATGCCGGCCTTTGCGGCCGGTCCACCATCCTGCGGAGAAGCGACAATGGCGCCCTTCGCCTCGGAAAGGCCCAGCGATTCAGCGATTTCCTTCGTCACCGGCTGAATCTGCACGCCGATCCAGCCGCGCTGGACGGAGCCGGTCTTGATGATCTGGTCGACCACCTGTTTCGCCGTAGAAGCGGGAATAGCAAAAGCGATGCCGACACTACCGCCGGATGGAGAGAAGATGGCGGTGTTGATGCCGATCACCTGACCTTGCTGATTGAAGGCCGGGCCGCCGGAATTGCCGCGGTTGACCGCCGCGTCGATCTGGATGAAATCATCATAGGGACCGGCGCCGATATCGCGGCCACGGGCCGAAACGATGCCCGCCGTCACAGTTCCGCCAAGGCCGAACGGATTGCCCACCGCAACCACCCAGTCGCCGACACGGATCTTGTTGTCGTCGCCAAAGGCCACATAGGTGAACTTGCGCTTGGGATCGTTGACCTTGAGGACGGCGAGATCGGTGCGCGGGTCGGTGCCGACCAGCTTGGCATCGAGCTCGGTTCCGTCGTCGAGCACGACGGTATAGGCGTCGCCATCGGACACCACATGATTGTTGGTGACGAGATAGCCGTCTTCGGAGATGAAGAAGCCGGAACCCTGCGCCACCGGACGCTCGCGGCCCGGACGGTTTTCACCGCGCTTCTGCTTGCTGCCCGGACGGCCCCACTGGCCGCCCTCGCCGCCGAACTCGCGGAAGAAGCGCTTCAGCGGATGATCGTCCGGAAGCTGGTCGAAACCCGGACCCGAAAAGAAGCCCTGTCCCTGATCGGACGGATCTGAGGCAGGCCGCACATCGGAATTGACCCGAACGCTGACGACAGCAGGGCTGACTTTCGCCACCACGTCGGCAAAGCCCGGCTGTGCGGGTGCATCGACGCTGACCGGATCGGCATAGGCAGACACGACGGCGCTGAGCGGCCCGTTCGCCAGGACCGCACCGGCGAGAGCGGAGGTCATCGCCACGGCGATCAAGCTTTTGCGGTACAAAGATGGGGACTTTTCTTTCGGCATCGGAATCTCCTTCAGGGCATTATGGGGCAGGCTGGCCGAACGACCGTTAAGAACCAAGGTGATATGTAGGTTCACTCCGGCGCAAGCCAAAGCCTAAACGACCATCAACCCTAGAGATAACGCCCACAACCTTACCGGTTGATTTCCGCAACATGAAAGTTTGGTAAGATTCAAACTTTCTGCTTGTCTTCATCTTCCATGGCCGGAGGCATGATCTCGGCCAGTTTCCGGCGCTCTTCGTCCGAGAGCGGAAGGATTGGCGCCGCCGGTTTGCGGCGCGCCGAGACAACGAGAAAGCCGGCGCCGATCAGCAAAATCAACACCGGAAAGCCCCAGAGAAGGATGGTCTTGGTTTCGAACTGCGGTTTGAGCAGGACGAATTCGCCATATCTGGCCACCACGAAATCGAGCACCTGCTGGTTGCTATCGCCCGCTTTCAGCCGCTCGCGGACGAGAACCCGCAAATCCTTGGCCAGATCGGCGTTGGAATCATCGATGGACTGGTTCTGGCAGACCATGCAGCGCAGTTCCGCTGAAAGCGCGCGCGCGCGCTGTTCCAGGGCCGGATCGGGAAGAATTTCGTCAGGCGTCACCGCTTGGGCAGGTGTTGGGGCGAGCAGCAGCGCGAAAGCGAGGACAGTACCTAATTTAATGGAATCGCGAGGCGCCCCCCTCTGCCCTGCCGGGCATCTCCCCCGCAAGGGGGGAGATTGGCTATGATTTCCGCTTTCGCCAATCGCCACCGGCTCAGAAAATAGGGACGTCACCGATGACAGAAAATCTCCCCCCATGCGGGGGAGATGTCCGGCAGGACAGAGGGGGGCGCTGTCCCGCCAGCGTTTCCATCTAAAAATAAAATGTTTGAAGAACACGGCGCTTGGCATCAGGCGGACGCCTCCGCCCGCACAGGGCGCGGTGCTTTTGCTTTTGCAGGCGCGCCGACGCGCAAGCGGCGATCGAGCAGCGAAACGAACCCGCCCATCATCATCGCCAGCGCTCCCAGCCAGATCAGGGTGACGAAAGGTTTCCACCAGATGCGCACGACGATGCCGCCGCCGGCCATATCGTCGCCCAGTGAAATATAGAACTGGTTGACGCCATGCGTGACGATGCCGGCCTCGGTGGTCGGCGTACGCCGCGCCGGATAGAAGCGCTTGGCGGAGATGATCGTATCAACCGGACGGGCAGCCTTGTCGAGAAGCGTGAACCGCCCCTGCTGCTCGGTGTAGTTCGGCCCGGTCGCAGGCGTGAGTCCGTCATAGCGCAGCTGGTACCCGGCTACGGGCAGCGTATCGCCCGGCTTCATGGCAACCACCTGCTCCGTGCCGAATGTGGTGACGCTGACGACGCCGAGCAGTGTGATGCCAAGCCCGAAATGGGCGAGTGCCGTGCCGAAGACCGAGCGCGGCAGCCCGATGAAGCGTGCAAGCGCGGTTGCGGCGGAGACCTTGCCGATCCCCGATTTGAGTGCCAGATCGGTGAGGCTTCCCGCCATCACCCATACCGCAAGGCCGATGCCGAAGGCCGCCAGCACTTCATGGGCGGATGTGCGGTAGAGGATGAACGCGACGGCGAGCAGCGCCAGGGCAAAGGCGGTCATCAGCCGCTGTCCGACGCCGAGGAGATCACCACGCTTCCAAGCCAGAAGCGGGCCGAACGGCACGGCTGCCAGAAGCGGGATCATCAGCGGGCCGAACGTCATGTTGAAGAATGGGGCGCCGACGGAGATCTTGTCGCCGGTCAGCGCTTCGAGGAGCAGCGGATAGAGCGTGCCGATCAGCACGGTCGCGGTCGCCGTCGTCAGGAACAGATTGTTGAAGACCAGCGCGCCTTCGCGCGAAATCGGCTGGAACAGCCCTCCGCTCGAAAGGGTTTGCGCACGGAAGGCGAAGAGCGCGAGGGAACCGCCGATGAAGAGGGTGAGGATCGCCAGGATGAACAGGCCGCGCCCCGGATCGGTGGCGAAGGTATGGACCGATGTGAGCACGCCGGAGCGCACGAGGAAGGTGCCGAGCAGCGACAGCGAAAAGGTGAGCAGGGCCAGCAGCACCGTCCAAATCTTCAGCGCCGAGCGTTTTTCCATGACAAGGGCCGAGTGGAGAAGCGCCGTCCCGGCCAGCCATGGCATGAAGGAGGCGTTTTCGACCGGATCCCAAAACCACCAGCCGCCCCAGCCCAGCTCGTAATAGGCCCAGTAGGAGCCCATGGCGATGCCGCCGGTGAGGAACACCCAAGCGGTCAGCGTCCAGGGCCGCACCCAGCGGGCCCATGCCGCATCGATCCGTCCCTCGATAAGGGCCGCGACAGCAAAGGAAAAGCACACGGAAAAGCCGACATAGCCGAGATAGAGCAGCGGCGGATGAATGGCGAGGCCGATATCCTGGAGGATCGGGTTGAGATCCTGCCCTTCCATCGGCGCGGGAACAATACGCCTGAACGGATTGGAGGTGGCGACGATGAAGAAGAGAAAAGCCGTGGTGATCCAGCCATGTACGCCGAGGACATTGGCTTTCAAGGCGGGAGGTAGATTGTTGCCGAAGAAGGCGACGAGGGCGCCGAAGAAGGTGAGGATCAGCACCCACAGCAGCATGGAGCCTTCGTGATTGCCCCAGACACCGGTGATTTTGTAGAGCATCGGCTTTTGGGAATGCGAATTCTCGACCACGTTGAGGACCGAGAAATCGGAAACGACATAAGCGTGGGTCAGGATCACGAAGGACAATACGATCAGGGCAAAGACGGCAAACGCCGTGGGCACCGCGACGGCCATCATCCGACCGTCATGTCGCCACGCGCCGAACACGGGCAGGATCGACTGCACCAGGGAAAGCGTCAGCGCCAGTATCAGTGCGAACTGTCCGATCTCTACCGTCATCTGCGATACCGTGTCCTCGTCAATTGCTCCATCAATTCCCCTGCCAGACGCCCTTTGCCTTCAGGCTGTCGGCCACATCCTTCGGCATGTATTTCTCGTCGTGCTTGGCAAGGACACTGTCTGCCACAAACGTTCCATCAGGGGTGAAATGCCCTTCCGTGACGACGCCCTGCTCCTCGCGGAAAAGATCGGGCAGGATGCCATTATAGATCACTTTCACGCTTTTCAGCGTATCGGTGACAGCAAATTGAACCTCAGTGCCGGCACCACGCACCACCGTGCCCTTTTCCACCAGGCCGCCAAGGCGGAACCGCGCGCCGGACGCCATGTCCTCGGTGGTGAGGTCGGCAGGCGTGCGAAAATAGCGTATGTCCTGTCCGAAAGCGACCAGCACCAGGGCCACTGCAAGCGCCAGCACCCCGAGCGCGCCGCCAATCACGGCAAGTCTTTTCTGTTTACGGCTCACGGTTTCACCTCCGCAAGTTCCAGCCCGAGCCCTTTGGCGAAGGCCACGAGATCGTTGCGTTTTTCCCCGGCCAGTGCGTCGTTGCCGCGCTTGAGCGCGGCAAGCGCATCATCGCGCCGGTTCAAGATCAGATAGGACCTGACGAGCCGCTTCCAGCCCTCGACATCGTCGGGATTCTGCTTCAGCCGCTCATCGAGGGTTGCGACCATCGAGTTGATCATCGCATTGCGATCTTCCGGGTTCATATTCGCTGCGGCCTCGACATCTTCCTGATCAGGCCCGTTCGCCGCGGCGACGGCTGGATTCCTGATCCGTTCGATCGCGGTCTTGAGCTGGTCGCGCCAAGGCGCGTCGGCGGGAGCCTTGTCAAGGAAATTCTGCAGCAGATCGGCCGCGTCGCCGTTCCGGCCTTCCTGCATCAGCCCCCTCGCGATCATGAAGCGCGGGCGGATATCGTTGGGGTCCAGGGCCGCGGCGCGTTCGAACATCGCTTGCGCGTCTCCGGTAATGGTTCCGCCGGCGACGAGCGCCAATGCTTCTCCAAGGCCGAGCGTGCGTTCCGCCGATTCGCCCTGCAGGCGTATCGCATTCCTGTAGGCGTTGACTGCGTCCTGGGGCCGCTGCAGGCGCAGATAGACGGGCGCGAGAACGTCCCAGCCCTGTCCGTCGTCAGGATTCTGGGCGAGATGCGCTTCCGCCCTAGCGATGAGTTCATTTACCGATCCGTCGGCCGGGTTCTTCGCCATGCGCTCGGCCAATGGTTGGGCCGGCACATCGGGAGAACCGGTCAGCGCATAGAGGCTCCATGAGATCAGCGGGACTGAGAGGACGGCGGAAAGAACAACCCAGCGCGCGCCTTGCATGCCGGGAATTTTCGTATTGTCCTGCTGCTTCGCCTCATGCTCCGCCTTCAGCATGCGACGGCCGATCTCGGCACGCGCCTGCTCCGCGCTTTGCGGATCTATCAGGCCGCGCGCCGCATCGGCATCGACTTCGCGCATCTGATCGCGATAGACTTCAAGGTCATATTGTCCGTCCGCGGCATCCGCCGTCTTCCGCCGCGTCAACGGAAGAAGAACCGCAAGTGTCGCAGCGAAGGTCAGAAGAACAGCGATCAGCCAGAATTCCATGCGCGCAGACATAATCGGCCCGCGCGGGGAATCCAACCGGAACATTCATGAACGCGGGCAGATAGGGCAATTCGCCGCGATCAGGTAAGCGGCGTCCAGCTTCCGTCGGGGTTGCGGCAAGCGGTTCCGCGCACGGTTTGCGGAGCAGCATCGATCGTGAATATGTGCGTGTATTGCCGGCAATTCTGAGAGCCAACCTGATAGGGCTGGGCGGCGATCACCTCTCCCGACGGGGTGCCGGAAGCGCTCTTCCAGCTCGTCGCCCGGCCGACGGGCGCATATTCGAGCGCTTTGTACTCCGCTTCGAGCGCCTTTTTGCGGTCAGCCGGATCGAGTCGGTTGGCGGCCGTGCCGATGAGACCGTTACCCAGTGCGCCCAATATGCCCATGCCGACCCCCGCGCCCGACGGCGCGTTCACCGGTGCTGCCGCCGAAGCGCCGGAACCCGGGCTCACGACGGGCGTTGGGCCGGAAATCGTGTTGCATGCGGACAGGCTGAACAGGGCCATGGAGAGCGCGATCGGTACAATAATGGGCTTCATGGTGATCTCAATTTCATTTTAGGTATGAATATCGAATGTTTGCCGGAGCTTATGTCAAGGGTTCTAATGATATGCGTTCCCGAAGCAATGTTCAATTTCGCGCGGGGAAATCAATTTTCAACAAGAGGTAGCACGATTCGTGCTGCAAGACCCCCCAGCGGTGATTTTTCCAACCGCAGCGTGCCGCCATATTCGCGCACCGTGTCCTGCACGATGGAAAGACCAAGTCCAGTGCCCGGCTTGGTTTTGTCGAGACGATGGCCGCGCATGAGCGCTTCCTGAATTCTTTCAGGCGCCAGCCCTGAGCCGTTATCCTCAATGGATATCTCAAAACCGGCATGCGGCAGCATATCGGTCTTCGCCTCGAAGCGTTTCGATGAAAGGCTCACTTTTATGACGGAATGCCCCCATTTCGCGGCATTCTCCATCAGGTTTCCAATAATTTCCTCGAAATCCTCGCGCTCGCCAGCAAAGACGGCATTCGGCAGATTATTGTCGAAACTGACCGTATAGGTGGGGTTCAGCTTTGCCGTCACGCGGATCATCCGCTCCAGGACCGGCACGACGGGCGTGCGGAAAACGACGCTGTCGCGCTGGGCCGCGATGCGGGCGCGCTGCAGATAATGCTGAACCTGAACCTGCATCGCCTGGCTCTGCTCGACCACCACCCGGCCCTGTTCGCCACCAATACTGCGGCCTTCATTGACCAGGACGGAAAGGGGCGTTTTCAGGGAATGGGCGAGATTGCCGACCTGTGTGCGCGAACGTTCGACAATGCGGCGATTGTTTTCGATCAGCGCATTCATTTCCTGTGCAAGGGGTGCGATTTCAGTCGGCAAGGTACCATCGACGCGGCTCGAACGGCCCTCGCGGATATCGGCCAGCGACCCGCGCACCTTGTCGAGCGGGCGCAATCCGAACAGGATGATCGCCGCATTGATGAGAATGCTGCCCAGTCCGAAGATGCCGAGATAGGTGTAGAGCGTGTTGCGGAAATCGCGGATTTCCTTCTTCACTTCGCTCAGGTTTCCCATCACGCGGAAACGCGCCACACGATTTGCCGCGTCCAGGACCACTTCCGTCTCGACGACCGAAAGCTCCTCGCCCTTGAGGCCCTTTTCCGTATAGGTTCTCGTGAAGGACTGGTCGAACGGGACTATGGAGAGCGGTACCTGCGGTACGACATGTCCTGCCAGAGAGAGGGATTCAAGCCTGCCCTTCAGATTGCCGGAAACAGGCTCCACCGACCAGTACCAGCCCGAAAGCGGACTGGAATAGCGGATTTCACCCAGTTCCGGCCGCCCCTGCAACTCGCCTTCGGGAGAAACGCTGACGGCTCCGACAAGGCTGAAGAGGTGGGCGGAAAGAAGTCGCTTGAAGCTGCTCTCGCTTGCTTCGCGATATAGCGCCGAGATAACCGTGGCCACGACCACAAGTCCCACGATGACCCATATCGTCGAGAAGGTGACGACACGCAGCGCCAGCGAGCGCGGCGTCGGGATGAAGCGGAACACCGTCAGTTGGGCGCGTCCTTCGTTGCATCAGCCCCTTGATCGGGCTTGATACGATAGCCCATGCCGCGCACCGTTTCGATCAGATCCATGCCCATCTTCTTGCGCAGGCGCCCGACGAAAACCTCGATCGTGTTGGAATCGCGGTCGAAATCCTGATCGTAGAGATGCTCGACCAATTCACTGCGCGACACAACCTGATCCATGTGATGCATGAGATAGGAAAGCAGGCGGAATTCATGCGAGGTGAGCTTCAGCGTGATGCCGTCAATGCTCGCCTTGGAAGATTTCGTATCGAGACGCAGCGGACCACAGGTCAGTTCCGACGAGGCATGCCCGGCCGCGCGGCGGATCAGCGCCCGAAGCCTCGCCAGGATCTCCTCGATATGGAACGGTTTGGCGACATAATCATCGGCGCCCGCATCAATGCCGGCCACCTTGTCGCTCCAGCGGTCGCGCGCGGTGAGCATCAGGACGGGCATGGTCCGCCCGTCGCGCCGCCAGCGCTCCAGAATGCTGATGCCATCCATCTGTGGCAGGCCGATATCGAGGATGACCGCATCATAGGGCTCGCTGTCGCCGAGGTAATGTCCCTCGACGCCATCATGGGCGCGATCCACCACATAGCCCGATTCAATCAGGGCCTCAGCGATCTGCCTGTTGAGATCCTTGTCGTCCTCAACGATGAGAATTCGCATATCGCCCGCTCCGTTGTATGCCGCTCAGTTAGCGGGAACCGCAACCTCGACACGGCGCGGACGTTCGCCATCGCGGCCGGGAACGAGCACGACGACGACACACATATCCTTTCCGTTCTGCACGGAAGGCGTCGCTTTGGTGAGGGTTCCGCCCTGCTCGCTGGCAACCCGCTGCCCGATCGCGACACAATCACCTGCGACACGCGTCAGCAGCGTTGTCGTGAGGGGAGCGGTCATCGGCAGGCTGGCTGCATGAGCAGTGGTTGCACCGGCAAGCACGGCCAGGGCGGCGATAACTCTGGGAGCAGAAAAATGTTTCATCATGGCGCCTTCTATAGCGCTTTTTAGCTGAACAATGAATGAACGGTAAAGGCCCCAACGAGCCTTGCCGAGGCCTTCTACCGCATATCATTAAACAGTTGCTTACGAAATCCTTGAATCCGCGTTGAAACGCCCGACGATAGCGATCAGGCCCGCGAGCGCGGTGACGATTTGCATGACGCTTTCGACGAGCGACTGCTGGTCGATCGTTTCGGCGGAAAAGCCGAGCAATCCGACGATCGAGACTGCAAAGGTCACTGCGGAGGCCCATATGGTCTTGGAAAGATACCATGGCTTGACTGCGTTCATTCGTTTTCACCTTTCTGTGTTGGGTTGAGGTTAGAATTCACCCAGAGACGGGCGAACCTGCCTGCCCCGGTTCTGGCGCTGACCATTGCCACCGCCAATTCGAAGGGTTCGGCAGGTTGGCCCAGATCGGCGATTCTATCCACCAGGGCATAAGTCCATCGCGGTTCCCTCGCCTCGACCCGGCGCAGGAGCGAGCCTTCCCGCCGGATTTCGACCTGATAGATTTCCTGCTCTTCGCCCAGCGGAATTTCGGCGCCAAACCAGCTATCCGCATCGATGCGGCCGCGCCGGATCCAGCTTGCGGTGATGTCGCCATTCGCCCATTGCCGGGCGGCAAGGTGGACGGGGCTTAGCGGCTGCAGCGCCCTGAGGCCCCCGACGGCTTCAACGGTATCGAAGTAGATGTCCGAAAAATCGCGTCCGGCCGTGCCGATCCGCCAGTTGAGCGCGAGGCCGATCTCCGATGCCTGCAAGCCCGCGGGCACCACCGCCTCATCCAGCAGAATGAATGGCGTGCCGGTGGCTTTCGGGACCGATGCCTCTTCCTCTGTGCCAAGCTGGCCACGCAACAGGCATGTCAGCCGCCACTGGTTCTGCGCTATTTCCACCGCATCGAGAAACTGGAAGACCTCCCAGCTTCCGTTCGGTGCCTGCACCAGCGCCGTGTTTGCGCCGTTGAAGAGCTGCGCCTTCGACCGGGACTGCAACTCGCCCGAATAGAGCAGCACATCAACCGGCTGCGCGTTTGCGAACCTGCCGCTTTGACCGGGCAGCAGTGGCGCGGTCAGTTCGCCGATGATCGCCCTGTTGCCGACAAGCGTCCGCGCGGAATATCCATCCGCCTGCGGCGATGCATGGGCGCTGACGCCGCGCCATGGCCTGGCGTAGCAGGCGAGGCGGAACTGGCCTGCGGCATTCTCGGCACCCGGCCAAGCGGGCAGGTCGACCAAGTGGAAAAGCGGCTTTCCGTCATTCGTGGAGGGATTGCCTGGCCGCACCGGGGGCAATGTCCCGACATCGGGAGAGCGCACATGCGGCGCGATGGCGGCGGCCTGGATATTGCGCGCAACGCCATCCTCCAAGGAGGTCACCACAAATTCGGTATTGCTGATATCGTGTGCGAGGCGGATCCTGTCGCCCACCGCCAGTCCGACATGGTCCCATGGAACCACAAGGTTCTTCGTTCGCCTCTCCGCCCAGCGACGCGCCAGCCAGCCCTCCGCCAGCGCCCTCGCCTGTCCGGCTTCCATCGAGCCCGCCAGCGTCAGCGTCTCGATGCCCTGCCCCTTGCCCTCGTTGCGGCTCGCCACTGCGCTGCCGGTCTGGTAATCGCGCAGGGGATCGCTGAAGAACACCTCCACGGCGCCCGGAAGATCGTGGCGATCCTCCATGACCGACGTGATGGAGACCGCGTCGTCCGGCACGACGATATCTTCGAGCAGACATGGCGGGGACAACCTGCTGGCGCTGCGAAAAACGAACCGGCCTTCCTCCTCGAAGGCATGGATACCGAAGAGCCCCAGCAAAGGGTCCAGAATCGAGCGCGCCGTCGATGGTTCGCCGATGACGAAGCCCGAGAGATAGCCGTCAGCGGCCGATGTATCCGGCGCATCCAGGCCGAAATCCCGGAAGATGGCCGAGATCAGGTCATCAAGCGCGACGCCGCTCAGCCGCCCGTTCAGCCAGTGACCGAGCCGCCAGTTGTCGGCGTCTCCCCAGAGAGCGCCATTGAGCGGAAATTCCGGGAAAGGACGGGTATCCCAGGCCCAGAGATAGATGCGCCGGCTGTCCAGCATCGTTCCGCCGTAAAGGGGAGAAACGGGATTGCCGCCGTTTTCCGTGCGGTTCCAGTAGTCGAGATGCGCGCCGAGAAAGCGGCTCTGCGCCAGATCGGAGCGCGAGCCGTCCGAAAAATAGGGAATGGCATTCTCGGAGGATTTCGGATCGGGAAAGACATTGGGCTGATTGGCCGCCTTGTCCACGGCGGGGCAGCCGAGCTCGGTAAACCAGAATGGCTTCGATTTCGGCTGCCATGCGGTGGGCGCCACGCTTTCCGCACCGCCGATCCGGTTATAATGCGGGTTTTCCCACCAGCTCTTCAAATCCTTGTAGCGGAAGACCCAGGGCTTGCCGGCCAGGCCATCCGATATGGGCGAGCGAACGCGGTTCTGGCGATCTTCAGCGCTGGCATAGTACCAGTCAAATCCTTCCCCGCCCGCAATGCTGCCGATAAGTCCGTCGCCATCATATGCGCCGCTGATCTTGTCCGGTCCGAAACGCCTGTCGTCCTCGTCGCGCCAATCGGAGAGCGGCATGTAATTGTCGATGCCGACGGCATCAATGGCCGGATGCGCCCATAGGGGATCGAGATGGAAAAAGACGTCGCCGCTGCCGTCCTGCGGGTGATGGCCGAAATATTCCGACCAGTCGGCGGCATAGGTCAGCTTGCAGGCGTTGCCCAGGCGGGAGCGGATTTCGGCTGCGAGTTCACCGAGGCCGGAGACGAAGGGAAAGCCATTCGCGCCGTCGCGGAGCGTCGTGAGGCCGCGCAATTCCGAGCCGATGATAAAGGCATCGACGCCGCCGGCACTCGATGCCAGATCGGCGCAGTGCCGCACCAGCCGCCGGTAACCCCATTCGCCGTCGAGAAAGGCGGCGATCTGGACGGCGGCGGCCGCTGTCCGGTCAGCCGTCCCCTCCTGCCCCGGCCCGGGAAAGCAGGTGATGCGTCCGCGCCAGGGATAGACTGGCTGCGTTTCCCCGCCATAGGGCGACGGCAGATGGTTATCCCCGGGGATATCCATCATGATGAAGGGATAGACAGTGACCTTGAGGCCCCGGGCTTTGGCATCGCGGATCGCGGCGGTGACGCTATCGTCGGAAGGCGTGCCGCCATAGGCTGCACCCTCACCATTGCGGGAGACGAGATGCGCCGTGCTGCGCGCCAGCCCATCGACACGCCAGTCCTTGCTGGGCCGTCGTGCATTCCGCTCGACGATGCCCGGCCTGATCCGGCATTCCCCAGCACGAAGATCGTCACCGAACCAGGGCACGACCAGCGCCACATGTTCAAGATCGGGACAGAGCGCCTGCAATTCATCCATCGAGGCGGTCCAGTCGCTTGGTCCACGCAGCGCATTGCGGTTGATCGCGCGCGTCTCTCCGGGCTTGGGCTGGTCCGTTACCACGTCAGGCGAAAGGCCGAACTCGGTCGAGCCGGGAATAAGCGCGACGGCCGTGATGCTCCGCGCCAGATTGCCCACGGGCCGCATCACCTCGAACTGGATCTGCGGAAGCCTGTTGCCGTAATCGTCGATGGGCATGCGCTCGAAGACGACATAGGCGGTGCCGCGATAGGCGGGAGCATTGCCTTCGCCCTGCTTGGCCTCGATCAGCGGATCGGGCATCTGGTCGCCAGTGCCGCGATAGATGCGCATCTCGACCGTGGTTTGGTCGATTTCCCTGCCATTGGCCCAGATGCGGCGGATCCCTGCGATCTCGCCTTCCGCGATGGCATAGGCGGCATTGGCGAAATAGCTGTAATTCGTGGTTTTCGCGCCGCCCTTGCCGCCCTGGCGGGTCGTGGTCGCCTTTTCCTCGAAACGGGTAGCCCAGATCAGCGTGCCGGAAAGGCGCGCTGTGCCGTAGACAAAAGGCAGGGCGGCGCCCTCCTCCGCCGTCGTCGGCTTGGCGCCGGCCAGTCGCGGCCCTTCCGTGCGGCGCGTCGAATTGATCAGCGCGGTATCGATGAGATAGCCGCCCAGCGCGCCCGCCGCAGCACCGATCGTACCGCCAAGCGTGCCGAGAAAGCCGCCGAGATAAGCGCCGGCAGCTTGCAGAACGAGTGTCGCCATGGGGATTAAAGCCTTCTAATTAAAATAGAAACATTGGCAGGACAGCGCCCCCCTCTGTCCTGCCGGACATCTCCCCCGCGAGGGGGGAGATTGGCCGCCACCAATGACGGATCTTTATTCCAACATTTGCGATTGGTGCCGCCGCTCATGAAAGCGTAATCTCCCCCCATGCGGGGGAGATGGGCGGCAGCCCAGAGGGGGCGCTGTCCCGCTAACCTATCCACCTAAAAAATTGTCTTGTGCTGGAAACACAAACACCCGCGCTATCTTTCTGCGCCATTGCGGAACGAGCGCCGACGCCATGACACGGTGCCCCTCATAAGCATGGATGAAGCGGTTCTCCGGCGCGAGAATGCCGAGATGCTTGGCGGCGACGGATGGACGCCAGCGGAACACCAGGAGATCGCCCGGCAGCATCATATCCAAAGGTTTCTCAGCCATGTGGCGTCGCGCCGCGTCGATCAGCGGATCGCCGCCGCCGGCCTCCGCCCAATCGGGCGCGTAGGTTCCGGGTTGCTCCGGCTCCTCGCCATAGAGCGCGCGCCAGATGCCGCGGACGAGGCCCAGGCAGTCGCAGCCGATGCCCTTCGATGATCCGCCGTGGCGATAGGGCGTGCCTATCCAGTCCTCCGCCTCGCGCAGGACGGATGATGCGGTCGTTATCTCGTTCATGGCACCAGAGGCCCTCCGTCGAATTCCGCATCGCTGTTGACATAGGCGTATGCGGCGTCATTTCCGGGCAGATGCGGGAAGCCGCGATAGTTGATGGTGTTGGCGAATTTCACCCGGCATTGCGCAAAGCTCTTGTCGCATCCGGCAACGACACGGAACCTGTCGCCGACTGTCACGGGATCGGCCGGAATATGACGCAATGCGAGGCGGCCCGTCGAACCATGGCTGACGACGATTGCCGTCTTCCCCGCATTCGCCCCCTCGATCCAAGTCAGGCGGCCATTGTCGAACCAATGGGGTTGGAAGCTCTCCAGGCCGGAAGCCAGAAAGGCCGCGTCACCACTTTCGACCACGACGCCTTGCGCAGAATAGCGCGGATCGCCGGCGTTCACGCCACAGCGCCCGTCGCCCAGTTCCGCGTCGCAATCGCGCATGACGCGGCGGCCATGGATCTTGTCCAGATCGGCGGCGCTGCTCTTCAGCTCGGCGGTGAATTTTCCATCGACCACGGTAATCTTTCCGATGATCGAGCGGCGCAGCATCACGCGATCCTGTGGCGACGACCAGTTGACGAGAGAGGTCTCGACCGTCGCGTCGTCATAAAGACCACGCTCGATGTCGGCCTGATGGATGGCAAGCGAAGAGAGTGCCCCCTCGATTTCAGCGCTGTCGATGGAAAGGCCAAGGGCAGTACTCGCCTCGCTGCCTGTCATTCCCGTCTGCGGTTGGCAGGCGACGCCCGACACGGAGAGTTGCCTGTCATGATCGGTGAAACCGAGGGCAACACCGTCCTCCCGCCGAATGATCCAGACGAAACAATGGTTGTCACCACCCCCTGCAAATGTGATTCAAGCGCTTGAGGAACTGGGATCACGCTTTCACCTCGATGATGGGAATTGAAGGAATTTCGCCGGCCTTGAACGAGGCGATGCTGGCAGTGAGCCGTTCCGTATCGAAACGCACAGCAACATCGAAGACGAAACCGGCGGTGACGGAAGCGCCATTCAATGGGATGGCGTCGGGTGTGAATTGGACGGTCCCGGTCTGGCTGTCGACTGTGAAGGCCTCACCCTCGATCATTTCCACTCCGCCGACGGCGATCCTCACCGAACCGGCCACCGGCCTGGTGATCGGGCGGATGTAAGCTCCCCCGCCATAGCGCTTGGCCAACTGGAAATTTGCCATGCTGCCGTCGCCCATGCCGATCGTCTGGTCTCCCGGCAGTATCTCACCGCCATTTTCATTGGAGAGGTGATCGAACGGATCGCGGAAGCGGAAGGCATAGAGCGAGCCATGCCGCGCCTCGAAGAAAGCCAGGACTTCCCTCAGATCGTGCAGCGAGCGCAGCCCCGTCCCGGCGTCAAAGTGCCGGCGGGATTGCGCCCAGCGCGCATTGCGCTTCTCGTGGCCAGAGGTGAGCGCCACGATCTCGTTGCGCCATTCCGGGCCTCCCGTTGCGCCAAAGGAGACGCCGAGGGGAAAGCGCACATCATGGAAGGAGGAAATTTCCATGATATTCACAAGCTCCTTGCGCCGCGCCGCGCAGCGCGCGCCAGCATGCCTGACAGTTGCGCCTCCGACTTGCGGAAGGACGCGGCATCGGGCGTCGAAACATTGAAGACGACAGCCATGGACTTTGGCTGCCCGCCGGTTGCCACGCCCAGACGGCCATCCGCGCCGCGGGCGAGCGGCAGAATGGCTTCGGCGCCCGCTTCGCCGCTCAGGCCCAGCGAACCATTGCCCATGCCGAAATAGGTCGGGCTCGATACGACGCCTCCCTTGGCGAAGGGTGTCACACCGCCGATGCCGCCGAGAAGGCCCGAGAACAGCGACGACATCAGCCCCTGCAGCGGCTTCAAACCGGTTTCGAGCGCGAGGCCCGCGAGGTTGGCGGCAAGCCCTCGGAGCACATCGTCGAGGCCGCGCCCACTGACCGCCGCTCCTTTCAGCGCTGCCGTCAAGCTGGTGCCGAACTGGCCGGATTTCTTCTGCAGATCGTCGAGTGCCTTGTCGAAGGCGCTGGTATCCGCCTCGATCGCGACGGTTACATTCTCTTCTGCCATATCTCACCTGTCGGGAAATGCCCGCATGAGGGCGTTGAATGTCTGGCGCGAGGGTGCATTCGCATCGCGCGCGGAAAGGCCCATGGCTGCCGCCAGTTCACGCGGCGTCATGGACCAGAAGGCTTTGGGAGAAAGCCGCAGATGCCCCAGCCCCGCCTGCATCATGGTTGCCCATGGGAAAGGTTGGGGGGCAACTGCGGCACTCAAGGGTTTGGCAGGGAATCGCTTTCCGGCTTCGAGGCGGCCGGCTTCGGCGTAGCCGCCTGAGACGCGCCGAATGTGACCGTCAGCAGTTCGCTGACGATGCGGGCGAAACCCGCCGCGCCGCCGTCGGCCTGCATCTGCGTTACATCTTCTTCGGTGACGCTGTGTCCGCCGCCGCGCAGACCGGCCGTGATGATGCGCACCATGTCCCTGGCCGAAAGTCGTCCCGAGGAAAATCGTGCGATGAGCGCTGTCAAATCCTCCGCCTCAAAGGCTGTCTCCAGTTCGGCGAGCGCTCCCAGTGTCAGGCAGAGCACCCATTCGCGGCCATCGAGAACCGCGCCCACTTCGCCGCGATGCCGGTTCACCATCATGCCAGTTCTCTGAAGGTAACCATTCCGGCGGATTCCAATGCGATCTCGAAGGTCACTTCCGCATCGTGATTGCCGCCATATTCGAGCGCGGTGATCTGGAAGGAGCCATTCAGTGTCCCAAAATCCGGGAGAATGATCTGCCAGGCGAGAATGTCGCCGTTGAAGAATGCGGCGCGGACGAGCGCATCGGAGGCGGCGTCCTTGAAGATACCCGATCCGGTGATGGAGGCCCGCTGCACGCCGCTGCCGCCGAGAAGCTGCCGCCATCTGCCGGCGGCATCGGCGTCTGTCACATCGACGCTCTCGGCATTGAAGGCGATACGCTTGGCCCGCAATCCGGCGCAGGTTTCAAATCCCCCGTCCGGACGGGCGAGTTTAAGCAATATGTCCTTGCCTCTCTGGGCGGCCATGGGAGTTCTCCTATCGTTTAGATGGAAACGCGGGAGGGGGGCGCTGTCCCGCCGACATTCACATGAAAATTACACCGCTTCCGTCACCGCCCTGTACCGCAGCAGGCCGTGATAGCCGTCGCGCTCGTCGTCATTGCGCGCCTGCGAATATTGAAGCGCGAGATTGACGAGCCGATGCCGGTCGAGCGTCAGAGCGGCAACGGACATTCGGGAGGCAATCAGGTCCATGATTTCCAGGACCTGCTTCTTGCCGCCCGCACGCGCCCAGACATGGATGGTGAAGAGATGCTCGTCGCCGATTTCGCTGTCCGTGCTCCAGTCATAAACCGCAGTCTGGCCGAAGGTGACATAGGGGAAAGCAGCCGCGGCGGGAACGTGATCATAGACATTCGGGCCGCCAAGCCTCGCCACCAATGCCGCATCATGGCAAAGGGCGAGAAAGACCGCTTTCTGCAATTCCATGTTGGCGCTCGTCATCGTGTTTGTCTCCCTGCCGCGTCTCTGCCACCGGTTCCAGCACGTCTTCCCGCAGTTCGACGCCACGCCAGCGCAAGCTGCGGATCAGACCATCCATGGTCAGGGCCATCGACAATTTCATTGTCCCTCCTCCCTGACCCGGCACAGAAGATAGCGTCCGCTTTCATCAGGATCATGAATGGTGAGGATCGTGAAACGCCGCTCTGCCTTGCGCAGGCGCATGCCGCTCTCGATATCCCTGCGGAAGCGTAGCGTGATGCGATGGGTGATCTCTTCGAGCGGTTGCGCCCCGAAAAATCGCGCCGTGTCGGAGACAGGCTCGATGCGGCCCCAAAGTGTCGCGACCTCCTCCCAATTTTCCGCGTAACCGCCGATATCATCGGAAACGGGCCGGTTCCGTTCGAGCGCCAGTTCGCTCGAAAACCGCCCGGCGTCGATGAAGACAGTATTCATAACGAAACCCTGCGCCAGATTTCGACCATGCGGTCGAAGGCCGGGGGAAAGGAAACCGGCTGCATCTCGCCATCGAACGCGCTGCGAAACTCATAGAGATGGGCTGCGAGCGTCAGGATCGCGTGTTTCAGCGCATCCGGCACATCCGCGCCGGTTTCGCCGAAGCCTGTCACGAAATCGATTTCCAACCCGCCGAGCGAGGACGATCCGGCGCGCGGGCTGAGATAAAGCCGTTGCGGGCGCGAACCCTTGTGCAGGTGCCGCTCGCTCGCGCCGATCACCACCGGCGTCCCGTCCGGCTCATAGGCCGTCACCTCGACGATCTCGCGCACGGGATAGCGGAAGAGCGCGATGCGGCCGGAGCGGGGCCAGCGGTCGAGATGGAGCCGCCATGTCTGGCTGATCAGCGCCAGTCCGGTCTGGCTTTCCACCACCTCGCGCGCGGTGCGCAGGAGCTGTTCCAGGAGTTCGTCTTCGCTTTCGGACGAGATTTTGAGAAAAGCCCGCGTTTGCGCAAGCGTCACCGGCTCGACCGCCGGGGGCGTGACTAAAAGCATGGTCATGGGGAATCCTTGTGGGGATTGAAACGGTAAAACCTCGGCGGGACAGCGCCCCCTCCGGGCTGCCGCCCATCTCCCCCGCGAGGGGGGAGATCAGCTATCAGTTCCGTTTTCGCCAAATCGCCGGCCGTAGCCGAATTACGGGCCATCGCTGATGAAGGCCAATCTCCCCCTCGCGGGGGAGATGTCCGGCAGGACAGAGGGGGGCGCTGTCCCGCCAACTTTTCTATTCAGTCTTCCTCACGCCGCGAACTTCAGAAGCTTGATCGCATCGAAATCCTGGATGCCGCCGCCGACGCGCTTGGTCGTATAAAACAGCACATAGGGCTTGGCGGAATAGGGATCGCGCAGGACGCGGACGCCGGTGCGGTCGACGACGAGATAGCCCCGGCTGAAATCGCCAAAGGCAATGGCGCTCGCATCGGCCGCCATATCCGGCATGTCCTCGGCCTCCACCAGGCCGAAGCCCATCAGTGAAGCTTTCTGCCCAACCGAAGCAGGCGGCTGCCAGAGATAGTTGCCATCCCTGTCCTTGAGCTTGCGAAGCGCTGCCTGACTCTTGCGGTTCATAACCCAGTTCGCGTTCTGGCGGTATCCGGCCTTCAGCGAATAGATGAGCTCGATCAGCACATCGGAAGCATCCTCAGCCGGCAATCCGCCGGCAACGCCGGTTGCGAGATGACCAAGCCGGCCCCATTGCCAGTTTTCCTCCGCGACCGTCGCATAATCGAGAAAGCCGCGCGGCTTGTTCACACCATCGCCGGAGATGAAAGCAGCACTTTCCTGCTCGGCGAACGCCGTCTCCACTTCAGCCGATATCCACTGCTCGACATCGACCGCCGCATCGTCGAGAAGCGAAGCGGTCGCCGCCGGCATGGCGTAGAGTTCCATCGTCGGGAACTGCAACTCGGCGAGCACGCCGGATGCGGTTTGCGGACGTGCATCCGTTTCGCCCACCCAGCCGACCGCCGGGCCGCTTATCGAAAACGGCTTCTTCAGCACCGCGCCGGAGACCTGCCGGACGCTCGCCATGGAGCGGATCGGGGAAAGCCCTGCAAGCCGCCTGCCGATTTCCGTCTCGATTTCCGCCGGCACGAGATAGCCGCCATCGGGGCCGGAACCATAGGAATGCGCCTTCTGCTCGATGCCACGGAGCGCCTGTTCGTCGCCCCGGCGCACATAGGTTTCGAAGGCATTCTTGTGTTCGAGCGAGGCCACCGAACCGGCGCGTCCCGGGGAGCTTCCAAGCGATGGGCGAGCCTGCTTCAGCAGCATCTGGTCGAGCGCCTGTTTCTGCTCCTCAAGGCTGCGGTTGATGCGGTCGACCTTTTCGACCGTCAGCACATCGGGAGCGACCCGCTTTTCGATCTTTTCGAGCCGTTCGTCATTGGCCTGCTTGAAGGCATCGAACGCAGACATGAACTCGTCAAACGCCTCGGCGACCTCCTGCCCGTTGCCGATCGCCTTGATCTCGACGCTCTTTGTCTCAGATGCCGTTATTGCTTCCTGCATCATTGTTCCTTTTCATAAAATTGTCTGGCGGCGGCGCGGATGCGCCCGGCCAGCGTTTCGGGTGAGGCAGAAACGGCATCCCGCCTGTTTCCATTCGCGCCCGCGACCGCCGCGTAACCCTTGGCGATCACCGTGCGCGCTTCGCTGCGGCCCAGCCCCGCGTCCCGCGTGAGCCAGCGCTCGAATTGGCGTATCGTCGGCAGTGGTTTTCCCTTGACGCTGCTGATGCGCGCGGATGGCAGCATCGGAAAGGTGACCACCGATATTTCCCAGAGATCAGCCTCGACGATGCGGCGGATTCCGGTTTTCGCCTCCTTGCGGGCGCGAACCGTACGAAAGCCGATCGAAAGCCCGTCGAGCGCGCCGCTGCGCATCAGTTCGAGCGCATCCCGCGCCCGGGCGACGCCCCTGGCCAGGCGGCCCTCGACATAGAGACCACGCGCGTCTTCCCTGATCACGGTCCAGACGCCTATGGGCTCATTGGCTTCATGCTGCCATAGCATGCGAATGCCAGATGTGCCGCGGGCCTTGAGAGAGCGGGCAAAGGCTCCCGGCTCGATGATGTCCTGGCCGAGATCCACTTCGCCGAAGAGGCTGGCATAGCCGGAAAAGCTACCGTCGATATCCACCTGCTCAAGCGCCAGCCCGGCCAGTTTCGTCTCCAGTTGCAGCCTTGGCCGCAGCTTCGCCTGCTCAGCCTTCATCGCGGAGTTTCCTTTTCTGCTGTTCTGAAATGAAGTCGGGAAGCGGCGGCTTCATGCGTTCGGTGAAACGGTTGAAGATGCCGAGCGCCGACCACGCCGCAAGGCTGGCGGCGGCCGACCCCATCAGCATAAGTTCTGCCTTGCCGAGGTCTCCGTAGATGGCGAGTTGTTCGGCGATCTTGACGCCCGCCGCGCCGCCGAACACCAGTCCGCAGATGATGCCAACGGCAAAGCGGATCGCCGCCTCCTGCTTGCCCTTGGGCAGCATATAGGCGAGCGACACGGCGGAACCGGCGATTGCGCCTGCGGCCTTCGCCAGCCATATCCATGCCGTCTCGCCCATCAAGCCCGGTTCGTGAAGCGTGCTCATGGGTTTTCCTCCGTGGTTTATCGGTGGTTCGAGGCGCCCCCCTCTGTCCTGCCGGACATCTCCCTCGCAAGGAGGGAGATCAGCCATTCGCCGGCGTTGCAGAATGAGCGTCGTCATTGATGAAAGCTAATCTCCCTCCTTGCGGGGGAGATGGGCGGCAGCCCAGAGGGGGGCGCTGTCCCGCCAACGTTTCGTCACTAATACCCCACCGCCTGCCGCTTCTCGTCGTCGGTCAGGAAGGAGGCATTGGAAATGCGCTGCCAAAGCGCGTCCCGCTCGGCCGAAAGCCCCTCGATGCGGTCGTAATCATGGTCCAGCCGCAGATCGCCGCCATAGAGCGGCCCGAGCCAGTTGCCAAAAGCCTTGGCGGTGCGGGCGATCAGGGGCAGCACCGTCAGCCGGTAGAAGGCGCGGTTCGCCTCGGCGTAATTGGCATAGGTGTTGTCGCCGGGGATGCCGAGCAGCATGGGCGGCACGCCGAAAGCAAGCGCGATATCGCGGCTTGCGGCATTCTTCGCCTCGATGAAATCCATGTCGCGCGGGGAAAGCCCCATCGCCTTCCAGTCGAGCCCACCTTCGAGAAGCAGCGGACGCCCTGCCCCCGCCGCACCGGTATAGCCGTCCTCGAGCTCGGCTTTCAGCCTTGCGAACTGCTCCTCCGTCAGATTGCCGCCATCCTTCGGCGCGTAGACCAGAGCGCCGGAAGGCCGCGCGGAATTATCGAGCAGCGCCTTGTTCCAGGCGCCCGCCGCATTGTGAATATCGAGCGCCATCAGCGCCGCTTCGAGCGGGGCGAAACCATAGTGATCGTCCAGCGGATGAAAGAGGCTCAGATGCAGCGCCGAACTGCCCGCCGGACCGTCGAGCGGCACGATGCGCTTGTCCGCTCCGCAACGATAGGCCAACGCCTGCGGCCATCCCTCCGCATCCGTCTCGACGGTGACGCGCTCGGGGCGCAGAAGATGCAGTTCACGCGCGCCGCTTCCCGTATCGACACGCTCGACATAGGCATTGCCCGAGAGAAGCAGATGGCCGTAGAGCATCTCGAAGAAGGTGGTGCCGTTCGATCCTCGCCGGGGCCTGGCCAGCAGATCGAGCAGCGGATGCGCCTCGTGTTCGGTCGAGCCCTCATAAAGCAGCCACGGCACCGTGCTCGCCGCCTCGGCGATCATGCGGACCGTGCGATGGACGATCGGATTGCGCATGAAGCCTTCGCGGGCCAGCGTGGGATAATCGCGCGCGATCCACGATGCGCTTCGCTCCACGTGCAATGCCACGAAGCCTGTGGCGGCCTTTGCTTCGCGCGCGGAAGCACTCACGGCGCGCCTGCGCCACGGCCATGATACAGGCATGGGATTTTCCTTGCTTTTAAAGGGAAATTTCGAAGTTTGGGGGGCCGGAATACCCCCCTCTGCCCTGCCGGGCATCTCCCCCACAAGGAGGGAGATTAGCTGACATGATTTTCGGCTCTCATCCTGCGGCGTTTGCGATTGGTGCCGTACACCGATGAAGGCCTGATCTCCCCCCTTGTGGGGGAGATGCCCGGCAGGGCAGAGGGGGGTGAGAACACAAACGCTTCATCAAAACAGAAGCGTCCAACTATTCCATCCGCCTGATCCTCGGCACCTTGTCCCTGCCGAGCATCAGTTCGTTGAGCGCCCAGACCAGCGCGTCGAGGCGGTCGGGCGAGCGGCCGGACGAAAGCCCGCCCGGTGCGAAATCGCACATTTCATCTTCGAGCGCCGGAAAACGCCCGGCGTGGCGGATACGGCCCTGCTCGTAGAGCGCTGCCACCGGTTCGGCGCGAAGCCATTTGCCGCGCATCGCGCGGACAGGGCGAACGGGAACCGCATGATCTTCGGCTGATATCACCGCCGCCACCATGTCGCCGCCCTGGTTGACTTCGGCAATGATCATATCCGCCTCGAGGCGGTGATAAAGCGCGATAGCCCGGCGCGCCCATTGATAGGGCTTTGCCTGGGAAAGCGTTTCATCGGCCAGCACCCAGCCGAAACCGTCGTGATCGACGCCCGCCGCGACGATGCCGCAGGCGTCGGAATTCTTCCCCGCACTTGCCGGCGGATCGACGGCGACGACAACGCGCCTCAATGGCGGAACCGTCTTACAGACGAGCCCTTCGATCGACGCGCGCGACCAGAGCGCATCGGCGCGATCCTCGATCAACTCGCCATCGAGTTCCTGCCGGCCAAGCCGCGAGCCGGCATAGCGGCTTTCGATCATGCCCATGAAACCCGGCGCGAGATGGCCCGCATTCTCCGCCGTTCGCATCCGCGTCACGGGGATGGATCTGTCGGCGAGCAGCATGCGGAGCAGAGCGACCGGACGCGGCGTGGTCGTCACGATCTGGCGCGGAGACCGCCCCAGCCTCAGACCGAACTGCAGCATGTCCCATGTCTCCTGCGGATGTTTCCACTTGGCAAGCTCGTCGCACCACGCCGCATCGAATTGCGGCCCGCGCAGGCTGTCTGGATCCTCGGAGGAAAAGAAAGACGCCACCGCGCCGCTCTCCCAGAGGAGCCGCCGCCGTGTCGTCTCAAGCCGGGGGCGGCCGCATCGCGAGACGGACAGAATGCCCGACGGCCCTTCCACCATGACTTCGCGCACATCGGCGAGCGTTTCGCCGACCAGCGCGATATGGCCGCATGTCTCCGAGGCAATGGTCGGGAGCCCTAGCGCCATTCCAGCGGTCCACTCGGCGCCGGCGCGGGTCTTGCCCGAACCGCGCCCGCCCATGACGAGCCAGGTGCGCCAGGGCATCATCGGCGGCTGCTGGGCGTCACGCCCCTGGTGAAACCACTCCCTGGTCAGCGCTATCGCCAGTTCGCCCTTCAAATGGCCGCTCGTTTTGCCGTTCAGGCCAACGTCGGATAATTTCGGCTGCCCGGAGATCTGCAAGTTCGTTGATCCTCCTGTCGATGCGAGCCAGAGCCTCGCGCAGTTCTTCCGGCTTGACCGGCACGGGATCGGCATCAGTGACCGGCCGCGCAGTACTCTCGCGTTCCAGATCGATCACCGCTTTCAGAGCGCGAGCCAGCGAGACCAGCGCATCGATCGCACCCTTATCTGGCACCTTGCCACCTTCGGTCAGCCGCATCAGCTCGGCGCGGATATTGGCCAGAATCTCTTCCATGCCGGGAAGCCTCGCTGCATCCCCATTGGGGTTGATCCCCAACTGGCGCAGACGAGTCAGATAGTTTTTTTCCTTCATACCCAGGAGAAAGGCGATGTTGGCATGAGGGACGCCGTATTTGGAAGTGAGCCGATAGCCCACGCGGGTACGCTCGATTGCTACACTGCTGGGAGGGGTTGGCATGGTGGTCTTCCCTTATAGCCTTGGCGGGACAACCCCTCTGCCCTGTCGGGCATCTCCCCCTCGAGGGGGAGATTGGCTGACAAGCCAGAGGAGGGCGTGGCGGTTTCGCTCAAGCGTGAAAACCGCGCAGCTCTACAGCCAAGGCCATTCAAGCCCCGCTCTCCGCTGCCGGATACAATTTTGTGACGATAACTGAAACCTAGCAAAGCACCGTCACGCTGTCAAGGATTATTTTCCTATTCCGGATATTGTCTTGATAGTGGCGGCGGAGAGACAGGCGCGGGGGAATGGTTACCATATCCCCTCTGCGTGCTTGCCGTTTTGGTGTAAATGCTACAGAATTCGTTTGTGGTGGGTATACTTCATCGGCGCGTTTGAAACGGTGTCGTCCACGAACAGAGCGAAGAGGCGGCATTGAGCGAAAAGCCAAAAACATCGCCCGGACGGCGCAAGCCGTTCCGCAGCCCGCGGCTGATCGGCATCGATGCCTGGATCGACAGCGCGCTCTATAATCTGCGTTTCGCGCTTGCCGAATTCTGGGAAAACACGACCATCTTCTTCCGGCGTTTCCGGGTGCGCGGGTTTCGCCGTTTTGTCGTGGAATTGCTCGACGAAGGCTTTACCCTCGGTGTCGGCGGCTCAGTGCTTCTTCTGGCGCTGGCGTTGCCCGCCTTCCAGGAAACGCGCAAGGACTGGCGTGCGCAGGACGATTTCGCCGTCACCTTCCTTGACCGCTACGGCAACGAGATTGGCCAGCGCGGCATCATCCATCGCGATGCGGTTCCCATCGACGAATTGCCGGACCATGTGATCAAGGCGGTTCTTGGAACGGAGGACCGCCGCTTCTTCGACCATATCGGCATCGATTTTCTCGGCCTCACCCGCGCTATGACGGAGAATGTGCGCGCCAACACGGTCGTCCAGGGCGGATCGACGATCACGCAGCAATTGGCGAAGAACCTGTTCCTGTCCAACGAGCGCACCATCGAGCGCAAGGTCAAGGAGGCTTTCCTGGCCCTGTGGCTGGAAGTCAACATGAGCAAGAAGGAAATCCTGCAGCTCTATCTCGACCGCGCCTATATGGGCGGCGGCACGTTCGGCATAGCGGCGGCATCGGAATTCTATTTCGGCAAGAGCGTCAAGGACGTCTCGCTCGCCGAAGCGGCGATGCTGGCGGGACTGTTCAAGGCGCCGGCCAAATTCGCGCCGCATGTCAACCTGCCCGCTGCCCGCGCCCGCGCCAATGTCGTCCTCTCCAACATGGTTCAGAGCGGCCTGATGACCGAGGGACAGGTCGTCGCGGCCCGACGCAACCCGGCTGATGTCGTCGATCGCGGCCAGGACGAAAGCCCGGATTATTTCCTCGATTGGGCGTTCGACGAGGTGAAGAAGGTCGCCGGCGACATGCCTCAGCATTCGCTCATCGTGCGCACTACGCTCGACCGCAATCTGCAGAAAGCCGCGGAGGAAGCCGTCGAGTTTCATCTGCGCCAATATGGCAAGGAATATCAGGTTTCCCAGGCGGCGGCGGTCGTCCTGACGAATGACGGCGGGGTGCGCGGTCTCGTCGGCGGGCGCGACTATGGCGAAAGCCAGTTCAATCGCGCCACAAAGGCGCAGCGTCAGGCGGGTTCATCATTCAAGCCCTATGTCTATGCGGCGGCCATGGAAAAGGGCATGACGCCGAAAAGCGTCGTCTCGGACGGGCCGATCAGCTGGGGCAACTGGTCGCCGCGCAATTACGGGCGCAGCTACGCCGGCAGGGTCGATCTGACGACCGCGCTGGTCAAATCGCTGAATACGGTTCCGGTGCGGCTGGCCAAGGACTATCTGACGACCGCGCCCATCGTCGCGCTGACCAAGGCCATGGGTGTCGAATCGCCCATATCCTCGCACAAGACCATGGTGCTCGGCACTTCGGGGATGACGGTGATGGATCAGGCGACCGGCTATAACGTCTTCGCCAGCGGCGGCTTCGCCGGAACACGTCATGCCTTCACGCAGATCATGAACCAGCGCGGCGACGTGCTGTGGGACTGGAGCCGGGATGGCGAGAAGCCGCATCGTGTCCTCTCGGAAAAGGCGGCCAGCGAAATGAACTCCATGCTGGTGCAGGTTCCCGAATGGGGCACCGGGCGGCGCGCGGCATTGCCCATGACGCGCGTGGCCGGCAAGACCGGCACGACGCAGAGCTATCGCGACGCATGGTTCGTCGGCTTCACCGGCAATTACACGGCAGCGGTCTGGTACGGCAATGACAGCTTCGCGCCGACGAAGGACCTGACCGGCGGCATTCTGCCGGCGATGACTTGGCAGCGGATGATGAACTACGCCCATCAGAACATCGACCTCAAGCCTATTCCCGGGATCGATTCTCCCTTCCCTGCACCGGCTAAGGTTGCCTCCGGCAAGGGGGCGAAGGACAAGGCTGCGCCGGAGGAAGGCGAAAGCCTGGTCGAGCGGCCCCGCGCCCTCTCCAGCGGAACGACAAAAGCGCTGCGGGAACTGAACGAACGCTTCAAGACCGCCCCGCCCCTGTCCGCTCCCACCGAGCGCACAAGGCTTTCGGCTCTTTGAGTGATGATGCTTTCACAGCGCAAAAATTTTTATGCAACGTGTGAAATCAGAATGTTTCCTGTTTCGATGGAAACGCTAAGCGCCCCCTTCTGTCCTGCCGGACATCTCCCCCGCGAGGGGGGAGATTGGCCGATACGACCCTCCCCGTCCGTTCCGAAACATTTGCGATTTTTGCCAAACCTCCATGAAAGCGTAATCTCCCCCCTTGCGGGGGAGATGGCTGGCAGGCCAGAGGGGGGCACTGTTCCGCCAGCGATTCCAGTTAAAATTGAAATCCTTTAGCCCCATGCTTCGCACCATTTTCCTCACAAGCCTGATTCTCGCCATCGCCATCGGCGGCGGTGCGGGCAGCGTGCAGTATGCGCTCGATCGCTTCGAGGGTTTCGGCGCGCTCGATGTCGGACAGTGGAGCGCTTTTCCGGCGGCGGGCACGCCGGATTCCGACCCTTATGCCAAGGCGCGCGGCGCCAGGGACGGGACGCTTGCGCTCGGGGCGGCGGAAGGCCTGATCTTCCATGCCAGCCGCGATACGCAGGGCCGGCTGCTTGATCGCAACTGCACCTATCGCATTACCGGCAAGACGCCGCCCGCCCGCTTCTGGACGCTTTATGGCGCCGATGCGTCGCTGCATCCCCTGCCCCCGCAACCGGACATGCTGCCGGCCATCCATTCGCGCCAGATCCTGCGTGCCGAAGACGGGAGCTTTGTCATCACGGTCTCGCCGCAGGCCCAGCCCGGCAATTGGCTGCCGGTTTCGGGGTCCGGTCCCTTCGTCCTGGTGATGACCTTCTACGACACGCCGGTCGCCAGTTCCTCCGGGCTTTCCGATCTGGTGATGCCCGGGGCAAGTCTCGTGGAGGGCGGCTGCCATGGGTAAGCCGATCATCGGCAGGCTGATCTATGCGCTGATGATCGGCCTGATCGGCGCGGGAATCGTCCACATTGCCGTGCTGTTGCTTGTTCCCGTCTATTCGGACCGCAATGCGTGGTCGCGGATATCGACCTATGGCAATCCCTATCGCTTTCATGTTCTCGAGACGGAGAAGGACGGACGCGGCGGCGCTCATGATCCGCTCTTTCAGGAGGCCGCATGCCGTTTCAATCTCCTGGACGGCCCGGTGCATGTGACCGCAGCGGGCAATGTGCCCTTCTGGTCGGTGTCGATCTATAATCGCAGGGGAGAAAACCTCTACAGCTTCAACGATCGCACCTCCACCGACGGCAAGCTCGATCTTGTCGTCGCCAATCCGGTGCAGATGGTGGATCTCAAGAAAGACCTGCCGGAAGCTGTCGCGCAATCCATTCTGGTGGAGAAGGATATCGGCGAGGGTTTCGTGGTGATACGCGGTTTTACGCCGGACCAGAGCTGGCAACCATCGGTGCGCAATTTCCTGAGCGAGGCGGATTGCCGTTCGCTGCCGATGTAAGCATCGGCTTAAACATCACGGGCCGCTCCATGGTTAACAGCTTGCTAAGGCTTCTCCGCTAGATTGCGCAACAGAGCCGGTCATCCTGCTCTTCAAACCTGTTGTGTTGCTTGCGATTTATCCGGAGTACCCCGCGTGACAAACGAACAGTTCCGCGCCCTGGAAACCCTGTCCGGCAGCGGAAAGGCCAGCGGCGGCAAGGCTGACGATCTCATTTCCGCGGCCGTCACCGCCTTCACCGCCCTTACGCGTCCGGCGAAAAATGAAATCCAGCAACTCGAAGATCTGGCGTTGCCGCTTCTCGAAAATGCGACGCCGCGCGGCAAGCGTCATGCCGCCGCCGTGCTGTCGCAACTGGACAATGCGCCGCGCAAGCTCGTCCTGGCGCTCTGCAGCGAGGCGGTCGAAATCGCAGCGCCGCTGCTTCTGCGCTCGACCGTCCTGACATCGACCGACCTCGTCGATATCATCGGCAGGCAAGGGCTGGGACATGCCCGCGCTATCGCCCGACGCCAGCAGGTCGATCCGATCGTGGAGAGCCTCCTGGAAAGCTTCGCCGACCCCGCCATCGACCGGTCAATGGCGGTCAGGCGGCATTTGGCGCGCGCCGAGGCGCATAAGGATTCGAGCCTGAGGGTAGAATCCTCACCCCCGGCCCCTGTTTCTGACGCAGCGCGTAAAACGCACGATTCTCTGCGCACAATCATGCGCGAGACCACACCCCATCATTTGGCCCCTAATCCGGCTGTGGAACGCCGACTGGCCGGAGAGGTCCGGGCCCCATCGGCGGCAGCCGATCATCTGATCGATACGGCGCTTCTCATCGATCCGATATTCTTCCGCAACCTTCTCGCCGATACGCTCAGCGTGACCTTCGAGCATGCGCAGCTCATCATCGGCAAATGGCCGGATTCGCAGCTGCCCATCGCGCTCAGGGCATTGGGGCTATCCGCACAGGACAGCTATCTGATCCTGACGGCGGTGCTTGGCACCATCCATGGCGACAAGGATGCGCTACGGGATTTCGTGTATTTCTACCGCTCCATCGAGCGTGAAACGGCGCTCGCCATCGTGCGGCGCTGGAAAGCCGGCGAAATGACTGCCCTGTTGCGGCAGAAATTGCGCGAAATGGCCGTTGCCGATGAAGATCCCATACTGGACGCCGCCAACAGCGATCATGGTACGCCACTGAAGGCCGTGCGCTGAATTTTCCGCGCGGTTCCTGTCCGGATGGAATCGCTGGCGTTATCGAGATTGAAGCGGAAACGCTGGCGGGACAGCGCCCCCTCTGCCCTGCCGGCATCAATCGTCCGAGATCGGAAACAGCGCTTCGCCGGCATAGCCCTCGATTTCAACCAGCCATAGATCCGGGTCGAAACGCGCTTCCTTGCGTAGTTTTTCATCGGCTTCCCCCTCGGGCAAATCCTGCCCGACGAGGGTGAAGACGCGCTCATCCGGCTTGCCGGACTCATAGGCGGTTTGCGGCGCCGGACCGTAGAGGTCGTAAGAACCGTCGGCCTTGCGCATCTTGATAAAGATCGCCCCGGCATCGGAGGAACCGCGCCGCGCGAGACAGGCGAAGCCGCCTGTGCCGTTTACCCGGCGTATGAGAGCTGAAATCCAGAAATCCGATGTCAGGCGCAAATGGAACGCCCCATCAGCTTATCAGGCCGATTTCACGCATCTTGGCGAGGAGTTCTGCATCGACCTGCCCCGTTACCTTGAGCCGGAAAAGCTTCTGGAATTCGCGGATAGCGTCCTGAGTGGTCTTGCCCGGCACGCCGTCGACGGTGATCAGATCATTGCCAAAGGCCTTGAGGCCCGCCTGGACCCGCACGATCTCCTGGGAGGAAACGGTGCTCTGGGGTTCCGGTTGCGGCCTGCCTGGGGCTGGCGCGCGCGGCATGGCGACAGCTGTGGTCATCGTGCGGTCGATGCCGCTTTCCTGCCGCTTCGGCCGTGTTCCGGGGATGGCGGTGGCAATTGCTTGGGCAATTTCGTCGGCGTTGCCGGATGCAGAAGCGGTTCGAATGCCGGCCTTCTCCTGCACCGCGCGCCAGGTGTCCAGCGCCTTGCGCGTCTGCGGGCCCGGCAGGCCGTCGACCGCACCTTCATAAAAGCCCAGCGCTGCAAGCTTTTGCTGCAGCTGCGCAATTTCGGGATCGCCGCCCTGGGCAAGCTGCGCTGCGGGCACAGGCAATTCACCCGTCTCGACAGCGGGTTGCAATGCCTCTTCCATATCCGGATCTGCCGGTCGCGACGGCTCGGACCAGGCCTGCTTTTCCGGCATGGGCGGCGCAGGTTTCGGCGTCGGGGGCGTCAGCGTCTGGATGGCGTTTTCGGGATGCGGTGCCGCCTTGTATACGAGATCCGGCCGCGTCTTGAAGAACACGCCGCCATGCGCCTGCGGCTGATACCAGAGCGCATTGGCGGAGACGAAACCGAGCGTGACAAGGAAGGCGGTCGCGCCGCCCGTTGCAACCGGGTTGCGCGCAATGGCGTCGCCTGCCGCGATGGCCATTGCAGATACGGTAGCGAACAGCGCATCGACGATGCGGCGGCCCATGCTACGCCGTTTTACGGGTTTGCGCATAGGCCTCTCCTTCCTGTTCGTTTTCTTGGCTGTCATAACGCCTCTCTGCCTGAATGCGGTGGATATCGACCACCGTTCCTGCTTTTTCCTTCTGTTCCTGCAAACGATAGGCGCTCGGCCCATCCAGTGGCAGCCGGACCGTGACGACAGTCCCCTCGCCCGGCCGGCTGGCGATTTCCATCATGCCTTCATGCAGATCGACCAGTCCCTTGACCAGGGAGAGACCGAGGCCGGTTCCCTCATGAGCGCGGGTATAGGCATTGTCGAGCTGGGTGAAGGGCTGGCAAAGGCGGGTGAGATCGTCGGCGGCCATGCCGATGCCGGTATCCGCCACGGAGAAGACCAGCATGCGCAGATCCTTCACCTGTTCCACAGCTGCATCGATCGTGACACAACCGCCCTTGTCGGTGAATTTCACCGCATTGGAGACGAGATTGATCAGGATCTGCTGGACCGCGCACCGGTCGGCGACCAGCTCGGCGACGCCGGCATTGAGACGGTCGCACAGGACCACCCCCTTTTGTGCGGCTTGATGCCCCATCACGCCGTTGCACATGTTGATCGCATCACTGAAGGCAAAGGCTTCGGGGAAAATGCGATAGGTGCCGGACTCGATCTTGGACATTTCGAGAATGGCGTTCACCACATCCAGAAGATGCGTCCCTGAACGGTGGATGAGATCGACATATTCGCGCTGCTTCTCGTTTTCGAAACGGCACATCATTTCATGCAGCAGCACATCGGAAAAGCCGATGATCGAGTTGAGCGGCGTGCGCAGCTCGTGGCTGACGGAAGCCAGAAAGCGGTTCTTGGAAATCTGAACGCCTTCCGCAGCCGCCTTTGCCCGGTGCAATTCCTCACGCGAGGCTACCTCATCCGAAATGTCGCGCGCGATCATCGTGTAGCCCTGCAGCGCGCCATTTTCCCTGACGGCGACCGCATCGAGCCGGAAAGGGCGAAAAACAATCGAATGGGCGCCAAGTTCATTATCGACACGGCGCAGGCGCACTTCCATGCTTGTGGAGCGCTTTGCTTCAGGCATGCGGAGGTCGGCCAGGAAGCCCAGATAATGCACGCGGTCGGAAATATGCACCCGGTCGAGAAACTGGGTGCCGATCATCACCTGGCGGGGAACGCCGAAATGCTCGGGCGCCTTGTGCGAAAGCGAACGGACGAAGCCGTCCGGCGACAGGCGGATCACCATGCCGTCAACCGCGTTCTCGACGTCGCCGGAAACCGACGGGCTGATACCGCCCACCGTGGAACGTGCAATGTGCATCGCCCGCGCCAGCAGCGATCCGATATAGAATATGGTCAGCAAAGCCGTCATTGCCGGGGAAACGGGCGGTGCAAAGGGCGACGCATCGGCCGCCAGGACGGCGAGCACCAGGAGGCCTGTGCCGACGCCGATTGCAGCGCTGCGGCCGGTGCGACCGACAAACCAGCTTTCGAAGCCAATGGCGGCCGCCATCGTCCACAGGACGGGATTGGCGGGCGAGGCCCCAAAGCCGGCAAGGCCGAGCCCTGCTCCATAGATGGCGATACCCGCGATGCCGACGAGCCCGGGACGGGCGCCCAGCGAGCACAGCGCGCACAGGATCATCGCAACGCCGGTGAAGATCGCTGTCGCAAGCGCAGCTTCAAGGCCTCCGGAGATCGTGCCGCTCGCCACAAAAGCCGCGACCAGCGCAAACGGCATCGCACAGAAGGCGGCAATCATGCGCTTGTTTGCCGCCGTATCCGCCAATTTTCCCGCCGGAACCCAGCGCTGGCAGTAACCGTCGAACATCCTGGCGCAGCCTTGCGCATAGCCCAGTGCATGGGCACCTGCGGATTCGAATGTTTTCAGAAGAATGGCGTGCACCGGGCCGTACTCACTACATGCGTTTCGCGCTTCAGGTTCCACCGTCACATCTTGCTGATGTCACAGTGAATGCCCCTCAGGCTTTATAGCCGCCAGATTGCCGCCCAGGCTTTAAGGAAAGGATAAAGGCTCTCCCTCGATCTCATTCACAACACATATTCGGGCGGACAGGCATCTGCTTTTCAGCGTATGGTAAACAGAGCGTTGTCCACGGCTTGTCCAAATGCGGCCGTCTTACGGCGAGATGGCCATTTTTCCTGTCGATTGCCACAGGTGCTGACAAATCGTTGAAAATTTCATTCAAATTCGAATCAAATTTGCCTTGTGCCTTCAATCGGATTTTTTTGTCTGCCTGTCATGGTGATAGCATGACGCTGCTGCACATCGGTTGCAGACAAAAACAGACTGGGAATAAGGGCAGGAGTTATGCGCTTTCTTATAAAGACCGCCTTCTGGCTGACGCTGGCTTTTCTGGTTCTCCCGCATACGCCGCTTGCCAAACTGGCAGTCGGCACCGACAAGGCCGAACGGGCCGAACAGGCCGCCGTCACTCCCGCAGTCGCGGTTGGAGACAGCGCCGCGCATAAGATCCCGTCCGGCGACGGCGAGACGAAGACCGGGCCGCTCGAAGCTTTCTTCGCGGCGGGAAAAACCGTTGATGAGCTCGGCTCCTTCTGCACGCGCAATGCAAGCATCTGCGAGACAGGGAAAGCCGTGCTCTCCAGCCTCGGCATGCAGGCCAAGGACGGTGCGCGGCTTGCTCAGGAGTATCTGGCTCAGGAGTATCTGGCTCAGGAATATCAAGATGTGATGCCCGGCGGTAAACCGGCCGCCAAGGCGGTGTCTTCAGCGATCAAAAATATCCAGACAAAAATCCCGGAAACGCTGAAAAATGCCGAGAGCATTTCCATTCCAGTCCCCGTATCGCGTCAGACCGCCATTGGGAAAACCGATGGCGTACATACCGGAACCGTGAAGCAGAAGAACTGAGCCTCCAACTGCCAAACCCGGCAAGCCGCACACATGTCTGCTCGTGCGCGGCTTCTTTTTTCCAGGCGAGACCTCAAGGGAAATTGTCCTTCTACCCGTGACGAGGCCACTGCCAATCGCTATATAAGTGCGCATGACACAGACCTTCGATGACATCATCACTGACTTCGACGTCCTTGACGATTGGGAAGACCGCTATCGCTATGTGATCGATCTCGGCCGTGATCTCAAACCCTATCCCGAGGATGCCCGCGATGCGGCGCACAAGGTGCAGGGCTGCGTCAGCCAGGTGTGGCTCAAGACTGAAATCGGCGAAGGTGAAGATCCGGAAATGATTTTCCTCGGCGATTCCGATGCGCATATCGTGCGCGGCCTCGTCGCCATCGTGCTGACGCTCTATTCGGGCCGCAGAGCATCGGAAATCCTCGCCATCGATCCAGACAACATCCTGAAGACGCTCGGCCTCGACGAACATTTGACGCCGCAGCGGTCGAATGGCTTGCGCGCGATGATCCGGCGCATCCGTAGCGAGGCCCAGGCCGTTCTGATCGCCGACTCGGCTATTGCCAGACACTGAGCTTTTCTCAGCCCTCCGGAGCAGGAGGCATCCTGCCCCAAGTCCTGTTCTAGCCGCAGGATCGCTCTATCGAAGGTCGATAATCGGCCGCTCCCCATTGAACGATGCCCTGGCGTCCCGGTTTCGAGCGTCCGCCTTGCGCGCGATAATGCCGGTCGAGCGCACCCAGCGCCGCCTTGAGCAGCAGTTTTGCCGAGCGCGCGGGCCATCGACGTTCCCGCTCAACGGTTTCCAGCCCTTTCAGGAAACAGCAAATATCGATCAATACGCCCGACAGTTCGGGTCCCACGGCGTCGAGGGCCTTTTCGACACGGAAGCGCGAGGCCATGGCCGCGTCGGTGAGTTCCGCCGTACCGTTTGCGGATGACCGGTTGCGCCCGGCGACGCCTGTTTCCCAGTTGGCGCCCATGCGCGGCATCAGGTTCCCACGGGTGAAATCGGATCTGAGGCGCTCGCCTGCGGCAAACTCATCCGCTGTCAGAAACGGCTTCCCGTCCGCCGCCTTGCGCCGCTGAAGCTGGCCGAGCGGCGACTCGGCATGATTGACAAGGACAAGCCTTTGTTCGCCATCGGCCTCGACCACAGCGTTCTCCAGATCCCGTTCCATATCCCGGCCTAACTCCGGGGCTTCCATCGGTGCTGCCGCACTGCGCGCCAGTTCGCGACCATGGTTCGTCAGCGCCACTGTCTCGCCCTGCAAAGCGATCAATCCCGCCTGCTGCATGACCCGCAAAAGCGACTGCCTGGTGGAAATGCTGCCGTGTTCGGTGCTTTCCAGCAGCACCTGGTCCGGCAGCGACGCCATTCTCAAGGTTGCATTCGTCTTTGTCAGGAAGCGGAGAACACGGCCGACAGCTTTGCGTTCCATCATCCCGCCCTCCCCTCGCCGAGGAAGGTCGCGGCGGACAGGCGTTCGAAGGCGACGAGGATAGCGTCGAAATCCTTGTCTTCACGCGCATCCTCGATCAGATGACAGGCATGCATCACCGTGGAGCGATCGCGGCCGAAGCCTTGCGCCACCTCCGTCATCGTCATGCCGAACAGCGTATGCGCAACATACATGCCGATCTGCCGTACCCTTGCGACCTCGCGCCTGCACCGGTCGCAAGATCGCAATTCACTGCCGGGAACACCAAAAAATGCAGCCAGAATATCGATAAAGGCATCGCAGGCCTCGATCATCCGGCTACGGGGCAACTTCCTGCGATTGCTCTTCTCGACCAATGAAGGCTTGTCGATCACCACACAGCGGCCATGCTTCACGGCCAAGGCGACCAGCGCGTCGACAGCCTCGGATTGCGTGCGGACCACACCTGATAAGACCGAAGACATTCTTTTTCCCCTTACTTAAATTAGGAATATCTTCTTATAGTAGACTTGGCAATTGCGTGGATAAGTTTTCCGGAGGCTCCGCATATCCCGGTCTAAAGCATTGCTGCAACGGAAGTTTTCCCGCTTTCAGCGCGCCGCCGTGGAAAGTTATAGGAATTTTATCCCCACCTTCCCCAGCGGAATGAGACTGATTGTCCCTCAACAACGGACGGACATCATGATCAGTGATCATCTCGCAATGGAAAGCCGGGCTTTTCTGGCGTCAAAGGAAGAGCGGCGCGGGGAAGCCATGCAACGGGCGGCGCTACAGATTTTATGCGGCATTGATTTCGACGCATTGCTCGTCGCCCAGCCACAGGAGAAGGCCGCAGCGATCCGCCGGCTGGGCCGCCTGATCCAGCGGGAACGGATAAAAGGAATACGCGGCCATTGGAGCTATGACCTCAATCGCCACATCGCGCTCAAACAAGCGCTCGAGAAAGTGAAGGGCTCTACAGGGGTGGCCGCGCACGTGGAGGCATAGCTTTAAAAAAGAAAAAACGGCGTCGAGACGCCGTTTCTTTTTGCAACCACACCATCAAGCGCCTTGCATCCGGCTGGACGCAACAAGACGCTCTACACCAAAAGATGCATAATTAACCTTGAACCCATTCCGACCAAGGAAACTAAGCAGTAACACAAGGGGAAGACCGGGAGGCCCGGTCCTACCACAGTCAATCGCAATCAGGCCGCGATCAGGCCGCGATCAGTGGCGATCAGACGCGCTTGCGCTTACGGCCGAGACCCATCTTCTTCGCCAACTGCGAACGGGCAGCCGCATAATTCGGCGCAACCATGGGGTAGCTCGGGTCGAGATCCCATTTTTCGCGGTACTGTTCAGGCGTCATACCGTAGTGCGTCATCAGATGGCGCTTGAGCGATTTGAACTTCTTACCATCCTCGAGGCAGATGATGTAATCATCTGAAACGGACCGCTTAGGATTAACGGCAGGTTTTGGCTTCTCGACAACCGGTATTGCTTCTTCTCGAACTCCAACGCGACCGAAAGCAGCATGGACTTCAGAGATCAATGCAGGCAATTCGCCTGCACGAATGGAGTTGTTGCTCACATAGGCAGCGACAACCTCCGCCGTCAGTCCAAGGAGCACGTCCTCGGCAGAATCGTTAACATTAAGATGTTCCATCAATCTTCCCTCTTTATACGCCCTAGGCCAATATCTGAGATATTTCCGCAAGGGCATCCACTCTTCATATGCTGGCAACAGATCGTTTATTTGGCTGTGCCTAGCCCATCCCGCGCGAGGCGACCATATCGCCAAGGGAACTCGATCTGTCAATTACTTTATACTCTAATTTGCCATTTGTTTCTAATATTTAATATACGAAAATACACATTTTTGATTGTACAACTAAATCACAATACGCGCCATAGCAGTAAAATACATCCTACAAGTTGCTGCAATATTTGAACGCGTCTCTATTTTACATATTCTAAAGTCAATCCATACCAGCGGCCGGACGGAGCCTCAGACGTTCAATGTAGCTTTCATAAAAAAGCGGAGCATTAAGTCAAATTTCTGGCAGCCTAAAATAATTCGAATCATTTTCATCAAAATAATCGGCTTTCCTCAAAATGTTCGACGACGAGGCGCTCGAAAAACGGCTGGTAACGATGATTGAAGCCGCAGTTGCCGAAGCTATCGTCAGGACCTAGATAGTGGGGATATCGACGGCAACTGCTTCACGAAAGGAAAATCCCATGAGTACAACCCGGACTTTGGGCGAGCCACCTGCAAAGCCGTTGAAAGTGATCAAGACCGATGCGGAGTGGCGCGAGCAGTTGACACCGGAGCAGTATCAGATCACCCGCCAGCACGGCACCGAGCGCGCGTTTTCCAGTCCGAATTTCGACAGCAAGTTGAAAGGCACCTACAAGTGCGTCTGCTGCGGAAAGCCGCTGTATCGTTCCGAAGCCAAATATGAATCGGGTACGGGATGGCCGAGTTTCTTCGAGCCTATCGAGCCCGAGGCCGTCAACGCATTCGAAGACCGTGCCTATGGCATGGTCCGCACGGAAATCCGCTGTGCCGATTGCGATGCTCATCTCGGCCATGTCTTTCCCGACGGGCCGCCGCCCTCGGGCCTGCGCTATTGCATGAACGGCCATGCATTGGTATTCGACGAGGATTGATATCCTAGCCATTCGGCTCCGCCCGTGGCCCTGCTCGGACATCCGTCATGGGGCGACCGGTTGTTTCATCTCATGGAATTATGATGACAAAATCTTCCGTTTTCCCGGATCTGCCTCATCCTGTCGCCGCGAAGAAGCCTGAAACCTTTATCAACCATGGCGTTACCCGCACAGACGATTACGCCTGGCTGCGTGCGGCGAACTGGCAGGAGGTTTTCAAAGACCCTGCCGTTCTCGATCCTGATATCCGCAAGCATCTGGATGCGGAGAACGCTTATCAGTCTGCCCTGATGGAGGATACGGAGGCGCTGCGGGCGACGCTTTTTGCGGAAATGAAGGGGCGGATAAAGGAAGACGATTCCTCCGTTCCCTACAAGGACGGGCCCTATGCCTACGGCACATCGTTCAAGACGGGTGGCGAGCAGCCGCGCTTCTTCCGCACGGCGCGCGACGGTGGCAAGGAAACCATGCTGCTCGATGGCGACCTGGAAGCTGAGGGCAAGGCCTATTTCCGCCTCGCCTCCGCCGATCATTCGCCGGATCATAAACGGCTCATCTGGGGTTTTGACGACAAGGGTTCGGAATTCTATTCGCTCAGAGTTCGCGATATCGCCACGCTGACGGATCTCGGCGATGAGATTACCGATACCAGCGGCGGGGGCATATGGGATGCGGCGGGTGAAGGCTTCTTCTACACCCGCGTCGACGACAATCATCGCCCCTCGAAGCTCTTTTATCACAAAATAGGCGCGGCCCAGCAGGATGACCGGCTGATCTATGAGGAAACGGATCCCGGCTTCTTCATGAGCGTCGGCGGCAGCATTCTCGACGATTTCATCTTTATCGCTATCGGCGATCACGAAACGTCGGAGGAGTGGATCATTCCGGCGAACGATCCCACGGCCAAGCCGAGGCTGGTGAGCAAGCGCGAAACCGGTGTGGAATACAACCTTACCGAAGGCGGGGACGTCTTCTTCATCCTGACCAACATCGATGGCGCAAAAGATTTCAAGATCATGAGCGCGCCCGTCGATGCGCCAGAACGTGAAAACTGGACGGAAGTGGTGCCGGAAAAGCCCGGAACGATCATCCTCAACCATTCGGCCTATCGCGATTTTCTCGTCTGGCTGGAGCGTGACCAGGGTTTGCCGCGCATCCTCATCCGCAATCGCAGGACGGGTGAAGAACACGCCATCGATTTCGACGAAGAGGCCTATTCGCTGGGGCTCATGGGAAGTGCCGAATACGATACGGACGTCATCCGTTTCTCCTATTCCTCGATGACGACACCGGCTCAGGAATACGATTACAATATGCGTACCCGCGAGCGCACGCTCCTCAAGACGCAGGATGTTCCCTCCGGGCACAATCCCGAGGATTACGTGACGAGACGGCTTCTGGCACCGGCGCGGGATGGCGAGCTCGTCCCCGTCTCGATCCTCTATCGCAGGGATACGCCGCTCGACGGCACGGCGCCCTGCCTGCTCTATGGCTATGGCTCCTATGGCATGACCATGCCGGCGAGTTTCAACACCGGTTGCCTTTCCCTCGTCGATCGCGGCTTCGTCTATGCCATCGCCCATATCCGCGGCGGCAAGGACAAGGGTTTTGCCTGGTATGAAAATGGCAAGCGCGACAAGAAGATCAACACGTTCACCGATTTCATCGCTGTGGCCGAACATCTGGTCGCCGAGAAATTCACTGGGCATGACCGCATCGTCGCGCATGGCGGCTCGGCCGGCGGCCTGCTGATGGGCGCGATCGCCAATATGGCGCCGCAGGCTTTCGGCGGAATCATCGCCGAGGTGCCTTTTGTCGATGTGCTCAACACTATCCTTGACGAAACCCTGCCGCTGACGCCGCTCGAATGGCCGGAATGGGGAAATCCCATTATTTCGGAAGCGGACTATCGCTATATCGCCTCCTATTGCCCCTATTCCAATGTCAGCGCGAAAGCCTATCCGCCTATCCTGGCCGCAGCCGGCCTGACCGACCCGCGCGTTACCTATTGGGAACCGGCGAAGTGGGTTGCCAAGCTCAGGGCGTTGAAGACGGACGAAAACCCTGTCCTGTTCCGCATCAACATGGATGCAGGCCATGCCGGCGCTTCGGGGCGTTTCTCACGGCTTGAGGAGGTCGCCCATAATTATGCCTTCGCATTGAAAGTCACGGGGAAAACGGCGGCAAGCGTGGCCGGGAAGGCTGCAGCTTAGGACAGCATTAGCCACATCGGGCGGTACAGGAACATTTGGACATAATCGCTGTTATCATGTGCAACATCCTGTACCTGAAGGTTTCGAGGCCATGAAACATTTCGCTTTCGCTGTTCTCCTGGGATCGGCCACGATCCTGCAATCATTCGGCACTTTCTCGGCAGCCGAGGCCGCCGTTCTCAAGAATGTGAGCGAATATGCCGGCCAACGCTGCAATACGCCGCCGCGCGGCAGCGGCGTGATCGTCGGCATCTTCAGCGGCGTGAAGGAGTCGCCCTTCATCAGCGACGACGATGCCCGCGTTCCGGTCGACCGCTTCCGCTGCTTCACCTCGATGGATGAATGCAGGGGCTGGCTCTATACGATGCAGAGCAAATACGACGCCGGCGCCCCGCGCGCGGTATCCTGCCGGAGGCGTTGACCTCAGTTGGAGGGATAGCCATCCGGATGGCCCGGGATAGCCTTGAGATAGGCGGCGATGGCCTCACGGTCGCTGGCGGGCAGCTTGCTCATATTCGCCACGACATCGGTCATGGAACCGCCGAGTGAATCGAAATCCGGGGTAAAACCGCTTTCCAGCGCATAAGCGATATCGCTTTCGCTCCAGTCCGAGATACCGCCCTCCCCGCCGGTGATGTTTGGAATGGTGCCCTGTTTGCCGCCGGGACCGATTTCGGGCGACACGGATCCAGCCATCCAACGTGATTTGTCGAGCCCGCCGATTTCATTGCGCGGCGTATGGCATTCACCGCAGTGCCCGGGCCCTTCGACCAGATATTGCCCGCGCTTCACCGCGTCGGAAGCATTGGCTAATGTCACCACCGGTTCCGGCGAGAGATAGAGCCGCTTCCACAGGCCTATCCCGCGGCGAATGTTAAAGGGAAAGCCGAGCCTGTGCGGGCCTGCCACATGATCGGACGGCGGCAAGGTCTTCAAATAGGCGAAGAGATCGGCAACGTCCTGCGGCCGCATGCGGGTATAGGACGTATAGGGGAAGGATGGGTAGAGATGGCTACCGTCCGGCGCGACGCCCTCAAGCATCGCGTCGGCAAAGTTCTCCAGCGTCCAGCCACCTATCCCCTTTTCCGACGGCGATATGTTGGGGGCGACGAAGGTGCCGAAGGCGGAGACGATCTCGCGTCCTCCGGCCAGCACCAGCCTTGCGTCGCCTTCCGATCCCGGCGCGGCATGGCAGGAGGTGCAGCCGCCGGCCCAGAACATCCTTTCGCCATTCACGGGATCGCCCGGCGCAAGGCTTGATAGCACCTGCGCATCGACGCGCTGCGGCGCAGACAGGAACCAGAAACCGGCTGCCGCGACGGCAGCGAGGATGGCGACAGAGGCGATCAGTTTTCGCCGCATGACATTCCTTGCCGGGCCTTGCCGGGTTAGTTCTTCTTCACGCGGAAGTCCTGATGACATCCGCTGCAATTGGCCGCCACTGTCTTGAACTGGGCTCTTAAACTGTCGAGATCCTTGGGGTCAGCCGCAGCGGCAGCGGCGGCATCGGCCTCGAACTTATCGGCCTTGGCCTTGAAACCCGGCATGTCCTCCCAGATCTTCGGCGATGCGGTGGTTTCCCCGGTATCGGAGCCTTCGGGGAACAACGCATCGACATCGATCTTCTGGGCAAATTCATTGAGCTTGGTCAATGCACCCGAAGCAGCGGCGGCGTCGAAGGGCTTCTCGCCCTTTATCATCGGAGCGATGACGCCAACCGACTTCCCGATCCCCTTCATCAATGCCTGGCGGTCGGCCACGGCATCCGCATGAGCGAGACCGGCGGAAGCGATGAGAAGAGCGGCGACACAGATCAATTTGCGCATGAATTCCTCCAGAATCGACAGGCAGTGTATTTCTGGAGCCATAGTGTGACATTTCATGCGACCAGGGACCTCACACCTCCGTGATATACCTGACCGTTCCAGTCATCTTGCAAAGAAAAACCCCGGCAGAACCGGGGCTTTTCGGAGTGGTCTCGCAATGAAACCCAAACAGGCCGATTACGATGCCTTTTCGTAGAGCTCGAGGACGTAGTCCCAGTTGACGAGGCTGTCGACGAAGGCTTCGAGATATTTCGGGCGGGCGTTGCGGTAATCGATATAATAGGAATGTTCCCACACATCGACGCCGAGAATCGGGGTGGCGCCGTGGACGAGCGGGTTTTCACCGTTCGGCGTCTTGGAAATCTCCAGCTTGCCGTTCTTGACCGACAGCCAGGCCCAGCCGGAGCCGAACTGCGTGGCGCCAGCGGCGAGGAAGTCTTCGCGGAACTTGTCGTAGCCGCCGAGATCGGAATCGATGGCCGCCTGCAGCTTGCCCGGCAATTTCTTGCCGCCGCCGCCCTTCTTCATCCAGTTCCAGAAATGGATATGGTTGTAGTCCTGGCCGGCGTTGTTGAAGATGCCCTGGTTCTTGCCATAGCTCTCCTTGACGACGTCTTCGAGGCTCTTGCCTTCGAGACCCGAGCCTTCCAGAAGCTTGTTGAGGTTGGTCACATAGGCCTGATGGTGCTTGTCATGGTGATATTCCAGCGTCTCGCGCGACATGAACGGAGCAAGCGCATCATAATCATACGGCAGTGCGGGCAATTCAAAAGCCATGGGAACTCTCCTCTAATCTGACTGCAAACAGGCGCGGCGATGACCTGCCTGAAACATCATGCAACAGCTACATAGGCCGCCTCATTCCACCGGGCAATGCTTAAGGCAGGAATGAGAACCTAATATTATCGAATTCGGGGGACGATCATTCCGGTTTGAGATGACAGGGGAATGGACCCCACGCATTCGGGGCTCGAGAGAAAGACGGTCATGAACTATTCCACCTATGTGTTCGATGCCTATGGCACGTTGTTCGATGTGCATGCGGCGGTGAGGCGGCATGCCGACAGGATTGGGCCCGACGGGCAATTGCTCTCGGAACTGTGGCGCGCCAAACAGCTGGAATATTCCTGGGTGCGAACGCTGATGGGCGCCTATACGGATTTCTGGGCATTGACCGAACAGGCGCTCGACTTCGCCTTCAGCAAGGTGCCGAGCGCCGATCGCAAGCTGCGCAGCGCGCTGCTCGACGCCTATTGGCAGCTCGACTGCTATCCGGAAGTACCCGCCGTTCTCAAGGCGCTGAAGGCCAGGGGGGCGCGGCTCGCCATCCTCTCCAACGGGTCGCAGGCCATGCTGGACGCGGCGGTGAAATCGGCCGCGCTGGATATCGTGCTGGATGAAGTCTTCTCGGTCGAAACCGTGCGGCGCTTCAAGACCGCTCCGGAAGTCTACGATCTGGTGACGACCGAATGGCGGCTCTATCCTGACGCGATTTCCTTCCAGTCGTCCAATCGCTGGGATGTCGCAGGGGCGGCCAAGTTCGGGTTCCGAACCGTCTGGATCAACCGCAGCAGCCAGCCGGACGAGTATTTCGACTATGCGCCATCGTTGATATTGCCGGATCTGAAACAACTGGCCTGATGCTCATCACCGAGATGTGAACAGGGAGGCAGCCATTGGAGATGGCCATCCCGGACCTATTTGTTGCAGGAAAGCAACATCTTCGGCGGAGCCATCTTTGTGCCTGATTCTTACCGGCGCGAGGCCATATTCCTCGTGCGATAAGCATCTTCTGGCGACCCGGTTGCTATTCGTTAACCCTAAGAAGGTTATAAAATCCTCCCTCCACAAGTCTGGTTCTAGAATGGAAAATGTTCTTTCTCGCCGCTCGTTCCTGACGGCAATGACCGTTACCGCCGCAGCCGGCCTTTCAGGCTGCGCGCAACTTCGCCAGGACGTTCCCGTTATCAATGTCGGCTTTGACGGCCGACCGCTTTCGCCCCAGGAAAGCGTCGATTCCGCGATGGGGCCATACGCGGCCATGTACGGCCCGATGGAAGACGGCGGTTTTCAACTACCGGCCATCCCCATAGACAAGATGCAGAAGCAGTATCTGCGGCAGATCGTCAGCGATCCGACGGGAGAACAGCCGGGCACGGTGGTGGTCGATACGGCCAACCGCTTCCTCTATCTCGTCCGCGAGGGTGGCCAGGCGATCCGCTACGGCGTCGGCATCGGGAAAGAAGGTTTCGCCTGGTCCGGTCGCGCCATCATCCAGTGGAAGCGCAAATGGCCGACCTGGACCCCGCCGGAAGAGATGATCGGCCGCCAGCCGGAACTGGCGCAGTACAGCGCCGCCAATGGCGGCATGCAACCCGGCCTGCAGAACCCGCTCGGCGCGCGCGCGCTCTACATCTTCAAGGACGGCAAGGACACGCTCTACCGCCTGCACGGCTCGCCGGAATGGTGGTCCATCGGCAAGGCGGTTTCTTCAGGCTGCGTGCGCCTGATCAACCAGGACATCATCGATCTCTACGACCGGGTTCCGGCGAAGACGCCTATTCTGGTTATGTAAACATACAAAAACTCGCCGGGGAAACCGGCGAGTTTTCACGCAAAGCTCCAACTACAATCTTCAGCGCTTCAAACTGCCCAGAACGCCGCGCACCAGCGCCCTGCCGAGCGAAGAGGCAACGGAACGCGCGACGGATTTCACCGCCGCTTCCACCACTGTCTGGCGACCGGAGGAGCGGGATCCGCCGCCGAGTGCGCTTTCCAGCATGCCGCCCCAGCCGCCACCCGCATTCTCGCTGTCGGTCTTCATCTTGTCCTGCGCGGCGGCGATCTCCTGCGCGCGGCGCTGAAGGATTTCATAAGCGGATTCCGGATCGACCGCCTGGTCGTACAGTCCGGCAACCGGGCTTGCGGCCATGATCTTCGCGCGCTCGTCCGGCGCCAGCGGGCCGATGCGCGATGCCGGTGGCCGCATCAGGGTGCGCTGGACGATAGAGGGCACGCCCTTGTTCTGAAGCGTTGAAATCAGGGCCTCGCCGGTGCCCAGATTTGTGATCGCCTTGAAGGTATCGAAATCCGGGTTCGGGCGGAATGTGTCGGCCGCTGTCTTCACGGCGTTGGTCTCGCGCGGGGTATAGGCGCGCAAAGCGTGCTGCACGCGGTTGCCCAACTGCGCAAGAACCGTTTCCGGCACGTCGAGCGGGTTCTGCGTAACGAAATAGACACCGACACCCTTCGAGCGGATGAGGCGAACCACCTGCTCGACGCGATCGAGCAGCGCCTTGGGCGCCTCGTTGAAGAGCAGATGCGCCTCATCGAAGAAGAACACCAGCCGCGGCTTGTCGGGATCGCCCACTTCGGGCAGTTCCTCGAACAGCTCCGAGAGGAGCCAGAGGAGGAATGTCGAATAGAGGCGCGGGTTCATCATCAGCTTGTCGGCGGCAAGCACGTTGACGACGCCGCGCCCGTTGGTCGTCGTGCGCATGATATCGGCGATTCGGAGCGCCGGCTCACCGAAGAACTTGGTGCCGCCCTGCTGCTCCAACACCAGAAGCGAACGCTGGATGGCGCCGACCGACGTCTTGTTGACATTGCCGTATTTGATGGAAAGTTCGGCTGAGCGTTCGGCGACATTCGTCAGCAGCGCCTGCAGGTCCTTCATGTCGAGAAGCAGAAGGCCTTCCTCGTCGGCTATGCGGAAAGCGATATTGAGCACGCCTTCCTGCGCCTCGGTCAGGTCCATCAGGCGCGACAGCAGAAGCGGGCCCATTTCGGTAATGGTGGCCCGGATCGGATGGCCCTGTTCGCCGAAAATATCCCAGAAAATTGTCGGCGCCGCCTCGAATTCATAGGGATCGAGCTTCACCTCCTCTGCCCGCTTGAGCAGGAAATCCTTCGGTTCGCCCTTGGCCGCGATGCCTGACAGATCACCCTTGATGTCGGCACAGAAAACCGGAACGCCGGCATCGGAAAAGCCCTGCGCCAGAATCTGGAGACTGACGGTCTTGCCCGTACCCGTCGCACCGGTCACGAGACCATGGCGGTTGCCATATTGAAGCAGAAGCGATTCCGGCTGCTGATAGCTATCGTCGGGCTTCCGGCTTGCGCCAAGAAAAATCCTGTCTTCGGCGAGCATGTCTCGTCCTCTCCTTGTTGCGTCATCATCCGGAGCGCAGCGAGCGTCCAGAGGACCCTTTTCTTCGGTATAGTGCGGGTTGCGGATGCGGACAATCATGAATTGGACGACATGACAGGTCGACATGATTGGCCCGCTGAATTGGCGAGCCGAAAAAGCCCCGACGCCTGTGCTGCCCGCTTGCATTCGCCGGCACCGGATGCATATTACGTAAACGTAACATTTTTTGGAGAGAACCCATGGACGAACTCGTCGCGCGCATCACTTCCAATGTCGGCATCGATCCCGCCACGGCCACGAAGGCGGTCGGACTGATCCTGGCATTCCTGCAGAAGGAAGGCCCTGCGGACAAGGTCGCAGCGCTGATCGCCGCCATTCCGGGCGCGCAGGAAGCCATTACGGAAGCCAGCAGCCAGGGCGGCGGCTTCCTGTCCGGCATGATGGGCGGCGTCATGGGTCTCGGTACCCAGCTGATGGGCGCAGGTCTCGGCATGAGCGAGATTTCAGGGGTTTCGAAGGAAACCATCGCCTATGCACGGGAGAAGGCCGGGGCAGGCCCGGTGGACGCCGTGGTCGATTCGATTCCCGGCCTCAGCCAGTTCGTATAAGACACGGCACGTTCCAAATCTCGAAAGGCAGCCTCGCGGCTGCCTTTTTTGTTGCGGGCATGCCTTCTGCCCAGCCCTGTGACAAGAATGAATATTAGCCTTATGGAATGCATTTTCCTCTAAACTGTCCGTTAACCAAACATTTTTACAGAACGGACTGGGTTAATTGGGGGCAGCGACTTTATGATCAACCGTCATTTCTTTCTTTTATTAGCGACTTCTGTATTTCATTTCCATTCCGCAAATGCCGGCGCGGCCGATATGGACAGGCCGCTCTTTGCGCCACGGATTGTGGACGATGCGGCATATCTGCCTGACAATGCCGCAGGAGGCATTTCCAATGTCTCAGGATTTGCCGAAGGCAGCTTCTCCTACGGGCGGGAAAGCTTCAGAGACGAAAATGCGGATATCAGAAACTGGTCGCTTCGCGGCTCGGTCAATGTCGACCTCAACAACGGGTTCAATACGCAGTTCGACGGCGGCTATCACAGGGGCGACGTCAAGGATACCTCTCAAGCCAATACATTGAACGGCGCTTTGCATGCCTATTATCGCGTGCCGGATGCCTATGCGGTGGGCGCCTTCGCCGGAGCGGCCAGACTGGGCTCCAGCCTGTTCAACTTTGCCGAGAGATATTACGGTCTCGACAAATACGCCACAGACCTCATCGGCGGCGTTGAAGGCGCCGTCTACTCAAGCGATGCGACCCTCTATTCACGGATCGGCTACGGCAGGGCGTCCTATTCGGGGTTGGATATGGATCATTTCACCACCGCGCTCGGTGCCCGCGTTTATGCGGACGACAACACCCGTTACGATTTTGAAGGCACGTTCAACCGGTTGACGGCTTATGGGGCGAGCGCCGATCTCTATTCGCTGTCAGCCATTGCCAACTATCGGATTACCGACACGCCGGTCACTGCATTTGCCGGCTATCGCTATGACAGGCGTACAGTAGACAGCCAAAGCCCGCTTGAAGGGCACAGCGTTCTGACCGGACTTCGGGTGCACTTCGGCTCAGGCACGCTCAAGGACGAGGAGCGTCGCGGGCCGGCCTGGAATTCACCGATGTCCAGCTTCTGATCGCGGAAGAATTAAGCGCGGCGTGCCGAAATCTCAATCACATTGCGATCCCGCGCCGCCCCTCGTTCCGCCACGCTTATCCGCTTTTGTTTTATTGCGAAGCCGAATGCGAACCCCTAAGTTCAGGCGAAGCATGGTTCGCAGGCAAGCTGGGCTAAACGGGAGAAGGCATGGACGCGAGCATTCTGAGGGAGGCTGGATTTCCTCCGGTCGATTTTGATCGCTGGGTCCAGCTTGCCGAAAAAGCGCTGAAGGGCGCGAGCTTCGAGGGCGCGCTGGTATCGGATACCGATGACGGGATCATCGTCGAGCCGCTTTATGACCGCACCAAGAACGCCAAGCCCCTGGCGCGCTCGCAGTCCGACCGCCGCTGGCGGATCATCCAGCGGGCGGACGACCCCGATCCGTCGCGCGCCAACCGGCAATTGATCGATGATATCGAAAACGGCGCCGATGGCGTGGCGCTGGTTTTCGAGGGTGCGCAGAACGCATTCGGCTATGGCCTCCCTGCCCGCTCCGATACGATCAATCGCCTGTTCGAGGGCGTCAAGCTCGACAATCTGCACCTGCGGATCGACGCGCATCCCAACGGCCGCTCCTGCGCCGACTGGTTCGTAGACTATATGCGCTCGCGACGTATCGATCCGGCGCGCACGACATTCGCGCTGGGCATCGATCCGACCGCGACGCTCGCTTCTGCGGGGTGTCTGCGCATGAGCATCGCCGCGCTGAAAGCCTCGCTGCCGCAGTCGCTTTCGGGATTTTTCGCCTCCGGCCTCCCGGGCATCGTGCTCGAAGCGGACGGGCGGCCCTACCACAATGCCGGCGCGACCGAGGCGCAGGAACTGGGTGCGATGCTCTCCGTTGCCCTTGGACATCTGCGCATGTTCGAGGATGCGCGCCAGCCGATTGTCTATGCCGCGCCGCATATCGGCTTTTCGGTTTCAGCCGATCAGGACCAGTTCGTCACCATCGCCAAGCTGCGCGCGCTGCGCCGGCTCTGGGCGCGATTGCAGGAAGCCTGCGGCATCCCGCCGTCGCCCGCGACAATCCATGTCGAGACCTCGATGCGGATGATGGCGGCCAGCGATCCTGAAACCAACGTCCTGCGCACGACGATTGCCGCCTTCGCGGCGGCGATCGGCGGGGCGGATACGATATCGGCCCTGCCGCATACCGTCACGCATGGCCTGCCCGATCCCCAGGCGCGGCGGCTCGCACGCAACACGCAGCTTATCCTGGCAAGCGAATCGCATCTCGACTTCGTTTGCGATCCGGGGGCCGGCGCAGGCGGCATCGAAGCGCTGACGGAGGCGCTGTGCCAGGCGGCATGGAATGCGTTCCAGGCGCTGGAGCGCGATGGCGGCGTTCTGGAAAGCCTGGTGCGCGGCAGCTTCCAGACGCAAATCGCCGACGCCCGCGAAAAGCGGGCCGCCGCCTATCGCAACGGGAAGAAATCGATCGTCGGCACGACGATCTATCCGCCGAAGCAGGATCGTCCCGTCACCGTGCTCGACGCTGAGCGCAAGCCGCTGCCGAGCGAAGGCGCCGTGCATTGCCCGCCGCTCGTCTTCGAGCGCATCGACGAGACGCTTGGCGAAAATATGGATGCGGCAAGCGCAACGACGGCTGGGGAGATGGCGCGATGATCCCGGATTTCACCCAGATCGACTGGAAAGAGCCGAAAGCCAAAATGCCGAAGCCGGTTCCCGGCCAATGGAAGACGCCGGAAGGCATCAGGGTCAAGCGGGCCTATGGCGAAGCCGACCTGCGTTCCCTGCCCACTCTCGACAGCTATCCCGGGGCGGCGCCCTTCATCCGGGGCCCCTACCCTACGATGTATATCCAGCAGCCATGGACGATTCGGCAATATGCCGGGTTTTCCACGGCCGAGGAATCGAATGCCTTTTACCGCCGCAATCTGGGAGCCGGGCAGAAGGGCCTATCCGTCGCTTTCGATCTCGCCACCCATCGCGGCTATGACAGCGATCATCCGCGCGTTGCCGGAGATGTCGGCATGGCGGGCGTGGCGATCGATTCCATCCTCGACATGCGGCAGCTCTTCGACGGCATTCCGCTTGGCGAGATAACCGTTTCGATGACGATGAACGGCGCCGTCCTGCCAGTCCTGGCCCTCTATATCGTGGCGGCGGAGGAACAGGGCGTCAGCCAGGAGCAGTTGGCCGGGACCATCCAGAACGATATCCTCAAGGAGTTCATGGTCCGCAACACCTATATCTATCCGCCTCAGCCCTCCATGCGGATTGTCTCCGATATCTTCGCCTATACGGCGAAGCACATGCCGAAATTCAACTCCATCTCGATTTCCGGCTATCACATGCAGGAAGCGGGCGCGACGGCCGATCTGGAACTCGCCTATACCATCGCCGATGGCATCGAATATGCGCGGGCCGGCGTCGCCGCCGGGCTCGACATCGACCGTTTCGCGCCGCGCCTCTCCTTCTTCTGGGGCATCGGCATGAACTTCTTCATGGAGGTCGCCAAGCTCAGGGCGGCGCGCCTTCTCTGGGCGGTGCTGATGAAGAAGAACTTCCAGCCGAAAGACGAGCGCTCGCTGTCGCTGCGCACCCATTGCCAGACCTCCGGCTGGTCCTTGACGGCACAGGACCCGCACAACAACATCATTCGCACGATGATCGAGGCGATGGCGGCGACGCAGGGGGGCACGCAGTCGCTGCACACCAACGCGTTCGACGAAGCCCTGGCGCTGCCGACCGATCATTCGGCGCGGATCGCCCGCAACACGCAACTGATCCTGCAAAAGGAATCCGGCACGACACGTATCATCGATCCGTGGGGCGGCTCGGCCTATGTGGAACGGCTCACTTACGATCTCGCCGCCCGCGCGCTTGCCCATATCGAGGAGGTGGAGAAACTTGGCGGCATGGCCAAGGCCATCAAGCAGGGCATCCCCAAAATGCGCATCGAAGAGGCGGCCGCCCGAACCCAGGCGCGCATCGACAGCGGCCAGCAGCCCGTCGTCGGCGTCAACGCCTATCGCCCTGCGGAGGCGATCGATGTCGATGTGCTCAAGGTGGACAATGCGGAGGTTCGCGCCCGTCAGCTCTCCAAGCTGCAGGAGTTGAAGGGCACGCGCGATGTGGCCGATGTCGAGACGGCGCTTTCGCAACTGACGGATGCCGCCATGTCAGGCAATGGCAACCTGCTGGAATTTGCCATCAGGGCGGCGCGCGCCAAGGCGACCGTCGGCGAAATCAGCCAGGCACTGGAAAAGGCTTTCGGTCGCCATGTCGCCGACATCAAGACGATTTCGGGCGTCTACCGCAAGGAGATGGGGAAGAGCGAGCTCGTGGAGCGCGTCCTGGCGAAAGTGGCGGCTTTCGAGCAGCGGGACGGAGGAAAACCGCGCGTCCTCGTCGCCAAGATGGGACAGGACGGCCATGACCGCGGGCAGAAGGTTATCGCTACCGCGTTTGGCGATCTTGGCTTCGATGTCATTGTGGGCGCGATGTTCCAGACGCCGGAGGAAGTGGCCGAGCTCGCTGTGACAAGCGGCGCGCACATTCTCGGCATATCCTCGCTCGCCGCCGGCCATCTGACGCTGGTGCCGGAGTTGAAGGAGGCGCTGGCCAGGCGCGGCCGCGACGATATCCTCATCGTGGTCGGGGGCGTCATCCCGCCGCAGGATCACGATGCCGTGCTCAAGGCGGGGGCGACGGCGATCTATCCGCCGGGAACGGTGATCGGCGAGGCAGCCGACAATCTGATCGAGATCTTGCTGAACCGTCACTGAAATCAGCGGGCGGTGAGGCAGCAGGCGGCGTGGTTATTCTATCTTAAAGCCTCGTCGGTAGAGTTTTATTTCCATCGATAGCTGCCAGAGAATTTCATGATCAGGATCTACTGCCTCCAGAATGACCATCTGATACCGGTTGAGGTGCTGCCGGGAGCGGCGCTGCCTGAAAATGCGCTGTGGATCGACCTGTTCAAGCCGACGGCGGAAGAAGACAATCTGGTGGAAAAATGGGTCGGAGCCGACATTCCGACCGACGCCGATATGGCGGAAATCGAAGAATCGAGCCGTTTCTACATGGAAAACGGCGTGCAATATCTGACCGCGCCCATTCTCTATACCGTGGACAAGGATCACAGGATGAACGCGCCGGTGTCGTTCGTGCTGGTCGGCAAGCGGCTGGTCACGGTGCGCTATACCGAGCCGAAGTCGATCGATCTTTATGCCGAGCGCGCCATGAAGCCGGGCAACGGCCTCATCGATGCAAAATGCAGCGGGCTCTCCATCCTGCTCGGCATCATCGAAGCGGCCACGGACCGGCTGGCCGACATATTGGAAGCAGTGTCGGAAAAAATCGAAACGGCGTCGCAGACGATATTTCGTCTCAGGGGCAATCAACGCCCCATGACCAACAAGGATTTCCGCGTTCTTCTGACCCAGATCGGCCGTCAGGGCGCGTTTCTCTCCAAGGTGCGCGAGAGCCTCGCCGGCATCAGCCGACTGCTCGTCTATGTCACTGCAAACGTGCGGGCAAGCGGCGCGGGCAAGGAGAAAAGCACCTGGGTCAAATCGCTGGAGCGGGACGCGCAGTCGCTTGAAAACTATGTCGACTTCCTGTCGAACAAGATCACCTTCCTGCTCGATACCGTCGTCGGGCTGATTTCCGTCGAACAGAACGCCATCATCAAGATATTCTCGGTCGCGGCAGTCGGCTTCATGCCGCCCACATTGATCGCATCGATCTACGGCATGAACTTCCGCTTCATGCCTGAATTGAACGAAGCCTGGGGCTACCCCATGGCGCTCATCGTGATGGTCGTTTCCGCAGTCCTGCCGCTGTTCTTTTTCCGTGCAAAAGGGTGGTTGTAGACAGGTAGCCCCAATTGTTATATCATGCGTTATAACATTGGAGGTCGAGCTATGAACGTCACCCTGCGCAAGATCGGAAATTCCGAAGGCTTTATCATCCCGAAGGAAGTGCTCGACCGGCATAATCTGAAGGCTGGCGATGTGCTCTCCGTGACAGAAGACGGCAACGATATCGTGCTGAAGCCTGTCGATGATGCCTTCGAGCGGCAGATGAAGACTGCGCGTCAAGTCATGGACAAATACAAGGTAGCGCTCCAGAAGCTCGCGGAATGAGCTGGGAATTTCTGACTGCTCATGTCGTGGAAGCCATGCACGCCGAACAATTGCGGCGGCATGGCGGCGCTCACGGGTTGCGTGACGGAAACATCCTTGGATCGGCGCTGAGCCGTCCCGAAAACAAAGCTCTTTATGGGGCGCCGGATGCTGCAGAAATTGCCGCAGCCTACCTCTTCGGGATTGCCCGCAACCATCCGTTCGTTGACGGCAACAAGCGCACCGCCCTTGTCGCTACGGCCACGTTTCTGATCCTCAACGGCTACCAGCTTAACGCGGACAATGGCATGGTCTATGAGTTCGTCATGGGCGTCGCCTCGGGTGAGATCGATGAGGCGGGAGCCACGGCCTTTTTCCGCGACCATACCGACAGGATTGCTCCTTAACGAAGCGGAGCAATCAGGGCGGTTTCAATTTTGACGGAAATCGCGAGGCGTACCCCCCCTCTTCCCTCATCACCCTATCGCAGTGATTTCCCATTCCTTGTCGTTGACAGTGATCACATCGCCGATGCCCTTGCCGAATAGCGCCACGGCGACCGGCGAGACGTGGGAAATCTTGCCATGCGCGGCATCCGCCTCGTCCTCGCCGACGATCTTCCAGATCTGGACCTTGCCTTCGTCATTCTCGATGGTGACGGTCATGCCGAAACGCACGACATCGCTCCCGGGATCGGGCACGGAGATTTCCGCCGTTTCGCGACGGGCCGTCCAGTAGCGCAGGTCGCGGTTGATGCGGGGGGCGGCTTGCCTGTTGTCTTCAGCGTCGGCCTTCTCGTCACCTGCCTTGCGCAGTTGCTCCTGAAGCGCCGCGATCTCGCTTTCAATCTGCCTCAGCCCTTCCGGCGTGACCAGATTGCGATGTGGACTGACGGGGCGCTCGGCCAGATCAATGGGAGCGTCGTCCTGCTCCTTCGTAAAAGCTCGGCTCATCTATCGAATCTAGGGCGCGGAGCCCCGACAAACAAGGGAGATTATCCGATTTCGGCCGAGGTCAGTTCCTCCACCGGGGCCACGACGCCGTAGGGAATGCCGTTCCAGTTTTTCATCTCGCGGGCCGAGTAGCGTTCGAACTTGGCGCATAGGTCCGGCTCGAATGCGAAAAGCCGCGACAAGAGCCCAGCGACCATGGCCTCCGAGGCCCGCGTGGCGCCATCGTCGCATTTGATCGCAAAGCCCAGCCCCAGTTCCGGCACGGCGCCGGTAAAGACGCCCTCCGCTCCCGTCTTCACGAAAACACGGTCCGGCGCCATGCCCATCAGCATCGTGCAGGCGCGTTTCGTACCGGCAACATAGAACGGTTCCGCCATGCAGGCATCCATGAGACGCCGGGCGGCCCTTGCCCTTTCGGGACCGAGCCCGTTGCCGGTGGCCATCCGTGCGAAGCCGTGGGCCAAGTTCCTGAGCGGGATCGCGTAGGTCGGGATCGAGCAGCCGTCGGTTCCACAGAGGTCGATGGAATGCGGTGCGCCGGTGACCTGTTCCATCGCGTCCCGCACCATCTCCTGTATCTGCGATCCGAGCGCGACATAGCCCTTCGTCTCCAGCCCGCAATGCACGCAGGTGGCCAGGAAGCCGGCATGCTTGCCCGAGCAATTGTTGTGCAGCGGCGTCGGCTCCTTGCCGCTCTTCGCCAGTTCGATCAGGACCGGCTGGTCGAAGGGCCAATGCGACCCGCATTTGAGCGCCGAGACATCCAGCCCGGCGCGCTCGAGCATCATAGCTGCGCGCGCGACATGTTCCGGCTCGCCGGAATGCGAGGCGCAGGCCATGGCAAGCTCGATATTGCCGAAGCCAAAGGCATCCGCGGCCCCGCTCTCGGCCAGCGGCAGGGCCTGGATGGACTTGATCGCCGAGCGCGGAAAGACCGGGCGTTCGATATCGCCCATGGAGAACACGGTCCGTCCGTCGCCATCGACCACCGCGATCGCCCCGCGATGGCGGCTTTCCACCGTTTCGCCCCGAAAAACCTCAACGAGAACCGGATTGCTCATGATCTCAATTCGCTTTCAGCGTTTTATTCATTGATCTCTATAAATCGTGGCGGGCGGCATTCCAATGGAGAAAAGCTGGCGGCTCTGGCTATGCCAATTGCTCAGAGACGTTTGCCCTATGATACCCCCCTCTGCCCTGCCGGGCATCTCCCCAGCATAATCCTTCTTGCGATTTTTATTGATTGACCAGTCAATCAAGATTAAATTAGAGGGAAAACCACGGGAAGAGCGACAGGCATGCCGAAAGTCGGAATGGAACCCATGCGCAGGCGCGAGCTGATCGATGCGGCAATCCGCACGATCGGGCAGCGTGGATCGCTCGATGTGACGGTAGCGCAGATCGCGCATGAGGCGGGCGTCTCGCCGGCGCTGGCGCATCATTATTTCGGCGGCAAGGAACAGCTCATGCTGGCGACCATGCGCCATCTCCTGCACGAGCTGGGACAGGATTTGCGCACGGCGCTGCGGCAGGCCTCCAGCCCACGCGAGAGGATTTCGGCGATCATCGCGGTCAATTTTTCCGCCTCGCAATTCGCAGCCGAAACGGTCGCCGCGTGGCTCACCTTCTATGTGCATGCGCAGCAATCGGCGGAAACACGGCGGCTCCTGCGCGTCTATGCCCGCAGGCTTCATTCCAATCTCGCCGAAGCGCTCGCCGGGATTACCGACCGGGCCCAGGCGCGGTTCATCGCGGAGGGCGCGGGCGCGCTGATCGACGGGCTCTATATCCGCCATGCGCTGGGCGCGGATGCCCCGAATGCCGCCTCGGCAACCGCCCTTGTCGAAGACTACATCGCGACCAAACTTGCCGCTTCCGGAGCCTCCGCATGAACAGCCGTCAGCCGAACATCCTCATCGTCATGGTCGACCAGTTGAACGGCACATTCATGCCGGATGGTCCCGCACTGTTCCTGCATGCGCCGCACCTGAAGGCGCTGGCCGGGCGGTCGGCCCGCTTCGCCAACACCTATACGGCCTCGCCGCTCTGTGCGCCTGCCCGCGCCTCCTTCATGTCCGGGCAGTTGCCGTCGCGCACCCGCGTCTATGACAATGCCGCCGAATTCGCCTCTGACATTCCAACCTATGCGCATCATCTGCGCCGGGCCGGTTATTACACCGCGCTTTCCGGCAAGATGCATTTCGTCGGGCCGGACCAGCTTCACGGCTTCGAGGAGCGGCTGACGACCGATATCTATCCCGCCGATTTCGGCTGGACGCCGGATTACCGCAAGCCGGGCGAGCGGATCGACTGGTGGTATCACAATCTGGGTTCCGTCACCGGCGCCGGCGTCGCCGAGATCACCAACCAGATGGAATATGACGACGAGGTCGCCTTCCACGCCACGCAGAAGCTCTATCAGCTTTCGCGCCAGTCGGACGAGGCCGCGAGACGGCCGTGGTGCCTGACCGTTTCCTTCACCCATCCGCACGACCCCTATGTGGCGCGGCGGAAATATTGGGACCTCTATGAAGGCTCGCCCGCGCTCGATCCCGACGTCGGGGCCATTGCCTTCGAGAAACAGGACCCGCATTCCCAACGGCTGATGCGCGCCTGCGACTACACGAATTTCGATATTACGCGGGAGCATGTCCGCCGTGCGCGGCAGGGATATTTCGCCAATATCAGCTATATCGACGACAAGCTCGGGGAAATCCTCGAGGTGCTGCGCGCCACGCGGATGCTCGACGATACCATTATCGTCTTCACCTCCGATCATGGCGACATGCTGGGCGAGCGCGGCATGTGGTTCAAGATGAGTTTCTTCGAGGGCTCGGCGCGCGTTCCGCTGATGATCGCGGGACCCGGGATCGCGCCGCAGCTGATCCGCGAGCCTGTCTCCACGCTAGACATCACCCCGACGCTCGCCGCGCTGGCCGGCATCGACCTGTCGGCCGTTGCGCCGTGGACGGATGGGGAAAACCTCCTGCCGCTCTTTGACGGCGCCGACCGTTCCGACGCCGTGCCGATGGAATATGCGGCCGAGGGCTCGGATGCGCCGCTCGTCGCGCTGCGCGCGGAGCGCTACAAGTTCGTCCATTGCGAGATCGATCCTCCGCAACTGTTTGATCTTGAATCGGATCCGCAGGAGCTGACCAACCTTGCCGCCGATCCGGCGCATGGCGCGCTGGTCGCGGAATTCATGGCCAGGATCAGGGCGCGCTGGGACATGGGCGCATTCGACGCGGCGGTGCGCGAAAGCCAGGCGCGGCGCTGGGTGGTCTACGAGGCGCTGCGCAACGGGGCCTATTACCCCTGGGACTACCAGCCCCTGCAAAAGGCTTCCGAGCGCTACATGCGCAACCACATGGATCTCAACATACTGGAAGAAAGCGCTCGCTTTCCGCGCGGCGAATGAGGCAATGATGGAAGCGGATTTCGTCATCATCGGCTCGGGCTCGGCAGGCTCGGCGCTCGCCTATCGCCTCTCGGAGAACGGCAAATATTCCGTGATCGTCATCGAATATGGCGGCACGGATATCGGCCCGCTTATCCAGATGCCGGCCGCCCTCTCCTTCCCCATGAACATGAGCACCTATGATTGGGGCTTTGCCTCGGAGCCGGAGCCGCATCTGGGGGGCCGCAGTCTCGTCACGCCGCGCGGCAAGGTGATCGGCGGATCGTCCTCCATCAACGGCATGGTCTATGTGCGGGGACATGCCCGCGACTTCGACCATTGGGCGGAAAGCGGCGCGCGCGGCTGGGCCTATGCGGATGTGCTGCCCTATTTCAAGCGCATGGAGAACTCGCATTTTCAAGTGAATGAGAGGGGTGGCGAGGAAGGCTGGCGGGGAACCGACGGGCCGCTCCACGTCCAGCGCGGCAGCCGCAGCAATCCCCTGTTCCACGCCTTCGTCGAGGCGGGCAAGCAGGCGGGTTTCCAGGTCACGGAAGACTATAACGGCTCGAAGCAGGAAGGCTTCGGCGCCATGGAGCAGACGATTTACCGGGGACGCCGCTGGTCGGCTGCCAACGCTTATTTGAAGCCGGCGCTGAAGCGCCCGAATATGAGTCTTGTCAGGGGCTTGGCGCGCAGGATTGTCATCGAGAATCAACGCGCGACCGGCGTCGAGATCCAGACGGGCAAGAATATCCAGATCATCAAGGCGCGGCGCGAGGTCGTCATCTCGGCATCCTCGATCAATTCGCCGAAACTTCTCATGCTTTCAGGCATCGGCCCTGCAGCGCATCTGAAGGAGCATGGCATCGAGGTGGTTGCCGACCGGCCGGGCGTCGGCCAGAACCTGCAGGACCATCTGGAGGTCTATATCCAGCAGGAATGCATCCAGCCGATCACGCTCTATTCCAAGCTCAACCTCTTTTCCAAGGCGCGGATAGGGGCGCAGTGGCTGTTCTTCAAGACCGGCGACGGGGCGACCAACCATTTCGAATCCGCCGCTTTCGTGCGGTCGAAGCCGGGCGTCGAATATCCGGACATTCAGTATCACTTCCTGCCGGTCGCCATCCGCTATGACGGCAAGGCGGCGGCGGAAAGCCATGGCTTCCAGGCGCATGTCGGGCCGATGCGGTCGAAATCGCGGGGGTCCGTGAGCTTGCGCTCGGCCGACCCGCTGGACAAGCCCAGGATCGCCTTCAACTACATGTCGCATCCCGACGACTGGGCGGATTTCCGCCATTGCGTGCGGTTGACCCGGGAGATCTTCGGGCAACATGCCTTCGATCCCTATCGCGGGCGTGAAATCCAGCCGGGGACGCATGTCCAGAGCGATGAGGAGATCGACGATTTCATCCGGGCGCATGTGGAAAGCGCCTTTCACCCCTGTGGCACGGCCAAAATGGGGTCGAAGGACGATCCATTCGCCGTCGTTGATCCCGAATGCCGGGTGATCGGCGTAGAGGGCCTGCGCGTAGCGGATTCCTCGATCTTCCCGCGCATCACCAACGGCAATCTCAACGGCCCATCGATCATGACCGGCGAAAAGGCGGCGGACCATATATTGGGTGTAGATCCCCTGCCACGATCGAACCAGGAGCCGTGGATCAACCCGCATTGGCAGGTTTCGGATCGGTAGAGATGGCGATAATGGAAATGTCGGCGCTCTACGTCGCCCCCCTCCGCCCTGCCGGACATCTCCCCCGCAAGGAGGGAGATTGGCTGTCACGACCGACGGCGCTTGCCTTGCGAGGTTGGCGATTAGCGAAAGCGGCAATGGCAGCGTAATCTCCCTCCTTGCGGGGGAGATGTCCGGCAGGACAGAGGGGGCGACGTAGAGTGCCAATGGCAAAAATAAACAAGGATCAACATGCGCGCACAACCTAAGGCATCGCACTTCATCAACGGCCAGTTCGTAGAGGACAAATCCGGCAAGGAACTACCCGTCATCTACCCCGCGACCGGAGAAACCATCGCGCGGCTCCATTCCGCCACCCCCGATATCGTCGAGCAGGCGGTACAGGCTGCGGCGGATGCGCAAGGCGCATGGGCGGCGCTGAAGCCTGTCGAGCGCGGGCGTATTCTGCGCCGCACGGCGGAAATCCTGCGTGAGAAGAACCGGGCGATCTCGGAACTCGAAACACTCGATACCGGCAAGGCGATCCAGGAGACGCTGGTGGCGGATGCGGCCTCTGCGGCGGATGCGCTGGAATTCTTCGGCGGCATCATTTCCGGCTTCAACGGCGAATTCGTCGAACTCGGCGGGTCCTTCGCCTATACGCGCCGCGAAGCGCTGGGTGTCTGCGTCGGCATCGGCGCCTGGAATTATCCGATCCAGATCGCCGCATGGAAATCCGCTCCGGCGCTCGCCATGGGCAACGCTTTCATCTTCAAGCCATCCGAGAACACGCCGCTTTCGGCGCTGGCGCTGGCGCAAGCCTACCAGGAGGCGGGCCTGCCGGACGGGCTTTTCAACGTGGTGCAGGGTTTCGGCGATGTGGGCGCGGCCCTCATCGACCATCCACGCGTCGCCAAAGTTTCGCTCACCGGCTCCGTGCCAACCGGCAAGCGCATCATGGCGCAGGCGGGCGCGCATCTGAAGCATGTCACGATGGAGCTTGGCGGCAAGTCGCCGCTGATCGTCTTCGAGGATTCCGATCTGGAAAGCGCCATCGGCGGCGCGATGTTGGGCAATTTTTATTCCACCGGCCAAATATGCTCGAACGGCACCCGCGTCTTCGTGCAGAAGAATATTCGCGACCGTTTTGTCGAGCGCCTGGTCGAGCGCACGCGCTCCATCCGCATCGGCGACCCTCTGGACGAGGCAACCCAGATGGGACCGCTGATCAGCGCCGCCCAGCGCGACAAGGTTTCCGGCTATATCGAAAAAGGCAAACAGGAAGGCGCGGTGCTCGCCTGCGGCGGCGGCATGCCGCGCCTGCAGGGTTTCGAGGAAGGCTTCTTCATCGAGCCGACGGTCTTCACCGGCGTGACCGACGATATGACCATTGCGCGCGAGGAAATCTTCGGGCCGGTGATGAGCGTTCTCGAATTTTCGGACGAGGACGAGGTGATCGCCCGCGCCAACGATACGGAGTTCGGCCTCGCGGCCGGTGTATTCACCGCCGACATCCAGCGCGGCCATCGCGTCATCGGCCAGATCAAGGCGGGCACCTGTTGGATCAATGCTTATAATCTGACCCCGGTGGAAGTGCCTTTCGGCGGCTACAAGCAATCGGGCATCGGACGCGAAAACGGCGTCGCGGCGCTGGCGCACTACAGCCAGATCAAGACGGTCTATGTGGAGATGGGCAGGGTGGAGAGCCCTTACTAGACTAATTCACGAACACCCGCACGCTTGCCGCTCTGCCCTCTGCGTCGATGACCGTCAGTGTCGAATAGCCCACGCCGTCGGGGAGCCATGAGGTGGTGCGGCGGCGGGAGGCTTCCGGCAGGGGGGAGCCGTTGGCGAGCCAGCGGAAGGGCGCGCGGCCGCCCTGCAGTTTGAGCACCAGCGGGGATGCTTCGCCTGTCCCGCCCGCCATCAATTCGACCCGCGCGCCCTCCGGCGGATAGACGATCTGCGGCGCGGGCTCGATTGAGGTCGCCGTGACCAGCTTGCCCGGCGAGAAGCGACGCAGGCTCGGCGGCAATTCGGAGCGCGCCACACGGACGGCTCCCGCAGGCGCGCGTGGGAGAGGCGTGATTGCCAGGCCCGATTTGGCGAAGCCTTCGAACAGGATGGGAGCTGCGGAGCCGTAGCCGGTCAACCCCGGCACAGCGGCATTATCGGCCCGCCCGACCCAGACACCCAGCACATGACGACCATCGAAGCCGACCGACCATGCGTCGCGGTAGCCATAGCTCGTGCCGGTCTTGTAGGCGATGCCGCGCTGGAAGCTGCCCTTTGGCGGGAGGACGCCGGAGAGGATATCGGCGACCTGCCATGTGGCGGCGGGGGAGAGAAGGGTTGGGAGTTCTACAGAAGGTTCTGTTTTGATGGAATCGCCAAACACCCCCCTCTGGCCTGCCGGACATCTCCCCCACAAGGGGGGAGATTGGCTGGCATCAATCATGCCGCCATTCTCCAGCGTCTGCGACTGGCAAGAACATCCATGAAGGCTAATCTCCCCCCTTGTGGGGGAGATGGCCGGCAGGCCAGAGGGGGGTGTCTCAAACCAGCAGTTTCCCTTCGTAAAATACTCCCGCAGCCTCACAGCCCTCCCCCCATTCGCCAATCCGGCATAAAGCTGGACCAGATCGCGCAATGTCATGCCGACGCCGCCGAGCCCGATGGCGAGGCCGGGCGCTTCGCCAGGCGGCAATTGGGCGTCCACCCCTGCCCGCCTGAAGCGCACCATCAGCCGCGTTGGGCCGACGCTATCGAGCAGCCGGACGGCCGGAACATTGAGCGACAGTTGCAGGGCCTCGCGGATGCTGACATCGCCCTGGTAGCTCATGTCGAAATTGCGCGGCCTGTAGCCGGAGAAGCTGGCGGGGCGGTCTTCTATGACGGTCTCCTGCGTGACCAGGCCGTCCTCGAAGGCGAGGCCATAGATGAACGGCTTCAGCGTCGAACCGGGCGAGCGCGCAATCCCAGTCATATCGATCCAGCCGGACCGGCTGTCGTCGAAATAATCGGCCGACCCCACCTCCCCCAGGATCTCGCCCGTTCCCGCATCGGCAAGGATCATGGCGACGGAGAGTTTCGGCCCGAGTTCGGCGGCTGCCGTCTTTGCCACGTTTTCCAGCCCCTGCTGGACATTGCGGTCGAGCGTCACCTTGTGCAGACGCGCTGTCGGGTCCTTGCGCACGGCATCATTTGCCAGATGTGCCGCGAATGCAGGCAAGGCCCGGCGCTTAGAAGGCACCGCCTCCACCGCCGCGCGCTCGATCTCGCGTGCATCGATCGTCCCCGTTGCGGCCATGCGCTCCAGCACCCGGTCACGCGCGGCGCGGCTGCCTGCAGGGTTGCGATCTGGGCGGCGTCTTTCGGGCAATTGCGGCAGGGAAACAAGAAGCGCCGCCTCAGCCAGCGTCAGCCGTCGCGGCTCCTTGCCGAACCATGCGAGGCTCGCCGCACGCACGCCTTCCAGATTGCCGCCATAGGGCGCGAGCGTCAGGTAGAGTTCGAGGATCTCCTGCTTGCTCAGGCGCCGCTCGATCTGAAGGGCGCGCGCCGCCTGCAGCAGTTTCGCGCCGATGCTGCGCTCAGCCCGTGGCTCGATCAGACGTGCTAGCTGCATGGAGAGCGTGGAGCCGCCGGAGACGATGCGACCATTGGCGACCAGTTGCCCGGCGGAGCGCAGAAGCGCCAGCGGATCGACGCCATGATGCGACCAGAAACGGCTGTCTTCATAAGCGACCAGCATCCTGACGAAACGCGGATCCACGTCGTCGACGCCGGTCTTCAACCGCCAGCGTCCTTCATCCGTGGCAAAAGCCCGGAGGAGCCGGCCATTGCGGTCGACCACTTCCGTCGAAACGGAGCGCGCCGTGTCGAGCGGCGGAGGGTAGAGCCTGTCGAGAGCGAGAAAGATGGCCGTTGTCGCTCCGACGAGAAGGAGAGCGACTGCTGCCAGGATTATAAATTTGGGGCCTTTCATTTTAAGACAGAAGCGCTGGCGGGACAGCGCGCCCCTCTGTCCTGCCGGACATCTCCCCCGCAAGGGGGGAGATTGGCCTGAATTGATGACGGCGCTTTATCTTGAAATATGGGCGATCGGGCGAAGCGGTAATGACAGGCTGATCTCCCCCCTCGCGGGGGAGATGGCTGGCAAGCCAGAGGGGCGCGCTGTCCCGCCGGAGCTTCCGACTAATCACCGCTCACCTGCCTTGACCTCCATCATGCCGGTGGCCGTGCGGGCTGAAAGCTGCGGGCGGTACATGTCCTCCACGCTTGCTGCCGGATGGGCGTAGACGCCGGGTGTCACGGCACGCACTACATAAGCAACCGTGAATTCGCGCGGGCTCGAAGCGTCGCGGTTGAAGGCCGCGACGAAGCGGTCGTAGCGGAACTCGCTATGCGCGGTTTCGGTCTGGCCCAGCCACTCGAAATTCTTCAAATCCGCACTGTTGACGAGGCTTGGATTGTCGATCTGGAACCCTGCCGGAAGCAGATCGGTGAGCAGTACGCGCGAAGGCCAGGCATTGTTTTCCGTGGCTTTCAGGACGACGACAAAACGCTGGTTCTGCCGGGCGTCCATGACATTGGCTTCCTTGCCGTCGAGCGTGTAATAGCGCCGATCGATGGCGAAACCGTCACCACCGGCGGGAAGCGGCTGCACGGGGGCTGCAATCGTCGTGACCGTCGCCTCGATCGGAATGTCGCCGCGATTGACAATGGTCTGCGGGGCATCGATCACCTCCTGCCCGCTCAGCATTTCGGCGAAATTTCCGGTGTGCGCGGTTCCGTTGACCTCAAGGGCGAGCTTGTCATTGTCCTGCTGCAAAGCCCGGGCCGCGAGCAGCATCCAGGCATCGTCCTGCGTGCTGAGATAGGTCGTCTGGCTGCGGAACGAGGAAACGAGGCCGATCATCTGGGGCACCAACGACGGCACCGGCCGGCTTTCCGCCGCGAGCGTCAGCATCGCCGCGCCGTCGCGCAGCTGCGAACCGTAATCGTCGCGGGCGGGATTGGCAGGCGCTGTGCGCGCCAGCTCATAGGCAGAGGCGAACGTGCTCTGCGCCCGCTGGGCGTCGCCATAGAGCGACAGACCGGCGGCCAGCTGGGCGCGCGCCAATGGCGAGCGGAAATCATCGAGCTGCGTGTCCGTATAATAGCGCAGGTCGCTGACATTGGCGCGGCGGTTGCGCGCCAGCACATAGAGCGCATAGGCGATATCGCTGCCCTGCCCCTTCACATCGGTATCGTAGGACAGGGCGTTCTGCAGATTGTCCAGCGCCTGGCCCATCGCCTCTTCCGGTACGGCATAATTCTGCTCGCGAGCCCGCGTCAGGAAATCCGTGACATAGGCGTCGAGCCAGAGATCGCCGGAACCGGGGCTCCACAGGCCGAAGCTGCCGGAAGACGACTGATAGGCGAGAACGCTGTAGATGGCCTTCTGCACGCGCTCGCGCACATCGGGAGCCGCTGCAACACCCGAACCGGCCGATAATTCGCTCATATAGAGGAGCGGCAGAGCGCGGCTCGTCGTCTGCTCGGCGCAGCCATAGGGATAGCGCTCAAGGGACATCAGGAGCCCTTGAACATCGAAGCCCCGCGTGCGCGAAACGGCGATGCCAACCGAAGCGCCCTGAAGCAGGCTTGCCGCCAGCAACTCGCGGTCGACGGTGATGCTTCCGCCATTTGCCGCAAGCGTAAGCTCGCGCCGCGTGGTCACAGGCAGGATGGAGGGCCGAACCGGAATGTTCAGCGCCTGCTCGAGGTGGAGGCCACTGGCATGGGTGAGCCGCACCGACAGACTGCCATTGCCAAGCGCGATCGCCCTCAGAGGAAGTGTCACGCTCGTCCGTCCGCCGGCAGCAAGCTGTACGGTTTTGGACGTATTCGCCTGTTCGACGACAACCGGCCCTTCCGTATCGATGCCGACCATATAGTCGCCTGCCGGACCATCCGTATTGGCGATATCGAGGCGCAGCTGGGAACGGTCACCCGGCGCCAGGAACTCCGGCAGGCTGGCAGTGACCACGACCGGATCGCGAATGATCACGTCACGCTCGGCATGGCCGACGCCCGTCTTCGTCCAGGCGGCGACCATGACACGGGCAGTACCGTTGAACTGCGGAATGTCGAAGCTGACATTGGCCCGCCCTTGAGCGTCAAGCTTGACCGGGCCCGAGAAGAAGGCGACCAGCTTCTCCGTCGGCGCGCTTCCCTCCGTCGTCATCTGCGCGCCGTCGCCGCCGGTGCGGATGCGCCCCATCGCGCCCAGCGAGCCATCGATCAGCCGCCCGTAGAGATCGCGGATTTCGAGCCCGAGCTGCCGCTGGCCAAAATACCAGCCATCGGGATCGGGCGTCTGGTATTTCGTCAGGTTGAGGATGCCGACATCGACGGCGGCGACGGTGACATAGGCCGTGTCATCGGCGCCAAGCCCTGCGACCTGCACGGGGATATTGAGCGGCTTGCGCGGCTCGGTCTTGGCGGGCGGGTCGAGCGTTACCGCAAGCTTGCGATTGCCGGGATCGACCTTCAGCCATTTGATGCCGATGGCGCGCATTGGCATGCGGCTTTGCTGTGCGTCGCCCGGGCGGTACAGCGCCGCCGTCACATAGGCGCCGGCGCCCCAATCGCCACTCACCGGGATCTCGATAGTCGCGCCCTCCTCGGGCACGCTTTGCGTCTTGACCAGTTGCAGGCGGTCGGCGCCCACCGTCACCAGCACCTCGCCGGCGAAACGTGGCGAAATCTGCAGTTTCGCCACGTCGCCGGGGGCATAGCTTTCCTTGTCGAGCGCGATTTCCAGGCCGTCGGGCGTTTCGGTCGACCGCGCCTCGACATACCATCCCGCGGTGAATTCGACGCTGGTCGCCGGGCCCGATGTATCGGCGGTTTCAACCTCCAGCCGGTAGCGTCCCCATGCGACGGGAACCGAGATATCGGCTTCGCCCTCGGCTGTGAGCACAAGCTTTCCGTCAGCGACTTTCTTGGTATAGGTCACCGGCTCGTAGTTCCAGGCATCGCCATTGCGATACCACTGGTAGTTCTGCTCGATCTTGACGAGCGACCAGTTCGCGCCGTCGAGGTTCTGGCGCTTGCCCGCGGCATCGACCGCGATCACCTTGAAAGCCGCCGTCGAATTTTCGGCCACCTGATTGCCCGAAAATACCGGCCTGATGCCGATCGCCGGACCATCTGGCGCAATTGGCAGCGAAAGCGAGCGCTCGATGGCGCGGCCGCCGCCCTCGCGCATGCGCACGACCACATCCGCCATGAGCGGGCGCGTCGTGGATGGCGCCTGATCGATATTCACGTCGAAGGAGGCCTTGCCCTTGTCGTCGAGCACCGGGAGGCTGCCCAGATCTATGCGGCTGTCGTCGCTCGCTTCCTCGTCGGCGAGGCCGAAGAGATAGTCGGGATAGCCGGCGCGCGCGCGCACCGTCTTCAGTTGCACCTCCCCTTCCAGCGTCAGCCCGGCAGCGGGCGCGCCGTAGAGATAGCGGCCATCGACATTGACCCGCGCCGGCTGGCCGATGGCGATCTCCTGCTTGTCGCTCGTGAGATCGAAGGTGATGCGGTCGGGGACGAAATCCTCCACCAGAAAGGACTGGCTGGCGATCGCGGCGGCCTTCGGATCGGTGAAGATGCGCATCTGCCATGTGCCGCGCATCGCATTGTCAGGCAGCGGCAGTTCGGCGACATGGCCGCCGAGCGCCGCGCCATCGCTGACCATGCGCCGGTCCTCGACACCGTCCGGCCGCAGGAAGACAAAGGTCAGGGGCAGGTTTTCCACGGCGACAGCCGCATGATCGCGGGCGAGCGCTACCGCATGCACGGTTTCGCCGGCGCGGTAGATGCCGCGTTCCGTCCAGCTCATCACATCGATGGGTCCCGGGACCGGCCTTCCCGTTACGCCACGGTCGGAAAGATCGAACCCGGCGCGCGTCATGTCGAGGAAGACATAATCGCTCTCGCCGTCCTTCGCGGTCAGGACGGCGGGCGCCAGACCGGCGCTGCCGCGCGTAAGACCGGCGGTGAAAACGGCGCGGCCATCTGCATCCGTCGTCGCGGTGCCGAGAATTTCGTTGTTGCGGGCGAGAAGCTGCAGTTCGACGCCCAGGAGAGGCTTGGCAGTCGCCAGCGAGCGGACGAAGACATTGAGCCCATCCTCGCCGGCATAGGTGGCGAGGCCGATATTGGAGACGACGAACCATTGCGTGGCGAGCGCGCCGCTGGTGTCGGGCGCGCCATCGGGGGCGGCCGTCAGCACATAGACACCGGGCTTGCGCTCAGGCAGCGCCTCATCGACGGGGAAGCTCGTCACCACATCCTTGTTGCGCTGCGGCGTGATGTCGAGCTTTCCCTGCCACACCAGCTCGCCGAAACTCTGGTTGATATTGGCGGCAGAGTATTCATCCAACTGCCTCAGGAATTGCGATCCGGTCATCACTTCGCTCAGCGAGCGGTCATTGACGCGGTAGAGCTTGAGCGCGGCGACGGAGGTGTTGACCGTCACCAGCGGTATGCCCCGCCGCGCGGTCGCCGGCAGCACGAAATTCTCGCCGGTGAAGCGGGCGGACGGGGTGCGGTCGCGGATATAGAGGTTGAGGACGACAGGCTTTTCCAGCATGTCGCCGATGGCATCGGGGAGACCGGCGCGCAAGACGACATTGTAGCGCTTGCCATGCTCCAGCCCCTCGATGCAGATCTGGCGGTCCTTGGCGTCGATCGCCTTGGGCGGGGCATTGTCGACCGTGACGAATTGGGTGTAATCGACGCCCGATTTCACCAGTTGCTCGGAAAGCTGCACGCAGATGCGCGGCGTCTGGTTATCGGAATCGACTGTGTTGTCCACCACGCGAAAACCCTGCCGGGTCTTGAGATCCTCATAGGCGGCCTGGACCGGCGGCGAAGGGGCGAGCGCCAGGCTGGCGCGATAGGCGTCGAGCGCCGGACGGTAGAGCGCCCGCTTTTCAAGACCTGCGGCGAGCGCGGCCAGCGTCTCGGCCCGGACTGCCGCCGTCCGCGAAAGCTGGTAGGCATTGAACGCCGCCGATGTCGCGGCCTTCGCATAAGCGGCCGGATTTTCCCCGGGGACCGGCTGGGCGCCAAGGGCCGCGCGCGCAAGTTCCAGCCAAAGGGCTCCATCGTCGGGTGACTTGGACAGAGCCGTGACATATCCGTCCAGTGGGCCGCTCGCGGCATTGTCCGAAGAAGAGGCTTGCGGGAGCATGGCGGCAGGCTGGTTTCTGATGGCCGGCCTTGCCGGAGTTGGAGCGCGGCTGCCGGGCATGCCGCCTGCCTCCCCACCTTGGGGAGCCGCTTGCGGGAGTGAAGCGCCGGACTGCGCCAGCGCCGCTATCCTTTGCTTGTACTGGCGTGCATCGTCCATAACGGACGCGGGGAGGAAGACCAGCGCCGGCGGCGCCCCAATGTCCGGCCCTGCCGCCACATCGACCACTTTTCCGGCTATGGCGCCCGGCGACGGATTGAGCGTCTTGAAATCGGATTTGAGGAAGCACCATTTGGCCGCAACATTATAGGTAAAGGCGCGGCAGGCATTGTCGCCGACACAGGCCGCCTCGCATTGCTGGAGTGAGACATTCTCCTGCGTGCGCAGATCGGACCCGAAATAATCCGAATCGGGGGTGGTGACGACCTGCCGCGCGCCTTCCGCCGCCAAAGCGGGAGAACCCGCAAGCATGACGCCCATGATGGAAGCCGCGAGGAAACCGATGAACCCTGAAGCTGCGCGAACCGGCATGGCGTCCCTCCTGCATTTCCTCTCGGATCGTGGGATTGGAGACCAGGGCAGGGCCGATGTCAATCTCAGGTTGCCGGAGGGCAGCCTATTACTACAGTTGTATCTGACTCTATTCTTGTAGGAGCGCTCTTGCCGCGTCGACAGCGGGCATGTCCAGGTCATCGAACAGATCTCGCTGAAGCTCGCCTCCAGCACCGCCAGCCGATGGTGTCAGCCATCCGCACCAGTTCATGGTTCGTGTGAGGACCTGATCATGGCGGAGGTAGAGCCTTGATAGCTACCCGAAAAATACTGTCTTAATATGCGAGTATGTACGATTTTAAGTTAATTGACCAGATCATGAACTCCGTCTAGGTATACTTTCGCTAGGGAGTGTGGAACTTTGCAGAAGCGTATTTCCGTCGTGACGCCGTTTTATAACGAATCTGTTGCTGTCGGATACTACGAACGAGCGATTGCTTCGCTCATCGCACAGATGCACGACTATCATTTCGAGATTGTTTGCGTCGACGATGGAAGTTCGGACGACACGCTAGAGCAATTGATCGCAATCGCTTGCCGCGACCCCAATTATGTCGTGGTCGAGCTCTCCCGGAATTTTGGCAAGGAACCGGCGCTTACGGCAGGTCTGGATATCGCCAGTGGCGATGCTGTCATTCCTTTCGACGCTGATCTCCAGGATCCGCCCGAGATTATCCCTGACATGGTGAAAGCCTGGGAAGCCGGTGCCGAAGTGGTACTCGCCAGAAGATCGGACCGGGCCACGGATTCGCATGTGAAGCGCAAGACTGCTGAATGGTTCTATCAGCTCCACAACAAGGTTTCGCGCACCAAAATACCGGAGAATGTCGGTGATTTCCGCCTGATGGATCGTCGTGTTGTTGATGCGCTGAAGCAATTGCCGGAACGCCAGCGGTTCATGAAGGGTCTGTTCGCCTGGGTCGGGTTCAAGACAGATGTCATTGAATATGTTCGCCAGCCGAGATCAGCCGGTAAGACAAAATTTTCGGGCTGGCGCCTGTGGAATCTCGCACTTGAGGGAATGACTGGGTTCAGCACGGTTCCGTTGCGCATCTGGACTTATATCGGCCTTTTTGGCGCTCTGATCTCCGTTGCCTTTGCCGTCTTCATCGTCGTCAGGACGATTCTTTTCGGCGTTAGCACCCCCGGCTACGCCTCGTTGTTGGTCGCGGTCACGTTTCTGGGTAGCCTCCAGTTGATAAGCATCGGTATAATCGGTGAATATATCGGGCGCATATATCTCGAAACCAAACAGCGGCCCAATTACCTCATCCGCCACCTGTATCGGAAATCCTGATGGACCCAAGCGCCTACACTGAAATCTATGAAGTCGAGAACAAGCATTGGTGGTTCATCGCGCGCAGGAAGATTATCGAAGGTGTGATCCGTTCGCTCGATCTTCCTCCTGAAAGCAACATTCTTGAATTGGGCGCTGGTACCGGCGGCAATCTGGAAATGCTTTCGCGATTTGGCAAGGTTCGCGCCGCAGAAATGGATGATTATGCCCGAGAAATGGCTATCAAGCAGACGGGTGGGAAATTTGACGTTCAATATGGGTGTTGTCCTGAGATCATTCCCTTCGAGGGCGTCAAGTTCGACCTCATCTGCATGTTCGATGTGCTCGAACATATCTTTGAAGATGTCGAGACCCTTTCTGCGTTGAAAAGACGGCTTGCCCCTAAGGGACGTCTGCTCATCACAGTCCCCGCTTATCAATGGATGTGGTGCGGGCACGACGAATTCCTTCATCATATGCGGCGCTACACCAGCGGCGAGTTAAGTCGGAAGCTTCGAAAGACAGGATATCATGTCCGGAAAATCACCTACTTCAATTCACTACTCTTTCCGCTTGCTGCGCTCGTCAGGGTCAAGGACCGGCTCACCAGCAAAAAAGTGGAATCTGTAAACCAGTTGCCCTCACCGATGCTGAATGAGTGGCTTGAAAAGATTTTCGCGTGCGAAGCCAGGCTCGTAAAGAACAGTCATTTGCCATTCGGGGTTTCGCTCCTTGCCATTGCCGAAAACACCTAGCCAGGTGCCATCGCTGGGCACCAAGGTTTTCCGCTTCTCGACCTCGGGCGCGGCGACAACTCTGCTCCACCTTTTGGTGGCCAGTTTCTGCGCTTATGCATTCGCATTCAGCGGCACTGCCAGCAACGGGGTAGCATTCATAATCGCAAACGGCTTTTCCTATTTGATGAACTCGATATGGAGCTTCGAGGCTGGCATTTCCATTGCCGGCTTCCAGCGCTTCTTTCTTGTGTCGGTGATCGGTCTGCTTGCTACACTTGCAATTTCGGCGGTAGTCGAGTGGCTGGGATACCCCGCCTTCTATTCGATCGCCACGGTGGTCGTGCTCCTGCCTGCGCTTTCCTTCATCGTGCACAATTTGTGGACTTTTCGAACATGAGTTCTGGAGTAATCCGTAATATCCTGGGGTTTTGCCTGTCCATGGCACTAGGCGCCACCATGGCATTCTTCCTCTTTCCAACAGCGATGCTGCTGGGGTTCCACTCCCATTGGGATAATGTAAATGGCGACGTCGCAACCGGTTTGGTTGGATTCTATGAATTCGCGCAGGACCGATGGCGCTGGCCTTTGCTCTACACGCTGAACCTAGATGCACCGACCGGAACAACGATATTTTTTACCGACCCGAACGGCATATTGGCCGTTGTCGGTAAGTTGTTTTTCAAGACCACCGGAATTCTCTATCCATATATGGGTATATGGATACTCGCGTCCTACATGCTTAACGCGGGGTTCGGGTATCTGATATTAAAGCATCTGGGCGTCAGCATTCTTGCAGCCGTCGCCGGAAGCTGTTTGTTCTTTTTGCTTCCGGCGTTTATCTACCGATTCGGCCATCACACGCTCGCTGGCCAGTTTGTGATCGTCGCCACGATATATGCGTATCTACGCATAACGAAGGGCGTGAACAATTCTGAGATCTATGCTTGGGCCTTTGCAGTTGGCACGCTGGTGTTCGTTACTCCTTACCTTTTTGCGATGTGCGCAGCACTTTTCCTTGCAGCTCTTATAGATGGCTATCGAAGAAGCAACGTAACATTATACCAAGCAGCCATCGGCTTCGTCGTTCTTATCGCGACCGCCGCCTTTTTCGTTAGAGCTGCGGGACTTGGCAGTGGTGGGCTTCCCAAAGCGGGCGGGTTCACCGACTGGTCCATGAACCTGTTGTCTCCTATCTGGCCGCAATTCAGCATATTGTTGCCGAATGAAACAATTCTAAAGGGCACGCCTGGCCAATATGAAGGTTTCAATTATCTGGGCATGGGGGTGCTTTCGTTGGCGATGATTGCCCTCGCAACTGGTTATCGGCAATTTTCTTGTACGATTCGTGGAAGGCCGACTTTGGCGATTGCTCTTGGAGGGATGGCAATTTATTCGCTATCCAGCGTCGTTTACGCCGGGCAAGTGAAGCTGGTCAGCCTGCACTACGAAACTCTTCCCGTTCTCTCGGAGATAACCGGTGTTTTCCGCGTACCGGGGCGTTTTTTTTGGCCCTTCGGCTACGTGCTTGTTGCCTTATCGATCACAATCATTGCCAGGAAAATGTCTCCAGCCGTTTTTCTGGCGGTGTTATCATCCGCCGTACTGATTCAGTTTGTCGAAATAGCGCCTTTGTACAATCACGTCCGAGCCAGAGCCGCTCTGGAAGAGCCTGCCAAGGACAAAGATCTTGTCGCTCCCATAATTCCGAACTACACTGAAGTTCGCATATTCCCAGGTTTTCTATGCACCAACGGTGGGGATCGCAGAGCAATTCTTACATTTCAGATGGTTGCTGCGCTCCATGGCCTTCCCGTCAATGGCGCATATGTCAATCGAGGTGGTATGGGCTGTGCTGAGCACCAGAAGGCAGTGCTTGCCGATCCCTTCGCAGGGGCCTCGACTTCAAATCCATTGCTCATCATTTTCCGGAAATCCGCAGGGGAGGAGATGTCGGCCAAATTGATCGGTGCGGACATCCAATGTTCTGCGGCGCCGACTGTATACCTCTGTGCAAGAGATAAGGCGCCCCCGATCAAGACACCCCGAACATGACTAAGGTATCTTAAGCGACCACGCATGGCTCCAGTCGATCATCCGTCTTGTCTTACTACCCAGGTTCACGCCGGGCGAATGCGCGCCTACTTCAGGGCAGCAGGATATGATCCGGACTAGACAGGATCTGCTCTAAGATGGTCCTTTCCCCGCGGATCCCGCGACAAGCTCGGCATAGATTTCCGCATACGCTGCGGACATTTTTTCCATGGTGAAGTTTTGCTCATAGCGCCTGCGAGCGGCCCTCCCCATGCGCTGAACCTCGGAAGGATTATTCCAGAGCGATTGCATCGCCTTTGCGAGGGCGGCCGGATCATTCGGCTTTACGTTCAGCCCGGTTTCTCCATCAAGATTGACGAAGCTCGTTCCTGTGCCGATCTCGCAGGAGATCATCGGCTTTGCGAACATCGACGCCTCGACAAGCGAGAGCCCGAAAGCCTCCGAACGCAGGTGGGAGGGGAAAACCGCCGCATAGCACAGATCGAGCAGAGCAACCTTATCCTCGTCCGGCACGGCACCGAGAAAATGGACGTCGTGCAAATCCAGGCGCTCGGCCTGGGCCCGCAAATCCTTTTCCGTAGGCCCCGCTCCGACGATGACTACGGGAAAGCCGGTCATCTTCGCAGCTTCCAACAGGATATGAATGCCTTTGTAGTATCGCAGCACGCCGACGAACAGGAAGAATTTCTCCGGCAGCCGGGCGCGCCATCCGGCTTTCACATCCTCCTGGACAGATGGATATGCTGCCCGGTCAAGGCCGATGGGCACCACGACAGTCTTGTTCCGGAAATCGTTCAGATACTCGCTGGATTCCAGATAGTTGGGCGACGTGACCACAATCCTGTCGACACTGTTCAGGAAGCGGTTCATGAGCGGCTTATAGCCACGCATGAGCAGCCGCTGTTTCACGATGTCGGAGTGATAGGTAACAATCGATGGCTTGCCGAGCCGCGTGGCGAAATGGACGATGTCCATGAAAGGCCAGGGGAAATGATAGTGGATGACATCGGCCCGCTTTCCCAGCTCGGCAAAACGGTGAAAAGCCTCAAATGAAAAACCGGTGGATGCTGCCTCAAGGTTGAGCCGTGCCTTGTGGGCCCAATGGCCGTCGAATTCCACCGTGTTTTCCACGGGATGGCGGCTCAGTGAAAGCACCTCGGTTTCCACGCCCTGCGCAGCAGTGCCCTTCGCTATCGCGTGGATCGTCCGCTCGATGCCACCAAACGTGTCGGGCCAATAGGTCTTGAAGAAATGGAGTATCCGCATCTCAGCGCGCCCGGTCTTCTATGGCTTCATGAAAGACGGCCATCAGTTCATTGGCGCTTTTTTCCCAGCTGAAGCGTGCTGCATTGGCGCGCGCCTTTGCAGCAAGACCCTTATAGAGAACATCATCCTCCGCCAGCCGTGCAAGGCCGGCGGCCATTGATTGCACATCGCTTGGATCAATCAGCAGCGCGGCATCGCCTGCCACTTCGGGCATGGACGAGGAATTGGAGGTGAGAACGGGAATGCCAGCAGCATTTGCCTCGATGATGGGGAAACCGAACCCCTCATAGAAGGAGGGCATGGCGAGAAATCTCGCATTTGCGTAAAGTCCGGCCAATTCGTCATCCGAGACATATCCGGTCAGGCGGACGAAAGGCTCGATGCCGAGCTGGGCTATATGCTGCCTCAAGTCGCCGAGATGCCAGCCCTGGCCGCCGGCGATCACCAGGAGCAGGTCCTTTCTGGTCCGTTCCGGCAGGCGCGCATAGGCCTCAAGTAGGTTCGGCAGGTTCTTGCGCGGCTCAAGCGTACCGACAAAGAGCGCATAGGCGCGGTCGATATGATGCTTCTCCGGCACATCTTTCGAAGCGCCCTGCCCGATCGCGCTGAGGCCCGAATGAATGACCCTCGTCTTATCGGCGCAGGCGGGGAAAAGCACCTTCAACGCATCGGCCGTCGCAGTGGAAACCGCAACGATGCGATCCGCGCTTCCCAGCGCCGGCTTCATCAGCAAGCGCTCCGCAGCCCAAGTCTGCCACCGCATGGTTTCGGCGGCATGGACCCATACCAGATCATGGATAGTGACGACCCGGGGAATATGCCGATCGAGAAAACGCGGCAGGCGATGCGCCGGCCCCCAGAAGACATCGAGCTTATCTAGTCGAGCCAGGCGCGGCAGAGCCGTCTGCCCCCAGACCATGCGTCGGACACCGCCCGGATAACTGCCGATCCGCACAGTCGTGCCGGGCCAGGGCGACAAGGCGGAAGCCGGCTTCTCCGGAAGATAGAGAAAAAGCGCGTTGTTCTTGGACGCTAGGTGGCGGCACATCTCGAAGAGATAGCGGCCGATGCCCGTCAATTCGGGAACGAGATTACGGGCGTCAATGCCGATTTTCATGGAAATAACGGTACTCAGTGCTTTAACGCGATAATGCGATAAGCATATTATGTAGGCGCCGCGCTACTCGGGAATAGCGATGCTCCTGCCTCCAATGCTCAGCATATAAAAGCGTGTTCTCTGCTTGCGCATCATTTGAACGCAATTTTGCGCGAATATCCATAATACCTTCGGCGATATCTCTCGGAGTATAGCCCGGAAACTTGAAAACGGCCTGCTGTACGTCATCGAATATTGGTAGCGGAGTAGCCGCAACGGGTCGCCCTGCGGCCAAGCCGTAGCGCACGGCAGCGCTAGATGACTCCCCGGTGCTTTGATACGGGAAAATTATAAGATCGGCTTCTTCAAGCTTTTTCAGACAATCTATATCGTCCAGGAAATCATTCGTCATTCGGACGGCATGAGACAAACCGAGATCTTGTATTTTTTCTTTTGCCTTATTAATCATCTCCTTTGAAATTGGTGCCGGATGCTCAGCATTAACCATATTTAACGAGACTTCTACGCCACGATCACGCACTATCGCTACCGCCTCGATAGCTTCCAAAAGCCCTTTATGAGGCAAGAAAAAGCCATATGTTGCAATTTTAAAGGCCGATTCCTCTCCAATAGCAGCAGTGCTGACATGGTCGATTACCCCGTGCGGGAATAACGCTACATTATCTACAACACCCAACGCCTTAAGTCTGTTCATGTCATTGTGTGTATGAACCAATACTCTTTTGCATCGTCGTAGACTAGTCACAAGTTTTTCAAGCTTCCGCTCCGGTGCGTGGGCAGGATCTACGGTCGCATGTAGAAATATAACAACATGCCGACCATCTTCGACATTCTTATTTATAAACCAATTAAGCCTATCGAGATCAAAAAAGCCATAATTAAACTGGATAATAACTATATCTATACCCGATCTCACAACAGACCCATAGAGCGCGCTCAATTTCTCAAAACTATTCTCGCTCCAGCAAAAATCGACAGAATTATTGTAATTCTCCTTTTCGCGGAAATTTGTACGAGCAAATATCTTTACTTCAGCGTCAATGTTATTAATAAGATGCTTTGAATATTCTGCAATTCCACACCGCGTATCCCAAGTGGAAACCCAACCAATCTTTGGCTCCGGCTGCAATGAGCCCTTAGACCATTGCCTCGCCGCCGAGGTCAGTCTCCCCGCAACATGTTCCCACTTAAATTCATCAAGCAATAGCTTCCTGCCTCGCGCCGCACGGCTCCGACGTTCGCCTGCCGGCGTCCGAAAAACCTCCTGTATGACGGACGCAAGAGCATCAACATCGGGCACCGCCCAGACCGAATTAAAAACATCAAAATGGGTTTCTGCGGGTTCGAAACTAAAATCCACGAGCCAAGCGGTCTCTTCACTACAAAAATCCAGCTGCCCGCCCCAGTTAGTCGTGATAACGGGCAAACCTGCAAGCATGGCTTCCGCAAGCGGTAAGCCAAACCCCTCAGCAAAGCTGGGCGCCACCAAGACATCGCATTGTTCATAAAGGCTCTTTAGCTGCCCCTCCGATATATCTTCCATGATGATTTGGACGTCGGGAAAATTTTCGTTGCCACGCCGTTCGGTCTCCAGAATCCCCTCAACGTTGTTATGCGGGTTTGGAAAGGTCTTAATGATGAGGGATACATCATCCCTTGCCGTAAATGCCTTTCCAAATGCCTTAATCAGAACATCAGCCCCCTTGCGTGGGAAGCATGAGGAAACGTGTAAGAACCGAAACTTCTTTCCCTGGATCTTGTAAGAATTATCCGCGGCCACTCGATCCCAATGGTCTACGCCACAGCCGGAAGTCGACAACGGTATACTGACACCATTATCGATAAGAATTTTCTCGACATGCTTGGAGAGACAAGTAATCCCTTGAAGGTAAGCATTGAAATCATCAACCCATGAAGATGGAAATCCGGATTCTTCCCATGCATAGTGATGTAGGAGATTCAGTTTCGCATGCATGTCACTCACGCGAGGAGGATAAAGGTTGCGACTTACCACGTCGACTTGCAAGTTGTTCTTCATCAAGCCTTTATCGTGAAAGCTTTGCAAATCCGGGTTCTTTTTTAAGAATATTTCATCAGGCGGGAAATCTCCTGGCCCCTCTGTGGAATACAGACTGACATTATGGCTGAGAGCAGAAAGAGCCCTTGCTGTTTCACGATTCAATAAGGCCAAACTATAAGAACTATCAAATGGGCCTTCGATCTTCCATTCGATCGCCTTTGGCAAGCCAAATCGCTGTCGCAGTATTCGATCAACCTCATTGTCATTCTTTGCAACAGCATCAGCTACGGAAGCAGCCATCATTTTGGCCTGTTGGGATTCCTCACGCAAAAGCTTGGCAACATCCTCAACAAAACATCTATAATTCTTGGATCTCTGCTGCGAGACTTGCTCGTATGTGCTGCAATCCTCTAACTTCCCATTGCGGATGATGGAGGTAAGAGATTGAATAGCTGTATTAGCACTCTCATCCCACGTGAATTTTTTTGACTGACGTTCCGCATTGTACTTTAATTTTTGAGTAAATACTGGATCCAGTAATGCAGATTGTATTTTATCTGCAATACTTTTCTCATCAAACGGATCAAACAATGCCTCATCTAGGCCCACAATCTCAGGCATGGAAGATGTATTGGCCGCGATAACTGGAGCCCCGCAGCGCATCGCCTCCAAAATGGGCAAACCCAACCCCTCATGCCACGATGGAAAAACAAACAAGGAGCAGTTGCTATATAACTGCCGCAATACTTCGTCCGAAATAAATCCGGTGAAGATCACGTCACCGGCAGGCACTCTCAAGGTTTTGGCCAAATGCCGCAATCGAGCAACATCTCCGTCTGGCATACGCCCTGCCAAGACAACTTTATATTGGCCACGAATCGAGGATGACAGCTTGGAATAAGCGCCGATTAATCTCTCTATATTCTTCCGCCAATCCGCTCCGCCTGTATATAATATATACTTATCTTCCACACCTATGCTTGATAAAAAATTTGCATCGATGAAATCTTCGCGATAGAATACATCGCTTGTGGCCCCTCTTATGTTAACAATACGCCCTTCATCTATATTTAAATGCTCTATACCTTCGTTTCTTGAACTTTCAGATATTGAAAATAAAATATCAACATTTTTTATAAATTTAATCTTCTGCAAATAGAAATCACTATATATTTTATCTCCCTCCAAATACTCTTTCGGGTTAAGAAATGGTATTATATCATAAATAATTGTTGATATTATATACTTTCTATCGTGCCGCATTATTGGAGTTATTGCATCATCCACATATCCTTCAAACAAGCTACACACGTGCAACACGTCAACATCAAGATCCGCTACTAGCTTTTCAAAAATTAACTCTGAAACTCCGCGACGCAAATTATTCCCGGGATTGGATGCACGCACAGGCCCAGGAGCATTAAATAAAATGAAGTTTTCAGGTGGGATTTTTCCTGAAAAAAGTTCCTTGATAGGAGCAATGGTTTCGGGAAATAGGCAATTCAGAATCAAATATATCTCGCTATTACTTGCCGTATCCAATATCGCCCGCACAAGTGAGGTTGTGTATCTTCCAATACCGCGATAGCGACTCTCCGTTTGAGCCCCCTGCATGTCAAACGCAATTCGCATTTATTTTCCCCTATCGACTCGCTTTAACTCTTCAGTGATATCGCGATATATTTTCATCGCCTTGGGGCCGAGATTATCGCCTGCAGTACTATCGGAACCAGACCGGCTAACACGTGTCTGTGAGGCTAAAAAATCTGAAGATTGCCGAGACGAGACAAACGCCAATAGCCGTTGTTCTAAAGAAGGGAAAAATCTGGCTAACCTGCGTAGATATTTTTTGAGTTGTGGACGCCTGTTAACGCTGAGAAGTGCATATTCAAGTATCACCGTCTTATCAGCAATCCGTTTAAATTTTTGAACAAAACGATGTACCTCCCGGAGAGGCCTTGTTAATCTCCACGATCTACTTGAATAGATACGCGATATCTCATAAAAAAGTTCATCCGATTTTCGTCCATTTTCTTCAGACCGAGAAGAAATAATTTTGAAATCGCGATGCAATTCTTCATTCATTAACTCAAGTCGCTTGATATAAAAAGTAAACCTCTCCGATTCCCGTCGCTGTTTCTCTATATATGCATTTAGTTCACTTGTCTCTACTAACGGTGATGTATGAGATAACACAAACCGATCAAAAAAGTTTGGGCCTTGTCCGAATGTTTTTTCCAGTTCAGGGTGTTTTTTTGACACGTAAAACCGGCTCAGACCATCGAAATAAACGAATTTGTAGCCGAGCTTGATCAAAATCCGCTCCCACGTATCATGAGAGGGAACTTGAGTATTTGGGACCGTGCTTTCGACAACAACAACCCACGGTCGGACCTTCGAAGGTAACCAACTCTCAATGACCGATTTTTCCATCCCTTCAACGTCAACTTTGAGCCAATGGATTTCCCGGTCGCCGATCCGGTCAAAAATCGTGGCCAAGGGTTGCAGAGGAACCTCCGTTTCAACGACCTCCAACCCCTTCTCTCGATGGGTCTCGGCGAGCTCCAGATCGCCGGTACTCAAACCTGTTTCCGGTATTTCGAAGAAGCGGATACTGTTGCCGCCCTTGCCGATTGCAATCTGAAGAACATCCTCATCAGGCCGGTTTTCACGTAATTTATCGGCATAGGCTGCGGTCGGCTCCACATGAACACCGCGCCAGCCTTTTTCATAAAAACCCCGGCTCACGGAGTCGACGACCGGATCCTGAGCGCCAATATCGATATAAAAGCCATTCTCGACGTGCTGCAACGCACGCCATAAAATAACATCCTCAAAATTTTGCGCGTATGAAATGAACATCATCATCCTTGCCGACTAATCATAAATTTTGCATCAAGCCAGGAACTCCCAATAAAAAATGTTCCATCAACATTTACGACATCAAAAACGAGTGCATTATCCTGCCATTCATAATTGTTCTCCAAATGCGTATCGGAACTGACCAGCGTCGGGGAGAACGCATAGGATCCGGGGCCAAGCGTGCAGGTGAACGGCAGATCATATTCTATCTTTTCACCAGCGGTTACGTTTTCGATCACCTGCTTCGTATGCCAGGTATTCGTACCCCACATAACGTGGCCTGCGCGGTCCCGGAGCATATAGCCAAGGACGAGCCGGGGAATGTCCTGGTTCGAATGTGCAACCAATTTCAATAGAAGCTGCTGCCCAACCCGCGCTGTATTCACCGGATCTAACGTCTTGGCGTCGAGGAGCATTATGCTGTCGATGACAACCTCAAAACTCCCGGAACGCGTGTTCAGCCAGCCATTCTGATTACGCTTCTGCTCGACGGTCATCTTGGCGTTTTCGCGTTCGGCGATCATCGCGTTATAATAATCCACCACCTCGTCGGGTGCACCGTCTTTCATCACGGTGCCCTTATCGAGCAGGATCACGCGATCGCAGAGCGCGCGTACATCGCCCAAGCTGTGGGTAACGAGGATGATGGATGTTCCCTCCTGTTTGAACTGCCTAATCCGGTCGAAGCTCTTATGCTGGAAATAGCTGTCGCCTACCGACAGGACTTCGTCAACGATCAGGACATCCGGACGTTTCGCAGTCGCAAGCGCGAAGGCCAGACGCGCCTGCATGCCGCTCGAATAAACCCTTGTCGGCTGGTCAAAAAATTCGCCGATTTCCGCGAAATCCTCGATAGCTGGCATCAGTTCAGTCAATTCCGCTTGAGAGAACCCCATCAGGCCGCCAGCCTGATAGATGTTCTGGCGGCCGGTGAACTCGGAATTGAACCCTAGCCCCAGTTCGAGAATAGCGCTGATGCGTCCAGCCACTGTCACAGAGCCGGACGTCGGACGGACCGTGCCAGTGATGATCTTGAGAAGCGTGCTCTTTCCCGCGCCGTTCTGCCCGATCAGCGCCAGCGCCTCGCCCTGTTTGACCTGAAAAGAAATGTCACGGTTTGCCCAAAACTCGCTTTCAGGCGCGATCGACGCGCCGAACCAGTTGGCAAATCGCTGCAAATTGCTTCGGTATGCTGCGTAGCATTTGCTTACATGGGAAATATCAAGAACGACGGACATCAAAGGGCATCCACAAGTTCAGGGCTGGCGCGGCGGAAAACCACGAAGGACAGGACCACCGCCACGCCACCGATCACGACCGCCGGCCACAGACTGGGCCAGGACGGCGCCTGGTTCAGAAGGAGCGCGTCCTGATAGAGATTGACCAGCGGGGTCATCGGATTGAGTTCGATGAGTGGGCGGAATTTTTCGGGGACCACGGATTTAACATAGACGATCGGGGTAAACCAGAACCAGAGCTGCATGAAGACCGTCATGAACTGCGCCACGTCCCGGACGAAGACGTTCAGGACTCCGAGGAAAACGCCTATCCCGAAGGCCATGACCGAAATCAGCAACATTCCGGGAATGAGATAGAGCCATGCAAGCCCCGGATAATGGCCGAAGAAAAGAAAGATAACTGCGATGGCGGCAAGTAGCAGCACATGATTGATCAGCGCACTCCCCCATATGATAAGCGGAAGGCAGAGCTTGGGAAACGAGATCTTCTTCATAGCAGATCCCTGCTCGATGAAAATCCCGATGCTCCTGTTCATGATCTCGCTGAACAAACCCCAAGCAGCCATCCCTGAAAGAAGATAGATCGGATAGGCTGCACGGCTGTCGATATTGGGCATGCGGGCATGCATGACTTCCGCCAGCACGATCGAAAATATCAGCGCCTGCGCAAGCGGATGCAGGATGAACCAGAACGCGCCGAGTCGCGACCGCGCGAAACGCCCGCGAAGATCGCCGCGGATCGATGCCAAGATAAAGTGGCGATAATGCCATACGCTCTTCAGCATACCAAGTGCCTTCCGCGAAGTACGGGCCGGGGATGTCCTGCCTGATGGATTACTATGATGCTGACCCAGTGCGTTGTCGTGCTCCCGGGTCCTGCTCCGCCGCTACGCGTTGCTTCCAATCGTCCAGGACATCGATCAAGGTGGTCTCGAACGAGATTTCCGGCTTCCAATTGAAGACTTCCAAAGCGGCACCCGCATCTCCGCTCGCGATCGCCACTTCGCTACCGCGCAAGCGTTCAGGATCAACGCGGATTTCGATCTTCAGGCCGGACTTCTCAACGAGAGCATCAAGAATGGCATGAATCTGGCGAGGTTTGCCGGAGGCTAGATTGAATACGCGACCAAAAGCATCGGGAATATCGGCGAGGGCTGCATCCGCATAGGCGCGGACCACATCGCGAACATCCATGAAATCTCGCTGCGCAGCGAGATTTCCCACTTCGATCAGCGGCGGCTTCAAGCCTGCAGAGATTTCCGCAACCTGCCGGGCAAAGGCCGGCACAACATAAGCGTCGGATTGGCCCGGCCCCGTGTGATTGAATGGCCTGAAACGAATGGATTTCAACCCCTCACCCGCCAACTGCCCAAGGAGGATATCCGCAGCCGCCTTGGTCGCACCATAGACGCTGAGCGGCTTGAGGGCGGCCTTTTCAGTGACAGGTTCGCCGTCTGCCTCGATAAAGGATTCTCCATAGGCGTCGGCGCTTCCCGCAAAAATGAGGCGGGCATGCGGGGCGATCTCCATTGCAGCCTGGGCGACGTTCATCGTGCCCGTGACATTGATATCCCATGCCCGCCGATAGGCTCTGCGGGCGTCATTGGGTGCCGCGACCGCCGCCAGATGAACGATGGCGGTCGGCTTCGCCTCCCGGATCGCCTCAGCGACCTGATGGTAATCGGTGATGTCCACCCGTTGACCGGCCGCGCTTCCGTGCCCGACAGGAAAAACAGATAACCCGCCCAAAGACTTCCTCGAAGCCAGCTCGCGCTGAAGCCAGGTTCCGACAAAGCCGTTCGCACCGGTTATAAGAATGCGGTTTTCAAGCACCATTCAGACACCTTTGCCGGGACATCCCAGCATAGAGGGTTCATTTGCCAAGCCGTTTCAGGTCCGCCTCAACCATTTCGACGATCATTTCCTCGAGCGATATCTTCGGCTCCCAGCCGAATTTCTCCTTGGCTTTCTGCGGATTGCCGAGCAGGACGTCCACCTCGGCTGGCCGGAAAAGTTCGGGATCGATGATCAGGTGATCATCGACATTGAGCCCGACATGCTCAAAAGCGAGACGGCACATCTCGCGAACCGTCGTGGTGCGCCCTGTCGCGATCACATAGTCATCCGCCTCATCCTGCTGCAACATCATCCACATGGCACGGACGTAATCTTTCGAATGGCCCCAGTCGCGCTTGGCATCGATATTGCCGAGGCGAAGTTCCTTCGCCAGGCCGAGCTTGATACGGGCAACACTGTCGGTCACCTTGCGCGTGACGAACTCGATCCCACGCAGCGGCGATTCATGGTTGAACAGGATACCGCTGGATGCGTGCAGGCCGAAGCTCTCACGATAGTTGATGGTCAACCAATGACCATAAAGCTTGGCCACCGCATAGGGCGAGCGTGGGTAAAAGGCGGTCGTCTCGGATTGCATCGCTTCCTGGATAAGACCGTACATCTCCGATGAGGATGCCTGATAAAAGCGAGCATCGGGCTTTTCCAGACGCACTGCTTCCAGAACATTGGTGACGCCGAGACCGGTAACCTGTCCCGTCAGGATCGGCTGCTGCCAGGAGGACTTCACGAAGGACTGCGCCGCCAGATTGTAGACCTCGTCGGGGGCAACATCGCGCATCGTCCGGATAAGTCCGGAGAGATCAAGAAGATCGCCGTCGACGATCCGGACATCGCGTTCGATTCCCAACCACTCCAAACGCGTCAGGTTGACATCCGATGTACTGGAACGGCGTGCCAGACCATAGACCTCATAACCCTTTTCGAGGAGCAATTCCGCGAGATACGCACCGTCCTGCCCCGTGATGCCGGTCACCAACGCTTTTTTTGTCAATTCCTGTCTCCACAACCGTTATTCTCGCACGAACAGACATTTGCCGCCTGCTCAACCCCTGCTCTTCATCACCTGAATGATAGAGCTCATTTTCGTCCGTAGACATCCTCGAAGCGCACGATATCGTCTTCGCCCAGATAATCCCCGCTCTGTACCTCGATCATCACAAGGCGCATGATTCCGGGATTTTCAAGGCGGTGCTTGTTTCCACAGGGAATATATGTGGATTCGTTGGTGGTCAGGATCAGTTCGCGATCACCATTCACAACTTTTGCCGTGCCGCTCACGACAACCCAGTGCTCCGACCTGTGATGATGCATCTGCAGACTGAGGCTTGCTCCCGGCTTCACCTCGATGCGTTTGATCTTGAAGCGCTCGCCTTCCTCGAGGACCGTGTAGGTGCCCCAGGGCCGGTGCACCGTCCTATGCAGGCTGTGAGCCTCGTGCCCGCTGTCCTTCAACTGCGAGAAGAGCTGCTTGACGTTCTGGGCCTGGTCCTTGTGCGCGACCAGAACCGCGTCCGCCGAATCGACGATGATCAAATCCTTCACGCCGACCGCGCCGATGAGACGGTCGGAGCTTTGGACGTAACAGTTTTCCGCCTCGTGAAGCACCGTATCGCCATTGATCCTGTTGCCGTGGGCATCGGGGCTGGTCAGATCGGCCAGGGCATTCCACGAGCCTATATCGCTCCAGCCGATATTGCAGCCGACGACGGCGATATTGGCAGCCTTTTCCAGGACGGCATAATCGATCGACTTCTTCGGCACCTGCGCAAAATTTTCCGCATCCAGTTCGATCTGGGTGCCGCTCGCCACCGGCGATTGTTCGGCGGCAAGTAGGCTCTTGCGGCTCTGGTCCAGAATATCAGGACAATGCTCTTCCATCAGTTTCGTCATGGTTCCGGCGGAAAAGCAGAACATGCCCGAATTCCAGTAGAAGCGCCCCGATGCGATATATTCCCTGGCGCGCGCCAGATCGGGCTTTTCGACGAAGCGGACGACATCCTCGCCCGCGGCCTCGATATAGCCATATCCAGTTTCGGGATATTCCGGCATGATTCCGAATGTCACCAGCCGTCCCGCTTGCGCGAGCGTGATCGCCTTTACCGCCGCCGCGCGAAAGGCCTCGATATCGCGGATCATATGATCGGCCGGGAAAAGCGTGATGATCGCATCGTCGCCATAGACCTGCTGCACATGCAATGCCGCAATGGCGGTTGCGGCCGCCGTATCGCGGCCCATCGGCTCCAGCAGATAGGTGCATTCCAGCCGGGGAATATCCAGTTCGCGATATTCATCCTCGGTCTTGAAGAAAAGCTCGCGATTGGTGATCGTCAGGACCTGCTCGACATCCGGCAGCGCCGCGGCGCGCAGGAAGGCATGCTGCAAAAGGCTCTTTCCATCCGCCAGCCTGATGAACGGCTTTGGATGGGTTTCCCGCGAAACGGGCCACAGGCGAGCGCCCGCTCCCCCACTCATGATCGCCGGTATGATCTTCATTATCGAGAGAACTCCCTGTCGCTCAACTTATCGTTCAGGGCGCGCCTCGCGCGCTCCAGTCCCCAGGCCAGCAATTCGGCTGCGCGCTCCTTCGACGCCGCCTCCGTATAGCAGCGCAATTCAGGCGCGTTGCCCGACGCGCGATAATGCACGAGATCACCGCTCGACAGCACGATGCGTGTGCCGTCGATGCGGTCGCTTTCCCCGATGGAACCGACATCCGCGAAAAACACCTCCACGGTTCCGGCATCTTCGAGGCTTTTCAGAAAGGCGGCACTTTGCTCCGCCGCCACATGCTCTATCCGGCCGCTGCCGGTAAATCGCGCTGGCAACCCATTGACGAGCTGCGACAAGGGCACGCCTTCCTTTGCCGCCATCGCGAGGACGCTGAGGATCGGCAGCATGGCATCGCGCGTCGGCAGGGCATCGAGCGAACGGTCTGCAGTCCCGACCGAAGTGCCGAGCAGCACGCCGCCATTGGCTTCGAAGCCGATGATGCAGCGGCAGCCATCGGCTGCTGCCTTGTTCATGCCCTCGATGACATAGGGCGAGCCGACGCGAGTGCGGTAGACCTTAACGAAAAAACCGCAATGCTCGATAGAGGTGTTGGATGTCACCGGCGTCACCACGGCGTCGGCATCGAGGAAGCGGGCCGTCAGTAGCCCGACCATGTCGCCACGCAGGAAATTGCCTTTTTCATCCGATATCAGCGGCCTGTCGGCATCGCCGTCGGTCGAAACGAGCGCGTCGAGCTTGTACTCGCGGCAGGCCTTTTCGGCAAAGGCGACGTCCTCGGGGCGAAGCGCCTCCGTATCAACGGGGACGAAGACATCGGAACGCCCAAGGCCGACAGCTTCCGCGCCGGCCTTTGTCAGGATATCGACCATGACATCGCGCGCGACCGAACTGTGCTGATAGACGCCGATCCTCCTGCCGGACAGCACGCCCGGGGCCAAGAGGGACGCGCAGCGCTCGACATAACGCTGCAAAGCCTCTTGCGATATTTCGGCATCGTCGCTTTCAGGCGCGGCAGGCTTTTCACGATCGAGAACCGCCAGAATTCCTGCCTCGTCCGCCTTGTCGATTTCGCCGTCAGGGCGATAGAATTTCAGACCGTTGCGGTCGGCGGGAATATGGCTCCCGGTCACCATGATGGCGGGCGCCTTCAGGCTCAGCGCGCGCAGGGCCAGAGCCGGCGTCGGCAGCGGCCCACAATTTTCAACGCGCATGCCGAAGGCCTTTGCGGCGGCGATGCAGGCGGCGGCAATGCGCGGACTGCTCGAACGCAGGTCATAGCCCACAAGCAGAAGGCCATCGGCCGGCACGGCATGCCGGTCTTGCATATGCGTCAGGAAAGCGAGCGTGTAGGCCGCGCAGACGTCATCGCCAAGCTCGGTGACAAGCCCGCGCAGGCCACTGGTTCCAAATTTCAAATCGCTCATATCCACATCATTGATTTGAGAAATGTCGGAAGCAATCGGCTTTACGCCGATGCTGTTCGTTCAGGATTCAATCAGGAAGCGCCGTCTAGCCGTTTTTCCCGGAAAAGACAACCGAACCCATGTTCCTCCGAAATGCCCAATCCCAAGAATGGCACCAAGTGCGTGCAGATTAGCTGAAAGCATGGTTCATTGATTTTTTTCGTTGGCAGGAACCAGTTCATAGCCATCGAGCCGAACCTTGTCGTCCGGTTCAACAAAAACTCTGATCTCGACATCGCTCGGATTGTCATCGATGTGAACAGGGACGTGCAATAGGACCGCCTCTCCATCCCCCTTCGTCTCGGGCAGGCTAAAATGGCCATAAACCTTAGGGTTGCTCTTTCCGGAAACGACATCGGCCCAGGCAGAACCGCCGGATGCCGATGTTCCTTTCAATGTCAGCATATAATCTCCAGCTTTCATCGGCAAATAAGGTCCGAATATCAAGAACCCCTTCTTGCCCGACGAGAGCACAGCGCCGTCCTGGAAATGGCCGACTTGAGTCAACGTCTGTGCAGGATCGAATTCCCCCGCCTTCAGACAGGGGGCCCCATTACACGAATTTCTATATGGGGCAGGAACCAGTTCATAACTATCGAGCCGAACCTTGTCCCCCTCCCCCACTCCGACCCTAACCTCGACGTCGTTTGCGTCATCATCAATGCGTATAGGTGCTTGCACCAAAATGGCCGACCCATCTCCCGTCGCCTGCGGCAATGCAAAACGGCCATGGCTCTTCGTGCCCTTCTGGGACACGACGTCCACCCACGTCGAACCACCGGATACGGACGTCCCCTTCAGCCTCAGTACATAATCGCCGGCCTTCAGCGGCAGATAAGGGCCAAATAGGAGATAACCCTGTTTGCCCGACGAGAGAATACCTCCGTTTTGAACAACGCCAACCTTGGTCAACGTTCGCCCAGGATCAAACCTTTCCGCCTTCAAGCAAACAATTCCCTTGCAGTATTTCCTGTCGACCTCCCTTTCACTCACTTCCCGGTCTTTTTGGGCAACGGCCGGCTTCAGTCGCACAACTGCATAGAAATCCCGTTCGGTTACGTCGGCCAATCCCGTTTCTTTCAACTCTTTAATCACAGGCGACAGATCATCTTCAAATGGCTGGCGGAGATGACCGTCATGAGCTGACTTGAGCATATCGAAATAGGGTAGAACAACCGCGTCCGCTTCCTTGCGGGCCAAGAGATGAAGGACGTTGAGTCCAAAATCCGGAGTTATGGCTCCTAGACTTACACTCCGCATCGTCGCAGGCCAGTTGAGGCGAGCGGCGTGCAGATTCTTATCGCCCCCGGTATTGAAGGTACGGATACCTATGCGCGGCGCCAAGTAGGTGGCCAGGAAATCATTGCGAGGCGGCAGGAAGGCGACGACCTCCGCAGGAGGCAGATCTCTGCCCAACTGACTGACGATGCCGTTCTCAAGTTTGAAAAACTTTGCCCTGTTGTCCCGGTAATTATCCCATTTTCGGCCAAGATGCGGCAAATTCAACAGCAGCAAAAGAACCATCAAACCGGATAAAGCGATTTTCATCCGGCGTTTGTTCATATGCACCATCAGCAGGACGGCTAGCGCCCAGAAACAGACAAAGCCGAGAACACTCCAGCGATAGGCGGCCCGCATGCTGTTGAAGCCCGGAAGGTTGGCGGAAAGGATTTCACTTCCCGTTGGGGCGACGGCAACGTCTACGGGCATCAAAACGCTTGCTTGCCCCGGTTTCGTTTGCTGCATCTCAATCGGTTTCACCGAATTGATTTTCAGCGAGGGCCCAAGCGCCATGTAGAAGCCGAAAAGCCCCGCTAGCAGAAAAGCTGTCGCCACCCAGGTCGCACGCCGTGAAACCCACCAGCCAATCAGCCCGACGATCATGATTGGCAGGGCGAAAGTTGTTTTCCAAACCGACGAATCCCCAAAGAATAAATGGTTTGATCTTTTGACGCTCAAGTGCAGAGCATCCAATATCCAAAGAATTCCCTGGGTTGGAATGGTAAAGAATGTCACATCCGCACCCCAGCCGCGGAAAAAATCCATCGACGAAAGATTATCAGCGACGTTGGGAAAATAGGCTATGTAAAGAAGATAACCCAACCCGAATGACACCGCCTGGACCGGGAAAACAAACAAGAACAGATATTTACGTGACGGGGCACTACAAATGAACGCAGTCAGGAAGATAATGCCCGCGCCGACTGCGAACATTATGAACGAATAGCCGTCAGTGAACGCCGATATGATGCAAACGGCTGCATATGCCAACGCCAACAGGATAGTTGAAACCGCTCCGGTTGGAGGATGGACTATGATCCGCAGCGCAATCCAAAAATAGAAAGGCATCAATGCCATGCCGATGGAAACTATCGAATAGCCGGCGTGAGCCCAGATGGCGGGCATCGTCATCCAGAATAGCGCCGTAAGTATTGCCAGTCGCGGTCCAACCCCTAACAATTGGCTTAACCGCCATGCCCCGTAGAAAGCTATCGCCAGCCATAACGCGGCCATGGCCGAATAGGCATCCAGCGGATTAAGCCCTGCTGCGATGAACAATCCGGTGGGATAGGCACCGGTCAATCCAAACGCGATCGGTGCGGGCGCGGGCCAGCCGAAATTGTGCGCATGGATGCTGAAAAGCGAATCGTTGATGAAGGAATGACCGAAGCCTGCTACCCAGAGTGCTTGTCCCAATGTCGGCGCGGCAATAAATGGCATTGCGCCCTGCACGAAGAGGACAAAACAAAGAGCAACCAGAAAGATAACAGCGGTTACGATTTGATCGTATGCAAAACCAGCGATCGCGATCTGCCCGTTTTTTGGCCCGGCAAGCGGTTGTGTCGACATGTGGAGTTCCCCCATCACCAAAGACGGCGTATTGCAAATTCACATAGGGCCACCATCCCATCGCCGAGAATAGTGACCAATCGATTACCCAGAGCGACAGCCGTCGCAATTCCCGCGGGAAAGCCGGCAGCCGAAAGGCCTGCGATGAGAACGGCTTCGCGGACGCCGAGGCCGCCAGGCGCGCCTGGGACGACGAAGCCTATGAGCCAGGCAGCCGCTCCGATACCGATGAGTTCAGCCGTGCTGCCGGTGCCGCCAAAGTTCAGCGCTCTGCAGAGCACTACGATCAGCAGACCGTTGCCGATGAAGAACAGGATATAGAGGAAAAATGCCATTGCAGCGGCGCTGAGGGCCTTCCGCCCAACCGATGCCATCCTGGAACGAAACAGGAGAATGATTCCGACCGCCAGGATGATGAAGCCCGTTGCCATCAATGCCGTGATCAGCATCGGATCATTCAAGCCATATCGCGCCAGGGCGTCGACAAGGACTGATTTGGACAAAAGCGTGGCCATCGCCGTCGCCGCAAGCACGAGGATTGATAATTCTCCGACTTGCGCGAAGGCAAGCGCCCTGTTGGAAACTCCGGCTTTCCTCGCCATCGCAAAGCGTCCGACCATGTGAAGGACGTTGCTCGGCAGATATTTGTAAATCTGCGTCCGCCCGAAAATAGCCAGCGCATCCTTCAGGGGGAGTGCCGGATCATCGACGGCAGCCAGCAGCCGGTGCCACGCCAACCCAATGAGTTGCAAAACCGCTGCATAGGCGACGGCGCCACCGGCGACTGCGGCTAGAAATAACGGAGAAATCAGCTGCTGCTGAAGCTCCCCGAAGGAGCGGTGGATTGCCATGCCGACAAAGGCGAGTGCTGCTAAACTTACAGCAATGCCGATCATCTGAACAACAGATCTGACCTTGCTTTCCCGCTCGATTCCCTCGGAGTGCATCGGCTCAGTCACACCGGCACAGCACCATCGTCCAGGGAAGCGGCTTGCGCACATCCACGATCTTCACCGATTTGCTCAGCAGGTCGAGGAAGGATGCCGACGACCAGTGCTGGATATGTCCCGGCGTATTGCCCATATCCGTGATGTATTTTCCGCGGGCGAGATTGAGAGCCCGCCAGATCGGTTCACGCGGCACGCTGACGAGGAGATAGGGCTTTGCCAGAGATCTCAGGACAGCCAAGGCCTGTTCCGTATCGGGCACATGCTCCAGCACCTCGCAGCAGATCACCAGTTCGGCTGAGGCTTCTTCCGCTTTCAGATCGAAAAGCGAGCGGGTTTCGAATTTCGGCGCGATCCCGCGCGTGGCGCATTGCTGATTGGCCTCGGCAACACTGACCGCCTCCAGATCGCTTCCACGGACATCCCATTCACGGTCGTGAAGACGCATCGAGAGATTGCCCTCCCCGCAACCGACTTCATAGGCGCTGCGAACACCGGTCTTTGCCGTTAGGGCATCGAAGCTATCGAGAAAGCCGTTCATCAGATAACGGGCAATCGGGTTCCGCGTGTTGTATTTGTCGTAATAATTGCCCGGGACGTTGTCGTAGGCTGCGTGCGTTTGCGTCATCTTATCGTTTTCCGCTTATCTTCTTCGGCTTTACCATAATATGGTCGACGTCCGGGATGATGTGTGGAGATGTGCGCTCGCCAAGCTCCTGCCGCAACAGCCTGACCTTGATCTCCTCGAGCAATTGCCGGTTGACGGCGATCAGTTCGGCGAGAATGCCGCTCATTGCGAGGATGCCGGCCAGAGCCAGCAACGCGCCGGAAAGGATGAGCGACTGGATATTGCCGCTGCCATCTCCCATCAGGTAATGATAGAGAAACCGTGCGATCATCAACAGTCCCGGCAGTGCAACGATGGCCGCGCAGACCGAGAAGAATCGCAGCGGCGCATAGACGATGAAGATTCTCACCACGGTGATCAGCGAGCGGCGCACATAGCTCGGGATGCTTTTCACCAGCCTCGATGGGCGCAGATCGCCATTCACCTGGATCGGCACCGACGTGATCGGAATGTTCTTGCGCCCGGCCTGGATGATCGTTTCCAGCGTATAGGTATACGGGTTGAAGACATTCAGCCTGATAGCGGCATCGCGGTGGATGGCGCGAAAGCCGCTCGGTGCGTCGGCTACTTCGGTATCGCTGGCTATCTTGACTACCCAGCTTCCGAACTTCTGCAGGAATTTCTTGATCAGTGAGAAATGCTCGATATCGCTGATCGGTCGCGCGCCGACGACGATCAGCGCGCGCTTTTCCAGGATCGGGCGGACGAGATCGGGAATGCACGATGCGTCATACTGATTGTCGGCATCGGTGTTGATAATGACATCAGCGCCGAGCTTCAACGCCGTTTCGATGCCGGTCATAAAGGCTTTGGCGAGGCCCTGATTGTGCGGAAGCGATACGATATGATCGACACCATTCTCCCGCGCGACTTCGACCGTGCGGTCCGTGGAGCCGTCGTCGATGACCATCCATTCCACCGTCTCGAAGCCTTCGACCTGCCGGGGCAGGTCGGCCAGGGTAATGGCCAGCGTTCCCTCCTCGTTGAGACAAGGTATCTGTATGATGAGCTTGTGCAAGTATCCCCCTTGATAAGCTGTGTCCGTCCCAGCCAGTTACGGCGAAGCCATCTCGATTGCGTGGTGGGGTGATTCCGCCGCCTTTAGGTGGTGGGGTGATTCCGCCGCCTTTAGAATGGCGGTCGGATTGCCCACCGATCTATAGTCGAAACCGGTCCCCTCGATATCCTCAGCCTTATAGACATTGCGCAGGTCTATCAGCACGTTTCCTGTCATGAGGCTCACAATTTTCTTCAAGTCGAGCGCCCGATAGGCATTCCATTCGGTCAAAAGCGCGGTAACACCCGCGCCCTCCGCCGCTTCATAGGCCGAAGCGAACCAGATGACGCCAGGCAACACCGCCGTGGCCGCCGTCATCGCTTCCGGATCATGCGCGCGCACGGTCAGCCTCACCTTCTAGATCGCCCGGATGATATCGAGCGCCGGCGCTGCGCGGATATCGTCGGCATTGGGCTTGAAGGCGATGCCGAGCACTGCGATGCGCGCGGTCATCGCCTGCTTGCGCGCCTCGTTGCGCCACCACCTCCTCGATCAGCGTCTGCGGCACGTTAAAGCGGCGCCCCGTCGCCGCGAAGGCGCGTGTGTCCATGGGAAAGCACCAGCCCCCGAAGCCTGGCCCCGCATGCAGGAACTTCGCCCCAATACGCTTGTCCCTCCCGATGGCATGCGCCACCTCCTGAACGTTGCCCCAGCCTTCTGAGCGGCCGGTAGACCCGCCGTCACCGAGGCGTGACGGCGTGCCGACCGCGATGAAGATCACATCGGCTCCAGCCACACTCGTCGCGAGATCAGTGGTGAAGGACAGCCGGCCATCGCGGATATTGCGCGCCATCAGCTCGTCCAGCCCCGGCTCAAAGATCGGCGCCTCACCTGGAAGCCGAACTCCGCAAAGCAAACGCCGAAGACCAGCCCAACATACCCCGTGCCGATCATTGATATGTTCATATTATTCAGTCCAATGCTTTACTGGCAATTCCTGTTTACGGAGAAACTCTCAGTACGTCAAAGCCGAAGCGGCTTTTCACAATAGAAAATCACCGACCTGAGAGGTATTTCAGTTCCGCTGTGCGTTCTCCTTCGCAAAAGATCTTGCAGACCTTGGGCGGAACTCTGAAAAGCTCAATAGATTGGGACCGATGGCTGGGGCGCCTGGATTCGAACCAGGGATTGCCGGTACCAAAAACCGGTGCCTTACCGCTTGGCTACGCCCCATTGCTCCTATCGACTGCCTGAAAAGACGGAGCGATCGGGCGGCGTTATAGCCGCTCGCGAGAGCTTGCGCAATGGAGGTCTTCGGCAGTTTGCAGCCTGACGCCGGTGTTTCCACAGGCGGCGGCGCGGTTGTGGTCCGGGAGCGGCTGGGGGCTGCAAATTCATGGCTTTGGACACGTTCGGAGATCCGGTTTCCGCGAAAGCGGGTTAATCTTTTGCCGGACTTGCTCCGATCGCGCGGCCGGTGATACTGACATGCATCCCGTGCCCGGAGAGCCTGGCCCATGTCTTTCATGAACATATCTTTTCTGAACATGCCGTTTTCCATCATTTCCTTTCTGATCAGCGCATTTCTGGCGAGTGCCGCAGCCGCGACCCTGCTTCTGGCTGTTCTGGCGAGAGTGCTGCCATCGGGCTTTCTGGCAGCCGCGCTCAATGAGCGCTCCAACCATACGGCTCAGGCGCGGCAGATCGGCGGGCTGGCGGTCATACCGGCGGCGATTGCAGTGCTCGTCGCGCTTGGATCGGCAGCGGGCCTTGATGCGCGCCTTCTCCTCTGCCTGGCGGCTGCAACAGGGCTTCTCTGGCTGACGGGCTTCTTCGACGACAGGCACTCGCTTCCGGTGGCGGCCAGGCTTTGCGCGCAGATCCTTGCCGCCAGCCTTTGCGTCTATGGATTCGGCCCGGAGTTCCGCCTGCTTCCGGACCTTCTGCCGCAATGGCTGGAGGCAGCGCTGATGGTGTTTGTGCTTCTCTCCTTCATCAACATGACCAATTTCATGGATGGGCTCGACCTGATGACCGTGACCGGTATCGGCGTTCCGCTTCTGGCGGCAATGCTGCTTGCCGTGTTCGGGGTGGCCGGTCTGCAAAGCGGCGTGGTCGCGGCTGTCACAAGCGGCGCGCTGCTTGGCTTTGCCTTCTTCAACAGGCCCCCTGCGCGCATATTCCTCGGCGATTCGGGCAGCCTGCCGCTCGGTCTTCTCTCAGGCGCCGTGTTCCTGATGGTTGCGCGGGAGACGGCGCTGCTCGCGGGCCTGCTCTTGCCGCTTTATTATCTCATGGATACCGGCACGACGCTGGTGAAGCGGCTCATTTCCGGCGAGAATGTTCTCGCCGCCCATTCGAAACATGCCTACCAGATTGCCCGGCGCGCCGGCTGGCCTGTCCTGCGCGTCATCGGTCATGTCGCGATGCTCAATATTGTGCTGGGAATATGCTCGGCCGGCGTGGCTGGCACGGCCAGCTTCGCGGAAGCGGCGATCTTTACCGTCACAGGATTCGCCGTAACGATCGCGCTTCTGCTGCGCTTTCGCGGAATTCTCTAAGCTTTTCTTCAGGCCGACAGCCTGTGCGGCTCGCTTGCCGCCGCGTTGATCAGGCCGAAGAGAATGCGCCGCGTGCGCTCCTCATCACGCGCCTTGACGGCGGCGCGCAATCTTTCGATCTCCGCCGGCAGATCGGGAACGATGATACCGCTGTGCCGCGCCCTCATGATCTTCGGGTGCCGGGTGACTTCCGCACTCGATGGATCGTAGAAGAGTTCCTCGAACAATTTTTCTCCATCGCGGATGCCCACGACTTCGATTGCGATATCACCCTCAGGATTATCCTCGCTGCGCACCGTCAGTCCGGCAAGCAGAATCATGTTTTCGGCAAGATCGCGGATTTTCACCGGCTCGCCCATTTCAAGAAGCACGGTATCGCCGGTTTCCGATACAGCTCCCGACTGGATGATCAATTCCGATGCCTCCCTGATCGACATAAAATAGCGTGTCATGTCTTCGTGGGTCAGCGTAATCGGACCACCCCGGGCAATCTGCTCCTGAAACAGCGGTACGACCGAGCCGTTCGAGCCAAGAACATTGCCGAACCGCACCGAGGAGAAGAACTGCTTTTGGCCGCTCGCCGACGCCTTCCTGCTATAGTGAAGGAGGATGAACTCGGCCCAACGTTTGGTCGCGCCCATGACATTCGTCGGCCGGACCGCCTTGTCCGACGAGATCAGGACCATGCGTTCGATACCGGTCGTCAGGACGGCTGCAGCAACGGCCGCAGTGCCGAACACATTGTTGCGAATGCCTTCGAAGGGGTTGGCCTCGACCAGGGGCACGTGTTTGTAGGCAGCGCAGTGATAGACGGTATCGACGCCATTTTCCGCGATGGTGCGCTCGACAAGTTCCTGGTCGAGAACCGAGCCCAGAACCGGGACGATTTGGCAACGCGATTCCTCGCGAAGCTTGCGGTCTATCTGATAGAGCGCGAATTCGCTCATCTCGAACAGGACGATCCTGGCGGGAGACCAATGGGCGATCGTGCGGCAAAGCTGGCTGCCGATCGACCCGCCGGCACCGGTCACCATGATCACCCTGCCCTCCACCATGCTGCGCAGAAGCGAAGCATCGGGCGGGACGGGCGAACGGCCGAGCAGATCGTCAATCTCGATATTGCGCAGCGCGCTGACCAGATATTTGCCAAGCGTCAGATCGGCGATCGCCGGCAGGATGCGCGTATTGACCGGCAGCTTGCTGAGCTGTGCGATGAGCGTGCGGCGCTGTGCGCTGTCGAGCGTCGGATCGGAGATGACGACTTCGGTGACGCCGTGGTTTTCGATGAGGTTCTGGATCTGCTCGGGCGGATATACGCGCAAGCCGGCGATATCCATGCCGTAGAACGCGGGATCGTTGTCGATGAAGCCAAGCACGAATGTGTCGCTGTGGCTGCGCAGGGCCGTCGCCAGTTGGCGGCCAGCTTCGCCTGCGCCGACAATGAGGGCGGAATGGCTGTAGGTCTTGCCGCTTTGAGCGAACTTCAGCAGCCATTTCGCGCCGAATCTGCTCGATGCAATCAGGATCGTGCTCAACAGCCAATAGAGCAGCGGCACCGAACGCGGCACCCCCTCTCCCCCCGACATTTCGGTCAGAAAGACAAGCGTGACCCAGAACAGCGAACCAATTGCCGTCGCCTGGACGATCGGCCAGATCGCCCGCTCCGGCAGGTAGCGGATGATGGCCCTATAGAGCCCGAATCGCAGGAAAACGGGTATTGCAAGGAAAGGCGCCGTCAGCATCAAAAGGCACTGGTTCCAATTCGGCGTAAAAAGGAAGCCGAGCCGCAAGACATAAGCCAGGTAGACGCTCAGGAGCAGGACGAGGAAATCGGCGGAAACCAGAATCACCTGCTTGGAAAACCGCGGAAGAAGCGAGATTTTTCCACAAATACGATCAAATTTCATGTTCGCCGCAGGTTCCGTTTTCCGCACGCTTCACCATATTTTCCATAGCGGACATCAAGGGGCCGGTACAAATCCGGATGTCTCGCCGAAATCGCTGTTATCAGCATGCCTTTATAATGGATAAAACGGACATTTGTAACAATCATCAACCGAATCACACTTTTGCGTGTACCTGTGGCTCAACAGCAATTGCTATCCGTTTATCCATTATGGGGCTGCCGGACGCTCATCCAGGCCGTGGCGGCGCCCGACGATTTTGATCGGTCCGTTTGATGAATGATGCCGCGGATCAGGCCGTGAGCGGCGCCATATAGACCACCGTGAGAGCGAACCGGTCAACCATGGCAGTGGATGCAGCGGCGCTGTTGCCGCCCCATAGCTGGACGTAGTCGCCGGCATTGAGGGGAAGGCAGATCGCTGCGGAGAAGAACTTGTTTCCCGCCATCTGTGTAACATCCCCCGTTATTGCCGAACCGGCAGCCGCGGCTATACCGTTTACCGCAAGACGCATCGACGTGTCGCCGCCGGCCGCGACAGTGATGCCGCCGGTATAGCTGATCAGGTACAAGCCCGAAGCCGGCACCGACACCCGGTTCGTGGCGGCGTCGAACATGTTCATCGGATTGGCGATGGCCGTGTTCAACTGGATGACGTTAGCGGCCCCTGCCGGAAGGTTCTGGTTGAAATTGAGGCCGGCCACCGCCCTGGGCAGATTGTTCTGGGAAACCAGGCCGCTGGCGCTGTCGATCGTGAGGCCGGTGAAGAAGCTCGATCCGTTGGGGGAAACCTTCACCGTGAAATTGTTATCCCCGAGGATGCCGAAGAGCGCCCGCGTCGACCAGTTCGTCTGGAAGACGAAGCCTGCATCATTGATGGGCGCCGCCTTGTTGAGCGTCGCGCGTATATTGCCGGTCCCCGGTGTCACGTCATCATGGCTCAAAAGGATGGCGTCCGATTTGAGCGCAAGACGGTTCGTATCGTCAGCGGCCGTGTTGATGCCGATCTTACGGATCGTGCCGTCCGCCAGTTGCTCTATCGTGACGCCTTCGCCATCTCCGCCGGCAATCGACCAGTCGGAGCCGGTCCATGCCACAAGAACGTCCTCGTCGGCCACCCAGGCAAGCCAGCCTTCTTCAGGCGTGAAGAACAGCCACGCGCCGTCTGCGAGGCTGGCGACTGCGCCATCCTTGCCAGCCCAGACGCCGGTTGCGCCAGAGGGGACGATATATCGGTCGCCCTCGACGAGACCCGCCGGAGGCTCCGTCAAATCGCGGTCGATGACGGAGAGCTGCACGAGCGCATCGAGGATCTGCAGCGCCTCATTATGGGTGACATGCTTCTGCGCCTGGCTCGGCAGGATATAGGGCAGTTTCAGGTTGGCGGTGTTTTCCAAGGGGCGAATCCTTTTGTTCGTTTCCGCCCAAAATTCTATGAGAACACGCAAACTGTTGGATAAGTCCTTGTTTGCGCGATATTGCTTCAGCTCCCCCTGTAGGTAGAGTACGACCACGGGCTTACCAGCAGCGGCACATGATAATTGCTGTCGGCATTCGCGATGGCGAAGCGGATCGGGATGAGATCGAGGAATGGCGGATCGGAGAGTTCGGAGCTCTGGCCGGAGAAATATTCGGCGCAGTGGAATTGCAGCTCGTATCGTCCGGCCTGCAACTCCCCATCAGCCAAAAGCGGCTCGTCCGTGCGGCCATCCAGATTGGTCACGGCGCGCTTGACGAGCTCCGTCTTGCCGTTGTCGTGGACGCGGTAAAGCTCCAGACGCATTGCCGCCGCGGGGCGGCCATGGGCCGTGTCCAGTACATGTGTGGAAAGCTTTCCCATCCTTTACCCCTATGTGCCTACGAGATCAGATCATCAAGGCGCAGGCGCGCTATTCTGGCGATCTGGCGCACCGCCTCGTCGATCTCGGCTTCGACAGAGTTATCGAGCCGGGCGCGAAAGGATGCAAGTATGGAATGCGCATCGTGGGTGCGGCCATCGAAGCCGCGCACGGCGAGCACGAAGGGAAAGCCGAAGCGGGCCTTGTAGGCGTCGTTCAGCCGGTGGAATTCCTCGAACTCGGCATCGGACAGGCGGTCCAGTCCCGCGCCCTTCTGCTCGCGGGTGGATTCCTCGGTAAGCGTTCCGGCCCTTGCAGCCTTTCCCGCGAGATCGGGATGCGCGCGGATCAGGGCAAGCTGCCGGTCGCGCCCTGCCGTGGCGACGGCTTCCGCCATCGCTTCATGCAGTGCGCCGACGCTTTCGAAAGGCCGTTCGTCCGCGACCGCCTCTGCCACCCAGGGTGAATGCTCGAAGATGCCGCCCAGTGCTGCGACAAAGACCTCCCTCGACGCTTCGTTCAGTTCGTCGAGCGTCACGATGCAGCCTCCGCAGGGGCTTCAAGCCTGGTGATGGCGCGCAGCACGTTTTCCGGCGTTGCGGGCGCATCGAGTTCGGGCGCGACGCCCTTGCCGGCGATGGATGCGATAGCATCGCGGATCGCAAGCCACACCGATATGCCCAGCATCAGCGGCGGTTCGCCGATGGCCTTGGAGCGGAAGATGGTTTCCTCGCGGTTCGGCGCATTGTCGAGAATGCGCACGTTGAATTGCGGCGGGACATCGCGCGAGCCGGGTATCTTGTAGGTCGAAGGGCCGACCGTCCTGAGCCTGCCCTTCCCGTCCCACCAGAGCTCCTCGCAGGTAAGCCAGCCCATGCCCTGCACGAAAGCGCCCTCGATCTGGCCGAGGTCGATGGCCGGATTGAGCGGCGAGCCCACATCCTGCAAGATGTCGGCGCGCAGGCAGCGCGTCTCGCCGGTCAGCGTATCGACCGCGACCTCGGCCACCGCCGCCCCGTAGGTGAAATAGAAGAAGGGCCGGCCCTTCATCGCCTTGCCGTCCCAATGGATCTTCGGCGTGGCGTAGTGCGCGGCCTCGGAAAGCTGTACCCGCTTCGCCCAGGCCATCTTCGCGAGCTCACCGAAGGAAATGGATTCGTTTCCGGCATGGACGCGGCCCTCGCGGAAGACAATCTCCTCTTGCGTGACGCCGAAATGTTCGGCGGCCACGTCCGTCATCCGCGTCCTGATGGCGGTTGCCGCCTTGAAGGCGGCCATGCCGTTCAGGTCCGATCCGGTCGATGCGGCGGTGGCGCTGGTGTTCGGCACCTTGCCGGTCGCGGTGGAGGATATCTTGACCATGTCGAGATCGACCTGGAAAACCTCGGCCACCACCTGCGCCACCTTGACGAACAGGCCCTGCCCCATCTCGGTACCGCCATGGTTGAGGAAGATTGAGCCGTCGAGATAGACATGGACCAGCGCGCCGGCCTGATTGAGCGAGGTGAGATTGAAGGAAATGCCGAACTTCACCGGCATCATCGCCAGCCCGCGCCGGATGATTGGCGAGGCGGCGTTGTATTCGTCGATCTCCCGGCGGCGCTCCTGCCAGAAGGCGGAGGCGAGCACGGCATCGGTCACCTCGATGAGCCTGTTGTCCTCGACCTTCTGACCATAGGGCGTCATGTCGCCCGTCTCGTCGCCATAATAGTTGATGCGGCGCACGTCATTGGGATCGTGGCCAAGCTCGCGGGCAACGGTGTCGATGATGGCCTCGATGGTGAGTATCCCCTGCGGCCCGCCGAAGCCCCGGAATGCGGTGTTGGAAACCGTGTTGGTCTTGCAGGCATGGCCGACGAAATGGGCATTGGCGATGAAATAGGAATTGTCAGTGTGGGTCAACGTGCGGGTGATGACCGCGCCGGTCAGATCCGGCAAATTTCCCGCCCGCGCCAGATATTCCACCTCGAGCCCCAGAATGCGGCCTCGGTTGTCCGTGCCCGCTTTCCAGATCGCGACGTAATCATGGCGCTTGCCGGTGCCCGCCATGTCGTCGCGACGCTTCAGCCGCAGCTTGCAGGGGCGGCCCGTCTTGGCGGCGACCAGCGCCGCCGCACCGGCGATGATCGTCGATTGGCTCTCCTTGCCGCCGAAGCCGCCGCCCATGCGCCGTACCTGGCATTCCACGGCATTGGCGTGAAGGCCTAAGAGATGCGCCACATGATGCTGCACCTCGGTCGGGTGCTGGGTGGAGGAATGGACCAGCATGTCGCCGCCCTCGCCCGGAATGGCATAGGCGATATGGGTTTCCAGATAGAAATGGTCCTGGCCGCCCATGCGAAGCTTGCCGGAGAAGACATGGGGAGCCGCGGCGATTGCGCCCGCCGCATCGCCCTCGCTGACGGTCTGCGGCGGCAGGACATAGCTCTTCGCGGCATGCGCCGCCTCGACATCGACGACCGCAGGCAATTCCTCGATATCGAGCTTGACCAGCCGCGCGGCGCGATAGGCGGCCTCGAAACTGTCGGCGGCGACTACGGCGATCACCCTTCCTTCATGATCGAGCAGTTCCTCGGCGAAAAGCGGTTCGCCCGGAAAGACGGGACCAACATCGTTTATCCCCGGCACGTCCGCTGCCGACCAGACACCGGCAACGCCCGTGACTGCCAGCGCGGCGCTCGCGTCGAAGCCTCTGAGCCTGCCATGGGCCACGGGCGAAAGAACGAAGGCGGCGTGCAGCGTACCCGGTAGTTCCGGCATGTCGTCGATATAGGTCGCCTCGCCCGCGACATGGCGCGCGGCGGAATCATGCGCGATGCCGCGCCCGACGATGCTGCGCTGGACGGTCTTGGCCTGATGCGGATTTTCGATGTTCATAGCGCCATCACCTCCACCGTCTCGCCCGAAAGATCGCGGCGGAACCGCTCGGCAAGGTTGGCGGCGACCGTCAGCCGGTATTGCGCGCTGCCACGCCAATCGCTCAAGGGGGACAAGGCATTGCGAATGGCTGCGGCGCAGGCGCGCGCCGCGTCTTCATCCAGTGACTTTCCCACAAGTGCCGTCTCGGCCTCCGGCACGCGCTTCGGAATGGCTGCCATGCCGCCAAATGCGATGCGGGCGGATCTGACGATCCCGCCTTCCCGCACGATGGAAAATGCGCCGCAGACGGTCGAGATGTCCTGGTCGTAGCGCTTGGAAATCTTGTAGACGCGGAACTCCTGCCCCACCGCCGGTTTGGGGATGCGGATCGAGGCAATAACCTCATCCGGCTTCATCTCCGTCTTGCGGTAGTCGAGGAAGAAATCCTCAAGCGGCATTGTCCGCCTGTCGCCGGATGAAGCAAGCTCAATCTCCACGCCAAGCGCGATCAGCGCCGGCGGGCCGTCGCCTATCGGGCTTGCCGTGCCGATATTACCGCCAATCGTACCCATGGAGCGGATCTGCGTCGAGCCGAAGCGGCGAATAAGCGTGGCAAACGAAGGATAGAATGGCGCGACCCGCGCCAGCACTTCCTCCCATGTCACCGCAGCGCCGAAGCCCAGATGCGTCGGCGTTTCCTCAATGCTGCGCAGTTCGCGCACATGGGCGGTGGAGATGACTTCATTCCAATCGCCGTGGAAATCCGCAAGCGCGACCCCCAGATCGGTGCCCCCGGCAAGCAGTACGGCGCCCGGCCTGTCGCGGCGCAGCTTCAGGAGATCATCGAGCATTTGCGGCTGATGGAAGACCGCGCCGGATGTGGCGATTTCCGCCGCCGGTTCCAGTGCGGCCAGAGCCGCCACGGCGGGTCCCGGGATAGCCGCGCCGCCCTCGCCCACCACCTTGCGTGCGGCCTCGACGATGGGCCGGTAGCCCGTGCAACGGCAGAGATTGCCGGCAAGCGCGTCATGGATGGCGTGGTCGTCGGCGGCAGCATCGTTTGCCGCGAGGCCGGCGAGCGAAATGACGATGCCCGGCGTGCAGAAGCCGCATTGTGAGGAGCCGTTTTCGGCCATCGCCGCCTGGACCGGATGAAGCGTTTCGCCCTTCAGCCCCTCGACCGTGACCAGCGCCCGCCCGTCGATCTGCCCCATGGTCATGATGCAGCTATTGGCGGCGTGATAGCGGATCTCGCCATCGCCTGCGTCACCCAGCAGCACCGAGCAAGCGCCGCAATCGCCCTCGGCGCAGCCCTCCTTGGTCCCAGTCAGCCGCGGGCCTGAGCGCAACCATTCGAGAACGGTTGTATCGGGGCGGACGGCGACATCCTGTTTTTGACCATTCAGAAAAAATCGGATCGAATTTGCCATGGAAATCAGCTTCGGACGGAGAGAGAGGGCCGTCAAGGATTATTGCAGCTATGGCTGTTTCTTCGGTGTCGTCACCGTATTCCGCTACAGTGCAGAAGGGAGCTTCGCGATCCGGTAAACGGTATCCTCGAAGAAGAACTCCTCGAGATTGTTGCCCTCCCCGCCGCGATCGACCACCAGGAACTCGGAAGCGTGTTCCAGAGCCAACAGCGGATGATGCCAGACATTGCGGCGGTAGTTGACGCCCTGATTGCCTTGTCCGAGAAATGCCTGGGGCCTTCCGGGACGACCGCCCTCGTCCTCCGCCACCACCACCAGAAACGGCCGCCGCTCAAGCGGCATGAAGGCTTGCGAGCCGAGCGGGTGGCGTTCGAGCATGGCGATATCGATGGGCGGCGCGAAGGCCTGTCCGCGGAAGATATTGACCAGCACCCGCGCCGCCTCGCCTGTCGCTTCGACTTTCGCGAGATCGTGGAAGCGTTGGGTCGTGCCATTGTTGATGAGGCGCATTTCGGCGCCTTCAGTCTCTATCACCTCGCCGAAGGGGGCGAAGGCCTCCCGGGTCAGCGTGCGGACATCGAGGCTTTCCACCCTCACGATGCGGGCTCCGTAACGGCATGATGCTCGTGCCAATGGCGGGCGATGTCGACGCGTTTCGTCACCCAGACCTTGTCGTGGCTCATGACATAATCGAGGAAGCGTTCGAGTGCGGCCGCGCGGCCCGGCCGCCCGACCAGACGGCAATGCAGCCCGACCGACATCATTTTCGGCGCGGCCTCCGCTCCCTCGCGGTAGAGCAGGTCGAAGCTGTCCTTGAGATAGGTGAAGAACTGGTCGCCGGAATTGAAGCCCTGCGGCGTGGCAAAGCGCATGTCGTTGGCGTCGAGCGTATAGGGCACGATCAGATGCGGGCCTTTCGGGCTCCTGACCCAATAGGGCAGATCGTCCGCATAGGAATCTGCGGAATAGAGGAAGCCGCCCTCCTCCATGACCAGTTTCAGCGTGTTGGCGGACGGCTTGCCCTGATAGATGCCAAGGGGGCGCGAGCCGGTGATCTCGGTGTGGAGCCGCACGGCTTCGAGAATATGCCGACGCTCCTCTTCTTGCGAAAAATCCTTGTATTCCAGCCAGCGAAGGCCATGGCTGGCGATCTCCCAATCGGCTTCCCTCATGGCCGCGACAGCCTCCGGATTGCGCGCCATGGCGAGCGTCACGCCATAGACCGTCACCGGCAAATTACGGCGGGTGAAGATGCGCCAGAGCCGCCAAAACCCGGCGCGCGCGCCATATTCATAAAGCGACTCCATGTTGAGATTGCGCTGGCCCGGCCAGGCTTGCGCGCCGACGATCTCGGAAAGCAGGCATTCCGACGCCGGATCGCCATCGAGGATGCAGCTCTCGCCGCCTTCCTCGTAATTGACGACGAACTGCACAGCGATATTGGCACCGCCCGGCCAGCGCGGATCGGGCGTGTGGCGGCCATAGCCGATGAGATCGCGGGGATAGGAAGCCTGCATGGGAAAGCCCTCTGGATATTCTGCTGTGAGATAAGCGAGGCAGGCTGATTCTTGTCAACAAAAAAGCCGGGCATGAAGCCCGGCTTTTTTGTTGAACAGGCGGTTGGCCTCAGCGGCGCTTGAACAGCGCACCGATGGCCGGGATCAGGCAGGCGGCGAGCGCCAGCTTGATCAGATCGCCGATGATGAAGATGCCGAAGCCGAAGGCCAGGCCCTTTTCGAGACCGAAGAGATAGGACATCCACAGGGCGCCCAGGGCCAGGATGATCGCCTCGCCGGCGAGCATGAAGCCGCCGAGCGCAAAGGGATTGCGCGAAAGCCCGAGATCGGCGGCGCGGCCGACGACCCATGCGGCGGCGAGATAGGCAAGCAGATAACCGCCGGTCGGGCCGACCATATAGGCAAGGCCGATGCCCTTTTCAGGTGTTCCGGTGAAAACAGGCAGGCCGAGCGCGCCTTCGAGGAGATAGAGCGCCACGGTGGCGACGGCTAGGCGCGAGCCATAGGCGGCGGCGATGGCGAAGAGGGCGAATGTCTGCATCGTTACGTTGACATAGACCAGATCGACCTTGATCTTGGCCGAGATCGTCAGGAGCGCGGTGCCGACGAGCGCCAGCGAAACGAGCCAGAAGGCGCGCGCAAGCTGTCCCTCGGGCAGGAATCGTTCAGCCAGCGAGGCGTTTGCGATACGGGTTTGGACTGGGATCATGAACTCATCCTCCGGAGCGGCTGTTACCGTTGATTGTTACCGTATATTAAGGAAACGGCTACCCGGCAATACGCCCGATCATGTTTATGAGATAAGAGCGCTAACCGCTTCACACTTTTCTCATCCCGCTCACATTGAAGAGTCCTCCCCCCGATGGCGCTTGTTCTCGACAATTCCTTCGCTCCCGATTACGGCAATGCGGTCGATGTCGCGCCCAATATCCAGCGAATCACGGTCAACAATCCGGGACCGTTCACCTTTCACGGCACCAATTCCTATCTCGTCGGACATGATACGCTGGCGATCATCGATCCGGGGCCGGAGGACGAGGCGCATCATGCCGCGCTGATGCGCGCCATCGCCGGACGCCCGGTCAGCCACATCTTCGTCAGCCACACGCATCGCGACCACTCGCCTCTCGCTGCCAGATTAAAAGACGCATTGGGCGCCGTCACCATTTCCGAAGGCATGCACCGCCCGGCGCGCCCGCTGCATCTGGGCGAGATCAACCCGCTCGACGCCAGCGCCGACATGGATTTCAAGCCCGACATTGCCATTGCCGATGGCGCGATCATCGAAGGAGACGGCTGGGCGGTGCGGGCCGTGCACACGCCGGGGCATACCGCCAACCACACGGCATTCGCGCTGGAAGGAACCGGCGCACTGTTTTCCGCCGATCATGTCATGGCCTGGGCGACGACGATCGTCGCGCCGCCCGATGGCGCGATGGCCGACTACATGGCGTCGCTGGACAAGCTTCTCGCGCGGGACGACCGGCTCTATCTGCCCGGCCATGGCGGTTCGGTCACAAACCCGAAGACATTCGTGCGCGGACTGCGCATGCATCGCCGGATGCGTGAACGCGCGGTTCTGGAGCGCATCCGCAGGGGTGACCGCACCATCCCCGACATGGTCAGGGCAATCTACCGCGACACGGACCCGCGCCTGCATGGCGCGGCCGGCCTCTCCGTGCTGGCTCATCTGGAGGATCTGGTCGCACGCGGCCTCGTGGCGACCGACGGCAATCCAGCGCTCGACGGCGTGTTCGTTCCGGGGTGAGCTATCCCTCGGGCGCTGCGCCGCTGACCTGCTGATCGAGCCGCATCATGAAATCCGCGATGTAGCGGGCGTTGGCACCGAGGTCGCGCGTTCGGTAGCGGGAGACCGAGCGCATATCGACATAGGTCGTCTGCCCCTCATCCGTCAGGCGGATGGCGATATCGCTCGTGAAGCCGAGGATAGAGCTGCGCGCAACGGCCTCGACGATGGTTTCGACCTGTTCGCCCGGCATGCCGAAGCGTCCGGTCACGGTCCACCCCTCGGCGCCGATAACGGCCATGACCGCTTCGAGTATCCGGTCCGGCGAGCCTTCGTAGCGCCTTCCGGTCGCTTCGGGATAGGCGGCGGTCTGCATGGCGGCGCGCGGTGCGGTGTTGTCGTCGATCGGGTTCATTCCCGATTTGCGCAGGACGGCGAGGGAAAACTGCGGAGGCGAACTGAGATCGGTAGAAATGTCGTAGAGTGGCGGCGTTACCAAAGCCAGATAGGCCGTTACGGCAAAAGGCGTAAGGATCGCCAACGCAATCAAGGCTCCCCACAGGGAGCGCGTGCCACCCTTGTCTCCATTGCGCCAGAGATCCGCGAAACCCTTTGCCGCCAACAGCAGCGCAAGAAGCGCCAGCGCGCCTGCCAGCACGGCGAGCACCAGGAAATCCGGCGTCTCTATGGCCTGGAAACGGTGGCCGAGGGCGGAGAACAGGAAAAGCACGGCTGAAAAGACCGCCAGCCGGAACGACCAGACGGCGGAACGCGATTTGCGCCTGATATAACGCAGTTTCATCACCTCCGTCCGCCCCTTTTCTTACCGTCTTCGCAATCCTGTTATCACGGTTTACCTGCCCGCGCTTTTCCGGTCAAAGCGGCCAAGGTCGGTTAGGGCGCTCTCATGGAACAACAGTTTGTTTAACACGTGCTACTAAAGTCGTGGCTCAACATAAAAGTGTCATTGCGACAACAATTTATAACAGGCATTGTCTGCATGGGGGCGCCGTCGATTCGGTGTGGAGTATGCGTGACATGATTCGAGCCCCTGCAACCGGCCCAGGGCCGGACAAGCCGCAGATCGAGAATGCGGCCACACTCGAGGCCGTTGAAGTCGAATTTGCGCTCGGCGCTCAGGATGTTTTGAGCGATGGCTTTGACGGCGCGCTCGCGAAGGCCGCAAAACTCGTCAGTGGCGAACTTCTGTTCAATATGCCGGCGCTGGACACCAGCCGGGCGCAGAGGATCGGCGCGATCGCCATCCCCGGCAATCCTTACGATCAGATCATCTTCGTGACGCTGCTCAACGACGGCATAACGCTGTCGCTCGCGCCGCTTGAAGGCGCGAACGCGCTTTTCGAAAGCCTTGGCCGAAATTATGCAGCGGTAATGCGCAAACTCAGCACCGATCCGGCCAAAGAAGATTAACTGCCGGAGGACATCCGAACAGCGGCGGCGGTTTTCAGCGGCTTTGGCATGTGGACCGGATCGAGCGTCTGTGAGGTCTGGACATCCTCCAGTCGCACAAAACGCACACCCCTCGCCTTCAGCGCCAGAATGCCCTTGACCACGCCTGCGCCTGCCGAATGGGTTGGCTGGTTGATATGGGAGAGAATGACATCGCCGTCCTTGGCCGCGGCGATGCGTTTCTCCACTGAGGCAGCCAGAAGCGACGCGCCCTCGTCGCCATTAAGCGAATAGCCGGCAACCTTGTACCCCATCTTTTCGATCAGCCCGACGGCCCCAAGGGAATATCTTGCGGTCGCATCGCGATACCAGTGCGGCTTGACGCCGGCGGCCGACCACATGGAGTCCACGCCGCCCTGCACCTCCGCCCGGATTGCGTCAGGCGTGCCCGCCGTCTTGATACCGTACATGGTGGGGAGGCCTTCGATCGCGGGCACATGATTCAGCCCATGATTTTCCAACTCGAACAGATCGGGGTGAGCCTTCATGACCGCCAGCGCCCCCGCATTGTGCCTGGTCCACCGCCCGGTGATGAAAATCGTCGCGGGAATCCTGTTCTGGACGAGCGCATCGAGAATGCGCGCATCCGTCTTGCCGGAACAGGCGTCCAGCGTCAGCGCCACCTGCGATCCCGCTGCGCCACCCTCCGCGATGCGCAAGCGCGGCTCGACGATCTCGTCCGCATGGGCCGCCGCACTGCCCATCAAAACAAGTGCAAGTGCATAAGTACAAAGGGAAAAACGCACGATGTGGCATCCGAAATGGTTTCGACGCCGGGAAATAGATCCAGCATCAAGGGCGAATTATGGCGGAGATTGTAGATTGGCCGTTTCTACAGCCTGTTTTGGCGGGTAGGATTAATTTGTAGAATTATGGGGTGTTTTGCGGGTTCGCACTTCAATACCCCCTGGCCTGCCGGCCAGAGGGGGGTTCCAGTATGCGCAACTGAAACAACAGCTCTATGCAGCCGGAGCAACAGCCGCCGCTTTCCCCGAATTGGCCCGCGCGTTCAGGATTGCCGCCTGTGCCGCTGCCAATCGTGCGATCGGCACGCGGAAGGGTGAGCAGGAGACGTAATCGAGGCCCGTCTCCTCACAGAAGGCGATGGATGCGGGGTCGCCGCCATGCTCGCCGCAGATGCCGAGCTTGATGGCGGGACGGGTGCTGCGGCCGCGCTCGGCGGCGAGCTTCACCAGTTCGCCGACACCGTCCAGATCCAGCGAGACGAAGGGATCGCGCTCGATGATGCCCTTGCGCTGGTAGACCGAGAGGAACGACGCGGCGTCGTCGCGCGAGATGCCGAAGGTGGTCTGCGTCAGATCATTGGTGCCGAAGGAGAAGAACTCCGCCGCTTCCGCTATCTCATGTGCGCGGATGGCGGCGCGCGGCAGCTCGATCATCGTGCCGACGAGATAGTCTATCTTGATGCCGGCTTCCTCCGTGACTTCGGCGGCGACCGCATCGATGCGCGCCTTGACGAAATCGAGTTCCTCCTTGAGGCCGACCAGCGGCACCATGACTTCCGGCACAACCGGCGCGCCGGTATTCTTTCCGGCCTCCACCGCCGCCTCGAAGATGGCGCGGGCCTGCATCTCCGCGATCTCCGGATAGGAAATCGCCAGCCGGCAACCGCGATGGCCGAGCATCGGGTTGAACTCGTGGAGGGCCTCGGTCCGCTCGCGCAGCCTGTCGGCATCGACGCCCATGGCGCTTGCGACTTCCGCGATCTCTGCTTCCGTCTTGGGCAGGAATTCATGCAATGGCGGGTCAAGAAGACGGATTGTGACCGGCAAGCCCTTCATGATCTCGAAGAGTTCGATGAAATCCGAGCGCTGCATGGGCAAGAGCTTGGCAAGGGCCGTCCGCCTGCCCTCTTCCGTATCGGCGAGGATCATTTCACGCATGGCGACAATGCGCTCGCCTTCGAAGAACATGTGCTCCGTGCGGCAAAGGCCAATGCCCTCGGCGCCGAAGGAATGCGCCATGCGGGCATCCGCCGGCGTTTCAGCATTGGTGCGCACCTTCATGCGCCGCGTCTTGTCGGCCCATTCCATGATGCGGCCGAAATCGCCGGAAAGTTCAGGCTGGAGCATCGGCACCTTGCCCCTGAGCACCTGCCCGGTGCCGCCATCGACGGTGATGATATCGCCCTTCTTCAACGTGACGCCCGCCGCCGTCATGGTTTCGTTGCGATAATCGACACGCAGCGAGCCTGCGCCCGAGACGCAGGGCTTGCCCATGCCGCGCGCGACGACCGCCGCATGGCTGGTCATGCCGCCACGGGTGGTCAGGATGCCTTCGGCGGCGTGCATCCCGTGAATATCCTCCGGGCTGGTCTCGACGCGCACCAGGATGACCTTGCGGCCCTCTGCCTTCAGCGTCTCGGCGTCCTCGGATGAGAACACGATCTCGCCCGTCGCCGCGCCTGGAGAGGCGGGAAGGCCGATGCCGATGATATTGCGCTCCGCCTTCGGATCGATGGTCGGATGCAGGAGCTGATCGAGCGAGGCGGGATCGATGCGCAGCACCGCCTCCTCCGGGCCGATCAACCCTTCCCCGGCCATTTCGACCGCGATCTTCAGCGCGGCCTTGGCGGTGCGCTTGCCCGACCGGGTCTGCAGCATCCAAAGCTTGCCGCGCTCGATGGTGAATTCGAGGTCCTGCATATCGCGATAATGCCTTTCGAGCGTATCAGCGATCTTCAGGAACTGCGCGAACGCATCCGGCATGACCTTTTCGAGAGACGGCTTGTCGGAGCCGGCGGCGATGCGCGCCTCCTCGGTGATGTTCTGCGGGGTGCGGATGCCCGCGACTACATCTTCGCCCTGCGCATTGACGAGAAACTCGCCATAGAGCTTCTTTTCGCCCGTCGACGGATTGCGGGTGAAGGCGACGCCGGTGGCGGATGTCTCGCCCATATTGCCAAAGACCATCGCCTGGACGCTGACCGCCGTGCCCCAGGCCGCCGGGATATTGTGCAGGCGGCGATAGGTGATGGCGCGGGCGTTCATCCAGCTTGAGAAGACGGCGCCGATGGCGCCCCAGAGCTGCTTTTCCGGCGATTGGGGGAACGGCTCGCCCAATTCCTCCTCGACCTTGGATTTGTAGAGCGCGATGACCCCCTTCCAGTCGTCGGCGGTCAGGTCCGTATCGACATCGTGGCCAAAGTTGGCCTTGGTATCATCGAGAATTTCCTCGAAGAAGGCATGATCGACGCCGAGCACGACATCGGAATACATCTGGATGAAGCGGCGATAGCTGTCATAGGCGAAGCGCTCATCGCCCGATTCCCGCGCGATCGCCTCGACCGTCTCGTCGTTGAGCCCGAGATTGAGCACGGTATCCATCATGCCCGGCATGGACGCGCGGGCGCCCGAGCGCACGGAGACAAGAAGCGGCTTTGCCGGATCGCCAAAGGCGCGGCCGGTCAACGACGCGATATGCGCCAGCGCTTTCCTTACCTCCGCCTCGAGTTCGATGGGATAGCTGCGGTCATGATCGTAATAATAGCTGCAGACTTCGGTGGTGATGGTGAAGCCGGGAGGAACCGGCAGGCCGAGGCTTGCCATCTCCGCCAGATTGGCGCCCTTGCCGCCCAAAAGATTGCGGTCGCCGGCAGAACCCTCCGCCTTGCCGTCACCGAACGTATAGACCCATTTCACCATCGAGACCTCCTCAGCAGACCTGTCAGCCTTGATGCTTAAGCGATAGAGGAGGCCCGTGCCATCACAAAATGCTGCGCCGCAAATTCAAATCGATTAAGGGCCCCAAGGTTCCGCACAGGCCATTCAAACGGCCATTATCGCCTTGAATTTCACACGTATTTGGCAATGTTGGTGATAATGCGGGCTTTATCGCCACTTGCATTCATCTCGATAGGGATATAGAACATAAAGTGAACAAATTGGAGTTAATATCATGCGCATGACGGGTAAACTCGATTATCTCGAATTGCCGGCCGCCGGCGGAACGCTGGACAAGGTCAAGAATTTCTACAGCGAGGCGTTTTCCTGGTCCTTTACCGATTACGGGCCGACCTATTCGGCTTTCGACGAGGGGCTGGAGGGCGGCTTCGACGCCGCTCCGGGAGAACAGGCGGCAAAACCGCTGCCGGTGCTTTATTCCGAAAAACTGGAGGAAACGCTCGATGTCGTAGAGAAAGCCGGCGGAAAGATCGTCAGGCCGATTTTCTCCTTCCCAGGCGGCCGCCGCTTCCACTTCACGGACCCGGCGGGCAACGAACTGGCGGTCTGGGGCGAGTAATGACGCGCGACGGCATTTGCGCCACCCGGCTCAATGAACAGCCGACAGATTATGCGTCTCCCACTCCGCCCTCGGAATGGGAGCGCCCACCTGAAACTCGAATGAAGCAATTTTCCTGAGGTTGGCTGCCATTTCGCATTTGAATTTGACATTATACCACAGGCTTTTGCTCCTGAATGCTGCACCATCGGCGATGAGCGTGGCGCCGTCGGTCCTCGTGCCCGACATGGCATAGGCGACAAGCCTGTCGGGCTTGAAATTCTGCCGCCAGCGCTGGATCTGCTCCATCGCCTCGGCATCGCATATTTGCTCGATGCGGTCAGGGCCGGCCAATTGCGCCAGAGCCTGCCTCGCCTGCCGGTTGCGCGGGTCGGCGAGCATTTTCGCCGAGAACAGGTTCGTGGCGTGGACCATGGCCGGCGGATCAGCGGGTTTCTCCGCGCGGGGTTCGGATGTTTCAGGGGCTTTTCGAGGTACCGCCAATTCCTGTACTGCAGGTGGCACAGGCGGGGATGGCGGAGGCATGACGATCTCGACCGTAACGGCTTCTTCAGGCGGCAATTCCGGTGGCTGCATCGCCGGGATGAGAGACAATGCCACGGCAATAAGCGCGTGAAGAGCGAGCGAGGCGGCGACCGCCCAGATCATCAAGCGGCCTTGCGGATTTCCGGATTCCCGCGTGGCTGGGTCTATCTTCATGCCGCCGAGACCTGTTCGCCCGAGCGGGCTCCGCAACAATAACTAACTCGCCTCGAGCAGCCGTTCGGCCATCTGCAAGTCGACGGAAACGAGCTGGGAGACACCCTGCTCGGCCATGGTGACGCCGAACAGGCGGCTCATGCGGGCCATGGTGATCGGGTTGTGGGTGATGACGACAAAGCGGGTTTCGGTGGTGGCCGCCATCTCGTCCATTAGATTGCAGAAGCGCTCGACATTATGATCGTCGAGCGGCGCGTCGACTTCATCGAGGACGCAGATCGGCGCGGGGTTGGTGAGGAACACCGCGAAGATCAGCGCCATCGCGGTCAGCGCCTGCTCGCCACCGGAAAGCAGCGTCATCGTCTGCGGCTTCTTGCCGGGCGGACGGGCGAGGATTTCAAGTCCCGCCTCCAGCGGATCGTCGGATTCGATCAGTTGCAATTCGGCGGTACCGCCACCGAATAGATGGGTGAACAGCCGCTGGAACTGAGCATTGACGACATCAAAAGCGGCGAGCAGGCGCTCGCGTCCCTCGCGGTTGAGGCTCTGGATCGCCTGGCGCAGCTTCTTGATCGCCTCGATAATATCCTCGCGCTCGCCGATGATCGCCTCCAGACGTTCGGCCAGTTCGCTCTGCTCCTCGTCGGCGCGCAGATTGACCGCGCCGAGGCGCTCGCGCTCGATCTTCAGCCTTTCCAGCCTTTGTTCGACCTGCTCGATATCCGGCATCGGATCATCAGGCCCGAGCCCCGTCATGCGCATCGCCTCATGCGGCTGACAGTTCAGCGCTTCGAGAATGCGCCTTTCGGCGTCCTGGCGCCGCTCCTGCGCTGCGGAGCCGCGCTCCTCGGCGCGCGCCCTCGTCTCGCGCGAGGCGGCAAGGTCCTGGATGGCCTGGGTGGCGAGCTTGTCGAGTTCGGCCTGCCGGGCTTCCGCGATGGCGAGCTTGTCTGCTGCCTCCCGGCGCAGAGCTTCGGCTTGCGAGAGCTGTGACAGCAATGTGCGGCGGCGCTGATCGATCTCGTCGGGCGCGTCGGCCAGCCCTTCGGCCTCCGCCGCTGCCTCGGCGCGGCGCTCGGCGAGCGCCTCAATCTGGCGGTCGGCATTCTGCGCGCGGGAAACCCAGCTCTTGCGCTCATGGCCGATGGCTTCCAGCCGCCTTGCGCGAGCTTCCGCCTCGCGGCGCAAACCCTCATGGACTGCCCTCGCCTCGGCGAGCGCGGCACGGTCAGCCGTGACCTCGGCCGTCAGCGCGGCAAGACGGGCGTTGACTTCCTCTATATCCGGCATGGAGGCCAGATGATCGTCCGCGTCGGCAAGCTGGATTTGCGCTTCTTCAAGGCTTTCCGCGATGCGGGCCTTCGCCTCGTCGAGCGCGGCGCGGCGGCTCGAAAGCTGACCGGCGGCGCGCTCAGCGGCCGCAAGCGCCTCCCGGGCTTCATCAAGAGCACGCTGCGCTGCGCGCCAATGATCGCGCGCGGTGCGCTCGCGCTCCACCGCTTCGCGCACGCCGGCTTCGGCTTTTGCGACCGCCGCTTCAATGGCGTGCAAATGCTTCGTGGCCTCCACGGCCTCCAGATCGAGTTCCGCCAAGCGGTTCTTCTGGGCAAGGCGCTGCGCAGCGGGCGTCGGCGCGTCGGCGCTCGCGGTATAGCCGTCCCAGCGCCAGAGCGCGCCTGCCCGGCTGACCAGACGCTGACCGGGCTTCAGCAATTTTTGCAGGCGAGCGCCATCCGCCTCTTCGACGACACCTATCTGGGCAAGCCGACGGGCTAGCTGGCGCGGCGCGCTCACCAGATTCGCCAGGGCCTGCACGCCGTCCGGCAGATTGGGATCTTTATCCAGATCTCCGGTTCCCGCCCAGAATACCGGCGCGCCCGCATCTATTGGCGCGTCAAGGTCTTCACCAAGCGCGGCGCCGAGTGCTGTCTCGAATCCCTTTTCGACCCTTACCTGCTCCAGCACCGCCGGAAACAGGTCGGAAGCGTCCGCATTGATGATCCTGGCGAGCGTCCGGGCCTCGGTTTCGATCCGGTTCAGCTCGGCGCGGGCCTCGTTCAGGGGCTGGCGCAGGGCAGCTTCGCTGGCGCGGGCCTGCTCGACATGTTCCTCGGCGGCAAGGGCAGCCTCTTCGGCGGCGATCACCGCTTCCTCCGCCGCGTCCACGGCAAGGCGCTTTTCAACCGGATCGGCAAGCCCGGAGATCTGCGCGGCAATGGCGGCGATCTCGCGCTCGACGTCCTGCATCTGGTTGGCCAGCCGGTCACGCCGGTCGGCGGCTTCGCGCAGCGAGCGCTCGATCTGCGCGCGTTCGGCAGCGGCCTCGGCGCGCTCCGCCGTCACGCGGGCAAGGGCCGCTTCGCTTTCCCGGAGCCTGGCATCGGCGCTTTCAAAGACGGCGCGCGTTTCGATATCACGGTCGCCAGCCGCATCGTTATCAGCATTGAGCGTGCGCTCCTCCTCGTCGAGACGCGCCAGGATATCAGCGTTCTCGCGCACCATCTGCTCTTCGCGGACAATATCGGCGGCCAGTTGCTCAAGCCGCTTGAGGAGTTCCGAACGGCGGGCGCGGATGCGCTCGGCCTCTTCGTCGAGCTGCGTGCGCGCGATGGTCAGGCGCTGCAGCGCGGCGGCGGCCTTGGCCTCGGCATCACGTAGGTCCGGCAGACGGTGTGCGGCGATCCCCTGCTCCCGGGCCGCGGCCATCTGCGCCTGCGCCCGTTCGGCGACAAGCACGGTCGCCGTCGAAAGCGCGCTTTGCGCTTCCGCCTCCTGCGTCTTGGCGAGTGTCCATTTCAGGTGGAGGAGAATGGCTTCGGCGCTGCGGATATCGGCGGAAAGCGCCTTGAACCGGTTGGCCTGGCGTGCCTGGCGCTTCAGGCTCTCGACCTGGGCTCCCAGTTCGCCGACGACATCCTCGAGCCGTTCGAGATTGGTTTCGGCGGCACGCAGACGGAGTTCCGCCTCGTGACGGCGGGTGTGCAGGCCGGAGATGCCGGCTGCTTCTTCCAGAAGCGCACGGCGCGCCTGCGGCTTTGCCTGGATGAGTTCGCCGATACGCCCCTGCCCGACCATGGAAGGCGAGCGCGCGCCGGTCGACTGGTCGGCGAAAAGGAGTTGCACGTCCTTGGCGCGGGCTTCCTTGCCGTTGATGCGATAGACCGAACCCGCTTCGCGCTCGATGCGGCGCGATACCTGCAACTCATCGGCATCATTATAGGCTGAAGGTGCTGCGCGGTCCTGGTTGTCGAGGAAGAGCGTCACTTCGGCGGTATTGCGCGCCGGTCTGGTGCCCGAGCCCGAAAAGATCACGTCGTCCATGCCGGAAGCGCGCATGTTCTTGTAGGAGTTTTCGCCCATCACCCAGCGCAGCGCCTCGACCAGATTGGACTTGCCGCAGCCATTCGGGCCGACGACGCCGGTCAGCCCGTTCTCGATGACGAATTCCATCGGTTCGACGAAGGATTTGAAGCCGACAAGGCGCAGCTTGGAGAAGCGCATCAGCGATGCCCCTCTTCATCGCCAAACAGCTTCAAGGAAAAAAGAACGAGCATGGCCGGTGGCCTGCCCGTCCGCAACGAATGCAGGTCAGAGAAGGCCGTCGATGATTGCCGACATCTGGTCAACCGACAGTGCTCCAGTGTACTTCTTTCCGTTTATGAAAAAAGTCGGTGTCGAGGTAATACCGAATTCTTTCTCTCCACGATCCCGCGATGCGTTCACATCATCGAGAAGTTGCTGGTTCGTCAAGCAAGCCTTGAACGACTCCTGTGTAAAACCGGCCAGCTTGGAGATTTGCATCAAGGGTTCTTCCGCATTCGGCGCCGCCGCCCATTGCTGCTGCTGCTTGAAAAGCACGTCGACCATCGGGAAGTAGCGGTCTTCCGGAGCGCAGCGCGCCAGCATGAAGGCCGCCGAGGCACGCGGATCGAACGGGAATTCGCGGAAGATGAGCCGCGCCTTGCCGGTATCGATATATTTCGTCTTAATGGCCGGAAGCGTCGTTTCGGCGAAATGCGCGCAATGCGGGCAGGTCATCGAGGCATATTCGACGATGGTGACGGGCGCGTCGGCCTTGCCCAGAACCATGTCCTTCAGCTTGCCCGGCTCGTAGAGTTTCGCGACATCGACCGTGCCTTCGGCGGCGGGCACATCGGATGTCGCGGAGGTGGTGGTGGCATCAGGAATTCCGGCAACTGGATCTGAGGAATCGCTGCACGCGGCAAGCGCTATTCCCGCAGCAGAAATGGCTGCGAGGGAAAGAACATTTCTGCGGCTCAATCGTGCAGCCATCGAATCACCTATCGTGTTATCTGTTTCCATTACAATACCCGCATCATTTCACACGGGCGACAGCAATCCTTTAAGGCAGAAAAAGCCTTAAATCTTTGACTTTTTCGTGAAGATCAGGATCCGCGCTTCGCCTTCTCCGCGATCACGCTGCGGCCAAGCCTGGCCAGAGCGGCGCGCAGGCCGTCATCCTCGATCTCAGCCGTCACCGCTTCAATATGCTTTTCCGAGGCGGCGTCGACCACCGCCTGCTGCATCCTTCGCGGCGGCGCGGGCTTCGGCACCGGCTTTTGCTCGATCTTGATGCGCCCGATCGCGGCGAAGCCCAGGAAGGCATTGACGCGGCTGATGATCTCGCCGGTTTCGTGCTGGATGCGAATGGCGGCGAAGCCTTCGCAGGCGATGACCAGCGTTGCGGGCTGAAACGGATCGTCCTCATGCGCGCGGCGCGGCCAGAGGATCTTCAGCGGACGCGACTGCGCGCCGAGCGCGGAGCCGATGATATCTTCCCAGGATTGCAGAAGCGCCAGATTGATGCCCGCACGCTTGCGCAGCACAGGATCGAGAACCCCCGATGCCATATCCGCCAGCGGCCGAAACCCTCTATAGCCTTCTTTTTTTTCGCTCATCTCTTGCCATTATAGCCACGAAACCATTCGACGAACAAAGGAATTCCCTTGGCGAGCGGCGTGACCGGCGCGAAACCGAGATCACGGGCGGCAAGCTGGATATCTGCGTAGGTGCGCGGCACGTCGGCCGGTGGCATCGGCTCGAGCTGCTTGATCGCCTCACGGCCCGTCGCCTTCTCGATCTCCGCGATGAAATCATTGAGCGCGACGGGGCTGCTATTGCCGAGATTATAAACCGGTGCCGTCGCCTGCGGCTGTTGCAAAATGCGTTTCACAGCACCGAGAACACCGCTGACGATATCATCGATATAGGTGAAATCACGCGCCATCTGGCCATTGTTGAAGACGCGGATCGGCTCGCCCTTGAGGATGGCGCTGGTGAAGAGCCACGGCGCCATATCAGGGCGTCCATAGGGACCGTATACCGTGAAAAAACGCAGGCCGGCGGATGCCATGCCGTGCACCTGCGCGTAGGAATGGGCCAGCAACTCGCCCGCCCTCTTGGTGGCGGCGTAGACGGAAACCGGGCTGTCGACGATATCGCTCTCGCTGAACGGCATCTTCTCGTTCGCGCCATAGACAGAGGAGGAACTGGCGTAGACGACGGGCGGGCGCTTCGGCATGGCCAAGGCCTGCTCGAACACAGTCACCTGCCCCTGGACATTGGCCGAGACATAGGCGGACGGGTTTTCGATGGAATAACGCACCCCCGCCTGCGCGGCGAGGTGAACGATGATTTCGGCATCCTCATCGGGACCGATTGCCGCCTTCAAGGCCGCCGCGTCGGAGATATCGGCGCGGGCAAAGCGAAAGCCTTGCTCCGCCTGCAGGACGGACAGGCGTGTTTCCTTCAGTTCCACGGGATAATAGGCATTGAGGTCGTCTATGCCCACCACCTGCCAGCCATCACGCAGCAATGCCCTTGCCGTGTGGAAACCGATGAACCCGGCCGCCCCGGTAACGATCGCCTTCATGTCTGTCCTCTCTCAGGCACGCTGCCCATGCGGCAGCGCTGCGCCATGATGAAACGGGATGCGCCGGCGTTGAGCGCGCCGAAATAGAAAAAGATGCCTGATATCGTCACCTCGTGCAGCAGCGGGTTGTGCAGCAGGCCATAGGTCGCGCAGACGACTATGAAATAGATGATGCTACGCGTCATTCCGGGGCTGCTGGAATGACGGAAGATATGCGACAGGCCGAAATAGGCACAGGAAAGGAGAAGGATGAGCCCGATCAGGCCGTCGTTGAGCAATTCGTCGAGGATCGTATTGTGAACGTGGCGGAAACCAGCAAGCATCGGCGCGTTTTCGCCGGCTTTTGCGCGAACCATGTCCATTTTCACATAGGATCCGACACCGGTGATCGGGTGTTCGCTGATGACCTGTTTTGCGCCGTCCCACAATGCAAAGCGGATATCGGCCGATATCTTGTCTTCCCATTTGGACTTGTCACCCGTGTCGTAATATTCGACGATCCCGACAAATCGTTTCGAAATGATTTGGTCGACAGGGCCTACGGTAGCCAGACCCAACGCCGCCAGCGACAGGGCGGCATAGGATATCATCCTGATCCTGGGCGCAAACTTGCTGACGGAGATAAAAATTTCGATCAGGGCGAAGATCGGAAGGACGGCCAGCACGGCGCGCGTTTCGGAGGTCAGCACTGCCGCCGTTCCCAAAACGAGATAATACGGGCCGTTCGGCAGATAGCGCGGCGCATTGGGTATGGGGATCGCCGCGCCTATAGCCGCCAGGCCGGCGACGAATGCGAAAACGGCTGCGTTGCCGCCGACGCCGATGCGCCCGCCATAGATGAGGGCGATGGTCAAGGCGGTCAGAAAAGCAAGCGTAACCCCGACGCGCGCGCCCAGGACGAAAGCGCGCAGGGGATCGCGGACCAGGACCATGCCGGGGCCTGCAAAGGACAGAACGGAGAAAAGCAGGGTATAGCCGATCTGCCGGTTATCCCAGATCGGTTCGCCGCGATAAAGGATCAGGCCTAGCGACCAGATGCCGTAAAGCACGGCACAGATGTAGAAATTGCGTGCAAAGGGACGCGCAGCCCGATGGCGCCCGCAGATGAGATATATTCCGATGCAGGAGAACAAAAACAGGGAGATCGGACCGAAGCCAAGCCGAATGGGCATCGTTGCCGAGCCTGCGCCGAGGATCCAAGGGTCGATACGCCGCCGCATCAAAAAGGATTTCTTGTTGAAACTCATTTTTCTTTGCCCGTCAGGCGAACAACTGCGCATGCAAACCACATTCGGCGGAGATAATCGCTTGCTCTGAACATCAATGTCCCGATGCGCTTCCAGGCCGGCAGCTTGGCTCTTGCATAGGCCGCCCTACCGTCGGCGATCGTGGAGAGTGCCTGCCTGGAGAGGCTCACGAGCGGCTTGTCGGTCGTAAAAATCGCATAGTCCCCACTCCATCCGCGCTCCAGCGCTACATCATAGGGAAGCCGCATCGGCCTCAATGCCTCCAAAAGCTTTTTCGCGCCTTCGCGGGTCACTGCATAGGCGGCGGAGCTTCCAAGCGGACCATGACTGCATCGTCCGATCCAATAACCCGCATTGACCTGCCGAAAGCGGCGAAAAAGCGGCGTGCGGTGATTGACAAGCTTGACCGCATCCCAGCCGGACACCCGCGACAGGGCCTCGACAAAGGGGGTGAAATCAGCTGTGAATTCAACATCATCCTCGACGACGACCGCATGCGGCTCATCGCCTTGGGCGATCTCCTGCAATGCCTTGAGATGACTGAAATAACAGCCGATCTCGGCTGGCATGACATTCTTGCCGTGGAGCCGTTTGAATGCCCCAACGTCGAGATCTGCGAGAGCGGATTGCGGCAGAACCCGACCATCCACGGCGGGCACCCGACGGACCACGACGCCAAACTGCTTCGCGCTGTCCTTTATTGCCGTCAGCCGCTCCTTTGAGCGGTCAAGATTGATGACATAGACAGGTATGGACAAATGAATCGCCTTTAGCAGGTTCAGTATCGTTCAACCGGTGAAACGCATAGGTTCGAATGTCAACAGGGCGAGCGAAATCGCTTCGGACGATTGCACAAAAACCGGCACCGGTTGGCATTATCGTGAGACTATGACATTCATATTTCTCAGTTTTAGCCTGTTTTCCAGTGCTGCTTCCCGAAAAGAATATTGATGAACCGCAGAGCCGAGCAATTACTCCGATGGTATGATGACCACCACCGCCTTTTTCCGTGGCGGGTAACGCCATCGGAGCGTGCACAGGGCGTTCTCGCGGATCCGTACCGCGTATGGCTCTCGGAGATCATGCTGCAGCAAACCACGGTCGAGGCGGTGAAACCCTTTTTCCAGGCGTTCGTCACGCGATGGCCGACTGTCGGCGCGCTGGCTGGGGCAACGGATGATGATGTGATGCGGGCGTGGGCTGGCCTCGGCTATTATTCGCGAGCGCGAAATCTGAAGAAATGCGCTGAAATCGTCGCGAACGAACTGAACGGCGTGTTTCCATCGACAATCGCGGGGCTGAAGGCGCTGCCCGGCATCGGCGACTATACGGCAGCGGCAATCGCGGCGATCGCCTTCGACCAGCCAGCCGCCGTTGTCGATGGCAATATCGAGCGCGTCATTACAAGGCTTTTCGCCATATCCACGCCCTTGCCGGCGGCAAAATCCGAGATCCGCGCCAAGGTGCAGACGATCACCCCCAGTGATCGTTCCGGTGATTTTGCGCAGGCGATGATGGATCTCGGCGCGATGATATGCACGCCCAGACGGCCTGCCTGCGTGCTTTGCCCGGTCAATGACGACTGCAGGGTTCTCACGGAAGGCGATCCGGAGCTTTTCCCGGTAAAGGCGCCGAAGAAAGACAGGCCGGTGCGGTTCGGCGCAGCCTTCATCGCCATATCGCGGAACGGTTCGGTTTTCCTGCGCAAGCGCCCCGCTTCGGGGCTGCTCGGCGGCATGGCCGAAGTACCGTGCACGAACTGGACGGCACGCATTGACGGCGAAACATCGGCCGATGCCGCCCCCTTCCCCGCGCGGTGGAGGGCTTGCGGCAGCATCGTCCATGTCTTCACCCATTTCGAACTGCGGCTTTCGGTCTATCGGGCAGACAATGTGGCTGAGGCGGCAGCGGCCGACGGCTGGTGGGCCTCCCCCGGGGATTTGCCCGGTGAAGCCTTGCCCACAGTCATGAAAAAGGCGATAGCGGCGGCCATACCGGACGCATTTACACCGAAGAGGCACAGCGCATGAGCCAACCCGCAAAACATCCCGTCAAACACATCGTCTTCGATATCGGCAAGGTGCTGATCCATTATGATCCGCATCTGGGGTATCAGGACCTCATCCCGGATGAAAACGAGCGGCGCTGGTTCTTCGAGAATGTCTGCACGCATGAGTGGAACGTCGAGCAGGATCGCGGCCGGACCTGGCCCGAAGCCGAAGCGCTGCTGATCGAATCCCATCCTGATCGCGCCGAACACATCCGCGCCTTCCGCAAAAGCTGGCACAAGATGGTGCCCTATGCTTATGACGGCACCGTCGAGATCCTGCGTCGGCTGATCGGGGACGGTCATGACGTGACGATGCTGACCAATTTCGCTTCGGATACCCTGCGCGAGGCGCAAGTGCGTTATCCGTTCCTCCGGGACAGCCGCGGCGTGACCGTATCGGGCGATATCGGGCTGCTCAAGCCCGACAAGGCGATCTACGAATATCACGTCAGGGCGTTCGATCTCGAACCATCGGCAACCCTGTTCATCGACGATACGCTCGCCAATGTCGAAGGTGCCGTGGCCGCCGGCTGGCAGGCTGTGCAATTCATCGATCCGGAGCAATTGAAAACCGATCTTCGGCAGGCAGGGATCGAGATATCATAGCTCACGCCGAACGGCCTCTCCCAAAAGCACCGAAGCGCTTGAGGACGGGCCTCAAGCGCTTCGGGATCAGACTATAACTGGAGGTCTCGTCCGATTGGTATCAGAGCATCGCTCTGAACTTTGTTGATATTATGCTCCTGCCGGCAGCATCTGCGCGCGGATCTGGCTGCGCAGATCATCGATTGGCTTGAGGCGACCTTCCTCCTCATAGTGCCAGAAGGTCCAGCCGTTGCAGGCATCGAGGCCCTGCACCTTGGCGCCCATGCGATGAATCGACCCCGCCTCGCCATTGGCGGCGAGCGTGCCGTCGGCGCGAACGATCGCTGCATGGCGGCGGCGTGCGTCGCTCAGCACGGTTCCCGGGCGCAGCAGTCCCGATTCGATGACACTGACGAAAGCCACGCGCGGCTCGGCGCGCTTGCCGGTCATGACGGTGAGTTCGGCCTTGCCGAGCGGCTCGACCGCTGCAATGCGGGCCATGGCGGCGTCGATATAGGCCTGCTCGCGTTCCACTCCGACGAAATGACGGCCAAGACGCTTGGCGACTGCGCCCGTCGTTCCCGTTCCGAAGAACGGATCAAGGACCACGTCGCCGGGCTTCGATGATGCCATCAGCACGCGTGCAAGCAGCGCTTCCGGCTTCTGGGTCGGATGAACCTTGTCGCCGTTTTCATCCTTCAGCCGTTCACCGCCGGTGCAGATTGGGAAAAGCCAGTCCGAACGCATCTGCAGATCGTCATTGGCCGCCTTCATCGCCTCGTAATTGAAGGTGTAGCCCTTGGCCTTCTGGTCGCGCGAGGCCCAGATCATGGTTTCATGGGCATTCTGGAAACGGCGGCCGCGGAAATTCGGCATCGGATTGGTCTTGCGCCACACGATGTCGTTCAGCATCCAGAAGCCCAGATCCTGCATCGACGCACCGACGCGGAAGATATTGTGGTAGGAGCCGATGACCCAAATGGTTCCATTGGGCTTGAGGACCCGGCGGCAGGCGAGAAGCCAGGCGCGGGTGAAGGCATCATAGGCCTGGAAGCTTTCGAACTGATCCCAATGGTCATCGACGGCGTCTACCTTGGACTGGTCGGGGCGAAGCAGGTCGCCTTCGAGCTGGAGGTTGTATGGCGGATCGGCGAAGATCACATCGACGGAGTGATCGGGAAGCCGCTCGAGAGCTGCGACGCAATCGCCCTTGAGGATCGTGTCGAGCCAGGAGGACTGCGGTGCCGCCTGGGGCAACTCATTCACAATACGAACAACAGACATGAGATACTCGGCTACTGGAGGACGCTTTACTGATCCTTATGGTTACCGGACAGGGTAAATATGGGGTTAAGCCACAAGTGGATTGTTGGCGGATTGCTGCTCGCAGCCATAAAACTTTGACGCTTGGGCTATAAAGGTGTAGCCCAAGCGCCATGTCCCCCGGTCGAAAGCCCGGGGGCACTCGTTTCTATCTCCTTTTTTGCAATGACAGGATTGCAGACCATGACGGCACCCCAGCTCATCATCTTCGACTGCGACGGCGTTCTGGTCGATTCGGAAATCATCGCGGCGCGGGTCGAGTCTGAACTCCTGACCGACGCCGGCTATCCGATCGAACCTGATGAAATCGCCGAGCGGTTTTCCGGCCTGACCTGGCCCAATATATTGATGATGGTGGAACGCGAAGCCGGAATTCCGATTTCAGCGTCGCTGATCGAGAAATCCGACCGGATTCTTGACGAAAGACTGGCGAACGAAGTCCTCGCCATCGACGGTATCGCGCAGGCAGTCGCCAAGCTGCATTATCCCAAGTGCATCTGCTCGAATTCATCGAACAAGAGACTGAAGCTGATGCTTACCCGCACCGGGCTCTACGATCTCTTCGCGCCCGATATCTTCGCCGCTGGAGAGGTCGGGACCAAGAAGGGCAAGCCCGCGCCCGATGTGTTCCTCCATGCGGCGGAAAAATTCGGTGTCGATCCAAGGGACGTCATCGTGATCGAAGATTCGGTCCATGGCATCCATGGCGCGCGCGCGGCGGGAATGCGCGTCATCGGCTTCACCGGCGGAGCGCATAGCTATCCCGGACACGCGGACCGGCTGATGGATGCGGGCGCGGAAACGGTCATCAGCCGCCACCAGGATTTGCCCGCCGTCATCGAGGCGATGTCGGTCTGGTCCGAAGCGATTTAACGCCTCACGTCGCTATTGCACGTTTGATGCAACGGAATGAACCCTCGGGGGAGATCCCCCGGGAATTCTACCGTCGTCGGGAAGCGAGAATGTTGCTTCCCGTGCCGCGCGGAATTGAGAAAAGCTTCTGGCAGGACGAGGCGAGACCAGATCAGGGCAATAAACGGCCTGCCCTGTCATACGGCCTGCCTGTCAAGCGGCAGACCTTTTCCTGCCTTTCGGCGGGGCGTTGAGCATCGAGAGTGTTTCCTCGGCCTCCTCAAGCGAAAGGCCGATCATCAGCTTGGTGCCCATAATAACCGGGATGCCCGTGACCGAATCAAAGATGGCCCAGGTGTCGGTCGGTTCGAAAATGCGTTCGTATCGTGGTTTCATGGCAGGGACACTAACGCGAGCCGGTTGATATTCTCCTGAGGTGAGCAGCTATTTTTGAATCAACTTTTATCTAATCGAAATTTCAATCCGTGTTGGACCTATGCCGGTGATGCAGGCCTTTTCTAGGGCCCCTCTTGCTGCTGACGATCCCGTCCTGCTGCTCCAGCAGCTTGATAAGCTTAGCAGCGGGAACAGGTTTTCCATAATACCAGCCCTGCCCCATGACGGGTACAGGAAGATTGCGAAAATATTCGGCTTGCGCTTCGGTCTCGATGCCTTCCACGACGATGTCTAGATTGTGCTTGATCGCCACGTCGATGATCTGCGGCACGATGCTCACCGTCACGGCGTCCGTTCCCACCGTGCGGGTGAAGGCACGGTCCATTTTCAGGACATTGACATTCAGTTGACCGAGATAGGCAAGGCTCGAATAGCCGGTGCCGAAATCATCGATATAGACCACATGTCCGCGTGCCCGCAGCCGGGCGATGCCTTCGATGGCTGCGGTGGAATCGGCTGTGGAACGTTCGGTCAGTTCGATCCCGATCTGGTGTGGGGTCAGTCCGGCATGGTGCAGGCCGTCTTCGAGCGCTGCAAAGAATTTCGGATCGCTCAGATCGGCGGCGACTATATTGATGGTTATGCGGAAGCCTTCATGCAGGCGAAGCGTTTCGGCCATTTCGTCGATCATTCGATCAAACACATAACGGCTGATCCGGCCGGCCATCCCCTTTTGCTCAGCGATAGCGGTGAAGACGTCGGGCGGCACGAAATCACCATTGCTTTGCCAGCGGACCAGCGCTTCCGCGCCGACAATCTTCCCGTCGCGCACATTGACCACCGGCTGATAGAGTAAGGTCACTTCCTGCCGGTTAAGCGCTCTGGAAAGCCGGGCCATCAGCGATTGATCGCGACGGTTGAAATTTATCCAGCCCAATGCCCCGAGCGCGCCAAGCGCGCCGCCGAGCAGCATGACCGCATCCACGAAGCCATGGTTCGACGCGTCGAGATCGCTCAGGCTGGCCCAGACGGATATGCACATGCCCGAGGCCGTGGAACAGCTATCGCGGCGAAGAACGCCGGCTCCATGGCTCCAGATCACCCCTTCGGCCGGTGCCGGGGCGCTGGTTTCCATGTCGCCGAACATCTTGACGATTTGTCCCTTTTCAACATCACCGTAATAGACGGCAAAATGGTAGGGCGGGTCTTTCCACGTATCGAGCGCCCGGGGATCGATGACCACATCGGCATTTCCGCGACCTATGATGGTCGCCGTGGAGTTGGAGACCGCCAACGGCGTATCGGGGAAGATCTGCGTTCCATCAGGCAGTTCGACATAGGGCACGCTCGGCATTGGCACGTGACCGCTGGGAACGCCCAACAAGGTGGAACACAAAAGAGCGCCATCCTTGACACGCCCTATGTCCTTGAGGTTGCGCGAACCAAAGAGCATGTTGCGCAAAAACTCGATTTCAGCAGGCGTGCAATAGGGCGGAGGCGCAGCATTGGTGTCGTCAAGCGCCTTGTTCGTCTCTTCGATGACAGCGGTGGCATGTCCCAGCAACTGGTCTGAATAACTCGCCAGCGCCTCGCGGTCGGCAGTTAACCATATCCGGTTTCCCAGCGCGTAGCCGAGCCATCCCCCGACCAATGTTAAAATTGCCATCAGCAAAACAAGGGGGATGGACCGAAAGATAGGGCGCAAACGATCGTTCACGGGCATTCCTGTGCGTCACGCAGTCAAAACTTCGCAGCCATACCCATAAAGCCTGCAGCCCTACCCATCCCGAGAGAGAGTAAAACCGCATTATAGTTAAATTTTTGTATTGGTGGTGCGAATATCCAGCGCGCCGCTCACTTATATACGTTAGATGAGCGGCGCGACCATGAAAAACAAACTATCTCAAGGGAAGGCTTCGACCAGGGGCGCGTTACTTCATTCGCCCCAGGTGTTTTCACTGAAGTTATCTTACTTGGTATTATAGGGCCCTTCGTCATAACCGACGAAGACTTGAATGTCTTTTTGCGCTGGCGTCGGGAAGCTGATCGCCCGGTCATTGAAGACGAACTGCGTCGCGCTGGAGGGGTTGGAAACGCTGACCTGATGTTTGTGCAGCTTTGAATAGAGCACGGCATCGCCCTGCTGGACCACGACGCGGATAGGCATGGTGATCGTACCTGCCTTGAACTGCGGCCCCGGAACGATCTTGCCTGCCGCGGCCACATCCATCGTGGTGGTGCCCGGCGCATATTGACAGGCGCGCGTCACATCGGTGATGGCTGCCTGGTAGATAATGCGCGCATTATCCTTCTCGCCGCCCTTCTCGTAGGTGTTGAAGAAGGCCGTTCCCTCGCGCAGCGTGATATTGGGGCAGTAGGCAGTCAGTTCGGATTCCTTGACCTTCTGTTCACCTGACGTGGAAGGCAAACCACTCCCGGCGGTCCCCGATCCGTCACCCTTCGTCGTGCAGCCGGCGGCCGTCAAAACCAGCGCCATCGCAAAAACTTGATGAAATGCGGAACGATTGTATGATGTTTTACCCATGAACCGGACTTCCCTGCACTAATGAACCTGTTCTATACCAACGTCCGTGGACCAATGCCACGGGGATCGCGCGATGACGTTTTCCCGTTTTTTAGCTGATAGGGCAACCCCACCCCTGAAGCTGTGCCGAAAACAAAGCGACAACGGGAACTGCTATACAAGGCCAGGATGACATGAAATATGTGAGTACCCGCGGCGAAGCGCCGGTTCTGGGATTTTGCGATGCGCTCCTGGCCGGACTGGCCCGTGACGGCGGCCTTTATCTCCCGCAGGAATTTCCGACGCTTTCGCCTGACGAGATCCGCGCGATGCGTGGAAAATCCTATGCCGACATCGCCATCCGCGTGCTGACGCCGTTTACCGGCGGCGAAATTCCGCAGGCCGATTTCGAGCGCATGGTTCGTGAGGCCTATGCCACCTTCCACCACGCGGCCGTCTGCCCGCTGGTGCAGACCGGTGCGAATGAATTCGTCCTGGAGCTCTTCCACGGACCGACGCTCGCCTTCAAGGATGTGGCGATGCAGTTGCTGGCGCGGCTGATGGACTACACGCTTGCCAAACGCGGTGAGCGGGCCACCATCGTCGGCGCGACGTCCGGCGATACCGGTGGCGCGGCCATCGAGGCTTTCGCCAACCGCGACCGGACAGACATCTTCATCCTTTTCCCCCATGGGCGCGTCTCCCCTGTCCAGCAGCGGCAGATGACAAGTTCCACCGCGCCGAATGTCCACGCCCTCTCGGTAGAGGGAAACTTTGACGATTGTCAGGCGCTCGTCAAAGGCATGTTCAACGATCTGCGCTTCCGCGACGCGCTGTCGCTTTCCGGCGTCAATTCGATCAACTGGGCACGCATCATGCCGCAGGTGGTCTATTATTTCACGGCAGCGCTTTCCCTCGGCGCTCCCGATCGCCCGGTTTCCTTTACAGTGCCCACAGGCAATTTCGGTGACATCTTCGCCGGTTACGTCGCCAAGCGCATGGGCCTGCCGATCGACCGGCTGATCGCTGCGACCAACGACAACGATATTCTCTACCGCACTTTGCAGTCCGGCGCATACGAGACGCGGGGCGTGGTCCAGACCACCTCGCCGTCGATGGATATCCAGGTTTCCTCGAATTTCGAGCGGCTGCTGTTCGAGGCGCATGGCCGCGATGGGGCTGCGGTCCGAAGGCTGATGGACGGGCTCAAGCAGTCCGGCGGCTTCGCCATCGCGGACACGCCGCTCAAGCGGATTCGCGGCGAGTTCGACGCCGGGCGCTCCACGATGGCGGAAACGGCGGAGACCATCCGCTCGGTGCTTGAAACCGATGGCTATCTCCTCGATCCACACTCGGCCATCGGCGTCAAGGTTGCGCGCGATATCGACAAAGCACGGGCAGATGGAGTACCGATGGTGATCCTTGCGACTGCTCATCCGGCTAAATTCCCCGATGCGGTCGCTCAGGCCAGCGGCATGGCGCCTGAGCTGCCGGGCCGGTTTGGAGATCTTATGGAAAGAAAAGAAAAATTTACCGTGCTTCCCAACGATCTAAAAATCGTGGAAGATCACATAAGCCGCAATTCAAGAGCCTACTGCATAACTCCTTAAATCGGAATCAATTTAAGGATAAACTATGCAGCATTTCAAAGCGTTAGAGCGTCCTTTGCGCGTCCAATTGGGCGCGCGGCTCTCTAACGGGAGGGAGTTAATCAGTAATGGGTGTTGAAGTAAGCCGCCTCTCCAACGGGCTGACGATCGCGACCGAGGCCATGCCGAATGTTGAAAGCGTCGCCCTCGGAATATGGGTCAAGGCCGGCTCGCGCAACGAAGCGAACGACCAGCACGGCATTGCCCATCTTCTTGAACACATGGCCTTCAAAGGCACGCAAAAGCGTTCCGCCTGGCAGATCGCGGCGGATATCGAGAATGTCGGCGGCGAGATCAACGCCGCCACCAGTGTCGAAACGACATCCTATTATGCGCGCGTGCTGCGCGACGACGTGCCGCTCGCCGTCGATATCCTGTCGGATATACTGACCAGCTCGAAATTCGATCCTGATGAACTCGCCCGCGAGAAGCATGTCATCATGCAGGAGATCGGTGCGGCGCATGACACGCCCGACGACATCGTCTTCGATCATTTCACCGAAGCGGCATTCCGCCACCAGCCCGTCGGCCGGGCCATTCTCGGCGAACCGGAGACGGTCGAGACATTCACCTCCGCCAATTTGCGCACCTATATGGACGAGCAATACAGCGCCGACCGCATGGTGGTGACGGCGGCGGGAGCCATCGACCACGATGCTTTCGTCCGCGAAGTGGAAAAGCGACTTGGCGGATTTCGGGCCCACTCGACCGCCAAGATGCCGGAGCTTGCCCATTATGTCGGCGGCGACTTCCGTGAAAACCGTGACCTGATGGATGCGCAGGTGCTGATCGGCTTCGAGGGCCGCGCCTATCACGTGCGCGATTTCTACGCCTCGCAGATCCTCGCGATGGTGCTTGGCGGCGGCATGTCGTCACGGCTTTTCCAGGAAGTCCGGGAAAAGCGCGGCCTTTGCTATTCGGTCTATGCCTTCCACTGGGGTTTTTCCGATACCGGCCTTTTCGGTATCCACGCGGCAACGGGACGCGACGATCTGAACGAGCTTATTCCGGTCATCCTGAACGAACTCCACCAGGCCACCCAGAACATCAGCGAAGAAGAGGTGAACCGCGCCCGGGCACAATACCGCGCCAGCCTTTTGATGTCGCAGGAGAGCGTGGCCAGCCGTGCCGGCCAGATGGCCCGGCAAATCCTTCTCTATGGCAAGCCCGTGGACAACGATGAATTGCTGGAACGGCTTTCCCTGATCACGGCTGAGCGGCTTACCGATCTTGCGGGCAGGCTTTTCCTCGATACCAAACCGACGGTCGCAGCGGTGGGGCCGATTGGAAAACTGATGCATTTCGATGGCGTGCGGGATGCGCTTTCTACAAGGTCGCAGCCTCGCAAGATCGCCGTCTGACCATCGGGCGCGGCAATGATCGCCCTGCCCTTCATCCGGCACAACCAACTCCTGCTCCGCGGCGCGCGCGCCCATCTGCGTGAGCCCTTGAGCAGCGATTACAAGGCATGGGCAAATCTGCGCGCGGAAAGCCGGGAGTTCCTGTCGCCGTGGGAACCGCTATGGAACGAGGGCGATCTGGAGCGCGGTTCCTTTCGCCTGAGGATCAGGCGCTATCAGGAAGAGTCGCAATCGGGAACCGGCTATCCCTTCTTCATCTTCCGCAATTCCGACAACAGGCTCGTCGGCGGCATTACGCTCGGCAATATCCGCCGCGGCGTCGCCCAATGCGGCCAGATCGGCTACTGGAGCGGTGCGCCATTTGCAGGCAATGGCTACATGACCGAAGCCATGGGGCTGATTATCCCCTTCGCGTTCGACCAGTTGCGGTTGCACAGGCTCGAAGCTGCATGTATTCCCAATAATGCACGATCCATTCGGCTTCTCGAAAAAGCCGGATTCCAGAGAGAAGGACTTTTACGCTCCTATCTCAAAATCAATGGCATGTGGCAGGACCATTTCCTGTATTCGCTGCTCGAAAACGACAAACGCATGATCAACAGCAAGGTCACCCGATAGTGTCACGATATTTTTACAGCCCGCTGCAGATGCTTCTCCGCATTTTCCTGCTCGTGCTGTTTGCCGCCGGCGGCGCCGGTTCGTCGCTTGCGTTCGAACCGGTCAAAATATCGAAGGACGATACCGCGCTCGACCTCTCCCGCGCGGTGGAAATTTTCCGCAACCAGGGTGAGAGCTTCCAGGTCTCGACGGCGCCCGGTCCCGACGGCATCGTGCGGCGCATCGAGGTGCAGGCTAACGACAAGCGGAGCAAGGGCGACTGGGCGGCCTTCGCCATCGCCAACCCGACCGACGAGCAGATCGACCGCCTGATCGTGGCGCCGCATTTTCGCCTCGTCGGATCGGGCTTCATTTGGCCGGACCTCGGCTCGACCCGCATCAATTCGATCACGCCCAGCGAGGGCTTCGCGCTCGACCGGCAGGCGAGCCCCGATGCGGATATCTTCCGCATCACGCTCAATCCGGGGTCGGTGGTCACGCTCGTCGCCGAACTCGCCTCCCCCAATTTGCCGCAGGTCTATCTCTGGGAGCCGGAAGCCTACAAAGACACGATCAACGCCTATACGCTCTATCGCGGTATCCTGCTCGGCATTTCCGGCCTGCTGGCGCTGTTCCTGACCATTCTTTTCGTCGTCAAGGGCACATCGCTGTTTCCCGCCACCGCTGCGCTCGCCTGGGCCGTCCTCGCCTATATCTGCGTCGATTTCGGGTTCTGGAACAAGCTGATGGCGATCACGCCCGGCAACGAACAGGTCTGGCGGGCGGGAACCGAAGTGTCGCTTGCCGCGACGCTTGTGATCTTCCTGTTCACCTATCTCAATCTCAACCGATGGCACGATCATTTCAGCTATGGCGCGCTGACATGGGTTCTCGGTTTGCTGGCCCTTGCCGGCGTCGCCATCATCGATCCGCCGATCGCCTCGGGAATCGCGCGGTTTTCCTTCGCGCTGACCGGGCTCGCAGGCGTGGCGATCATCGGCTACCTCACCTTCAAAGGGTATGACCGGGCGATCATGCTCATCCCCACGTGGATATTGATCCTGCTCTGGCTGGTGGGAGCTTGGCTCACCGTCTCCGGCCATCTCGACAATGACATCGTGCAGCCGGCGCTGGGCGGCGGCCTCGTGCTGATCGTGCTTCTCATCGGCTTTACCGTCATGCAGCACGCCTTTGCCGGCGGCGCCCTGCAGCACGGGCTTTTCTCCGACATGGAGCGGCAGGCGCTTGCCGTCATCGGCTCCGGCGACATCGTCTGGGACTGGGACGTGCCGCGCGACCGCGTGGTCACGACGCCCGATATCGGCACCTTCCTCGGCTCCAGCGCAAGCCAGCTCCAGGGGCCGGTGCGCAACTGGCTGCCGGCCATGCACAGCGACGATCGCGACCGGTTCCGCTCGACACTCGACGCCATTCTGGAAAACCGGCGCGGACGCATCGGGCAGACCTTCCGCTTGCGCGCCAGCGACGGGCATTACCACTGGTATGCACTCCGCGCCCGCCCCGTCATCGGCTCCGATGGAGAGATCGTGCGCTGTGTCGGGACGCTGATCAACGTCACTGAACAAAAGAAGGCCGAAGAACGGCTGCTGCACGATGCCGTGCATGACAATCTGACCGGGCTGCCCAATCGGGAGCTGTTCCTCGACCGGCTGAACAATGTCATCCACATGGCCCGCAACGAGAGCAAGCTCAGGCCGACGATCTTCGTCATCGACATAGACCGCTTCAAGCAGGTCAATGACAGCCTGGGCATGTCGGCGGGCGATACGATCCTGCTGACCATCTCCAGGCGCCTGCACCGCCTGCTGAAGCCTCAGGATACGCTCTCGCGCCTCGCCTCCGACCAGTTCGGCCTGCTCCTCACCTCCGAAAATGATCCCGCACGCATCGCGGCATTCGCCGAGGCGCTGAAACAGGCTGTCCACGCGCCGATCTCCTATGCCAAGCGCGAGATCGTGCTGACCGCATCGATCGGCCTCATCACGTGGACGGCGGCGGCGGCGAGTGCCGAGGATCTGGTCAAGGATGCCGAACTTGCGATGTATCAGGCCAAGCGGTTCGGCGGCGACCGCATCGAGCCCTTCCGTCCGGCATTCCGCGCCATCGGTAGCGACAAGCTGCAGATGGAATCCGATCTTCGCCGCGCCATCGAGCGCCAGGAGATCGGCCTCGTCTATCAGCCCATCGTGCGGCTTGAGGATGGCGGCATAGCCGGTTTCGAAGCGCTCATGCGCTGGGAGCATCCGCGGCGCGGTTCGGTTCCGCCCTCCGAGTTCATCCCGATCGCGGAAAGCTCGGGCCTCATCGTGCAGCTAGGCCTTTTCGCCATGCAGCACGCGGCCCAGGATGTCTTCACCTGGCGCGAGAATTTTCCCGACATGGATATCTTCGTCTCGGTCAATCTGTCGAGCACGCAGCTCATCCGCCAGGATCTCATCAACGATGTGCGCTCGGTGCTCTCGCGCACCCACATCACCCCGGGGAGCCTCAAGCTGGAACTCACCGAATCCGTCATCATGGAGAACCCGGAACAGTCGGCGCACGTCCTGGCGCGCCTCAAGGCGATGGGTGTCGGGCTTTCGCTCGATGATTTCGGCACCGGCTATTCGTCACTCTCCTATCTCACCCGCTTTCCCTTTGACATGATCAAGATCGACCGCTCCTTCGTCAGGGGCGATCAGGCGCAGAAGGCAACGCTGCTGCGGTCCATCGTCAGCATGGCGCATGATCTGGGTCTCGCCGCGGTGGCGGAAGGCGTGGAGAACGAAACCGATGCACTGCATCTGCGCCAGCTCGGCTGCGAATATGTGCAGAGCTTCATGTTCGGCCAGCCCATGTCCGCGGACGCGGCCAGCAAGCTTCTGAGGGATCAGCGGGAGCCTGCTGCAGCGTAGAAAAAATCAGGCGTGACCGATATCGTTGACGAGGCGGGACAGGTCTATGCCCATGTGGTCGAGCAACCGTTCGTATTTCATGGCGATATCGGTATCGAAGAGCAGATCCATCGATGCCGGGCATGTCAGCCAGCCGTTTCCAGCGACCTCCGCCTCCAACTGTCCTGCGGCCCAGCCGGAATAGCCCAGCGTCATGAGCGCCTGCGACGGTCCGCCATTGCCGGCGATGGCCCGCAGGATGTCAATGGTCGCGGTCAGGCAGACATCTTCTGAAACCGGCATGGTTGAGTCGACCATGTAATCGTCGGAATGCAGGACGAAGCCACGCGTCTGATCGACCGGACCGCCATTGCGCACCATGAAATGGCGCATAGACTTCGGCAGCCGGATCGTCTCCTCCTCGCCGATGACGCCAAGCTGCACCAGAAGATCGGGGAATTCCATGGGCTGCAGCTGGTTGATGATGAAGCCCATCGCTCCCTCATCGGAATGCGCGCAGATATAGACGACGGTGCGTGCGAAACGGTCGTCGCCCATACCTGGCATGGCGACCAGGAACTGACCGTTGAGAAACCCTTTGTCTCTTTGAGCAGACTTCAAGATATCCATACCGGTAAAGGTAGCAACGGATCAGAAAATCGGAAAGGGGTTTGCGCGAAAAGAAGTTCTTTCTCCTTCAGACTGCCCCGGCATTGGCCGCAAAAGCAGGCATTAACACCTGGTCGTGACTTGATAACGTCATCGTTTCACGGCATTCCTTGCGCATGAATAGTCGAATTGCCGTTTTGGCGGCCTTTATTGCCGTCGTTTTCCAGGCTGGCCCTGCCTTTGCCGAAAGCTCGCCCTGGGTCGATACGCCGGGCGGCAAGGTCCGGCTGCTTCTCGACGTGCCGGAAGCACCCGGCAAGACATTGCGCGGCGCGATCCAGATCGATCTTGCCCAGGGATGGAAGACCTATTGGCGTGAACCGGGCGATGCCGGCGTGCCGCCGCAGCTCGATCTTTCGGCCAGCAGCAACATAGAGGGGAGCGAGATCGCTTTCCCCGCGCCGCATCGCTTCCACGACGGCGAGACGCAATGGGCCGGGTACAAGCATTCCGTGATGTTGCCTGTCACATTCCGGCTCGAGAACATGGAGGCAACGACGCGCGTCAAAGGCCACGTCTTTCTTGGAGTATGCGAGACGATCTGCATTCCCGTTCAGGCTGCATTCGATCTGCCTGTAAAACCGGGAGAAAAGGACCCTCTCGCGCATACGCTGGTCAGTTCCGCCTTCGACCGGCTGCCGCAGCCCGCCTCGCCTGAATTCGGCATTCATGAAGCGGCGCGGAAGGACGGCCATGCGATTTTCCACGTCAGGCTTCCTGCGCGGGATCAGCCTGCGGAGCTTTTCCTGTCCAGCGGAGCCATGAGTTTCACCACACCAAAATTTGATGGAGCTGGCGAAGGCAATCCCGGCTTCTCCAGCAAGATCCTGAGCGGCGCTGGAAAAGCGCCAGCCACGATCGACTACACACTTGTCCAGGGCGACCGGGCCGTTTCCGGCACAGTGGCGTTGCCTTAAACCTGTCCCTCGACATTGCGCACGGCAGGCCATATGTCCTGAATATCGGCACATCCAAGGAGAGAAAATCCATGACGATCAAGGTTGGCGACAAGGTTCCCGTGGCGACATTCAAGGTCAAGACCGCTGACGGGATCAAGGACATGACGACTGACGCGCTTTTCGCGGGCAAGAAGGTCGTTTTGTTCGGCGTTCCCGGTGCATTCACGCCGACCTGCAGCCTCAATCATCTGCCAGGCTATCTGGAAAATCATGAGGCCATCCTCGCCAGAGGTGTGGACCAGATCGCCGTCGTGGCGGTCAACGACCCGCATGTCATGGGCGCATGGGCCCAGAGCACGGGCGGCGAAGGCAAGATCCTCTATCTCTCCGACGGCAACGGCACCTTCACCAAGGCAGCCGGGCTCGATATCGACCTTTCAGCGGCAGCACTCGGCACACGCTCGAAGCGCTATTCGGCCATCATCGAAGACGGTGTGGTCAAGGCGCTCAACATAGAGGAAACGCCGGGACAAGCCGTAACCTCGAGCGCGGCGGAATTGCTCACGCAGCTTTGAGCGGTTTACTTCGAAACGGAAACGCCGGCGCTTCTCTTTTGCCGGCGCTTCTCTTTTATGAAGCGTCTGACCGTTGGTGGGGTGCCAACAGCGGTCAAATATTAGGGCCGCTGCCATTGAGAGCCCCTCGATTCCCTCAAAGCCGCTCTAAATTCTCATGAAGCCGAGTTCGCGACCGGCGTGCCCGCCCCACCCTTCTTGAACGGGGCCATGCCAGCCCTTGCCAGCGCGTCGGCGCGTTCGTTTTCGGGATGGCCGGCATGGCCCTTTACCCAATGCCAGGTGACCTTGTGGCGACGGGTTGCCTCGTCAAGCGCCTGCCAGAGTTCGCCGTTCTTCACCGGTTTCCTGTCGGCGGTCTTCCAGCCATTCTTTTTCCAGCCATGGATCCATTTTGATATTCCGTCCATGACATATTTGCTGTCGGTGTAAAGTGCGACCTCGCAAGGCTCCTTCAATCCGGTGAGCGCGGAGATTGCCGCCATCAGTTCCATGCGGTTGTTGGTCGTATCGGGCTCGCCGCCGAACAGCTCCTTCTCCTTGCCGTTCCAGCGCAACACGACGCCCCAGCCGCCCGGCCCCGGATTGCCGGAGCACGCGCCGTCGGTATAAGCCTCGATGATCTTCATGCGTCCGCACCTTTGTTTTTAGCTACGCAAATCCCGACGGAAAACCGCTTCACACTTTTCCTGGACTTGCTCTACGAGGCCATATTCGGCGGGGGAATGGATCTGGCGATGGAAGCGCATCCGGCGGACATATTCCATCGGATCCTTCTTGACGACGAAACTGCCGTCGGCCACCGTGAGCCAGTCAAAAAGCCTGGTCAGCATGAAGCGCAGCGCGGCGCCGCGCGCCAGGATGGGCAGCGCCTGAGCTTCCTCCGCCGAGAGCGGGCGGACCGATGTATAACCGCGCAGGAGTGCGGTCCCCTTCGTCAGGTTGAAGGAAAAGTCCTTTTCGAAACACCAAGCATTGAGGCAGACCGCCACATCATAGGCAAGCAGGTCGGTGCAGGCGAAATAGAAATCGATCAGTCCGGAAAGCCGGGATCCCAGAAAGAAAACATTGTCGGGGAAAAGATCCGCATGGATAACGCCTGTGGGAAGATCGGCAGGCCAACGGGCTTCGAGGAAAGCGAGATCGGCCTCCGTCTCGGCGGCGAGCCCCTTCTCCACCTCGTCGGCGCGCGCCTTGGCATGGTCCCACAGGGGACGCCATCCCGAAACCGAAAGCGCATTCTCCCGCCGCATCGGGAAATCGAGCCCCGCCAGATGCATGCGCGCCAGCGCCTCGCCCACCGCATGACAATGAGCGACCGTCGGGCGGCGCATCCACATGCCTTCGAGAAAGGTGATGATGGCGGCGGGCCGGCCGGCGAGTTCGCCGATCATCGCGCCGTTCTTCTGATGGACCGGCAAGGGACAGTCGAGGCCCTTTTGCGCCAGATGCTGCATCAGCCCGAGGAAGAACGGCAGATCGGTGCGGTCCACGCGCTTTTCATAAAGCGTCAGGATGAAGGTGCCCTTGTCGGTGCGCAGGAGGTAGTTGGAATTCTCGACGCCCTCGGCAATGCCCTTATAGGATAGGAGGCCGCCAATATCATATTCGGCCAGGAAGGCCGCCAGTTCGATCTCGTTTATATCGGTGTAGACAGCCATACGGTGATCTCGTTCCCTGGAGCGATCTTGCTAAGCGCGCCTTGAAGATCAAGCGCAACGGCCCGAACCGGAACTCAGCGCTCGCCGTTGACGAACGCCATGTCGCGCGGTGTCAGTTCGATATCGCGCAGTTCCCGGTTGACGAGGAAATTTTCGGTCTCGACCGTGGTTTCCGCCAATTCGATAGTGACTTGATAGCGATCTGAAAAGGCCTGGATGATTTCATCCACGATGATTTCGGGCGCGGAGGCGCCGGCCGACAGGCCAACGACCGAAATATCGCTTACCCGTTCCCATTCGATCTCGGACGCGCGCTGCACCAGCATCGCGTGGCGGGCGCCGGCGCGTTCGGCCACCTCGACCAGCCGCTTGGAATTCGACGAATTGGGCGCCCCGACGACGAGGAAGAGATCGCAGCCCGACGCCGCCGCCTTCACGGCATCCTGGCGGTTGGTCGTGGCATAACAAATTGATTCGGCCGCCGGCGCGGTCAACTCGGGAAAACGGCTTTGCAGGATCGCGACGATGCCGGCGGTATCATCGACGGAAAGCGTCGTCTGGGTGACGAAGCCCAGCCGCGTCGGATCCTCCGGCTGGTAGGCCTCCGCGTCCTTCACTGTCTCGATCAGCGTGACGGAGCCTTCTGGAAGCTGGCCCATCGTGCCGATGACTTCAGGGTGGCCGGAATGGCCGATCAGGATCACATGCCGTCCGAGGCGCTGGTGGCGCATGGCCTGCTTGTGCACCTTGGAAACCAGCGGACAGGTGGCATCGAGATAGAAAAGGTTCTTTGCCATCGCGTCTTCGGGCACTGATTTCGGCACGCCATGGGCGGAGAATACAACCGGTTGATTGCGATGTTCGTGCGGGATTTCGTCCAATTCCTCGACGAAAACCGCTCCGCGCGCCTGCAGACCCTGCACGACATAACGGTTATGGACGATCTCGTGGCGGACATAGATCGGCGCGCCATATTTCTTGAGCGCGAGGATGACGATCTGGATCGCCCGGTCCACGCCTGCGCAAAAACCGCGTGGTCCACACAGGCGGATTGTCAGGGGCTGCTTGTCGATCATGTTCAATCTGGGCTCAACCTTGCTTCAGGACTTGATCTTGGATGTGGGCGGTTCATCGCCGACTGTCAAATAGCCTTTCTGGACGAACTGCGCCAGCGCCAGAGATAAGCGCCCACGACGGCAGCCAAAGCCAGGGCCAAACCATACCATGTCACCGCATATTGCAAATGATTGTTGGGCAGATCGATGATGGTGACGCCGCCGAGGGGAAGCCCGCCCGGATTGGGCGTGGTGTCGGCATCGATGAAGAAGGGAACCATCTTCGACGGGTCGAGCCCGGCCGTCTTGACCATTTCCGGCCAATTCTTCCAGTAGAAGATGTTCCGGGTGGGATCGTTATCCGGGACGATGGAGGACGGTTTTTCGGCCAGCGGATCGCGCGCAAGCCCCTTCACCGTCACGTCGCCGGCAACCTGACCTTCCGCCCGGGTGCCCGCCTCCTTGCTGTCATAGGGAACGAAGCCGCGATTGACCAATACCGCGCGGCCGTCCGCCATCTGCAATGGCGTATAGACATAGAAGCCGGACCGGCCCTGGTGGGTAGCGAAGAAATGCCGCTCGCCCTGATGGAGGAAGCGCCCCGTCACCTCCACGGGCCAATATTCGACATCGCCGCTCCTGCCATAGATCGCCTCGACCTGGTCGATCGGACGCGGCGGGGACGCGACGCGCTCGGCAATGGTCGCGACAAGCCCTTCCTTCCAGTGCAGCCGCTGCACCTGCCAGGTTCCAAGCGCTATGAGGATGGCGAAGACAGCAAGCGCGACCGTCATGATCAGCGCGGGGACCAGCCAAGGAAATCTTCCGGCGGGAGCGGCATTGTCGTGGCGCTGATCCGTTTCAACAGCCCTCTTCATTTTCTATCGTCCAAACGGCCCTGCGCCGCCTTGTTGCGGTATTGCAGCGTGATCAGAATGCCCTTGATCCAACGCAGGAGCACGAGGCTCAGACCGATCGTCAGCGGCACCCAGAGAACGAAATGCAGCCATAATGGCGGGTTGATCGTCACTTCCATCCAGAGCGCCAGGCCGACAACGAGAAAACCGACGATCAGGATGACAAAAGCAGCCGGGCCGTCGCCGGAATCGGAGAATGAATAATCCAGCCCGCATTTGCTGCAGCTCCTGGCCATCGCCAGATAACCATCGAACAGCTTTCCCTGGCCGCAGCGCGGACAGCGCCCGAGAATGCCCGCCCGGATAGGCTCGACCGGCGGATAGGAAGCGTCATCATTCGACATGAACTCATCCTTGAAAGTGAAAAAGGCGGCCGTGTCTCCACAGCCGCCCCCATATTCCGATTGTCGGCTGCTTATCCCTCGGCCATCGGCGCGCCCCAGCCGCCCCAGACGTAGACGGCGAAGAACAGGAACAGCCACACCACGTCGACGAAATGCCAGTACCAGGCGGCCGCCTCGAAACCGAAATGCCTCTGCGGGGTGAAATCGCCCCTGATCGCGCGCAGCAGGCAGACGAAAAGGAAGATGGTGCCGACGATGACGTGGAAACCGTGGAAGCCGGTCGCCATGAAGAAAGTCGCGCCGTAGATCGAGTCCTTGAAGGCGAACGGAGCGTGCGTGTATTCGTATGCCTGCACCGAGGAGAACAGCAGGCCGAGCGCGACCGTGAGGGCCAACCCGGTGATCAGCCCCTTGCGGTCATTGTGCAGGAGAGCATGGTGCGCCCAGGTGACCGTCGTGCCCGAGAGAAGCAGGATGACGGTGTTGTAGAGCGGCAGGTGCAGCGGATCGAGAACCTCGACCCCCTTGGGAGGCCATTGTCCACCGGTAAATGCGGTGCGAGCCACCTGATGCACCTCGTTGGGGAACAGGCTGACATCGAAATAGGCCCAGAACCAGGCGGCGAAGAACATCACCTCGGAGGCGATGAACATGATCATGCCGTAGCGCAGATGCAGCGAAACCACGCGGGTATGATGCCCCTCGCGGCCTTCCTTGATCGTGTCGGCCCACCAGGCGTACATGCTGTAGAGCACGATGGCCAGACCGATGTAGAATATCCATGGCCCGACAAAATTGATGCCGAAAAGATGCAGGTCGCTCTGGTTGAGCCAGCGCATATAGCCAATGCCGCCAAGCGCCAGCACGAATGCGCCGAGGGAGCTCAAAACCGGCCACGGGCTTGGATCGATGATGTGGTAATCGTGATTTTTCTGGTGGACGTCAGCCATTTCAATCCCCAAGGTTCATCTTCATGCTTGCTTCGCCCGGAGGCGAGGCTGGCTCTAATTCTACGCGAATCCGATGGAAAACCGATGGTTTTCCTGGACTTGCTCTACAAATTTCCGCTTTCCCCAACTGGCGGCTTGGCGCTTTGCGCGACAGGCTGCGGCTTGTCAATGGGAAAGAACGTATAGGAAAGCGTGATCGTCTTGAGATCCTTCAGATCGGGATCGTTGACGATTTCAGGATCGACGAAGAACACGACCGGCATGTCCATGTCCTCTCCTGGCTTCAAAGTCGTATCGGTGAAGCAGAAACACTGCACCTTGTTGAAATAGGCGCCCGCGCGTTCCGGCGTCACGTTGAAGGTGGCCCGGCCCGAGGTCGCCTGGGAGGCCAGATTGCGGCCTTCGTAGCTGATCTGCCTCGTCTCGCCGATGCGAAGCGTGACCTGACGCTGCACGGGCTTGAAATCCCATGGCAGCGCGCCCGAGGTGTTGGCGTCGAAACGGACATTGATCGTCTTGTCGAGAATGGTATCGGACATCTGCTCGACGCGCTGCGTCGTACCGCCATAGCCCGTCACCTGACAAAACATCCGGTAAAGCGGTACGGAGGCATAGGCCGCGCCGACCATCGCTGCAAAGAAAGTGATGCATGCGGTGGCGACAACGCGGTTGGAACGCTGCTTTTTGTCGGGGGTACTCGTGGATACCGTCTGATTCTCTTCCGTCATGACGTCCTCACAGCGGTCGGCTCAGTATATTGGCGCCGAGCTTTGCCCAGGTACCGATATAGACCAGCAGGACGAAAAGCGCGAGCGCGATCCCAAGCGCGACGGAGCGGCTGCGCTGCGCCTTTTTCTGTTTTTCGCTCTGGCTGACCATCTCCAGCTCTTTGTCTGTGTTCGCCATACTCATGCGCCAATCCAAAGCATTGCCTTGTTCGCGAGCGTCTCCAGGAGGAGAACCGCGAACAGGCTGAAGAGATAAAGAAGGGAAAATCCGAACATCGCCCGCGCCCGCTTCAGCGTCGCTTCGCCTGCCGGCGCGCGCCACAGTTTCCAGGCATGCATGACGAAAACCAGGCCCAGTACCGCAGATATAGCGCAATAGACCGGTCCGGCAAAACCCATCGCCCATGGCAGCACGCCGACGGGCGCAACGATCAGCGTATAGATCAGGATCTGCAGCTTGGTCGACGCTTCGCCGCGCACATTCGGCATCATCGGCACCCGGGCGGCGGCATAGTCGTTCGTCGTGAAGAGCGAGAGCGCCCAGAAATGCGGCGGCGTCCACAGGAAGATGATGAGGAAGAGAACGACGCTTTCCCAGCTGACCATTCCCGTCGCTGCGGCCCAGCCGATCATGGGCGGGAATGCGCCTGCTGCGCCGCCGATGACAATGTTCTGCGGCGTGGAGCGCTTCAGCCACATCGTATAGATGACGACGTAGAAGAAGATTGTGAAGGCCAGAAGTGCGGCGGAAAGCCAGTTGACGAGCAGGCCGAGCGTCATCACCGAAAAGGCGGAGAGGACGAGGCCGAAAACCAGGACCTCCTCGCGCGAGATGATACCCGCCGGTATCGGGCGGTTACGGGTCCGCTTCATGATGGCGTCGATATCGGCGTCGTACCACATGTTGAGCGCGCCCGACGCACCGGCGCCGACGGCGATGCACAGGATGGCGATACCGGCCAGGACCGGGTTCATGTGTCCCGGCGCGACGAAGAGCCCGACGAAGCCGGTGAAGACGACAAGCGACATGACCCGCGGCTTGAGAAGCGCGAGATAATCCGACGCCACCGCCTCGGAGAGGCGGCCGCCATTGTCGGGAACCCTGTTTTGCTCAACAAGAGACATCGAACTTAAATCTTGCCTTTTTCCATTGCCAGCCCGTTGTGGGATGGACCGGTCCGGGCCGCACCTGGCAGCCCGGACCATTTCATATTACCTGATCTTACCTGATACGGGGCAGTTGTTCCCACTGGTGGAACGGTGGCGGCGACGAAAGCTGCCATTCCAGAGTGGTTGCACCCTCGCCCCACGGATTGGCACCCGCTTCACGCTTCTTGGCGAAAGCTTCGAACACGCCGTAGAGGAAGATCAGGACTGCGAAACCGGAGATATAGGAACCATAGGACGATACCAGGTTCCAGCCGGCGAATGCATCGGGATAATCGATGTAGCGGCGCGGCATGCCGGAGAGCCCGAGGAAATGCTGCGGGAAGAAAACCAGATTCACGCCGATGAAGGTGATCCAGAAATGCAGCTTTCCAATGAACTCGTTGTACATGTAGCCGGTCATCTTCGGGAACCAGTAGTACCAGCCGGCAAAGATCGCGAAGACGGCGCCGAGCGACAGCACGTAGTGGAAGTGCGCGACGACATAATAGGTGTCGTGCAAGGCGCGGTCGAGACCGGCATTGGCGAGCTGGACGCCCGTCACGCCGCCGACAGTGAACAGGAAGATGAAACCGATCGCCCACAACATCGGGGTATGGAACGAGATCGAGCCGCCCCACATGGTGGCGATCCAGGAGAAGATCTTCACGCCGGTCGGCACCGCAATGACCATCGTCGCGAAGACGAAGTAGCGCTGCGTGTCGAGCGACAGGCCAACCGTGTACATGTGGTGGGCCCAAACGATGAAGCCGACGACGCCGATCGCGACCATGGCGTAGGCCATGCCGAGATAGCCGAAGATCGGCTTGCGCGAGAAGGTCGACACGATGTGGCTGACGATGCCGAAGCCGGGCAGGATGAGAATGTACACTTCGGGGTGACCGAAGAACCAGAACAGATGCTGGAACAGGATCGGATCGCCGCCGCCATCAGGCGCGAAGAAGCTCGTGCCGAAATTGCGGTCGGTCAGAAGCATGGTGATACCGCCAGCCAGGACCGGCAGCGAGAGCAGCAGCAGGAATGCGGTGATCAGCACAGCCCACGCAAAGAGCGGCATCTTGTGCAGCGTCATGCCGGGCGCGCGCATGTTCAGGATGGTGGTGATGAAGTTGATCGCACCCAGGATCGACGAGGCGCCCGCAATGTGCAGCGACAGGATGACGAAATCCATCGCCGGACCGGGCTGGCCCGAGGTCGAGAGCGGCGGATAGATCGTCCAGCCACCGCCAGATCCCCACGCGCCGGCGGGGCCCGGCACGAACATCGAGATGAGGAGCAGAATCAGCGCAGGCGGCAGCAGCCAGAACGAGACGTTGTTCATGCGCGGGAACGCCATGTCGGGCGCGCCGATCATCAGCGGGATCATCCAGTTGGCGAAGCCGCCGATCATGGCGGGCATGACCATGAAGAAGATCATGACCAGAGCATGGGCCGTGGTGAACACATTATACATGTGCTTGCCGGCATCGAGCGCCGAATCGCCCTCGACGCCATAGACCATGGAGGCAAGACCGTGGAAGATCTGGATCCCCGGCTCCTGGAGCTCAGCGCGCATCGCAATCGACAACGCGCCGCCGATGATACCCGCGATGATCGCGAAGATCAGGTAGAGCGTGCCGATATCCTTGTGGTTGGTCGAATAGACCCAACGGACCCAGCCTTGCGGCTTGTGGTCGTCATGGGCTTCGTGAGCAGCAGTGCCTGCCATGAGATCGCTCCCGTTTCTCAAACGTAATATGGGCGTAATATGGGGCCGGATCAGTTTCCGGCCACCGCCATGTTCTTGGTAGCCTCGATGGAGGCCGTCAACGCCTTGTTGGCGCCCTGAAGGTCGGTGCGGGCAGCCGCGAGCCAGCTGTCATACTGGTCCTGCGCGACGACACGCACTGCGATCGGCATGAAGGCATGATCCTTGCCGCAGAGCTCCGAGCACTGGCCATAGTAAAGGCCCGGCTTGTCGGCCTTGAACCAGGTCTCGTTGATGCGGCCGGGAACGGCGTCCATCTTGACGCCGAAAGCCGGCATCGCCCAGGAATGGATCACGTCGGCGCCGGTCACCAGAAGCCGGACAGTCGTATTCAAGGGAACGACGACTTCGTTATCCACAGCGAGAAGGCGGGGATAGACGGCGCGATCTTCCTTGCCGGCGGCGGCGCGATCGCCGTCCTGCAGCAGGAGCGAATCAAAGCTGACCGGGTTATCGACCTGATATTCGTAGCCCCAATACCACTGATAACCTGTCGCCTTCACGGTAAGGCCGGCTTCATCAGGCGAATACTGGGCCGTGAGAAGCTGAAACGACGGGATGGCCAGGAACAGAAGGACAATGACCGGAGCGACCGTCCAGATCACCTCGATCAGGGTGTTGTGGCTGGTCTTGGACGGCTCGGGATTGGCGCTTGCCCGGTATCTCGCAACGATCCAGAGCAACAGCAAGAGAACCAGGGCAGTGACCGGGACGATGAACCAGAGCGTATAGCGCTCGAACCAGTGGATCTGCTGGGCAATGCCGGTTGCGGCGTCCTGAAATCTCATTTCCCAAGGTTTGGGCTGGTCCGCATGAGCGGCCGCGCTGGCAAACAGCACCGCGAGAGCGCTACCCAAAGCACCCATCGTCGTGACAATGTTCTTATTCACCTAGAAATCTCCCGATTGCAGGCCTTGCTTCCATGTCGTTTTGCCGGGCGCCATCAACCGGCCCGGTTCGTCGTTCGTGTTCAAACCACACATTATCCTACACCGCAAGGAAGGCGAACATGATCCCGTGCGGCATTTTTGCGCGTTTGATATGCGTCAAGGCAGTGAAGACCGAAACAGCGCGATCATGGTGCTTTTCGCAGATTCTGCAACTCCATACGTCAAAACGCCGGGAATGCCGCAGCGAACCGGCAAAGAGCTCCTGGAACACCCATAATCCAGCCATGTTTTCCCGGCACGAGAACCGACAGTTCGTCGCTATGACTGCCTGCAGGTTTGCGCGGGAATAATGGAGCCGACCGGTGAGTTTGTGTCCTTTTCATCCCTCGCACAGCGCGTTAACGTCTCGTATGATTCGATCTGGAGCTTTTATGACCTTTCGCACCCCTGTCCTGCGTTTCGCGGCACGTTTTTCCGGAATTCTCGCCTCCGGCGTCCTGGCGACTGCTTCGCTCGTCGCAACGATGGCGCCGGCTCCCGCTTTTGCCCAGCAGAATCAGCAGCAGCAAGCGACGACTCCGCAGCAGAAGGGCACCATGCGCTCGCAGCACGGCGCCTGGTCCATCCTGTGCGACACGCCTGCCGGCGCGAAGACCGAGCAATGCGCGCTGATCCAGAATGTCGTCGCAGCCGACCGTCCGGAGCTTGGGCTGTCGGTGGTCGTCCTGAAGACGGCTGACAACAAGGCCCGTATCCTGCGCGTGCTCGCGCCGCTCGGCGTGCTCCTGCCCAACGGGCTCGGGCTCAATGTCGATGGCAAGGATATCGGCCGCGCCTATTTCGTGCGCTGCTTCGAAGATGGCTGCTATGCGGAAGTGATCCTCGAGGATCAGCTGATCCAGACGCTGCGCACCGGCAAATCCGCTACTTTCATCGTCTTCCAGACGCCGGAGGAAGGCATCGGCATTCCCGTCGAGCTGAATGGTTTCGGCGAAGGCTTCGACAAGCTGCCCTAGGGCAGCACGACAAACAGGTTGCCGCAACGCACCCGGCATCCTACATCCGGGGAACGCCATAACCGGATGATGACCCATGAAAAGCCTGATCGACAGTTTCGACGTCAGCCAAGACGATATCCAGAAGACGGTGGCGGCAAGCCTCAGGGGCAGTGATGACGGCGAGCTTTTCGTCGAATATCGCGAAGCCGAATCGCTCGTTTTTGACAATGGGCGGCTGAAGACAGGCTCGTTCAACCAGGAACAGGGATTTGGCTTGCGCGCGGTCGCCGGCGAAGCTGTCGGCTATGCGCATGCGGGCGAACTCTCGCTCGCCAGCCTGAAGCGGGCGGCGGATGCCGCCTCAGCCGTCGCGACAGGGCATTCCGGCGTCTATGCCGCCCCTCCTCCCGGTACCAATCGCAGCCTTTACGGCGATGAGAACCCGCTCGGCAGTCCCGGCTTCGAAGCCAAGGTGAAGCTCCTGCAGGAGATCGACGCCTATCTGCGCGCCAAGGATCCGAAGGTCCGGCAGGTATCGGTCTCGCTCGGCGGGTCATGGCAGCATGTCGAGATATTGCGCGCCGACGGCCACTTCGTCCGCGACATCCGTCCGCTGGTCCGGCTGGCGGTTTCCGTAGTGGCAGGCGATGGCGACCGCCAGGAATCCGGCTCCTACAGCATGGGCGGGCGCAAGGGCTTCGGCGAGTTCATCGCCAGCGACAGCTGGCATCATGCCGCCGACGAGGCGCTGCGCCAGGCGCTGGTCAATCTGGAGGCCATCCCCGCCCCTGCCGGCACCTTCGACATCGTCCTTTCCAATGGCTGGCCCGGCGTCATGCTGCACGAAGCAGTGGGCCATGGGCTGGAGGGTGATTTCAACCGCAAGAAGACGTCCGCCTTCGCCGGGCTTCTGGGAACACAGGTCGCGGCCAAGGGCGTTACCGTGGTGGATGACGGGACGCTTGCGGAGCGGCGCGGATCGCTGACGGTCGATGACGAGGGCACGCCGACCAACCACACGGTGCTGATCGAGGACGGCAAGCTGGTCGGCTATATGCAGGACCGGCAGAACGCCCGGCTCATGGGCATGAAGCCCACCGGCAACGGACGGCGCGAATCCTATGCCCATGTGCCGATGCCGCGCATGACCAACACCTATATGCTCGGCGGCGACAAGACGCCTGAAGAGATTATCGCTTCCGTCAAGAAGGGCATCTACGCCGTTTCCTTCGGCGGCGGACAGGTCGATATCACCTCGGGCAAATTCGTCTTCGGCTGCACCGAGGCCTACATGATCGAGAACGGCAAGATTGGCGCGCCGCTGAAAGGCGCGATGCTGATCGGCAACGGCCCCGACGCCATGCACCGCGTTTCGATGATCGGCAACGACATGAAGCTCGACACCGGCACCGGCAATTGCGGCAAGGGCGGCCAATGGGTCCCCGTCGGCGTCGGCCAGCCGCATCTGCGCATGGACCAGATAACTGTGGGCGGCACGGCGGTTTAGGGAGAGAATCCGGTTATATATGAAATTGGATTTTACATATAACCCATGACGACCGGCATAGATTACAGACAGAAATTTCTGTCTGTAATCCTACCGTCCCTTGGACAACAGCGCCACGGCCTCGACATGCGAGGACCAGAGGAACTGATCGATCGGGATCACCCGGTCGATGCGGTAGCCGCCGTCTGTGAGAATGGCCAGATCGCGGGCGAGCGTTACCGGGCTGCAGGAAATGGCGGCGACTTTCGCGACATTCGATTTGGCGATTTCCTTCGCCTGCGCCTCGGCGCCGGCGCGCGGTGGATCGAAAACGACGCCGTCGAAGCGGGCAAGCTCCTTCATCATCAACGGACGGCGGAAGAGGTCGCGCCGCTCGGTGGTGATCGGCTTCAGCCCTTGCGTGTTGCGTGCGGCGTGATCGAGTGCGGCGAGCGCCGCTGCATCGGTTTCGACCGCATGGACGGCCATCTTCTCCGCCATGCGGAACGTGAACGTACCGGTTCCACAAAAGAGATCGGCGGCGCGTTTGGTCTTGGCGAGATGGCCCATCACCAACGCCGACATCGCTTCCTCCGCCTCGGCGGTGGCCTGAAGAAAGCCACCCGGAGGCGCCTGAACGGCGACCTTGCCGAAATGGATGAGCGGCTTTCTCGGCTCGATGATGATTTCACCTTCGCATGTAAGCCGCGCGAAACTTTTTTCCAGCATGAACGTAGTCAGCGTGCGGCGCTTGGCCGTCTCGGGCAATCCGCAACCCACGGCAGCGATATCGAGGCCGGAAGCGGTCGCCGTGACCGTCAGTTTGAAGGGTTTTGTGCCCTGCGCAAGCAATGCCGCGAGTTGGCGCAGGTCGGCAAGCCGTTCGACGATGGCCGGCACCGTCACCACGCATTCATGAATATCGATGATCTCGTGGCTTTGATGACGGTGAAAACCAAAAAGGACGCCCTGCTCGGTGCGGCGCACGGCGAAGACAGCCCGGCGGCGCGTATGCGGCGCGCAGGGTACGAGCGGCTCCAGCGTGAAGTTCAGCCGCCGCCCTGCCAGCGCATCGGCAACAAGGCCGCGCTTCCAGTCGCCATAGGAGTTCTCCTGCCAATGTTGAAGCGCGCAGCCTCCACACGCCTCGAAATGGCGGCAGGCGGGGTCGATGCGCTCGGGCGAGGCTTCGATGAGCGCCATCAGCGTACCGCGGCTTTTCTCGCGGGCGATATTGGCCACTTCGCCCGGCAGGGTGAACGGCACGAAGACCTGTCCTTCGGACGTCATGGCGACGCCATCGCCGCCCGCGCCCATCGTGTCTATTGTTACGCGTGTCGTCATCGGTCTTTGATTCCTGCCAGAAGATATTCGCGGTTGCCGTCGCCGCCTTCGATGGGCGATGGACATAGGCCAAGCACCCGCCATCCGGGCTCGCCGGCAAGCCATGCGGCCAGATCGTCGACCACGTGCCCGGCTTTCGAGGGATCGCGCAGCAGGCCGCCCTTGCCTATCGCCTCACGCCCGGCCTCGAACTGCGGCTTGACCAGCAGGACACACTGGCTGCCCGGTTCGGCAAACGCCAGCGCGGGAGGCAGCGCCAGCTTGAGCGAGATGAAGCTCACATCCGACACGACGAGATCGACCTTGCGGCCGTCGAGATGGTTTGCATCGAGCGTTCGCGCGTTGAGACCTTCATGATTGGTGACGCGCGGATCGTTACGCAGGCTGTCATGCAATTGATCATGCCCGACATCGACCGCAATGACATGCATCGCGCCGCGTTCAAGCAGGACCTGCGTGAAGCCGCCGGTTGAGGCGCCGATATCGAGCGCCGTGCGCCCGGCCGCATCGATTGCGAAATGATCGAGCCCGGCGATCAGCTTGAGTGCGGCGCGCGAGACATAGGCGCTTGCCGGGTCATCGACCATTATGCGCGCATCGGCGGCGACAGGCATGCCAGGCTTTGCTACGGGCTTGCCATCGACCTGAACGGTACCGCGCGCGACGGCATCCCGCGCCCGAGAGCGCGTGGCGAAAAACCCGCGATCGACGAGAAGCTGGTCGAGGCGGAGACGGCTTCCCGCCGCATCTGGTTTAAAATCATCCTGCATCACGCCTTACATGGCGGAGCAGAAGACCAAGCGCAAGCGAGGATCGTCACGCCCATGATGATAAGCCCGTCGACTCAGGGTAGGGTCGTAGGTCTGGATCAGCCCTGCGACGGCTTCCAGTCAGCCGATGGAATGACGTTGATCATCCAGGGGACGCCGAATTTGTCGACGAGCGAGCCGAAGCCGGGCGACCAGAAGGTCTCGCCGAACGGCATGACCGTCTTGCCGCCCTCAGACAATTGGTCGAACCAGCGCTGGGCCTCGGCCTTGTCCTCTGTGTGCAAGGTGACGTCGAAGCCGTTCTTGGGCTTGTCAATGTTGGGAGCCCATCCGGCATCCATGTCGGCACCCATCAGCGCCTGGTCGCCAACCTCGAGCCAGCAATGCATCAGCCAGGTCTTGTACTTCTCGTCGGTGATCGGCATGCCGGGAGGCGCATCGCCATAGGGAAAGGCTGCGGTGATCTTTCCGCCCAGGACCTTGGCATAGAATTCAAACGCCTCGCGGCACTGGCCCTGGAAACTCAAGCTAGTCACGATCTTCATGATCTTCTCCTCCTTCGTATAATTTTCACGCCCTTGACGGCGAGGCGATCTCCTCCTGACCGAGCGCTGCGAAGACCGCATGCACGATCCCTGCACTGTCCAGCCCGGCGCGCCTATACATCGCCTCCGGCTTGGCATGGTCGATATAGACATCCGGCAAGGTCAGCGGCCGCACACGCAGGCCACCATCAAGCAGGCCGTCATGGGCCAAGAAATGCAGGACATGGGAGGCAAAGCCGCCGATCGCCCCCTCCTCCACTGTCACCAGCACTTCATGATCACGCGCCAGGCGGCGGATCAGGTCCTCGTCGAGCGGCTTGGCGAAGCGCGCATCCGCGACCGTGGTGGATAAGCCCGCGGCGTCCAGTTCCTCGGCGGCGGCGAGACATTCGGCCAAGCGCGTGCCGAAGGAAAGCAGCGCGATCTTGCTGCCTTCCCTGACGATGCGGCCCTTGCCGATGGCAAGTACCTCGCCCCGCTCCGGCATCTCGACGCCGACGCCCTCGCCGCGCGGATAACGAAACGAGATCGGCCCTTCGTCATATTCGGCCGCGGTGCGCACCATGTGGCGCAGCTCCGCCTCATCCGAGGCGGCCATCACCACGAAGCCCGGCAATGCGGCGAGGAAACCGGTATCGAACGAGCCGGCATGGGTCGCGCCATCGGCGCCGACCAGCCCTGCCCGGTCGATAGGGAAACGAACCGCCAGGTTCTGCAGCGACACGTCATGGACGATTTGATCGTAACCGCGCTGAAGGAAGGTCGAATAGATCGCGGCAAAGGGCTTCAGTCCCTCGCTTGCCAGCCCGGCCGCAAAGGTGACGGCGTGCTGTTCGGCGATGCCGACATCGAAGGTGCGCTCCGGGAAGACCTCGCCGAAGAGATCGAGGCCGGTGCCGCCGGGCATCGCCGCCGTGACCGCGACAATGCGGTCGTCATGGCGGGCCTCCTCGATGAGGCTCGTCGCGAAGACCTTGGTATAGGCCGGCGCATTGGCCGGGGCCTTGGCCTGCGCGCCGGTGATCACGTCGAACTTGTTGACGCCGTGATATTTGTCGGCGGCGGCTTCCGCCGGCGGGTAGCCCTTGCCCTTTTGGGTCACGACATGGATCAGCACCGGGCCGTCGATCGTGTCGCGGACATTCTTCAATACCGGCAGCAAATGTTCGAGATTATGTCCGTCGATCGGACCGACATAATAGAAGCCCAGTTCCTCAAAAAGCGTTCCGCCCGTCCAGAAGCCGCGCGCATATTCCTCCGAAAGCCGCGCTTTTTCCTGGAGGAATTTCGGCAGGCGGCGGGTGAGCTGCTTTGCCGTCTCACGCAGGCTGCGATAGGTCGGGCCGGAAACGAGGCGCGCGAGATAGGCGCTCATCGCGCCGGTCGGCGGCGCGATCGACATATCGTTGTCGTTGAGGATGACGATCAGCCGCGCATCGAGCGCGCCGGCATTGTTCATGGCTTCATAGGCCATGCCCGCCGACATCGCACCATCGCCGATGACGGAAACGACATTGCGCTTTATGCCGGAAAGATCGCTCGCCACCGCCATGCCGAGGCCGGAGGAAATCGAGGTGGAGGAATGCGCCGCGCCGAAGGGGTCATATTCGCTTTCCGAGCGCTTGGTGAAGCCGGAAAGTCCGCCCTCCTGCCTCAGCGTGCGGATGCGGTCGCGCCGTCCGGTGAGAATCTTGTGCGGATAGGCCTGGTGGCCGACATCCCAGATGATGCGGTCATGCGGCGTATCGAAGACATGATGGAGCGCGACGGTGAGTTCGACCACGCCGAGCCCTGCGCCGAGATGCCCGCCGGTGATCGATACCGCGTCGATCAGTTCGGCGCGCAGTTCGGCGGCCAGTTGCGGCAGATCGGCTTCGGGCAGCTTGCGCAATTCGGCCGGAGTCGGCGCACGGTCAAGCAGCGGCGTCACGGGTCTCGTCGTCAATCTGGTCTCCTCATGATGCCCTGTTCATGATCTTCGTGGGGTAATGCAATCGCTGTCGCACCGCAAGTTGAAAGCCGTAGAGCATTTTCCGCGCAAGTTAAACCGTTTTGCCCGCTGCGCGGGATGAAGGACACCGCTTTATCCCTGCGGCAGCGGCACGAACTCCTTATCGTCGCCCGGCACGATATCGAAGCGGCCGGTGCGCCACTCCTCCTTCGCCTGCTCGATCCGCTCCTTCGAGGAGGAGACGAAGTTCCACCAGATATAGCGTCTGGAGGAAAGGGCCGCGCCGCCGAACAGCATGATGTGCGCTCCGCGCCCGGACGCGCTTTGCGCGGCGGAAACGACGATCTCGTCCCCCTGGCGGAAAGCCAGAAGCCGGTCGGCGGGGAAGGTCTCGCCCGATATCACGACCGCGCCGTCGAGAATATAGATGGCGCGTTCTTCGGCAGTGGCGGGAATCGGGAAATGACCGCCGGGGTTGATCCTGATATCGGCATAAAGGGTCTCGCTATATTGCGTGACAGGCGAGCCCGCCCCGTGGAGCGAGCCGATAACGACCCGCGCCTCGAAATTCCTGTCGCGAATGACCGGAAGCGCCGCCGCAGCCGTATTGGCGAAAGCCGGCGCCATCTCCTCGAGCGCGTCCGGCAAGGCAAGCCATGTCTGCAGGCCCGATATCGACTGGGGATTGCCGCGCATTTCCTGCGGCGAGCGCTCCGAATGCACGATGCCGCGCCCTGCGGTCATCAGATTGACGTCGCCCGGCTCGATCACCATTTCTGTGCCGAGGCTGTCGCGGTGACGTATCCTGCCATCAAAGAGGTAGGTGACGGTCGAAAGGCCGATATGCGGATGCGGCTTCACGTCAATCGCCTCGCCCGCCCGCAGAAGCGCCGGCCCCATACGATCGAAGAAGATGAACGGCCCGACCAGCCGGCGCTTCGCAGTCGGCAAGGCGCGGCGAACTTCGAGCCCGCCGATATCGCTCGTCCGCGGGATGACCAATGTTTCGATCGAATCGACGGCGTGAGGATCGCCTGGATCAGGGTCCCTGCCGGGGAAAAAGCTCATATACTTATCCACTTGTCCGGATTGGGCGTGATTGCGGCCCATAATCGGCGATCTTACCGCGCGAGGGGGAAAACGCCAGAGGCGCGATCAGAGCGATTGTTGCTTCAACTCCAGTTCTTGCGGACGCCACAGGCGCTCCCAGACAAAAAACACGCCCAGAAAGAGAAGCTGAGCGGCGATGGCGACCGCGTAATAAGAGGTTCGATCGCTCATCCCCATGAGGTTTGTCGGCACTCCGGTTGCAGTGATGAATATCTTTCCGTTGAGGATCGTGTGGGAGCAGATATCCCACACTCCATGCATGCCAATCGGGACATAGATGTTCCTGTAGTGCAGATAGACATAGGCGAAGCAAAGGCCGGATGACGTCGCGAAAAGGAAACCAGCGAATTGATATTGGGCAAGATGCCCCAATCCGAACAGGAGCGAAACCAGGATAGCGCAGAGATGCGGGTTGAACTGAGTCGCCAGCCGCCGCAGGAGATAGCCACGAAAGACAAGCTCCTCCTGCAAAGCATTGAATATCTGCGCGACGACCCAGGCGAAGAGAAGAGCCGCTATGCGCGCCCGGTCCGCGATGAATCCTTCAACCCTCATGAGGCCGGTCAATTGAAAGACAAGCAGAACGCCCATGACCATCATCAGGGTGAACGCGGCGCCTTTGAGCAACCCTTTCCAGGAATCGCGCACAAACAAAGCCTGCTTCCAGTTCTCGCGGTCCCAGAAGACGGTGAAAAGAGCGTAGAGCATCAGGGCGAACACCCATAACGCGATACGATGCGCTAAATGAGGATAGCCGGTGAGGCTATCGAGATACTGGAAGAGTTGCGGATCAGGCAGGGGAAGGTATTTCGCGAGGTAGAGGGAGCCCTGATGGTAGATCAGGAAGAAAAGCGCTGCGTGGAGGAGAACCCTTGCTTTATCGCGCATAAGTGAAATCCACAGCAAATGCTGCCTGAGCATTGCCGTCGAACAATCGCCCCCGGAGCAAATCCGGAGCGTTTCATATTTCAAATGGAATCGCGATGCCCCCTCTGTCGGCAAGACAGAGGGGGCATCGCGGTTTCTGCGGAGCCGGTTAGCTCCGGAACATCTTGGACAAGTCCTGCGCGCTCGGCATCTGACCGTTCGCGGTCAGCTTGTCGACGACACCCGGAAGCGCCTGGGACAATTGCGACAGGAGGTCCGGTTCTGCCATGCCCGTTTTCTGGGCAAGGTCGCTGACGGTCTGCGGACCCAGCGCACTGCCGAGTTGCGACGGCTGGATAGGCGTGTTGGGGCCCTGGCCAACCCAGGAACTCACCTTATCGCTGTGACCGGCACTGCTCAGCTTGTCCAAGAGACCGCCCAAACCACCCTGACTTGCATCCTGAGCACCCGGTGCGGACGCAGGAGCGGCGCTTGGGCTGCTTCCGCCGCTCAGCATCTTGCCAACGAGAAGCGCGCCAAGGGCGATCATCAGAGGCTTCGCGATACTGCCGCCAGGGACCGCCTGGCCCGATGCATCATCTAATATTCCCATCAGAACGTCTCCTTATAAAGGCTATTTAAACCAAATATCCATTCACACCCCGATAGTCCCCCAGTAAATTATATTTAGCAAGCAGGTCTTCTTGCGAATCATCTTGCAGTATGAAAATATATTTAATGTGTTCATTGGAGAGAATTTCCATGGGTTTCTTTAGCTGGATTCTACTTGGTCTGATTGCTGGATTTATCGGAAGCAAAATAGTCAACAAGAGCGGCCAGGGCATGTTCCTCGACATTGCTCTCGGTGTTTTCGGCGCGATCGTAGGAGGACTGGTGTTCAGCCTCTTCGGTGCTACCGGCGTTACCGGCTTTAACATCTACAGCCTGATCGTCGCGGTCATCGGCTCCGTAGCGGTGCTTTGGATCTACCATACCGTCACGGGACGCAGCAGCATCGGATAATCCCCATTCCCGATTTCTGACGTGCTTATATAACCCTATGCGCTTGTCATGAGCGCATAGGGTTTTTCTAAAGTAAGGCATAAGTAAAGTTCAGGCGGAGATCAGAGCATGCATATGATAGAGCCGTATATTGCGGCCTATGGTTCGATCGCGCTTTTCTTCATCATCTATTTTGAATCGCTCGGCGCGCCGGTACCCGGCGAAAGCGGGCTGATCGCCGCCTCGCTTCTGGCTCTTCACGGCGATCTCAATCTCTATCATATGCTGATCGCTGTTTTCTGCGGCGCGGTGCTCGGCGACAGTACCGGCTATCTCATCGGCCATTTCGGCGGGGCCAGACTGATCGAACGCTACGGATATCTGGTCCGCCTGACACCGGAAAGGCTCAAGAAATTCGAGGGCGTTTTTCGTCGCAGGGGTATCTACATGGTCGCCGGCGCACGGTTCATTGCCGTGCTGCGCCAGTTGAACGGAATCATCGCCGGATCGATGCACATGCCCTGGCTGCACTTCCTCGCCGCCAATATGGTTGGCGCAGCCGCCTGGACGCTGGTATGGGGCGCAGGGCCCTATTTCTTCACCGACTTTTTCCATCCGATATATGAGCAGATGAGGGAGCGGTGGAGATAGATCAGCCTGAAAGGCTTCCTCGATAGAAGCAGTGCGGACCCGGATCAATCCGGGTCGAGCGGCTCGGTGCCCACTGGCTGGCCGTCTCGGCCGAGCCTGATCTTCTCGACCTTGTCCTCGGCAGCCTTCAGAAGCGTGTCGCAGTGCTTCTTCAAGGCTTCGCCGCGCTCATAGATGCGGATCGAATGTTCGAGCGGCACGTCGCCCCGTTCCAGATGTTCCACGATCTGTTCGAGTTGATCGAGCGCCTGTTCGAAACTCATCGCGGCGATGTCGGCATTGACGTTATCGTCGACCATGTTTCATCCTTTCATCAGCCGCGTAATATGCGCTGCGGCGGACCCAGACAAGCCCTGAAGATCATATCCGCCCTCGAGAATGCTGACGAGACGGTTTCCCGAGAAGCGCTCGGCTCGGTCCATCAGCTTGCCCGTCGCCCAGTCGAAGTCGCCTTCGTCGAGATTGATCTCGGCCAGGGGATCGCGATGATGTGCGTCGAAGCCTGCGGAGATAATGATCAAATCGGGCCGGAATTCATCGAGGGCCGGCAACACGCGGCTGGTGAAAGCCTCGCGGAACTCGCGGCTGCCGGTATTCGCCGACAGCGGCGCGTTGACGATATTGCCGACGCCGGTCTCATCCTTCGCGCCGGTGCCGGGAAAAAGCGGCATCTGGTGCGTCGAGCAATAGAGGACGGTCGGATCGGCCTGGAAGATATCCTGCGTGCCGTTGCCGTGATGCACGTCCCAATCGACGATGGCGACGCGTTCCGCGCCATGCTTGCGTTGCGCGTGGCGGGCGGCGATGGCGGCGTTGTTGAAGAGGCAGAAGCCCATGGCCCGGTCGCGCTCGGCATGGTGGCCGGGCGGTCGCGAGGCGACGAAGACATTGTCGGCCTGCCCTGTGAAAACCGCATCGACGGCGGCATTCGCTGCGCCGATGGCGGTCAATGCCGCTTCCCAGCTCTTCGGGCTGACTACAGTATCGCTGTCGACCCGCGCCAATGGCTGGGGTCGCCCCTTTTCGCGGTCGTCCTCGTCGATTTCCTCAGGGATTTCAGCCCTGATTCGTTCGGCAAAGCTTTCGGGATGAACATAGTGGATCGTCTGTTCGCCCCCCATCGGGGCTTCGACGCGATCCAGCGTATAGAATTCATCGCCCTCAAGAGCGCCGTGCAGCGCGCGGAGGCGGTCCGGCCGCTCGGGATGGCCGGGCGGCGTCAGATGCTCAAGGTAGATCGGATGCCAGTAGAGACGTGTCACCATGAGAGGATATTAGCGCTCCGGTGAGGTTTGGCCATGGAAATATGTCCCCTCAGAGGATTTCGGTCTCGACGATGTGAATACCGAATCCCTCAAGGCCGACATAGTGGCGTTCGCGCGAGGACAGGAGGCGAATCGAGGTGATGCCGAGATCCTTGAGGATCTGCGCGCCAAGGCCGATCTGGCGCCATTCATCGTCGCGGGCGCGAGCTTCGGCATGGTCCTCCCGTCCGCCGGCAATGTCACCGGTGATGGCTTCGCGGGCGCGAGCTTCGCTTTTCCCCTGGCGGACGCCGACCGAGCCCTCGCGCAGATAGACGAGAATGCCGCGCTTCGCGCCGGCCATGCGCTTGAGGATCGTATCCACACTGGGGCTCGTGCCGAACACATCGGCCAGCACATCCTCGCGCTGGAGACGGACAGGCACGTCCTCGCCGTCGCGTATATCGCCGAAGACCAACGCGACATGCTGCATCGGCTCCCACGGGAGCTGGTAGGTATAGGCCTTCGCGGGACCGGCCGGGGTTTCTATGGCGACCTCGCCCACCCTTTCGATCAGCGTCTCCTTGCGCTGGCGATAGGCGATCAGGTCGGCGACCGTCACCCGATGCAGGCCATGCGTTTCGGCAAAGCCATCCACCTGCGGTCCCCGCATGACGGAACCGTCATCATTGACCAGCTCGCAAATGACGCCGATGGGCGGCAGGCCGGCCAGCTTGCACAGATCGACTGCCGCCTCGGTATGGCCGGAGCGCATCAGCACGCCGCCTTCCCGCGCAACCAGCGGGAAGATGTGGCCCGGGCGGACGAAATCGGACGGGCCGGCATTGGGATTGGCGAGGTTTCGCACGGTCAGCGTGCGATCGTCGGCCGAGATGCCCGTCGTGGTGCCGTGCTTGTAATCGACAGTGACGGTGAAGGCGGTTGTGTGGGCAGATTCGTTTTCGGCCACCATGGGCGTCAGGTTGAGGCGCCTCGCCTCCTCGCGTGGCATGGGCGTGCAAACGATTCCCGAGGTATGGCGAACGATGAAGGCCATCTTTTCGGGCGTGCAATGCACCGCCGCGACGATCAGATCGCCTTCGTTCTCACGGCCGTCATCATCCATGACGACAACGATCTCGCCACGCTCGAACGCGCGTAGCGCATCAACGACCCGTTTCTGGTTATAGCTCATGGATTTTCCTCAGGTACGACCCGTCTGGCCGCGATGTCTCAGATAATGATCGGCGATGGCGCAGGCGACCATTGCCTCGCCGATGGGAACTGCGCGGATGCCGACGCATGGATCATGGCGGCCTTTGGTCGTGACGTCGACCTCCTTGCCGTCGGCGTCCACCGAGCGGCGCGGCGTCAGGATGGACGAGGTCGGCTTGACGGCAAAACGCGCGACGACGGGAGCGCCTGTGGCGATGCCGCCCAGGATGCCGCCGGCATGATTAGAGAGGAATAGCGGCTTGCCGTCATTGCCCATGCGCATTTCGTCGGCATTTTCCTCGCCGGTCAGGCGCGCCGCTTCGAAACCATTGCCGATTTCCACGCCCTTGACGGCGTTGATCGACATTAGATTGCTGGCGATATCCTGGTCGAGCTTGGCATAGATCGGCGCGCCCAACCCAGCCGGAACGCCTTCAGCAACAATCTCGATTATCGCGCCCACCGAGGAGCCGGCCTTGCGCAAGCCGTCGAGATAGGTGGCGAAGGTCTCGACGGATCCGGCATCGGGCGTGAAGAACGGGTTGTTGTCGATCTCGTTCCAGTTCCAGCGCGAACGGTCGATATCGTGAATGCCCATCGCGACGAGCGCGCCACGCACCTGGAGGCCGGGTACGATTTTGCGCGCGATAGCGCCTGCCGCGACCCGCGCCGCCGTCTCACGCGCCGACGAACGCCCGCCACCGCGATAATCGCGAATGCCATATTTGACGTCATAGGTGTAATCGGCATGGCCGGGGCGATATTGCCGGGCGATCTCGCCATAGTCCTTGGAGCGCTGGTCGGTGTTCTCGATCATCATCGAGATCGGCGTGCCGGTCGATATCATCGTCACGCCGTCATCCTGAAGCAGCACGCCGGAGAGAACACGCACCTGGTCAGCCTCGCGGCGCTGGGTGGTGTATTTGGACTGGCCGGGCTTGCGCTTATCGAGATAGGACTGGATCTCGGCTTCACTGAAGCTGATGCCGGGAGGACAACCATCGACGACGCAGCCCAACGCCAGCCCATGGCTTTCACCCCACGTGGTGACGCGGAACAGATGGCCGAACGTATTGTGTGACATGGCAAAATCCGGAAAAGAGAATGCGACCACCGGCGTCAGCATTGGCCGAACGGCAGACGTCAGGGTTTTATTGAGGTTTTGAACGCCGGTCAAATATGTGGCGCGGCGGGCTCGAAAATTTCCCGGGTTCAGCCTTTTCCGGCAATTGTTTTGACATAATCAGCTGACTATTCTTGATCAGCTATCCTCCAACAATTCCTTCAGGGAAAGGCAACTGACATGCGCCTTCTCATCACGCTGCTCTTCGTCCTTATGTCGCTTTTCTCCAGCGTTGCCATGGCCGACGACACCGAAGGCAAGATCACCTCGATCAACGAGGAAGACGATACGATCGTGCTCGAAGACGGCAAGGTCTACAAATTGCCAGGCGAATTCGACTACAGCGCCATCAACCAGGGCATGAAGATCTCGATCTCATATGATGTGGTCGGCCAGGAACGGTTCATCACCAATATCGAGGAAGCCGAGTAGGATTTCTCCGGCTCTCTTACGCGTCGAATGGGACGCACAGCGCTTTAAATCCAGGTCAGCCTGCCGTTTTCGAGCCGGAGCAACCGGTCCTGCGGGATAGACAGATTGGCGGCCTCGTGGCCGTCCATGTGCTCCATGAGATAGAACAGCGTGCGTATGCACCCGCCATGGGTGACGCAGACAGTCGGCTGGTTTACCTGCTCCAACCAGTGCTTTATGCGCCGCGACAGGATCATATAGCTTTCGGCGGAATCGCCCGGCGGAACGAAATTCCATTTGTCGCGGGCACGGGCCTGGACGAGATCGTCGCGCTCCCGGGCGATATCCTCGATCATATGGCCCTGCCAATCACCGAAATTCACCTCCATCAGTTGGGGATCGGTGCGGTAGGCCTTGGGATCGAGATCCATGCGCGTGCGGATGCGCTCCATCGTCTCGCATGTGCGCTTGAGCGGGCTTGCGACGAAATCGAAGCCGGGAGCCTTGCCGATCAGGGCTTTCAGTTTATCGCCATTGCGATCAGCCTGAATGCGGCCGTGCCGGTTTATATCCGTATCGACCTGCCCCTGAATGCGCTGCGACACGTTCCAGTCTGTCTCGCCGTGACGCGAGAAGTAGATGATTTCCCGTATCACTGCGAGTTGTCCCGTTATTCCTTGACCACGGAGATATCGGGCGCATCGACGGCCTTCATTCCGACCACATGGTAGCCGGAATCGGCATGATGCACCTCGCCGGTCACCGACCGCGAGAGGTCGGAAAGGAAATAGAGGCCGACATCGCCCACTTCCTCGATCGTCACCGTGCGGCGCAGCGGCGCGTTATACTCATTCCACTTCAGGATGTAGCGGAAATCGCCGATGCCGGACGCGGCGAGCGTCTTGATCGGCCCGGCGGAGATGGCGTTGACGCGGATATTCTTCGGTCCGAGATCGACGGCAAGATATTTGACGCTCGCCTCAAGCGCGGCCTTCGCGACGCCCATGACATTGTAATTCGGCATGACCTTTTCCGCGCCGTAATAGGTCAGCGTCAGGATCGAACCGGCATCCGTCATCAGCTTTTCGGCGCGCTTGGCGATAGCCGTCAGCGAATAGACCGAGATCAGCATGGTCTTGGAGAAATTGGCTTCCGAGGTGTCGACATAACGACCGGTCAACTCTTCCTTGTCGGAAAAGCCGATGGCGTGGACAACGAAATCGAGCTTGCCCCATTTCTTTTCGAGCGCATCGAAAACGGCATCGATCGTCGCCGCATCGGATACATCGCAATGGCCGCATACAAATGCGCCAAGCTCCTCGGCAAGCGGCTCGACGCGCTTCTTCAGCGCATCGCCCTGATAAGTGAAAGCAAGCTCGGCGCCCGCTTCATGCGCGGCCTTGGCGATACCCCAGGCGATGGAACGATTGTTCGCAACCCCAAGGATCAGCCCGCGTTTTCCCTGCAACAAACCAGATTTGGCGGTCATACCCCGACCCTCGTCAAAATTGTTTTTGGTATCATAGTGCCCTATCGCACAGCGTTGCACGGGCTTCAAGCAAGAGCGTTGAAAAAGACGGTAATTATCAAAAACTTGATACATCCGGCGCGTGCGCATCTTTCACACGCGCCAAAGTTCATGAAATATGCGCGGATCAGGCCGCGCGCCGTTGCAGCAATGCTTCCAGCTCCGGATCGTGATCTTCCGGCAGCATCACCCGCACATGCACGAAAAGATCGGCGCGCTCGCCGGTCTTCACAGGCAATCCCTTGCCTTTCAACCGGAGGACGCGGTCGGAGCTCGACCAGGGCGGTATCTTCACCGCAATCCGGCCATCAAGCGTCTCGACCTCGATCCGTGAGCCCAGAACGGCGTCGGAGAGCGAAACCGGCAGATCGAGGTGCAGGTCGCGGCCCTCCAGCTTGAAGCGCTGATGCGGCTTGAAGCGAATCGTCACAAGGGCATCGCCCGGCGCACCGCCAAGCATCGCCTCGCCCTGCCCCTTCAACCGGATCGTCTGGCCATCCTCGACATATTTCGGCAGCTTGATCGACAGCCGCTTGCCATTGGGAAAGATCGCCTCGACCTTCTCGGCGCCGACCGCCTGTTCGAGATTGATCTCGATGGAGGCGTTGAGATCGGCTCCCTTGGCCGGTCCTCCGCGGGACCGCGGGCGCGGGCCGGTGCCGGCTGCGCCAAAGCCTCCGCCGAAAAGCTCGTTCAAAATATCTTCGGCGCCGGAAAAGCCGCCCTGGCTGAACCCGCCCTGATTGGGTCCTCCGGGGCCTGAACGAAATTCAAAGCCGCCGCCCATTCCACCGGGGCCGCCAGGGCCACCGCGGGCAAAGCCGGCGAAGGGATCGCCGCCGGCCCCACCGGGTCCGCCACCGCCCGGAAAGCCCTGGAATACCGGCTTGCCCTCAGCGTCGATTTCGCCACGGTCGAACTGCGCCCGGCGCTCCTTGTCGCCGACAATATCATAGGCTTGGCTTGCCTCGGCAAAACGCTCCTTCGCCTTCGGATCATCCGGATGCTGATCGGGATGAAACTTCTTGGCAAGCTTGCGGAATGCCGATTTTATCTCTTCGGGCTTCGCCGTCCTGGCGACGCCCAGCACGCTATAGGGATCGCGCATCTTGTTCCTCTTTGCGGAAGAAAACTGTCTGAAATCGCCATTCATATGCGCATTTCAGGACTAAACTTCCAGATTTTCCTCGAAAAATCCGCCGCTTATGCCGGAATGCTATCTGATTGCCGGCGCTGGGGCGGCTCAAAGCGGCGCGAAGGATCTGAGCATCCATGCGCCGTCCTTTTCCAGGCAGGTCTCGCCGCGATAAATGGATACGCCGTCGAACGCCTCGCGTGAGGTCTGGAAACGGCGGCAAAGCCCGGTGTCGGATTTGGTCTCGGCCACGGTGGTGATAGTACCCTGGCTGCCGGTTTCGGGATTTGCCCAGGGGATCGGCGTCTCTCCCCATTTCCTGAAGTCGAGCGCCGATACGATGTTGCGGATCGTCAGTTGATCGGAGAGCTTGCTGCCGTCGGTCTCGGCCTGTTGCGCGGCTGGTACAGACCCGGTAATGGTCGTCGAGTCGGGAACGGCCTTCTCGATGCTGAACCCTTTCATGGCGCAACCGGCAAGCGCACACAACGCTACCGCCGCCACCAGGCGAGCGAAGCGGGTAACGGCAGGACGGCCGGTCGCGGACATGTTGGCGAGGCGCGCATTTTCGAATGCCAAAGCCTTTCCCTTTTTCTGATGCTGACGAGGCGAGATTATGGGCGACACCGAGTTAACAAGCAGTGACTTTACGCAGGCTTCGCAGCCGTTTCAACTCTTCGCCGAGTGGCTTTCGGACGCAACGAAATCAGAACCTAACGACCCCAACGCGCTGGCGCTAGCCACTGTCGACGAAAATGGCCTGCCGAATGTCAGAATGGTTCTTTTGAAGGACTTTGACGAGAGCGGATTCGTCTTTTACACAAATTATGAAAGCCAGAAGGGTCGCGAGATTCTTGCGTCGCAAAAGGCGGCCATGTGCTTCCATTGGAAATCGCTGCGGCGACAGGTGCGGATACGCGGGCCAGTGGAGCAAGTGAGCGCAGAGGAGGCCGACATCTATTACGCGTCGCGCCCGCGGGGCAGCCGCATCGGCGCCTGGGCATCGAAACAATCACGCCCGCTGGAAAGCCGCTTCGCGCTGGAAAAGGCCGTCGCCGAATATTCGGCGCGCCATGCCATAGGCGATATCCCCCGTCCACCCTACTGGTCCGGCTTCCGCCTGCGCCCGGTTTCCATCGAGTTCTGGCACGACCGCCCTTTCCGCCTGCATGACCGGGTGCTCTTCACCCGCGCCGCGCCGGAGGGCGAATGGGAAAAGGCGAGGCTTTATCCGTGACTGAACAGCCTGCCGAAGCCTTGCCTGTGATCAGGATCGCAGCCGGCCTCATCGTCGATGACGCCGGACGCGTTCTTCTGGTGCGAAAGCGGGGAACGGAAGCATTCATGCAGGCGGGCGGCAAGATCGAGCCGCGCGAGATGGCAACCGACGCGCTCGCCCGCGAATTGTCGGAGGAGCTCAATCTTACGCTCGACCCCGACGGCCATGAACATCTCGGACAGTTCATCGCCCAAGCGGCAAATGAAACGGGGCACATGGTGGAGGCGGAGGTGTTCTTCATGCGGGTACAAGCGCCCGTCTTGCCCTCCGCCGAAATCGAGGAGGTCGTCTGGGTCGATCCTTCTGACACAGCCGATTTGCCGCTTGCGCCGCTGACCCGCGACCATCTCCTGCCCATTGCCAGGCACCGTTTTACGGCGACGCCTCGCGGCGTCTAGACAGATCACACCAGCGGCTTCAGCACCACCCAGAGCGCGCCAAGCACCAGCCCCGCGAAGATCAGCCAGCCAACGGTGCTGTTCGATTTGAACAGCCGCAGGCACTGGTCGGGATTGTCGATGTCGAGCATGGTGATCTGGCGATACATATGCGCGCCAGCGGCGAGCAGACCGGCTAGGGCCGGCATCGGCACCTCGGCCGTGGCGAAAGCGCCGACGAACAGCGCCAGCGCGCCGCCATAGAGCACGAGCAGGGCTTCCCTGGTCCGGCTCCCGAACAGGCGGGCGGTGGAGCGGACGCCGACCAGCGCGTCGTCCTCCTTATCCTGATGGGCATAGATCGTGTCATAGCCGATGGTCCACAGGATCGAGCCGGCATAGAGCAGGAGCGGCGGAAGAGCCAGGGAGCCCTTGTCGGCGGCCCACCCCATGAGCGCGCCCCAGGAAAAGGCGAGTCCCAGAACGAATTGCGGCCAGTTGGTAATCCGTTTCATGAAAGGATAGGCCGCGACGATCGCGAGCGAGCCAATGCCGAGCAGGACCGCAAACTGATTGAACTGCAAGAGCACGGCGAGGCCGACGAGCGCCTGCAGGACAAGGAATATCTTCGCCTGCCTGCGCGTCACCTGCCCCGATGGCAGCGGCCTGGAACGGGTTCGGGCCACCTTGTCGTCGATATTCTGGTCCACCAGATCATTATAGGTGCAGCCGGCGCCGCGCATGGCGATGGCGCCGATGAGAAACAGGACGAGATGCCATGGCGAAGGCAGCACGGACCATGCATCGCCGCCCGTTTTGGCCCCCGCGGCCGCGACGAGCGCCGCCGACCACCAGCATGGCCAGAGCAGCAATTGCCATCCGATCGGCCGGTCCCATCGCGCAAGCTGGGCATAGGGCCACAGCCATTGCGGCAGCGCGCGGTAGACCCAGTGGCCGGAGGGCGCGTCCATGACGCGGCCACGCGCGCCGCGCGATTGGATATCCGACTTGGGATTGGATTGCGGCATGATGTTTCCGTTCCTGCGGCCGGCTTTTTGCCTAGTTTTCTGGGCAAATACCGCCGCTGCTCTTGCTCCATCGCCTCGCGGACCATAGAGACCTGAGTGATAAGAGTCTGTTTGGAAACGGATCAGACCGAGCCGAAAGTGGTGATTTGCGAGCACCGGAGCGGAGCGTACAAAAAGTACGTGAGCACCGGAGCACAGGAAATCGCCATTTGCAGGCCGGTATCATCCATTTCCAAACAGGCTCTAAGCACTTACTTTCTTCGCGCAGATGGAGCAAGCCCATGAAAGTCCTGTTGATCGGTTCGGGCGGACGCGAACACGCACTGGCATGGAAGATCGCCGCCTCGCCGGTGCTGGACCAGCTCTATTGCGCGCCGGGCAATCCGGGAATCGCCGAGGTCGCGGCCTGCGTCGCGCTCGATGTCTCCGATCATGCGGCTGTCGTTGCATTCTGCCGGGACAAGGGGATCGATCTCGTTGTCGTTGGCCCCGAAGCGCCGCTTGTCGCCGGCCTTGCCGACGATCTGCGCGCGGCCGGTATCAAGGTGTTCGGCCCCTCAAAGGCGGCGGCGCAGCTTGAAGGTTCCAAGGGCTTCACCAAGGATCTCTGCGCCCGCTTCGATATCCCGACCGGCGCCTATGGCCGGTTCAACAATGCGCCGAAGGCCAAGGCTTATATCCGCGAGCAAGGCGCGCCCATCGTCGTCAAGGCTGACGGGCTTGCAGCCGGCAAGGGCGTCGTGGTCGCCATGACGCTCGACGAGGCGCTGGAGGCCGTCGATGCCTGTTTCGAGGGCGCATTCGGCTCCGCCGGGGCGGAAGTCGTCGTCGAGGAATATCTCGACGGCGAGGAGGCAAGCTTCTTCTGCATCTGCGACGGCAGGACGGCACTGCCATTCGGCACCGCGCAGGACCACAAGCGGGTCGGCGATGGCGACACCGGCGTCAACACCGGCGGCATGGGCGCCTATTCGCCCGCGCCTGTCATGACGCCTGATATGGTGGAGCGCACGATGCGCGAGCTGATCGAGCCGACCATGCGCGGCATGGCGGAAATCGGCGCTCCCTTCTCCGGCGTCCTGTTCGCCGGGCTGATGATTACTTCAGACGGCCCCAAGCTCATCGAATACAACACCCGCTTCGGGGATCCGGAAACCCAGGTGCTGATGATGCGGCTGAAGGACGATCTCCTGCTCCTGCTCAACGCCGCCGCCGACGGCATGCTCGATCAGGTCTCGATCCGCTGGAGCGACGATCCGGCGCTGACTGTCGTGATGGCTGCCAAGGGCTATCCGGCCTCGCCGGAAAAGGGCAGCGTGATCAAGGGGCTGGACGAGACCGCGAAGCTCCCCGACGTACAGATCTTCCACGCGGGCACGGCGATGAAGGACGGTGCGCTCGTCGCCAATGGCGGTCGCGTACTCAACGTTACGGCCACAGGCAAGACGGTCGCCGAGGCGCAGGCAAAAGCCTATGCGGCGGTCAAGGCTATCGACTGGCCCGGCGGCTTCTGCCGCTCCGATATCGGCTGGCGCGCCGTAGCGCGGGAGAAGGCCAGCAACTGAAGCTTGCCTTAGGCTTCTGGCGGAATTGCGAATTGGCGCATGATTTGCGCTGTCTCGCCATCGGCGGGAAAGAAGGATTCGATGACGAGTTCGGAAAGCGTGATGTCGACCGCCGTGCCGAAGACGGTCGTGGTGGAGAGAAATGAAAGCGTGCCCTTGTCCGTGGCCAGCATGAACGGCACCGCTATGCCGGAAAGCGCCGTGTCACCCCTGTAGGGCTTCGCGCCCGTCGGGACGGCATAGGACCTGATTTCCTCGACAAGCTGCGCCAGGGCGCTATCAGGCAGATGGTCCATCTGCCTGATGAGACGGTCGATCACATGCGCGCGCCATTGGCGATAATTGACGATCCGGGGGCCCAGCCCTTGCGGATGGAGGCTGAGGCGCAGGACATTGACCGGCGGCGAAAGCAATCTCGCATCCACGTCCTGGAGCAGAAAATCCACGGCTCGGTTGGCGGAGATCAGGTTCCAATGCCTGTCGACGGCAAGCGCCGGGTGTGGCTCGTGCCCCTGGAGAATCAGATCGACCGCCTGCATGGCAGTTTCCATTTCCCGGTCATCCAGAGCGCGTTCGCGATAGACCGGCGCATAGCCGGCGGCAAACAGCAGCGCGTTTCGCTCGCGCATGGGAATGGCAAGATGATCCGCCAGATGCAGCACCATCTCCCGGCTCGGCTGGGAGCGCCCGGATTCGACGAAACTCAGATGCCGCTGTGAAATTCCGGCCTCGGATGCGAGGTCCAACTGGCTCTGGCGCCGCATCCTGCGCCAGGACTGAATGAGATTTCCGACTGAGGGCGATGTTTGGGGCGATGTCTGGATCATGGGGCCAAACTATCATGGCGGTGCGTAAATCCAATTACCTCTGATGTAATCGACTTGCCGTGCGGCAGCGGGAATATTCGGCCTCGTTGCAATCCAAGCCAAAGGAACAAGACCATGACCGCATATGCCGCCGCTCTCCTGCACAACGTCAAAATGGGCCCCGAAATTGTCGCGTATCTGCAGAAAATCGATGACACACTGGCGCCTTTTGGCGGACATTTCATCATTCACGGCAGCGAAGCGACCGTCCTTGAAGGCGTATGGCCCGCCGATCTGGTCGTTATCGCCTTCCCCGATATGGAGCGCGCCCGTAACTGGTATGCCTCCCCCGCCTATCAGGCGATCCTGCATCTGCGCACCGACAATTCCGAAGGTGGCGTCGTTCTTCTGAACGGCGTCGATGAAAGTCATAAAGCCACGGATATTCTGGGCTGATCGGCCCGGATGGCCACCGGCGTTATTGACGTTTACGTAATGAGCCGATAGCAATTTCCTCATAGGCAGGAATGACCCGGCGCCCCAGCAGGGGTGCCCGGTCCGCCCCGGAGGAGAATTCATGTATCGCGCGCCCATCAAGGACATTGCCCATTCGCTGAAGGTCGCGGGACTCGCCGAAGCGCTTGAGGAAAAGCGCTTCGGCGATCTCTCGGCTGATCTTGTCGATGCCATTCTGGACGAGGCGGCGAAATTTGCCGGCGAGCGAATCGCGCCGCTGGCGGAAAGCGGCGACAAGCATGGCGCGACGCTGGAGAACGGGAACGTCACCACCGCGCCGGGCTGGACGGGACTCTATCGCGACTGGGCAGCCGGCGGCTGGAACGCGCTGACGGGCGATGAAGCCTATGGCGGCCAGGGGCTGCCGACGATGCTTTCCGTCGCCGTGTCCGAAATGTGGAATGGGGGCTCCCTGGCCTTCGCGCTTGCGCCGATGCTGACCATGGGTGCGGTCGAGGCGCTGGAAAAGCATGCATCCGACGAATTGAAGAAGCTCTACCTGCCGAAGCTCATTTCCGGCGAGTGGACAGGCACGATGAACCTGACGGAGCCGCAGGCGGGTTCCGATCTGGGCGCGCTCAAGGCACGCGCGACGCGCAATGGCGACGGCACCTACAGCCTCTTCGGCCAGAAGATCTTCATCACCTATGGCGAGCACGACATGACGGACAATATCGTCCATCTGGTGCTGGCAAGACTGCCCGACGCGCCTGCGGGAACGAAGGGCATATCGCTTTTCCTCGTGCCGAAATTTCTGGTCAATGCGGATGGCTCGCCGGGCAAGCGCAACGACGTGTTCTGCGCCGGCATAGAGCACAAGCTCGGCATCCACGCCTCCCCGACCTGCACCATGATCTATGGCGACGGCACGTCGGGTGAAGGTGCCAGGGGCTGGCTGGTGGGCGAGGAGAATCGCGGCCTCGCCTGCATGTTCACCATGATGAACAATGCCCGGCTGCTGGTAGGCATGCAGGGCGTCGCGGTGGCGGAAGCCGCCTACCAGAAGGCGCTGGCCTTCGCCCGCGAGAGGCGCCAAGGCCGCGCACCTGGCTCGAAGCCGGGTGATGCGATGAGCCCGATCATCGAGCATCCCGATATCCAGCGCACACTTTTGACCATGAAGGGGCTGACGCAAGGCGCCCGCGCAATCGCCTATGCCTGCGCCCATGCGCTCGACATGGCCCGTGTCAGCGAAAATGACGAAGCGCGCCATTGGACCGACCGTGCCAGCCTTCTGACGCCGGTGGCCAAGGCGTTTGCCACCGATATCGGCGTCGATGTCGCCTCGCTCGGTATCCAGGTGCATGGCGGCATGGGCTTCATCGAGGAGACGGGCGCGGCGCGGCTCCTGCGCGACGCGCGGATCGCGCCGATCTATGAAGGCACCAATGGCATCCAGGCCATCGACCTCGTGCAGCGCAAGCTGCCGCTTGGGAACGGCGAGCCTGTGAAGACCTATATTGCCGAACTGCGGGCCATCGTCGAGGAAACTGCCGCCTCCAATCGTGCAGGACTGGGCGATACCGCCACATGCCTTGCCTTTGCCATCGCCGATCTCGAAGAGGCGACGCTCTATCTGCAAGAGGCGCTGGCCGATGGCCGACAGGCGGAGGCGCTTTGCGGCGCGACGCCTTATCTCAGGCTGTTCGGGCTTGCCGCCGGTGGCGCATATCTCGCCAAGGGCGCACTAACCGAGGAAGATGCCGGGCGCGACGCGCTGTGCCGGTTCTATGCGGAAAATCTCCTGAGAGAAACAAACGCGCTGAAGCACCGCGTCATCGGCGGGGCAGACAGCCTCCTCGCCGCCGGTGCTGCACTTCGCGATTCGTGAGAGGCATCATGTCCCAACATATCGAAATCGAGCTCAGCGGGGCCGTGCAGATCATCCGCATCGCACGCCCGGAAAAGAAAAACGCGCTGACCCGCGCCATGTATGCGGCGATGGCAGAGGCGTTGCGCACCGGCGACGCCGACGACGTCATCCGGGTTCATGTCATCTTCGGTCAGCCGGGCGCCTTTTCCGCCGGCAATGACATGCAGGATTTCATGGCCGCCGCGATGGGCGGCACGATGGGCAATGAAGTGCTCGATTTCCTCGAAGCGCTGTCTACGGCGAAAAAGCCCGTGGTGTCCGGCGTCGATGGTTTGGCCATCGGCATCGGCACGACCATCCATCTGCATTGCGACCTGACCTTCGCCACGCCGCAATCCCTGTTCCGCACGCCCTTTGTCGATCTCGGGCTGGTGCCTGAGGCCGGCTCAAGCCTGCTCGCCCCGCGCCTGATGGGTTATCAGAGGGCTTTTGCGCTTCTGGCGCTCGGAGAAGGATTTTCAGCGGAAGCGGCGAAGGAAGCAGGGCTTGTCCACCGCATCGTCGAGCCGGCGGGACTTGAACCCGCCGTGCTGGAAGCGGCACAGGCGATCGCCGCCCGCCCGCCGCAGGCAATGCAACTGACCAAGGCGCTGCTGCGCACGCCGGATGAACCAGCCGGCGAGCGGATCGCCCGCGAGGCGAAGCACTTTGCTGAGCGCCTTGGCTCGCAGGAAGCGCGCGAGGCGGTGGCGGCGTTTTTGGCACGGAAGAAGTAAGCTTTTGGGTTGGAGGCGAGGTGCAACACCCCCCTCTGCCCTGCCGGGCATCTCCCCCACAAGGGTGGAGATTACGCTTTCATAGCGTTAGCCGCCAATCGCAGATGTTGCAGGATAAATACTGAAAGTCGCGCCAGCCATCTCCCCCCTTGTGGGGGAGATGGCTGGCAGGGCAGAGGGGGTGTTCCGTAAAGCACGGTAGGTGAACCCACCCTATTTCCGCGCAATGATCTCCGAGCCGGAAATCACCAGCCGAACGCCGAGATTGCCGGTCTTGCGGCGGGCGAGGAAGCGGGGGCGGCGGCGGCGGGGTTCCTGGCCCTGGCGGCGCGGCTGGGGAGCGGATGCGCCGACGGGGCCGGTGCTTTCTTCCAGCGGACGGGCGACGCCGTCCTCCTCGACCAGCATCATCGGCAGATTGAACGCTGCCGACCAGGCGCGCCAGTCGGCCGCCACGTCATCGAGATCATGGGCGACCAGAAGCGGCACGGAAAGCTGCGGATCGGCATGCATCAGTTCGAGCGTCACGGTGATCTGGCCGTATTCGTCCTCCACGGCGCGCGCCGTAACGCCCCGGAAGGCGCGGGCGGGTAGAGCGATCGACATCGGCAGACCGCTCGATGGCAGGATGCGGCGGATCACCGCGCCGCGTTCATCGATGGTAAAGGTGATATCACCTCTCTCATCACGCGTCGCATAGGTCACGACCTGCGGAAAGTGAAATGGATCCAGCCGCAATTCGCGGCCCGCCCATACTGGCTTAAGCCCTTGGTTCATCATTTTTGACGCCTCTGTCTCTCCTGAGAGCCGGTGTTCCGGTCTCCCTGTCATTCGGGCCGTTTTTCCGGCCTCGTTGAGATTGAGAATAGGCGTGGTTTGTTACCGCCGGGCTTAATTATTTCGGTTAAATTTTCCTGATTTGGCAGATGGTTATCAGAATGAGACCGGGTGTAAGGATCTGGAAAGTCGGAGTAAAGAAAGACTGACCGACTGGGGGCTGCTGATCTTAGATGGTCTTGCCCGGATTCATGATGCCTGCCGGATCGAAGGCGGCCTTGATCTTCTTCATCAGGGCAAGCGCGACCGGGCTCTTGAAATGAACCAGTTCGTCGCGCTTCAGCTGGCCGATGCCGTGCTCGGCGGAAATCGACCCGCCATAACTCGCAACAATGGTATGGACCCGATGATTGACCTCACCCCAGCGGGCGAGGAAGGCCTCCTTGTCGGCGCCCACGGGCTGCGAAATGTTATAATGCAAATTGCCGTCGCCCATATGGCCGAAGCAGACGATGCGCGCGCCGGGGATCATTTCCAGAACCGCCCTGCCCGCCTCCTCGATGAAAGCGGGGATCGAAGCGACCGGCACGGAAATATCGTGCTTGATCGAGCCGCCTTCCGGCTTCTGCGCCCAGGACATCTCCTCGCGCATCTTCCAGAACATCTGCTCCTGCGCCACGCTTTCGGCAATCGCGGCGTCCTGCACGAGATCGGCCTCATAGGCCTCTGTCAGGATCGTTTCCAGGATGGCGCGGGCGTCTTCAGACGAGCGGGAGGATGAGATATCGATCAGCGTGTACCAATCATGCGGGCTTTCCAGCGGATCGCGCGCGCCCTCGACATGGCGCACCGTGAACTCCACGCCGATGCGCGGCATCAGTTCGAAGCCGGTCAGCGAGGGGCCGGCATGCTCGGTGGCGAGGCTCAGGAGTTTCAGGGCATCGGCGGGGCTTTTGAGGCCCGCATAGGCGACGCCCTTGCCCTTGGGCTGTGGGTAGAGCTTCATCACCGCCGCCGTGATGACGCCGAGCGTCCCCTCCGCGCCGATGAAAAGGTCCTTCAGATCGTAGCCGGTATTGTCCTTCTTGACGTAGCGCAGATCATCGAGGATTTCACCCGTCGGCAGCACGACTTCGAGCCCGAGGCAGAGTTCGCGCGTATTGCCATAGGCGAGAACCGCCGTGCCGCCGGCATTGGAGGAAAGATTGCCGCCGATCTGGCAGGAGCCCTCCGCGCCGAGCGACAGCGGAAAGAGCCGGCCCGCCTCCACCGCCGCATCCTGCAGCACCTTCAGCACCACGCCAGCCTCCACCGTCGCCAGATTGCCCGCTGTGTCGATGGAGCGGATGCGGTTCATGCGCGAAAGCGACAGGATGATGGCGCGCCCGGTTTCATCGGGCTGCTGCGCGCCGACGAGGCCGGTGTTGCCGCCCTGCGGCACGATGGGCGTGCCGGTTTCGGTGGCGAGCCTGAGAATTTCGGAGACTTCCTGCGTCGAGCCGGGCCGCAGCACCATCGCGGCGCGCCCGTGATAGAGATCGCGCTGCTCGATCAGATAGGGCGCGATGTCCTCCGGCGCCTGCAACGCATTTTTTTCGCCGACAATGGCGGCAAAGCGATCGAGAATGGCCTTATCGGGATTTGTCGGCTGTATCGTCATGGCTTCAACCCTTGTCTTGGAAACATGGTGGGGACAGAGGAGGCACCCAGAACCAACGTCTCCATCTAGAAAATTCTAGCCTCTCGGCGCTGCGGCGCGGGCGAGCCGGTCATTGATCGCCTCCCCCAGCCCTTCATGCGGGATGGGCTCGACCGCAATGAGTGCCGCGTCCGTGGCATCGAGCCTCTTCATATAGTCGAAAAGATGCACGGCGGCCTCGCGAAGATCGCCTGTCTCGCTCAAATTGAGATGGTGGGCGGCGTTTTCCGCGCCTCGCGCGCGCGACGGGCCGAAAGCGAGCAGCGCTTCGCCGGGGTGGATCTCGCGCACGTCGAGGCGCATGGCCGCGCCCGGCGCATAATGCGAGGCGAGCATGCCGGGCGCTTCTATCGCGGCGCGCTGGTCCATTCTCTTGAGCGCCTTACCCATCAGCGCCTCGATCTCTTCCGCCGCCAGCCCGCCGGGGCGCAGCAGGGATATCGTATCGCCCTCGACCTTGATGATGGTCGATTCCAACCCGACCGGGCACAGGCCGCCATCGAGGATCAGATCCACCTTCGCGCCCAGATCGTCCGCGACGGCTTGCGCCGTCGTGGCGCTGATGCGACCGGATGTGTTGGCGCTGGGGGCAGCGAGCGGGCTGTCGAGCATGGCGATCACCTCTGCCGCCACGCCACGCGGCATGCGCAGCGCCAGCGTCGACAGCCCCGCTGTCACCAGCGGGTGAACCGTCGCATTTTGCTTGAGCGGCAGAACCAGCGTCAGCGGTCCCGGCCAGAAGGCGTCTATCAGGCGGCGTGAAACGGGATCGATATCGACGAAGCGCTCGGCCATGGCGATGCTGGAGACATGGCAGATCAGCGGATTGAAGCGCGGGCGGCCCTTGGCTTCGAAAATCCGCGCCACGCCCAGGCCATTGGTGGCATCGGCGGCGAGCCCATAGACCGTCTCAGTCGGGATGGCGACCAGACCGCCCTCGCCCAGAAGCCTGGCCGCGCGGACGATCGCCTCGCCGTCAATGCCTGTGATATCCGCCAAATCCGTTCTCCTGTCGCAGACTGCCTACACAAGGGCCTTGAGCGACGCAAGCCGACCGGGGCCAATCGCCGGATCGTTAAAATTCGAATGATTGCCGAGACGGGATAGCAAGGGTCCGGATGCTAGGGTTTTTTCACTTCATGATGCGGGGGATGAATAATGTTATCTCGATTTATTGCGATCCTGATGCTGGCGCCGGGCTTCATTGCGCCAGCTTTTGCAGGCTCCATAGAGACGCCGGCAGAGCCTCGGCATATCCGCTCCATCGATTATGTCGGGTATGACGGCGTGGACGCGACGGGCAAGCCGATCTGCCGGGTTTGCGAAGCGGACAAGGCGGCGGGCATTGCAAGGCGCGCGGCGCTGGAAGAACGGCGCAAGCGGGCGCGGGAATATATGGCGCGGATGCAGGGGCAGAAGCCGGCCACTGAACAGGGTGTGGATGCGATGCCGGTCGGTGCGCTGACGGACAAGGCGCTGGGCGATGTGAAGCTGCGCCCCTCAATAAAATAGGTCGCGGACGGCATCTCCCCCACAAGGGGGGAGATTATGCTTTCATGAACGTCCGGCCCTAAACGCGGACGTTGCAAGTATGGAACGCAGATAGTCGTGTCAGCCAATCTCCCTCCTTGTGGGGGAGATGCCCGGCAGGGCAGAGGGGGGTGAGATCGAAAAGCTCCCGCCCCTTGCCCCAACTCACCCGGCGATCTTCGAGAAATCCGCAACCTTGCCGGTTGCCTCGCGGATGCGAGCCAGAAGCGCAAGGCGGTTGGCCCTGATCTTCTCATCCTCATCGTTCACGAGCACTTTTTCGAAAAACGCATCGACCGGCCCGCGCAATTGGGCAAGGGCCAGCATGGCGCCGGAGAAATTCTCGCTCTCAACCGCCTCGCCCGCATCCTTTTCAGCCTGGACAATCGCGGCAAAAAGCGCCCTCTCCTCCTCGTCACGGAACAGCGCGGGATCGACACTGTCGGCCACGCGCGTGCCCTTCTTTTCCTCGGCCGCGAGGATATTGGCGGCGCGTTTTGTTCCGGCGAGAAGGTTCTGGCCGTCTTCGGTGTTGATGAAATAGATCAACGCTTCGACACGGCGGGCAATGAGGAGCAGGTTGTCTGCGTCGGGTGTGAGCACGGCATCGATGGCGTCGTAGCGCGCGCCTTCGTCCTTCAGGTAGACTTTGAGGCGGTCGTGGAAGAAGGCGAGGAGGTCTTTCATTATTTCAGGCCGAGTGAACAGAACCCACGCCTGCAAGTCTTTGTCTTTTGGAGCGACACGCTCAGCAGGGTAAAGCTCGCTAGCAAATGTCAAAACCTTAAGAAGATCAAGACGAAGGTCATTCTCAAGCGTAAGCCGAATGTCACCAAGCGCCGCGCGACGCAATGCAAAAGGATCTTTGGAACCGGTCGGCTTTTCGTCGATCAGCCAGAAGCCGACCAATGTGTCGAACTTGTCGGCCAGCGCCACCGTGATAGAAATGGGATCGCGCGGCACGGCTTCCGAAGGCCCCTGTGGCTTGTAATGCTCTTCGATTGCGGCGGCGACTGAAGCAGGCTCATTTTGCAGCACCGCATATTTGCGGCCCATGCCGCCCTGCAATTCGGGGAATTCGCCGACCACCTCAGTCGTCAAATCCGCCTTGGCGAGAACCGCCGCGCGTGCCGCCAATACTGGATCGGCACCGACGAGCGGGGCGATTTCCTGAGCCAACCGGCGGATACGTTCGATGCGCGCGCCTTGCGTGCCGAGCTTGGCGTGGAAGGTGACGCCAAGGGCATTCAGCCGCGCCATGCGCTGGTCAAGGGGCTTTTTCAGGTCGAGGCCGAATTTCTCCGCCGATGCCTGGAGCTTTTCCAGATCAGGCAGATCGGCCTGGTCGGTTTTCCAGAAATAGAGCGCGTCGGAAAGGCGGGCGCGGACGACCTTGCCGTTTCCATAGGCGATTTCCTTGCCGCCATCCTTCGCCTCGATATTGGAGATGAGGATGAAGCGGTTGGAGAGTTTTTCGCTCTCGCCCTGCTTGCGCGTGACGAAGCATTTCTGGTTGGCGCGGATGGTCAGGCGGATGACTTCGGGCGGGATGGCAAGGAATTCTTCCTCAAACGTACCCATGAGTACGACGGGCCATTCGACGAGGCCGGAAACTTCTTCCAGCAGCCCCTCGTCCTCGACCAGCTCAAGGCCGGAGGCGAAGGCGAGATTGCGCGCATCGTCAAGGATCATCTCCTTACGGCGGTCGGCATCGAGCACCACCTTGGCCTTTTCGAGCTTGGCGACATAATCCTCGAAGCGGCGCACGGTGATCGGCTCACCGTCGCTCATGAAGCGGTGGCCATAGGTGACATTGCCGGAGCGGATGCCGCCGACCGTGAAATCGACCACCACCGGCTCCTCGGTTTCAGGGCCGAAGGTGCACAGGATCGATTGCAGCGGACGGACCCAGCGCAATGCGCCTGATTTAGCCGAGGCCTTGCCCCAGCGCATGGATTTCGGCCAAGGGAAATCGCGGATCACCTGCGGAATGAGTTCCGCGATGATTTCTTCCGCCGCGCGGCCCGGCTTGACGATATGGGCGACGTAGAAATCGCCCTTCTTCGGGTCGCTATGGACATGCGCCTGCGAAATATCGGTGTAGCCTGCCTTGCGCAGGAAGCCCTGCACCGCCTGTTCCGGCGCCTTGGTTGACGGCCCCTTGATCTCCTCATGCGCATCCTTCGAGCGGATGGTGAGGCCGCGAATATCCAGCGTCAGCCGGCGCGGCGTCCAATATTCACGCGCCGCCTCATAGGTCAGCCCCGCCTCGACAAGGCCGTCGGTAACGAGCTTCTTGAGATCGCCAGCGGCTTTGCGCTGCATGCGAGCCGGGATTTCTTCGGAGCGAAGTTCAAGCAACAAATCGGGCATCAGCTTGCGCCTCCGGCTTCCGCATTTTTATCATTGTCCGTCCTCGCTTCGCTGCGGTCGGACGGGGGAGCCTCGTTGTTATAGTTGAAGCCGCCCGCGTCGGTGAGCAGGAAAGCCTCGCCGCATTGCCGGGCAAGGTTGCGCACGCGCAGGATATAGCTCTGGCGCTCGGTGACGGAAATGACGCCGCGCGCATCGAGAAGGTTGAAGGCATGGGAGGCCTTGATGCACTGGTCGTAGGCGGGAAGCACCATCTTGTGGAGCGCCGTATTCGCGCCGGCAACCGGCGCGCCGGCTTTCAGCAACGCCTCGCATTCGCGCTCGGCATCCTCGAAATGCCGCAGCAGCACTTCCGTATTGGCATGTTCGAAATTGTGCCTGGAATATTCCTGCTCGGCCTGCAGGAAGACATCGCCATAGGTGACCTTTTCGTCGCCTTCGAGCCCATTGAAATTCAGGTCATAGACGTTGTCGACACCCTGCACATACATGGCGAGGCGCTCCAGGCCATAGGTCAGCTCGCCCGAAACCGGCGAACATTCGATGCCGCAGACCTGCTGGAAATAGGTGAACTGCGAGACTTCCATGCCATCGCACCAGCATTCCCAGCCAAGGCCCCAGGCGCCCAATGTCGGGCTTTCCCAATCGTCCTCGACGAAACGGATATCGTGCAGCAGCGGATCGAGGCCGATGGCCTTGAGCGAGCCCAGATAGAGCTCCTGAAGGTTCGGCGGCGACGGCTTCATGATCACTTGGTATTGGTAATAATGCTGCAGCCGGTTGGGGTTTTCGCCATAGCGGCCATCCTTCGGACGCCGCGAAGGCTGGACATAGGCCGCTTTCCAGGGCTTCGGCCCGAGCGAACGCAGCGTCGTCGCGGGGTGGAAGGTGCCGGCGCCGACTTCCATGTCATAGGGCTGCAGGACGACGCAGCCCTGCTCGGCCCAATAATTGTGGAGCGTCAGGATCAGCCCCTGGAAGGAGCGGGTCGGATGCATATGGTCGAGCGGTTCAGGCGACACGGGCGGGCCTCGTGAAAAATCAGGATGGCCACGTCCTAGTTTGTCAGCCCCGCAGGGTCAAGCTCGGCGGACATGCCGCCCATGACGGACAGAGCTTTGGCGCGGTATGATTCCAGATTGAAGCGTTTTCGCCCTACGACACCCCCCTCTGGCCTGCCGGCCATCTCCCCCACAAGGAGGGAGATTGGCGGTCATTGATGGCGACACATCACCTGCCACGTTGACGATTTAGCGAAAGCGGAAATCATAGTCGATCTCCCCCCTTGTGGGGGAGATGGCCGGCAGGCCAGAGGGGGGGTATGTGCAAGCGCGACCTGCCCCTCCAATCAAACCTCGTTCAGCCATCCTTGTCCGGCTTGGGCTCAACAGCCTTTGCGCGTTTTTCGGCAGGTTCGTCCGTGTCCGGCAAGCCATGTTTCTGCTTGGCTTCGATCTTCGCCAGTTCTTCCGGCTCGGGCTTGGAGGCAACCGCGTGGTTCCACTGGAAAGTGGCTTCGAGCTTGCGCCCGGCGCGCCAGTAGGCGTCACCGAGATGGTCGTTGATCGTCGCGTCCTCGGGGCGCAGCTTCACCGCCTTTTCGAGTTCGGTCACAGCCTCGTCATAGCGGCCGAGGCGATAATAGGCCCAGCCCAGCGAATCGACGATGTAGCCGTCCTGCGGGCGCAGCTCCACCGCCTTGCGGATCATGCCGAGCGCTTCTTCCAGATTGGCGTTCATGTCCACCCAGGAATAGCCGAGATAATTCAGAACCTGCGGCTGGTCGGGATAAAGCTTGAGCGCCTCCCGGAAGCTCGGTTCCGCCTTGTCCCATTCCTTCAGGCGCTCATAGGCGATGCCGCGCTGATAGAAGACAGCCCAGTCGTCGCGCGTCGGGGTGCCGATGGTCTTGACCGCATCGTCATAGGTAATGGCTGCGTTGCGGAAATCCTTCTTCTGGGCATAGACGCCGCCCAGCGCGAGATAGGAGCGGATATCTGTCTTGTCCTGGTCGAGCAGAACCTTGAGGTGCTTGATCGCCTCATCGGTCTTGCCTGTTTCCGCCAGGTTAAGGCCGAGCTGCATTTCCGCGTCGCGCCGGTAGACCGAATTCTTCGGTACGCGGCCGTAATACTCGATGGCCTTTTCGGGCTGCTGCAGCTTGGCGGCGATATCGCCGAGCTGGAACAGCGTTGCGTCATCGTTCGGACGCAGCGGCAGCGACATCTGCAGATAAAGCTTGGCGAATGCTTCCGCACCACCGCGATTGATCGCCGTGCCCAGCGTGTAAAGCACCTCGGCCGCCCCCTGCTGCGGCGTGGAGACAAGCGGCTTCGGCTTTTCGCCACCGTCGAGCTTGGCGCGCACCTCGCGCAGGGCGAGCCTTCCCGAAAGAAGCTCGGTCGCCTGATCGAGCAGATCGATCGCGCCCTTCTTGTCGCCGTTGCGCGCCTTGAACGAGGCATAGGCCTCGACAATTCGCTCATAGGTATCCGGCGCGGCGCTGCCGCCGGAGCGGTCGTCGATCGCCTGTTGATAGAAATTACGCGCGGCGCTCTTGTCGCCCGCCGCATCCGCCATGAGCGCGGCATTGTAAGTCTTGAAGAGATTGTACCATTCCGGACCGTCGAGCTTTTCCACGGCGGCGATCGCGTCCTTGGTTTTTCCCTCGCCAAAGATCGCCCAGGCGGACATCAGCCCGGTCGACAGGCGATCCATGTCCGATTGCAACGAAAGCATCAGAAGCGGCCCGGCCTTGCGGTATTGCTTTCTGGAAATGGCGTCGATGGCGAGCGCCACGCGCGAGAAACGCTCAATCTCCGGCACGGTTTTCAGCTCTTCGGCCAGCGGAAGCGCGTCCTTGAACTTGCCGTCCGTGAGAAGCGCGATGAGCAAATTCTGCTTCATCGGCTGATTTGTCGGATCGAAAGCCAGCGCCTGGCGATAATAGGCGACGGCCGCGTTCAGATCATTATCGCCTTCGGCGACACGCCCGGCGAGATAGGCGCCTGCGAACGATCCCGTGCGGATCGGCATCAGCCCTTCATTGGTCCTGGCGAACGCCCCGGGCGCGGGCAGCGCCACACCCGCCATTGCGGCAAAAAGCAAACCGTAGATAGAACCGTAGATCGGGCTGCGCCGCATTCCCTATTCCTTTTTCATCGTTCGATTTTGCCCGGTTCCGATCTTCTCAGCATCCGGCGGGCAAGCAAAGCAAGGAGATACCGCAAGCATGGCCTTTTTACGAGCAAGGCGCAAGAAAAGCGGCTCCGGCGATGGCCTGCGTCGGATCAGTTCACCCGGCTGATGCAGAAGTCTATTACATCGACGAGCGCGTCCTTTTCCGGCGTGGCGGCCAGGGGCGCCAGCGCATCCCTGGCGATTTCGCCGAAATGTCGGGCGCGCTGGATGGTATCGGCGATGGAGCCATAACGCGTCATCAGGCCAATCGCCTTTTCAAGCGATGCGTCATCGTTTGCGCCGTCTTCGATCGCCTTTTTCCAGAAGGCGCGCTCCTGCGCCGTGCCCCTGCGATAGCTCAGCAGCAGCGGCATGGTGATCTTGCCTTCGCGGAAATCGTCACCGACATTCTTGCCGAGATTCTGCGCGCTGCCGCCATAGTCGAGCGCATCGTCGACGAGCTGGAAGGCGAGGCCGAGATTGAGGCCGTAGGAGCGGAGCGCCACCCGATCCGCCCGGGGCGCAGCGGCGATGATCGGGCCGACTTCGGCGGCGGCGGAGAACAAAGCCGCCGTCTTCGCCTTGATGACGGCCAGATATTCGTCTTCCGTCGTCTCCATGTTCTTTGCCGCGGCCAACTGCATCACCTCGCCCTCGGCGATGATGGAGGCGGATGTCGCCAGAACATCCAACGCATCAAGAGAACCTACATCGACCATCATCTTGAAAGCCTGGCCGAGGAGAAAATCGCCGACCAGCACGCTTGCCTGGTTGCCCCAGATCATGCGCGCGGTGCTTTTGCCGCGCCTGAGGTCGCTTTCATCGACCACGTCGTCGTGAAGCAGGGTCGCGGTGTGCATGAATTCTACGGATGTGGCGAGCTTGACGTGGCCGTCACCCTCATAGCCACACATGCGCGCGCTTGCCAGCGTCAGCATCGGGCGCAGGCGCTTGCCGCCTGACGAGATCAGGTGGTTGGCCACCTCCGGTATCATCTCGACATCCGATCCGGCCTTGGACAGGATCAGTTCGTTGACGCGACCCATATCGGCCTTCGTCAGATCGATCAGCGGCTGGATCGATCCTTCATGCTTTTTCTTCTCGTCTAGGCTGAGAACTACACCCAATGCCGTAACTCCTTGGAACGCGGCGCCCGCCCGGACACCCCATAACGTTCCATCCCTTGAATTCGCGCGTGATCGGCGTTCGGAGGCTTTCCTTCCGAACGCCGATCACGCGCTTTTTATGTCTGCCACAATATTGAAGCGAGGCTTCATGCTCAAGCCGCAAATTGTCCATAAGTCGCCGCTTCGCACACGCTGGTTCACAATCCCGCCATGGCACTGTTGTCAATGTCCGCGCAAACTGCATTCTAGGCACATGATCGAACTTATGCGAACCAACGACCCCGTGCTGATCTCCTTTGCGGAAGCGCTTCTGGCTGAGGCTGGTATCGGCTATTTCATTGCCGATTCGAATATGAGCATCATAGAGGGCTCGCTCGGCGTCCTGCCGCGCCGGCTGATGGTGGATGCGGCGAAGGAAAAGAGCGCGCGCCAATTGCTCATCGATGCCGGAATCGAAAAAGAACTGCGGCCGCAGATCTGACATGAGCGCCTTGTCCCAAGACGATGATCCGTCACCTGACGATACGCCGGAAACGCTCGATGCGTTTCACCGGGGCGCCTTCCATCTCGTGCAGCCGGCGCTGAAGGGGCACCGGGCGGGCGTCGATGCGATGATCCTGGCGAGCGCCGTGCCTGACGGTTTTTCCGGAGCGCTCGTCGATCTTGGCGCGGGGGCCGGTGCGGCGGGGCTTGCGGTGGCGGCGCGCTGTCCGGACGCGCGCATCATGCTTGTGGAGCGCTCCGCCTTCATGGCCGATTTTGCCCGCAGGACGCTTGCCCATCCGCTCAATGCGGATATTTCGCAGCGCGCGAGCCTCATCGAGGCCGACGTGACGCTCACCGGGCGGGCGCGCGCGGCGGCAGGGCTCCCCGACAATTCCTTCGATTTTGCGATCATGAACCCGCCATTCAACCCCGAGGGCGACCGGCGCACGCCGGACGCGCTGAAAGCCGAGGCGCATGTCATGCCGAAGGGCATGTTCGAAAAATGGGTGCGGACGGCTGCGGCCATCGTCAAGCCCGGAGGCGGGATCGCCGTGATCGCACGGCCTGTCTCGATCAGTGAAATGCTGGCTGCCCTCTCCGGACGTTTCGGCGGGCTGACGCTCGTTCCCGTCCAGCCACGACCTGATGAGGCAGCTATCCGGATCGTGGTGCGCGGCGTGCGCGGCAGCCGCGCCAAAATGACGCTGGCTCCGGCCCTGGTGCTGCATGGCGAGACCGGAAACGGGTTCACCGAGCGCGCCACCGGCATCAACAATGGCCGAAAAGGGCTTTTATAACCGGTCGATTTTTGCGAGAAGCGGCCTAAATGAAATCAAATCCATTGCTATTCGGATGGGAACGCCAAGCTTATGAACCAAGTCTCCAGCCTGCTCCGCCCCAAGTCAGTGATGCGCCGCTTCCTGGACAGCGAGGCATCCGGCGGCATCGTGCTGATGTTCGCCGCCGCCCTGGCCCTGATCGTGGCCAACTCGCCGCTCGCCGAAACCTATTTCCATACGCTTCACGTGGAGATCGGCGGCTTGAGCGTGCTGCACTGGATCAATGACGCGCTGATGGTCGTCTTCTTCCTGCTGGTCGGACTGGAGATCAAGCGCGAGTTTCTGGACGGCCAGTTGGCAAGCTGGTCCAACCGGATACTGCCGGGTATCGCCGCAGCGGGCGGCGTTGCGGTTCCAGCGCTGATCTTCGCTTATCTGAATGCCTCCAATCCCGAGACCATTCGTGGCTGGGCGATCCCGTCCGCGACCGATATCGCCTTCGCACTCGGCGTCATCTCGCTTCTCGGATCGCGCGTGCCGACCAGCCTCAAGGTCTTTCTGGCGACGCTCGCCATTCTGGACGATCTCGCGGCGGTGGCCATCATCGCGGTTTTCTATACATCGGATCTCGCACTGCCCTATCTCGGCGGCGCAGTTGCGGCAACGCTTGTTCTGATCACGCTCAACCGCATGGGCGTGATGAAGCTCCTGCCCTATCTGGTCGTCGGCGTCGTCCTTTGGTATCTCGTGCTGCGCTCCGGCGTTCATGCGACGGTCGCCGGCGTCGTGCTTGCGATGACCATCCCGTTGCGCCCGGCGCCGGGCCGGCCCGACGACATGACCTCGCCGCTGCACAAGCTCGAACATGCGCTCTCCAACTGGGTGTCGTTTCTCGTCGTCCCGGTCTTCGGGTTCGCCAATGCCGGCATCTCGTTTTCCGGGCTTGACGCCTCGGTCTTGACCGATACGCTGACACTCGGCATCGCTCTCGGCCTGTTCCTGGGCAAGCAGATCGGCGTTTTCGGCACCGCATGGCTGGCCATCAAGCTGCGCCTGAGCGCCAAGCCGATGGGCGCAAGCTGGACCCAGCTCTATGGCGTGTCGCTGCTTTGCGGCATTGGCTTCACCATGAGCCTGTTCATCGGCCTGCTGTCGTTTACCTCCGATCACCTGCATGACGAGACCAAGATCGGCGTCCTGCTTGGATCGTTCCTGTCGGCTGTCTGCGGCTGGCTGGTCCTGCGGTTCAGCGGCAAGCCAAAGCTTGAGGAAAAGGTGGTTTTGGCCAAGTAACGCGTGAAAGGGCCATCTGGCCCGGCTTACTGGACATTGTGTTTTTCCGTTTCGCACCTACATGCGAAAAGCCGACCAGAACATCTGCTGTAGAAATCCTGCCTGGAGTTGCCAGTGGCCCGTTTTATCTCACGTTTACTGCCGCGCCGTTTCCGACCTGTCCGTGTCGAGATACCCGTGGTGCGGCTGCATGGCGCGATCATGTCGGGCGGCGGGCAGTTCCGTCCGACGCTGTCGCTTGCGAGCGTGGCTGCCGTTCTCGACAAGGCTTTCGCCGACAAGGAAGCCCCGGCGGTGGCGATCTCGATCAATTCGCCAGGCGGTTCGCCGGTGCAGTCGCGGCTGATCTTCCGGCGTATCCGCGATCTCGCCGAGGAAAAGAACAAGAAAGTCCATGTCTTCGTCGAGGATGTCGCGGCTTCGGGCGGCTATATGATCGCTGTCGCCGGTGACGAGATCATCGCGGATCCGTCCTCGATCGTCGGCTCGATCGGCGTCGTCTCCGCCTCCTTCGGATTTACCGAGCTGATCAAGAAGATCGGCGTGGAGCGCCGCGTTTATACCGCGGGCAGGAACAAGGTGGCGCTCGACCCGTTCCAGCCGGAAAAGAAGACCGACATCGAGCATCTCAAGTCATTGCAACTGGAGGTGCACGAGACCTTCATCGATCTGGTGAAGGCACGGCGCGGGGCGAAGCTCGCAGACGATCCGGATCTTTTCACCGGGCTGTTCTGGTCCGGAACGAAGGCGCAATCGCTCGGCCTCATCGACGGGTTGGGCGACATGCGCTCGCATCTGCGCCGGGAATACGGGCCGAAGGCCACGTTAAAGCTGGTCCAGCCGCAGCGCGGACTGCTCGGATGGCGCACGCCGCCCGCCGTCGGCCTTCACAATGGCGATGCTTTGGCGCAAGCTGCGGCAGGGGCGACGGAAGGCCTGTTGTCAGCCATGGAAGAAAAAGCTCTGTGGTCGCGCTACGGCCTTTGAAAAAAACGCTATACTGATCATGCCCGTCATGTTCGCCAGATGACTGTGGCGTATCGGAAGGGCAAGGTTCGAGGATTTGAGGCAATGCCGCAGCTCATCTTTTTCATCCTCATCGGCTTGGTCGCCTGGTATGGCTACCGTTCGTTCAAACGCGAGGCCGCGCGCGTGTCGCAGCGGGTGCGGGAGGCCGAAAAGGAAGCCCAGACCAGGGCCCAGGGCACGCTGGTGCAGGATCCGAAGACAGGCGAATACCACGTGCGCAAGGATTGACCCCGTGTCACCGGAGTCCTGCGCATGAACACACACATTGCCCTGCTGCCGGCGAGCGAAGGGATTTCCCTCCTTGCCCCCGCCAAGATCAATCTGGCCCTGCATGTCACGGGCCGGCGGGAGGATGGTTATCATCTGCTCGAAAGCCTGGTGGCATTTGCTGAATTCGGCGACCAGATCGATGTTTCGCCGGCGGCGCAGGACCGTTTCGTCGTAACGGGGCCGTTTGCGCACGCCATACCCTCGGATGCGTCAAACCTTGTCTTGCGGGCGCGCGATGCGTTGCGGTCGCGCTTTCCGTCGCGGGCAGGCGCTGTCGAGATCGTGCTGGAGAAAAGGCTGCCTATAGCGTCAGGCATCGGCGGCGGATCCAGCGATGCGGCGGCCGCACTCATCGCGCTTAACAGGCTTTGGGGGCTCGATCTCGGCATGCCGGCGCTCTGCGACATCGGGCTCTCACTCGGCGCGGACCTGCCCATGTGCCTGCACGGCCAGCAGACGGGGCGGCCACTCATTGCACGCGGCATCGGAGAGACGCTTCATACCATGCCGCGCTTCCCGTCGCTTCCGATGGTGCTGGCCAATGACGGTACGGGGCTCTCGACGCCCCTCGTGTTCCGGGCGCTCTTGCGCCGGGACAATCCGCCGCTCCCCTCCCCGCCTGACTTCGCGGATATCGGGACGGTATGCGCCTATCTCCGGGAGACGCGCAACGATCTCTATGCCGCGTCGCTGACACTTGCCCCGGGGCTGGGCGGCCTTCTCGGCTTGTTCGTGCAATCCGGCGCGCTGTACGCGCAAATGTCGGGATCGGGAGCGACATGCTTTGCGATCTTCAGCGATCGCGCTGCGGCGGCGGATGCAGCGGCCTTCCTCAAGGCGCGCCATCCGCAATGGTTCGTCGTTGCGACCGAAACAAAGCCCGCATCGGAGTGAGCGAAATGGCAAGCGAAACGCGTCCCTTCGTCCCCGTCGGCATTGCAGTGCTGACCGTTTCCGACACGCGCACTCTGGCCGACGATAAATCCGGCGATACGCTTACCGACCGGATCGGCAAGGCCGGCCACAGGCTTGCCGCGCGCGATATCGTTCCCGACGATCGGGAGACGATCCGCGACAAGGTTCTGGTGTGGTCGCGCGAGCCTGACATCGATGTAATCATCACCACGGGGGGCACCGGCTTTACTGGACGCGACGTGACACCGGAAGCACTCGAACCGATCTTCGAAAAGCGCATGGACGGCTTTTCCGAGGTCTTCCACCGCATCTCCTACGACAAGATCGGCACCTCCACCATACAGTCGCGGGCAACCGGCGGCGTCGTCAACGCGACATTCGTCTTCGTGCTGCCGGGCTCGCCCGGCGCATGCCGCGATGCCTGGGACCACATCCTGCAGTTCCAGCTCGATTATCGTCACATGCCCTGCAATTTCATCGAGATCATGCCGCGGCTGGATGAGCACCTGAAACGCGGCAAGGCCTGATTCTACCTCACGCCCTGTTCGCGGGGACGATCTCACCCTTCAGGCGCCGCGTGGCTATGCCCCGCGCCAGATCTTGCGCCCCATAGCCAGGCTTCAGGAGCGCGACAGCCTGACGCCTCGACATCAGAAGGCCATCGCTCAACGGATCGTTACCGCCGAAGACCCGCGCCAGGAAACGCGGCCTGTTGAAACTGGAACGGGTAAAACGCGCTGGCCCCGGCAGGGCTTCGATATGGTTGCGCGCCGATTCCGACCAGCCATCCAGCAGGCGGGAGCCAGGTTCCAGAAACAAGAACCATTCGCCACGCGCACGCTTGACGACATCGCGCAGCGCCTCGCCTTCCACAAAAATGCAGCCCGCCGCATCGGCCACCTCATGCGTATGGTCGGTTGAACCGTGGTCAACGACGATGACATCGCGCACCAGCCCTTCGACGGCGGCATTGACCAGACCGGCAAGCGTTCGGGCCAGGGCTTCTTCGACATTCTTCGTTTCGATGATCACAGACACCATGGCTTCGCTTACCGTATCCAAAAACGAAATGCCATATTTCCTTGTACGCGGCAAAAAGTTCTTGCTTTGTTCTCATTGTTTGATAGGAATAGATTCATCAAAGAGCGAGATATCGCCCCGGAATATCTTCCGGAAGGAGGAAATGATGGATGTTATCCAACATGCCGACAGGGCTGCTTTCGGTGAAGGCCGGGCGGAGCATGCAAATGCGCTGATCGGAGAAGCGGGGCTGCGCATCGATCATGAACGGCGGCGCGGGCGCGGCGCCGGCATCAATCCATCCGGTCGCTTCGAGCCCATGAGCCGTCACGTCTTCGACGATGGCTGGAACACGATCGAGGATCTGCCGCCATTCAAGACCGACGTGCAGATCGAAAAGCCGCGCACGATCATCACGCGCAATGATTCACCCGATATCAGCTTCGACCGCTCGATCAATCCCTATCGTGGCTGCGAGCATGGCTGCATCTATTGCTTCGCCCGCCCGACGCACAGCTATATGGGGCTGTCGGCCGGGCTCGATTTTGAAGCGAAGCTGTTTGCCAAGCCCGATGCGCCGCGCCTGCTGGAGAAGGAACTGGCGAAGCCCGGCTATATCGTGAAGACGATCGCCATCGGCACCAATACCGACCCTTACCAGCCTATCGAAAAGAAATGGCGCATCATGCGCGAGATTCTCGAAGTGCTTGAAGCGGCCAATCATCCGGTCGGCATCGTCACCAAATCCGCGATGGTCATGCGCGACCAGGATATTCTCTCCCGGATGGCGGAGAAGGGGCTGGCCAAGGTGGCACTCTCGGTGACAACGCTCGACGCCCGGCTGGCCAGGACCATGGAACCCCGCGCATCGACGCCGACACGGCGGCTGCAGGCGATCCGAGCGCTTTCCGATGCGGGTATTCCGACTTCGGTGATGATGGGACCGGTCATTCCGGGCATCAACGATCACGAGATAGAGCGGATACTCGATTCAGGTCATGCCATGGGTGCGCTCGAAGCGGGTTATGTCCTCCTGCGGCTGCCGCTGGAAGTGGCCCCGATCTTCAAGGATTGGCTGCTTCGGCACTATCCCGACCGCTATCGCCATGTCATGTCGCTGGTGCGTTCCATGCGCGGCGGCAAGGATTACGACGCCGAATGGGGCAAGCGCATGCGCGGCGAAGGTCCGTATGCCTGGCAGATCGGCCGGCGCTTCGAGATCGCCGCCAGGAAGCTCGGGATGAACGTAGAGAGAAGGAGGCTCAGGACCGATCTTTTCCAGTCGCCCGCAAAACACGGCACCCAGCTTTCACTTTTTTGATCTCCCGAGGGAACCTTTCGCCGCCATATGCATAGTTGAATGCAGGATCCGGCACGGGATGAGACGAGATCTACGCAATAGACTTCCATCAGGCACCAGAGCCCCTTGCCTGATGGCGACCGCACTGCCGTGTCCCCCGGCAGTAGGTCTTGCGGAGAACCGGTAGCAATGCGATCTTCGCCGCACGATGAACCGCGCGCTTACCGATTCTCCGCTCCTTTTCGACATGCCGCTCAAGCCGGATTTTTCCAGCGAGTTGCGGCTGCTGCGGAGAGGTGTCCGCCCTATAGCAGGCATTGACGAGGCCGGTCGCGGGCCGCTCGCTGGCCCAGTGGTAGCGGCTGCGGTGATCCTTGACGCGGAGCGGTTGCCTGAGGGGCTGGACGATTCCAAGCGGCTGAGTGCTGCTACGCGCGAAATGCTTTTCGACATGATTCTTTCGCAGGCTCTGGCGGTTTCAGTGGCAAGCCTCTGCGCGCCGAGTATCGACCGCTCGGATATACGCAAGGCCGCGCTGGAAGCCATGCGCCGCGCTGCGGCAGGGCTGACACTGGCGCCCTCTCATGCACTGATCGATGGATGCGATGTGCCTTGGCGCCTATGCTGCGAGGGAAGCGCCCTCGTCAAGGGCGACCAGCGTTCGATCTCGATCGCCGCCGCTTCCATCGTTGCCAAGGTCACCCGCGACCGCATGATGCAGCGGGCGGGGACGCATCATCCAGACTACGGGCTGGAAGCCCATGCGGGTTACGCCACGGAGCGGCATCGTTCGGCAATCGAGGTGCATGGCCCCCTGCGCGGCCTGCACCGTTTCACGTTTTCGCCGATCAAGGGACGCTTTCCGGCGGAGTGAGCGAAGCGGTACGCTTTTTAGCGGAAGCGCCGACCTCGTTTCTGGATTCGACCGCTCGCGGCTGACGCTGAATGGCGCTTCAAAGTATCCATACCAGCAAATAAAAACGCCGCCTTGCGGCGGCGTTCTGATTCAGTTCGAACAGCGTCGGCTCAGTTGAGCCGCGTCTTCACCTGGTCCACGGACTGCTTGAACAGTTCGCCTGCTGTTTTCGGATCGAGCTTGTCGGCAATCAGCCTACCTGCTGCGGCGACTGCTATTTCGACGGCTGAAGAACGGACCTCGTTGATCGCTTCCGATTCGGCCTGGGCGATTTTCTGTTCGGCAAGCTTGTTGCGGCGGACAACGTAATCTTCCGTCTTCTGCTTGGCTTCCTGGAGAAGCGCTGTCGCCTCGCGCTGCGCGGCGGTCAGGATCTCGCCCGCTTCCTTTTCGGCTTCCTTGCGCTTGCGCTGATATTCAGCCAGAAGCTGCTGCGCTTCCTCGCGCAGGCGGCGGGCCTCATCGAGCTCGTTCCTGATGCGGTCGGCACGCTCGTCGAGTGAACGGGCGATTACCTTCGGCACCTTCATATAGACGATGATGCCGATAAAGATGATGAGAGCGACGAGTGCCCAGAATGTAGAGTCCATGTCGTCCTCCTTAGCCGCGAGCGGCTTTGATTGCGGCCGATACGGAAGCTTTGTCGACGCTTCCGCCGATGAGATGCTTGACGATCTCGGCTGCCGTATCCTCGGCTATCGTCCCGACATCGTTCATGGCCTTCGACTTGATGGCCGCGATCCGGGTTTCAGCTTCGGAGAGCTTCGCCTCAAGCGAAGCCTCTACAGTCGCGCGCTCGCGATCCGCCTTGGTCTTGGCCGCGTCACGGGCGTCCTGCGCGATGCCGCCGGCCTTGATGCGGGCCTGCGCCAATTCCTGCTCATAAGCAGCAATGGCATTGTCGGCATCCTGCTTCATGCGGGCCGCCTGCTCGAGATCCTGCTCGATGCGATCCCGCCGGGTCTCGATCACGCTGCCGATGCGCGGCAGAACCACACGCGACAGGAAGAGATAGAAAAGCCCGAAGGTGATCGCGAGCCACAAAAGCTGCGATGCATAATGGGTGGAATCGAACGGAGGAAACACGCCGGTGTGACCAGCGTCGTGCGGCACTCCCGTTTCGGTGTGCACGGCTTCAGCACCCCCGGCAGGGGCACCATGATCAACCGCCGGTGCTTCAGCCGGTTGAGATTGGGTTTCGCTTTGGGCAAACGCCGCGGACACGAACATCCATCATCCCCTTGTTACTCAGATACCTGCCGCACGATCCCAAGGACCATGCACAGGCTCAAACGTTAGAGCTTCATCATACATTCGCATGAGTTCTCTACAACATCGCCCGAAAAAATCGATCGAAAAATCGGAATCGATTTTCGGCGGCTACAGCACCGTTCCCACGGCGTCCATGTGGACGCATGACGCTGTAGAAAACCGGCCGCGGCACAGTGCCATAGGCACTTCCGGCGCGGCCGGCCAGTTCAGTCAGCCGTATTAGACGGCGAACAGGAGCAGAAGCGCGATGAGCAGCGAGAAGATGCCCAGAGCTTCCGTCACGGCGAAACCGAACACCAGACGGCCGAACTGGCTGTCAGCGGCGGACGGGTTGCGCAGAGCGCCGGAGAGGTAGTTACCGAAGATATTGCCGAGGCCGAGGGCCGTACCGGCCATACCGAAACAGGCGAGACCGGCGCCGATGTACTTTGCTGCTTCCGCTTCCATGTTGAGCTCCTTCTGGATTGATAATTAAGTGCGGATTTCAGTTCTGGCGGAATCCGCCGGCGAAACTCAGTGCCCGGGATGGACTGCATCATTGATGTACATGCAGGTGAGCACCGTGAAGACATAGGCCTGGAGAAAGGCGACGAGGAATTCCAGGGCAGTGATCGCGACCGTCATGATCAGCGGCAGGATTGCGCCGCCGATACCGGCTGCGCCAAGTGCGCTCAGCGACACGATGAAGCCCGCGAAGACCTTCAGCGTGATGTGGCCGGCCAGCATGTTGGCGAAAAGACGAACCGACAGGCTGATCGGACGCGAAAGGAAGGAAATGATCTCGATGATCACGACCAGCGGCACGATGACGGCCGGAACGCCGCTCGGCACGAAAAGCTTGAGAAAGCCGAAACCATGCTTCCAGAAACCATAGATGATCACGGTGCCGATCACGAGAACCGCGAGCGCGAAGGTGACGATGATCTGGCTCGTTATCGTATAGAAGTACGGGAAGAGGCCGAGGAAATTGGCGACCAGCACGAACATGAACAGCGAGAAGACGAAGGGAAAGAATTTCATTCCCTGTGATCCGGCCGAGTCTCGCAAGGCGGAAGCCACGAATTCATAGGCCATTTCCGAAACGGACTGGAGCCTTGTCGGAACGAGACCGCGGCTGGACGACGTCAGGAAGAGGAAGCCCGAGGCCACCACGACCGTCATCACCATGAAGGCAGACACGTTCGTAAAGGACAGATCGACGCCGCCGACGTCGATAGGAATCCATCTGGAAACCTGGAACTGATGGATCGGATCGTTAGCCACCTTAACCTCGTCTGTCGTTCCGTGCCCGAAGGCGTTTCAGTTTCCGGCGCTCGGGCCTAGTCTTTATTCTTTTCGTTCTTTTCATCCAGCGACCGCCCGGGCTGAATGCCGCCCGTTTGCGCGACACCGCCTGCCGAACGCAGAATGTTAAGCACGCCGGCCACGAAACCGAGGAGAAGGAAGATTACCAACCCCCACGGCGACGTACCGGCGAAATGGTCGATCAGCCATCCGAGCGCCGCTCCGACCAAAATGCCGGCGATGAACTCGCTCGACAATTTCATGGCCTGCGCGACACCGGCAGACGTTTCCGACCGTTCTCCCGAAGAGCCCGGCTTCTTCGTCGCGTCCTTCCTGGCCAGTTCGGCTGCAAGACGGCGGCGACGATCATCCAGATCCCCCGAAAAAGGGCCGGCGTCCGCACCTTGCGTTTTCGCGGCGCGATCCGGCTGATCGGGCTTCTTCCCGGTTGCCATGACGCCTCCTCGAGCGCGTTGGTGCAAGGCTTCGGCCCCGCTTCAAAGTCGCGCGCAACATATTGACAGCCCGCCTGCTAGTCAAGGCGAAGCAATCAACACTCATAAAGGATTTTTCCTTTTTGAAATCAATAATTTATCGGGAATTTAGGGCGAAAGTCTCCCGAATACCCCCCAATGGTGCGTTAATCCGGCGCAGACGACCGCCTAATCCCCCTGCTGGAGGGCTCTCGACATGGTCAGGCTCTCCCATCCCGCCATTGCGGATTCGGCGATTCCCAGAAGCGTTTCCCGTGAGGCGCCATCGCGCGCTTGAAACGACATGCCTTGCTGCACGGTCATATAGAAAGCGGCGACGGCCCGGCAATCGAGCCCCGCCGGCAATTCCCCCTCCTCCACGGCGTGCTCCAGCCTTTCGCGCAGGGCTTCCAGATTGCCCGCGCGATGTTCCTGCAACATGCGGCATGCAGGACTGTTGCTATCATCCTCATGCAGAGCACCCAGGACGATCAGGCAGCCGCGCGGCTTTTCGCCAGAGGTGAAGGACATGGCGCTTTCCCGCAGCAGATGCGCCACCCCCGCTTTGGCGGTCGGAGATGCCGGTACGCCCGCCCACATGGCCGCGCCCCTGGACGCGTAGAGATCGACAGCCTCGCGGAACAGCGCTTCCTTGCAGCCGAAAGCGGCATAGAGGCTTGGCGAGTTGATGCCCATGGCCTTCGTCAGATCCGCCATCGACGCGCCGTCATACCCCTTCTCCTCGAAGACCTCCATGGCGCGCTCAAGCGCTGCATCCCGGTCAAACCCGCGAGGACGACCTCTCTCCGACATGACTGATCCTTTCTGTACCATTCAATACATAAATCGCTTGACGTCTTCGGGCAAGCCTGAAATGAATTCTGTATCGATCAACACAAAAAGGAATCGACATGACTGATCTGCGCGGAAAAGTGGCTTTGGTGACAGGCGGAAGCCGTGGAATGGGAGCGGCAATCGCCCGAAGGCTTGCAGCGGACGGGGCTGATGTCGCGCTGACCTATGCGCGTTCGCCAGAAAAGGCGACGAGCGTCGTGGCGGATATCGAGAAGGCTGGCCGGCGCGGCCGGGCGATCCAGGCAGACAACCGGGATTCCCAGGCCATCGAGGCAGCGGTCGCCACCACTGTGGCGGCGTTCGGCAGGATCGACATCCTCGTCAACAATGCCGGCATCTTCTCGGCCGCCCCGATCGAGGAGGTCAGCCTGGAGGCTTATGACGAGATGATGGCGGTCAATACGCGTGCTGTTTTCGTGGCGATAAAAGCCGCAGTCCCGCATCTGACGGAGGGCGGGCGCATCATCACCATCGGCAGCAATCTTGCCGAGCGGGTGCCGTTTGCGGGCGTCAGCCTCTATGCCGCAAGCAAGGCGGCGCTGATCGGCCTGACGAAGGGCGTCGCGCGCGATCTCGGTCCAAAGGGAATTACGGTAAACCTCGTCCACCCCGGCTCGACCGATACGGACATGAATCCCGCTCACTCGGATCACGCGGATGCGCAGCGCAGCCTGATGGCGATTCCGAGCTTTTCCACACCGCAGAATATCGCCGGCCTCGTTGCGTGGCTTGCATCCGACGAGGCGCGGTTCGTCACCGGCTCCACTGTCACCATGGACAGCGGCACGAATGCCTGAGACGTCTGGCGAATGGTGGCGTTCGGCCTATCAGCTCCATCCGCCGCCATAGGTGCGATAGAAGATGTGCAATCCGATCTTCTTGACGCGCTCCATGGTGCTCGCCCAGCGCGGTTTGACATAGGTGGCGTGGTAATGCGTCGCCGAGCCCACCTCCGGCAGCCAGATCTGGCCGGCGGTGACGGCTTTCGCCACCTCCTGCGCAATCCGCCAATGCTCCTGCTCGGTCACGCGATGACGGATGCCGTCGCAGGCAAACGAGAACTGGCAACGATTGCGCCAGTCGTCGTTCTGGTAGACGACACCGCAGATGGTCTTGGGATAGGCGGGATTGCGGACACGGTTGAGAATCACCTGCGCCACGGCCGCCTGTCCCTTGACCGGTTCGCCGCGCGCCTCGAAGTAGACGCCTTCAGCAAGGCATTTCTGCTCCTTGGCGGTGAACACCAGCGGCGGCAGCGGGGATGCCGCCCATGGATGGTCCCCGGGCTCGAGCGGCGGCGTGAAGCGGCCGCTGCTCTTTTCGGTGAGGATGCTTTCGAATGGCGACGTCCTGGCGTAATCCGGCTCAGCCGGCGCATAGCCGGTGGCCAGGATATCGGGATTGTCGTTGGTGACGAGATTGGCCAGAAGGGTGGGCACGGGGGGCGCAGCCTTCGGCGGTTCGACCTTATGGAAGGCAAGCGTGATATCGATTTCCTTGCCGCGTATCTTCGATTTGGCGAAAGCCATCCGGACTTCAGGTTTCTCGACCGGGCGCAGCAGCATGCTGGAACGTTCGAGAAGCGTTCCGGCGTTGAAGGATTTCGGCGGCGCCTTGGGCAATACGGAAACGACGCGGCCGAGCTTTTCGGTACGATTGATGCGGTTTTCATCCGGGTTCGGATCGGCGATCCCCAGCTTCTTGCCGCGTTCGCCACCGCTGAAGGCGACCCGCCCGACGCCGGGCACGTCGACGCCGGCCGCCTTGATGCTGCTGGTCATAAGCGAGGTGTCTATGAAAGGCGTTTCGGCTTTGTGGATCGAGCCCGCGGGCGTCTGCAACATGAACGCTGCCCAGCGATGTCCGCCCACCTCGCCGGCCGAGATGAGGCTTGATATGTCCTGATAGGCAACAATTGTCGGATTGAAGAAATAGATCGCGGCGCCGATGATTGCGGTCGCTGCCAGACCATGTCCCCGAGGGTGGCGGGAGGAGCGCCCCTTGGGCGACAGGATGGGTCGGACGAGCAAGGCCCGCAAAGACTCAAGACGCACGTGACACTCCACTCGAAACACGCTGACGAATGGGTACGAAAATGAAGCATTAACCTTGATGGACGGTTAACGGGCGGGTGGACTGTGGAAACCGACCGTGGGTATTCTGTCTGTGAAGCTTGGAAAAACTGCCTGCCGCACTTGGGAAAGGAGGCCCTATGATCGGCTATACGATGGTGGGAACGAACGATCTGGAGCGCTCGCTCGCCTTCTATGACCCGATCATGGAAGCGATGGGTCTCGATCCGTGCTGGCGGGATCATTTGTCGGCGTCATGGGGCAGGAAGGACGACGAAACCGTTCCCCGCTTCTTCACCGGTTATCCCTTTGACGGAAAAGCCGCGAATGTCGGAAACGGCGTCATGACCGCCTTCCAGCTGGAGAATGCGACCATCATCGACCGGCTTTACGAACTGGCGATGAAGAATGGCGGCAGTGGCGAAGGCAGACCCGGCTTTCGTCCGCAATATGCCGAGGATTTTTACGCTGCCTATGTCCGCGATCCCGACGGCAACAAGCTTGCTTTCGTCTGCTATCACGCCAGAGCCGTTCCTGCATGAAATCGGGGCGACCTCATGCAGGTGGGCTTAAATGTCTGACCGTCGGTGGGATGGCAATGTTCCGGAATGGATCATCGGATCAAGTCCGATGATGACGATTGCAGGAATGTTTTCCGCCAATCGGCAACATCGAAGACGTGCGGCAAGCTCTCCAGTTGGTTATCCTCTGGCTTGACCCGAGGACCCATCCCGGAACGGCCAAAATGAAAAACGGCTTCGCATTTTTCGGCATTAGGAACCCCTTCCGCCCATAGAGCCGAGGGGGATTCGTTTAGCGGCGCTTTTTCGCCCGTCCCGCAAAGGGATTGTCTGATGTCCGCAGCGACAGGCGGATCGGAACGCCGGGCATATGGAATGTCTCGCGCAGGCCATTGATGAGATAGCGTATATAGGATTGCGGCATCGCATCGGGTCGGGAGCAGGAGACGATGAAGCCCGGCGGACGGGTCTTCACCTGCGTCATGTATTTGATCTTCAGCCGGCGGCCGGAGACTGCCGGAGGCGGATGATGAGCGAGGACGCCTTCCAGCCAGCGATTGAGCCTGCCGGTCGAAACGCGGGAGTTCCAGATTTCGTGGGTGAGCGTCACGGCATCCATAAGCTTGTCGACGCCCTGCCCCATCTCGCCCGAGATCGTCACAGCGCGAAGGCCGCGCACCTGCGGCAGCAGGCGTTCGGTTTTCTCACGCAATTCGGCCAGAACCTCCTGGCGGTTCTCGATCAGATCCCATTTGTTGAAGGCGATGACAGGCGCGCGGCCTTCCCGGATGATCAGATCGACGATCTGCAGATCCTGCTTCTCGAACGGAATCGTAGCATCGAAGACGATGATGACGACTTCCGCAAAACGGATGGCGCGCAGCGCATCGGAAACCGACAGCTTTTCGAGCTTTTGCTGGATGCGCGACTTGCGGCGCAGACCTGCGGTATCGAACAGCTTGATGCGGCGACCCTTCCACTCCCAATCGACGGAAATCGAGTCGCGCGTGATGCCCGCTTCCGGTCCGGTCAGCAGGCGCTCCTCGCCGACCATCGTGTTGATCAGCGTCGATTTGCCGGCATTGGGACGCCCGACAATGGCGATCCGGAGCGGCTTGCTCGTATCATAGGCCGGAATGTCGTCGGCATCAGGGTCCTCGATGTCGTCGCCGATCAGCGTCGTCTCGGACGCGGAAAGGACGGGGCCGTCCTCGACTTCCGCTTCTTCTTCCTCATCGGGGCCGAAAGCGCGCTCTTCACCGAGCACGGCGACGATCGCATCGCGCAGATCGGGAATGCCCTGGCCATGCTCCGCCGAAATGGGGCAAGGTTCGCCCAGACCCAGCCGATAGGCATCATACATGCCAGCTTCCGCGCCACGCGCCTCGGATTTATTGGCGACGAGGACGACGGGTTTGCCGGATTTGCGCACGAGGTCGCCGAAGGTGACGTCGGACGGCGTGATGCCTGCCTTGGCGTCGATCATGAAGAGAATCACGTCGGCTTCGGCGATCGCGATCTCGGTCTGGGCCCTCATGCGGCCTTCCAGCGTTTCGCTGCCAACCTCTTCGAGGCCGGCCGTATCGACGACGCTGAATCTCAGATCGTAAAGCTTGCCGTCATGCACGCGGCGGTCGCGCGTCACGCCGGGCGTGTCGTCGACGAGCGCCAGCTTCTGCCCGGCAAGACGATTGAAAAGCGTGGACTTGCCGACATTCGGACGCCCGATAATGGCAAGGGTAAAACTCATAGGTATTTGTATTCCTGTGTTCTTATTTTTAAGCTCAGCCTTGCGCCGCGGCGCCGGAACTGCGGATCAGATCGAGCATGATGTTGGCACGCTGGCGGATATTCGGCGGCGCGCCCGCGTCGTCGGCGATCTGCTGATACAGGCGCATCGCGTCATCAGTGCGGCCGGCCTTCCAGGCGGCAAGCCCCAGCGCCTCGCGCGCCGAATGGCGCATCGGGTTGCCGTCCGACGAAATCGGCTCGACCCGCTTGGCGACATCGTCATAGCTGCCGGTGTCGACCAGTATGAAGGCAGCACGAAGCCGGGCCATGTCGCGAATGGCAGTATCCACGGACTTATCCGCGGCAACCGCGTCGAAGGCGGCCACAGCCCCTGCAGGGTCGCCTTTCTGGAAGATCAACGATGCCGCACGCATGCGCGCCAGGTCTGGATAGGCGCCATAGCCGGTCTTTTCCAGATCGTTCAGTGCCGCAAGCGCCTCGTCATTCTTCCCCTGGTTCGCCAGGTTGAGAGCTGCAAGAAACTTGTCGCCCGATTGCGAAGCCTGGGATTCGCTCCAATATTGATAGCCAACTGTCGCGGCGGTTCCCACGACGATGGCGACTGCCGCGCCGATCATCAGGGGCCCGAAACGCCGCCAGATGGCCATCGCCCTGTCGGAGCGGATTTCCTCGTTTACTTCGCGGATGAAGCTGTCGTCTGTCATGGACCTGCCGTCAATCATGATTTGTTCGCGTGTGCGCCGACCTTGTGCGCAAAACACGGGGGTTACGCGCTTTTAGTCGGAATTGGATATATATGTAAGGCCTGTTCTTCAAATTAGGCTGTATTGCGATTCAGGTGATGGCGGGCTGCAAATGACGGTTCCGATGAAGTGCGCTCCACTTCGGTCCTCGGAAACGCCATTTTCGCCTGCTGCCCCTGAAACTCGCTACATTCTAGGTCGGCGAGACGCCGATCAGCCATTCGTGCAGCTTCCAGACGAACAGTATATAAATCGCCAGCCCGACGATAACCGCCAAGACATCGTTGACCACCGGCCCGGAGGCAATCACCGCTGCCCCTTCGGCGCGCTCACGGCGTTTGATTGCGATGCGGTCCCATACGGCCCAGGCGAGGACCGAGAGAAACAGGATGAGCGAGGCCAGATCGCCATTGGCCAGAAGATGCGCCAGGGCCCAGATCTTGACGCCAACCAGCATGGGATGGCGGATTTTCGGCTTCAGCCTACCCGCCGGCATCTCGGCCATGGCAAGGAAGATGAAGGAAAACATCATCAGCAACAGCGTGATATGCTTCATCCAGACCGGGGGCTCGTAAAGAAACGGCGCGGTCGGGCGCGCCAGCGAAAAGCCCCAGACGATCAGGACGAAGCCAATCGCCGCGACGAGCGAATAGAACCCTTTCCACTTCCCCCCTCCCCATTCGGCGATTTTGGCCTTGCGCCATTGCGGCGCGACGATCTGGACCGAATGGATGCCAAGGAAAATCAATAGACCCAGGATCATTACAAGCATGGATGCCTCCCTTTTTCAGGCGACAGTATCCTTCGCGGGACGCAGTTCCAACTCAGTCTCCCTGCGGCTGATTGCAGCGTGTCCGACCTTCGCCACAATCGCTCCTTAGCCGGTGAAGGCATGTTGTTTTACCGCATTCATGCGGACGTCAGGTTGTTCTGCCTGCAAAACGCCCTCATTTGCGAGTTTTTCGAGATTATGCGTTTCATTTCTGTTGTTGCCTCGGCGGTTTTCTTCCTGCTTCCCCTTCAATCAGCTTCCGCCACGCCATTGAGCGGCGGCAAGGCGCGGCCGCAATATGTGCTGATCTCCTTCGATGGCGCCCACGCCGATGATTTGTGGCAGCGCAGCCGCGCGCTCGGGCAAAAGACCAATGCGCGCTTCACCTATTTCCTGTCATGCGTCTTCCTGATCCAGCGTTCCGAGCGCGACGGCTACAAGCCACCGCGCATGGCAGCCGGACGCTCCAATGTCGGCTTCGCCTTCAACAAGGAGGAAATTGCCGAGCGACTGGGGAACATCTGGAGCGCTCACCTCGAAGGCCATGAGATCGCCAGCCATGGCTGCGGCCATTTCGACGGCAAGGACTGGACCACCGCAGACTGGGATCACGAGTTGAAGGAATTCCGCCGGATCGTCGCCGATGGCTATGCGGCGAATGGCATCCCGGGCGAGCCGCAGGGCTGGCGCGAATTGGCCGAGCACGGCATCACAGGCTTCCGCGCGCCTTATCTGGCGACGGGAAAGCCGGTCGAAAAGGCGCTGCAGGCCAACAGTTTCCATTATCAGGCAAGCGGCATCACGCGCGGTCCGGAATTGCCGTTGCGCACGGGCGATCTTGCGAGCTTCGGCCTGCCGCTTATTCCTGAAGGACCATCGCAACGCCCCGTCATCGCGATGGACTACAATCTCTATATCCGCCATTCGGCCGGCTTCGAAAAGCCGTCGCAATCACAGGCGTTCGAGGAGCGCACCTACAAGGCGTTCAAGGCGGCCTTCGACAAGCAATATGCGGGCGAGCGCATCCCGCTACAGCTCGGCTTCCATTTCGTGCCGATGAATGCCGGCGCCTATTGGCGGGCGCTGGAGCGTTTCGCCGGCGATGTCTGCACGAAGCCGGATGTCCAGTGCATCACCTATAGCGATTATCTCAAGAAAACCGCGCCAACGGAGCGGCACGCCGAGCACTGAAGCTCTCGGCGCGCCTGATCCCATCAGGCTTCGGCGCCCTGCGTTGCGAGATATTCCTTGTCGATTTCCGGCAGCGGCTCGTCGTGGATCGCGGCCTCGAACGCGCGCAGGCGCTTGTAGATGGAGAGAAGCTCCACGATCGTCGACCATGACTTCACGAGATATTGGAACGAACCCCCGACCTGGCCGAACACATTGGTAATCTGGTTCATCAGCCCCAATGTCAGCTTCCCCGCCACAAGCGAGGGTATGAGGATCAATGTCGGGAAGATATTGTCCGCCTGCAGGTAGAATATCCGGGCAACGTTGAAATAGGTGTAGTGGAAATAGAGGCGAAAATAATTGCGCCGTACATTGCGGAACAATTCCGCGACCGTGATGGGCTCCGCCCGCTCGGGATTGTCTTCGCCATAGACCAATTCCTTGCGGTACGCTGCCTCGACCCGCTGGTTCTTGAATTCGAGTCCCGGCAGCTTGATCCCAACCAACGCCAATAGAGCCGTTCCAAATGCGGCCCAGAAAATCGCGGCGAAGACCAACGCATGCGGCACTGCGCCGATGATGGGAAGATCCGTCACCTGAGCCGAAAATGCGAACAGGACGGGCAGGAAGGCAATCAGGGTCATGACGGAGCTGATCAGATTGACGCCGAGACCTTCCACCGTCGTGGAAAACCGCATCGTATCTTCCTGGACACGCTGCGAAGCGCCTTCGATATGCCGCAGCTTGCTCCAATGGGTCATGTAATATTGGTTCATGGCCGTGCGCCAGCGGAAGATATAATGGCTGGTGAAAAACAGGCTGAGAACGCCCACTGCCACGCCCACGAAGGCGATGCCGGCAAACCCTAGCAATCCCAAATATAGTTGTGCAGCCGTCACGGGCGCTGTTCTTGCCAGCGTCGCCTGGATGAGATCGTAGAACGGCCCATACCATGCATTGACTGCTACGCTGACCTGCACCTGGAAATAGGTGACGAACAGGATCAGCGCCGAACCCAGGATCGACCAACGCTGCCATGGGTGGGGGGAATAGATGGACCAGAACCCGTAGAAAGCCCCGACCACCACCGCAAAGTAGATGTAAAACCACAGGAAGGGCGCAGACCAGAAGATCGACACGCCGATAATCGGCGCAGCATCCGGCGCCGCCGGCGGCAGGCTGAAGAATGCGCCCAGATGTTCGCCGCCGAAAAACCAGGCGAAGACGGCAATAAGACTCCAGACGACAGCCGAAATGAAAAAGATTTTCGGTTTGGGAAAGAAGGAAACGAACACGGTTGCATATCCCTGATGGCTTTGGTCCCACTTGATTGCGGGCCGCTTCGCGCCAGCAATATGGAAAATACAGCCAATGGGAAATTAAATTACCGTAATGAAATTAAATTACCGGATCTCATGCAAGAGCCCCGCAGGTTCCACAGGAACCGTGAGCCCGATGCAAGAAATTGTTTTTGCAGGGTTTTGCAATGGTGGCATCCATATTCCACTTAAATGGCTGCGGCATCGTTGAGGAGTAGATTCCTGCGACAAGCACAGGGATGACGGAAACGTGCGTGATTTAATCATCAAAAGCCGGTCTGCGCGCGGACGATTGGCTGGCCCACCACCCATCCCCCTCAGAACAGCTTTCGCAGGGAAATCGTCTCCAATGCAGTCATTCCTGTGCTTGTCACAGGAATCCATTCCTCAGCCTTTCCGCTGCATAAACGGTTCAGAACAATCCAAAACCCAGCGACCCTCAGAATTTCATCCATGAAATTGCTTCAGATTCCCGCTTTCAAGCCGGCGCCCAACGCCGCGTTGCGCGCCTCGTGATCGAGCAGCCAACGCTTGCGCTCGATGCCGCCCGCATAGCCGGTGAGGCTACCGTTCGCACCGACAAGACGATGGCAGGGCACGATGATGCTGAACGGATTTGCGCCATTGGCATGACCGACGGCGCGGGCGGATTGCGGACATCCGAGCTCGCGGGCCAACGCCGAATAGCTCATCGAATGGCCCGGTGCGATTGCACGCAGAGCCGTCCAGATGCGATTCTGAAAGGTGCTTCCGTTGGTTCTCAGGGGTATATGCCGGATCGCATCGAGCGCTCCGGCGAAATAGGCATTGAGCGCCGAGGTGATCGCGACAGGGACATTGCCGCCGAGGAGAGTGTAGCGCGATTGACCGATGCGGCGGTCAAGCAGACGCAGCATCCGCGATTCGTAGTCGGCGAAATCGGCCGCACGCAGAAATCCTTCGTCATCAGCGACGAGCATGAGAGGACCGAGCGGCGTTTCCACCGTCTTGATGGCGAGGCTGACGATCACGGCGTTATCTCGCATCGTGGAAAATGATGCCGACTGTGTGACGCTTGCCGGAGCGGACACGGCTGACGCCGTGGCGCAGATTGACCCGGTAATTGCCCTTGCTGCCCTGAACCGGCCGGTTATGCACGGCAAAGGCCACGGCGTCGCCCTGGCGCAGCGGCACCACCTCGGCGCGGCTCTGCATGCGCGGGCGCTGTTCCGTCAGCACGAATTCCCCGCCGGTGAAATCCTCGCCCGGCTCAGAAAGCAGGATCGCCACCTGCAGCGGAAACGCGAGATCGCCATAGAGGTCCTGATGCAGGCAGTTGAAATCCCCCGGCACATATTGCAGCAGCAGCGGCGTCGGGCGAACCTGCCCCGCATCGTGACAGGCCTTGATGAAGTCGGCGTGGCTGTCGGGATATTGGGTGTCGATGCCCATTCGCTTGTTCCATTGATTGGCGACAGGAGCCAGGCGCGGATAGAGCGCGGTGCGAAGGCCACCGAGCAGGTCGGGCAGCGGATATCTGAAGTAGCGATATTCGCCCCTGCCGAAACCATGCCGCGCCATGTGTATATGGCTGCGGAAGTGTTCCTCTCGGGGATAGAGCGCTGCGAGATCCCGGCACTCCTCCTGGGTCAGGAGCTTTTCCAGAACGGCGCAGCCATAATCGTCGAGGTCTGATGCGAGCGCCGTCCAGTCATATTTGCCCACCCGTTCTTCCGCGGCAGGGATGGCTGGTCGGGATTCGGCAATGGCTGAATTCATGGGTCTGGTCCTCGGTTGCTTTCCCGCCCCTGCTATCGCATCGGCTGGCGGCAGGCACTCCGGCGCTTGCTTTCAAATCCGCTTTTCCGCTGGACGATAGGCCTGCATCAGCTGCTGTGCAACGCCACCCTAAAACACACCATCCACCCCTCCCGAGACCGCTCCATATGCCATGCAAAACCCGCTATCGGAAGCGAGTTCAGGTCTGTGGACGATCACTGGCAAGGCATATTTCAGCCCAAAGCCCTTGCTCTCGTCAAACTTGCTTCAGCCAAAATTTGGATGCGCTTTACCAGTCGATGAGCTAGAAAGGCCCTCGAATGCTCGGAGAGGCGTTCAGGCAGGAGCCCGACCATGATCAAGATGAGCGTCTATTATCCGGCCGATGGCGGCTCGAAATTCGATCACGACTACTACCGCACCCGCCACATGCCACTCATCCAGGAACGGCTCGGCGATGCCTGCCTGCGCTACGAAATCGATAAGGGCCTTGTGGGTCGCGAACCTGGAACCGCGCCGAAGTTCGTCGCGGCGTGCCACGTCTACTCGCCGAGCCTGGCGATATTCCAGGAGGCGTTGGGTCCTCACCGCGCGGAGATCGCCGCGGACGTCGCCAACTATACGGACATCGCCCCCATCGTGCAGATCAGCGAAATCGTTGAAGGGTAAGAGGCTTCGGCGCGTCAGGCGTAGCTGCTAAACTTTTTAGATCGGCGTAGTGCTGGCTCACCTGATCCATGATGACGTAGCGGTGCCGAACCGGTTGGCGATCGGGAACAGGTGTTAACGTCGAAGCAAAAACTACCATGCTCTCGTCAAATTCGCTTCAGCCAATTTTGAATGCACTTTATTAGTAGGGACCTAAAGCGGTTGTTGCTTTGACACTTCGCGAGCGGGGCCGTTCCGCCGGGAGCGCGGAATATGGTGTCCTGTTGTCAATCCGGGCGGATGAACCCCTCGCCTCTTACCCTGACGGTTGGAGCATCGTCGAGTTCAGGTTCGGACTGGCTGGAAGAAATCGGCGGCCCCTCCGGTTGCTCGGCCGGTTGCTCCGCCGGCTGATCCGGCGTTGAAGCGCGATCGCCCGGGTCGGGTACATTCGGCCGCAATTCGTTGGTCCAGGGCTGAGCTTCTCCAGTCGCATCAATAATTTCCCGCATCAGCGCTTTCGCCCTGTTCACGAGCATATCAGTCCTTTCGGCCGGATTCTCGGCGGCTGGTCGATCCGATCCGAATGGCTCTCGCAGCGTAACTGTCACATACCCTCGCCCCTCGGCATGGAATTCCACGGTGCGAGTATCCGGGCCATTCGTCGAAGGAAGTATGCGTGTCTCGAAATTTCTCATCTCCACCTCCCTGACGCCCGTCACCGGACAAGGTGTCTGCCAGGTCCGGTTTTTCGGACCCGGCAGAAGAACCGTTACGCTGCGCGTTTGGCGTGCTGGTTGGCGTCCGCGTCGGCGAGCTTTGTCAGGCTCTCGTCCGTAGCCATTTCCTCGCTGAGCGTCTGATCGAGGATCTTGACCGCGTCCTTCATGCCAAGGAGCTCCGCCCAGCGTTTCAATGTGCCGTAACGGGCGATCTCATAGTGCTCGACCGCCTGCGCCGAAGCGATCAGGCCGGCATCGAGGGCTGGCTGGCCCTTGAATTCCTCCATGACCTCTTCGCCCTCGGAAATAATGCCGTCAATGGCTTCGCAAGTCTTTCCGCTGGCGCGCTTGCCAAGGATTTCAAACACCTGCTGGAGACGCGCGATATGCTCTTCCGACTCCTCGCGGTGCTTTTCGAACGCCGCCTTTAGTTTCTCCGATGAAGCGCCGCGCGCCATCTTCGGCAGCGCCTTCACGATCTTCTTCTCTGCGTAGTAGATGTCCTTCAACGTTTCATAGAACAGTTTGTCGAGTGTTTTCTCAGCCATTGTGCATTCTCCTTGGACCGGAACGTGGAATAAGCGCCTGATCTAACGCCTCGCCCGGCAAAGCGTTCCTTGACGAAAGAAAGAAACGCCGGGGGAATGCGCTCGATCTAGATGGGGCGCGGATGGGTCCGGTGGATTGCCCCGATATCGGCCAGCAGCTCCGGCGAAAGCGCGATCTCGGCGGCGCCAATATCCGCCTTCAACTGCTCGATGGAGGTTGCGCCGATGATCACCGAGGTCAGGAACGGCCGCGTCAGGCTGAAGGCGATGCCCAGTTCGGCCGGCGTGATCCCGTGCCTGCGGGCGAGATCGACATAAGCTCTCACCACAGGCTCGGAATGCTTATTCCTGCGCCAGAAGCCTTCGCCCATGACATCGCCGCGCGAGCCCTTCGGGATTTCGCCCGAGAGATATTTGCCGGTCAGCAATCCCGCCGCCAATGTGGAATAGGCGAGAAGCCCGACCTGCTCATGATGACCCACTTCCGCCATGTCGTGATCGAAATGGCGTTGCAGCAGGCCATATTCATTCTGGATCGAGGCGACGCGCGGCAGGCCCTTTGCCTCGGCCAGGCGCAGCCACTGCATCGTGCCCCATGCGGTCTCGTTGGAAAGGCCGATATGACGGATCTTGCCTTCCTTCACCAGCACGTCGAGACTTTCGAGCACCTCCTCGATATGGGCAAGGACTTCCGTCCTGTCGGTAGCCGTGGGATCATAGGTCCATGAGCCGCCGAAATGGTAATGCGGGCGGGCGGGCCAGTGGATCTGGTAGAGATCGATATAGTCCGTCTGGAGGCGCTTCAGGCTGCCCTCGACGGCGACGCGCACTGTTTCTCGGCTCGGCGCGCTGCCGTCGCGGATCCATGGCTGCCTGCCGCCGCCGGCAATCTTGGTGGCCAGCACAAGCTTGTCGCGCTTGCCTGATTTCTGCAGCCAGTTGCCGATATAGGTCTCGGTCTTGCCGTAGCTCTCCGCGCTGATCGGCACGGCATAGGCTTCTGCCGTATCGATGAAATTGACGCCGGCGTCGGTGGCGTAATCGAGCTGCGCAAGCGCTTCGGCTTCGGTGTTCTGCACGCCCCAGGTCATGGTTCCCAGGCAGATTTCGGTGACATTGATGCCGGTGCGGCCAAGAGGTTTCAGTTTCACTGATGAGATCCAGTCTTGTATTTCAAAGGGATATCGGAAGCGGAATGCTTCCATGAAGGGAGATGCGACGGCGCGCACTTTAGAGGGAGGTGCGATCAGATGGAACCGCTTACCGATCCGCAAACGCCAGTTTTGCACCAAGCGCCACGAAGGCGGCTGCGAAGGTGCGGCGCATCCAGGCGAGCACGCGCGGACGCGAAATGACGTGATTGCGTACCAGCGCCGCGAAGACGCCGTAGACAACGAAAACAGCGAATGTGAGCGCCATGAAGACGATGCTGAGTTCGAACATCTGTGACAGCGGATGCAGTTCATCGGCCCGAACGAATTGCGGCAGGAAGGCGAAGAAAAAGATGGAGAGCTTGGGATTGAGCACATTGACGAGAATGGCGTCGACGATCACCTTCGCCGAGGAGCGGGGCGCCATGTCCTTCTCGACCGTCAGGGTTCCATGCTCCTGGAGCGTCTTCCACGCCATATAGAGGAGATAGGCGACACCGAGATATTTCAGCACCTGGAACGCCACCGCGCTTGTGTGCAGCAGCGCCGCCAGGCCGGTGATCGCCGCGACCATATGGGGGATGATGCCGAGCGTGCATCCGAAAGCGGCGATCACGCTCGCCCGGGCACCACGCGATAGACCGGCGGCGAGCGTATAGAGAACGCCGGTACCGGGCGACGCGACAATGATCAACGACGTCAGCAGAAACTCGATGCTCATGCGGCTCTCCCTTCACTGCGAGCGAGCTTATGCAAGCCGGGCTGAACCCGCAAGGCGGTCAGCGGCGCCCGCTTCAGCCAAAGCGCGCCGCCGTATAGGGCGCGGGATCGACGAAAGGCTTTTCGCCGGTCATCAGCTCTGCGAGCAGCCGGCCCGAGACGGGACCAAGGGTAAGCCCATGATGGGCGTGGCCGAAATTGAACCAGAGACCGGAATGCCGGGGCGCTGCGCCGATGACCGGGCGCATGTCCGGCAGGCAGGGGCGCAGGCCCAGCCAGGGCTTCTTGTCGAGCCGCGCGCCGAGCGGCAGGATCTGCCGCGCAAAACGCTCGGCCTTGTCGAGCTGGATGGTGTTGGCGGGTGCTGCCGGCGAAGCGAATTCGATACCCGTCGTCAGCCTGATGCCGCGCGTCATCGGCGAAAGCACATACCCCGCCTCCGCATCGACCAGCGAATGACCGAGATCGGCGCCCTCCTCCATTGTATAATGCATGTGGTGGCCGCGCTTGATGCCCAGGGGTATGCGATAGCCGAGCTTCCGGAAGATCAGCGACGATTGCGGCCCGAGCGCCACCACGACATTCTTCGCCGTGGCCGGACCGTCCGCCGTCTCAACTGTCCAGCCTTCCCCCTCCTGCCTCAGCGACGTTGCATCACCCTTGGCGAACTTGCCTTGCCTGGCTTCGAACAACCCGGCATAGGCCTTGACCAGTCCGGCCGGGTCGGTGACCGTTTTCGGGTCGAGCCAGTGGATGCCGCCCTGCACGGCGTCGCCGAGACCGGGTTCCAGCGCGCGGAGTTTCGCCCTGTCCAGTACCTCGAAACGAAGGCCGTAGGACTCGATATCCGCCAATTCAGCGATGGCTTTGTCGAGCGCGGGTTGTGAGCGATAGGCTTCGATCCAGCCGCGCCCCCGGATCAGATCGGCGCAGCCGGCCTGCTGCACGAGAGCATCGTGTTCGGTGACGCTTGCCTCGACCAGCGGCAGCATGGCCTTCGCCGCAATCGCCAGGCGCTCAGGCGAGGATTCGCGCCAGTAACGAAAAAGCCAGGGCGCGATCTTCAGGAGATAAAGCGGGTCGTAACGCATGGCCGATGAGCGATTCAGGGCATATTTCGCCACTGCCGAGACCTGGCGCGGGAAGGAATAGGGAATGACACTCGAGCGCTCTATCAGGCCGGCATTGCCGAAGCTGGTGCCCTCGCCGGGTTCGGCTTTGTCAACGAGACAGACCGAGCGGCCCCGCGCCTGCAGATGCAAGGCGGTGGAAACGCCGATAATGCCGGCTCCCAGAACGATGATGTCGAAACTCATGAGAACCGTGCCCGAAGCCCAAAAAGAAACGCGCCGCAGGGGGATGCGGCGCGTTTGTTATAACCTGAATCGGCGCGGTTCCAACCGGGCTTATGCGACCAGCCTGCCGGCGGCTTCGGCCTGCGCGTAGGCGGCGCCGAAGCGGTTCGCCAGGAAGGCATCGAGCGCGATCTCCTCCTGCCTGACGAAGCCTTTCTGCGGGAGATCGCCATTTGCCAGCATATCGAGCACCGCGCATATCGCTGAGGCCGTGGTGATCTGGATGGCGCTGCGGGTCATCGTTCCAATATGGCGGCTATAGACCTTGTTGGCATAGGTTTCCTGCATGAGGCGGCCACTTTTGCGGCCGCTGACGGTTACGAAGATAACGACGACATCCTGCAGCGTCGCCGGCAGCGCGTTCTCCAGAATGTCCTTCAGCACCTCGCGGCGGTGACGCAGGCCGAGATCGTTGAGCAGCGCCTTCATGATAGCGGCATGGCCGGGATAACGGATGGTGCGGTAGTTGAGCGTGCGCACTTTACCCTTCAGCGTCTCGCACAGCGTGCCGAGTCCGCCCGAGGTGTTGAACGCCTCATAGGTCACGCCATCGAGCGAGAACTCCTCGCGTTCTTCCAGCGGCGGCACCTCGACCAGCTCGCCCTCGACAATGGCCTCGCAAGGCTCGCAATATTCATTGATGACGCCGTCTGTGCTCCACGTCAGATTGTAGTTCAGCGCATTGGAGGGATATTGCGGTAGCGCGCCGACCCGCATGCGCACGCTGTCGAGCGTATCGAAGCGCGAGGCCAGATCATTGGCGACGATGGAGATGAAGCCTGGAGCAAGGCCACATTGTGGAATGAAGGCGGTTCCGGCTGTCGCTGCCAATTCCCTGACACGGCGGGTGCTGGCCACATCTTCGGTCAGATCGAGATAATGCACGCCGGTTGCGGCAGCCGCTTCCGCGATGCGCGTGGTGAGATGAAAAGGCGCGGCGCTGAGCACGGCGAACTTGCCCGTCAGAACCGCCTTCAGCGCGCGCTCATCCTCGATATCGACGCATTGCGTCCTGACCGCGCTGCTAGCCTCTAGCGCATCGAGCTGCGCCTGCGCGCGGTCGATGACCGTGACGGAATAATCCCCGGTGGACGCGAGCAAATCGGCGATGGTGGCTCCGATCTTTCCTGCTCCGACGACAACGATCTCTTTCATGGTGTGCCCCTCTTCGAATTCAACGATCAGAAGGAGATTCGCCGGTTTGGTCGTCGGATAGAAGCCTTTGAACTGACGATATGACCCTATCAATCCTGCAAATCGACGTATATATATGACATTATGACGAGCGATGCCGATCACCGGCTTCTAGCCCACCTGCGCGAGAACGCGCGCGCCTCTACGGCCGAGCTTGCCCGCAAGCTCGGGGTGTCGCGCACGACCGTGCAAAGCCGCATCGAAAGGCTGGAGCGCCGCGGCGTCATTGAGGGCTATACGGTGAGGCTTGCGCCGGAACATGAGCGCAATCTGGTCAAGGCGCATGTGCTGGTGACGGCGCTGCCGAAGCTCGCGCCCCAGGTCGAGGCCAGCTTGCGCGGCATGGTGGCGGTCAGGACGCTGCACTCCGTCAGCGGGAATTTCGACATGATCGTCATCGTCGAGGCGCCGTCGATCCGCGAGCTGGACGTGGTTCTCGACGCCATCGGCGCGCTCGAAGGCGTCGAACGCACCATGTCGTCGATCATCCTGTCGACGCGGATCGAGAGGTAGGGGATACGACCGCCCATGGCGGACAGCTTGCGACCTTCGATCGCAAACTGTCGCCAGCCGCCGTTAAACACGGCAAAGCGGCATTACACCTGATTGGCGGACGCAGTTAATTCAGCCCCAGCGTGCCGCGCAGCGTCGACAGATCCTCCGCGAGCGTCGTCACAGGCCCGGCGAGCGCCTTGCGGTCATCGTCCGTCAGCTTGTCATAGGTCTCGAAGCCATCGGCCGTCTTGTACTTGGCGAGAATGTCGTCAACGGTGGTGAAATTGGCTTCCACCTTCTTGACCAGATCGGGGTTCTCCTTCTCGACAAGCGGCTTGAACAGCTCGAGGATTTTCTGCGCGCCATCCACATTGGCCTGGAAATCCCAGAGATCGGTGTGGCTGTAGCGGTCTTCCTCGCCGGAAATCTTGCTGGCTGCAACTTCCTCCATGAGGGCCGCTGCGCCGCCGACCACCTTTTCCGGCGGAACGGTCAGGTCCTTGACGCGCTTCTGCAGTTCCAGCACGTCAGCGTAGAGCTTGTCGGCGATCGGGCCCAGGCCTTCGGTGGTGTTTTGAGCGAAGAGGCCGTATTCCAGGCGGTGGAAGCCGACGAAATCCTCCGATTTTTCGGCATCCTCGTGGTCATCGGCACGCGAGTCGATCGAGACGTCGAGATCGGAGAAAAGTTCGGCAATCGGCTCGATCTTCTCATAGGGCATGCGTGAAGGCGCGTAGAGCGCCTTTGCCTTTTCGAGATCCCCCGCCTTGATGGCGTCGGTGAAGGCCTTGGTGTCCCTGACCAAAAGGTCGAGATTGTCCTGCACATAGACCTTGTAGTCGGCGATCGGCTGGACGAGATCGAGCGGCGAGACTTCCGCGCGGGCCGAACCGAAGGCGGTCGCAAGCGCCACCGCGCTGACCGAGATTAGCAGGCGAATTTTCATATCATATCCCTCTCAAGTGTTTGTTTTTACGCGTAATCTTATCCAAAAGTCTGCAACTTTCCGGGATCACGCCTTGCGTGCGTTCTGCGGACCGCTTGCTTCTAGAAGCGTGCGGCCGAGGAAATCCTGTTCGTCCTTCACGCCGGGCAAGGCGAAGAAGAAGCCGCCGCCGACCGGCTTGATATATTCTTCCAGCGGTTCGCCATTGAGCCGGTTCTGGACCGTGATGAAGCCCTTTTCCAGGTCGGCCTGGAAGGCGATGAACAGCAGGCCCATCTCGAGCTGGCCGGATTTGCTGATGCCGTTGGAATAGTTGAACGGGCGGCGCAGGATCAGATGCTTTTGCGCCTCCGCATCACGCCGGTTGGCGAGACGGATATGCGCGTCGAGCGGCGTGACCTTGCCCTCGGGATCGGCGGCATAATCCGGCACGTCGGTTTCCGTCCTGCCGTCGAAGGGAGCGCCGCTCGCCTTCCTGCGGCCAAAGATCGTTTCCTGCTCCTGCAGCGGCGTGCGGTCCCAGCGCTCGACGAAATTGCGGATGATGCGCACCACCTGATAGCTGCCCTGCGCCGCCCAGGCCGGCTCGTCGCTGTCCGGCTGGACCCAGACGATGCGGTTCATCAGGGTCTCGTCGGCGGGATCCGGATTGGCCGAGCCGTCGCGGAAGCCGAGGAAATTGCGGGCGCTTTCCTTGGCCTTGTCGGGCGGCTGCACCGGCACCGAGCCTTCCTGCTTCCAGCGCAGCAGCATCAGGCCGGGCGTGTTCTTGACGATATCGCGCAGCGCATGAATGTTGGTGTCGGGCGTATTGGAACAGAACTGGAGCACGAGATCGCCGTGGCAGAGATCCTTTTCCAGCGCGTCGTTGGGGAAGCCCTGCATGCGGGTGAGGTGCTTCGGCTTCATCGGCTTCAGGCCGAAGCGATCATCGAACAGCGAGCTTCCCAGTGCCGCGGTCACCGTCAGATTGTCGGGAACGATCTCAGGCCCGAGAATGCCGGAATCGGGCGGCGGAAACTTCGGATCGAGTTCGGGCGCCTTGCCGCCATGCATCAGGAAGGCGATGCGCTCGGTCAGCGTGCGCAGCAATTGCTCCAACTGTTCCCGGTCTCGCGCCAGGACATCGAACGAGGCAACCATTCCGGCGGCAGGGCGCGGCGTGACGATGCCGGGCTGGTGCAGGCCGTAAAAAGAATGGCGCTGCGCCGTCGTATCGCTTTCGGGCGCGTTGGTGACGCTTTCGTTGGAAAGGGCCGATGCGTCCTGTGGCATCATGGTGGCGCCGGCGGCGGCAATCGCGCCAACACCCGCACCGAGGAGAAGCCTGCGCCGGGCCGGAGAGGCCGGGGCATTCCTGTCGTGAGATTTCTCGTCGTCCTGCATCAGCTTAATCCTAGACTGTCACGCAATTTGTTGAGATCGGCTGCGAGCTGGGCCGCCTGTTTCTTCAGGACGGCCTTGTCGCTGGTACTCAGCCTGTCATAGGCGATGAACGCATCCCCTTGCCTGTGCGCATCCATCGTCTCGCCGATCGCCACGAAATCCTTGTCGATCGCGGCCATCAGATCGCCATTGGCCTTCTGTGCCACCGGGCGCATGAGATCGACGATCTTGCGCACGCCGACCAGATCGGCAAAGAAGGAATCGAGATCCGTATGGGCATAGCGGTCTTCATCCTGGTCCGGCCCGGCGACCGCGAAGCGATTGATCAGCGAGGCCGCGCCGCCAATCATCTTTTCCGGCGGAATGCGCATGTCATGGATGCGGCCCTGCAATGTCGCTACGTCTGCGACGAGCTTGTCGGCGACAGGCGCGAGGCCCTCGGTGCTATTCTGGGCGAACAGGCCGTATTCGATGCGATGCAGGCCGCCGAAGGCCGGATCGGCCTCGCGCTTTTCGAAATAATCGGCACGGGCGTCGATCGCCGTATCGAGATCAGAAAAAATCTCGGATACCGGCGCGATGCGCGCATAGGCAGCGCGCGCCGGCTCGTAAAGACGCCTCGCCTCATCGAGATTGCCTGACTTGACCGCATCGGCAAGATCGCCTGCCGCCTGCACCAGATCGTTGGTTCCGGCGGCGAGGAAGAGCTTGTATTCGGCGAGCGCCCCGATGAAGGCTGTAAGTTGCGGGCGGGCCGCATCGGCGGACGCCGTGGCTGACGGCGTAACGACGAGCTTACCACGCGGGTTGCTGAGAAGGCCGCAGGTGATCTGATATTCGCCCGGCTCAAGGCGGGCATTCAGCGTCTGGCTGAAGCCGGGCGCTATATTCTCGCGCTCCTCGACCACCATGACGCCGTCGAGGATTTCCCATTCGACCGCGCGGTCGGATCTGTTGACGATCTGGAAGGACGTTCTGCCGGCGGGCACGGTCAGTTCGTTCGGATCGCAGGTCTTGTCAGTGATGGTGACGACGGTAGCGCCCCCGCTAGCCGCCTTGCGCGCCTCGCTCGATACACGGGAAGCATAGTAGAATGCGGTGCCCGCGCCGACGAGCAGCAACAGCGCCAGTGCCAAGCCGACGCGGATGATAAGGCGCGGCATGGGATCGGCGGTCTTTTCCTTAGGTGTTTCCGAAGTCATTCCTGACCAGAACCTTTCTTATGAACCTTGCCTTGCGCGCGCAGCCGACGGCGCACCGGCCGGAGGCGACAGGAAGAGGAAGAGCGCGGGGACGATGAACGCCACATAGGCCAGGATTTCGCTGATCGTCGGCGTGTCGATATAGCCGAACATGCCGGAAAGAAGCGCGCCGAGCGGACTGTCGAGCGGCAGGATGTTGCTCATGTCGAAGACGACCGTCTGCAGATGGTTCCAGAGACCGGCCTCGTGCAACGCCCCAACCGAATTGGCGAGGATGCCGGCGGCGACAAAGAGGATGAAAATCCCCGTCCAGCGGAAGAAGCGGCGCAGATCGAGCTTCAGGCCGCCGATATAGATGCCGTAGCCGATAGCGATGGCGGCGAGGACGCCGAGAAGCGCGCCGAGCGGCGCGGCCAGGCCATCACTCTGCTGCAAGGCCGCCAGCAGGAAAAAGACCGACTCCAATCCTTCACGCGCGACGGCGAAGAATACCATGAGGATCAGACCCAGCCCCTTATTGGTGGAGGTCTCGAATGCGGCGTCGATGGAATGATGCAGCTCGGCCTTGATGGAACGCGCCGCCTTGCGCATCCAGAAAACCATGGAGGTCAGCACGCACACCGCGATCAGCCCGATCACGGCCTCAAAAAGCTCCTGCGCCTTCTGTGGAAATTCGGCGCTGGCGAACTGCAGCGCCGCGCCCACTGCAAGCGAGAGGGCAAGCGCAAGCAGAATGCCGATCCAGACCACGGGCATCCAAGCGCCCCGTCCGGTCTGTCTGAGATAGCTTGCGATGATGCCGACGATGAGGGCAGCTTCGACGCCTTCGCGCAGCATGATTAGAAAAGGTACGAGCATATGGATCCATCCGGCGGCCGCATCGGCCTGAGCGTTCACCCCGCCAGGCGTTGGTCGGGGCTTGAGCGAGCGAAACCTTCCTAATTTTGTCGCCTTTTATCCCTCGCCTGCGGACGTCGCAAGAAAATTACGCGAGCGCTGCTTAAATTGAATAATATTAGAATCAATCTAAAGTGCCGATGCGTGAAAAATATAGCGATTGCAGAGAAGCAATACTCCGCCTACATAAAGACATCCGATGTATTTACTTGCGTAATTTCATAGGAATTATGATTACAATATTGAATTCATTATTTATACTTTGTTATATGCGTTGATGAATGGCCATGAGCAACAGCATCAACTTTGTTGACGGCGCTTGAAAATGCCCCGAAACATTGCGCATGAACACATTTCTTCTTTTCATCTCAAGATTATTGGCGCGCAGAGCCCCCCGCGATGATTGCACTGACCGACGGCATGGCGGACTGCACTGGCGCAGATTGTTTTCGGGGCGGCTAAAATTTTTCGCCCCAGGACTTGAAGATGACGGAGCGCTCATCCATATCAGTGTCACTTGCAGGCGCGTCTCCTCCCATTGCGCGCGGCAAGTGTTCCCCTCTGGAGGTTTTGCCCATTGGGCACCTTCAAAACTTGAAGCCGGACTTTTGCAAGTCCGGCTCTTTTTTTGCCTTGAAATCTTCCGCATCCCCGCCGCTTCCGGTGCGAAAAACGCGCCATTCATGGCCGACGCAGCGGACGATGAGGGGCAATCGGAGCACTGGCAGCCTTATTGCACTGCAAAAATGGAATGCGGCTGGCCGATAATGGCAGAAAAAAGCCAGAAAACAGATGCATCCCAGCATTTCTTGCAATGCAGCCATGCAAATTTGTCTCTGCACCTTTTTGCAGTGCGGGACTATATGCTGCTCGCAACAAGAACAAATAATTCGTCTAGGTGAGAAAAATGAACCTGATCCGCTCCTACAGCAACTGGCGCCGTTATCGCGCGACCGTGAACGAACTGAGCCGCCTGTCGGCCCGCGAACTGAACGATCTCGGCATCCTTCCCGCCGAAATCCCTTACGTCGCTCGTAAGGCCGTTACGCGCTAATCGAATTTTACAGATATCGTCGGGGTCACTCCTCCTCCCAGACCCCAACGATCAAAGACCGGCCCCTCCTCCTCCCAGCCGGTCTTTACAAATAGCACCCGCCGCACCTCCTCCCGCGGCGGGTGTTGTTTTTTGGGGGATCATTCCTCCACGAATGCCTTGAAAGCTTCCGCATAATCCTTGTGCCAGCGCGACAGAGGCGGACGGTTCAGCAGGATATCGTCGGCCGCCCAGCGAATGCGCTTTTCATCGAGCTGCCGCGGAACGTCATTATCGGGGCACAATATATAAAAATCGCCCTCCCCCAGTTTTTGCAGCATGAAATCCACCGTCTGCTCAGGCGTCCAGGCGCCGTCCGGTTTTTCCGTGCGGCCACCGGCGGCGAGCGGCGTGAAGACGAAACCGGGGATCAGCAGATGCGCGGTCACTCTGCAATTGTCCAAGTTGCGCAATTCGTGCTGCAGGGCTTCGGTGAAGGTTTTCACGCCCGATTTGGCAACATTATAGGCGGGATCGCCCGGCGGCGTGGTTATGCCCTGCTTGGAGCCGGTGTTGATGACGAGCGCGGGTTCCCCATGCTCGATCATGTGGGGTACGAAGATGCGCGTGCCGTCGATGACACCGCCCAGATTGACGCGCAGCACCGCATCCCAGTTTTCCTGCGGGCTGAAGAGGGCGCTGCCGGGCTGAATACCCGCATTGTTCATCAACAGATGCACCCTGCCCCATGCCTTACGGACCTGTTCGTCAAGCGCATGAAGGGAAGACCGATCACCGACATCGGTCGCAACAGTCATGATCTGTGCTCCCCCACCAGACGCTTGTGCGGCCACTTCATCGGCGGCCTTCGCAAGCGCTTCCACATTGCGGTCGGCGAGCACCACCTTCATCCCCAGACCGGCAAACCGCCTGGCGGCAGCCAGTCCAATGCCGGAGGCTGCGCCCGTGACGACGGCAACATTCCCGGGTGACAGGGCTGGAGAAATGGAACTGCTATCGGCTGTGGTGGTTGTCATGGCGCGCTCGTCGGTGATGGAACTTTAAAACTGCATCATTCCTTAAACAGGAACCCTGCGAAAGCCAGCCTCGCGTCCAAAAAGCCTTCAATTTTTCGGCATTGTTTCTACGGGCCGCCAGCAACCGCGCCGATGATGGCTGTGGCGAGTGCATCGAGATCGATTTCGCCGTTTGCCGTTACCTGAACCTCATCGGTCGAAATTCGCAGCTTCGAGGGATTGGCCTCGGCCTGACGTTGAAGCTCGGAAAGGATTGCTTCGCGCACCTGATCTTCCATCATGACTTTCACTCCCTTGCCCGCTCAAATTGCCGGAACCCATTTCCAGAAAACCCCCTCCATCCGGTCGGGGTAATGCCTGAATTCACATTCGAAACGCAGGCCGTATGCTTCGGCTTCAGCGATGGCCTTTTCGTTCAGCGGTTTCATGCCGGCGCCCGGTGCGAACCAGTCTTCCAGAAGGTCGTCCGGCACATAGGCGCCGATCCTCAGTGGCAGATTGGTCAAAACGATATCCATCTCTTCCGGTGGCATAGTGGTGTCCTTGGCGGGTTTCCGGAAAGGATAACCCAGGGGATAGCCATGGGTTCCCTGGCGGGGTCTCACCTTGAACAATTCAGCCCCTGGAGCGTTAGAACCGCAGAACCCGTCAACGATCAGGAGGCATGACATGCCAGCCAAATCCAAAAGCCAGCAGATGGCAGCCGGCGCCGCGCTTGCGGCGAAGCGCGGTGAAATGAAGAAGAGCGAATTGAAAGGTGCATCGAAATCGATGGCCAAATCGATGAGCGAGAAGGAGCTCGAGGAGCTCGCCTCTACAAAGCGCAAAGGCAAACCCGAACACGCATCCAAATCTTCATAAGAGTGCATCCGAGGCCGGTGGTATCAGTTATAGCCAGACGGCACGGTCTGCGGCGACTCACTGGGAATGTGATGCGTCCGCTTGTAATCACGCGAATGTGCGCATATATAAATGTTCGTGAAGATCATATTCGGTTCGATCTCTGTGGGGCTGATCGCGCTTAAACGGATTTTTTATACTAATTATGGGCCTCACATAGTCCATGAGCAGGATGCGGGCGGAAACGCTCTAATTTTTTATCCTGCTCTGACCGTCATTCCAACACGATGCGCACCATGACCGGTTCGCCATGGACGGCTTTAGAAGCTCATGCAGCTCAGGGATGGCTTGCAAAACCCGAACAGAGTTCCCGGCTGGCCCCATGAACAATCGCGCCCGCTTATGAAAGCCACCACGCGGTGCTGCGCGCCCGTTGTCCTGACCTCATCATGGAAGCGTCGGATCGGGCAATTTCCCCCATTTACCATATCACAGGAGCAAGCCGCACTTGATGGCTTGAAAACAACAATGAAGAACAACAACCAAACGAGACAGGCACCGCGCGCCGCCCGGCAAACCGCGCCGCGTTCGCCGTCAGGTGCAGCCCGCAACCAGACCAGCAATGGCGGCGCGAAATCCCAGGGCGCGCAGAATCAGTACGAACGCTATATCGAACTGGCACGTGCCGAAGCGCTCAACGGCAATCGTGTCGAGGCGGAAAACTACTATCAGCATGCCGAACATTATTACCGCTGCGGCGCTGCCGAACACATGTCACCAACAGGACTGTAACCTTCTATGAACGCCATTTTTCCCGCGTCAGCCGCCACCATCGACCACCGGTCATGGCTCAAGATCCTTGCCAATTACCGGCAGCCGCATCGCGGGCGCAGCGCCTTCGAGCTGGCGGTGACGATTATCCCGTTCGCCGCCCTCTGGGCGCTTTCGGGAGTGGCCGTCCATTATGGCTTCTGGTGGGGCCTGTTGTTGACCATCCCGGCGGCAGGCTTCCTGCTCCGGCTGTTCATGATCCAGCATGATTGTGGTCACGGTTCCTTCTTTGCGCATCGTCCCACGGATGACTGGATCGGTCGCGCGCTGGGTGTCCTGACGCTGACGCCTTATGATTACTGGAAACGGGCCCATGCCATTCACCATGCCTCCGCCGGCAATCTCGACGAGCGCGGGGTCGGCGACATCACGACGCTGACCGTCGCTGAATATCGCGCCTTGTCGCGCTGGGGGCGGCTTAAATACCAGCTCTACCGCAATCCCATCGTCATGTTCGTCATCGGGCCGGTCTGGGTTTTCCTGCTCAAGCAGAGGCTGCCGTTCGGCATGATGCGTTCAGGCGTGCAACCATGGATCTCTACGATGGCGACCAATCTGGCCATCGCGGTCCTGGCAACCGGACTGATCTGGCTGATCGGCATCGGTCCGTTCCTGCTGGTGCATCTGCCGATCGTTCTCCTGGCGAGCGCTGCCGGCATCTGGCTGTTCTACGTTCAGCATCAGTTCGAGGATACGCAGTGGTCGGAGGGCGACGAATGGCAGTTCCAACAATCCGCCCTGCACGGCTCATCCTATTACGTCCTACCGGGTGCGCTGCAATGGATGACCGGTAATATCGGGATCCACCATGTGCATCACCTGTCGAGCAGGGTTCCCTATTACCGGCTTCCGGAAGTGCTCAGGGACTACCCTGAACTGCGCAATATCGGCCGCATCACCGTCCTGGAAAGCCTGCGTTGTGTGAAGCTCGTGCTTTGGGACGAGCAGAACAAGCGCCTTATCTCGTTCCGCGAGGCACGCGCGCTGGGCTAAAGTCCTTTTCTCGGGATCGTGCTCTAAAGAAAAACCTGCGTCTGCTCCGGCAGTCCGTATGCGAGGTCCAGCATCTCCTGCGGATACCGGAGGGATTGCATGGTTTCCCTGTCGGAGAGCCGCAAATACCATTCGGAGAGCTTCGGGCAATCAGCCGGCACCGGCACTCCATAGAATTGATCGACGAACTCGATCAGCGCCATCGCGACGCAATCCGCAATCGTCAACCTATTGCCGTTGATGAAAGGCCCGACGAACTTCGCCTCCCCCACGCGAAGCTTGCTTGCAAACCGCTCGGCCCCGACCCGGGCCGCCTCGGCGCTTGGCGTGTGACGTCCGGCGTTCACGCTGCTTCCCTGCCGCGCCCATAAGCCGAAGAAGCTTGTCGCCTCGTCAAAGACGGCCACAAGTTCGCGCGTCCTTGCGCGCTCTTCCGATGTCTCTCCAAGCATATTCGGATTGGGATAGCGCTCCTCCAGATATTCGAGAATGGCGATCGACTGGCCGATCAACATCCCGTTACCGGTATCGAGAACGGGCAAGGAATGCGCAGGATTGAGCTTCCGAAGGAAATCCTTGGGCCAGAGGTCCGGCTGATGCGGGAACTCGACTTCGATGCGTTCGATATCAGCGATGCCCTTCTCCGCCAGGTATAGCGAGAGACGGCGGGGGTATGGTCCCCAAGGAAAGTTATACAGTTTCATTGGCGTCTCCTGACGTCGGCAGCAAATTCACGATACTTCATAAGTTACATGATAAGGCCAAAATCCACATCACGCAACACTATTTGTTACGAGACATAGACGCGGTCAGGTGTTTGGGATGCCAAAGACGTCCGGGCGACGACCGAGAGATAACGCAAAGTGGGTGGTCACCCGCTGGCGTAGCCCGCCCGGACTATGCCATGGCGCTGCAGCTTGTCGTAGAAGGTCTTGCGCGGGATGCCCAGCGCCTCGATCGTGGCCTTCACGTCGCCCTGATGCGCGGCCAGCGCCTGGCGGATCAGTTCCGCCTCGTAAAGCTCCACGCGCTGCGGCAGCGGAAGGCTTTCGCCATGGCCCGCGGGCTGACTGGCTTCCGTGACCGGTTCGACCAGCCCGAGGGCGAAGCGTTCGGTGAAATGCGCAAGCTCGCGGACATTGCCGGGCCAGTCATGGGCGACGAGATGGCGCCTGACCGTATCAGGCACATCAGGCAGGTCGACATGGAAGCGGTTTGCAGCGCGGTGGAGAAAATGCGCGAAGAGCAGCGGAATATCCTCCTTGCGCTCGCGCAGGGGCGGGATCGATATCGTGACCACATTCAGCCGATAGAACAGATCCTCGCGGAAATCGCCGCGCGCGGCGGGATCGCCCAGGTCGACCTTGGAGGCGGCGATGACCCGCAAGTCCAACGGGCGTACCTCGTTGCTGCCGAGCGGGGTGATCTCGCGCTTTTCCAGAACCCGCAGGAGCTTCACCTGGGCGGCGGGCGGCATGCTCTCGATCTCGTCGAGAAACAGCGTGCCGCCGCTGGAATGCTCGATGCTGCCGATGCGTTTCTTCTGCGCGCCGGTGAAGGCGCCCGGCTCATGGCCGAAAAGCTCGCTCTCGATGACCGTCTCGGGCAACGCGCCGCAATTCAGCGCGACGAAATGGCCCGTTCGCCTGCGGCTCCAGCGATGCAGGAGATCGGCGACCACTTCCTTGCCGCTTCCTGTCTCACCCGCCACCAGAACGTCCACATCGGCATCGGCGATCTGGCGTAGCGTGCGGCGCAGGCGTTCCATCGAAGGCGTCTGGCCGATCAGCGGGAGCTCGTCCTGCGCGACCTCGGCGGCGCTGCGCAAATCCCTATTTTCAAGCACCAGCCTCCGCTTCTCGGCGGCCCTTCTCACACTCTGGACCAGCCTTTCAGCCGGATATGGCTTGGCGATGAAATCATAAGCGCCTTCGTGCATCGCCTCGACCGCCATGGCGATATCGCCGTGTCCGGTGATCAGGATCACGGGCAGATCCGCATCGATCGCCTTGAGGCTGCGGAAAAGCTGGAAGCCGTCGATGCGGGGCATGCGGATATCGGTGACGACGATGCCCTCGAAATCGGCATCGATCCTGTCGAGCGCGGCCCTCGCCCCGTCGAAGGCAAGCACGTCGAAGCCGGCCAGTTCCAATGTCTGTGCATTGGCGCGGCGCAGCGTCTCGTCATCATCGACAAAAGCGACTTTCGGGCGGGTTTCGCTGTCTGCCCTGCCGATACTGTTCACTGCACACTCCTCAAGCGAATGATGAAGCGGGTGCCCTGCCCCGGATCTGTTTCAACGTCGAGACGCCCGCCGAACTCGGTCACGATGTCATTGCAGATGACAAGGCCCAGCCCGAGACCACCGTTTTTCGTGGTCGTGAACGGCGTGAATAGCCGCTCCATGATTTCGGGCGGAATCCCCGGCCCATAGTCGGCGACAATGAGCCTGGTTTCGGCATCCTGCTGGACCCAGGTCAGTTCAACGCGGCCATCCGCCTTGCCCTCCATGGCTTCCATCGCATTCTGGATGAGATTGACCAGGACCTGCTCCAACCGCACCCGATTGCCCATAACGCGGATATGCGGCGGCGGAATCACGCATGCGAGTTCCACGCCCTGTTGGCGCAGCCGATTGTTGAGAAGCAGGAAGGCGCCGTCCATCGCCTCGGCAACACGGGTCGGCGTTACCCCGCCGGTACCCTTGCGCGAGAACGTCCGCAATCCGTCGGTGATCGTGCCGATACGCTCCGTCAGGGCGGCGATGGTGGACAGGTTCTCGCGGACCGCCGCCGGCTCACCCAGCTTCAGAAAGGCCTGGGCGTTGTCGGCATAGCTGCGGATGGCCGCGACGGGCTGGTTGATCTCATGGGTGACGCCGGCCGCCACCTGCCCAAGAATGGCGAGGCGATTGGCCTGCGCCAGTTCCTCGCGCACCTCCTGCAGGCGCATCACCGTTTTCTGACGCTCCTCGACCTCCCATTCCAGGCGCTGATTGGTGGCGCTCAATTCCGCCGTGCGTTCGCCGACACGCTTTTCAAGCTCCTCGCGGGCCGCCCGGTTGCGTGCCACACGGCGCAGGATGCGCTGGCGCCGGTAAAGCAGCCATGCCGCCAGCGCCAGGATCGGAGCCAGCCCCAATACGGCGAGCGAGCGGGCCTCGCGAACGCTGGCGCTAACCTCCCCGGCCGCCGGCGCCAGCATGTGCAATGTCCAGGCGGTGGTCGGCACCGGCACATCAACCCGGACGAAATCCGCCGGACGTTTATCCGGCAGCGATGCCTTGACGATATCGGGCCGTTCGGTCGCGACATGCGGAACGATCGGAAGCGTTGCGAGCGGCGCCTGGCCAAATTGCAAGCTTCGGTGCAACGCGGTCTGGCTTTGCGGCGGTATATCGGTCAGCGTCATGAAGCGCCACGGAGGGATACTCGTCACCAGCACCACGCCATGCGCATCGGTCACATATGAGACGGAAGCCCGGTTGCGCCAGTCCGCCTCGACCTCGTCGAATTCCAGCTTGACGACAATGACGCCAAGCACCCCCTGCGGACCTTCGACACGACGCGAAATATAAAGGCCCGGGCGTAGGCTGGCGGTGCCGAGCGCATAATATTCCGCCGCGCCCGATTTGACCGCCTCGCTGTAATAGGGCCGAAACGCATAATCATGACCGACGAAACTGGTCGGCGTTCGCCAGTTGCTGGCGGCGATGGCGACGCCGTTCCTGTCGAGGATATAGATGACCGCGGCACCGGTTTCGCCAGTAAGCGTTTCGAGCTTGCGGTCGAGCCCGCGGAAAAGACTGGTATCGCCGGATGCCAATGCGGTGCTCACATCCCTGTCCTGAGCAAGAACGAAGGGCAGCGAACGCTGCTTTTCGAGAACCGTGCGCAGCACCACGGCGTTGAGCGAGGCCGCGTTGCGCGTGCGCGCATCGAGCGCGCGATAGGCCTGCATCCTGCCGTAATCGCCCGCAAACCACAGGGCAGCGAGCAATACCGCGGCGGCGAGAAGGCCATAAACGCCCCATTCGGCTGCAACATGGGGCATCGCGGTCCGGGAAAGCGCTACCTCCCCTTCATCCACAACACCGGCAGGAGACACTGAGATGTTCTTCATGACTGAGATGTGCAGAAATCCAGACAAAAAACAAGGAAATCCATGCGGATTTCCGCACTGATTTGAAAATCGGCATGATCCACTCTGAACATTTTTCAATAGAATCAATTAGTTAAATCATACTGAGATTTTGGCACGACAGTTGCAATGCGAACCAGACATTCGGGCAGACAAGGCCCGCATGTCCTGGATCCCGGAGATCGGCGGAGGAGCTGTCGAGCACTGGGTTGCGTATTCACTGGAGGAACTCATGAGCCCGACACAACTTGCCGCGGAACAGCCCCGCGGAAAAACGCCGATTTACGGCCATCTCTATGTGCAGGTACTGGTTGCGATCGCTGCCGGTATAGCGCTTGGCCATTTCTACCCTGAGCTGGGCGAAAGCATGAAGCCGCTTGGCGATGCCTTCATCAAGCTCGTCAAGATGATCATCGCCCCCGTCATCTTCCTCACGGTCGCGACCGGCATCGCCGGCATGTCGGACCTGCAGAAGGTCGGCCGCGTCGCGGGCAAGGCGATGCTCTATTTCCTGACCTTCTCGACGCTGGCGCTGATCGTCGGCCTGATCGTCGCCAATGTCGTCCAGCCAGGCAGCGGGATGCATATCCATCCCGCCTCGCTCGACATGAACGCGGTGGCGAACTACGCCGAGAAAGCGCATGAGCAGAGCATCACCGGCTTTCTGACGAACATCATCCCCACGACCATTGTCGGCGCTTTCGCGTCGGGAGACATTCTCCAGGTCCTGTTCTTCTCCGTCCTGTTCGGCATTGCACTCGGAATGGTTGGTGAAAAGGGCGCACCGGTTCTGTCGTTCCTGCAGGCGCTTTCGACCCCGGTCTTCAAGCTGGTGGCGATCCTGATGAAGGCTGCCCCCATCGGCGCATTCGGCGCGATGGCCTTCACAATCGGCAAATACGGCATCGAATCTGTCACCAATCTGGCAATGCTGGTCGGCACATTCTACCTGACCTCGCTCCTGTTCGTGCTCGTTATCCTGGGTGCAGTAGCACGGTATAACGGCTTCTCGATCCTGGCGCTGATCCGCTACATCAAGGAGGAGCTGCTGCTCGTACTCGGCACCAGTTCTTCGGAAGCAGCCCTTCCCTCGCTGATGGAAAAGATGGAAAAGGCGGGCTGCAAGAAGTCCGTCGTCGGCCTTGTGGTGCCGACCGGCTATTCCTTCAACCTCGACGGCACCAATATCTATATGACGCTAGCCGCCCTGTTTATCGCCCAGGCGATGGATATCCCGCTCTCGATCGGCGACCAGATCCTGCTGCTGCTCGTCGCGATGATCTCATCGAAGGGCGCGGCAGGCATCACCGGCGCCGGCTTCATCACGCTTGCCGCCACGCTTTCTGTGGTTCCCGCCGTTCCGGTGGCTGGCATGGCGCTTATCCTCGGCATAGACCGCTTCATGTCCGAGTGCCGCGCACTGACGAACCTCGTCGGCAACGCGGTCGCCACCATTGTCGTGGCACGCTGGGAAAAAGAGCTCGACACGGAGAAGCTCGCCGCCGCCATGAGTGGCAATCTGCTCCCTTCAACTCCGGAGATGCTGCAGCCCGCCGAATAAGCCGCAGCCGTCAGTCAACCATGCCGGGCACTTCGAGAGAAGTGTCCGGCATTCTTGTGTTCGTCATCTGCATCCAATGCCCGCCAATAAAAGCCGCCGCCCGCGAATTTCTCAAGCGGTGGCGGCATTATTCTTCTGCGTCGTCGCAATGTGCTCCGACTATAAGAGACGGTAAAGCAGATATACCCTTACGGCAGCTTGATCGTGATTCATTTGTAGATAAAGATACCTTAAATTTAATTTTTAGAATCAGAACGGGAAGAGAAACACATGGCTATACTTATCAAATCACGGCAGCAAAAACGCAGCACGACCATCTTCACCGCTTTCACGCTGCTCACTGCCGCCGGCGGCGCACTGGTCCTTACCGGAACCAGGCCTGCTCCGGCACAAAGCGAGGCTCCGACCGCGCTTTCCGAGACATTCGGAGACTGGCTGGTCAACTGCCAGACCTCAACCCAAAACGACATTCAAAAGCGCAACTGCCAGATGACGCAGGAGCAGGTGGACGGCAAGTCGGGCCAACGGGTCCTGATGATCGCGCTCGGCGCGCCCGATGCGAAGACCGGGGTCGTCTCCTCGACGCTCGTCCTACCTTTCGGGCTCGACCTGTCGAAAGGCGTTCAGATAAAGGTGGACGATGTCGATCTGGCGAATGCCAGGATCAGTACGTGCCTGCCGCAGGGCTGCATCGCGCCGCTTTCTCTTGACAGCAAGGCGCTGGCTGCTTTGTCAAAAGGCAAGCAGGCCGTCATCGGCATGAGCGCCTTCACCGGTGGTCAGGACGTGACCGGTAACCTCTCCCTGAAAGGCTTCGGCGCTGCAGCGGCGCGGCTCACCGCGCTGACCAAGTCCTGATCAGCGAGACTTCGCTTCGACCTCAGCTCCCGGAAGACGTCGATCTCCCGGGAGCTGGCGAAGGCGACTACCGGCGGCGCCCGAAAAGCCAGGAAAATACCACCGGAATGACCAGAGGTACGGTGGAGACCCGCAGCCGAACCGGCTGGAAGCGGACGAGATAGCGACCACTGCCTCCGCCTGCTCGGCGATGACGCTCGCGGCAAAAACCCGATGCAATCGGGTTGTGGCGGGCAAGTGGCGGCTTTGCCTGCTGGGAGTGATCAAGGTTGGTCACCTGTTCCCGGCACCTTGCGGCTGTCGTTGGTCCGGTCGCGATAGAGCGCTGCCCGCGACAGGAGCATCAGCGTGACAGGCGTGGTCACGATGACGAAGATGCCGATCAGCACTTCGTGCAGGGCCGGCCTAGAACCGAGGACGGTAAAGAAGGTGATCGAGGCGAGCACGATGGCGCCCATTCCCCAGCTCGTACCCATGGTCGGGGCGTGGATGCGTTCGTAGAAAGTCTTGAAGCGAACGAGGCCGATGCAGCCGATCAGGGTAATGGTCGCACCGAGCAGCAGAAAGAAGCTGGTCAGCAGCGCCGCCCACAGGGGAAGTCCCGCAGCTTCCATCATTCGATCACCTCCCCCCGCATCAGGAACTTGGCGAGCGCCAGCGTGGCGACGAAGCCGAGAAGGCCGATGATGAGTGCTGCCTCGAAATAAAGCGTGCTTCCGGTCCTGATGCCAAGCGTCACCAGCAGGAGCATGGCCACCACATAGATCGCATCGATGGCGAGGATGCGGTCCTGCGCGCTCGGGCCACGGAACAGGCGGAAGACGGCCAGTCCCATGGCGATGCAGAGCAACAGCTGAGCGATGAGAAGCGACCAGAAGAGAATGACAATGCTCATTCGAATATCTCCCTCAGCGGCGTTTCATAGCGGTCCTTGACGAGATCGCGCCAATGCTCCTCCGCGTCCATGTCGAGCACATGCATGAGCAACTCACCGCTCGCGGCATTATATTCGATCCAGGCCGTCCCCGGCATGCCGGTGAGAATGCAGGCCAGCACCGCGAGACCTGTCGGATCCTGCAGAGCGAGCGGCACGCGCACGAAGGCCGGTCGGGCCCTTCCGCCCCGGACGAGGATCAAGCGAGCGGCATCGAAATTGGAACTGACAACGTCGATGGAGACGCGGCCAAAGAGTATAGCGACAGCACGCCAGCTTCTTATGCGCGACTTCCAGGGATCGAGCGTCCGCATGGCCCATGTGGCAGAAATCGCGACGACAGTACCTAGCAGAACCTGGCCGACGGAAAGTCCATTGAGCAGAAGCCACATCAGAAGCAGCGCAAGCGTGAGAAGGGGATATGGCAGAAGGCGCGTCATTGGCTTTCCCTCTCCGCTCCGCCTGCGCGGGGCGCAGCCAGTACGCTGCGGATATAAGCCTGCGGCACCTGCAGCGACTGCGCCGTCTCATCCATATAACGCATGGCCGGCCCCGCCTGGATCGTCAACACCAGGCAGAGGAACAGGAGGCCCACGACAGGCGCGAGTTCGATCACGAGGACGCGCGGCACCTTGCCTTCGAGCGAGGCCCAGAAAGTGCGGATGCCGGTGCGCGTCATAGCGATCATCGCCGACAGGCCGGACAGGACGATCAGCGTCACCAATATCCAGCTCGTCGCCGGTATCGGCGCGGGATGGCCTAGACCGGCGGGATTGAAAATCGAGGCGATCAGCAGGAACTTGGCGACAAAGCCCGAAAATGGCGGCAGGCCGATCAGCAGAATGGCCGAGACGGCGAAGCAGGCGCCGAGAATGGCAAGTGTCCCGGGAATAGCGAGGCCTATTTCCTCATCGACCGCATCCTCATACTCGTCGCCATAGGCTTCCATCGTCACGGCGAGGACGTTGGCAGCGGTATCCTGGCCGCGCTCGACCAGTTCGATCAGCAGGAAGAAGGCCGAGATCGCCAGCGTCGAGGACACCATGTAGAACAGCGCGCCGCCGATAATCTGCGTATTGCCTGTCCCGATGACCGCGAGCAGCGTTCCCGACGAAATGAGCACACTGTAACCGGCGAGGCGGCCCATCGCCTGCGATGCCAGCACGCCGATCAGGCCAAAGACCATCGTCGCCATGCCACCGAAGAGCAGCCATTCGCTGCCGAAGCCGGCTGAAGCGCCCGCACCAGTGCCGAAAAACAGGAGCGAAAGCCTTAGCAGAATGTAGATGCCGACTTTGGTCATGAGAGCGAAAATAGCCGCCACGGGCGCGGCGGCTGCCGCATAGGCCGGCGGCAGCCAGAAGCCCAGCGGCCACATCCCGGCCTTGACCAGGAACGCAAGTCCGAGAATGGCCGCGCCAGCCTCCAGCAACATCCGGTCCTCAGGTGCGACATGTGGAATACGCTGCGCCAGATCGGCCATGTTGAGCGTTCCGGTGACGCCGTAGAGCAGGCTGACGCCGATGAGGAACAGCGAGGACGCGGCGAGGTTGATGGCGATGTAGTGCAGCCCGGCCTTGACGCGTAGCGGGCCGGAGCCATGCAGGACGAGACCATAGGAAGCGGCCAGCATCACTTCGAAGAACACGAAGAGATTGAAGAGATCGCCGGTGAGGAACGCGCCATTGAGCCCCATCAGCAGAATCTGGAAGATCGTGTGGAAATGCGGTCCCGCCCGCTGCCAGCGGGCCATGGAAAAGACGACCGCGGCAATGGCCAGGATACTTGTGAGGACCAGCATCAGCGCGGACAAGCGGTCGAGCACCAGAACGATGCCGAAAGGCGCCGGCCAGTTGCCGAGGAGATAGACGTTTGCCCCGGGAGCCGACGCATCCGCCATCCCCATGAGCATAACGGCCATGACCAGGAGAAGAACTGACGAAGCGAGGCTGATCGTCGCCTTCAAAACACGCTTGCGCTCGTCGAAAAGCAGCATGAACGCGCCCGCCACCAGCGGCAGGACGATCGGCGCGACGATCAGGTGATGGAGCCAGCCTGCTGTCATCGCCTCTCCCTGCCGTCTACATGATCAGTTCCGCTCAGCCCGCGTGCGGCGAGCAGCACGACAAGGAAAAGCGCCGTCATGGCGAAGCCGATCACGATCGCCGTCAGCACCAGGGCCTGCGGCAGCGGATCGTCATAAAGGGCCGGTTCGCCGACGCCGGCGTTGATCAGCACCGGCGGGGCGTTCATCCGGAGCCGCCCCATGGAGAAGATGAACAGATTGACCGCGTAGGAAATCAGCGACAGGCCGATGATGACCTGAAAGGTGCGAGGCCGCAGCAGGAGCCAGATGCCGGATGCGGTCATGACCCCGATGGCGAGCGAAAGTACCAGTTCCATCAGGCATCCTCCTTCGGCAATGTCGCCACGAACCGGTCCGTCCGGTGGCTGCGTATCGATTGGTGGGCGAGCGCGATCAGAACCAGGACCGTCGCGCCCACGACGAGCAGGAAAACGCCGAGGTCGAACAGAAGCGCGCTGGCCAAGGGAATTTTGCCGATCAGGGATAAGTCGGCATATTGGAAATGCGAGGTGAGGAAGGGATAGCCGAAGAACCAGGAGCCCATGCCGGTGAGCGCGGCTGTGAGAAGGCCGACGCCGATCCAGCGCAGCGGCAGGATGCGGAGCCTGTCCTCGACCCAGCGCGTGCCCGCCGCAAGATATTGCAGGATGAAGGCGATGGCCAGCACGAGCCCCGCCGCAAAGCCGCCGCCCGGCAGATCATGGCCGCGCAGGAACAGATGGATGGCAAGGACGATGATCACCGGGAAGAGCCATTGCATGATGACGGCAGGCACCGTCAGATAATCGCTCAGCGTATCGCCTGTCTGGCGGTCCGGCCGGGCCTCGTCATAGGCATCCTGGATCTTCTGCTGGTCGGGCTGCTCGGCATTGTCGGGCGCCGGGCGGAAACGGCGCAGCAGGGCAAAGACGCTCAAGGCCACGACGCCGAGCACCGCGATTTCGCCGAATGTGTCGAAGGCGCGAAAATCGACCAGAATGACGTTGACGACATTCCTGCCGCCGCCCTCCGTATAGGCGTATTTGACGAAATAATCGCCAAGCCTGCTCGTCGCCGGACGCGTCATGATGACATAGGAAAGAAATGCCATGCCGGCTCCGCCCGCGACGGCCATGCCGAAATCGCGGTAGCGCCTGAAGCGGGCGCGCATTTCCACCGGCATCGGATCCGGGTCCTTCCAGCGCTTCGGCAACCAGCGCAAGCCGAGCAGGATGAGCACCGTCGTCACGATCTCGACCAATAGCTGGGTAACCGCCAGATCGGGCGCGGAGAGCCAGGCAAAGGTGATGCAGGTGACGAGGCCGGCGCCGCCAAGCAGGATCAGCGCCTTCAGCCGATGGAACTTGGCGCTGACTGCTGCGCCTACCGCGCAGACAGCGCCAATAACCCAGAGAAGCGCGAATACCGGATCGACGGGGATCACCGGCAGAACGCCGGCGTCAGCACCCATGCGGTAAAACGGCAGGCTTCCGGCGATCAGCGCGACCAGCACCAGAAGCCGCAATTGCGGCTGGAGACGGCGCGTTCCAAGGAAGGCTTCGGCAAGACGCGCCCAGCGCCAGGACAGCGTGACGAGGATGCGCTCAAAAATGCGGGTGCCGCCGATATGCCGGATATAAGGCGGCCCCTCCGCACTGGTCGCAAGATAATTCCTGAGCAGAAAATAGAGCCATACGCCGCAGACCAGCGCTATCGCGCTCATCAGCAGCGGCAGGCTGAATCCGTGCCAGACGGCAAGACTGTAATGCGGCGTTTCGCGGCCAAGCACGCCGACGACGGCGGCATGCAAAAAGGGGCCGACCGTCAGGCTCGGCACGATGCCGACGACAAGGCAGGCAAGCACCAGAAATTCGATCGGAAACCGCATCCAGTGCGGCGGCTCATGCGGCACGCGCGGCAGATCCTGCGGCGGCGGACCGAAGAAGACGCTGTGGATGAAGCGGAGCGAATAGGCAACGCTGAGAATGCCGGCGGCGACGGCCAGATATGGAGTGAGCGTGTCGAGGATATTGAACTGATGCGTCTCGACGGCTTCGGCGAAGAACATTTCCTTCGAAATGAAGCCGTTGAGCAGCGGCACGCCGGCCATCGCGGCGCTCGCCACCATAGCCAGCGTCGCCGTGAAGGGCATGAAGCGGAACAGCCCGCTGAGGCGGCGCATGTCTCGCGTGCCCGTCTCATGATCGATGATGCCCGCGGCCATGAACAAAGACGCCTTGAAGGTGGCATGGTTCATCATGTGAAAGATAGCCGCGACAGCGGCAAGCGGGCTGCCAAGGCTGAGCAGAACGGTGATGAGACCGAGATGGCTGATCGTCGAATAGGCGAGCAGGCCTTTCATATCCTGCTGGAACAGGGCGAAAAACGCGCCGAGGACAAGCGATGCGAGGCCGGCTATCCCAACGATCCAGAACCATTCCTGCGTGCCGGCGAAAACCGGCCAGAGCCGCGCCATGAGAAACACGCCGGCTTTCACCATGGTCGCCGAATGCAGATAGGCCGATACCGGTGTCGGCGCGGACATCGCATTGGGGAGCCAGAAATGGAATGGAAACTGCGCGCTTTTGGTGAGCGCGCCGAGCAGGATCAGCAGCATCGTCGGGAGAAAGAGCGGATGCTGGCGAATGATGTTGCCGGAGGCCAGCACCGTGTCCAGATCATAGCTGCCGACAATGTGACCGAGGAGCAGCATACCGACCATGAGCCCGAGGCCGCCAATACCGGTGATGGTCAACGCCATGCGCGCGCCGTCGCGCGCACTGGCGTTCTGATACCAATAACCGATCAGCAGGAACGAGAATATGCTGGTCAGTTCCCAGAAGATCGCGAGCAGGATCAGATTGCCCGAAAGCACCACGCCGAGCATCGCGCCCATGAAGGCCAGGAAGAAGGAGAAGAAGCGCGGCACCGGATCTTCCGGCGACATGTAATAGCGCGCATAGACGACGACGAGCAGGCCGATGCCGGTCACCAGCATGGCGAACATCCAGGCGAAGCCATCCATTCGCAGCGTAAAATTCAGCCCATAGGCCGGCAACCACTGGATTTCGCTGCGCACCACGCCGCCATCCATGACGGATGGATAAAGAAACATGGCAAGCCCCAGCCCGGCGGTCGCGACCGCACCGGCAAACAAGGCTTCGATATTGTGGACGTTCGATCGGAAGAGAGCGACAATTGCACTGCCGGCAAAGGGAATGAGCAGCAGCAACATCAGCATTTCGCTCTGCATCTCCATCCGCCGTCGCACCTTCCCTTCCACAACTGGAGCGCCGTGCGTCCCATTGGACTCACAAGAACGATCCAAGTCTTTGAACCTACGCAGCAGGCTTTTTGAGAATCGATTGCGATTCTCGGGCGATGCCGTAGTCAGATCATGGAATAACCAACATCACCGCTCTTTGCCAACACCGTGAGCCGATTTTATGGCTGCCCTGCGTCGATACACAGCAAAATTTTTCAAGGACTTATATGCCGGTTCACGTTCAGGCTTTTCGTGCTCCCTTTGAAGGTCTCTCCGGTCGGCGGAACGTTGCCCTGCCCGAAACGTTTTGTGTCCATGCACGAATATCGCGAACGGAGGACGAGATGACCGAGATCCGGCTTGAACACGACATATGGCTTCTGGTGGCGGACGGAGAAAAGGCGCTTTTCCTGCGCAATGAAGGCGATGCCGAATACCCGAATCTTGAGGTGGTGCAGAAAATCCATGACGAGAACCCGCCGACCCGCGAACAGGGAACGGACGCGCCCGGCCGCCATGCGGATTCAACAGGCCCCCACAAGAGCAGCTTCGAGGAAACCGACTGGCACCGCATCGAGAAGGAGCGCTTTGCCGACCAACTGGCCGAATGGCTCTATAAGCTCGCCCATCGGGACCGGTTCAAGAAGATCGTTCTCGTCGCCCCGCCACCGGTTCTGGGAACCTTGCGCAAGGAATTGCACAAGGAGGTGAGCGCGCGGGTGGCCGGAGAGATTCCAAAGACGCTCACCAATCATTCGGTCGCGGATATCGAGCAGGTTTTGATGAATGGGTGATTGAGCCTCTTGATTGACCCCAGGGCAAAAATTTCAAGCACGGCGCGATTTTTGGTTCATCATTCCGTGCACAATCCATAGGCAATGTGCTAACGAAACGCGCAGCTTCTTTCTTTTGCTTCGGGTTTCATGTCCACTGCCATTGCCTTCATTCGACGGTTCGTCCCGGCACTTGTCCCCGTCAGCCATGCCGAGCGCCTGCGGTCTTCGCTCGGCGCGCTGGTTGGCATCCTGCTGACGGGATCGGTGAGCAAACTGGCCGTGGGTTCCGATGTCAGCCTTCCCCTCCTCATAGCGCCGATGGGCGCATCGGCAGTCCTGCTGTTTGCCGTGCCGACCAGCCCGCTTGCCCAGCCCTGGTCGATCCTGGGCGGAAATATCATCTCGGCCCTGATCGGCGTCACTTGCGCCCTGTTCATAGCGGACCCCGTGCTCGCCGCCGGAGTGGCGATTGCGGTTTCCATCGGCACGATGCTGCTGCTTGGCTGTCTGCACCCGCCAAGCGGCGCGGTGGCGCTGACCGCCGTCCTGGGCGGGGCCTCGATCCACGAGGCGGGATACTGGTTCGCCTTGACCCCGGTCGGCATCAACTCGGCCTTGCTGGTGATGGTGGCGCTTGCCTTCAACAATCTGACCGGGCGCCGGTATCCGCATCTGGCGCCCGCAGGAAATATCCATCACACTGCGGATCCGCTTGCGAGCCAGCGGATCGGCGTCGTCCCGGACGATCTGCAGGCCGTGCTCGCCCAGTATGGCGAGATCGTCAATGTCAGCCCCGACGAACTCGACGCGCTCCTGCATCAGGCGCAGATCCGCGCCTATAACAGGCGTTCGGGGGAAATCACCTGCGGCGAGGTGATGTCACGGGATGTGCGGACCGTCACGCCCGAGACGTCGCTTCGCGATGCGTGGCGCATGCTGCTCGACCATCGCATCAAGGCTCTGCCGGTGATCACCGAAAGCGACGGCCTGGTCGGCATCGTGACGCAGACCGATTTCATGCGCAATTCCGTTCTCTCGCAAGACGGACGCCTGCATGTCAGTTTTCGCGACCGTATTCGAGGTGCATTCGGGCGGCCGCGGCACTCACTGCAAAAGGTTTCCGACATCATGACGCCGCGCGTCCAGTCGGCCCTGCCGGAAACCATGATCGCAAAGCTCGTGCCGCCGATGGCGGATATGGGCCTGCATCACATGCCGGTGGTGGACGACGACAATCGCGTCGTCGGCATCGTGACCCAGTCCGATCTCATCGCCGCCCTTTTCAACGGAAAGATCGCGGAGCTCCGCGGCGCGGCTTGACCGAAAGACAAGGTCTCCCCAGAACATTTACTGGAACATTTTCCGGCAGCGGCTGTTTTCACGCAGAACCAGTCGTTGAACTGGAAACTGCGATGCCCTGGCACATCTATGCCGCCCATTTTCTTGGCGCCGTCTTTCTGGCTAATGCTGTTCCCCATTTTGTGCAAGGAATCAGCGGCAAGCCGTTCCGGACACCGTTCGCCCCTTTCCAGGGCAGGAATCTGAGCTCCCCTTTGACCAATATCCTCTGGGCCTGGGCAAATCTCGTTATCGCCTACCTGCTTCTGGTGCAGGTCGGGCCGCTGGCGTTCGGATCGCTGTCGAACATGATGGTTTTTGCGGTCGGCGCAATCGTGTGCAGCGTGGCGCTTTCCCTGTATTTTGCCAGCCGGCCATCAAGCAACTGAGCATAGGCTTCGGAAATCGGGAATATGCCTGCCCCTGATGCGTGGAAATTCCCCGGGATTGCGAGAACAATATCCTCTTTTCCAGGTTCGGCGGGAATGTTGTTGCACGAGTTTCCCGATATGCATGCGATACAAATCGACATCCTGCCGGAGGTCGGCCACGCGATGGACGAACCACAGCGCGAGCGGCATCGGCCATTCGATTTCCTTCGCGGCCCCGAACCCTACAGATATAGCTGGGGCGCTGTGGAGGAGCCGAGCCTTGCGCGACATTTGTTTCCGCCCGGATGGAGGGATTGCCCATGAGCCAAGAAGCCGGTGCTCTCGGTATCCGCTGGACGGTCGGTGATGTCTCGAATTTCGGTTTTGAAGCCCTGCGGCTGTCGATATGGGGAGCAGTCCGCACATTCGGTTCGGATGCCGCCCTCGCGGTTGTCGCCAACTCCCTTCCCGTCGAGGAAGCTCGGCGACGCACCGGCCCCGTTCCGAACCGCGTGGCATGGCTTGTGGCCGACGGAGTACCCGAATCCCTCAATACCTATCTCGACGGTGCGATGGCCGACGGTGTGGCATGGAAACTCGCACCGCCGCGTGTTTTTCCCGACCGGTTCGAACTGGCGCTCGACAATGATTGCATCCTCTGGGACATCCCCGCCACTATCGATGCATGGCGGCGGGAAAAGCCGCCCCGTTGCCTGATCGCCGCCGACGTGAAGAAGGCCTTCGGCGTGTTCACCGAAATGACGCGCCCTGAGCCGCGCAACACCGGCATTCGGGGCTTTCCGCCGGGCTTTGATCTGGATCAGGCGCTCACGGCGGTGCTGAAGGATTATCCCGTTCAGTTGCGGTCGGAACTCGACGAGCAGGGCCTGCAGGCGATTGCGCTCGATCACGGGCGGCCCGCCCATATCGTACCGACCGAGGAAGTGACGATCTGCTCGCCGTTCTGGCCGCACCAACCTTATCTCGGTCGTGCCGGAGCGCATTTCGTCGGCCTCAATGCGAGGCATCTGCCCTGGTCGTATTATGACCGGCCGGCCAGCGAATACGTGGTGAAGAACTGGCTGGTGCATCGCCCCGAGATCTGCCGCCGGATCGGCCTTACGGAACCGCCGACGAGATGAACCCTCAGCGCAAAAGCATCTCCTCAGGAACAATGAAGCTACTCAATGGTTTGGAAGGTGCTTGAAGGCTCCCTCGGCCATTTTGCGCCAAGGTCCCCGAGCAGCGAGCCGCCGCTATTTGCCGGCATTACCTGAGGTGAAGCATGCAGGACACAGCTTTAAGAGTAGGAATTGTTGGCGTCGGTAATTGCGCGTCATCGTTCGTACAGGGGCTCAGCTACTATAGCGGGATCAATTCGCCAGATCCGGTCGCCGGCCTGATGAGCACCGAAGTCGGCGGATACAAGGTTGATGATATCGTGATCTCCTCGGCCTTCGACGTCAGCGCTGCAAAAGTCGGCCGCGACGTCTCGGAAGCGATCTTCGCCCCACCCAACAATACCATGCGCTTCGCCGATGTCGCTCCGACGGGCGTGCGGGTAGAGCGCGGCAGGACCCTCGATGGGATCGGCGAATATGTCCGGGAGATGATCGATGAGTCCGGCGAACCCGAAGCCGATGTGACGGAGGTGCTCAAAAGCAGCCGCACCGATATTCTCGTGTCCTATCTTCCGGTTGGTTCGGAGCGCGCCTCGCTCTGGTATGCCGAGCGGGCGCTGGAAGCGGGCTGCGCTTTCGTCAACTGCATTCCCGTCTTCATCGCATCGCGCCCGGAATGGCGCAGGCGCTTCGAGGAACGCGGCCTGCCGCTCATCGGCGACGACATAAAGAGCCAGGTCGGCGCCACAATCGTTCACCGTGTGCTCACCAACCTTTTCGAGGAAAGGGGCATCAAGCTCGAACGCACCTATCAGCTGAATTTCGGCGGCAACACCGATTTCCAGAACATGCTGGAACGCAACCGGCTGGAATCAAAAAAGATATCCAAGACGCAATCCGTGACCAGCCAGCTTGGCACACCGATGCCCGCAGAAAATGTGCATGTCGGCCCAAGCGACCATGTGCCGTGGCTGACGGATCGCAAATGGGCCTATATTCGCATGGAGGGCACGGCCTTCGGCGGCGTTCCCATCAATGCCGAGGTCAAGCTGGAGGTCTGGGACTCGCCCAATTCCGCCGGCGTGGTGATCGATGCGGTCCGCTGCGCGAAGCTGGCGCTCGACCGCGGCATCGGCGGCGCGCTGGTCGGGCCATCAAGCTATTTCATGAAGTCGCCGCCCCAGCAATTCACGGATGCCGAAGCACGGATGCGGACCCTCGACTTTGTTTCGGGCAAAGGACAGCCAGCCGGGATGCGCCAGTGAGTACGATGTTCCATCTGTTGCGTCATGCCGACCACGGTCATGTCGGCAGGATTCTGACCGGGCGCACGCCGGACATCCATCTCTCGGAAACCGGAAAGACGCAGGCGCAGGCGCTGGCCTCCCATATGGCCGGAATGGGTATCGATGCGCTGTTCAGCAGTCCACAGTTGCGCGCCCGGGAGACTGCAGAATTCATCGCCGCCGCGACAGGATTGCCCAACCGGATAGCACCTGAACTGGACGAGATCGATTTCGGATATTGGGCCGGGCAGACATTCGACGCGCTGGCGCTGGATCCGGACTGGAGGCGCTGGAATGCCGATCGCGAAACCGCAAGCACCCCCGCCGGAGAGACAATGAGTGGCGTAGCCATGCGTTTCGCATGGCTTGTCGAGCGGCTGAGTGAGGCGTTTCCGGGCGGATCGGTCTGTCTCGTCAGCCATGCCGATGTCATCAAGGCAGGTATCTGCCAATATCTGGGCAGGTCTTTTCAGGAAGTCCATGATTTCGAGATCGCGCCCGCTTCCGCCACGACCCTCGTGTTCGCTTCCCAGCGCCCCTTGCGGGGGCTCGATATGGGCGGGATGTACCCGGCAGGGGCGCACGAGGAGGCGGTCCATTGAAGATCGTGGTTTTCGGGCTGACGATCAGTACGCCCTGGGCAAACGGTCATGCAACTTTGGCGCGGGCTGGTTCGGGCCGCAGCGCATGATGTCTCCTTCAACCCACCCGCACGAAGCAACTGAGGTGAAAGAATGATCGAAGCTGCGATGATATGGAACGAGCCCAACAACAAATCCCATTGGGATGTCGAGATCGATCCGGACTGGTCGCTGTTCGCCGAAATGGTCATCGGGGCGGCGGATGCCATTCGTGATACCAACCCCGATATAACCACTGTCCTTGGCGGGATCTCGCCGATCGATCCTCTCTTCATCCAGAACATGCAATGGCGGTCGGTGCTCGACCATGTGGACGCGATCGCCGTGCATGGCTTTCCGCTCGACTGGAACCTCTGGCCCATCCATGACTGGCCGAAGAAGCTCGACGAAATCCACGCCGTGACCGACTTGCCCGTCTGGGTCAGCGAAGTCGGCGTCTCAAGCTTCGGGGCGGAAGAGGTGCAATTCTGGGGCTTGAAGCGGACGGCCGAGCTTCTCAAGGGGCGTGCGCCCCGCGTCCAGTGGTACAGCCTCTTCGACTTGCCGCAGGAATGGGGAGCGACGACGCGCCACAAGGAGGCGGAAGGTTCGTCCTATTACCGGCATTTCTACATGGGTCTGATCCGTGAGGACGGCACGCCGAAGCCGGCGCTTCACGAGTTCGCCCGCCATACGCCTGATCTCGGTATTTGCCAATGGTTCCACTTCGAGGACCCGCGCCTTGACGAGGGTGTCGCCTGGCTCAAGCGGCTCGGGGTGAAATCGCTGCGAACCGGGCTTTCCTGGGCTGACAGCTTCCGGCCCAATGCGCTTGCCTGGTTCGACCGGCAGATGGAAGCGATCGAGGATTTCGACGTGACGCTGACCTTCTGCTTCACGCCCGAACATCGCGGAATTGCGCCGCATCACACGAGCCCGCCGCTGGTGAAAGAGGAATTCGCGGAGTTCTGCGCCATGATGATCGAACGCTATGCCGGCACCGGTACGCGCCGCCTGCGAGACATCGCCTGAATTTGCGGGATTTCATGTAGCGGCGCATGCTGCCCGTTGGAACCTGTCGCGGAGCCCATCCGCGCATGCCGTCAAGACTGGGTTGCCTCGCCATCGCAATGCTCTTTGGGAAACAGCTACCCGCAAGGCGGCGGTTCGACGCTTTCGGGGCGCTTGGCCCTGCGACAGAGATAGACCTCGCGCTCCGGGTGCGCTTCTATGGCGAAGCCGGCGCTTCTGAGCATCGCCTCGACCGCCGCCCGGTTCGGGATGAACCAATTGGTGGGATCGCCGCTATAGCGTTCCTCGACGAAATGCAGCTTGGGATAGGCATATTCGTCGAAGACTTCCTCGCTCTCGAAGGAATAGTCGGGCTCGATAGCCGCGATATCGTCGCTGCCGCGCTGCATGCTTTGAAACAGGAGCATGTCGCCGGCGACATATTCATAGATCATGTCCAGGGCCAGAAGCGGGTGACGGAGGTGGTAGAGAACGCCGGTGAAGATCACCAGGTCGAATTTGCGCTTCAGCTTCGGGACGTCATAGACCGACATCTGGTGGAGTTCGAGCTCAACGCCTTCCTGCTCTGCGGCGAATGCCGCCTGGCGGAGATAGTGGGGGTCATGGTCGATGCTCACGACATGGGCCGCATTGCGCCGCTTCATTTCCAGCGAGTAGAAGCCGGCATTGCACCCGATATCGAGCACCGTCTTGCCCGTCATATCCTTCGGCAGCACATCGGCGAAGGTTTCCCATTTGCAGGCGGGATAATCGCCGAGGAAGTGTTCGGGCGCGGTTTCGATCCCGCCTATGCGCAGATTGTGAAACCAGGGGGCAAGTTCCTCGATACGCCTGCGGATCTCATGCGTCTCTTCCACCCTGGCAGCAACTGTCATCATTTTGTCTCCTCAGCATTCCAGCAGCATCTTCATTGATGTCGCTCCTTTCCCTCCAGAACCATTTACGACAGCAAGTGTTCCCGTTCACAAGCCCTCGTCTTTGCTATAGGAATCCCCATCGAAGACCGGTCGCAGCCTACCCGGATAAAACAAGGACAAAGCCATGAAGACACTCGTCATCTGCTCCGGCGGACTGGATTCCGTTTCGCTCGCCCACAAAGTGGCTGCGGAGCAGGAACTCAGCGGCCTCCTCTCGTTCGACTACGGACAGAGGCACAAGAAGGAGCTTGATTTTGCCGCGGCCTGTGCCGCGCGGCTGAAGGTCCTGCACCAGGTCATCGATATCAATGCAATCGGCCGCAGCCTCTCTGGCTCGGCCCTGACGGACGATCTCGACGTGCCGGATGGGCATTATGCCGAGGAGACCATGCGCGTCACGGTGGTGCCGAACCGCAACGCCATCATGCTCGCCATCGCGTTCGGTGTCGCGGCGTCGCAAAAAGCCGATGCGGTTGCGACCGCCGTCCATGGCGGCGACCATTTCATCTATCCCGACTGCCGACCGGGCTTCATCGATGCCTTCCAGACCATGCAGCTTCATGCGCTGGAAGGCTATGCCGATATCCGGCTCTACGCGCCTTATGTGAACATCTCCAAGGCCGATATCGTCACCGACGGAGTGAAGCACCACACGCCCTTTGCCGAGACATGGTCCTGCTACAAGGGTGGCGAACGCCATTGCGGACGCTGCGGCACCTGTGTCGAGCGGCGCGAGGCCTTTCACCTCGCGGAAATCGAAGATCCGACCGATTACGAAGATCGCGAGTACTGGCGCGAGGCCATCCGAAACGCGGGCCGCTGATATTGGGAGAGCATTCCTGCGGGAACAATTCCCGGCTCGTGCGGTTCGGCATGCATATCGCCATTGGGTCGCGATGTTCGTGAGAGGGACCTTCCATGCACAATGACACTCACCGGCCGGGCGCGCTTCGTTCAACGGCGCGGATTGCGGGACATCCCATCCATCCGATGCTCGTGCCCTTCCCCATCGCCTGCTTCGTCGGCACGCTTTTGACCGACATTGCCTATTGGCGGACCACGGATATCATGTGGGCGAATTTTTCCGCCTGGCTGCTGACCGCCGGCCTGATCACCGGGGCCCTGGCGGGCATAGTAGGCTTCATCGATTTTCTGGGCAATCGCCTCGTGCGGGCACAGGCGCCGGCCTGGCCGCACATGATCGGCAATGTGCTGGCGCTGGTGCTGTCATTCTTCAACGTGCTCGTGCACAGCCGCGACGGCTGGATAGCGGTCGTCCCTACCGGGCTGATCCTGTCGGCGGTCGTCGTCCTCATCCTGCTCGTCACCGGCTGGCTGGGTGGATCGCTGGTCTATCGCCACCGCGTGGGGGTAGACCATTGATGCCCGCTTTTTCCACCAGAAAGGCCCGCGTTCGCCGCAAGGCGGGGATGGCGCTGGTCTGCGCCTCGGTCCTGGCTCTTGCCGGATGCAGCGAGAACGCCGCTGATCCCAGCGCCCAGATCGGCCCCAACCCGGGGCTGCCGGAGCCGCAGCAAGCGCTGTTCCCGGCGATGAAAATCGCCCGTGTCGTCGGATGGGCGGAGGGCGAGAAACCGTCAGTTCCGCAGGGAATGCAGGTTCAGGCGCTCGCCACGGGGCTGGAACACCCACGGTCGCTCTATGTGCTGCCCAATGGCGATATTCTCGTGGTCGAATCCCGCGCCCCGAAGGGCAAGCCGATCATGCGGCCCAAGGAACTCGTCATGGGCTGGGTCCAATCCTTCGCCACGGGAGGCGGCGGCGGTGGAGAGAGCAACCGCATCACCCTCTTGCGCGATGCCGATGGCGACGGCACGCCGGAGGTGCGCAGCGTATTCCTCGACAACCTCCATTCGCCGTTCGGCGTGGCACTGGTGGGCAGCGATCTCTACGTCGCCAATGCCGACGCGATCGTGCGCTATCCCTATAATACCGGCGATACGGAAATTACCGCGCCCGGCACGGTGCTGACGCAGTTGCCCGGCGGCCCGATCAACCATCACTGGACCAAGAGCCTCGTGGCCAGTCCCGACGGATCATTGCTCTATGTCGGCATCGGCTCGAACAGCAATGCCGGGGAACGCGGTATGGAGGCGGAGAAGAACCGCGCCGCCATACTGGAAGTAGACAGGGCCTCCGGCCGCTGGCGCGTCTTCGCCGACGGTCTGCGCAATCCCAACGGCCTGAGCTTCGAACCGCAGACCGGCGCGCTGTGGACCGTCGTGAACGAGCGCGACGAGCTCGGGCCCGACCTCGTTCCCGATTATCTGACTTCGGTCAAGGAAGGCGGCTTCTATGGCTGGCCTTACAGCTATTGGGGCCAGCATATCGATCCACGGGTCCAGCCGCAGCGTCCGGATCTGGTGGCAAAGGCGATCGTGCCGGACTATTCGCTGAGTTCCCATGTCGCTCCTCTCGGCCTTGCCTTCTACACCGGAACCAATCTGCCCGAAGCCTATCGTGGCGGCGCCTTCATCGGCGAGCACGGCAGCTGGAACCGCCTGCAATTCACCGGTTACAAGGTGGTCTTCGTGCCCTTCGCCAACGGCCGACCGAACGGCCCGGCCCAGGATGTCGTGACCGGTTTCCTTAATGCCGATAACCAGGCGCGCGGCCGACCCGTGGGGCTGGCGGTCGACAGGACAGGCGCTTTGCTGGTCGCCGACGACGTCGGCAACGCGGTGTGGCGCGTCACGTCTGCCGGCCAGTGACCGCTCATCCCCCGAGCGGCCAGCGCCCGAGCACGTCATATTCCGTGAGCCATAGCTTGCTGTGGACGAGCGCGAACTCGTCCACGACGAAGCGAATCGGCTCGGTCGCCTGCAAAGCGACGGGCTTCGAGCCGTAGGACAACGTCATATGCGGCACAAAATGCTCGGCAGTTCTCAGCCCGTTCTTCTTCATGGCCGCACCGAGACATTTATGGAGTTCCAGCAGCGGATCGCTCTCGCCCAAAAGAACCAGCGGCCGCTTGCGCGAAGGAGCACTTTCGAAGCTCATGATTGACCGGCAGGTGACCTCGAACGGGCGCATCGAAACAGCCCTTGCGGCCAGCCCTGCCGCATAGATGAATTTCTCCCGCAGCCGCCGGAAATCGCCAATATGATGCAGCGAGACATGCAGGCGCTGCTGCTGAAGCAGATTTCCCGCCAGATGATGTTTCCACACGAACTGTTCTGCGAAGTGCCTTGCAAGAAAGGCTGCTTCAAAGTGCGGAAACAGGCAGAAGAACAGCCGCTCGGGCCGCCTGGGCCGGGGCGGCAAATCTTCCAGGAATTCGAAACTCTCTTGCATGGGACACCTCACGAATGTCCCCCTCTCCTCCAAAACGACAGCATAGAACATATCAGGAACAAATGGCAAGAGGCGACAGCGGGCGGCGGTCCCTATCGACGCCATGCGGAGCCGCTATATGTAGAGTGGGAGCAAAATCGAGGAGGATATTGTGGCGAGCTCGACCTACAGGCTGTTCGCGAAGGCGATGACCGAGCGCAAGCAGATCCGCTGCGTCTATGACGGATATGAGCGCGCGCTGTGCCCCGTTATCCTGGGGCACAGCAAGGGACAGGAGGTCGCGCTCGTCTTCCAGTTTGCCGGCGGCAGCAAGAGCGGGCTCCCGCGCGGAGGGCAATGGAAATGCTTCCACCTGTCGAAGGCAAGCAACGCTCAGCTTCGCGATGGCCCGTGGCACGCAGGCTCGAGCCATCGGCAGGCGCAGGCTTGCGTGGAAATCGTCGATATGGACGTCAATCCATCGAGCCCGTACAAACCGCGTCGGCGCCTGTAGCTGCCTCAGGCCATGTCGATCTTCGCCACCCCATCCAATTCACCAAGCACATCCTCCGGCAGGTCGATCTCGGCCACGGCCAGATTCTCCCTGAGATGCGCAACAGATGAGGTTCCCGGGATCAAAAGGATGTTTGGCGAGCGGCGAAGCAGCCAGGCGAGCGCCACCTGCATCGGCGTGGCGGCCAAGCGCTGCGCGACGTCGGATAGCGTCGATGACTGCAACGGACTGAAGCCGCCCAGCGGGAAGAAAGGCACATAGGCGATACCGTCGCGGGCTAGATTGTCGATGAGGGCGTCGTCGCCGCGATGCGCGAGATTGTAGTGGTTCTGCACGCAGACGATCTCCGTAATCCCCTGCCCTTCCGCGATCTGCTTGGGCGTGACGTTGCTCAGTCCGATATGGCGCACCAGACCCTGGCGCTGGAGCTCGGCGAGAGCAGCGAGCGGCGCCTCGATCGAGCCTTCGGCAGGGCCATGCGTATCGAACATGATGCGGAGATTGACCACATCCAGCACGTCGAGGTCGAGATTGCGCAGATTGTCGTGCACGGCGCGGGTTAGTTCCTCTGGCGAGAAGGCGGGAAGCCAGGACGCATCCTCGCCCCGCCTTGCGCCGATCTTGGTGACGATGACGAGATCGTCGGGATAGGGATGAAGCGCCTCGCGGATGAGACGATTGGTGACGTGAGGGCCATAGAAATCGCTGGTGTCGATGTGGTTCACGCCGCTTGCCACCGCCTCGCGCAACACTGCCAGAGCGGCATCATGGTCTCTGGGCGGGCCGAATACGCCGGGGCCGGCAAGCTGCATGGCGCCGTAGCCGAGCCGCTTTACCGTGCGGTCGCCGAGAATAGAGGTGCCTGACTGATCGATAATGGACATGGTCTATCTCCTGTTCAGATGACACAGAGATAGGCGTTGTGGCGTCTCGCGATAATCAGATACAATCTGCACAGGTTGTGCGGAGTAACGAACAATGAAGGTCGATCTGGGCGATCTGAACGCCTTCGTGGTGGTGGCACGGGCCGGCGGCTTTCGCGATGGCGCGCGCGTCAGCGGCGGCAGTGCGTCCGGCCTGAGCGAAGCGATACGCCGGCTGGAGGCGCAGCTCGGTGTCAGGCTCTTCAACCGGACGACCCGCAGCGTCGTCCTGACCGACGCCGGCAAGGGCCTGCTGGAGCGGCTTGACCCGGCGTTGAGCGAGATGGAGGCGGCGCTCGACGTGGTGAACCGCTTCCGCAACAGGCCGGCAGGCGTCTTGCGCCTCAATGTGCCGGTCAGCGCGGCGCGGCTGGTGCTGCCGCGCATCGTGCCGGCATTCCTCGCCGCCTATCCCGACATCCGGCTGGAGGTCATCACCGAGGAAAGCTTCGTCGATGTACTTGCGGCCGGATGCGATGCCGGCATCCGCTATGAGGAACGGTTGGAGCAGGACATGATCGCGGTGCCGATCGGGCCGCGTCTCCAGCGATTCGCCACCGCCGCCTCCCCCGCCTATCTCGACATCAGGGGCCGGCCGGAGCACCCGCGCGACCTGCTCGGCCATTCCTGCCTGCGCCACCGCTTTCCCAGCGGCGCGATGCCGCCATGGGAATTCGAGCGCGACGGCGAAGTGGTCCTGGTCGATCCCACGGGGCCGCTGGTCACGCAGGCGGGCGGGGCGAGCGATCTTGCCGTCGATGCAGCAATCGCGGGTCTCGGGATCGTCGGGCTGTTCGAGGACTGGCTGCGCCCATATCTGGACAGTGGCGCGCTCGAACCGGTCCTTGAGCCCTGGTGGCTGCGGTTTTCCGGGCCATTTCTTTATTATCCCGGGCGACGCCTCGTGCCCGCGCCGCTCAGGGCCTTCATCGATTTCGTCAAGGCAGCGGGCAATTCGGGAGAGAGATAGCGGCAGCATCCAATTCCGCCAGGCGAGATAGGGTATCAGGATCAGCAGCAGGTTAACGGCCAGGCGGGGTCAGGCACTATGCCAATGCCGAAGCCAACCATCAGCCTGCCCACATCGCCGGGAGCCGACGGCAGCGCTACGTCCAGTTGAGCCGCATGACCTCATCCGAAGAATCCACGACTTCTCGGGACCGCGCTTTAGATCGCCTCGCCGTAGTTCACCATGTCCTGCGTCAGCGTGGCGATGAAGCGCTTGGTGCGGTCGCGATCGGGGTTGGTGAAGAGCTGCCGGGCCGGCCCTTTTTCCACCACCACGCCGCCATCGAGGAACACCGCCTCCTGGGCGATCGTCGAGGCAAGCCGCAGGTCGTGCGTGGCGATGATCATGGTGGTGCCTTCGCGCGCCAACTGGCTCAATACGTCCACCACCTCCTGCGCCAGTTCCGGATCGAGCGCCGAGGTCGGCTCGTCGCAGAGCAGGACTTTCGGCGACATCGCGAGTGCGCGGGCGATGGCGACGCGCTGCTGCTGGCCGCCCGAGAGCGTCGCCGGCCAGGCATCGGCCTTGTGCGCCATGCCGACCTTTTCCAGAAGCGCCATCGCGTGTTCGCGGGCGCGGGCCGCCGGCCATTTCAGTACGGTGATGGGGCCTTCCATCACGTTTTCAACGGCAGTCAGATGCGGAAACAGCTGGAAGTTTTGAAAAACCATGCCGGTCTGGCGTCGAATACGCTGAATATCCGCTGCGGGAACCCGCTTGTTCGGCTGGAATTCGATCCGGTCGTCACCGATGCGCAATTCGCCGGATGCAGGAATTTCAAGCAGATTGACGCAGCGCAGGAGCGTGCTTTTCCCCCCGCCGGAAGGACCGACAAGCGCGGTGACGCTGCCCTCCTTCATGGCAAGGGTCACGCCTTTCAGGACGGTGAGGTCGCCGAAGGTTTTTACGATATTCTCCAAGCCAATCATGATCGCGCCTCGATAAAACCGCCATAACGCCCCAGCCGCTTTTCGAGCCGGACCTGGAGATGGGACAAAACCGAACTCATCGCGAGATAGATCAGCGCCGCTTCGATATAAAGGATCAGCGGCTCGTAGGTGGTGGCGACGATGCGCTGTGCGGCCATGAACAGCTCCGGCACGGTGATGGCGGCGGCCAGCGATGTGTCCTTGACCAGCGAGATGAAGGTGTTTGACAGAGGCGGCACGGCGACACGCGACGCCTGCGGCAGAATGGTGCGGCGCATGGCCTGCGACCATGTCATGCCGATGGAATAAGCCGCCTCCCACTGCCCCTTCGGGACGGAGCCGATCGCGGCGCGGATGATTTCCGACGTATAGGCGCCGACATTCAGCGTAAAGCCGATGAGCGCCGCCGGAAAGGCGTCGAGCACGATGCCGGCGCTGGGCAGACCGTAAAAGATCAGAAAGAGCTGCACCAGCAGCGGCGTGCCACGGATGATCCAGACATAGAAGCGCACCAGCGCCACCAGCGGGCGTGGTCCGAACAGACGGATGAGCGCGACGACGAGGCCGAGCGCCAGCCCGAGGGCGAAGGAAAGGAGGGTCAAGGGGGCCGTGAACGTAAAGGCCGCCGACAAGAGCGGCCAGAGCGATTCCAGCATGATCTGAAGCCAGTTAGGCAAGGACATGTTCTCCGGTGCTCCGCGACGCTTGCGGTTTTTTCATCATATCAGCGTTTATGAGAGCGCCTGCGCGCCCAATTGGATGCTTTAACGCTCTTAAACGCTGCATAATCCTTAAATCGATTCCGGTTTAAGGATTATGCATTAAAAAAAAGCTGGCCGATCCATAGGATTGGCCAGCCTTTCATACGCGATTTAATGCTTATTTCGAAACGTCCTGCCCGAAATATTTATCGGAAATTTTCTGATAGGTGCCGTCGGCCTTGATGGCCTTCAGCGCCTCGTTGATCGCGGCGAGCAGTTCCGGCTCGTTCTTCTGGATGATGATGCCGGAATAATCCGCATTGGCCTCGGTGGCGACGATCTTCACATCGGCGTCGGGCTTTTTCTTCTTGAAATCCAGGAAGGACAGGCTGTCGTTGACGGTGGCGTCGGCGCGGCCATTGAGCACGAGCTGGATCGACTGGTCGAAACCGTCCGTACCCACGAGTTCGGCGCCGTTGGACGCCGCGAGCTTGCCGAAATTGCTGGTCAGCGATTGGGCGGCCTTCTTGCCCTTGAGATCGGCGAAGTCCTTGATGTCATTATTGTCGCCGCGCACGATCAGCGCCGCCTTGGAGGCAATGTACGGATCGGAGAAATCGTATTTCTTCTTGCGCTCCTCGGTGATGCCCACCTGGTTGATGACCGCGTCATAGCGGTTGGCATCAAGACCGGCGATCAGCCCATCCCAACGGCCTTCCAGAAACTGCGCCTTGACACCCAACTTGCTGGCGACCGCCTCGCCGATTTCAACGTCGAAGCCGACAAGCTTGCCCGTGTCGTCATGGTAGGTGAAGGGCGCATAGGTGCCTTCGGTGCCGATGCGGAAGACGCCTGAAGATTCGATCTCCTTAAGACTGGCGGCAGAAGCGGGGGCGAGTGCCGAAAGCTGCAGGGCACCGGCGACGAGCAGCAAATTCAACCATTTCATGACTGTGCGATCCTGAGATTGTCGGCAGGCCAAACGCCGGGCCGAACGATTGCGTGGAACACCTAACATGGCAAAATCATAGCAGAAATGGAACGCGAATGGTTTTCTAATCACGCATAATTTTGGAATATGGATCTGATATATGCCACTATCGAGGAAAAACCTTCTTCATTTTTTCCCATATCTATCGTTCAGCCGAAAAAACCTCCTGACCAACCCCCACGTGAGCGCCTCGACGGAACCCTTGCGTTCTGCAAGCGTTCCTCTCGCGATATTTCAAAAAGGAGAACGCATATGAACTGGGATCAGATCAAGGGCCAATGGAAACAGATGCAGGGAAGCGTCCGCAAACAATGGGGCAAACTGACCGACGACGACCTCGAGCAGGCCAAGGGCAGCCGCGATCAGCTGGTCGGCCGGATTCAGGAGCGATACGGCATTGCCAAGGAAGCAGCCGAGCGTGAGGTGGATGACTGGTCGAAGAACGCCTCTTAGGTTTCGACGATTCAACGAACGCGCTGCCGAAGCTTGCTGCCGGTCACCCGGCAGCAAGCTTATCCAAACATGCGGCTAGGAATGAGGATGCATATGCTGCTGGGGTCGCCATTGGGGACCCCAGCGCGATTTCCTGTTGACAGGAAGCCAACGCCCATTATTCTTCTATAAAAGCATATATAACATAATTGTGGAACAATGGGAGCTTCATCATGAGAATGATCACCGCACTGTTAATGGGAACCGCACTCACCATCCTCCCTTCCAGTCTTTTTGCGCAGGAGAAGGGCGGCGTCATCAATGTCGCGACGATAGGGGAGCCGCCGACGCTTGATCCGATGGCATCCACCGCCGATCTCGTCGGCATCGTCACGCAACATATTTTCGAGACGCTTTATACCTTCGACAAGGGCTGGAAGGTCACACCGCTTCTGGCCGAAGCGCTGCCTGAAATCAGCGCCGACGGCAAAACCTATACGATCAAGCTGCGCACCGGCATCAAGTTCCACGACAATACGGACATGAATTCCGAGGATGTCGTCGCTTCGCTGAACCGGTGGACGAAGCTTGCCTCGCGCGGCAAGCAGGTCGCCGGCTTCATCGACTCGATTACGGCGACGGATCCATCGACGGTGACGATCACGCTGAAGCAGCCTTATGCACCTCTTACGTCGTTGCTGGCCTTCAACAATTCCGCAGCCATCATCCTGCCTGCGGAAAAGCAGGCCGAACCGATGACCGATTTCATCGGCACCGGCCCCTATATGCTGAAGGAGCGCAAGGCAGACCAGTACATCCAGTTGACCCGTTTCGACGGTTACAAGTCGCGTGAAGGCGCGGGCGATGGTTATGGCGGCGGGCGCCACCAATATCTCGACGAGATCCGCTTCGTGCCGGTACCCGATCCGAACACCCGCGTCGAAGCGGCGGTTTCGGGGCAGTATGATTACATCGACTCCATTCCGGTGGAATCCTACGCCCGCCTGCAGGGCTCGTCTTCGTCCGAGCCCGTCATGCTGAAGCCGTTCGGCTACCCGATCTCCGTGTTCAACACGGCCGAAGGCTCTGCAAAGAATGTCGAAATCCGCAGGGCTATCCGCCAGGCGCTCAACATGGAAGACATGATGGCCGCGGCCTTCGGGAGCACGGATTTCTATGCTTTGGACGGCAACATCTATCCTGCCAGCTTTGTCTGGAGCACCGATGCCGGGGTCGCGGGCAATTACAATGTCGCCGATCCGGAAGCTGCAGGCGCCGCCGCCAAGGCTGCCGGCTACAAGGGCGAGCCGATCCGCATCCTCACCAGCCGCCAGTACGAGTTTCATTACAAGATGGCGCAGGTCGCGGCCGAATATCTGAAGCTCGCCGGTTTCACCGTCGACCTGCAGGTCGTCGACTGGGCCACGCTGACGCAGCGCCGCGCCGACAAGGGCCTCTGGGACATCTATATCACCCATAGCCCATTCCTGCCGGAGCCGGCGCTGATCGGCACGCTGTCGACGAGTTCGCCCGGCTGGTGGGATACGCCGGAACGGGACGCCTCGGTCGATGCCTTCACCGCCGAAGTCGATCCGGAAAAGCGCGTCGCATTGTGGGCCAATGTCCAGAAGGCGATCTATGATGATGTTGCGTTCATCAAGATCGGCGATTTCAACGCGGTCGCCGCGAAGTCCAAGAAGCTCCAGGGGGTCGATCCGGCGCCGTGGCCCTATTTCTGGAATGCATCGATCGCGAAGTAACAATCGGGACATGCTGCATGCCGGCCTGCGGGGTCGGCATGCAGCATTTCAAAAATATGCGTGCGTCCTTTGCAAGTCCAAGATCGGACGCGCGGCGCTCCAGATGATCATGCCCGGCTACGGGCATAGGAACACCATCCATGATCCGTTACATCCTCCAGCGCCTGTTCGGCATGATCGTCGTGATGTTTCTCGTCCTCACGATCGTCTTCGTCATCCTGCGTGTCACGCCGGGCGACCCGGCTGCCGTGATGCTCGGCCCCGATGCCACGGCACAGGACATCGCCGAACTTCGCAGCCGGCTCGGCCTCGATCAATCGCTTGGAGTCCAATATGTCTATTACATCGGCCAGGTGCTGCGAGGCGATCTCGGCCAATCGATCTTCCTCAACATACCTGTGACCTCGGCGCTGCTCGACCGCGCCGAACCGACCTTCTTCCTGACGCTGTTTTCGCTCGTCATTGCCAGCGTGATCGCCCTGCCCGTCGGCATCTACGCCGCCTACCGGCGCGGTTCATTCGTCGATCAGGCGGCAACCACGCTTGCCATGTTGGCGGCGAGCATTCCGAGCTTCTGGCTTGGCCTTATCCTGATGCAGTTCTTCGCGGTGCGGCTGAACCTCTTCCCTGTTTCCGGCTATGGCGGGCCCGGATCGACCTTCCTCGACCGGATGTATCATCTGACCTTGCCAGCCGTAGCGCTCGGCGTGGTCTCGTCCGCGCTGATCCTGCGCTTCACCCGCGCGTCAATGCTCGATGTGCTGGGCGAAGACTACATCCGCACGGCCCGCTCCAAGGGGGTGATCGAACGCCGTGTCGTCCTCAAGCATGCGTTCAAGAATGCGCTAATCCCGATCCTGACGGTCCTCGGCCTGACGGCGGCGGTTCTGGTTTCCGGCGCGGTCGTCACCGAAACCGTATTCGGGCTTCCGGGCGTCGGCAATCTCGTCGTATCGGCGGTGCTGCGCCGTGACTATCCGGTCATCCAGGGGGCATTGCTGGTGATCGCGGCGCTTTATGTGCTGATCAATTTCGCCATCGACATGCTCTATTTGGCTGTAGATCCAAGGGTGCGCTACTGATGACGGATATCACCATAAAAACCCAGCCGAGCGAGCGGTCCAAGTTCATTCGCCGGTTCCTGAAGCGCAAGACGGTTGCGGCCGGAATGATCGTGCTGGTTCTCTTCGTCCTGCTGGCGATCTTCGCACCGCTCATCGCGCCTTATTCCCCGTCGAAGCTGTCGATCGTCAACCGGCTGAAGCCGCCGAGCGAGCTTCACTGGTTCGGCACGGACGAGTTCGGCCGCGACGTGCTGTCCCGCACGATCTATGCCGGGCGGCTATCGCTGCTGGTCGGCGCGGCGGTGATGTCGCTGTCGGCGGTGATCGGCGTGACGCTCGGCCTGCTCGCCGGCTTCTTCAAGCAGCTCGATACGCCGATTGCCCGGCTGATCGACGCAATGATGGCCTTTCCGGAGATCCTGCTGGCGATCGCGCTCGTCGCGGCGCTCGGTCCTTCGCTGACGACCGTGATCATTGCGCTGTCGGTCGTCTATGCGCCGCGTCTTGCCCGCACCGTGCGGGCCTCGACGCTGGTGATCCGGGAACTGCCTTATATCGAGGCGGCGAAGGCGCTGGGCATATCGACGCCCCATATCATGACGCGGCATGTGCTGCGCAATCTGATCTCGCCCATCCTCGTACAGGGGACCTTCCTGTTTGCCAGCGCCATGCTTGCCGAAGCCGGGCTTTCGTTTCTGGGCCTCGGCGTCAGCCCCGACATTCCAACCTGGGGGACGATGATTTCCGCCGGCCGGCAATATATCGGACAGGCCGACTGGATGACGCTCTTCCCCGGCTTCGCCATCATTCTTTCCGTGCTCTCGCTGCAGATGGTCGGCGACGGGCTGCGGGACATGCTCGATCCAAGACTTCGAAGGGATTTATAAGATGACTTTCGCGGAAAACGCGATGAAACCGCTTCTCCTCACCCATGTGAAGCCGATGGCATTCGGCCCGGCTACACCCGGGGGTGTGGTCGATATCCTCGTCGGTGCGGACGGCAGGATCGCACAAATCGGGTCCTCTCTCGCCGTCACCGAGGATGTGACCCGCGTCGACGGCATGGGGGCCTGGATATCGCCCGGCTGGATCGATCTGCATGTGCATATCTGGCATGGCGGCACCGATATCTCGATCCGCCCGTCCGAATGCGGCGCAGAGCGTGGCGTGACGACGCTGGTGGATGCGGGCTCCGCCGGCGAAGCCAATTTCCACGGTTTTCGCGAATATATCATCGAGCCGGCGAAGGAGCGCATCAAGGCCTTCCTCAATCTCGGCTCCATCGGGCTCGTCGCCTGCAACCGCGTGCCAGAACTGCGCGACATCAGGGACATCGATCTCGACCGCATCCTCGAATGCTATGCGGAGAACAGCGAGCACATCGTCGGCATCAAGGTGCGCGCGAGCCATGTCATCACCGGCTCGTGGGGCGTCACGCCGGTCAAGCTCGGCAAGAAGATCGCCAAGATCCTCAAGGTTCCCATGATGGTGCATGTCGGCGAGCCGCCGGCGCTTTACGACGAGGTTCTCGAAATTCTCGGACCCGGCGATGTCGTCACCCATTGCTTCAACGGCAAGGCCGGCTCGAGCATCATGGAGGACGAAGACCTCTACAATCTGGCCGCGCGCTGCGCCGACGAAGGCGTCCGCCTCGATATCGGCCATGGCGGCGCCTCCTTTTCGTTCAAGGTCGCGGAAGCGGCGATCAAGCGCGGCCTTCTGCCGTTCTCGATCTCGACCGACCTGCACGGTCATTCCATGAATTTTCCGGTCTGGGACATGGCGACAACCATGTCGAAGCTACTTTGCGTCGGCATGCCGTTCGACAAGGTGGTGGAGGCTGTCACGCACGCGCCGGCATCGGTGATCAAGCTGCCGATGGAAGACCGCCTCTCGGTGGGCAGCCGAGCCGACTTCACCATTTTTGATCTGGTGGATTCCGATCTGGAAGCCACTGATTCCAACGGTGACGTATCCGTTCTCACCAAGCTGTTCGAGCCGCGTTATTCGGTCATCGGAAGCGAAGCGATCACCGCCAGCCGCTACAAGCCCAAGGCGCGCAAGCTGGTGCGCCACAGCCACGGCTATTCCTGGCGGTAACGCCAACCATAATAAAATCGCATGACAGGAGTTCGCGTGAACCAATCTTCGATCATTGCCGATGCGAACCAGAGCTCGCCCTACGAACGGCTCTCCTCGCTCGGAATCACACTTCCGGCCGCCCCGCCGCCCATCGCCAATTTCGTCACGCATGTGCAGGAAGGCAATATTCTCTATCTCTCCGGACAGGGGCCGCGTGAGGAGAACGGCCTGCTCTATTCCGGCAAGGTCGGCATCGACGTCTCCACCGAGGAGGCTTACGGACACGCCCGGCTGACGGGCATCAACCTGCTTGCCGTGATGCATGCGGCGCTGGGCGATCTCGGGCGCGTGAAGCGCGTCGTCAAGCTGCTCGGCATGGTCAATGCCGCGCCTGACTTCGAGGACCACCCCAATGTGATCAATGGCTGCTCGGACCTCTTCATGGAAGTGTTCGGAGAGGCTGGACAACATGCCCGCTCGGCCGTCGGCTTCGGGTCCCTCCCCGGCAATATCACAGTGGAGATCGAAGCCATCGTCGCGCTTCGCTAGGACCCGTCAATGATTGCGCCAGCCCATCAGCCCTTCGATCCTTTCCGCCGCGGCGCGCACATGCGAGGTGTAATGCGTCTCGTCGGAAAGAACCTTCTGCTCCGGCAGAACGATCGAGATGGTCGCGACGCACTCGCCCTCGCGGTTGCAGATCGGCGATGCGATACAGGCAACGGCGTAATCGGACTCGCCCGCCTGGATGGAAAGGCGAGCCTCCATGGCGTCGGCGGCCGCAGCCGACAAGGTTGCCGGATCGACGTCCGCTCGGCCTGTGGGCGAGGAACGGGCGCAGCGCTTGAAAAGCTCGATCCGCTCGCTATCGGGCAAATGGCCCACGAGCAGGCGGCCGGAGGCGGTCCAGTTCAGCGGTACGCGGGTTCCGACACGCGACGCGACCTGAAAATGGCTCGGCCCGTCCGCCATGGCGAGCACCAGCATATGGTCGCCGTCGCGCCCGCAGACCTGCACGGTTTCGCCGACCTGCCGGCAGAGATCGTGCATTTCATGGGTGGCGACACTTATGAAATCGAGCGAGCGGGCATAGGCGAGGCCGTAGTGGTAAAGCCGCGCGCCGAGCCAGATCATGCCGTCGGCGCTACGCGTCAGAAGGTTCTTTTCGACCAGATCGTCGATGATCACGTAGACGGTGGAAAGAGGCGCGCCGATGGCCTTGGCGACGGCATAGGCGCCGCTGGGCGAACCGGTCTCGTAGAGATAATCGAGCACCTGCAGGGCGCGGTCGATGCCGCTGACCCGCGAGCGTTTCGTAGCCGTGGCATGGTTCTCGCCGGTGGCGGGAATGGGTTGGGTTTTAGCGTCCAAGACAAGAACTCGCTTAAGGCATTTCGCACAGTTAAATGGCTTCATTTTAACGGCAGCGACAATGCGACAAACTAATGAATCCAGAGCGGCACGCTCTAGTGGTTTTCGCGCACTATTACATTATTGTGGCATATCTGTCGATGAGAGGAAGGCGCTGGCCTCCGAAATCGGCTGCACATTTCCAGGAGAAGACAATGCCGACTGAAGACATCCGCGCATCCCTCGGCTTGCGTCCCGTCATCAATGTTTCAGGCACGATGACGAGCCTCGGGGCATCGATCGTGGTGCCTGAGGCCATTGCCGCGATGACAGCCATCCTGCCGCAATTCGTGGAGATCAACGACCTCCAGCGCAAGGCGAGCGCGGTGATCGCGCGACTGACCGGTGGCGAGGCGGGCTTCGTCACGGCGTCGTGCTCGGCCGGCATCAGCCTTGCGGTCGCAGGAGCGATGACCGGCGCAGATCTTCTGGCAATCGAAAAACTGCCCGATGTCACCCCTGAGCGAAACGAGGTGCTGGTGCAGATGGGCCATGTCGTCAGCTATGGCGCACCAGTCGATCAGGCCATCCGGCTGGCGGGCGGCAAGGTCGTGCTGATCGGACAGGCGACCTCGGCCCACCGCTATCACATGGAAAATGCGATCAACGAAAAGACAGCCGCGGCCGTCTATGTCGTCTCACACCATGTCGTCGATTACGGATTGCTGAAGCTTACGGAATTCGTCGAAATCGCTCATGCGAAGGGCGTTCCCGTCATCGTCGATGCGGCCTCCGAATATGATCTGCGCATATTCCTGGAACAGGGCGCGGATATCGTCCTTTACTCCGGACACAAGTTCCTCGGCGGTCCGACGTCGGGTATTGTCGCGGGCAAGAAGGACCTGGTCCGCAACGCCTTCCTCCAGAACATGGGGATAGGTCGCGGCATGAAGGCCGGCAAGGAAAGCGTCTTCGGCGTCATGGCTGCGCTCGAAGCCTGGGAAAAGCGCGATCATGACGGCATCCGCGCCCGTGAAGCCGGTTATCTCCAGCTATGGCGCGAGACGCTTGAGGGACGGCCGGGCGTCACGGCGCTGATCGAACCGGACCCGACGGACAATCCGCTGGACCGCATGCGCGTCATCATTTGCGAGCAGCAGGCGCATATCACCGCCTGGGATCTCGCCGAAGCGCTGGCTCGCGGCACGCCGCCAATCATCGTGCGCGACCATGAAATCGAGCATCGCCATTTCTACCTCGATCCCTGCAACCTGCATCCCGGGCAGGAAGCGATCGTTGCACGCCGGCTGGCTGACGAACTCGACAAGGCCGCGGCCTCGAACGAGATCATCGCGACGCCGCTGGAGAACCGCAGCAGGCATCGTTTCGACAGTGCGCTGCGGTGGCCGGATTGATAGAGCGATATCTGTTTAATGGAATCGCGAGGCGCCCCCCTCTGTCCTGCCGGACATCTCCCCCGCAAGGGGGGAGATTGGCTGACGCAACCATCGGCGTTCATCCACAATTTTTGCGATTGGTACCGCCCTTCATGAAGGCCTAATCTCCCCCATGCGGGGGAGATGCCCGGCAGGGCAGAGGGGGGCGTTGTCCCGCCAGCGTTTCATCTAGAAAGAACCGAAACCGGAATAGGAGCCCGCCATGGCCAGCCATCCCTCTCCAAAGACTGATCCCGTCCTCTCCGTCGAGAACCTGACGACGTCGTTCATGGTCGATGGAGAATGGCGGCCGGTCGTGCGGGACGTATCGTTCACGGTCGCTCCCGGCGAAACAGTGGCGATCGTCGGCGAATCCGGTTCCGGCAAGAGCGTTACCTCGCTGTCTATCATGCGGCTGTTGCAGGCCGATACCAGCCGCATCGAGGGCCGGATCATGCTCGACGGCCGCGATATCCTGCAACTGCCGGAAAGCACGATGCGCCATGTGCGGGGCAATGATGTCGCGATGATCTTTCAGGAGCCGATGACGAGCCTCAATCCGCTCTTCACCATCGGCGACCAGATTTCGGAAGCCTTGCGCTGCCATTCGCCCATATCGGCGGCGGACGCACGCGTCGAGACCATCCGGCTTCTGGAAAAGGTACGCATCCCGTCGGGCGCCTCGCGTTTCGACGAATATCCCCACCGCTTCTCCGGCGGCATGCGCCAGCGGGTGATGATCGCCATGGCCCTTGCCTCGCGTCCCAAGCTGCTGATTGCCGACGAGCCGACGACTGCCCTCGACGTGACCATCCAGGGGCAGATTCTCGATCTCATCAAGACGCTGCAGGAAGAGGACGGAACCTCCGTCCTGTTCATCACGCACGATATGGGTGTCGTCGCCGAAATCGCCGACCGGACGGTGGTGATGTATCGCGGCGAACAGGTGGAATCGGGCGCGACCAGCGATATCTTCTTTCGCGCAAAGCATCCCTATACGCGCGCGCTCCTGTCCGCCGTGCCCGTACTCGGCTCGATGGCCGGCCATGACAGGCCGATGCGCTTTCCCGTTGTCGACACGGCGACCGGTCTGTCCGATATTCCGATCGAGGCGGCCGACACGGTTGCCTCCGGCGAACAGCCGGTGCTCCAGGTGAGGAACCTCACCAAGCGCTTCGATATCCATTCCGGTCTCTTCAGCCGCCTGAGCGGGCGCATTCATGCGGTCGAGAATGTGTCCTTCGATCTCCACGCCGGGGAGACCCTGGCGCTGGTCGGCGAATCCGGCTGCGGCAAATCCACCACGGGACGAGCCATCATGCGCCTGATCGAGCCGCAGGCGGGCTCCGTCCTCGTCGACGGAACGGATATCCTGTCGCTCGACAAGGCCGGCATGCGCGACATGCGCAAGACCGTTCAGATGATCTTCCAGGACCCTTTCGCCAGCCTCAATCCGCGCATGCGAGTAGGAGCCGCCATTGCCGAGCCCTATCTGGAGCACAAGATGGGGAACGCCCGGCAGGCGGAGGGTGTGGTCGCCGATCTCCTGGTCAAGGTGGGGCTATCGCCTGATATGGCGTCGCGCTATCCACACGAGTTTTCCGGCGGCCAGCGCCAGCGCATCTGCATCGCCCGCGCGCTGGCGCTCGATCCCAAGGTGATCGTCGCCGATGAAAGCGTCTCGGCGCTCGATGTGTCGATCAAGGCTCAGGTCATCAATCTGCTGCTTGACCTGCAGCAGAGCCTGAACCTCGCCTTCCTGTTCATCTCGCATGACATGGCGGTCGTCGAGCGCGTCAGCCACCGGGTCGCCGTCATGTATCTGGGCGAAATCGTCGAAATCGGCCCGCGAGCCGACGTCTTCGGCAATCCGCAGCATGCCTATACGAAAAAGCTGATCTCGGCGGTGCCGATCCCAGATCCGGATCGCCGGCGCCAGAAAGGCCGGAGCGGCAATGACGAGATCAAAAGCCCGATGCGGCCGGCCGATTACGAGGTCGTGCCGATCCAATACAGAGAGGTTTCGCCGGGCCATCTGGTCGCGACATGAAGGCTGCCGTCGATTATGAGCGGAAGCGCAAATTGCCTCGTGTGAGCTCTTCGACCGAGGCGCACCCCATTAGCCTCATGCCGCGCTCGATCTCGACATGCATCATTTCCAGCGCACGCTCGACGCCGACCTGTCCGGCGGCGGCGAGCGGGAACAGGTAGTAGCGGCCGAGGCCGACCGCCTTTGCACCGAGCGAAAGCGCCTTGAGCACATGGGTGCCGCGCTGCACGCCGCCATCCATCATCACATCGATCCTGTCGCCCACCGCATCGACGATCTCCGCGAGCTGGTCGAATGCGCTGCGCGAGCCGTCGAGCTGGCGGCCGCCATGGTTGGAGAGGACGATGCCCGTGCAGCCGATATCGACCGCACGCCGGGCATCCTCGACCGACATGATGCCCTTCAGGCAAAATTGCCCGCCCCAATGCGCCACCATCTCGGCCACGTCGTCCCACGACATCGAGGGATCAAGCATTTCCGTGAAATAGCGGCTGATCGACATGGCGCCGCCGCCCATGTCGACATGGCCGTCGAGTTGCGGCAGCCTGAACTTCTCATGCGTGAAATAGTTGAGAGCCCATGAGGGTTTGATCGCGAACTGGGTGATGCCGGCAAGATTGAGCTTGAAGGGAATGGCGAAGCCCGTCCGCTTGTCGCGTTCGCGATTGCCGCCGGTGATGCTGTCCACGGTCAGCATCATCACCTCGACGCCAGCCTGCTTGGCGCGGGCCATCATCTCGCGGTTCAGTCCCCGATCCTTGTGGAAGTAGAACTGGTAGACCTGCGGCCCGTTGCTGATGCGGCGCGCCTCTTCGAGGCTGACGGTGCCGAGCGAGGAAACGCCGAACATCGTGCCGTATTTTGCCGCCGCGGCCGCGACCGCACGTTCGCCCTGGTGGTGGAACAGGCGCTGCAGCGCCGTCGGCGAACAATAGACGGGCATCGCCAGCTTCTGCCCCATGACCGTGACCGACATATCCACATCGGTCACGCCGCGCAGGACATTCGGCACCAGATCGCAATCGTCGAACGCCTCGGTGTTGCGCCGATAGGTGACTTCGTCGTCGGCCGCGCCATCGATGTAGTTGAAGATAGGCCCCGGGAGGCGCTGCTTGGCCATGCGGCGGAAATCATGGAAGTTATGGCAGTTCGTCAGACGCATTTCATCACCCTGTTGCGCGGGATATATGCCGTATAATCCATTCATCTGGAAAGGGAAATCGTGACAATATCTCGCGCGCCGCGATGTCTATGGTTTCGGAACGCCGTTCGAAGTGCGGCGGCTCCCTCCCCTCTTGTCAAGGCGTCGTGAGCGGTTTGCGCTTCTTGTCGGTCCATTGCGGTGGCGCGCCGTAATTTGCCGCCACGGCGCCGAGCAATCCAGGCGCGCGGCCATAGGCATCGCAGGCCGCATATTTCGGCTTTCCACCGAGCCATGATTTCATCCGCTGCCTCGAGGGAAGAGAGATGTCGAGCCCCTTCGGCTCCTTGCCCTTCACCAGCATCTTGGAAAAGTCATCGCTAAATTTCGAAGCGAGGGTATATGCGTCGCCCACTTCAGAAACGCGGGGATTGTCCTGGATCGAATTCGCCCCGCGAGCCCACACCATTGCCGCGCGCTGGACACCGCCTCTGTCGATGGCCTCCGCCTCGACGGCCAGGCCGCCCAGGCCGAAGGGCAGGCGCGGCACGCTGACGAAGGGAACGTTGCTCGGTATCGCAAAACCACCGCCGACGGTTACGACGGTTGCAATTCCCGCCATCGTCTTATTAGTCGGAACCACATCGGTGATGACGGACCGGATCGTCAGATCCGCCGGTTGATCGGCTGGAACCATTTGATACCTGTCGCTCAGCGCGACACAGAGCGTCCGGTCGAGTGCATTGGAGACAAGCGAGCGGTCGGCTTGCGTTTTCACCCGGGATGCGGCGCTATAGACGAATGTCGTCGGCACGATCCTCGCCGTCCTCATAACCGCCAGGCCCTGCCCATCGACAAAATTACGCGATTTGCCCAGCTTTCCCTTGGGCGCGCCAAGATTGCTGTAAGAGGTGAGCGTCCCGCCTTCCTTCAGGGGTACCGAGGCGCATCCGGTCGCCGCCAGGGCCACGGGCAAAGCCAGGCATAGGAATCGGACGGATGTTTCGATCGTTTGATTGCTGCGCACGTGTCTGGCCTTCCGTTGGGATGTTCTGGAAGGACCATGCGAAGGCAGGGTTGCCGCAACATTACGCGAGATTGCGGAGTCAGAGTTGAATCGCCACCTGCGTGCCGGTCGTGCTGCTTTTGATGCTGACCTGACCGCGATGGTTTGCAGCGATCTGCTTCACCAGGCTCAAGCCAAGGCCCGCGCCCTTGCTCTTTGGCGTGACACGATAGAATGGCTCGAAGACCAGTTCCTGATGTTCGGCCGGGATGCCCGGCCCTTCATCGGCCACCTCGATCCGTCCATGGGCCGAGACCGTGACCGTGACCATCCCGGCATTGCCGCCATGGTCGATGGCATTGCGGACCAGATTGCTGATCGCTCTCCGCAGAGCGGAAGGGCTGCCTTTGCGTTCCAGGCTTTCCACTTCGCTTTGAAAAGAGATCTGGTAGCCGGCCGCGATGGCAAGAGGGGCGAGATCGGCAACGACCGTTCGGGCAATTTCGACGATATCGATGGTTTCATGGAGATCGGCTGCCTGGTCGTTGCGCTCGAAGTCAAGGAGCTGTTCGGCGGTCTCGGCCAGACGCGCGACGTCGGCCAGCAACCGCTGGCGTTCCTTGCCCTCGGGCATCCCGTCGATCCGGGTCTGCATGATGGCGATCGGCGTTCGCAGCTCGTGCGACGCATCGATCAGAAAGCGCTGGCGTTTCCTGTATTCATGCTCAAGCCGTTCAAGCGTGCCGTTAAAGGCAAGCACCAGCGGTGCGACTTCCTTGGGAATCCCGTCCACCGGCAGGCGCCCTTCCGGGCGGCGCGGTTCAATTTCCGACGCTTTCTGCGCGACATCGCTCACCCTCACCAACGCGCGCCTCACGATGCGAAGAACGGTGAGTAAAATCATGGGCAGAGCAATGACGATCAACGGGATGTAGATGGGATAGGCCTTGGCCAGAATGGCGAGGGCGGGCGACAAGCCCATGTCGGTCACCCCGCCAAACAGAACGCGGACTTCACCTATTGGAGTATCGACGTTTTCAATCGACGCGATTGCATCGGTGCGGGTTGATCCGCGTATATCCGCGTCCTGAAACAGATACGCCAGATGTTTGAGTTCGGCATAGGGAGCGGGGGCGCTTCCGTAGGATACCGAATCTCCGCCTGTCGTGGTGGCAACATACCAAAGCCCGCTGTTCTTCCTCTTGAGCAACTCAAGCTCAGGCGTATCGCGCAGCTGAAGCTTTCCCTGGCTGTCGCGCTGCACCGCGTGCGCTATCACTTCGGTGATCTTGTCCTCCACGGCGATGTTCGGCGACATAACCGTCGTCGCCCAAATGGACAGCCCGACGATTACGGAAACAACCACGGCAATGATGACGAGGCTGAGCTGCCAGCTCAATTCCCACCACAGCGATGGGTTCGACCTGCGCGCGCCACGCATCATTCTTCCCTCAGGAGATATCCGACGCCCCGGATCGCGTGGATCGCCACACCGGCGCCAGCATCCAGTAGTCGCTTGCGCAGCCGGGAAATATGCGCGTCGAGTGCGTTCGACTGGATCTCTTCTTCATAGTTGTAGACCGCCGCCTCCAGCGTCGAGCGAAGGACGGTTTTATCCTTCCGCTTGGCGAGCGCCACCAGAACCAGGAGCTCGCGCCTGGGAAGATCGATCGGGGTCGAATCGATCGTTACATTGAGGTTCAGCGGATCGACCATCATTCGCCCGGCAACAATGCCCGGTTCGGCCAGGCTGGACGGCCGGCGGAGCACCGCGCGCACCCGCGCCACCAGCTCTTCGACGAGGAAGGGCTTGCCGAGGTAATCGTCGGCACCCACGTTGAGACCTTCGACCCGCTCCATCGGCTCATTGCGCGCCGTCAGCACGATGATCGGCGTATCCGTTCCTGCACGCCGCAACTCGGGAATAAAGGTCAATCCCTCGCCGTCGGGCAAGCGGCGGTCCAGGAGGATCGCATCGTAAACGTTCTGGCGCGTCAGTTCGACTGCATCGGCGAGATGCATCGTGTGATCGGTGACGATGCCATGCTTGCCGAGCGCCCCCGACAGCGCAATCGCCAATTCCTTCTCGTCTTCGATCAGTAGAAGTCTCATGGCTATCCGCTCTTTCGTCCTGTCCTTGTCCGCCGCGAAGATTGCAGCAGCATTGCGGAGCTTGAAAGGCGGAGAGGTAATGCTGCTGCAATCCTGGCGGTCCAGCGTTGGTGACCCCAACCTACATCCAAGGAATAGCGCGATGGCTTATAAATCGACGATAAACAGCGAGCGGCGCAGAAGGCGAAATGGACCTGTTTCCCGCCTGTTGGCCAGATATATTCTATCGGCCGTCCTATGGGGCGCGCTTTTGGGAGGTCCGCTCATTATCCTGTTGTTTCTCTGAAGCCTTGGCGAACGCTGTCGCAAATACCTGAAACGACGGTTTTGCATCATCGCAAAACGTGCTTTTTCTGGCACTATCCCCCGCTTCCCACCACCCAACGAAGTAATTTTCCTCATTAAATTCAGGAGAATGCTGAAAAAACTGGATATTTTAGAGAATCTCAATTTAGAATGTGAGGAAACGCAGGGGTACCCATCGATGAAAACCAAGCAGACTCAACCGATCGACCTGAAGGTTGGATCGCGTATCCGGATACGCCGTCTGATGGTCAATATGAGCCAGGTGCAGCTTGCAGCTCGGCTGGGGATCACCTTTCAGCAGGTGCAAAAATATGAGAAAGGTATCAATCGGGTCGGTGCAAGCCGGCTCATGGCTATTGCGGGCTCACTTGGCGTGCAGCCGAGTTTCTTCTTCCAAAACGAAGACGGTCAGCCGTTTGGCGATGTAAATGCCGACCAGCCGAGCGCTGAACAGAATATAGCGATATCCGCGCTGACCGCGGACGGCATTTTCCTCAACAAGGCCTTCCTGAAGATAAAGAAGCCCATCGTCCGGCGCCACATCATAGGTCTGGTGAAGGCGATAGCAGAACGGGAGAAGGCCGTTGGATTGAAGATCGTGAAGGAGCACACGATAATCCCGAGCGGAACTCACAAAGATCCGTCCAACCCCTGGCGTTAGTCATGCCCTGCGAGGAGCAGGTGATCTCCGGGATCCCCTTTGGCATAATGGAAATGCCGGCAGGAGCCTCATGAATTTCCGACTTGTTACCTTTGGCGGGCTACGTCTCATCGATGTCTCGGGCAAGGACGTTGCCTTCCCGCAGAAGGGCCTCCTCGCGATCTGCCGTTTGTTCGACAGCCCGGATTTCGAATTGCCAAGAGACAGGCTGGCCAGGTTCCTTTGGGGCGATGATGATAGCAGCGTCTCCCATGTCAACCTTAGAAAAACTCTCTCGCGGATCAAACGGCGACAGGACGAACTGAAAACCCGCTTCATCGAGATCGGTCCTAAAACCATCACTTTGAACGCGAACGCGCTGGAAAGTGATTTCCAGATCTTGCTGCGTGTCGACGAAATTGCTCCCCTTCCCCGCCTCAGATCCATCGCCCGGCTATTGGCCGGTGCATTTCTTGAAAACATGGAGCCGGAAAGTGCGGCGGCCGGAAAATGGATCACGCAACAGAGGAAGCGGCTGGCCGGCGAATTACGGCATGCCTTCTTGCAGGCGTTGCCCGACGCCCGAAAAGAAGGTGAATTCGCGCTCATCCGGAATATTGCGCTGCGTATTCTCGAAGACGACCCTTTTGACGAACCCGTTCGCGAAGCCATGCTCACGGCCCATAATGCGGAGAGGGAAACAGGCCAAAGCCGGGGGGCGAGCGCCGCCGGAGCACCGCTGCCTTCGGCGAACGGGCTGATCCCGGCACGACCGGCTTCCATCACATCCGGCGCTGTCGGACTTTCAGGATATCCCGATGCAAATCATCCAGTCGGCAGGTTTGGAAAGGGCGGGGTGGAAATCGCCAAGGCCCTGCCAAGGCTGGCATTGCTTCCGCCCGTTCTGGCGGGCGGGGATCTTGATCCGAGGGCGTCCGCCCACGCGCTCATAGAGGATATCACCATCGGGCTTTGCGCGCTCAGGACGGTCTCGGTCGTGGCGCCTTATACCGCCGCGCAGATCAGTCTTCACTCGGACAAGGCCAATATCATCGAGCGCCACGCGATCGATTATGTCCTCGACTGCCGCGTCTCACCGGAAAACGCCGGCGGAACGCTCTACACCCAGCTCATCCATTTTTCCAATGACGAGGTTATCTGGGCCGATCGTTTCAGCCTCGCCGCGGACGGCCTGCTTGCCGGACGCCGGGAAATCGCAACGCAAATCGCCGGAGCCATCGCCCAGGAGATCGAGCATAACCGGATGACGCGCGAACATTTCGTAAGCAATCCACAAGCGTATCAGTTGTTCCTGCTCGGTCAGAGAAACCTCAAACAGATACAGCTCCCCAGTGCGCGCCGGGCGCGCAAATTGTTTCGGCAGGCGATAGCCGTGAAAGCCGATTACGCGCCCGCATTGAGCGGGATTGCACGAACTTATTATCTGGAGTGGCTGCTGACGGCGCGCGGCGATGGGGAGCTTTTGACAGCGGCGGAGCAGTTTGCAAGACGGTCAATCGCCGCCGATGGGCAGTTTGCATCCGGTTATCGCGAACTTGGAATTATCCGACTTTATCAGCATGAATTCGACGAAAGCATCGAAACACTGGATCAGGCGGAACACCTCAGCCCGCACTATGCCGACGTGATAGCCAGCCATGCCGACGCTCTTGCCCAGGCCTCACGGCCAGCGGACGGTCTTGAAAAGATACAGCGAAGCATCGCGCTCAATCCGCTTTGCCCGGATGATTACCTGTGGATCGCAGCCAGCGCTTGTTATTCGACAGAGCAATATGACCGGGCGCTCCGCTACATAGAACAGATGAAAGACAGTTCTCTTGCAGACCGTCTTTCTGCGGCGTGCTGGGCCATGTCAGGCGATGTGAAGAAGGCGCGTCAATTCGTCCGCAAAACCTTGGAGGTTCAGCCGGATTTCGTGCTCGACAAATGGATTGCCGTCGTCCCATTTAGAGATGATTGGCAGAGGGAGCATTATCGCGAAGGTTTGCTCAAAGCTGGTTTCTAAATCCAACACCAAAGAAAAGGAAGTAGATATGGCGAACGTCGTAGTACTGGGGCTAACGGGAACTCCTGATCTCTGGCTCGTGGATTTCGATGCAGGCACGGTGACGCCGATCGAGCCCTCGGGCGACACGCCACTCGGGCAGGCTGAAAATCTTCGACAAGCAGGACTAACAATCGTCAAAGGCGTTGACGTTGCGGTAGCGGCGAGTTCTGCTTCCGGGGTCGCATCCGGCATTTTGGATGTGGAATAGTCCGGTTCTGTTAACTCTCAAAAACATGATCGTGCAGGCTTGTTCAAGCCGAAATCCCTGAACTAAGTTTCAACGAAAGGTAATGCGAGATGACAAATGCTGTTGTACTTGGCCTGGAGGGCAAGACTGATTTGTGGCTGGTGGATTTCGATGCAGGCACGGTGGCGCCCGTCGAACACACCAGCGATTTTCGAAAGTCGGGAAAGCCGATGATAAAAGGGATCGACCTGGCCGTTGCCATCAACTCGGCCCCGGATGTCGGATCTGGATTTATGGACAAGTAAACGATCCGGCCACAGACGGCGGTGATGCAATTCCATGATGGCTGAAGCCACCTCTTCCCACGAAACCCAAGGGCTGTATTCGGATAGGGTGTGCAGCCCGGAAGCTACGTTCGAAGCCATCGATCCCTATCTCAGACCCCTGGGCGTGACGCGTCTCGCCCGGGTCACCGGACTTGATCGCATTGGCATTCCGGTGTGGAACGCGGTCGTTCCCAATTCACGGTCGATCGTCATTAACCAGGGCAAGGGCATCAGGGATATCGACGCCCGGGTGTCCGCCGCCATGGAGGCGCTGGAAAGGGCAGTCGCCGGTGCGCCAAACATCGATGCAATCCAATCGACAGGCAGGGAACTCCTTGTATCCGGCGCAAAAATCGAACCGCTCACCTGCCTGACCGCCGTCGGGCAGCGGGACCTTGGCGAGGAGGACGAGACCTCCTGGGCGCAAGGCAGGGAACTCTTCTCCGGCGGAGCGGCGTGGGTTCCCCTTGAGGCCGCATTACTCGACCGCACGGTGGAAAACTGCCGCTACTGGCAGTCTTCGGACGGGCTTGCATCGGGCAATACGCTCGAGGAAGCCATTTTCCACGGCCTTCTGGAACGGATCGAGCGCGATGCCGAGACGCTGTGGAAGATCACATCCCTTGCCGGGCGGCTTTCATGCTGCATCGATCCGCGCTCGCTCCACGATCCGGTCGTCGACGATCTCTGCGGGATGATCGAGGAGGCAGGCCTTCTGCTGCGTTTCTTCGATATTACCAGCGATATCGGCATTCCCTGCTTTGTCGCCATTATCGGCCCGCCCGGGGCAGCCGGCACGACGGCCCCCTGCCGATTCATCGACGTAGCCCAGGGAAACGGCGCCCACCCCCATCCCGCTCGCGCCGCCATCCGCGCCATTACGGAAGCCGCGCAATCGAGGCTGACCTTCATCAGCGGCGCGCGCGACGACATTCCCCCCGCCGCCTTTTTTCACCCGCTCCCCGAAGATACGCGGCGGTTGCTGGAAGCCCGGCCGAAACCGCTGGATACCGAAAGGGGCACAACGGCACGCGGCCTTGCGCCCCTCATGTCCCATGTGCTCGGACGGCTGGAAAGCGCGGGGATCAGGTCGGCGATCGGCTTGCCGCTCACGCGCGGCGAATATCCCTTCGCCGTCTGCAAGATTTTCGTGCCGAAACTCGAAAACCCCGATGGCAGGCGGCGGCGGCGGCTGGGCTCGCGGGCCATTTCCAGAAGCCTGGCCTTCAAATGAAAGTCGTGTTCGTCGGACCGACGCTCCCCGATGCGCCCGATCTGGCGGGCGACGACATTGCCGTGCGGCCCCCTGCCCGCCAGGGCGATATCCTCGAAGCCGTCCGACAAGGGGCGAACGTCATCGGCCTCGTCGACGGCAATTTCGAACATGTCGCGCCGATCTGGCATAAGGAAATCCTCCACGCCTTGTCGCAGGGCGTAAAAATCTGCGGCGCTGCCAGCATGGGCGCATTGCGGGCGGCCGAATGTTCGCCCTACGGCATGGAAGGCGTCGGCAGCATCTATCGTCAATATGAGCGCGGCGAGATCCTCGACGATGCCGACGTGGCGCAATTGCACGCGCCGCGCGAGCTGCGTTATTTTTCGATCTCGGTGCCGATGGTCAACGTCGTCGCCACGCTCAAGAGGCTGTATTCGGAGGAACTGATCGACCGCGGAGAGGCAGAAGCGCTTGAAGAAGCGGCGCGAGCCATCTTCTTCAAGGAAAGGACATACCAGGCTGTCACGGATCGCGCCGTCCTGACCGATATGCGGCGCAAGGCGGAAATCCTTGAGTTTCTTCCTGCCTTTGAGGTCAACCAGAAGCGACTGGACGCGCTTGAGCTTCTGCGATGGCTGGCATCGGCCCAGAATATCCGCACTCCCGTCACGGCAAGCTGGTCGTTCAATTCCACCAGTATGTGGAAAACGGCCTTTCATAATTGAAAGTAGTATTCGGGCCCGTCACCTATCTTCCAGGCTGTGTCACGGTCATGTCACGCGCACATCGAAGCTCTTTGCGCTAGTTCTGTGGCAAATTGAGATTATCAATCTGCTTTATCGGAAGAGACGCCAGATGAATATCGAGGAAACCAGTGTCGAGGAAACCAAAGAAGTCCCTGAGGTATTCACCCTCAACCGGGACGACGAGGAGTTGAAAGAGTTGATGGCCCTGGCGCGGCTCCTCACCTTCGCGCAAGGCACTGCAAAAAACCTGAATGCCAATTTCGTCGAATATTGCCTCGACATGGCACTGAATGGAATTCTCGAAGAGCTGCAGGCCAACGACAAGTTCAAGCTGCGCAACTGAGTTTATCCGTCACAGCCGGAACGCTTTCACGCAGACGGGATTGTTGATTTCGATGCGCCGTCCCGTGTCTCTCAAGGTTCCGGTCTCCTGATCCCGGGTGAAAATGACGATGCAATCTTCATTCTGGTTGGCGACCAGCATCAAGCGTCCATCCGGCGTCACCGCAAAATTGCGCGGCGTCCTGCCGCCTGACGGCATATGGCCGCGTGGATTGAGCCGACCCGTTTCCTGATCGACCGCGAAGCAGGCGATGCTGTCATGGCCGCGATTGGAGCAATAGAGAAAACGTCCGTCAGGCGAAAGATGGATATCTGCGCCATAAGTCTCGATATCGCGCGGGGCCGTCGGCAGTGTCTGAACGAGCGATAGGGCGTCGCCGCTGCGTTCGATGAACGAGACCGTGGAATCCAGCTCGTTCGAGACATAGACAAACCGGCCATTGGCATGCTGGGCGATGTGGCGCGGTCCGGCGCCGGCGGGAAGCTTCACGCATGAGATGCGTTGCGGCACGCCTTTAGCCGTCAGCCTGTAAAGTATGATCTCGTCGAGCCCCAGATCGGCCACGAGAAAGGCGCCTCCTTGCGGCGTTTCGACGACGCAATGGGCATGGCTGCGTTCCTGCCTGTCCGGCACATGACCGGCCGCGCCCGGATGCGCGGCGCTCCCGCATGGGGCGCCAAGCCGGCCGTCTGCCAGGATCGGCAGCACCGCCAAGGATTGATCGGGACCACCCGATCCCATGGCATAGTTCGCTACCAGCAGAAAATGCCCGTCCCTAGAAATCGTGTTATGGGCGGAAATGCTGCCGAGCGTCGGCTGCTTGTTGAGATAGACGATCTCGCCGTCCTTGAAACGATAGGCGCTGACGGTTCCCTCGTGCCAGCCGAACACTTCGGAATTGGCATAGATGGTCGCCGTCCCGGGATCGACGCTGAGGAAAGTCGGATTGTCGATCGAACCGGTCGAGGCGAGACGCTTCACCTCGAAAGTGTCCTCGTCGAGGGAATATATCGTCAGGCCCTCGCCACGCGCGCCTTGAAAATATGGGGCTTCCCGGTTCAGCGACCCAACGGCCAGAAACAAACTCCCGCTCACGCGATTCCTCCCCAAACTTCGGTCTCATGAGAGGTGCTTGCGTCGATGCCTATAGTCAAGAAGAGATGCAGGGCGGAATCGTCATTACATCACCGAGCCTCTTTCGACGTTCAACATCTGGCCTGTGATAAAGCCTGCCGCCAGCGATATTGACGACACGCCCCCAGAGCGAGGGTTTTCATTCGATCTGCGATGGGCTACAGACGCTCCTCCCGATCACCCCCCTCGTTCGCGGTGCCAATCGCACCCGACATCGCCCTTGCGAGCCGTTTCCCATGAGCCGTTTTTATTGTGGCGTCGATTTCGGCACCACCAACTCCACCGTCGGTCTTTGCGCCAGAGGCAGCGATCCGTTCCTGATCCCCGTCGAGGGCGATCACGTCACCATTCCGTCCGCGCTCTTCTTCAGCCTCGAGGATGGCAGCGTGCATTTCGGCCGGTCGGCCGTTCATGAATATATGGACGGCGCGGAGGGACGCTTCATGCGGGCGTTGAAGTCGATCCTCGGAAGCAGCCTGATGAAGGAAACGACAGCGGTCGGCCGCGAACGCATCAATTTCCAGGAACTGATCGGCCGTTTCCTCCGGCATCTGAAGGCGCGTCTCGAACAGCACCCCGACGGCAAGCCGGATCATGTCGTACTTGGCCGCCCCGTTTTCTTCGTCGATGGCGACGAGACCGCCGACCGTGCGGCACAGGATCAGCTCGAGGCCGCCGCGTTCGCGGAGGGCTTTCGCCACATCGAGTTCCAGTTCGAACCGGTCGCGGCCGCACTGCATTTCGAGCGCACGCTCAACGAGGAAGCGCTCGCGCTGGTGGTCGATATCGGCGGCGGCACGTCCGATTTCTCGGTCCTTCGGCTCTCGCCGGAGCGCTCGCGTGCGACGGACCGGCGCGGCGACATCCTGAGCACGTCGGGTGTGCATGTCGGCGGGACCGATTTCGACCGCTGCCTCAACATTGCGGAAGTCATGCCGCATATGGGGCTAGGAACGAAGACCCGCGACGGCAAGCGTCACCTGCCGGTCTGGTATTTCAACGACATGGCCACTTGGCACAGGATCAACCAGCTCTATACGGCGAAGACCCTGCGGGACGTCCAGTCGTTAACGCGCGAGGCGGCCGAACCGGAAAGGCTGGAGCGCTTCGAGCATCTGCTGGCCCACCGTTCCGGCCACCGGCTGGCGGCCCAGGTGGAGAAGGCCAAGATCGACCTGACCGATGCGCAGGACACCGTCATCCGTCTGGTGGAGCCGGGCCTGTCGCTGGCGCTGCCGGTCAGCCGCGGCGCGTTTGAGGCGGCGAGCGCCGAGCTGGTGGCAAAGATCGGCACCGCAATCGACGAGGCGCTTCTCAGCGCGGGCGTGGCCGCGGGCGCTATCGAAACCGTGATCCTGACGGGTGGCGGCGCACAGGTTCCGCTGGTGCGCACGGTCGTGACCTCGCGCTTTCCCGATGCCCGCATCGCCCAGTCCGACCAATTCGGATCGGTTGGACTGGGACTTGCAGTCGATGCCGCCCGGCGCTTTGGGTAGCCTTGATGTGGCGACATGGTGGAACCATGGCGTTCCCTTAATGTTCCGTAAATCAGATAGAAGACTCGGCGCCGTGCCCTTTGCGCTCCAGCCGGCGCACGGAAAGACCGACGCTGAAATGGGATGTCCCGCTCCAGCGCCGGCCAAGTCGTTTTTATTATGGGTTGCTCCTCAATCGGCTCACTGAAAATTGGTTTTTAAAATCTCCTCTTGCAATACAGTTAGTCTATCGCACTTCCTGAAAAACACTACGACAAATACCCGGCCAAGCACTCGATTGAGAATATTCGGTGAAGTGAACGTGAATAAACTGTCCGTTATCAGACACTCGCCTACAGGCAAAAGATGAACCCGCATTGTTCATCTTTAAATTCGACAAACACTGCACTTCCCGCAAGATAAAGCACGCAAGGCAAGCCCGTGCCGACGCTGGGCCGGAGATCGGCTGCTTGACATGCACGCGTTTGCCTTGCCGGAAAGTTTAAACAATCAGCGGCGCACCAGCGTCAGATCCGTGGTTGCACGGGTGGGCCCGCCGGCGCCGATCCGGTCCGTCACGACGATCTTCAGCCTGTCGGGAGTGAGGCTGACGATCCGCATTCTGGCTGTGGTGTCTCCATAGAGCGGCCGCGGCCAGTTTACGGTCATTTCCAGCGTTCCCCCACGCAGTTGCCCGACCAGGCGCGCCGGCCCGACCCGGGAGCCGGTATAGGTGCCAGTGACGCGGCCGGAGCGATTGCCTAGCGCGAGATCGGCGCTGATCGATCTTGAGACGACCAGATAGGCCCTGCAGGTTCCCTGCAAGGCGATACGGTTCCTGCTGGGTTGCCTGACGGTGAAGTTGCACCCCACTCGATGCTTTGTGGCCTTCGGACCTTCCACGACCGTGCCCGAGGCTCGATACGAGCCGGCAAACCGATCGAGCGGCGCCGCGACGGCAGGCTGCCACGAGCCGATGATCGCAATTCCTGACAAAATCGTAGCTGCGCGCTTGCTCATGGGTCCAGAACCTCCATTTCTTCCAAGTAGAAGTCCGTTTGAGGCGAAAATGTTCCCGGCGCGGGTGGAATGCTCATACGCCGCGTCGTGCCAGCCATTTCGCACGAGCCCGTTTTCGGCCGGCAAGGATTGCGCTATGATTTGATTCTGGCGCAGCCCACGCCTCCCCCCTCCATCGGGAAAGCACATGTCATGTGGGGCCATCCGATCATCGAACCGACTGTTCGAGCACCAAGCATAAGGAGGGGTTGTGAGAATTGCTCGCATCAGGAGGTTTATCGATGAAGCTGTCCGCGCCCGTCTATCATCTGAAGCGCAGAGCCAGGATCCTGTCACGCAACGAAAAGATTCCGCTGCACGAAGCGCTCAACCGCATTGCTCTGCAGGAGGGATATAGCGGCTGGAGTCTGCTCGCGGCGAAACTGTCCGCAGCTATCCCCGCCGCCACGATATTTGCGCGATTGACGCCCGGCGACCTTGTGCTGGTGGGGGCGCGACCGGGCCAGGGCAAAACCCTGATGAGCCTCGAACTTGCCGTGGAGGCCATGAAATCAGGCCATCGTGGCGTATTCTTCACGCTGGAATATACGGAAAAGGACATTTTCGATCGCTTCCGCGCGCTGGGCGTAGATGCTGGACAATTCGGCGATCTGTTCGAATTCGACTGCTCCAATGCCATAAGCGCCGACTATATCATGGAGAGGCTGGCATCGACGCCGCAGGGCACCCTGGTCGTCGTGGATTATCTGCAACTGCTCGATCAGAAGCGGGAAAACCCTGCTCTGGCAACCCAGGTCGGCGCATTGAAATCCTTTGCCAGCGACCGGGGGCTGATCATCGTCTTTATCTCCCAGATCGATCGATCCTACGACCCGGCGAAGAAGCCATGCCCCGATGAACGCGATATCCGGCTGCCGAACCCGCTGGATCTGTCGCTGTTCAACAAGCGATGCTTCCTGAACGGTGGCGAAGTCCTGTTCCAGACCTCTAGCCAGCTGCGCCAGCAAGTGCGTTGGCCATAGCCCAGCTACCTCACGGAATATTTTTGCTCTTCACAACCGTGTGTTAAAGCCCACATCAGGGGTTGCGCACGGGATAACAGCTTGTTACATTGCGTTACCGTTCGCTAGTTATCTGTGCCGAACTTGGGCGGGGGCCCGGCGCATGGAGGTTAATATGAGCGATATAACGAGAACTGCTATTTTTTATTCGATGATGATCATCACGCTCAACATGGCGCTTGCCGTTGCCGTGATGGGACATGACATCATGCTGCGATAGGCAGTCCGAAGTTTCCATCATCGTTCTCCCGCAGCGCGGGGTTCAAGCATTCGACCAAAAAGCGCTCCGGATTATCCGGACGCTTTTTTGCTTTTAGCGAGCAGGGTCAGGTTATCTCACGCGGGCCACGCCAGCAGGCCATCGACGCTCCCCATCGCTGACCGAGCAACCCTCCAGATTGCCGATCGGGCAATCTCAGCCGATGCGTGACTGGCTCTCCGGATCGAAAAAGACCGCCTTGTCGAGATTGAATGCGAGCTTCGCCTTCTGGCCGACGGCAATATTGGCATCGGCGCGAAGGCGCGCCACGACTTCCTTGCCGCCGAGATTGGTGATGGCGAAGGTGTCGGAGCCCGCCGGCTCGACCACTTCGATCAGGCATTCGCCTTCCGCGCTGGAATGCGCCTTGCGGTCGGCCCCATCGGGATCGGTCAGCGCTTCCGGGCGGATGCCGAAAATGACCTCCCTGCCCTTATAAGCTGCGAGTTTGCTGCTTGCGCCGTTGAACGGCAGTGCGAGCGGTTCGCCATCCGGGCGATCCAGCAAAACGCTCAAGCCCGATGGGCCATCCGCGATCCGGGCCGTCAGAAGGTTCATCGCGGGCGAACCCATGAAATCAGCGACGAACATGTTGGCCGGGCTGTTGTAGATTTCCGCCGGCGTGCCGAACTGCTGCAGCACGCCATCCTTCAATACTGCGATTTTGGTGGCGAGCGTCATCGCCTCGATCTGGTCATGCGTCACATAGACGATGGTCGTCTTCAAACGATGATGCAGGCGCTTGATTTCGGTGCGCATGTCGACGCGCAATTTGGCGTCGAGGTTCGACAGCGGCTCGTCGAACAGGAAGACCTGCGGATTGCGCACCAAGGCACGGCCCATGGCGACGCGCTGGCGCTGGCCGCCTGAAAGCTGGCTCGGCTTGCGATTGAGCAGATGGTCGATCTGCAGCGTCTCGGCGACGGCCTTGATCGCCTTCTCGCGCTCCGCCTTGGGTACGCCCCTGATCTCCATGCCGAAACCGATATTTCCCGCCACCGTCATGTTGGGGTAAAGCGCGTAGGACTGGAACACCATGGCTATGTCGCGCTGGGAGGGATGAAGTCCCGCGACCGATTTGCCATTGATGCGGATTTCGCCCGATGTGATTGGCTCGAGCCCGGCGATGCAGTTCAACAATGTGGACTTGCCGCAGCCGGACGGGCCGACAAGGACGAGGAACCCGCCCTCCTCGATCTCGATGTTGATATCCCTGAGGATCGGCACGGTGCCATAGGATTTGTAGAGGCTTTCGATGGCCAGAAACGACATGGACTTATCCCTTGACAGCGCCGGACATCAGGCCACGCACGAAGTAGCGGCCCGCGACGATATAGACGAGAAGCGTGGGAAGGGCGGCGAGGATCGCGCCCGCGAAATGGACGTTATATTCCTGCACGCCCGTCGAGGAATTCACCAGATTGTTGAGCGCCACCGTCATCGGCGTGCTGGTGGCATTCGAGAAGGACGCGCCGAACAGGAAGTCGTTCCAGATATTGGTGAACTGCCAGATGACCGAGACGACGATGATCGGCCCCGACGACGGCAGCAGGATGCGCCGGAAGATCTGGAAGAAGCTCGCGCCGTCGATCTGCGCCGCTCGGATGAGCTCTGTCGGGAATGCCGCATAATAATTGCGGAAATAGAGCGTGGTGAAGCCGATGCCGTAGATGACATGGACGAAGACCAGGCCCGATACCGTCCCTGATATGCCGAGCATGCCGAGGATGCGCGCCATGGGGATGAGCACGATCTGGAACGGGATGAAGCAGGAAAGCAGCAACATGCCGAACACGATGTTGGAACCGCGAAACGCCCATTTTGTCAGCACATAGCCGTTGAGCGCGCCGAGAATGGTCGAGATGACAACGGCAGGCGCCACCATCAGGATCGAATTGATGAAATAGGGCTTGAGACCGGTCGGCTGCACGCCGATCTGTGCGGTCGACCAGGCCGAAAGCCAGGGCGCTATGGTCCATTGATGCGGAAGCGACAGCATTCCCCCCTGGCGGATCTCGTCGAGCGGCTTGAAGGAATTGGCCAGCATGACATAGAGCGGCAGCAGGTAATAAATGGCGAAGAGGATAAGGGCCGCATAGATCAGCGCGCGGGTCAGCCTGTCGTGATCAATGGCATTGTCGGGTGTCCTGGCGCTCATCAGCGTTTCTCCCCGCGGATTTCAGAATAGAGATAGGGGATGATGATCGAGAAGATCATGATCAACATGATGATGGCGGACGAGGCGCCGATGCCCATGGAATTGCGGGCGAAGGTGTAGGAATACATGAAATTGGCCGGCAGCGTGGTCGCCTGCCCAGGCCCGCCGCCGGTCATGGCGACGATCAGATCGTAGGATTTGATGGCGAGATGGGCGAGGATGACGAAGGCCGATAGAAACACCGGGCGCATCAGCGGGATGATGATGCGGCGATAGATCGTCACGGTCGAAGCGCCGTCGATCTGCGCCGCCTTGATGATCTCATTGTCGACGCCGCGCAATCCCGCCAGGAACATTGCCATGACGAAGCCGGAGGATTGCCAGACCGCAGCCATGACGATCGTATAGATCGCCATTTGAGGATCCTTGATCCAGGTAAAGCTGAAGCTCGTCCAGCCCAGTTGATGCATGGTGTTTTCCAGCCCGATGCCCGGGTCGAGGAACCATTTCCAGGCCGTTCCGGTGACGATGAAGGAAAGCGCCATCGGATAAAGATAGATCGGGCGCAGAAAACCCTCGGCGCGAATCTTCTGGTCGAGCAGGATGGCGAGACCGAGGCCGATGACGACCGAGAACAGGATATAGAGCGACGCGAAAATGCCGAGATTGGCGATCGCGGTCCACCATTGCGGCAGTTTCCAGAGCTTGCGGTAATTCTCCAGTCCGACGAACCCGTAAGAGGGCAGCATCTTGCTGTCCGTCAGCGAGAGATAACCCGTATAAAGGATGAAACCGTAGACGAAGATCAGGACGAGAGCGAAGCTGGGGCTTACAACGAGCTTCGGTAGCCAATCCTGCAAGCGATTATGGCGACTGCGATTGTCCATTCACCTCGTCCCGGCGCAGCGGCGCCTCTTTATCTTTTCATCAACGGTGCCATCGGCTGGCTCATGTAGCGCGGCAGACGGACCGCCGGTGCCGAAACACCGGCGGTCCAAAGCACTTATTTGGCCGCATCGACCGCGGAAACCAGTTCGTTGACTGCTTCCTCGGAGGTGATCTCGCCGTTGAACTGGCGCGTCACGACGTCGTAGATGGCGTTCTTGACAGCGGCGGGGTCGGCATAGCCATGCGCCATCGAGCCCAGCATCCGGCCGGTCTTGTTGGCTTCCTTGATGTCGGCGATCGCCTTTTTCCCGCATACGTCGAATTCGGCATCGGACACATCCATGCGTGCGGGCGCCGAACCCTTGACGACGTTGAAGGCTACCTGGAAGGCCGGGTCCTCGATGGCGGAGGCCATCACAAGCTGCGCCGGCACCTTGTCCTCGGCCACCTTGAACATCGCGAACATGTCGGAATTGAAGGTTACGGCCCCTTGCGTTCCGGGATAGCGTGCGCAGACGAAGTCTGTGTCCGGCACTTTGCCAGCCTTGACGAACTCGCCCTTGGCCCAGTCACCCATGAACTGGAGACCGGCCTTGCCCTCGATGACCATGGCCGACGCAAGATTCCAGTCGCGACCGGAGAAGTTGGGATCGAGATAGGTACGCAGCTTCGACATCCGGTCGAAAGCCTGCTTCATCGTGTCGGAGCCGAGCGTCGCGGGATCGAGATCGATGAAGGCCTTCTTGTAGAAATCATCGCCGAAGGAGAGGACGACGGCATCGAAGATCGTCGAATCCTGCCAGGGCTGGCCACCATGGGCGACCGGAATGATGCCCTGTTCCTTGAACTTGTCGAGGAGGGCGATCAACTCATCCCAGTTCTCCGGCACCTTGCCGCCGGCCTTGTCGAGCGCCGCCTTGTTGATCCACATCCAGTTCGTCGAATGGATGTTTACCGGAGCGGCGATCCAGTGGCCGTCATATTTGGCGAATTGCTGCAGGGCGTCGGGGATGACCTTGGCCCATTCTTCCTTGTCCGCCACGGAATCGAGATTGCCGAGCGCGCCCTGCTTGGCCCAATCGACGATGTCGAAGCCCAGCATCTGCACGGCCGTGGGCGGATCGCCAGCGGTGACGCGCGCGCGCAGCACCGTCATGGCCTGGACGCCGCTGCCGCCGGCGACGGGCATATCAACCCACGAAATGCCCTTGCCTTCGAGGTCCTTCTTGAGAACCTCAAGCGCCGCGGCCTCGCCGCCCGATGTCCACCAGTGCAGGACCTCGACGCTCTGCTTGTCCTGGGCCTGAGCGAATGTGGCCGCCCCGACCACCAAAGCCGCGGCCGCGGCCGTCGACAAAAACTTACGCATGACTTGCCTCCCTGTTGCAACGTTGAAAAGCGGGATCACCTCGACCCGGCCTTTCCTCCATTCCCGCCTCCGAAGTCGGCAGGAAACTCCCATTGGAGCACCGCGCTCGCATGTGTTCGCGTTGCGCTCAGTCCGTTTGCTTTTCTGTACAATTCACCGAATGGCAGCGCAGACGCTCCATTCATGGACATGCTGATCCAGACAGTTCCGGCCCCTATCCCCAACCGCTCCTCGGACATGATCCATGCCCCGGCTCCCCCAATCGTCAGACCATAATCGATTGAATTGATAATATCGATGGTATTTTTCCGCTGGAATCGAACGTGGGCACCAAAATATTGGCGGAACCAAACGGAAATGTGATCCCATGTTCCGCCTCACCGCAAAGGCGGCATCGACAATTCCTGCGCCGCGTCCTATCTTCCATCCGGCCTTGCATCCCGCAAGGCTTGTTCTCGGGGCGGGGTGCAATTCCCCACCGGCGGTATGGATGGTGGGTTAGCCCGCACATTCGAGCCCGCGAGCGCTTGGCGGGTTTCCGTCAAGGTCAGCAGATCCGGTGAGATGCCGGAGCCGACGGTATAGTCCGGATGGAAGAGAACGAAAGAGTGGATGCCTGCCATACCGGCGGCATCGCGCTGTTTTGTACGCCCTGATTCTTAGTTTCGAAGGAGAAACCGATGAACCAGAGCTACCCGAACAAACCCTCCAAAATGACCATCGCCTTCATCCAGGCCCGCTGGCATGCCGAGATCGTAGACGAAGCGAGAAAGTCTTTCGTCGAGGAAATCGCCAGGCTTGCCGGTTCGGATGTCGATGTCGAAATCTTCGACGTGCCGGGCGCATTCGAGATTCCGCTGCATGCCCGCACCCTGGCGCGTACCGGCCGTTACTCGGCCGTCGTCGCCTCGGCTTTCGTCGTCGATGGCGGCATCTACCGGCACGAATTCGTTGCCGATGCGGTCATCAAGGGGCTGATGCAGGTGCAACTCGAAACGGATGTGCCGCTGCTCAGCGCCGTGCTCACGCCGCATCACTTCCACGAAGGCCGCGAGCATCAGGATTTCTTTCACGCGCATTTCCAGGTCAAGGGACGGGAGGCGGCGAATGCCGCCATCGCCATCCTCGCCGCGCGCAGCCGGATCGCGGTTGCGGCCTGATCCAAGCTTAAAAAAACAGGCTCCCGGCTGATGCCGGGAGCCTGCCTGGTGTTTTCGCCAGCAATGGGCTTTTACTGGAAAAGGACTATCGTCTTCTGGAACGTGATCCAGACGCCCCAGAGAATGGGGATGCCGACCGCAGCCCAGGCGAGCACTGCGTTGCCGTCAAGCCCGCCCGTGCCGATGCCGAAGGATCCCCCTGGCCCGCCAGAAGTCGTCGTGGTCTTGGCCTGAAGGGCCGCGACCTCGGCGTCCGACATGAACCATTTTTCGGCGAGCGGTTTGATGAACAGATTGGCGAGGAACCCCAGCGCCAGCATTCCGGCCAGAATATACATCGTGAAATTATAGACCAGATCGCGCGGCACGCCCGCGTTTATCTGGAATTCGCGGATGTAATTGACCACCACGGGACCGACGATGCCCGCCGTCGCCCAGGCCGTCAGCAGGCGGCCATGGATCGCGCCGACGAACTGCGTGCCGAAAATGTCGGCGAGATAGGCCGGGACCGTGGCGAAGCCGCCGCCATACATCGACAGGATGATGCCGAAGGCGAGGACGAACAGGGCCTTGTTGCCCATGCCGGCAAGCGTCGGGGCCAGCGCATAGAGTACGATGCCAAGCAGGAAGAACGTGTAATAGGTGTTCTTGCGGCCGATCTTGTCGGAGAGCGACGCCCAGAAGAAGCGCCCGCCGATATTGAACAGCGACAACAGCCCGGTGAAACCCGCCGCAATCGCGGCGATGGCCGTCTTCTGCGAGGCGTCGAGCTGGGTGAAGCTTAGGTCAGGCAGGCCGATGAGCTTGCCGCCGAAGATTTCCTGCAGCATTGGCGACGCCATGCCGATGACGCCGATACCGGCCGAGACATTGAGGCAGAGCGCCGCCCATATCAGCCAGAACTGAGTGGTCTTGTGGGCATCGCGCAGATGGACGTTGCGCGTGGTGATCATCGCCTTCTTGTTCACCGGAGGCGTCCAGCCCTGGGGCCGCCATCCCGCGGGCGGAATGCGGTAGCCGAAGGCGCCGCACATCATGAAGACGAAATAGATCGCGGCAAGCACGATGAACGCCTCCCAAACACCGACCGAGGTGGCCGACTTGAAATGGTTCATCAGCATGTCGGCGAGCGGAGCGCCAATCATCGCGCCGCCGCCGAAGCCCATGATGGCCATGCCGGTCGCCATGCCGCGACGGTCCGGGAACCATTTGATCAGCGTCGAGACCGGCGAGATATAGCCGAGGCCGAGGCCCACGCCGCCGATGACACCCGCGCCAAGCCACATCAGCCAGAGCTGGTGCACCATGACGCCGAAGGCAGCGACGAGAATACCGCCGCACCAGCAGAGCGCTGCGACGAAGGCCGCCTTGCGCGGCCCCACCCGTTCGAGCCAGCCGCCCCAGAGCGCGGCAGAGCAGCCGAGCAGCACGAAGAAGAGTGTGTAGATCCAGCCCAGATCCGCGACACGCCAGTCGCAGGTCGTCGTGAACAGGGCCGTCAAAAGATTGAGATCGGCGCAGGCGACGGGCTGAGTGATGCCAAGCGAGCGCGTCAGCGGCAGCCAGAAGACGCTGAACCCATAGGCCATGCCGATGCACAGATGAATGGCGAGTGCCGCAGGCGGAACCAGCCAGCGGTTGAAGCCGGGTTTGGCGATGATGCGCTCCCGGTCGAGAATTCCGGCGCCCTCAAGGGTGCCTGCAGTGGTATCTGAAGACATGACAACAATCCTCTCCTTCCGTCCTGGTGCCCAGGCGGATTACCTCATTGTCGAAAATTTCAAGAGAAAATGCCCACCCCGAAGGGGGTCAGGCGTCAAGATATGGTTTCAAACTATCGATCAATCGCTCCTCCCCTACCGCGTTCAATCCATTCACCTTATCCGTAGCAACCCAGGTCAGACCGCCGCTGGCCGGCGTATCTGCTTGGCCGCCTCGATGACCATTTCGTTCAGCCCCTTGCCGTCTTCCTGATCGAGGATGGCGAAAAGCTGGCTGCGCATGCGCGGCTCCCAGAACTGGTTGATATGATTGGCCACACCTGAAACCTGCTCCTCGCGCGGCTGCGATGCGAAGAAGGTTGCGATCTGGTTGGCCATGTAGATCAGCTTGTCATGGGTACCGCTATGGGCGGTACCACTATGGGGGGTACCACTATGGGAGGGTCCACTATGCGACATGGGCCGTTGCTCCATTGTTTGCCGCATTTAAGCGACGTCCGGTTCCACCTGACTGCAAAATGCAGTCTCGATGCGGTCTGTATGGGTATAAATGTCGAACTCGTCGCCGCGCACCAGCGCGACAAGCGTGATGCCCGCTGCTTCCGCCGTGCGGATGGCAAGGGCTGTCGGCGCGGAGACGGCGATGAGCACGGGCGCGCCTGTGATGGCCGTCTTCTGCACCATCTCGATCGAAACGCGGCTGGTGACGACCACCGCGCCGTTTGCGCCGTCGATGCCCTGACGCGCCAGGGCTCCGGCCAGCTTATCGAGCGCATTGTGGCGTCCGACATCCTCGCGGGCGGCGACGATCCCCTTGCCGGGGACGTAAAAACCCGCCGCATGGACTGCGCCCGTCTCGGTATGGAGCGGTTGGCGGGCGGAAAGGAGCTTGACGGATTGCGCGATATCGCCCGCCGTCAGGTGCAGGTTCGACCCGACCAAAGCGACCGGCTTCAATGCCTCATCGATCGACTCGATGCCGCAGAGGCCACAGCCTACCGGCCCCGCCATATGGCGGCGGCGGCGGTTAAGCGCCTCGCGCCTGTCGCCGGCGAGCGTGATCTGGATATCGATGCCCTGATCATGATCCTCAACCGCTATTTCGCGTATATCGGATGCATTCTCGATGATGCCTTCGGAAAGGCTGAAGCCGACGGCGAAATCTTCCATGTCGGAAGGGGTGGCCATCATCACCGCATGGGTCGTGCCGCCATAGCTGAAGGCAACCGGCGTCTCCTCCGGCACGATACGGACAGCGGATGTCGTGCCGCCCTTGCGGCGGGCGACGCGGGAGACAGGATGACGGGTGAGACGTGTGGGCACAGACACGCCCCTACTCCGCCGCTTCCAGTCCGGCAGCGATCCGCCGGCTCTGCTTCGCCTGTTCCTCATATTCGACCTGCCATTCGGACGGGCCGTTGGAGGGGGCGATCTGCACGGCTGTCACCTTGTATTCTGGACAGTTGGTCGCCCAGTCCGAGAAGTCGGTGGTGATCACGTTCGCCTGCGTCGTGGGGTGATGGAAGGTGGTGTAGACCACACCGGGAGAAACGCGGTCGGTGATCTTGGCGCGCAGCGTCGTCTCGCCCGAGCGGCTTGCGATCTTCACCCAGTCGCCTTCGCGCACGCCGCGCTGCTCGGCATCGTGCGGATGGATCTCCAGCCGGTCCTCCTCGTGCCAGACGACATTTTCGGTGCGCCGCGTCTGCGCGCCGACATTATATTGCGAGAGGATGCGGCCCGTGGTGAGCAGCAGCGGGAAGCGCGGACCGGTACGCTCGTCCGTCGCCACATATTCGGTGCGGATGAACTTGCCCTTGCCGCGCACGAAGCCCTCGATATGCATGACGGGCGTGCCGAGCGGCGCCTTTTCGTTGCAGGGCCATTGCACCGAGCCCTCGCGTTCCAGAAGATCGTAGGACACACCGGCAAAGCTCGGCGTCGTCATGGCGATCTCGTCCATGATCTGGGAGGGATGCGTATAATTCCAGCCGAGGCCCATGGCGTTTGCCAGGTTCTGCGTCACCTCCCAGTCGGCAAAGCCGTTTTTCGGCGACATGACCTTGCGCACGCGGTTGATGCGGCGCTCGGCATTGGTGAAGGTGCCGTCCTTTTCCAGGAACGTAGAGCCCGGCAGGAAGACATGGGCGTAGTTGGCCGTCTCGTTCAAGAACAAATCGTGGACCACGACGCATTCCATCGCCGCCAGCCCCGCCGCCACATGCTTCGTATCCGGGTCGGACTGCAGGATATCCTCGCCCTGGATGTAGATGCCCTTGAATGTGCCGTCGACGGCGGCGTCGAGCATGTTGGGGATGCGCAGGCCGGGCTCGTTCTGGAGCTGGACGCCCCAGAGCTTTTCGAAGATGTCGCGGGCCGCGTCGTCCGAGATATGGCGATAACCCGGCAGCTCGTGCGGGAAGGAACCCATATCGCAGGAGCCCTGCACATTGTTCTGGCCGCGCAGCGGATTCACGCCGACGCCGGGACGGCCGATATTGCCTGTCACCATGGCGAGATTGGCGATGGCGATGACGGTGGTCGAGCCCTGGCTGTGCTCGGTGACGCCGAGACCGTAATAGATCGCGCCATTGCCGCCGGTGGCGAAAAGACGCGCCGCGTTGCGGATCGTCTCGGCCGGGACGCCTGAGAGCTTCTCGACCGCTTCCGGGCTGTGCTCGGGAAGTGAGACGAAGGACGCCCAATCCTGGAACTCGGCCCAGTCGCAACGCTCGCGGATGAAGGCCTCGTCGAACAGGCCTTCAGTAACGATGACATGAGAGAGCGAGGTGATGACGGCGACATTGGTGCCGGGCCTGAGCGGCAAATGATAGGCGGCCTCGACATGCGGGGTGCGCACCAGATCGATGCGGCGCGGATCGATGACGATCAGCTTTGCGCCCTGCCGCAGCCGCTTCTTGAGACGCGAGCCGAATACCGGGTGGCCATCGGTCGGATTGGCGCCGATGACGACGACCACATCGGTCTGCTCGACGCTATCGAAATCCTGCGTGCCGGCGGAGGTGCCGAAGGTGGACTTGAGACCGTAGCCGGTCGGCGAATGGCAGACGCGGGCGCAGGTATCGACATTGTTGTTGCCGAAGCCGGCGCGGATCAGCTTCTGCACCAGGAAGGTTTCCTCATTGGTGCAGCGCGACGAGGTGATGCCGCCGATGGAATTGCGGCCATATTGATATTGGAGCCGGCGGAACTCGCTGGCCACGTGGCTGTAGGCCTCGTCCCAAGTCACCTCGCGCCAGGGATCGGTAATCTTCTCGCGGATCATCGGGTTGAGGATGCGGTCCTTGTGGGTGGCATAGCCATAGGCGAAGCGGCCCTTGACGCAGGAATGGCCGCGATTGGCCTTGCCGTCCTTGAAGGGCACCATGCGGACGAGTTCCTCGCCGCGCATTTCCGCCTTGAACGAGCAGCCGACGCCGCAATAGGCGCAGGTGGTCACTTTGGAATGCTCGGGCTGGCCGATCTCGATCACCGATTTCTCGGTCAGCGTCGCCGTCGGGCAGGCCTGCACGCAGGCGCCGCAGGAGACGCATTCGGAACCGAGGAAGGATTCATGCATTCCCGGCGAGACGCGCGAATTGAAGCCCCTACCCTCGATGGTCAGCGCGAAGGTGCCCTGCACTTCCTCGCAAGCGCGCACGCAACGCGAACAGACAATGCATTTGGCGGGATCGTAGGTGAAATAGGGGTTGGATTCGTCCTTGGGCAGGAAACGCGCATTCAAAGCGCTGTCAGTTTTGGCAGCGGGGAAAACGTGGTTTTCGCCCTCATAGCCATAACGCACATCGCGCAGACCGACCGCGCCGGCCATGTCCTGCAATTCGCAATCGCCATTGGCCGCGCAGGTGAGGCAATCCAGCGGATGGTCGGAGATATAAAGCTCCATCACGCCGCGGCGGATATCCTTGAGCCGCCCCGTCTGGGTGCGGACGACGAGGCCTTCCATGGCGGGCGTGGTGCACGAGGATGGCGTGCCGTTGCGGCCTTCGATCTCGACGAGGCAGAGCCGGCAGGAGCCGAAGGCATCGACCATGTCGGTGGCGCAGAGCTTGGGGATCTGGATCCCCGCCTCCATCGCCGCGCGCATGATGGAGGTGCCCTCGGGGACCGTGACCTCCGCACCGTCCACGGTGAGCGTCACCATCTTCTGCGAGCGGGAGGCGGGTGTGCCGTAGTCGATTTCATGCACGAGAGACATGGTAAGCCTCCTGAAGGGTTTGGTGGGCGCAAGAGGTGTCGGAAGGGCGGCGTGTAGCAACACCCCCTTCTGTCCTGCCGGAAATCTCCCCCACAAGAAGGGAGATTGGCTGACGCCACTCTTGGCGCCTATTCTGCAACAGTCGCGATTGGTGCCGAACACCCATGAAGGTGTAATCTCCCCCCTTGTGGGGGAGATGTCCGGCAGGACAGAGGGGGGTGGATCGTCTGGCGATACGCATCATTCCGCCGCCTCCCTCACCGGCACGGGCCGGAAATCCTCGGGGAAATGCGTCAGCGCGCTCATCACCGGATAGGGCGTGAAGCCGCCCAGTGCGCAAAGCGAGCCGAATTTCATGGTGTTGCAGAGGTCGGTCAGGACCGCGATCTGCTTCTCCGGTTCCACACCGGCGGCGATGCGGTCGGCCAGTTCGACGCCGCGCGTCGAGCCGATGCGGCAGGGGGTGCACTTGCCGCAACTCTCAATGGCGCAAAATTCCATCGCAAAGCGCGCCTGCTTCAGCATGTCGACACTATCGTCGAAGACGACGATGCCGGCATGGCCGATAAGCCCGTCCTTTGCGGCAAAAGCCTCATAGTCGAACGGCGTATCGAAGAGTTCGCGCGGGAAATAGGCCCCCAGCGGCCCGCCGACCTGCACCGCCTTGACCGGCCTGCCTGTAGCCGTGCCGCCGCCGATCCCATCCACCAGTTCGCCCAGCGTGAGGCCGAAGGCGGCTTCGAACAGGCCGCCATGCTTCACGTTCCCCGCGATCTGGATCGGGATGGTGCCGCGCGAGCGGCCCATGCCGAAATCGCGGTAGAAGGTCGCGCCCCGGTCCATGATAATGGGCACAGAGGCGAGCGAGATGACATTGTTGATGACCGTCGGCTTGCCGAAGAGCCCCTTATGGGCGGGAAGCGGCGGCTTGGCGCGCACGATGCCGCGCTTTCCCTCGAGACTTTCGAGAAGCGCCGTTTCCTCGCCGCAGACATAAGCGCCCGCGCCGACGCGCACCTCCAGATCGAAGGCATGGGCGGAACCGAGAACGCTTGCGCCGATCACGCCAGCCTTCCTCGCGACCGCAATCGCCTCGTTCATCGTGGCGACGGCGTGGGGGTATTCCGAGCGGATATAGATGTAGCCCTTGGTGGCGCGGGTGGCGATGCCGGCGATCGTCATGCCTTCGATCAGCACGAAGGGATCGCCCTCCATGATCATGCGGTCGGCAAAGGTGCCGCTATCCCCCTCGTCGGCGTTGCAGACGATATATTTGCGCGGATTTTCCGTGTCGAGCACGGTCTTCCACTTGATGCCAGTCGGGAAACCCGCGCCGCCACGGCCGCGCAGGCCGGATTCGGTGACTTGCGCCACGATCTGGGCAGCCTCGAGCTTCAGCGCATTCTCCAGCCCTTGCAGGCCGCCATGGGCGCGATAATCGTCGAGCGACACGGGATCGGTGATACCGCAGCGGGCAAAGGTCAGCCGCGTCTGGCGGGCGAGGAACGGGATTTCCCCGGCGAGGCCAAGGGACAAGCGATGTTCGCCACCTTCAGGCAATCCGGCATCGAGGAGCGAAGCGACATCGGCGGGCTTCACCGGGCCATAGGCAACACGGCCCTGAGGCGTTTCCACCTCGACCATCGGCTCCAGCCAATAGAGGCCGCGCGAGCCGTTGCGCACGATCTTCACATCGAGCCCGCGCGCGGCGATCTCCTTTTCGATGGCCTTCGCCACCTTTTCGGCACCGAGCGCCAGCGCGCCGGAATCGCGGGGGATATAGATGGTCGCCGTCATAGCCGGACCTCCATCGCGATTTCCTGCAACTGCTCTTCATCGAGCCTGCCGATGACCTCGCCGTCGAGCATGGCGGCGGGGGCGCAGGCGCATAGGCCGAGGCAATAGATCGGCTCCAGCGTCACCGCGCCATCGGCGCTGGTTTCATGCCAGTTGACGCCCAGGAGCTCGACCGCGCGCGCAGCCAGAGCATCGCCGCCCATCGACTGGCAGGCCTCGGCCCGGCAGATCTTGAGCACATGGCGGCCCGCGGGATGGCTGCGGTAATCATGATAGAAGGTGAAAACACCGTGCACTTCCGCGCGCGAAAGGTTCAGGGCATTGGCGACAAGCGGAAGTGTCTCGGGAGGGACATAGCCGAACTCCTCCTGCAGACCATGGAGGATCGGCAGAAGCGGCCCTTCGGCGCTCTTCAGTTGATTGATAATCTCTATCGCTCTTGCGGCGATATCGGTACGTGCGGTCTGCATTTCCATGCAGCGCCCTCCCTTGTTTCCCCTTACTTTAGAATGAGACCAAAAAGCCGGGATATAATCAATAGGGCTGTACCGTTGGACGATAGAAGAATCCTATTGAGCGCTAAAGCTTACCGCCAGCGTCCTCGCCTCATGCAGAAGCGCTGAGACGAGCGGCGTGTATGGGGTGCGTTCGGCGGCGACAAGCCCCACCAGGTGCTTTGCATCCGGCTCGACGATGGGAATGGCGCGGATGGGCTCGGTGAAGCCCAGCATCTCGGCCAGGTTGAGCGGCATGATGCTGGCCCATTTGCCGGTGCGGATATGCGAGAAGAGCACGATCATCGAGTTGGATTCAAGCGTCGTCTGGGCCTCCACGCCCGCCTCGCGCAGATGCAGATTGATGATGCGGCGGTTCTGCATGTCGGGGGTGAGCAGGCAGAGCGGCAGGCGGCCGACCTCCGCCCAGGTGACGGTATCGCGGTCGGAGAGGATGTTGCCGGTCGAGGTGATCAGGTGATAGCGCTCGTAATAGAGCGGTACGGTGGTCACCTTTCCCAGGGGTTCGTTGTCGATATAGGTGAAGCCGGCATCGATCTCGAAATTGGAGAGCAGCGAGAGCACTTCGAGCGAGTTGCGCGACAGGATCGAGAAGGTCACATCGGGATGCTTCTCGCGGAAAGGCGTGGTGAGCCGCGAGACCATGGCGAGCGCGGTCGGGATGGCGGCGATGGTGATGTGGCCCGTAAGGCCGAGGCGCGCGGCGCGAAGCTCCTCGCGCATGGTGCGGGCATCGCCGACGATGCGCCGTGCCCATTCGAGCACGCGCTGGCCCTCCGGCGTCAGTCCCTTGTAGCGCGAGCCGCGCTGCACGAGCATGACGCCGAGCGTATCCTCCAACTGGCGGATCGCCGCCGAAAGGGTCGGCTGCGTCACGCCGCATTCCTCCGCCGCGCGGCCGAAATGCTCCTCCCTGGCAAGGGCGATGAAAAATTCCAGCTTGTCGATCATGGTGTCTCCCCCGCTATAGGGTACGCATATTCGTTGCGGCTGCAAAGCCGGATCACCATATCGCCTCCAAACACATGGATTGATCTGGCGCGCTCAAGCGTTTGATGTATTGTGCCGCCGGACAAACCGCCTGCCTTTGACAAGGGATTACAACCATGGACATTCGCCAGATCGACGACCATTTTTCGGTCACCGGCCAGATCGCCCCGGACGATATACGCGACATCGCCGCCGCCGGCTATCAGACGCTGATCTGCAACCGCCCGGACGGGGAATCGCCCGACCAGCCGGATTTTTCAGAAATCGCCAGCGTCGCGGAAAAGGCCGGCATTCCGGTTCATTATGTCCCCGTCGTCTCGGGAATGCTGACGCAGGACGATGTCGATGCGATGGCGGCGGCGCTGGAGAACGCGGAAGGGCCGGTGCTGGCCTATTGCCGCTCGGGCGCGCGCTCGACCAACATCTATGGCATCGTGCAGCAGCAGAAGCGGGGTTAGGCGGCTTCCGGCGCAGCGAATTCATCCGGCCAGCCGCATAGGTCCGGAGGCTCCGTCATACCCCCCTCTGCCCTGCCGGGCATCTCCCCCACAAGGGGGGAGATTGGCTGACACAAGCGTTGGCACTCGATCTACGCCGTCTGCGATTGTATCTACCTTTAATGAAGGCCTAATCTCCCTCCTTGTGGGGGAGATGCCCGGCAGGGCAGAGGGGGGTATCCTCACGCCAACGCTTCCGCAAAGTGAGCCGCCAGCCTCACCCGCCCATCAAAAAAACGCCTGTATCCCCGTCTGCGCGCGGCCGAGGATCAGCGCGTGGACGTCGTGCGTGCCCTCATAGGTGTTGACCGTCTCCAGATTCTGCGCGTGGCGCATGACGTGGTAGCCGATCTGGATGCCGTTGCCGCCATGCATGTCGCGGGCGGCCCGCGCGATATCGAGCGCCTTGCCGCAATTGTTGCGCTTGACGATGGAGATCATCTCGGGCGCCATCCGGTCGTCGTCCATGAGGCGGCCGACGCGCAAGGACGCCTGCAGGCCCAGCGCGATTTCCGTCTGCATGTCGGCGAGCTTCTTCTGGAAAAGCTGCGTGGCGGCGAGCGGCCTGCCGAACTGCTTGCGGTCGAGGCCATATTGCAGGCTGCGCTGCCAGCAATCCTCCGCGGCACCCAGCACGCCCCATGAAATGCCATAGCGGGCGCGGTTGAGACAGCCGAACGGACCTTTCAGCCCGGAAACATTGGGCAAAAGATTCTCCTCCGGCACGATGACGCCGTCCATGACGACTTCGCCGGTGATCGAGGCGCGCAGCGAGAGCTTGCCGCCGATCTTCGGAGCGGAGAGGCCCTTCATGCCCTTTTCGAGGATAAAGCCGCGGATCGCGCCGTCATGCGCCGCCGACTTCGCCCAGACGACGAAGACATCGGCGATGGGCGAATTGGAGATCCACATCTTCGCGCCCGAGAGGCGATAGCCGTCCGCCACCTTTTCAGCCCGCGTCGTCATGCCGCCGGGATCGGAGCCGGCATCGGGCTCGGTCAGGCCGAAACAGCCGATCCATTCGCCCGAGGCGAGCTTCGGCAGATATTTCCGGCGCTGCTCCTCGGAGCCATAGGCATAAATGGGATACATGACCAGCGAGGACTGCACGCTCATCATCGAGCGATAGCCCGAATCGACCCGCTCGACCTCCCGCGCGACAAGCCCATAGGCCACATAGGACGCGCCCGCCGTGCCGTATTCCTCCGGCAACGTCACGCCCAGAAGCCCCGCCTCGCCCATCAGGCGGAAAAGCGCGGGGTCCGTCTTCTCCTCCAGATAAGCCTCCTCGATGCGCGGCGCGAGCTCACTTTCCGCAAAGGCCCGCGCGCTGTCGCGGATCATCCGCTCGTCCTCGGTCAGCTGATCCTCGATGAGGAACGGATCGCTCCAGACGAAGGAGGGTTTTGTATGCGGCATGACGGTTTGCTCCCTCAAGCATTGTGCAGCCAGGCAGACCCGGCGTCGCATCAATGCGGCTAAAATATCCAGACGAATAGACGCCGCGCATCATAAGCGGGAATTGCGGCGGGGCAATTCGGTTTGGGGGTGTGGGTATGATGATTTGTGATTGGGGGATGAGGGAGGGGAATGGGGGGCTACGAGGGGCCCTGAATGACTGTTCTCGACATATAATGGATCCTAGAAAAAAGATGCAACTTGCATCTTCATAGGTTTCATATTCTATTCGCTTCGGGGTACGGACGGAGCGGGAGAGATCCCGCTGGCTCATTATAGGGCCACCGTTATTAAGTGGGGTTTTAACCTTGGCTAGATGCTGCATTCGACAATCAGAGTGCTTAGTTGCTTCGAGAAATTGCGTCCGTACCCTTTCTGGATTCCCAGTCGATGAATAGCAATTCAGTCGAATCGACCATAAATGATAAGATTTGGATCACCTCGCGGGTGAGAATGATTTCTGAAAGAAAGGCCCTTAACAATAACTTCTGGTCTTTAGTTATTCTTACATATTACTCCCTTATAACAGTTGTTATTTCTGTATTTTCTGATTTTTACCAATCTTACTACAGTCATTTCAATGACATGGTGATAGCAGCGTCCATCATCGTCCTTGTCGCATCCTTAGTCGTAGGAGGTTTTCGCTTCGAGAAGACCGCTGCTCTATTCCGTGAATGCTATCTTTCCCTCGAAAAGCTCCAAAGCAGCGATCTGCCAGATAAAGATAAGGCAGAAAAATATGGAGATATACTTTCCTTATATCCAAATCACTCAGACGATGATTACTACGACTTTGTCGTATATCATACGTGCTTTGAAAGGAAAGATATATGGAATGGATCGGGAAAAATTAGCTGTACTTGGTATATGACGCTATCATTTCTAAAAAGGCGGCTCTTTCGTACTTCTTTCATTGCGATAGCGATAATTGCTCCAATTATATTCATCGCAGCTCCTATGTTTGGTGGCCTTTAAATGACACCGCGCCAACTTTTTGAACGAGAATTTTCCGTCGATAATCTTAAGGTTATTTTCAATGAGCGCATTGCTCAGACAGCCACGACTGGGAAGGACGGAGTTGCGCCAGCTGCATTCGGCGCTTCACTCGAGCAAGAGATTGTAAGAACGATCTCAAAGGTTCGGGCGAAAACCTACTGCTTTACAACTTACAAGCAGAGATTGGTGTTAAAGGGCGCTGGGAAGCCACCCCGCGAAATATCAATTGCGACCGTCCGCGACAGGCTTGTCCTTCGCGCGCTCACAAATATTCTTATGGAGTGCTTTTCCGAACGCAGACTACCCGCTCCACACCACTTCGTGCGAGAATTATCTGAGTTAGTACGCCCCCTCGACGACACATATTCATTTGTGCAGATTGACGTTCGGGACTTCTACCCCAGTATTGTTCATACCCACCTGATGTGTCGGCTGCGCTCCAAGATTAGATCAGCAGAAATACTTCATGTTATTGAAAGTGCTATCCGAACTCCTACAGGATCAAAGGAGGCAATCAACAGCGTTGGAGTTCCGCAAGGACTGAGCATATCGAATATATTATCAGCGATATACATGACGCGCTTTGATGAATTAATGCATTCAAAGTATGCGTACTTTCGCTACGTGGACGATATCGTTATCGTCTGCCGTTCTGATAAGGCCAAGAAAACCCTTTCCTCTGTCGCGCGTAAATTGAAAGAAATTGGCCTCACCTGTCACGAGCTTTCTAATAATGGAAAAACAAAAATCTCCTCTATATCATCCGGCATTGATTATCTTGGATATAATTTAAGCCCAAACAGCATATCTGTTAGAAAATCGTCTTATAAACGCATGATGGACAATATAATTGCTGTTCTAACAGCCGCAAAACACACTGCCAATCATACGAAAATACTCATGCGACTTAATATCAAAATCACCGGATGCATTTTCAACGAAAAGAGAATGGGGTGGATGTTTTTCTTCTCCATGACCAGCGATATAAAGCAACTCAGGAGGCTAGATAATTTCGTCTCGCGCGCATGGCGAAGAGCAGGGCTAGATAAATTCGGGAAGCCTAAGCGTTTTGTAAAGTCATACTATGAAATAAGATATAACCTAAAGGAAACAAAATACATTCCGAAATTCGACGAATACAGCACTGATCAGAAAGCAAAACTGATAGCTGACATGGAAGTGAAAAACTTCGATGAAGTGCGCTCTTGGTCTGTGGAGAGGATAAACCGAACCTTCTTAAGGCTGGTGCGAAAAGAAGTCGCCGAACTGGAGCGAGATGTTACACCTATAAGCTGAATTCCGGCTTTATACCCGTTCCGGCTTATAAGCAGCCCCAAAAAACTTATCCCCCATCTCCACACCGCCTTTATCCTTGCCTCAGTTCTTCCCGCGGGAACGCGGCTCGCGACGGCGGGTCTCGCGGGGAAGGACCGGCGCCTCCGCCTCGCTGCTGACGTAGCGGCGGGCCTGGGGAGGCTCCACCCAAGCGCTCCCTGCCGGCAATATGACCGGTGATGCCGGAAACAGGTGTCGAAGGTGAGCGTCCGGTGAGTCGGTTTTGTTTAGGTGCGGAATTAGCGCAAGTTACGACACAGATGATTCATTTGTGACGTAACAGGGTATGAATGGCCAAGGTTGAGATCCTGACGGGTGCCGAGCGACA
>NZ_QOZG01000006.1 GCF_003335045.1 Paramesorhizobium salinisoli
ACCGTTCCGGCACGCTGACCTTCGCCGGAAAGATCTCCGGCACGGGCGCGGTGCACCAGATCGGCAGCGGCGTGACGGTCCTGACCGGCGAGAACACCTATGCCGGCGGAACGGAAATCTCGGCGGGGACGCTGCAACTGGGTGACGGCGGCACGGCCGGCTCCATCGTGGGCGATGTGCTCAATGACGGCACACTGACCTTCAACCGTTCCGGCACGCTGACCTTCGCCGGAAAGATCTCCGGCACGGGCGCGGTGCACCAGATCGGCAGCGGCGTGACGGTCCTGACCGGCGAGAACACCTATGCCGGCGGAACGGAAATCTCGGCGGGGACGCTGCAGCTGGGTGACGGCGGCACGGCCGGCTCCATCGTGGGCGATGTGCTCAATGACGGCACACTGACCTTCAACCGTTCCGGCACGCTGACCTTCGCCGGAAAGATCTTCGGCACGGGCGCGGTGCACCAGATCGGCAGCGGCGTGACCGTCCTGACCGGCGAGAACACCTATGCCGGCGGAACGGAAATCTCGGCGGGGACGCTGCAGCTGGGTGACGGCGGCACAGCCGGCTCCATCGTGGGCGATGTGCTCAATGACGGCACGCTGACCTTCAACCGTTCCGGCACGCTGACCTTCGCCGGAAAGATCTCCGGCACGGGCGCGGTGCACCAGATCGGCAGCGGCGTGACGGTCCTGACCGGCGAGAACACCTATGCCGGCGGAACGGAAATCTCGGCGGGCACGCTGCGGGCGGGTGGTGCGAACGTGTTCAGTGCTGCCTCTGCGCATTCGGTGCTGGCAGGTGGCACGCTCGACCTCAACAGCTTCGACCAGACGCTGGTATCCTTAAACAATGCTGGTCTGGTGCGGCTCAACGGCGCGCCAGGCACGGCCTTGGCGGTGACCGGCAATTATTCCGGCAACGGGGGCACACTCGTCGTCAACACCGCGCTGCACGGCGACGCCTCGCCGACCGACCGCTTATTCGCGAACACGACGTCGGGATCGAGCAGGTTGCAGGTCAACAATGTCGGCGGCACCGGCGCGCGGACCACCGAAGGCATCAAAGTGGTCGATGTCGGCAACCCTGGTGCGTCCACCGGCCTCTTCACGCTCCAGGGCGACTTTGTTTTGGACGGCGAGCAGGCAGTGGTGGGCGGCGCCTATGCCTACGTCTTGCAGCAGGATGGCGTCAGCACGCCCGGCGATGGTGACTGGTATCTGCGCTCGTCACTGACCAATCCGCCGCCGAATCCGCCGTCGCCGATTCCGCCAGGGCCGCTCTATCAGCCCGGTGTCCCCCTCTATGAGATCTATGGACAGGTGCTGCTCGACTTGGCTCGGTTGCCGACGATGCAGCAGCGTGTCGGCAATCGCTACTGGGGCGGGGACGATGCGATGATGGCCGCGCATACGGCCGCCGCCGCATCCTACGTCAGCCTCGGCGCGTCGGCCTCCGCACGCGATGTGGCGCCAGACAACCAGCCACTGCTATGGACCCGCATCGAAGGCCGCCACGGCAAGTTCAACCCGACGACGACCGCAGGCTCACGCTATGAGGCCGACCAGGTTGCGCTGCAGAGCGGGCTCGACGGCCTGCTGCTGGAGAACGACAGCGGACGCCTGATTGCCGGCGTCAATGGGCAATATGGCAACGTGTCGGCACGGGCCCGGTCGGTGTGGGGCAACGGCAAGATCGCTGTCGATGGCTACAGCTTCGGTGGTACACTGACCTGGTACGGCCACGAAGGCTTCTACGTCGATGGCCAGGCGCAGGTGACGTGGTTCGACAGTAAGCTCACGTCGGATATCGTCGCAGGGGAGGTGGCGAAGGACGACGAGGGCTTCGCCCATGCCTTCAGCGTCGAAGGTGGCAAGCGCGTCGCGCTGGGCGGCGGCTGGTCACTGACGCCGCAATCGCAGCTTTCCTACGCGTCGGTGTCTGCCGATTTCAATGATCGCTTCGGGGCGCATGTAACGCTGGACGATGCCGAGAGCCTCTTGGGTCGTGTGGGCCTCGCCGCCGACTATCGCAATGCCTGGCTTGATGGCTCAGAGCAGATCGTGCGCACCAGCGTCTACGGCATCGCCAATCTCTATTACGAGTTCCTCGATGGCACGCGGGCCAACGTCTCTGGCACGTCCTTCGTCAGTGCCAATGAGCGACTGTGGGGCGACGTCGGTCTCGGTGGCACCTACAATTGGGCCAATGACCGCTACGCGCTCTATGGCGAGGTGTCAGTGAACACCAGCATGAAGGACCTCGGCGACAGCTATAGCGTCAACGGCACCGCCGGATTCCGCATGAAATGGTGAGACGCATCGCCCGCCTCGGAATTGGCACTTTGTCTCCTGTCGCATCGAATTGGCGACCGCCGCTGATACGTCTGATCCACAAGTGGCTGAAAGCGGGCACGATTGAGGATGGTCGACGCGTAGCATCAACGCGAGGAACTCCTGACGCCATGTCGTCTGTTGCATTCGCATCCAGATGCTCGGTTGTCCTGCCGAGACGCTAGGTGATCGAACGCACTTTCGCATGGCTGGGGCGGTCGCTTCCGCAGAAACCTGGATAAGAGCTTAATATCAATCATTCTTTTGATGCAGATCTAACGCGAGTGACACGATATATTCTGTCATGCATCTTCAGTCATCTGTAGCATTGCAATATCATATACCATTAATAGAAATATTTTTTATATCAACACGTGTAGATCTGTAAGTTGGCTAGCATAACCATCGCAATGTACTAGGGTGCTGAAGTATGGAGCAAAAAACGGATTGAGCGGTCAGCAGCCCCCAGGAGCTTTCAAGCCAAACTGCGGTGCGTGCGATACCATAGTCTTATTGCTGCTTTGCTTGGGGATCCTGTTCTCGCCGATCGTTTGCTTCCGGATGTATCCATCAATATTTGTGAAATTAGACAAATTCAGTTATTTTTATAAAGAGGTTATGTAGTATGAAAAATTTATTTACAATATTACTTGCAATATTCACAGCAATCGTTCTGCTGATTGTCATCTATTACTATTTTTCCAGCAGGGGGAATCCCAACGCGCTTTGGGAAATCGTCAGCCAGAAATGCGTGCCAGATCAGGAGAAGAGCCAGAATCCAGCCCCCTGCCTGAAAGTGGATCTGACGCAGAAATATGTGCTGTTCAAGGATGCCAAAGGGCCTCTTCATGATCTAGTAATGCCCACTTACCACGTGACAGGCATCGAGTCTCCGGAGCTTGAAAAGAATGATGTGCCGCCTTTCTTTGCGCTCGCTTGGAATGAAAGATCACGGCTATCGGCAGAACTCGGCAAACCGATAGACGACGCCTATCTGGCACTGGCAGTAAATTCGGAGCATAGCCGCTCGCAAAATCAGCTCCATATTCATCTAGCTTGCCTGCGTCCCGACGTTTACCGCACGCTCGAAACGGAAGAGCCAAACATCCGTTCTGCCTGGGCCCCCTTGAAATCGAAGATTAATGGACATGAGTATTTGGCGGTTCGGCTCAAAAGTGGCGATTTGACAAAAGAGGATCCCTTCAAACTGTTGAATATCTATGCGAGCGGCCAGGAAGACGAGATAGGGAATTACGGGTTGGCGGTAGCTGCCTCGAAAGATGGTGGTATGGTATTGCTGGCAAATCGTTTTAACCCCGTCCAGCTTGCCTTCGGATCTGCTGGTGAGATCCAGGATTACAGTTGCGAACTGGCAAATAAGGGTGCCGCATCAGCAGAATAATCCTGTGGTTGCCATTCCGATGAAATCTGCATTTTTTGAACTGATGCTGGGTCTGTTCAAATTTTGGATCCGACGCCTGAAATTTACGAATGGGCGGTTCTTCGGAGCAGATTACCGCCCATGGCGATGAGGATCATGGCATGAGAGACGTCGAATCGCAGGAGGGCGCAGTGCGAGTCGCCGTCAGTTCGATGCCTTGTACACACTCGATCTGCTTCATTTTCCGTCTTGACAGCAACCGGCGTCATGCTGTTAATACGTATTAGCTGCTAATGCGTATTAGCAAATATCGGGAGGTCGGGAGGATGTTGCGTGGCAGGTCCTAAGCGCTTGACTCAGCATGATATAGCGAAGCTGGCCGGCGTCAGCCAAGCGACCGTCTCGCTCGTGCTGAACGGTGCTCCGGCCATCTTGGCGCGCATTCCCCAGGAAACCCGTGAGCGGGTCCAGCATATCATCGACACTACCGGTTATGTTGCCGATCCTATTGCCCGGCGCATGGCCAAGGGCCTCAATCGCATTCTCGGCGTTTTCACCTACGAGCCGGCTTTCCCGAGCGAGCAGGCGGATTTCTTTACGCCTTTCCTGCTTGGCATCGAGGAGGAGGCGGAGGCGCGAAATTACGACCTTCTGCTTTTGACCGGTGCCGGTGTTGGCAAGGAACGCAAGATTTTCGCCGACGGCAACCGGCTCAGGATCGCCGACGGATGCCTGGTCTTAGGGCGTGAATTCGACCGGTTCGAACTCGAGCGGCTGGTTTCCGGCGACTATCCGTTCGTGGCTATCGGCCGGCGCGAGGACGCCGGTGGGCCCGTCCCCTATGTCGGCGGCGATTATTCCAGCGGCACGCGGACCCTGGTCGAAAACGCAAGGGCGCTCGGCCATGAACGGCTCGCCTATATCGGCCCTTCAGGGCCCGCGGAATCGATCGCCGACCGTTGGAATGGATTTGCAGGAGCGCTTGGGAACGGCATCGAGCTCGCCCTCCATGTCGAAACATCGAACCGGCCGGCGGGAGAAACGCTTGACGCCATAAGCGCAAGCGGCGCGACAGCGGTCTTCTTCGTCGAACGGGCCGATGCGGTGCGTGTCGAGGCGCTCGCACGCGATCGGGGGCTCTCCGTGCCCCAGGATTTCTCGATGGTCGTGCTTGGCAGTCATATCCGCGCCGAACGCAGCCATGTGCAGTTCACCTCCTACGAGATTCCTCGCGAGGAAATGGGCCGGCAGGCAACCGCTATGCTGGTGCGCCGCATCGAGGGTGCGGCGCCCATCGAACAAATTCTTCTGACCTGTGAATTGGTCGAGGGCGAGACCCTCGGCCTCGCAAAGAAACGGATTTGAGACAAGTGAAAAACATGCCGGCAAAAGAGATGCGAGCAGATATTCTGGTGGTGGGCGGCGGTCTCGGCGGCGTGGCGGCGGCACTCGGCGCGGCGCGTGCGGGTCGCAGCGTCATCATGACCGAGGAATTCGACTGGATTGGCGGCCAGTTGACCAGCCAGGCCGTGCCCTCCGACGAACATAGCTGGGTCGAGCAGTTCGGCATTACCCGCTCCTATAGAAAACTCCGCAACGGCATCCGGCAATATTACCGCGACAACTATCCGCTGACCGAGGGTGCGCGTGGCTGGGATGATCTCAATCCCGGCGCCGGCTGGGTCAGCCGCATCTGTGCCGAACCGCGCGTCAGCCTTGCGGTCATGGAAGCCATGCTGATGCCTTATCGCGGCGCTGGAAAGCTGAAGATATTGCAGCCCTACCGCCCCGTAGCGGCTGAGGTGGATGGCGACACGGTTCGTACCGTGACGGTTCGCCATCGCGACACGGGCGGGGAAGTCACCATTTCCGCCGCCTATGTTCTCGACGCGACCGAACTCGGTGACCTCCTGCCGATGACCGGCGCGGAATATGTGACGGGCTTCGAGGCGCAGTCGGATACCGGCGAGCCGAGCGCACCTTTCGAGGCGCAGCCGGACAATGTCCAGGCCGTGTCGATCTGCTTTGCCATCGATCATATCGAAGGCGACCAGACCATCGACAAGCCGGATAACTACGACTATTGGCGCAAATACCAGCCGCATTTCTGGGGCGGGCCGCTGCTCGGCTTTACCGCGCCACACCCGCGCACGCTCGCCTTCACGACCCGCTCTTTTACCCCGAATGTCGATGACGATCCGCTGCTTGTCGATGCAGACCAGCGCAAGGGTGGCGGCGACGAAAATCTCTGGCTGTTCCGACGCATTGCGGCGCACCGCAACTTCGTGCCCGGTTTTTATGAATCCGATATCTGTCTCGTGAACTGGCCGATGATCGATTATTTGGACGGCACGATCATCGACGTCTCCGACGCGGAGAAGGCAAAGCACCTTAAAGCGGCCGCTGATCTGTCCTATTCCGTTTTCTACTGGCTGCAGACGGAGGCGCCGCGCGTTGATGGCGGGCAGGGCTATCGCGGGCTGCGCCTGCGTGGCGACATCACCGGCACCGAACATGGCCTCGCCATGGCGCCCTATATTCGCGAAAGCCGCCGCATCAAATCGGTCACGCGTATCGTCGAGCAGGATCTTTCCCATGCCGTTCGCGCAGAGAAGGGGGCGGTGAACTATCGCGACAGCGTCGGCATCGGCATGTACCGCATCGACCTGCATCCCTCGACCGGCGGCGACAAATATATCGACGTGCCGTCCTGCCCGTTCGAAATCCCGCTCGGCGCGTTGCTGCCAGAGCGCATGAAGAACCTCATTCCGGCCGGCAAGAATATCGGCACCACTCACATCACCAATGGCTGCTACCGCCTGCATCCGGTCGAATGGAATGTCGGCGAAGTGGCGGGCATGCTCGCGGTCTATTGCCTCGACAAGGGGCTGAAACCCCACCAGGTACAGGCCAACGATGAGCATCTCCACGATTTCCAGAGGGAGCTTGGCCGTGAAGGCATTGAAATCCGCTGGCCCGACATCACGGCTTATTAGAGAAAGTCCAGGAAAAGCGTGGAGCGGCTTTCCATCAGAACTTGGCGGAAAACAAGCAGATTAAACCCATCTTTGGAGGAAGAACGGGAATGACTTATCACAGGACATGGAAATCGGCGGTGGCCACCATGGCGATCGCCCTGCCGCTCGGCTGGAGCGGCATTGCCAGTGCGCAGGATGCCGTCAATCTGCGCATGACCATCTGGAGCGCCAATGAGGCGCATCTGAAGCTCTTCAACGAGATAGCCGCGAGCTTCAGGAAGGATCATCCGAACGTCACCATCACCTATGAGTCGCTGCCTTTCGATACCTACACGACCGCGCTGACGACCCAGCTCGCCGGCGGCAATGCGCCTGATATGGCCTGGATATTCGAGACATCGGCCTATGATTTCGTCAAGTCCGGTGCTCTTTACCCCCTCACCGACACGCTGAAGGCGACACCGGGCTATAATCTAGAGGATGTCAGTGCCGGCGCCACCGAACGCTGGTCGCAGGCAGGCACGCTCTATGCCTACCCGTTCTCGACTTCGCCCTTTGCGATATTCGTCAACAACGACATCATCAAGGCTGCGGGCGCCAAGACACCATCCGAGCTGATCGCCGCCGGCCAATGGACCTGGGAAAACGCCATCGCCACGGCTTCGACCGTCGGCCAGACCGGAAAGGGCGGTCTTGTCGTCCGCGACTTCAACTACCAGAACTGGCAGTACCTGACATCCGTCTGGAACGGCTGGGGTGCCTCACCCTGGAGCGAGGACGGCCAAACCTGCACCATGACTGACAAGCCGATGGCGGATGCGGTGTCGTTCATCCATGATGCCATCTTCGCCAAGAAGGCGATACCCGCCCCCGGCGAGACCGTCGACTTCTTCGCCGGCAACGCGGCGATGACCATCACCCAGATCAGCCGCGCCTCGCTTTTACCCAAGGACAAGCCGTTCTCCTGGGATCTCGTGCCGCTACCGAAGGGACCGGCGGGCGACTATGCGTTGATCGGCCAGGCAGGAATCGGCGTAATGCAGGCGAGCAAGAACGCCAGGACGGCCGCCGAATTCGTCGCCTATATGACGAACCCGGAAAATTCTGCCAAGCTCAGCCAGTTTTTCCCTTCGGCTCGCAAGTCGCTGCTCAATGCCGAAGTGCTGAAGAAGACCAACCCGCTGTTGAGCCAGGAACAGATCGAAAAGGTGGTCATTGCAGGCATCGCGACCGGCAAGGTCATGCCGGGCCATACAGGCTTTGCGCAGATCCAGCAGGTTGTGCGCTCCAATCTTGATGCAGTGTGGCGTCCGGAAGCGGACGTTCCAGCCGCACTCCAGAAGATTTGCGGCCAGATCGGCCCGCTCCTGAGGCGGTAAAGGGATATTGAGAATGGCTGTCGCGCAGAATAACGCAAGTTCAGAAAGCCGTCCCATATCGCCGTTCTGGACGATTGCGCGGCGCGACAGCCTCGCCGGTTTCCTCTTCATCGCCCCGCAACTGATCGGCATCACAATCTTCGTGCTGATCCCGCTCGGGCTCGTGTTCTGGTATTCGCTGCACGAGTGGAACGTGCTCGCCAACACCTTCACCTATACGGGCGTGCAGAACTACCGGATGCTGATCGAGGATACCAACCTCCTCGAAGTGCTGGGTGCGACAGGCATTTTTTCCGCCGGGCTCGTTATCTTCAACCTGTCGCTGGCGCTGCTGCTGGCGGTCCTTCTGAACCAGAAGCTCGCAGGCATCACTGTCTTTCGAACATTGTTCTTTTCGCCGGTGGTCGTGTCGCTCGTCGCCTGGACCATCGTCTGGGGCTTTTTGCTGCAGAAGAACGGCGGCATCAACGGGATGCTGCAACTTTTCGGCATTGAAGGGCCGAACTGGCTGCGGGAGGAAACAACCGCGATGATCTCGGTCATTGTCGTGCAGGCCTTCAAGAATGTCGGGCTCAACATGATCCTGTTCTTGGCCGCCCTGCAGGGCGTGCCGAATGAACTTTATGAGGCCGCGCGTATCGACGGCGCGCCGCGCTTCAAGCAGTTCCGCCGCATTACGCTGCCGCTCATCAGCCCGACCATCCTGCTGACCTCGATCATCACCATCGTAGGCTCGCTGCAGGTCTTCGCGCAGATCGCGGTGCTCACCCAGGGCGGGCCGGGCCTCTCGACCACGGTGCTCGTCTATTACCTCTACCAGCAGGCCTTCCAGTTCCATTTCTTCGGTTACGGCTCGACCCTGTCGATCCTGCTTTTCGTGATCGTCGCCGTGCTGACCTTCGCCCAATGGCAGATGCGCAGGAGGATTGTCTTCTATGAAAGCTGAGCTTTCTGCGCGCAGACAGGTGTTTCTCTACGGGCTGATGTGCGTGCTGCTCATTCCCTTCGTGTTCCCGACATGGTGGATGGTGACCTCCTCGGTAAAACCGATCAGCGACATCTTCGCCTTCCCGCCGCATCTCGTGCCGCAGAACTATGACTGGACGACTTACCGTAAGGTCTTCGAACTGCAGCCTTTTGTGAGGCAATACTGGAATTCCGCCTATATCGCCGCGCTGGTGACGATAGGAACGATGATCGTTTCGTCCATGGCTGGCTATGCGTTTGCCCGCATCCGTTTTCCATTTGCCAACACCATCTTCATGATCGTGCTGCTTGGCCTGCTCATTCCGGCGGAGGTGACGATCGTGCCGCTGTTCCAGATGTTCCTGAAGGCCGGCATGGTGAACACACACTGGCCGCTGATACTGGTGCCAATCTTCGGCGCCCCAAGTGTTTTCGCCACCTTCATCATGCGGCAGTTTTTCGTCACGCTGCCGACGGAGTTGGAAGAGGCTGCGCGCGTCGATGGCCTTGGCCGCTTCACGATCTTTCGCAAGATCGCGCTGCCGCTTGCCAAACCGGCATTGGCATCGGTGGCGATCTTCACATTCCTGCATTCGTGGAACCTGTTTCTCGAGCCGATCGTGTTTCTGTCGAGCGCCGACAAGTTCACGCTGCCTCAGGCGCTGACGCAATATACCGATGCCTATGGCGGGCCGATGTGGAACATCCAGCTCGCCGCCGCGACGCTGACGGCGCTCCCGGTTCTCATGGTCTTCATCATTGCGCAGAAGCACTTCGTCGAAGGGCTCGCACATACCGGCCTCAAGGGCTGAAGCATGATCCCGATCCGAAGATCAGCGTCAGCAAAATGTTGCAGATTTTTCGGAAAAGATCATGCGGCTAAAAAATATGTATCGGAGTCTGGCTGATGGCCGAAGTTACCCTTTCCAAGGTCCGCAAGAGCTATGGCGCAGTCGACATCATCCACGGTGTCGATCTCGACATAAGCGATGGCGAATTCGTCGTGCTGGTCGGCCCGTCCGGCTGTGGCAAGTCCACGCTGCTCAGAATGATTGCGGGGCTGGAAATCATCACCGGCGGCGACATCCGGATCGGCGGCCGGGTGGTCAACGACCTCGACCCCAAGGATCGCGACATCGCCATGGTCTTCCAGAACTATGCGCTTTATCCGCATATGACGGTTGGAACGAACATGGGCTTTTCGCTGGAACATCGCGGCGCCAGCAAGGCGCAGATCGCCGAGCGGGTGAACTGGGCGGCGGATATTCTCGGACTATCACACTTGCTTGAGCGTTACCCGCGCCAGCTTTCCGGTGGTCAGCGCCAGCGCGTCGCCATGGGCCGCGCCATCGTTCGCGATCCGCAGGTTTTCCTGTTCGACGAGCCGCTTTCGAACCTCGACGCCAAACTGCGCGTCGTCATGCGCGGCGAGATCAAGACCCTGCACCAGAAGCTCAAGACCACGACCATATACGTCACCCACGATCAGGTGGAAGCCATGACCATGGCCGACAAGATCGTCGTGCTGAACGGCGGCCGGGTCGAACAGATCGGCGCGCCGCTCGACCTCTACGACCAGCCGGCCAACCGGTTCGTGGCGGGCTTCATCGGTTCACCGGCGATGAATTTCTTAGATGGCACGATTACCTCAGAAGGCTTCATAGCGCCCGGCATTGTGCTGCCACTACCGGAGGCGGCGCACGGCTTTCATGGACGCAAGGCCGTCTATGGCATCCGGCCAGAGCATTTCACGCTTCACGACAGCGGCGTGCCCGCTGAAATCGTTCTGGTGGAACCGATGGGATCAGAGACCCAGGTGACGATGAAGCTCGGTGAAACCCAAGTGATAGGTGTCTTCCGCGAGCGGGTGGCATTGTTGTCCGGCGCGACCATACGCGTCCGTCCCGATCTCGCGAGCCTCCATCTGTTCTCGAACAATGGTGGTCAGCGACTGATCTGAGCGTGCTTATTCACGTGCAGGTTTTTACCGAAGTTACGGAGCATTCAGCTACGGTCATAGAAAGCTGCCGAACGGCTTAGGTCCTTGACCGCCGCCTCCGGCCCGACAAATCGCAGGGAAGCGGGAGTGGGAGCGTATGGCGCTCTACTTCCGACGAAGGGAAGGGCGGCAGAGATGGTGCGGGTGGCGATTTCGGCGGCACTTTCGACAGAAATCATTGGTATGGGTCATGCCTGTGATAGGTTAAAGGTAACCAAGATCGAAGGAGAAAAACATGGTTTCTGCATCAAAGCCGAAGCCTGCGCGCGTGAAGGTGGGCGAGCACCGCGCCCGATCGAGATGGGGTGCCGGACGTGCGGGCTCCTCATTCAAGGCAGAGGCTCACCGCCAGTCGCTCGCGGTTGCAGCAAGCGCGCAGGCGGCGGACGATCAGGCGGTCATCAATGCCGTCTCCGATTGGGGCGGGGGGATATCTGGACGGTCGCGGGCGCGCTGCGGCAACTCCTGACACAACGCTGCTGGGAAAAGCCTGAATAGCGCAAGCGGAATGCGTTGATTGAACCGACGCCCCTTCGTCCTGTTCCGGGGTAAGACGACGCCATGAGCCCACAGCAAGCGATTCTCACCAATTTCTAACCTGAACCCCGCCTATCCTTCGTGCCATAGTCGTCGAACGGAGGGACCGACCGCCGATTGCACGAGGCAACTACCCGGCCCCGTGCGCAAAACACATTTCGTGAGCCCGATCGTCGGGCTCTCAACACCGATGGACACCGATGGGCATCAGGTCTCGCATTCTCGTCTTTCAGCTCATCGTTGTGGCGTCGGTCCTGATGATGGCGGCTATCGTCTACGTCACCGTCCGCTCGACGACCTATTACATGGAGCGCGTTCAGTGGGCCAACGATCAACTGGAAGCGGTTACGGCGCTTACCGTAAACGCCAACCGATATTCCGAGCAGATCGCCGAATTCCTGTTGATCGGCGAACCGGAGCGTTCCGACTACGACAGCGCGCGAGCTCAACTCGAGGCGGGGTTCGATGTGCTTGAGAAGCTGACTTTGGGCGAGGCTGAGTTCCTGGGGCGCAGCAGCGAACAAGAAAGCGCGGGCGACGAAATCTTTCGCATCACGCGGATGCGCGCGCTTTACGCAGAAATAGCAAAGGCGACCGCCAGGGCAATCGAGCTGCGCAACCAGGGGCGGCAGGAGGATGCGATCCGCGCCTTTCGTCGGGAGATCGAGAACCGTTTTGACGCCGAGTTTGAAAACATATTGGAGGCCGCAAGGCGCGATGAAGCGGAAGAGGTCGCGCGGGCGGAGCTGCAGGCCGAGGCGTTGTGGCGACGCCTGACCTGGGTCACAGTCGGGCTTGCGCTCGCTGCCGTGGTCCTCTGCTTTGTCGCTGCTTTCCTTCTCTCCCGATCGCTGATGCGCCCGATCGGCCTTCTGACGCAAGGCGCCGAGGCGATCGGCCGGGGTGAACTCGACCATCGGATCGGCTATGACAGCCGCGACGAACTCGGTGCGCTTGCGCGACGCTTCAACGCGATGGCAGCCAACCAGGAGGACCAGCGCAAACGGCTGCTTGACGCGCGAGCGGATCTCGAGAGGCAAGTCACCGCGCGTACGGCCGAACTCGCCGCCGCGAACCAGCGGCTGACCGATCTTGATCGGCTACGCGTTCAGTTCCTCGCCGACATCAGTCATGAACTGCGCACCCCGCTCACCGCTCTTCGAGGGGAGGCGGAGATCCCTCTGCGCCATGGTTCGAAGCCCGAGGCGGTCTATCGCGATGCATTGGAGCGGATCGTCACGCAAAGCCTGGAGATGAGCCGGCTCGTCGACGATCTGGTTTTTCTATCCCGCTCGGAAACCGATACGATCCGCTTCGAGCCTCGCCGGACGGACCTTGTGACCATCGTCGCCGATGCGGTTCACGACGGCGAAATCCTCGCACGCGCCAATGCCATTGCGATCAAGGCAGACTACAGAACAGATCCGATCTGGATTACTGCCGACGCGCAGCAGCTTAAGCAGGCCCTCGTCATCCTTCTGGACAACGCCATAAAATACTCGCCGCGCGGACGGCCCGTGAACCTGAGCATGGCTGTTTCGGATGGGCATGCGCAGATTATAATACGCGATAAGGGATTGGGCATCCCGGCCGAGGAAATACCAAAGGTATTCGAGCGATTTTACCGTGGCCGAAGCCCGAAGACGTCGCGCCAGCCCGGCAGCGGCCTCGGACTGGCGATCGCAAAGTGGCTGGTCGAAAAGCATCAGGGCGAGATCACGCTCACCAGCGAGGTCGGGTCTTTTACAGAAGTCGTGGTTCGCATCCCATGCGCCGCTCCAGCAAGGTCCGCACATGAGGCCGGCGACGTCAGCGCGATCGGTTCCAGGATAAACACCCCTGCGAAAATCCGGGCGCAGTAAAGTCAATCTGTGTCGTCGGGCAGGCATCTGCAGGATATGTGACAAGGCCGGTTAAAGGATTGATTGAATGGCGAGAGTTTTGCTGGTCGAGGATGACGACCGCATCGTGGGTTTTATCAAGCGGGGGCTCGAAGCCGAGGGCTACCTTGTCGATGTCGCCGATAGTGGCGAGGATGCGCTGGCGATGGTGCGGGAGATCTCCTACGCACTCATCGTTCTTGACCGCCTGCTTCCCGGGATTGACGGTCTCGAAGTGTGTCGGATGCTACAAAGCGAACGGCGCAAGAATCTTGTCTTGATGTTAACCGCAAAAGACAGCCTGCAGGACAAGGTCGAAGGGCTGAAGGGAGGCGCCGACGACTATCTGACCAAACCCTTCGCTTTCGACGAACTGATCGCGCGCATCGAGGCTCTTCTTCGACGCCGACCCGGCGCGGTATCAGATCCTCTGCTAAAGGTCGGAGACCTGACGCTCGATCCCGTCGCCAAGAAAGTTCGACGCGGTGAGCGCGAAATCAGTCTCACGGCCAAGGAATTCAGGCTTCTAAACTACATGATGCTGCATCCCGGAGCTGTCATCAGCCGCACGCGGTTGCTCAACAATGTCTGGAATCTGAGCTTTGATCCCGAAACAAAGGTCGTGGATGTCTACATACGCTACCTCCGCCGCAAGATCGACGGCGCGGAAGAACACCCGCTTATCAAGACCGTGCGCGGCTTCGGCTACGTCATATCGGCTTGAAGCGCAAGCGAATTCAGGCGCCGGGAGCTGAAACTGGTTTGTGGTTATGTTGCCCGGTTGACAAGATAGGATTGAAAGTAAGAGGGCGGCGACAGTCACGTTAAAAGTTGGATAGAGACGGCGTATTCCGAGGTTATTACCGCATTTCTACGTTATTTTGCGGTGGTCGTACAGGAGCGACTGCACTGTGTGACGATCAACGGAGAAAGCATCATGAAACCCAGTCATAAAATCGGCCGCATGATTACCCTTGCAATCGCCGCAGCGACCGGAACTGCGGTCGGGGGCGCGCAAGCGGCCGTCAAGCCGCACACGATCGAGATCGGCGGCATCAGAAGCATCGTCGGTGCGAACCAGGCGGCGCCAAAGACGCTACCTGGAACGGTTCAGGCTCAGGAGAAGTTGCTGCAGTTCGCCGGCAACAGCTCCTCGAACTCGAGTTCGAATGGGTCGTCGAATTCCAGTTCAAACGGCTCGTCGAACTCGAGCTCGAACAGTTCGTCCAATTCGAGCTCGAACAGTTCGTCGAACTCGAGTTCGAACAGCTCGTCGAATTCCAGCTCCAACGGTTCATCGAATTCGAACAGTTCGTCGAACGCCAATTCCAACGGCTCGTCGGATAGGGGTTCGAACAGATCGTCGAAATCGGGTTCCAACCGATCGGCCCGGACGCTGGTCGACCTCCTGCGCCAACGCTAGAAAGCCGCCAGGAAACGAGGCGCCGGCTCTCCGGCTCCTCGTCGCACCGTCGACCACGGTGAGCAAACCGGTTTTGCGACGATCAGTCCCCAACTCCAGATGACAGTCATGCTGACACGCTTCAACAGACCCTCGCCCAAGATCAGCTTCCTTTGCCAGCCCTCCGATGTCGGCGTTATCGCCGAACCGCGACCGGCCAGATCCGCCCTTCCAGACTGGTTCCGGAAAATCGCGCCGATCGACCTGGAACATGTCGGCGCGCGTGACAACGGCGTCACGATCAAGCGCTGTATGCCGTTTTTGGACGCGCTCTCCACCGGCTGGATCCTGCCGCTCGCAGCGGAAGTGCGGCTGGAGATCAAGGATGGCGGCGAGACTGTCGATTACGGCTGGGAGTTTGACCGCACGATGGTCAGCAATCACAGCCCGCACCAGATCACGGGTCATCCGAGTACGCCGCGCCCGCCCTGCAAGTTCCACAATCACTGGGCGATCCGAACGGCGCCGGGGTGGAGTTGCCTGTTCGTGCCTCCGCTCAACCGGCCGAACGGCGTCTTCGAGGCTGTCGCCGGTATCGTCGACACCGACAGCTATTCCGCGCACATCCACTTCCCTTTCTTTCCAATCGGTCCTGACGGCGTGCACATCATCGAGAAGGGCACGCCGCTGGTGCAGGTCTTCCCGTTTCGTCGAGCCGACGCCGCGATCGAAGGCGAGGTGCGCGCTGAAACAACGCAAGAAGCAGGCGAGCGGGAGCGCATCTATCGCAACACCATCGCCGGCTCGGGCTGGTATCGAAAGTTCGCCCGCGCGAAGCGTTGAGGCAAACAGTAGAGAGCCGATTTTGGATTTCCGGGCCGCTGCTGAGTAAACGGATGCGGTCGACGGCCCTGCGCGACCGTGGTGTCGCTGAGTACGACCTCGCTCCTAAAGGCACGACGACAGCGCGAACCAGAATGTCTTCCCTTGAAGTTTCTTAGCCCGAGGCTGGCGGTCTGCTCTCGGTTTTCTCGACGCGCTTTGCCGGGTGGCCGCGCGGCGCTTTATGTATTCGATCTACTGGCACTGACGCGCAGAGCAGCACCGTCATCCGGGTGGCAAATTTTGAAGGCTAATTCGCTTTCCTTGCATTCAGATTTGCTACATCGAACATCTAAGGGCCTGCCGCGAGGCGACAGCATGCTTACCACCCGCGAAGAATGTTCATGACGCAGAACATCGTTATCTTAGCCAAGCGGCCCTACGCCGCCTGCCGGACATCTGTCGGAGTCATGCCGTACCGGAGCCGAAACTGCCGATAAAATGTCGATGGTTCGATAAAGCCGACATCGAAGGCAATATCGGCGACGCGCCGCATAATCTGCCGTGGATCCGTCAGGCAGTCATAAACATAGGAAAGTCTCTTCTCGGTGAGATAATCAGAAAAACTCGTACCCTCATCTGAAATGAGCTGGCGAACATAATGCGCGCTTATCGCGATGCATGGAACATCATGCGGCCCTATCTTGAAGCCTTCACATCCAATCGCTAAGGCGCCAGTCAACATCGCCGCGTCGGTCAAGCAGCGACTGCTCAATCTCGCTCGCAGCGAAGGGCAAGCTTATGATGTGGTGCTCGTCCGCTATGCCCGAGCGGCTGGTCTACCGGTTGTCGATTTCCGAGCAGATCGTGCGCGGTTCGGCCGGAGGAAATCGGGCGGCTCAAGGCGGGATCGACCAAAGATATCTCAGTCGCCGGTGCGACGCTGGTTGCGCAGTTCATCACAGCAGGGCTGGTGGATGAATACGCACTCTATTATGTTGCCGTGGTCATCGGCGCTGGCAACCCAGTGTTCAAGATTTATCGAGGGGCGGCTGGATCTCGATCTTGTTGAAGAACACAGGTTCCGCCACGGGCATGGTGTTCCTACGCTATGTTCCGCAGAACAAAGGGAGTTAGATCATGCGCACGGCAGACGCCAAGGTCACGATTTTGCACGGCGCTCGACGCGAAGGCCATTCCTCACCGACCAGAGTAACATTGCCCGGAATGTCCGTATGACCTTCAATCGCGCTGACTTCTATGACACCGAACTGCATCGGCACAATGAGCACCTGCGTTCTGCCTTCAAGATTGGCCCGCATGACCGCGTGCTCGACGTTGGTTGCGGAGCGGGGCAGTCCACTCGAGACGCCGCACGCATCGCCCGCAACGGAAGCGTCCTCGGAGTCGATGTCTCGGAAGAGATGCTGCAGGTCGCCCGCCGGCGCAGCAGGGAAGAAGGATTGCGCAATATCGGGTTCGAGCTGGGTGACGCGCAGACCAAAGTGCTTCCTGCCGCGCATTTCGATGTCTGCATCAGCCGTTTCGGTGTGATGTTCTTTGCCGACCCCGTCGCAGCCTTCGACAATATTGGCCAGGCTATGCGCCCCGGAGCGCGCCTTGCGCTCATGGTTTGGCAGGCCGCAGACCGCAACGAGTGGGCCACCGCCATTGCGAACACGCTGGCTTTGGGAAGTGCGTCGTCCGGCGCTGCCGCGTTCTCGCTCGCTGATCGCGCAGTGACGACGGGCATTCTGACAAAGGCCGGTTTTGCTTCGGTCGAGTTTGCCGAAGTGCATGAGCCCGTCTTCTATGGTGCGAGCGTCGACGCGGCCTATGACGCCGTGGCCAGCCTGTTCATGGAGCAAGGTGACCCAAAGGGCACCGAGACTGACGGTGTCCCTCAGCGAGTCCGTGCGTTGCTGAATTCGCATATGACGTCGGACGGCGTACTGTTCGATTCGCGCGCCTGGATAGTTACGGCTCAAAAACCTTAGCAGAGAACACCGGCAGCGTCGGCTGGCTACGCCGGTCAATTCCAGGAGGCACGCTTTGGCTGAACCCGGTCATCACGTCAGTTGAGCTATGGTCTGCTTTGCGGTTTGATACACCTCAAAGCTGCCCTTTCGCTTTCCACCAATCCAAGTCATCCCGTCTGCCGCGGAAACTCGGCGAGATCCGCGGCGGGGCCGTGTCGGTCCGGGCACATAGTGGAGATCCTCCATCTGGGTTGGGATAGGCGCTGGTGGTTCATACAACTGGACCGATACGCTCCACGGCGCGGTACCGTTGGATCCCCAGCCTGAGCAATATTGCCGGCAGCTACAGCTCAATGGAACGACGGTTTCAATGTAAGGTTCTGACCACCTGTTTGCGAACAGCGCGGGGGCCGAAGTAACTTCCCGCCTGTCATAGGTTCAGGTCAACAGGCCGGCCAAGACCATCAGATCAATGACCGCTTCTCTGGATGTAGGGTGAATGGTGGCGCCGACGCCGATACATGGCTCGCTGCTCGGCCCGATATCACAAAGGAGAGCCCTTGGGGGGCGATGTGGAGAGGCTCATGGAATGGCTCGAGGAGCAAACCCGGACGTCTGGGCGCACGGCAGGGCCGCCACTTGAAAAGCGCGATCCCTTGGCCAGCGCTGCGGCTTGTCCAGGCCCATGGGCTCGCAAGATCAGCTTGCACGGGGCTCTCCTCGGGAGGCAATCCAATCCCGCTCTCCAGTGATGGCTTCCTGGTCCGTCCCCGGATCTTCCACGATCAACCCACGGGGGGTCCGCTAGCAAGCTGCGGCCGCTCGGCTGAAGCCTTCACGGTGATCGCGACCGGGGGCGGACACTGACGGAGCCATCGAGCGGGAATTGGCCCGCTCCCAGGATGGAGCCCTCAGATGTCGCAAGATCTTTCCCTCGCCCAGAACCACGCCTTCCAGCTCGCCCGCACCCTCATGGTGCCGGTCACGCTGTTCCGCTCCGGCGGCCAATTCGGCGTCCTGCCGAGCGCCGAACTTGACGACGGCGAAGTCGAGACCCTCGCCGAATACGATCCCTTTGAATACGGGCCGGCTCGTTGAGCCGGCTTTCTCCTTGAGGAGGTGCCGCTTGCGAGCAGCAGGCGGCAAGGGAAGCTGCGCCGCGGCCGGCCTGCGGCGCAAGGTGAAAATCTCATCTGCCGGCCGCGCCCTTGCCCCCTTTGCTCTTCGCGGCGTCCGGAAAGCTGTCCCCCAAGGTGCGGGAAAAGAAAAGCTGAAGGAAGGCGGGCGCTTGCGCGCACGAAGGACGGAAATGGAACAAGACGAACGCAATGAATTACGAAACAGGGTGTTCTGCGCGGCTGCGCTGGATGAGGCCGGTTATGCGATCGACCTGAAGGAAAGCACGCGCCGGGCGGTCAAGTACCGGCATGGTGACAAGATCGTCATCGTCATCCATGGGGGGAAAGGCTGGTTCGATCCGCTGTCCGACGCGAAGGGAGATGTGTTTTCGCTGATGACCCATCTGTATGGGGTCGGCTTCCCGGAGGCGAAGATGCGGGTCGGCCGGCTGGTCGGCTATGAGCCGCGCCAGCCGGTCTGGAAGAGGCAGGCCCGGCAGCGCGATCCGGATCGCGGTGTGGCTGAACGCTGGAGCGCCCGCCGCAACCCGTGGCCGGGTTCGACGACCTGGCGCTACCTGCGCAATGAGCGTCATCTGCCGGAAGCCGTGGTCCGCGCCGCCATCCGTCACGACCTGCTACGGGAGGGGCCTTGCGGCAGCATGTGGGCCGCCCACCGGGATGGAGCGGGGATGGTGACCGGCTGGGAGGAGCGTGGCCCGGAATGGCGGGGTTTCTCGACCGGCGGTGCGAAGAACCTATTCCGGTTCGGTCGTTGCGATCCGCTCCGCCTCTGCGTCACCGAGGCGGCGATCGATGCCATGAGCCTCGCGGTGCTGGAGGGTGCGCGGCGCGACAGCCTTTATGTCAGTACCGGCGGAGGATGGGCTCACGCCACCAATGCGGCGATACGATTGCTGGCGGCGCGAGAAGATGTGCTGCTGGTCGCAGCCACGGACAACAACGCACAGGGCCACGCTTACGCGGATCGCCTTGAAGCAATCGCCGACGAGGCTGGCTGCGGCTTCGAACGGCTCCGACCGCAGGAGGACGACTGGAACGCCGAGCTGAAGGCAAGGGCGAAGAACCAGGCAAAGGGCAGAAAGAGGGAAGAGGAAACCCGGCTTTCGCATGCCCGCCCGCCGCGTCAAGGGTAAAGCTGCGCCCGGCTCAAGCCGGCGGACCCCCGTTGCGGCAAAAATCTCATTGTGCGAAGACCAAATAGACAGACGCAACCCGTCGCTCCTTGGGAGGAGGAGACCATATGGCTGAAATGACAGTTCTCGCCTTCGCACTTGTGGCGTTCATAGGCATTGCAACGCCCGGCCCCACCGTGCTGCTCGCCTTGACGAACGGCTCGCGGTTCGGCGTGCGACGTGCCTGTTTCGGCATGATCGGCGCGGTGATGTCCGATTTCGTTTTGATCGGAGCGGTCGCGTTTGGACTAGGCGCGCTGCTCGCCGCCTCAGAGTTCTGGTTCAATGTCGTCAAATGGGTCGGTATCTGCTATCTCGCCTTGCTCGGCATCCTACTCTTGCGCTCCAGGGGAACACTTGACGGGACGCTCCAGTCGGCGAGCAAAAGCGGAGCGGGATCGACCCGATCGCTGTTTCTCAAGAGCTTTTTGGTCGCGGTGACAAATCCCAAGGGCTATCTATTCTTCTCGGCCTTCCTGCCTCAATTTATCGATCCTGCGGCACCCCAGCTCCAACAATATGCGGTGCTTGCCCTTGTCTTCGCCAGCATGGACTTCATGGTGATGTTCGGATATGCGCTGCTTGGCTCGCAGGCGGTTAGGGTGTTGCGGAGGTCCGGAGCGCTCTGGCTGGATCGCATCTGCGGAGGTGTGTTGCTTACGCTCGCTGGCTCCCTCGCATTTTATCGGCGGACGGGTGCGTAGGAACCCCGAAGGACGCTCCCGCCGATCCTGTTGAAAAGGTCGGGATTGGCGCGGATTCAGTCTCCAGGGTAGAGCGAATGATTGACCCATGCCCGCTTTGATCGCCGTGAACCGCGCGCCGACGATGCAGGATAGCGAGGCGCTGCAGGGTTATTGCGAGCAGCGTACGAACGATGGTGATGAGCAGGAACGGCTCAGTCCTGTCCGAACAGGCCATGCTGGAGCGTAACCCGAAATCCGCACCAGCAATTAAGGTTACGATTGCCGCGCCGACTTGCGGGTCTGCCGGCGTGAGGCTGCTGCTGGTCCGAGTCTCACTGCTGCTGACGCCGAACCTGTCCGGAAAACCCATGCTTCTTGCGATCACGGCTGGCGGTTTTCTGAACCGCATTTCTTATTCTGTGTCAGTGGCGGACCACACGCCTCCCGTCGCTATACAAATAGAGCTCGGGTGGTCAGGCCACACAGCGCAAAGAGGCGCGCCCGTGGCACGCCGTCACGCGCCAGAACGGAAAGACCATTCAGGAGCGCTGCCAGGGCATCTCCCAAGGCCAGCGCATCCGTTTCAGGCTCCAGTTCTCCTTCGCGAACCGCTCTTTCCAGACGCGCGATGATAGCATCGGTCTGCATGAGACGGCGCTCGGCGAGCCAATCGCGGATACGCTCGTTGTCCGCGGAACAACTCGCCACCGCCGAAACCACCAGGCAGCCGCGCGGCCGCCCGGGCCGGGTATAAGTCTCGACCGCTTCGCGCAGCATTCGCTCGATCGCCCCGTATGCCGTGGTTTCCTCCTTCAGTGCCCGAGCGACGAAGCCGCCTTCCCGCGCCTCGTAAAGGGCCACCGCTTCGCGAAACAGACCCTCCTTTGAGCCAAAGGCGGCATAGATGCGGGCCGGCGCAAGCCCTAGCGTCCCCACCAGGTCGGCGATCGACGTGCCTTCATAGCCGCGCTCCCAAAAGGCGTCGCGCGCCTTGAGAAGCGCTTGATCACGATCGAATTCCCGCGGTCGCGCCATCGGATCCTCATTGTTGAATGATCGATAAATAATTCACTTGACATCGAATTGCAAGCCTGAATTCTTGAGCGATTACTCAATAACTTATAGGAGGAATGGACATGAGTGCATCGGAAAAATCGACGCCCCTTGGCGCGCCATCGACAACAGGTGGACTGGGAGCCAGGCGGGGAGCGACGCTGGCGCTGCTTGCCTTCGCCCAGCTCATCATCGCGCTTGATCTGAACATCGTCTTCGTCGCGCTTCCTGAAATCGGGGCAGGGCTGGGCTTTTCGGAACAGACGCTTCAGTGGGTGGTCAGCGTCTACACCGTCTTTACCGGAGGTTTCCTGCTGTTTGGCGGGCGGGCGGCGGATCTTATCGGTCAACGGCGCATGTTCGTCCTCGCCCTATGGCTCTACGCGCTGTCTTCGCTGGTCGGCGGGCTTGCCTGGAGCCCGGAAATGATCATCGTGGCGCGAGCGGTTCAGGGAATTGGCGGCGCTTTTCTTTTTCCGGCGACACTCTCGCTGGTCAACAGGCTCTTCACGGAGGGGCCGGAACGCAACCGGGCGCTTGCCGTATGGGGCGGCGCCGGCGCCAGCGGTCTCACGATCGGCTCGCTTGCAGGCGGCTTTCTCACGGGCGCTTTTGGCTGGCCGTCGGTCTTCTACGTCAATGTGCTCCTGGCGGGTATCGGTATAGTGGCTGCCTTCTTCGTCATTCCGCGCGATCCCAAACGCAACGAGCACCGAAGCTTCGATCTCGCCGGCGCGCTCACGGCGACTGCCGGGACAACCCTCCTGGTATTCACTTTGGTGCAGGGGCCGGAATATGGCTGGGATGCATCCGTCATCGTCTGGAGCCTCGCGCTTGCCGCAGCGTTCCTCGCCGCCTTCATTCTCATCGAGGCGCGGAGTTCCGATCCGCTGATGCCGCTGCGGCTCTTTGGCAATCGAAGCCTCGTCGTCGGCATGGCGATCACCTTTCTCTATATGGCGACGTTCGGCACGCTGCCCTATTTCCTGACGGTACTGTTCCAGAACGTGCAGGGCTTCACGGCCATCGAGACAGGTTTCGCCTTTCTCATCCCCTCCCTCGCCATCGCCGCAGGCACACAGATAGGCGAGCGTCTCGCCACGCGCCTTTCGATCCGTTCCACTCTTATAGGCGGGATGATCGTCGGTGCGATCGGCACGGCGTTAATGATCCCCGGCGCCACCATCGACGCCAGCTACGCGGCCATCGCGCCGGGCCTGATTATCTCGGGTATCGGGCAGGGTGTCGTATGGACGGGCATGTGGATCGCCGCTTCTTCCGGCGTCCACCATGACGAGCAGGGGGTCGCGTCGGGCATGGCCTCCACCACACTGAACGTGGGTAATGCCATAGGTCTCGCCGTACTGAACGCGATCGCCAACCGGCATCTCCACGGGCTGACTGGCGAGGCTCTGCAGCAAGCCATCACGGAGGGCATGCAACGCGCCTTCTGGTTTGCCGTCGCCGGCATTCTCCTCAGCATCGTCGTCGCACTATGTTCGCATAGGCGGGTTTCCTGAAGCCCGGATGCCGCGTCCACGGCAAGGATTGGGTGGCAGCATCTTGCCGGTGCGGTGCCGCGCCGCCGAATGCCTGTCGGTTTCGATATCGGCCAGGTTTAGCCCGGCCTGTGCTCAGTAGTTTCTGGCCACCAGCACGGCATCCCCATTGGAAAAAAATGGAGGCTCGGGTGCGGAGCGGCGGGCGGGTGCGAGGCAGAGCTTTTCGAAAAGACGAAAATCGTCTGAGACCGGAAAGCCCTACTCCGCGTCACGGTAATGAAGAAACTTCGGTGCGGCCGCGCGGCCGCCCGTCATGACCTGGGACAGTTCCGCTTATCGATTACCCTTTCAGGAAAATAAGTCGTTCATCAACACGGCCGGGTGTTACTTCATGGACCTCGGCGCTCACCACACCCTCTGCCACGAAAGGATCCTCCTCAATCAACGCCTCAAGGCTTTTCCTATCAACATTGTGGGCGAGGAGTGTCCCGCCCGCGTTTAGTTGGAGGCTGCCTACAAGAAGAAAAGTCCCACTGTCGAAGCCTCTTTTGATCCAAGCATTGTGGCCCTCGAGGAATTGGGCGGCCTGCGCCTTGTTGTTCGAAAATCTGAGAATTACGATAAACATGAACTGTCCCGTTGCTGTGATGGAATGAGAAAGGCTTCGCCGCGCTATGGCGCGTCGACGGGATTTGTTTAAGGCAGTTTATCCCCGATCAATTTTTGAAGCCCTCGGCCGCGATATCCTTCAACCAGTCCTTCATCTGATCAACCTCGCACTGAACGAAGTCTTGATCCTGGAAGGCATTGAACAGGGTCGCGACACCCTGACTTCGGGAGAGAAGATGCATGGCGAGCGCATCCGCATCTGCTTCTCGGCCGAGTGCTACGAACTGCCGGCGGAGCCACGTCCGGAACAGCATGAACAATCCGCCAGCATCTGCCCGCGCTGCATGGTTTAGCTTCGCGAGCTCGCTCGTTAAGGTTCCGATCGGGCATCCATACAGTTTAATCTTATCCCCATTCATGATCAGGATATCGATAAAGCTGGAGATCCGCTCTACCGGTGTCTTGCCCTCTATCTCCCATCGCTCCAGCATCGCATTGCGATCAGCCAGGCGCTTCTGGATTACCGCTTCGAGAATGTCGTCCTTCGTCTTGAAATGGTGATAGAAATTGCCGCGTGATATCTTCACGAGCTCGGCGATGTCTGCAAAGGATGTGTGCTCAAATCCCCTGCGGTAGAACAGATCGTCCGCTACGCCGACAATTTCCTCGCGTGTCGCCCGATTTGCCATCGTAGTGCCTCCTATTGGTCTTCGAATGCTTAGGCAGCGGAGGCCTCTCCGCCCGTGAAAAACGGATAGTCAGTGTATCCGGCGTCGTCCCCACCATAGAAAGTCGTTGGATCAGCTATATTCAGAGGCAATCCCTGCCGGTAACGCCGCACGAGGTCAGGGTTGGCGAGGAAGGGGAGGCCGAATGCCACGAGATCGGCATCGCCGCTTGCAATTGCCTGTTTCGCATGCTCCACGTCATAGCCGTTGTTCGCGATGTATGTGCCAGCGAAACACGACCGCAGAGCACGATAGTCAACTGCGGACGTTTTTTTTGACATGTCCCCCTGAAGCACGTGGATGTACGCAAGGCCTCGAGTGCTAAGCTCCCGGATGATGTACTCGAAATGGGCTTGCGGGTCGGAATCCACCATGGCGTTGAAGCTGTTTTCTGGAGTCAGACGCACACCAATCCTTCCTGCGGGCCAAACCTCATTGACGGCGTCGAGGATCTCATTCAGCAGTCGCATTCGATTGCCGACACTGCCGCCATACGCGTCACCTCGCCGGTTGCTGCCATCGCGCAGGAACTGGTCGATCAGGTATCCGTTTGCTCCGTGAATCTCGATTCCATCGAATCCCGCACGCTTAGCTAACTCGGCAGCATGTCGAAACTGAGTGACGAGGCCTGGAATTTCCTCGACCGTAAGTGCGCGCGGCGTCACAAAATCCTGCATCCCGACGTATGTGACTGCCTTGCCGGATGGACGAATCGGTGATGGCGCGACTGGGATGGCGTCTCCTGGCTGGAGGCTTGGATGCGAAATCCGACCGCAGTGCTGCAGCTGCACGAAAATGCGGCCACCGGAGGAGTGCACCGCGTTGGTCAGTCGGAGCCAACTGGTCACATGCGTATCGGCAAAAAGGCCAGGAGTGTAGGGATAGCCGACGGCTTGTGCAGAAACAGGAGTGGACTCGGAGATGATCAGTCCAGCAGTGGCACGCTGCTCGTAGTGCGTAACCATCGTTGGCGTCACGTTGCCGCTGCCATCGGCACGGTTGCGCGTCATCGGCGCCATGACCATGCGGCTGGAAAGCATCAAGTCGTTAAGCTGAAAGGCGCTGAAGAGATCTACGGCCATAAATTCCTCCCTTGAGTTAGGTCAACTGTCCTAATGCAATGAGTAGGTCAACTGTCCTAATCTGTCAAGCCACCTAATTCTTCCGCGCTGAAATGTGCCAGGGACAGCGCTGAGCGCGCATGATGTCGTAGCGTTCATGGGGTATGTCACCACACGCAAGACCCCATGTCGCGACAAAACGTTATACACGGACCTTCATAGTTTATTCCAGTATTGGCCGAGGGACTCACCATCACAAACCTTTCGCTCTGCGTGCCCAGGGCGCACCAGCCCCGGGGGCGTCAGCTTTTCACGGTATCTGTCGCCTGATGAATTGGAGGCTGTGCCGGCATCGTTGGGAACCAATCCGCGGCGAGGCGCACGCGAACTCGCCGTGTTGCCGTTGATGGCTTGGCATGCACGCTCGCGGTCATCGGGGATCAAACTTGATGACATCGACCGGCAGGCCGGCGCGATTCTGGTCGCGAAAGAGACGCAGGGGAGATAGCGGTGCTGCTAGCGGGCTTGGTCAACGACGTGGGTGGGGCGGCATGATCACGCCTTGCTGTTGCTTGCCTTTCAGACGGGATTGCGGGTATCAGAGCTGATCAGATTGCGCTGTAAGGATGCGGTCCTTGACGTGGGTGCCCACATCCGCTGCACCGTTTGTACCTCGCCGCCATCACGGCCGAGCGTCAGCCGGAGATCGCCGCGCTTTCCCGGGAACTCGCCCGCCAATACCGGGCAATTGCCGTATTTCGCGAGCCGTGTGGGTATCAGACCCGCCAAGCAGCGTGATGGATGCCCGGTGGAGACTGTCGGTGGACAAGCGTCCGGCTCTCGATGACGGTGGCTGCTGGTGCGGGCGAGCGGATATCGAGGCTGATACAAACCGGAACCGGCGCAGGGGTTTCGAAGGCGCAGCGGATGTTCACGGCGGTTCTTCCTTCCGGAGATCTGTCGAGAGCCGGCTCCTGCCGGCCCTCCCTTCGGCTGGGGGTTGCGGTCGTAAACCGGCGGCCTGCCGCTTCAAGGCCGCAGTCGCGCCGCGTTGCGGCCGGAGCAGCCGATCTCGGCAAAACAGGCCCGCGGGGCTGCGCGAGGACTGTCAGCCCTGCTTGCCCGCAAGCCGGCTTCGCTCGATCCGGCAGCACCGGACCTTGAAGCGCCCGTTTTTCCGCCGGTTTCTTTCGACCGCGCCAGAGGGAGGGCAGGCACGGGCCGGTCCGAGCCTTCGGCAGAACGGAAGGAAAGGAATTTGCCATGATCAAAGCCGCTCGCACACCCCGAAAGACTGCCCGCGTCGTCCCGCTGCGCAAAGGCACCAACCTCGAAATGGTCCGGCTCGCTTGCCCGGATGCGGCGCAGGCCATCCTCATCGCCGAGAGCTTCGGCCTCCCTGTCCTTGACAGCAACGGCATCCGCGACCTGCACGAGAAGCTGATCATCGAGACCGCCGACGCCTTGAGCGAAGGCCTTGGCGAGCGGGCGATGCAGATTCATCTCCAGCGCATCGTCGGCGCCTTTGTCGGCTCGGCCCATGGGGCAGGCCAGTTCTACAGCCGTGCGGTGTCCGAGGCACGCGATGCCACGGCCAAGGCCGCCAATGACCTGCGCGATGAGGATTTCGAAGGGCCGGTCGGCTTCGGCAGCGCCGCGCAGCGCAGGCGCGAGTTCGCGGCCGATATGGGTGTTCAGTCGCACGCCCTGCGCATGGCGGCCGAGGGCGCCGTCGCCGCTTACCAACAGGTCATCGGCGAGACGTGGAAGCCCTTCGAGCGTCCTGTCGAGGTCCCCGGCCGGAACCTCGACCGTAAAGCCGCCGAGCAGCAGATGGCGGCTCTTGGATGAGCTGTCCACGAGGCGAGGCTTCGGTATCGCCGGATATCGTCGTCTTTTCGGGGCCGGTCCTGCCAGGACTGGCCTTCTTCGTGTCGCGCCTGCTTCGGACAAGAAGGAAGGAGAAAGAAAGAAGGAATTGGGGCGCATGCGCCTTGCGTCCCGTCCCGGATGGCGGTCCTGCCGGGCCTGGCGAACTGCGCAACGGCTTCGCCGTCCTCCTCTTCGTTCCGGCCCATGACCACCCCGTCGCGCAGGCGCGGCGGGGACCCCGGTCCGGGTGCGCGGCCCCCTGATTGGCCCGGCGAGAGGACCCCCGTGACGGGCCGCGACAGGCGCGGCCTCCAAGACGGAGGTTTACGACATGAGAGGCAAGGAAAGCGCATCGCGCTCCGACATCTATGCGCGGATCACTGAGAAGATCATCGCCGATCTGGAGAAGGGCGTCCGCCCATGGGTTAAGCCATGGGGTGCACACAACGCCCGCGGCCGGATTACCCGGCCGCTCCGCCACAACGGCGAGCCATACAAAGGAATGAATGTGCTCCTTCTCTGGTCGGAGGGGATGGCACGGGGATTCTCTTCAGCCATGTGGATGACATTGCGGCAGGCAAACGAATTTGGTGCGCATATCCGCAAGGGCGAGAGCGGGGCGACTGTCGTTTATGCCAGCCGGTTCATGAAGACTGAAACCGATGCCGGCGGCTGCGAGGTTGAGCGCGAGATTCCGTTCCTGAAGGCGTATACTGTCTTCAATTGCGATCAAATCGAAGGTCTGCCTGACCATTGCCACCGGCGGCCGGAGCCAATAGGCGACGATCCCATCGAGCGTGTCCAACACGCCGACCGGTTCTTCGATAATACCGGAGCCAGGGTGCGCTATGGCGGCGACAGGGCATATTACTCGCCGGTCACCGATCGTGTGCAACTGCCTCATCGTGAACAGTTCAGGGACATCGCGTCGTTCGTCGCTGTCCGGGCGCACGAGACCCTGCATTGGACCGGGGCCCCTCAGCGGCTGAACCGGGATCTCAGCCGCTACCATCGGGATCGGACCGATCGCGCGCACGAAGAACTCCTCGTGGAGATCGGCGCCAGCTTCCTTTGTGCCGATCTTGGCATCGTCCCGGAGCTGGAGCCGCGCCCGGATCACGCCAGCTATGTCGCGTGCTGGTTGCGTGTCCTTCAGGCAGATCGCAGGGCGATCTTCTCGGCCGCCGCCCGGGCGCAGCGTGCCGTGGCTTATCTGCACGACCTCCAGCCCAGGGCGCAGAGCGGGCGGGCGGCGGCGGTCTGATGCTTCACGCCCCGCTTCTTGCCGGGGAGGACCGCGCGTCCTCCCCGTTTCGCCTGCGCGCGTGTCCGCTCGGCGCCAGCGCCCAATCCACGACGACAGCGCTGCTCGCCGTCCATGGCGAGGGTCGGGCCTATGCCCGACTGCGCGATTATCGCCGACACGCCTGACTGCGGATAATACCTATACCGATGGGACGACGATCTCGGCGGGCACGCTGCAGCTTGGCCAGGAATCTGAGGGCGAAAACCGCGAGGTCGTGAAACAGATTGGGGCGCCCTTGTCCTCCTGACCCCCATCATGCGGCGGCTACGCACCGACCGCGAAGAGGAAGCGAGTGACCCCAAACCGGGCGTTTGCCGTCAAGATGGCGCGGGTGGGACGTTGGCAGACGGGTCGATAAGATCGGCGGCAGCGTAGTCGAGGCAAACCGCGAGGACAATGCCTGCGATACGTGTCATTATCCCACTGGTTGAGGGCCACCGATGACGGCGAGCCATGATCTGGTTCCTCCGATTTGAGCCTCAATGCACCCATGCAGGCCTCGGTGGGTCTGGTGTGACCGGAGGACGCCTCACGTCTCGATCGCCATTCCGCAACGGCCGGCGCCGGCTATTTTCCGCCGGCGGGACAAGCCCGCCTTTGCACCGCGAAGCAAAATAGCCGTCTTTGGCCGCCCTCCACTGCGTTCCGGCCCGACAAGCCACCCCATTGCGTTCGCGCAACGGGGACCCGGGGGTGCGGTGTCGATCGCCGCCGGTCGTTACACCGCCATCGAGGCCGCGATGGGCGCGGCCCGAGCAAACTGGAAAGGAACAGATCATGGCAGTCATCGGCGAATTCTCCACCAACGGCAACAACAGCATCGTTGGCAACGTCCGTACCCTCACCGTCAGCATGCGCGCCCGCCTGAACCCCATCGAACGCGTCTCGCGCGACGCGCCGGATTTCCGCATCACAGCAGGCAACGGCGTCGAGGTCGGCGCGGGCTGGAAGGCGATCTCCAACGACGGCGAGGAATATATCTCGGTCAAGCTGGACGACCCAAGCTTCAATGCTCCGATCACCGCGGCACTTTGGCCGAGCGAAAAGCAGGGAGAATACGCCCTCATCTGGAACCGCCCGAAGCGCGAGGTCTGATCGCCGCAACGAACGAGCCCCGCCGCCGAGGCGGGGCTCTCTTTCCGCGCATCGTGAAGCCGGAACCAAGCATCGAGCCTGCTTTCCGGCTTGCAGGGCGCCATACAGAGCCAGGTGGCGTCTGCTCAGATCGTCCGAGGATGCCATGGCGGCTCAAAGCCTCAAGGACGAGTGGTTCCCCCAAAATGCTGGCGCATTTCGGCTCCCCCGCTCGCCGGCTCTGCCGGTCGCTGCGCGCTCCTTGACCCCTCCGGCCCGCCATGACCGCCGGCGGGGTCTTTCACGAACATCAAGGAGATGACTATGACGATCGATCAGCACATCGAGGAACTGCGCGCCGAGCTGTGTAATGCCGTCTATCGCGACGAGCGTCGTTGGGTCGAGGAGGAGCTTGCGATGGCGCTGGCGGAGCGCGAAGCCATCTGGGCCGGGCAGGAGGGCCTTATCAGCAGCGAGCCTCCCTTCTAGGGAGGCTCTTGCCTGCCGGACGCACGCGACTCGGTCAGGCCGTTCAATGCATCCCTCACGACCTTGGCCGCAGTGAAGGCAAGCTTTTTCGGCGTGGCGATCTGATGGCCAAATTTGGACATCAGATCATTGCTTTGCACATTGTATAGCCGGCACCTATGGCGTTTCCGGCCTATCGCCACCGTTGAAACTAGGCCCTGCAAACAACAGCTTCGCGCGGTCGGACCCCTTTGGGAAAATCGCCAAGCCGATACCCGAGAGCCTGCGGGTTCGGAAGGACAATAGCGGCGCCCTGACCTACGCCTCCGGCAATCCAACCGCCCGCCGCCCTTCGTTGGATTTGAGAGAGAAATCGGAGCCAAGGTGCGGATCGGCCCCTTCGGTCGTCAACCATGCGATGGCTTTCGCTACCCACTCGGCTGGAATATGCGCGGACCAGTCGAGCTGGCTGACCGGGTTGATCCCCGAGGCCCGGATTTGTTCCTGCATCCGCGTCGCCACAGTTCCGGGGCTGAGCCCGATCACGCGCAATCCCTTGTTGCGGTATTCCCTGTCCGCTACGCGGGTCAGCGATAGGACCGCCGCCTTGGTTGCGCAGTAATGGCTCCATCCCTCGAGCGCCGAGGTCGCCGCGCCCGAGGAGATATTGACGATCGTACCACCGCCCTGCGCCACCATGACGGGGATAGCGTAGCGCAGGCCATGGTAGACCCCCTTGAGGTTAACGTCGACGGTCCGGCCCCACTCCAGCGGTTCGCTGTCGGCCAGCCGAGCGATCGGATCGATCAGGCCCGCGTTGTTGACCAGCAGGTCGAGCCTGCCCGTCCTGTCCGTCGCTGTCGAGATCAGAGTCAAAACCTGCGCGGGGTCGGACACGTCGCAAGCGACCGCGTGAGCCGACGCGCCCTGGTCCTCAAGGTCTGCCGCGATCTCTCCGATCCGATCGGCATTCGTGGCAGCGAGGAAAACATGCGCTCCGATGAACGCGAAATATCTTGCTGTGGCCTCGCCGATGCCGCGGCTCGCACCGGTAATGACGATCACTTTGTCCTTGAAATCCATCTCACTTCATCCACTGAGAGGCCGGAGCGCCATCGCCCCGACCGGGCAGGTCATTCGGCGGCGGCAGTCATTGACGGCGTCCAGGCCAGCGCGGGGTCCGACATGAATCCTCCGTTCGGGATGTTGGCCAGAACGGCGCTGTAGTTGGCAATGACTTTCGCGGCGACGATTGCCACCACATCGAGCACATTGGCATCGGTGAAGCCTGCCGCGAGGAAGGCGGGTACGGCCTCCGGCGCCTCGCCCCGCGCCTCTGAGACGCGTCGGGTAAAGGTCCAGAGCGCGGCGAGCTTGCCGTCGTTCGGCGGTTGGCCGGCGCGCAAACGGGCGATCGTTGCCTCGACCATTCCAGCCTGCCGCGACAGGAAGGTGTGGCCCATGGTGCAATAGCCGCAGCCGTGCAGGACGTTGACGGCTTGATAGGCCACCTGCTGTTCCACCGCGCTCAGCGTCGATGAGGCGATCTCGCCCCAGAGAGATTCATAGCCCACGAGGGCGCTCGGGCTCTCGGCGAGGGTCGCATGCATTTTGGGTGTGAATTCCCCAGGCTTTCGTGACGGCCTCAAGTGCAGCTTGGAGCCCTCGGGAGTGGTTGCGGGCGTATGCAGTGTGAAGTCCGGCATCCGTCTCTCCTGTCGTTCGTCTTGAACTGCAACAGGGATATTCCGGAATGTTTCAGAGTTAAATGGCGTGACAGACCGCAGACTCCTGCATATTCTGCATGAATGAATCTCGCAAATCTGACACTGATCCAGGACGTCGCACGGCACGGCAGTTTCGCAGCAGTGGCCCGCCAACGCGATGTCGACCCGTCCTCTATCGGCCGGCTTGTCGCGGGAATCGAAGAAGAGCTCGGTTTCCCTCTCTTTGCTCGAACGACGCGGCGGATGGAGATGACTGAGGCTGGTGCCCACTACCTCGCGCGTATCATACCATTGAGCGAGGAACTCGACCGTGCGACCGATGAGTGCCGGGCGATGCAGTCCGAACCGCGGGGAACCCTGCGCATCTCGGCCTCCGCGACCTTCGGGCAAAGGTTCGTCGTGCCCCGTCTGGCCGCGTTTCGCAGCGCTTACCCCGACGTCGCGGTCGAAGGGATATTTTCGGACAACAACATCCATCTGGTGGCCGAACGTGTCGATCTTGCCGTCCGTCTCGCACCGGCGGTCGCCGGCGACTATATCGTGAGCAAGCTTATGGACACGCGATACCGCGTTGTTGCCACACCGGGATATCTGCGTCAGGCGGCGGAGCTGAAGCGTCCTGAAGATATGGCGCATCACCGCGCCATCCTCTTTCCCTACCGCGACTACCGGTCCCGCTGGATCTTCCGCGACGCAGCCGGCACCGTCACCGAGCAGCGAGTGGACGGCGACCTCGTCCTGTCACCTGCGGGCGCCATCCGGGATGCCGCCCTTGCCGGTCTTGGCCCGGCCCTCCTTCCCGACTGGCTGATCAGGGACGATCTCGACCACGGGACATTGCATCCCTGTATCGACGGTTGGGATGTCACCGCAACGACCTTCGATACCGCAGCCTGGCTGATCTACCCTAGCCGCAGTTATCTTCCTGCCAAAGTACGTGCAATGATCGAGTTTCTCCGCGGATCAAGTGGCAATAGGCATTAGACCGAACCACGTCGTTGCAACGAATGACGGGTTCGCAGGAACCGCGATGCCCAGAAGCATGGCTGCTTCCCCCGTGGTTGCTCAACCTGCCATTCTGCTATCCACCCAAACTGCGACCTTCCCTCGATCTCCACTGTATTTGTCTTCTGAGCGCTGCACTTCACTACTGAACTTGGCACTGATCGTCGCCCCGTCGTGGGTTGCGGCCTCGCGTGCCGGCGTCTCCTTCACCTTGAACTTGCCGAACCCGGCATTCGTCTCCGCGTCGCTTTTCCAGCTTTCGAATGACGTTCCTCTCGCAACCAGCAGGACCATGCTCACAGCTCCGGCGTCAAGGTAGTCTCGGCATTTCCCCCGCCGCCACCCTCCAGATCCAGGGTGTGATCTCCGGTCTCGCCTCTATCATGCCCGCGAGCCCATGCTCGTATTCCTCTCCGGCTCCCGCGGGCACGATGAACATTGCGACTGGAGATGGTTTCTGCTCCGGCAGCATCACCGATACGATCGGCTGGTGGCGCGACAGGTTGAAGCGCAGCCCCTTGACGCTCTTTCGCTTGAGAACGCTCAGCTTCTCCAGCAGTCGCAGTTCGTCGATGTTCTCAAAGGGAATCCAGTGCTCGTTGACCACCATCAGCGCGATCTCCTCGAGCGAGGCGATGCCGGCGGTGGAAATCCCGAACGTGCAGATCACAATCAGATGGAAGGCTTCGTTCGAGCGCCAAAGCTCCAGCTCGGCCTCATGGCGTGCGGCCAGCCTTCGCCATGCGCCGTCCTCCACCATCAGCGGAAACGGCAAATGCCGCACGGCGATTTTCTGCCCCTCCCGCGCGGGGGCAAATTCCTTCACCTCGGCCACCATCAGCATCAGCTTTCGCGGTCCGGTTTCCGTCGCCTGAATGCCTTTAAGCGTCGCCGCTCGCCGGGCCGCGATGCCATCCTTGTCGGCGGGATGATACATTTCCGGCACATACAGCATGTCGCTCAAGGAACTGCCCCTTGCTGTCATCTGCGCCGCGGCATTGAGAAGGCTGTTGCGAACCCGACCCCAGCCCCGCTTGCCCACCCAGACGGAGCGCCATTCCGTCAGTTCGCCAGCCTCCCAAAGATAATGCAGCATCGCACGCAGAGACAGCTTCTTCGCTTCGCTGCGAATGCTTGGCTCGGAAGGCTCCGCCGGAGCGCCCGGCGCCGATCGCGGCCCTCTTTTCGTCAAGGTGAAGTCCAGCTTCAATTCGGCTTTGCCGCTGGCATCGATCTGGATTGCGTTGCCTATCAGGGGGCCGAGACCCGACAGCTCGTATGGCGGTTCATAGGCGGGGCAGACAGCGTCATGATCGCGGCCCGACAGCGGCATGCGCTTGATCAGATACTGCCCTTCCATACGCGCGATGTACATGGGAACGGGCGGTTCCTTGCAAAGGCACAGCGGCCGAAGTCGCTGCTGGTAGGCGTGCGGCAAAGCCTCCCGGAGCTCGGGCGAGGTTTCATCCAGATCCCGTTCGCCGATCTTGAATCTCCGCATCCTATCCTCCTCCTCATCTGTTCGGCCGGAAGGTACTTCCCTGGATCGTCCAGAGACGGGTGTAGCACGGACGTTACGCCTGATACTATCTGAAATCCGATAGTATCGGGGTATCAGCGGGCCTGACCGCCCAGGGCAGAGCGCGCCGTTAGACGGAGAAAGCGGCCGATAGCATAGCAGTCGCTCGCCGCATCCCAATGCTCCTCGAAACCAACAGCGACGAGCTATTCATCCATATCGCCGCAGGCTCCAATGTCCGAGAAGCTGCCGCACGTGTGAAAGCGGGCAAGATCTCGCTCTATCAAGCACCCGGGACCAAGAAATCAGTGATAATCAAGTCCAAACTAGCATAGGTTTCGACTATACCAAGCGCCCGCCCCCATCGACATGCAGTACCTCTCCTGTCACGAAGCGGTTGGCCATCAGGAAGAGAATGGCCGCCGCGATGTCTTCTGGGCGGCCGATATTGCGGGTTGGCAGACCGAAGGTGTGGATCTTTCCATCCGCATCTTCTACTTGATCCGGTGGAGCTTGTGGCACACCCCTTCATCCGCTTCGCTGGTTTCGCGGCGGATGAGCGGCTGATCTGATCCGTCCCGACGGCGGGTCGGTGGAAGTGCCCATCCGTACCGCATGGCGCGTCATCACTGGCGGCCGCTTATGGAAGCAGTGCTGGCGGAAAGAGGAATAGGCTCCTTGTTTGCTCTCGTTTGTGGCCGTGAAATCGCCGAAGGAAGGCTAGTGCCGATCCTGCCATCCTATGAATTCAGGCAAGTGGACGTCCATGCCATCTATCCACCAGGGCCGCGTCTGCGGCCAGGACGAAAGCCTTCCTAGCGTTGCTTGCCGAGCAAGCCGACGCGCTTTTGGGCCAAGACGTTGGGCTGTCGTTGCAACGCCGCCAACGGCATGCCGTTCTGGGCGTTCATTCTGATGGCGATCGGGTGTACCGCCTTTGCGATCGGCTACACAATCTTCCTCGACTGGATCACGTCGCCTGGCGCGGAAGATCCGTTTGCGCGCTATCGCAGTTCCGACCGATAGGAATTTTCCGGAGCGCCCGGCGGCGACTTCCGCCGGGCCCGGGCAGCGTGAGCCATCAACGAATTGCCTTTACGAAACGATTTGCCTTCGCCGCCTCGTTCATATCATTGCGCCGGAAATAGATCGCCCGCCCGCAGCGGATCGGACTATGGCCCTGAACGATGATTATCTGCTCATCCTTGCGCATGGATTGCGTGATCTCGTGGGGCATGATCAACGGCCGGCGCTGGAAATTGACATTCTCCGATTTGCGCGAGGCGCTGTTCTTGATGTCCCAGCCGATGTTGCGGGAACTTCCCTTCACCTCCACAGTCATTTCGCCGCATTGCGCCGAAACGGTGCGCGCGGTGTCCAGCGCCTTGATCGCGGCATAGCTCGCGAAGGCGCATCCATCGATCCACGATGTCGCGCCGTCTTTCCCGAAATGCCTCTCAAGCTGGCCGACCGACTGGTACATCAGCATCATGGAGATGCCGTATTTGCGGCCGCGATCGCGTGCCTCTTCGAGCACGCGCATATAGCCGAGGAGATCAACCTCATCGAGCATGAAGAGCGCCCGGCGGTTGAAGCCGCCGTTTGCCCGCACCATGGCATTGATCAGCGAGCCAATGATCACACGCCCGATGCCGGGATAGGAGCGCAGGACCGACGCGGGGATATTGAGGAAGACGTCCTTCCTGGCCGTAACGATATCGCTCGATGTGAACGCATTGCCGCAAACAAGGGCGGCATAGCTGTCGAGCGACAGCCATTGCGTATCCTTTGAGGCGGTCGAATAGACGCCGGAGAACGTCTGTTCGGTCATGTTGGTGAATACACCGAGCGTCTCGCGGATGAAGGCGGATTTCGAATGTTCCTGAATGTCGCGCAGCATGGCGAGCACTGAGGGCTCCGGTTCGGAAACGATCTGCCGGAGACTGCGCAAGTTGCGCCGGTTGGCATATTCGGGCGACAGCATCACATGGGCAAGCAAGCCCGTGAGAAGATTGTGCGCTTGAGACTGGAAGTAAGAGCCAATCGAGGATTCAAAGCGCACGCTCTCCGATAGCAGCATGTGCGCGATGCCGACGATGTCCTGCTCCTTCTGCCTGGATGTCTCGATGCCATCGAGGACGTTGAAACCCATGATCGGGTTCGCGGGATCAAGCACCATGACCTCGCGGCCGAGGACGCGGGTGCGATGCTCGACCACCATTGGCGCAACCTCGGTGGACGGATCGAGGCAGATCAGCGGACCGGTGTAACGCAGCGCGGTCGGCACGACATTGCTCGTCGTTTTGTATCCGCCCGACCCGGCAAAAAAGAGCATGTGTGTGGAATCGAAATCCTGCCTGTAGGTCAAGAGCGACGCCTTGCCGCCTTGCCCCCATGTGGCCGGATCATTTGGATCGAACGGCAGTTCGTGGACAATTTCCTTGTCGACCCGGTAGCGCTCGCCGACGACGATCTCACCGTCTGGCGGAAACAGCTTTCCAGCGGCCGACATGGACAGCCAGTCCGCATCTCCAAAGGTTCCTCGCTTCGCGCGCTTCACCGGTTCGGGCACGACGGTTGAAATACGCGCTGCTACCGCGACGGCCATGAAGCCGATGACTGCGCCGACGACCGCCACCGCATCGAGATAGGAAAGCGCCCGGTCCCATGAAATCGCGCCGCTCTCCACAGACGGTGCAAGGCGAGCGAATTCCCGCAATGCATAAAAGCCGGCGACGACCAGAAAGCACCCGAGGCTCGTGATGGCGACCGGCCTTCGCCGGTGCAATGGCAGCGCCCAAACCGTCAGGAGCCCGGCAAACGGTCCGAACAATAATGCCGGAATGGGCGAAGCGCGCAGCAACCAGTATTCTGTTCTTCCCGATAGCCCGCCGGCAAGCCCCTGCCATCGCCAGCCGACGACATAGACGGCGAATGCCGTCACCGCGACCGGAACCAGAACAAGCGACAGGCCCGGTTGCAGTTGTGCCTTCAGCGCCATGCCGCTGTCTCCGCAATCCGAGGTGAATGGTCATCGAGCGGGGGAGCCTTGAACGCCTCCTCGCCGATGTCGCGAAGCCGCCGGTGCTCTGCGGAGCCGGGAGCGACCCTTGCCAGTTCGAGAAGAGCGCCGAGCAGAAACGCCCGGTCGGCCTTTGACAGTCCCGCCCTGACGACGATGCCGCCGAGCAGGAATTTCTCGCGCGCCTGGCGCTTGCGGTCAGCCGTCATGAGAAACCTCCGCCGCCGCTCCAATCCCGCCACGTGGCTGTCGACGCGGCGAAGCGGCTGCGTGAGCCACCCCCCTTTTCTGCTCTTTGCGAAATCGCGTGGCGAGCTCTTCAAAGATGTGATCGACCTCCTCGTCGGCGATCTCCATCTCCGCGATCTTGGATTTCATGGCAGCACGGGCAAAGCGCTCGGCGGATTTTGCAATCATCGAGCGTCTGCGCTCGCGCAGTTTTTCGATCTGGGCGTCGATGTCGGTGATCGATGATTTCGTGGCCATTCCGCAGTCCCTTCCTGTGAGGCAATTTCGACAGCAATGATTATACTATCTAGAATTTGATAGTTAAATAGTCTATCTTCCATTACCCCGAAAATGTCGCAGCCAGCGTTCTTGCCCGTGGCCGTCTTCCGGAGAAGTGGCATCGGCCCCAGGGCCGATCGGTTTGAGGGCGCAATATACGTCGCTGTCGCGACGTGCCGGGAGAGGTCTGGAGACGTCAGTGGCGATCATGTTCGTCAGAGCGCAGGTGATCAGCAGAGGAAAGGGACGCAGCATTCTCTCCGCCGCCGCCTATCGCCATCGCGCCCGGATGATGGATGAGCAGGCGGGAACGTCCTTCAGCTATCGAAGTGGGGTCCGCGAACTGGTGCATGAGGAGCTGGCATTGCCGGACGGGATACCGGCCTGGCTGAAGACCGCGATTGAGGGAAAGTCAGTGGCTGGTGCCAGCGAGGCGCTGTGGAATGCCGTTGACGCCTTCGAGACGCGGACGGACGCGCAGCTTGCCCGCGAGTTGATCGTCGCCCTGCCGGAAGAATTGACACAGGCGGAGAATATCGCCTTGGTGCGCGAGTTCGTTCGGGACAATTTCACGTCCTGGGGCATGGTCGCGGATTGGGTTTATCACGACAAGGACGGCAATCCGCATATCCATCTGATGATGACGCTGCGGCCACTGACGCAGGAGGGCTTCGGGCCGAAGAAAGTCCCGGTGCTAGGCGAGGACGGGGGGCCGTTGCGTGTCAGCACGCCGGACCGGCCGAACGGCAAGATCGTCTACAAGGTCTGGGCGGGCGACAAGGAAACCATGAAGGCGTGGAAGATCGCCTGGGCGGAAACGGCGAACCGACATCTGGCGCTTGCCGGCCACCAAATCCGCCTGGACGGTCGCTCCTATGCCGAGCAGGGGCTCGACGGGATCGCGCAGATGCATCTCGGGCCGGAAAAGACGGCGCTCGTCCGCAAGGGCATTGAGATGTACTTTGCCCCGACCGATCTTGCGCGTCGGCAGGCGATGGCAGACCGGCTGCTCACCGAGCCGGAGTTACTGCTGAAGCAACTCGGCAACGAACGCTTTACTTTCGACGAGCGTGATATCGCCAAGGCGCTGCACCGCTATGTCGATAATCCGGCCGATTTCGCCAATATTCGTGCCCGGTTGATGGCTTCGAATGAACTGGTCACGCTGAAGCCTCAGGAGATCGATGCTGATACAGGCAAAGCATCGAGGCCGGCGATCTTCACCATGCGGGAGATCCTGCGCATCGAATATGACATGGCGCTGTCGGCTGAGGTCCTGTCGAAGCGCAAGGGGTTCGGCGTCGCGTCGCGGAATGTCACGGCCGCGATCAGGCGCGTGGAGATGGCCGATCCGGACAGGCCCTTCAAGCTCGATACGGAACAGGTCCATGCAGTTCGTCACGTCACGGGCGACAGCGCAATCGCGGCGGTCGTCGGTCTCGCCGGCGCCGGCAAATCGACGCTGCTTGCCGCCGCGCGTGTTGCCTGGGAAGGCGAGGGGCGCCGCGTCATCGGTGCGGCGCTTGCCGGCAAAGCGGCAGAGGGGCTTGAAGGCAGTTCCGGGATAAAGTCGCGGACGCTCGCGTCCTGGGAACTCGCCTGGGCCGGCGCGCACGAACTGCTCAATCGCGGCGACGTGCTGGTGGTCGACGAGGCCGGAATGGTGTCCTCCAGGCAGATGGCGCGCGTCGTGAAGGCTGCGGAAGAGGTGGGGGCGAAAGTCGTACTGGTCGGCGATGCGATGCAGCTCCAGCCCATCCAGGCGGGCGCGGCGTTCCGCGCGATTTCGGAGCGTGTCGGTTTTGCCGAACTAGCCGGTGTGCGCCGGCAGCGCGAGCAATGGGCGCGCGATGCCTCGCGGCTCTTCGCCCGCGGCAGGGTGAAGGAAGGACTCGATGCCTATGCCACGCACGGCCGTCTGGTAGAAGCCGAGACCCGTGAGGAGATCATCGAGCGCATCGTTTCCGATTGGACGGATGCGCGCAGACAGGCGATCGAGAAAACAGTCCTGGAGGGTGCGGTCCGCCGGCTTCGCGGTGACGAACTTCTCGTTCTCGCCCATACCAACGATGACGTGCGGAAGCTGAACATGTCCCTGCGTCGGGTGATGCACAATGAAGGCGCGCTGACGGACGCACGCGAATTCCAGACAGCGCGTGGGGGACGCGAGTTTGCTGTCGGCGACCGTATCATCTTCCTGGAAAACGCTCGCTTCCTTGAGCCGCGAGCGCGGCGTCTCGGTCCGCAATACGTGAAGAACGGCATGCTTGGCACAGTCGTTTCTACCGGCGAGAAGCGGCGCGACCCGCTGCTGTCGGTGCGTCTTGACAATGGCCGCGAAGTTGTCCTCAGCGCGGACAGTTATGCCAATGTTGATCATGGCTATGCCGCGACGATCCATAAGTCGCAGGGCGCCACGGTGGACCGGACCTTCGTGCTCGCCACCGGCATGATGGACCAGCATCTGACCTATGTGTCGATGACCCGGCATCGCGACCGCGCCGATCTCTATGCGGCGGTGGAAGATTTCAAGGCGAAGCCGCAGTGGGGCAGGAAACCGCGCGCCGATCATGCGGCCGGCGTCACCGGTGAACTCGTTCAACGGGGACATGCGAAGTTCCGGCCGGACGACAAGTCTGCGGGCGACAGCCCCTATGCCGACGTCAGGACGGATGACGGAACCGTTCATCGTCTTTGGGGTGTGAGCCTGCCGAAGGCGCTGGAGGAGGCAGATGTCTCGCAAGGCGATACCGTGACGCTGCGAAAGGATGGTGTGGAAAAGGTCAAGGTGAGGGTTCGTGTCATCGACGAGGAAACGGGCGAGAAGCGTTACGAAAAGCGGACCGTCGATCGCAATATCTGGACGGCAAGCCAAGTCGAAACCGCAGAAGCCCGTCAGGAGCGCATCGAGCGGCAAAGCCATCGGCCGGAATTGATCAATCACCTCGTCGAGCGCCTGTCGCGGTTCGGTGCCAAGACGACGACGCTCGATTTCGAAAGTGAGGCGGGATACCAGGCGCATGCCAGAGATTTCGCACAACGGCGCGGGCTCGATGATCTCGTTGATGTCGCGGCGGGAATAGAGGAGGGTGTTGCCCGGCGGCTGGCGTGGGTTGCGGAGAAGCGCGGGCAGGTGGCGAAGCTGTGGGAGCGGGCGAGCGTGGTGCTCGGCTTTGCGATCGAGCGGGAACGGCAGGTCTCGTACGAACAACGGACACAATCCCGCGCAGAAGACGTTCCGATCGGCGGGCGGTACCTGATCCCGCCGACGACTGCATTTGTCCGGAGTGTCGACGAGGATGCAAGGCTTGCACAGCTTGCTTCGCTACGGTGGAAGGAGCGCGAGGATATTTTGCGGCCGGTACTCGAAAAGATCTATAGCGATCCTGACGTCGCACTTTCGGTACTGAACACGCTCGCTTCGGATGACGCGATCGAGCCGCGCAAGCTTGCCGACGATCTCGCCACCGTGCCGGAGCGGCTTGGCCGCCAGCGCGGTTCGGACCGTATCGTTGACGGCCGCGGTGCGCGGGACGAGCGCGGAATGGCGTCGGCGGCTCTGGAGGAATTGCTGCCCCTGGCGCGCGCCCATGCGACCGCATTCCGTCGCAATGCCGAATACTTCCGCGAGCGGGAGAAGATGCGCCGCGCCATGATGTCTCTGCCGGTTCCAGCAATCTCGAAGCAGGCCATGATGCGCTTGATGGAGATAGAGGCGGTACGCCGGCACGGCGGGGCGGATGCCTACAGAACTGCCTTTTCGTATGCGGTAGAAGACCGGTCCGTCATGCAGGAGGTGAAGGCCGTCAGTGATGCACTAACCGGCCGCTTCGGCTGGAGCGCCTTCACGTCAAAGGCGGATGCGGTTGCCCAACGCAACATGGTCGAGCGTATGCCGGAAGATCTCGCGGATGAACGCCGTGGAAAGCTGACGCGGCTGTTCGAGGTCGTCCGCCGATTCGCCGAGGAGCAGCATCTGGCCGAAAGGAGGGATCGGTGGAAGATCGTGGCCGGCGCGAGTGTCGATTTCGGCAAGGAAGCAAAAGCCGTACTGCCGATGTTTGCCGCTGTGACGGCGTTCAAAACGCCCGTGGACGACGAGGCGCGCACGCGGGCGCTCAGCGTTGCGCACTATCGCCATTGCCGCACAGCGCTCGCCGAAACAGCCAAGCGTATCTGGCGGGACCCGGCAAGCGCCGTCGGCAAGATGGAGGAATTGATCGTCAACGGCTTCGCGGCCGAGCGGATCGCGGCGGCCGTGACCAATGATCCGGCAGCATACGGTGCATTGCGCGGCTCGGATCGCGTGATGGATCGGATACTGGCGTCTGGCCGGGAGAGGAGGGAGGCGCTGCAGGCCGTGCCGGAAGTGGCCGTTCAACTGCGTTCGCTCGGCGCATCGTGGCTCAGCGGTTTCGAGACGGAGCGCCAGGTCGTTGCGGAAGAGCGTCATCGCATGGCGATTGCCATTCCCGGATTGTCCCAGGCTGCCGAAGAAACCCTGCGGCAACTGGCAGCGGAGGTGAAAAAGAAAGGCAGCAAGCTCGATGTCGCCGCCGGTTCGCTTGATCTCGCCATTCGACGGGAGTTTGCCGCCGTCAGCAGCGCGCTCGATGAGCGGTTCGGCCGCAACGCTATTCTGCGCGGGGAAAAGGACGCCGTAAATCGCCTGCCTCCGGCGCAGCGCCGCGCATTCAAGGCGATACAGGAGAGGCTGCAGATTTTGCAGCAGACCGTCCGATTGCAGAGCAGTCAGCAGATCCTGTCCGAGCGGCGCCTGCGCACCATCAACCGCGCACGGGGCGTCAACTACTGAGAAAATAGAAGAAAGGGAAAGGAAGAAGTTATTGCTCCGGCTTCTCCATAAGTATGCCACGGCTTTGCAGGAAAAGGCGCCAGAACCACGAACGCGAGCCGGGGAGCAGTTCATTCGGCGCGGAGTAGGCGAAAGGAAACCCGGTGTGGCAATGCGGTGGTTATCTCCCGCCCAACCAGTTCCGCTCGTTTTCGGAGCCTCCTTGCATCGCGTCGAAGGGCACGCTGTCATCAGGGTGCCATTCGACGGCTGCACCCGGAAACGTCATGGCGGACAAACTCCCCTGCAAGAGCGTCCGGACGCCATAAAAGGTAATAAAGTCCTGCGCTTCGACCCGGAAGTGCAGGCCTTCATCAGTCGGTCTCAGTATTGCGCGCGCGTTGCGGAAGTGGAGCAACCTATCGGCGCCGGTTGCGCCTATTAAGCGGCAATAGTCACTTGCGCGGGCGCAGACCTTCTCTGCGACGCTTTTCGCATGTGAGACCGGCACGAAAGCTTCGGCGACGTGCTTGTACATTGGCGACACCTCGTCTGGCGCTGCATGGGATGTTTTCGCCGGCGGAAGCGCCAGCGGCAGGAGCGAAAATTCGATCACTGGCGCGGATGAGCTCCCACTGGAGCGCAGCTTACGCGTAGCCTCTGGAGTGACGTCCCAAAGACCAAGAAGAAGCCCTTCCTTCCCCCCTTGCCCGCACGCCACGGGGGATGGTGACCAGCCAATCCGGGAATAGACCCGCGTCATTCGGCGGTCATAGATCCCGACAATGCTTTCGATGCCAGCGAGACGGCAAAGTTGATATAGCCCCAGTAATAGTTCGGCTGAAGCGTCGCCGCTGGTCGGAGTCTCCATCGGGTGGACGCAGAAGCGCGTGCATTCCCATGTGGTTGGACGTTCTATATCGATTGGTTCATCGAACAGATCCGCAAATTCACCCTTGATCATCGTGGAGCCGGTCGTTGGAAGGAGACGGAGCGAAGCTGTGGACTGCTCAAAATGGTCCAATGCGATGAGATAAATAGCGTCCTCGTCACGATCGTAGGAATCCATCTCCAGTCCGTTCTCTACTTCTACATCCCATCCAAGCCGGCCATGGAAGGCCATTGCGCGAGCGCGATGCATCTGCCCGAAGATTTCAGGGAAGACATAGCGATGTATGGTTGAGAGTGCCTTTATCATGGTTCCCCGCTATCAGTCAGAGTGGAAGGCTAACGCCACCCTGGTGCTCTTCAATTTGGCAAATTCGACAGGTTCACGGGATTGGATAGGCAGTTTATAATGAATGGATCAGCCCGAGGCGGGTGGCTCGCGAAATAGCATGATTCCTGTTTATGCATCTGAGTTTGCGGCGTGCAGATGAGATGTAAAGCGCGACGGCACTTTCCGAGATTTGCAGATCAGCGGCGATTTGCTTCGGCGCCCTACCTTGGGCAAGAAGCTGCAAACATTGCCTCTCTCTAGGCGAAAGCGGTGCGATTGAATGACCATGATTTGCCGCGTGAAAGACGACCGCTCGATTATGAAAACAGTAAGCGAAGACTTGCAACTCGCGCGCATACTGCAATCGGTCACGTTGCCATCGTCGGCCTGACGCATCGGATGTGATGGAGAAAAGAGCACGTTCTCCGCATGGGCCACGGATTGGTATGGTCATGCCATTGCGACCGACGCCATGCTCATGGGCCTCGCCGAAGAAGCGTTTGATAGCGGGTGTGTTGTTAGGCAATTCCGACCAATCTATAGGCAGCAAGCGCTCGTTTGCGAAGCGTACGACCGGATCGATGCGGAAGTAGTGGCATTCAAAATATCGGTCGATCCAATTCTTTTCATAGGTGCAAAGAAGGATAGGTTTTGACGTGAGTTCGTCGGAAACGCGCGAACCGTGATACACGACATGGCGCAGTCCATAGAGTTCGGCGATTTTTTCAACAATGTCTTGCAGATCGTGTTCGCTTGTCGCAGCGTCTGTGAGTTCGACAATTTTCCCTATGCTGGCACTCTCCGCGCGCATCGCCATGACCCTTGTCACAAACAAGCAACAGAATGAGTTTAGCATTGAGGATAATTGAATTTAAAACTCGCGTTATCGCTACCATGGTCGAACAGAGCTTTTAGGAGATCCAGCGGGTGTGAATTGGGTGCCGTGCGAGATAATTGTCGGTTTACCGAATTCGAATCCACTTGAAGGATAAGCCTGGAAATACGCAAATAGTACAAGAGCCTACAGCAAGTCCCCGTGGATCCAGGCAATGAATGGCAAGCTTTTGGCCAGATGCCGTATCTGCGACGGTATGCCGCGGATGGCGAATGACTGTGACGTCACGCCGACTTGCATTTGATCACGCACTGGCGGCAAGATGGGTCTATCTGCACTCGGTAAAGTCGGGATCGAATAATGCCGGGCGAAGGCGGGTCTCGACACTCATGAAGGCGATTAGCCAGCTTTGTCTCGTGACAGATATCTATCCCCGAACTATCCGGCGCCGCTTTTCATCGATCCCGCCAATGCACAAATCATCAATGCGACTTCGAATGACTTCTGGAAAGCAGGGACGGGTAGAAACTCAAACCGTGAATGAAAGTTGTATGCCCCAGTAAAGAAATTTGGCGTCGGCACGCCGCGGGCGGAGAGGACTGCGCCATCTGTCCCTCCACGCATAGGAATGAGCTTTCTCTCAATTTCGAGCTGGTCGAGAGCCTTGAACAGCAGATCGGCGGGGCGGTGGTCCTCGCGGAGATAGTTGCCGATGTTATGATAGGTATCGCTCAGGCTGCACTGAACATTGCCTGGAGGATATTTCGATCTGATCAGCTCCGCGACGGTCTCCATTCGATCTTTACGCCGTTTGAATTCAGCGCTGTCGAAATCCCGGATCAACACCTTCAACCTTGCCTCGCTGTCGTTTGCGACAAGTTCCTTGAACCAGAAAAATCCCGCACGCTCTCCCGTGCATTCGGGCGTTTCGCTGCGGTCGAAGTGGGAAATAAAATCGAGCGCCATCAGGAGAGGATTGACGAGAACGCCCTTTGCAGACATCGGATGGGCGCTGACACCCGTGAATACGACTTCTCCTGAAGCGGCGTTGAAGTTCTCCACTACGACCTCGCCGAGTTCGCAACAATCGATCGTGTACGCGAAATCACATGGAAAGCGAGTGAGATCCAGCGCCTTGGCGCCCCGCAGCCCGATCTCTTCGTCCGGCACGAAGGCGACAAAGATATCGCCATGTGTATCTGCGGGACCAAGCCTGGCAAGCAGCGTCATGATGATCGCGATAGCTGCCTTGTTGTCCGCGCCAAGGACGCTGGTTCCATCGGTGACAATGATGTCCTGATCCGTCCAGGCGAGAATTTCAGGGTGCTCGGCGGTTCGCAGCCAGATGTTCTTCCGCGGATTGAGGCACAGATCAACACCCCCGAAACGCACGAGGCGTGGCCGGATAACCGGCGAAAGGCCGACGTCGACGGTGTCGAGATGGGCGATGAAACCAATCTTCGGAGCGTCTGATCTGTTTCCGCGCTTCACGCCCGTCACGATTGACTGCGCGTCGAGCAGGACATCGTCAACTCCAAGCACGCTCAGTTCATCGGCCAGCAAGGCTGCGAGTTGAGATTGCCCTGGCGAAGATGGCATGGATTGGGAATCCCCGTTGCTTTGACTCTCGATTACAGCATACCGGAAAAACCGGCTGATGAGTTCGTCACGAATTCCCATTTGTTCCACCCCAGCGAACATCGTGGTTACCTCGAAATACAGGACGGCGAGTGAGCATTGGCTGAATCCAGCGACCAAACCCGCGATCAATCAAAGCATCGCCTTTTGGGGCAGGGGAAAGCAGACGGAGACCAATATGCCGTCGTTGCGCGGACGCACCCGCAAGCTAACTGTGGAGAAGGCCAACACCGCTGGAGATCTCGATATCCGTGCCGAGTTTGCCGGATTGCTCACGAAACCGGCGCAGGATCCTCTCGGCACTTGCACCTGTAGTCAGATGCGGAACCATCCGTTTTTCCAGCATGCCATCGTTTAATGCCTCGTTGCCACCGATGATGACGGGGTAGAAGGTGATGTCGATCAAATTATTGTCTTCCCCAAACGAGCACAGCCCGATAACGCTTTCCCAGACCTCCGGCGCAGTCCAGGTCGACTTCTCCGATTTCACATGGAAGATGAAATTGCCGAGGCTGTAGAATATGGGTCGGCACTTATAAATCTCGACCGGCTGCAGAACAGGTGCACCGTGGCTGACGAACATGGCCGCACCCGCGTCAATGCATTGCTTTGCGACGCTGCTGACCCACTCAGGAACCTGGTACCAGTCCGAGGCCCAATGATGGTGATGGAGATAAGCTATGACGAGACAGCCCTTTTCGGCGGCAGCCGCGATCGAAGCGAGGTTCCGCCTGATGTCGTCCTCATCGATCTTAACGCTTCGACCGAACCGGTTGGATCGCCTGAAGACACCACGCGCGATCCCGACCTCGGCCTCCAGATCGAGGTGAGGGGGGTCGTCAGGCTGGCTGTCGTTGGTAAGGTCGATAGCCGTGTAGCCTACCTTGTCTCGAACGGCCCGGATCTGTTCGAAGGTGGCCTGGTCGACATCCATAATCTGCGATAATCGGAGGCGGTTGACGCCGGGACGTTCCGGGCGATCGTCGCACCGGTTTTCGGCATACATGAAATCCGGGCCAGGGCCACCGTCCATCGCGACCATGGCTACGTGTCGCTGCCCGATTGTCCCAATACGGGCCTGAGCGGCTTCGGCACGGTTGCGACCAAGCCCGGCATGGAGAAAGCCTCGTTTTTCGACCTCCTCCAACGTCGAAAGCACCCCGGACGGTCCCAGATCGAAGGCATGATTGTTCGAAAGCGAAAGCGCCTGGAACCCTACCTCCTTGAGTGAATCCAGCACGACCGGCTCGCTGCTGCCGAAGAATGACCCCTTGAGCGGCCATCCTCCGTAATTTCCAAGGATTGTTCCCTCGAAATTGGTGAATGCAAGATCTGCTTTGTGCAGTAGCGCCTGGACCTCCTGAAAAGCTGGAGTGCGGATGTGGCGGACATCCCGCTTTATGAGCGACTGGCCGGTGACGGCCAATGTGAAGCTGCTGTTCATATGTCACCTTCTGTGGCGACGAATCGCCAATCTTTCCCAAGAATTAGCTGTTTGGATCCACCGCTGCGCGCTGTGGAGGACCGTCGGTTTTCAATGGGTGAAACGACGGGGCCGGGCATCAATCAAGCTGCGCGTGTAGGGGTTTTGGGAGTGCGAGAAGATGAAGTCGGAAGGCCCGAAATCTTCCACCCGGCCATCCCTAAAGATGTAGATGGTACTGCAGAGGTCCTGCACCAGTGCAAGGTCATGGGAGATGAAGATCATCGATATGTTCCGCTCCGTGACGCTTTCTTTGAGAAGCTGGACGATTTCAGCTTGAACGGAGACGTCCAACGCAGATGTCGGCTCGTCGGCGATCACGATCTGTGGCCTTGCAAGCAGCGCGCGAGCAATTGCGACGCGTTGTTTCTGGCCGCCGGAAAGCTGATGCGGATGACGGCCAGCCAGGCTTCGGGCGAGACCGAGCCGATCCATCATCGCCCCCATGTCCGGTGGTTCTTCGCCGGACACAGGACTGACCCCAAACCGGATGCTTTCGCGCAGTGTTTCTCCGACGGTTGTTCTGGGGTTCAGGGATACTGCCGGATCCTGGAAGATCATCTGTACCCGGCCCAGGAGGCCGGTTCGACGGCCGTTTCGCGAAACGTCGAAGTCACTTTCGCCGATTTTGACCCACCCGGCACGTGCCGTGTCCAATCCCGCGATGATGCGGCCGATCGTCGTCTTACCGCTTCCGCTCTCGCCGACAATGCCTGTGATCGCGCCGCGCGGGATCTGGATGTTCACGTCCTGCAGCGCGAACCCGGCCTCTCCGCTAAGACGGCCCCATTGTAGTCCTGGTGCAAAAAAAGTCTTCGAAACACCCTTTGCAACCAGTATAGGGGGTTCGCGGTCGCGTTCGGCAAAGGGCGTGGTTGAGGTCTTGCTGATTTCCCTCTCCGACACTGTCCTGGAGGTCCGCAGCCGCGGAACTGCGGCAAGAAGGCCACGCGTGTACTCGTTTTGCGGGGCATCGAGAATGGTGGAGGTGACATCTTGCTCCACTATCTGGCCGTTTCGCATGACGACGACCCTGTCGGCAATCTCGGAGATCACACCCATGTCATGGGTGACCAGAACAATCGAGATGTTCGTCTCGTCGACGAGATTTCGAAGTAGCGCGAGAACTTGCTTCTGGACCGTTGCATCCAGCGCAGATGTTGGCTCGTCGGCGACGATGATGTCAGGAGATCCCGCAAGAGCGATCGCGATAACCACCCGCTGTCGTTGTCCCCCGGAGAATTGGTGGGGATAGTTGCGGTGCCGTTTATGCGGTTCAGGGATTCCGACGCGCGCCAGCAATTCAAGTGTGCGCGTTCGAGCCTGAAGTTTGGAAAGAGAACTGTTCGTCGCCAGAACCGTTTCTTCCACTTGTGCGCCAACGCTCATCAGCGGGTCGAGCGAGGCTGTGTGATCCTGGAAGATTGCGGATATCCGCCGCCCTCTAATACCGCCCGATCCTTTTCCGTCTGCGGCGTCAATGGCTTTTCCGCCGAACTCGATTGTTCCCGTCGCCCGCTGAAATTCGGGTGCGAGCAGGTCGATAATGGCATTGCCGAGTGTCGACTTCCCGGCACCCGACTCTCCGATGATACCGAGAATTTCGCCGCGGCCCAGCTCGAAACTCACGTCATGGAGGATCGTCACCGGCCCTGATGCGGAGAGATAGCGAAGGCTGAGGTTATTCACCCGAAGCAATGGCGCATGTGTGGTTTCAGGTGTCATATCGAACGGCTCCTTGGGTCGAGACGGCGTCGGACGTCCTCACCGACAAGATTGATGCTTGCGATCAGGCCGAAGAGGGCTAGGCCTGGAAAAAGGCTGATCCAGTACTGACCGGTCAAAAGGTACTGAAACCCGTTGGCGACCGTGGAACCCAGGGAAGGTTTGTCCATCGGAACGCCCAGGCCCAGGAAGGACAAAGTCGCCTCGAGCGCAACGGCGTGGCCGATCTCGATGGGGATCAGGGTCACGGCCGACGCAATGCTGTTGGGAAGCAAATGGCGGAAGATGATCCGAGACGTGGGCAGCCGCATCAGCTTGGCCGCATCCATGTAGGATTTGCCGGTTTCGCTGAGTGCAATACCGCGCACCACCCTTGCATAGGTCGCCCATTGAGCGATGATCAGGGCCAGAATGATGCGGTCAATCCCGGGTCCGAGCGTGACGATGGCGATCAGTGCGATGAGAATTGTCGGCAGGCTCAGCTGGAGATCGACCAGCCGCATGATTGCCACATCGACCCACTTGCCGAAATAGGCCGCACTAACGCCGGCCGTAAGCCCGATCAGAGCCGCGACGGTGGCACTGGTGATCGAAACGAAGAGGCTGATGCGCAAACCGTAGAGAATGCTGCTGACGATATCCCTGCCGAGGCCATCCGTCCCGAGCAGGTATATAAAGCCTCCACTCCCAACCGTGCCAGGAGGGGAGGAGGCTTCCCATCCGTAGATCTGCAGCGGGTCGTATGGGTTTTGCGGAGCGATAGCCGGCGCCGCAAGGGCAAGCAGGACATACGCCGCAAGCACGACTTTGGATAGGGTCAGAGCCTGCCCGAATGGAGGCCTTCTCAGTACCCGTATGATTTCGGCTTTCATGATGTCACCTTCATGCGGAAAGACGCACACGCGGATCGAGCACGGCGTAAAAGAGGTCGACCAGGGCGTTGAGTGCGACGAAAGCGACCGAGATGAAGGTCAATGTAGCCATCACCACGGGTCGATCGAGGAGCTGGATGGAGTCGATCAGCAGTTTGCCTACGCCTGGCCAGGCGAAAATCGATTCCACGACCACTGCAAAAGCGAGCATGCCGCCGAATTGCAGGCCGATGATCGTCACGATCGGGACGCTGATGTTCGGGAGCGTATGGCGGAACAGGATCCTGTGTGGGGAAAGCCCCTTCGCGCGACAAAAGCGCGTGAAATCCAGCTGTTCGACTTCGATCGTGCCCGATCTTGCCAAGCGCGCGATGAGAGCGATGTTCGGTATTGCCAGGGCGAGCGCAGGAAGGATCAAATGCCACAAGCCGTTCCAGGTCAGGAAGCTCCACTCCTGCCCCAGCATGCTGGCTGTCGAGCCTCTGCCGCCGGACGGAAACCAGCCCGTCAGGATCGCGCCGAACAGGATCAGCATCATGCTCAGCCAGAATGACGGAACGCTGAGCGCGAACACGCTCGCTTTCAGGATGGTGCGATCGAGGAATGTCCTGTTCCGCCTGCCGGCAAGCAGTCCCAGTGCGATTCCGGACGGCGCGGCGACGAGCATCGCGATACATGCCAATTCGAGCGTCGCGGGCAGCTTGCTCATCACCAGGCCAAATGCCGGGAGGTGGTAGATGTATGAGGTTCCGAAATTCCCCGTGACGACATTGCCGATGAAAAGAAGGTATTGACGCCAGACGGGTTGATCCAGCCCCAGAGCGATCGTTGCGCGCCGGATATCCTCGGCGGTCGCGGTTTCGATGTTGACGATGTTGAAGACCGGATTGCCGACGCTGTGAACGCCGATAAAACCGATCAGCGACATGACGAGAAGGAGAAGGAAGGTTTGTGACAGCCTCCCCATTGCTATGGTTACCAAGGCCATGGTCAGTTACTCCGTCGCCGGAAGTGTCTGCATCGCGGTCGTCCAGCCGCGGGGGTGCATGACATAGGAGGCAACTCGGTTGCCGTAGCCGACAATGTGATGGAAGTGGTAGAGGGGAATGATCGGCTGGTCGGCCATGACGAAATCTGTCGCGTCGGCAAGCGCCTTGTTCCGCTCCGGCCCCTCCTGGATGCTCTCGGCTTTCGCAAGCATCTCATCGAAAGCCTCGTTCCTGTAGTTTCCATAGTTCAGGGCGCCGGTGCCACGCTCGGGATCTGGCGATGCCAGGAGGGCGTTGAGCATAATGTCCACGGCCTCGCCCGAGCAGCCGCCATACCAGACCGCATATTCGCCCGTCGCCCGCTTGGTATTGAACACCGAAAACGGGGCGGCTGTCGGTTGGACCTTCACCCCGATACGGGCCCAGCTTTGCGCAACCGCCTGCAAGGTTTCGCCGTCGCCGGGATAACGACCGGCAGGCCCGGCGAGAACCAGATTGAAGCCATCCGGATAACCAGCCTTGGAGAGAAGCGCCTTCGCCTCATCGAATTTCGGCGGCTTGGCGACAAGGTTCGCGGATGTACCTGGCAAGCCGGCCGGGAAAAGTTGTGAAGCAGCCGTGCCATAGCCCGACAGGATCTTGTCGGTCAGAATTCCGCGATCCGTTGCCATGGTAAGGGCTTTTCGGACCATCGGGTTCTTGAAGGGATTGGCAATCGGTTCGCCAGACTTGCCTGTCACGCCGGGAAGCGTTTCGCTCGCCATGTCGAATTGTAGAAAGTTGACACGTGCCGCCCCCACGCTCTCGATCCTGGCGCCACGCTGCTGCAAAGCGCTCACGTCGCGTGCCGGGATGGTATCCGCGACGTCGACTTCTCCTGTGGTCAATGCCGCTACCCGTGCCGCGGGGCTCTCGATCACGCGAAAGGTCACCGTCGGCCAGGCGGGTTTTTCTCCCCAGTAGTCGCTGTTTCTGGCAAGTGTCAGCGTTTCGCCGGAACTCCAGCTTGCGAATTTGTAGGGACCGGTCCCTACCGATGCATGCCGGCGTTGAGCTCTTCCGTTGTCCGGAAACCTACCGGCGGTTTTGGCATGATGAAAATCGAGGAAAACGCGAGCGGCAGTGTCGGAGCGCTGCCCATCGTTTCAACGATGACGGTCATGGGGTCCGGGGCGGACACCGATTTGATCCCGCTCACATAGGACTGGAAGCCGCCGCTTGGTGGTTTCAGGACATCCCGGATGCGCTCGATTGTGTAGATGACGTCGTCAGCGGTGAAGGGGGAACCGTCTTGGAAACTGACGTTTTCCCGCAGCTTGAATCGCCATTGCCTGTCCGAGAGCGCCTCCCAGGATGTCGCGAGGCCGGGCTGCAGGTGTAGCTGTTCATCCTGGTAGACAAGCCGTTCGTAGATATGGGAAAGCAGCGAGGTGTTTTCGTTGAGGTTCGCGTAGTGTGGATCAAGCGTCATCAACTTGTAGGATGTTGCCACGCGCAGGTCCTCCCGCGCCTGGGCCTGCCCCGATAAAGCTCCGCAGAATGCAAGCAATATCAGCAGCGCTGAAAGGAGAAGTGGGCGAAGCCTCTTTTCTTGTTTCATCTTGAAGTTCCCTCTATGCATTCTTGCCGCGGCTGGCATTGCCGGGTTGAAAGTGTTTTGACCGTGCGCGTTGCACCGGCGAAATTTGAAAATGGCGAGAAGCAAAACGCCGTGTGGAACAGGAGCAACTTGGCACTCTGGCAGGAGTCGACCGTCCCTAAATCGGTTGATAGAGTGCGCTCGTCACAACCTGGCTCCTGGTTGTGCTCGATATTGAACTCACGAACTCTGGAACCGATCGTTAGGTGAGATGCCGATGCGCGCCGATATACTCGTCAACTATAGTGCCGTTCGCTCCCAGTCTGGGGCGCCGCTGAGCACGGAAGTTCGTTTTGCTCATGGATAAGTCGGCGTTGATGTTCAGCAAATCGATGAAGACGGAACGGATTTGCACCATCCCGGGTGACCGGAGGCAAAGTTCTGCTATTGTCGGAATCAGCCATGATCCGAGCTCCTGACAGCTTGGTTGTGGTCAGATCGGGTAGGTGTTCCAGCACCTGCCTGATCGCAGAGCTGCAATGTTTCCTACAAAATGATAGAAGTCAATCAGAAAGTTTGCCTTGAACAATAATCTTCTTACAACGGAGCAATGCCGTGGGGCACGAGCTATGTTGGGCTGGAGCCAAGCAGAGCTTGCAAAGGCAGCAAACGTATCTCGACAGACCATCGCTGATTTTGAACGTGGAGCTCATCTTCCCATCAGCAACAATCTCGCGAGTATCATCACGGCTTTCCGGAACGCCGGAATAGAATTCATCCCAGAGGATGGTGGCGGTGTCGGCATTCGTTTCAAAAAACCGGACGTAGGGTAGGGCGCAGGGGATTCCGCACCCACGCGCGTCGCCGCTCATAACGAGGAGCAGCTCAAACAGGCTATCGGAAAAATCCCTCTGATGTTTTCCTCCCCCAAGCCGCTGGCCACAAGGAAAATGCGAAACGCGACGCGTCGATTGAGCACTCAAAGAGTCAGCACGATAAAGCCCACCGTTCGTGGAATTTCTCTCGTATGTGGACGCGTATATGGAGAGGACCGCTGGCTACGCTGACCTTCGTGTCAGCATCTACCTGACCGCTTGTGAAGATCACCGTCCCAGGCGCGAGCATCGTGCCGCAACCATAGGTGATCAGAACGGCACTATCTCGCTGCGGCAATACATCTGTGTGATCTGATTGTGCTTGACCCGAAACTGGCGTCGCTTTGCTGCAGGTGCCTTGCTGTCGGCGATTCTTCCAAGGTGCTGAGCGAACGGCCGGACAGTCTTGCCCGGCGCGCGCCGGTGTTCAGTTTTCCGCGAAGTGTAGGCTAGTGATGGCAATCCTCGACCGGGTGGAAGTCTGGTCGCGGCAGGACGACCACGAAGTATATCCAAGCGGGCTCACGCTGACGAAACCCGTAGCATCTCGATCAGCGCCCGCAACGCCGCAGGCGCTTGCCGGCGACCGGGATAATAAAGAAAGAAGCCCGGGTAGGAGGGACACCAGTCCTCCAGCACGCGGATCAACCGTCCCGAAGCCAGATGGTCACCGATATACTGCTCGGTGGCATAGGCAAGACCAACGCCTTCAAGGGCTGCTCCGACCATCAGATCCGGATCGTCAAGCACGAGCGGTCCCTTCACGGCATCATTGACCGCCCGCCCGTCTTTCTGGAACTCCCAGCGATAAAGAGCGCCGCTTCCAGTCTGACGCCAACCGATGCAGCGATGCCGATACAGATCGCGGGGCGTCTTGGGCGGTAGGAAACGCGAAAGGTATTCCGGTGAAGCAACGACCGCCGTTTGCAGGTCGGGGGTCACGCGCGGGGCGATCATGTCGAGGTCGAAGCTTTCTCCTAATCGTATGCCAGCATCAAACCCCTGTTTTACAATTTCGACGAAACCGTTCTCCGCCGCTATCTCCAACGTGACGTCGGGTACTGATGGGCGAACGCCCGGAATTTTGGAGTTAGAACGCGGGCGACGACTATGCGCGTCACGCTAAGCCACACTTGAGGCATCCGACTGTATGCCCGGTATGGGTTGACAGGTGATTCTGTTATCGATAACACTTCGGAAGTGGAGGGGCTTTGGTGCACGCTGTGCAACGCAGCCATGGAGATATTGCAGAACCGGAGGGGCTATGAGGCGGCTTGCGTCGTTTCTTTGGAAGTGGGTCGACATCGCGATGGCGGCCCTGCTGGGCGCGATGATCGTTCTGGTCTTTGCCAATGTCGTGATGCGCTACGGTTTCTCGTCGGGGCTGCGTGTCTCCGTCGAATTGTCGCGACTCGGCTTCGTGTGGGTCGTCATGCTGGGCGCGGCCGTTGTCCTGCGCCGCGGTGAGCATCTTGCCGTCACCGAATTTTCGGAAGCCTTCTTCCCGCGGGCGGTTCCGCTGTTGCGCCGACTGGCTTGGCTCGTCGTTTTGGTGTCCGTTTCCATGCTATTCTGGGGAGCCCTGCGCCAGACCATCGCCAACTGGCATAATATTTCGCCGCTCACCGGGCTGCCGACCGGCCTCGTCTATCTCTCCGGTGTGGTTTCTGGGTTGCTGATGGCCGTCGTCGCCATCGTTCGCCTGTTCGGAAATCCCAGTTACGTGCAGCCGCAGGTGGAGAATCACCAGTGACGCTTGCCCTTTTCCTCGGGGTGCTGATCGTCAGCATCCTCCTTGGTCTGCCCGTGGCCTTTGCCCTGCTGCTGTCCGCCATGGCGCTCATGTTGCATCTTGGTCTTTTCAGCGCGGATATCCTGACGCAATCGCTGATCAACGGTGTCGACAGCTTTCCCTTGCTCGCCGTGCCGTTTTTCCTCGTCGCTGGCGAGGTCATGGCCCATGGCGGCCTTTCAAAGCGGATCGTAAGGCTTGCCTCCTCGCTGGTCGGTCACCGCAAGGGTGGGCTCGGCTATGTGGCCATCATCACCTCGGTCCTGCTGGCAGGGCTTTCCGGTTCGGCCGTCGCGGATGCCGCCGCGCTGGTGTCGATCCTCTATCCGATGATGCGCAAGTCGGGTTATCCGGAAGGCCCGTCGATCGGCCTTCTCGCGGCGGGCGGCATCATTGCACCGGTCATTCCGCCATCGCTGCCGCTGATTATCATCGGTGTGGCCGGCAATATCTCGATCGCCAAGCTCTTTCTCGGGGGCATCGCGCCAGGACTGATGATGGGCGCGGCTCTCATGATCGTCTGGTCGCTGATCATGCGCAAGGAAACCGTTGAGACCAATCCGAAGGCCACAGGCGCCGAGCGCCTCGCCGCGCTGAAGGACGGAACCTGGGCGCTGCTCCTGCCACTGATCATCATAGGCGGCATCCGTTTCGGCATCTTTACGCCCACCGAAGCAGCGGTCGTCGCTGCCGTCTACGCGATCGTCATCTCCACGCTCATTTACCGCGAAATGGATGTGAAGCGCTTCTACGAAATTCTTGTCCGCGCGGCGCGCGCGACGGCTATGGTCATGTTCCTCGTTGGAGCCGCGATGGTCGCCGCCTGGCTGATCACCGTCGCGCAGCTTCCCCAGCAACTGGCCCAGATCCTCGGGCCGCTCGTGGATCATCCTCGCATGCTGATGGCGGTCATCATGCTCATCGTCCTCTTGGTAGGCATGGTGATGGACCTCAGTCCAACGATCCTGATCCTCGTTCCGCTTTTCATGCCGATCGTCAAGCAGGCGGGTATTGACCCTGTCTATTTCGGCCTGATGTTCGTCATCAATACGTCGATCGGCTTGCTCACGCCGCCGGTTGGAACGGTCCTCAATGTCGTTTGCGGGGTCGGCCGGGCCAGGATGAGCACCGCTGTGCGTGGGGTGCTGCCCTTTATCAGTGTCTACGTGCTGTTGCTCATCCTATTCGTGATCTTCCCCGATCTCATCATCGTGCCCATGAAATTCTTTGCAGGCTAACAGGGAGAAACGCCTATGAAAGCATTCATCAAGACAATTGGACTATCGGCAGCTCTGATGCTAGGCGCCGCTATCCCGGCCTCGGCCGATGCCGAATTGAAGCTGGCACACGCCGCTCCGGAAAGTGATCTACAACAGACGCTGTCGGTCTTTTTCAAGGAGGAGGTCGAGGCGCGTTCAAACGGTTCGATCAAGGTCTCGATCTTCCCGGCGGGCCAGCTCGGCAACGATGCGCAGATGATCGACGGCGCCCGCTCCGGCATCATCGACATCGCCATGTCGGGCCTCAACAACTTCACTGGCCTCGTGCCGCAGGCGGGCGTGTTCGAACTGCCATTCATCTTCCCGACGCGCGACATCGCCTACAAAGTGCTCGATGGAGAGATCGGGGCGGGGATTTCCGCAGAGTTCACCCAGCATGGCTTGATGGTTCTCGGCTATCCGGAAAACGGCTACCGCAACATTACCAATAAGAGGGGGCCAATCAAGAAGCCCGAAGACCTTGCCGGCCTGCAGATGCGCGTCAATAACTCCCGCGCGCTCAATGACATGTTCGCGCTGTTCGGCGCCAATCCGCAGCAGATTCCGGTCGCCGAACTCTATACGGCGCTCGAAACCGGCGTCGTTGACGCACAGGACCATCCGGTTGGCATTGTCGTCTCGTTCAAGTTCAACGAGGTGCAGAAATATTTGTCTCTGACCCAGCACGCCTATTCACCGCTGGCGCTCGTCATCAACGACCAGAAGTTCAAGGGCCTCAGCGCGGAGGAGCAGAAGATCGTCACGGAGGTAGCCAAGGAGGCGATCGCCAAGCAGCGTGACCTGAACGTCTCGAAGGAAGAGGAAATGATCGCCTCGCTGGAGAAGGACGGCATGGCGGTGAACCGCGACGTGGACGCCGCTGCCTTCCAAGAAAAGGTCCGCCCCGTCTGGGACGGTTTCATCCAGGCCAATGGCGACGAACTGGTCAACAAGATCGTCGAACTCGGCAAGAGCCAGTAATCGGCCGAAACCGGTCGGGAATTTCAGAGGCGGAGGGGCGAAAGCTCCTCTGCCTTATGTTTATAGGCGGGCTGTCCGTGCGCCAAAGAAAAACGCGGCATCTGGAAGGATACCGCGTTAGAAGGCCGGCCTTAGCGGCTACTCAGAGCCTGCATTCGTTGGCGAGCGTCACGTGATGGTGGATGCGGCCTTCAAAAAATTCGGCAAGGACCGCTTCGGTCGCGGCGCGCGCTTCTGCCCGCACCGGGCTTGCCAGCGCCTCTTCCACGGCTTCGAGGCTCGGATAGTTGATGGCGAGGATCATCGGCAGTTCCGGCGCGCCCTCGTCGCGGGCTTCCGCAAAGGAGATGCGCACGTCGGTTGCGTGCGGGAATTGCCGCCACTTCGGCAGGATGCGGTCGATGACGGCCTTTCGGAAGGCGTCCGTCTGGCCGTCCTTCACCTTGCCTTCGAACAGTGCGAAACGGGTGATCATTCAAAATTCTCCTTGTTCGGTCCCCGGAAAAATTCCATCAGCGCCGCCTGGTCCTCGCCGCCGAGGCCGGCGGCCGTCAGCATGCGGTGGATCTCGGCGCAGACAGCCGTCAGCGGCATGGCGGTGTTGGTGCGGCGGGCGAGGTCCTGCGCGCCGGAAAGGTCCTTCACCATGTTGTCGATGCGCCCCGTGCGGCGATAATCCTTCGCAACGAAGCGCGGCATGTACTCCTGCAGGATCGCGCTGTCGGCGCGCCCGCCCTTCAGCGCCTGCGGAATCTTTGCGGCGTCCACGCCGGCATCGAGGGCAAGCTGGGTTGCCTCCGCGACGGCAAGGAAGCCGAGGCCGCAGAGCACCTGATTGATCAGCTTGGTCGTCTGGCCAGCGCCGACCGGACCCATATGGGTGTAATTGCTCGCGATATGGCGGAGCACCGTGTGGGCGTCCTCCACGTCCTGCGCCTCGCCGCCGGCCATCAGCGTGAGCTGGCCGATCAGCGCCTTCGGGGCGCCGCCGGAAAGCGGGCTGTCCACCCAGCGCAGGCCTTTCGCCGCGGCATCCGTCGCCAGCTCCTTCGTCGCCTCGGGATCGATGGATGACATGTCGATGATCAGCGTGCCCGGCTTTGCGCCAGCCGCCACACCCGCCTCGCCGAAGACGGCACGGCGCACGATGGCGGGCGCATTGAGGCTGAGGATCACATAGTCGCTCGCGGCGGCGGCTTCAGCCGCCGTCGTTGCGGCGAAAGCGCCCTTGTCGACCAGCGCCTGCCGCTTGGCAGCGTCGGGATCGAAAACGGTGAGGCGATTGCCGGTCTCGGCAAGCCGCGTGCCGATGGCGCCGCCCATGGCGCCCGCGCCGATCAGCGCTACCCTGTTGCTCATGTTCGGGTCTCCTCCAGTTTGGTCGCGATGGCGGCGACGAGCGCCTCCAGCGGCTTGTCTATGTCGACGGTGATGGCCTTTTCGTCTGCTGCCGGCGGTTCGAGGACGGCGAACTGACTGTCGATGAGGCTCGGCGGCATGAAGTGGCCGGCCCGGGCGGACATACGGGCGGTGATCAGGTGCTTCGTGCCGGAAAGGTGGACAAAGGTGACGGGTGCGCCGGCTTTATCGCGGATCTGATCGCGGTAGCGACGTTTGAGGGCCGAGCAGCCGAGGATGAGGATGTCGTCAGGCTCCGTGAGCCTTTGCCCGACCAGCGTCAGCCAGGGCCAGCGGTCCTCGTCGGTGAGCGGCTCGCCGCGGCTCATCTTGGCGATGTTTTCCGGTGGGTGGAGGTAATCGCCGTCGAGATAGGTCGCACCGAGGCGGGCGGCGAGCGCCGCGCCGACGGCGGACTTGCCGCAGCCGGCGACGCCCATCAGGACGATGCGGCTTGGAATGGGGTTGGCGGCCATCTCAGAGCGAGGCCGTGATGCCGCCGTCGACATAGAGCACATGTCCGTTCACAAAGGAGGAAGCGTTGGAGGAGAGAAAGATGCAGGCACCAACCAGTTCCTCCACCTTGCCCCAGCGGCCGGCCGGTGTGCGCTTCTCTAGCCAGGCGGAAAAGGCTGTATCGGAAACGAGCGCCGCATTGAGCGGTGTGTCGAAGTAGCCGGGCGCAAGGGCGTTGCATTGTAGGCCGTATTTGGCCCAGTCGGTGGCCATGCCCTTGGTGAGATTGGCGACGGCACCCTTTGTCGCGGTATAGGGCGCGATGCCGGGGCGGGCGAGAGCAGTTTGGACGCTGGCGATGTTGATGATCTTTCCTGCACCGCGCTTGATCATGTGGCGGGCGGCTGCTTGCCCGACGTTGAAAACGGAGGAGATGTTTGTCTTCAAAATGCGCTCGAAGGCATCGGCGGCAAAGTCCTCGAGCGGCGCGCGGTGCTGCATGCCGGCATTGTTGACGAGGATGTCGATGGCGCCGAGCTCGGCCTCGAAGGTGTCGATCGCGTTGCGCACGGTCGCATGGTCAGTGGCATCGAAGGCGAGTGTGTTTTTTGCGCCGAGGCTTTCTGCAGCCGCTTTCAGCTTGACCACGTCGCGTCCGTTGAGAATGATCTCGGCGCCTGCCTCGGCGAGACCCTTTGCCAAGGCATAGCCGATGCCCTGCGAAGAGCCGGTGATGAGGGCCCGCTTGCCCGTAAGATCGAAGAGTTGGATGCTCATGTGCCCTTTGTCTCTTGGTTATAGCGATGGCGGACAGAAAGCCGCTTCACATGTCGTGCGAATGCTTTAGACAAACGCAATCTGGGTCTTCATCGATTGCCCCTTGTCGGAGGCGATCTCGAATGCGTTGAGCGCATCGGCGAGCGGCAGTGTGTGGGTGATCAGCGGCTTGACGTCAATGAGACCGCCCTGCATCAGTTTTACCGCCACCGCAAATTCTTCATGGAAGCGGAAGGAGCCGCGCAGGTCCAGTTCCTTGGCGGTGATCGCCATCATTGGCAGGCTCATCTCGCCGCCAAGTCCGAGCTGGATGATCACGCCGCGCGGGCGTAACGCCTGGATACCGGCGACGAGCGCAGGTTGAGCGCCCGAGCATTCATATAGAACGTCGAAATATCCCTTGTTGTGGCTGAACGAAGCGAGACCGTCCTGGTCTTCCGAAAGGTTGATCGTGCGGTCAGCGCCGATTGCGTGAGCAAATCCGAGCGCCTTTTCCGAAATGTCGGCCGCGACGATTTCCGCCGCGCCCGCCCGGCGGGCCGAAAGGATAGATAGCGTACCGATCGGCCCGCAGCCGGTGACGAGCACGCGCTTGCCCAGCATCTCGCCGGCCCGGCGCGTGGCGTGCAGCGTCACCGACAGGGGTTCGGCCATCGCCGCTTCGCCCGCCGAAAGGCCGTTGGCCTTCACGCACTGGCTGGCCTTGGCAACGAGCCGCTCGCGGAAGGCACCCTGGATATGCGGGAAGGGCATGGCCGAGCCGTAGAAGCGCATGTTGAAGCAATGGTTGGGCAGGCCCTTGTGGCAATACTCGCAAGAGCCGCAGGGACGCGAAGGCGATACGGCGACGAGATCGCCGACTGCGAGATCGGACACGCCCTCGCCGAGCGCCGCGACATGGCCAGAAACCTCATGGCCGAGGATCATCGGCTGCTTCAGGCGCACCGTGCCGAAGCCGCCGTGATTATAATAGTGCAGGTCCGATCCGCAGATACCGCCCGTGGCGAGACGAATCTCCACCTCGCCGGGCCCGGGAGTCTCGACGGTGCAGTGCTCGACGCGCAGGTCTTTCGCCGCATGAATGACGATGGCTTTCATCGGGTTGTCCTCACAGAACCGGGGTGGGCAGTGGGCGGCCTTCGAAATGGGCTGACAGGTTGTCGAAGACGAGCTGGCCCATAGCCTTGCGGGTCTCCACCGTGCCGGAGGCCATATGCGGCTGCAACAGCACGTTCTCGAGCGCGAGGAAGCGGGGGTTGAGGTTCGGCTCGCCCTCGAAGACATCGAGCGCGGCGGAACCGAGCGCCTTGCTTTCGAGCGCATCGAGAAGCGCCGCCTCGTCGATGTTGGAGGCGCGCGAGATGTTGATCAGCATGCCTTCCGGCCCCAGCGCCTCAATGACCTTACGGCCGACGATGTGACGCGTCTCGGCGGAGGCAGCGAGTGTGACGAAGAGGAAGTCCGAGCGTTCGGCAAGTTCGGCAGGGTCGGCGACGAAGGCCCAGTCCCCGGCAAAATCCTTCGGCCCCATATCGCTATAGGCGATGTCCATGTCGAAGCCGGCAAGGCGCTTTGCCACCTCATAGCCGATGCGCCCAAGACCGAGAATGCCGGCGCGCTTGCCGTGCACGCGGCTCTTCAGCGGGTAAAGACCCTTCTTCGCCCAGTCGCCGCTCTTCACCCAACTCTCCCCGCCAATGACGCCGCGCGCCTGCGCCAGCATCATCGTCACACCGAGGTCAGCGACGTCCTTGGTCAGCACATCAGGCGTGTTGGTGACGCGGATGCCGCGGTCGCGGGCCGCGCCAAGGTCCACCGCGTCGAAGCCGACGCCATAGACGGAGATGACTTCCAGCTTCGGCAGTGCCTCGATCAGCGTCTGGTTCGCGCCAAGCTCGCCGCGCGTTGCGATCCCGCGGATGTTGGCGCCATGCTCCGCCAGGAATGCCGCCTTGTCCGCCGTCTCGAAATAGCGGTGTATCGTGAAATTGGCGTTCAGCCGCTCCTCGTCCCACAAAGGGTAAGGGCCGACCTGCAGTATCTCGATCTTGCTCACGATGTATCCTGTGCTGTAAATTTGTTATCGATAACATAGCTTTTGGTGCCGAATTGTCCAGTGCCATTTTTAAAAACGTGCAGGTGGCGAACGGTAGCCTTGAGGAGGGACTTGACAGTTATGTTAACGATACCATAGGTTGAGATCGCAGGCTTTGGGAGGAGCGGTGATCACGGAAAAACTTCTGGAATTTCGTGCGGTCGCGAAGGAGTTCGGTGGCACGAAGGCGTTGACGGGCGTCTCCCTCGACTTGAAGCGCGGCGAGATCCTCGCGCTGCTCGGCGAGAACGGCGCAGGCAAGTCGACCCTCATCAAGACGCTCGCCGGCATCTACCGGCCGGATGGCGGCGACATCCTCTTTCGTGGCGAACCCTACCATCATCGTCCGCCAAAGCCGAACGAGCGCCAGCCGGTCGCCTTCATCCATCAGGATCTCGGCCTCATCGAATGGATGACGGTGGCGGAGAATGTGGGCCTGGCGCAGGGCTTTTCCATGCGCCTCAACCTGATCGACTGGGCCGCGACGGCGCGGCGCACCACCGAGGCGCTGAAACTGGTAGGCTGCGATTTCGATCCTTCGACCCGCGTGCAGAGTCTGACGCGCACGGAAAAGTCGCTGGTCGCCATCGCCCGCGCGCTCGCCGTGGAGGCGGACGTGCTGGTTCTCGACGAGCCCACCGCCAGCCTTCCGGCAGACGAGGTGGAGCGCCTGTTCGATGCCATCCGCCCGCTAAAGGAGCGGGGCGTGGCGATGATCTACGTCTCGCACCGCCTCGATGAGATCTTCCGCGTCGCCGACCGGGTCGCCGTGCTGCGCGATGGCCATCTCGTTGGCGAAACGGCGGTGAAGGACACCAATCCGAATGAGCTCATCCGCATGATCATCGGTGACAAGGCGAGCCAGCTCTTCGCCAAGGCGCATTCGGTGCCTGGCGAGACGCTGGTGTCGGTGCGCGATCTCGCCTGCCGCGCCACCGGCCCCGTCTCTTTCGAACTGAAGCAGGGGGAGCTTCTCGGTCTGGTCGGCCTGCGCGGCGCGGGGCAGGAGCTAATCGGCCGCGCCCTTTTCGGGGCGGAGCCCGCGACGGGAGACGTGACGATCCGCGGCGCGCGCCCGGACCTCGCCAGTCCCGAAACGGCGATCGCCTCAGGTATCGGCCTCATCGCCCGCGACCGCACGGAGGAATCCGTCGCCATGTCGCTTTCCTTGCGGGAAAACACCTTCCTCAATCCCGGCGCCTCCGGCCGCGGGCTCTTCGCCTTCCTCTCGCCGGCGGAGGAGGCCGAAAAGGCTTTCGCCCTCGGCGAGAAGGTGGGCCTGCGCCCCAACGACCAGTCGCTCGCCATCGAGGCGCTGTCCGGCGGCAACCAGCAGAAGGTGGTGGTCGGGCGCTGGATCGCGACCGGCCGCAAGCTGCTGATTGCCGAAGATCCGACCGCGGGCGTCGACGTAGGCGCCAAGGCTGACATCTACCGCCTCATCGCCGAGGCGGTGGAGGAGGGGCTTGCAGTTCTCGTGATCTCCACGGACTTCGAGGAGATCGCCCATATCTGCCATCGGGCGCTGGTGTTTTCGCGCGGACGCATCGTCCGCGAGCTTTCCGGCGCCGATCTCACCACATCCGCTGTCATTTCGGCGGCCTCCGCTTCCGAAGCGGCCTGATCCCGGGAGAAAGACCATGCAATCCATCCAGTCCGCTGCCCTTGAGCCGACGCCAGCGGAGCTGAAAGGCCTTTCGGCCGGTGAGCGGCTGAAGCGGCTCCTGCCCGTCTACGGCCTTGTGATCCTGACGGTGCTGCTCATCCTCGTCTTCTCGGTCCTTTTGTCGGACACGTTCCCTACGCTGCTCAACCTGCGCTCGATCATCGCCAACAAAACGATCATCGCCATCCTGTCGCTGGCCGCGATGATCCCGATGGCCTGCGGGCGCATCGACCTCACCATCGGCTACGGCATCGTGCTCTGGCACATTCTCGCGATCAGCCTGCAGACCACGCTCGGCCTGCCCTGGCCGATCGCGGTCGCCATCGTGCTCGTGCTTGGCGCGCTCACCGGCCTCCTGAACGGCCTGCTGGTGGAAGTCGCCAAGATCGACAGCTTCATCGCGACGCTCGGCACGGGCACCGTCATCTATGCCGTCGCGCTCTGGCACACCGGCGGCCGGCAGGTCGTCGGCGTGCTGCCGGACGGGTTTCTCGCGCTCAACGGCACCATGCTGTTCGGCCTGCCGATCACCGGCTTCTATGTGCTGGCGCTGGCGCTGGTCATGTGGATCGTGCTGGAATACCTGCCGATCGGCCGCTACGTCTATGCCATCGGCGCAAATCCCAAAGCCGCGGCGCTCAACGGCATTCCCGTCCGCCGCTTCGTCATCGGCGCTTTCATCGTTTCGGGCGTACTCTCCGCCGTCGCCGGCGTGCTGCTCGCCTCGCGGCTGCGCATCGGGCAGGCGAGCGTCGGCCTCGAATACCTGCTCCCCGCGCTCGTTGGCGCGTTCCTCGGCTCCACCACTATCAAGCCCGGCCGCGTCAATGTCTGGGGCACAATGATCGGCGTCATCATCCTTGCCGTTGGCATCGCTGGCATCCAGCAGTTCGGTGGCTCCTTCTTCGTCGAGCCGCTGTTCAATGGCGTCACCCTGCTCGTCGCCATCGGCATTGCCGGCTACGCCCAGCGCCGCCGCGGCGCAGCCGACGCCAACCGTCCCAAGACTGCGCCGGGCAAGGCAGCGTCCTGACTTCGCATTCCACCGCATTCTCACGTCCAAAGGGAGGACACCATCAATGAAACGCAGACATTTCCTCGCAACAACTACAGCCGCCATGCTGGCCTTGGCGCTCGCCGGTCCCGCCTTCGCGGACGCCATCGCCGACGCCAAGGCCGTCGTCGAGAAATATGCCGGCAAGGTCGACAAGTGGGACGGCCCGACGAGCGGCCCCAAGGCTGCGAATGGCAAGAGCGTTGTCGTTGTGGCGGCCGACATGAAGAACGGCGGTATCCTCGGCGTCGTCAACGGCATCGAAGAGGCGGCCGCCGCCATCGGCTGGACCGTGACCGTGGTCGACGGCGCCGGTTCCATCGAGGGCCGCACCGCTTCCTTCGGCCAGGCGCTGACGCTGAAGCCGGGCGGCATCATCATCGCAGGCTTCGACGCCGTCGAGCAGAAGCCAGCCATGGAAGATGCCAAGAAGGCGGGCATTCCGATGGTTGCCTGGCACGCTGCGCCGGCGGTCGGCCCGGTCGACGACGTCGGCGTCTTCGCCAACGTGACGACGGACGCGATGGAGGTCTCCAAGTCGGCGGCCGACTACGCCTTCGTCGATGCCGGCGGCAAGCCGGGCGTGGTCATCTTCACCGATTCCACATATGCCATCGCCATCGCAAAGGCTGACAAGATGAAAGCCGAGATCGAGGCGCTCGGCGGTACGGTGCTGGAATATGTCGATACGCCGATTGCCGAGACCTCGCAACGCATGCCGCAGCTCACCACCACGCTCCTGCAGAAATACGGCGACCGGTGGACCCATTCGCTGGCGATCAACGACATCTATTTCGACTTCATGGGCCCGTCGCTCTCGGCGGCTGGCATTGCGGGCGAAGGCGCACCGAAAAGCGTGGCGGCTGGCGACGGTTCGCAAAGCGCCTACCAGCGCATCCGTACCAAGCAGTACCAGTCGGTGACGGTTGCCGAGCCGTTGAACCTGCAGGGCTGGCAACTCGTCGATGAATTGAACCGTGCCTTTTCTGGTGAGAAGTGGTCCGGCTACGTCTCGCCGCTCCATGTCGTGACGGCCGACAATGTCGAGTTCGATGGCGGGCCGAAAAACACCTTCGACCCGGACAACGGTTACCGTGACGAATACAAAAAGATCTGGGGTAAATAAGCCTTCCTCCCGGCGTGCCGGGTGCGGTGCTTGCACCGTCTCTGGCGCGGCCGGTATGCACCGCGCTTGTTTTGAAAGGAGGGAGCGGAATGTCGTTTTTTGAAGCAGAAGAGCCGGAATTCTCGCGCTTCGTGCTGGGTAACGCCCCGCTGAAGAAGCTGGCTGGCGGGTTCGACTGGGCCGAAGGACCTGTCTGGTTTGGCGACCACGATTGCCTCCTGTTCTCCGATATTCCGAGCAACCGCATCCTGCGCTGGAGTCCGGCGCTCGGCATCAGTATCTTCCGCGAGCCTTCCAATTTCGCCAATGGCAACACGCGCGACCGGGAAGGCCGGCTGGTAACGTGCGAACACGGCACGCGCCGCGTTACCCGCACCGAGCACGACGGCTCCGTCACCGTCATCGCCGACCGCTACGACGGCAAGCGGTTGAATTCACCGAACGACGTGGTCGTCACCTCCGACGGCGCGATCTGGTTCAGCGATCCGCATTATGGCATCGTCTCGGACTACGAGGGCACCCGCAGCGAGCAGGAACTACCCTGCAACGTCTATCGCGTCGATCCGCATTCCGGCCATGCCCGCGCCGTGCTCACCGATTTCCACTGCCCGAACGGCTTGGCCTTCAGCCCAGATGAAAAGCGCCTTTATGTGGCGGATACCGGCCGCATGTTCTCCAACGATCCGCGCCATATCCGCGCCTTTGATGTCGCTGCGGACTGGACGCTGGTGGGCGGGGCGGTCTTCCACACCATTTCCCCCGGCTGGGCAGACGGCATGCGCGTCGATGCGGCGGGCAATCTCTGGTCCTCGGCTGGCGACGGCGTGCACTGCATCGCGCCCGACGGTCGCAGGCTCGGGAAAATCTTCGTGCCGGAAACTGTTTCCAACATCTGCTTCGGCGGGCGCCATCGCCATCGTCTCTTCATCACTGCGACCAGCTCCGTCTATGCCGTCTCGCTCGCCATTCGCGGCGGAAGCCGACCGCCGGTGGGGGCGTAATGACCTTCGTGGAAAAGACCGCCCGGCTGACGGATGAGCGTCTTCGCCATGCTGGCGGCGGCAATCTTCGCGGCGAAGGCGATGGGCCAGCCGCAATGCATTGTCATCGTCGATGCGAGCGGTGTGGCGCTCGCCGCCTTCCGCATGGCCGGCGCGCGCTACCTCTCGTTGAGGAGCGCGACCGCCAAGGCCCGCACCGCCGCCTCCACCGACGCGCCGAGCGACAGCGTGCCGGAAGCCGTGCGCCCCGCTGTTGCTGCTGCGACCGGGGGAGAAATTACCGGGTTGCGCGGCGGCCTGCCGATCCGCCTTGGGGGCGTGCTCCTCGGCGGCATCGGCGTCGGCTCGGGATCGGGGGAGCAGGACGAGCAGGTCGCCCGCGCTGCACTGAAGGCGATCGACGCGGAGGAGACCTGAGCCGCCGATTTTGCGCATGGGGATATAAGAGCGGCCCACGATCGCTCCACTTGTGGGATAGAGCACCGCTGCGCTACGGTGTGATAACGATAACGAGGCTAGGGAATGCGGAACGACAAGGCACCGACGATGGCGGATATCGCCCGGAAGACAGGCGTTTCCCCTATGACGGTGTCGCGCGCATTTAAATCCGGCAGTCTCATCAACAAGGATACGCGCGATGCGATCCTGAAGGCGGCGGAGGATCTCGGCTACGTCTTCGATTCGACCGCGTCGAACCTGCGTTCGCAGAAGACGGGCTTCATCGCCGTCACCATCCCTTCCATCAACAATGCGAACTTTGCCGATACCGTGAGAGGTCTTTCCGAATTGCTGAGCGCGCACGGGTTCCAGATCCTGCTCGGCTACACGAATTACGACACGGAGGAGGAGGAGCGGCTGATCGAGCAGTTCCTCCGCCGCAAGCCGCAGGCCATTGTCGTCACCGGTGGCAAACACACGCCGCGTGCGCGAAAACTGCTCGAAAATGCCAATGTGCCCGTCATCGAGACTTGGGACGTTCCCGCCGAGCCGATCGGCCATTTCGTCGGTTTTTCCAACGCCGATGCCGTGCGCAGCATGGTCGATCATTTCGTGGCGGCCGGCTACACCCGCATCGCCTTTATCGGGGGCGATGCGAGCCGGGACACACGCGGCAGCGATCGACGGCTCGGCTTCATCGCGGCGCTCAGTGATCACGGGCTCGATGCCTCGCGGCTGATCGATGCAGGCGCGCCGCCGATCTCGATGCGGGAAGGCGCGAACGCCATGGCGCGGCTGCTTGCCGAATACCCTGATACGGAGGCCGTGATCTGCGTCTCGGACCTCTCGGCTTTCGGGGCGCTGACGGAATGCCAGCGTCGTGGCGTACCGGTGCCGGCGCGCATCGCCATTGGCGGTTTCGGCGATTACGAGATCGGCGGCATCAGCGTGCCGGCGCTGACGACCATCAACGCCCAGGCCCGGCAGATCGGCGAGCGCACGGGACAGCTAATCCTCGACCTCATCGATGACAAGCCGGATTTGCACCATGTCACCATAGAGCCCCAGCTCATCGTGCGCGAGAGCAGCCGCTGACCGTTCGGCAATCTGATTGTATTTCTTGCTCTCTATATTCTTGAAAACGCCCGACATACTGACATAGCCAACCCGCTTCCCTGACTGAAGGCCGGACCCTAATCCATTCTGGTATCACGACACAAAAGTAGTGCGTTTGTCCGACGTTCAAGAACGAAGAGAGAATGGATTTGTATAGGTCGGCAAATGCTTCGGCTTAGTCGGGCAACAGAAAGGCCGCATCCGCAACCCTGGCGAAATCGGATTCGAGGTGTGCCATCGTCACATCGAAGATCGCGCGGGCGGACAGACCAGCAGAAGGCATATCGAACCCGAGCACGGCATCTCGCACGACAGTCATATTGAACCCGAGATCGGAGCCGGCGCGAACTGTCGAGTTAACACAGAACCCGGCGACAGCCCCGGTGACTACCAGATCATCAATGTCGTTTTCGCGCAGATAATCGGCCAAGTCCGTGGACGCAAAGCCCGATGAAGTTCTCTTAACAAAAACGGGTTCGCTATCAAGGCTCTCTGCACATGGCATCGCGCGATATCCCGGTGCTTCCGGATGAAACGGCGAAGCAGGGTTTTCATCGGCGTGTCTTATATGAAGAACGCGCAGTCCCTTACGGCGAAAAGCTGCTGTGAGATCAGCAATGCGTGCGGGAGCCTCCGGATTAACATGATCTCGCCCCGCTTCCATCCGATGCTGCATGTCCATCTGCATATCGATAATGATGAGCGCGGTCACCGCCATTTCATGTTCCTTCCGATTTGCGTGCTTTGCAGAGGGCCGTCTTACCAATTTTCACATCCGCCAGGGGCAACATCTTCTTCTGGTCCCTTGCTCCCTGAAATTCATTCGCCGATCAGGCCATCGAAGACTTCGAGCATGGCCTCACTGATCGCTTTGCCGAGCGCGGCTGCGGTCTCAGTCAGCCGGCCCTCATTCATGTCACGAGCAGCCATTGCGAAGGCGGCACCTTCTGCCGTCACGATCTCCTGCGCGCGCTGGATCGCCCATAGAGCGAAGTCGCTTCGGTTGCTGATTTCCACGGTTTCCATGATTTCTCCTAATTTTTTCGAGCGAATGTCTTATAGCGAATTTGAAGGACGATGCAGTCCTGGAAATTGATTTAGTGAATCTGGGGAAGCGTTTAATTAGAGAAAGATCACGAGCGTGAGCCATGCCTTTTTAAATATCCTGCTAGGCCAGCTTTTAAGTTCCATAGGCGATCCAGGTAGAAGACGGCGGCTTACTTGACAGAACGGTTTATGCAAGTATACACTTATATAAGTGAAATCTTCTACAAAGGGTAGCTGATGCGGTTCGAATTCGAAGATCATCTGGGAGCGGTCACGCGGATCGTCTCGGAACTCGAGCGAGACGGCAAGCCCGCTCGCAATGTCACGTTGGAACGGTCTTATGACGCAACGACCGACGATCTTTGGGATGCCATAACGAATCCGGAGCGATTATCTCGGTGGTTCCTGCCCATTGGCGGTGAGTTGAAACTCGGAGGACGGTGGCAATTAGAGGGCAGCGCCGGCGGCATTATCACCGACTGCGTACCGCCGCGTTTCTTCGCCACGACATGGGCGTTTGGAGGGGAAACGAGTTGGATCGAGGCGCGCATTGCTCCAGAGGGGGAAACGTGGTGCCGGCTCTCGCTATCCCACATCTGCCCAGTGAACGATCACTGGCAGAAGTATGGGCCGGGTGCGCCCGGTGTTGGCTGGGACTTGGGCCTGGTCAGCCTGGCAGTTCATCTTTCGGACACTGGTTTCGAGTGCTTCGATGAAGACGCTTTCACGTCCTCTGCCGAAGGCAAAGCTCTAATTGCTAGCGTCAGCGAAGACTGGCGGCGAGCGGCGGTCGCAGGCGGGGAGAGCCCGGCGCAGGCGGATGCAGCAGCGAAACTGACAAGGGCATTCTACATAGGCGAGGAATCGGAGCAGGGTTGAATGCACGCCTTCGATGTTCTCGGCGATCCGGTGCGGCGTCGCATTCTGGAGTTGCTTGCGGAAAGCGAGCATCGCTCCGGTGATGTCGTCAAGGTCATCCAACACGACTTCGGCATTACGCAAGCGGCCGTTTCGCAGCATCTCCGTGTTCTGAGAGATAGCGGTTTCGCTCGCGTGCGTGTTGATGGGCAGCGTCGCGTCTACTCGATCGATATTCAGCCATTGCAGGAGATAGATACCTGGCTTGACCGCTTTCGCTCGTTCTGGGAACCAAAACTAAGCGCGCTCGAAACAGAGGTTCGCGGAGGAAAACAGAAGCGGCCGAGTTGAGAAATCATAATGGCGCTCAAAATTGGTCCCATGTCCTTGCCAAGGGAGCCGGAGATGACGAAAACTAGCGCAGCGAGAAGATCCAGGGCCTCCTGCGATAAAAAGTGCCTTCCGACCATGACCCCGGCAGGGGACTCGCTGATCTCCGCTCCTTCATTAACCTTGCCGTGGCGCTCATCATTCGTGAAGCGGCGGATGAGGAGTGACTACCCTCATCGGAAGCGCAATGCTGCTGGCCTGACGCGCGCTCGGCACTTGCAGTGGCCGGCGCGTAGACTCTAGGCCACCGATGTACTGAAAGCTTGTATGTGTGAACGAGCCCTGAAAAGTTATCGACCGCCCGGGAGAAGGTCGTATTGAAAAAGACTCATATTCCCTGACGAGGTGTGAAAAGATGCGCATAAATAATGAGGCGGATCCACAGAATATCTATGATGACGTTCGGTTTTTTAACGACTACCGAACGTTGAGACAGAGCGATACAGGGCTAAATGGTGCGGTTGAGGTGCCGGCGCTTCGGTCTCTGTTGCCGAATCTTAAAGGGCGAGACGTTCTCGATCTTGGATGCGGATTTGGTGATTTCGCGCGTTATGCACGTTCTTGCGGCGCGGAATCTGTAACAGCAGTGGATATTTCAAAGAGGATGCTCGAAGAAGCAACGCGGCTCACAGATGACCCTGGAATTACCTATCTGGAATCATCCATTGAGAGCTTTGTACCTCGCCGTCAGTCGGTGGATGTTGTGGTTTCATCATTGGCCCTGCACTACGTGGAGAGCTACGCCAAGGTAGTTCACCAAATTTTCGAGTCCCTAAAGCCCGCAGGGCAATTCGTTTTCTCCATCGAACATCCACTTGTCACCGCAAACCCCGTCGGCTGGGTACGCGATGGCGACGATCTCCTACACTGGCCACTAGACAATTACAGTGAAGAAGGCCAGCGGGATACAAAGTGGTTTGTTGATGGGGTGATCAAATATCATAGAACCGTGGCCACCTACGTGAATACGCTCATCGCGCGGGGGTTCCGGATTGATCGCCTGGAGGAGCCTGGACCAGTTGTGCCGGCCCTCGCCGTTCGTCCAGAGCTTGAGCAGGAGCGGCGTCGACCGCCGTTTCTCCTTCTTGCTGCATCACGCCCTACCTAAGGGAGTTGCATTCCCTCGATGTCGACCGTGACAAGCTGGGACTAGGATTGAATCTAGTCTACAACCGCGCCGCAGGTGAGATTAATGACGGTCCCAGTCATTGAGGCCGCCTGCGCCGAGGCAGCGAACACGGCGGCACTTGCCACCTGATCGAGCGTGGGAAGCCGCTTTAGCAGTGTCCCTGCCGCTGCCCCCTCCATCAGCTCATCGAGGCTGACGCCTGCGCTTCGGGCGACAGGCTCGAACACATCGCGGGAGTGTGAACCCATGGCCGACGCTTCTGGAATGGCGTGCGATCGTATGCACACGACCCGGACGCCGGCGGGGGCGAGTTCCGCAGCCAGCAACCGCGTCATGCCTTCCGTTGCAGCGCACGAAACCCCGTAGCCGAGAAATCCCGTTCCCGGCATTCGAGCGCCTGGCGTCGATAGCATCATAATAACGCCCGAACCCCGAGACGCCATGTACGGCGTCACGGCGCGGGCGGTGATGAAGTATGCCGTCGCATAGGCCGTGATCGGATGAAGGAAATCTGCCGCCGACAGCTCGGAAAGCGGGATGCCCTGCACATGTTTTATGCCGAGGGCGTTGAATGCAATGTCAATCCCGCCCGCCTTTGCAGAAACCTCCGCTGAATGCTGGGCAACATCCCGCTCATTGAGGGCGTCAATGACGGAAATCTCGGCGCGTCCGCCTGCGCTACAAATGTCATTCGCCACCGCATCCAGCTTTTCCTTTGTTCGGCCGGCGAGGAAAAGTTCAGCTCCTTCCCTCGCGAAGGCACGAGCAACTGCCCCACCTATTGCGCCGCCGCCGCCATAGACGATCGCCACCTTGTTTTGCAGCATCATTGCCCCACCGCAAAAACCGATTGCACTCCACAAGTGGTTTTTTATACTGTCGGTCATGCGAAATGCAATCGTTTTCCGCGGCAAAGTAGGAATGGATGAATGCGCCGGTCAGGTGAATGCGGTATTTTTTAAGCACAATTGATTGGTAAATTTGACCGAGGATGACGCCATCGTGACGGCTGTCGCCAAATATGGAAAGGATCCGGTGTCAGTACGGGTGATCTGCGAGTATCTCGAGGAGTCTCTGGACGGCGCAGGGCTATATCCGGTCCGCCGACAGCGCGAGCAAAGAAGCGGAAGCAGGAGGCGGCGTGGTCGCGCAGATAGAGCTATGCAGACAAATTCTCATGTGCATGTCGGAAAGCCTCCTGACCATCCGTCCTTCGATTGTCCGACGTGAGTGGGTTAACAGATCGAGGGTAGCCATTGCTCCTTCAGGCGGAAGCAACAGTTTCCAAGGCGAAGTCGCGATATTTGCGAAGTGGCCGACCAAGAAGCTGGGTCAAGCGATCGACATCGCCGGCGTCAGGCAGCATCCCATCTTTTAAGAAGCGTTCACCCATCAGACGCATGTCGTAAGCCATCCAGGCTGGTACGAACTGTTTTAGGTTTTGTTCAAAGCCTTCGGTGTTGTCGCCGCCGTAGTTGATTGGGCGAGCAAGGACGTCTGACCAAATGGAAGCAATATCCGTTCCGGTCAGTACTTCTGGTCCTACAAGGTTGATCCGGTTGATCGGGAGCGGCTCTGGAGCCTGTTCACGGCGCAGAAGCTCGTGGGCGGCGATTTCGGCAATATCACGGGTATCGATCATCGCCAGGCCCTTGGCGCCGATCGGCATTGTGTAGACGCCGTAGCCGGTGATGACGTCTTTAACCATCAGATCGTTCTGTATGAAGTAGGCCGGGCGCAAGATCGTTGCCTTGAAGTCCATCTGCTCAATCATCCGCTCCACGCTGAACTTGCCAGCGAAATGCGGTACGTTCACGTAGATGTCGGCGTGAATTACCGACAGATAGACGATCCGCTCAATGCCAGCCGAGCGCGCGACGTTGAGCGCTATCAAGGCTTGAGTAAATTCGTCAGGAACTACGGCCTTCAAAAGGAAAAGAGCGGAAACGCCGGACATGGCGTTGCGCAGCGAATCGACGTCGAGGAAGTCGCCCTGCACGACGGATGTGTTCGCCGGGAAGTTCGCTTTCGAGGGATCGCGGGCAATGGCACGCACGTCAGCGCCCTGCTTGACGAGGTGTTCGACAACTTGGCGGCCAATATTGCCTGTGGCGCCGGTAACGAGAATAGTCATGGTATTTCTCCAGCTGTATTTCTTGACATGTCCAATATGTGTGGTCCATTGACAGTTCGATAGACAGATATTTTAGACTCAGCGTCTCACAGGTGGAACACATATGGATCTTCTCGCACTTGCTGATTTTAATCTTGTGGCCCGCCATAGCGGCTTCGGCAAAGCCGCAAGAGCGACCGGCAGACCGAAAGCCACGCTATCCCGGCGTGTTGCAGAATTGGAAAGCAGCCTTGACGTTCGGCTGTTTGAACGAGGTGCGCGGAACCTCAAGCTCACTGAAGAAGGACGAGCGCTATACGAGCGGACAGGGAGGTTGCTCGCTGAACTCGACGAGGCGGCTTCGGCGATTGCATCCGGTGGTCACACCCCTAAGGGCAAGTTGCGCATCAGCGCGCCGGTGCTTTTCTCCCATAGCGCGATGGGTAAGATTGCTGCGGGATTTGCCCTCAAATATCCGGAGGTCAGGCTGGAGGTCACGACTGAGGATCGGCCTATGGACATGATCGAGGAAGGCTACGATCTGGTCATCCGGGTCAATCCAGATCCCGACGAAAGCCTGGTCGGACGCGCGTTTCTCCGCGACCGGCTCGTCGTGGTGGCAAGCCCTGACCTTCCTCGGTCGACCGGCGACCGCGCAGCCCCTGGCGTTGCCCGGGGGGCTGGTGAATGGCAAACATGGCACGTAAAGACCCCCTCTGGCCGGTCAACGATGAAGATCGAACCTGTCCTCATCCTATCAACGCTCATCATGGTCCGGGATGCGGTGCGATCCGGTGTGGGTGCAGGACGCCTTCCCATCTCTCTGGTAGCCCACGACTTGGCTGACGGCACACTGGTGCAATGGGGCGAGATTGACGGTCCCGAAATCGCTTTGTGGACGTTATATCCATCCCGCCGATTACTCAGCGCACGCGTTTCCGCGTTCCTGGATTTTCTGAAACAGGCATTTCCAAATGGAACACCCGACGAACTTGCCGCCTATATCGGCAGATGATTGGAGGAGGACTATTCACGCCAAAACGCGTAAGGCATAATTGCCCGTCTCCTGGAAAATGACATGACGGGGGCACACTGCTGAATGGGTCTTCCTGCTGACCTCTGATCGTTCACCAGCTTGTTATACCCGGTAGCGCTCCAAGCGGACCTATCAACAGAACGGGCCGTCAAACGCACGATCAGCAGCAGCGTAGACCTCTTCCACATGCTGCGCCGCCATTGCGCCGGCAAACCAGGGCGGATCGACAGATCGACCAGCGCTTTGTGAGAAGACAATTCGATTTGGTGAGCCCCCGTTCGTCGCTGCCAGGGCAGTCTTCAGATTCAATAATGATTGCTCTGCGTCTAAGTTCTTGACGCCGCTGCCCCGTCTTTCGTATCTAAGATCATGGGGATTGCGAGCTCCCCACGAGGCGCCAGCCAAAGATCGCGTTCCACATCCAACCCCGGCGACGGAGGAACGCTCATGCCTGCGCCCAACGCGATTACGTTCGACAAGCTCACCCGTATTATCGGAACCCCACGCTCGCCGCTCCTGCTGGACGTGCGGTCGGAGGAAGATTTTGCCGCCGATCCGCGGCTTTTGCCCGGTGCAACCAGGATCGACGATCAGGCGCTCGCTGCCCTTGCACCGCAGCTCGGTGGACAGTCATCGATCGCCGTCTGTCAGGCCGGCCATCGACGCAGCCAGGGCACAGCCGCTTTGCTTCGCGCCGAGGGCTGCTCCTCGGAATATCTCGACGGCGGGTTCGAGGCCTGGCGCGCGGCCGGGCTGCCGTTGATCGATCCAGAAAAACTGCCCGCACGCGATGCCCAGGGCCGTACCATCTGGGTCACGCGATCGCGCCCGAAGATCGACCGCATCGCCTGTCCCTGGTTAATCCGCCGCTTTCTCGACCCCCGCGCGATCATCCTGTTCGTGGCGCCCGCCGAAGTGGTGGGTGTCGCCGAACGCTACAATGCGTCCCCCTTCGATATTGAGGATGTGTTCTGGAGCCACCGAGGCGAACTGTGTACCTTCGACGTTATGCTGGCCGAGTTCGGCTTGACCATCCCCGCCCTCGACCGGCTTGCGTCTATCGTCCGCGGCGCGGATACCGCCCGGCTCGACCTCGCGCCCGAGGCGGCAGGATTGTTGGCGGCATCGCTCGGCCTGTCGCGGATGTATTCCGACGATCTACAGCAGCTCGAAGCCGGCATGCTGCTCTATGACGCCTTCTATCGATGGGCGCGGGATGCAACCGACGAGACCCACAACTGGCCCACCAACAAACCGAAAGCAGAATGATGCAGGACCGTGGATACCCCACTCTCGCCGAGGGCACCCGCATCTGGGCGCGCATCGGCCTGCTGAGCTTTGGTGGCCCGGCCGGCCAGATCGCGCTCATGCACCGCATTCTTGTCGAAGAGCAGCGATGGCTGGGCGAGAAGCGGTTTCTGCACGCGCTCAATTACTGCATGCTGCTGCCTGGGCCGGAGGCGATGCAACTGGCTGTCTATATCGGCTGGCTGATGCACCGCACGCTGGGCGGAATCATCGCGGGCCTCCTGTTCGTGCTGCCAGGCGTTGTGGCGATCATGGCACTCAGCTGGATTTACGCGCTTTACGGTAATGTCGGACCGGTCGAGGCACTGTTTTTCGGGCTGAAAGCGGCGGTGCTAGCCATTGTCATTCAAGCCGTCATCCGCATCGGGTCGCGGGCTCTAAAGAACGGCGCAATGATTGCCATCGCCGCTGCTTCGTTCGTCGCAATCTTCGGTTTTGCCGTTCCATTCCCACTGATCATCCTGATTGCCGGCCTGATCGGGTTTTTCGGTGCGCGTGCGGGCCTGCCGGCGTTTCGGGGCGACGGCGGGCATGGCAAGGTAGGCAAGGTCCAGGTCGATGACGCCGATACCCTGCTGGGGGCGGAATCGCCCGACCACACCCAAGTCGACCGTGCCTGGGCGTTTCGCATCTCCGCGGTGTTCCTCGCTCTCTGGCTGGCTCCGGTCGCCCTGCTGTTCGCCATATTGGGTTCGTCCAATGTTTTTTCCCAGATCGCGGGCTTTTTCAGCATCATGGCGGTCGTGACCTTCGGCGGCGCCTATGCAGTTCTGGCGTATGTGGCCCAAGAGGCGGTGCAGAACTACGGCTGGCTCGCCCCGGGCGAGATGCTGGCCGGGCTCGGCATGGCGGAGACCACGCCCGGCCCGTTAATCATGGTGACACAATTCGTGGGTTTCATGGGGGCCTTCCGTGACGCGGCCGGGTTATCGCCCCTGATGGCGGGCACGCTGGGCGGGCTTCTGACGACATGGGTAACCTTTACGCCCTGCTTCCTCTGGATATTCCTCGGCGCTCCTTTCATCGAGCGCCTCCGCGATAACGAGGTGTCGACAGCGGCGTTGACGGCAATCACTGCCGCAGTGGTGGGCGTTATCCTTAACCTCGCTGTGTGGTTCGGCCTGCATGTGGTATTCGATGAAGTGCGAACCGTTACATCGTTCGGCCTTGATCTCAATATGCCGGTGTGGTCCACGCTGAACTTGCCGGCGGCGGCGCTGGTGCTGGCCGCCCTTGTGGCGGTGTTTCGCTTTAAGCTCGGTCCGGTCACGGTTCTCGTCGGATGCGCAGCAGCTGGCGTCGTGCTTGGAGTAGCCAACATTGCATAAGAGCTGTAGCCGCCCAAAGAAGTGAAAGCCCCGGAATGCCGCCGCGTTCGCCTAGAGATGCGAGGTTACCTCCGGCGGCCGGTCCCAGGCGTCGTTCCTGCCGTTCTCAAAGATGATGGGTGCATTGGCAAGTTCCTCGTCGGTGGCATCATCGAGGCAGACGATGTTCACCGCATAGAACGCGCCGCCCATGACGTCGAAATCGGCGCTGGCGAAGGGATGAACGCCGCAATGCGCGCAGAAGACGTGGCGGATCAGCTTCCCCCCGAAGCGATATTCCGTCAGCCCCTCCTTGTCCGAAAGCAATTCGAAATCCTCCGGCGGCACGAACGCCTTCCAGAATCGCGTCTTGAGACAGGAGGAGCAGTTGCAACGGAAGGTGGAGGTCCACCACATACCCGGCCGCGGTGGCTCTGACCGCTCGCCCACCGGCGCGAGATCCAGGTTGGCGGCGAAGCGGACTGCCCCGCAGTGGCAGCTTCCGTGATAGGTCTTTTTCATGCTGCTCCCTCTTGCTCGGCGATGTAGGCTTCCAGGCGATCGATGCACTCCATCCAGCCTTCGGCATGGCCGTCGCGGCTTTCGGCACTCGGAAAAGCTGTCTGGTGGAAGGTGAGCAGCGTGCCAGCTTCCACCTTCTCCAATGTCACGGTGGTCACCATGTTCGTCGCGTTCTCCTCCTCCCAGGTGAAGGTGAAAACGATGCGGTGCGGCGGCGCGATCTCGCGGTAGACGCCATGCGCCCAGTACTCCTGCCCTTCCGGCGAACGGATGCAAGTGCGCCACGCGCCGCCCTCGCGGAAGTCCGCCTTGACCGAGGGCACCGTGAAGTCCTTCGGACCCCACCAGCGGGCGAGGTGCTCAGGTGTAGTCCACACTTTGAAGACGAGGGCAGGGGAGGCGTCGAATATTCGCGTGAGTGTGAGGGCGATTTCGCCCGTGGCGGGCTTGGCGTTTTGGTTCATGCTGTCCTCCTGTTTTGAAGGGAAAGGGCAAAGTACAGAGCCTTGCCGGTGCTTGACGACAAAGGTTCGCCTCTTGATTCAGCGACCTTGGATAATCTCAGCCGGCCATCTCTGGAAGATACGTCTCCAAACTGTCCAGCGTCGCGTTCCAGCCATCCTGGTGGCCGTCGCGCGAAGCCTTGGAGTCGAAGAGGGCCTGGTGCAGCGTAAGCTGCGTCCTGCCGTTTTCATCTCTCAGTGTAATCGTCACCACGGTCTCTTGGCCGGGCTTGCCGGTCTCATCGTGCCAGGCATGGGTGAAGACGATGCGCTCGTGCGGCTTTACCTCGCGGTATGTTCCGCTCAGCCAGTGGTCTTCACCCTCAGGCGAGCGCATGCAGGTCTTGAACCAGCCGCCGCTGCGTATATCGCCCTGCGAAAAGGGCAGGGTGAATCCAATCGGACAGCACCAGCGGTTGAGGTGATCCGGATTCGTCCAAGCCTCAAAGACGAGCGCACGCGGCGCATCAAAAAGGCGGGAGATGATGAGTTCGGCATCACTTTGCCCTGCGGTCGCGGCATCATTCATGGCGTTTCCCCTTTTCTTGGATTTCCTTTAGGTAACTGTCCAGACGGTCGAAGCTGCCTTCCCAGAACCGGCGATAGTGTTCTACCCAGCCGGAAATCTCTTTGAGCGGCCCGGCTTCCAGCTTGCAGGGTCGCCACTGCGCGTTCCGTCCGCGCGAGATGAGGCCCGCCCGCTCCAGCACCTTCAAGTGTTTCGACACGGCCGGTAAACTCATGTCGAATGGAGCAGCGAGCTCGTTCACCGTCGCATCGCCCGCCGCGAGCCGGGCGATGATCGCCCGGCGAGTGGGGTCGGCGAGGGCAGAAAAGGCTGCGCTTAACGGGTCTGTCTGGACCTGCATTTTACTTTCCAGTTAATTAACTGATTGGTTTATTACAGACAGACAATCGCGTGTCAAGCGGCAAGAAAAGCCATCTGCGGGTCGGCCCGGCCGTCTGGATGTTTCCGGCTCGGAATATTCCGTGCCGCTTGGCAATCTGGATGCCTTTCCGGCCAAACCTGAAGACCAGGATTCACTTTTACCTTGCTGACGCGGTGTTTCGGGAGTCGGCACGAGAATTCACCAAACAGGGCCGTTCGCCTGGTCTCGACGGCCGTGCTGACCTGTGCGACCGAAAACAAGCCGGTGGCGCGTTATCTCGCCAATCTACGGTAACGCTCGATGCTATCCAGGCGCATATCAAGCGCGGTATTTCCGACGGTCAATTGAAGCCGGGCGCGACGCTAGTTCCCTCGCGCGCTTCATCGATGCCATGATCCAGGGCCTGTCCGTCCAGGCGCAGATTGGTGCATCCAGAAAGGCGCTGTCGGCACTTGCGGACCACGCCGTTCGAGCGGCATCGCGCCTAGACACACGACGGGCCCACTCGCCGATCACCTTCCGGCATTGCGTCACGCCTTTGACATCCTCCGTCTCCGGATTCACGAGGGCAGGGTGGAGAGCCGTGCCGGCATCGGAGATATAATTGTTTTAGGAAAGGCTATCCGTTATCCAGTTCAATCCAGACGGGTGCGTGGTCGCTCGTGTGCGCCCAGGCGCGCACAAACTTGTCGACACCGGACGCGGTCAGACGGTCCCGCAGGGAAGGGCTGAGCAGAAAGTGATCGATGCGAAGGCCCGCATCGCGCGCAAATGCGTTTCGCAGATACTTCCAAAACGTATAGATGGGCTCGTCTGGATGCAGCAGCCGGACTGCATCCGTCCATCCAGTGGCGACAAGTTCTGCGAAGGCGGCGCGCACCTCCGGCCGGAATAGCGCGTCGTCGCGCCACCGTTCCGGCGCGTAAACGTCTAGATCGGTGGGCATCACGTTGAAGTCACCGACAAGGGCGATGGGCACTTCAAGTTCGAGTAATTCGGCCCCATAGGATTGCAGCCGCTCAAACCAGCGGAGCTTGTAGTCGAACTTCGGACCGGGTGCGGGATTGCCATTTGGAAGGTAAAGACAGCCCACAACGATGCCGTCGATCGCAGCCTCTATATAGCGGCTGTGATTGTCCTCTGGATCACCGGGAAGCCCGCGGCGGGTTTCAAGCGGTTCCCGGTCGCGGGCAAGAATCGCGACACCGTTCCAGGATTTCTGCCCGTGCCAGATGGCGCCATAGCCGGCGCGCTCGATCTCGCGGCGAGGGAACTTCCCATCGGGCGCTTTCAGTTCCTGCAGGCAGACGACATCCGGCTTCGCCTCCTCAAGCCACCGAAGCAGCACGTTGAGGCGACCATTGATGCCGTTGACGTTGTAGGTGGCGAGCTTCACCGCACTTCAGCGTTTGTGGTCGCCCTTATCGCCCTGGCCGAGCTTTGCGTTGTGCCTGGCGTCACGACGGGCTCGGCCGACAACGAGCCGGAGACATGAACGCTTTCCTGAAACTTGCCTCTTTGGTCGCGGCGGGCATAGCGTTTGCCGGTACCCCAATCGATCAGTTCGCGCTTGCTCATTGCAGGACTCCTTTGCGGTTGCTGCTCGGTTAAACGCGCGTAGCAGGCGCGCTGATCCGGGATACCTTATCGCACTGCGGCCTTGAGTTTGTAGCCGACTTCGACGATGGCGTCCAACGCTGGCACCAGTTCCTGGCCGAGCGGTGTAAGGGCGTACTCCACTGAAGGCGGCGTCGTTGGCTGGATAGTTCGTGTGATAACGCCACGGCTTTCCAGTTCACGAAGCCTTTGCGAGAGCACCTTGGCCGAAATCGGCGGGATGTCGAGGCGTAGCTCGTTAAATCGCCGTGGACCAGCACGCAGGAACCTTCGGCAAGGCATCGTGAGCTCCGATGACTCCACAGGCATAAGCCTCTCGGCTTGACCGCTCTCCAATCAACTGACAACCCACGGCCGGTATCGCAGGCGGAGCGATGTGGGCGCGATAGCCGGGATATTCGAGAACTTATGGCGGCCGTTTGCGCCCTGAAAAATGCTCAAACGGCGGCTGTAACCGCTTCAAACGCTGCGCTACTTTCTGATTGCCAACCTCCACACGGTACACGACTCAAAGGTGTTTTCCTCCTCGACCGGTCGGAGGGCGGTCATTGTACATTCCGCAACGGATGCAATGCGCCGTCGGCGGCCAAATCTATTCTTCGCCGGGCCTGCTCTGCAGGTCATGCCAAAGCTCGTTGATCATGATCTTCGTTCCGAGTTGAGCGCCGACTTTAGAACCCTCATCAACAGTTTCATGGCGTCATCTGACGGCCCATTGGCACTGATTGTGTGTTTGATGCCATCCATGGCGGCGGCGATGAGCGTGGCAACGTCGATGGGTGAGGCCTTTAGCGCCTTTAGGTCGATTTCTCCGTGAGCCTGTGCATCGGCGAGAGCTTCCGAAAGGAGCTTGAGCAGCTTCAATCTGGCGTCGGTCGTTATGTCCGCCGCCAATTGCATATTGATATCGAAGAGTTCCTTGGCGCTTTCACTCCTGCTGAAGGGAGCTATCAGTCCTTCTTGGAATGCGGAGATGGCGTCCGCAATACGATCGATGACATCTCCATTGCGGGAAAGCACGTCCTCAACATTCGACATCGTCTGTTGATGAGCTCGCGCCGACCCGGCTCGAAAGAGCTCTTCCTTGCTGTTGAAGGCAAGATAGAGCGATGCACGCGAAATCCCCGCAGCGCGAGCGATGTCCACCATTGTGGTCTTGTGAAAACCATACCTGGCAAACACTGGGAGCGCGGCGTCGAGAATCGATGCCGTCCTGGGCCCTATTTTTTTCATATGGACATATTGACGAATAGTGTCCGAAATGTCAAAGAGACATATGGACATTTTAAGTCTATATGTCTAAGACCGGCAACGGGAGTACGTCATGATAGAGAAGGTATCGCCTCAAAACGCGCTGGTTCTGGTCACCGGAGTCAGCGGCTTCCTTGGTGGTCACGTGGCGCTGCAGCTGTTGCAACAGGGTTATCGTGTGCGCGGAACAATACGGCGGATGGCGTCAGCGACGACAAGGATACCCCGTTTCCAACCTTTCACGGAAAATCTCAGCCTGGTCGAAGCCGATCTGAACTATGACCAGGGATGGACTGAAGCGGTTTCGGGCTGCGATTACGTGATCCACACGGCGTCTCCATTTCCGAGCGGCGCGGTGCGTGATGAGGCAGGACTGATCCGCACGGCAAGGGATGGAACGCTCCGCGTGTTGCGGGCGGCACACCAAGGCAGGGTTCAGCGGGTTGTTCTCACCTCATCCATCGCAGCCACCAACCATGGGAGCGGACGAGCACCATTTAGCGAAAGGGATTGGACGGATGTTGGAAGCAAACGGGCAACACCCTATTACAAGTCCAAGACGTTGGCGGAGCGCGCCGCTTGGGCGTTCGCCAATGAACACGGTCTATCTTTAAGCGTGGTAAATCCAGGTCCCATCCTCGGACCCTTGATGGGATATGAGCTCGACTCGTCCGTGGGGCTGGTCTGGAAGCTGATGAACGGCAAATTTTCAAGGCTGCCGCGCTATGGCTGCTCGATCGTAGACGTGCGTGATGTCGCGATAGCCCACGTCCGTGCAATGGTCGAACCTCAGGCCGCCGGACACAGGTTCATTGTTGGAGGTCGAGTATTTTCGATGAAGGATCTGTCGCACACGCTTGCCCGGTGCTTTCCGGAGTACAAGTCTTCCTTGCCGACCGCCGAACTACCTGACTGGTTTGTCCGAATTCTTGCACTTGTCGATGCGGACGCGCAGTCGATCGTTCATGAACTGGGACGGGACCTTCGCGTCGACACGTCGAAGGCAGCGGCCATGTTGCAATGGCATCCGCGCCCAGAAGAGGAGACAATCCGGGATTGCGGTCGAAGCCTCATCGACAGAGGGCTGGTCCCTCTCCGTACGGCCACTCGATCATTGTGACCCTTTGCCATACCATAAACCGACAGCGGAGATTTACATGACAGATAGAGTTCAGGCCGAAGAAGACGTCATTCGTGAACTTGAACGCAGGCGATTGCGGGCCCTTGTTGCCGCCGACATGGCTGCGGCGGCTCCTTTGCATGCAGATGACTTCCAGTTGATCACTCCGATAGGCATGCCTCTATCACGGGAGCAATACCTCGGTGCCATCGCCGCAGGTCAGATCAAATACACAATGTGGGAGCCCGGCGTTATCGCAGTCCGTCTTCACGGCTCAGCGGCGGTGATCCGCTACCGCGCTCGTCTCGAAGTCATCTTCCAAGGCCATCCCGTACCACCGGGAGAGTATTGGCACACGGATATCTACGAGCGCCGCGACGGCCGATGGATGGTAGTCTGGTCGCAGGCAACGGCTATCGATCAGCAGTGACCGGAGCCCGACCAGAAACTTTTGCGTCTGAACGAAAACCGGCTTCCAGCTCCCCGAGCGGCTTAGCCTGGTGGGTTGCTGCCAGGCTGCTTTCGGCAAATCGACCCGGTTAGCGGACCACGCCTCATGGCAAGGTGGTTAGGGCCTGGAACGGTACGTCCCAGGCCCCTGGCTTTTAGATTTCCATCCCGATGGCCTTGCGGATGGCTATTTGCACAGCAGAGGGTGGGAGCGACGGGTCAAACTCACCCCTCGGCAGTAGCGGGGGTTGCGCCATGAAGCGAGGCTCAGTTCCGCGATGCGGTTGCGCCGAGTGGACCAGGAAGGGATGACAGAGATAAACCGTTCCGGCAGACCCGGTGGCCGACACTTCTTCACAGTCCGCAGTCGAAGTAAAACCATCGGCGGCGAGTTGGCTGAGCGTGAGACCGGCCTCTCCATGTGGCAACAACTGCTTGGCGATAGCGCGGTGCGACCCTTTCCGGATCCTTGTCGGGGCATCCAGTTCCCCGACATCGGAGAAGAGGAACAACATGAGCAGGGCGCGGCCGCTGCTTTTCACGTTGGCCCGCCACTGCATGAAGTCGGGGTTGTCGGTGCCGAAGCTGACATCGACGTGCCACCCCGCATCACCAGGATCGTTTGATGAGGGGAAACGGACCGGGAAAGTTCCCAGGCCATTGGGTCTCAACCATCGGTCCTCTCCAACCAGGGCATCGTACGATGCGTGCAAAAGCGGTGTGTTTGCAGCGTCCACGAACGGTTTACTGGTCATAAAGCCCAATCGGACAACCGGTTGTTTCCATTTCTCCGGCGCGTCAGGGGACAGACCCATGGCGGCCCAGAGCTGTTCCCGCCCTTGGCGGGCCAGTTCGCCATCGAAGGCACTCTCTAGCTTAAGATATCCGTGTTCAATGAAATGCGCGATCTGATCTTGGCTCAGATCGGAATGAGAAGCTTCCGACATTCAATAAATCTCCGCACGGCCTCACTTGGACAGGCCGTTTATGATCTGGAAGGCACTTGCGTGCCACGACGACTTTTAGTCGTCAGATCAGCGGGAAGAATGTGGACTTAAACATCATCATGAGTTGGAGATAGCAGTTGAGCTCTTTGCCGGCAAGGACTTCAACAATGCACAATCGCTGAACCAGATAGGACCAGTTCTCAGAACTCTGCGCAAGGCCTCAAATGGCTGAAATATAGGGTCGTCAGCTCAATGGCGGCTTGCTCAGTTTTTCAGGCCAGAACCGGAAAGGCTGTAAGCAGCTTGAAGTCGCCTAATCGGCTGCTATTGGTGGGAAGCGATCAGCCAGTTTTCGCAAACGGATGAACAAAAGCTGGCTGTTCTCAGAAACCGTAATACCGTTGCCTCCCCACAATATCTTCACGCTGTCTTGGTCACGCATCTGGCTCCAGCGGCCGGATATGTCTCAGCATCACGGCGGCGAGGATAGCGAGGACGGCGACGCTGATCGCGCTTGCGCTTGAGGCGATGTTGAAGCCGGAGATAAAGGCAGCTTGGGCTAGCTCAATCAGGCCGGAGGGCAATCCGCCTTCCTGCGACGCCGACCAAAGGCTGTCGGAAACAGCTTCACGTGCATCTGCATTAATGTTCTCCGGCATCTGGTCGAGCATGGTCTGCCGATAGATGGTCGTGGAAAGACTGCCAAGGATCGCTATCCCGAGCGAAACGCCGAGGTCCTGCACCGTTTCGGATACGGCCGATGCCGAACCCGCCTTATCGGCAGGTGCGGAGCCGACCACCAAATCTGTCCCCAGCGCGGCAATGGTGCCGAGGCCCAGATAGGCGAGCGAGAAGCCGGTGACGACGGCGACCAGCCCGTTATCGCCCGCGCTGAGCAGTGCGAGCAGCAGATAGCCGATTGCCGAAAGGAAAAGCGCGCCGGCGACGACAAAGCCTGGTCTGACATGTCGGGCAACAAGGGGGGCACCAATACCGGCGGCGACCATGGCTAGGGCAGGGGGCCCCATCCAGAGGCCGGCAACCAGAGGCGAATAGCCCATCACCAGTTGCAGATATTGAGTCACCAGCAACATGGCGCCACCAACTGCAACGAGGCCGAAGAGTAGCACAAGCAGCGCGACGCTGAACGCCCGGTTGGAAAACAAAGTCATATCCAGCACCGGGTCGGTGAGACGGCGCTGCCTGCGAATGAACAACAGCGCGAATAAGAGTCCGGCTGCAATTGCGCCGACGGCATCATAGGACATGCCGTATTTCGCCATTTGCTTGATGCCATAGATGAACGGCAACAGGGCCAACAGTGATAGCGTCACGCTGATGAGATCGAGCCTGCCGCCATGCGGCGCCCGATATTCCGGCAGCAGGACAGGCGCGAGCACGATCAGGAACAATACGATGGGAACGGCGAGCAGAAAGGCGGCACCCCACCACAGACAGCCCAGGATCAAGCCGCCAGCGACCGGCCCCATTGCCATACCCAGTGCGAACATGGTCGCCCATATCCCGATTGCCAGCGCTCTCTGCTTCGGGTTGGCAAACATATTGCTGATGAGCGCCAGTGTAGAGGGCATGAGGGTGGCGCCCGCCACGCCAAGCGCGGCGCGGGCAAGAATGAGCATGCCGGGGCTGGTGGAAAATGCGGCGAAGACAGAGCAGACGGCGAAGGCACCCGCGCCGATCATCAGCAGCTTGCGCCGGCCGATCCTGTCTCCGAGGGTGCCCATGGTGATCAGAAAGCCGGCGATTGTGAAGCCATAGGCGTCCATGATCCAAAGCGCCTGCGTGCTGGTGGGCTGCAGGTCCGCGGCCAGTGCAGGCAGTGCCAGATGCAGCAATGTCAGGTCCAGTCCCAGCAACATTGTTGGCAGCGCCAGCAGTGCCAGCCCGAACCATTCGCGTGGGCTCGCGGACATTTTCGCAGCTATAGGTCCAGGCTTGGAAATCTCGATTGGATCGTGCGCAATCATCTCGTCCTCCTTGTCAGGAAGACGACATCGGGCAATGTTAATCCTGTTACAATATGAGTTTTTATCCTATTGTAAGGAGCAATGGCATGAGCACCCGCACCCTCGCGCGCACGCGTAATGAGCTTTCGGACTTCCTGGTGCATCACAGAAAGAAGCTGTCAACGGCCGATGTAGGACTGCCAAACACCGGCCGGCGGCGAACATCCGGGCTACGGCGTGAAGAGGTGGCCGCTCTCGCTGGTGTAGGCCTTACGTGGTACACATGGTTTGAGCAGGGGCGGGATATTCAAGTCTCTGAGGCTTTCCTGCTCAATGTCTCCAAAGCGCTCAGGCTTGACGATGCGGAATGCTGCCACCTGTTCCTGCTGGCTCACCGCCGACCGCCACCTGCCGAGGCGTTCGAGCTTTCATCTGTTTCGCCATTGGTGCAGCAGTTGATGGATGATCTTGTCGAACGTCCAGCCTATGTCATCAATCTGCATTGGGATGTGATTGCCTGGAACAGAGCTGCCGACAGCCTGTTTGGCTTTGCGACGCGCGAGCGCGTTCATCGAAACTTCATGCGGATGATATTTGCAGATCCGGCATCACGGCGCCGATTTCCGAACTGGCATCAAGACGCGCCCCGCCTGCACGCACAGTTTCGTTACGATCTTGCCGCGGCGCCTGCGAGCCCTGCGGCACTCACATTAATCGAAGATTTGGTGGCGCTATCGCCCGATTTTCGTCGCGGCATGGAGCAATCTCATGTGGACAGCTATGGCCGAGGGATCAGCGCCATCCTGGATGCGGATGACAACCGTCATGAGTTTATCCACGACATGCTCACGGTCGATGAGCATCGCCATCTGCGCATGGTGGTGTATTTCAGCCGACAAGGTCCACGTTAGAACGATGTATCTGGATTGGACGAGTGGGATGAGGTCGGCCGCGGCGCGGTCGCGTTCGCCGAATGCAGACTGAAGCCGGACAGCCAGCAAATGGCTCCGCCACGAGAAGACTCCCGAATACCCGTCATCATTGGCCGAGGAGAATGATGATGGGTATTCCAAATGTGACCCGGCAGACCAACCAGATCGCGATGCTAGTCCACCAGTCCGACATCGCCTTCAGCTCGCAGCCGATCTCGTACGAGGCGAAAAGATCGAATATGCTGGCTTGGACGGTGCGTTCTTGGCGCATTGTCGGCTCCGGCGGTGGCATGATCCGGGATACCCGAAACCGCCGTGCCTTGCCCGCGAAATTGCGATTGATCAAACAGAATCAAAGACTTGTTGTTTATGAATGGAAACTAATCCAGGCTGACCTGCTGGCATTATCGGAAAAACACCGCCACCCACGGCTGAATCGGATCACACTTGACGCTATATGCCTCGTGTTTGGGTGAGATACAGAGATTTCCAGCGCGAGATGGATATATTCGCTGCAGCATCCAGAAACTGGCACCCGTAATACCGTGAGTGGCGCCGGAGGTGGATAAATTGCCATTCCGCGGATGAAGCCAAGCGGATTGATGTCACCGTTGAACCGGTTGAGACCGGATCGATCATTCATCTAGCCGACGCATCATGATCACCTCCTCAACCTCCTTGCCGTCATCAAGAAAGCCGCTGGGGATCCGGCCAACTTCGGCAAATCCTTGCCGTTGATAGAAGCGCAGTGCCGCCGGGCTCTCGATGCTGGCCGCCAGTTCAAGCTGCTGAACACCGACGCTTCTTGCATAATCCGCAACCGCGTCCAGGAGGTTTTCTGCGATCCCTGTCCCACGTTGACACTTGCGCACATAGACGCTGATGAGGGTAGCGCGATGCGCCATTTTGCCCAGGCGCTGATGCAACAGCCCCATAATGCCGACGGGCCGATCATTTTCGAACGCGACGAAAACCGGATTGTTCAGCCGTTAACGCCATTCCTCGTCGGAAAGATGGACCCAATCCTCATATCTGCTCGCAAATGAGGATGCCTCACGGGAAAGCGCTTCAAGGCGTATGCTGCGGAAAATGTCAATTTCATCCGTTGAGAGGCGTCTGATCAAGATTTCCTGCCTTATTGCTGACACATACACCTCCGATCGGTCCCCTTAGAACCATGACTGGCAAGAATGGTGGGACTATCGCCTTCATGATCAATGGTGGACTATCGCCTTCATGATCGGTGCGAAGCGAGCTTCTATGAGAGCTGCGCCCATCGCCATTCGGGCGATTGAGTATGAATGGCACCGTTTGCGATGCAGGTGGAAAGCTCTGCCCAGATGGGATCGGTCGTGAAGCTGGCGAGATCCCCGCATGCCTGCACCAATGGCTGCTCATCGTAGTCCGGCAGTAGATCCTGGACGCTTCCACGCGTTTCGATCTCCAGGAGAGGAAACCCGTCGCCCGGCCTCACAACGCGGTGCCCCCATAATCCGGGACGGATATCAGCATCGAGAGCACCTAACAGGTCACGTTCGTTCGATTTTTCCAGTGCGGTAGCAACAATATAGCGCATGAGGGGATAATAGATTATCTGTCGGCTGCCGCCGAGAACCCGCACCCCCGGCAGGATGGACGTTACCAGAAATGTCGTGAGCAGGCTGGGAACTATTTTTCGTTGGCGAAGCGCGGCAGCGATGTTTTGCGGTGCAAACTGGATTGCAAATCGTGATCCAACTCCACCCGAAAGAACTTTGTCTCGCAATCGCAAGGGAAAGATTTTTCCGTCCGCCAGCCCCCAGAAGAGATCAGTCGTGCGGCGAATCCATCCCGACCACGGACCGGCGTTGAGACCATCGATTCCCTCCAAAATAGAGCGAGCAAACAAACCATTGTCGAAAAAACGCCCCGAAAGCCATGATCCTGGGTCCTCAAGATGGTCGGCTACGAGATCAGCGATATCGATATCGTCAAGTTGAAGAAGCCGAACCGCCGACGGAAATGCTTTCTCCCATATCGCCTGGTTGCCGGCCTTGATTGCGTTCGCTGCCGATGAGAATCCGGTGGTCGGCAGGATTGCCTTGAGCTTGGCGGCGGTCGCGTTCGCGGACGCCCCCTTCTTTCGTCCCGACAGCACGAAGCGATAGGGGCAATTGAACCCGCAAATATTGTAGGAATCCATCCGGCTGCGGGGAACTCCGAAGACATTGACCGCTTCACCCTCGAGGTGAAGCCAGCCGGGTCCCTTTTTTGGTTTTTCTATGAATTTCACAGTCGAGGCACTGTAACAAATATGCCACCGGAGCCCATGCGCGCCAAGTCCGAGCAGACTGAACAGATGTGTGTAAAAGGCATCCGGCTCGATAAGCAGATGGCAATGCGGCCCGCTTTGAATGATCGGGCAGGCGGCCAATTGATTTGCTGCCTGGCGTGCCTCCAGTGGGTCAGCTCCCGATCCAAGGGCAACTCGTTCTACACATTTCTGCAGAAAGGACATGGCCTGGTCGCGATGGGCGCATCCAGTTCGGCGGTCATCGACATCATAGGCCGCCCATGCATAATCCTTGAGCGGGCGGCGCCAGAACCCATCCAGATGCGGCATGAGATATGACAAGGTGTTTCTGAGGTCGGCTATGGTGTGATAGCCGTGTTCGTTATCTGTTCCCACATCCGCTTGATGGCTGACCATTAGCTCGTTCCTCCATGCCTGCATCTGAGTGCCGCAATGGTTCGAGGTCGTCATTCAGGTTTCGGTGCGGCCGATCGTGGCGCTCGCCATGTCCAGTCTGCCGGCCCGGGGGGCATTCCCTCGCGTGCGAAAATGCGCGGCAGGAGCTCATAACAATACTCCGGAGGTATAGCTGGCTTCACCATGGAAGTGATGAAATCGCGTAACGAGGCAAACGAATTGGAGGAAACGATCGTATAAAAATTCCCGCTGTTCCATGTGATGGCGGAGTAGTCGAAACACGTGCCGAGGGCGGAAATGGAGCTCTCCAGATCGACCTGAAAATTTGCCATAGTGTCGAGAACGTCGCGTTTTTTTGCGTCGATCTGCGACTGCGAAAAGTACCGTGACTTGAATTCTTCGTCCTTTTGGCGTTCGCGAGCGAAGTAGGTTTTGGTGTCCGGGTGCATGAGCTTTTGAATTTGCACCAGCAGGCCGCCGGCCCGAACTCGCGGTGCTATGACAGAGAGCTGTTCTTCCCGGTCGCGACCGTACATTTGGAAAGTTGTGTCCTCCAGCACCAGATCATATCCATCCCGGAACGGTCGAAGATTTTCATCGGTCGCATAGCGTTCGTCGTCCAGTTCGAAGAATGGACCATGATGGAAATGCGCGTCCTCGCTTCCTCGTCGTGCGAAAAAGCAGGCACGATTACCGGCAGTCGGGCTGCAGTTCAGGGTCTTGAGCCTGCCATCGCCAAGTCTTGCCAACGCTCTTGCGAGAGTGCCTGCACCTGCTCCCAAGGTGTAGATCGTTGCGGCTTGCCCGCTAAATCCCCACGCGGAGAGGCCAAACAAGAGTATTGCTGCGGCCAGGCGGCATTCTTCTTCGAGCCGGTAGGGAATGCTTGCAAAATAGTGGTTGTCAAAATGGCCCCACAAACGCCGGTGAGTATCCCAGAACGTCATGCAATCGATATCGAACTCCAGCAGACTCATGTCAGGCTCTGGTCTTATCCGGCATGCTTAGCCGGTTGAAAGGCAACACGGGCTCTCCAGCGGCCAGCCCCATCGGCTTTAGATCCCATGACGAGTGAATAGCGGACGGAACTCCGGCAGACCTCTGGCAAGATTCGGCTTAGCGGGTGTTTTGACTGCCCGGAATGGGCCTTTGCGCTTCAGATGTGGGGGAGTGGAGCCGCATCATGTCCACTGCCAATGCCTTGGCCCCGGTCCACCGGCGCGCCGCGCATCGAGGCTGCCTCAGTACAGATAAGGGAGCCCCGGGCTTTCCTGCCGGCGGTGAACATGATCGAACGCGCGGGCTGGAAGCGCATGTTATTGCCCATACTCGCCGAGATTGGCCTGCTCTCGGATCTCGGTTCGGAAAGCCGAAAACCCTCGATGCACCGGCGGAGGCTGATCCGGCGGTAGGAGGCAACGCAATTCGGGAGCAATCGCGGCGGTTCGCGAAAGCGGTTCTGCCGAAGACAGCGGCACAATCCCAGTCAGGCGGGCCGCAAAATCCGTCGCATCGTGATGACCCGACTGTGCACGAGCCAGTATTCGAAAACTGCGACTATGTCTCCGATGCCCGCTGGCTTGTGCTTGCGCCGGATTGCAATCTCTCGACTATTTGCGGATTGAACTCGTATTGCCACGCCGTTCCACGTCCTACCGAATTTTTCACGATCGATTCCTGCAGAATGCCACGTGCAACGAGTGGATCAATCGATTCCTTCACTGTGTTGCGCGTCAGCCCCGTCATTTCCTTGATGTTGGCGAGGGTCAGCTTCTCGCCCTTCTGGTGCATCATATAAAGCAACGTCATCATGCCGATCTGCTTCAACCGCGACTGCGGCGTCTCCCCCTCCAAAGGATTATCAAAAACCTCTTGCAGGGCGGTGGCCGAAAACCGCTGGTCCTGCCATCGTGCGTCGAGTGCCCTTGTCATCGTTTAAACTATGAGATATTTGATAGTATAACGAGTCGCAATCTCGCGCGCCAACTGGGTGGTCCGGGCTGCGCCTCGACTATGAAGGGAAGGGGTCATGAAAATCTCTCTCGCAAAGGCGTTCGTCGCTGCAGCCAGTCTAGCGTCTTTCTCTCTCGTTTTCGACAGTAAAGCGCGAGCCGACGGGTGGGGATGCCAGGTTATCCTATGCCTTTCCAACCCCGGCGGTCCCACGCAACATGCCGAATGCCGACCGCCGATCCGCAAGCTGTGGGACCGACTTGCCAAGGGCCGGTCAATCCCGTCTTGCAGCGGGGCCGGTTTTCATAGCTCGCGGCCCGGCTACGATCCGTACTCCTGCAACGAAGGCTACAAGCTGATCGGCTCCTTCGGGGCAGGCGGGCGCCATGCGACATGCGTCTCGACGTCCTTCCAGCCGGTGGGCAATCGCTTCTGCTCATCGGGACGCGACAACCACGCCGGTAAACGCGGCTCCGTCCTTTCGCCGCGCTGGCGACGGGTAGGCGGCCGTTTCCAATGCATGGCCCAAATCATCACCCGACCGAACCTACGCCGGCGGCCGCATTACATCGATGTGACCATTGAGGGCGTCGGCAAGCAACGGGTTTGGTACTGACCGATGCCCGTTGCCTTCGTTGATCTTGCGCAGATCTGCGCACCCCTGATCGCCGTCGAAACACTCGCCGGCGTTGTCAGCTTGGAAAGCCGGTTCGAGCCATTCGCCATCCGGGTCAACAGCGGCGCCCCGCTGTCGCAGCAGCCCACGACCAGGGTGGAAGCGATCGAGATCGCCACGTCGCTAGCGGCCGGGCAGCAGGACATCCAGCTCGGTCTCGGCGGCATCGGCATGGCAGAACTCCGGACGCTGAAGCTCTCGATCTCCGAGGCCTTCGACCCGTGCCTCAACCTTCACGGCACCGCGACATTGCTCGACGGATATTACCGGCTCGCGGTGAAGGCCGGCGCAGATCCTAAGCGGGCCGAACAATTGATGCTTCAGTCCTACCATGGGCGGGATCCCTCCGTCGGCGCCATGGTCAAGTATGACGCACAGGTCCGGCGTGAAATCAAACGGCTGGGTCAAACCCTCGCAACGCTGACGATCGGCGATGGCGGGCAGGGGAGGCGTGTCACCAAACAGAACGCCCCCGATGTGGATGTCGAAGCGGCAGGGCACGACCAGCCTGTAAAACAGAGTGCGGCCACGCCGTCCTGGGATGTCTTCAGTTCGCGAAGACGCTCCTCCGTCCTCGTCTTTCAGAACAGTCAATTGGAGCAAAGTAAATGACCTTCAGTTTCCGTATTCGCAAGATAGCCGCTTTCGCTGTGATGGCGGTTGCCATCATCGCGACCCTCGCCGAGCCGGCGTTCGCCCAGGCTGCCGGCATCGAGACCGTGCTGCAGAACATTGTCGACATGCTGACTGGCAATATCGCCAAACTGCTGGCCGTCATCGCGGTAATCGTGATCTGCATCGCCTGGATGTTCGGTTACATGGACCTCAGAAGGGCAGGGTTCTGGATCATCGGCATCGGCGGCATTTTCGGCGCCACCGAACTCGTGAATACCATCGTGGGAAGCTGACAGGATGGCGAACGCAAGACCGGAGCTCGAGGACAACACGCTGTTCATTGCCTGCACCCGGCCGGCGATGATCGCCGGCGTGACGATGGAAGCCATGGGCCTGAATATCATGCTCACGACCATTCTTTACATCCTTGCCGGCTCGATCGCCTACGCCCTCGTTGGCGTCGTCTTCCATCTGGTGTTCCGTGCGCCGTCAAGCACGACCACAACATGTTTCGCATCCTGCTTGCCTGGGTGGCGACACGTGGCCGATCTCGCAACACGGCCTATTGGGGCGGGGCGACGCTCTCGCCGCTGGGGCTTGCCCGGCGTTATGACGAAAAGGACCTCGGATTTGCCTAGTCTCGCCACGCTCAGGTCTCGCGAGCTTGGCCCGGAGACCTTCATTCCCTACGTTCGCCACGTCGACGCGTCGACGATCGCGCTCGATTCCCGAGCGCTGATGGTGATGGTTGCCCTTGAGGGCGTCTCCTTTGAGACCGCGGATGTTTTCGACCTGAACATGCTTCACCGTGATCTCAATACGCTCTACCGCAACATCGCCGACGAACGGCTTGCCTTGTGGACCCATCTCATCCGCCGTCGCGATAACTGCTATCCGGAAGGCACGTTCACCACGCCGTTTTCCGCCGCGCTCAACGACAAGTATCGCGCGCGCATGGTGGGCGAGGATCTGTTTCGCAACGACCTCTATCTGACGATCCTGTGGTCGCCGGCCCGCGATCCGGCGGACAAGGCGGCGAGGCTGTTGTCGCGCCTGCGTCAGGCTCGTCGCGCAGGTGCCGAACTGGACGAGGAGGCCCTTAAGCAGCTTCGCGACAAGGTCATCGATGTCACGGCGGCGTTGAAGCGGTTCGACCCGCGCGTGCTGTCCTTCTACGAGCACGATGGTTTGCTGTTCTCGGAATCGAATGAGGTCCTGCATCAGATCGTCGGCGGCCGACGGGAGCCCATTCCGCTGACTGACGGGCGCATCGCATCGGCGATCTACTCCGATCGCGTCATCGTCGGCCGCGAGACGATAGAGATACGGCACGAGGCGACAAGCCGCTTTGCCGGCATGCTGAGTTTCAAGGAATATCCGGCGCGCACCAGTACCGGCATGCTGGACGGTGTGCTCACCAGCCCCTTCGAACTGATCCTGGCCCAATCCTTCTCCTTCGTCTCAAAGGCCGACGCGCGTACCATCATGGGCCGTAAACAGAACCAGATGGTGAGCATTGGCGACAAGGCCGCCTCGCAGATCGAAGAACTGGACGATGCGATGGACGATCTGGAGTCCAATCGTTTTGTCCTGGGCGAGCATCATCTTTCGCTATCCGTCTTCGCCCCCTCGGTGAAGGAACTGACGGACAATCTTGCCAAGGCGAGAGCCAGCCTGACCGGTGGCGGCGCTGTGGTTGCGCGCGAGGATCTTGGCCTCGAGGCGGCCTGGTGGGCGCAGCTTCCGGGCAACTTTCGGTATCGCGCACGCTCCGGGGCGATTACGTCGCGGAATTTCGCCGGGTTATCGCCCTTCCACTCCTATCCGCTCGGCCAGAAGGATGGCAACGAATGGGGTCCCGCCGTCGCGCTGCTCAAGACGGCGTCGGGAGCACCGTACTATTTCAATTTCCATTATGGCGATCTCGGCAACACATTCGTCTGCGGACCCTCGGGCGCCGGCAAGACGGTACTGCTCAACTTCATGCTGTCGCAGCTCGAAAAGCACGATCCGCATGTGGTGTTCTTCGACAAGGACAGGGGAGCCGATCTCTATGTGCGCGCCGCCGGCGGCACCTACCTTCCCCTTAAGAACGGTGTTCCGACCGGCTGCGCGCCGCTGAAGACCCTCGAACTCACGCCGGATAACAAGGTGTTCCTCACGCGCTGGATCGGCAAGCTTGTCGGCTCGGCGACGCGGGAACGGACCGTGACCGAACTTCGCGACATTGCCTCCGCCATCGATGGCCTGGCAGATCTGCCGGTGGAGCGTCGCACGATCGGCGCGCTTCGGACCTTCCTCAACAACACTGATCCGGAAGGTATCGCCGCAAGGCTGCGGCGTTGGGAGTGGGGAGGGCCGCTGGGCTGGGTCTTCGACAATGTCATCGAGGACATCGGCTTGGGTGGCAAGTTCGTCGGCTATGACATGACCGACTTCCTCGACAACGAGGAGATTCGCACGCCGCTGATGGCCTATCTCTTTCATCGCGTCGAGCAACTGATCGACGGCCGACGTATCATCATCGTCATCGACGAGTTCTGGAAGGCGCTCCAGGACGAAGGCTTTCGTGATCTTGCCCAGAACAAGCTCAAGACGATCCGCAAGCAGAACGGCCTCATGCTTTTCGCCACTCAGAGCCCGCGCGATGCGCTCGTTTCGCCGATCGCGCACACGATCATCGAGCAATGCCCGACGCAAATTTTTCTGCCGAACGCCCGCGGCAACCACGCCGACTATGTCGACGGCTTCAAGCTGACGGAGCGCGAATACGACCTGATCGCGTGCGAGCTCTCCGTCGAGAGCCGCCGGTTCGTGCTGAAGCAGGGCCATAACAGTGTTGTCGCCGAACTGAACCTCAATGGTTTCGATAACGAGCTCGCCATCCTCTCCGGCCGGACCGCCAATGTTGAACCTTGCGACGCGATCCGTGCGGAGGTCGGCGAGCGGCGGGAGGACTGGCTTCCCGCCTTCCAGCAACGAAGGAGTGCGAGCTGATGGCTTTCCATCGACGTCACGGTGCGGCAATCGCCGCGGCGCTCATCCTTTCCGCCGGCAGTGCGGCGGGACAAGGGATCCCGGTGATCGACCAGACGGCGATCGCCAAGCATATCGAGAGCATTGCGCAATTCAAGTCCCAGCTCGATGCCCTGCATCAGCAGATCGAGCAGGCGCAGCAGCTTTATGGTTCGTTGAATAGACTGACGGACATGGCCGATGTCGCGAGCGCCCTGAACGATCCGGCGATCCGCAAGGCGCTGCCGGCAAACTTCAATGCCATTGAAGAATTGTTCAAGGGCAATGCCACCGGCCTGTTCGGTGATTCCACGTCGAAATTCCGCGAAGGTAATACGACCTACCGGACCAGTGCTGACGACTTTTATGCGCAGGAGCTTTCCCGCATCCAGAATAGGAATGCCGGGCAGATGAGCCTTGGCGAGCAGATCTACGACGCAACCACAAAGCGCATCGATGGTATCGACCAGTTGCGGCAAAAGATCTCCACCGCTGGCGATGCCAAGGAAATCGCCGACCTTCAGGCGAGGCTTCAGGCCGAAACGGCTTTCCTCCAGAACGATGTCCTGCGCATGGAGGGGCTGCGCATGGTGCAGCAGGCGCAAACCCAGATCGACGAGCAGCGCAAGGCCGAGGATTGGCGCCGGCGCATGGACGCGATGGAGGAGGCGCTGCAATGAAGAGAAGCTTCCTACGCCTTACGATCTTCGGCCTGACTGCTTGCTCGCAGCAGGCGGAGCGGACCTACAGCGTGGACGAACTGACCGCCGACGAGTCACTGCTTGCCGGCATCATCGCCAAATGCCGTAACAATCCAGGCGAAGTTCGCAATGCACCGAACTGCAGGAACGCCGAAGCCGCCGACGGCAAGCTGCGGCTCCAGCGCATGCTTGATTCCCTGAGAGGCTGAGCCATGTACGAGGTATTCATCTTCGTCGACGAGCAGTTCAAGATCCCCCTGGAGACCTTCATCTCCGAGGGAACGAAGAACATGTCCGAGTGGGTCTCAGGCCCGTTGACGGCGGCTGTCACCCTCTACGTCGTACTCTACGGCTATCTCGTCCTTCGCGGTTCGATCCAGGAACCAATCCTCGATTTCGCCTACCGGGCGATCAAGCTCGCCATCATCGTGATGCTGGTAAAGAACGCCAGCGAGTATCAGACCTATGTCACGACCGTTTTCTTCGACGTCTTGCCGCGCGAGATTTCCCAGGCGTTGAACACCGGCACGGCGCCGAGCGCCTCGACTTTCGACAGTCTGCTCGACAAGGGGCACGCCTCGGCCACCCGCATCTGGTCCCGGGCATCGTGGCCTATCGATATCGTCACCGGCCTGGGGGGAGTATTGGTCATCTTCGCAAGCTTTATCGTGGCGGCGATCGGCTATATTGTTTCCCTCTATGCCCGGCTGGCACTTGCCATCGTGTTGGCGATCGGCCCGATCTTTATAGCGCTCGCCATGTTTCACGCCACACGGCGCTTCACGGAAGCGTGGATCGGGCAGCTTGCCAATTTTGTAATTCTCCAGGTTCTTGTCGCCGCCGTCGGCTCGCTGCTGATAACCTGCATCGACGCTACCTTCACGGTTATCGAGGGATATACCGACGTATTGATGCGCCCGACAGCGCTGGGCGCCATCTGTCTAGCGGCCCTTTACGTCTTTTATCAGCTTCCCGGCATCGCCTCGGCGCTCTCGGCCGGCGGCGCTTCGCTCGCTTTCGGATACGGCGCAACACGAGATGCCCACGAGGGTGCGCTCGCCCGGGCTGCCTCACGCGGTTTCCGGGCCGCCGGGCGTGGGTTTCGTGCCGTGGGGCGGACGTTCAGATCCAGAGACGCCGGCTCATGACCGTCCGCGCGAACAAGAAAAAGGCATTCCCCGGAATGATCAAAACTTTTTCGCTGCTTTGGGTGGCGGCCTTAACCGGCTGCGCATCGCTTACCTATCCGCTACCCAAATGCGATGGCTATTCGCGCAGACCGCTCAATCGCTCAATGTGGCAATGGGAGGCCAACAGCAACCTTACCCAGAAGCATTCGGATAAGCGGTCCATGACCTCTCGGCACGCGGCCACACGCTATGTAGAGGTAAGCAGCGATTCGCCGGTTTTCGCTCATCTCGACATCGATGCCTCCTACCGTCGTTGTGCGGGATAGCGTCATGGTGACGACGGACGATCTCAAGAGCTATTTCGAGAAGGCGCGGCGTTTCGATCAGGACCGTATGGCTCAAGTGGAACGGTCGAACCGCATCGCCTGGACAATTGCCATTGCCGCCAGCATCATCGCCGGCGCCTCGATTCTTGCGGTCGCCGGTCTCACGCCGCTGAAGACGGTGGAGCCATTTGTCGTGCGGGTCGACAAGTCGACCGGCATCGTCGACGTCGTCTCCGCGCTGACGTCGACGGTGGGGACCTACGACGAGGCCGTCACCAAATACTTCGCGGCCAGATATGTCCGCGCTCGCGAGGGTTATGTCTGGAGCGAGGCGGAGGAGAACTTCCGCACGGTCGCGCTTTTGTCGACCCAGCCGGAGCAAGCGCGGTTTTCGGCGCTCTATCGCGGCAGCAATCCGGAATCGCCGCAGAACACCTTTGGGCGCAGCGCGACGGTGCGCATCAGCATCGCCTCGATCTCGCTGATAAACCCGCACGTCGTCTCCGTCCGTTACATGCGGACGATTACCCGCGGCGAGGAGGTCCGTACGACGCATTGGGTGGCGATGCTCACCTTCGCTTACGTGAACGCGCCGATATCGTCGACCGACAGGCTTGTGAACCCCCTTGGTTTTGCGGTTAGCGAATACCGGGCCGATCCGGAGGCGATCAATTGATGCGGACCGGTGCAATCGTCGCTCTTCTTCTTGTCGGCTGGACCTCTATGGTGCTCGCCCTCGAAATCCCGCGGGGTGCTTCGCAGGACAGCCGCGTGCGCTTTGTCGATTACCAGCCCTACAACATCACCCGCATCATCGGGTCGCTGCGTTCCTCCGTGCAGGTCGAATTCGCGGCCGACGAAGAGATCGCCCGTGTCGCGCTCGGCAACAGTGTCGCTTGGGAGGTCGCGCCGGCCGGCAACATCCTGTTCCTGAAACCTCGGGAGAACCAGCCAGTCACCAATATTTCCGTCGTGACCACGCGCCGGGACGGATCGACACGCAGCTATCAGATGGAGCTGACGGTGCGCGATGGAACGGTGGAGGTTGGCCAGAACACCTACTTTTATGTGAAATATCGGTATCCGGCCGATGAAGCCGAACGCCGGCGACAGGCCGCTGCGGTGCGAGCCGTCGCGACGCAGGCAAAGGCAGCCGACAAGGTGCTGGCCCTTCATGAAGCCTATGGCCCTCGAAACTGGCGCTACTCGGCCCAGGGTTCGCAGGCGTTGGAGCCGCAGTCCGTCTACGATAACGGGAAGCTTACGACCTTTGCCTTCGTCGGCAATCAGGAAATGCCGGCCATTTATATGGAGAACTCGGACGGCACCGAGAGCCTGGTGCCCATGTCCGTCGATGGTAATCTGGTTCTCGTGCATGCGATTAGCCGGAAGTTCATCCTGCGCAGGGGTGGAGACGTTCTTTGCGTCTTCAGCGAGGCTTATGACCGCGTCGGCATCAACCCTGACACCAACACGACTTCACCCTCGGTCGAACGCGTCGTGCGGACCGATGGCGGCGCGGGACAATAGGAGGCTGCCATGGCTCCAGACGACGATAGCCGCATACCGGGCGAACGCGCTGAGACCGTTGCCGGCAGGCAGATCGACAACAACCCTGTGGTCAAGCGGGGCGGCGTTGCGCTGGCTGTCGTCGCTTTCGTCGCCTTTGCGCTCTGGTCGATGAGCGGCGAGAAGACGCCATTGGATGCGCCACGGCCCAAGCAGGTGGTCATTCGCCAGACGACGAACTTCGAGCCCGCCAAGGAAAAGGTGGAACCTGTCAAAGCCAGGCCGGAAGTGGAACTGCCAGCACCCGTCATAGCCGAGGAGGTGAGGGAGGAAGATCCTTTGCTCGACTCCGCGCGCCGGGCACCGGTCATGGCCTTTAGCAGCGGAAGGCAAAATATGACGTCGCAGCGCGCGCTCGAAGAACCCGCCACATCGACGGAAAGCGGTTTTCTGCCGCTCGATGGAAACATGATGGGTCAAAACACGGCCAACGCCGACGAACAGCGTTTTGACGGGATGCTGCGGCCGACCCGGCTTGAGGGATCGCGCGCCGGCATGCTTGGCAACAGGAATTTTATCGTCGCCACGGGCACCACGATACCCTGTGTCCTGGAAACGGCGATGGCGTCGGATCAACCCGGGTTCACGCGTTGCGTGATCAACCGGGATGTCCTGTCGGATAATGGCCGGGTGATCCTGATGGAAAAAGGTACCCAGGTCGTCGGCCAGTATCGCGGAGGCCTCCAGCGCGGGCAGAGGCGTCTGTTCGTCCTCTGGAACCGCGCGAAAACCCCGACCGGAGTTATCGTCACGCTCGCCTCGCCGGCGACGGATACGCTCGGTCGGGCCGGCGTCGACGGCAATGTCGATACCCATTGGTGGGAGCGTTTCGGCAGTGCGCTTCTCCTTTCCATTGTGGGAGACGCCACGAGTCACGCCAGCCGCCGCCTGCAGGACAGCGCCGTCGATGCGCAGAAAACCACAAGCGCAGGCCAGCAGGCCGCGGCGATCACGGTCGAGCAATCGATCAACATCCCACCAACGCTCAACAAACACCAGGGCGAGCTGGTCTCGATCTTCGTGGCGCGCGATCTCGATTTCTCAGGGGTCTACAGGCTCCGTATAACGGAGGCGAGGAACCGTGTCTTCGACCGTGCGGTGCTGGGCGACTTCGCGCCACCGTCGACGCTTGTGACCAAATAGGGCAGGGGCCATGACGGAAGGTGCCGATGCCGGGGTTGTCAGGGATCTGTTGGCGCCCCTGGCGTCGTTTCTTGAAGACGATTCCCTTTATGAAGTGGTTGTGAATCGGCCCGGACAAGTGCTGACCGAAGGCCCCGGCGGGTGGCGGACCCTTGACGCACCGGAACTGACATTCGAGAAGCTGATGCGCCTGGCTCGGGCCGTGGCAAGCTTTTCCCATCAATCGATCGATGAGACGCGTCCAATCCTGTCGGCGACGCTTCCTGGCGATGAGCGTATTCAGATCGTCATTCCGCCGGCGACGAGCAAGGGCACGGTCAGCATCACCATCCGAAAGCCTTCGTCCCTGACACTGAGTCTCGATGAGCTGGAGCGCGGTGGGCTCTTCGCTGACATAGTGCCCATTGGCGATGCGACCGCCGCGGACAGGGACCTCATCGATCTGCATCGGAATGGCGCTTATGCGCAGTTCCTGCGAAAGGCGGTGCTCGTGCGCAAGAATATCATAATTTCCGGCGCCACGGGGTCGGGCAAGACGACCCTTTCCAAGGCGCTTGTCTGCCATATTCCGGACGATGAGCGGATCATTTCGATCGAGGACACACCGGAGCTCATTATCCCGCAGCCGAACCATGTACGGCTTTTATACTCGAAGGGCGGGCAGGGACTTGCCAGGATCGGCGCCAAGGAACTTCTGGAATCCTGCCTGCGCATGCGTCCCGATCGCATCCTGCTGCAGGAGTTGCGCGACGGGACGGCATTCTACTATATCCGCAATGTGAATTCAGGGCATCCGGGCTCAATCACCACTGTGCACGCTGACTCCGCAAGACTCGCATTCGAGCAGTTGACGCTTCTTGTGAAGGAATCCGAGGGTGGGCAGGACCTGGAGCGTGACGATATTCGTCACCTGCTGAAAACGGCTGTTGACGTCGTCGTCCAATGCAAGCGTGTCGATGGGCAATTTCGCGTGACGGAAATTTATTTCGAGCCGAGTAACCGACGGATCTCTATGCGAGATCTGCCAATATCTGTGGAGGCTTGAAGGTCCGCTTCTGCAAATTCAAACCTCTAAGCTGCCGGTCAGTTGTCCGGCGCGATTCTGTCGGAAATCAATCTCCGCTTTACGTCTACGATCGCCGAGGCGTGAAAGGCACCAACTGGGTGGAAAGCGGTCAGACCGGCTCGTCCCAGAGCAGCCCTTAGCCGACTGGCTCGTCCGATTGCACATTGATAATGAAGTCGCGCATCAGTGCCGCGCATTCGTGATGGTGCGTTTCGAGCAGGAGATGTGTTGCGTCGTAAATATGCATGTCGATGCGGTCGAGCTCCCGCGCGTAGGCGAAAGCTTCATCAATCTCGTAATATGGATCGTGCCGACCCCAAAGCAGCAGCGCGGGTGGCTGGTGATCGCGATGATAGGCCGCATATTCGGAGAAGCGCTCCACGTGCGAGCTATAGTCTTCGAAGATGCGAAACTGAATCTCGACGCGTCCAGGCTGGCTCATTCGCTCCCAATCCAGATGCCAGCCATCCGGCGCAAAAAGAGGTATGAGGCGATCTGGAATGTCACCGACATAAGTATGTTTCACGCCCTCGGCGTTAAGCCATTCTGGCAGTTTCGCGCGGTTCCCGGGGGTGGGGTCCGCCCAATATGACCTGACCAAATCCCAGGCTGACCCAATGCCCTCCTCATGGGCGTTGCCATTTTGAATGATCAGTCCGAGTACGCGTTCAGGGTACTTCAGCGCCAGGGAATAGGCCACCGGCGAACCGAAATCGTGGACGTAGAGAAAGAACTGCTTCATCCCGATTTTGCGCGTCAGAGCGTCGATTGTTCGAGCCATGGCATCAAAGGTGTATTCGTATTCGTCGGGGGCTTCAGTAAAGCCGAAGCCTGGCAAGTCCGGCGCGATCACGTGAGCAATCTCGGCCAAAGGGCCGAGGACGTGGCGGAAGTAGGATGAGGAGCAAGGCTGGCCATGGAGAAGAAGCAGGCCCGGCGCGTCGCGCTGCCCTGCCTCACGATAGAAAAGATCAACTCCGTCCACGTTGATGGTGTGGTGTTTGGCTTTATTGACGGTGAGCATCGTACGTCCTGGACTGCTATCCGTATTCGGAACCCGGTTAAGGTAGCTATTGGGGTTGGTTTAAGATAACCACACAACACGTTTTATGTGGTAGGGGTTCCATGCCGGACAACGCCTGCACCGTTGGGTTCCGACACGGAGGCGCAATGAAAGGCCGTTGCGACGATTTCAACCGCGCGCCCATGAAAGCCTTTGGGAACTAAGGGAGGCATCGTTCTGGATTGTTGACGCACTTGCCGGCGCGCAGCAATGGTGTCGCTGGCGTGAGTGAGTGCGCTTCTGGAGCATGTTCAGGTTTTCCATTTTGATACGCGGGACATAGGCGGACAGATTCGTCGGAGAGACGGAATTGGAAGGTCAGCGCTCTATTCGTATCGATCTGAACATGGCTCTGGAAGGCCAGGTTGCTCGACATCTGTCGATCAAAGATGCGCTAACTCGTTAACGAAACCTTAATTGGGCGTCAACAGGAGTAGCCTCTCGGGTATTCAGTATTGGCTTCTGCCGCGGCTTCTGGGATCGATCACCGTCTTTCCCCGATAAATTTCACCCTTACGTGCGCTGCTCCGCCAAGGGCGGGCCTTTCGGAGTGGGATGTCGTACACTGGATCGTCGCGATCCAATATCGAGACGGAGTAGCCGGAAGTCGCTGAAGACTCACAAAGCGCACACACTTGCCGTCGGGGCCGACAATTCCAGCAGGTCCTTTTGGTGCCTTTTGCGCAGGTGTCGAGGCACTAATCCACATGCAGTTTAGGCCCGCATGGGCGCGGAGAGCTATTTGGAAAGGCTCCGGGATTCCATAGGATGAGAATAGGACAGCATCCACGCCGAGACGCTCATATTCCATGAACACTTCGGGGAACTGACACTCGATACAGATTGCACAACCGAAACGGTAGCCTTCGATCTCAAAGATGATCGGGTCTGTACCGGGCGTGTACCAGTCATTGATCTCGCTGTTGGATAGGTATCGCTTGTCGTATCTCGTCAGCAAATCACCTTCTGCCGAGATCACGTATAGGCTGTTATGGGGTCGGTCGGCTACGGAAAGCCTATGCACTCCGCCGACTACGGCGAATATGTTGAGTTCAGAGCAGACGGCGGCGATGCTACAAAGCTCGGCTTCCTGCATCTTCCAATCGAAGGACAGCCAGTCATCAGGATCGGCAATCTGAGCCTTAGAATATCCCGATAGAGCGCCCTCGCAGAAGGTGACCAGCCTCACGCCATCCTTGGCGGCATCCGACAGAACCTGCCGAATAGCGTTGCCGTTCGCACTTATGTCGCTCGATACAACGGTTTGGGCTGCAGCAATCTTCACGTTCGGCTTCCCAGACTAGGCGTCCATTGTCGCCGGTTATGAGGGACTTGAGAACTATAAATAATTGACTCATCTTTGTGGCACTTGCTCCATAATGCCGCATTATTGGGGTTCGGGAAATTGGGGCATACAGTTCGGATATCCACCGAGCCGAGGATCGTTCGCTCTATGCGGCGAAGGACTATCCGGACATTTCGAAGGCCTCAAAGCACTATGATCGTTCTCCCCACGCAACGGACGTTTTCAAGGAAAGGCGCGCAAAGCGGCGGATCCGAGTTCCTGGACGATGACGTCGGAGCCGGGCGACCGAAGCTCGACTTGCCCCATGCTGATCGTCATCGGCATGAAGGGGAAAAGTTACCTGGCTGATTTCCGCTTACGGCGAACCGGCTCGTGGCCGTAGTCGAGTATGCGGGGGAGGCTCAATGCCACGAGGGTGCAGATTGCGCCGGAAATCAGATAGCCGCCGATAAAGATGATGCCGAAGCTGCTGGCAAGCCCGAGTGCCACGAGTGGTGCGAAGGCGGCACCCACCAGCCATGCGAGATCGGAAGTGAGCGCGGCGCCCGTATAGCGGTAACGCTGATCGAAACGCGCGGCGGCTGCGCCCGACGCCTGGCCGAAGGAGAGGCCGAGGATGCCGAAGCCGATGATGATGAAGGCGTCCTGTTCCATGCTGCCGCCGTCGAGAAGGTAGGGGGCGGAAAACGAGAAGATGGCGATGATAAGCGCGCCGATCATCAACTGGCTGCGGCGGCCGATGCGGTCGGCGATCAGCCCGGAGAGCACGATGCCGACGATGCCGACGGCCGCGCCTACAACCTGCACCCAGAGAAATCGCGTAGCAGGCTGGCCGCCATGCAGTGTTACCCAGCTCAAGGGAAAGATCGTGACGAGATGGAACATCGCGAAGCTTGCCAGCGGGACGAATGCGCCGATCACCACATCGCTGGCATGCTTGCTCAGCATCTCGAAGATCGGGCGGGGCTCCAGTTCCTTGGCCTCCAGCGCGACACCGAATTCCGTGCTTCCGACGATGCGCAGCCTGGCGAACAGCGCCACTACGTTGATCGCAAAGGCGACAAAGAACGGGTAACGCCAGCCCCAGGAGAGGAAATCAGCTTCCGAGAGATTGGAAATGAAATACCAGAAGAGGATGCTCGCCAGCGCAAAGCCGATGGGCGCGCCGATCTGAGGGAGCATCGCATACCAGCCGCGCCGGTTCTTCGGGGCGTTGAGGTTGAGCAGCGATGACAGCCCGTCCCACGCGCCGCCAAGCGCGAAACCCTGCCCCAGCCGGAACAGCGCCAGCAGTGCCACCGCCCAATAACCGATCGTGTCGAATCCCGGCATGAAGGCAATCGAGGCGGTCGAGCCGCCAAGGAGGAAAAGTGCAATCGTGAGCTTCGTGCCACGCCCGTAATGGCGGTCGATCCACATGAAGACGAACGTGCCCACCGGTCGCGCCAGGAAAGCGAGCGAAAAAATCGCGAAGGACATCATCATGGCGATGGTCGGATCGGGCGCGAAGGGAAAGATCAGTTTCGGGAAGACGAGAACGCAACCGAGTCCGAAGACGAAGAAATCGAAAAACTCCGACAGGCGAGCGATCACCACACCTATTGCGATGCTGCCCGGCGAAATCTTGCCGTCGTTGATGCGGCGGGCATCCCGTTCGAGGTCCGAGGAGGTGGGCCCTGCCCCCGCGAGATTGGCGACCGTGCTCATGACTTCTCCTGCTGCTGCATCCACCGGTGGGTAATGTCGGACAAAGATCGTGAAAGATCAAGGAATCATCCGGCAAAAAGCCGTTGGCAAGACGGGATAAGTATCTAGCCAGGCGGAAATTCTGTGTTAACTTGCCAAATGTGTCGTTAGGTGAGAAGTTCTCTTTGATTTTACTATCATTTCTGCGATTCGCACTTCGAATCAAAATGACACCGGATTCAATATTGTCACTGCCATTCGATTCTGAATTTTTCGTGATCAGGCGTGGAATTCAAAATTAGGACACCGGCGGCAGATAGCGGGGACGGGTATCCAGTCGGTGACTCACCGGAGCCGGGTGGGTGCTGCGGTGCAATAAATTGCTGCAATGCGGCCAACCGCCTCATTCCGCAAGAGCGGCGTTGGCGCTACTGCGATCGAAACGAACAGAATACGAGCGCGCAAGATGTTCATGCACCCCAAAACCGTCGGACGATTGTTCGCTTTCGTCGTCCTGCCGCTGATGTCCGGCTGCAACATGGTCGTCATGTCCCCCTCCGGTGATATCGCCAGGCAGCAGGCGGACCTGATTCTTGTTTCGACGGCACTGATGCTGATCATCATCGTGCCGGTCATCTTCCTGACGCTGTTTTTCGCGTGGAAGTACCGCCAGTCCAACACCGAAGCGCACTATGATCCGGAATGGTCGCATTCGACCCGGCTCGAGGTCGTGATCTGGTCGGCCCCGCTCGCCATCATCATTGCGCTGGGCGCGATCACCTGGATGAGCACCCATAAGCTCGATCCCTACCGCCCGCTCGACCGCATTGGCGCCGACCGCCCGATCGCCGCGAATGTGAAGCCGCTTACGGTGGAAGTGGTGGCTCTCGACTGGAAATGGCTGTTCATCTATCCCGAATATGGCATTGCCAGCCTGAACGAGATGGCTGCGCCGCTCGACGTGCCGATCAATTTCAAGATCACCGCCTCCTCGGTGATGAATTCATTTTATATCCCGGCGCTTGCGGGCCAGATCTACGCCATGCCGGGCATGGAGACGAGACTGCACGCGGTCATCAACAAGCCGGGCGACTATGAAGGGCTTTCGACCAATTTCAGCGGCCGCGGCTTCTCGCATATGCGCTTCACCTTCAAGGGCCTGGACAAAACCGGTTTCGATGCCTGGGTCGCCTCTGTGCGGCAAAAGGGAACGAGCCTCACGCGGACCGCGTATCAGGAACTGGAACAACCCAGCGAGAAGGAACCGGTCCGTTATTATTCGGCGGTCGATGGCGGGCTCTACGATGCGATCCTCAACATGTGCGTCGATCCCTCGAAAATGTGCATGAAGGAAATGGCCATGATCGACGCCGGGGGCGGAGGCGGCAAGGAATCGGCAAACACCGTTCTCCGGCTGACCTATGACCGGGAGCGCAAATGGGGAGCCATCAATGGCCAGTCGCGTCCCTTCCTGCTTTCGCAATGCACACCGGAAGGTGCCGGCCCGGGAGGCAGCGTGGTTCTGCCCCCGCAAAGCCGCTCGTCTTTTCCATTCCTCGGCAAGGCCAAAAATGACGATCTGAGCCAGGTTTCGTCCGGCACGATCCTCCGATAATCAAGGTTTATGACAATGTTTTCAAACCCTGACCTTATGAAGTTCATCTTCGGCCGGTTGACCCTGGATTCGATTCCATATCATGAGCCGATTCTTGTCGCGACGTTCATCGGCGTCATGATCGGCGGCATCGCCGTTCTCGGTCTCATCACCTATTACCGGTTCTGGGGGGCGCTCTGGCGCGACTGGGTCACCAGCGTCGATCACAAGAAGATCGGCATCATGTATGTGATCCTCGCGATCATCATGCTGGTGCGTGGGTTCTCTGACGCCATCATGATGCGTATCCAGCAGGCAATCGCCTTCGGCGGCAACGAAGGCTACCTGCCGCCGCACCATTATGACCAGATTTTCACGGCCCATGGCGTGATCATGATCTTCTTCGTGGCGATGCCGTTCGTCACGGGCCTCATGAACTACGTCGTCCCGCTGCAGATCGGCGCGCGCGACGTTTCCTTCCCGTTCCTCAACAATTTTTCCTTCTGGATGACCACGGCGGGCGCGATCATCATCATGCTCTCGCTGTTCATCGGCGAGTTCGCCAAAACCGGCTGGCTGGCATATCCGCCGCTCTCCGGCATCGCCTACAGTCCGGATGTCGGGGTGGATTATTACATCTGGGGCCTGCAGGTGGCGGGCATCGGGACGACGCTTTCAGGCATCAACCTGATAGCGACGATCGTGAAGATGCGTGCGCCGGGCATGACCTTCATGAAGATGCCGGTCTTCACTTGGACGTCGCTGTGCACCAACGTGCTGATCGTCGCCTCGTTCCCGGTGTTGACCGCGGTGCTCGCACTGCTCGCCCTCGATCGTTACGTGGGCACGAACTTCTTCACGAACGACCTTGGCGGCAACCCGATGATGTACGTGAACCTCATCTGGATCTGGGGCCATCCGGAGGTGTACATCCTCATCCTGCCGGCTTTCGGGATTTTTTCCGAGGTGGTTTCAACCTTCTCCGGCAAGCGGTTGTTCGGCTACACCTCGATGATCTACGCCACCTGCGTGATCATGATCCTCTCCTATATCGTGTGGCTGCATCATTTCTTCACGATGGGCTCCGGCGCTTCGGTGAATGCCTTCTTCGGCATCACCACGATGATCATTTCGATCCCTACGGGCGCGAAGATGTTCAACTGGCTCTTCACCATGTATCGCGGCCGCATTCGCTTCGACGTGCCAATGCTGTGGACGGTCGGCTTCATGGTGACCTTCGTCATCGGCGGCATGACCGGTGTCATGCTCGCGATCCCGCCGGCTGATTTCGTGCTGCACAACTCGCTGTTCCTGATCGCCCATTTCCACAACGTCATCATCGGCGGCGTGCTGTTCGGAATGTTCGCGGGCCTGAACTACTGGTTCCCGAAGGCGTTTGGCTTCAAGCTGGACCCGTTCTGGGGTAAGGTGTCGTTCTGGTTCTGGCAGATCGGCTTCTTCGTCGCCTTCATGCCGCTTTACGTCCTCGGACTGATGGGTGTAACGCGCCGCGTGAGCCAGTTCGAAGATCCGTCGCTGCAGATCTGGTTCGTCATCGCCGCAATCGGCGCGGGCCTCATCGCGCTTGGCATCGCCGCATTCTTCGTTCAGCTTTTCGTCAGCATCCGCAATCGCGAGGCGCTGCGCGACCTGACGGGCGACCCGTGGGATGGGCGTACGCTGGAATGGTCGACGTCTTCGCCGCCGCCGGAGTATAATTTTGCCTTTACCCCGGTCGTTCACGATCTCGATTGCTGGTACGACATGAAGAAGCGTGGCTATAAACGCCCATTGGGAGGCTTCAGGCCGATCCACATGCCGAAGAATACCGGCACGGGCGCTATCCTCGCCGCAATCAGCATCGCTTTCGCCTTCGGAATGATTTGGCACATATGGTGGCTGGCGATCATTTCCTTCGTCGCGATGATCGCTGTCGCGATCGGCCATACCTTCAACTACAACCGGGACTATTACATCCCTGCCGAAACCGTGACCGCGACCGAGAACGCGCGCACCAGACTGCTCGCGGGACAGAACTGAAACGATGAGTAAAACACGTACCCATCTGGCCACTCCGGAAACCGACGTTCCGGAATTCTATCAGACGGACGAGCACCATCCCGAAGGCAGCACCATGCTGGGCTTCTGGATCTACCTGATGAGCGATTGCCTTATCTTCGCGGTCCTCTTCGCCGTCTACGGGGTGCTTGGCCGCAACTATGCGGCGGGCCCGTCGCCGGTCGACCTGTTCGACCTGCCGCTCGTCGCCGTCAACACGGCGATGCTGCTCTTTTCCTCCATCACCTATGGCTTCGCCATGCTCTGGATGGAAAAAGGCGCCAAGGCCCGGACGCTCGGCTGGCTCGCCGTCACAGGCGTGTTCGGCGCGATCTTCATTGCGCTCGAGCTTTATGAATTCCACCATTTGATCCATGAGGGCGCCGGTCCGCAACGTTCCGCTTTCCTCTCCTCCTTCTTTGCGCTGGTCGGCACCCATGGGCTGCATGTCACCTTCGGCATCGTATGGCTGATTACGCTGATGGTTCAGGTGTCGAAGTTCGGGCTGACCATCGAGAACAAGCGCCGCCTGATGTGTCTCAGCATGTTCTGGCACTTCCTCGACGTCGTCTGGATCGGCGTCTTCTCCTTCGTCTACCTGATGGGAGTCCTCGGATGAGTTCGCATCCCCACGCCGCCGCCCAGGACGCGGCAGATACGCATCATGGTCATAGCCATGGCCATGAGGCCGGCCACGGCACCTTCCGAGGCTACATGACCGGCTTTGTCCTGTCCGTGATCCTGACGGCCATTCCCTTCTGGCTCGTCATGAGCGGCATCATCGAGAGCAAGGCCCTGACGGCGGTTCTCGTCATGGGGCTCGGGGCCGTGCAGATCATCGTTCACATGGTGTATTTCCTGCATATGAATCCGCGCTCCGAGGGCGGCTGGACCGTCATGGCGCTGATCTTCACTCTCGTGCTTGTCGGCATTCTGCTCTCCGGCTCGCTCTGGGTTATGCATCATCTCAATTATAACATGATGCCCATGTCGCCAGAGGTGATGAAGAACATGCCATAGGGCATGATCTCAAAATTGCAGGCTTTCGAAAAGATCATGCGGCTAAAATTGGAGGCGGGATCATGGCCGTGAACCGCACTTCCACCGGCGAGGCGGGAGAGGGAAATCCCCGCCGTTCGCGCCGCACGCGGCTCATCATGACGGGGGCGATGCTGTTTATGACGGCTGTTTTTCTAGCGTTGGGCACCTGGCAGGTGCAGCGGCTGTTCTGGAAGCTCGACCTGATCGCGCGTGTCGATGCCCGTATTCATGCGGCGACCGTGCCCGCGCCGTCCGATTGGGACAAATTTACGGCGGAAAGAGACGAATACCGGCATGTCACGGCGTCCGGAAGCTTCGATTACAGCAAGGAGGTGCTGGTTCAGGCGGTGACCGCATTGGGTGCCGGCTTCTGGGTGGTGACGCCGCTTCATCAGCCGGACGGTGCGACTATCCTCATCAATCGCGGCTTCGTCCCGGCAGACCGTCGCGCCACGGCCTCTCGCGCCGGCAGCGAAATTGCAGGCAGCGTCACGATCAATGGCCTTCTGCGCATGAGCGAGCCGGACGGCGCCTTCCTGCGTTCGAACGATCCGGAAGCGGGCCGCTGGTACTCCCGTGACGTTGCGGCAATCGCCGCAGCCCAGCATCTTCAAAATGTCGCGCCGTACTTCATCGATGCCGACGCCACGAAAAATCCCGGCGGCCTGCCGGTTGGGGGCCTGACGGTCGTCCACTTCCGCAACACTCATCTGGTTTATGCCATTACCTGGTATCTGCTGGCGCTCATGAGCGCGGGGGCAGCCTATGCCGTCGGGCGCCGGTCTGGATTACAGTTGCATTCTTGAATTCAAGATTGGTCTGACCCAGCTCGCTATGGGAGGGGCGACTCGATTGACCTCAGCGACCGAGAATGATGACTGAGCACGGGAAAGATGGGTAAGAACCGGATGGCGCGATGGAATGAATGTCTGGCCTGCGCGCGCCAAAATGATGCCCGAGATGAATTCCCTGATCCTGAACGTTGGCTGCAGCCATGATCGCTCAAGGCAAGGCTCGTGGGGCCTGAGACAAGCTCAATCCGTTCCAGGCTGAAGCTGTAGCGGACGGGGCAATCTGCGATTGTTGTTCAATGATATGGCCGATATGGCCAGCCCGTTCTGATGCCACTTTTGTGGAACCGTCATGGGTATTCGATAGTTGTATTCGCCGCCACCATGATTGCCGATGGAAGGTGGCCGCCGGCTTCACATGTTCCGCTAACACCATGTGGAGCCGGTTCTCGGTTCCGGGAGCCAGGGATTAGGTTATGCCGGTCTCTGGCTCTTTCGTTTGAATGAAGGTGTTACAAACCAACGGGCTTCGCAGCGCCTCATTCCCAATGCGCCTCTGAAACTCTCCGAAACGGCGCAGTTCGTCGAACGCTTCACGGCTGATAAGCAGTGACCACCGGTCCCCGATTGGAACCAGCGGCCTCGCCGTTGGGCATCCAGCGTTCCTATGACTGGTTTGATTTAACCAGCTGGTTTTTCCCTACCACCGAAATCGTCGATGCTCTCAGGCGTGGGCGATCATCGTTCCGCGGCTTCGCAATAATGGTTGCAATATAAAACTCTCTTTGGTATCAAATAGACGGTTTCAATTTAAAACCATATGGCTGGTGATGGGACCACGATTGGCAGTGGAGGTGCAGCCATAGCCAAGAATCCCTGGCCACCAATCGTTCTGAACGAAACCCATGCATCTGGTCCACGCAAGGAGATAGTGATGACGTACTACCGCACCATCGAAATCGACGGGCACAAGATTTTCTACAGGGAGGCGGGAAGCCACGATCTACCCGTGTTGCTCTTGCTACACGGGTTCCCTGCATCTTCGTTCATGTTCCGCGAGTTGATCGGCCAACTCTCTGATCGGTTTCATGTCCTCGCGCCCGACTATCCGGGGTTCGGTTATAGCGATATGCCGTCGAACTCCGAATTCGCCTACACGTTCGACCACTTGGCTGACATCATCGACGGATTCACGGACAAGCTCGGGATCGAGAAATACGCCCTCTACATGCAGGATTTCGGGGGGCCGGTTGGCTTCCGCGTAGCAACCAGGCGCCCCGAGAAGGTAACATTCCTGATCGTTCAAAACGCCAATGCTTACGACGAAGGGTTGCCGGATAGTTTCTGGGCTCCGGTCCGTGCCTTGTGGGAGGAGCCGTCGCCGGAGAATTTTCAGAAGATTCGCGAGGCGGGGATTTCTGATGAAGCACTGGAATGGAACTACACGCATGGCGTAAAGGACGTGACAATGATCAGTCCCGACAGCTGGGTGCTCCAGCGCGCTCTCGTCAATCGCCCCGGCAACAAAGAAATCATGCTCGACCTGCTGCTCGACTACCGAACGAATCCTGACCTCTATCCTCAGTGGCAGGCATATTTTCGGAAGCATCAGCCGCCGACGCTGATTGTCTGGGGCCAGAACGATGTTATTTTCCCTCCTTCGGGTGCTCATCCATATCGCCGGGACTTGGAGACCGTCGATTTCAATCTGCTCGACACCGGCCATTTTGCTCTCGAAGAACAAGGAGGCGTGATCGCTGAGCATATCAGGCGGTTCGCTGCAACGCTCTGACGTCAACACGTTCTTCGATCATGGGCGGCCGCTATGCGGTCTTCCGCGAGGCGAACGCGCATGGCAACGTCGAGTTTCCCGAGGGGGACCATTCCGGTAGGACTCACATCGTTGTCTGCATTTGAACCCGAATCCCCGCGGGGCGTTCAGGCGGTCAGCAGAAGGTTCACGAAATCACCGGAAAGAAAATATTCGTCGGAAGAAACGCCCAATATTGCGACGCCATCGGCGAGAAAGGGAGGCAATGGCGCGACGTCGTTGGTTTGCAGCCAGCGCACGATAGTGATCATAGTCAATTGGGATGACTTTTTCAGGTTTCGGATAGGAGAATTTATCGGGGGGCATGATCGTGACCGTGAGTTGCGGTTGGACAACCGGACTCGAGATATCATAGCCTGCGCAGTTGATAATCAGCTATCCCGATGCCTCACTCATGACTGGACTTCATGAATATGCCCGCTTCCACCGATATGAAAGCGTTCACGCGCATTGTTGAGCTCGGTTCGTTCGCCAAAGCTGCCGACGATCTGAACGTAACCCCATCCGCGCTTTCCAAGTTAATGTCTCGTTTGGAAGACAGGCTTGGCGTGCGGCTGCTGACACGCACGACGCGCAGGCTTGCCCTGACGCCTGAAGGCTCGCTCTACCTAGAACGGGCGTATGAGGTGCTGGATTTGATCGAGAGAACCGAGGCGGACGTAGCTTCGTCGCGGGCGCGACCGAAAGGGTTGTTGAGGATAAACTCAAGCACCGGTTTTTCCCGGCAAACGCTTTTGCATGCCGTGCCAGCCTTTTTACAACGCTACCCGGAGGTGAGTATTGACCTCAGTCTGACTGATCGGCTTGTTGATCCGGTCAGCGAGCAGGCCGACATCATTATTCGGGGGAGCCCATCGGCCGGAGCGGAGTTCGTGGTTCACGAACTGGCGCGCGGCCGCCGGCTGATCTGCGCTGCTCCTTCCTATCTGAAGCGCTATGGCGAGCCGCGTTCATCGGACGATCTGACCCAACACAATTGCCTTGCGCTGTCGGGCCAGGTTCCGGCGACGACCTGGTCCCTTGCAACGGAAGACGGAGTGGTTCAGTTTTTGCCGAAAGGTTCATTTTCCTGTGACAATGTCGGCATGCTTTTCGACATGGCTATTGAAGGACATGGCATCGTGCGACTGGCAGATTTTGTGGTCGGGCAGGCGGTTCAAGACGGTCGACTGATCGAAATTCTCGCCGAGGTCAATCGCGCAAGCTCGATTTCGCTGTGGGTGCTCATGCCAAGGGGCCGATTTCTCAGCCCCAGAGTTCAGGCCTTTCTGGATTTCATGGCCGATTATCTATCGCCAAATTGAGCGCGGACATCACCTGATGCCTTGGCCCAATTTTCTCTGGTTCATCGATAATGTGATGCCTTCGACATCACGTCCATGTTAGGGGGATCTGAACGACGCAACGAGAGCCCCCCATGATTGCCTGGATTCAGCTAGATCGTGCAACCATTCCCGGTGATGGCGGAGAGCTGCGCTTGAAACGGCGCGACAATGAATATTCGATCATGCTTGGCTCGAACGAGTTGATGAACAGCAGGCTGAGCGGATCGGAAGAGGCATTGGCTACGCTGGGCTGCAAGCGGATTGCAGGCCGGAAAAATGCCCGCGTGCTGATTGGTGGTCTCGGTATGGGGTTCACGTTGCGCGCAGCTCTGGGTGCACTGGCCGACGATGCCGGTGTCGTGGTCGCCGAACTCATTCCGGCGGTCATCGATTGGGCACGCGGACCGATGGCTGATCTCCACGAAGGCACGCTCGACGATCCACGCGTCACTATCCATGTCGGTGATGTCGGCGCTCTGATTCGATCGAAGAAAGCCGCTTACGACGCTATCCTGCTCGATGTCGACAACGGACCCAATGGGTTGACGCGCGCCTCCAATGACAGCCTCTATAATCTCAAAGGTCTTCGCGCCGCCAGTGCTGCCCTGCGCGCAGACGGCGTACTTGCCGTTTGGTCATCCGCGCCGGATGCCGCTTTTACACGCCGATTGCGCGAGGCGGGCTTCGCCGCCGAAGAGGTGAATGTGCGTGCCAATGGTAAGCGCGGTGGTGCCCGCCATGTCTTGTGGCTGGCGACCAGCTCCGCGACCGGCCCTTCCGCGGTCTAGGGCATTCCGGCGATATGGGTTCAACGGCGCTTGTGTCGACATTGCCGCCTGCGAACCAATGCTCATCTGACGGGCCTGTTTGCTCCTGGCGACGTGGAAGCGAGATACGGAAGAGGCGAAAGCCGTGTTAAAGCCCAGTGGCAGGCGCGCCTTATCTGTGCAAGCGACACTCTTATGAGCCAAGCCTTCGTATGGGGTGAATTCATGCTGCAAGCAGCGTCTTGAGCTTTGTCGCCAGTGACACAAGCTTCTCAGCATCCGGTCTCACACCCTTGGCGATCAGCATTTCCGCCAGCTGGATATCCCTGGCAACCGTCATTCCGGCGCCGATGCCGCTTGCCGCCACGAGCCTGCCGTCGTGGGCGAGATGAAACAGGATGAATGCACCATTATCCATATCGCGACGTACGACATGGCTGCCTTCATCGCAAAGCCCGACGATCTGCAGCCCGAGATCGTATTGGTCGGACCAGAACCAGGGCACAAAACGATGCGGCTCACCCCCGTCCTTGTCTTCACCCATGCCCAGCATGTTCTTTGCGGCGAGCGTCCCCTGTTCCTGAGCATTGCGCCAGGCTTCGAGCCGCACCCGCCTGCCACCGTAAAGTGCGAGGGGAAACGAGCAGCAATCGCCGGCCGCGAAGATATGCGGATCGCTGGTGGCCAAATATTCATCGACGGCAATGCCATTGTCGATCGCGAGCCCCGCCGCCTGCGCCAGGCCGGTGACGGCAACAGCACCGATGCCGATGATGGCGAGATCGGCTTCCAGGCGTCTGCCGCTCGTCAGCTGAATGACGACACAAGCGCTATTCTCGCTCATATCGGCAATGCCGTCTTCTATGATGAGTTTCACCCCTTCTGCACGATGACGGGCATCAATCACCGCGGCGATTTCCTCCGGCACACCGCGCTTGAGGATGCGCGACTGCGCCTCGATCAGCGTTACCTCCGCGCCCAGTCGACGTGCTGCGGCGGCAAGTTCAAGCCCGACGAAGCCGCCGCCGATGATGGCGATCGGGCGGCCCGGACGCAGATGGCGGCGGATTGCCAGCGCGTCGTCGAATGTGCGCAGATAAGCCATGCGAGGCCCATGGTCGAAGGGGAGGCGGCGCGGTGCGGCGCCAGTGGCAAGCAGCAGGCGCTCGTAGGCAAGGCTGGACCCATCGCCGAGTCGTACCGCACGCGCATGGCGGTCAACCGCCGTTGCCGTCGTTTCCGAGATCAGGTTTATGCCGTGTTCGACCAACCTCTGGTGATCCGCAATGGTTTTTGCCTGCGGATCATCTGCTGCCATCGCCTCCTTGGAAAGCGGCGGCCGCTCATAGGGCAGATGGCGCTCTGCGCCGATCAGTGTCACCGGACCGGCATACCCGTGCTCGCGCAGCGCGAACGCAGCCCTGACGCCGCTTTCGCCCGCGCCGATGATGACCATTCCCGTGTCCATCGCCGTCATCCGATTGCGATGAGGACTTTTCCGGCTTCCACTTTCACCGGATAGGTCCTCAGATTGACGCAGACGGGAGCGCCCTTGGCCTCTCCCGTCCTGTAGTCGAAGCGGCCATTATGTTTCGGGCATTCGATGATCTCGTCCATGACGAGGCCATCCGCCAGATGGACCTGCTCATGCGTGCAAACGCCGTCGGTGGCGAAATATTCATCGTCGGGGCTCCGATAGATGGCAAAGGTCCGTCCGTCATGATCGAAACGGATAACGTCCTCCTCGTCAATATCGTCAGCGGCGCAGGCTTCTATCCAGTTGCTCATTTGTTTCCTCCCGTTCTGCTGGAAAACGATGGCGATCGGGCTATTCCGCTGCCGCAGCAATGGCGTCGCTATGGAACTCTTCCCTGTATGGCCTGGCCGTTGGCGGCAATTGGCGCTTGAGGAAATATTCCTCATTGCGCAGTTGCCGGATGAAGGCCGGGATCATCTCCCGATAGCCGTTCCAGATCGATGTGTTCGGTGCCGGAAGGTCGTGCTTTATCGCCTCGTGCAGCTTCGGCAGTGCGTGGTAGGGCACCATCGGAAACATGTGATGCTCGACGTGATAATTCATGTTCCAGTAGATGAAGCCGCTGATCGGGTTCATATAGACCGTGCGGCTGTTAAGCCTGTGATCGGTGACGTTGTCGGCGAGCCCGCCATGCTGCAGCAAACCGGTCAGCACGTGGTGCCAGGCGCCGTAGAGCCGGGGCAGTCCGATCAGCACCAGCGGCAGGAATGATCCCATATAGATGGCGAGCGCGATGGTGGCCGCATAGATTGCCACCCAGAGGCGCGCGATCCGCACCACCTTGTGCTGCTCCTGTTCAGGGATGAAGGTCTTCTCCTCCGCGCTGACATTGCCCAAGGCATTGCGCCCCATATCGCCGAGAGCATGCCAGACGTCGAGCAGGCCGAAGAAATTGAGCACAAGACGCAGGAGATCCGGGGGGCGCATCACGGCGATTTCGGGGTCACGACCCACGATGACGGTATCGGTATGGTGCCTTGCGTGACTCCAGCGCCAGGTTACCGGGTTGCGCATCATGAAGAAGGAGGCGATCTGGTAGACCGCATCGTTCATCCAGCGCGTCTTGAATGCCGTTCCATGCCCGCATTCGTGCCAGCGTGAATCCGATGCTGAGCCATAGAGCACGCCATAGGCAAGAAAGAACGGCACGCACCACCACGTACCCCAGAGTGCGATGCCGAGCCCGGCGAAAAACATCATGCAGCCGAGCCAGACGAGCGTGTCGCGGATCGCCGGGCCGTCGCTCCGCTTCATCAGCTCCTTCATCTGCTTGCGCGCAAGATCGGTATGATACCATTCGGCGGCGGCAAGCCCGTTTGCAACGGCGGCTTGGGCATCACGGCCGATCAGGCTGTAATCGCGGATCGTCGGTGCGGCATTCATGAGAGCTCCTCCCTCTGCATTTCCGGCCAGCATGAAGATTACCCGCGACGGTTGACGGCCTCAATGAGTTGATGATATTTTCCATCAAAACATATCATCATGGTACTTCACCATTGATGTTTTTCCTCACAAGGGAGAGGCTCCATGGCGAAGCGTCCGACCATCGTCGATCTGGCTGCAGAGGCGGGCGTCAGCGTCGCCACGGTTGACCGGGTGCTCAATGGCAGGTTGCCGGTACGCGAGGAGACAGCGCGCCGCGTCTATGAGGCGGCCAATGCCATCGGCTATCATGCGGCGGGGCTGATCCGGCAAAGGCTGCAGCGCGACCTGCCGCATTATCATTTGGGCTTCATTCTGCAGCGGCCGGATCAGCCTTTCTACCAGGCGTTCGCGCGTGAACTGAAGGCCGCGGTCGAGACAGCCCAGGGCTTTCGCGGCACCGCCCACCTCGATCATTTCGTCACGCGCACGCCGGTGGAGATCGCCACCAGGCTGAAGGAGATGGCAACGCGCTGCAAAGCCATCGCCATGGTCTCCGTCGATCATCCGACGATCACGGCAACGGTTGCCGATCTGAGGGAAAAGGGCATTCCCGTCTTCTCGCTGCTTTCCGACTTCGCCTCCGGCGTGCGCGAAAGCTATATCGGCCTCGACAACCGCAAGGTCGGGCGGACTGCTGCCTGGATGATCGCCAAGGCGGCTCAAAAGCCGGGGAAAGTGGCGATTTTCGTCGGCAGCCACCGGTTCCACGGTCACGAACTGCGCGAAATCGGCTTCCGCACGTTTTTCCGCGAGCACGCGCCGGAGTTCGAAATCATCGATACGATTGTCAATCTCGATGATCATCATATCGCGCAGGAGGCTAGCTTCGATCTCCTGCAGCGCTATCCCGATCTCGCCGGCCTCTATCTGGCGGGCGGGGGCATGGAGGGCGCGATCGCCGCGTTCCGCGAGGAGGGCCTGGGCCGTGCAAGCCGCCTCGTCACGGTCTGCAACGAGATCACGCCAGACAGCCGCGCGGCACTTGCCGAAGGTCTCATCACGCTGGTGATCGCGACACCGCTGGAGCGCCTCTCGCGCGATCTTGTCGTCCAGATGGCGCAGTCGATCGAGACCGGAGGGGCGGATACACCAGGACAGATCTTCCTTCCCTTCGAGATGCATATTTCCGAAACGATCTAAAGTTTCGCATGAGGGGAATCCGTCAACACCAGTGTGCATTCCATCAGCCATGATAGGATTTGAATCCGGGATTGTGCGTGCCGATTGACTTTGATGTGGGGCCTGCGCTGGATAGGCCATCTATATCGGCCGCCATCTATTGTGGCGGTCTATCGGTTCTGGGAGGATTATCGATGACCTATGGCACAGCTTTGCGGCGTTTCGCGCTCAATCACATGACGGTGCCTGGCCTTGGCATGCCTGAGCTTTTCGGGCTTGCCTCCACCCTCGGCATCAAAGAGGTGGAGATTCGCAACGATCTTTCGGAAGAGGGAAGGCCGGGGAAGGGTGATATCCGCACGGTATCAGCCGGCCAGGCGCGCCGTCTTGCCGAAGACGCTGGCGTCACCATCATCTCGATCAACGCATTGCAGCGCTTCAACGAGTGGACGCCGGCCCGCGCCGCCGAGGCCGTCGAGCTCGCCGATTATGCCCAGGCGAGCGGCGCCAGGGCATTGGTGCTGGTTCCCGTCAATGACGGCACCGGTCAGGCGGACGGCGAGCGCCAGCGCAACCTGCGCGAGGCGCTGAAGGCGTTGAAGCCGATCCTCGCGGAACGCGGCCTTGTCGGGCTGGTCGAGCCGCTTGGGTTCGAGATCTGCTCCCTGCGCTCCAAGCGCGAGGCGTCGGAGGCTATGGCCGAAATCGGCGGAGGCGATGTTTTCCGGCTGGTGCATGACACGTTCCACCATGCGCTCGCGGGCGAAGACACATTCTTTCCCGGACTGACCGGCCTCGTCCATATCTCGGGCGTTGCTGATCCGGCGCGCAGCCATGCGCAGATGCTCGACGCGCATCGCGGGCTGGTCGATGAGAAGGATCGACTTGGCAATGCCGACCAAATACGGATCCTGCTCGATGGCGGCTATCGCGGCCCCCTTTCATTCGAGGCCTTCGCGCGCGAAGTGCATGATCTGCAAGCGCCCGGGCAGGAAATTGCCGCCAGCATGGCCTTCATCGGTGCGGCTGTGGACCGTATGACCGGCCGCACTCAAGGCTGCGACGGTGTTGCGCGCGCTTTTCAGTGAGGCAGCTCAAGCCGTTGTGACGATACGCGCGGGGGGTGACTGATTGCCGCCGTACGATCGCCTTGCCTGTCTGTCTCAGCAGGCGAGCCTTTGGTCTTTCGGGAGATGAAACAAACCGGCATTTTATTGCCGTTTCGGCAAATATGGAATGCCGGATAAGTCGGGCGCTGGTATATCGATTGTTAAGGTGCTTGGGTTACTGAATGCATTGGGGAAAAAGGGCATTCAGATTTGTGCGGCTTTGGAGGATATTTCGGTTCAGGCCTTGTTGACGCCGAGGTGAAACCGCTGCTTGAGCGGATGGCTTCAGCTGTCGCGCACCGCGGACCTGACGAGCGGGACGTCGCCGTGCTCGCTGGCGCGGGCCTCTGCCACACGCGTCTTGCCATTGTTGGTCTCACGGACGGCCAGCAGCCCATGTCCCTCGATAACGGGCGGCTTGTAATCGCCTTCAACGGCGAAATCTTCAACTATGTCGAACTGCGTGATGCGCTGCGCGCCAAAGGCAGGGTTTTGCGCACCTCCAGCGACACGGAAGTCCTTCTCCATCTCTATGACGAGAAGGGGCCGGATTGCCTCGCCGAACTCAACGGCGATTTCGCCTTTGCCATATGGGATGCAGGCCGCCGGCGCATGTTTCTCGCCCGCGACCGGATGGGGGTGCGGCCGCTCTTCCACACGACTGTGGGAGATACGCTCTTCTTCGCTTCGGAGGTGAAGGCGCTTTTGCAAGTGCCCGGCGTCGAGGCGGAGATGGACCCCTTCGCGCTCGACCAGATATTCACGCTCTGGACGCCGATCGCCCCGCGTACCGCCTTCAAGGGCATCCATGAGCTCGAACCGGGGCACATGATGCTCGTCGAGGAAGGCCGGCAGGCGATCCGGCCCTACTGGTCTCTTTGCTTCCCGGATCTTGATGCGCGGAGCCGCCACACCGACGAGCGCGCAGCGGCGGAAGAGCTGCGCGCGCTCCTCACCGATGCCACGCGCCTGCGCCTGCGTGCGGACGTGCCGGTCGGCGCCTATCTTTCGGGGGGGCTCGACTCCTCCGTCATCTCGGCGCTGGCCGCGGGCATGACGCCGGAGACGCTCCATACCTTCTCCGTCGCCTTCGACAGCGCGGAGCACGACGAAAGCGCCTTCCAGGAGGAGGTGGCGACGGCACTCGGCACCATGCATGCGACCGTGCGCTGCGGGGAGGGCGACATCGCCACGGTCTTTCCGGATGTGATCCGCTTCACCGAGCGGCCGATCCTGCGCACCGCGCCCGCGCCGCTCTTCAAGCTTTCCGCGCTGGTGCGCGAGAAGGGCCTGAAGGTGGTCCTGACAGGCGAGGGGGCCGACGAGGTCTTCGCCGGCTACGACATCTTCAAGGAGGCGCGGGTGCGCCGCTTCTGTGCGCGCCAGCCGGGCTCGCGCATCCGTCCGCATCTTTTCCGCAAGCTCTATCCCTATCTGCCGGGCCTCAACCGGCAGTCAGCCGCCTATCTCGCCGCCTTCTTCGGCACGGGCACGGATTCATCAGAAGATCCGCTCTTTTCGCACAAGCCCCGCATCCGCGCGACCGGGGCGGCAAAACTCTTCTTCTCCGCCGACCTACGCGCCACGCTTGCCGGCTATGACGCCACGGAGGAGCTTGCCTCCCGCCTGCCGGCGGAATTTCCCCGCTGGCACCCGTTGCACCAGGCGCAGTATCTGGAGGGACGTTTCCTGCTGCCCGGCTACATCCTGTCCAGCCAGGGCGACCGCATGGCGATGGCGCATGGCATCGAGGGGCGCTTCCCCTTCCTCGACCACCGGCTTGTGGAATTCGCCGCCACGCTCCCGCCCGAGATGAAGCTGAAGGGCCTGGTTGAGAAACATATCCTGCGCGAGGCGGCCAGGGATCTCCTGCCGGAAACCATCCTGCGCCGCACCAAGCAGCCCTACCGCGCTCCCGACAGCCAGTCTTTCACCGGAGCGGGCGAGAAGGATTATGTTCGGGAAGCCATGAGCGTGAAGAAGCTTGCCGCCGGCGGCCTTTTCAACCCCGCTTCGGTCACAAAGCTCTTCGCCAAGAGCCGGCAGCAACCGCTTTCCGGCTTCCGTGATAACGCCGCTTTCGTCGGCATTCTCTCGTCCCAGCTCTGGCTGGAGACGTTTACCGGTTCACGCCTTCGCGCCTCACAGGCCCCATCAAGCTCATTTGGAGATCGAAATGGCAGATAGCATCAAGGATACGGTCAGGGCCTTCATTGTCGAAAATTTCCTCTTCGGCGACACGTCCTTTCAACTCGGCGACGACGCTTCGCTGATCGAGAACGACATCATCGATTCCACTGGCGTGCTGGAACTTGTCGCCTTCGTCGAAGAGCGTTTCGGGGTCACTATGGCCGATGCCGAGATCGTTCCGGCAAATCTCGATTCGCTGAACCGGATCGCGGCCTTCGTCAGCGCCAGGACGGATAAGAAGGCGTCGCTCACCGCCTGAGCGGGTGACGGGAGGGCAGCAATGCGTATCGAGGAATTCCTGCGCATTAGCGCATCGCTTCATGGAGCCAAACCGGCCCTGATCAGCGGTTCGCGGCGGCTCACCTATAGCGAATTCTCTGCGCTTTCCGATCGTCTCGCGGCTGCACTCGCGGCTCAGGGCGTGTGTCGGAACGACCGTGTGCTGGTCTTCATGGACAATTGCTGGGAGGCTGCAGTCTCGATCTTCGCCGTACTCAAGGCCGGCGCCATCTTCAGCCCGGTCAACGCCTCCACCAAGGCGGAAAAGCTCGCCTATATCATCGACAACTGCCAGGCTGCCGCGGTGCTCACCCAGGCAAAGCTGATGCCCGCCGCAAGCCAGGCGCGCGCGCTCTGCGGTCAGCCCTTCATCCTCATCTCCACCGAAGGGCCGGGAGGTGCGCTGCCGGAGGGCGCCGTTTCCTTCACGCAGTGCCTTGAGGACAAGCCGGTTCCCGTACGCCATGGCGGGGTCGATATGGACCTTGCCATGCTTATCTACACGTCCGGCTCCACCGGCAGCCCCAAGGGCGTGATGATGGCGCACCGCAATGTGGAGGCCGCGGCCTCCTCCATCACCACCTATCTGCGCAACACGCCTGATGACATTATCCTCAACGTGCTGCCGCTCGCCTTCAACTACGGGCTCTCGCAGCTCTTCGCGGCCGTCAAGCTCGGCGCCACGCTGGTGATCGAAAAGTCCTTCGCGTTCCCGCAGGCGATTTTCGAGCTGATACGCAAGGAGCAGGTGACGGGCTTGCCCCTCGTGCCCACCATGGCGGCCATGATCATGCAGATGCGCGATCTAGAGCCCGGTTTCCTGCCCAGCTTGCGCTACATCACCAATGCGGCTGCGGCCCTGCCGCATCCGCACATCGCACGGCTGCGCGAGCTGTGCCCCGGTGCCGAGCTCTATTCCATGTATGGGCTGACGGAATGCATGCGTTGCACTTATCTCCCACCTGAGGAGATTGGCCGGCGGCCGGATTCGGTCGGCGTCGCCATTCCCAATACGGAAGCCTTCGTGGTGGATGAGAAGGGCCAGCCCGTTCCGCCCGGTACAGTGGGCGAGCTGGTGATCCGCGGCCCACATGTCATGCAGGGTTATTGGCGCAACGAGGATGCGACGGCCAGTATGCTGCGACCGGGCTTCAACCCGTGGGAGAAGATGCTCTACACGGGGGACCTCTTCCGCAGGGATGCAGAAGGCTTCCTCTACTTCGTCGCCCGCAAGGACGACATCATCAAGACACGCGGCGAGAAGGTTGCGCCCCGGGAGGTGGAGGCTGTTCTTCACGCCCATCCGGCCATTTCGGACGCGGTGGTGGCGGGCGTGGCCGATCCAGTGCTGGACCGGGTCATCGCGGCCATGGTCGTCTCCACGGATCCGGCGCTCACAGAGCGCGAAGTCATCCGCTACTGCGCAGGACAGCTGGAAGATTTCATGGTGCCGAAGATGGTAAAATTCGTAAGCGAATTGCCCAGGACGGACTCGGGCAAGGTCAGCCGCAGGCTTGCGGCCGAGCACATGGGAGCACGTTAGCCGAATGAAACCTGAAGCCGCCACATCCTTCTCCGCCGCAGCCCTTGCCATCGATCCAGCCGCCGAAACGGAGCGGATCGCAAAGGCGCTTCGCGAGCAGTTGCGCTCGCTGCGCAAGCGTGGCCTCGTGCTGGGTGTTTCCGGCGGCATCGATTCGAGCGTCTCGACCGCGCTCGCTGCGCGAGCCCTGGGTGCGCAGAATGTCTGCTGCCTTTTCATGCCTGAGAACGATTCCGATCCCGAAAGCCTGCGCCTTGGCCGACTGGTCGCCGAAACCTTCGGCATCGAAGGAATTGTGGAGGATATCGGCCCGGCGCTTCTTGCCATGGGATGCTATGAGCGGCGCGACAGCTTTATTCGTAAACTCGTGCCTGAATATGGCCCCGGCTGGGCGTCGAAGATCGTCATCTCCAATGCGCTCGAAGGCACCGGCTACAACATCTCCTGGCTGGTCGTGCAGGATCCGCAGGGGCGGCAGAGCAAACACCGCATGACGCCGGAAGTCTATCTCGGCATCGTCGCCGCCACCAACATGAAACAGCGCACGCGCAAGCAGATCGAGTACTACCATGCCGACAGGCTTAACTTCGCGGTGATCGGTACACCCAACCGACTGGAATATGATCAGGGGTTCTTCGTGAAAAACGGCGACGGTGCGGCGGACGTGAAGCCGATCGCCCATCTCTACAAGTCACAGGTCTATCAGTTGGCTGAATATCTGGGCGTGCCGGAGGATGTCCGCCGACGCCCGCCCACCACCGACACCTATTCGCTGGCACAGACGCAGGAGGAGTTCTACTTCTCGCTGCCCTACGACCGGATGGACCTGTGCCTCTACGGCCTGAACCACGACATCCCGGTAAGCGCGGTGGCAGAGGCAGCCTCACTCACCGGGGAGCAGGTCCGAAGCGTATGGGCCGACATCGCGGCCAAGCGCAAGGCGACCCGTTATCTTCACCTTCAGCCGCTGCTGGTGGAGAAGGTAGGGGAGGTTGCGGCCTGAACCCGGGGCCATTCGAGTTACTGCCCCTTCGCGCTCATTCCGGGATGGCCAGCCGGGACTATTTGAAAAGCGGGACCGGTCTCCGCAGACGGCGAGACGAGGTTGATGTCATCACTCGAACCGGCTGCCGATCAGCCGGCTCCAATGTTCCCCCGCGATGCCGTTCAGGAAGGCCTTCCCGTCCTCAAACGCGCGGACGATCTCCGGGTCGCGCGCATGGACCACGGTCGAGGCCAGATGCGTGAAGGCGATGCGCCGGCCAAGCATCGCTTCCAGCAGGGCAGGTTGGGTGCGCCCACGCAGTCCCGCCAGCTCCTGTTCCGCGGCATAAGAAAGCATGCTGTCGATCACCGCTCCGGTATGGCCGGACAGCGCCAGCACTTGCAGCACCCGGCCAATTGCGCCGGGCGTGCTGTGATAGAGGAACGCGCCCACCGGCTTGCCGGTTTTCGTCTCGACCCGGCAGAAGGTGGCCGGTCCGTATTCTTCCTTTCGCTCGGCATCCAAAAGGATCTGCTCAAGCTGGTCAGATGCCCAGTCCGGGCGCAGCGGGAAATGGGCGGTGAGGGGTGCTATCAACCCGGCAAACTCGTCCCGCGTGATCTGGACCGTGCCATAGCCACCGGCGCGCTTCCACTTGTCCGAAAGGCCGGACCAGTGCAGGGCGTCCGCTTCCATGCGTCCGCGCAAAGTCTGGTCGATCCTGCCGGCAAGCGGTGAAAACATACGGGCGGCGCGGGCTTTTGCGGAAATGAGGTGGGTGAAAAAAGACACAGGCCGGATCACGCGGATCCAGTCGAGACTGTATTGCGACAGTTGCACGCCACGCAACCTTGTCCACATGGCGGCCGAGACCTCGCTCGCCGTCTCGCTGAGCGAAATATCCTGCGGCCCGGCGAGGAATGCCTTGAGCAGCCGCGCGCCAGCCATCGGATCGCTTTCGTGGTTTTCCACCATCAGCGAGCCACAGATCGCCGCGCGCAGCGGCTTGCCCTCAAAAGTCATCCTCAGGGGCGTGACGCCGATGAAACCAGAGATGCCGCCATCGTCCTTCAAATGCACAAGTGGATTGATCTCCGGATCGCGCCCGGGAAATTCCAGGTAGAGCCGGCGCAGATAGACCGCCAGGGCTTCCGGCGTGGGCTGTCTGGCATCCCGGAAGATGCGCTGGAACAGTCCCGCCACCGCCGGAATGTCGGCCGCCTCCAGCGGACGGATGAGTGTCATGGCCTCAACCCCATGGAGCACGCGAACCGCGCTGTGACGCCATCTTCTGCACTCCCCGGTAAAATGCTCCATATACGCCACAGAGGTAAACGGAGCTTGAAGCAGACGTAGCTTCCTGGGCACCATGCCTCCTATGCAACAATGAAATCGGTAAGATGATGAGGTTGGTCACGCGCAATCGGCGCAAAGCCCATGGACCTCAATTGTGCTGGCCCTGATTTTAAAGCCACCGCTTCTGGCGGTGCCGCATCAACGCGTCTTCGATCTCGCTGACGTGGAATTCATCTGCCTTCCCGCACGCCTCGCAGATTTCGAAAGCGGTGATGCGGGGATGGATCTGACCGTACCGCGAATGGCTGCAGACGACAAAGGCGTTCATGCTCTCCAGGCGGTGCATCCGCCCGGCTTGCAGCAGCTTGTCGAGTGCACGATAGATCTGAAGGGGCGTCTTGAGGCCCTCGTGGCGCAAACGATCCAGGATGGTATAGGCGCTGAGCGGCTGGTTGGACGATTGCAATACCGAGAGCACGAGGCTCTGGTTACGGGTCAGTTTCCGGCTGTCAGCATAAACCGCATACGGCATCGTCATCTCCAGCGGATAATACAGTGAGTGATCCGGAGGCGCCGAAGCTGCTCCGGATCACGATGTCTATTTAGTGCGAAGCACCCGAGCCGCCGATAGCGACAATCGAGAAGGGCTGACCTTCGACAGCGATGGTGCGGGTCTCCTTCAATGTCTTCGCATCGACAACCCGCACAAGTGAGTGCCGGGGATCGGTGACGGCAATCTGGCCATCAGCTACGGCAAGACGCGGTCGCGGATCGCGCCAATGGCCGTCCTTGCTGTAGGGTTCGGTGACCTTGGCCTTGCGAACGATCTCGCCCTTGATGACGTCGAGAACATGCAGGTCGCCATCTTCTGTCAGGATGTAGCCGTTGCGCGGCGTCGCCGGGTCGAGGAGGAAGTCAACGCGGCGCGTCGGAAGTTCGATCAGCCGGAAGTGGTCCTCGCCATCGGGGTCGATGAGAACGATCTTGTCTTCACCGTAATTCCCCAGAAAGAACTGCATCGCCTTTCCGCCCAAAAGCGTGCCGGTGTGGCCTTTAGGAAAATCGGAGGGGTAGAGGAGCATTTCAAGCTTTGGTCCATCAAGGCCCCCCGGCCGGGCGACGAGAACACCTTCCTTGCAGCCAAAGGCGGCAAGACGGGCTGAGGTGGCTTCGCCATGAAGATCGGTGCATTTGGCAAGGTCGCCAACCTGCTCTCCCTTTTCATCGACGACACGAAGACCGACGCGAGGCGGCAATTCGTCCGGCTTGGTTTCAGCTTCGGTATCGGGAACAGATACAAGGACATGGCGCCCCATCGTCACGGCAACGCCGTGGTGGGGTTTGGTGGTGTCCACCGTCTTCACGTCAGTTTTGCCCTCGAGGAGAGCCGCTTCATCGATGATGTCCGCCTTGCCGCCGCGGTCGTAGAACAGAATTGCATGATCATCATGTGGGACGACGTGGAACGGGCGCGGGCCCTCGAAGGTCACGGGAAGAAGCGCGACATCTGAAACATCCAGATCGCGATGCTCGCCATGGTCGGAGAACTCGATACCAGTCTTGATGACGTGAACGATGTCATGATCGGGTTGCGCCGCAAAGACGGTCAGGCCAGAGGCACTTGCGGTCAAGGTGGCATGGCCTTTCAAATCGTAGCGGCCAAGTTCCTTCCCGTCTGCGAAATCGATGGCGCGGACTACGGGTTGTGCATGATCGGCAACGAACAGACGCCAGGCCTTCCTTGTCTCGTGGTCGTCGGCCAGCGCGGATGGCGCGGCAAAGACGATGCTCGCGGCAACTGCTGCCAGCAGGCGTTTTGGGGGGATAGACAGTGTCATGGGGTTCCTTCCTTGGTTGAAACTGATTTCTGCCAGGCGGCGGTCACTCGACGGTCACTCGACGGTCTCAGGGACCGCGCGGCATTTGGCAAAACCGTCGCTGATGACGTCCCTGGGCAGATTGCGCCCGATGAAGACAAGGCGTGTTACGCGTTCTTCGCCGTCCTTCCACGGACGCTGGTGATCGCCCTCCAACAACATATGGACGGCCTGGACAACGAAGCGGTCGTCATCGTTGGCAAACGCGATGATCCCCTTCAATCGCAGCAGGTCCACGCCGAAGGCCTGCACGATCGTCTGAAGCCAGGACAGGAACTTGCCCGGGTCCATCGACTGGCGTTCGACCAGCGAGAAGCTTGTCACATGATCGTCGTGCTCGTGATCATGCGCCTCGTCGAGAAAATCGGGCTCGACCTCCAGAATCCGTTCAAGAGCGAAAGCCTTCCGGTCGAGAAGACTCGCGATATCGACGTCACAGCGCTGGGTCCTTAAAATCCTGGCGGTGAGATTGATGCTTCGAATGCGCTGCTCAACGGCTGCCAGCTCATCCTCGGTGGCCAGATCGGTCTTGTTGAGAATGATCGTGTCGGCAAAGGCCAGTTGTTCCTGTGCTTCATGCGCCTGGTCGATTTCGCCAAGGAGATGCCTGGCATCCACCACGGTGATGATGGAATCCAGCCGCGTTTTTGATCGAACGTCTTCATCGACAAAGAAGGTTTGCGCCACCGGTGCAGGGTCCGCCAATCCGGTCGTCTCGATGAGGATGCCATCAAACCGGTCGCGGCGACGCATGAGGCCTTCGATGATACGGATAAGATCGCCGCGCACCGTGCAGCAGATGCAGCCATTGTTCATTTCGAACACGTCTTCGTCGGCTTCGACGATGAGATCATTGTCGATGCCTATCGCGCCAAACTCATTGACGATGACCGCAAACTTTTTCCCATGGGGCTCAGTGAGAATCCGGTTGAGAAGCGTCGTTTTTCCGGCACCAAGATATCCTGTCAGAACAGTGACGGGGGTGGGTTCGAACTTGGACATTGGGACCTCCTGAGTTGACGGCACTTTAGCGGCCTGTCATCGCCATACCGGATATAGAAAACGTTATTACGTTACATTTTCAATTGACGAATGTAATAACATTACCTATGCAGTCGCTGTCAATCCCCGAGGACGCGATGAGCAACACTTGCCTGGAATTCAAGAACCTGACGCTCGGCTATCACGGCCATGCCGCGATTCATCACCTGAGCGGAGAGGTGCAGCGAGGCTCATTGACCGCAGTCGTGGGGGCTAACGGGTCCGGTAAATCCACTTTGATGAAGGGTATCGCCGGCATTTTGAAGCCGATCAGCGGCACTTGCGTAACCCGTTATCAGCGTCTCGCTTACCTGTCGCAGCAATCCGAGATCGACAGGACCTTTCCGGCGCGGGTGATCGACCTCGTTTCCCTCGGCTATTGGCAAAAGCGCGGCCTGCTCGGGAGACTTACGTCTAGGGACAGGGCTGGTCTTTCCGGTTGTCTTGGCGCGGTGGGATTGACCGGTTTCGAAAAGCGTCCCCTCGACAGTCTGTCCGGCGGGCAGATGCAGCGGGCGCTGTTTGCGCGCACCATGTTGCAAGACGCCGATTTGATCCTGCTGGACGAGCCCTTCAACGCTGTTGACGCCCGCACGATCGCAGACCTCATGAAGGTTATCAAAGGCTGGGTGTCAGAGGGTCGCACAGTCCTTTGCGTCCTGCATGACCACGCGCTCGTCCGCGAGCATTTTCTTCAGACATTGCTGATTGCGCGCAACCCCGTGGCGTGGGGAGCCACTGCAGAAGTCATGACCTTTGAGAATTTGCGGCGGGCGCGAAGCTTCCAGGAGGCCTGGGACGAACAGGCCGGCTGGTGCGACGAGAACACGGAGCAACCCGGCCAGCCGCATGTGCACCGCGATCATCTTCCTTATCAGCATAAGGTTGTTGGCCATGTTTGAGGATTTGATCGGTCCGTTCCTTCACTATGGCTTCATGCAGCGCGCGCTGCTTGGTTCGCTCGTTCTTTCGGTTAGTTGCGCACCTGTCGGTGTCTTTCTCATGTTGCGGCGAATGAGCTTGACGGGAGATGCGATGGCGCACGCCATTCTTCCCGGCGCTGCGGTAAGTTTCGTGCTTTTCGGGTTCCAGATCATTCCCATGACGATCGGCGGTTTGATCGTCGGGTTGCTGGTGGCCCTCGGCTCAGGTCTGGTCTCGCGCTTCACCGTGCAGAAGGAGGACGCCTCGATGGCCGCCTTCTATCTGATCTCACTTGCGGTCGGGGTGCTGCTGGTTTCCTGGAAAGGCTCAAGCGTTGATCTGATGCATGTCCTGTTCGGGTCCGTGCTCGCTCTCAATGATGCTGCCCTGACGCTCATCGCCGCAGTTGCAGTCATTACTTTCCTTGCTCTTGCGATATTTTGGCGTGCTCTGGTCGCAGAATGTCTTGACCCGCTCTTCCTCCGCTCCGTCAGCCGCATCGGAACGCCGGTCCACCTCATCTTCCTGACGCTGGTCGTCCTCAATCTCGTGGGCGGGTTCCAGGCGCTCGGCACATTATTGTCGGTTGGCTTGATGATGCTGCCGGCCGCCGCCTCCCGCTTCTGGACCAACGAGGTTCGCGCCATGTGCGCGATAGCCATCATCATCGCAGCCTTCTCCGTGCTTGGCGGGTTGCTGCTGTCCTACCATGCGTCGTTGCCGTCCGGGCCGGCCATCATTTTGACGGCCGGCGTCATCTACGCGCTTTCCGCATTGGCCGGCAGGAGAGGGATGCTTTCAAGCGCTCTTATGTCGCGTCGTCATAAAACAGCCTGATCAACCTAAGGAGACGTCTATGCTCAGGACTTCCATGCTCAAGACACTGTGCTTTGCGACCTGCACCAGCTTCATCACGCTTGCCGGCCTTACTTCCAGCGCATCCGCTGCTGAACTCAAGGTGGTCGCCAGCTTCTCGATCATAGCCGACCTGGCCAGGAATGTGGGCGGTGACCGGGTGGAGGTCTCTTCGCTGGTCGGTCCCGACGGCGACGCTCATGTCTATGAACCTCGACCGGCAGATGCAGTCTCCCTGGAGGGAGCGGATGTCGTGCTGGTGAATGGCCTTCAGTTGGAAGGCTTCATGTCGCGCCTGATCGAAACGAGCGGCACAAAAGCTCCTGTGATCGTGGTAAGCAAGGGCATAGAGCCGCTGAAGAATACCGAAGAGGAGCATCATGAAGAGGGTGAGAACGCCCAGGGTGATGAAGGCCATCATCACGGTGAGTTCGATCCGCATGCGTGGCAGTCCATTCACAACGGGGAAATCTATGTGAAGAACATTGCCGATGCCTTCTGCGCTGCGGACAAGGCCGGTTGTGCGACATATACGGCCAATTCCCAGGCCTATATTGCGAAACTTGGCAAACTTGAAACCGAGGTGAGGGCCGCGATCGGCGCCATTCCGGCCGACAAGCGGACGGTGATCACCACGCATGACGCCTTCGGCTATTTCGCGCGCGATTATGGGCTGAAATTCATCGCGCCCCAAGGTATCTCGACAGACGCGGAAGCCTCCGCAGCCGATATGGCAAAGCTGGTCGATCAGGTGAAGGAAGACAAGGCGTCTGCAATCTTCCTCGAAAATATAACCAATCCGCGGCTCATCGAGCAGATCTCGAAAGAAACGGGCATCGAGGTTGGGGGCACGCTTTACTCGGATGCGCTTTCCAAAAGCGACGGACCCGCATCCACCTATATCGACATGTTCCGTTACAACGTGAACACGATGAGGGCGGCTATCCTCGGAAGCTGATGACAAGGATTGCCCGGCCCAGGCCGGGCGTGCTTGCCCCGCGGACATTCAGATCAAATGGAATCCTTTTGACATGATTGGCGGTCTGTTCAAGCGGCGGCATAACGCGCCAGACACAATGGAGGGTGATTTGCGGCAGCTCTACGAGTCGGTGCCGGTCACCCTTCTGACCGGCTTCCTCGGATCGGGAAAGACGACGCTGCTCAACGACATGCTGGCTGATCCCCGCATGCGAGGGACAGCTGTTATCGTCAATGAGTTTGGCACAATACCCATCGATCACGACCTTGTCCGTACGGGGTCCGAAACCTATTTCCGAACCACCACGGGCTGCATTTGCTGCACAGCCACCAGCGACATCAGACGTTCGCTCGCCGACTTGCACGAAGCACGACTTCGCGGGGAAATACCGCCGGTCTCCCGCGTCGTCATTGAAACGACCGGGCTCGCCGACCCGGCGCCCATCATCAACAGCATCATTCCTGGAGGCGCACCTGCCATGGGGCTGAGGGACCATGTGGTGGCCCGGCATTTCCATCTTGCGCGAGTCGTGACGACTTTCGATGTGCTCGACGGCCGCGCAACACTTGACAGTTTCCTGGAGGGCTGGAAGCAACTCGCGTTTGCCGATCACGTCGTCCTGACGAAGACCGATCTGGCAACCGGGCGTTATGACTGGCAAGAGGCGCTGCAGACCCTCAACCCGGCCGCGTTCTACCACGATCGCCACCAGGGGGGCTTCGATTTGGAGGGACTATTTGGCGGCGGCGCTTACTCCTTATCCGGCAAAGCCGAGGATGTGCCCGGATGGCTCGCTATGGAAAGATTGGCTGCTCACCACGATCATGCCCATGATCCCGATCGGCACGGGAATGAGATTGAGGCGATGAGCCTAAGCCATGATGTGCCCCTCTCGCCCACAGCGGTCGATACCTTCTTGCAGATCGTGACGACCAACATCGGTTCCGGTCTCCTGCGCCTCAAGGGCATCTTCGCACTTACCGATGACACTGCCCGGCCGCTCGTCGCCCACGCCGTGCAACATCGGCTGTATCCGCTCCAGCGCCTCGATCATTGGCCGGACGAAGACCATCGCAGCCGCGTGGTCCTCATCGGGCAGAAGATGCCCGCCAAACCGATCCGGGATTTATTCGAGGTCCTGGCGCCGCGTGTGGCGAGGAAAAAGCGGGGGGCGGCATGAGCGGGGCCTTCGTCAATCCTCTGGCGAGGAATGGGCCATCCGTCATCAGCCACGCCCGCGGGATAAAGTCCTGGACACGCGAGATGCTTAAGCTTCCCGACGAAGCGGTTGTTTCGGTCAGCGAGCTTGCCTGCCACGTCGCAGGCTGCCCGCCAAAGGAAACTATGATCCTGGTGATGCAAGGCGTGGAAACGATCCAGGCTTCGATTCACAAAGCACTGCAGGACGTGACGCAGGACGACATAGCCCAGGCGTTTGCCGCGGAAGCCGGCCCGGACTGACTTTGTCCAAACAGAAAATTCCCTTTAGGGGAAAACTAGGGATAGCCATCCCGACCGGCGGCGGCCGCCCGTGCGATTGGCTACGCGGCGGCGCGGAGCCAGTCATAATGGTCGGCAGATATCAGCACGAACTCGCGCCGCCCATACCAGTGATCTCCACCCCTGGTCCGCCCGGCTGATACCGTTCCGCGTCGGTTCCGGCAGGTCGTGGCTCCGAAGATCTCGATGCTGATCCTGCCCCTTTTTGAGCGCCGCGGTCTCCGTAATTCCCATATCCGGAAGGGGTCTGGACCTTCGAAGAACGTCTGGCGCCGGAAGGAACGACTCGCAATGCGTCCGGGCGATGTTTAGTCCGAGCCGAACCAATCAGGGCTCATCCCTGGATTTCTCGTGGTGCCCACCGAACGCAAACCGCATGGCCGATAAAAGTTTGTCGCCGTATTCAGATCCTCCTTGCGAACTGAACCTCTGGAATAGGGCGGCAGATAACACCGGTGCAGGAACGCCCGTATCGATAGCTGCGTTCACGGTCCATCGTCCCTCACCTGAATCCGAGACTCGCCCGCTATAGTCTGAAAGACGGGGGTCTTGCCTGAGGGCCTCCGCGGTCAGGTCGAGCAGCCAGGAACTGATGACGCTTCCGTGGCGCCACACTTCAGCGACGGCGGCCAAGTCAATATCGAACTTATAATATTGCGGTGTCGCAAGAGGACTGGTTTCCGCATTGGCTGACCGTTTCTGCAGGCCGGAACCAGCGGCTTTGATGATGGTCATGCCTTCTGCATAGGCTGCCATCATGCCATACTCGATGCCATTGTGAATCATCTTCACAAAATGGCCAGCACCGCTTGGGCCGCAGTGAAGATAACCGCGTTGTTGGGTCGGGTAGTTTTCACTTTGAGGGCTGGTCTGCTCGCTTGCGCCTGGCGCAAGCGTGGCAAACACCGGATCGAGAAGCCGGATGGCGCGCGCAGGGCCTCCGATCATCAGGCAATAGCCCCGCTCGAGACCCCAGACACCACCGCTGGTGCCGACATCGACATAGTCGATGCCTTTCGCGCTCAGTTCTGCTGCCTTGTCCACCGCGTCGTGATAATGGGAGTTGCCGCCGTCGATGATGATATCGCCGGCCGTCATAAGTTTGGCGAGCGCATCGACGTTCGGACCTGTGACGGCTGCGGGAAGCATCACCCAGGCACAAGCCGGTTTACGGAGTTTCGACACAAAATCCTCGACCGATATCGCGCCGACCGCTCCTTCGGCCACGAGCAGATCGACTTGATCAGCATTGATGTCGTAGACGACACACTCATGCCCATCGTGCAAAAGACGCCGAACCATGTTCGCACCCATTCTGCCAAGTCCCATCATGCCGATCTGCATCTGCTGTCCTTTTTACGCTGCTGCCATTGTTCGGGTCACGCTCGTCGTGAGACGCTAAATGCCTTGATGTCCTTTGTAGGATTTATTCGTTAAGCCAAACCATACCTGTCAACACGGCCGACGCAACTTTGATCGTATCGTCCCCGCGATAGTGGCGAGCGTCAACCAGCGATAAAGCCACATTTTTACCTGAAGGTGCTCGGGAGATATCCTTGGCCGCAGCACCAGGCAATGAACAGAACGAACAGATAGACGAAAAGCATTATCCACCAATGCGGCAAAATAACAGTTTCCGGCTCCCGTTCCTCAGTCAGGCATGCGAGGGATGCTGGCCAGAAGGATGGCGCGCCATGCCCTTGTCGGATTGGCTTCGGCAGGTCTGCTGATGTTGCTCGCATCCGCTTTGTGGAGTGGTCGATTGCCGCTTGCCGTCCTCATGGCGCTCGGCTTCGCTGCCTTCTTCGCCGTCGGCATGCTCTTCGGCAATCTGAACGCCATGGCGATGCGCTCGCTCGGTCAGGTCGCGGGCTTGGGTGCATCGCTGATCGCATCGGGATCAAGCCTCATCGCGGCCCTGTTCGCGATCGCGCTGGGGGCATTTTATGACGGCACGGCGCTGCCTCTCGCCACAACAACGGGTTTCTCCCGGCGTTCCAGCCAACCGTCGATCAGCGTGATCGCGGTATGACCTCATCACAAAATCGCAACAAGTTTCGAAGTTTTAGGCACGCGGCCGCCGCGGGCTAGTATTGCTTAAGGTTGGCAAGGGGTGCACATTCGGCCTTCTGGTGTCTTGCATAACGACAATAACAATAGGGGCAATGCACCGTATTCACCCTGGGAGGAATAGTGTGAACAATTTTCTGAAAAGCATGACCCTTGGCGCTGTCGCGCTTGCAATGGCCACAACGGCACAAGCCGGCGCGACGCTGGATCGCGTGATGGAAAAGAAGGCGATGGTTGTCGCAACCAACGCCAGCTGGCCACCGCAAAGCTATCTGGACGACAACAATGAAATGGTCGGTTTCGATATCGACATGGCGAGGGAAATCGCCAAGCGCCTGGGCGTCGAAGTTTCTTTCGAGACGCCAGATTGGGCGACGCTGACCGGTGGTCGCTGGCAGGGTCGTTACGACGTCGGTGTCGGTTCGGTAACGCCGACCAAGGCCCGCGCGCAGGTGATCGATTTTGCGTCGGTCTATTATTACAGCCCCTATGTCTATGTCGTGCACAAGGACAGCAAGGCCAAATCCGTTGATGACCTCAATGGCAAGACCATCGGTGTCGAGACGGCGACGACGTCGGAAGATTTTATCCGCCGTCAGCTCGAAATTGACGCGCCTGGCCTGCCGCCCGTCGAATACAAGATCGAACCGGGCGAAATCCGCACCTTCGCCGATTCTATGCTGCCGTTCGACGATCTGCGCCTGGGCGACGGCGTTCGCCTCGACGCAGTGATTGCGCCGGAACAAACAGCGCAGAATGCCGTGAAGAACGGCTATCCGGTCCGTATCCTCGAAGGTGACTATGCCTTCCGCGAGCCGCTGGTCGTCATCGCCGAAAAAGGCGATCCGGAGTGGACGGCAAAGGTCGGAGAGATTATCGGCGCAATGCGCGCTGACGGTACGCTCGCGACGTTGACGACCAAGTGGTACGGCAAGGACTACAGCGCCAATTGATCGCAACATAATGCGCGCGCCGCCGAGATATAGCGGCGCCGCATCCCGCGCTCTGTCGAATTCCGGAAACCAGATGAATTATATCGATACTTTCTATCGGCGAACAATCGCCGATGACGGGCCGTTTCCTGCTCTGTCCGGGCTTGTCGAGTGCGACACCTGTATTATCGGCGGAGGACTTGCCGGCCTGACCGTAGCGCTGCAGCTCGCGCGGGCGGGCCAGACGGTCGCAGTGATCGAGGCAGAACGCGTCGGCTGGGGTGCATCGGGACGCAATGGGGGTTTCGTCAGTCCCGGTTTTGCCAATGGCGGCGACGCGATCACGCGTATGGCGGGCGCGGAAAATGCGCGGAAACTTCACCGGCTTTCCATCGAAGGTGCCCGCTTCGTCCGCGATACGATCGATGAACTGAACATCATTTCTGCTGCGCCGATCCATGGGCTCATGAGTGTCCTGCGTTACGGGGACGAACAGGCCATGAAAGAGCGCGCCGAGCATCTCAGGCGCGCGTTCGACTATACCGTCGAATATATGGACCGGGATCAGGTGCAGGCGGTCTTGCACTCGAAACGCTATTTTCAGGCGTTGCGGGACCCGCAGGCCTTTCACATGCACCCGCTGAATTATCTGCGCGCCGTCGCACGCGAAGTGGAGCGGTTGGGCGGCAGGATATTCGAGGGCAGCACTGCCGTTGCAGCCGACCTTTCCCGCGTCGAGAAAATCGTCAACACAAGAAACGGCAAGGTCAAGGCGCGCAATGTCGTCGTCACGACGGGTGGTTACACCACGGGAATGATACCCCGGCTCAAGCGCAGCTATCTCCCGATCGCCACCTATGTCATGTTGTCGCAAGAGGCGCCGGATATGATCCGCACCGCGATCACGACGACGGATGCCGTGGGCGATAACCGGCGCGCCGGAGATTACTACCGTGTGGTCGAGGGTGGAAAACGCCTGCTTTGGGGTGGGCGTATCACAACCAGGGCTGCGTCATCCTCAGCCCTCGCCGCGGAGCTTCGCCGCGAAATGGTCGGCACATATCCGCAACTTGCCGACCTTAAAATTGAAACATCGTGGTCGGGATTGATGTCTTATGCCCGGCATCTGATGCCCCAGATCGGTCAGTTGCAGCCGGGTGTCTGGTACTGCACGGCATTTGGCGGTCATGGGCTCAATACGACCGCGATCGGCGGCAAGGTCATCGCCGAGGCCATTCTCGGGCAATCTGATCGCTACACCCTGTTCAAGCCATTCGGGCTCGTATGGGCCGGCGGGATCGCAGGTCTTTCGGTTGCACAACTCACCTATTGGAAACTGCAGGCTCAAGATTGGTGGCGGGAACGCCGCGCGTAGGTAGCGCAAAAAATGCGGGCTGTCTGAATTGGGGAAATGAAGATGATCGCCACACTCGTCCTGTCCTATCCGAAGACTCTTAAACGCATAGGGGCTGCGGTGGCCATTTTGATCGTGGCGGCGTTGCTTTACTGGATGGGCGTCGGCGGTGCCTGGATCGGCCATCTTTTTCCGGCATTGCTGCCCGGCATCGAGAGTTCGCCCGAGGTTGCCCGCGCCATTGCTGCGATTGCCTATGCGCTGCTTATTGCAGTCAACTGGAAAATTCTGGGCCTGCTGCCGCGTACCTACCAGGTCGGCGCTGTCTGGGCCGAATTGTTCTGTCTGCTGTTGCTGTTCTTTTATTCTTTCAATCTGAGTTTCGCGTTTATCGCCAAGAAGATCAGTTTCCTTATCACGCAAGGCGTGGTTACCACGCTTTACATCTCGGTCATCTCGATCTTCATTGCGACCATGATCGCCTTGATAGGGGCTATCGCCAAACTATCGAAAAACGGGGTCATTTACGGCCTTGCGAGTTTCTACACATCGTTGTTCCGTGGCCTGCCGCTCCTCATGCAGATCTATCTTATCTATCTCGGGCTGCCGCAGGTCGGTTATGTGATCGGCGCGGTGCCGGCCGGCATCCTGGCGCTGTCGCTTTGCTATGGCGCCTATATGACGGAAATTTTCCGTGCTGGTATAGAGAGCATACCGCATGGACAAAACGAGGCCGCGACGGCGCTCGGCCTGCGGCCCAATCATGCAATGTTCCTGGTCGTCCTGCCGCAAGCCATGCGCATCATCATTCCGCCGACGGGCAATCAATTCATCGCCATGCTGAAGGATTCTTCGCTGGTCTCCGTCATCGGTGTCTGGGAGATCATGTATCTCGCCCGGACGATGGGCCAGAAGGAATTCCGGCATATCGAAATGCTCATCACCGCATCGATGATCTACTGGCTCCTGTCCATTGGACTGGAGGTTGCGCAGGCCCGTATCGAAAAGCATTTCGGCCGATCATTGCGGCGCTGACGGCAAGCAGCGTCTCAACGAAATCGCTGTGATGTCATGCATCAGGCACTGCGGGAAAAGCGCCCGAAGCTGCCGCGCGAAAAGCACAAGGGGTCTCCCTCGCGGTGTGCAGCCCGCACAACCCGGCCGATGATGATCGTGTGATCGCCGGCATCGTGCAGAGTGGAGCGGACACATTCGAAACGGGCCAGCGTACCCGGAATGATCGGCGCGCCTTCCCCGTTCGCGTACCAGGAAAGCCCGTCGAAGCCGGCCCCGCCACGCGTGAAGCGGTCGCTCAATTCGTCCTGATCGGCACTGAGCACATGGATCACATAGTGCTCGGCCGTCGTATAGATGCCGTGCCGCGCAGAGCTCTTGGCCGGCGACCAGAGAACCAGCGGTGGATCGAGCGAAACCGAGGCGAAGCTGTTGACTGTCATGCCGGTCGGCCCGCCCGGCCCCCACGCCGTCACCACCGTGACGCCGGTCGTGAAACTGCCGAGCGCATTGCGGAATGTGCGGGCATTTGCCGTGTCCGGCACGAATACATGCTCGTCATGCGATGACATGTTGGCGGCAGCCATCGTCAGGGCACCTCTTTTCCGATTGCCAGCGTGTAGAGCTCGAACCATGTCTGTCGGTCGAGCTCGACCTTCAGCGCATCGCCGATCCGGGCAATCCGGTCGAGATTGTTCGTGCCCAGGACCGGCAGGATTCGGGCTGGATGACGCAGCAGCCAGGCGATGGCGACCGCCGTTTCATCCACGCCCTGTTCCCCGCCGATCCGCTTCAGCGTTGCCAGAAGTGTCGGCCGCGAGCCGTCGAGCAAGGAACCGCCGCCGAGCGGAGACCAGGCCATTGGCGGGATCATGCGCTCCTGCAGGAAGGCGAGATCGCCATTCGTAAAGGCTTGCGGCACAATCAGGCTCATCTCGATCTGGTTGGTGACGAGTGTCTCTTCCATGGACGATTGCAGCAGCGAGAAATCCCAGGGCCGGAAATTGGAAACGCCGACGCTTTTAACCTTGCCGGATTTGACCAGCGCATCCAGCGCCGAGCCGGTTTCATCGGGGTCCATCAGCGGATCGGGGCGATGGATCAGCAAGAGATCGATATGATCCGTCGCCATTTCCTCAAGCGATGTTTCGACGGATGCATTTATATGGGCCGCAGTCGTGTCGTAGTGCTTGATCCGTGCCGATGCGTGGCGTCCGGCGGGTGCGACGATGTCGCATTTGGTGACGATCTCGATCCGGTCACGGAGTGAAGGCGCTGTCTTCAGCATCGCACCGAAAAGGCCTTCGACCGTATAGCCGCCGTAAATATCGGCATGGTCCATGGTGGTGATGCCCTGTTCAAGGCAGGCTTCCACCTTGGCCTGGACTGCCGCAGGGGAGGCATCATTGCCGTCGGCCAGCCTCCACATGCCATAGACGAGGCGGCTAAAATTCACTCCGGGAGCAATATCGATGCGTTCCATCAGCGGCGTACTCCGTTTCCAAGCGGCGTCGCCGGCGTTTCGGCCGGAACGCGTCCATATTCATGCGGTAAGGAGCAGGTCTTCAGTTGCGGCAGGACCTTGGTGCCAAAATGCTCAGCCTCGTCAAGATGCGGATAGCCGGAAAGAATGAAGGCGCGGATGCCCATTTTGCGATAGGCCTCCAGTTCCGACAGGATCTGGTCGGTTGAGCCGACAAGGGCCGCGCCGCAGCCCGATCGCGCCCGTCCGATGCCCGTCCACAAATGAGGTTCGACATAGCCGAACGTGTCGGCGAGTTCGCGGGCGCGGGCCTGATGCGCCACGCCGAGCGAAGTCGAATCATGCGCCCGGTCGCGGATCAGCTTGCCGTATTCGTCATCCAGCATGGAGACCAGGTGATCGGCATATTCGCGCGCTTCCTTTTCCGTGTCACGGACAATCATGTGGACGCGCAGACCGTAATCCAGGGTCCGGCCGTGGGCGGCGGCGCGTGCGTTGACTGCCTTCATCCTCAATGCGATCTGCTCTCTCGGTTCCGGCCACATCAGGTAGACGTCGCATTGGGCGCCGCAGAGTTCCAGGGCATCAGGCGAATAACCGCCGAAATAGAGAAGCGGTCCGCCGTTCTGCTGGTAGGGTCTGGCCGGATCGGTGGAGATGTCCTTGAAATTGTAGACCTCACCTTCGAAGTCGATCGTGTCGCGCGTCCAGGCCTGGCGAAGGATTTCCACCACCTCGTGGCTGCGTCTGTAGCGGAAGGCGCTGTCGGCGGTTTCGCCCGGAAAATCGGAGCTGATGACATTCAGCGTCAGCCGCCCTTTCAACATGTGATCGAGAGTGGCGATCGTGCGCGCCAGCATGATCGGCTGCATCTCGCCGCAACGGATCGCCGCGAGAAAATTGATGCGATCGGTCAGGGGCGCGCAGCCGGCGACGAAGGAAAGCGTGTCCTGGCCGACCTGATAGGAAGAGGGGCAAAGAATGTTGCGGAAGCCGAGCTCTTCCGCTTTTGTGGCGATCGAGGAGCAGTGTTGGAAGCTGGAGCGCAGGCGCCCGTCCGGCACGCCCAAATATGCATAGTCATCCGAACAAAGCGCTGCAAACCATGACACTTCGGCTGCGTCCAGATCAGCGGATGTGACGGGTACGATCGTCATGAAAGCTCCTCCCGAACCTCGCGGTTTTTTCTTGCGTATCATCAAGTTCTGTGTAAATCAATAATGTATCAATTTTCAGTCCCGGCGTTTGGGAGGACGTGTCAGGCGATGGATCAGCCCCCCGGCAGTCTGCCGATCTACATTCAGCTGGCCGAGCTTCTGGTGCGCGATATCGCGGCCAACCGGCTGATCGACGGCGAGCGTCTGCCGCCCGAGCGGGATATGGCCCGCCAGCTCGGCGTGGCTGTCGGAACGCTGAGAAAGGCGCTTGCCGAACTGCAGGAGAGGGGCCTTCTCGAGCGCGTGCAGGGCTCGGGCAACTATATCCGCGCCATCAGCGATCCACAGAGCGTCTACGCGATGTTCCGGCTCGAGCTGATCGAGGGCGGCGGCCTGCCGACGGCGGAGGTGCTGGAGGTCTCGCGTCTGAAAAAGCCGGAACATCTGCCAAGATTCGGCAGCGCCGCTGAAGCGCACCGCATCCGGCGCATACGCTATCTCTCCGGCAGACCGGCGGCGCTTGAGGAAATCTGGCTGGATGGCGGCTATGCCGACCGGATCACAAGGGACGATCTTTTGGAATCCCTCTACCTCTTCTATCGGCAGAAGCTCCGGCTCTGGATCGTCCGGGCGGAAGATCAGGTCGGACTGGGCACCGTTCCAGACTGGAAGCCGGATGTTTTTGCCGTGCCGGTGGATGCTCCGGTGCCGCTCGTCAGCCGCGTCAGTCAGGCGCAGGACGGCGCGCGGGCCGAAGTCTCGCTCACCTGGTTCGATCCCGGGGTCGCCCGCTACGTCGCCCGTCTCAAATAGTCCGTTTCAAGAGGAAGAAACATGGCCAGGCTCAATTACGGCATTATCGGTTGCGGGATGATGGGGCATGAGCACCTGCGCAATATAGCGCTTGTGGAGAATGCCGGGGTGGCAGCGATCTTCGAGCCAGATCCGGCCATGCGGAGAGCTGCGTCCGCCATCGTGCCGCAGGCAGTCATGGCAGGTTCGATTGGTGAACTATTGGCGGTGGAGGAGGTCAATTGTCTGCTGATCGCCAGCCCCAACTATTTGCATCTGCGCCAGCTCGAAGAGATCGCTTCCATTCGTGCGCTGCCGGTCCTCGTCGAAAAGCCGCTGTTCACCGCGCCCGAGGATGCGCCGCGCCTTGCCGCCCTGCGCGCCGGCTATCGCGCGCCCATCTGGGTGGCGATGGAGTACCGCTACATGCCGCCGGTCGCCAGGCTGATCGAAGAGGCGGAGGCAGCCACCGGGGGCATCCGCATGCTGACGATCCGCGAGCATCGCTTTGCGTTTCTCCAGAAGGTCGGCGACTGGAACCGCTTCAACAGCAATACCGGTGGGACTTTGGTCGAGAAATGCTGCCATTTCTTCGACCTGATGCGGCACATCCTCAAATCCGATCCGGTGCGGGTGATGGCATCGGGCGGCCAGGACGTGAACCATCTGGATGAGGTCTACGAGGGAAAGCGCTCCGATATCTGGGACAATGCCTATGTGATTGTCGACTTTGCCTCCGGCGCCCGCGCGATGCTGGAGCTCTGCATGTTCGCCGAGGGCTCCCGCTACCAGGAGGAAATTTCCGCCGTCGGCCCGCTCGGCAAGATCGAATGCCATGTGCCGGGGCCCGGACGATTCTGGCCCGACCATCTGGGTGAGCCGCCCGTCGCCCAGCTGGTGGTCTCGCCACGCAATCCGAAGGGCCCGAAATTCGTGGAAATCCCGGTCGATCCGCATCTCCTCGCCGCCGGAGACCACAATGGTTCGACTTTCTACCAGCACCAACGCTTCCAGCGCGCTGCATGTGGCGGGCAGTCCGTCGAAGTCAGCCTGGACGATGGCTGGTGGGCGGTCGCCATGGGGCTCGCCGCGCAGCAATCCGCGGCGACCGGCAAGGCCGTCGATCTTTCCGCTACAAGTTACAGGGTGGTCTGATGTCCCATCCGCCGCAACCCGGTTCCGGCAGGCATGGGCGCTTATGCTTCTCGCGCGTCGTCCGGTCTGGCGATGGCCGTGGACTGCCGCTCGACGATGTGACAGGCCAGTTCGATGCGCCGCGCCCGACCGGCAGCCAGGCTATCGACACTGTCGAGCAGAAGGTCGACCGCTGTCGCGCCGATATCGCGCATCGGTATGTGGATCGATGTCAGCGGCGGGTTGTAGAACGCGGCCTGCGGCAGGTCGTCCATGCCCATCACGGAAACATCCCGCGGCACGCGATAGCCGGCATTCTGCAGGCCAAGCATCGCACCGGCGGCAAGGCTTTCGCCTGCCGCCAGAACGGCGGTGAAATCGAGGCCGCGCTCGGCGATGCGCCTGTCGAGCGCCTCGGCCGCAAGCTCGGGCAGCCAGTCGCCGACCTCAACCACCAAAGGGTCGATCTCCGCGGCATTTCGGTCAGGCATCGCATCCCGCCAGCCTTCAAACCGCCGCTCGATGGTCCGCCGGCCGCGGCGCATGAGGAAAAGAATGCGCTCGTGCCCGAGTCCCTGCAGGTATTCCGTTGCCATCCGCGCGGCGGACCGGTTGCAGGGTGTGACGCTCGAAAGCCGCATCAGCGGGTCGTCGCCATTGACCAGCACCACCGGCTTGCCGAAATCGCGGGTCAGCGCCAGTACATCCTCATCGTCAAGGGTGAGAAACAGGAAGCCGGCCACATCGTCGTCATGGAGCGCCTCCTGCAACACGCCGATATCATGCGTACCGCTGGACATGGGCTGGGTGACGATCTGGACGCCCAGCGTTTCCGCCCGCTGGTGCAGGCCCTCGAGAACCTGTGCGGTGAACTGATTACGGACATAGTCGATCATGGCGACGCTACTTGCCGCCAGGACGATCTTCTTGCCGGCAATCGCGTAAGGGACGGCATAATTGAGCGCCTTCGCCATTGCCGTGATCCGGGCGCGGATCTCCGGCCGGACGCCTTTTTCCCCCGCAAGCGCCCGCGACGCGGTGCTCACCGACACGCCGCAGCGCGCCGCGATATCCTCCAGCCTGACCTTGCGGCTCAGATTGCTCCGTTTGCCGGGCATGCTCCTGTTCCTCTTTTGATTGCAGGCATGGAAGATTGCAAAAAATTTTCATATTGCGCAACACAATTCCTTATGTCACCTTTTTCACAACGTCGCGGAGATAGCCTCGAGCGGTCGCGCGACGGTGGGAATGGGAGGAAATGCGAAATGGTGCCAGACGGCCGCGCTTTGCGCGAGCGCTTGAAGCCGCTTGTCGCGGGCATGACGAATCTGCGTCACGACGGGCAATATGACGAGCCCAATCTGGACGGGACGCCCGGCGATTATATCAGTTTCGATTCATGGGAGTGGCCGCAAGGCATCGGGCTCTACGGTCTGGTCCGTCTGTGGCAGCAGACGGGCGATGACGCGCTGAAGACGCTGGTGGAGAACTGGTATGCCGATCGCATTTCCGAAGGACTGCCCGCGCTCAACATCAACACCACGGCGCCGATGCTCGCCCTTTCGCTTTTGTGGCGCGAAACACGCGATCCGCGCTGGGCCGAGGTGATGGATGAATGGGCAGACCGGATATTGACCGACATGCCGCGCACCCCCGAGGGCGGCCTCCCGCACATCGTTTCAGACAAGATCAACGAGCGCGAATTGTGGGACGACACGCTTGTCATGGTCGGATTGTTTCTGGCCTCCTATGGTCAGGCGAGCGGCCGGCGCGAACTTGTCGACGAGGCCTGCCGTCAATTTCTTCTGCATAGCCGCTATCTCGGCGATCCGAAGTCCGGCCTGTGGTTCCATGGCTGGACATTCGATGGCCGGCACAATTTTGCCCAAGCGCTCTGGGGCCGCGGCAATTGCTGGGTCACGCTCGGCATTCTCGACCTGATCGAGCTTGCCGATATCCCGGCTCCGATCCGCACCTTCCTCATCGGCGTTCTCGAAACGCAGATCGATGCGCTTTTGAAGCTGCAAGCTCCATCCGGCGCCTGGCACACGCTGCTCGACGATCCGTCTTCCTATGAGGAAATTTCCGCGACCGCCGGTTTCGGCTACGGGCTGATGAAGGCGGCCCGGCTCGGGATTGGTCCGAAAGGCTGCCGTGAGGCCGGCTTGCGGGCGCTTGAGGTGTTGCTGGCCAATATCGACGCGACGGGAACCGTTGCGAATGTGTCTTATGGAACGCGCATGGGCCATGACCTGCAATTCTATAAAGATATCCCGATCCAGCCGACCGGCTACGGTCAGGCGCTGGCGATCCTCTGCCTCACCGAGGGGCTGAAGCATACCGGCGCGGAAGCGGAGGTGGCGGCATGATGCGCGTACTCTATGGCGTCTCTCCGAACGATATTCCGTCATTCGATACGAAGCGGCTGAGGGCTGAATTCCTCATCGAGGGCCTCTTTGCGCCTGGCCATATCGAGTTCGCCTATACCCATGTCGACCGCATGGTCGTCGGCGCTGCCTGTCCGGCGGAAACGCCGCTCGCCTTCGGCGGTGGGGCAGATGTCGGCACGCCGCTGTTCTTTACTGCCCGCGAGATGGGCATCGCCAATCTCGGCGGGGCCGGCAGGATCATCGTCGACGGGCAGGAATTCGCCCTCGCCAACCGCGATATCCTCTATGTTGGCCGGGGCGCGGAGCAGGTCGCGCTTGCAAGCGATGATCCCGCCAATCCGGCCCGCTTCTACATGAACTCCGTGCCGGCGGGCCGCGATATCGCGCATCGCCTGATTACCAGGGATGAAGCCAAGCCGCTCGATCTCGGCGAAGACAGCAGGTCGAATAGGCGGCGCTTGAGGATGTACATCCATCCAGAGGTCGCTCCGTCATGCCTCCTGTTGATGGGGATCACCGATCTTGCGCCCGGCAGTATCTGGAACACCATGCCTCCGCACCTGCATGAGCGACGCATGGAGGCCTATTGCTATTTCGACCTCGCCGAGGCCGACCGGGTGATCCATCTGATGGGCCGGCCGGCCGAGACACGCAACCTCATTGTTGCAAACGGGGATGTCGTCATCTCCCCCGCCTGGTCGATCCATATGGGTGCGGGCACTGGTCCCTATGCCTTTGTCTGGGGCATGACCGGTGAAAACCAGGCCTATACCGAATTTGATCCAGTTCCTGTGGCGGATCTGAAATGAACATGGCTATGACCTTGACTGCAAACATGGACCATCTGCGCCGCCCGCTTGGCGAAGGCATGCCGGTAACCTATTGGCAGCTCGGCGCCACCGCCGAAGCGCGCTACGACGTGCCGGACCAGCCGATGGAGGGGGAAATGGATCCCTTCTTCTTCATGACCAAGCACAAGAACTTCATTCCGCACGAATATCCCTGCCGCACCGCCTTCGCCGCCGAGCGGCGTGGTAAGCGTCCGAACGTTGCGGGCGTTTTCGCGCTTTCCCGCTTCTGGCTACCTTTCGGCTCGCCGCGCGTCGATCTTTCCGGCTTCTGGTTCCGCCCTACCATGATCGGCACCTGGGCGCGGACGATGATATCGGTGAAAGAGGCGGGCGCCGCCACGCTCAGGCTCGGGACGTGCGGCGGTGCGGTCCTCTTCGTCAACGGAACGGAAGTCGGCTGGATGGCGGACTATGTCCGCAACCTTGAAGCCAGGCAGGATTTTTCCGTCGATCTTCAGGCCGGTGAAAACGAGATCATGGTCTTCTTCGACGATCTTGCCGAGCGCGACGCCCGCTATTTCTTCCAGATGGATTACGTCTCTGGACCCGCGGCTAAGCAGGCGCTGCCTGTGCCGGTTCAGGCTGGCGTGGCCGGAGAGATCGAAGCCGCTCTCGACAAGATGCATTTCGAGCAGCCGGTCTACCGGTCCGGCGAGGTCGCGCTGGTGACATCAGCGGCACTTTCCGTCGATGCGGGGGCGGTGGTCACGATCGCAGGCGATTTCATGTCCCGCGAAGAGCCGATGAAGGTCGAATGCGACCTGAAGGCCGGCGAAACACGTCTGGTCGTCGGCAAAACCGAAGCCCTTCCTTCAGATTTCAGACATTTCCATGTGGCTGTTTCTGCCGGTGGATTTACCGCGTCACGGGTTTTCGGTGTGGAAATCTGCCACGCTGAACGGCAGGGCGAGGCCGCCGGCGATCTCGCAGGTCGCATACGGGAAACCCTCGATGAAATCTCCTCATATGGCGAGCCCGACAATGTGACGGCGCTCGCTCGTCTCGGTTCGGGCCGTTTTGGGGCGGAAACGGACGGTATGATCGCCGATACGTTGCCGACGATCGTGGATTGCCATGACTGCGCCGATTTCGCGCTGGTGCCGCTTCTCTGGTGCCGGACGGTCTACGGGACGCATATCGCGCCGGAGGTCGTGGCCAAGATCGACGAAGCGATCCTCAGCTACCGCTACTGGATGGATGAGCCGGGCAATGATGTGCAGTGGTATTTCTCCGAGAACCATGCGCTGCTTTTCCACACGGCCACCTATCTCGCCGGCGCGCTTTTGCCGGAAGCCCGGTTCGAGCGTTCAGGACGGCTAGGCCGCGAGCAGTCCGCCATCGGCCTCTCCCGCGTTCGGGCATGGCTCGACCACTTCGAGAAATGGGAAATGGCTGAATTCAATTCCGCGCCTTATTTTCCGATCGATCTGAAGGGACTGACGGCGCTCTTTGCTCTGGCGCCCGATGCGGACGTTCGCGAACGCGCGCGCAAGGCGATCCGGCGGCTGGTTACAATCGTCGCCCGCTCGGCCCATCATGGCATCTTGACCGGGGCGCAGGGGCGCTCCTATGAACACACGCTGCGTGCCGCCGGCTCACTGGAACTCTCAGGTATTGCGCGTCTCATCTGGGGAAAAGGCAATTATGGCCGTCGCGTCCATGCCCTGCCACAGATGGCGCTCTGCCTGCGCGATCACGGCCTCGATATCCCGGCGGATCTTGCTGCTGTCGCCGATTGGCGAGGGTCTCAAGCCCAGGAATGGTGTTTCGCCCAGGGGCAGGACCGCGTGGCGCGACTTTATCATTACAAGACGCAGGCCTATTCGATCGGCACGGCGGCGCATTACCGCTGGAACGAGTGGGGCTATCAGGAAACGGTTCTGCATATTCGGCTTGGCGACAATCCCGATGCGCAGGTCTGGATCAACCATCCCGGAGAGACGATCCATTCTGGCTACGGCCGTCCCTCCTACTGGGGCGGCTCCGGCAGCCTGCCGCGCCTTTGGCACTATCGCGGCCTGGCGGTCATGGTCTTCGACTGCGCGCCGGAACAGCCGGATTTCACGCATGCCTGGTTCCCGCGGCAGATATTCGACGCGTCTGATGTGACTGGCGAGACAGCAGTGGCGCGGTCCGGCGATGGCCTTCTGCTGCTGAAAGGCAGCGCGCCGCTCGAACCAGTCCTCGAAGGGCCGACGGCGGGCAATGAGGTGCGGTTGCCGGGGCACGAGGGCGTCTGGATCATTCGCCTCGGTGATGCCGGTCGCGATGGATCCGAGGAGGCGTTCGCGGCGCGTTTCGCCGGCCTGACGCTCGCGCAGGGCGAGAACGGTACGCTTGTCGTCAGCGATCCGGATTATGGTCCCGTCCATTTCCATGCGGATGGCCGTATCCTGGCGGAAGGGCGGACGATCGATTCGGGAAAATGGAGCGTCGAAGGCAGCGCAACGGAGCTTCCGCCGGGGCCGATCGGCGTGGGGAACTAGAAAATGCGGCGGTAGCCTTGGAGGAAGGCGCCGTCGGATGCAACATCGAAGGAGGAGAGATGATGAGGAGCAAGACAATTCTGGCGGCAGCTGGTCTGGCGCTGCTCACGACGACGGCAGCCTTTGCCGGCGATGTGCGCATCATGTGGTATTCGGACGGGGTCGAGGGTGAGGTCCTGAAGGACCTGATCAGCCGTTTCGAGAAGGACAATCCGGATATTAACGTCACCGTCGACGAGGTGGCCTATTCGACCATCAAGGAGCAACTGCCTGTGCAGCTTGCCGCCGGGCAGGGCCCGGATATCGCCCGTGTCACCAATCTGAAGTCGCTGTCGCAATACTGGCTCGATCTGACGCCCTATCTGAAGGACGTGGACGCCTGGAAGAAGAATTACGGCGAGCAGCTCGACTGGATGCGTCCCGACGGTTCTGACATCATTCCAGGCTTCATGACGCAGATGACGCTGACTGGCGGCTTCGCCAACAAGACGCTGTTCGAACAGGCCGGTGTCGCATTGCCGGGCGAGGGCGCGACCTGGGAAGACTGGGTGATGGCGGCCAAGAAAGTGGCTGACAGCCAGCATATCCCTTATCCCGTCGCGATCGACCGTTCCGGTCACCGCATCACGGGTCCGGCGCTCTCATACGGCGCCAACTATATCGGCGCGGACGGCATGCCCGCACCGCTCGACGAGGGCGCGAAGAAATTCATTTCGGATCTGGTTGGCTGGACGAAGGACGGCATCGCCGAAAAGGACGTCTGGGTGTCCGCAGCCGGCACGACCTATCGTCCGGCGGCAGATGATTTCATCAACGCGCAGGTGGTGTTCTACTATGCCGGTTCCTGGCAGATCCCTAATTTCATGACCAAGATCGGCGACGGGTTTGACTGGGTCGCGACCGGCAGCCCTTGCGGCCCCGCCGCCTGCACCGGCATGCCCGGCGGCGCCGGCCTCGTTGCCATGAAGGTGACCAAGAACCCTGAGGACGTGGCCAAGGTGATGGACTATCTCGCCTCCGCGCCCGTCGCCAAGGAGTTCGCCGAGCGGACATTGTTCCTGCCGGCCAACAAGGAGGTCATCGCCGGTGGGCTTGATTTCAAGACTGACAGCCCATTGGTGAAGGACGCGTTGAACACCTTTATCAAGGCTTCATCGACGACGTCGCCCGAAGCCGTCAAGCTTGCGGGCTGGAAGTGGTCGGATACCTATTATGGCGCACTTGTCAGCCGTATCAGCCAGGCCATGGCAGGCGAACTCACCCTGGACGAGGCCTATCAGCGGATCGACCAGGATATCGCCGAGAAGGCCAAGCAAGCACAGTGAACCTTTTGACGGTTCAGCCGGCGCGCTTGTCGCGCCGGCACCGGGGGATGGCGTGAATGGCTGACAATCGAAAAGCAATCCGAAGCGTTGCCGGTTCGCTGGTTCTGGCTGTCATCGGGCGTGTCATGGGGATCATCGACATCCCTCTGCGAGGGCTGCAGAAGATCGCAGGCCAGACGGGCATGGCGTCATTCTTCCTGCTGCCGAACATGGCTGTCTTCACGGTCTTCGTGCTGATCCCCTTCGTCATCAACTTCGCCTATTCGATGACGGGCGGAACGCAGATATTTCTTGACGAGCGCCGGTTCGTCGGTCTCCAGCAATATCGTGAGATTTTCTCCTGCTCCAGCTATCTCGACCCGAACAGCTGTGTTCAGGATGGGTTCTGGACTGCTGTCGGCAACACGGCCTGGTTCGTGGTCATCCAGGTCACGCTGCTGATCCTGGTCTCGCTGATCACAGCCCTCATTCTCAATCGCGAGATCATCGGCCGTGGCTTCTGGCGCGCCGTCTTCTTCTTTCCCGTTCTCCTGTCGCCTGTTGTCACCGGTCTCATCTGGCGCTGGATCCTTGAACGGCAGGGGCTGCTGAATTTCATTCTCTACGAAATGTTTGGCGCCGGACAGTTCAACTGGCTGACGGATCGCACGACGGCCTTCGTCGCCACGATCGGGGTTTCGATCTGGGCCCATATGGGCTTCTATACGCTGATCCTGCTTGCCGGCCTGCAGGCCATCCCAAGGGATCTCTACGAGGCGGCGCAAATGGACGGTACATCGCGTTCGCGTATCTTCTGGCGGATCACGCTGCCGCTCCTGATGCCGAACCTTATCGTGGTGCTGGTGCTGGCACTGATCCGCGCTGTGCAGGTCTTCGACGAGGTCTTCGTGCTGACCCATGGAGGGCCGGGCACCAGCACCATGTACCTGATCCAGTACATCTATGAGATGGGCTTCGCCTCCGAACTGAGGAATCCAGGTCTTGCTGCGGCAGCTTCAATCCTCATGGGCGCCGTCCTGGTGGTGCTCACCCTCATGCAGATGGCGGCCTCCCGCCGCAACGAGAAGAAGGGGGAACGCTGATGGGAACCGTTGGGCAATTCATCACCCGCCGGCGCGGCGGAGAAGGCTGGCACTGGACCGATATCGTCACCTGGGTATGGCTGATCGGCGGGCTGATCATCATGTTCGGCCCCGCTGTCTGGCTGACGCTTTCCTCGTTCAAGTCGCCGGCGGCCCTTTCCAAGTTTCCGCCGACCATCCTGCCTTATGTGACGCAGGAAGTGCGCGTCGAAGGTTTCGACAAGCCGTTGCCGCTCTACGAGGTGACGCTGCCGGATGGCACGACAGCCAGGCTGGCCGAGAAGCGTCGCATCGGCATCATCGCCCAGATGATCGATCCGAAGGATCCGGCAACGGTCCACAAGGTCAACATCAATGACCGCAAGCCGGTGGACATGGTGGCGTTTGCGACCTCCAACTACACCGAGCCGTTCCTGCAGTTCGATTTCCTTCGCTATCTCTGGAACTCGGTCTTCGTCACGGTGGTGGCGACCATTATCACCCTGGCGATCAATTCAATGGCCGCCTTCGCCCTGTCGAAATACAAATTCCGCGGCCAGAATGTGATCCTGATCATCATCGTCGGGACATTGATGGTGCCGCTCGGCGTCATCATGGTGCCGCTCTATTCGGTCGTGTCCGCGCTCGGGCTTTTCAACAGTTTATGGGGCGTTATCCTGCCGACGGTCGCGACCCCGACCGGCGTCTTCCTGTTGCGGCAATACATGCTGACCATTCCCGATGAGCTGATCGACGCCGCTCGCATGGACAAGGCGTCGGAATGGCAGATCTACTGGCGGATCGTCCTGCCGCTTGCCGCACCCGCCCTGGCGGTACTCGCCATCTTCTCCGTGGTCTGGCGCTGGAACGATTTTCTCTGGCCGCTGATCGTGTTGAGCCGCTCGTCGCTCTATACGCTGCAGGTGGGGCTCAATGTCTATGCCGGGCAGCTCAATGTGCAGTGGCAGTACATCCTGGCCATGACCGTGGTCACGATGATCCCGGTCATCCTGGTCTTCGTGTTCCTGCAGAAGTTTATCACCCGGGGCATCGCCACCTCGGGCCTGAAGTAAGGAGTGCGGCATGGGCCGGATCACACTGGAAAAAATCAACAAATCCTTTGGCGCGATCAAGGTGTTGCACAATGTCGACCTCGACATCAGAGACGGCGAGTTCATTGTATTCGTCGGCCCGTCTGGCTGCGGGAAGTCGACGCTGCTGCGCCAGATCGCCGGCCTCGACAAGCCGACAAGCGGCGATATCAGCATCGACGGCAACCTGGTCAATGACGTGCCGGCGGCTGACCGCGGTCTGGCCATGGTGTTTCAGTCCTACGCGCTCTATCCGCATATGAGCGTGAAACAGAACCTTGCCTTCGGACTTGAAAATGCCCGCATGCCGAAGACCGAGATCGAGAACCGGATCGCCGAGGCTGCGCGTATGCTGGAAATCGGCGATTATCTCGGCCGCCGCCCAGGACAGCTCTCCGGCGGCCAGCGCCAGCGCGTGGCCATCGGACGCGCCATCGTGCGCAACCCGACCGCCTTTCTTCTGGACGAACCGTTGTCGAATCTCGACGCCGAATTACGCATTTCCATGCGCGCCGAGCTTTCCGCCCTGCACAAGCGGCTGCAGACGACCATGATCTACGTCACGCATGACCAGATCGAGGCGATGACGCTCGCCAACCGTATCGTCGTTCTGCGCAAGGGGCAGATCGAGCAGGTTGGAACGCCACTGGAACTTTACAACACACCCGCCAACCGGTTCGTAGCCGGCTTCATCGGGGCGCCGAGCATGAATTTCCTCCCGGGCAGCATTGCCGCAGTGGGCGAAGAGGGCACGATCGTGAGCATACTTGGCGAACAAACACGGACGATCCCCCGCAAGGCCCATACAGGCGTGGCCGGGCAGGCGATTACCGCAGGGATACGTCCGCAGCATATCCGCATCGCTCCGCCGGATGAACCGGGCATCGGCGCCAAGGTGCATCTTGTCGAGGGACTTGGTTCGGAAACTGTCGTCCACGCCCGTGCCTCGACCGGCGAAACGCTGCTGGCGGTCCTCACCGGCCAGCACGCACTTGCATCCGGAGAGGAGATCCGGCTGACCTTCGATGTCAAGGACCTTCACGTGTTCGATGAAAACGGAACGCGGCTTTCAGGAACCTGAGATCTCCCATACGGCGCTTCAGTTCAAAGACCGGTATTAAAGCGATTGATGACGAGAATTGTTCTTCTTTCTATCTGTGGTAGTCTTATAGAGGGTATATAGACAAGGAGATATATGTTGCCGAAGAATATCGTGGTCTGTTGTGACGGTACAGGCAACGAAATCGGCGTGAACATATCGAATGTGCTTAAGCTATACAGGATGCTTGAGAAAGAAGACGGTCAGATCGTATATTACGATCCGGGCGTAGGCACTTTGGGTCAAAGAAAGACCTGGGGGCGTATTAATCAGGACATAAAAGGGGTCGTGGGGCTTCTCACAGGATACGGCCTGGACGATGACGTCCTTGAGGCCTACCGGTTCGTGGCGACACATTACACCGAGGGGGACCACATATTCCTCTTCGGCTTCAGCCGCGGCGCCTACAGTGTCCGCGTGCTTGCCGGGTTCATGCATTTGCTCGGTCTTCTGCGGCCGGACCAGTTGAACTATGTCGGCTATGCCTTTGCGGCCTACAAGCGGGCGGCGATGGATAATGAGGACCTTTCGACCGCCTGGCACTTCAGGCGGATCGTCGGCGGGCGGACGGTTCCCGTCAGGTTTCTTGGCGTGTGGGATACGGTGGCGTCGGTGATCGTGCCACGTCCGGACCGGCTTTATATTCCGAGTTTCGAGACGCTTCCCTACACACTGCAAAACCCCAGCGTGGCGATTTTTCGTCAAGCCATCGCCATTGATGAGTTTCGCCGGATGTTCCGGCTGCGAAACTGGAAGGACAACCAGCAATACAAGCCCAACCGGTTTTCGACGTCGGAGCCAAGGAAGCAGGATATCCGCCAGGTCTGGTTCGCCGGCTGTCACGCCGATATCGGGGGCGGCTATCCCGAGGCGGAAAGCGGGCTGTCGAAGTTTCCGCTGGCCTGGATGGTTGAGCAGGCCCAGACCCATGGCCTGAAAATCCACAGAGCCATGTTCAGCCACCTCGTCGAGGGCAAGCCGAGAACGGGAAGCGAGCTCACCTATGCCCAGCCAGATCCGGGCGCCCCCTTGCATGATTCCGCAACGGGCGCCTGGCGCATCCTCGAATGGCTGCCGAAAAAGGTAGCCTTAAGTGAATGGCCCGGACGCAGGTCAATTTTTGGGTTCTATCTGCCGCGTTATGAACCCAGACCGATACCCGAGGGCGCAAGAATTCATAGATCTGTTTTGGAGCGCAAGGCGCTGGTGCCGTCCTACAGGCCGCGGAATCTGCCGGCGATTTTCGACGTCGAGCAATAGCGGCTTTCCTGTCTGGCCGCGCTTGCAAGCCCCATCAATGTCTTTGTCTCCCCAGGGAAAATCGCGCTGAAATGCCCGAAACCACCTCTTCGACGATCTCCTGCAATTCCGCTGGTGTTGTCCCATCCCGCGCCTGGATCGAGATGCCTTGCATGATGGCGGCGAGATGCCTGGCGAGGCGGCGCGACCCGTTTATGTCGGCGAAGGGCTGGAGTGCACGCGCCAATCTCTCCTGCATCGCATTGCGCCGCTCGGCCAGCTCGCGGGCCAGACCAGCATGTTCAGGATGACACTCGACCATGCCGCTGGAGATCATGCAGCCCCGCTCCCGATCGGGGTGGGTGACGGCCCGTACAGCACCTTCCAATAGCAGGCGTACCGCCTCTGGCAACGAGGCCGCCGGGGCGGCGGGGGGGCGGACTTGTGTGCCAGGGCTAGCCTCGTAACGGGCGAGCGCTTCCTGATAGAGCCCGGCCTTGCTGCCGAATGCCGCGTAGAGGCTGGGAGGTGCGATGCCGATGGCCTTGGTCAGGTCACCGATCGACACACCTTCATAGCCATGCCGCCAGAAAAGCCGCATGGCCGTCTCGATCGCCTTGTCGCGGTCAAAACTCCAGGGCCGTCCGCCGCGTGATTTTGCGCTAGGTTCCATAGAGATCACTAAACAACATCTTGACAGGTGGCGTCAAGTAGGTTGAATAGCGATCACTATACAACAAGGAGCAAGCCACATGAACCATTCACGACGTCAGTTTCTGGTCGGCGCGGCGGGCCTTACTGCGGTCGCTTTCGAAGCAGGAACCGCCTTTGCCGGGCCGCAGGCAGGAGCGATCGATGCAGCCAGACCAGCTGCCGGCTCAGACGAAGCAAGGGCGCCAGCCGGGCGGGAGCCGTTTTCCGTCCACTCCGCCGATGGCACGATTCTGGCGGGCGAGGCTCAGGGTGACCCGGCCGCGCCGGAGATTTTGTTCATCCATGGCCTGCGCCAGAGCCGGCTGAGCTGGGACAAGCAGTTTGCCGATCCCGCGCTCAAGAACTTCCGGATGGTCGGCTTCGATTTGCGGGGTCACGGAGATTCCGGCAAGCCCGCCTCGCTTGACGCTTATTCCGATGCGGATCGGTGGGCGGATGATGTTGCCGCCGTGATGGAGGCTTTGAAATTGCGCAAGCCCGTGCTGGTCGGCTGGTCACTGGGCGGATTTGTGGCCGGTGCTTACTTGCGCAAATATGGCGGCTCGCAGATTGCAGGCGTCAATCTGGTCGATGCGGTCACCAGGCTGTCGCTTGATCTCCTCACCGAGGAGGCGGCCACCTTTACCCGAACCACCACCTCGCCGGATCTGTCCGAACGGACCGCAGCGACGGCGGACTTTCTCGCCGCCTGCTTCCATCAGCCGCCGACGGGGAGCGACCTGCAGCGCATGCTGGTTCTCAACGGCATGACGGCACGCGCGGTGAACGAGGGCTTCGTCAGAACCACAACGACCGATCTGGAACCGGTCTTCAAGGAATTCGCCGGCCCGATCCTGCTCACGCACGGCAGGCATGACCGACTGGTGAAGCTCGCCATGTCGGAACGGATCAAGGCGCTTCGCCCGGACAGCCGTCTCTCGATCTACGCCGATAGCGGCCACAGTCCCTTTTATGAAGAGCCGGCGCGGTACGGACAGGAACTCGCCGCTTTCATGACAATTGCCAACAGGGGCTGAGCCGTATCCGTCGGCTTCGTCTAGCCGCCCGGCTCACATTTGCTCTTCCGGGTGAAGTTGAGATCCCGGAAATCGGCGCTGTAGCCGTTATGAGGAACCATGGTCAGCCGCACCGGTGAGCCGGCCTGGAAATCGAGCCAGGCGTCCGGTTGAACGCTGCGATCGTCCCAGCGCACCCAGTAGCGGTCGCCTTGTTTCATCACCGTGCCGGCAAGGCGCGGCGACTTGGCTACCTGGAAGCGCACCTGGTCATCACGCGTACACAGCCGGGCCAGCCCCAGCCAGGGATCGCCGTAGACGCCCAGCCGGCCGGTCAGCATACGCGGATCGGCCGGCTGTAGGGCGTTTTCGTCCGGCACGGCAGGTTTTTCGCCCGGCGCGGCGCGTATCGCATCAAGTTCTGCGGCGTATTCCTTGACGCCACGCCGGTCTGTTGGGTCGGTGAAGTGCTTGAGCAGCACCTCGGACAAGACCGTTCGCGCCTGGCCATCATTGCCGTTGATCAGGGTGACGAAGCCGCTGCGGCTGTCCGGCAGCAGCCGCAATTCGGTAAACATCCCCGCAAGCGTGCCGGTGTGCCACACGGTCCAATGGCCATTGGCGTCGGCCATGCGCCAGCCATAGCCATAGGCCATTACATGGGTGTTGTTCCATTTGCGCATTCGTGCGGGAACCGGGATCAGCATGTGTGGCGCCTGGAGGATTTTGCGCTGCGCTGGGGAGAGCCATGCGAGCTGCGCCGGCGTGGGCGCAAGCCAGTTGAGGGTCCATGTCAGCATGTCCTTGAGGCTGCAGCGGATGCCGCCAGCGGGATCCGAGGCGGTGGCCGGGATGATGGCGCCGTCGGCGCGGATCACCTGGTTGCGACCATCGACGAAGTCGTGGGGCTCGGCCACATTGCCCACAGCGTCGCGCTCCCAGCGACCCACCTGGCAGCGCGTCAGGCCGAGTGGATCGAATATTTCGCGCCGCATCAGCGTCTCATAGGGCGCACCGCCGGCGACGGCGGCCACTTCGCCCGCCACCACATAAAGAAGGTTGTCGTACTCGTATCGGCTGCGGAAGCTGTAGGCGGGTTTGAAATAGCGCAGCGCGTGGATGATGTCGGCGCGGGTAAAATCATTGGGCTCTGGCCACAGCATCAGGTCGCCGGCTCCGCCCGGCAAGCCGCTGGAATGGGTGAGCAGGTCACTGATGCGCATCTGCTTGGTTACTGAGGGGTCGTACATACGGAAATCAGGCAGATACTTCGTAACCGGATCGTCCCAGCGCAACTTGTCCTGGTCCACCAGCCGGCCGAGCAGGGCTGTTGTCATTGCCTTGCTGTTGGAACCGATCTTGAACAATGTGTCGGTATCGATCTTCTGGCCGGAGCCGGCAGCGCGCTCGCCCATCGTCCTGACATAGACGATCTTGCCGTCTTCGATCACGCCGACGGCAAGGCCCGGCAGATGGAATCGCGAATAGCTGCCCTCGACGATCGGGTCGTAGATTTGTGCGGCCGTGGACGATACGGGCTCCGGGGATGACTCGGCACTGACGCCGGCACAAGGCACGAACAACGACAGCGCAAGTGTCAGGAAACGGTTTGCCAGACGCCGGGCCGGCGCAACGGGCATATGGGCAGGGACAGAGGAGGAAATCAGGGTGCTGGTTTGATCGTCTGGCATGATATTCAATCCAAAGACTGCGGAATACGATTATATCTGCATATACTTGAATTATACTTTGCAGTTATAATAGATAAATTTGGTTTCTTTCTTGGCGTCGAGCGCCTATCACGGTGTGTTACTCTGCTGTAGCCATGCAGACGCGTCAGCGTTCGTCCTCCATTGCCCTCCGCATCGGCTGTGCCCCGCACCGTTACCGATACCAGAGCGCGTGTTGATCGGCGATCTCTGATTTGCCTTGAAATGACTGAAAAACATGGGTTGGTGTATCAACGGGCCGGTCTTGGCACGTTCCTGCGACGCCCCGGGGCTGTTCCGGCATCTCCACTTTTTTGGCTCTTCCGTCGGCAGGGGTGCAGGATCCGAGCTTTCTATCTTTTTGAAAAGCAAAAATTAACCATATTTCCCCATCCTTCTCGATCATTCTGTCCAGAGAGAGGCAATCCGGAAAGTCACGCAGCAGGGGTCGCTCGCAGACCTGAAATTCCCCGCGGGATCTACTGGCTTGGTTAGCGTTTTGAGTAAAGTCGTTCGTGCACAGTCCCTGCGTCATTTGGTGCGTCCGCTGCGGGTCACGTTCCTTGGTGCCGCCTTTGCCGGCTTGGCTGTATGGTCACTGGCGGCCATGGTGGCGATGGCGACGAGCCCGCTTGCTCTTGGAGCAGGCCCGCTTTTGCCCAAGCCGCAACTTTATTCGGCCAGGAGAATGCCGGTACAGCCACCGGCTCACTACGCTGCCAGGATTGACGAGGCGCGCAAGATGCTTGCTGCGGCGGCTGAGCCCATCGGGGGCAGGAGCCCTGTCATCGAGGGGAAATCTTCCCGTATTGTCGACGTGGCGGAAGTCACTGGCACCGTTAACAATGGGGCCGATGCGAAGAAAGCCAGGCTGACGCCGGACAAACTTGCCAGTATTGTCCCTGTCGCGCCGCAACGCCCGGCGTCCAAAATTGTCGCACCCGCTCCCGAACGGTTTGGGTCGCAGCCAGCCGGCTCTGATCGACCCCCGGTCATGCTCGCCTATGCTCCCGCGTCTCAGAGCAAAGCGGCCAGCGCCGCCTTGTCGGCGTGGCTGGCATCGCCCTTGGATGAAGATCCTGTCGCCTCGCAGGCGCCGAGCCTCGACACCGACAAGGATATCGCTGTTCTGCCGGACTCCGGGGACGTTCCTCTGCCGCAGTTTCGCCCGGCAGAGGAGCAAACCCGCGCGCGCACCGCGGCGATGGGCAAACCCGTTGAAGAGGCGGAGAAGACCAACGCACGCGAAGCGTCAAAGCCGCAAATGCTCGCTTTTGCGCGGCCGGACAATCCGGCGGAAAAGGATCGCGGCTTTGGTCAGACACTGCGCGATATGTTCGGCGGCGGACCCAAAGCGGGAAACGGCGTGGCCGTTTATGACATCAGCGCCGCGAAGGTTTACATGCCCGACGGGAGCGTGCTCGAGGCGCATTCCGGTGTCGGCAAGATGGTCGATGATCCGCGCTATGTACACGTCAAGATGAGCGGGCCGACCCCGCCGCATACATATAATCTCAAGATGCGCGAAAAGCGCTTTCATGGTGTGGAGGCGATCCGCATGCTGCCTGTCGACGGCAAGAACAAGTTCGGCCGCGACGGCTTTCTCACGCACAGCTATCTGCTGCGGGGCGGACGGGCGGAGTCACATGGCTGCGTCGCCTTCAAGGATTACGACCGCTTCCTGAAGGCCTTCAAACAGGGCAAGGTCAGGCAGCTTGTCGTGGTGCCGGGGGGAGGGCAAGAACGCATGCGCCTCGTTTCCAACGGCAGGAGGCTCTGACAGGCAGACTGCGCTTCCATTTCAGGAATTGCGTCTTGCGCTGCGACCGCTGGAGGTCAATGTGCTGATCGTTACCAGATAGCGCGATCGTGGCATTCAGGGCCGGTGCGTGAGAGCCGAAGCAGACCGGCGCCGGAAAACCGGGCGCAGGTCTGCTTCATCATAGGTCATCCGGATTTTATTTTGTCTGCGTGGGAGCAGGTGTCGGCGTCGGCACGGCGCCTGTTTTGGCCGGCGCAGCTTCGTTTTTGTCTTCGGATATCGCCCGCACGGAAATGGCGGCGTCCGCCTTCATCAGGCTCAGGTTTGCTTCGTAATATTGCTTGCTTGCGAGTTGGGCCGTCGCGGCATCGACCGCTTTGACCAGGTCGGGAAGCTTGGCGTCGGTTTCGGTGACGAAGATATCGACATTGGCGAGCTTCAACTCTTCGGCAGCCTGCTGCGTATTGCCACCGTCGAGATGCTTGTTGGCATTTTGGATGTGCTGGGCGTTTTCCGGCGTCACGGTATAATCATCATTGACGCCGACCGAGAAATCGATCGGGATCTGGCCCGATTGAATCGCGTCGACCTCGTCTTGCGGACCGTCGGCCTGCTTGAGTTTCGCAGCCAGGTCAGTCGTGCTCGCCTGGGCCTTATCGAGGTTCTGCTTGACCGTTTTCAAAATGTCGTTCGCGCGATCCGGCTGCCCCTGGAAAATCGCAAGCCTGGCAAGGGCGATCCCGCGCACCGCCTCAAATCCTTCATTGGAGACGAGGTTCAACTTCTTCATGGCGGCAAGCTGGGCCGGGCTCGGCTTTGCGGCTTGCGGTTGAGCAGCTTGCGCTTGGGTGCTTTGCTGTGTTGCGGCTGCATTCGGCTCCTGCGCAAAAGCCGGAACTGTAACAGAAGAAGAAAGGATTGTTGCGGACAAGAGGAACGCAGAGAAGATACCTGATTTCATGAGAAGGATTCCTTTTCACTAAAGACGCTGCGCTATTCTGTCATAGAATTTTTTACCTGGACTGTTGTTTTTGTTGCGTAGTTAATTCTTGCATAAGCCGGCAAGTAATACTGATGTGTTATTCAAATTACCTGAATGTTTATTCTGGTGAATTGTTATGCTGACCGATTATCGACCGGGCGACAGGCACTGCGCCAAAGGCGAGTCCCCACGGGGGCGACCATCGCCGCGTCGGCCAGAGGGGCGCTGCCTGCACTGGCAAGGCCAAGGCCGAGAGTACCCATCATCAGGGGCACTACCATCAGCGTCAGCCGCATGCTGCGCTCAAGCATCAGCTGGCATCCTTTCCGGAAATTGTGCATTGCAACGCAACAGGATAGACAAATCGGACTATCTATGCGATTGAATCCGGAATGTTTGATCCTAAGTTCGAAGCTCGACCTGCTTTCCGTGCACAGCCCCCGCGCGACCTGGTAAGCGAACTGCTTCTAGGGATGCGCCTTAACGGGATTCACTATAAGCGGATACAGATGACGCCGCCCTTCGGCGTCGGCTTTGGTGCCGTCGAGGGGCGGGCGCAATTCCATTTCGTGGCCCGTGGCCCGGTCGTTCTACGCCTCGCCGGTGGAGCGATTCAGCGGCTGGACACGCATGACGCCGTGCTTTTGCCCCGGGGCGGCGTACATGCCCTTCTCTCCGCGCCCGACCTGCCCAGTCGCGACCTCATCACCTATGATGCTGTTCCGCTTTGCGAGACTGTTGGTGCAATTATTTCCTGCACACAAGAAAGCTGCCGTTCGAAGGACGCCCTGATCTTCAGCGGCTGCATGGATTTCGATCTGGGGGGCATGCATCCGCTGGTCGCATCCATGCCCGAGGTGATGCATGTCGGCACGTTGCTAGACCGGCAGCCCGAGATTCTGCCGATGCTTGAAGCCATGCAGCGCGAGGTGTGCATGGAGCGGGCGGGTTATGCCGGGATACTGGCGCGGCTTGCGGATGTGGTTTCCGCCTCGATCGTCCGCGGCTGGGTGGAATGTGGCTGCGGCGACGCGACAGGCTGGATTGAAGCGTTGCGCGATCCGCGGCTTGGACGCGTCATCGCGGCGCTGCATCGCGAGCCTGGCCGCGACTGGACGGTGGCCGAGCTTGCCGCCGAAATGGGGAGTTCCCGTTCGGTATTCGCCGAGCGCTTCCTGGAAGTGACGGGCATGACGCCGGTACGCTATCTGACGGAACTGCGCATGCGCCTCGCCGCCCAATGGATCGGGCGCGAAAGGATGCCGATCGAAAGTGCCGCGCACCAGCTCGGCTATGGATCGCAAGCCGCCTTCAGCAGAGCCTTCAAGCGGGTGATCGGGCGATCACCGGGAGCCGTCCGCGCAGCTGCATCATAGAGCGGGCAGAATGGAAGTCTCCGCTTTGCCTTGCGTTGCCAAGTTGGGCCGGCCAGGACTGCCAAAAAGAATCGGATAACGGATCATGACAGGAAAACAGATCGCAATCATTGGCGGGGGGCCTGCCGGTTTGATGGCGGCGGAAATGCTATCGTCCAGCCATAGGGTAACCGTCTATGACAGCATGCCGACCGTCGGCCGCAAGTTCCTGCTCGCGGGAAAGTCGGGCCTCAACATCACCCATGCGGAGGATTATGCGCGCTTTGCGACGCGCTTTGGCTCCGCGTCCGAACGATTGCGGCCCGCGCTCGATGCGTTCAAACCGGATCATATCCGGAGCTGGGCAGCAGGACTCGGCACCGGCACCTTCGTCGGTTCCTCAGGGCGTGTCTTTCCCGAAGCGATGAAGGCCTCACCGCTTTTACGCGCCTGGCTTGGCCGGCTCCAGGCGCAGGGCGTCAGGATTCTCACCCGCCACCGATGGGAGGGCTTTGCCGACGGATGTATTTTCACAACACCGAACGGGCAGGAAGTCGTTCGCAGCGACGCGGTATTGCTGGCGCTTGGCGGCGCGAGTTGGCCGCGGCTCGGGTCCGATGCCGGCTGGATACCCGGGTTAAGAGCCAGGGGGGTGGCGATCGATGATCTTCTTCCTGCCAATTGCGGCTTCGATGTCGCGTGGAGCGAGACTTTCCGGAATCGTTTTGCCGGTGCGCCAGTGAAATCCGTCACTGCCAGATCGGATGCGGGCATTTTTCCCGGTGAATTCGTGATAACGCAAAGCGGTATTGAGGGCAGCCTCGTCTATGCCCATGCCGCCAGCCTGCGGGATCAAATCGAACGAGAGAACGGGGCCAGTCTCGAACTCGACCTCATGCCTGGCAGGACGGTGGAGCGGCTGTCGCACGAATTGGCGCGGCAGAATCCCAAGGCAAGTTTCTCCAGCCGAATTCGCAAGGGGGCTGGTCTGGAAGGGGTCAAAGCGGCGCTGCTGCGCGAGATCACACCCGAAGCAGCCAGGGCCGATCCGCAGCAGCTCGCCCGGATTATCAAGGCCTTGCCGCTTCCGATCCTCAAGCCCCGCCCCATTGCCGAAGCCATCTCTTCAGCGGGCGGCATCGCATGGAGCGGCATTGACGACGATTACATGCTGAAGGCGCTCCCTGGCGTGTTCGCCGCCGGGGAAATGCTCGATTGGGAGGCGCCGACCGGCGGCTATCTCCTGAGCGCCTGCCTTGCCACCGGCCGGGCGGCGGCGAAGGGGATCGAGGCTTGGTTGCAGCGGTAGCGCAAACGCAGATTGCGCTCTATCGGAAATACGCCGATGTCCTGCGATGGCGCGGTTGAATAGGTGATCAATCACGGAATCCTGAGCACGTTTACCAGATCGTCGCGCACTGCGGCGACATGCTCGGCCAGAAAACGGGCTGCGCGGTCAATGCGGCCTGACCTGCAGAGGTGAATCAGTTCGGCGTGCTCTTCCATCGCGCGCTGCATGGCCGCCGCGTTGGAAAGCTGTATGCGGGTGTATCGGTCGCTCGTCTGGAGGAGCGAGGCGACGATCTGCTGCGTGCGCGGCATATCGGCCCGATGATACATGGCGAGGTGCAGTTCCGCATTCAACCGACCGTAGTCGTTGACGGTATTTTCCGAGATTGCCTTGATGTAATCTTCGTGCAGATCGTTAAGGCGTTGGAAATCCTCCTCGGTCAGCTTCGGCGCCGATGCCAGCAGCAGGCGTGGCTCCAGCAGGATACGAAGCTCGAACACATCATCGATTTCATTGCGCGACAGATCCGAAACCACCGCTCCCTTCTGTGGTGATATCCTCACCAGACCTTCAGCCTCAAGCTGGAACAGAGCTTCGCGGATTGGGATGCGGCTGACGCCGAAGCTCTCCGCAAGCGCGTCCTGGCGAAGCTGCGTTCCCGCCACGTAGCTGCCGGAGAGGATTCCCTGCCGGATCGCTTCGAGCAGAGCGCCTGAAAGGGTGCGATGTTTAAGAGATGGTTTGATGGGCATCGACGAAAAACTATCCCGCGGCTATTGACACTTAAAATGTATAAAATCTACGTTATAAAAAAACAAGGGAACATGCATGCACTCGGAGTCATCTCCATTCGACCCGCGGCCTTCAGCGCTCGTCCGCCTTATGGTCCATCTCTCCGAAGGCGTTCTCGCCTGCGAGAAAGCGGTTGTCGGAGCGCTCATGGCGCTGATCCTTACCCTCATCCTCGCGAATGTGGCGACGCGTTATGCGGGGGCGCCTCTCTACTGGGTCGATGAGGCGGCCGTGTACGCAATGGTATGGCTGGCCTTTATCGGCGCTTCTGCGCTGACCCGGCTGCGGCTCGATTTTTCGGTGACACTCATCTCAGACAAGCTGTCCCGGAATAATGCACGCCGGATGAAGGCTGTCGCCAGCCTTTTCGGCGCCGTGTTCGCCTTTGCGCTGGGCGTCATGTGCTGGCGGTGGATGGATCCAGTCGGAATAGCGTCCGCTGGTTTCGATGCCAAGGTCTATGCGGGACAGAGTTTCAACTTTCTCTATACGGAGCAGACGCAGACACTGCGTTGGCCGACCTGGGCTGTCAGCATAGTCATCCCGATCTTCGCGGCCACGATGCTGGTCCACACGTTGGCCAATCTTCTTGAAGATCTGGGCCTCTCTCCCCCACGTTCGCATCCGGGCTTCACCAGTGCAGAGGGCGTGAACTGATGGTTACGACAGGCGCTTTTCTGTTTCTGATGCTGGTGGGTGTGCCGATCGGCCTGTGTCTGCTGCTGGTGAGCATGGTCTACATTCTGGATACCGGGAATATCCTGCTCTTCGAAAGCCTTCCCGTTCAATTGTTCGGAGGCGTCGACAATTACGGACTGATTTCCATTCCGCTTTTCGTTCTGATCGGCGAGGTGATGAACGGGGGAGGGATCACCCGGCGGATCATCGACATGACCATGGCGTTCATCGGCTCGCTGCGCGGCGGTCTCGCCTATGTGAACCTGTTTGCAAACATGTTCGTCGCTTCGATTCTCGGATCCGCCACGGCGCAGGTTGCCATCATGGCACAGATGATGGTGCCCGAGATGGAAAAGAAGGGATACGACAAGACCTTCTCCGCAGGTCTTACCGCCTATGCCGGGATGCTGGGCCCGATCATTCCGCCCTCGATTATGTTTGTCGTCTATAGTGTCCTGGCGCAGGTACCGGTCGCGGATATGCTCATGGCCGGACTGGTGCCGGGCGTTTTGTTGACTGTGCTGTTCTGCATCGTGATTGCGCTGATGGGCTTCGTCTACAGCTATCCAAAGGGTGAGAGCATGACCATTGGAGCGCGTGCGAGGATCGTCCTTGATGCGCTGCCGACGCTGCTCATTCCGATCATCATCGTTGGCTCGATCCTCACCGGCCTTGCCAATCCGACCGAAGCGGCTGCCGTCGGCGTGGTCGCCGCCTTCCTCGTGGGTCGTTACTGGATCGGCGAGCTTTCCTACGCGCAATTGCCCAGGATGCTGCTCAGGGCGGGCATCTATTCCGCGGTCGTGCTGTTCCTTGTCGCCGCCGCCGCCGTGTTCTCATGGGTTCTCGTATACGGGATGGTGCCGCAGAAGGTCGCGGCATGGGTGCAGACCGTCGCATCGGACCCGATCACCTTCATGCTTCTGGTCAATGTCATTCTCCTGGTGATCGGCACGGTGATCGACGGCGCGCCCGGACTGATCATGACGGTGCCGATCCTGCTTCCGATCGCCACCGAGGTCTATGGCATAGACCCAATCCATTTCGGCGTCGTGGCCGTTATCAATCTCGTGCTCGGCTTTTTGTCACCGCCGGTGGGCTTGTGCTTTTTCGTCGCTTCCGCCGTCACGGGCGCAAAGCCGGGCAAGATGTTCATCGTCACGCTGCCGTTCTTCTTCGTCGCGTGCGCGCTGCTCGTCCTGCTCTCGATCTTCCCTCAGCTCTCCACCTTCTTTGCCGGTTAACCGGCCAACTCCAGAGGAACAAGACCATGAACATCAATCGCAGAAATCTCATCCGCACCGCTTCCGCAGGCGTTGCCATGCTCGCCATGCCGTCGATCGTGCGTGCGCAGGAGAAAAGAACCTTTCGCCTCGGCATCACCACGCCGCCGGGTCACCCCTGGAACAATGCCGCGCTCAAAGTCGGCGAGATGTTGAAGGCGGAAAGCAATGGCCGGCTTGATCTCGCGGTTTTCCCTGCCAACCAGCTCGGCACCGAAGCAGCAATGATGCAGCAGATGCAGGCCGGCTCGCTCGATTTTGGCTGGATCATGACGGCGGAACTTGGCTCGCGCATTCCCTCCATCGCCGCGATCAATGCGCCATGGGTTGTGGATTCCACCGCAAAGGTGGCGAAACTGGTGCGCCAGCCGATCGCCATGAGCCTGCTCGATGTGCTGCCGGCCGAAACCGGCACCATCGGACTGGCATGGGGCATCACCACCATGCGCGTTGTCTTTACCGCAAAGGAAATCAACGGGCTCGACGACCTCAAGGGTATGAAGCTGCGCATCAACACGACGCCGGCCTACAAGGATTTCTATGAACTTCTGGGCGCTGCGCCGACGCCGATCCCGACGCCGGCTGTGTTCGATGCCATGTCAAACGGGCAGGTGGACGGGCTTGAGGCCGATCTCGATTTCTCCTGGAACCAGCGTTTCGACAAGGTGTCTAAGACGATGCTGAAGATGAATGCGATTTTCATGCCCTGTGTCGCGCTTGCATCCGGGCGCGTCTGGAAGGGACTGCCGGAGGCCGATCGCGAACTCGTTACAAGGCTGACGAAGGCGGCGCTCGATGAGCAGATCGACGCCACCGTCGCCAACGAGCCCAAGCGGCTGGAGGAATTCGGCAAGGTGATCACGATCAAGGATGTCGAAGTGGCGGACGCCGGCAAGATCATCGACGCCTATGACAAGATCTGGCTGCCAAAAGCTCCGGTATTGGCGGATCTCAGGAAGATCGGCGCCACACTGTAACCCGAAAGAAACCCCGTTCCGTCTGGAGCGGGGTTTCAGTTGAAACGAAAATGCGGCGGTCGATCGACCGCCGCATTTTCTTTCGATCAGGCAGATCTCAGACGACGATCGAACTGCTTGTCTTGTAGGCCGGGACGAGCGTTCTGCTCCACGCGGCATACCAGGCATTGAACAGCGCGAACTGCTGCTCGACATAGCCGCGCTGGCTGGCGCTCAGCTCGTCGGTTTCGTTGAAATGCAGCCTATATTCGCTATCGCCTTTCAGAACCATCATGTGCTTGAAGTAAAGCACCAAATCCGGTCCCTCGTCGAAGGAGGACAGCACGCCAAGCGCTGCTTCCAGTTCGAGAGCAAGCCTGCGCGCCTCGAAATCTCCATTGGCCGCCGCCGAGGAGAGCGAGCACAGATGCAGGACCTCTTTCGGCAATACATTGCCGATGCCGGTGATCGCGCCCGTTGCGCCGCAGTTGACAAAGCCATGGAAGACGGCGGTATCGACGCCGACCATCAGCGTCACGTCGTCGTCGCGGCTGGTGATGTGCTCCGCAGCATACAACATGTCCGCAGGACCGCCGAATTCCTTGAAACCAACGAGGTTCGGGTGTTCCGCGCGCAGTGCAAAGAACAGATCGGCGCGGGTCGCAAAGCCGTAATAGGGGCTATTGTAGATGACAGCCGGCAGGTCGGGCGCCGCCGAGAGAATCGCCTTGAAATGGGCCTTCTGGGCGGAGATGACCGAGCCGCGCGACAGGACGCGGGGGATGACCATCAATCCCTTGGCGCCTACCTTCCGGGCATGCGCGGCATGGGCAACCGCCTGCCTGGTGTTGACCGCCCCGGTCCCGACGATTACCGGCACCCCCGCTTTCGCCAGCCGCTCCACGCCTTCCATGCGTTGCTCGTCCGTCAGAAGCGGCCAGTCGCCCATCGATCCGCAGTAGACCACCGCGGACATTCCCGCTGCCAGCAGCTCTTTCGCCTTGCGGACGAGAGCGTCGAAATCGGGCGTGCGGTCTTCTTTGCAGGGCGTCATCAACGCAGGAATACAGCCGGAGAAAATTTGGGAAGCCATGGATATCTCCATCTAGTGCAGGGTTTGGTGGGGGATTGAAGTTTTCCTCCGCCGTTCCTGTTCAAATTACATCATGTATAATTTTTGTCGACAAAATAGTTTGCAAAATGCCATGAACGGGAACGTCTCATCGTCACAGGGGGATCGTATGGGCAACGCCGCGCGAGATCATGCTCTGAATCTGGCTGACGATCTGATCTGCATGGGCCTTGGCAAGGCGGTCACAAATGTTGATATCGCGCGCCTCTATGGCCGCGATCATCTGCTCGTGCTCCACCACATAGCGCTGGGGAAGCTGGTCGTTAAACGAGGAATAGTAGAGCCTCAAAATGCGCTGGCCCTCGTCCAGAAGGCGACAGAAGAGATTTGTGAAATAGACGTTTCGCCCCGCTTCCGCGATGGCCGCATGAAATTCGCGGTTGGTGGCGATCATCTCAAGGGCATCCTGGCGTTCCACCGACCGAGCGAAATCCGCCTGCCTGGAGCGAATGATCTGGAGATCGGCCGGCGTGTGATACTCGCCGGCAAGCCGCGTTGTTACGCGGTACATCAGGGTGAGCGCGTCGAAAAACGTGTGAAGGCTCAGGAAATCGATATTGGAGACGACGGTGGACCGGTTGGGAAGGGGTGTCACGAGCCCTTCTCCGGCCAGTCGAACCAGAGCTTCTCGAATGGGGGTTCGTGACATAGATAGCCGCTCGGCCAACTGATTTTCATCGATCGGACTGCCGGGCGGCAGGATCAGATCGAGGATTTCTTCGCGCAACACCTCATAGACGTACTGAGCGCCGGATCCGCGTTTTCGTTCCCTCGCCGGTTTTTCTGCCATGGACTTCCCTTTGCCGCGCGCCTGATGGCCCTTATGGTTCCATAGCATCTGTTCGCGCGTAAATGTTATATCCATGTGGATATGCTGTGCAGAGAGACCGTTCTTTCCGCAATAAATTATTGCGCGCAACCTTCCTTCCCGGATTTCGCTTCAGCCGCTGCGGTTTTCTCACCTTTTTGCTGGGCTTCTACATCCTGCTGCGAGGCAGCCAAATCCTTGTTCCCACCACCTTGCTGGTCAGCGAGAGGCATCGTTTGCCCGTCTTTTTTCACTGCATCCGGTCCTGGATGCGCGGCGTGCCCGGTCGGGTCCTCCAGCGGAGCCTTGCTGCCGTCCTTCGCAATACCTGCCGTTTGGGTGTCGCGGGACGGGGCCGACGTGGTCGTGTCGACGCATTCTGCAGCGGCGAAGCCGCCGGAAAGCAGAATGATCATTGAAGCAGCCATAAGCTGTGACATCAATTTCATGGTTTGATCCTTTCATTGTGAAAGATGATGCAGAGCAACTGAAGTCAGACCAAATGGTTCCGTTAGAGCGCTAATAATTGCCGGATATAATTGTGGGTTGTGGGGACGCGTTGATTGTTGCGCCTCGCCTGGCTCTCAGTTGGGAGGGGCCGAGCTTTATTCCGGTCCGATATGGGCTCCTGGCGCGATCCGTGATGTGAGCAGCTTATCGATCCGTCGCCCGTCCATATCCATGATCTCGAAACGCCACCCGCCATAGTTAAAGTGCTCGCCGGGATCGGGCAGATGTCCGAGCTGGAAGAGCGCGAAACCAGCTATCGTATGGTAATCTCCGTCCTCCGGCCGCTGTACGCCAAGCCGGCGGAAAGCGTCATAGGCCGGCATCATCCCATCGATCAGCAGCGAACCGTCCTCGCGTTCGACCACGTCAGGTTCTTCACCATCTACGTCCGGCAGGTCGCCGGCGATAGCTTCGAGGAGGTCGGTCTGGGTTACGATTCCTTCGAGGCTGCCATATTCGTCGATAACGATTGCCATGCGGACTGGCGCACTCTTGAACCGCTCGAGAACCCTGAAGACCGGCATTCCCTCGTGAACGATCAACGGCTCACGGATGACGGCCATCGGGTCCAGCGGCCTGCCGTCCAGAACCAGATCAAGCAAGTCCTTCTTCAGGATCATGCCGAGCGGCTCATTGACATCCCCGCGCCCGACGAGAAGCTGCTCGTGGCGGCATTCGCGGATGGTGCGCAGGATTTCCTCCCGGCTGTCATCGGCATCGATCCACTCCACCTCCATGCGCGGAGTCATGATGTCACTGATGCGGCGATCACCGATATTGAAGACGCGTTCGACCACGTCCTTCTGGGCCTGCTGCAGAAGACCTGCCTCCTGGCTGGCGGCGATGAGAAGCTTCAGTTCCTCCGGTGAATGCAGGGATTCCTCCCCTGTGCCCGGCCGCAAGCCACATAGCCGGAGCACGAGATTGCCGAGACCATTGAGTGAGATGATCGCCGGCCGCAGCAGGAACAGGAATAATTGCAGCGGCCGCACCACCCAAAGTGCCGTGTCCTCGCTGCGTTGAAGTGCGAGGCTCTTTGGCGCGAGCTCGCCGAGCACAATATGCAGCGCGGTGATAATGATGAAGGAGATGGCGACCGCAATTGCGTGCGATGTCGCAACGGCAAGCGTTCCCGGCAGAAGCGGGGTCAACAGCGGCTCGATCAAATGCGCCAGGGCCGGCTCGCCGACCCACCCAAGCGCCAGTGATGAAATCGTAATGCCAAGCTGCGTTGCAGCAAGATTGGCGTCGAGATTACTGACCGCACGCTGCAGCGCGGCGGCGTTCCATCGTCCTGATGTGACAAGCTCCGCCACCCGGCTTCGCCGCACGGCGACGAGGGAAAATTCGGCCGCAACGAAGAACCCGTTCGCAGCTACGAGAACAAGAACCGCAACAATTCCAAGAATATCGGACAGACTACTGCCATCGCCGCTGGGCATGGTTTCCTCACAAGATTTATGACGCGGACAAGCGCGTCCGGCAAATCGAAACGGGGGTATATGGATCCCCCCGCAGTCATTTCGCCGTTGGGGGCCAACCGCAACGGCGATATCAAGTTAGACGTTTTCCCCCGCATGCGTATAGATGCACACAGGCAAAAGGCCGGTCGTATATTGATGTAGCGCGAATATATGTGCGGTCGAGTCCGCAGCAGGAATGGCGCTTTCGACGCAGGCTCGCGATTCGATGATGAAACAATTGCTGTATAACCGCGTTCGGCCTTCGATCAACACAGGCGAGGTTCACGGCAATGGCTTGCGACAATATTGTAAGGCACCAGTTGGTCGATCTTGACGGCGTCAAGGTCTTCTACAGGGAGGCAGGTCCGCAGGATGCACCGGCGATCCTGCTTCCGCATGGTTACCCTTGTTCATCTTACGAGTTTCGTGGTTTCATGCCGCTGATGGCCGATCGCTGGCGGCTTCTGGCCCCCGATTTTCCCGGGTGTGGGTATAGTGATACTCCGCACGATTTTACCTATAATTTCGACGGTTATGCCGATTTCCTTGAGCGGTTCGCCGATCGCCTGGGGATTAACCGCTTCGCGCTATATCTCCACGATTTCGGGTCGCAGATCGGTCTGCGGCTGGCGATCAGGCGGCCGGAGCGGATTACAGCGCTGATCATCCAGAACGGCGACATCTACGCGGATCAGCTCGGCCCGAAATATGCCTCGCTCCAGAAGTATTTCCGCAATCCTACGCCAGAAGGTCGCGCGAGCCTGGGCGAAGCCGTCAGCGAGGAGGGGTTTCGTGACGAGTTCCTGAATGATGTTCGACCGGAACTTGCCAGGCGGATTCCGCCGGATCTGTGGAAGTTGCACTGGTCACTGATGACACCACGACGACGGGAGATTGCGATCGACGTGATTGCCGGCCTCAAGGACAATCTTGCCTGGTTTCCCCGTTATCAGGCCTATCTGCACGAACACCTGCCGCCAACCCTGATCGTTTGGGGCCCACAGGACGGTTACATGCCCGAGGGTTCGGCACGCGCCTATTTCCGTGACTTACCGCGCGCCGAGTTACATTTGCTCGATGGAGGCCATTGGCTGCTTGAGACGAACCTCTTCGAAGTTGTCGCGCTCTCGCGGGATTTCCTTCTGCGCATCGAGTAGAGAACCGCTTGCCAGGAACATGGTCGCGCTAAAGCGATCGCTTTTAGTCCGGGGCGCGCTTGCTTGGGGTAATGTCGTGGCCCGCTGCACCGGGGTTATAAGGGTCGCGCTGTCGAGCGATGAGATAGGACACGAAAGATGCCCCCCAGATCAGCAGTGTCACGACGCCCAGCGAAGCGGCGATCGGCCGTTCGAAGAAGCCAAGGAAACTGCCGTCGGCCTTGATCATGGATGTCACGAAATTCTGCTCCAGCATGGGGCCGAGGACGATGCCCAGAATGCAGGGAGCGATGGGTATGTCATTTTCTTCCATGATGAAGCCGAGAACGCCGAACACCAGCATGACTGAGACATTGAACACCGTATTGTTGGTGGCGAACGCGCCGACAATGCAGAAGGCCAGGATGATCGGCATCAGCACCTTCGAGGGAACGCGGAGAATATGTTTGGCGAGCTTGATGGCGCCCCATCCAAACGGGATCATGATCAGATTGGCCAGGATGAAGATGAGAAAGACGGCATAGATCGTCTGTGGGTCGGTCAGAAATAGCGTCGGCCCCGGATTGAGTCCTTTCACATAGAGGACGCCGATTACGACTGCTGTGATGGAATCGCCTGGAATGCCGAAAACCAGTGCCGGGACCCATGCTCCGGCGAGCGCGGCATTGTTGGCCGAGGTCGATTCCACCACGCCTTCAAGATGGCCGGTTCCGAATTTTTCAGGTGTCTTCGAAAAACGGCGGCTGAGCGCATAGGCGACCCAGGCGGCAATATCGGCGCCGGCTCCCGGTAACACGCCGATTGCCGTGCCGAGCACGTTGCCGCGCAGTTGCTGGCGCCAGTAGGTTTTGAACAGCTGACCCCATCCCTTGAACAGATTGCCTATGGAAGCCTGCACCATCGGGGTTTGGCGCGCCCCGCCTGCGACTGTCCTTAAAACCTCCGAAACGGCGAAAAGACCGATCATGGCTGAAATGAAATCGATGCCGCCCATGAGATTGGCATTGCCGAAGGAAAAGCGTGGGACGCCAGCGGGATTGTTCAGGCCTATCGTCGAAACGAAGAGACCGATCAGCAGGCTGACAAGGCCTTTCAGAGGCTGGTTCGCCCCTATGAAGACGGCGCAGGTCAATCCCAGGAGCGCCATCCAGAAATATTCGAAGGAGGAGAATTTAAGGGCGATCTCGGCGAGCCAGGGGGCGCTGAACATCAGTATCAAAGTGCCGAAGAGGCCGCCGACGGCCGAAAACAGAAGGTTTGCACTGAGTGCGCGTTCCGCCTCGCCCTTCTGCGTCATCCGGAAAGCCTCGTCGGTATAGGCGGCGGAGGCCGGCGTGCCCGGTATGCGCAGCAGCGTGCCGGGAATGTCGCCGGCGAATATGGCCATGGCGGAACAGGTCACCATCGCTCCGACCGCCGGAACCGGGTCCATGAAGAACGTCACAGGAACAAGCAGGGCGATCGCCATGGTCGCGGTCAGCCCGGGGATGGCGCCAACGAAAAGGCCGAATATGGCGGCAATGGTGATCGTGAAGAGCACATTCCAGTTGAGGACGAGTCCGAAGGCGGCTTCGATGGTGCCCATCGCTCAGAACCTCCACGCCGACAACACGCCCCAGGGCAGGGGTACCTGGAGAAATTTGCCGAACGACCATTGCAGCACGATGGCTGCGATGATGGCAACGGCAAGTGCCGGCAGCCATCTGACTTTGAGCATCCGTAGCGTGAAAAGCAGGACCACAATCATGGTCGGAATGAAACCGAGCGGCTTGGCGGCCACAATATAGAAGACGACGAGCGCAATGGTGCACAGGATGCGGATATAGCCGCCCGGCGCGCGAGCCCATCCCTCGAACAGGAGCGCCCCACCGCCCCGACGCAGCCCCGATATGATCAACAGCAGGGAACAAGCTCCAAGGGCGGTTGCGACCAGCGTCGGGAAGACGGCTGCGCCATATTCCTGTCCCGGAATGGCTGGAAAGCTTCGCGACCAGAGCCCGATCATGATTGAAAATACAAGCAGGACCGCGCCTGATACCGCATCGTTGAAACGCATCTGCTCTTCTCCGCGCTCGAAGGGCCGTTGCGGCCGCCTTGCTTTTGAATAGCGTGGCGGCCGGCGAAGTTCGGAAAAAAGGCGGAAAGGTTATTTGGCCATGCCTACATTCTTCATGACATCGCCGAGCTTCTGGTTGCTCGCCTTCATAAAGCTGGCGAAATCCTCTCCCGAAGCCCAGCGCACGCCGAAGCCCTGCTTCGCCATGAAGGATTTGTAGTCCTCGCTGTCATAGACTTTCTTGAGGGCTGTAATCAGCGTTTTGCTTTCGGCCTCAGGCAAGCCCTTTGGCGCAACGATGCCGCGCCAGGCGCCAAGCGTCCAGCTGACGCCCATAGCCTCCTTGGTGGTGGGGACATCCGGGAAGGCTGAATTGCGATCTTCCGACATGACGGCAAGTGATTTCACACGGCCCGCGCTGAGCAAAGAGCGTGCTTCGGGAATTGAGCAGGGGACGATCGAGACACCGCCGGCCACCAGATCCTGCAGGCCTTGCGCAGCGCCATTGCTCGGAACCCACGGTACGGCGGAGGGATCGACGCCGAGCTCGGAAAGAAGCCCGACGATGGCAAGATGCCAGATGCCGCCCTGGCCTGTTCCCGAGGCTTTATACTTGCCAGGATTGGCCTTGATGTCCTCGATAAGCGCCGGAAGATCCTTCCAGGGCGCATCCGCAGCGACCTGAACCGCACCCGGATCTTCATTCATCAAGGTGAGCGGCGTGTAGTCGGCATAGGTGAGTTCCGTCAGGCCCTGCCAATGCATCATGCCGATCTCTACGGTCGCGATGCCGAGCGTGTAACCATCGGGATCCGCGCCGGCGATCGCACTATGACCGACGACTCCTGACCCGCCGGTGCGATTGACGACATTGACGGGCTGGCCCAGTTCCTTCTGGAGAAGGGAGCCGATGATGCGCGCCGTGGAATCCGTTCCGCCACCGGCGCCCCATGGGACGATCAGCGTAATCGGCCGGTCGGGGTAGTCCGCGAGCGCCGCCGTTGCCGGCAAAAAAATGGCGGCAACGGCGCCGATGGCGAAGCTGCACACAATACGTCTGCAAATCATGGGTTAGTCTCCTCCTCGTTCGTATTCTTGTCGAATATCATTATTGTCGTCAGCGTAAGCTGGCGTTGTTATTGTCGTCAATAGAGGAGGGGAATTTGCGGGGAGAGCCGATCACTGTAAATTCTATCCCGGATCGGAGGGTTCCTTGCCGTTTTGGCCCGTTGGGTGAGGCGGCCAGCGCTTGAGCGCTTCGGCACCTGACGCGGTCAAGGCATAGAGGCCGCGGTCGATGCGTTCGAACCAGCCGTAAACATTGTTTAACAGGATTTTGGCGGCGTCGGGCGCGATGGGGCGCAGGTCGCGTGGGCGCAACTGACCGTGTTGCAGGGCTTGCGCGCAGGCAAGCGCCTGCTGGCGATAGGCCGTCATGATCGGCATGCGTGATCCGCCCCCCGAAGTGGGGTCGCCCTTGCGCCGTTTATGTTCGGCGACGAGGCGCGACCTTTTCCGCAGATTTCTTCGCGGCATCGGCGAGGCCGGACTGACGATGATATCGACATGGTCGTTGTCAGAGACACTGAGCATGCCGAAGCCCAGCCTGCGGCACAGATCGCGGAACCGGCGGTCGCTTTCACGGTCCTTGCCCTTTGCGGAAACGCGGGCCGCAAGCCAGACTTCATCGCTGGCCGCGGCCCTGTCGACCGCCTGCAGGACCAGTTCCAGATTGAAGCTGAGTTTGAGTTCGCAGATGACGACGAGCGGCGGTTCGCCGTCACTGAGCGCAACGATATCGCAGCCCTGGATCTCGCCCTTGACGCTGTAGCCCGCTGTTTCGAGAAAGCGTTTGATCGGAAGATAGAGCGCCGTTTCCAAATCGCAGCCTTTGCCGGTTATCCATGGAATTTACTATGATGCTTCCATAGATGAGCCGGGCGCCGGTTGGGAAGACGAAATGCGCCGATCGTCTCAATCCACGGATTGGACGCCCTCCATGAGATCATACCAATCATGTCGCCGCGAGGCCCAGAAAAGCGCGGCAGGCGGTGGAAATGCCGGATCGGCGAAGCATCCGACCGAGACGACGACCGCGTCCGGCAAGGCTTCGCCCTCCATATAGACCAATGTTCCGCATGTCGGGCAAAATGTCTGCTCGATCCAGCGTCCCGCGTTGCTGCCGCGCCGCCACGCCCGGCGCTCACCTTCGATATGAACGATCGCCGCTTTTTGAAAACGGGCGCGGTACGCAAAGGCTGATCCCGTCGCACGCTGGCATTCCAGGCAGGCGCAGGCATAGACGCGTGCGGGGTCGCCGGTTACGGTTATCTTCAGATTTCCGCAGGCACAGCTTGCGGTTCTTCTGCCAGCGTTTTCGGCGGATATTACATCCGAGGGTATTCCAGTCATGAACGGCCACTCCGTTTGGCATGCAAGCAGTGCTCGTCATGCGTTCGATCCAGATTGCCGGTTGATAGGTTAGTATTTCGGGATCTGTAAATTACGCACTATAAGGTAAGCGGTAACTCAGAGGTAAGGAGCATCCGGGATGAAACGGTTGCAGCATGATGATTGCGGCTTTGCGACGGCCCTCAACGCGATAGGCGGCAAATGGAAAACGCACATCCTATGGGAAATCAATATACAGCCGCGCCGATTTGGTGAATTGAAGCGGCTCCTGCCAGGAGTTAGCGAAAAGATCCTGACCCAGCAGCTGCGCGAGATGGAAGGCGATGGCCTGGTTCATCGGGAGGTTTTTCCGGGCGCCGTAAAAAAGGTCGAATATTCGGTGACGGAGATCGGAAAAACCCTGAACTCTGCCGTCACCGTCATGTCGCAATGGGGCAAAAACCATGAAATCCGAAGGGCGCTGAAAAGCGGCGCCGATGACGAAGCGCATCCTGTCGGTCCGTAGCGGGTCAGAACCCTCGCGTCGGGCGCCGTAGGGGCCGCACCGCGCAAATCCGTTCGTTTCAGGGTTTGTCGGCGGCAGAAGATCAGCTAATCGCTTTCCAGTTCCTTGCTCATCTGGATGCAGTTCTCTGCCAACCCGACCAGTTCATCCGGGTCCCAGTTGGCGCGCCGCCAGCCCATCTTCTCATAGTATCCAAGCGCTGCCGGAGCGGCGTTGAGCCGTAATTGTCTGACGTGCCGGCGTCTGGCTTCCGCTTCGATCAGCCGATCTAGTTTCCTCCCGTGGCCCTTGCCCTGCTCCTCGTCGGCAATCGCAACAAGTCGAACGATCGCTATCTCTCCACGCAAATCGAGGCGCACCACGCCAACGGGTCTGGAATCGGCGAGGAGCAGGAAAGGCAGGTTTCCGGGTGCCCTATCGTCCGGATGGTTCTCATCATAGGCAAATGAATGACGCCCGGGCGTGAACAGAGCACTGCGTCTGATGGCATGCAGATGCAGCCAGTCTTCGGGAGAAGATACGGATCTCAATTCATAGGACACGGCATGTTTCCATGATGTATTTCCTGCCCATTCACTCATGCAGACCCAAATGCCGCCGTCAACGGTCGCTTACTGCGGCAGCGCGTCAGCACTGTACTGCGTGGCGAACTCTGCCGAGGGCGGGATCGGCTTGATCACGTCGATCAGCACGCCATTGGGATCGGCGGTTATGAAATGACGCTGGCCGAAAGCTTCATCGCGCAGTTCCTGAAGGATCGGCAGTCCGGCGTTTTTCGCCCGCTCATACTCCCCGTCGACGTCTTCCACTTCAAAATTGAGGATCAGCCCCGAGACTTGTCCGCGGCCGACCTGTGGAATGGTTTCATGGCTTGCGTCGAGGACGGCGAGGTTTATGCCTTGGTCTTCCCGTGATTGCAGATGCACATACCACTCACTTTGGAATTTTGGCTCGAAGCGGAAATGGTCGCGGTAAAAGGCGGTGGTCCTAGCCACATCGCTGGTCAGGAGCACGGGATAGTAGCTGGTGGATTTCATGTGACTTCCTTTTCCAAGAAATTTAACATACAGTCTGCATGTATCCGTAGATAACATACAGGCTGCATGTATGCAAGAGATTAGCACACGCCGCTCCAATCGGGAGCGATCCGGGCAAACGCGCGAAAAGCTCATCGACGCGGCCCGGCGTCTTTTTGTGGAAAAATCCTATGCCGAAACCAGTACGCCAGAAATCGTTGAGGTCGCAGGCGTGACGCGCGGCGCTCTCTACCACCATTTCGCCGACAAGCAGGCGCTGTTTCGGGCCGTGGTGGAGCGGGAAGCCGAAAGGGTAGCCGAGGAGATCGAGGCGATGGCCGGTCCTGAGCTTCCGCCCATAGACGCGCTGATCGAAGGCGGCCATGCCTTCCTCGCTGCCATGACCGTGCCCGGCCGCACACGCCTTATCCTGCTCGACGGGCCGGCTGTGCTGGGTCACGCGGTGATGGACGAGATTGACAGCCTGCATGGCAACCGCACCTTGCGGGAAGGCCTGCAGGCGGCCATGGAAGCGGGCGCCATTCGCTCCCTGCCGCTCGATGCGCTTACCGCGCTTATCGGTGCTGCCTTTGACCGCGCGGCCCTTGTCACAGAGACGGGCGCCGATGCACAAAGTTTTCGCGCGGCGCTGGCGGGATTGATCGGCGGTTTGGCGCGACGCCCTTAGCCGGGAGCGGGGCTACACATAGTGTACAACGCTCCCTCTGGTCTTCGTCATGATACTGCTCTTCCGCACCTATTTTGCTGCCGCCCTTTCCGGGAGCCCTGGAACGCGGTTTGCAGGCCTGTCGGGAAGGCGTTCATTGCCCGATGGCGCTGGGGCGGCGAGTTGCTGCATTCTGGCATGAAGCCTCAGTCCGAACATGGCGCCCAAGAGGCTGAACCAAACCTGACCCCGACCCACGAAAAACGGAGATTCCAGATTTGCGTAAAGCAGCATGAAAAGCCATATCCGTAGGAAAAGCAGCCCCAGAAAAGGGTCATTATCCGTTTTCTGGCTCCTGTTGAAGTCTCGCAGAGGATTGATGACGATCAGCCAGATTGTGAGGAACACCCCAATGAGGCCGCTCGACATGGCGACGTTCAAATAACCATTATGTGCGTGACCCGCCGTGGCGGCCCATGTCTCATGAAATCCACTTCGCAAGTCGGACGTGGCCCAAAATGCTTCGAAGCCGAAGCCGGTCAAGAGCCGGTGTTGTAACTGGCTGAGGGCGAAGTTCCAGATTTCGGTTCTGTTGGTGAAGGTCGGATCGGAAACCAGTGCCGTCACCAATTGTTTCATGGGCTCGAAAATAACGGATCCGAGAGTCAAAAGCGCCATCAACCCGGCCGGAGTATAAGCCACGATCATCTGAAGCCAGAGAGATCGGCTCCGCCTGATAATGGCCGCGAGCCCGAACATGATCATGAGAAGACCGATCGAGGTCTTGTTGTTCGTGTGGTAGAGGAAGTTCAGCGAAAGCAGTGCCAATATCCAGTAGATTGCCTTTGCTGTCCCCTTTTGTGTGGTCTCAGCCAGGTAAAGCCAATACAGCGTCAAAACGACCATTGCCGGCCCCGCCACGTTCTTGTGCGAGAAATGGCCTCTCCAGGATCCGGCGTTTATCAGCTCAGTGACCTCGTTCAAATTGTGGATTGATACTTGAGGCCACACGAGGACGCCGAAATAGGCCAGCCCCAGGACGAAGGCCGACCCGCCGCGCAGCAAGCGCCGGAAATGGGTTGTATCTTCTGGTGCCAGGACCCAGGCAAGTGTCACGACAATCACCGATACATTGAGAATGTACCGGCGGATCGAGAGATCCGGATGCGCCGAAATGATGACAGTGACCAACTGCCAGAGGAGAACGCAGATGAGCGCCGCGGAAATGGCGGACATCGCGACCTTTCGCTGCGGCCAAAGCAACAGGAATGACATGGCGAGCATGAGCAGGACAGCGATCTGATGGGCTGCGTTTCCGGTCTCCTGCGCCAGCAACACATCTCCGGACCTCAGATCCGTGAACGGCGTGGTCGTGATCCAGAATAGCGCGAAAATCCCCAGAAAGATGAAGTCGCGGCCAAATCGTCCCAAATCCACACGTCCAGTTTAAGTCGCCCTGACAGAAGGCGTAGGCCGCAAAAATGCTCGCAAGAGCACAGAATGTTACTTGACCTAAATGGAACCCGCGGGAATTTCAACATCTGCGCGAAACCAGGGAGACGAGACAGGAGCAGAGGCTTCAAATCTGGCGCAGTGCTTTTCAGCAAGCACGGGGCGCAGCGGATGTATCGGGATGGTGTTGAAAGCAGAAAAATGCGACAGAGATTCTGCAGTACGCGGTGCAGTACTTGCCGGAATAAGTATACTGTGTGAAGGCTATAATACACCAGCAATCGCGAGAGCGAGTATCAGCGCCAGCATTCCGGCGGTGATTCCAATCATCGTGATTTCGAGAGTAGACATTTTTGTTCTCCAGTAAATGCTACACAGGATTTAATGCCGAATATACCCTAATAGTTTCAATAGGAATGGTTCGTTTTGCGCATTAAAAACATTCTCTATTAAAAATAATAACTTCTGAAGACAATAACAACCAAAATGCGCAAGAAAACTTATTTATGTAATCTTCAATTGATGGAGAAGAAAGTTTTGTTAACTATTATTTGTAACGAGAAAGTACATCTTCTATTTGTAGGATAAAATGAAAGTCAATGGATATTTAACAGTGGAACATTGCCGTGTGTAGGCGCTCTCTTTTTTTATTTATCGCTGTACTCTCGCTCATCGGCGCCGCTGCCGCGCCTTCTGATCGGGCGATTGTGCTGTCGCAGAACGATCCGCTGGTTCTCAACCCTGCACCGCTTCCTGCACCTGATCGCCGAAACTGCACCGGAACCGTCCGCATCGTTGAGGCCGAGGTGGAGCGCCCTGTGATCGTCGTCAGCGAGGTCCGCTGTACGCGTTAGGTCCAATCTCGACAGAAAGCTTGACGCGTGTTAGGGCGCTAGTCCTGAGCCTTCTCATACGGATGACTTTCAGGTGGTGGAGATAATAGGATAGCTCTTAGAACGAAAAAAATGATGCGTGGGGGAGCGGAGATTCCGTTTCCATACCGGTCTCATGCCAACGATTATCACGACCACTTTGCAAGAACGCTCGGCCACGCGCTTCTCAGCAAATGGCGTAGCTTCAAGGTGAAGAGAAATCCGGGCGAAATTTGCATATCTCCACTTAAATCGCCCGATATCCGCCCACTCGGGCCAGAAGATATCCCGCTGATTTTCCTGACTCGCAACAGTTTGCGATTTTTGCGGTCGTTCTTGCTGCATTATCGTACATTAGGGGTGACACGCTTCCTCTGTATAGACGACCGTTCGACAGACGGAACACGCGAATTCCTTCTCGAAGAGAGTGACGTCGATCTGTTCGGATCCGACATCCGCTATCGGGAGGCCAATGGGGGCAGGTCATGGCGGGAAGCGATCGTCCAGCTCTACGGTACGAATCGCTGGTATCTGAATGTCGATTGCGATGAATATTTCATCTATCATCAGTATGAGACAAAGAGGCTCCCCCAATTCATCGCGGGTCTGGAGGCCGCGGGCATAACGCATTGTCCTGCGCCGATGATCGATTGCTATCCGGGGGACGCTATCACATCCGCTGTTTTTGATGGATCGAGCGATGTGATGCCGTGGGAGATAGCCAATATGTTCGACGTGGAGGGTTATCGCCTGCTTCGCACGGGATCGGGCATGATCATGTCAGGCGGCCCAAGAGCCCGAGTCCTGAACAACCCGGATATCCATGACGAGCTGATGAAATATCCTCTCGTTTATGTGGAAGGTGAAATCACCTTCGGTGTAAGCATACACAAGCCATGGCCGTTCACCCGGAATTTCTCGCCAATCATGGGATCATTGCTGCATTTCAAGTTCTTCGATCAGACAGAGAAGCTCGTTAGAGAAGCCATAGCGGACAACCAGTATTATCGGGGGTCCAGATCATATAAGAACATGCTCGAAGCCATCAAAAAGGGACAGCTCGATTATCTCCGCTCGGAGATTTCCAACGAATTTCGCAATTCACAGCAATTGGCGGAACTCGGCTTCTTCAAAACCGTGTTTTAAAACATGATCCTTCCGCGCTTGTCCGTGCAGACGGATAGGCGCTCCAGGGAGTCGAAAGGTCGGAATCATTGAAACTGCGTCGTTTTGAGTTTGTCACCAGGATGCGGCGATCTCTGCTGTATAGAATCTCAAGGCCCCGACCACCGCAGCATCCGTCCAGATTCAGCGGACCGGTCGTCGTCGTTGGCTCCGCGCCGGTTTCAACCATTCCCGCAGGGTTTGATGATCGTTTTCACGTGATCACGGTGAACGGCTCCCAAAGCGTTATCGGCGAATGGGGTGTCGATGTGCCGGATGCAACCTTCATGCAGTTCAACCAGGTTGAGGGCCAGACGACAAATGCCATCCATGTTCGCAAGGTATTGGAGGGTAAGCGGACGAAGCTCCTCTATGTCGTTCGCTGGCCGCAAAGTCTTGGCCGGCTCAAGTCTGGGCTTGCTGCCTTCAATTACGTCTATGATGAGTTGAGGTTGGTCAATCGTTTCACGCGCATGGCGATGTATGAAGGCGTGATGGGAAAGCTCAATGTCGAGATCAACGACGACATGAAGTTTTCGAACGGCATCACTGCCGTATTCTATGCGCTGCTGAACGGTGCAAAGGCTGTGATCATCACCGGGATCGATCCCGATTCCTCGGGGCACATCTATAACGACGCCAATATGAAACGTCTGCATGCCGGAACCGACAAGCAGATACTGCAGGCACTGATCGATGAGGGGCATCCATTGTTCACGGCCGATCCGCATGTCGCCAGCGTATCGGGTCTGCCGCTTTGGACAGATGAAACCCTCACGACGAAGGCGCAGAGACAGCGCTAGGGGGATCGGCATTCACCGCATCAGATCATTGAAGCGGCGATAGACGAAGCTTGAGAGATGCCGGGTACTTCAGCCTTGGCGCGTTGCGCAGCGACGCAAGTGTTTTTATCGATTGAAGCACCGCTTGATGCGGTTGCGCCGTCGGTAGACGGGCACATGCGTGATGCTTATCGGACTTGAACGCGGAGGATACCGTCGGCGTGGCGGGAAGGGCCGGGGGGCGGCCCTTCCGAGATCAAACGAAGCCCTTGGTCAGTTCCAGCGCCTGGCGTTCGAAGAGCCTGCGATAGACGCCGTTCTCGCGCCGGATGAGTTGGGCATGGTCGCCTTCCTCAATCACACGGCCCCGGTCGAAAACCAATAGCCGGTCGAGGGAGCGGACGGTGGAGAGCCGGTGCGCGATGACCAGCGTCGTGCGGCCGACCATCAGCCGTTCCATCGCCTCCTGGATCAGCACCTCCGATTCCGAATCGAGGCTTGATGTCGCCTCATCGAAGATCAGGATGGGCGCGTCGGCCAGAAAGGCCCGGGCGATCGCGACACGCTGGCGCTCGCCGCCGGAAAGCTTTACACCGCGCTCACCCACCAGCGTCGCATAGCCCTTGGGCAGGCCCGTGATGAATTCGTGGGCACTTGCAAGCCTTGCGGCGCGCTCCACCTCGGCCATCGACGCGCCAGGCCGGGCATAGGCGATGTTCTCGGCCAGCGACCGGTGGAACAGGATCGGCTCCTGTTGCACGATGGCGAGCGCCGACCGCAGCGACGCTTGCTGAACCTGCGCGATATCCTCGCCGTCGATCAGGATGCGGCCATCGGTGACGTCATGCAGCCTCTGGATCAGCTTGACGAATGTGGTCTTGCCTGAGCCGGAGTGCCCGACGAGGCCGACGCGCTGGCCCGCAGGGATCGACAGAGAGAAGTCCCGGTAGAGCGGCTTGGCATGTCCGCCATAATGGAAGGTGACATTCTCGAAATCGATACGCCCGTTTTCGATGCGGATCGGCACAGCGCCGGGACGGTCCTCGACGCCGAGCGGCTGGTCATGGATATCGACCAGTTCTTCCATCTCGTTGACCGAGCGCTGTACGTTGCGCACATGCATGCCGACATCGCGCAGATATCCCTGCAGCACGAAGAAGGAGGTGAGTACGAAGGTGATATCGCCGGCGCTTGCGCGGCCTTGGCTCCAAAGGACGATCGCGAAGCCGATGACCGCCGCGCGCAGAATGAGCAATGTCACACCTTGCGCGGTGCCGTTGATCGTGCCACGCACCCAGGTGCGGCGCGTGCGGCTCCGCCACTTTGCGATTACCGCTCCAAGGCGCGTATCCTCGCGTGCTTCCGCACCGAAGGCCTTGACGACCGCGTTGCACGAGACGGCATCGGCCAGTGCCCCGCCGAGACGCGTATCCCACGCATTGGCGAGGCTCGCCGCCGGCGCGACATAACCCAGCGAAAGCGCGACCGTAAGGGCGACATAGAGAACCGAGCCGACAGCCACGATCAGCCCCATCATCGGCCAATACCAGCCAAGCAGGAGAGTCGTGCCCACCAGCATGACGGCAGACGGAAGCAGCGCCACCAGGATCGTGTCGTTCAGGAGGTCGAGCGACCACATGCCGCGCGTGATCTTGCGCACGGTCGAGCCGGCGAAGCTGTTGGCGTGCCAGTCGGTCGAAAAGCGCTGCACCCGGTGGAACGCGTCGGCGGCGATTTCCGACATCATCTTCAGCGTCAGGTCGGTGATGCCGATAAAGGTGACATAGCGCAGGATCGTGGCGCCGCCCGAAAGGGCAAGCAGCATGAAGAAGGCCGCCATTGCCGCATTCCAGGCGACTTCGTCTGTGGCCGCACCTCGCGCCACGGCATCGACCAGATGGCCGGAATAAAGCGGGGTCAGCACGTCGGCCATCGTCGAGATGAGCACGGCAACAATAATGACGGCGAGCCTCACCGGCTGACGACGCCAATGGGCGCTCAGGAAACGGAACACACTGCGAAAAGCGTTGCCCCGCAAGGCATTGCGGAAAGAAACCATGATATCAGCCGGATGCAGACGCATCCGGTCCCAAATCGGAAATTCGTGAAAACGTCGCCGTGACGGAAAATACGTCTTTCAGGCGGTGCCGGGATACTACCGAGCGCGTCCCATGCGGGAGGGGCTCGGGCGGCAGCTGCCTTGACGTTCCGACGCGAGGAGTGGTCGGTGGTGACCTAGTCGCGCATGATCCTCAAGCCGCTGCCTTGCTGAGAAGAATCGAATGCTGGCATTCGTAGCCTCCTTTGAAGGACTGAACGGGACGATCTTCATAGACGGTCAATCCGGATTCGCCAAGTCCTCGCTAATTCTTTCATTGTTATGTGTGATCAAGGTGCAACAGGCCATTATAACAGCAATGTTAGGGCCGTTGCACTGAGGAGGATCGCTGGCCCTTTGACTTCAAGCACTACTGATGCATGATCGGCCGTACTATGAAGACATTTTCCGGACCTGGAGGCACCATGCGTATCAAGAAAAAAGCGGTGGCCGTTATCTTGTTTCTGCTTGCTGTCAGTCCTTTTCCAGGGGAGGGAGCGCTTGCCGAGCGGCCCGCACCTTCAGGCGGCGTGCTGTCGCTTCTCCCGCCGCCACAGACGACCGACCATTCGATCTCCCTTGCCGGGCGCATGCTGCACTATCAAGCAAAAGCCGGCACCGTGTCGCTTCTGTCCGCCAAGGGCGACGTTACCGCAGAGATATTCTACGTTTCTTACACGCGCTCAGGCGAAGCCTCCGGCAATGCGAAACGCCCTGTCACCTTCGTTTTCAATGGGGGTCCGGGAGCGGCATCCGCCTATCTGCATCTCGGCGCTATCGGCCCCCGCGTCATACCCACTGCGCCCAATGGTGCGTTTCTGCCGCCGCCGCAAGCGCTTGTGGATAATCCGGATAGCTGGCTCGACATGACAGATCTCGTTTTTGTTGATCCTGTGGGGACAGGGTATAGCCGCGAGGCTCCCGGTCAGGAGGCGCGCAGTTTCTGGGGTGTCAATCAGGATGCGACCGCGATGGGATCGTTCATCCGCCTATATCTCACCCAGACCGGCCGCATCGGATCGCCGGTCTTTCTTGCGGGCGAAAGCTATGGCGGGTTTCGGGCCGCGCTTCTTGCCAAAACGCTTCAAGACGACGCCGGGGTGAATGTGAACGGAGTCGTGCTGATCTCACCAGCGCTCGAATTCATGCTGGTGCGGCCTGACGAATTCGACCCTCTGCATTGGGCGCTCGAACTTCCATCCCTTGCCGCAGTGCGTTTGCAAAGTGAAGGGATCACGGGCGATGCGCTGCGGGCGCAACTGGCCGAAGTCGAACGCTATGCGCTCGGCGACTATCTCACCGCCATTGCCGGCGGGCTGGAGGAAGGCGGGCAGCGAGCAAGCCCGCGTGTGGCGGAGATCACCGGCCTGCCGCTCGACCTCGTCCAACGGAATTTCGCGCGTATTCCGACAGCGCTCTTCGCAAAGGAGTTCGCACGAGCCAGGCGTGATGTCCTGAGCGCTTATGACGGCGCGATCGCGACGGCGGATATCGATCCCGCCAGCGGTAGAAATGCCGGCCCTGACCCTGTGCTCGATCGCAGTGTGCCGGCGCTGACCTCGGCGTTTGTGGCCTATGCACGCGACGAACTGAATTTCCGCACCGATATCAGCTATCGGCTCTTGAACGGCGAGATCAGCCGCGTCTGGGATTACGGAACGACGCCTGCGCGTCAAGGCTATGCTGGCGTCATGAACGATCTCCAGCGGGCGCGCTCGCTGAACCCCGCTCTGGGTGTCCTGATCGTCAATGGCTATACGGATCTCGTGACGCCTTACATGACGTCGCGTTATCTGGTGGACCAGGTTCCCTCCCTTGCCGGAGCAAAGCCCATGCGCCTTACGGTCGTGGAGGGAGGGCACATGATGTATTTTAGGGCGGATGGGCGGCGGGCGCTGAAGGAACATGCCGCCGAGCTTTATGCCGATACGGTGGAATAGATCCGGTTGTCCTTGACCCGCCGCTGCTCCGGGCTCATTCTATGCTTGCGAAATGGGAGCGGTGCCTGATCGGCATATGTGTTCACGCCTCGGGAGGAGCGCATGGACGAACATTCTTTTGATCGTCATGCAGATCGGGTTCAGGCCGCGATCGCGTCTGATGCCGCCGCCAAATCCGCGCTGATAGCGTCCTGGCGCAGGTCCTGCAATCTCCACAGGCTCGATCCGGCTCATAGAAAATCTCCAAAGCGTCTGACGGATATCGAACTCGGTGAGGCCCGGCAAAAAATCGAGCCGCTTCTTGCCGCAGCCAAGTCCAGCCTGGACAGACTTTATCTGGCGGTGGGCGGGGTGGGGTGCTGCGTTCTGCTGGCGGATCGCGACGGCGTGCCTGTCGAGCGGCGCGGGGCAGTTGCCGATGACGAGACTTTTCGGGAATGGGGCCTGTGGACCGGATCAGTCTGGAGCGAAGATAGCGAGGGCACCAACGGCATCGGCACCTGCCTGGTGGAACAGCGGGCGCTCACCATCCACCGTGATCAGCATTTCCTGACGCGCAATACGGCTTTGAGCTGCACGACCGCACCCATTTATGATCATGAGGGAAATCTGGTCGCGGCCCTGGATGTATCGTCCTGCCGCGCCGATCTGACGGAGGGGTTCGTCAATCTGATTTCGATGGCGGTGATCGACGCGGCGCGGCGCATCGAAATCGATCATTTCCGTATGTCTTTTCCCAAGGCGCGCATTTTACTGGCGCCGGTCGCCGACAAGAGTGGCAGAGCCCTGGTCGCGGTCGATGCCGATGATCTTGTGATCGGTGCGACGCGTGCCGCCCGGCTGGCATTGGGGATCACACCCGATTGTTTGGAGAAACCCGTTCCAGTGAGCAGCCTGTTCGGCTCGACGATCGAGGCGGAGAATTTTGACCAAGCGGAGCGCGGCGTCCTGCAACGGGCGCTGGCCCGCGCAGACGGCAATGTCTCGGCCGCCGCCACGCTTCTCGGCGTCAGCCGCGCCACATTGCACCGCAAGCTGAAGCGTTTCGGGGTTTCTCGACCGCATTGATTTTCCAGACCGGCCAACTGTCGCAGGATTGCGACAGTTGTGGCATGTGATCGTCTTTGAGCGGGCTGACAGCAGAAGCACCAATGGCGATGCTTTCCTCCGGAACGCCGCATCCTGCGGCGTCGCTTCTCGGGAGGAAGTCATGAACAAAATTGAGTTTTCCCGCACGGCAAAGGTTCCCTTCGCCAAGCGCTATGACAACTTCATCGCCGGCCAGTGGGTCGCGCCAAAATCAGGAAGGTATTTCGAAAACATTTCACCCGTGACAGGCAGACCGCTCGGCGAGATCGCCCGTTCTGATGCCGCAGATATCGAAGCAGCGCTCGATGCCGCGCATACGGCCAAGGAGGCATGGGGGCGCACGAGCGCTGCCGAGCGCGCCGTGATGCTCAACCGGATCGCCGACCGCATGGAAGAAAATCTCGATCTTCTGGCGCTTGCCGAAACATGGGACAATGGCAAGCCGATCCGCGAGACGACCGCCGCCGACCTGCCGCTCGCCATCGACCATTTCCGCTATTTCGCCGGCGCTATCCGCGCCCAGGAGGGCGGGATTTCCGAAATCGACCATGATACGGTCGCCTATCACTTCCATGAGCCGCTGGGCGTCGTCGGCCAGATTATCCCGTGGAATTTTCCTCTGCTGATGGCCTGTTGGAAGCTCGCCCCGGCGCTCGCCGCCGGCAATTGCGTCGTCCTCAAGCCTGCCGAGCAGACGCCGGCGACGATCATGCTGTGGGCGGATCTCATTGGCGATCTGTTGCCTGCAGGCGTGCTCAACATCGTCAACGGTTTCGGCCTCGAAGCGGGCAAGCCGCTTGCCTCGTCGCCGCGCATCGCCAAGATCGCGTTTACCGGCGAAACGACGACCGGGCGGCTGATCATGCAATATGCCAGCCAGAATCTGATCCCCGTCACACTCGAACTGGGCGGCAAATCGCCCAACATCTTCTTCAAGGACGTGACCGCGGCGGATGATGACTTTTTCGACAAGGCGATCGAAGGCTTCGTTATGTTCGCCCTCAATCAGGGCGAGGTCTGCACATGCCCGAGCCGGGCGCTTATCCAGGAAGACATCTACGATGAATTCATGGAGCGGGCGCTGAAACGCGTCGAGGCAATCGTCCAGGGCGATCCGCTCGACCCCGCCACGATGATCGGCGCGCAGGCGTCGTCCGAACAGTTGGAGAAGATCCTCTCCTATTTCGACATCGGCCGGCAGGAAGGCGCCGAAGTCCTGACGGGCGGCGAGCGCAACGAATTGCCAGGCGATCTCGCCGGCGGCTATTACGTCAAGCCGACCGTCTTCAAGGGACACAACAAGATGCGTGTCTTCCAGGAGGAGATTTTTGGGCCGGTCGTTTCGGTCACGACCTTCAGGGATGATGACGAGGCGCTGTCGATTGCCAACGACACGCTTTACGGTCTGGGAGCCGGCATCTGGAGCCGTGATGCAAACCGCTGCTATCGCTTCGGTCGTGCCATTCAGGCCGGTCGGGTCTGGACAAACTGTTACCACGCCTATCCGGCGCATGCGGCATTCGGCGGCTACAAGCAGTCCGGCATCGGGCGCGAAAATCACAAGATGATGCTCGACCATTATCAAAATACCAAGAACATGCTTGTCAGCTACAGCCCGAAGAAGCTCGGCTTCTTCTGAACCGGCAATATCGGCGGCGCGGCTCTGGCGGGCCGCGCCGCCCATTTCAGGGAGGATCGCATGAACGATAAGGTGTCAGCCACGCCTGCCGCATTGGAGCTGCTTCGTGAAATCATCGAAGAACACGGTCCTGTGCTGTTCCACCAGTCCGGCGGCTGTTGCGATGGCTCATCGCCGATGTGCTTTCCGCAAGGCGATTTCATCGTGGGTGATAACGACGTGCTGCTCGGGCATATCGGCGACGCCCCGTTCTATATCAGCGCTTCGCAGTTCGAGGCTTGGAAGCATACAGACCTCATCATCGACGTGGTGCCCGGCCGCGGGGGTATGTTCTCGCTCGACAATGGCCGCGAGAAGCGGTTCCTGACCCGCTCGAAGATTTGTGCTGTTCGCTAGGTGGTGTGGACAAGCCTGATCCATCGCAGCGTGCAATTTCTGGCTGACAACAGCGGCCCCCATCGCTAATGTGGCTTTATGGCCGGAGGCGGCCAGCAGCCCGCGCCCCTTCAAGGGGCATGGCGAACGCCTTCCACTCAATCCTTCCTGACCGTTCAACCGTCGGGCGAAGGCGTTGGTAATGCGGGCGCTGACGAAGACTTCGCCGTGACGAAGGAAACGGACATGCGCGACTATCGCGATTCAAAGGCCATGGCGAAAGCCATGCGGGAAGCACTTGCCGAGCGCGACATAACAATCACCCACAGCGAGGCGCTTGAGATCGTTGCCCGCCAGTTCGGGTTGATAAACTGGAACATTATGTCGGCGAAGATCGACAAGGACGAGGCGGCTCGGTCCGCCCAGGGGATCGCCCTTGAGCAGGCGGTTCCGATTGTTCGCATCTTCGATGTTGCAAAGGCGAGTGAGTTCTATCTCGGATTTCTCGGCTTCGCCGTTGATTGGGAACACCGCTACGGAGACAATTTTCCGCTTTATATGCAGATCTCGCGATCCGGGCTGAGGCTGCACCTGTCGGAACACGCCGGAGACGCTACACCCGGCGGCAATATGTGCGTCTATATGACGGGCATCCGTGATCTTCACAAAGAGCTTCAGGCCCAGGACTATCGCTATATGAAGCCCGGGCTTCAGGACGACGGGGATCGGGTGGAACTGCAGGTCATCGACCCCTTCAACAACCGCATCCGGTTCATGGAGATCAAAAGCCGATAAAAACAATGGTCTGTGGCGATCCGCTGGAGCTATGACTCAACGCTGCTCTTTGAGGGGAGCAGCGTTGAGTCGAGGACCAATGAGCGATCCGCAACGGGCGTTCTTCGCGCCGTTTCTCATTAAGAACCGCTCGTGCGGCGGCGGGAGGATTACCGCAAGGTCGCTGCGTTCGTCTTCCGCAGTGACTAGCCAGAACTTCTGGGCCACTTTAACTTGCGTTGGAAATCGCGAAGAAAGTAAGGGCAACTGCATGACGGGAGCCGACCTTGCCGATATTTACCGGGACTATATTGCCTGTTTGAACCAACAGGACTGGTCGAACCTGGGGCAGTTTGTCCATGAGGACGTTCATTACAATGGTAAGCGGATTGGCTTGTCAGGGTATCGCGAAATGCTGGTGGAGGATTTCCGTGCGATTCCGGACCTTTATTTTTGCATCCAACTACTGATCTCCCAGCCACCTCATATAGCAAGCCGCCTGAGCTTCGACTGCACGCCGAAAGGAATCCTGTTTGGTCTTCGGGTAAACGGGAAGAGAATCTCGTTTGCGGAGAACGTGTTCTATGCGTTCCGGCACGGGCGGATCGAAAAGGTTTGGTCCGTCATAGACAAGGCCGCTATCGAAGCCCAGCTCTAGCGAAAATTCAGCGGGTAAACGTATCGATTTCCCTGATCAGGTCGAGCGGGCCGGTCAGCGCTGTTCGCGGTTGGACAAGTTCAGGGGCGATCAGATGGATTTTGGCCGCCGGACGGCTTTCCTCCATGATCTCGAATGCCTTGGCAAGCATTCCCGCGACATCCTGTCTGATCATGAGGACGGGGAATGGGAGAAACGAACCGAACGGGTCATAATCGTAGCAGCCCACGACGATATCCGCGAAAGTTTCATGCGGATGCTGCGCGAGGAAGCGCAAAAAACCCTCGAAATTGATCGAGGAATTGATGAAAAGACCGCGTGGCACTTTCTTTTCGCGCGCATAATATGTCTCGAATGCCTTTTGCGTCATGTCCGGTGAATAGCCGGTTGGCTGGATGCACTCATCCGGATCCGCGCCAAGCATCTGCCTCTTGACGTCGCGAAAACCCCTTATGCGTTCGCGGGTGGCATGATCATCGCGCCCGCCGAACAGATAGACCTCATCGGGTTCCGGGGAGCCGGTTGCCGCCAGTCGCTGAATGATTGCCTGCGTCAGCATGCGGGCACCCTCATAATTGTCGCTGATCACGGAGGGCGCCTTCGTTCCAGGAAGGTCGATATTGATGTGCCGGATGCCGGCGGCTTCGCACAGCACATGGACCCCATCAGGGTCGGTCGCACCGGCAATAAACAACTCATCGATCGAATAGGAAATCAGCGTTTCGACGGTCGCCTGTTCTTCCACGGGATCGCGGCAGGCGCTGACGACGACAGGGCACTTTCCGTGACTGCGCACTTCGGCTTCGAATGTCTGGGCCATCGAGGAGAAATAGCGATTGTCATGTACCGGCAGCAGCAGACCGACGAGACCGGAGCGGGAGCTTCTAAGCCCTCTTGCCTGCAGGTTGGCGGTATAGCGGTGTTGTTCGGCAAGGCTCTGGATGCGTTCGGCCGTGCTTTGCTTGATGCGGCGCTTTTGCCAGGTGCCGTTCAAAACCGCGCTGACCGTGGAAGGGGAACATCCGGACAGAATGGAAAGATCGTAGATCGTCGCCTTCTTCTTGCTTTGATGATTCATGCCCGTACCTCCTGACCCTCCCTTAGTGCCGATCTGCTCTTGACGAAAGTTTAATTCTCAAAGATATTGAATGCACCATCGATTGTGCAAAACGAAATATCGATTGTGCATGGCGTGGTGCCGCTTGAGGAGGCGGTGAATGGGAGGATGCGAAATCCGCGTCAAATCGGTCTGACCTGGGAGTGCCATTGGCGCCCCTGGTGTTTCCTACGCGGAAACGTTTTGGAGGAGGAAAAGACATGAAGAAGCTCTTGGTCAGCGCGTTTGTCGCGTCGCTATCGCTCAGCACCTCGCTTGCGGCCTTTGCCGCAGATCCCGGTAAAGTCGGCGTCGTCGTCAAGATAGGCGGCATTCCCTGGTTCAATGCCATGGACGCCGGCATCAAGGAGCGCGGCGAAAAGCTTGGTATTGATGCTTTCATGGTCGGTCCGACCAGTGCCGATCCGGCGCTTCAGGTTCGCGCGATCGAGGATCTCATTGCCCAGGGCGTGAAGGTGATCGGCGTCGTGCCGAACGATGCCAAGGTGCTCGAGCCGGTGCTGACCAAGGCCAAGCAACAGGGTATTATCGTTATTACCCATGAATCACCGGGCCAGAAGGGTGCCGACTGGGATTTCGAGCTCGCTTCGTCCACCGGTTTCGGCGAAGCCCACGCCAAGCTCCTGGCCGAGAAAACCGGTGGCAAGGGAGAATATGCGGTCTTCGTCGGCTCGCTGACCGTGCCGTTGCATAATGCCTGGGCTGACGCGGCGATCGCCTATCTCAAGAAGAACCACCCTGATATGAAACTGGTCGGCGACCGGTACGGCGTAGCCGAAGATGTCGACAAGAGCCGCAGTACCGCGCTTGATCTCATCTCGGCCCATCCTGATCTCAAGGGCTTCCTCGCCTTTGGCAGCCAGGGCCCGATCGGGGCGGGCCGCGCAATCGAAGAACGGCGCAAGATCGGCAAGATCTTCGTTCTCGGCCCCTTTTCTCCCGGACAGGGCCAGAAATTGCTGATGAAAGACGCCATTTCCGGCGGTTTCATGTGGAATCCAAAGCAGGCCGGTGAAGTTTTCGTAACGCTTGCCGACAAATTGATGAAAGGCGAAGAGCCGAAGGACGACGATGAGATCGAGGGCCTCGGCAAGATCAAGCCCGATTTCGAGAACCGCAACATTATTGTCGATCAGCTCGTGCCGATCAACAAGGACACGGTCGCCGATCTCGCAGCCATGGGGCTCTGACCAGCAGAGCATCCTCCCCGCCGCCGGGCTGGTTTCGGCTGGTCCGGCGGTGCCCATATCTTCGCAGGTTGTCGATAATGGCAGAAATGACGAGTATGGAGAGCAGTCCAAAACCCTTGCTTTCCCTGCGCAATATCAACATGAGCTTCGGCGGCATCAGCGCGCTGAAAAACGTCAGCTTTGATGTCCTGCCCGGCGAAGTGCATTGCCTTGCGGGCGAGAACGGATCCGGCAAAAGCACCCTGATCAAGATCGTCACCGGCGTCTATCGGCCGGAACCCGGCACCATCATCGACTATGATGGGCAGACATATCCGCATATGTCGCCCATGACGGCGCAGGCCGCCGGTATCCAGGTCATCTGGCAGGATCTTGCGCTGTTTCCGGAAATGACTGTGGCGGAGAACATTGCCTTCCAGACCGTGCTTGGCAGTCGGCCGCGTTTTGTTCATTATGGCCACATGCGCGACATAGCCGTCAAGGCGCTGGCGCGGCTGGGTGTGAGCCTCGATGTCGATCTGCCCCTGAAGGAATATGCCATCGCCCAGCGTCAGATTGTGGCAATCGCCCGCGCACTTGTTGGCGAAGCCAAGCTGGTCTTCATGGACGAGCCGACCGCATCGCTGACGCAATCGGAGACCGACCATCTCCTCGATATCGTCCGGAATTTATCTGCAGCTGGTGTCGCAGTGGTGTTCGTCAGCCATCGGCTGGCCGAAGTACTCGACATCTCGAACCGGCTGACCGTGCTGCGCGATGGCGCGTTGGTCGGCGTTTATCCGGCCGCCGGCATGATCCAGTCGCGGATCACCGAACTGATGACGGGCAAAACCTTCGACCATAAGCTGCGCGCGCGTGATGTCAGCGCAAATCCGGTCGTGCTGGAGGTCCAGAACCTTTCACGACCGGGATTGTTCGAGGATATCTCCTTCACCGTGAGGCGTGGCGAGACGCTGGGGATCACCGGCCTGCTCGGCGCCGGGCGCACGGAGCTGGCGCTTTCGCTGTTCGGCATGCTCAAACCACGCTCGGGCACAATCAGGCTTGAGGGAAAGCCGGTGCGTTTTTCCTCCAACCGTGATGCCATAGCGGCAGGCGTGGCTTACCTCTCGGAGGACCGGCTATCGCTTGGCCTTGTTCAGCCACAATCGATTGCCGACAATCTGGTGGTCGCGTCGCTGGGCAGGATCACCTCTGGCGGCTTCCTTTCCGATGACCGGAAACGCGAACTGGTCGCCGGATGGATCACCAATCTGGGTATAAGGATCGGACGCCAGGGCGATGCGGTCTCGACGCTTTCCGGCGGCAACCAGCAACGCATTGCCATCGCCAAGTGGCTGGCGACCGATCCGAAACTGCTCATCCTCGATGCACCAACGGTCGGCGTCGATGTCGGCGCGCGCGCCGGCATCTTCGAGATCATCGCCAAACTGGCCGATAGCGGCCTGGCGATCATCCTGATCTCCGACGAAGTGCCGGAGGTTTATTTCCACGCGGACCGCGTGCTGCATATGGCCGAGGGGCGGATCGTCAATCGTTTCGCACCGCGCGACTGTACGCTGCGCGATATCGAGGCGGCCGTCTATGCGTAGCATCATCCAGTCTCACGCAACGGAATTCGCGCTGCTTGTGGTGATAGCCGTCATCAGCGTGGTCCTGTCACTCTCGACCGACAGCTTTCTCACGCCCGGAAACGCGTTCGACCTGCTCAATTCGAGCTCCGTCAACATCATCTTCGCCGTCGGCCTGTTGGTGGTACTGATCGCTGGCGGCATCGATATTTCGTTCGCGGTCGCTGCATCGGTTGCGCAATATGTCACGGCCATCCTGCTCGGCTGGATCGGCGGCGGCGGGTGGATCAGCGGCCTCCTGATCGCCGGTGGGGTGGGCGTACTTCTCGGCGCCTTCAATGCCTTCCTGATCCACAAATTTCGGATCATTTCCATCGTTGCGACCATCGCCACCTTTAATATCTATTTCGGCTTGCTGATGTTCTTCACGCGTGGCGTCTCGATCTACAATTTGCCGGATTGGCTCACCGAACGGGTGATCCTTTACGAGCGTGAGATGGCCGACGGGAGCTGGATCGAGATCACCCTGCCGGTGCTGGTCATGACCATCTGCGTCATCGCCACCTGGATATTCATCACGAGGACCACGACCGGCCGCCAGCTCTATGCCTTTGGCGATAATCCGGACGGGGCACGGCGCTTTGGCGTCAATATAGCCGCCATGCAGTTCATCGCTTTCGGCTGGCTCGGGCTGATGGCGGGCATCGGGGGACTGGTCCAGGCGCATTATGCCCAGGAAGTGGTGCCGAACGCACTTTATGGCCGCGAGCTCGATGTGCTTGCCGCCGTGGTCCTTGGCGGGGCGCGGCTTGGCGGCGGGAAGGGTACTGTATTGGGCTGCGTGCTGGGCGTGCTCCTGATATCGATCACCCAGAACGGGCTCAATCTTGCCGGCGTTTCACCCTTCGCCTTCAAGATGATTATCGGTGCCATCATCCTCGCCGCCATCACATTGTCGAATAGCAATCTGGAGAAACGCCTGCCCTTCATGCGTCAGGCGAAAGGTCGCGGATGAACGCGCTTTTCAATCGCACAAGGGCATTTCTCGGCCCGGAGATGGCCGGACCAGGCTTCGCACTCCTCGCCGTCATCGTGTTCTTCAGCCTGGCTTCGCCGCAATTCCTCAGCCGCGCCACCTTCGGCTCGGTTGCCTTTCAACTGCCGGAGCTGGGGCTGCTCACGCTTGCCATGCTGCTGCCTGTTCTGACCGGCGGTCTGAACCTCGCCATCACCTTCACGGCCAATATCGCCGGGCTGACGGCGGCCTGGGTGCTCAAGAGCAATGGCGGCGTGGATGCGGGGCCATTCGCCTTTTTCATGGCTTGCCTGCTCGCGATCGGGGTTGGCGCGGCAAGCGGTCTGGTGATGGGGCTCGTCATTGCCTATACGCGCGCCCATCCGATACTTGTATCGCTGTCGATGATGATTTTCCTGCGCGGGCTAGGTGAATTCCTGACGAGGGGCGGGGATATCTCGGGTTTTCCCGCCTTCATCCAGCCCCTGGGCCACGGCAGCATCCTGGGCCTTCCGATCCCGCTTTTGATCTTCATCATCTGCGTGTTGATCTGGCACTTGCTGCTGACGCGGACGAAGCTTGGATTCAACACCTATATGATCGGCTCGAATATCGAGGCGACCCGATATTCCGGCATCAACACGCGCCGGGTTCAGGTCCTGGTCTATACGCTTTCCGGCGCCATGTGCGCGATTGCAGGCATCATCATGATGGCGCGGTTCAACTCGGTCCGCGTCGGCCACGGTGAATCCTATCTGCTGATCACCGTGCTCGCCTGCTTCCTGGGAGGCGTCAATCCGTTCGGCGGGTTCGGCAGGGTGATCCCGGTTTTCGTCGCGCTTGTCGTCCTGCAATTGCTGTCCTCCGGTCTAAACCTGATCGGTGCCAACCAGCATCTGGCAACAGCAGTCTGGGGCATTCTCCTCATCGCCGTGATGGTCCTGCGCTTTTCGGCAGGACGCCTCAAATTTCTCCAACGGATAAAGGGATAGATCCATGCAAGGCTTTGGCGTTCACACCAGCATGTGGACCATGAACTGGGATCGTGCCGGCGCCGAAAAAGCGGTGGCCGCGGCGGTCAAATACAAGATGGACTTCATCGAGATCGCTCTGCTCAACGCATCTGCCGTCGATGCTGCGCACACACATGCGCTTCTTCAAAAACATGAGCTGCGCGCCGTCTGTTCGCTTGGCCTGCCGGAGCGCGCATGGGCGTCGGTGCGGCCGGACGCGGCGGTCGAATATCTGAAGGTCGCCATCGACAAGACGGCGGAAATGGGCGCCGAGGCGCTGTCGGGCGTCATCTTCGGCGGCATCGGCGAACGCACAGGCGTTCCGCCGACCGAAGGCGAATACGACAACATCGCCCGCGCGCTACAGGCCGCCGCGAAATATGCCAAGCCGCTTGGCATCGAACTCGGCATAGAGGCGGTCAACCGCTATGAAAACCACCTGATCAACACCGGCCGCCAGGCTGTGGAGATGATCGAACGCGTCGGCGCCGACAACATCTTTGTCCATCTCGACACCTATCACATGAATATCGAGGAAAAAGGCGCCGCCAACGGCATTCTCGATGCGCGCGACCATCTCAAATATATCCATCTTTCGGAAAGCGACCGTGGCACGCCTGGCGATGGAAATTGCCCGTGGGACGCGATTTATGCCGCGCTCGCGGCCATCGGCTTCAAGGGCGGGCTCGCCATGGAGAGCTTCATCAACATGCCGCCCGAAGTATCCTACGGTCTGGCCGTCTGGCGGCCTGTTGCAAAAGACGAAGCCGAGGTGATGGGCAATGGTCTGCCATTCCTGCGCAACAAGGCGCGGCAATACGGCCTGATTTAAGCCGCCCCTGGCACACTACGCAATTTCCATCCCGAGCCGGGGTTCGATCTTGCGTGAGCGTGCCTGCATGATGACGATACCGGCAAAGGCTGCAATGCCCGCTATGCCGATCGACGCATTGATCCATAAAGCGGGAAACACGCCGAGCCCTGTGGTCATCAGCGCGAACCCGAAGGGCGCGAAGGCGGAGCTGAACTGGCGGGCGGCGGTGATCCAGCCGACACGCGCTCCATAGCCGTCGCGGCCGAACACCTCGAGCGGCAATGTGCCGCCGACGATACTCATCAGCCCGGAACCCAGGCCGAAGAGGATCGCAAAGAGGATCGCACCGGACAATGCAGGAGCGCTGAGGAGCAGGACCATCAGCCCGGCGCAAAGTGCACCCGTCGCGCCGAGCGCCAGCCAAGTCTGCCGCAAGGCATTGCCAAACAGCATGTTGATGAGGCGGCTGGCGACCTGCGAGGGACCGAAAAGGGTTGCGACGAACACACTGCTGGCGCCAAGGCCTATGGCGGCGAGCAGAGGGACCATCTGAACGAGGACGGCGGAGAGGACAAAGCCCTCGATCGCGAATGCCGCGAGCATGAGAAGGAACAGGGGCGACATCCCACTACGTTGCCGGCTTGCCGGCTCCTTGCTTTCGGGAGGCTCTGTCCTGTTGTCGCGGTTTTCCCGAACATGGCGCGAGAGCCGTGCAAGCCAGGCGTGGATCGGCAGGCACACGGCCAGATGGAGCACTGCAAATACGGCAAAGATCTCCCGCCAGCTCAGATGGTCTTGCAGCATCGCAGTGAGCGGCCAGAACAATGTCGAGGCAAACCCGGCGATCAGGGTCAGGTGGGTGATGCTTCGCTGGGCATTGCTGCCGCCCAGTTGAACGAGCGCCACGAAGGCGGTGCTGTAAAGCACGAAGCAGGCGGCAAGTTCCATCGCCAGCACGCCGACGGTAAAACCCAGGCGCCCCGGCGCGAGCGCGCATAGAAGCAGGGCCGCGGCAGCTGCCGCCGATCCGGGAACCATCATTTTACCGGCGCCGAACCTGTCAGCCAGATGTCCCGCCACAGGGGCGACCAGGGCGCTGGCGAACAGCGCCAGGGAAAAGACGGCAAGCACCCATTGCTGGGACCAGGCCAGTTCCGTCGCCACGGCAGGCGCAAGCATGCTGTAGCTGTAATAGAGTGTGCCATAGCCGATGATCTGGGTCGCGCCGAGCGCCCAGATCGCCGCCGCGGGAACTTTGCCCTCGCTCATGTGTCTGCTTTCACCGCCTGTCCTGTCGAAGCGGGTACAAAATCGCCATAGCCTCCGATGGATTTTGCAATCCCGCGGATCGTCGACACCAGGATATCACCCGCAAGGACAAGCTCGCCACTGTTGTCTATCTCGATTGCGTCTCCGATATCGTCGGCCACCATCGCGGCGCGTCGGAGGCGCTGCTCGATCTCGGCGGGGCTTTCGCGCCGGCGGGCGGCCAGCCGCGCTGCCAATATATCCGGATCGCAAGTGATACGAACGACCGTCGTCGATCCGCCGAACGCCGACCGGATTTTACGCAGAGCCGCTCGCGAACCGTTGAGAACCGCCACGCCGCCGCGCTCAAGATGTGCGCAGGTTTCGCGCGGCACGCCGTAATTGAGACCATGCGCTTCCCAGGTCACGGCGAAGGTTCCCGCGGCGCGAGCAGCCGCAAAGGCTTCGGGCGAGCAGGTATCATGATCCTCGGCATATGCGAGCGCCGGGCGCGTGATGACGCGGCGCACGAACAGGATCGATAAATTCGACGCCAGGCGTTGTCTTGCATAGGCGATCAGACTGTCCTTGCCGACCCCGCTCGGACCGACGACCACCAGGAGCGTGCCGACACGGGGCTTTGCTTCAGGCAACGCGGCGGCCCTCGCGCCAAACCGACCGGACAACCGGTACGCCGGCCTTGCGACGCACGCGCACCAGATCGGCGCGAAGGCCGCTGGCGATGCTGCCGCGATCGGTAAGACCAACGGTGCGCGCAGGCGTTGCCGTCACGAGACGAATGCTTTGCGACAGGCTCATGCGGCCCTCATCGGCGAGCACGAACGGCGCGTGGATCAGGCTGAACGGCACGTAGTCCGACGAAAGCACATCCAGCACGCCTGCTGAAGCCAGCTCCTTGGCCGAGATGTTGCCTGAATGCGATTTGCCGCGCACCACATTGGGCGCGCCCATCAGCACGGCCATGCCGGCCTGGTGCGAAGCTTTTGCGGCTTCCATGCTGGTTGGAAACTCTGCCACCCGCACCCCGAAATTTTTGGATTCCTCCACGTGCTCGACAGTTGCGTCGTCGTGGCTGGCAAGGGCGATACCCTGCTCGTCGCACGCTTCGACAATCGCCCTGCGGTGGGGGTCGGCATAGCGCTTCGACTCCTCGATGCGCCTGGCGACGAAGCGCTCGAAATCGGCATCGTTCAGCCTGCGCTTCTTTTTGTAGTAGAGCGAGTACTGATCGAGTGTCTGGAACTGGCGCTGGCCCGGAGCATGGTCCATTAGAGAGGCAAGCTTTATCTGCGGATCGCCGTGAAAATCTGCGAAATGCTCAAGCACATCGGCTGCCGAGACTTCGCAGCGCAGATGGACGAAATGGCTGGCGCGCAGGCGATCTTCCGAGGTTGCGTACCGGATTGCGTCGGCAATGGCGCGCATTTCGCCTTGTTTGAAACCCGAATCCTCGTCAGATCCTATACGCAGGCAGTCGAATACCGTGGTAATGCCGGAGGAGGCCACCTGTCCATCATGCGCCTGCAAAGCCGCGAGACTGTCCCACACGACGCCGGGACGCGGGCTATAGTGAGATTCCAGATGATCGGTGTGAAGTTCGACGAGACCCGGAATGACATAATCGCCCGCCATGTCTTCGCCGCGGCTGGACCTGTCGCTGTCCATGCCGGCGATAAGTCCGTCGCGAATGAGAATGGAGCCGGTGACGATCTCGTCCTCGAGAACGATTTGTGCATTGGAGAGGATAGTTTCTTGCGGCATTCAGGCAGGCTTTCCGGATTTTGATATGAGACAGGTCCTCGGGACCTCAGAGAAACAGCTTGCGCATCTGCTGCGACAGGAGGTCGATGAGCGACACGGCCAAAAGCATGATGATGAGCATGGCCGCGGCCTGCGGATAGTAGAAGCCGCGGACGGATTCAAAGAGCACCTGACCAATGCCGCCGGCCCCGATCACGCCGAGGACGGTCGCGGCCCGCACGTTGGATTCGAAGCGGTAAAGCGCATAGGACATCCAGAGAGGCATCACCTGCGGCACCACGCCAAACACCACTTCCTGAAGCCGCGTTGCACCCGTCGCCCGGATCGCTTCGACCGGGCGGGCGTCGATCGCTTCTACGGCCTCCGAGAAGAGCTTCGCAAGAATGCCCGTTGTGTGGATGAAAAGCGCCATCACGCCGGCAAACGGCCCAAGCCCGACGGCAACGACGAAAAGTACGGCGAAGACCAGTTCGTGGATCGAGCGGCAGGCATCCATCAGGCGGCGCACCGGCTGAACGATGTACCAGGGCGCGATGTTGCGGGCCGACAATATGCCGAAGGGGACCGCGAAGACGCCGGCCAGAAACGTGCCCCACAGGGCAATCTGGATGGTGACCAGCATCTCCTGCATGTAATAGCGCCATTCAGAGAAATCCGGGCGTGCGAAGCCACTGGCATACTCGGCCATATTGCCGGCATCGGTGAACAGATATGTCCAGCGAGACATTTCCGCCGGAGCCCAGCTCCAGACGAGGAGCAGGGCAAGGATGATCCAGTTGCCGGCCGTCCACGCGCTGCGCGTCCAGTTCCGCTCTACGTCTGGACGGACCTGCTCGGGGCCCATAGTCTTTGCGGTATGTTCCATTTGTGATCTCGACCTGGTGGTGGGACCGGTCGCGTCTTGGGGAAGCGACCGGTTGGAGGGGGCGAAGACCCGATAACCGGGGGCTAGCCCCCGGAAAAAGGGGAGGTTACCCCTGTGTCGTCTTGAGCTTTTTCTCGAATTCGGCCTTCGCAGCTTCCAGCTTCTCGATCTGCATCTTCTTCTCGGTGTCTGACAGTTTGGCATCGCCCTGGATCTTGGCGATGTTCTTCGAGAGTTCCATGATGCGGATCGGCAGAAGCTGGTCATCGGTCGAGGGCCTGAACGGAGCCCATTCGAGACCGGCGAGCACGGCCTTCTCATGTGCTATGTCGCCCTTCGACTTGTCGGTACCGTAGGTCAGGAAGAATTCCTTGAGCTTGGCCTTGGTTTCTTCCGGCAGGTCCTTGCGCCAGACCAGCGGGTCGGACGGAATAAGCGGCGATTTCCAGATCACCTTCACCTTGGCAAACGCCTCGGGCGCGTTCTTTTCCATCAGCGTCAGGTTCTCGGTATTGTTTGCCGCCGCGTCCAGCTGGCCATTGGCGACAGCCATGGCGTTGGTCTCGTGGTTGGCATTGGTCACGTTCTTGAAGCAGGTCTTGGGGTCCACATTGTTGGCGGCGAACACAAACGTGGTCGGCACCAGGAAGCCGGATGTCGAATTCGGATCGCCAAGGCCGAAATTCAGCGATTTGTCGCATTTCAGCAGGTCTTCAACCGACGTGAGCTTGCTGTTCTTGGGCGCGAGGATGACCGACCAATAGCCGGGATTACCCTCGACGTTGACCGTCTGGGCGAACACTTCGCCATCGGCGCGGTCGACGGCTTCCATCGCTGACTTGTTGCCGTACCATGCCAGGTGCACCTTGCCGAAGCGCATGCCTTCGATGACGCCGGAATAATCGGTCGCGAAGAAAGGCTTCACATCGAGACCGGTTTGTTTGGAGAGGTCCGCCAGCAACGGCTCCCATTTCGGCTTCAGGTTCTGTTGCGATTCCGTGGAGATGATGCCGAAATTGATCTCTTCGGCGATGGCTGCGCCCGACAGTGCGATGGCAAAGGCAGTGGCTGCCGCGCCCTTCAGAAATACGTTCATAATAGGCCTCCGTGTTGATGTGATGGCTAGAGTTGTTTTTACGCAAGTCCGGACGGAAAACCGCTTCGCGCCTTTCCTGGACATGCTCTAGGCGAATGCCGCAACGCGCCCGGGTTTTGTGACGCGCTTCGGTTTGGCCGGCTGCGATGGTGCGTCCGGCAAAATCAGTTCTTCCGAGCTTGCGCCGTAAAGCTCGACCAGCATCTGGTTCGTCAGTTCGGATGAGGGGCCGTCGAAGACGATGCGCCCGTCGCGCAGCGCAACGATACGCGGGCAGTAGCGGCGCGCATATTCGACCTGATGCAGGGACACGACGCAGGTGATCTGCTCGTCGCGGTTGACGGCGGCGAGGATCTCCATGATGCGCCGCGCAGATGAAGGGTCGAGCGAGGCGATCGGCTCATCGGCAAGCAGGATGCTGGAGCGCTGCACGAGCGTGCGGGCGATCGCCGCGCGCTGCTGCTGTCCGCCGGAGAGCGTGGAGGCGCGCTGCCAGGCGACTTCCGGGATGCCGACCCGGGCGAGCGCTTCGCGTGCGGCTTGCTTTTCCTGGCTTGTGAACAGGCCAAGCGTGCCCCGCCACGCGGGTATCCGACCGAGATTGCCGAGCAACACGTTGGACAAAACCGTCAATCGCCCGACAAGGTTGAACTGCTGGAAGACCACGCCGATGTTCCGGCGCATTTGGCGGGCACCCGCAGAGAGCCGGCCGCCGTCCTGCATGGGGCTGCCGAGCACCTCGATCCTGCTTTCACCCGCATGGCCGATTTCCAGTCCGCAGATGTGGCGGATGAGCGTGCTCTTGCCCGAGCCGGATGCACCGATCAGCGCGACCATCTCGCCGCATTGAATATCGAGGCTGATATTGTCCAGCGCACGCTTTTTGCCGAAGCTCTTGGACAGATTTTGAATGGAGATCGCGGTCATCGAGTTCCTCCTTCCGCACGGCCTGTGCCGGGGATGTTGTGGCGATGAGAGTTCTGCGCCGCCGCGCGGCCATTCCAGGCTGTAGCGGGGCCATGCAGGATCATGTCCTTAGCCTCGTCACATGAAGCGCCGTTGTCGCCGGGATTGCAGTTTCATGACGATCCACAGGAGTAAAAGGCCAGCCGGCGCTTTCGTGCCGTTCCAGGAATGCCTCGGCGTCAAGATGACGGAAGTCGTCGAGCGCATGCCGCAGCCGCTCGTGGGGCCAGTCCCACCAGGCCAACGCCTGCATCCGCTGTGCGATGGCGTCGGGAAAGCGCTGGCGCATGAATCTTGCCGGAACGCCGCCTACGATCGTGTAGGGTGCAACGTCTTTCGTCACGACCGCCCCCGCGCCGACGATCGCGCCGTCGCCGACCGTCACACCAGGCAGGATGGTGACGCCATGTCCGATCCAGGTATCGTGACCGATGAAGACGCGTTTGGCGCGGCGCGCCGCGAAGAAGTCCGCCTCATGTTCGGCATCGTCGAAATAGTCCGATGCGCGATAGGTGAAATGGTGCAGCGTGGCGCGCGACATCGGATGATGCGTCGCGTTGATGCGCACCGATGCGGCGATATTGGCGAACTTGCCGATGGTGACACACCAGCTCTGGCAGTTCTCCATCACGTAGGAATAGTCGCCGAGTTCCGTCTCGGTGAGGCGTCCGCCCTCCGCCACTTCGGTATAGCGGCCGAGACTGCAGTTTTCGAGCCGCGCGGTCGGGTGGATAACAGGCGTTTCGGACAGGCGGGCCATGGTCAGACGTCCTTTCCACGCGGCGCGAAGCCGGTGACGTCGATGATCGTGTCGGCGACGGCGCCCCGCACATCGGCGTCGTGAAAGATGCCGAGAAGGGCCACGCCGGCCACTTTCTTCTCGGCGATCATGTCGACGACGACCGTCCGGTTCACCGCGTCGAGCGAAGCGGTTGGTTCATCGAGCAGGAGGATCGGATGATCGGTGATGAAGCCGCGCGCAATGTTCACACGCTGCTGCTCGCCGCCCGAGAAGGTGGCGGGAGGCAGGCTCCACAGCCGCTCGGGAAGGTTGAGGCGGGAAAGGAGGTCGCCGGCGCGCCGCGTTGCCTGCGGGCGGTCGATGCCGCGTTCGACCAGCGGTTCCGCCACGATGTCGAGTGCGCTGACGCGCGGCACGACACGCAGGAACTGGCTGACATAGCCGATCGTCTCCCGGCGCAATTCGAGAATCGTCCGGGGCTCGGCGCGGGCGAGATCGATTTCCCTGCCGCGATGTTGCACCAGGATCTGCCCTGCATTGGCGGCATAGTTTCCATAGAGCATCTTGAGGATGGAGCTCTTGCCGGCGCCCGAGGGACCGCCCAGCACGGCGCATTGTCCGGGCTGCAGCAGAAAGGCGGCGCCGGTCATCACCGGCAGCTCGATCCCGCCGCGCAAATGCATTGTGAAGGTCTTGGCGAGATCGGAGACGATAAGGGCTGGATTCATGGCGAAGCGACCTCAGACTTGCAGGATGGAGGAGACGAGAAGCTGGGTGTAGGGGGCCTGCGGATCGTCGAGCAGGCGATCCGTCAGCCCATGCTCCACCACGCGGCCGTCCTTCATCACGAGCATGCGGTGCGAGAGAAGGCGCGCCACGGCGAGATCATGGGTCACGATGATGACGGAGAGGCCAAGCTCATTGACCAGCCCGCGCACAAGGTCGAGCAACCTTGCCTGGACCGAAACATCAAGGCCGCCTGTCGGCTCATCCATGAAGACGAGCCGCGGCGCGGTGACGAGATTGCGTGCGATCTGAAGGCGCTGGCGCATGCCGCCGGAGAAGGCGCGGGGCTGGTCGTCGATGCGGTCGGCGCCGATCTCGACGCGACCGAGCCAGTCGGTCGCAGTCGCGCGAAGTTCGCCATAATGGCGGTGACCGACCGCCATCAGGCGTTCGCCCACATTGGCCCCCGCGGACACGGTCATACGTAGCCCGTCCGCCGGATTCTGATGAACGAATCCCCAGTCGGTACGCAGGAGGAAACGCCTTTCGGCTTCGCCGAGCTGATAAAGATCCCGCATTTCCCCGTCGCGCATACGGTAGGCGATTGTGCCTGATGTTGGCTCCAGCCGGGTCGAGATGCAGTTCAAAAGCGTGGTCTTGCCGGAACCGGATTCGCCAACTATCGCCAGCACTTCGCCCGGCCATATGTCGAAATTGACTTCCGTGCAGCCGATGCGGGCGCCGTAGGCTTTGCTCACCGAGCGGACCGACAGCAGCGGCAGTGCTTCGCTTGAGCGATCCAGGTTTTCGATCTGTGCAGCGGCGGCGTTCATTGTGCTGCCTCGCCCGAAAGCTCGCCGCGCAGGCCTTGCGCCTGTCGGCTCTCGCAATGATCGGTGTCGGAGCAGACGAACATGCGCCCGCCGCGATCGTCCAGCACGACCTCGTCTAGATAGACCTGCTCGGCCCCGCACAGGGCGCATGGTCTGTCGAAGCGCTGCACCTCGAAGGGATGATCCTCGAAATCGAGGCTGACCACGTCGGTATAGGGCGGCAGGGCGTAGATGCGCTTCTCGCGACCAGCGCCGAAAAGCTGCAGCGCTTCGGACATATGCATCTTGGGATTGTCGAACTTCGGCGTAGGCGAGGGGTCCATTACGTAGCGGCCCTCGATTTTCACCGGATAGGCGTAAGTGGTGGCGATATGGCCGTTGCGCGCGATGTCCTCATAGAGCTTCACATGCATCAGGCCATATTCCTCAAGCGCATGCATCTTTCGGGTTTCTGTCTCGCGCGGCTCGAGGAAACGCAACGGCTCGGGGATGGGCACCTGATAAACCAGCACCTGACCTTCCCTGAGCGGGGCCTCCGGAATGCGATGGCGCGTCTGGATGATGGTGGCGTCCGCTGTGCGGGTCGTCGTCTCGACGCCGGCAACGCGTTCGAAGAACTTGCGGATCGAGACGGCGTTGGTCGTGTCGTCGGCGCCCTGGTCGATGACCTTCAGAACGTCCCGTGGCCCGAGGATCGCCGCGGTGACCTGAACGCCGCCCGTTCCCCAGCCATAGGGCATCGGCATTTCACGGCTGGCAAAAGGCACCTGATAGCCGGGAATGGCGATGGCCTTCAGGATGGCGCGCCGGATCATGCGCTTGGTCTGCTCGTCGAGATAAGCGAAATTATAACCTGATGTCTGCGGGTGCGCGGTCATTACTCGGCAGCCTCCTTCTTTTCGATGGCGCTTTCGGCTTGCGCCTGCTGGAAGACACCATTGGCCCGTTCGAATTCCGCGCGCATGGTGCGCACGAGGCCGAGTTCGGCCTGGAAATCGACGTAATGCGGCAGCTTCAGGTGCTCGACAAAGCCCGTCGCCTGAACGTTGTCGCAATGGGAGATCACAAATTCCTGGTCCTGCGCCGGGGCGACGATGTCCTCGCCCAGTTCCTCGGCGCGCAGCGCGCGGTCGCACAATGCCATCGCCATCGCCTTGCGCTCCGACTGACCGAAGACGAGACCATAGCCGCGGGTGAACTGCGGCGGCAGCTTGGCCGACCCCTTGAACTGGTTGACCATCTGGCACTCGGTGAGCTGCACGCGACCGACCGGCACGGCAAAGCCAAGCTCCGGCAGATAGACCTCGATCTCGACCTCGCCGATGCGGATCTCGCCGGCAAAGGGGTGGGACCGGGCGTAGCCGCGCTGTGTCGAATAGCCGAGCGCAAGCAGGAAGCCTTCGTCCCCGCGCGCGAGGCTTTGCAGCCGCATGGCGCGAGACAGGGGGAATTCCAGGGGGGTCTGGTTGATGTCGCCTGGCTCTTCGCCGTTCGTGCCGGGTTCCTCCTCGATCAGGCCTTCGCCGCCGAGAATATCGACGATCCGCGTGACCGGTTCGCTCGCGCCTTCCCGCATCCTGCCGGGCTCGATCCGAGCGTCAACTTCCAGTTCTTCATCGAGCAGCCGGTGCGTGTAATCGAAAGTCGGCCCAAGCAGTTGACCGCCAGGCAGATCCTTGTAGCAGGCCGATATGCGGCGCTCGACCAGCATGGCCCCGGTATCGACCGGCTCGGCAAAGCCGAAGCGGGGCAATGTGGTGCGATAGGCGCGCACGAGGAATATGGCCTCGATCAGATCGCCACGCGCCTGCTTGATGGCAAGTGCTGCAAGCCGTCGGTCATAAAGCGAACCCTCGCTCATCACCCGGTCGACGCCGAGGGCCAACTGTTCGGTTATCTGGTCGAGCGTCAGCGCCGGCACTGAGCGGTCGCCGCGACGGCGGTCGGCCAGCAGACGGTGCGCATTGTCGATTGCGGCTTCGCCGCCCTTGACTGAAACATACATCGTCTATTCCTTCCCCTTGACGAGCCGCGCCGAGCGGGGCAGGCATGCGATCGCTTCACCGGCGATCAGGATCAGGTCGACGCCACGAGGAAAGCGGCGGGTGTTCTCGTTCCACTGGCCGGCAAAATCGCCCGGCAACCCAAGCGGCGCCATTGATGCCGTTCCCTTGATGCCGGGGCCGTGGAAGGTGAATGGCGTGCCGCCCTCGAAGCTCCCGATCTGCAGGACGAGGGTTGCCGATCGGTCCGGATATTCCTGCGTGCCCTGCGCAAATTGGTCCAGCGGCGGCATCGCGGCGGGGTCGGCCACGAGCGCAAAGGCTGCGCCCGCCGGAGCATCTGTAAAGCGGGCATTGGTGTGGAAGGCCAGCCAGGCCTTCAAGGCTTCGCGGTCGCTTAAGGTCTGATCGAGCCAGACCGGGGTGTCAGCGTCGATCAGCGTGCAGGCGACTGCTCCCGCCAAAGGATGAAGGGGTGCAGGCGGTGCTGCTCGTGGGACCACCCCCGTGACAACCGCCGGGCGGGCCATCGCATCCATGATCGCACGAAAAATTACCTGCGCATCGAAAACCGGCAGGGCGAAGCCACCCTCGAGCGTGCTTGTTTCAGTCTGCATCAGTCTTCTCCGCGTACCATCGTGAAGAAATCCACCCGGGTGGCGGCGGTTTCCTGCCGGCGTCTTTCGTCGGCGCCATCGAGCTCGCTTTTGATGGGGGCAATCATTTCGGCATCGATCAGGACAGCGGTCCGGGTATCCTGGCAGAGCGCATCGACAATCGCGCAGAGCCGCGCTTTCATGTCGTCACGTCCAAGCGCCATCGCATGGCCGACAGAACCGTCATCCAGCTTCACGCTGGCGCGCGTGACGGTTGCTTCGCCGATATTGAAGGGCTCGCCCGTCCCGCCAGTCCGGCCACGCAACATCACGAGCCCGTATTCCGGTCCACGCAGAAGCTTGTAGGTCGGGTCAAGCCCAAGCTTGGACCAAAGTCCCTGCAAACGGCTGGTTTCGCAACGCGCCAGGACGGACATCCGGTTTCTTCGCGCAGCTCTCTCAGTTTCAATGCTCATTGTTCTTCCAAGTTGTATATTGATCTAGACAAGTAGATAGGTTAACTTCTACATAACGCGTCTCGATGACGGACGAATGACAGCAGCGCGAAAGGATGCCGATCGTGAAAAGAGCAGGGTTGCAGCGTGGGGTTGGGGTGGCGCTGTGGCGGCAGATAGCTGACGGAATCCGTCAGGGCATCGCGAGCGGGCTGGCTGACCAGGATGGTCGCCTGCCGCCTGAAAACCAGCTTGCGGAGCGCTTCGGTGTCAACCGCCATACGGTGCGCGCAGCCATCTCGGCGCTCGCCCATGAAGGCGTGCTGCAATCGGAGCAGGGGCGGGGCACCTATGTCAGGCGCCAGAAGCGGCTCGTCTATCCCATCGGCGAGCGCACGCGTTTTTCAGCCGGGCTTGGCGGACAGGCACGCGAGACACGCAGTGAAATGACCAGTCACGCACGCGAGCCGGCAAGCGAACCGGTTGCCTCCGCGCTCGGGCTTCAGCCCGGCGAGACGCTGATACGCATCGAAAATCGGGGAACGGCGGACGGTATGCCCGTCTCCCGGTCTACGTCGTGGTTCAGCGCCGAGCGATTTCCAGCGATTCCTGAAGCCTACGCCCGGACGGGCTCGATCACCGAGGCCCTGATCGAATGTGGCGTTGAAGATTACCGTCGCGCCTCGACGCGCGTGGAAGCACGCCATGCGGATGAAGTGGACACGCGGGAACTCAAACTCGCACCCGGCGCCATCATTCTTATCACCCATGCCTTGAACACGGACCTTGATGGCCAACCGATCCAGTATTCCATGACGCGATTTGCGGCCGACCGGGTGGAACTCGTCGTAGAGAGTTCTCGATCTGCCGCAACAGGGGATCAGACGAGACCAGCCTGACCGGGGACGGGCGGCATGGGCGGCGAGGCCGCCAAAGGCTCCGCTGATCCGCACGGGCGTTCACCATGCTGAACGCCGTTAGTTACAGCGCGTAGCTTCTGTCGTTGAAACGGTCAATCAGCGTTTGTGATATATATAGCTTGTAGTGCCAGATCCACACGCTGACGGGCTTCAGCGGAAAGCGGCAGGATTGGGAGCGGCGGTGCGGCGTTGCTCACGCCGATGAGGTCCATGATGACATACACCACACGGAAACTGCCGTATGTCCTGAACAGATCCCACAGCGGCTTGAAGGCGTCGTTCATGCGCTGAACCTCGGCCGTGTCGCCGGTATGGGCTGCGCGGGTGAGCTTCAGCGCAGGACCGGGCAGCAGTCCGGCCGCTACGCTAAACCAGGCATCGCAACCTGCCAGCAGGGCATCGGCAGCGCCCCAATCACCGCTGTAGCCGATTGCGAAATCTTTTGGCGCTATTGCACGTAGCCCTGCCAGTTCGCCTTTGAAATCGCCGTTTGCCGGCAGCGGCATTTTTACGGCGGCAATGTTCGGCACGTTCGCCAGCCGGGCAATCAATTCATGGCTGAAGGTGAATTTGGTGGTGCCCGGATTGTTGTAGATGCACAGAGGCAGATCCGTGGCAGACGCCACCGCGACAAAGTGCCGGAAGACCTCTTCTTCCGTCAATGGCGTATAGGTCATCGGCGCAAGCAGCAGACCATTCGCCCCGGCAACTGCCGCGTCCCGCGCCAATTGTTGCGCCTCGTCCGTCCTCAGCGCTCCGACCCCGACAATGACCGGCGTCCGGCCTTCTCCAAAGCTTGCGGCCGCTTCCACCGCGCGCCGCCGCTCCGCCCGGCTGAGAAAGGCATATCCCCCCGTGCTGCCGAGCAGGCCTATCGAATGTGGTCCGGCCGCATGAATACGATCAAGAATGCGGCCGAGAGCGTCTGTCTGAACATGCCCGTCCGCATCCGTGGGAGTTGGCGCAAAGGCTGAAAGGCCGCGAAAAAGGTCCAATACATATCCCGTGTTCGGTTGCCGGGCTTGCGCTACGCCAGCCTGGTGAAGGAGCCGTCCTGCGTTCAGCCATTCAGTCCGGTTCGGCGCAGGATGACGTTTTCTCCGTCTTCGAATGCGAAGTCGGAACGCACCTGCAGGAACTCGTCCGTAGCCGTTCGGCATCCTCCGTAATCATGATAATCATCGATCAAAATGACGCCTCCTGGGCTTATCCGGTCTGCCAGGCTGTTCAGGCAGAATCTGACCGGATCATACCAGTCGCAGTCGATGTGGGCGAAGGCGAATTTTTTGATCTCCGCCACCGGCAGCGTGTCCTCGAACAAGCCCTTGTGCAAGGTGACCATCGACCCGTCCACGGCAAGGCCATATTTCCCGAAGGAACTGCAGACTTCATCGTAGAGATTGTCGCGATAGCCATAATAGAGATCGCCGCCGATACCTCGGGATTCCCTGCTCGCGATGGTTTTGTAACGATCCTTTGCTTTCTCGCCGTCCTTGGCGGAGGTTGGTGGAGGGATCATTCCGAAAACATCGAAGCCGTGAAAGCCGCGTCCATGGCGGGTTGCTTCCTGGGAAAGGATGATTGCGCTTCCGCCCAGCGCAATGCCAAATTCGGCTATGTCACCGGGCACGTTGTTTTGCAGAACCTGCTTCAGGGTTGTTTCTAGACGTCTTAATTTCCAGGGCGAAAGATATGTAAGGCGGTCACGCCGCACCGAGCGCGCCGTAGCGCTCAATCGGGACGTTTCAACCATGTGGCGCGTACGCCAGACAAAGGAACTCAGATAGGCCATTTTTCCTCCTGAACCTCCACCCTCTTCTTTATCGACCGGCGCGCCAAGAGGCGCAACCGTCCAACCGAGCACGGCATTCACAATTTGCCGCAACGCAGGGCAGAACGTTATCGCTTCCGGCGGCTCGAAAATCCACGCAGGACATTCCTCACGTCTGGCGTGGATCTCCCACCTCGTAGACGCGCAAATTGCGATCGCCAATCCCAAGCCCCGGCCACGCCGAGCGCCATGCGGCAATGTGATCGGATGCAAAGTGGCGATCAAGCGCTTGCTGATCGCGCCAGATTTCCTTCACGTGGATCAGGCCGGGCTCAAGCACATCTTCCGCATAGCTATATTCTTCGCAACCGTCTTCGGCACGGCTTGCCAAAACCATATGTGCCATGGCCGGCCGGGCTTTGACGAGATTTTCCGGTGGCAAACGCACTGTACCGACGATCAACAACATCTGGTCATCTTCTCATTCAATGTAACGCGGTTTCATGGCGCCCAGACGACAAATTCAGGGACTGTCGGTATCGGCTATCTTGATGATGAGCGCTTCATCTGGCCCTATGGGGCGCCCGTCCTCGGTGTGGATACCGATGCGCACATCTTTTCCCGTGGCTCGCTCAACGAGACGCGAGTGCTTCTCTCCCGGAGCGAAGAGATGGCGTTCGCCGAACTGCCTGAGCGCCACCATCACCGGGAAGAGATCGCGGCCCATTGGAGTGAGCCTATATTCCTGGCGAGCGCCACCATCGGCGGGAACGGCTTCGAGAATGCCGCGCTCGGTGAGGGTGCGTAGCCGGCTTGCAAGAATGTTCTTGGCGATGCCGAGGCTTTTCTGAAATTCACCAAAGCGGGTCAGCCCGTCGAACGCATCGCGGACGATCAGTAGCGACCACCAATCGCCGATCACGTCAAGTGAACGGGCGCTTGGACAATAATTTCCCTTGTGGCTTTTTCGCTTGACCATGGCGTCTTCCTGCCCGCTCCTCGGGGCTGTTTCAGCAGTTGCATAATAAAACCAATCCTGCTAGCAATCAATTGGTTTTAACATGAAACCAAACTTGCACGGAGTTGGTCATGCAAATGGATCTGGACACGGCGCCCACCGGCGCCGCGAATGCACATGCGCGCCCTGATGTGAATACCACGGAGCAGGGGGATGGCACCATCACATCCGGCAATGCCGATGCGTCGCTCTCCCGCTCTGTCACATTGCTCTTCGCCATTGCGAGCGGGCTCGCCGTTGCCAATGCGTATTTCGCCCATCCGCTGCTCGATGTGATGGCTGAAGACCTGGATCTGTCGCCCGCGACGGTCGGTCTCGTGGTCGGCGCCACGCAGGTCGGCTACGGTCTTGGCCTCATATTCCTCGTGCCTGTCGGCGATCTTGTTGATCGGCGCAAGCTGGTGATTGTCCAGTCCCTGTTGTCGGTCCTGGCGCTCGTCTGCGTCGGCTTCGCCCCGACAGGCGCCGCGCTCCTCGCCGCGATGGCCGCGATGGGATTCTTCGCCGTCGTCACGCAGGCTTTTGTCGCCTACGCGGCGAGCCTGGCGCGGCCGGCGGAGCGCGGGGAGGTCGTCGGGACGGTGACGAGCGGCATTGTTATCGGCATTCTGCTTGCCCGTACCGTTGCCGGGTTTCTCGTCGATGTCTCGGGTTGGCGCACAGTCTATTTCCTGTCCGCCGCGCTCACCCTTGTCATTGCCGGGCTTCTCTTCCGGATGCTGCCTGCGCAGGAGAAGCGTGGCGACCCCATGCCCTATCCCAGGCTTATCGGTTCGCTCTTCACGCTCTTCCTGCAGGAGCGAGTGCTGCGCATCCGCGCCATTCTGGCGATGTTGATCTTTGCCGACGTCACGACATTGCTGACGCCGCTGGTTCTGCCGCTCAGCGCACCGCCTTATTCGCTCTCCCATACGGCCATCGGACTCTTCGGCCTTGCCGGTGTTGCAGGCGCACTCGGTGCTGCGCGGGCGGGACGCTGGGCCGATCAGGGTCTCGGCGAGCGCGTTACCGGCATCGCGCTTGCGTTAATGCTCGTCTCTTGGCTGCCGATCGCGCTGCTTGCGCACTCGATCCTATGGCTCATACTGGGCGTGGTTATCCTCGACTTCGGTCTGCAGGCCGTACATGTGACCAACCAGGGGCTGATCTACCGGGCGAGGCCGGAGGCGCAAAGCCGGCTTACCGCCGCCTATATGGTGTTCTACTCGATCGGCAGTGCGCTGGGCGCTTCATGCTCCACATGGGTCTATGCCCATGCGGGCTGGACGGGCGTGTGCCTGCTGGGCGCTTTCTTCGCGGCTTCCGCGCTGCTGTTCTGGTCGGCGACACTCCGCCGGTAGGAGCATTGTCAGCTCCCGGGAATCGACGTCGACGCGTGCGCAGTGCCGGCGCCCGGTACCGTCCGGTCACTTTCACCGGGCACCAGTTCCATCGGCCAGATCAGCGCGACCCTTTCGGGGGGATACTGACCAGCAAAGGCCGGCAGTGTCGAAAGCAGGGCTTCGGCCAGTTTGATGCCGAGATCGCGCAGCGAAATCCGGAAGCAGGTCAACGTGGGCGACAGGAACCGGCTTTGGGTGCTTTCGCGAAAGCCGATCACCGCAATATCGCGCCCCGGATGAATTCCGGCCTCGTAGAGACGCCGGTAAAGGCCGATGGCCATGTTCTCGTTGACGAGAATGATCGCTGTCGGCATGGGTTTTTGCGCAAGGAGCGCGGATGCAACCTGATAACCGCCTTCTTCATGGCCATTGGCGGGCAGCACAAGCCCGGGATCGAAATCGATGCCGCTGGCCGCCAGCGCGCGTTTATAGCCGTCAAGAAAAAGATAGCCGAGGTTGAGATCGCTCGCCGGTGTACCGATCGCGATCCGCCGGTGCCCGAATCCGACCAGGCGCTCGACGGCGGTGGCGGCCACGCCTTCGAAATCAAGGTCGATCCAAGGATAGTCGCCCTTCGTCGCGCTGCGTCCGAGTGCGACGAAGGGGATATTGCGTTCAAGGAGAAAATCGATGCGGGGGTCGTTCCGCGCTGTTGCCGAAATAATCAGTCCATCGACGAAGCGCCGGGCGACCACGCGGTTGAGATAGGAAGCAGGGTCTTCATCCGTTCCGCAGAGCAGGGCGACCAGATCGAGATGATGACGGCGAAAGACCGATTGGACACCTTCGAACACCGGCATGAAGAAGCTGCCACCACCATCGACGGTTTCTATGGTCGATTCGATCATGAAGCCGATCGTGTTTGTCGTTCCCTGGCGAAGGCTGCGCCCGGACTGATTGGGCACATAGCCAAGCCGTTTGGCCGCCTCCAGCACACGTTCGCGCGTCTCCGCATTGACGTCCGCCTTGCCGTTCAAGGCGCGTGAGACGGTTCCGATAGAGATGTCGAGATGGCGGGCAAGATCCCGAATGCTCACGGTTTTCTCCAATAGAGGTAGGGCAAGAAAGGCCTCCGGTCATAAAGCACTGAAAAGAGGGATTGACAAAAACAAATCGATATACTGTTATCGTAAACGTTTACGGAAGGCATTTGCAACCACTTAAAACGGTTTAACAATGGCTTCCTTGGGAGGAGAGGAAAATGCAGCGTGCCGTCTTAGTCGGCTGCGGAGCCATGAGTAAAGCATGGTTCGAAGCTATCAGGACCATTGGCGATATCGACATCGTGGGGATCGTCGATCTTGACGTCGAAAGAGCCAGGGCGCGCGCTGGGGAATTCGATCTCGCCACGGCCGTTGTTTCCCACGATCTAGCAACAGTACTGGCAAAGACCGCGCCGGATCTTCTCTTCGATGTCGTCGTTCCGGGCGCCCGTCATGCCACCGTTGCCGCCGGGCTCGATGCCGGTTGCCATGTGCTGTCGGAAAAACCGATGGCCGAAACGCTCAATGAGGCGCGCGATCTCATCCGGCGGGCACAGGAAGCTGGCCGTATCCACGCTGTTGTCCAGAACCGCCGCTATATCCCGCAGATCCGGCGTATCGCCCGGTTGATCCGTTCGGGCGCGATTGGCGAGGTGACCAGCCTGCATTGCGATTTTTTCCTCGCACCGCATTTCGGCGGGTTTCGTGAAGAGATGCGGCATGTGCTTTTCCACGATATGGCGATCCATACATTCGATGCCGCTCGCCTCTTCGCCAATGAGACGGCGAGCGCCGTCTATGCCAGGGAGTGGGAGCCAACCAACTCCTGGTACCGCCAGGGATCCTCTGCGGCGGCGATCTTCGAGTTTTCCAACGGTACCGTCTTTACCTACCGCGGCAGCTGGTGCGCCGACGGCCTGCCAACGAGCTGGGAAAGCGCCTGGCGCATCGTGGGAAGCAAGGGGACGCTCCTATGGGACGGGTATGACGACATACAGGCCGAAGCCGTCACCTCCGGCAAAGACGGCCTGTTCTCCGAGGTGGTCGCCATCGAGATCCCTCCCCTCGATGCATCCGACCGCGTGGGCGGCCACCTCGGAGTGTTGCAGGATTTTATCGCCGCGACACGCGGTGGTTCCACGCCTGAGACGGTGGGCAGCGAAAATATCAAGAGCCTCGCAATGGTGTTCGGCGCGATCGACAGCGCGGAAACCGGGCGGCGCATCGAAATCACGATCTAAGGAGTTTCGAATTGAGCGATCCGGCAAAATCCATCCGCATCGGCACGATGATCAAGGCCAATGCGCCCGATCCCGCGGCCTATGTGAAGAGCATCCTGCCGCACGGTTTCGAAAGCATCGAACCCTTCTTCTGGCAGGTGATGAACAAGGATCTGCCGACGCTCGCGTCGCAACTGAAAGAGGCGATCGGCGACAAGGATGTGACCATCTCCACGCTCGGCATGTTCGGCAACCCTCTTGAAGAGACCGAGATCGACAGGGAAACGCTGAAGGGATGGGAGGCGCTGATCGACCACGCGCATCTTTTCGGCGCAACCACGATCGCGGGATTCACCGGACGGGTGCGCGGCAAACCGATCGAGGAAAGCCTGCCGCGTTTCCGCCAAGTCTGGACGGAGCTTTCGAAACGCGCAGCCGACAAGGGCATCAGGCTGGCATTCGAGAACTGCGCCATGGACGGCAATTGGGCGAGCGGCGACTGGAATATCGCGCATAATCCGGACGCCTGGGAGATGATGTTCAACGAGGTTCCCGCCGACAATCTCGGCCTCGAATGGGAGCCCTGCCACCAGATGGTCTATCTGATCGATCCCTTGCCGCAGATCCGCAAATGGGCGCATAAGTTTTTCCATGTCCATGGCAAGGACGCGACCATTCGCTGGGATGTCATCCGTGAACATGGGATATTCGGCAAGGAGGCGTTCGTCTTCATGCGCTCGCCGGGCTTTGGCGATACCAACTGGACGGACGTCATCTCCGAACTGCGTCTGGCGGGCTGGTCGGGCTCGATCGACATCGAAGGCTGGCATGATCCGGTCTATCGCGGCGATCTCGAAATGACCGGTCAGGTCCATTCGCTCAACTATCTCAAGCAATGCCGTGGCGGCGATTTCGTCGCCACTCCCTGATTTCCCGTCAAGGACCCGCTGCCGGACGGGATTTCCGGCATTGATGGAGGCAACCACCGGTCCAGCGCGCCGCCGAGAAGTGCGCAGACAGTATAAGCAACAAGAGGAGGAGAAGGCAGATGAGACGCATCGTAAAATGGATGGCAGGCGCCGTGGCGCTGTTTTCAGCCGCTACCGCGCAGGCCGAGCCGGTAACGCTGGAAATCTGGACGATCGACCGGCCGGACCAGTATATCTATCTGTTGAAGGACGAGTTCGAGCAGGCGCATCCCGATATCAAGCTCAATCTCAAGACGGTCCAGTTCCGCGACATGGTCAACGATCTGGCGCGCGCCACGGCAACGGGTGAAGGGCCCGATGTCACCTATATCGATAATCCGGAGGTGGCGCTTTTCGCCTCGCGCGGACTGCTGCTCGACCTGACGCCGATGATCGAGAATTCGAAAATCGTCAAGAAGGAGGATATTTTCCCCGGACCGCTCGCGTCGGTGACCTGGGACGGCAAGATCTACGGCCTTCCGCGCGGCGCCAATACAATCGCCCTTTATTACAATGCCGATATGTTCAAGGCGAAGGGCCTCGATCCGGACAAGCCGCCACGGACATGGGACGAACTCTACGACGCGGCGAAAAAACTCAACGATCCGGCCAAGAACGTCTATGGCCTCGCTTTTTCCGCCGTTGCCACGGAGGAGGGGACATTCCAGTTCCTGCCCTGGCTGCAGATGACTGGCGGCGACTATAACAAGGTCGATACCGAAGGCGGCGCCAAAGTCCTGGAATTCTGGGGCAAGCTGCTTGACGAGAAGCTCGCTTCTCCCGACACGCTGATCCGCGGTCAGTACGATTCCTTCGCCACCTTCAATGCGGGCAATGCTGCCATGGCCATTTCCGGTCCGTGGGAATTGCCCCGCATGTCGAAGGACGCGAAGTTCGATTATCGCGCGACATTGCTCCCCGTTCCCTATGATGGCGCGCCGCGCGCATCGGCGTTGGGCGAAGGCGACAATGTGATCCTGGCCAACTCGAAGCATCCGAAAGAGGCCTTCATCCTGCTCGAATGGCTCCATTCGAAAATGCCGGAAGTCTGGAACCGCTTCGGCTTTCTGCCTGCTTCCAAGGTGCAGATCGACAATCCGCAGGCGCCGAAGATCTATGCAGTCTTCGAAGAGAGCATGAAATATGCGCGCAACCGCGGCCCGCATCCGGAGTGGCCGAAAATCTCCAAGGCGATCTACACTGCCATCCAGTCGTCCCTGACGCATCAAAGCGATCCGAAGACCGCGCTCGCCGCGGCGCAAAAGCAGATCGATGCGGTGCTGAGTAAATAAAGCCGATATGGCTTTCCCTCTCCGTAAAATGGCGGGGAGGGGGTGGAGCAGGAGGCGGGGAGGAGAATCCGTGCAAGGCATCATCAGGACGATCCGGGACGGTAGCGGGTTCGATATCCTTCTGCTATCGCTCGCCCTTATCTATCTCGTGACGTTTTCAGCGTTTCCCATCATCTACAACATCATCATGTCGCTTCAGACGGTCGACATGTTCACGATTGCTTCGTTCAACCGGCCCTTCGTCGGTTTGCAGAATTATTACGATATCCTGTCGCAGCCGATCGCCTCTGCCGTCTTCTGGAACACGGTGAAGTTCGTCGTGCTCTCCATCGTATTCCAGCTATCGATAGGCTTCGGGCTGGCGCTCTTCTTTCAGCAGGATTTTCCCGGCGCCTCCTATCTGCGCGGGCTGTTCCTCGCCGGATGGATCATGCCCGCGCTTGTCGTCGGCGCCATCTGGAAATGGCTGCTCGCCGGCGATTTCGGCGTGATCAATTATATCTTGATGTCATCAGGCGTCACTGAAGACCGCATCTTCTGGCTTTCGAACCCTGATGTCGCGCTTTATGCCGTCATCATCGCCAATGTTTGGCTCGGCATCCCGTTCAATATGCTCCTCCTGTCGGTGGGGCTCGCCAGCATCCCGCGCGATGTCTATGAGGCGGCGGAACTGGATGGGGCGGGCGCGTTCGAGCGGTTCCGCTCGATCACGCTCCCGCTGATGCGGGCGCAGCTTGGCGCGGTCATTTCGCTGGGCGTTATCTTCACGTTGCAGCAATTCGACCTGATCGCAGCGCTGACTCAAGGGGGACCGGCGGATAGTTCCAATGTGGCGCAATACTGGTCTTGGCAGCTTTCGTTCCAGACTTACGAAATCTCGCTCGGCAGCGCCGTTTCGGTGCTGATGATCCTGTTCGTCATCGTGGTCGCCGCTGTCTATGTTCGCTCCACCCGCCACGAACACAGCTATTGAGGAGAGAGCCGGTGAAACGCTACATCCTTCTCATTATCGGCCTCGCTATCACGACGGTCTATCTCTTCCCGCTCTACTGGATGTATCTGACGGCCTTCAAGGACGGCACGGAAATCTTCCAATATCCGCCAAGTTTCTGGCCCCGCAATCCGCAATGGAATTTCCTGGAGGTCTGGAAGGGCCGGGACATGGGCCGGTATATCTGGAATTCGCTCATCATCGCCATTGGCGTCACCTTCCTCGTCACCATACTGGGAACGGGCTGCGCCTATGTACTGGCGCGGGTCCGCAATATCTGGATGGATATGGCGCTGTTCGCCATCTTGATGATGCAGGTGCTGCCGTCGTCGCTGATGGTGACGCCGATCTTCGTTGCGTTCAACCAGTTGGGCCTTCTGGCGAGCCCCCGTTTTGCGGTTATTTTGGCGCAAGCCGCCAAGATGCTGCCGCTCTATATCGTTCTCTGCCGCGCCACCTTCGTTCAGGTGCCGCGCGAACTGGAGGATGCGGCGCTCGTCGATGGGTCGTCGCGCATCGGGGCCTTCTTCAACATCATGCTGCCGCTTGCGAGGAACGGTATTCTCATCACTTCCGTTCTGATCTTCCTGCAGTCCTTCGGCGAATATGTCTATGCGCGTTCGCTCATCGCCAAGAACGAGCTGCAGACGGCGACCGTCGGCCTCCAGACCTTCATGGGCCCCAATGCCAATGACTGGAACGGCATCATGACCTATGCCGCGATCTATGTGACGCCCATTCTTGTGATTTTCATGCTGCTGCAGCGGCGCATCGTCAGCGGTCTCACCGCGGGCGCGCTGAAATGAGGTAAATCATGCTCCAGATCGAGATCGACAGTCTCAACAAGCACTATGCCGGGTTCCACGCGCTGAAGAACATCAACATAGCCATTGAGAAAGGCTCGTTCGTGGCGCTTGTCGGCCCTTCGGGCTGCGGCAAGTCGACCTTGCTGCGCACTCTGGCGGGGCTGGAAAAGACGAGTTCGGGCGATATCCGCATCGCGGGGACAAGCGTCATCGGCAAGCCGCCGCGCGAGCGTGATGTCGCCATGGTGTTCCAGTCCTATGCGCTCTATCCGCACATGGATGTCGAGCACAACATGAACTATTCGATGCGGCTGAAACGCCGCCCCAAGCCCGAGATCGCCGAGCGCACCCGCGTCGCGGCGGAAACGCTGGGGCTCGGCGGGCTTCTCGATCGGCTGCCGAAGGCGCTTTCGGGCGGGCAGCGGCAGCGTGTCGCCATGGGCCGCGCCATCGTGCGCAATCCCAAGGTATTCCTGTTCGACGAGCCACTGTCCAACCTGGATGCGGCGCTGCGCGTCCATATGCGCAGCGAGATCCGCAAACTGCATGAGCGGCTGGGGGCGACTTCGGTCTACGTCACCCACGATCAGGTCGAAGCCATGACCATGGCCGATCATATCGTGGTCATGCGCCTGGGCGTGGTCGAGCAGCAGGGAAGCCCCCTCGACCTCTATGACAAGCCCGCCAACAAATTCGTCGCCGGTTTTATCGGATCGCCGGCCATGAACTTCATTCCCGTTGTGACAGGTCCCGATGGGCACACGCTTGCGATCGAGCAGGATCAGGCGCAGCATCTCATTCTCGATCGCAAGCTCGTCCCCCGATCGCGTTTGTGGGCAGGCCTGCGGCCCGAGCATTTGTCGTTCACCGAGGTGAAAGACGGTCTTGCCCTGGATGCAGTCGTGGAAAGCGTGGAATCCACAGGCAGCATGACATTCGTCACCGCCGCTGTGGCATCACAGCAATTGGTTGTAGCGCATAGTGGCCGACCCGAAGTGGAAAAGGGCGCTGCCATCCGCCTCCACATTTCTCCGGAAAATGTCCATCTGTTCGATCGTGAAACGGAGCTTGCCGTTTTCACCTGACCGGAAACGCTGTCCCCGGCCATCCATTTGTCAGCAATCTAATGCAGATGCCTCAGCTTGTCGGGGTTCCGCATTATATAGATCGCCGATATCTTTCCGTCTTCGATTTCCAGCGCGGTCGTCTGGAGTTCCCCATCGGCTTCCCGCGTGACGAAGCCGGGCAAGCCATTGACGAAACCGGCGCGAACAAGGGTCGAGCCGCCCTTGATGAACAGGGCCGCCAGATATTCGTGCACTTTCATAACGGCATCGTAGCCGATGACGGGCTCCATGGCTGCCGAGCGCTTGCCGCCGCCATCTGCATGAATGCTAACTTCAGCCGCCAGCATCGCGCCAAGCGCCTTCATGTCGCCGCTGCGCGAGGCGGCGAAGAATGCCTTTGAAAATTCGAGGCCAAATTGCTTGTCCACCTGGAAGCGGGGTCTCGCCTCGCGCACATGGGTGCGGGCGCGGCTGGCGAGCTGGCGGCACGCAGCCGGGTCGCGCTGGACAGTCGCCGCCACTTCCTCGAAGCTTAGGCCGAACACATCGTGCAGCAGGAAGGCTGCCCGCTCGAGCGGAGAAAGGCGTTCCAGTGCGAGCATCAGCGGCAAGGTGACGTCTTCGTCTTCCTCCTCTTCCACGACAGGGTCTGGAAGCCATGGACCGATATAAGTCTCACGCTGGCGGCGCGCCGACTTGAGTTGATCGAGGCAGAGCCGCGTGACGATGCTGCGCAGGAAGGCCTCCGGCTCGCGCACCTGGCCACGCTCAGTCCTTATCCAGCGGATGAAAGCCTCCTGCACGATATCCTCTGCATCGGCTACGCAGCCCAGCATACGATAGGCGACGCGCATGAGTTTTGGACGCAGCGGATTGAAACCCGCCGCTGCGTCCTCGGATTGCGCGTCCACCATCAGGCGGCGGCCTTTGCGGTCGCCGGTTCGAACCACAAGCCAAAGCCGATGGCGATGCGGTTCCAACCATTGATGACATTGATCATCAATGTGAGATTGACCTGCTCCTCCTCTGTGAACTGCGCCTTCAGGGCCTCGTAGGCGGCTTCATGCGTATGGCCTTCGGAAAGACGCGTCAGGGCCTCTGTCCAGCCGAGAGCAGCGCGCTCTCGGGCGCTATAGCAAGGCGCCTCGCGCCAGGCCGACAAGAGGTAGATGCGCTGTTCGGTCTCTCCCTTCGCGCGGGCCTCCGCGGTGTGCATATGGATGCAATTGGCGCAGGCATTTATCTGGGAAGCACGGATCTTCACGAGCTCGATGAGGCTGGACTCCAGGCCTGCGGTAATGGCAATCGATGTGGCAGTCCAGCTCTTCATGAGCGAGGGGGAGGCGGCGAAAGGATCAAGCTTGGTTGTCATGGTTCGTTTCCTTGTGTTGGTGACGATATCATGACGAGCGAGGATCTGCCTGTGTGACATGCGCGCCGATTTTTTGATGCATTAACAGTCTGCGGCCGCCCGCCCGCAGGGCTCTTCAGCGGTCGGAAAAGGCGGGATCGATGGAATCTTCTATTTTTTGCCGCCTGGATTGCGATGATTCGAGGATGAATCAGAGGCAAATGGTGGAAATACGAGGCAAGGTGCACCTATATAGTGCCTCTCCGAGCACCTGATCCTGCCTGCACCGAAGGAATGAAATCATCACCAGACGCGCGCTTCTTCTCGTCAATCCCAAGGCACGACGCGGCCAGGAATCGGCTGCACCCGTCATCGAGCGGCTCAAGAGCGGCGGCATGACGGTGACCGTCGAACCGTTCGAGGCGTTGCCGGACATTGCGCGTGATATTGTGCGGCTTCGTCACAGCGCCGATCTCATCATCCTGTGCGGCGGGGACGGCTCGGTTTCTTCGGCGGCGGTCGCGGTCATGGAAAGCGGTCTGCCGATGGGCATCATGCCGATGGGAACGGCGAACGACCTTGCGCGCACGCTTCACATCCCGATGGACCTGTTGCAGGCCGCCGACGTGATCGTGCAGGGCCACCAACGCCGGATCGATGTCGGCACGGTCAACGGGCATGCTTTCTTCAACGTTGCCAGCATGGGGCTCAGCACCGAGCTTGCGCAAGGCCTCGATCCTGCGCTGAAAAAGCGTTTCGGCAGGTTCGGCTACGCCTTGGCGGCTATCAAGGTCATGGCCAGGGCCAGCCGTTTTCGCGCCACGATTAAAGAGAAGGGTACGACGATCGAGGTCGAGACCTACCAGATCGCCGTCGGCAACGGCCGGCATTATGGCGGCGGTAACGTCGTCGAGGAAACCGCGCAGATCGATGATGGCCATCTCGATCTCTACAGTCTTGAGATGAACAATCTCTGGAAACTGGCCCTGATGCTGCGCTCTTTTCGCTCGGGCACCCATGGAGCCTGGAACGAGGTCCGCACCGCCAGATGCGTCGAATTCGATATCGAAACGCGAAAGCCGATGCCGGTCAATACAGACGGCGAAATTGTCACATCCACACCGGCACATTTCAAGGTTCACCCCAAAGCGATATCCGTATTCGCGCCGGCAACCGCAAAGCAGAGCGGACCGCGTGCAAGCCGTGAAGAGCTTTAGCCCCCTGTTTTTGCTCCAGCCGGCGGCAGGGGCAATGCGTTGGGCCCGATATTCAGGCCGATTTGCAGGCTGTCGGCGATGCGGTGGGCGCGGTCGATGAAGAAGGCTGCGGGCTGCCCTTCGCAGACATCGTTCACGGTCGCCTCGAACAGCGCCAGCCAGCGCTGGAAGTGCTCGGGCGTCAAACCAAGATCATGATGCGCCGCGTGCGGCCTGCCGCTGTAGCGGCCGCTCGCCAGCGCGATGGAGGACCAGAAATCGACCATGGTGGCCAGGTGTTCGCTCCAGCGGTGCCCGATCCGCCGCTCGAAGATCGAGGCCAGGACGACATCGTCGCGGATGCGACCATAGAACTCGTGCACGAGCGTTTCGACAAGCGCTTGCGACATTTCGCCTGGTCGGATGAGGAGCATGAGCTTTCCAGAAACGGTATTGCAGATGCCCCTAGTTAGGTATTGGGAGAAGCATTGTAAATACGATCGTGGAAATGGACGGCAATCGCTTAAACAGGACCGCAGCCTGCATTCCATTGAAGGAATTTTTGTATAAAGTGCGCGCGCATCCAGATTTGGGGGAACTATGAGTCTGTCAGATATCTTCGCGCGCATCGTAGCGGTCATCGGGAACATGGCGGTCTTCTTGCGGCACCGCAAAGACGGGCCGAAGGCGCCTGCCTTCGGCAGCGCGCCAGCGATTCCGCAGGCAAAGCCGCAAGGCATTCCGACACTGAAGATGCCGACCGCGAAAGGATGGGCCGACGGGCAGACGCCGATCGCCGCGCCAGGGCTCAAGGTGAACGCCTTCGCCGCTGGCCTGAAGCATCCGCGCTGGATCCATGTCCTGCCGAATGGCGACGTATTGGCGGCCGAGGCGCTGAGCACGCCGGGTGGGATCAAGTCGGTGTTCGACTACGCCCAGTACAGCACGATGAAACGTGCGGGCGCCGTGGGAGAAAGCCCCAACCGGATCACGCTGTTGCGTGACACCAACCGCGACGGCGTGGCGGAAACTCGTGAAGTGTTCCTCGACAGGCTGAACCAGCCCTTCGGCATGGCGCAGCTGGGCGACACATTCTATGTCGGCAATACCGATGGCGTGATGGCGTTTCCCTATAAAGCCGGCGCCACCCGCATCACTGACAAGGGACGAAAGCTGAACAGCCTCAAGCCCGGCGGTCACTGGACACGAAGCCTTTTGCCGAGCCCCGATGGCAAAAAGCTCTATATCGGCGTCGGCTCGCTCAGCAATATCGCCGATGAGGGCATGGAAGCGGAGGAGGGCCGGGCGGCCATTCACGAGCTGGACCTGGAAAGCGGCAAGAGCCGCATCTTCGCCTCGGGTCTACGCAATCCCGTAGGGCTGGCATGGGAACCAACGACAGGCATGTTGTGGACAGTGGTCAACGAGCGCGACGGCCTGGGAGACGAGACACCGCCCGATTACCTGACATCGGTTCAGGACGGCGGGTTCTACGGATGGCCCTACTGCTACTGGGGCCAGATCGTGGACGACCGCGTGCCGCAGGATCCCGCCATGGTCGCGAAAGCCATTAGGCCGGATTTCGCCCTGGGCGGGCATACTGCCTCGCTCGGCCTTTGCTGGATGCCCGCCGGCACGTTGCCCGGTTTTCCTGATGGTATGGTCATCGGGCAGCACGGCTCATGGAACCGCAGCACCTTGAGCGGCTACAGGATCGTCTTCGTACCGTTCGAAAACGGACGCCCGGCTGGTCCGCCGCGCGACATTCTCACCGGCTTCCTCTCGCCGGATGAAAAGGCATCCTACGGCCGGCCGGTCGGCGTCACCATAGGGCCGGACGGCTCATTGCTGGTTGCCGACGATGTGGGCGATGTGATCTGGAGAGTGACAGGCGCCTGAGCAAAGCTGAAGGACTGCCTGTGGCGAGCCGCAGGCGGCCTCAGCCGGGACTCCGGTTCCGCACCAGAAGTCCTTCCAGCAGGGTCTTCAACGCATGGACGGCCTTCTTTGACGTCGCCTCCGGGTCCGGTGCGTTGGCGATCCACAAGGAGGCGTGAAGCATGGCGCCATTGATGAGCCGTGATACCGCCTCAGGGTCGGTCGCCACGATCGTTCCCTCCTCGGTCAGACGCTGCAGATTTTCCGCCATGGAGCGGATGCAGGCGTTCTGGTTCGGCCACGCCGACGGGTCGCCGAGAACGGCCGGTCCGTCGCGCAGGACGATGCGCTGGATCTCCGGCTCGAGCGCCATTTCGATATAGGCAATGCACTCAGCGACAAAGCCCTCCCAGCGGGTGGGGGCGTTTCCGGCGACAATGTGCAACCGCGCCCCCATCTCCGCATCGATCTCGGCGATGACGGCTTCCAGCAATCCCTTCTTGTCCCCGAAATGATGATAGAGCGCGCCGCGCGTCAGCCCGGCGGCGGCGGTGAAATCGTCCATCGATGCATCCGCATAACCTGCTGTGCCGAACGCATGACGGGCCGCGGCGACCAGCTTTGCCCGGGTTTCGGCGATCATCTCGCTGCGTGGTTTATGGGCCATTTTCTTTCTTTCACATACGCTGCGTATATTGTAATTGACATACGCAACGTATGCCATTAACTAATTTACATACGCCTCGTATATCAGAGGCGCGCAACCGAAATCAAGGACTCCGTCAATGTCCAACCCTTACCGAGAAATTTTCAAGGCGCCGGGATCCAAGGCTTTCGCCTCGGCCGGTTTCCTGGCGCGCCTGCCGCTCGCAATGGTCACCATGGGTACGGTGGCCATGCTGTCGCAGACCCATGGTGAATACTGGCTGGCGGGCGCCGTTTCCGCCACCTTCGCACTCACCAACGCCATTGTATCGCCACAGATCTCGAGGTTGGTGGACCGATACGGCCAGAGCCGTGTCCTCACCCCGGTGACATCCGTCTCCGTGGCGGCATTCACAGGGCTGATCCTCGCCGCGCATTATGGCTGGCAGAACTGGCTGCTTTTCCTCTTTGCCTTCATTGCAGGGCTCATGCCGAGCATGCCGGCCATGGTGCGGGCGCGCTGGACGGCGCTTTACCGGGATACGCCGAAGCTGCACACCGCCTTTGCCTTTGAATCCGTCCTCGACGAGGCGATCTATATGATGGGCTCGGTGCTTTCCATCGGGCTGAGCGTTGCTCTCTTCCCCGAGGCAGGGCCTCTTCTTGCAACCCTGTTCTTAGGCGTCGGAACGGCGCTCTTTGTGGCGCAGAAATCCACGGAGCCTCCGGTTCAACCGGTCGAGGCCAGGGGTGGGCGCTCGGCCATAAGGCTCGGTGCAGTGCAGATCCTGACCTTCACGCTGATCGCCATCGGTACGATGTTCGGCACGGCGGAAGTCACTGTCATCGCCTTCTCCGAGGAACTGGGCCATAAAGGCGCAGCAAGCTTCATCCTGGCCGGTTATGCCGGAGGGTCGCTGCTCGTGGGGCTGGTGTTCGGCACGCTCAGGCTGACCATGCCACTGTCACGGCAGTTCCTGTTCGCCATCGTCGTTGCGATGCTGACAGCCCTGCCGCTCCTGGCAGCCGACAGCATCTGGAGCATGGCGCTCCTGCTGTTCCTCGCAGGCGCATCGATTTCGCCGACCTTCATCACCGCTTTCGGGCTGATCGAGCGTCTGGTGCCATCCTCACAGCTGACGGAGGGAATTACCTGGGCGATGACCGGCATCGGCATCGGAATGGCCATTGGCTCCTTCGCTTCCGGCTATGTCATCGATGCCTATGGCGCCCGGAACGGCTTCTGGATTTCCGTGGCGGCAAGTGGTGTCGCGTTGACGACCGCGCTGATCGGCTACCGGATGCTGCAGGTTCCAGCCCGAACTCAGGCATCCCAGGCCGCACTCGCATAGATGTTGCGCCTGATACCAGAATACAGAGAAATCCCATCCGCTTCAGCGGGTGGGATTTTTGTAGCCGCGGGACGGATATTGACAATCTCGGCTTACGGCACTTTGGGCAAATATTCCCTGATCTGGCTTTTCTGAAGTTCAGCATAAGCCTCATCAGGGGACAAAGCAGCAAGGCGAGCCAGAACGCCCAGCGCGCCCGCCAAAAGCTGGCGCTCGATTTCCGGAAGCGTTGAGCGCTCGGCCAGATCCATGGCGAGCTCGATCGTGGCGCTGGGTCCGAATTCATTCCCATCATGGGCACAAAGCTGGAGCCGAATCGAACCGCTTACCGTCGCGCCGTCGAAACCCTCATGACGCCGCAGCCCGAACACCTGAACATCGGTAACCGCGCGGTTGCTATAATTCATGCATGCTTCTCCCGTTTACTCCCGCCAAGTTGAACCAACAGATCATGGAATTTCAATATAGTATAGCCCATCCTTAAGCTATTGCGTAATGTCCCTTACTATTTCAAATATAGCAAATCGCCAAGATCTTCCAGGTCACGATTTTTTTGCCAGAAGCCGATAGGCCACCCCGCTTTTTTACCACTTTACAGTTTGTTCACACTCCCCCATTGTTCGTCGTGCGGGTTGGGATTCGGGGCAGTGCAAGGCAATATTGCAGTCCCATGGAAGCAATTGGGGCGATCCAAAGTGACATCGGCAAATCATGCATCGCGCATTTCCGCTCAGGATCTGCACGGCAGTGCATTGGGCGGGAATGGCAAATACGCGTCAAGAGCCAAGACGGAGCTCTCACGCTACAATGCCAGAAAAGTTCAGATGTTCATGCGCGAGAATGTCGCGAAGAAGCTCACTGTAGCCGATCTGGCGGAGGTTTGCGGCCTTTCTTCAAGTCATTTCATCAGCGCCTTCACCCAGACCTTCGGGCAGGCGCCCTATGGGTATCTTCTGAATCTGCGCATTGCCCATGCCGAGAGGCTGCTTGCCGAGCGCGACATGACCATCGCGCAGGCGGCCTATCTCAGCGGTTTTTCCAGCCAGAGCCATTTGACCTCGGCAATGAAAAAGATCAGGGGCGCGACGCCGTTTATTTTCCGCAATCGTAAATAGCGATCACCAGGCCACATTGTGAACACGTTGCCGATAACCGCGGGGCTCATTCTCGCATCGAGCGTCATACGCAAAAAATAATTTCCAGACGCTGATTAACCATAGGATGTTGAAATACATCCCTCCGCAAATCAGACAGCTCCCTCAGTTGAGATTATCCCGTGCTCAACTGCCCAGGTCGCGGCATTGAAGCGACAGCAAACTTAGATCAGCTGCATCGCTTTGGTCGCGTTAGTCGAGGGTAGTGCGCTCACTGGGTGGTTTCACATCCGAGGGGGTACTGTTCGATGCTTCATTCAGCCTTGCTGTGCAACTATTTGCGCCGTTTCGCCGACCAATTTGCGCGTGCAGCAATTGTCTGGCTCGCGATCATGGCATTTGCCGCTCCGGCACATGCCCAGTTGGCGACCGGAGGCACTGGTCTCTATAAAAACAGCATCTTCTGGGTATCCTGGGGAACTGCCGGTACAAATGTCTTCTCGGGCCGTTCTGTCATACAAAGTTTCAATATTGGTTCGCCAGCCACTTCAGCCAACCAGGTGGACCTCACTTGTACGCTGTCAAATGCCGTAAACACGGCAGGGGCCGCTGTTCTCAATGTCTACAGGCCCGGTGGCTGGCAGGGTGATGGCCTGGACGAGCTATATAATATCGGTGGGAACCAGGCAGGGGGAGGGACAAACCCGAACACGCTGGCTATCGGACTGGCGACAGGGTCAGGAGCGACCGTCGAGTTCGATTTCAGTTGTACGGCTACCCTGGGCGGGGCCCCGCTTGCTCTTAGAGGCCTTGTTTTTGCAGATGCGGAGAGCAGCGGCTCCAACGAGTATGTCGGGGCTGAGTTGCCAGGTGGTAGCACGCTTCGCGTGATCGACCAGATTTCGCAGTGCGGGGCATCCACTCAGGTTACCATTTCCGGCTCCGAAGTGCGTTTCACCGGACCGGCTGCCGCTTGCCAGAACGACGCAAACCCGGCGCGGCGTGCCGGACCAGCACTGGTAGGGTATCTGGAGGGCGCCACGTCGGCGCGAGTGATCGCGAAAGGTGGCGGCGTTTCAGCTATTGCCGTTGGCGCGATGCTGGACATTGAATATTCTGAGGCGGTTCCTTCCAGCTATGGCGTCGCCAGTCACATCCTGGAGCCCGTGTGGAGCGGAGGGCAGGCGACTGCCGGCGTGAACTACAATAATCCGGCCAATCTTGCGACGCGCGGGTTCGGCGTTAGTCTTGGCAGCGCCATTATAACCGACCAGAATGAAAATAACGCGGTTGGCGGTCCAGATGTCGATGCACTGCGCAAGACGACTGGACCGCTCGGCGCAGGCTACGCCGATGTACCGATGCCCTCCAACACGCCCGGATCCACCTATCAGATCACCGGCGCTGTCTGCCGGGGCCCGGCGGCCATCGCTGGATGGATCGATTTCAACGGCAATGGTGTGTTCGATGCTGGCGAGCGTTCCGATACTGTAAACTGCCCTGCGGGCAGCAGCAGTGTGACGCTAAGCTGGATTGTGCCAAGCGACTACGCAATTCAGTCGACAAGTTACATGCGTTTGCGGGCAGCCACGGATTCTTCCGATATCGCCGAGCCAGCCACCATCGCATCTGACGGCGAAACGGAAGACTATTACATCCAGTTGCTTCCCGCCGACCTGGCGATCACCAAGGATGACGGCGCAAGCACCTATGCGCCGGGCGGCAACGTCACCTATTCCATCGTCGTCACCAATAACGGTCCCGCTGCAGTGACCGGCGCTAAAGTCAGTGATCCGCTGCCCGCGGGCATTACAACGGCAAGCTGGACCTGCGGCGACGTTACTGCCGGGGCCGTATGCGGCGCGGCAAGCGGCACCGGCGCAATCGACACCACGGCGGATCTGCCGGTGGGCGCCTCGCTCACCTATGAATTCGCGATGAGCGTACCGGCCGATTTCACCGGTGACCTCACGAACACCGCCACGGTTGCTGCTCCCGCCGGCGTGACTGAGACAGAGACCTCAAACAACAGTGCGAGCGACACCGATGTTCAGGGCGTTCCTGGGCTGACCATCGACAAGACGGGCGCTCTGAGCGATCTTGACGGCGACGGTCTGCTTGATCCGGGCGAGACGATCAGTTATGCGTTCCTGGTCACCAACACCGGCACGGTGACGCTGACCAATGTCACGGTCAACGACCCGAAGATCACGGTCGATGAGGCACCGCAGACGCTGGCGCCGGGTGGCAACTTCACTTTCCACGCTAGCTATACGCCAACGCAGGCCGAGATCGATGCGGGGCAGGTGTCGAACACCGCGACCGGTACCGGCACGCCGCCGTCGGGTCCGCCGACGGAAAGTCCGCCCGATACGGTCGTGGTGCCGCCGGATCAGACGCCCGGACTGACCATCGATAAGACGGGGACGCTGAACGACCTCGACGGCGATGGCCTGCTCGATCCGGGCGAGAGCGTCAGCTACGCATTCCTTGTCCGCAACACCGGCTCGGTAACGCTGACCAATGTCACGGTCAACGATCCGAAGGTGACAGTCGATGAGGCGCCGCAGACGCTGGCGCCGGGTGGCAGCTTCACTTTCCACGCCAGCTACACGCCAACACAGACCGAGATCGATGCGGGTGAGGTGTCGAACACGGCGACCGGCGTCGGCACGCCGCCTTCCGGGCAGCCGACGGAAAGCCCGCCAGACACGGTCGTGGTACCGCCGGAACAGGCGTCCGGCATGACCATCAACAAGACGGGGACGCTGAACGACCTCGACAGCGACGGTCTGCTCGATCCGGGTGAGACGGTGAGCTATTCGTTCCTAGTGCGCAACACCGGCGCAGTGACGCTGACCAATGTCACGGTCAGCGATCCACTGCTGGCCAATGCCAACGTCGCGCTCGACCAGGGTCCGCAGACGCTGGCGCCAGGTGCGTCGTTCACCTTCACCGCGACCTATACGCCGACGCAGGATGAGATCGATTCCGGTTCTGTGTCGAACACGGCAACCGGCACGGGTACGCCGCCCTCCGGTCCACCAGAGGAAAGCCCGCCCGACACGGTCGTGGTGCCGCCGGACGAAACGCCCGGACTGATGATCGACAAGACGGGGACGCTGAACGACCTCGACGGCGACGGACTGATCGATCCAGGCGAGACGATCAGCTATGCGTTTCTGGTCACCAATACCGGAAGTGTGACGCTGACCGCCGTCACGGTAAACGACGCCAAGGTGACGGTCAATGAAGGCCCGCAGACGTTGGCGCCAAGCGGCCGCTTCACCTTCCACGGGACTTACACGCCAACACAAGGTGAGATCGATGCCGGACAGGTGTCGAATACGGCGACCGGCACGGGCACGCCGCCCTCCGGCCCGCCGGTGGAAAGCCCGCCTGACACGGTGGTGGTGCCGCCGGAACAGACGCCTGGCTTGACCATCGAGAAATCAGGCACGCTCAACGATCTCGACGGCGACGATCTCATCGATCTTGGCGAGACGATCAGTTATTCCTTTCTGGTGCGCAACACCGGCACGGTGACAATGAGCGAGGTCACCGTCAACGATCCGCTGCTGACCGATGCAGGCGTGTCGGTGATGCCGGGCCCGCAGGTGCTGGCGCCTGGCGGCAGCGTCACCTTCACCGCGACCTTCACGCCAAGACAAGCGCATATCGATGCCGGCCGGGTGGAGAACACGGCGACGCCGACCGGCACGCCACCGTCGGGCCCGCCGCTCGAAGGCCCGCCCGACAATGTAGTGGTGCCTCCTGAACAGACGTCGGGCATTACCATCGACAAGACAGGCACGCTCAATGACCAGAACGGCAACAACCTCATCGATCCGGGAGAGACGATTACCTACGCCTTCGTGGTGAAGAACACTGGCACGGTGACGTTGACCAACGTCACGGTCAACGATCCACTGCTCGCCAATGCTGGTGTGACTCTCAACGAGGGGCCGCAGGCGCTTGCGCCGGGTGCAGACTTCACCTTCACGGCAAGCTATATGCCGACGCAAAGTGATATCGAGGCGGGTTCGGTAACCAACACCGCCACCGGCATTGGCACGCCGCCCTCCGCTCCAACGCTGGAAAGCCCGCCGGACACGGTCGTCGTGCCGCCAGTCGAAATCTCGCGCCTGACGATCGAGAAGACCGGCACGTTCAACGATGTTGATGGCAATGGCTATGCCAACCTTGGCGATACGATGAGCTACAGCTTTACGGTGACGAACACCGGCGGGCAGGTGATCAGCGATGTTGCGCCGGTCGATGCCGGGCCGACGTTCAACGGCAAGCCGGCGACGGCGACGCTGTCGGCCTTTGCGCCGGCAAGCGTGACCTTGGCCGCTCGGGCGGCGCAAGCCTTCACCGCCACTTACACGCTGACGCAGGAGGACATAGACAATGCCGCGGGTGTGACCGACGGCATCGTGAATGCGGCGACCGCCAAGGGCAACGTCGGGGGTACTCCGGTACCGTCCAACACCTCGACCTCGAAGGTGACGATGCCCGCAGTGGAGCCCTCCGACATCTCCATCGTCAAGCAGGCCGGGCTGCGCCAGATCAAGCGGGGCGAGAAGGCGCCGTTCACCATCAAGGTAACCAACCATTCCAGCCGCAATGCCGGCACGGTTGTTGTCACCGACATTATTCCCTCAGGCTTCCGCTTCATCGACGGGTCGGCGATGATCGACGGCGTGGCGGCGACACCCGTCGTGGTCGGCCAAAAGGTGCGCTTCGACAATGTGGCGCTCGGCCCCAATGCCGAGGTGATCATCCGGCTGCAGATGCTGGCATTGAGTTCGGCTGGTCCGGGCAAGCACACCAACAAGGCGGCGGTCAACGGCCTCGACGGCGGTCTGCTGGCGCCGGAAGCCCGCGCCGACATCGAGATCATGATCGAACCGGTGTTCGATTGCGGCGACATCGTCGGCAAGGTGTTCGACGATCTGAACCGCAATGGCTATCAGGATCAGGGCGAGCCGGGCCTGCCGGGCGTGCGTATCGCCACGGTCCGGGGTTCGCTGGTGACGACGGACCGGCATGGCCGCTTCCACGTCGCCTGCGCCGACCTGCCGGACAGCCGCATCGGTACCAACTTCATCATGAAGCTCGACCCGCGCACACTGCCGGCCGGCTACCGGTTGACCACGGAGAACCCGCGCGTCATCCGCCTGACTGCCGGCAAGATGTCGACGTTGAACTTCGGGGCCTCCATTGGTCGCGTGGTGCGCCTCGACCTGATGGATGCGGCGTTCGAGCCGGGCGCCGCTATTCTCAAACGGCAATGGCAGGAAGGCATCGAGCAGCTGATCAAGGCGCTCGAGGGCGAGCCATCGACGCTGCGCATCGGCTACGGGGCGACCTCTGACGCGGAACTTGCCCGCCGGCGTATCAAGGCGATCGAGGAGGACATCTCGCAACGATGGAGGTCGGTCAGGGGTCGGTACGAACTCAACATCGAGACCCGCGTGGAGGCAGTCCAATGAGAACGATCATCCAGAGTTCGATATTGCGTTCGTCTGCCTTCCGTCATGTGATTGGCCAACAGCGCAATCTGCTTCTGGCGGGTTGCGCCCTGGCGGTGGTGCATGCGGCGACGATCGGCGCTTCGGCCCAGGATGCGCCGTTGCGCGGCCAGGTGCTGGACAATAGCGCCGTGCGCAATGTCGTCATAGCGCCCAATGTCGAAGAGGAGCGGCCGGGTGAGGGCGGGGACATCCCGTTCTCGATCAGCGTCGATGGTGAGCCGGTTGTGGAGAGCAACGATGCGGCGAGGAAAGCGACCGAAAAGCCGGCGTCCCTGGCTGCGTCGAAAACCGACCATCGGCGTCCAGCCAATCAACAACGCAAGACCGATGTCGGCCTCGCCGCCGTCGATATTCAGGTCAAGTTCGACGGGCTCGACGCAAGGCCGATCCTCAACGTCTCCACCGTGCCGGTGCGCCGCGCCTATAATGTCGGCGAACCGGTGCGCTTCCTCGCCACCGCAAACTATCCGGCTTTCATCGCGCGCTCCGAGATCCGCATCTTCGAGGCCGACGAGGCTTTGACCGGCAAACCTGTGAGCGTCATTCCTGTCGCCGTAAACGGCGAGGCCGGTTGGGTGATGCCCGAGACGGAAAAGGACGAGACTCGGTTCAAATATGTGCTGCGCGTCTATGATGGCGAGGGCCGCTATGACGAGACGCTGCCGCGCGCTATCGCGCGCACGGACAAGGAGCTTCCGGAGGAAGACACCAGGATCACCGATGCCCCGGCGCCCGGGATGGGCGAAGACAATACCGGCTCGCGCAATATAAAGGTCCATGGCGGGGCGGTGACGGTCTATGGCCGCAACGTGCCCGAGGGCTATCAGGTGCGCGCGCTGGACGGCATCGTGCCGCTCGACCGCAATCAGGCCTTCGTGGTGCAGCGCATCCTGCCGCCCGGCGATCACGATGTCGACGTCGCGGTTCTGGGTTCGATGAAGGGCAGTGCACTCGACTTCAGTCGCCGGGTCAACATTCCCGACAATGACTGGTTCTATGTCGGGCTTGCCGATCTGACCGTGGGCAAGCGCATGGGCGACGACAATATCGAAGCCGTTCGTCCCGGCGAGTACGACAAGGTCTACACCAAGGGGCGGCTTGCCTTCTACGTGAAGGGCAAGATCAAGGGCAGATATCTGCTGACCGCCGCGGCCGATACCCGCGAAAGCGACATCAAGGATATGTTCCGCGGCCTAGATGACCGGGATCCGCGCAGCCTGCTTCGCCGCATCGATCCCGACGCCTATTATCCGGTCTATGGCGACGACTCGACCATTCTTGAGGACGCGCCGACCAACGGCAAGTTCTATGTCAGGCTCGATCGTGGTGACAGCCATGTGATGTGGGGCAATTACAAGGCGTCCGTGACCGGCACGGAGTTCATGCATTCGGAACGTGCGCTTTATGGTGCGAGCGGTGTCTACCGTTCCGAGGCGGTGACCTCGTTCGGCGAACGCCAGACGGAGGTCAACGTCTATGCTGCCCAGCCCGATACGCTGCCGCAGCGCGACGAATTCCTTGGCACCGGCGGCTCGGCCTATTTCCTCAAGCGCCAGGACATCACCACCGGCTCGGAGACGCTGAGCGTGGAGGTGCGCGACCAGGTGACTGGCCAGGTGCTGGAGCGCAAGACGCTCGTCTATGGCGAGGATTATACGTTCGACTATCTACAGGGCGTGATCATCCTCAAGCGCCCGCTGTCATCGTCGACCGGCACCGGCTCGGCGATACGGGAAGGAGCGCTCGGCGGTAACCGGGTCTATCTCATCGCCCAGTACGAATATACGCCGACGGCCGGCGACGTGGACGGCTATGTCTATGGCGGCCGCGCCCAGCATTGGTTAGACGATAAGGTCCGTGTCGGTGTCACGGGCATGAGCGAGACCACCGGCGTTGCCGACCAGCAGGCGCTCGGCGCCGACATCACCATCCGCCATTCGGAAAAGACCTTCCTCGAAGCGGAAGTCTCGCATTCCAAGGGACCGGGCTTCGGCACGTCGCGCTCTGCCGATGGCGGACTGACCTTGAGCGATGTCGCCACCACGGGCTCGCGCAACCGCGCGGCGACGGCCTGGCGCACCAAAGGTCAGGTCGATCTGGAGGACATCAGCAAAAGCGGCATCAAGGGAACCGTCGGCGGCTATTACGAGGAAAAGCAGGCCGGTTTCTCGACGCTTGCAGATCAAATCGCCGTGGACCAGCGCATCTTTGGCGCGCATGCCGACCTCGAACTGACCGAAGATACCGACCTCAAGCTCACCTATGACGACTTCCACGAGGGGCGTGATTACGACGACTTCTACGGCCGTGAGACGGGCGGGCGCACCAAGCGCAAGGGTGAGGCGACTGTTAGCCATCAGCTCAATGAATATTGGAAGGCGTCCTTCGGAATCTCCTATACCGAATTGCGCTCGCCCATCGCCGTCCGCTCCGGCAAGGGCGGCTATGATGGTGAAAGGCTCGATGCCGGCGCCCGGCTCACCTATGCCCCCGACGCCGACCAGGAATATTACGTCTTCGGCCAGGGCACGCTGTCGCGCGACGGCGATATCAGGCGTAATGACCGCATCGGCGTAGGCTCGAAATACCAGCTGACCGAGACAATCGGCCTGGAAGGCGAGTTGTCCTACGGCAATAGCGGTGTGGGCGGTCTCGCTGCCATCAACTATGCGCCAACGGAGGCCGACAATTACTATTTCGGCTACCGGCTCGATCCCGACCGCGGCTTCGACCTCGATCGCAGCTATGATCTCGACGGCAATGACCTGGGCACCATCGTGCTTGGCATGCGCCGCAAGCTCGACGACACGCTGTCGACCTATGCGGAGAACAATTACGATCTGTTCGGCCGCAGGAACTCGCTGACCAAGACCTACGGTGTCGTCTATACCCCGGATGCGATGTGGACCGTCGATGGCGGCTTCGAGGCCGGCACGATCGAGGACGACAGCATCGATCCGGGTACCGGGCTCGAGCGCGCCGACTTCGACCGCAAGGCGATTTCGCTTTCTCTAGGCTACAAGGATGAGGAGCGCGGCATCAACGCCCGCATGCGCGGCGAGGCGCGGTTCGAGGAGTCCGACGACGGCAGCCGCGACCGCAACACCTATCTGTTCGCCACCGGCCTCTCCTGGAAGACCAGCGAGGACTGGCGCCTGCTCGTCAATCTCGATGCGGTGCTCTCCGATACCTCCGGCGAAACGTCGTTCCGCGACGGCGATTATGTCGATGCCTCCCTCGGCTATGCCTATCGCCCCGTCGACAACGACCGCCTCAACGCGCTGTTCAAATACAGCTGGGTCTATGATCTGCCAGGCAAGGACCAGGTCAGCGCCATCACCGGCGCCGAATACGGCCCGGCGCAGCGCAGTCATATCCTGTCGGCCGACTTCACCTACGATCTGATGCCCTGGCTGTCGATTGGCGGCAAATACGGCATGCGCTACGGCCAGGTCCGCGAGAGACTCCTCGACGGCGACCGCGAGAGCTTCTCCGAATGGTATTCGTCTTCCGCCCATCTCGGCATCGTTCGCGCCGACCTGCATGTGGTCAGAAACTGGGATGCGCTGCTGGAGGGCCGCGTCATGCACATGCCCGAGGCGAAAACCACCGACTACGGCGCGCTCGTCGCTGTCTATCGCCATGTCGGCGAAAATTTCAAGGTCGGCGCCGGCTACAATTTTGGCGTCTTCTCCGATGACCTCAGGGACCTCACCCTCGACGACAAGGGCGTCTTCATCAATGTTATCGGAAAGTTCTAGAGTTTCGCGCACACGATACTGAAGCGTCTTTCGAGGTAGTTTCAAAGACGATCAGCGCCACCACATAAACCCAAGCCACGGAGACACATCTCCGTGGCGGTTTCGGCAATAGGTATTTTGACAAAGGTTTTCCCGCAATCGCAGCCAGAAACGATTGACTAGTGCTGCGGTAATTGCCCGCAGATCGTCTTTATCATCTTCCAGGCCAGGCATTCAGGCATGGTGGCAACCACGCCAGCTTGTGGCCCCAGCCTGTGGACCGGCCGCTAGCCGATAGCCGCGTTTAACTGGCGCTGCTGCAGATCCAGGTCAAGCTCCGTCGCGCGGGCGATGATCGGTGCGAAACGCCGCAGCTTCTTTTCTTCATGATTGGATGCGATGTCCGCGATGCGGTGCTTGAGGAACGGATTGAGAAAACGTTCGCGCACGGAAACGACATAGGCTTCCGCTTCCAGGCCAAGGCCGTCCGCCGCAAAGACCGGCAGCACCTCTTCGCGCCAGACGGCTTCCAGCCGGGTGCGGATCGCTTCGTCCTGCATCGCCTCCAATACGGTCTCATCTTTCGGGCGATTACCCTTGAGCCACTGCTCCGCAATAAAGCTATGGCCGAGATTAAGCAGATGGAGCTTCAGGCGCTCATAGCGCGCCAGATCATTCGTCAAGACGATATCGGGATGAGTGCAGGGAAGGGTCAGTCCTTCTGCGTTTTCGATCGCCCATAGTGCGTATGGCTCGGCTACCGCGCCCACCGGTTCAATGGGTTCGGACACGATGCGGTCAACCAGGCTGTTGGCGAAAATACATACGCTTTCGAGCCATTGGATAAAATTGTCCGATAGTTTCCAGTCCCGCGGCAGACCAGTCAGGATCGAGCGCAGCATGTCGCCATTGCGCGAAACCAGTTCGCAGGGAAAGATGGAAAGGGGCATTTCCGGATTTTTCTTCCAGCGATGATGCAGAAGGACCAGCAGCTTGGCCGGAAAACTCTTCGGCAAGGCGTCCGGATGGGCGAGCAGTGAACTGTCGTCGCCTGCATCGAGCTCGTAACCCTTGTCGCCGGTGTTGGAGAGGATCACCTCCACCGTTGCGCCAAGCTCAAGAATCGCCGGCCAGTCATCCTGGGCCGAATAGGCAGCACTTACGCCTTGTGCGCGGTGTTCTATCTCGGTCGGTCTGCCATCGATCAGGCCGCGGATAATGACCGGATAGCCCATGCCTTCATTCAGCGCGGCGATCCGCCGGGCGCTTTGCGGATTGGATGTTGTCTGCACGACGGCGATGGTGCCGATAGCCTCATTCCGGGAAAGCCCTTCCGATACAAAGAAATCGGCATGGGCCAACAGAAAACGGCTGGTGCCGAACTGCAGAATCGCTGGCTTTTCGTACATGACGTCCTCCCGAATTTATGGAAGCAAATAGGTGTTGTTTGATAAATTGGTCAAGCCAAAAATACGGATTCAGGGGCGGCGAATAACCTCCCTGCGCACAAATGGCGCGATTTGCCGCAGTTTTAAGCGTATTGCCATTCACCTGCCTCACAAATATGGTAAGGCCAATTTGGGAGGTTCAATGAACGAGCATACCGGTGCAGGAGAGCCGCGCAGGCTTTATCAGCAGATTGCCGACAGGATCCGGCATCTGATCCGTGACGGTCGGTTTCCAGCTGGAAGCAGGCTGCCCGCCGAGCGCGAACTGGCACAGCAACTCGGCGTGTCTCGTCCCTCGCTGCGCGAAGCGCTGATTGCGCTCGAGATCGCCGGCAATGTCGAAATTCGCATGGGATCGGGTATTTATGTGACCCTTGAGCCTGAAACGCGGGCGGCGTTGCAGGGCATCTCCATCGGCGAAAGTCCGCTTGAGATCATGCAGGCGCGGCAGGTCATCGAGGGCAGTCTCGTCGGTCTGGCTTGCGCCCGGATGACGGGTGACGCGCGGGCCCAGCTTCGTGCGACGCTTGATGCGATGCGCGCCAATATAGGCGCTGATCGCAAGGCGATGGAGCTTGACCGGCAGTTTCACCTGGTGATTGCCGAACAGGCCGGAAATTCTGTGCTGACGCGCGTCGTGCGCGATCTGTTCGATGAGCGGCACAGCCCCTTGACGTCACAAATCAGAAGCCGTTTCGAGAATAGCGACACCTGGGTATCCGCCCTGGCCGAACATGAGATGGTCTATGCGGCGCTGGAAGCGAGGGATCCGCTTCTGGCTCAGGCAGCCATGACGACACATCTGGAGCGATCCAAGCGGCGCTGGATGGACAATGAGCCTCGGAATGAGGATTTGGAAGTGAGGTCCGACGCATGAATGATATTGTTGCTCACGATTCCGCCGCAATGGAGATTGCACCCGTTATCCTGCTGCATCCGTCGGATGATGTGGCCATGGCGCGGGCACCGGTACGCGCCGGCGGATCCATCGGGCTTGAGGGGATCAACGCGCGCGAGTTCATCGGACGCGGGCACAAGGTTGCGATCCGCGCCATCCCTCAGGGTGGGCATGTCCTGAAATACGGCCAGATCATCGGCGTCGCCACCCAGGAGATCGCACCGGGCGAGCATGTGCATTTGCACAATCTCGCCATGCTGCCTTCCGAGCATGAGCATCAGTTCTCCGTCGATATCGAGGAGCGCGGGATGCTGCCGCAAACCGAGCGGCGCCATTTCATGGGCTTTGATCGCGGCGCGGGCGGCGTGGGAACGCGCAACTTCATCGGCGTGATTTCCTCGGTGAACTGCTCGGCCACGGTGTCGCGCTATATCGCCGATTATTTCAACCGCATGGGCGGTCTGGATGGGTTTCCCAATGTCGATGGCGTGGTCGCGCTGACCCATGGGAGCGGCTGCGCGCTCAACACCAAATCCGAGGGATATCGCCTTTTGACGCGCACCATCCAGGGCTATGCCAAGCATCCGAATTTCGGTGGTGTGCTGTTGATCGGGCTTGGCTGCGAAACCAACCAGATCGCGCCGATCCTTGCACATTATCGCATGGAAGAAGGCGACCGCTTGCGCACCATGACGATCCAGCAGCATGGCGGTACCCGCAAGACCATCGATGCGGCCATTGCCGAGATCAAGGAGATGCTGCCGCTGGTCAATTCAGCGGTGCGCACCAAGCAGCCGCTGTCGAAGCTGAAAGTGGCGCTCGAATGCGGCGGCTCGGACGGCTATTCCGGCATTTCCGCCAATCCGGCTCTGGGGTATGCATCCGATCTGATCGTGCGCAATGGCGGCACGACTGTTCTTGCGGAAACGCCTGAAATCTATGGCGCGGAACATCTTTTGACGCGGCGCGCGGCGACCCCGGCGGTGGCGGAAAAGCTGTTGCAGCGGATCGACTGGTGGCGCGATTACACCGCGCGCAATGGCGATGAGCTCAACAACAATCCCTCGCACGGCAACAAGCTGGGCGGCCTTACCACCATTCTGGAAAAATCGCTGGGCGCGGTCGCCAAGGGCGGCTCCATGCCGCTCAAGGCGGTCTATGAATTCGCGGAAACCGTGACGGAGCCGGGATTCGTCTTCATGGACACGCCGGGCTACGATCCCGTGGCGGTTACGGGACAGGTGGCGGGCGGGTGCAACGTCATCTGTTTCACGACGGGCCGGGGCTCTGTTTCCGGTTTCAAGCCGGCACCCTGCATCAAGATCGCCACGAATTCCGAAATGTACGAGCACATGAAGGAAGACATGGATCTGAATTGCGGCGGGATCGTCACGGGCGAAGAGACCATCGAGGAATCCGGCACCCGCATCTTCGAGCACATCATCGCGGTTGCCTCCGGCGAAAAGACCGTGAGCGAGGTCTATGATTATGGCGACAATGAATTCGTGCCCTGGCAGGTCGGCGCCGTAACCTGATTATCCCAAATCGACAGGAATATTTTGATGATCAAGGCTCTGCGTATCGAGAGCGAGAATGTAACGCGCTTCGCTGAAATCGACGAGGTGCCCCTGCTGCCGGATCACGTCCGGGTGCGGGTGCGCCATGTCGGATTGTGCGGCAGCGATCTGAATACGTTCAAGGGGCTCAATCCGCTGGTGCAGCTGCCGCGCATTCCCGGACATGAGATCGGCGGCGAGATCATGGAGACCGGCGCGGGGGTCGATGCCACCCGATATGCGGCTGGACGCCGCGTCATCGTTCTGCCCTACACCAATTGCGGTGAATGCACGGCCTGCCGGAAGGGGCGGCTCAATGCATGCCGTTATAACAAGACGCTTGGCGTGCAGCAAAATGGTGGGCTGGCCGATGAGATCGTGCTGCCCGCCGAAAAGCTGATCCTCAACGACACGCTTGAACCGCGCCATCTGGCGCTGGTCGAGCCGCTGTCGGTCGGCTTTCATGCGGTTGCGCGCGGCCGTGTCGGATCAGGTGATACGGTCGCGGTGCTCGGGTGCGGCATGATCGGCATGGGCGTGCTGATCGGCGCCGTTGCGCGCGGCGCAAAGGTGATCGCCATCGATCCAAGCGCGGAGAAACGCGAACTCGCCCTGCGGCTCGGGGCGGCGCATGTGCTGACAAGCGGCGACCATGTTGTGGAGACGGTGACGGAACTCACCGCCGGCGATGGGGTGGATATCGCCTTGGAGGCGGTCGGTCTGCCAATTACGTTCACGCAAGCCGTCGATCTCGCCTGTTTTGCCGGACGCGTCGTCTATGTCGGCTATTCCAAGGCGCCGGTGACCTATCAGACGCAGTTCTTCAATCTGAAGGAGCTCGACATCATGGGCTCGCGCAATGCGACGCTTGCCGATTTCGAAGCGGTTATCAGCCATCTGGAAAAACTCGGGCCCGAGGCCGACAGCCTGATCTCGAAAATATTCCCGTTCACGGAGGCGGAAGAAGCGCTGCCCTATTGGGATGCCAATCGCAATGACGTCCTGAAGATCGTCATCGAGAGGGTCTGAAAATCAACGCTGCCGCTTCGGGTTGGATATCCGGAATGTTGGCGAAGGAAATCGGCCGCAAGGCCAACATCTGTCTTTAAGGGAGGTAACTATGAAGAGACTCATCACAGGCATGATCGCCGCAGGCATGGTGCTGGCAGCCAGCATGGCGGCGCTTGCCGCCAATGTGACCATCAAGGTCGCCTATGAAAACAATCCCGGCGAACCCTTCGACGAGGTCATGCATTACTGGAAGGACAATCTCGCCAAGCGTAGCAATGGCGAAATCACGCTGGAGCTTTATCCCAGCTCGCAACTCGGCTCGAAGAAGGACGTCACCGAGCAGGCCATGATGGGCCTCAATGTGGTGACCATTTCCGATGTCGGCTTTCTTGCCGAATATGATCCTGATCTGAGTGTCCTCTACGGTCCGTTCCTGACCGACGATCCGGCAAAGCTTTTCAAAGTTTATGACGGTCCCTGGTTCAAGCAGAAGACGGAAGAGCTGAAGGCAAAGGGTATCCATATTGTGATGCCCAACTATCTCTACGGCGTACGCCAGCTCATAACCAAAAAACCGGTTCGCACACCTGATGACCTCAAGGGAATGAAGATCCGCGTGCCGAACAATGTCATGCAGATCAAGTCGTTCGAGGCCATGGGCGCGACGCCGACGCCAATGCCGCTCGGCGAAACATTTCCGGCGCTGGCGCAGGGCGTTATCGACGGCGTCGAAAACCCGATTTCGGTTCTGTACGGCCAGAAATTCCAGGAAGAGGCCAAGTTTCTCAGCAAGATCGGTTATCTGACAAATGTCGCGCTGATTGTCGGCGGCGAAGCATTCTTCTCCCAGCTTCCGGAAGATCAGCTAAAGCTCATCCATGAGACGGCCTATGACGCAGGGCTCTACAGCCAGAAGCTGACGACCGAAAAAGACAATGAGATGATCGAGAAGATGAAGTCGGCTGGCGTCGAGGTCATCGATGTCGATCGCGCCGCCTTCAAGGCGCTTGCCGACAAGGTCTACACCCAGTTCCCGGAATGGTCGCCGGGCCTTTATGAGAAAATCCAGGCTGAGCTGAAGTAATCACACCGGACATGTCGCCATGCCGCGGGAAATCCCGCGGCATGGCGACTGCAAGCTGCCAAGCTTGAGGGAATCTCATGAAATTCATTGGAAAACTTGTCGATTGGCTGGCCGCCGTGCCGCTTTTCGGGCTCCTGGCAATGTTCAATGTCGCCGTCGTCATGCGCTACTGGGTCAACCAGCCCTTGCAATGGACCGAGGAAATCGCCGGTCTTTTGATGATCTGGATCGTCATGCTCGGCGCCATTTCCGCTGAACGCGGCAACCAGCATCTGACGATTCCCTTGCTGGTGGATTTGTTGCCCAAAAAGGCCCGTGCCGTTTTCAACGGGGCCATTTCCATCCTGACCAGCATTTTCCTGCTTTACGTCGCCTATGCGGGCTACAAGCTTGCCGTTGCGGCCAAATTCAAGGTCACAAGCATTTTGCGTATTTCCTATTACTGGATCGACATTGCCGTGCCTGTCGGTTTCGTGGCGATCGCTCTTTATATGGGTGTGAGCGCTTATAAGGATGTTCGCGCCGCCTTCTCCGGGGAGGCGAAATGAACCTGACCATAATCGTGCTGGTGATGCTGGCTTTGTTCGCTTTGAACATGCGGCTTTATGTCGGCATTCTCGTCGCAGTCTTCGCTTATTTCACCTTCTTCAACCCGATGCCTATCGCGATTGCCGTCCAGCGCTTCATCAGCCCGGCGCAGAACGTATCGCTGCTGGCTATTCCGTTCTTCATCATGCTGGGAACCGTGATGTCGCACACCGGCATTGCCGAGCGCATGATCAGGGTCGCCGATCTCCTTGTCGGGCGCATGCGCGGCGGCATGGCGCTGACCAATATTATGGTTTCAACGCTGATGGGCGGCATCAGCGCTTCCAATCTTGCCGATAGCGCGATGTTGACCCGCATGATGGTGCCGGAGATGGAAAAGCGCGGCTACAATCGCGCATTTGCCTGTGCGGTCACGGCGGCCGGCTCGTTGATCACACCGATCATTCCGCCGGGCATTGCTCTTATCATCTATGGCCTCATCGCCGATGTTTCGATCGGCAAGATGTTCATGGCCGGCATCCTGCCCGGTATTGTCGGCGCAGTGCTTCTCATGTTCGCCGCCTACGCCACCTCGGTTCGGCGCGGATACAAGCCAAGCCGCGAGCACAAGCTTTCGGGCAAGGAAATCGGCGCCACGCTGGCCTCCGCATGGCCGGCCGTCGTGCTGGTTCTCGCCATTCTGGGCGGTATTCGCCTGAACATCTTCACGCCGACGGAAGCCGGAGCGGTGGGGGTGACGCTGGTGCTGATCATCGGCTTCTTCGTCTATCGCGAAATGCGGATTTCGCATGTCGTGGATTCAGTCGTCGAAACCGCCAAATCCACCGCATCGGTGATGCTGGTCATCATGGCTTCATCGGCGCTCGCCTGGGTCTTTTCGCTCGAACAGGCCGGGCAGGCGCTGGTGCAGTTCATCTCGCCGCTGACGGAAAATCCTTATATTTTCCTGCTGGCGGTCAATGTGGTGTTTCTATTCCTAGGTATGCTGATCGAGGGAACCGCGCTGATGATCGTGCTGGTGCCGCTGCTTCTTCCGACCGTCAAGGCGCTGGGGATCGATCCGGTGCATTTCGGCATCATCACCATCGTCAATCTTTCCATCGGCACGCTGACGCCACCGGTCGGAACGGTCATGCTGATGGTCTGCAATATCGCCAAGGTGCAGGTAGGCGATTTCACCAGGCAAGCGGTCAGCATGTATCTGGCCTTGTTCGCTTTCCTTATGCTCGTCACCTACGTGCCGATCATCTCGACCTGGCTGGCGCAATAAGGGAACGCGGCGTCCACCAAGGTCGATCAGATCACCCCATGACGACGGCCGCTAAACCGGCCGGGCTCACGCTGCCCTTCGCATGGCATCTGTCTGCGGCTGTTCTCCGTCGCATACCAGAATTCCGGCAGAACGCACGGCTTCAATAAAATGAAGCCGTGCGCGTTCTGCCAGATCAACATTGCCGTCATAGCTTAGAAGGCACGCCATGATCGTAGTGTTGAGGTTTTCATGCTTGAAAAGACACCAGTTTCCAAGAATGAAAATTTCTGCATCTTTAGTGCCGGAGATGCTGTGATAAACATCATGGGCCTGAATTGCTATAGGTGAAGTCCATTTCATCGCGTTCTGCCATAAGTAAAGTTTCTGTACGATGCGGTTACCATAAGCATATGAAGGATTTATTCTAGCAGAGAATTTCCGGACAAGTTAAGCAGGACTTAAATAAGCAAACTTGTTTATAATGTTATTTGCTTGATTGATCGCGTGGCGCTCCACTATTGCAGCGGTCTCGCCCAACTACCCAACTCGGGGGGCGGGGGGTCGGCTGACGGAGTTATCCCATGGCATCCATCCATATTGAAGATATCCGCAAGGCCTACGGCGATTTCAACGTCCTCCACGGCGTCGATCTCGACATAGCGATGGCGAGTTCGTCGTTCTCGTTGGCCCCTCCGGCTGTGGAAAATCGACGCTCACCCATGACCAGATCGAGGCGATGACGCTGGCCGACCGCATCGTGGCCATGAATGGCGGCATCGTCCAGCAGGTGGGAAGCCCGCTCGATCTTTACGACCGACCGGCCAATCTGTTCGTCGCGGGCTTCATAGGATCGCCGGCGATGAATGTTTTCGAGGCTCACTATCGGCAGTCCGGCGGGGCGGTCGAGGCCGTGCTCGCCGACGGCACCGCCATTCCGCTTTCCCAAGCCTGTCGCGTCGCCGAGGGCGCTCCCATAACCGTCGGCGTGCGCCCCGAGCATATCCTCCTGGACCAGAGCGATGGCGGCGGCATCCCTGCGACGGTCGAGCTTGTGGAGCCGACCGGCTTCGGGACTATCCTGCATCTGCGGCTCGAGGGCACGCAGATCAAGGCATTTTCGCTCGAGCGAAAAATGCCGGCAAGCGGCGAGCACGTGCATGTTCGGTTCAATCCGGAGCGCCTGCATCTTTTCGATGAGAAAGGCGACCGGATCGACGGCGGGACCGCGCGCCCTGCGGCCTGATCATGTGTGGGGTCATGATTTGGGCGATTCGAAAGAATACTGCCTATATTATAGGCAAATCATAATTTGCAAAATATATTAGCATTATTGCATTGCGAAATCGGGCGCGCTACGGCAAGAATGCGCCATGATGCATCGCGACCTGACCATCCTGGTGATCGACGAGAACGTCATCCGGTCCTCGATTATCGAGGAGGGATTGCGCGAGGCCGGCCATTCGAAAGTGACCGTGATCCATGAGGTGCATGGCGTCGCGCGCATCATTGAGACGCTGCAGCCCGATGTCATCGTCATCGATATCGAAAATCCCAACCGCGATATGATGGAGCACCTCTTCCAGCTGACGCGCACGTTGAGCCGGCCGATTGCCATGTTCGTGGACCGGGCGGATTCAGCGGCGATCGAGGCCGCCATGGAGGCGGGGGTTTCCGCCTATATCGTCGATGGGCTCAAGAAGGAGCGCGTCAAGCCGATTCTCGATGTCGCGGTCAGCCGCTTCAATGCGTTCAGCCGGCTTCGGCGCGAATTGGCGGACGCGAAATCGGCATTGGAGGAGCGAAAGATCGTCGAGCGCGCCAAGGGCATCTTGATGCGGATGCGCGGCCTTTCGGAAGAAGAGGCGTTCGCGCTTTTGCGCCAGACCGCTATGAACGAGAAGAAGAAGCTGGCGGAAATTGCCCAAAGCGTCGTGACCGCAGCCGGATTGCTCATGCGATGATGGGAAGGCCGAAATGAACATGATATTCGATGCGGCGGGGCAGGGGATGCCGCTGCCGGGCAAGATCGCAAGCGAGGGAGCGCGCACCGTGCGCGCCGGCTTCATTCCACTGGTGGATAGCGCGGTCCTGGTCGCGGCTACTGAATTCGGTTTTGCCCACCGGGAAGGCATAACGCTCGATCTGGTCAAGGACGTGTCCTGGGCGAATGTCCGCGACCGGCTTGCATTTCGCCAATTCGATGTCGCCCATATGTTGTCACCGATGCCGGTCGCATCCATGCTGGGGCTCGGGTCGAACCCCTCTGCGACCATTGCGCCGTATTCACTCGGACGCGGCGGCAATGCCATCACGCTTTCGACGCGGCTTAATGCCCGCATGCAGGCGGAAGGCGGCCTCGCCGAGCCCGAGAATGCCCTTGAATGCGCACGGGCCCTGGAACGGGTTATCCGCCGCATGAAGGAGAGGGGCGAACCGCTGCCCACCCTCGCCGTCACTTACCCGTTCTCCTCGCATAATTACGAATTCCGCTACTGGCTTGCCGCGGGCGGCATCGATCCAGACAGCGATGTGCGGCTGGTTGTGGTGCCGCCGCCGCTTACCTCCGATGCGCTTGCAGCGGGGGCAATCGACGGTTTCTGCGTCGGCGCGCCGTGGAACATGGTCGCCACGGAGCGCGGCGTCGGCTGCATCGTGGCTACCAAGCGGGACATATGGCCGTCGGCCCCGGAAAAAGTGTTGGGCATGCGTCCGCAATGGGCCGAAACCAACCCCGAAACGGTGTCGCGGCTGATCGTGGCGCTCGATGCCGCCGCGCGCTGGTGCGATCAGCCGGAAAACCATCCCGCGCTCGCGGAAGCGCTCGCCGATCCGCGCTATGTGGCGGCACCGGTCGATATTCTGCGACGCGTGCTTGCCGGTCAATTCACCATCGACCCGCAGGGCAGGCAGCGCGTCATCAAGGATTATTTCGTCTTCCACGCCGGTCACGCCAACTGCCCGCGCCCAAGCCATGCGCTCTGGATCTACAGCCAGATGATCCGCTGGGGACAGAGCGCCTTTTCCAGCAAAGGCGCCGAGGCGGCGGCATCCGCCTGCCGGCCCGATCTTTACCGCCGGGCCTTGGGAGGCGATGAAATCGGATTGACAGTCGAGGCGGGCTTCATCGACGGCCACGCCTTCGATCCCGCGAAGATCGAGGACTATGTCGCGAGCTTCCCCGTCAAGGGGCGGCGGGTTACCGCGCCGCAGGAGGTTTAGAGTATTTTTTTGATGGAATGCTGCAGGGCGCAGGGGGCGCCCTGGGATTCCGCCAAAAGACGAGCCGTCCAGCGGGGCGGCGGCGATGGACGTCGGCAAGCCTGGAATGAACACCAAATCTCCGATGCTGCACCTGCTCAATGAATCGGCAGCGTCCAGTTGCCCCGCAGTCAACGGCCTATAAAATAAGCTAAAACAATACTGCTTATTTTTAATGCAACCTCGATTTTCCTAGAAGTTTCCAGAATATTCAAGCACTTAAAGCCTCTATGGAAAACTGGCACGTGACTTGCTTCTTCTAAAAATGCCCCGATCAACGGCGATGGGGGCGAGGCCGAACGCCCTACAGGCGGTCGCCAAGGACAATGACGTCGCAAGGTTTTTGCTCCCCGGGGACTCCCAAGCCCGGACGCGAATTCCTCCGCGACGTTTTTTTATGCCCGAATTCCACGCTTAAAGGGAAACCTGCGCATGACCAATTCTCAGGACTTAGAGTCGATACCGGCTGACGAGGCGGCCAAGGCCTTGTGGATCTCGACGCTCGCTTTCACGGTCTGCTTCGCGGTCTGGACGATCTTCGCGATTATCGGCGTTCGCATCAAACAGGATCTTGGACTTACCGAAGCGCAATTCGGATTGCTGGTCGGCACGCCCATATTGACCGGCTCCGTCATACGCATCGTGCTCGGCATATGGACGAGCCGCTATGGCGGCCGTCTGGTCTATACACTCACCATGCTGGCGGCGGCGGTGGCGACCTTTCTGCTCTCCTATGCCACGACCTATCCCCAGATGCTGCTTGCCGGACTTGGCGTCGGCCTGGCGGGCGGGTCCTTCGCGGTCGGCGTCGCCTATGTCGCGCCATTCTTTCCGCCGCGGAAGCAGGGCACCGCGCTCGGTATTTTCGGCGCGGGCAATGTCGGCGCAGCCGTCACCAAATTCGTCGCGCCCTTCGTGCTGATCGCATGGGGATGGCAGGCAGTGGCGGAAATATGGGCGGCCGCGCTCGTGGTCATGGCCATCATCTTCTGGTTTACGACCACCGATGACCCGGCATTTCGCGACCGTCGCTCAGGCCGCGTCGCGCCCAAGACCCTTGCCCAGGAATTCGCGCCGCTCAGGAACGTTCAGGTCTGGCGCTTCTCGCTTTATTATTTCTTTGCTTTCGGCGGCTTCGTGGCCCTGTCGCTGTGGCTGCCCCGTTATCTGGTCGGCGTCTACGGATTCCATCTGGAAGTCGCCGGCATGATCGCCGCCGCTTACTCCATTCCCGGCAGCATCTTCCGCGCCTATGGCGGCATGCTTTCGGACAAGAAGGGCGCGCGCGGTGTGATGTACGCCATGTTCGCGGTGTCGGCGGTGGCAACGCTCATCCTGTCGCTTCCGGCCGCCAGCATTTCGCCGGTCGTTTTCATCATCGTCATCTTCGTTCTCGGCTTCGTCATGAGCCTGGGCAAGGCAGCGGTCTACAAGCACATTCCCGCCTACTATCCCGAAAGCATCGGCGCGGTCGGCGGCATCGTCGGCATGATGGGCGGCCTGGGCGGCTTCATCCTTCCGATCGTCTTCGGCCTCCTCAAGGACATGACCGGCCTTTGGTCCAGCTGCTTCATGCTGCTGTTCGCAATCGTCGCGGCGTCTCTCGTCTGGATGCATGTGTCGGTCAAGCAAATGCAGCGCCAACAGCACCCCGGCTCCCCGGTGGCGGCTTAATATCAAAGGACTTGGAAATATGGCAGAAAAACTCGTCATTATCGGTGCCGGCATGGCGTCCGGGCGTATGCTCGAATGTCTTTTCGAGGCCGCGCCCGGCAGCTTCGACATAACACTCTTCGGAGCCGAGCCGCGCGGCAATTACAACCGCATCATGCTGTCGCCGGTGCTGGCGGGTGAAAAGACTTATGAGCAGATCGTCACGCATGATGCCGATTGGTATGCATCGCACAATGTGAACTGCCGCTTCGGCGAGACGGTGACGAAGATCGACCGCAAGGCCAAGATCATCGTCACCGCGAAAGGCGACACGCCCTATGACAAGCTCGTGGTGGCCACCGGCTCCGCTCCCTTCATCATCCCCATCGTGGGTAAGGATCTCCCCGGCGTGCGCGCCTTCCGCGACCTCGACGACGTCAACGCCATGGTGGAGGCGGCGGGCAAGCCCAACGCCAAAGCGGTGGTTATCGGCGGCGGGCTTCTGGGCCTGGAGGCGGCGGCGGCGCTGCGGCTTCACGGCATGGAGGTGGTCGTGCTTCACCTCATGGGACATTTGATGGAGCGCCAGCTCGATCCGGCGGCGGGCTACCTCCTGCAAAAGGATCTGGAGGGGCGCGGCATCAAGGTCCATTGCAAGGCGCAGACCCAGGCCATTCTGGGGCAGAGCCATGTCGAAGGCGTCCTGCTGGATGACGGCACCGTTTACCCGGCGGACCTCGTGGTGATGGCGGTCGGCATCCGTCCCGAGGTGCGCATCGCCAATGATGCAAGCCTTTATGTCGAGCGCGGCATCGTCGTCAACGACCAGATGGTATCCTCCGATCCCGACATTCTCGCCATCGGCGAGTGTGTCGAGCATGAGCGCATCTGCTACGGTCTCGTGGCGCCGCTTTACGACATGGCCAAGGTGGCTGCGAAGACGCTGCTCAAGCAGGACGCAGCCTTCCGTCCTGTGGAAACGGCGACGCAGCTCAAGGTCACCGGCGTCAGCCTTTATTCCGCCGGCGATTTCGCCGATGCCGAGGATCGGCAGGAAATTGTGCTGCGCGATGCGAGCGCCGGCATCTACAAGCGGCTGGTGCTGAAGGAAAACCGTATCCTCGGCGCCGTGCTCTATGGCGAAACCGGTGATGGCGCGTGGTTTTTCGACATGTTGCGCAAGGGAACCGACGTTTCCGAAATGCGCGACACACTTATCTTCGGCCAGGCCTATCAGGGTGGATCCCCCCTGGACCCTATGGCGGCCGTTGCAGCCTTGCCGGATGATGCGGAAATCTGTGGCTGTAACGGCGTATGCAAGAGCAAGATCGTCGGCACGATCAATGAAAAGGGCCTGACCTCGCTCGACGATGTCCGCGCACATACCAAGGCGTCCGCCTCATGCGGATCGTGCACGGGGCTGGTCGAACAGCTCATGAAACTGACGCTTGGCGACAGCTACAACCCCGCCGCCGTCACGCCGATGTGCACCTGTACGGATCTCGGCCATGACGATGTGCGCCGGCTGATCAAGGCCAAGGGGCTCAAGACTATTCCAGCCGTCATGCAGGAACTTGAATGGAAGACCTCCTGCGGTTGCGCCAAGTGCCGCCCCGCATTGAACTATTATCTCGTCTGCGACTGGCCGGATGAATATGCCGACGATTACCAGTCGCGCTTCATCAATGAGCGCGTTCATGCCAACATCCAGAAGGACGGCACCTATTCCGTCGTGCCGCGCATGTGGGGCGGTGTGACAAACGCGAAGGAATTGCGCGCCATCGCCGATGTGGTCGACAAGTTCAACGTGCCGATGGTCAAGGTGACGGGCGGCCAGCGCATCGACCTGCTTGGTATCGAAAAGGAGGATCTGCCGGCGGTCTGGGCGGATCTCGGCCAGGCCGGCTTCGTCTCCGGGCAGGCTTATGCCAAGGGCCTGCGAACAGTGAAGACCTGTGTCGGCTCCGACTGGTGCCGCTTCGGCACGCAGGATTCCACCGGCCTCGGCATTCGCATCGAGAAGTTCATGTGGGGTTCGTGGACGCCCGCCAAGCTGAAGCTGGCGGTTTCGGGTTGCCCGCGCAATTGCGCCGAAGCGACCTGCAAGGACATCGGCGTGATCTGCGTGGATTCGGGCTTCGAAATCCATTTCGCAGGCGCGGCGGGCCTCGACATCAAGGGCACCGAGGTGCTCGGCCTGGTGAAGACCGAGGACGAGGCGCTGGAGCATATTGTTGCGCTGACGCAGATGTATCGCGAGCAGGGCCGCTATCTCGAGCGCATCTACAAATGGGCCAAGCGCGTCGGCCTGGACGAGATCCGCCGCCAGATCGTGCAGGATCATGAAAAACGCAAGGCTTACTACGAGCGTTTCGTCTTCTCCCAGAAATTCGCCCAGGTCGATCCCTGGTCCGAGCGTGTCTCGGGCAAGGACAAACACGAATTCAAGCCGATGGCGACGGTGGAATACAGCCAGGCTGCGGAATGAGGAAGATGGATATGAACTGGATTGAGATCGGCGAACTCTCGGACATCCCGGTGCGCGGCGCGCGCTGCGTGAAGACGCCGCAGGGCAAGATCGCGGTGTTCCGCACGGCGGAGAATGATGTTTTCGCCATCGAGGATCATTGCCCGCACAAGGGCGGGCCGCTGAGTCAGGGCATCGTCCATGGCCGCGCCGTCACCTGTCCGCTGCACAATTGGGTGATTTCGCTGGAGACCGGCAAGGCGCAAGGCGCGGATGAGGGGAAGGTACGGACGATTCCGGTGAGGAACGAGGGGGGCAAGCTCTCCATCGCGCTGGAAAGCCTGATGCTGACGGCGGCGGAATAATGGTGGAAACCAAGACGACCTGCCCCTATTGCGGCGTTGGCTGCGGCGTCATAGCAAGTGTTGCCGGAGATGGCGCTGTGAGCGTACGCGGCGACCCTGAGCATCCGGCCAATTTCGGGCGGCTCTGTTCGAAGGGCTCGGCGCTTGCCGAAACGCTCGATCTCGAAGGGCGGCTGCTTTATCCCGAGGTTTTCGGCAAACGTGTCGGGTGGGACGAAGCACTCGACCTCGTGGCTCGCAAATTCTCCGCAGCGATCGCGGAGCATGGGCCGGATTCCATCGCCTTCTATGTCTCGGGTCAATTGCTAACCGAGGATTATTATGTGGCAAACAAGCTGATGAAAGGCTTCATCGGCTCGGCCAATATCGATACCAATTCGCGGCTGTGCATGGCCTCGTCGGTGGCCGGGCACCGGCGGGCTTTCGGCGCGGATACGGTGCCGGGCGTCTATGAGGATCTGGAGCAGGCCGATCTTGTTATCCTGACCGGCTCCAATCTAGCCTGGTGCCATCCGGTTCTCTATCAGCGGATTGCCGCCGCCAGGGAGAAGCGGCCTGAGATGAAGGTGGTGCTCATCGATCCCAGGCGCACCATGACCTGCGATATCGCCGACATGCATTTGGGCGTTCGCCCGGATGGCGATGTGGCCTTGTTCAATGGCCTGCTGGCGTATCTCGCCCGCACCTCGGCGCTGGATGACGATTTCATCCGCGATCATGCCAACGGATTTGCCGAGGCGCTCGCGGCCGCGCAGATGGGCGAGGCTGATATCCCTTCGCTCACCGGGCTTTCGTCTGAGGAAATCGAAGCTTTCTACCGGCTATTCGAGACCACGGAGAAGGTTGTCACCTGCTACAGTCAAGGCGTCAACCAGTCCTCGTCAGGGACGAACAAGGTAAATGCCATCATCAACTGCCACCTGGCGACCGGGCGCATCGGACGGCCCGGCACGGGGCCGTTTTCGCTCACTGGCCAGCCGAACGCCATGGGCGGGCGAGAAGTGGGAGGGCTCGCCAACATGCTTGCCGCCCATATGGAAATCGAAAATCCAACCCATCGTGAGCGGGTACGACGTTTCTGGAATGCGCCCGTCATCGCTGAAAAACCCGGCCTCAAGGCGGTCGACATGTTCAGGGCGGTGGCTGATGGGCGGATCAAGGCGCTCTGGATCATGGGTACCAATCCCGTGGTCTCCATGCCTGATGCAGATGGCGTAGCCGATGCGATCCGCAATTGTCCCTTCGTCGTCGTTTCCGACATTATGCGCGACACCGACACGACCCGTTATGCGCATGTGCTGCTGCCGGCTGCGGGCTGGGGCGAAAAGGACGGCACGGTCACCAATTCGGAACGGCGGATTTCCCGCCAGCGGCCGTTCCTGGATTCGCCCGGCGAGGCGCGGGCCGACTGGCGCATTATCGGTGGTGTTGCGACGCGGATGGGGTTCGGGAAAGCCTTTGCCTACGAGAACCCGGCGGAGATTTTTGCTGAACACGCCGCGCTGTCGGGTTTTGAAAATGAGGGGGAGCGGGATTTCGATATCGGAGGATATACAGGAATCTCGGGCGCCGACTATAATGGGTTGAAGCCGTTTCAATGGCCAGTTCCAGCCCAGAACACCCCCCTTTGCCCTGGGGGCACTTTCCGCTTCTTCGGCAATGGCGGTTTCTATACGTCGGATCGCAAAGCGCGCTTCATCGCAGTTCAATCCGCCGCAACGGAACGCACCAATCCGGATTTTCCGCTCGTCCTCAACACCGGCCGTATCCGCGACCAGTGGCACACGATGACCCGAACGGGCAAAAGCGCCCGATTGTCCGCCCATTTTGCCGAACCCTTCGCCGAGATCAATCCGGCGGATGCCAAGGCGCTTGGCATTGCCGACGCCGCGCTGGTGCGTATCGCCAGCCCTTATGGCGAAGTGCACGTCCGTGCGCTGATCACCGGCCGGCAATCGCGGAGCGCGGTGTTCGTGCCGATGCACTGGACGGATCAATTCGCCTCCAGAGGGCGCGTCGATGCGCTGGTGCCGTCCGTGACCGATTCGACGTCGGGCCAGCCGGCGCTGAAGCATGTGGCGGTATCGGTCGAACCCTACAGGGCGCAGTTCTATGGCTTCGCGGTGTCGGCGGCCCGTCCGGCACCGGGTTGCGCGGACTACTTCGCCTTTGCCAAGGTCGAGCATGGTTTCCGCATGGAATGCGCTTTTGCCGAAGCGCCGGAAAGCTGGGAAGCCTGGTGCCGCAAGACCTGGCAGCTGCCGGATGCGCTTTGCGCGCTCGCCTATTTCGACCGGGAGACAGGGGACAGGCGCGTCGCCTTTTTCGAAGGCGTCAGGCTTGTGCTTGCCTTTTATGCCGCGCGGGGGCCTGTGGCCGTTTCGCGCAGCTGGGCCGTGACACAGCTTGGGCTCACGCATAGTGAAGCCCGCCGCCGCATCGCGGTGATGGCCGGGCGGCCCGGCATGGATCAGCCGAATCCCGGCGCTATCGTCTGCTCGTGCTTTTCCATCGGCGTCAACCAGATCACGGCGGCCATCGATGGCGGGTGCGGCTCGGTCGAGGAGGTCGGCGCGACGCTCAGGGCCGGAACCAATTGCGGGTCATGCCGCTCCGAAATCAGGGAGATACTGGATGCGCGTCATCGAAAACATCGGATTCAGGCTGCAGAATAGAACGGCCAACGATGGGGCCAGGATCGCCCCGCTTTCCGTCCTCCCGCTGTTCATATCGCTGAAGGGAAAACGAGCGCTGATTGCCGGCGGGTCAGCGGCGGCTGCCTGGAAGGCGGAGCTGCTGGTGATGAGCGGCGCAAGGGTGGTGGTTCATGCGACAGATGATTTGAGTGAAGAGATGACCGGGCTTCTGGCCGTGCAGGGTTCCGGCAAGATTGTGCATCGTAACTCTCCTTGGCTGCAGGCTGACTGGCCAGCGTTCGCCTTTGCGATCGCGGATGCGGCGAATGATGATGAGGCTGCCACCTTCGCCAGCGCTGCGAGGGCGGCGGGCGTTCCCTTCAACGTCATCGACAAGCCAGCCTATTGCCAGTTCCAGTTCGGCTCGATCGTCAGCCGGTCGCCGGCGGTGGTCAGCATCTCGACCGATGGCGCGGCCCCAATTCTGGCACAGGCGATCCGCCGCAGGATCGAAGCCATGCTGCCGCAATCCCTTTCTGCCTGGGCCGACTTGGCGCAACGATTGCGCAGGGCGGTGGTCGAGCGGCTCGCGCCGGGCGAGGGCAGGCGGCGATTCTGGGAACGTTTCGTCGATCGTGCCTTTGCCGCGGAACAAGGGCCTTCCCGCAGCGACGAGCGGCTTTTTCTCGAAGAGCTGTCATCCGGGGGCAGCCGCCCGGAGGCGGCACATATGACGATCGTCGAAGTGAGGTCGCATGACGCGGAGCTTTTGCCGCTGAAAGCGGTAAGGGCGCTGCAGGCAGCCGAAATCATCCTGTTCGACGACAACATTTCGACGGATATGCTGCAACTTGCCCGCCGTGAGGCAAAACGGGTGGCCGTCACTGCGCCCAAGGAAGGCAATGGTTGGCCACAGCATCCGATGACGGGCAACCACGAGGTTGGCCGGCGGATCGTGTGGCTCAAATCCGATGCCTTCCGGCCGGGACATGAGATTGCCGCCTGGTTACGAAGAACCAGCGTCGCGGTGGACATTATTCCCGGCATTGCGCCGGATCCCGAGGAGAACCGGCGAATCGTCGCAAACTCCCGCTTCTGACCCCAAGCCGGGAGTGCGCCCCCGCAGGGCGGGAGCGCATAAAACGTGAAGCAGCCTTAAACGGCGATTTTGCCGCCGCCCTGCCTGGTGATGGCCACAACCGACGGGCGCACAGGCATGTCGTCGCGGAAATCCGGCCAGCGCGTGGAGAGGTCTTCATAATAGGATGGGCGGCCGTGGCCATCCCAATCCTCGCCGCCATCCGCGGGATGCTGAACCGCAACGAACGCGGTTTCGTCATCCGGCGTGAAGAGCGGGCCACACATCTCGGCGCCGACAGGCACGCGGAAGAACAGCTTCGACGTGGCGCGGGCCTCGCCCTGCGTATCGACGGCCCACAGGCCATCCGTACGTCCGGTTGCCTTGTTGCTGTTGCCGTCGGTGGAAACCCACAGACGGCCAGCCGCATCCACCGCGCAATTGTCCGGCATGCCGAACCAGCCGTTCTTCGTCGTCTCGGTCGAGAAGGTCGCGCCGACATCGGCAATCGAGGGATCGCCGCATTTCAGCAGCACTTCCCATTTGCCTTTGGTCGCCGCGAAGTCGCCATCGGCTTCCATGATCTCGATGATGTGACCGAAGGCGTTCTTGGCACGCGGATTGGCGGCATCGACCTGTTCGGCGGTGCGCTTGGTGTTGTTGGTCAGCATGACATAGACGGTGCCGGTCACGCCGTTGGGCTGGATGTCCTCGGGACGGTCCATCTTGGTGGCGCCGAGAAGATCGGCGGAGCGGCGGGTTTCGATCAGCACGTCCGCCTGATTTTCGAAGCCGTTTGCAGCCGTCAACGGGCCCTGACCGAAGACCAGCGGCATCCATTCGACCGTGCCGTCGTCGGAGAATTTGGCAACATAGAGCGTGCCTTCATCGAGCAGGTTCATGTTGGCTGCGCGGTCGTCAGGATTGAACTTTCCTGACGTCACGAACTTGTAGACATAATCGAAGCGTTCGTCATCGCCGAGATAGAACACGACACGGCCGTCCTTGCTGACAATGGATTCCGCGCCTTCGTGCTTGACGCGGCCAAGCGCGGTGCGCTTCTTCGGCACGGCATTGGGATCAAGCGCATCCACTTCAACGACCCAGCCGAAGCGATTGGCCTCGTTAGGGTCCTTGGAAAGGTCGAAGCGGTCATAAAAATTGGCCCACTCATAAGCACCTTCGGGAATGCCAAGACGCTCATAATTGGCGGCTTCGCGATGACCTTCCGGCAGTTTGCCGCTGAAATAGCCGTGGATGTTTTCCTCGGCCATGATGTAGGTATTCCAGGGCGTTACGCCGCCGGCGCAATTGTTGACGGTGCCGAAGACCTTCGTGCCGGTCGCGTCCGCACTGGTCTTGAGGCGGTCGCTACCGGCAGCGGGACCGGAGATCTGCATTTCCGTGTTGACGGTGATGCGGCGATTGTACTTGCTGCCCAGCACCGGCCGCCATTTGCCGTCGACCTTCTCGATTTCGACGATCGTGCCGCCATGGGCGGCCATCTCGATGTCGACCTGCTCTTTGGTGAGCGGCTTCTGCACGATCTTGCCATCGGCGACGGTGACAATGCCCGGGAACATCAGATGCGGGTTGGTATATTCATGGTTGACGACGAGAAGGCCATGGGTGGGGGAGCCGTCGAGAGGGATGTAGCCGACATAATCATTGTTGTAGCCGAACTGGCGGGCTTGCGCCTCGGCCGTCTGCTTGGCCGGATCGAATTGCGGCGCATCCGCGAAAAGCGGATCGCCCCAGCGGAGGAGAATATCGGCGTCATAGCCGTCCGCGACGTGATGCTTGGCATCAACGCCGGCTTCGACCTCCTTGAAGGAGAAGGCGGAGCCGTTACCCTCGGCCTTGGCGTCGCCCGCAGCCAGGAGCGCCAGCGGGCTGACCGTCGCCGCGATAGCGGAAACCGCAAGCGAACCCTGGAGAAAGCCGCGCCGCGAAAACCGCTTGGCTATGATCTCTCCCATGGTCGGGTTGTCGGTCGGATTGCGCGGCGCGCTGTCGGCTTCTTCCAGCTGGCTTGTCCTGAACAGGGCTTGCTGTGAAAGGTGTTCGTTCATTTGGCTATCCTCAACATCAAAAATGCTCCCAGTTTAGAGCGTTTTCAAACTGTAGAAGTCTGATGTAACAGGTAGATGAAGCCTCAGGTCCTTATCTCTTACCCTGTGGAGGATAGGCGTAAAGCTCTCCGGAGCGATCAATATGGACGATCATGGCTTTTTCAGCGGCATCGGCGTCCCTTTGCCGGATGCAGTCGAGGATGGCTGTATGCTCGTGCAGCGTTATCTTTTCCTTGCCCGTCCAGATCAGCATCTCTGTATGGTATTCGAAGAGCCAGTGGAGCATGGATTCGCTCAAGGCTTCCAGCATTGGATTGCCTGATATGGCCGCTATCCTGCGATGAAAGGCGATGTCATCGGCGATGAACAAATGCTGATCGCCGAAATGGCTTTCCTGGCGCGCCAGGATTTCCTCCAGTTCCCCGATATCCGCGTCACCAGCGCGCTCTGCGGCCAGACGAACCAGGCCGCGCTCGTAGAAACGCCGTGTCTCTTTGAGATGGTCGAGCGTTTCCGGTGTGGTCGAGATCAGCATTCTCGCCACCACGTCGATCTGCTTGAACATGGTGCGGGCGGTGAGTTCGCCGACCCTGGCCCGCTCGCCATGGGATACCACGATCAGCCCCATATTGTGCAGCGCCTGCATAGCCTCTCGGATGGCTGGCCTGCCGACGCCGAAACGCTCCATGAGATCGCGTTCCGACGGCATGAGATCGCCCGGCCCAAGTTCGCCGCCGGCGATCAGATCGCGCAGGCGATCGAAGACTTCGTCGGAGAGCTTTCGCCGGACTATGCGTTCATCGTGCTGTGTCATTGGGTCGACGGCCTCCTCGACAAGAGAACCCGTTGGGAATCAATCCATATGAATCATCAGATCATATAAACACTGGCTGGCATGGCTTATAGCCCTGTCCTGTGTTTTCAAAACCTGATACGCGCCACAGCATAGGGTGGCAGCGGCAGACGATTTGTCCCGCAATCTTGTTCAGCATCATCAAACGTGGCGCCAAAATTTTCTGCGTTGAGCACCGATATGGAGACCGGCTTCGAGCCCTGATCATTGCTGATTTCCACCTCCTGAGCCACAGGGGTGATATTGGCCATAAGCAGTGTTTGGCCGCGGTCGCTTTCATTGGCTGCAAGCGCGAGCACGCGCGCCGCATCCGACGAACGACATTCGGGTGCGGTCTTGCCGGACAATCGGCAAAGCTCCCGGATCACCGCATGGATCGGTAGTATTCCGGATCGGTTGCCGCCGAGAATACCGAGCGGGCCGGTCAGTGCCGCGGGAACGACAGACGCTATGTCGTGATCGGCGACGCGTGCGGCAAACCCAAGCGTCCACGCGGCGGCAAAAAGCCCCCACTGGCGCGGGTCGGTTCGCGCCATGGCAATGCGCCGGTCGAGCGGGTTTTCCATCGTATGGGCGCCATAGGGGTTCTGCCGCATTGCAATGGAGCACAGGCCGAGGCGATGGGGCTTGTCAGGACCGATGATGGCGCGGGCCGAGCGGAAGATATCCGGCAGCGCCTCCAGCGTTTCCATGACGCTGGTATCGCCGGCGGCATGGACGATTGCGTTGGTGCCGTGGGTGACGAAATCGAGCAGATCCACCGGCGGACGCTTGCGGTTAAGCTCGGTGAAATAGCTGAACATGCCGCCGCCGAGGGGCACATCCGGAAATATCAGGCGCGCCGCCTTGTAGATATCGGCGAGAGGCGGGCAGGGCGGCCATTGGCTTCCCGGCGGCGTCGATTGGCGGTCGACGGCGGGGCAGACGGCGAGCGCTGTGAGATTGAGGCCCGCATCGTGCACCATCTCGGCAAGCCCAGAGAATTCCTTCGCCAGATCGCCCTTACAGGCAACCACATATTCCAGCGTGACCGGAAGCAGGCTGTCCCGCTGCAAACGAGCGAAGGCGGCTAATTCGCTTGCTCCGTGTCCTGTGGCCGGATCGAAATGCAGGAGCAGGAATTGCGGGGCGAGACCTCGCAGCACATCAATTCTGTCATTCGCTGCGGCAAGCTCGGAAGGATCAATCAGCAAACCGATTTCGGGATGCTTTCGTGCGGGTGCAGCCTCGCCGGTTTCGATCCTCACAGGACCATCGCGCGAGGGAGCGGCTTTTGCATTCTCGTGCGCCGTAATCCGCAAATTGACAGCCTGGCGGTTTGGCTGGCCCGCCGGCATCACATAGGGCCAAGGCAGGGCCAGCGGTCGAACATAGGTCTTGTAGGAGGCGTCGGACCAGTTGCGCTGATCCTCCATCTCGAAGGTGTCGCCGGCAAAGCCGCAACTGGCGGTGATTCCTTGCGCGACCCGGTGCGTCAGAGCGCGAATATCCCTAAAGGGCTGCCATGGGTCGATCAGATCGGGAAAGACGGTTTCCTGCGACGACCCGTCATTATGCTCCACCGTCACCGGCTGACCGGCGACACTGATGATGGGATGCAGAACACAAAAGCCGCAGCGGTTGGTGGTGAAATCCTTGGCGGGCGTTGCGATGGCTTCGAAGACGAGCTGTCCATCCGCATGTCCCGCGATGAAGGCCTCATATGTGAGAGCGACGCAATCGGCGCGGTAGCGCACTGTGAAGCGGTCCGGCTCCTCATCGATGGTGAGGCTGCTTATATTAGGGGCATAGGTGCCCCAGTTCTCGTCACGCACCACATAGGATATGGCGCGCAGAACCTCGTGGCCGCGAAACCTGACATAACGGAGATTCCCATCGACCAGTTCTGCGGACAAGCCGCCTGCGCGAAGCGTTCGGAATGACTGCGGCGGTTCTTCCGTGCCGTAGAGTGCAATTGCTTCACTCGGGCGGACGGACATCATGCCATCAGCCTCACGTCGATGGCTTCCAGATTGGCGGCCGCGGATTCATAAGCCGCGAAGACCAGCGCCATGGTTTTCAGATTGTCCGCGCCGGAGGTTTCCGGCTGTTGACCTCCCTTGAGGCAAGCGGTCCAGTGCCGCTCGATGTTGAACACGCTTTCCTGGATATTGTGCCAGGGCCGGTTCGCCCAGTCGTGGAGTTTGGGCGACACATCGAACGTTTGCGTATGGCCATCGGCATGAACGATCATCTGATAGTTTGCGCCAAGACGCAGCGTTCCCCTGCTACCGTCGATCTCGACAAGCGTTTGCGGAAAAAGCTCCTCGGGCAGATGCGTCGCATAGCTGCAGTCGCAGATGCTGGTCGCGCCGTTTTCGTGCGCCAGCAGGATGGTGGCGACGTCCTCGCCGCGAATGTTCGTGTTGACCCTGCGGGTGGCGGCGCTGATATGCGTGACATCACCGAACAGAAAGCGGGCGATGTCGAGGATATGGATGCCGAGATCCTGGATGATGAAGCGCTCTTCAGTGGCCAGATAGGGCTGGCCGGAAAACACATCATAGGCGGAGCGAAACGAGACCCGGCCCCAGAAGACCTCTCCCAGCTTACCGGCATCAAGCACCGCGCGCACCGCCCTTATCGGTGATTGCCAGCGGAAATTCTCGTGCACCATGAGCGGCACACCGGCAGCCTTGCAGGCGTTGACCATGGCCTGCGCATCCTCAAGCGTTTGTGCGAAAGGCTTCTGGCAGATGACGGCCACACCCTTCTTTGCCGCTAGTTCGACAAGCGGACGATGCGTGGCGACGGTCGTGGCGATATCGACGAAATCCAGCGCCTCGCTTGCGAGCATCTCCGCTGCATCAGTATAGAGATTGGCGATGCCGAATTTTTGGCTGGCTTCTTCAAGCCGCTTTTCGTCACGGTCGCACAAGGCGGCGATTTCGGCGCCTTCGATCTCAGCCCATGCATGGAGGTGATTGTGGGCGAAGAAGCCGCAACCGATCAGTCCGCCTTTCAGTTTTTTGTCCGGCATGATCATCCTCCCATTGCCGCCTGGCTCTGCAGGGCAATGCGCTGCTGCATGCGGCGCTGGAACTGATCGACCACGACGGCGGCGATGATGACAAGGCCCTTGATGACGATCTGCCAGAAGGAACTGACGCCCATCATGACGAGACCGTCGGACAGGATGCCGATGACGAAGGCGCCGACGATCGTCCCGCCGATCTTGCCGCGCCCGCCGGACATGGATGTGCCGCCAAGCACTGCGGCAGCGATGGCGTTGAGTTCGAATGTCTCGCCGGTCGCCGGATGGGCTGCGACCAGTTCGGAGGAAATGATCAATCCGACGATTGCCGCGCAAAAGCCGGAAAACATATAGACGAACATCTTGACCCTGTTGACGCGGACGCCCGAGAGCGCCGCCGCCCGCTCATTACCGCCCACGGCATAGATTTGGCGGCCGAGCGGCGTGCGCGCCGCGAGATAGGCCGCGCCGAGGCCCACCACGAGCAGGAGCCAGATCGAGATCGGAAACCCAAGAAACGTGCCGGCACCCAGGATCGGAAATCCGGTCGTGCCCAGTTCGGCATTGCCCACCAGATTGGGAAATGTGCGCCCGTCGGACGAGAGCAGCGCCAGCCCGCGGGCGACATAAAGGATTCCGAGTGTCGCGATGAAGGGCGCGACGTTGAGCCGGGTGATGAGAAGTCCGTTGACGGCGCCTATGGCGATGCCGAGCAAAAGCGTGATCGCAACGATCTCGATGACGTTGAAATAAACGGTATAGCCGATGCCAAGGTCGAGGCCGTTGAGGATCAGCCCCCCCGCGACCATGCCGGTAAGCCCGACGATGGAGCCCACCGAGAGATCGATCCCGCCGGTGATGATCACGAAGGTCATGCCGATGGCCAGGAAAGCATTCAGCGCCACATGCTTGGACATGATCATCATATTGGCGGTGCTGAGGAAATTGGGCGCGGCGAAGGAAAAGAAGATGATGACGGCGATGAGCGCGATGAAGGTGCGCAGATGCAGGAGCATCATCAGCATCGACGAGGAATTATAGGCGCTGGCCGGTCTCGCTAGCGTGGCGCTCATTGGGCAAGCTCCATTTTATGGGTTGTAAAATCATGGCCGATGCTGGAAGCGGCGACGATGGCTTCTTCGGTGGCGTGCGCGCGGTCGAATTCGCCGGTGATCCGGCCGCTGGACATGACGATGATGCGGTCCGACAGCGCCATCACCTCTTCGAGATCGGAGGTGACGAACAGGATACCCAGCCCGTCTGCGGCGAGCTTGCGCATGGTGCGGAAGACCTCCGCCTTGGCGCCCACATCGATGCCGCGGCTGGGTTCGTCCATGAGAAGGACCTTGGGTCCGGTCATCAGCGCCTTGCCGATTACCACCTTTTGCTGGTTTCCGCCCGAAAGCGACGCGACCTCGTGATCCGGGCTGGAGATCTTGATCGCCAGATCGCTGACGAAGCGCTGCACCGCTGAGCGTTCCTTGTTGCGGTCGATATGGAAGCCGCGCACATAATTCCACAGGCTCGCCAGAGTCATGTTGTCGCTGATCGACATGATCTGCACGAGACCTTCGGCCTTGCGGTCCTCGGGAATGAGCGCGAGGCCGCCGGCGATCCGTGTCGCCACATCGGCTTTTGCCAGTTCCTTGCCTGCGATGGATATCCTGCCGCCCGCATTGGGATGGCGGCCCATGATGCAGTCGAAGAGTTCGGTGCGCCCGGCGCCCATTAAACCGTAGATGCCGACGATCTCGCCCGCCTTGAGCGCCAGCGAAACATGATCGACCATATAGCCGCCGCCCTGGCGGGCAAGCGTGATATCCTCGGCGCGGAAAATCTCGTCGCCGAACACATGGTCGTCCGCCTTGGCATAGTCCTTCGACGCCGCGCCGATCATGCTCCTGACGATCCATGGAACATCGACATCCTGCATCGACCGCGAACCGGTGATGCTGCCGTCGCGAAGCACGGTGATGTAATCGCCGATCCGCACCAGTTCCTCCAGCCGGTGCGAGATGTAGACAATGGCAACGCCCTGCGCTTTAAGCTCCTTGATGACGCGGAACAGGATTTCCACCTCGGTTGCGCTCAGTGCGGAAGTTGGTTCGTCCATGATCAGGATGCGCGCGTCCTGCGAAAGGGTCTTGGCGATCTCGACAATCTGCTGCTGCCCGATGCGCAAATCGGCGACGAGGGCGTCGGGCGGGATGTCGTGCTCGAGCCTCTGCATCAGCTTGCGCGTTTCCTCGCGCATCGCCGCCGCGTCGATGTCGAAGCCAAGCCGGCAGCGCTCGCGGGTGATGAAGATATTTTCCGCCACCGTCATATTGGGAAAGAGATTCAGTTCCTGGAAGACGATGCCGATGCCATGGCCGATCGCATCCTGCGTGCCGGCCAGCCGGATCGGCTTGCCGTCGAGGAGGATCTCGCCTTCGCTGGGTTGCTCGACGCCGGCGATGATTTTCATCAGCGTCGATTTCCCCGCTCCGTTTTCGCCGACGAGCACATTGACGGCGCCCTTGCGCACATCGAAATCTACGGATTTGAGCGCGATCGTACCGGGATAGACCTTGGTCACCTTGCGGACACTCAGCACCGTCTCATGCGCGACCTCAATCATTGCGCGCCTCCGGCAAGCGTGATCTCCGCCGGGGTGATGGTGATTTCCTGTCCCGGCGCGGGCAGGGTGAATGCGCCCGCCGCTGAAATCTGCTTGCCGACGAGATTGTCGCGCGGGAACTTCGAGAGGGTTGCCTCATAGACATATTTGTTCAGCGCCCGGCCGACATTGGCGTATTCGATCTGGTTTTTGAAGGCGCTGAACGGAATGAAAGGCAGCACGTCGCGCAGGCTTGTCCCCTTGATGACCGGACCGAGCTGCACCTTTGCATCGGCCTTGCCGTCGCCATCGGTATCGACCGCGATGAATGCCGCGCGAGACGTGGTGTTGGCGTCAATGACCGTGCCCTGAAGGCGGACCGGGAAACTCCACGGCGTTTGCACCGGGTTTTCGCTGTGGCCGTATTTCTTGCCGGCGGCTTGCGCGTCCGTCGCGATCGCCGCCCGGACTTGCGCGAAGTCATGCGCATTGTCGCGGAAATAGGGTTCGATCTTTTCAGACCAGGCCTTGGCGATGAATTCATCTGCATTGAAGCCGCCATTGTCGAAAAAGATCTCGACGCCATCCCCAGCCTTCTTGGTGGAGGGCTCATTTTTCTTGATCTTGCAGCCGCCCGCCGCCAGCAAGATGCCGGCCATGGAAACAGCGACAAGCACTCCCATCCGCGTTTTCATTACAATTCCCGTTCCGGCTGTGAAGCAGATCGGGCCACCGCTTGGGCGGCGGCCCGATATTCCGATCGGATCAGTCCTTGAGCGCGAAGGTTTCGAGCTTTCCGGCGTTATCAGCGGTGATGAGGACGCAATCCATCAACTGCTTCTCGTCCTCGCCGGTCGAGCCTGTCTTCAGGTACTTGTCCGCCTGTTCGACGGCGATTTCCGCCTGGCGGTAGGCTGGCTGGAGAACAGTCGCCTTGATGCCGCCTTCGAGAATGGAGTCGCGCACATCATTGCTGCCGTCAAAGCCGACGACGATGACATCGGTGCGCTTCGCCGCCTTGAGCGCAGCCCAGGCGCCCATGGCCATGGTATCGTTGCCCGAGATCACGCCCTTGATGTCGGGATTGGCCTGCAGGATGGATTCCATCTTGGCGAAGGCTTCCGTCTGGCTCCAGTTGGCGGACTGGCGCGATACCATCTTCATGTCGGGATATTGATCAATGATATCGTGATAGCCCTTGGAGCGGATGCCGGCATTGATATCGGCTTCGCGGCCAACCAGCTCGACATAGTTGCCTTCTTCCCCCATCAGCTCGACGAATTTTTCGGCCCCGAGGGTTGCGCCTTGGTAGTTGTTCGAGACGATCTGCGCCACGGCAATGCCGGTGGCATTGATTTCACGGTCGATCAGGAAGGACGGAATCTTCGCGTCCTTGGCTTTCTGCACGGCGGCGACGGATGCGTCGGAGCCGGCATTGTCGAGAATGATCGCCTTGGCGCCGCGCGCAATCGCCGTATCAACGAGCTGGTTCTGCTTGTTGGCGTCGTCGTCATGCACCAGCACGATGGTTTCGTAGCCAAGCGCCTCGGCCTTCGCCTTGGCGCCCTCGGCTTCCGCCTTGAAGAATGGATTGTCATGCGATGGCGTGATGATCGCGATCAGATCGGCCGCACCGGCGACTACCGGCGTGGCGGCAAGCGTAACGGCGGTTACGCCGGCAAGCAGCATTTTCCTGAAAACAGTCATGATTTTCCTCCCAGAATTGACCGGTTTTTCTAATTTTTAGTGTGGTATTCACCCTTTCGAGCTTCGTTTCATCCAGTCGCGCGCCCCGTCAGGTGATGCGGCGGATGCTTTCGGCGATTTCCGCCGGTTCGAACACGCCCAGCCAATCGGGCTGCATCAGGCGTGGCTTGCCGTTCTCGATCGCCTTGTTACAGGCATCCGAGAAGACGCCGTCGACCTCTCCCATGACGACGGCGGCCAGAATATTCATATGTCCCAGCAGGAAGTCCCGCGCCGCCACGCGGTCCACGCCACGGCGGACGACTTCCTCCATCGCCTCGCGCATCACCACCAGAAGGGTTGCGCAGACGGTTTCCGACAGGCCAGGCTCCAGCATCGCCATCTGCTCGACGGACACACGGTGCGAGCGAAGGATCGGCTGGTAGATCGTCTTGGCGATTTCCTCGCCCAGCGCAAAGGCTTCCTGCGGCCCCTGCATCAGCGCACTGACGATGGACTGCGCCGCCGCCACGCCGCCGAAATGATCGCGCCGTGCCGCCGGATCGGTTTCATCGTTGAAGATCGGAGGATGGCAGGGGTGGGTGACGAAATAGGTGATATCGTCGCGCTTAGGCAGATGGCCGGCGAAAGGTGCGGCGGCATCGAGCGCGATCACCATCGTGCCGGGATCGAGCTTATCGATGATCGAACGGGAAACCGCGCCGATTGCTGTATCTGGTACCGCCAGGATAACCGCCGTGGCTCCGGCAAGGGCCTCATCGGTGGGCACGCAATCGAAACCAAGGACCTCCTTCAACCGCTTCTGCCCAGCCTCGCTGATCTCCACATGTGCGACGTCGAAGCGCGAGCCCTTCAGATTGGTCGCAAGGCGCACACCCATTTTTCCGCCAGCGCCGAGCAATGCGATTTTCATGAAGGATCCTCCGAATATTTGCAGTCAGGTAGAGCACCCGACATCCGCATAGGCGGCAGGACAGGTGAATTCGTGGGGGCGAATATGTCCAGCAATTATCATCATGTCAACTGGTATAATGAGTTGATCTGATGATGTATCGCCTGATAAGAAACGAGGCAAGGATGCGATGCCGGGAAGGACGGATGCAATGAGCAGGCTCTACGCGGAATATGAACTCGAAACCCCATTGGACCTCCCACACACGGCGGCGGTGATCGCGGGCGAGCAATCGTCGGGGACGTTCCTGAAAATCGAGGGCGAGACCGAGGCGCTTAAAGTGGCGCATGGCGCGCGCATCGAATCCATTGTCGAAACAGGCCGTTCCGATAAACCGGCGCTGCCGTGCCGGATGAAGGGCGAGATCTATACGCGCGGGCGCATCCGCCTCTCCTGGCCGATGGAGAATATCGGCCCGTCGTTGCCCAATACGCTCGCAACCGTTGCCGGAAACCTGTTCGAACTGCGTGAGGTTTCGGCGTTGCGGCTGCTCGACATCACTTTTCCCGATGATTTCGCCAAGGCCTATCCCGGTCCCGCCGCCGGGATTGCAGGAACGCGCAAGCTGGCCGGCGTTGAACGCGGCCCGCTGATCGGAACCATCATCAAGCCGAGCGTGGGCCTTGATCCGGAGGCAACGGCGGCGCTGGTGAAAAAGCTTAGCCAGGGCGGGATCGATTTCATCAAGGACGATGAATTGCAGGCGAACGGACCGCATTGCCCGCTGGAGGCCCGGGTCAAGGCGGTCATGCGCGTTCTCAACGATCATGCGGAGCGCACCGGCAAAAAGCCGATGTACGCCTTCAACATCACCGGCGAGATCGACGAGATGAAGCGTGGCGCCGATCTTGTGCGCGAAGCCGGCGGCACCTGCGTGATGGTCGGCATCCACAGCGTCGGCTTGCCGGGCGTGGCGGCTCTGCGCCGCCATACAGATCTCCCCATCCATGGCCATCGCAATGGCTGGGGCCTCTATTCTCGCTCGCCCGATATCGGCATTAGCTTCATCGCCTGGCAGAAATTCTGGCGCATCGCCGGTGTCGATCATCTCCACGTCAATGGTCTTCGCAACAAGTTCAGCGAGGATGGCGCATCGTCCATTGCGTCGGCCAAAGAGTGCCTTGCGCCGCTGTTCGATGGCGGCAGGGATTACGTAGCGATGCCGGTCTTCTCTTCCGGCCAGTCGGCCGAGCAGATTGAGGATACCTACGCCGCCCTTCGATCGACCGATCTCATCTATTGCGCGGGCGGCGGCATCATGGGCCATCCGCAAGGGATCGCAGGCGGCATCGCATCCTTGCGCGAAGGCTGGCAGGCTGCAGCCGAAGGCATATCGCTGGATGAATACGCAAAGAGCCATCCGGCGCTCGCCGCGGCGATCGGGGCGTTCCGTTCGAGGCTGGCATGATTGCTCCGCTCATCACCTATTACGGCGACGATTTCACCGGGTCGACCGATGTCATGGAAGCCTTGAGTTCCAACGGCATCGAAACGGTGCTGTTCACTCAGCTGCCGGACGAGGCATGGCTGAAACGGTTCTCCCATGTCCGGGCGATCGGGCTTGCCGGCTATAGCCGCAGCAAGCAGCCGGCATGGATGGACGCGGAACTGCCCGCGATATTCAAATGGCTTGCCAGACTTGGCGCGCCCATTTGCCATTACAAGATCTGCTCGACCTTCGACAGCGCGCCGCATCAGGGTTCCATCGGCCGTGCGGTGGAGATCGGTCTGGAAACATTTGGCCAGAGCGTCGCGCCCATTGTGGTCGGTGCGCATCAGCTCGGCCGTTACACATTTTTCGGCGAATTGTTCGCCCGTTTCGGCGAGGAGGTCTTTCGTATCGACAGCCACCCGGTCATGAGCCGGCATCCGGCGACGCCCATGAAAGAGGCGGATCTGCGTCGCCACCTTTCCCATCAAACCGGGCTGCCAATCGGCCTTGTCGATCTGCCCGCTATTCATGCGGGATCGGGAGCGGCAAGGCTCGACGCGGTGCTTTCCAGTTCCGTCCGTGCGGTGCTGATGGACGTGGCCGATGCGGAGAGCCAGAAGCGTGTGGGGCAGATTCTGTGGAACGAGCGACAGCGGATCGGACCGTTCATCATCGGATCGTCGGGCGTGGAATATGCATTGATTGAAGCTTGGCGAGAGGCGGGCATCGCCGGCGTCGCTGGGAGCTACAAACCGCTCGAACCCGCTACCCGTATTGCGGTGGTCTCGGGCAGTTGCTCACCCACAACGGAGCGGCAGATCCGCCATGCATCGGCAAATGGCTTCGTACCTGTCGCGGTGGATTATATCGCGCTCGCCTCGGGGCAGGGGGGAGATGAGGCGGAAGCGACGGCTCATGCGGCGGCGCTGGGCGTTCTGCGTAAAGGTGCCAGCCCTTTGCTCTATACCGCGCTTGGTCACGCCGATGATGCGGGACAGTCCGGTCCGCATTCTCTCGATAACGATCGGGTCGGACAAAGGCTTGGCGCCATGCTGCAGAAACTCGCCGGCGAACAGGCATTGAACCGCGTGATCGTGGCCGGCGGTGATACGTCGAGCCACGCGCTCGATGCGCTTGGCGTCGCCGCGCTGACACTGCGCCATCCGATCCCGCAATCGCCCGGCTCACCGGTCTGTCTCGCCCACCTCGCCGACAGCACCGGCAGCTTCGAGATCGTTCTCAAGGGTGGGCAGGTGGGGAAGGATGATTTCTTCGTGAAAATACGGAATGGAAAACTTTAATCCGTCGCCATTTCCGGATCTTCCATAAACCCCTGATCCGTTATGGTTAAATTTGGATTCAATCTTTCTTGGTAATTTAACGTTAGCAGTTACGGAAGGGAGGTCCGACGGCGTCGGATTTCGCCGCGGGTCTGTTCTGTTTGCGTAAAAGGTACCCATGCGTTTTTCAGGCGTGTCAGCCATCCTCTTCGCCTGCACGGTTTTGGTCGGCTGCACGTCGACCAGTGGCGTGGACGAGCTTCTGGCGAAGCCGTCGCTGGAGACGACGAGTTCCATCACGCCGCCGGTGGATGTGATGCCGCCAGCAGAGATCGGTTCGAACGCTTCGCATGAAGAACAGTTGCAACAGGTGATGGCGCTGGCGCCGCCGGCCCCTATCCCCAATGCGCTGTCGCCAGGGGTCACGAAGCCGGCAATGCGCGCACCGAAAGTAGAGCAGGTTGCGCTCGTGGTGCCAGCGGAGCCATCGGCAAAGACATTCTCGCGAGGGAAGGTCTACAGCCACCGCTTTCGCGATGCCAAGCCAATCAATTTCGGCCGCGCCTCTCCCAAGACGCTGGCCGTCCACGGTGTAGACGTCTCGCGCTGGCAGGGCGAGATCGATTGGGAAAAGCTACGCACGCAGGGGGCGAATTTCGCTTATATCAAGGCGACGGATGGCGGCGACCATCTCGACCCGATGTTCAGGAAGAACTGGCGCCGAGCCCACGAGGCCGGGCTGAGGCGGGGCGCCTATCATTTCTTTTACTGGTGCCGGACCGCGGGCGAGCAGGCCGACTGGTTCATCCGCAACGTTCCAAAGGTGAAGGGCGCCTTGCCGCCGGTCATCGACGTTGAATGGAACGGTGAGTCCCGTTGCAGCCAGCGCGTTTCCCGCAAGAAGGTCCTGGAGAAGATGCAGGTCTTCATGGATAAGCTGGAAAGACATTATGGCCAGCGCCCGATCATCTACACAGCGCCCGATTTCTACCGCGACAATCTGCGCGGCGAATTCCTCGACTATCCTTTCTGGCTCCGGGCTGTGGCAGAGCACCCCTCAAAGGTCTATCCCGGCAGGAAATGGCTGTTCTGGCAATATTCCGGCTCCGGCCTCTCGCATGGCGTGGACGGCAGGATTGACCTCAATGCTTTCCACGGCAGCGAGGATGCATGGCACAGATGGGTGGCTACGACCTCGGGGTGATCGTTCAGGCCTCGGCCCGTCAAGCCTTATAGGCTGCCCTTATAGGCTGAGTGCTTGTCGAAGCTCGATGGCTTCATCGGTGCGATAATTCAAATCCGCTTCCAGATGATCGATATGATGCCGGGTCAGCGCTACCGCCTTTGAAGCATTCTTTGCGGCGATCGCCTCGACGATCTCGCCATGGTCGTCATGTCCGCAACTCGATGCACCCGACTGCCCATATAACGAGATGACCAGGGATGAGCGGGCAACAAGTTCGCTCATGAAGCGCTGCATGATGAAATTTCCGGCAATCGAAGCCAGAAGCAGGTGAAAATCGCCTGAGGCGCGGATCTCGATGCGCCGCGCACTCAGGCCGCGCTGGTTCATCGCCTCGCTCTCATGTTTCAAGTGATTTCTCAGACGTGCCAGATCGTCACTGGTGGCGCGCTTGATCGCATCCATCGTGATGCCGGGCTCGACCAGCCGGCGCGCATCGAAGATCTGCCGGGCCTCCTCGGGCGAGGGCTTTGCGACGAACGCGCCGCGATTGCGCTCTATGCGGATAAGGCCGAGGAAGCTCAATTCCTGAAGCGCCGTCCGGACGATGGTCCGGCTGACATCGAACAACGCGCCGATTTCCGCCTCGACCAGCTTCATTCCCGGTGGCAGGCGGCGCTCGACGATGGCGTCATGCAGCGCGTCGCTGATCACGACAGCGCGCTGCTCGGCTTCCTTCGCGGGGATTTCTCCCAGTTTGATCGCTGCGGTTTCCAAATCAGACCCCGTTTCCTGCTTCGTCCTTCTAGCTCAATTCGCTTCCCATGGCACGGATATTTTGAATGCAGATATCGCGATGGATTGCATACAATTTCGTCCATGATGCGAAACAAACGGCTAGTTTTTGTGCAGCGCGGGATGCATGAGCCACATAGATCTTGGCAGTGTCGATAAAGATATCCTTGGATATCAAAGAGGTAGCAGGGGCAATCGGGATTGGCACGCATTGTGCTTTGCTGGTTACGAACATGGGGACCCGGATGTCGCAACCTGCCGAAATCGATATTATATCCGTTTCAAAGAAATATGGGCCGACCACAGCTGTCGATGCCATCAGCCTGAAGATTCCCGCCGGAGCCTATTGCTGCCTGTTGGGGCCGTCGGGCTGCGGCAAGAGCTCGACGCTGCGGATGATCGCCGGTCATGAGAGCATTTCGCAAGGGGATATCCGCCTGGGCGGCAAGGTGGTGACGGATTTTCCGCCGGCAAAGCGCGGTACGGCGATGATGTTCCAGTCTTATGCGCTGTTTCCCCATATGGACCTGATCGACAATGTCGCCTTCAGCCTGAAGATGAAGGGCGTGGAGAAGGGCGAGCGCCGCGCAAGGGCGTTGGACATGCTGAAGCTGATGCAGATGGAGCCCTATGCGTCCCGGCGTCCTGCCCAGCTTTCCGGCGGCCAGCAGCAGCGTGTCGCTCTGGCCCGTGCGCTCATTACCGATCCGGAGGCATTGCTTCTCGATGAGCCGCTTTCCGCGCTCGATCCGTTCCTGAAGATCCGCATGCGGGCTGAACTGAAACGGCTGCAGAAAAACCTCGGCATTACCTTTGTCCACGTCACGCATAGCCAGGACGAGGCAATGGCGTTGGCCGATCTGATTGTCGTGATGAATGACGGCAGGATTGAGCAGGCGGCGCATCCGCGCGAGGTTTTCGAGCGTCCGGCGACAGCCTTCGTTGCCCGTTTCATGGGCGATCATAACGTGGTTTCAGGCCGGGTCACCGGGCACAGGGACGGGCTGGTGACGTTCGAAGTTCCCGGCGGGCCGGAGCTTGCGGCAGTCGGCAGGCCGATGGAAGCCGGAAGGGCGGTAGACGTCGCCATACGCACGGATCGCGTGCGCATTGGCGCACCCGAACAGGAGGGTTTCGGCTTTACCGGGATCGTTTCCAATATCGAATATCAGGGTGCTTCAGTGAAAATCTCTGCCGCGGGGGCGGGCATCGAGGACTTCACGGTGATCGCTGACGACACGGCCTTCTTCGCAAGGCCCATTGTCATCGGCGAAGCCATTCCGCTGTCATGGGCGGCCAGGGATGCGTTGGTTCTGGGCCGGCTCGATTCATGACCATCAACACCGAAAACCAATCAATCAAGGGGAAAAGGACATGACAAAGAAAACGGGAATGAACACGCAGGGCTCAGGCATCAGCCGCCGCGCCTTGCTGAAGACGGGTGCGGCTGCGGCAGGTCTCGCCGCCGGGTCGGGCATCATCACCGGCTTTCCAACAATCTGGGCGCAAAATCCGATCACGTTGCGCCAGTTCGGCACCGGTGTTTCCAACATCAACGCCATTGCCGACAAGTGCAAGGAAGATCTTGGCATCACACTGGAAATGACGGCCACCGATTCCGACGCCGCCGCCCAGCGCGCCGTCACCCAGCGGGACTCCTACGACATCGCCGATATCGAATACTGGATTGCCAAGAAAATTTTTCCATCGGGCGTGATGCAGCCGATGGATGTGAGCAAGATCAAATATTACGACAAGATCGTGCCGCTGTTCATCGACGGCAAGCTCAAGCCGGACAGCGTGATCGCGCAGGGGACGGCGCCTCACACGGTCGGCTTCGTCGAAACGCCCGACGCCAAGACCTTCGCCAAGGAACCGACCAAGTGGATGACGCTGATCCCGACGATCTACAATGCCGATACGCTCGGCATTCGCCCGGATCTCGTCGGCCGCGACATCACCAGTTGGGCCGACATCATGGACCCGGCCTTCAAGGGCAAGACCGCGATCCTCAATATTCCGTCCATCGGCATCATGGATGCCGCCATGATCATGGAAGCGATGGGCAACATCAAATATGCCGACAAGGGCAACATGACGAAGGAAGAAATCGACAAGACCATCGATTTCATGATCAAGGCCAAGCAGGACGGCCAGTTCCGCGCCTTCTGGAAGTCGTTCGACGAGAGCGTCAATCTGATGGCGTCGGGCGAAGTGGTCATCCAGTCCATGTGGTCGCCGGCGGTTGCCGCTGTGCGTTCGAAGGGCATCGCCTGCAAGTACCAGCCGCTGAAGGAGGGCTATCGCGCCTGGGGCGGCGGCCTGGGGCTTGCCAGGCATCTGGAAGGCGCCAAGCTCGATGCGGCCTATGAATATATCAACTGGTATCTCTCGGGCTGGGTTGGCGCCTATCTCAACCGCCAGGGTTATTATTCGGCGGCGATGGAGACGGCCAAGGAATTCATGTCGCCCGATGAGTGGGGTTACTGGGTCGAGGGCAAGCCGGCGCAGGGCGATATCATGTCGCCGGAAGGCAAGATCATGGAAAAGGCCGGTGCGGTGCGCGACGGCGGCTCGTTCGAAGAGCGCATGGGCAAGGTCGCCTGCTGGAATTCCGTCATGGACGAGGACCGCTACATGGTCCGCCGCTGGAACGAATTCATCGCAGCTTGATGCAAACGGCCCCTCTCTCTGGATCGAGAGAGGGGCTTGCCCGTCCAAAAGTACGGAGAACATGGCGTGACCGCAGCCACCATGGAAGACAAGGCGCAGATGGAAATAACGAAAAAGCCGCTGACCGACAGGATCGGCGGGCTTGTCTCTGCTGCCGCTTCCTATCTGCAGGCGCTGCCGCTGACGTTGATCCTCGGCTTCTTCTTCGTCCTGCCCATTCTCACCATCATTATCGTCAGTTTCTGGGATTATGATTTCGCCGGCATCTATCCGGATTTCATGACCATGAACTATACCGACACGCTCGGTTCATGGGTTACCTGGAAGACCTATCTGAATACGCTCAAATATGCTGCCATCGTATGGGCACTGACACTGGTGATCGGCTTCTGGGTCGCTTATTTCCTCGCCTTTCACGTGCGTACCGCCTCCATGCAGATGGTGCTGTTTCTCGTCTGCACTGTTCCCTTTCTCACCTCCAATATCATCCGCATGATCTCCTGGATTCCGGTCCTCGGCCGCAACGGCCTCGTCAATTCGACGCTGGTTCAGGCGGGGATTATTCCAGCGCCGATAGAATGGCTGCTCTATTCGGATTTCGCCGTGGTTCTGGCGATGGTGCATCTCTATACGCTGTTCATGGTGACGCCTGTTTTCAACACGCTGATGCGCATCGACCGCTCATTGATCGAAGCTGCGCGCGATGCCGGTGCATCCAGCTGGCAGACGCTCTGGAATGTCGTCATCCCGCTGGCAAAGCCTGGCATGGCGATCGGCACCATTTTCGTGGTCACGCTGGTGATGGCCGATTTCTCCACCGTACAGGTGATGTCGGGCGGCCAGAGCGCATCTGTGGCGCTGATGATGAAGAACCAGATGTCGCTGCTGCAATATCCCGCCGCTGCCGCCAATGCCGTCGTGCTTCTGGTTCTCGTTCTCATGATGGTCGCCGCTATCCTGCGCGTCGTCGATATCCGCAAGGAGCTTTGAGATGCATCATGAGAAACGCTCTCTCGGCTTCTATATCCTTGCCGCCTTCTTCACGCTTTTCGTGCTGTTCCTCTATGGCCCCCTGTCGGCGATCCTCATCCTGTCTTTCCAGGGACCGGACGGCGGCTTGACCTTTCCGCTGAACGGCGTTTCGCTGCACTGGTTTGGTAATCTTTTCGAGCGCCAGGCCGTCGGCGATTTCGGCGCATCCTTCACACGCTCATTCCTGCTCGGCGTGATGGTAATGGTGGTGACGGTTGCGGTTTCGCTCCTGGCCGGCCTGGCCTTCCGCCGCCGCTTCAAGGGTGCGTCGGCGCTGTTCTATTTAAGTGTCGCCAGTCTTGTCGTACCCTCGATCATCGTCAGTCTCGGCATCGGCGTTGTGTTCCAGCAGCTGGGTCTGCGTCCGGCCTGGTATTCCTCCGCCTTCGGCGCGCATCTGACATGGACACTACCCTTCGGCGTTCTGATCATGTTCGCCGTCTTCAACCGGTTCTCGCCATCCTATGAGGAGGCGGCGCGCGATCTGGGCGCAAGCTCCTGGCAGACCTTCCGCCACGTCCTCCTGCCGATGATCGCGCCAAGCCTGATCGGCGTCGGCCTGTTCGGCTTCTCGCTTTCCTATGACGAATTCGCGCGAACCCTAATGACCGCGGGAAGCTACAACACGCTGCCGCTGGAGATCTATGGCATGACAACCAATGTCACGACGCCGGTGCTTTATGCGCTCGGCACGGTGACGACGCTCTTTTCCTTCACGATCATTCTTCTGGCGCTGGCGATCATCGTGATCCTGCGCCGTCGCAACGCCCGCATGGCTTAGGAATTCATTTTGCGCATTCTCGTCATCAATCCCAATACCACCGCCAGCATGACACAAACGATCCGCAAGGCTGCTATCGGCGTGGCGGGCCGCGACACCGAGATCGAAGCGGTGACCTCGCTGATGGGGCCTGTCTCGATCGAAGGCTATTACGACGAGGCGCTTGCCGTGCCCGGTCTCTTGGAGCGGCTCGCCGACGGCGAGAGCCGGGGTGCCGAGGCCGCAATCATCGCCTGTTTCGACGATACCGGCCTCGACGCGGCGCGCGCGCTGGCCAATATTCCGGTCATTGGTATCTGCGAGGCCGCGCTTACGGCTGTATCCTTCATTGCCCAGCGTTTTACCATCGTCACCACATTGGAGCGCTCCCGCATTCCAATCGAGGCACTGGTTCGCCGCTACGGCATGGAGGGACGGGCAAAGGTGCGGGCCGCCGATATTCCGGTTCTCTCCCTCGAAGACCCCGCCTCCGGTGCTATCGACCGCTTAAAGCAGGAAATCGATAGTGCCATTAACGAGGACCGGGCGGAGGCGATCGTGCTTGGCTGCGCCGGCATGGCCGATCTCGCGCGCACCCTGCAGGGGGAATACGGGCTGCCGGTTGTCGATGGCGTCAGTGCCGCCGTCAAACAGGCCGAAATGCTGGTAACGCTGGGCCTGAGGACCGCCAAGCGCGGTGCCTATGCGACGCCTGGCGCCAAGACCTACAAAGGCGCACTCGCGCAATTTGCGCCCGGCGGCTGATGCCGGGTCAACGGTCGCGCAACCATTCGCCAAGCTCCGCCTCGGCGCGCTCCAGCGCGCTATAGTTTAAAAGTTTCCTGAGAAAGGCCACCGTTACCGCGCGTGAGCGCAGATTGAACCGCTCTTCCTCGTGCTCCGGCCCATCATGCTTTGCCGATGGATGGTGGACATCGAGTTTCTCATAGAGATGTTGCAGCCGGTTCTGCACGCTGCGCAATGAAAGATTGCGGCGGCGCGCGATGGTGCGGTCGGTGAGGCCAAGCGCGATATCGACAAGGATCTCATATTCGGAATCACTGAAGCCATTGGTGTGGCCAAGGCTCTTTTGCTGCATGCCGCGCACCTCGCGGTCAATGACGCATTGCGCCTCGATGAAAATGCTGCGGAGCGCGAGCTTGAGCCGGTCGTCGGAAGCGGACTTCAAGACATAGCCGAAGGCCGCGCCGTCGGGCACGATTCGCGAAACGCCGCGCACATAGGCCTCGTCGGAATAGTTCGACCAGAACAGGATGCGGGTTTCCGGTCGCTCCTTCCAGATCGTGCGCGCCGCCTCGATGCCGTTGCGCGTGCTCATCTGCAGGTCCATGACGATATGGGCCGATTTATATTCACGCGCGATGCGCTCTCCCGCGATCCCGTTCTCCGCCTCTATGACTCCGTCGCATTCGGGCAGTGCCGCGCGTACGGCCTCGTTCAGATAGGAGCGATGCAGCGGATCATCCTCGACGATCAGAACCTTCATTTTCATCTCCCATATCTCATCTTCAGGCGGGCCGCGAAATCATCGGGAACAGGACCGTGACGCAGGTTCCACCGCCCTCGATATTTTCCCTGATATCGAATTTAGCTGAGATCAGCCGGGCACGCGTACGCATGTTCTCCAGGCCGCTGCCGGTTCGCTTGCCGGATATTCCGGGGCCCCGTCCATCATCGTTGATCTCAATCACGATATTGCTTTTCACGAGATGAAGGCGCACCGAAATCCGACCCGCCTGGGCATGGCGGACGGCATTGTTGATGGCTTCCTGGACGATCCGGAAAAGCGCGATGCTGACGGTCTGGTCGAGACTGTCGATCGCCCCGCCGGTATCGTCCGTCAATTGCCAATCGATCACGGCGCCGCTCTCGCTGACCGAGCGGTCGAGATGGTTTTCAACCGCTTGCGCAAAACCGAAAAGCTGCAGGATCGAAGGTTTCGCCTGTTCGATGATCTGGCGAAGATCCTGCATGCATTGCTGCAATCCCCGCGACAATGGCTCAAGCGTTTCGCCGGTCACTTCAGGCAGATGTGTCAGCCTTTCGATCCGCCGCGCCAGCCGGGTGAGATCGGCGAGCGTCTGATCATGAAGATCCATGCCGATGCGCTGTCTTTCCGTTTCGAGCGCTTCGGTCAGTTTCAACGCGCCGAGGCGCAAACCTTCCTCGCGGGCCCGCGCTTCCGCCTCGACGATCGCCGAGCGCTGGGCCTGATCCGCCGCCCTGAGCGCGAAGAAATACGGCGCCAGCAGATCGGCGATCGACTGGGCGTTGTTGACATCCTCTATGGAATAGAGGTCGGCCGCGCGGCTGGAACAGCTCAGCGCGCCGATGACATCGCCTTGCACCTTCAACGGCACATGCAACCGGCTTCGAAGAGAGAGCTGCTGGATCGGCGCGGAAAAGGCGCCCTCGAAGTGAAACCGGGGATCGATGCAGGCGTCGGCCGTCAGCAAAAACGGTTCTTCGCCCCAAAGGACCGCCCGGATCGGGCTGCCTGCAAGGGGGGCGGGGGGCGGTTGGCCCCAGGCGGTTTCTATTCCCATTTCATAGGCGATGTGATACTTGCCGTCGAGCATGATCATGCACACGTCGAGATGATCATGCGGGATGATATGGTTGATCTCGGCTGCCACCGACTGGATGGCCGAATGAAAATCGAGCTGGCCTGCTAAAAGCCGCGATATGCCGAGATAATGATCCAAAAGCGTGGCAGGCGCCGGGCTGAGCACTTCGTATTCCTCCTCGTTTCGCCTCCCCCTGGCGATACAGCTCGATCTCTATAACCGATTTAGCGCCGCAAGAGGCTATTCCATGTTGCGGGATCCCGCACATTTTTGAGAACTTCCCGCAAACGGCTTGCCTCAAAGCGCCTGTACAACGCTATCGATCTTCGTCATCCTGTTGGTCACTGAGGGGAGGAAACTCAGTTTTAGGGCAGTTCTTCGGTCCATGAAGAGCGGAAGAGAAATTTCGGCTCCGTTATAGCGACGGGCCATGAGGGAGAGAGACAATGAATATCAGAAAGATGCTTCTGGCGTCGGTGGCGATCGCGTGTGCCGCTGTGCCGGCTTCAGCCCTGGCGGATACGTCGGGCAAGAAGATCGCACTGTCCAACAATTATGCCGGCAATTCCTGGCGCCAGGCGATGCTGACGAGCTGGGAGAAAATCACCGGCGAAGCGGTGAAGACAGGCGTTGTCGCCGCCGCCGACGCATTCACGACAGCGGAAAACCAGGCGACGGAACAGGCCGCGCAGATCCAGAACATGATCCTGCAGGGCTATGACGCGATCGTCATCAACGCCGCATCTCCGACAGCGCTCAACGGCGCGGTCAAGGAAGCCTGTGATGCCGGCATCACTGTCGTGTCCTTCGATGGCATTGTCACCGAACCATGCGCCTGGCGCATCGCCGTCGATTTCAAGGAAATGGGCCGCAGCGAAGTCGAATATCTCGCCAAGCGACTTCCCCAGGGTGGCAATGTCCTGGAAATCCGCGGTCTGGCCGGGGTTTTCGTCGATGACGCGATCTCGGGCGGCATCCATGAGGGCGTCGCGAAATATCCGCAGTTCAAGATTGCCGGATCGGTGCATGGCGACTGGGCGCAGGACGTCGCCCAACGTGCTGTCGCGGGCATCCTGCCCAGCCTGCCGGAAATCGCAGCCGTGGTGACACAGGGCGGCGACGGCTATGGTGCGGCGCAGGCCTTTGCCGCCGCCAAGCGCCCGACGCCCATCATCATCATGGGCAATCGTCAGGACGAGCTTGCCTGGTGGAAGGAGCAGAAAGACGCCAACGGCTACGAAACCATGTCGGTTTCGATCGCCCCCGGGGTTTCAACGCTGGCCTTCTGGGTCGCCCAGCAGATCCTCGACGGCAAGGAGGTCAAGAAGGACCTCGTCGTGCCGTTCCTGCGTATCGACCAGGACAATCTCGAAGCCAATCTGGAGAAGACCCCCAAGGGTGGCGTTGCGAATGTCGAGTATACGCTGGAAGACGCGCAGGCCGTGATCAACAGCGCGAAATGAGTTTGCGGCCGGCGCCTGTCCGGCGCTGGCCCTCATTTCAGCCAGGAGAGGCCGTAAAACAGATCATGACAGGCAGTTCCCATCTTGTGCCGGTCGTCGAGGCGCAGGGCGTCAAGGTCAGCTTTGGCGCCGTGCGGGCTCTCGCCGGTGTCGATCTCGTCATCCGGCCTGGCGAATGTGTCGGCCTCGTCGGTCATAATGGCGCGGGAAAATCGACCATCGTCAACGTCATCAATGGCGGGCTCTCGCCGCATGAGGGAACGATCGCCTACGAAGGCGAAGCGCCGGGTCGTCATGGCATAGCCAGCGCGCGCAATCACGGCGTCCGCTGCGTGTTCCAGGAATTGTCGCTCTGTCCCAATCTGACCGTCATTGAGAATATGCGGGTCATGCATCGCGCGTTGAACGGCTGGAACTGGCGCAGCAAGGCCGTCGCCGCGATTACCGGCAAACTGGGGGAGATTTTCCCCGGCCACCGCATCGATTGTTCCCGTGCCGTGGGCGATCTTTCGATCGCCGAGCGCCAGATGGTCGAAATCGCCACAGCCTTCGCCGATGTCGGGCAGAAGCCCAAGCTGGTCATTCTTGACGAACCGACCTCGTCGCTCGATGCGAGCCTTGCGGAGCAGTTGCTGGCGCATGTCCGCACCTATGTGGTGGGCGGTGGCTCCATCATCTTCATCTCCCACATTCTCGGCGAGGTGCTTTCTACTGCGACCCGGATCGTGGTGATGAAGGACGGCCGTGTGGTCGCTGATCGCGCGGCCGGAGAATTCACGCAAGCGAAGCTTGTCCAGGCAATGGGAAGCGTTGTCGCGGAAAAGAAGGACGCGCGGGCGGCGCGCGTACTCAAATCAACGGCTCCGATCCTTTCGCTGCCGCCCCGCGGCGGCCGTGGAATGCCGTTCGAGGCGTTCAGCGGGGAGATCGTCGGACTAGCCGGATTGAGCGGGCATGGCCAGACCGACACGCTCGTCGATCTCTTTCATTCTCACAGCGGGAACTGGCTGCAGCGCAGCAATCCGGCGGTGGCATTCGTGGCCGGCGATCGCGGCTATAATGGCACATTCCCGCTGTGGAGCATCCTGAAGAACATGAGCATCGCCTCCCTTGGCGATGTGTCGCGCGCCACGTTTGTCGATAGCGGGCATGAGGCGGAACTCGGCGAACAATGGAAACGAAAGATCGAAATCCGCACGCAGGACATGGACAACGGCATCCTTTCGCTCTCCGGCGGCAACCAGCAGAAAGTGCTCTTTGCCCGTGCCCTGGCGGTCCGCGCGCCTGTTGTGCTGATGGATGATCCGATGCGCGGCGTCGATATCGGCACCAAGCAGGAGGTCTACGGTATTTTGCGCAGCGAGGCGGAAAAGGGTCGTACCTTCATCTGGTATTCGACCGAGATGGAGGAAGTCTGTATCTGCGACCGCGTTTATGTCTTCAACGCCGGCGCTATCGTCGCCGAACTTACCGGAAGCGACATCAGCGAAGACAACATCCTCGCCGCCTCTTTCACCGAAGCCGTCGCTTCCAAAGCAGTGATCGGGGGCTCCATCGCATGAAGATCAACCTGTCGACCGACAGCGTCCGGCTCCTGATCCCGGCGTTGTCGCTGATCGTCCTTCTTTGCGCGGTCTTCTACCTGCAGCCGCGCGCCATGAGCTATACGGGTCTCAATCTCCTCTTCAATCTCGCTGTTCCCATCACCCTTGCGACGATCGCGCAGATGCTGATCATGACGGTCAATGATCTCGATCTGTCGATGGGCGCCTTCGTCAGCTTCGTCGCCTGCGTGGCTGCGACCTTCCTGCCGACAGCGCCACTGATCGGCACCATCATTCTCCTGGCAGCGATTGCCGCCTATGCGGTTCTCGGCGTCGTCATCCATGTCAGGCAATTGCCCTCGATCGTGGTGACACTCGGCATGAGCTTCGTCTGGGGCGGCCTCGCGGTGCTGATCCTGCCTTCTCCGGGCGGTCAGGCTCCGGTCTGGGCACGCTGGATCATGACGTCCAAACCGCCCCTGATGCCGATGGCGATCGTCGCGAGCATCATCATTGCCGTGATTACCCATTTTATCGTCATGCGCTCTTCGTTCGGCGTGCTAATACGCGGCGTCGGCGGCAATACCCGTTCGGTCGAGCGTGCCGGATGGTCGATCATTAGCGCGCGGGCAGGGGCCTATGCGCTTGCCGCCTCCTTCGCTGTCCTCGCCGGCATCGCGCTCGTCGGGCTTACCACATCGGCCGATGCCAATATTGCGCTTCGCTATACCCTGCTCTCCATCGCCGGGGTCATCCTCGGCGGCGGCGAATTCGTCGGCGGTCGCGTGTCACCCATCGGTGCGGTGATCGGGGCCTTGACGCTGACACTCGCCGGCTCGTTTCTATCGTTCCTCAGGATTTCGCCGGACTGGCAGATTGGCGCGCAAGGGGCGATCCTGATCGTCGTGCTGGCGCTGCGCCTGTTTCTCAACCGCCTGGAAAAGCGGGAGAAAGGCCGATGAACGCGCTTCGTTCGCTTGTCCTGAAGCCATGGATCTGGTCTTTCGTGGCAACCGTCATCGTCTGGCTCATAACAATCATGTTCACAGGCGGCGCAAGTGCCGCGGGCCTGTCGCAGGCGGCGTTCACCTTCGCGGCGTTCTCCGTCATCGTCGGTATCGGCCAGATGTTCGTCATCACGCTCGGCCCGGGAAATATCGATCTGTCGGTTCCCGCGATGATCACGCTTTCGGGCACTGTGACGCTGAAGCTGATGGGTGTGGACAATGCGCTGATCCTGCCCGGCCTCGCCATCGCCATCGGGCTCGGCGTTGCGGTGGGCATCGGCAATTATGCCTTCATCAAGCTTCTGCGCATCCCGCCGATCATCGCGACGCTTTCGATGAGCTTCATCGTCCAGTCGATGGCGATCTGGACCAATCGCGGAATCCGGATCAAACCGCCGGCGCTATTAGCGGATTTCACCACCTCTACTTTATGGGGCGTTCCGAACGTCGCCCTCGTGGCATTCGTACTTTCCGTGATCGCATGGGTGCTGTTGCAGAAGACCGTCTACGGGCGCTGGATTTCAGCGATCGGCCAGAGTATCCCCGCGGCCAGGATGGCTGGCATACCGGTCGACGGCGTCCGCTTCGCGACCTATGTGCTATGTGCAGTGCTTGCCTCCATATGCGGCTACATGCTGGCCAGCTTTTCAGGCGGCGCGGCGCTCAATATGGGTTCGGAATATCTCTTGATGTCGATCGCTGTCGTCGTCATCGGGGGCACTGCCGTTGCCGGTGGCGATTCCAATGTTCCTGGCATATGGGGAGCCTCGCTGTTTCTGTTCCTCGTCGTTTCCATGCTGAACACCTACGGCCTGGGAGCGGGTATCCGTCTCGTCATGACAGGGGTCATCATCATCGCGGTGATCATGGTGGCATCGGGACGAAAGCGCGGCCGGGCCTGATGCCGCGTATCGGCAATATCGTTTCAAGATCTTTATACGAGGAGCAGGCGCATGCTGCACAATTCGATCTACGAAATTCATGATCGGCGGTTTCAGAACCTGATCGTCAGGAACGCGGATCTGGAAGAGCTTTATTCCGGCTGCCGATGGGCGGAAGGCCCGGTCTGGTTTGCCGATGCGGGCTGCCTCCTGTGGAGCGATATCCCGAACCAGAGGATGCTGCGCTGGGTCCCGGACGGCGGTGTTTCGACCTATCGCGCGCCATCGAATTTCACCAATGGCAATACGCGCGACCGGCAGGGCCGGCTCGTTTCTTGCGAGCATGGCACGCGCCGCGTGACGCGAACCGAAAACGACGGGTCGATCACCGTCCTTGCCGACAGCTACCAGGGAAAGCGCCTCAATTCGCCCAATGATGTCGTCGTGCGCTCGGATGGCTCGATCTGGTTCACCGATCCGACCTACGGTATTCTCTCCGACTATGAGGGCTACAAGGCGGAGCCGGAACAGGCCGCGCGCCATGTCTTCCGCCTCGATCCCGATACAGGCGCGCTCGAATCCGTCATGGATGACTTTGTCCAGCCGAACGGGCTTGCCTTTTCCCCTGATGAAGCCAAGCTCTATATCGCCGATTCATCGGGGGGCAGCAATGACACGCTGCCACGCCACATCCGCGTCTTCGATGTCGGTGACAGCGGACGCCTGAGCAATGGCCGGGTGTTCTGCACGATCGACAAAGGCGCGCCCGACGGGATGCGCGTCGATACGAGCGGGAATGTCTGGACCAGCGCTGGCGACGGCGTGCATTGTTTTGCACCGTACGGAACCCTGCTGGGCAAGATCCTCATACCTCAGGTCGTGGCGAACCTCACCTTCGGCGGCCCACGCCGCAATCGGCTGTTCATCACCGCCACGAAATCGGTCTATTCGGTCTATGTCACGGCGACGGGTGCGCAACTCCCCTGATGCATGGTGACGGCTGCCATCTTCTGCGGCTAGACTGAAGCTGGATGAAGGTTCTGCGGAGGGAAGGAACGATCATGAGCAAGGAACGGATCGGCTTTATCGGCGTCGGGCTGATGGGCCATGGCATGGCCAAGAATATCGTGGAAAAGGGCTGGCCCCTGACCGTGCTGGGACATCGCAACCGCGCGCCGGTCGAGGATCTCAAAGCCCGTGGCGCGGCCGAGGCTGCCAACCCGCGCGATCTTGCCGAAAAGAGCGATATCGTCGTCATCTGCGTCACCGGCAGCCCGCAGGTGGAAGCCACGATCAACGGACAGGATGGGCTGGCGTCGGCGGGCAAGCCGCTGCTCATCTGCGATTGCTCGACCTCCGAACCCTCCTCGACGCTCAAGCTTGCCGCGGAGCTTGCGCCCAGGAACATCACCTTGATCGACACACCGCTCAGCCGCACGCCGACGGACGCGGAAGCGGGGACGCTCGACGTGATGGTCGGCGGCGATCCGGCGGCGGTCGATCGCGCCTGGCCGGTGCTTGAAGCCTTTTCCCAGCGCATCATCAAAACGGGACCTGTCGGGACCGCGCACACGATGAAGCTCCTCAACAATTTCCTCGCCTTGGGCTATGCGGCGATCTATGCTGAAGCACTGGCGCTCGGCGCCCATGCGGGGCTGACGCCGGAGGTGTTCGACAGCGTCATCCGCGGCGGTCGGATGGATTGCCTGTTCTACCAGACCTTCTTCAAATATGTGCTCGAACGCGACCGGGATGCGCATAAGTTCACGCTTGTCAATGCGCTGAAGGACACCACCTATCTCGCTTCTTTCGCCAACGCCGCCGGCCTCGCCAATCCGGTCGGCTCCGCCGTGCGCAATTCCTACGCTCTCGCGGTCGGCACCGGCCACGGGCAGGACTACGTGCCGATGCTGTCGGATATCGTGGCGCAGATGAACGGCGTCAAGCTGGCGAAGGACTAACAGCCCGGCGAAGACGTTTCTATTGCGGCTTGGCCAGATAATCGATGACAGCCCGAACGGCGGGCAGTTGGCCGCGCCGATGCGGTGTCAGGATCGTCGTGGTGATCGTGTTTTCAAACCAGTCGGGCAGGACATGGATCAGTTCACCGCGATCAAGGCTCAGGCGTGCAATGGTTTCGGGCACGCACACGATGCCAAGACCCGCCTTCGCCGCCTGCAACAGCATCCCGGCCTCGTCGGCGGCCAGGCGAGGATGCGGCGTGACCGTGATCTCTTCATCGGACTGATTGCGCAGCCGCCAATCCCGTACCGTAAGGCTCCCATTGACCCCGTCATGATCGGACAGTTCGTGGGGCGAGCGGGGTAACCCGCGGCAGTCGATATAGACGGGCGCCGCCACCAGGATTGTCCGTTCGACCGACATCCGCTTTTGCACCAGACCGGAATCGGGAAGGGCTGACCTATGGCTGCGGATCGCTATATCGAAGTTCTCATGCACAAGATCGACGAAACGGTCGGTTACGTGAAGCTGTACCTCGATTTTCGGGTAGATCCGGAGAAGTCCCGGCAGCCTGTCGGCGATCTTGAATTGTGCGACCGGAACCGACGCCGTAATTCTGACGGTGCCGATGGGCTCGGCCAATCGCCGCCGCACGACATCACGGGCCGCTTCGGCTTCGATGATCGCTGCACGGGCATGGTCGAAGAATTCGCGCCCCATATCGGTAAGCCCGAAATTGCGTGATGTGCGATGGATGAGACGCACGCCCAGTTCGGCTTCCAGTTCGGCCACCCGTTTGCTGATCGTGGACTTCGGCGCGCCGATCCGGCGTGCCGCGGCGGTAAACCCGCCGCTTTCCACCGCCTGAACGAAGATTCTGACGTCATTGAGATTGAGCATGAATGAATGTCCACAAATATAGACTTTAAGACGAAAATATCATGACTTCCCATATAAAGTCCACGAACCCATCTTGTCTGCAAGGGAAACACCCTTGCTACCGACAAGAATGGAGACAGAAAAAATGGAACCGATCCTCTTTTACGGCATCCCTTCGGGATGTTCCTTCGGCTCGATCGTTGCTCTTGAATGGCTTGGCCGACCCTATCGGCTTTGCCGGATCGACATGATGAGCGACATGATCACCAGCGATGCCTACCGGCGCATCAATTCCGCAGCCGAAACACCGGCATTCATGACGGAAAAGGGCGAAATCATCAGTGAAAGCATGGCGATCCTGAACCATATTGGCGCACTGGGCATCGACAAGGGGCTTGGATTCACCCAGGGAACGCCGGAATTCGACCGGCTCAATCAGATGCTTGCTTATCTCAACACCAGCCTCTTCAGCGGTTTCGCTCCGCTCTGGTACGCTCTCGAACATGGATGCGAAGGCGCCGAGAAGGAGGCGTTGAGAGCCTATGGTTCGGTCACTCTCGCCAAGGTTCATGCTCAGCTGGAGGCGATGCTGGGCGACCGCCAATGGCTGCTCGGCGATCGGCGTTCGCTGGCCGACGCTTATTTCGTCGGTATTGCGCGCTGGACGAAATATCACGACGTGATCGACCGCCGCGATTATCCGGCACTTCAGCGGCTCTTCGAGAAACTGGAGAATGATCCTGCGGTTCAGTTCGCCCATGCCGTGGAGCGCGGCGACGCACCCGCCGGGAATGGCGGCTTCAAAGGCGAGATCGCGCTGGATGAGGCGTTGAGCGCGTTGAAACTGGCCGCCTGAGAGAAATAATATCCGTTCAGCGGCGTTTGTGAATTTGGTGTTTGAGCGCCTGAGGCTCAGGTGACTCAAGCGCCAAATTTGTCCCGCCGGATGCTGCATGCGAATGCTCGCTCTCGCATAGCGAATGATCCGAGAGCGCACGGATGACGTAGCACTCGCCAATGGTTTCGCCGGTGCAACAGGTGGCGATTCGCGCCAGTTCCGCCTCCAGCCGCCGCAATTGCGCGATGCGCGTGCGGACCGAGACCAATTGCTCCGTCGCGATCCGGTCGGCGTCGGCACAAGGCCTCTCGGCATGATCGCCGAGATCGATCAACTGGCGGATCGCGTCGATGGTAAAACCGAGATCGCGGGCATGCCGGATGAAGGCCAGGCGCTCCAGATCGCTCCTGGCGTAGCGCCGCTGATTTCCTTCCGAGCGTTCCGGCGTGTCGATCAAGCCCATCTGCTCATAATAGCGGATGGTCGGCACCTTGACGCTTGTGCGCCGGGACAGTTCGCCGATCGAATACATCACCATTTTTCCTCTTGAACCTATAGTCACTGGAGGGTTTAGGGTCTTCACGATGGAAAGACAAGAGGTGAACCATGAGTGCCCTGAACACCCTACATGACGCCCCGTCACCGCTGCGCCCCGCCAACTCCGGGGGAAAGCCGGCCCTGGCGACATCCGGCGCGCAATCGCGCTATCAGGTGAGCGGCATGGATTGCGCGTCCTGCGCGGCCAAGATCGATACCGCAGTCAGGCGCATCAGGGGCGTGGAGGATGTGACCGTCTCGGTCGCCACGCAGAGCATGACAGTCCTCCATCAGGATTCCGTTGCCGCCGGCACCATCATGCGGGAGGTGGGCAGATTGGGCTATGGCATCATCCCCTCGGGCGGTGGGGGCACGTCAAACACCGTTGGAGAAGCGGCGAGCCGCCATCACGAGGCGGGGGGCCATTCCTGGAAGCCGTCGCAACGCGCTGCCCTCATTTTGACTTCCTGCGCAGCACTGCTTGCCGCATATGCGCTGGGGAAAGCCGTCCCGGCCCTGGAGTCCTGGGCCTTCCTCGCAGCGCTGCTCATCGGCTGGATTCCGATCGCACGGCGCGCCGTCATGGCCACTCTTGCAGGCACGCCCTTCTCCATCGAAATGCTGATGACGATCGCCGCCATTGGCGCGGTATCGATCGGCGCGACCGAGGAGGCGGCCACCGTCGTTATGTTGTTCCTTGTTGGCGAAATGCTGGAAGGCATGGCTGCCCGCCGCGCCCGGGCCAGCATTCAGGGGCTCGTCGATCTCGTTCCAAAAACGGCCCTCGTCGAGCGCAATGGCAGGACAACGGTGGTGCCGGCCACCAGTCTTGTCATCGGCGACGTGATCGTCGTGCGCCCGGGCGACCGGATTGCGGCCGACGGGGAGATTGTCGAAGGATCGAGCGATGTGGACGAGGCGCCCGTTACAGGCGAAAGTATCCCCCGTCGCAAGGGCCGGAACGATCTGGTCTTCGCCGGCACGATCAGCACCGACGGCGTGCTGAAGGTCCAGGTTAGCGCGGCGGCAGAGGACAACACGATTGCACGCGTCGTGCGACTGGTCGAGGAAGCCCAGGAAAGCAAGGCGCCGACGGAAAGGTTCATCGCCCGGTTTTCGCGATATTATACCCCAGCTGTCTTCGCCGTAGCCGTATTGATCGCGGTGCTGCCCCCGCTCGTCATGGGTGCGAGCTGGAATGAATGGATTTACAAGGGGCTGGCGATCCTGCTGATCGGCTGCCCATGCGCCCTGGTCATCTCCACGCCTGCTGCGGTGGCGGCCGGTCTCGCAGCCGGTGCCCGGCGCGGCCTGCTGATGAAGGGCGGCGCTGTCCTCGAAAATCTTGGCCGCATCACGGCCGTGGCATTCGACAAGACCGGAACATTGACCGAAGGAAGGCCGACAGTGACGGATATCGTCCCGTTCGGTAGGCAGGCACAAGACGTCCTGTCCATGGCCGCAGCCCTCGAACAGGGCTCCAGCCATCCGCTGGCAACGGCCATCCTGGAAAAGGCCGGAACTGACGGCGCCCCGATCCCACCCGCCTTTGATGCAAGGGCCGTTTCAGGCAAAGGTGTCGAAGGCAGCGTCGGCGGCGTTCCCGTATTTCTCGGATCAAGCCAGGCGGCAGCGGAACGGTGTGTGCTTGCAACGCAACATCTCACCGCCATCGGAGATCTCAACGGCGAGGGAAAGACGGTTTCGGTCCTTCTCGCGAATGGCGGCGTAGCCGGGCTCATCGCCATGCGGGACGAGGCGAGGGCCGACGCAAAAGCCGGCATCGCCATGCTGCGAGCAAAAGGCATCCGGACTGTCATGCTGACTGGAGACAATCGTAAGACGGCCGAGGCCATCGCAGTCGGGCTCGGCATCGAGGCCCGGGCCGGACTGCTTCCACAGGACAAGCAGCGGATCGTCACAGAACTGCAGAAGGAAGGCTTCAAGGTCGCCAAAGTAGGCGACGGCATCAACGATGCACCGGCGCTCGCGGTGGCCGATATAGGCATCGCGATGGGAGGCGGCACCGACGTGGCGCTGGAAACCGCCGATGCCGCCATCCTGCACGGCCGGGTGACCGACGTCGCCCGCATGGTGCATCTCTCGCGCTCCGTCATGACGAACATCAAGCAGAATATCACCGTTGCCCTCGGCTTGAAGGTCGTGTTCCTTGTCACGACCATCACAGGCGTTACCGGCCTCTGGCCCGCCATCCTCGCCGACACCGGCGCGACGGTTCTCGTCACCGCCAATGCAATGCGGCTCCTTGGCTGGAAGGGAGCACGGGTCGGGTGATGCGGTGAAAGAAGCTATTCGGGTTTGACCGCACAAAGCCCGCCCGTCGCACGGACGAGAGCCCAGCGATGCAGATCATCAAGGGGAGCTTGGGCGATAGCCGAGGCTACCCATTGGTTGCATCGTGCATCGGAGCGATAGGATCCGAATCCTGCAAGATTTTCGAGCAGCACGTCCTGCAATTGATCCAGTTGAATACGGATATTCTTCAAGTCCGGGGATGCCCCTGAAGGAGCTTTACCTGCCTCAACCCATTGCCACAACAGCCCGTACTGGACGATCTTGTTGGCTTCGATCTGCGCAGAAAAGAAGCTTTTCACCCCATCGGGGTCAAGTTTGAATCGCGATGCCTGGGCGGATACGGCATTCAGAACCGCTTGTTCCCTCTTCACATCCTCTACCGCCGCATGAGTGCCCCATTTGCTCTGCGCAACCTGATCAGCAATGGAGAGGCGCTGTGAAATGGCATCGATCAACGGCGCCAGAGCGTCGGGGGCCGTCCCGGCTCGTGAGGGCATGGGTGCCAGAACGACTCCCATCAGAAGTATGGACCACCACACTATTCTTTTACCCGGTCGCGTTCGCATGCCTCATTCCTCCTGCGGCTTTGCAGAGCAATTTCCATTCTGCTGCCCCCAATTCAATCATAATCGATGAATAACACGCCGAACTTACTCGCGCCGAACACCGCTTATGCGTAGATTGTCACCTTGAATTGCGATTTGCGCCAGGATTAATGGTTTGATTCTGCCTAAAAAATGACATGCATCGAACCACACGATCTTCTTTTTCGCGCTGCATCGCAAAGCAGGCGAGGGATATATGGGTACGGAGTAAGCGAATTCTCGATCTTCCATGAAGACTGAATAGGAGACGACGATGCCGACTGTAGCCGATCAAATGGTGGAGACGCTGTATGCCGCCGGCGTAGAGCGCATCTATGGGATTGTCGGGGATAGCCTGAACGGGTTTACCGACTCGCTGCGCCGGCACGGCAAGATCCGCTGGCTGCATGTTCGTCATGAGGAGGTCGCGGCATTCGCTGCGGCAGGTGACGCGCATATCGCGGGTGGCCTGGCGGTCTGCGCTGGAAGCTGCGGCCCAGGCAATCTTCATTTGATCAACGGCCTCTTCGACGCGCATCGTTCGCGGGTTCCGGTGGTGGCAATCGCTGCGCATATCCCCTCGTCCGAGATCGGCATGGGCTATTTCCAGGAGACGCATCCAGAAGAGCTCTTCCGCGAATGCTCCAGCTATTGCGAACTTGTCTCCAGCCCGGCACAGATGCCGCGCGTGCTGGAGATTGCCATTCGCCGCTCACTTGCCGAGCGCTGCGTCTCGGTGGTCGTGATTCCCGGCGATGTGGCGCTCAAGGAGATTTCGGAGAAAACCAATCCCGGCGAACGCGGCCTCATACTGCCAAGACCGACCGTGCTGCCGCCCCAACCCGCTCTGGATCGGCTGGCTGAGCTTCTCAACGCAAGTGCCCGCGTCACCGTTCTGTGCGGGGCAGGCGTCGCAGGCGCCCATGATGAGGTGCTTCAACTCGCCGGTCGTCTCAAAGCGCCAATTGTTCATGCGCTCAGGGGCAAGGAACATATCGAATGGGACAATCCCTATGATGTCGGGATGACCGGGTTGATAGGCTTCTCCTCGGGCTATTATGCCATGGGCGCCTGCGACGCGCTGCTGATGCTGGGTACGGATTTTCCGTACCGACAATTCTATCCCAAGGGCATCCGCATAGCGCAGATCGATTTACGGCCGGAGGTCATCGGACGAAGAACCGCCGTCGAGCAGGGACTGGTCGGCGACATTAAGACCACAGTCGGCGCGCTTCTTCCCAAGCTGGAAGACAAGCAGGATGACAGGCATCTCCGCGCCTCGGTCGAGCATTATGTCGAGGCCCGCGCCGCGCTGGACAAGCTCGCCGTCGGACGGCCCGGCGGACGGCTTCACCCCCAGCATGTCGTGCGGGTAGTGAGCGAGCTGGCCAGCGAAGATGCGATTTTCACGGCCGACGTCGGCCTGCCGACGGTGTGGAGCGCGCGCTATCTGAAGATGAACGGCAAGCGTCGGCTGATGGGCAGTTTCTGGCACGGCTCGATGGCGAACGCTATGCCGCAAGCCATTGGCGCGCAGGCCGCACAACCCGGACGGCAGGTGATTTCGCTCTCCGGCGATGGAGGGTTCACCATGCTGATGGGCGACCTCCTCTCGCTGAGGCAGCTCAAGCTGCCGGTGAAGATCGTGATTTTCAACAACAGCTCGCTCGGCTTCATCGAGCTTGAACAGAAATCATCTGGTTTCGTCGATTTCGGCACGGGATTTGAGAACCCCAACTTTGCCGCGATGGCCGAGGCGGTGGGCATCAAGGGCATTCGCATCGAAGACCCTGCCAATCTCGAACAGGGAATTGCCGATGCGCTGGCTCATGACGGCCCTGTGGTCATCGATGCCGTCGTCGAGCGAATGGAACTGGCCATGCCGCCCAAGGTCACCACCGACATGGCCAAGGGCTTCACGCTCTACATGCTCAAGGCCGTACTCAACGGACGCGGCGACGAGGTCGTGGAGCTGGCCAAAGCCAATCTGCTGCGCTGAGAGACGAGATGCTCGCCCGTGCATTTGTAGGAGCGGACTGAACTTGTTGGATGCCGGCGCTCAGGCAGACGACCCGATATGGCTCTCGGCAATGCCGATTTGCATCCATTGTATTCAACTGGGTGGCGCTCGTAAAACTAAGACGCAATGTATTTGCCATCGCCGGAATCGTGATATCGCAAGGCAAAAACGCATCGAGAAAGATAATGGACGTGCATACCTCGGAACAAAAATACCTCTTTACGCCACTGCCCATTCCGACCCTTCCGGTCTCGGGAAGCGATGCGCTGTTTCCGGTTCACCGCATCTATTGCGTCGGCCGCAATTTTGTCGACCACGCCATCGAGATGGGGCACGACCCCAATCGTGAGCCGCCGTTTTTCTTCCAGAAGAATCCGGACGCGCTGCTGCTTTCAGGACAGGATTTCCCCTATCCGTCACAGACCAGCGACGTACATCATGAAATCGAACTGGTCGTGGCATTGAGCAAGGGCGGAATCAATATCCCGGTCGAAAAAGCGCTGGAGCATGTCTATGGCTATGGCGTCGGCCTCGATATGACCCGGCGTGATCTGCAGGGTGAGGCCAAGAAGCTTGGCCGCCCATGGGAACCCGGAAAATCGTTCGAGGCGTCGGCGCCATGCACGCCGCTCGTCCCCGCTTCGGAAATCGGTCATCCCGAGGCAGGCGCCATCTGGGTCAAGGTGAATGACCAAATGCGCCAGAGCGGCGACCTCAACCAGATGATCTGGAAAGTGCCGGAAATGGTTTCCTATCTCTCAAATCTCTTTGAGCTTCAGCCCGGCGACCTGATCTTCGCAGGCACGCCCGCCGGTGTTGGCGCTGTCGTGCGCGGCGACAGGATTGATGGCGGTATAGACGGGGTCGGCGAGATTCACACCCGCGTCGTGTGATAACCCGATAACCGGGCGTTACCGCATGCACGGCAATGCGCGATGCCCGGTCCGATCGGCTCGGTTCAGTGGCTGCTTCGGCAGCCGCAACCTACATTACGCCCGCGGTGCGGTGGACACGGCACTCCTGAAATGGTGGACGCCCTTTGTGGCATTGGGTGTTCTCATCGGCGTGGTGCTTGCCGGTGTCTCGCCGGGCGCACTGCTGACCGCAGTGTTCGGGGTCGTTGCAGCGCTGGTTGCATTGCACATGCTGCTGACGCCGGAGGGAATGCATCTGATGAAAAGCCTCCCGGCCAGGCCCTTCCAGGCGCTCATGGCAACCATTATCGGGGTGATTTCCATCCTGATGGGCATTGGCGGCGGCACCTTGACCGTTCCCACATTGAGCCTGTGCAATTATCCGGTGCGCCGCGCGGTCGGCACGGCATCCGTTATCGGACTGATCATCGCGTTGCCCGGCGCGATCGGCTTCGTGTCAATGGCTGGAACGTGGGCGACCTTCCACCATTCTCACTGGGCTATGTCAATGGCGCCGGCTTTTCGGCATTTTCCTAGCCATCACCTCGGCAAAGATGCTTTTCGATGTCTACCCTCACTGGATTGCCTAAGCCCAAACTGACGATCCGCCCCTTGGGCATCACCGGCACGATAACTTGGAAAAAAATGCATTAATGGTTGCATTCCTGCTTGATGGCGAACTAATTGAAATGAGGGGATCGTGGAGGCGATCCACGGGACATTGAAAAGGGAGGACTATTCATGCTGGGCGTAAAAAGGAAACTGTTGGTTGCGGCGGTGGCGGCAATGTCAGTCGGGTTTGGCGCGGTCGCGGCGAAGTCGCAGGACTTCATCAATATCCTGACGGGTGGAACGAGCGGCGTCTATTATCCGCTGGGGGTCGCCATGGAGAAGATCTATGCCGATATTCCCGATGCCCGTCCTTCGGTCCAGTCGACCAAGGCATCGATCGAGAACCTCAATTTGATCAACAGCGGTCGTGGCGAGATCGCCTTCACGCTCGGCGATTCGCTCCGCGACGCCTGGGAGGGCAATGCGGAAGCGGGCTTCGGCAAGAAGCTGGACAAATTGCGCACCATCGCCGCGATCTACCCGAACTACGTGCAGATCGTCGCCTCCAAGGAGTCCGGCATCAAGACTCTTGCGGACCTCAAGGGCAAACGCCTTTCAGTCGGTGCACCGAAGTCAGGCACCGAACTCAACGCCCGCACCATTCTCGCGGCGGCCGGACTGAGCTATGAGGATCTGGGCAAGGTCGAATATCTGCCCTTTGCCGAATCGGTGGAATTGATGAAGAACCGCCAGCTCGATGCGACACTGCAGTCGGCAGGCCTCGGCGTGGCGTCCCTGCGTGACCTCGCCAATTCGGTCGCCATCACGGTCGTCGAGGTTCCCGCCAATATCGTGAGCAAGATTGGTGCTCCCTACGTGGCCAATACCATCCCCGCCGGAACCTACCAGGGCCAGGACGCGGATGTTCCGACAGCGACTGTCATCAATTATCTCGTCACGCGCGAGGATCTCGGGGAGGAACTGGTCTACCAGATGACCAAACGATTCTATGAGAACCTCGATCAGCTTGCAGCAGCCCATTCGGCGGCGAAGATGATCAAGCTCGACAAGAATTCCATCGTCTCTCCGGTACCGTTACACCCGGGAGCAGCACGCTATTTCAAGGAAAAGGGGATCGAGTGATCCCATGTGCCTGGGGCGGGGAAACCTGCCTCAGGACCTTTTACCGAAATAATAATTTTTCTGGAAAGCGCAGCTGATGTCTTCAAGCGAGCAAACGGCCGCGGAGGCCGCCGAACAGATTCCGGGTTGGGGTGTGGGAACCGCCGCACGCATCCTTTTTGGCATCGCGGTCGCCTTTTCCGCATTCCAGCTTTGGACGGCAGCCTATTCCCCACTGCCAAGCCAGGTTGTTCGGTCGGTCCATGTCGGTTTCCTGATGCTGCTCCTTTTCGGCCTTTACGCCAATGCCCGGACGACAACCGGCGCACGGTCGGCTTTCTGGTGGGGGCTGGCGGTGCTCGCCTTCGTACTCAGCCTCTACCACTGGGTTTTCTATTCGGATCTCATTGTGCGGGCCGGCGATCCGAGCCAGGCCGATCTGGTCGCGGGCGTGCTGGTCACGGCACTTGTCTTTCTTGCCGGCCAGCGCATGATGGGCTGGGCGTTGCCGGCCATTTGCGGAATATTCCTCGCCTACGGCCTGTTCGGCCAGTATCTGCCGAGCCCACTCAATCACCGTGGCTATGATTTCGCACAGGTCGTCGAGGCGCTCTATCTCGGCACGGAAGGTATATACGGCACGCCGATTTACGTCTCGTCGAGCTATATCTTCCTCTTCATTCTTTTTGGCGCCTTTCTCGAGCGCGCCGGCATGATCCAGCTCTTCACCGATGTGGCGCTTGGAACGGTCGGTCACACCAAGGGCGGCCCGGCCAAGGTCTCGGTCATTTCCTCCGCGCTGATGGGGACGATCAATGGCTCGGGCGTGGCCAATGTGGTGACGACGGGCGCGTTTACGATCCCGCTGATGAAGCGCTTTGGTTTCCGCCCGGCCTTTGCGGGCGGCGTCGAGGCCGTATCCTCGATGGGCGGCCAGATCATGCCGCCGGTCATGGGCGCGGTGGCCTTCATCATGGCTGAAACGCTCAACGTGCCCTATATCGAAGTGGTCAAGGCGGCCATCATTCCCGCCGTGCTTTACTTCATCACCGTCTTCATCATGGTCCATCTGGAGGCCGGGCGGCTAGGACTTCAGGGTCTGCCTAAAAGCGAGTGCCCGAGCGCGATCGGCGCGTTGCGGCGGAGTTGGTATCTGATCCTGCCGCTGGCAGCTCTCGTATGGCTGTTGTTCTCGGGCTATACGCCGCTTTTCGCCGGCACCGTGGGCCTGGCCCTGACGGCGCTGATCATCCTCGGCGTTCCCTTGTCCGGCAGGCTTTCAATGCCTTTGCGCATGTTGTTCTGGATCGCGCTCGGCCTGATGTCGGCGGCGGCATTCGGGACGAGTTTCAACATCTTCGGCTATCAGTTCCGCGGCATCACGTTGATCCTGGCACTTCTTGCCACGCTGGTGGTCTTGAACTTTCTCATCCGTGGCGGGCGCGAGACATTGCGTCTATGCCTCGAGAGCCTTGGCGAGGGCGCCAAGAATGCGTTGCCGGTCGGCATCGCCTGTGCGCTGGTCGGGATTATCATCGGGGTTCTGGCGCTGACCGGGGCGGGATCGAGTTTTGCCCGCGTGATCGTCGCTATCGGGGAGAACTCGCTGTTTCTCTCGCTTATCCTGACGATGCTCACCTGCCTCATTCTTGGCATGGGCATCCCCACAATCCCTAATTATATCATCACCTCATCGATTGCGGGCCCAGCCTTGCTGCAACTCGACGTGCCGCTGATCGTCACCCACATGTTCGTGTTTTATTTCGGCATTATGGCTGACCTGACGCCGCCCGTCGCGCTCGCGGCCTTTGCTGCGGCGCCGATCGCCCGCGAAAGCGGCATGAAAATCGGCATTCAGGCCGTCCGAATAGCGGTTGCGGGTTTCGCTGTCCCTTTCATGGCAGTCTATGCACCCATCATCATGTTGCAGGATGGTGGACCGCTCGTGGCGGAAATGGGCTATTGGCCGGCCGTGGCCTATATGGTGGGCAAGGCTCTGCTGTCGATCCTGATGTGGGGTGCCGCTGCGATCGGCTATCTCCGGGGTAAGCTCACATGGTGGGAGCGCCTGTGGGCCTTTGCGGCAGCGGCATTGATGATTGCCGCGCTTCCCCTGACTGACGAGATCGGTATTGCGGGGTGCGTGCTCTTCATCGTCTGGCATTGGTGGCGCACGCGGCAGACAATCGCCACGGTCGGTTCGGCTCCGTGAGCCTGTGCATACTGGCTAGTGGGGCGGTGGCAAGAATCGCCACCACCGCCTTCATGCTGTCATGGACGCATAGCGTCGAGAAAATCCCTTGGCAGGAAGACTGGCGCGTCACGCCCGAGGGGCTGCAGATTGTCGAAGCGAGGGTCAAGGGATCCGGCGCCGGAATGGATCCACCGGAGAATGCCGTCTTGGAAAACGGCTGGTGGCGATATACACCCGACATACCGCCGCGCCCCTCCGTCAGCCTTGCCGCATCAGGCGCGACTGTCGGGGGCTGGACCCTTTGCGCCAATGGCTCGTGCCGGTCGCTCGGCAGCGAAGCGGGCAAGCCGATCGTGCTGAAATTCTGCCCCGACGAGGGGAAGTAAGAACCGTCATTGCCATGAGGCGGGGAAGCGTTAAGCCGTCCGAAATTCCGCTGGCGCCGCCGCTCTCTGCCACATTGCCGCCACGGTTGGAACATCAGTGTACCGCCCAAAGAGCAGGCAGAACCTCCCAAAAACAGGCATTTTTCGTGGTCTCCCAACCGTCCTCCTCATCCCTCGCCTTCAACCGCGCAGGGGGGCTATCATGGACTTCCAGTCTGCCGGCACTGATATTCCTGCTCGTGGCGGTTGCCGCACTCTGGGTACGCCCGCCATTGGCGATCGATGAGACCCGCTATCTCGCGGTCGCGTGGGGATCCTACGTCACCGACAATCATCTTCTCATGTCGCTGAACGGTCTCCCCTATACCCATAAGACACCGCTGCTCTTTGCAATGGTCGAGGAGATATGGGACGTAACCGGCCCGAACCAGGTGCTGGCGCGGCTGGTTCCCATTATTTTTCGGCGCCGCCGCAATCCTCCTTCTCCGGGTGCTCGCCGGAGTTCTGGTGCGTGACTATAAAACAGATACGCTGCCCGTTGGACAGCCGCACTGGATACTGGCCGGCCTGCCGATGTTTGCAATCTTTGGCCAGGCGTTCATGTTCGACACCGTGCTCGCCTGTGGTGCGCTCATCGCCGTGATTGGCACTGTCACCGCTGCTCATGGGCGTATGCGCCCCGGTTTGCTGCTGCTGCTGCTCGGCGTCTCATTGGGCTTTGCCAGCAAGGGGCCGGTCATCCTCCTTCATACGGTGCCGGTCGCGTTGCTCGCGCCTTTCTGGGTTACGGGCGAACTGCCCGTTTCGCGCATGAAATGGACGTTGCTGGTGATGGCGGCCATCGTGGGTGGCGCGGCGGCCAATGCTGTCTGGGTATTGCCCTCCCTCATCGAAATGAGCAAATCTTCGGGTTGGGAACTGGTCTGGACCCAGACCTTCGGCCGTGTCGGGGGCAAGTTCGGCCATCCGCGCCCGATGTGGTTTCTGTTCGCATTGCTGCCGGCACTGGTACTTCCGTGGACCTTGAGCAGCGCCGCCTGGTCCCGTTCCGTATGGGGCAGGGCGCTTAAATCGGAAAGCGTTCGGCTCGGCCTCGTCTGGTTCGTTTCCGCGCTCGTGCTGCATTCTCTGTCGGCGGGCAAGCACGCCTACTACCTGTTTCCCTCGCTGCCAGGCCTTGCGCTTGTCATCGCCGGCCTTGTCGAGAGCGCTGCGGCGGAAGGGAAGGACGCGCTGAAATTTCCGATGGCTGCAGGCGCGATGCTGATGATTGCCGGAGGAACGGCCTTTTTTTTCGGCGCAATTTTTCCCTCCGAGGTCCGCTCGTTTTTCGACTTCGACCCCGCGAGCGGCATCCTTCCGCCGGTTGGTCTTGTGTTTTGCGGTTTCGCCTGCTGGCGCATCGCACGGGCCCGCGGCAGTTGGCGCCTTGCGGCTGGAGCCACAGCCGGGCTTGTCGCCCTGCTGCTTGCACAGATGAGCCTCACGCCGGTCTGGCAGCAGAACGACCCCTCTCGTATCGTGCAGGCTGTTGCCGGCCTGCGTGAGCGTCCCGTGGCATGGGTGGGCGGCTATAATGGCGAGATCAATTTTGCCGCCGCCCGCACGGAGCCCGTTGCTACCCTCGACAATGTCAGCCAGGCGCCAGACTGGCTGAGTGCACATCCTGGAGGCGTTGTCTTCGCCCATGTCGGCCAGGCAAAGGCACCGGTTGCAGGCGTCGACGCGACATTCCTGCGCTGGCGGGGCCGATATCTCGCGGTCATGATTCGTTAGAGAACAGTTGAGAATACTCCACTAGTCGGCCACACCGGCCACCGCTACGCAATCGCCTGCCTTGACCAGCCCCGGGAAATGGCGCGCGGCAAGGATGCCGTCCATCTTGGCGCGGATTTCGGCCGGTGCCGTTCCTGTACGACCGATAGGATGAATGCGCGCGATGATCTGGCCCGACGCCACAGGTTGGCCCAGATCGACCATCGTCTCGATCATGCCTTCGTCTTCGGCAAAGGCGAAGCAGTCGCCGGAAGGCATGTCGAGCCATCGGGTTTCGCGATGCTCGATCTCACCTGAGACGATGCCGGAATGACGCAGCACGTTCATGACGCCGCGCTTGGCGATTGAGACGGTTTCGGCGCGTGCCGTGCCGCCGCCGCCGAGTTCGGTGGTCACGAAGATCTTGCCCATCTCTTCCGCCGTGGTGTCGTACATGCCCACCGCGTCGATTTCGAGCATCCGCATCGACCAGGGGGCGGAAAACGCCTTCACGGCATCGAAGGTGCGGGCCTCCTGGCGCTTATCGGCAAGGATATGCGCCGCCGCGAAGGGCACGAAATCCAGCGTCTTGCCGCCTGAATGGAAGTCGAGCACGAGATCGGCCCGCGGCAGCAGCTCGCGGGTGAAATAATCCGCGATCTTCTGTGTCACCGTGCCGTCAGGACGGCCGGGAAAGCTGCGATTGAGATTGCCCTTGTCGATGGGCGACGTTCGCGTTCCAGCCTGAAATGCGGGATAGTTCATGGCCGGCACGATGATTACAGTGCCGTTCACATGCTTGGGATCGAGCGTGCGGGCGAGATCGAAGAGCACAATAGGCCCTTCATATTCGTCGCCATGATTGCCCCCGGTCAAAAGCGCCGTCGGGCCGCCACCGTTGCGGATGACGGCGATCGGGATCATTACGGAACCCCAGGCGGAATCGTCACGGCTATAGGGCAGTCGCAGAAAGCCGTGCTGGACGCCGTCCTTGTCGAAAGCGACGGTTGGCATGATCGGGGAGGGCGGCAAAAGGCTTGCAAGCATCCGGAGCCTCAGTTCTTCACAAGCAGCTTGCGCGGAACATTGGCGAGGCATTCCACGCCCGTTTCCGTGATGAGGATGCTCTCGGTGATTTCCAGTCCCATCGTCTCCAACCACAGACCGGTCATGAAATGGAAGGTCATGCCGGGCTTCAGCTCGGTCCTGTCGCCGGGGCGCAGGCTCATCGTGCGCTCACCCCAATCCGGGGGGTAGGACAGACCGATCGGATAACCGGTGCGGTTGTCCTTGACGATGCCGTATTTCTTCAAGACGGCGAAGAAGGCGTTGGCGATATCCTCGCAGCTATTGCCGGGCTTCGCCGCCGCAAGACCCGCTTCCATGCCTTCGAGCGTCGCCTTCTCTGCATCGAGGAATTCCTGCGTCGGCTTGCCCAGAAAGACCGTCCGCGACAGCGGCACGTGATAACGATTATAACAGCCGGCAATCTCGAAGAACGTACCTTCGCCTGATTTCATCGGCTTGTCGTCCCAGGTCAGATGCGGCGCGGCGGCGTCGGCGCCCGACGGCAGCAGCGGAACGATAGCCGGATAATCACCGCCGAATTCCTTCGTGCCGCGAATGCCGGCATCATAGATTTCAGCCACAAGGTCGCATTTGCGCATGCCCGGTTCGGCCTTGTCCGCGATGCGCTCATGCATCAGTTCGACGATGCGCGCGGCCTTGCGCATATAGTCGAGCTCCTGTGCGCTCTTGATCGCGCGCTGCCAGTTCACGAGCGCCGTGCCGTCGACGAAACGCGCATTGGGCAGGTGCTTGCGCAGCGAACCGAAAGCGGCGGCGGAGAACCAGTAATTGTCCATCTCGACGGCGATCGACATCTTGTCCCAGCCGCGCTCCACGATGATGTTCGCGAGATAATCCATGGGATGGCGTTCGGTCGACTGAACGTAATGGTCGGGATAGCCGATGATGTGGTCGTGCGAGAGATAGGCCGTCCGCTTGGCGCCGTTGGCATCCTGCCCGCGGCCATACCAGATGGGATCGCCCTCGGGCGGGACGATGACCGCCTGATGCACGTAGAACGACCATCCATCATAACCGGTGAGCCATGCCATGTTGGATGGATCGCTGACGATCAGAAGATCGATGCCGCGTTTTTGCATTTCCACGCGGGTCTTCTCCAGCCGCCGCGCATATTCCTGCCGGGTGAATTTCAGATTTGGCTCACTCATTTCCTGTCATTCCTCGTTCGGGCAAAACCCGTTATCAGCTTTCGAAGATTGTACCGATCCCAGCGCGCTTCGCCCTGTCGCAGGCGAGCGAGGCGATGGCGGTATCCTGCACGCCGGTCCCCGTCAGGTCGGCGAGCGTGATGGCTTGGGGGGAGGGGCGACCGGCCGCCCTGCCCGATATGATGTCTCCCAGTTCGGCGAAATGCGCTTCTGGCGCGATCAGACCCGCCGCGATGGCGTGGTGCAATTCGCCCAGACGCCTTGTCTGGCTGAGACGATCGGCGATATAGGGTTCGGCCCTGGCGATAATGGCCGGATCGATTTCATTCTTATGCTCCGCGTCGGAGCCCATCGCCGTGATGTGCTGTCCAGGCTCCAGCCATTCGGCGCGCAGCACCGGTTCGCTGGCTGGCGTGGTGGTGACGATGATGTCGGCGCCGTGCAGCGCGCGTGCGGGATCGCTCTCTGCTGTCACATCGATACCGAGCCTTGCCTGTAAGCTGCGGGCCGCTTCGCGCGCCTTTTCCCCATCCCGTGCCCAGATCCGCGCCTCGCGGATGGGCCGCACGAGAGCCAGCGCCTCAAGCTGCAGCCGCGCCTGCACGCCGGCGCCAAAAACCGCGGCGACGGTTGCATCGCTCCTGGCCAGATGTCTGGCCGCCACCGCACCGGCTGCTGCCGTTCGCACATCGGTCAGATAACCATTGTCGAGAAGCAGCGCCTCGACGAGGCCCGTGCGCGAATTCAACAGCACCATCATGCCGTTGACGCTTGGCAGGCCAATTTTGGGATTATCGAAAAAACCGGGGCTGATCTTGATCGCAAAACCTTCGACGCCCGGGATAAAGGCAGTCTTGACGTCAACCTCGCCGCGATATTCGGGAATGTCGAGCCGGAGGATCGGCGGCATGGCGACCGCCTTGGTCGCCAGCGCCTCGAAAGCGGATTCGACACAAGCGATCGCGTCGCGGTCGAGCGGCACGATTTTCCGCAGGTCCGTTTCGGTGAGGATCGTCATGTGGGGCATACGGATCAGGCCTCCTGCCGGTACGCATCGCCGCAGACGACACGCCGATGCTGCTTCATATCGATATTGCGGCCTGAAAGAATGGCGACGACCGGGCCGGCGGCCTCGATCCCGCCTGCGAGAATTGCGCCGATGCCAACGGCCGCCGCACCCTCGATGATCTCGCGTTCCATCGCATAGGCATGGCTGATACCGGCAGCGATCTCGTCTTCGGAAAGAAGCAGGATGTCATCGAGGAGATCGCGCACCATCGCGAAGGTGAAGCGATTGTCGAGGCCAATGCCGCCGCCAAGCGAATCCGCCAGGCTATGGCTTTCCTCGACAAGCACCGGACGTCCCGCATCAAGACTGGCCCGCATGGCCGCTCCCGCCGACATCGAAACGCCGATGATCTTGGCCTGCGGCCGCAACGCCTTGACCGCCGCCGCGACGCCGGCCGCAAGCCCGCCGCCGGAAACCGGCACGAGGATAGTATCGACATCCGGCACGTCCTCGACGATTTCGAGCCCCATCGTCCCTTGTCCGGCGATGATTGCCGGATTATCGAATGGCGGCACCATGACCAGCCCGTCTTCGCTGACAAGCCGGTCGACCTCTTCCTGAGCGTCATCCTGCGAATTGCCGACGATGCGGATCTCGGCGCCAAGGCGGCGTATCTCGTCAACCTTGTTGGCGGGCACGAGCCGGGACATGCAGATGATTGTGCGAACGCCTTCCAGCCTGGCGGCATGGGCAAGCGCCCTGCCGTGATTGCCGGTCGAGGCCGCGGTGACGCCTAGGCGCTTTTCCTCGGACGAAAGGCGGCTGAGCGCGTTTGATGCGCCGCGCAGTTTGAAGCTGCCGGTCGTCTGGCGGTGCTCGAGCTTCAGATGCACCGGCAGGCCCATCAACTCCGAAAGCGACGGCGAGGGTACGGTAGGTGTGCGCAGGATCCTGCCCGTGACGGCGCGGCGCGCTTCTTCGATTTCGGCAAGCGTGACGGTCTGAACGCCCATGGCTTACCAGCCCGCCATCGGCAGGCGCATCAGGCGCCCTAGTTCGGGTCGCGGCTCGGTTTCGCCGCAAAGACGAAGCGCCGCCCAGCTTGTCGCCAGATTGCTGGTGATGACGGGCTTGCCGATGGTTCGTTCGATCTCGGCTGCAACACCTGCTGCCCGAAGGGCCGTGCACGAAATGAATAGCGCATCGGCATCCCCGTCCATTGCCTCGCGCGCCGCGGCGACAAGCGTAGCGGGGCTTATCCGCGCCATCTGACGGTCGTCCTCGAGGCCGAAACAGGTGAAGCGTGCGATATCAAAGCCGCTGGCGGCGAAATAATCGGCCATCGGCGTGCTGGTAGCGATCGTATAGGGCGTGAGAATGCTGATGCGGGCCGCGCCCACGGCATGGAGCGCCCTGACCGATGCGAGTGTCGGGGTCACCACCGCAACGCCGGGCTTGGCAATCTGGATCGCGGCTTGAATCTCCTTGTCGCCGATGACGACCGAGGCGGATGTGCAGGAATAGCAGATCGCGTCGAGTTCCTCGTCGGGCAGGATCAGGCTTGCCGCCCTAGTCAGTTCGGGCTGCATGCGCCGCAGGTTTTCCGGCGTTGTTGGATTGGCATAGGCGATACGCGCGGTATAGAGCCCGATACGGTCGCTCGCGACCAGCCTGCGGAAGTCCGGCTCGGTGGTGTGATCGGTGGCGAGGATGATAAGGCCGATGCGCTTTTCCACCGGACGGACGTCAAAGTCGAGCGGCGTTCTGGTCAGCCGGATAGACGTGGAAATATCCATGATCGTCTCCTCACCCGATCCGGCCATAACGGCGTTCGAGCCAGCGCAGCCCGATGACCGAAATCAGGCTGATGACCAGGAAAAACGCGCCGACAAGCGTGATCGGTTCAATATAGCGATAGTTGTAATTGGCGATACTGCGCGCCTGGTTCATCAGTTCGAGCACGGTGATCGCCGAGAGAAGCGGTGTTTCCTTGAACATGGCGATGAAATAATTGGCGAGCGCGGGGATCATCGGCGGCAGTGCCTGCGGCAGGATGATCCGGGTCCAGGTCTGGAAAGGCGTGAGATTGCACGCCTTGGCGGCTTCCCACTGACCGCGCGCCACGTTTTCGATGCCAGCGCGATAAACCTCGGCCGTATAGGTCCCATAGTGCAGCCCGAGACCGATGACGCCCGCCACGAGCGGCGACAGGGTAAGGCCCAGGTCAGGCAGCACGTAAAAGATGAAATAGAGCTGCACCAGGAGCGGCGTGCCGCGGATGAACTCCGCCACGAAACCCATCGGCATCGACACCAGCCGGTTCTTCGACCGCCTTACGATGGCGATGACGAGGCCGACCACCGCCGCGACGATCGAGCCGAGCAGGGTTGCCAGAATGGTGATCTTCACGCCCTGCAAAAGGGTCGGAAGGATCTGTATGACAAAGGCCCAATCCCATTCCATCGTGACCTCCTATGTCCTGACACCGTCGAGGCCGCGCGTCATATAACGTTCGAGCCCACGAATGGCGAAGGAGATGACGCTGGCCATGGCAAAATAAAGAATGAGGATGGTCAGGAACGGAACGAGCGTGCTGCCTGTCTGCGCACGCACCACCTGCGCCTGAAACGTCATGTCGGCAAGCGAGATGAGGGAGACCACGGAGGATGCTTTCAGGAGTTCGATCGCATTGTTGCCGAAAGTCGGCAGCATCAGCACGACAGCCTGCGGCAATATGATATGCCGAAGGCTCTGCCAGCGGTTAAAATTCAGCGCGATGCAGGCCTCATACTGTTCCTTGCCGATGGACTTGACCGCGCCGCGCACCACCTCCGCGCCATAGGCGCCGACATTGAGGCCAAGCGCCAGCACGCCGGCCTGCAAGGGCGTCAGCGAAAGGCCTAACAAGGGCAGGACAAAATAGGCCCAGAAGAGCTGGACGAAGATGGAGGTGCCACGGAAGAACTCGATATAGGTGGTCGCGAGCCAGCGCAGGGCGGCAAAATGCGACAGCCTTCCCAGCCCCGCGAGAAACGCCATCACAAGCGCCAGGGCCGATCCCATCAGCGTCAGCTTGATCGTAACAAGCGCGCCATCGAGGATAAGCTGGAGATAACCGCCCCACTGGCCCATAGGCACCATGCCTCTTTACTGAACGTTGGAAAGGCGCTCCGGCCGGTTACGGCCGGAGCGTGAAGGAAAGAAATTACTTTGCCGCGCAGAGTTTCTCACGCGTGGTCGACATCGCCGCCTGCGCCGAGAAGCCGTATGGCTCGATGATCTTGGCGAATTCGCCTGAGGTCTTCATCTCGGCCAGGACCTTGTCGAAAGCATCGCGCAATGCGGTGTCATTCTTGCGAAAGGCCGCTCCATCGCAATAGACCGGTGCACCGACGACGGGCGCGACCACTTCGATGTTCGGGTCGTTGGCTTTCTTGGCAAGATCATTGATCGAAAGGACCGGCAGCGAATAGACGTCGATGCGGCCGTCCTGCAGCATCTTCAGCCCGCTCTGACCGTCCGGGACGACGATGACGCGGTCGCGCGGAACACCGGCTTCGAGCGACAGGCGCTCTTCGGTGCCGCCGCCCGGCGCGCCGATGGTGGCAGACGCATCCTTGGCGATATCGGCATAGCTCTTGAAGCCCTTCGGATTGCCCTTTTTTACCAGGAAAGCCTCGGCGTCGCAGAGAATGGGCTCCGAATAGGCGACGGCGTTGCAGCGCTCCGGCTTCATGAACAGGCCGGCGGTGACGGCATCATGCCGGCCGGCCTGGAGGCCGGGGATCATCGCGCCATATTCGGAAATCGAGGCCACGACATCCTTGACTCCGAGCTTTGCAAAAACGGCGCGGGCGACATCGGGGCCAGCACCGGAAACGGTGCCATCAGGGTTGACGGCTGTGAATGGCGGTTCGTTGGCGATCGCGATGCGGGCGAAGCCCTGCTCCTTCAGCTTGTCCAAGGTGTCTTCGGCTTTCGCGGGCATGGCGGAGACAAGCGTTGCAAGCATGACGGCACTTACGGCACCGCCCAGTCGGTTGATATTGATCATGTTCCCAGCTCCTTTGGCTTTTTGCGTTTTTTGCGACGGGCGGATTGCTTAGAGCAGGATGCTACCAAACTGAATCAGGCATCCTGCTCTAAGTCTTTGTTTTAGCCGCATGATCTTGTCCGAAAAGTCTGCAACTTTTCGGGATCATGCTCTAGACGCGGTGCCCGGCCGCGATGATCTTCTTCAGGAAGGTTTGCGTCCTCTCCTGCTTCGGATGGCGGAATATCTCTTCCGGCTTGCCCTCCTCGACGATCCGGCCCCGGTCAAAAAACAGGATCCGGTCAGCGAAATCATGGGCAAATCCCATCTCGTGGGTAACGAGAAGCATGGTCATGTCGGTCTCCGCGCAAAGCCGCCACAACACATTGAGAACTTCCTCGACCAGTTCGGGATCGAGCGCGGAGGTGACCTCGTCGAACAGCATGATCTTGGGGCTGAGCGCCAGGGCGCGGGCGATTGCCACGCGCTGTTTCTGGCCGCCTGAAAGCTGCGCCGGCATGGCTTTCGCCTTGTCCGCAAGGCCAACCATTTCCAGCAATTCCATGGCATGGCGCTCCGCCTCGGCTTGTCTGACGCCCTTGGTCAGCATCGGCGCGAGCGTCACATTGTCGATCACGCTCTTATGCGGAAATAGGTTGAAAAGCTGGAAAACCATGCCGATCTTGGTGCGCATCTTATGCAGATGCTGCTCATTGGCCGGTCGCAGCCCCCCATTTGCCGGCATCCGATACAGATTATCGCCCTCGATGAGGATGTCGCCGCTGTCGATGCCTTCCAGCGTCATGAGAATGCGCAGGATCGTCGTCTTGCCTGAGCCCGACGGGCCAATCAACGCCAGCTTCTCGCGTGGCGCAACCTTGAACGAGAGTTCGTCAAGCACCTTGAACGAGCCGAAGCTCTTGCTAATGCCGTTGATTTCGATGGTCGGCGCTGCATTGGCTGGTGCCATGCGTGTCTCCCCCTGATTGAGACAGGCTTATCCACAGACGATGCGGCAGCCATCAAATCATGTCAATTCGAAAAATAAAATCATGTCAATTTAAATGATCGTGATGAAAAAATGGCCGTTCGCTGACCTGGGCGCTCAAATCGCGAGCAACAGATGCTCCGGGTCGCCGCGCAGAAGATTGGCAACGACGCCGAGGCCGGCACGCAGTTCTTCCTCGGTCGTCGAGCCGAGCGATATGCGAACGGCGCGACCTTTTTCATCAGGCGATATGCGAAATGAGGCGCCCGGCGCGATCGCCACGCCCTGCAGGCGCGCATGCGAGACGAAGGCCTCCTCGGTGCGCTCGCCGCTCAAGGGGAGCCAGATATGCAGGCTTTGCGGATGGGAGAGAAATGGGATGTCGGGCAGCATTTGCGCGACAATCCGGTGGCGCTTGCGCAAGGCTTCCCTTTGCCAGCCGACCAGTTCCAGCGCCGTGCCATCGGTGACCCAGCGGCTTGCTATTTCCGCCACCATGGGGGTTGCCATCCAGTTCGAGACCAGATGTCGGTTTGCCACCGCTGCGACATGCCGGTCAGGCGCCACGAGATAGCCGATGCGCAGGCCAGGGACGACCGTCTTGGTAAAGCTCGTGAGATAAAAGGTCCGCTCGGGCGCATATGTGGCAACGGGTGCAGGACGATTCTCGACCAGCGCGCCGAGAATGTCGCTTTCGATGATCGCAATGTCATGCCGCCGCGCCACCTCGGCAATCGCGGCCCGGCGCCCGGCGCCCATGAGCGTCGCAGTCGGGCTGATCGCCGAGGGCTGAATAAAAACGGCCCGGATTCCTGTCGTTTTGCAGCATGAATCGAGCGCTTCAGGTAATATACCTTCCCCGTCGATAGCGAGGCCCTGCAACGTCAATCCCAGATAGGAAGCGAGCGGGGGCAGCGTATGGTGGCCGATCGCCTCGGTTGCGATCGTGGAACCGGGAGGGGCGGCGCTCATCAGGGCAACGGTCATCGCCGCCGTCGCGCCGTTGGTGAGGCTTATGTTGGCGGCAGGCACGTCGAGACCGCAGATCTTCAACCATTCGACCGCTACGGCGCGATGGCGGGGAAAGACCACATTGGGGCGAAAGGACAGGGCAGCGCTCGCAGGAAGCGTTTCGGCCAGCCAGCCAAGCGCCTTCTTCATCCGCTCCAGGTGCATCGTCTCGCAGACGGGCTTCAGGATCGACAGGTCGATGACCTCGCCAAGCCGCTCGGGCAGGTAGGGTGGATCGGGCTCGCGCCGCTGCGCGCGCACGAATGTGCCGCGCCCGGTCTCGCCGGAAAGCAGGCCGCGACGGATCAGGTCCTCATAAGCGCGGCTCACCGTCTGCACCGACAGGTTCAGTTCATAAGCCATCCGCCGGTGAGGCGGCAGGCGTGCCCCGCTCTCGAGCTTCCCTTCCGTGATGGCATGCGCAATCTGGTCGGCCAGCGAGAGATAGGCCGGCCGGCGCAGGGTAGCGGGATCTGGTCGCCATATTGTCATGATTTTATAAGTGATCGAAGTCAGTGCAATTGACAATCAAAAAATCACAACGTCATGATCATTGTCTATCCACAATGGACATGAAATGGCTTCTCTGAAACTCGATCGGATCGATATCCGCATTCTCGACGAAATCCAGCGTGATGGCCGCATCACCAAGCTGGCGCTCGCCGAACGCGTCGGGCTTTCGCCGACCCCCTGCTGGACACGGCTGCGACGGCTCGAGAAGGCCGGCATCATCACCGGCTATCACGCCCGCATCGCTCTGCGCCTCGTGTCGCCGGTGGCAACCGTGTTGGTGGAGGTGACGCTGGGCGCGCACAGGCAGGCGGATTTCGACCGTTTTGAGCGCACGGTCAAAGCAATTCCCGAAGTCGTGGCCTGCTGGTCGGTCGGCGGCGGCGTCGATTATGTCTTGAAGGTCGTCGCGCGCGACATCGATGCCTATCAACGCCTGATCGATGATCTTTTGCAGCGGGAAATCGGCATCGACCGCTATTTCACCTACATCGTGACAAGAACGGTCAAGGACGATGCCGTCCTGCCGATCGCCGACCTCGTTTCCCTGCAGGCCTAGCCCATCTCTCCGCAAAACAGGCGATATCGAGACGATGTCTCTGCAAAGCCCGCTGCAAACAGCCTCTCTCTCTGTGCGTTTGCGCCCAGAATGGAGCCTGAACAACAGCCTGGGAGAGCTCCATGTCCGCTCATTTTGCACGTCCGGACCGTCATCCTGATATCGACCGCATGGCCGATCGCCGCATGCTGCGAGAACTGGCCTATATCGACGGCCACTGGACGGCAGGGCAGGCGGGCGAGACATTCGAGGTGCGCGATCCGGCAACGGGCGCTGCCATCGGCTGGGTAGCCCGAATCGGTGCGGACCAGACGGATCTCGCCATCGATGCCGCCGCCAGGGCCTTTCCCGGATGGCGGGACTTGTCACCACGCGAGCGCAGCGCCAGGCTGCGCCGCTGGCACGATCTGATCCTAGCGGCGAGGGAAGATCTGGCGCTGATCATGACGCTCGAGCAAGGCAAGCCGCTCACGGAATCGCGCGGCGAAATCGACTATGCCGCCTCGTTCATCGAATGGTATGCGGAAGAGGCAAAGCGGCTCAATGTGGAGGGCGTCACCAGCCATCTCGCCGACGCCGAGATGATGCTCCGGCGCGAGGCGGTGGGTGTGGTCGGCGTGGTGACGCCGTGGAATTTTCCGTCCGCCATGCTGACGCGAAAGGCCGCGGCGGCGCTGGCTGCGGGCTGCACGATCGTCGCGCATCCATCTTCCCAAACGCCTTTATCGGCGCTGGCACTTGCCGAACTGGCAGACCGGGCGGGCATTCCCGCAGGCGTATTCAACGTTGTCACCGGCGATGCCGCAACGATCGTCGGACGCCTGTGCGACGACCACCGCGTCCGTGCGATGAGTTTTACCGGATCGACGGAAATCGGACGGCTGATCGCGGCGCAATGTGCACCGACGATGAAGAACCTCGTCATGGAGCTTGGCGGTCATGCGCCGCTGATCATCTTTGCCGATGCCGACATCAACCGCGCCGTCGATATCGCCATCGCTGCCAAATTCGCCACTTCGGGCCAGGACTGCCTCGCCGCCAACCGCATCTATGTCGAGCGCCCGATACATGACAGCTTTTGCAAGGCTTTCGCCCAGAAGATTGCCGCACTGAAAGTCGCGCCAGGTCTGGAAAGCGATGCGGATATCGGTCCGCTGATGCATGAGCGCGCTGTCCTCAAGGTGGAGGAGCATGTGAGGGACGCGCTGCAACGCGGCGCCCGCTGCCTTATCGGTGGCAGCCGCCATGAGGCTGGAGTGCTTTTCTACAGCCCGACGCTTCTAACCGGGGTTTCGGACGACGCACTCATCATGCGTGAGGAAACCTTCGGGCCGGTGGCGGCGGTCACATCCTTCGAGACGGAGGAAGACGTCGTCACCCGCGCCAATGTCACGGAATATGGCCTTGTTGCCTATGTCGTCACCAAAGACGGCGCGCGCATGCTCAGGCTGGGGCGTACCCTCGAATACGGCATGATCGCCTTCAACCGGGTCAAGATCACCGGTGCGCCCATTCCGTTCGGCGGGATCAAGCAATCCGGCCTCGGTCGCGAGGGATCGCGCCACGGCATCGAAGCCTTCACCGAACTCAAATATCTCTGCCTCGACCTGAACTGCTAGAGCACCCGATTTAATTCCATCAAATCAGGTGCTCCAAGTTTTTGCTTTTTGCCGCATGATCTTGTCCGAAAAGTCTGCAACTTTTCAGGATCATCCGCTAACGACAGGAAACCGATATGCTTGACCGCTCGAACGAACTCGCTGCCTGGGACCGCGACCATTTCTTCCATCCGTCGACCCATATGGGCATGCATGCGCGTGGTGAAACACCAACACGCGTGATCCGGGATGGCGAGGGCGTCTACATCACCGACAGCGCCGGCCGCAGGAGCCTCGATGCGTTCGCCGGTCTTTACTGTGTCAATGTCGGCTATGGTCGCCAGGAAATCGCTGAAGCCATCGCCGACCAGGCGAAGAATCTCGCCTATTACCACTCCTATGTCGGGCATGGTACGGATGTCTCGATCACGCTCGCCAAGATGATCATCGACCGCGCGCCCGAAGGCATGAGCCGCGTCTATTTCGGCCTGTCGGGATCGGATGCGAACGAGACCAACATCAAGCTCATCTGGTATTACAACAACATCCTTGGACGTCCGGAAAAGAAGAAGATCATCTCGCGCTGGCGCGGCTACCACGGCTCCGGCGTCATGACGGGAAGCCTCACCGGACTTGAGCTCTTCCACAATGCGTTCGACCTGCCGCGCGCGCCCATTCTGCACACCGAACCGCCCTATTATTTCCGCCGGGCCGACCGCGCGATGAGCGAAGAGCAGTTTTCGCAAGCTTGCGCCGACAAGCTGGAGGAGATGATCCTGGCAGAAGGGCCCGATACCGTCGCCGCCTTCATCGGTGAGCCGATCCTTGGGACCGGTGGCATCGTTCCGCCGCCTGCCGGCTATTGGGAAAAGATCCAGGCCGTTTTGCAGAAATACGACATCCTGCTCGTTGCCGATGAGGTGATCACCGGGTTCGGTCGGCTCGGCAGCATGTTCGGTTCGCATCATTACGGCATCAAGCCCGATCTGATCACCATCGCCAAGGGCTTGACCTCCGCCTATGCGCCGCTGTCAGGCAGCATCGTCTCTAACAAGGTCTGGCAGGTGCTGGTCAAGGGATCGGACGAACTCGGTCCCATCGGCCATGGCTGGACCTATTCGGCGCATCCGATCTGTGCTGCAGCAGGCGTCGCCAACCTGGAGCTCATCGACAAGCTCGATCTCGTTAGCAATGCGGGCGAGACAGGCGCCTATTTCCGCCAGAGCCTCAGCAATGCCCTGGCAGATCATCCCAATGTCGGCGACGTGCGCGGCGACGGCATGATGGCGGCGGTGGAATTCGTCGCGGACAAGGATGACCGGGTGTTCTTCGATCCAACGCTGAAAATCGGCGGGAAGGTCGCAACGGCGTTGGCTGAACGTGGCGTCATCGGCCGGGCCATGCCGCAGGGCGATATTCTCGGCTTTGCGCCGCCGCTTTGCCTTACGCGCGAGGAAGCCGACACCGTAGTTTCCGCAGCGCTCGATGCAGTCGAGACCGTGCTGCCGCGGCTCTGATTTTTGCCGTTGCGACGCCATGGCCGAGCCTTGATCAGGCGGCTCGGCCGTTTTCTGTTTTGCATTTGAGCAACTCGGGGGTTGACCCGGTTGTCCATTCGCCGGTACTTGGAGTTGTGCATATGTTATTCGCCCGGCACCGCCGAAGCAGAATTTGCACGAGAGCCGCATATGGTCGGCGGGGCATACGGGCGAGCCTGTGGTTTGCCTGGACAGCGCTTGGCGCATCCTGCGTCCATCATCTTCTACCTCTCAGGTAGAACTTCCGAAGCTAGCCAGGCGCTCGCATCATGTTTGCGGAAGAGTCGGAGCAATAATCAGGCGAGACAGGAGGATAGAACGATTTTCGATCAATATCCCGATAATGAATTCGCACAGGACAACACCATGGGGGGCCGGATTTCACTGGCCCGCGAAGCCATGCAACTCTCGATCGCCCAGGCGGCGCGCAGGCTTGGCGTCAAAACCTCGAGCTGGAGGGCTTGGGAAACCGACAGCGCCGCGCCGCGCGCCAACCGTGTGGCGATGATGGCGGGTATTCTGGGCGTAAGCCCGTCCTGGCTTTTAATGGGAAGAGGGCCTGGACCGACAGAAGAAAGCTCTGGTGAGCTCAATACTTTCCAGCTTGACCTTCTCATGCGCAATCTTCGCGCGGCAATGACGGATGCAGAAATAGCGCAACGGCGCGTTCAGGATCTGGTCGGGCAATTGGAAGAATTGCATGATCTGCCCCTGGCCGACGATACGAATTTCCAAGCCGAATCTTCACAAAATGGATTGCGGGTGAAGGTGTGAGTATTTCAATGGTGGAACTTTACCATCAACCGGGACAACCGGACGTCCGGTCTTAATGGACTGGTAACGCCCTCGCTGCATTGTGTGAGGACCGGGTCACTGGCCAAGTTGCACTGCAGGCCCGGCAGTGCTGCGGCAGGTGCTGATGTGATGAGGTTTCTCCTCTGGGCAAGCGGTGTCGCCATCGTATTGGTCACGGTGGCCTACGCCGCTTTTCAACTAAGCCCATGGCCCGGCGCGCTTCTCATTCGCTATGCGTTCGATATGGGCAGCGCGAAAATATCGCGCGCGCTGGACAAGCATGTCCCTCCCGGGATCGCTGCTCAGCGCAACCTTTCCTATGACCCGGCCGATAGCGATGCGCTGCTGGATGTCTACTACCCCGCAAAAATCGAGGGTACTGCCGAAGCGTTGACGACCGTCGTGTGGGTGCATGGCGGCGGCTGGGTCTCCGGCAGCAAGGACATGCTGGGACAATATGCGCGCATTCTCGCCGCCAGGGGCTATACGGTCGTTGCGGTGGGCTATTCCATCGCCCCAGGCAAGACCTATCCTGTCCCGGTCCGGCAGGTGAACCGGGCCCTCGGCTATCTCGCAAAAAACGCTGGAAAACTTCACATCGATCCATCGCGCTTCGTGCTTGCCGGCGATTCCGCCGGATCGCAGATCGCCGCACAGGTTGCCAATATCATCAGCGTTCCGGATTACGCCGCCATTATGGACATCGCTCCCGCGATCGCACGCCCGCAATTACGCGGCGTGATCCTGTTTTGCGGCGCCTACGATCTCTCCCTGATCAAGATGGATGGAGCGTTCCGCGGCTTCCTGAAGACGGTACTCTGGTCATATACCGGCGTTCAGGACTATACCACCAATCCACGTTTTGCCTCGGCTTCGGTGGTCCATTATGTCACCGCCGATTTCCCGCCGGCATTCATTTCTGCCGGTAATGGCGATCCATTGCTCCCGCAATCGGTCGAATTCGCCAGGGTGCTCACCGCGAAGGGCGTTTCGGTCGACAGCCTGTTCTTCCCCGCCAGCCATAAGCCCGAACTGCCCCACGAATACCAGTTCGATCTTGATGATGCGGCAGGCGAACAGGCGCTTGCCCGGTCCCTGGAATTCCTGTCGCATTTACAACAAGACACGGATTGAGACTATGCCGGTGCAGGCTTCAGGAGGGGATGAGAAGTCCCGGACATTTGGTTGGCTAGCAGTACCCCTCAAGCGAGGAGGGCGATCAGCGCGCAACCGACTGCACCAAAGCCGGGGGAAACGGGTGTATCCTTCCACAAAGTCATCGCGGTGGTCCGTTCATAAACGCCACACCCTTTGGGGTGGCCAACTATCATGCAGAACATTCGTTCAACGGTGAGGCTACCGCCCCTTGTTTCCGACGCAGGACGTTTGCCAATCTTCGCATGCAGCGGCTCTCACCCACGCGGGCGACGATGACGCCGCCATCCGCTCCGCGCGGAAGACCCCGACCACACCCTCGACGCGTTGCTCCTGGCTGAACTGACTGCAGGCGAGTGTTGCCGTCGCCACGCAGGCTTAGTGGCTTCCGAATTACTTTTCGACGCATGGAATGTTTTGAAATTACAGGAAATATATACTTCTGCTCTGTAAACGAATAAATGCTTACTCGAATTTACTCGATACATACATGCAATTAATATTTAACCTGTTTCTGAAAACATAATGCCTGGACAAATTGATTCACTATAATCTGGACGCCGACAATAACGCTTAGGGATGTCTACTTTCTATTATTTCTGCTTCCGGCAAATCGTCATGGAAGGCAGATCTGACCAGCGCAAACGCGGTCTGAACCCGCGTGGAAAGCAAACGCTCAAGCAGCCGTGATCAACCGAATGTGGAGATTATCAGACGATGCATAGACCCAACAAATGGTGGTGGGGAGCCGTCCCCCTGGCTGGACTTTGGGGCTACACAGCCGCAACCCACACAGAACCGATGCAACAGGATTTGTCCGCCCGGACGGCGAGCGCTCTTCAACAGGTGCCCTTGGACAAACCCTCGCTGAACTTCAGCGGCCGCGACGGAACTCTTTCGGCAAATGCGTTTACGGCCCATGACATCACTGAGGCCACGGCGGCAATCGGCGCTACAGCAGGCGTGCGCCTTTTAAACAACGAGGCCAGGCTGGCACCCACGGCGCAGCCCTACAATCTCGGTATCGAAAAGACGGGCGACACCGTGACATTGACCGGCAATGTTCCGGGGCCTAGTGTCCGTCGGTCCATTCTGGACACGGTCAAGGCCGAAGACCCGTCCACCAACGTTGTCGACAAGCTGACCTATGCGCTGGGCGCTCCGGCAGGCTTCGAGACCGCTGCTAAATTTGCAGTAAAACAGCTTCCGGCCCTGAGTTCCGCCTCAATGGCACTGCGCGACGGCACTTTAACGGTAAACGGTGTTGCTCCTGATCGAAACAGCCTCGCCAGCTTGATGGCAGCCTTAAAAACCCACCCGGGTGATTTAGCGCTGGGACAGGTCAATCTGCAAGCCGATGCTCCTGACAGTATGGAGAAGACAGCTTCGGTGCAGTCGACAGAACCCCAGGCCGCATCCCGTGACACAGTCACCACTCCTCTTTCGGATGGGAGTGCGGGGCAAACCCAAGTCGCTGTCGCCCAGTCGGAGGCACCGCTGGACAATGCCGGTTGCCAGTCGCTGTTGAGCAACATTACCCGCGACGACACAATCCACTTCGAAATAGGCAGCACGCGCATCCATACGGATTCTGCGAAAATTCTCGATTCTGTCGTCGCCACGGCGCAACGTTGCCCGACCGGCAATATCGAGATCCAGGGCTACACCGACAGCGAGGGATCGTCCAAAGTCAATCTCGCGCTTTCCCAGCGCCGTTCCGATGCCGTGAAGCAGTATCTGGCCAAGGCCGGCATCGATGGCTCGCGCCTGACGGCGATCGGATATGGTCCGGCCAAGCCCGTCGCTTCCAATGACACCCCCGACGGTCGGGCCAAGAACCGCCGTATTGAATTTCTCGTGAAGTAGGAGAGCGGTCATGCTGTATCTGTCTGAATTTCATTCTATATGGCTGCTCCTGGCCTTCATCCTTGGCGGTTTTGTTGGATGGCTGAGCTTTCTCCACGAAAAGCCTGGCTGGTCTGGGGCTGGATGGCTGGGCATCGCCATCCCCGCTTTTCTGATCGGCCTTGCCGTTGCCGCTTTCAAGCTGCTGCCGGGGAAAGCCGGCTATGAACTCGATCTTGGCCTGCTGTTTTTTGGCACCTACATCATTGGCTGCCTTCTCGGCAGCCTGATGCGCGGCCTGCTTACCGGCCACGCCGAACGCGTTCCCGCCGTTAGCGCGGCGGCAGCCAGCAATGCCGTTGTCCGTGTACGAAAGACGACGGCGCATCGTGTCTCTCCCGTCACGACTGGGGCCAGCCATCCTGGCAAGAAGCCATCAGTCGTTGCATCACGGAAAACGGCCGATAAGGACGACCTGAAGCTGATCAAAGGTGTCGGGCCGCAAAACGAGCGCGTCCTGAACGCACAAGGCATCCATACCTTTCGCCAGATCGCCGCCTGGACCCCCGCAGAAGCCGAATGGATGGGCCACCATATGGCTTTTCCCGGCCGTATCGAACGCGAACTCTGGATAGAGCAGGCAAAAGTTCTTTCTGCCGGCGGGGAGACCGAACACTCCAGGGCGGTTCGTGCCGGTCTGCGGGTGGACGATAAACCGATCGGTGCCAAGGATATTGCCAAGCTCAAAGCCGGCTTGCCGCAAGCCCTCGGCCAGGTTGAGGGCGAGGACCAGCATGAAGGCCAGCGGCCTTTCGGAATGGCAGAGCCTCAAGGTGCTGCCGATGATCTCAAACTGATCGAAGGAATAGGTCGGCAGAACGAAGCACGGCTGCACGGCCTCGGCATCTGGCATTTCAGCCAGATCGCAGCCTGGAGCCGCGACAATATCAACTGGGTCGGCAGTTATCTTGCTTTCCCCGGTCGCATCGATCGCGAGCAGTGGGTGGATCAGGCCAGTGTATTGGCCAAGGGAGGCACGACGAAATTCGCAGAGCGCGTGAAGCGCGGCGATGTTGCAAGTTCCGAAGACGACGGTTCCAAGGGGCAGAATAATATCGTGAAAATCAAACGCTGAGCCAAAAGCGCCTGATTTGACGCGTTCGATACCTGTCGTGGATCGCGGTTCGGCGCGACACAAATGAAAGAGCCGAACCCGGTAGCCCGGGTCCGGTAGGAGAAGGATGGTTCTGTCTGGTCCCGGACCAGGAGTAAAGCGTGGCTCCCGGAGCCGATCTGTCCGTTGCCTACGAGCCTGTAAGGGTCAGTGCCAATCCTCATCAGAACGGCACCGGAATTTGCTTTGGGGTCGAACTGACTGGTAGAACCTGAAAACCCATCAGGGCCATATGGCCCATAGCCCGGCCATGCGCGATGCAGCACCGCTTTATCCCATTGGACCTATAGATACAGCAGGTGAACCTGCACAGACGCCAGTATCGCCCGCCAGCCCACGTGACTTGAGGCAGCTCTCACTGGTTTTATTCCCCTTTGCGGTTGATCTCTGGTATTCCATCGACAGCTAATTTGATTTGTCCTCGACCCGTGTGGAGCAATCTTATCGGCAGATTTCTCTCCTCCATGCGTCGTCGAAGGAGTAGTAGCCTCGTCTCAAGGTTATCCTTGAACTCGGGCAGGCGCAGGCTTTCGGTGGCACGGATTTCGCGGTTGGTGAACTCGCAGCGGCCTTCTCTCACGTAGATTTCCAGCATATGTGCGAGCAGCCGCCCGGCAACGCCCTTTATGACATAGATGTTGTCGATGAACACGCTGTCGTCAAAGGGGTGGTGCAATATCCGGATTGCACGCCCTTCGATGGGGGAGCTTACAGGAAGCGACACAGCTGGCCGTGCCTGCGACGCAAGATTCTCACTGAGAGCAAGCGCGAGAGCCGCCGCAGAGGCGAGGATCTCCAGTGCCTGATCGTGGTTCCGGCCAAAGGCGAGACGGCTTCGACTCTCAACGAACAACACACCCTGCAGCGAGCCGTGTGCCAGAAGTGGCACGGCTATCTGGCTCATCGGGTCCGGTAGGCTTGGCAGGGCAATCGTGCGGGTTCGGTTCTCGTCGGCCGGCGCACCAGCGCCAATGGCCGCACCGAGCCGGCGGACCCGGCTCATGTCGCTCACCTTGACAGAGAGCCCGGAAACCGCAGCCGTGCCAATCAAACCCTCGCCGAAGGCCACTTCCGAGCCTACCCCGGAGCGATCGTAGCCGTTGCTCGCCACCGTCGCGAGTTGGCCGCGTGCCGGATCAGCGAGGAGCAGAATTGCATGGTTGAAACCGAGAGCTCGGCAGCCCGAAAGAAGCGCGCCAATCACGCTTTCCGTGTCGCCCTCGCTCGCGATGGCCCTTGCCGCGCGGCCGACGGCCTGGAGATCCGGCGCCAGAGCGTCGCCCGGCGTGTTCTCTTGCGTAAAAGGAGAGGGGACAGCCATGATCTTTTCTATTCGGAAGATGTCGATTGCCCGCAGGCGCATGATGCCTGCCATACCCACTTGCGCGCTGCTAGCGTTCAACTGGCCCTCCACACGCGTGAAGAACGGTCCGTGATCCTCCGAGCCGACCCAGATCGCCACGAGCTGGTACTGCGCGCTGGTGCGACCGCTGACGAGTTGCAGCGTGACACGCGGATTGGCCCGGATGTTGGCGGCGGTCTTTGCAAAGAACTGGTTGGAGATAGCGATGTGACTGTCATCGACCATTACGACATGTGAGAGATAGGAAATATTGGGAGTGCCGTCCGCCGCAGTCGTCGCAATGATCGACGGAATGACGCCTTCGAAACAATCGTCGAGGTCGCACAACCGGATCATCGGGTTTCCGCCCCGATGGTGGTGCCCGCCTTCGGGCCTGGTGTCTGGACATAAAGTTCCCGCACAATGACGTTTGCTACGACCGCGTCGCGATATTCCAGCCAGGGCCGCACGAGATCCGGCTCGACCCCGAGATGCGCGAACATCGCTGTCGTGGCCGTACAATAGCGCTCCGCCAGCGCAAGATCCTCCGGCTCGGCTGCTCGCAGCGTCGCATCGCCCTTGAGCTGGTAGGAAACGTAATCGGCGGGACGCGCAAAGGTGATAGCGACCTGCCCGTTGCTGGTAATGTTTGCGGCCGTCTCCGGCCACTGCCAGGATGAAAAAACGATCTCAACGCGATCCTCATACGATATGCGCGCGCCCACACCTCTGCCAATCGCGGGTTGATTGTCCGCATCTCGCGTTCCGGCGATGATCATGACAGGGCTGGCGATGAAGTGTTTTATGTCGTCCGTCAGCTTCACATTCAGGCCTCTTAGGAAACTCTTAGTAAGCGGCGCCGGCGATTAGGAACCATTTAGCAATATCAGCCCGGGCGACTGACTATAAAGCGTTTTTCCGAAACAATGGAGAGACCTTGATGCATGTTGTAAAAGAATCCGTAGCCGTGATCGGTGCCGGACCAGGCGGTTTGGTAACCGCACGCTGGCTTGCTGCGCACGGGTTTGAGCCGGTTCTGTTCGAAGCGACCGACAGCCTCGGCGGCCAGTGGAACGCCGCCAGCACCGCAAGTGCGACCTGGAGCGGCATGCGCACCAATACAAGCCGGATCATGACCGCCTTTTCCGATCTGGATCACGCACCCGATGTCGCCGTCTATCCGCGTCAGGACCAGATGCTCTCCTATCTCGAGCACTATGCCAGAAAATACGATCTCATCCGCCAGGTCCGCTTCGGGACACGCGTCCTTAATCTGGACATGGCTGGGAACGGTGGCTGGGCCATCCGTTACAAGGCGGGGGGCGTAGAGGGCGAGGAAATCTTCCGCCGGGTTATCGTGGCGACCGGCGCGCAGTCAGCGGCAAAAGTGCCTGATGTACCAGGCATAGAAAGCTTCGCCGGCGGCCTTGGTCTCGTCCACACTTCTCAATATGACGGACCGGAGCGTTTTCGCGGGCGCACAGTCGTCGTCGCCGGTGGTTCGATCAGCGCACTGGAGATCGCCTCCGACCTCGCCTTCAATGGCGCCAGGGTCGTTTCCGCCACACGTCGCCAACGCTATATTCTTCCCAAGCTCATCGCGGGTATTCCGACCGAGCATGTCATGTTCACCCGCGCAGCCGCCCTTGCGGGCGAGTTACTGCCGCCGGAGGCGCAGGCGGAAGGGTTGAAAGCGGCAGTCCTGCGCGCTGGCGGCTACCCGCAACAATATGGTGCGCCGGCACCTGAAGCCAATATTTTTGCCGCCGGTATAACGCAGTCCCAGTCATTCCTGCCTGCGGTCGCAGAGGGACGCATCGCGGTGCGCCCGTGGATCGACCGGATTGACGGCGAGCACGTGCATTTCTGCGATGGAACGGCCGAAGCAGCCGACGCCATCTTACTCGCAACAGGATACCGCCTTTCGCTGCCCTGGCTGGCGCCGAGGCTTGTCAAAACACTTGCTCTTGGCGACGACGGGATGGATTTGCATGCACATACATTCCATCCGGCTCTGCCCGGACTGGCCTTCGTGGGGCTCTACAATCTTATCGGCCCCTACCTGCCGGTTCTGGAGCTTCAAGCCCGCTGGGTTGCCTATATGATGGCAGGTCTCGTGCCACCGCCAACCTCCGGGGAAATGGAGGAGGGACTGAGGTCCTCCCGTGAGATGCGCGCCCGAGGGCAACAGCCGGTACTTCATGCGCTCGCCGTCATGCTCGCGCGCAAGGCCGGCGTGGAGCCAGACCTGCGCGAATTCCCGCAACTCGAGCGCGCGCTTCTGTTCGGTCCGCTGTCAGCCGTGAGCTTTCGCCTGCAGGGTCCTGACTGTCTGGATGATGCGGCGGATAGAATAGCTGAGGCCGCCGCTGCTTTTGGCGCTATCTGCGGAGAGGTCCACACACCTGAAGAAAATCAGCTGCGCCGTCTTCTCGGCCTAGAAACCCCTGTAGCCGCCTGATCCTGGATGCTGAGTTTTATATGCGCGAACGAATAGAGGCATGAAAACTGCCTCGATCCCTCTAGCTTTCGCTGACGCCCCATGTGCGGGAAAGCTCGACCACAACTATCCAGGCAAGGGTGACTGAAAACGCTCATCCTCGGCCCTATCCCAACCATACCCGAAAGAGTAAGAACCATGTTTCGCACTGCTGTATTCTGCGCCATGCTGGGCGTTTTCTGGTCGCCGGGGTCCCTTGCGGCGAATAGTTTGGCGCCTGCGGGCACCTATAAAACAGATCCATCACATTCAAGCCTTCACTGGTCTTTCAGCCATTACGGTCTGTCCAGCTTTACAGCCCGCTTCACGAAGGTGGATGCACGGTTGGTCTGGAATCCTGAAAAGCCTGAACGCTCGGCCTTAACGGTGAAAATTGATCCGCTTTCCGTGCGGACCGACTATCCTTGGCCCGAGCAAGTAGATTTTGATGGCAAGATCGGTGGTCATGAAATGTTCCTCGCGGGAAAGCCGATTACTTTTCGTTCCAGAAAAATCATCGTGACAGGAGAAAAGACAGGAACAGTGGAGGGCTTGCTCACCTTCCGCGGCAAGAGCCATCCCGCCAGCCTGGACGTCGTGTTCAACGGATCCATGGCCGACCATCCCATGATGAGGGTGGCCAAACTCGGCTTCTCGGCAACCGGTACGATCCGCCGAAGCATGTGGGGCTTGGATTTCGCGATCCCCGAACTGGGCGACGAAGTCAAACTGGTGATTGAAACGCAAATGGTGCCCGCCGACTTTGTTTTCGAATAGGTCCGGCGATCTCCGTGAGATCGAATATCAGGAACCGGGCTGCAACTCACGGAGCTTCTGGTGAGCATCTGCAAAGCTGCCGCGCCACATTTCCCGTAACCGAAAAGCCGACCGGTGGCTGCCACCACCGGTCGGCTCCTATTCTATTATCGTCTCCCAACCAGTCAGTTGTACGGTGACCAGCACTGTTGGCGCGGACCATCATAGGGCTGATAGGTATTGTCGTAGGCTCGGTACGACCGGTAATGATCAAAGCACCAGTGGATGTGTGCCGCCGTCAGACGGCGAGGGAGCGGTACCGGGTGGGCCAGCGTGCCGCCAACAATAACGCCTCTGGCAAAGGCGGCGGGGGGAAACCAATATCCCCGATAAAAGCGGTAGCCGGGGCGAGCCACCACGATGCCGCGATATCCGTTAAAGTAGTGAATGCCGCCGACGACGTAGTATCTGTGTCTGTGGCCGACTTCCTCAACCAAGCCTTTATTCTCTACAACAACCGATGGCCGGTAAAGCGAACTCGCCAACACGGGGGTGGGCAGGGTGAAAAGGAGAAGTGCGGAGGTGAAAAAGGAGGCAGCTGGCTTGTTCATGGGCTTGAAGATCCTGTTGCTGGAGTGGGTTAGGGGTGGCGGAGCGTCCTGAGTTCCGAGAGGGAAAGTGAGCGGTCGCCATTGATATCGGCACGCAACAGGCGATCCGGGATGAACCGAGAGAACTCGGCCCTGGAAATCCGCCCGTCGCCATTCGCATCCATGCGCAGGACCTGCTTTTCCAGGCCTTCAGCCGTCGCAATTTGAAGCCCGCCGCCTTTCCTCACATGCTGCAGGGCGGCGACGACCTGGCTATTGTCGAGTGGTCTGCGTCCAGTCGGTCAAACAGGGCGGCCCGCGCCGTCTGTATCTCGGCAAACTGAAGCGCTCGATCACCGTTCTGATCCATTTGGCGAAAGGCCTGCCGGGCTTTCTGCCCGTCCGCCGCACAAGCGCCGCCAGTTGTGAGGGCAACCATCACGCAGGCAAGCAATTTCCAATTCATTCTCTTCTCCCTCCTCAGGTGGGCGTGGCATCAATGCGAGCTTCTACGGGCGCAACAGGTCGCTCCTACGCAGTGCTTGGATTTTTCTTTCGGGAGCTTTGGGGGCGGCGGCGCACGCCGGACCAACATGGAATCGTCAGGAAGCGCGTAGGAGGTGAGCCAGCGGCTCGTATAGGTCTGCGTAACCGTCCCACGGGCGAACCGAAACCACCTGATCTAAGGAAACACATCCCATGAAACAGGCTTCATACTGGCTGACTGCAACCATGGTCGCCGCGCTCTTCCTGTCGGCCCCCTCGGCGCAGGCGCAGGCGTCTCCCATCCTTCAGCGGCTCGATGCAAACAGTGATGGCGCTATCTCGCGCGAGGAGATCCTGGCAACGCGCGCAAAACTGTTCGCTCGCCTCGACCTGAACGGCGATGGTGCAATCGGCGAAGACGAGAAGGAACGGTTACGTGATGCGATCATGGACCGCGCGATGGCGATGCAAGCGCGTTTCGCAAATCAGATGCAACGGCTGGATACCAGCGGCGATGGCAGGGTGTCCGAGGATGAGTTTCGCGCTCGCACGTTCTTCTTCGACCTTGCCGACCGTGACGGGGATGGCAAGCTGTCCGCCGCCGAATTTCTCGTCATCCGCAACATCATGTTCAACCGCTGAGGTTGACCGCCGGCTGAGCCCGGAATTCAATCAATCATGAGGAGTTTACAATGATTTCTTCCTTGAAAACACCGCTTGCCGTGCTTGTCATTGCCGTATTGCTTGCTCCGTTTCCTGCCCAGGCGGAGGAATGGACCCGCGATACCCGGAACGGAGGGCAGATCACCCGCACCATTACGAAGGACGGCAACGTTTATTCGGGAAAGACGACGCGCGTCGGGCCAGATGGTGGGACCTACACATCGAATTCGGCCTGCCAGGCCGGTGTCGTCGATCGCTGCCGCCGGAGCTATTCCGCTTCCGGCCCCAACGGCCGGACTATTTCCGGCAATACGGCGACGGCAAGAGGTCCCTACCGTGTACGTTCGATGGGTGTTCACACCGGCCCGCGAGGTCATGTCGGCGTGGGTTTTCGCCGCCGTTGGCGGTGAGCCGACGTGAACCCATCGCGTGCCCCGGAAATGGCAGGAGTGCCTGAGCGTCACGATGACGAGGCGCTGCTCGCTCGCATCGCCGCGGGCGAGCAGCTTGCCCTTCGGCAGCTTATTGACCGGCACGGGCGTGGCCTGCGCCTGTTCGCCGGGCGCTATCTCGGAAATGCCGATGAAGCTGAGGATGTTGTGCAAGAGGTCTTCATAGCCGTCTGGAAGAACGCTGGACGCTATGATTACGCCAAGGGACGAGCGACCACCTGGATTTACCGGATCGCCGCAAATCGCTGCATTGACGTCAAGCGTTGGCGCAGGTTCCGCGTGTTTGTCGGGTTCGATGATACCCACGACCAGTTTCCATCAGACAACCCTGAAGCCGATACACAGATCGGTGCGCGGCAAGACTTGGCCATTGTTCGCGCGGGTCTGGGTAACTTGCCGGACCGGCAGCGCATGGCGCTTCTCCTGCGCGCGGTCGCCGACCTTGACGTCCCTGCGATAGCCGACGTGATGGGAGCGAGTGCTGGGTCGATAGAACAGTTGCTTGTCAGAGCGAGGCGAACGCTGAGGGCCTGGCTTGCGGCAGCCGGAACGTCTGAATCGCGAAAAGAAAGGATTTCAAAATGAACAGGGGCGAGTTCGAACGTTTGAAGGTTCGGTTTGGCGTTGAGATCGCCGCATGGCCGGCGCCTTACCATCGAGAGGCGTTGATCTTCCTAACGGCGGATCGGCAGGATGCAATCGACGAAAATGAGAAGCTCGATCGTCTTATTCTTGAGGCAGCGACCGCGCCGACTGACGAGCATGCGCTCGCCCGCGCGGTAATCGCCCAGATTGGGCGGCCAAAGCATAAGGTCTTCGGTCTTTCGCTCGATATCAAATCATGGTCGATGCCGGCCATGGCGGCGAGTATGGTCGTCGTTTTGATGGTCTCGGCTATCGGCGGCTACATGGTCGCGGGCGTGGAAACGGAAATCTCCGACAATGAGCTCATGGCCTTCGCAGTAGGGGGCTCCCCAACCGAGCTCGCAGAAACGATAGGTGTCACGCAAAACAACGGAGGTCACCTGTGAAACCGTTTTCATGGCTGCGAGCAGTCTTCTTCGTCGTCTTCGCAGCGTCGCTGGTCGGGAACTTCTTTGCGCTGGGCTACGTATTCAACAGCCAGCGTGACGCGCCGGCGATGTCAGTACTTGCTGAAGGTGCATTCTCGGCTTATCCGGAGGAGGTCCGCGTCGAATTCAGGCGGTTGCTACGTGAAAACAGGCCCCGGACCGTTGAAGCGCTTCGTAAACTGAGAGAAGCACGTGGCCAATTGGCATCCGTGGCGAAATCCTCTCCGCTCAACGAAGTGGAAGTGGAAAAGGCAATGCGTGATGTCCGAACCGCGACGGATGCACTCCAGCGCCTCATGCAGGAATTGCTTCTGAACGCCCTCCAAAACACGGACCGCGCAAGGTCTTCGTCCTGAATGAGCACCGCGAAAAATTTTGCGATGCGCGATGGTGCCTCGCCTCAGCGCCCAGTCAGTTGAAGCGCAGAGAGAATGGATTGAGGTTGCGGGTGCACACTGTCTGATATTTCCTGCCAGGCGGCGTAGGCGGAAAGGACCATTTCCATCTGGGCCGTATGGCCGGCGATGAAGTCTTTGCAGTAGATGGTTTCGTCGGGATATTCACTGATGAGGGTCATCGGCACATCGTGGCGATCATCAACCGAGGAGAGACAGGGAAAGCCGTTGATGATCCGGAAGCCGGTTTCGCCGGCATGGACCTCGTAAAGGGCGATCTGACGAGCATTGTAGTCATGCAGTCCGGGGATGGTGCCAAGATGGCGCGTCACCTTGTCCAGAAGCGCTTCGGCTTGTTCTTCCCAGCCCGCATGGTGGCGCACCACGAGGAAAAAGCCCTTTGGCAACGTCCACATGGCGAAGTTGCGCGGCACATAACCGGATAGCGGTCGTGTCCACTCATGCGATGGGTAGCCATGCAGGTTGATATGCAGCGTGGCACTGCTGACCTCCTGTGCCTTGAAGCGGATTTCCTTCTCATTGAGATGGGGGCCGACATTCTCCTGTGTTCGGTATTCAAGATCGTCGCCCAGCGCGGTGTAGCGCGCCGCGTGATGCATATGGCGCGGATTGTCGGCCCGCAGGCGCTGGTGAACCGCATAGCCGTCGGGGTTTTCAAGTGGCGAGATCGTGAAATGCGCACCGGAACGTTTTGCGAGCTCAAGGCCCGCTCGCAAGGCACCGACAATGCCGGTCGTTTCATTGGGATGCTGGCCACCGCTGATCATCACCGGGACGTCCGTTCCCCTGAGATAGCGCGCCGAAACGGCGCGGCCGGCGCGGGATCGCGCCTGAAGCGGCACGCCGCCGAGTTGCTCGAGCGCCCTGGCGACCTGTCCTGCGGCCAGCGGCTCCGCCGCTGTGTCAATCGCCTGGTCCGCGCCATCGAGAAAGCCGGTTGAAAGCGGTATTGTCTCGACAGTAACCGTGACAATACCGTCGCTCCCGATGATTTCCGGCACGATCTGGCCGGGCTTCAGGCCGCGATCACCGAGAGGACGGCCCGATTTCTTCTGAAAAAACTCGAGAAGCGAAAAATAGAAATCCTCATGCAGAGCCTCGCGCAGGCTCATCACCTCGTCGCCAACCGCCAGTGGTTCATCTTCAGCAGGAAATTCCACCCGGATGTTCAGCTCTTCGAAATAGGGCTCTTCATCGCCCCATGCGGCCTCGGTCACCGCGCCGATGGCGGCTTCGAAGAGCGCCTCATATTCCGTCTCCAGCCGCTCACCGATACCGTCGCCTTCACGGCAAAACCAGCCGGTAGGCGACACATTGGTCTCGCCAGATGTATCGATATGGACCCGGTTGGGGGCCAGAACGGTCACGGTTTCAACCTTTCCGTCACGCACCAGCTTTACGTCATAGAAAAACCGAGCATCGTCGCGTGGGTTAAAGTTGATTTTGATGTTGCCGACCAGCGCTGCCAGCGGATAAGCTTCCAGTCGGAAGCGGTTCTGTGGCGCTTTTTCATGGATGGGATAGCGGATCTCGATCGATTCGACCCCGGCAAGGTCGATTTCTTCGAGGAAGACGCAGAGCAGGGGCTTGTAGGCGCTGCGGATGCGGGCTGTGACGCCTTTCTCCGCAAGCTTTCGTTGGGCAGCCAGGCGGCTTTTCCTGTCGTCGAAGGTCCATGCTTCGAAGCTTTGGCCGGGGACGCCCTTGGCGACAAGCTGATCCAGGGTGCGGTCGAAAGACTTGGCGAATATCTCGGTCATCTCGCTTTACCTCGAAGTTCGTCCGGTTGGATCGAGGCTGTCGCGCAGCCAGTCGCCCAGAAGATTGAGACCGAGCACGGTCAGCAGGATGGCGAGGCCCGGGAAAACGCTGACCCACCAGGCGATTTGAAGGTAGGTGCGGCCATCCGCCAGCATCCCGCCCCAGCTTGGGATGGTCGGATCGACGCCCATGCCCAGGAAGGTCAGGCTGCTTTCCAGCAGGATGTTGTTGGCGACGTTCAGCGTCATCAGCACGATGACAGGCCCGATCAGATTGGGCAGCAGGTGCTGGAAGATGATGCGCCAGTCGCGCACACCGATCGCACGTGCCGACAGAATGAACTCGCGCTCGCGCAAAGTCAGCACCGATCCGCGGACGAGGCGGGCATATTGCACCCATTGCGAAACGATCAGCAGGATGATGGTGTTGGTCAGGCTGCCGCCGACAATGGCGATGAAAGTGATCGCCAGCAGGATGAACGGCATGGCGAGTTGCAGATCTGCGAAGTGCATCACGACCATGTCCCAGAACCCACGATAATAGCCGGCAACAAGGCCCATGAGGACGCCGAATAGCACCGAGCCGGCCACAGAAGTGAAACCGACGAACAGTGAAATCTTGCCGCCGGCGACGACCCGCGCCAGCACATCGCGGCCGAGCGGATCGGTGCCAAGGGGATGGGCTGCGGTGGTGAACGGTTTGGCAAGACGCGCCATCAGGTCGATCTTGTCGGCGCCACCGGGAAACAGCTGGCTGGAAAAGAGTACGGCGAGACAGATGATGATCGTCAGCGACGCGCCCAGGATGAATTCCAGGCTATTGAAGCGCGACAGGCGGAAAGTCTTGGCAGCAGACAAAAGCTTGACGGTCATGGGGCCATCTACTCCGTACGAATACGCGGGTCGACGAGCCCGTAGGCAATATCGACAAGGAGATTGATGCCGACGATCAACAGCGAAAGCACTGTGATCACGGCCTGGAGGACGGGATAGTCGCGCGCGCCCACCGCATCGAAGGCGAGGGTGCCCAGGCCTGGCCAGTTGAAGACGCGCTCAATGACGACGATGCCCCCCAAAAGCCCGCCGAACTGCAGGCCGAAATAGGTGATCAGCGGGATGGCGCAATTGCGAAGCGCATGCTTGTACAAAACCTTGGTTTCGCTCAACCCCTTGGCGCGCGCCACCATGATATATTGCGATTGCAGGGTCTCCAGCATCGAGGTGCGGACGAGGCGGACATTCGTCGCGGTGAGGATGATGCCCATCGTGATAGCCGGCATGACATAGCTGGCCGCGCCCGACATGCCGCTTGGCGGCAACCATCCCAGCGTTATCGAGAACAGCAGCACGAGCATGGTCGCGAGCCAGAAGTTCGGGAATGATAGTCCGACGAGCGAGAAAATGCGGATGATCTGATCGGCGCCCTTGCCCTTGGAAGTCGCGGCTTTGATCCCCAGCGGGATGGACAGCACGACCGATACCGCCATCGAGATGAAGGCAAGCAATAGCGTCGCCGGCAGGGCCTCGCCGATCAGCAGCGAAACGGAGGTTCCTCCGGTAAAACTGCGGCCCAGATCGAGAGTGACCAGGCCTTTCAGGAAATGCAGATACTGGACGATAAATGGCTGGTCGGTGCCAAGCGCCGCGCGAATGCGCGCCAGATCGGCCTCCGTCATGGCGCCGCCGCCCTGAAACATCGTCACGGCCGGGTCGCCGGTCAGGCGAATGGCGAAAGAGACCACGAGCGTGATGGCGATGACGACAAAGATCGCCTGTAGCAATCGCTTGATAAGAAAACCGGCCACGGTGCTTTTCCTTGCAATTCGAGAGGGTGCCACCCGTGAACAGACGGCACCCTGAGTTCAGATTATTCGACCGTGACGTCGTTCAGCTTCATGCGGTTATCGGGCGCGGGAACAAAGCCCTTTACCCGTTTGCTGATGCCGTAGATGGCATTGCTGTTGTAGAGCGGCAGTTCGAGCGCCCGGTCGGCCGCATAACGGGCCACTTCTTGCAGGATCTTCTCACGCTCCGCGCGATCAGTCAGCGGACGCTGCGATTCCAGGAGTTTGTCCAGCTTCTCGTCCTTGTCATACGGGTTCCACTTTTCACCGGAGTGGTACATCGCATAGGCGGTGTTGTCATAGTCAAAGGTCCAGCCGCCCCATTTCTGCTGGAACATCGCGCCGGTCTTGCCCTGCGGGATGATATCGTTGAGCAGAACATTGGTTTCATACGGCTTGATGGTTGCCGTGATGCCGACCATGGACAAATAGCTGGAGACGACTTGCGCTACCTCATTCATCGTGGCGTCATTGCCGCGAATATCGATCTGCACCGTTGCGCCGGGTTTTACGCCGGCTTCGGCCAGGAGCTTCTTTGCGGCTTCAGGGTCGTAGGGGAGCGTCTTGAGGCCCTCATCGTATCCGAAGGAAAGCGCGCTTTGGAAGCTGCTGATCTCGGAAGCCTGACCCGCCAGGATCGATTTGACGATGGTGGCGCGATCGACCGCCATGATGATCGCCTTGCGCACCTTCGGATCGGCGGTGATGCCGTCGCGCGTGTTAAAGCGCAGCGCATCGACCGTCGGGCCGGGAACGCTGATGACTTCCAGCTTGGAATCCCCCTGGATGACCGGGATCATGCCGATCGGGATGGTCGGGGGAATGACCAGATCGACGCGGCCGGCCTGAAGCTCGGCCACGGCCGTCGCGGGCTCGGCGATGAAACGGTATTCAAGCTCGGACAATTTTGGTGCGCCGCCCCAATAGTCCGGATTGGCTTGGAGCTTGATGTCTATTTTCGGCGCATACGAAACGAACTTGAACGCTCCGGTGCCGACCGGATTGAGATTGAAATTATCCTCGCCCTTTTCCTGGATGTATTTCGGCGGAACGATCATGGCGCCATAGCCTGCAAGTTTGGTGAGCAGGACGGGATCCGGAGCCTTGAGCTTCATGTCGACGGTGAAATCGTCGATGATTTCGATGCTGTCGATGGCGATATAGTTGGAACGCTGCGGCCCCTTGGCGCCTTCATCGCCCAAAAGCCGCTCGAAGGTGAACTTCACCGCCTCGGCGTTGAAGGGTTCGCCATCGTGGAACTTGACTCCTTCGCGCAGCTTGAAGCGGATGCGCTTGCCGTCGTCGAGTTCTTCCCAGGATTCGGCAAGGCCGGGCACGAGTTTGAGATCGGGACCGCGATAGGTCAGCCCGTCGAAAATATTGGTGGCAACCGCCGCCCATTGCACCAGAAACGTGTCGACCGGGTCCCAGCTTCCCGGATCCTGAGGCGAGGAAACGGTCATCTTGCCAGCGGCGAACGCTGGCCCGGCAAAGATGGCCGCGCCTGACAAGGCAAGCGCCATGAAAGTCGTCGTCAGTCCCCGTTTGGTTATTTTCATTGATCTGCTCCTTCAGATGATTGCGATTTTTCGTAGGTTTTAAACATTCTTGAATCTAGGCATCGTGCTTTCCGAAAATCGGGGCCGATTTTCGGGCCGATGCTGTCGCGACGAAGTGACCTGGATTGGGTTCGTCATGGCTGAGGATCGCCGGCTCATCGCCGACACGATGGACGGGATTGGGAATATCCCCTTCGATCAGATCCGTGTTGCGTTCGGCTGTCGGATCGGCAACCGGCACGGCGGAAAGAAGCCGGCGCGTGTAATCGTGCTTCGGTGTCTCGAACACCTGCCGACGGCTGCCCATTTCCATGATCTGGCCGAGATAGAGTACGGCAACGCGATGGCTCATTTTCTCGACCACGGCCATGTCGTGGCTGATGAACAGATAGGCGAGGCCGCGTTCGGCCTGCAGATCCATGAACAGGTTGATGATCTGCGCCTGGATCGAGACGTCAAGCGCCGACAGCGCCTCGTCAGCGATGATGAGCTTCGGATTGGAAGCAAGCGCGCGGGCAATGCAGACGCGCTGGCGCTGGCCGCCGGAGAACTCATGCGGATAACGGTCGGCGTGAGCGGATGTCAGCCCGACGCGCTCCAGCAGTTCGTGGACGCGGCGGCGCACCGCCTTGCTGCCGTCGATCAGTTGATGGGTATTGATCGGCTCGGCGACTGAAAATCCGACCTTCTTGCGGGGATCGAGCGAAGCGAAGGGATCCTGGAAGATGTACTGGACTTCCTGCCGCATCCGGAAGCGCTCGGCGGCGGACATGTTGAGATAGCTCTTGCCGTTGAAGCTGATCTCGCCCGAGAGCGACGTCTGCAACTGCTGGATCGTGCGGCCAATGGTCGATTTTCCGGACCCGGATTCCCCCACCAGGGCGAGCGTCTCGCCGGGATGGATGTCGAAACTGACCTTGGAGACGGCGCTGCAACGATGCGTCGCCTTGCCCAAAATGTTCTTGCGGATGTCGAAGCGGACGAACAGATCCTTGACCGAGACCACCGGTGGCAGGTCGTAGCGGGCGGTGTCCTGCACGCGCTCCTCGCCGACAATCGTCTGCGTGTCGCCATCAAGCACGGTCAGCGGCATGCGCTTGGGGAAATCCTCGCCTGTCAGGCTGCCGAGACGCGGGACAGCGGACAGCAAGGCACGCGTATAGGGATGCTGCGGATTGGCAAATATCTCGCGGACCGGACCTTCCTCGACTTTCCGGCCTTTCCACATGACCACCACGTCATCGGCCATTTCGGCGACAACGCCCATATCGTGGGTGATGAAGATCATTCCCATGCCGAAATCTCGCTGCAAATCCCGCATGATGTTGAGGATCTGCGCCTGGATCGTCACGTCGAGCGCCGTGGTCGGCTCGTCGGCGATAAGAAGCTTCGGGCGGCAGGCCAGCGCCATGGCGATCATCACACGCTGGCGCATGCCGCCGGACAGCTGATGCGGATAACGCTTCAGAAGCTGTTCGGAATCCGGCAGCCGCACCATGTCGAGCAGATGCCTGGCCTCTGCCGTGGCCGCTGCCTTGCTGATGTTTTCATGCAAAAGCAGCACTTCGCAGATCTGGTCGCCGATGGTGAAGACCGGATTGAGCGAGGTCATCGGCTCCTGGAAGATCATGGCGATCTCCTTGCCCCGGATGAGCCGCATCTGCTTCTGCGAGGCCTTGAGAAGGTCTGTGTCGTTGAACAGGATGCTACCTGTCTCGAAATGCGCGCCCATCATGTCGGCAAGCCGCATGACGGACAGCGACGTCACCGACTTGCCTGAGCCGGACTCGCCGACCACCGCAAGGGTGCGGCCTGCTTTCACGGAAAATGAGAGGTCTTCCACCACGCGGTCTGGGCCGAAGCGGACACTGAGATCCTTGATCGATAGGAGAGGGGCATTGGTGCCGGCAGAGATATTCATGCGCTTGCCTCCGGCTTCGAGTGGCGGTCGATCCGCGCGAGCATTGCGCCTGCCGGCTGGTATGATCCGGCTTCGCCGATGATCGTCACCCGGCCCGAAAGGGGAGCCGTTACAGGGGTTTCCATCTTCATTGCTTCCATCATCGCGACGACCGCGCCGGCTTCGACGAAATCGCCGTCGGCAATATTCCATTGCACCAGCGTTCCGGTAAGCGGGGCGGCAATGCCGTCCGCCGCGATCCCGGCGGCGGCTTCCGCGGGCGCTGGCCGAGGCGGCGTCCCACCGAGAAGCGCCAGGAATGTGGCGGGAATCCCGATTTCCACACGCTTGCCGTCCAGTTCGACCTTGCCGCGCAGCATCCCGGTCTGGCCGGACGCTACCGGACGGGTCATCGCTTCGACGGTGCCGGCAAAGTCCGTCTCGATCCATCTTGTATGAACCCGGAAATCCGGTCCGGAAAAATCCGCGTGTTCAAGCACGGCACGGTGGAAAGGCAGGACGGAGGGAACGCCCTCGATGTGGAACTCGCCCAGAGCGCGGCGCGCCCGCGCGATGGCCTGTTCCCGAGTTGCGCCCGATACGATCAGCTTGGCGGCCAAAGAATCGAACATCGGCGCGATGACGGAGCCGGTTTCGACGCCTGAGTCCAGGCGGATGCCGGGGCCGGACGGTGGGGAGAACCGGGTGATATCGCCAGATGAGGGCAGGAAACCGCGACCCGGATCTTCGATATTGATGCGGAATTCTATGGAATGTCCGCGCGGCGCGGGCGTTTCGGTGATGCTCAGCGGCAGGCCTTCGGCGATACGGAACTGTTCGATCACCAGATCGAGGCCGGTCGTCTCTTCGGTCACGGGATGCTCGACCTGAAGGCGCGTGTTCACCTCCAGGAACGAGATCACGCCATCGGCACTGAGCAGGAATTCGACGGTACCGGCGCCGGTATAGCCGGCATCCGTGCAGATATCGCGCGCCGCCGTTTCGATTTTCGCTTGCTGCTTAGGCGACAGGAAAGGCGCAGGCGCTTCCTCGACGAGTTTCTGGTTGCGGCGCTGCAATGAGCAATCGCGGGTTCCGACAACCACGACATTGCCGAGACGATCCGCCAGCACCTGCGCCTCGACATGTCGCGGGCGGTCGAGAAATTGTTCGATGTAGCATTCGCCGCGCCCGAAGGCCGCCATGGCTTCACGGGTTGCGGATTCGAACAGTTCCTCCACCTCATCAAGATGCCTGGCAATCTTCAGGCCGCGCCCGCCGCCGCCATATGCCGCCTTGATGGCGATTGGCAACCCGAAGCGGCGCGCAAATGTCAGCGCTTCCGTGGCGCTCGCGATTGCGCCCTCGCTGCCGGCCACCAGCGGCGCTCCGACCCGCTGGGCGATGCGGCGCGCCTGGAGCTTGTCGCCCAGCGCCTCGATCACCTGCGGATCAGGACCAATCCAGATGAGGCCGGCGTCGATTACCGCTCGTGCAAACTCGGCACGTTCCGAGAGAAAGCCGTAACCGGGATGGACCGCATCGACACCGGATCGTTTGGCGACAGCAACCAGTTTATTGATGTCGAGATAGGTGTCTTTAGCCGTTGCGCCACCCAGCGCATAGGCCTCGTCGGCATGGCCGACGAACAGGGCATCGGCATCCGCGTCCGCGTAGACCGCCACCGATGTGAGGCCATAATCCTTGCAGGCCCGGATGATCCGCACCGCGATCTCGCCGCGATTTGCTACCAGAACCTTTTTCATCGTTGTTTCCCGGGAATGAAATCAGAAGTGAACCGGCTGATTGCGGAGAAGCGGATGCGCGCGCCGGGGGGAATTTGCCCGGCAAGATCGAGATGATGCTCTGCAACATTGGCAATGACGGGGTAGCCGCCGGTGAGAGGGTGATCGGCAAGAAACAGGATCGGCTGGCCATTGGCCGGCACCTGAATAGCGCCGCGGACAGTCGCTTCGCTTGGCAGTTCGCCATGGTTCCCGCGTTCGAGCGCTTCGCCCTCAAGCCTGATGCCAACGCGGCTCGACTGCGGCGTCACCAGCCATTCCTGCGCGAGAAACCTCTCGACCGACCGGGACAGGAACCAGTCGGTGCGCGGACCCATGTTCACGTCAAGCCTCACGGTTTCACCGCGATGCGGCATCACAAAGGCGGGCAGTTCGTGTGTCGAGACAATCGATCCTGGCGGCGCGGCGAGGATCGGGATGATGTCGCCCGGCATCGCGGGAAGCGGTCCAATCTGGGCCAGCGTGTCGCTCGAGGCGCTGCCCAGAACATCAGGTACGTCGAAGCCGCCACGCAAGGCGAGGTAGGAGCGCAGGCCCGCGGATGGTGGCTGGAGCGTGACCATGTCACCGTCATCGAGCGCGACGGCCTGATCATGCGGCGCGGCGATCTCTTTGCCCTCGGCATCGATGATCGTCATTACAGTCGGAGCACCGGCGACCGCCATGACGCCGCGACCGCGCATCCTAAAGCTTAAAGCCCCGAGAGTGATCTCCAGAGCACCCTTACCCGGCGCATTGCCGACGAGGCGGTTGGCTCTCCTGAGACTGCCCCGATCCACCGCGCCGGAAGGGCTGATCCCTTGATTTGCCTGTCCCATCCGCCCCAGATCCTGAAACAGGGCCGGGAGACCGACGGAAACGATCTCCAGGGCTGGCGATGCGGTGCTGGAGGCGCCGCGTGCCACGGCGGGCATCCTGACCGGCGTGGCTATCTCATACGCCTTATCCCTCGCCATGTCGCGGAAGCGCACACGGCTGCCCGGCTGCAACAGCGCAGCGGGCGTCCGATCGGTGTCGAACAGGGCAAGCTGCGTCGTCCCGATCAACTGCCAGCCGCCTGGACCGGCCTTGGGATAAATGCCGCTGAATTCACCGGCCAGACCAACCGCACCGGCGGGAACGCGTGTGCGGGGCGATTTGCGCCGCGGCACGACGAGACGGGGATCGCCCCCCGCCAGATATGCAAATCCGGGCGCAAAACCGGTAAACGCCACCCGATATTCGCTCTGCGTGTGCAGACGCACCACATCCGCCACGCTCATCCCCACAAAATCTGCGACTTCAGCAAGGTCTTCGCCATTGTAGCGCACGGGTATTTCCACCAGCGGGCCGTTCGAGAGCTTTCTTTCGGTTCCGCTCCGGGAGGCTATCGCCGATGTCAGTTCCGCCAGGCCAATCAGGCCGGGATCGAACTGGATCTGCAAGGTGCGGGCGCCGGGAATGACTTCGCGAATGCCAGTGATGGGATTGGCCCGCAAGGCATCGAGCATGCCGAGGCTGGTATCGAGATCGGCAAGTTCGAGCAGGATGCATCCCGCCCTGACAGGCAGAATGCGCATCGATGCGTCTCGCGTCGGACCAAGCGTTGCAGCCTGCATTGTCACCCTTTTGCCAGGTCAGTGAATGGGCGGATGACCAGACCGGACGCTTCGAGAAGGGCGCGCAACCGGACCGCGATTGCGACCGCATCCGGATTGTCGCCGTGCACGCATATGGTTTGCGCGTCGACCTTTGCCGTTTTGCCGTCGATCGCTTCCACTACACCCTCCTTGACGAGGCGAAGCATGCGCTGCGCCACGAGGTCCGGATCATGCAGGACCGCGCCTGCTTCCCGCCGTGACACGAGCTTGCCTTCCGCCGTATAGGCGCGATCCGCAAAGGCCTCGGCCACGACTGAAAGGCCGGAGGCCCGTGCCTGCTCGATCAGCGGCGAACCGGCCAGTGCGACAAGCACCAGGCTCGGGTCAACCGCAAGTATCGCGGCAATGACATCACCTGCCTGGCGTTTATCAAAGGAAATCGTGTTGTACAGGGCGCCATGCGGCTTCACATAGGTGATCCGCGTGCGGGCTGCCGTTGCCAGCCCTTTCAGCGCACCGATCTGATAGATGACGTCGCCGATGAGCTCCTCGCTGCTCGGATCCATGTTCCGGCGTCCGAACCCGGCCAAATCCCTATAGCCGACATGGGCGCCGATGGCCACGCCGCGCTCATCTGCCGCGCGCAGTGTCCTCAAGATACCCGCCGGATCGCCTGCATGAAAGCCACAGGCAATGTTCGCGCTGCTCACGACGTCGAGCATCGCGGCATCGTCGCCCATCTTCCAGGCACCGAAGCTTTCACTCAAATCGCTGTTAAGGTCGATCGTCAGCATAGAACCGCTCCACTCAAGATGATGAACGCTAGCAAGAGCAGACAATCCTGTCCATAGTGTTGAACAATTATCCTTTATCATCCTACAAATTGCCGGTGCCATGCAAATCAGATATGGATTGTGAGAATCGAAATCCCCTCGCTTTCCTGTTGAAGTGAAGCGCATATCTCTGCGATCGCTTATGCAGCGCGAGCATCGGGACAATGAAATTGGTTGGGATGGGCGGAAAAACGGCTTTGGCGGCGAGCAAGCAAAAGACAGATGGCGCGAAGTCCGTGGATCGGACGAGCGGCGCCTCATCCGAGCCGACCCTGACGTTGGCGGAAACGGTGGCTTCGCGCATTCGCGAGAAGGTCGTTTCAGGCAAGCTTACCCCCGGCAGCCATCTCTCGGAGCTCACACTCAGCGAAGAAATGCAGGTCTCGCGCAATACCTTGCGTGAGGTTTTCCGGTTGCTGACCCAGGAAGGCCTGCTGCGATACGAGGCCAATCGCGGCGTCTTCGTATCGACGCCTAGCATGTCCACCATTATCGATATCTACCGGATCAGGCGTTTCATCGAGTGCCCCGCCCTGGCCAATGCCCATCCACGCCATCCCGGCGCAAAGAACATGCGGGCTGCGGTCGAGGCGGCCCACCAATGCCAGGAAGCCGGCGACTGGCTCGGCGTGGGCAGTGCGGATATCGCGTTTCACGCCGCAATCATCGAACTGGCGGATAGTCCTCGGCTCTCGGGATTTTATGCGCAGATCGCGCTGGAGCTCAGGCTGGTTTTCGGGCTGCTGCAAGACCCGGAATTTCTGCATAGCCCATTCATCGATCAGAACCGCAGCATCGTAACGCAGCTGGAGAGCGGCAAGGCCGCCGATGCCGCCGACACGCTGGAGGCCTACCTCGTTCAAGCGGAACGTTTCATCCTCGGCGCCTATGCGCGGGTCTCGTCAAGCCGGTAATGCGCTGCTCGGACCGCTGCAAAATGACGTACGGTCCGCGCGCCAGATAATGGTCGAGTCTTGCGGCGATAGACCCACCAACGCCCCGCACGATGCAGATCGAAGGCCGGCCTTCTCTATTGTGACTGTCGGCGGACATAGAGCAGCCGCATGTTCCATGTCCACGGTTTTGCACATTGCAAGCCCGGTTGCCTGTAGACCCAGCCTGCTTGCGAGGCTGGCTGAATTGGCGACATTTATATCAATGTTGCAGCCAGCGCTCAGCTACTCGCTTCATCGCAGGATTAGGAATTGTCGTCCTCCGCAGTCTCATCTGGGTCGGCGGACTGCCCTTATCTTGCCACTGTCTCCGCCGCCACAGAAAAACTGATCGCCGCCATTGGACTCAAGTCCCGACACGCCCGCCCCGGCAGGCATTTCCAGTTTTTCCAGGACTTCTCCTGTTTCAGGATCTATGCGCCGCAAATCGCTTTCGTCACCTTCCCAGGTGGCGTGCCACAATTCGTGGTCAAGCCAGGTGACCCCGGTGACGAAGCGGCTGCAATCTATGGTGCGCAGAATGGCCCCGGTCTGTGGATCGATCTGATGGATCTTGCGCTCGCGATATTGTCCCACCCACAGCGTTCCTTCGGCCCAGGCGAGGCCTGAACCACCGCCATTGCCCGGCGCCGGGATCGTGGCGAGCACGCGACCGCTTTCAGGATCGATTTTCTGGATGCGGTCCTCGGCAAGTTGAAACAGATGCTCGCCGTCGAAAGCCGTTCCCGCATGCGCGGCGACATCGATCGAGCGAACCTTCTTCCCACTCGTCGGATCCAGGGCGTTGAGCCTGTCTCCTGAGGCGAACCAGATGTTTTGACCGTCAAAGGTGACGCCATGAACCTGGTCAGCGCCCGGAAAGGGGCCGTATTCATGGAGGATTTCGGCTTGTGTCTGTTTCATGGTCTCTTCCTCGATAATTTTTTTCACCTGTGAAGAAGCTTAGCCGCTCGGCAGGGGGCCGGGGAGTAACAATGCCGTCGGGAATCCGGGCAAGGGCGGCATCATCCAACGCCGGGCTCTCGCCCGGCCAAACGACTGCACCTTGCCCGCTGCCGCGAGGTGTTCGAGCGCGCGTTGTACAGTGCGGGGGCTGGTTGCGAGCGCAATCGCCAGGGCCGAGCTCGACCATGACTCGCCGTCGGCAAGGAAGGCGAGCACTGCCGCATGGCTCTCTTCGACGGGCGGTGCCAATACGACGATCTCTGGAGCCCGACAGGGCGCCAGCGCAAAGCCGCGGGTCGTCGCGCTGACATCAGCCAGTTCCCGAAGTTCGGCGCGAAGCCGTCCGATTTCAACCCGCAACCGCGCGCGATGCGATTCGTCGGCATATCTGGCGCCAAAAGCGCGGGCGAGCAGGGCGCTCCTCGAAACATCTGCGGGCCAAGCTTCGGCCAGAGCACGGACCAATGCGAATAAAACCGGGCGTGTCGCGAGCGAGACGACCACGTCAGCTCCTCGTACGACATTGCGGCACGCATCCACCACGAGCGCCCCTGACGCCAGCAGCACTTCGACCTCATCGAGCAGAAGAGGACGCTCTTCGCCGGAGGCAATCAGCCGCGCTGCTTGTGTGTTCAACAGGCGAAAGGCGCTTTCGACCTCCGTTGTCAGGCCGGGTATGCCGGCCGCCCGTGCGGCAAGCTCCGCCCGTGTCAGGGCTTCACGTGCCGCCTTCGCCTTGATGCGCCGGATGGCGATTCCGGCGATCGCGAGTTCGTGAGCTGCCTTTAATGCAGGCGGGAGCGCCGCGGGGTCCATGCCGGCAAGCAGGTGCTCGGCCTCGCCCAGCCGACCGATCAGGAGCAGGCGCCGGATTTCAAGATTGCGCGCATGCGCCGCATTGATGCGATCACCACGCGCTTCGAGCGTCGTGCGCGCCCTTTCCAGGGCCTTTTGAGGCCAGGTGAGGTCGCGCGAGACAAGGGCGATCTCGGCTTCTGCGAGAACACACCGCGCGCGAGCAACCGCCTCCCTCGGGCCAAAGGCGCGCGCCGCACTCTTAAGGAGCGTTTTCGCTCGCACGAAATCGCCGAGCTGAGCCATCGCGATGCCACGAAGGGCAAGCGCAGGGGCATCGTCACGCAGCGCGACCCGTTTCAATGCGCTGATGGGATCACCGGCCGCGAGCGCGCGTGCGGCGGCGGTAATCAGCGAGTCCATCGGAATCCCGTCACACTTGTCACTCCTATTGTTTCGCGGTCCGGCGCTAATCTATCCCGTGCCCCATCAAGCCAAAAGAAGGAGACAAGAGCAATGGCCCCGACCAAAGCTGATATCGGCGCAAGCCTGTATGATGCGGCCCACAGTGAATGCAGGGATGCGCCCGACCGTGTGGCTGGCTTGCTGTCTCTCGCGGCGGCGCCGGCTTTCGCAGTCATGGCTATGCTTTCTGGTCTTTCCGGTGAAGCGCCGGCTATGCTCTGCTCGACCACGCATGGTGCATGGCAAATCACCGGTATGGCAACGATGTATGGGTTGATGGCCTTATTTCACGCAAGCCCCTGGCTGAGGCTGATTTCCCATCGGCGAAGCCGCATCTAGCGCTCGGGTAACGAGAAGGAAGCGTTGCTGCATCTCACTCTTTGATCCTGCTGCGGTGAGCGCGCCGCGCAATTCCAATATCAGCACCCGAACCTTTTGCGGGACCAGTCTGCTTGTCGGATGGATAGCCCATATTGATCGGCCCGGGGCACCGCATCCTCCCTAGATCGATGCGCTGAGACGACCCGCCTTCAGAATCCTCTTCAACACTCCAGACAGCGAGGAGGGCGATGCCGCCACCGGCAAGGCACGTCGCATGGTAGCCTTGGATCGTACTGGAGGAAAAACGTGCGGAAAGGCGGACCTGCCTTTCCCTTCCTGCCGAAATGAACGTCCAATGGGTCATGCCGAACAATGGAAGACAGATATGCTGGACGAGATCGTTCGTCGAAACCGGCGCGCCACATTTAGAAGCTAGAAGCTTCCAGCCATGCACGGCGATGAAATCTACCGAGTGAGGCACGCCTCCTGCAACCGGAGAGTGTGAATGCAAGAGCTTGCTGCAATCAGTTCAATGCATGGCCGGCCAAACCGTAAACCCATGGCCCGTTGTCTTCCCGGGTCAGGAATCGGCGTCCTTTGGACATGGTCGTAACGGTGTCGGATAAGCCGAGGCGGCTCTGCTGAAGGAACTCGGCAAACATGCCGTCTTTTTCGCGTGTATCGACGCGGACGAACCGCCTTGTGAGATCCTTCAGATGAACGGCTGTGAGATGGATCGCGTCATGATCATTTTTAGCGACGATAGGGCCGATCACATGCCCGCGGCCGAACTCGCGCCTCATGGAATATCCGACGATTTCCCCACCGCGCTTTAAAGTACAAACGGAAGCATTTTCCGAAAGCAATGCGAGCACCCTTTCGCGGTTCGTCCCAAATGCACGCGTATCCAGCGACGTGATCTCCTTGAGCCTGTTGCTTGATTTCACATTCAGTTCACCTTCCAGAACAGGCGTTGCCGGAAGCTCTGGCGGCACTTCTCCCTGGCACTTATATACGATCGCTTCCGCCGTAAAGCCGAGTGACACATAAAGAGGATAGGCGGGATGGGTCGCATTCAGGGTCAAAATGCGATCGCCGCACTGCTCAAGCACCAGGTCCATGAGCCATCGGCCGCCTCCTTGCGCCTGGCCACGGGGCGCTGTGATAACCGAGCCGATCGTGGCGAGGTCGTCTCCCTGAGGGAACCACATTGCGCTGCCGAAAACGCGTCCGATGCCGTCAACGGCAACGATACCGTGACCGGCGCGGCGCAGTAACTCCCAATCCTGGGGCCGGTGCGGCCAGCCAACACCGATGGAAAGCGCGTGAAGCAGCTTCACATCAACTTCAGCTATATCCCGCGCCACCAGTTCGAATGATTTCAGGCGCACTGATCGTTGCATTTCAGCTTATCCGCTCCTTCACCCCATGCCCCTTCTATGGGCATATGGTGTTTTTCATTCTGCTGCCTATTGCAATGCTGCAGCACATCTCTTTTGCGCAGCATTGCATCGAAAAGCCAGCAAGTTTTGCTTGTTCAGGGGCATAATTCGCAATCTTCAGCCGATGCGCAGCACTATTTGGCAGAGAAAACTCGCGGCTAAACCTAAATTGGTCGGCATCCGATAAATTCCGCAAACAATATGGCCGCTTATGAATGTTGAAAAAATTCTCGCGAGGCTGATCGGTTTTCCCTCCGTTGTGGGAATGCCAACCGATCCAATTGTCGATTGGATCCGCGGATATTCCCAGACAGCTGGGGTCGAAATGTCGGTCCTCCCCGGTCCCGAAGGCGACCGGTCCAACATGTTTGTCACGATTGGCCCACGTGAGGTACGCGGCTACATTTTGTCCGGCCATATGGAGGTTGTGCCGGCGAGCGAGCCGGAGTGGAGCGCGGACCCCTTTGTCCTGCGCCGCGATGGTGACAGGCTTTACGGCCGTGGCACTACGGACATGAAGGGTTTTCTTGCCTGCGCGCTGGCCGCTTTGCCACGGCTTGCGGTCATGAACTTGCAGCGGCCGATTCATCTTGCCTTCTCCTATGACGAGGAGGCGGGTTGCCGTGGCGTTCCGCATCTCATCGCCGCGCTGCCGAGCCTGTGCGAGAAGCCGCTCGGTGCGGTTATCGGTGAGCCGAGCCGGATGCAGGCCGTGCGGGCACACAAGGGCAAGGCGGCGGTGCGGCTCGAGGTGATCGGACGGTCCGGACATTCGTCACGCTCTGATCTGGGACTCAATGCCGTTCACGCCATGGCCGGCGTGATCACGCAGGCTGCAGCTTACGGCCAGTCCCTGATGGAAGGGCCCTTTGACCGTAATTTCGCGCCCCCGTATTCTTCCCTGCAGGTTGGCGTCATCGCCGGCGGTCAGGCGGTCAATATCATTCCCGATCGCTGCACTGCCGATATCGAGGTCCGCGCTGTGCCTGGTCTATATCCGTCGTCCCTGCTCGAGCCAATAAGGGCGCAGCTTTTCGCCCTCCGCGACAGCGGCTTCGAAGTAGCCTGGCACGAGTTGAGCGCCTATCCCGCCCTTGCGCCTGCCGAGGGGAGCGAACTGACGACCCTTCTGACTGAGCTGACAGGGCAGGAATCCTTCGTTGCGATGAGCTATGGCACGGAGGCCGGGTTTTCAGCAGGCCGGCATCGACGCGATCATTTGTGGACCCGGCGATATCAGCCGCGGCCATCGTCCCGATGAATATATCGAATTGGGCGAACTCGCGGCGTGCCAGAAGATGATCGAGGATCTTGGCGCGCGCCTTGCCGCATGACTTAATAGGATGATCTCTAATGGCATTTCTTTTCAATTCAGATGCCGCGCGCGGGACGGTCTTCCGCGAGGCTTTTGCGCGCGAACTCCCGGACCTGAAATTCTTCCACGCCAGCGAAGTCGTGGACCCTGAGAAGATATGCTATCTCGTGACCTGGACGGTGCCTGAGGACATATCCCGCTATCGCAATCTAGAAGTGCTGTTTTCCATCGGCGCCGGTATCGATCAGTTCAAGAGCGAGAAGGTACCTGGACATGTGAAACTGGTGCGGATGGTTGAAGACGGCATTATCCGCATGATGCAGGAATATGCCGTTCTCGGCGTGCTGACGCTTCACCGGGAAATGCTCGCCTATCGTGAGCAGCAAGGAGAGCATAGGTGGCAAGCGCTTGCGGCTCCGCAGGCCTCGGAGCGTCGGGTGGGGTTCCTGGGGCTTGGCATGCTGGCGCAAGCGGTCATCGAGCGTCTGAAGCCGTTTCAGTTTCCCCTCGCCGGATGGAGCCGCAGCACAAAAGAAATTGGAGGCCTTACCTGCTTTCATGGTGCCGACCAGCTTGCCGGTTTTCTGGCGCAGACGGATATTCTTGTTTGCCTTCTGCCGCTGACCGACGAAACGCGTGGCATTCTCAACGCAAGGCTCTTTTCGTCATTGCCCGCCGGCGCACGGCTGCTGCATGTCGGGCGCGGGCCGCAGCTTGACCAGACTGCGCTGATCGAGGCGCTCGACAGCGGCCATCTTGCCGCGGCAATGCTGGATGTCACCGATCCCGAGCCGCTGCCGGAAGACCATCCGCTCTGGTCGCATCCCAAGGTGATGATTACGCCGCATATCGCCTCCGTGACGCAACCGCGCACGGCAGCACAATCGGTCATTGAAAATATCCGGCGCCACCGCGCCGGGGAAAACCTGATCGGCCTCGTCGATCGGACACTCGGCTACTAAACCAGGAAACACGGCATGTCACTTCTGATCACCATCGACACTGACCCAAACTTCACACCGAAGGAGGCCGTGCCGGCCCCGGAACGGCTCATTTCGGGCAACCCATCCTTCAAGACCTGGGCACAGGATGCCTCAAAGGGAGAAAAGGTGGCGACAGGAGTCTGGGAGGCTACCCCCGGCGAGACGCATTCGATCAAGGGCACCACCTACGAGTTCTGCCACATCATTTCAGGTCTCGTAGAGATCGAGGAAAAGGGCGGTGAGACGAAGACCTACCGCGCCGGTGACAGCTTCGTTATGAAACCTGGCTTTGTCGGCGTCTGGCGCACCATCGAGACCGTGCGCAAGATCTACGTCTGCGCCTACGACTAAGTGCAATGTTCAAGGTGCTCAAGGTGCGCCCATGACGGCGCACCGCAATTCCAGAACAATCAACTTTCCAGGTCCAGCCTGACGCATTTCGACGCCGTCAGGCGGTTCGTCCTCAATGAAAAATGCGGCGTTCGGTCCCCTATTATTCTAAGGAGAAACAGAGCGGAATGGGTTCGCTCGCTCTATCCGTTGGTTCGCCGCATTTGGGCGACGTCAGGTGAACCCATCTGACTGCAAAAAGCTTTGGTGCGAGGTGCTCTCATGACGTTAAGCTTCGATCCTGACACACTCGAGCTTCCCCTTTATACTTCATCGGTGGTGAACGCGTCGAGGCGGCTGGCGCACTGGAAATGCGACGGCCTTCCGACGGCAAACACTATGGTGCATGTCCGGTCGCGGATGAAGCTCTCCTGGACCGCGCGGTACAGGCTGCAAAACAGGCGCTGAAGACCAGTGGCTGGGCGGTGGCGGGTCGCCGACGCGCTAGAGTTCGGTATGGTCGGGCTCAACACCGGCATGATCTCGACCGAAGTCGCGCCCTTCGGTGGCGTGAAGCAGTCGGGGGTGGGGCGTGAAGGCGCGCAACTCGGGATAGAGGAATATCTTGAGGTCAAGACGCTTCATGTCGGCGGGCTGTAAAGGCCGGTGGCTGAAAAATGGAAAGGGGGCGGCTCAACCGCCCCCTTTTTCGATGTCCTGGTGTCTTGTCCCAAGAAGCGATGTCGCCGCTCAAGCGCTTTGCAGCGCGGGCTCCAGGCCGACGGCACGGGCCAGTCCGCCGATATCCTTGATCTCGGTATATTCGTAGTAGGGGTTCGCGGGCTCATGGCCCCGGTTCACCCAGACCTTGCTCTTGATGCCAAGGTCGTAGGCGGTCATCAGGTCGTAGCGGAACGAGGAGGACACGTGGGTGACGTCTTCGGGCCCGCAGCCGAGCTTGTCGAACATGTACTCGAAGCCCTTCATCAGCGGCTTGTAGGCGCCGGTCTCTTCCGCCGTGATGACCATGTGGAAGGGCGCGCCGAGCTTCTCCACATTCGACATGATCAGGCTGTTCATCGAGTTCGACAGGATCACCAGCGGGATCTCCTTGGCAACCTTGGACAGGCCCGCTGGAACGTCCGGGTGCGGACCCCATGTGGACACTTCGTCATAGATGCGCTGGGCATCCTCCGGCCGAAATGCGATGCCGTTGCGCTTGCAGGTGCGCTCCACGGAATTGTGCACCACTTCGATGAAGGGCTTCCAGGCGCCGAAGACCTCGTCCAGCCGGTAGCCGGCGAAATCCTTGATGAACTGCGTCATGGCGGCGGGCGACAGCTGCGCGCCATAAACGCGCTGCGCCGCGCCGGCCATGTCGAAATTGGTCAGCGTTCCGTAGCAGTCGAAGGTAATGTATTTCGGTCTGAACTTGGTCATGGCGTCAATCCTCCTGATCCTTTCGGCACCGTGCCTCTACCGCAATCATCATAACGAGCGATGGGGAGACTAATCACTGCATTCGCAGCGGCATCAAGCAGATCGTTTTGTATTGCATCGCGGCTTTGGCACAGAGTTGCGCCAGGCTCACTCGGAACCCGGGCGGCAGCGCCGATTTGCCGGCGGGATCGCGGTTGCGTCGGCATAAGATGCGGCGCCGCCTGCAAAGGACAGTGAAACCGCGTCTCTCGCAGTTGCTGGTCAGGAGGAACTGCTGTCTTCGGCATTCTATCTTGGGCTCATGAATATCTCGGCCCGGAATGCCTCATGACGGCAAAACAAATCATATTCGAAACGATGATGCCAGAGCATCTGGACGATGCCGTCGAATTGTCCCGACAGGCCGGATGGCCGCATCGACGTGAAGACTGGGAACTGGTCCACGCGCTTAGCCAGGCCGATAACTACAATTGAGCGTATTGGGCGCAGAGTGATATGCCAGTTTCGGCGCCCTTTTCAGAAGTTCGTGCTGCACAAGCGCCACGTTTCGGCGACTCTGCTGGACAGAAAGTGCCAAACTCATTGGCACAACGGAGGAATACATTCCGAATATCTGCCAACAGGCAGGTAGGCGCGGGGGACCTTGACGGGCAGGATCGTTCGATTGCGAGCCGGCGCGGTTGCTAGGGGGGGGGGGAGAATCGATGGTCGCTGGCATTCACGCTGTAGTCCCCCACGAAGTGGCGCTTTCGGTGCGCGACTTGACCGTACGCCTGCCGGAAGGCATGGAGCGGGTCCATGCGGTGGAAAACATCTCCTTTGATCTGAAGCGCGGCCAGATCCTGTGTATCATAGGCGAATCCGGATCGGGTAAGTCGGTCACCGCGAATGCGGCAATGGGGCTACTGCCCAGGGTCATCCACGTCTCCTCGGGCGCAATTCAGCTGGACGGGGTGAATGTCGTAGGTCTGTCGTACGACAGGCTGCGCAGTCTGCGCGGCCGGGTCGTGTCTATGATCTTTCAGGACCCGCTCTCGGCGCTCAATCCGCTGATGACCGCAGGCGCGCAGATCGACGAGGTCATGGCGGCGCATGGCGTTGGTACGCCGCAGACCCGCCGCAGCCGCGCCATTGAGCTGCTGACCGAGGTGGGCCTGCCCGATCCGGAGCTCATGTATCATCAGTATCCGTTCCGGCTTTCTGGCGGGCAGCGGCAACGCGTTATGATCGCCATGGCGCTGGCGCTCGAGCCAATGATCCTGATCGCGGACGAACCGACGACTGCGCTCGACGTGACAACCCAGGCGCAGATCCTGGAGCTGATCCGCGACATTCAGCGCCGTAAGGGAATGAGCGTCATGTTCATCACCCACGATTTCGGGGTGGTGGCTGAGATAGCAGACAGCGTCGTGGTGATGGAGAAGGGTCGGATCGTCGAGCAGGGCAGCGCCGAGCAGGTGCTGAAGTCGCCCAGCCACCCCTATACAAAGCGCCTGATCGCGGCTGTGCCGCGTCTGACCGGCAAGGATCGCACACCTCTGGATGTCGCCAGCAACGAGCCGATCCTGAAGGTCGAGGGACTTGTGAAGACCTATCGCAGCGGCGGCACATTGTTTGGCAAGCAGCGGATCGTGCCCGCTGTGAAGGACGTTTCCTTCGAATTGGCGCCCGGGCGCACACTGGGCGTTGTGGGCGAAAGCGGTTCCGGTAAATCATCGCTGGGACGGGTTCTGATCAAGCTGCTGGATAGCGACGGCGGCCGAATTCTGTTCGAGGGCCGCGACATTGCAGGTCTTTCCGAGGCCGAATTCCGCCCGTTGAGGCCGCAGATCCAGATGATCTTCCAGGACCCCTTCGCTTCGCTCAACCCGCGTTCGACGATCGGCCACATCCTGACCGTTGGCCCGGTCGCGCACGGAACGCCCTATGTCCAGGCGCGCGAGGAGGCGCGGGCGCTTCTTGCCCATGTCGGTCTCGATGCCGGAGCCTTTGGCCGTTATCCGCATGAGTTTTCGGGCGGGCAGCGCCAGCGCATAGGCATCGCGCGGGCACTGATGTTCAAGCCGAAGCTGCTGGTTGCCGATGAGGCGGTTTCGGCGCTCGACGTATCGATCCAGGCCCAGATCCTGAAGCTCCTGGACCAGATTCAGCGGGAAACCGGCGTATCGATGATCTTCATCACCCACGATCTGCGCGTCGCAAGTCAGATCTGCGACGAAATCGCAGTGATGCAGAAAGGGCGGGTTGTCGAACGCGGACCGCCCTCGCAAATCTTCCTGGACCCGCAATCAGCCTACACGCGTGAGCTGGTGGCGGCGATTCCAGGGGAGCAACCGGGCGGAACCCGGCCGGTTGCAGCAAACGGTTAAAGAAACGGCGTACGCCGCCGATAACAAGGGGAACTTCCAATGACCGAGCGATCAAAAATCAAATCAGCCTATACCCGGCGCGATGCCTTGCGCATGATGGCAATCGGCGGCGCTGCCGGCCTTATTGCGCCCAATCTGCTGGGCAGGCCCGCTTTCGCCCAGACCCCTCCTGCGACCCCTGCCGGCCGCGTCATCGTCGGAATTTCGCAGGAACCAACTGTCTTCAACCCCTTGATGGCGCATATCGAGGTTGACGACGGTGTGCATTTCTCGCTCTTCGACGCGCTCTTCCGCATAGCTCCCGATGGCTCCATCCAGCCTAATCTGGCAGTCGAAGTGCCGACCCAGGCCAATGGCGGGATATCCGAAGACGGTTTGAACTGGCGCATCCGCCTGCGGGACGACGTCCGCTGGCACGACGGCGAGCCGTTCACGGCAGAGGACGTGAAGTTCACCCTCGAACTCATCACGAATCCGGATTTCCGCGCCTGGCGCACGACCGGCCATTCACTGGTGCGCGACATCACTGTGGTATCACCCACTGAGATCACCTGGCGGATGGAGGAGGTCTTCGCGCCCTATCTGTCATTCCTGACTGAAACCTTTATCGTCCCCAAGCACATTTTGGAGAAAGACGCCGATCCCAATGCGGCCGCCTTCAACCAGGCTCCAATCGGCACCGGCGCGTTCAAGTGGGGCCAGCGGGTTCCGGGCGACCATGTCGAGCTCGTCGCAAACCCCGGCTACTTCGGCGACGGACCCTATGTCGAGCGGCTGATCTTCAAATATATCCCGGACGTCACCGTGCTCTATACGCAGTTCAAGAGCGGTGACATCGACCTGGTGGGCCAGACATACATCACCCCCGACAACTACGAGGAGGCACGCACCCTGCCGGGCCGGGTAGTGTCGCTTGTGCCCGCATCCTCGGTGGAGTCGATCTATCTCAATCTCAAACGCCCGCAGTTCAAGGACCTCGCCGTCCGGGAGGCGCTTTACGCGGCGATGGACAGGAAGGCGATCATCGAAGGGCTCTATTACGGTGTGCCGAGCCTGACCGAGACCTTCATGCCTCGGCAGTCCTTCTACTACGACCCTGACCTGCCGAAGCAGGAGTTCAATCTGGAGCGCGCGCGCAAGATCCTCGACAATGCCGGCTGGGTGCCCGGACCGGATGGGATCCGTGCCAAGGACGGGGTACGCTTGTCCTTCGCCAACTCCACAACGTCAGGCAACCACTTGCGCGAGCAAGCACAGCAGTTCCTTCAGCAGACGTTTGCCGAAATCGGCGTGGAGATGACCATCTCGAACCTGCCGGCGGCAGTGATGTGGGGCGAGTTCTGGTCACAATCGCAGTTCGACACGGCCATGGTGGGTATCACCTATCTGATCGGCGCGGACCCGGACGTTACCAACCGCTTCCACACGCGTGCGATCGCCGCACAGGGCGGCAGCGGCTCGAACAATGCGCAATACTCCAATCCCGAGGTCGATGCCTTGCTTGAGAAAGGCAGCCGCACCTTCGATCCGGAAGCGCGGCGCGAGATCTATTTCCGTGTCCAGGAATTGGTCCGTCATGACCTGCCTTTGCTGCCGCTGTTTGCGAATACTTCAGTGTACGGACGCAAGGAAGGGATTGAGGGATTCGTGCCCAACACCAACACGCGCACCGAATCCTGGAAGGCAGCAGACTGGTATTGGGCGAGCTGATGCACGCCGCCGCCGCCAGGTCCTTCGGGGTCACGGGCGGCGGCAACTCAGGGATACCGTCATAGTAAAACAAAATGGAGAGCTGAATGCGTGGCTTCCTGCTCAATCGCCTCTCGCAGAGCGCAGTGCTGCTGGTGATCGTCTCCATCATCGGCTTCGTCATTCTAAACCTCATTCCGGGGGGGCCGCTGGCGCAATATGGGCTCGATCCTGGCATGACCCAGGAGGACATCGCACGCCTCAAGGAGCAGCTGGGGCTGAATCGGCCGCTTTGGATCCAGTATTTCGATTGGGCTTGGCGGCTTGTGCAGGGCGACTGGGGGCACTCCTTCCGCGACGGCGCGCCGGTGCTGTCGGTGATCAGCCGGCACCTCTTCGCCACCCTGCTGCTGATGGGCACGTCCACCGCGTTCGCAATCGCGATTGGCACCTGGATCGGCATCCGCGGCGCCACGCATCGCTATTCGCTGTTCGATTATACGGCGACCGTCGGCGCCATGGTCGCGCTGTCGATCCCGACTTTCTGGTTCGGGCTCGTCGGCATCTACGTTTTCTCTCTGAAACTGGGCTGGTTGCCTGCGGGCAATATGTACACGATCGGCGACGGCTCGGTGCTGAATTACCTGCACCACCTGATTTTGCCAAGCATCGTGCTATCGCTGGTGCATGTCGCGATCTGGAGCCGCTACATGCGCGGGGCGACGCTTGACGCTATCAGCCACGATTTCGTCAAGACCGCGCGCGCCAAGGGTTTAACCGAGCGCCGGGTCCTGATGAAACATGTCGTCGGCAACGCCCTTCTGCCGATGATCACCCTGGCGGGGATGCAGCTTCCATCGATCCTGACCGGCGCGCTGGTGACCGAGACAGTCTTTACCTGGCCAGGAATGGGGCGACTGTTCCTCGATAGCCTCGGCTACAGCGACTACCCGGTGGTGATGGGGCTGCTGATGTTCTCCGCGATCCTTGCCATTTTCGGAAACCTGATCGCAGACATTGTCGTGGCTATCGTCGACCCGCGCATCCGCCTTAGCTGAGCGCGTGACCTTACGTCCTAGGAGGCTTCTGATATGACCGCTCTCGCCGCAAATCCAGGTGCAAGCCGCTGGTGGCACAGCCGTGCGGCACACCGTTTCATGAGCCATCGCCTTGCGCTTCTGGGGCTGGCGATGATCATTGTACTGACGCTGGCATGCGTCTTTGGCCCTTATGTCCTTCCGTACGACTCGCTTCACATCGACTTGCGCGCACGCTTTGCCCCCCCGCTGGCCGGTGAGCATTATCTGGGCACCGATCCGCTGGGGCGTGATGTTGCGGCACGGCTCTTCATGGCCGGACGGATATCGCTGCTGGTCGGCTTCTTCGCCATGGTGCTCTCGACGCTGGTCGGCACGCTCATCGGCGTGATCGCCGGCTATCGCGGCGGTTGGATCGGCGCGGCGCTGATGCGCATGGTGGACGGCTTTCTGGCATTTCCGTCGATCTTCCTCCTGCTGGCGCTGGCGGCGGCGCTGAAGCCGAGCCCGGTGATGATCACCGTCATCATCGCCGTTACGAGCTGGATGGAGGTCGCCCGAATTGTCGAGGCCGAGGTCCGCTCGCTACGCGAACGCGAGTTCGTCCAGGCCGGGCGCATGCTGGGGCTGAGTGGAGCGCATATCATGTTCCGCGAGATCCTGCCCAACGCGATGGGCCCGATCATCGTGGCCGCCACCCTGACGGTCGCCCGTGCGATTCTACTGGAGGCCTATATCAGCTTCCTCGGCTACGGCATCCAGCCACCGCTGCCGAGCTGGGGCAACATGCTCAACGGCGCCCAGCAGTATCTAGCCAGCGCGCCGTGGCTGGCGATCATCCCCGGCGCCGCTATCACGATCGCGGTGACGAGCTTCAACTTCATCGGCGATGGGCTGCGCGACGCTCTGGATGTCAGAAATGACCATATTTGATTTCTCAGCAAATTCCCGCTTCCTGAACATGAAACGAAAAGTCAGTCCCGTGCACGAGCCCAAGGTCGCAGACAAGAACACATCCTTTTGGTGGGAAGCCGCACCCGTCAAGCCACTGCCGCGCCAGCCACTGCCCCAAAAGCTCGATGTGCTCATCGTGGGCGCGGGTTATGCAGGACTTTCGGCGGGGATGGCGCTGGCGCGCGAGGGGCGTTCGGTTGCGGCCTTCGATGCGATGAACCCGGGCGAGGGGGCCTCGTCGCGCAACGGCGGAATCACCAGTGGAAGCATCCGGCCGGACTACGCCACGATCACCCGGCGCTTCGGTGAGGAGAAGGCCATAGCGATCGAGGCCGAAGGCAAGATCGCGCGCGAATTTCTTTACGACTTCATCAAGACCGAAAAGCTCGACTGCGACTTTCAACTGATCGGCCGGTTTACTGGTGCTATCGGGTATGACCAGTACGAGAAGATGGCGCGCAGTGCCGAGGCGCTGGCGAAGAGGCTAGGGATCGAGTCCTGTGCCGTTCCGCATGCCGAGCAGCGCAGCTACATCGGTACCGACTTCTACCGCGGCGGCACGGTGCGGATGGACATTGGCGGGCTGCACCCGGCCAAGTTCCACGCCGAGCTCCTGCGGGTGGCGCTCGCTTCCGGACTGACGGTCCATTCGAGTACGCCCGTGATCTCGATAGAGAGAGATGGCGCCGGATTCCGTGTTGTGACGTCTGCCGGAACCGTTCAGGCGCGGCAGGTTCTGGTGTGCACAAACGGCTATACCGATGGTGCCAGCCCTTTTCTGCGCCGGCGGTTGGTGCCGGTTCGCAGCCGGATCATCGCGACCGAGGAACTCGCGCCTGAAACGATGGCCCGCCTGATGCCGAAGCTGATGATGATGGGCGAGAACCGTGAATTGGGCTTCTATTATCGCCCTTCACCCGATGGCAGTCGCATTCTGCTGGGCGGCCGCGACAGTTCCCGCGTGGGCGATCCAGCGGCGCCGACGCTTCGCCTGCGTAACGGGTTGGTGGAGCTTTTCCCGGAACTGGAAAAGGTTCGCCTTTCGCATAGCTGGTTCGGCAATGTGGCGATGAACCGCGACATGATGCCCCGCATCTTCGAGAAAGACGGCGTGGTTTATGCCACCGGCTTCTGCGGTTCGGGGGTTGTCTGGGCGCCATGGATTGGCACCCGTGCGGCTTACAAGCTGATGGGGTACAGCGAGCGAGCGCGCACGGCTTTTGACTTCCGGCCACCTGCTTTCATCCCGCTTTATCGTGGCAATCCGTGGTTCATGCCGGCCATCATTCAAGGCTACCGGCTGCAGGACCGCATTGCGCTGTGGCGATCCCGCCGCTGACCGCGGCTGGAGCACAGACGATGAAACACCAGGCATCGAAATCGGATGCCGGCTGCTTCTGAGAACCCGATGCCATATCGTTACCCGAGCGCGCCGGACAACCGTTGCAATATCGCCTGGCTCCTCTGCTCCCGACGGGGACGAGCGCACGTCTGTCCTGTCCAAATTGCATACAATTTCGTGCCAAGTTTTCCATTGTAAACGGTTCATTTACCCACCCCCCCTCAATTAAGAAACCAACGACATAGGGGAGCACGCAAGAATAATGGGGAAGAATGGGGAAAGAGACGGATACCGTAGGATCTGCGCAGCATTTCTGCATGACAGATCCGGCACGATTACGATCCTAGCGGTGCTGGCACTGCCTGTCGTGCTCGGCTTTGCCGCACTTTCGGTTGAATATGGCTACGGTCTGCTCCGCCGGGCTGAGAACCAGCGTGTAGCCGATTTGGCTTCGTATGCCGGTGCGCTTGCCTACAACGAAACGAGCTCACAAGAGGATATGGCGTCCGCGGCGCGCAGCGCCGCTCTACTCAACGGCGTGGCAGCGAATGACGTTGCGGTCGCGCTCGTAACATCGCCGAAGGATTCCAGCAGCAAGGCTGTGAATGTCACGATTACCACCAAGAACACACTCTATCTTGCGCCGGTCCTTGGCGTCGAGCCTGAGTTGAGCATTGCTGCCGGCGCCTTTGCGTCAGTCGGCAAATCAGGCAGTAGCTGCATCCTGGCCCTTGATGAAGCTGGATCAGGGATCACGCTTTCCGGTGGCGTTCATATCGATGGCGAATGTTATCGCGTCTCCTCCAATGCGGGCATTACGGCGCCATGCGGCACCAGAATTACGACCGAGAGCGTCACCTATTATGCGGGAGAGCTTGCACCCTGCAAATGGGACAACAGTTTCGTGACCCTGAAGGGGAATCCGGCGCCTGTCGTCAAACAGTACACGGATGATCCGCTGAAGAACAATTCCGGAGTTGCGACATTCGACGATCGGTTCGCAACGATCTGGAAGGCATCCTGGCCGGCGAAAGTTACCTCCAATGGAATAGAGCCGAAGATAATTTTCGGAGACGGAAACCCTGCCGACGCCGCAAAAGCATTGAATGATATTCAATGCAGTTTTGATCCGAAATACTATAATCAGTATTATACATCCACGTGGGTTATTACTTGTAGCAAAAAGAAAATATATATCGGATCAATTGAGGTCCGAAACGACGCAAAAGTATCGTTCAACGCCTCTGGAAGTCCTGATACCATCTATAACTTCTCAGGAAGTATTAAGGGCGGACCTGGAACTTCCATCGTCTTTGGCCCTGGCATCTTCAATATCGCCAAAGGTGTATATGGCGCTTCCATGAGCTTTGGTGCGGGCACCTTCCATATTGGAATGGGTGATGAAGCCTGTGGATATCCGGAGCAGCGCTACAGCGTCTGCAGTTCCGGAACGATGACGTTTGGGGGCCCGAGCAGGTTCATACTCGACGGGGGGATTTATACCGGTGACGGTGCGACGCTGACGCTCGGCTCGGGACAGTCGAATAGTTACATCATCAATCATTCAAGCGCAGGCAATGGCATCAGTGTCGGCGGCGGCTCCAAAACCTATTTTGCCGATGCGAGCGCGAATGGCAGCGTCTTTCGGCTCAACGGCAACATCAATGGCCACGGCGGCGGAAGTTGCATCGTTCTGCCGGCCAGTGAGCACCACGATATTTCAGGTAACGTTCACCTGGCTGGTGCGGTCAAGCTCGGGGCGGGCATCTATACCATTGACGGATATTTCGCGGCGGACGTAGGCGGCGCGACGTGCGACGGAACCGGCGCGGTCTATGGCAAGGACGTCACGCTTCTGATTTCAGGGCGCGATACTGCATCGGGCGGAGCATGCAGGGGACAGGTGTTTTGCCTCGACGGCGGCAACGGCATTACATTGATGGCGCCCAAGTCCGGCCCTTTTGCCAGGCTGGCGGTCGTCGGTCCTCAATCCTCTGATAATGATGGCGGCGTGACGATCGCGGCGGGCGGGCGCGGCCAGATCTCCGGGGCGTTCTATTTTCCATACGCGAAAATCGATCTTGGAGGAGGCGGACGGATAGAAAACGGCCCTACCGATTGCATGCAGCTCATCGGCGCAAGCATTGCGTTGTCCGGCGGCGCAAAAGCAATCTCAAAATGTGCCGGCCTGGATGGAAACGGTAAAGTGGCTTTGATCCAATGAGTATTTTCCAAAGCCCGTTGAGATGGTTACAGGCTGCCCACATCTTCCTCAAGCGTTTCCTGGTCAGCGAAAACAAGGGCGCCTCAGCCATAGAATTCGCAGTAATTGCGCCGGTATTCGCCCTTATTCTGGCCGGCAGTCTCGACCTCGGCATGGCCGTCTATTCGCGCTTCCAGTTGGATTCCACTGTATCCAGCGCAGCGAGCTACGCGCTGGTGAATTCGAGCATGGTCAGTTCCGAAAATGGCTCAGAGCTGGCCAAGCGGATTGCTAGCCTGATCGCGGTGAGGGCGGGTAACACGGGGGCGACCGTCGTCGTAAACAACGGTCCCGATGCGGGCTACGACGGAGTTGTCATCAAGGTCAGTCAGCAATCCTCGAATGCGAACAAATGTTACTGTCCAACGGGTAGCGCAAGGTCGCTTGTCTGGGGCGCCATGAAAGAATGCGGCGCGCTCTGCCCTGATGGAACACGAGCTGGAAAGTTTGTCGCGATTGCCGTGCAGCAGCCCTATAAACCGCTCTTTTCGGGCTATGGCATAATCCGGGACGATACTATTTCCGCCGCTGCAATCGCGCGAACTCAATGAAACGTGTCCTGAAGCTTTTTCGGCAATCCAAGTGCGGAGCCAGCGCTGTGGAGTTCGCTCTTGTCCTGCCGGTCTTTCTGCTGATGCTGTTCGGGATCGTTGAGTTCGGCCGGCTTTTCTGGACAAGTCATGCCTTGCAGGAGACGGCGATTGCCACCGCGCGGTGCATGGGCGTTCCGCAGGTTGAGTGCAGCCTGGAAGGAATTTATAACCTGGCTCGAGCAACCGCATTTGCCGAGAGTACCTCCAACGGCTGGTTCGTTACACTTGACCCTACATTGATCCGCCTGGACCATGACGCAGATTGTCGGGGGCTCAACGGTTTTTCGTCGGTGGCGATCGAATACCAATTTCGAACCGCCGTGCCAAAGCTGATCGACGTTCTCGCGGGTGGAACGGAGTTGAAGGCTTCCGCCTGCTATCCCAATCAATAATACAGCCGGCAATCGCAGTTGAGGTGTTCCTGCGCATTCGGCCTTCGGTTGCAGTAGGGAGATTGGCGGCGTTAGCCTACGGAATTAGGTAGCAACTGCCGCCAGACGAATAGGCGTGAGAAGTCCACAGCATCCACTCATGCGCCGAGTTAGACTTTATCCCCCCAGCGGTTGCGTGCTTCAGGCAAATCTGGCGTCACCTCAGGCTCAGAGGTCGCCTTCCGGTATCCGATCCCGGTGGTGTTGAGGTCATAGACCTTCAACGGAACGCCCGCAGAGTCTATAGCCAATATCCCTACGAGTTCGGAGGGCGCATTGCGCAGGTAGTTCTCCGCGCGATCCAGAGCAATAATAAGTTCGTCCCGGATCATTGTGGCAGTCCAATCAGAAGGTAGACCACGAACCGTCGTGTAGTCCTCATTCGTGACGGACAAGGCTTTATGCCGAATCTCATCGGTTATACGCAATGGCGAGAAGTAAGGAGGTTTGCCTGCCGCGGCCATAATTACCGACCCTAACGGGCACATATGGTTTTCGATCATCAGCAAATCGACGTAATCCCGAGCCTTCGTCCGCGTAGAGGCAGCGATCACCTTGTTCACGGCAAGATCAGCAGGGTGCAGACGGGCTCCCCATTCATCATCCCTGACAAGTGGAAAGAAGCGTGTCCGGGTCTCGCTCATCCATTGGACAAGGGTACGCTCCCCGCCGCGCATTACACTTGCTTCAACGCAACCGTAAACGTTGACTTCGATCGAGACTTTGAAACCGTCAGTCTCTAATTTCGCGATATCAGTACCCGCAGAGACCCCAATTTCCTCGTCGGTATCATGAAAGATGTCAATGTCATCGGACATTCGTGGCCAATTCATATTTAAGACCAAGCCGCCAGCAATGTAGCTGGTGTCAGATCTGTTCCCGGCGATGGAGGCCATGATTTCTTTTTGGATCTGTGTCAGTACCATCAGCGCCCATCTCCAAGCTCGACGACCATTTTTCGTCCCATCGCATAAGCTCGCGCGTCACCGCGCTCCATAAGTGCATTGGCGACAACTCGCGCCTTCTGCGGAAGATCGTTCAGCTTTTCGATGTCGATGTTATCGAAAACTCTCAGCCCATACCTCTCGGTAGCAATCCTGATAAACTCCAAAAGACGACTCTTTTCAGCCCGATGCGCAGATCGCAATTCTGCCGCGACACTCACGATCTCATCTCTGCGTGCTTTGGGAACGAGAACCTCCACCCTCACGAGATCGGATGCTCCTCCAGTCTCTCGGTACTTCTTGATGCGTTCTTTTGCAGACATGGTGACAACTCCGATAGGGGGCAATATAATCGTATCCGGGATACGCATCAAGTATCTATGTTTGTGACGAAGAAGCACAACTTCGCGGCCCCGTCTGCCCGAAGCTCGATTTTGGCCAAGCTGAAGAACATTGTGGGAACATGGCTGTTGCAGTTGACGGCTGACTTGGCGAGGAACGACGTTCCGCTCTGGTAGTCGCATCGACCCGTACCCCAGCCGCGAGATCAACAAGCGTATGGATCGCTGCCAAGGCAGATGCCCCTACAGCGTAAATAAATAACGGTAAGACCGACTGCCGGGTGATCACCGGCTTTTGTGCAAGAAGTCTTTCGAAGCATAAGGGAAATCCCAATATCGCCTTCCCGGAACCTTCGGTGCTGGTTCCATAATACATGTTATGTGATCGGATTATATAGCAGCCATTTAGTAATGCGACAGTTGGGCCAGTTAGATATGCGACAGTTTTCGCCCTTCTAGCTGGTCAAGTTCAACGCTGGGAGGAAGACTGGTGTCCGACGCCGAAGTGCTGATGGAGCTTCCATGTCTTGTTTGATCACCATGTCGCAGAAAGAGCTGAACCGGCTGGAAGCGGTTCAAAAAATCAAGGATGGGGTCGGAACAAGGTTTGTTCTCCCAGACACGCTAAGATCGAACGGATGGTGAACCCTCGTCGCGTACCGTCATAATAGTCTGTCGGCTGGTCGCGAATTTCCCGCGTGATCGCTGAAATGCTTATCCCGGTCGACAGATCCTCGTGAACATCCTGCTTGCGCTGCCTCTTGTGAAAAAGCCCTGCCCGGTATGGGCAGGGCCTCCCTCTCGCTATCGCGCCGGTCTGGTGATGCGATAGGACGAACTGGTCACATCATGCACTTGATCTCGGCATAGTCGCCATTCGTGCGCAGGGTAATGGTGACGTCAGCTTTGCCGCGATTGCGACAGAACCAGCCGTGGTTGCCGTCGAAACCGGCCTCCAGAACGCCTTCAGCCCCCGGCGCC
>NZ_QOZG01000007.1 GCF_003335045.1 Paramesorhizobium salinisoli
GAACCCGCCTTGTCACTGACAGTGGTGCGGACCGGCTTGCCACGAATGATGCCCTGAAGGCCCATTATACTCATGAGCCGGGCGACGGTGCATCGGGCGACATCGAAGCCCTCGCGCTTCAATTGCCGCCAGATTTTCCGCACGCCATAGACCCGGAAGTTCTCGTCAAACACGCGGCGTATCTCGATCTTCAATGCGATATCACTGCGGGCGCGGACCGACAGGCGATCCACATCCAGCCGTTTGGCGGCATTCTCGTAGTAGGTGGACGGGGCAATCGGCAACAGCTTGCAGATCGGCTCGACCCCGAACACCGAACGGTGTTCATCGATGAAGGAAATCATCGCTTCAGTGGGCGGTCGAGCTCCGCCTGGGCGAAATAAGCAGATGCCTTGCGCAAGATCTCGTTGGCTTGACGAAGCTCGCGGTTCTCCCGCTCCAGAGCTTTCATCTTCTCTGCAACATCGCTGGGGAGACCGGCGCGCTTGCCAATGTCCACTTCGGCCTTCTTCACCCACTCATGCAACGTGTGCGCCGAGCAGCCGATCTTGGTCGCTATCGAGGATACCGCCGCCCATCGGGATGCATGTTCGGATTCATGGGCCAGAACCATACGCACAGCGCGGCCGCGGACTTCCGGTGAAAACTTGTTTGTCGTCTTGCTCATATCGGCTCCACTGTCTCACGAGTTGGAGCCTCCGGCAAATCCGGGGCGGTTCAAACTTCTACCAAATGTTTCGCAAAATCACCGTTCCATTTCCAGCAGCTCATTAGCCGAAGGGTTCACTCTAATCAAAGATCAATGGCGATCGACTTAGCATCTACCGCGTGGGAGCGGAGATAGCCGTCTAACTCATCGTAACGATATAGCCGCCTCGATTCTCTTGATGGCATTCACGAAGCTCTGAATGAGTTGCCGCCCTTGCATCGGGAGTGGCAAGCGGTCGTCGACCTCCGCACGTTCCATGCCGCTCCCGATCAAAGATGTGCCAAGGTGGGCACATGCTCCTCTTAGATCGTTGATACCGAACAGAGGGGACATCATCGCCTTCGCATCGTCGATCGAGATAAGCCCGGCCAGCAATTTCTCCATTGCCTTCAGCGAGCCCGTTTCTTTTCACCGTTGGCAAGCGTGAAGTGCGGGGTCAGCGCGTCGACGTCGACACGTTCCGAGAACAGTCTCATCAGATCCTTCGAAAGGTCCAAAAGCCCGCCTTCTTCGACCGCTCGAAAGCGGTGGACGGCACGCAACAACTGGGTCACCGATGAATGCTCTCGAAGCAAGCTCGTTCCGTAACGCTTTTTGAAAGAGGCATCGAGAGTGTTCAAGGCATCCTGGACTTCGCCCTCGGGCGCTTTGGTCGATGCGGGTATCAGCATCATCTGCGCCTCGAACAATTCGCTCGAGACCTCGCCTTCTGGTGTAACGTTATGGGCGCTCCAAAGGCGCTGCTGCCATTGTGGCAACTGGCCGATGTCCTTCGCCAACACGGTGATGAGGCCAAGGTCGTTGACGCCAAAGTGGACAGTCGACCCGGCGGTAGCACCGAGCGCACCCGTTTCCCCGCTATACCAGTGGAGATGGCTGCCGCGATATCGCATCACCATGCTTGCTATCGTCGGTTGGAAGTAGAGCCAGGAGATGTCTCGGGTCAATTGCCCGGCGTTGGCCCGGGTGCCGTCGTTATCGACGGCGAATGCAATCTCCTGTGGGTCCTTATCGCCGCGGATGCGCGTGCTGAGCTTGCCAGCGTCCACCCATTCCGTCCGCCAGATGGCGCCCTTGGTCCAGAATGTTCCGCTTTTGTGAGGAAAGCCTCCAACCCGCGTGGTCGCCTCAAGCGTATCGCGTCCTGTCTTTTCGTGAAGGCCGCCTTTGACCACGAGAAAGCGGGGCGCTTCTCAGACACGGCAATGCGCTCGCTATAAGTCGAGCAGAAAAGCCGGAACCCGCGAGCGCAAAGGTAATCCTTCAAAAACTCGGAGCGTATCTCGATGCGGGAGGGGCCGCCTTCGGCATTTCGGGCCAGACGGCCCCCTCGATCCACCCCTCCTGCGGCCTGAACCAACTATCGCCTTCCTGCACAAGGCCAAGACCGACAACGAGGTCTGGGTGGAGATGCCAGATTTCGAGGCGGACCTCGTCTATGTACTGAGCGATAACGAGATTGATGCCGAGCGGCTTTTCTTTCCACGTTCGGAATACATCGGCTTCGTGGTAGCCCCAGTTTTCCGGGCCCGACCTGTGCGGCTGGATGCCAAGCTCTTCCCAGCCCATCTTGTCCACGTCCGGCTCTTCGGACAAGAAGACCGCAGCGGTGCCGGTGCCAACGAATATCTCGGCCTCAATGACGTCTGAAGACACGCGAAATCAAAAGCCTCATTCCCACGCGGACGGCAATCAGGATGACGCAGCGTGCCGACGAGTTAACGCGCCCGGCTCAAACGCCACTCCGCAAATACTGGTCAGGGCAGCCGTGGAGAGGACGGGCATCGCCCAATTGTTGCACGATATGGTCGCGCCTGAACTGGCGGCAGGACGACTTGTAACCATTCTCGACGATTGGCGCCGCCGCCGTTCGAAGGGTGGTTCCTCTATTATCCCAATCGCCGTCAGGTGCGGCCTGCCCTGAAGGCGCTCATCGATTTTTTTCGCGAGCACCGCGGCGGGCTATGACAGATTCCATCCTGGCCAGGGCGCGGTGTTTGGGTGCGAGATGATGCGCTGCATGCCGCAGAAAAACAAAGATAGCCCTCACAGCGCGAATATTGCATTGGTACGGCAATTGCGGACCTTATCAACCTGTTTTCCGTCCCAGTGGAAATCGAAATGATCCGCTTGTATGGGAATATTGATGAGATCCGGCCAGAAGATGGCCGCACATTCCCCACCCGGACAGCGCACACTGCAATAGACAATGCCATTGGCGCCGGCGGCCCGGAGGCTCTGGCCCAGGGCTTGTGAAACCGTGTAATCATCCGGATCATGGTAACAGCCATGTGGCCTTGCATCATGCAGATCAAGATTGAGGCGGTTGACCAGCATACGGAACTGCGAAGTCCATCCCGGCTCCTCACGGCTGTTCGCCATTGCCGTTCCATGGTGATGCGCCACTTCTCGAATGGCTATCTCTTGCCCGTCGCCAGCACTGTAGACCCCGTAGGTACCATCGGTGAAACGTCCTGGCCGATCCGTGCTGATATGGACAAAAGGAGCCATAAGATAACTGGCGCCCGGCCCGCTTACGCGTCGCTCGGGCGGCACGAGATCGAGCCTGCCGATATGATCCCAGATGCGCGGATTGGTCTTCGATTCCGCTGAGGTCAGCGCCTCCCAGTCCTGGGGCTCAGCGATGTCTTCGAAAAGGTCAATGGGTGGATAGATGGAGCGGATGATCCGGTATGCCCTGGGCCAATGCACCCGGATTATCGAAAGGCTATCCGTCACCAGCCACCGCGCTCCGCATCGAGATAGGATCGCACGCGCGCCAAAGAGAAAATATCCCCTTGCGTCATAATCTCGACCGGAGGGCGCCCGCCAAAGGCCCGGTTCGGCTTCTTCACCCAGGCATACCCTCGCTCCGGATCAGAAAATAAATAGCGCAGCCCTTTATGGATCCCCATGAGCAGCGAAAGACGTGTAGCGAGATCACGATCGATACGCCCGGGTTCGCCAGCTTTCCATCGTGCATAGGTGCGGGCCGCAAGCCCTCCAAGAATTTCGCGGGCGTCTGCGTCGGACAACTGCCATTTTTCAAACAGCTTGATTACTGCCCTCACCATAGCTTCCGCCTCGGCGGGAGTGATCTGCGGGATATCTGGAAAAGCTCGTGTACGCGGAATTTCCTGCAACATGAAAATTCTCCTTTCGGCATAAAATATGCTATTATCTGCCACTTGGCAAATTCGATATCGCTTGTCTTACCTCGCACCTTTGTCAGCAGGGTATTTCAGCAATCCTCTTCCTTGTGGAACACTGTCGATTCGCGCCAAGAGTATGCCCGCTACGTCATCGCACCGGGATACGACAGCGATTTGGCCGCGTTCCATGGCCCCAGACGGCGTACGTATGATGTCGCCCTTGGGGTGTTACTGAGGAATAGGGCTTGCTGCTTTATCCAGTCATATGTGTCCGGTCCCGGAGCATTCAACATGAGTGCCAAAGGCGCAATCGAGTGGCGGGGGCTGCAATATCGTGAGCAATCCCCCGACCTCTCAAGCGCTGCGCGAGCGGAACAGCCTGGAATAGGCCCAGTCAAGAAATAGCATAATCGCGAGTGAAACACCCACAAGCGGGAATATCGTTCCGCCAACCACGAGAATAGCGATTATTCCGCGGAACACGCGTTTGTCCGCCGGCATGGGCGGTACGCCGAGCGATCCTGCAGGACGTCTTTTCCACCACATGATGCCCGCGGAAACGGCGAGTGCGACGATCCCGATACAGGCGGCAAGCAGCACAAGCTGATTCAAAAGTCCAAACTCCTGACCCAAATGGACGTTGATCCCCCACTCCAGCCCTTTGGCGAGTGGCCCGTAATCGGCAAAGCTCATGTCGATCAACGGCTGACCGGAATATTGATCGAGATGCACCACTCTTTGCCGGGAGAGATCGTCCGGATAGACCGACCCGGTGTAGACGCCATTCGGTGCGATCGGAATGTTGACCGCATAACCGGAATGCAGCCCTAACCTGTTGAAAATTGCAACTGCCGCATCCAGCCCGATTGGCGTGGCACCATGATCATGTCCGGATGCTTGCGGAATCTGGGCCTGTTGGAGTGACCACGTCGTCTGCGCGGCATGACCGAGATGCTCGTCCGACATGGGCACCGCGACGCGAACACCCGCTGGGTAGCCGAAATTGCTGCCGTTTGCCCATTCATTGACCTTTGCGCCCCAAACCCCCGACCAGGGCATGCCGGTGATGGCCAGAAAGACAATGAAGAAGCCGACGAACACGCCCGTCACGGCATGCGTATCGCGCCAGAAGACCCGGCGCTTCGGAGTTCCGCGGATACTCAGGATTCCGGCTGTCTGACTGCGCGGCCACCAGAGATACACGCCTGTGCCCACGAGCAGGACGGACCAGCCGCCTGCAATCTCGATGAGCGCCCGGGCGAATGATCCGAAATACTTCAGGCTGTGGAGGTACCGGATTGTCCACATGATGGTCCCGCGATCGGGGAGAGAGCCCAGAACCTTTCCGGTATAGGGATCGACGTAGACGGCAAGCTTTCCCTGATTCTGCGTATTGACGGTGATCTCCGCCGATGAAGCAGGTGTTGCGGGATCGGTGAATTTGATCGCCATGCCGGGATGGGCGGCAACAGCGGCGGCGACCATTGCCGAGGGAGCGGCCCGGGCGACATTCTCCTGAACCGCAACCTGCTTGAGGTCGGAATAAACGATGGCATCGATCTCGTCGTGAAAAAGATACAGTGCTCCCGTGATTGCGAGCGTGATCATGAAAGGCAGGACCAGCAGGCCTGCGTAGAAGTGCCAGCGCCAGACGGCGCGATAAAGGTCGGATGCGGATCGCACGGCTGCACCGGTGCTCTCCCGCCCGATGGTGGAAGCGGACATGAGTTTTTCTCCTGACTTGAACCAAATCCGATGCACGATGTGCACATCGGTATTGAGCGATAGCGTCAGGAGAAGATTGGAGGTGCTCTGGGCTCCGCGATGAGCCGCCGCGGGAAGAATGAGAACATCACCTCGGACCGCGACGAAGGAACAAGCACGGTCTTGGCAGGGGCGGGGATGCACGCTTCCACGCCGTCCAATATGACGGGCACAGACGTTGAAGCGAGCCGGCAGAGCGCGCAGCAGGGACAGTCGACCGCCATCTTGGCGGGGCCGTGCTGATCGGCCGGAAGATCGATCGTTGCATCCCCCGAGGCGGAGCAGATGACATGGAGAGGATCAATGGCAGACGCTGCCATTGATCCCTGGGCCATCGCACCGACGAGGCCTTGCAGTATTAAAAGATAGGCGACCAGCACCGCTGTCGCGGTAGCCGTCATCCTGTCTTTCAGTACGAGCCGTATCGTCTTCATGAGCATCGAATGACACAATCGCGGCACGAAGTCACTGCGGCGGATCATGCCGGCATGTCCGATAAAGAGCCATCAGTCACTACCGCGGGTCGTGCGACGCGTCGCTTAAACGATCGGACTCGGCGCGAACGGCTGAGTTTCGTCGTGGACACGAGGACCATCGCTACATCACGGGGTTGGGGCGTTGCGCCGCTCCGGCTCCGTAAGCCCAACACAATGACATGTGTTCAAGGCTCTCTCCGCACATTTATCTACAAAGCACTTGCAGTTCCACCACTAATATGGATTCATTGTAGATAGTTGCATGTATTATCTATAATTATGGAGTTCTCGTGTACCAGACCCTCGCCTTCTCAAGCCAGAATCTCCGATCCCTGGGAAAGACCGCAAGTGCCGTCGTGCTCGGCATCACTCTCATCACAATTTGCGCAAAGCTCCGCGTCCCGACATGGCCGGTACCGATGACCCTGCATACGCTAGGCGTCATGGCACTTGCCCTCGCCATGGGCCCGCGCCTCGCTACCGTTACGTTTTTTGCCTATCTCGCCACCGGGGCGGCCGGATTGCCCGTCTTTTCCGGGTCGCCGGAACGTGGAACGGGACTTTTGTACATGGCTGGCCCCACGGGCGGATATTTACTTGGGTATCTTGCCGCGAGTTGGATCACAGGATGGATGGCATTGGGACGCCGCACCGCTGGCCGAATTCTCGCCATGCTTGCTGGCCTTTCCGTGACCTATGCCGTCGGCCTCCCATGGCTCTTGATGTATTTGCCCGTCGATCAGGTCATTCCCCTCGGCTTTACGCCGTTTTTCCTCGGCGACCTGATAAATATTGCCATTGTCGCTCTTGGCGCTCATTTCGTGCCGGCCCGCATGCGGAACATCGTGTCATGACTTGCGATACCAAAGCCTGTGACGATCCGAAATGTCGTGAACACCTCCCGCGTACGAACTGGAGCGAAATCGAAGCGCGGAGCATTTACGAACTCCCTTTTCCGGAACTGATCTTTCGGGCGCAGGGAGTGCACCGGCAATATTTCGATCCCGCTGTGGTGGAGACTGCAACGCTCTTGTCTATCAAGACAGGCGGGTGCCCCGAAGATTGCGGCTATTGTTCTCAGAGCGCCAAATGGAACACTGGGATCAAGGCCACCAAGCTGATGGAGGTTGAGCACGTCCTGACCGAGGCGCGTCGCGCCAAGGCGAGCGGTGCGACGCGCTTCTGCATGGGTGCGGCATGGCGAAGCCCGAAAGATCGCGACATGGACTCTATCTGCGCTATGATCGCGGGCGTGAAGGCACTTGGAATGGAAACCTGTGTCACATTGGGCATGTTGAACCCGTCCCACGTCAAGCGGCTTTGCAGCGCCGGCCTCGACTACTATAATCACAATATTGACACCTCCCGCCGATTCTATCGGGAGATCATTACCACCCGGACAATGGATGACCGCTTGAACACGCTCGCGTATCTTCGCGAGGGAGGAATCAAGGTGTGCTGTGGCGGTATCGTCGGCATGGGCGAGACGATCGACGATCGCATTGCGATGCTGGTGACGCTTGCCACGCTGGACTGCCATCCCGAAAGCGTTCCTTTGAACATGTGGAGCGAGATCAAGGGGACACCGGTGGTCGACAAAGCAAAGCCTGCGGACGTGTTAGACTTTGTACGGCTCGTCGCGCTCGCGCGCATTCTTATGCCGCGTAGTGTGGTGCGCCTCTCGGCCGGTCGCCTGGCAATGAGCGACGAAGTGCAAGCACTCTGTTTCCTGGCTGGAGCGAATTCGATCTTCACTGGCGATCTGCTGCTAACGACGAATAATCCGGGCAGCGATAAGGACGCGAAACTTTTTCGCAGACTGGGCCTGCAATCCGGCAGCCATTCAACGGTCGCAAGCCGAAGAGCGAGCAATGCTCCTGCCGTTCCCAAGGCCAGCGCACAAGGGAGGACCTCGTCGCAGCATGAATAATGCCATTGTCGTAACCGGCACCGACACCGGGATTGGGAAATCGGTTTTTGCCGCCGGTTTAGCCACTTGCAGCGATGCCGCCTACTGGAAACCTATCCAGTCGGGATTAGAGGGCGAAACCGACAAGGAAATGGTAGCGCGCCTCGGTGGGCTGCCGGCCGGCCGGATATATGACGAAGCCTATCGCCTATGCACGCCAGCTTCGCCCCACCGCGCAGCAGAGCTTGACGGCGTCGAGATCGATCCTGAACAGTTGGCCGTGCCTCCGGTGGCCGGCCGCCTTATCATCGAAGGGGCTGGCGGCCTCCTGGTACCGCTCACGCGCCGCCAGGCCTTTTTGGATGTTTTCGTCCGCTGGAATCTTCCGGTAGTGCTTTGCGCACGGACAACACTCGGCACCATCAATCACACGCTTTTGTCTCTCCGAGTGCTACGGTTGCGCGCTGTTCGGGTTATTGGCGTCGCATTTATTGGCGATGCCCAGCCCGACACGGAAAGTATAATCGGCGAAATGGGAAAGGTCCGCATACTCGGTCGACTGCCCTGGCTTCAAACCCTGAACCGGGAGACACTTCGGCGGGCTTTTGAGGCGAACTTCAACTGCACGACTTTGTTCGATGGATTCACCTCTCCCGACAGCGCATCGTCCTATGCATAGGTTCGTCTTCGGGCGTTGGCTTGATTCTATGGCCCTCCTCCCGACGGCCAGAAACCGTAAATGTGGCGAAGGCCTTGATTATAGCCCCTACCGGGAAGCTTTGTAGAGCTTGGCGGCAATTTCAAACATTTCCTCCGGGGCGTAATCCGGTGTGAAAGCAGAGGGCTCACCAACGAGTTCCTGGATTTTGCCACCATCTGGCATCCCCTCGACTACCTCCAACTCACCTGGGGGGTCGTCCGGGAGCGCCATTTCTCCGTTACCCCAGATCCCGGATATCTCTCGATAATCATCAGGGCTGAACGTGTAGAGTCGACGGTGCGAACCTTCTTCAAGATATTTCTGGCACTCAGGAATGTTTGCCAGGGGAATATTGGGCGTCGGGAGCATCTTCTCGATCTCGACACCAGTAATCTGCTTGAGCGCGAGGGCATATGCGTGGGCATGCACCGATCCCCGCACCAGCAGATATCCACAAACCTCCCTCCCTGTCGGGTCGGAAAGCGTCTCATAGACTCGCAGCTTGTGCAGCCGAGCTCCGCATTCGAGATGGAAATTGTGCAGGAGGTCAAAGATGACATTCCCCGTCGTTGTGACGAAATCTTTATTCCAACTCAGCCCGTTCGAATCGATCGGCACCGCACCACCACCATGTGACAGAAATCCGGCAGCCAGCCTTGCGTCCTTCATCGCATCGAACGGAGCGTCCGTGATATCGGTCGGGCCAACCATGTCACCGTCCGGCTTATCCGGACCGTTCGCAAGCATAGCGACGCCATTGCTGACCAATTCGACATGGCCAAGTTCTTCAGCCGTGATCGCGGCCACCAGGCTGTAAAACGGCCTGAGCTTACTCTTCGAGCGAAAATTGAAGCTCTGGAAGAGATAGTTGCCCAGCGTAGACATCTCTCCGTATTTTCCGCCCAGCAACTCCTGGAGTGCCGCAGCCGCGTTGACATCTTGCCTGGCGGGGGCAGGTAGCTCGATCTGAAGCTTATCGACGCGTAAAAACATGGCCAGTCTCCCTTTGAGAAACTGACCAAACATCCCGCTCGGTTCGATTGTTCCGGCCTATCGGTCAAAAATTTTATCTAAGCAACTCCGCAGCTGGATTCTAACAAACTCAACTATCATCCAGTAACGGATGATTGGGTCTCCCGCGTGCCTTCGCCGAGATCCAACAGCCCGAGACTATCAATGTCAAAGCTGCGCCTTCCAACGAATTTCGGGATCATGGCGGCTGTTGCAGCCTCCATGCGACGTCAACGATGGCCCAGAATCCGAATACCGCGAACTCGCACAGCAAATCGTCGGCAAGATGGACCTGAACAATATCCCGACTACGGGATGATCGAGCACCTCAGAGTCAATTATCTCGTCTTTTCTTCTTAGCGATTAACCTAGGAGACCTGCGCGCGTGTGCCTAGACTGGCGTGTTGATCTGTGATTCTCTCAATCTGAACAATGGAATGAGGGATGCGATGTCACATCGGCGCATTGGTCAGGAAAAGTTCGGTTTTGCCGTTGATCGCGGCCAGCATTCGTCTTGGATGCGCTTGCCAAGCTGATTGATTGGTACGATCGATCAGGCCCTTGGTGTGGTTTCCTGCTCTGCGGAGGGCGAGCCTGCTTGGCTGCCAATGGCCTTGTTCAAGGCGATGCTGCTGTCGATCTGGTATGACTTGTCCGACATCAAGCTTGCCGAGGCGCTGGATAACAGAGGACCGTTCCGAGGGTTCTGCGGGTTCTCCGCTTCAGAGCCGACACCTGTGCGAACGGCTTTCGGGCGAGATCGAGCCGGTCTCCCGATACCGCTGCGACCACTTCACCACAGACGAAACGGCAACCCCAAAGCGGGGCCGCAACCGACCGGCAGCTCTCTCCGACCAGAACCGCATGTACAACGCGCTACGAAGATCATTGGAAAGAGGTGCTGTCATCTGATGCTGGCCTCCTCTCCAGCCAGCATCTTGAATCACAAAATCCAATGAATGGGAATCCCCATTGTTTCAGATCCGGGTCGGGTTCGCGCTCAAAGGTCGAAAGCCCGGATGCCAGCTCAACCCTATGGCCGCAACGTTCGAGCGCCCTGATCAGCAATTGCGCCATCTGACGGTCACCCGAGGGGACCGGATGGCTTGGCGATTTCATGGGCGCGTAGAAGGCAATTCGCATCGATCGAGTCTATCGACAGGAAATCGATGCAAGTCAACGTCAAGCGGCATTCTGCTGATCCCGGATCGAATGAGATGTGCTAGTTATAGAGCATGGAAAAGCCAGTTTCGCCCGATTCATTCCTGGATACATTGCCGGTCTTCCCGGAATTCGAACGCGTAGCCGATATAGACAATTACCGGCCTCTGCCAGCCGGCTGGGCGCTCGCGGTGGCCGATATCGTCAATTCAACCGGATCTGTCGAAGCCGGCCGCTATAAATCCGTCAACATGGCGGGCGCCAGCGTGATCTCCGCATTGCTCAATGCGCTCGCAAGGCGCGATCTTCCTTTCGTGTTCGGCGGCGACGGCGCGCTGGTGACTGTTCCGCCCTCCGCCATGCAGGCCGCCCGTGAGGCCCTCGCCGCCGTCCAGGCCTGGGTGGCGGAAGAACTTGGGATGACCCTGCGCGCCGCCATCGTGCCGATTGAAGATATCCGCGCGGAAGGCCGCGATGTGCGGGTCGCACGGTTTCAGGCTTCCGATGACGTATTCTACGCCATGTTTGCCGGCGGTGGCAGCAGTTGGGCGGAAACCCAGATGAAGGCAGGCCAATATCGAATCGAACCGGCTCCGAAAGGAACCAGGCCGGACCTGACGGGGCTGTCGTGCCGTTGGGATCCAATCGAAGCCACGCTTGGCGAGATCGTCTCCATCATCGCCGTGCCGGGCCCTTCGCATGATACGCGCGCTTTCCAGGATCTGGTCTCCGATCTCATCGCTTTTACTGGCCAGCAGCAGCGCGGTGGCCATCCGCTGCCGGTAGAAGGCCCCAAATTCGGCGCCTCCTCGCAAGGTCTGGAGATCGAGGTACGCGCAAACGCGCCCAGCGGCCGGCAATGGCTTGCAAAGCTGTGGATACGGCTTGTCCTCATGCTCGCCGTCACAGCCGACAGGTTCGGCTGGAAGATGGGCGGCTTCGATCCAAGGGCCTATCGGCGCGAGGTGACCAGAAACTCGGATTTCCGCAAATTCGATGACGGGCTGAAGATGACAATCGATCTCGAGCCTGCCGCCCTGCGCAAGATCGATGAACGGCTGCAGACCGCCGAGAGCGCGGGCATATGCAACTACGGACTGCATCGGCAGAAATCGGCTTTGATGACCTGCATCGTCGCATCACCCATGCAGCGGAACCACGTCCATTTCATCGACGGCGCAGCCGGCGGCTATGCGATGGCAATGACAAAATTAAAAGCGAAACTGGCCTGAGAAGGCCTTGGTCCGGCGCGGGTCCGGCACATTAGAGCATCCCGCTTTCAGGTGGAATCACTGAAAGCGGATAAGATGCTCTAGAATCAAAGTGCTAGGCTGTAGTGACAAACTAACGATCTTGGGCTTCCCAATTCGTGGACAACCAGATTCAGAGCAGGCTTTGGAGGTCCGCTTTGGAAGGTGAAGTTCTTCGCGATGATCAGTGGGAGCAGATCAAGCCATTCGTGCCCGGCGGTCGGAAGGGCAAGCGCGGGCCGCGCAGCGATGGCCGGCGCTTCTTCGACGCACTCTTGTGGCTAGCCCCGATCAGGTGCACGCTGGCGCGATCTGCCGGAACGGTTGGGCCCCTATCAGACAGCGAAGCGGCGTTACTACCGCTGGATCGAAGCAGGTGTTTTCGACCAGCTGTTCGAGGCGATGTCTGCCAACCCGGACCTGGAATGGATGATGATCGACGCAACTGTCATTCGCGCCCAAGCTCAAGCCGCAGGAGCCCGGCGTAAAAGGGGGGATCTGAAGCCCAGGCTCTAGGCCGCTCTCGCCGCGGGTTCGGCACCGAGCTCCATGCGGTCGTAGACGCCCTCGGCCTGCCGGTCCGCTTTGCCATCGGACCGGGCCAACAAAATGACATGGCGCCGGCCTGTAGCCTCATCGATGGCTTGCCTGCCACCCAAGTGCTCGCAGATCGCGCCTATGATGCCGATCGGCTGCATGATGATCCTCGATCAAGGCGGCGAGCCCGTCATACCACCGCGACGCCATCGCAAAAATAAGCACAGCTATGACAAACTCGCCGCGAACTTTCTCGGTTTCGTTAAGCTCGCAAGCATCATGCTCTGGCTCAAATGATTAAATTGTCACTACCACCTGGAGCCTCGCCTCGTGCCAGCGCGTCAGAGACGAACAGGTCGGCATGAGCTTGCAAGAAGCGGCTTGTGCCGAATTGCAAAATGGGCGTGATCGACATCAGCTCCTCCGGTTCTGCATGTTTTTTATTATTGCAGACATTGTGTCAAGGCGTGCTGGCGCCGTTGGAGGATACAGCGCGAAGCTTCGGAAAATTCCGCGCCGCGGATCACGGAGGATCAGCTATGCGTAATTCTCGTGCCCAAAACCTTCAGGCATTCGCGCATGAAAGCGGCAAGGCCGGTCCAGCCCTTGGCGGAGACCATGTTGCCGTCGACATAGGCCTCGGTCGGCTTTACGTCGATATAGATGCCGCCGACGGCCGTCACCTCGGGTTCGCAGGCGCCAAGGCCGGCGACTTTCCGACCTTTTAGCACGCCCGGGACAGCCATCAGGATCTGCACACCATGGCAGATGGTGAAGATCGGCTTGCCAGTTTCATGGAAGTGACGGACCATGTCCTGTACGCGCTTATCGGTGCGGATATATTCCGGGCCGCGACCGCCCGCCGCATAGACGGCGTCGTATTCCTCGAGCCGCACCTCGGAAAAGGTCTTGTTGATGTCGGCGTAATGGCCGAGTTTTTCCGTGTAGGTCTGGTCGCCTTCAAAGTCGTGCAGCGAGGTCTTGATGCGGTCGCCCGCCTTCTTGTCCGGGCAGACTACATGCACCGTGTGGCCGACCGCTTCCATCCCCTGCTGGAAAACGAAGATCTCGTATTCCTCGGTGAACTCGCCGGTCAGCATGAGGATCTTCTTGCTGTTCATGTCATATCTCCTGTTATCATGAAATTCGTGGTGCCCGGCGGGCGGGCACCGAAACGGATCAAAATGGGGAAGCAGGGAAATAGAACTGGTCGGCATTTTCCGGCGTGATCAGTGGTGCACCAAGCAGGAAGGTACCGCGCATGGGTGCCTGTCCGCCGAACTGTGCCGCCGTCATGTAGATGGCAGACTTGATCATCGACGGCGGATAGGGCGTGGAGATCGGCGTGCGCTCGTTGCCTTCCTTCACCATCTCGATGACCTGCTTCATACCATTGCCGCCAAGCGCAAACTTTATGTCCTTGCGCCCCGCACGGTCGACGGCCTCGATGACGCCGAGTAGCATGTCGTCGTCGTTCGCCCAGACAGCATCGATCTTCGGATATTTCGCAAGATAGTCCTGCATCAGCTTGAAGGCCTCGTCCTGATTCCAGTTGGCGTACTGGATGTCGAGGATCTTGATGTCCGTCTTGTTGATGACGTCAGAAAAACCTTTGATGCGCTCATCGTCGATGACGGTCGGAATGCCACGAAGTACGACGATCTGCCCCTCGCCGCCAAGCTTGTCGGAAAGCCACTGTGCCGTGTTCGCACCAACGGCGATATTGTCGCCCGCGACATAGAGATCCTGGATCGCAGGATCGGTAAGGCCCCGGTCAACTACGGAAATGAACGTGCCCTTCTCCTTGATCTGCTGCACCGGACCAGTCAGTTCCTCAGACGTGAACGGTAGGATAACCAGCGCGTCCAATTTGCGGGTTGCCGAAAGATCCTCCAGCGCGGACACCTGGGCAGTCGCCGACGACGCAGTTGACAGGACGACGTCGATGTTTGGAAACGCTGCCTCGATCTCCTTCTCGGCCTGCTCTGCGTGGTAGACCACGCCTCCCGTCCATCCATGTGTGGCGGCAGGAATGGACACGGCGATGATGACATCTCTCTCCTGGGCATGAGCGGCGGCGAACGGCAGAGCCAAGGCGATGGCAGCCGTGGATAAAAATATTTTGGTCTTATGGATCATGGACTTCATTTTCTCCTCCTTTGAAGTCTGCGCTGTTTTCAGCGGTTGACGGTAAAGCGGTGCGCCAGCATGGCGATGATGATGATCGCACCCTGCACGGCGGCCACGAGGTACTCGGACACCAAATCCGAAAGGACCATGACGTTGGCGATCACCTCGAGAATGAGGGCACCTGCAACGGTTCCTCCGATGCGGCCCCTGCCGCCGCGAAGCAGGGTGCCCCCGATCACGACCGCGGTGATGACCTGCAATTCCCAAAGCTGACCTGTCGTCGGTGTCGCAGCGCCGAGGCGGGGCACGTAGCAGATGGCCGCGACGGCGACGCAAAAGCCCTGGATGACGTAGGCGACCGTGCGAACGCCTGCGACATTGACGCCGGAAAAGCGCGCCACCTCGACATTGGATCCCGCCGATGTCAGGCGGCGGCCATACTTCGTCTTGTAGAGCAAGAAGGCGCCGAGCATGACGACGACAAAGGTGATCAGCACCGGATAGGGAATGCCCAAGAGATTGCCGAAATAGACCGGTCGGTAGGCTTCACGCAGGCTGCGGTCGATCGGCAGCGAGCCGCCGTTCGTCATGAAGGTGATGAAGGCGCGGAAGATGCCCATTGTGCCGAGCGTCACGATGAAGGGCTCTATGCGTCCAAGCGTCACGATGAGGCCGTTGAAGAGGCCGCAAAGCGAACCCACGACGAGTGCCACGCCCGCTCCCATCGGGATGGCCCAGTTTCCGAATGCCGGCACCAGATGGTTCATCACCATGATCATGATGCCGGTGACGAAGGCCATCATCGAACCCACCGACAGGTCGAGCCCACCGGATGAGATCACGAAAGTTGCGCCGACCGCGATGATCGCGATGAAAGCGCTGCGGGTGATTACATTGATCAGGTTGTCTGCCGACACGAAGCTGGGATTGACCAGCGCACCGAACAGCATGATCACCGCAAGCGCGATGAACGGCGCAAAATCGGCCCACCGGATGCGGCTTCCTTCGTCAGCAGGCGCGACGGTCGCTATCGCTGCAGTCATTTTCATCCTCCTCCACGGCTCCACGCTCGCTCGTCGTGGCGGCGTAGACGACGTTCTCCTCACTGATGTCTTCGCCACGAAGCTCGGCGACGATCCTTCCTGACCGCATCACGAGGACGCGGTCGGCGAGCCCCACGAGTTCCTGCATTTCAGACGAGATCACGATGCAGGCCTTTCCGGCGCGCACCATCGTGTCGATGAAGTCGTAGATCTGGCTCTTGTTGCCGATGTCGATACCGCGCGTCGGCTCGTCGATAATGATCACCGACGGATCGGCCATCATCACCTTGGCAAGGAGCAGCTTCTGCTGATTGCCGCCCGATAGCTTACTGGCTTCGAGCCGCAGGGAGCGCACGCGGATGTCGTAGTCGGCGACGGCGCTCTTAAGGCAGGACCGCTCCTGGCGCCGGTTGAGGACGACCCCCGGATTAAGGGCATCCAGCGCCTGTAAGGTCAGATTGGGGCCGAGCTTCTCCTCCAGAAGCAGCCCCTTGCCTTTGCGATCCTCAGTCAGATAGACGAGACCGGCATCCATCAACGTGCGGACGGACCGGTTCTTGATCTCGTTGCCGTTCAGGACGACATTTTCGGCGTCGGACGGACGAAGCCCCATAAGCCCTTCGATCAGTTCCGTGCGCCCCGCGCCGATCATGCCGCCGATGCCCAGAACTTCGCCGGGGCTGACGCTGAAGGAGACCTTTTGCGAGCCGTGATCGACGGCGAGATTCGTGACCGACAGGATCGGCGCGGCGGTGGCGGCAGGCCGCTTGTGCGGATACAGCATATCCAGTTCCCGCCCCACCATCAGCTCCGCCATTTCGCGCTGGCTGAGGCCGGCCGCCGGCCAGGTGCCGATCATGCGACCGTCGCGAAGAACGGTAATGCGGTTCGCAAGCGCCTGCACCTCATCCAGACGATGCGAGATGTAGAGCACCGCGACGCCGTGATCGCGCAGGCTGCGTACGATATCCAGCAACGCCGCCACTTCGTTATTGGCAAGAACAGCCGTCGGTTCGTCGAATATGACAACCTTGCGGTCGTCGAGAAGGGCACGCGCGATCTGCACCAGCTGCCGCTGGGCGAGCGGCAGCGCACCCAGCCGGTCGCGCGGCCGGGCGGTCGAGCCCACGCGCACCAGGAGTTCGGCGGCGCGGCGGTTCATCGCCCTGTCGTCCACCAGCAAGCCACGACCGATCTCGCGCCCGAGAAAGAGGTTTTCCGCAACCGTCAGATCTGCTGCCAGCAGAATTTCCTGGTGAACGAGGACGATGCCCGCATTCTCTGCATCGACGGCGTTGCGGAATGCGACCGACTCACCTTCCATGATCAACTGACCGACTGTCGGTGCGACGTGGCCGGAGAAAAGTTTCATCAACGTGGACTTGCCTGCACCGTTCTCGCCGATGATGGCGTGAACCTCTCCGGCACGAACATCGAGCGAAATGTCCGACAGGACGGTGATCGGGCCATAGGCCTTGCCTAACCCTTCAGCCCTGAGCACGCCGATGGCTGGAACCGGCGGCGCCACCGCCGTATAGGGAGACAGGACCGCGTTCATTCGAAAGCCGAAAGCAGACGATCGCGCGAACGCTCGATGTGGTCGCGCATGGCACCGAACGCCGCCTGCGGGTCACCCGCGCGGAAGGCGGCGAGCAGATTCTCGTGCTCTTCCAGCGCCTCCTGCGTCACGCGCGTGTGAAACATCAGCCGGAAGATGTGCAGATGAACGTGCTGGTTTGACAATGTGCTGCGGATCACGTCGTTGCCGGCGACCTTCAGGATCGCGTCATGGAATTGCGCATCGGCGCGGGCAAAGCGGGAGTAGCGCGTGTTGCGGTCGACAGGCGGCTCGCCGTGTCCCATATCCGCGGCGGAATCCTCGAGCTGCTGGAGCGCTTCCGGCGTCATGTTGATGACGGCGAGCCTGGCCGCTTCCGGCTCGATCAGCAGACGGAAAACATAAAGGTCTTCGAACTGTTTGCGCGTCCATTGGGGTGCGGCGCTGTAGCCGATCAGATGCTCCTTAAGCACCAGGCCCTCGCGCTCCAGACGACTTAAAGCCTCGCGGATCGGCGTCTGGGATACGCCAAGCTCGCGAGCGAGTACGTCGATACGGATACGGGCGCCGGGCGCAATCTCCAGCGACATCAGCCGGTGATAGATGCCGTCGTAGACGCCATCCACGACGCTGGTCGGGCGAATGCTCGCCGCCTTTCCTTCTCGCTCCGCCGCAAATGCCACGCTCAGCCTCCGATCTATTTGTTGACATGTGCGCTTTTGTTGCAAATAAGATATCGTATGTCAAATACAATATCGTATACGATCTGATATAGGATTTTGAAAATGAAGCTGCCGCCCGGATATTTTCGGAACTTGGCCACCGCCCTCATCGAAAGGCGCGGCACTGCCGCCGCCGCTCGTCTCCAAGCCGATGTTCTCGTAGAGGCGGAATTACGGGGATTGCCGTCCCGGTAATGGGGGCGCGGGCAAGACGGGCTGCCGCCATGGAAGCGGGAATCGAGTTGCCGCGGTCGCTTTTCGAACATCTTACGGCCCTTGAGGCCGCCTGAATTCATCGGAGGAACCACGGAATGAATCTATTCGGCACAATGAGGGCGCCGCGCGAATTGCTCTTCGGCGTCGGCCAGCGCCATGCCCTCGGCGGCATCGCCGGCAAGCTTGGCCGGCGCGCGCTGATCGTGACGGACACGCGCCTTGTCACCGACGCCGACTTCCACGCGCTGGTCCGGCAACTCGAAGAAGCGCAATTGACGGTGAACGTCGATAGTTCCACCCTGCCGGACGTCCCTGTGGAATCGGCTATCGCCAGTGCCGCCGGCGCGAAAAGCTTCGCTCCTGATCTTGTGATCGGCATCGGCGGCGGATCATGTCTCGACATGGCGAAATGCGTCGCCCTGCTGCTGACCCACGGCGGCAGGCCGCATGACTACTACGGCGAGCACAAGGTGCCGGGACCGGTCATACCGATCATCGCCATTCCCACAACCGCCGGTACCGGCTCGGAAGTAACCCCTGTCGCCGTCCTTTCGGATGCCGAACGCAGCCTGAAAGTCGGCATTTCCAGCCCCTATCTGATCCCGACAGTTTCAATCTGCGATCCGGATCTCACCCTTTCGTGCCCGCCCGGGCTGACGGCGATCGCCGGAGCTGACGCCCTGACGCACGCAATCGAAGCCTTCACCGCGATCCGGCGCGATCCGGTACCCGGAATAACCCAGCAGCGTGTCTTCGTCGGCAAGAACGATCTTTCGGACCATTTTGCGCTCACCGCCATCACCCTCCTGTGGCAGGGTCTGGAACAGGCCTGCACGAATGGCGCCGACAGTGAGGCGCGTGAAAAGGTGATGCTTGGCGCCACCCTTGCCGGCCTGGCCTTCGGCGTGGCCGGCACAGCCGCCGCCCATGCCATCCAGTATCCGGTCGGCGCCCTGACACATACGGCGCACGGCCTCGGCGTTGCCTGCCTCATGCCTTACGTGATGACCTGGAATGCGCCGGTGATCCGCGGCGAACTTGCCGAGATCGCGCAAGCTGCCCGGCTTGGCGGTGCGGATGAAGTCATACCCGCGCTCTCTTTGCTTTTCGAACGGATCGGCATTCCCACAACGCTGCGCAATCTCGGTCTTGCGGAAGACCGGATCGACTGGGTGGCCGAGCAGAGCCTGGGTATTGCGCGCCTGATCCAGAACAATCCTCGCCCGCTGAATGCGCACGAAATGCGCAACCTCGTCGCCGCCGCCCATAGCGGCGACCTGTCCAGCTTGAATTGAAATGAAAAGGATCATCCAATGACATTCCAAGCCAACATTCCCGGCTATGCCGATCCCGCCCTTCACGCCCATGGCCTCTTTATCGGCGGCAAATGGGAGAAAGGCGGCGGGATTCCCGTCCTCGATCCCTCGACCGGTAACCCATTGGCCGAGGTGCCGGACGCTTCCGTCGAAGACGCGTTGCGCGCGGTCGATGCCGCCGCGGCTGCTGCTGCCGGATGGCGTGCAACCCCGGCCCGCCACCGCTCTGAAATCCTGCGCCGCTGGTTCCAGTTGATGACACAGCATGCCGAGGAGCTTGCAATGCTCATTGCACTCGAAAACGGCAAGGCCCTGCCCGACGCGCGCGGCGAAGTCGGCTATGCCACCGAGTTCTTCCGCTGGTATGCGGAGGAAGCAACGCGCATTCCGGGTGAATATCGGCACACCCCTTCCGGTTCGCATAACATCCTTGTCGACCATGAGCCGATCGGCATCGCCGTCCTCATCACGCCCTGGAATTTCCCCGCCGCCATGGCAACCCGCAAGATTGGTCCTGCCCTTGCCGCCGGCTGCACGGTGATCCTGAAACCTGCCTCCGAGACGCCGCTGACGGCCTACGCCATGGCCCGTCTCGGCGAGGAGGCGGGCGTGCCGGCCGGCGTGGTCAATGTCCTCACCACGCGCAATCCGGGTGAGATAACGAATGCCATGCTCGCCGATCCCCGCGTGCGCAAGCTCTCCTTCACCGGCTCGACCGGCGTCGGCCGCATTCTTCTGGCCGAAGCCGCTAAATCAGTCGTCAGTTGTTCAATGGAACTGGGTGGAAACGCACCCTTCCTCGTTTTCGATGATGCGGATCTTGAGGCCGCTCTCGACGGCGCGATGATCGCAAAGATGCGCAATGCCGGCGAAGCCTGCACCGCCGCCAACCGCTTCTATGTTCAGGCCGGGATCCATGACGCCTTCGTCGCGGGTCTCACGGCCCGCATGGCAGCTCTGAAGATCGGCCCAGGCTACGATCCGGCAACGCAATGCGGACCTATGATCACGCAGAACGCCGTGCATAAGATCGACCGGCTCGTCTCGGACGCGATCGCCGCGGGCGCCCGGGCGACGACCGGTGGCGCGCCACTGCCCGGCAACGGTTACTTCTATCCGCCCACCGTTCTGGATAATGTTCCTGCCGGCGCGGCGATCGCACGTGAGGAAATCTTCGGTCCGGTCGCTCCAATTTACAGGTTCGAGACCGAGGAGGAGGCTATCGGACAGGCCAATGAGACGGAATATGGCCTCGCCGCCTATGTATATACCCGCGATCTGAAGCGCGCTATGCGTGTTGGCCGGGGCATCGAAGCCGGAATGCTTGGAATTAATCGCGGCCTGATGTCGGATCCTGCGGCTCCATTCGGCGGTGTCAAGCAGAGCGGCCTCGGTCGCGAAGGCGGCGTGACAGGAATTCTGGAATTTATGGAGGCGAAGTATTATGCCGTTGAATTCTAGAGCGCCTTGTGTCGAATTGGACGCACAAAGAACGCGCCTCGAGTCTTTGAATCTAAGCATCGTGCTTTCCGAAAATCGATTCCGATTTCGGGCCGATGCTGTAGCAGCTCGGCCGGGGAGAAGAAGTTGACTGAAACAGACCTGTATCGGATCCGCGACTTTGTACCTGATTTCGACGCTGTCGCGGCCGAATTCGCCGAGCGCAGCCGTGCCTTGTCGGCGCGTTCGAAGATACGCGCCGACATCGCTTATGGCGCGCGCCCGCGCGAGACGCTGGACCTCGTCTTTCCGGAGAATGCGGCATCCGGCGCACCGCTGCATGTCTTCGTGCACGGCGGCTACTGGCGCTCCGGCGAAAAGACCAACTATCACTTCGTCGCTGAGCCGGTTCTGGCGGCAGGCGGTATCGCCGCGCTAATAGAGTATGATCTGATGCCAACCCAGCGCCTGCCAGTTTTGGTGGATCAAGTCCGCCACGCGGTGTTGTGGCTTCAGCACCATGCCGCGGAGTTCGGCGCCGAACCGCGACGATTGACCGTCAGCGGTCATTCGGCGGGTGCGCACTTGTCCTCCTATCTTGCCGCGACCGGACCGCGGGAGGTGCGCGCGCGCCCAGCCTTGCCCGACGTGAAAGGGCTGTTTCTGTTGAGCGGCATCTACGATCTTTCGGAAATCCCGAACAGCTTTCTGCGTGACGAAGCCAAAATGTCTCATGTGGAGGCGGCGGCATGGTCGCCGCTCACTTCGACTCAGCACAATGGGCCGAGGCGGGTCATCGCCTTTGGCGAGGACGAGACTGCACCTTTTCACGATCAGGCCCGCGCGCTCCAAGCGAAGCTTTCCATGGCCAGCCAGCGGGCAGAACTGCTGCCGGTACCGGAGCTCAACCACATGACGGTCGTGCTTGATTTCGCCGACGTTCAGAGCACGCTCGGACGAAGGCTGGCCGATATGGTCGGGTCACATTGAGCGCCACCGGGATCTCCGCCATGTTTGAAAGGTAGCGCGTGGTAAATGCTGGTTCGAAGCTAACGGCTTTAAAGTCCATCTTGGCGTGAAACCAAACTCCGCTCCTGCCATAACGGTCTACACGGGCCTTATCGTCAGCGACCTTTGCCTGAAATTACTTACATCTTTTTAGCGTAACCGGCCGATTGTTACCGCGGGATTTTGCTTTGATGCGCGCGATGGCATCGATCGCCGTCGGCGCAAAGAGGCGCCGCTTCGTAACATGGTTCTCGTCCATGGGGCCTTTGCCGATGGAACAATCGCGCCTAAATATATCTTTGAAACGAAAACCGCTGAAAAAATGGATCATTGAGCGTTTTTGGCTGACGACAATCGGGGCGGTTTGTAGACAAAAAGGTGGAAAAGCGCCTGTGTTGTATGAAATGGCATTGGGGGTTGCTCCGAACTACACATTTTTGTAATGTGAGCTACACACTAGGAGCTACACAACTATGCCGCTGAATATTCGCAATCCGGAGGCCGATACTCTCGCTCGGGAGCTTGCGCGTCTTGACCGCACAAGCATCACCGATGCTGTAATCGTCGCCCTCCGGGAAACCATCCGCAACAGGATGAATAAGGAAAGCCCGAGAGAGACGGCGCAAAAGATTCTGGCTAAGCACGGCCTGTCTTTTCAACCAGATCGAAAGCCGGTTCCACCTGAAGCCTATCACGACCTCGACCACGATCTCACGGGTGATGAATAATGTTCGTCGATGCCTGTGCAATTGTCTCGATGATGGCGGGGGAGGACACGGCCGACGCCTATGAAGCGGCACTGCTCGACGCTGCAGCACCGTTCACATCGACCCTTTCTGCCTGGGAAGCCATTATCGTCCTGTCAAGGCCGGATCAGTTGAACTGCGCCTACAAAACGGCCGAGGCGGTTGTCGTCGAATGGCTAGACGCACGGAAGATTTGGCTTCGCGAGCCCGGTTCGCCACGGCGCGTTCTGTCCTACGCGGTCGCGGTCGCCGAGCAGTACGGGATAGGAAAGCGGCGTCTCAGCAATTTCGATTGCTTCCACTACGCCTATGCCAAGTCGATGCGCGCGCCACTGCTCACACTGGACCAGCTTTTGCGCCAGACAGATGTGGAAACGTTGCCGAAAGGTTCATATGAATGGCCGTCTTCGAAAATTGACTGAACTGCCGGAATTGACCGGCGCCGATGCCGAGAAGGCGCGCACCTTTGGACGCGGCAGGACATTGACCTCCTTCGCAGCCGCTTCCAGCGCCTGCCGCGACAGGCACAACAGGAAATCTTCCGAGCCCATGTTCGGAAGGTAACCGTCAGCGCCGATGGCATCGCCGGCGATATGGGAAACGACCGCTGTTCGACATGCCGCGGCGGCAGGACAGGACATCGATCAACATGGAGCGGGCGGCGACGCGCACCGTCTCCGTATCGAAGGCGAGCTTGCCGTCCTCGGAAAACAGACGCGCGGCATGGCGCCGGAAACGCTTCGGCTCGATCCTGGCGTCCTTGACAGCAGATTTGAGTTGGCAGAACAGACGATCATCCAGGCCTTGGCATACAATAGCGGCAGAGATATACGGCAGCGCCTATCGGCGGAGTTTCTCGGAGATGATAGAGGCGTTCATTCAGATCGGCCAGCGCAGTCGCGAGCGTCTCTTGACAGTAAGTGCCGTACTCTCTGTGCTCGGCGGCAAGCGCAGCGAGGTCCGCATTCGCCGTTCTGAACCGCTGTTGGATCGCGCGTGATGCAGTTTTTCTCCGACCGTTTGGCCAACCGTGTCCCGCTGGAACAGCTTTTCTGGCGGGACATGATTATGTACGGTACGACGCTGAATTTCACGTTTCTCGTCTGTGCCTTGGCGCTGGCGGCAACGGACTGGCCAACTTGGGCAGCCTTTCTCGTCTTCCTGATACCGCTTCCTTACAACGTATTCATATGGCACTGCGTCTGGAACGCTGCCAACAGGCTCGACGTCTTTCCACGCGTTACCCTGCGCTCCATCGCCACGGGCTGGCTGCTGCTCGTGATCATCCTTTAGCACCGTCGAGCATGTCGGTGACGGCCTCTCCGCTGCGGATGAAGTCGGAACCACCACAGATCGGGCAGGCGCAGGCCGCCTAAGACCGACCTTACGAAGATCTCGATCTCCGCGTCCGCTGCCTCGATGTCTTCCAATACCCATCCGAGCTGCGAGATCGAGCGTTCGATCCGACGAGGGACCGAAGCAGGCCCGTCTCAGACGGCGAGCTAAACCTTCAGCTTCTCGATCAAAGTCTCACGCGAGGGCGAGCTTTAGCTGGCGGCGCGAAGCGCCTTTCAGCAATATCTGATAGGACACACCATCGACGGCTGTTTGCAGCCGAAGCTGGAACGCATCGAAGAACGCGAAGAGCAGCGCGCCGAATATCGCACGGCCCGGCCGCCAGGAGAAAAAGACGACGAGCGCGATGCAGATCCAGCCGCGTCCCTGCACCATGGTCGGGAATAAGCTGTTGAACGCCGACAAAGCGAGGAATGCGCCGCCCATGCCCATCAGCGCGCTTCCGGCGATCACCGCGCCACAGCGCACCTTCATCGGATTGATGCCTTGCGCTCGGCCGCATGCGGACTTTCGCCGGTCATGCGGATCGCGAGGCCAAGCGTGTGCGAAAGAGGATATAGACCATCACCAGCGCGTTTAGGATCGCCAGATAAGTCGGCACGGTCTGCAGAAGGCCGGCCCGAAACCCGGTCTCGATTGAAGCGAAACGCGTTTTGCGCGGCGTAGTATTGCATTCAATCCCGGTCGAACGGTCCTTCGGCCGGGATCGCCTCAGAATTTATAACCGAGGCCCAGCGAAACCGAGGGCTGCAGTTTTTCCTGGACGATGGGGCTGTCGGCGGCGTCGCCGGTCAATATGCCCAGTTCCGCCCGGCCGCGGACGAGCCAGTTGTCGGTCAGCATATAAGTGGCGTTGGCCGAGACGTTGACGCGTTTGACGCCTGCCCTCGGCTTGTACTCCCGCAGGCCAGAGGCGGCCGACTGGGCGGAATCGACGCCGAAATAGGCTTCCATGTGTTTGTTGTTCGCCACGATGGCCTCTGCTTTTGCGCCAAGGATGAGCCTCTCGGTTACCGGCGCCGAATAGCCGATGCCGAACGTGCCGATGAGGCTTTCGCTGCCGCCGATCGTCTGATCGATCGCGGCGTAAAGCTCGACCGGGCCCAGCTCGTAAGCCGCTTCGGCGCCGACGGTCGCCGCCAGATCGATATCACCGAGGCCGCGAAGCCTGTCGTGATCGTCCTCGTCCCGGCCCGACTCGTAACCGATATTGCCCGAGAGCGAAAAACCATCGTGGTTGAGCGCGGTGACGGCAACGCCCCTGGGATTGATTTCGAGCCATTCACCATAGGTGAAGCTGACGAATGGGATGGGGCTGACCTTCAAATCCTCGCTGCCTTCATATTCCGGCTTGTACATGGCGCCGCCGCCGATAATCAGGCTCCAGTTCCGCTTCGGCTCGAACCGTTCATTGAAGCGCTCCTGATCGAGGCCAGGCTCGGAAGGCGGTTCCGGAGGCGAAAGGTCGGCGGCGGAGGCGCTGGCCGCCATCCCCATGATACCCAATGCGAGGCCGAGAAAACGAGGCGAAACAAGCCGGTTGTTTAGAATTGTCGAGGACATAAAGGCTCCAGAGCGATTTGCCGGCGCCGCGTGATGAGTCCAGCAGCACGACCGGGGACAACGCTACTTTCCACGGACGGGCCGCTCCGCGCATGTCGTTATGTTAAGCTTTGTTACGAAGCGAACAGGACCGGCAGCCGTAATAAAACTTAACAATCATCTCCCGTCGCAAGCGCGGCCGCCATGGTACAAAAAGCCTTGGGAGGAACCGGAGGGAGGATTAGGAGATTGCGCGTGCTTCTGGGTCTCAGGACCATCTATGGGCAGATCACTGCTCTCGTCTTCCTTGCCTTGCTGATCATTGTCGTGCTGGCCGGTCCGCTCCTCGAGCGCTGGGTCAGCGGCAACCACAGGCCGCCTGACATCGAGCAGGTCACCGAGCATGTCCACACCGTAGGCCGGCTGCTGGAAGCTGCCGCGACGCCGGCCGAGAGAGAAACCATCCTCGATGCCGCCCGCCGGTCGGGTTGGGACATGACTTTGCTTCCCTTATCCATACGCGCGCAATTCACGACCTCCTCCAGCAAGGAAACGGCCTGGGGCCGGGTCGTCGAATGGCTGTTTCCGCCCGACAATTCCATTTCCCCCCTGGGCGGCTGGAGGACGTTTCTCAACGGCAGGCGCGTCGTTGCTGTCCAGGTGGATGGCTCGACGATGCTGGTCAGTCCCGTTTCCTCCGATCCTTTCCTGACGAGCGATTTCGTCGGACGGGGATCCTATTATCTGGTGGCACTGATCACGCTGATCTTTCTTTTCTTCGCCTTCGCCATCTGGGCAATCATGCTGCCTCTGCGGCGGATTTCCCGCGCGGCGCTCAATGCTGATATCTCGAATGACGAGGAGGTTTTCGAGGAGCGCGGAAGCGTCGAGATCGTCGCCCTGGCGCGGGCGCTGAACGGCATGCGCAAGCGGATCGCGATCATGGTCGAATCCCGCACCCGCATGCTACGCGGCATCAGCCATGATTTGCGAACCCCACTGACGCGCTTGCGGCTGAAGGCAGAACACCTACCGTTGAGCGAAAGCCGGGAGGCGATGCTGTCAGACATCAATCACCTCGACCGGTTGCTGGGCGAAAGCCTCGATTACCTGCGGGACAATTACCGGCGAGAGGATTTCGAGCGGGCGGATATCGCCAGTTCGCTCCAGACGATCTGCAGCGAATTTGCCGATGTCGGGCACGATGTGGCCTATCACGGGCCGAACCGTCTTATCGTCAACTGCAAGCCGCTCGCCATCACCCGCGCCATAACCAATCTTTGCGACAATGCCACGAAGTTCGCGAAGAAGGTTGCGGTCGAACTGCGGACAGATGCGGGAATGATGGTCATCGATGTCGTGGACGATGGGCCGGGCATTCCCGAAACCTACCGGCAGCGGGTCCTCGAACCGTTCTTCAAGATCGACGCGGCAAGAGGCGGCAATACCGGTTTCGGGCTGGGGCTCTCGATCGTCTCCGAGATCGTTCAAGCCCATGGTGGCACGCTGGAATTCCTAGATGGCAGAGAGGGTGGCCTGATCGTCCGGCTCACCCTGCCCATGGGATAGCCGGCGCCTTAATACAACGTCACCTGAGGCAGATCGGGCAGCAGCCGCAGCAGAACCCGCACCAGGAAGGCCAGGAGGACGAAAACCATCCCGTCCACGATGGTCCGTCGCAACATGCCGGGGCTTACGGTCACGACATCCTCGTCACGCCACAAGCTGGGACGGGGGAGGAAGCGCGGAACGGAATTGCGATATGCCTCGTAATGGGCGCCATGAGCAGTCGACAGCCCGGCTTCCTCGCGCAGCACCACCGGCAGGAAGACGAGATAAGCCGCCAACGTCATGAACGCCGCCATGCTGATACTGCCAGTCTGAAGTCCGAGCCCCGCGACGGCGACGAAGGAGAAGAAATAGAGCGGATTGCGTGAAACCGAGTAAGGCCCTGATGTTACCAGCGCCACCGTCTTTTTCCCGCCAATATAGAGCGTGCACCAGGCCCTGCCGAGGATGGCGATGAAAATCAGAAGCGCACCGAAATCCTCAATCCAGTCGCGCTGCCATGACCCGGCCTTGAAATGAGCGGTCGTGAAGAAAATGACTGGCAGGAAGCAGGTACTGATCCACCAGATCACCGCCTTGCGGCGCAATTGCACCCGGTTGAGATGGGATTGGACGGCCTGGATATCGGGCAATTTGGCGCTCCTCATGACTTTACAAGCCACGGAGTAGCGCGTCGCGCGAAGGCAGGTCGTTTCGTTTTGTTGCGGTATGTGAAGGCTTATAGGCCGGAGGCCTTGGCCGGGGCGCGCCAATCAAACTCCCCCAGCCTCACGCCTCCTCGACCGTCGCGGTAAATGTATACCCCCCGAGTCGAACCGTCTGCAACAACGCCGGCTCCTTCGGATTGACCTCGATCTTCTGCCGCAGACGGCTGATATGAACGTCGATGCTGCGCTCGATCGGCCCCGCCAGTCCCGAATGCGTCAGCGAAAGCAGTTCCTCACGAGTGATGACGCGGCCCGGATTGCGGCAGAAGGCGAGCAGCAGGTCGAATTCCGTGGTGGTGAGCGCAACGCGGGCATTGCTGGGGTCATGAAGCTGGCGGCGCATCGGGTCGATGAGCCAGCCGTCGAAGCGCAGCCGCCGCTGGCTGACATTCTTGACAAGCCCATAGGAGGCCCGCCGCAGCAGGCTGCGCACCCGAGCCACGACTTCGCGCGGGCTGAACGGCTTGGTGATGTAATCGTCCGCGCCTACTTCCAGCCCGACAATCCTGTCCACCTCCTCGCCGAGTGCCGTCAGCAGGATGACGGGCATCGTGTTTTCGGAGCGGATTTTTCGGCAGATGCTGAGGCCGTCCTCACCCGGCAGCATGACATCGAGGATGATGAGATCATACGCATTGTGGCGCAGCAGCGATTGCATCACCCGGCCATCCTCCGCGACGGTCGGGATCATCCCGTTCTCCCGCATGGTGATGGCGAGGAGTTCGCCGATCTCCGGATCGTCTTCGACGATCAATATCCGGGCGTTTGTGGAATTCGGTTGCATGGCGTCCCCTTGGCCCGTTGCATAATGCATAGGGACGCCGGTGGGAATGTTGCGTTTTGTTAAGGTTTATTACAGCGCCGGCACGCTCCCTCATGAATTTGGCGATTTTTCGCCTTCGGGTTGAAAGATCGGCTTGAACATTGCGCTTATGCGGTCGCCAAGATTCGAGACGGTAAGGTGGAGCGAGGGGATCACCACCAGCGACAGGAACGTGGAGACGAGCAGCCCGCCGATGACGGCAATCGCCATGGGAGAGCGGAACTCGCCGCCATCGCCGACGCCAACGGCGGAGGGAACCATGCCGCCGGCCATGGCGAGCGTCGTCATGATGATGGGACGCGCGCGCTCCGAGCCCGCCTCGATGATCGCCTCGATCCGCGAGAGCCCGTGCGCCTCCCGCTCGATGGCGAAATCTATGAGCATGATCGCATTCTTGGTGACGATGCCCATCAGCATCAATATGCCGATGACAACAGGCAGCGATATGGCGCTGCCTGACAACCAGAGGCCCGCCGCGACGCCGCCGATGGAAAGGGGGAGCGAGGCGAGGATCGTCCACGGGGCCAGCACACTGCCGAAAAGCAGGATCAGCACGACGAGGACCAGCATGATGCCCGCGCCCATCGCCGCCGCGAAGCTTGCGAAAACCTCGCCTTCCGTATCGGAATCGCCGGTCGCCTGAATGCGGATACCTTCAGGCAGGCTCTTGACGCTCGGCAACTGGAGAAGCCGCTCCATCCCCTGGCCCGGGGTGAAGCCTTCGGCCAGATCCGCGCCGATCTCGATCCGCCGTTCCCGGTCGAGGCGTTCGATGGCGGAGACCGTTTCGTCGAAGCGCATATCGACCACAGCCGAGAGGGGAATATGAGCCCCATCCCGCCCCGCCACAGTCAGCATTTCCAGCGTGGCGAGGTCGTCCCGCGCCTCGCGCGCTATCGCGACGCGGACGGGAATTTGCCGCGCGCCTTCGGTGAATTTGGGCAAGCGGCTGTCTGCATCGCCGATGGTGGAAACCCGGACCACGTCCGCAATCGCCGCTGGGGATACGCCGAGCATCGCCGCCTTGTCGGTGTGCACATGCATCCTGAGTTCCGGGCGCATGGCAGTGTTGTCGATGCTGGGATCGATGAACATCCCGTCCGTGCCGAGTTCACCAACCATTGTCCTGGCGGCATCCTCGACAGCCTCTCCGTCGGTACCGAGGACCGCAAAGGACATATCGCGCCCGCCCCGATTGTTGAGGAAGCGCAGCTTCACATCCGGAATGGAAGCAAGGGTCTTTTCAATATTGGCTTCAATGGCAAAGGAAGAACGCTCCCGCTCGCTCTTGTGCAGGAGGTCGATGAGGATCACCGCATAGCGCACATCCTCCAGCCCCGAACTGTTCGCGCCGGCGCGGGCGAATACCCCTTCGACCTCCGGGAACTGCCGGATACGAACAGCGATTTCATCCGATACCGCCCGCGTCTTGCCGAGCGTGGAGCCGGGCGGCAGTTCGACGGTAAGCGACAGACGTCCGGTATCTTCCTCCGGCAGGAAAGCGGTGGGCAGCGAGGTGAGCGCGATGAGCGCCAGCACGAAGGAACCGGCGGCAAGGCCGAGGGTCGCCCAGCGCCGGCGCAGGCTTAGCCGCAGCAATTGCTCGTAGGCAAGGAGGAAACGCCCCTTCTGTTCCTCATGCACATGGCTTCCGGTCATGAAATACGCCGCCAGAACAGGCGTTATCAGCCGCGCCACCAGCAACGAGAAGAAGACGGCGATGGCGACCGTCAGGCCGAACTGCCGGAAATAAAGTCCGACTTCGCCGCTCATGAAGCCGACGGGCGCGAACACGGCAATCACGGTGGCCGAGATGGCGATGACCGCGAGGCCGATTTCGTCCGACGCATCGAGCGCCGCCCGGTAGGCGGTCTTGCCCATATTGCGGTGACGCACAATATTCTCGATCTCGACAATGGCGTCGTCGACGAGAATGCCCGTCACCAGCGTGATGGCGAGCAGGCTCAATATGTTGAGCGAGAAGCCCAAGTGATCGATCACGAAAAAGGTCGGGATGATCGAGAGCGGCAGCGCCATCGCCGCGACAATGGTCGCCCGCCAGTCGCGCAGGAACAGGAAGACGACGATGACGGAAAGCGCCGCGCCTTCGAGAAGCGTGTGCATGGCCGAGCTGTAATTGCCGACGGTATAGGTGAAACTGTCGTCCACGAGGCGGAAGCGCACATCCGCATTGCGCTTTTCGAGTTCCGCCAGCGCCTCGGAAACCGCTTCCGCGACGGAAATATCGCTCGCGCCTTGCGAGGGATAGACGGCAAATCCAACCACATCCGTGCTGTCCAGCGTCGCGAAGGCGCGGGGCTCCGCCGCGCTGTCCTGAACAGTTCCGAGATCTCCCAGCCGGACGGACGCGTCGGGCGAAAGCGCGAGGCGCTGGTCGGCTAGCTGCGCCACCGTCTTGGCCGCCGCCACTGTCGTCAACGCCTGCTCGCGCCCGCCGAGATCGCTTCTGCCCCCCGAATTCTCGATCTGCGTCTGCACAAGGTTTTCGTTAATGGCGTTTGCGGTCAGCGAAAGCGCCTGCAGGCGGGCGGGGTCGATCTCGACGCGGATTTCCCTGTCAGCACCGCCGACGCGCTCGATCCGCCCCACGCCCGGCAGGCCCTGCAGATGGCGGGCGACCACATCGTCCACATACCAGGACAGCTCGGCAACCGTCATATTCGGATTGCTGACCGCATAGGTGACGACCGATTGGGCCTCCTCCTCGACCCGCTCGATGATCGGCTCATCGATCGTGCCGGGCAGGTCGGAGCGGATTTTCGCCACCGCATCGCGGACGTCGGCCATCGCCCGGTCCGGGGTGAACTTGCCAAGCTCGAACTCGACATTGGTGACGGATTTGCCCTGGCCGATGGTCGAGGTGATTTGCTTGATGCCTGCCAGCGGCGCGACGGCATTTTCCACCGGCCGCGTCACCTCGGTTTCGAGCTCCGAGGGCGTCGTGCCTGACTGTTCAATGGTGACCTTGACGAGCGGCGTGATGATCGCGGGGAAATAGGTGACAGGCAGCCGCGAGAAGCTGTAGAGCCCCGCTACCGTCAGGATCACGAACAGAAGAACCGAAGGCAGCGGATTGCGGATGGCCCATGCCGAGATATTCGCATTCATCGGCCGGCCGCCTCATCGATATCGACGAGTGAAGCGGTCTTGGGCGCCGAAGCATCGCCGGCCGAAGCGACCACGGGCGCGACACGCTCGCCATCCTTCAGGAAACCGCCCGCTTTGAGGACAACCATCTCGCCATCGGCAACACCGCTGACGATTTCGATGAGATCATCCTGGCGCGCGCCGGTCCTGACATTGCGCCGTTCGACGATATCATCCTTGACCACATAGACGCTGTGCGAGCCGCCAGTGCTGCGGACAGCCGTTCCCGGCACAAGCACATTCGTCCGCGTTGAGGTGTCGATCACTCCCTTGGCAAACACGCCGGGGATAAGCCCCTCGCTCTCGTCGAGCGCGACATGAATCTTGCCGCTGCGCGTCTTCGGGTCGATCTGCGCGGCGCTCAGCCGCAACGCGCCGGTAACGGGGCGGTCCCGTCCGGGAAGCATGATTTCCGCCCGCATTCCCTCGGACAGGCGCACAAAATCCGTTTCCGTCACATCCGCGACGAACTCGATCTCGCCATCCGCAGCGATGAGGAAAAGCGGCCCCGCCGAATTGGACGTCATCGCGCCGATCCGTGCGCTCCGCGTCAGAACGATCCCAGCCGCCGGAGCGCGCAAGGTGCTGCGCTCGACCGTCAGCTCGATTTCCTTCCGCTCCCGCGCGATCAGCTGCTCATCCGCTTCGGCGAGGCCCAGCGATTGTCTCGCAAGTTCCGTCTCCGCGACCGCGCGGTCGACGGCATTGCGGCTTTCGTCCAGCACCTGCTCGGAACTGATGCCTTTCGCCCGCAATGTCTGGCTGCGCTCGAGTTTTTGCCGGGCCTCTCGCTCAGTGACAAGCGCGACATCGAGCCTGCTTCTTTCCACCGACACGGCGGCCTTGGCGCGAAGGGCGCTGACCGTGTTCTTGTCGAGCGCAAGCTGCGCATCGGCCATGTCGAAGAGGGCGAGCGCCTGTCCTCGCGTGACACGCTGCCCGGCCTCCACCAATATCTGCCGGATTTCCTTGTCCGGCACCGAAGGATGAACCTCTATCTCCTCGCGCGCCGCCAGCGTGCCCACCACGGAGACGCGCTGCGTGACATCGCCCCGTTTGGCGACGACAACAGTGACGGGCATAGGCTGCTGGGCGTGCGCAACCGGCATGATCGCCGCGATTGCAAGGAGCCCGGCGATTGCCCAAGCTTTTTCGTTCATGAAACGGCACCTCTTCCTGCTCCGCGCAAGGCGGGATTTCTGAACGCAACTTAGCGGGAGGCAGAGGTGCCGGTATTCTATCGCGTTAAGTTTTGTTGCGTCTCAGTCGCGCTGGCGCAGGATTTCTTTTGCCTCGCCGCGCTCCACATGCAGCGTAATCTTTCCACGCCGGTTCGCCCAGTTCCAGCCGCAGCGGCATCGTCGGGATCAGATAATCGCCGCCATTTGCTGCCGGTGTGAAGTCTGCAGTCGCTGATAGTATTGTGTACCGAAACAGCGAAAAGCTGGCTGACTGCTACGGCACGATGAATGCGCCATATTCCGCGATCTCGGCGGCGATATCGATCACATGAAATTCGAACTCAGGGCGGCGATAACGCGGTCCATTGCGCGACGTTACACGCGGCCAAAGGGAGGATTGGAGATAGCGCAATCGAACCTGCCTAAGTCGAGATCCCGCCAGTCGAACACATCCGCATTGATCCAACGCGCCGCCGGCAGAAGCTTCCGGCCGATCTCGGCATATCGCGGATTGATTTCAATGCAGGCAATATCAGCGGTCGCTGGCGGTACTGGCTGCGGCACCAGATGAAATAACTAAGGATGCCGATTACTGCGCATAGGTCGATGATGCGCCCGCCGGGCACATCTATGGCGAAGTCGCCAGCCAAACCCCACGGCGTGAAAAATGCCTCGGCTGTGCCGTTCTCGAAGTTTGCGCCCTCGTGCCAATTCCGGAAATCGAAATCCTTTTCGTCCTCGGCCAGACGGTCCTTTGTTAGGATTGCCTCGGCTTCCTGATGTGCCTTGCGATGTGCTTTGGAAAGTTTTTCCGCGAAGCGTCTTCTGCCCTCTGGGCGTCGCCAACCGCATAGGGCACACGGTCTATTCGACGTCACAGCTGAAGACGATACAGGAAGTCATCACGCTCACTGTTTTCGTGGCGTTTTCGGTGCTCTATCTCAAGGTGCCACTAACCTGGCGTCACGACACGAAAGTGATGGAACTGTCCGACATTTGAGAACATAGGGCGATCATACCGGTGGGCTGCGGTGACTAGCGGTTGGCGAAAGCCTGACCGAAATTGAGCGTGCCCTCCCACCCCCTCTGAAGCGACACACTATTCCGATTTCGTGCTGATGCGCGAACCGGGAGGTAACACTTCGAGGCTGCGACGATCCATCTGCGCCAGCACTTCATCAAAGCTGAAAAGGGATTGCCAGCCGATCCCGTTCTTAGCCCGGCTTGAATCATACACACGATCAATGGTGCGTGGCAGGCTCCATCCTCTCCGGTCAAATTCAGCAGCAAGATCGGGTGCCTTACGTCTGATGGCGGAAGCCGCATCTATCGAAAGAGTTTCGCAGTCTTGCTTTATGAAGGGGCTAGCCGCCGACACAATGTAACGCTGGAAATGCGCCCCGCCATTCGACAAAGCTGCAGCGTGGGCGTCGGCAACGTCACGCGCATCGATGCCACGATGCAGTCTGTAAGCGGCCATTGCGTCGCCTGGTTCCGGAAAGCTCCGCGACATGCGTAGTACCCGCACGGCAAATTCTGGACCAGCCATTTCTTCCAGTACATTTTCAGCCTCAAGCTTCGTCCGATGATAGATGCTCTTCGGTAGAGGGGGTGTGTCTTCATCTATCCATGTACAGGAACCGACCGAAACCGCATACCCATACAGGGCCGTCGTGCTGGTGAAAACGAACCGTTTCACACCTGCGGCGATTGCCTCCCTTGCGATGAGCCGAGTTCCCTCCACATTGATGCGCTGAAATTCTTCGTGCGGGACTGTCCCAACATGGGGGGCATGGAGTGCGGCGGTATGAATTACCGCATCTGCTCTTCGAAGAACCGGGAGCAGCAGCATCTCGTTAGCGAAGTCGCCGACAACATGTGTAGTCGAAAAAGGAGAGCGATCAATTCCAATGATCTCGTGTTGTCCACACAAGGCGCTAAAAATGGCTCGGCCAATTCGCCCTGAACTACCTGTAAGAACTATACGCATGGGCAGCTTTCAAAAATCTCGTTTTGGTGACTTCTCGGCATTAAGCGCTTCATAGAGCGCGGTCTTTCCAATTTTGACACGCGTGGCAGCTTCTCGGACATTAAGCCCGCCGCCAGATGCTGATGGACTTTGGTAAGCTTTTCAGGTGTCACGACATTTTGGCGGCCACCGCGACGGCCACGTTCTTCCGCAACTTGCAGGCCAGCGCGGGTTCTTTCCCGGATCAGGTCACGCTCGAACTGCGCCAGCGCACCGAACAGGTGGAACACCAAACGGCCTCCGGATGTCGTAGTGCCGACGTTTTCGGTGAGGGAGGGAAAGCCAACACCTTTCGCCTCCAGTTCTGCGACGATCTCTATCAGGTGTTTCATCGATCGGCCGAGACGCTCCGTTTATCCAGCTATCAGGTGCCGGTATCGCAACTCGCCGGGACGCTTTCCTCAAACGGCTTTTGTGAGGGGTGCAGGTCGCCTTTTGTGATCAAGAGGGGAATAAAAGGCGACGTCTGTTGAAGGTCAGCACTGACATAAACGAACCGATAATAACCGCTAAAAATCTGTTTCTTGCCGTTGTCTAGGGTCGATTCGAGCGCAACGGGCAAGCAATAGGTGACTGAACCAGCGCCGCCATCCCCATTTTCCTCACCGATTTTCAACCTGATGGAAACGGTATGAGCATAGCCGGCGGCGAATTTTTTCAGTTTCGCAGCCGTCGGCGTCCCGCCATGCTCGAGATAACCGAAGGCGCGGAGATATTGCCGACGAGCGATGGCGTTATAGTAGGATTTGAGCAAGCTCGTCGGTGAGGTGCGGTCATCGGTATAAACGCGGGGATCGTTGCGGAACACGCTGACCTGCTTGTCGGACGCCAACTGCCGGGCCGTGGATGGCGCAACGGATGCCAACACTACCAGAACCGAGACAGCTAGTCGGCTTACGGCAGAATACTTCATTCTCTTCCGCTCCAATTTGCGTCGCGATGTGCCGTTAAAAAGTGGTGGCGCCAACGTCGAAATTCAAGCGTGAAGTGCTTAATCGCCTCGGTCGGCCCGTCTTACCGCGCCAGATGGCCACCAGTAACTCGAAAAGCTGGTGATGATAAGAGGGTGCTCACAGTGAGGAGGGCAAATTTGGAGGATAGTTATGACGGCCTGTCTAGAACTGCACGGCCAAGTGAGCCCAGGTTGCTAGTGTGACGAGCATGACGGCGGAAATGGCAATGATCTGGGAAGAACGGCCGCGAACGACGCGGATAACCACCTCAACCGCGGCCCATGTGCCGGCGAGCAGCGCGGCGGCGGCCGCGAAGTCTTCAGTGCCCCAACTCACTTCATCCGACAGGACTATTGCGACTGCAGGAGCCAGCAACACCACCACTGCGAATGCCAGATAGATCTGTCGCCAGCTCGGGTATCGTCTCGGTCGAAGCGCTTGCACCATGGTCGCTCCTAAGATTTATTTCGTGCTGGATGCGGCAGATTTGCGAAGATCTGGCCCGTGCTGATTGGACGGTCGTCTCCTCGAACGGCGAGGCTATCGGGCTTGCCATCTTCCCTGATAATGCACCGCGCATCACCCACGTTGGCTGGCCAAGACGGGGACATCGCCTCTTCCGGACATGGCTGGAGCGTGCACCGGCTCTCCCGCCCGAGGAGTTCCGCTTGCCCAAGGCGGGGCTCTTTCCGCGCGCACATCGCCGAGTGCATAGGGGATTACCCTTCTGGCAGCACCGATGGAAAGAAAAAGAATGAGAGGTCTCAGCCATCGGACAGCGTGTCCGGCCACTGTTGTGCGCCGTGTAGGACACGAAGGATGCGAACTGTCGTTTCCGTTGCGGCATAGGCAGCGATATAAGGCGTGCCGGTAATCACCAGTTCGCGCGTCCCGGCGATTCTGCCGGAACGGCCACTTTCCGGAAAATCCCGCAGACGGCGCACAGCCGCCACGATGCGTTCATCGACCGTGACGGCGGCGGAGGGATTATCCGCCTCGATATGCGTGAATATGCCGTCGCGGTCGGAGAGCGCGAAGGCGGACCATACGAGCTTCACGATTTCAGGTCGCCTGCCTTCCGGCGTGCCGCCGCCCGCCGCTCCGCGAAATGCGCCTCGGTTTCGTCGTCGGAAACGTCGGGCCGGGTATCGTTCAGCGCCTCCAGTACTTTGGCCCGGAACCAGGCGTCATGCGCCTCGCTGCTCGTCACAAGCTCGAGCGGCAGCGCACCTTCATTGGCGGTCCGGGTGAGCAGGATCCGCACGGCATCGGAGACCGTCAGCCCCATGCTTTCTAGCACGGCGGACGCACGATCCCGGACTTCGGCATCGATGCGAGTTTGAACGAGAGCATTTGCGGCCATGGTCGCCTCCTGTATTGACCTCAATGTAATGCAATTGCATGATCAATGCCAGTCTTTTACACGCCGCAGATGCCGTCGCATTCGTTCGGCCAGAGGTCAAGCTGCCCATGGTCGGCGGCGTTGAACAGCTCGGCTTCGTCCAGCGGCACGCATGACCGATGCAGGAAGATCTCGCCGCGAAGGACGCGCAGCCCATTCCTTAACGCACGGTCGACCTCAACGGCGTCGACCCAAGCTTCAGGATCATGGTCGCGCATATGACGCCAGCGTCCATGTCATGGAATGAGTAGCCGATACATGCGCTCTTCGGCGGTTCGGGATAGGCGTGCCGATGCAGCCAGGCCAGACAATCCCACCGGCTCATACGCTTTTCGACCAGCGGGAAGCGCTTGACCTGCCACGCCTCGAAACTCGGTTTCGCACGCACGATCTCGTCGGTCGAATTTCTAATTCAGGATACCGCAACCGGGGCAACGTGCCATGCGATCGTGCGCCTGAACTGTCGCGTCGTGATGCGCCAAGGCTGGCCCGTACGGGACCGCCGGCATGCCCGGTGTGCCGAACAGGTTGTTGAGATGGTCGTGAAAGCGGTCGAGCTAGCGGACGATCTCGGCCAGAGGTGATCCTTGCAAACAGGTCGCGCGCCGAGGCTGATCTGGCTGCCCATCAAGCCCGTTGGGACCTGGTGCTCAGCGGACTATCTGCTGTGCAGCTCTGAGGACTTCGATATATTCCTGCATGCCTTCAATGAAGAATGCCCAGCCCCTCGCAAAATCCCATAGGCCGAGAGTGCTAGCATCAGCATAAAGACGAACGTGAGGCTACGAATGGCGAACTCCACCGATTTCCTGTCGGCACGATCTCTGTCCCGCCTATCGGCTTCCGCGGCAAACATTGCCATGGTTACCAAGATCAGAAAGAAGAAGATCGTGACCAGCACGAAGGTTGATATGCGCAGCACAAATATCTGATAATCTGGGTACCCCTCCCCGACATTCAGGAAATGTAGTATTCCACCGATCCCGGCCCCATCAGGGTGAATGTGCCAAGAAGCGCATGAACGAAAGGCAGCCATTGTGCAGGTGATTTGGGGCACGACCGGCTGCAGGCGCGCCTTTCAATGATCGCGGGGTTCGGAGATCACGATTCGGCCCTCTCAGGCGTCGGGACGGCGGCGCGAAAGGATGATGGCGATGCCGATCAACGCCGCTCCCGCAAGCTGCATGAGGGTGATCCCCTCACTGAGCACGACGTAAGCGCCGCCGAGGGCGAAGACGGGAACAAGCGAAAGCACGACTCCGAAGCGGCCGGCCGTCATGCCGCGGAGTGCATGAAGGTGGAGCCACACCGCAACGCTATGCTGGAGCAGCCCCGAGAGAATGGCGAGCCAAAGCGCCTCTCGCGGCGGTGACGCGACTGGCGGTGACGCAACACCCGCCGTAACAAGAAGTGCGACGGCACCCCCGAGGACCATGATCCCAACCGCCTGCTGGGCCAGCGCGAGCGGCAGCGGATCGGCGTCGGCGACCAAGCGGCGGTTCAGCACCGCATAGAGCGCGCCGGTCGCCGCCGAGGCGAGCACCAGCAGGTCGCCGTCGCGCGGGCGGCCGGCGCTGGCCAGGTCAGGCCCGGTGACCAGTAGCAGGCCCGCCACGATCACGACGAGCACGATGATGAGCTGCTTTTTGATGCATTCTCGAAGCAGAAGGGCGGCCAGAAGTGCAATCAACACCGGCTCAGCGGAGGCGATGATCGACGCATTGCCGGCAGTCGTTCGCGCCACGCCGAATGCAAACACCGTATAAGTGAAAGGCATATTCGATCGTACCGGACGGCGCGCTGCGTTTCACCAAGGCGCCATTCGGCCATCGCCCGGCAATCGCGCTGATTCCACCAAGCAGTCCGACAGAGGCCGCGAGCTGGATCAGGGCCAGCGTAAAGACATCTAGGCCCGCCTCCAATGCTGCGCGCGAGGCGACGATCCCGAAGCCCCAACCCGCAGCAGACAGGACATCCAAGATCGTGGGCCAGCGCGGTGTGCGTGCGATGTTGGTGAGGGACGCAAACATGTTCTGCACCATCTACTTACCGGTCCTTCTCGAGCGCCGCCTTCTCAACCGGGCAGATGTCTGGCGGACAGTCGTCAAGGTCGCACAGGCGGCACGTATGGTCGCAGGTCTCGCGGTCCGATGTCATGACCGTCAGCATGCGCTCGAGCAGCTGTTCCAATACATTCCAGTCCTGAGCTTCGAGCTGCGACAGAGCCCGGTCGAGCACGTCTCGCCGCGCAGCGAGAATGGCGGCGACGCGGGCACGCCCGGCTTCGGTTGCGCTTAGCCTTCGCTCACGCCGGTCGGCGTCACTGACCTCCCGCCTGACTAATCCCTCACGCACGAGACGATCGACCAGGCGCGTAGTCCCCGCCGCCGACAGGCGCAGTATGCGCGACAGCGAGTCGATGGTCTCGTTCGGCCACGTGGCGATCTTCACGAGCGCGGCCGCTTCCGACGGGCCTCCGCTGGTTCGCTTGCGGATGGCCAAATAGAACTCGTCGGTGACCGCAAGCGCGAGCGCGCCGAGGAGATTAGCGGTGCGATTATTTGTTTGCATCAGGCAAGGAACTTCCGGCGACGGAAAGCGTTCCGCAACCATGACAATTTGTTTCAGTAACAGGAGGCGAAGATGCCGACCTATTCCTATGCAATCCTCGAAGCCCCTTCCACACTGGGCCTGGCGAGCGAAGGAGTGGAGCGCTTGCCTGAGCAACTCCTGGAGTTCGGACTTGCGGATCGGGTCAACGCTCGCCGCGCGGGGCGGCTGGCGGTGCCGCCCAGGCAACCAACGCCCGATGCGAAGACCGGAGTCCTGAATGCCGGGGCAATTGCGAGGTGGTCGCCCAAGCTTGCTGATGCGATGGAGATGCTGCTCGACGCAGGTGAGTTTCCCATTGTGCTTGGCGGCGACTGCACGATCCTGCTGGGTTCGATGCTTGCCCTTAAGCGGCGCGGCCGCTACGGCTTGCTCTTCATCGATGGCAATGCCGATTTCTTTCAACCCGAGGCTGAACCCAATGGCGAGGGCGCTTCAATGGATCTCGCCTGGGCGACGGGCAATGGGCCGACGCTCCTGACCGACATTGAAGGCCGCCGTCCGCTGGTGCGATTGGACGACGTCGTCGCGCTCGCCTACCGCGACCACAAGGATCAGGAAGGATTCGGAAGCCAGCCGCTTCCCAAAGAACTTAAGACGCTTGATCTTCCCGCCGTGCGCAAGATGGGAATCGAGGCCGCGACGCGCGAAGCGGTCGATCATCTGAAACGCCCGGAGCTCGAAGGCTTCTTCATCCATCTCGACGCCGACTGCCTGGACGACGCCATCATGCCGGCTGTCGATTTCCGCGTGCCGGGCGGGCTGTCGTGGGACGAGTTGGGGACGGGGCTGCGGATTGCCATGGCAAGCGGCAAGGCGGTCGGCCTTGAGGTCACCATCTACAATCCACGCCTCGACGAGGATGGCAGCGCTGGGCGCGGCTTGGCTGACGTGGTGGTCGCAGCACTCAAAACTGCCCAGCGATGACCTGGAACCAACAGAGACCTGAATTTGCCTCGATTGTGGAACCCGCCGCAAAGCCGCGGGCTCCCGTGAATGTCGTCAAGTCGGTCCTTGCGGTGTGCGTACCGTCACGTCGCCGCTCGATCACAGAGACTTCGCGAGCCCCGACCCGAAAGCGGCCCACATGGGTGGATGTGATCGCTTTCCGTAGCATCGGATTCAGGCCGGAAGGGTCCATGTTCGTCTCGACGAACCGGAGCATGTCGCTTGAGTCGTCTTCACACCATAGGCCTCAGAGGCCAGGACGCCAGGACGCCAGGTGTGACGCGGACCCGCTTGTCGTCCTTTGTATAGCCGTAGGCATAGTCACGGGCCCGCTCCTGGAGAACAGTGATATAGGAGCGCCAAAGCCCGAGCTGCGGAAACAGCGTGCCTTCCATAAGTCGGTCGAAGGGCTGGCCCATGCTTCTCGCAGCAATATGCCCGAACAGGCCAATACTGGGGTTGGAATAGTGCCCATACGCGCCGGCGGGGTGATCAGGTCGCCATTGCCTGTAATAGGCGAGCATCCGATCCTGATCAGTGACTTCGTCCGGAAACTGCAACGGCAGACCACCGGCGGTGTAGGTCGCGAGATGGAGCAGGGTCACATTATCGAAGCTGCTGCCGGCGAGCTCGGGCATATGCCGGCTCGCCGGATCGGAGATTGAGAGCCTGCCGAGCGCTTCACCATAGGAGGCCAGCGTCGCCGTGAAGGTCTTACTGATCGAACCGATCTCGAAAATCGTGTTCTCATCGACTTGTTGGCCGGTCTCTCTGGAAGCCATCCCGCAATTGTAAAAGTATTGCTTGCCTTGGACCGTCACCGCCACGGCCATCCCAGGGACGTTGTTTTCCTCAAGAAAAGGACCGATGGTCCCATGGACGATCGCGTCAATCGGACCGGACGCGCTGCTTTCATGCGAATGCGCGACCAACGCGGGAAGGAGGCAAATGGCGGCCAGGATCGCTTTGCCCTTGTGAAACCACGCACTCATGGGCGAGCCCCAGCCTGGCTATCGCAAGACCCCTCGACCTTGGCGTGCCATGCGGCAAGCACCTCTCTTTCCTCATCCGCGGTCAGGCCATCGACCCGACCGTTCCCAGTACGCAACCAATCCACCGTGTCACGAGCGGTCTGGGAAAGCGGTCGTATGGTGAGTCCGGCACTGAGAGCCGGGGTCGTATCGCGCGTTGTAAATCCCGCATATTCCGGCATCGGCAGCCATAACGGGATGGATCTTGGACCCGACCAAATTCTCACGTCTTGCTCCTCCAGAAACGGGCGGTCCACCCAGGTAAAGCTGCACGCCGAGCCCAGCGCCGTCGCACATTCAAAAAACAATTCGCCCCGCGCACGCGTCGGCCCGGTTCCGTCATAGATGCCGGTCAGCCCATTTTGCGCCGCGTGAACAATCCATTGTGCGAGATCACGCACATCGATGAACTGAACGGGATCTTCTGGAGCGCCTGGCGCCAGCACTTCTCCGCCGCGCGCAAGGCGTGCGGGCCAATAGCTGAAGCGTCCCGTGGGATCTTCCGGCCCGACAATAAGGCCAGCCCGACAAATGAAGGCGTCCTCACCGACGGCATGTTCGCATGCGATCTTGGCGGCGCCGTAGGTCTCGACCGTACTGTGTTCGATCTCGGGAGCGGTCGGCGCCAGCAGGGCGGCGGTGTCCGCTCGCTGCCCGGGAGTGCGGTTGTCCGGCATAGACGCTGATCGTCGAGACGAAGGTCCAGTGTCCTGCTTGCTGCTTGAGCTCGGCGACCGCGCGGCGCACCTGGCCCGGTTGCCGTGAAACATCCACGACAGCGTCGAACGTTTTACGCTTCAGGGGCGCAAAACCGTCCGGCGCGTCGCGGTCGATGGCAACAAAGTGGTCGCCCGAAGCGACCGGCCCCGCGAGTCCTCGTGAAGCGCACGTGACCTCATGGCCTTCAGCGCAAGCATGGGCGGCAATCGCCCGTCCAAGAAACTGGGTCCCGCCAAGAATCAGCAAACGCATAACAATACCTACCTCAATATCTGCATGACGCATTCCGGCCCCGGGAGCCCAGGGCCGGCGAAGCAAAGCTCAGTGTCGGTCACTGGCCACACATCGCCGGCATGCCGCGAGGTCAGCTATTGCTGCATCCCCTTCGGCGTCTCGCCCTTCAGAAAGGCCTCGACGTGGGTAAGCAATAAATCGGGCTGGCCGATGACGGCGGTGTGACTGGTGGCCGGCAGGACGGCGAGGCGCGATTGCGACAAGGGTCCCGATCCCAAAGACGCATTTTGGCCTGAAGCCGTTTCTCACCTGGAGAGTGTTCGAAGGTGACAGCTGTCAAGCGTCTATCGGCACTGAACCGCTCGTCGGCGTGGGCGCCAAGGGTAGCGATATTCCCGCGCGAACCGTTGATGTGCGACAGATACTTCAATGCGGTTAGGTCTTACTGATCGTACGAAGCCTGCTTCTGAATGGTCGCGTCGTGTCAACAACGCTGGAGCCGTTGTTCATGCATCCCCCACTCGTCGCCATCCTTACATCCCTGATGCTCGCTGTGTTTCCTGCCCACGCGGCTCTGGCCCGATCTTTTCGTAAAGCTGAAAAACGGCTCCGGCAGGATGAGATAAGTGCGAACGAAATAAGGGCCCGCATCGCGTTTGGGCGGAGGCTTGGGACGCGATGCGGCTGCATTCCGAGGAATACAGGTCAGTTATAACGCCCCGGACCACTATTCAAATCAACGAAATATTGCGGTTGACAACATATGTTCAAAGCAACCGCAGTCAAACCAGTCATGCAAAATGGAGGCACCTGCGGCCTTGGGTCCAAGGAGCCTAGATAAGCCAGCCGCTTCTGCACATCATGTTCGATCTGCCCTAATTCCGCTTTTAGTTCCCTATGGAGCGCCGCGAAAGCGTATGAAGCTGGTCGGAACCGCAGTGCCGAGCGCCGTCCCGTCATAAGCCGGCTTCTCCATCGAAACAAAGGATTAGAGCAGGATGCCCCATTCAACTTAATCGCATCCTGCTTCAGGGAAATTACTTCGCTTTGGAAATCTTCGTCAAGGTAACCCGCGACTAGCCTCGCTTGTGAATACCGTCACGAATGGCGTCGATAGCCATTTGAACTTTCCTCACCGTTTCAGCATCGAGTCCGACGGCCTCCTGAACGCATTGCGAGACGTGTGCCGCCCGCGCCTGGAATGCACGCCCCTCATTTGTCAGATGAAGAAGCACTTGTCGCTCGTCTTGCATATTTCGGGTTCGCGTGATGAGGCCAGCCGATTCCATTCGCTTCAGCAATGGTGTCAGTGTGCTGGAATCGAGGTACAGAAGCTTTCCCAATTCCTTTACCGTCCGCCCGTCGCGGCTCCACAGGGCGACTAGCACAAGATATTGCGGATAGGTCAGGCCGATCTCGTCGAGCATTGGCCGGTACAGCTGATTAAAGGCATGGCCGGCGGAATAGATCGAGAAACAGAGAAGCTCGTCGATTTCCGGCAAGCCAGGTTTCGGGTTCTTCGCCTTGGTGTTCATAGGGTTCTCCTTCGAATGAGAAATAATTTGTGCGCGATTTGATTGCAAGCGCTTGACATCGGATTGTCTTACGCATATTTAGATCGTGTACAAATAAATCGTGCACAAGATATTGAACCCATGTAACCAAAGGAAACCGCCATGTCCAAATTTGTTGCCACCCTCGCCCTAGCTGGCGCCCTCGTTTCCGGTACGGCTGTTGCCGAACCGGCTAAGCCCACTGTTGTTCTCGTTCATGGCGCCTTTGCCGACTCGTCGAGCTGGAATGGCGTCATCGAAATCCTGCAAAAGGATGGCTATCCGGTTCTGGCCGCTGCAAATCCGTTGCGCAGTGTGGCCTATGATGCCGCTCACGTCTCTGATGTGGTGGCAAGCATCCCGGGACCCGTCGTCCTTGTCGGCCACTCCTACGGCGGACAGGTCATCTCCAATGCGGCAAAGGGGCATGACAATGTGAAGTCACTGGTCTACGTGGCCGCGTTTGCGCCGGAAGCTGGAGAGGCCGCGGCCGATCTGGCCGGCAAATTCCCCGGCGGCACCCTGGCACAGGCACTTGCATCTCCCGTCAAACTTGCTGAAGGTGGTGTCGACCTCTACATCGATCAAGCCAAATTCCATCAGCAATTCGCCCATGATGTTGCCCCGCAACAGGCCGCTCTGATGGCGGCGGGGCAGCGCCCGATCACCGAAGCGGCCCTGACGGAAAAATCCGGCGAGCCGGCCTGGAAGGCTCTTCCGTCCTGGTTCGTCTATGGTGATGGCGACAAGAATATCCCTGCCGCGGCCCTGCGCTTTATGGCGGAGCGAGCAGGATCGAGGCAAACGGTCGTCGTTGAAGGCGGATCTCATGTCGTGATGGTTTCCAAGCCACAGGCCGTCGCCGACCTGATCGAACAGGCTGCGCAGTAAACTTACTTCGCATGGAGAAGACGATGGATTACGGCCCGCATTCAAAACCGCTTCGCAATCATGACCTGCGCAAGTCGGTTCCGGCCCCAGCGGTTTACGTGCGACTGCTGCTGGATCGGTTCGGGTCGACACCTGAACTGAGGCAACGCCTTCTCCTGGGAACGGATGTCGATGAAAATCGCATCCAACTGCCCGGGGCAGAGGTGAGTCTGTTTTCCTTCATCAGCTTCGGAAAGAACCTCATCGACGTCGTTGGTGAAGAATGGCCGCTCGAATCCTTCAGGATTTGGACGACACCAACTCACGGGGCACTCGAAGTAGCCGCTCGCAGTGCCCCCACCATCGGAGACGGACTTCAGATTCTGCAGGAGTATGGCCATGTCCGCGGCCCCTATCTGATCCTCGACCTGTACCGCACGCGGAAAGCGACTGCTTTGCGGTTTTCGACGAGCATTGCATCCTGCTTTGAAACGGCGAAGGCTTTGAGTACCACGGCGATGCTCAGTGCGGTCGCGATGCTCGAGCCGATGCTGGAGTCTCCGTCAGACGACATCGAGATCAGGTTCCATTGGGGTGTCCCCCGCAGTCACGAACGAATGGTCAAGATGATCGCGCAGCGAATGAGCTTCAATCAGCCGCACTGTGAGCTTGTTCTGCCAAACCACGTATGTGCCAGAGCCTCACCTTATCTCGATCAGTCATTGTTGAAGGCGGCGCTTGCATCACTCGACCAAGACGCTCGGCGTCTGCGTGAGGCAAATAATCTTGCTTTGCAGATCGACAACCTCCTGAATATCTGCTCGGGAGGCCGTATGTCGGCACAAGAGGTAGCACGCCAACTGGCAGTTTCCCGACGAACGCTTGTGCGCCGACTAGCGGAGCACGGGATGACGTTTCGGACCATTCAGGACCAAAACCTGAAGCTGCGCGCATTCAAGATGTTGAAAGACGGGAAACTGACGCGATCCCAGATGGCTGAACGCCTGGGTTTTCAGGATCCAACGAGCTTCAGTCGCGCTTGCAGAAGATGGTTCCAAGCAGATTGAAAATCGCTTGGCGGCCGCGTCATCCCCCCAGAGCGGGCGAGACCTGGCTCAAAATGCCACCATTCTGGCGCACTGAGCGCTCGTCTGCAGCGATTGCTGCCCGTATATCAAGCGCACCCATCTTGGGTGTCGCGAACGACATCGAAGCCTGAACGCTTTGCAAGTTTGCAGCCTCAACGCGTTGCGGATGTCTCTCCAACGCTGGGATGACGCACGTATATCAGGGAACGGAGTGAAACCGATGAAAATCAAACCGGCTGATCGACTGGTCGTCATTGGCGCAGGTATCGCAGGACTTGCAGCCGCGGCCGCGTTGGCTCCCTTCTTCAAGGAAGTCAGGCTTCTGGAGCGAGATGAGCTCCCAAAGAGATCTGCGGCCAGGAAATCCGTCCCGCAGTCTTACCAGGTGCATGGCCTCCTCAGCGGCGGCTTTCGTGCAATGGCCAAGCTCTTCCCCGACGTGGAACGCGACCTGGAAGCTCTAGGTGCCGTTCGTGTTGATTTCAGCGCCGACTATCGCCTGGAAGTGAGTGAACAGCCCTGGATGCAGGACCGCAGTCACCTCATTGGCTATTCCATGAGCCGGCCCTTGGTTGAGCACGCCCTGCGTCAACGCGTGTTAGCGATCCCAAACCTTGTCTTCGAGCATCGGCGCGTCATGGGCCTTGCCTGTGACAGGCAATCTTCGAGGGTACTCGGTGTCGATGTCGGGATCGGCGGTTCATCTGGACGGATCCCGGCGGATTTCGTCATCGATGCCAGCGGCCGCCCAAACCTTGGACAGGAGCTCATGAAGAGTCTCGGCTTCGCCGAGGTCCCCAAGAGCGTTGTTGATTTCCAGCTTTCTTATGCCACGGGAAATTTCGCCAACGCATCCATACCAGAAGCGTTCAAGGCCGTAATGACCTACCCGATCAACCAGGGCGAGCGGCGGTCCGGCATTCTCGCTCCCATGGAGGAGGGCCTTCACAAAGCGACGCTCGTGTGTTCTGGCGACTTGGACGCACCGACGAACGAGGCTGAATTCAGACATCAGTTGAACGAGTTGCGTACGTCGACAATTGCTGAGGCGCTCACGAATGCAGAGCTTGTGGGCGAGATAGAGCGCTTTAACTTCCCAAGTTCGACCTGGCTGCATTGGGAAAAAGCGCCACGGAAACCGCGTCGATATCTTCCGGTTGGCGACGCTCATTGCCGTTTCAACCCGGTCTATGGGCAAGGGATGTCGATCGCCGCTATTGAGGCGATCGTGCTTCAGGAGTTGGTGCACACCACAGACTTGGAAAACCTGTTTGACAGCTATTTGCATCAGATTAGCCCCACTATTGGCGAGATATGGAAATCTGCAGTCATCACGCAAGGCCGGGAGTTCCTGTCTGATGAGAACCGCGCGGCTGCCCAATACCAGCACCACCTGTTTCAATTGGCCAGTGTCAATCAAGTGATCGCAACGACGCTGCTTGAGGTGATCCACCTTACCCGGCCCGGCAGCGCCCTTGCGACGGCGCAAATCCAGGAACTGGTGAATCTCCAGATGAAAACCGCTGAAAAGCGTCGAAGCGCGGCTCAACCTACGCCGCCAGAAGCTCGGGAAAGCGACCGATTTGATTGAGGCTCATATCGATGAGACCCTGACCTTCTACGCCTTCCCCGACAGCCATTGGTTCAAGATCAGAACCAACAATCCGCCGACGCACCCGCGTCGTGGGAGCCTTCCCGGACGGCCAAAGCTGCCTGAATCTGGCGGCGGCCCGGCTGAGGTACATCGCGCCGCGCCGGCCTCGATGTCTCGGTCAAAGAAACGAGCGTCTGTATTGTTGATGAAAGCGGGAAACTATGCCGGGAACGGAAGGTAATCTCTCACGTGGAGGACCTTGTAGCCATCCTGAGCGATCCGTCATTCAACTTGGACAGGGTGGGCCTTGAGCCGCGATCTCAGCCAGACAAGAGCCGATCCTTCAAGCGCGGCGTTGCAAAATCCGCGAATGCCCTCAATTTCAACGGCATGATCGCCTGCCCCGTGTGCACGAGATGCACGGGCAGCGGCTCCGGCTGAAAATCCGGCAACACGACAATCAATTGGCCGCCGGCGATGGCTTTGGCGGCCTGATAGGAAAGGATGCGTGCGATGCCTGCTCCTGCCAGCGCCGCATCGATCGCGCCATCGGCGGTATTGACCGCAAAGCGCGGACGGATGGGCACGGCGACTGTTCCTTCACCCTTCCGGCCCGCGCTTTTCCGGAATGTCCAGACATCGGTGGCGTAGAGCCGTTCGAAGGCGATGCAATCGTGCGCGGCCAGCGCTTCCAGGCTCTCGGGCCTGCCGCGTTCGGCGAGATAGGCGGGGCTGGCGCAGGTGACCCAGCGTACCACGCCGAGCTTCGTCGCCACCAGACTGCTGTCCGGTAAGGCGCCTATCCGTACCGCAAGCTCGACCTGGTTTTCGACGATGTCGAGCACATAATCCGCAAGCACCAGCCGCACACTGATATCGGGATAGGCCTTCAGGAAATCGAGCACGACCGGCTCCACATGCATCCGCCCGAACATGATCGGCGCTGTGATGAACATTTCGCCGCGCGGCACGCGATATTCGCCGGTCGCGGCGCGTTCCGCCTCGTCCAGTTCATCGAGAACGCGCCGGCAGGTGGCAACGAAAGCCTGTCCGGCATCGGTCAACAACAGTTTGCGGCTCGTGCGCACGACCAATTGCGCGTGCAAATACGTTTCAAGATCAGAAACGCGGCGGCTGACGGTCGGCAGCGGCACACCGAGGCTACGAGACGCGGCAGACAGGCTGCCGCCGTCAATGGCGGCAACCAATGTGCGCATGGCTTCAAAGCGGTCCATATTGCATTCCACTAAACGGAAGGAAGACTTCTCAAAGTCACAGATACTGCGGTTTTCTGCAATGTTCTAGTGATTGGGTGCCGGCCAACAACGGCCGCACTCGAAAACAGGAACTGCAAGATGACCCGTATACCCCTCCCCGCGACCGTCGCCGATGCGCCCGAAGCCTCCCAGCCCTTGCTTCACGCCGTTGCAAAGCAGATCGGCTCGGTGCCCAACCTGTTCCGTCTCGTGGCGACCAGCCCGCAGGCGCTTGAAGGCTATCTCGGGCTTTCCGGCGCGCTTGGCAAAGGCGCATTGCCGGCCGCGACACGCGAGCGCATTGCCCTTGCCGTCGCCGAAGTGAATGGCTGCGATTACTGCCTGTCGGCCCACAGCTATCTCGGCAAGACGCTCGCCCAACTGGACGATGCCGAAATCGAGGCCAATCGCCGCGGCACATCGAACGATCCGAAGGCTCACGCTGCCGTGCAATTCGCCGCCAAGGTGGCCGGCGCGCGCGGCCATATCGCCGACGGCGATCTCGCGGCTGTCAAGAACGCCGGCTACAGCGATGCGCAGATCATCGAGATCGTGCAGCATGTCGCGCTCAACACCTGGACCAACTATTTCAACAATGTGTTCCAGACGGAGATCGACTTCCCGGTCGTCACCACCCGGGCGGCGGCGTGAGTTGAAACCTGCGATGGACGCCGGTTCCCACCGGCGTCCACATCCGGCGATGCTAAAGGATCAGAAACGATGATGGCCTCAAGCGATATTGCTTTCACGCCCGCCGTCAAGGCGCTTCAGGCCGAACGCGGATCGCGTGCGGGTTACGCGCGGATGGAGGAAAATGGCGGTTTCCGGACACATGTCACCGACGACCTGGCGGCATTCCTCGCCATGGTCGATACGGCCTATCTGTCCACCGCCAATTCATCAGGACAGCCCTACGCTCAGCATCGTGGCGGCCCGAAAGACTTCCTCCGGATGATCGGCGGCAACACGCTCGGCTTTGCCGACTATGCCGGAAACCGGCAGTATATCTCGACCGGAAACCTGGCCGAGAACGACAAGGCATTTCTGTTCCTGATGGACTATGCCCACCGCCGCCGGATCAAACTGTGGGGCCGTGCGCGTGTGGTTGCGGATGATCCGGCGCTCATCGAGACGCTGATGCCGGACGGCTATCGCGCCAGGCCGGAACAGGCCATCCTGTTTGAGGTGGAGGCGTGGGACGTGAACTGCCCGCAACATATTCCACAGAAGATTGATGCGGCCGATGCGGCTACAGCCATAAAGCGGCTCGAGGACCGCATTGCCGAACTTGAAACCGACAATGAAACACTGAGACGCACGCTTGAAAGGAACCAGGCATGAGCCGCCCGCCACTTCCCCTCAACGACGAGACCGCCGCCGAGAAACCCCGCATGGCCGAGGATGCATGGAACAGCCGTGATCCCGCGCGCGTTTCGTTGGCTTATACGCCGGACAGCCAATGGCGCAACCGCGCCGAGTTCATCAGCGGACGCGACGGGATCGTGGCTTTTCTTGCCCGCAAATGGACGCGTGAACTAGACTACCGGCTGGTCAAGGAGGTCTGAGCCCATGCCGGCGACCGGATCGCGGTGCGGTTTGCTTACGAATATGGAGATGACAGCGGCAACTGGTTTCGCGCCCATGGCATCGCGCACAACCGCCACGCGTGATCTGCACGAGCTGGTCGAAATCGGCGGCCTGACCAGAACAGGAGAACGGCGCTATACGCGCTACCACCTCGCTATTGATACCCAATAGTGGGGCCAAAAGATTATTGAGGAACGGCAAGCGCTGCCCAGGCCAGGTTTTCGACGACCCAAGGATCTGATCAGTGGCGATCACCATCGGATCGCCAAATTCAACGGTACGGCTCAGTCTTGGGAGGTTGGCGGCGAAAACCCGGGATTCCGGGCATGACTGTTCCGACGCGGGGATCATCGCCAGCGGCATCAGGATATCGCCAAAGCAGAGCAGGCGCTCTCGTGGTTGCAGGGGATGAAAGCGAATTGCTGACATTTCAGGAGCGGGAAGGGCTCGATGCCATTGCCAAGGAACAGCGGCATCTTTATCACGCAGACGTTTTTCGAGCGCCCCCCGCGACAGGCGGATAACTCCGCCATGGCTGTACAATGCAGCTGCCCGTGCGTTGCCACGTTTCTTACCGGACTGCCAGCGCTCATTCATCGGCGAGATCGTCCTTACAGCGGGAGCGAGCTCCATGCCGAGCTACGCGGCGAGTTGCTCGGCACTCTCGGATTCGTGTATGCCACCAGTCGAAGCCTGCCCCCGACGCCCGCAATCCCCATCGATACTTGAAGCTCGATCCCTTTCATCCCAATGATTGTGACGCCAGCGCGAAAAGCATCGGCTGATTGCTGTCGCCGGTCCCGTAGTCGACGTCTTCGCCGCGTGTCATCGTCGTCACGGTGTCGTAGATCGAAAGGCCGCATTGCTGGATAAAGCTCGCAAAATCACCCGTTTCGACGTGGCTATCAACTCGCAGGAACCTGCCGTCGTGCGCGGCGAGATGGGGTCGTGCAACCGCAATCGCGTCGTCTGGAGAAAACGCCGCTATCGGACCCAGCACATGTCCCCGCCCGAAGGAGCGGCTCATGGAATAGGCCCGCAGCGTATTGCCTTTGAAAAGTCCGTAACAGAGCGAGTTCTCGAACAATCGGGCAAGATGGACAGGCCGGGAAACGGCAAAGCCGGATGCATCGACGGCGACCAGCGCATCGAGGTCAGCTCTCCGGAGCTGTCTGATCTCGTGTCCGGCTGGCGGCGGCTCATTTATGCCAGGCGGCAAGTGGACCTCGCCTTGGGACTGGAACACCGTCCGCTGCGCGACGAACTCCAGCGAGCGGTACAGCCGGCGTGCCGCACGGGTGGCGTTCAGTCGAAAACGCATGCCGCGGCACTCCGCCATAACACGCTGCATCAGCCATTTCGCTGTTCCGTTGCCCTGAAGACGCGGTGACGTGATCAACATACCCAGGGTCGCAAAATGCTGTCCATGCGGAAACCACATGACAGAGCCCAACACACGGCCGATATCGTCCAGAGCGACGAACCCATGACCGACTTCGCGCAGATATTGCCAGTCCTCGGCCCGGTGCGGCCACCCGACCGCGATAGACAGGGCGTGTAGTTGTTCCAGATCGACATCAGCCACGCCGGCCAAACGCAGTTGGAATGCGTGCACACGCAATGTCTCCGGCACTTTCAAATCCATCGTTCGATCCCCGGCCCTCGCGGTGCTCCTGTCGGTTGCACCTGGCCATATCGTAGCCAACCATTGCGGAACATTCCGCTTCTATCACGCGTCATGGCGCAAGAATTGACCGTATGAATGGCTCATTCGGCAGCCATTCGCGCCGTTCACCCTTAATCTTCCAACAGTACCAGTCACGATACCGAACCGATATTGAAAGCCCTTGAGGACAGCGCAATGCAAGCCGCCGACATTCTGAAAGCGCTCGTGAACATACCTTCCGTCGTCGGCACGCCGAATGGCGCGATCGTCGAGTGGATCAGGTCTTATCTCGACGGGTTGGGCATCACCGCCCATCTTTTTCCCGGCCCAGAGGGCGACAGAGCCAACCTGTTTGCCTCTATCGGCCCTTCGGATAATGCCGGCTACGTTCTTTCGGGTCACATGGACGTGGTGCCCGCACACGAGGCGGGTTGGAGCAGCGATCCGTTCACCTTGCGGCGCGACGGAGAAAAACTTTATGGCCGCGGCACCACCGATATGAAGGGGTTCCTGGCTGCGACGCTCGCGGCACTTCCCTCGCTGGCGGCCTCGCCGCTTGTGCGGCCGATTCATCTCACATTCTCCTATGATGAAGAAGCCGGTTGCCGCGGCGTGCCCCATCTCCTGGCCCGATTGCCCGAGCTTTGCGCAGCACCGCTGGGCGCGGTCATCGGCGAGCCGAGCGGCATGCGGCCAGTCCTCGCGCACAAGGGCAAGGCCGCGGCCCGCGTCACGCTCAGGGGCCGCTCCGGCCATTCCTCCCGGCCGGATCTCGGCGTGAATGTGGTTCACGCCATGGCAAGTGTGTTGCAGGCGGCGGTATCGAAAGCACATGATCTTGCCAGCGGGCCATTCGACCAGACCTTCGAACCGCCCTATTCCTCGTTGCAGGCTGGCTTGATCCGGGGTGGCCAGGCACTCAACATCATTCCCGATCACTGCACCCTGGATGTCGAGGCACGGGCAATTTCGGGCATCAATCCCGCTACCCTCCTGGCGCCGATCCGCAGCGCCGCCGAGGCTTTGCAGACATCGGGAATCTGCGTCGAATGGGAGGAACTCAGCGCCTATCCGGCCCTCTCACTGGGGTGCCACACAGCTCTCGCCAATCTTTTAACGGAACTCACCGGGCAGGAACCTCTCGCTGCCGTCAGTTATGGCACCGAAGCGGGGCTTTTTCAGGCAGCCGGCATCGATGCCATCATCTGTGGCCCCGGCGACATTGACCGCGCCCACAAGCCGAATGAATACATCCTGGCCAGCGAGCTTTCCGCCTGCCAGACCATGATCGAGACCTTGGGCAAGCATTGTTGCGCCTGACGTCCAGACCGATTGCAAACGGATTCCTCCATGACCTTTCTCTTTCACTCCGATGCGCGCCGTGGTGCCATCTTCCAGGCGGTTTTCGCGCGCGATTTGCCGGATTTGCCTTTCTCCATGGACCCTGCAGCGGTCGATCCGGATTCCGTGCGCTATCTCATCACATGGACTGTTCCAGAAGACATCCCACGCTATGGCAATCTTGAGGTGCTGTTTTCCATCGGCGCCGGCGTTGACCAGTTCCGCGTCGCCGACGTGCCTGACCATGTGAAGGTGGTCCGCATGGTGGAAGAAGGCATCGTGCGCATGATGCAGGAATATGCGACTCTCGCTGTCCTCTCCCTCCACCGCGACCTACCGGCCTATGTGTGCCAGCAGCGCGATGGGGTCTGGCGAGCCCTTCCCCCGATACAGGCGTCCGAGCGGCACGTCGGCGTCCTCGGCCTTGGCATGCTTGGCCAGGCCGTGCTTGAGCGGCTGAAACCCTTCGGTTTCCAGCTTTCGGGCTGGAGCCGCTCGCAGCACGAGATTGAGGGCGTGACATGCCACGCCGGAGACAGTGCTCTGACGAACATGTTATCGGTAACCGACATTCTTATCTGCCTGTTGCCGCTAACGAACGAAACACGAGGCTTCCTCAATGCGGATATCTTCGCCCGCCTTCCTCGAGGCGCCGGCCTTGTCCATGCAGGCCGGGGACCACAACTTAACCACCAAGACCTCATCGCAGCCCTCGACAATGGGCAGCTTTCCAGCGCCGTAATCGATGTAACCGATCCCGAACCGCTTCCGCCCGGCCATGCGTTCTGGAGCCATCCCCGCGTCCTGCTGACCCCCCATGTGGCAAGCGTCACCCAGCCGCACACCGCCGCCCGCGCCGTCATCGACAATATCAAGCGCTTGCGGGCCGGTCTCGATCCGGTCGGCCTTGTCAACCGCGGCCGCGGATACTGAAGTTCCAACCCGAAAGGAAAACCATGACACTTCTCAAAACCATCGACCCCAACCCTTCATTTGCACCGCGCGACGGCGTTCCGGCTCCTGAACGGCTGATCTCCGGAAATCCCAGCTTCAAGACCTGGGCGCAGGACGCCGCTCGCAACGAGACGATCCATACTGGTGTGTGGGAGGCCACACCCGGACTTACCCACTCGATCAAGGGCGAGACCTTCGAGTTCTGCCATATCCTCTCCGGTGTCGTGGAAATCACACCGAAGGGCGGCGAGCCGGTGACCTATAAGGCCGGTGACAGCTTTGTCATGAAGCCCGGTTTCGTCGGAACATGGAAGACAATCGAGACCGTTCGCAAGATCTACGTGACGGCCTGAATGCGCGGGCAGCGGCGGCCATCCACGCCCCGTCGCTGCCCGCCAGATGGAGCGCCGAAGAATAAGCTGCCCAACGGCTGCAAAACGGTTTTTTCCGCCGTCACCCGGTCGCGATCAGATCATGTTACTTCCGCCGATCCGCTAACATCGCGAAACAGCGATCCGAGGTATTCTCAAATGACCCTGAGTTTCGAGCCAGACAGCCTATCCCTACCCATCGGGCATTTTATAGGAGATCGCCTCGTCCCGGCAGATGGCGTCATTGCCATGCATCGTCCCTCTGATGGAAAAAACTATGCCGGTTGCCCGCTCGCCGATGCGGATTTCGTCGATCGTGCGATAGAGACCGCCAACGCCGCCCTGAAAACAAGCAACTGGGGCGGGGTTCGGCCGCGTGACCGGCTGAATGTGATGCACCGCTGGGCGGACATGATCGAACAGGAGGCCGCCACGCTGGCGAGGCTGGAGGCTCTTTCCTCCACCCGTCCCGTTGGCCATCTCGTCGCAGGCGACATCGCCGTTTCGGCCGAGCAGATCCGGTTTTTCGCCGAATTTTCCGACAAGGAAGGCAGTGACCTCGTGCCGACCGACGACGGCAATCTCGGCATGATCCTGACCGAGCCCTATGGGGTGGTCGGCGCCATCACGCCCTGGAATTTCCCCATCTCCATGGCGGCATGGAAGCTCGGCCCGGCGCTCGCCGCCGGCAATGCCGTGGTGCTGAAGCCCTCCGAAATGACCCCCTTTTCCGCCATCTATCTTGCCGAACTCGCCGTGCGTGCCGGTCTGCCGGCCGGACTGATCAATGTCGTGCTGGGCGATGGCCAGATCACCGGCAATGCAATCACCGGGCATCCGGATATCGCGAAGGTCAGCTTCACGGGATCCACCCGCGCCGGTTCCGCGATCATGGAGAACGTCGCCCGTACAGGCATCAAGCCGATAACGTTGGAACTCGGTGGCAAAAGCCCGCAGCTTGTCTTCGCCGATGCCGATCTTGAAAAGGCGGCGGCAGCGATTGCCACCAGCATCATCAGCAATGCGGGACAGGCCTGCGTCGCCGGTTCGCGCCTCATCGTCGAGGAGCGCGCTGCAGCGCCGCTTGTCGAGGCGATCCTGCGTCACATGACTGCCGTCCATCCCCTGCCGACCTGGGACGCGGCAGCACAGTATTCGCCGATCATTTCGGACAGACAGCGCCAGCGTATCCATTCAATCGTCTCGGCCGCCGTTGCCGCCGGCGGCGAATGCCTTGCCGGCGGCACGCCGATGGATGCACCTGGTTATTTCTACACGCCGACGCTCATTGCCGGTGTCGATGCGGTATCGCCGGCCGTCACTGAAGAGATTTTCGGGCCGGTGCTCACGCTCCAGACCTTCCGGGAAGAGGAAGAGGCACTGTCGTTGGCCGAACACCCTACCTACGGACTAGCCGCCGGGCTTTTCACCCGCGACCTCTCCCGGGCGGTCCGACTCACCCGTCGCCTTCAGGCCGGAACCGTCTGGGTCAACCGCTATGGCCGCTCGCGCGACCATATCCTGCCGACCGGCGGCTACAAGCAATCGGGCATCGGCAAGGATCTTGGCCGCGAGGCCTTTCACGCCAACCGCAAGAGCAAGAGCGTCTTGATCAGCCTTTAAGGACCTAACCGCCATGAAAACCCACAGGATTGCGCTTATGCCCGGCGACGGCATCGGCCGCGATGTCACCGCAGCCGCCTGGTCGGTGCTGCTGAAGGCTGCCGGTACGGCCGGCTTTGCCCTCCAGGGCACCGCGTTTCCATGGTCCTGCGCCTTCTATAAGGAAACCGGCGCAATGATGCCCCAGGATGGCATCGAGACGCTACGCGGGTTCGACGCCATCCTGCTCGGCGCGGTCGGTTGGCCAGCACAGGTGCCTGATTCGGTCTCGCTGCATGGTCTCTTGCTGCCGATCCGCAAGAATTTCGTTCAATACGCCAATATTCGCCCCCATCGCCTGCTGCCGGGCGTTCAGGGCCCGCTCAAGGCGGACGCTTTCGACATTCTCTGCATCCGTGAGAACACTGAGGGCGAATATTCCGGCGCCGGCGGTCGCATTCATAACGGCACTGCCGACGAGGTGGCGGTCGAAACCGCTATTTTCACCCGTACCGGCGTCGAACGCATCCTGCGTTTCGCCTTCGATCAGGCCCGTGCCCGCAGCGGAAAGCTCGCCTCGGTGACGAAGTCGAACGCGCAGAAATATTCGATGGTGTTCTGGGACGACGTGACCCGCGAGTTGGCCGCCGAATACCCGGATGTTGTGGTCACCAGCTACCATATCGACGCCATGGCCGCGCGCATGGTCATGGCTCCAGAGTCGCTCGATGTGGTCGTCGCCTCCAACCTTTTTGGCGACATCCTCACCGATCTGGGCGCCGCCATCCAGGGAGGGCTCGGCTTTGCCGCTTCCGCCAACATCAATCCGGACAAGAGCGTACCCTCGATGTTCGAGCCGGTGCATGGTTCTGCGCCTGACATCGCTCATCTCGGCATCGCCAACCCGATCGCCACAATCTGGTCCGGCGCGATGATGCTCGACCATCTGGGTGAATCTGATGCCGCCACCGCCATCATGGCCGCGATCGAACGCACGACCGCCAGCGGCATAGGTACTGTTCCGGGCAAGGACCGGACGGATGCCATCACGGCCGCTGTTCTCGCCGCTCTGTGACATCCCTGGGAAAGACAGAAAAATGCAGACTTTGAAAGAACCCAACCTTTTTCGCCAGCAGGCTTTGATCGGTGGTCAATGGACCCCGGCGGCATCAGGCAGCACGGTCGATGTGATTGACCCCGCCACCCAGACAGTGGTCGGCACAGTGCCGGATATGGGCGCCCTTGAGACATGCGCGGCGATCGAAGCGGCATCCGCCGCCTATGGCGCCTGGAAGAAGAAGACGCATGCCGAGCGGGCTGCACTGCTGGAAGCTTGGCATGCGCTGATGCTCCAGCACATCGAAGATCTCGCGCTGATCCTGACCACAGAACAGGGCAAGCCGCTTGAAGAGGCCCGCGGCGAAATCCGCTACGGCGCCTCCTTCGTCAAATGGTTTGCCGAAGAGGCCCGGCGCATTGAGGGCCACACCATCCCCTCACCCACATCGGACCGGCGGATCATCGTGCTGAAGGAGCCGGTTGGCGTCTGCGGCATCATCACCCCGTGGAATTTCCCGAACGCGATGATCACCCGCAAGGTGGCCCCGGCCCTTGCCGCCGGCTGCACCGTCGTCATCAAGCCTTCTGAATTTACCCCATTTTCCGCACTGGCAATCGGCTGGCTCGCCGAAAAGGCAGGCATTCCGGCCGGCGTGATCAACATCGTCACCGGCATGCCGGCGGATATCGGCAATGAGATCATGGCAAACGAGACAGTCCGGAAAATTTCCTTCACCGGATCTACCCGTGTCGGATCGCTTTTGATGCGCGGCGCGGCCGACAGCGTGAAACGGCTTTCGCTTGAGCTCGGCGGCAATGCGCCGTTCATCGTCTTCGACGACGCTGATCTCGACCTTGCCGTCGAGGGTGCGATCGCCTCGAAGTTCCGCAATGGCGGCCAGACCTGTGTTTGTGCCAACCGCCTGCTCGTGCAGGCCGGCGTCTACGAGGCCTTTGCCGCAAAACTCGCCGCCCGCGTCAATGCCATGAAGGTCGGTCCCGGCACCGAAGCCGGCGTCTCGATCGGGCCGATGATCAACGAAGCGGCTATCGCCAAGATCAACCGTCATGTCGAGGATGCCGTCGCAAAGGGTGCAAAAATCATCGCCCGCGGGGCAGACCTGCCGTCTGGCCGGCAATATACCACCCCGATTGTCCTGACCGGCGCCACCACGGACATGGTGCTTGCCAGTGAGGAAACCTTCGGCCCGGTCGCGCCGCTCTTCCGCTTCGAAAGCGAAGACGAGGCGTTGGCGATTGCAAACGGTACGCCCTTTGGACTTGCCGCCTACTTCTACACGGAGAGCCTGAAGCGCGCCTGGCGTGTCGGAGAGGCGCTTGAATTCGGGATGGTCGGCCTCAACACCGGCGCTATCTCCACCGAGGTCGCCCCCTTTGGCGGCATCAAGCAATCCGGACTTGGACGCGAAGGTGCGAGGGCAGGCATCGAGGAATATCTGGAGATGAAATCCTTCCACATGGCCGGGCTCGCCTGAGCCATCCGCCAGAATGAAAAAGGGGGCACCCAAAACACCCCCTTTTCGCTGCCGTAACACACCCACCTGGAAAGTGGGCAGCCTTACTGAAACCGGTCGAGCGCCTTGTAATAAAGTCCGACCAAAGGCAGGAACCAGGGGGTGCCGAAATGCCCCGGAACCACTGGCCAGTCGAGATCCTTAAGCGGATTTTGGTCAGGCCGTCCCAGCATGGCATCGGCAATCGTCATGCCCAGATGGGTGGAAAGCTGTGCGCCATGGCCGGAATACCCCATCGCGTACCACACTCCATCGTGATATCCGGCGCGCGGGAAGCGGTCCTTGGTCATGTCGACCAGCCCGCCCCAGCAATAGTCGATCTCCACATTGGCAAGCTGTGGGAATATCCGCACGAGGTTTTCGCGCAGGATCGCGCCGCTCCGGGCATCTGAACGCTGGTCGGACGTGGCCGAAAAACGCGCCCGACCGCCGAAGATCAGCCGGTTGTCCGGCGAAAGCCGCCAGTAATTTCCAATGTTCATCGAGTTCACACAGGTGCGGTTGCCCGGCATGGTCGCAGCGACCTCGGCATCGGTCAGCGGCCGTGTGGCGATGATGAAACTTCCGACCGGGATGATGCGACGCCGGAAGTAGCCGAAATTCGAAGTGGTATAAGCGCCGGTCGCGACCATAACCTGATCAGCGCTCACGATGCCCCTTGCAGTCTTCAGCACATGCCTTCCGTCCGTCTGAAGATGCTCCTTTACCGCTGCCTTCTCGGCGATGACAGCGCCCCTCCGGCTTGCGGCCGCGGCGAGGCCAACGACGTAGCGCCCCATATGCATCATCGCGCTCTTCTTCGACAGCATGGCGCCGTGGAAAGGCGAGCCGACCTCATCCTTGAGATCAGCGGGGGTAAGCAGAGCCGTATCCGGATCCGCTTCGGCATGCAGGGCCTCGAAATTCCTCGCAAGACTTTCGAAATGCTGCGACTTGGAGGCAAGCTTCAGCTTGCCGGCCCTGCGGAAATTACAGTCGATACCCTCCTCGGCGATGATCGCCTCGAGCGTGTCGATGGAGGCGTCGAGCGCACGATAGAGCGCGATGGCGCGTTCCTTGCCGAGTTCTTCCTTTGCCGCCAGATAGCCATGCGCAAGACCATTGTTGAGATGGCCGCCGTTACGCCCCGACGCGCCGTAGCCGACGGTCTGCGCCTCCAGCACGATCACCTTTGTCCCGGCCTTGGCAAGCTGCCGCGCCGCGCTGAGGCCGGTAAAGCCGCCACCGATCACCGCGACGTCATAATGACCATCGATCGGTGCCCCCCGAGCGCCTTCGAATCCGGCTGCTGTATCGTGCCAATAGGACAGGTATTTCATGGATTTTGCCTTTCCTTAAAGCCCGACGACGCCCGGCAGGCCGGAAATATCGGCGATCTCCACATAGCCGTAATAGGGATTGGCCGGTTCATGGCCGCGATTGACCCAGACCTTGTTCTTGATACCGAGATCATGGGCCGACATCAGATCGTAGCGGAAGGAGGAGGAGCAATGCAGGATATCCTCCGGGCCGCACCCCAACATGTCGAACATGTATTCGAAAGCCTGGAAACGCGGCTTGTAGGCCTGGGCCTGCTGGGCCGTATAGACGGCATGGAACGGTGCCCCGAGCTTTTCGACATTGGACATGATCTGCGAATTCATGGCGTTGGACAGGATGACGAGCGGAATTTCCTTGGCGACCCTTGCAAGACCGGCCGGCACATCCGCATGCGGCCCCCAGGTCGGTACGCGCTCATAGACAAACCGGGCGTCCTCGTCCTTGAAAGCAACAGCATTGCGTTTGCAGGTTCGCTCCAGCGAATTGTGAACCACCTCGTCATAAGGCTTCCAATCGCCCAGAATCTCATCGAACCGATAGGCGGCGAAATTCTTGATGAACTCCTGCATCCTGGGCTCGTCCAGCAGACTCGCGTAGAGGTCGCGCGCGGCTTCCGCCATCTGGAAATGGGTCAAGGTCCCATAGCAGTCGAAGGTGATGTATTTCGGGCGGAAAGTCGTCATGCGCATGATCCTCGATTGGGGCAGGCCCTGGAGCCGGACTGTGATGTTTGGATCATAGATCTGCTTGCGCTAGCCGTACCGACCGAATTGCAAGATTTGAAAGCAGAAAGTTTCGTGTCACCTGTCCCGTTTGGTATTTGGTTGCGGAGGTTGGTCGCGTTGGGGGCATGTGAAGGCCGTTATGCCGACGCTGCCGGATCACCCTCACGGCATAAGATGCGGCGGTCGCCTGCTGCTACGGCTAAAGATATCGCGGCTGGTGCTGCCTTCAGATAATCTTCCGGCGCTTTGCCCGTAACACTGGTGGTCAGGAAACGAAGGTATTGCCCATGCAGATTGTCGACACCGCCATTGTGTCTTTCAGGCCGGAACATCTTGATGGTGCCCTCAGGCTATCCCGTCAGGCCGGCTGGCCGCATCGCATGGATGACTGGCGGCTCGTTCTCGCGCTGAGCGAGGGTTTCGTAGCCGTCAATGGCACCGGCGAAGTTGCCGGCACCATCCTTCTCACGCCCTACGGCCAGGACTGCGCAACGATAAATATGGTGATCGTCGATGAGGGTATGCGCGGACGCGGCCTTGGACGGCGGCTCATGGATGCCGCCATGGCGCATGCTGGTGATCGCCCCTTGCGCCTTGTCGCCACCGCGGAAGGATTACCGCTCTATGAAAGGCTGGGCTTCCGGGAAACCGGCACGATCGTCCAGCAGCAAGGCATTGCTGGCAGCATCGCAGCACCTGAACATACGCAGGCTGCAACCGCACGTGATCTCCCCACCATTGCGAGCCTCGACCGGCAGGCCTACGGCGCCGACCGCGCCGACCTCATGCGCAGGCTTGCCGAGATCGGCGAATTCGCGGTGATCCGCCACGACGGCCAGGTATCGGCATTTGCCGCCATCCGCCCCTTCGGCCGGGGGGAGGTTATCGGCCCCGCCGTCGCTTCCAATCTCGATGATGCCAGGGCACTCGTCCTGCACTTCATGAGCCGGCGGCAAGGTGCCTTCCTGCGCGTCGATACCGGCGCCGGAACCGGACTTGCCCCATGGCTCGCCGATCAGGGCCTCGCTCATGTCGGCGGCGGGATCGCCATGGCACGCCCAGCCATCATCCCGGCCGTCGCACCGACGGTTACCACCTTTGCCCTTGCCAATCAGGCTCTAGGCTGATCCGGAGATATCCATGTACAACAATTCCCTCATCGCGCTTGATCGCGCGCATCTCATCCATCCGGTTGCCTCCTATCGCGGCCATGAGCAGCAAGGCGTTCGTGTTCTCGCGTCTGCCAAGGGAGCAACAGTTACCGACGCGTCCGGCCGTCAGCTTATCGACGGTTTCGCTGGCCTGTGGTGCGTCAACGCGGGCTACGGTCATGATTCGATCGTCGAGGCCGCAGCGCGTCAGATGCGTGAACTGCCTTATGCAACGGCTTATTTCGGCCTCGGCTGCGAACCGGCGATCCGACTTGCCTCAGAGCTTGCCGACCGCGCCCCTGGCGATCTCAACCATATCTATTTCACCCTTGGCGGTTCGGACGCCATCGACAGCACAGTCCGCTTCATCCGCTATTACTGGATCGCCAAGGGTCGACCGCAGCGCGACCAGTTCATCTCGATCGAGCAGGGCTACCATGGCTCCTCGACGGTCGGCGCTGGCCTGACAGCACTTCCCAATTTTCATGCCGGTTTCGGTATTCCGTTCGACTGGCAACACAAAATCCCGTCCCCCTATCCCTACCGCAACCCGGCCGGGGACGATGCGACGTCCATCATTGAAGCATCGCTTGCAGCATTGCGCGCCAAGGTCGAGGCTATAGGCCCCGACCGGGTGGCAGCCTTTTATGCCGAGCCTATCCAGGGTTCCGGCGGCGTCATCGTCCCGCCGAAAGGCTGGATGAAGGCCATGCGTGATCTCTGCCGGGAACTCGACATCCTTTTCGTCGCCGACGAAGTCATCACCGGCTTTGGCCGTACCGGGCCCCTGTTCGCCTGCTCGGACGACGGGATCGTTGCCGATTTCATGACGACCGCCAAAGGTCTGACGTCAGGCTACGTGCCCATGGGTGCGGTTTTCATGGCGGATCATGTCTATCAGGTGATTGCCGATAGCGCCGGCGCATCCGCGGTTGGCCACGGCTATACATACTCGGCCCATCCCGTCAGCGCCGCCGTTGGCCTCGAAGTCCTCAAGCTTTACGAAAACGGGTTGCTGGAAAACGGGATAAAAGCCGGCGCGCGGCTGATGGCGGGTCTTGAGGCACTGCGGGATCACCCCTTAGTCGGCGACGTGCGCGGCCGGGGCATGTTGGCGGCGATCGAACTGGTCTCGGACAAAAAGACAAAAACACCTCTGCCTGCCGAAGCGCAGGCCTCGCGTCGCATCTTTGACCGCGCCTGGGACAATGGACTGATAGTCCGCGCCTTCGCCAACGGCGTGCTGGGTTATGCCCCTCCGCTCTGCTGCACCGATCAGGATATCGACGCCATTCTGGAACGGACGGTCGATACACTTGACCAGACGCTGGAGGATCCGGATGTCCGCCGGGCGTTGAAGGACTGACGGCGCCGGGCAGGTGCTCTCAAAATACCGCGGAGTGCTGCATTTTAGAATTTTGTGCCGCGCCGTGCCATCGATTCGGCGCAAACAATCCGGATCAAAACGCCAAGATCGAAGAAATCAAAGGCCCTGTACCTTGTTGGGGCCTCAACAAAGAGCCCGGAGGAACGCGGGCTCAGGGAACAGCATAATCTTTCGTCAATCGCCGGGGCGGATGCCGAACATGTTCGAAACTGGGATATGAAATTGAGCAAATCTCTGCGTGAGTTCAAATATATGAGTTTCGACGTCGTCGGAACGCTGATCGATTTCGAAGGCGGGTTGACCTCCTGCCTCAACGACATCGCAGCCGAGGCCGGCGTGATTATTGATGGTGAGGAAACGCTCAGCCTCTATCGCGCAGCCCGGTATTTTGATGACGCCGATCTGTTCCCGGACGATCTCGTCCGTGTCTACCTCGCCATTGCTCCGAAGCTCGGCCTGCCCGTCGACAAGGCCTATGGCGAACGCCTGCGCGATTCTGCCAAAAATTGGAAAGCCTTTCCCGACAGCGCCGAAGCCATGGCGCGGCTTGCCCGCGACTACCGGCTGATCGCCATGACGAATGCCCGCCGCTGGGCGTTCGACCATTTCTCCGCGGAGCTCGGCAACCCCTTCCATGCTGCTTTCACCGTCGACGATACCGGTACCGAGAAACCCGATCCGGCCTTTTTCCAGCATGTCTTCGATTTCGTCTCGGGTGAAGGCGCGAGCAAAAATGACATCCTGCACGTGGCTCAGAGCCAGTATCACGATATCGGCGTCTCGCGGGAGCTGGGCTTGACCAATTGCTGGATCGAGCGGCGCCATGCGTTGCAGGGCTATGGCGGCACGATCGAACCGGCCGCGTTCACCAAGCCGGACTACCACTTTACCTCAATGGCCGCGCTCGCCGATGCCACGGCTTCAGCACGGAGTTGACCGTCGATTTCCAAAGACGAGCCAAGCCTGCTTCAAGACAGGCAGCCGATAGACCAGACGACAAAAAAGGGGAATAACATGAACGATAAAACTCTCAATTGGACACCGTCGGACGACGCGATGGTAGAAAACGCCATTCGCCGCGGCGCCACGCGCCGTGAGCTTCTTCAAATGCTGGTGGCTGGGGGCATCGCGCTCACGGCTGGCGGGACAATTCTAGGGCGTGCCACCAACGCCTACGCGGCCACGCCAAAGTCGGGCGGACAAATCAAGGCGGCAGGCTGGTCGTCATCGACCGCCGACACGCTGGATCCGGCCAAGGCCTCGCTCTCGACGGATTATGTGCGCTGCTGCGCGCTCTACAATCGCCTGAGCTTCCTTGACAAGAGCGGCACCACCCAGATGGAGCTTGCGGAGAGCATCGAAAGCTCGGATGCCAAGGTCTGGACTGTCAAGCTACGCTCCGGCGTCACCTTTCATGATGGCAAGACACTATCCTCGCAAGACGTCGTCTTTTCGCTGATGCGGCATCTCAATCCCGATGTCGGCTCCAAGGTAAACTCGATCGCCAAGCAGATCACCAGCGTCAAGGGTGTTGACCCGCTGACTGTAGAGATCACTCTGGCACACCCCAATGCCGACCTGCCGACCATCCTGTCGATGCACCACTTCATGATCGTTCAGGACGGCACGACAGACTTTTCCAAGGGCATCGGGACAGGCCCCTTCAAGCTCGAGAGCTTTGAGCCAGGTGTGAAGTCCATTGCCGTCAAGAATCCCAACTACTTCAAACCCAAAGGGCCATATATCGATTCCTTCGAGTATTTCGCCATCAGCGACGACAATGCCCGGGTCAACGCGCTTCTCTCCGGAGATATTCAACTGGCGGCATCCATCAAGCCCCGTTCGATGAAGCTGGTGGAAAGCCAGCCCGGTTTCGCCCTTTCACAGACGACATCCGGCAATTATACCAATCTCAACATGCGTCTCGACATGGAGCCGGGTAACAAGGCTGATTTCGTGGCCGGCATGAAGTACCTGATCAACCGCGAGCAGATCCAGAAATCGGTCATGCGCGGCCTGGCTGAACTGGCCAACGATCAGCCTATTTCGCCTGCCAGCATCTACTATAATGCTGAACTCAAACCGAAGGCCTATGATCCTGAAAAAGCGAAGTTCCATTTCGAAAAGGCTGGGGTGATTGGCCAGTCCATCCCCGTCGTCGCTTCCGATGCTGCAACTGCCTCGGTCGACATGGCTACGTTGGTTCAGCAGGCAGGTGCCGAGATCGGCATGAAACTCGACGTCCAGCGCGTGCCGTCCGACGGCTATTGGTCGAATTACTGGCTGAAAGCGCCCGTGCATTTCGGCAACATCAACCCGCGCCCTACGCCCGACATCCTGTTCTCGCTGCTTTATTCGTCGGACGCACCGTGGAACGAAAGCCAGTTCAAGTCGAAGAAGTTCGACGGGATGCTGTTGGAGGCTCGCGGTCTTCTCGACCAGGCAAAGCGCAAGGCGATCTATGACGAAATGCAGGTCATGATCTCCGAGGAAGCCGGCACAGTGATCCCGGTCTTTCTGTCCAATGTGGACGCCCTCTCGGGTAACCTGAAGGGCCTGGAAGCCAACCCGCTGGGTGGCCAGATGGGTTACGCATTCGCCGAATATGTCTGGCTGGATGCCTGATAAGCGCAGGGATGGCGGGTGTTGTCACGGCACCTTGCCATCCTCGTTCATGGCGGACCGACATATACCAGCTTTTCGCCCCGCGGTATTGTCCATCATGTTCAACTCTGTCCAGCAGGGAGCCTATTCTTGAGCGCTTATGTACTCAATCTCATCACGGTTCGGCTGTTGATTGCTGCCCTGACACTTCTGATCGTGTCTTTTGCGGTCTTTTTTGCCACCGCGATGCTGCCAGGTGATACCGCGACCATTCTGCTCGGCCAAGCGGCAACGCCGGAAGCCGTCGCCGGATTGCGCAACGCCATGCATCTCGATCAACCCGCCTTCCTGCGCTTCCTGCACTGGCTTAGTGGGCTCATGAGTGGTGATCTTGGAACCTCCTACGTCAACAATGTCGCAGTTGCGGACCTGATCGGCGGCCGCTTCGTCAATACGATGCGACTTGCCGGCATCACGGCCCTGTTCTCCGTGCCGCTTGCACTGACACTCGGCATCACGGCGGCGATGTTTCGCGGTTCGCTCTACGACCGGTTGGTGACAATCCTTACCATCGGCGTCATCTCGATCCCGGAATTCATGGTGGCAACCTTGGCCGTTTTGATCTTCTCGGTCTATCTCAAATGGCTGCCGGCGCTTTCTTTTGCCAATGATGTCACGTCCGTCTGGCAGCTTCTCAAGGTCTACGCCATGCCGGTGATCAGCCTGACTTTCGTTGTCGCGGCGCAGATGATCCGTATGACCCGCGCGGCCGTCATCGATACGATCAACACGCCCTATGTCGAGACGGCCCTTCTCAAGGGCGCCTCACGCCCTCGTATGGTACTGCGCCATGCCTTGCCAAACGCGATTGGCCCGATCGTCAATGCGGTCGCCTTGTCCCTGTCCTATCTCGTCGGCGGCGTCATTATCGTGGAGACCATCTTCAACTATCCAGGCATTGCCAAGCTGATGGTTGATGGAGTGGCAACCCGCGACCTGCCGCTCATCCAATCCTGCGCCATGATCTTCTGCGTCGGCTATCTCAGCCTGATCACACTTGCAGACATCATTGCCATCCTTGCCAATCCGAGGCTGCGTTGATCATGTCCTCTTCCATCCCTCTTTTCCAAAAGTTCGGTTACCGTTTCAGCTGGGTTGGAATGATCGGCCTTTCCATCATTCTGTTCTGGGGGATCATGGCGCTCATCGCGCCGCATATCATTCCCCACCCGGTTGGCGAGATCGTTGACGAGGATTATTTCGGCGCGATCAGCAGCAGATTCTGGCTCGGCTCGGACTATCTCGGTCGCGATATGCTTTCCCGGATTCTGATGGGCGCCCGCTACACGGTAGGCATCTCGCTTGCCGCCGTATCTATCGCCTGCTTCTCAGGCATCGTCCTGGGCATGACGGCGGCAGTCGTCGGCGGCTGGTTTGATGCGGCGCTCAGCCGTTTTCTCGATGCGATGAACTCCATTCCAGGCAAGCTGTCGGGCCTGGTCGTGGTTGCAGCGGTCGGTTCGTCCATCAACGTGCTGATCGTCACGCTAGCCGTTATCTATACGCCTGGCGCCTATCGGTTCGCCCGCGCGCTCGCCGTCAACATTCATGCGATGGATTACATCACGGTGGCGCGCACGCGCGGCGAAGGAATCCTCTACATCATCGGCTCGGAAATCCTGCCGAACATCACCGGCCCCGTGCTTGCCGATCTCGGCCTGCGCTTCGTCTTCATCGTGTTGCTGCTGTCAGGTCTTTCCTTCCTTGGCCTCGGCGTACAGCCGCCTTATGCGGATTGGGGGGCACTCGTGCATGAAAACATCGGCGGTTTGCCATTCGGCGCCCCCGCCGTCATTGCTCCCTCTTTGGCCATCGCAAGCCTCACGATCAGCGTGAACCTCCTGATCGATAACCTGCCGCAAAAAATCCGCGACCGGAGCGCCTGAATGCAAAACCTCGTCGAAATCCGAGATTTGAAGGTCGAGGCCACCACCGATTCCGGACGCCGCGTCGAAATCATCAAGGGCGTGAACCTGGACATCGCCCCAGGAGAGATCGTGGCCCTCATTGGCGAAAGTGGATCGGGCAAGACCACGATTGCCCTGACGCTTTTGGGCTACGCCCGCGCGGGCTGTCGCATTTCCGGCGGCAATGTCCGGATCGCCGGCAAGGACATGGTTACGCTCAGCGAACGTGATCGCGCTGCCATTCGCGGCACCGAAGTCGCCTATGTCCCCCAGTCCGCTGCGGCGGCTTTCAACCCCGCCAAGCGCATCATCGATCAGGTGATCGAAGTCACCCGTATCCATCGGCTGATGCCGGCCCATGAGGCGCGCCAGAAGGCCATTGGATTGTTTCGCGCCCTTTCGCTGCCCAATCCCGAGACGATCGGCAGCCGTTATCCCCACCAGGTTTCCGGGGGTCAGTTGCAGCGCCTCTCTGCCGCCATGGCGCTGATCAGTGACCCGAAGCTTGTTATCTTCGACGAACCGACGACCGCTCTCGACGTCACCACCCAGATCGAGGTCCTCCGCGCCTTCAAGTCAGTGATGAAAAAGGGAGGTATTTCGGGGATCTACGTGTCGCACGACCTGGCTGTCGTCGCCCAGATCGCCGATCGCATCGTGGTCCTGCGCAACGGCGAAGTGCAGGAAATCGGCACAACGGCTGACATTTTGACCCGTGCCCAGCATCCCTACACGCGCGCGCTATTGGCCGCGTTCGAGCCCCAGCCGCGTGGCGGTGAGATTTTGGTAAAGGACAGAAAAGTCCTTCTCGAAGTCAAGGACCTGGTCGCTGGCTATGGCGCGAAACACCGGGACGGATTGCCGCTGATCCGCGCGGTCGATGAGGTAAGCCTGAGCGTGGAAAAGGGTCGCAATCTCGGGATCATCGGCGAATCCGGTTGTGGCAAGTCCACGCTGGCCCGTGCCATTGCAGGCATCCTGCCTGCCTCGTCCGGCACCATCATCTTCGAAAACCGTGAACTTCCAAGCGCAGTCCGGCAGCGCAGCCGCGACCAGCTGCGCGAAATGCAGATCGTTTTCCAGTATGCGGACACCGCGCTCAATCCGGAGAAGTCTATCGAAGAAATCCTCGGTCGTCCGCTCACATTCTATCACGGTATGAGAGGCAAACAGAGGGAGGCTCGCGTCGGTCAGTTGCTCGACATGGTGCATCTCCCAAATTCGCTCCGTCACCGGCGGCCACAAGAGCTTTCAGGCGGCCAGAAACAACGCGTCAACTTCGCGCGCGCGCTTGCCGCCGAACCGAAGCTCATTATTTGCGATGAGATCACGTCCGCGCTCGATACGGTGGTCGCGGCGGCCATCATAGATCTCCTCAAGGAGCTGCAGCGCGAGCTTTTGCTCTCCTATATCTTCATCAGTCACGATCTGTCGGTGGTCGAAGCCGTCTGCGACGAGATCGTTGTGATGTATGGCGGCCGCAAGGTCGAGGAGATCACGCCCGCACATTTGCAGGCACCACAACATCCCTATTCGAAATTGCTCTTTTCTTCAGTCCCCAAGCTCGATCCGGGCTGGCTGGATGCTCTCGAACTTGATCCGGAACTGGTCAGGTCCTACAGCAAGAGCTGACTGTGGCCACCATCGGCACGCTTCACCGGATATCTTAAAGCGGGAACAGGCTGGTTAAGGGCATATGAGCCTTGACGATCGGCGATTTCAGTACGACGAAACTGAAATATTTGTCTATGCCGATATCCATGTCGGTCAGCCGTTCCATGATCCCCTGATATTCGCCAATGCCGGCGGTGACGAACTTGATGAGATAATCATAACCACCCGACACCAGATGGCATTCGATCACCTGATCGATCTTCTCCACGACGGCCAGGAACCGGGCAAAGTCGATCTGCCGATGGTTTTTCAGGGTAATTTCGGTAAAAACGGTCAGCGTCTGGCCAAGCTTGCCGACATTGATCTGCGCGGAATAGCCCTCGATATAGCCTTCCTGCTGGAGCTTCTTGACGCGCATCAGGCACGGGCTGGGAGACAGGTTCACCAACTCGGCCAGCTCGACATTCGCGATACGGCCGTTCTTCTGCAACTCATAGAGAATCTTGATGTCGATCCTGTCGAGTTTCATCTAGGTTTCTCTCTGATAAGCGCCGAAAAGTCGGCGGAATTATATGCTGCGGAAATCCTCAACCGAGCTTAACACCATGGCGAAGCTTGTCTATTCCATTCTGTCTAAAAGGGTTCCGCACGATCGTCGGCATTCATACACAGCCACAGAATCTTCTGCTGCGCAGCCGCCATGTGCGGCACCCTTGCCACCAACGAGTCGTTATGCTGGTGGTGCGACCAGGAGACCGATAAATCATGCCAGCCCCGATCACGCTTGTGGATAGCCCAGATGAACTTCCCCGCTCGGCCGATGCCGTCATCATCGGGGCCGGGATCGTCGGAGTCTTTACCGCATATTATCTTGCCAAAAGAGGCTTGAAAGTGGTCGTGGTGGAAAAGGGTCGCGTCGGTGCGGAGCAGTCCAGCCGCAATTGGGGCTGGTGCCGCCAGCAGAACCGGGACGCGCGTGAACTGCCCATGGCGACGAAGAGCATCGATCTATGGGAGAAATTCGCCCGCGAGAGCGGCGAGGACACCGGTTTTCAACGTTGCGGGCTGCTTTACCTAAGCAACAGCGAGGAAGAATTGGCCGGCTGGGCGCGCTGGCGGGATTTCGCCCGCACCGTCGGAGTGACCACCCATATGCTGGATAGTGTTGCAGCCGGCGAACGGGGGCTGGCGACCGGCCGGGCCTGGAAAGGCGGCGTCTTTTCGCCGAGCGACGGTACAGCTGATCCATCCCGCGCCGCGCCAGCCGTCGCGCGCGCGATCCTCAAGCTTGGCGGAACCGTGCTTCAGAACTGCGCCGCCCGCGGCATCGAGACGGAGGGCGGGAGACTTTCCGCCGTCGTCACGGAGCACGGTACGATCCGCACCGGCACGGCAATTCTTTCCGGCGGCGCCTGGGCTTCCTCCTTCTGCCGCCAACTTGGCATCCGGTTTCCCCAAGCGTCGATCCGCTCGTCGATCCTGTCCATCGCTCCGGGCGACGGAATTCTTCCCGATGCACTGCATACCGCCCGCGTCTCGGTAACCCGCCGCGGCGATGGTGGATATACGCTTGCCATCAGCGGCCGTGGCCGGGTGGATCCGACCGCGCAGCAAGTCCGCTTTGCGGCCCAATTCCTGCCGATGTTCCTGCGCCGCTGGCGCTCCCTCTCCCCGGGTGGCATCGAGGGGCTACGCAGCGGCCATGAGAGCCTCAGGCACTGGCGGCTTGACCGTCCGACACCCATGGAACACATGCGGATCCTTGATCCTGCCGTCGATGACAGTACGATCCGGCTGACTTACGATCGCGCCTTAGAATTGCTGCCGGCGTTAAAGGGCCGCCGTATCACCGCGCGCTGGGCCGGATACATCGACTCGACGCCGGACGGTGTACCCGCCATCGGTGAGACGCCGGCGGTGCCCGGGTTCATCCTTGCTGCGGGGTTCAGCGGCCATGGCTTCGGTATCGGCCCAGGCGCCGGTCATCTCATCGCGGACATTGTCACTGGATCAGAGCCGCTGGTCGATCTCCGGCCGTATCACCCAAACCGCTTCTTACAATCCGCATGGGGCCATGTCGCAGACTTTTGAAACACCACATTCGGCGGTAGGCTGCCCCCCGCCACCCCTGCGCCAGAAAAACCGGACGGCTCGATGCAAGCACGCCAGCTCGAAGTCTTTTGTATGGTCATGCGCTGCGGGACGGTGACGGGTGCCGCCCAGATGCTCAATATTTCGCAACCCGCGCTCAGCCAGATCCTCATGCACGCCGAGGACCAACTCGGATTTAAGCTGTTCACCCGTGTGCGCGCAAAGCTCGTTCCCACGCGGGAGGCCGAAGAACTTTACCCTGAAGCGGAACGCATATTTGCCGAAATCGGCGCATTGAGAAGGCGTACGATTGACATGCGCTTTGGCCGCACCGGCTTGATCCGGATCGCTGCCTCCGCACCACCGGCAATGGCGATCGTGCCCAAGGCGTTCTCAGCCTTCCGCGATAGCCATCCCGACACTGTCGTGCGCTCGCTGATCGCCCCGCTCGACAATGTCGTCGAGATGGTGCGAAACGGCGATGCTCCCATCGGCATCGTCATGAACAACATGCCCCGACACGGGATCCAGGTGGAGACGCTTGGCAATGCCGAACTGATCTGCGTCGTGCCAAAAGATCATCGCCTGGCCCGTCAGGACTCGATCGGCTTTCCCGACATTCAGAACGAGCCCCTGATTTCCTACCGGGTCGATACACTCCCCGGCCAATTGCTCGCAGGTGCTGCGGAGGTGGAAGACCACGCGTTCAGCCCAGCCATCGAGATCGACATTTCCATCACCGCCCTGCCCTTCGTGCGTGACGGCTTCGGCATCGCGATCGTCGACGGTCTTTTGCCTTGGGAACAGTTTCCCGGCCTCGCCCGCCGCGCCTTTCTGCCCCGGCTCACAGTCCCTGTCGCGCTGCTCACCAAAAAGGATATGCCGTTGACCACAACCCATGCCGCCATGCGCGACTGCCTGCGCGAAGCCTGCCTCAACGTACTGTGCGCCGGCAGCATTAATCAATAAGCCATCTTGCGTCGCTCAGCGCCGGCTCAAGCATGTCTCCCAAAAGCGGGAACCAGACCTAAATCGCGGCGTATCGGTCGATTGAACGAGACACGCTTTAGCTTTAGCTTTAGCTTTAGCTCTCCCTCATCCACGCCGCGATGGGAACCGGACGCACCGGAGCTTGCTCACGAAGGCGCTCGGCGTCGCAAACCGCAGTGCCAGTTCGCGCCGCGATCAGTTCGTTGCCGGCCAGCTGACAATATCTCCCCTGGCAGCGGCCCATGCCAAGACGAGACAGCGACTTTACCCGGTTAGCCTCCGCGCCTCCGTGAACGGCGGCCTCGCGCACCTCTCCCGCCGTGATCCCCTCGCAGCGGCAGACGATTGTTCCGTCGGGGGCGGCGCGCACCAAGGCGGCCGGCCAGGGAAACGCGCGCGCCAACGCACGGGCGAAGCGTTCATAGCGTGCCTGGCGGCGTAAGTTGGAAGCGACATCCGGTGCCGACAACCCCAGATCGGCCAGACAGGCCGCCGCCGCCAGTCGTCCGGAAAGCTCAGCGCCGTCCGCCCCCAGGATTCGTACCCCGTCCCCTGCGAGGTAAACGCCCTCCACCGCCCGCCCAAGCCTGTCGGTGCGCGGCAACCATTGCGCCCAGCCTTCATCATAGTCGAAGGCGCAACCGGCAAGACCCGCAAGCTGGGTCTCGGCACGCAGGTGCCAGCCGAGGCCCACCATATCGCAGGGCGTGACACGGGAGGTACCTCGCGCATCGCTCCAGCGAACGGCGGCCGGGCCATACTCGTCGCATTCGATCCCCTCCAGGGTGACACCGGCATGGTAGCGCCGGCCGAGTTGCAGGCGCATCGCCACGCCTCTGAGCACAAGCCCGGGCCGCGTCAACATATCTGGCAGAGCCGCCACCTGCGCGGACAGCGGCGCGGTGTCGAGCACGGCTGCAATCTGGGCGCCCATCTTCAATAGCTGATAAGCGACCAGCGTCAGCAGCGGCCCGGAACCGGCAAGCACGATGTTTCGCCCCAGTGCCACACCCTGTGCCTTCAACGCGATCTGGGCCGCACCCAGACTGTAGACACCGGCCGACTGCCAGCCGGGGACGGGCGCAAGCCGATCGGTGGCACCGGTGGCAAGGATCAGCCGGTCATAGCCAAATATTCTGCGGCCGCCGGGCGTCAGCACGTGGAGTGCGCCTTCTGCGATGGCCACGACGGAGCTCATCGGATGGTAGTCGATCCGATCTTCCGCCACCATGATATCGAAAAGGGTGTGCAGGGCATTCGCCTTGCCACTATCCGGCCCGTAGAGCATTTCCGGAGTGCGCGTGAAGCCCAGGGGCGGGCGAGGGCGGGCGACGGTAAATCTGCCCACCCGCCCTTTGCCCGTCGTCGATGACGATCGGCCTGATGCCGCCGGCAACGAGCGCCACCGCGGCGCGTATTCCGGCTGGACCAGCACCGACGATCGCCACTGTCGATCCCTGCGGCGCAGTCACGGCCAGACCTCCGGTGCTTCCGTTGCAAGCCGCATGCCCTCATAAACAGGCGTGGAACAGGCCCGGAGGCGGACACCGTCCTCCAGCCAGACCCAGCAGTCCTGGCAGGATCCCATCAGGCAGAAGCCTGCGCGGGTCTCCGGTCCGAACTCTGAACGCCGCAACGCGGGGGAGCAAACGAGAATGGCCGTCAGCACCGTGTCCCCCGCCAATGCCTCGCCTTCGGCGCCATTGAGAAAAAACCGAACCCGAGGTCTATTGAACTCCACGAGGCGTACGATCCGCCCGTTGCCGAAATCCTTTTGCGCCGACGGTTTCATTCAACGGCCAGCCTTTGGGCAAGGGCCGGTTCGGGCAACTCTTGAAAGCGTGCGCGCACTTCCGCGAAGGCGGCCGCAACACCATCGTGTCCAGTCTTGTTCTGCATGCGCCGAAAAATCTCCGTCTTTGCGAAAAAACGCCAATGTATCGGCAGTCCGGCGAGAATATCCGTCAGCAGAGCGTAGGCATCGGGCGTCCATTGGGCCTCATAACCCTCTCGTTCGGGACCGAAGTGGAAGTGCTCGACCGGTGCGGCAGCCTGCGAGCGCAGGGTTGCCGTGGCCGGCTCGTCCACCATCCCGTCCCGGATCACCACCCCATAATCCCGTTCGGCGGCTTCGACGGACACATAGCCGCGCTCCACGTCCCGGGCGACGCGCCAAACATCGCGTTCAAGCGGATTGCCCCGTCCTCCACCACCAGCCGAACGGATCTCCAGCACTTCGCCGGGCTGAAGGACCGCCGTATCGATGTTGCCCAGCCGCTGGTAACGGTCTGCTCCAGGGTTGAGGACCATGTCGGAAAGGCCGGCAGCCCTGCCACCCAGCACGCCCCAGGGTCGAAAGAAGCTGCGGTCGCGATTGCGCGCCGTAATCCGGCTGCCCGGCGCGAAAACCTTGAAGGCCATCTCCGTGGCCAAACCGCCGCGCCAGAATCCCGCACCGCCGCTGTCACGTGCCAGGCCATAGCGCATGAACTCGATCGGCACCTCCGTCTCGGTGATCTCGATCGGTGTGTTCTTCAGATAGGCGGCATCCGCGCCGGAGCCGTTGGTGCCATCGCGGTGAGGCATGCCGCCGCCACCGCCCACCACGGGATTGACCGCCGCCAACACGCTACGCCCCGTTCTCTCGTCGGTGGTCATGACATTGACGATACAGTTGTTGCCGGCCGGCGCGGCCGGAAGACGTTCCGGCACAGCCTGGCTGAAAGCACCGAAGATGACGGATCGAAGCCGCGCGCAGGTGAGTGAGCGCATGCCAACCGCTGCGGGCTGAACCGGGTTGAGAACACTGCCCTTCGGCGCGATGCAGGTAAAGGGGCGTGTGAGCCCGGTATTGAGAAGAATATTCGGGTTCAGTGTGTAGAGCACATAATAAACACCAACCAGCAGTATGGTATGACGCGGGTCGCTACCCGACGGCACGTTGAGCGAGGAACCCAGCTGCGGATCGGATCCGGTGAAATCGAGAACCGCTTCGTCGCCCCTGATGGTCAGTGTCAGCTTCAAGCGGCAGGGGTTGGCTTCCACCGAATCCTCGTCCGCATAGTCGGCGAACTCCCAGGTTTCATCCGGCATCGCGCGCAACAGCGCCCTGGCCTGTGCTTCCGCATTGTCGAGAAGTGCCTCAGCGCCATCAAGAAAAGCCTGCTTTCCGAACTTCTGCAACATAGCCAGAATTTTCCGCTCACCGGTATTGAGCGCGCCGACCAAGGCCTTGATGTCCCCGACGTTGAGGTCGGGCTTGCGCACATTGGTCGTCATGATCCTCAGTATGGTTTCGTCGAAGACCCCTTCCCTGACCAGCTTCATCGGCGGAAAGCGAATGCCCTCCTGATGGATTTCGGTGAGCGCGCGCGAAAGCGAAGCGGGCACGGCGCCGCCCATGTCTGTGTTGTGGATATGGCCTCCCGTCCATGCGATGATCTCGCCATCGTAGAATACGGGTTTCCAGAGATGGGTATCGGGCGCATGGGTCGCGACATGGCCGGAATAGGGATCGTTGGTGAAGGCAACGTCCCCTGGCCGGTAGTCCTGCACCATATCGATGACCCGGCCCCAGGTGAGGCCCGGATACCAGGTGGCGCCAAGCCCCATGGGCACCCCGAAAGTCTCGCCCCTCCGGTTCATCAGCATAACGGTGAAGTCCTCCGTCTCCTTGACGAACGCGGAATGCGCCGTGCGCTGCAACGTATAGGCCATGTTTTCGGCCGCCGCCCGCACATGGTTTGCAAAAACCCGGAGGTTGGTCTGATCGAACATGGGGTTACTCCGCGAAGGTGAGGTGAATATTCAAATGCCTGTCGACGCTTGCTTCGGCGCCGACCGGAATGGCAAAGGTCGTGTCGTCCTGCGCCACGACTGCCGGCCCGCTGAAGTGCTCGCCGGGGCTCAGTTCATCACGGCGAAACAGACCGATGTCTCCGAACACGCCGCCTGTGTAGACCTGAATCATCCGTTCGGGAGAGACAAGGCTCGCCACCTCATTCACGGCGACCGGAAACTCCAGAGCGGGACCCGCGCCGATCGCCGAAAGCCGCAGGTTGACCAGTTCGACCTCACCCTTTGGATCAGAAAAATCGTAGAGCTGAACATGCATGGCATGGAACGCCGTCTCCATGGCCGCACAATTGCCGTCGTGGATCCAGGCCGGCTCGATCGGCACCTCGATCTCGAAACTCTGCCCGACATAGCGCATGTCGGCCGATATTCTGAGGTCGACCGGACCTTGATGCCCCTGTTCGGCGAGCCAGGCCCGGCCCTCCTGGATGAGGGTATCGAGGGCTTCGCGCAGCGCGGGAGCGGCCTCTTCAAACACAAGAACAAAAACCGTGCGGATGAAATCACCGCGCAGATCCGCAACCAGCCCTCCCAGCGCGGAGACGACACCGGGGCGGGGCGAGGCAATGACCCGCGACATGCCGAATTCACGCGCGAGAAAAGCGCCGAGCATGGGGCCGCCGCCGCCAAATGGCATCAAGGTGAACTCCCGAAGATCGACGCCTGCGCGCGAGGCAAGCTTTTCGACCTCCACGAACATTTCCGAAATTGCAACGTCGAGGATTGCCTGGGCTGTCGCCTCGACTGAACGGTCTATCTGCTTGGCAAGCCTGCCGACCGCCGCAGTCGCCAACCCCGCATCGATCCGCAATTGGCCATAGGCCATCTCGCTATGTCCGAGCCAACCGCAGACCGCCATCGCATCCGTGACCGTCGGCTCGGTACCACCGCGACCGTAGCAGGCGGGCCCTGGGACGGAACCGGCGGATGCCGGGCCGACACGCAGCACGCCGTGCTCGTCGATGCCGGCGATCGACCCGCCGCCGATCCCGATCGAGCTAACCGATACGGAAGGAATATGCAGCGGGAATTCGCCGACCAATTCACCGAAACCGAACTGCGGCTTGCCGTCGATGATCAGTGCGAAGTCGGCCGACGTTCCGCCTATGTCGAGTGTGAGCACTTGCCGCTCTCCGGCCCGCCGGGCCAGCCATGCGGCCCCGATCACACCGGATGCCGTTCCGGAAAGAAGCATCTGTACGCAGGACCGCTTGCCCTCGGCTGCATTCATCACACCACCGTTCGACTTGGTTAGAAGGGCGGGCGCCGTGACGCCGCGCGACTTCAACCTGTCCTGGAGAGCGGTGAGATAGCCGGAAATGCGGGGATGGACATAACCGTTCAAGATCGCCGTGGTCGTGCGCTCATATTCGCGGATGACCGGCCAGACTTCGGACGACGTGAAGACGAACAGATCCGGGGCAAGGCGTTCGATCTCCTGCCTCACGGCAATCTCCTGGGTGGAATTGCGCCAGGCATGCAGGAAGGAGACGATAATGCCCTTGGCACCCTTCGCTTTCGCAGCTGAGACGGCCTTTTCGACGACTGCCATATCCGGTGCGCGCACTTCGCTGCCATTGGCCCGCAAACGCGCAGGAATGCCAAAGATCATGTCACGCGCGATGAGCTGATCCGGACGCGCGCAAAACAGCGAATAGACATCCGGCATTCTGAGGCGTGCCAGCTCAATGACATCCTCGAAGCCGGCATTGGTCAAAAGCGCAAGCGAGACGCCGCGCCGTTGAATGACAGTGTTGATGCCCACCGTCGTGCCATGCACGAAACGGCTGATCGCCGCCGGATCCAGCCCCTCGCGTTCGGCGAGCAGCGTGAGTCCTGTCATCAATTCAGCGCCTGGGTCATCGGGGGTCGTCAAAACCTTCAGGGAGGCCACGCGGCCGGACCTGGCCTCCAGCGCACAAAAATCGATGAAGGTTCCACCGATATCGACCCCAACCTTCCAATCCTCACCACTGGCCTGGTTTATGGAGTTTCCGATTGTGGCACTTGTCATGTCCGTCCCTTTCGCTGCTTTTGTAAAAAGCTGGCATAGCCTGACGCCTCAGGTCCAAGATCGAAATGGCGGGTGGCCATAAGTCCCGCTTATGGTGTTCGGGTGCCCCATAGGTCGCACTTATGGGCTATACCCGATCCCGACTTTGACACTGATCGCCGCTCCGCCCACAGTCTGGGTGCTTCGAACCGGAGGAATAGCGAGTGGATGTCGTCATCCTTGGCGGCGGGCTCATGGGAACCGCATCGGCATATTTTCTCGCCCGGCACGGGTGCAAGGTCACACTTGTCGAGCGCAATCGGGTGGGCAGTGGCGCAACTGTCGCTTCTTTTGGCAACATTCGTCGAAGCGGCCGCTATCTGCCGCAGCTGCCATTGGCACACCGCTCTCTTGCTCTTTGGCGTCAGGCCGAAGCGATGCTTGGGCAAGACGTGGAATTTCGCGCGACCGGCCACCTGCGTCTCGTTTTCGGACAGAACGGACTTGCGGCAATGCGCGGGTTTATCGAGGCCGCGAGGCCTTGGGGACTGGCCCTCGACGAGTTGGAAATGCGGGACGTTCGCGGGCGTTTTCCGGGTCTTGGCCCCGATGCGATTGGAGCCTCGCTCTCACCGGACGACGGCAGCGGCAATCCCCGGCTTATCGCGCCCGCCTTTGCCGCAGCCGCGGGGCGCCTTGGCGCCCGGATCATTGAACAGGTCGCGGTCGGCGCGATAAGGAAAACCGGCTCTGGATTCCATATGGAAACATCGGGGGGCAGCATCGGCGCAGAGGTTCTGCTCAACACCGCTGGCGCCTGGGGCGCGCAAATCGCCGCACAATTTGGGGAACCGGTGCCGATCGAAGCGCGCGGACCGCAGATGGGCGTCACGGAACCGCTGCCGCACCGCATCCTGCCCGTTGTCGGCGTCTGGAGTGGCGACGGAGCCGAGGGCTATTTGCGTCAGGTTGAACGGGGCAATATTGTCTTCGGCGGCGGCGTCGAACGGAGCCAGGTAACGCTTGACCCGGGCCACGCGAAAGCCAATCCGGCCAGCCTTTCGCAGCAGCTGCGCTCGCTATTGCCGCTTCTGCCGGCACTGGCAAAAACGGCCGTCATCCGCACGTGGTCCGGCTGCGAGGGCTATGTGGCGGACGGTCTCCCGGTGATGGGGCCGTCGGCGACGACATCCGGATTATTCCACGCCTTCGGATTTTCCGGACATGGTTTTCAACTTGGCCCCGGGGTCGGCGACGTGATGGCCGAGCTTATCGCCACTGGCCATACAGAAACGCCGCTCCACGATTTCCGCATCGAAAGGTTCGCCAACGGGCAGCGCCCGCGTCTTTCGTCAGGGATGCACTGACGCGGGAACGGATACGCCCGCGGGATCTAGACGCCCGTCGCGTTCTCAAGCGGTCACGGAAAACGCAACCGACGGGTCTACGAAACCAGGGACTATTCGGGCGAGCAGGTAATCGACTTCCGCCCTGGCGGCAGCCGTCAGCATCTGCGCCGGCTTGCGCTGCGTATCGGAGCTTATGATGCCGCGCCGTTTCAGCACGTGCTTGCGGATCGCAAGGCCGATGCCAGGCTGTTGCTCGTAGCGGATCAGGGGAAGATGGGCATCGAAAAAATCATGCGCCTCGTCGCGTTTTCCAACAGCGAAAAGACCGATCAGCTCGGCGAGCATATCGGGAAAACCATAGCCGGTCATCGCACCATCGGCACCGCGTTCCGGTTCGAAATCGAGGAACATGCCGCCATTGCCGCAAAGGATCGAGAACAGGCGCAGCTCGTCAGCCTTCTGCATGGCGCGCAGTTTTGAAATCTTTTCAAGGCCCGGCCAATCCTCGTGCTTCAGCATCAGGCAGGAGGGGTGATTGGTGATGATCCTGGCGATCACGCCTGGCGACATGACCACGGTCAGAGTCAATGGATAGTTCTGCAACATCACCCTTGACTCGGCCGGCGGGCATGCGGCCGGCCACTTCTGCTCTCCCTTTTTTCCTTTTCTTCTCCTTTTCTCTCCTGCAATCCGTCGTTCCAGTCCTCAGCGGGCGGCGTCAGGCGGAACCAGTCGCAGCCAGCATCTTCGGCGATGTCGCGCAGGCGGTCGGCAAATGCTTCACCTTGTGCATTGGCGTCGGTTGCGGCGACAAGTTGCCCGCCCGGACGTGCGGCGAGCACGCGAACCGCGGCTTCTGTCGCCGGCGACCATCCGCCGCCCGTGCTGAGATAGAGGCTCCCCTCTCGCATTCCTTCGAACGCGGCCAGGCTCCTATATCGCCTCCCAGACGCCCTTCGCTAGCAAAGCGCGACCCAACAGAGTCGTTGAACCATTGGCCCCTGGCTCGTCTCCGAAGCGATCCGGATATTGCAGCCGCATGGCCGCTTCTGGCGCGCAGGCGACGTGGCGCTGCCGCGGAGCTATGTCCGCTCTCGGGCCAGCGCGATGACGACCTTTCCGACCGAATTGGGGCGCGAGGCCGTCCGTCTGGAACCGCCCCCCTTTCGGACCCTCGCTGCTTACCCGCAAGGTCCCAAAAACTGCCATTTGGTGAGCGTATTCTCTTGTGAAGTATCTTCTCAGGGGATGGCAGACCGTGGTAAGCGGCGCTTATGGGCATCAAGAACTACTTGATCGAAGGCAGTTCAGGCACTGGAAAGACGTCTGTCGCTACTGAGCTGGAGCGGCGTGGTTTTCATGTCGTCCATGGTGATCGGGTCTTGGCCTATGTTGGGGACCCTGAAACCGGCGAGGCGCTTGAAGGACCGCCGCAAGGTGTGAACCGCGTCGTTTGGGGTTACGCGCACTGGATCTGGCCTGTTGAAAAGGTTCGGGCCATCGCCGCCGATACCACCCATCCTATCACCTTCTTTTGTGGCGGCTCCCGCAATTTCCATAAGTTCCTAGACTTGTTCGACATGGTTTTTGTGCTCGACATAGATGTCGAGACGTTGAACAGACGATTGGACGGGCGGCCAAATGAGCCGGGTTTCGCGCCGGACGAGCGTGCGGTGGTTCTACGCTACCATAGGAGCAACGAACACTTTCCCGCCGGGATTAGTATCGACACGACCGGAACGGTCCCGAGCGTCGTCGACGATATCCTTGCTCAACTGAGCTGACGCCTGGATAGTGTTGGAATGGGTTCTCTGAAAGCGGACATCATTCAGGAGGCAACATGGAGCCAAGGCACGTAGTGCTGTCGGGCTGTTCGGGTGGCAGCAAGTCAACGCTGCTTGCCGAACTGGAGCGCAGACAATTTGCCGTAGTTTCCGAACCCGGCCGCCGTATCGTAGAAGAGGAGTTGCGTGGCGATGGCGCTGCCCTTCCTTGGATTGACCTTTCCGCGTTCAACGGACGTGCTCTAGGTCATCGCAAGATCATGGCGAGCGTGGAGCGTTGAGTGAATCGCTGTGCGACAGGGGCGGCGGTGGCGCGATCGGGGAGCGGCGGCTGGAAAGGCTGATGGAGGAGGAGCGTCAGGCGCGGGCGGCACTAGTGGTGGCGCCTGTAACGGATCTTGGTGATATAGTCGCCAAGGCGCGTTATTTGGCTGAACTGATCGAAAATGATGCGAGCGCGCTTGATGCGGACGATTTTCTCGCGGCGTTCAAGTCGTTTGCAGCGGCGGCTCAGCCGCCGAAATGGTGTGAAAAGCGGCAAGTAGGCGGTCATACGCGGTCGAACCGGCGGCATAGAGCAGCATGGCGGCAATTTAAGCTCAAACCGGCCAACAAAATGTAGGGCGGCATGGCGAGCGAATAGTGACCGCAGTTTAATTCCAATATTTTTGGCCGGCCACCGGCGTCCTTCAGCCTTTGCATGAATCTTTCCGATAGCTCTGGCAACACCACCTTGTCCCTCTTAGCCAACACAACGTGAAGATCGAGATCAGCCCGTGCCAAACTATGCGCGTAAATCTCCAAGTTAAGTGGCTCCCAAGCCCGTCTGAGATCAGTCAGATCAATCCCAGGCTCAAGGCTATTGCGTATCAATCGTGTCGCGCGCCCCGTCCAAACCATGTCCGCGAGGCCCCCTGCTGTTAAAAACAGCGAGGCTTTTGATACAGCCTGATCGTGCGCGGCGATCAACCCTGCGACCCAGGAACCCAAGCTAATACCGAGCACCGAAATCTCTCGATAGCCTTCGCTTTTCAACCAATGAATGAGTTTTCGCCCATCCAACACTGCCTGCCTTACAGACTGGATGGTTCGACCGAGATTAGGGCTAAGCATGTAGTCGGCATGCACAGAGCCGGGACGGCTGCGTTCGAAGTGATAGGGCATAGCAATCTCGACAACCGTGATGCCACGCCACGAGAAAAACTTGGCAATCTGACGATTCCGCGCGCTTGCATTCCAATGGTGAAAAATCACCATTGCCTTATCGTAAGACCCGCTTTCTGTGATTTTCGCCCAGACGACATTGTTTTCTTCAATGTCAGTAGAAATGTCCGATGGAAATTTGAGCCACCCATCTTCTCTTTCAAAACCCTGATCGCTCCCACGCGGATGATCAAAAAAGGCTGGATCAGCCACGGCCTTGTCCGCAAGGACACAAAATTCCTCGATGCTTACTATCTTCTTCGCACCTGGAAAGGCGCGCTCCGCGTCAAGGACGAAATCCGTTGTTTTCTTCCCTTCCTCACCGCGTCGCGACCGCCGCTCATCCCAACGATCAAGCCAACTATGAAACACTGTGACTGTTCCCTAACTTACTCGCTCGCCATCGCCCAAACCCGGGATCAACCAGGCCGAGCAGCACTCCAATGCCCAGAAGGATTGAGAAACCGGCAAATGCATCGATCAGCAAGTAGCCAGCCACGAGTAACGCTACGATGGCTGACATCCGCCACAAAGGCATACAATTCCGACGTTCGACACCCAAACGGATGGAACCGTACAGAAATACAACACAGGTCGAGATAGCGATAAGAAGGCTACTGTAATGGGTCGGCCTACGATAGCTGATCGCGGTGCTCACATCACTGCGCCCATACAAGACGGTAGACATATCGCCAATCAACCAAGTTACAATATTCCCACCGTTCGATGTCAGGTAAGCGCTCTGGAGCTTCATGACGATGGCGATCAGAACGCCCAAGACAGTACATCGAAAAATCCCACGCATAACCCTGAAGCTGGCTTCATTGAGCTCGTGTTTCCGATTGTCTTTGCAGTTGGCCCATCGTCGCCTGTTCGCTGTCGAACTGCTGCGCCGTCAGACCGGCTTGCGCCGATCATCCTGCTCTTGTCGGAAGGCCAGATGAGCGACCACAAGGGCGCACGTCTCGTGCTCGACGCCTTGCCGCCTGCCCTCATCTGATCGCCGACCGCGGCTACGACAGCGCCTGGTTTCGCGAGGAACTGGAAGCACGAGGCATCGAGCCGTGCATCCCCCAGCGAACCGAGGCCGCAAAGTCCCATACGCCTACGACACGATGCTCTACCCTCAACGCCACAAGGTCGAGAACCTGTTCGCAAAGCTCAAGGACTGGCGGCGCATCGCCACCCGCTACGACCGCTGTGCTCACACCTTCTTCTCGGCCATCTGCATCGCAGCCGCCGTCATCTTCTGGCTTTGAGCAATGAGTCCTGACCATAGTCGTTGTCATCACGTCGCGGTCGCGAGGACTACTGCTGGTTGGCGGAGGAGGCGTCGCCGAAGCGGTTTGCGGCCGGGTTGGTCTGGTCGGCTGTGGACTTGCTGATCGAAGCCGGAGCGGCATAGTCAATCTTCTGCGCAGCGACAGGCGTGCTGTCATTGGCATAGAGATCGGCCGGCGTGCCGACACTCGGGTTTTCAGCGAAAGCTGCGCCGGCACTCAGGGCGAGGGCAGCAGCGGCAAGAGTAATCTTCTTCATGTTCTAGCTCCATTGAGGGTTGGTGGTTAGTTGCCGAAAGGGTACGTACGTTGGTTCGGCATCGACGCGTCAATTCGGCGCCACCGCCGTATCGCCGGATGCTGCTCTCTTGGCGGCCTGTTCGATCACGTTGGCCACTGCCTTGGGCTGGGTAAAGAATACGACGTGACTGCCCTTGATCTCGGTCGTCGCCGCCCCGATGCGACTAGCGGTGCTGCGAAGAAGTTCGGGCGCAATGGCGCCGTCCTCGTTCGCGACAACGTACCAACTCGGCTTGGTCTTCCAAGCCGCCGTAGTCACCTTGGCTTCAAGCGCCTTCATCGCGATCGGCACCTGAGAGTCGCGTAGGAATGCGGCGTCGGCATTGTTAGTGTCCCCAGCAAAGCCGTCCTTAAACGTATCGGACTTCAGGAACGCGAAGCCATCAGGCTGCACGTCGGGCTGAAAGTTTGGCGGCGGGGGAATCTCGGCATATTGGTCCAGCGTAGATTGGCCGACCTCTGGCGCGAAGGCAGCCACATAAACCAGACCCGCAACATTGGCAGCGTCGCCAGCTTCTGTAATGACGGTGCCACCATAGGAATGGCCAACGAGAATGGCAGGCCCATCCTGCCGGGCAAGCACGCGGCGCGTTGCGGCGACATCGTCTTCCAACGACGTGAGCGGATTCTGGACAATCGAGACTTTATAGCCACGGCTTGTCAGTTGGTCGTAGACGCCTCGCCATCCGGCTCCATCGGCAAAGGCCCCATGGACGAGAACGATATTACGAAGCGGCGCGCTCTGTGCGTCTGCTGAAGTCACCGAAAGCGATAGTGCGCCGACGGCGATCGCTAGGGATTTGATCATGGCATTTCTCCTGTTGAATTTTTCTGTTGATCGGACAATCAACATTTACCCTGAAGAATATGACTTGATTATCGAGCAAATTCGGACATCAATGTCTCAAAATGAGAGACAATCCGAATTGGCTGGAGGAACGATATGCTGCACGACTTCAGCGATACGGTCGCTTTTATAAAGGTAGTGCAGGAAGGGAGCTTCACCGCGGCGGCGCGCGTGCTCAAGGTGCCGAAGACACGGGTGAGCCGGAAGGTGCAGGAACTGGAATCCAGGCTGCAGACACAACTTCTGAACCGGACAACACGCAGCCTGAAGCTGACTGAAGCGGGAGCGGTTTATTTCCAGCACTGCGAGCGAGTGGTAAAGGATCTGGAGGATGCGGAGAATGCGGTGGCGGAGTTGCAGCACCACCCGCGCGGGTGGCTCCGGATCACTGCTCCGTACTGGCTGGCAACGCGCGTCCTCGCGCCACTGCTCATCGAGTTTCGCCGCTTCTATCCAGAGGTATTCCCGCAACTGCTTCTGGCAAATCAGGTCCTTGACCTTGTCACCAAGGACATTGATGTCGCTTTGCGGCTCCAGGAAGGCGTCCTGCCCGATTCCACGCTCACGGCTCGGAGGCTCGGCGCATTGCCAATGGGCATCTATGCCGCCCCGGCCTATCTGGAACGTGCAGGAGCGCCACAGCATCCATCAGAATTGGCGGGCCATGACTGTCTGCTGACGGAGTTTTATTTCAACCGCCCGGGGGTAGAATGGCCATTGTCGCATGGCGGAGAGCGGTCCCAGTTCAAGGTACGAGCAGTGGCCGTCGCCAGCGATCCAGAGGCCCTTCACAGGTTCCTGCTGGAGGGAGTAGGCCTGTTGATGACCAACCATGTGCGCGTTAAGTCAGACGTCGCCGCTGGAAGATTGGTTCGTGTCCTGCCCGAATGGGTCGGGCCCGAGCCGACCCTTTATGCGATCCGGCCAGGAGGCCGTGTTCAGCCCCCCAAGGTTAAAGCATTCCTGGACTTTCTCATTCCGCGGCTCGATTTGAAGAGGATCGATAGCGAAAGTGCCGCTGAAACAGATCGTGCGCTCTAAGCATTTCCTCCACTGCAGCGATTGTTTCAAATGCAGGACAATCTTTCCCAGTCTGGCACGCTAATCACGGATCTTCTGTGGGGGTAAATCTCCATTGTCACAGAAACCCCTCATTTGCCCTACGCGGCGGTGGCCAGCCCCTGGAGAAAATAATGACGACGCGCAGATCCTTTTTGAAAGCCGGCCTTGGTCTTCTCAGCCTCTCCACGGCAGGCGCGTTAACAGCTCGAGCAGGCTATGCGGCCGCTCCCTTCGCCAAAACGCAGGCACCCGCTTTCTATCGGATGGCGCTCGGGGACATCGAGGTTACCGCCCTGTCCGACGGCACCTTGCCTGTCCCCTTGGAAAAATTCTTCAACAACACCACCCCGGATCATGTTGACGCTGTCTTGAGATCTGTTTTCCTCGAATCGCCGGTCGATCTTTCGGTGAACGCTTATCTTTTCAACACCGGGTCAAGGCTGATCTTGATCGATGCAGGCACAGGCGGCTTGCTAGGCCCCAGATTGGGGCATCTGGTCGCCAATCTCCGTGCTGCCGGCTATGAGCCGGAGCAGATTGACGATGTCGTCTTGACGCACATCCACGCCGATCATTCAGGGGGCTTGACCCACGCCGGCAAGCCGGTGTTTCCCAATGCTTTGGTGCATGTGAACAAGCGCGACGCCGAGTATTGGCTGGACCCGGCTAATCTCGCGAGTGCTCCGGAAGCGAAGAAGACGTCGTTTCATGAGGCTACCACATCGCTGAAACCTTATGTCGACGCCGGTCGTTTCCGCATCTTCGCTGACAACGCCAGTCCAATCCCTGGCTTCGGATCGATCCTGCGTCCCGGCCATACACCGGGCCACAGCTCCATTGTCATTGAAAGCAAAGGCGAAAGGTTCGTTGTTTGGGGTGATATTTCCCATGGCGATGCTGTTCAGTTCGACGAGCCAGACATCGCCATCGACTTCGACGTGGATTCGCAGATTGCGGCCAACACACGCCGTCACGCCTTCGTCCATGCCGCCGATCACGGCTATTGGGTGGCTGGGGCGCACCTGCCCTTTCCGGGCATAGGCCATGTTCGAGCCGACAGCGACGAATTTGACTGGGTGCCGGTCAACTATAGTGCTGCCGGGTGACGATTCCACCTCGTCCTCTGGAATCGCGAACCTAAGCCTTGAACCTTTTGGCGATGCCAATGGCCTGCATGGAAGGCGGAACGCCCCTAAGTGTCTTCTCTGATTGCGGTCGTTGTGGTCAAGGTGCTCCTGCGCATTTTCTCGGACCGTTCCGCGGGTCACGCGTTTCTCTTCGCGGTCGGCGCTTGGGCCGCCGCATGTTGGGATCAGGAGAGCGAGACGTCTCAATCTGTTTCCTTGCAGGGGACGTCCCAACAAAACTAAGCCGGAAACCTTGGCAGTGTCTATCTGCGCAATACGCCACTTCGCAAGCCCTCCGTGCTTACCCCGAAGGCTTTGCGACGTATCCTGCAGATCACGGAGGGTATCACTGCCAACATCTTCCACATCATCAACAGCCTCGCCGTCGACGCCGTCGAGAGCGGCCGCGAATGCATCACGATGAATCGATCGAGAACTGGGAGCCGGAATTCGATGCCGAGGCGGCATTCGCGTGACGGTGAATACATCGCACCGGCAGTGCCGGTTGTGTTCCCACAATACCCCGATTAACTGCCAAACGACACAAGGGGAGACGATTTGCTATACGCCCGCGATCATGGCGGCGCTATGTTCTTTATGGCAAAGCTGCTTTGACGAGAGGTAAAGGCAGTCACGCTTCCAGCATCGGCTCGATCTTCGTGAAGGTCCGGCTTGCGCCGCAGACAACCCGGCCCTACCTATGAACTATGAGCTCCGCCCTGCAGAAAAACCGGCCCGGTGCGGCCTTTCCGTTCGACAACAGTTATGTCGGTTTGCCCCCACGCTTCTTTGCGGCGCAAGCGCCGACTGCGGTGGCTGAGCCCTGGCTGATCAAGCTCAACGAGGCGCTCGCCGCCGAACTCGGGCTCGACGTCGAGACCTTGCGCCGCGACGGCGCGGCGATCTTTTCCGGCAATCTCGTTCCCGAAGGAGCCGAACCGCTGGCGATGGCCTATGCGGGGCATCAGTTCGGCGGTTTCTCGCCGCAGCTCGGCGACGGCCGGGCGATCCTGCTCGGCGAAGTCGTCGACCGCAGTGGTAAACGCTACGATATTCAGCTGAAGGGCACCGGGCCGACGCCGTTTTCGCGTCGCGGCGATGGCCGGGCGGCACTCGGCCCGGTGCTCAGGGAATATATCATCAGCGAGGCGATGTTTGCGCTCGGCATTCCGGCGACGCGGGCGCTGGCGGCGGTGACGACAGGCGAGCCGGTCTATCGCGAAAAGGTGCTGCCGGGCGCGGTCTTCACCCGCGTCGCGGCAAGTCACATCCGCGTCGGCACGTTCCAATACTTCGCAGCCAGGGGCGACACCGACGGCGTGCGGGCTCTGGCCGACTATGTGATCGACCGGCATTATCCCGCGCTGAAAGAGGCCGAGACCCCCTATCTCGCGCTATTCGAAGCGGTCTGCGAACGGCAGGCGGCGCTGATTGCCCGCTGGCTGCATGTCGGCTTCATCCATGGCGTGATGAACACCGACAATATGACCGTCTCCGGCGAGACGATCGATTTCGGCCCCTGCGCCTTTATGGACGCTTACGATCCGGCGACCGTCTTCTCGTCGATAGACCAGCACGGGCGTTACGCCTATGCCAACCAGCCCGCCATCGGCCGGTGGAACCTCGCAAGGCTCGGCGAAACGCTGTTGCCGCTGATCGATGCCGAGCCGGACGGCGCGGTCGACAAGGCGAATGCAGTGATCAAGAGTTACGGCGAACGGTTCCAGGCGCATTGGCTGGTCGGCATGCGCGAAAAGATTGGCATTGCCGGCAAAGAGGACGGCGATCTCGACCTGGTGCAGGCGCTGCTGACGCTGATGCAGACGCAGGGTGCCGATTTCACCCTGACCTTCCGGCGGCTATCGGATCTTGCCAGCGACAACGCCACAGAGTCCGAATTTGCGGCAGGTTTCCGCGAGCCGGACGCCTGCGGCACCTGGCTTGCGCAGTGGCGCGAGCGGCTGTCGCGCGATCCGCAGACGGCGACGGCGACGGCGACGGCGACGGAGCGCGCCATTGCCATGCGGCGCGTCAACCCGGCCTTCATTCCGCGCAATCACCGGGTCGAACAGGCGATCGAGGCCGCGGTCGAAAACGGTGATTTCTCGCTGTTCGAGTCGCTGCTGGCCGTGCTGTCGAAGCCCTATAACGACCAGCCTGGCTTTGCCGCCTATATGCAACCGCCGAAGCCCAACGAGCGGGTGCTTGCGACCTTCTGCGGAACGTGACAGCCGGTATACCGGCACTGAAGCACCATCCGCCCGTTGCCGGATCGATATCCGGTTCAAGCCGAGATGGATGCGCGAGCCGCCATTACCGCGTTGAAATTTCCAGCATGGGAACTATTTGCTGCACCGGTGGTTGCCAACGCTCTTGCGAGGGACCGCCGATAAAGAAAAATAACATCCTGATCACCGCTGGCGCAGTGATCGTCCTGATCTTCATTCTCCTGTTTTTCACCGGCATCGGCCAAGACGAACCTCAAATCACTGGACAGTCATCCCCGCACGCGCTCGCTAAATCCCAGCAGTGAGTAGGAACCGCCATGGCTATCACAGCAGATCTTCTTCATCATCATCGGGCTCACTCTTGGCGGCGGCGGGCTCTAGCTCGTCACGCTCGGCGGCAGCATCTTCTGTCTGTTCGCCGGGCTGATGTTCCTGACTACCGCCGGGCTGCTGCTGATGCGCAAGGCGGTGGCGCTCTGGGTCTCTTCGTAATCCTCGGAAAAACGCTCGCGCGAGAGAAAGAGCTTTAGCGCATTCTGCGCCACTGGCTTGATCCGCTCAGCGCATCCCGACTGAAAGACTCCAATTAAGTGCCAAGTGAGAACACGTCAAAAAAGGTCAGAAACTTCTTGCCAAACGGGCGGCAACCACAGAAGCGCCAAGCGACACCCTGTTCGAACAGGGCGTGGTCCTGAATGAGACGCAGAAGGCGCGGACCGTCATGGCTCACAGGCCTCGTCCGTAGCAAGCTCAAAGCCCTCGTCCAGCCAACCGGTAATGCCACCGGCCATGATTTTCACCGGACGGCCGAGTTCCGCAAGGCGCAGTGCGCCGCGAGCGGCCCCGTTGCAATGCGGCCCCGCGCAATAGGTGACAAACAGCGTATCATCGGGCCAAGCTGCCAGTTTCGAACGAACGATCTTGCCATGCGGCAGGTTGAGCGCTCCAGGAACATGGCCCTTAGCGAACATCTGCGGACTGCGGACGTCGAGCAGAACGAAATCGGCGCCCCTGCAGAGCGCGTCATGGACGTCCCAACAGTCAGTCTCAAAGGTGAATTCAGCGGCAAAATGCTGACGGGCGACATCGCTCGGGGCGGCAGAGATTTCGGTAACGGCGGACTTCATTGTGGGCTCCAGTTTTCAAGATCACGCCACGATATGGCCGCCACGGCCTTTGTGTTGCAATTGGCGTAAATGACAATATAAGTAAGGATCATGCCAACCATCTCGAACAATCCCGACCGCATTCAAACCACCGGTCCCCTGGCCGTCGCGCTGCTTTATGACGGACTCTGCACTTTCGAGTTCGGCATCGCAGCCGAGGTCTTCGGGCTTTACCGCCCCGAGATGGGACCAGGCTGGTATCGGTTCGCAAGTTGTGCGATCGAGGAGGGTCCGCTGCGCGCCCATGGCGGCTTCGTGCTCCAGCCCGGCCGCGGGCCGGATCTGATCGCTGAGGCGGATATCGTCGTCGTCCCAGGTTGGAAGGGGGCGCAAGTTTCCGTGCCGGAGACGCTTTGCGGTCAGCTTCGTGCCGCGCATGCACGCGGGGCGCGGCTCATGTCGATCTGCTCGGGAGCCTTCGTACTGGCTGCGACGGGCTTACTTGACGGTGGCACCGCCGCTACCCATTGGCGCTATGCCGAAGCGCTGCGGGCCCGCTTTCCGAAAGTGCGCGTCGACGCGAACTCACTTTATCGTGGCCATGATCGGATATTCACCTCGGCGGGCAGTGCGGCCGGGATTGATCTGCTGATCGATATCGTACGACAGGATTTCGGCCCCGAGGCCGCGAATTCGGTCGCCCGGCGCCTGGTGGTGCCAGGGCACCGCTCAGGCGGACAGGCGCAGTTTTTGGAACGTCCTGTTCCCGTTCGCCCGGGCGGAGAGATCGCGCCATTGCTGGACCGGATGCGCGAAAATCTGGAGCGGAACTGGACGACGGACGTCATGGCCCGTGAATGCAAGATGAGTCTGCGGACTTTCTTGCGCCGCTTCCACGAGGCAACTGGCCGCAGTCCTGGCGACTGGCTAATCGAAGAGCGAGTCGAGGCCGCCAAAGCGCTATTGTGCGAACGCCTTCGTAGCATCGAAACCATTTCTGCCGCCGTAGGCTTTGGTTCGGCCCATGCGCTGCGCTACCATTTCCGCAGGAAAGCGGGCCTGACGCCGACCGGATACAGGTCCCGCTTCATACCTGTCGGGGTTCCAGAACTCACGTAGCTCAGCGTCCGCATTCGCTTATTCGCTTTTTCGAGCCATTCATGATTCATGATGCCGGACGCCAACGATAGAGCGCTGGGCCGCACTTTGCCGTCTACAGGGGCTAGTCAACCGCTGTTTCGTGGCAAAACCGGCCAAAACTCCCTATCGTGGGAAAGTTGTCATTGTCGCTTAGTAACCCGCCCGAACGCTTAAGGTAGCCGCGCCTGTTCTCGCTCTCTCCTGAGACACCTTGCCTGTCTGCATATCCGTATCACTGCTAGTGGCGTTTTATCAGCGATTGTTTCGCAGCCCATGTCTCATATTCCCGGAGGAGATCCTCGACTACCGACCACTGCGGATATTTGCTCCGCAAGAGTTCATCGTGCTGGTTGCCCTGGGGACGATGCGGCCCTCCCGCTGCTCGATCTGCGAGGGTGTCGTTGCGTCCGGCCCTCCTCCTTCCGGTCAGGGTGCTCGGCGGGTTGTTCCGACGCCTGTTTCTCAGCCCCATGATCGCGCGGTACGATGTGGGACGCTCGCGTTCTTCGGCGCCCTTACACCTCTCGCCGATAGCAACGCGGGATGCCGATAGCAGTGAGTTCAGCCGTGCGTACCTCACCGCGCTGACGAGCCAGGGCGACCGCACGTTCTCTCAGCGTAGGCTTAGGCCCCCCGGGGCAAGTCGCAGGGCCTCGGCGCGGTCTCGGTCACGTTTTCGCTGTCTGGGCGTCTGTGGCACATTCGGGAGACCGACTTTGATCCCACACAGTCCTGAAATCGACGATTACGACTTTCTGCCTGTAATCGCTAAAGACCCAATGTCGCCTAGAAAGCGCATACGTCCGGGTGCAAAAGCGGCCCCCGCTTCATCCAGATAAATGCGTCCTGTTCTCCGACTTGTGCGCGAAGATCCATGCCGGCCGGCAAACGTGCCCAATCCTGCTGATTCATTGTCGCACCTTCGAGAAGGAAACTTCCGGAGACCGAGAGAAGTTCCAAACTCGCGGGATTGTCGACCGTGATGGCGCTGTTCGCACGCCATTCCTCAAGCCGCACTTCTTCATGTCCATCATCGAACAGGACCGTGGCCATGGTTGCTCCAGCCCGTGTCGCGACCAGCTTGCCCTGACCTGGGGGACGAACGGTCTGTACGCTATCGGCAGCACGGAACTGCCATAGCCTCACAAAGATGGTGCAGCCTCCCTGTGACGCGGGCGCATGGGAGGTACCCGGCGGATTGCGGACATAGCTGCCGGCCGGGGTAGTCGCCGCCCTCATCTTGAAACACACCATCGAGAACCAGGAACTCTTCGCCTCCGCTGTGGACGTGACGGGCGAAAGCGCTGCCTGGAACGTAGCGGACGATGGAGGTGGCGCGCGCCTTTTCATCGCCGATGCGGAACAGCATCCGGCGCTCGACACCGGGCGCCGGGCTTTGCATCCAATCCTGCAGCGACGCGTGAACGATGGCGGAGCGAGAAAGGTCGTCGTTGATGCGCATGGTCAAAGCTCCGCAAGACCGCCATCGACGTTGATCTCGGTCCCCAGCAGGTACCGAGAATCGTCGCCGGCATGGAACGCAACTGCCGCGGCTATCTCTTCCGGCATGCCCATCCGTCCGGCCGGAACCTTCGCGGCCAACTTCTCAGCATAGGCTCTGAAGTCCTCCTCGGTCTGGCCCGGCGAAGCGAGCCCTGATCACCGGCGCGTCCAGTGGCATGGGTCTCGAATACGCAGAACTCTTGGCAGCGCAGAAGGTGAATCTCGTGCTCGCGGCCCGGCGCAGGGAGCCGATGGAAAAGCTCGCTGCAGAGCTTCGCCAGAAATATGGTGTCGAGGTCGTTGTCGAACCGATCGATCTTGCAGTCCCCGGTGCTGCCGCTCATTTGAAAGGCAGTCTGGACGACCAGTCACTGGAGATCGATATTCTGGTGAACAATGCTGGCTACGGGTTGCACGGGGACTTTCTGGATACCCCGCTGGAGCGTACCAGCGATATGATACAGCTCAATATCACGGCGGTGACGGAACTGAGCTTTATCTTCGGGCAGGATATGGCAGCCCGTGGGGCCGGACAGATTCTCCTCATAGCGAGCATTCTGTCATTCCAGCCTGTTCCTGGGTTCTCCGCCTATGCCGCTACGAAGTCTTACGTCCTTTCCTTTGGTGAAGCGCTGCACGACGAGCTGCGCCCTCGCGGCGTAACTGTCACCTGCCTTTGCCCGGGCCACACAGAAACAGGATTTGATGCAGCCGCCAGCGCGCCGGTGTCACCAGTGCTGCGTTTTCTGACGATGAAGCCTCGACCGACCGCCGCAACCGGTCTGCGGGCGCTTGCGAAAGGAAAAGCGTCCGTCCTCCCAGGGTTCATGAACAACATCATTGTATTTTCAAATCGCCTGACACCACGTTCGATGCAGCGCGCCGTCATGAAAAGCGTTACGGGGGGATAGAATTGCAGTCGGCCGGCAACCGACGCGTCCGTTGCCGGCTTGTTGATCTTGGCGGCCAGTGTGCATTTTCGGAAAGATCGGCATCCGGATGACAACGCGAATGCCGCGCTATCACCATACCGTATATCTGTGCCCCCTTCTTTAATGTTCGGGGGCCTTGATGATGAGCGGCCATGACACGGGACCGACCCGTTCGATCCCGGTCCCACCCGCAGGACCCGTGCCGGCAAGGATGGCGCGGCGGACGAGATCGGGCGCAACGAACAGGATCTGCTGCGCGACGAAGCCGCCGAGCGAGAAAGCCGATCAGGTCGATCGACTTCAGTCCCAGCGCACCGATTGCAGCGATCGTGTCGTTCGCCATTTCGGCGACGCTGAGCGGCGCTGTGCCGCCGGACGCGCCGATCCCCCGATAGTCGAGCGCATAGACCGGCCGATCCGCCGCCAATCCCTCAACGATGGGGATCGAAATTGTCAAGGTTCGCGCCCCAATGGTTGAGCAGCAGCACCGGCACGCCAGTATCGGGCCCGAGGCGGCGATATGCGAAGCGCGTGCCGGCAGCCTCGACGTGGCGAGTCGCTGCAGTCTTCCAGTCGGCGTTACGGGTGTAGGTAGCCATGATCGTAATCTTTGGTGGAGCGCGTCACTTGAGCGTGACGACGACCTTCCCCTTGGCGCGACCTGTCTCGATATAGGCAAAGGCCTCGTTCAGCTTTTCGAATGGGAACACACGATCGACCACCGGGCGGATGGTGCCGTCTTCGATCAGCTTCGTGATATGGCCGAGTTGCTCGCCGTCGGCGCGCATGAAGAGGAAAGAATAGTTGACCCCCACGCGCTTCGCCTTGCGCCGGATACCCGCGCTCATCAGGCGCAGCACGAGCCGAAGCACCGCATTCAAGCCCTGGGCGCGTGCGAAGGCGGGGTCGGGCGGACCGGAGATGGAGATCAGCTTGCTGCCAGGCTTCTGGACCTTCAGCGATTTTACCAGGGTGCAGGCGTCGAGGCTGTTGAGGACGACGTCGTAGCCCGACAGCTCTTCTTCGAACTTCTAACTGCGATAGTCGATGATGACATCCGCCCCCAGCGCTTTCACCATGGCGGTATTGGCGGCGCTCGCCGTCGTCGCGACCGTCGCGCCGAGATGCTTGGCAAGCTGAATGGCGAAGGTGCCCACGCCGCCGGAGCCCGCGTGGATGAGGACCTTCTGCCCTTTTCGCAGACCGGCTCGCTCGACCAGCACCTGCCAGGCCGTCAGCCCCACCAGAGGGATGGAAGCTGCTTCCTCCATGCTGAGGTTCTTGGGCTTCAGCGCCAGGTCGGCTTCGTTCACGGCAATGAATTCCGCGAACGTCCCAACCCGGCCATCGCGCGGCCGGGCATAGACCTCGTCGCTCGGCTTGAATCGCCGGACCTTGGACCCGACCCGAACCACGGTTCCGGCCACGTCGTGCCCCAGGATGAAGGGCGGCCGATAGGGCAGGATGAGCTTAAACTCTCCATCCCGGACCTTGGAATCCAGCAGATTGAGCCCGGCCGCATGGATTTCGACCAGGACGTCGTCATCCCGCAGCGCCGGTTCCGGCATTTCGCCGAGGCGCAGCGCGCCCTTCTTCCTGTATCGATCGACGATGAAGGCTCTCATGGCGTTTCTTTCCAAATGATCTGCTCTGGATCGCACAGCCGTCCTGCCGATCCAGACCCTTATTCCTGGCGCAGCCAGATCTGCGAGCGACCGAGCAACGACACGCCAATGTAGCCGCGCACGTTGAGCTTCTTGCCGCCATCGGTCAGGTGAATCTTGCTGCTATAGGTCTTGCCATTATCCGGATCGAGGATCTGGCCGCCTGTATATTCGGCGCCGTCCTGCTTCAGGTCGGACAAGATCACCAGACCGATGACCGGCGCGTTCTTGAGCGCGCCGTCGCATTTCGTGCAGATCGGGCTTTCATTCGGGGCGAGGAAGACCTTTTCGACCTTGCCTTGCAGGACGCCGCCCGTTTCCGTGATCCGGATCAGCGCCCTCGGTTTGCCGCTGACATCGTCGACATTCCTCCACAAGCCGACGGGCGAGGCATTCTGCGCCTGTGCCGCCGGCGAGACGAGCATCGCTCCGAGACTGAGCGCGAGGAAGGCGGACCGATTCAGAACCTGCATGGTGACGATCTCCGAAGGGATGGCGTTCCGCGACCGGCGCAATGCATGCCGCGCCGGTGCGGGCTCGATGGGTCAGGGATTGCTTGCGGCGCTGAGGGCGGGATAGTCGGTGTAGCCGGCCGAGCCGCCGCCATAGAGCGTCGCAGGGTCCAATGCCGCCAGCGGCGCGCGCGTCTTCAGCCGTTCGACAAGGTCGGGATTGGCGATGAACGGCCGGCCGAAGGCGAACAGGTCCGACCTGTCCTCGGCGAGCCGCAATGCCGCCAGCTCGAGGTCGTAGCCGTTGTTGGCGATATAGGTGTTCTTGAAGCGGCGGCGGAGCGAGCCGAAGTCGAACGGCGCGATATCGCGCGGCCCGCCCGTGGCACCCTCGACGACATGGATGTAAGCGATGTCCAAGGCATCCAGTTTATCGACGATATAGTCGAACTGGGCCTGGGGATCGCTGCTCGAGATGCCGTTGGCCGGCGAGACGGGCGAAATGCGGATGCCGGTGCGTTCGGCTCCGATCTCGTTCACGACCGCGGCCGTCACCTCCAGCATCAGCCGGGCGCGGTTCTCGACCGATCCGCCATAGGCATCAGTGCGAACATTAGCGCCGTCCTTGGCGAACTGGTCGAGCAGATAGCCGTTGGCGCCGTGAATCTCGACGCCATCGAAGCCGGCCGCAATGGCGTTCGCGGCCGCCTGTCGGAAGTCGTCCACGATCCTCGGCAACTCGGCAAGTTCCAACGCGCGGGGCCCCGACACGTCGACGAAGCCATTGTTCACGAATGTCTTGGTCTGGGCCCGGATCGCCGAAGGCGCAACCGGTGCCGCCCCGTTCTCCTGGAGATCGATGTGCGAGACGCGGCCGACGTGCCAGAGCTGTAGAAAGATTCGCCCGCCCTTGGCGTGCACGGCGCTCGTGACCTTGCGCCAGCCCTCGATCTGCGCCTGCGAGTAAATGCCGGGCGTGTCCTGATAACCCTGTCCCTGCTGCGAGATCTGCGTCGCCTCAGAGATCAGCAGGCCGGCCGACGCGCGCTGACCATAGTACTCCGCGGCGAGATCGCCTGGAACGAAGCCCGGGCCGGCGCGATTGCGCGTCAGCGGCGCCATGACGATCCGATTGGAGAGGGTCAGCGAGCCGAGAGTATAGGGCTCAAATAGTGTTTTGCTTGTCATAGGTCACCTTTGTTTGTCCCCGCCGTGGCGGGGTCGATTATCGAAATAGCTTCGCCGGGGCTCACGCGATTGTGCGGTACCGCTCGGCGGGATGTTCGTTGCCATAGTTCGGAAGCATGGCCTGGCGCGCGGCCTGAAGCGCATCCCACTGCCCGGCATCGGGAAGGGGTGGAATGGTCACCGGTTCGCGGCGGTCGAAGCCGACCAGCGCCGCATCCACCAGATCGTCCACCTCCATCACGTTCGACAGTGTGTTGACGTCTGCGCCGACGTGGTCCCAGATCTCCGTTCGCGTCGTGGCGGGAAGCACGGCCTGGACGTAAACGCCCTTCGGCGCGAGCTCGAGGCTGAGCCCCTGCGACAGAAACAGAACGAAGGCTTTGGTTGCGCCATAGACCGTCATGCCGAACTCCGGCGCCAGGCCGACCACAGAGCCGATGTTGACGATCGCGCCTTCTCCGGCCTTTGCAAGTCGCGGGGCGATGGCGCTGGCAAGCCGCAGAAGGGCTGTCGTATTGAGTGCGACCAGCCGCGTAACGTCGTCGGTGCTCTGCTCAATGAAGCTGCCGCCGATGGCCGTACCAGCATTGTTGACGAGGATGCCGATGCGGGCGTCGTCGCGCAGTCTTGTCTCTACCGTTGCAAGATCGGCAGGCTGCGTAAGGTCGGCCTTGATGATGTCGATCGCCACGCCAGTCTCCTGGCGCAGGCGAGCCGACAGCGCCTCCATTCGTGCCACGTCGCGGGCAACCAGCACGAGGTCGTGCCCACGGCGCGCGAAGCGCTCTGCATAGGTAGCGCCGATGCCGGTGGAGGCGCCGGTGATGAGGACTGACGGAATGGCGGTCATGGGATTGCTCTCTCTTTGAAATGAACCTATATTCATGACGATCATCATGATTGCAGGTAAATATGATGGCCATCATGTAAATGTCAATGACGCTCGTGGAGAATTTTGAAATGAAGGTCAGTCGAGAGCAGATGGCGGAAAACCGTCGCCGGATCCTGGATGTGGCCAGCCGGCTGTTTCGCGACAAGGGGTTCGACGCGGTCGGCGTGGCGGAGGTGATGAAAGCCGCTGGCCTCACCCATGGCGGCTTCTATGGCCACTTCAGCTCGAAGGACGACCTGATCGCGCAGACCCTTGCCCATGTCCTCGCCGCGGACTCAGGCGGAGGGGGTGATCTTCGCGCTTATGTGCATGCTTATCTTTCGCCCCGTCATCGCGACAACTGCGCCGGTGGGTGCCCGACGGCGGGCCTTGCCGCGGCCGTTCGCCATCAAACCCCGGCTGCACGCTCGGCCATGACGGAAGGCCTTCGCTCCCAGATCGACCGTGCCGTCAAGGCGCTCCCGGAGATAGATGCGGCAGACAGACGCCGCGTGGCGATCGGAAGTTTTGCGGCGATGGTGGGGGCCGTGATCCTCGCCCGAGCGGTAGACGATCCAGCGCTTTCGGATGAAGTGCTGGCGCAGACGCGTGATTGGATCGATGCCGGGATCAGTTCGGCATCTGCCAGCTAAATGGCTCTGTCCGTAGCCCGGAGACGACCGGATCTGGCCTGAGAATCACGGCGTCTACCGCACGGCGAATCGTGATCGAAAAGAGCTGATGCAGGACGAAACATTCCTGCGCGCTCTTGGGCTGGCGGACCCAGGATGCGCTCATCGCTGCTTATCGTGAGGCAAGTCGCAGGGACTGCTTGTGAGGAAGACCCCAATTAACTGCTAAGCGACACCATACATCAGCTGGCACTCTTCTAGACATACACACAGCCGCAGTGGCGACACAATTGCTTCCGCAGCAACGGGCGTCGCGCTATCGATCCAGTCTCACCCTGAGGCGTCGTGCTCGTTCCTTGAACGCCTCCTCCCCTCCCTCAAGGATGTCGCACACCTGCTGGCGCATATCGGCGTCCTCCATACCTCCGGAAAAGTAGGTAATCGGCGGCAGTTCGCCCGGGCCATGCGGGCCAGCGCTCGCAACGATGATCTGGTCCGCATCCGTGTTGATCACGAGATTAGCGTTGTGCGTTGAAAGGCCCCTCTTTAGTGAAACGGCGTTCGAAAGGAATCACCGGTCCTAGCGCTTCCAGCTAAGATGCCCCTCGCCGCGCAGCAGCCGGACGCCTTACCTCCGGCCTCGCGGCTTATTCTGAGACAGGTCAGAAAAGAATTCCGAGGCTGGGTCGACTCCCGAAACGATCAGGTGATCCCGGGCGCGGGTAGTCGACTAGCGCGCTCATGCTCTGTTTGCTACCGTATATCTGTGCCCTTTTAATGTTCAGGGGCCAGAGGAGGCACTCGCGAGCATCGCGGTGCGCTCTGGAACAGATTCCAGCAGTTTCGGCAGCGCCAGTGCAGCGACCATTGAGCCGCCGCCAGAGGCCGCGAGCGCCAATGCCGAAGCCTGTCGGTCAAGCCCGAACGCGGCCTGCACAAAGACGACCGTGTTGACGATCATCAGGGCGCCCGCCGAGGCGACGGCAAGGTTGATCGCGAGCAATCCAGGCAGGCACGGCGTTGCCAGATAGATGCGGAAGCCGCGCATCGTGCGGTCGTAGATGCCACGCGGCTGCGACGGCTTCGGCGCCGGCAGAACCACCACCAGCGCCGCCGAAATCAGGAAGCCGAACACCGTGCCGGCGAACAAATTGTGGAAGGAAGTAAAGGTGAGCAGCGCGGCGTGGCAGGAGCAATTTTCATCGCAGTGATTCCGCGCTCCTTATCATCGAAGGTAGTCAGCGTCCATACGCTATAATACATCAGATAACACAGGTCAGTTATACGCGGAAAATGTTCCCGATTGCCGCTGGGTAGTCTTCAAAGACTCCAGCCATATGCCTCATGTCGAGGAAAGAGCGTCATGCATGGCGACGGTCTCAAGCTTCCTCAAGCAGCATGACGCCGCTTAGCGCCTCAGCCCGGCGATTGTTCTCAACGATGACTTGAAGCGATATGGGCCCTGATCAACAGGACAAGTGGTGTCAGCAATGCGGACACCCGGCCGACCCAGTCGGCCATTACGGATCTGGAGATGTCTATCCCCAACCGGTCGTACATCTCGGACAGGCGGTAGAGAGGAATGTGATCGTCGAATTTGGCGATCATGATATGCGCGAGCAGTCCGGGCCCGGGTTTGCCGCGCTCGATCGGCAAGGTCGGCATCTCGCCAGCTACTGTCGTATCGCATTCCTTGCAGATCATGCGCTTTTCGACATGCCGGACAATCTTGACCGACGCCGGCACGTGCTCCAACACCTGGACCACCCTGTCAGCCGCCTTCAGGAACGAGGTGCTACCGCAGGTCGGGCAATTGCAGGGAGCCGCATAAACCAGTTCTTCGGTGGCGAGACCATCGGGCAGAGACTTGCGCTTCGGCTTCTCGGATGCGTCGTCCAACTCCGGCAGAGGAGTTTTCCCTAAGCGCAGTTCAGCCTCGGCACGAGAGGCCTCGATCTCCTCCAGCATCAGTTCGAACTGCTCTATCTTCCGGTCGATCTTTTCCGAAGAGGCGCCATGCTGCCGATGTCGGAGCAGCTCCAGTTGCGCGCGACGAAGCCCGATTATGGAGTCACGCTTGATGACCTCGGCTTCCTGGCTCTCAAGCTTCGTCGCCTGCTCGGCGACGAGTGCGCGCAAAGCAGTGAGCTCGTCCTGACTGTCCAGCGGCGCTGTTTCCATACCCGAAAATCTAGCCGATTTGCCCCTGACGCGCCAGCATTATGCCTCGGATGTCCCTGCAAAATATAGCTTTTATCCCGTTCGACCGGGAGCAGAAGTCCATGCCGGGCGTCGCCAATCGATCCCCTCAACGAGCATCGAAAGCTGCGCCTGCGTCAGGTGCGCTACGCCCTCTTTCGCCGTCGGCCACGGAAAGTATCCGCGCTCCAAAATCTTGTAGAACAGGCAGAACCCCTGACCGTCCCACCAGAGAAGCTTAATCCGGTCAGCGCGCTTTCCGCGGAAGCCGAAGATCGCGCCCGAGCCCGGCGCCTCCATCACGACCGTTTCGACCAGCGCCGATAGGCCATCAATGCCACGCCGCATATCGGTCACCCCACAGGCCAAATAGACCCGCACATTCCCCGATGGCCCGATCATGCCGCCTCCACGCAAGCGACCAGCGAGGCAAGCAGCTTCAACTCAACGTCAATCGGCACCTTCAAGCACCGACCGTTTCGCAGCAGGATCTCGATAAGCGTTGACCTCGATAGCGTGGTCGGCGCCTGGCTCACCCCCACCTCCTCGGTAATCTCCACTGGAAGGAAGGTCGTCGGTCGATCACATAGCCGAATGAATGCCGCCACAAGCGGATCTGGCCCGGATGAATGTCATGCCGGCGAGCCACTTCACCAATGCGAGCACCGGGTTCATCAGCTTCCGCCAATATCCTGAGCTTCGCCTCGTCCGACCAGCGCCGCCTGCGCTCGGTACCGGACATGATCTCTATGCGAGCCATGAAACCTCTTTGTTCTGGTATTAATGTCAGCACTAATGCTGGTTCTAATGCCAGAACATCGCCTGATTTCCTCGATCAGCAAAAACTGCTCACCGGACGCTCACGCTTTTTATGCGGTTCTTCCGATTGCAGAGCGCGGATTACGCGGCGACCGAAGTCGAGCAAGTTCTCCGAGATGATACGCGACGGGCGGCCGTCGCGGCGGAGTTCAACGCCTTGTAGTTTCGGTAACGCCCTCGGAGGTATCGGAGCCTGGGGTCTTGAAATTCTGCCATTTGGCAGTATATTCACTGTCAGATGGAGGCTATCATGGTCGTAGCACACGCAGTTCGTGACAATGGAATTCCGCAGTCGCCCGTCAACCTTGGGGACGAGAGCGCGCGTGAGCGGCTGACCTCAGCAGCTGTATCCGGAGTTGTTCGGTTGGCCGAGATTTGGCGCCTCACCAGCGTAGAGGTATGCGCTTTATTGGGTGATGTCTCGGAACGAACCTGGTTCCGAATGAAAAAGGGAGAATGGAGCGGAAGCCTGTCTCAGGATACCCTCACAAGGATCAGCGCCTTGGTCGGGATTTTCAAAGGCTTGCGACTGCTTTTCTCTGAACCGCTTGCCGACGAATGGGTGAAGCTTCCAAACAAGGGACCGCTTTTCGACGGGCGACGGCCAATTGACGTTATGATTGAGGGTGGCATCCCGAAGCTTCTGCTCGTAAGGCGTCATATTGATGCGTTGCGAGGTGGCCTTTGATCGAGCCCATCCGCGCCGACATTTTTCAGCGAGACACTGTCCGTCTTATATCCACCGCTCGGCTCAAGGGACCAATATTGCTGGCTCTTGCTCCGAACCAAGGTGCATTGGATGATCTGGCTGAATTAGAGCGTGCGACCAGCGGCCGCCTTCAAGGGCAGGAAGGCGGCTTGTTGGATCTTGATCCCAAGGAGCTCGTCTTCGGGAGGCCGGGCCACACTTTCATCAACGCGGCGTTCACGTACACTCGCCCGGGCGGAAACCGGTTCAATGATGATGAACGTGGCGCGTGGTACTGCGCCCTCCAAGCTGAGACTGCCTTGGCTGAAGTATCCTTCCACCTGACCCGGGAACTTGAAGCGATCAACCGTTTTGAAAACGTAACAGACTACGCGGAATTGATCGCCGACTTCGTGGGTCAATTTCATGATCTGCGGGGCGGGAAATTTGCCGCTGACCCTAGCCTGAGCGCCGACCCCGCGGTCGCCTACCCAGCAGGGCAAGCTCTTGCCAAGTGGCTTCGTACGGAAAAAGACAGCCCAGGGCTGATCTATCCTTCCGTGAGATCGACGGGTGGCACCTGCCTCGTGGCTTTTCACCCCTCGCTCGTCCAAAATCTGCGGCAAGGAGCAATATGGCGACTCGAGTGGCAGGGAGGGTCCAAACCGGAAATAACGAGGCTTCCCTAAAACCCTGGCAGCAACGTTAAGAAACCAGCTCCTCGTTTTATAGCGGGCGGAATTTCAGATCATGCATCCAATCTATCTCGATGGTTTCGCCACCCTGCCCCTTGCGCCAGAAGCGCGCGATGCAATGATTGCAGTTTGGACACAACCCGGTAACGCTGGCTCGCAACATCTCCGGTGAAACGGCAGCGCGTACGATCGCCAATGGTCGCGAATTCGTGGCAGATCTAATCGGCGCATCGTCGCACGAGATCACCTTCACGTCGGGCGCCACCGAAGCGAACAACCTCGCAGTCATCGGTGCGGTTCGAGCGGCCCGGAACCAAGACCCGAGCCGGAACCGGATATTCTGCCCTGATCGAAAGCCATTAGGTCCTCGCGTCAATGTCCGGGCAAAAAGCACGAAGTGCTTCATTGCGGACTTTCAGGTTCTCTTTAACGCCGCCTTGGCTCTTGAAAGCGACGATATAGTCGTAGAGATGCCAGTTCAACCGCGAGGTGGTCCCTCCTCCAGCGATAAGCGTTTCCGGCGCCGCGTTGTGCGCCGTGCGCAGTTGGTCGAAATGCCGGTAGGAGGCTGCGAGTTTTACGGCATCGACTTTAGCGCCGGCGTCATGCCTTTGCGAAATGAGCCAGAACAGATCCACGAAAATCCATTTCTGGGTAATGCGGAAATTCAACTCTTTGTTGACATCGTCCAAGACATTAAGGACGTCGCCTGCCCGGGAGGCAAGTTCCAAGATCGCATCGGTGTCGTTGGGTCCAAACCGGGCGATCAACCGTTGCAGGTCGGGCGCTTTGATATCTCGATTGGACCCATGCGCCAAAACCGCAAAGCCGTGGGTGAGATAATCTAGATGTTTCGAGCGGCTCGGAGATATCCTGCTGTTTTGAAAAAACTCATGCGACTCGGCGATCGAGGCCATTATTCGGTTCAGCGGCCGCAGCTGTGCATTCCTGAGCTCGGCGGGGTTCAGCGGAACGCCCATTTGCAGGCGTGCGAACAATGCGGAAATATCATCGTTGGTCGCGTTTAGAATCTCGCCAATGCTCACTTCGAAGTTATCGAAACGGTCTCGCAGCGCCTGATCGAGCTGATCATATTTAAGGCCGAAGATCGGGAGACTGCCGATATCCGGAAGTCGCTCTGCATAGTCGAGCGTCAAGGCACCCGCTCGGAATTCCCAGATCGCGCGAAGACGTTGCTGCCCATCCACTGCATCATGTGAATAGACCGCATCTCCCTTCCTTTCGCGAAGGTAGACCTTCGGAATCTCAGAATGGAATCGATTAGCAAAACCTGCCGCGACTGCTTCCATGCTGGCCCCCTCTGCCACTGAGGGTTCAAATTGATCTGACCGCGCTTGCCAAAGAGCTTGCCTACGGTCCACGCATCTTGCCTTATCTCCAACTTTGTCCCCATCCCCGAACATGCTCGAGTGTCAATAGAACACAACTCTTCCTAGAACACTAACGCGGATGATGAAGACAGGAAAAGTATGGTCATATAATAGACCACGCCCGGAAACTCCCCATCCCGTCGTCTCCGTGACGTCGAGTTCCGCCACGATCCGCCGCGCCGCCCGCGGGGAACCTCCCACGACGATATACTCGGGAAAACCGCAAGGCTGTTTGGCATTGTGGGCACTTTCCAGCCTCGTGGAGCGTTCGACACGCTCGAGCGCAATAGCGCCGCGGCGTTCTGCAGTTCACCAGGCGCTTCGGTGTACCTAGTCAGATCGTGACGCCGAAACACAACTCCCTATTCAGTGGAAATCGCTTCTGCGTCCGCTCGTTCCTCGACAAGGCTGACGTCGCCTTGCTCAGCATGTTTTCTCAACAGCCCCGCATCCTCCAGCGCCTCGATGTCCGGCAGATCGCGCAGCGTCTCCATGCCGAAGGAGGCGAGAAAGTGCTTGGTCGTCACATAGGTATAGGGCGCACCCGGCGTCGGGCTGCGCGGTCCGGAGCCTATAAAGCCAGCGCCGCGCAATGCGCCTATCGTGTCGCGGCTCACTTCCTTACCGAAGATTTTTGATAGCTCGCCGCGGGTCACCGGCTCGAAATATCCCACCGCCATCAGCACCATCGCCTCGAATTCGGACAGCGCCGCGGCGGCCAAGCGGGTCGGCGCAGTGGATGCGCGAATGGTCTCGCCAAACCGCACCCCGCGTCCGATGCTGCCAGCCGCCGGCGACAGAAACCAGTTCGTAGGGCCGGGAACTGAGTTCCTCCTGAAGATCGTCAATCAACAGGTCGATGCTGCAATCGCGACCGACGACCCGCGCCAGCGTCTCGCGGGGGGACCGGTTGATCGCAAGCAAAGATCACCGCCTCGACCCGCAGCATCCATTCCCGCCAGCGCAGTTCCGGCGGCAGGTCCTCCAGTTCCCGGTCATACAGGACATCGTCCTGGGGAATCTTTTTAGTGCTGCGGCGTGGCTGCGGCGTCGCGCTCGTCCCGGCCATCGTCACAGCCCGTAGATCCGAAACGACGATCGACCGGACAGTTCGCGCACGGCGCCTAAACTCTCCAGCCGTTCGAACAGCCTCGTCGCGGCCCAACGGGACAGATTGCTGCCGGGCGCCGATGCCGGCACGGCGTCCTCCTCGAGCAGTCTTTGAATGACGGCGTCAGCGCCCTTGGTGCGGACTTTCGGCGCGGTGGCGAGAAGCGCGTCCGCGCGGCGGGCGATTTCGCCGGCCGACCGCAAAGCGGGACCCGCCCCCTCGACCAGGGCCAGGCAGACGGCGCGCGGGAAAGCGGCCTCGCCGGGACGGACGCGTCCCCTGACCAACACACACTCTCCAATAGTTGTCCCAGATCGCTGATCGCACGATCGACCCGCCCATGCCACAGACGCCACTTCGGCCCGTCCGAGCAACCCTCGGAAGACCAGTGTAGGGCTAGCCACCTCAGGCGCGAAGACAACGGACATACGGTCTTACGAAACATCTGCGCCCAGTAGAGAAGCAGATCTGTCGCTTGGCACGTAATTGGGGCCTTCCGCACTTTGTGTGGTGGCAATTTTGGTCGAGTGGCAGCATGCGTGCCCTGTCGTAGACTTTCGGAAACTCTTCAGAAGGGGCTGTCGACGGACACAGTCTGGAATGCGTCCCTTGGGATGAACGGATCGGGATTCAGCGGCTCAAACTGCACGTGGCCAATGTCGTCAAACCATCCTCGTTGGCCAGCCAGGTGAACCTCTTGCGCTTCGCCCAAAATCTCAACGGCTCCTCGATCGAATGCTTACGTTAAGATGGCAGGCTGCCGACTACGAACATATTGTTCTGATCATCGAAGTGTACGAACTGCGTGGCGCTGCTCGTGTTGAAATCGAGGATGAGCGGCGGTTGGGCTGTGATTTGGGATGTGTTGCGCTCGTGCTGACTTTGTGACTGGAAATCGGGGATGATTTGGCTTGGAATTGCCATGCCGAGCTGGACACCACCCAGTAAAGTCAACATGATTTCATTGTTGATTTGAAAGCTGCCTTGACCATTATTCAACACCGAGGAAGCGGTTGTGATTGCAGGAGGTTGCAATTGTCCGTTGATGTTGAATCCTCTGGCTAATCCTGAGGTGACGGTGCTGTCGGAGCTGTTGGTAAGCTGGATGGTATCAGGTAGGCTGGTTGTACCGGTTTGATTGATAGTACTGCCATCAAAGGTAAATGTCTGTCCGGATAATGCCGGCGCCTGAGAGTTGATCTGCAAAACTTCATAGGCTTGTAAGCCATATGACGATGTATAGACCGATATGGAATCGGTCCAGCTTATGTAGATAGTGCCCACTGCTGAGGTTAAAAGCGCCACAATTTGGTAATCAGCCGTATCTTGAGGCTGCAAAAGCGCCACGGACATTCCAGTATTCGATATGGTTTGAGACCCCGCCTGGTCAATTTGGATTTCGAGGGAAAAGTCAGTCATAGTCGCTATCCGGGACGAAGCGTTGGAAGTCGAGGTTTCGGGGGCATTTTCCGGTGGTGAATGCGTTTGCCCGAAATGCCAAACCGGTCATTCCGGGCAAACGATTTTTCTATGCAAGCGTGGCTGCTACCAGCTTATTGTCAAATTATCCGGGCCGGGCGTGGCCGTAGTGTTTGTTACTGACACACTCTGACCGTTGATGGGATAGACATCAGCAACGCCTATTGCCGCCACATGCGCAACGGTTGCTCCGCCATTGATCGAAATGGTGTAGGGCGTAGCCACACCAACTACGTTGAGGTTGTTTGTCACGGTGTTCGTACCAAGATTAGCAGTATGCCCGCGCGGGATTACTTGATTCGGCATTGTATGTCCTTTCTCGATGGAGTTTTGCAAAAAGAAACATCTGCGTCGTTCAGGAGATATGATTTACTGAACGACGCAGATTCGTTGCTAGCTCATGATAAATTGGTTCTGCTGATCGTTATACGTGATGCCGGCAGTCGTATTCGTCGTATACTGTACGGTCAAAGCGTTGCCGGAGACCTGCGAAATGACGATGCCGTTGTTAGAATAGCTTGACGTAAACACCTGGATAGTTTCGATCGGGGTGAACAATGCCGTCTGATTATACAGCACGCCGGCGGCGCATATGGGGGCGGAAACCGTCGTGCCGTTAACGCTGGCCCCTTGAACCAAACCGGCTGTGACCATCGCCGTCCCACTGATAATAAGACTCGGATCGTTATTGACGATCTGATACTGGGTTGGGCCAACGACCCCAGAAGCACCCGCGTCGAAATAACCGGCAGTGTTGAGGGTGTAGCTGCTGCCGCCAATTGCAGTGGCTTCTGAGCTGGTAACAATCACTGCTCCTGACTGGGCGTTGGTTGTGGAGGAATAGACAGAATATTGTTCCGTCCATGTGATGCTGTTGGCCATTTGTGGTGTAAAGGTGATCCATGCGGTGGGCTTGCCACCTGCGGACTGCTTGACAATAGAAACGCTTTGGCCCGAGGCACTAAGTGCACTTAGTCCGGCTGCGTCAAACGTGATGTCTAGTTCGTAGCTTGGCATTTTTGCGTTCCTCTACGGGCACCCAACGGCACCCCTCCGTGTTGATCGGGTTTGCTTCGATGAGGTTTTTCGTCAAGATTCCGGACAATTACATTTGTGATCTCATGCAATGTATGGATTTGCGCTTTCAGAAGACAACCTCGAGTACATGGTACTCGGGTGAACATTTATGTTCTTCTGCGCCATTCACATTAACTTTTGCGCGGTTCAGTCTTTCTGTAATGATGGGGTGTCATACCAAAATGTCGCCGGAAAGCCGTCGCGAAGTTGCTAGGTAAATCATAGCCGAAATCTGCTGCGATCACGCTGACGGGTGTATTTGTTAGTCTCAATTGACGCGCAGCACCCTCCAGGCGCACCTTCCGTTGCCACGCCGAGGGCGGCAGGCCCATTTCCCGTTTGAACATCGCGTTCAGTGTGTTGTGATTGGTGTTAAACATCTGCGCCAGCGCCCGTACTGAAATGTCTTCAGCAATATTGCCGACCATGTGGGCACAGCATCTCTCTACCAAGACGACACGCGAGTACCGATAATGTGGGTCTTTAAGCGACTGGGCCCGACATTGCGCCAAAATGCGCGCATACAGTTCCGATGCTAAAACTGGCCAGCTTAAGTAGTCCGCAAATCCAATCATGAATGCGTCGTGCCGATTACTGGGCTCAGGCTCAATGAGCGCGATGTTGGAATAGGCAGCGCTGAGTTGCGGAAGGTGAGCGTTGTTGAGATCGGGAAAGTGGCGGCGGCAGTCGAAAATGACGATCTGCTTGTCCGCTACCTCGCTGTCAGGCTTGGTCTCAACAATATCGAGCTTTGTCGTGCTACGGATATTGTGACGTAGTAGCTCATCGAGACCCATATCCTCTGACTGGACCATGAGTTGAAAGGTTTCTAGCCCGCGATGGGTCGTCGTGCGAAAGAAAGCGATATGACGAAAAACGCCCCCCAATATCTACAGGAATTCCCATGCCGAGTGCAGGTTTTCTATAGAGCAACTTAGGGTTAAGGTAGTTGCCTGAGAGGTTAGATTCTTTTGCGCCTAGCATCTTAACTTTTGCGGGATTCATCTTCTCGGCAATCATAGGATCGTCTCGACGAAACTGGCCCGTGCGCTCCAGGGATTTGGGAGGCCTGATCAAGACGCTTTCTCTGCTGCGCTTCATCGACGACGAGCACTATCGCTGGCGCATTCTTATCCAGCTCAACCGCGGCAAAAGCCGCCACAGGCTACCTCCTGCGCCGCGCTGTCGTCCGCTCCGGCGAGATTTTCGACGACAAAACACTGTTGAGCTGGGTGAAGGGCACCAAGGTGCCGCGCAGCGTCGAAAGTTTCGAGATCCTGAAACGGATCGAACATCGATACAGGCTTCCCGAGACCGGTAATTTCTCTTGGGTCGATACGGGTTGTTAGGCCGACGTGGTCCATCAGCGTCGCTTTGTTCGGAGGGAAAGCGATAGCGGTGGAATGGACGATCACGATCGAGGGCAGGAACGAATTTGGCGACACGTGCCGGAAGGAGGCCCGCATCGACAAGAGTTGGGAGACCGCGCGAGGCGATCTGGACTTTTAGCGGGCGAGGGGGTGTAACCATCCCTTGACCTCATGGGCGTCCAGTCAGTCGACGGTAATGCCCTGATGCAAAAGGTCGACGAAATCCTGTATTACACCAATGAACTCTCACAACCAGACAGCTAACCATTTGTTAACCACAGAAATTGAGGAAGAACCAAACGAACTACAAAGCGGCACTTTAATGCATGCCGATTTCGCCCTTGCGCTCATGAGGTTGAGCTTAAGCCGGCGCCTGCCGGCGCTTCTTCTCGTCGCGCTTTTGCAGCCATAAAAATGAGACGAGCCATATTTCATGTTTCATGGCGTTCTGCGCCTAAGCAGCGGGCTGCACACCCCTTGACGTCACGCGCGACGCTGCTAAGTAAAAAGTGCTCCCGCCTTCCAGACATCGAAACGCGGGATGAACATTGGTGCCGGGCCCCTCTGGCGAGAGTTTTACGGCGCTCTCGTGATGTCGGTACCGCCAGCAAATCAGCCGGCGGATTAGCTACTATGAAAACTGATCTCATGCCTGAAGCATGTGCCCTTTCGGCCGTGCGGTATTTCGTTGCGAGACCACATTCCCATACGGAATCTTCTGTCGCTCGTTCGAAGGAGACCCAACGATGAATCTTGGTTATTTCAAATGGGCCTTCATTGTCACGGCGGCCGGGCTGGTGCTCGGCGCTTGGCTCGGATGGCAGTCGAGCGGCACGCTCGGTGGAATGGCCACCGTCTTCTTCATCTGCGCCGTGCTCGCGGTGCTTGAAATCTCGCTGTCCTTCGACAACGCCATCGTCAATGCCAACAAGCTCAAGGACATGACCCCGGTCTGGCAGCAACGCTTCCTGACATGGGGCATCCTCATCGCAGTCTTCGGCATGCGCATCGTCTTTCCCCTGCTGATCGTCGTTGTCGCCGCCGGTATCGGCCCCATCGATGCGATCGTTCTTGCTGCGGCAAAGCCCGAGGAATACGCCCGCATCATGCATGAGGCGCATCTGCCGATCGCTGCCTTCGGCGGCACCTTCCTGATGATGGTGGGGCTCAGCTATTTCTTCGATCATGAGAAGGACGTGCACTGGATCGAGTGGCTTGAAAGCAAGATGGCCCGTTTCGCGACCATCAAGGGTATCGAGATCGCTTTTGTGCTTATCCTAATTTTCGGCGTCTCGTCACTGCTTCCTCCAGCCGAAGCTCAAACCTTCGTCTACTCGGGCATCTATGGGCTTTTAACATTCCTGCTGGTCGAAATCATCGGCGGCTTGCTTGATGCCTCGCAGCAAACGATGAGCGCGGCGGCCAAGGGCGGCTTCGGCGCCTTCCTCTATCTGGAAGTGCTTGATGCCAGCTTCTCCTTTGACGGCGTCATCGGCGCGTTCGCTCTGACGCAGAACCTCTTCATTATTGCGATCGGCCTCGGTATCGGCGCAATGTATGTGCGCTCGATGACGATCATGCTGGTGGAAAAGGGCACGCTCAATGAATACCGATACCTAGAGCATGGTGCGTTTTATGCGATCCTGATCCTTTCGGTCGTCATGTACTTCCAGACATTGATCCATATCCCAGAGGTGATCACCGGCCTAGGTGGCGCAGCGCTGATCGGCATCTCACTATGGTCATCCATCCGCCACAACAAGCGGGAACGCGCTGCGGAAATCAAGGCGGATGCCGAAAGTCCTCTGCGCGTCGAGGCATAATTCGACCGATATATGACAAGCCACGGGCCACGCGCTTTGCGCCCGGCCCGTGGGTGCACGCTGGTGTAGGCTTATCCCGATTCCCACCGGACTCTGGCGCTGTGGCGTGCGTCTCTCACTCCCCATGCGCTCGAGATATGGCAGGTCTTCCGCCTTGAATTCACGGGCAATGACATCGATACGCGCGATCGCACGATCTCGGGAAACACGAAGATGGTGTTCGAGGGCCTTGGCGGCGTCACGGTTCCTGCCATTTTCAAGCCGTTCGACGATTTAGAGGTGCTCAGGCAAAAAGGGCTCCGCCTCAAAAAACTGCGGCGTCCATCGGTAGAGAAATGGTGGGCGACGAGCAATGACTGGTGCAGCATGATCGCCTGCATCACTGTGTGGTTGCCGCAGTGGCCAAGCATTGCGACATGCATTTCTTCCTCCAGTCTGTCGAGCGTATCCGCTACGATCCGGCCACCATTGGCGATGGTATTTTCAAGATGCTCACGTATCCCGGTTTTGATTAGTGTGTACACAAGACGTTTGGTTGTTGAAACTGATGGGAGAATTTTGAAAACATGTCTGACCGACTTTCGGGCAAGTGCGCATTTGTAACGGGCGCTGACAAGGCAATGGGCGCGCGATCGTGACCGCCGCCTTCAGGACCATTCGCGCCCCGCGGCTCGGAACGGTGAAGGAAATGGCGGCTGTCGCAGTTTACCTCGCCAGCGACGAATCCGCTTTCACGGCCGGACAACTTCTCGTGGTTGATGGAGGACGGACATTATGAATGCGATGAAGCATAATTCCACGCCTCGGAAAGCCACTATCGTGGCTCTGAACGACTTCTGCCGGGCGGTGCTCTTGGCGGCGGGCGCCGATGCGGCGACAGCCGACGCCGTTACCCGGGCGATGCTGCACGGCTCGAGGCTCGGCATAGACAGCCATGGCGTGCGGCTGCTGCATCATTATGTGACCGTTTTGACCGAGGGCCGGGTCAATCCTCGTCCACAGATGCAATTGTCCGCTGCCTTCGGTGCAGTTGCGTCACTCGACGCCAATGACGGCCATGGCGCGCTTGCGGCTTACCGTGCCATGGAGCACGCGGTGCAGCTTGCCGGGCAATTCGGCATAGGGGCTGTCGCGATCCGCAACTCGTCGCATTTCGGACCGGCGGGTGCATTCGCAATAGCTGCGGCCGATGCAGGCCATATTGGCCTTGCCGTCTGCAATTCCGACAGCTTCGTGCGGCTGCATGACGGCGCGCAGCGTTTTCACGGGACCAATCCGATCGCCTGCGCCGTGCCGGTTCCGCAAAGTCGCCCCTGGCTTCTCGACATGGCGACGAGCGCGATCCCCTATAACCGTGTCCAGCTCTATAAAAGCATCGGGCAAAAGCTGCCCGACGGCGTCGCCTCCACGGCAGGCGGTGAGGATACCAACGACCCGCAAAGCGTTGAAATGCTGGCGCCACTTGGTGGCGCATTCGGTTTCAAGGGTTCGGGGCTTGCCGGTCTCGTCGAAATCCTCAGCGCCGTCCTCAGCGGCATGAAGCTGAGCTTCGACATCGCGCCGATGGCAGGGCCCGATCTGAGCACGCCGCGCGGTATGGGCGCGTTTGTGCTTGCGATTCGCCCCGATGCCTTTGCCGACAGGGAGACGTTCCAGAATGGCATGCGGCGGTATGTCGAAACATTGCGCAATTCGCCTGCACGGGCTGGCGCAAGCGTGCTTGCCCCGGGCGATCGCGAATGGGCGAAAGCTGATCGGCGCGAGGCCGGCGGCATTCCCATCGATCCTGAAACCGAACGGGTCTTTCGTGAACTGTCGCAGCAGTTCGGTCTCTCCCTGCCCTTTGCCGGACATAGAGCGGAATAGAAACACGATCAACAAGTCTTGAGCGAGGGGCAATCTCCATGGCGTGACGTGCTGGTGGCGCTCGTCTTCCTCGCGATCGGCTTCTTTATCGATGCAACGGTTCTCATCATCCTGCTGACGCCGATCTTCTTGCCGCTGGTACGCCAAGCTCGGGTGACCCTACATTTGGCCTAGTCTTCATCCTCGCCGCCACCAGCCGACGCTGCGATGTATACCGTCTGCTCGATCCTGCGATGCCCGATCAGCGATTATACACAGGAATCGATGCCGCTGTTTGGTGCGGCGGCAGCGTCACGCTGTTGCTGATCTTCGTTCCTCAACTGGTGCTTGTCGTGCTTGACATGATATTCGGTGGTTAAAGACCCAACTCCGAGAGACCCGGATGATCCTGCGGGCGCGGACCCTCAGCCCAGTGGAATTTTCTGTCCGCCTCCCCGATTGGCAGATCATTAATGCTGGCGAACCGCAGATGCATCAGCCCTTGTGCAGTGAATTGCCAGTTTTCATTGCCGTATGAGCGAACCCAGTTTCCCGCATCGTCGCGCCACTCATAGGCAAAGCGGACAGCGATGCGGTTTTCCGCGAAAGCCCAGAGTTCCTTGATGAGGCGGTAATCAAGCTCGCGGGACCATTTGCGCGTGAGGAACTCGACGATGGCGGCGCGACCGATGGGAAACTCCGCCCGGTTGCGCCAGCGGCTGTCGGACGTGTAGGCCAGCGAGACACGCTGCGGGTCGCGCGTATTCCAGGCATCTTCCGCCATGCGGACTTTCTGAATCGCGGTCTCGCGGGTGAATGGCGGAAGCGGTGGTCTGCTCTCGATAGTGATGGATGCTTGCGACATTTGGGGCCTTTCGATGCCGTGCGTTCAGTGTCACGGATTGCGGAAGTTGGAATTCGTCGATGATCTCACCGACCGGCAAGTCGCTGCGCCTCCTCCCATGAGCCTGTCGTCATCGAAAATGGCGATTGTCCATTCTCCTCCGCGTTCCATCGGAGCGCAATCGCTCCGGGGCGGTAAACCATCCTGCGCGGCTTGAATGTCCAGAATCGCTCACTTCCCTGGAATCGATCGCTTTCCGGGTCGAGATTCACCTCCGCATCGCCGGAAAGCTGCAATAGATCGCCTGTTTCGAAATCCACGAACAGGAGGCCAGCCTTGCCGTTGATCAAAATGTTGCCGAGCGTATTGAAGTAACGGTTGCCGGCAAAATCGGGAATTGTCAACCAGTCGTCATCATCAATGCGGACGAAGCCGGATTTACCGCCGCGATGCGAAACATCGACCTGGCGGTGGCCATTGCTCCGGTCAGCATAGCTGGCAACGAAGAATGTATCGGCTGCCGAAATCAACGCGCGCGCGCGCGCATTCAACCGTTCCATCCAGGTCGCATCTGAAGGCCTGTTCTCACCGGTTTCCGCGAATCTGATATCCCGAAGCCGGATATATTTCGGGCAGTTTCCGAAACTTTGCTCCACCGCCAGAGTGAAGCCGTCGGGACCGGGGCGGCGCAGCGTGCCATTCACACGGTTCCGCCGCCTTGTATGAAGCTCAATCCCGAGGAGGCCGATACTGTGGCCATGTTCGAGCCCCGCATCGGCGGGATCATCCGGACGCCGCGCGGCATGGATGTCGAGTTGCTTCGGATCAGGAGATGCGACGAAACCGGGCCTGCCGGTTGCAAGCGTCGCCCATGCATCGCCTTGCGGGTCCACCGCGCCGAGCAGCACGAATGGAAGCTGCGCCATGAACTCCCGGTGTTGGTCGGGCATAAAGTCGCGGATGATCTTGCGGCCGATTTCAGCCATCCGCTCCACGGCGCCGATGCTCTCCTGCACCACGATCTCGCCGGCATGGAACGGTGAAGATTGCCGGTGGGATGAAAGTTCGGACATGACATAGCCTTTCAAATATCAGCATCCCGTCATGAATGGGCAGCCTCCAGGCCGACCGGCGTCTGCTGGAACGCCACAAATCCCGGCAGTCCCTCGACACGATCAAGCCATCGGCGAACATTGCCGTGGGAAGACAGATCGACATTGCCCTCCGGAGCCCGGGCGATGTAGCTGTACAGTGCCACATCGGCGACAGTCGGCCGGTCGCCTGCGATCCAGTTGCGCTCCTGAAATTCCATGTCGATCAGTTGCAGGATGGCGTGGGCACGCGTGATGACCTCATCAGGATCGAACCTTGCTCCGAAGACCGTGATCAGGCGCGCGGCGGCAGGACCAAAAGCAATCGGGCCGGCTGCGACTGAAAGCCAGCGCTGGACAGCCGCCGCGCCGGCCGGCTCTTCCGGCAGCCAATCCGTCCGGCCGTGCTTCTTTGCAAGATAGACCATGATCGCATTGGAATCGGCTATGAGCAGACCGTCATCGTCGAGAAGCGGCACCTGCCCGAATCTGTTGAGCCTGAGGTATTCTGGCGTTTTATGCGCTCCCTTGAGCAGATCGAGTTCGACGAGGTCGACCTTGATGCCGAGCAACGAACAAAGCAAACGCACACGATGCGAATGTCCGGACAATGGATGGTGATAGAGCTTCATTTTCGTACCTTCCGATGCGGCATCAGGGGAGGAATTCACCGTGCTGACTATTCATTATTTCAACAGATCAGGAGAACTGCTAAAGAACACAATGGTCTATTACATCTGTTGAAATAATCATAAGGAGCGAAAATGGACCGTTTCCAGGCTATGCAGGTCTTTGTGAAAGTGGCGGAAACGGGCAATTTCGCCAAGGCAGGGCGGGATCTCAATCTCAATCCGCCAGCCGTCACCCGTGCTGTTGCCGGTCTGGAAACTGCCATCGGCACGCGGCTTTTCATCCGCACGACCCGTTCCGTGATGCTTACCGAGGTCGGACAGCGTTATCTTGAAGATTGCCGGCGCATTCTCTCCGACATACAGGAGGCGAACGCCAATGCCGCCGGCTCCTTTTCCAGGCCATCGGGGACGCTGACGGTCACCGCTTCAGTCCTGTTCGGACAGATTTACGTGCTGCCCATCCTGCTGGAATATCTGGAACTTCACCCGGCAGTGACGGTGCGCTCGCTCTTCCTCGACCGCGTGACCAATATTGTCGAGGAAGGCATAGATGTCGCTGTTCGCATTGGCCATCTGCCGCTGTCCAGCCTCAGCGCTGTCAAGGTGGGAGCCGTGCGGCGCATCATATGCGGATCGCCTGATTATTTCCACCGATATGGAAAGCCAACCGTCCCCGCCGATCTGGCCGCGCATCGCATTGTCGCAGCCCCCAGCGCCTGGTCATCGCTCGACTGGCGCTTCGGGCGGGAGGGAACAACGAGCGTCCGCATCACGCCACGGCTCATTTGCAACAACAACGAAGCGGCGATTGAAGCGGCGGTTCGGGGCTGGGGCCTGACCAGGATCCTGTCCTATCAGGTAGCCCCTCTCATCGCTGCAGGCAAGCTCATCACGGTCCTGATCGACCAGGAAGAAGAGCCGCTTCCGATCCATATTGTCCAGCCGGAGGGGCGAAGAGCGGCCGCGAAGATCAGATCGTTTGTCGAGCTCGCCACGAAGCGGCTGCGGGAAAACAGGATGGTCAATCCGGTGCCCTGATTTCCGGCCTCGCAGGCTTCGCTTCGACCTCGTCTTTGTCATCATCAACATTTCTCACGACCAGCCACGAACGCGGCTCCGCCGATCCGCCACCCTCCAGGCGCTGTGCCGGCCCGTAATCTGAGAATCGACAGGATGCGGGTGTCATGTCAGTTGCCTGGAATTTCTACATTCCATATTGTCCCGCGGAATTGATATTCAGGAGTAAGCTCATGCACGAAAAAATAGCCGGAGAAAGCGCGCCCCTCGCTGGACGACGCGAGTGGATCGGTCTGTGCGTTCTTTCGATCGCCTGCCTCATTTATTCCATGGATTTGTCAGTCCTGTTTCTCGCCATGCCTGCGATTGTGGCCGATCTCGATCCCTCCGCGTCGGAGCTTCTTTGGATAAACGACATCTATGGTTTCATGGTCGCCGGTTTTCTCGTCACCATGGGCACGCTCGGGGACAGGATCGGGCGCAGGCGCGTTCTCCTGATCGGCGCTTTTGCTTTCGGCGTGGCTTCCGCATTGGCGGCCTTCTCGAGCACCGCTCAGCAATTGATTATTTCCCGGGCATTGCTCGGCATCGCCGGTGCGACGATCGCGCCTTCAACGCTCTCCCTTGTTGTCAACCTGTTTCAAAATGAAGCCGAGCGAAATCGGGCAATCGGCATCTGGGGCACGGCTTTCGCCTTAGGTGGCCTTGTGGGACCGCTGATCGGTGGGGCGCTGCTGCAATATTTCCATTGGGGATCGGTCTTCCTGATCAATATTCCCGTTATGGTGGCTCTGCTCATCGCCGCGCCGTTTCTACTGCCGGAGTACAGGAGCAACGAAGGCGGCAAGCTCGACCTGTTGAGCGTGCTGCTGTCGCTTGGAACAGTCCTGCCGGTCATCTACGGTTTCAAGCATATGGCAGCCTATGGCTTCGAACCCGGTCAGTTGCTCCCGATATTGGCAGGCGTGCTGGTCGGCGTTTTGTTCATTCGCCGACAAAGCAGCCTCGCGCACCCACTTATCGACCTCCGCCTTTTCCGCATACCGGCGTTCACCGCCTCGCTTTTGGTCAATCTGGCCGGTGTCTTCTTCGTGTTCGGTGTCTTCCTTTTCCAAAACCTGTTCCTGCAGCTGGTGCTTGGTCTTTCACCCTTGGAAGCAGCCTTGTGGTCGATCCCGTCGGCGCTTGTCTTCACCGTCATGTCTTTTCAGGCTTATCGCTTCACCAACCGCTTCGGAGCGGTCCGGACCGTTCTGATAGGTCTGGTCGTCAATGCGGTGGGAACTGCGGCAATGGCGGCCGCGGCCTATGGTGAAAGTCTCGTTGGCGTGCTGGGCGCAAGCATGATCATAGGCGTCGGCTTTGTACCCGTCATTCTCACCACGACAGGCCTGATCGTCGGAACCGCACCACCCGAGCGTGCAGGCTCGGCCTCTGCGATTTCGGAAACCAGCGCGGAATTCGGTGGTGCTCTGGGTATTGCCCTGCTGGGCAGTCTCGGTACGGTAGTATACCGCATGAGGATGGATGGCATCGACTTGAGCAGTCTCAATGAAACGCAGGCATCGGCAGTCTCAGCCACGCTCGCCGGAGCGGTCGAGATTGCCAAGGCTTTGGGCGGGACGACACCGGTCTGGCTCGATACGGCAAGAACCGGCTTCGCGCTCGGTTTCGCAGTATGTTGCGTCGTTGCCTCCGTCACATTGCTCATTCTGGCGGCTGTCGCACGAAAGGTTTATCAGAGCGCCCATATCGACGAAAGAAGCGCAGCTGCACATTGAGCGGCCTTTCGGCTTTGAACTGCAGAGCTTTTTCGCACCCGAAAACGCCTCCATGAGGAGGCGCCGCTGGACCTCAATGCGTTCCTCGGTCTTTGCATCTGTTGGTCTTGCCTGAAAACGACAGGTTTAGTATGGCCGATACGGCGCTGGCGAACCAGGGACTGAAACGTCGCCTGGCATTGACGCTTCCCCAGATGTACGCAGCACCAATCCTGATTGCCCGCTCCAAAATGATCGCCACCGTGGTGGGTGGGGTAGTCCGCACCCGCGGATATGCGCATGAGCTCTCGGTTCTGCGCCGCCATCGACCTGGAGCCCGTCCAGTTCGTCTTGTCGTGGCATCGGCGAAACGATGTTCATCCCGCCCAGCGATGGTTCAGGGGAGTGCATCGCCTCGCTTGCGGAAGAGCCGATGCCGATACCGGAGACACCCCGGACGAAACGCCGGGCCTGAGGAAAGGTTTCCATCAGATCCTAGTCGCGGGCGTTTCTGCCCACCATTGCGACGATCGTTTCGAAGAGTTCGTCCTTTGCTTGTTCTGCGGTGATGTCTCCGGCCGCAGCCGCGCAGGACAGGGCTTCGGCGGCGCCGAGCATTCCCCAAAGGCCGGCGGCGTTGATAGCGCCGGTTCCGGTAAAGGGGGTCAGGAGAATCCGGCACTTCTCGATGAATACTGCCTCATATCGGCGCTTGGTCTTTTCCAGCTCGGGCGAGCCGGCGAGCGCCGCAATCACGCCCGGTATTTCGCGGCCCTGGTGCAGCACGCAATCGACATAAGAAGACGCGATGACCGCGGCCCTGCTTGGCAAGGTTGGTTGGCTCGCCTCAAGCGCTGCATTCATGATTGCGGTCTGGCGCGCGTCGAATTCCTGATAGAGGGCCAAGAGCAGCCCAGCCCGCGTGCCGAAGTGATCGTAGACGACAGGCTTTGTGATGTCAGCCTGCTCGGCAAGCCGCCCCAACGTCAGGGCTTCCGTCCCCTCCTCGCGCGCCAGCCGCCATGCGACATCCAGAAGCTGGCGATGGCGATCCTCCCTCGATAGGCGGCGACGCGGCTGCGTATCGGGAAGCTGTTTTTTAGGGGCAGTGCTTGACATGATTATATACCAAAGGTAACTTACTAAAAGTATATAAAACATGGCCCTTCTATGCAATCCAACACAGGAGTTTTTTCATGCATGCGCTCATTGTTGTCTCTCACCCCAATCCCGCATCGCTCACCCATCGTGTCGCTGCCAATCTCGGGGACGGAGTAACCATGTCCGGTCCCGGCAACTCGTTTGAGATCGCTGATCTTGCGGCGGAAGGTTTCGATCCGCGTTTCAACGCAGCGGATGTCGCGGCCTATCTCAAAGAGGCGCCGCTCCCCGCCGATGTAACTGCCGAGCAGGCGAGGATCGATCGGGCCGATGCGCTCGTGCTGGTCTATCCCGTCTACTGGTGGTCGATGCCGGGGCTTCTCAAGGGATGGATTGATCGCGTATTCAGCAATGGCTGGGCCTATGACGAGGAGGCGGATGCCAAGGTCGTCAAGAGGCTTCAGCACCTTCCGGTGCATCTCGTCGCCATAGGCGGCGCAAACTTGCGGACCTATACGCGGCATGGCTATTTCGACGCCATGAGAACGCAGATTGATCATGGCATCTTCGACTATTGCGGCGCGCCAGTCAAAACATCCGAATTCCTGCTTCTCCCGGAAGGAAAGGATCCGTCTGCGCATCTGGATACCGCGCGCGCCATTGGCGGCAGTCTTTTCTGCCTGTCCAAGACATCGGGACGAAGCAAGGCGGTCGAAACGGTGTGAACATCGGTTTGGCGATCACCGTGGAAATTGTTAAAGATGTCTCGGCAGGATGCGATGATTATCGTTGCATGCCGGAGGTCAGCCCATGTTCATCGTTCGAAGGCACAGAACAAAGTTCGTTATGTTTTCGGCTTTCCTGCTTTTCGCAGGCCTTGCCGCTTCAAGCATCCACGCCAGGTCAAAAGCGGATGCGGCCTGTCATACGACCTTTGTCGAGATAACGCCTGCAGCGCGGGCCTGCGGCTTCTCCTTGAGCAAGACGGGTGTTTTGATTCAGGACGGGAAAACGCTCGCCGATCCGCTTGTCGCTTCCTATCAAGATGACGGGAGCAGCCAGAAGCCCTTGGGCGCCGAAGAGGTCGTGCTGTTTCCGCCCTCCCCTTCGGGCCGGTTCCGCATCCTCCAGGCTTGCACGGGTATGGGAGCCGAGGCGCTGTGTTGGCAGACCTTCGTCCTGGATCAGAAGAAAGGACAGCTCCATAACAGCTTTGCCGGACGATACGGGCCTAGGCGCTGGCAGAGCTGGAGCCCAAACGAACAGCACGTCGTGCTCGCGAACAGCGATGAGGGCGCCTGGTGGCTGCATGTGATCGAGCCCGCAAATGGCAACTCGCTTGATTTCCCCGCCGACGGTTCGACCGAGAACTGGATTGTAGAGCCAAAGACGCTGACATGGACTGGACCCAGAAGCTTCACGATCAGGGTCAAGACATGCGGGGTCTGCAAGAGCGGTGTGAAGGAGATTCAGTTTTGACAACGGAATTCGACACAGAAGCGCACCCATGATCCTTTACGGTGGCGGCGCTTTTATGGTGATTTCTCTGGCATAAGCGCCGCACCTGTCGTCCTCCATTCATGTCCGATAAGTGCAACGGGCTGCCATCTACACCAATACCGCTCCCACTTTCGGGAAGTGGAGCCGGGTCTTCTCCCCGATTGTGCCGTTTTTCTTCCCTTATCGCCGATCTGCACCCTTCGCATCAGTCAATTCCCAACCTTTGTGTGGCGGTTCCATTGATTTTCAAAGCTGCCATGATCATTGGTCCGATCGTGAACTCCCCTGCTCTCGCCTTTTGCGTGAGCGCCCGTAGATAACCGCCAGCGGATTTGATGTTCTGGGCTCGCTGAAGCATGCAGGCGATGACGACCGCGGCATTTTCCTGCCCGAGAATCTCCGCGGCGCTTTCATAGGCCGCGTGAGAAATTCCGAGATAGGCTTTGACGTGCCCGGCCGTTGTCATCAAATCACGCCAACTGTTGATCCCTTCGATGGCATAGTCGGCGATCTCGGGACAGGCTCTGAGGACCATGCCAAGGGGATAGGTCCTGGGGGGGGCTGCAATTGGCAGTCTTTCATCCGTGTTTTTCTTCAGTCCTTTTCCCAAACCCGATTCAGGTTCAATTATGATTTCTGTATCTGAATTAGATTGCTGCCATCCATTATGGGATTCATTGCCGCTTGTTTCGCGCGCATTCACGTGGAATTCCAACAGCTTGTCCAATTCTTCCCGCAAAGCCGCCAGTTGCGCCTCAATGGGCTCCAGATCGGCGAGCACGGCACGGCGGGGAATGGTCTCGACGATGCTCCTGAAGCGCTTCCACAACACGTCCCAGTGGCCGCTACAGCCTTCGCGCTGGGCTGCTTCGATGAGTTTTTGAATATCCCGACGGTGCAATGTGATGCGCTGACGCGCAAGTCTGAGTCCACGGATTTCCGCCCGGACCTTTTCAGCAGCCCTTTCGAATTCTTCGGTGCGCGCAAGCAACGGCGCTAAGGAGAAGCCAAAAGCTTCATCCACGCTGCCCCCTTTGCCCCGGCGGGCATATCTCTTGCCATTCGGGCTATCGCGACGAATGATCAGGCCGCAATCAACAAGGGCAGCGAGATGCCGACGGAGCGTCGTATCCGCCATGCCGTGCGCCCTCAGTGCCAGTTGAGCATTGGACGGGAAGACAACGAGACCATGCTTCTGCGACAGTTCTGTCTCGGGATAAAAGGTCAGCAAGGCGTTCAGCACCGCCAACGAGCGATCGGATACGCCGATGGCCTCTTTGGCCTCGCAAAGCCAGCGATAGATGCGCCATTTGTCGGTTATCTTGCCTTCGGGTATGTCCTGCGTCTTCATCTGGCTTGCCATCAAGGCAAACGACATCGACCGTCGCCCAAAGGGCGTCGTTACTCTACTGATCTCCATTTTCTTTCACCTTCGTTCAGGCAAAAGAAATCCGCTCGCCAAATGACGCTAAAGACTCTTGACAGTGATTCGTGGAAATGTGATTCTCTGACTGCTTACATCTGAGAAGGGCTTCCACGACTGCGTCGTTGGGGGCCTTTTTCTTTTGCGGTTTCTAGTCTCCCGTTTGCCTCGTTTTTTCCGATTGCCTGAAGGCTTCATAGAAGCGGTCAAGATTCTCGGTCAGATATTCTCCGAACCTGCCCGCATCCCGGGCTTTCAGCGCGAGGCTGAAGGACTTTCCGGTGTTGCGGATGTCTCCGGTGACCTGCTTGTCAGCGGCGGCCCAGACGCGTGCGGGTTTTGGCTGAAACCCCTTCCTGACCGGCTTTTTACCGGTGCCGCTGAGATGGCTGAACAAGAGATCGAAGCGCAGCTCCTGATCGGCCTCCATAAACTCCGCATCCGCTATGAATGCCGCAGCGGCTTCCGTATTCTTCGGGCGCTCGATGAGCTTGCGCAGTTCCAGCCAGCGATCGCGACCGATGCCCTTCGCGGGGCCTATCGCCTCGATAATCTCAGTGGGAATCGCCTTGGGAATGGTCAGCATCTTGCTGAGTGTCTGATAATCCACCGATAGAGCCGACTGGATGGTCTCGCGCCCGTAACCCAGCGCTTCCAGCCGCTGGGCGAATAGAACACGCTCAATGAAGGTCAGATTGGCCCGGGCGGCATTCTCCTGCCCCTGAGCAATGATGTGATCGATATCGGCCAGGGCTTTGACGACGGCGCGTACAGGCCGGCCGAGATCCCTGGCGACTCTCACCCTTCGATGGCCGAAGACGATCATATAGCGGCCATCCTGATCAGGATGCGGGCGAACCAGGATAGGCGTGTCCTGCCCCCTCTCCCGGACCGCTGAAAGCAGTTCCTGATAGGCGTCGTCATCAGCCTTCATGCGGTCCGCGACGAAGGAGCCGTCTATCATGTCAGGATCGATCTCAACGATCGTCTCGCCTTCGACAAGTTTCGATGCTTGTCTGGCAAGTTCGTCGATCGAGGAAGAGATCGATTTCGCCGCGCCATATTTCGGGAAGCCCGAGTCCCGCTGATCGGCGGCGTCGGTTTCGGGCGGCTCGGTACGCATCAGACTGTCGAAAATGTTTTTTCTAGCCATTTGACCACATTCTTTGCCACATAGTTGATTCTATCTATCCACGTGTTCCTGCAGCATAATTTGCTGATTTAGACGGCCGTCTATTTGGCCCGGCCCCACGCCTGATGGATGAGTTCGCGGATTTCCGAGTTGACCGCTTCGAGCGATTCCATCGCCCGTTCATAGGTCGCGCGGGTCATTCCGGACTTCTCAACTTCATAAAGGGTCTGTTTCGTCAGGCCCGCATCGGAGATTGCCGTTGATTTCACCATCTGGTTCTTCAGCATCTGTTTTGCCAGCATGGACTGCATGAAGCCCACCATCTGGGCCTGCGGGATATCCGTCGGCTCATAGCGCGTGATAAGATATCTGAACCAGTCGAGATCAACCTCGCCTCCCGCGCGGCGGATGGTTTTCAGGATGTCGCCAAGCATCAGCAGAAATTGTGACATCGACATGAGATCGAGCATCTGCGGGTGGACGGTGATCAGCACTGATGACGCGGCGGCAAGCGCAGTCAGAGTCAGGTATCCAAGCTGTGGCGGGCAATCGATAACAACAATATCGTATTGGTCATCCACCTGCTTGAGCGCTGCCTCGATTCGGTTCCAGAAGGTCTTGCCGTCTGTCGAGCTTCGGTCCTGCATCGCAAGCGGCGTATCATATTCATATTCCTGCAATTCCAGCGAGGCCGGAATGATGCTGAGTCCCGGAAAATTCGTCGACCGGATCACCTCGGTGATCGGCTTGCGTTCCTCGTCATAGCGGATGGCCTCGTAAATCGAGGGATATTTGTCGAGTTCTGGCTGGATGCCGTGCAAGGCTGAAAAGGATGCCTGCGGATCTAGGTCAACGGCCAGGACCCGATGCCCGGTGAGGGCCAGGTGCTGTGCAAGATGTGCGGCGGTCGTGGTCTTGCCCGAACCACCCTTGAAGTTGACGACTGCGATCACCTGAAGTTTTTCGCCATTGCGGCGGTGCGGGACATATTTTTTTACGTCGGCGCGCCCATTCCTGTCGAGATAGTGACGCAGTTCCATGATCTGCTCGGCCGAATAGGTTCGCCTGCCGCCAGCATGGATATGCGGCTCCACGCCTTTTCCCTCCAGGTGCAGCTTTTTCAAATTGCTGGTGGACACACCGAGGAAATAAGCGGCTTCGGCAAGCGAGAATTGCCGCAGGGACTTCGATGCATTCGGCGGAAAAGTTTCGAGACGAAGCTGATTCAGCCGCTTGGATATCTCTCGTCCTTGAGACAAAATGATATCATCGAACAACGCCTTGTGTGGGGGAGCAGAGAAATTCATTTTGGCGGACCTCAAATAACGGCATTCGAGCGAATTTCACTCGATTGCCGTCATTATGTCCGATTCTCCGGGCTCGGCAAGAAGTTTTAAGTTAATAAAGAGTTAAACATTGCGCGACAGCCATCAAATAGCGGCGATTGCTTTGAAAGGATCAAGGCTGCAGGTGAGATTTTTGGCTGTCCGATTCGGCTTCCCCAACACTGGAAAGGCCAGTGTTATTGTCGGGCCGGGCCCTGTAACAGGATATCCCTTTCGCCGTTGCCGGGCAAACCTTATTGCCGGGCCCGATGCAGAAGATATGCAGCTTCGTACGATCCCGGTGCTCGCGAAGCCAAGCCGGACGGCCAGCCTCAGTGGGCCAAGCTGAGCGGATTATCGCTCTTCTATACGATCGCCGGATGAGACGCGCCTCCGGATCGTTCAACGACCCACGTATCGGTTTGTTCTCACAGCGGGCGCACCGACAAGCCTTATGATCGCGCCATCACCCGGGGAAGGAGCCGAGAACCCCTTCTGTGCGGCTTTGCGCCAGCCTGCATGCCTATCGGCGGCAAATCGTTCATCTCGTGATAAGCATCTATGATCTTGTCAATAGGCAGGCGCAGGGGCATCGTGGCCCTAGGTCGTGTCCTTCGGGTGGAACTTCAACAATCTGATCCTGCTGAAATGCACTAGTGACCACCGCTATCCTGGTACTGCACGGTGCGGGACAGCATCGACTTGCCGGATCGCAAGGGAAAGTCGTTGTTGCTGCCCAGCCGAGTGACGCAGGTCAGCCCGCCAATAGACGAAACCATGTATCCCCTTGTTATATATGCTCTATTGAGAAAATAGACGGCCGTCTAATCTGCGTTTCTGCTACTCGCCTCGTTGCGTGAGGCTCCGTCGGTGCTGCTACGGCCATCCCAGGACGAAAAGCGGTTCTCGATCCGATAGACGTGCAGCGCGGATCGTTCAGCGCTGTTGGCTCGTGGAAATGGATGGATCAGCATTCAAGAGGACACCGGGGAGAAGGGGCGTTTGGCCCGAAACCGCTAGCGGCTCGTCTGGCACGATAGCCTCGCTTGCACCGGGCATGGCCTTTCCTGGAGTAAAGTTCGCAGCGATGCCACAGTCGCTACCGTAACTATAGACACCATGGGGATTGCGGAGAGCCATTGCTCGCGAGAAAATGAAACGTCCGCTATGGCTGAACGGGGAGGGGGCGGCGCATTTACCCTAAGAGATGTTGTTGCTGCGGCCGCGGGACTTTCTCGCGCGCTGTTTTATTGCCGAATTGTGATTTGGGACAAAGGGGGCGTTCACTCCGTTCCACGTCGGGGGCGCCGGGCCAACATCTCGTAGCCGTGCTGATGGCGTTCCCTCCGGGTGGGCAATGGCCTGATCTGCCGCTGCCTTGCAACGGCGCTATGATGATGATTCCTTGACATGCCATGGCTTGTGCGCGGTTTTGTCTTTTGTCTTCGGGCGAGCCGCTGAGAGGTCTGGCTTTCAAAATTGACGCCTGTGCGATAATCGCCGCCTTTGCGCAACGCACCGGGCGTTTCGTGCTGGATGGTTTGTTCTACTTTGCTCCACCCGCGGACCGAAATCAAAGCAACTCCCATGAGGAGCGCCGTGTTGCCGCAACAGATCGCCATAGGGGCCGAACCGCCGAAGATGTCGGCGGTGGAGCCGGGATTGATGTGTGTAGTGCGGTAGTCGTTCGGCGTTTCAAAGCGAATCACGGAGCGCAGGCGGAAGGGCCGTCGCATGCGATCGGCTGTAGAATACAACCTGGTGTCGTCGGATCTCGTGCTGAGATAGCAGGACCAGCCCCAACCCATGTTCTCAAAAACTGCCCCGCAAGGTCAGCCGCTCTTGTCGTGGACGCAGTTCACGACGACGGGCGTTGTGCGGAAAGACGGACGCCTGCGCTCCCTGGCGTGGCGGCGAGGCGGCATATGGAAACCACGTCACCGCAATATTGCCTCCTCTAAGCAGCCGATTTGCGCAGATTGCCGAGAGCGCTCGTGAAGGCACTTTGGTAAGAAAACCTCGTTCTTTAATGACTTGTCGCGACAGTTTAAAGGCTTATCCCATTGCAAGGCGGAAAACGCGCTCAGAAGTGTCATTATCGGACATAAAATCGTCACGACAGGTGCGGCGGTTTTGCGCAATTATGAAGCAATTAACCGCCGCACCTGTCGGACCGCTGTTCGAAACCAGAATATTCCATCAGCCTGACAAATTCGTTCGATATCCGACAGCCGGGAGCTGTCATTTGTAAGGATCGGCCGCGTCGCGCAGCCCGTCGCCGAGGAAATTGAATGCGAGGATCACCAGAATGACCGGGATCATGGGAAACAGCAGCCAAGGATAAAAGGCGATGACGCTGACACTGCGGGCCTCGGTCAGAAGAATGCCCCAGCTGGTGATCGGGGCTCTGAGGCCGAGCCCCAGGAAGCTCAGCGCCGTTTCGCCGAGGATCATGCCGGGTATCGCGATTGTCGCCGTGGCGATGAGATGTGACATAAAACCTGGGATGAGGTGTCGCCGGATGATGCGGCTGCCCTTGGCGCCCATCAACTGGGCCGCCAGGACATAATCCTCCTCGCGAAGCGCAAGGAGCTTGGAGCGCACGGCGCGCGCCAGGCCGGTCCAGTCAAGCAGGCCGAGGATCATGGTGATACCAAAATAGATCACGATGGGGCTCCAGGTGATCGGCATGATCGCGGCCAGGGCCATCCAGAGCGGAATGCTGGGAATGGACTGGAGGACCTCGATGATACGCTGCACGATCAGGTCGAAAACGCCGCCATGATAGCCTGCAAGGCCCCCAATGATAATGCCTAGTAAAAAGCTGAAACTGATGCCGAGCAATCCGATCGTCAGTGAGATACGGGCGCCGTAGATGATACGAGACAGGACATCGCGCCCCAGCCTGTCTGTCCCAAGAAGGAAGAGTTCGCCGCCAGGAGCCGGGCAGGCCAGATGCAGGTCGCTCCCGATCAGGCCCCAGAACCGGTATTTGTCGCCCCTGCACAAGAAGCGGATCGGCTGAATGGCATTTCTGTCGTCAGAATATTCCCGCTTCAGCGTATCCATGTTCAGCGTCATCTGGCGACCGTAGACGAACGGCCCGACGAGTTGCCCCTCGTGAAACAGGTGCACGCGCTGCGGCGGCGCATAGATGAAGTCCATGTTCCGCGTGTGCAGATTGTAGGGCGCCAGGAACTCGCAGATCAGGATCATCAGGTAGAGCGCCAGAAGGAAGATGCCCGATGCGACGGCAAGCCGGTGGTTTTTGAATTTCCACCACATGAGGCGCAGCGGCGATGCCTGAAAGACACGTTCCTGTTCCCTGGTCATCACCTCGACCGACCGCGGATCGAAAGGCGCGGTCGAGACATAGTGGGGCAGCGGCGCGCCGGGAGGGGGGAGGGGGGAGTTCATTTGGTGCTGCCGCCCTGCAACCGGATGCGCGGATCGAGCAGCGCCAGCGCCAGGTCGGAGATCAGCACGCCGATGACCGTAAGGAAGGCGAGGAACATCAGGAACGAGCCCGCCAGATACATGTCCTGGCTTTGCAACGCCTTGATCAGCATCGGGCCGGTGGTTTCGAGCGACAGCACGATTGCGGTGATTTCTGCACCGGAGATGATGGCGGGCAAGATCGAGCCGATATCGGAGATGAAGAAATTGAGCGACATGCGCAGCGGATATTTGATCAGTGTGCGGAAGGGCCCAAGGCCCTTGGCGCGCGCCGTCGTTACATATTGTTTGTGAAGCTCGTCCAGGAGATTGGCGCGCAACCGCCGGATCATGCTGGCCGTGCCTCCCGTCCCGATGATGACGACCGGGATCCAGATATGCTCGAGGATCGACTTGGCCTTGTCCCAGCTCATCGGCTGGCTCAGATATTTCTGGTCCATGAGATGGCCGATCGAGGTGCCGAACCAGATATTAGCGAAATACATGAGGATCAGGGCCAGCATGAAATTCGGTATGGCGAGGCCGAGAAGTCCGAGCAATGTCAGCCCGTAGTCGCCCCAGCTATATTGGTGGGTTGCTGAATACATGCCGATCGGAAATGCAATGATCCAGGTGAAGATGATGGTGACGAAGGAGACTAGAATGGTCAGCCACATCCTGTCGCCGATCACATCGCGAACCGGCAGCTCATATTCGAACGAATAGCCGAAATCGCCCTGCAGCATGCCGCCGACCCAGTAGAAGTAGCGCAGGACCGGAGGCTTGTCGAAGCCGTACTCCTTGCGAAGCGACTGGATGCGCTCCGAATCCACGCTTTCGCCCTGCGCTCTCAGTTCGGCGATATAACTGTCGAAATAATCGCCGGGCGGGAGCTCGATGATGGTGAACACCAGTGCCGAAATAATCAGCAATGTCGGGATCATTACGGCGATGCGCCAGATTATGTAACGCAGCACGATCAGGGTTCTCCGCCAAGCCAGAACGTGTCCGGCATATAAACGCCGAGATAGGACGTCGGATCAAAGCCATAGAGCCCCTTGTCGGGCAGGTTGCGCAGCCGCGTGGATGCCACTATCGGCTGAAGCGTTGCGTTGACGATGCCGATTGAAAACACCTGGTCGGTGTAGATGGAAAGCATCGAGGTCCAGATTTCGGTTCGCTCGCGGGAATCCACCGATCTGCGCCAGCGCCTGAGAAGCGACATGAGCTCGATCACCTCAGGAAGATCGGGCGGCTCACCGATCTTGCCATGCGAAAGATAGTAGACGCCCCATAGCGGCCACTGCAATTGCTCGTCCGCCGTCGGCGCAAGCTGGTCGGGGTTCATGTCGGCGGTCGGGACGCCATTGTCGATACCCGACCATATCGACATCATGATCTGGCCGGCCATGGCCCGGCTGCGGAAGACATCGCGCTGCGAGGGGCGGATGAAAAGGGCGATGCCGATCTGACGCCAGTGATCGGTCACGAGTTCGAGCACATCCGTCTCCAGCGTCCCTTCGCCGGCGCTTTCCACGATGATCTGCGCCGTACGGCCATCGGGAAGGAGGCGCAGGCCGTCATCGTCGCGTGTTCGAAGCCCGATTTCATCGAGCAGGGCGTTGGCTTTGGCAGGATCATGGGCGATCCAGGCTTCGGCGAATTCAGGACGATAGAGCGGACTTTCGGGCAGAACCGTGTCGGCGCTCTCCTTCGCCAGTCCATAGAATACGGCTTTGTTGATCTCGCGTCTGTTGATGGCAAGCGAGAGTGCCCGGCGCATGCGAACGTCGCGCAAGAGCGGTTTCCATACGGCGTCGTTACAATTCAGGTTCGGCAAGAGCGCCACCCGCGATCCCTGCGTCCGCTTCCACAGGTGCACCTTCACCGGATAACGTTTCTCCGCATCCTTCAGGAACGTATAGTCAGGGAAATCTATTCCGAAGCATTGCAGATCGCTCTCGCCGGCCCCGGTCTTGGCGGCAATGATGGACGAAGAGCTGACATTGAGAATGAAGCGGTCGATGTAAGGCAGTTGCAGGCCGTTTTCGTCAATCCTGTGGAAATAAGGATTGCGTTCGAAGACGAATTGCTCAGCCGGTGGGGCCGTCGTGTTTCGCCAGGGGTCGAGGGTCGGCAATTCAGGGTTTTCGGGGCGATATTGCCGCGACATGCGAATGTGAAGCTCGGTCCATTTCCTGGCCTGATATTCCTTCATCAAGCCGGACAGGCGGAACGCGTCCTGATATGTCTTGTGAAATTGCTTGAGATAAGCGGAGGGAAGGACGAGGCTCAGCGCCTGGGCGCTTGCCAGTTTGGGCAGGAAGTCCGGATTGGGCGCATCCCACGAATAGCGAACGGTCAGCGGGTCGATGATTTCGAACCGGGGCGGCCTGCCATCCACCCGCAAGGCCGTGATGGGCCCACCGGGGGAAAGCTCCTTGTTCAGCCACACATCTTCGAGGCAATAGCGGAAATCTTCCGGTGTCAGCGGACTGCCATCGGACCATTTATGCCCTTCGCGTATCCTGAATGTGAAGACGCGCTCCCCGCTGACCTCGAAGCTTTCCAGAATGTCCGGGATCATGTTGAGCTTGTCGTCATAACCGACCAACCGTGCATAGCCGTTGATCGTCATCAGCCGGATATCCTTCTGGCTGCCGATCAAGGTGCGCACCGTGCCGCCATGCCGGCCGGGCTTTCGGTCCTTCGCGGCAAGATTGACGATCCGCGGCTTCTTCGGCAGGCGGTCGGCGACTTTCGGCAGCATTCCCGATTTGAGCAGCGGTTCGAGAAAAGCAGGCTCCCGGTCGTCGGCCAGAAGTCTGGCCGGCCCGGGAATGAACACCGATGCCATGAGGCCGAGCGCGGTCCGCCGGCTCAACACGGGCGCAAATCCCTGATGTCACTGGTTTTGCGGGCCAGCACGATATGGCCGCCGCCTAGATCGAGCGGCGTCAGCGCATCGTCTTCACCCTCGTCGCGAAACTGTGGTCCCCAGGCCCTTGTGTTCGTTGCGCCGCTCAAATTGAGCATCTTGAAGTCCATCGGCCTGTCGAGATCGGGGAACGGAACAGCCGCAACCAGCGAACGGGTATAGGGATGAATCGGCTTTCGCAGCAGGATTTCGCGCGGCGCGAGTTCCACGATGCGGCCGCGGCACATGACCGCGATGCGGTCGGCCATATAATCGACCACGGCAAGATTATGGGAGATGAAGAGGTAGGTTAGCCCGAGCTCCTTCTGCAGATCCTTCAGAAGGTTCAGGATCTGCGCCTGGACCGAGACGTCGAGGGCCGAGACAGGCTCATCGCAGATCAGCAGATCGGGGCGGAGCGCCAGCGCCCGGGCGATGCCGATCCGTTGCCGCTGGCCACCGGAAAAGGAATGCGGATAGCGCTTGATGGAACGCTGATCGAGCCCGATGGCCTGCATCAAATTCTTGACGGTGGCGAGGCGGGAACGGGCGTCGCCACGCCCGTGGATTTCCAAAGGCTCGCTCAAAATATTCTGCACCGTCATGCGCGGCGACAGGGACGATACCGGATCCTGGAAGACCATCTGGATCTTCGTGCGCAAATGGTGCAGCGCTGCCCCTTCGGCAGACAGGACATCGATCGAGCCGGCTTCGTCTTTGAGAACAACCGATCCGCCATCCGAGGTCACCGCCCGCATGAGGATCTTGCTGACGGTGGTTTTGCCGCAGCCGCTTTCACCGACGAGCCCGAGACACTCACCACGCTTGATGTCAAAGCTCACGCCATCGACGGCGCGGATGACGGTCTTGTGCTCCTTGCCCAGCCAATCCGACTTGCGCGTGGTAAATGTCTTGGTGAGATCCCTGACCGACAGCAGGACTTCCGGGCTTTTTGACTGTGCAGCCTTGCGCTTGCCCAACAGGTTCTCGACATTGACCGGAACCTCTCGAATGGCGGCGAGCCGCTCGCCAGGCTTCAGGTCGAAATGCGGGACAGCGGCCATCAGGCCTTTCAGATAGGGGTGGCCCGGCCGGCGGAATATCGCCTCCACAGGGCCCGCCTCCATGATCTCACCGTGGTAGATGACGACCACCTCGTCGGCGATATTTGCCACCACGCCGAGATCGTGGGTGATGAGCAGCATGGCCATGTTAAGCTTGGCCTGGAGTTCGCGCAGCAATTGGAGGATCTGCGCCTGTATGGTCACGTCGAGCGCTGTCGTCGGTTCGTCGGCGATCAGCAGCGCTGGCCGGCAGATCAATGCCATGGCGATCATCGCGCGCTGCCGCATGCCGCCGGAAAGCTCGAAGGGATACATGTCATAAGCGCGTTTCGGATCGGGAAAGCCGACAAGGCCCAGCATTTCCTCGGTGCGCGCCTTCCGTTCCGCCGCCGGCTCGTCGGTATGGATCTGCAGGACCTCGCTGACCTGGTTGCCGATGGTATGAAGCGGAGACAATGACGTCATCGGCTCCTGAAAAATCTTGCCGATGCGGCTTCCCCGCAGTGTTCGGATTTCCCGGCCGTCGCGCGGCATCCGGAGGATATCGACCGTGGTTCCCGGCTTCGCCGGATCGGAAAAAAGGATGCGGCCATGGATATGGGCCGTGTGCGGCAGGATGCCCATCACCGCCTGGCTGATCACCGATTTGCCCGAACCCGATTCCCCCACAAGCGCCGTCACCTTGCCGGGAAGGACGCGAAGACTCGCATGCTTCACCGCCCGGATCGGCCCGCCTATGATCGCAAACGAAATGCCGAGGCCTTCAATCCTCAGCAGATCAGTGCTTGAAACCATCCCGATATGCCCCGCGTTCAAGCATCCGCCACCCCGCCCGCCATGGCTGGTCGCCCAACGAGATTAGCCCACTGCCCCTTGCCTGCCTAGAGCGAGTTTCAGCTAAATCTGATCATTTGGCCGCCAGGCTTTACAGTGCAGGACATTCGCCTTTGTCCAAGACGTCCTTGCAATGGGGCGAGCGTCTGAAATTATCGTAATAGAGCGTCCATTCATCCTTATTGGCGGCGCGATAGGGGCCAAATTTGAAATACTGGTTTTCGCCCAGTCCCTTGTCGCCATGGCCGATATGGCCCCTAACGGTCACGACCGGCTTGCCGTTCGCGAAGACCTCGATATGGCCTGAGCCGTCGGGTCCGGGCCTGGTGAATATGGCGAAATCGATCCAGCCCGAATCCGGCGATGGCAATGCACCATGCCTGATCACGGAAATAGCGCTCGTGCAGCTCGAAAAGAGCGAACCGTCCTCTGGCGTCCATGTCGCATCGGTGGCGACCAGCGCACGCATCTGGTTGGTTTCCGGCCGCAGCCACACCGGCGTTTCGCCGGAAGCGCAGGGGGCAGTGGTCTTTTCAGGCGCAGCCGCGGCGAGGGTTGCCTGGGGAGCGATATAATTGGTCTCGACCGTGGCGAAAAGTTTTCCCTGCCGCAGCCGCAGCGCCAGGAACGGGCTGAAATCCCCTTCCGCCTCCGGTCCGATTTCGCGCTTCCACTGCGCAATGAGATAGCGATGGTCGTCCTGCGGGATCGGCGCGCCGAATTTGACGGTGAAACCATACCAGACACCCTCATTATAGGGCACGCGCAAATCCGGCTTCTCCCAGATTTCGGCGCGTTCGCTGCATAATGTCTCAGCGGCGGGGCAGTGCGGCTTGACGCTGAGTTTGAGTGCGCCGCCCCTGATCGCCACATCGCGCTGGAATTCGACGATACCGGCTTTCTGCTCGAAATTCTTCTTGTAATAGAGGCCGCCTTCCTTCGAGAAGCTCTGGCCGTCAAAGCTGTCCCTGAGAACACGCATTTCAGCGCCCGCCGGGCCTGCTGCGCCAAGCAGCACAGCGAGACTGGCACAAAGCAAGAGGCTGGCCTTCATTGAAAACCTTTCAGGGCAGGATCACGCAGCGGCAGTTTGCTGGCATCGCGATGCAGCAATATGACCTGTTCGGCGTCCGATATCCTGTCATAGATTGCCTCAAGACCGCCATCATCGTCGGCAGGCGGGGTTTCAGACAAATCAGGGAAGAGTACCGTAAACTTCTGCTTGACCCCGGGGAGCTTTTCCTCGCCGACCGTTACCCAGCTGCCATTGGCGCAATAATTGGCGAAGTCCTTGCTGGCGAGGATACGAGAGGGTGAATTCTTCGTCAACACCTGAAGCCGCTGCACTTCATTGACGGCCGAGCCGAAGACGGAAAAGGTCAGGCGATCGGAGAGCCCGACATTGCCATACATGACATTGCCGACATGCAGCCCTATGCCATAACCGATCTCGTCCAACCCCTCCTGGTTCCTGCGGGCATTCAGTTCCGCCATCCGCTTTATCGCCTTATGGGTCGCGGCGAGCGCGGCCTGACAGGCAAGCTCTGATGGCGCACGATGTCTCTCGCAGGGGTAGACGGCAAGAAAGCCGTCGCCGAGAAAGCTGAGGATCTGGCCGCCCGCCCGGTTGAACGGAGCGGCGATCGCATCGAAATACTGATTCAGCGTTTCGATATAGACATCGCGGCCCGCGGTCTCGGCGAGCCTTGTGGAATGACGCATGTCGGCCATCACCAGCGCTGCACGCACCGTATCGCCCTCGCCACGCTTTATCTGGCCGTTGAGCACGCGCTTGCCCGCGTCGCCACCGAGATAGGTGGTGAGCATGTTGTCGGTGAGCTTATGAAGAACGGCCATCTTGCTGGCCACCGCGAGATGGTTCTGCATGCGCAGCAATGCCGCGATCATATTGTCGCTGAAGCCGCCTGGGCTATCGGTGGACCACGACCCGACCATCCCCTGGTTGGTATTGCCGCCAAACGAGTGGACGAAAGCCAAGTAATCGGTCACGCCGATGAGCTTGAGCTCATCGAAAATGGGAAATTCCGACGGTACATCAGGGTGGAGCCGACGGCGCAGATGATCGAGGTTGTTACTGAACAGATGATAATAAGGGCTGCGTGTAAACCGGTCGGATGGTCCGCCATTCGACTTGCGGAACCCTTCGACTTCCATGCCCTGGCCACGGCGCCAGGTGAAGCCCAGCGCATCGTAAAGGGGATGCAGCATTGAAAAGCTCAGGTGGACCCGGGCCAGCGGCAGGCCAGCGGCTGCCAGACGCTCACAAAAGCCCCTGACGATGGTCTTGAGATCGTCGCCGGCCAATGAGGTTTCGGTCAGCCAATCGGCGACCTTGTCCAACAAAATGGTCGAAATCTCGGATTGTGCCGTGCTCATGCTTGCTTTGGCCGCTTCGAACCGGGGTGCCGTTCGAACACGGGACCATCTCCATTTGTTATGCAAAGAGATGCCCGCCTCTTGCCGGCCTCCCCGAGCTTCGTTGAATGAGCGAAACCGATAGCTTGAAAAATTAGCCCTCAATCGCCGAAATTACAAGCTGCGGCGATGGTAAGGAATGGAAGCACTGAAAAGGATTAGTGTTGACTAATGCGTTAGTCCACGCTAATGAGTGCGTCATGACCGAAGCAGCCATCAACATCGTTATGCGCGCACTCGCCGATCCGACACGTCGAGCCGTGTTCGAGCGGATCACCCAGTCCGATGAAATTACCGTGGCCGAACTTACACGGGGAAGCGGCGTGACGCAGGGGGCGGTCTCCCAGCATCTTAAGACGTTGAGACAGGCAGGTCTGGTCACGGAGCGTCCCGACGGTCGCAACGTCTATTATCGCGTGCAACCCGAGGGTCTTGAGCCGCTATTCGACTGGATGAGCCATTACGGTGTCTTCTGGCGTGAGCGGTTTGCCGCCCTAAGAACCCTCCTGAAGGAAATTGATCATGAATGATAGCATCCTGAAATCCGACACCCATGACATCGTGGTTGACGAGGTATTCCCGCATGCGTCCGAGACGATCTGGAAGGCACTGACATCAGGCAATTTGATTGGCCGTTGGCTGATGGAGCCGAAAGGGTTCGAACCGGTGGCTGGCAATCGCTTCACGTTTCAGACGACACCGGCTGGCGGGTGGGATGGCACCATCAATTGTCAGGTGCTGGAGGCGGTGCCGAACGAACGCCTCGCTTATGCCTGGAAAGGCGGGCACGAGGGAAACACCGGATATGGCTCGCCCCTCGATACAATAGTCACATGGATCCTTTCCCAAATGCCAAACGGAACCCGGGTCCGCCTTATCCATTCGGGTTTCGTCCTGCCGAAGAACAACACGGCATTCGAGAAGATGGGCGAGGGTTGGAAAAAGGTGCTTCCAAAGCTCCGCGCCGTCGCAGACGAGCAGGATTGATAGTTTCCGAACAATTGCGGCTTTTACGCTTCCGGCAGGAGAAATGACATGAGCGAGCCCTACACCGGCGGATGTGCCTGTGGCGCACTGCGTTATGATATATCGGCCGAGCCGATTGCGATGAATGACTGCCAATGTCGCCAGTGCCAATATGAAACCGGCACAGGACACGGATCCTACCTGACCTTCCCGGATGCCGACGTGAAGCTCGCGGGTGACGCGAAGCACTGGGACCTGGTTGGCGATAACGGGACCGTAAAACGCCATGCCTTCTGTCCCACCTGCGGCTCGCCCGTCTATATGAGTTTTCCTTATATGCCCGATATTTTCATCGTGCGGGCTGGAAGTCTGGATGATCCAGGCCGCTATAAGCCGCAAATGGTTTTCTGGTGCGCAGCCGGCAACGCCTGGGATCATCTCGATCCGGCTTTGACCAAATTCGACAAGATGCCACCGGCGTGATTGCAGCCTGATCCGGTTCAGGCCTTCACCATCGTCTCCCGGTTCAGTCCGAGGCGCTCGAAAATATTCCGTGTATCGACGATCAGCGGCGCCCAGTCGGCGATCGCCTTGTAGTCGACATTGTCATGGTCCGTGGCGACGAGGACGGCGTCGAAGCGCTTCAAAGCGGCTTCGCTCAGCGCGACGGAACGCCGTCCTTTAAGCGCCATATGCTCCCTGGTTGGTGGAATTTCGTCGATATGCGGATCATGGAATTCCGCTTGGCCGCCGCGTTCCTCGATGAGCTCGATCAGCCGCAAGGACGGGCTCTCGCGTGTGTCGGGCACGTTCTTCTTATAGGCAAGCCCGACGACGAGGATGCGTGAACGGCTCATTGCCTTTCCGGCGCGGAAATCGAGCGCCCTGGCAAGCACATCGACCACATGGCGGGGCATTGCCGTGTTGATTTCAGCCGCCAGCTCAATGAAGCGGGTCGGCAATTCATATTCGCGAGCTTTCCAGGTGAGATAAAACGGATCGATCGGAACGCAATGCCCACCGAGGCCCGGACCGGGGTAAAAGGGCATATAGCCGAAAGGCTTGCTCTTTGCGGCTTCGATCACTTCCCAAATATCGATGCCCATCGCAGCGAAGACGACCTTCAACTCGTTGACGAGCGCGATGTTGACCGAGCGAAAGATGTTCTCGGTGAGTTTGACGGCCTCCGCCGTCGCCGTGGTCGAGACAGGCACGATAGTCTTCACCACGCTTTGATAGAAGGCCTGCATCAGGGCTGTCGCTCCGGCTCCATCACCTGCAACGACCTTCGGAATCAACGCCACTTCGAAGCTGCGGTTGCCGGGGTCCTCGCGCTCCGGCGAAAAGCCGACGAAAAAATCCATTTCCGATTTCAGCCCGTTCTTCTCGAGAATCGGCTTCATGACGCCGTCCGTGGTACCCGGATAGGTCGTTGATTCCAGCACGATGAGCTGACCATGCCGCAGATTGTCGGCGATGACCTGAACGGTATCGGTGACGAAAGAGAGGTCCGGCTCGCGCTGCTTCGTCAATGGTGTCGGAACGCAGATGATGATGACGTCGCACGCGGCAAGCTCGGCAAAGTCGGCGGTGGCGCGGAACCGGCCATCCGCCAGCTGCAAGGCGAGGGCATCGGATGTTACCGCCTCGATATAGGATCGGCCGGCATTGAGGTTCTCGATCTTCTGTCTATCGATGTCGAAGCCGGACACCGGAAATCCTGCGCGTGCGGTCGCGATGGCGAGAGGCAGTCCGACATAGCCAAGCCCGATCACACCCACCTGCGCGGTGCGCGTCGAAATCCGTTCCAAAAGACGATCAGATGTGGATCGAGAGACGTCCAAGGACCTGCCTTCCATCGATGTGGGCAGATCATTCGCCATCATAGCGCAATAGATCTGTCTCGTGGGTCTTCAATATGCTTATTGCGGAAAACCATCTCCCGCAAGCCTAGACGGGATACCGTAACCGTTGACTTGCGCCAATTTCCTGATGATAGATTCGAACCAATGCGGATTGCCTTCCATGCACCCATGAAATCGCCCACCCATCCGGTTCCTTCGGGCGACCGCAGGATGGCGCAATTGCTGGTGAAGGCGCTGGAACGCAGCGGCCATGAAGTGGAGCTGGTATCCGAACTTTCGACCCATCAGCGCGAACCCGACCTTGCCCGTTTCGCGACGATTGAAAGAGCGGCTGCAGGAGAAGCCGCAAGACTGCGAGCGCTTTGGAAGTGCGAAGGCGCGCCGGATCTCTGGTTCACCTATCACCCCTATTACAAGGCGCCTGACATGATCGGGCCAGGCTTGGCCGCTGCTTTCGGCATTCCCTATCTGACAGCCGAGGCATCCTATTCCGCGCGCCGCAATGCGGGACTGTGGGCGAAAACGCAGGCAGTGACGCTGCAGTCGGTGAAGCAGGCGGCGCTGAATATCTGCTTCACCCGGCGAGATCGCGACGGGCTGTTGGCTGCGGTGCCCGATGCCGCTCTCGATATGCTTTTACCCTTCATCGACACGGCAGCTTATCCCGAGCGATCGCCGGCCGTCGATCCGTCCAGACTCGTCTGTATCGCGATGATGCGATCCGGCGACAAGTACGCAAGCTATGAAATGCTCGCGCGCGCGCTCGACAAGCTCCGCCATCTGCCCTGGACCTTGTCGGTGGTGGGGGACGGGGCACTTCGAAGAGAAGTCATGGCGCTGTTCGCCGGTCTCCCGCCGCAGCGGATCGAATGGCGTTTACGGCTGGAGGCCCCCGAAGTGACAAGCGTCCTCTCCGGCGCGGGAATCTATGTGTGGCCGGGCTGCGGCGAGGCTTATGGACTGGCCTATCTCGAAGCCCAGGCCGTGGGGCTTCCCGTGGTGGCGCAGCATGTCGCAGGCGTGCCTGAGGTGGTGGTGAACGGGCAAACCGGATTGCTTACGCCGCCCGGCGATGTGGAGGCTTTCGCGTCGGCAATCGAAAGGCTGCTTGGGAACGAGCGGGAGCGCATGATGATGGCCGACGCCGCCTGGCGCTTCGTGCACGAGGAGCGGTCTCTCGAAGTCGCGGCCGTGCGTCTTGCGGCCATGCTTGCGAAAGTTGCCGGCGCATGATGGATGATCCAGCCTGGCAGCCGCTGCATGACGAACTCCTGCGCTGGGCGCGGGCCGGGCGCATGGCGGAATTCTGGCTGCGCGACGATGATGCGGTGGAACCGACCGCGGCGCTGGACCGCTCGCTCGATCTCACGGCGAAACATGCCATACCTCTTACGCTGGCGGTCATCCCAGCCCACACCGGCGACGCCCTGGCGGCAAGGCTTTCGCGCGAGGGGCATGTCTCGATAGCCATTCATGGCTGGGCGCACGAGAACCACGCGCTGGCGGCGGAGAAGAAACAGGAACTGGGGCCGCATCGGCCGCGCCAGGTGGTGCTTGGAGATCTGGCGCGGGGATTTGCGCGGCTCAGTCACCTGCATGGAGAACGCGCGCTGCCTTTGCTGGTGCCGCCCTGGAATCGGATCGATGCCGGCCTGGTTTCCGAACTCGACCGGCTCGGCTTCCGGGCGCTATCCGTATTCGGACCGCCAAAGCCTGCTTCGATCCCCCTGATCAACAGCAATGTCGATGTGATGGACTGGCACGGCACGCGCGGTTGCCGCGATCACGTATTGCTGGTGGTGGAGATCGTTGCACAGCTTCGACGGGCTTTTGGCGGCGGCGATCCCGTAGGCCTTCTCACCCATCATCTCGTGCATGATGAGGCGGTCTGGTCATTCATGGAGCGCCTGTTCGAAGTGACGTCCCTGCACCGAGCCCGCTGGCGCTCGCCGCCAGAATTGTTGGCTAAACCTTAAGCGAAGCGAGGAAATTCCAACTCCTGGCCGTCGCGCGCGGCAAAGGCTCCCGCAAAAGCATCCTTCGCCTGTTGTTCGATGATCTCCAGCTGACCGTCGCTACGCTTGGGATCATGATGGAACAGAGCGAGGCCGCGTGCGCCGGCTGCTTCGCAGAGCCTGACCCCTTGCTGCCAGGTAGAATGCCCGAAACCGCGGTAGCGCTCCATTTCCGGCTCGATATAGGTGCAGTCATAGATGACGAGATCCGCGTCCTCGATCAGCCCGAGTATGGCCGCGTCGAGCTGGCCGGGTTCATGTTCGGTGTCGCTGATCAATGCAATCGCACGCCCACCCCATTCGACACGGTAGCCGATGCAGCCGCCTGGATGATTAAGGCTGGCGGTTCTGATCGTGATGCCCTCGCGCGGCTGCAGGATGGCGCCCGAGACGAAGTCATTGCAGGCGATATTGGCCTTGCAGATATCGAGCTTGGCCGGAAACCATGGCGGCAGCATGAATTCGCTCAGCATCTGACGCGTGGTCATTCGCCCGGCAAGATGGCCGGACCAGACGGTGATGCGGCAGTTCTTGTCATGGATGGGAGTAAAGAACGGAAAGCCGATAATATGGTCGTAATGGCAATGGGTGAAGAACAGGTCGATGTCGGTGACTCCAGCGGCCCGCAAGGCTTCCCCGGCGAGGCGCAGTCCGGAACCGGCGTCGAGGAAAAGCCTGTGTCCCCCGCATATCAATTCGACGCAGGCTGTATTGCCGCCATAGTGCAGGAACTCGGCCCCCGATACCGGAACGCTGCCGCGCACCCCCCAGAATTTCACCAGCAACCTTTCGTCGTCCATTCGGCCTCGCGGGAATAAAAGAGGTGTCGCCTAGCTTTTGGTGCTTCGCGCGTCGATGAGTTCCGCCGTCGTGCGGCTGAGCCGGTCCGCCAGAACACGCAGTATTTCGATGGTTATCTCCGGGAATTCCCTGAGAAGGCGCAGGAAATGATCCTTGCGGATTCGCAAGGTTTCGAGTGGGCCGTTCGCCCTTACGGTTGCCGTACGCGAGACATTACACAAAATGGCGATCTCGCCGATGATGGAATTGGGCTCCGCCTCGGCAATTTTGATCTGGCCTTGATCCGAATCGACGAGAATATCCGCCGTGCCCGATAATATGACATAGGCGGCGTCGCCTTCGTCGCCCTGCCTGAAAAGGACCTGGCCCGCGCCGTAGCTGACGCGATCGGACGTGAAAGCGAGAAGCTTGAGCTTTGCCGGCTCAACGCCCCGGAACAGGGGAATCCGTTGCAGCATTCCGACTTCATCCTTGAGAAGCACTTTGTAAACCTTCCCGAATTCCTCTGCCAGAACGGCTGAATAAGAGCATGATGTCACCCGAAATCCGGATCACGTTTTTGGCACCGTGCTCTAGGACAGCAACTCCTTGAAGATACCATTTCTCGCCAGTAGCGTCTCGTGCGTTCCGTCTTCGACCAGTTGGCCATCCTTGAACACGATGACGCGATCGAACATCGCCGCCATGGCAGGATTTGCCAGGACCCAGATGATGGCGGGCGAGCAGCCATCGCGTTTGGCCGCCTCCAGCACATTGTGCAGGATTCGACCCTGCGCGCGCTGATCAAGAGCAGCAAGCGGGCGGTTGAGAACGATGAAATCGGCCCGTTTGAGCAATGCCCTGGCGATATCAACTTTTTGCCGCTGCCCGCCAGTGAGGCGCCTTCCGCCTGCGCCGACATTGAAATCGAGTCCGACGTCCAGAACGTCGGCATAAAGGCCGAGCTCTTCGAGAATTTCGTTGACGATCGAGCGGATGCGTTCCGGTCCTTCGGGATGGCTGTGGCTGATGCGTCCAAACAGCACGTTGTCCATGATGCTGGCCGCCGTGATGCAGGCCATCGGATTGTAACGCTCGATCTGATCGTTCAGCTCTGGCGGCAGTCCCTGGTAGAACCGGTTGCGTGCCCCGATGACCCTCTTCATCAGATCGTCACTCAAAAGGCCGAAGCGATGGCGCGGCTCGATATAGGCGAAGCTCAGCGCCACGATCATGGCGCGGTCGGCTGCCGAGACAGTTTCATACGACCTATTCTTGAGCTTTTGCAGCAAGGTTTCGTAGGCGGGTATTTCCTCTGGCGTCATGAAAGCGAGCTGCTGGAAGAAGGGATGTCCTGGCGGCAGATCGGCAAAGAGTTCGATCGCCTGTTCCGCTATTTCCAGGCCCATTTCATAGAGCGCTCTGTCCAGTCCGGCTTGGCTGAGGACCGAGGAAAAATAGGGATCGGCAGCCAGCGCCCTGTGGGCGAGGGCCGGGCCGACAGCCACGCCGAAGAGCAGGTTCTCCCCGACAGTCGCTTCTCTGTTGTAGACGTCGGGTTCGAAAGGCACCACCAGTGCGCTCAGGCCTTCCGCTTCCAGCCGCGTGCGCAACGCGCTTCGCAATTCCACAATTCGCCCGATGAGCGCCTCGTGCCGCATGGGATTGACCGGAGACCGCAAGCCGAGATCCAGTATGTCCTGCGACAGGAGAACTGCATCGAGAACATTGCGGATCGCGGCAAAAAGATCCTGCGGTCCGGCAGCACCGGCCGCGTCGTAATCAATCCAGTCGCTGTCCAGGTCGAAATCCGGATTACCGGCTTTGCGCGCCTCGTCGATGCTCCAGCGGCGGTGGTCGGCCTCAGGCCCTTCATAGGTAGCCGGTCTCAGCGGGGCATGTTTCAGCCCATAGAGAAGATTATCGCGCAGACTGCCTTGAAAGAGAAAGACATCCGATGACGCATAGGCCATCCGCCGTCCCGTCACCGCTTCCGGCAATTCGAGCAGGTCGGTCTCGCCGGCAGTCACCTTGCCGCTTTTTGGCCTGTTCAGGCGGGCGATGGCTTCCGCCACAGCTTCCGCGCCCCCCGCCGTGGTACTGACAATCGCGACGATTTCACCCAAATTGATCTGGAAGGAGACCCGTTCGACGAGTGTCGCGCCTCCATCATCGGCAACAGAGAGGTTGACGGCGGCAAGCGGGCCGGTCAGCGCGCCGACCGGTTCAAGCCGGATCGCCTGGATTTCGGGCGCCACCAGGTTCTCGGTGCTGAATTGCTCGACCACCTGTGCATATTTGACCTGCACGTCCTGGCGCGTCTGATCCCAGTCGATCAACTCTTTCAATGGTCCCGGTAGGTCCTTGTAGGCGGTGATGACGGCCACGAGCTGGCCGACATCCAATCGCCCCTGGAGAGCCAGATAGCCGCCGATCAGATAAAACAGGAAAGGTGTTATCTGGGCGAGGAGATTGTTGAGAAATTTCACCAGAAACTTCCATTGGTAGAGATCGTAGCGGATCTTGAAGATCCGGCCGAGCCTTGCGGCGATGTCGGCACGTTCGTAATTGGAGGTGTCGTGAACATGGACGGCGCCGATACCATCGACAATCTCGCCGACGCGACCGGACAGCGCGCGCGCCGTGATCTGGCGTTCACGGCCGAGCCGTAACAGCCTTTTGCGCATTTGCGGGATGAGCACGATCTGGATGCCCACGATGATCGCGGCCATCATCCCCAGCCAGAAATTCTGCATCACGATGAAAAGCATGGCGGTGAGCGCCTGACCGCCGAGCAGCGCGGGCTGCACGAATGCGTCCCCGATAAAGCCACCGAGCGGCTCCACCTCATCCTTGACGAGGCTGGCAACTTCGGCGGATTTCACCCGCTTGAAATATTGCGGCGGAAATCGCAGGACGCGGTCGACGAGCTCGAAGCGGATACGACGCAGCATCCGTTCGCCGAGGCGGCCCTTGTAGGTGTTGATATAGAATTTGAACAGACCATTGATGATGACCAGCAGCAGGAACACCATACTGAGGGCAATCAGCATGCCCTCGCGGTCGAGCTGGAAGCCGGAGAAGAGACTGACCTTTCCGATGAAGGGCAGGTCCGGACTGAGCGCCATGAAGGACTGGGTGGCACCCGGTGTTTCAAAGCCTTCGCCCTGGATTGGTCCGTTGACGATCAGCTTGGGCAGGTCGAACGACATGAAATAGGGAATCATCGAGAAGGCGACGATCACCAGAATCCAGAGCTGCTGCCTCCTGGTGTGGCTCCAGATATAGCGGGCGAGGCTTTGTTCCATTCGCGATCGCCGCTAGTCGGTGGACGGATGCAGAACGTAAAAGCGCCTTTTGGCGAAAGGCGATCCGGCGATCGCCTCGTCGTCAAGCGTCAATTCAACGCTGCAATGGATCTTCACCGTCGGTCGGCTGATGATGGCGGGAACCTGCGAGGATGCCCGGTCGAGCTCAGGCGGATATTCGATCACCACCACGCAGGCATTGTCGACCAACGAGAAAAGCAATTGGCCAAGCGGTTCACGGCTGCCGAAGGGCTTCAGCGAATATCCGAGCAGCACCAGCCCGTAACTACCCCGGGCATAGTTGTAATCGACCTCCTGGAATTTCTGATCGAGGTGACGCACCCGGCAGGGATGGCCGTTCAGCTCTTCCGTCTCAAAGGCCGGCGTTTTCGGATCGACGGAAAGAACGGAAAGCGGTCGGTGCGTCAGAAATTCGGTGACCGGCCGGATATGACCGCCGATCTCGACGATATGCGGGCAGTCGCGCACGAAATGGGCTGCGAGAACCTGGCGGATGAACGCAGCCGGTCCCGAGAGATGCGGCAGATCCCGCCCATCGGCCAGCGGCGCAGAAGCTTCATATGTCTCTAAATTCATGCGATGAAATTTACTTTCGAAGTCGGGATTTTATTGTCTCTCACGAAACCACAACATACAACAGGCATATGATGGATGCTACCACCCGGACACACAGGCACACAGAGGATTGGCGTGAACACGCCTACGACCTAACGAGAGGGATTGCCGCCTATACGGCCAGCCCTCTGATCGATGGACTGGCGCGCGTTGTCGCCGGCTATCCGAAGGCCGATATCGCCAATGCCTTCAATCACAAGCAGGTCGCTTGCAAGATGTGGGCGCGGGACAAGCTTTTCGAAAGATGCGGCGGCCGTTTCAAGCGGATATGGGTGTTGGGGGGATGGTACGGCGTGCTGCCGGCGATGCTTTTCGACGATGCACGCTTCGATATAGATATGATTGAAAGCATCGATATCGACCCGCATGTGGCAGCGATCGCGCAAACGTTGAACCGGTCGGCAGCAGGGCGCTTCCGGGCCTTGACCAGCGACATGTACGCGCTCGACTATGCGGCGGCAAAGCCCGATCTCGTGGTCAATTCGAGCTGCGAACACATCGCGGATGTGCGGGACTGGCTCGATATGCTGCCTGAGGGTACATTGGTTCTTCTGCAGTCGAACGACTATTTCAGCGAGCCGACCCATATCAATTGCGTGGCATCGCTTAAAGCTTTCGAGGCGATGGCGGCGTTGCGGCAAATACGGTTTTCCGGTGAACTGCCGACGAAGAACTACACCCGCTTCATGCTGATTGGGACTGTTTGACGCCCAAAAGCCCGTGCAAGATTCGTGCCGTGCCTTGCGCGCCGTCGAGATCAAGAGAATGGGCCTGTGGTTCCGGCCTTGCGAAGGCATGTTCGATCGCCGCCGCCAGGGCGGTTTCGCTCAGATCTTCCTCGCTCAGCACGGTTGCAAGACCGAGCCTTTCAAGGCCTGAAGCGCGGGAGGTCTGTTCCGTTTCACCGCCTGACGCGAATGGAACGAGCAGGCAACGGCATCCGGCGCGCAAGACATCGCAAACGGTATTGTAGCCGGCTTGCGAGACGGAAAGACGTGCGCCGGTCAAGAGGCTGGCGAAATCCTCGCGAAACCTGAAGACGGAGAGATTTGGCGGCGCATCATGCTGGATTGCCTGGAGGGCGTCCGTGGGAAAATTGGGACCCGATATCAGGCACCATTTCCGCTCTGCCGGGCCCTTGCGTGCAGCCCCGACCGCGGAATTGACGAGAGTCCTGCCGGCGGCGCCGCCTCCGACGGAAACCAGAACGTCGAAACGCTGCGAAGCGGGCGATGGCGGCGGTGCGGCCACGAGGCCGGTATAGGCGATCTTGGTCTCGAACGCATGGGCCAGGGGAAATGTCTGGCCGAGGCTCGCAAAGGCCGGGTCACCATGGACCATCACCAGATCGAAATATCGGTTGATGAGCTCGACCGTCTCCTCGCTGCGGCCCGGCTTGATCCGCTCTTGAAGGATGTCGCGGATGGATGCCACGACGAACGGCTTCGGCGTCATAGTATCGATGGCGTCGAGCAGGGGAAGAAGCTCAAAGCGCATCTGGCGGCGGCCGAAGGGAAAGGCCTCCAGGATGACGATGTCCGGTCCGCAACGGTCGCAGGCCTCCAGCAGCATCTGGCGGCGTCGTGCCTTGAAGGCGTCATCGACAGGCTTTCCCTCCAGATCCGCCAGCCCGGAAAAGCCGTGATCGGAGGTGACGGCGGGGGGCAGCTGCACGGTCCGGATGCCGGGGCCGGGAAAGCCTGCGACGGGCGCGCCTCCCATGACAACGGTGACGTCGAAGCCTTCGGCGGCGAGCGCCGTGGCAATATGGCTGGCGCGGGCAAGATGCCCGATGCCGAGCAGGTGCTGGACGTAGAGGAACACACGGGGGCGTGTCATATCGTGGCCTGCCACTCCTGTTCGAAGAGGGATTTCAACTGGCCGATGCTCGACCTGTGGTCGAAACGCGTGCGAACGTGCCGCTCCGCCGCATCGCCGAGGCGTGTTCGAAGGGCCGGATGGCGGATTGTCCGCTCCAATGCCCGCGCCAGGGCCGCGGGATCGTCCGGCGGGACGAGCAAACCGGTTTCGCCGTCCGTCAGCAGTTCGGGAACGCCTGAAACATTGGTCGAAACGCAGATCAGCCGCTGGCTCGCGGCTTCCACCAGTACGTTGGGCAGGCCGTCCCTGTCGCCATCGGCGGCGATGCGGCAGGCGAGGGCAAATATGTCCGCGTCCCGATAAAGCCGAAGCACGTCCTCCTGCGCAAGCGCCCCTTTCCAGGAGATGCGGGGCGCAATGCCGAGCTTTTCCGCCAGCGCCTTCAGCCGGTCGAGCTGATCGCCACCGCCGGCATGTACGAAGCGCCACGCCAGATCACGCGGCAGGAGGGCGAGCGCCTGCAAAAGTGTGTCATACCCTTTTTTCTCCACGGCCCGTCCGACACTGAGAATATCGACAGGTTCGACGCGCGATGAGCCGTCATGGGGCGGACGGTCTCCCTCGAAACGTCCAAAGCGGGCAAGATCGAGCCCGTGATAGCTCAGATGCACGCGAGAACTGCCGCTCGCCAGGCTTTTGAGATGCGTGAACCCGGCCTTCGTGCAGGTGACCATCCAGCGGGCGGAGGAAAGCTTGTCCGCCAGATCCCAGTCCTCGGAGGTCCAGATGTCCTTGGCATGGGCCGAACATGTCCATGGCAGGCCGCGCAGGAGGCTTGTGTAGCGCGTAACGGAGGCTGGTGTATGAGCGAAATGGGCGTGCAGCCAGCCGGCCCTTTCAGGCCATTCCGCCGCTAAAACGAGCGCCTGGCCGAAGCGGCGAATGCGGTTGCGGGTCGGGTCGCGGCGCAGATCGCGAACAAAGGCGCCAAGCGCGCGCCGGAAGCCTGCCCGTGGAAAGCAGGTGAGTGCCGACCGAACGAGCCTCAGCGGCTCCTCATGCAGATATTCAGGCAGGTAATGCACGCACGCCTTTATCTCGTCATGCACCGGATGACGCTTGCCGTCGGTGGGCCGCCTCAGCGCAACGATCACCAGCTCGATCCCGGCGCGCTCCAGGCCGAGGAGTTCTTGTGCGATGAAGGTTTCCGACAGGCGCGGATATCCTTTCACGACCACCACGATCTTCCGGGAGTGCATCAAATTTAGTTCCTGCCCTCAACAAGGGCGAGGTGGCTCGTCGATCTCTCTTCGAGCCATTCCCCAACGATCTCGGAGATATGGACAAGCCCTTCGAGACGGAGATCGGGCGCGCTTTGCGAGGGGCGGGGGCGGTCCGGCAATGCTTTCAGTGCGGCGGCGAAACGCGGTGCGTCCTCGGCCTCCTCGGGCAATAGCATCTGCACCAGGCCGAGCTCTGCTGCGCGGCCTGCCCGTATCAGCTGCTCCTGGCGCGGCCGGACCCGGGGCACGATCAGCGCCGGCTTGTCGAAGGACAGGATCTCGCAATAGGTGTTGTAGCCGCCCATCGCCACGACCGCACGGGCACCGGCGATCAGTTCCTCCATCCGGTTGTCGAACTCGATCATCTTGATGAAGGGTATGCCGGCGCTCTTGGCGATCAGCTTCTGCCTTTTGCGGGCAGGCATATAGGGGCCGAGCACGATCAGGGCGTCATGCCGGAGTGTCGGATCCTGCTGATAGGCATGGATCACATCGTGGACGAGATCGGCGCCGTCGCCTCCGCCGCCAGTGGTGACGAGAATATAGTCGCCTTCCGGCTTGTGGCCGGGCTGCCCCTGCGACAGCCGCCGCTGCAGGAAACCGACGAATTTCATCCTGGCCCGGATGGCCGGCGGCACGTCCAGACCGACCAGCGGATCGTAGAAATCAGGCGGACCATAAGTCCAGATCATGTCGTAGAACAGGCCGATCTTGCGCATGACATCGTTCTTCTGCCACTCCGCCTCCAGGAGGTCTGGCGCATCCATCACCTCGCGCAGGCCGAGCACAAGCGTTGTGCCGCGTGCCTTCAGATAGGACAGCGTGTCCTCGATCTCGCCGCGCAGGCCGAGCGGCTCCTTGTCCACAATGAAAATGTCCGGCTGGAAGGTCTCGGCAGTGCGGCGGATGATGTCCTGGCGCATCCTCAAGGTTTCATTGAGGTCGATATGGCGTTCCATTGAGGTGTATTCGCCATTCCGAAGCTTGATCACACTGGGTGTTTTGACGAAATCGACGCGCGACCGGTAGTCGAAGGCGCCGGCGATGGTGGCGCCCGAAATGATGAGAACCTGTAGCCCGCGGAAGTCCTCGACAAGCGAATGGGCGATCGTACGGCAGCGGCGCAGATGGCCCAGTCCGAATGTGTCGTGGCTATACATGAGGACGCGAGCATCATCGAAGCGCTGAATCATTGCCGGCCCTCTCTGGCGGTTGCCGCCTTCGGAGCCCGCAAGCGGCCACGTCGGCTTTGGTAAATGGGATCAGTGGACAGGGCTGAGAGAGCCCCGCCGTCATCATTGGGACCGGTCCGCGGCAAGGCAAATCCTCCACCGCACCTGTCCCGGTTGCGCTACAGATCATTAGTGGCCGACGAGGTTCGAAGCTTCCGGCCGGCATATACGTCACCATATCGGTCTGTTCGCAATCGCCGGATAAACCAAAGACCATCCTTTTCGAAATTGCCCGCAGGAATGCCCGCGCATCATCAATAACATAGGCGAGCAACATAGCCGTGATCAACCCAAATTATGACCGGCTGTCGCCGGGGCAGCGGCAATAGTGGACGGGCGCGGATGCCCCGTGCAGGGATTCGTCGCGCGCGGGTTCTCTAGCGGCTAGAGCCTGTGGCGAACGGCGGTTTCATCAACCATTCCATCGCCTTGATCGGCTCCCGCTTCATTGAGGATCCACTGACGAAAGGCCGTGATTTTGGGTCGATCACGAAATCGTTCGGGATAGACGAGATAATAGGCAAAGTCCTCCAGCATCAGGACATCAGCGAGCTTGACAAGCCGTCCCTCCGCCAGTTCGGATGCTACCATGGCAGCGGGCAGCAGACCAGCACCCTGACCCGCCAGGACCGCTTTCAACAGCAAGCCCGAATCATCAAAGGAAGGTCCGCGCGGCGACCCGATGACGGCGATCTCCTGGGCGGCGAACCAGAGATGCCAGCCCTTGCGTTCGGTGTCGTGGACATGCGGCCAGTGTGTCAGTTCAGCGGGACTGCCTGGAATGCCCAATTGCGCTGTGAGGGCTGGTGCCGCAACAGGCACGATCTCCACGGCGACAACACGGTCGCTGCACAGACCAGGATAACGCCCAAGTCCGTGGCGAACCGCGATGTCGACGGTCTCCCGGGAAAAATCCACCAGGGCGTTGCTCGTCACGATCTGGAGATCGATGTCGGGATAGGCGGCCTGGAACGCGTTGAGACGCGGCACGAGCCATGCGGCTGCGAAAAACGGCGTGATGCTCACTGTCAACAGCCCCGTATCGGTGACAGTCTCGATACGTCTTGTCGCTTCGGCGATCTGCCGAAAGGCGTTGCGAACCGGCGGCAGGTAATTTTGCCCGGCCTCGGTCAGGGATAGACCACGGTGCATCCGGTGAAACAGCCGGGCGCCGAGATTGAGTTCAAGCGCCTTGATCATCTGGCTGACTGCACCTGGCGTAACACACAGCTCTTCTGCCGCAATCTTTACGGAGAGATGCCGTGCCGTGGCTTCGAAGGCGCGAAGGGCGTTGAGGGGCGGCAGCTTCTGATTCATGGATTAGATAATCTATATCAGTTGGTGGAGAAAATCTCGTTTGCGGCGGGGTTAAACCAAGTGAATGATACGCGGATCACAGGGTTGTGCAAGTCTGCACGCCCGTGAAAATTCGGATTAGTACATGTGAGGCGAATGCAAATGGATGCGTCGGTCTCTTGCAAAGGATAGAGAGGATTATCGATGGATGCCCAAACGAGCGAGCTCCATTATCTCGAGCTCACGGAAGTGGCAGAGCAAATCCGGCAACGCGCGCTTTCTCCGGTGGCGGTGACGGGCGCACAACTCGAGCGTATCGCCGCATTGGATCATACGCTCCGCAGCTACGCTTCGGTTATGGGGGAGGCAGCCATGGCGCAGGCCGAGGCAGCGGAAATCGAGATTGCGGCAGGCCGGTACCGTGGACCGCTGCACGGTGTTCCGGTCGCGGTGAAGGATTTGTGCTGGACCAGAAACTATCCGACCGCGGCCGGCATGGCGGTCCACCGGGACTTTCGTCCGTCGGAGGACGCGACGGTGGTACGCCGCCTCCAGGACGCGGGTGCGATCATTGTGGGCAAGCTGCAACTGACAGAAGGCGCCTATTCCGATCATCATCCCGCTATTGCGCCGCCGAAAAATCCCTGGAATGGCGATTACTGGACCGGCATATCGTCGAGCGGTCCGGGCGTGGCGGTGGCGGCAGGCCTATGTTATGGCTCGATTGCCTCCGATACAGGGGGTTCGATCCGCTGGCCGTCCGCGGCCAACGGCGTGACGGGGCTGAAGCCGACCTGGGGACGTATCAGCCGCCACGGCATATTCGAGCTCGCCGCGTCGCTCGATCACGTCGGCCCGATGGCCCGCAGTGTGGCTGATATCGCGGTGCTGCTGGGCGCGATCGCCGGAAGCGACCCCAAGGATCCGACCGCTCTGCCCGGTTCTGTGCCAGACTACTTGGCTGCCGCGGGACAGGGCATGCAAGCGTTGCGCATCGGCATTGATGCTGCATGGAACAGTGATGGGGTGGATAATGTCACCCGATCCGTCCTGGAACTGGCGATTGAGACATTCCGCTCGCTTGGCGCTGAGATCGTCGATATCAGATTTCCCGATGTCAGCCAGGCAATCGCCGATTGGGGGCCCAACTGCGCCGTTGAGGCGGCTGTTGCCCATGAAGCGACTTATCCCGCACGCAAGGATGAATACGGTCCTGTTCTTGCCTCGGTCATCGAGGCCGGGCGGGCCCTATCGGGTACCGACTACCAAAAGATTCTGCTCCGACGTCGCGAATTGGGCGGTCGTGTCGGTGCGCTCTTTGGCAGGATCGATTTGCTGCTGGTCCCGGTGCAGCCGTTTGCGCCGCTCACACTCGCCACGATCCGCACGCTGGGAGAACAGCCTGACCTGATCGCCGGGCTTCAGCGATATACCTGTCCGTTCAATATGACCGGCCATCCGACGCTCTGCCTGCCGGGCGGCTTTAGCGAGGCCGGCATGCCCATCGGGTTTCAGCTCGTCGCGACGCATTGCGGCGAGGCGATGCTGGTTCGTGCCGGGGCCGCGTTCCAGACTATCACATCCTGGCATCGCCGCCGGCCGCCGGTGTGAACGCATGGACAGCAATCGACCATGTCCACGGCCACGGATCTTCTATGGCTGGATCGTCGTGGCGGCAGCTTTCATCATCACATGTCTCGGCTTCGGGAGCGCCTATACGTTCAGCGCATTCGTCGATCCCCTGCAGCAGGCGTTTTCGGCCTCACGCGGCTCGGTCTCCATGGTCTTCTCGCTGGCCGGAGGACTCTATTTCGGTCTTGGGGCAATCAGCGGACCGCTTGCCGATCGTTGGGGCTGCCGCCCGCTCATTCTCATTGGTATGATCCTAATGGGGCTCGGCCTCATCCTGGCGGGTCTCGCCCGCAGCCTTGAGGAAGTCTACGCAGCCTACGGGCTCGGTGTCGGTCTTGGCATCGGCTGCTCCTACGTGCCGGCCCTTGGCGCGGTCCAGCGTTGGTTCGTCAAACGGCGTGGTTTAGCCTCCGGTCTCGCAGTGAGCGGCATCGGGGTCGGGACCCTCGTCATGCCGCCGCTTGCCTCTCTTCTGATCGAGGCTTTCGGGTGGCGTTGCGCCTACGTCATTTTGGGCGGCTTCGTCATCGTGCTGGGTGCAGCCATGGCGGCACTGCTCCACGGCGATCCACAGGTTTGCGGTTTAAAACCGGATGGTGCGATTCTACGGGAGGATGCCTTATCGACGGTTTTGACGGGAACTTCAGTCAAGGAAGCGATCAGATCTCGCAGCTTCATTGGTCTTTATGCCGCATGTCTGCTTTGTGCTCTTGGCGTGTTCATCCCTTTCGTTCATCTCGTGCCCTATGCGCTGGACCACGGCGTCGGGCAGTCTTCAGCCGTACTGCTTCTCGGAGCCATTGGCATCGGGAGCACCGCCGGGCGCTTTCTCCTTGGCGGGCTGGCTGATCGGATGGGGCGCGGCCGCTCACTGATGCTGATGTTCTTCGGCATGGCGTTCGCCACGGCCTTCTGGTCAATTTCTACTGGATTTTTTGGGCTCGCCGCCTTCGCCCTCGTCTATGGCGTGTTCTATGGTGGATGGGTTGCTTTGCTGCCGGCGCTCGTCATGGACGAGTTCGGCGGTCGCCATGTCAGCGGCATTATCGGCGTGCTCTATACCAGCGTGGCGGTTGGTACCCTGATTGGCCCCACCGCTGCTGGATTCGTCTTCGATATGTACCAGAGCTACATGCTGCCGATCCTGGCCAGCGTTTGCGCAAATCTCGTCGCCGGTGGGATTATGGTCGTCACATTGAGGCTATCTCCCAAGAGAAATGTCGAGATGGAATCAATGTTGGATACAGCCAGCGTTCGGCGAGATGGGCCTGATATTGCAGCAGGTTGTAATTGATCATGAAACGCATCGCCTCGGGCCGAAGAGAACGGCGGGGTTGTCAGCCGGCAACTCACGGCGTCATGGGCGCATATACCGTCGCGAAGGGCTGAATCGTGCGGCGACGCATATCGAGGGGGAAATAAGAGCCCGGGCACGCAGCCCGGGCTTTTTGCCGCTTACTGCGAGCGATGCATTGACTTCATGGCGTGTTTGCCATGGTGGCCATCGTGACGGAAGCGTTTGCCGGCGCGCAATTCCTTGCGATCGAGCTTTCCGTCGTCGTTGCGATCGAGAGCGGCGAATTCCTTTCCGCGCTGCTTCTCAACCTCTTCAAGGGTCACCTTGCCGTCGCCATTGACGTCAAGCCGCCGCTGCAAGCGATCAGCGGCACGCGATGCCATTCGCTTCATGGCCAGCGCTTCCAGTTCTTCATGGGAAAGCGTTCCGTCGCCATTCGTGTCGGCCGCTTTCAGTTCAGCGGTCTTTGAGAATTGTACAAGATCAATTGGCTCCTTTTCCAAGTTCTTATGGGATGAATCGGAGATATCGACAGGATGACTGTTGGAATTCGTCCCATTCTCATCTTGAGCAAATGAGGGATATGCCAGAACAATTGATGTAGCTAGGGCGATATATACTGGTAGTGTTTTCATATCTTGATGGCTCCATTATTCATTCAAGCGCACCGTCAAACGGTGTGCGAGTAATATTTAGCCTGCAATGTGAACACAAAATGAATTAACTTATTAAATATTTTTAATGAATCCGCCCGCTGACCGGCGCCCTACCGCGATCCTTGAGTAAATCATCCACCCCGACGCATGCAAGGCTGCTTCGCAAATGTCGGATATGCCCTTATCAAACCGTGGAAGTGACCGACAGTTTCCAACGCGATGCCTTGGCGCCTTCCAGTGTTTCGAGCTGCACGGACAATCCCAAGCTGATCTTGGCGGTCACGCTGCCTTCCCGACGCAGATATGTCAGGCGCTTTCGCGTTCGATGATTTCGAATCCGACATCGACGCGCCGTGTCTCTGCGTTTTCCCCCGCAATACGGGCGAGCAGGGCGTCGGCAGCCTTGCGGCCAAGCAACAAGCGGTCGACCCTGATCGTCGAAAGCGCGGGCAAGGTATGAGCGGCAAAATCCTGGTCGCTGAAGCCGATGACAGCGATTTCGCCGGGAATTTTCAGGCCGCGCGCCTGCGCTTCGATCAACACTCCATGGGCGAGAAGATCGGAGCTACACGATATGATGCCTTTGGTGAAGCCCCGCTCCAGTAATTGCTTCAGCCCGTCACGCCCGTTGGCGATGGATGCCGGGGTTTCAAAGCGGATGACCGGCGGGCTTGGATAGCCGAGTGACACGAGCTCCTGGGCAAAGGCGTCCTTTCGCCTGACTGCGCGTGGATCACCTGCGGTGATTGCCGCGGCATGGGCGTAACCTTTCTTTTGCGCATAGCGCGCCGCTGCCCGGCCTGCCTCCCAATGGGAAAAGCCGACACATATGTCGATCGGCGTTTCGGATTCATCCCAGACTTCGACAACGGGCAGTCCGCTGCCAAGCAGCATGCGGCGACATTCAGCAGAATGGTGGACACCGGTCAAAAGCATGCCCTCCGGCTGCCGGCTGAGCAGGCTTTGGACCATGGCTTGCTCATCGTCCGGTGAGAAGCCGGTTTCAGCCAGGATGACTTGATAGCCTGCGCGTCGTGTCGCCTCGATGAAGGGGCGCAGAAAACTGCTATAGGTCAGATTGGTGATCGACGGGATGAGGGCGGCAATGATCCCGCTACGCCTGGATGCCAGTGCCCCCGCCACGAGATTATGCACATAGCCGGTTACCCTTATCGCCTCTTGAATGCGCGCCAGCGTATCGGGCGCGACCTTGTCTGGATGGTTCAGCGCACGAGAAACGCTGACCTGCGAGACGCCGGCAAGCCGCGCGACCATCTCCATGGTGACGGGACCTGATTTCTGGATGCCGGTGGCGGAAGCTCCGGATTGCTGCTGCGGTGGTCGTCGCACTGCGGTCTACTTCCAACATGTGATAGGGAATGCCGTCAGCAAATTGTGCTGGCCCGGCCAACTCTGGCATGAACTGCCAACCGCCCGCAATAGGCAGTGATTCCGGGATTTTATTTCATGTTTCGTCACGATGCCGCGCCGCGCTTGTGGACATCCAGATGGACAGGCCGATCGAAATTGCGATCAGTATCCAAAGGACCATGGCGATCCAGCTCTTGGTGAAGAAGATCGTAAATGTCCCGAAGGATTCCAAGCTTTTCACGAAATAGATTTCCGCCGAAGGCCCCAGGATAAAGCCGATGATGAACGGCGCGATTTCAAGCCTTATGAGATGCGCCAAATATCCGAACAGGCCGAAAATCAGCAAGGTCCATACATCGAACATGATGCCGTAATTGGTCGTATAGGCGCCGACAACGCACATCATCAAGATGACCGGCAGCAATATGTATTTGGGTACCATGACGATTCTGGCAATATGACGAATTGCGAAATACATCACCGCGAACATGCAGACATTGGCGATGAGCATGGCCACGATCATGGATTTCCAGATCTCGGGATTGCCGCCAATGAAGAGCGGCCCGACTTGAAGACCTTGCAGCGTGAAGGCGCCGATCAGGATCGCGGTCGTGGCGTCTCCGGGAATGCCCAGAGAAAGCAGCGGGATCAGCGCACCGCCGGTGAGCCCGTTGTTGGAGGCTTCCGAGGCAATTACGCCCGCGGGATTGCCCCTGCCGAACGTCTTCGGGTTCTTGGAAAATGTCTTGGCCTGGCTGTAGGACATGATCGAGGCGGCACTGCCGCCCACGCCAGGTAGCAGGCCAACAAAGGTTCCGATCGATGCGGAACGGAAAAGATTGATCCATTCGCCGCGGAAGATTGACAGGCGAAATTTCTTGCCCTGGCCAAGCGCAACTTTTGCCGCACTCGTGCTTTCAGGCACGCCGGCGGCGGCTTCAATGAGAATGCTGGAGAGGCCGAAGACGCCGATCAGTACCGGCAGCAATGAAAAGCCGCTGCTCAGATAAGGCTCCATGAAATCGAACATCAGCCGGTACTCGCCATTGCCTCCGTCGGAGACGTCATAGGCGCCGATCAGGCTGACCAGGATGCCGAGCACGCCGCTGAAGATACCGATCAACATGCTGCTGCTTAGCGCCGCCATGACGGTGAGCGCGAGAAAGATAATCAGGAACTTCTCGACATAGGAGAACTGGATGGCGAAATCCGCCAGAGCCGGTGCGAAGAGATAAAGCACTGCCAAACTGAACAGGCCGCCGAACAGCGACGCATAGATTCCAATTTTGAGAGCCGATTCCCCCTCACCGCGCTGGGTCATTGGATAACCGTCAAAGGTGGTCGCGATGGAGGCAGGGGTTCCCGGAATATTAAGCAGAATCGCCGGCACAAGGCCGCCTGAAATACCCCCGACATAGAGGCTGAGGAGCAGGGCAAGCCCGTTCTCCAGCCCCAGCGAATAGGTCAACGGCAGGCAGACCGCGACAGCCATCGTTGCGGTCATGCCGGGTATCGCGCCGAAAATGATCCCGATCACGGTGCCGCAAAGGATGAGGGTCAGGAAGAGCGGCGTTATTTGCGGAAGGAAATCCATGGCGTTTATCCGATGCGATCTCAGGGGCACATCCAGGAAAATGGAAGCGCTTTAAGGCAGGGTCAGGCTGAAGGCGGTGGAAAGCAGGTACCAAACCACCGTCGGTGCAAGCACGGCATTGATCGCGGCTATGACGATCTGCCTGCGGGTGCGCTGATGCAGGTAAAGCAACGAGATCAGGAACAGGAACGGGATCGAGGCAATCAGGAAGCCATAGCCTTCATTGGGGAAGAAATCCCCGATCTGCGGCATTGCCAGGAAATAGAGCACAGTCAGCACGATCGTTCCAAAGAAGCGCCGATGATCAATGCCGGCGGGCCAGTAGGGTCCCGTGGTGAAGGCGCCCCATATCGTCCGCCAGCGCGTTACAAGGATTGCCACAAGCAGGAGGCCAAGAAGAACCGACACCAGCATCGGGAAAACCAGATGCGATGACGCGAAATCGATGGATACCTTGGGAAATGACGCCATATTCATGGGATCTCTGCCGAAAACTACGTGAATCCGCCTGTGGCGGCACAAGATGTAGATCTTGGACGCCGGCAGCGAGCCGGCGTCCGCGCAATCCTACTGGCGAATGGCTTCGATCACCTTGTTGTAGTCGCCCCGCTTTTTTTCGAGATAGGCTGTCGCTTCCATGGACGGCAGGAAATGCGGCACGAAGAAAGCATCTTTCATCGTCTTATCGATCGCGCCCTTGGCATAGATTTCCTTCAGTCCGGCGTCGATTGCGGCGACAATGGCCGGGTCGATATCCTTGTTGTAGAGAATGAAGAAATCCTTGTCGAAGGTGAAGTCCTTCTCGCCATCCAGTGTCACACTGGCTTTGGGGGTGGCATATTGCATGAGGGATTCGCGGCTGGTTTCACCCAGGCCCTTCTCATTCACCTGTTCCAGGGTTTCCTGCGCCGCCGTCAGCCAGATAAAGCGCATGGCTTTCTGGTCGTTCTCGGGCAGGCGGGTATATTGCTCATTCGATTGAACCGAACCATTGATGACATCCACCTGACCGTCGAACAGAAGCTGGTCCTTGTCGGACTGAGAGCCGGTGTTGACGGGGACGATATTCTCTTCGCTGCCGGGCTTCTTGATTTTGGCCGCGTTCTTCAATGCCGAAAATCCAATCTCCGACACACCACCCGGCTGGATGGCGACGCGAACGCGCGTGCCGTTCGCCGCGGCATCGATCACTTCGACCACTGACTTATAAGGCGACTTCTTCGGCACGAGATAGGCATTGCCGGGATTGATCGTGAGTGTAGGGCCGATTTTATACGTCGCGAAGATATCCTCGTAGCCTTTCACGCCATAAAGGTGCCCCAGATAGGACTGGTCGTGATGGATCATGATCGTCGTGCCGCGCCGGTCGCGGGCAATAGCCTTGAACGCCTCGGTGGGGCCGACAGCGTCCACCTTGGCATTGATGTTGAAATGCTTGGACATGGCGTCGGCAACAAAGGAAGCCGCCTGATAGGTATCGCCGCCAGTCGAGGTCGAGCCGATGACAACGCGAAGATTTTTCGGCAATTCCTGCGCCAGACTGCTGGCAGCCGTCACAAATGCGAGGCCGGTGGCGAAGCCGAGCTTGGTGATCAATCTGGTCATTTTTCCCTCCCAGGATAAAGGCCCCTCTTGGCCCATTTTAACGATCATGGCCGGGCTCCTCCCGGTCGTTAGAAACGATAACCATGTCGAGCGCATTCCAGAAGCCGGAATACCAAGCGACATATAATGAATGCGCATTCATTTCCTCTCGCACGTCGTACCAACCCCTGTCAAGGCGACGAAATAACCGATTTCCAAAGATAATATCGAAGATCTGGGGATAATTCACCTTAATGAGATGGGTTGATCTTCATTATGAATGCGCATACACATTCCAACGCCAGAGAGAAGACCTGGGTTTCAAGGGAATTGGGAGGCTGACTGGGATGGCTAAAACACAGGGGAAGAGCCCTCGTGATCTGCGAAGCGCACGCTGGTTTGCTCCTGATGATTTGCGCAGCTTTGGTCATCGCTCGCGCCTGATGCAGATGGGACTGGGATCGCAGGACTGGGAGGGGAAACCGTTTATCGGTGTGCTCAACACCTGGTCGGAACTCAATCCCTGTCATGCGCATTTTCGTCACCGCGCCGAAGATGTGAAGCGCGGCGTGTTGCAGGCGGGCGGCATTCCGTTTGAACTGCCGGTCATTTCTGTCGATGAAAGCTTCACCAAGCCGACTTCAATGCTCTATCGCAACATGCTGGCGATGGAGACCGAGGAACAGATCCGCTCGCATCCGCTCGACGGGGTGGTGCTGATGGGCGGATGCGACAAGAGCACGCCCGGTCTGGTGATGGGTGCATTGTCTGCTGGTGTGCCAATGATCTATCTGCCGGCCGGCCCCATGTTGCGCGGCAATTACGCCGGCAGAATCCTCGGGTCCGGTTCGGACGCCTGGAAATACTGGGACGAACGGCGCGCGGGTAACATCACAGACGAGCAGTGGCACGGTATCGAGAGCGGTATCGCGCGTTCCTACGGCACCTGCATGACTATGGGAACAGCCTCGACCATGACGGCGATAGCCGAAGCGATGGGGCTTTGCCTGCCGGGCGCTTCCTCCATTCCCGCCGCCGATTCCAATCACGTCCGCATGTCGGCTGCCTGCGGGCGGCGGGTCGTGGAGATGGTTTGGGAGGATCTGACGCCGGACAAGATCGTCACCGATGCGTCGATCCGCAACGCGGCCATCGTCGCCATGGCAACAGGCTGTTCGACCAATGCGGTGGTGCATCTGCTGGCGATGGCGCGACGCGGCAAGGTGGCGCTCGATCTGGATGATCTCGATGCGCTGGGTCGGGTCACGCCGCTTATTGCCAATGTTCGCCCCTCCGGTACCGACTATCTCATGGAGGACTTTTACTATGCCGGCGGTTTGCGCGCGCTGATGGCGCAGCTTGGCGACAGGCTCCAGCTTGGCGCGATCACGGTGACGGGAAAGACGCTGGGTGAAACGCTGGAGGGAGCGGAGGTCTTCAATGACGACGTGATCCGGCCCCTTTCCAATCCCGTCTATCATGAGGGCTCGCTTGCGGTGCTGCGCGGCAATCTATGTCCCGATGGCGCCGTGATCAAACCGGCGGCCTGTGATCAGCGCTTCCAGCTTCATGAAGGGCCGGCGCTGGTTTTCGACAGCTATCCCGAAATGAAGGCAGCCATCGACGACGAAAATCTCGACGTTACGCCGGACCATGTCTTGGTCCTGCGCAACGCCGGTCCGCTGGGCGGTCCAGGCTTTCCCGAATGGGGCATGCTGCCTATCCCCAAGGCGCTGATCAGGCAAGGCCATCGCGACATGTTGCGGATCTCTGATGCAAGAATGTCCGGCACGTCCTATGGCGCCTGCGTTCTTCATGTCGCGCCGGAATCGCATATAGGCGGCCCGCTCGCCTTGTTGCGAACCGGCGATATCGTACGGCTCGACATTCCGAACCGGCGGCTGGACATGCTGGTGGACGAAGCCGAACTTGAAGCGCGGCGCGCCGCATGGGTCGCCCCGGAGGCGCCCTACAGCCGCGGCTATGGCTGGATGTTCGCCCGTCATGTCACCCAGGCCGACAAGGGCTGCGATTTCGATTTCCTCACCGCCGCCTTCGGCCCCGCCGCAGGCGAACCGGATATCTATTGAGACGTTCAGGAGCACGATCAATGAACCCCCATACACATGCCAAGCTGATGACCGTCTCGACGGCCACCCTTTGCACCGCACTGTTCAAGCGCGGGCTTAGAAACCAGTTCATCCAGGACGTTCGTCCGGTGAAGCCGAAGGGAAGCAACATGGTCGGTCCCGCTTTTACACTGCGTTACATCCCCGCCCGTGAAGACCTCAATACGCTTGAAGTCTTCCGCAACCCGGAGCATCCGCAACGCGCGGGCGTCGAACAATGCCCGGCTGGTGCCGTCCTGGTGATGGACAGCCGCAAGGATGCACGTGCGGCATCGGCGGGCGGCATTCTGGTGACACGGCTGATGGTGCGCGGCGTCGCTGGCGTCGTGACCGATGGCGGTTTCCGCGATAGCCCCGAAATTGCCGAAATGGCGATCCCTGCCTATCATTCGCGCCCGTCTGCACCCACCAACCTTACCCTGCACCAGGCCATCGATCTCAATGTTCCGATCGGCTGCGGCGATGTTCCGGTTTTTCCGGGCGATGTCGTCGTGGGTGACGATGAGGGAGTTATCGTGCTGCCGGCTCACTTGGCCGATGAGATCGCCGATGAAGCGGTGGAAATGACGGCCTATGAGGATTTCGTCATGGAGGAAGTGGCCAGGGGGCGCAGCATCATTGGTCTTTATCCGGCCACCAGCGACGAACCAAAGCAAGATTTCGCCAAATGGCGGGCCGTCAAAGGCCGCTGATCAGCCGAAACGATTGGGAATAACCACCATGACGAAACTCACCGAAGCCCTTACCGGTATCTCCGGCATATTGGTCACGCCATACGACCATGACGACCAGATCGCACCCGCACTGCAAGGGCCGATCGTCGAGCGCGCCATTGCAGCCGGCGTTCACATACTGGTGGCCAATGGCAATACCGGCGAATTCTACGCACTGACCCTGGATGAAGCCGAGCGGATGGTCCATGCTGCCGCCGAGCACATCAATCACCGCATACCGCTTTTGGGCGGCGTTGGGCGTAGCATCCATGACGCCTGTCATTTGGCAAAGGTCTCGAAGAAGGCTGGCGCCGACGCCTTGATGGTGCATCAGTCCCCCGATCCGTTTTCCGCACCGCGCGGCTTCGTCGAATATGTGCGCCGTGTCGCCGGCATAGCAGATGGCCTGCCATTGATGCTCTATTTGCGCAACGATGCAATCGGAACGAAGACGATCGCCGAACTCTGTGCGATCGAAGGTGTTGCAGGCGTCAAATGGGCGACGCCTAACGTCCTCAAGCTGGCCGAAGCCATCGGCGCGACCGATCCGTCGATCATCTGGGTCGGCGGTCTTGCCGAAACCTGGGCGCCGCCGCTCTACGCCGTCGGCGCGCGGGGGTTCACGTCCGGCCTCATCAATGTCTGGCCGGAGCGCTCCGTCGCCATTCATGCGGCGCTCGCCCGCGGCGATTACCAGGCTGCGGGCGCCCTGATCGCCGGCATGAAGGTATTTGAAGAAATTCGCGCCGAAGAGCTGAACGGCACGAATGTGACGGGCGTCAAGGCCGCCTTGAAAGCGCTTGGCCACGATTGCGGCCACGCGCGTCCGCCTTCAGCCTGGCCGCTGACTGCGGCGCAGCAGAAGCAGCTCGATACTTTTATTGCCACGCAAAAGCTGCCGCGCTTTTGAACCGGCGCGGCAAATTTGGTCCCGGACTGACGGGCCAGGTGGCAATGGGAATTTTCACACAAGCAAAATTGGAGGAGGAATTGCCATGGGAATGACACGTCGGAATATTCTGTCCATTGGTGGCGCGGGGCTTGTCGCCGCTGCTGCCGGCAAGGCATGGGGACAATCTTTCCCTTTCCCACTGAACCAACGCTATCCGGATCCGGCAATCGAGATCCTGGATCCGAGCTTTGCCAAATATCGCCTTTATGCGAGCTCGGTGGAGCAACTCGCCACGGGAATGCGCTGGGCCGAGGGGCCGGCCTATTTCCCGGAAGAACGGTATCTCCTTGTTTCGGACATTCCCAACAACCGGATCATGAAATATGACGAGGTGAACGACACCTTCACGGTCTTCCGCTCTCCAGCCAATTTCGCCAACGGCAATACGCGCGACAGGGAAGGGCGCCTGATCACCTGCGAGCATTCGGTCACGCGTCGCGTCGTGCGTACGGAGAAGGACGGCGCCATCACGGTTCTGGCCGACAAGTTCGAGGGCAAGCGGCTCAATGCACCTAACGACGTGGTCGTCAAATCGGATGGGACGATCTGGTTCACCGATCCGCTTTTCGGCATCAACGGCAATTATGAAGGTGAGCACGAAAAGCCCGAACAGGCGACGACGAATGTCTATCGCATCGGTACCGACGGCGAACTTGCCGCCGTCATTACAGATCTCATGAACCCGAACGGGCTTGCCTTCTCGCCGGATGAAAAGAAGCTCTATATTGTGGAGTGGAAGGGTACGCCCAACCGCAGCATCTGGAGCTACGACATAGCGGTCGATGGTGCTGCATCCAACAAGATCAAACTGATCGATGCCGCCGATTTCGGTGCGCTCGACGGGTTCAAAGTGGACCATGACGGCAATCTGTGGTGCGGCTATGGCAGCAACGGCGCTCTCAAGGAAGAGCCGGCCCAAGTCGCCGGACGCAAGGCCTATACGCTGAAGGGCAAATCAGAGGATCTCGACGGCGTGATGGTCTTTAACCCTGAGGGTAAGCCTATCGGTTTCATCCGCCTGCCCGAGCGTTGCGCAAACCTAGCCTTTGGCGGGCCGAAGGGCAATCGCCTCTATATGGCGAGCAGCCATTCGCTCTACGCGCTTTATGTCGAGACAAAGAGTGCCGTGTGAAGGTGCCGAAGCTGCTTCTTCAAACGTGATCCCGCTTCGAACTTCGGCAGCAAGGGCGGCGCGCAGAGTGATGGTGGGATCGGGAGCGTTCATGCCCGGTCTCCTCCTCAACATGTGTCGGGACCGAACAATCCGGTCGTAGGTTCAAGATCAGGCCGCCTGGTTGCCACTCCCGGCGGCTTCGCCACTCCCCCATAGTCAACCGGTTGTGGCGGCGACTATAGCTATGAAAGCCCACTATGGTTCCACGAATGCATGGCGATCTCAGAAACCTTTGGGCGCTTTGGGAGCGCTGTGACGTCTCGGTTGTCTTCTGAGATGAGCCTATTCATAAGCGGGAATGGCATTAGCAGGTCCCAAGACGATTCTTGAAGTGATCGGGTGGGCGCATGCAAGACGCAAGTTCTTTGATCCGACGGCCTCCGGCAAAGCGCCGATTGCCGAGGAAACCCTGCGGCGGATCGGTGAACTCTACGATATCGAGAAGGTCATTCGTGGTAAGGCCGCCAGACGTGCGGAGAGCTGCGTGGCAGAAAAGCAGCAAGCCCAGGGACGAAGCCCGTGATCCGCTTTGCTCTCATTCAAGTTGCGCGCCCTGGTCTACGAACATCCCCATATTGAGATAGTTTTCATCGAAATTCGCCAGGCGCACCAATACGGGTCGATTGATGAATTCGACCTCGCCATAGCGAAATGCGACGAGGTTTTGCTCTCGAAGTTCACGCAGCATACGGTTTACGTGAATTGCGGTCAGCCCAAGAGCATCGGCCAGTTCATATTGAGTCAAGGGACAGGGGTAGCCCTTTTCCGTTCCCATACCGTTGTTCTTTGCCCTTACGCCCATTTCAAGAAGCAGATGCGCTGTCCGGACCAGCGCGCTGCGACGCCCCAGATTGGTCAGATGCTCGATGAGAAAGGCTCTCTGCCTGGCCATCAGCGCCATGATCCCGCTGCTGAGATAAGGGGCCTGGTGCACGATGGCGTTGAGCGCATATTGTGACATCTCGAACACCGACATCTCGGTTATCGAAGCATAGGTGTTGTAGTTGAAAGCACCCGGCATGCGCAATCCAACAATGTCGCCCTTGAGAGGGAAATCCATAATCTGCCGGTCACCGCTGGGAAGGTCGCGATATATGCAGCCCCACCCCGAATTGATGATGTAGACATTACGAACCGTATCCCCCTGACTATAGACGACCGTGTGCGGCGGATAGCGCTTCAGGCCGACTTGAAGCGAATGGAGCGCCTGTCGGTCCGTATCATTGAACCTCGCGCTGATAGGCGGTGCCTCTAGAAGTGCCAAGAGTGATTTGGATTCATTCGCCATGAAACCCGCTTGGTATGAAATTCAGCCCCATTGCCTCTCAATTTATTGGGAGTTTACATAAAACTGCACAAAAAGTAATCGCCCCGCAAAATACTACGTTAGGCTGTGCCGTCTTTTCGCAAGATCAAGTGTCAATCCAGCCACAGATCAGCCCCTGTATATCCACATTGATGCAGTTTTCGCAGCTTCCGAGGTGCGTTGGGCCGGAAAAAGGGGAATGAACTTTTCAGCTCACCCTGCTCCGGTCGAGGGACTGTCATCCACCGCTCGGCATCTTTCCTACTCCCAATTGGGTATGCAAAGAATGCGCCTGCGCCCGGGAAATTTTGCAGCAGCTAACTTATGTTAGTGACACCAGTTTGTTTTAAAATACAATAATTTATTGTTAGCAAAATTGAGGGTGGGTAATATCAATAGATAAGGAAACTGCGTACTCGCAAAACTTACAAAATCAACGGTCAGCGACGCAAGAGCAGTTCTAACCCTATCGGAAGTCGGTGCAGATAATATCTGTTCCTTCTGAATATTACTCACGCCAACATTGGTGGGAGGCTAGATTTATGGAAACTATAGTGAGAAGGACGGGAAATAATATTCCGGTATTCCGGCACAAATCGATCATAGCGGGCACTCTTACACATAACGGAATGGCAGACGAAGGGGATGCCAGCAAGGCGGAAGCGGCGCTCTACGTCGTTGACGGCCGCACATTGGATCGGGAATGCATCGCGCAGAGCCTCCGGTCCCATAATATCGGCGTACCGGTTATTGCGATCGACTCTTTCGAACAATGGTTGGTGCAGAAGAAAGGACAGCCTGCCGTGGCGCTCCTGATCAATATTGGCGGCCAGAAAGTGTCTGACCCCAACATGGTCAATCATTTGCGCAAGATCGTCTCGGAGTGCGGATCCGTACCCGTCGTCCTTCTCGCCGAAAAGGAAGACATGTCGCAGATATTGAAGGCTCTTGAATGCGGCGTGCGTGGCTACATCCCCGCATCGGTCGGAATCGACGTTTGCGTCGAGGCAATCCGGCTGGCAATGGCCGGGGGCACCTTCGTTCCGGCAAGTAGCGTGCTTGCCATGCGTCACGCCGCCGAAACCGGCGGCCAGGATACGCGCCCGATGAAAGGCATGTTCACGCAGCGTCAGGCAGAGGTTGTCAAAGCGCTGCGCCGGGGGAAGGCGAACAAGATCATCGCCTATGAACTCAATTTGCGGGAAAGCACTGTAAAGGTGCACATCCGCAACATCATGAAGAAGCTCAAGGCCACCAACCGAACAGAGGTGGCCTACATGATCAACGATCTTTTTCCCTCCGAACCGGGTTTCGCAGACGCAGACTAACCTCAGCCGTCTCATAATTTTTCGGGGAGAACGACCGTGATTATATCCGAGGTGCCGTCCGCCGGATCGCGGACATCAATGCCCCTGTTTCTGGCGCTTATCAAACGTCGGAAATACATGCTGACAATTCCGACGCTGGCGGGCCTGGGGATGGGGCTCGCCGGTTATTCGACAGCCCCTTGGAACTATGTCTCCGAAGCGGTGCTCGTGTTGGATGTCCGCCGCGTGCAGGCGCTGCCGACTGAATCAGTCGTCTCGCCGCTGCCACAGGACAGCCCGGTGCTGCGGACCGAACTCGACGTCATCAATTCGCGGATGATGGCGCGCAACGTGATCCGACGGCTAGAATCGCAAGGTGTGGCGGTTCTCACCGATCAACCGGCGAAAACGCTTGTTTCAAGCTGGATGGACCGCTTTCGCTATATTTTTGATGGTGCGGCCTATGCCCAGCTTGCAGCTGCTCCTGAAATCAACGAGCCGGAACTTTCCGCCATCGAACGCAGGAAGACCGACATTCTCATTTCCAACCTGCGCGTGACGAATGACGGGCGCTCCTACACCATCTTCATCACCTACCGCGCACCGGATCCGGCCTATGCCGCGAAAGTGGCAAATGCATTCGGCGAGGCCTATCTGGCTCATCAGATCGAAGTCCAGCAGTCAGCGACCCGGCGCGTTAGCGACTGGCTGGGCGACAAGCTCGTTACATTGCGTTCCGATCTCGAAGCGTCGGAAAAGGCGGCGGAAAATTTCCGACAAAAGGCGGGCCTCGCAGAGGCCAATGGCGTGACGTTCCAGGCGCAGCGCGTCGCAGCACTCAATGCCGAGATCGTCGCCTCGACCGGTGCTCTATCGCTGGCTCAAGCGCGGCTGCAAACTGCAATGGTGCTCAGACAGGGGGACGATACCCCGGCGCTTGCAGAAATACTCGCTTCGCCGGCAATCCAGGCGCTGCGGCTGGAGGAGGCCAGGGTGGAACGGCGGCTTGCAGAGTTGCGATCCACGGGCGCGGTGAAAAGCGCAGAAATTCCTGCGTTGGCTTCCGAGCAGGCAGCGCTGAAAAAGCAGATAGGCACCGAGATCGACGAGATCATCAAGAGCCTGTCCAATGAGATTGCCATCGCGCAACGCAGGCGCAATACCATGGAGGCCACTTTGCTGGAGGCGCAGAACGAGCTTTCCAGGGCGGATCAGGCTCAAGTCGAGGCAGCTCAGCTCGAGCGCGAAGCCAATGCCAATCGGGCAATCTACGAAAGTTATTTGACCCGATACAAACAGACGATCGAGCAGGACGGCATAGCCGCGCCCGAAGCGCAGATGATCTCGATGGCGGAGCCTGCAAGCGCGCGGGCCAGCCCGCGTCTCATAACATGGCTGCTGCTCGGCTTCGGCATTGGCGGCGTCGCCGCTGCCGCCGGCACGGCGTTTCGCGAAGCGACCGATGGAGCGCTGCGTGATTCCAAGGCGCTTGAAACCACAACCGGCGTACCTGTCGCGGCGATGGTTCCGCTGCTTTCACCGGCCGAAATGCAGGCTGTCAAGACATCTGCGCCGGATGCGAGTACCGCCTTCGGCCGCGCGTTAGGAGCGATCTATGCATCGCTGCACACGGGACCCTCGATCGACCGGGGTAAGGCGATCGCCTTCCTGTCCGAAAGGGAAGGTGAAGGAAAATCCCTGCTGGTGGCTGGTCTCGCGCGCGCTCTGGCCGCCGCAGGGGTCAAAGTAGTGGTGGTCGACACCAATTTCCATTCGCCGCAAATGGCAAAGCAATTCGAGGTGAATCCGGCGTTCTTCATTGATGAAATAGTGAAATCCAACAGATCCGCTTCAGACATTATCTGCAATGACAGGATATCCGGCGTTAATATCGTAGCGGCGCAGCCAAAGGGCGTTCCTTCGCAAATCCTGCTCGCAGGCAAGCGTTTCCAAGGCCTCATCAGTGATCTGAAAGCCAGCCACGATGTCGTCCTGATCGATACGCTCGGCATCGAAGGCTCACCCGATGCACTGCTCGCGGCGGTTGCCGCGGACAGGACCATATTGGTGACGCGCGCCGATGCGGTGCATCTCGATGCCATCACCGTGGCGGTCCAGAACCTCTCGGCATGCGGACGCAAGCCGGAGGGCATCGTTCTCAACCGCGTACGTCCGCAGGGAAAACCAGGCGGCCTGGTCAGGCCGATGGCCGATCTGCGCCGATTATTCGTCTGATCCGAAAAAGGAGCATCCTCATGCGTGAGACTCGTGCGGCATTTTACATCCCGTCCATGGCGCTCAAAGGAACGTCGGCGCTGATAGGCCTTCTGTGGCTTGGATCGGTCGCGGCGCATGCGGCGGAAGCGGGCAGCTACAAAATCAACCCGAACGACGTTCTGCAGATTACGGTTTTCGGCCAGGCGGATCTCACAGGCCAATATCCGGTGGCGGTCGATGGCAGCCTGGGCTATCCTATCGTGGGCAATGTCGCGGTTTCCGGTCTCACCCCATCTGAGGTCGGTGAAAGGCTGGGAAAGGCTCTTGCGCAGCACATACCCGGCCTCGCCGTCACGGTTTCGATCGGCCAATATGCACCGGTATTCGTGCTTGGCGATATCCGCACGCCGGGGAAATACGAATACCGGCCGGGAATGATCGCGCTCGAACTGCTGGCTTTGGGAGGCGGCGCGGGCAGGGGCGAAAGCCCGTCTGTGACTGCCGGCATGCAAATGATCTCGGCCCAGCAGGAATACGCTGACGTGCAATTGCAGGTGTTCGCGCTACAGGTAAGACGTGCGCGGACCGAAGCCGAACTCGAAGGACATGTTTTCGAATACGCACTTCCCGCAACCGCAAATCAAGATGACGGCAATGCCCTGAAACAGCGCGTCATCGATGGTGAAAAGACGCTTTTCACCATCAGACGCAATACGCTGGCAGCCGAGGAGCGGGCGCTCGGTTCGCAGGTGGACAGCTTCTCCGATGAGATCAAGACGCTGCAGGCGAGCATCCGTCTGCACAATGACGAAATTGCGCTCCTCCAGGAAAACGTCAATTCGTCGAAGACGCTGGTCGATCGCGGACTTGCGGCGAAATCGAGCCTCAGGGAAATGGAACGCGAGCTTTCATCGACCCGGCGCGATGCGCTGGAGCTCGGCTCATTTCTCGCAAGGGCGCGGCAGAACCAGCTGGCGGTGCAACAGCGCATCGCATCTCTGGGCGATGTCCGCAGGAACGAGTCCGCGGCGAGCCTTCAGGAGATCGATCTTAGTCTTGCCCGAATGAAACGGAAGAGCCAGTCGCTTCTCGAAAGCATGGCCGAGATCGCCCGATCATCGGGAAACGTGTCGTCGAGCGACATTGCCCGCAAAATGATCTTCACTGTACTTAGAAGCGATAATAACGGCTATCAGGAAATCGCCGGCAACGAACGCACTGAGATGAAACCCGGCGATATTCTGCGCGTCGAGTTCGATCTGTCAAAGCTGTCGGGACCGCGTTCTTAACGCCTCAAGACATGGTGAGCCGTTTCGGCTCACCCACTTCCACCAAAGAGGCTGCCGGTTCTCTGTCAGGCCATGGCTGCCATTTCGGGTTCCCCGATCGCGGCCAGCCAGCGGGCATAGAGATCACGGATGCCCTCCTCAAGGCGAATCCTGGCGCGCCAGCCCATTGCTTCCATGCGCGAGGCGTCAAGGCGCTTGCGCGGCGTGCCGTCGGGTTTGGTCGTGTCATAGACGAAACTTCCCCTGTAGCCGACGATTTCGGCAATGAGGCTTGCCAGATCGCGTATCGAAATCTCCTCGCCCGCACCGATATTGACGTGTTCGCAACCGCTGTAAGCCTTCATGAGATACACGCATGCATCGGCCAGATCATCGACATGCAGGAATTCGCGTAGCGGCGTCCCCGTTCCCCACAGCATCACGCTTGGCGCACCGGTCACGTTCGCCTCATGAATCCGGCGGATCAGTGCCGGCAGGACATGCGAGGTTTCCGGATCGAAATTGTCATTCGGACCATAAAGGTTCGTCGGCATGGCCGAGATGAAGCAATCGCCATACTGCCTGTTATAGAACTGCGCGAGCTTCATTCCCGCGATCTTGGCTATGGCATAGGCCTCGTTGGTCGCCTCAAGCGGTCCCGAAAGCAGCATATTCTCCCGGATCGGCTGGGGCGCATTGCGCGGATAGATGCAGCTCGACCCGAGCCAAAGGAGCTTCTGCACACCCGTTTCATGCGCGGCATGCATGATATTGCCGGCGATCATCATGTTCTCGTAAAGGAACTCGACGGGATAGCGCGCATTTGCGGCGATGCCGCCGACGCGGGCGGCTGCGACGAACACCACATCGGGGCGCTTCGCCCTCATCCAGCTTTCCGTGGGCGCTTGCCGGATCAGATCCACCTGCCCGTGCGGCACGGTCAGGACGGTGCAGCCTTCCCTTTCAAGACGCCGCACCAGCGCCGAGCCGACCAGACCCGTATGACCGGCGACAAAGACGCGTTTGCCGCGCAGAGGGAAATGCGCGTGTTCATCACCATGGCTCATATCACGTTCCAAGAAAATCATTGCGTCCGACCTCCCTCATGATGTTGTGCAGATCCCGATCGACCATTTCCGTAACGAGATTTCCGAACGGCACCGAATGCTTCCAGCCAAGCCGCTCTCGCGCCTTGGAGGCGTCTCCCAAAAGGAAGTCGACTTCGTTCGGGCGGAAATAGCGCGGATCGATCTCGATGATTTCAGCACCGGTGCGGACATCGACCCCGACTTCATCGACGCCGCTTCCCATCCACTCGACCCTCGTGTCCACGGCCGCAAAGGCACGCTCGGCGAACTCGCGTACACTGTGGGTTTCTCCCGTCGCCAGGACATAGTCGTCCGGGTGTTCCTGCTGGAGAATCCTCCACATGCCCTCGACATAATCGCGTGCATGGCCCCAGTCTCGCCTGGCGTCCAGATTGCCAAGCCTCAGCTTCTGCTGAAGCCCAAGGTGAATGGCGGCAACGGCGCGCGTGATCTTGCGCGTGACGAAGGTCTCTCCGCGCAATGGGCTCTCATGATTGAAAAGAATGCCATTCGAAGCATGAAAGCCGTAGGCTTCGCGGTAGTTGATCGTGATCCAATAGGCATAGAGCTTCGCCACCGCATAAGGACTGCGCGGGGCAAATGGAGTCGTTTCGTTCTGTGCAGTCGATGAGCTATTTCCAAATAGTTCCGATGTCGAGGCCTGGTAGAAACGGCAGGTTTTCGCAATGCCCATGATCCGCATCGCTTCCAGGAGCCTCAGCGGACCGAGCGCATCGGCATTGGCGGTATATTCAGGCGTATCGAAACTGACCTGGACGTGGCTCTGTGCGCCCAGATTATAGATCTCGTCCGGCCTCACTTCCTGGATGATGCGGCAAAGGTTGGTCGCGTCCGTGAGATCGCCATAATGTAACGTGAATTTCACATCGCTCCCGTACGGATCCTGATAGAGATGATCGATGCGCCCCGTGTTAAACGACGATGAGCGCCTTTTGAGGCCGTGAACCCGATATCCCTTCGACAGGAGCAGTTCGCTGAGATAGGCGCCGTCCTGTCCCGTCACGCCGATGATTAATGCGGTTTTTCCGGTCAAGAATGCCTCCTCTTATCGGTTTGGGCCATGGCTACACACTCCCGGCGGAACGCCGCTCATCCCGCACCAGTCTCGGTTATTTTCACAGGAGGCGAAATCGCTCCATTATGCGCATGGCGCTTCACCCGAGGGGGTAGGCAGGCGCGAAACAGCTGCTTGGCGGGATCAGCCTCCGTCTTTGCCGTAGCAGGAGGACACGCCTTAAGGGGTAGCGCATTGCGCGCGCGCGTAGGCCGCTAATGCCTTTGGCTTGCTTGTCCAGCCATCGTCCGTTCGGCAATTCTGGACTGGAAAAACGGGGTTGGCTTTATGAGAATCCTCTTTGCAAACCGCTATTTCCATCCCGACCAATCGGCCACGAGCCGGATGATTTCAAGCCTTGCCTTTTCCTTGGCGCGGGATGGGCTTGAGGTCGAAATTATCGCCGGCCGTCACTACTATAACCGCCCAAAAGAAGTGCTCCCGGCGGAGGAGATCATCAACGGCGTGCGGGTTCATCGGATATGGACCTCGGGTTTTGGCCGACGCTCGCTAGCCGGCCGGGCCGTCGATTACGCGACCTTTCATTTTTCCGCGATGACATGGTGGCTGCGCCATGCGCAGCGTGACGATATCTGCGTTGTGTGCACCGATCCGCCGCTTCTCGCGGTGAGCAGTACCCTGCCGATCAGGCTTCGCGGGGCAAAGCTCGTCAACTGGGTCATGGACCTTTTTCCAGAAACGGCGATGGAACTCGGCATGATGCGCGCCGACAATCTTTCGGGCAGGATTGCGCTGGCGCTGCGCAACTGGTCGATGCGACGCTCCGCTTTGACGATATGCCCCATCGACGCGATGGCACATCATCTGGCCGGCCAGGGTGTGGCAAGGGAGCATCTGAGTGTCGTTCATCACTGGTCCGACAAGAACGAGATCCAGCCGGTGCCGCGCAAGGAGAACGGACTGCGCAAGACGTGGGGATTGAGCCGTCACTTCGTCATCGGATATTCCGGCAATTTCGGCCGGGCGCATGAATTCATGACCGTGCTCGACGCCGCCGAAAAGCTCATCGGCGTGAAGGGCATCCGTTTTCTCTTCATCGGCGACGGACAGCAAAGGCCATTCGTCGAGGCCGAGGTCAGGCGCAGGGGCTTGAGCAACGTGGTTCTGAAGCCATTCCAGCCGGCGGAGAACCTGTCTGAAAGCCTGTGCGTGGCGGATCTGCATCTCGTATCGCTGCTCCCGCAACTCGAACATTGTATTGTGCCAAGCAAGTTCTACGGCGTTCTGGCGGCGGGACGGCCGACCATCTTCATCGGCGATCCCGATGGGGAAATCGGTTCGTCGGTGCGTACATTCGAATGCGGCGAGGCCGTGAAACCGGGAGATGTCGCCGGGCTGATCGATTTCATTCTGCGCTTGAAACATTCGCCCCTGCTCCGGGCCACCATGGGCAACAATGCGCGATATCTCATGGAAACCGCGTATTCACGTGAATATGGGACCGGCGTCTGGCATTCCGCGGTCGCTCGTCTCGCCGCATCGGACGAACTGGCTGGCGTACCGTCGCTGTCCAACGGGGGGCTGCGGTGAACAAAAGCATCGTCGTCAGCCAGCTCGGCGCCAGGATGCATTATGCCGTGCCGCGCATTCTGGCGGGTGACGGACGGCTTGCGCATTTTTATACGGATATCTGCGCCACGAAGGGCTGGCCGCGGCTCTTGCAGGCGCTTCCGCCCCGCACGCTCCCTCTGGCAATCCGGCGGCTCGTCGGGCGTGTGCCCCATGATATTCCGCCGGACCAGACAACCACCTTTCCATCCTTCGGGCTGCATTCCGCCATCAGGCGCCTTGCCGGAAAGACCCGTTCCGACGAAACGGCGAACGCGCTGTGGGCCGGTGAACGTTTCGGCACCCTCGTCGCTGCCGAAGGCTTCCACGATGCCGCCGGCATCTACGCCTACAGCGGAGAGGCGCTGGAACAGTTGAAAACGGCGCGCGCCCATGGGTTATGGACCGCCGTCGAGCAGATGATCGCCCCGCGCGAGGTGGTGGACCGGCTTGTCGGCGAGGAAGACGCGGCGTTTCCGAATTGGCAGTTGCCCGTCACGGACGATCCTTTTGCAGCAGCCTTCATCGCGCGCGAGCGAGCCGAATGGGCGCTTGCCGATGTCATCATCTGCCCGTCGGAATTCGTCCGTCGCCATGTGATTGAAAGCGGTTGTCCCGCCGCGCGCGCCACCGTCATTCCCTATGGGATCGACAGCCGTTTCACCGTGGCGAAGCGCGCGCGTGAGCCGGGGCCTCTGCGGGTCCTGACCGCCGGAGAGATCTGCCTGCGCAAGGGCTCGCCCTATGTTCTGGAGGCTGCAAGACGCCTGCGTGGACGGGCGATCTTCCGCATGGTGGGTCCATGCACCGTGTTGCCCCAGGCGCGGGCCGCGCTGGAGGCCGCCGTCGATCTGAAGGGTGCAGTGCCGCGCAGCAGAATGCGGGAGCAATATGCCTGGGCGGATGTGTTCCTGCTGCCATCGATCTGCGAGGGTTCCGCGACGGTGGTCTACGAGGCGTTGGCGGCTGGACTGCCCGTTATCTGTACCGAGAACACCGGCAGCGTGGTGCGGCACGGCACAGACGGCTTCATCGTCCCGATCCGCGATGTTGATGCGATCGTCGAGGCTTTGGAGCGATTGGCGGCCGCCCCGCGTCTGCATGGGGATATGATTGCAAATGCGCTTGCCCGTGCGGCGGAATTCACCTTGGAACACTATAGCCAGCGCCTGCTGGCGGCGCTCTCCGGCGTCCACAGAAGCGAGGAGATTTTGCCATGTGCGGGATAGCCGGCATCGTTTCGCAGGATCGCACCGCAGCCGCCAGGGCGCTGCACAGGATGGTGGAGGCGCAGCGACATCGCGGGCCGGACGGAAGCGGTGAAAGCATCGCGTGCTTCGGCAGTGGTGTCCTAGCGCTCGGTCACACACGGCTTGCCATTATCGATGTGTCGTCAGCCGGCGCGCAGCCGATGGTCCATCCTGCGACCGGCGACAGGCTCGTTTTCAACGGGGAGATCTACAATCACGGCCACCTGAGACACGAACTTGCGGCGCGCGGCTGCGTTTTCAGGGGGACGAGTGACAGCGAAACGTTGCTACACGCGCTCGTGGAATGGGGCCCGCAATGTATTGCTCGGCTTGAAGGCATGTTTGCCTTCGCGTTCCATCGCGCGGCGACGGGCGAATTGCTGCTCGCGCGAGATCCGCTAGGCATCAAACCGCTTTATCTGGCACCGGGCCTGACGAACGGGTGCGATCTTGTCTTCGCCAGCGAAGTGCGGGCGATCCTGCGCTGCGATCTCGTTGCACGGGAGATAAGCGTCAAAGGGTTGGCGGGGCTTCTTTCGTATGGCGCGGTGCAACACCCCTTCACCTTGTTCGAAACCATTCGTTCCTTTCCTGCGGGATGCTGGCAGCGCTTTCCAGCAGATGGGCGGGCAGATGATCCAATCCGCTTCTGGCAGCCCGCGCGTCCCGATCCGGCACGCGACATGATAACCACCCTTGCAGCTGTCAGGCAGACGGTGGATGCGGCAGTGCGCGATCATCTGGTCAGCGACGTTCCGCTCGGGCTGTTTCTGTCGTCGGGGCTCGACAGTTCCATCGTCGCCGGCACGGCCTCGCGTCATGTGCGAGATTTGCGCAGTTTCACCGTCGGCTTTGCCGACAATCCTGACATGAACGAGCTTGCGCTGGCCACCAGGACCGCAGAACTCTTCGGTCTTCACCACACGGAATGCCTCATCAATGGTGGCGATGCGCTCGATGCGGTGACCTCCTGGCTCGATGCGCTCGATCAGCCTTCCATCGACGGCCTGAATGTCTATGTCATTTCCAAGGCGGCGCGCGAACATGGCATCAAGGTTGCCCTTTCCGGCCAGGGTGGCGACGAATTGTTCGGTGGTTATTCCACCTTCCGCGACGTACCGGTGCTTCACCGGATGATGCGTCCAGTCTCAGCGCTTCCGCCGGCGCTCCGCCGCCGCCTGGCCGAAATCGCGACCATAAACCGCTCAACCAGCACAAGGGCAAAGGCATCGGCTATCGCCAGCTGCGACGGCGATCTCATCAGCCTGTACATGCAGCGGCGGCGGCTGATGACGCCCACGCAGCTTCGCCGTCTCGGACTGGACCATATCGCGGCGGGTCTTACCGTGGATTTCCACGATCCCCGGGAAATCGACGCCCTATCCATCGAAGAGAAAGATCCTGTGTGGACAGTCTCGCTCCTGGAGAGCAGGTTTTATCTCGCCAACATGCTTCTCAGGGACGGCGACGCCAACAGCATGGCGCACGGATTTGAAGTCCGGGTGCCATTTCTCGATCGCCGCCTACTCGATCTGACGGCCTCTATCCCGGGGCATATCCGCCTTCCGGCCGATGGGAGCCCCAAGCATCTGCTGCGCGCGGCATTTCCCGATATCCTGCGGCCCGAACTTCTCTCGCAGCCGAAATCCGGTTTCGCCTTGCCGATCGGGCGATGGATGACTGGTCCTCTCCTCGACATCTGCCGCAATGGTCTCGAAAGCCTGAAAGGCTGCGGTCTGCTGGCGCCCGCCGGAGTCGATGCGATCTGGGACACCTTCGCTGCTGAACCCGAGACGCCGGCCTGGTCACGCGCGTTCTTGTGCGCCGTGATCGGCCAGTATCTGCAACGGGTGTGCGAACCGGCCGATATGAGATTGGCATCATGAAGATCATCCATGTGATCGGCTCCGTGGATCCGGCCAAGGGTGGACCGCAGGCCGTCGTCATCCGCCTCGCCGCGGCGCAGGTGGCGCTGGGCCACGAGGTGCATCTCGTCAGCTATGGCAACCCGGAAATTGAGAGAAGGGCCTTCCTGGCGGCGGCGGCCATCCCCGGTTTCGACAAGGTACAGCGTCATATCCTACCGATGCCGGCACGCATCGAACGGATTTTCGCGACGCAGGCGCGTCGGCTCCTGCGTCGCCTGCTGGCGGGAACGGATTTCGTGCATCTGCATGGAGTATGGGAAGCGATCCTGCGCATCGCAGCCCTGCTCGCCAGGCGGCACGATATTGCCTACTGCGTACGCCCCGCCGGCATGCTCGATGTCTGGAGCCTGAAACAGAAAGCCTGGAAAAAGCGGCTTGCCCTTCTAACCGGCTATCGCCGGATGCTCGATGGCGCCGCCTTCATCCAGGCGCTGAATGCGGATGAAGCGCAGTTGATGCAACCCCTTGCCCTCAGGGCTCCGAGCGTCGTCATCCCGAACGGCATTTTTCTCGAGGAACTGGAGCCCGGCGGCAGGAGCGGGACATTCCGCCGCCGCATTCCGACTCTCGGTGACAGGCGTTTCATCCTGTTTCTTTCGCGTCTGCACTACAAGAAAGGTCTCGACATTCTGGCGCAAGCCATTGCTATTGCCGCGCCCGCCTGTCCCGATGTCGACCTTGTCGTCGCCGGGCCCGATGAAGGGGCCGGCGAGGCTTTCAAGCTGGAGATAGCCGAAAAGGGCCTGTCCGCACGCGTGCATATGATCGGCCCGGTCTACGGGCGCGAAAAGATTGATGCGATGCGCGAGGCGGAGTGTTTCTGCCTGCCGAGCAGGCAGGAGGGTTTTAGTGTGGCGATCACCGAGGCGCTTGCCTGCGGCCTGCCTGTCATCATCACGGATGCCTGCCATTTTCCGGAGGTGGAGAGCTCCGGAGCAGGCCTGATCTGCAGCCTCGATGCGGCCGCTGTAGCGGATGCGCTCGCGACCGTTCTCCGCGATCCTCAGGCAGCCCGCACCATGGGTGAGAGAGGCGGCGCGCTGGTTCGCCAGCACTACACATGGCCGAAAATCGCCCACCGCACGGTCGAGGCCTATACGGCGGTCCTGGATATCAAGCGGCGCGTCTTGACGGCGCGTGCCGGATTGCCGGCATAGACCGTCCAGGCATCGAGATCCTTGGAGGCGACGGCGCGCGCGCCCAGCACCGCACCCTCGCCCATCGTTACGCCCGGCCCGACAAAGGCTTCCGCCGCGACCCAGCCATGCATGCCGACAAAGATTGGCCGGGTTTTGAGCGGGAAATTCGGATGGTTGATATCATGCGTTCCGGTGCAAAGATGCGCCCGCTGCGAGACAATGGCAAAATCCGCAAGGGAAACGGGCGCGACATTGTAGCAGATGGCGTCGGGCCCAAGCGAAGAATGGGCCCCCATGCTAAGATGCGCCGGCCACCATATGCGCGCGCTGCCGCGCACGATCGCCGTCTTGTGGATTTGCGCTCCGAAGGCGCGCAGGATCAGGCCGCGCCAGCGCCACATGAAGGACGGCGTCCAGGCGGCGAGAAGAAGCCACGCAGCCGACCAGACGAGCCGCATCAGGCGATGGCGCAGCGCAAAGGTCGGCCCGCCGAGAAGCGGCGCTGATGCTGCGCAGGGCAGGGAATGCGGATCGGAATAGCGCGACAGCATCGATATTACCTCCAGGATATCTGCGCATCCGGTGCACGATAGCCGCCGACGATCGATGACAGCGCCATCCCCCGGAACCTGGCAAAGACCAGAATTGGCACCAGAAACAGCGCCATGTGGATCCAGACCTGCACGACCCAGTCCGTTTGATGCGAGATCGCATGCATGGCCGGGACGATCGACATCATGTAGACGAGCTGCGCCGTCGTTCCGCCAGCGATCGCCGCCTTCCATATCCGGCATATGACATAGGAAAGGAGGAGGAATTTGATGGCGCCGAAATACCAAAATGAGGAGAAGGCGTCGACGAACCCGGTTTCGGTGGTGCCGGTCAAAGGCTGATAACTGCGCTCGGGCTGCGGCGTGCTGAGCTTGAGCGCATCCTTGAACGACGTGCCGACAAGCTGGGCCGGCACGAAGGTAAAGACCAGCTTATTCCAATGGAACTTCCCATAATCGAATTCCAGCCTGCGGTCGATCTCATCTATGCGCTGCACGGCATTGCGCATCTCCAGCCCTCCCTCCCTCAGCGTTTCCTCGAAATTGCCGACGACATCGATTTCCAGCACGTGGTCCCAGACCGGGCCGGAATGGGCGCGTGCTATCTGGCGATAATCGGACATGCTGGTCATGAAAAAGCTTCCACTGAGGATTCCCGCGATCATGACTGAACGCGGTACGATCCAGCCGCGATGGAACCAGACCGCAAACAGGATCATCATGACGAGTTCCAGCGCCTCGGCGCGTTTGCCTGTCACGATGATGCGGTCGAGATAGAAAATCAGATCGAAGCCGATGATGAGCGTGCCGGCAGTCGTCGGGTGGCGGGTAAAGCACAAGAGCGCGATCGCCAATCCGTAGGCCATGAGGCGGGCAAAAAAGAGATAGACGACCGGTGTTCCGGTCATCTGCACGCCGATCGAGATTTCGCCGGGCAGACGGCTCAAAAGGAAATAGAAATAGGCACCTATGACGGAGAGAAACGCTGCGGCGATTAAAAGCCGCTTTTCGCTGAAGGTCTGGTTCAGGAAGGTGAAGGGCCGCGCCGTTTGCGACCAGCCGCACCTCAGCATCACAAGGCAGAGAATCGCCATCAGCATGGCTTTGACATAGGCGCCGGAAGGCAGGAAGGGATCGCTTGCCAGGCTCGGCAGCTGAGGAATGATGAAGCCCATCGTCATGACTGAGGCAAGGAATGGAAACTGATACATCTTTTCCGGGCGCAGGATTCCGGCGGTGAAATACCACGCCACGATGAGGACGAATATCCAGGTCACCAGCCAGTTCATGCCCGCTGCTCCACATCACAGGACCGCGCGGCGTCGGTTTCGGGCATTTGATCTGCAGAAAGAAGCCTCAGCCTGTACCACAGCAGCTTGAGATATTCCTTGAGGATGGCGACGCCGTAGGGGCCGAATGCGGTCTGCCAGAAAGAATCGGGTGGTTCGACGACGGACGGTATCCAGTTGATGCGGGGGCATATATTGGCGAAGCTTTCCACCGCGCGGCGCGAATGGAACCAGTTCGTCACCAATACGGCGTTGCGGACGTTCAATTGGTCCAGAAACGGTGCCGAATAAAGTGCGTTCTGCCATGTGCTGCCCGACAGACATTCGACCAGGATGGCGGAGGGCGAAACGCCGTTGCGGATCAGATCGCGTCGGATGAAAAGACAGTCGCCGTCACCGCTGACGAGTACAATCGGCGCCGTTCCTTCAAGCCAGAGTTCGGCTGCATGAACTGCCCGGGCCGGACCGTCTCCGCCCAAAACGACAATCACATCGGCCTTGCGTGTTTCGCCGCGTAAGGTCAGCAGGGGATCGGCCCAGAAGATGGCCGCCAGCGGGCATGCCGCAAGCACGGCGCAAAGGATCGCCCAGCGAAGAAGGACGGGGTGGGGACGTTCCATACTGCCCGGCGCGGACTCTTGGCTTACATTGGCGGTATTCACCCGGCAAATCCCCGCTGACGCTGACGCTGTTCCTCGGTCTTTACCACGATCATGAACTCATAGGCGGAAAGCAGGCGGCAGTAGAAATAGCCGGGCTTGCCATCGAGAAAGCCGCCGCGTAGCAGATACATGTAGAGGAACCGCAAGGTGGGCCTGAAGGGCAGCCGGTAGGAGAGAGCCTTAAGGCCGCGCCGCCGGCGATCGGATTTGGCACTGAACAGGCCCCTCCAGTCGATCTTGCGGTCCGGTCTGCGGCTCGATGACAGATCGGCCTCCACCGAGGAATAGCGATTGTGCTTGTCATACCAGGCTTCGAGCCCCTTGTTGAAGCTGTAGTGGATGAAATGGGACTCCAGTTCGCCGGCCGGGCCATCGCCAGTGCATCGCGAATGGACGGAACGCTCGAAGCGCACCCTGTCCGGCCTTACCAACCTGGTGATCCAGGTCGGATAGAGGCTGCTGTGGCGGATCCAGCGGCCCATGAACATGTTCTTGTAGCGTGCTTTGAAAAATGCTTCGGGCCGGCCCGGGTCACGGGCAATGGCCAGCATCTCGTCACGCAGATCCGGCGGGGTGATCTCGTCGGCATCGGGCGTATAGACCCATGGGTATTTGAACGCGATCTCAGTCAGTCCATACATTCTCTGGCGATCTTCGCTGTCATAGGCACGCCGGTAGATGCGTGCACCCGCCGCCTCCGCGATCTCGACCGTGCGGTCCGTGCTGAAGGAATCGAGAATGACGATATCGTCGCTCCATGAAAGCGAGGCGAGGCAGGCGGGCAGATTGGCTTCTTCGTTCAGCGTCATGATAAGAACCGAAATGCTCATGGTGTGGCTCCGGGAATGGTTGTTTGCGGACTTGCCGGACGCGGCATGTGATGCGCGGCGCGGGACTGGCCGGTCATGCGAAGGACGAAGATTGTGTGCAGAACCGCAGGAACGAGGAGGCCGGCGATCAGCAGCTCTTCCGGTATCCCAAGGATGATGCTGAAATAGGCAATGGCGCCGCACAGGGCTGACAAAGCGACGAGCACGACGGTTGTCCTGGCCGGCGACAGGCCCGCCTCCAGCAACAGATGATGAAGATGCCACCGATCGGCGGAAAGCGGATTGCGTCCGGCCGCGATGCGGCGGACAATAAGGCTGAGCGTATCGACGATCGGAATGACGATCAGCCAGAGCAGGACGGGGAATGGCAACCCGCTCTTGCCCACGGACAAGGCGACGATGAAACAGCCAATAGCCGCGCCGAGCAGCGTGCTGCCCGCATCGCCCAGAAAGACGCTGGCCTTCATGCGCCAGCGGTGACGCAAGTTAAAACCAAGAAAGCCGACCACCGCGGCAAGCAGGATCAGGGATTGCATCATGACCGGAGCATGTCCCGCATGAAGTGCGAGTAGCGCTAGCCAGAACAGCGATGCGGCGGCGCTGCCGCCGGCAAGCCCATCGACGCCATCGGTCATGTTGACGGCGTTGATGATGCCAACGATGAAGATGATCGCCATAGGAACGATGATCGGAGAAAGCTGATCCGCCAGCTCGGGCGAAACGATGACCGAAAGATTGAAGTTCGCCGCGTCGCTGATACCGATAATCATATAGGCGGCGAGGGTCTGAACGAGAAGTCGCGGCAGTGCGGGCAGGCCGAAACGATCATCCAGCGCACCGAAAACCAGGATAAGGCAGAGGCCTGATACAACGGGCCAGGAGAGCTGCATCGTGTTTTCCAGCCAGATATTGGCTATGACGAAGGCAGCAAAGATGGCGATCCCACCGCAAAGCGGGACTGCACCCTCGTGCAGCTTTCTTGTGTCTGGAAGGTCGAGGAAATGCCATTCGTCGGCAAAGCGCTTCAGGCTGATGTTCAGAACAACCGACATGAAAAACGCTGTCCATATGCTGAGATGAAAGCTCGCCAAATTCGTCCTCCCCGAGTCCTGCCGATTTCCGGCGGGCCCACGTTGCGTAAGCAGCGTTCACGCGTCTGAAAGTTGTACTGGGCGGCGGCGGCAGGGACGACTTGGCAAATCAGGGGAAGCCTCACGCCTCCGGATAGAGACCGCTCCGTCGAAATGGGTAAGATCACCGCTCAATAGTGACTAAGCCTGAGCTGATTTGCGAAGAGGCATGGCGTTGATCAACCGGATAGAATCGAGGCTTCGCCAGAGAACGTGGATCATCCCCGCTGCATGGCTGGCGACAAAGCCTCACAGCGAATGATTGTAGCGATAAACGGAGAATCCTATGGCTGCAGACGCACGGGCCGCTGCCATCGCTGCCCTATCCATATGCGAATCCCTCCTGCTCGCGCTCGAGGCCAACGGCGTCCTGTCGCGCGCGGAAATCGATGCGCTTTTGACAGATGCGGAGACGACCCTCAATCAAGCTGGGCCGGAAAGCACTCCCGACGTGACGGCGGCCGGCAATCTGGTCAGCCGCATAAGGGAGGGAAAGAACAACCGATGAGGGTAGGACATCAGGTTTCCCCGCAAAATCTTCGGCTCATCCTTTTTGCCTAAGCCTTACGCAGATTGGCGACGTTTTCTAAACGGCAGAACGGCCTATCGTCAGATCGGGCGGAGGAAACCTATCCGGACGCATATTCCGTGATGGAAGGATGGTTCTTTGCCCCCTCGCGAGGAGCACAGAAATGAGCGAAATGGGATCCTACCCATCCGCAGAAATGATGACCCGGCGCCAAAAAACCGGACAAGATCACGGGACGGACGATGCATGAGCAGGTTCCGCCAGGCATTCCTGATGGCCACCCTGGAGCAATATCTGGGACTTCTGATCGGGGTGGGCACGATTGCCGCGATGGCGCGGCTGCTTACCCCAGCGGAAATCGGCCTTGGCGTCATCGGGCTGGGAATCGGAACCATCGTCTTCTCGCTGCGCGAATTTGCCAGCCCTGACTTCCTCATCAAGCGCGATCATGTCGATACGCAGGACGTGCGGACCTCGTTCACCGTCCTGCTCGCCCTCACGACGGGGCTTTCCCTGCTGCTTTATCTTGGACGCGGCTGGCTGGCGGAATTCTACCATGACGAGTCGCTTTTGTCTTTTCTCGACCTTCTCATCATCGCGGCATTCGTTGAAACCCTCTCGCTTCCGATCATCGCGCTGTTGCGTCGCGACATGGCATTCGGGATTCTTGCCCGGATCCGCACGGCGGGGAGCGCCGTCGCGGCGTCAACCACCATCGGCATGGCGGTTTTCAGCGGCGGTCACATGAGCTTTGCAGTCGGCCTGCTTTCCGGCGCGCTGACCACGACTTTGCTCGCATTCGCCGCGCGCCCGGTCGTATCCATTTTCCGCCCAAGTGTTTCGTCGCTGCGGGAGGCTTTGCACTTCGGCTCTTATATGGGCGCGACTTCCGTGTTGAACAAAATCTACGAGACGCTGCCGCAGCTTCTGCTCGGGCGCATCATGACGCCCAGTTCGGTTGGAATATTCAACCGTGCCAACGCCGTGTGCAGCTTGCCGGACCGGGTGTTCCTGTCAGCGGTATTTTCCGTCGCGTTCCCCGTCCTGGCCGAGCAGGTGCGCCAAGGGGAAAATCTGCGTGCTTCCTATTTGCGGGCGATCAGCTACATCTCGGTCGTTTACTGGCCTTCGCAGATCCTGCTGGCGCTGCTCGCCTATCCGACAGTGCGCATCATCCTCGGCGAAAACTGGAGCGATGCGCCTCCCATCGTCGCCATCCTATGCCTGGCGAGCACGTTCTGGTTTCCGGTCATCCTGACATATCCGCTTCTGATCGCGCTTGGCGAAAATCGCGAAGCCTTTATTTCCAACTGCATCGCGCGCATCGCTTCCGCCGTGGTTCTGTGCGGCGCTGCGTTCTGGGGGCTGACGGCGCTGGCGCTCAGTCAGTTCATAACCCTGCCTTTCCAGATGATGGTGTCGCTTTACTTCGTGAGGAAGCACGTGCAGTTCGAATGGATGGATCTGATGGAGGCCATCCGGCCGAGCGCCATCGTCACCGCGGGTGCCATGGTCGGCCCGGTCATTGTCATTGCCCTCCATGGTTTCGACCTCGACATCTCGCCGCTTTCCGGTCTTTTCGCAGGTATTCTCGCCATCATGTGCTGGCTGACGGTGCTTATCCGGACGCGTCATCCCTTCCTCACCGAAGTCGATCGTCTCTGGCAGAAGGTCCCCTCATGGATGGCGCTGCGGGGAACCGGAAAGAATGCGGCCGACCCATCCACCGTCACGCCTGCGGAATGAACTGGACCAGGAGCATGTCAAGCGATGAGCAGCGTCGATATTGTGATCCCCAACTATAATTACGGGCGGTATCTCCGGGCCTGTGCCGACAGCGTGCTTTCACAGGATATCGATCTGCGACTGCTGATCATCGACAACGCCTCTACCGACAAAAGTGTGGAAATAGCATGTGAGATTGCCGCCCGCGATCCACGTGTCGAATTGCGGTTGCGCCGGGAAAATCTTGGGCCGCATTGCTCGTTCAACGAGGGCATCGACTGGGCCCGATCGGATTATTTTCTTTTGCTCTTCGCTGATGATCTTCTTGTCCCCGGCGCGCTGCGCCGCGCAGCCACCATCATGGACCGCGAGCCCGACATCGCCTTCACCTATGGCCGTGACGTGGCGATTAAGGGAAACGAGCCCATTCCGCATATCAACAGGCGGCCGGTGCATGTCCCCTATCGTCTGCATCAAGGCCGCGCTTTCATCAAACAGTTCTGCAGGCTCGGCGTTTTCCAGATACCAGGACCATCCATCGTCATCAGAACCAGTGTACAAAAGCGCGTCGGCTATTACCGCACGGAGCTCCCGCACAGCGACGATTACGATGTGTGGTTGCGCCTGGCGCTTCACGGCAGTATCGCGGAGCTCGATTGCATCCAGGCAGGCATACGCTCGCATGACGCAAACCGGTCGAGTGAGCTGAGGGCCCGGCAGATCATGCATATCCTGCATACTGCGCAGGCCGCCGAGTGCTTCTTCGCCCATGAAGGCAAGGACATGCCCGACAGCGCCTATCTGCTGCAGCTTGCACGTCGGGGGATCGCCGAGCGCGCCTACTGGTCCGCCGTTTCGCATATTCAACGCCGCGAGCCGGGCGCGATGGAGCTTTTGAAGCTGGCGTTCACACTGCGGCCGCGCACCGCCATTCTTCCACCGCTGGGCTATCTCTTGCGGCGGCCGGATACGGTCCGGCGGTTCAAAGCCCTGATCGGCGCCGGCAATGTCGCGGATGTTCGGGTGGCTTGAAGGTCGGTGTCTCTAGGCAGCGCCACGATTGATGCCAGGCAATCCCAGGAGCTTCTCCCGCAGCAGATCTTCCTGCTCCATCAGCTGGGTGCGAAAAGTTTCCACGCCACGGCGGACGCTGCGCTCCAATTCCTGATATCTCTCCAGCATGGATGAGAATTGCGTCTTCAGGGCCTCCGTGTCGAAGGTTTCGACATGATGGCAGAATTCCGCCAGTCCGGTACGGATCAGCAGCTCGTCGCTCTTTTCGGCATAACCGAGCGAAATCGCAGGACGTCCGGTGCTGAGCGCGCAGATCACATTGTGATAACGTGTGGCGACCACCAAATCCGTCTGCAGGATCTGGCGCATCAAATCATGCAGGGAGGACATCTCCTCGGCGACGATCCTGCGGCTGGCGCCGTCCTCCTGACCGCTATTCACGATGGCCAGCAGATCCCCGACGGCCTGCCGATCGACCCCGCCGCCCGTCAAAAGCCTTACCGCCATTCCCTGCGCGAGCAGCCAGACGACGAAGTCGGACATCTTCATGAGATAGGCTCGATAGATTGCCTCTCCATCGCTTCCTGCCTTCTTCCATCCGGAATAGGCCATAACGCCGACGCCGACAGTCACGACAGAAGCTGTGCTTAGCCGGCTTTCATCAGGAACGGACAGGCCGAAGGCAAGGTCGCTATAGACCCTGTCGCGCGCGACATCGAGGCCGAGGCTTTTCATGAAATTGCGGGACGACGGATCCCGATAGGACCGATAGCAGGCCATGCGGGCGGAGGATTTCATGAAGATGCGGCTCAGCGGATGCCGGATGGGTCCCGCACCGATGCTGACAAAGGCGAGTTTTGCACCGCCCAGCCGCGCCGCGAGACACCAACGGAAGATCACAGAGGGCCAGCCGAGCGGAGATTCGCAGAAATCATCGAGGATACCCGTTCCCGGGACGATGATGAGGTCCAGTTTCCTGGCAACGCGGATGGCAGCAAAGAAATCCCCGATGCGGCGTGGCATCTGCTTGAAGGCTGAATCGGCGAGACGCAGAAACCGGCTTTGTGGCTGATCGCCGCTGATGGCGACCGCGTCCAGCCCATATTGCCGCCGCACCACATCCGGCCGAGGGCAGATGCACAGCAATTGCGCATCGGGCACCGTTCTCCTGAGAAAGGCGAGCATGGCTTCAAGCGAACCGTCATTGCCCGTATTTCCGGAGCCGAACTGCCCGAAGAGACCGATCCTCATTCGCTGATACTCCGAACAACAGGGTGGAAACGAGTCCATGGACGTGAAAAGCATAAACATATGCCGGTGACGGCGAAATTATCATGAAGGCGGAAGGGCCTTCGCCGGTCCATCCGATTGGCGGAGCCCGCTACCTACCATTGCTGATCTGCGATGGCGTCGCGATCGACTAGGTTGAAGCCGGTCCAGTGTAGTCCGACAGCAATGGGGCAGCCATGAGATTTGCTTATTTCGCCCGCCCACATATCGGCGGGACCTATTCCGTCTTCAAACAATTGCGTCACGGGCTGGCGCCCTCCGGCATCGAAATCCGCTGGCTGAGCACCGGCAAAACCGACGTGGAGACCGATGAGCGGTGGCGGGCCGAACGCGCGATCGGCGATGCGCTCGACCCGCAGGGCAGGCTCGGCGAAAAAGAACGCGCTGAGCTGCTGTTGCGGTTCATCGAGGAAAACGGCCTCGACGGTGTTTTCATCAATGTGCTTGCCGACCGGCTGGAGACCAATATCGTCCGCTATCTTCCACCGCATGTGCTGCGTTTCATGATCGTCCATACCATAACGCCCGCAACCTACGCCGCCGCCGCTTCGATCCGCGATCACGTACATGCGACGATCGGCGTATCGCAGCGCTGCCGCGGCGATCTCGTCTCGCGCTTCGGCTTTCCGCCCAAGCGGATCGTGGCGATCGCAAATGCTGTCGATTTCACCGATGCGGGCTCCCGTCCGCGCAGCGCGCCACCCTCGGGCGGATTGCGGCTTCTGTTCCTTGGCCGGATCGACGATACGTCGAAAGGCGTCTTCTGGCTGCCACGCCTGATGGGCCGCCTGCCGTCTTCGGTGAGGCTGACGGTTGCCGGCGACGGTCCCGACCTGCCGAAGCTGCGCAAGCAGTGTGCCCCCCACCACAGCCGCGTCACGTTCACGGGCGTTATCGCGCATGAAAAGGTCAGGGAGCTGCTCGCCGCGCATGACATTCTCGTCATGCCGTCGCGTTTCGAGGGGTCTCCGATGTCGCTGATAGAGTCCATGGCGACGGGTTGCATTCCCGTCGCTTCCAATATCAGCGGCGTCACGGACACGCTCGTTGATCACGGCATCAACGGAATGCTCTTCCCGGTCGGTGACTGGCGGCAGGCGGCGCGGCATATCGAAACGATCCGTTCGAATTCGGCGCTTCTTTCAGCCATGTCGCGCGCGGCTCAGGCGAAGGCCGAAAGCGGCTTCACCACGACCAGGATGGCGGCCTCCTACGCGGCGCTCATAGCCGCAGTTAAAGCCGATCCACCCATCCTCGCCGCTCCACGGTCACTTGAGGAATGGAGCCTTCCCGCCGGGTTGCGCACCAATCTGCGCACCTATCTGCCGCAACCGGTCAAGAACTGGCTGCGGCTGGTCCAGGAAAGGTTGCACACAGCCGCTTCTTCGACCTGAGCACCTTCTTACGCCTTCCGCGGTAGGAAACATCCACCCTATTGCGAAAGGGAAATCCCGGTGAAACCACCTAAACTAATCCGGTGAATCCCTGCCGTCACCGGCAGGACTCCCCAGCCTTGTGATCATTGGATTTGCCATGAACGAACAGAGGTCGCAATTCGATAATTCCGAACGGCTGCGTAAAAAAGCGCATCGCCTGATACCGGGCGGCAGCCACACCTACGCCAAGGGCGACGATCAATATCCAGTGCTTTCGCCAGGGTTCATCCGGCGTGGTTTCGGCTCGCATGTGTGGGACGCCGATGGCAATGAATATATCGAATATGGCATGGGCAACCGCGCCGTCGGGCTCGGCCATGCCTATCCGCCCGTCGTAAAAGCGGTGGAGGAAGCATTGCGCCATGGCTGCAATTTCACTCGGCCCGCGGAGATCGAGGTGGAGTGCGCTGAGACCTTTCTCGATACCATTACCGGCGCGGAAATGGTCAAGTTCTGCAAGGACGGGTCCGATGCCACATCGGGCGCCGTCCGGCTGGCGCGTGCCTATAGCGGGCGCGACATGATCGCCTGCTGCGCCGATCATCCGTTCTTCTCGACCGATGACTGGTTTATCGGGACGACAAAGATGAATGCGGGCATTCCTGAAACGGTCCGGCGGCTGACGCTGACCTTCAACTATAACGATATCGCGAGCGTGCGCGGGCTTTTCAGCAGGCATCCAGGCAGGATCGCCGCGCTCATCCTGGAGCCCGCGCGTGGCGACGACCCGCAGGACAACTTCCTGCACGAGGCCAAACGGCTTTGCCATGACAATGGCGCGTTGTTCATCCTCGATGAGATGATCACCGGCTTTCGCTGGCACGCGCGCGGCGCCCAGGCGCTCTACGATATCGTTCCCGACCTCTCCTGCTTTGGCAAGGCGCTCGGCAACGGCTTTTCGGTTTCGGCCCTCGCCGGTAAGCGTGAGTACATGCGCCTCGGCGGGCTCGATCATACCGACAGGACGCGTGTCTTCCTGCTTTCGACCACCCATGGCGCTGAAACCCATGCGCTCGCCGCGGCCATCGCCACGATGAAGGTCTATCAGAACGAGCCGGTTATCGAACATCTTCATGCACAGGGACGCAAAGTGCAGGAAGGCTTCGAGGAAGCGATCGTGCGTCACGGCCTGCAATCCTTCATCAAGATCGTCGGGCGGCCTTCTTGCCTGGCCTATGCGACGCTCGACAGGGCCGGCGCGGCATCCCAGGCTTTTCGGTCGCTTTTTCTGCAGGAAACGATCCGGCGCGGTGTGCTGATGCCGTCGCTCGTCGTCAGCTACACACATTCGGACGAGGACATCGCGCGCACCATCGAAGCGGTGGACGGGGCGCTGGGCACCTATACGCTGGCGCTCGACCAGGGCGTCGAACGCTACCTGATTGGGCGCCCGTCGCAGATTGTCTACCGTCGTTTCAATCAGGACGGGGCGACGGCTCTGGCCGCAGGCTGATGCGCCGTTGCTGGATGGTTATCCTTGCCGTTTTCGGGATGATGCAGGCTCTCCCTGCATTAGCGAAGACGGGTTGGCCTCAGGCCACTTTTCCGCTGCATGTTTCCGCAGACAAGCGCTATCTCGTCGATGCCGCCGACAAGCCGTTTCTTATCCAGGGCGATGCCGCCTGGTCGCTGATTGCCGAACTTACCCGTGAAGAAGCCGAAACCTATCTCCGCGACCGCAGGAAACGCGGTTTCAATACGCTTCTCGTCAATCTGGTCGAGCACCAGTTCAGCAGCAATCCGCCGGCCAATGCGTATGGTGAGAAGCCCTTCCAGGGCGCCGGCGGTTTTGCCGCCATGAACGACCGCTATTTCGACCATGCGCAGTGGGTGGTGCGGCGCGCCCGTGATCTCGGCTTGCTCGTGCTGCTCACCCCCGCTTATCTCGGCGCCAATGGCAGCGGCCAGGGCTGGTATCTGAAGGCAGAAGCGACGGGACCGGAGAAGCTCCGCCGTTATGGGGAATATATCGCCAGGCGCTTTTACGGCCTTGATAATGTCATCTGGGTGCATGGCGGCGACTATGATGCGCCCGACACGGCGCTGGTGAAGGCGATCGTCTCAGGGATCGAAAGCGTCGCGCCCAATTCCCTTCACACCGTTCATTCCAGACGCGATACGGTGACTGCCGAATATTGGGCCGGGGAAGGATGGCTGAAACTCGATACGGTCTATACCTATGAGAATGTGCATCGCGCGGTGCTGGCGCGCACGGTCGAAACCAGGAGGATGCCCGTCCTGATGATTGAAGCGCTGTACGAAGGCGAACATGGAACCGCTGCGCAAACCGTACGACAACAGGCCTATGGCGCGCTTCTCGGTGGGGCTGCGGGACAGATATCGGGCAATCATCCGATCTGGCATTTCAGCGGCCCCGGGATCGTTTCGAGCCCCATGACATGGCAGGAAGCACTCGACAGTCCCGGCGCACGCAGCATGTCCCCGATGCGTCAACTTTTTGAAGGCCTGGACTGGTGGAAGCTCGAGCCGGATAGGAACGGCGATCTGCTCCGCTCAACTGGCGGCGATCCACATATGATGGCGGCAATTGCCAATGACAGGTCTTTCGCGCTGGTCTACGGGGAACGGCCCGATGGTTTTGTGGTCAAAATTGCGCTGTTCGGGTCAGATCGCGTCGACGCACGCTGGTTTGATCCCTCCAGTGGTGAATTCACCAGCGTGCCTGCCGAATTTTCCCGCGGGGAAAACCGCTTCCTGCCACCGCATCCGCGCAATGCGTCGGGCGACACAGACTGGGTCCTGGTTCTGCGCGATGGCCATTAATATCAGTCAAAAGGAGTAACCGACGCCAAATCCCGCCTCTCTCCTCCTCCCATAGGACACCTCGCCGGTAAAAGCTCAAGATTGTAGCGTTTGGCAAAGCAACGACAACGCTAGGGGGAGAGCGATGAAAGTTCTGGTCACCGGTCATCAGGGTTATATCGGTTCGGTCATGGTGCCGATGCTGATCGAAGCGGGGCATGCGGTCACCGGCTATGACAGCAATCTTTACAAGCGCTGCACCTTCGCCGCCGGCGGCGCAATGCCCGATGTGCCATCAATCCGCGCGGATGTACGCGACATAAGGCCGAACGATCTCGAGGGCTTCGATGCAGTCATTCATCTGGCCGCCCTGTCGAACGATCCGCTCGGCAATCTCAATGCCGAGATGACCTATGAGATCAATCACCGGGCCAGTGTGCGCGCAGCCACAGCGGCCAAGGCAGCAGGTGTCAAACGCTTCCTGTTCGCCTCCTCCTGCAGCAATTATGGTCTGTGCGATGATGATCTGATAGACGAGACGGGCGAGCTCAATCCGGTCACGGCCTATGGCCGCTCGAAGGTGCTGGCGGAGCGGGATATCGCGGAGCTTGCCGACGCCAGTTTCTGTCCGGTCTATTTTCGACCGGCGACAGCCTATGGCGTCTCGCCGCGTCTGCGCTTCGATATCGTGCTCAACAATTTGGTTGCCTGGGCAGTGACGAAAGGCCTGATCTTTCTCAAATCCGACGGCACACCCTGGCGCCCGATCGTCCATATCGAGGACATTTCGCGCGCGTTCATCGCGGGTCTTGCCGCGCCGGAGGAAGCGGTCTGGAACGAAGCCTTCAATGTCGGCCTGACAGAGCACAACTACCGCATCCGCGACATCGCAAGCATTGTCGCCAATGTCGTGCCGGGCTGCCGGCTGGAATTTGCATCCGATGCCGGTCCCGATGCGCGTTCCTATCGGGTCAGCTTCGAAAAGCTCGTCCGCGTTCTTCCCGCGGGCAAGCCACGATGGGATGCGGTTTCCGGCGCGCGCCAGCTCTTTGCCGCCTATCGGCAATCAGGACTGACGCTGGAAGAATTCGAGGGACCCCGCTTCCAGCGCATCGCCCATATCAAGCATCTGATCTCTTCCGGCATTCTCGATAGCGATTTGCGCCATGTCGCACCGGAGACGACGCCGGATCACGCCGCACTGGCCTCGTGATGAACGAGCGGGTGGGCAGCGAGGCTTTCGGCGCGGTGGTGGACGAGGGGATCGGTGAGGAGATCCACGCTCTGGCGAGCCGCCTTTACCCGATCTGCCGCAGCATCACCGGGGACGGCGTGCGCGAGACGCTCGCCATCCTGGCGGAGCACATCGCGCTGGAGCGCCATGAGGTGCCAAGCGGGACGTCTGTCTTCGACTGGACGACACCGCAGGAATGGACCATCCGCGACGCCTATATCGCGGATGGATCGGGACGGCGGATCGTCGATTTCAGGAAGCACAATCTGCATGTGCTGAACTACAGTCAGCCCATTCGCGCCAGGATGGCTTTAGGGGAGCTCGAAAAGCATATTCACACACTGCCCGAACAACCCGAACGCATTCCCTACCGCACCTCCTATTATGCCGGGAACTGGGGCTTCTGCATGGCGCATAAGGCCTTCGCGGCGATGGAGGACGGGGAATATGAGGTGGTGATCGACGCGGAGCATCGTGACGGCTCGCTCACCTACGGCGAATATCGTCATGCGGGTGCGACCGACGAGACATTCCTGCTTTCCGCTCATATCTGCCACCCCTCTCTCGCCAATGACAATTGCTCGGGGCTGGCGCTCCTGACGCTGCTTGCGCGCAATCTGGCCCGACGGGTGACGCGCTGCAGCTATCGCTTTCTCTTTGCGCCGGGCACGGTCGGTTCGCTTGCCTGGCTTTCGCGCAATGAAGACCATGTGGCGGAGATAAAGCATGGTCTTGTGGTGTCCTGCGTCGGTGACGGCGGCGGGCCGACCTACAAGCGCAGCCGGCAGGGCAACGCCTTCATCGACAGGGCAATGGCGCATATTGTGGAGCATTTCGGCGAAGGCGCCACGATCGTCGATTTCTCGCCCTCAGGCTATGACGAGCGGCAGTTCTGTTCGCCGGGTTTCAATCTTCCCGTCGGTCTCCTGCAGCGCAGCGCCTTCGGCACATTCCCCGAATACCATACCTCGGCAGACAATCTGGATTTCATCCGGCCGGAGCATCTTGGCACCTCCTATCGCATCATCATGGAGGCAATCGACATCGTTGAGGGCGACTGGACGACGGTCAGCACCAATCCCAAGGGCGAGCCGCAACTTGGACGCCGCGGGCTCTACGCGGCGCTGGGAGGCGACAAGGCCGCAGCACAGGCGGCGATGGCGATGCTCTGGGTGCTCAATCTGGCCGACGGACATCATTCGCTCCTGGCGATGGCAGAGCGTTCGGGCCTGCGCTTCGCCGATCTCGCCCGCGCGGCTGATCTTCTATACGCGCATGGTCTGCTGCGGGAAGCGGATCGCTCCTAGAAGGCGGGGAAGCCCGCGGTCTCGAACAGCCGTGGCTCCTGCGATAGAAAGGGCCAGGAGAGGTCCCTCTGGGAGATCACGGTAGGCGGATTCAGCCAGTCGATGCCGATCGTCGGATCGTCGAAACGGATGCCGCCGGCGGCATCCGGCGCATGAAAATGTGAAATGAGATAATGAACGACCACATCGTCCGTCAGTGTCTGGAAACCATGAGCGCAGCCCGATGGAATATAGAAATGCGTTCCCTCCTCCGCCGAAAGCTCCAGGCTCAGCCAATCGAGATAGGAAGGCGAATCCGGACGCAGGTCGATGATGACATCCCAGATGCGCCCCTGGACGCAGGACACGAGCTTGGTTTCACAATGCGGCTGCTTCTGGTAATGCATGCCGCGGAGCGTTCCCCGTGCACGAGAGAAGGAGGCGCTGTGCTGCACGAAGCGCGTTTCCAGCCCAAGCTCGGCGAATTCCTCTTCGCAGAACAGGCGCGCGAACCAGCCGCGTTCGTCCTCAATCCTGACAGGCGAGATTGACCAGGCTCCCTCGATTTTCAGCGGCGTGAACTGCATGAATGACTCCAGAAACCTTCACTGTGCTGTCTAACTCTTGGTCCGAAACCTGACCGCGGAAAGAGCGCTTTTGTGGATATGGCGTCCACCGAAGGGAGGGATGCCTGTGCGGCGCATCCGCCAAAGGTGGGTGCTCCTTACTCCGAAACATCTTTCGGTTGGCCTTTCGGCACCGACACCACGGTTTCCGGCAGCCGATGGGATGATCGCTTCGATCTGATTGCAGTATCGGCACGCCATGCCCGCTTTTGTAACCTCCCTCACAGACAGTCGCGCTGAATTTCCAGACCAGGGGGAGAAAAGCATGAATATCCAGACGCCGGAGCTCTTGCGGGAAACGAAGCATGAATCCGCTCAGACCGGGTGCCGCCTCTGCGGTCAGCAGCTGCGGCACAAATTCGTCGATCTCGGCATGTCGCCGCCATGCGAAAGCATTCTGACAGCCGATCAGCTCGACCGCATGGAGCCGTTTTTCCCGCTGGATGTGCTTGTTTGCGAATCCTGTTTTCTGGTGCAGCTGAAGGAATATGTCGGGCCGGAGGAGATTTTCACCGAATATGGCTATTTTTCCTCATATGCCACCAGCTGGGTTGCCCATGCCAAGACCTATTGCGAGGCGATCACGCAGCGTCTCGGTCTCGACGAAAACAGCTTTGTGGTCGAGCTTGCGAGCAATGACGGCTATCTGCTCCAGCATTTCAAGCCGCTTGGCATCCCGATGCTCGGCATCGAGCCCGCCGCCAATGTGGCGGAGGTGGCAAAGGCACGTGGCGTTCCCACCTGTGTGGAATTCTTCGGCGTCGCGCTCGCGCAAAAGCTGGTCGGTGAAGGCTCTCGGGCCGACCTCATCATCGGCAATAATGTGCTGGCGCAGGTTCCCGACCTCAACGATTTCGTCGGCGGCATCAAAATCCTTCTGAAGCCGGAGGGAACGATTACGCTGGAGCTTCCGCATATCGAAAAGCTGATCGGGCATAACCAGTTCGATACGATTTATCATGAGCATTTCTCCTATTTTTCGGTCACCACCATCCGCCACATGGCATGGCGTCATCGGCTGAAGATCGTCGATGTCGAGGAATTGCCGACCCATGGCGGATCGCTGCGCATCTATCTCGCTCACGAGGCGAGCGGGCAGAAGCCGGCCCCGCGGGTCGATGAATTGCTCGAAAGAGAGGCACGGCACGGGCTCACCGACGTGACAACCTACGCCGCCTTCGCCGACAAGGCTCAGCGGGCGAAACGCGATCTTCTTTTCTTCCTGATCACGGCGAAGAACGAGGGCAGGCGCATCTGCGGCTATGGCGCGCCGGGCAAGGGAAACACGCTGCTCAATTATTGCGGTATCGGCACCGACTTTCTCGATTTCACGGTCGACCGCAACCCCTACAAGCACGGGCGCTTCACGCCTGGTATGCACATCCCGATTCTGCCCGTCGCCGCGATTGATGAGGCAAAGCCCGATTACATCCTGATCCTGCCCTGGAATTTCAAGGACGAGATCATGGAGCAGATGCGCCATGTCGCCCACTGGGGCGCCAAATTCATCATCCCCATCCCCTACGTCACCATCATCGATCCAGCGGAGCTCAGAAAATGAAAGTTGTTCTGTTCTGTGGCGGGCTTGGCACGCGCATCAGGGAATATTCAGAAAGCGTCCCCAAGCCGATGATCCCGCTCGGCCACCAGCCCATCCTGCGCCATGTCATGGAATATTACAGCGATTACGGCCATGACGAATTCATCCTGTGCCTGGGCTACAAGGCCAATGTGGTGAAGGACTTCTTCCTCAACAGCCGGCCACAGACATTTGCCGACTGCGTCGTGTCGGAGGGTGGGCAAAACATCCAGCTTCTCGACGAGATCAAGCGCGACTGGCGCATTACCCTGCTCGACACCGGCATCTGGCGCAATATCGGTGAGCGGCTATGGGCGGCCAGGCAGCATGTCGAAGGTGACGAGATGTTCCTCGCCAATTACAGCGACGGCCTCACCGATGTCGATCTCGACGACATGACCCGCCGCTTCCAGGCAAGTGGCAAGCTTGCCTGTTTCCTGGCGGTGCGCCCGCCGCTGACCTATCATCTGGCGGATATCGCCAGCGACGGACAGGTGCGCGAATTCAGGACATCCAACACATCCGATATCTGGATCAATGGCGGCTATTTCCTGTTCAGGCGCGAGATATTCGATTTCATGCGCGAGGGAGAAGAGCTTGTGCTCGAACCATTCAGGCGGCTGATCGAGGCAAACCAGCTCATGGCCTACAAGCACGAAGGCTTCTGGCGTTCCATGGATACGCTGCGCGACTGGCAGACGCTGGAGGATATGGTCGAAAAAGGCGACATGCCCTGGAACGCCAGAATGCGGAGCGAGAGGGCGAAGAAGAAGGTCATGTTTGCCCTGTCATGAAGAGCTTGCTATGATGAAGTGTCTCGATCTGGCGGAACGCGGAAAGCCCCTTTCCGTCCTGTGTCTGGGCGCTCATTCCGATGATATCGAGATAGGCCTAGGCGGTACGATTCTCAGCCTGATCGCGTCGGGCATCGATCTGCGTGTGGATTGGTGCGTCTTGAGCGCCTCCGGGCCACGCGTCGCGGAGGCGCAGTTGTCGGCAACGGATTTTCTCATGGGGGCGAAGGCCCAGAACATCGAGATAGCAAATTTCGATGACAGCTTCTTCCCATCCCAAAGCCGGCTGTTGAAGAAATGGCTGTTCGACCTGCGCATGCGCATATCTCGGCCGGATATGGTTTTCACCCATACATCCCATGACCGGCATCAGGATCACCGCGAGCTCAATCAGCTGACGTGGAACGTGTTTCGCGATGAATTTATCCTCGAATACGAGATTCCGAAATGGGACGGAGATCTCGGTCAACCGAATGGCTATATCGGCCTTTCCAGGGAAATCATGGACAGGAAGGTCGAACTTCTGATGAAGCATTTCGGCACGCAGCGCTCGAAAGACTGGTTTGATCCGGAAACGTTTCGCGGGCTCGCCCGGTTGCGCGGCATGGAATGCCGGGCCGAAGGCCACTATGCGGAAGCTTTCACCCTGCGCAAAGCCCGTCTATTTTGACGTATGAGGCCCGGCGATCGGGCAGATAACGCGGTCGTCACGCCGCATGTCATGGTGAGCGGCAAGCTGCGCTCAGACCCCGTGCCTGCTGTTCCACGAGTGCTATCGCTGCAAGCAAAACGGGCGAAGACTGATCGGCAGCTCCGGCTTTCCCGCGCTCGCGGCTGAAAGCTCTTGTTTCCGTCAACAGATTTCATTATATGACTACAGTGGTCATAATAGGAGGCGGACATGAGAGAGATCCAGCTTAAAGACGCCAAGGCGACGCTTTCCGCTGTTGTCGATCAGGCGGTTCGGGGCAATCCCGCGATCATCACGCGGCATGGCAAGAAGGAAGTGGTCGTGCTTTCATTCGAGGAGTATGAAAAGCTTTCTCACGTTCCAAGTCTTGGACGTCTGCTGGCATCGTTTCCAGGTGACGAGAGCGACATCCCCTCACGCAGCAGCAAGCCGAGCCGAACTGTCGATCTGTGATGTTTCTGGTCGACACGAATGTCATTTCCGCTTTGGCACCGTCCAAACGCCAGAATTTCGAGCTGCTTGTTGAATGGCTCGACAAAATCGGCCCACAGCTGTTCCTGTCGGTTATTTCGGCCGCTGAAGTCAAATCCGGGATTGCCAAGGCTGAACGTGAAGGGGCAACCACGAAGGCACGCCGGCTGAAAGAATGGTGGGAGAGCATCGAATATCTCTATGCGCAAAATCTACTGCCGTTCGATTTGAAATGTGCACATGCCGCCGGTCATATGCTTGACCACTCTCGCGCCCATCCGCCGGGTTTCGAGGATATTGCGATTGCCGCAACGGCCCAGGTGCATGGCTTGACGGTTCTGACGCGAAACCTGAGGCATTTCCAGCCTCTGGGGGTTCGCGCGCTCGATCCTTTCGATGCGCTGCCCGAGTCATAGGGCAGATGAGGTATTCGGCTTGAGCCTCATCTTCAGACGTCCGGGGATTGTAGAAAAGAGGTACTGCGCTTCGAGCGATGATAGAACGTAGTCATGCTTTGCAACAGCCACAAGCATCGGAAAGAAAGCGCAGCATGAAGCACTATGGTGGCCACGAGGTTTCGGTGAAAGAGGCGTCCATATCGTTGATGAAACAGCCAGGATTTGCCACGAGATCAAGGTAGTGAGCCATCCCGACGATCTGGTGGCCGTACTGAGAGATTCTGCTTGGAAGTTGGAGAGAACCGGTCTTGAAGACGGCCCTCAATGGCTGTTCGAAAGGTCTCGCCAAGGCTGGATTACCAGCGATCTGCATCGAAACATGTCACGCCAAGGCATTCCTGAAGGCCCGGCCCCGACGTCTGTCCACGCAAAATAGGGGTGGTGGCTTCCCTTTTTTAGCATCCCTTAATTGGGTATGCTGCTTGCGTGTGACGCTTTGGAAGGAAATATCTCCAAACGTCCGAAAAAAAGCCGACGGCAGGTCAGTAGTAGTTAGAATCCCTTAAAAAGCGGCTGGAGGTAAGACCATGCTAAGCAAATTTTGGACTATCGTCACAATAAGTTGCGTTTCCGGTCTAGCGCTATCAGGCTGCCAGTCCCAAGGTGTCTATCATGAGGGATATTATCGCTCGGCATATGACGACTATGCTTATGACAATTATTATGGTGATGGCTCCTTCTATCGCCGTCATCACGGGCATCATCACCGGTATAGCCCCGGACGCCCTGCCTATGTCGCTCCTACAACTCCGGGCCGGCCAGTCTATAGTCCCGGCGGTCCGATCCAGCGGCTCAATTCGGGCCGGTCCGCGCCTCGGATCGGCCAAGGCGTAATCATTCCGGCGAGCCCCGACTCTAATATCGGCAGCCCGATTCAGCCGCTGTCTCCCGCTCGTCCGGACGACAGACAACCGAGACGACCCGCTCCTCGGATTGGTGAGGGTGCGACCGTCGCCGAATAGTATAAGGCTATCCGCAAGCCGTGGTTCCCTAGCTTCTCGCCATCTTCACGCCTCGTCTTCCATGGACGAGAGAACATCTGCCGGCAGGTTGTCGAAGTCTTCGGCAACTTTGATCTTCCCGCGTAACGCGCCGGGTTTGCGGACGACGACGTCCGACGGCGGCCCTATTTTCCGCGACGACCTTATGATGAGAGGTGAGGACAAACCGTTGGCCATCCTCGACCTGTTCTAGGAAGGATGTCAGGTTGCCGCGAAACTCCCGCCCGCCGACACGACGGGGAGTCTGTTGCTGGAACTGAAGCATGGTGAGGCTTCGTTTGAATAGAAAATGTGGACACAATTCCTCCAAAATGCAAGGGGCTTACGCGCCATCTCCTTTGAGTTCCCAGGCATCGATGCCGAACCGCCGGGCCTTAACTGTCGACCAGAGGAGATATTCGAGATCTGGCTCCAGCCGCGTGTCACCGAGCATCTCGAAGAAGGCGTCGGACATCGTGGTCAGCGCTGACTGGACCATTGGCTCCTGGGGCAGCAGACGCGGGTCCGGTTCGTCCTGGAAGGGGCGGTAGCCAAAGACTTGCATCTCATAGATGACGCGGTCGGTCGGGGAAGTCGCGTGGTCGGGCTCGAAGGTGTCGTTGATGGGAAAGGGTGAGGTTCATGATCGTCTCCGTCGGTTTGGGTGCTCTCGCGGCCTGACGGCGATCCCTTCTATCCGACCGACCGGAACCGCGGCGTCCCGCGCAGCGGCCAGCGCAACGGCAGTTGGAGGCCAGAACGCCTGATGGGTCAGTTCCGGGAGACAGCGAAATGACACCTTAATGCCTCCGTCCCCCTTTGTTCAGCTAAGGAACTCAACAAGAATACGTGAAAGCCGCTCCGGCTGTTCAATAGGACTTGCATGCCCGCCGGGGATTTCAATAAAGGCTGCGCCAAGTTTTTCCGCGAGCATCTTTCCTTCCCGCGCCGGTGCCAGTAAGTCCTCGATGGCGGAGATAACAAGTGTGGGACAATCTAACGGTTTATTCCATGGTCGTGCATCAAACGGCTTTAATGCCATCAATTGCCTCTCCTGATCAGCCAGCGATTGCGGCAGTGGATTGGTCTTGAGCGCCGCTTTGAAAGCAGCAATGTTTTCCTGCGCGGAAAGCCATTCGCTGCCGTTCAGCCATGGCACGGTTGCCTCAATCAAAAGGTCGAAATCAACGCCTGCCTTGCGAAGCGCAAGCAAGTTCTCCAAAGCCATCATGGCCGCCGTTCTGAAGCGTTGCGTTGAATTAAGAATTATGCACTGGCCAAACTTCTCGGGGAATCGCGCGAACATTGCCTGGGTAATTGCTCCGCCCATGGACTGACCGACAATCGCGGGCCGAAACAGTCCAAGACGGTCGATCAGGGCCGAGCTATCCGCCATCATTGTCTCAATCGAGAAAGGCTCTCCATTGTCTTTTGTGCGGCCAATCCCTCGATTGTCGAACACCACTACCTGAAAATGCTCGGCTAATATGGGCAAAACGGCATCCCAGAACGCATGATCGCATGTGTATCCGGCAATCAACACGATGGGAGAGCCTTGTCCATGAAGTTCATAATAGACTTCATAATCATCAAATTTAGCGATGGCCATGCAAAGTTCCTATGATGGTTGCAATCAAATACTTTGCCAACGATTACAATTACTCTAAGATAATTTGAAAGAAATAACTATTCTGTGAATCCTAGTATTAGAGCCTGACTCGAAAAGAACTCAATAGGTATGGTATCTTGCAAGCCTTGGGGTGAGAATGCATGTGGGCGACGAGCATCCAGGCTTCAGCGGAAGCGATTGATTTCTCCCAATCCTTGGCCAGTCGCCTGCTTCTTCCAAGCCATGCGAATGTGCGCTCGACGATCCAGCGACGACCACTCCCTCTCCATCAGACATATTGGCGACGGGTGAAATCAGTCCAGCCCATTGTCCCACCATAGGATCAGTAGAATGATATGGTTCAATCTTTTTGCCACCCTGATAATCATGTCATCGAGTATGGTTGAGTGCGAACTCATATCACTCGTCGTCCACGAAGGACGTCTTCCGCCGCGAGGCGGAACTTTATATGCCCTTTGAGAACCCAGGCTTATGCTGCAGTCGTTGCCTCCCGTGTCCAGCGGAACTCGGTTTCATCACTCCATTTCCGATGAAGGACGACTGCAAGCCTCCGCGCCAGCGCCACCACGGCTTTACGGGCGCAGCGTCGTTTGGCAACATTCATTGCCCAGGCTTTCAGCCAGGACCATCTCGTGACCCGTGTTAGCAAAGTCTGCGCGGTCTCGTAGAGAAGGGTCCGCAGCATACCGTCGCCATAACGCGAAACATGGCCTATACGGCTACTCTCGCCCGACTGGTTGAGAATCGGCGTCAATCCGAGAACGGCTCCAACCGCCCAATTTGTTGGGTTACCTCATAGCATTGCCGCCATGGATGATTAGATTGCTCCAATCGGCGATGAAACGCTCGCGCTGCGCCTGGTCTTGTGCGGCGAGAAGCTCCGGGCCGATGCGGATCGGCCGCGCGATCCCGGATTCGACCAGCGTCAGCGGCCCGTCGACATCGAGCGGCAACGGCCCTTTTTCGGAGAAGAAGAACGCCTTCTCGCGGGCAACCGCCTGGCCGCGCGGCGACAGGAGGTAATCGAGGAACCGGGCGCCGAGATAACCCCGCGCGGTGTTCTTGGGGATCAGCGCGCCTCGGCTGAGGATGAGGGTATAGTCGCGCGGCAGGACGATTTTCAGCTGCGGATTGCGCTTTTGCTCGGCATAGGCGTAGGAGCCCAGAATATTGTAGCCAATATAGAAATTGCCGCTCGCTACCTGCTGTAGAACCTCGCTGTTACAGCAGCGGACCGCGGCATCGGCCCGGCTCATGCTTTCGAGCAGCCGGCCATAGACGGTGGTCGTCTGCTTCGCATCGTAGAAAGCAAGCAGATAGCCGATGCCGGACTGGCGCAGATCATAGGTGCCGATGCGCCCGCGATAGAAATCGAGCTTGTGGCGAAGCAGGTCAGCCAGTTCCACATGCGTCCGGGCAACGTCCGCTGCGGGAACGAAGTTGCTGTTATATACGAATACGGACGGCTCGAAGGTGAACCCGAAGACCTCGTCGCGCCAGTTTGCCCAGGAGGCGACGCTTTCAATCTGCGGCGACCGGTGCGATATGGCGCAGCCGTCATTGGCGAGCTTCACCAGTTGGTCGACGGAGGACGACAGGTAAATGTCGCCGAGCGCGGCGCCATTGCGGCAGGCCTTCTCCGCATCGTTGTAGAGATCGTTGGTGACATATTCGACATATTCGACGGCGGTGTCGGGCGACATCTTCTGGAAGTCGAGAATGAGTGGTTCCATCGCCGCGACATCGGTGGCGGCGTGGATGGAGAGCACGTCACGTTCGGTCTGCGGGGCAGGGTAGAGGTGGCGACTGCCTTCCAGCGCATTTGCCGTTCCGGCAGCCAGAAAGGCGGCCAGGAGGGCACAGAAGCGGATCCAGATGTTCTTCATTTCTGTTTCTTCACCTCTGCTTCCCACTTGGCCAGCGGAACTTCGAGATAGACGGTAAAGCCGCGCTGACCTTTTTCCCGGAACCCGAGCTTGCCGCCATGGGCGGTCGCAACTTCAGACGCGATGGCAAAGCCCAGGCCGCCGCTGCCCTCATGTGCCTTGGAGGTGACGAAGCGCTGCGTTACCCGTTTCCACTCGCCGGGCGGAATGCCGGGCCCGTCATCCTCGACTTCCACGCGCGCCTTGTTCCCGTCGCTGGCGACCCGCACCTCAAGGCGCGATATGGTTCCATGCCGAAGCGAATTGTCGATCACATTGACGATCGCCTCGCGCAAGGAGACGGGATCGCCAAGCACCATGGGGATTTCGCTGGGCGCCTCGAACGATACCACGATGTCGGGGTCAATGGTGATCGGTATGGCCGCGCGGAAGGCGCGTCTTGCGATGTCGACGAGATTGACCGGCGCCAGTTGCACAGATTCCGAACGATGGATCACCATGGCATGGCTGAGTATCTGGTTCGTCAGCCGCGCCAGCTCGTCGGCGCGCTTCTTCACCCGGGCAAGATGCTTGCGGCCGGATTCGTCCATCTGGTCCTGGCCAAGCAGATCCACCTGCGCCGAAAGGGCGGTCAGCGGCGTCCTGATCTGATGGGCGGCGTCCGCGATGAAGCGCTGCAGAAGATCGACCCGTTCGTTCAACCGGCCCATGAAATGGTTGATCGAGGCGATGAAGGGCTGCAGTTCGCGTGGAGCCTCGACTTCGACCGGTGTCAAATCCTGGGGGTCACGCAGGCGCATCGCAGCACCGAGTTGCGCGATCGGCTGCAGCGAATAGCGGATGGCGAGCATGGTGCCCGCCAGGGCGAGAATGCTCATGATGGCGACGAGAATGACGGCGCGCGAGGTAAGCTCGCTGGCAAGGGCGCGGCGCGCCTCTGTCGTCTGCGCGACGATGACATGCGCGAAGCCGGAAAGGGTCGGATCGGAAAGCGCGCGGGCGACGATCGTGAGGCGGACCGGCGCACCGCGAAACTCAGCCGAGGCAAAGACCGGATCGGCGCGGACGCTATCGAGATCGATATCCGTCTTGAGATCGTCATAGCCTGTCAGGGTCCGGCCGCCGGGATCGACGACGCGATAGAAAATACGGTCGCTGGCTGCAAGTCCGAGCAACTCGAAAGCCGATGATGGCAGGTTGATGACGAGATGGCCGGCATCGACGGTGAGGCTCTCCGCCATCTGGATGGCGGCGCCGAGCAACAGCCGGTCATAGGCGTCATCGGCGGCAGCTCTTGCATAGACCCACGCGGCGGTGATCAGCAATCCCGCTCCGGCGCACAGCACGAGTGCAACCCGCAGCGCGAGGCGCCAGAAAAGGGAAGGTTCACGCCGTGGCATCGGACACCAGCTGATAGCCGAGGCCGCGGACGGTGACGATGCGGGCGCGCGATCCCTCGAGCTTCTTGCGCAGCCGACCAACATAGAGCTCGATGGCATTGTGGCCGGCGGACTCTTCGAAACCGAAAAGCTGGTCCAGCAATTCGTCCTTGCTGAAGACGCGGCCGGGGCGGCTGGCGAGTATTTCCAGCAGCGTCATTTCCCGCCGCTTTAACTGCACCTCGCGCTTGCCGACCCGCACGCTGCGGCTCGACCGGTCGAGCACGATGTCACCGCACTCGATCAGATTGGTCGCCTCCCCTGCATGGCGGCGCAACAACACGCGGGCGCGTGCCTCCAGTTCGCGGAAATCGAATGGCTTGACGAGATAGTCATCGGCGCCGAGATCCAGCGCGCCCACCCGGTCCTCGATTTCGGAGCGTGCGGTCAGCACCAGGACCGGGATGGATTTCCTTGCCTGGCGCAGGCGGCGCAATATCTCGAACCCGTCGAGGCCGGGGAGCATGACGTCGAGTATGACCAGGTCATAATCGGTGAAATCAAGGATATCCGATGCAGTCTGGCCATCGGTTTCCCAATCGACCGTATGCCCGACCGTCTCGAACCGGCGGCTGATTGCCTCCCCTACATCCTGGGTATCTTCGACAAGAAGAATGCGCATTTTCCTGCATTTGCACGGAACATGACGGCAATCAAGAAGAAGCGCATGGCAGTCCTCTTTAGCCGGATGGCGGCATGACAGCATCATGACAGGTTTGTCCTCTAAGAACGTCGCGAGCCTGTCCGTGGGAGAAGGATCGGACGGCGGCGGAGGAAATCGCGAAATTCACCCACGCGGAAGCGACGGAGCGTCCGCGGATTTTCTGCAAGCGAGCTTTCACATCGCCATTGCGCGCGGTGCGCGGGCTGCTCTGCCGCTGCAATGAGATCCTTCATCCGGCGAGGGCCAATTAATCAACATGGGAGAGGACTATGATGAAACTGAAAACTGGAGCCCTCGTCGCCGGCATTCTGCTTGCGGCGCTGGCCGGGGGAAACGCTGCGGCAGAGCCGACCAAGCCGGAATGCCTCGCAGGGGCAAAGCCCGGCGGCGGCTTCGACCTGACCTGCCGTCTGGCGGCCAATTCGCTGCTCGAAGCCAAGCTGATCAGCAAGCCGATGGCTGTGACCTATATGGAAGGCGGCGTCGGCGCGGTGGCTTATAACCACGTGATCGGCAAGCGCGGCTCCGACGGCAATCTGATCACCGCGGCTTCCTCCGGTTCGGCGCTGCTGATCGCCCAGGGCAAGTTCGGACAGTATGATGAAACCGCCGTGCGCTGGCTGGGCGCGCTGGGCGCCGATTACGGCGTGTTGGTCGTCGCGGCGGATTCGCCCATCAAGACGCTTGGCGAGCTGGTCGAGGCCTACAAGGCCGATCCGTCGAGCTTTGCCATTGCCGGTGGCGGCGCTGTCGGGTCGCAGGACTGGATGAAGGGCGCGATCCTTGCCAAGGCCGCAGGCCAGGATCCGAAAGCCATGCGCTATGTCGCGCTCGAGGGAGGTGGCGCGGTGCTGACGGCGCTGGAAGGCGGCCACGTCAAGGTCGGCGCAGGCGATGCGGCCGAGATGGCGAAGCATCACGTAGCCGGAAAAGTCCGCATCCTGGCCGTGATGTCGAAGGAGCGCCTGCCGGGCGAACTCGCCGAGGTGCCGACCGCCAAGGAACAGGGCATCGATATCGAATGGCCGGTATGGCGCGGCTATTATGTCGGCAAGAATGTCTCCGATGCGGACTACAATTGGTGGGTCGATACCTTCAAGAAGCTGGTCGAAACGCCTGAATTCAAGAAGGAGCGCGAAACGCGTGGCCTTTATGAATACACCCTCATCGGCAAGGCTTTCGACGATCAGGTGAAGACCGATGTCGGTCGCTTCAAAGTGCTTGCCAAGGAAGCCGGCATGTAAGTGCCGCAGGCGGTCCCTCGCTATCGGGTGGACCGCCACTTTCTGCTTGCGCACACGACGGAGAAACCGATGTCGGACAAATCAAAAACTGCTTCACTGGCGGGCAGGATAGGCGGAATTTGCCTTCTCGCCCTGGCGATCGTCTATGGCATCGGCGGCAGCCGGATCGAATACGCCTTTGCCTCCGATCCGCTCGGACCCCGGGTAATACCGGTCATGCTGGCGATCATCCTTGGCGTGTTATGCCTGTTTCACCTGAGAAAGCCAGGTACGACGGAGCCGTTTCCAACAGGCACGCTTCTGGGCAAGACGCTCGCCGTTCCCGCCCTCATCATTGTCGTCGTGCTTCTTCTGGAACCACTCGGCTTCGCGGCGTCGATCTTCGTCCTGACGGCGGGAGTTGGACGGATTTTCGGGGCGTCGTGGCGCAAGGCGCTGCTGGGTGCGGCCGGGCAAGCCCTGCTGTGGTGGTTCGTCTTCTCCTATCTGCTTGAGGTCTATCTGCCGAAGGGCGCGCTTTTCGGCTGAGCCGGAAGCGGGAAACCGACCGAGGATATTTCCATGAATCTTGAATATCTCTGGGGTGGCTTCGCCGTCGCCCTCACATTCCAGAACCTGGCGATCGGGTTCATCGGCTGCTTCATCGGCACGATGGTCGGCGCATTGCCGGCGATCGGACCGATCAACGGTATCGCGCTGCTTCTGCCGATCGCCTATACGATGGGCCTTCCGCCCGAAAGCACGATGATCCTGCTTGCCTCGATCTATTGCGGCGCTGAATATGGCGGGCGGATTTCATCCATCCTGTTGAATGTGCCGGGGGATGCCGGCGCCGTGATGACCGCTCTTGACGGTTATCCGCTTGCGCGCCAGGGCCGCGCCGGCGAGGCTTTGATGTTGAGCGGTATTGCCTCCTTCGTCGGTGGCATGATCGGCGCCACGGGCCTGGCGCTTTTTGCGCCGCTGCTTGCCAGTCTCGCCACCGGCTTCGGTCCGGCTGAATATTTCGTATTGATGGTGTTTGCCTTCGCCACACTCGGCTCCATGGTCGGAAACCAGCCGGTGAAGACGCTGATCGGCTGCACGCTCGGCCTGATGCTTGCCACGGTGGGTCTCGATGCGACCTCCGGCGCCTATCGCTTCACCTTCAACGAGCCGGAATTGGGCGACGGCATCGAATTCGTGGTGCTGGTGATCGGCCTCTTCTCGATTTCCGAAGCGCTTCTTATCCTGGAGCACCAGGCATCGGGGCTTACCGTCATCAGGCAGCTCGGTCGGATGTTCGTGCGGGCCGATGATATCCGCAAATCCATCGGCACGACACTGCGCAGCTCCGTCATCGGCTTCATTGTCGGCGTACTGCCGGGAACCGGAGCGTCGGTTTCAAGCGCCATCGCCTATACGACGGCCAAGCGCCTCTCCGATACGGAAGGCACCTTCGGCAAGGGCGACATGCGTGGTTTGGCAGCACCCGAAGCGGCCAACAATGCCACGGCCTGCGGCGCCTTCGTGCCGATGCTGACCCTTGGTGTGCCGGGTTCCGGCACCACGGCCGTCATGCTCGGCGCGCTGATGCTCTACAATATCCAGCCGGGTCCGATGTTGCTCACCGAGCGTCCGGAAATCGTCGGCGGCCTCGTCGCCTCACTCTTCATCGGCAATATCCTGCTGCTGATCCTCAATCTTCCGCTCGTCAACCTGTTCGCCCGTGTGCTGACGGTTCCGAACTGGCTGCTCGTACCGGGCATTCTGGTCCTGTCGATCGTCGGCGTCTATTCGACCCATGCGTCAGGCTTCTCGGTCCTCCTGATGTTGGCAATCGGCATGGTGGGCTGGCTGTTGCGCAAGCTCGGCTTCGATATGGCGCCGATCATTCTCGGCTTCGTGCTTGGCCACGTCATGGAAATCAATCTGCGCAATGCGCTGGCGATCAGCGGTGGAGATGTCTCCATCCTCTTCCAGAGCAAGATTTCCCTGGTGTTGTGGGTCCTTGCCGCAGGAATGGCCGTTCTGCCCCTGGTCCTGGCGCGGCGTGCGAAGAAGAGACTGAAAGTCGCCGCGCCGGCCTGACCCGGCGCGTCATACCCTGGATCAGGGACCGGGTGATACCGGTCCCTGATCTGCTTCCGGTTCCAAGGGCGAGCCGCGGCTTTCCGGCACTGCGAAATATTGCGGATGCTGCTTGCGCAAAGCGGCAATGCGCGAATTGATCCGTGTTAGATGATGGCGCTTGCCGCTTCGGCGTAAGACGCGGCCCGATTGCGGGACGTCAATGATACCTTTGAGTGCCACAGCTTCGTTGAGGCAAGGCGGAGATCGCGCACCCGGTCCATCTGCGCCTTCTGTTCGTTTATCAGCGTCCAAACGGGACCGCGACCGATCCTTCGGATGGAGCGATGAAAAGCGTTGTCCAGATCGTGGAAAAACGCGCATTCATTGATGCCGACCGCCTTTGGCTGCCGCTCGACGATGTCCTCAATTGTCGATCAGCCCGTTGCTACGCTTCTCCTATGCAGTCCTCGATTGTCGCCTCCAATGCAGCCTTGGGCGAGAACTCGCCTTGCATCATGGGCTCGGCAGAGGGCGGGGGCTTGGACTTTGATCCATGACGGCGATTGACGCCGCAGATAGCGGCGCCCGAACTCCGCCTCAGGCGACGGGATCGACCACCTTATCGTCAGTCAGTACGGCATACCACAAATGCACGGCGTTCAGATCATTGCGGCACCCAGATCATGGGCGACAGTGCCGCGCGAGCGGCTTTGTCGGGGCCGGTACCCGACTGTCTGGCGTTGGTCAGGACTGCAACAAGCAGCTGTTGCCGACCCCGCCGCGTGGCGTCCAGAGGGAGGGCGCAGCGATGGCCGATGAGGCAAACCATGAGGGCAGGGAGAGACCGGCGAATGACAATCGTGTGCCCGGCGGCCAGGAGGGGGCCGGCAACGCCAACGCTTCCGAACGGTTCGACGCGGTCGTGCTGTCCATTGCTCGCTTGATCGGCAGTCAGATGGCGCGGAAGGACTTTGCAGCCCGCATTGCCGCCAACGATAATCGGAACAGAAATACAGAGAATGGAGATGGATGACGGGAGCCGTCATCCCAAACGTTGACATCTTATTGGATGTCTATAAATTGTCTGCTATGAGACTGGTTCTGGACACCAACGTTATCGTGGCGGCGTTCCGCAGCCGCAATGGCGCAAGCAACATGCTTTTACGTTTCGCGGATCGCGGCATGGTGACGCCGCTTTGTTCGACGGCGCTGTTTTTGGAATATGAGGCGGTATTGAGCCGGGAGGAAACCCGGCAGGCGACAGGCCATAGCCTTGCGGATGTTGCTTCGGTGATGAGCGCACTGGCCGTCATTTACGAGGGCGTCGATATTTCGTTTCGGACCCGCCCGATGCTGGCCGATATCGCAGACGAAATGGTGCTGGAAGCTGCCTTGAACGGGCAGGCCGAAGCGATCGTGACGCATAATGTCAAGGATTTCCGCCCGGCGCTCGGGCTGGGCGTGACCGTGGTTACACCGGGAGAGATCGTCAGGAGATTGAATACATGACACAGACCCAACGTTACAAATACCCGCTGCAACTGCCGCAGTCGCTCAAAGAGACGGCGGCGCGTCTGGCGCAAGAGGACGGCGTATCGCTCAATCAGTGGATCGTCTCGGCAGTCGCGCAGAAGATCGGGGCCGTGGAGACGGCCAGTGAATTCCTCAAAGCACGCGCAGGTACGGCGAAGCGCGGTGCTCTGACAGGCTTGCTGGACAAAGCGCCGGATGTGCCGCCGCTGAAGGAAGACACCATTTGATGTAATGCATCGGGGCTGAACAGATGCGATGAAAGCCTTTTTGGCTTGCAGGCATTGGGCAGCTATCGATGAGGTGACAGGAATGCTTATGACCGCACGTAAGCCGGCGACAGTCGGGGAAATTCTGGTGGAAGAGTTCATGCAGCCGTTGGGATTGACGCAATCGGCGTTGTCCGAGGCGATGGGCGTTCCGCGCAAGCATGTGAACGAGCTTTGCAATGACCGGCGAACCGTCACGGCCCCGACCGCGCTCATACTGGCGCGCGTGTTCGGCAATAGCCCCGATTTCTGGCTGAACGTGCAGCGCCGCACCGATTTGTGGGAAGCGATGCACTCGCCGCGTGAGCGTGAGCGAATCGAACGGGCCAGACCACTGGCTTCGGCCGCTTGAAGGCGGATACGTCGAAACCGCAACGCGCAAGTATTTACCGCCGACAACAGGAGTTGGGAGAGAAGGTCGATTAGGCCGTGCAGAGCGCGTTTGCGAGAGAGGGGTATGCGGGTATTTCTCCCGATGAAGTCTTCAGCGACTGCCTGTTGGAGACATCGAAGTTCGATGCATCCGATCTGCTGGGATCGGCGTTCCCTAATTATGCGCGCTCGAACCGGACCTTTATCCCGATTTTTCGCTATCTGCGTTCAGCGGCATTACATCGGAAGCAGAACTGGCAACTACGAAATTCGAGGGAGCCAAAAAGGTTGTTCAAAAGCTACGGGGTGCCGACTATACTCTCCCCTCATATGCTGGCCGATCTAAAAGCGCCTTTGCCGGGCTCTCAACCGCGCAGATTATCGAAAAATCGTCCTCACCCATCGAAGCCGTTTTGATGCTGGCCTTCCAGCCTGACGGGGAAATCGACACGCTTATTCTGCGCGATTTTCTCAGGGATAATGCAGCTTCGTGTGACCGTGAACCGAACAGCCTACCGTAAGGCCGTCTGCCGATATGATCGGCTGACCTTCGACTTCTGATCGGCGCTTTTCCGGGCCGATATAGATGGTTGTCTGTGGTTCACCGGCGGGTGTACGCTGCTCTTCACAACCTCCGACGGTTGTCACGGCGCCATCGGGGTCCGACCTTTGCTATCGTTGGTAGACCCATTTTCATTTAGGTAATTGAGAAGGCCATCTTTCAGCTTCGGCCGCGGCTGGAAGGCGACCAAGCCACGGTGCTCTTCGGGATCAAATCCCGCTTTCCGGATCGCTCCGAAGATGTGAGCCTCTACCCAGTCGGCGCCTTCCTTCAACAACTCAAGCGAATTGCGCCCCTCAAACTGCACTCCCTTCATTAGCAGCACAGGACGCGCACCGTCGTCGTCCATCATCAGGAGCGAGAGCCGGGCGGCGCGGAACGTGCCGTCCGGTTTCATCCAGGCCTCGTAGGCCTGCCACTGGTATTCGTGGATAACGTTGTCGCGCTCCTGTTTAAGAAACTTCCAGAAGATGGCATGCTCATCTTTTTGAGCCCTGATAGCTTTCCACTCGGCTGCTATCTCTTCCCTTATGCCCGGAGCCAAGCATGACTTCGCGTCCACCCTGAACAAATCGATTGCGGTCCTGAGAACGGCGCAGGTGCCGATCCAGGCACCCAGAGCGCCAGCCCGCAACCATCGGCAATGTCGATACCGCGCTCCCGCAGGGCAGCCGCAAGCCCGCTGCAGCGTTCACGATAGCGCTCGCGTGCCGTCGCGATCGTGTCCCAGGTCGATTGCTGCCCGAGAAGCCAGGCGGCCGCGCCTTGCAGGACGCGGCTGGTCCATCCGGAACTGAAGCTGCGATAGGACTGGATCTGCTCGATGATCGCAGAGGTGCTGGAAAGGACGGCCAGCCGCAGGTCGGGGCTGAGAGTCTTGGAATAGGAGACAATATGGATGGTCCGCTCGGGGAAACGGGACCCCAGCGAAATCGGCGCGGACGGCGAGAGGTCGGCTGTGCCGTCGTCCTCGACAATCAGCATATCCGCGCCCTCGAGAACGTCTCCGAGCGCCCTCAGGCGATCGATGCCGATAGAGCGGCCAGTGACGGAGTGGATACGCGGCTGAAACAGGAAGGCCGCGGGGCGATGCTGCATCGCCGCCTGCAGCGACGACGGCAGCGGCCCGTTCTCGTCGCAGAGAACCGGCACGATCATGACGCCGAGATCCTCGAGAATGTCCAGCAGGCGCATCCCGGTCGGATGTTCGATGGCCACTGCCGAGCCGGGCTGAACCAGCGCGTGCAGCAGCGTGTAAACCGCGTTATAGCCGCCGTTGGTGGCAAGGAATGCTTCAGCCTGATAAGGCCAGGTCCTTTCGGCGGCCTTCCGAAGTTCGGGCACGATCCTGCTGCGTTCGTAGCTGTTCATCCCGCTCGCCCTTGCCCCGTGAGCCATGGCTTCTGCCAGCGGCGGCAGCAGGGCCGCATCGGGCACGGCGAGCGTCAGGTCCAGAAAAGCCGCACCGTAATTGCCCGAGCTAGCGAGCCGTTCCGGCTTCGCAACGAACCTTTCGCCGCAAACCCAGGTGCCGTTTCTGCCCCTCCCGGTAATGATCTTCTGCCGACGCAACTCGCTCCAGGCTTCCGAAACCGTCGCCGGGCTGACGCCCAGTTCGTAGGCGATATCGCGGATGGCAGGCAGGCGCGTGCCCACCGGAAGGACACCGGCCCGAACCAAGGCACTGGTTTCCAAGGAAATTCCGCGCATGGTTCGATTGTTAATCTTTTTTGCAAGCCAGTCGGCCGCGACAATCTCGCCCATTTTGGAACCATCTTTAAATGTTCAGTAACATAATAACATTTGTGACATTAAAGATGAACATTTAGTTTCTGGCCGTTGACAGAATTATGAGCCCTGAAATGACGTTGAAACTTCGCATAGCTCTCCGCGACTGGGACTACATGACCCCGTTGGTCCTGGGAGATGTTTTCTCTCCTCGCCTCCACATCGAGGTAGATCGCGTCGGGACGCTCGTTTCCAACATCGCCAAGGACGAAGCCCATGATGCGGCTGAAATATCCTTCAGCCGCTACGCGCTGCTTCGTCACGACGGTGACGATAGCGTCGTCGGAATGCCGAACTTCATCATGCGCGGGTTTCGCCATCGCTGCATCATCACTACGAAGGAGAGCTCGATCCGCAAGCTCGCTGACCTCGCCGGCAGAAAGATCGGCGTGACCGGCTGGCGAGACTCCGGCAATATCTGGACGCGTGCGGCCTGCCGGCGCGAAGGCGTCGGCGTCGACGACGCCATGTGGTATGCGGGCCGCCTCACCGAGGCTCATCCCATCACGGATCGTCTCGACGGATTTGGCCGGCCCGGCCGGATCGAGGCCGCACCCGGCGAGCGGCCCATGATCGAGCTCCTGAAGGAAGGCGGTCTCGACGCCATCTTCACCCCATTCATGCCGAAGGGCTTCTTCGATCAGGATTCGCCTTTCCGCCAGGTCCTGGACGATTATCGTTCGTCGGAAGTCGCCTATTTCAACGAGGTTGGCTACGTGCCGGGCATGCACCTGATAGGCTTCAAGGCCGAACTCGTACAGGAACATCCCTGGGTCATGGGTGAGCTCAGCGCCCTGATCGACGAATCCCAGCGCATGTGGCTCGAAAAACGCGAAAAATACGCAGACACGACCCCGTGGATGATTGACGAACTGCGCCGCTGCGCCTCCGACTTGCCGCCAAGCTGGAATATCAGCGGGTTCACGGAAAACGAGAAGATGATTACCGACTTTGCGAGCGAGCTTTACGCACAGAAGCTCCTTCCTCGGAGGCTCACTCCCGCCGAGTTCTTTCCGTCGCATGCAAGAGGTTAATTGACGCCTTCGCCAGTTCCAACCATTCGATGACGCAAACCTTGCCAGACCAAAAAAGGGGAAATACCGCATGCATTCGAAACTGATTGGTTCCGCTTTCGTCGGCCTCATGCTGACAGGCCTCGCGCTCGCCGAGGAAGCCGCAATGCCGCAGCAGTCCGTGAACGAGGAGCTTCGCGCCCGTCTGCCGGAAAAAATTCGCGCCGAAGGCAAGATGATCTCCGTCAACAACGGCTCCTTCCCTCCCTACGAGATAGTGATGGGAACCGAGATGGATGGTGCCAGCGAAGACCTCACTGAGGCGCTCGGCCAGTTGCTTGGCATCGAGATCGAGCATGCGACCGTCGGCGGCCTTCCGGCGCTGCTGGCCGGCGTCAACTCCGGGCGCTACCAGTTTGCCTTCGGACCGGTCGGCGACTTCAAGAGCCGCGAGGAAGCCAACGACTTTGTCGACTGGGTGCAGGAATTCGTTGTCTTCGCCGTTCAGCGGGGCAACCCCAAGAGCATCGTCTCGCTCGAAACCTCCTGCGGCAACCGCATCGCCGTGATGGCCGGCGGTTCGGCCGAGCGCGTAATCCAAGCCCAGTCGGAAAAATGCAAGGTGGACGGCAAGGCGCCCGTCGGAATCCAGTCCTACACCGACCAGCCGAGCTCGATCCTGGCGGTCCGCTCCAAACGCGCCGACGCCTTCTTCTCCTCGCAGGCACCGCTCACCTATTTCGTATCCCAGGCCAATGGCCAGCTCGAGCTCACCGGCGTCGGCGAAAAGAACGGCTTCGACAATCTCTACCAGGGCGCCGTCGTACCGAAAGGTTCGGAACTCGGCCCTCTGTTACACGACGCGGTCAAGATCCTGATGGACAATGGCACCTACGAAGCGATCATGAAGAAGTGGGGCCTTGAGAACAACATGATCAAGCAGCCCGGCATCAATCTCGGAGGCCAGCTGCCGAAATGAACGAAACCGCCGTCGTGAAAGCGCAGCCTTCGGGCGGCGCGGACTTTCGGGATGTCGCGACCGCGCATACCCCGTTCCGAACCGGGCGGCTCGTCCTTTGGGTCATCCTCGCCCTCGTCGTCGCCAATTTTGCCTGGATCGTCGCGCATAACGAGAATTTCGGCTGGCCGGTCGTCGCCCGGTACTTCTTCGACCCCACCGTCATCAGCGGGCTCTATGTCAGCCTCGGCTTGACGGTGATTGCCATGATTCTCGGCATCGTCCTCGGCCTCGCCGTCGCCATCGCCCGGATGTCGAGCGACCGGCTGGCGAAGTCCTTCGCCTCGCTGTTCATCTGGTTCTTCCGCGGCACGCCGCTGCTCGTGCAGCTGATTTTCTGGTACAATATGTCGACGCTGTTTCCGCAGCTGTCGATCACCATTCCCTTTGGTCCCACGCTTGCGAGCTGGGACACGAACTCGGTGATCACGCCGATGGCCGCGGCAATCGTCGGCCTTGCGCTCAATGAAGCCGCCTATATGGCGGAAATTATCCGCGGCGGTCTTCTTTCCGTCGATCGCGGCCAGACCGAAACGGCGGAAGCCTTCGGTATGACCAAGGCCCGCGCGCTCTGGCGGATCATCATTCCGCAAGCCATGCGCTCAATCGTACCGCCCACCGGCAATCAGCTCATCAGCATGATCAAGGCGACCTCGCTCGTCAGCGTCATCGCCATGGCCGACCTGCTCTACTCGGTTCAGTCGATCTACAACCGGACCTTCGAAATCATTCCGATGCTTCTGGTGGCCGTGATCTGGTACCTGCTGATCACCTCGATCCTCAATGTCGGCCAGAGCTACGTGGAGGCCTATTACGGCCGCAGTGATCGCCGCAATGGAGAGGCCGCAAAACCCGCCGCAGCAACAGACGAGGCAAGCCATTGACCGCCGTCCATAACGCAAGACCTCTCGTGCAGGCCCGAAATGTCCATAAATCCTTCGATCAGCTCGAAGTGCTGAAGGGCATAGATCTCAACGTGATGCCGGGAGAGGTTGTGGCCATCCTCGGCCCCTCCGGTTCGGGCAAATCCACCTTGCTGCGCTGCATCAACCACCTTGAAGCCATCCACAAGGGCTATATCGAGGTGGACGGCGAACAGATCGGCTACAGGGTGCGCAACAATCGGCTGGAGAAGCTCTCCTCCAGTGGCATTGCCCGTCAGCGCCGCAAGATTGGCATGGTGTTCCAGCAGTTCAACCTCTATCCGCACATGACGGTGCTGCAGAACATTATCGAGGCGCCAGTCGGCGTGCATAAGGAGAACCGCAAGGATGCCATCGAGAACGCCAGGCGCCTCCTTGACCGGGTGGGGCTTTCGGAGAAGACCGATAGCTTTCCGCGCCAGCTCTCCGGCGGCCAGCAGCAGCGCGTCGCCATCGCCCGCGCACTAGCCATCAAGCCGAAGCTGATGCTGTTCGACGAGCCAACCTCCGCACTCGATCCAGAACTCGTCGGCGAGGTGCTGGCAACCATGCGCGATCTCGCCAGCGAGGGCCTGACGATGATTGTCGTCACGCACGAAATCAGCTTTGCCCGCGAGGCGGCCGACCGCGTGGTCTTCATGGATGGCGGCCACCTTATCGAGATGGGCAAGCCCGAGGACGTTATCGGCAATCCGCAACATCCACGTACACAGGCCTTCCTGTCCCGATTCCTCTAAAATTCCGAATCCTTCCCGACTTGGCGCGGCTCATTTGGCCGGCGCTCCCTTTCCATCTCTCCCGGACGGTCTCATGCTCAACGACAATCAATACGCCCGCGTTTCCGATTTCGAACCGATGGAGGCCGAGCTGAAGGCGACGCGCCAGCATCTGCACGCGCATCCGGAACTTTCTCTGGAAGAAGTCGAAACCGCGCGCTTCGTTGCCGAAATGCTTGAAGGCTGGGGTTACGAAGTGACGCGAAAGGTGGGTGGCCATGGTGTCATCGCACGTCTGACGAATGGCACGAGCAGGAAGAGCATCGGCATTCGCGCTGACATGGATGCGTTACCGATCATGGAAGATACCGGACTTCCCTATGCCAGCAAATCGCCCGGCAAGATGCATGCCTGCGGCCATGACGGACACACGACTGTGCTCCTGGGTGCTGCGGAGTATCTGGCCAAGACCCGCCGCTTCGACGGCACCGTGACGCTGATCTTCCAACCAGCCGAAGAAAACGGCAAGCCCAGCGGCGCGCAGAATATGATCGAGGACGGGCTCTTCGAACGTTTCCCGGTCGATGCGATCTTCGGCCTGCACAACCACCCGGGCGCGCCGGAAGGCTCGCTCCTGCTGCGCTCGGGCCCGATGATGGCCTCGTCCGACACGGTCAACATCACCATCAGAGGCAAGGGAGGCCATGCCTCACGCCCGCACCTGACGGTCGACCCTGTCGTCGTCGCCTGCAACCTCGTCGTTTCGCTACAGACGGTCGTCTCGCGCAATGTCGATCCGACCCAGACGGCCGTTGTAACCGTCGGCACGATCCACGCCGGTGAGGCGGTCAACGTCATTCCAGAATATGCGAAGCTCGCGCTCAGTGTGCGCTGCTTCGAGCCCAAGATCCGCGGCCTGCTCGAAGCGCGTATCATCAAGCTCGCCCGCTCGATCGCCGAGGGGCATGACGCCACCATCGAGATCGGCTACGAGCGCGGCTATCCGGTCGTGGTGAACTCCGAAGCTGAGACGGCCTTTGCCCGCACCGTAGCGGAAGAACTGATCGGTGTCGACAAGGTCTCGACTTGTCCCCTTATCCCAGGCAGCGAGGACTTTGCCTATTTCCTCGAACACAGGCCGGGAAGCTTTCTGCGCCTCGGCAACGGCATGAACTCGGCCACCCTGCACAGCCCGCAATACGATTTCGCCGATGGCAGCCTGACGGTCGGTGCGGCGCTGTGGGCGCGGCTCGCGGAGCGTTTTCTGCAGAGATGACGGCGGCACGCGCGGCACCGGTTCTGCCAGGGAGAGAAAGCCTCCACTTCGACCAATGAAACCTCGGTGCGGGGAACCATCTCGAGCGTGCTGATCGGCGCGTCCAAGATTGATTTTTGCTTTTTCGAACTCGCTACCAGTTTGCATGTGCATCGATCATTTTCGCTGCGCAGTGAATAACCCATGTAGAGCAAATAACGGCGTCGCTTGCACGTCACCTCCTTCAAACAGGTAGTCCGCTTGCCCACATCGGCTTCAACTGATGCAGCAGGCAATGTCGGCACTCCGCGGTCCGATGCCTTGGCTCGCCTTCCCTAGTGATCCACCGGTTTTGGCCGCAGCGCCGCCATACGGCGGTTACTCGGGTAAGGGGCCGACCGATCCGGTGTTTTGGAATAACCCAGCGCTTCGACGATCCGAGCGTCGCTGATACGCATCAGCTTAATCGCGGAGCGAACCGCCATCGTCGAAGTTGAAGCGCCAGCGAGCGCCGGTATGCTGGCCAATCGGAACGCTTGAGCGCCGCGAATGCCGCCCTGCATAAATCATGTGGCAATCCAGCTAGTGGCAGCATACGCACCGTAGAGCAGGCCGACTGTCACGCTGATTGCGAGCACGGACAGGCCGAGACCAACCGTTGCTGCCAGCCCGTCGCGCTCCAGCAAGGCCGTGGCGATGACGACCAGGGCGATGACCGGAAGGACGTTGCCGAAGGGGATCGGCAACGCGATGGCAATGGCGAGCAGAAGGACAGGGATGCCGAGAAGCTTCTGGGCTGCCGGGCCTGTGAGCCTTGGCAGCCGACCAGGACGGAGCAGTCTTTCGATCCATGAAATGCCAGGTGCGGTGTAGCGCACAACGAGCGCGATCGTCTCTGCTGACATTCGGCGGCGGGCGACGAAGCGGGGAAATTTCAGGTGCCGGGCTCCGCCAATGATCTGGAGCGAAACAATCGCCAGACAGGTTCCAAACAGCATGCCGAAGGGACCTGGGATCGGCGTCAGGGCAGGCAGAGCCAGAACAAGGATGGTAAAGGCGATGCTGGAGGTTCCAATCGTCTCCATCATTTCGGCGATGGAGAGGCTGCCCCTGCGGGCAGCCTCCTCGCTCAGTTGCTGCAGATGAGCTGAGGTGCTGCCACCACATTCTGGGCCCTTCGGCCCTTGGCTGCCTTCCATGCTTTTCATCGCCTTGGCCGGTTGTGTTGTCATGCAGCCACCTTTTCACTGCGCGTCTTGACGAGGCTCCAGATGACGCCGCTGATGATAATGCCAAAGGTAATGCCAAGCGACAGGGCTGCCGGGAACTTTTCGAGGCCCAGGAGATCGGCGACGAAGATTTTCGAACCGATGAAGATGAGGACCACGGCCAGTGCCGGCTTCAGGTAGCGGAAGCGATGAATCATTGCGGCAAGTGCGAAGTACAGCGCGCGCAGGCCGAGAATGGCGAAAATATTGGACGTATAGACCAGAAAAGGATCGGTGGTGATGGCAAAGATGGCGGGTACCGAGTCGACGGCGAAGATCACGTCGGCAACCTCGATCAGGACGAGCGCCATGAACAGGGGCGTGATGAACCAGACGAGCCTGCCGGTTTTGGGATCTGCCTGTCGGATGAAGAATTGTTCGCCGTGATGGGTCTCCGTCACGTTGAAACGGCGGCGCATGAAGCGCACCAGCGCATTGTTTGCGATGTCCGGCTCCGCTTCCTTCATAAACAGCATTTTCAGGCCCGTGATTACCAGGAAGGCGGCAAAGACGTAGAGCAGCCATGAAAATTCGGCGACCAGTGTCGCGCCGACGCCAATCATGATGGCGCGCAGGACGAGAACGCCGAGGATGCCCCAGAACAATACCCGGTGTTGGTAGAGGCGCGGGACGGCAAAGAAGGAGAAGATCAGCGCGATGACGAAGACATTGTCGAGCGCGAGGGTCTTTTCGACAACGAAGCCGGTCATGTAGGCAAGGCCAGCATCAGCGCCGAGATACCACCAGACCCAACCGCCGAAGGCGATACCGAGCGAGATATAAAGGGTGGAGAGTATTATGCTCTCGCCGACCTCGATCTCCTTGTTTTCCTTGTGTAGGACTCCAAGGTCAAAGGAGAGGACGACGATGACGAGAGCAAAAAAGCTGAGCCACATCCAGACAGGCTTGCCCAGCCAGTCGATGAACAGAAGCGATATATCCACGGGAGATGTCTCCACCGGCGTGCGTTGTCGGAAAACGGTCCGACATCACAAGCGCGCCGGGGCGCCTGCCAGAGGGGCCCGGACCAGCGGGTTGGCCTAGATTTGGGCGGGGAGAGGCTGGAGTACAAGGCCGGGCGGCAAGTTTTTTGCTGCTTGCGTCCAAGCGCGATGGCCTTTTCGAGGTCGTGTGCGATCATCACGACGGCGCGGTGTTCTTCCTGCCAAAGCCGCAGGACCGCGTTCTGCATGAGATGCCGCGAGTGGATGTCTAAGGCCGGGAACGATTCGTCGATCAGAATGACCTTCGGACCGGCAATGAGGGGTTGCGCCATCTGGGCAGGTTTACGCTGCCGCCGGCAGTTGATGCGAGCGTTGAAAGCGAGATTACAGTTCGCCTCAAAGATCGGTGGGCGCCCCATGAAGCTTCCCCTCGAAGCCGAATTTTTCGGATGCCGGATTTGCTGATCGTACAAGACCAATATTCGGCGGGTGCCAAATCTTTGAACGCGAACGATACGTTTTCTCGCGCCAGTTCTTTTGCATAGCAACGCCGACGTTTACTGCCTTGAGGAGCAAGCGGAGCGCGATCAGGGACGGTTCCTTTTTTCTCTCAATCTGCAATATGCATATATGCGCAGGTTATTGATTATTATATTAGAATTAACTGTGAGACCAGCAATTTCAAGCAACTAGTTGAATTCGAAAATAATAAAAACTCTAATGTTGATTGTCTGTGGAAGGTTAATCGATGTGGGGGAAACATTATGACGCTCAGAGACCTTAAAGAAGATAGACTATTATACATTGCAGACATTTTGCGGGAGTTGCATAAAATGGCCAAAAGAGACGATTTTGGGCTCGTACCATATATAATCTTGATGGCCGTCATAGAGGCTGAGCATACTTATTGCGACGACCTCGTTCGAGGTAATAGAAACCTCAGGATGGAGAGAAATGCGAACTGATATTAAGTTCTTTCAATGCATTTGATAGTGTGCCGCCTTTGCCGGCGGCGCACTTAATCCATCGCGTTCCTTTTGGAGTCGATGAAGATTACTGCCTCTTCATTTCGCGATCAGCCCAAACCATGTTCTCCGGGTCGTTCAACGCGGGGTCTCTGGGTTCAATGAAATCCAGGCCGAAGGTGTGTTTGAGCCCGAGCAGGCGAGGAAACCATTCCACGCCGTAGCGTCCTGTAAAGCCAAGGCCACCCATTTCTTGCAGTCAGAACGCATCAATGCGCGCTGACGCGGGCTGCGTCCGGTGCTGCCGACTGAATCTGGCAAGGGGAGGTATATGGATAGTCTATTGCTCCCACCAAAACTTGATCAGCAGGCAAAGCGTGAACAGGAGCATCGCGCCCGATATGATGGCTTCAACGGTGTAGAAGATGCTCATTGTCCTATTCCTCTCAAAAGTAGCAAACCGGGTTGCGTCCACCTGGGCGACTGTATGCGCTTCTACCCCCGCACAGTCGGCCGTTGCGCATAAGGTCGTATGGGCAATCGCAGGTACCGACATAAGGAGATCGTACGGCGTCACCGGACCGGCGAGATGCAGGCAGCCTGGCCGCCACAGGAGGTGCCGGCGATCGGGGCTTCGCTTTTGGCGCCGGCTTCGGTGGAGGGGTCTCTGAGACATAGAAACCGTAAACCCATCCCGTCCGGTTCCGATATGAGATGCTGAACCAATCCGACCGCTTATTCTGAACTAGGACGGTTTGTCCGGCATTGATGGTCTGAATGACCGCCGATGACGTATTGGGATCTGCGCGCATGTTGACGCGTCTGGTGGTGAAGACGTGCTTGCCGACAAGGGGTCTCGATCGACCATGGAAAACTGGTCCGCCAAACGCGGGGAAGTGGATTGTACGAACGCAAGCGGCTGCCGAGGCTGAGGGGAAGGTGGCTGGGCAATAACCGGCTCGACCGGCCGCGAATCCTTCTTAGGCTCGTCGGCGCCAAAAAGCTTGCCTATCAGGAACAGCGCCACAACGCCAAAGAACCAGGTCTTTGCCTTCGACAATTTTACAACCCCAGGCGCCCCATTGGCTCAAAGCAAAAAGATCAGTCTCATACGCTCCAGCCCGGCCAAGTTCCGTCGAACATCGGCTGGCCAGCGCACCGGTAGTCATAGACGAAGCGTCCGGTGGATCGGTCCCGGCACCGCCAGATTAGCTGATAGTTCTGGTTGTAGAATTGATCCCAAGCAACCCCGTAAGAGCCGTAGTTTGGGTGCCGGGGATAATATCCTCCGCCGTAGCCGTTGTGAACTGCGGCCCCTGCAGCGCCAGCAACAGTCGCCACTGCTATTCCAGCCGCGATGGAGTTGTCAGTTGCAATGAGCCGTTGACACTTTTCAACGGTCGCGCCGCGGCGAACGAGAAGGTTCGCGATTTTCAGCCGATTGTTGTGGTCGGCTTCCGTAGCGAGATCTCGACAAAGAGCGTTCGTGCTTTTGCCAGTGAGATCCTTGTTTGTGATAGCCGAATTCGTCGTGCAGCCGGATAAGGCCATGGCTGCACTTAGCAACAGCGCTGTCGATTTCATTGTTGTCCCCCATGCCCGTCACCATTATTGCAACAACCAGGGGGCGAGAGTCTACCTCAAAGAATGCCACCTTTGGCGGCAAAGATGGGAAAATGTCGGCGGGCGATAAGCAGCCCAGGCTGCCACAATCCTAAACACCTGGCGATGGATTTCCTTTGATACGATGTCTGCCCGGCAACCCGAACACTATCAAGCCTATGGGTGTGGCGGTTGGTGGTAATCTTGCCGGCGTGACCGATAATTGCCCGATGGTGCTATCGGAATAATCGAGATCAGCGGCAACGGACGCAAAGCTATGGCGCAGGATATGAGCGGCAACCGTCAGGTTGACGTCCCTGCGTCGCGGCATGCCGGGGCATGAGCCGCTCCAGGGGCGTGAACCCGTAGATCCGCTTGGTGTTTTTCGTTGACCGTGGTCAAGGCTAACAAATAAGAGAGCCTTCGATGAAGCTGTGCATACCCTCATATGTCGGGCTTTTCTTTAATTTCCCTCAAGCGGCGACTGGTATGATGAGAAAATGAGAATAAGCGTCATCACCAATTGGGCCTATGGCATCACCCTGGCTTTGACGGCTCTTTCAGGAGCTTCCTTCATCATGTCGTCCCGCAGCGCCGTCGAGGAACGATCGGCGGTGGCGGAGCATCTGGCACTCGATACGCTGGTGGAAGAGCTCGCTCTGGGAGCAGAGGTACGCGGCGACGACGCGCGGCTTTACGTGATGCGGGGCGGTGACCGTCACCTGCAAGCGTTTCATGCTGACGAGGAAACGGAGCGGCGCCTGGAGGCAGCCGCAGCCAAGCTCTCATCTCAGGGACTATCGTCTGGAGAAGCCAAAGCGCTGAGCGAAATTGGGAAGGATTCCGAGGAACTCGATAAGATCGAAGTAGCTGCCATCCAGGCCTTTCAAGGCGGAGACAAGAGCGCGGCGCAGGATTTGGTCTTCGGATCGGAACACGAAAGGCTCCAAAAAGCGCTTCTGGCCTCTGTCGCCCATTTTCGTGATCTGATTGCGGCGCGGACCACTTCTCAGCTTGAGGCGGCGCGATCCCGTAGCGACTGGTGGAGCCTCCTCGCAAAGATCATGCTGGGATTGACGGGGGCCCTGTTTCTGTCTGTGCTTTACTTCATCTTGCGGCGGCGGGTCGCGATGCCGCTCATGCGCATGACCGGGATCGTCGGCAGGCTGGCGAAGCAGGACTATTCGGTCGAAGTTCCCGTCGACCGCCGCCGTGATGAAATTGGCGAGATGAACGAGGCTATCCAGATCTTTCGCGCAAACGGTATCGAGCGTGATCGGCTCGATGCTGAAAGAAGGGCGGATCAGCACACAAAGGATCTCATCCTGCAGTTGATGCATCGTGTGCAGGCATGTCGGAGCCAGGAGGAGCTTGCAGGTGTTGTCGTGCGCTTTGGTCCTCAGATCTTTCCCGACATCGCTGGCAGCCTTTACATGCTTAATGAAAGCAAAACATCGCTGACGCGCGCCGGCCTGTGGCTGGAGCCTCGACACTCGGCAGCAGCCTTCCCTGCAACTTCGTGCTGGGGATTGCGCCGTGGCCGGCCCCATATGAGCCGGGAGAACGAACACGACGTGCCGTGCCAACATCTGGACGGCACAGCCGTAACGGCTCTATGCGTTCCGCTGACGGCCCAGGGCGAGATAATCGGGCTTCTCTATTTGGAGGAGCGCGGGGAGGAGGCCCTTGAGCTCGGTGGGTCAAGGCTTTATCTTGAGCTGATCGCGGAAAACCTTGGCTTGGCTATTGCAAATCTTCAAATGCAGGAAAAGTTGACCGCGCTTGCCAACCGCGATCCGCTTACGGGTCTCTTCAACCGCCGTTACCTGGATGAAACGCTGCAACAGCGGGCTCAGGGTCATCCCAGCGAGCCGCTCGCGTGTCTGATGATCGACATCGACCATTTCAAGCGCTTTAACGATGAGTTCGGCCATGACGCAGGAGACATGGTCATGCAGTATGTCGGGCAGATTCTTCGTGAAACAGTGGGGCCGGTCGGCAATCCCTACCGTTTCGGTGGAGAGGAGTTCACTGCGCTGCTGCCGGGCCTTGGCGAACAAGAAGGCGTCGAACTGGCTGAGACATTACGCCAGAAGATCAGCAGCGCTGCACTCTCCCATGCCGGTCGCCTCCTGGGTACAGTTTCAGTATCAGTTGGTGTCGCCGCGTCTCCGGAGGGAGGCTCGGTGGATACGCTCGTTACGCGCGCCGATGCTGCGCTGCTGAAAGCCAAATCGGAAGGTCGCGATTGTACGATTGTTGCGAGCAGGATCAGGAGACCCGTGGCTTGAATTGAAGTCCGGACCTAAGTAGGCCGGTAACCGACAAGTTCATGAAAGTCATGCGCCGATTTATCTGCACAACACATTTCAGGATGCGGTCGATGCGTTTGAAGACTGGATTGCAGGCGCTGATGAACCTGCAGTCGATGTGAATGGCAAGATTACACGCACCAGCGGTGTCTTCCGACGCCTGTGGAGTTGCACGGATCCGATTCCGATGCGTGCGCTCGATTTCTCTGAGCCAAGCCGAGCTGTAGACCACACAGACTGGTGGATAGCCGGGATGTCGCCCATCGTCAGGGTGGAAGCCGGCAACCATCCGGCTGCACACGTCCACCGCCAGGTGAGCCATGTGCGGCCGGTTGGCATGCTCGTCTCTTCGTGTAGTCGTCTTGACGATCTTAAACTCGCCCCGACCCGATCGCTGATTATTTAACTCCACCCCACGCGACCGGATAATTGGGCATATCCTGGCAACCGCACATCGCGTAGTGCAGCGGCGGCATCTTGTCGTTGATGTACGTGTCCAGCGTCTCCTGGGTGATAGCCGGCTGCGGCAGCACCCACTCGGGGCCAGGAACTGCTTCACCCTTGAGGATCCTTACCGCCGCGATGATCGGCGTACGCCATTGATAGGTCGGATAGGTCGGGGCAATCGCCTTCATGTCGAGCGCGCGCCACTTTTGCAGGAAGTCCTGCTGGTCCTCCCCGACGAAGACAGGGATATCGTGGCCGCCATCCTCGAAAGCTTCGACGGCGGCAACCGCCGTCGCGCCGGCATCCATCCAGACGGCGTCAATGCTGCCGCGCTGGAGATAATCTTCCACGATCGATTTGGTCTTGGCATTGTCGCCGTCGGTGAATTCGGCGCCAACAATGTTCAGTCCGGCGTTATCGAGGATGCGGCGGCCTGCCGAATAGCGGGTTTCAAGCACATCGACGCCAGGCAGGATGCGCAGCATCAGCACGTTTGCGCCTGGCTTGACATTGTCGGCGATGAACTGGGCCCCCTGTATGCCGAAGCCGTAGCCGCCGACGGGATGGATGAAGGTAACGGGGCAGTCGGTCTGCACGCCGCGGTCGAAGACGATGACGGGCAGCTTTTTGCAGGCAGCCTCGACAGCGGGTGTCAGTGCGGCCGTGGTGTTGGGCGACACGATCAGGATGTCGCAATTGCCGCTTGCCAAAAGGTCGGCGATGTCGGCGATCTGCTTGTCGTCGGAGCCTTCCGCGTCAACATGAACGAACTTGCCGATTTCCGGATGCAGGGCAACCTCTTGCGTCATGTTGGTGAAGCCTACCACCCGCCAGGGATTGTTAACGCCCGCATTGGAGAAGCAGACGGTGTGAGGGCCTTCCTTGGCGTACTTCGCCGTGTCGGCCATCTTGTCCACCAGATACTGCACCCACGGCTTTCCTTCCGGCCCATTCGGCGCCATTGAGAGTTGCTCAAGCTGGCGCGCATACTCCTCCGGATCATTGAAATTTTGCGCAATCGTAGCACTCGACGCGGCGAGCACCATGCTCGCTGCAAGCGCATGTGACAGGAATTTCTTCATCGTGTTTCCTCCCTTTCGATGATGATTGTGGGCTATTGCCCGGTTCGTTTGCGGCGGTACATGGCAAGGGCCACCGCCACGATGAGGATGAGCCCCTGAACGACCTGCCGGACGGGTTGCGGCAGGCTCAAGAAATTCAGAAGCGTGAAAATGGCGGTCAATGTAAGCGCGCCTGCAATGGCGGCCGGCACGGAGCCGCGCCCGCCCAGAAGCTGCGCGCCGCCGAGCACGGCCGCTGTGATCGCCTGCAGCTCGTAGCCCGTGCCGACATCGGTCGAGACACCGGCGAAACCGCCGAGCAGAATGCCTGTGACGACCGCGCTGAGCGAGGAAACGACGAAGGCGATGATGCGCACCCGGTTGACGGGCACACCCGCAAGCTGCGCCGCACGGGGGTTGTCGCCGATGGCGTGGATCATTCGACCCAGATTGGTACGGTGCATCAGCCAGTTGAGCACGAAGCCCACCGTGATGAGCACGATCAAAGCCACAGGGAGCATTCGGATCAGCGGCACGTCCATGATGTTGACGCGGCCGAAATAACGAAAGCTGTCGGGCAGGTATCCGCGCGGAGCTCCTCCCGACCACATGAAGGCAAAGCCGTTGAGCGTGATCATCATGCCGAGCGTGGCAATCAGCGACGGCACCTTGAGGTAGCAGACCACCAGCCCGTTGATCAGACCGACGGCCAAGCCGATGCCGAACATGACCGGGATCACCCACCATGTCGCGTTCGGATCATTGTTCAACAGCATCGACGACCCGACCACCACGAGCGTGATGAGGGAGCCTACGGACAGGTCGAAGCCGCCCGAAACGATTACATAGAGCTGGCCCGCGGCAAGAATGGCGAGAGGCGCGGCCCGCTTCAGGAAGTTCATGTAGCCGGCAGGCTCCGCGAAGGCCGGGTTGTTCAAGATGATCGCCACGATCAGGGCCGCCAGGATGAAATAGACAGGATTGACCTGCGGCAGGCGGCGCGTGTGTGCGGCTTTCGGCGTGGTGGAGAGGATCTGGTCGCTCATCCGACGATCCTCCTTGAGCGGGCTGCATATAAAGCGACGGCGGCAACAATGATGGCGCCGCGAAGCACCTGCTTTACGAAGGCATCCACGCCGAGCACGTTGAAGATCGAGTCGATCAGCGAGAAGATCATCACGCCCGCCACAGTGCCCCAGATGCCGCCTCGTCCACCTGCCAGGACGGTGCCGCCGATCACCACGACGGCAATCGATTCCAGATCGTAAACGCCGTTTGCGCCGATCCACGGAGCGCCGGAGCGCAGCCGGCTGGCGAGATAGAGCCCTGCCAGTGTCGCGCAGAGCGAGCAGATGACATGGGTGATGACGATCACCTTCCGCGTCGAGATGCCGGCAAAATGCGCGGCATCCTGATTGCCCCCGACGGCATAGATGTTTGACCCGAAGCGGGTGAACCGCAGGACGAGGAAGGCGGCAATTGCCAGCGCGAAAAAGAACAGGATGGCGAAGGGAATGCCTGCCAAATTGCCATAGGCGAAGAACTGGAACTCGGGCGGCACCGACCCGGCGAAATTGGAAACGAAGGCCGATAGACAGCCCTGGATCACAAGGCTCACGCCAAGCGTGGCGATCAGCGGGTTCACATCGAGACGGGTGATGATCAGCCCGTTGACAAGCCCGACCGTCACACCGAGCGCGAGCGCGGCAGCAACCGCGGGCACGATCATGGTCGGGGCGCCATTCATGATAACGGAGGCCAGAACGGCGGTCGCCGAAATCAGGCTCGCCACCGAGAGGTCGATCGAGGCGACGAGGATCACGAAGGTCTGACCGATCGCCGTGATCCCAAGTGCAATGGAACGACCGACGACCGCGAGCAGATTGCTCCAGTTGAGATATTGCGTCTGGCCGGTCATCACGCAAGCGGCGACATAGATCGCCACGGCAGCCATTAGCAGAAGCGCGGGCGCCCACCGGTCGAAGTGAAATCTGGGCCGGGTGGCCGGCACCTGTCCCACCGTGGCATCACTCATGCCGCGGCCTCCTTCTCGCCGGTGGCATCGAGCATGATGGCGGTTTCGCTGGCGCCCCGGCCGTGTTCCGCAACGATCGCACCCTCCCGCATGACGAGAATGCGATCAGCCGCGCCGATCACCTCCGGCAGGTCCGACGAGATCATGATGATGCCCGCGCCCGCCCGCGCCAGATCGCGCATCAGATGGTAGATCCGGGCCTTGGCATTTACGTCAATGCCGCGTGTGGGCTCGACGAAGATGAGCACTCTGGGTTCGAGTGAGAGCCATCGGGCAAGAATGGCCTTCTGCTGATTGCCGCCGGAAAGCAGACGGATCTCCTGCTCGTAAGAGGCGGCCTTGACCTCCATGCGGTCCAATAGTGCGTCCATCCGGCCAAGATCGGCGAACCTGTTGCGCTTGTGGCTCGCGGCCAGGGATCCAAGGGCGCGCGACGTGAGCATGCCATTGTCGCGCACAGACTGCATCAAGGCCAGCCCCTCACCCTTGCGGTCGCCCGGCAAGAGCCCGATGCCGGCCCGGATGGCCTGGCGCGGATGCATGAAACGCACGCTTTCGCCGGCCAGCGTCATGGCGCCGGTCTCAAAGGGCAGTGCGCCGAAGATCGCCATTCCAAGCGCCACCCGCCCGGCACCCTGGATCCCGGCGAAGCCCAGGATCTCGCCGGCCCTGAGTTCGAAATTGATGTCGCGCAGCGCAGCGTTGCCGCCGCCGCGGACGGCCAGAATCGTCGCGCCTAGCTCGTCCGGCTGGGCGAAGGGTGCATAGAAATCGGCGATGTCGCGACCCACCATCGCGCGCACGATCGCAGCCGGTTGCGGCACGGTCTCGAAACGCGCGGCTATTTCGCCATCCTTGAGCACGGTCACCCGGTTCGCCAGGCGCGTAACTTCCCGCATGCGGTGGGTTATGTAGATGACGGCGGTTCCATGGGCGCGCAGGGCATCGACGGTCTCGAACAATTTGCGGCATTCGGCTTCGTTGAGCGCGGCTGTCGGCTCATCCATCACCAGCACTTTGGCATTCAATGCGATGGCCTTCGCGATCTCGACCATCTGCTGCGAAGCCACGTCGAGATCGACAACCAGCGCATCCGGATCGATGCGTTTGCCCGCGCCGAACATGTCGAGGACGCGGCGTGTTTCCGCGCGCATGGCCGCCTGGCGGAGCATGCCGTTGCGGGCCAGTTCACGGCCGAGGAAGATGTTCTGCGCGACCGTGCGCTCCGGCAGGAGCGAGAATTCCTGATAGATGACCGAAATGCCGGCATGAAGCGCATCGACGGGGTGGCGAAAGCGGGCAGCGCTTCCATCCACTACAATCTCGCCGTCGTCAGGCTGGTAGACGCCGGACAGAACTTTGATCAATGTGGACTTGCCCGCACCGTTTTCGCCGACAAGCGCGTGAACCTCTCCCGCATGGCAAACAAGGCTTACGTCATTGAGCGCCGCAACGCCGGGAAAGCGTTTGCCGATACCGCGCATTTCAATGGCCGGGGTACTGATCATGCGGCAGCGTCCCACCGGGTGCGTATGAAGTCTATCGATTCCGCAAAAAGGGTGTCGTAATCGGGGAAGAGCGGGCGCCAGACGCGCGTTGCCGCCGCCAGTTCCGGGAGGCCGCCGCCGAAGGCCTCCACGGTCACCCAGCCGTCGAAGCCGGTCTTGCGGATGGCGCGAAAGATCTCGGGGAAATCGATATGCCCACGGCCCGGGATGCCGCGATCATTCTCGGAAACATGAAGCACGCCGATGTGGCCGGCGATCGTCGCGATCGCGGCGGGCTGCTTCTGCTCCTCGATATTCGCGTGAAACGTATCGTACATGATGCTGAAGGCGTCGTGGTCCACCGCCGCGACGTAGGCCTTGGCCTGCGCCATCGTGTTCAGGAAATGCGTCTCAAAGCGGTTGAGATGCTCCAGGCTGAGATAGATGCCGTTTGCCTTCGCCGTTTCGGCCATGCGGTTGTGTGCCTCGGCGCCATAGCGGATCTCGTCAACACTGGGGCCTGTTCCGGTGAAGCACCCGATCGGGGCATGGAACGGTCCGCCTACGCACTCCGATCCAAGCGCGAGGGAACACTCCATGATCCAGTCGAGATACTGACGCCCGCGCCGGCGCACGTCCGGGTCGCCGCTGAGCGGGTTTGCATCGGGAGAAGGAACGATTGAGGTCGATGTACGGCGCAGGCCGAGCGCGTCGAGCTCTTTCGCCAGCCGGGCATAATGCGCGGGATCCCCTTTGAGGACGGGCACTTCAACGCCGTCATACCCAAGCTCCTTGAGGCGCCTGATCTGCGGCAGATGCGCCTCGGTGATGAACCCCGCCAGGCACAACAGATTGATACCGACCTGCATTCTCCTCCCCCCGGGCTTTGTGCCCCTTGTTCAAAACCGGTGTTCGAATTTCACTTTGAACGTCCGGCCATGTTTTTCTCGTGCTCCTCAGCTGCGACCCCCGTGAGCTTCATCGCTTGCAAAATCATCCTGTCCTTCCCGGATGAGCAGATCGAATACATTGACTTTTCGCATCCATCCACATCAACTTCAAACCCGATGCCGATAAGGACAGCATTGCCCAACTGTGCGTGGCGCGCGTTCAAAATCGGCAAGTGGTAAAAATCGAACATCGGGAGGAGGTGTCGATGACGAATCTGGAAAAGGCGAGCGCGGTTGCGCGGCCGGCGGTGTTCCGTGAGCCGGGGGCGCTGCTTTATGCCGGCAATTGCAAGGATTTGCACAACGCCTCGCTGGAGGGAAAGGTGACCCTGAGCGCTTGGACGCGCCGCGGCTATCCGGGCCGCGATCTGGGCGACGCACTGCCGCAGGTCTGTTCGGTCGGCGGGTGGGACGCCACGCGTCCGCAGGACTGGGGGCTGAAGGAGCACTGCAACGAAGGCGTCAAGATCGCCTATCTCGCGCGTGGCACCCTCACGCTCACGCTTGACGGCCAGCGCCACGAACTGCAGGAAGGCCAGATGTTCGTCGTGCGGCCGTGGCAATTGCATGCATTCGGCAACCCGTTTGTGGCTCCGAGCCAGATCGTCTGGGTATTGTTCGACATGGGTGTGCGCCGGCCGCACGAGCGATGGTTGTGGCCCGATTGGATCGCCTGGCCCGAGCGTGACCAGACCCGTCTGACCGAACTTCTCTCCATGAACGAACAGCCCTGGTACACAGCCTCCCGCGAGGTTGCGCGCAGCTTCATGAACATCGCCGACATCGTGGCGAGCAACGATATCGACGGCGGCGAGACGCGGCTGCGGCTGCTGATTTCGATGATGCTGCTGCAGTTCAAGGACCAGCTGGAGGCGCAGCAGCCGGAACTCGACCACTCGCTGGCGGCCTCGCGTCGCACGGTCGAGATCTTCCTGCGCCGGCTGTGGCACGCGCTGGACGACGATTGGACGCTGGAGAACATGGCCACGGAGTGCAACCTCTCACGTACCCAGTTCTCCAAACATTGCCTCTCGCTCACCAACATGACGCCGTCGCGCTACCTGCAGATGATCAGGCTCGCGGCCGCGCGTCAGATGCTGGCATCCAATGGCGGGAGGTCGGTCACGGAAGTGGCGTTCGACTGCGGATTCTCGTCGAGTCAGTATTTCGCGACCTGTTTCCGCAAGCAGTTCGGAATTTCCCCAAGTGAATTGCGACTCGATAATCGCGCTCCCGAGATCGCCGCATTCTGAACTGGACCAGCAGGCCAGCCAGCCCGATCCGGCTGTCTGCTGCCTCGCCCGTTGGCGATGGGCCGCTTCAGTCTCGGCCAGCGCGATACCGAGGAAATGCTGCTTCAGCGCGGCATGCTCGTTTCCTGCCGGACCACCCGCCGACGGTGCCGAAAACACGGTCCCGATTATGTGTGCAACTGACGCCGCAAGGCAGCGGAACAATGTCTGTGCCTCACGGGCGGATGTTGCTCAGGCTGCGCAGCGGATAGCGCAAGGAGACGTCGAAGGGATTGAGGCCGGCGGCGAGATTCATCGCCTCGGTCTTGAGGATGCGCACCACGCTGGGCAGGCGTTCCGGACCGAGCCGTTCGGCCAGCGTGCCGACGCTGAGCGCGGCGACCGGGCGTCCCTGCGCGTCGATGACCGGCACGCCCACCCCAGCCATACCCGGGATGAGGCCGGTATTGAGATTGACCCAGCCCTGTTCACGCGCCGTGGCGATGGCCGCGCGCAAGCCCGCTTCGTCGAGGAAACCGCGATCGATGAGGCGCGGAATATTGAAACGGATGACTTCTTCCTGTTCCGCCTCGGGCAGATGGGCGAGGATCGCCAGACTGCCCTGGCCCAGGCCAAGCGGCACCTTGCCGCCGATATCGCCGGTAAAGGACCGGATTGGGAAAGGCCCCTCGACACGGTCGAGACATACCGCGTCATAGCCGTTGCGCACCAGAAAGAAGATCGTGTCGCTTAAGGTGGTGGCAAGGCGCAGAAGCACTGGCCGGGCGAGATCACGTATGCCGCCGGCTTGTCCGGCCCGCGCGGCGAGCACGAAGAAATCAAGCGAAGGACGATAGCGTTTCCCGCCCTCGACCTGCTCGACGAAGCCCTCCGCCATCAGATCCTGCAGCGCTCGATGCGCCGTCGACTGGCTGCAGCCGGCAGTACCGGCAATGTCCTTCAGCCGTATGCCGGCGGGATCACCGCCTGCGACGATGCGCAGGAGCGTGAGAGCCCGGCGCAGGCTGGACAGTCCTCGATCTTGATCGGTCATCGATTCATATAGGCCTGGAATGAAATCTGTGTGGTCATTGATCATCCAAAATTTCATATAACGGAATTAAGTCAAGAAAAATTCTGTTAAATGGAATTTTAATTTGACTATCCCGGGTCGCTGCGACCTCCTTTGAAGAGTTTCAAAGTGCGGTTGGTGGGTGCATGGCTTTCCTGACGCTTGAGCAGGTGAACAAGTTCTACGGCGAGTTGGCCGCTGTTCGCGACGTTGATCTCAGCGTCGCCAAGGGCGAATTCGTCTCGCTGCTCGGACCTTCCGGTTGTGGCAAGACGACGACACTGCAGATGATCGCCGGACTGGTCGAGCCGACCAGCGGCCGCATCACGCTCGACGGGCGGGACATCACGCACGAGAAGCCGAACCGGCGCGGACTCGGCATCGTCTTTCAGAGTTACGCCCTGTTTCCGCATATGACGGTCGCGCAGAATGTCGCCTTCGGGCTGGAAATGCGCAAGGTGCAGCGCGCCGAGCGGGACACCCGCGTCGCCGACATGCTCGCGCTCGTCCATCTCGCCGGGATGGCGGATCGCTATCCGCGGCAGCTCTCGGGCGGACAGCGCCAGCGTGTCGCCATTGCCCGCGCGCTCGTCATAGAGCCGCCGGTACTGCTTCTCGACGAGCCGCTTTCCAATCTGGATGCCAAGCTGCGCGAGGAAATGCAGTTCGAACTGCGCCGGATCCAGCGTAGCGTCGGCACGACGACCATCATGGTCACGCACGACCAAGCCGAGGCGCTTTCGATCAGCGATCGCGTGGTTGTGATGGAGGCTGGATGCATGACGCAGGTCGATGCGCCCTACCGCCTTTACGAGAAGCCGGCAACGCCCTTCATCTCGTCCTTCGTCGGCAGGATGAACCGGCTTGAGGGTATCTGGTGGCCCAACGGTCCCATCGGCACGGTGGAAGTGGCAGGGGCAATGCTGCCAAGCGAGGCGGCGGATCTTCCTGCCGGCGCCGCGGTGACGGCGTCGATCCGCCCGGAAAAGCTTCTTCTTCACAAGGCCGGCGAAGGGCGTCTCAACGGTAATGTGGCCAGCCGGTTCTTTCTTGGCGGGCACTGGCTCTTCAATGTAGAGACCCCGGCGGGCGTCATTGTCGTCTCCATGCCGAACCATGGCGAGGAGCCGGCGCGGGAAGGCGAACGCGTCGGGATCGACTGGGCGCCGGCAAGCCTGCGCATCGAAGCTTCAGCCGGCGGGACCGTGTCATGAGCCGGTCGCCCGCCGCACCCTGGCTGCTCGTCTCGCCCGGCGCAGTGCTGTTTCTCGGGCTTGTCCTCGTGCCGCTCGTCCTGACGGTGATCCTGTCCTTCCTCACCTATAATTATGATACCGGCATCGGCGACAGCTACACGCTCGCCCATTACGGACGTGTCCTTTCAGACAGCTATTATCTCGAGATCTTCTGGCGCACGCTGCGCCTTGCCTTCCTGACGACGCTTCTGTGCGCTCTGATCGGCGCGCCCGAGGCTTATATCCTGTCGCGGATGCGAAGCCCCTGGCGATCCATCTTTCTCCTGGTGATCATCGGGCCGCTCCTCGTGTCCGTGGTGGTTCGCGCCTTTGGCTGGAGCATGCTGCTCGGTTCCACCGGCCTCGTCAACGCAGCACTCGGTGTGCTGGCCCTCGGCCCGGTCAGGCTGCTCTATACGGAGACGGCCATCGTCATCGCGCTCGTCCACGTCATGCTGCCCTTCATGGTCATTCCGGTCTGGACCGCGCTGCAGAAGCTTGATCCCATGGTGGAGACGGCCGCCTGGAGTCTCGGGGCCTCGCGTTTTGCCGCCTTGCGGCGCGTGGTGATGCCGCAGGTCAGCATAGGCCTTCTCTCGGGCAGCCTTATCGTCTTCGGGCTTTCAGCCAGCGCCTTTGCCATCCCCGGTCTGCTTGGCGGACGGCGGCTCAAGATGGCGGCGACGCTCGTCTATGACGAATATATGCAGGAGTTGAACTGGCCGATGGGCGCCGCGATCGCCATTATCGTCCTCCTCGCCAATCTCGTCATCATGCTTGCTTATAACCGCGCCGTCGAGGCCCGGGCACGCAGAGCCCTGGGTTGAGTGCCATGCAGAAGAACGGTCCCCTTGCGCTCCTTTTCCACACGGCCGTGATTGCCTTCGTACTTGCACCGCTCGTCGTTATCTGTCTCGTCGCCTTCACCCCCGAAAACACGCTGACGATACCCACGACTCGCTTCTCGCTGCGCTGGTTTCGCGCCATTCTGGATTATCCCGATTTCATCACTGCCTTTGGCAATTCGCTGTGGCTTGCAACCATTGCGGCAACGCTGTCGGTTGCGATTGCGGTTCCATCGGCGCTTGCCATCGACCGTTATCGCTTTTTCGGCCGCGACGCGCTCAACGCGCTTTTCCTCTCGCCGCTGATTATTCCCCACCTCGTGCTCGGCGTGGCTTTCCTGAGGCTCTTTGCGCTTATCGGCGTTACCGGAAGCTTCACCTGGCTGGTCTTGACCCATGTCATCGTCATCACGCCCTATGTGCTGCGCCTGGTCATCGCGGCGCTTTCCGGACTGGACCGCAGCGCGGAGCAGGCGGCCATGACGCTCGGCGCTTCGCGATGGACCGTCTTTCGCCGTATCACTTTGCCGATGATCCTGCCCGGCGTCACCGGCGGTTGGCTTCTGGCCTTCATCAACAGCTTCGACGAACTGACCATGTCGATCTTCGTGACGTCTCCCGCGACGGTGACCCTGCCGGTGCGCATGTATATGTACGCGACCGAATCCATCGATCCGATGATGGCCGCCGTTTCGGCCCTGATGATCGCGCTCACCGCAATCGCCATGCTGGTGCTCGACCGCGTGTTCGGGCTCGACAAAATCCTTGTCGGCGAAAAGTGAGGCGCGCGATGCAGCTCTTCCACCGCATTGCCCGAAGCGAGCACAGGCCGATTTCCTTTACGCTTGACGGCACTCCCTGCGTCGGGCGGGAAGGCGACACCTTGCTCACCGCTGTCCTCACCGCGGGCACAGCCGTGCGTTCAAGCGAATTTTCCGACGCGCCGAGGGCAGGCTTCTGCCAGATGGGAGCTTGCCAGGATTGCTGGGTGACGCTCGCAAATGGCGAACGTGCCCGCGCCTGCACGACGCCCCTTGCCGCCGGCATGGAGATTTTCACCGGCACGGGAGCCGCCGCATGACGGGCCGTCCGCAACCTCTCGTCGTCGGCGCGGGACCGGCCGGCGTACGCGCCGCCGAGGCTCTTGCCAACGCTGGCCTGCGTCCGCTCGTCGTCGATGAAGCGCCGGCCTGCGGCGGCCAGATCTATCGCCAGCGGCTCGTCGACGATGGCCGCAGCACCCGCGATCTCTACGGCTCCGAAGCGCCGAAGGCGGAGCGGCTGCACCGCGATTTCGCCGCGCTCGCCAGGCGCATCGACTATTGGCCGCAGGCCCTCGTCTGGAACCTGCGCGAAGGCATGGCGGATATCGCGCTGGCGGGCGTAAGCCGGGAGGTCGCCTATGACGGGCTCATCCTTGCGACCGGTGCCAGCGATCGCGTGCTGCCCGTTCCCGGCTGGACACTCCCCGGTGTTTTCACGCTCGGCGGCGCGCAGATCGCGCTCAAGACGCAGGGCTGCGCCATCGGCAGCCGCGTCGTCTTCGCAGGCTCGGGGCCACTGCTTTATCTCGTCGCCTGGCAATATATGAAAGCGGGCATCGATGTCGCCGCCGTGCTCGATGCCACCCCGCTGATGGCCAAATACCATCTTCTGCGCGGCCTGGTGCTCGCCCCCGACATCGTGCTGCGCGGCATGCGTTTCGCCGCTGAATTGCGGTTGCGCGGTGTCGCCATTCACTATGGTATCGAGGACCTCGCCATGGAAGGCGTTACACGTGTGGAAGGCGTCCGCTGGCGGCAAGGCGAACGCGAGCGAAGTCTCGCCTGTGACGGCATCGGGTATGGTCTGTCGCTGCGCTCCGAAACCCAGCTTGCCGATCTGGCCGGTTGCGCCTTCTCCTTCAACGCGCGCGAGAACGCCTTTCTGCCGCAGCGCGACATCAGCGGCCGCAGCAGTGTCGCAGGCGTCTATCTTGCCGGCGACGGCGCAGGAATTGCCGGAGCTGATGCGGCGGAGCTTGCCGGCGAGCGCGGGGCGCTGGCCCTCCTGGAGGATCGTGGTTTGCCGCACGCGCTTGAGCGCGCGGCGGATCTGGAGCGAAGGCTCAGCCGTATCGGCCGTTTCCGCGAGGTGCTGGAGGCGGCCTTTCCATATCCCGGGCATTGGGCGAAGTGTGTCGCCGATGAAACACTCGTTTGCCGGTGCGAGGAGGTGAGCGCTGGCACCTTGCGCCAGTCCGTGCGCGATTTCGCGCTCGACGAGCTCAATCGCCTGAAAGCTGTCAGCCGCATCGGCATGGGCCGCTGCCAGGGGCGGTTTTGCGGCGCGGCGGCGGCCGAAATTCTTGCCTGCGAAATCGCAAAGAGCGTCGATGCTGTGGGTCACCTGCGCGCTCAGGCACCGGTCAAACCCTTGCCTCTGGCGTTGAAACCGGGAAGAGCGCGGACGGCTGCGGAATGAACAGGCGTCTTAATGTCGATGTCGCGATTATCGGCGGCGGCCTCGTCGGCAGCTCCGCCGCGCTGGCGTTGCGGACAGCCGGTATGGATGTCGCCCTGATCGACCGGCGCTATTGTGGCGCGCAGGCCAGCGGCGTCAATTATGGTGGCGTGCGCCGGCAGGGTCGCCCTCCCGAGCAATTGCCGCTCGCGCAGCGCGCTCATGCCATCTGGCCCCACCTCAAAGAGCTGATCGGCATTGATGGGGAATATCTGCGTTCCGGTCATTTAAAGCTCGCGGCTGATGAGGCCGACATGGCTTCCCTTGAAGCCTATGCGGCAAAAGTCGCGGATTACGGCCTTGAACTGGAACGCGTCGGCCCCAGCGAGCTGCGCCGGCGTTTCGGCTTTGTGAGCGACAGCATTGTCGGCGCTTCGTTCTGTCCAGGTGACGGACATGCCAATCCGCGTCTCGTGTCGACTGGTTTCGCCGTTGCAGCCCGCCGCGCCGGCGTGCATGTGCTGGAAAACAGCCAGGTGACCGGCATTACGCGCAACGGCGATGGATTTGCGCTGGAGTCGGGGGAGGGGACCGATATCACCGCTCGCATCGTCATCAACAGCGCCGGCGCGTGGGCCGACGATTTCGCCACGCTGTTCGGCGAGCCAGTGCCGCTCACTCGCATCTATCCCTCCATGGTGGTGACGGAGCCGTTGGCGCCCGTGCTCACTGTCAATATCGGCATGGAGGGCGGAGGCGTCTATGCCCGACAGGTCGAGCGCGGCAATTGCATCATCGGCGGTGAACGCGGGCTGCCGCTCGTGGATGCTGATTTCTCGCGCCCGAGCGGTGAAGGCCCGCTTGCCATCATGAACCGCGCCGCAGCGCTTTTCCCCGGCCTCATGCGCGCCCATGCCATCCGCTTCTGGAGCGGCACGGAAGGCGCGATGCCGGACAGAAATCCTGTGATCGGCCCTAGCCGGACGACGCCGGGCCTGATCCACGCCTTCGGCTTTTCCGGCGCCGGCTTTCAGATCGCGCCGGGTGTCGGCGAGGTGCTGGCGGAGCTCGTGCGCGACGGTCGCACCACGACGCCGATCGAAGCCTTCTCCATCACGCGCTTCACGACGGATATGGGAGCATCTATCCACCGCACCATCCACGGCTCGGGTGCGGGGCACAGCCAAGAGCCGCAACAAAGGGGAGTCTGATAAATGATCAATCATCGAACCACATTTGCCGCCGGCATCGCCCTGCTGACGCTTACCACCAGTGCCGCACAGGCGGAAACCAAGACGCTTTATGTTGGCATGAATGGAGGCAATTTCGAACGCACCTATCTGCAGGACGTCTTTCCCGATTTCGAGAAGGAGAATGACGTCAAGATCGTCGTCGTACCCGGCACGTCCGCCGATATTCTCGCCAAGGCGACCGCGGCCAAGGACAATCCGCAGATGCATCTGATGTTCCTCGATGACGGCGTGATGGTGCGCGCCATCGGTGCGGGCCTTTGCCAAAAGCTGAAGCCAAGCCCTGAGTTGAATGAGATCGCCTCCAGCGCACGGCTGAAGGATGATATGGCGGTGGGTATTGACCTGGGTATGACCGGCCTCGCCTATAACAAGAAGATGTTCGACGAAAACGGCTGGGCGGCGCCGACCTCCTGGATGGATCTGGCGGATCCGAAATTCGAGGGCAAGGTGGTTTTCCAGTCCGCAGCCACATCTTCATTCGGGCTGCACGCCTTTCTCATGTTCAACCGTATCGAAGGTGGCAGCGAAGAAAATGTCGAGCCCGGCTTCGAGAAATTCCCTGACACGATCGGCAAGAACGTCCTTGAATATATTCCGAACTCCGCCAAGATTTCGGAAATGGTGCAGACGGGTGAAGCAGCCATCTTTCCGCTGACGCCAACCGGGGTATCGACGCTTCAGGGCAAGGGCATTCCGGTGGAATACGCCCAGCCGAAGGAGGGTTCGGTCATGTTGATGGTGGCGGAATGCGTTATCGCCAATAATTCCGAGCCCGAGCTGGCACAGAAGCTCGCCGCCTATCTTCTTTCGCCGGAAGCGCAGTCCAAGGCGCTGGCCGCCGGCAACATCGTGCCCTCCAACCCGAAAGCCAAGGCGACGACGCCGGAAGCGGAAAGGAAGCTGGAGGCTTTCCACGGCTATATGAAGACTGCGGTGACGCTGGACTGGGATGCGATCAATGCCAAGCGGCCGGAGTGGAACAGCCGCTGGAATAAGACGATCGAGCGCTAGTCATTCATTCTGCGGCCCGGAAGTGACCGGGCCGCAGCACCTGTTTCGCCAGGTCGATGAAGGCGCGGAGCTTCGTCTGTGTCTGGGCGCGCGGGTAATGCCTGTCAAATATATGGCAACACCGCTCTGTCAAAAAGGTGAGTCAGTTCAGATCTTTACACTTGACTACCGCGATGAACCGTTTTGCCAGTGTCCACTCTGGGTTGATCGCAGTTAATATTGCGGCAAGTGTACGTCATATGAAAATTCTGCCCGTCAGTAGGCAGTATGGCGCTGATTGTTCGGTGATGTTTCAGTTCCGAGGCTGGTCTAGCATAGTCGACTTCGAGCTTCTTTCTCATATCGCTCGGCACCAGCCGGAACATGCCAGGAACCGCTCGGTCGTAACGATGATCGGGAGCGCGGATCATGCCGGCAGTTGATTTCCGTGTGCCAGGCGGGCTGTCGTGGCACGAGTTGGGGACGGCGCTGCGGATAGCCATAGCAAGCGGCAAGGCAGTCGGTATCGAGGTCACCATCTACAATCCGCGCCTCGACGAGAACGGCAGCGCTGGGCGCGGACTGGCTGATGTGCTGGTAGCAGTGCTCGAAATCGCGGCACGATAAGCTAAAATCATCGGGCGCTTAAAGCCCAGCGCCGGCCACTGGCCACGCATCGACCGGCGCGCCGCAAGGTTGGTTATTGCTGCATCCCCTTCGGCGTCTCGCCCTTCAGAAAGGCCTCGACGTGGGTAAGCAATAAATTGGGCCGTCCAATGACGGCGGTGTGACTGTTGGCCGGCAGGACGGCGAGGCGCGACTGCGACAAGGGTTTGCCCATGTCTCCCATGCCGCCTCCGCCGAGCAGCCGAAACATCGCCACCGAGTGCTCAAGGGTCGTGACATCAGCGTCGCCGGTGATGATCAGCACGGGTGTCTTCAGCGCCTTCACATCCGCTTCCCACCTCATGGGCTCATGCTCGAGCGCGATCAGCTTGCGGACGAGCGCGGGAAATCCATCGGGATTTGGGGCGAGCTTGCGGTATTCCTCCGCGAACGGCATGCCGAGGAACATTTCCGGAGTCATCTGGGGAATGAAGGCCCGGTAGTCGGGCTGAAAGCCGGTAGCGTCGTAAGCGGGCGAGGCCGCGGCAAGCTTCTTAATCTTTCCCGGGTGGCGGAGGGCGAGCTGGAGGCCAGTCGCCGCGCCCATGGAATAGCCGAAGACATCGGCCTTCTCGATGCCGACCGCATCCATGAAGGCAGCAACGTCACCGGCGAGACAACGCCATCGAGCTGCCTTGGAGCAACGGACAGGCGAAGGCCAGATCAACCGCCTCAAGACCCTCAAGCGCTCGATGTACGGCCGGGCAGGACCTGAACTGCTGAGGGCCCGCATGCTGCCGCCGCTTCACACAAAGTGAGGAAGAACCTCGATCCCGACCATTACAGGAAAATAGCCGCAATTATTGTTCCCGATCTCCTCGCGCAATACGGGAAAGCTGCTCCGCCCGCCCGCACAATTCATCTTCTTGTCATCAAACCATAATGCTCGCCGAGCATAGTAGATGGACATCCTGCCGCTTCAGTCAGGCCCATCCGGGAGCGTCTCTCCCGGGAAGATTACCGGAGAACGATCATGTCCTACCGCATCGATATTGATGGAAAATATCGCTACAATGCAGCGGGTAATCGCACGTCTGTCCTTTCGGACGAACAGCAGCGCCTGTTCCAGGCCGAGATCAACGAGGCGATAAACGAGCGGGCGCAGGCGGGCGGCTCTGACAAGATCGATCCTCTCAATGAAAAGGCCGTCGTCATTGAGAATGGCGACAGCCTGTGGGAAATCGCCCGCGAGAACAATGTCAGCCTCGACGATCTGCTGGCGACCAACAAGATTGAGCTCGGTGCGACCGACGGGGTGATTCAACCCAACGAGGTGCTGATCGTGCCGCTGAGCTCGCCGGAAGTCGTGGCGAACGGACCTGTTGACAGCAACGGCGTGCCGGCTGGAGAAGACGCCTTTATCAGCGATCTCTACGAGCGGGGCAATGAGCTGGAATATGCCGACGATCCCTCGCAGATCGACCATGAAGCCGAAACGCGAGCCATGCAGGAGGATGTCGGAACCTATCTCGACAACCTGCCGGAATCAGAACGGCAGGAGGCGGCACTGCGTCTGGCCGAGAGCGACTGGCGTGATGCCGGTCCGGCCGGCACCGCCATCACAGTGGCCATCGAGGAACGTGGCCTCAAGACCGAACGGGAAGACATCTTTGCTGGTGAGATCTATGACCGCGGCAATGAAATCCAGTATTCGGATGATCCCAATATCGATTATCAGACCGAAACGGCCGAAATCACCAGTGATGTGAAGACCTATATCCAGCAATTGCCGGAAGGCGAACGGGCCGGTGCGCTGCAGCGGCTCTTTGACCGGGAATGGCAGGATGCCGCGCCCGCGCAGACGGCAATCGAGAATGCGGCAAACGAGCTCGGCATCACTTTGCGCCCCTCCACCCATGCCGGTGTGGATCTTGAAGAGAGGGCCCGGCAGATTATCGACGCCGCCAATGCAACGGGGGAGCCGGACAAGGCTTTCCAGCAATTCAGTGAATCCTATGCCTCCGCGCCCGCCGATCTGCAGCAGGTGCTCCTGCGCTCCGACGATGCCGATCAACTGATCCGCAACGCTGCGGATTGGGCGACGCAGCCGCTCGCCGAGTACGATCCGGAGAGCGCGACCAGCGATCAGGGCGACGCCGCGACGGTGATGGCGAATTTGGAAAAGCTGACGGACGGCGTCGATCCGAAACTCGCTGTCGATCTCCTCTCCGCATCGATGCCGACCATCGAGGCTGCAAATACCCGGCGCCAGGAGATGATTGGTAGTGAGTTGATCGGAATGAATGGTCAGATGGACCTGATGGAGATCATCGACCGCATTGGCGGCACGCCGGGCGCTGACGCCATCGTCGAACGTTTCGCCGCACTGGGCGGCTATAACATAAACTCCATACCGCCGGCGATCGCCAATGGTTCCCGCCTGGATTACCCGCTGGCCGTGGCCGCGGAATATGGGTCCACCAGCCCGGATTTCGTCACCCAGAACATCATTCCGAATGTCGAGCAATACGCCTCTACGGTCAACGGCAGTATCGACGCCTATGCCACACATATGCAGGAACTGCAGTGGCTGATCGCCAATCACGGATCGACGATGACGCCGGAACAGCTTGAGCAGGCCGTCGAGGATTATAAGACCGAAAAAGGGCCTGACTGGCAGGCGACGGAAGAGCGCCTGGAAAACGATATCGCCGAACAGGGCGGGAAGCTCCTTACGCAACTGACGGCGCTCGGCAACCTGCCGCCGGAACTGGCGTCGCAGCAAGCCGCAGTCGATGAGCAGATCGGTCAGATCCTGTCGGACGAAAAGACGGCCATGGCGATCGATATCGCCATGAAGACGAATCCCGAACTGCTCGACAATCCGCAGGTCGTTAACTTCCTGGGCGACCAGGCCCGCCTGACCGACCGCGGCCGCAAGCTGGCGGAGGAGGCGACGACGCAGATCGTCCGGCGCACGGTTCTGCCGTCCTTCAGCGAACTCGACGTAAACAATCCCGCCAGTCTCGAACGGGCCAGAACCAGCCTCGAAAACATGAAGAGCAGCACCCTGTCGTCCTTGCTGGGTATCCCCGAAAGCGATATGAACAGGGCTATCGATGCCGTCAAACAATCGCTGCCGGAGCCTGGCGACACGGTTGAGCAGGCGAGAGCCAAGATGGCGCAGCTCGACAGCGATCTCAATGATCTGCGCAGTTCGAGCGGTATCCGGTCCTTCGCCAACACCACGGTTCCCGGCCAGTTGCTGCGCATGGTCGGCGTCGCGGCGACGGGGGCGACACTGAGCAATTCAGCAACGAATCTGCAGAACGACCCGACGCTGAAAAACGGCCTCAAGGTCGTCATTGATGCGGTAGGTCTTGGTCAACGCACAGTCGAAATCCTCGGTGGAATGGACCGGATCGACGCCGATTCCGCTGCCGTGCGGCACTTCGGCAGCTCGAGCAAGCCAGCAGTGAAATTCCTCGGAGCGCTCAGCGCAGGGTTCGATGCGTGGAATGCCGTCGATCATTTCAGGGCCGGCGACCCGCTCATGGGCAGCCTGTCCGCGGTCGCGGCCGGCGGCACGGTCATGGCGGCCCTGGGCACGGGCACGATGTTCGGACCTGCCGGACTTGTGATCGTCGGAGCCGCAGTCATCGGCCAGATGATCGTCACCGATACCCGGGCGTCCAATGTCTATATGACCGATACGTCAAAGCAATTCCTGGAGTATGCAGGCCTTGACGAGGATGTGGCAGGTGCCCTGGTCGATCAAAGCGGCGATGGTTTCAGCGCCGTGCCGCTCCTTGCCCGATATGCCGAGATGAAGGGTTTCGAGCTAGACCAACCGGCGGATCGCCAGCAGTTCATCGACTGGCTGAACAATATGCCTCACGAGAGCCTGGAGGCGCTGCGGGATAATCTGCACCACACGCTCGACGATTTCGGAGGTGATGTTTCCAAGCTGGGCGCCACGTCCGAAAACGATTTCCAATATACCGATCCCGACGAGCTGAACTACCAAATTACCGGCACAGGTGTTTACGTTCCAAGCCTCGCCGCCAGTATCCAGTCCGGCGATGCCCATCCATCATCGGTGGCGCAGATCGATGTGGTTCTGGAGCAACTAGGGATCGATATTCCGGTCGCGTGAGATCGGGACTAAGCCAAGTGCTTAGTCTTCCGCCCCGGGGTTTGGTGCAGGAACATCAGACACCGTCATGCGCAGCATGTCGAATGTGCCGGACATATCGCCGATCTGCGAAAGCATGAGAGGGACGAGGAACATCGCGTAAAGCAGGATCAACACGCAGAAGAGCAGGTTTTTGATCGCCAGCGAAAGGTCGAATACGTGCAGTTGCGGCGAGAGGCGGGAGAGATAGGCAAGCATCAGATCCGCGATCAGGATGGCCAGTACAACAGGTGCGATGAGGAGCAGGGCGATCTGCATGATACGGTCGAGAGCGCCTAAAAGGGCGGAAACAGCCTCGGATCCCATGACGGGCGTAAAGCTGGCGATCGGCCACAGATCGTAGCTTCTGTAAAAGCCGTCCAGGAGCAACAGAAACCCGCCGGACATGAAGAAGAGCGCCACGAGCGAGATGCTGAACAGCGTCGCGGAAATGCTCGCCTCGTTTATTGCAAGCGGGTCGACGAGCTGTGCTGATGTGGAACCCCGCTGCAAATCGACAAGATCGCCGGCAACTTCCGCCGCCCAGAACGGAATGCCGAAGGCGATCCCGATGATGATCCCGATCACGAATTCTTTGATCATCAGGCCCGTCATGATGATGCTTGTGAGATCACGGTGTTCAGCCATGGCGGACATAATGCCGGGAACAACGGGAACGCTGATGGCGATCGCCACACCCGAGCGGAGAAGGCCGGTGAGGCCCAGCCGCGTGAACGCCGGTGTCACCACTACCACGCCGAGCGCGCGCGACATCGCCATGGCGGTCGCAATCAGCAAGGGATAGGCGAACTCGATAATGGAGAAGGTCGCGGCCGTTGCGTCCATAATGTGGCTCAGCGTGTCACGACGGGAAAGGTATCGAGCACCTGCCCGGCGAGATTGGTCACGTGCAGGGCTAGCGCCGGTCCGAAAACGATGAGCACGAGCATCACCGCGACGAGCTTGAAGGCCTGTGGCAGCGTCTGGTCCTGGATCTGCGTCAATGCCTGGATCAGACCGACGCTAATGCCGATCAGGATGGCGATGCCGAGGGCAGGCGCCGAAACCAGGAGAACCGTCAGCAGCGCATTCTGCATTTGGGAGAGAAAGATGTCCTGTCCCATCACGCTCACCCGTAGCTGAGGATGAGGCCGTGCATCAGCCGCGACCAGCCGTCGACGGCGACGAATAGGAATATCTTGAGCGGGATGGAGATCAGCGTCGGCGAAACCATCATCATGCCCATCGCCATCAGCACGTTCGAGACAATGAGGTCGATGACGAGGAACGGGATGTAAAGCAGGAAGCCGATCTCGAACGCCCGGGTCAGCTCCGAGCTGACGAAGGAGGGGATCAGCACCACCAGATCATCCGGCTGGAGATCCGCACGCGCTTCCGGCGACCAGACATTTTCGGTCGCGTTCAGGAAGAACTGTTTCTCCTTATCGTCGGTAAATCGGGATAGATGCTCCTGCAGCGGCGGCCGCAGCCTTTCGGCGGCTTCCCTGATTCCTTCGAGCGACTGCACATCGACGGGGCGACTTTCGATCAGGCGGTACATGTTCCCGACCAGGGGCGTCGTCACATAGACCGTCAGGATGAGCGCAATTCCGTAGAGCACGAGATTGGGCGGCGATTGCTGGATGCCCAATGCATTGCGGACCAGGAAAAGCACGATCGATATCTTGAGAAAGCCCGTCATGGTCACGACCGCCAGCGGGATGAGTCCGATGGTTGAGACCAGCAGGATGATCGGCAGCAGATTCGAGGAGGCACTATCCATTTTCGGCGATACGCACCACTCGAACGCCTAGACCCTCGCCGATCTTCACGAGGTCGCCTTTGCCGATGCGCCGGCCATTGGCGAGGATATCGACCGCGCTATCGACGCCGGGTGCGGTCAAAAGCACGCTGCCTTCCGCCAATTGCCGGATTTCACCGAGGGTAAGTTCACGGCGGCCGATCTCGAAAACAAGCTCGACCGGCAGATCGTCCAGATCAATGTCCTTCGCTTGTGGCTTGCCTGAGGGTCGGCTTTTCGCTTCCATGATCGTTCCCTGATTGTGATTGGATTTATGCCAGGAACCCGCAGCCCTGAAGCCATCAGGCCCCCTGAGCGCGCGTGCGGCATATCGGTTGGCCAGCAGCGCTTCCGCCTGATCTTCCCGTGCTTCATCGATGAGGACGATATCACCCGGGCGAAGGCTCGTGAGTTCTGCATAGCTCAGCGACTGACGACCGGCCATTATCTGCAACGGCACCGGAATATCGTCACCGATGGTGTTCTGCGCTGGCGGCGCGACGCTGGGGAGGTATGCGGCCATAATCTCCAGGGCACCGATCGGCAGATGCAGCTCCGCGATTGCCGCGACATTGCTTGAGACCACCTGCCACGGTGTCTTGATCAACGGCGTCTCCGGTTTTCCGGCGCCGTCGAGATGGACCGGTTGCCCGATATCGTCCTCCAGCTTTTCAAGCACGTCCGCCAGCGCATGTTCCATGAGGAGCGCGAGCGAGACCGGGGAAAGGCCCGAAGCGGCTTTCCCACCCGTTACCGGCTCAAGCACCCGTTCCGCTATCGCCAAGGGCAGGGCGAGCTTTCCCTCCCACGAACCGATCGTCAGCGGCAGTTCGACGAAAGGCCGAGTGATCGATGCCCAGGGCCTGGCAATATGGATTTCGACAGTCAGACCTTCATGCGGCAGGCTCAGGGGCAGCCGGGGACAATAAAGCGCATTCAGACTTTCAAGGCAGCCCATGGGTAGCCTGGGCAGCCACCGATCCGCTTCCATGACCTTCGATGAATTTGAGGCCAATTGTATCCGTTCCGCCCTCATTTGCCGGCGCGCCTTCTCAAACCGGAAGTGGAGCGCAAGGCCGACTGCTCCTCCTCTTCCAATTCGCTCTGCATTGCCGCCTCGCGGTGCCTTTGCTCAAGACGCTGCTGTGCCAGCAAAAGGATCTTGTCATGCTCGCGCAACCTCCGGTGATGTTCCCGGTGCTTTTCCTGCTGCCGCTGCGTTTCGGCCGCTAGAAGGTCCTTGGCAGACTGCTCAGCCTGCTTCAGATCGTCCGCCTTCCGGGCGAGTGCATCCATAAATTCACGCTCCTGCGCGAGTGCCTGGCTGCTGACGGGCTGAAGCGCCATCTGATCGATCGCCGCCTGTTCCTGCGCGCGCCGCATATCGTCGTGCCGGGCTATGTCCTGGACGGCAGCGTGCACGCCGCTCTCCGCCTGCCGCCGCACCCCGTTCTGCAGCAAAAGCGCATTCTCACTGAGCGTCATGCGCATGCGACGCAGCTTCAGAAGCCTTTCCAGATGTCGCTCATTGGTCATGAGGCAAATTCACCCATTCGCGCGACGGTGGACGAAAACGCCGCTGGCTCGCCGGTCTGTTGCCTGAGGAAATCCTCTATGTGTTGCCGCTTGTCGATCGCCTCGTCCGATTTCGGATCATTGCCGCGCTGATATTCGCCGACGCGCAGGAGAAGCTCGATATCGTCATAACGTGCCAGAAGCTCGCGAAGATAGGCTGCGCTCGCCCGATGCGCCTTCGAGGTGACGCTATCCATAAGGCGGCTGCGGCTGCGCAATATGTCGATCGCCGGGAAGTGATTGCGCCGGGCGAGTTCGCTGCTCAGAACGATATGGCCGTCGAGGATGGATTTCGTCTCCTCGGCGACCGGATCGAGCGTGCCGTCGCCCTCCGTCAGTACCGTGTAGAGCCCGGTGATCGATCCGCCGGTGCCCGGCCCGGCCCGCTCCAGCAGTTTCGGCAGGGCTGCGAAGAGCGACGGAGGAAAGCCGCGCCGGGTCGGCGGCTCGCCCGCCGCCAGCCCGATCTCGCGCTGTGCGCGCGCAAACCGGGTAATGCTGTCCATGAGCAGCAGAACGTGATGACCTTGATCGCGGAAATATTCGGCGATGGCCGTCGCTCCATAGGCGGCCTTGACCCGCTCCATGGCCGGCCGGTCGGAGGTCGCGACCACGACGACGGACCTTTTCCTGCCTTCGGGGCCGAGCTGGCGCTCGATGAAATCGCGCACTTCGCGCCCGCGCTCGCCGATGAGCGCGATGACGATGATGTCGGCCTGCGTACCGCGCACGATGCTGGAAAGCAGGGCTGATTTGCCGACGCCGGGCTCGCCGAAAATACCCACGCGCTGGCCGCGCGCAACGGTCATGAAGCCGTCGATCGCCCGGATGCCCAGTTGCAGGGGCTGATCCACGAGATCGCGGGAAAGCGGCTGTGGCGGTGCGTTGTGGGTCGGATAATAGGCGGCGATGTGCGTGTCGGTGCCGTTTTCCCGGCTCAGGATTTCGCCCATCGGGTTGAGGACACAGCCGAGCAGGTCGGGGCCTACAGGCACCTGCAGGGCATATCCCATGGGAATGACCTCGGCCTGCGTCGACATGCCATCGAGATCGCCGATCGGCGTCAGCACAGCCTCTTCATCATCGAAACCGATCACCTCGGCGGGTACCGTGCGGCCCGAGATCGGGTCGCGCAGGTGGCAGAGTTCGCCAATGCGCACCATGGGTACCGTGGCATGGACGATGATGCCAGTTATCCGGCGCACCCGGCCATGCAAAGGGCGCGTCTCGGTCGCGAGAACGGCTCGGTGGAGTTGCTGCATCCGCTGGCTGAAATCGAGCACCATCATCTCACGCGCCATCAGGGATCTCCCCATGCGCGGCGGTGAGCGCCGCCCTGATGGCCGATAATTGCGAATCAAGCCCGGCATTCATCACCGCCACGGGACTGGCGATGACGCATTGATCGCCCGTCAGGCGGGGATCCGCCATTACGGCGAATCCGGTCTGCGCCAGCTCCGGGCGGCTTTCGCCAATTAGTTTCTCCACTTCGTCCGCTATATGCGGCGCGACGCTGACCGTTACCTGCTGTTCGCGGCGAAAGGCCGAAAGCGCTTGCTGCGCCAGCATGCTGACGAGCTCGGCGTCGCGATAGCGCCCCAGCAGCTTCTCGACAACGGCAAGGCTGAGGTCGACGACCTGCTGGTCGAGCCCGGCCAGATAGCGATTGGCCTTTGCCGTGACCTCGGCCAGAAGGGCGGCGGCTTCGTGCTCGCCTTCCTGCCGCCCGGCCTCGAGCCCCTGTCGGCGGCTTTCCTCATAGGCTTCCCGCGCCGCAACGCGTTGGCGTTCTGCCTCCTGCTGGGCGGCCTGCAACAGGGCATAGCCATCCCTCCAGTAATCGGCTTCCTCATGCCGGATGATCTTCACCGGCGGTTTGGGAGGGAGTGCGTTCATTGGCGGCCACCAGCGATTTCTGCAGTGTCGTCCGATTGCGCGAGACGTCGCGCGATCGCGAAGCATTTCTCGCGCTTTTCCGCGCTGGCGGGGGGTATAAAGGAGCGATCTTCCGGCAGCTTCAACTGCAGCCAGGCCTGAAGCGCGGGGGGCATTGACGCATGCCAGCTTGCGAGGCAGGCATCGCCATCGTCTCGAACGAGCGTCCTCAGCGTCTCTGCATCGTCGGGTCTTGGTTCGTTGCCGGCGAGATCGCGATGGGTCAAGGCAAGCGCGAAGGCCGTTTCGCCGACGATCGCCTTCAATGTAGCGACGGCGCTGGCGCGGATTTCTCCCGACAGCACATGGGCCCAATAGACGGCGCCCGCGGACCGGGCAAATTCGGCAAGCTCGTCCTGCGACATCAGCATCAGTCGCAGGTCGCTCTTATCGGCCGTCATTTCCATGGGAAATGCAGGCAGACCATAATGATCGACAACCAGCCGCTCCAGACGTTTGGCGATGCGGGGAGAGGTGGCAAGCTGTCCGGCCGCCTTCAGCGTGACAATCTCGTCGAGGCAGGCGGCAATGCGCGAGGGATGCACAAAGCGGAGTGGAGTTGCCGCAATGTCGGTCCATTGCTTCGCCGGTTCATTACCGTGTTCGGCCGCCACGAATTCTGCCGCTGTCATTTATTCGAGCTTATCGGTTCAAGTTGATAGGTCTTGCGGCCGCGATCCCGCCAGAAGGTGAAAGCGAGTGTTCCCCCGAGGGCCAGGATGATGGCGACAAGTCCTCCGAATATCCACATCGCACGGCTGACGCTGGCATCCAGCATCCATACACCGAGGAAAGGTGTGAGTTTGGCAGGTGCCGGCGCGCTCAGCCTCGACGGAGGCGCGGCAACGGGAACAACGGAAACCTTTTCATAGGTCAGTCCCGCAATGCCGTTGGCCACAAGGGTCTTGATCTGCGGTATCAAGGCATTGATGTCGAGATTTGGCTCGTGGCGGATGAAGACCGAGGCAGATGCCGGTACGGCATTGCGCTGCAATGGATCATTGCCCGGCAGGACGACGTGGACCCGAGCCGACAGAACACCATCGATCTCGGACACTGTCCTGGAAAGCTCCTCGCTCAGCGCGTAGATCATCTGCGCACGCTCCTGAACTGGAGAGGCGACCAGCCCCTCCTGCTTGAAGACGCTGCCGATTGTTGCGAACTGTTCCTTCGGCAGGCCCGCTTCGCTCAAAATGTTGACGGCCTGGGCGAACTGGCTCTTCTCGACAGTGACGGTCAGCTTGCCGTCCTTCTGCACAGTGCGGCTGGCCGAAATGCCGTTGGCCAACAGTGTCGCCACCATCATGTTGGCTTCGCGCTCACCGAGGTTGGAATAAAGCTCCGCCTTGCATGCCTGCAGCAAGATCGCAGCGGCGGCGATTATCATCCATCGTATCGCAATGTGCCGCACCCGCGCTCTCCCCGATGATTGGATCATTGACCCTTGAGAAGGGTGTTGGCCGCACCCGCAACCTGCGTGGCGCCGCGCACCACCATCTGGGTTTCAATGGAATGATCGAACATCATGCCAAGCGATGCCACCACTCGCTGGATCTGCTTGTCGCCAACGCTTTCCGCCAGCGGTGAGGCCGTGCCGTTCCCCAATGCTTTCACCTCGGCTGAAAAGCTGGCAGGGACCGGGGTATCCTCTCCGCTGACCAGGCGCTGCGCGCGGCTCGATAAGCTGCCGCTACGCTCGACGAACCCCTTGAGGTCTTCGAGCATGGTGCGCCCGAGATCCGCCGGGCTCGCCTGTTGCGGTAGGGTGCGCACGTTTTCAGCCATGAACTCAAAGAGGTTTTGAGTGTGTTGGGAAACGGGAGAGTGAAGTCCCGCACCCGTTGCCCCCGCAGCGTCTGGCAGGGCAGCAACCATCTGGATTCCGGACATGATCGGCTCCATTTTTTCAGGGCACGCCTTTTAAAAGGCGTGCGGATTATTCGTCGGACATCGCCTCATTCAGGATTTCACCGGATTGCTGCATCATCAGCTGTCCGATGAGCGTTGTGCCGGCCTGGGTCATGGCCTGCTGCAGGGCAGCATCGAAGGCTTCCTGATCGGCCAGATCAGGCGTTTGTTCCACATTCGCAGGGGCGTTGACCGGTTGAACGGACATTCGGTTCTCCTATCGTTGCTGGTTGATTTTATCTGAGAGCTGGTTCTGCGGTTCCATTTCCGCCGCTAGGGTCGGATGGCTGGTGACGATCTCATCGCGGCGCCCGCCGCGGAAGACCCGCACGCGGGGATCATCCGCCTGCGTCTGCGGCGGCGGCTGGACCGTGGATACGACCTGACGGACCATCGCGATGTAGGATGGCGGTCCCGATACGCGCAGCGCGGAGGAATGCGGTGTGAAATAGATGGAGAAGCGCGGATCGGTCAGGCGCAGGCGCTGCATTTCGTCAAGCACTCTGGCGCCGCTGGCCCGGCCCGCATCAATGATCTGTGTGGTGAATTCCTCGCTGGAATTCACGTGCAGGACTGAACCGTCGAAATACCAAACGAGGCCGTTTGCGGCAGCCAGTTCGCGCAGGAATTCGCCGGCGGTCTTGGCCTTGATTTCGCCCCGGACCTGGCCGCGCACGCTATCGGAAATATCGACCGGGATACCGAGATTGCGGCCGAATTCCCTTAGTGCGCCACGTGCATCCTGATCGATGAGTACATAGGCGTAGGGCCTGTCCAGAAGGTCCAATTCCGCACAATGGGCAGGAAACGTGGCGGCAAGCCATGCGATCCCGCCCGCTGCAAGGGCGGTGCTCCATCGTCTGCCGGCAGTCTTGTCCAACAAGAACATTGCTGTCTGCACGAAGGCCTCCGGATCGAACGGAAAGGGACTTGCGAAATCATAATGGCCGGCGCTCTCCACACCGGATCATACTGGTAGGTCAGACTATCGCCTAAGCTTTCGAAATCAAGTGACAATTGTTTGTCAGTTTTGGAATGAGTAATTAAATACAACAGGTTGATACAATATGTGATTTCACTAATTTTCGCCAAAACGGCGCCTCTGGAAACGAACTGATACAATAAACTTTTTGATTATGAAATCCTTATCCCAATTTTTGGCGCATTTATGACACGAATTGTGCAAATTTGAGCCCCAATTTGTTGGGTTGCTACTTCGTTAAAACCACTTAGATTGCGCCTGCCCGTAATGGTTCCGTTGCATCTCGCAGCGAAAGCTTCTGGACAAGGGGGTCATGCGGGCATGCAGTTCACCGTCTTCAAATGTCCACTACTGAAGGAACATTCATATGAGCGGCGTATCAGGAATCTCCTCATCGACCGGTTCGGACGCTTCGATCGCAAAGATGGAAGCGGCTTTCGACAAGGCAATCGAAAAGTCGGCGAAGGTGACTGAGATCACGACGGAAAAGAAGGCGGCTCTCGATGCTGCCAAGCAGCGTCCGCAATAATCCGAATTAGAGGTTCGCGGGCGGCACAGGCCGCCTGCGGATTTCCGCGTGAATTTAAGTTTATTTCCATTGCTATCCAAGCCCGGGCGGATGGGCCTGGCTGCATCGTAACGGTCAGGTCGTTATAGCTGGAGCGTGAGATCATGGTACTGACTGCTGGGCTACCGGTTCCCCAATCAGACGTGCAGTTTCATGTGACGGCCGGGGTGCATCGGGGCGTTTCCATTCCTCTTGAGGGGACGGCATGGCGTATCGGCTCCACGTCCGATTGTGATCTGACGCTCAGTGACGCCGGGGTGGAGGCGCATCATGCGACCCTGCGTCTTGAGCGCTCGGCGGTTCTCGTCGAGGCGACCGGCGGCCCGGTCACGGTAGTGCATGGTCCCCTGATACCGGTCGGTCATGGCGCACGAGTTCCGCTGCCCGCCGAGTTGCGACTTGGCGCCGCTCATGTGAAACTGTCGGGTTGGCAAGCGCGGCGTTCCGCCCGGATCAATATCCCTGGAGGGCGCTGGATTGCCGGGAGTGCGGTTTTGTCCCTCATGTTCATCGCGGCGGTGAATGCAGGCGCCGGCGGAATGTTCCAGTCGCGGCAGGAGGTGGCGGCGCTCGAAACTGCGCAGACAGCCCAGGCCGCCGATCCGATCAAGACGTCGACCGCGCTGGCCAAGGTTTCGCCGGAGGCGGCATTGGCCGAGGAGCTCAAGGCGAAGGGGCTGGAGCATCTCGCCATCGACAAGGACGGCGCGCGCCTGATCGTGACGGGCAGCCTGTCGCCGCAGCGTCACAATGACTGGATCAATATACAAAAGTGGTTCGACCAGACCTATGGAGGCGCCTACGTTCTGACGAGCGAGGTCGGTCCCGAGGCGCCGAAGACGAAGCCTAGATTCAATCTGCAGGCCATATGGTTCGGAGAAGCGCCGTACGCCGTCGCGGCGAACGGCACGCGGCTTTATCCGGGTGCGGTGCTGCAGGACGGATGGGTAATCAAGGACATCAGCAACGGACTCATGGTGGTCCGCAAGAACGATGAGGAATTTACCTTAACTTTCTGAACGGCCGGAAAGGCTGCGGGGAACAGGTATGACGCTTGAATTGCGCCGCAACGGCGACTGGCAGCGCAGGGAAATGGGGCTCTCTGCCACAGATAGCGTGACGGAGACTGTTGTCTCCAGACGCGTCGGCGCCTTTGAGGCGTTGCTGGGCAGCGCGCAACGACCGGCAAGCAGGAACAGGGGCTTCATCCGGGACGAAATTACCCGGCTGACGAAGCCGAAGGTCAGCGATCCCGGCATGTTCAACCCGGTCCGGTCGCAGGAAATCCTCACATACGTCATGCAGGATCTGCTGCCCGGACTAGGCATCGAGGCAGACGTTGCATCGATCACCGCCGCCGTTCTCGCCGAGGAGATCGAAAGCCGCCGCGATCTTCACGACCGCATGGGCCGGGAAGCGGGCGATCAGGAGATCGGCGGGTGGGAGATGGTGGATTGACGGTCGACACGCGCCAGAGCGCTGAATTCCTGCACGGTCTCGGCTATCTCTACTGCCGCGGCGGCAATCGCGATCGCGGGCTGGTCTTTCTGCTTTTGGCAACGCGGATCGCGCCCGAGGATACGAATATCCTGCGCACGCTCGCCACTGTGTTTCTTGAAACGGGAGCTGCTGACCGCGCGCTTTCCGCCATCGAAAAAATCAGCGCAATCGAGGGCGAGGAAGCCATCGATCTGCAGTTGTTGAAAAGCCGGGCGCTGTGGGTCAACGGTGAGAATGTAAGCGCGCATCGCGCATTTCTTGATTATCTCAGGGCCGCAGCATGAGTACAGTCGCCGCCCTGAACGGGTTCGCCAGGCGGGCCGCCAAGCGCACCGACATCGTCATTGCTGCGTTCATGATGCTGGCCGTCGTGATGATGATCCTGCCGATGCCGACGGTTCTTGTCGATCTCCTCATCGGGTTGAACATCGCCTTCAGCCTGCTCATTCTGGTGGTGGCGTTCTATATCTCGAAACCGGTGCAGTTTTCCGCACTGCCCTCTGTCATTCTCCTTGCGACACTCTTCCGCCTTTCGCTCTCCATCACCACCACGCGCCTCATCCTCCTGCAGGCCGATGCGGGGCAGATTGTCTCGGCCTTCGGCGAATTCGTCATTGCCGGCCAGGTGATCATCGGGCTCGTTGTCTTCCTTGTCATCACCATTGCCCAGTTCGTTGTCATCACCAAGGGTGCGGAACGCGTGGCGGAAGTGGCGGCGCGCTTCACGCTCGATGCCCTGCCCGGCAAGCAGATGAGTATCGACAATGAGGCGCGGAACGGTGATATCGACCAGGACGAGGCGCGCCAGCGCCGCCGGAATCTTGAGCGGGAGAGCCAGTTCTACGGCGCCATGGACGGCGCGATGAAGTTCGTCAAGGGCGACGCTATCGCCGGGTTGATCATCATCATCGTCAATCTCGTCGGCGGCCTCTTCGTTGGCATGCTGCAGCACGACATGCGTTTTTCGGAAGCCGCGGAGACGTATTCGCTCCTGTCGGTCGGCGACGGCCTGATCGCACAGATTCCAGCGCTCCTGATAGCGGTCGGTTCAGGCGTTGTGGTCACCCGCGTCGCCTCAGAGCATGATCAGGATCTCGGCTCCGAGATCGTGGGTCAGCTCATCGCCGATTCCCGTGCGCTGGCGCTTGCCGCAGTGCTGTTGTTCGCCATGGGCTTCGTCCCGGGTTTTCCGACACTGGTCTTTTTCGGGCTCGGCGCCGGAGCCGGTGGGCTTGCCTATCTCATTCATCGACGTGATGCGTCGAGGACGGCCGGTGAACAGGAACCGGAGACCCTGGGCGAGGTGCAGGAAACTAACCGTGAAGACGAAATGGCGGCGCTGAGCAGCAAGCCGTCTTCCCGCCTCATCGCGTGGGTTGGCCGCGATCTGGCGGCACAGGTGCACCCGCAGCTCTTCCGACAACTGGCCGACCGGGCGCGTCATGACCTTTTGAACGATCTCGGCGTCAGTGTGCCCGCGATCGACCTGAGGGTGGATCCACGGTCGGGCGGAGAGGAGTTCCGCATCGATCTCGAAGGCGTGCCGGTCATCAGCGGTGCCATTCCGACGGGATATCTGCTCCTGACGGGCGATCCGGTGGACCTTGATCTCATGAAGGTGCCCTATCGGCGCGGGCCGACGCCGGCGGGGGACCGCGAGGCTGTATGGGTCGAGGAAATCCATGCCGAGGCGCTCCGTGAAGCAGGGATCGGCTTCGAGGAACCATCTGCCGTGCTCACCCATGTCCTTGCCGATGTGCTGCGCAGATATGCTTCGCACTTCATTGGCCTTCAGGAAACGAGACTGCTCCTGATGCAGATCGAGGAGGACTATGGGGATCTGGTCAAGGAGGCGGTGAGCGTCGCCTCGCTGCAGAAAATATCCGAGGTTCTCCGCCGCCTGGTGGAGGAGGATGTCCCCATCGGCAATCTCCGGGTGATCCTCGAAGCGATCGTGGAGTGGGGCCCGCGCGTCCAGACGGCTTACGGGCTGGTCGAGCATGCGCGGGTGGCGCTAGCCAGACAGATCAGCCATCGCAATGCCGAGATGAACCGCGTCATCTCGGCCTATGTGCTGACGCGCCATGCCGAGGATGCCATGCGCGCCGCGCTCGAGCGCGGGGAGGGTGGGGGATTTGCCGGTATTCCCGAGCAGATTGCCAAGCCGATCGTCGAGCAGATCCGGCAATATAGCGAGAAGGCAAGCCCGGATGCCGTGCGGGCGGTGCTGATCTCGATGGATATCCGCAGGCATCTGCGCAATCTGCTCGTTCGCAACGAGATCAGGCTTCCCGTCCTCTCGTATCAGGAAATTGCGTCCGAATTCAGTGTCCAGTCCCTAGGCGCCATTTCCCTCCCGCCACCGCCTCCGCTTCGCCAGATCCGCAGCAGCGAACCCGCCGCGTCACCTCAGGCCTGAATATGATGGGTCCGAAAGCGTGCCGTCCTGTTTCGGAAACAGCGCCAATGAATGAATTTGCAATCAGGTGCCTAGCATTGATGACAAGACTGATCCCGCTGCAAATCCTCCTCCTGGTGGCGATTTGCCTTGTGTTCTCCATCCCGGGCATGGCGCAGACGGTCAAGGTCGATGCCAATGCGGGGCAGGCGGTCCAGTTGACCAAGGGACAAGGCCAGATCCTGCGGTTCGACCAGCCCGTGGAGTCGGTCTTTATCGCCGACACATCGGTCGCTGACGTCCGCGTCGTCTCTCCGGGCGTGGTCTATGTCTATGCCACGAAGATCGGCGCGACCAATCTGATTGCGCTCAGCCCCGATCAGAGCATGCGCGGCACGGTGCGTATCCACGTGGTTGGGGATGAGACGGCGCCGCAACAATCCATGCAGGCGCTGCAGCCCAACTCGACGATCGATATCAGCCTGTTCGGCGATCAGGTGGTGGGAACGGGCCGGGCGAAGAATGTCGGCGAAGCGCTTGATGCCAACAGCGTGCTGCAGAGCTATTCCCCGCCCGATACCCCGCCCCTGAACAACACGACGATGGCGGGTACCAATCAGGTCAATATCCGCGTCCGCTTCGCCGAGGTTTCGCGAAATGAACTGCTCAGATACGGGTTGAACTGGAGCGTCTTCGTCAATACCGGCTCGTTTTCCTTCGGCTATGTCTCAGGCGGGAGAGAGGGTGTCAACAGCGGGGACAGCGTCAACGTCGATGTTCTGCTCGATGCTTTGCAGGACAACGGCATCCTGACGATCCTCGCCGAACCCAACATCACCGCCGTCACCGGCCAGACGGCGAGTTTTCTCGCAGGCGGCGAAATCCCGATTCCCGTTCCGGTGGGCGACCGGCAGATCGGCATCGAATACAAGCAGTTCGGCGTCTCCCTCCTGTTCACCCCGACATTGCTGCCCAATGATCGTATCGCGCTTCGGGTCCGTCCTGAGGTCAGCAGCGTTTCCAGCGCCGGCAGCGTGTCGATCGGCGGCCTGAACGTACCCTCCCTCCAGGTGCGCCGTGCCGACACGATGGTGGAGGTCGGCAGTGGCCAGACATTTGCGATCGCCGGGCTTTTCCAGCGGCAGGAGAGCCATGAGATCGAGAAAACGCCCGTCGTCGGGGACGTTCCGATCCTCGGCGAATTGTTCAAGTCAAAGCGCTTCCAGCGCAACGAGACGGAGCTCGTCATTCTGATCACGCCCTATCTGGTTACCCCCTCTTCCGAGCGCCGCTTGAAAACACCGCTGGACAGCCCGGAGGGAGCGCTCTCCGGTCCGCGACAGACCGCCAAATCGCAGGCTGCAAAACCCACCGTCAATAAGGGATATGGATTCTATGTCGAGTGATTACCCTCGCAGCCATAGGTCCATGACGAAGGTGGCGTTCTGCCTTTGCGCCATTTCCGCACTGGCGGGTTGCGCCAGCAAGGCGCAGCCTTATTCGCCGGATTACCACTATGTTGCGGTAGGTGGCGGAAGCGTGGGCAAGGGCCCGGTCCGCAAGGGTTATGATATGCCGCAGGCGAATGCGGTACTGGTACCCGACGCCTGCACAACGCCTGACACGGCGGCACAGCCGCTGTATCTGCCGTCGGGCTGTGCCAACAACCTCAACCTCCAGTTCATGGTCGCGCGCGAGCAGGATCTGCTGCGGGGCCGCGACATGGGGCCGGCGATGGCGGCGCCCGTCGCCCGTGCCGCGCAAACCTACATTTCGGGCACGCCGACCGATGAGCAGAGGCGGCGGCAGCAAAATCTGGGAAGTGAGGAACAGCTTTCGAATTGACGCCGGGATTGGAATTGGACGGCTCAGACCGACGCCAGAAGGCCGATCGCGCGGGCGCGTGCGACCGGGTCGCTGATCGAGCGCAGCTTCACGGCTTGCTTCAAAATCCGTTCCTTGCTGGCTTTCGGCATATCGGGGACGTTAACGGCACGGGCTTCGTCTGCTTTGCCCGCAAGGCTCAACACGATAATATAATTGACGAAATGGCGGCGCCGGGCGAGCGGCGACTGGATAACGGTGCGCATCGTCGCAACTCCGGCGTCCGCTTCACTCGACAGCGCCTCCGCCAATGCCAGATTGGTCTGAGCGTCGAGATTGCCGGGCTCGAGCGCGACGGCTTTCCTGAACGCGGCTTTCGCTTCGTCACTGCGGCCGGCCAGAACCAGGGCAGTGCCGAGCTTGTTATAAGCGGCGACTGTGCCGGCCGCCTGGGCGGCAGGGGTGAGGGTACGCACCGCGGCTTCGGCTTCGCCGTTGTGCAACTGCGCCGTGCCGAGCCCAAGCAGGGCCTGGGGTTGGTTCGGGCTCTTTTGCAACGCTGCGCGGAAAGCTTCCTCGGCGCCCTTGAGATCATTTGCCTTCAGCCGCGCCTCGCCAAGCCTGATATTGACCGACGGGTCACCGGACATTTCGGCCGCGCGTTCATAGAGCGCCAGGGCCGTGGTGCTGTCGCCGCGGGTCTCGACATCCCTGGCGATCTTCATGAGGCGGGAAGGATCGTTAGCCGGCTTTTCAGTGGTTCCGGTCGTTGTGCCTGTGGTCGTACACGCCGAAAGACCGGCGGCCGCCACGGTGGCGACAAGGTGGCCGAATCGATGAATTTTCATCCCGCTTCCTCTCTTTGCGCGGATACTAATCAATCGGCATGTTTACGCAATTGCGAAGCGGTGCATCGCCGCGACTTTGCGATAAATCATGGGGGCCTGCGACCGTGAACGAGACCAGTGAAGAAAAAACGCTTCCCGCGTCCGAAAAGAAGATCAGGGACGCGCGCAAGAAGGGGCAGGTGCTGCATAGTCCGGATCTGATCTCCGGCATTAGCATTCTTTGCTGCACGATCTTTCTGATATTTCTCGTTCCAAGAATCGAGATCAGCGCCAGGTCGATGCTTGACGAAGCCTCTCATATCTATGAAAGGCCGTTTACCGAGGTCTGGCACCGCCTGAGCACGATTGCCGCGGAAGAGCTGCTGACCACCGTCATCCCCATTCTGGCGATCACGGTTGCCGCCAGCATTCTCACCAATATTGCCATAACGAAGGGCTTTGTCTTCTCCTTCAAACCGGTCGAGCCGGATTTCGAACGGATCAATCCGGCTTCCGGCCTCAAACGGCTCTTTTCGTTGAAGAGTGTCGTGGAATTCGGCAAGTCCTCATTTAAGATCCTGACGCTTGCCACCGCCTTCGTGATCGTCTTCCGCACCGGTATCCAGGCGCTCTTTGAATCTCCCGCCTGCGGCGGGGCATGCACGCGGCCGACATTCCTGGCGATGCTGCGCCCCCTCATCGTCACTGCCATGATCGTCTTCCTTGTTGTCGGGCTTTGCGACGTATTCCTGCAGCGGTGGCTGTTCCGGCGCGACATGCGGATGACGAAAACCGAGAGCAAGCGCGAGCAGAAGGATATGGAGGGCGATCCGCTTCTGCGTCGCGAGCGGATGCGCCGGCGCCGCGAACTGGCTGGCGCCAGGACCGGGTTGCAGAACGCTTCCCTTCTCATCGGCGATCCGGACGGAATGGTTGTCGGCATTCGCTATCACCGTGGCGAGACGCCGGTGCCGATCGTGGTTTGCCGGGCGAGGGGCGATGCCGCCCGGACGATGCTCCGTCAGGCCGGCGAACAGGGCACACCATTTTCTCGGGATGGAGAACTGGCGCGGCAGATCGCGGCCGGCGCTTCCGTCGGCGAGCCGATACCCGAAAGCTGCTTCCAGCGCGCTGCGAACAGTCTCGTCGCCGCCAATCTGATCTGATGCCGACCACCAGGGAGTTTTTCGTGACGATGACCAGATACAAAGGGATAACGCTGCTTTGCCTCTGCGGCTTCGCCGGATTGTACGGTTCGGTGGCTGTCGCGCAGCCATTGAACGATGCGCCACCGGTGTTGGACAAGAAGACCGGCTTGGTGAAGATGGGCGATGGATATCTCGATTTCCTGCTGCAGCCCGCAGACCGTTTTTCGCAGCCGGCGGAGCGCGGAAGCGATCATACGGCTTCTCCCACCGCCCCCGGCCCGACGGTGGTGCACTATGCAACCAGCGAAGCGCCGGGAACGATCGTGATCGAAACAGGCCGGCGCGCGCTCTTCCTCGTGCAGGGCGATGACAGGGCCATCCGTTATGCGGTGGGGGTCGGACGCGAAGGGTTCGGCTGGACGGGCGCGGAATATATTTCCGCAAAGCGGGAATGGCCGGATTGGCGCCCGCCGGCGGATATGCTGGCCCGGCGGCCGGACCTGCCTGCCCATATGCCCGGCGGGCCCGACAATCCGCTGGGCGCGCGCGCCCTCTATCTCGGTGACACGCTTTACCGCATCCATGGTTCCAACGAGCCGGAAACCGTGGGCCGGCAGGCGTCGTCTGGCTGTTTCCGGATGCGCAATGACGATGTCGTTGACCTTTATCGACGCGTAAAGATCGGAGCCAAGGTTGTCGTATTGTGATCGAGCTCCCGTACGCTCGGATTGACATCACTGGCACGCGCAGACAGGGCCCGGCCATTTGCATGAATTCTCCTATTTATGCCATGTAGGAGACAAACCATGATCACCCTGGTGCCCATCGATGCCAAACCGCGAGACTTTTCCTCTGCGCCCCTGACAGATGATGAGGCGGGAGCGGTGTTTCGGGCCGCCCTCAATCTTTCCGTCTGTGGGATATCACGGACGGTCAGGCGGCTACGCTGCTTGATTTTACCGGTGCGGACCTATCGGCGCTGGAAGGCCGGCGAACTCGGCGCATGGATCGCGACACCAACGGCTCTCGAACCTGATGGCTATCCACAAAACACTTGGGTTGATCTTCCGTGAACCACAGCGTGGATATGCCTAGATTCAGGCGCCAAATGGCGTCACGACACGAAAGTGGTCGATCTGTCCGACATTTGAGAACGTAGGTGATCACGTGGCGAGGATCGAAGTTTCCCGCCGCATGGCCTTAGATCAACGCCGTCCGTCGGGGTCCAGATATAATCGCCGGTGAGGCTGATGTGCTGCCAGCCGAGCGGGGTAATGTGCTTGATGACGTCGGGCGGCGTGGAGATATCCTCCCGGTTGAGTTCGGTGAAAGCAGGTTCGAGATAAAGCGTGTTCCGGTAGACGATGGCGTTGATCAACAGGTTCAATCCGGATGCTCTATAGAACTGGCTCTCGAAGATCCTGTCGCGCAATTCTCCGAGACGGTTAAGAACAGCGCGCGGGAAGAGTGTTCTGTGCTTCGCTCTTGTTGAGGTCTGCAGTCGTGTTTCTGCGCATTTCGGATTTTGCCACCACTGGGGTAGGAAGATGGACCGATTGATGCGGCCGAGATCGCAGAGCGCCAGCGCCGGTCCGTTCTGACGCGGGAACGCGGATAGCTTGGCCAGCAGGGTCGTCTCTCGCATCAATGATCGCGTGGCATACTTTCGAAACATCCTTCAGTGGCTTCTGCACCTCCCGAACCGACCGGCTCACGCGAGCGGCCGCCTGATTGTCGGCTCGCCGGGTCAGGATGGCGATCTCCAAGACATCGTGCGGACGCTGAAAGCGAAAAGCGTGGCGTTGCGCGCGACCGAACAGCCGATCGACACGGCGACAGCGAGCGGCAAAGCGTTTCTGGATATGCTCGGCGTGTTCGCCGAGTCCGAAACAAACCTGCGGCGGGAGCGGCAAATGGAAGGGATCGCGGCAGCGAAGGCCAGAGGCGTCTACAAAGGGCGGCCTGATTTCGGAGGCCCAGCCAGCAGAAGGGCGCGCCAGCCAAGTATATTTCAGATGGAATAAAGCAGAAAATCATTACAAATGGAATTTTTTTGTTGTGCACAACCGCTGGAAGTACATAATTCTGTCACTGGGGCTCGATGGACGACCGCTCGCGGAGGGGGTTGGTCATTCCAGCGAGGAAAGCGTGATGTTGGTCGGGGAAGTATAGCAAGGAGGGACAATGGCTACGATTGACAGAATTTTTAACAGATTGACGCCGTTTTTTAACAAAGCAAATCAAAATTCATCCGTCATCTGGAATAGGATCGTTGAGCAAAACGGCTCCAGGAATACCCCGGAAACATTGACGAACAACTTCGTCGATTCTGCAGAGAATCCCGTTGGAGATAGCCAGCCCCGAAACAATACTGTTACTCACACGAACGGGTTTGACCATTATCAGAACGCTCCCCTCGCCTTCGGGTACCATACGCAGCAGACAGGCGGGAACGAGCCGTTGGTGCCGGTCAACAATGTCACTCCGGCGCAAGAACCGAGAACCGAGCTCGACGGCAGCAATCCCGCGAATAACAGCCCCACGGGCCAGATCACCTATAGGGCGCAGGAAGGCGATTCGCTCATCGAGATCGCGCGGCAGCTCGGTTACGACCAGGATCTCGACCCAGAAGTGGCGGAAAAGCTTGGCTTCGACCCCGACAAGGATTATGCCGAGCAATATGCGGAGCTTTTGACGCGGATCAATCCCGAAATGCGCCCGGATCCCGGCGGCCTGCCGGAGACGCATGTGCTCACGGTCCTCAGCGACGAGCGCATACAGGATATCCAGGGAATGTTCGAGATTCTCGATGGATCGGACTCCATCGACGATCTGTCGAACGCCCAGAAAGGGGAGTTGCAAGGGCTTGTGGACGCCGAGCTCATCTCCGCCGCCGGCATAATGGACGGTGAAGAGTTCGAAACTGAGCTAAATGAGATCAGGGACCATTTGCAAGCCGTTCTGCCGCAAGCCGAGGGCTTGTCGGACCTGATCGACTCCCGGGCCGAGTCCTTTAGTATGAACATGAACGGGCTGTTTTCCAGCCTGCGGGAAAGCGGGGCGGCAGCGGTTGAGAGCGGAGACTGGAGCGCCTTCCAGGCAGAACTAGAGGATGTCTTGCGCAGCAAGATCAATCCGGCCTACCCAACCTCACCCGATTTCGATAGCGATCAGGTCGTAAACGACTTCATAGCGGAACTGGCTTTTTATGGCCCAATCGATGCTGAAACGCTGAAGGTGGATCAGGGCTACCTCGACGCGCTGGAGGCTGCAAATCATCAGGTGATGGTCACCGATGTTGCCGAGAGGATCACCGATGGCGATTCGCTGGAACTTCAATTGTTTGGTGTTCCCGCCGATCGGGCCGACCAGATCCTCGTCGAGCTTTCGGAGATGCCGCCGACCGGAACTTATGGAGACGAGGACAATCCGCCGACTTCGCGGCTGGCCGAGATTGTCTATCCGCTGCAGGAGACTTCTGCGGACGGAGATGGGACGATCTCCGACGAAGAAGCAGAACTGCTCAGCGATTTGAACGTAGTCGCCACCCAGGCCGGCGCATCTGCGGAACTCGATGAAAACGGGCGGATGCAGATTCCCGAAGGCGTCTCTCGCTTGGCGAAACTGTTGGTGGACGCAGATAGCGGCCACCTAAACCCTGAAGCGGGAACGGCTGGTGACCGGATGCTGCGATTGGGGATTGCAGAAAGCATCGGTAACGGAGACGGGGCGACCCTGGCGATTGCCATGGCCGACCAATACGCGAAAAAAGGCGGCTGGGATGGAGCTGCCGACAACATGCTGCATATGATCTCCGTCGGCGTCAACAAACTGACGCAAGACGCGGATCAGACCACGCAGGATTATATTCGCCTCTTCGGTGATCCACAGTATGCTGGGGCTAATCTGGAGGGACTTGTTCCCGAGGAGGATCGCCAGCAAGCGATCGGCGCTACCGAACAAGGGAACCTTGAGGAGAACCCTGAAACCGTCAGAGATTTCGAGCGTCTTTTTGCCGGGGCGGTCGCGACGAACGCGGCCCTGGAAGCCTTGCCCGAGTCATTGCGCAACCTCGAGGGAACTGGCCTCGATGGCTATGAGCGTTTGACCGGCGAGCACGGAGACCTGAAAACAACGCTTCTCGGCAACGAGAACGACAAAAACGCAATCTCAATGATTGGGGCATCCGGCTTGGGCATGCCACAGGAGCCGCTCCCCACCTTGACGCTGGAGCAGGTCGGGACGAGGCTCGAGGATTCCGAACTGTTTCAGGAATATGCTTCCCTCTACGAGAATGTCTCCGAGGAAGAGTTCAACACGGTATTCAACGATGTTCTGGACACCTATGGCAAAATAGAAGACCAGCTCGCAAATCCGGATTCCAACATTATCGATCTTCCGCCCGGAATGGCGGAACTACCAGGACCGGTGAAAGAGGTTCTGAACGGTCTGGAGGGCATGAGCCGCGAGGAAGCACTTGCGGCACTGCGCGACCAGCCCGTCCACGGCGCATCGCTGCTGATGACATTGGAAGCGCTTGAGAATGGGCAGCCCAATGGCCCAAGCGGCGGTTTCCTCTCGCGCGAAATCAAGAATTCGAGCCTGCAGGTTTCAACGGCTTTGGTAAATCCGTCGCCCATTGCGGAAAACATCGCCAATCGCTGGGGCCCGAATTTCGAGCCACAGGAAGGTTTGCGTAGCCAGCGGGCCGCGGCGATTCCCTTCAGCTCCGTCAGCGGCGCCCTGAATATCTGGGGCTTCGATGAGTTCATAGCCTCCGACCGTCTCGACGATAAGGCCTGGGCGATGGTCTTCGGCACCCTGGCTGGGCTGGATATGACACGTGTGGCGGCCGCCGGTGTCCAGAACTTCTTCATTCCACAGGGCAGGCACGTCAGGCCGTCAACGGGAATGGGTAGCATCTTCAATCAGGGCGGGCGCCTTGACCGGTTTACCCGTACAGGATTCGTGAACGGCCCTGGCGCTGTCAGAGTCCTCGGAAACACGGTTTCGGCGGTGACGGGGCCGATCGCCTTCTGGACCGCGGGCACGGAATTTTCCAACGGCAATACGCTGGGCGGTGTCGTTTGGACCTCCATGGGTGCCGCCAGCACGGCTCACGCCGTCGCGATACTTGCCGGCTCCTCCTGGGCGGGACCGTTGGGTTGGATTTCAGCGGCGGTTTGGCTGGGCGGCGCAGCAATCTTGCACTGGAAATCGAATGAGAACCAGCGCACCTATTTCGAAGCAGACATGAAGTCCATTCTAGCCAATCTGGAACCGCCCGTGAACGAAGAGCGCGCGGCGATCCTGGCAGAAGGCAGAGACGATTTCGGCGCCTCCGATGAGGCGGTCGGCCGTCCGCTGTTCCCGCTCCTGGAACAATTGGCCGAGTATCGCGGCTATGACACGCCTGAAGAGAAACAGGAGTTTTTCAAGTATATTCTTTACAATGAGGATGCATTGCCCAACGACATGCTGAGGGAGTTGTCCAACGCCTCGAAGGGAATCATCGTCGATCACCAATCTGACGACGACGGATACCTGATGGAGTCACGGGCCGCGGACGAGCGGGGCTATTATCCTCAGCCGCTAACGATCGAGCAGTTGAACAATTGGATAGAGGGCACGATTCCCGAAGGACAAACGATGGGCATGCTCAATAATCCTGGAATCGAGCTGCCGCCGATGAGGAACTAGTACCGCTCCCCAAAGATTCTGACGGGTTGGTGAATTATCGTGAGATGGGCAGCGCCTCGGGCTCGATGAGCAATTGAATGCTCCTAGCCAATGTTCGTTTCTGTATAACTTCTTTGGTAGAGCGCCCGGATTCGATTTAGCATCCTTCAAAAATGGACCCCGCCTCTTCTACAACGGTGGGGAAAGCTGCTCATACGAGGCAGGAGGGCTGGATACGGACGAGAAAAGCGGCAGCTTGCTATTTTCGAAGTCCCTGCTGGCGAAATCAATGATGGACCGAAAGGGCGTAGCGGTGATCTTCGTAGTTCCGTTCTCCACCTCCGTTTGATAAGACCGGGCAACATCCTAAACGCGCAGTGGAAAGCCTTTGACCCATCGAATGTTTGTGGCGTTTGCCGGGGGCGGTGCGAAGGCACTGATTCATCTCGGCGCTCTAAGAGCGCTGGAATCAAAGGGTGTCGATTTCAGAGGGCTCTCTGGCACATCCGCGGGAGCATTGGTTGCGACGCTAAAGGCCTCGGGGTTCTCAGCAGATGAGCTTTTGAACCCACTCGACAAATCTTCCGTCATATCGCGGCTTGGCGAGATTAGGCCCTCCATCAAACAGGCAAAGCATCTGTTCGGGAGATGGGGATGGTGGAAAGTCTGGCTTTTTCGCACCGCGATGCCGATGTTGCCGACTATTTTATGCGTCTCGCTGGTGGGTGTAGCACTCGCTCTTATTTCGGTCGGTGCGTTCTTGGCATGGGGTAGAATTTTTCTAGCCGCAGCTATTTTCACTGCACTGATTATTTTTCTTGGCTGCGTCGCGACGTCGCTTTTATCAGGACTCGCTAGATCGCGGGAGTTTTCTGAAGCCCTCGGCATCCTCCTCCAGCAGCGGATGTTCCCATCAGAATCGGGACGCGTCGTTCGAATGAGCGACTTTGGCCGCGACGGTCGGCCGATCCTCAAGATCGTAAGCGCCAATCTGACGACCGGGAAGATGGAGCTTTTTTCTCCTGAGCGAACGCCGAATGTCCCTGTGGCGGATGCGGTCGCTGCCTCCATCTCCCTTCCGATCATATTCGAACCGCTGATCATTGACGAAAACTTGCATATGGACGGAGGGATTGTCTCAAACCTCCCTGCCTGGCCGTTTGATGAAGAGCGTGAACTTGATCCGGATGCCATCACCCTCGCCGTCGAGATCCAGACAGCCAAGGAACGGCGCATCCTCAATCGGCTAAATTGGCTAGGTGCCTTCATTCAAACTGGACTGTTCGGCTCTTCCGAACTTAATCTTCGTGCTGCCGGCCAGGCTGAACGGCTCGAACTTTCAACAAGCTTGCATCTTCTCGAGTTCGATCTGTCCGTCGATAGGGCCGTTAAGAAGGTCCTCGATGCGGAAACGGCGGCAACGGCCAAATTGGAGCTTCGACCTTGCGGATCTGCATGCGGCTGTGAAGCAGGCCCTCCAGCTCGGAGCGATCGGTTTTGACGCCGTCAAGCATCTGATCCTGTGCCGGGTAGAGCGCCGCCCGCCGCGATTGGACCTG
>NZ_QOZG01000008.1 GCF_003335045.1 Paramesorhizobium salinisoli
CCGCGCGCCAACCAGGGCGATGTCGACATCACCAGGCAATTCAACGGCAAGATCATCACAGGCCGCGTCCTCATCACCGATCCCCTCCTGCCGGGCGATACAATCTATGTCCGCGAACGCCTGTTCTAGCGCTATCTCCTGAAGCTTTCGACAAAGAGCCTATTCAGATCGGCGATGACGACGCGCGCGCTATCTCCACGCAGAAGACCCCCGTTGAGGCGGTCGGAGCCGGCCTGTTGGAAAGCCATGTAGCCATCGTGGCGCGGGCGCAACCAAGCGCCTTCCAGCGTCTGGCGCGTGGCGGCGTAGAAATCGCTGGTCGCCTGGTTCACCGTTCCGTCCTGCCAAGCGGCAGCATGCCCCGGCTGACCGCCAGAGGCGGCATAGAGGCCTCGCTGCACATCCCCGCTGGCTACCCAGTAGGCAAAATCGATCGCCTCGTCCTGCATCTTCGAGAAAGCTGAAACGGCGATGCCGGTGCCGCCCAGGGCGGAGCCGATCGGCCCTGCATCGCCGGCCATCGGAATATCGGCGAAGCGGATCGTAGCGGGTCGAAACCCTGTGATGGCGTAATTCACGTAGCCATAGATCAAGGGCGAGCAGAGATAAGGCGAATCGGCCTGCGCCATTCTTTCGAGGGTAGCGATAGGATCCATCTCGAAGCAGTCGGGATCGACAAGCGCTGCAATCTCGCGAAGCATTTCGAACACGGCGCATCCCGCTTCAAGTCCGATCAGATCAGCCGGACCGTCGCTGGCGCAGGGGTGGCCGAGATTGCCGCTCAGGGTGAAGAAGCTCATCAGCGAATGGGGTGGGCGGAGAGGCAAGAGCACGCGGCCCTGCCGCGCCAGTTCCAACATCTCCTCCCACCGCACAGGCGCTTGCGGCAAGCGGTCCGGACGCCAGGCCTGGACTTGTGTCGCCGCATCGATGGGAAACGCCCATTGGCGACCCTGCCAATGATAGCTTGGAAAAGATTTTCCGACGCTTGCCAGCGCAAGCGCAGCGAAGTCACTTTCCCGGCCGGCGATGTCGAGCGGCGCCAGGCACCCTTCCCCGGTGATCTGGCCGACATGCGGATGATCGATGACGATCAGGTCGTAAGCTTTTGCCAATTCCTCCACGGGAAAGCTTTCAAAATCCTGCAGCGAACGCTTGTCCCATTCGATCGCGATGCCGGTCTTTTGCTGCCACAGGCCGGAACAGGCGACCATCGGATCATAGCCGCGCGGATGGCTCCAGGTCATTCCTTTCAGAGTGACGGGATTCATAGGCCGAATTCCTTGCGGATCGCTATGTTCTGCTCGCCGATTTTAGGCGCGGCGCGGGTAAAGCTCGGCCGCACGCCGTCGATCCGGAGGGGCGAGCGCGTGGTGTGGATCGTGACATCGTCATCACGTTTTACCGTTTGCAGCATATCGAGGACCCCAAAACCTTCGCTCTCGAGCAATTCGTTCCAGTCGAGCACCTTGGCACACCAGATATCCGCCGGCTCAAGAATGGCCAGCCATTCCTCAATCGTCTTCGTGGCGATGCGCGCTGCTATCTTCGCCTTTATATCGTCGCGCGCCGTGAACCAACTCGAAGGATCGTCGCGATAGGGCGCGAGCTCATCCATCTCCAGCAGATCGGCAAGCCTGGGAATCGGCGTCATGGCAATGGCCAGATAGCCATCGGCCGCTGGATAGACGCCATAAGGCGCCGAAAGATAGGCATGGGCGCTCCGGAAGCCTGCACGTTTCGGCAATCGCCTGCCATCGTTGAGATGGGTGGTCAGCACCTCGAACTGCAGATCGATCAGCGCTTCCAGCAAGCTCGTCTCGACATGGCCGCCCTTTCCGGTAATGCCGCGGCGGACGAGCGCGGCGAGAATGCCCTGCGCCGCCGCCGCACCAGCCAGCATGTCGCCGATGGCGAGGCCGAACGGCACCGGGCCCTGGTCCTCGTCGCCATTGAGCCACATCACGCCGGAGCGGGACTGCGCCAGCAGGTCCTGTCCCGGACGCTTCACCCACGGCCCCTCCTCGCCATAACCGCTGATCGATGCATAGACGAGGCGCGGATTGATGTTCCTGACCGTTTCATAGTCAAGGCCGAGGCGCTCGATGACGCCCGGCCGGAAATTCTGGATGAGAACATCGGCGCTTTCCAGGAGCTTGCGCAGCGCCGCCAGATCATCAGCGTTCTTCAGATCGATCGACAGGCTTTCCTTGGCCCGGTTGATGGCGTGGAAAATGGTGGAATCGTCACCGATCTCGGTGTCGCTCAAATAGAGCCGGCGCGAGAGATCGCCGCCGTCCGGCCGCTCGATCTTGATGACGCGCGCGCCCAGGTCCATCAGCCGCAGCGAGCAATAAGGGCCCGAAAGGAACTGGCTCATGTCGACAACGAGGAGCCCCGTCAGCGGCAGGTCGGTATCTCTGGTCATTTGTGTGGTCTTCTCCAGCCCAATCTTCTTTTGTGAATAATGTTTTCACATATGGGTTGCATTGGCAAGCCCTTGGGAAGGCAGGCGAACGGAAACCTGCGGCGTCCACCGCAGGCTGCGCGGCAACGCGTGATGGTACCGGAGAGAGCTAGAAAATTTTCTGACCGAAGAGGCTGCTCATCAGTTCGACGAGCAGATAGGCGCTCTTGCCGCGATCGTCCAGGAACGGATTGAGCTCGACGATATCGAGCGAGGTGACGAGGCCGCTATCGTAAAGCATTTCCATCACGACATGCGCCTCGCGATAGGTGCCGCCGCCGCGGACGGTGGTTCCGGTACCCGGTGCAATCTCGGGATCGAGAAAATCCGTGTCGAAGCTCAGATGCAGCAATCCGTCGGCCTGCCTGACCGTCTCGATGACGCGCTTCATCGCGGCAACGATGCCGTTCTCGTCGATGAAGCGCATGTCGAAGACATTGACGCCCGCCCTGGTCAGCTCGGCACGTTCGTCGGGATCGATCGACCTTAAGCCGCACATGAAGACGTTTTCGGGCGCAACGGCAGGCCGATCGTCCGGCAATATGCCTGAGAAGCCATCGACGCCGCAGAAGAAGGCCACCGACATGCCATGCATATTGCCGGAGGGCGAGGTGGCGGGCGTGTTGAAATCCGCGTGCGCGTCCATCCAGAGGACGAAGAGCTTGCGGCCCTGCTCCTCGGCATGGCGCACCGCACCGGCGACTGTTCCCATGGAAAGGCTGTGATCACCGCCGAGGAAGATCGGCATCTTGCCGTTCTTCAGGGTCTCGTAAGCGGCGCAATCGAGCGTTCGGGTCCAACCGCCGATCAGGGCGGCATTCCTGGCCAATCCCGGCAAGGTGAATCCGGAGAGATTTTCGGGTGCGAGATTTCCCCGGTCCTCCACCGTGTGGCCGAGCTTTTCCAGTGCTGGCCCTATGCCGGCAAGGCGCAGCGCCGCTGGTCCCATGGCGCAGCCAAGCCTTCCAGCGCCTTCCTCGACAGGTGCGCCCAGGAGAACGATGTTCTTACGGTCGATCTGGCTGATCATGGCTATTCCGTTGCGCGTTGCACCTGCATTTCTGCGAGCGTTCATCGCAGAAGCGGGGTCATCTTCCAATTGAAAATTCGTGTTGAGCGGACGACTTTAAGGGGTCAACGCCGGAGCCGGGCACACCGCCGCAGAGCTGGTTTTCGCGAGGAGTCCGAAAAGATCGCGCGGGTCGGCCGGATTGGCGATCAGGTCGATATCCCTGTAGAAGGGCGTGCCCTGCACCATATCGCGGACGAAGCGGAGGGCGGAGAAATCCTCAACCGCGAAGCCGACCGAATCGAAGAGCGTGATCTGCCTTGGAGAGACGCGGCCCGGCTTCTCGCCCGCGATCACCTCCCACAACTCCGTCACGGGATGGTCAGCATCGAGTTGCTGGATTTCGCCTTCTATCCGGGTCTGGTCCGGAAACTCGACAAAGATATCCGACCTCAGCAGAATGTCGCGATGCAATTCCGTCTTGCCAGGGCAATCGCCACCGACCGCGTTGATATGGACGCCGGCGCCGATCATGTTGTCGGAAAGGATGGTTGCGCGCCTCTTGTCGGCGGTGACAGTGGTGATGATATCAGCGCCGACCACCGCTTCTTCGGCGCTCTCGGCCTGCGTAATGCGAACGCCCGATTGCGCCATGTTGCGCAGGAATTTCGGATAGGCTTTCACATCGACATCGAAGACGCGAAGCTCGCTTATATCCAGGATGGCCTTGAAGGCCAGCCCCTGAAACTCGGCCTGCGCGCCGAGGCCGATCAGCGCCATCGTCTTCGCATCCGTGCGGGCGAGATATTTAGCCGCCATCGCGGAAGTCGCCGCCGTGCGCAGCGCCGTGGCGATGGTCATTTCGGAGATGAATTCAGGATAGCCGGTCGCAATATCGGCCAGCACGCCAAAGGCCGTCACGGTCTGCAATCCATGGATGGGATTTTGCGGATGGCCGTTGACGTATTTGAAGCCGTAGAGATCGTGGTCGGCGGTCGGCATCAGCTCGATAACGCCACTATCGGAATGCGAGGCGATGCGTGGCGTCTTGTCGAATTCGTTCCAGCGGGCAAAGTCCTGCTCGATATAGGCGACCAGTCGGCGAAAGAGGTCATCCAGGCCGATCGACCCTATGAGATCGATCACATGCTGTGTCCCGACAAACTGAACCATAACGCCCTGTCCCTCTTGGTTCGTAACTCCAGTCGAAGGATAGGGATCGCGGGTTTTAAAAAAAATCTCAAAAGCTTCTAAGTTCGGGCAGTTTTCTGGTAATCTTTGGTATCGATACTGCGCATATTTACAGAAGAGTTGACGATGGACGATCTCGATAGCCAACTCATAGCAGCGCTCAGGCATGACGGGCGGGCACCGCTTTCGAAGCTTGCCGATATTCTATCCGTCTCGCGCGGCACCGTGCAGAACAGGCTTGACCGGCTTGTCGCCAACGGCGTCATCCTCGGTTTTACCGTGCGCGTCAAGGACAATGCCGCCAGCGAGCGCATCAGGGCGATCATGATGATTGAAGTCGTTGGCCGCAACACGCGTCAAGCCGTTCAGAGCCTCAGGAAGATTCCTGAAATCCTCTCCCTTCATACGACCAATGGCGCCTGGGATCTCGTCGCAAAAATCGAGGTGACCAGCCTCATCGATTTCGACCGTGTGCTCAATTCGGTGCGGCTTATCGACGGCATCGCCCGATCGGAGACAAGCCTCCTGCTGGCTCCAGCCTGAAGCTTCAGACAGCCATGCGAGGCCCCCTTATCCGCCTTCGCTTCGCTCAGGCACCTTCTTCCCAAAGGGGGAGTAGAGGGCCCAGACGATGCCGTCCCGTCTCCTCTCCCCCTCGGAGAGTGTTGGCCGCGAAGCGGTCGGTGAGGGGGACGACGCCATATGCAATTGCCCTTCTCAATCGTACAGCTTGTTCATTTTTGCAAATCATTCGCAGTTGCAAGTTTTTCGAAAATGTATAACTTTACAATTGGGAATGAAATGCAATTGCAAAAATTGAACCTGCCTCGCCATTGAGGGGGGCAATGCATAGTTGGGAAAACCTGGATATGTTCTACCGCATCAGACACCACATACTCGCAGGCATCGTAGGAGCACTGGCCCTGGGCCTCCTGCCCGGCGTTTCGCAGGCAGAACCGAAATTCAAGGTGATCACCACCTTCACCGTCATCGCCGACATGGCGAGGAATGTCGCGGGCGATGCGGCCATCGTTGAATCGATCACCAAGCCCGGCGCGGAAATCCACAACTACCAGCCAACGCCGCGCGACATCCTCAAGGCGCAGGACGCCCAGCTTATCCTATGGAACGGGCTCAACCTGGAACGCTGGTTCGAGCGGTTCTTCCATAACCTCAAGGGGGTTCCGGGCGTCGTGGTCACAAAAGGCATTGAACCGATGGGCATCGCCGAAGGCCCCTATGCCGGAAAACCCAATCCCCATGCATGGATGTCGCCAAAAAATGCGCTGATCTATGTCGATAATATCCGCGACGCTTTCGCCAAATACGACCCTGCCAACGCCGCGACCTATGAGGCGAACGCCACGGCCTACAAGAAGAAGATCATGGATGCGATCGGGCCTATCCAGGCGAAGCTCGACGCCATTCCGCAGGACAAGCGCTGGCTGGTGACGAGCGAGGGTGCATTCAGCTATCTCGCCCGTGATTTCGGCCTGAAGGAACTCTATCTCTGGCCGATCAATGCCGACCAGCAGGGGACGCCGCAACAGGTACGAAGGGTGATCGACGCCGTGAGAGCCAACGGAATTTCCGTCGTCTTCAGCGAAAGCACCGTATCGCCGAAGCCCGCCCAGCAGGTGGCGCGCGAGACGGGCGCCAGATATGGCGGTGAACTCTATGTGGATTCGCTTAGCGAGCCCGATGGTCCGGTACCGACTTATATCGACCTGCTGCGCGTAACCTCCGACACAATTGCCAAGGGTCTTGCCGGATGAGCGACGAGGTAAAGCCCTTCGCCTCCCTGCATCCTGAGCCGGGCCTGTCCGTCAGGGATGTAACGGTCACCTATCGCAATGGTCATACCGCGCTCCATGACGCCAGTTTCGAGATTCCGGCGGGAACGATCAGCGCGCTGGTCGGCGTCAATGGCAGCGGAAAGTCGACGCTGTTCAAGGCGATCATGGGCTTTGTCCGTCCGTCGAAGGGGGCGATCTCCATTCTGGGCCAGCCGGCGGGACAGGCGCTGAAAAAGAATGTGGTGGCCTATGTGCCGCAGAATGAGGATGTCGACTGGAACTTTCCGGTTCTGGTCGAGGATGTCGTGATGATGGGCCGCTACGGCCATATGAACATGATGCGCATGGCGAAAGCACGCGATCATGAAGCGGTAGCAGCGGCGCTGGAGCGGGTCGGCATGACCGATTTTCGCACGCGGCAGATCGGCGAACTGTCGGGCGGCCAGAAAAAGCGCGTCTTCCTCGCACGCGCGCTGGCGCAGGACAGCCGTGTCATCCTGCTCGACGAGCCTTTCACCGGCGTCGACGTCAAGACGGAAGACGCGATTATCCAGTTGCTGCGGTCGCTGCGCGACGAGGGCCGGGTCATGCTGGTCTCAACGCATAATCTCGGCAGCGTGCCGGAATTCTGCGACCGGACGATCCTCATCAATCGGACTGTTCTGGCGTTTGGTCCGACAGCAGAGATATTCACGCAGGAAAATCTGGAAAAGACGTTCGGTGGCGTGCTCCGGCACTTCGTCCTCGGCCACCAGGAAGCAGGCGAGCCGCAAGGGTTCAATGTGATCACCGACGATGAGCGGCCGCTGGTGCTCTATGACGCCAAGCTCGCGGCGCGCGGGTCGCTCGGCCGCGGGAAAGAGCGGAAATGACAGCCCTTCTGCTCGAACCCTTTACTTACGAGTATATGGTCAATGCCATGTGGGTCAGCGCGCTTGTCGGTGGCGTCTGTGCCTTTCTCTCCGCCTATCTGATGCTCAAGGGCTGGTCGCTGATCGGCGATGCGCTTTCGCATTCCATCGTGCCCGGCGTTGCCGGGGCCTATATGCTCGGCCTGCCCTTTTCCATCGGCGCATTCTTCTCCGGCGCGCTCGCCGCCGGCGCCATGCTGTTTTTGAACCAGCGCACGCGGCTGAAGGAAGATGCGATCATCGGGCTCATTTTCACCTCCTTCTTCGGGCTTGGGCTGTTCATGATGTCGCTTTCGCCGGCCTCGGTGAACATCCAGACCATCATTCTCGGCAATATCCTTTCCATAACGCCCGAGGATACGCTGCAACTCGCCATCATCGGCTTCGTCTCGCTCGCCGTGCTCCTATTCAAATGGAAGGATCTAATGGTGACGTTCTTCGATGAAAACCATGCGCGTTCCATCGGCCTCAACCCGACGCTTCTGAAAATCGTCTTCTTTACGCTGCTTTCCGCCTGCACGGTTGCGGCCATGCAGACGGTCGGCGCTTTCCTGGTCATCGCCATGGTGGTAACGCCTGGTGCAACCGCCTATCTCCTGACCGACCGCTTCCCCAGGCTTCTGGTCATCAGCGTCGCAATCGGCGCCATCACAAGCTTTTCCGGGGCCTATTTCAGCTATTTCCTCGACGGGGCGACCGGCGGCATCATTGTCGTATTGCAGACACTGATCTTTCTCATCGCCTTCTTCCTCGCGCCCAAACACGGGATGCTCGCCGCCCGTCGCCGCGTGGCGAGTGCGCTGGAGGACGTCCGATGAGCCTTTTCGATATGCTGCTCCAGCCGTTCCAGTTCGAGTTCATGCGCTATGCGCTGGTGATTTCCGTGCTGGTCGCCATTCCGACGGCGCTCCTGTCCGGGTTTCTCGTGCTCAAGGGCTGGTCGCTGATGGGAGACGCCATTTCGCATGCCGTCTTTCCCGGCGTGGTGATTTCCTACATCGCCGGAATACCCTATGCTATCGGCGCGTTCGTGGCGGGCATGATCTGCGCGCTTGCCACCGGTTTCCTGAAGGAAAACAGCCGCATCAAGCAGGATACTGTGATGGGCGTGGTGTTTTCCGGCATGTTCGGCCTCGGCATCGTGCTCTATACCAAGATCCAGTCGGACGTGCATCTCGACCATATATTGTTCGGCGACATGCTCGGCGTCGGTCCGCGGGACATTCTCGAGACCGGCATCATTGCCGCAATCACATCCGGCATCATCGCGGTCAAATGGCGCGATCTGCTGCTGCACGCCTTCGATCCGGTGCAGGCAAAGGTCGTCGGCCTGCCAGTTGGGCTCCTGCATTATGGGCTGCTGGCGATCATCTCGCTGACCATCGTCGGCGCGTTGAAGGCAGTCGGCATCATCCTCGCCATCGCCATGCTGATCGCGCCCGGCGCCATCGCCTTCCTGCTGACGCGTGCGTTCGGCCCGATGCTCCTGCTTTCGGTGGTCATCGCCGTGCTTGCATCCTTCCTCGGCGTCTATCTTAGCTTCTTCATCGACAGCGCGCCTGCGCCGACCATCGTTCTCCTGATGACCATCGCCTTCATCGGAGCGTTCTTCTTTTCGACCAGAAAAGCCGCGCGGCAACAAATGCGGCAGATGCGAGAGGAAGAAAGCTCTTCTATCAGCTGAGCCGTGCGGATCGGGCCAATAGTGACTATATTGGTGCCGGAGCGGGGTTGGAAATTTGAAAGCAAGCGTCGGAGTGTTTGGAATCGCCGGTAGCAATAGAAAGGTGGACCAAGAGCAATTGAAGGATGAAAGCAATGAACCTTGTCGCCAATCTTGCACCTGTCACGTCCGCCGAGCGCGACCCTCGCTGGGCGGCGCTGGTCACCCGCGATCCGGCCTTTGACGGGAAATTCGTCTATTCCGTGAAGACCACCGGCGTCTATTGCCGGCCGGCATGTCCATCGCGCCTGGCCAAGCCGGAGAATATCGCGTTCCACGCCGATTGCGCGGAGGCCGAAAGAGCGGGCTTCCGCCCGTGCCTGCGCTGCCGCCCCAATGAAGCTTCGCTTGCCGAGCGCCATGCCGCTGTTATCGCCGATGCATGCCGCCGGATCGAAGCTTCGGAAGAGGTGCCGGCGCTGGATACGCTTGCAAGGGCGGCGGGCGTCAGCCCCTATCATTTCCACCGTCTGTTCAAATCGATCACCGGACTTACGCCCAAGGCCTATGGCGCCGCGCATCGCTCCCGCCGCGTCCGCGACCATCTCTCGGACGGCAAGGGAAGCGTCACCGAAGCCATCTACGATGCCGGCTTCGGTTCGAGCAGCCGTTTCTACGAGACGTCAAACAAGGTTCTCGGCATGACGCCAAGCGCGTTTCGGGCGGGCGGCGTGGAGGCCCAAATCAAATTCGCAGTCGGCGAATGTTCGCTCGGTGCGATATTGGTGGCGACAAGCGGCAAGGGCGTCTGCGCCATCTTTCTGGGCGACGATCCGGATGCGTTGGTGCGCGACCTGCAGGATCGGTTTCCAAAAGCCGATCTGATCGGTGGCGATGCCGAGTTCGAGGCACTGGTGTCGAAGGTGGTCGGCTTCGTCGAAGCGCCTGGCATAGGTCTCGACCTGCCGCTCGACCTGCGTGGCACTGCGTTCCAGGAGCGCGTCTGGCAAGCATTGCGCGATATCCCGGCCGGCGAGACGGTGAGCTATTCGCAGATCGCTGAGCGCATCGGCGCACCCCGGGCAGTCAGGGCCGTGGCCCAGGCCTGCGCCGCCAATGCACTCGCCGTAGCGATCCCCTGCCACCGCGTGGTGCGGAATGATGGCGGCCTTTCCGGCTATCGCTGGGGGGTGGAGCGCAAGCGGGCGCTGCTTCTGAAGGAAAGCCGGTCATAAGGTAGGCACACTCCCGCCGTCGTGGCGGGAGCGGATTGTTTCAAGCAGCCTTTATCAGCCGCGCAGGACGCCGCCGGTCTGCTTGCCGACATTTTCAACGATGCGCTTTGCAAGTCCGTCGAGATCCTCGTCGGTCAGCGTGCGCTCCTGCGGCTGGATCGCCACCTCGATGGCGATGGACTTCTTACCCTCGCCCAGCGCCGGACTCTCGAAGATATCGAAGACCTGCACAGCCGATATCAGCTTTTTGTCGGCAGTCCCCGCAGCGCGGATCACCGTTGCCGCCTCGACCGACTTCTCCACCACGAACGCGAAATCGCGCCGCACCGTCTGGAAGGCGGAGAGGCTGAGCGGCGGCTTGGTTCGCGTCGCCTTCTGCTTGGGTTCGGGGATCGCATCGACGAATATCTCGAAACCGCAGAGCGCACCGCCCACATCGAGCGTTTCCAGCGTCTTGGGATGGAACTCGCCAAAATGGCCGAGAACTACCTTCGGGCCGAGCTTGATCGTGCCGGAGCGGCCCGGATGATACCAGGATGGCGCGCCTGCCTCGATCTGCACCCGGTCAATCGGCGCGCCACAGGCCTCAAGTACCGCGAGCGCATCGGCCTTGGCATCGAACACGCCCACGACTCCCGCATTGCCGGCCCAATGGCGGCCCGCGCCATCGAGCTTCGCGGTGCCACGGCGCACGCCGCCCGCGACGCGGCGCTGTTTCTCCGGCGTGTCGCCCTCATAGGTGCCGGAGACTTCAAACAGCGCCAGATCCTGCACACCACGATCGGCATTCCTCTGCCCCGCCGCCAGCAGGCCGGGCAGAAGCGAGGGCCGCATGTCGGACATGTCAGCGGCGATGGGGTTGGCAAGCTTGAGCGCGGCCCCATGATTATGGCCACTGCCGAAGGCTTCCGCATGGGCGGCGGGGATGAACGAATATGTGACGGCCTCCATCATGCCCCGCGCGGCCAGCGCGCGCCGGGCGGCGCGGCTGCGGATTTGCAGCGTCGTCAGGATCTTGCCGTTGACCGCCACATGGCCCAACAAAGGCTGCGGCGTAATATTATCGACGCCGTGGATGCGCATCACCTCTTCGACCAGATCGGCCTTGCCGTCGACATCGGGCCGCCAGGACGGCACGGCGAAGTCCACGGTATCGCCATCGCCTTGCGGAGCGAAGCCGAGGCGCTTCAGGATATCCAGACTTTCGGCTTTCGCCACGTCGGTGCCGGTCAGGCGCTTCACTTCGGAAGTCGGGAAGGTGACCAGCTTGGGTTCGTGACCGGCATAGCCGACCACCTCGGTCTCAGTCGGCGTGCCGCCGCAGAGATCGAGCACCATCTGCGTCGCCAGTTCCAGCCCCGGAACCATGAATTCCGGATCGACGCCGCGCTCGAAGCGATAGCGCGCATCGGTGATGATGCCGAGTTCACGGCCGGTCCGGGCGATATTGCGCGGGTTCCAGAGCGCGGATTCGATCAGCACATCGGTGGTGTTTTCATCGCAGCCGGAGTGCTCCCCCCCCATGATACCGGCAATCGATTCGACCCCGTTATCATCCGCGATGACGCAGACCTGATCGTTGAGCTTGTATTCGCGCCCATCGAGCGCCAGCACCGTCTCGCCATCGCGCGCCCGGCGTACCACAAGATTGCCCTTGACCTTCGCCGCGTCGAAGACGTGCAGCGGACGGCCCCGGTCGAAGGTGATGTAATTGGTGATGTCCACCAGCGCGTTGATCGGGCGGAGGCCAATGGCCGTCAACCGCTGCTGCAGCCATTTCGGGCTCGGACCGTTCTTCACGCCCCGGACGAGACGCAAGCCGAAGCCCAGGCAGAGATCCGGTGCGTCGATCGTCAGCTTGACCGGCGCTTGCCCCGATCCCTTGACGGCGGCAACCGCGCCATCCTTCAGCTTGCCCAGACCCGCCGCCGCGAGATCGCGGGCGATGCCGTAGACGCTTGTGCAGTCCGGGCGGTTAGGCGTCAGATTGATCTCGATCACCGGATCGTCGAGCCCGGCATAGGCGGCAAAGCTTGTTCCCACCGGCGCGTCAGCCGGCAGGTCAATGATGCCATTGTGCTCGTCCGACATCTCAAGCTCACGCTCGGAGCACATCATGCCGTGGCTCTCGACGCCCCGGATCTTGCCCACGCCAAGCGTCACATGGAGGCCCGGCACATAGGTTCCGGGCGCCGCGAAAGCGCCGATCAGGCCCGCGCGGGCATTGGGTGCACCACAGACCACCTGAACGGGCTTGCCGTCGCCGGTATCCACGGAAAGCACCTGCAACTTGTCGGCATCGGGATGCCTTTCGGCCGTCAAGACGCGAGCGATCTTGAACGGCTTGAGCGCCGCTTTGTCATCGATGGATTCGACTTCCAGGCCGATTGCGGTCAGCGTCTCGACGATCTTGTCGAGCGGAGCGTCGGTATCGAGATGATCCTTGAGCCAGGAGAGTGTGAATTTCATGTGCCTTATCTCCTTGCGCGCTTATGCACTCAAACCGCCGAACAGCGTCGGCATGTCGAGTGGGCGGAAACCGTAATGCTGAAGCCAGCGGACATCGGCGTCGAAGAAGGCGCGCAGGTCCGGCATGCCGTATTTCAGCATGGCGATGCGGTCGATGCCCATGCCCCAGGCGAAGCCCTGATACTCGTCGGGATCGAGGCCGCAAAAGCGCAGCACATTGGGATGCACCATGCCGCAGCCGAGGATCTCCATCCAGTCGTCGCCCTCGCCGAACCTGACCTCGGTTCCCGAGCGGTCACACTGGATATCGACCTCCATCGACGGTTCGGTGAAGGGGAAGAAGGACGGGCGGAAGCGCATCTTCAGCGAAGGCACTTCGAAGAAGGCCTTGCAGAACTCCTCCAGCACCCATTTCATGTTGGCCACATTGGCCGCCTTATCGATCACCAGTCCCTCGACCTGATGGAACATCGGCGAATGGGTGGCGTCGGAATCCATGCGATAGGTCTTGCCGGGGATAACGATGCGGATCGGCGGCTTCTGCGCCTCCATCGTATGGATCTGCACCGGCGAGGTATGGGTGCGCAGCAGCTTGCGCTCGCCCTTCTCGTCCGGATTGAAGAAGAAGGTGTCGTGCATTTCGCGCGCGGGATGGCCTTCGGGGAAGTTAAGCGCGGTGAAATTATAATAGTCCGTCTCGATATCCGGGCCTTCGGCGATGGCGAAGCCCATATCGGCGAAGATCGCCGTGATCTCATCGATGACCTGGCTGATCGGATGGATGCGGCCGCGCTCCGCCGGCGAGGCGCGCACCGGTAGCGTGACGTCGAGTTTTTCCGTTTCGAGGCGCGCGGTGATCGCGGCGTCGCGCAGTTGCGCCTTGCGGCTCGCCAGCGCCTCGGTGACTCTGGTTTTCAGCCCGTTGATGGCCGGGCCGTGCGTCTGGCGTTCTTCCGGCGACATGCTGCCGAGCGATTTAAGTTTCTCCGAAATCGAGCCCTTCTTACCAAGCGCCGCGATCCGGACGGCCTCGATGGCCTGCTCATCGGAGGCGGCGGCAATCTCGGCCAGCAGGGACTGTTCCAGTTCAGCGATGTCGGACATGGGCAAAGTTCCGTGAGTTTAGCAGGTAAGAACGCGAAAAACCCGCGCAGGCCGAAGCCAGCGCGGGTTTCCCAAACAGTATAATTCAAGCTTTGGGAGAGGCGGCTGGCTTAGTGAACAGCGCCTTCAAAAGCGTTCGGCGTGGTGTCTTTCAGATATTCGAGCGCCTTCTTGGCCGAAACGACCAGCGCGCCGAATGCTTCCGGCTCGTGGATCGCCAGGTCCGACAGAACCTTGCGGTCGACCTCGATGCCGGTCTTGGAAAGACCATCGATGAAACGGCCATAGGTCAGGCCATGCTCACGAACAGCAGCGTTGATGCGCTGGATCCACAGGGCGCGGAAGGAGCGCTTGCGATTCTTGCGGTCGCGATAGGCATATTGCTTCGAACGATCGACAGCAGCCTTTGCGGCGCGGATGGTATTCTTGCGGCGGCCACGGAAACCCTCGGCCTGCTTGAGAACCTTCTTGTGCTTGGCATGGGACGTTACGCCCCGTTTTACGCGTGCCATGATATGATCTCCTTAGAATCTAGGTTCGGCTCAAAGGCCGTTTGGCAGGAACTTCTTCACGATCTTGGCATCGGGTTCTGCGAGAACCATCGTGCCGCGTGCGTCGCGAATGAACTTGTTCGAGCGCTTGATCATGCCATGGCGTTTGCCAGCGGCAGCAGCCTTGATTTTGCCGGTGGCGGTGATCTTGAACCGCTTCTTGGCAGCGGACTTGGTCTTCATCTTGGGCATTTTGCTACTCCTTATTTTACGACCCCCCTCGTGCCTTCGGCACTCGACGCCTCTTGTTATGGCGTTTTCCAGCGGCTTACCGCAGAGAAGGATCAAATTTTACTTTCAGGCCGACCAAAGCCCGAAAAGCATTAAAAACCGCCACGGCATGCCCTGCCGGGCGGTTCGAACGCGGCCTTATAGGCATGAATGCCGAAAAACGCAAGCGAGGAATCGTTATCTTTAGCCTGCGGTCAGTACAATCTGAACAGCACTGGCAGCACATGGGCCCCTTGCAGATATTCGACGAATTCGAAGAAGGGATAAGCGACGAAGAAAACAAGGCCATCGGTCAGGGTGCGATAAACCCTTTCCGGCCGGACCGTAAGCTCTGCGCTGTCGCGGAAGAGCGAAAAACGCGGGAAGAACCGCGGCACTTCAGCCAGATAGGCGCGATAGGGCTCGCCGAACGCCTTCTTCAGGTAGTTTTCCTCGGCAATGATGACGACATGGAACGCGAGATAGCAAAGAACGGCGAAGCCAAGCGCAATGACGAGACTGCCTGTCAGCGCCCCTATGCCCGCCGCGCCCAGGGTGCTGAAGACATAAAGCGGGTTACGGCTGACCGAATAAGGACCGTCCCGGACGATTTCCGCGCTCTTGCGCCCGCCGATATAGAGCGTGCACCACATGCGTCCGACGATGGCGAGGACGATGAAGCTCAATCCCACCGCCTCGATATATTCATGGATATCATATTCAGGGATATCCATAATGTCGTTGTCGCCCCAGGCGGAGCCGACGAACAACAGTGCCAGCAGCAGCAACAGGATAATCAGCGCGACGACGATGCGTCGGCGCTTCTGGAAACGACCCATGTCGCTCAACGTCTGCATTGCTCGAAATCCCCGCCGAGAAAATTGATTGTGGCCGCCTCCCTTGGCGCACTTCATGGGCAATTTGTGGCGAAAACCGGCAAATCCCGCGCGGGCCGCAAAAAAGCCGCCAGGAGGCGGCTTTCTTTCATCCTTGCCAGAAGCCCTATCGCGGAGCGAGCACCATCATCATCTGACGGCCCTCGAGGCGCGGCTCAGCCTCGACCTTGGCGATTTCGGCAGTGTCTTCCTTGACACGCTCCAGGAGCTTCATGCCGAGTTCCTGGTGGGCCATTTCGCGGCCACGGAAACGCAGCGTGATCTTGACCTTGTCGCCTTCCTCGAAGAAACGGCCGACCGCCTTCATCTTCACCTCATAATCATGGGTGTCGATATTCGGCCGCATCTTGATTTCCTTGATCTCGACCGTCTTCTGCTTCTTGCGCGCTTCGGCAGCTTTTTTCTGGTTCTGGTATTTCAGCTTGCCGAGATCGACGATCTTGCACACCGGAGGCTCGGCGTTCGGCACGATCTCGACGAGATCAAGCCCCGCCTCCTCGGCAAGCGCTATCGCTTCCTGTATGGACACGTTGCCGTGGTTCTGACCTTCGGCGTCGATAAGCTGAACCCGGGGAACCCGGATATCTCGGTTGGAGCGCGGTCCGTCTTTCTGAACCGGCGCCGCTCTGAAGGGTCGGCGAATGGTCGTTATCTCCTGAATTGTTTCACTTGGTATTCAATTCCCACAGGTCATGCCTGACAAAATGGGCTCTCGCCGGCAATGTCGCCAAGCGGGCGCGGATGTCAATAGCATCTTTCAGGCGAGAAATCACCCCTACGGGCAAAACCTGTCATTTGCCCGCCAGAAGCCGGAATATTGGCCATATCAGCGGCTATTTCAAGCCCATTGCACGCCCATTCCACGCGGCCATGCCTCGTGAGGGTTTTCAAGTCGACCGATTGCGTGGCACAAGCTTGGCCGATGGGCGGATAATGCATGTGGAGATGGCGAATGAACGCTGATGCACCAGATTTTTTCGATGTGGACGGGGTTGGGATTGCCGTGCAGCATCGTCCGGGCACGAAGCCGCCCGGCATCGTCTGGCTCGGCGGCTACCGGTCCGACATGATGGGCAGCAAAGCCGTGCATCTTGACCAATGGGCGGCAGAGACTGGCCATGCCTGCCTCCGGCATGATTATTCCGGTCATGGCCAATCCGGCGGCGATTTCAACGATGGCACCATCTCGCGCTGGCTTGAGCAAAGCCTCGCCGTCTATCGCCATTTTGCCTCGGGTCCGCAGATCCTGGTCGGCTCATCCATGGGCGCATGGATCGCGCTGCGCATGGCGCAGGAACTTGGCCGTTCCGGCGATTCGCCCGCCGGCATCGTCCTGATCGCGCCGGCGCCGGATTTCACCGCCGCGCTGGTCGAGCCGCACATGACCGATGAACAACGGCGCGACCTCGTCGATAAGGGCTATTTCGAGAAGCCGTCCGATTATTCGCCCAACCCATACATCTATACGCGCGGGCTGATCGAGGACGGCCGCGCAAATCTGGTGCTGAAGGGCATTATCGAGACCGGCTGCCCCGTGCATATTTTGCAGGGCATGGAAGATGCCGATGTGCCCTACCGTCATGCGCTGGCGCTCGTCGAGCACCTGCCGATGGACGATGTGACGCTGACGCTGGTGCGCGACGGCGACCATCGCCTGTCGCGGCCGCAGGATCTCGAACTTCTCACCCTTACCGTTTCGGCGCTCGCCGAGCGCATCGCCGCATCACACTTCGGAAACTGACATCATGCGCCTTTCGGTCTTCGCCTCAGCCAGCGTCGCCGCCTTCGTCGGCTTCGGCGGCACATTGGCGCTCATTATCGCGGCCGCACAGGCGCTGGGGGCGACGCAGGCCGAGACCGCCAGCTGGGTCACGGCGCTCTGCCTGGCGCTCGCGGTGTCCTCGGCCTTCCTCAGCTGGCGCTACCGGATGCCTGTCATCACCGCCTGGTCGACGCCGGGACTGGCGCTGATCGGCGCGAGCGCCGGGTTCACCATGCCGGAGGCCGTCGGGGCCTTCATCGTCACCGCGGTTGCCATCATCCTGACCGGCCTCATCAAGCCGATCTCGGCGCTGGTCTCGCGCATTCCGGCTTCCGTCGCGTCGGGCATGCTGGCCGGCATCCTCATGAGCTTCGTCATCGGCGCGGCGAAGACGCTGCCTGTCGATCCGGTGCTGGTCCTGCCGCTGGTGGCACTGTTCTTCATCATCCGGCTGTTCAATCCGGCGATGGCCGTGCTGACCGTGCTCTTCGCCGGGATCGTCTTTGCGCTCGCCATGAACCGGGTGACGGAACTTCCTGCCCCGGAACTCTCGACGCTCACCTGGATCAGTCCCGTATTCCACGCAAGCGCGATGATCGGCCTGGCATTGCCGCTCTATCTCGTGACGATGGCGTCGCAGAACCTGCCGGGTTTTGCCGTGCTGCGTGCGTCGGGCTACGAGCCGCCGACAGGCGCCTGCCTGCAGGTGACGGGTCTACTGTCGCTTCTGATCGCGCCCTTCGGCGCACATACAACGAATATGGCGGCGATATCGGCAGCGCTCTGCGCCGGTCCTGACGCACATCCCGATGCGGCGCGGCGCTGGATGACGGGTCCCGCCTACGGACTGTGCTATCTGGTCTTCGCCATTTTCGGCGCATCGCTCGTTGCGTTGTTCGCCGTGCTACCCGTCGTGCTGATCGTGCTCATCGCCGGATTGGCTCTCATCGCGCCTTTTATCAATGCCATGGTGCTGGCGCTGAAAGTCGAGGACGAGCGGCTTGCGGCGATCGTCACCTTCGCCGTCACCGCCTCCGGCATCACGATCGGCGGCATCGGCTCCGCCTTTTGGGCGCTGGTCGCCGGCCTCGCCGTCGCGGCGCTCGAACATGGCAAAAAAACCGCAGGAACTTCAAAGCAGAAGCAATCCACCTGATATTGCAGCCTGAAATCGTATAATTCCTCCTTGAAAAGCCATAATTCATTCACCAATTCGATATTCAAGCGGCCAATAGGGGCCGGCTCTCGATTGCAAACGGGGTTGATATGAACACTTCCGCATTGATCCGCCCGGCCTGGACGCCGGCTACTATCGCATTGATGATCCTCGGCTTCGCCGTCTACTGGCCACTGGGGCTCGCCATGCTTGCCTACATCATCTGGGGCGACCGCCTCGAAGGCTTCAAACGCGACGTGAATGACGCAACCGATGGCCTATTCAAAGGCTTCCGCCGCAGTTGCGGCCATGCCGGCACAGCCTTTTCAGGCGCATCCTCCTCGACGGGCAATGCCGCCTTCGACGAATGGCGCGGCAAGGAACTCGACCGGCTCGCTGAAGAGCGCCGCAAGCTCGACGAGGCGCGTGCCGAATTCGAGTCCTATGCGAACGAACTGCGCCGCGCCAAGGACAAGGAGGAGTTCGACCGCTTCATGGCCGAACGTCGTGCCTCCGGCAAGAAGACTCCTGCCCGCAGGTCCGACTCCGACGTCACCGATGTCGAATAAGAGACGCTTCATTTGACTTAAATTCGGGAGACGGCGCGGAATAATCCGCGCCGTCTCTGTTTTCACCGCATGATCTTATCATGCTCCTCCGACTACAATTTCACGCGAATCATTTATTGTCCCTTTCCATGGTCCTGTCCCTGTTCCGTGCCGCGCCGAAAAAGGCCCCTCAGGCCACGAGCGACCGCGCCTATGAGGTCGCCGGGCGCACTCTGCCCCTGCGGGTCGTGGAAAATCCCCGCGCGACGCGCCTGACGCTGCGCATCGAAGCCGGCGGCAAGGGGCTGCGCGTCACCATCCCGCCGGGCTTGCCCGCGCGTGAAGTCGACCGCTTTCTCTCCCGCCACGAAGGCTGGATCGAGGCCCGCATTGCCAAGCTGCCGGACCGTCCAGCCGTGCGTCCCGGCATCAAGATCCCGATACGCGGCGTGCCGCATCTGGTCGTGCACGCACCGGGACGCGGCACGGCGCAGATGATAACGGGCGACGATGGCGCTCCCGCCCTGGTCATCTATGGCGACAGGCTGCATCTGTCGCGCCGCATCGCCGATTTTCTCAAACGCGAGGCCAGGACCGAAATGGAAGCGCTCGTCGCCCGCCACACGGCGACGGTGGGCAGGCGGGCCAAGACGATCCGCTACAAGGATACGAAAAGCCGCTGGGGATCCTGCACCTCCGACGGCGTGCTCTCCTTCTCCTGGCGCATCGCCATGGCCCCTGGCCCCGTCATCAATTATCTCGTCGCACATGAGGTGGCGCATCTCATCGAGATGAACCATGGCCCGAAATTCTGGAAGCTGTGCCGGGAACTCTGCCCCGACACGGACCGGTGCAAGGCCTGGCTGAAGCGCAATGGCAGCGCCCTGCAGGCCATCGATTTCTCATGAACGACAGCATTCGCGATGCAGCTCATACGCTGTGGAACTACCATCTGGTCCATGACGAATTGCGCGCCGTTGACGCGATCATCGGCCTCGGCAGCTATGATCTGCGCGTGGCGAAGCGCGCCGCGGCGCTGTTTCAGGCCAGCCTTGCGCCGCTTCTGGTCTTTACCGGCAAATCCGGCAACTGGACCGAAGGGCTCTATGAAAAAAGCGAGGCGGAAGCCTTCGCCGATGTGGCGATGTCGCAAGGCGTGCCGCGCGCGGCGATCAGGATAGAACCGGAAGCGACCAATATCGGCGAGAATATCCGTTTCACGCGTGATCTCCTGGGGGACAGCGCCAAAAGCGTCATCATCGTCACCAAACCGCAGACGCAGCGCCGGGCGCTCGCCACTGTCGCCAAGCAATGGCCCGAGGTCGAGGCGCTGATCACCGCATCGTTGACCAGCTTCGAGCAGCAGCCGACCGCCACCTATCCGCTGGAAAAACTGATCCACGAAATGGTCGGCGACCTGAAACGCATTCTCGACTATCCCGCGAAGGGCTTCCAGATTCCGCAGGCCGTGCCCCCAGAGGTCGTCGCGGCCTATGATTTTCTCGTCGAACATGGTTTTGACGAACATCTGCGCTAGGTTTTGCCCGCGAAAAGCTCGACTCCTCGGGCAAATTATGCGACGTGGCAGGCCATGGCTCTCGATATCAAAATCTGCGGCTTGAAAACGCCCGATGCAATCGCTGCCGCGCTGACAGGCGGCGCGTCGCATGTCGGCTTTATTTTCTTCGGCAAGAGCCCACGCAATGTCGATCCGGAGACCGCAGGCCGGCTGCGCACTGCAGCGCAGGGCCGGGCAAAGGCGGTGGCCGTTACCGTCGATGCCGATGATGCGGCGCTCGACAGGATTATCGCTGCCATGCGCCCTGACATGCTGCAACTGCATGGGCGCGAGACGCCGGAGCGCACGGCCGAACTCAAGGCGCGCTATGGCCTCCCCGTCATCAAGGCTTTTTCCGTTCACGATGCGACGGATCTTGCCGCGATCATGCCTTATCGGGGCGTTGCCGACCGGCTACTCTTCGACGCCAAGCCGCCCAAGGGCTCGGATCTGCCCGGCGGCAATGGCGTTTCGTTTGATTGGCGTGCGCTAGCGGCGCTTGACGGCGATGTCGATTACATGCTTTCGGGTGGGCTGAATGCGGGCAATATCGCCGAAGCGCTCAAGGCAACCAACGCGCCCGGGATCGATATCTCGTCGGGCGTAGAAGTCGCGCCGGGCGAGAAAGATGTGCGCCTGATAGCGGAATTCTTCCAGGCGGTGCGCGCGGCAACGAACACGATGTCGGGCGCGGCCTGAAACGGGCTGAAATCGGCCTTGATACGATGGAGCGAGTGTTGAACAAGCCGGCTGAACCAAATTCATTCAAGACGGGTCCTGACGAAGAGGGCATGTTCGGTATATTCGGCGGCCGCTTCGTGGCCGAAACCTTGATGCCGCTGATCCTGGAATTGCAGGAGGCCTATGATTCCGCAAAGAACGATCCGGAGTTCAAGGCGGAATTGCAGGATCTCTCGACACACTATGCCGGACGGCCGTCGAAGCTCTACTATGCCGAAGGTCTCACAAAGCATCTTGGTGGCGCGAAGATCTATTTCAAGCGCGAAGACCTGAACCATACCGGCAGCCACAAGATTAACAATTGCCTTGGCCAGATCCTGCTCGCCAAGCGCATGGGGAAGACGCGCATCATCGCCGAGACCGGCGCGGGCCAGCATGGTGTGGCGACCGCCACGGTCGCGGCGCGCTTCGGCCTGCCCTGCGTCGTCTATATGGGCGCGACCGATGTGGAGCGGCAAAAGCCGAACGTATTCCGCATGAAGCTGCTCGGCGCGGAGGTAAAGCCTGTCAGCGCCGGAAACGGCACGCTGAAGGACGCCATGAACGAGGCCCTGCGTGACTGGGTCACCAATGTCGAGGATACCTACTATCTCATCGGCACGGCGGCGGGCCCGCACCCCTATCCCGAACTCGTCCGCGATTTCCAGTCGGTCATCGGCATCGAAGCGCGCCAGCAAATCCTCGATCGGGAAGGCCGCCTGCCGGATGCCCTCGTCGCGGCTGTCGGAGGCGGCTCCAACGCCATCGGTCTTTTCCATCCGTTCCTCGACGACAAGGACGTGAAGATCTACGGCATCGAGGCCGGCGGACATGGTCTCGATGGCAACGAGCATTGCGCCTCGATGAACGCCGGACGCCCTGGTGTGCTGCACGGCAACCGGACTTATCTCCTGCAGGATGAGGACGGCCAGATCCTCGACGGCCATTCGATCTCGGCCGGGCTCGATTATCCCGGCGTCGGCCCGGAACATTCCTGGCTGCGCGATACCGGCCGTGTTTCCTATGTGCCGATCCTCGACAATGAGGCGCTCGACGCTTTCCAGCTTACCACGCGCGTCGAAGGCATCATCCCGGCGCTCGAATCCGCCCACGCCATCGCCTATGCGGTCAAGCTTGCGCCCACCATGGCGAAGGACCAGATCATGATCGTCAATCTGTCCGGACGCGGCGACAAGGACGTGCATACTGTCGGGCAGATGCTCGGCATGGAGATTTGATCGCGACCATGAGCCAGCCGGCCATCGATATATCCGACACATCCGCTTATCAGCCGCGCGCCGCATGGTTCGACGGCCTTGTGGACTGCGGCCCGGCAAGCATCAAGCTCAGCCTTATCGAGTCCGACCCGGCTAAGCCGATCGCACCGGCCACGATCGAGAAGGCACGCGCGCTGATTGAAGCGACAGGTGAGAAGCTGGCGCAAACCAAGCATCGCGGTGCAGGTTTTGCCATTCTTCATCAGGGACAGGAAGGGCTTTGGCTGCTTCTTCACTGGTGGATCGAGGGTGACATCGCCACGCAAATGCTGTGGCGGTCGAAGCTCAGCGGCGAGCCCCACTTCATTCCCGCCGAACCCCTGCTCATGGCCTGTGTCTGGGAACTGGGAATTATCGATTTTGAACGACGCGCATGGATGGAAACGGCAATGTCCGGGAAACCCATCTCCGACTATCTGACGCGCACCATGCCACGGGGCACAGTATGACCACACGTATCGACAGGAAATTCGCCGCATTGAAGCAGGAGGGGCGTCCGGCGCTCGTCACCTATTTCATGGCCGGTGACCCGGACTACGAAACATCGCTGAGGATCATGAAGGCGCTGCCTGAAGCGGGCGCCGACATCATCGAACTCGGCGTGCCGTTCTCCGACCCCATGGCCGATGGCCCGGCCATCCAGGCGGCGGGGCTGCGCGCGCTTAAAAGCGGACAGACGCTGGTCAAGACGCTGGCCATGGCGGCCGAATTTCGCCAAGGCGACGATACCACGCCGATCGTGATGATGGGCTATTACAATCCGATCTATATCCACGGCGTCGAACGCTTCCTGGAAGAAGCGGTACAGGCCGGCATCGACGGCCTCATCATCGTCGATCTGCCGCCGGAGATGGACGAGGAGCTCTGCATTCCCGCCTTGAGGGCCGGGATGAACTTCATCCGGCTGGCGACGCCGACCACCGATGAAAAGCGCCTGCCCAAGGTGCTCGAGAACACGTCCGGATTTGTCTATTACGTCTCCATGACCGGCATAACCGGATCGGCGCTGCCCGACACGTCGAAGGTGGCCGGCGCGGTCAACCGCATCAAGGCGCATACCGGGCTTCCCGTCTGCGTCGGTTTCGGGGTCAAGACCGCGGAGCAGGCGAAGATCATCGGCGCATCGGCTGACGGCGTCGTTGTCGGCACGGCCATCGTCAACGCGGTCGCCAATACGATCCGGCCCGACGGTTCGCTCGTCGCGGATCCGGCGGAAGCAGTCGCCACCATGGTGCGCGGCCTTTCCACCGGGATTCGCGCCGCGCGCCTTGCTCCTGCCGAATAAGCGCTTAAATTCAAATAAGAGCGGTTCCCGCTCTTAGTCTTTAGTTTACGCAAGTCCGGAGGGAAAACCGGTTTCCACTTTTCCTGGACTTGCTTTTGAACAAACGGAAACGGGATCATGAACTGGATCACAAATTACGTCCGGCCCAAGATCAATTCGATGCTGGGTCGCCGCGAAATGCCGGAAAATCTCTGGATCAAGGATCCGGAGACCGGCGAAATGGTGTTCCACAAGGATCTCGAGAGCAACCAGTGGGTGATCCCCGCTTCCGGCCATCACATGCGGATTCCGGCCAGGGACCGGCTGCGCTTCTTCTTCGACGAAGGCAAATATGAAGTGCTGGAAGGCGTCAAAGTTGCCGCCGATCCCCTGAAATTCCGCGACGAAAAGCGCTATGTTGATCGCCTGAAGGACTATCGCGCGCGCACTGGCCTCGATGACGCCATCATCAATGCGCTGGGCACCATTGAGGGCCTGCCCATCGTCGCAACCATCCATGAATTCGGTTTCATGGGCGGCTCGCTCGGCATGGCGGCTGGCGAGGCGATCATCAAGGGATTCGAGACGGCGATCGCACAGAAGCGTCCGATGGTGCTGTTTTCGGCCTCCGGCGGCGCCCGGATGCAGGAAGGCATCCTGTCGCTGATGCAGCTTCCCCGCACCACGGTGGCGGTGGAAATGCTCAAAGAGGCGGGCCTGCCCTATATCGTGGTGCTCACCAATCCGACCACCGGCGGCGTTTCGGCGTCCTATGCCATGCTGGGCGACGTGCATATCGCCGAGCCTGGCGCGCTGATCGGCTTTGCCGGCGCGCGCGTCATCGAGCAGACCATCCGTGAAAAGCTGCCCGAGCGCTTCCAGACCGCCGAATATCTGATGGAACACGGCATGGTCGACATGGTCGTCTCGCGGCTCGAGATGAAAACGACTATCGCGCGCATTCTCAAGATGATGATGAAGCAGCCTGCGACCGAAATTGCAAAGCCGGTGGAAGAGGCCGATACCGTCCCAAACAGCGCGTCCGACCCGGCGGCTGGCAACGTCGCTGCCTAGAGACCTTTCATGGAAAGGCTCTGATGTCATGGCATTGAAAACCGCCGAGCAGGAAATCGAGCGGCTTCTCGGTTTGCATCCCAAGGGATTCGACCTGTCGCTCGACCGCATCACGCGGCTCCTTGACGCGCTGGGCAATCCGCATCTGAAGCTGCCGCCGGTCATCCATATCGCGGGGACCAACGGCAAGGGATCAGCGAGCGCCTTCGCCCGCGCTTTGCTCGAATGCGCCGGGCTCACTGTCCATGTCCATACCTCGCCGCATCTCGTCAACTGGCACGAGCGCTACCGGCTCGGCGAACCCGGCGGCGGCAGGCTGGTGCGCGACGACGTGCTGGCCGAAGCGGTTTCGCGCGTGGCGGAGGCCAATGCCGGCCGGCCGATCACCGTCTTCGAAATCCTCACCGCCGTCACCTTCGTCCTCTTTTCCGAGCATCCCGCCGATGCGGTCGTGCTGGAAGTGGGGCTTGGCGGCCGGTATGACGCCACTAATGTCATTCCCGAACCGGCGGTCTCGCTGATCATGCCGGTTTCGCTCGACCATCAATCCTATCTGGGAGACCGGGTCGAGCTGATTGCGGCGGAGAAGGCCGGCATTATCAAGCGCGGCTGTCCTGTGGTCATCGGCTTTCAGGATAGTGACGACGCGCGTATGGTCATGATGGAAACCGCCGAACGGCTTGGCTGTCCACTTTCCATCTATGGGCAGGACTATTTCGCCTATGAGGAACATGGCCGCATGGTCTATCAGGACGAGACCGGCCTGATCGATCTGCCGCTGCCGCGCCTCGTCGGACGCCACCAGCTTGCCAATGCCGCCGCGGCGATCGAAGCGGTGCGCATCGCGGGGTTCGACATTCCCGATCGCGCCGTCGAAAAGGCGATGACCGTGGTGGACTGGCCGGCGCGGATGCAGCGCCTGACCCATGGGCGGCTTGTCGACGTGGCGGTGCCGGATGCCGAAATCTGGCTCGATGGCGGGCATAATCCGGGGGCGGGCGCCGTTATCGCGGAAGCCTTCGCCGAGTTGGAAGAACGCTCGTCGCGGCCTTTGTTCCTGATCACCGGGATGATCAACACCAAGGATCCCGTGGGCTATTTCAAGGCTTTCGCCGGCATGGCGCGGCATGTCTTCACAGTGCCGATACAATCAAGCGACGCGGGTATTGCGCATGAGGCGCTCGCCGTGGCGGCGGAAGAGGCGGGGCTTTCCGCCGAGCCTGTCCATTCCGTGGAGAATGCGTTGAAGCTTCTGCGCGACACGTGGGACCCCAACGATATCCCACCGCGCATCCTCATCGGCGGTTCGCTCTATCTGGCGGGTGACGTTCTTGCAGATAATGAAACGCCGCCAAGCTGAAATATGGGAAAAACGGCAGCCGTTTTCGCCCATTTTTGGGGAAGAATGCTACAAAAATCCTCGAGGAAAACGTAAAAAAGCCCGGCCGAAACCGGGCTTTATCATTTCAAGCGTACCGCCGGTTACGCAGCCGAGGTCTTGATCCAGTCGGACAGGCGGCTCTTCGGCGCGGCGCCGACCATGTTGGCGGCAAGCTCGCCGTCCTTGAACAGGAGAAGCGTCGGGATCGAGCGCACGCCGAACTGGGCGGCGAGTTCCGGGTTTTCGTCGATATTGACCTTGGCGATGGTGACCCGACCAGCCATTTCCGTCGCGATTTCCTCAAGTGCCGGCGCGATCATCTTGCATGGGCCGCACCATTCCGCCCAAAAATCCACTACGACAGGGCCCTCTGCCTGAAGCACGTCAGACTGAAAATTGCTGTTGTCGATCTTTACGGTTGCCATCTGGCTTTCCTTTGCGATGAAACTGTTGCGCATCATGTGGTGAGTTTCACCGCGCGCGTCAAGCTTCTGTTTCTCACGAGTGCGCGAGGCTTTCAAGGTCGGCTGGAGCGGTCGCTCTAGCTCTTTGTTTTTTACGCGCGGTGCGGACGGGAAACCGCCTCGCACATTTCCTGGACTTGCTTAAGGGCCTTGTCCATAGCCTCGGCGGGAATCGCGATGATGTGCGGCCCCTCGGTGAAGAGCAGCGCCGCCTCTACGGAAAGGCCGGGATAAAGCGGCCGGAGCAGCGCGCGATAGAGGGCGAGCTGCGCGATATAGGCGTCGGGAACCTGGGTCAAATCGCGCGGCGGGGGGCGATTCGTCTTGTAATCGACAATGGTGACCCGGCCGTTTTCGACCGAAAGACGGTCGATTTTGCCGGAAACCGCATGCTCCTTGCCGCGCAGCGTCAACGTGCCCATGATCTCGACCTCCGCGCGCGATCCCTCGGCGAAAACAGGCGAAAACGCGGGATTGTCCAGCACGGCGAAGACCGAAGCCAGCGCCTTCTGCCGCTCGGCGTCCGGCCAGTCGGCGGCGGCATGGGCCAGATAGCGCTCCGCAACAGCCGGTCTTTCATGAACCGGCAGATCGGGCAGGCGCTGCAACAGGCTGTGGATGACGGTGCCGCGCCGGATCGCAAAGCCGGACGCCGCCTCATCCGGCGCCAGCACCGGCGAGCCGGGTCCGACTAGCATTTCGTCGTTGGTCTCGATCAGCACGGATGCGCCCGATGGCGAGAGCGGGCGTGGAAGGCCTGGCTCGCGCGGCATGGCGTTGCGGTAGCTTTCGGGCAATGGATCGGGGCGCGGAGCCACGGCTTCCTCCCTTTCGCCGATCACAATCTCGCCCGGCTCGGTCTTGCGGTAGCGCTTCGCCACCACGCCTTCGATGGGGTGATCGACCGTCTGGCACTTTTCCGCCAGGGCATCGGCAACGAGACGATGCCAGGTTTCGCCGCCGTCGCGCACACCGCGATAGCCTGAGATGATCAGCCGGTCCTCGGCCCGCGTCATGCCGACATAGAGCAGACGGCGGTATTCCTCCTCGGAACGGCGCTTGAGCCCGGCGATAAGGGCAGCGGTGAAGGCTGTTTCATAACCGGCATTGGGCTGCCAGACGAACCCCCTGCCCTCCCAGCCCTCCGGCTCCTTCATGTCGAAGGGAATGAGCTTGGGCGCGCGGTTGGCCGTCCAAGCAGCACTCCCGGGATCGATGAGGAAAACCACCGCCGCTTCCAGCCCCTTGGCCGCATGAACCGTCATGATGCGGACTTCGTCGCGGTTCTGGTCGAGCTCGCGCTTGATCTCGGGCGTCGCCGCATCCAGCGTTTCGAGAAAGGCCTGAAGGCCCGGCAGGCCGGTCCGCTCGGTGGCCAGCGCATAATTCTGGAATTCATCAATGACATCGCCTGCTTCCGGCCCGAGCCGGGCGAGAAGCTTGCGCCGTGCACCGTCCGCGCCGAGAATGCGGGCATAGAACTCAAAGACCGGCATCGTATCGGCCTGGTTGCGCCAGCGCCGCAATGTCTCGTGAATGAGGCCAAGCGCCGGATCTCCCTCCGCCTCGCGCCCCATGCGCTCGAACAGCGTCTGGTAGGTAGCGCGCGGATGGGCGAGCGCGAACAGCCTTTCGTCATCCCAGCCGAAAAGCGGGCTTTTCAGAAGGGATGCCAAGGACAGATCGTCGGCCGGCTGCAGCACGAAGCGGCCAAGCGCCATCAGATCCTTGACGGCGATATGGTCGGTGAGCTTCAACCGGTCGGCGCCCGCGACCGGCACGCCGAGGTTCTTCAGCGCCCGCGACAGGGCCGGCATGAACTGGTCGCGCTTTCTCACCAGCACCATGATGTCGCGCGCCTCGAGCTTGCGCTGCTGGCCGGGAATGATCTCGCCCTTGTCGAGCCAGTGTCGAATAGTGGCGGCGATCTGCTCGGCAAGCTTGACGGCGGGGGCGGCCAGATGATCGACGGGTATGCGCCAGTCCTCCGGTTCCTCGACCGCCTGCGGCGTCAGCATGTCCCATATCTCGACCTCACCCGGCGCATCGCGGCGGATGGCGTCATGCTGCGTCGGACCCGGCTCGAGCCCAAGGCCGCGATAGGCTTCCGGCCGCTCGAAGACGAGATCGACGGCTGAAAGCACATCAGGGCTCGAGCGGAAGGAGAAATTGAGGTTGACGCCTTCGAATGTCAGTTCCGCCGCCTTCGCCTTTTTCTCCACCGCCTTGCCAGAGGCCGCGAAATCTTCCGGAACAGCACCCTGGAAGGAATAGATCGACTGCTTCTCGTCCCCCACCGCGAAGATCGTGCGCCTTACACCACGCTGGCCAGCGCCGGCAAAGAACTCCGCCGACAGCATGCGGATGACCTGCCATTGATCGGGGCTCGTATCCTGCGCCTCGTCGACCAGAACATGATCGATGCCGCGATCGAGCTTGTATTGAACCCAATGGCCCGCTCCTTCACGCGCGAGAAGCGAGACGGTGCGGGTGATGAGATCGTCGAAATCGAGTAATCCACGGCTGCGCTTCATCGCCTGATAGCGCCTCAGGAGATCGTCGATCAGCACGAAGGCGGAAAGATTGAGCCGGATGAGACGCAACTGCTTCAGCCGGTCGAGCGCTTCATGGACGCGCGCCGCCACACGGTCGAAATTTTCCTCGAAATCCGGCAAAACAGCCATGACGGGCTTGGAGCAGATGTAGTTTCCGGCCTTCGGCTCGCCCGTCGATTTCAGGAAGGCAAGGCGCAGGATGGCTTCCCGGTCGATCGTGGTCGACGCCTTCTTCATCTCACGCAATTGCAGGGCGAAATCCTGCGCCCGCGTGGCGCCCTTCTGGATCGCCAGGATCCGGTCGAGCACAGCATCGGGAAATTCCGTCAGTGGCCAGACCTGCTCCAGAATGTCCTCCTCCCGCTCATCACCGGAAAAGCCGAAGGAGGCGTAGAACAGGGGCTTGCGGGTTTCATTGCCGCCGACTTCGCGGATGAAATGCTGAAGGGCGTGGCGGGATTTGATTGCTTCGTCGAGCAGCGCCTGCAAGCCCATCTCGCCGCCGGCGCTCAGCACATCGGCGAAGGCCTGCGCTAGTCCCGGATGCGCCTCCGTGCGGGCATTTTCCAGAAGCTGGCGCCTCGCCTCGCCGACCAGCGCCACCTGCATCAGATCGTCCATCAGCTCGAAATGGCCGGCGATATTCGCCTCCAGCGGAAACTGGTGCAGGATCGCCTCGCAGAAGGCGTGGATGGTCTGGATCTTCAGGCCGCCCGGCGTTTCCAGCGCGCGGGCAAAGAGCCGCCGCGCAACGGCAAGGCGCGATGCACCCGGACGCTTGCCATCGAGTTGGGCAAGCTTTTCGGCAAGCGCCTCGTCGGGTAGGATCGCCCATTCGGAGAGGCGCTTGAAGACGCGGTTCTGCATCACCGCCGCCGCCGCCTTGGTATAGGTGAGACAGAGAATCTTCGACGGGTCGGTGCCTTCGAGAAGCAGGCGAATGACGCGTTCGGTCAGAACATGGGTCTTGCCCGAGCCGGCATTGGCCGAAACCCAGACGGAATCGTGCGGATTGGCGGCGCGCGCCTGGGCGGCGAGCGTTTCCTGCGGAATCGGCGGAAGCTTCTTCATTCGCCGCCCTCGCCATTTCCATTGCCGCCACCGGCCGACCATTCGAGCACCCGGGCGAGATGATCGTAATCGCCTGTCAGGTCGGTCTCGCGGAAGGGCAGCGCGCGGGAGAGATAGCCTTTTCCAGGCTTTGCATATTCCGCAAGCAGCTCGCCCAGCCGCCGCCATGCCTCCTCGCCAAGCTCGGGCGCGGTTTTCTCGCTCCTGGCTTTGCCACCGAGCGTCAGGACCGATTCCGGCTCGACCGCGCCATTGCCGCGCAGGCGCACATAGAGCAGGTCCGATGCCGGTATCGCGCCCGTCTCGCGGAAGGCGCCACGCGCGAGAAGCGCTGCCTCCAGCGCAAGCTGCGGCGAAAGCAGGACATGCGCCTGACGCCGCGAGGGGGTGGAGCCGGTCTTGTAGTCGATGATCTCGGCCGAGCCGCCGCGCATCAAATCGATCCGGTCGGCGCGACCCGAGAGCGTGACGCCCTGGCCGTCCACCTCCAGCGCGTGCGCGGCGATCTCCGCGTGGCGCTCGACGACATGATGCGCGCGCTCCCGCTCCCAGCGCAGAAACTCGGGAACCAGCGCCGCAAAGCGCGGCCACCACACCGCCTCGATCTCGGAGGGCAGGGCGGCGGCTGCAAAGAAGCGCCTCGCCAGGTCGAACAAGGCGGCTTCGGCCCCCTGCCCCATGGGATCGTTACGACTTTCAGTGAAAGCGCCTAGGATATCGTGGAACAGCGTGCCGCGCTCTGCTGCCGCCGGATCGCGGATCAGCGGTTCGAGCGGGCGGAGCCGCAAAATCTTCTTGGCGAAGATGGCATAAGGATCGCGACGCAGGGTCTCGATTTCCGTTACCGAGAAATGCTTGGGCCGAGCCGCAAGGGGCGGCGCCGGCTCCGGCCGCCAGACAAAAGGCACATCGGGCGCGGCATCGAGCTCGCGCGCCCAGTGGAGATAGCGCGCGCCCCTGCACCGCAGCGCGTTGGTCTCGTCGGCGCCTAGCACCGTTTCCAGCCGCTGCAGCCAGCGCGACGGCACGGTCGGCGCATTGGCGGAGCGCTGGGCGCGCGACAACACCACACGATCCATGCCGAGCGCCATCTGGAAATCATGCGCGGCAAGGCCGGTGCGCCGCTCGGGCGGCTCCAGCGCGATCGCCGCCTTCATCGGACGCGACATGAAGGGATCGTTGCGGGTCTTGCCCGGCCATGTGCCCTCGTTGAGCCCGCCGATGACCATGGTATCCACCGTCTGGAGACGGGCTTCGAGCGCACCCCAGATGAACAGGCGCGGATGGCCGCCCGGCCGTGGCTTGACCGTCTCGCCCGAGATCAGCGCATCGGCGATCGCTGGCCATTCCCGGATATCGAAATCGAGGCCCGATTCCGCCGCCACCAGATTGCGCAGGAAGGAGGCGAGTTTCTCGCCCGCCTCGCCCTCATAAAGCGTTGCGACGCTTCCCCTCTCGTCTCGCGCCAGATTTTCCAGCGCTTCGACGCTGGCGCGGATGATTGTCGCCATATCGACCTGTCCGGTCCCGGCCATGCGGGCGAGCGCGGCGACGGACTCGGACAGCGCCACGCAGAGGGCGCGCGCTTCGGCGATCATTGTCCGATCGACGGTCTCTTGCCAGGAAGGGCGATAGGAGCGCGCGGCGCTTTCCGCGAGCCGCCGGTCGAAGAATTCAGGCAGATCGGTGATCGAAGCCCTGCCCGTGCCACCGCGGAAGGCGACGAGTTCCAGCGTTTCCGCAGCCCGGCGGATTTGCGCCCGCTCCCCTCCGACGCTGACCAGCGGGTGCTTTGCCAGCGCCAGCAGCGCCACGGGATCGCCGGGATTGAACACCGTCTCCAGAGCCAGGCGGAACAGCGTCGCGGCCTGCGTATCGCGTAGCGCCCGTCCGCCGGAATCGTCCGCCTCGATATCGAAACGGGCGAGTTCGGCCGAGACGCGGCGGGCGAGATCGCGGTCCGCGGTGACCAGCGCCGCCGTGCGGTCCGGATGCTCGATGGCATGGCGCAGCGCCAGCGCGACTGCCAGCGCCTCCTCGCGCTCGTTTGCCGCTTCGATGAGCGCGACACTCCACATGGCGGCGGTGCGTTCCGCCGGATCGAGCATCAGGCTGCCCCAGGCGTGGGTCGTCTCGGCTGGGCGCAACGCCTCGCTGACGATGCGCTCTCGCATCCGTTTTTCCTGAGGCGTGGCGCCGAGATGCGCGACGTCATCGCGGAAAGATCCGACATGGGCGATCAGCTTGCGCAGGCCGAATTGCGGGTGGCCGAAGGTTGAGGGATTGGCCTTAACCTCCTTCAGTATGTCCCAGGAGTCCGCATCGAGATCGCGATCTAGGCCCGGCAGCACCACTGCCCCGTTGGGGAGGCTCGCGATGACGGAAATGAGCTCCGCCGTCGCCGGGATGGAGCCGGTGGAGCCGGCCGCGATGACGGGACCTGCAGGCGGATGGCGGCGCAACCGCTCCGCTTCCAGCGCGATCAGCCGGTTACGATGGGCGGAAGGGTTGGAGCGCTGCCGTTCCGTCAAAATATCTGGCCAGAGGCGGGTGACGATATCGAGGAAGCCGAGCGTCACGCGCCACCAATCGGCGAGTTCGTCAGGGGTGATCGCGGCCAGTTCCGTCCAGCTTGCACCTTCCGTCTCCACCTGATCCATCAGATCGGCCAGATCGCGGGCAAGCCAGATGGCATCGGCCGTGGTGGCGGGAACCGCTACATCCTCATTGCCGAATAGCGCGCGGACATGCGCCGGCAGGCTTTCCCGCCATGGCCGCACCAGTCGCGCGAGAAGCAGGAGCCGCTCCGCGCCGCCGATTGCCGGAGCAAGGTCGAGAAAACCCCTGGGATCAGCATCGAAGATCGCCGCGTCCTCATCGACATCGCCCAACGGGCGGATCGTCGGCATGATTGCCGATTTAGCCGGATTCATTTCGACCAGGAGCGAGCGCAAGGTGCGGGCGGCGCGGCGCGTCGGCACGTAGATGGTTGCGGTTGACAGCGTCAATGGGTCGGCGGTCTTTCCGGGGAAACCGGGGATCAGCGTACCCTCGAGAAGCGCGCGAACCAGCGTGGGCAGAAACGGCGTTCCCGGCGCGATGGAAAACAGGCGGGGCGGCCGCTTTGCCATCATGCCTTCATACCTTTGCCGCGAGCACGGCCTCCGCTTCACCGATGGCGTCTGGTGTGCCGACAGTCAGCCACAGGCCCTCCATCTGCATGCCAAAAAGACTGTTTTCGGCGATGGCGCGGTCGAAATAGCGGTTGAGGGATTGCGGACCGTCCGACGCGCCTGCGAAAACCCTGGGGTGCACGATCGCCGCGCCGGCATAGATGAACGGAGAACCCGCGCTTTCGCTGAAACGCCTCAGGCGCCCTTCCCTGTCCATGGTGAAATCGCCACGTCCGGTATGGCCCGTGGCCTGCCCCGGCGCTGCCACCATGAGGAGGATATCCATGCGGGTTTCATCGAAGTTCGCGGCGAGAAGGCGCAGGTTGGAGGTAGCGCCGTCGACCCAGAACGTATCGGCATTGATGATGAAGAATGGTTCCGAGCCCAGATGCGGCAATGCCCTGACGATGCCGCCGGCCGAATCGAGCAATTCTTCGCGCTCGTCGGAGATGACGATTTGCGGCTTTGCGCGGGTCATCAGATAGGCTTCCATCTTGCCGGCGAGATAATGCACGTTGACTACCGCCAGCGGCACGCCCGCGGACGCCAATGCGTCGAGCCCCCAGTCGATCAGCGGCTTGCCGGCCACGGGGACGAGCGGCTTGGGGATGGTGTCGGTGATCGGCCGCATGCGCTTGCCCAACCCTGCCGCCAAGACCATCGCCGTCTGCGGAATGGATGTGCCAGCAATCATGTTCATCCCATCAATTGTACGTTTTCGCTGCGCCCTGATTCGGTGTCGCGCAGCAGATCGTTTTCCTCATACCACATCCGCACGGGAGCGAGCACGGGGTGGGCAAGCGAACGCTGGAGATAGGCGCGGATGCGTGGCAGGTGTTTGAGATAATAAGGCTTGCCGTCGCGCTCATCCAGGCGAACGAAGATGCCGAGGATCTTGGAGTTGCGCTGCGCCGACATGATCGCATAGGCCGCGCGGAAATTTTCCGCGTCGAAGGTCCCGCCAAGCTTCAGCCGCTCGTCGCAATAGGCCTGGAAAAGGCTGTTTTCCAGCTCTGGCTCGATCGTTACCCGCGCATCCTGTGCAAGCGATGCCAGATCATAGGCGGCGGGGCCGATCATCGCATCCTGGAAGTCGATCAGGCCTATACGGTCGAAACCCTCAGCCGCACCGCGCCAGATGATGTTGGGCGAATGGAAATCCCTTAAGGTCAGGCTTTTTTCAGCACCGTCGAGATGCGCGAACACCGCGTCCCACGCCGCCTCGAAGGAAGCTTTCCTGTCGTCGTCCAGCGTCCTTCCGGTCATACGCGGCGCATACCATGCGCTCAGGAGCTCGACCTCGATCATCATCGCATCGCGGTCGAAATCGGGGATGGTGTGGACGGTCCCATCGGCAACCGGCGTCTGCCGAGGCCATTGCGTGCGGTGGATATGGGCAAGGAGCCGGGCACAGACCTCATAGCGGTCGGGGATAGCCTTGCCCCCGGCGTCGAGTACCCCGTCGTTTCCCATATGCTCGATCAGGAGAAGGCCATTATCGAGGTCTTCCGCGAGAATGTCCGGCGCATGGAAGCCTTTTGCCCGCAAGAGCCGGTCCATGCCGACGAAGGCGAAGATGTTCTCGGCGAGATGCGCGATCTGGCGATAGGGCCTGCCGTTCTTGACCGGCGGGTCATAGGGCATCGGCGGAGCGTTCATCAACATTTCGAGGCCATGCGATCCCATGACCGTTTCGTAGCCGCGTGGGCTGGCATCGCCCAAGAGATAGCGGCGCCCGGCCCTCTTTCGCCCGCTGCGATCGAGGAAGCGCCGGATGGCGAGCGACCGCGCCAGCCGCTGCTGCGGCTCTCCATGCGACTCGATGACGACCTTGCGTCCCTCGCCTTCATGGAGAAGCTTCACCGCGAATGCCGGCGCCGGGAGATAGCCTTGCGCCTGCTCGGGCCATTCGACCAGCACGACACCCTCATCCAAGGCTTCATCGAGGCCGAGCTCGTCCAGTTCCGAACCCGATGACAGGCGATAGAGGTCGGCATGGGCGACGGGCAGCCGCAGATCCGGATAGGATTGAACGAGCGTAAAGGTCGGACTTGGTACGTCGAGAGCGGTATCATTAGCCAGCTTACGAATGATCGCACGTGCTAAAGTGGACTTTCCAGCCCCCAAATCGCCGGATAATGTGACCAGATCGCCCTTGGACAATGCCAGTGCGAAATCTTCGCCAAAGCCGGCAGTCTCCGATTCGTTAGCCAGCGTAATTTCAAGAACCTTCATGCGGCTGCTGACATTCTATTCCGCTGCTGCTCGGAAAGCCCGGGCTTCGACGGGAAAGCGACAGATGACGGTCGTGCCCCTGTTTTCCGCCGTATCGATCTCGACAGAGCCGCCATGCAGCTCGACGAAACTCTTGACGATGGAAAGGCCGAGACCCGCGCCACGGCGGCGGCCGCCATTGTTGCGCGGCTCAAAACGCTTGAACACGGTATCGAGCACGTCTTTCGGCATTCCCGGCCCGTCATCGTGAACGGAGAAGACAATCTCGGCATCTTCACGCCTGCCGGTCAGCAGGATCGTCGAGCCCTCCGGCGCATAATTCGCCGCATTGCTCAACAAGTTGAACAGCACCTGGCGAACGCGGTTGGCATCCCCCCGGAACGAGCCAATGTTGTGGGCCAAATCGACCTTGAGAGAAATATCATGCTCACGCAGGCGGTCACCGACGCGATCAGCGGCAGCGGCGACGGTGTCGGCAACCGGCACATCGTCGATGTCCAGCTCCATGATGCCGGCATCGACGGTGGCGAGATCGAGAATATCGTTGACGATTGTCAGGAGCACCGACGAGGACGTGCCGATATGATCAAGATATTCGCGCTGACGTTCATTCAGCTCACCAAAGGATGGGGTCTGCAGCAACTCGGTGAAGCCGATGATGTTCGTCAAGGGCGAGCGAAGCTCGTAGGAGACGTGCTGGACGAAATCATTCTTGATCTGATCCGCAAGCTCGAGCGCCTCGTTCTTGTCCTTCAGCGCGCGCTCGACACGCACCGTGTCGGTCACGTCCACGAAGGTCATCATGGTCTGGCCCTTGGGCAGCGGCACCAGCGCAAATGACAGGATGGTTCCCGCCGCCAGCTCGATCTGGCCGGCCTCGCCTTCCCGCGTGTCGGCAACGCCCGTCACCGTGGCGACGAAATTTTCCCACAGCACGGGGTCCGAACCGCTTTCACAGAAGGTGCGGATGGACGAGATATGCGTTCCCTCGACCGTCAGATTGGCGGGGAGCGACCAAAGCTTGGCGAAGGCCGAATTGGAAAGCCGGATGCGACCATCCGAGCCGAAGACCGCAACGCCCTCGGCGAGATGATCGAGCGTTTCACCCTGTACCCTGATCAGCGTGTTATAACGGCTTTCGAGGTCGAACTTTTCGGTGAGGTTCTCGAATACCCAGGTGACGCCGCCCTTGGGATGCGGATTGGCGACGATGCGCAGTGTGCGCCCGTCGGGAAGATGCCACCAATGCTCCTGTGGATCGACGGCGCGATAGGCCGAAAGCATTGAATCCTTCCAGCGGCGCCATTCCGGCTGCTCCGGCAGCTTGCCTTCGCTGCGCAGCCTGTCGAGCAGCATTGCGTTACTCGGCTGCGCCTCCAGGAATGCCGTATCGAGCGCCCAAAGCTTGGTGAAGGCCTGGTTGAAGAATTGCAGCTTCATATCGGGATCGAAAATGGCGACGGCAGTGTTCAACTGGTCAAGGGTCTCCGCGTGGCTGCGTACGGTACGCTGCAGTTCCTCGCGCACCTGCTCGATTTCGCTGACATCAGCGGCAACGCCGGCGGAGCCCGCCGCACCAGCCACATCGGTCACCTCGAACATATGCCTGTCGCCACCGATAACCGTGGAAAGACGGTCGTGGAACCGAGCCAGCGTCGCGCGTTCGCGCTCGATGCGCTGGCGGGCCTGGGTGCCGAAAAGCTCGTGTCCCTGGGCGACGACCTCGGCGCTATCCGCCGCGTCGACTGCCTTGGCATATGCCTTGTTGACCCAATTGAGACGGCCTTGGGCATCGCGCGTCCACACGGTCAGGTCGAGCGTGTCGAGAAGCCCGCGCAAGGTGGCGAGCGCTTCGGAGAGATGACGGTTCTCCGTCTGCAGAAAGGCCCGCTCCGCCTGCACGCCCTCAAGACTGATAAAGCGGGTGATCGCGTAGCTTCCCGACGTGCGACCCTGCACGTCAAGCGGCGTTCCATTCACCGTCTCGATGACAAGATCGAAAGATTGCGCCCGCTCGCGCAAAGCGGTGACCGCGCGCTCCAGCGCCGCCACGGAATCGGGCCGGAGCCAGCGGCCGAAGGCGAGAAATCCGGCGCGATCCTGCGGCGCGCTGCTTTCCACCGGCAGGCTACCCACCACTTCAGGTTTTCTATCGCTGCCGTCCCAAACGACGATCCGCTGGTCCTTCAGGTTAAGAAGCGCCTCGCTGCGCTGGGCGGCATAGCTTAGATCGGCAAACTTGGCCCGCAGCGTCGCATTTTCCTCGGCGATCTTGCCGCGGTCGCGGATAAGCCAGCCAGCCGAGAGCAAGGCGGCGCCCATGGCGCCTAGAAACATGGCAAATTGGATGACTTCGAAGGCGCCGAGCGACGGGCCGAAGGGGGTCGAGATCTTGCCGAAGGGTTCAGTGATCTGCGCCCATGCGGCAGTCGCCGGCAACAAAGCCGAGCCGGCCACGCCCGCACGGAGCGCTTGCACACGCCATCGCTTCGCGCGCGTAAAAGCCAGATAAGGACCGCGTATCCTCGCATACGCGGTAATATGTTTCCAAACGCCCCGTGACGGGCAATCGTCTGGCATGTCCTGTCCTCTCCGCCGCCTTGTTCCAGCCAAGACCGCTCTGACCTACGCTAACGCATCGACCTGAAAACCCGTTCCGGGTTTTCCCAAAGCCGATGCGCAGATTCAATGAGCCGCAGCACCTTTTATCCACCCCAGGGACGCTTGGCGCTCCAGGATCATCCCCATCCGCAGACACGATTCAGTGCCGCCGACGCCTCGAATCACTTCAAAATACTCTTATGGCGAATCGCCGTGAAGGAGGCATGGGGCAAAAATAAATGCCGGGCAGTTTGTCAACCGCCCGGCATCCATATGTGGTAGATATTTAAAACGTGGTTAATATCTGTAGTGTTCGGACTTGAACGGCCCCTGTGGAGCGACACCAATATAAGCTGCCTGCTCGTCCGAAAGCACCGTCAGCTTGGCGCCGAGCTTGGCGAGATGCAGGCGCGCGACCTTTTCGTCGAGGTGCTTTGGCAGGACATAAACCTCGTTGGCATAGTTTTCGCGACGGGTATAAAGCTCGATCTGCGCCAGCACCTGATTGGTGAAGGAGGCCGACATGACGAAGCTCGGGTGGCCGGTAGCATTGCCGAGATTGAGCAGACGGCCCTCGGAAAGCAGGATCAGGCGCTTGCCGTCAGGGAATTCGATCAGGTCGACCTGCGGCTTGACGTTGGTCCACTTCAGATTGCGCAGGGCGGCCACCTGAATCTCATTGTCAAAATGGCCGATATTGCCGACGATGGCCATATCCTTCATCTTGCGCATATGGTCGAGCGTGATGACGTCCTTGTTGCCCGTCGTGGTGATGATGATGTCAGCGGTCGGCGCGGCATCGTCAAGCGTGACCACTTCGAAACCGTCCATGGCGGCCTGCAGCGCGCAGATCGGATCGACTTCCGTGACCTTGACGCGCGCCCCGGCGCCCAGCAGCGACTGGGCAGAGCCCTTGCCGACATCGCCATAGCCGCAGACGACGGCCACCTTGCCGGCCATCATCACGTCGGTGCCGCGGCGGATGCCGTCGACCAGCGATTCCTTGCAGCCATATTTATTGTCGAATTTCGACTTGGTGACGCTGTCGTTGACGTTGATCGCCGGGAAGGGCAGGAGGCCCTTCTTCTGCAATTGGTAGAGACGGTTGACGCCGGTGGTGGTCTCTTCCGTCACACCCTTGATCGCGTCACGCTGCTTCGTGAAGAAGCCCGGCGTTGCGGCCATGCGCTTCCTGATCTGCGCGAAGAGGATTTCCTCTTCCTCATTGCCCGGATTGGAGAGCACGTCCTCTCCCGCCTCGGCGCGCGCGCCGATCAGGATGTACATGGTGGCGTCGCCGCCATCATCGAGGATCATGTTGGAGGGCTGGCCGTCCGGCCATTGGAAGATCTGATCGGTGTAGGTCCAATATTCCTCCAGCGTCTCGCCCTTGATGGCGAAAACCGGCGTTCCGGCGGCCGCGATCGCCGCAGCGGCGTGATCCTGCGTGGAGAAGATATTGCAGGAGGCCCAACGCACCTCGGCGCCCAGCGCCTGCAGCGTTTCAATCAGGACAGCCGTCTGGATCGTCATATGCAGCGAGCCGGAGATGCGCGCGCCCTTGAGAGGCTTCGACGTACCGAACTCCTCGCGCGAAGCCATCAGGCCCGGCATTTCGGTTTCGGCGATCTCGATTTCCTTACGGCCCCAGTCGGCGAGGCTCATGTCTTTGACGACAAAATCGTGCTTGGTGGTCATCTCGTGCTCCAATCAGAACAATTCAACAGACAGTAATCAGTACGCGCAGGCAAACAGCGCTCGTGCGCCACTCATGCGTGATGGTTGCTGTTGCCTAGCAGATCGGGGGGAAACGCACAATGGGACATAAAGAAATCTTTATGCGTGCATATGGATGCCGAGATGAGATCCGGTTGCTCAGGCCTCTTCGCCGAACTTGTTCTCTATCAATTCCTGCAGGGCATCCAGAACCTCTTTCGCCTGGACCCCCGACGCACTGACCTCAATGCAGCAGCCAGGCGAGGCGGCGAGCATCATCAGGCCCATGATGGACGTGCCGCCTACCGTGACGCCATCCTTTTTAACCCGGACATGCGCATCGAAACCATCGACGAGCTGAACCAATTTCGCCGAGGCGCGCGCATGCAGGCCTCGTTTGTTCAGTATCTCGAACGAACGCCTGAGCGCCGTGGCCTCATCATAGGTTCCGGTGGCAAGATTGCACATGTACATTTGCCTGCTATTTCCCCGTCAGGACCTGGCTTGCGACATTGATGTATTTGCGGCCGGCGTCCTGCGCCTCGCGCAGCGCCACCTGCATCTCGCCGGCGATGCGGACGCTGGAAAGCTTGATCAGCATGGGGAGATTGACCCCGGCAATGACTTCGATCTTTCCTGGTTTCATCACGGAAATCGCCAGATTGGAAGGAGTCCCGCCGAACATGTCGGTCAGGATGATGACACCCCGGCCCTGATCAGCGCGCTCCGTCGCATCGACGATATCGCGGCGACGCTGTTCCATGTCGTCTTCCGCACCGATGCAAACCGTCTCGAAATGTTCCTGGGGACCGACAACATGCTCGACTGCATGATGAAACTCTACGGCCAGCCTTCCGTGCGTCACAAGCACGAGTCCGATCATTCTCAAACTGCTCCCGTCATGCGCTCGCATCGACATGAATAACAACCCCGCAAGCGCCCGTGACCACCGGATGACACCCATCTCCGGCAGGTTGCACATCTTGACAGCCGAAAATGTGATATCAAGCGAAAAATCTCACGCACGCCTTGATTTAGCCGATATGCCGCAGCGCAGCAAGACAAGGGGTGATTCACCTTGCGTTATCCTTAACCCTGCCGCGAGTTCATACGGCTTCAGGCTAGCCGAAAGGCCATGGCGGCATGAAAAGTGCGGCTTCGACGGCGCGGCCGGCGGCCAGCGATTCGCTTTGCTGAGCGGGCAGCACGAGCAGCGGCAGCTTTATACCGCAGAGGGCGCGCTGCGCGCCGTCGGGATAGCGCACGGCCTCTTCAGGAGGCGCCAGATCGACCAAGAGATGGATGATAGCGGTCTTTTCATGCGCCATGGCGAACAATCCCGCGCCGCGTATCTCGATACCGCCCGCGAGCGTTTCAGGCGGCGATGCCAGAAGCCTGCCATTCGCCGCGCGCAGCACGGTGCGGTCATCCGATACAAGCGCGGCAAAGCGTCCAGCAGAGCGTTGCATGGCGATCAACGCAAATGCCAGCGCCGACTTACCGGCACCGGACGCACCGGTGATCAGGACGCCACGGTCGGCGACCAGAAGCGATGTGGCGTGAACATTCTGGAAATTGCCATTCTCGCCGATACCGCCGGCCATCACGACGCAGCCGGCAGATCGACAATGAAGCGCGCGCCGAGATAATGCTCGGGAGAGGCGGGGTCGAGGATGTTTTCTGCCGTCAGCGTGCCGCCATGCGCTTCAACGATCTGGCGGCTGATGGAAAGACCGAGGCCCGAATTCTGGCCGAAGGCTTCCGGCGAGGGCCTGTCCGTATAGAAGCGCTCGAAAATACGCTCGATATTTTCGGCGCTGATGCCGGGACCATTGTCCTCGACGAGGATTTGAACCCGATTGCCGGAATAACGGAGCGAAACGATGATCTTTCCCGTGTCGTCGGGCACGAAGGAGCGTGCATTCTCGACAAGATTTGAGACGACCTGGCTCAGCCGCAGATCATGTCCGGCAACAAAAAAGCCCTTGCGTCCCTGTGGAAGCTTGCCGACCTTCAATTCAATGTTGGTTCCCGACTTGTTTCGCTGCACTTCCTGCGCCGTGGAAACCAGATTGGTGAGAAGCGCCTTGAGATCGACCTTTTCCGAATGCTCGCGCGCCAGTTCGGCGTCCAGGCGCGAAGCATCCGATATATCGGTGATCAGCCGGTCGAGACGGCGGACGTCATGCTGGATGATATCGAGCAGGCGCTTGCGGGACTCCTCCGTCTTGGCGATCGGCAGCGTCTCGACGGCGCTGCGGAGCGAGGTCAACGGGTTTTTCAGCTCATGGCTGACATCGGCGGCGAAACTCTCGATCGCGTCGATGCGGGCATAGAGCGCATTTGTCATGTCGCGGATCGAGGTGGAGAGATGGCCCACCTCATCCTGCCGATCGGAAAAGTCAGGTATTTCGACACGGTTCTTGACGCCGTGGCGGACGCGGTCGGCGGCGGCGGCCAGCTTGCGCAACGGATTAGCGATGGTCGAAGCCAGGAACAGCGACAGGATCACCATGACAACGGAAACAACCGCAAAGACACGGAAGATCGCCTGGCGTTCGCCCTGCACGATCTTGTCGATGTCGCCGCCCTGGGTCGAGAGCAGCAGCACGCCGAGCACGGCGCGCGAACGCTGCACGGGCACGGCGACGGAAACGACCAGTTCGCCCAGATCGTTGCGGCGGGTCATCGAGGCAGGAGAACCGGTCAAGGCCTTGACCACTTCAGGGAAAGCCGCGCCATTGCCGCCCGGCTGTTCCTGATCGAGCGGTAAATTGCCGAGATAGAAGAATTGCGAAAGCCAATTGTTGAGGCGAGTGAAAAGCCCGGGCTCCTCGTCTTCCACCGGCGGAAGATCGTAGCGCAGCACCTGCCCACCCGAAACCGTTCCGCCCGAATAGGTGGAGTAGAGCTGACTCGAATCGAACAGCAGAATGGTGTTGCTGTCGTAGATGCGGGCGCGCGTGCTGGTGGGAGAGATCAGCCGCCGCAACAGCCGCGCGACACGCACCGGATCGATGGGGAATTCCCAGTTCTCGGGTGAATCGGGGGAGGGGGTGATACTTTGTCCGGCCTGAAGCTCGAGCAGTTTTTCCGGATCGATGGCGATCGAGTTGGTATCGACCGTCGCCGATGCCGCGATGGCGCCGGCGATGATCTCGCCCTGGGTCATCAGGCTCTCGATCTTGGCGTCGATCAACCCGTCGCGGAACTGGTTCAAATACATGATGCCGGAAACCAGCACCGCCAGCGCCGCCAGATTGAGAAACAGGATACGGCGCGTCAGGCTGGAAAAGAGATAGTGACCGAGCAGATGGCGCGCCGGTGAAAACAGACGGCGCAGCAGAAGCGAGCGCTGTCGGCGCGCGCGACGTTCCCTGCTAACGCCTGTGACGGCACTGTTCTCGGCTTCTGCCACCATGATGCGGATCGTGATTCCTGTTCAGCCCCCGCCTCAGGGCAAGGCGATCAGGCCTCGCGAAAGCGGTATCCAACCCCATAGAGCGTTTCGATCATCTCGAAGCTGTCGTCAACCGCCTTGAACTTCTTGCGCAGGCGCTTGATATGGCTATCGATTGTTCGATCGTCAACATACACCTGCTCATCATAGGCCGCATCCATCAGCGCGTCACGGCTTTTCACGACGCCGGGACGTTGCGCCAGGGAATGCAGGATGAGGAATTCGGTGACCGTCAGCGTCACCGGCTCACCCTTCCAGGTGCAGGTGTGGCGTTCCTGGTCCATGACCAACTGGCCACGCTCCAGCGATTTCGCCTGCTGGCCAACCGGCTTCACCGTGCCGTCGCGCGCCGCGACGCGGCGCAGGACCGCCTTGACGCGCTCGACAAGGAGGCGCTGCGAGAACGGCTTGGTGATGAAATCGTCGGCGCCCATCTTCAGCCCGAAAAGCTCGTCGATCTCGTCGTCCTTGGAGGTGAGGAAGATGACGGGCAGGTCGGATTTCTGTCGCAGGCGACGCAGAAGCTCCATTCCGTCCATACGTGGCATCTTGATATCGAAAATCGCCAGATTGGGCGGACGCGCCGTCAGGCCGTCGAGCGCAGAGGCGCCATCGGTGTAGGTCTCGACACGATAGCCTTCCGATTCGAGCGCGATGGAAACCGAGGTCAGAATGTTGCGGTCGTCATCAACGAGCGCAATCGTCTGCATTGCTGGTATCTCCCTCATGCGGCGCCTCTCCTTAAACGTCAAACCAGTCGGCAATGCGAATTCGATCGACGCGCTTGTGCAGGACAAATTAGGTACAAAATGTGGCATAGCACTTTTTCTGCCATGAAAACAAATGTTCCGACATAATACTCGTAAAGGTTGTTAATAGAGTCGACCTTCCCGCTATTGGAATTTTTAAACGATTTAATTTTTTTTGAGAATTTTTAAATCGATTATTTATTTGAAATCATTCGATTTTTCTGTTGTCAAAATTCCAGGCCAGTCAATTTGGACAGTTGAAATTGCTCAAGGACAGCCTTCCTTAAATTTTTTCGAAAGAATGGCGGAGACACAATGAAAGAGACCGGCATCCGCAATGCGGCCGCTTCCATCATCAGTTCAGGACTGAAGGATATCTCCGCAGTCTTTTACAATCTCGGGCCAGCACAGCTTTACGAGGAAGCGATTCGCCGGGGCGAGGCGGAACTCACCGCCCATGGCGCTCTGGTCGCCAGAACCGGGCAGCACACTGGCCGCTCGGCACAAGACAAGTTCATCGTTCGCGATGTCGATACCGACAATCAGGTCTGGTGGGACAACAACAAGGCGATGAGCCGCGAAGCCTTCGATACGCTCCACGCCGATTTCATCGCGCATGCTGGGGGCAAGGAACTTTTCGTGCAGGATCTGATCGGCGGGGCCGATGTCCAGTACAGCCTGCGCACTCGCGTCATCACCGAATATGCCTGGCATTCGCTGTTCATCCGCAATCTGCTGATCCGCCCTGGTGCGAGCGAACTTCTTTCCTTCGTGCCCGAGATGACCATCATCGACCTGCCATCCTTCCGCGCCGATCCCAAGCGCCATGGCTGCCGCAGCGAAACGATCATCGCGGTCGATCTCACCCGCATGATCGTGCTGATCGGCGGAACATCCTACGCGGGCGAAATGAAGAAATCCGTCTTCACCGCGCTCAACTACATCCTGCCGCCCAAGGGCGTCATGCCGATGCATTGCTCCGCCAACCAGGATTCGGACGGTGATTCGGCGATTTTCTTCGGCCTGTCCGGCACCGGCAAGACAACGCTCTCAGCCGATCCGAAGCGCACGCTGATCGGCGATGACGAACATGGCTGGGGAGCGGAAGGCGTATTCAATTTCGAGGGCGGCTGCTATGCCAAGACGATCCGGCTTTCCGCAGAGGCCGAGCCGGAAATCTTCGCCACCACGCGGCGGTTCGGCACGGTCCTCGAAAACGTGGTGCTCGACCGCGACCGCGTGCCGGATTTCAACGACGGGTCGCTGACCGAAAATACGCGCTGCGCCTATCCGCTGGATTTCATTCCCAATGCAAGCGCCACAGGGAAGGCGGGCCAGCCCAGGAACATCATCATGCTGACAGCGGATGCCTTCGGCGTGCTGCCGCCGATCGCCCGGCTGACGCCGGCGCAGGCGATGTACCATTTCCTGTCCGGCTACACCGCGAAGGTGGCCGGAACGGAAAAGGGCGTCACCGAGCCGGAAGCGACATTTTCGACCTGCTTCGGCGCGCCGTTCATGCCGCGCCATCCCTCCGAATACGGCAATCTGCTGCGCCGGCTCATCGCCGAACACGGGGTGGATTGTTGGCTGGTCAACACCGGCTGGACAGGGGGAGCCTACGGCGTGGGCAGCCGCATGCCGATCAAGGCGACCCGGGCGCTTCTGACCGCAGCCCTCGACGGATCCTTGAAGAACGCCGAATTCCGCATCGATGCGAATTTCGGCTTCGCGGTGCCGGTTGCAGTCCCCGGCATTGACACGGCCATTCTCGATCCGCGCTCCACCTGGGCCGACAAAGCGGCCTATGATGCGCAGGCGGCGAAGCTCGTTGAAATGTTCGTTGCCAATTTCGGCAAGTTCGAAAACCATGTCGATGGCGAGGTGAGGGGCGCGGCTCCCGGGTTTGCGCTCGCAGCTGAATAATTTCAGGAATCAGGGGAGAGCCCGGCGGGAAACCGCCGGGTTCTTCTGTTCCGTGAAGCCAGATTTGCTATATATGCCTCCATGGAACAAAGTCGGCACCTGATCCGCATCAATGGACGCATCTCAATCCACGAGGACGACCTCGAGGAAACGTTCATTCGAGCGGCCGGGCCGGGCGGACAGAACGTCAACAAAGTCTCGACCGCCGTCCAACTGCGCTTCCGGGCGGCGCAGGCCGGCTTGCCGGACGAGGTGTTCCAGCGGCTCGTCAAGCTTGCCGGACAACGCGCCACCAAGGACGGTGATATTCTCATCGAGGCCAACCGCTACCGCACACAGGAACGCAACCGCTCCGATGCCCGCGAGCGTCTTGTCGCGCTGGTCGCCAAAGCTGCCGAACCACCGCCGCCGCCACGCAAGAAGACAAGACCGACGAAAGGTGCTGTCGAACGGCGTCTCAAGGCGAAGTCCGGCCGTTCCGACGTTAAGAAAATGCGCGGGCGGGTCACCGGCGATTAGAGCAGTTGCTGTTCTGATTTGAACGGGGGACATAATTTAATCCTTGCCTTGCGCAAGCCCCGACGGGAAACCTCATGCTTTTCTTGGAAAACCTCTCGCTTTTCCGGAAACTGCAATGCAGTTTTCCTGAACTTGCTCGACCAACTGCTTTTCATTTTGGCATTTAAGTGCAAAATCATTGCGGGATGATTTGAAACGACCAAGGAGACTGGAAGAATGAGCATATTCGATTTTGTCAAATCAGTTGGAGCCAAGCTGGGCATGGGTGACGGTGCCCCGACGGCCGACGATTTGAAGAACGGACTCGATTCGCACAATCTCGGAACGAGCGGCGTGCAGGTGGCCGTCAATGGCGACAAGGCTGTCCTGCAAGGCAGCGTAAGCGACCAGTCGACATTCGAAAAGGCTGTTGTCGCGGTCGGGAACACGCTCGGAGTTTCCAAAGTCGATGCGTCGGGCCTGAAGGTGGGCAGCGCCGCTCCCGCCCAGGAACCGGTCTTCTATACGGTCAAGAAGGGCGACAATCTCTGGAAGATAGCAGAAGCCCAGTATGGCAAGGGCAATGGCGCGAAGAACAATCTGATTTTCGAAGCCAACAAGCCGATGCTCAGCAGTCCGGACAAGATTTATCCGGGCCAGGTGCTGCGCATTCCGCCGCTGGGCTGATTTCGGCAGGCAAGGCGCGGATTGGCATCAATTCGCGCCTGCAACGCTTGCATTCGAGTTTACGCATCATGACGGATCTGCCAACCGGTCTGCGCTATCTTCCGGACTACTTCGATCGCACGGGGCAGCAAACGCTGGTCGAAGCGATCAGAAACATCGTCACGGAAGCCCCGCTCTTCATCCCGACCATGCCTAAGACCGGGAAGGAGATGAGCGTGCTGATGACCAATTGCGGTCCTCTGGGCTGGGTTACGGACAAGGAACGCGGCTATCGCTATCAGGCAATGCATCCGGCAACGGGACGCCCATGGCCGGCTATTCCTGAAATGCTGCTGGCGCTATGGCGCGACGTTTCCGACTATCCCGATCCACCCGAAGCCTGCCTGATCAATTTCTATTCGGCTTCAGCCAAGATGGGCCTGCACCAGGACAGCGACGAAAGCGAATTCAAGGCGCCTGTGGTTTCCGTCTCGCTGGGCGATAGCTGCCTTTTCCGCGTGGGCGGCACGAAGCGGGGCGATCCGACACAATCCTTCCGGCTGAAAAGCGGCGATGTGGTCGTGCTCGGTGGCGAGGCGCGGCTCGCCTTTCATGGCGTAGACCGCATCTATCCCTCCACCTCGACATTGCTGAAGAATGGCGGACGGATCAACCTGACCCTGCGCCGGGTGACAAAGGCTTGAGACGGGAAACGACGCGTCGAAACAGAACCGCTAACGCGGGCAGATTTAAATCTTCCTCAGCGCCACTTCCTCGACCAGATGGTTGTTGCCCTTGCGCAGGATCAGGTCGGCGCGCGGGCGGGTGGGCAGGATATTCTCTTTCAGATTCTTCAGATTGATATTGTTCCACAGCCCGTCGGCCATGGAGAGCGCGGCCTCCTCGGAAAGCTGGGAGTAGCGGTGGAAGAAGGACTGCGGGTCGCGGAAGGCGGTCTCTCGCAGCCGCATGAAGCGGTCGGCATACCATTTGCGGATCTGCGCGGTTTCCGCATCGATATAGATGGAGAAATCGAAGAAGTCGGAGACGAAAGGCACCATCTTGCCGTCCTCGGGCAAATCGCGGACCTGCAGCACGTTGATGCCTTCGAAAATCAGGATATCGGGGCGATCGATGGTGACATGTTCGCCGGGGACCACATCATAGGTCAGGTGCGAATAGACGGGAGCGCGGACATTGCTCATCCCCGCCTTGATCGAGGAGAGAAAACGCAGGACAGCACCGACATCGTAGCTGTCTGGAAACCCCTTGCGCTCCATCAAGTTTTCGGCGCGCAGGACGGCATTGGGATAGAGAAAGCCGTCGGTCGTCACCAGATCGACCTTGGGGCTGGAGGGCCAGCGGGCGAGAAGCTCTTTCAGAACGCGTGCGGTCGTTGATTTTCCGACCGCGACCGAACCGGCGATACCAATGATGAACGGCGTCTTCACCGCATCGTCCATGTTGAGGAATTGCTGGCGCTGGCGGAACAGAAGCTGGCTAGCCTCGACATGGGCCGAGAGAAGCCGCGACAGCGAGAGATAGATGCGTCGCACCTCGTCGAGGTCGATCGGGTCGCCCAGCGAGCGCAGCCGCTTGACCTCGTCATAGGTCAATGTCAGCGGCGTATCGGCACGAAACTCCGCCCATTCATCCGCTGAAAACAGGCGATAGGGCGAATATTTGCTGGGGCTGAGCTGATCCATGGATTCCCACATGAGAGCGCGACTCAGGAGGTCTTGCGTCCGGCCTTTTCCTCAAGGCCGGATTGCGTGGTGCGCCGTTCCAGTTCAGCCAGAACAGTTGAAAGCTCGACGCCGGAAATCTTCCAGACGACCAGGAGATGGTAGAGGAGGTCGGCGCTTTCGGCGACGACGCCGTCCTTGTCCCCGGATACGGCAGCGATCACCGTTTCAACAGCTTCCTCGCCCAGCTTCTGGGCGGCCTTGGCCGTGCCCTTGGCAATGAGGCTTGCCGTATAGGACGAACCGTCCGTGGCGCTGGCGCGTTCCGCTACGATGCGCTCCAAATCCCCAAGGGTGAAATCAGTCATCTGTCCTCCCGCCCGGATTGGACGCGCTCGGATAAGGCATTCGATCATCTGGGATCATGCGGTGGGATCGAGCCGCATGGGAATTCCAGCTTCCGCCATATAGCGCTTAGCCTCACCGATCGTATAGGTGCCGAAGTGAAAAATCGATGCGGCGAGAACCGCCGTCGCGTGGCCATCGCGAACGCCCGATACCAGATGATCGAGATCGCCGACGCCGCCCGAAGCGATGACCGGCGCACGGACGGCATCGGCAACGGCCCGCGTCAGCGCGATATCGTAACCAGCCTTGGTGCCGTCGCGGTCCATCGAGGTCAGCAGGAGTTCTCCCGCGCCGAGATCAACGACCCTTTGAGCGAATTCGATGGCATCGATGCCTGTCGCCTGGCGCCCGCCATGGGTGAATATCTCCCAGCGGTCCGCCTCGCCGGGCGCGGAAACCTTCTTGGCGTCGATCGCCACCACGATGCACTGGTTGCCGAACTTGTCGGCGGCCTCGGCGACGAAATCCGGATTTTTCACCGCTGCGGTATTGATCGACACCTTGTCGGCGCCGGCCAGCAGGAGCTTGCGAATATCGGAAACGGCCCGCACTCCGCCACCGACGGTCAGCGGCATGAAACATTGCTCCGCCGTGCGCGCCACCACATCGAAGATCGTCTCGCGATTTTCGGAGGAAGCGGTGATGTCGAGAAAGCAGAGCTCGTCCGCGCCGGCGGCATCATAGGCCTTCGCCGCCTCGACCGGATCGCCCGCATCGATCAGATCGACAAAATTGACGCCCTTGACGACACGGCCGTCCTTGACGTCGAGACAGGGGATAACGCGAGCTTTAAGGGTCATGCCGCACGCTCCTTTGCCTGGCGCAACATTGCCAGTGCTTCTGCCGGATCGATGCGCCCGTCATAAAGCGCGCGGCCACTAATGGCGCCTTCGAGCTTGGTAGCAAATGGCTTTGTCATGCGTCGGATATCCTCGATCGAGGCTAGGCCACCGGAGGCTATGACGGGGATGGAGACCGCATCGGCCAGTGACAAGGTGGATTCCCAGTTGATCCCGGCCAGGACGCCGTCCCGGTCGATATCGGTGTAGATGATCGCCGCGACGCCTGCGCCTTCGAATTTTCGGGCAAGCTCGATGACGCCGAGCTCGGAGGCTTCGGCCCAGCCCTCGACGGCGACCTTGCCGCCCTTGGCGTCGATCCCGACGGCGATCTTGCCGGGAAACTTTTTGCAGGCTTCGATGACCAGTGCCGGATCGCGCACAGCGACGGTGCCAAGGATGACGCGCGCCAGCCCCTTCGACAGCCAGCTTTCGATATGCGCAAGCGTGCGGATGCCGCCGCCGAGCTGTACAGGGTTCTTCGTCGCCTTGAGGATCGCCTCGACCGCCGCGCCATTAACGCTCGTGCCAGCGAATGCGCCGTTCAGATCGACCACATGCAGCCATTCGAAACCCTGCTCCTCGAAGGTTTTTGCCTGCGCGGCGGGGTCGGAATTGTAGACAGTCGCCTGTTCCATGTCGCCAAGCTTCAGGCGCACGCACTGGCCGTCTTTCAAATCAATGGCGGGAAAGAGGATCATGGCTTCCACTTCAGGAAATTGGCGATGAGGGCCAGGCCGAGCGCCTGGCTCTTTTCGGGGTGGAACTGCGTGCCCGCCAGATTGCCATGCGCGACGGCGGCGGTGATCGGGCCGCCATAATCCGTGGTCGCCAGGATGTCACCGGGATTTTCGGCATCGAGCATATAGGAATGGACGAAATAGGCGTGCAGCCCGTCCGGACCGGTCCTGATCCCCTCGAACAGCGGATGGGAATGTTTCACGTGAATCGTGTTCCAGCCGATCTGCGGTATCTTCAGGGCTGGGTCCGACGGCGTCATCTCGCGCACGTCGCCCTTGATCCAGCCAAAGCCTTCCGTGATCGTCTTTTCCAGTCCGCGTGACGACATCAGTTGCATTCCGACGCAGATACCGAGGAAGGGGCGGGCTTTTTCGATCGCCACTTCCCGCACGGCCTCAGCCATACCTTGCACGGCGTCGAGCCCGCGACGGCAATCCGCATAGGCGCCGACGCCCGGCAGGACGATGCGATCTGCCGTCCGCACCCGCTCGGCGTCGGCGGTGAGTTCGATCTCAGCATCGACGCCGCTTTCGCGAGCGGCGCGCTCAAAGGCCTTGCTTGCGGAGCGAAGGTTGCCGGAGCCGTAATCGATGATGGCGACACGCATGGGCTCAGTTTCCTCTGGGGTAGCCGACGAGGCCGACCGTTCCGCCCGGCGGGGAGAAGACGGGAAGAGCCGGCCTTTCGGCCCGCGCGGCGGGAACAGGGGTCGCGGTCGATGTCTCATTGCCAGAAACATCTTCCGCGAAATAGCGGATTTCAGCCTCGGCCCGATCAGATGCCTCGATCACGCCCTTTTCGGTATAGCCACGGCGTCGGAGCGCAGCGAGGCGCCAGTTGCTGCCTTCCAACGCGACCAGTATCGATACCAGAAAAGACAGGACAGCGGCGGGGGCTCCGATATTCCAGTGTTCGCCGGCCAATCCCAATGCAACGGCTGCAGCAAGAACGAGCGCCGCCTCGAACCAAAGCCTGTAGATCAGGAGCCATGGGAAAGGCAGGATAAGCGCCATGACCGAGAAGCCGTCTCGGACGAAAAGGGTTCGTTCCGCCGCATTCGCGCCGGCTTTTGCCTTTCGTGCTTCCGGAGGCTCCATGATGACGAAGCTTGCCATGACTCAATTCCTTCGATTCAGCAGGACCTGCTCCGAAAACCGATGTCGGCTTTTCGGAAATCCTGCTTAGCCCTTCAGCGTTCCCTTGGTCGAGGGGATCGCGTCCTTCTGGCGCGGGTCCGTCTCGATCGCCATCCTGAGCGCGCGCGCGACTGCCTTGAAGCAGGTCTCGGCGATATGGTGATTGTTGGCGCCATAATGGTTGGCGACATGCAGCGTGATCCCTGCATTCTGCGCCAGCGCATGGAAGAACTCGCGCACCAGCTCGGTATCAAAAGTACCGATCTTCGGAGCCGAGAATTCCACCTGCCAGACGAGGAACGGTCGGCCAGACACATCAAGGGCGGCGCGCGTCAGCGTCTCGTCCATGGCAAGGTCGATCGAGGCATAGCGCATGATGCCGCGCCGCTCACCCAGCGCCTTGGCGATAGCCTGGCCGATGGCGATACCGGTATCCTCGACGGTATGGTGATCGTCGATATGCAGATCGCCTTTGGCGGCAATCTTCATGTCGATCAACGAATGGCGCGAAAGCTGCTCCAGCATATGGTCGAAGAAGCCGACCCCGGTGACGATGTCGAATATACCGGTGCCGTCCAGATCGACCGAAACGGCGATGCTGGTTTCCTTCGTCGTGCGTTCGACCGACGCAACGCGGCTGCTGCTCGAGGCCATGATCATTCTCGCTGCCTGTTTATCTGGTCCGGGTTCTAGAACAGGTCCAGGATTTTGCCAAACGCTTTGATCAGGCAGGATGAACGACACAAGTTTGCATTTCGTTCATCCGATCATACATAGATTGTGAATATGGGGCCCACATTGCCGCCGCTGAAGGGGCGTGAGGGCCTGCAATTAGGAGCTTCACATGATCGAACACAATCCCACCACCATTTACGGCACCACTATCGTCACCATCCGCAAGGGCGGAAAGGTGGTGATCGCGGGCGACGGACAGGTTTCGCTCGGTCAGACGATCATGAAGGGCAATGCCCGCAAGGTGCGCCGCATCGGCAAGGGCAATGTGATCGCCGGTTTCGCGGGCGCGACCGCCGATGCCTTCACGCTTCTCGAAAGGCTCGAAGCCAAGCTCGAACAATATCCTGACCAGTTGATGCGCGCGTCGGTCGAGCTTGCCAAGGACTGGCGCACCGACCGCTATCTGCGCCGTCTCGAGGCGATGATGCTCGTCGCCGACAAGCAGGTGACGCTGGCGCTGACCGGTACGGGCGATGTGCTGGAGCCGGAACATGGGGTGATGGCGATCGGCTCCGGCGGCAATTATGCGCTCGCCGCGGCGCGCGCGCTCATCGATACAGATATCGATGCGGAGGAAATCGCCCGCAAGGCGATGCAGATCGCGGCCGATATCTGTGTCTACACCAACGGCAACATCATCATCGAAACCCTCGATGCCGAACAAGCCTGAAGAGATCGGCTTCGTGCCCGTGGAGCCTGGCCATTATCCGATGCTGCGGAAGTGGCTCACCGAACCGCATGTCAGGGAATGGTGGGGCGATCCCGAGGAAGAGATGGGCTTCATCCGCGACATGGTGGAAGGGCGCGATACGACCCGGCCGTTCATCATGACGCTGAATGGCGCGCCGCTCGGCTATATCCAGTATTGGTTCCTGGGGCACCACCAGAACGACCAGTGGACGAAGGAGCATCCCTGGCTCAAGGAACTGCCGCCGGAAACGGTTGGCGTGGACCTTTCCATAGGCGATCCGGCGAAGCTGTCCATGGGCATCGGCTCGCGGGCTCTCGGGGCATTCGTCCGCAAGCTCCGCGATGAAGGTCATGAAACCATCATCATAGACCCGGATTGTGAGAACATGCGCGCCGTGCGTGCTTACGCGAAGGCCGGCTTCAAGCCCGTTCCCCATCTGCAGGGCCGTACGGGCGACACCCTGATCATGCAATACTCCCATCACCCAAACGAGAATCCGATATGACCAATTTTTCCCCCCGCGAGATCGTTTCCGAACTCGACCGCTTCATCATCGGCCAGAAGGACGCCAAGCGCGCCGTGGCCATCGCGCTGCGCAACCGCTGGCGCCGGCAGCAGCTCGAAGGGCAGATGCGCGAAGAGGTCATGCCGAAGAACATCCTGATGATCGGCCCCACTGGCGTCGGCAAGACGGAAATCTCGCGTCGGCTTGCCAAGCTCGCGGGCGCGCCGTTCATCAAGGTAGAGGCGACGAAATTCACCGAGGTGGGCTATGTCGGCCGCGATGTCGAACAGATCATCCGCGATCTGGTCGAGGTCGCCATCGGCCTGGTGCGCGAGAAGAAGCGCGACGAGGTCAAGGCCAAGGCGCATCTCAACGCGGAGGAACGCGTGCTCGATGCCCTCGTCGGCAAGACAGCGAGCCCGGCGACCCGCGATTCCTTCCGCAAAAAGCTGCGCGACGGGCTGCTTGACGACAAGGAGATCGAGGTCGAGGTTGCCGACACCGGTTCCGGCATGCCCAATTTCGAGATACCGGGAATGCCCGGCGCCAATATCGGCGTGCTCAATTTGAGCGATATGCTGGGCAAGGCGATGGGTGGACGCACCAAGCTGCGCAAGACGTCGGTGAAAGAGTCCTACGCGCTGCTCATCAATGACGAGTCTGACAAGTTGCTCGATCAGGAACAGGTCGTGCAGGAAGCGTTGCGTTCCACCGAGGATGACGGCATCGTCTTTCTCGACGAGATCGACAAAATCGCGGCGCGGGATGGCGGCGGCGGAGCCGGCGTTTCGCGCGAAGGGGTTCAACGCGATCTGCTTCCGCTGGTCGAGGGCACCACGGTCGCAACGAAATATGGGCCGGTCAAGACGGATCACATCCTGTTCATCGCCTCTGGCGCGTTCCACGTCTCCAAACCCTCGGACCTGCTTCCCGAGCTCCAGGGTCGCTTGCCGATCCGCGTTGAGCTCAACGCGCTGACGCGCGAGGATCTCCGCCGCATCCTGACCGAAACCGAGGCGAGCCTGATCAAGCAATATATCGCGCTGCTGGCGACGGAAGACGTGACGCTCGAAATTACCGACGATGCCATCGATGCCCTGGCCGACATCGCCGTCGATCTCAATTCCAGCATCGAGAATATCGGCGCTCGGCGATTGCAGACGGTGATGGAACGCGTGCTCGACGAGATCTCGTTCTCGGCTCCTGACAAGGGGGGCTCGTCCTTTTCCGTCGATGCGGAATATGTGCGCGAGCGGATAGGCGATCTTGCCAAGAATTCTGATCTGTCGCGCTTCATCCTGTAGAACGATCGGCACAGGGCGAAGCAGACATTATCGCCCTTTGTGTCTTTCCTGCATCGCAGGCAACTAATTGTAAAACCCCCTCGACTCGCGCCAGGGGGTTTTCTATTTTCCGGCGACTTCCTTCTTTCGAATTTCAGGCCGCAACCGGCCTACCTTGGGGCAGACAGCACAGCATGAAAAGCCGACTGAACCTCGTCGCCGGCATAGGCTTTCTTGCCGCGGCTATCATTCCGATCGCCCTTTGCGAGGCAGCGGGCGCGGCCACCCTAGTGCCTCCAGGCAACAGGCATGCCGAACAGCCGAACATTCCCGGCGCCTCCGCCAAGCGTACCCGCGAGCTGAAAACCACCTATGAAGCCAAATACCGCAAGATCTACAATCTCCTGAAAAATGACGGAGCTCTCCGCGGCAAGATCAAAAGCACCGCCGCCGCCTACGGCATAGATCCGATGCACATCGTCGGGGCCATCGTCGGCGAGCACACCTACAATGTCGATGTCTATGACAGGCTGCAGACTTATTACGTCAAGGCGATGGCCTATGTGCGCCAGGGCGTGAGCTTCGACTACAAGGGCGAATCGATCGGCGCTTTTGTGAAAAGACCTGAATTTTCGACCTGCGCGCAGTTCAAGGATAGCTATTCGCTGTGGGATTGCCGCGAAAATGTCTGGAACGCCAAGTTCAGGGGCAAGACCGTCGACGGCAATGCCTATCCCGACAATCGCTTCAGCGCGGTCTTTTTCCAACCCTTCTATGCCGGACAGACCTTCGGCCTCGGTCAGATCAATCCGCTGACGGCATTGCAGATGTCGGATATGGTCAACCGTATTTCAGGCCTGCCGAAGCTCGATGCCGACAGCGGGAACATCGTCTACAAGACGATCATGGATCCTGACCTGACGCTGCCCTATGTCGCGGCCACATTGAAGCACGCAATCGATGCTTACCGGGAGATCGCCGATTTCGACATATCAGGCAATCCCGGCATCACCGCCACGCTTTACAACACCGGCGGCGCTGACAGCCGCGCCCGCGACCTTGCTAGGGAAAATGCCCGACGCAGGGTGGCGGGCGAGGCGCCGGCTTTGCCACAGGAAAACTATTACGGCTGGCTGGTGAATTCCAAGCTCGATGAATTGAAGGCATTATTCTAGAGCGGAACCACTCTAAGCTATTGTTTGGAGCAATTCCGATGGGAAAAGCAGTTCCTGCTTTTCCCGGGAAAACTGCTTCGCACTTTTCCTGGAATTGCTCTAGGAACGGATGGTCTTCCGGCGCTTCTTGGCCGCCTTGACCTGCTCGGTCAGGGAGAGGATCGTCTCGCGATCGATCATCCGGATGCCCGAAGCGATGATATTGGCGAGTTCGGTGGCTTCCGGCGGGAGGCCGGCGGTATCGATCACCACGCGCGGATGGGAAATCGTCGCCAGTTGCTGCAACTCCTCGGCATCATCCCATATGATGTTGAAATAGGTGATGATCCGCTGCAGAAGATCCCAGGTTGGCTGGCCGCGCCTGCCATGTTCGAGCGCAGAGAGATAGGCTGCGGAAACGCCGATTTCCGCGGCCATGTCTTTTTGCGAGACGTTGCGCTCCTCGCGCAGTTCGCGCAGGCGCTTTCCAAATGGCGTCATGGCAGCGTCATGGCTCCTTCAAATCTCCCATCACCGTACGCCGGAGACGGACGTAAAGCGCGCCATGCCCCCCATGATGCCGCGCGGCATCCTCATAGGCGCTGACCAGAATGCGAAAAGCCGGCGTCGAAAACCAGTGCGGCACCGCCTGGCGCAGTATGCCCTCGCTGCGCGATGACGATCCCTTGCCGGTGATCACCAGCACATGGCGCAGGCCGCGCGCCCGCGCATTCAGGAGAAAACCGTAGAGAAAATTATGCGCCTCATGCTGCGTCATGCCGTGCAGATCGACCCGCGCCTCGATATCCAGCCTGCCTTTGGCAATCTTTCGATGCGTGGGCCTGTCGAGCGGATGAAGCGGGTAGGGCTCGCGAGGCTTTGTGACCTGTTTCGGTTCGGCACCGGATGCCGGAGCCGTTTTTTCGGCTTTCTCCGGCGGGGCCGACTGATGCCCGCCGATTTCCGCCTGCCAGAGATGGAAATCGTTCGGCTCCTTTGGCGGCTTCCTGCGCTGCGGCTTCAGCTTGCGGGCTGTGCGGGCGACGGTCTCCCAGAGAATGCGGTCTTCCGGCCGGAGCGGATCCCGCTCGGGGAGGCCCGGAAGGTCCGAAGCGCTTTTCGGTGATTTGTCTTTGAGGATTTTAGGTTTGGGGGGCTTCATGATTCACCCCTCTATCAGCGTGCGTGGCACCAGCACATAGAAATCAGCCCTGTTGCGGATCACACCGGCGATTTCGCCAGCAGCAGCGCCGGAACCGGCGAAGAGATCCCCTCGGGCGGGGCCTGTGATAGCCGAACCGGTATCCTGAGCGATCATCAGGCGGCGAAAGCCGGTAGCCCTGTCAGGATCGAAAGCCCGCAAATCCGGCGCATCGATAAAAACGGGCGTGCCGAAGGTATGGAGAATGCGATCGACGGCGATGGAACGCCCCGGCGTCAGCGGAACCTTGGCGGCAGCGATCGGGCCGAGTTCCGCATCCTCGACAGGCGCTTCGCGAAAGAAGATATAAGACCGATTTTGCCAGAGGATTTCGTGGATGCGGTGCGGATTCCTGGCGAACCATGCGCGTATCGACTGCATGGTCACATCACGCTCGCGCAATTCACCTGCTTCAATCAATGTCCGCCCCGGACCGGTAAAGGGATGGCCTGATTTGGCGGCATAGGTGATGCGTCTCATGGTGCCATCCGGCATGTTCAGCCGTGCGGCGCCCTGCACATGGGCGAAGAAGGCATCGACCGGGTCCTCGACATAGGCTATTTCGAGGGCCCGCCCATCAACGGCTCCGCTTTCGATGGCGCGGCGGTCGTGATATTCCGTCAGACCGTCCTGGCTCTCACGGGCAAAGACGAAGGACGGCGCGATATGAGGGGGGCGGCTTAGATCATCAATCTCAAGGAGATCGTCGGGTTTTCGATAAAAAGGCACGCGAAATCGACCGGTTTTTACAGGCGATGCGGCGATTTCTGGCTCGTAAAAACCGGTTACAAATCCTTTTTCACCACTTTCGTCCTGCAAAAGGCAGGGACGGAAATTCTTTTCGAAGAAATCGCGCGCAGTAACGGCTGGTCTTTCACGCGCGACAGCGAAAATCGGCGTCAGTGATTCGAACGCAATGCCAAGGCTGCCGCTGCGATAAGGCTTCTCCAGAACGCGGAAGGCCGAACGGCGGAACGCAGCGAAAGCGCCCAAGTGATCGTCTTCATGCCAACCGGGACAGTCCGCGTAGTCTAATGGCCTGAAAAGGCTGGACAGCATCGCCGGTCATCCCGCTCCAGTTCTCTACAGGGTCTGTTCATCCGCTTGGCAGGATCAATCCTCGGCTTCCGTGGCCACAAGCCTCCAATTGGGATCGCGGGAGCGGGTGTCGCGCGCGAACGTCCAGACATCCTTGATTTCGGCCACGGTATCCGGGTCACCGTCGATGACCTTGCCGTCCTTGTCGAGCGTGGCCGAGATCAGCTGACTGACGATGCGGACCGTGACATGCGCCTCGCTGCCCTTCATTTCGGCGCCGACGATATCGGCCTTGTCTATCCCGACGAAGGAGGAATTGACCTTTTCGCCGCGGGCTTCGCGTTCGGTAATGGCCGAGACAAACCCGTCATAGACGTCCTTGGAAAGAAGAGTTTTCAAGGCTTTGCGGTCACCATCGGCAAAGGACATGACGATCATCTCATAGGCCATCTTGGCGCCATCGACAAAACCCGCCGGGTCGAAAGCCGGATCGGCGGCGCGAATTGCGCGCAAGCCCTCATTGAGCGGTGTCCCCGCCGGCGAAACCGCATCGATGCTGCCGAAGTCCTTTTCCGCCGCGTCGGGCCGGCGCGGCAGGGCGACGACATTGTCACCGTTGGCGGCCGGTTTCGGGGCGTCCTTGCTGCGGGCGGCATAGGGATCGAAAGGGGGACGCTCGCTGCCGGTGCGGCGGCCAAGAACATTGCGTAGCTGGAGGAAGATGACCACCGCCGCCACGAAGAAGAATATCGTCCCGAAATCAAAGAATTCCATACCGTCTGCCAATCATGAGCCAATCATGGGATGTGAACCGGCGCGCTTGCGGCCCATCATCGAAATTGCAACGAAGCTTGAAAAACATATAGTCCGGCACGTTGAATCATTCAAATGCCGATCGCCAGTTCATATCTAATGGATAAAGAAGGATTAGCCTTCAAGAATTGTATTTTTTCAACCGAAAGGTCGGATCGCGTGCCATCTTCTCTCACTCCGCTTCTCCTTCTGGCAATGCCGTTCGTGGAAATCGCGGGTTTTGTAATCGTCGGCAGCCATATCGGTGTGCTTGCAACCCTTGCTCTGGTGGTGCTCAGCGCCATGCTCGGGTTCGCTCTTCTGCGCATCCAGGGCTTCAGCCTGCTGCAGAGGATCAGGGCGGAAGCGGCGGCGGGACGGATTCCCGACCGCGAACTGGTGCATGGCGCAATGCTGGTGCTGGCAGCGATCCTTCTGATCATCCCCGGCTTTTTCAGCGATATCTGTGGGCTTCTGCTTTTCATCCCGCCACTCCGCGAACTCGTGTGGCGCCATCTTTCGCGCAGCGGCGTCATCGTCACGATGGGCGGCAGAGGTCCGGTCAGGTACGGGCGCGGCTATGATGCGGGGAAAAATCCGAGCGATCGGACTTCAGGCAACCCGGCGGGTAGACGCGAGGGTGACCGGGTCATCGACCTCGATCCGGAGGATTATTCGCGCAAGCCGGATCCCAACTCGCCGTGGCGCGGGGACCGCAACCAGGAATAAACCAAAGGTTGTAACGCGCTAAAAATACACGCCCGCGACTTCTTGCCTCGCCGGGCAGCACATGCTAGCCAACCCAATCCACTTCCAGGCCGTGACGGTCATTCCTAAAGAGAGGTCTCCTGACGATGGCAAAGACGCCAAGCGAAACAACAGCGACGGCTGGCGAAGCAAAGAATGGCAATGGCGCGAGCATGGAGCCGTCGTTGAACATCCTGGCGCAGTATGTGAAGGATCTCTCCTTTGAAAGCCCCGGCGCACCGCTTTCGCTGCGTCCGCGCGACAAGGCTCCCTCGATCAACATCAATGTCAATGTCGGCGCCAATCCGATCGCCGAAGGCGACTTCGATGTCGTGCTGACGCTCACCGCACAGGCGGGCGAGGGCAAGGACGTTCTGTTCAATGTCGAGCTCGTCTATGGCGGCGTCTTCCGCATTCAGGGCGTGCCGCAGGAGCATATGCTGCCGCTGCTCTTCATTGAATGCCCGCGGCTGCTTTTCCCGTTTGCCCGTCAGATCATTGCCGAGGCGACCCGCAATGGCGGCTTCCCGCCGCTGATGATCGATCCGATCGATTTTGCACAGATGTTCCAGCAGCGCATGGCTGAAGAACAGGCCAAGGCGGCCGTGAAGAGCTGATAGCCGGTCAACCCGGCGGAATATTTCCGTTGATCCAATCTGTAAAAGCCCGGCACTGCCGGGCTTTTTATTGGCTCTGTTCGGTGACTTCGGCGAATTTCGCCCAGATCGCCTTTGAGCCTATTTTCTCGACCAGCGCGGCGTGCGCCATTTGCTGCATCGGTGACAGGCGGGAAGGCAGCGGCTCTGGCCGTGCCCCTATGATGACAATGGTGTCTTCCCTGGCCGCGCCCCCCCTGGCGCCACGGGAATCGCTGTCGATGGTCAGGCCGAGTGCGGCCTGCTTTCCACCGATCAGCTCGATATAGACTTCCGCCAATATCTCCGAATCGAGGAGCGCGCCGTGCAGCGTGCGGTGGCTGTTGTCTATGCCGTAGCGCCGGCAAAGCGCGTCGAGCGAATTGGGGCCCATGGGGTGCCGGCGCCGGGCGAGCGCCAGCGTATCCACGACGCGCTCTGCCGCTATGGGCGGTTGGCCGATGCGGTCGAGTTCGGCATTGATGAAGCCCATATCGAAGGTGGCGTTATGGGCGATCAGCTTGGCCCCATCGAAAAAATCCAGAAAATCATTGACGATTTCGGAGAAGGTCGGCTTGTCCTGCAGTTGTTCGTTGCTGATGCCGTGGATCGCGAGGGCTTCCGGATGAACGGCGCGGCCTTGCGGATTGATGAACATATGAAAGGTCCGGCCCGTTGGAAAGCGGTTGACGAGCTCGACGCCACCGATCTCGATGACACGGTCCTGGAGCCGGTCAAGACCGGTCGTTTCCGTATCGAAGACGATCTCCCGCATGATCAGGCCTTTCCCAAAGAATCAGTGCTTCCAGAATCGCCGCAGAATCACCCGACATGGGGCCGCGCGCAAGCGGCATGTCGGCTTATCCAGCGGCCTCTTCCCTTAATTGGCGGATAATCGCAGCCACCTGATGGCGCGCGGCGGCCAATCCGCTGCCGGTATCCACGATGAAATCCGCACGCATGCGTTTTTCGGCATCGGCCATCTGGCTGGCAAGAATGGCGTCGAACTTTGCCGAGTTCATGCCTTCCCGCGCTAGGACGCGCTGCCGCTGCACCTCGGGCGGAGCGGAAACGACGACGATCCTGTCGACACGCTCCTCACCGCCCGTCTCCAGGAGAAGCGGAATGTCTAGGACCGCGATATCCGCCCCGGCCTTTCCAGCGTTCTCAAGAAAGGCTTGTTCTTCCTGGCGAACGAGCGGATGCACGATCGCCTCAAGCTTCTTCATTGCATCAGGCTGGCCCAGGACAGCGGCCGAAAGCTTTTGCCTGTCGACCGCGTGTTCCCGCGTCGTACCGGGGAAGGCGGCCTCGATCAGGGGAACGGCACGGCCGGAATAAAGCCGATGCACGGCTTCGTCCGCACTATAAACGGGAATGCCGGCATCCGCGAACATCTGCGCGGTCGTCGTTTTTCCCATGCCTATGGAACCGGTCAGGCCGAGGATAATCACTTTGATGTCTCTTGCTGGCTCTGGTGTGGCTTAGCCATGTCGGCGAGGATATGGGCGCGCAATTCCTGCGTCACGTTGGGCCGCACACCGAACCAGTGTTCGAAACCGGGCACGGCCTGATGCAGGAGCATGCCGAGACCGTCGACCGTCTTGAGGCCGGCATCGCCGGCAAGCCGGAGAAAAGGGGTTTCGAGCGGGACGTAGACGATATCCGTGACGATCGTTTCCGGATCGGCTTTCGACAGATCGAGCGCGAGTTCCCGTCCGCCATGGCCTTCCATGCCAAGCGGCGTCGTGTTGATGATGACGCCCGATGCAGCAACGAAATTCTGCGCTTCGCTCCAGTCATGCGCCGAAACGCCCGAGCCAAAATGATCGGCAACATCCCGGGCACGCGCCAGCGTCCGGTTGGCGATATGGATATGGCCGATGCCGCGGCTTTTCAGGGCGTGGACGATGGCGCGGCTGGCGCCGCCGGCGCCGAGCACCAGTGCCGTATCAGTGTCGTCCCAGTCTTTGGCGTATTCATCGAGATTGGCGGCAAAGCCATAGGCGTCCGTGTTGCCGCCATGGAGCCGGTCGTGCTCGAACCAGAGCGTATTGACCGCGCCGATGGCCTCCGCCGCGCTATCATGCCTCTCACAAAGCGCGAAAGCCGTTTCCTTGTGTGGAATCGTGACATTGCCGCCGGCATAGAACTTGTCCCTCAGCGAGAAGAGGAATGCCGGAAACGCTTCGGGCGCGGTCTCGATAGCTTCATAGGAGCCTTCCAGCCCATACGCTTTCAGCCAGAAGCCGTGGATGAGCGGCGACCGCGAATGCCTGATGGGGAAGCCGGTGACGAAGGCTCTGGCGGGTTCAGCCATCGATCGCTCCCAGCTTGCGCAATTCGGCGAGGAGCGGCAGCATCGGCAATCCGACAATGGTGAAATAGTCGCCGTCGATTTTATCGAAGAGTTGCAGGCCTTCACCTTCAACCTGATAGGCGCCGACGCTCGAAAGGGCGATGTCTCCAACGCTCGCGAGATGCCGGCCGATAAAGGCCGGATCGAGCGCGCGCATCGTCATCTGCGCCACCCCGACGTGCCGCCAGATTGTTTCGCCGGCGCGCACCAGAACCACTGCGCTGTTGAGATTGTGGGTTTTTCCCGACAATTTCAGGAGATGGCGGCGCGCGGCATCCATGTCGGCCGGCTTGTGGAATATTTCGTCGTCCAGCGACAATGTCTGGTCACAGCCGATGACCAAGGCATCGGGGTGGCGGCTGGCGACATCGAGCGCCTTTGCCTCGGCCAGGACCAGCGCGACTTCCTCCGGCGTGGAGCCGGTATCGTGCAACGTTGCTTCAACCACGCGCTCGTCGATTTCCGCCGCCTCCGCCGAGAAGGGTATCCCGGCGTTTTTCAACAGGGCAGCGCGAAAAGGACTTTTCGATGCCAGAATGATCTGTGTCGTCATGATGGATCCTCAAATCCTGGGTGGAAATGGATCAAAACTACTTTTTATGCGTCATCTTTTTCGAAACCGGACCACTTTTCGGGATCACGCTCCTGGTTACCGGCTACGCGGGCGCAGGGCAAGAATGGCGGCGGCTGTTTCTTCGATCGAGCGGCGCGTGACATCGATAATCGGCCACCCATGGCGCGCGCATATGTTGCGGGCATAGGCAAGCTCCTCCGCGATATTGGCGCGGTCCGTATAGTGCTCGACATCATATCCGGGCGCGTTGCCCAAAATCCTGTTCTGCCGGATCTGCGAGATGCGCTCCGCCGTGGCGACCAGGCCCACGATCAGCGGCCTTGTCGCCGTGAACAATGCTTCGGGAATAGGGATGCCGAGTACGATGGGGATATTGGCGGTCTTCACGCCGCGATTGGCGAGATAAATGCTCGTCGGCGTCTTCGACGTACGCGATATGCCGATCAGGATCACATCGGCTTCATTCATATCGAGCGGAAGTTGCCCGTCATCATGCTCCATCGTGAAATTCAGCGCATCGATACGGCGGAAATAATCGGCGTTGAGCACGTGCTGCGCACTGGCGCGGCGGTGCGCCGGGGCGCCGAGATAGGATTGAAACGTTGTCAGCACCGGTTCGAGTACCGAGACGGACGGTACGCCCATAGCGGCGCAGGATGCGTCTATGATCGCCGCAAGCTTCTGATCGACGATGGTATAGAGAACGATGCCCGGTTCCGCATCGATATCGTCGAGCACCTTGCGCAACTGTTTTTCCGTGCGAATCAGCGGGTAAATATGCTCGATCGCCCGCGCATTGGCGTATTGCGCCGCGGCTGCGCGACCGGCGGCCAGGAGAGTCTCTCCGGTCGCATCCGAAATCAGATGAAGATGGAAGTATGAAAGCGCTCTGGTCACAGGTTTTTATCGTCCCTGTTGATGGCTGTGCGTAAGTCGCATCTGTCAGGGCACAGGGATGACAGCGATGGGCAAACTTGGCAAGTCATCCACAATGGGCGGTGCTGTGCGAAATTGCCCGGAGGACATGTGGAAGACCACTTGGACTTTCCTGTTTCCATAATGTCCTCGCCGGTTCTCCACAGCTTAGCAAAAATCTTCCATACCTCAAGCGTCTGTTTTTCCTTATCGATTGGACTTATCATTGCTTTTTCCCATTTGATCGGCGAATTATCCCCTGAGCAGGCGAAACCGCATCTCGCTGTGGGAAAACAGCCGGCATATGTTAATCCCCGGAACAAACAGACTCTAAGAATCAGAAGAATCCAAAATTTCTAAATTTCTTTATTGAAAGAGGCTGGGGATAGAGCAGCGCCAGGCGTCCTGGACGCCGACGAAGATGCAGGGAATATTGGACCGGCGTATCGCGCTTTCAGGAAACACGAATCGGTTTTCGAAATGGTGCGCCAGCACGGGACGGAAAAATGGAACGCAAGGTATTGATGGCAATCCGCGGCGAGACGGTCTTTCCGCCACCCATCTGGATGATGCGGCAGGCCGGCAGGTATCTGCCTGAATATCGCGAGGCCAGGCAAAAGGCGGGAAGCTTCCTCGAACTTTGTTATTCTCCAGATCTCGCCGTTGAAGTGACCTTGCAGCCCATTCGTCGCTTTGGCTTCGACGCGGCGATTCTTTTCTCGGACATTCTCGTGGTGCCGCACGCGCTGGGCCGCGATCTTCGCTTCGAGGAGGGCCGTGGCCCGATGATGACACCGATCGATGCGGACGAGATATTCTGGCTGGAGACGGAGGGCGTCGCAAAACGCCTGGAGCCGGTCTACGAGACGGTTCGGCTGTTGCGCTCGGCCCTGCCCGCTGAAACGACCCTGCTTGGCTTCTGTGGAGCTCCCTGGACCGTGGCGACCTATATGATTGCCGGACATGGCACGCCGGACCAGGCGCCGGCCCGATTGTTCGCCTATCGCCATCCCGATGCCTTCCAGAAACTCATCGACGATCTTGCCGATGTCTCGGCAGATTATCTGATCCAGCAATTGGATGCCGGCGCCGATGCCGTGCAGATCTTCGATTCCTGGTCCGGCGTTCTCGATGAGATCTGCTTCGAGCGGTTTTGCGTGAAGCCGGTGGCGCGGATCGTCGAAAAAGTGCGTGCCGTGCACCCGAACGCGTTGATCATCGGCTTTCCCAAGGGGGCGGGCGCGCTTTATGCGCATTATCGCGAGAAAACCGGCGTCAACGTGCTCGGGCTCGACTGGTCGGTACCCCTGTCTTTTGCCGCAAAGCTGCAGGAGCATGGCGCGGTGCAGGGCAATCTCGATCCTCTACGTGTCGTTGCCGGCGGCGCAGCGCTCGATGAAGGGGTCGATGCGATCCTCGAGACGTTGGGCAACGGACCGCTGATCTTCAATCTCGGCCACGGCATCACGCCCAACGCGCCGATCGAACATGTCGAGCGCATGATTGCGCGGGTTCGGGATGCGGGAGGCGAGGGATGAGCACCCAACCGGCCAGAAATTCCGCTGCGTCAGGTGGAAAAGCCGCGTTGCGCGCCGTCGTGGCAATCGCGGTGGTCATTGGCGGGCTGTTGCTGATGTTTCACGTGAATCCGAGTGTGGCCTATCCCTGGATCAAGGCTATCCACGTCATCGCGGTGATTTCATGGATGGCAGGGATGCTCTATCTGCCGCGGCTTTTTGTCTATCATTGCGCTGCCGAGCCCGGTTCGGTGCAATCCGAGACCTTCAAGGTGATGGAACAGCGGCTCTTGCGTTTCATCATCAACCCCGCCATGGCGGTCACGTGGATCATGGGGCTGTGGCTGGCTTGGAAGATATTCGGATTTTCCGGCGGATGGCTGCATGTCAAGCTGGCGGCGGTCGTTCTGCTCTCGGCGGTGCACGGCTATTTCTCGAAGGCGGTCCGGCTTTTTGCCGCCGACCAAAACGTGAAATCGGCGCGACATTGGCGCATGGTCAATGAAATACCAACCGTTTTGATGGTGATTATCGTCATCATGGTGATCGTGAAGCCTTTCTGACGTCGACTTTCACGATTTTTCCGCTCTCGGCCCCAGTTTGGCACTTGTCCTGCGGCCTGTGAGACGTTATGTGTAATTTCTCCTCCCTCAGGAAATGCAGACTGTCGATGCCGGCCACGGACTCCATGGCCATCCTTCCGAACAACTGCCTTTTTCCCTTCCCAAGCTAATGAGATTCCGCACACATGCAGGAAATGAAACTACAAGAATTGAAGAGTAAAACGCCCGTGGATCTGCTGGCTTTGGCGGAAACGCTGGAAGTCGAGAACGCCAGTGTCATGCGCAAGCAGGAGCTGATGTTCGCAATCCTGAAGAAGCTGGCTGCCCAGGAAGTCGAAATCATCGGCGAAGGCGTGGTCGAAGTGCTGCAGGACGGTTTCGGCTTCCTGCGCTCCGCCAACGCCAATTATCTGCCAGGTCCCGACGATATCTATATCTCTCCCTCGCAGATTCGTCGTTTTTCCCTGAAAACCGGCGATACAGTCGAGGGCCCGATCCGTGGACCGAAGGAGGGCGAACGTTATTTCGCGCTCCTCAAGGTCAACACCATCAACTTCGAAGATCCGGAAAAAATCCGCCACAAGATCCATTTCGACAATCTGACACCGCTCTACCCGGACGAGCGGTTCAAGATGGAGCTCGAAAATCCGACGACCAAGGATCTTTCCGCTCGTGTCATCGATCTCGTCGCTCCGCTCGGCAAGGGACAGCGTGGCCTGATCGTCGCGCCGCCGCGCACGGGTAAGACCGTTCTTCTCCAGAACATCGCCCATTCAATCACGGCGAACCATCCGGAATGCTACTTGATCGTTCTTCTGATCGACGAGCGGCCCGAAGAAGTGACGGACATGCAGCGTTCGGTGAAGGGCGAAGTGGTTTCCTCGACATTCGACGAACCCGCGTCGCGCCACGTCGCCGTGGCGGAAATGGTCATCGAGAAGGCCAAACGGCTGGTCGAACATGGCCGTGACGTTGTCATCCTGCTCGATTCCATCACACGTCTCGGTCGCGCCTATAACACCGTGGTCCCGTCATCCGGCAAGGTTCTGACCGGCGGTGTCGATGCCAATGCGCTGCAGCGGCCGAAGCGCTTCTTCGGCGCAGCCCGCAATATCGAGGAGGGCGGCTCGCTGACTATCATCGCGACCGCGCTGATCGATACCGGCAGCCGCATGGACGAAGTGATCTTCGAAGAATTCAAGGGAACCGGCAACTCGGAAATCGTGCTGGACCGCAAGGTGGCGGACAAGCGCATCTTTCCGTCGATGGACATCCTCAAATCCGGTACCCGCAAGGAGGATCTTCTCGTCCCGCGCCAAGACCTGCAGAAGATTTTCGTGCTTCGCCGTATCCTGGCACCGATGGGAACCACCGATGCGATCGAGTTCCTGATCGACAAGCTCAAGCAGACGAAGAACAATGGCGAGTTCTTCGATTCCATGAATACCTGACGAATATTGGATCCGGGCGGAACCGCGCCTGGACCAGTCGAGCCCGAGAAGTCTTCGACTCCTCGCGTCTGACTACAGCCTTTCGGTCAGAAGGGCGTGCAATTCCTCAGCGGTTTCCACAGGTGGCAGACAGGCGAGCCCGCGGCAGAGATAGGCCGCGGGCTTTGTCATATCCATCTGGATAGCCTGCGGCATGGTGGCATCGGCGGGATTGCCATCGATCGGGATAACTAGGTCGATACGGCGGGAATCCGGAGTTCGATTCGCTTCCGCAACGAGCTGATGATCATTGGGTGCAATGATAACTAGCTTCCAGGGATCTATAACCACGCTTGCTGCGTTGAGGATGCCAGCCTGCCCATAGGCGAGATTGCGGATGCGACCGAGAGCATGTTCTGCGACCGCGACCGCGCGTTCCTGCATTTGTGGTTCACCTGTGGCGGTTGCCAGCCGGGCCAAAGCCTCCATGATCTGGCTTGTCGCGCTCGGAATGGCTTCGTCCTGGTCGCCACGAATTCGCAAGATGACATCATCAGCATCATTGGCTGAGAGATTGTAGCCACCGTCCTCGGCTATATGCCAGCGATCGAGTTGCGCGAGGAAATGCCTGGCGTCATCGAGATAGATTTGTCCTGTGCTATCTGGTAGAGCGATATGGCGGCGTTGATCATTGCCGCATAATCGCTCGAGAGAGCTGGGAATAGCTTGGATTGCCCCATAACCGAGTGTGGAAGACGGCCTTCCCGCATCGATTCGGCTATGGAACGATAGGCCTTCTCTGCGATTTCGGCCCAATCCGTGCGCGCGAAAACCCGTGCGGCTTCTGCCAATGATCGGATGAGAAGCCCGTTCCAGTCGGTAAGCGCCTTATCATCGCGCCCGGGCCTGATACGGTTTTCACGGGCAGCAAGAAGCCTCTGCCTGTCCGCTGCCAGGGACGGCTCTTCGTCGGAGCCGGCAAACTGACGTGACCGTAGCCGGTTGAGGATCGTCTTTCCCTCCCAATTTCCCTGCGGTGTCACATCATATCGCGCGTTAAAGAGCGATGTGTCAGGCAGAAGTTTGTCGATCTCACTGGCGGACCAGACGTAGAACTTGCCTTCTTCTCCCTCGCTGTCGGCATCAAGGCGTGAGGCGAAGGTGCCGTTTGGCAGGCGCATTACCCGCATCAGCCAATCTACCGTCTCTTCGATTCGGATATGGAACAATGGATTGCCGTTGGAGGCGTAGGCCCAGCTGGCGTGGCGGATCATCTGCGCATTATCGTAAAGCATCTTCTCGAAATGCGGCACCAACCAGCGATCATCGACGCTGTACCGGGCCAAACCACCGCCAAGATGATCATAGATCCGGCCCTGCAGCATGATCTCCAGGCTGAGGATGAAAGCATCCCGGTGATCCGGGGTACCACCCCCGCAGCCAGGATAGCCACAATGCGTCCATGAATGGGGCGTTGGGAAACTTTGGCGCGCCGCGCAGCCCTCCATTTACCCTGTCCATCATCGAATAGACCTGATCGGCAAATGCGTCGGCTGCTGACATGTCCAGCATGGACGGGGCGGCTGTGCCTGCAAGGCGGGCTTCTATATGATTCGAAATCGCTGCGACGTTATGGTTAATACGTTCCTTATCCTGGTCCCAGACGCGGTGGATGGAATGCAGAATATCGATAAAGCCAGGCCGCCCGTATCGCGGGTGCTTCGGAGAATATGTTCCACCCCAGAATGGCAGTCCTTGGGGCGTCAGAAACATAGTCAGCGGCCAACCGCCCTGCTCGCCCATGGCGGTCAGCGCCGCCATGTAGATCTGGTCTATATCGGGCCTTTCCTCACGATCGACCTTCACATTGACGAAAAGGCGGTTCATGACTTCGGCAACCTCCTGATCCTCAAAGCATTCATGCGCCATGACGTGACACCAGTGACAAGCAGCATAGCCGACAGAGAGGAGAATGGGTCGTCTCTCCCGTTTGGTTCGTCAAGCGCGTCACGGCCCCATGGCCGCCAAAGGACCGGGTTATCGGCGTGCTGACGCAGATAGGCGCTGGACTGGTCGCCCAGCCGGTTCTTGGTAGGAAGGGGCATTTTGTGAACAGCCTTTCTTTCGCGATGGCGAGAGGGTAATCACCCCGCATGTCGGATCTGAACTTCCGATCTGCACCTGGAAGGATAATGATGATACCGCAAATAGGGTTCCCGGATACTATCTTTGCCTTGTCGAGCGGACGGCTGCCCTCGGGCGTGGCTGTCGTTCGTTTATCGGGAGCGCAAGTTCGATTCGTAGTCGAAACAATTTCCACGACGCTTCCGGAGCCGAGACGGGCTGCCTACCGCCAGTTCCGCTCCCAGGAGGGCGAACTGCTGGACCAAGGGCTTCTCCTGTTTTTTCCGGGACCGCACAGCTTTACGGGCGAAGATTGCGCGGAATTTCATCTTCATGGCGGAATAGCCGTCATTGACCGGTTTCTGCGCGAACTTTCTAGTTTCGAACATTGTCGGATGGCTGAACCCGGTGAGTTTACCCGCCGCGCCTTTGCCAACGGCAAGATGGATTTGACGATTGCTGAGGGCCTGGCTGATCTCGTTTCGGCGGAGACTGAGGGACAGAGGCGGCTGGCATTGCAGGTTGCATCCGGCGCACAGCGCGACCTCTACATGGATTGGCGTCGGGAGCTCATTCAGGGGCGGGCCTTGATCGAGGCAGAGCTGGATTTCGCTGATGAATCGGATGTACCCGGATCAGTTTCCACCAAGGTCTGGGAGGCGATGAAGCTCCTTTCGGACCAGATCAGCAGACATCTGGCAGACGGGAGAAGGGCGGCAGTGTTTCGCGACGGGTTGCATGTAGCTATTATAGGGGCGCCCAATGCGGGGAAATCCAGCCTGTTGAACATGCTCGCCGGGCGCGATGTCGCAATTATATCCGAAGAGGCCGGAACGACACGCGACCTGATAGAGGTGAAGCTGGATCTCGGCGGGATTCCAGTTTTTCTAGCCGACACGGCCGGACTGCGGGAGGCGGAGGGAATTGTGGAGCGGATGGGCATCGAGCGCGCTCGCGCTCGCGCCAACTCCGCCGACCTGGTGTTGCTTCTTGAGGATATGCGCTCGCCGGAATCCGTTCCATTGCCGGACTTTGATGGAGAGATGTGGCGAGTCGGAAACAAGAAAGATCTGGCAGAACCGCACGATCAGGATGGATGGAGATATTTGATTTCAGCGCGCACTGGCCAAGGCATGGATGAGCTGGTTGCAGCGATCACTCGATTCGCCGAGGACAAGGCAGGCCGCATCGGCAATGTCGTTCCGACACGTCGCAGGCATATGGACTTGCTTGAGGCTACCGTGGGTGAAATCAACGAGGCCCTCACACAGGAGGACCTGCCTCTGGAGCTTAGGGCGGAGAATCTGCGTCGAGCTTCGCAGTTTCTCGGTCGAATCACCGGCGATGTCAATGTGGAGGATATTCTCGACGTAATCTTTTCACAATTCTGCATCGGGAAATGATTCACGTGAAACATCCGGCTTCATGCACTGACTGAGCCACGTATTTGTTTCACGTGAAACATCTGTGGAATCTCCGGACTTGACTTGACTCCACGAAGCGCGCATGACCAGAGCTCTCCCAGAGAGTGAGCATATGATACAGAAATTCGATGTCATCATTATCGGTGGTGGACATGCCGGTTGCGAAGCCGCCGCTGCGTCAGCTCGCTTCGGCGCGCTCACGGCGCTGGTCACGCATCGTTTTGATACCATCGGTGTCATGTCGTGCAATCCAGCGATCGGCGGGTTGGGAAAGGGGCATCTGGTCCGCGAGATTGATGCGCTTGACGGCCTTATGGGGCGCGTGGCTGATGCGGCGGGCATTCAATTCCGTCTTCTCAATCGACGCAAGGGTCCGGCGGTGCGTGGCCCCCGGACACAAGCCGACCGCAAACTCTATCGCTTGGCGATGCAGGATGCGATACGCGCGCAGGAGAATCTCGTTATCATTGAAGGCGGCGTCGATGATCTGGTGATTGAGGAGCAATCGGTCGTCGGCGTTAAACTAACAGATGGGCGGGTTTTCAACGCTGGCGCTGTGGTTTTAACGTCAGGCACGTTCCTGCGCGGGCTTATTCATATAGGCGAGAAGAAAATCCCCGCCGGACGGATGGGTGAGCAACCAGCGCTTGGGCTATCGGACACGCTGAAGGCGCAAGGCTTCACACTCGGTCGCCTCAAGACGGGTACGCCGCCGCGTCTTGATGGCCGTACAATCGATTGGAATGGCCTTGATATGCAGAAGCCGGACGATGTGCCGGTGCCATTTTCCTTGATGACCGACCGCATTGCCACACCGCAGATCGATTGCGGCATTACGCGAACCACGCCGGTCACCCACGCGATCATACGCGAGAATCTGCACCGTTCGGCGATGTATTCCGGTTCCATCGAAGGGATCGGACCGCGCTACTGTCCTTCTGTTGAAGATAAGATCGTCAAATTCGGAGACCGCGACGGACACCAGATTTTCCTGGAACCGGAAGGGCTCGACGACCAAACAGTTTATCCGAACGGCATTTCGACTTCGTTGCCTGAAGATGTTCAGTTAAAGCTGCTAGCGACCATTCCCGGATTGGAGCATGCGGTGATGCTGCAACCCGGCTATGCGATCGAGTATGATTTTATCGATCCGCGCGAACTGGAGCGCAGCCTGGAAACCCGAAAGATTCGTGGTCTGTTCTTTGCCGGGCAGATCAACGGCACGACCGGTTATGAAGAGGCGGCTGCGCAGGGGTTGTTAGCCGGATTGAATGCTGCGCGTCGAGCAAGCGGAGCGGAACTCACTATACTCCATCGAACGGAAGCCTATCTCGGAGTGATGGTCGATGATCTGACATCGCGTGGCGTCAGTGAGCCATATCGTATGTTCACGTCGCGGGCGGAATTCCGGCTTTCACTTCGGGCTGACAATGCGGACCAGAGGCTGACGCCATTGGCCGACAGGCTCGGGATTCTCGGTGGTTTGCGAAGAACCCGCTATGCAGAACGGGAGGGCAAGCTGGACACAGCGCGGCGCCAGGTGCAGCAATTGTCGATCTCGCCGAACATGGCTGATAAATATGGGTTTCAACTGAACAAGGACGGCGTCCGCCGATCAGCTTACGATCTACTGGCCTATCCCGGCATTGATCTCGAGAGACTTGCTGCGATCTGGCCGGAGTTGCAGTCTTTCGATCCTGCTACTCGGGAGGCGCTGGAGGTCGAGGCGCAGTACTCGGTATATCTTGACCGGCAGCAATCGGACATTGCTATCATGGAGCGAGAGGAACGTCTGCTGATACCGGACGATATTGAATTTGGGTCAGTTGCCGGATTATCCAATGAGCTGAAGCAGAAACTTACGCAGCGACGGCCGAAATCTGTCGCCGAAACGCAGCGGATTGATGGCATGACGCCGGCCGCTTTGGCCTTGATCATAACACAGATACGGCGTCATGGGACGCGGCGTGGCGTAGAGGATACTGTGGGACATGGACGCGAAGCACACGGGCAGGATGTCGCGTGATCGAAAAACGTTATCTGCAACTGCGGAATCTCGTTCCGGTTGTTTCACGTGAAACAGTCGAAACGCTTGAGACCTTTGAAGTTCTGTTTCGGAAATGGTCATCCGCCATCAATCTTGCTTCTCCCTCGACTCTTCCAGGCCTGTGGGAGCGTCATATTCTTGATAGTGTACAGCTGTTTTCTCTGGCTCCCCAGGCCCGTAAATGGCTCGATCTCGGTTCCGGCGGCGGATTTCCGGGCGTTGTTCTGGCGATTCTTCTCAAGGAGCGGGCGGACTCATCGATCGACCTCGTGGAAAGCAACGGCAAAAAAGCAGCATTCTTGCGAACAGCAATTGCCCAGGCTAAAGCCCCGGGCAGGGTGCATGCGCAACGGATCGAGACGATTTGGGGGCAGATAAAGACGCCTGATGTCGTTACCGCCAGGGCATTGGCGCCTCTGAACGTTTTATTATCGCTGACCGAACCTTGGCTGACATCAGGCGCCACCGCGCTATTTCAAAAAGGGCGGGATTATCGCCGTGAAATCGATGAAAGCCATGACGAGTGGACATACGATCTGGTAGAACATCCAAGTGCTGTCGGGGAAGAGTCGGTTATTCTTCAAATTAGCAATTTGAGGAATATCAGGCAGAGCGATCGCATTTCGCGCCAAATCCCGATGGCATAAGCAGGAGCCGAGGCGACAGCGATGACAAACAAGACTCGTATCATAACGATTGCCAACCAGAAAGGCGGCGTCGGCAAGACGACGACCGCCATCAATCTGGCTACAGCGCTGGCGGCGATCGGCGAGATGGTGCTGATCGTCGATCTGGATCCACAGGGCAACGCCAGCACCGGTCTCGGTATCGACCGGCGCAACCGTGCGCATTCCTCCTATGATGTTCTTACGCAGGCGGCGTCCGTACAGGAAGCTGCCGTGGCAACGGATGTGCCCAATCTCTATATCGTCCCGTCAACCCTCGATCTTCTCGGGATAGAGATGGAAATAGCGCAGGCGCCGGACCGAACGCGCCGCCTGCGCAATGCGTTGCGTTTCGATTCGCAAGTTTCAGAGCGCTACACTTATATTTTGGTCGATTGTCCGCCGTCGCTCAACCTCCTGACGCTCAATGCGATGGCGGCCGCCGATTCCGTGCTGGTGCCGTTGCAGTGTGAATTCTTCGCCCTGGAAGGGCTCAGCCAGCTTCTGGAGACTGTCGAGCAGGTAAGAAACTCGCTTAACCCTGATCTGTCGATTCAGGGCATCGTCTTGACCATGTTTGACAGCCGCAACAATCTGGCGGCGCAGGTGGTCGATGATGTGAGGTCCTTTATGGGAGAAAAGGTCTATCGGACGGTCATTCCCCGCAATGTCCGAGTTTCGGAGGCGCCGTCGCACGGAAAGCCAGCGATCCTCTACGATCTAAAGTGCGCCGGCAGTCAGGCTTATCTTCAGCTTGCCTCGGAAGTCATACAGCGTGAACGACGGTTGCGCGCCGCCTAATTCGATTCGAATACGAAACAATAGTGAAAGTTGCTGCAGATGAACGATGATCCTTCCAAAAAGCGCCTTGGCCGGGGACTGGCGGCTTTGATTGGCGAGATGGACCGTCCGGCGGAAGGCAGACAAGCGCCGATCCCGCTCGAACGTCATGTTCCCATCGAATTCATCAGCCGCAATCCGCGCAATCCGCGTCGAGCCTTCAAGGATCTTGAACTTGAGGATTTGGCGCAATCGATTCGCGAGCATGGCGTGGTGCAGCCCGTCGTCGTTCGCCCCGCGCCTGGAGTTCCCGATCGTTACGAACTGATTGCCGGCGAGCGTCGCTGGCGCGCCGCCCAGCGCGCCGGCCTGACGGTTCTTCCTATCATCATGCGCGATGTGGATGACCGGGTCGCGTTGGAACTGGCCATTATCGAGAACGTCCAGCGGGCCGATCTCAATCCAGTCGAAGAGGCTGCAGGATATCAGCAACTCATCGAGGAACATGACTATACGCAGGCCGATCTGGCTCAGGTCATCGGTAAAAGCCGCAGCCATGTCGCCAATACGCTGCGGCTCCTGAAGCTACCCGACAACGTCCAGGAGATGATCACCGACGGCGCGCTATCCGCAGGCCATGCCCGTTGTCTGGTGACAGCGGAAAATCCCGCGGTGCTCGCCGAGCGGATCGTGCGTGAAGGGCTTTCGGTACGGCAGGCGGAAGCGTTGACCCAGTCCGAAGGGAAGGGCGGGGCTGATCGCAAGGAAAAGGCCCCATCTGTCGAAAAGGACGCCGATACGAAGGCGCTTGAAAAGCTTCTATCCGACGTTACCGGAATGAAGGTGGAAATCAATCATCGCGAAAAGGGCGGCGAGGTGCGCATCCGCTATGCTTCGCTGGAGCAGCTCGATGAAGTCTGCCGTCGACTGCAAAGCTAATTTCGTCATGAAATTCAATTAGTTACTGGAGATTTGATTCCGAAACAGATGATTATCTGTTTCGGCCTGCGCGAGCCGCTTCCACAGTGAAGGCAAGCAATGTCTGCCGAATGATCGGAATTGCCAGCGCCGCATTCTGGCGGCTTTCCAGGATCGTTTTTTGCAGGCGCTCCATGACGCGGGCAAGGCTTTCGCCGGTCCAGCGGCCGAGGGCGTTTTCCACGAGTTTGCGACGGCTGAAAAAGATCGGCGGCTTAGCCGAAGCAACCGCCGCCGCTATCGGCTTGCGCTCCTGCTCGATGGCATGACGCAGGAGCTGTATCTGTTGAAACTGCCGCATGGCTGCATTCAGGATAAGAAAAGGCGCTGAACCGGATTTGACGACGCGATCGAAGGCCGTGCCAAAGCGCGCAATATCCCCGGTCAGGATGGCATCGATGATCTCATCATAGGAGAGCGCGCTGACATCGCCGACGGCTTCGCGGACGTCATCGGCGGTTATGCGTTCCTGGCCATGGGCGTAGAGGCACAGCTTTTCCAGTTCTCCACGCGTCGCTAGGCGGTCACCACCGAGATTGTCGCGCAGCATCTGCCGCGCCTCGAGCGTGATCTGCAGCTTTTCGCGTGAAAGAACGTCATCGATGACCGCGTCCACTCCTCGCGAGTCATCGGAATAGCAGGGCAGCGCCATGGCGAAGGAGCCGCCTTCGACAATCGTACGCAATGCGGCGCCTTTCTTCAGGTCACCGGCTTCGATGAGAATCCGCGTGTCGGTCGGCGGCTCTGCCACCAACAGCTTGACGGCATCGGCCAGCCCCTTCTGGCCGGCGGCGTTGCGTACCCATATCAACCGTTCGCCGCCGAACATGGAAATGGTCCGGGCTTCATCCGAGAGCCTCGCCGGATCGGAGTCGATAGCGTCCGCCTCAAGGCGGATGACGGCAAAGGGATCGTCAAGCGCCAGGCCTGTCGATCTGGCGAACCGGGCGGCGCGTTCGCTGACGAGCCCCTTGTCGGGGCCATAGACAAGCACGATTACCGATGATTTGTCGGACCCGCCGAGAAAAGCGTCGACTTCGTGGGATTTCTTCTGCGCCATGGGCTTTGCTTAGAACAAGTCGTGGCCGAATGGAACCGTTTAGCGCCCGATCTGCAGGACAAGACCGGCGTTGCAGATCACTCGATCAAAAGCGCATCATCGTCCAAATTCTGGCCACGGACGCGGCGGAACATCTCGATCAAATCCTCCACGCCGAGGTTCTTCCTGTTATCGCCGGTGACGTCGAGCACGATGCTGCCACCGTGCAGCATGATAGTGCGCGTACCGAAATCCAGCGCCTGGCGCATCGAATGGGTCACCATCAATGTGGTCAGTTTGTTTTCGTTCACCAGCGACTGGGTCAGTTCCATGACATATTCGGCCATTCCGGGGTCGAGCGCCGCCGTATGCTCGTCGAGAAGCAGGACCTCGGAGCCGGCAAGCGTCGCCATGACCAGTGAGAGGGCCTGCCGCTGGCCGCCTGAGAGGAGATCCATGCGATCATGCATGCGATTTTCGAGCCCCAGATTGAGCGCGGCGACGCGCTCATGAAAATAGGCGCGGCGGTTGCTGCCCAGCGCCGGCGCCAGGCCGCGCCGCTTGCCGCGCGCTGCGGCGAGCGCCAGATTTTCTTCGATGGTCAGCGCGCCGCAACTGCCGGTCAGCGGATCCTGGAATACCCGCGCGACAAGTCCGGCCCGGTCGGCCGTCGGCTTGCGGGTAACATTCTTGCCGCTGATGATTACCTTGCCTTCCGTCGGCAAGATGTCGCCGGCCAGAACGCCAAGCAGCGTCGATTTACCGGCTCCGTTCGAGCCGATGACGGTGACGAAAGCTCCTTGATCGATGGTCAAATTGACGCCGGACAGCGCTTGTTTCTGTAGCGGCGTGCCGCGCCCGAAGATAACGCCGAGGTTCGATATCTCGATCATGCGGCGGCTCCTCCACGGCGAAGGCGCGGCAAGATCAGCGCGACGGTGACGAGGACGGCTGTAACCAGATTGAGGTCCGACGCCTTGAGGCCGAGAAAATCGCTCGACAGGGCAAACTGGATGGCAATGCGGTAAATGATTGATCCGCCGACGCAGCCAAGCAGCGCGACCAGCAAAAGGCGGCTGCGAAACAGCGTTTCGCCAATGATGACCGCCGCCAGGCCGACGACGATGGTGCCAACGCCCGCGGTGACATCGGCAAAGCCGTTGGTCTGGGCGAACAGCGATCCTCCCAACGCAACCAGGGCATTTGAAAGTGCCATTCCGAGATATATTTGCCTGTCTGTCTTGACGCCCTGGGCGCGTGCCATGCGCGGATTGGCGCCGGTCGCGCGCATGGCAAGGCCCATATCGCTCTCCAGAAAGCGCCAGACCAGCAGGACGGCGGCTGCGACGAGGACGGCCGCGAACAGCGGGCGGACGTAAAAATCCGGAAGGCCATGCCCGTAGAAGGGCGAGATCATGGTGTCCTGGTTGATCAAGGCGACGTTCGGGCGGCCCATCACCCGCAGATTGACCGAGAAAAGCGCGATCATGGTCAGGATCGATGCGAGGAGATTAAGGATGCGAAAGCGGACGTTCAAAGTAGCCGTGACAAGTCCGGCAGCGGCGCCGGCCAGCATGGCGATACCTGCCGCCAGCCAGGCATTCATGCCTGCGATAATCAGAACAGCGGTGACGGCCGCGCCGAGCGGGAACGACCCGTCGACGGTGAGATCGGGAAAATCGAGCACGCGAAAGGCGAGATAGACGCCAATTGCGACAAAGGAAAAGACGAGACCTAGCTCGACCGCACCCCAAAAGGCGATCTGGCTCACTGTGAACGATCCTTCAAATACCGGCCTGCGGGCAGACCATGTGCAACGGGCGTTGTCCCGATATGGAGAACGGCGCTGATATGAACACGGCGGCGGAAGTCCGCCGCCGTGTTCAATGGAAAATTATCGTGCAGATGTCCAGAGGTATCGTTTACTTGATAACCTTGGTGGCGCGATCGATGAGGGCCTGCGGCAGTTCCACGCCCATCTTCTTCGCGGCAACGAGATTAACGACGAGATCGGTACCTGCTGCGATCTTGACCGGGATGTCGCCCGGCTTTTCTCCGTTGAGAACGCGGGCGACAATGGCGCCGGTCTGCTTGCCGACATCATGATAGTTGAAGCCGAGGGCGGCAATTGCGCCTCGATTGACTGAATCGGTGTCAGCGGTGAAAAGCGGGATCTTGTTTTCCTCCGCGACTGCAACCGCGCCTTCCAGTGCCGAAACGATCGTGTTGTCGGTCGGAACGTAGATGATGTCGGCGCGTCCGACGAGCGCACGCGCAGCGCCCTGTACATCGGCGGAGCGGGTGGCGGTCGATTCAACCACCGACAGGCCGGCTGCGGAGGCGGCTTCCTTCAAGGCGGCGAGAAGCGAGACGGAATTGGTTTCCCCGGAATTATAGAGAAAGCCGATGGTCTTGGCATTGGGCAGGATTTCCTTGATCAGCTTGACGTGATCGGCCACTGGCGACATGTCGGAAAGGCCGGTGACATTGCCGCCCGGCTTCTCCAAATCCTTCACCAACTGCGCGCCGAGCGGATCGGATACGGCGGTGAATACGACAGGTATGTCGCGCGTTGCGGAGACCACGGCCTGGGCGGAGGGGGTGGAGATTGGAACGATCACATCGGGATTGTCGCCGATGAACTGCCGGGCGATCTGCGCGGCGGTGGCGGCATTGCCCTGCGCGGATTCATAGATGAACTTGAGATTTTCGCCTTCCTTGAAACCGGCTTCGGCCAAGGCTTCCTTGACGCCGTCACGCGTCGCATCGAGCGCGGGGTGCTCGACGATGGCCGTTACGGCTACAGTCACGTCGCGCGCTGCAGCCGGTGTTGCAAGAGCCGTGGCGGCGAAAAGCGCCAGTATAATCGAACGCATGAAAATCTCCCTATTTAGCGTCGTCTAAAGCGTCTTATTGAAGCGGGTAAATGAAATCAACGCGTCATCAAGGACGCTGCGGCTCATCCTTCCCCCCGATTTTTGGGAGTATCTTCAAGCGAGGAGATTTTGTCATGCAAATAATACAAAGCTGCGAATAATACCAGAGGCGCAGCTTCTTCGTCGACCGTTTGGGACGAGGAACCGATGTGTCCGGGACGGACCGCGATCGAATGGTGATCCCGACTGGATTCGAACCAGTGACCCTCAGATTAGGAATCTGATGCTCTATCCTACTGAGCTACGGGACCACACGAGCGACACATACTGTTTTTCGCTGCGTTAGCCAAGCCTGCAAGCCGCTGGATGGGGAGTTTTCCCGGCACAGACGTCAGGCGGCAAGTGCTGTTTCCGCCAGCGTCACCCAATAGCTGATGCCATGCGGGATGGCGTCATCGTTGAAATCATAGGCGGAGTGATGCAGGCCGGCGCTGTCGCCATTGCCCATGAAAATGAAGGCGCCGGGCCGGGCTTCCAGCATATAGGAGAAATCCTCACCGCCCATCATCGGCGGGATCGAAGTGTCGACCCTGGCTTCACCCGCCACTTTGCGTGCGATGCCGGCGGCGAAGTCGGTCTCGCCGTCATGGTTGAAGGTCACGGGATAATTGCGATGATAGTGCACGTCGATCTGCGCGCCCATACCGGCGGCAATGGCTGCCGCCTGGCTGCGCAGCCGGTTTTCGGCGAAATCGCGCATTTCGCCGTTGAGCGTACGCACCGTGCCAGCCAGTTCTGCCGTTTCGGGGATGACATTATAGGCTTCGCCGGCGTGGAACTTGGTGACGGAAACGACCAGCGCGTCGAGTGGATCGGCACCGCGCGAAACGATGCTTTGCAGGAAGGTGACCAGTTGCGAGCCCGCGACGATCGGATCGATTGTGCGATGCGGCTGCGCCGCATGTCCCCCCTTGCCCTTAATATGGATGGTGAATTCGTCGGTCGCGGCCATGATCGGGCCCTTGCGAATGGCGAATGCGCCGACCGGAATACCCGGCATATTGTGCATGCCGTAGACTTCGGAAATGTTGAAGCGGTCCATCATGCCGTCCTTCACCATGGCGAGGCCGCCGGCGCCACCTTCCTCGGCCGGCTGGAAGATCACTGCAACCGAACCGCCGAAATTGCGCGTTTCGCAGAGATATTGCGCAGCGCCGAGCAGCATGGCGGTATGGCCGTCATGGCCGCAGGCATGGGCGCGGCCTCTGGTCTGTGACTTCCATGGCTTGTCGGACGTTTCGGTGATCGGCAGGGCATCCATATCCGCCCGCAAGCCGATGGTCGTCCCGTCAGCGTATCTGCCGTGGATGATGCCGACCACGCCGGTGCGGCCTATGCCTGTTTCCACAACGTCGCAGCCGAATGCCCGCAGCTTCTCGGCGACGAAACGCGCGGTCTCATGGACGTCGTAAAGCAGTTCCGGGTTCTGATGGAGATGGCGGCGCCATCCCGACACCTCCTCCTGCATTTCGACGGCACGGTTCAACAAGGGCATTTCGGGCTCCGGCATGTTATGGATATCGAGAAAATGTAGGTATCAAGGATATGACGTTTCGGTGAAGTGCGGCAATGGCACTTTGCCTTTTCTATGCCACATGGGATAGATAAGGCCATTGCTGTTCGACGTGAAGCCCTGTCCACCTCGTGTCTTTATCCGAAGCAAGGCGGGTGCGAGTAAACCGGAGCCCTCGGATTGAGGCTTATTCACTCCGTTCCCGTCCAAAATAGGCGGGAACCGGCCAAATGGTTTTGAATTTCGAAAGTGCGAGAGAAATGTCGAGACTTCTGACAATCTGGATGATGACCGTGGTGTTCGGGGGAATGTTTGCTGGGGCGGGGGTCGCCCCTGCATTTGCCGCCCCATCCATCACGGTCGATGTCGGAACCGGCAAGGTCCTCTCCCATGAAGATGCTTTCGCCCGCTGGTATCCGGCGTCGCTTACCAAGATGATGACTGCCTATGTGACCTTCCGGGCGCTGACCAGCGGCCAGGTGACGCTGGATTCACCGGTACGCATGACGCTCAATGCGTCCAAGGAGCCACCGAGCAAGATGGGTTACAAGCCCGGTTCTGTGATGACGCTGGACTCGGCGCTCAAGATCATGCTGGTCAAGTCGGCCAATGATGTGGCTGTAGCCGTCGGCGAAGCGATCGGCGGCACAGAAGCGGACTTTGTCCAGCGGATGAATGCCGAGGCGCAGCGCCTTGGCATGTTTGGCTCGCATTTCACCAACCCGAACGGGCTGCATGATCCCAACAATTATTCGACCGCGCGGGATCTGGCGGTGCTGGCGACCCAACTGCGCCGCGAATACCCGCAATATGCCCATTATTTCGGGACCGAGGCGATCGATCCCGGCAAAGGCAAGAAAATCCAGGCGAATTACAACATACTGCTTGGCCGGTTCGACGGCGCCGACGGCATGAAAACCGGCTTCGTCTGTGCCTCCGGTTTCAATCTGGCTGCCTCCGCCACCCGCAATGGCCGCACGATCCTGGCGGTTGTCCTTGGGGAACCCCGCCAGGAGACGCGGGCGGTCAAGGCCGCACAACTCATCACTGACGGCTTCAGGACGAATGCCGCCGCCGCGCCTACCCTGGCAACGCTGACCCCCTATGGCGCCAACCTGGCGCAGGCAACCGATATGCGCGCGGCGCTCTGCAACCAGCAGGCCCTGGCCGACCGCTGGGACGGCAGGGATGTCGAGGGCAAGCTGAAGATCAATTCTCCCTATATCCATGCGATGCAGCACGCGCCCAAGGCCGTTCCGGTCGGGCTCATTGCCGGTCCTGCCGTCATCGCCGGCAATAAAGCTGCCAGCAAGCCCGGGGTGATGGCCGTTTCGCAGATCCCGATTCCGCTGCCGCGTCCCAATCGTCCTTCTCCATCGACGCTGACTGCCGTGAACTGATGAATTTTCCTGCCCATCCCATTCCCGTCTCGGTGCTGACCGGCTTTCTCGGTTCTGGCAAGACGACGCTCTTGAACCGGCTCCTGAAGGATCCGGCGTTGAGCGACACGGCGGTGATCATCAATGAGTTCGGCGATGTCGGCATCGATCACCTGCTGGTCGAGCAGTCGAGCGAAGGCATCATCGAGCTTTCGGATGGCTGCCTGTGCTGCACCGTGCGCGGCGAATTGGTCGATACGCTCGCCAGTCTCGTCGACCGGTTGCAAACGGGACAGATCAAGCGGCTGAAGCGGATCGTAATCGAGACGACGGGGCTCGCCGATCCCGCTCCCGTTCTGCACGCGATCATGGGGCACCCGGTCCTGATGCAGGCCTTCCGTGTCGACGGCGTCATTACGACGATCGACGCAGTCAACGGCATGGCGACGCTCGATGCCCATATCGAAGCGGTGAAGCAGGCGGCGGTCGCCGACCGGATCGTCGTCACCAAAACCGATCTGCCGGCAGCGCGTGCCGCTCTCGGTGATCTCAGGCTCCGGCTTTCAGGGCTCAATCCGGCGGCGGATGTGATCGATGTCGGCGATCGGCGCGCCGATTATGCGACGCTGTTCGAATGCGGTGTTTACAACCCGGAAACGAAGTCGACGAATGTCCAGCGCTGGCTCAATGCGGAAGCCTTCGAGCGGAGGGAAGCTGAAGGGCACCATCATCATCACGGCGGGCATGGGGATCATCATCACCATCATCACGACGTCAATCGTCACGATGCCTCGATCCGTTCCTTTTCGTTGAAGCACGACAAGCCCGTTCCGTTCTCGACTTTCGAGATGTTCATCGATCTCCTGCGCTCGACCCATGGCGAAAAGCTATTGCGGGTGAAGGGCATCATTGAGATCGCCGAGGATCCTGACCGGCCTTTGGTCATCCATGGCGTCCAGCAGATATTTCACCCGCCGGCGCGTTTGCCCGCCTGGCCTGAGGGAAAGCGCGAGACGCGGCTGGTGATGATCACGAAGGATTTGCCGGAAAACTATGTCAGGCAATTGTTCGATGCGTTTCTCGGCCATGTCCAGATCGACATGCCGGATCGCATGGCGTTGACCGACAATCCGCTGGCGATTCCAGGCCGTTCCGGCAGTGTCTGATCCAGAAACTGCGGTTTTTCGAGTGAGATGACTGTCAGGTTTTGCGGATCAGGAAGCGGTGACCGTTTTCAACGGTGACAATCTCGATCAGCGAGTGGCCGTTCTCCGTGCAGAAATGCGGTATGTCTATCCCTGCCAGGGGATCGCTAGTTTCGACCCATAGGCAGGATCCGGGAGGCACATCCTGCAGCTTTCGCCGCGTTTTCAGGACCGGTAGTGGGCAGTTAAGCCCCTTCAGGTCATAAATCTCGATGGATTGGTGTTTCTCAGGCATGGATTCAACTGCGGCTTACTTACCGCCCGAGAACTTTCCACCAGGCTTTCTTTTCAGGCGCCGGTTCAACTGGCTGCGCCATTACCGGCTCGGGATTGGCTGAGGCCGGATCGCCGCCGCTGGGTACAGCGTCGTTCGCGGCTTGCAATGCGGGATTGGGTTGGGGTACCGGCGTCGCAGCTGGTGCTGCCGGCAATGCGGTCGAAACCTCTTGCGGGGCCGGAGCGGTGGCCGGCTGCGGCGCGGCCTGCATGGTTGGCGCGACGGGTTGAAACGAAGTCGGTGTTGCCGTCTTGGCGGTCATGACCGGGTCGATATCCAGCGCGTTCGGCTTTTCGGTCGAAGCAGGCGTCAGGGACGGCGGTTCGCGCGACACCTTCTCGCCACGGGCCCGCGCAGCGCTCCATGCCGATACCAGTTGGGCTTCGGTCAGTCCGGCGATCGACGGTGCGGGAGCCTGCTTGCTTGATTTTTTCTGAGCGGCCGAAAAAGCGGTTTCGAAGGTCTTCTGATAGCTCATATAGGACATGCGCAACGGGTCGGGCTCGCCGACGGCCGGGCAGGCGGCATTGGGAGCAATGCCCTCCGGTCCTATGGCGGTATTGTTGAAGACATAGCGCTTCTCGCAGACATCGACCTTTGGCGGAACCTTGGTGATCTCGAACAGATCATAGCCCTCCTTCAGCATTTTCCAGAAGGGATAGTTCGGGTCGTTGCGATAGCGCGCCATGTTGGCTGCCGTCATGCGGAAGGGGAAGGCCTGGACCTGGAACGCTGTCTGTCCGCCGCGGAACGCATCGCGCGCGAAGGCATAAATCTCGGCCACCTGCTCGTCCGTCATGGAATAGCAGCCGGACGAGGAACATGCGCCGTGCACCATCAGATGCTGGCCGGTGCGGCCATTGACGCGGTCATAGGCGTTGGGAAAACCAATGTTGAACGAGAGATAGTAGCTCGATTTCGGGTTCATCTGAGCCGGGCGGACGGTATAGAAACCTTCCGGCGCCTGACGGTCACCCTCAATATATTTGGGACCCAGCTTGCCCGACCATTTGCAGATGCCATAGGACGCGATCATATCGTAGCGCCCGTTGTCCTTGCGCTTCCATACTTCCAGAGCGCCTTCTTCTTTGAAGATGCGGACCATGATCGGCGAGGTGGTGGTCATCCCCTTCGCCTTCATCTTGGCGACGATCTTCTGCGGCAGCTGTTTTTCCGCCCTGGGCGAAAGATCGTCGATGGAGGATCCCTGGCACCCGGCCAGAAGAGCCGATGCCATGATAGAAGCAAGGATTGCGGTCTTGAGCTTCATTCGTAATCGAGCCTGTGAGCGGTCTTCTGTTTATCCCGGGAAAACCGGTTCCCACTTTTCCTGGATTTGCTCTAACAGCAAAATCTTTCCGTATCGTTGACAAATGTTTACTGCGTCAGCGACAGCGGGCGATAACACTGATGTCACCACTCGCCGTTTTTTGTCAACTCCCCTGCTGAAGCGGCCCTATTATGGCAGAAGCACGAGATGAGTAATATAAGGACACCCCGTCCGAAACAGGGTTAACGGCCGGTAAAGCAAGGACTGCCCGGAGCTGGCTGCCGCGCGGCGCTTAAAGATTGCGGCCTATGGCGAGATATTTGCTGCGCCGATCGTTTTTCAGCGCATCCCCATCCATGCCGGCCATCGACTTCAGCGCGGCCTCGATGGTGTCGCCGGTGGCGTCCATCGCCGCTTCCTTGCCGCGATGGGCGCCGCCCATCGGCTCGGGAATGATGCCGTCGATGATCTTCAGTTCATAGAGATCCTGCGCTGTGATCCGCATCGCGGTAGCGGCGTCCCTGGCGCGGGTGGAATCGCGCCACAGGATCGAGGCGGCTCCCTCCGGCGAAATCACCGAATAGATCGAGTGCTCGAGCATATAGACGCGGTTGGCGGTGGCGATCGCGATGGCGCCGCCGGAACCGCCTTCGCCGATGATGACGGAAACCATGGGAACGCGCAGGTTGAGAGAAGCGGCAGTCGAGCGGGCGATCGCCTCCGCCTGTCCGCGCTCCTCGGCGCTGACGCCGGGATAGGCACCCGCCGTATCGACCAGGGTGATCACCGGCAGTCCGAAGCGGTCGGCCAGTTCCATGATACGGACGGCCTTGCGATAGCCCTCGGGGCGCGCCGAGCCGAAATTGTGCTTGAGGCGGGATTTGGTGTCGGCACCCTTTTCCTGGCCAATAATGGCGACGGCTTCGCCCTTGAAGCGTGCAAAGCCAGCCTGAATGGCTTCATCCTCGGAAAATTTGCGGTCGCCGGCGAGCGGAGTAAATTCGGTGAAAAGCCTTTTCAGGTAATCAAGGCAATGCGGACGGTCGGGATGGCGGGCTATCTGGGCCTTCTGCCAGGGCGTCAGCTTGCGATAGAGATCCTTCAACGCGTCGGCCGAGCGCCTTTCCAGACGGCTGATCTCATCACTCATCTCGACGCCGCCGCTTTCCTGCGACAGCTTCTTCAGTTCGAGGATCTGACCTTCGAGGTCGGCGACGGGTTTTTCGAAATCGAGGTAATTATACATATGGCCTGACTGTTTGTGCGCTCTGGAGTCCAAACGTGCTGGGTCTTATGAGGAACATTCCTCGGCAGCTATCCCTTACATGGTCTTCTATGCCGGCGTTGCTATACAACAAATGCGTCAAAAAACGTTTCATTGCTGCAAGCCGCGTTCCTCATAACGGCCAGACGCTCAATCGGCAAGCGGATGATGCTCGCTGACGAGTTGATGCAGCCTTTCCTCCAGCACATGGGTATAAATCTGCGTGGTGGAAATATCGGAATGGCCCAGCAATTGCTGGACGGCCCGCAGATCGGCCCCATTTTGCAGGAGATGGCTGGCGAAGGCATGGCGCAGCACATGCGGCGAGATGGCTGACGTGGAAATGCCGGCGCGGGCGGCGAGCGATTTCAACTCGCGGGCAAAGACCTGCCGCGCCAGATGGCCGCTTTCCGAAAAGGCCGGAAACAGCCATGGATTGTCATCGCTCTCCGGTTGGGCGTCGCGCAGGGCGAGATAACGGCTCATCGCCTCGCGCGCCTTGGCCGATAGCGGGACCATGCGGTCCTTGGCGCCCTTGCCGCGCACCAGAAGGAAACGGTGGTCGGAGCGGGCGACGCTGGCGGGAAGGCCAACCAGCTCGGAGACGCGCATGCCCGTGGCATAGAGCGTTTCGAGCAGGGCATGGAGGCGCATGGCCCGCAGCCGATCCGTGCCGGCCATGGCCGAATCCTCCGCCTCCAGCTTCGCTCGGTCGAGCAGGCGGCCGACGGCCTGCTCGCTCATGATCTTCGGCAGGGAGCGCTCTTTCTTCGGCGCATCGAGAATTCCCGTCGGATCGTCTTGGCGCATTCCTTCCGCATAGAGGAAGCGGAAGAACTGGCGCAGCGCGGAAAGCCGCCGCGCCTGGGAGGTCGCGGCAAAGCCGAGCGTGTTCATTTCATCGAGATAGGCGCGTATGTCTTCCGATGCGGCATCCGGCAGGTTGGAGCCCCGCGCGGCTATGAATTCCGCAGCGGCTTCCAGATCCCGGCGGTAGGAGGAAAGTGTGTTTTCCGCGGCTCCGCGCTCCGCGCTCATCATTTCGAGGAAATTCTCGATGATCGCTGCCGCCCGCATGATTATTCGGCAGCCGTCGTCGAGGCGCCCGCGACGGGCAGGGCCGCTTGCGACCGAGATGCCGGAAGCCCGGCATCAAGTTTTTCCGGCGGAATGCGAATGGTCATTTCGCCGGGGACCGGATGAACGAACGTGACGAGCGCCAGCATCCCGCCATAGACGAGCATGGCGATGGCCGCGAGACATAAGACAAGGCGCGTCAGCGTTGGCATTGTTCTTTTATGCTGCCCCAATAAGGTGAATGCAAGGATCGCAGCGGCAAACGTCGCCAGCGTCGAGGCCGTTAAGATATTCGCGCCATATGTGATAGACATTCTTTACAAACCGCACGTTTTCATGTGGAAACGCTGGCCATGAGCACAATGGACGATCACGCACAGCAACAGGGCGAAGCAGCAGGCATGGCGGCCGAAATCCGGGAGCGGCTCGGCTCGCGCCCGCTTGTGATCGTCGGACTGATGGGCGCAGGAAAATCGACCGTGGGCAAGAAAATCGCCAGCCTTCTCGGCCTGCCGTTCTTCGATGCCGACAATGAGATTGAAGCCGTCTCGCGCATGTCGATTCCAGAGTTGTTCGAGGCCTATGGCGAGACAGAATTTCGCGATCTGGAGCGCCGGGTCATCCAGCGCATGCTCGAAGACGGTCCTATGGTGCTGGCGACAGGCGGCGGCGCCTATATGAATGCGCAGACGCGTGAAGCGATTGCCGCATTGGGAGTTTCGGTCTGGCTCAAGGCCGATCTCGATCTCCTGATGGAGCGCGTGTCGCGGCGGCAGAACCGTCCGCTTCTGAGGAATGCCAATCCGCGCGACGTCATGAAAAAGCTGATGGCCGAGCGCTATCCTATTTACGCCTTGGCCGATCTGGCGGTCACGTCTCGTGACGAAAAAAAGGAAGTCATCGCGCAGGAGGTGCTCGATGCGCTTTCAGGCTATCTCGGCCTGTGCGAAACAGACACATCCGGGCAAGCCGTAACAGGAAACATTCCTTCATGACCATCGCCGCTGACTTGCCTGAATTCACCACCGTCCCGGTGTCGCTGGGCAATCGCTCCTATGATATCCTGATCGGCGCAGGGCTGATCTCTCGGGCCGGCGAGGAGATCGCCAAGCGTCTCGAAGGCGTGCGGGTCGCCATTATCACCGACGAGAATGTCGCGGGCTCTCACCTGGACAGATTGATGCGCAGCCTCGAAGCGGCCTCTATCGCGGCGACGGCGATCATCGTCGCGCCCGGCGAAAAGTCGAAAGGCTTTGCCACGCTCGAAACCGTCACCAATGCCGTGCTTGCGGCAAGGCTCGAGCGCGGCGATGCGGTCATCGCGCTCGGCGGTGGCGTCATCGGCGATCTCTCGGGTTTCGTCGCCGGGATCGTGCGGCGCGGCATGGGCTTCATCCAGATGCCGACATCGCTCCTGGCGCAGGTCGATTCCTCCGTCGGCGGCAAGACCGGCATCAACACCGCGCATGGCAAGAACCTCGTCGGCGTCTTCCATCAGCCGCAACTCGTGCTTGCCGATACGGATGCGCTCGACACGCTGAGTCCGCGGGAATTTCGCGCCGGCTATGCGGAAGTGGCGAAATACGGGCTGATCGACCAGCCGGATTTCTTCAATTGGCTGGAGATGAACTGGCGACAAGTCTTTGCCGGCGGGCCGGAGCGGACGGAGGCGATCGCAACCTCCTGCCGCGCCAAGGCCGCCGTGGTGGCGCGTGACGAGCGTGAAACCGGCGACAGGGCATTGCTTAATCTCGGCCATACATTCGGCCATGCGCTTGAAACCGCCACTGGCTATGATTCGAGCCGCCTGGTGCACGGCGAGGGTGTCTCCATCGGCATGGTGCTGGCGCACCAGTTCTCGGCACACATGAACCTTGCAAGCCCCGATGCCGCTGCCCGGGTCGAGGCACATCTGAAGGCTGTCGGCCTGCCGGTCTCCATATCCGAGATTCCCGGCACGCTGCCGCCCGCTGAAAAACTCATGGACTTTATCGTGCAGGACAAGAAAGTCTCACGCGGCGCGCTGACTTTCATCCTGACGCATGGCATCGGCCAGGCCTTCATCGCCACGGACGTGCCCTATTCCGCCGTATTGGGTTTCCTCAAGGGAAAGTAACCGCCATGACGCTCGAACTCTGGATCATGTCCGGCATCATCCTGCTCTGCGTTCTTCTATCCGGCTTCTTTTCGGGGTCGGAGACGGCGCTCACGGCGGCATCGCGCGGGCGGATGATGACGCTGGAAAAGAATGGCGAACCTCGCGCGGGCCTCGTTCAGCGGCTGATCCTGCGCCGCGACAGGCTGATCGGAGCGCTGCTGATCGGCAACAACCTCGTCAACATCCTGGCATCATCGATCACCACGACCATCTTCCTGACCCTGTTCGGCGACGCCGGCGTCGCCTACGCGACGCTGGCGATGACGGTCATCCTCGTGATCTTCTCGGAGGTCCTGCCGAAATCATGGGCGATTTCCAATCCCGACCGTTTCGCCATCACTGTCTCGCCTTTCGTGGCGCTGATCGTGGCGGTGATCGGGCCGCTGTCGAGCGGCGTGAACTGGATCGTGCGAACCATGCTTGGCGTCTTCGGGATCAACCTGGCATCCGGCCAGTCGATGTTGACCGGGCATGAGGAGTTGCGCGGCGCGGTCGAGGTGCTGCACCGCGAGGGTTCCGTTATCAAGGCCGATCGCGACCAGCTTGGCGGGCTACTCGACCTGCGTGAACTGGAAGTGTCCGACGTGATGATCCATCGCACCGCGATGAGCTCGATCAACGCGGATGATCCGGCGGATTCCGTCGTGCGTGAAATCCTGTCGAGCCCGCATACCCGCATGCCGGTGTGGCGCGACGATACCGACAATATCGTCGGTGTCGTCCATGCCAAGGACCTGCTGCGGGCGCTTCATGACGTCGACAATGATTTCTCGCGCATCGATATCGTGAAGCTTGCGAGCAAGCCCTGGTTCGTGCCCGATACGACGACACTTCAGGACCAACTCAATGCATTCCTGCGGCGCAAGGCGCATATCGCCATCGTCGTAGATGAATATGGCGATGTGCAGGGGCTGGTGACGCTCGAAGATATCCTCGAGGAGATCGTGGGCGATATTGCCGATGAGCACGATATCGAGATGCAGGGCCTTCGCCAGCAGCCGGACGGGTCGCTGATCGTCGACGGTTCATTGCCGATCCGCGATCTCAACCGCGCGCTCGACTGGCATCTTCCCGATGAGGAAGCGACGACGATCGCCGGCCTCGTCATTCATGAGGCCCAGTCGATCCCCGACGAGAAGCAGGCTTTCACCTTCCATGGCAAACGCTTTACGGTGCTAAAGCGCCAGAAAAACCGTATCCTGCGACTGCGCATCGTGCCGCTCGACGCTGGCGGAAAGCCGGTGAATCTGTCTGTAAGCTGACACCTATCTCCGGGTGGCTTCGCCGGGGGCGGAGGGTTCGAGCGCAAGCGCGTGCACGCCGCTTTCGAGTTCGTCTTTCAGAACTGCGTTGATGGCGCGATGGCGCGCGACGCGATCCATGCCGGTGAAGGTGCTCGAGACGATGCGCACGCGAAAATGCGTTTCACCGGAACCGTCGAATGCGTCGTGGTGATCGCTTCCGTGATGATGATGGCCGGCGTGGAGATGGCTTTCATTGATCACCTCGAGCATTTCGGGTGCGAAGGCGCTTCTCAGTTTTGCCTCAATGGTCGTCTGTTTTGTTACGTGAATGGACATTTGCTTCTCCTACCCCCATATAGTGGCCTCCACCCCCACCTATGAGACCGTGAGCCTTGGGTCAAATTCGCGCATGATTGCGATTATTTTGGCGATTCAGGCGTTACGGTCATCGTGGGGGAAATGTCAATTCTTGTTTAGCTGGCCGAACTTCCCATAATCCTGATTCGATGAAACTGAATTCAAAATATTTCGACCGCATACGGATCCGCCCGGAGAAAGAGGAGGCGGCGCAGACGCGCGCGCCGCAATGCCAATGGGACGGCTGCGATGAGCCGGGAACGCACCGTGCGCCTGTCGGGCGCATGAAGGAAGGCGAATATTTTCACTTCTGCATCGACCATGTGCGTCTCTATAACAAGAGCTTCAACTATTTCTCGGGACTCTCGGACGGCGAAGTCGCTCGTTTCCAGAAGGAAGCCCTGACGGGGCACCGTCCCACCTGGTCAGCCGGCGTCAACGCCTCGGCAAAGACGGCGCCCGAATTTTCCCAGATGCGCTCGGGCCGCGCCGCCTATCAGAACAAGGTGCGCGACCCGTTCAGTTTGTTCGGGGAGGCGAAGGCGCGTGCAGCGGCTACGCCGCGGGCGCGAAAGCCCAAGGCGCTCGAAGCCAAAGCGCTCGAAACCCTCGGTCTTGCTGTAAATTCGACTGGCGATCAGATAAAGGCGCGCTATAAGGAACTGGTAAAGCTCCATCATCCCGATGCGAATGGTGGAGACCGGGGTTCCGAAGATCGGTTCCGCGATGTGATCCAGGCTTATCAATTGCTCAAGCAGGCTGGTTTTTGCTAAAGCCAATCTGAAGAATTGGGAGCCCGGTTCACGGGCGTCCCGGATTAAATCTGGATTGCATTGGAATCTGCGGCGGGCTTCCTCCCCCCGCTTGGAGGCATGATGAACAAGGTTGAACGGGATATCGCCAATCTGCCGGATAAAACGGTATCGGTGCGTGACGTCTTCGGGATCGATTCCGACATGACTGCGCCGGCCTATGCCGGGGGCGATGCCTATGTGCCGGAAATCGATCCGGATTACATTTTCGACAGGCCGACGACACTGGCCATTCTCGCGGGCTTCGCCTTCAATCGGCGGGTGATGGTCTCGGGCTATCACGGTACCGGCAAATCCACCCATATCGAGCAGGTCGCCGCTCGCCTCAACTGGCCATGCGTGCGCGTCAACCTCGACAGCCATGTCAGCCGGATCGATCTTGTCGGCAAGGACGCCATCGTCGTCAAGGATGGGATGCAGATCACCGAATTCAGGGATGGCATCCTGCCCTGGGCGTACCAGCACAATGTCGCGCTGGTCTTCGACGAATATGACGCCGGTCGTCCCGATGTGATGTTCGTGATCCAGCGCGTGCTGGAATCGTCTGGCCGCCTGACGCTGCTCGACCAGAGCCGCGTTATCCGTCCGCACCCGGCCTTCCGTCTGTTCGCGACCGCCAACACGGTCGGTCTCGGCGATACGACCGGGCTCTATCACGGCACGCAGCAGATCAACCAGGCGCAGATGGATCGCTGGTCGATCGTCACCACGCTCAACTACCTGCCGCACGACAATGAAGTCGCCATCGTTTTGGCCAAGGCCAAGCACTACCAGAACCCTGAGGGACGCGAGATCGTCTCGAAGATGGTCCGGATCGCCGACATGACGCGCTCGGCCTTCATCAATGGCGATCTCTCCACCGTCATGAGCCCGCGCACGGTGATCACCTGGGCGGAAAATGCCGAGATCTTCAAGGATGTCGGCTTCGCCTTCCGGCTGACCTTCCTCAACAAGTGCGATGAGTTGGAGCGTTCGACGGTAGCGGAGTTCTATCAGCGCGCGTTCGGCAAGGAATTGCCGGAATCCGCGGTCAACACGGTTCTCGCATAGGGCTTGCGGCATGGCGGGTCGGGGCGACAACACACGCGAACGGCCAAAAGGGCCGGTGGACGCGGAACCGTTCAAGCGGTCCGTGACTGCCTGCATGCGGGCGATCGCCGGCTCGAACGAGCTTGAGGTCGGCTTCAGCAACGATCGCCCGGCGCTGACGGGAAATCGCGCGCGCCTGCCTGACCTACCGAAACGCCCGACCGCTCACGACGTGGCGGTGACGCGTGGCTTAGGTGATTCCATGGCCCTGCGCCGCGCCTGCCACAATGCACGCATCCATGCGACGCTCGCGCCTGAGGGAAAACAGGCCCGTGCCATCTTCGATGCGGTCGAGCAGGCTCGCGTCGAGGCCATCGGTGCGCGTGCGATGGCCGGCGTCGGCGACAATCTCGCTTCGATGCTCGCCGATAAATACAGCCGGGCCAATTTTCCCGCGATCACCGCCAAAGAAGATGCCCCGATCGAGGAGGCTGTGGCGCTGGTGGTGCGCGAAAAGCTCACCGGGCGCCGCGTGCCTGAGGAAGCCGGCAATGTCGTCGAGCTTTGGCGCGAGTGGATCGAGGCCAAGGCTGGCGCCGATATTTCGAATTTGGGCGACAAGCTGGAGGACCAGCAGGCCTTTGCGCGGGTCGTACGCGACATGCTGGCTTCGATGGAGATGGCGGAGGAGCTGGCGCAACAGCAGGAACCGACCGATCAGGACGAAGACAGCGAGGAGACGCCCAAGCCCGAGGATAGCGAAGAAGGCGGCTCTGAAGAACAGGACGGCTCGGACGCTGCGGATAGCGACGATGCCGACAGCTCGAGCGAAGACGGCGAGCAGGGCGACATGGAGGCGGCGGATACGTTTTCCGACGACATGGACGGCGACGATGATGTCGACGCGGAGACGCCGGGTGAGGCGCGCCGTCCGAACCAGCCCTTCGCCAATTTCGCCAATGAGATCGACTACAAGATCTTCACTCAGGAGTTCGACGAGACGGTCGATGCTACCGAGCTTTGCGATGAAGCGGAGCTCGAGCGCCTGCGCTCCTTCCTCGACAAGCAGCTCGCCAATCTTCAAGGCGTCGTGGGACGTCTCGCCAACCGGCTGCAGCGCCGGCTGATGGCGCAGCAGAACCGCTCCTGGGACTTTGACCTGGAGGAGGGTTATCTCGATCCGGCCCGGCTGGTGCGCGTCGTCATCGATCCGACGCAGCCGCTTTCCTACAAGCAGGAGCGCGACACGGATTTCCGCGATACGGTGGTGACGCTTCTCCTCGATAATTCCGGCTCGATGCGGGGCCGGCCTATCACGGTCGCCGCGACATGCGCGGATATTCTCGCCCGTACGCTGGAACGCTGCGGCGTCAAGGTCGAGATTCTCGGTTTCACGACGCGGGCGTGGAAGGGTGGGCAGGCGCGCGAGGCGTGGCTTAACCGCGGAAAGACCGCCAATCCCGGCCGCCTCAACGATTTGCGCCACATCATCTACAAGAGCGCCGATGCGCCCTGGCGGCGGGCGCGCCGCAATCTTGGCCTGATGATGCGGGAAGGCCTGCTGAAGGAAAATATCGACGGCGAGGCGCTGATCTGGGCGCATCAGCGGCTGGTTGGCCGGCCGGAACAGCGCAAGATCCTGATGATGATCTCCGATGGAGCGCCGGTGGACGATTCGACACTTTCGGTCAATCCCGGCAATTACCTGGAGCGCCATCTGCGGGCGGTGATCGAAGAGATCGAGACGCGTTCGCCGGTCGAGCTGATCGCCATCGGCATCGGCCATGACGTGACGCGCTATTATCGCCGCGCCGTCACGATCGTGGACGCGGAGGAGCTTGCCGGCGCCATGACCGAACAGCTTGCCTCCCTCTTCGACGAGCATGGGCGGGCCGCTTTCAAGAGCGCGCAAGGCATGCGCCGCACCGCGCGCCGTTGAATGGGTTCTCCGACCTTTCGCGGTTTCCCCGAATTGCGAAAGCGTGGTTCCTTGTCCTAGTAATCTCCTGGCCATCGCCTGGGCTCACTGAAGACCGCATCGAGCGTTTCAAGGTCATAGCGCGGCCCATCGCGCAGTTTCACATCGGTTCGTCGGAACGGCGCTTCGGTGCGCTGGAATTCGTGGGCGGGCTTGAGTTGACGGCTGCGAATCGCGAATTCGGCGGGATGTCGGCGATCCGTTTTCTCGATGCCGGACGGAATTTCCTCGGCGTGACCGATACCGGTTACTGGTATGCGGGGCGTATCGAGCGGGACGGAAATGGCCGGCCCGTGGGCTTTGGGGATTTCCGCATGGCGCCGCTCCTCGATTCTTCGGGCAAGCCTTTCGAGCGCAAATGGGATGCGGATGCCGAGGGTATGGCGATCTCCGGAGATCGGGTGACGGTCGGGTTTGAGCGTGCGCACCGGTTGCTCGAATATCGGCTCGACACGCGGGATTTCAAGTCGTTGCCGGAAGCCCTGCCGCTGCCGCTCCCGAAAGAAGAATTGCGCAAGAACGCCAGTCTGGAAGCAGTCGCGATTTCGCCCGCATCGGGTCCCCTTGGCGAGACGCGCGTCGTTCTCACCGAAAGAAGCCTGAACCGGAATGGCGATATTTTCGCGGCGGTGCTGACCGGGCCGCGTCGGGGCATCTTTTATGTCCGCAGGACTGATGATTTCGATATCAGCGATGCGGTTTTCCTGCCTGACGGTGACCTGCTTATTCTGGAGCGGCACTATGCGCTCCTGTCCGGCGTCGCATTGCGCATCCGTCGCATAGCGAGCGAAACGATCCGCCCTGGCGGGACGGTCGATGGCGCGGTCATGCTTGGGGCAGATATGGGCTACCAGATCGACAATATGGAAGGGATTGACGCGTGGACGGACAGCGAAGGCCGTTCAGTCATTTCCCTTATTTCGGACGATAATTATTCGCTCTGGCAGCGCAATCTCTATCTCGAATTCCGGCTAGCCGAATAGATCGCCGGCGCGAAGATGGCGAGGACCATTCCGTAGGGAACCAGCATAATGGTGCCCATGAAGGTCTTGACCAGGAAATCGCCGAAAGCGAGAGACGCCCAAAGCGGAATTTCGACGCCGAAAAATGGAACCAGATGCGCGAGCGATGAATCCGGCATGCCGGTCATCGCGTCGATCCACGCGAACTTTGCGGCAAATGCGATGGAGAAGAACAACATCGTATCGAGCACCGAACCAAACATGGCGCCGGCGAAAGGCGCTTTCCACCATTCCTGGCGGCGTAGGCGGTCGAAGACCGTTATGTCCATCAGCTGGGCGATCAGGAAGGCACTGCCCGAGGCAATGGCGATGCGCGGTGTCGCAAGCCAGATCGACATGGTGACACCGAGGACGAACCCAGCATAGACCACCTTGCGTGCGGCGGCCGGGCCGAAGCGGCGGTTGGTCAGGTCATTGACTAGGAAGGCGATGGGATAGGTGAACGCGCCCCATGTCAGTATGTCGTTCAAGCCGAAATGGTCGAATGGATGCTGCACAAGCACATTCGATGCGGCGACGATCGCGCACATGGCAAGGATAGCAGGAAGGAGAGGGCGCAAAGCCTTCATTTTTTTATCCTGGGTAATGGAACCAGCAAAAAAGGGCCGACGAAAGCCGGCCCGGCTCGATCTGTCGCTATTTCAAAGCGTGGGAGCGCTTTGCACGTCCAATGGGACGCGTGGCGCTCCACGCGATCAGGCGGCGACGACTGCTTCAGCGCGCTTCTTGGCGATCTGGCGCTTCAGCAGGCGGGCGCGCTGCGACAATTCCTTCTCGTCCGCCTTGACGAGGAAGGCGTCGAGGCCGCCACGGTGCTCGACCGAACGCAGGGCGTTGGCGGAAACACGCAGACGATAGCTCTGGCCCAGCGCTTCGGACATCAGCGTGACATCGCAAAGATTGGGCAGGAAGCGGCGACGCGTCTTATTGTTCGCGTGGCTGACATTGTTGCCGTACTGGACCGATTTGCCGGTCAATTCACAAGCGCGGGACATTGGTCTCACCTTCAAATTCTGTTATCAGGCCCCGGCCCGGTGTCCGATAAACTCTCTCGCATGAACGCATAACAACGATGCGGGGCTGCGGGCGCGCATTTTTCGGACGGCGGCCTTATGGGAAAGTCGCGTTTCTATAGTGACATGAGCCGCCCGCGTCAAGCTGTATCCGGGCTGCTTTCGCGTTGCAGGCCCTGATGGGGCCGATTTCGCCTTTTCCTAGCCCTGAAGCGGCTCCCATCTGTCTTTCCATAACATAACTTTGCCTATTTTGTTCTATTGGTGAACAAACCGGGGCAAACATGCGGCCTGGAAGATGGTCTTGCAGCAATACCGTTGGGCCATGCAGCGAGGAAAAGATGGCGTTGTCGATGGGTATTCTGCGCCGTGTGGGCGCGACGGCTGTTGTGAGCGGTCTGGCTTCGGCTTTTGTCGCGGCATCGGCCTTCGCGGCTGATATCTACAAGACAGAATATGACGTTTCGGTCTTCGGGTTGAGTATCGCGCATTCAGGCTTCCAGACGAATGTCGACGGCGGAAACTACGATCTTTCAGGAACGCTGGCGAGTTCGGGACTGGCAAGGATCTTCGACCAGACCGACGGGACGATCCATGTGACTGGTTCCGCATCAAGCGCGGGCGCCCTGCCTACCTCCTATGAGGTGAAATACAAGGACGGCAAAAAGAACAAGCGAACCGCTATCAGCTTTTCCGGCGGCTCGGTCTCGGCGGTGGAGAACACGCCGCCGATCAAGAAACGCGCTCCCTGGGTGGAAGCAGGGCCGAACGACCTGAAATCTGTGGCCGATCCTCTTAGTGGTCTGATGATCCAGGCTTCCGGCCCGCAGTCGGTCTGCGGGCGCACGCTGCATATTTTCGATGGGCAGACCCGTGCCGATCTTCAATTGTCCTATACGGGCACAAAGCCTTTCACCACCAAGGGCTTCAAGGGAGCGGCGGTCACCTGTTCGGTCAAGTTCGTGCCGATCTCAGGCTATCAAAAGGGCAAGAAAGCGATCGAATACCTGAAGAAAAAAAGCAAGATCAGTATCGCATTTGCTTCTCTCGGCAATTCCGGTATCTATGCCCCGGTCGCTGCCAGTATAGGCACGCAGATCGGCACCGTGTCGATTTTCGCAACACGGTTCGAGAAGGTCAACTAAAAGGGCGGGCTTCTCCCGCCGGGAGGCGCGGAGATGGTGAGACTGGCGACGCTGATCGGCTTTTCCGCCGTCGTTATGTGGGCGCTGCTGGCGCTGTTCACCGCGGCATCCGGCAAGGTGCCGCCATTCCAGCTCACCGCCATGACTTTCGCGATCGGGACGAGCCTCGGGCTTATTTCGTGGTTGTGGCGGCCAGGTGCTGCGCGCCATCTAAAGCAGGCGCCCGCCGTCTGGCTTCTGGGCACGCTCGGCCTGTTCGGTTATCATTTCCTGTATTTCACGGCGCTTCGCCATGCCCCGGCCGTCGAAGCGAGCCTGATCGCCTATCTCTGGCCGCTTCTGATCGTGGTTGGTTCGGCGCTGATGCCGGGTGAAAGGCTTGCCTGGTATCACATCGTCGGAACGCTGTTCGGCCTTGCCGGAACCGCGCTAGTCGTCACCAAGGGGGGCGGTGTCGGCTTCGAGGCGAAATATCTGTTCGGCTATGCCATGGCCGGCCTCTGCGCCTTGACGTGGTCGGCCTACTCGCTGATGTCGCGCCGCTTTGCCGCCGTGCCGACCGATGCGGTCACCGGGTTTTGCGCCGTTACCGCCATTCTGTCGCTCATCTGCCATCTGGCGCTTGAGGAGACCGTGTGGCCGGAAACAGCCATGCAATGGCTTGCGGTGCTGGGCTTGGGGCTTCTCCCGGTCGGCGCTGCCTTCTATGCCTGGGATTTCGGCGTCAAACGCGGCAATATCCAGGTGCTGGGCGCGGCGAGCTATGCGGCTCCGCTTTTATCGACGCTGGTGCTGATCCTTGCGGGATCGGCGGAACCGAGCTTTCGCATCTTCGCCGCGTGCCTTTTGATCACGTTTGGAGCCGTGCTGGCGGCCAAGGACATGATCCTTTCGAAGCGGCGCGACCGAGTTCCGGAACCGGTATAGGATTTGTTCTTGCGGCATGATCCCGAAAAGCCTGCCACTTTTCGGGATCATGCGCTTATTCACCGATCAATTGCTGGATTCGTGTCTTGTTGTCCCGGCCGAAAGCAACGTGCTCCGGGTTGATGTTTCCCAACTCGTCGATCAGTTGCGGTTCGTTCTCGGCTTCGGCGGCGGCAAGGCTGCTCATCAGTGCGAAATAGCCGACGATATAGCCACGCGGCTTCACCTGGTGCTTGGCCAACACGGCCATGACAGCCGGTTTGGCTTCAACGCCGGTGGTCAGGGAATCCAGTGTTATCGCGCCTTCAGGAGCTGATTCATCGTCCTGGCTGGACAGGTTGAGCGCCTGGAGCTCTGCCTGGATCGCTTCCATGCGGGTGAGGAAATCGTCGGTAAGAGGATAGGCATTCACTTCGGCCTGCGTTTCGGGCATGGCCTGCGCGGCGGCGGGGGCGGCTGTCAGCAGCGCGAAGGCGGGCCAGCAGATCAGGGCGGCTTTGAAAATCAGGCGGAGCATTTGCGTTTTCCCGGTTGATCCGATTCCCATAATGCAGAGCCCGCCGCAAATAAAGGCCGGACTTATTCCGGCAACGCGCCCGGTTCGGCCATTTCGAATTGTGCGAAATCGAAGCCCGGGGCGACGGTGCAGCCGACGAGCGTCCATGCGCCGAGGCTCTTGGCCGTCTGCCACCAGCCGGCGGGGACCACGCCCTGTGGCCGTTGGCCATTCTGGAGATCGAGGCCAAGGCGGACGGTGCGGCTGGTGCTGCCGTCGGAGAGTTTCAGTTCGAGAGGGCTGCCGCCATGCCAGTGCCAGACTTCGGCCGCGTCCCTGACGCGATGCCAGGCAGAGACCTCTCCCGCCTCGAGCAGGAAATAGATCGCGGTGGAATGGCCTCTTTCACCTATCTTTCGGCCATTTGAAGTCTCGTTATCGCGGAATGTTTCCACATACCAGCCGCCCTCAGGGTGCGGCTGCATCGCCAGTTCCTTGCGGATCGTTTCGGGCGTCAGCGTCATCAGAAATGGTCCTTGCGCTTGCGGATCTCGGCGAAGACCTCTTCGTCGCGGGCGCCTTGCATCCCCAACCGCACGCGGATGCGCGGGTCGTGCCAGCGCAGGAAGGGGTTGGTGGCCATTTCCAGCGCGATACTGGTCGGCAGCGTCGGCCTGCCCGCCTCGCGCAGGCGGATGATTTCCTTGGCGCGTTCTTTCAGCGCGGGGTTTTCCGGATCGATCGTCAGGGCGAAACGGGCATTGCTTTCGCTATATTCATGGCCGCAATAGACCGCCGTATCACCCGGCAGTTCCAGGAGCCGCGACAGGGAGCGGAACATGGTTGCCGGCGTTCCCTCGAACAACCGGCCACAGCCGAGCGCGAACAGCGTGTCGCCGGTGAACGCCACCTTAGCCTGCGGAAGATAATAGGAAATCTCGCCCGCCGTATGGCCCGGTGTGGAGATCACCTGGACCTCGAACCGGCCGAAATCGAAGCGATCTCCGTCCGAAACGGTGCGGTCGATGCCGGGGATCATCGCCTTTTCGGCTTCCGGCCCTATGATTGTCACGCCGAATTTCTGCTTGACCGAGAGATTGGCTTCGACATGATCGGGGTGATGGTGCGTGGTGAAGATGAAATCCAGCGTCCAGCCGCGCCGTTTCAACGCCATCCGGATCGGCGCTTCTTCCGGCGCATCGATGGACGCGGTGAGCCCGCTCTCGGGATCATGGATCAGAACGCCATAATTATCGCTGCGACAGGGGAACTGCTCAATTTCAAGGCGAGGCATCGGGGGCATTGATCGTACCATTCCAAGTTCCAGTCATCCGGAGCGCCGCGCATCCTCCTGGACGCGCAAGAGCGCAAACATTTTATGCTGCATACTTCGAATTCGTTTTAAGGAATTACGCAGTAGCCCGGCTTCTGCAAAGGAATTGGGTATGGCCGCGCCGCTTTATTTAGAGCGCGTGAAGACTGCTTCTGCAAGAAACAGTTTTGCGACAGGAGACCATCGGGGCCCATTCAGTCTCCAAGCAGGGCGTATTGCCTGACCCAGTCCGCCGCGCGGCTGGCAACCGAAACGGTGCCCATGACGGCCCTGTCGACAGTATCGGTCACGGTCTGGTAGCCGAAGCGGGTACGTTTCGCCAGGATTACCCTGGGTTCGACCGGGACGCCGATTGCCATATCTGCAGCTATGGGCCTGTCACCAATATGCGCAGGAATCGTGATCTTCGGGCTGACCGACGCCAGGAGATGTCCGTTCGACCGGGCGGCCGGCCCGCAGGCGGCGGTGATCAGCGGATAGCTCATATCCTTGCGGCTTTTGATTTCCCGCGACAGGTCCCTTTCACAATCCCGCATGCTGGTCCAGCCGGCATCCGCCGTGCGGATATATTCGCACTGCTTGGCATCGCAGTCGCAGCCCATGACCGTCATGATGATAAGCGCTGTTTTCATATCCCTCAGATTCCCCGAAAATCACGTGATAATCAGGGATATCGCAGGTGAAAACGGCAGCACTTCGCTGCGATAATGGAAAGATTATGGACGAATTCTGCAATGGCTGCACAATTCAGGGTTGTGGTTCCTGAGAATCGCTACTTTTTTCCTCGGCCGTTTCGAGCGAATGCTTCATGATCAGTGGCATCTGAAAGAGGGTGAAGGCGACGGTGATCGGCATGATGCCCCAGACCTTGAAGGCGACCCATGTGTCGGTGGAGAAATTGCGCCAGACCACTTCATTGAGGATGGCGAGCACAAGGAAGAACAGTCCCCAGCGCAGCGTCAGCTTGCGCCAGCCCTCGGCATCGAGCTTAAAGGCCTGGTCGAAGACATAACCCAGAAGCGACTTACCGAAGGCGAGCCCGCCGAGGAGCACCCCGCCAAACAGCGCATTGACGATAGTCGGCTTCATCTTGATGAAGGTATCGTTGTGCAGCCAAAGCGTCAGCGTGCCGAAAGCGAGGACGACGACGCCGGAGACGAGCGGCATGATGGGGAGAGTGCGTGTCATCGCCCATGAAACACTGAGCGCCAGGACCGTCGCGGCCATGAAAAGCGCGGTCGCCACGAAGATTGGCCCGCCGATGATGGTCAATGCGGGAACGCGCTCCAACAGCCATTCGCCGCGTGCATTGGCGAAAAAGAAGACCAGCAGGGGCCCCAGTTCCAATACCAGCTTGAGGAGGGGCGGCAGTTGCCTGCGGATCGGATCCGCCCGGGTTGCCGGATCGGAAGGATCGCGTTCGAAGATCGGGTGTTCCATTCATGCCACTCCTGCGATTGCGCGGGCGAAATCCTTCGCGGTGAAGGGTTCGAGATCGTCGACCTGCTCACCGACGCCGATGAAATAGACCGGCAGCTTGTGCTTGGCGGAGATGGCGACGAGGATGCCGCCGCGCGCCGTGCCGTCGAGCTTGGTCATGACGAGGCCGTTGACGCCCGCGATATTCCTGAAGATCTCGACCTGGTTCAGGGCATTTTGCCCGGTGGTCGCGTCGAGGGTCTGAAGAACGGTATGCGGCGCTTCCGGGTCATTCTTGCCGAGGACGCGAACGATCTTCGCCAGTTCGTCCATCAATTCGGACTTGTTCTGCAGGCGACCGGCGGTATCGATGATGAGCACATCGCTTCCCGCTTCCTTGGCTTTTTCCCAAGCGTCATAGGCGAGCCCCGCCGCATCCGCGCCTAGCTTCGACGAGACGACCGGCGCGCCGGTACGCTCACCCCAGATGTGCAACTGCTCAATGGCGGCGGCGCGGAAGGTGTCGCCGGCTGCGAGCATTACCTTGAGGCCCCCGGCAGTGAGCTTTGCCGCGAGCTTGCCGATGGTCGTGGTCTTGCCGGTGCCATTGACCCCCACGACGAGAATGACGTGCGGCTTATGCGAGAGGTCGAGCTCCAGCGGCTTTGCCACGGGCGCCAGCACCTTTTCGATCTCCGAGCTCATGATAGCGCGCACTTCGTCGGTGGCGATGTCCTTGCCGTAGCGTCCGGAAGCCAGCGCGTCGGTAATGCGCGTCGCCGTTTCCAGTCCGAGATCGGCCTGGATCAGCACGTCCTCGAGATCCTGAAGCGTGCCTTCATCGAGCTTGCGCTTGGTGAAGATGCCACCGATGGAATCGCCAAGCTGCTGAGAGGAGCGCGAAAGGCCATGACGCAGGCGTTCAAACCATGTCGCCTTCTTTTCCGGTTCGGCAGGGGACGGGGCTTTCTCCTCGCGTGCCTCGACGGATTTTCCCACCGCCACCTTTTTCGGCTTTGGTGGTGCGGGTTGCGGAGCGGGCGCCGGTTCGACGCTGTCAGGCGCTTGCGGTTCCGCTTCCGCTTCCGGTCGGACCACGACGGGGGGCTCGACGGCAGGCGGAGCGTCGATGGTGATCTCGACTTCCGCGACCGGGGCTTTTTCCGGCTCGTGCGTCAATGATCCGGGCGCGGGTTCTGGTTCAGCAATGGCTTCTTCGATTGCCGGCGCTTCCTCGGCAACAGGTTCCGGCCGGTGGTGATCCGTCACCGCGGGTTCTTCAGCCTGTTCCCCAATCTTGATCTCCGGCTCGCTTTCCGGCTCGACGATCGGTTCCTCGGCTATTTCCCCGCGTTCAATGCGCAGTTCCGCATGGGAGGGCTGAGGTTCGGCTTCGATCGCGGGCGCTTCCGCCGATGCTGCCTCGGGCGCTGTTTCTGCCGTTGATTCTACCGTTGCTTCTGCCGGTTTGGGGGCAGGGGCCGCAGCCGCGTCCCAGTCCTCGGGCGCGCTGTCAACAGGCGCTTCCTCGACCTCCTTCTTGCCGAAGGTAAAAATCTTCTTGATGAATTCCAGAGCCATTTATTTCGAACCTGTTAAGCCGCTTGCCGGTCGGCCGGGGCGGCGATCAGCTTGTCGCCGTCATGCCCTGCGATCAGCCGTTCGACGATCGTGCCCGGTTCGCCGCCATCAAGAGCTGCGAGTGTAAAGCCCTCGGTGCGGCCAATGCCCTCGCGCTCGACAAGAAGCTTCTGCATCGTGCCGTCGAGCTTCGCGAGATGCGCCGCATAGGTGCGGTCGCCTTCCGCCCGCAGCCGGGCGGCGCGTTGCTTGACCGTCTGCCGCGCCACCTGCGGCATTCGCGCGGCGGGCGTACCCGCGCGTGGGCTGAACGGGAAGACATGGAGATGCGTCAGCCCGCATTCCTCGACGATTTTTAGCGAATTCGCGAACATTTCTTCCGTTTCGGTGGGGAAGCCGGCGATAATGTCGGCGCCAAAAACGATATCCGGCCTGATCTGGCGGACTGTCTCACAGAAATGGATCGAATCGTCGCGCAGGTGCCGACGCTTCATGCGCTTCAGGATCATGTTGTCGCCCGACTGCAGCGACAGGTGCAGATGCGGCATCAGGCGCTTTTCACTAGCCAAAGCCTCCATAAGGTCGTCGTCGGCCTCGATGGAATCGATCGAGGAAAGGCGCAGGCGCTGAAGATCAGGCACTTGCGCCAGGATGGTCTTCACCAGCTTGCCGAGCCGCGGGCTGCCCGGCAGGTCGGGGCCATAGCTGGTCATATCGACGCCGGTCAGCACCACTTCCGCGTAGCCATTGCCGACGAGGCGCTTTACCTGCTCGACTACCGCGCCCATGGGTACGGAACGCGAATTACCGCGGCCATAGGGGATGATGCAGAATGTGCAGCGATGATCGCAGCCGTTCTGCACCTGCACGAAGGCGCGGGCGCGGCCCTCTATGGCGTCGACCATGTGGTTGGCGGTTTCGCGGACTTCCATAATGTCGTTGACGCGGACCTTCTCGAACTGGTTGACGCCGAAATCAGGCAGCATCCGATATGAGTTGGAGCGCAGCTTCTCCTCATTGCCGAGCACGAGGTCGACCTCGTCCATGGCGGCGAATTCGTCGGGGCCGGTCTGAGCGGCGCAACCGGTGACGATGATGCGGGCATCCGGGTTTTCGCGGCGCGCCTTGCGGATCGCCTGACGCGCCTGACGGACCGCTTCGGTGGTGACGGCACAGGTATTGAAGATGATCGCGCCGCTTTCGATCTGGCCGAGACCGGCGGCGTCGGCTTCCCGCTTCATCACTTCGGATTCATAGGTGTTCAGGCGGCAGCCGAAGGTGACGATCTCGACCGCCATTATGCCACGCCTCGCTTGCCTATCGCGTTCAATGGCGCAGCATCGGCATCGCGCATCCATGCGCCCGTGGCGGGATCGAAGCTGCCTGCGAATTCCCATTCCGCCGGCCCGGTCATGAGGACATGATCATCCTCGCGCCACTCGATCAGGAGCGGTCCGCCGGGAACGGTGACAGTGACGTTGCGGCCCGTGCGGTCCGTGCGGGCAGCACTGACTGCGGCGGCGCAGGCCGCCGACCCGCAGGCGAGCGTCAATCCAGCGCTGCGCTCCCACGTGCGCAGGGTCAATGCGTCGCTTGCCGTGATCTGGGCAATGGAAATATTGGCGCGCTCAGGAAAGATCGGATGATTTTCCAGAAGCGGGCCGAATTTTTCGAGCTCATAAGACCAGACATCGCGGTCGACCCAGAAGATCGCATGCGGATTGCCCATCGAGGCCGCCGAAGGCGAGTGCAGCACGGGATCGTCGATAGGGCCTACCTGAAGCTCAATACGGCGCGTATCGTGAAATTCCTCCGCCAGCGGGATTTCCTGCCAGCCGAAGCGTGGCTTGCCCATATCGACGGAGATCAGCCCGCCGGCATGTTCTTCCGCCGTGAGGATGCCAGCCAGCGTTTCGAAAGTGAAACTGTTGCGGCCGGTTTCGGCCGCCAGGGCCTGGACGACACAGCGCATGCCATTGCCGCAGGCCTGAGCCTGCGTGCCGTCACAATTGATGATCTCGACATAATAGTCGGTATCCAGCGTCTTCGGATCGTGGATCGCCATGAGTTGGTCGAACCTCGTCGCCGGGTCGTGCGCAAGCGCAATCGCCGCCGCCGGTGCGACGCGATCGCTCCGTCCACGCATATCGGCAACGATGATCTCGTTGCCGAGCCCATTCATCTTGGCAAAAGCTGTCTGCTCGCCCATGGCCCTACAATCGTTAGGTCTGATGTTCAACGATAGGGGCTTATATGGCGGAATTGGCGGCGAATTGCCAGAGTTTGGTTTCAAGCCCGGGTTTGCGCGTCTACGAAGCTGCCGCCCGGACGCCTCAGGCTATGACGATACCGCCGAAAATCAGCGCGAGAAGCAGCACGATCAGCACGACGAAGATCAAAAGCTTGGCGCCGGTCGCGGCGACGCCGGCGACACCGCGAAAGCCGAGGAGGCTGGCGATGGCCGCGACGATGAGGAGAATGAAAATCCATTTGATCATGTTGCTGTTCCCGGTTGGCCTTTGGGTGATTGTTCCGGTTCCCAGCGGTGGCGGATTTCATGCAGCGGGGAAACCGCTCCGCACTTTCGCTGGTTTTGCTTTAACGGGTGGTGTGTCTTCCGGTTCCGCGGCGGCCATCCGGGAAGGGTGGTCGGCTATCCGTCATAGAAGTGTGACATCCTTGTCCCAGTGGTCGGACTTTTTTGTCCAGATCGTCGCCGGAGGCCGGCTATTGCGACGAAAAATCGGGTACGCGGTTGCAATTTTGCCCACATCGCCATTTTATCACGGGCATATTGACCAGGAGCCGCGCCGGGAATACGAGGCCGGCCTGTGCAGATGGAGAATGGTTATGGGAATTTCGAAAACCGGTCTGATGAGCCTGGCAATGGTAGCTATCCTTGCCGCGGGGTGCCAGAGCGCCCGACTCGGCAATCTGGATACGGTTTCGCCTTCTCCTTCGGCGCCGCCTCCACTGCGGGCTGCCCCTGCAGGCCATGTGCAGCAGAGCAACCTGCCTGCGCCCAATGCATCGCAATTCCCGGCTCCGCCCGCAGGCGCGCAGAATGGTGTCGGTCCCGGCGAGATCGGCGCCGGCACGCAGATGGCGAATGTTCCGCCGGCCACCGCGCCTGATGTCACGGCTGGCAGTGTTGCCGGCGTTTGGACGGCTTCCGTAGCCGGCCAGAACTGCAAGGTCGCGACACCGCAGACGAAATTCGGCCAGGGCTATCGCGCCGGCCCGCTGCGCTGCCCGGGCGAACTGGCAAATCTTGCTTCCTGGGCCGTCAACGGCAAGCAGTTGGTGTTCTATGATGCGTCCGGCGGAACTGTGGCGCAGCTCTATTCATCCGGCCAGGGCCGTTTCGACGGTCAGACCTCGACCGGACAGTCGGTCAGCCTTTCACGCTAAGTTTCAAAGCGGACCTGGCAAAACCGGTGGAATCGGACGGAAATGTCTTTTGACCAGAAGCTGAAGGCATTTCCTTCCGTGCGCGAACGCTATGACGCGATGGGGGCGGCCGGTGAGGTTGATCCCGATGCGGCCCAACGTGCGCTTGCCGACCGGCTGGATCGGCTGATCGAGGAACTGGGGCAAAAGCGGCTTTCCAAGAAGGGAAGCGCGTTGGGGTGGCTGTTCGGGCGCAAGACGGCGAACCGGGAGCCGGTGAAAGGCCTTTACATCTATGGCGAGGTCGGGCGTGGCAAGACCATGCTCATGGACTTGTTTTATGCGCTGGCGCCGGTCAAGCGCAAACGTCGGGCGCATTTCAACGATTTCATGGCCGACGTGCATGAGCGCATCCACGCGCATCGCCAGGCTTTCAAACGCGGCGAGACGAAGCAGGAAGATCCCATCCCGCCAGTCGCCGATGCGCTGGCGGAAGCGGCATGGGTCCTCTGCTTCGATGAGTTCACGGTCACAGACATCACCGATGCGATGATCCTGTCCAGGCTGTTCAGCGCGCTTTTCGAGCGTGGCGTGGTGCTGGTGGCGACGTCGAACGTCCAGCCGGACAATCTTTACCGCGACGGGCTCAACCGCCAGCTTTTCCTGCCCTTCATCGATATTCTGAAACGCCATGTCGATGTGATCTGTCTCGATTCCCGCACGGATTACCGGCTGGAAAAGCTGAACCGGCAACCGGTCTATGTGACGCCGCTCGGCGACGCGGCGCGCCGGCAGATGGACGTCGCTTGGGACGCCGCCAAGGACGGGGCCGAGGAACGAACCGATATTCTCGTCGTCAAGGGGCACAAGGTTGCGGTGCCTCGGGCGGCCGGCTCCGCCGCCCGTTTCTCCTTCGGCGACCTTTGCTCCAAACCTTTGGGCGCTTCCAATTACATGGCGATCGTCCGGCGCTATCATGTCATCTTCATCGACGATGTTCCGGTACTGGATTATGCGCGCCGTAACGAGGCCAAACGCTTCATCCTGCTGATCGACACGCTCTACGACCATCATGCCAGGCTCGTTGTTTCGGCGGAGACCACGCCGGACAAGCTCTATCTCGCATCGTCAGGGACGGAAGCCTTCGAGTTTGAACGGACCGCTTCACGACTGTTCGAGATGCAGAGTACCGAGTATCTGGAAGCGGTTGCGAGCGGCGATCCTCGGGCAATTCAAGGCGTCCCAGGCTAAAGCATCTCAGGCGCGTGAAGGCCCTGTTCTTTTCACGCAGCCAACGTTTTGCCAAATTCAATTGACGTTTACGTAAGAATTTATGAATCTAAACGATTGAAAAGATTGGGCAGAAAAGAATCGGTTGAGTTCTTTTTCAAACGGGCCTATCGACCTTGGCAGCGCTGGGGCGTTTCCGGGTGTCGCCGGATGGCTTTACGCGTTTCTTGGCACCAAAGTTCAGGGAAGAAAACCAGCATGGCACGCAACAAGATTGCCCTCATCGGCGCTGGCATGATCGGCGGAACGCTCGCCCATCTGGCCGGTCTCAAGGAACTCGGGGACGTCGTTCTTTTCGATATCGCCGAAGGTACTCCGCAAGGCAAGGGTCTGGATATCGCCGAGTCGTCTCCGGTCGACGGTTTCGACGCTAAGTTCGTCGGCGCGAATGACTATGCCGCCATCGAAGGCGCCGATGTCGTCATCGTCACTGCCGGCGTGCCGCGCAAGCCTGGCATGAGCCGCGACGATCTGCTCGGCATCAATCTGAAAGTCATGGAGCAGGTGGGCGCGGGCATTAAGAAATATGCCGCCGACGCATTCGTCATTTGCATCACCAATCCGCTCGACGCAATGGTCTGGGCGCTGCAGAAATTCTCCGGCCTTCCCGAAAACAAGGTGGTCGGCATGGCCGGCGTGCTCGATTCGGCGCGTTTCCGCTATTTCCTCGCGGAGGAATTCGACGTGTCGGTCGAGGATGTGACGGCCTTTGTGCTCGGCGGCCATGGCGATTCCATGGTGCCGCTGCCGCGTTATTCGACGGTTGCCGGCATTCCGCTCCCCGATCTCGTCAAGATGGGCTGGACCAGCCAAGACAAGCTCGACAAGATCATCCAGCGCACCCGTGACGGCGGCGCGGAGATCGTTGGCCTGCTGAAGACCGGATCGGCCTTCTATGCGCCGGCTGCTTCGGCCATCCAGATGGCCGAAGCCTATCTCAAGGACAAGAAGCGCGTACTTCCGGTCGCAGCCCATCTTTCCGGCCAGTACGGCGTCAAGGGCATGTATGTCGGCGTTCCCGTGGTGATCGGCGCCAATGGCGTGGAGCGCATCATCGAGATCGACCTCGACAAGAACGAGCAGAAGGAATTCGACAAGTCGGTGGCTTCCGTCGCCGGGCTTTGCGAAGCCTGCATCGGCATCGCGCCGAACCTCAAATAGGGATTTTCAACCGATCGTGATGGCGATCGTGATGGGTTGCGTCGCGATCGGTCGTCTTTCTCCATCATTTGGAAACGTTCCGCTGCTAGCGGATTGGAACATCCGAAAAGGACATCCGCATGAATATTCACGAATATCAGGGCAAACGCCTGCTTCACACCTACGGGGTGCCGATTGCCAATGGCGTTGCCGTCTATTCCGTCGAGCAAGCGGAAGAGTGGACGAAGACGCTCCCCGGGCCGCTCTACGTGGTCAAGAGCCAGATCCATGCCGGCGGTCGCGGCAAGGGTAAGTTCAAAGAACTCGGGCCGGATGCTAAGGGCGGCGTAAGGCTGGCGAAATCCGTTGACGAGGTGATCGCCAACGTCAAGGAGATGCTGGGCAACACGCTTGTCACCAAGCAGACCGGCCCCGCCGGCAAGCAGGTGAACCGGCTCTATATCGAGGACGGCGCGGATATCGAGCGTGAGCTCTATCTCTCGATCCTGATCGACCGTACCGTCGGCCGTCCGGCCTTCGTCGTTTCGACCGAGGGCGGCATGGATATCGAGGCGGTTGCCGAGGAAACCCCTGAGAAGATCGTGACGCTTGCCATCGACCCGGAGACGGGCGTGACGGAAGCCGATTCGCTGAAACTTGCCGATGCGCTGAAGCTTGAAGGCGACGCCAAGGCGGATGCGCTGACGCTCTTCCCGATCCTCTACAAGGCGTTCACCGAGAAGGACATGAGCCTCCTCGAAATCAATCCGCTGATCGTGATGAAGGACGGCCATCTCAGGGTTCTGGACGCCAAGGTGTCCTTCGACAACAATGCCCTGTTCCGTCACCCTGATATCGTCGAATTACGCGATACGACGGAAGAGGACGAGAAGGAGATCGAGGCATCGAAGCACGATCTCGCCTACGTCGCTCTGGACGGCAATATTGGCTGCATGGTCAATGGCGCGGGTCTCGCGATGGCGACGATGGACATCATCAAGCTCTACGGCGCGGAGCCGGCGAACTTCCTCGATGTCGGCGGCGGCGCTTCCAAGGAGAAGGTGACGGCTGCATTCAAGATCATCACCGCGGATCCGGCTGTCAAAGGCATTCTCGTCAATATTTTCGGCGGCATCATGAAATGCGATGTCATCGCCGAAGGCGTGATCGCGGCCGTCAAGGAAGTGGGCCTCAAGGTCCCGTTGGTCGTGCGTCTCGAAGGCACCAATGTCGAACTCGGCAAAAAGATCATCAACGAGAGCGGGCTGAATGTCATTTCGGCCGACGATCTCGACGATGCGGCGCAGAAGATCGTCGCTGCAGTGAAGGGGAACTAAGGCATGTCCATTCTCGTCAACAGGGACACCAAGGTCCTCGTGCAGGGTCTCACCGGCAAGACCGGTACCTTCCACACCGAACAGGCTCTCGCCTATTACGGCACCAAGATGGTCGGCGGCATCAACCCGAAGAAGGGTGGAGAGACCTGGCTAGGCGCGAAGGGCGAAAGCCTGCCGATCTTCGCCACGGTCGCCGAGGGCAAGGAGACGACGGGCGCGAACGCTTCCGTCATCTATGTCCCGCCCGCAGGCGCGGCCGCCGCAATCATCGAAGCCATCGACGCAGAGATTCCGCTGATCGTCTGCATCACCGAAGGCATTCCCGTCCTGGACATGGTCAAGGTCAAGGCTCATCTCGACAAGTCCAAGTCGCGCCTGATCGGCCCCAACTGCCCCGGCGTGCTGACGCCTGAGGAATGCAAGATCGGCATCATGCCGGGCAATATCTTCAAGAAGGGCTCGGTGGGTGTTGTTTCGCGTTCCGGCACGCTTACCTATGAGGCAGTGTTCCAGACGTCGAACGAAGGTCTTGGCCAGACGACAGCGGTGGGTATTGGCGGCGACCCGGTCAAGGGTACGGAATTCATCGACATTCTCGAGATGTTCCTCGCGGACGACGCCACCAAGTCGATCGTGATGATCGGCGAGATCGGCGGTTCGGCGGAAGAGGATGCCGCGCAGTTCCTCAAGGATGAGGCCAAGCGCGGCCGCAAGAAGCCGATGGTCGGCTTCATTGCCGGCCGCACGGCGCCTCCCGGACGCACCATGGGTCATGCCGGTGCGGTGATCTCCGGCGGCAAGGGCGGTGCGGAAGACAAGATCGCGGCGATGGAATCTGCTGGCATCCGCGTTTCCCCGTCGCCGGCACAGCTCGGCCGGACCCTGGTCGAGGTGCTGAAGGGATAATATCGCGGGCCAGGCAGAATGCCTGGCGCGATGCAGCGACAAGGCGGCAGACCGAAGGCCTGCCGCCGGCATGGAATGCGAGAAGACCATCGGGGCGATTTGCGCCCGGATGGCATCAGAGGCAATGGCCTCGAAGCGGCTAAAGGAGACGGAGCGACGCTCCGGCAAGACATATGGCAAGGCAAGAACAAGCCAACGACGTTTTCGCCCTCACTTCATTCCTCTATGGCGGAAATGCCGACTATATCGAGGAACTCCATGCGAAGTACCAGGATGATCCGGCATCGGTGGATCCGCAGTGGCGGGATTTCTTCGCCAATCTCAGCGAAAATGCCGAGGATGTCAGGAAAAACGCGCAAGGCGCGTCCTGGGAAAAGCCGAACTGGCCCATTGCCAGCAATGGCGAACTCGTTTCCGCCCTCGACGGCAATTGGGGCGAGGTCGAGAAGCACATTACCGACAAGCTGAAGGCCAAGGCGGGGAAGGGCGAGGTAAAGCCCGGCAATGGAGCGAGCGGGGGAGCGAGCGGCGCAGGCGCTGCTGCACCGGCTTTCACGGAAGCGGAGATCACCAATGCGGCGCGCGACTCCGTGCGCGCCATCATGATGATCCGCGCCTATCGCATGCGCGGCCATCTGCATGCCAATCTTGATCCGCTCGGCCTTGCGGAATCGCCTGACGATTACAACGAACTGGCGCCTGAAGCCTATGGCTTCACCCCGGCCGATTACGACCGCAAGATCTTCATCGACAATGTGCTGGGTCTCGAATATGCGACGATCCCGCAGATGCTCGAAATCCTCCAGCGCACCTATTGCTCGACGATCGGCGTCGAATTCATGCATATTTCAGATCCGGCCGAGAAGGCGTGGATCCAGGAGCGCATCGAGGGTCCCGACAAGGGCGTCGCCTTCACGCCGGAGGGCAAGAAGGCGATCCTGTCGAAGCTGATCGAGGCGGAAGGCTTCGAGCAGTTCATCGACGTCAAGTACAAGGGCACCAAGCGTTTCGGCCTCGATGGGGCGGAAGCGCTGATCCCGGCGCTGGAACAGATCGTCAAGCGCGGCGGTCAGATGGGGCTGAAGGAAGTCGTCCTCGGTATGGCGCATCGCGGCCGCCTGAACGTGCTCAGCCAGGTGATGGCCAAGCCGCATCGTGCGATCTTCCACGAGTTCAAGGGCGGTTCCTACACGCCTGACGACGTGGAGGGATCCGGCGACGTGAAGTACCATCTGGGTGCTTCCTCGGATCGCGAATTCGACGGCAATCGCGTCCACCTGTCGCTCACGGCCAATCCGTCGCATCTCGAAATCGTCAATCCGGTGGTGATGGGCAAGGCCCGCGCCAAGCAGGATCTGCTCGTCGGCCGCAGCCGCGACGAGATGGTGCCTTTGACAGAGCGCGCCAAGGTGATGCCGTTGCTGCTGCATGGCGATGCGGCTTTTGCTGGCCAGGGCGTGGTGGCGGAGTGCTTCGGCCTTTCCGGCCTGAAGGGGCATCGTGTCGCCGGCACGGTGCATTTTATCATCAACAACCAGATCGGCTTCACGACCAATCCGCGCTTCTCGCGTTCCTCGCCCTATCCTTCAGATGTGGCGAAGATGGTCGAGGCGCCGATCTTCCACGTCAATGGCGACGATCCCGAGGCGGTGGTCTATGTGGCGAAGGTCGCCACCGAGTTCCGCATGATCTTCCACAAGCCCGTCGTCATCGACATGTTCTGCTATCGCCGCTTCGGTCATAATGAAGGCGACGAGCCAGCGTTCACGCAGCCGCTGATGTACAAGAATATCCGCGCGCACAAGACGACCGTGCAGCTCTACTCGGAAAAGATGATCGCGGAAGGCGTGGTCACCGAAGCCGAGTTTGAGAAGATGAAGGCTGACTGGCGGGCCAATCTCGAGACGGAGTTCGAGGCGGGCCAGAGCTACAAGCCGAACAAGGCCGACTGGCTCGACGGCGCATGGTCCGGCTTGAGGAAAGCCGACAATGAGGACGAGCAGCGCCGCGGCAAGACGGCGGTGCCCGTCAAGACGCTGAAGGAGATCGGCAAGAAGCTGGTCGAGGTGCCTGATGGCTTCCATGTCCACCGCACCATCCAGCGTTTCCTCGACAACCGCGCCAAGATGGTCGAGACCGGCGAGGGGATCGACTGGGCGACGGCGGAGGCGCTTGCCTTCGGCTCGCTGGCGGTCGAAGGCCATCCGATCCGCCTGTCGGGCCAGGATGTCGAGCGCGGAACCTTCTCGTCGCGCCATTCCGTTCTCTACGACCAGGAGAACGAGCAGCGCTATATTCCGCTCAACAATCTGCAGAAGGGCCAGGCCCTCTACGAAGTCATCAATTCGATGCTTTCGGAGGAGGCGGTGCTCGGCTTCGAATATGGATATTCGCTATCTGAGCCGCGGGCCCTGACACTTTGGGAAGCGCAGTTCGGCGATTTCGCCAACGGTGCGCAAGTCGTCTTCGACCAGTTCATCTCGTCGGGCGAGCGCAAGTGGCTGCGTATGTCGGGTCTCGTCTGCCTGTTGCCGCACGGCTATGAAGGGCAGGGGCCGGAGCATTCCTCGGCCCGCTTGGAGCGCTGGCTGCAGATGTGCGCCGAAGACAACATGCAGGTGGCCAACGTCACGACACCGGCCAACTACTTCCACATCCTGCGCCGTCAGATGAAGCGAGATTTCCGCAAGCCACTGATCCTGATGACGCCGAAGTCGCTTCTGCGCCACAAGCGCGCCGTTTCGACGCTGGCCGAGATGTCGGGCGAATCGTCATTCCACCGGCTTCTGTGGGACGATGCGCAATATTTGAAGGACCAGCCGATCAAGCTCGCAAAGGATTCGAAGATCCGGCGCGTCGTGCTCTGCTCGGGCAAGGTCTATTACGATCTCTACGAGGAGCGCGAGAAGCGCGGCATCGACGATATCTATCTCCTGCGCGTCGAGCAACTCTATCCGTTCCCGGCCAAGGCGCTGATCACCGAGCTTTCGCGCTTCCGCACCGCGGAGATGGTGTGGTGCCAGGAAGAGCCGAAGAACATGGGTGCCTGGTCGTTCATCGATCCTTATCTCGAATGGGTTCTCGCCCATATCGATGCCAAGCATCAGCGGGTGCGCTATACCGGGCGACCGGCCGCGGCCTCGCCGGCGACCGGCCTGATGTCGAAGCACATAGCGCAGCTTGAAGCTTTCCTTGAAGATGCCTTAGGTTCCTGAAACAAACACAACTGAACAGACTGACCACCAACGGAAGAGCAAGATCATGGCGACCGAAATCCGCGTTCCCACTCTCGGGGAATCCGTCAGCGAGGCAACCATCGGTAAGTGGTTCAAGAAGGTCGGCGAAGCCATCGCCGTCGACGAACCGCTGGTCGAACTCGAAACCGACAAGGTGACGGTTGAAGTACCGGCGCCATCCGCAGGCGTACTCAGCGAGATCACTGCCAAGGAGGGCGACACGGTCGGCGTCGACGCGCTGCTCGGCATGATCGAGGCTGGCGGCGCTGCGGTAGCTCCGGCCAAGAAGGAAGAGCCGAAGGCGGCCGAGGCTCCGAAGGCCGAGGCGGCAAAGCCTGCTGCTGCCCCGGCGGCATCCGCTTCCGGCCCGGCGATGGCGCCAGCACCTTCCGCCGCCAAGCTCCTGTCGGAATCAGGCGTTTCCGCCGATCAGGTCGAGGGTTCGGGCAAGCGCGGCCAGGTGCTGAAGGGCGATGTGCTCGAGGCTCTGGCCAAGGGCATTCCGGCGGCACAGCCGGCCGAGGCGCCGAAGGCAGCCCGCGTGCCATCTGCAGCCGGCGACGAAAGCCGCGAGGAAAGGGTCAAGATGACCCGCCTGCGCCAGACCATCGCCCGACGCCTGAAGGACGCGCAGGCCACGGCGGCGATGCTGACCACCTTCAACGAGGTGGACATGTCGGCGGTCATGGAACTGCGCAACCGCTACAAGGAACTCTTCGAGAAGAAGCATGGCGTGAAGCTCGGCTTCATGGGCTTCTTTACCAAGGCGGTGACCCATGCGCTGAAGGAAATTCCGGCCGTCAACGCCGAGATCGACGGGACCGACATCATCTACAAGAATTACTGCCATATCGGCGTCGCTGTCGGCACCGAAAAAGGGCTGGTCGTTCCGGTGGTGCGCAATGCCGACGAGATGTCGATCGCAGAAATCGAAAAGGAAATCGGCCGGCTCGGCAAGGCGGCGCGTGACGGGCAGCTCTCCGTGTCGGATATGCAGGGCGGCACCTTCACGATTTCGAACGGTGGCGTCTATGGTTCGCTGATGTCGACGCCGATCCTCAATGCGCCGCAGTCGGGCATTCTCGGCATGCACAAGATCCAGGAGCGGCCAGTGGCCATCGGCGGTCAGGTCGTCATCCGCCCGATGATGTATCTGGCGCTTTCCTACGATCACCGCATCGTCGATGGCAAGGAAGCCGTGACCTTCCTCGTGCGCGTCAAGGACACGCTGGAAGATCCAGAGCGCCTGGTTCTCGATCTCTAATCGGTACTGGATTGGGCCGCCTACTGGCCGGCTCGATCCGTTCCCCCATCCGTCCGGAGAATGGGCATGATGCCATATGTGATCGAGTTTGCCGGGCTGATGGCGGTGTTTTCGATCCTGATCGTATCGCCCGGCGCCGATTTCGCGCTGGTGGTGCGCCAGAGCATCGTGCATGGCCGCCGTGCCGCGATCATCACCAGCATCGGCATCGGCTGCTCGCTCCTGTTCCATATCGGCTATACGATCCTCGGTATCGGGTTGATCGTGTCGAAATCGCTCTACCTGTTCTCGCTGCTCAAATGGGCGGGTGCGGCCTATCTCGTCTATCTCGGCGTGAAAGCCTTGCGTGAGAAAAATGTCGGCGTTTCCGATATCGCTGCCGAAGTCGGGGAAACCCCGCCCGAAGCGGGAAAGATCTCCACCTTACGCTGCTTCCTAATGGGCTTCGTCACCAACGCCCTCAATCCCAAGGCCGTGCTGTTCTTCCTTTCCTTGTTCTCCACTCTCGTCAGCCATCAGACGCCGGTCGCCGTCCAGGGGGGCTACGGGCTATTGATGGCGGCGTGCCTGATTGCGTGGTTCGTGGCGGTCTCGACCTTCTTCACGCTCGCATCGGTGCGCGAGCGCTTCGTCGCCTGGGGACGCTGGTTCAACCGGGTGACCGGCATGGTCTTCATCAGTCTCGGCATCGAGCTTGCAACACAGCAGGCCAATTGAGCTAGGGCCAAGGGGAATGACGATGGGTGTGCAGCAGCTTTTTTCCAGACTTATCCAGAAACTGGCATTTACGGCGATGTTCGGCGCCAGCCTCGCCACGCCGTTTTCGGCCTATGCCGCCTGCACCCAGGACCGCGCGATCTATGGCGACCGCGACGAACATTATACGCTCGCTTTCAAACGGACACCGGAGGGGGTTCCGGTCACCACATCGAACGAGTTCACCATCACGCAGAAGAGTGATGGTCAGGCCACCCAGACCAGCGCCTTCAAGCTTGACGGAGTGGTGATGTGGACGGAAGGCGTGGCGAGGCCGAATGGCATGATCATGCACAACTGCCCCAGTGGCGACGTCATGGGCGAGGAATTTGAAGACTGCACGGTTTGGCAGGGCGTGATCTACGCGCTGAAGGACGGCGCCGATGCCGATCTCCTGCCCAAGGCCAAGGAGCCCGCAGCGCAGGCCCTGCTTTTGCCGGACCTCGCCGGATCTGTCGATTCATTCGATTTCGGCGCGGCAAAGCCCGCCGAACCGCTGTCATGGGAAGTATTTCGTTTCAGGGAATGCGCGCCTGACGAATAGGCGCTGGTTTGTTTCAGCCGCATGATCTTACCTGGAAGTCTGCAACTTTTCAGGATCATGCTCTAGAAGAGGAATAGCTCAATGTCTTACGATGTCGTCGTCATCGGAACGGGACCCGGAGGTTACGTCGCAGCCATCAAGGCCGCGCAGCTCGGCCTCAAGGTGGCCGTGGTCGAAAAGCGCAAGACCTTCGGCGGTACCTGCCTGAACATCGGCTGCATACCATCCAAGGCGCTGCTGCACGCCTCCGAGATATTTGCAGAAGCCGGGCACTCCTTCGATACGTTGGGCGTCGAGGTTGGAACGCCGAAGCTCAATCTGGAAAAGATGCGGGCGCACAAGGATGCGACGGTGAAGGCCAATGTCAACGGCGTGGAGTTCCTGTTCAAGAAGAACAAGATCGACACGTTCATCGGCACCGGCAAGGTGCTTGGCGTAGGCAAGGTCGCGGTGACCACCGACGAAGGCACGGTGCATCAGCTCGAAACGAAGAACATCATCATCGCCACCGGCTCCGATGTGGCCGGCATCCCCGGCGTCGATGTCAAGTTCGACGAGAAGGTGATCGTCTCGTCCACCGGCGCGCTCGATTTCGACAAGGTTCCCGGTCATCTGGTGGTGGTCGGCGGCGGCGTGATCGGGCTGGAGCTCGGCTCTGTCTGGGCGCGTCTGGGCGCCAAGGTCACTGTGGTAGAATATCTCGACAAGATCCTCGGCAGCATGGATGGCGAGGTTTCCCGGCAGTTCCAGCGCTTGCTGGAAAAGCAGGGAATCGTATTCAAGCTTAGCGCCAAGGTGACGGGCGTGGAGAAGACGGCAAAGGGCGCCAAAGTGACATTCACGCCGGTCGCAGGCGGCGAGGCGGAGACGATCGAGACCGATGTGGTGCTGGTGGCAACCGGCCGGCGGCCTTTTACGGACGGGCTCGGCCTCGAAGCCGCTGGCGTGGTTCTCGACGAGCGCGGGCGCGTTGCGGTCAACGATCATTGGCTGACCAGCGTTCCGGGCATCTATGCTATCGGCGACGTGGTAAAAGGCCCGATGCTGGCGCATAAGGCAGAAGACGAGGGCGTCGCGGTCGCCGAGATCATCGCGGGCCAGGCGGGGCACGTGAATTTCGACGTCATCCCGAGCGTCGTCTATACGCAGCCCGAAGTAGCTTCGGTGGGCAAGACCGAGGAGGAACTGAAGGCCGCCGGTATCGACTACAAGGTGGGCAAATTCCCGTTTACCGCCAATGGACGCGCCCGGGCCATGCTCCACACCGACGGTTTCGTCAAGATCCTTGCCGACAAGGCGACGGACCGCGTGCTGGGCGCCCATATTCTCGGTTACAATGCGGGCGAGATGATCCACGAGCTGGCCGTGCTGATGGAGTTCGGCGGTTCGTCCGAAGATCTGGCGCGGACCTGCCATGCCCACCCGACCATGTCCGAAGCCGTACGCGAGGCGGCGCTGGGCACATTCTTCAAGCCAATTCACATCTAGAGCAAGTTCCGGAACTGCTCTGAATCTTCGGTTCCATCTGCAAATTGAAAAAGCCCGGAACTCTCCGGGCTTTTTTTGTGTGAAGATTATTGGGTGGGAGCCGGTGCGGTCGGTGCTGCCGGTTCAGGCGGCGCCGGCGCGTTCGCCATGTCACCGCTGGAATAGAGATAATAGCCGGCGATCACGATAACGGCGAGCAGAATCGCCCCCATAACATAGCCGGTGCTTCCGCTGCGTCCCACGGGCCGCGGCGGGTCGCGGACAGGATCATCAGGCCTATTCTGTCTCCCCGGCTGCAAATTCGGATCAAGGGGATCAACCATTACGCTCTCCTCGGGATAAACAGGATCGTAGTGATCCGGTTAACCACCAAATAATGCGGCGAAGCCGGATTCGTTCCAGAAAAAGCAGGAACGGGGGGATTCGAGCTGAAAAGCAGCCGCATTGCGCTCTAATCGCCTACCGCGCTTATCCGATAGCCCTTGGCGCGCAGGCGCTCGATTAGGCCTTTGTCGCCGGGCAGATGCAATGCCCCCACGGCGATGAAGGCGTTGCCTTTATCGAGAATCGGGACGGCGCGGCTGGCCATGACAGCGTTGCGTGCATCGATCATCTTCTGCTCGAAAGCGGCATAGCCGTCATCGGGCTTGCCATCATCTGGCGCAAACGATTGCAGCATGGGCATGATCATGCCGATCCGGCCCTTGGTGTAGAGGACCAGCATGGTTTCGTACATATCGTCCAAGCGGCTGCCCAGCGCCAGCGTCTCGACCAACCCCTTGATGTGAAAGTCGAGCGACAGTGAGGCCATGGCGTCCAGTTGCTCGACAATCGTCTCAAGCCCCTGGACGTTTTTGCCCTGCGCCTTGGCATCCTTCGCAAGCTTGAGGTCGAGAAAGGCGGCGCCGGCTTTCTTGCGGGCCATCTCGCAGGCTGGCATCGCCACCATGCTGGTCAGCATCCACGGCTTCATCCGGGAGACGGCAGCAAGCGGAACGCCGCGTTTGGCGAGCGCAGCGCGGACGCCGTCGATCTTGTCGGCGGGCAGCAGTTTCTCAAGCGTCCTGCCGTCGGTGAACATCATGAGGTCCGGGCGCTCGGCCATGGCCTTGGCGGGGGCTTGTGGATCAAGAATTTCGACGGTCTCGATGGCCACCGTCGTTGAGGCGTCATATGCCCTGCTGGCTTCAGGCAAAAGATTGGCGACCCGCGGATCGGCCAGATGCATGGTGCCGAAAAGATAGGAAGGCGCGACGCCGTCCTTCTCGACCTTCCACAGGAGCCCGTCGCCATTGGGGGTTGCTTCCGCCTCGGCGCGGATTGCGGCAAGCTTTTGCGGATGATCGCGGGCGAGTTTCACGATCAGATCCTTGCCGGTGCAGGCGGTCGTTTCTGCCCTGGCTGCAGCGGCGGTCGCAAGCGCGAGGGCAAACGACAGGAAAAGAAGCAGGTGCAAGGCGAGGACGATTCTCAGCGCATGATCGGCGATGCGGTCGGTACGTGCGCGGGGCGAAGCCGTTTTCATTGGTGAAAGATTACCGTGATATTAGACGAAAATGCGCCATTCGAACGCATGTCATGCGCGTGGATGGGCCTTGTCATAGATTTCCAGAAGCCTGTCGGTATCGACGCCGGTATAGATCTGCGTCGTGGAAAGGCTGGCGTGGCCGAGGAGTTCCTGGATGGTGCGCAGGTCACCTCCGCCTGCGAGAAGATGCGTGGCGAAGGAGTGGCGCAGCGCGTGCGGCGTGGCCGTGTCAGGCAGGCTGAGGCCACTGCGCAGCTTCTGCATCTCGCGCTGGATGATCGCCGGCTGCAATGCTCCGCCCTTGGCGCCACGGAAAAGCGAAGTGCCCGGCGCAAGATCGTAAGGGCAGAGCCGGCGATAGGCATCGACCGCGCGGTGGACGACGGGCAAGAGCGGCACCAGCCGGGTTTTGTTGCCCTTGCCCTTGATGGCGATCGAGCGGGCGGAGTTGTCGCCGAGATCGCCGGCATCGAGGCCCAGCGCTTCGGAAATGCGCAGGCCGCAGCCATAAAGCAGCGTCAGCACGGCGGCATTGCGCGCGGCGATCCATGGTTCTTCCGCAAGCTGTTCTCCCGCATCGACGACGCGTTTCGCATCGATGGCGGTGAGAGGCTTCGGGAGCGATTTCGGCTGGCGTGGCGCGCGCATCGCACCGGCGCCGGCGGCATTGGCAAGGCCGCGCTTCTCCAGATGGCGGAGCAGGGAGCGGATGCCGGCAAGGCCACGCCCGAGCGTGCGCGCGCCGGCGCCGCCATTGCGCCGGTTGGCCAGAAAAGAGCGCAGATCGGCAACGCGCAGGGCGCTGACATCCTTCAGCGAGGGTGGGCCACCCAGATGGCCGGTCAGGAATTGCAGGAACTGCCTTGTGTCGCGCTCATAGGCTTCAAGCGTGTTGTGCGAGAGACGTCGGGCATTTTTCAACGAATTCAGCCATTCCTCGCGCGCCGCCAGAAGGTCGGCGCGCGCAGGCACGAGGAATTCCGTCGCTGCGGGTCTGGCTGTCATCGGGCTCGCTCTTGGCAATCAAGCCTCGACCATGCCAGCGAGATGTTACAGAGTGGTTGCCACTTGGCGTTTTGCCCGGGATTGGGTAATGCCAAACGCAGACAAATCGGCGCAATGATGGAAAACGCATGCCCCAACCAGAAAATCCAGTCCAACTCGCCGTGATCGGCGCGCCCCATGGCACGCGCGGTGAAGTCCGGGTCAAGACGTTTACCGGCGATCCCCTGGCGCTCGGCGAATATGGGCTTCTTTATGATCAAACCGGCCGCAGCTATGAAATCATGGAGATCCGCGAGGCGAAAACCGTCGTCGTGGTGCGGTTCAAGGGCGTCAACGACCGCAATGCGGCGGAGAAGCTGAACGGCACTGCCCTGTTCATCAGCCGGGAGCAATTGCCGGAGGAACTCGACGAGGATGAGTTCTACCATGCCGATCTTATCGGCTTGGAAGTGACTGATCTCGAAGGCGCAGTGATCGGGCGGGTGACCGGCATTTACGATTTCGGCGGCGGCGACCTCGTTGAATTGAGCACGCCGGGGCGCAAGCCCTATCTCATCCCGTTCACGCAAAGCGCCGTGCCCGACATCGATATGAAGGGCGGACGGCTCACGGTCGATCCAGTCGCCGCAGGCCTCGTTGCCGATGACGACACTTCCGATGAACCGGGAAGTCCGGGCAATCCAGGCAGGGGAAAAGATGGCGGGCAACGGGACAAGGGACGGGACAGGCGGGAGCCCAAATGAGTTTCCGTGCGACCATCCTGACGCTTTATCCGGAAATGTTCCCCGGTCCGCTTGGCATTTCGCTGGCCGGCAAGGCACTGGCTGAGGAAAAATGGCGGCTGGAGACGGTGCAGATCCGCGATTTCGCGGAAGGTAAACACCGCATGGTAGACGACACGCCGGCAGGCGGCGGCGCGGGCATGGTGATGAAGGCCAATGTGGTGGCGCGGGCCATTGATAGCGTGATGGATGGGGATAGCGTGGCGGATGAGCGGCCAAGATTGCTGATGAGCCCGCGTGGCAAGCCGCTGACCCAGAAGCGGGTGCGATCGCTTGCCGAAGGGCCGGGCGCGATCATCCTTTGCGGACGCTTCGAAGGCGTCGATGAACGGGTCATCGAGGGGCGCGATCTCGAAGAGATATCGATCGGCGACTATATCCTCTCCGGCGGAGAAGTCGCGGCCTTGGTGCTTCTCGATGCGGTGATCCGGCTTTTGCCAGGTGTGATGGGAAATGAACAATCCGGCGAGACGGAGAGTTTCGAAACGGGGCTACTCGAGCATCCGCATTATACCCGTCCACAGCAATGGGAAGGGCGGTCCATTCCCGATGTGCTGACCTCCGGCAATCACGGCGCGATTGATAAATGGCGACGCGCCCAGGCGGAGCGGATCACCCGGGATAGACGGCCCGATCTGTGGAAGGCGCATCTGGAAGCGAAATCGGAGAAATAGCCCGCCTGTTCAGGGCACCCACGAGAGACAGCGTTTCGGCAGTTGATTAAATACGCTCGATAGTGTATTGCCCCGCCAACTCAGGGAAAAATCCCGAGATCCGCCAACCAATGAATGGTGAACACGCTCCTGCCTCGAAAAAGGCATAGCTGCACGGCAATGAGACTGTGCAGCAAGTGTCGAGCGCTCTGACTGTTCGAAAAGAACGAGAAGGACCCGGACGATGGACATCATTCGTCAGATCGAGGCCGAGCAGGCCGCCAAGATCGAAGAAAAGCGTACATTCCCTGATTTCAAGCCTGGTGATACCGTCCGCGTGCAGGTGCGCGTCACGGAAGGCACCCGTACCCGCGTACAGGCTTACGAAGGCGTTTGCATCGCCCGTGCCGGCGCCGGCATCCATGAGAACTTCACCGTTCGCAAGATCTCCTATGGCGAAGGCGTCGAGCGCGTATTCCCGGTCTATTCACCGCTGGTGGAAGCCGTCGAACTCGTCCGCCGCGGCAAGGTGCGTCGTGCCAAGCTCTATTATCTGCGCGGCCTGACCGGCAAGGCAGCCCGCATTTCCGAGAAGAAGGACTACCGCAAGCCCACCAAGGGCGCGGTGGTTCCGGAAACCGGCAAGGCTGAAAAGACTGCGGCCGAATAAGCCGCAAACCACAGAGTTCTCGCAAGGCGGTCTTCGGGCCGCCTTTTTCTTGCGGTGAGGAATAGCGCTCAGTGAAGCGGACATCCCTTGCAATGTCTCGAAAGAGGCTGCGACAGGATCGCGGGCGGAAGAAGGTTCTTCGCTTTTCAATTTTATTGCCTGAAAGCGGAAAAATTGATAAAGAACGCAGCATGAACTCCTTTGATGGATGGATCGGGCGGAAAATTATCGTGCTGCAGGACCGCAAGCGTCTGCCGCAGCGCTTTTCCGCGCGAATTTCCGGGGCGCTTAACAGCCTTCTTAGCTGAGCACGGCCCAGGCTTAGGCCAAGCCTTTTGGCCATACCCACTTTCCCCTGCTTTGACTTTAAGAACGGATATGAACAATGAGCGCACCTCGCACCCTTTATGACAAGATCTGGGACGATCATTTGGTCGATAGCCAGCCGGATGGCACCTGCCTCCTCTATATCGATCGCCATCTCGTTCACGAGGTGACGTCGCCGCAGGCCTTTGAAGGGCTCCGCATGACCGGACGCAAGGTGCGCCATCCGGAGCGGACGCTCGCCGTCGTCGACCACAACGTGCCGACCTCGCCCGACCGCAAGAACGGTATCAAGAACGAGGAAAGCCGGATCCAGGTCGAGGCACTGGCCAGGAACGCAGCCGATTTCGGCGTGGAATATTATTCGGAGACCGATATCCGCCAGGGCATCGTCCACATCATCGGACCGGAGCAGGGATTCACGCTGCCCGGCATGACGATCGTCTGCGGCGACAGCCATACCTCGACGCACGGCGCATTCGGTGCACTGGCGCATGGTATCGGCACATCGGAAGTCGAGCATGTGCTTGCCACCCAGACGCTGATCCAGCGCAAGGCGAAGAACATGCTGGTGCGTGTCGATGGCCAGCTCCCGGCCGGAGTGACCGCGAAGGACATCATCCTCGCGATCATCGGCGAGATCGGTACGGCAGGCGGCACCGGCTATGTCATCGAATATGCCGGCGAGGCGATCCGTGCGCTCTCGATGGAAGGCCGGATGACCATCTGCAACATGTCGATCGAGGGCGGCGCCCGTGCGGGCCTGATCGCGCCCGACGAAACCACTTTTGAATATATCAAAGGCAAGCCCCGGGCGCCGAAGGGCGAGCAACTCGAGCAGGCCATCGCCTATTGGAAGACGCTGCAGTCGGACGAGGGGGCGCATTTCGACAAGATCGTCACGCTCAACGCCGCCGATCTGCCGCCGATCGTTTCGTGGGGCTCGTCGCCGGAAGACGTCGTCGCCGTGACCGGCGAAGTGCCTAATCCCGAGGATATCGCCGACGAGACTAAGCGGGCATCAAAGCAGCGCGCGCTCGATTATATGGGATTGAAGCCCGGAACCAGGATCACCGACATCAAGCTCGACCGCGTCTTTATCGGCTCGTGCACCAATGGCCGCATCGAGGATCTGCGCGAAGTCGCCAAGGTCGTCGAAGGCCGCAAAGTGGCATCGAGTGTCAGCGCGATGATCGTGCCGGGTTCGGGTCTCGTCAAGGAACAGGCGGAGGCCGAGGGTCTCGACAAGATCTTCAGGGAAGCGGGTTTCGACTGGCGTGAGCCGGGCTGCTCGATGTGCCTTGCCATGAACGACGACCGGCTGAAGCCGGGCGAGCGTTGCGCCTCGACGTCAAATCGCAATTTCGAGGGCCGGCAGGGGTTCAAGGGCCGCACGCATCTCGTCTCGCCGGCCATGGCGGCGGCGGCAGCGATCGCGGGCCATTTCGTCGATATCCGGGACTGGCAATAGCCTTTCACGGGCCTTGCGTCCTGCAGGGATCAAGGCAGCATGAACTCTCGAACCTGCATGTCCGGGCTTACCGAAAGCCCGGACCGATACATGATGCGGTTTTTTTGCGCATTTTTTACCAATTTCGCAGGCGATAGGCTTTTTTGCGCACCATTTTATTCGCCAGCAGGCCGCAATTAACATCTTTTTGTTCTGGTGGGAGCAAGCTTTTCACAAGCGGGAACAATTCATCGTATGAGCGGCGCAAACTTTATTCTCACCATCAACATGGTTGTTGCCGGGCTCTTCGCCATCGCTTTCCTCAGCATCGCCGTCTATGAAAAAGCCTATATTTCGGCACGCCTTTTCGCACTGGCATTCGTTTTCGCCATGCTGAATTTTGGCGCCGAGCTTCTGGTGCCGTGGATCGGCAATCCGAAGATCGGCTACATGCTGGCATTCAGCACCTTCCTGTGCGCGCTGATCTGCTCGGCCATCGGCATGGCGTATAAATATCAGGTGCAGGTGCCCTGGACGGGGCTTGCGGTCCTGTTCGTGATTTCGCTGACCCTGATCTATTCGATTTATGACATCGCCCGGGTAACGCTGGCCGGCATGCTGCTCTACCAGGCGCCATATTTCGCCGCCATTTGCTTCTGCAATTACATCGTCTTGAAGTCGCGGGCACGCGGTGTCGTGGACATGCTGCTTTTCGCCGTGTTGTTTGCCAGCGCCGCCCATTTCCTGCTTAAGCCGTATCTGGCGATCGCATCCGGCGGCATGGGCGTCAATCCGCAGGATTATATCCATACGGAATATGCGCTTTACTCGCAGACGATCGGTGCGGCGCTTTCCGTCGCCAACGGCCTACTCATGCTGGTGATCCTGACGGGCGACCTGATGGCGGACATGTCGTCACGCTCGGAAACCGACGTGTTGTCGCGTCTCATGAACCGTCGTGGCTTTGAAGTCAGGAGCGACGCTGCCATTGCGCAGGCGAAGCGATTGCGCCTGCCGCTTTCGCTCGTCGTCAGCGACCTCGACAACTTCAAGATGATCAACGACACCTATGGCCATGGGTTGGGCGATCGCGTCATCTGCGCTTTCGCCGCTAATCTCAGGGAAATAGCATCGGAACGCGATATCGTGGCGCGTATCGGCGGCGAGGAGTTCGCGATCCTGCTCCCCGGCATGGGCATCCACACGGCGCGTCTGTTTGCGGAGAAGGCGCGAAGCAATTTTTCCAGCCGGCCGATTGCGGGCCTGCCGGCGGAAAGCCGCTTCACCGCGAGTTTTGGCGTTGCAGAGCTGAAGAACGGCGACGCGCTTTCCGATCTCATGCGCCGCGCGGACAGTGCGCTCTACGAGGCCAAGAAAAGCGGGCGCAATTGCGTGCGGCTGGCGTTGCTGCCTGTGGAGAGGAGCAAAGTCGTCGAGTTGCGCCCTCCACCAAGCGGGCATGCGGTTTGATCTTGGGGATTACCGGCTCACTGCCCGCACTGCGCATGGTCCAGCACCGGCGTTTCGTTCCTGGAGATGCCATACATGAAGCCGCGTCCCCTCAGGACTACGGCACTTTCGCACGATTTATTGGCAGCGGGAACGACCGCCTTCACTGAGGGATGATTTGGTGGGCGGATGATCCGAACGCCATTATCCTCTGTGTCCTCGTTGGAAATAGGGGAACCAGCAGGTCCGACGATCCTGTCGGCCCGCAGGTTTGTGCCCACGAGGATGATCTTCGCACCATTCATTTCATCAGCATGGGCTGGCTGAACCGCTAAAATGAAAATCGCGGCGCAAAGCGCGAAGGGCATATGGGATGCCGCAATGAGGATCCGGGGTAATTCAGCCATCCGCGTTCCTTCCGTCCGGGCCACCGCGTTCTCATATTAACCTGTTCTTTACGTTTGGGCGAGAGGGGTTGACGGGGAGACGGGTATCGATGACATCATATGAGCCGATGCAGAACCGATGGAGGATCACGTCCGATGCCGAATGACCAAGCCGCCCATGCCGTCGACATCTCGCTTCTGCATCTGCGTGATGCCCATGAATTCGCGCCCCTGCTTGCGAGCTACGCGCAGGCATTAAAGCGGGGCGCGCCGCGCCGCCCGGATGAATATTATGCCGAAAAGCTGCTGCAGGATCGCGCAGCGGAGATCGCCGGCGCCAGGCTGGATGGCGTCCTTGTCGGTTTCGTCATTTTCTACGATCTGCCGGAGCCGGTTTCGGGCATGCGCGCCGGCCAGGTCGATCACATCTATGTGCATCACGACCATCGCGGCAAGGGAATCGCCAAGGCCCTGATCGACGTCCTGGCCGACAAGGCGGAGGAGCGCAGCTGGTCGAAACTCATCCTCAATGCGCCGCGCCAGCCCGAAGACGGACGCAAGCTTTATGAACAGATGGCTGCCGCCGCGGAGTGGACCAGCTTTGTGATTCGGTTTGGCGCGCAATAACTGCCGGTAAATTTTTCGCGTTCGAAATTGATCGCATGGCTTGGTTTCAGCCAGCTTTGGCCTGTTCAAACGATTGAAGCGCGCCTATGCACGCGCGCTTGAGGCACGTGCGACCAAATGCTTGGAGCGGAAATATCAACTGGCTTTGACGCGGTGCAAAAAGAGCAGTAGATACGCGACCATAAAGGTCGTTGATCACGATCCTGCCGCATTTGGAGCGCGGCCCACGCGGGCAACGCTCTAAGTTCAATCAACGCGCGATCTTCCGGAAGGCATCGCTTTTCGGGATCGTGCTCCAAACCTATCCGGGCAAGGCTGAATCCGTTTGGCGCTTGCCGGGAAAACCGGGCCCGGACAAACTGGGAAACCATTTCTGGGGGAGCCATGACGAGACCGACAGCCACCCGCCAACGCCCACTCTCTCCGCATATCAGCGTCTACAAATGGCCGATCACCATGACGATGTCGATCCTGCATCGTGTCACGGGAGGCGCGCTTTATTTCGGCACGCTGCTGGTCGCCCTCTGGCTGGTGGCCGCTGCGACGAGCGAAGACACTTTCAACCTGGTCAATGCGTTCTTCGGTTCCTGGTTCGGGCGGCTGGTGCTCTTCGGCTATACCTGGGCCCTACTGCACCACATGCTGGGTGGCATCCGCCATCTGATCTGGGATACTGGGGCCGGTCTTGAAAAGCATACGGCTTCAAAGATCGCCTGGGTGACGGTGATCGCCTCCGTCACGCTGACGCTCCTCGTCTGGATCGCCGGCTATCTGCTGCGCTGAAGGGATGAGATCATGAGCAATATGCGTACGCCTCTCGGCAAGGTTCGCGGGCTTGGTTCCGCCAAGGAAGGTACCGAGCATTTCTGGCGCCAGCGCCTGACTGCGGTCGCCAACGTGCCGCTGATGCTGTTTTTCGTCGGCCTCATTGCTTCGCTGCACGGCGCCGACTTCCATGAGGTCCGGGCCGCGCTTTCGCATCCGCTGACGGTGCTTGTGCTGATATTGGTGCTTTTGTCGGCGCTTTATCACATGCGCCTGGGCATGCAGGTCATCATCGAGGACTATGTGCATAGCGAAGGCCTCAAGGTCGTCCTCGTGATGCTGAACACATTCTTTGCGGTGGCGGTCGGCGTCGCCTGCATTTTCGCGATCCTCAAGCTCAGCTTCGGAGGTTGACAGCCAGCATGGCTCAGACAGAGAAAAGCGCGGCAGCAAGCGCAGGCCAGGCCGGAAACGGCAAATCCTATCAGTTCGTCGATCACAAATTCGATGTCGTGGTGGTGGGCGCGGGCGGCGCGGGGCTGCGCGCGACGCTGGGCATGGCCGAACAGGGCCTGAAGACAGCCTGCATCACCAAAGTGTTTCCGACACGCTCGCATACGGTTGCCGCGCAGGGCGGCATCGCGGCTTCACTTGGCAATATGGGCCCGGATTCCTGGCAGTGGCATATGTACGATACCGTCAAGGGATCGGACTGGCTGGGTGACACGGACGCGATGGAATATCTGGCGCGCGAGGCGCCGGCCGCCGTCTATGAGCTCGAGCATTACGGCGTGCCGTTCTCGCGCACCGAGGAGGGCAAGATCTATCAGCGTCCCTTCGGCGGCCATATGATGAACTATGGCGACGGGCCGCCGGTGCAGCGCACCTGCGCCGCGGCGGACCGCACCGGCCACGCGATCCTGCACACGCTCTACGGCCAGAGCCTGCGCAACAACGCGCAGTTCTTCGTGGAATATTTCGCCCTTGACCTGATCATGACCGACGGTGTGTGCACCGGCGTCGTCGCCTGGAACCTCGATGACGGGACGATTCACCGTTTTGCGGCGAAGATGGTGGTGCTGGCGACCGGCGGCTATGGCCGCGCCTATTTCTCTGCCACTTCAGCCCATACCTGCACCGGCGACGGCGGCGGCATGGTCGCGCGGGCAGGTCTTCCTCTGCAGGATATGGAGTTCGTGCAATTCCATCCGACCGGCATCTACGGCGCCGGCTGCCTCATCACCGAGGGCGCGCGCGGTGAAGGCGGCTATCTCGTCAATTCCGAAGGCGAGCGCTTCATGGAGCGCTATGCGCCGTCGGCAAAGGATCTTGCCTCTCGCGACGTGGTCTCGCGCTGCATGACGATGGAAATCCGCGAAGGGCGCGGCGTCGGCAAGAACAAGGATCATATCTACCTGCACCTCGATCATCTCGATCCGGCGGTGCTGCATGAGCGGCTTCCCGGCATTTCGGAATCGGCGAAGATCTTCGCGGGCGTCGACCTGACAAAGGAACCGATCCCGGTCCTGCCGACGGTTCATTACAATATGGGCGGCATTCCGACCAATTATTGGGGCGAAGTGCTCAACCCGACTGCCGAAAATCCCGACCGCATCCAGCCCGGCCTGATGGCCGTCGGCGAGGCGGGCTGCGCTTCCGTGCACGGCGCCAACCGACTCGGTTCCAACTCGCTGATCGATCTGGTGGTGTTCGGGCGCGCTGCGGCGATCCGCGCCGGCCAAGTGATCGACCGTGCCGCCAGTATCCCCGATATCAACGAGGGCGCGGTAGAAAAGATCATGGACCGCTTCGACAAGCTGCGCTTTGCCGATGGCCACACGCCGACGGCGAAGCTGCGCGACCGGATGCAGCGCACCATGCAGGAGGAGGCGGCTGTCTTCCGCACGTCGGAATCGCTGAAAGCGGGTTGCGACCGCATGGAGAAGATCTGGCACGAGCTGTCCGACATCAAGGTCACGGACCGCTCGATGATCTGGAATTCCGATCTGGTGGAGACGCTGGAGCTGGAAAACCTGATGGCCAACGCGCTTACCACTGTGGTTTCGGCGGAGGCGCGCAAGGAAAGCCGCGGCGCGCATGCGCATGAGGATTATCCGAACCGCGACGATGTGAACTGGCGCAAGCATACGCTCGCCTGGCTGAGCCCGGATGGCGAGGTCACGCTCGGCTACAGGCCCGTCCATATCGATCCGTTGGTTCCGGAAGCGGAAGGCGGCATCAGCCTCGCCAAGATCGCGCCCAAGGCGCGCGTTTACTAAGGGATAGAGCAATGGTCGAACTGGCACTTCCCAGGAATTCGCAGGTCAAGCCCGGCCACGTCTGGGCGCGGCCCGAAGGCGCCAACAATCTGAAGGAATTCAAGATCTACCGCTGGTCGCCGGATGACGACGAAAATCCGCGCATGGACACCTATTATGTCGATCTCGACGATTGCGGTCCGATGGTGCTCGACGGGCTTTTGTGGATCAAGAACAATGTCGATCCGACGCTGACACTGCGCCGCTCCTGCCGCGAAGGCATTTGCGGCTCGTGCGCGATGAATATCGACGGCGCCAACACACTTGCCTGTACGAAGGGCATGGGGGAGATCGGTGGCACCGTAAAGGTTTATCCGCTGCCGCATATGCCCGTCGTGAAGGATCTGGTGCCGGACCTGACGGTGCCTTACGCGCAGCTCGCATCGATCGATCCCTATCTGAAGACGGTTTCTCCGGAGCCCGCCAAGGAATGGCTGCAGAGCCATGACGACCGCGCAAAGCTCGACGGACTCTACGAATGCATCCTGTGCTTCTGCTGCCAGACATCGTGCCCGAGCTACTGGTGGAATGGCGAGCGCTATCTCGGCCCCGCCGTGCTCTTGCAGGCTTATCGCTGGCTGATCGATTCCCGCGATGAGGCAACGGGCGAGCGGCTGGACAATCTGGAAGATCCGTTCCGGCTTTATCGCTGCCACACGATCATGAATTGTGCCCAGACCTGTCCGAAGGGGTTGAACCCAGCCAAGGCGATCGCCGAGATCAAGAAGATGATGGTGGAGCGGCGGGTCTGATCCGCCATCCGGTTGTTGCGGCGCCCATATCTGGCTGTAGCGTGATTATCGGGCTATAATGAGCCGAGAAGAGGGAAGCGGATGCTCGACCATATCGGTTTCAATATCTCGGACATGGAAAAATCGCGGACTTTCTATGACGCTGCGCTGCGGCCTCTCGGGATAGAGAGTGTCATGGAGTTCGGCGATTGGGTCGGCTATGGCCGCAACCGCAAGCCGGAATTCTGGATCGGCGCGCAACGCGGTGCGGGTCTGCAAGGCACGCTCCATGTCGCATTTTCGGCCGGCACGCGCACCGAGGTGGACCGCTTCTATCAGGTGGCGCTTGCCACGGGCGGGCGCGACAATGGCGCGCCCGGTATCCGCGAACACTACCATCCCGATTACTACGCTGCTTTCGTCATCGATCCGGACGGACACAATATCGAGGCCGTCTGTCACCTTCCGGAGTGAGGGTGCTCCGCAAGGCCTTCGGGATGAGAAATAACGGGAAAAGCAGTCGGTCAGGCGAGCCTTGCGTCGAGGGTGATTTCGATCGCGCCGAGCGCCTTTGAAAGGGGGCAGCCTTCCTTGGCCTGCTGCGCCAATTTGCGGAAATCGTCCTGGTTGATGTCTGGGACGGTGCCGACCAGCGTTATCGCGCTTTTGGTTATTTCGAAGCCGCCGCCGGAAGCCGGATTGACGGTGATTGCTGCCGTCGCCTCAAGCTTTTGCGCCGGTGTGCCGTTTTCGGCGAGAAAATGCGAAAGCTGCATGGCGAAGCAACCGGCATGTGCCGCAGCGAGCAATTCTTCGGGATTTGTCCCGGAGGTGCCTTTCTCGTCTTCAAAGCGCGCTTTGAAATTATAGGGAAGTTCATTCAAGGCGCCGCTTTGGGAATCGAGTGTGCCCGAACCGTCGGTGAGTCCGCCTTTCCAGATTGCCGTTGCTTTCCTGTCCATTTCCGGTCTCCTTCCTTGAGAAGAGTTGTCCCATTGCAGGCTGGATATAAGTATGCGCGCCGGCAGCTACCAGCGCATGTTTTCAGGGTCAGATCGCCTCGCCCTGCAGCAGCCGCGGAGTGTTTTTCGTTAGTCCCGCTGCTTGGCGGATGAAGAACTGCTTCATCTTCGGCATCCTGTCCACGAGGCCGAGGCCGATATCGCGAATGGCACGCACCGGCGTGATATCGTTCGAGAACAACCGGTTCAGCAGGTCGGTCGTGACGCCCATCTGAACTGTGTCGAAACGTCGCCAGGCCTGATAGCGTTCAAGAGCGGCGAAGGAGCCGATGTCGAGGCCGAGCCGATCGGTCTCTACGATGATTTCGGCGAGTGCCGCAGCATCGCGGAAACCGAGATTAAGGCCCTGGCCGGCAATCGGATGAATGCCGTGGGCGGCATCGCCCACCAATGCAAAGCGCGGCTTAACGAACTCGCGCACCAGCATCAGCCCAAGCGGAAAGGCGCGGCGCGGGCCTTCAACCTTGATCTCGCCCAGCCGATGGCCGAAGCGTTGCTCGAGTTCTGCTTCGAACAGGAAATCATCCTGGTTGACGATCCGCTCGGCATCCCGAGTGCGTTCGGTCCAGACCAGGGAAGAACGGTTGCCCCTAAGCGGCAGGGTGGCAAAGGGGCCAGCCGGCAGGAAATGCTCCTCGGCGCGGCCATTGTGCGGACGCTCATGGTGGACGGTGCAGACGATGCCTGACTGGCCGTAATCCCATTGCACCGTCTTGATGCCGGCACGGTCGCGCAGCCTGGAGCGCACGCCGTCGGCGGCTACGAGAAGCCGTGCTTCGAGAGCGAGCCCGTCGCTCAGGTGAATGGAGACGGTATTTGCGCGCACGTCGAAACCATCAACGCCGACCCCTTCGATGATCTCCACGCCGAGCTCTCCGGCCTTGGCGTGAAGCGCCGTGTTGAGAACCCGGTTCTCGATCATGTGCGCGAAAGGCTCACCCGGTCCGACTTCGCCATCGAAGGTCAGGAAGACCGGGCGGACGGGATCGGATGTCCTGGAATCCGTGACGATCATTTCAGTGATCGGCTGCGCTTCGGCAAGGATCGACTGCCAGCAACCCAACCGGTTGAGCATGCGGGACGCGGCGGCGGCGATGGCCGAAGCCCGCGGATCCTGTCTCCAGCTTCCGGCAGGGGAGGCATCGATGACCATGACACGCAGATGCATCGCGGCGGCTTTGACCGCCACTGCTGTCGCCAGCCCGACATAGCCGCCGCCTGCGACCAGCACGTCGATTGGTGCCGTTTCGTCTGTGGGGCTTGATGAAATTCGGGTGGAGGTTTGGCCGGTCATCGCTTGATTCCTTCCCTTAACGATCGGGCCTTTTCTGAAAGATCAGGCCTTTCTTGAAATCTGGCCCTGAGCCGAGCCCAAGCCTTGTGCCCAAGTCAGTCATTTTTCAGGCGTGCATGATCTTATCCGAAACATCTGTCAACGTCCGCAATTTCCGTGACGTTCCTTCGGGATGTGCTCCATCGGGGTCAACCTCGCCTGCGTCATCTTGACATGGCATGCCGTTCCTGTTGAAGCGGAATGTAGAAAACCCACTGTGGAAGGCAAATGATCCATGTCCGAAGCCATGAAAGAGCTTCTGTCCATACTCGACCTGGAGACGCTTGAGCACAATCTATTTCGCGGTCGCAGCCCGCAGGTCGGGTGGCAGCGGGTGTTTGGCGGTCAGGTCATTGGACAAGCGCTGGTCGCGGCGCAACGCACTGTCGGACAAGACCGCGATGTCCATTCGCTGCATGCCTATTTCATGCGTCCCGGCGATCCGGCCGTGCCGATTATCTACGAGGTGGATCGCATTCGCGATGGGTCGAGCTTCACGACCAGACGCGTCGTTGCCGTCCAGCATGGGAATGCGATATTTTCGCTATCATGCTCGTTCCAGGTGGAGGAGGAAGGGCTTTATCATCAAAAGCCTATGCCGATGGATATTCCGCCACCGGAGAAATTGATGAGCGACCGGCAATTGAAGGAGCAATATCTTCATATGGCGCCGGAAAATGTGCGCAAATACTGGGAACGGGATCGGCCGATCGAGATGAAGCCGGTCTCGCTCGCGCATTATTTCTCGCGAGAGAAACTGCCGCCGGAACAACATGTCTGGATACGCGCGACCGGCCCCGTGCCGGACAACCGCGCCATCCAGGCGGCCGTCCTCGCTTATATCTCGGATATGACGCTGCTCGACACATCGCTTTATGCGCATGGCCGCTCGATCTTCGACCGCGATCTGCAGGTCGCCAGCCTCGACCATGCCATGTGGTTTCACCGCCCCTGCAAGCTGGATGACTGGCTGCTCTACACGCAGGATAGCCCGAGTGCTGCGGGAGCGCGGGGATTCAACCGCGGTTCAATTTATACGCGGGATGGCTTCCTGGTTGCTTCCGTCGCGCAGGAAGGCCTTATCCGCCTGCGCGAGACCGATTAAATGCGCGCCATCTTGAGGAAGATGGAAGTATTGTGATTAGTTTTTGGGCATCCTGCACATGGCGCATTCGGATACATTGAGAATAACATAATTATTTCAATTAGATATGTTTTATTTTTCGAATTGGCACGGAGTTTGAATTGAACTCTGCAGTCACCGGAATGCCCAGAGCGTGCCGGAGATGGGTTCGGAACGCGGGAAAACCGCATAAAGCAGGGGTACGACCAATGAAAATCGTGATGGCGATCATCAAGCCATTCAAGCTGGACGAGGTGCGCGAAGCCCTCACGGCTATCGGCATTCAGGGGCTGACCGTAACCGAGGTCAAGGGGTACGGTCGGCAGAAGGGACATACTGAGATCTATCGCGGCGCCGAATATGCCGTCAGTTTCCTGCCGAAACTCAAGATCGAGATCGCGGTGGGCGCCGATCTCGTCGACAGGACTGTCGAAGCGATCACCGCCGCGGCCAAAACCGGCCAGATCGGCGATGGCAAGATATTTGTCATTTCCATTGATCAGGCGGTGCGGATCCGTACCGGTGAGACCGATACGGACGCGCTTTGAGAGAAGCGATCCACATTTCGTTTCAGTTCAGTTCAGTTCAGTTCGGGGTCGGCTAGGCAGGGCATAGGGCCTTTCCAGTACCCGATTAAAGAAGCGGCATAATTTGTGGGGTTGACCGCTTTTTGTGCAACTTGTCTGGCCAGGTTGCCGAACTTCACTGAATGAATTCAAATAAAACAGCCTTTACATCGGGTTAAGTGGCACTTCGGGGAATTGGCACGGAACTTGGTTATGGGGGCATTGGGCCGGGACTTGTGACGCAAACGCGTTTGAAGCCGGTGTTCGACGGAGATTTTTGATGTTCACACTGAATAGACATATGCGCGCCGCTGTCGGCTCGCTTACCCTTCTGGGTGCTTTCGCCGGCTCGGCAATAGCGCAGGATGCAGCCGCACCTGCCGCCCCCGCCTTCGACACAGGTGACACGGCCTGGATGCTGACCTCTTCGGCCCTGGTGCTGATGATGACCATTCCGGGGCTGGCGCTGTTCTATGGCGGCATGGTTCGCAAAAAGAACGTACTTTCCACGGTCATGCAGAGCTTCGCCATCTGTTGCCTTATGAGCATTCTGTGGATGGTGGTCGGCTATTCGCTGGCCTTCACCGACGGTGGCTCGTTCAACGCCTATCTCGGCGGCTTGAGCAAGGCCTTCCTCTCAGGCATCGATATGAACTCCGCGACGGGAACGATCCCGGAATATCTCTTTGTGATGTTCCAGATGACCTTCGCGATCATCACGCCGGCGCTGATCGCCGGCGCATTCGCCGAACGCATGAAGTTCTCGGCCATGCTTTTGTTCTCGGCCCTCTGGCTCATCGTGGTCTACGTCCCCGTCGCACATTGGGTTTGGGGCGGCGGTTTCCTCGCTTCCGATGGCGTGCTTGATTTCGCCGGCGGCACCGTCGTTCATATCAATGCCGGTGTAGCCGGTCTCGTTGCCGCTCTCATCATCGGCAAGCGCGAAGGTTATGGCCAGGTCAACATGGCGCCACATAACCTGGTGCTTTCCGTCATCGGTGCTTCGCTGCTGTGGGTAGGCTGGTTCGGCTTCAACGCCGGTTCCGCTGTCGGTTCCAACGCTCTCGCCAGTGTCGCCATGCTGAACACGCAGGTCGCCGCCGCCGCCGCCGCTCTTGCCTGGATGTTCGCGGAATGGATCGTTGCGAAGAAGCCCAGCATCCTCGGGATCATCTCGGGCGCTGTTGCCGGTCTCGTCGCGGTCACGCCTGCCGCCGGCTTCGTCAACCCGACCGGTGCGCTGTTCATCGGCCTCCTCTCGGGTGTGATCTGCTACATCGCCGCCGTCAAGCTGAAGCATGCGTTCGGTTATGACGATTCGCTCGATGCCTTCGGCGTCCACGGTGTCGGCGGCATCGTCGGCGCGATCCTGACTGGTGTATTCGCCGATGCCGCGATCAATGAAGCGGGAGCGGGTGCTTCGGTCGGTACGCAGATCTATGGTGTGATCTTCACCATCATCTATGCGGCTGTCGCTACCGCGATCATCCTCTACATCGTTAAGGCCCTTGTCGGCCTTCGTCCGACCAAACAGGAAGAGATCGAAGGTCTCGACATCAACCTGCATGGCGAAACAGTCCAGTAACAGCCGGACACCAGAGCATGGGCGGGCGGGATAGCCCCGTCCGTCCTGCTCACCGGAATCCAACAATCCAAGGCCCGGTTTTCCGGGCCTTTTCTTTTATCACCGGCAACGTCCTGCATGGTTAATGCCGCCTTAACCTTCCCTGTCCTAGGATCAGACCGAATCCGCGCTTTGGCCAAATCCCTGTTTTGGAAGGCGTGGAGCAGGCGACTAGATAATTCTTTTTGGCGACAAGGCGTTCGGGAAAAGCTTCATGCGGCAAGGATACTCGCCCTCATATGCGCTTCGGGATGAGAGGATGAGAGGTGATCGTCTCGGCCTGGCGGGAATTTTCCGCCGGCAGATCGACATCCTGCTCGGCCTCATGATTCTCACGGGTGTCGCACTCGCCGCGGGGGCGCTCGCAACCTGGAACGTTGCCGATCCGAGTTTCAGTCACGCCACGTCCAATCCGGTCACCAACGCGCTGGGCTATCCCGGCGCGGTGTTTTCCGATCTGGCCATGCAGTTCTTCGGGCTGTCGAGCGTTGCCGCGCTGCTGCCCGCCGTCTTCTGGGGTATTCTGCTGATGGCGCATGGCGGCATCGGCCGGCTGCCTCGGCGTATATTCGCCTGGTTCGGAGCGGCATTGCTGTTTGCCGCGATCGCAAGCTGTCTGACGGTGCCCCAGAGCTGGCCGATGCCGATCGGGCTTGGCGGAGTGTTCGGCGATCTCGTCTTGAAAATTCCCGGCATTTTCCTCGGCGGTTTCCCGCGCGGCACTGCCGCGTCGGTCATCGCGGCCATTCTTCTCGTGCCATCGCTCGTGCTCTGCGCCTTCGCCAGCGGACTGACCGGGCGGGTGCAGCCGCTGACGAGCCCGGCGCGGCCGAAAGCGCGCGTGCCGGCCCAGGAAGAAATCGTCGATGAGGACGACGAGGATGCCGAAGAGTACGGCGGCGGCGGGTTCCAGGCGCTCGGTGCGGTGACGCATTGGTATCTGAGCGCGCGGGCAATGATGCACCGTCTGGTTTCGCGCGGCGCCCAATTGCGTGGCAGGCATGATGAAGATGGCGATCCGTTCGGTGATGCGGCAGCCGACCGGCAACGTGCCCATGGAGCGGGCGCGCATGGCAATCTACGCCGTGAGCCGGGCTTCGAGGGCGGGCGCGAGCGGGTCGATACGCCGCCCTTCGATGATGACGACATCGATGGCGCCGATATGGATGCCCACGTGGATGATTGGGCTCCTCAGCCAGCGCCGCAAAGGCCATCTGCACCGCAACCGATGGCGACCGGCCGCGTCCAGGCTCAGGCGCCCTCGCCGAAACCGGGCGCTCGTGTCCAGCGCGAGGCGCAGCAATCGCTCATCAAGGGAGACACTTTCGAGATGCCGTCGCTGCATTTCCTGAGTGAGCCGAAGGCGGTCATTCGCGATGCAAGTCTTTCCAAGGATGCGCTCGAACAGAATGCGCGGCTTCTGGAAGGCGTCCTGGAAGATTTCGGCGTCAAAGGGGAAATCATTCATGTGCGCCCAGGACCGGTGGTGACGCTCTATGAGCTGGAACCTGCGCCGGGTATCAAATCATCCCGCGTCATCGGCCTTGCCGACGATATTGCCCGCTCGATGAGCGCGATCGCCGCGCGCGTTGCGGTAGTGCCGGGCCGCAACGCCATCGGCATCGAGCTGCCGAACCAGAAGCGCGAGATGGTCTACTTGCGCGAGATCCTGGCAAGCCGGGATTTCGAGCAGACCAAAACCAAGCTGGCGCTGGCGCTCGGCAAGACCATCAATGGCGAGCCCGTCATCGCCGACATCGCCAAGATGCCGCATGTCCTCGTCGCAGGCACCACCGGCTCAGGCAAATCCGTCGCCATCAACACGATGATCCTGTCGCTGCTCTATCGCATGACGCCGCAGGAATGCCGCCTCATCATGATCGATCCGAAGATGCTGGAGCTCTCCGTCTATGACGGCATCCCGCATCTTCTCACGCCTGTCGTGACGGATCCGAAGAAAGCCGTCGTCGCGCTGAAATGGACCGTGCGCGAGATGGAGGATCGCTATCGCAAGATGTCCAAGGTCGGCGTGCGCAACATCGATGGCTTCAATCAGCGCGTCGGAGTGGCACAGAAAAAGGGCGAGCGCATCGCACGCACGGTGCAGACGGGCTTCGACCGCAACACCGGCGAGGCTGTCTACGAAACTGAAGAACTCGATCTCGAGCCGATGCCCTATATCGTCGTCATCATCGACGAGATGGCCGACCTGATGATGGTCGCCGGCAAGGAAATCGAAGGCGCGGTGCAGCGGCTTGCGCAGATGGCCCGCGCGGCGGGCATTCATGTGATCATGGCGACGCAACGCCCCTCCGTCGATGTCATCACCGGTACGATCAAGGCCAATTTCCCGACGCGCATCTCGTTCCAGGTGACGTCGAAGATCGACAGCCGCACCATCCTTGGCGAACAGGGCGCGGAGCAGTTGCTGGGCATGGGTGACATGCTGTTCATGGCGGGCGGCGGGCGCATACAGCGTGTCCACGGCCCGTTCGTCGGCGACGACGAGGTGGAAAAGGTCGTCCAGCATCTCAAGCTTCAGGGCGTACCGGAATATCTCGACGCCATCACCGAGGAGGAAGATGAGGACGACGGTGGCGGCAGCGGTCCGGCCGGAAACTCCAACCTCGAGGATTCGGACGATCCCTACGACCAGGCCGTCGCCGTGGTGCTGCGCGACAAGAAAGTCTCGACCAGCTATATCCAGCGGCGTCTCGGCATCGGCTACAACCGCGCCGCTTCGATCATCGAACGTATGGAGCAGGAAGGGCTCGTCGGCCCTGCCAATCATGCGGGAAAACGCGAAATCCTCGTGCCCACACCGGACGATGAATTCTGACGAGGCGGAACGGACGGAGAGCATAACCCGTTGAAACGCCACACTCGCGTCAAACTGGCGCTTTAACGTCGATGCCAAGATGACAGGAGACCATTTTTCGATGAAAACGAAAAAAACGCGGCTTTTTACAACGGTTCTGCGGAATTTAACGCGTGGTGCCGTTTTCGCCGGTGCCATCATGGCGGTTTCGATCCTGCCGCCGCTGGGCGGGGCATCCTCTCCGGCCGCTGCGCAAGCGAGTGCGGCGGCCAGTTCGGCTGCGCAGCAGATCGCCGATCATTTTTCCGCAGTGCGCACCATGACGGGCGAATTCGTGCAGTTCGGCCCGCGTGGCGAGCAGACCGGCGGCACTTTCTACATCGAGCGTCCGGGCAAGATCCGCTTCAACTACAACAATTCGCCGATCCGGGTGATCTCGGATGGCGAATCGGTCGTCGTCAATAACCGCAAGCTTGACACGTGGGATCTCTATCCCCTGTCCAAGACGCCGTTGAAGCTGCTTCTGGGCGACCGTATCGATCTTGGCGGCGGGAGGCTGAAGCAGATCAAGGAAGAGCCCGATATGACGACGCTGGTGCTTGGCGACAAGTCGATTTTCGGCGATTCGAAAATCACCATGATGTTCGATCCGAAGACCTATGCCCTGAAACAGTGGACGATCACCGACGCGCAAAACCTCGATACGACAGTGATGGTGTTCAATGTCCGCGAGGGGGTGCGTTTCGCCAAGGATATGTTCAAGATCGATTACACCCGCATTGCGATGAAACGGAAACAATGAGCGCCTGATCTCATCGGCAGAAGGCGATATCTTGCGGCTTGGGAGCCAAGCCTGTGGATGGCCTGTTGCCGGTGTTTCCATTCCGGAGCAGGGTGCTAAGGTCGCCCGCAATTCTTCCCTGCGCGAGCTTGTCCCCCATGCCCTTTTCGATCGCTACCTGGAATATCAATTCCGTGCGCCTGCGCCTGCCGCTGGTCGAACAGTTCCTGCGCGATTTGGCGCCGGATGTGCTTTGTCTGCAGGAAACCAAATGCCCGGATGACCTCTTCCCGCATGCTGCGTTCCATGCATTGGGATATGATCATATCGCGATCAGCGGACAGAAGGGTTATCACGGGGTCGCCACCATTTCGCGCCGACCGTTGAGCGAGGTTGATCGTGTCGGGTTCTGCGGCATCGGTGACTGCCGCCATCTGAGCGCCGTGGTGAGCGCGGGCGGGAAGCGCCTGCGCATCCATAATTTCTATGTGCCGGCAGGGGGTGACGAACCGGACCCGGAGATCAATCCGAAGTTCGCCCACAAGCTCGGCTTTATCGAGGAGATGAAGGCCATCCCTGCTGATACAGGCGACGGGTGCTCGTCGGTGCTGGTCGGCGACCTCAATATCGCGCCACTGGAGACCGATGTATGGTCGCACAAGCAACTCCTGCGCGTCGTCAGCCATACGCCCGTCGAAACCGAAGGGCTGGAGACGGTCCGCAGGATCGGCGGCTGGAGCGACCTGATGCGCCATCATATTCCGCCTGCGGAGAAAATCTTCACCTGGTGGAGCTACCGGGCCAAGGACTGGGATGTGTCGGACCGCGGTCGCCGTCTCGACCATATCTGGGGATCCCCCGACCTCGAAAGCGATCTCGCGTCAATCCTGGTGCTGCGTGAGGCGCGCGGATGGGAGAGGCCTTCAGACCATGTGCCGGTGATTGCCCATTTCAAACTGGACTGATCAGCGTCAATCCTTGAACAGCGGCGACAGCTTCTCGATCTGCCGGATGAGATCGGTCAGGTTGCGGCTGACATGGGTGTGAAGCGCCACCGCGACTTCGGGATATTCTTCGAGGATGCGGTGGAAAATGGCGCGGCTGAGACGAATGACTTCCGTCTCGACCTCGGCAAAAGCGCCGGTCAGCCGTGTGGTCTGGGCGATGAGCGCTATTTCGCCGAGAATGGCGCCAGGGCCGACGGACCTGATGGTCACCCGGCCGCCCTCGCCGTCGCGGAACAAGCTGATGTTGCCCGACACGACCACATAGGCGCAATCGGCGCTCTGCCCTTCACGGAAGAGTTCGCGGCCGGCACGCAGCACCAGCCGCTCGGCCCCGAATGCAAGCAGCCGCAGTTGTTCGGCTGTGAATGATTCAAACAAGCCTACGGTGCTAAGAATTCGGATGTCATCGTCGAGCGCCATATTATGGTCAATACACCGCTCTTGAGAGCGGAGCCATCAGGGAACGAGCTTGTATCCCCCGCTTTCTGTCACGAGAATCGCTGCATTGGACGGATCTTTTTCGATTTTCTGCCGCAAACGGTAGACGTGCGTTTCAAGTGTGTGGGTCGTGACGCCGGAATTATAGCCCCAGACCTCTTCGAGAAGCACGTCGCGGCCGATGACCTTGTCGCCGGCGCGGTAGAGATATTTGATGATCGCCGCTTCCTTTTCGGTGAGGCGGATCTTGCCGCCCTTATCGTCGATCAGGAGCTTCTGGCCCGGCTTGAACGTATAGGGCCCGACCGTGAAGGTGGCGTCTTCGCTCTGCTCGTGCTGGCGGAGCTGGGCGCGGATGCGCGCAAGCAGGACCGCGAAACGGAAAGGCTTGGTGACATAATCGTTGGCGCCTGACTCGAGCCCGAGAATCGTATCGGAATCAGTGTCATGGCCGGTCAGCATGATCACGGGGCCTTTGAACCCTCCCTTGCGTAAGAGCTTGACCGCTTCGCGCCCGTCCATATCGGGCAGGCCAACATCCATGATTAGCAGGTCGACCGTTCCGTTGCGGGCCGTCTGAATGCCTTTCGTGGCGGTTTCCTCCTGGAGGATTTGAAATTCTTCGCAGAGTTCGAGCTGTTCCACGAGAATCGTGCGAAGGTCCTCATCATCGTCCACAATCAGAATTGTACGGCCAGTCATGCGTGTCCTCGTGTGTCATGTTGCGTCGGCATTGACGTTTTATGGCATTTAAGATGAGTAAGTTGAAGGGTTCAAACGGAAAAGCAGCAGGAAGCTGCGTTGTCCGCAGGACGGAGATGGATGAATAGAGTGGCTGAGAGCAGGACCTTGCGGCTGATTAACGTGCGGCCCCGCCCCGGAAACCCTGCGCAGGGGCTCCTTGTTGCGGGTAATCTGGTGTTGCGCTGCGCCCTCGGCAAGGGGGGCATCAGCGCTTTCAAACGGGAGGGTGACGGCGCTACGCCGCTCGGGCCGATGCGCCTGCTCTACGGATGGCATAGGCAGCGCAGAGGTCTTGCCGCGTTCTCCCCGCTGCCGTTTCATGCTGTCCGCCGGGATGATGGCTGGTGCGATGCGCCTGACGACCGCAATTACAACAGGCCGGTGCATGCGCCCTACAGGGCAAGCCATGAGAATCTCTGGCGGAAGGACGGGCTTTACGACATCTGCATCGTCCTGGACTGGAACATCCGCCCCCGTAAGCGCGGATGCGGAAGCGCCATTTTCTTCCATCTTGCGCGACCCGGCTATCTGCCGACGGAAGGCTGCATCGCATTGAAGCGGGGGGACATGGCGCGGTTGTTGCCGCACATCGACCAGCGCACGGTGATCCGCGTCCTGCGGTGAGATTTCTTTTGTTGGACGCAAGCCCGGACGAAAACCGGGCCCACTTTTTCCTGAACTTGCTTAGAGCGCCGCGCGCATCGCGTCGTGCAGCACCTCGAAAATGCGCGGCTGGGCGGACTGCGCCACGTTGAACCGCATATAATGCGCCGCGCTTTGCGACAGGCTGAACACGTTGCCCGGCGCGAAGACTACACCGCGCTCCAGCGCATGGCGGGCGATCAGGGCCGAGTCCATGCCCTCCGGCAGCCGGGCCCAGAGGAACATGCCGCCCTGCGGCTCGGTCCAAAGCTCCAGTCCCGCAGCCTTCAGTCTCCCCGATGTCATGGTCATGGCGGTGGCGAGCTTGATGCGCAATGTTTCGATATGGCGGCGATAGGTGCCGTCAGTCAGGAGCGTGTGGACGAGCTGGGCGGAAAGGGCGCTCGAGCCAAAGGTGGTGGCAAGCTTCAAATCGGTCAGCCCGTCGATCCAGTCGCTGCGGGCGGCGATATAGCCGACGCGGGCAGCGGCTGTCAGCGTTTTGGAGAAGCTGCCTATGTGGACGATCCTCTCCAGCCCGTCGAGTTCGGCGAGTAGGGGTGAGGGCGCGGCATGGAAATCTGCGAAGATATTGTCCTCGACGACGATCATGTCGTGCTGTTCGGCGAGCTTGAGAAGCCGATGCGCCGTGGCTGGGCTCATCATGCCGCCGGTTGGATTATGCAGCCCGGCATTGCCGATATAGAGCTTTGGCCGGTGGTCCTCCGCCGCGCGCGCGAAAGCATCGAGGTCCGGGCCGTTGGGCGTGTAGGGTATGGAAACGAGTCGGACGCGATGCGTGCGCAGCACCGCCTGGAAATTGAAATAGCAGGGGTCGTCGACTAGCACGGCATCGCCAGGCTGGACAAAGAAACGGCAGAGAAGATCGAGCGCCTGCGTGCCTGAATCAACGAGCAGCACCTGGGCGGGCGACGCTTCCACGCCCTGTTCGGCGAGCCGGCGGGAAAGATGCAGGCGGAGCGGCGCATACCCTAAAGGATCGCCATACTCGGTAAAGGCGGCTTCATCATCGCGGGCGAGCGTCCGCAATGCGCGGCGGATGCCTTCCTGCGGCAGCCAGTCCTGCGGCAGCCAACCGCAACCCGGCTTGAGCGCCGTGCTGTCGGCTTCCAGGGACTGGCGCATGATCCATAGCGGGTTGATTTCGCGGTCGAGGCGGGGGCTTGCGGCGGCGAGCGAGAAGGGTTGTGCGCGGCCGGCGACATAGAAGCCCGCGCCGCGGCGGGACTGGATGACGCCTTCGGCAACGAGCCGGTCATAGGCTTCGACAACGGTCGATTTCGAGACCCCCATGGTTTCGGCGAGACGGCGGATCGAGGGCAGTCTTGCGCCGGGCGAGAGACTGAGCGCGGCGATGCGCCCGCGGATGATCCCCATCACTTTTTCGACGAGCGTCACTTCGCCGTGGCTGGGGCCGTCGAATGCCGGGCCGCGCGCCGCGTTTTCGCTGGTGACGGGTTGATCAAACATCTGTACTTCCTTTTGTCCCGGTACAGTCCGGTAGAATTGTACTGTTATTGTCTCTGCCGTTCGAGTGCAAGGCCGATCATTGTCCCGGCAAGGCAAGTACATGATTTTGCAACGGGTTGGATAGGCGCAATGGACAAAACGGCAGGCTGGATCAACGGGTTTCTTGGCGTACTGATCTTCAGTGGCTCGCTGCCAGCGACGCGAATTGCCGTGATCGATATCGATCCCATGTTCCTGACAGTGGCGCGCGCGGCCATCGCCGGCGTGCTGGCCGTGCTGCTGCTTGCCTTGTTCAGGCAGCGCCTGCCGGCGCGTGGCGACCTCCTACCGCTCGTCGTCGTGGCGCTCGGCGTGGTCGTCGGGTTTCCGCTCCTGACGGCGATCGCGCTGCGCGGGATGACATCGGCCCACGCCATCGTCTTCATCGGACTGCTGCCGCTTGCCACCGCGATCTTTGCGGTCATACGCGGCGGCGAGCGGCCACGCGGACTGTTCTGGCTTTTTTCGATCGGCGGAAGTGCGATTGTCGCGTCCTATGCCTGGGGGCAGGGAAGCGTTTCTTCGGCTTTCGGTGACGGACTGATGTTGGCGGCGGTCATTGTTTGCGGCCTCGGCTATGCCGAAGGCGCGCGGCTGTCGCGGAAGCTCGGCGGCTGGCAGGTCATCTGCTGGGCGCTGGTCCTGTCGCTGCCGTTGATGCTGCCGCTGGCGCTCTTTACGCAGCCGGCCTCGTGGGACGGTATCGGGTGGCCCGCGCTGGCAGGCCTCGCCTATGTCTCGCTATTCAGCATGCTGATCGGTTTCGTCTTCTGGTATCGCGGGCTGGTACAGGGCGGCACCGCCGCTGTCGGGCAGTTGCAATTGCTGCAACCGTTCTTCGGCCTTGCGCTTGCTGCAGCGGTTGCACATGAGGCGGTGGGCTGGGGCATGGTGGCGACGGCTGCCGCCGTCGTCCTCTGCGTGGCGGGAGCGAAACGGTTTGCCTAGATGAACGCCCAGACGGTGGTGCGTTTGATCTCGGCATCTTCGAGAATGCGTGTCACGGGAACGGTGTAGACCGCAAGGGACTGAAGCCTTTCCCTCGGCAGATAGGCGCGACCCGGATCGCCGACGATAATGGTTGCGCCGCGCAGGCGGAGCGCCGAGAACCACGGAACCAGCCGCTCGGCCAAGGGCTGTTCGTAAAAAACATCGCCGGCAAGAATCACGTCCCAACCGTTGTCGGTTGCGATCATATCCTCGATGCGGGCGTTGACCGTGACAGCGTTCGCGGCTGCATTGAGTGCGATTGCGGTCTCGGCGAAAGGATCGATATCGACGGCGATGACATTTTCCGCTCCCGCCTTTGCCGCCGCAATGGCGACCAGTCCCGAGCCGGAGGCAAAGTCGAGTACGGTCCGGCTGCGGACAGTCTCGGGATTATCCAGGATATAACGCGCCACGCCCTGGCCGCCCGCCCACGCGAAAGCCCAATAGGGCGGCGGCAAGCCGATGGTGGCAAGTTCCTCCTCCGTCCGGTGCCAGAGATCATGAGCCTCGTCGGCGAGATGCAGCATGACTTCCGGCACATGTGGCGGAGCCTGCAGGCTTGTATTGGCAAGAATGAAGGCCCGGGTCCGGTCGCTTGCGGGATCAAGTGGCTCTTCGGGGTTCATGCCATCTGCCGAATGGTCATTGCGGCGCCGGTTCGAGGATGCCCATCCGGCAGACTTCTTTCCATTCGTCCTCGGTCACCGGCTGAACGGAAAGCCGCATGGAGGTGACGAGTGCCATCTTTGCAAGCATCGGATTCGCCTTTACCGCCTTTAGCGTCACGGGCTGGGGCACATCGCAGAAGGCGCGGATATCGACGCATTCCCAGCGCGGGTCGTCTGTCGTCGTGTCGTGATGGGCAAGCTTGCAGACCTCCACGACGCCGACGATCTCCAGTCCTTCATTGGAGTGGTAGAAGAAGCCCTTGTCACCAAGCTGCATCGCACGCATGTTGTTGCGTGCGAGATAGTTGCGCACACCGTCCCATTGCGTGCCTTCGTTGCCGACCGCCTTCTGCTTTTCCCACGACCATTTGTGCGGCTCGGATTTAAAAAGCCAATAAGCCATGAATCGCTTCCCCGGTATCGGAGCAGGATGCAATCAAGCCTAGCCGGGCATCCTGCTCAAAGTTTTTGTTGCCGTATGATCTTATCCGAAAAGTCTGCAACTTTTCGGGACCATGCTCTAAGTATTGGCGGGATTGTTGATAGCCCAGTTCCATGGGCGGATGTCGACTGAGGCAAACAGTCCCGCCTTAGCGTAAGGATCCCTCGTCGCGATGGCCTTTGCCGCATCCATATGATCCGCCTCGACCACCACAAGGCTGCCGTTCGGCTTGCCGTCCTCGCCGAGGAAGGGGCCGGCGAATTTCAGCCTCTCGCCGAGATTCTTCAGATAATCGAGATGCGCCGGGCGGGTATCGAGGCGCAGTTGCAGATGGTCGGGCTTGTCGTTGCACAAAATGGCGAAAAGCATCGGGGGTTCCTTGAGTTGTCAGTCTTCAGTCTTGAGCGGTCGGTTGAGCAGCGCCGTCACCGCCTCGTCTATGGTGAGTTCCCGCGCGAGAAGGGCGGATACGGCGGTGACGATCGGCGCGTCAATATTGCGCCTGGCGCAGATTTCGGCGGCGATGGGAGCGGTTGCGACACCTTCGGCGAGAGGGAGGCCGTCAAGCCGATTGCCGGCGCCGAGCGCCATGCCGTAGGAATAATTGCGCGATTGCGGCGAGGAGCAGGTGAGCATCAGATCGCCAAGCCCGGACAGGCCCATCACCGTTTCGGGCCGTGCGCCCATGGCTAGGGCAATACGGCGCAGTTCGACAAAGCCGCGGGTGACGAGGGCTGCCTGGGCGCTCGCGCCAAGACCACGGCCGATGGCGGCGCCAGCTGCGAGCGCCAGCACATTCTTCAACGCGCCGCCGATTTCCACGCCGATCAAATCATCGGTCGAATAGCAGCGGAAGGCTGGGCCGGACAGGAACAGCGCCAGCCGATCCGCCGTCTCGCGCTCGCTCGAGGCAATGGTCACTGCCGTCGGCAAGCCGCGCGCCACGTCGGTGGCGAAACTCGGGCCGGAGAGGGCTGATATCGTATGGCTGGGCAGAATCTCGGATACGACTTCAGAGATCAGGCGTCCCGTCGAGCGCTCGATTCCCTTGGCGCAGAGGACGATGGAAGCTGCGGCGGGCACCTGAGCGGCAAGCGCGCCAAGTGCGTCGCGCATCGCCTGCGCCGGAAAGGCGGCGAGGATAATGGCTGCATCCCTCAGCGTAGCGGCAGCATCGGCGCTGGCTTCGATGCCGGCGGCAAGCTCAATGCCGGGGAGATAGCGCTCGTTGCGGTTGTTTCGGTTGATGTCATTGATGGTCTCGGCATCGCGGGCATAGAGCGCGACCCGATGGCCGCTGCGCACCGCCATAGTGGCGAGTGCCGTTCCCCAGGCGCCACCGCCAATGACCGCGACCTTTACGACCTCGCTCGTCATGCCTTGGCTCCCCGGCGTCCGGCGCCGATCAAAGGCGTTGCGGCCTGGTCGAGCGGCCAGCGCGAGCGTGGCGCGATGTCTAGGGAATCGCCCTGGCTCTGTGCGGCATGTTCGGCTCCCGCCCAGGCGATCATCGCGGCATTGTCGGTGCACAGGATGTGAGGAGGGGCGAGAAAGCGGAAGCCGTGTTTGGCGCAGAGCGTTTCCAGCCCGCCGCGCAGCGCCTTGTTGGCGGCGACACCGCCTGCCACCACCAGCGTCGGTTCTGCGATTTCGGGAAAACTCTCGCGGAAACGGGCGAGCGAGCGCGACACCCGGTCGGCCAATGTGTCGGCCACCGCTGCCTGGAACGACGCGCATATATCGGCGACATCCTGATCGCCAAGCGGCACGAGTTCGGTGGCAACCTGGCGCACGGCGGTCTTGAGGCCGGAGAAGGAGAAATCCAACCGCGCTTCACCCTTCAGCGGTCGCGGCAGGGCAAATCGCCTGGGGTCACCTGACTGTGCCGCCTTTTCGACGGCAGGACCGCCGGGATAGGGCAGGCCGAGCAGCTTTGCCGTCTTGTCGAAGGCTTCGCCCAGCGCATCGTCTATGGTGGTGCCGAGGCGTTCATATTGCCCGATCCCGCGTATGAGGATCATCTGTGTGTGGCCGCCCGAGACGAGCAGCAGAAGATAGGGAAAGGCGAGGTTGTCGGTCAGCCGCGCCGTCAGCGCATGGCCTTCGAGATGGTTGATCGCATGAAAGGGCTTGCCTGTTGCCAGCGCTACGGCCTTTGCCGTCATCAGTCCGACGATCAGCCCGCCGATGAGCCCGGGCCCTGCGGTGGCGGCGACGGCATCGATATCCTCAAGCCGTGTATCGGCTTCATCGAGCGCGCGCGCGATCAGCGTATCCAGCGTCTCGACATGGGCGCGCGCGGCTATTTCCGGCACCACGCCGCCATAGGGCTCATGCTCGGCGATCTGGCTCAACACGACGTTCGACAGGATGCGGCCATGGCCAGCCTCATCGCGCTCGACGACGGCGGCGGCTGTTTCGTCGCAACTTGTCTCTATTCCCAGCACGCGCATTTGGTTTTAGACCCTGCATTCATTGCCCAAGCGGACAAAGACGGTTAGGTAGGTTCGCAACCCGGTATTTTCACGAAACCCGGTATCATGGACGACGCCATATGCAAACAGCATCCTTGAAGATCGGCACACGGGGCAGCCCGCTGGCGCTGGCGCAGGCGCAGGAAACGCGGCGCCGGCTGATGGATGCGCATCGGCTCGGCGATGACGCCGTCGAGATCGTGGTGATGTCGACAGCCGGCGACCGGATACAGGATCGCCCGCTCTCGGAAGTGGGCGGCAAGGGCTTGTTCACGCTGGAGATCGAGGACGCGCTGCGCGACGGCCGGATCGATATCGCCGTCCATTCAAGCAAGGACATGCCGACGGTTCTGCCGGAAGGCCTGCATCTCGCGGCATTCCTCGAGCGGGAAGATCCGCGGGACGCCTTCATAGGCCGGAGCGTCAAGCGCCTCGCCGATCTACCGGAGGGCGCGACGGTCGGTTCCTCTTCGCTGCGCCGCCAGGCATTGATCCGCCGCGTGCGGCCCGACATCACGGTGGTGAATTTTCGCGGCAATGTCGAAACGCGGCTGCGTAAGCTGGAAGAGGGGCAGGTCGATGCAACGTTTCTCGCCTATGCCGGGCTGAAGCGGCTCGGGCTTGCCCATGTCGTAACCGAGCTGCTTGAGCCAGCCTTCTTTCCGCCGGCGCCTGGGCAGGGTGCGATTGCCATCGAGAGCCGGATCGGCGACGCGCGAATTGATGCGCTGCTTGGCCCCCTTGATCATCGCGAAACCCATATCGCCCTGATCTGCGAGCGGTCGTTCCTTGCCCGGCTCGACGGATCGTGCCGCACGCCCATCGCGGCACTGGCGAACGTGTCAGGTGATAGAATCAGCTTTTCCGGCATGATCCTGACGCCTGACGGACGAGAGGCGCATGAGATCAAGAGCGAAGGTTCCCTCGCCGATGCGGCGGCGCTTGGCCGAGATGCTGCCGAGCGGCTACTTGCGCAGGCGGGACCTGAGTTCTTCAGCGACTGGACTTGAACAATGGCTGGCGCCGTACGCGTATTGGTGACACGGCCCGAACCGGGCGCGTCGCATACGGCAAGACGGCTGGAGGAACTGGGATTTTTGCCCATCGTGCTGCCGTTGAGCGAAACGGTGGCTATCGGGACTGAAACGCTATCAGGACAATATGATGCGGTGGCGATCACCAGCGTCAATGCGGTGCGCCATGCCGATCCGGCCATGATCGAACGTCTTGCGTATCTGCCCGCCTATGCGGTTGGGCACAAGACAGCGGGCGCGGCAAAGTCGGCCGGGTTTGCCGAAGTCACGGCGGCCGGAGGCGACGGCGAGGCGCTTGCAACGAAGCTTTCGAGCGTGTTGCGGCCCGGCGCGCATGTGCTCTATCTCGCGGGCAGGGTGCGGCGGCCGGATTTCGAGACGAAGGCCAGGGCTGCCGGATTGGAGCTTACGGTTTGCGAAACTTACGACACGGCTGCCATCGGCCATCGCGATATCGGTCCGCGATTGGGCGACGTATCGATCGATGTCGCGCTGATCTATTCGGCTTTTGCGGCGAAGGCGCTGGTCGATCTGGTGGAACGGCGGGAAATTGCGGATAACAGTGTAAATTTCTGGAATAAAACCCGGTTTTTATGCCTTTCCTCACGCATTTCCGAGAGCCTTCCGGAGCAATGGAAGGCGCGCGCGCTGATCAGCGAAAGGCCGGACGAGCAATCGCTTCTTAATCTTCTCGCGTCACTTTGACCTTTTTGCAGCGCAACCAATCCTTCATCTGCCGCTTTTATCTGTTAAGTTTCTGACTGAACGTCCCATTCCCAGACGAGAGGCATCATGGCGAAATCCGGAACATCGCGTCACTCGAAACCGATCCGCAAGCCGGTTACGATCGATCTCGATCCATCGCAGGTGAAGCGCGTGAAAGAACCATCGGCGAATATGAAGCCGGGCACTGCGGGCACTGCTGCAAGACAAGTGCCTCCAGCGGAACCGGTGGGCGATTTCAGCAAGCCGAAAGCGACCGCGAAGCCTGCGGGAGAGCCGGATACAGCCGAAATGAAGACGGAAGAAATCTTTAGCGAACGGCCCAAGGCAAAGCCTTCGGCGGCGACCTCGGCCTCAGCGGCGTCAAACCGTCCGGCTGCCGGCAAAGCGCCTGCATCGAAGGGTGGTGGTGGATTTTCTCATCTTGCCGCGGGGCTTGTGGGCGGCGTTATCGCGCTTGCCGGAGCGACGGCGCTGCAGTGGGGCAATGTGCATCCTTCGCCGGGAGGCGAGGCTGCGGGCGACCGGCTTGCCCGAATGGAACAGGAGATCACGCAGTTGCGTGCGGCGCCATCGGCGGCGGGGCTTGATGACGCCAGCCGTGCACAATTAGCCGAGGCGCAGGCAGCCGCCCGTCAAGCACTGCAGCACGCGGAGGGCTCGGCATCGGAAATCGCTGCGCTCAAGCAGGCGGCCGAAGCACAACCGAACGGAGATAATGCCGCGCTGGGACCGGAGCTGACGAACCGCGTCGCCATGCTGGAGGAGAAGCTTGCTTCTGCTCAAACCCAGGCCGCGCAGGCAGCAACCACCGCGTCGCAGGATTCCGGCAGCATCGCCGAGGTTCAGTCGCGGCTGACGGCGCTTGAAAGCCGCGTCGCCGAGGACGCCCGCCAGCCTGCGATTGCGGCGGCGATTGCGGCGACGGCGCTTAAATCGGCGATTGATCGCGGCGGCTCGTTCAATGCGGAACTCGACGCCTATGCATCCGTCGCGCCGCAATCGGCGGCCGATATCGAGGCGCTGCGAGAATTCGCAGGGAAAGGCGTTCCGACGATGGCCGATCTCAATACCCGGTTCGACGATGTGGCGAACAGGATCGTCGCCACCGAGCGCGATACCGATCCGAATGCCGGCTTTGTCGATCAACTGATGGCCAGTGCCAAGAGCCTGGTGAAGGTCCGTCCCGTGGGAGAGGTCAGTGGCCAGGGGGTCGGGCCGATCACGGCACGCATCGAAGCCGCTTTGCGGACCGGCGATCTCGACCGGGCCATTGCTGAATGGGAAACGCTGCCGCAGGACGCAAAAACCGTTTCGGCCGATTTTGTCGCTGAGATGAAGGCCCGCCGCGACACTGACGCGCTGGTCTCGCGAACGCTTGCCGCCGCGCTCAAGCCGGCATCGCCTGATGCGGCCACTGCCACGCCTGCCACGCCTTCGGCCAATTAAGGGGAACGAATTGATGCTGCGTATTCTGTTCTTCGTTCTTGTGGTGCTGGTGCTCGGCGGTGGCTTTGCGTGGCTGGCGGACCGGCCCGGCGATCTCACCATCACCTTTGCCGGGATGCGCTATGAGGTGACGCTCATGGTTGCGGCCACGGCCGTCGTTGCTGTCGTCGCGGCGGTGATGCTGATCTGGTGGCTGATTAAGAGCATCATCCGCTCGCCTTATGCATTGCAAAGGCATTTCCGTGCACGCAAGCGCGATCGGGGCTATCAGTCGCTTTCCACCGGATTGATCGCCGCGGGCGCGGGAGACGCAAGGGCCGCGCGGAACATGGCCAAACAGGCGGGCAAGTTGCTCAATGTCGACCAGGAGCCGCTGATCAAGCTGCTCGAAGCGCAAACCGCCATGCTCGAAGGCCGCACCGGCGATGCGCGGGCCAAGTTCGAGGCGATGCTTGACGACCCGGAAACCAGGCTTCTCGGCCTTCGCGGGCTCTATATCGAAGCACAGCGTGCCGGCGCGCGCGACGCGGCGCAGCACTATGCCGCCGAGGCCTCCAAGCTTGCGCCGCATGTGGAATGGGCGTCGGGCGCCGTTCTGGGAAGGTTGAGCGTCGCGGGCGATTGGGACGAAGCACTGAAGCTTCTCGATGCGCGCAAGGCGGACCAGCAGACCGATAAGGAAACGGCCAAGAAGGAACGCGCCGCGCTTCTCACTGCCAAAGCGATCTCGACATTCGATTCCGATCCGGCGGGGGCCAAGACCGCCGCGCTCGAAGCGCACAAGCTCGCACCGGATTTGGTTCCAGCCGCTGTCATAGCCGCCCGTGCGCTGTTTCGGCAGGACGATCTGCGCAAGGGCACGAAGATTCTCGAGACAGCGTGGAAGAGCAGTCCGCACCCTGATATCGCGCAGGCCTATGTGCATGCGCGCCCGGGAGATTCCGTGCTCGATCGGTTGAAGCGGGCCCGTCGTCTCTTTACGCTTCGTCCCAACAATCCCGAGGCCAGCCTTGCACTGGCGCATGCCGCGCTCGATGCGGGCGAATTCAAGCTGGCGCGCGAAAATGCCGAGGCGGTGCTGCGGATGGCACCGCGCGAGAGCGCCTATCTCCTGCTCGCCGATATCGAGGAAGGGGAAACGAAAGATCAGGGCCGGGTGCGGCAGTGGCTTTCGCGCGCGGTCAAAGCGCCGCGCGATCCGGCCTGGACGGCTGATGGCTTTGTCTCGGAACAATGGGCGCCCGTCTCGCCGGTCACGGGACGGCTCAACGCGTTCGAATGGAAAGTGCCGGTCGAACAACTGCCGTCCATGATCGACCTGGATCCAGACGTGCGCGGTCCCGAGCCAGAAACGCCTGCTCTGCCTGTTATCATCGAGCCTGAACCCGCAGCGCCGCAGCCGACACGGGTTGAGGCCATCACCACCACGCCGGCTAAGGACGAAAAGCAGCCAGAACCGCAGCCCAAGCCAAAGGGAAATGAGGCAAAACCCACCCGCGACAAAGGCGACAAGGGTGAAGAAGTGAAGATGCTGGTGGTGGATGATCCGGGGGTCATTCCCGACGAAAAGGCGGAAGACACGCAGACGCGCTTTCGTCTGTTCTAATTCCGTTTCACCATAGCCACTCTACTGAAGCGGGCGTTGCATTCAGGTAACGGTCACCCCTGTATGACAATTTGTGGTCGCCGGAAAGCTGATTGACGGTTGGCGGCGGTGTGGTTGCAGGTTATTTGTCCTCATGATCGCCCCATTTTTGGCTTTGATGCAGGTCGGGCGGAAAATGGCGTGGGGTATGGATGTTCGATCGGCTTCTGACTTTTTTGAAGGGCCTGCCTTTCGGGGAGCACGGCGGCGGCAACGGCTTCGGCAGGGATGATCCCCGGCTGGCGGTCGCGGCGCTGATGTTCCATATCATCGATGCCGACGGCGACCGTCGTGTGGAGGAACGCGAGCGCATCGCCGATACCCTTTCGGAAGCCTACCAGCTCAAGGGCGGTGAATTGAACACGCTGCTGGAGGCGGCGGAAGCCGCGGACCAGGAAGCCATCGATCTCTACAGCTTTACCAGCGTCATCAAGCGCCATCTCGATGAGCAGGAACGCATCCATTTCATCGAGCTGATGTGGGAAATCGCCTACGCCGACGGAAAAGTCGATGAGCTCGAAGACAATTTGATGTGGCGCGTGGCCGAACTGATTGGCGTTTCATCGCGGGAGCGTCTGACGTTGAAACACGCTGCAGCGGCGAGAGTTGCCGCCGCCAACCCCAAGACCGGGACAAAATGAGGCGAGGGGCTTGTGATGTTCCGTGAACCGAGATCATCCCATAGCCTTGCGAAAAGTATTTCCGGTCTCTCCCGTCACGGATCCTTGCCCAAAATACTTATTGTCCTTCACCAGGAAAATTCGAGCCCGGGCCGGGTCGGACATCTGCTCGAAGCCGCGGGCTTTCGCCTCGACATCCGCCGCCCGCCGCTTGGCGAAAGATTGCCGGACACGCTGGAAGATCATGCCGGGGCGGTCATATTCGGCGGCCCGATGAGCGCCAACGATACGCACGATTTCATCAATCATGAGACCGATTGGCTGGCCGTGCCGTTGCGCGAGGAAAAGCCTTTCCTCGGTATCTGCCTTGGCGCTCAGATGCTGGCCAATCATCTCGGCGGCAGTGTCGGGCCACACCCTGACGGCCACGTCGAGATAGGCTGGTATCCCCTGCGCCCGACGGATGAGGGAAGGACGCTGATGGAATGGCCTGAGATGGTCTACCATTTTCATCGCGAGGGCTTCGAACTGCCGCGCGGCGCGACCCTGCTCGCCACCGGTGATGTCTACCCCAACCAGGCATTCCGCTACGGTTCCCATGCCTGGGGGCTGCAGTTCCATGCGGAACTGACGCGGGCGATGATGCATCGCTGGGTGGTGCGCGGGGCACACCGGTTCGAACTCAGCGGCGCGCAACAGGGACGCCTGCATCTGGAAGGGCGGATGATCCATGACGCCGCGCTGAAGGCGTGGCTCGAAGCGCTTCTGGTGCGTATTTTCGGCACCGCGAATTGTGCTGCGGCAGAACGCGTCTAATTGCTCTGGAGCGGTGCCTGTTTGTTTGAATCAGAGAACCGCTTCGCACATTTCATGGCTTGCTCTAAACCCTGCCCTGGAGGTGCCGGGCTTTGCGCAATTGCGGGAACCAGTAGGCCCAGAGCGCGGCGACGGCGATGGATCCGGCGCCACCGAACACGACGGCCGGAACGGTGCCGATCATAGCCGCCATGAAGCCGGCGCGGAATTCTCCCAGCTCGTTCGACGCGCCGACGAAGACCATGTTGACGGCGTTGACCCGGCCACGGACATGATCCGGCGTCCAGAGCTGCAGGAGGGTTTCACGTACATAGACGCTGATCATGTCGGCGGCGCCCAAGAGTGCAAGTGCGGCAATCGAGACCCAGGCGAGTGTCGAAACACCAAAGAGAATGGTGAAAAGGCCGAACAGGGCGACGCACAGGAACATGACGATGCCCGCATGATCGCGGATCGGGTGGCCGGTGAGCCATATGGCGACGAAAATCGCGCCGATGCCCGGCGCTGCGCGTAGCATGCCCAGGCCCCATGGTCCGAGATCAAGAATGTCGCGGGCATAGACGGGAAGCAGCGCCACCGCACCGCCGAGCAGCACGGCGAAGAGATCGAGCGAAATCGCACCCAGCACCACCTTCTCCTTCCAGATATAGCGGAAGCCGGCCAGCAGGGTTTCGAGCGACGGTTTTTCGGAAGGCGTGTGCTGATGCGGCTTTGGGATGGCGAAGATCAATATCGCGCTCAATGCCAGCAGAACGGTGGCTACCGTATAGGCGACAATAGGCGATATGCCATAGAGCAGGCCGCCCGCCACCGGGCCGACGATGGTCGCTATCTGCCAGGCGGAAGAATTCCACGAGACGGCGTTGGCGAAGGTTTCGGCCGGCACCAGATTGACGACCAGCGAGGCGGCGGCCGGGCCGAGGAAGGCGCGCGCTATGCCGAAAGCCGTCAAGGTCGCGAAGACCGTCAGCGGCTCGAACAGCCTCGAGACAGTCAGAAAGAGAAGCACTGCCGCCGCAGCGGCTTCGGCGCCCAGCGTCACGCCCATGATCAGCCGCCGGCCGAAACGGTCGGAGGCCGCGCCGGTCACCAGAACCAGGAGAAGCGCCGGCAGGAACTGGACAAGGCCTACCAACCCGAGATCGAAGGGATCACGGGTCAGGTCGTAGATCTGCCAGCCGACCGCGACGCTGACGATCTGCATCGCAAAGGCGCTGGCGAAGCGGGACAGCCAGTATTTCGCGAAAGAAGCATGGCGAAAAGCGGCATAACGGTCGATGGTTGCGCCCGTTTCGAGGGAGATCATTGTTGCATTCTCTGTATCGGATGCGGTCGATCGGGTGCATCGCGGACGATCCGCTTTAACGCAGGCCATGAAATAAAAAAAGACCGGCAGATCGCCGGTCTTTCGTTTTACGTCTCAGCGTCGGGATCAATCCCTGCCGATCAGCGCCTTCCAGATGATGGCGCCGATCGCAGCGCCGATCAGCGGCGCCACCCAGAACAGCCAGAGCTGGCTCAATGCCGCGGTTTCGGCGAACAGTGCCGCTCCCGTCGAGCGCGCCGGGTTGACCGAGGTATTAGTCACCGGGATCGATATCAGATGAATCAGCGTCAGGCCCAGGCCGATGGCTATGGGAGCGAAACCTGCCGGGGCCGTCGATGAGGTCGAGCCGAGGATGATGATGAGGAAGAAGGCGGTCAAGACGATTTCGATGATCAGCGCAGCGGTCAGATTATAACCGCCCGGCGAAAGCTCGCCATAACCGTTGGAAGCGAAGCCGCCCGGCATATAGCCGGCCTTTCCTGAAGCGACGAGGTAAAGAACGGCGCCTGCCGCAATCGCGCCGACGACCTGAGCGATCCAGTAAGGGATCAGGTCCTTCCAGTCAAAGCGGCCGGCCACGGCCAGACCGAGCGAGACGGCGGGATTGAAATGGCCGCCGGAAATACCGCCGACGGCGTAGGCCATTGTCAGGACGGTCAGGCCGAAAGCAAGGGCGACGCCGAGGAAGCCGATGCCGAGATCGGGAAATGCCGCAGCAAGGATCGCGCTTCCGCAACCGCCAAAGACCAGCCAAAAAGTGCCGAAAAACTCGGCGGACAGTTTGTTCAACATGTGTTCCCCCAGTGGATGAGCGCATAGCGTGAAGCGAATCAATATTCGGGAAAACATATTCCGGCTTTTTACTGTCGGCAATACTGAAAGATCGAGGCCGCTTTTTCGAAAAGCGTCTTCAAAACAGCAGCAAGAGCTTGAAGAGAGGATATTTCGACGAAAACCTGCATGGCTTTGGGATCACGGCAATCGACGTGAAATCCATCGCGGTGTATGTAAGGTATGCGGTGTGGCGCTGCGGGGGGCGCCAGATACGTTGAAACCCGGAGGACAGGATGGCTGGAGCGTCGGCTGGTCACATGCATATGCGAAATTTCGTTGGTATTCTAACCCTTCCCCTTTTGGTCGGCCTCTCGGCCTGCACGGCCACGGCATGGTCCGAGAAATTCGCCGTCGAGACGGTGATACTGCCGAAGGAGTGTGCCGGCTGGCAGAAGATCGATCTCAAGCAGCGCACGATCCTGGCACTGATGCGTAGCGATCCGCGTCTGGTTGTCGATATCGATTCCCACAATCTGCGCGGCAGGAATCTCGGCTGCTGGGATTAATGGTGCGTATCGGCCATGCATCCAGACATCATCGATTTTCGATCCTTCTACGCTTCTGCCCTAGGGCATCTGGTGGAGCGCGCCATCGTCATGGCGCTATCGCCGCTATGGTCGAAACTGCCGGAGGAGCGCCTGGTCGGCATCGGCTATACCTTGCCTTATCTCGATCGCTTCCACGCCGATACGGAGCGCACTTTTGCCTTCATGCCGGCGGGGCAGGGGGCGATCGGCTGGCCATCCGTCGAGGCGTGCGCCACGGCGCTGATCTTCGACGAGGAACTGCCGCTGCCGGAGTCCTCCGTCGATCGCATCCTGCTCGTGCATGCGCTGGAGCATTCGGAAAATCCCGGTGAGACGCTGAAGGAGATGTGGCGCGTGCTGGCGCCGAATGGACGGCTGGTGATTGTTGTGCCAAACCGTCGTGGCGTCTGGGCGCGGTTCGAGCATACGCCTTTCGGAAGCGGCCGGCCCTATAGTCGCGGTCAACTCGTCCGGGCGCTGCGCGAGGCCAATTTCACTGCCGGGACGGTGGTGGAGGCGCTGCATTTTCCGCCCGCCACACGTCGCTGGATGCAGCGTCCGGCCGCTCTTCTGGAGCGGATGGGGCGAAGGCTATGGCCGATCTTCGGTGGCGTATTGGTGGTCGAGGCGACAAAACGGCTCTATCAGGGACTTCCGGTGGCGCAGCGCTCCTCGCGCCGCGTCTTCGTTCCGGTGCTGGCCCCGCAGGGCTCCGCCATGCATCGAGGGGAGATATCGGGCAAATCAGGCGATAAATTGCACGTTTGAGCGGAAGACCGCTTGCGCTGTATTTCAGGGCCGGGCGCGTTGCAGAGTGCCGACATTTTCAAGCTCGTAAGACGTTGTCTGGTACATCTGATTGATCCAGTTGCCGAAGAGCAGATGGGCGTGCGAGCGCCAGCGATTGAGCGGCGGGCGGGACGGATCGTCATAGGGATAGTAGTCGTGCGGCACTTCGATCGGCACGCCGGCGGCTACATCGCGATCATATTCCTCCTTGAGCGAGATGGAATCATATTCGATGTGGTTGAACATATAGAGCCGGTTGCCCGTCGGTTCGGTGAGCAGGCAGGGGCCGGTCACATCGGATTCCATCAGTACCTGAAGGCCTGAGCCGGGGGGGATATCGGCGGACCGCACCTCTGTCCAGCGGGAAACGGGAATGGCAAAGTCATCCGAAAATCCGGAAAGATAGGGCGAGGCGGGCGCATTGTTGCGGTGCCTGAACACGCCGAAGGCCTTTTTTTCCAACGTATGTTTGGGAAGGCGATGGAAATGCCAGGCGGCGGCCATTGCCCCCCAGCAGATGAAGAAGGACGAATGGACGTTTGTGGTCGTCCAATCCAGGATGCGCGTGAGTTCGTCCCAATAGGTGACGTTCTCGAAGGGCAAAAGCTCCACGGGTGCGCCCGTTATGATGAAGCCATCGAACTTTCGTGCCGCTATCTCCTCCCACGTCTGGTAGAAGGCAATGAGATGGTCCTCGGACGTGTTCTTGGGCTTGTGGTTTCCGATACGCACCAGGGTCAGCTCCACCTGAAGCGGCGTGGTGCCGATCAGACGAGCGAATTGCGTCTCCGAGCGCATTTTATTCGGCATCAGGTTGAGAAGGCCGATCTGTAACGGACGGATGTCCTGGCGAAGCGCGGTGCGTTCATCCATGACGGATACACCTTCGCGCGCGAGTACTTCGCGGGCAGGAAGCTCATCAGGGATCTTGATTGGCATCGCATAAACTCCAAACAAAAAAACCGGCAACGAAATCGCGGCCGGTTCCAATGAATTGTCTATCCATCGGCCATTTAGCGATTTGTTTTACGTGGCTGCAAGCCGGCCGGCCAAATCACCACAAGTGGTGATACTTTTAAGCTGGCCGCCCCTTTGCGTCAATGGAGCTGATAAGCTAAAGGAGGCGACCTTGGAGCAGGATGCATCAGGTTGACGCGGGTATCCTTCGCCAAGTTGTTATTAGCCGCATGATCTTATCGGAAAGTCTGTTTCTTCGAGATCATGCTCCAGTGATAGGACGACTTGATGGCTTCCCTCGACCGCCCCCGCCCGAAAGCCGGTATCCTCAATATCGCGGCCTATGTCCCCGGCAAGGAATCCGCGCCGGGTGCGACAAAGGTCTACAAGCTTTCCGCAAACGAGACGCCACTGGGCCCGAGCCCCCATGCGCTCACTTCCTATCGTGAGGCTGCGCATCGGCTGGACGTCTATCCCGACGGGCAGGCAAAGGCGTTGAGGGAGGCTATTGCCGAAACGCAGGGGCTGAACCTGGCCAATATCATATGCGGAAACGGATCGGATGAACTGCTCGGTCTTCTGGCGCAGACCTATCTTGCCGCCGGCGACGAGGCCATCGTCACCGAACACGGCTTCCTCATCTACAAGATCCAGACGATTGCCGCGGGCGGGACGCCGGTAACGGTCAAGGAAAAGGACGAGCGCATCGATGTCGATGCCATTCTTCAAGCGGTAACGTCGCGCACCAAGCTCGTCTTCATTGCCAATCCGAGCAATCCGACCGGCACCTATCTGCCGTTCGAGGAAGTGCGGCGGTTGCATGCCGGCTTGCCAAAGACCGTGCTCCTGGTGCTGGACGCCGCCTATGCGGAATATGTCCGGCGCAACGATTATGAAGCCGGAGTGGAACTGGTGTCGTCGAATGAAAACGCGGTGATGACGCGCACCTTTTCCAAGATCCACGGGCTACCCGGTCTGCGCATCGGCTGGATGTATGCGCCCGCGCATGTGATCGACGCCGTCGGCCGGGTGCGCGGACCGTTCAACTTGAACAGCGCGGCGATCGCAGCGGGCGCGGCGGCGATCCGGGACCGTGCGCATGTTGAGACAGCGGTTGCCTTCAATGACAAATGGCTTCGGTGGCTCGATGCTGAGCTGACGGCGCTCGGCCTTCGGGTCACGCCTTCGGTCGCCAATTTCCTGCTGGTGCATTTTCCCGACGCTCCCGAAAAATCGGCGGAGCAGGCGGACGCCTATCTGGTATCCAAGGGCTATATCCTGCGCCGCGTCGGGGCTTACGGGTTCCCCAATGCGCTGCGCCTGACCGTCGGCCCCGAAGAAGCCAATCGCGGCGTCGTTGCCGCCCTGTCCGAATTTTTGAAGTAACGCGAATGTCCAAAATCCATTTCGACAAAATAGCGCTGATCGGCGTCGGGCTCATCGGTTCGTCGCTGGCGCGCGTCATCAAGCGTGAAGGGCTGGCGGGTAGCATCGTCATTGCCACACGAAGCGCTGAAACGCTGAAGCGGGCCGAAGAGCTGGGGCTTGGCGACAGCTACACCACCGAGAACGCGGAGGCGGTGCGGGATGCGGATCTGGTGATCGTCTCGGTGCCGGTCGGATCTTCCGGCCTGGTGGCGCAACAGATCGCCGGCAATCTGAAAGACGGCGCCATCGTCAGCGACGTCGGATCGACCAAGGCTTCCGTTATCGCGCAGATGCAGCCGGAACTGCCGCCAAGCGTGCATTTCATCCCCGGCCATCCGCTGGCGGGTACTGAATATTCCGGTCCCGATGCCGGCTTTGCGGAGCTTTTCACCAACCGCTGGTGCATCCTGACACCGCTGCCGGATGTCGACGCGGCGGCTCTGGCCAAGCTGACGGCGTTCTGGGAAGCCTGCGGTTCGCGGGTCGACCAGATGGATCCGCAGCACCATGATCTGGTCCTGGCCATCGTTTCGCACTTGCCGCACCTCATCGCCTACAACATCGTCGGCACGGCGAGCGATCTGGAACAGGTGACCAAATCGGAAGTGATCAAATATTCCGCTTCGGGTTTCCGCGATTTCACCCGGCTCGCCTCGTCCGACCCAACGATGTGGCGCGATGTATGCCTGAACAACCGGGATGCGATCCTGGAGATGCTCGGCCGCTTCTCGGAGGATCTGGCCTCGCTTCAGCGCTCCATCCGCTGGGGTGACGGCGATGCGCTTTTCGAGCTGTTCACGCGGACGCGGGCCGTGCGCCGCGGCATCATCGAGGCCGGGCAGGAAGTGGACGCGCCCGATTTCGGCCGTCAGGCAACCATCTCAAAGGGTGGGTAGAGTACCTAGTGGAATGAAACCCGCTATGGCCTTGCCGCGCCTGACATTGACCATGATGGTGGGCGCGCCGTTCTCGTCCTTCGGCATGGCCGACAGGGCAAAAAGCACCGTGGCGATGTTGCGATCCTGATCGGGAAAGGCCATGCGCGCCGCTTCGGCAAGCGCCGGCGGGTTGATAAGGCTTACATGGAACGTGCCGTCGATCACGCCGTCAGCATCCACCGAGAACGGGCCGGAAAGCGACAGCGAGCCTCCCGATGGGAGGGTGAGAATAGCGCTTTTGATTTCGCCGGATTGTCCGCGTAGGCGTTCCTCAATGGGGCCAGATCTCGGCTGGAGCAAGGCTGTGGCATCCGAAAACTGTATGTCGGCCGATCCAGATAGCGTGGGAACGGGCGTGTCTCCCGTGATCATCTGCGAAAGCTTCAGCCCATCGAAGCTGAAATTCGTCTGCAGCGGGCCGTTGAAGCCGCTTGCATCGAATTTGAGATTGGCGATTTCGGCAAGCGGCGTTGCGCTGGTCGTCTGCGTGCGCACGGCAATATGCAGGCCCTTGGCGACAGTGGAAATTTGGGAGGGCACCGGACGGATGAGCTGCGTGCTCGTCGTCAGTCTCTCCCAGCGCAATTCGAGCGGCACAAGGCCTGGTATGCCGATGAACGCCGGCCCGACAATTTCATTGGTCAGGCTGCGCGGCGCATAGACGGGCGATCCGGAAATGATACGCCCGGCTAAAAACGAAATACCGGCATTGGAACGGCGCCACGAAATGCTGTCGCAGACGATATCGATGCGCAGGGGATAGCCCGTGGTGCGAAGGTCTTCGCAGTTCGCCGAAATACCCCTGGCGCTCAGTCCAGCCAGGTCGCTTTTGGCGCGGGCTTCAATTTTCTCCGCCAGATAATACCAGCCTGCCGTATAGGCAGCGACAGCGATGAGAACGCCGGCCACCAATAACAGGAAGGCCTTCTTGTTGCTTCTGGATGAGACGCTTGACGCCATGGCGGGAGCCCCGTTAACGATCGATGTGCAATTGATTACTAGTCAACAACTGGAATGGATATGGGCGATTTTTGGGTGTTTGGCTATGGTTCCCTGATGTGGAAGCCAGGTTTTGCCCATGTGGAAACGGTCCGCGCCCGACTTTATGGCTATAGAAGGGCGCTTTGCATCCGCTCGCATATCCATCGCGGCACGCCGGAGCATCCGGGACTGGTGCTCGGGCTCGACCGGGGCGGTTCATGTCTCGGCCTTGCCTTTCGAGTTCCGGGCGATCTCGCCGGCGAGGTGCTCGCCTATCTCAGGGCTCGAGAGCTCGTCACGAATGTCTATTTGGAACGGCGCCTGCCGCTGCGCCTCGGCGACGGACGTTTTGTCGAGGCGGTGGTGTATGTCGCCGACCGTGATCACCAGCAATATGCCGGCGCTCTGCCGGCGGAGAGGGCGGCTGAAATTGTCGCAAGCGCTTACGGCCAGTCGGGGCCCAATGTCGATTATGTCATCAGCACTGTCGAGCATTTGCGCAAGATGGGCATTCGCGATCATTGGCTGGAAAGCGTGGCGACGATGATCAGCGCCGGCGATGAATTCCGTGCTTAAGGATTAGCGGGGCTCGAAACCCAGCTCCTTCAATCTCTCGACCGCCGTTGGTGGCATGGGGGGCGGGTTTGGACCCTTCGCCGCTTCGAGCAGCAACTCGTCACAGGCGGCTTCAGTCACCTCGATCAGCCGCTTCAGGAAAACGTCCTTGTCGAGGCCGGGCTCGATAGGCGGAAGGACGCGACAGCGTATCGTGCCCGGATAGCGGCGGAATTTGCGGCGCGGCCAGTAAAGGCCGGCATTGTGCGCGATGGGAATGACAGGCAAGCCGAGTTCGGCATAGATATGGGTGATGCCGTATTTATACTGGGGCGGCGCACCGGGCGGGCGACGGGTGCCTTCGGGATAGATCAGGATCTGGCGGCCATCGGCGATGGCTTTCTTGGCGCCGAGCACGATCGAACGCAGCGCCTTGGTGCGGGTTCCGCGGTCAATCGGGATCATGCGCATCTTGGCGACATACCAGCCGAACAGGGGTATCCACATCAACTCCCGCTTGAGAATCATCACGGGATCGTCGAGACGCGGCAGAAAGGCGAAGACGTCCCAGAAGGATTGATGCTTGGGCGCGCAGATATAAGCGCCCTCGGGGATGTTTTCCAATCCATCAATGACATAATCGGTGCCGACGATCATCTTCTGCAGCCAGAGATTTGACAGAGCCCAGTTCTTCGGCACCATCCATGCCTTCTTGCGCGGCATGAGAAAATAGACGGGCGTGAGCACGATCATCTGGATGATGATATTGGCGTAGAATGCCGCGTTGAACAGCAATGAACGGATGACGATCATCAAGCGGGCACCAATTTCGGTTTAGGGAGTGGAGTAGCCGAACGGCGTCATCGATATAGCAGGACGGGGCGGGATTCCAGACGAGAAAGCGTATGGGACCGGCTTTATCGAAGATTTACGGAAGGTCATGCGCCGGAAGGGGCGCTGCTTTCGGCGATCTGCGGGGCAGAGATGGCCGCTCGCGCCATTGATCCCAGATATTTGACATATTCGGTCATAAGGACGCGCAGCGCATCGCCCTGCTTGATCCAGCTATCCTGGTTCAGATCGGTCCTGACCACGGGATAGGGGATAAATTCGACATCAGGCATGGCGCGGGACAGTTCGGCCATGCTGCGCGGCATGTGGTAATTGTTGGTGACGACGATAATGCGGCGGTAATCGTTCGCCTTAACCCATTTGGCGCTTTCCGTGGCGTTGCCGACGGTATCCTGCGCCGAACGGTCGATATCGATGCAGCAATTGAACAGGGCGTCATCGGCGTGGGTGAAGCGCTGCAGCGCCTGGCGTTTCGTGGAGGGGTGCACGCCGCTGATGAGGAGCCGCTTGCCGTGCTGGCCTTTGAGGAGGGCGATGGCCGTTTCAATGCGGGACTGACCGCCGGTCAGCACGATGATGCCGTCAGCCGCCGGAACGGATGCCGGCTCGCGCATATTGGTCACCTTGTCGCTGAACGCGAGAAAGCCCACCGCGAAAACCAGCACGAGGCCGAACAACAGGAGCGTGACGGGTTGGAAAAATTTACGCAGTCGGGCAAGCAGGCGGGTCATGATCGGGATCAGCAGGCGGCGGCGCGGCGCAACGGAAGGCCGCGAAACAACGACGAGATCCTCAACATATTGCCCCTGATGGCTCTCCTCCACCGGAGCGACCGTGGCGAAATGCGGCTCCATCGCCCTATGGTACCCAGCAAATGCGGCGCAGGATAGCCTTGATTGCGGCTGGGGGACAAAATTCCGCCTTCCAATATGTCAGGATGAAAAGATTTCCTCACTTGAAAGTTATCTCCTCAGATGGATTCCGATCCACGGTTGTCCATCTCCTTCAACTGCGTGATGACGGTCAAGCGCGTCGTCAGCATGGTCAGCACACTGACGAGCAGGATGATGATCGCCACGCCGAAATAGCCATCCCTCCCGATGGCGAAATTGCCGAAAAGCGCTGCTGCCTGATCGGCCTCGGGCGTGGCAAGATTGCGCGACGACCACCAGGAAACAAGCAGGAACACCAGTACAGCGGCGCCGCCGCCGCAGAGCGCGCCTTTCAGTGCGGTGCGGAAGAAGTGCCGCTCGAATTCGCGGGCAACGAATTTCGCTTCGGCGCCGATGAAATGAAGCACTTCGATGATGTGGTCGTTGCCGGCCATCGCGCCACGGGTGGCGAAGATGACGGTGAGCACCGTCGCGGCGATGACGAGGACAAGTACGCTCATGCCGATCAACACGGTCGTACGCGCCATGGAGACAAGACGATCGACCCATGTGCGATGGTCATCGAAACTTGCGCCGGGCACGCTGCGAACGAGTTCGGCGCGTAACGTTTCAAAATCGGGTGGCGCGGCCTCATCGATCGACACGACGACCAGTCGCGGCACGGGCAGTTCATCGATGTCGAGGCCGGTGCCCAGCCACGGCTCAAGCAAGCGAGCGGTGGCTGCCCGGTCGATGATGCGCGTCGAGGTCACGCCGGCGAAGCCCTGGGCGATCTTGCTGGCCTGCGCCAGAAGCGCTTCCATGTCCTGGCCCTCGACCGGCCTGATCTGGATGGTCGCTTCCTTGGAAATCTGGCTCTGCCATGTGGCGGCGGAATCCCGGACGAGGCTGACGCCGCCAAGCGTCAGGCAAGCGAGGAAGGTCATGATGGCGATAACGATGATGAGCGCCGTGCCGGCGACGTTGCCCTGCGGCACGATAGGCGTCTGGCCTTGGCGCTTGCGCCAGCGGTCGGCCAACTCGAAAAGCGCCTCACGAGCTATATCGAGGCGCTGCATGATTTCATTCATAGATGTCGAGCCTCCCATGATCGAGAATCATGCGGCGGGCATTGACCTGCTCCATCAGTGTCAGGTCGTGGGTGGCGATAATGACGGCGGTACCCGAACGGTTCAGCTCGGCGAAAAGGCGCAGGAGACGGCGGGCAAGCGGTGGATCGACATTGCCCGTCGGCTCGTCCGCGAGCAGGATTTCAGGCTGGTCGATCAGGGCGCGCGCGATCGCCGCACGCTGTTTCTCGCCGCCCGAAAGCACTGGTGGCAGCACGCCCATGCGTTCGCCGAGCCCGACCCACTGCAGGAGTTCCTCGACTTCAGCGCGATAGGCCGCTTCCTCCTTGCCGCGCACACGCAGCGGCAGCGCCACATTCTCATACGTGGTCATGTGGTCGAGGAGGCGGAAATCCTGGAACACCACGCCGATGCGGCGTCGCAACAGCGGCAGTTCGCTACGGTCCAGGGTGGCGATATCCTTGCCGAAGACATTGATCAGCCCGCGCGTCGGCTTCAGCGCCATAAACAAAAGGCGCAGCAGCGACGTCTTGCCGGCGCCAGAGGGGCCGGTGAGAAACTGGAAGGAACGCGCCGGAATATGAAAGCTGACGTCGCGCAGGACCTCAGGACCCATACCATAGCGCAGTCCGACATTCTCGAAGCGAATCACGATGCAATAGTCCCGGACTTCATGGATGGTTCATAAGCCGGAATGACCATTCAATGCTATGGTTAACCGCACGTTAAAATAGGTTCGGCTTCATGGAGAAGCCTCACCCCAAGGCGAGAAGGAAAGGATTAACCATTTTCATTCAGTCTTCGGCTGCTGCCTGGGTGCAATTGCGCAGGGGAAAGTGACTGCACGATGGCAGAGATTGCCCGAAAAAGAATTCCCGAAACATCCGGCTTCGGCACAGATGGGACGGTGGAGGACGCTGAATTCTGGAGCGTCGTATCGCAAGACGCCGGCCTGCGGGAGAAGCCGGTTTCACTCGCGCCGATCCTGCGTCAGCCCAACCAACTCTCGATCCTCAAAACCGGAACCCGGAATCATTTCGCGTCTGATCAGGCGGGATTACCCGGCGCGGCCTATTGGGTTCTGGTGCTGCTTACCGCCTTTGGCGCGTTCTGGATGACCGGCGGCCATGTGGTCGCGGCGTATTTGCTGGCCAGTCAGACTGGCCCTGACGGCATGAAGCTCAGCCATATCAATACACGCATCGAGGCGCATGGCGGCCGTGAGGTGATCTTCGTGGCCGCAACCGTCCGCAACGAGGGCTTGAGACCCGATCCGGTTCCAGAAATTGCCGTGACCGTCGAGGGCCGGACGGGCGCGAAACGCGACCACTATCTGGGGACACGGGGGCTGACAATAGGGCCGGGCGAAAGCCTCACCTTTTCCAGCCGCCTGCCCGCGCTTGAGGACGGGGTGAAGACGGTGGGTGTCAGGCTGTCGCGATAAACCCGCACCAAGGCAATATTCGCTCTTTTCCGGTTTCGTCCGGTCGTGCATAAGCGGTAGCTTCAAAACTCGGCAATCACACAGGCGGAGAACATCCGATGCCCGAAGTCGGCGGCAAGACCATCGAAACGCTATTCAGCGCGGAAGACATCGCGGCGCGCAATCTGGATCTGGCGCGGCAGATCTCCGACGGCCATTTTCACGACCTGCTGGTGATCTCGATCCTGAAGGGCTCCTTTATCTTCGCTGCCGACCTGATCCGCGCCATGCACGATGTCGGCGTTGAGCCGCATGTCGAGTTCATCACCGTCTCGAGCTATGGGGCAGGCACCGAAAGCGGCCAGGTGCGGCTCCTGCGCGATATCGACAGCGATGTATCAGGGCGCGACGTGCTTTTGATCGACGATATTCTCGAATCGGGCAAAACGTTGAAATTCGTGCGCGATCTGATGCTGGAGCGAGGTGCGCGCAGCGTTTCGATTGCCGTGCTGCTCGACAAATCGGTGCGCCGCAAGACCGACATCGAAGCCGACTTCAAGGGATTCGAATGTCCTGACTATTTCGTCGTGGGTTATGGAATGGATGTCGGCCACGCCTTCCGGCAATTGCCGTTCGTGGGCTGGGTCAAGGACTAACCGTCATTCCTCAGGAGCGCTACTCAGTCGAATTTAAGCAGCCGCTCCAGATAGTCCTTTTCGACCTGAGGACTTAGCGAATTGCCGAGACGGCGGCGAATCTCTTCGAGGATCTGCCGGGCGCGCTGAATGTCGATCTCGCCGGGAACCTTGGTGCCTTCGCCGAAATCCGGACCGGTGTTGGCGCGCGGGCGGCCGAGCGGATCACGATCGTCGCCTGGTTGCCGGCCACGGTTTCCATTTTGGCCGTTCTGGCCCATGGCCTGCTGCATCTGCTGCATCATATCACGCGCGCCGCGGCGCAACGCGTCGAGCGCATTACCCTGCTGGTCGGTGGCTTCTCCGCCCTGGGCCTGCCCCAGCGCCTCGCCGGCACGTCCCATCGATTGCCCGGCTTCGCCCATCTCTTTTCCGGGATCCATGCCCATGCCTTTAAGGCTGTCCATCAACTGCTGGAGTTCCGACTGGAGCTGGCCCTGGCCCTTCTGCAGCTTGCGCATGGCCTCGGCAAGCTGTTCGTGGGTCATCTGGCCCTGCTGGCCCTGTTGACCATTCTGGCCTTCCTGCCCTTCTTCTCCCTCCTCGCCTTGCTGTCCCTGGCTCCCCTGCATCTGCTGGTCCAGTCGGAAGGTCTCGTTCATCATCTCCTGCTGGCGCCGCATCAGGTCGCCTAGCTTGTTCATCTGCTGGTTCATCTGGCCTTGCTGGCCCTGTTGCCCTTGCTGGCCCTGCTGGTTCTGGCCCATCTGCAGATTATTCATCATGTTTTGTAGCTGTGACAGAAGCTGCTGCGCCTGGTCGCGGGAGCCCTGCTTCGCAAGGTTCTCGATCTGGTCCATCATCCGGTCGAGATCCTTTTGCGTCAGCATCTGCATGTTGGGATCGGGCGCCTGCTGGGCATTCGGGTTCTGCTGCTGGCGCTGGGCGAATTCACGCAGGAAATCCTGCATCGCCTGGCGCAGCTCGGCCATCAGCTTTTCGATCTCCTCGGGACTTGCGCCATTCTGGATCGCCTGCTTCAGTGCCTCCTGGGCCTGTCGCAGCCGTTTTTCCGCGTCCGTCAGCTGGCCGTCCTCAATGCCGCGCGCCACCTGCCACATATAGGCGACGACATCGCGAAGCTGGTCGTCATTACGGGCGAACTGGAGCCTGGAATAGACGCTGCGCAGGGCGAGATAGTGCGTTGCGTTCCTGATCGTGTCCTCGGGGCGCAAGGTGATGGCGCTCAGCATGTCGAACACGCGATCGCGCTGATTGGCGTCCAGCGCCAGCATCCGCCGCTGTTCGACGACGGCACGCGCCAGCGGGTTGGAGAAGGGGCGCTCGGGAAGAACGAGGGTCTTCGTCTCGCTCCGGCCTTCCTGCCCGGCATCGTCGTCGGCCACCAGGGTCAGCCGAACTTCCGAACCGGCCCATGGATGCTCGGTGATATCTTTGGACGTGATCGCCTCTTTCGGGCCTGCGCCGCCCCGGCGTGGCAGGACGAGCGGCACATCAGGCGCCTCGAAGAGCGGGCGGGCACCGGCGGCAGGCGGCTTGGCCTCGACGATCTCGGCACGTCCCTTGGCGGCGCCGTAATCGTCGTCGATGGAATAGGCAAGTTCCAGCGTGCCGTTCAGCGCGCGGCTCGGATCCTTGGTGAAGCGGACGAGCGGCGGCCTGTCGGGAATGACGGCAAAGGACCAATTGGCGCGTGTGCCGCTACCGGAAAGATTGATTTCCGTCTGTTTTTCCAGCGGAAACTGGAAATTGCGGGCGTTTGTTACAGCCGCAGGGGCCGTAGTTTGGTCGTTTGCCGGCGCGGAAGCGTCTTTTGTGGCGGCGGGCGTGATTTCCTGTTCCGCTCCATCCGCCTCGGTCGCGGTGAGCGTTTCATTGCCATTGCCGCCGATGACCCGCACGGCTACGACGCTGCCCTGCGGGACCGTGAAGCTCGTTTCGCTGCTGTTGGTCTGCGACGTCAGGAAGATTGGGGCGCGACCGGTATAGCGGGGCGGTGTCACCCATGCGTCGATGCGCGGGGGAATGCCGCCCGCGCCGTAGCGGATATGGAGGGCATCGAAAAGGCTGCCCCCGGACGGGCCGCTCGCGTAGGCGAGCGCAGTGACGAAAAGCAGGGCGACGACGGCGCGCAGGCCCCAGGGATCACGCTCCGGAATACGCGGTCGAGGCGTACCGCCGTGCAGGTCCTTCAGCTTTTCCGCCATGCGGCGGCGATGTTCGTCCCACAGCGCCTTGGCGAAGGGATCGTGATTGCCGGAGGCCATCGCATCGGTCTGGACTGAAATAGGCTCGTGGACCAGCAGATTGGCCGTTTCCAGCCGATGGTCGATTTCCGGCCCTGTGGGAATGCGCAGGCGCGTGGCCAGATAGAGGGCGGCGAGGCCTGCGATGGCGAAGGCGCCAAGCAGGCCGATATGCAGCCAGCCCGGCATGCGCGGAAACAGACCGAGCCAAGCAATGGCGGCGAAGAGGGCAGCGAGAATGACAAGCGGCAGGATGAGCGGCCACAGCCGCTCGAATGTCATCGAAAGGAAGGCGGTAAAACGGACCCGGCGGATGGCCGCAAGTGCCTCCGTCTCGACGGTATCGGTTCCGGGCATGTCGTCACGTCGATCTGCCATGCTCGCCTCGTTCAAAGCCGGCCGCGCGCACGCGGCGTTATATTATCTTTAGAATAGCACTCATCGTGGCAAAGACGAGACTTTGCGTGAAAAAAGCCGCTCCGGCGCCGTTTTTTATATGCGCGGCGGGCGTTACCGCTCGTCGCAGAGCCAGTCGGGCACGGAATCGAGGCCGATCAACTCGTCATAGCCGGTGCGCGGACGCACCACGTGATAGCGATCGCCGTCGACCAGCACTTCGGGGATCAGCAGCCTGGTGTTGTAAGTGCCGGATTGCACCGCGCCATAGGCGCCTGCCGTCATAATCGCGACCAGATCGCCGGGCGAGGGATAGGGCATTTCGCGGTCCTGGCCGAGATAATCGCCCGTCTCGCAGACCGGACCGACAATGTCGGCGCGGATGCGGCGCTGCCCGTCCCCGGGCGCTGCAATGGGACGGATATCGTGGAACGCATCGTAGAGCGTCGGGCGAATCAGGTCGTTCATCGCGGCATCGACAATAATGAAATTCTTGGCGTCGCCTTCCTTCACGAAAATGACTTCGCAAACCAGGATACCGGCGTTGCCGACGATCAGCCGTCCGGGCTCGAAGATCGTCTTAAGGCCGAGAGGGCGGATATGCTTGCGCACGATGGCCGAATAGGCGTCCGGCAAGGGCGGCGGATTGTTGTCGGTGCGGTAGGGAATGCCGAGCCCGCCGCCGAGATCGACATGCTCGATGGCGTGTCCATCCGCCTTCAACTGGGCGACCAATTCGGCGAGCAAGGCGAAGGCATCGTCGAAGGGCTGCAGTTCGGTGATCTGGCTACCGATATGCATGTCGATTCCGGCCACGCGAAGGCCCCGCAGATTTGCCGCCCTGGCATAGACCGCGCGCGCTTTCTGGCGCGGAATGCCGAACTTGTTCTCGGCCCTGCCAGTGGAGATCTTGGCATGGGTCCGCGCATCCACATCAGGATTGATGCGCAAGGAGACGGGGGCGATTTTTCCCGCCGCGACGGCACGAGCGGAAAGCAGTTCCAGTTCCGGTTCGGATTCGACATTGAAGCAGCGGATGCCGGCGGCGAGCGCGAAATCCATCTCATCGGCCTTCTTGCCGACGCCGGAAAAGACGATCTTGTCCGCCGGGATGCCTGCCGCCAGCGCACGGCGCAATTCGCCTTCCGAGACGACATCGGCGCCGGAACCGAGCTTCGCCAGCGTTTTCAGCACCGCCTGGTTGGAATTGGCCTTGAGCGCATAGCAGACCAGCGCGTCCATATCGGCGAAGGCTTCCGAGAAGACGCGGTAGTGGCGCGCGAGCGTGGCGGTGGAATAGCAGTAGAACGGTGTGCCGACCGCCGCCGCGATATCCGCGACGCTGACATTCTCGGCGTGCAGGACGCCGTCGCGATAGTCGAAATGGTTCAAGGTCTTGATGCTCTTGTGGCGCAGCCGATGGATGATCGCGCGGCTACTGGATCAGCTTGTCGAGGATGAAGGGCTTATCCTCTTTCGGTTTCGGCTTGGTGTGGCCGTTCTCGTCGGTAATGACCGCTGAGGGGGGCGGCTCGAGATCGCCGCGACGACCGCAGGCTGAAAGGGCGCTGCCGAGGGCTGCGGCAAGGAGAAGGGTCGAGATGAAGGAACGGCCTGTCATGCGGTTGGTCCTGAACCCGTGTTGGTGTTGCCTTTATCTAGCGGAAATATGGAGGCATTGCACCCCCACTTGATCCGCCCTCATGCCTTGGCGATGCGCTTTTTCCAGAACCTGATCTGGCGGCGCACTTCCTGCGGCGCGGTCCCGCCATAGGACTGGCGGCTGCGGACCGATTTATCCACCGTAAGGAAGCCGAACACGGCCTCGGTGATGCCGGGATGGATCGATTGCAGCTCTTCGAGCGACAGCTTGCCCAGGTCGCATTTCCTGGCTTCGGCAAGCGCCACGGCGCGCCCGGTTACATGGTGCGCTTCGCGGAAGGGCATTCCCAGTTCGCGCACGAGCCAGTCAGCGAGGTCAGTGGCAGTCGAATAGCCGGAGCCCGCCGCTTTTTTCATCGAAGCCGTATTGACGGTCAGGTCGCGGACCATGCCGGTCATCGCGGCGAGCGCCAGTTCGAGCGTTTCGACAGCGTCGAAGACAGCTTCCTTGTCCTCCTGCATGTCCTTGGAATAGGCGAGCGGCAGGCCCTTCATCACCGTGAGAAGGCCAACGAGCGATCCCGTAATCCGGCCGGTCTTGGCGCGGACCAGTTCGGCTGCGTCGGGGTTCTTCTTCTGCGGCATGATCGACGAGCCGGTGGAGAAGGCGTCGGAGAGCCGGATGAAGTTGAACTGCGGCGTCGACCAGATGACGATCTCCTCGGCAAGGCGCGAGAGATGCGTGGCTGAGATCGCGGCGAGGCTGAGGAATTCCAGCGCATAGTCGCGATCCGAAACACTGTCGATGGAATTGCGCGTCGGCTCGCGGAAGCCAAGCGCCTTTGCCGTCATGTGACGGTCAATGCCGAAGCCGGTACCGGCGAGCGCGGCGGCGCCCAAGGGGGATTCGTCGAGGCGTTCGATGGCGTCGCGCACGCGGGAGAGGTCGCGTCCGAACATTTCGACATAGGCCATGCAATGATGGCCGAAGGTCACCGGCTGCGCGGTCTGGAGATGGGTAAAGCCCGGCATCACCGTTGCCGCGTGCTCCTCGGCGCGCTCGAGAAAGGCTTCGATCAATGCCTTCAGCGCGGACGCCATCCTGCCGAGCTCGTCCTTGACCCAGAGGCGGAAGTCCACCGCCACCTGGTCGTTACGCGAGCGGGCCGTGTGCAGGCGCCCGGCGGCGGGGCCGATCAGTTCGGCCAGCCGTGCTTCGATATTCATGTGAATGTCTTCGAGCTTGCGCGAGAAGGCGAATTTGCCGCTCTCGATCTCTGACAATATCGTGTTCAGGCCGCCTGCGATCTTGTCGTGATCATCGGCCGCAATTATGCCGGTCTTGGCGAGCATGGCGGCATGGGCGAGCGAGCCGCGGATGTCCTGGGCATAGAGTTTTCGGTCGAAGCCAATCGAGGCGTTGATCTCTTCCATGATCGCGTCGGGACCGGATGCGAAGCGGCCGCCCCACATTTCGTTGCTGGACTTTTGTTCGGTCATGGTCGAGCCTCTGGAAAAGAAACGCAGGAAAGATCTAGGTATGGCAGCAGGCAGCAAAGACGGTAAAGCCGAAAAACCTGGAAGCGGAAGGATTGTTCTTCTTGCCGGTCTCGCAGGCCTTATCGCCGGTGCCGTGGCGGTATACGTGATGGAACGGCCTTCTGGCAATGTCGCTCAATCGATCGACATTGCGGCGGACGGCGGGCAGTGCGCGATGAAGGCCGACGCCGCGAAGGCGCTCGACGCGGCGGCGACCGGTTCTGTCGCGGCGATGCGCGCCGCCGAAACGCCGCAGCCGGTGCAGAACCTCGCATTTACCGGGCCGGACGGCAGGCGGATGACGCTTGCCGATTTCAAGAGCAAGACGCTCTTGGTCAATCTCTGGGCAACGTGGTGTGCGCCTTGCCGCGAGGAGATGCCGGCGCTCGACAAGCTGCAGGCGGAGGAGGGCGGCGAGGATTTCCAGGTGGTCGCGATCAATATCGACACCGGCGATGATACCAAACCGAAGGCTTTTCTCTCCGATCTCTCCGAAACCGGTGTTCGCTCCCTTAACCTCTACCGGGACGCAACGATGGGTGTCTTCAACGAACTGAAGCGGAAGAACCTTGCCTTCGGCCTGCCGGTGACGATGCTTGTCGACAAGGATGGCTGCCAGATCGCGGCGATGAACGGCCCCGCCGACTGGGCGGGAGACGATGCGAAAAAGCTCATCGCGGCGGCCAGGAAGATAGACCAGTAGAATTAACCCCTGACAGCTCTGGACAGGCGACGGTTTTTCTGGATTGCTTCGCTCCCGAAACTTGGGTTTAGCCGCATGGTCTTATCCGAAAAGTTTGCATCTTTTCGAGATCATGCTCAAGGAGCGCCGTTCATGACCATTGAAACCTGGCTTGCCTTTACCGCGGCATCGGCAATTCTCGTACTCATCCCGGGACCGACGGTGCTGCTCGTCGTTTCCTATGCGCTCGGCCAGGGATGGCGCACGGCGTTTCCCATGGCGTTTGGCGTGGCGCTCGGCGATTTCACGGCCATGACGCTGTCCATGCTCGGCGTCGGCGCGCTGCTGGCGGCGTCCGCAACGGTCTTCACGGCGGTCAAATGGATCGGTGCCGCCTATCTCATCTGGCTGGGGGTCAAGCTTTTCCGCGCCGGCGGCACAATGGAGGCTGAGGCGCGGCAGGGTACGGCGTCGCCTGGGCGGATGCTGGCGCATGCCTGGTTAGTGACGGCACTCAATCCGAAGAGCATCACCTTCTTCGTGGCGTTCCTGCCGCAGTTCCTCGATCCGCACCTGGACTTCATGACGCAGTTGGTGATCTTCGAGGCGACGTTCCTGGTTCTGGCTTTTGCCAATGCCTTCGGCTACGCGCTTGCGGCGACGCGGGCGCGGAGGCTCTTTCGCAGTCCGCGCGCCATCGGCATCTTCAACCGCGCCGGCGGCACGCTTCTGATCGGCGCGGGCGTCGCCACCGCCACGATGCGCTCCTCCTGAAATCCATCAGGCGGTGAAGCCACCGCGCTTCCACCTGATGATGGCGAGTTCGAGGGCTGAGAGAAAGGCCGACCGATCGCGGGCGGCAAAGGGCGGGGGGCCGCCGGTGATCTGCCCTGCGGAGCGCAGTCCCTCCATGAGATTGCGGGTCGCGAGCACGTTGCCGATGGAGGCCTCGGTGAAGGCGCGGCCATTGGGGGCGATTGCCGCGGCACCGGCATTGATGGCCCGGCTCGCCAGCGGGATATCCGCGGTGACGACGATGGCGCCCGGTCCGGCGCGTTCGGCGATCCAGTCATCGGCTACGTCGAGGCCACTCGGCACGATTACCCGCTCGATCAGCGGATCGCGCGGAATTGCGATGAAACTATTGGCGACGACATAGACTTTCACCCCATGTCGCTCTGCGACACGGTAGATTTCGGCCTTCACCGGACAGGCATCGGCATCGACATAGATGATGATGGGGCGGGATTGTTCACTCATGCCGTCATCAGATGGCAGAGGTATCGGGGCGTTGCAAGGCGTCCTGTTCTCCAGGTGAATGCTGCGATCAAAATATTGAACTAGCCTGCGCCGTCCGATGAGAATAAGGGCAGGGGCCAAATCGTCTGCTTTTTACGCAAGTCCGGATCGAAACCGGTTCGCACTTTCCTGGACCTGCTTCGGAAAAAATCATGCCCGTCAAATATTTCCCTGCGCTTTTCGTCCTGCTCTGGGCCACCGGCTTCATTGGCGCGGGCTATGCGATGCCCTATGCCGAACCGTTCGGCTTCATGACCGTACGGTTTTTCATTGCGGCGGCCATTCTGGGCGTTTGGGCGCTGATGAGCGGCAGTCAATGGCCGACCTGGCGCGGCGCTTTTCATGCCGCCGTTGCCGGCTGCCTCATCCATGGCATCTATCTCTCGGGTGTCTTCTGGGCCGTGCACAGGGGATTGCCCGCTGGCATGTCGGCGCTGGTCGTCGGGCTGCAGCCGCTCATCACCACGCTCATCGCAGGCGCGACGCTCGGCGAGAAGATCGAGCGGCGGCACTGGATCGGACTCGCCATCGGCTTCATCGGCGTCATCATGGTGCTGTGGCCGAAATTCTCGCTCGATTCGGGCGGAATCAATGCCGTCACCATCGGTGTCGTGTTCCTGGCGGTCCTCGCCATCAGCACCGGCACAGTGTGGCAGAAGCGCTTCGTCGGGCAGGTCGACCTGAAAGCCGGCACGACCGTTCAATATCTGGCGGCGGCCGTTTTGACCGGTATCGCCTCGTTATTTTTTGAGAACCATCAGGTCATCTGGTCGCCATGGCTCTTCTTTGCCATGGGCTGGCTGGTGCTGGTCCTATCGATTGGCGCCGTGCTGTTGCTGATGGTGCTGATCCGGGAGGGCGCCGTGTCGAAAGTCGCTTCGCTCTTCTATCTCGTGCCCGGGACGACGGCGTTGATGGCTTATCTGCTCTTCGGCGAGACCCTGAGCTTGGTTCAGCTTGTCGGCATGGCGATCACGACTTTCGGCGTGGCGCTGGCCACCGTCCGAAACGATAATTCTCAGTTTTTCCGCTTCGCCCGCCAGGCGTTGCGATTGCGATAGCGCAGGATCGCGGCGTTGATTTCAGCGCCGAGGATGAAGATAGCCGAAATGATGTAGAGGAAGACGATCGACACCATGATCGACGCTAAACCGGCATAGGTTGAGACGTAATTGGCGAAGCTTTCGAGATATTTGGCGAAAATGATCGAACCTGCCAGCCAGGCGAACAGGGTCAGGACGATGCCAGGCAGGATATCAAGGAAGCCGCGCTTGCCGGCGGGCAGCCAGATGTGGACGGCAAGAAGTGCCGTCACCAGTACCCCGACAGCGATCAGATAGCGCCAGATATCGAGGCTGCCGGTGTAGGGCGCAATGGCTGGAAACCATTGTTCGGCGAGCCTGACGGCGAGAGGGGCGAGAACGAGGAGCACGCTGATCGCGGTCAGGCTGAGCGTGGCGATAATGACAAAGCCGAGGCTTTGCAGGCGGCAGAAGATGATCGAGCGGGTATCGGTAACGCGATATGCCCGGTTGAGCGCGATTCTCAGCGCCTCAATGCCGTTGGAGGCGAAATAGGCCGCCGCGATGACGCTGACGGTCAGAAGGCCGCCGCGTTGGACGGTCAGCACGTTCATCACCTCGCGGGCGATCGGCCTTGCAATGGTTTCCGGCCAGGTGTCGAAAATGACATGGACGGCCGTGTCGGCGAAGGCATTGGCGCCGAGGAAACTGGCAAGCGACGTTGCGAAGATCAGGAAGGGAAACAACGCCATCAGGCCGGAAAGCGCTATATGACTGGCAAATGCCCAACCGTCATCGGAATAGAAGTGGCCGATTGCATCGTACAAAACCTGCCACAGGAACGTCCTTACTTTGCGCATAGGCAGGCTTTTTCCTTTTGGATAGGGGACAGGGCGGCCTCGTTTTTCTGACTTACCGTATGCAGATTGCAACGGGTGGTGCGATATGGGAAGCCTGCATTAACTCCATCCACGCGAGATGCAAGAGAGGGTCCGGTGCAACAAACGATATCGACGCCCAAAGCGATCCCCAAAACGATTCCCAAAACAATCATTGTCACCGGATGTTCCTCCGGCATCGGGGCGTTTTGCGCCCGTGCGCTGAAGGCGGCGGGATGGCGGGTCTTCGCCACCGCGCGCAAGCCGGAGGACATCGAGACATTGCGACGCGACGGGCTGGAAGCGCATTATCTCGATTATCGCCAACCCGAATCGATCGAGACGCTGGTCAAAACCGTATTGACCGAGACGGGCGGCAGGCTGGACGCGCTCTACAATAATGGCGCCTATGCGCAGCCGGGGGCGGTCGAGGATCTGCCGGTCGATGCATTACGCGAACAGTTCGAGGCCAATTTCTTCGGCTGGCACGATCTGACGCAGCGAGTCATTCCCATCATGCGGGCACAGGGGCATGGGCGGATTGTCCATTGTTCCTCCATATTGGGGCTGGTGCCGATGAAATGGCGCGGCGCTTATGTCGCTTCGAAGTTTGCGCTGGAAGGATTGATGCTTGTCGAGCGGATGGAACTGGAGGGGTCAGGCGTCCATGTCTCACTCATCGAACCCGGGCCGATCCAATCACGCTTCACCTATAATGCGGCGCAATGGGTGGAGAAGAACATCGATATCGCGAATTCCGTGCATCGCGCAGACTACGAGCGACAATTGGCCAAACTGAAAAGCGGCGGCACGAAATCGAAGTCGAAGCTTGGCCCGGAGGCGGTTTATGCGGTATTGCGTGACGCGCTGGAACATCCCCGTCCCCGGCCCCATTATCTGGTGACGCGGCCGGCGAAATTTGGCGCTCTGGCGCGGCGGCTGATGCCGGCCCGCATGTTCTACCGAATGCTTGCGGACCAATCCTGAGTGGCGGCGCATAAGTTGCCGGAAATACTGAAAGGAAACGGAAATGGACTTCCTGTTCAAGGTCGCGGCAATGGTGGCCATGGTCGCCGTCGCAGGCGTGCTCTTTGTCGGTCTGCGCAATATGATGCGTGGCGGCGATGGCAATTTCTCCAACAAGATGATGCAGCTGCGTGTGCTCCTGCAGTTCATCGCGGTGGCGCTGATCGTTGCTGCTATCTATTTTGGCCGTCACGTCACTGGATGATAACAGCCGCCGAGGGGTAGAGGGCATATGGTCAAATTGAACAAGATTTATACGCGCACCGGCGATGACGGGACGACCGGACTCGGCAATGGCGAACGGCGCGCCAAGTTCGACCTGCGCGTCGAGGCCTTTGGCACCATCGACGAGGCCAATGCCTGTGTCGGCCTGGCGCGGCTCCACACCGGCGAAAGCTGTCTGGAGCTCGACACCATGCTGTCACGCATCCAGAACGATCTGTTCGATCTCGGGGCGGATCTCTCGACCCCCGATGACGGCGTTGACCTTGATTATGAACCGCTGCGCATTATCGAAGCGCAGGTGTTGCGGGTGGAACGCGAGATCGACCAGCTGAACGCAGGCCTCAGCCCCTTGCGTTCCTTCGTGCTGCCGGGCGGTACGCCTGCCTCGGCCGCGTTGCATCTGGCGCGCACCGTGTCCAGGCGAGCCGAACGCATCATGGTGGAGCTCTCGCAGACCACCGGCGAACGGGTAACCAAGGAAGCGCTGCAATATATCAACCGTGTTTCGGATTTTCTTTTCGTCGCGGCCCGGGTGGTCAATGACAATGGCGCGCGCGACGTCTTGTGGGTGCCCGGCCAGAACCGCTGATGCCGGCCAAGAACGGTGATTGACGTGCACGTCAATCACAATTACGGTCCCGCCCGGTCCATTTTCATTGCCTTCATGTCGGCTTCTGGCAAGTGGGCGGTTGTCCATGACGATATATCCGTCAAAGAGTTCATTTCGAGAGGTTCAGGCGCATGAAAGTGCTCGTCGCTGTTAAGCGTGTAGTGGATTACAACGTCAAGATCAGGGTGAAGGGCGACGGCTCGGGCGTCGAGCTCGCCAATGTGAAGATGTCGATGAACCCCTTCGACGAGATCGCGGTGGAAGAGGCGATCCGCCTGAAGGAAGCCGGGAAGGTCGAGGAGATCGTGGCGGTATCGATCGGGCCGGCGCAGGCGCAGGAGACGATCCGCACCGCACTCGCCATGGGCGCCGACCGCGGTATTCTGGTCAAGGTCGACGATATCGTCGAGCCGCTGGCGGTCGCTAAGATTCTCAAGGGCGTGGTCGAGGCGGAACAGCCGCAACTCGTCATCCTGGGCAAGCAGGCGATCGACGACGACGCCAACCAGACGGGGCAAATGCTCTCCGCACTGCTCGGCTGGAGCCAGGGCACGTTTGCTTCCAAGGTGGAAATCGCAGACGGCTCGGCGAAGGTCACCCGCGAAGTCGATGGCGGCCTGCAGACGGTCGAGATCACGCTGCCGGCGATCGTCACGACCGATCTGCGCCTCAACCAGCCGCGCTATGCCTCGCTGCCGAACATCATGAAGGCGAAAAAGAAGCCGCTCGACGAGAAGACGGCTGCCGATTATGGCGTCGATACCGCGCCGCGCCTGAAGGTCTTGAAGACCGAGGAGCCGAGCGGCCGCAAGGCGGGCGTCAAGGTCGCCTCGGTGGCCGAGCTGGTCGACAAGCTGAAGAACGAAGCAGGCGTTCTCTGATCTAACGGAAAGGAATTCATCATGGCTATTCTTCTTGTTGCCGAACACGACAACCAGCACCTTTCCGACCAGACCGCCAAGGCGCTGACGGCTGCACTTGCCATCGGTTCCGACGTGCATGTGCTGGTAGCGGGTCAAGGCGCGAAAGCTGTCGCCGATCAGGCGGCGAAGCTCAAGGGTGTCACCAAGGTTCTCATCGCCGACAGCGCAGAACTGGAAAACCGCCTGGCAGAGCCGACCGCGGCGCTTATCGTCTCGCTCGCCGGCAATTATGACACCATAATAGCGCCGGCGACGACCAACGGGAAGAACATCCTGCCGCGCGTGGCAGCCCTTCTCGATGTGATGCAAATTTCCGATGTCATCGAAGTGGTATCGCCAGATACCTTCAAGCGTCCGATCTATGCGGGCAACGCCATCCAGACGGTGCAGGCAACCGACGCCAAGAAGGTGATCACCGTACGCACGGCGTCCTTCCAGTCAGCCGGCGAAGGTGGCTCGGCGTCGATCGAGACGGCCAGTGCGGCCAGCGATCCCGGCCTGTCGAAATTCGTCGAGGCAAAGCTTTCCGGCGGCGACCGTCCGGAACTGACTTCGGCCAAGATCATCATCTCAGGCGGCCGCGCGCTTGGGTCTTCGGAGAAGTTCAGGGAAGTCATCCTGCCCGTCGCCGACAAGCTCGGCGCGGCCGTCGGCGCTTCGCGCGCCGCCGTCGATGCGGGCTATGCGCCGAACGATTGGCAGGTCGGTCAGACCGGCAAGGTGGTCGCACCCGATCTCTATATCGCCTGCGGCATTTCCGGCGCGATCCAGCATCTGGCGGGCATGAAAGACTCCAAGGTTATCGTCGCGATCAACAAGGACGAGGAAGCGCCCATCTTCCAAGTTGCCGATTACGGCATCGTCGGGGATCTCTTCGAAATCCTTCCGCAGCTCGAAAAGGCGCTTTAGATTAGTTTTTGAGCAGTCCGATGGGAAAGAAGTTCCTGCTTATCGCGGGAAAACCGGTTCCCGGAATCAAGGGCTGCTTGAGGCTTTAATAATAGATCGATTAAATTATGATGGCCGGGGTAGACGAACTCTACTCCGGCCATTTACTTTGCACTGCACAAAACAAAAAATCATGGGTGGAATATGGGCGTGACAATCAAGAAGATCGGGATCATCGGCGCGGGGCAGATGGGCAGCGGCATCGCCCATGTCTGTGCGCTTGCAGGCTATGACGTATTCTTGCACGATGCTTTATCGGAGCGGCTGGAAAATGGCATCGCCACGATCAACGGCAACATGGCGCGCCAGGTTTCCTCCGGAAAGCTCGACGAGAAAGCCCATCGCGACGCCATGACGCGCATCCGCATGGCGAACCGCATGGAGGATCTCGCCGGCGTCGATCTTGCTATCGAGGCGGCGACCGAGGACGAGACCGTCAAGCGCAAGATCTTCGCGCAGCTTTGTCCAAACCTCAATCCGGAAGCGTTTCTAGCCACCAATACCTCATCCATTTCGATCACTCGCCTTGCCTCCACGACCGACCGGCCGGAACGCTTCATCGGTATCCATTTCATGAATCCGGTTCCGGTGATGAAGCTCGTCGAACTGGTGCGCGGCATTGCAACCGAAGACGTAACCTTTGAAGCCGCGCGAGCCTTTGTCGCCAGCCTCGACAAGACGATCACGGTGGCCGAGGATTTCCCGGCCTTCATCGTCAATCGCATCCTGCTGCCGATGATCAACGAGGCGATCTATACGCTTTATGAGGGCGTCGGCTCGGTCGATGCCATCGACACGGCTATGAAACTCGGGGCTAACCATCCCATGGGACCCTTGCAGCTTGCCGATTTCATCGGGCTCGATACCTGCCTGTCGATCATGCAGGTGCTTTACGAAGGGCTTGCCGATTCCAAATACCGGCCATGTCCGCTCCTGGTCAAATATGTCGAGGCCGGATGGCTGGGCCGCAAGGCTGGACGCGGATTTTATGATTATCGTGGCGAACATCCGGTGCCAACGCGATAGGGCGGTCGCCAAATGACAGCATTTACGATTTCTTAACCCTTCACATTCACGCGGTATTCACCTTTACCCGTTAAATTTGTCTTTAAGTCAGTTTTCGGAGCCAATCTCTCCGGAATGGCAACAAATTACAAAAATTCAGGTACAGGCCGATGAGCATTCTTGTTCAACTGCGTCACAGCGCAACCCTCATTCGTGAATTTCTGGTGCCGACCTATCGGCCCGAGCGCCACTATATGCGCGGCCCGGGTCCGGCTTGCGAGCAACGCACGCGTCACTAAGAGCGGTTCGTGTCCAGACGGAAAACGGCTGCACGTTTTCCTTGGGACTTGCCCTAAATCATCCATTCTCACTGAATGAAAAGCCGGAGCGGCGACGCTCCGGCTTTTGCGTCAGCTGTCCAGTCCTTCGAACAGCGCGGTCGAGAGATAACGCTCGGCGAAGGAGGGAATGATGATGACGATATTCTTGCCCTTGTTCTCGGGCCGCTTGCCGATCTCCACGGCCGCTGCCAGCGCCGCGCCGGAGGAAATACCGACGGGAATTCCCTCCAGGCGGGCGAGAAGCCTCGCATTGGCGAAGGCATCCTCATTGGAAATTTGCACGACCTCGTCATAGATCGATGTGTCCAGAATCTTCGGTGCGAAGCCGGCGCCTATGCCTTGGATCTTGTGCGGACCCGGATTGCCGCCAGAGAGAATCGGGGAATCCTTTGGCTCGACCGCCACCACCCGGAAGGAAGGCTTGCGGGCCTTGATCACCTGTCCGACGCCGGTGATCGTGCCGCCAGTGCCGATGCCGGAAATCAGGATGTCGGCTTCGCCATTGGTGTCGTTCCAGATCTCCTCCGCCGTGGTACGCCGATGGATCTCAGGGTTGGCCGGATTTTCGAACTGTTGCGGGATGATGGCGTCAGGATTTTCGGCAACGAGCTCCTCGGCCTTGGCGATGGCGCCCTTCATGCCCTTCGCACCTTCGGTCAGCACCAGTTCGGCTCCGAGCAGCTTGAGAAGCTTGCGTCGTTCGATCGACATCGTTTCCGGCATGGTCAGGATCAGATGATAACCCTTGGCGGCGGCGGCGAAGGCGAGCGCGATGCCGGTGTTGCCCGATGTCGGCTCGATCAGCGTCGTCTTGCCGGGAATTGCCTTGCCGGCGTCCTCGAGCGCTTCGATCATCGCCAGGCCGATGCGATCCTTGACGCTTGCCAGCGGATTGAAGAATTCGAGCTTGGCCAGCAGATTGGCCTCGACGCCCTTTTCCTTGGCGAACTTGTCGATGCGGACAAGCGGCGTGTCGCCGATCGTATCGAGAATGGAATTATAAATGCGGCCGCGACCCGGCACGGACTTTGATACTGCGGGCTTGCTCATGAGTTCGTCTCCCTGATTTTCTGCGCCGATAGTAGGGCGAACGAGCAGAAAAACCTAGTTTCCGCTGTTCGCCGATAGACAATCCTTTGGAATAAAAAACCAAAAGATGGCCCGTCTGGAAAAAGGCCGAATGGGAAGACCGGTACAGGTTCAGCTATTCTGCGGAACGAGCTGGCCTTGCAAGGAACTTCCCACCTTTCTGCCCAGCGCGATCATCGGCGTTTCCAGAAGCCGGTAAACCAGCCACGAAACCACGAAGGTCAGGACAAGGCAGGCCAGTCCGATCAGCAGGTCCTGATAGCCTCCGGTGAGCGGGGCATAGTGATAGACGATCAGGGCGATCGGACCGTGGAAGAGATAGATTGAATAGCTTATGGCGCCGACGAAGGAGAGGGTCCTAGAGTGGGGCTTGCCGATCTTTACAGAAGCGATGAACAGCGCAAAGGCTGCGATATAGGCCAATATGATAGGCGCTTTGCCCACCATGAAAAAGCTGTCGCCTCTTTGCAGCGAAAAGCCGCCGATCACCAGCAATGCGTTGAATTGCACAAGCGTGACAATCGCCGCTCCCGCCCAAGCCCAACGCAGCCTGTCGACCAGCGCCATGCGCACCAGCAATCCGCAAAACAAGAACGACACGTGCAGTCCGATATATTGCACCGGCAGTTGCGCCATGCCGAAAAGCCTCAGAAGGATGGGGCCGACGGTGGACGCGACCAGCAGCAGAGTGAACACTGCTATCGCCATGGGGTTGAACAGTGCGCCCCTCCAGAAAAGCAGGGCACAGAAACAGTAGAAGATCAGCTCTATCGACAGCGTCCAGTAGATGCCTGACAGCCATGGTTCGCCAAGGAAACCCGGTAGCATGGTCATGTTGGCAATGATGGTCGCCGCCGAAGGGGCATTGTCTTCCGCAAAAAACAATATGCTCAGTACGAGGATGGCCAGCCACATCGCCGGATACAAACGAAAAAAGCGGGATATGGCAAAACGCTTGAGTGGCTGGGCGCCGCGGATGCTGAAGGGGATGACAAAGCCGCTTATCAGAAAAAACAGGATGACTCCGAAACGTCCGAGATCGAAGCTTGCGACCGAGGCGTTGAAGATCGGCACGAGGGGGGCCAGGGGATCGGCAGCATGGCGAATGACATCGCCGAAAAAATGCTGAATCAAGACCGCAGTCGCTGCGATGGCCCGCAGGGCGTCGATGTTCTCATAGCGCTCATGGCCCATGGATGCCCCCATTTTTCCGGCTGCTTCTATCAAAAGCAGCGCGCGACGGCCAGAGTTTTCATCAAGGGCGTGGGCACGCAGGCTGCAGTACGGGACGACATACGAACAAGGCTGTTATGAAAATTATTACCTCATGGGAGCATTGGTGGAGCTGAGCGGGATCGAACCGCTGACCTCGTCATTGCGAACGACGCGCTCTCCCAACTGAGCTACAGCCCCGTCCACCGATGCGAGCGGCATTTAGAGGCGGGGGCGGGTTGCTGTCAAGAATGATGTGCAGATCGGGGGTGACGAATAGCAATGTAGTGACCATGAGGAGGGCCTTTTGCATACTCACTCTTTCACTACTCGCTGCCGCCCCTCATCCAAGGCTTTCATTTCCCGATAATCCTTTCCTCCGATTGGCCTTGTTCTGGAAACCTTCAGCCGCTACATGTCGGTGACTTCAAGGAGATATTCATGCTCGCACTGATCCGCACCATCGACCTGGCTCTCAGCATCTATACCTGGATCATTATCGCCAGCGCGGTGTTTTCGTGGCTCTACGCCTTCAACGTCATCAATTCCAGCAACCGCTTCGTGGCGTCGGTCGGCGATTTTCTCTATCGGGTGACCGAGCCAGCGCTCCGGCCAATACGCAATCTCCTGCCGAATCTGGGCGGCATCGACATTTCGCCCATCGTCCTTCTGCTGATCATCTTCTTCATTCGCCAGTTGCTGTGGACGACGATCGCGCCGATGGTCATTTGACGGAGGGCTTCTTCCGCGCGGAAAAGGACGGCATCACCGTCTTCGTGCGGTTGACGCCGAAATCTTCCAGGGACGCGGTGGAAGGAATAGCCGAAGCCCCGAATGGGCGGCAGCATGTGCTTGCGCGGGTTCGCGCCGCGCCTGAGGATGGCAAAGCCAACAAGGCGCTGGAAAAGCTGCTCGCCAAGGTGTTCGGCGTTGCCGGCGGCAGCGTCGCGGTGACGGGCGGGGCGACTTCCAGATCGAAGCAGGTGCGTGTGGCGGGCGATTCCGCGGCGTTGGTTCGTAAACTCAAGGCGCTTGATCTGGTCAAGTCGGCCCGTGCCGAGAAGCAAACAGGCTGAAAAGCGAAAAGCCCGTCATTGGACGGGCTTCACAAAACAACCGGTAAGAAAAGCTCAGGCCTTCTTGACCTTGGCGCGCTCGATCGCCTCGGTGATGAACTGGCGGGCATAGTCCTCATCGCCCCAATCGCCGATCTTGACCCATTTGCCGGGCTCGAGATCCTTGTAGTGCTCAAAGAAGTGGGCGATCTGCTGCAGGGTGATCTCCGGCAGGTCGGTATAATTGTGCACCTTTTCATAGCGGCGCGTCAGGTGCGGCGAGGGGACGGCGATGATCTTCTCGTCCTTGCCGGAATTGTCTTCCATGACGAGCACGCCGATGGGACGCACATTGATGACGCAGCCCGGCACCAATTGGCGCGTGTTGCAGACAAGCACGTCGATTGGATCGCCGTCTTCGGAAAGCGTGTGCGGCACGAAGCCGTAATTTCCGGGGTATGTCATCGGCGTGTAGAGAAAGCGGTCGACGATGAGCGCGCCGGCCTTCTTGTCCATCTCATACTTGATCGGCTGACCGCCGACCGGCACTTCGACAATAACATTAACATCATAGGGAGGATTGGAGCCGATTGAGATGGCATCGATATTCATGGAGACATCCTTTCGTTTCGCGCCCTGATAACGGGTTTCATGTCGCGGCGCAACAAAAACGAAACGTCCTGGAACGCGGGGGATTATCCTGCAAAGGATGGGATGAAAACGGGGTCGAACCTTCGGTTCAGTTCCAGGTGAAGGCGATCTTCTTCAACGTCTTGCCGTCGAAGCATTCGATGCCTTCGGCAATGTCGCGACCGCCGGCGCCGCGATAGAAGGAGAGGGCGAGGCTATTGTCCTCGAGCGCCCAGACGACAGTGCCGTTGAGCCCCATATCGGCCAGGCAGCGGCGGGCGGTGCGCAGCAGCCGGCCGCCGAGGCCGATGCCCTGATATTCGGGCTTGATATAAAGCTCGTAGATTTCGCCCTTCTGCGCGAGCTGGCGTGCCCTGTTGGAGCCGAGCGTCGCGTAGCCGACAACTTCCCCGCCGACTTCCGCGACCAATACCTGCGTAGAGTTGCGAATGGCGCGGGCCCACCATTCTGACCTGCGACGCTGCAGCATGGCGTTGAGCGCCTTGTGCGGGATGATCCCGGAATAGGCCCCCCGCCAAGCTTCATGGTGCACATCCGCGATCGCGGTTGCGTCCTCGATGGTAGCTCGCCTGATGTCGATGGTCAGCGTTGTCATAGCCTCTTAAACATACGCGCAGCCAGATGCCGGCGGCAATGAAAAAGAGGCGCAATCCCCAGGCAGCAGATAAAGATGGTGCAGATACCGTTTCCAACAGGCGGGTGGCAAAAAGAAAAACGGCGCCGGATGTCCGGCGCCGTGGTCTGCTTGGAAACTCTATTTGTTTATGCGACGGTCCGGCTCTTCTCCGAGCGCTTGCGCTCGTTCGGGTCGAGATACATCTTGCGCAGGCGGATGTTCTTGGGCGTCACTTCCATCAACTCATCGTCCTGGATCCAGGAGAGCGCGCGATCGAGCGTCATGCGAATCGGCGGGGTGAGCTTGACCGCCTCGTCCTTGCCGGCGGCGCGGATGTTGGTGAGCTGCTTGCCCTTCAGCACGTTGACCTCAAGGTCATTGTCCCTGGAGTGGATGCCGATGATCATGCCCTGATAGACCTTCTCGCCCGGCTCGATGATCATCGGGCCGCGATCTTCCAGATTGAACATGGCGTAAGCGACGGCCTCGCCGGAAGCGTTGGAGAGGAGGACGCCGTTGGTCCGGCCACCGATCACGCCCTTGAATGGCTGATAATCGTGGAAGAGGCGGTTCATGATCGCCGTGCCGCGCGTATCCGTTAGAAGCTCCGACTGATAGCCGATCAGGCCACGGGTCGGCGCGTAGAAGCGCAGGCGCAACCTATTGCCGCCCGAAGGACGCAGCTCGACCATTTCGGCCTTTCGCTCGGACATCTTCTGCACGACGACGCCGGAATGCTCTTCGTCGACGTCGATGACGACTTCCTCGATCGGCTCCATCAGCGTGCCGTTCTCGTCCTTGTGCATGACGACACGCGGGCGCGAGACGGCGAGCTCGAAGCCCTCGCGGCGCATGGTCTCGATGAGAACAGCCAACTGCAATTCGCCGCGCCCGGAAACGTAGAACGAATCCTTGCCCTCGGCTTCCTCGATCTTCAGCGCGACATTGCCTTCGGCTTCCTTCAGCAGACGATCGCGGATGACTCGGCTCGTCACCTTGTCACCCTCGGTGCCGGCAAGCGGGCTATCGTTGACGATGAAGGACATGGTGACCGTCGGCGGGTCGATGGGCTGCGCATGAAGCGCTTCGGTGACGGACGGATCGCAGAACGTGTCGGCGACGGTGCCTTTGGAGAGGCCGGCGATGGCGACGATGTCGCCTGCATGGGCCTCCTCGATCGGCGTACGCTCGATACCGCGGAAAGCGAGGATCTTTGAAATACGGCCCGTTTCGATGAGCTTGCCGTCCTGGCCAAGCACCTTGACGGCCTGGTTCGGCTTGATCGAACCCGAATGGATGCGGCCGGTGATGATGCGACCGAGGAACGGGTTGGCTTCGAGGATCGTGCCGATCATCCGGAACGCGCCGTCAGCGTCACCGACGCTCGGCTCCGGAACATGTTGCAGAACGAGATCCAGGAGCGGGGCAAGACCCTGGTCCTTCGGGCCTTCCGGCTTGACGTTCATCCAGCCGTCGCGGCCAGAACCGTAAAGGATCGGGAAGTCGAGCTGCTCATCGGTGGCGTCGAGATTGGCGAAGAGGTCGAAGACTTCGTTGATGACTTCCTCATGACGACCATCCGGGCGGTCGATCTTGTTGATCGCGACGATCGGCTTGAGGCCAACCTTCAGCGCCTTGCCGACGACGAACTTGGTCTGTGGCATCGGGCCCTCGGAGGCGTCGACCAGAACGATCGCGCCATCCACCATCGAAAGGATACGCTCGACCTCACCGCCGAAATCGGCATGGCCCGGGGTGTCGACGATGTTGATGCGGACGCCCTTCCACTCGACGGATGTCGCCTTGGCAAGGATGGTGATGCCGCGTTCCTTTTCGAGATCGTTTGAATCCATGACGCGTTCTGCAACGCGCTGGTTCTCACGAAACGAGCCGGACTGTTTCAGAAGTTCGTCGACGAGGGTGGTCTTCCCGTGATCGACGTGGGCGATGATCGCGATGTTGCGCAATTGCATGTGGGTCACTCTGTAAAAGGGGGTTGGGACGCCGCCATGCGAACGCCGCTGTCATTTGCCGCGCTGCATACAGGTTTTTCCGCGTCTGCGAAAGGGGGAGGCGCATTTATCGGTTACCGGCAACTTCCCGGACACATAAGAGCATCCGGGAATACCAGTCCTGACCCTTAAAGTAATGTGCCGGACAGGAAGATCAAGGCCACGCTGAAATAGATGACCAGTCCGGTGACGTCGACCAGCGTCGCGACGAAGGGCGCCGAAGCACTCGCCGGATCGAAACCGAGCCTTTGCAGGATAAAGGGCAGCATCGATCCGGAGAGAGAGCCGAAGGTGACGATGCCGACCAATGCGGCGGCGATGGTGGCGGCGATCAGCATCCAGTGGGGGCCGTAATCATAGAGGCCGAGCATCTGCCATGTGGTGATGCGAATCAGGCAAATGATGCCGAGCAGTGAGCCGAGCGCGAACCCGGTCGGCAACTCACGCAGTGCAACCTTCCACCAATCGCGCAATTTGATGTCCTGAAGCGCCAGTGCGCGGATCAGCAGCGAGGTCGCCTGGGAGCCGGAATTGCCGCCCGAGCTCATGACAAGCGGAATGAACAGCGCCAGAACCACAGCTTTTTCAAGCTCGACCTCGAAATACTGCATTGCGCTTGCGGTGAGCATCTCGCTGAGGAAAAGGATGCTGAGCCAGCCGCCGCGCTTTCTCAGCATTTCGAGGAAGCCGATCTCCATATAGGGCTTGGTGATCGCCTCCAGACCACCGAACTTATAGGTATCCTCGGTCATTTCATGGGTCATGGCGTCAAGCACGTCATCGACAGTGACGATGCCGATGACGTGCCTGTCATCATCGACCACAGGCACCGCAAGCAGATCGTGCTTGCGGAAGAGCCGGGCGACGTCCTCGCGATCAGTCAGCGGCGAAATGGTGACGGGATTGCCGTCGTGCCCGACGGAAATGATCGGCGTACCCGGTTCGCTGGTGATCAGGCGGCGTAGCGTGACGACGCGTTGCAGCACCTTCGTCGCGGGATCGACGACGTAGATGGCGTAGACCGTCTCGCGCGAGCGCTCCACGTCGCGGATATGTTGCAGAGTCCGGGAAACCGTCCATGTCGCTGGCACGGAGATGAGCTCGGTCGTCATCAGGCTGCCGGCGGTATCGGGCGGATAATGGAGCAGCTTTTTCAGTGCAGCCTTGGTTTCCGTGTCGAGAATGGCGAAAAGCCGCGTGCGTGCGGGATCTTCCAACTCCTGAAAGATATCGGTGACCCTATCCGCCGACATTGCATCGAGAAAGCCGCCGGCCAGATTGAGCGGCAGGTTCTCGAAGATCTCGTCGGTCCGGCGCAGTTCCGGCCGGTCGAGCAGGTTAACGGCCTGCTCATGCGGCAAATGGGCGATTGCGGCGATCGCGTCGTCTATATCGAGGTCGTTGAGGATTTCGATTGCGTCAGCGGGATGCATTCCAGCAAGACGGTGTGCAATCACAGCTGCCGGAAGATCGGAGCCATCAAGGATTTCCGGGTTGAAGACTTCCGGGGGAAATTTGTTCTGGGTCATCGGTTTGCCTTTCCGTCGATCCGCCGTCATGGCAGATCGTGACAAACCGATCGCAAGCGATCAGATCACGTCGGCCGATGACGGCTGGGACAATCGACTGGGACTGTCGCTTGGCATGAGAGTTGAACTCCGGTTAAAAAATCGTCGTTGCGTTGTCTGAGTAGTATCCGCGACGATGTTGCTTCATGTGCTCCCGAGTTCCTTCAAAGTCAAGGGCTTGCAAAGTCAGGGGCTTGCGGCTTGCTTGTCTTGTGGCGCGGCCTCCGGAGGTCTAGATGTGGGGGTGCCAAGTATTCGCCGTCCCGATTGGAGCCTCGCCCATGTCCAGCACGAAAGCCGCCGTCAATCCTGCCCTGTCCGTTTGGTCGGGTCCTCTGGGTCTTCCGGATTTCACCGCCTTTTCCGATGATGATTTCGGGCCTGCATTCGATGCCGCGCTTGCTGGGGACATGGCGGAGATCGAAGCGATTGCAGCAGCCTCGGAAACCCCCACCATCGACAACACGCTGAAGGCGCTGCAGCTTACCGGCAAGGCGCTCGAACACGTCTCGGCGATCTTCTGGCTGCGCGCCGGAGCGCATACCAACGACACCATCCAGGCGCTGGAGCGCGAGATCGCGCCGAAAATGTCGCGGCATTATTCGAAGATCATGATGGACAGCCGGCTCTTTGGCCGCATCGATGCGCTCTACACCGCGCGCGACACGCTCGGACTCGACGAGGAAACGCTGCGGGTCCTGGAGAAGATCTGGAAGCGTTTCGTGCGCAGCGGCGCGAAGCTCGACGAAGCCGGCAAGGCGCGGCTGACCGACATCAATGAGAAACTGGCGGCGCTTGGCGCGCAGTTCGGGCAAAATGTGTTGAAGGATGAGGCCGACTGGGCCCTGTTCATCACGGATGAGGCCGAACTTGCGGGGTTGCCGGATTTCGTGCGCCATGCGATGCGCGGCGCGGCGGAGGAGCGTGGGCGGCCCGATGCCTGGGCGGTGACCTTGGCGCGCTCGGTCATCGAGCCCTTCCTGTCGTTTTCGGAAAACCGGAGCTTGCGCGAAAAGGCGTTTCACGCCTGGGCGAAGCGTGGCGAGAATGGCGGCTCGTCGGATAACCGCGCCATCGTGACCGAGACGGTCGCACTGCGGGCGGAAATGGCGAAACTGCTGGGATATGAAAGCTATGCCGCCTACAAGCTAGACGATACGATGGCGAAGACGCCTGAAGCGGTGATGGGCCTGCTCGAACCGGTCTGGGAAAAAGCACGGGCGCGCGCCGCACAGGAGGAGGCGGAACTCGAACGGCTGATCGCCGCCGAGGGTCGCAATCACAAGGTGGCGCCATGGGACTGGCGCTATTACGCGGAAAAGCGGCGGGCCGAACGCTTCGCCTTCGACGAGGCGGAGCTGAAGCCTTATCTCCAACTCGAAAAGATCATTGAGGCATCGTTCGCCGTCGCCACCCGCCTGTTCGGCATCCATTTCGAGGAGAAGCAAGGCATTCCGACATGGCACCCTGACGTGCGTGTCTGGGAGGTAAAGAATCCCGATGGCAGTCGCCGAGGACTGTTCCTCGCCGATTATTTCGCCCGGCAGTCGAAGCGGTCGGGCGCGTGGATGAGCGCGCTGCAATCCCAGCACAAGCTCGACGGTGGCGCGGAGCCGATCATCTACAACGTGATGAATTTCGCCAAGCCTTCGAAGGGCGAGCCGGCGTTGCTGTCGCTCGATGGCGCGCGCACGCTTTTCCACGAATTCGGCCATGCGCTGCACGGGCTGTTGTCTGATGTGACATGGCCGGCGATATCGGGCACCGCGGTGTCGCGCGATTTAGTTGAACTGCCGTCGCAGCTCTACGAGCATTGGCTGACCGTGCCGGAGGTGTTGGAAAAATATGCGCTGCACTATCGCACGGGCGAGCCGATGCCGAAGGCGCTTCTCGACAAGATGCTGGCGGCAAAGACCGTCAATGCCGGTTTCGACACGGTGGAATTCACGGCATCCGCCTTGGTGGATATGGCATTTCACGCGAGCGGCGAGCCGATTGTCGATGCGCTCGCCTTCGAGACGGAGACGCTGAAAAGGCTTTCGATGCCAGAGGCGATCATCATGCGCCATCGCACGCCGCATTTCACCCATGTGTTCTCGGGCGGCGGCTATTCAGCGGGCTATTATTCCTACATGTGGTCCGAAGTGCTCGATGCCGATGCCTTCAGCGCCTTCGAGGAGACGGGCGACGCCTTCAATCCCGACCTCGCCGCACGGCTCAAACGCTATATCTATTCAGCCGGCGGGGCGAAAGATCCGGAAGTGCTCTACAAGTCCTTCCGTGGCAAGATGCCGACGCCGGATGCAATGATCGAAAAGCGTGGGCTTGCCTGAGTTTTTCAAGCTTCTCAGCCATGGGTCGCACGGCTGAGGAGAAATGCGGGGTAAACCGGCTCAATACTCGCCGAGCTTGATGTCAGGCGTGTAATCGACACCTTCGACCTGCTTCACCACGGCCTGGCCGCAATGGAGCGTGCCGGTCAAGGCATTGAAGGTGTAGGCGGGGCTGCCATGGAGCTGCCAGCCCTTGTTCAGGGCCGCCGTGACGCGGTGGCAGAACTGGGCATCGTCGGGGCCGGTGATAAATCGGAAAAGCTTCATTTTCTCTCGATATCCTTATGTGGTGTTGCGATCCTGTTCGCCTTGGTGAGACATTTTTCGGCCATGGCCAGATGCAGCCGCTCGACCATCCTGCCGTTGAGGGACAGGACGCCTTTATCGGCATTTTCGGGCCTCATGAAAAGCTCGACGATGGCGCGGGCTTCGGCGACCTCCGTTTCATCAGGCGAGAACGATCGGTTGGCCTCATCGATCTGGGAGGGGTGGATGAGCGTCTTGCCGTCAAAGCCCATGGCGGCGCCCTGCCGGCACTCGCGCCCGAAGCCGGCCGGGTCTGCGAAATCATTAAAAACGCCATCGAGGACATCGAGCCCACCGGCGCGAGCGGCAAGCACGATTTGCATCAGCCAGGGAACCAGGAATTTCCGATCGCCTGCAAGGTGTACGCCCGTCTCGCGGGCGATGTCGTTGGGGCCGACGACGAAGCAGCCGAGCCGCGCGGACGAATGAGAGCCGAGCCGCGCCACCTCATCCGCGTTGAGGATGCCGCGTGGGGTCTCGATCATCGCCCATAGGCCCAATGTGTCGGCGGCATCGGCTTCGTCGAGCGCGGTTGCCGCCTCGATCAGATCGCGCGGATGCTCCACCTTGGGAAGAAGGATCGCATCCGGATTGCAGGCGCGTGCGGCAAGGATGTCCTCGCCACCCCATTGCGAGACCAGCGGATTGATACGGATGATGCGCTCGCAGCCAGCGGCGGGATGCGCGCGGAAATGTGCCCGCAACGCTTCGCGTGCTTCAGCCTTTACTTCGGGCGCAACTGAATCCTCAAGATCGTAGATAATGGCGTCCGCGGCGAGCGTTGCCGATTTCTGCAACGCTCGTGGGTTGGAAGCTGGGACATAGAGCACGGAACGGCGCGAGCGAGGAATATTCTTCATGTCTGCTTTTTGCCTTTATCCGTGGCGGCGCGCAAGCGCGGAGCCGGTGGCTTCAGCTCTCTTGAATGCATGTGCCTGTTCGCCTATTTGTGCGTAGGGCAGGAAAGCGCCCGCCGTCTGCGGCAAATGCCATGGTAAAGCTTCCGGTCTTTCGTTTCCTGTCCATGCGGCGGCAGAACGGCAATGCAGGCTCCCGTTCATGAAAAAGCCGTTCGCCTGATTAAGGAGCGAACTCCGTGACTATGCAATCTTTGGTAAAAATGTCCGGGACGGTACCGCCGCCCGATTTCAAGCAGCAGGCCAAGCGGCTGCGTCAGGCTTTGAGCGATGAAGGTATCGCGATCAGCCATGCCAGGGCGCTGGAGCTCGTCGCCCGCCAGGTAGGCGCGCGCGACTGGAACACGCTTGCCGCGACGTCCGCCGCAAAGCCGGCGGTTGAAGAAAAGGCCGATATGAAAGCCGCTCCGTTCTCTGTCGGCAGCGATGTCGAGGGAACGTTCAACGGCAATCCGGTCAACGGCCGGGTCATCGGCGTGGAAGAGACGATCAAGCGTGATTTGTGGCGCGTGACAGTGGCTTTCGATCCGCCGGTCGACGTGGTGACGTCGCCGCTGTTTTCGGCGCTCCGCACGCGGCTGACCACGATCGTCGGGGCTGACGGACGTTCGCGCCGCCTGACCGGCACCGAAACGGGCGTGATGGCATTGCGGCAGCGATAATCACATATGGCGCGAGGGCGGGTTCAGGCCTGCCCTCGCGGATCCTCGCCGGCGCTGGAGCCGGGCGTTCGGGTCTTTGACTCCGCGCCAAGCTGGTGTAAAGCGTTGCGCTTGGAAAAATATCAAGCCGACAGGTCAGATTATGGACAAGTTCACCAAGCTCACCGGCGTTGCCGCTCCGTTGCCGATTATCAATATCGACACGGACATGATCATTCCGAAAGATTATCTGAAGACGATCAAGCGCACCGGGCTCGGCACAGGGCTTTTCGCGGAGATGCGCTATCTGGAGGACGGTTCGGCAAATCCGGATTTCGTGCTCAACAAGCCAGCTTATCGTAACGCACAGATCCTCGTCGCCGGCGACAATTTCGGTTGCGGTTCCTCGCGCGAACATGCGCCCTGGGCGCTGCTCGATTTCGGCATCCGTTGCGTGATCTCGACCTCGTTCGCCGACATTTTCTACAACAACTGCTTCAAGAACGGCATCCTGCCGATCACGGTCAGCCAGGAAGACCTGGACAAGCTGATGGACGATGCCTCGCGCGGAGCCAATGCGACGCTGACCGTCGATCTGGAAGCCAAGGAAATTCACGGTCCCGACGGCGGTTCGATCCCATTCGACCTCGACGATTTCAAGCGGCATTGCCTGCTCAATGGCCTCGACGATATCGGCCTGACGATGGAAAAGGCCTCGAGCATTTCCCAGTTCGAGGCAGAGAACGCCGCAAAGCGCCCTTGGGCCTGAATCGCGGATTGATTTCCTTCTGCCGTTGATCGCGACGTCCCGGGTGCCGCTATCTAGCGGCGCCTGACACAAAGGAGAAGACATGGCCCGCACGGATCAGACCGGCGATTGGGCTAAGCGCTATTCACCCTCGCTCGACGAAATGGAATCACTGACGATCGAGGCGTTCGCGCACCTGCCCGAACAGTTTCGCAGCCTTTGCGGCGACGTCATCATCCAACTCGCTGATTTCCCCGAAGACCAGATCGTCGACGACATGGGGCTGGAGACGCCGTTTGATCTGCTCGGCCTTTTCGAAGGCGTGGGCATCGGCGAGCGCTTCTCGATGACCACAGGCGATGGGCCGAACAGGATCACGCTCTACCGCCGCGCCATACTCGACTATTGGGCCGAACATGAGGAAGCGCTGGGCGAGATCGTCACCCATGTGCTGATCCACGAGATCGGTCACCATTTCGGCCTCTCCGACGATGACATGGAAAAGATCGAGGCGAGTACGGAATAGCTATTTGTTCCGTTGGCCGGCATCAGTCACCCCAGCAATCGGGACATAGAAAAGCGCCGGACATGCCGGCGCTTTCCATAATAGCAATGCTGCAAACTCAGGCGGCTAGCGCCTTCGGCTTGACCAGTCCGCGGGCCACCATGAGTTCGGCGATCTGGATGGTGTTAAGTGCGGCCCCCTTGCGCAGATTGTCCGACACGATCCACATGGCAAGGCCGTTTTCAACCGTGATGTCCTCGCGGATGCGGGAAATGAAGGTTGCGTCCTCGCCGGCGGATTCGTAGGGGGTGATGTAGCCGCCGTTTTCATGTTTATCAATGACCTGGCATCCAGGCGCATCGCGCAGGATTTCACGGGCTTCCGCTGCGGAAATCGGCTTCTCGAACTCGATATTGACGGCTTCGGAATGTCCGATGAAGACCGGCACCCGCACAGCGGTCGCCGTCAGCTTGATCTTGGGATCGAGCATCTTCTTGGTTTCGGCCACCATCTTCCATTCTTCCTTCGTGTAGCCATCTTCCATAAAGGCATCGATATGCGGGATGACGTTGAAGGCGATGCGCTTGGTGAACTTCTTTGTGGTGATCGGATCCGCGACGAACACGGCGCGCGACTGCTGGAAGAGCTCGTCCATACCTTCCTTGCCGGCGCCCGAGACCGACTGGTAGGTAGCGACGACGACGCGCTTGATCTTCGCTGCATCGTGCAGAGGCTTCAGCGCCACGACGAGTTGCGCCGTCGAGCAATTGGGATTGGCGATAATGTTGCGCTTGCGGAAGCCCTCGATAGCGTCAGGGTTTACTTCCGGCACGATCAACGGAACGTCCTGATCGTAGCGCCAGGCGGAAGAGTTATCGATGACGACGCATCCCTGCGCCGCGATTTTTGGCGACCATTCCAGCGAAATCGATCCGCCCGCCGACATCAGGCAGATGTCCGTGTCGGAGAAATCGTAGGCGTCGAGCGCCTTCACCGTTAGCGTCCGATCGCCATAGGAGACTTCCGTGCCCTGGCTGCGACGCGAGGCGAGCGCCACGACCTCATCGGCGGGGAAGCCGCGCTCGTCGAGGATATTGAGCATTTCGCGGCCCACATTACCGGTGGCGCCGACAACCGCTATCTTGAAACCCATTTGTCTTCTCCTGTCCCTCTCCGCTTTTTCTTGAAAGAACCCGGTGGCCACGCGGGTTGTTCCTTCCCCGGACCAGACCCGGGGAGAGGGCGAGCAGGCCAAGGGAAATCAGACCGTTTTGGCGGTCGTTTTCGTGATGGTTTTGGCCGTGGATTTGGTGGAAACAGAGAACATACGCCCGCATCCGGCGGCAAGGCCGGAAACATGAGACGAAGCTGGCGTTGCCGATACGCGATACACGCGGGTTCTCCTTGTCCGATGGTGCTTGTATCCCGTTTCTGAAAAGAGTCAATTCCTGATCTTGATGCGTCTGCAGCGCGTGCATGCACCGCATATGCGATCGCCCCGAATGTATTTCCTCACGAGCATCTTAGACTAAAGTCATAATCCCAAAGAATAGTGCCGAAATTCCGCGTTTAAGGTCATGATAGGCGTGTATCAGGCGAGGCACCCGGCTGGAGGATACGCGTGCTTCGCCTCAGCATTTCAGATGCTGCATCATTTCAAATCGTCTGGGAGGACACATCAATGACTGTCACGGCAAGTGCCGATATCGGCACGCAAAAAATGACGGGCGAGGAGAAGAAAGTCATCTTCGCCTCGTCGCTCGGCACCGTTTTCGAGTGGTACGATTTTTATCTCTACGGCACGCTCGCCAGCTTCATCGGCGCGGCCTTCTTCAGCCAATATCCAGAGACGACACGCAACATCTTCGTGCTGCTTGCCTTCGCTGCGGGCTTTCTCGTGCGCCCCTTTGGCGCGCTGGTGTTTGGGCGTCTGGGCGATCTCGTCGGGCGTAAATACACCTTCCTCGTCACCATTGTGATCATGGGCGCATCGACCTTCCTGGTCGGCCTTCTGCCCGGTTCGGCAACGCTCGGCATTCTGGCGCCGATCATACTGATCGTCCTGCGCATGCTTCAGGGTCTGGCCCTCGGCGGCGAATATGGCGGTGCCGCTACCTACGTGGCGGAACACGCACCCAACAATCGGCGCGGTTTCTTCACCTCATGGATCCAGACCACGGCGACGCTCGGATTGTTTCTGTCGCTGATCGTCATTCTCATGATCCAGAATTTGCTCAGCAAGGAAGATTTCGCCGCTTGGGGCTGGCGCATTCCGTTCCTGTTTTCGATCCTCCTGCTCGGCATATCCGTCTGGATCCGCCTGCAGATGAGCGAATCGCCCGCTTTCAAGCGCATGAAGGAAGAAGGCAAGGGCTCCAAGGCGCCTCTGTCTGAAGCCTTCGGCCAGTGGAAGAACGCCAAGGTCGCGTTGATCGCGCTTTTCGGCCTCACCGCCGGTCAGGCAGTGGTCTGGTATTGTGGTCAGTTCTACGCGCTGTTCTTCCTTCAGAACGTGCTGAAGGTGGAAAACCAGTCCGCCAATATCATGGTGGCCACTTCCCTCGTTCTCGGCACCGGCTTTTTCGTGTTCTTCGGCTGGCTGTCGGACAAGATCGGCCGCAAGCCGATCATCATGGCGGGCCTGCTTCTCGCGGTCCTTACTTATTTCCCGCTGTTCAAGGCGCTCACCTATGCCGCAAATCCGGCATTGGCGCATGCCGAGCAGACGGTCAAGGCGACGGTAACGGCGGCCCCCGGCGATTGCACCTTCCAGTTCAATCCAACCGGAACGTCGAAGTTCAACAATTCCTGCGATATCGCCACGGCGTTCCTGTCCAGATCGTCGGTGCCCTATGAGGTCGTTCCTGGCCCGGCCGGCTCGCCCGCCACGGTCAAGATCGGCGATATGACCGTCGAATCCTATGATGCGGCGGCCGCCGGTGTGGATGCCAAGGCAAGACAGGGCAAGCTTGCCCATGACATGAACGTTGCACTGCAGAAGGCAGGCTTCCCGCTGGTTCGCGATCCGATACAGGTGCCGGATTCCAAGCTTGACGCCTTTGCTGCCGCCAATCCGGAGCTCGGTCTCGACGTAGCCACGGTCCGGGCCGGTGAAAAGACCACCATGCCAGCGGCAGATCTGATCAAGAACAAGCTTCTGGCGCCGGCGGAAGCGGAAGCGCTGGGCGGTGCTGACCAGCCGGTCTACACCATACCCAATGGCGGCGCCTTCAAGATGGTCGCTGATCCGGCTGCCATCAACTGGACGCTGACCATCGCGATCCTGACCCTGCTGGTGATCTATGTCACCATGGTCTACGGCCCGATCGCGGCGATCCTGGTCGAGATGTTCCCGACCCGCATCCGCTACACCGGAATGTCGTTGCCGTACCACATCGGCAATGGCTGGTTCGGCGGACTGCTGCCGGCAACGGTCTTCGCGCTGAGTGCCGCCAAGGGCGATATCTATTATGGCCTCTGGTACCCGATCATCATCGCAGCGATGAGCTTTGTCATCGGCATGCTTTTCGTGCGCGAAAAGAAAAACGTCGATCTCGACGCGATCAAGTGATCGCTGGACGGCTATAAATGAAAAAGCCCGGCGCGAGCGATCGCGCCGGGCTTTTGCTGCTCATAGGAGAAATCAGGCGGAAAGCGTCTTAAACTTGGCGAGGATCGCATCGCCCATTTCCACCGTGCCAATCTTGCTTTTGCCTTCGGACCAGATGTCGGCGGTGCGCAGGCCATCGTCGAGCACGCCTGATATGGCGGCCTCCAGCCGGTCAGCCTCGGCGACAAGGTTGAAGGAATAGCGCAGGCACATGGCGAGCGAGGCGATCATGGCGATCGGGTTGGCGACGCCCTTGCCAGTGATATCAGGCGCCGAACCATGCACCGGCTCATAAAGCGCCTTGCGGGCGCCGGTCTTGGCGTCCGGGGCGCCGAGCGATGCGGAGGGCAGCATGCCGAGCGAGCCGGTGAGCATGGCCGCCACATCCGACAGCATGTCGCCGAACAGGTTGTCGGTGACGATGACATCGAACTGCTTGGGCCAGCGCACGAGCTGCATGCCCCCGGCATCGGCCAACATATGGTCGAGCTGGACATCGGAATATTTCGCCTTATGCGTTGCGGTGACCACCTCGTTCCACAGCACGCCCGACTTCATGACGTTGCGCTTTTCCATCGAGGTGACATTGTTGCCGCGGGTCCGGGCAAGCTCGAAGGCGACGCCGGCGATGCGCTCAATCTCGAAGGTGTCGTAGACCTGCGTGTCGATGCCGCGCTTCTGGCCGTTGCCGAGATCGATGATCTCCTTCGGCTCGCCGAAATAGACGCCGCCGGTCAGTTCGCGGACGATGAGGATATCGAGACCCTCGATGATCTCAGGCTTGAGGGAGGAAGACCCGGCAAGCGCTGGATAGCAGATCGCAGGGCGCAGATTGGCGAACAGCGCCATGTCCTTGCGCAGGCGCAGAAGCCCGGCCTCCGGGCGCACATCATAGGGAACGCTGTCCCATTTAGGGCCGCCTACCGCACCGAAGAGAACGGCGTCGGCGGCGAGCGCCTTGGCCATGTCCTCTTCCGAAATCGCCTTGCCGTGCGCGTCATAGGCAGAGCCGCCGACCAGCCCCTGCTCGAGTTCGAAGCCCAAGCCCAGATCCGCATTGAGACAGGCAATGATCTTGCGAACCTCCGCCATTGCTTCCGGGCCGATGCCGTCGCCGGGCAGGAGGAGAAGTTTTCTGGATGCCATGATGTGTCGCGCCTTCGCTGGAGAAAAGGATTTCCGGCGTGTCTTAGACAAGCGGCCGCGGCATTTCAACTCTGGTCGGTCCTGGCCTCAGAAGATTGGGTATCTGCGTGTCGGCTATTCGATGGTGCGGGCTTCCGAAGGCAGCATGATGGGGATGCCGTCGCGCACGGGATAGGCAAGCTTGGCCTTTTCCGAAATGAGCTCGCCATGCTCCTTGTCATAGACGAGGCGTCCCTTGGTCAGGGGGCAGACAAGGAGATCGAGGAGCTTGGGGTCGATGGCGGAAAGTCGTCTGGTTTCGCTCATACTGATGTTCCTCAAGAAGAATGTCGACTACTGGAGACTCGAGCCAAAATCGTCGTTTTCCTTCGCCAGTGCAATTTCGGTGAGCGCGATGAGCGTTTCAGCGCGTGTCTTGAGGTCCGCCGCTTCGAGCAGCGCCTGTTTTTCCGCAGCACCAAAGGGCGACATCATCGCTAGCGCGTTGACCAAAGTCTCATTGCCCGCGCGCGAGATGCTGTCCCAGTCGGCATCGAGATTGTTCGCGTCGAGATAATCGCGAAAGGCCTTGAGCAACGCCTGGCGGTTGATTTCCTCGGCTCCCGCCGTCTCTTCGAGATCAGCCAGGAAAGGAGCAATGCGGCATTGGCGGAAGGGCAGGCGGCTCGTCACCTCCTCCAGCACGCGAAAACGACAGATGCCCTGCAGCGTGATCAAGATACGTCCGTCGCCGGTCTCGGCATAGGTTGTAATCCTGCCCATGCAGCCGACCTCGCACAGATCGGGAACCCGCCGCATGGCCGCTTTCTGGTCGCCGTCAAGGCAAGGCTGGATCATGCCGATTATGCGTTTTCCAGCCATCGCGGCATCCAGCATCTCCAGATAGCGCGGTTCGAAGATATTGAGCGGCATCTGCCCGCCAGGCAGGAGCAGCGCCGCCTTCAGAGGGAAAACCGGGATGATTTCCGGAATATCGTTCATGGTGCGGTAATGGGCATTGCCCGCCTGCATCGAAAGCCACTCCCACTTCAGAAGCCGTCGGCCATCATTTCGGCCGTCTGACGGGATATTCCGTCATTTCCAAAAGATGGGGCGCAACGGCCTGAACTCAAGCCGTGCGGTCCCTTCATTTTCCAGCCTTCTCCAGTCAGGAAAAAAGCAGCGAGGACAGCTTGCGGCGTGCCGCGAGCGTTGCCGCGTCGGCCGGGCCCCAAGCCTCGAAGAATTGCAACAGTTGCTTGCGCGCGCCGTCATCATTCCAGTTGCGGTCCGCCTTCATGATAGCCAGCAGCGCGTCTGCGGCCTCCGTGCGGTTGCCTTGCGCGTTGCGAATCATGGCAAGATCGTACCGTGCCTGATGATCGCCCGGATCCTTTGCCAGTCTTGCTTCGAGGGCCGTGGGATCGCCTATCTTTGCGACCTGTTCGGCCAATGCGATGCGGGCTTCGGCCGCCCGGATCGCGGCGTCGTCCTTCTTGTCATTAGGCACCTGGGCTAGCACCTCGCGGGCCTTTTCGCTGTCACCTGTCTCGAAGAGGCAATTCGCCAACCCGGCGATCGCAGCGACATTGTCGGGCGCTTCCTGCAGGATGGCGGAATAAAGCTCCGTGGCCTGGGCGAAATCCGCATGATCGACAAGCTCGGCTGCGGCGGCAAGCGCCTCTTCGATCGCGGCGTCCTTGCCGCCACCGGGGCCGGCGATCTTGGCGATGAATTCCTTGACCTTCGATTCCGGCAGGGCGCCCATGAAGCCATCGACAGGCTGGCCGTTGACGAAGGCGATGACGGCAGGGATCGACTGGATGCCGAGTTGGCCGGCGATCGAGGGATGATCGTCGATGTTCATCTTGACCAGCCTGACGCTGCCGCCAGCCTCGTTGACGGCCTTTTCCAGAACCGGCGTCAATTGCTTGCAGGGGCCGCACCAGGGTGCCCAGAAATCGACGAGCACCGGCTGGTTGCGCGATTCGGCAATGACATCGGCGGGAAACGACGCAGTCGTGGTTTCCTTGATCAACCCGCCGGCTTTGCCTGCCCCATCGCCGGGTTTCGGTGTGTTTCCATAGGAAACGCTTGCACTCATCTGGCCGCCGACACCGGCGAAGGGGTTGCTTTCACTGCTCATGGTCCATCCCTTGCAGGTTCGTCTTTAGGTTCGGGTGAACCGGATATCGGCTGCTACCGCGGCCTCACCGGCGCTGAATCCGTCACTGATCAGTTCGTATCTCAGTCGCGACGTTTCAAGCCTTGGCTCGCAGCTTTGCAGCATTATTCCGCCACTGTCTCCCCCGATGTGGCGATGGCCAGAATTTCCGGCTCGTGCCCGGTGGCGGACAGGAAGCGGACGAGATCGTCGCGGTGGATCGAGGTGGTCGCCTCGTTGGTGAGCGGATGGACATTGATGATATCGTGACGCATCAGATGCTCATCGAGAATGATCTTCACCTTGTTTCCGGTGTCGTTGATGGCGCCAAGCGCGCTGACGGCGCCGGGAAGCAGGCCCAGATATTCCATCAGCTTCTCGGGCTTGCCGAACGAGACGCGGCTGGCCGCGCCGATCAGCGTATGCACCGTCTTCAGGTCGACGACGGATTCCTCCTCGACGGTGACGAGGAAGAAATTATCCTTCTTGTCCTTGAGGAAAAGATTCTTAGTGTGGCCGCCGGCGATCTCGCCGCGCAGCGATTGCGAATCGGCGACGGTGAAAAGCGGCGGGTGCGTCACCGTCTTTACCTTGATCCCGAGTTGATCGAGGAAGGCAAAGAGTTCGTTGGGTGTTTTTGGCATGGAACCAGCGTCTTTGTTCGGGAAATAGTGGATGAAACCGGTCTACAGCATGATCCGGCAAAACGGAATATTTTTTCAGGGGACAGGGCTAGTTGGAGATTGCCGGTAAGCGTTGCGAATAGATCGGGAGCTGCAATGTTCTGCGTGATCCGGAAGAATCCACAGCCTCCTAAACAATTGCATTTTTCCTGTTGCATTCGGCAGGTTGTTGCGCCATATAGGCCCGGCTTAGGCGACTAGCTGGCGCGAGCGGGTGTAGCTCAGGGGTAGAGCACAACCTTGCCAAGGTTGGGGTCGAGGGTTCGAATCCCTTCGCCCGCTCCAGCTAACTAGAGGATCAAAGGCCCCGCCGCGCGGGGCCTTTTGCTTGTCTGGCCCTGTTTCTGATCATTCAGAATCGAGCTCTGGTCCAGAGCTGTTGCGCAGTTGCAAGTTTGCCCTTGTCAGGGACTCTCCGAATTTCTGCAGTAGAAGATGCGATGGGGGATTGAGAAGTTAAGCCGCGTGCTTTGTGCGTCCAGTTGGACGCACAGCGCTTCTAATGCCTCCCCGTCAGATTCCGGATGCGATTGCGGACGATACGGGCGATGTCGAGCGTACGGCGATAGAGATGGATTTGCGAGGCGGCCTGCTGTGTTGCGCGGTCGGCGCCGGGGTTGAGGCCGATGACCAGCGTTTCGATGGTTTCGCGCTCGCGGAACAGGCGCGACATGACCGGATGGTCGGGGACGGCGCAGGAATCGGTGCGTGCGATGTTGGGATCTTCCAGATGGTTCTTTACCACCTCGATCATCAGCAATGTGCCGGGCGAATAGGCGCTCAGGCTTTCGTCATAGGCGGTTTTCCAGGTCCAGGCTTCGCCCGATTCGATGAAGACGATGAGAATGGCGACAACCCTGCCTTCGAATTCCAGCGTATGGAGGCGGGCGAGGTCGCGTTCGGCCAGACGGTTGACTGCTTCGCGGGCAAAGGCGGCTCGGTAACGATCGACTGCCATGGCGCTGCCGCGCTTTCCCTTCCAGCCCTTTGCCTCGAGCACCAGGAAATCCTCGAAGCGCCGGCGGATTTCCTCCGGGCTGCGGGCGACGCTGTAGGTGAGCGTGCCCTGGGCGGCGAGCTTTCGCCATAGCCTGGCGTAATCGCGGCGGTGATGCGAGCCGATGGCATGACGCAGATAGCTATCGCCTTCCATCTGGCTTTCCAGGAAAGGGCGTTCAACCCGCTCGATGGAGGTGAGGGGCAGATTGCGGCCCATGGCGATGCTGCGGATGAGCTGCGCGACCGTGCCGTTGGCGCGCATATTGGGCAGAACGAGCACTTCAGGCATCTTGAGATGCTTGCGTGACAGGATGTCGAACAGATCTTCGAGTACGCTGACGGGATCGTCGCGGTCAATGAGCGGTGTGCCCTGCGGCCCGAAGGGCGTTGCCCAGGCGCGGATGATCGGCGCTGAAACGGTGAGGCCGGGCCGCTCGATCGTATAGGGCATCAGGAACCGCAGCCGGCTTCTCACTTCATTCTCGTCACGCATCACCATGAATCGCACCTGGCGGTCGTCGAGGCGCGGCATGGCCGGAGCTAGAAAGCGCGGATTGAAGAAGATATTGGGCTCGATTGTGCGGTAGGTCAAATATTCGAGCTCTTCGAGAAGCTCGAAGCCGGCCGATGCACCATAGATCGAAAGCTTGCGCGGGATATCGCGTGGCCCGAGACTCTCCTCGAGCTTCTTGGCGACCTCGCCCATCGCATCTGTCTCGGCGAGTTCGGAGACGAGACGCGCGGCGGAACCTCCCGCTGCTTCTTCGAGAATGGGAATGGCTACCATCAGAACTGGCCCTCCGGTCGGGAGATTTTCGCCACGGGAGCGAAGACGAACATGGGAATGCCGAGGCGGTGATATACCGTCAGGGAAAGGGACAAGGCCTCGAACACCATGGCCGTGGCCGTGGCGATCGCCGCGCCGAACAGGCCGAAGCGCGGAATGAGCAGGATGTTCAGCACGACATTGATGCAGAGCGCGACCGCGTAAAGAGCGGCGCAGATATTCTGGTTGCCCGACATGTTGAGCAGGCTTTCTGTCGGCCCGACGCTGGCGCGCGCGATGACGCCGATAATCAGCACGAAGAGCAGCGGATACCCCTCGGTGAAGGAGGGGCCGAACAGGGACAGGAGCGGTTCGCCGAGGAGCAGCAGGATCACGCTGATGGCGAGTGTCGGCCAAAAAGTCCATTTGACTGTATCGCCGACAAACCGGGCGAATCGGTCATGGTCACCGCTATGCAGAAATTGCGAATAGCGCTGGGCGACTCCGGCCTTGACGGCGAAATAGACGAAATGCGCCAGCGCCAGGATCTTGGTGGCGGCGAAATAGACCGCAACGTGGTCAGGATCCATGAAGTGGCCGACCATCAGCACGTCGACATTGATGAGCAGGAAGAAGAAGCCCTCGACCAGGAAGATGGGCAGGGAAACGGCGAACCACTCGCCCAGGCGCAGGCTGCGCGCGCCGGTCGGGATCACCCTGGCAAGGCTGTCCCTGACGACGGTGAACTGGCCCAGGGTCGTCACATAGGTGGCGAGGATCGCGGCGAAGAGCGCGGTCACCGCCGTCGGTGCAAAGCCCACCAGCACTGCCGCCACCATGAACAGGAGGGAAAGGAGAGGCCTTACGATATAGGTTGGCGTCAGTGCCGTCAGAACCCAGGAGCGCGAACGCGCCGTGCCGTCGAGCATGTTGCCCAGCGCGATCATCGGGATGCAGACGAGTCCCAGATAGAACGGGACGACGTAATAATTCTCCATGTGGTCGCGAAGGAGAAAGACGCCGAGCGCGCCCGCGAGCGCAATGAGCGTCGAGGCGACGATGCCGAAGACCCGCCCGGTCCAGAGGATGCCGCGCGTTTCGTCGAACAGGTTGCGCTCGATATATTCGGGGACGTAGCGGATGATGGTGGTGTGGAAGCCGAGGCAGGACAGGTCGCCGACGATGACGGCGGTGATCCATACCAGCACGAAGATGCCGTACTCGAACCCACCCATCCACCGGGCCAGCGTGATCTGCGCGATCAGCGCAATCGCCGCACTGACGATTCGGATGGAAAAGGCTGCGAGCGAGGAGCGCTGTGCGCCTGCCTGGGGGTTGGAGGCGGTCAGCAGCGTGTCGACGCGCTCCGTCAGGGGACGGAGTCGCAACGAGAATTTTTCCGGAAGGAGCCGGTCCGCCGCTGTAGCCGCAGAAAAGCGCAAGGTATTCAATTCTCCGCCTGTCGAACGGATTCAGACTTAAGGCACAAATGTTTAAAAACGGTTCGCCAAGTCCGCCGTTTGCCTCGAAATCTACCGGGCAATCATGGCAAAAAGCCGCGCATCCGCGCGGCTTTCGTAGCATGCATCAGTTAGTCAGTCAGCGGCTCAGACGAAGGCGCCGTGGCAATGCTTGTACTTCTTGCCCGATCCGCAGGGACAGGCTTCGTTGCGTCCAACCTTGCCCCAGGTGGTGGGATCTGTTGGGTCGCGGTCCCCCGGATCGACGGTCTGCGTGTCCTCATGTCGCACCAGGAGCTCGCCGTCACCGAAGTCGTTTTCACCGGTGGTGCTGTCGATATGCGCTCCGAACATTGGCGGAGGGGTCGGTTCCGGGGCTTCAGCGGCCTCGCGCACGATCTCGACGCGCATCAGCTGGGCGGTGACTGCCTGCCGGAGATTGCCAAGCATGGTCTGGAACAGCTCGAAAGCCTCGGTCTTGTACTCGTTCAGCGGGTCGCGCTGCGCATATCCGCGAAAGCCGACGACGGAGCGCAGATGGTCGAGATTGACCAAGTGCTCGCGCCAGAGATGATCGATAGTCTGCAGGATGACGGATTTCTCAACATAGGTCATGACCTGAGGACCGAATCGCTCGGCCCGCTCGGCAGCGGCCTTTTCGGTGGCCTCACTCAGGCGCGCAAGGATCTCTTCCTCGGCAATGCCTTCTTCCGCGGCCCATTCATGCACCGGCAGGTCGAGATTGAGCTGCTCGCGGATAGCTTCCTTCAACCCATCGATATCCCACTGTTCCGCATAGGCATTTTCCGGAATATGCTTGCGGACCAGATCCTCGACCACTTCCTGCCGCATCTCCGCGACCGTTTCGCCGAGATTATCGCCATCCATCAGTTCCAGGCGCTGTTCGAAGATCACCTTGCGCTGATCGTTCATCACGTCATCGTATTTGAGCAGGTTCTTGCGGATTTCGAAGTTGCGCGCCTCGACCTTTTTCTGCGCTTTTTCCAGCGCCTTGTTGATCCAGGGATGGACGATGGCTTCGTCTTCCTTGAGGCCAAGCTTCTGCAGCATGCCATCCATGCGGTCGGAACCGAAGATGCGCATCAGATCGTCCTGGAGCGACAGGAAGAATTTCGAACGGCCAGGATCGCCCTGGCGGCCCGAACGGCCACGCAGCTGATTGTCGATACGGCGGCTTTCGTGGCGTTCCGTGGCAAGAACGTAAAGTCCGCCGCCGGCGAGCGCCTGTTCTTTCAGCTTGGCGATATCGGCCTTGATGGCCTCGATCTTTGCATCGCGCTCGGGTCCATCAGGCATATCGGCCAGTTCCTGACGGACACGCATCTCGACATTGCCGCCGAGCTGGATATCGGTACCGCGGCCGGCCATGTTGGTGGCGATGGTTATGGCGCCGGGTACGCCGGCCTGTGCGACGATGAAGGCTTCCTGCTCGTGATAGCGGGCGTTCAGTACCTGGAAGCCCTTGATGCCTTCCTTGCGTAGCCGCTCGGCCAGATGTTCCGACTTCTCGATCGAGGTCGTGCCGACCAGTACGGGCTGGTTCTTGGCGGCGGCCTCGCGGATGTCCTTGACTATGGCCTTGTATTTTTCCTCGACGGTCCGGTAGACCTCGTCATCCTCATCGATACGGAGGACGGGAAGGTTGGTCGGGATCTCGGTCACTTCCAGGCCGTAGATGTTGCCGAATTCTTCCGCTTCAGTGTTGGCCGTGCCGGTCATACCGGCAAGCTTCTTGTACATGCGGAAGTAGTTCTGGAAGGTGATCGAGGCCAGCGTCTGGTTTTCCGGCTGGATGGTGACGTGTTCCTTGGCTTCCAGCGCCTGGTGCAGGCCCTCGGAATAGCGCCGTCCCGGCATCATGCGGCCGGTGAATTCGTCGATGATGACGATCTCGTCGTTGCGGACGATATAATCCTTGTCGCGCTGGAAGAGCTTGTGCGCCCTCAACGCGTTGTTGACATGGTGAACGACGGCGACATTCTCGATATCGTAGAGCCCGTCGCCCTTGAGATGGCCGGCGGCCTGAAGCATGTTTTCCAGCTTCTCGGTGCCGTCCTCGGTGAAGGTCGCCGTCTTCTGCTTTTCGTCGATCTCGTAATCTTCGGGTTCGAGCCGCGGAATGAAGGTATCGATGAGATTGTAGAAGTCGGAACGGTCCTCGAGCGGGCCGGAGATGATGAGTGGCGTGCGGGCTTCGTCGATGAGGATCGAGTCTACTTCGTCGACGATGGCGTAGTTGTGGCCGCGCTGGACCATCTGCGAGCGGTCATACTTCATGTTGTCGCGCAGATAGTCGAAGCCGAATTCGTTGTTCGTGCCGTAGGTGATGTCGCAGGCATAAGCCTCGCGGCGCTCATCGTCATCGAGACCATGGACGATGACGCCGGTGGTGAGCCCGAGGAATGAGTAGAGACGACCCATCCATTCCGCGTCGCGGCTCGCCAGGTAGTCGTTGACCGTGACGACGTGGACGCCCTTGCCTTCAATGGCATTGAGATAGACGGGCAGGGTCGCCATCAGTGTCTTGCCCTCGCCGGTGCGCATTTCGGCGATGCCGCGATTATGCAGCACCATGCCGCCAATGAGCTGCACGTCGAAGGGGCGCATCTCCAGAACGCGCTTGGCGGCCTCGCGCACGGTGGCGAATGCATGTGGCAGGAGATCGTCCAGCTTCTGGCCATTTGCGAGCGCTGCACGGAATTCCGCCGTCTTGGCCTTGAGCTGCTCGTCCGTCAGCGCCTGATAATTCTTCTCGAGCGCAGTAATCTCATCGGCGCGCGGACGCAGGCCTTTGACGCGACGGTCATTGGAGGAACCGAAAATCTTGCGGGCTAGACCGCCGAAGCTGACCATCACTGGTCCTTTCTCATCCGTTCAGCCGGTGATCCGGCACTATCGTAGGCTTTATTCACTTTCATCGAAGCTTTTGCAAGAAAAGTGCAGGCTTGGAAGGCCGTGATCAATCGATATTTGTGGTTTTAAAAAGGTGCGAGTGGATTTTATTCCTGAACAGAGGCCGGCGCTGTCGTTGATCCTGCTCCTGAAACTCAACGATAATCGCGCATGCCACGCACCAAACCATAAATGTCGATAGGTCCCGAACCGGGCGCACTTCTTCCGGCAAGCTCTCTGGACGCAAAGCCGATGGACAGATAAGAGGGGGGTCGAGCGATGTCAACGTTGAAGCATCGGGCGGAAACCCACTCCGCACTATGTTCCCTCGGCGCACCCCGGGTCGGACACCCATCCGATCCAAAGCAAAAGAGCGCTCTTAAGTTCAATTTTGGAACGTTTACGTTCCGGTCATGACGACCGTGACGGAAGGTTCCAGGCAAAATTCCGCCGCATTCATGGGGCCGTAAGGCCTTCGAAGGAGTGACCCTATGACCCATTATCGTAACGCCCTTTCTACTTTGGCCGCAACCGTCCTGATCGCAAGCGCCACATTCGGAGCGTCCGCTCAGGAAAAGGCGGCAGCACCGGCTCCGAGCGATCCCAACAAAGTCCTGGCGACCGTTAATGGCCAGGCTATCACGCAAGGAGAGGTCGATCAGGCATCAAACGATCTCGATCCGCAGTTCTCGCGCCTTCCCGACGAACAGCGCCGGCTTGCCGCACTTGCAGCGCTCATCGACATCAAGGCGCTCGCCACTGAAGGCAAAGCCGAGAAGCTCGACCAGACCGATGAATTCAAGCAGCGGATGGCTTTCCTCAACGACCGCGCCCTCCACAATGAATATTTCAAGAAAGAGATCGTCGACAAGATCACCGATGCGGATATTCGCGCCCGCTACGACAAGGAGATCGCCGCAACGCCACCCCAGAATGAAGTCCGCGCGCGCCATATCCTGGTGAAGACCAAGGAAGAAGCCGAAGCCATCATCAAGAAGCTCGACGGCGGCGCAAAATTCGAGGATCTTGCCAAGGAAAGCTCGACCGACGGCTCCGCTGCGCAAGGCGGCGATCTAGGCTATTTCGGCCAGGGTCAGATGGTGCCCGAGTTCGAAAAGGCAGCTTTCGCGCTGGAGCCGGGTACTTATACCAAGGAACCGGTGCAGACCCAGTTCGGCTTCCATGTGATCAAGGTCGAGGACAAGCGTACCCAGCAGCCACCGGCATTTGACCAGGTCAAGGACCAGGTGCGTTCGATCATCATGCGCGAACGCTATGTCGACCTGGTGAAGAAGCTGCGTACGGAACTCAAGGTCAGCTATGCCGATCCGGCGATTGAAAAGGCGATGAAGCAGGCAAGCGGCGAGGAAACTCCAGCTCCGGCCGCGCCTGCCGGAGAAGCGCCGAAGCAGTAATCTGCTTCGGCTTTCTGCCAATCCATGATTCGTGCCAGTTGTTCGCGAAGTCAGCCTGACCAGGGGGATTCATGTCGGCGTCCGTTTCTCCACTTGCTCCGAAGCATTATCCGGCAATGCCCGTCATCGACGGGGTGCGCATCGCTACCGCCGAGGCGGGCATCAAATACAAGGGGCGCACCGATGTGCTGCTCCTCGTATTCGACCAGCCGGTCGAAGCCGCGGGTGTGTTCACCCGCTCGAAATGTCCTTCGGCGCCGGTGGACTTCTGCCGGCAGAACCTTGGGGCAGGCAAGGCGCGCGCTGTCGTGGTCAATTCGGGAAACGCCAATGCCTTCACCGGCAAGAAGGGTCGAGAAACGACTGCCATGACCGCCGCCGCGGCATCGGCTGCGGTCGGCTGTACCTCGGGTGAGATATTCCTGGCGTCAACGGGCGTGATCGGCGAACCGCTCGATGCGGGCAAATTCTCGCATCTTCTCGACGGGATGGCGAAGGAAGCCGACGCAGACCGTTGGCTCGATGCCGCAAAGGCGATCATGACCACGGATACCTTTCCGAAGGTGGCGACAGAAACCGTGCTCTTGAGCGGCGTGCCGGTGACGATCAACGGCATTGCCAAGGGCGCGGGAATGATCGCGCCCGACATGGCGACGATGCTGTCCTTTGTCGTGACTGACGCACCGATCGCGGCAAAGGTTTTGCAAGCCCTTCTCGATAAAGCGGTCGGCGAAAGCTTCAATTCCGTGACGGTGGACAGCGATACCTCGACATCCGACACGCTGATGTTGTTTTCGACCGGACGGGCGGCGGAACGCGGCGCGCCGTCTGTGACGGAACTCGGCGATAGCAGAATTGCCGATTTCGCCAAGGCGCTCGACCGGGTCCTTCACTCGCTGGCGCTGCAGGTGGTGCGTGACGGCGAGGGCGCCCGCAAGATGGTCGAGGTTCAGGTGACGGGCGCCACATCGGCGGCGTCGGCCAAGCGCATCGCGTTGTCGATAGCCAATTCACCTCTCGTAAAAACGGCGGTCGCCGGCGAGGACGCCAATTGGGGTCGGGTCGTCATGGCGGTCGGCAAGGCCGGTGAACCGGCGGACCGCGATCTTCTGGCGATCTGGTTCGGAGATATCCGCGTGGCGCATCAGGGCGAACGCGATCCGGCCTATTCCGAGGCCGATACCTCAGCCTATATGGAGAAAGAAGACATAACGATTCGAGTCGATATCGGGCTTGGCGACGGCAAGGCGACGGTATGGACCTGCGACCTCACCAAAGAATATGTGGCGATCAATGGCGATTACCGCAGCTAAGGTGGGCGCTGGGGGTATCCGCTGATGCCGGGCCTGGCAATGATCCGGCAGATCGAAGCTGTCGGCTTCCGGGCATGGCCGGCGACATCGGTGCATTATGACGGTACATGGGCGATCCGGATGACCGCCGCGCACCCTTCCAAACGGCTCAATTCGATCAATCCGCTCGACCCGGCCGATATCCGCGATATCCCGGTGCGTGTCGAGCGTGCCGCTCAGCGGTTCCGTGCCTATGGGCGGCGGCCCGTTTTCAGGCAGTCGCCGCTGGCGCCGCCGGAGCTTGACGATTATCTCGCAGCCGAGGGCTGGGGGCGTTTCGACGAAACGATCGTGATGACCGCCGATCTGACCGCGATGGACTTCACCGGCACGATCGACCAGATCCCGCTGCGCGACATTGGGCGGTTCGTCGATGCCTCGCTCAAGGTGCACGAACGCGACACGGTGCTGCGTCCCGGATTTTCGGAACTGCTCAACGGAATACGCCCGGCCAAGGGCATGTTCGTGATCGAGGAGGCCGGGCGGCCGGTTTCGGTGGCGCTCTGCGTTCAGGATGGGGCGATGGCCGGGTTGTTCGATATTGCCACCGCGCAGAAAAACCGCAGGCACGGCCATGGGCGCGCCATCGTCGCCTCAGCGCTCAAATGGGCGAGCAAGCATGGCGCGAAGACGGCATGGCTGCAGATTGAGACGGCCAACGCGGCCGGACGGGCACTCTACGAGAGCTTCGGCTTCGCGGAGGCCTATCGCTATGCCTATCGGGAAAGCCCAGAATCATGAATTCCGAATCATGAACAACGAAAACCCGTTGCGCCGTATTCTTCTTGTCGCCGCCTGCGCGCTTGTCGATGCGGATGGCCGCGTGCTCTTGGCGCAGCGCCCCGAGGGCAAATCGCTTGCCGGACTTTGGGAATTCCCGGGAGGCAAGGTCGAGCAGGGCGAGACACCCGAGGAAACGCTGATCCGCGAACTCAAGGAAGAGATCGGCATCATCACCAAGCCTGCCTGCCTGGCGCCGCTCACCTTCGCCAGCCATTCCTATGACGATTTCCATCTCCTGATGCCGCTTTATATCTGCCGGCGCTATGAGGGAATCGCGCGCGGGCTGGAGGGCCAGGCGCTGAAATGGGTCAGGCCGCGCGACATGCGCGACTACCCGATGCCGCCGGCCGACGAGCCGCTTATCCCGTTCCTGATCGATCTGCTCTAATTCTGCGATATCTCTGGCTGTTTCGGCCTGAAATAGCCGGCTCAGGGCCCAATTCCGTTAATCGATCTTTCACCTCGATCGGGCATCTTCAGTGCGGGGACGTGCCGGAGTTTATCAGTATGCGTTTTGACGATCCTTCCTTCAAAAAGGACTATAGCGACTATTATTCCAGCTCTATCGCAGGGGCGCGCTCAGGCGCTTTGCGGATCGCGCTGCTATTCGGCTCCGCCGCGATCGCACTGGCGCTGATCGTGGTTCCCATTCTTAACAACCGCTCCAATAAGGTCGCGTCGCAATCGCTGTTCCCGAACGGCATCGATACTATGTCGACAGGATCGATTCGGAGTTCAAAAGCCTATACGGTGCGCAAAAGCGTGCTGCAGTCTTCGCCACAAGGTGTTTGCATCATCCATCCTGATGGCACCAAAAAGGGCGAATGTTGAGAATCGGGCTACAATCCTCCGCATTTTCTGCTGAATATTCGAGGAATATACCGCCAATTCAGGAATTCTGGTTGGTTTTTTCCGCTTTTTCCAGAGCCGCAGCCAGCGATGCTTTCGCGGAACCCGGCTTCAGTGGTTTCTGCTGCGAGGCGTGTGGCGCCCAGCCGGACATCCAGATGATGGAGAAGGTGGCGCGGATGCGCCCGTCGGGATCGCTGAAGCGTTCGGCATAGATTTCGGCTGCGCGCAGGAAGAAGCGGCGCGATACCGGTTTGCGCGAACGGCCGATGAGGCTGTTCTGCATGCCCATGGCGCGCAGATCGGCGATGAGCGCGAACATGTTATCATAGCGCACAGTGAAGCTTTCAACATCGGTGACCGGCAGGGCGAAACCCGCCCGCTGCAGAAGTGCACCCCCATCGCGCACATCGGCGAACGGCGCGACGCGCGGCGATGCACCGCCGGCCAACTCCACTTCCGCCGCAAGCAGGCTTTCGCGTAGTTCGCCTAGCGTGCCACCGCCGGCCATCGCGCCGAGGAAAAGCCCGTCCGGCTTCAGCGCATGGCGGATCTGAAAAAGCGCGCCGGGGGTATCGTTGGTCAGTTGCAGGGAGAGCAGCGAAACGATCAGGTCGGCGCTCGCTACTGCAAGCGGCAGCGCTTCGTCATCAGCGACGATGGCCGGGAAGGGGCTGCCGAGAAAGGCGGCATCCTGCTCGACGCGAATAATGTCATCCGCTTTGCCTGATCGCGCGATTGCCTGGGCGCCAAGTCCCGTATGGCCACCCAGATCGACAGCGAGGGGGAAGCGGCGCTCGACCGTGGCAAGACGATCTTCGAGATCGTCAACCGCGCGCGCCAGCAGGAAATCCGTGCCGGGCGCGAATTTCGCCATGGCGCGCCTGCGGTGCCACTGGATAAGCTTGCGGTCGAACAGGCCGTTTTCCTGCATGAGATTGCCAGCCTTTCCTTCGTTCGTGTGTTCCGACAAGATGTGGGAACGCTTTTGCGTGCATGACATGCACTAAATGCGTCCGAACGGGGGCGAATGCAATGCATGAAGGGGGCAGGAAGATATGAACGGCGCGCGCGGACTTGCGGGGCGCCTGGCGGAGCACGTGGCGGGGTTGCTGTTTCCGCCGCAATGCGCCGGTTGCGGCCGCGAGGTGTCCAATCCCGGAACGGTCTGCGGCCGGTGCTGGTCGCGCCTGCGCTTCATCGAGCGTCCCTATTGCGCGGTGATGGGGACGCCGTTCGCGCATGATCTCGGTGAGAATTTCCTCTCCGCCGAGGCGATTGCCGATCCGCCGCCTTTCCAGCGTGCGCGGGCGGCGGTGGGCCATGACGGCATTCCCCGGCGAATGATCGTCGGGCTCAAATATCACGACCAGACCAATCTGGCGCCATGGATGGCGCAATGGATGCTGCGTGCCGGTGGTGAACTGATCGCGGATTGCGATGTCATCCTGCCCGTGCCGCTCCATGCGTTCCGCTTCTGGTCGCGCCGTTTCAACCAGGCGGCGGAGCTTGCCCGCGCGGTGGCCGCGCTTGCAGACAAGCCCTTCGAGCCGGAGGCGCTGAAGCGCGTCAAGCGTACGCGCCAGCAAGTCGGTCTTGCCGCCACGGAACGCCAGCGCAATGTGAGCGGGGCGTTTCGCGTTCCGAACGATCAGGAAATCAAGATCAGGGGCCGGTCCATATTGCTGGTCGATGACGTCTATACGACGGGCGCGACGGTGAAGGCGGCGACGCGGGCTCTTCTGCGGGCTCATGCGGCTTCGGTCGACGTGCTCACCTTCAGCCGGGTTCTGCCGGAAATATAACCGCGAAATGGAGAGCGATCTTCACTGAACTTGTTAGCCGGGGCTTCCGGCAAAGCCTTCCCGAGCTTATATAGGCTCCAGAGAGTTTGGAGAGCTTCATGGTTGATGTGACGATCTATACGCGCCAGATGTGCGGCTTCTGCACCAGGGCCAAGAGCCTGCTCGACAAGAAGGGCGTGGCCTACACGGAGCATGATGCGACGGTGAAGCCGGAGTTCCGCCAAGAAATGATACAGCGCTCGGGGCGGACGACGTTTCCGCAGATATTCGTCGGCGATTTGCATGTCGGCGGTTGCGATGATCTGCATGCGCTGGAACGCGAGGGCCGGCTCGACAATCTGCTGAATAAGGGCACCGGCCAGCTCGGCTGATTATTGTGAAACGCAAGTCCGGTGGAAAAACGTTTCTACGTGTCCCGGACGCGCTTTGAAGGAACCGACCATGAGCATTTTTCGCGCTGCCGCCATCCAGATGCGCTCCGGCACGGATACGCAAGCCAATGTCGCTACCCTTGAGCGGCTTGTCGGGGAGGCCGCTGCCCAAGGAGCGCATTATGTACAGACGCCCGAGATGACCGGCGCCGTTCAGCGCAACCGCGAGGGACTTGCCGCCGCGCTGCGCGACGAGGAGAACGACCTGATTGTCAAGGCGGCATCGGGGCTTTCGGCCAAGCACGGCATCTATCTGCATATCGGCTCGACGGCGATCGCGGTCGGTGGCGGCAAGATCGCCAACCGCGCATTCCTATTCGGGCCCGATGGAAAGAAGATCGTCAGCTATGACAAGATCCACATGTTCGATGTCGATCTCGACAATGGCGAAAGCTGGCGCGAATCGGCGGTTTATGCGGCGGGGAACGATACCGTGCTGGCCGATCTGCCTTTCGGGCGGATGGGGTTTGCGATCTGCTATGATATCCGCTTCCCGCAGCTTTTCCGGGCACAGGCGGAGGCTGGCGCGTCAGTCCTGACCGCGCCGGCGGCCTTCACCCGACAGACAGGCGAGGCTCATTGGCATGTCCTGCAGCGCGCCCGCGCCATCGAAAATGGCGCATTCGTCATCTCCGCCGCGCAAGGCGGCCTGCATGAGGACGGGCGCGAGACCTATGGTCATTCGCTGATCGTTTCTCCATGGGGCGAGATCCTGGCCGAGGCCGATCATGACGAACCGGCGGTGATTGTCGCCGATATCGACACGTCAGAAAGCGCGGCGGCGCGGCGAAAGGTGCCCAATCTGAAGAATGCCCGCCTCTTCGGCCTCCTCCGTATCGCTGAGTCGCAGGGGGACATGAAGAAGGAGAACATTGCGTCGTCATGATTCACTTCACGCTTCATTGCGATCAGGAACATGAATTCGAGGGCTGGTTCCGCAACAACGAGGATTTCGATGCCCAGAAGACGCGCGAGCTCGTGTCCTGCCCAGTCTGCGGTTCGTTGAAGGTCGAGAAGGCCTTGATGGCGCCTTCCGTTTCGACGTCGCGAGCCAAGGAGAAGATCGCCGTCGGCATGGGGGAGGCGCAGCGCAAGCTCATCGAAGAGATGCGGGAATTGAGCCGCAAGGTGCGCGAGAACGCTGATTATGTCGGCGACAAATTCGCCGAGGAGGCGCGCAAGATCCATTTCGGCGAAGCCGACTCGCGCGGCATCTATGGCGAGGCGACGCGAGAGGAAGTGACCACGCTGGTCGAGGACGGGGTCGCGATCATGCCGCTGCCTCAGTTTCCGGAAGACCGGAACTGATCCTTTTTCCGGTGAAGCGCGAGGGCGCTTGAGGCTTTGCCGAAAAAGACTCCAGTCACCCCTTCTTCGCCAACACCATGTAGTTGACGTCCATATCGCGCGAGCGGCTCCAACTGTCCATCAACGGATTGTAGGTAACGCCTTGGCGGTCGATGATCTTCAGCCCGGCAGTCTGCAGCGCCTTTTCCAGCTCCTCCGGACGCACCAGCTTTTCATATTGATGCGTGCCGCGGGGCAGCCAGCGGAGGAGGTATTCCGCACCGATGATGGCAAGGCCGAGCGCTTTCAGGGTGCGATTGATCGTGGCGACGAACATCAGGCCTCCTGGCTTCACCATTGCACCGCAGGCGGAGATGAAGAGGTCAACGTCGGCGACATGCTCGACCACTTCCATGTTGAGGACGATATCGAACCTCTCGCCCGCCTCAGCCAGTGCTTCGGCCGTGGTGGAGCGATAGTCTATGGCCAGACCGCTTTCGGCGGCGTGTACTTTGGCCACCTCGATGTTGGTCTGGGACGCGTCGGCGCCGATCACGGTTGCGCCAAGCCGGGCCATGGGTTCACACAGGAGCCCGCCGCCGCAGCCTATGTCCAGTATGCGCAATCCCTCGAACGGGCGCGGCGCCAGCGGATCGCGCGCGAATGCGGCACAGATCTCTTCCTTGATATAGGCGAGGCGGGTCGGATTGAATTTGTGCAGCGGCCGGAACTTGCCTTGCGGGTTCCACCATTCGGCGGCGATCCGCGAAAAACGTTCGACATCGGCGGCATCGACGGTGGTGCGGGCGGTCTCGGACATGGCGGTTTCCTTCCTGTCGCTTCTGGAGTTCACCGAGCCCGTGGCAAAGTCAAGATGCAAATCATCGCGTCTGCTTGCGGTTTGATCGCATTTTGGCTATGTGACGCGCGGTTCCTCTGCTGGCGATCTGGCAGAGATAGGTAGCAATTCTCAAGCCTCTCGGGACAAATCCTCAAATGGCGCGCATCGTGATGAAATTCGGCGGCACTTCGGTGGCCGATATCGACCGCATCAGGAATGTGGCGCGTCACGTCAAACGCGAGGTCGAGGCAGGTCATGAGGTGGCCGTCGTCGTCTCGGCAATGGCTGGAAAGACCAATGAGCTGGTGGGGTGGACCCGTGCGGCATCGCCGATGCACGATGCACGCGAATATGACGCCGTGGTGGCTTCCGGCGAGCAGGTGACGGCGGGGCTGCTCGCGATCACACTGCAGTCGATGGGCATCCATGCCCGCTCCTGGCAGGGTTGGCAGATCCCGATCCGCACCGACAACGCGCATGGCGCGGCGCGCATCACCGAGATCGATGGCTCCTTCCTGATCAAACGCTTCGGCGAAGGCCAGGTTGCGGTCATCGCGGGATTCCAGGGGCTTGGGCCGGACAACCGCATCGCGACGCTCGGGCGTGGCGGCTCTGACACCAGCGCCGTGGCGATCGCGGCGGCCGTGAAGGCGGATCGCTGCGATATCTATACGGATGTCGATGGTGTCTATACCACCGATCCGCGTGTCGAACCGAAGGCTCGGCGGCTTGCCAAGATTTCCTTCGAGGAAATGCTGGAAATGGCCTCGCTCGGCGCCAAGGTGCTGCAGGTTCGCTCCGTCGAGCTTGCCATGGTACACAAGGTGCGTACCTTCGTACGCTCCAGTTTCGAAGACCCTGATGCGCCGGGCATGGGTGATCTGATCAATCCGCCCGGAACGCTTATTTGCGACGAGGAGGAAATTGTGGAACAGCAGGTTGTCACCGGTATAGCCTATGCGAAGGACGAAGCGCAGGTTTCTCTGCGGCGCGTTGCCGACAGGCCTGGCGTATCGGCGGCGATCTTCGGGCCGCTCGCCGAGTCGCACATCAATGTCGACATGATCGTGCAGAACATCTCCGAGGACGGGTCTAAGACGGATATGACCTTCACCGTGCCGACCGGCGATCTCGACAAGGCTGTCGCCGTCCTCGAAAAAGTAAAGCCGGAAGTCGGTTTCGATGCCATCCAGTCGGAAGCAGGGCTGGTCAAGGTCTCGGTCATCGGTATCGGCATGCGCAGCCATGCGGGCGTCGCCGCTACCGCCTTCCGCGCGCTGGCCGACAAGGGCATCAATATCCGGGCCATCACCACGTCGGAAATCAAGATTTCGATCCTGATCGACGGACCCTACGCAGAGTTGGCCGTCCGCACGCTCCACTCGGTATACGGGCTGGACAAACATTAATGCGCGCGCAGGGTTATTGGCCCTAGACGCACGCAATAAAAATGCCCACAAAGAATGGCCGGAGGCTGTTCCGGCAAGGCGCGACTCGTCGGGCCACGATCGCCTGAACCGCCGGTATGAAGGAGCAATCGACCGTCCATGCGCGAGCTGACCACCGGTCCCCGTGTCCTGCTCAGACGTCTCCGCGAATTGATGGCGGAGGCGCTCGAGCCACAGGAGCGGCTTGACCGGATTGTCCGCGAAATAGCGCAGAATATGGTCGCAGAGGTCTGCTCTTTCTACGTCCTGCGCTCCGACGGCGTGCTCGAGCTTTATGCCACGGAAGGCTTGAACCCGCAGGCGGTGCATCTGGCGCAATTGCGCCTCGGCCAGGGTCTGGTCGGCACGATTGCGGCCAGCGCGCGGCCGCTCAACCTTACCGATGCGCAGACGCATCCGGCCTTCACCTATCTGCCCGAGACGGGCGAAGAGGTCTATAATTCCTTCCTTGGCGTGCCGATCCTGCGCGCAGGGCGGACGCTCGGGGTTCTCGTCGTGCAGAACCGCACCAAGCGGGCCTATCGCGAGGACGAACTGGAGGCGCTCGAAACAACTGCCATGGTTCTGGCCGAAATGGTCGCTACGGGTGACCTGACCAGGCTGACACGGCCTGGCGTCGAACTCGATCTTGGAAAGCCGATGAGTTTTTCCGGCCTTTCGTTCAACGATGGCGTAGGCCTCGGCCATGTCGTGCTACATGAGCCGCGGATCGTCGTTACCAATCTCTTCAATGAGGATTCGCATCTCGAGCTTGAGCGGCTTCAGGAAGCGATCGGATCGCTGCGCATATCCATCGACGACATGTTGTCGCGCCGCGAAGTTGCGGCAGAGGGCGAGCATCGCGCCGTGCTCGAAGCCTATCGGATGTTCGCGCATGACCGCGGCTGGGTGCGGCGTCTCGAGGAAGCCATCCATAACGGGCTGACGGCGGAAGCCGCGGTGGAGAAGGTGCAGAGCGACACCCGCGCCCGCATGATGCATCTGTCAGATCCCTATATGCGCGAGCGGCTCAGCGATTTCGACGATCTCGCCAACCGGCTGCTGCGCCAGTTGATGGGGCGCGACATCAAGACGATAGCCGAATCGCTGGTCAAGGATGCGATCATCTTCGCCCGCTCTATGGGGGCGGCCGAATTGCTCGACTATCCACGCGAGCGGATACGCGGCCTGGTGCTGGAAGACGGCGCGGTGACGAGCCATGTGGTCATCGTCGCGCGCGCCATGGGCATTCCGGTCGTTGGCCAGGTCAAGGGCGTGGTTTCGATGGCCGAGAACAATGACGCGGCGATCGTCGACGGCGACGACGGCAAGGTGCATCTGCGCCCTCAGGCCGATGTCGAGGCCGCCTATGCCGAGAAGGTGCGCTTCCGGGCAAAGCGGCAGGCCTTGTACCGCGAATCGCGTGACAAGCCGTCGATCACCAAGGACGGGGTCAATATCTCGCTTTTGATGAATGCCGGGCTTCTCGTCGATCTTCCGCAACTGGCGGAATCGGGTGCGGCGGGCATCGGACTCTTCCGCACCGAATTGCAGTTCATGGTCGCCTCGACGTTCCCGCGCACCGAGCAGCAGGAGCGTCTCTATCGCTCGGTGCTGGATGCTGCCGGCGACAAGCCCGTGACGTTCCGCACGCTCGATATCGGCGGCGACAAGGTGCTGCCCTATTTCCGCGGCTCCAACGCCGAGGAAAATCCGGCGATGGGCTGGCGGGCCATCCGCCTGACCCTAGATCGCCCAGGCCTGCTGCGCACGCAGTTGCGGGCGCTTTTGAAGGCGGCTGGCGGGCGCGAATTGCGCCTGATGCTGCCGATGGTGACCGAGGTCGGTGAAGTCCGCGCTGCGCGCGAGATCATCGAGCGCGAGGTGCGGCATCTCTCGCGCTTCGCCTACAGCCTGCCGACGCGCCTGCGGCTGGGCGCGATGGTCGAGGTTCCGTCGCTGCTCTGGCAACTCGACGAGCTGATGAGCGTGGTGGATTTCGTCTCCGTCGGATCGAACGATCTTTTCCAGTTCGTCATGGCGGTAGATCGCGGCAATTCAATTATCTCCAATCGTTTTGATCAGCTGTCGCCGCCGTTCCTGCGGGTGCTCAGGCAGATCGTCGAAGCCGGCGAGCGCAACGACACCCCGGTGACGCTATGCGGCGAGATGGCGGGGAAACCTTTGACCGCCATGACATTGATCGGGCTCGGTTTCAGGCATATATCGATGTCGCCCGCCGCGATCGGTCCGGTGAAGGCGATGCTTGGCGCGCTTGACACGGCCCGGCTCAACACGCTTCTGCTCGAAGCGCTCCATAAGCCAAACGGCTCCCACTCGCTGCGCGAGGTCCTGAGCGGCTTTGCGGAGGATAACGGCATACCGCTCTAGCGTGTGTCGGGATTCAGGTGATGGCTCACCCTAGGAAAACTATCGTATGATCGCATTGCCGCAGGACCGGATGGACCAGCTCCTGAAGCGCTTCTCGATGATCGAGGCGCAGATGGCCGGGAATCCGGATTCGGACACTTACGTAAAGCTTGCTTCGGAATATTCTGATCTTGAAGAGGTCGTGGCGAAGATCCGGGCGCTGATGGCTGCGCGCCAGGAGGCGGCCGATCTTGTCGCCATGCGCGATGATTCGTCGGTGGATGCCGAGATGCGGGCGCTGGCGACCGGCGAACTGCCCGAGGTGCAAAAGCGTATCGAGGAGATGGAGGGGCAGGTTCAAATCCTGCTCCTGCCCAAGGATGCGGCGGATGAGAAGAACGCCATTCTTGAAATCCGCGCCGGGACGGGCGGCTCGGAAGCAGCCCTTTTCGCCGGCAATCTGTTCCGCATGTATGAACGCTACGCTTCGTTGAAGGGCTGGCGGGTCGAACTTGTTTCGGCAAGCGAAGGCGAGGCCGGCGGCTACAAGGAAATCATCGCCATGGTTTCCGGCCGGGGCGTCTTTTCGAAGCTGAAATTCGAATCGGGCGTGCATCGCGTGCAGCGCGTGCCGGAAACGGAGGCGAGCGGGCGCATCCATACCTCGGCGGCCACTGTCGCGGTTCTGCCCGAGGCTGCGGATATCGACATCGACATCCGCCCGGAAGACATTCGCATCGATACGATGCGGGCGTCTGGATCGGGAGGACAGCACGTCAACACCACCGATTCGGCAGTGCGCATCACCCATATCCCGACCGGCGTCATGGTCGTCCAGGCGGAAAAATCGCAGCACCAGAACCGGGCGAGAGCCATGCAGATCCTGCGCTCCCGGCTCTACGATCTGGAACGGCAGCGGGCGGATAGCGAACGCTCGGAAGCGCGCCGCAGCCAGGTTGGTTCGGGCGATCGTTCCGAACGCATCCGCACCTATAATTTTCCCCAAGGCCGTGTCACCGATCACCGGATCAATCTGACGCTCTACAAGCTCGAACGGATCATGGAAGGCGAACTCGACGAACTGGTCGATGCGCTGATCTCCGATCATCAGGCGGCACTTCTGGCCGAAATCGGCGAAAACGCCTGATGCACGGCGAGACGCTGGGCGCGCTTCATATCAGGGCACGCAAGGTCTTGCGCGGTTCTGGGGTCGCGACGCCCGACCTCGATGCGCGGTTCCTTGTGGAGTGGGCTACAGGCACAAACCGGCTCGATGCGCTGAGCATGCCGGAGCGAATCATTCCCGATGCGGCAATCCGGACGCTGGATGATGCGATAGAGCGGCGTTCGGCAGGAGAGCCGGTGCACAGGATCATGGGCGAACGCTCGTTTTATGGTCTTGGTTTCAGGCTTTCACCAGAAACGCTGGAACCGCGTCCCGACACGGAAACGCTGGTCGATTTGGTTCTGCCGTTCCTGAAACAGCGGATCACCGAAAACGGTGTCGCCGATACGATCGACCTCGGCACAGGCACCGGCGCCATAGCGATCGCACTTTTGAGCCAGGTGCAGGGGCTGCGCGCCGTCGGCACCGATATCGCACTGGGCGCGCTTGCCATGGCGCGGGTGAACGCGCGGATGGCCGGTGTTTCCAGACGCTTTGCGACGCTTCGAAGCGACTGGCTTGCCGAGATCACGGGAAAATACGATCTGATCGTCTCAAATCCGCCCTATATTCCACGCCATGTGATCGCCACGCTGGACAGGGAGGTGCGCGAGCACGATCCCCTTCGAGCGCTGGATGGGGGCGAGGACGGGCTCGATTTTTACCGGGCCCTTGCATGCAAGGGCGGTTTTCACCTATATAAGGGTGGTGCAATTGGCGTCGAGATCGGCGCAGGGCAGTTGGCCGATGTGAAGCGCATTTTCGGCGAACAGGGCTTCCACCTGATGCAAGTCGCTCAGGATCTTGGTGGACGTGACCGCGCGCTTCTTTTCAGGCTTTAAGTGTTTGATTGTGATAACCACCAAAAAAAGCTTGGAATTTCTGGAGAAGGCGGTTAGTTTCCACGCACCGTATAAGGCCAGGCAGGCTTTTGTTTCGCGTATCGCCAAGGCGGCAAATCTGCTTTGTGGTGTTTGACACCGTTACTCCTGGTGGTTCATACGACTGCACGCAACTTTAGAGATCTTTTAAACGATGGTAGTGCGGGGCGCGCTCCAGTTCGTCACATAACAAGCGAGAACCAAAGGCCAATCCAGGCCGTGGGGATCCGCGCCCCTTAATCTGAAAAGAGAAGAGTATGAGGCCAGGACAGCAGAACAGGCGCATGCGTGGACGGGGGAACAACAACCGCAAGGGGCCGAACCCTCTATCCCGCAATTATGAAAGCAACGGACCCGACGTGAAGATCAGGGGTAATGCCCAGCACGTTGCGGAAAAATACATGACCTTGGCCCGGGATGCCCAAGTCTCCGGTGATCGTGTCATGGCCGAGAACTATCTCCAGCATGCCGAACATTACAACCGCATCATCATGGCGGCGCAGGCGCAGGCCGCAACGCAGTTTCAGCGCGACGACAACTTTGATGATGAGGGGGATGACGACGAGGAAGGCTTCGACCCGCCGGTGGCAGCGGCGCCGGCCCAGACAGCTGCGCCAAGGCCGGTCAATGGAAGTGGACCGCAGCCGGTAATCGAGGGTACGCCGGCCGAAGTGGTCTATGGCGAGGACGGAGCGGAAACGCAAAAGCAGCCCATGGATCGTGGACGTCAGGGTCGCAACCAAAATCGCCCGCGCCGTCCAGTGCGCAGTGAGCGCCCCGAGGGAGCCGCGCCAGCTCCGGTCGAGGCTGAGGCCAAAAGCGAAACAGTACAACCGGCGGCAGTCTCGAACGAAGCTCCTGTTACGGCGAACGGCGTGGCCGGAAGTGCTGCAGGCGCCGAGATTGAGGCTGCGCCCGCAGCGGAGACCCGCCGCCCTCGTCGTCCGGCGCGGCCTCGCCGCCCGGCGAATGCAGCCGCCGACGACAGCGGCAATGGCGACAGCGGGGATGGCGATGCCGCAAAGGCCGCTCGCGTCGAGGCCGCTTCCGACGCCTGATAGGGTCGGCCTGGCCGATACTTTCTGAATTATTGCCGAACGGCGCGGAAATCATTCCGCGCCGTTCGTTTTTTATTATTTTATTTCTGCTTCTCTTGAGGCGACTTGCGGGTTCTGATCGGATTTCCCATATCACTCGGGACATTGGACTCGCCTGGAAAGGGAGTTCGTCACCAGCAACTTCACCGGTGCCTCACAGCTAGGGCCGGGAAGAAAAAGGAGACCGGTATGAATATTGAAAAATATACGGAGCGTGTGCGCGGCTTCATCCAGTCTGCCCAGACCTTCGCGCTCTCCCAGAACAATCAGCAATTCACGCCGGAACATCTGCTCAAGGTCCTCGTCGATGATGACGAAGGGCTTGCGACGTCGCTGATCGAGCGGGCAGGTGGACGGATCGCCGATGTGCGCCTGGGACTCCAGGCGGCACTCGACGCCCTGCCGAAGGTCACGGGCGGCAACGATCAACTTTATCTGTCGCAGCCCCTGGCCAAGGTTTTCGCCACTGCCGAGGAGCTTGCGAAGAAGGCGGGCGACAGCTTCGTCACCGTGGAGCGCCTGCTGACCGCGCTTGCTATCGAGAAATCCGCCAAGACCTCCGACATCCTCGCGCGCGCGGGCGTCACCGCGGCGGGGCTGAACCAGGTCATCAATGATGTCCGCAAGGGTCGAACTGCCGATTCGGCCTCGGCCGAGAGCAGTTACGATGCGCTGAAGAAATATGCGCGTGATCTTACGGCCGATGCGCGGGCGGGCAAGCTCGATCCGGTCATCGGCCGCGACGACGAAATCCGCCGTACCATCCAGGTCCTGTCGCGCCGCACCAAGAACAATCCGGTGCTGATCGGTGAACCGGGGGTCGGCAAGACCGCCATCGCCGAAGGATTGGCAATTCGAATCATCAATGGCGACGTGCCCGAATCGCTGAAGGACAAGCAGCTGATGGCGCTCGACATGGGCTCGTTGATCGCTGGGGCAAAATATCGCGGCGAGTTCGAGGAGCGGCTGAAGGCCGTGCTTTCGGAAGTCCAGTCGGCCGCGGGCCAGATCATCCTGTTCATCGACGAGATGCATACGCTTGTCGGCGCGGGCAAGGCGGATGGCGCCATGGATGCCTCCAACCTGTTGAAGCCGGCGCTTGCGCGTGGCGAATTGCACTGTATCGGGGCGACGACGCTTGATGAATACCGCAAATATGTGGAGAAGGACGCAGCGCTTGCACGTCGTTTCCAGCCGGTTTTCGTCGATGAGCCCAATGTGGATGATACAATTTCCATCCTGCGCGGTCTCAAGGAAAAATACGAGCAGCACCACAAGGTGCGGGTTTCCGATTCGGCGCTGGTGGCGGCCGCGACGCTGTCGAACCGTTATATCGCCGACCGCTTCCTCCCTGACAAGGCCATCGACCTTGTCGACGAGGCGGCATCGCGGTTGAGGATGCAGGTCGATTCGAAGCCGGAAGAGCTCGATGAAATCGACCGCCGCATCATGCAGCTCAAGATCGAGCGCGAGGCGCTCAAGGTGGAAAAGGACGATGCCTCGAAGGATCGCCTCGGGCGGTTGGAAAAGGAACTTGTCGATCTCGAAGAGGAATCCGCTCGTCTGACCAGTTCATGGCAAGCAGAGAAACAGAAGCTCGGTCTTGCCGCCGATCTGAAGAAGCAGCTTGAGGAAGCGCGCAATGCGCTCGCCACCGCACAGCGCAACGGTGAATTCCAACGCGCCGGCGAATTGGCCTACGGCACGATCCCACAACTCGAAAAGCAGCTTGTTGAAGCTGAAAGCAGCGAGAACAAAGGATCGCTTCTGGAGGAGACCGTGACGGCGGACCATGTGGCCCAGGTCGTTTCGCGCTGGACGGGCATCCCCGTCGACCGGATGCTTGAGGGCGAGCGTGAAAAGCTGTTACGCATGGAAGACGAGATCGCAAAGCGGGTCGTGGGCCAGGGCGAGGCCGTGCAGGCGGTGTCGAAGGCGGTTCGTCGGGCGCGCGCCGGACTTCAGGACCCGAATCGTCCGATCGGCTCGTTCATCTTTCTCGGTCCGACCGGCGTGGGCAAAACCGAGCTGACCAAGGCGCTGGCGGCGTTTATGTTCTCGGATGAGAGCGCGATGGTGCGCATCGACATGTCGGAATATATGGAGAAGCATTCGGTGGCCCGGCTTATCGGCGCGCCTCCCGGCTATGTCGGCTATGAGGAAGGCGGAGCGCTGACGGAAGCGGTGCGCCGGCGTCCCTATCAGGTGATCCTTTTCGACGAGATCGAGAAGGCGCATCCTGACGTGTTCAACGTGCTCCTGCAGGTGCTCGATGACGGGCGGCTGACCGACGGCCAGGGCCGCACGGTGGATTTCCGCAACACGCTGATCATCATGACATCCAATCTCGGTGCAGAATATCTGACCGGGCTTGGCGAGGATCAGGATGTGGAGACCGTGCGCGACGAGGTCATGGGGGTAGTCAGGGCGGCGTTCCGTCCGGAATTCCTCAACCGTGTCGACGAGATTATCCTGTTCCATCGGCTGAAGCGCAGCGAGATGGGCGCGATCGTCGATATCCAGCTGCGGCGGTTGCAGTCGCTCCTGACCGATCGCAAGATCGAGATCGCGATCGACGACGAAGCTCGCAACTGGCTGGCGCAGAAGGGCTACGATCCGGCCTATGGGGCAAGGCCGCTGAAACGTGTCATCCAGAAGGAGGTCCAGGATCCGCTCGCCGAGCGCATCTTGCTGGGCGATATACTGGATGGCTCGACGGTGAAGATCACCGCTGGCTCCGACAGGCTCAATTTCCGCGCCAAGGCGCCGGCCAAAACGGCTGAAGCCGCTTGACCGACCTGCCGGGGATATTTATCCCATCGAAAATGGCCGCCTGATTAGATTTGGCGGTCATTTTCATGTCCAGTTCATCTGGCATGGAGAGAATCGGATAGAATCGTCAGGTGGACTGCGATTCGTTCGCTCTTTTAGGTGTCATTCATGCCGCGTATCCATTCATTCTTTCGACTTGCATTGCTTGCCTCCGCAACCGGTACATTATTTCCAGTTTCTGGATTTTGTGCGATTGCCGAGGCGGGGCAGATCGACCGGAAAGGCGGGTCCGGGGATGATGCCGAAAATATTCAGCTCGCGCAGCTCTACGATCCCGGCGAGGAAGTCTACCGCGACGGCCGTATCCGCATCTATATCGATCCGGCCGGGCGGCGAATCACGATGGATCGGCGCGGCCGGATTCTGTCGATCGAGGAGCCGGAGCGCCAGCAAAGGCGCGTTCGCCGCGTCCCGGCGCCGGAGGACAATTGGACGCTGGATGGTCCTGTCGATGGCGGCGTTCCCTATGACGGGTTCGGCGACGTCCCGGAAGATCCTTATGCGCGCGCTCCCGATGCACCTCGCGACCCTTATTATGACGACCCGGCGGGAAGTTATGATGGAAACCGCGACGGGCAGGTAGAGCGTTTGGATTTGCCGCCGCCAGATGCGTCGGCTTCGCTCGACGATGATTCGCGCCGGCCCGCCATTGAACCGTCGCCGGCGGTTCCGGACCCCGGCGACATGGCGCCGGCAATCGAAATGCCGAAGGGCCAGGGCGCCAAATCCAGAATCGCCGCCTATCAGGTGCTGCTCGACCGCGCCGGCGCATCGCCCGGCGTCATCGACGGGCGCGCCGGCAGCAATGTCGACAAGGCCACCGCGGCGTATGGCGAACTGACAGGCAAATATATCGATCCCTCTGATGAAGCGGCGGTCAACGCCGAACTTGAGGCAACGGGCGGGCCGGCCTTCGTTGACTATATCATCACCGACGAGGATGCGGCGCAGCCCTATATTGCTTCGGTGCCGGAGGATTACAGCGAGAAGGCGCAGCTTCCCAGCATGGCTTTCACGTCCGTTCGGGAAATGCTCGGAGAGCGCTTCCATATCGACGAGGCCTATCTGCAGGAACTCAATCCAGATACGGATTTCCGCCGGCCGGGCACCGTGATCCGCGTTCCCAATATAGGCAAGCCGGTGACTGCCAAGGTCGCGCGGATCGTCGCCGACAAGCCGCGCAAGCAGGTGCGCGGCTATGATGAAGCAGGCAAGCTCGTCGTCGCCTATCCCTCAACCATCGGTTCCTCCGATAATCCCTCGCCCTCTGGCATCGTCCAGGTCGAGCGCATCGCGATCAATCCCAATTACACCTATAATCCGAAGATCAATTTTAAACAGGGTAACAATGACAAGGTCCTTACCATTCCACCCGGCCCGAACGGCCCGGTCGGCACGGTCTGGATCGCCCTGTCGAAGCCGACCTACGGCATCCACGGCACGCCGGAGCCTTCAAAGATCGGCAAGACGTCCAGCCATGGCTGCGTCCGCCTGGCGAATTGGGATGCGCAGGAACTGGCAAAGCTGGTGAAGCCTGGGGTGACCGTCGAGTTCATTGAGTGAGACGGTAAGGCGTTCTGCTCAGACGCTGCGGACGAACCGGAGAAATCCTAACCGTTGGGCGAGCCGGTTGCGGCGATCTTCGTACCATTGTCTTTCTGGTCGTTCAGCAACTGGTCGATGCGTTCGCGTTCGCGCTTGAATGCTTCCAATTCCCCACCTTTTAGCGCCTTGTTGTCGGGCAGGCGGATGCGCATCGGATCGACCTTGGTGCCGTTGACGATCAACTCGTAGTGCAGATGCGGTCCAGTAGACAGGCCCGTCGAGCCAACATATCCGATAACCTGTCCCTGGCGGACGCGGGCGCCGGGAACTATCCCCGAAGCGATGGCATTCTGGTGGGAATAGCTGGATTCATAACCATTGGCGTGGCGGATGACGGTTTGGTTGCCGTAGCCGTTGGTCCAGCCGGCCCGTTCGACGACACCGCTGCCGGCGGCGATGATCGGCGTGCCGCGGGGGGCGGCCCAATCGACGCCGGTATGCATCCTGAGGTAACCAAGGATGGGATGGCGACGCATCCCGAAGGGGGACCGGAAGATGCCGTTGGGCACGGGATTGCGCAAAAGGAACTGCTTGGCGCTCTTGCCGTTCTGGTCGAAATAGTCTGTCGTTCCATCCGGCGCCTGATAGCGGTAGAATTTCCGTGTGGTGCCTCCGAATGTGGCGGCAACATAAAGAATTTCCGAATTCTCCCCGGCCTGGTCGGAATTTTCCGGAAGTGAGAAGAAAGCCTCGATCTGGTCGTTCGGCGTGACCGTTGCCTGGAGATCTACATCGGAGGCCAGCATCTTGACGAGTTGACTGGTCATGGTGTCGGTCATGCCATAGGCAAGCGCAGCGCGGCAGATACCGTCATAGACCGAGGGAAGATCACCGCGGATGCGCGGCGGGGGAGCGCTACCGTCGAAGGCGGTGCGCAGGAGCGGCGTCATTTCCGGCTCATCCGAGGGAACATACTGATCGCGGTCATCGAGCGCGACGGTCAGAAGATGCGTCGTCCCACTATAGATGCTGGCGCGGACGATCCGGTCTTCGTCATTGTGCGATTCGACGCCAATGCGCAGGACGCTGCCGGCTTTGAGGCGCGGCGAATTCATCAGCTTGCTCAGTGCTTCGGCCATATTGGCGGCATTGGTGCCGTCATAGCCGGCCTTGACCAGCGTATCGGCTATCGCCTCATCGTTGCGGAAGGGAATCACTTCTTCCGAAAAGCCGCTGCTGATCGCATCCGGTCCGGCGCGAGGGGCAACGCTGACATTCTCCTGGATGATGCGCACATCGAGGGGCGGGGTCAGCGAATAGGGCGATTCGCTGTTGCCGAAGCGCAGCGGATCGACATAGTGCAGCGAAGCGACTTGCATGTCGCCGTCGGTCAGCAGCAGCCCGGTATTGCGCACGACATTTTCGACCTCGTCGGCGGTCAGATCGGCTGAGGAATCGAACGCGGTCGTCGCCAGCGGAAAATCAGATGTCCGCAGGCTGACCTCGCTTTCCACCTTGGCGCCATATATCTGACCCGTGCTCGCGATCTGCGCCGGCGGAGAGCCTTCAGAAAAGATGGCCAACGCATTGAATGCCGGATATTTCCGGTTACCGGGATGGTCGGCTGCAAGCGCCATGCGCACATATTCGAAGGGGCGGGTGCGGATGACCTCGCGCTCGCCGACCTTCTGCATCGTCGATACGTCGAAGCGCCGCCGATCGCGGTTCTTCTGTATGGCGGCGGTGGCGGCGACGCGATCGCCCTTGGACACGTCATTATCGGAATCAGAGCCCTGCATTTCGTTGTGCGTAAGCAATTCCGGCGGCGTTGCCAGTTGCTCGCGCCCATCAAGCGCCGCGAAAAGGGCTACACCCATGAGCATGCAGGAGGTAATGCCAGTCAGGAATGTGCCGGCCAGCCAGCGGGCAGAAATTTCACGGCGGTCCGGCGGACCCCGTCGCCCATCGGTGATGAGCGGCGGTTCGTTGCCAGGGTCAATCGCGTGCCGCTCGTATTCCTTCATTCTGTAAGCTGCCGGTCCTCTGGTCGTGCCGTATGGCGAACATGTCCGATCGCGCGCCGGCCAGTCCTATAGGCTTGAAACAAGCACATGTGCTTGTGCGATGAGGGGCTTGCCCCGTGAGTGGTCCCGAGTTTTGCCTGTCGCCAGCCTCGAAGTCAACGCGAAGTCCGCCCCAAGTCAGATCCGGGCCGGGGAGCAAGGCGGTTTTCCCCGATATACCCCACAATTTGCCGGCCGGAATCTGCCGATTATAGGTCCGAGCACAGATCCTGACGCTGCATCAATCGTCGTTAGGACGGCTAAAAGTCGAATAGGGCAGGTTTGTGACCAGCCTCGCATCGCCTCCATTCAGTCTCCGTATATAACAAAGTACCCCCCGCATCCGCATTGCCGGGGCGGAACTGCCGGAGTACATTCAAAGGCTCGAACACAGCTCCCCCGATGACCGCACAGCGCGGTATCCCGATGGAAAAGACGGCAGGCCTTGTAAAGGTGTGTTTCGTCCCCATATCTAGCCAATCGCCATAATCAGCCAGTCTGTCATCCTTGTTTCACAAGGTTTCTCGTCGCAATGTTCGTGCGATGAAAATGTGACGGTTCTGTTGGTTCGCGAGCGTCAACTCCAAGGTCAGATCAAGGCGAGCGATTTTTTTTTGGAAATTCGCACGAAATGGAGTTGACAGTTTCGTAGGGCGGGGCCTATAAAGCGCCACAACGAGGGCGGCGCGCCGCTGGCGAGTAAGTAGTTCGCTCTCGAGGCAGGCTAAGAGATCTTCTCAATGTCTTGCCGTAAAGGTCTGAAAAGACTTGTTAATTTGACCTGGTGGCGAAAGCTTGAAAGGTTGTTTTCCCCGAAAAAAGGGGTTGACAAAGGGATCACGAAG
>NZ_QOZG01000009.1 GCF_003335045.1 Paramesorhizobium salinisoli
CATTGTCCGAGCACATCATTGTGCGGTCGGCATAAAAAGGGGACTCAGAAAGCCCAGGCGCTTGGCCGATCGCGCGGCGGCTTCACCACCAAGCTCCATGCCCGGTGCGATGCGCAGGGGCGGCCGCTCGGCTTCGTCCTGACGCCCGGACAAACACACGACAACCAGGGCTTTGTTCCGTTGTTCCGGATGATTTCCGACCGGATAGAGGCGTTCCTCGCCGATAAAGGCTATGACGCTGACGCCATTCGCGAAGAGATCGCCAGCGCCGATATCGAGGCGATTATACCCGCCAAAAGCAACAGACGCGACCCGATCCCCCATGACAAAACCAAATACAAATGGCGAAACCAGATCGAGCGCCTCTTCAACACGCTCAAGAACTGGCGGCGCGTTGCAACACGCTATGACAAGACCAAGGAATCATATCTCGGATTTGTCGCCATCGCAGCAGTCAAACTATGGATACCCTTTGTCCACGAGCGCTAGTTAGGTGTGTTCACTGCACATGAAGTGATGCGCCTGCCTTTTGAGCCGCTGCTGCTAGGCGCTTGTCTCTGGTCCACAAGGTCGATCGCCGGTCAAGCAGCGTCGAAGCTAGCAAGTGCGCATCCGTGTAGCCGATTCCCATGCTGAAGATCAAATGTCGATCAATCATCGTCATGACCTCGTCGTGCGTGGCGACGAATGCTTCCCGCTGTACTGCAAGGAAGGCCATCACAGCATCACGGTCCCGAAGACTGCCAAGCGCCAACTCGCCGATTACAAAAGGATGGCAGATTAGGCGATCTTCTTCAATAATTTTACGTAGCCCTGCGTTTCCATGGCGGAAGTGATCAATCCAGATTGAGGTGTCTACCAGTATCACTTGGCCGCTTCGCTCCGGCGGCGAGGAGCTGCCTCTGCGTCGGGCATAGTACCTCCGAGCGCGACGAGGCGCTTTCCAGACTCGACCCGCACAAGTGTTTCCAATGCTTGGCGGACAAGCGCAGCCGTTTCCTTCGTGCCGGTTAGGGATCTTGCCCTTTCCATGAGGTTATCGTCGAGATTAATGGTGGAACGCACGTTTAGACTCCTATGGGAAGTTCGTATATTAGCACCATTTGGTGCCAAAATCTACGCCTCGCTAGTGCGTTGCTGCTATGCTTATTTAGTCATCGATCAGAATTATCGCAGGGTCTTCGGTTCAAATACCTTCAAGGCGATTAAAGCTATTCGCCTGTATTCTCCGATCCCGATGTGTCGCGCGCGCCTGAATCTGCGCGCATCGCTCGATCAAGTGCTCGAACGGCTCGGAATCGCCGAGCAGCAAACCGTCGTCGACCATGCGCTCGTAATCCTCGCCGAGCGCACGGAGACCTTCTCCTGACGGTGTAAGAACCAGATTGCCGTTGACGGCTGCGGCGTAGTCGATCGGCAAGCGGTCAGCCGCCTTTTCCGCAAAGAACATGGATTTGTGTTTCGCCACTGCGTTGGCAAGCTCTCGATCCTTGAATGCTGCCTCGGCAAAGCCAGTGCCGTCCAACCGGATAACGTCGTGCCAGTGACGTGCAAACCGATCGCCGCGGAGGCGCTCCTGCAAACAGAAGACATGGATCGCGGTCGCTTTCTCCCAGAACGTCCGCTCGGCGTGCATAACGCGGGGACTCGCCTTCGGAAATTCGACACCATTCGCCGGTCGACGGTGCTCCGAATTCGACCGTGACGCTCGGGGCGACTTAGCCGGATCCGCTGCTCACCGCTTCATAGTCCAGGTAGAGCGTGTCGTCCTTGAGGCGGATTGCCGCCGGAAGAGATTGATCGCGCAGCGCGCCGGCGATAACCGGCTCGACTGACTCCGACACCCAGACCGGAAGCCGCTTTCGCACTTCGCTGGTCCAGCGTTTCTCCTCGCTGCGGGTTTCGGCAGCGCCTCATAGTTGTCGCCGATCAAATCCGGCGCCAAAGCCCTGATATCGTAGGTCAGATCTACATCCTCGGAGAACCTTTTGATGACGCCGTAAGCTTTCGAAAGTGGGGTGCCACCCTTGAAGACGAGATGCTCGCGGAGCATGGACGAAAAGAGCGTCTGCAGCTTCCAGACGACCCAGACATCCTTTTCGAGCAGATGAATGGGCCGTCCGGTGCGGTCGGCCGCTACGGCCAATGCTTCGCGCCGGTCATCCTTTGACAAGGTCAGGAATAGATCAGCCATGCGCAGCCTTTCCCACGCTTCTTGCCAGCCAGGTCGGGAACTGCGCCGCCGCCGCCACCAGCTCGCCGAACTCGTCCGGCGGCAGCTTTCGCTTGATCCTCGAAAGTGCTTCATCGGCCTTCTCCGGCCCAAGCCAGGCGAGCGCACGGACCGCCACGCCGGCAGGCCGATCGGCCAAGGCCAATTGCCAGCGAGGCACATGCCTGAGCTCGACCGTGTGCTTTCCAAGGTTCATCGTCCGGCTGCGGCCGGATGTCAGGTAGACGGAGCGGACCGGAATCTGGGTGGTCAGGCCCAGGGCATTCGCCGCGGCGGCGCCGTTTGAAACGATGACCTCGCCGCGATGCTGCGCCACTGCCTCCACCACCTGTTCGACCGTCGGCGGCCGGTTGCCAAAGCGGCCTTTGACAGGCCGCATATAGATGCCGCGACCGGCCCGGACGAGCTCGCCGCGCTCGGCCAGTCGCGAAAGGGCCTGGTCCAGGGCAGCACGATTTCCGAGATGCAGAAAGCTCTTTGCCGAAAGCGCGGATCCCTCCGGCAGTCGTCCGGCATGGCCCATAATTTGCGACGTCAGCTTTTGCATGGCATTTCTCCTGTCAGAAATATATTCAAATTTCTGACAGTTGCAACAGAAGGAGAAGGGCGGCGGACCCCGGCCTTGCTGACCAAATTTATGTCAAAGTATTGGTCAGTGGCCCGCTGGTCGCTCCACCAAGCGCTACTCACCTATCACGCCATCAAATACTTCCAACATCGCATCTCTGATGGCATTGCCGAGCGCGGCCACCGTACTCGAAGAGGCTGTTCACCCCCTCTCTCGGTCGGGAGAGCAGCAGTTGCAGGCGGTCGCCGCCCTCAACAAAGATTCTTGCGCGCGATGGATACGAGCTAGCGCAGGAAAGCGAACAGTCCGGTCACCCAATCTTCGTGTTCCGCCCCAGCTTGTCGCTTGGTGGGGGGATGTTACGCCGGGGGCCAACGCGGCAAATCTCGGAGCGCGTCTCCAAGAATCGCTAGCCTCAGAGGTAGAACACAAGCTCTTCGCCACATACTTCAAATCCTATCGATCCGTCCTCGGCGCGGCTCTGCCTGCACTGCTGCCGCAGGTCTATCTTCATTATGACCCAGCCATCGTGAAAACCCTGCGTCATCGCCTGCCTCTTCCGCGCCAGCGCATGGATTTTCTGCTGCTGCTCCCTGGGAGGCAGCGCGTCGTGATCGAGGTCGAATCGATCCTCCGTCGTGCCATCTTGGGCGGTTCATTCACCTACACGGCTCGTCCTGATCCAGTTCCTGGTGACCTTCGCATGTCATGGGGCATTGCCGTCCTTATCCTGGCCTTGTTCTACAGCCGTGGAAAAATCCAACTTCCAAAAGCTTGAGTTTCTGGCTCACTCGGTTCGGCTCCCGGAAGGTCGGGACGAAGACGCGGTCTCCTATCTGGGCAATATAAACCGACCGAAGTTTCAGTACGTGTCGAACCCTCCCTGAACCGCGCCGTAGCGTTAGCTCACGCCATGAAGCTGGTGAAGATCGACAAAGGGACATCAGTTTCGCTCACCGACCAAGGGATAAAGATGGCCCAAGCGATTCTGGAGGAGGGAGAGGCTTTGAGAGAAGAAGCAGGGTTTTTGAGCGAGGTGGCGCCTCGGATGACAGATGCGTTGATGAAGCGGGTGTGGCGGTTGCCGGGTCTGAAGAGCCGCTATGAGGATGCGGTCCTGTCGATAGCGAACCTAGCGTGGCCTTAAGGTGCCCGGGGTTGGGACAAATGGCTCAAACTGGACATTTGGGTGACTCGTATCTATATTCTCTGCAAAAGAAATGGAGCATGAGTCATGGTCAGCCCAAACACACAGATCGAGCGCCCACGCCGTGTCGCGCATCGTGTTGCAACCAAAGTCGCCAATGCACTTAAAACGGATGAGGCTTTTCAGTCAGGGTCCCTAGATCTGTCGGCGCACATTGCCGGCGCGGCCGCCGCTGCCGTGGTGAATCTGACGCCCGAGGCGCGGCTGGAACTCAACAAACATCGTACGGAACTCGGCAGGCGCATCCGCCAGCTGGTCGAGGCGTTCGGCGATGAACCAAAGAAAAAAATCATGCTCGAGGCCCCCGATGTAACCGAGGATGGCCATGGAGAGGGGCTTGGCGAGGTGGTCAGTGAGCAGCAGGGTGAAGGCACCCTTCGAGAACTAGCCGTAGCTCGTCGTCTGGAGGAGTGGGCTGGCGAAGTAGCCGGAGCAACCGAGCTGAGCCGAGATTACGGTGTTCCTCGGTCGAGCCTTAACCGCTGGCAACATGCCGGAGATGTCGTCGCCCTCCTCAAGGGGACAAAAAAGCATGTTTATCCAGTGGAACAATTTGTGGACGGGCGACCGGCGAGGGGGATTGGAGATGTCAGCCGATTGACGGCAAATCAACGTATCACTTGGGTCTGGCTAAGCCGTCCAAATCCGACCCTCGGCGGTCGAAAGCCGATCGACCTGCTGAAGCAAGAGCGAATTGATGATGTTCTCGAAGCGGCCAAGTCTTACTTCACGCCGCAATGACTCTGATTCAAGACGTCCTTCAAAAGCTTAGTGTTCGCATCAATGTCGGCAGCTACGTGCGGATCATAGCCCGACAGCATGCCGCGACGCCGCTCGGCATGGGCCATGGCAAGCCGAGCACCTGCGACATCGCGTTTACCACCGGCGTCGCTTTGAAAACGCTTGACGATCTGGTGCGGGCCGCCCATCTGGGCCGGCTGTTGGGCGCACCCGGCTAGCGCTGACATGCGCCGTGACGGCCATCCGGCTGATCTCCGCCCCCGTGAACGAGGCGGGCTTGCGCGAAGCCACACGTAGCCGCTCCTTTTTGCTTGACTGGAGCGGCCCCGTTACCGAAGGCTTGAGCCTAGGCGCCTTCAATGTAATCTTCTCATAGAGCAATAATTTTAGCTATAATAACGCTGCTTGTTTTAATCGATGTAAAAACGGCATTATGTACGAATGGATAATGACGACTCCTATATCTTTCATAAGATATCATGATCATATCGTCTTAACTGAACCAGAAACCATTCGTGGATTTGTTTTCTAATCGATTTTATGCTCACAAAATAACTGAATATATGCAGATTCACATGATTGGGGTGAGGACCAGCACCCAACATACATTTTACATTGGAGCGATCGATGCAACCTGAAATCAATGTTCACGGAAGACACACTCACGCCAAGCGTATCGTGAAACAACTGATTTTCGGGATGTTCTGCATTGCCTCGACGGCTTTCTGCTCCGTTGTGCAGGCGAATGAACCATCGCCGGCAAAACCGCTATTGCTTGAGCAACAAATTCCCACGGCCGTCATGTCAAAGGCAGCCCGCCTGCTGGGGGACCTGCCGGCAACGCTGAGGCTACCGCTCTCCATCGTCTTGCCGCCGCGCAATGAAGCGCAGATCGACGAATTGCTGAAGCAGTTGTATGATCCGCACAGCCCACAATATGGGCGTTATCTCACGCCCGAGCAGTTCACAGAACGCTTCGGTCCCACCCAGCGGGATTTCGACAAAGTTGTCGCGTGGGCCAGAAACAATGGCTTTGAAATCCGGCGCACCACGCCGTCCCGGCGCGTCTTGAGCATCACCGGCACGGTCGATACTATCAATCGTAGTATCGCAACGGTCCCGACGTTGCAGCCGAAGCAAGCAACAGTTTCACGGTTGAAGGACGGAAAATAAAATCTTTTGCGGGTACAAGTGTCGCCGCTCCCCGCTGGGCTGCATTTTTGGCATTGGTGAACGAGGCGCGTCAGAATAACGGCCAGCCTACGGTCGGCTTTGTCAATCCGCTGCTATATGGATTGGGCGTCAACCCGAAGAATTACCAGAATCTTTTCCACGACATCACAGACGGAAATAATGGCCATCCGGCCGTGCAGGGATACGATCTGGTGACCGGATGGGGAACTCCGAAGCCGAATTTCTTCGTGATCGGGCCGCGACCTCAGCCTCCGGTGATCCTTTCCCCAAAAGCCGAAGATTACGCATGGTTCAAACCTATTATGTTCTATGGCACCGGGCAGCCTGGAGCATCCATTAATGTAACTCTGGATGACAAATCGTTTTGCCAAGCGCAAGTTGGAAGCGATGGATGGTGGAGCTGCCCGACCCCGCGGCCGCCATTGTCCATAAGCAGCCATACGCTTTCTGCCACGCAGGGCATGAGCCCCATCATACAAAGCCCACCGGCACAGGTGAAGTTTGCCATAAAGCCAGGACCTTGATGGGAGAAGGGACAGCGACAGCCTGCATGCGCCGGAGGCCGAATGCATCGGCAAGCGCGAGGCGCACAGGCTGTACGAGTTCGGACCGGTCACTAAAAGGCAAAAATTGTGAATCTTCGCCAACAACCAGTTTCGCAAACCTCTCGTTCTGCCAGCGGATAGTCGTTCACGGCCTCAACAAGCTGCTTACCAGTTGTAGGGTCCCTATGGTCATTTGCACGGCCACGCTGATCTCCAGTGCTAAGGCTGATGCTCGACACCAGGACCTACGCCTTCGCAATCATTGAGTGGCACATAGGCTCGGCTGTTTCTGTCGCGCCAATCAAGCCTGGATTTGCCAGTCTTGCGCAGATAGGCTGCGGCTTGGATGAAAAGCGGATGATGTAAATCCCGCTTTGCCAGCAGATGGTTGTTGGGACCCTTGCTCCATACCATCAGCGCGGCCTTTTCAGGCTCATCGCTATAGGCGCGTGCCAGGAGTGTCGCAAACCCGTCCGTGAATTCAAATACATCGTATTCATAATGATAGTCGTGGAACCCTTCCGGGTCAGGCCCGGACGCATCGATGTGATGCGACACCTCCACTGTCAAGGGCCATGAAGGCACACTTAGCCCAAGAACGCTTCGGGTGCGCCACAGGGCCACTCGGGCCGGATAAATCAGCTTTTCAATCGGTGACATATTCACATTCCAGGAGGACTTGCCCGGCAGGGCGCCACCTTCAGGCCCTTGAACATCAATGGGGTGGGTATACGGCAGGCATATCAAATGATCAACCACGCCCTGCTTCCGGTCTCCTGACGGGGCCACAGTCGAAGGCCGCAGAAGGGTGAAAACCTGCAATGGACAGGCAGAGCACTGAATGGCCTCGTTTGCGGACTGTGCGGTCATTTGCTTCCCAAAGTGAATGGCTGGAACTTGGGGTTCATATAGTCCAAGATACTCTGACCTCCTGTGCAAATCTCATGCATGGGGCTGGTTCTGCCGCATCCCGAAGCATCCATTCCAGACGAAGGCTCTGATGATCATCCCAAATCGCGTCCTTGATCATGCCCACATTCCCGAACTGCCCAATCCCTATTTCGGCAAGGTTCGCGATTGCTACGACCTGCCGGATAAGCGGCGAATCCTTATTTCCTCGGACAGGATCTCGGCCTTTGATCGCATCCTAGCCGCAATCCCCTTTAAAGGGCAGGTTCTTACTCAAACTGCCCGTTTCTGGTTCGATCGCACCGGCGATATCTGCCAGAATCATGTGCTCGCCTATCCTGACCCTAACGTCGTTATTGGCCAACAGCTTAGAATCCTTCCGGTCGAAATCGTCGTGCGCGGATATCTGGCCGGAACTACCGGCACATCGATCCTGACACGCTATAAAAAGGGGGAGCGTTCGATGTATGGACATTGCTTCCCCGAAGGTCTTCGCGATAATGAAGCGTTGTCTGCGCCCATCATAACTCCAACCTCAAAAGCATTTGACGGTGGACACGACGAACCTCTGACCGCTACCGAGGTCGTCGCTCAGGGCCTGCTCAGCGCAGAGCAATGGGACCGCGTGTCCTCGATTGCCCTCGCCCTTTTTGACCGGGGCCAGAAAATGGCAGCGGACCGAGGGCTAATCCTGGCGGATACAAAATACGAATTTGGAACCGATGACGCCGGAAACATCATCCTGGCCGATGAAATTCACACGCCCGATAGCTCCCGCTTCTGGCTGGCTGATGCCTATGTACAAGCCCTGGAAAACGGCACCCGCCCGCCGTCTTTCGATAAGGATATCATCCGCGCCTGGGTCGATGCCCGGTGCGACCCCTATCGTGATCCGATTCCTGAAATACCGGCAGATTTGGTCACGGCCACCTCACAGGTCTATATCGACGCCTTCGAGGCAATTACTGGCCAAACATTTCGGCCGGATACGGCAGGCAAGACGCCATTGGCACGGATCCGTGCCAATTTGTTCCCCTATTTCACGACCCAGTCCTGACTCGCGGGGCAAAATTCAGGATGTTCTTTCGCCACTCATTGTCCTTGTTGCTGTCGGCTGCAAGGGGGCGGGAGCGGCCGAAGAAGCCGTGAAGCTGTCCGCCCTGCATGCTTCAAGGGTTCACGCTTGCGACCGGCGAGCAGTTTCTCGCCATCGGTTCTCGATTCGCCTTTCGCCTGACGAACCGGTAGCGCCTCTGCCGGGGTGATGCCGGGTTCCGCACACAGGTCAGCCAATTTTGTTTCCGGCTTGCCCATCGCCACACGGGCGAGCGGGAGCTTCGCCCCGTCATCTTGGCTTCATCTATCCGCCGATCGAGTGACGCCTTCGCCGCGATCCCGGAGGGTCACTTCCAATTTTCGTGCAAGGCGAGCGAAGCCGTTGCGAACTCTCTTGATCGTCGGGACAATTAAGTTACCTGGGTCATCTCCTTGATAGCACGTCGCCCCCTACAAGGTGGCCGCAGCCGCATTTGCGAACAAGATGGCACGCACCATTTGGGCGCTGCTTGTTAAAGGCGGTACCTATCAACAACCGGAGACACTGGTGAAACAAGCGGTGCTCCTCCAGCCACAGGAGGCTTGACAGATGGCGAGATCGTGGCATGGTAAAGCGATTTAGTAAATCGGTTTACTAAATCGAGTCAAACGTCCCTGAGGTTCCGGAAACATGACGTCGACGAAGCGTGCCACCAGCTTGAAGGACGTCGCCGACGCCGCGGGCGTATCGGTAACCACGGTGTCTCGCCTCCTCAATGGCTCGCTTCAGCTCCCGTCCGAAACGAAGCTACGCATCGACAAGGCGATCCAGGACCTCAAATACGAGCCAAATCCTCATGCCCGCCGCTTGAGCCGCGGCCGCTCGGAGACGATCGGGCTGGTCGTCCCTGACATTGCCAACCCCTTCTTCGCGACGCTCGTCTCGGCCGTCGAGGCGGCGGCGGACACACGTGGTCTCGCGCTCTCACTTCATGCGACCCTCAATCGCCCCGGCCGTGAAATCGCCTATCTCAGGTCACTGGCCCGCAATCACGTCGACGGCCTGCTCTTCATCACAAATCACCCTGATGACGGGGAACTCGCTGCACTGATCAATCAGACGGGCAAGGTCATTGTTGTCGATGAAGATGTGCCGAACGCCAGGGTGCCAAAGCTGTTTTCCGATAACGAGCTTGGCGGTTATCTCGCCGGCTGCCATCTGGCCGATCACGGCCACCGGCGCGTCATCTATATCGGAGGACCGCAGGAGATGATCAGCACCCGCCGGCGCTCGATGGGGCTCGAACGGGCTCTGCGGGAGCGCGGCGGCCCGTTTCAAGTCTTTCGTTACCAAGGCAACTATACCGTGGAGTTTGGACGGGAAGCAGCGTGCCGTTTCCTTGATGAAGGCATACAGGGGACGGCGATATTCGCCAGCTCCGACGAAATCGCCATCGGCCTCATCGAAGTTCTGCGCGCCCGAGGGATATCCGTTCCCCATGATGTTTCGGTGATTGGCTTCGATGATGTAGGGCCATTGCACCTCTTTGCGCCGCCACTGACCGCGATCCGCCAGCCTGTCAGAGCGCTCGGTGAACGGGCGCTGGCATTACTTCTGGAAACAAACTGGGCGGAACCGGAAAGTCTGGCTTTCGAAGAATTGCTGCCGGTCGAAATCGTCGTGCGAAACTCCGTTGCACCGCCGTCGAAATCATAAAAAGCAACGGCCATGAACCCAACCAGAGGACGAACACATGATTATTCTGAAACGCAGAATGTTGACCGCTGCCGTGGCAGCAACCGTCTTTGCAGGCATTTCGTTCGGCAATGCCTTTGCCGCTGAGAAGACCTTCGCGCTTGTCCAGATCAACCAGCAGGCGCTGTTCTTCAACCAGATGAATGAAGGCGCACAGAAGGCGGCCGACGCTGCCGGCGCCAAGCTCGTCATCTTCAACGCCAACAACGATCCGGCCGCGCAGAACAGCGCGATCGAAACTTATATCCAGCAGAAGGTCGACGGCCTTGCGGTTGTTGCCATCGACGTCAACGGCATCATGCCCGCCGTGCAGCAGGCGACCGCTGCCGGCATCCCGGTCGTGGCGATCGACGCGATCCTGCCGGATGGCCCGCAGAAGGCGCAGATCGGCGTCGACAATGCCACGGCCGGCGCCGACATGGGCAAGTTCTTCCTCGATTACGTGAAGAGCGACATGGGCGGAAAGGTGAAGTACGGCGTCGTCGGCGCGCTGAACTCTTTCATTCAGAATGTCCGCCAGGAAGGTTTTGAGAAGACCGTCAAGGGCGCCGGAGGCGTCGAAACGGCCGGTGTCGTCGATGGCCAGAACATCCAGGACAACGCGCTTGCCGCTGCCGAGAACCTGATCACCGGCAATCCGGACATGACCGCCATCTACGCCACCGGCGAGCCGGCGCTGATGGGCGCGATTGCTGCTGTCGAAAGCCAGGGCAAGCAGTCTGACGTCAAGGTCTTCGGCTGGGACCTCACCGCTCAGGCCATAGCCGGCATCGATGCCGGCTATGTGGCCGCCGTCATCCAGCAGGACCCGGCCGCCATGGGCGCTGCCGCGATCGACGCGCTGAAGACAATCTCGGACGGCGGTAGCGTCGAGAAGACGATCTCCGTCCCGATCACCATCGTCACCAGGGAGAATGTCGAACCCTACCGGGCCGTCTTCAAATGATCTATGACCGACAGCCTCCAACCGCTGTCGCAGGGGCCGGGGGAGGAAATATCCTCCCCCGGCAGCCCGGCGAAGGCGGCATTCGCCAGCCCCGAATTTCGTTGAGGGGCATCCGCAAGAATTTCGGTTCGCATCAGGCGCTGCGTGGCGTCGATCTCGACATCTATCCGGGCGAATGCCTGGGCTTGGTAGGGGACAACGCCGCCGGCAAGTCGACGCTGACCAAGATCATTTCCGGCACCTATATTCCGGACGACGGAACGATCTCGATCGAGGGACGGGAGGTGCGTTTCAGCGGTCCGGCCGACGCTCGCGACCGCAATATCGAAATGGTATTTCAGGACTTAAGTCTCTGCGACCACGTCGACGTCGTCGGCAATCTGTTTCTCGGCCGCGAGCTGACCAGGGGGCCGTTTCTCGATCGACGACGCATGGAAGCCGAAGCCCGCGCCATGCTGGATGCGCTCGAAATCCGCATTCCGCGTCTTGGCGCCAAGGTGGAAAAGCTATCGGGCGGCCAGCGCCAGGCAATCGCGATCGCGCGTGCCGCATCCTTCAATCCGAAGGTGCTGATCATGGACGAGCCGACATCGGCTCTGGCAGTCGCCGAAGTGGAAGCCGTGCTTAACCTGATCAACCGGGTGAAAGCCAAGGGCGTCTCGGTGATCCTGATCACTCATCGCCTGCAGGATCTCTTCCGCGTCTGTGACCGTATCGCCGTGATGTACGAAGGCACCAAGGTTGCCGAACGCGATATCGGCAAGACCGACCTCCAGGACCTCGTGCAGCTTATCGTCGGAGGCAAACATTGAGCGCCTATAGCGAACGCGCCGCCGGCTCCCCGGTCGCTGACTTGCTTTCCGAACACGCGCAGGTCCTGTCGATCGCCGTGTTCTTCCTCGCCTGCCTTATGTTTTTTTCCGCCACCACGGACACGTTTCTGACGCTCGGCAACATTTTGAACGTGCTGCGCCAGGCGGCTCCGATCCTCGTCGTGGCGGTGGCGATGACACTGGTTATCATCACCGGCGGCATCGACCTTTCGGTCGGTTCGCAGGTGGCACTGATCAACGCAGTCGCTGCGGTCATAATGGCCATGGGCTATCCTTGGCCGATGGTGGTCATCGGCATGATTGCCTTCGGCGCCCTTCTGGGCATCGCGCAGGGCTGGTTCGTCGCATATCAAGGCATTCCTGCCTTCATCGTGACGCTTGCCGGCCTCTCGATCCTGCGTGGCTTCGCGCTCTACCTCACGCAGGGCTATTCGATCCCGATCAAGGATGTGCCCGGTTTCTTCTGGCTCGGCCGTGGGGAATTTCTGGGTCTGCCGGTGCCGGCGATCATCGCGATCCTTGTGGCGGTGATCGGCTACGTGATCATCGCCTATACGAAATATGGTCGTCAGGTCGTTGCCGTCGGCTCCAATCTGGAGGCCGCCCGCCGCGTTGGCATGCCGGCGAAGTGGATCGTCGCTTCGGTCTACATGGTTTCGGGCATAGCCTGCGCGCTGGCGGGTCTTCTGATTGCCGCGCGTCTGGGTTCCGGTTCGTCCAACGCTGCCGTCGGTTTCGAGCTGCAGGTCATTGCTGCCGTTGTGCTCGGCGGTACATCGCTGATGGGCGGACGCGGCAGCATTCTCGGCACTGTGCTCGGCACGCTGACCATCGCCGTCATCGGCAATGGGCTGATCCTGATGCATATCTCGCCCTTCTTCACGCAGATCGTGACGGGCGCGATCATCCTCGTGGCCATCTGGCTCAACACGAAGATATTCACCACCAATTTCCGCTTCGGCGGAAAGAGGAAGTGAGGCGGCATGAGCGAACTTTCTGAAGCCAATATCCGTTCGGGCAAGGTGATGACGGTAGCGGGGGCAATTCCTGTCTCCGATCTCGGCGTCACCTTGATGCACGAACACATCCTCAACGATTGTCGCTGCTGGTGGCATGCGCCCAAGACGCCGGAACGTCAGTATCTGGCGGAAGGCTTCGTCTGCATCGAGATACTTGGCGAGCTGCGTCAGGATCCGTTCGTCAACAAGCATAATATCACGCTGGACGATGAGCCGCTGGCGATCACCGAGCTCAAGTATTTCGCCAGACATGGCGGGAACACGGTGGTCGAGCCCACCTGCCAGGGGATCGGCCGCGACCCCCGTGCGCTGAAGCGGATCTCGCAGGGCACGGGGCTCAATATCATCATGGGCGCCGGATATTATCTCGGCTCCTCGCATCCGGCCAAGGTCGTCGGGATGACGATCGACCAGATCGCCGACGAGATTGTTCAGGAAGCGAATGTCGGTGTCGATGGCACCGACATCAAGGTCGGGCTCATCGGCGAGATCGGCGTGTCCTCGGATTTCACCGATCAGGAGGAGAAGTCCCTGCGGGCAGCGGCGCGGGCGCAGGCCCGCACCGGCCTTCCCCTGATGGTGCATCTGCCCGGCTGGTTCCGGCTCGGGCACAAGGTCCTGGACATCGTGCAAGATGAGGGGGCGGAGCTGCGCCATACCGTGCTCTGCCACATGAACCCTTCGCATGACGATCTCGACTATCAGGGCGAGCTTGCCGCGCGGGGGGCCTTCCTCGAATACGACATGATCGGCATGGATTTCTTCTATGCCGACCAGCAGGTGCAGTGCCCGAGTGACGAGGAGGCAGCCCGTGCCATCGTCAAGCTGATCGAATGTGAGTATATCGACCGCATCCTGCTTTCCCACGACGTCTTCCTGAAGATGATGCTGACGCGGTATGGCGGCAACGGATACGCCTACATCATCAAGCACTTCCTGCCGCGGTTGAAGCGCCACGGACTGAGCGACGCTCAGCTCGATATCCTTATGCGGGACAATCCGAGATCTGTGTTCGCGGCCAAGGTCTGAGCACGCATACGACTACAGAAATGGAAAGAAAATGAACAAGAAAGTCCTCCTCGTCGGTGAGAGCTGGGTCAGCTCCGCCACCCATTACAAAGGTTTCGACCAGTTCGGCAGCGTTACCTTCCATCTCGGTGCCGAACCGCTCGTGAAGGCGCTGGAAGGCAGCGAGTACGAACTCATCTACATGCCGGCTCATGAAGCAGTGGAAAAATTCCCCTTCGAGATGGAGGGTCTCGATGCCTATGACGTCATCATCCTGTCGGATATCGGCGCGAATTCGCTGCTGCTGCCGCCGGTCGTCTGGCTGCATTCCAAGACCGTGCCAAACCGCCTGAAACTGATCAAGGCCTGGGTGGAAAAGGGCGGCGGCCTGCTGATGGTCGGCGGCTATTTCTCCTTCCAGGGTATCGACGGCAAGGCGCGCTGGCGCCGCACGGCTGTTGAAGACGTGTTGCCGGTAACCTGCCTTCCCTATGACGACCGCGTCGAAATTCCGGAAGGGGCGACCGCCGTCGTCACCAAGGCGGACCATCCGACGGTTGCCGGCATAACGGGCGAATGGCCGCTGCTGCTCGGCGTCAACGAGGTGGAAGTGCGCGACCGTGCCGATATCGAAGTCGTTGCCCGCCTGCCGGAAGATCAGGGCGGCCATCCGCTACTCGTCACCGGTCGTTTCGGCAAGGGACGCAGCGCCGCCTGGACTTCGGATATCGGACCGCATTGGCTGTCGCCGGCCTTCTGCGAGTGGGAAGGCTATGGCCGCCTCTGGAAGAACATTCTGGGCTGGCTGAGCGATAAGAGCTGAGAACGACCGGCTTGTGGCGCGTATCAGCGCGCCAGGATCGCCTGCAGTTCGTCACTGGTCGGAAAAGCTGATCGGGTGCCGCGGCGGCTGACGGTGAGGGCGGAGGCAGAGGCGGCATGGCCGATGGCGCGAATATCGAGTTCGACGTCGCGCAGTGCTGCCGAGGCCAGCGCGACCGCCATGAAGGTGTCGCCGGCGCCGGTGGTGTCGATGGCTCGGGTCACGACAGCCGGGATGGCGGCGATTGCTGTGCCGCGGCTTGCAAGCATCGCGCCCTCGCCGCCGAGCGTCAGAACGACGTGGCGTACGCCGGACTGCAGCAGCCGATCGGTCGCTGCCATATCGGACGAACCGGTGAGGCTCTGAGCCTCGCCCCGGTTCAGGAAGGCGATGTCGATGAGCGGCCAGAAGCCGGTGAAACAGGGTCGCAGCGGCGAGGGGTTGAAGGCGGTGACGAGGCCGCGGTGCCGGGCTTCGTCGAGCAGGCTGCGGGTTGTTGTCTCGCTCAAGTTGCCCTGCAGGACCATGAGGTCGCCGGCGGTGGCAGCGCCGATTGCTGCGATCGCTTCTGCCGGCGACAGCGAACCTGCGGAATCGGTGGTGGTGACGATGGCGTTTTCGCCATCCGGAGTAGTGAATATGATGGAGAAGTCGCTGGAGCGGTCAGCAAGCGTGATGAGCGTCGCCTCGACCGGTTCCGGCGCCAATTGATCGCGGATCGTCCGGGCGCGGAAATCCGCGCCCACGGCCGCGACGAGGGTCGTGGGCAGGCCGGTACGGGCCATGACGACGGCCTGGTTCGCACCTTTGCCGCCGAGATCGAAAGTTTCTTCGCGGCCGAGGATCGAAGCCCCGGCTTCCGGCATGGTCGATACGGATATGGTTTCATCGATGGCGACGTTGCCGATGACATGAGCACGAACAGGGACAGACATGGCTGGCCTTTGCAAAAGAGGATGAAAATGCAAACGATATCAGACAACAATTCGAGCGCCATAAGGGAAATATTCGGTGCTGACAAGGCGTTGATCGGCATGGTTCATTGCCTGCCCTTTCCCGGTGCTCCACGCTATCGTGGCGCGGCGATGAACGCGCTCTATGACGCCGCAATGCGCGATGCCGAGGCGCTGATCGAGGGCGGGATGCACGGCCTGATCATCGAAAATCATGGAGATATTCCGTTCTCAAAGCCCGACAATATTGGCCCGGAAACCTCTGCCTTCATGTCGGTCGTCACCGATCGGATCGCACGGGCAACCGGCATTCCGATCGGCGTCAACGTGCTGGCGAACGCGCCGATCCCGGCGTTTGCCATCGCCATGGCAGGCGGGGCGAAGTTCATCCGGGTCAACCAGTGGGCCAATGCCTATGTCGCCAATGAAGGCTTCATGGAGGGCCGGGCGGCGGAAGCGATGCGCTATCGCTCGCTCCTGCGTGCGGAGCATATCAAGGTCTTCGCTGACAGCCACGTGAAGCACGGCGCGCACGCGGTCACAGCCGACCGCTCCATCGAGGAGCTGACACGCGACCTTGCCTTTTTCGACGCCGACGCGATCATTGCCACCGGCCAGCGTACCGGCCACTCGGCAAGCATCGAGGAGATCGAGACGGTGGGTGCAGCCACGCACTTGCCGTTGCTGGTCGGTTCGGGGGTTACCAGGGACAATATCGTCGAAATCCTGAAGCGGACGGATGGCGTGATCGTCGCATCATCGCTCAAGGAGGGGGGCGTCTGGTGGAACCCGGTCGAACTCGCTCGCGTCAAGGCCTTCGTCGAAGCTGCCCGTCCCGCGCTGGGTGCTTGAGATGGCGGAGTCACTTTGCGAGCAGATCATGCGCGAAAACAAGGACGTCTTCGTTGCGATGGTCGGTCACCGCTTTGTCGAGGACATCAAGGCGGACCGGCTTTCGAAGGATGTCTTCGAACGATATCTTGTGTTCGAGGGCGCTTTCGTCGACACGGCGATCTCGATCTTCGCCTTCGCTGTCGCCAAGGCCAAAACAATCGACCAGAAGCGCTGGTTGATCGGCGTTCTGAATGCGCTCGCCAACCAGCAGATCGCCTATTTCGAGAAGACCTTCGCGGAGCGCGATATCGATGCTGCGGCTTTCGACACGTCCATCCCCGAGGTCACAGCCTTCCGCGAAGACATGCTGGCGATTGCCCGCGACGGTGAATATATCGACACGATTGCCGCGATGTTCGCGGCGGAGTGGATGTACTGGATCTGGTCGAGAGAAGCCGCCCGGCACCCGATGAGCGATCCGCTGATGAAGGAATGGGTGGATCTTCACGCACACGAGGATTTCGCCGCACAGGCGCGCTGGCTGAAGGCCGAGCTCGACGCCGCGGGTGAGGGGATGAGTGCTGAGGAACGCTCACGCCTCAGCGGCATTTTCCGCAGGACGCAGCTCCTGGAAATCGCCTTCCACGACGCGCCTTATCTTTGAGGGGAATCCATATGATAGAGATTGATGGCGAACGTCTGAATGCCCGGCTTGATGCCTTTGCCGCGATCGGTGCCACAGCAAGCGGCGGCGTCAACAGACAGGCCCTGACCGAGGGCGATCGCCAGGCGCGCCGCCTGCTGGCCGACCTTGCCTGGAAACGGGGCTTTTCGGTATTCCAGGACCCGATTGCCAACCTCTTCATTCATCGTGCGGGACGCGACGACAGTCTGCCGCCCGTGATGATTGGCAGCCATCTCGACAGCCAGCCGGCCGGCGGCCGTTTTGACGGTGCACTCGGCACGCTGTCAGCTTTCGAGGTGCTCGAGAGCCTTGATGATGCCGGTATCGAGACCGAGCGTCCCATTGTCGTTGTTGCGTGGACCAACGAGGAAGGTTGCCGGTTCGCACCGGGCTGCATGGGGTCCACAGCGTTTTCGGCGGGCGAGATTCCGGTCGGTTGGCAAGAAAAAATGACGACCGACGGGGTATCGTTTGCCGACGAACTGAAAGTCACGATTAAAAGCCTGCAGACGGCGCAGATGCTTCCGTTGGGTTTCTCGGTCCACGCCTATTTCGAAGTCCATATCGAGCAGGGCCCATCCCTGGAGGCGAGCGACATCCCGATCGGTGTCGTCGTCGGCATCCAGGGTACGCGCTGGCTTGAGGTCATCGTCAAGGGGCAAACGGCCCATGCCGGTACGACGGGGCTTTCCTTCAGGCGTGACCCCCTGCGCGCACTCGCCGGCTCTCTTTCGAGCCTTTACGAGACAATCATGCCTGCGGACCCGGATGCGCGGTTCACCGTCGGGCGGATTTCGGTCGATCCGGGTTCGGTGAATGCCATCCCTGACGAGGTGTACTGCACGATCGACATGCGTCATCCCAATCCGGCGCGCCTGGACGAAATCGAGCAACTTGCAAGGTCAAGCATTGCTGGAGAGGCTGCACGGCAGGGCTGCGTGGTTGCGATCTCGCGATCCTTCGACATGGCACCTTGCACGTTTGCCGCGGATCTGCAGCAGGCGATCGAACGGGCAGCGGCGGCGCGTGGGTTCAAAAGCACGCGCATGATGTCGGGCGCCTTCCACGATGCGCTGTTCGTCAATCGCATCGCGCCGGCGGCGATGGTCTTCGTTCCGTGTCGCGACGGGCTGAGCCATAACGAGGCGGAGCATGTCAAACCGGAGCACGCGGTTGCCGGCTGCCAGGTGCTGGCGCACGCGACACTTTTGATTGCCACCGGACCCGGCCGGGCGGGGAGCTGAAGGTTCACTAAAGAAACCCCGGGGGCAGCCGGCTCCGGTCAAACGTGATCTGACACAGCCGGTTATAGGTTCTTTATCGTTTGAATGCACAGAAAAGAAGGTATTAGTTTTTCCTGGGCGCTCCATAGTCGGTACAAAAGCGGGAGAAAATCGTGGATCTTGGATTGAATGACAAAACGGCACTTGTGTTCGGCGCCGGTGGTGGGCTGGGCGGCGCAATTGCCAGGTCGCTTGCGGCAGAAGGTGTTTGCGTCATCGTCGCCGATATCGACGGCACAAGTGCTGAAGCCACGGCGAAGGCGATCGTCAGCGAGGGTGGCCGCGCCATCCCGATGATCTGGGACATCGGCGATATTTCGCTGATCGAGGGCAAACTCGCTGAAATCAAGGCAGCTTTTGGTCCCGTCGATATCCTCGTCAACAATACTGGCGGCCCTCCGCCGACATCCGCCACGGGGCAGTCACCGGACATATGGTCCAAATATTTCGACATGATGGTGCGATCGGTGATCGCGGTCACAGATGGCGTGCTGCCGTCCATGCGCGAGCGCAAATGGGGACGAATCATCACCTCCACCTCGTCGGGTGTCGTGGCTCCGATCGCCAATCTCGCGATATCCAACAGCCTGCGCCTTGCATTGGTCGGCTGGTCCAAGACCCTGGCGCGTGAAGTGGGACGCGACGGCATCACGGCGAATATCGTACTTCCCGGACGGCTCGCTACCGGACGGATCGTCTTCCTGGACGAGCAAAAGGCCAAACGCGAAAACAGAGCCGTGTCCGATGTCACGACGGAAAGCACAGCGTCCATTCCGGTTGGTCGTTACGGCGATCCGAAAGAATACGGTGATACCGTCACCTTCCTGGCCAGTTCGCGGGCCTCCTACATCACGGGTTCCGTCATCCGCGTGGATGGCGGCCTTATCAACAGCATCTGAGACATAAGGATTCCGTATGTCCCTTGACTCCAAAGTCATCGAAATCTTGCAAGGCGTTTCCACCGCCACACTCACCACTGTGCTTCTGAAGAAGGGGCTGAGGAATGTCTGGATGCGCGGCACCAGGCCGCTGAAGCCTGGTCAGGGACGCCTTGTCGGAAAAGCCTTTACACTGCGTTTTGTTCCCGCCCGCGAGGATCTTGCCACGCCGGAGAGCTGGGCTTCGCCGATTTCCACCCGTGCGGCCATCGAGGCCATGCCAGAGGGATGCGTCGTCGTGGCCGATGCCCTTGGTGTTTCCGATGCCGGCATTTTCGGCGATATCCTTTGCGCCCGGATGGTCAAGCGCAATGTCGCGGCGCTTGTCACCGACGGTGTGATGCGCGATGCGGAAGGCGTCCTTGGCACCGGCATGAACGTCTGGTGCAATGGCGTGGCCGCTCCGCCATCCGTCGCCGGGCTCACTTTTGTAGGCTGGCAGGAGCCGATCTCATGCGGCGGCGTAGCGGTCTTCCCGGACGATATCGTCGTGGTGGACGAGGATGGAGCGGTGCTCATCCCGGCAAAGTTCCTCGATGCGGTTCTTGCCGAAGCGCCTGAACAGGAACTGATGGAAGGATGGATCATGAGCGAGGTCGATCGCGGCGTGCCATTGCCCGGCCTTTATCCGATGAATGCCGAAACAAAGATTCGCTACCAGGCTTGGAAGGATGGCCGGAAATGACATTCGGCGTTGCTTCCAGGGGCGTTTACGCGATCGCAACCACGCCTTTTCTGAAGGACGGGTCGATCGACTTCACCTCGATCGACCGGCTCACCGACTTCTATGAGGAAAGCGGCTGCACCGGCATCACCATTCTCGGCATCATGGGCGAGGCACCGAAGATGGAGCCGGACGAGAGCCGGGCGATCGTCAAGCGCGTGGTATCACGGGCAAAAGTGCCGGTCATCGTCGGCGTCTCGGCACCAGGTTTTGCCGGCATGCGCTCCTTGGCGCGCGACAGTATGGCTATGGGTGCGGCTGGCGTCATGATCGCTCCGCCGCCAGCGTTGAGGACTGACGACCAGATCGTCAACTACTTCTCGGGCGCCGTCGAAGCGGTGGGCGAGGACGTGCCCTGGGTGTTGCAGGACTATCCATTGACTCTGACCGTGGTCATGTCGCCAGGCGTGATCGCCAGGATCATCACCAATCACCCCTCCTGCCTGATGCTGAAGCACGAGGATTGGCCGGGCCTTGAAAAGATTTCAAAACTGCGCGCCATGCAGAAGGCTGACGAGCTGCGCCTGTTCTCGATCCTTTGCGGCAATGGCGGCATGTTCCTCGATTTCGAACCGGAACGCGGTGCCGATGGTGCGATGACCGGCTATGGTTTTCCCGATATGCTCGCCGAGCTGATCGGTCTTTTCGCTGCCGGAAAACGCGACGAGGCGCATGATCTTTTCGATGCCCATCTTCCGCTGATCCGCTACGAGCAACAGCCTGGCATCGGCCTTGCGATCCGCAAGCACGTGCTGAAACGGCGCGGCATCATAACCTGCGATACGCAGCGCAAGCCGGCGCAGATGCTGACGCCTGCCGCCAGGGCGGAAGTCGACTACCTGCTCGCTCGGCTTGCAAGACACGACAAACGCGCAGCACTCTTCGAATAATCCCGGGTTTCGTAGACCCGTGGGGTTGCGTTTTCCGTGGCCGCTTGAGAACGGGACGGGCGACGGCATTCCGGCTCTGACGCGCTTGCGTATCGGAATGCAGAAAATTTTCGAACACGTCGTGGCGGGCTTTGTCCTGAGAGCGGCGGACCCTGCGGCCGCCTCAGTGCCTCCCTGGCGCAGGGCGCGGCCGCTTATAACATGCCGCGCTCTCCGTGACGCGAACCAGCTCCCGTTCATGCCGTCTGATCAGCCGTTCTCAGGAAGCGGGGCTTCGGTTGACTCCGCTGGTATAACACCTTAACAGTTACACCATGACTACCGCGCTCGCTATTCGCAAGAAACTGTCCGATGAAGTTCGGCTCAAGCTCGAGGAAATGATCCGCGAGGAGGTCTATCCCGTGGGGACGGCGCTCCCATCCGAACGGGATCTGATGGAGATGTTTGGGGTCGGCCGCCCGTCGATCCGCGAGGCGCTCTATGCGCTGGAGCGTATGGGCCTCGTGAAGATCAACACGGGTGAACGTGCCAAGGTGACACGGCCGACACCCGATCACTTTCTGTCCTCGCTCGCCGGTGTGGCGCGCCAGTTGCTCGTCCGGCCGGAAGGTGTTGCCAATTTCGAGCAGGCGCGGCTCTTCCTGGAGGAGGGCTGCGCGCGTCATCTCGCGGTGCATGTCACCGCGGAGCAGATCAAGGCGATCGAGGCAGCGCTTGCCCGCAACGAGGCGGCCATCGGCAAGGCCCGCGCCTTTGCCGTCACCGATGTAGCCTTCCACCGGACACTGACGGAGATGGTTTCAAATCCCATCTTCGTCGCAGTTCACGATGCATTCGTCGATTGGCTGATTGGCCAGCGGCCACTGCCTGCCCGGCCGGAGATCTCGAACAGGGAGAGTTTTGAGGGGCACGTCGCGATCGTGGACGCAATCCGGGTCCGCGATCCAGAGCGCGCCGGGCGTGCCATGCGTGACCATCTGGAGAGTGCGGAACGCAAATACAGGCAATCGGGTCCCTAGAGGAGCCGATGCGACTGGAATAAGGGAGGAGTATCCAATGAAAACAGGTTTGATTTCGCTCGTGCTTGCGGGTCTCGTGATGGCCTGGCCGGCCTCGGCACAGGAAACGCGCACGCTGCGGCTTGGGATGCAGGGAACTGCGGGCGACCCGCAGTTCCAGGGCGTCACCGAGGCGGCGCGCATCATCAAGGAGAAATCCGGTGGCCGGCTGGCGCTGGAAATATTCCCCAACTCGCAATTGGGGACGTTCACCGAGATGATGGAGCAGGTCACGCTCGGCGAGCTCGATTTCACGCTCAATCCATTCGGCGGGATGGATGCCTGGGTTCCCCCCGCGGTGCTTGCCAGCACGGCCTATGTGGTCGGCGATTTCGACCATCTGCAAAAGATCATTGCCTCCGACTGGGGGCAGGGGATCGTCGAGGAGATGCGAACGAAGCACAATTGGCGAATGGTCGATTCCTGGTATTTCGGAACACGGCACACGACAGCGAACAAACCAATCGAAAAGCCCACCGATTTCGCAGGCATGAAATTGCGCGTGCCGAATTCGGCGCCGCTTCTCAGTTGGGCAAAGGCGATGGGCGCCAGCCCGACGCCGGTGGCTTTCGCCGAGGTCTATCTCGCTCTTCAGACCAATCAGGTCGACGGCCAGGAAAACCCGCTGCCGATCATCGATGCGATGAAGTTCACCGAAGTGCAGTCGCATGTCTCGCTGACGGGGCATCTGGTGCAGGACCAGCTTATCCTCATGTCGGAAAATACCTGGAACGCACTTGAACCCGCCGACCAAAAGATCGTGGTCGAGGCCTTCGAGACGGGTGGTGCGGTAAACAACAAACTGGTCACGGACAAGGAAGCAGGCCTCGTCGACGCCTTCCGCGCGCGCGGCATCATTGTGGTCGAGCCCGACAAGTCGGCGTTCCGCGACGCGATGAAACCCGTCTATGCCGATCTCGACAAGCAGTTCGGCGCCGACACGGTGCAATCGCTGCTCGGTCTTCGTTAACATCGGGCAGCGTCGCAGCGCTGCCCCCATCGGGATAATCAGCAATGGTCAATCCAAACAGCTGGCCGGCCCGCTGGCGGAACCTCGCCCACGTTGAAGAGACGCTGGCCGCAATCCTCCTGGTCTTCGCTTTTGTCGTGATCGCGCTGCAGATCATTACCCGCTTCGTCTTCCACGATCCGTTATTTTGGACGGAGGAAGCAGCGCGCTATGCCTTTGTATGGATCGTAGCACTCGGCGCGGCGGAAGGTGTCACCGCACGGACCCACATTACGATGGATATCGTGCCGCTGATGCTGCCGGAGCGGGCCCGGCTCGGGCTGCGGCTCGTTCTGGATATTCTGGTCCTCGCAGCGCTCCTTATCCTTGTCTATTACAGCATCTTCGGCGCGATGCGGGCTCATAAGGTGATGTCAATTGCGATCGGTGTGCCGGAATCCTGGCTCTACGGTGCCCTGCCGGTATTCGGCGTGCTTGCGGCGATCCGGATCGCGCTTGTCATGGCGCGGGATGCCCGCACCCTCTTCGGCGGCGGGCATGATGCCACGGACATTCCACCTGAAAGGTATCTCTAGATGACGGCCCTCTTCGGCGGATGGTTCGCTCTTCTCGTCTCTGGCATGCCGGTGGGGTTCACGCTCATCGTGGCGGCGCTTGCCTATATGCTGTGGCAGGGGACGGGTCTCAATTTCGCCGGGCAGCGTATGATCGCCGGTCTCAACAGTTTTCCGCTCCTTGCCGTGCCATTCTTCATCCTCACGGCTCAACTCATGAACCTTTCCGGCGTCACCGAACGCATCTTCGATTTCGCCAAAGCGCTGGTCGGCCATATTCGTGGCGGGCTCGGCCATGTGAACATCATGGCGAGCGTTATGTTCTCGGGCATGTCCGGCTCGGCAGTCGCCGATGCGGCAGGCCTTGGCCAGCTTGAGATCAAGGCCATGCGGGATGCCGGTTATGACGAGCAGTTTGCCGGATCGGTAACAGCCGCTTCCGCCATTATCGGGCCACTCATCCCGCCCTCCATTCCGCTTGTTGTCTATGGTGTGATCGCCAACACGTCGATCGGAGGCCTTTTCCTGGGCGGCATCGTGCCGGGTCTGCTCTGTGCGGGCTCGTTGATGGTGATGGTCTATTTCATTGCCTGGCGTCGCAATTATCCGACCGAGTCGCGCGCCGATCTTCGCCGGATCTGGTCCACCTTCTGGCGCGCGATCCTCCCGCTCATGACACCATTCATCATCATCGGCGGGATTTTCGCCGGGATATTCTCGCCGACCGAAGCCGCCGTTGTCGCTGCCAGCTATGCTCTGTTCCTGGGGGTGGTGGTCTATCGCGAGATCACCTTCGCCAAGCTCGTGACGGTGCTGCGCGAGACGGTGAGCCATACGGCGGCCGTCGGCCTGCTCATCATGGGCGTATCGCTGTTCGGTTATGTGATCGCGCGGGAGCAGGTGCCGCAGCATGTGGCCTCGTTCTTCCTGACCTATTCGAGCGATCCGCTCACCTTCCTGATTCTCGTCAACCTCATGCTGCTCGCGCTTGGCACCTTCATCGAGGCGCTGGCGATCCTGCTGCTCATCGTGCCGGTGCTGGTGCCGACGGCACTGCAATTCGGCATCGATCCCGTGCATTTCGGTGTCATGGTGGTGTTCAATTTGATGATCGGCATATTGACGCCGCCGATGGGCGTGGCTCTCTTCGTGGTCTCGAAGGTCGCCAATATTCCTTTCGGCGTGCTCGCCCGCGGCATCGTGCCCTTTCTCATTCCGCTCATTATCGTCCTGATGCTGATCATCTTTTTCCCACCTCTCGTCACCTTCCTTCCCGACCAGATGCTCGGAGCGGAGCGGTGAGCCTTTCCGCCCAAACTCTCGAAGGCATCTGGGGGGCGGTGCTCCTGCCTTTGGACCGTTCCGGCGGGATCGAATGGGCCGCTTTGAGCGAGCAGCTATCCGCACTTCATGAAAGCGGGCTTCACGGCGTCTACACCAACGGCACGGCAGGCGAATTCCATAGCCAGACGGAGGAGGAATTCGATCGGCTGAGCGAGACGGTCGCCATCTTCTGCCATGCCGCTGCCCTGCCTTTCCAGATCGGTGTTTCGAATATGAATGCCCGGGTCGCGCGCGAGCGGCTTGTCCGCATCGGAGCACTGCGGCCTGACGCTGTCCAGATCACCCTGCCGGACTGGTGGCCGCCCGGCTACGACGAGGCGGAGCATTTCCTCGCGGGCATGGCTGAGGCTGCGCCCGGCATTCCGCTGGTCCTCTACAATCCGCCACATGCCAAGCGCCGGCTGGAGCTCGACGAGATCGCGAGGCTGAAGCTTACAGTGCCCATGCTCATCGGCGCCAAGCTGCCGGGAGGCGATGAAGCCTGGTATCAAGAGCTTCGCCAGAAGCTGCCCGACCTCGCCGTTTTTGTCCCCGGTCATTTCATGGCGAGCGGATGCCTGGCAGGTGGGCGGGGCTCCTATTCGAATGTCGCATGCCTGAGCCCGGCGGGCGCCGTGCGATGGTGGCGGCAACTTGACGAGGATCCCGCGGGGGCACTTGCTTTCGAGCCGCGCGTCGTCCGCTTCATGAAAGAGCATGTCCTGCCGCTCGCTGCGGGTTATGGCCTGTCGAACGCGGCGCTTGACAAGGCGATGGCGGCGGCCGGCGGCTGGTGTTCCATCGGTCCGAGGCTGCTTTGGCCCTACGCTTCCGCACCCCATGAAATCGTCATGCAGCTTGGCGACACAGCTCGCCGCGAGCTGCCCGAACTCTTTTCCACCCGCCTCTGAAAGCGATCAAAATGGCAAAACTAGAAGGCATCTATTCGGCCCTCCTGACACCCTTCTTGGAAGACGAGACCATCGACCGGCGGGGCATCGGGCCGCTCGTCGATTTTCAGGTCCGGCTGGGGGTCGACGGCCTCTATGTGGGTGGCAGCTCGGGTGAAGCGATGCTGCAGTCGCTTGAGGAGCGGGCCGCCTGTCTCGCCGACGTCGCCGCTGCCGCTGACGGAAGGTTTGATCTGATCGCCCATGTCGGCACGATCGCGACGAAGGACGCGTTGCAGCTTTCGGAACATGCTGCCAAATCGGGCTACCAGGCGATCTCCGCCATCCCGCCCTTCTATTACGATTTTTCCCGGTCAGAGGTGATGGCGCACTATCGAGCGCTGGCCGATGCTTCCAGCCTGCCGCTGATCGTCTATAATTTCCCCGCCCGCACCAGTGGCTTCACGCTCCCCGAACTGATCGATCTCCTCTCACATTCCAACATCATCGGCATCAAGCATACATCGAGCGACATGTTCCTGCTCGAATGTATCCGCCATGCCGTGCCGGAGGCACTGGTCTATAACGGCTATGACGAGATGTGCCTCGCCGGCTTCGCGATGGGCGCGCAGGGGGCAATCGGCACGACCTATAATTTCATGGGGGACGTGTTCGTCGCCCTGCGCACTGCAATGGCGGAAGGCCGGATCGGCGAGGCCCGCAAGCTGCAGACCATGGCCAATCGCGTCATCCAGGTGCTGATCAAGGTGGGCGTCATGCCCGGGTCCAAGGCGCTGCTCGAAATCATGGGCGTGGTTTGCGGGCCATCGCGGCGTCCCTTCCAAAAGATGGAGTCCTTGGATCGCGCGGCCCTGCGCGACGCCATAGCGCCGGTTCTGGCATGGCGTGACGATAGCGCGGGAGCAAACCGAGGCTAAGCCTTTCAGGTTTTGACGAAAGCGTATCTTGCCAGCACGCCGAGAAGGGTCAGCGTGCACCGGTGCAGGACAAAGCCGCGCAGGCGTTTGGTTCGCGGCCCACAGCCCAGCAGCAGCGCCATTTTCCTTCCAGCATGCCCGCAAGCTGTCCGTCAGCAGGTATCCGGTTGCCCTGGCGGTGCCCGCCACACCGTGATGAGCAATTTGCCGAGCAGGGCTCGATTTGCCTCTACCAGGCGTCCGGTTCGCGCAGCATATGCACGATGCCTGCCGGATTTGTGATCCAGCCGCCCTTGAAATTTTCGGGCAATTGTTCGATGGCGTCGCAACGGACCGCGCCTGCCTGCGCGAGATGATCGGCCGCTCCGTCGAAATCATCGGTGAAGAACTCCAGCCAGACTTCGGCCTGGCTCATCGCTGGCGCCTCATCGATCCATAGCTTGTTGGGCCCAAACTCGAAGCCCACGGCAGGGGCCTTGGCGGTTATCGGCTCAAGCCCGATCACATCGCGATAGAAGGCGATGGTGGATTGATACTGATGCGGTGGCACCTTTATGGCGATATCGACGCCGCCGTAGATTTTTGCAGCCATTGCTCTTTCTCCCATGGGGTCACTGAATTTCCGGTTTGGGCTCGCACGCATAGTCGCCTCTCAGCTCACTCTGGTAATAACCTTCGCGCAGGTTGATGCCATGTTCGACGAAAGCCTTCATACAGCACAGCATCTGCGTCCAGCCTTCGCAGTTGCGATATGATGCCCGCTGACCTTCCGGGTCCTCGCGCCATCCCGTTTCGGCAATGGTGACGAGAGTTGCGCCGTCCTCGAGTGGCTCGAAATTCATTTCAATCCTCGTCTTGTAGGCGGTCTTGCCGTCGGTTGCATTCGACGCATCCCAACGCAGCACGATGCGCTTGTCTGCCAATACTTCATCAACCTCGACGGGAACTTCACCCCACCACACGACCGTCGCCCCGGGGGTGAGCGGCGCGCTGGCGCCTTTCATGGTGGTGAAATAGCTGCTGAGCTTCGTGGGGTTCACGACTGCATCGAAGACTTCGGCGATCGGCTTTGCTATGCGCGCCGAAACTCTGAATTCGGGCTTCATGATCAAACTCCCTGTTGCATGAAAAGATGATATGTTATAAAAACATAACATGTCAACCGGTATCAAAGACGATCTGATTTTCAAGGCGCTGGCACATCCGCGCCGCCGCTCCATGCTCGATCAGCTGAAGGACGAGCCACATACGACGGGGATGCTGTGCCAGGCGTTTGCGGATATGGACCGCTGCACTGTCATGCAACATCTCAAGGTGTTGGAGGAGGCCGAACTGATCATCGTCAGGCGTGAGGGGCGGGAGCGATGGAACCATCTCAACTCGCTGCCGATCAAGCAGATCCATGACCGTTGGATCAGCCAGTATGCTGCCCACGCGCTATCCATTCTCGACCAGATGAAAGCCGATCTGGAGGATTAGGTGCCGCCCTGCCTTGCAACTGCATCGGCGCCTCCCCGCCGATGCAGTTTCGTCTCTGACCTCATAGCTGCGCTGCGATCCGTCCAATCTCAGCCAGAACCGCAGCGCGCACCTTTTCGGAAACCGACGGTATCTCGCAATAGGCGGTGATCATCACGGCGCCGCGATCCGGGGACCAGGCGATGGCGACATCATTGCTATTGCCGAATTTGTCGCCATTGCCGCCCGTCTTGTCAGCGATTGTCCAATCATCGGGAAAGCCGGCCCGCAATTTTGCGTCACCTGTCTTGTTCATGATCATCCAGGCTGCGAGCTGCGCGCGTGAGGATCGTGACAGCACATTGCCGAAGAGGAGTTTCCGTAGCGTCTCCAGCATGGCAGCGGGTGTTGTGGTGTCGCGCAAGTCACCGGGTGTCTCGTGCACGTTCAAATCGGTTTCGAAACGGTCAAGCCTCGTGATCTCATCGCCGATAGAACGCAGGAAGCCGGTCAGTCCCGCCGGTCCGCCAAAGCTGGCGAGCAGAAGATTGGCGGCGGCATTATCGCTTAGAGTGAGCGTCGCCTGGCAGAGTTCCGCCACCGACATGCCGGTGCCGCCAATGCGCTCTTGCGTGGCGGGTGACCCGACAACGATGTCTTTTTTCGAAAAAACAATCCGCCGGTCAAGCTGCTCTTCTCCCTGGTCAACACGTGCAAGGATGAATCCCGCCGTCAAAGCCTTGAAGGTGCTGCACATCAAGAAGCGCTCATCGGCTCGATGCATGAGCCGCTGGCCCGTCGCGAGATCAAGCACGGCAACCCCGATGCGGCCCCCGTGTCTGCGTTCAAGCTCGGCCAACTGACCCTCCGGCGCCTCCCCGGTTTGCGCCCGTGCTGCGGCTGTCAGGGAGGTGAGCGCTGGAATGGCAAGCAAGCTGCCGGCAAGGGCTCGCCGGCGTGATATCGATGTCGTCATGTCTGTCTCTTTCTGGTGGGATGTCGGCGCCAGCTCCCGGCATTCCATCAGTTCGTCGGCGCTGGCAGGGCGAATATGGGCAAGGCATCAGTTCTGGACAAACGATGATTTCTGCCCTCTGATATGAGAAAAACTTGGGCTAGTAATGTCATGCATATATCGCAATTACCCCTTAACGCGCTTCGGGCTTTCGAGGCCTCCGCGCGACATGGCAGCTTTACGCGCGCTGGCCTGGAACTCAGGGTTACACAGACCGCCGTGAGCCATCAGGTGAAGTCGCTGGAGGAGATTCTGGGCGTGACCTTGTTCACGCGCCTCCCGCGTGGGCTTGCCCTGACCGACGAAGGCCATGCATTGCTGCCGGTGCTCACCGATGCGTTCGGCCGCATGAGCGCGACGCTCAGCCAGTTCGAGGAAGGCAATTATCAGGAGGTGCTGACCATCGGCGTGGTCGGTACCTTCGCGATCGGCTGGCTGTTGCCACGGCTGAAGTCATTCAAGGAGCAGCATCCCCATGTGGATCTTCGCCTCAAGACGAACAACAATCGCTCCGACATTCTTCTCGACGGTCTCGATTTCTTCATCCGTTTCGGCGACGGTGCCTGGCATGGAACGGATGCGGTTCATCTCATGGACGCTCCGCTGTCTCCCGTCTGTGCGCCCTCGCTTGCCCGGCGTCTTCAGAACCCCGGGGATTTGGCGAATGAGGAATTGTTGCGATCCTATCGCATGGACGAATGGGCCATCTGGTTCAGGGCTGTCGGCATGCCGCCGCCAAGCCTGCGGGGCTGGATGTTCGACTCGTCGCTGACGCTTGTTGATGCCGCAGCCCAAGGGGTTGGCATTGCGCTCGTTCCCATTTCGATGTTCCTCCGCCAGATTGAAGAAGGGCGGATCGTGCAGCCATTCGAAATAACCGCATTAACGGGAAGCTATTGGTTGACCCGCTTGAAATCCCGCTCCGAAACGCCGGCAATGCGAGCCTTTCACCAATGGCTGTTGCAAGCAGCCGGGGCGGATTAGGCAAGCTTTCCTGATCAAGATGGCGCAGCAATGGCGAGCGCTATGGCGATCAGCAGCAGCAGAGGCCCCATCCATTTGAAGTGGGTCACGAGACGCGCCCACCATGCTTGCTCGCCCGATTGGCCTTGAATGGGCGCCCGGAAGAACCCGAAGCCCACCCCGGACATCCATAGTCCGGCACATACCATGATGAATTCGTCTATGTAATCTGCAATCATGTTGGGTAATCTGCAATCATGTTGATGCTCTATATCTCGGATATGCCCACGCAAGCATACCTGCCGCTCACTGACAAGCCTTGGAGGAGCACTGCCTGCCTCGATTGGACCAAGCCTGTGGATCCGGGCAGTTGACGTGACTGACGCGGCATCAGATTTCACGTCATGTATTTGGGCAGCTCAGCCGCCACCGCATCGATAGCCAGGCGCGTCTTCAGCGGCAGGTGCGGCGCCTGCAGCCACAGTGCGTAATTGTCGAAAACATATGCCGGCTGGTCCGGCAACAGCGGGACAAGCGCACCGGTCTTTATGCGCTCACGAATGAGCCAGGATGGCAGCCAGGCGAGCCCCATTCCGGCAGCCGCGGCATCGGCAATGGCATCAAGATCGTCGAGCCGCAGACGGTTCACCGGTGTGACCTCCATCGGTGGCGCACCATCTCTGGGAAATAGCCACGAATGGACCCAGCCAGGCCGGCTATAGATGATGGCGTGATGGGCGCTGAGATCCTCGATGTGCTTGGGCAGTCCGTGCTCATCGAGATAGGATGGCGCCGCGCAAACGAGCATCGGATGTCGTGCGATGCGTCGCGCCATGATACCTGTCTTGTCTTCCAGACTGCCGGTCCGGATGGCAAGATCATACCCGTCCTCCACAAGATCGACGATGCGGTCGCCGAATGACAGATCAAGTTCCAGCATCGGATATTGCCGGGCTAGCCCCAGGAGGATCGGGGCAATACACCGCCGGCCCAACAATGCGGGCATGGTGATGCGCAGCCGTCCCCGCGGTTGGGAAAGCTGATCGGTCACGAGTGAATCCGCCGCTTCGGCTTCTGCAAGCACCAGTCGGCAGCGTTCATAATATGCGCGTCCGAAATCCGTCAGGCTTTGGCGGCGCGTCGTCCGGTTTATGAGGCGCACCTCAAGGCGATCCTCAAGAAACCGGATGTGCTTGCCGACCATCGGCCCGGATAAATCGAGCGCTTCAGCGGTGGCCGAAAACGAGCCAAGATCAACGGCTTTGACGAACACGGCCATGCTCGTGAGACGATCCATATTCAAAACTCTCAGTTTTTAGTGTTCTGCACACATGTCTATTTATCCGGTAAATCCCTGAAGGCATAGATCATTCCATTCAATCATTTTGGAGTTTCAGCCCGATGGCAAAGATTGTCCGCTTTCATGAGTTCGGTGGTCCTGAGGTTTTGCGCATCGAGAACGCCGATGTTGCGGGCCCTGGTCCCGGTGAGGTTCAAATTCGTGTCAAGGCATTGGGCCTCAACCGCGCCGAGGTGTTGTTGCGTGCGGGCACTTATATCGAGACCCCACCATTGCCCTCCAGTCTGGGACTCGAGGCCGCGGGCATCATCGAAGCGGTCGGCGAAGGTGTTGGCGGTATGGCTCCGGGCGATGCTGTCAGCATCGTGCCGCCGATGTCGATGGTCCGGTGGCCCGCTTATGGTGAATTTGCAACATTTCCTGCCGAACTCATTGTCAAGCACCCGCCATCGCTCGGCTGGGAAGAGGCGGCAGCAATATGGATGCAATATCTCACCGCCTATGGTGCGCTGATCGATATCGCCAGGCTTGGCAGAGAGGATTTCGTCGTCATTACCGCTGCATCGAGCAGCGTCGGGCTTGCCGCTATCCAGATTGCCAACATGACGGGTGCGACCGCAATCGCAGTCACGCGAACATCCCGCAAAAGGCAGGCTTTGCTTGACATGGGCGCAGCTCATGTCATCGCCTCCGCGGAGGAAAATCTGGAAGAGCGGCTAAAGGAAATTGCCGGGCCGGAAGGCATACGGGTGGTGCTCGACCCGATCGGCGGTCCCATATTCGAACCTCTCACAACTGCCATGGCGCGGGGCGGCATTCTCATAGAATATGGCGGGCTGAGTTGCGAGCCGACACCGTTCCCGCTGTTCACAGTCCTATGCAAGAGCCTGACGTTGCGGGGTTATCTGGTCCATGAAATCATCGGCGATCCGGTACGGCTGGAAACGGCCAAGGCGTTTATCCTCGAAGGGCTGGAGTCGCGTGCGCTAAAACCGACCATCGCCAGGATTTTTCCCTTCGATCAGATCGTCGAGGCACATCGCTTTTTGGAATCGAACGAACAGTTGGGCAAGATTGTCGTGACGGTTTGACCGCGTTCACTCTTTCTCGCCGGGCTCTCCGGATGGTGGCATGACGGCTTTGAGCGCCTTTATCTGCTCGACACATCGTTCGGCAGGCAGGCGGCATGCGATCGCCATAACGAAGATGGCGATCGCGAAGACCGTGATTGCGGCAATGTCCCAGCCAAATGGCAATATGCCGAGCCCGCCGAACGTGCCGAGATAAGAGAAGATTCCGATGCCCACCAGATATGGAAGGAGCCAGGCTGCTTCGCGAAAGTCGAGCGGGCCATGGGGACGCCACCGCGCGTGGGCGAGAAAGAGCCCGAATCCTACCAGCAGCGCCAGCCCCAGCCGCCACAGCGTGTCCCATCCGCTCCAGTAGATGATCAGCGTCGCCACCACAAATGCCGGTGTGGCTATCCACGTCACAGCCGCCAGGCGCAAGGGCCGCGGCTGGTTCGGCAGCAGATGGCGCAAGGCGACGACTGTCACCGGTCCGACGACGAAGGACAGAACGATCGCGGAGCTGTTGAGCTGCACCATCTCCTGGAAGGGCATCAGCAGAAAGACCAGCGCGCTGAAGACGAAATTGACCAGAAGTGCCGCCAGTGGAATGCCGCGCCTGGAAAGTGTCGTGAGGATTTTGGGAAAGAAGCCATTCCTCGCCAGCGCATAGGCAAGGCGCGCATTGGAGCCCGTGGACACCAGGCCGCCCCCGAACGGGCCGATGACGGCGCCGACATTGAGCAGACTGATCAACCACAAAAGGCCAAGCGAAGTGGCAATTGCCTCGATCGGCCCTAGGTCGGCCTTTAACAGAAGGCCATTCCAGCCATTGGACAGCATCCCGGCAGGCAGCGCGCCGATAAAGGCGATCTGAAGGCTGCCATAGACAAAAAAGCAGATTACGACCGACAGGATCAGCGCGAGCGGTATGACGACACCGGGACGGTGGACCTCCCCGGCCATATCGATCGCATGCCGAAAGCCGATGAAGGAAAAGATGATGCCGCCCGTCGACACGGCGGCAAAGATCCCGTGCAGGCCATAGGGCGAAAAGCCCCCTGCGCTGCTAAAATTGGCAGTATCGAAGCGTGTCCACAGGAGCGTGACGATGATGATCAGCGGAATGGCGATCTTGACCCAGGTCAAGGTGGAATTGACCCTGGAGAAGAATTGTACACCCACGGCATTGATAAGCGTGAAGACAGCGAGAAATCCCATCGCCAGCAAGAGGGTCGGCCAGTGCGACAGGTCGTTGCCGGCCCAGCCGAGATGAGGCGCAAGATATCGCAGCATCGCCGCCACTTCGACAGGAGCCGTGGTGTTATAGCCAATCCAGGCACTCCATCCCATCGCCATCGCCACCACATTGCCGTGGCTGAACTGCGGGACCCGGGCGATCCCTCCCGGCACCGGCAGCATGGCGGAAATCTCGGCGAATGTGAGCGCGATCAGGAGCATCGCAACTCCGCCGATGGCCCAGGCTATAATTGCCGCCGGCCCGGCCTGCTCACTGGCAAGAAGCGGTGCGAACAGCCATCCTGAACCCAGGACGGCGCTCACGGCAACGAATGTGAGGCCGATCAGCCTCATTTCTCGTTTCATGTGTCGGGTTTTATTCACGATGACTCGAAGGCTACAGGTTCATTTTTGCAATTGCACGCTCATTCGTAGCAATTCAAAGAGAGATCGAGGACATGGTGAATTTGTGCAAGAAAAGCTTTAACAAACGTCTACTTTTATTGCACAAGATGCAGGATTCCATCCGCTTGATGCGTTAGCTTGTGCAGGCATGGCGGGAACGACTTCAATGGAACTTGGTCGAGAAATACAGATTCTATTTATCGCAATTGAAGCGGCGATGGTCATTTATTGACGGCTGCTTCACAAGCTCTTGATCTAGCCTATACCCGGAAGATGCGCAGCGCGGCGTGCTGGAGGAGCATGATGGTCTTACCGTCGACGATCTCACCACTGGGGATCATCGCAAGCGCCTCATCAATGGTCACTTCCATGACCTCGATATCCTCGCCCTCGTTGGCGACGCCGCCGCCATCGGAAATGCGGTCCTTCGGCTCGTATTCGCCGACGAAAAAATAAAGGCGCTCGGTGACGGAGCCGGGACTCATGAAGGCCTCGAATACCTTCTCCACCTTGCCAATTCGGTAGCCTGTCTCCTCCTGGGTTTCTTCCTTGATACGTTCTTCCGGGCCCATCTTGTCGAGAAGCCCCGCTGGCGTCTCGATCATCAAATCGTCATAGCCGCTGACGAAAGCGGGAAAGCGGAACTGTCGGGTCAGGATCACCGTGCGGCGCGCGCGGTCATAAAGAAGAATGGTTGCGCCATTGCCGCGATCGTATGTTTCGCGGCTTTGTACCTGCCACTCGCCATTCGAGCGCTGGAAGGCAAAGCGTGTCTTCTTGAGAACGTACCAGTCGTCCGACAGCAGAGAGACTTCTTCAATACGAACGCGGTCGGCTAGACTCATGGCGGTTCCTGTGTGTTGATGGCTCATGGGGTGCGAACCCGGATGGTTCACGGACGGAAGGCGATAACGAGGCCCTGCAGGGAAGCTGCGAACAGGTCCTTGGTATCATACGGCAAATGCGCCGATCGCAGGAGGAGATTGCGCGCCGTGCGCCAGCACGAGCGCGGGTCTAGAGCGAGGCGCCGGCCCGAGCGCCACAATGTCGTGATCACGGGAATCCAAGCTCAGGCGTGGCTGCCTTCCCATTCTCATCAGCCACGGTGCTCGGTTTGGTGTCGCTCTGCAGCTTGTGCTTGGCCCAAACTGGCATGAGGACGCCAAGATCCAGCGTCTGCATCGCTGAATTGAGTTCATATTGCATCGGTTCGTCCCGGCACGATCATTGTCGAACCTGATATCACAGGTCTGCCTTATCGGCTACAAGACATACAACGAGCAGGGTTTCGATATAGAGCTCACGCAATTGCAGGGCCAGCGGCCCAGGCTTGCCGTTGCCGATGATCTGGCCGTCGATGGAGACGACAGGCGTAACGATGGTTGAGGCGCTGGTGAAGAACGCCTCGCGTGCGCGCAGTGCTTCTTCAACCGTGAAAGTGCGTTCGACGAATGTCAGGCTTCTTTCTTCCACAAGGCGCAGGACGGCGCGGCGCGTGACGCCGGGGAGAACCGCATGGGAGAGCGGACGGGAGACAATTTCGCCGGCTCAGTAACGATGAAGGCTGTCGATGAGGCTCCCTCGGTGACGTTTCCATCCTTGACCATCCAGGCCTCGTTGGTGCCGGCTTCGGCAGCTGCCCGCTTCGCCAGTACCTGCGCCAGCAGCGAGTTTGATTTGATGTCGCACCTTGCCCAGCGCAGATCGGGCACGGTGATCACATCGGCGCCTTTGGACAGGGCGGCATTGGCCCGCACCGATTTGGCCCGGGTAAACATCACCACGGTCGGCTTCAGATCGGCGGGACTGAGGAAATCGCGCTCAAAGACGCCGCGCGTCACCTCGATATAGATGAGCCCTTCGGTGAGGCCATTGCGCGTCACCAATTCCTGCTGGATCGCCGCCCATTGCTCCAGCGAATGCGGGTTGGGAATTTCGATCTCGCGCAGCAGCGAGCGATCAAGTCGTCGCAGATGCGCCTCATTGTCGGCCAAACGGCCCTCGATCAGCGCTGTCGCCTCGTAGATGCCATCGCCGAACAGGCCCCCCCGATCCATGATTGGAATAGACGCGGTCTCTACCGGGAGGTAGATGCGTCTGCCATGGGAGGACTTTTTGCTTCGTTAGCTGAATGAATGGGGCGAGGCGCCTTGCTGCGGGTTTATCGCAGCAAGGCCGACATTGCGGACAGGCAGTTGATGATACGCACCGCCGCCTCGACGGTCGGCGCACGAAAGCCCACCTCGTCGCCGGAAAGCCGGTCGAGATCGGGCCATTGGCAAAACAGATCGGCCAATGCTGGCGTCTGGGCGCGAATGCGCGCATCAATTGCGCCTGAGAGTTTGAAGGGCTGCGCCATTTCCGTCCGGCTTAGGGACATCTTCATGCCGTCTCGGATGGCCTTGCGTGCGTGTGCCGGGGACAGGCTCGTTCCGCTGTTGCACCCATGGGCGCGCTTGGTTTCCACGAAGATGGTATGCGCAAAGAGATCGCGGTTTTCGGCAATGAACACATCGTCGCCGCTGGCCAGGACGACTGGGACGCCATACTCTCCGGCAAGCGCGCCGTAGATGCCGGCTTCGCCGAGTTCCATCCCGTTGAACTCGATACGGGCAAAGGCGAAACTGTTGATCGTATGGGCGAGAATGCCGCGACCATGCGCGCGCGAATGATATCCTAACAGGCAGACGGCATCCACACCCTGCTCGACGCCGGCCATCATGCCGAGATATCGCGGCTTGCCCTGCACGACCAGTGCGCGCGGATCAATGAGATCAGGAGGCATATTGCGGAAGCCGCCATGGGAATCATTGACCAGAACTTCCGTCGCGCCTGCGTCGAAAGCGCCTGCGATTGCCGCATTGGCCTCCTCAGTCATAAGCAGGCGCGCGCGCTCATACTCACCGTGGCCGGGGCGGGTCTGCTCGGGGTGATAAACGCCAGCCACGCCTTCAATGTCGACAGAGATAAGAATTTTCACAGGGATTGCTCCGAAAAGGCCGGAATGTAGTCGGCCATCAGATCGAGAAATGCTTGGCGATGGTGCCCGTCGCGGCCAACGACCGTTGCGGCGCGCCAGAGCGAATGGACGATCGCCTGTTCGGTGCTGTCGGCGACCGCCTGGAACAGCGGGTCGAGCAGCGCGTCGTGCAGCATGGCGATATCGGGCATGGCGCGACCCACATCCTGCGGCAGCGTATAGGCGGTGGAGAAGGCGAGCGCGATATCGCCGCTGCCATGGCCGAAGACTGAACCGGTGCGTGCCAGCCCCGCTCCGGCACGCAAGGACAAGCGGCGCAACTGGCGCGCGTCGAGCGGCGCATCGGTGGCGATGATGAGGATGACGGAACCTTTTTCCGGGCCGTTCTGCGCCTGTGTCGTTGAAGCCAGTCTTGTCTCCAACGAAGGCCCGATGCGTCGGCCGGCGAGGGTCAGCTGTGATGGCCTTCCGAAGTTCGAAAGCACCAGCGCACCGACGGTGTACTGAAAACCATTGGCAATCGGCGTGTAGCGCGACGCGCTGCCAATGCCCCCCTTGACGCCGAAGCTCGACATGCCGCGCCCGGCACCCACGGCGCCTTGTACAAAAGTCGAACCAGCCGCGGCACAGGCGTTGCGATAGTGCTGTTCGGCAATTGCCATTGCCTGGATATCGTTGAGATAGCCGTCATTGCATTCGAAGACGAGCGGATTGACCGTTGGAAGCCGCTGTCCGCATTGCGGATTGGCCGCCACGCATTGGCGTATCTGTGCCTGCGCTATTGTCCCGACGGAAAAGGTGTTGGTGAGTGCGATTGGCGTTTCCAATACGCCGAGCTCTTCCACTTGCATCAGGCCGATGCTCTTTCCAAAACCGTTCAACACGGTAGCGGCTGCTGGAACCCGATCGCGATAGATATCGCCCGGATGCGGGAGCACCACCGTTACACCGGTCTGGATCGGCCCATCGGCCAGCGTCGCGTGGCCGACAGTGACATCAGCCACATCGGTGATCGCATTGCGCGGGCCGGCTTTCAGCCCGCCGATATGCGGCGGCAGGACAGGATCGTGCTTCAACGCCATCTCCTACATGCGATCGATCTTGGGATCGAGCGCATCACGCAAGCCATCTCCGAGCAGGTTGAATGCCAACACGGTGAAGAAGATAGCGAGGCTCGGAAACAGCGCCACATGCGGCGCGTTGACCATATCGGCGCGCGCATCATTGAGCATGGCGCCCCATTCCGGCGTTGGTGGCTGCGCACCCATGCCGAGGAAGGACAGGCTCGCGGCTGTGATAATGGAGGTGCCAAGCCGCATCGTGAAATAGACCACGATGGACGAAATCGTTCCAGGCAGGATGTGGCGCACGAGAATGGTCCAGTCCGACGCGCCGATGCTTTTGACTGCCTCGATATAGGTCATGTGCTTGAGCACCAGCGTGTTGCCGCGCACGAGGCGGGCGAAGGCCGGCACGGAGAACACCGACACCGCGACAACCACGTTGATCATGGAACTGCCGAGGATGGCGACGACGCCGATGGCGAGAAGAATACCGGGAAAGGCGAACAGCACGTCGGAAATCCGCATGACGATACGGTCCCACCAGCCCTCGTAATAGCCGGCGAGCAGGCCGAGCGCCGTGCCTACCAGGCCGCCGAGCGCCACCGACAGCAAGCCGGTCGCCAGCGAAATGCGCGCGCCCATCAGAATGCGGCTGAAGATATCGCGCCCGAGCGGGTCAACTCCCAGCCAGTGCGACCAGGAGGGACCGGCATTGATCTGATCGTAATCGAAATAGTTCTCCGCATCGTAGGGAACGATCCAGGGGGCCAGCACGGCGAGGACAATCAGGAGCGCCACGAAACCAAGGGCGGCAAGCGCCACCGGCTGTTTGCGGAACTTGCGCCAGAATTCACTCCACGGTGTACGGACGGCTTCGGAGGCGGCGACAGCGCCAGGGTCGAGCGAGGCGGTTTGTGTCATGGTCGTCTCATCTATAGCGGATGGTTGGGTTGATAAGGCCATAAAGCACATCCACGATGAGGTTGATTATGATGAATTCCAGCGAGAACAGGAGAACCAGTGCCTGGATCACTGGGTAATCGCGTTGGTTGACAGCGTCGACCAGCAGGCGACCGAGGCCTGGCCAGTTGAAGACCGCTTCCACGACGATCGAGCCGCCCAGCAGGAAACCGAACTGCAGGCCCATCATGGTCACGACAGGGATCAGCGCATTGCGCAGGCAGTGCTTGGCGATCACGACACGTTCGTTCAGGCCCTTGGCCCGTGCGGTGCGCACAAAATCTTCCTGGATCACGTCGACGAAAGAGGCCCGCGTGAAGCGTGCCATGACGGCGGCAACCGCTGCACCGAGCGTCAGCGATGGCAGGATATAGTTCTTCCAGCCATCGGCGCCAACAGTCGGCAGCCAGCCGAGCTGCACCGAAAAGACCTGCATTAACAGCATACCCAGTGCGAAGGCCGGAAACGAAATGCCGGATACTGCCAGCGTCATGCCGAGCCGGTCGGGCCACTGGTTGCGATAGACGGCTGAGATGATGCCAATCGCCATGCCGAAGGCAACGGCCCAGATCATGCTGGTGAGCGTCAGGAGTAGCGTCGGCATGAAACGCTCGGCGATCTCGGTCGAAACCGGGCGGCGCGTACGGATAGAGGTACCCATATCACCTTGAAGCAAATGACCGAAATAGGTGACGAATTGTTCGGGCAATGGCCGGTCAAGCCCCAGTTCGCTGCGCACCAGCGCTATCGTCTGCTCGTCGGCATCCTGTCCCGCCGCAAGCCGCGCCGGATCACCCGGCAGCATATGCACGAAAAGGAACACGAGCACCGAAACGATCAACAGCGTCGGGATCAAGCCCATGAGCCGTTTCAGCAAATATTGGAGCATAATTCAAGCCTTGGATGAGGGAGAAGCCCGGCGCGCACCACGGGGGGTTGCGGTGCGCGCCGGCCCAGCGGGAATGCCCTTTACTCGGAAACTGCAATCTCGCTGGAATTGATGTTGCCGTCGGGCTGGACATAGACGCCCGACAGGCGTTTGGAGGTAGCGTAGAGGATATTCTCCGTCACCAGCGGCGCCCAGGGCAGATCCTTCATGACCTGCTCCTGGGCCTGCTTGTAGAGATCGGCTTTCTCGTCATCCTTGGTCGTGCGCAAGGCCTTGGCAAGAAGCTCATCCACCGTCTTGTTGCTGTAATAGGCGGTGTTGCTGAGACCCGGTGCCCAAGCTTCGGTCGCGAGCAGCGGACGCAGCGCCCAGTCGGTTTCACCCGTCGAAGACGACCAGCCGATATAGTACATGCGAACTTTGGCGGTCTTCGGATCGGGCCAGCCATTGACCAACTCGGTACGCTCGCCGGGCTCGAGCGCCCGGATGGTGACCTTGATGCCGACCTGTGCCAGCTGCTGCTGCAGGAACTGAATCGTCTTCTGCGCGGTGGTGGTGTTGTAGCCGCTCCACAGCGTCGATTCGAAGCCGTTCGGGAAGCCCGCTTCCTTCAGCAGTTCCCGCGCCTTGGCCGGATCGTAGGGCAATGGTTCCATCTTGGAGGCGAAGGCCACGCCTTCCGGCACGAAGCCTTGAGCCGGCACCGCGAAGCCGTTGAAGGCCACCTTGGCCAGCGCTTCCCTGTTGATGGCATAATTGATCGCCTGGCGCACGCGGATGTCATCGAATGGCTTTTGCAGCAGGTTGAAGCTGACATAGCGCAGGATGATCGAGGGGGCGACCGTCACATTAAGCTTGTCGTTCGCCTGCAATGTCTTCGCCTGCTCGTAAGGAAGCGTGTAGGCGAAATCTGCCTCGCCCGTCTGCAGCATGGCCGAGCGGGTGTTGTTCTCGGGGACCGGCTTCCAGATGATGGCATCGACTTTCGGATAGCCCTTTTTCCAGTATCCGTCGAACTTCTTGCCCTTTATATGGTCGGTCTGCTTCCATTCCTCGAAGACGAAGGGACCGGTGCCGACCGGATGGAGGGCAATGTCCTTGTTGCCATATTTTGCGAGCGCAGCCGGCGAGATGATCGCCGCCGAGGCATGGGCGAGCGTGTTGATGAAGGGGCTGAACGGCTCCTTCAGGGTGATCTTGACCTCGTAAGGCCCGGTCGCCTCGACTTTGGCGATACGGTTGAACTGGTTGTAGCGCAGAAGCTTGTTTTCCGGGTTCATCACCCGGTCCAGCGTGACCTTGACGGCTTCCGAGTTGAAATCGGTGCCGTCATGAAACTTCACGCCCTCGCGCAGCTTGAGCGTATAGACGAGGCCATCGTCGGAGACGGTGTAGCTCTCGGCCAGCACCGGCTGGACCTTCAGATCCTTGTCGAACCCAAACAGTCCCTCGTAGAACGATTTGGTGACGGCGGTCGTCAGCGTCGTGTTGGTGTTATAGGGATCGAGCGTCTCGGGCGCCAGATAAATTGCAAGGACGGGGGCCTTCGCTGCAAGCGCCGGTCCGGCACCCAGCGCCGCCAGGGCGAGAAGTCCCAAAGCCAGTTGGCGACCTCGATAGAGCAGAGTTTTCATTGCATTGTTCCCTCTGTTGTTGGTGGTTGAAGTTGCGTCAGCGGTCGAAGACGCCGATCGGGTGATGGGCTACGAAATGGCCGGGGCCCACCTCGATGAGAGGTTCGACCACGGGCTCATCGCCGATAGTGCGTACTGGGCTTGGCAATTCGTCCGTTGCCAGATCGCGGCGGAGATGGCGGCGGCCCGGATCGGCGACCGGAACGGCTGCCATGAGCTTGCGCGTATAGGGATGTTGCGGGTTCTCGAAAATCGTGCGGCGCGGGCCTATCTCGACGATCTGGCCAAGATACATCACCGCCACGCGATGGCTGATGCGCTCGACCACGGCCATGTCATGCGAAATGAAGAGATAGGCGACGCCGAGCTCGCGCTGCAGGTCGAGCATCAGATTGACGATCTGCGCCTGGATCGAGACATCGAGCGCGGAAACTGCCTCGTCGGCAATCACCACTTTGGGATTGAGCGCGAGAGCGCGGGCGATGGCGATGCGCTGGCGCTGGCCGCCGGAAAACTCGTGCGGATAGCGCTGTGCGTGGGCAGGCGACAGGCCGACCTTCTCCAGAAGCCATTCTACCCGTTCACGCGCCTTGGAACCGCTGGCAATACCATGCACCAGAAGCGGCTCCATGATCGAGAAGCCGACGGTGACGCGGGGGTCGAGCGAGGCGAATGGATCTTGAAAGATGAACTGGATGTTGCGCCGCAAATTGCGCAGCTCGCGCTTGGGCAGGTCGAGAACATTACGGCCGTCGAATTCGATCACGCCGCTCTGACTGTTGACGAGACGCAGGAGCGAACGGCCGGTGGTGGATTTGCCGCAACCGGATTCCCCGACCAGCGACAGCGTTTCCCCGGGATAAAGATCGAAACTGACCTTCTCGACGGCATGAATCCTCCGCCTGACGCGATTGAAGAAGCCGTCGCGCAAATCAAAATGCGTCACCAGTTCCTTCACACGCAGGATCGGCTTGGCGTCCGGCATCACCGTATCTTGCGGGGGCGCTTCCTCGGTGGGGGCGTCGGCATCGGTGCTCAGCAAGTCGAATTTGCGGGGCAGGTCCGCTCCTGTCATCGCGCCAAGCCTCGGGACGGCCGACAGGAGTGCGCGCGTATAGGGATGGCGCGGCGCAGAAAACACCGGTTCAGAGGATCCTTCCTCCACCTTGTCGCCATGGCGCATTACCAGCACGCGGTCGGCGACCTCGGCGACGACGCCCATATCATGCGTGATGAACACAACGCCCATTTTCATCTCGTCCTGCAGCATGCGGATCAATTGCAGGATCTGCGCCTGGATGGTGACGTCGAGCGCAGTCGTCGGCTCGTCGGCGATCAGCAGTGACGGCTTGCAGGAGAGCGCCATCGCGATCATCACCCGCTGGCGCATTCCGCCCGAGAGTTGATGTGGATAACGGTCGAGCACGTTGCGCGCTTCTGGAATGCGCACCAGATCCAGCATGCGCAAGGCTTCCGCACGCGCCTCGGCGACGCTCTTGCCCTGGTGCACGCGGATCGCCTCGGCGATCTGGTCCCCGGCGGGGAAAACCGGGTTGAGCGAGGTCATCGGCTCCTGGAAGATCATCGCGATGTCGGCGCCGCGAATGGAGCGCATCGTTGCATTGTTCGCTCGCGCCAGATCCAGCACCGCGCCAGACCGGCGGCGCAAGATCATGCTGCCGGAAGCGATGCGACCGCCGCCGTGCTCCACGAGGCGCATCAGGGCGAGCGAGGTCACGGATTTGCCGGAACCGGATTCACCAACGATCGCGAGGGTTTCGCCATGCGAAACGTTGAAGGAGAGATCGCGCACCGCCGTCACCGTGCGCTCGGATGTCGAAAAGCGCACCGCGAGGCCTTTGACTTCCAGAACCTGGCCCGCCGCCAGGACGGGCGGGCGGATCGGAAGGGGAACGGTCAAGGTTGCAGAGGAAGTCATGGACGATCACACCCGGTCAGGACGAGGAAGCATCGGAAGGATGCCCGAAGATTGCCGTATGAGGGGGCTCACCGACGCGGGCATAGCCGCGATACATCCCCTCGGTGTTGAAGCGCTGCGAAACATTGCCCTTCGCATCAACCGCGATCAGGCCGCCGCTCCCGCCGATGTCAGGCAGTCGCTCCATGACGATCTGACAGGCCGCCTCGTCCAGCGTTGCGCCGGCATAGGCCATGCGTGCGCAAAGATCGTGGCTGGCAACGATGCGAATGAAGGCCTCGCCCGTGCCGGTGCAGGATATCGCCGCCGTGCGGTTGTCGGCGTAGGTTCCGGTGCCGATCATCGCCGAGTCACTGATGCGTCCCGGCTGCTTGTTGGTCATTCCGCCCGTGGAGGTGGCAGCGGCGAGATTGCCGTAGGCATCAAGCGCGACGGCGCCGACCGTGCCGAATTTCCTGTCCTCGTCGAGAGGCGCGCCGCCGTCGTGGTCGAGAACGGTCGTTGCCGTGCCCTGGACACGACGAAGCTGTTCGCGCCGGAACGCGGTGGAAAAGTAGAGGGGCTCCACCATCTCCAATCCCAGTTTGCGAGCGAGCGTTTCCGCTCCGCTGCCCGCCATCAGCACATGTTCGCCCTGGTCGAGGACCGCACGCGCGGCAAGAATCGGGTTGCGGATATGGCTGACGCCTGCGACGGCGCCGGCGCGCAACGTCGCTCCATCCATTATTGCGGCGTCGAGCTCATGGGTGGCGGCACGGGTGAACACGGAACCGTGGCCCGCATTGAAAAGCGGATGATCCTCCAACCGCTGCACTGCGAGGCCGACCACGTCGAGCGCCGCCACGCCATCGCTCAGCGCCTGCTGCGCTTCAGCAAGAATCTCGGCGAGCACCTCATGATACGCTGCTTCCTGCGCCGGCTCGATGGCAGTTCGGGTGAGAGTGCCGGCGCCCCCGTGAATAGCGATAATTGGTTGGATCGGGGTCATTCAGGTTCCTTGCTGGCCAATTTCTTGCGAGATACGGCGGTTTCATCGCGCTCTTTGGAAGCCGGTCCTTCGGCGACGGGGCGTAGCCTGCCGGAGTGGCTGCCGTGCAGCCAGGGAAGCACGGCTTCGGTCAGTTGTTCAGCGGCTTTGACCGATCGCTCAGAGGCATGGGCCACGGCACTGCTGAGCGCCTCGATCATGGCCAGCGCGCTTGCCTCGGAGTTGGCGTAATATTGGCTATCGGCATTGGCATAGAGCGCGATGCTCGACATTGACGCGATAGGAGAATTGGCGCTGTCGGTCAGCGCCAGCAGGCCTATTCCGGCCTCGTGCGCGCGGCTTGCCAGCAGCACCGTATCCGAGAAATAGCGTGGGAAGGCGATCGCAATCACCAGATCGTCGGGTCTCAGCCGGTGAAGGGCCCGCGCTGCATAGGAAGATCCCTCGATGCTTGTGAGCAATTGCACGTTCTCGCAGTAAAGCTCGAGATTGCGCAGGAGCAGACCACCGAGCCAGCTGCTGCTGCCGAAGCCCACGATGAAGACCCGTGACGCGCCGAGAATGGCTTCGACGGCGCGCGCGCATTCCTGCCTATCCAGCCCCTGGCGTGTCCTCTCGATGTTGCCGGCCATGTCGGCGAGCACCGCAGCAAAGACATCGGCCACGCCAGCTGACTGGTCCAGTCTGCTTCGCAGCTTTTCGACCGGCGCCAGGGCGCTCTCGAAGCCCAGCACCAGTGCCGCGCGAAACTGTGCATAGCCCTCGAAGCCGAGAGCGCGGGCAAAGCGGTTGGCCGTGGCAATCGAAACACCGGTCACCGATGCCAGTTCGTCAATGGGCATGGCGGCGACACGCAATGGATGGTCCAGCACATAATCGGCGATCTGCCGATGCGATGGCGACAGCGCGGCATGTGCAATGCGTTGTGCAATGGACGGATTGCCAGGGAGCGTCGCCATCAATGTTTTTGTTCCACCTCGCATACGCCAGTTACGAGCGTATGACCAAAAATTTTCATTTTGCAATTAGTAACGATATTTTTTTATCGTCTGCAACCGAAAATTCACCAGCTGTGCACAGGGAAGCGATGCGGCTATTTCAGGCGGATATGAGCGGGCAATGTTCAGCGGGCCAAGGCCTTTGCCCGTGCGCGGCATCGTACTGCAAATCTTACTCGCTCGACTGTCGCACCGTTGAAATATAACGATGCCACTATCCTTCGCCGCTGAGGAGAAGCGAATGCGACTTGCCGTTTACAATGTGGAAAACCTGTTTGACCGGGCCAAGGTGATGAACCACGGAAGCTGGGAAGACGGGCGTCCCGTTCTCGACCGTTTCGCTGCGCTGAACGGTCTGCTCGGGCAGCTGAGCTATGATGAAAACGACAGGGCTGGAATGGCAAGGCTGATGATCGAACTCGGGCTGGAGAAATCCGACACCGGGCCATTCGTTCTTTTGCGCCGCAATCGCGGTGGCCTGCTCAAGCGGCCGAAGACGGGCGGCATCGAGATTGTCGCCGAAGGTCGCGCCGATTGGGTCGGGTCCCTGGAACTTCGCGACGAGCCGATCAACGAGCATGCCATGCGCAATACCGCGCGGGTCATGAGCGATCTGGATGCCGATGTGCTTGGTGTTGTTGAAGCGGAAAACCGGCCGGTATTGTCGGCATTCAACCGCGAAATCCTGCCGGCGATCGGTGGTACGCCTTTTCGCCATGTGATGGTCATCGATGGCAATGACGAGCGCGGCATTGATGTCGGGCTGATGAGCCGCCAGAATTATCCGATCGGCGCGATGCGCAGCCATGTCGACGATTACCTCCCGAACGGAGAGCCCGTCTTCTCGCGCGATTGCCCCGAATTCGAGATCGTGACGCCCAGGCGCGCGCGTCTCATCGTCATGGTCAATCATCTCAAGAGCAAGGGCTATGGCGGAAAGGCCGCGTCCGACGCAAAGCGCAGGGCGCAGGCGGAGCGGATCGCGCAGATCTATGAAGGCCTCATCCGTGCGGGCGTCGAATATGTCGCCGTCATCGGCGACCTCAATGACACGCCCGGCAGTGATCCCTTGAAGCCGCTGATCGAGGGCACGTCCCTGACTGACGTGTTTGAACATGGTGCCTTCAACGACGGCGGTCATCCGGGCACCTACGGCGCGTGCACCGCCCGCAACAAGATCGACTACATGCTGCTCTCGCCGGCGCTTTACGGCAAGGTTGAGGGCGGCGGGGTTTTCCGGAAAGGGATGTGGCCCGGCGTGCGTCCGAAGAAGTGGGATACGTATGACGAACTGAAGCGCCCGGAAGAGGCGGGTTCGGACCATGCGGCGCTCTGGGTCGATCTCGATATCTGAATGCCGCTCGGCAACAGGTATGCTCGCCTTCCTCGACTAATCAACCCGAGCGACGCTCTTGGCGCTCGCGAGCTCGTCCGATACGTTTTCAACAACAGAAACGATGAAAACATGAATGATACAGCAATGGCGACTGCCGGAGATCGGGGCGACCCGAAAGGGAGCGCGGCTGAGGTCTTCGCGGCTTTCCTCAAGCTCGGCCTGACCTCCTTCGGCGGCCCGATCGCGCATCTCGGCTATTTTCGCGACGAGTTGGTGGTTCGGCGGCGCTGGATAGATGAAAAGGGCTATGCCGATCTGGTTGCGCTCTGCCAGTTCCTGCCGGGCCCGGCATCAAGCCAGGTTGGGTTTGCAATGGGCCTTCTGCGCGGCGGTCCGATGGGTGCCGCCGCTGCGTGGCTCGCCTTCACTTTGCCGTCGGCGATCCTGCTCATGCTGTTCGCCTTCGGTGCTGCGTGGTTCGGCGGCACGATCGGCTCGGGCATTATCCATGGACTCAAAATCGTCGCTGTCGCCATCGTTGCCCAGGTGGTCTGGGGCATGGCGAAAAACCTCTGCCCCGACAAGGAGCGCGCCAGTATCGCCCTGGTCGCGCTCCTCATCGTGGTTCTCGTCGCCGGATCGGTCGGACAGCTCGCGGCCATCATCGCCGGCGGCCTTGCCGGGCTATGGCTATGTCGCGCCCCGGTCGAGGCGATCACCGGTCATATGCGCTTTCCTGTTTCGCGTGCCTGGGGCGCGGCAGCGCTGGCTATTTTTTTCATCCTGCTCATCGGCCTGCCCGCCATCGCGGCCTTCTCGCAAGGCTTGGCGGTCTTCGATGGCTTCTATCGCGCCGGATCGCTGGTGTTCGGCGGCGGCCACGTCGTGTTGCCGCTTCTGGAGACGGAAACCGTGCGCTCCGGCTGGGTATCGCAAAGCCAGTTTCTCGCCGGATATGGTGCTGCTCAGGCGGTGCCCGGGCCGCTGTTCACCTTCGCCGCCTATCTCGGCACCGTGCTTCAACCCGAACCCAATGGCCTGCCCGGCGGCCTCATTGCGCTTGTCGCGATTTTCCTGCCTGGCTTTCTGCTGCTGATCGGCGTCATTCCATTTTGGGACGAATTTCGTGCGCGAACCAGCGCCCAGGCGCTTATGCGTGGCGCCAATGCGGCGGTCGTCGGCATTCTCGGTGCGGCACTTTACAATCCGGTCTGGACCAGCGCCATTGTCGGCCCCTATGAGTTTGCGCTGGCGATAACCTGCTTTGTCTTGCTTATGGCCTGGAAGTTTCCACCATGGATCATTGTGCTTGTCTCTGCGGCGGGCGGAGTATTGATCGCAATGGTGTAGTCAAGGGCGGGGGTGCAAGGTGAAGAAACATTCCTCCTCCATACACCTCGTCTGCTGGCAAGCAGAAAAATCCGGGCTCGGCTTCCAGGGATGATCGTCCGGCGGAATGCGGACAGACGACAGCTGCAATACGCTGTCTATATGATTGATCCTGCTGATAATATTTTCGATCATGGTCGGGATTATCATAAAATCTTTACTGATGCGCAGTGTTCTGCGGTTGAACTTAAATAACTCAAAGTATTTTCACAGCTTTTAGCATGGAGTAGCTTGCAAAGAGTTTCATCTCTCTTGTAACGTCTTCATCAGCCACCTCGAATCGGGGAAGCCGATGAAGAAAATTTCTGGTTCCACTTTGAGCAGGAGGCAATTTCTTGCCTCTACCGTTGTTTCAATCTCCTTTGCCTCGACCCCCGATGCTCTGGCCCGGTCCTTCTCCGGACAACTGCCCTGGAGCCCGTTTGCCGCCGATCCGCCGACACCGGCGCGACCGGGGCCCTGGCTTTTTTTTACACATGATGAAGCGCAGACGATCGAAGCAATCGTCGACCGGCTCATACCCGGAGACGATCTGAGCGTCGGCGGCAAGGCTGCCGGTTGCGCGGTTTTCATTGATCGCCAGCTTGCCGGCTTCTTCGGCAGTTCCGAACGGCTCTATATGAAAGGCCCGTTCGTTCAAGGGCTCCCGCAGCAGGGGCTGCAATCGCCGATCCTTCCGAGCGAGCGGTATCGTGCAGGCATCGCGACACTCGACGATTATTGCAGCAAGACATTCTCCGGCAGGACATTTCCCGCCCTTGCGCCGAAGGAGCAGGACGAGGTGCTGCAGGGTCTGGAGAAAGGCTCCATCGATCTCGGCGATGCCGATGCGAAGACATTTTTCGAACTGGTGCTGCAGAACACGATGGAAGGCTTTTTCGCTGATCCGATCTATGGCGGCAACAAGGACATGGCGAGCTGGAAGATGATCGGCTTTCCCGGTGCGCGATATGACTATCGCGATTTTGTCAACAAGCACAATCAGCGCTATCCGCTCCCGCCGGTCAGCATCATGGGTCGTGACGACTGGGGCGGGAAGGGGTAAGACATGGCCAGGAAACTTCCGCGCAGGGATGTCGTGATCGTTGGTCTTGGCTGGACCGGCTCGATCCTCGCCAATGAATTGACCGACGAGGGGCTGGATGTCGTCGCCATCGAGCGCGGCCCCTGGCGCAACACCGCAACCGACTTCAATGCCGGCTATATGCAGGATGAATTGCGCTATGCGATCAGAAAGGACCTTTTCTTAAGGCCGGCACAGAATACCCTGACTTTTCGCAATAATATCGATCAGGAGGCGCTGCCGGTTCGCGATTTTGGATCCTTCCTGCCGGGCAATGGTGTCGGCGGTGCGGGCGTGCACTGGAACGGGCAGACCTGGCGATTCCTGCCCAGCGATTTTCGCTGTCGCAGCCATCTCGTGGAGCGTTATGGCGCAAAAATCATTCCCGATGAATTGGCGATTCAGGATTGGGGTGTCACCTATGAGGAGATGGAGCCTTATTACGACAAGTTCGAATATCTTGCCGGCACGTCCGGCAAGGCTGGCAACATCAACGGCAAGCTGCAGGAAGGGGGCAATCCGTTCGAGGGATCGCGCGCCCGCGACTATCCGCTGCCACCGCTCGAGATGCCCTATGGACCCATGTTGTTTGCGCAAGGCGCACGCGAGGCGGGTTACCATCCTTTCCCGCAACCGGCATCCAATGCATCGCGCAACTATACCAATCCGCTGGGCATAGAGATGGGCGCTTGCAGCTATTGCGGCTTTTGCGAGCGTTTCGGATGTGCCAATTACAGCAAGGCGAGCCCACAGACGACCATTTTGCCGGTACTGATGCGCAAACCCAATTTCGAGTGCCGCACGAATAGCGAAGTGGTCAGGATCAATCTGGATAGGTTGGGCACACGGGCTACCGGCGTCACCTATGTCGATGCGCAGGGACAGGAATGGGAGCAGCCGGGCGACCTGGTGCTCATCTGCGCCTTCATCCTTTTCAACGTGCACCTGATGCTCGTATCCGGGATCGGCAAGCCCTACGATCCAAAAACAGCGACAGGCGCGGTCGGACGCAATTACGCTTATCAGACCTTTGCCAAAGTGGAGATGTTCTTCGATAACAAGAACTTCAACCCTTTCATCTCAACCGGCGCCATGGGGCAATGCATCGATGATTTCAACGGCGACAATTTCGACCATTCCAGCCTCGGTTTCGTCGGCGGCGCCGGCATCATGTGCGCCGGGACCAATGCTCGCCCCATCTTAATGCGCCCGACGCCGCCGGGAACGCCCCGCTGGGGTTCGACATGGAAGAAGGCCACCGCCGATAATTATCTAAGCAGTCTTTACCTTAACGCCCAGGGCTCAAGCTATGCCACGCGCGGCAATTATCTCGATCTCGATCCTACCTACAAGGATCGCCTGGGCCGGCCGCTCCTGCGCATGACGTTCGATTTTCCCGACAATGACATCCGCATGATCAACTACATGGCCGATAAAGCGGCGGGAATCGGCAAGCACATGAACGCGCGCCAGATTGTGCCGCATTATCAGAAAAAGCCGTACGATGTCGTGCCTTATCAGAGCACCCACAATACCGGTGGTGCGATCATGGGCAGCGATCCGGCAACGAGCGCCGTGAACAAATATCTACAAAGCTGGGATGTGCCAAATGTCTTTGTCGTTGGTGCTTCCGCCTTTCCGCAGAACGCCGGCTATAATCCGAACGACACGGTCTGCGCGCTGGCATTTAAGGCTGCGGACGCTATTCGCACCCGTTATCTGAAGAACGAAGGTCCGCTGGTGCCGGCATGAAACGAAATCTTGCTCTATTCACCGCGCTTTTGCCGCTTACGATGGCGGCTATCTTCAGCGCTACTGCCCCGGTCATGGGGCAGGGGGGGACGGACAGTCAGTCCTTCGAGCAGATCGAGCGCGGCCGCTACCTGGCGACGGCGGGTGATTGCGTCGCCTGCCATACTGCCCCGGGCGGCAAGCCATATGCCGGTGGACTGGCGCTCGAAACACCCTTTGGCAAGCTTCTTGGGGCGAATATCACCCCGGACCGGGAGACCGGCATCGGCAATTGGACCGACGACCAGTTCGTGCAGGCGATGCAGCAAGGCATTGCACCGCGCGGCCATCTTTATCCGGCGATGCCCTATCCGGCCTTCACCAAGGTGAGCCGCTCGGATATTCTCGCCATTCGTGCCTATTTGAACACGCTTGAGCCGGTGAACAATCCGATCGAGACAAATCTGCTTCCTTTCCCGTTCAACATCCGCTCGAGCATGCTGGCGTGGAACGCGCTTAATTTCACGCCAGGTGAATTCAAGCCCGATTCGGACAAATCGGCCGAATGGAACCGCGGCGCCTATCTTGTGGAGGGGCTCGGCCATTGCGGCACCTGCCACTCGCCCAAGACGATCCTCGGCAGTGCCAGGAGCGGCGATGCCCTGGAGGGATCGGTGCTGCAGAACTGGTTTGCTCCTAATATCACCAATACGATGCACAAAGGCCTGGGTGGCTGGTCGCAGGCAGATATCGTCCAGTACCTGAAAACAGGCGCGAACCAGTTCACCATTGCATCGGGACCGATGGCGGAAGCCATTACAAATTCGACCTCGAAACTTTCCGACCCTGATCTGCACGCGATCGCTACCTATCTCAAGAACATGCCGTCGGATGGCAATGCCGCTCCCGTGCCTGTTGTGGGGAGCGACAAGCGGATGATCGCCGGCCAGGCGATTTACCGGGACACGTGCAATGCCTGCCATCGGGATTCGGGCGCGGGCATTCCCCGCCTTTTTCCCACGCTTGCGGGCAGCGCAGTGGTTCAGTCGGATGATCCGACGACACTCATCCGCGTCGTACTGCAGGGTTCGCAGGGTGTGGCCACGGCGGCGGCCCCGACTGCGCCCGCCATGCCTTCCTTCGCATGGCGCCTGAGCGACGAAGAGGTGGCGTCGCTTCTCACCTATGTGCGCAACAACTGGGGCAATGCGGCGGCACCCGTTACGGCGGCGGATGTCAAGGCGCTTCGCCAAAGCCTGACGAACACCGATTGAGGTCCAGGTGCTAAAGAGATGAAGATGGGAACAATCCCGCGGTCCAGTCGATGAAGACGCGCAGACGCGGCGAAAGCTGTTTGCTGCGGGGATAAAGCAGCGATACGGGGGTCGGGGATGGCGGATAATCCTCCAGCAGGGGAAGCAGTTCTCCCGATGCGAAATAGCTTTCAAGACGATAGCGCGGCGCCTGGATGAGACCGAGGCCGGCCAGGGCCGCGGCCGTATAGGTCTCCGCGCCCGTGACGGTCATTGGAGCTGAAAGCATGATCTTGCGCAGCGATCCGCCAGCTGAAAATTCCAGGGGCAGGATCGCACCAGTCGCGGAGGAACGGAAGGCCACCATGCGATGACCGTTTCGCTCAAGATCGTCGATACGGACGGGTATTCCGTATCGTTCGCAATAGGACGGCGAAGCGCATGTGACTTCCGCAAGCATCGCCAGCCGCCTGGCTATCATGTCGCTGTCCTGCAACTCGCCGACGCGCAGCACACAATCCACACCTTCCCGCACCAGATCGATGAAGCGGTCCCCTTCGCTGATATGCAGTTCGATCTCGGGATAGCGGGAGAGGAATTCAGGCAGGCGGGGCACGACAAAATGCCGGGCAAGCGTTCCCTGGACGTCGATGCAGAGAAGCCCCGTGGGCTTTACCGTGGCGAATGCGCTTTCCGCGTCTTCCATATCGGCGATCAGTTGCAGGCAGCGCCGGTAATAGGCTTCGCCATCAAGGGTCGGGCTGACATGTCGTGTGGTACGCTGGAGCAGCCGAACGCCAAGCCTCGCCTCCATCCGCTTGATCGCATCCGTCACTGTCGTTCTTGGCAGCCCGAGGTCTTCGGCCGCGAGCGTAAAGCTGCGACGTTCCACAATTCTTGTGAAGACGCGCATGGCGTCGTAGCGATCCATTAGACGAAAATCCGAATAGTCATGTCGGTTTTTAGCTGATTATTCTATCCTTGTGGAGGCTTATTTTCCTTCTATCGAGTTTCAGCGCAGGAGAAGGCAATGAGCAACAATGCGGAAAACAAGGTCGCCATCGTGACTGGTGCATCGCGCGGCATCGGAGCCGGGATAGCCGAGGGACTGGCGAAGGACGGCTTCATGGTCGTCATCAATTATGCCGGTAGCCACCGGGAAGCCGAGGCGCTCGCAGCAAAGATCGAGACCGGCGGGGGGCGGGCCGTCACGGCGCAGGCCGATATCAGCGATCCGGCAGCTGTCATACGCATGTTCGACGCTGCGGAGACAGCGTTTGGCGGCGTCGATGTTCTCGTCAACAATGCCGGTGTGATGACGCTCAGGCCGATCGCCGAAAGCGATGACGCGCTCTTCGACCGCCAGATCGCCATAAATCTGAAGGGCAGCTTCAACGGCATGCGCGAGGCCGCGCGGCGGCTGCGCGATGGCGGGCGCATCATCAATTTCTCGACCAGCGTCGTCGGCTTGCGGCTTGAGAACTATGGGGTCTATGCGGCCACCAAGGCAGCGGTGGAGGCGATGACCGCCATTCTCGCCAAGGAGATGCGCGGCCGCTCTATCACCGTCAATGCGGTAGCGCCGGGACCGACCACCACGGCTCTCTTCCTCGACGGCAAATCGCCGGAACTGATCGAACGCATGGCGAAGATGAACCCGCTGGAACGCCTCGCCACGCCTGACGATATCGCGGCTGTCGTGTCTTTCCTCGTCGGGCCGGATGGCGGCTGGATCAACGGTCAGGTGTTGCGCGCCAATGGCGGCATGATCTGACACCGGAACCCTCCATGGACGGTATCAAGGCATCTGTGCTTCCTGCCGGACCCCCAGAAGGGTTTTCTTGCGCAGCGGCAGTGCATAGCCGGCAATCATGGCGCCGATTCCGATGATGGTTGAAACGGCGAAGATTGTCATTGTGGCGCTCCGCAGGTCATCCGGGTTCGTGGCGAGCGGATATCCCGCCACGTTGGCGGCCAGCCCGGCAAGAGCGGCGCCTATCGCATAACCCGCCGATTGCAGGGTGGGCAGCAGCGCCGAAGCGCGATCGCGTTCTCCGTCGCGGGCGGATTCCATGACGGTCTGGCTCAGGAAGCCCCAGCTGACGCCAAAGCCGGTGCCGATGAGGATCTGACCGGCCATCACGACGAATGCCGCATCGAGGGAGAAGCCGAGAACAAGGATGGCCAGCCCACTGACCAGCAATGTGGGACCAAGGCGTATCATCCATGAGCGGTGCCGGGGATCCCCGATATTGGCCACGAGAATTGCACAAAGACTCCACGCGATGGCGAATGTGGCGCTGAACGCGCCGGCCTTCGTAGGCCCATAGCCCCACAAATTCTGCAGAGTCAGCACCAGATAAACCGAGGTGGAAGATTGGGCGACGGGCATGAGCAATACGATCCAAAGGCCGATGCCGACGGTGGAATTGAGAGCGAACGCATCCGATGGGAACAAAGGCGTCGCGCTTCGCCGGTCGATCACGACGACGGACGCCAGAACGATCGCAGCACCCAGGACAAAAAGCACTTCGAGCGACACTGCCTGCATGATGCTGGCAAGCGCCACGAACATGATGCCGGTGCCGATAGCCACAAGCCGCATGAAAGGCACCGTCAGGCGATCCGTCTCACCCGAAAATCTGGGAACGATGCGAAACACCAGGGCGATGAATATCAGTCCCAGGGGGACATTGACGAGAAAGGCTGCGCGCCAGGACACATGCTCCGTCAACATACCTGATACCAGCGGGCCGCCAAAGGCAGCAAGCGCCCAGACGACAGCCTCCGCGCCGAACACCTTGGCGACAAGTCGGGAGGGGAACAGTTCCGGTATCAAGGCATAGCAAATGGCCGCAATGACCCCTTCGCCCAGGCCTTGCAGCGCTCTGCCGATGAGGACTTCGGTCATCGAAGAGGCAAAGGCCGCAATCAGTGTGCCGGCAAGGAAGACAAGCGCTGACGCGACGAGAGCCATGCGCGCGCCGAACCGCGCCTTCAGAAGCGCCGCGCTTGCGCCGCCGATGATCGAAAGAACGAGATAAAGGGTGAAAGCCCATGAGATGAGTTCGAGCCCGCCGATTTCACCAACGGCAGTTGGCAGGGATGTCGAGACCAGAAAACCATTGAACGCGAACAGCGCTACGCCGAGGCATAGCGTCGTCGTGGCGGTCGAATAGTCGGCAGTCAAAAGTTCGGACCAGCTTGCGCCGCGGCTGTCTAAAGGGGCGGTCATGGGGCACCTCATTAAATAAGTGATATGTTTTTATATCTGCCCTATAAAACAAGCAATAGGTATTTTAATTTTTCGATTTTGCGCTATAACGCCATTATGCAGGATCGAACGACCAATCGCATGCTCTATTTCCTGAAGGTTGCGGGACCTCAGACCGCGGCTTCGCTGGGACAGCGTCTCAATGTGACCCCCGTGGCGGTACGGCAGATGCTGGGCCGGTTGCACGAGGCCGGTCTCGTCGACTTCGAGGATTCGCGGGAGAGTGTCGGACGTCCGAAGCGCTTCTGGCATTTGACCGAAGCCGGCAACAGCCAGTTTCCTGACAGTCATGCGGCTTTGACAACCGACATATTGGCATCGGTGTCGGCACTATTCGGCAATGAGGGACTGGAACGCCTGATTTCGCATCGCGCGCAGGCCACGCTCGATCATTACCGGGCGGCGCTTGAATCCCTTGAAACGGTGGAAGCCAGGGTGGCGGAGCTTGCCAGAATACGATCTGTCGAAGGATATATGGCGACGAGCGAGCGTGATGCCGATGGCAACTTCATCCTGATCGAGAATCACTGCCCTATCTGCGTTGCCGCCAGTTCTTGCCAGACACTGTGCCGTTCAGAACTTGAAGTCTTTCAAGCCGCACTTGGACCAGACGTCGAGGTGGACCGATTGGAACACCTTCTCAAGGGCGCAAGACGCTGTGCCTATAGGATCAGGCCAATGAAGCATCAGGGCTCCTGGCATGCAATGGAATCCATAATCTGATCTCCCGGCAAAGACGCTACTGATTTTTCCGCCTCAAGGCACCTGCAGCCGTTTCGATTTCGTTGGTCCATATCCCTCCCGAATAGCCCGCAGGAATTCGCCTGAAGTCTTCCGGCGTGTCGATGCCCGTGGAGAATTCACCTCCGCCATATGGGCCAAGAACAAAAACCTCACTGCCAGCGGTTTCCATGCGGTTGAGGAAACGGTTAGGCCAGCCCCAGAGCCAGGGGGCGATGTTTATCGGGACGAGAACAACCATGTTGCGGCAGGCCCGGGGCACAATGCCGGTCCAACCATAGACGATGTAGGGAATGAGACATGCCTTGAGAGATCCGCGTGACATGGTCTTGACCTGCGGCAACTGGCTTTTGAGCCTGGCTATCGGCTCGTCGCCACCATAGACCATCAGCCGCGCGCGGTGTTCTGCCGGAAGAGTGTCGAGTGTAGCGGCGAGCAATGCGCCTTCATCGGCATCACGGCTTTTCATATTAATGAGGAAGCGCCGGTGGGGAAACGTGCTCAGCACTTCATCAAGCGAGGGCATCATTGCGACGCCCTTGCCACGGAAAGGAAAGGTTTTGCCGCCATCAGCCGTATATCCATAGCCGATATCCAGCTTTCTGAGATCGGCCATCGTGTGCTCACGCGTGATACCCTCGCCATTGGTGCGGCAATCGACCGTCCAGTCATGAAAGACTGCAAATTCACCATCGATTGTCGGGTGGACGTCGATCTCGACGATATCGGCGCCTGCTGCAATGCTCGCACGCATTGGGGGGATGGTATTTTCCAGGAATTCATGTGTCGGCGGCAAAATGCTTCCGCCGAGCAGGTATTATTTTGGAGATTGGTCGTGTCGAAGCGCTGGGCAATGCCGCGATGCGCCAGCAGTGTGGGCGCATTGCCCGATCTGGAAACCAGAAGACTCGTGTTGTTGAGATAGATGAAGGCGACGAGCAGGAATATGAAGATGAGGAAAGGGCGCCAGATTCTTCGCATGGTTTGATTGCTTTGCGTGCTGATGAGAGGGGTTCCCGGATCTGCGCTGAGTATGGCGACACCACGGACGAACGACAATGCGCTCAGGCAGGGGTGATTTCCCGGCGAAAAGTGGGAGCTACGGGGCGGTTTTTAAAAGGCCGGTTGTCCTGGCAGGCTTGATACGGCCGCGCCCGCGCAGCGATTGGCCGGCGAATTTGGCCGCACGCGCATCTTCCGCAAGATCTCCGCGAATGCCGGCGGCAAGCGCAGTCTGCTTGACCAGTCGGGCGATATGACGGTCGTTGAGCCGTTCGGATCCGACTGTCTTGCCATCACGCAGGATGCGGCGAAACAGTGGTCCACGCGAAATCCTTGAAAAGCGTATCCAACTCTCCAGCGCTGCGACCGGGCAGAAGCGTTGGGAAGAGCCGCGCGAAATTTCAACCGTGCGCCCGCGCGTCTGACCGCCAAGCGTCACCCGCATGGCCTTATCCTCAATGCTGACCCAGCCTGTTCCGTCCTTGCTATCACCTTGGCGAATGTCGAGGCCGGTGATCTCGGAGCGGCGCAGACCGCCGGCAAAGGCGATCAGCAGAATGGCTCGGTCGCGCAGGCCCCGCAAATCGTGGCCAAGGGTACCGAGCATGGCGAGAAGATCTTCGGTTCCCACCGTTTCCTTGGCAGCCGGCGGGCGGGCATGGCGGCGGATGCCGGCGATAATATCGGCGATATGGCTGTCGTTACGATCAAGGCCGAAGCCGCGCTGCGCGAAATTCCAGGCCAATCCCGCCAGCCGGCGCTCAATGGTGGAAACCGATAGCGCCGGAGCACCTTCGTCAGGCGTGGCCTGAGCCATGAGATAAAGGCCTATTTGCTCGATGTCCGGCGGCAGCGACTCCAGCCCGCGACGCCGGCACCAAGCCGCATAATGGCGCCAGTCGCTGATATAGGCAGCGTGGGTCTTGGCAGCGTGGCCGGCGTCGCCGCTACGTTCCGGTTTGGGGATCTGACCCATCGCCATCACGGTGGCGACGATGTCCGGCAGATCGCCATCCCGCTGCTGGGATATGGATCCGACCAATGACGGGCGTGGAGGAGAATCCGGCGTCCGGGGCGAAATATCTTTCCGGCGGGAAGGATCATCTGAGAGCATAACACGAGACTTAGCAATTGATGTCCGATAAGGCAAGGTCACCGGACGTAAAAGCATGGCGACAGGCGAGGCGGTTTTCAGCAGAAATAGCCGGGACAAGCGCCGTTGCTGGTTGCCGACCTGAAGCGATCCACAGCGCGCGTCGCCACGGGCCAAATGCGGGCGTCCGGCAGGATAGGACACCGCCGGCATCGCCGATGTTGTTTGGGCACGCGTCGTGCTTCCATAGCGGATATGGGCCGGTGCCTGTCGGGTAATTTGGGCGGATGGGATCCGGGAGGGGGCTTTCGGTCGAACCCGACCAGCCGCCGCCCAACCCCATTCCTATGAGAACTTGCTCGCGTCAGCAAAGGCAATCAGGCTGCTCAGGCCTCTATTCCCAAACGACGATGGCTTCCACCTTGATGAGCTTGTCAGCACGCCACGTCATCTGTCGTAACACCCCGGTGGTTTCTTTACTCGCGATCTGCGATCACGACGCGGCCCGTAAGATTTTTCGCACCTTCCGCGAGATCTCGTCGAGCGTTGCCATAACCCGGTTCACCTGTAACAGGGTGGTGGTCAGCTCCGCTCGCGATCAGTGTGTCGCGTGCGGCGCGGAAAAGAGTCTCGTAGAACCTTGTGATTGTCCAACCCGTCAATGCTGTACGCATTCAGGAACTGCCTTGCGGCAAACAGTTTGCGGTCGACGGGCTTAGCTCTGCTTCATCGCAGACCGCTTGCAAGTTATTGGCGATGGTTGTGATCTGGCCTTCGATCAAGCGTGGTGGCTTCCGCTTCTTTCAAATGATAGTCCGGTGCGGCCGCCAGGCATGGGAAGCGCAGGGCTGTCAAGCACGTGTTCATTTGTTTGTACGCGCGAGCGGTTTGCGTACAGAATTTTCAACATAATTGGGGTGATGTGGGGCTTATACGCGAGTGCGTATAGGTGAAATAAGTCGGGGAAACGAACTGAGTTGGCGATGGAAACCTATGAGGAAGAGCGGATCGCGGCGCTGGACGGGCGGCGAAGGGACGAAGCGAACGGCGGGCCGGATAGGCCGTCTCTGGAAGAGCGGTTCGGGCCGGAATCGTTCGGCTGTCACGAAGCCATGCATGTGACGCAGCTGGTGGTGGATTTGAGCCAACTGGTGCAACACAGCGCGGTGCTTTTGAATCCGGTCTGGCATCGCCGCTAAGAGGCAAAGTGTCAGTTCAGCGGAACGATCACAATATGGAAGGAGCCGGGGCTCTGATCTTCCAACCCATCGACCATACGGTGGCGAATATGGGACTCAGTGACATAGGCGATCCCATCGCCGGCAACCGTAAGGTTGACCGGGCTGTTCAGACCTTCCGCAATCACCTCGATCTTGCGTTGACCAGCGACAACCGGATCGGCGATCCGCAACACCCGGCCGTTACCTGACTGCACAGCGCTCTCGAGCAGGATTAAGGACCCGTCCGGCGCAAATCGCATGCCGTCTGGATTCTCGATTGGTCGTGGCAGGTCCAGTTGACGTAGGTTGCTGTTCTCGTAGAGGTAAATCTGACCTGAGCTGAAATTGCCGATTGCGACAGTGCCGTTCTCGGCTCGTGCTATGCCGCCTGCGCCGATGCCGCTTTCATGGGTGAGCCGGTCATCCTGCAGCACGGTCTCGAATTCCGTGCCGCCAGGAGCCAGACGCAGCAGCCGCCCGCCGTTGCTTTCGGTAATCAATATGCTGCCTTCGGGCTCGACTGCTATGTCATTGGTAAAGCCTACCGTCAGCGGCGTGGTCTGAAGTACCTCCCCTGTATTCGCGTCCAATGCGAAGATGCGCGGTGTGCGAGGCTTCCCCGCCGGAAGGAAATCGGGGGAAGCACCCCAAAGGACGTTCCGTTCCCTGTCCAACCTGAGCGACGTCCCGGCAAAAATGTCCGGTGCTCCCTCATGCAGCTTCGACCATTCGCCATCTGGTGAGCGTCGCAGAACGCCGCCCTGGGTGATCTGGCCGATATACAGCGTGCCGTCATTGGCATGGGTTATGCCGTTCGGATAGACACCACCCTCGGGCAAGGCGATCCGCTCGAGGCGATCAGACGCAGTATTGGCATTTGCTGCCCCCACGGTCAGCAGCATAGCGCAGGTGAGCGACGTCAACATCTTGATCATGCGTGGTTCTCCTTCTGTGTTTCATTGGTCGTCCACGCCCTGTGGCCTGGAATGGTGTAGCCCCCGTCGACCAAAATGTTCTGACCCATCACAAAACGGGCGGCGTCCGACGACAGCCAGACGACCACCTCCGCGACATCCTCGGGCGTCCCGAGGCGGCCAGCAGGCGTGTGATGGATGAACGGTCGCACGGCATCGTTGTCGGCTGCGGCGAGCCGGAACATCGGCGTGTCAATTATGCCCGGATTGACATTGTTGATGCGGATGCCATCAGGCGCTCCCTCTTGCGCGAGCGCGCGGATCATCCCATCCAGCGCCGACTTCGACGCCGAATAGGCCGACGATCCAGGGAATGCGCCGTGCGCAAGCCATGAGGACGTATTGACGATCGATCCGCCCTTTCCCAGGCGGCGCATAACGATGATCTCATGCTTGCAGCACAACCATACGCCCTTCAGATTGACGGCGATGGTCGTGTCGAAGTCGGCCTCTTCCATATTCGAGGCCGGCAGGAAGCTGCCGAGACTGCCGGCATTGTTAAAGCTGGCATCGATGCCGCCGAACTTCTCGAGTGTCTTTGCCAACATGTTCTCAACGTCAGCATTGGCTGAGACGTCGGTCGGGATAATCAGCGGAACAGCGCCATGGGACGTGACAAGCTCGGCCGTCTCTTCCAGCGCGAGAGTTTGGCGACCGGCCAGAACGACGCCGCGAGCGCCGGCTTTGGCATATGCGACCGCGGCCGCCCGTCCAATTCCGGAACCGGCTCCGGTGACGAGCGCGACGCGATGTGCGAAATCAGGCATCAATTTCTCCTTTCATGCGATGAAAGGAAGATGGCGTCTTTTTGCTGACAATGAATGGGCTAAATTAGCATCAATTGATGCTATGACAGCAATAAAGGTGATCTGTACAATGGAAAGGCCACTGGCGAGCGAGAACCTGGTCGAATTCGTCATGGTCCTCCGCAAGGCAAGTTACGTTGCCGCGGCCCGTGCTCTTGCCCTTCACCCCTCGGTCCTCAGCCGCCGGATCAAGGCGCTCGAAGCGGAAATGGGCGTACGCCTGCTGAATCGCGATACGCGCAATGTCACGCTGACCGAAGCGGGCACCGTTTTTTTTGAGCACGCGATAGATGTTCTTTCCCGGCTCAACGACGCCCGAGCGGCCGTATCCCGCTATGCGGAGCAGCCCGCCGGCATGTTGCGTCTCGCACTGCCGAATATTTTCGGCCAGACCCAGATCGCCCCGCGCCTCCCGGCCTTCATGCGCACGTATCCGGACTTACGGTTCGATCTGCATTTTAGCGATCATGTCGTCGATCTCGTGAGCGACCGCTTTGACGCCGCCGTGCGGATCGGTGCGAGCGAAAGCAGCGGCGATTATCGGATGAAGAAGATCGCCGAGAACACCCGCTTCCTGGTGGCCTCGCAATCCTATGTCGAGGCCCATGGGAGCCCTACGCACCCGGGAGAGTTGCACTCACACCGGACCCTGCACTTCTCTACCCTCATTCATGGTGCGCGTTGGCGGCTGAACGGGCCAAACGGCTCCGTGGAGGTTTCGGTCGATCCCGTTATGAATTCGGACAATATCACGGCATTGCATCACGCGGCTCTCGCCGGCCAGGGCATCGCCATTCTCGCGGGCTTCATCGCAGACGCAGACATCAAGGCCGGTCGGCTGGTGTTGGTGATGGAAGGATACAGACCCGCGCCAAGCACTGTGTCAATCATCTACCCCCGCGCATCGATCCTTCCAAGAAAGGTGCGCGCATTCATCGACTTCATGTCCACAGAGTTCTCCGGCACATAATTTAGAAACTAAAGCAATGTTTCCCTTATGCCAGTGCCGCGAAAGAAAGCTGCCGGGCAGAGGCTCCTGCTCGCGGCACCTAAAGCAGGCATTGGTATCGCTCCCAGGCCATCCGGGTTAAGATGCGTAGCTGAGAACGGGCGCGGGCGCTTCGTCGGACCACCTACGTCAGGAGGATACTGTGATATCGCCAGTAGTGAAATTGATGGCCGCGGCCGAGGAAAATGTTGCGATCGAAACAGTCTTGCTGGCGTTTGCAGCCGATCCGATGGCACGATGGACCTGGCCGCATGCCCATCAGTATCTTGCGGCCATGCCACGGATGATCCGGGCGTTCGGGAGCAGCGCTTTCTCTAACCGAAGCGCCTTTTGCACCGACGGCTATGCCGGGACGGCGCTGTGGCTGCCGCCCGGAATACATGCCGACGAGGAGGAGCTTGGTGCGGTGCTCGAGAGCACGGTTGCGAGCGCTCTTGCCCCCGAAACCACGGCGATATTCGAGCAGATGGCCGCATACCACCCGACCGAACCACATTGGTACCTGCCCCTGATCGGCGTCGACCCGGCGCATCAAGGCGAAGGTCACGGCGACGCCTTGATGGCGTACGCACTTGCACGGTGCGATAGCGATCACGCGCCAGCCTATCTGGAATCCTCGAACCCGCGCAACATTCCGTTCTATCGACGCCACGGCTTCGAACCGCTCGGCGCAATCCAGGTCGGTTCATCGCCAACGCTCGTCCCTATGCTGCGGCGGCCCCGTTGAGCTTCAGTTCGATCAGATAGCTTGCGGCGCGGAGTGCGCGGCAACCCAGGCAACCGCCCCCGCAAAGGGTGGAGAACGTTATGATCGCTTCCTTGAGGCTCTCGGTCGACGACTCTCGAATGGTCAAAGGTTGAGGGTGAGGTGCCAGAGGATCGTTGATACGGGCCCAAGCATGAGCGACGCTTCCCATCGTACTTGGCTGTGGCTGGTCTGCCAACCTCGTCCCGCCAAGAGGTGTCAATTCGTCATTAATCTGGCGCTAAGTCCATCCAACATAGGATCGTCAATGGCGGCCAGAGGAAGAGGGCGGTGATGGACGGTGACGAAAGGCGTTTCGGTAGAGAGAGACTTGCGAACGACAATCGCGCGCCGGATTGGGCGGATTGCCGGGGCCGAGGCGTCCGAGCGGCTGGACGCGGTAGTGTTGTTCATTGCCCGACTGATCGGCAGGCGGATGGCGCGTGAGGATTACGAGAAGGCCATGCTCGCCGCCAATGACAACAACGATCCCGAAGGAGAGACAGACGCGCAGGAGATCATCAGGGTGCTGATGATAATTGAGGCAGGCCGGAAACGGACTTTGCGTTTGAACTCAGGTTACCTACATGATATCTAGAAGTATGATCTAGAAAGGAATGCCGCCATGGGCCTCAGTATCAAGACAGAGGAAGCTGACAGGTTGGCGCGGGAGTTGTCCCGCCTTACCGGCGAGACCATGACCGACGCCATCACCAAGGCCATGCGCGAGCGGCTGGAGCGTTTGCGCGCCGAGCAGGAGGCGCAGGGTGATTATACCGCCCGCGTACGGGCTTTCGTGCGTGAGCGTGCTCATCTGTTCGACCGCCGTCCCGTCACGAAGGAAGAATGGGATGAAGCCGTCGGAGACACCCCCGAGCAGTTGGGCTTTCCGAAATGATGGTAGTGGACAGTTCCGCCATCATCGCCATTCTGTTCGATGAGCCGGAAGGCTCCGCTTGTACCAAAGCCCTTGAGGGTGCGTCTGCCCGGCTGTTTTCCGCTATCAATTATGTGGAGACGGGAACGGTTCTGGCCGGTCGCCTCACCGGAGCGAGGCGGTCGAAGGCCATTGAAATCCTGGACGAGTTTCTCACCACGCTCGGCATCGACATCGCCCCGGTCGATGATCGCCTGGCCCGCGCGGCGATGAAGGCGAGGATCGAATATGGTCAGGGGTTCGGCACGCGCGGCGGGCTGAACTTTGGTGATTGCTTCGCCTACGTGCTGGCAAAACAGCATTCAGCCCCGTTGCTCTATATCGGCAATGATTTTGGCCTGACCGATATTCGCTCGGCACTGGAAGTCCCAAGCCCGAAAAAGCCGAAGAGGTAGAGGTCCGGGACGGGAGAGGAAATCCCGGCAGAATCGAGAGAGGATTGCCAATGACCCGCGCAGCCCTTTACGCCCGCTATTCATCCGACAACCAGAGCGAGGCGTCCATCGAGGACCAGTTTAGGCTGTGCCGCGAATGCGTTGGCCAAGAGCGGTGGCAGATCGTCGGTTCCTATGAGGATGCCGCGATATCGGGGGCGAGTACGATCCAGCGGCTCAAGCATGGTGAGTTCAACGTCCTCCTGGCCGAGGCCCTGGACCGGATCAGTCGCGATCAGGCTGATGTGGCGACCCTGTACGAGCAGTTGAAGTTCGCGGGCGTCACCATCGTGACACTGGCCGAGGGCGAAATTTCCGAACTGCATGTCGGCCGGAAAGGCACAATGAACGCCCTGTTCCTCAAAGACCTTGCCATGAAGACCCATCGCGGCCTGCGCGGGCGCGTGGAGAAGGGCAAGGCGGGCGGCGGGCTTTGCTACGGTTATACGGTGGTGGAGAAGCTCGATGCCAACGGCGAGCCGATCCGGGGCGACCGCGAGATTGTCCCCGAGGAAGCCGAGATCGTACGGCGCATCTGTCGCGAGTTCGCATCCGGCAAAAGTCCGAAGGCCATGCCGTCGATCTGAACAAGGAGGGCATTCCCGGGCCGCTTGGGCGGGCATGGGGCGATACCAGCATTCGGGGCCACCGCACACGCGGCACCGGCATCCTCAACAACGAGCTTTACGCGAGGGTTCTGGTCTGGAACCGGCTGCGCTTCGTGAAAGACCCCACTACCGGCAAGCGCGTCTCGCGCCCGAACCCGGAATCCGAGTGGATCAGGGCGGAAGTTCCGCATCTGCGCATCGTAGACGATGAACTCTGGAACGCGGTGCGCGAGCGCTAGAAGCGGATCGCCGATATCTTCGGCCCCAATCCGGCCAACACGCGGGAGGGCAGGGCAAAGCGCCTGCATCTTGGCAAACCGGCCCGTCTCTCTCCTTTCAAGCCTTCTGACCTGCGGCTGCTGCGACGGGAAGGTCGGGGTCATCCTGTCCGACCGCCTCGGCTGTTTGAATCATCACCGGCGGGGCACCTGCACAACAATCGCACCATCCTGCGCGAGAAGCTAGAGGCGCGGGTGCTTGCCGGGTTACAGGACAAGCTGGTCTCGGTTGACGGCCAATGCCTGCCCCGCAACCAAACATCTAAGCAATACACAAAAGCCCCAAAAGGGGGCTTTCTGCGTTTGTATGGAAATCGTAAGGGTTCCAGCAAGGTCGCCCCTGAACGTCGATCTCGATACTGCCGTTCACCAGGGTCAGGATGATGTCCTCGATCACTGAGCGGATCACGTTGGCCGCTTCCACTCGCTTCTCCTCGGAATCGTCCTGAAGTGTCTTGCAAAGCTGCTGCACGCGGTTCCTGACCCCGCGCTGCTTACAACCGCGTCGATCCGGCTTTCGCCGCTTAATGCCCCGGCGCATGTATTCTTTGGATTTGCATCGTGCCATGTCGTATTAGATAGAGCGGTTGGCGTTACATGTGCCAAGAGAGATTGCTTTAAAAAGGAATGAAATGGGCCGCCAAAATACGTTCGATGGTTTGTCCGAGTTCCTGGCTATCGCAAAGCGGCAGAGCGTTCGAAAAGCCGCGCTTGACCTTGAGGTGACGCCGGGCGCGGTCAGCCAGGCGCTCCAGAAGCTTGAGCGACGCTTAGGAGCTCCGCTCTTCCACCGCACGACACGGCGTATATCTCTGACGGAAGCGGGGGAGACCCTGCTTGCGAAAATTGCCCCTGCGGCACACCTTATCGAGGCGAGCCTGGGAGAGACGCTCCAATCTTCAAACGAGCCATCGGGCACCTTGAAGCTCATAGTCGAGCGCCTTGCTCTACCGCACGTGATAGAGCCGATACTGCCAGCCTTTCACAAAGCCTGGCCGAACGTGAAGGTCGATATAACTGTCAGCAACAAGCATGGTGACTTCATCGCGGGGGGGTATGACGCAGGGATACTCATCGGATCCTATATCGCCAAGGAGATGATCGCGGTGAGGCTGTCGCCGCCTTTCCAGTGGGCGGTCTTCGGATCACCTGATTACTTCAGGGAAAATGGGCGCCCTCAGGTGCCGGGCGACCTCACCAACCATCAATGTATCCGGTATCGCCGGCCAGGAAAAGGCGACATCTACCGGTGGGAATTCGTCGAAGACGGACAAAATGTCAGCATCGAGCCCAACGGACCCTTGACGGTTAATGACGGCGAACTCATGCAGAATATTGCCGCGCAGGGCCTGGGCCTGATCTATTCATCGACATTTCACGCGTCGAGAAAGCTTGCAGACGGCCAGCTTGAACCCGTCCTGCTCAACTACTCACCAGGGAGCGATGGGCTGTTTTTATATTTTCCGAAGACAACACAGAACCAGCCAAAGCTGCGTGCGTTCATTGACATGTGTTCCCAATTAAGGCGCTCATTGGCTGCTTAAGCCACGCAGGATCTGCACCATGCTCTAAGCCTTCAGATCTTCGGGATTGACCGGCAACGTTCGCACACGCTTCCCTGTCGCAGAGAAGATGGCATTGGTGACGGCTGGGAACACTGCCGAGGTCGCCGTTTCGCCGATTCCTCCTGGCGGCTCGGCGCTCGGGATTATATGCGTTTCAACATGTGGCGCCTCTTCGATGCGAAGCGGGAGATAGTCGTGGAAATTGCTTTGTTCGACACGGCCGTCCTTCAGGGTAATCGCGCCATATAGAGCCGCTGTCAGGCCATACAGGGCGCCGCCTTCCATCTGGGCTGCAATCGTATCCGGGTTCACTGTCAGCCCGCAGTCCACGGCGGTCACGATGCGTGTGACCCTGACGGTGCCGTCAGCCTCGACAGTGGCGTCGGCTATCATTGCGAGATAGGAGCCGAATGCGAACTGCACGGCCACACCGCGGCCCTGCCGGGCCGATAGTGGCCTGCCCCATTCGGCCTTCTCCGCTGCCAGTTCCAGGACCCTCAACGCACGAGGATTTTCCGCCAGCAATCGTTTGCGGTATTCGACCGGATCGGCATTAGCCGCAGCGGCGAGTTCATCGATGAAGCTTTCGACTACGAAGACGTTGTGGGACGGCCCGACACCACGCCACCAACTCGTAAGGACGCCTTGTGGCTCAACCTGGTTGAACTCGACGTGGATTGCTGGAAGACTGTAGGGCGGATGAGCCGCCCCCTCCACGCCATCGGGATCCACGCCGTTCCGCATTGCGGCTGGCGCGATACGGGCAAAAATCGATGATCCGGAAACACGGTGCATCCAGGCGACCGGGTTTCCCTGCTCGTCAATCCCCCCAGATATTCGGTCGTAGTAGTACGGGCGGTAATATCCGTGCTGAATATCTTCCTCGCGGCTCCAGATCACCTTGACCGGGCCATCGACCTGCATCGCAACCTTGACAGCGTGGGCGATGCCGTCGGCTTCGAGACGGCGGCCAAAGCCGCCGCCGATGATGTGATTGTTGATAATGATCTTTTCCGGCGCCAGGGCGGTGAGCGTCGCGGCAGCCATCTTGGCTGCAGAGAGGTTCTGGGTTCCGACCCAAAGCTGGCAGGTATCCTTGCGCACGTGCACCGTGCAGTTCATCGGCTCCATTGCCGTGTGGGAAAGAAAAGGCAATTGATAGACGGCGTCGATCCGCTGCGCCGCGCTTGCCAGCGCCGTTGTCACATCGCCTTCGCTGTGTGCGATGGCGCCGGGCTTTAATGATTCCTGCTCCAGATGTCGTACGATATCGGCGCTGGACACTTGCGCGTTCGGACCGTCATCCCATTCAATCGAAGCTGCCTCAAGCCCCTTCTTGGCCGCGCTGGTATGATCCGCCACGACCGCCACGGCCTCATCCGTCAGCACCACCTGGCGCACCCCGTTGACCCCAAGCGCAGCCTGCTCATTGACCGACTTCGGCTTGCCGCCAAGGACCGGAGATATGGCTATTGCGGCAATCTTGGTCCCTTGGGGAAATGCGTCGATGCCGTAGTTGAGCGACCCGTCGACCTTTCCCGGCGTGTCCAGACGCTTTGCCGAGGTTCCCAGGAGCTTGAAATCCTCCGGAGACTTGAGCGTTACCGTTTCCGGGGCAGGAACGGGAAGCGACGCAGCCATGTCGACCAACTCGCCATAGGCCAGCTTCCTCGTCCCGCTCACGTCGAGAACAAAGCCATCTTCGGCGCGACAGGTCACGGGATCGACATTCCACTCCTTTGCCGCAGCCTGGATGAGCAGGGTGCGGGCCGTTGCACCAGCGATCCGCAAGGGCGTCCAGAAGGCACGTATCGACGTGGATCCGCCCGTCATCTGGCGCCCGAGCATCGGATGGGCGTACAGGGTCTCGTCCACGGGGGCATGTTCGAGCTTTACATCATCAAGTGCGACTTCCAGCTCTTCGGCGAGCAGCATCGCCTGGGCGGTGTAGATTCCTTGGCCCATTTCCACTTGCGGCATAACGAGCGTGACAAGGCCTTTCCGGTCGATGCGGATGAACGCATTGGGAGCGAAGTCAGCATCGGCTGCGGCAGAGAAGCTCGGATCAAGGGAGAGATTGATGATGAGGCCACCTCCAACGGCAACGCTGGCTTTGAGGAAATGGCGGCGGTTCAACTGCGGGCCGCGAGCACTGTTCGACATGATCTTGTCTCCCCTTACGCGCTTGCGCGCTTGATGGCGGCGCGAATGCGTTGATACGTCCCGCAGCGACAGACGTTGCCTGACATTGCATTGTCTATGTCGTCGTCGGTCGGTCTCGGCGTTTCGTTTAGTAATGCCGCGGCGGACATCAGCTGTCCTGACTGACAGTAGCCGCATTGAGGGACTTCAAGCTCGATCCACGCTTCCTGCAGCGCTTTCCCATGCTCAACGGTATGGAGAGCTTCGATCGTCGTGACCTGCCTTTCCACAATACTTTCAATTGGGGTGACGCAGGAACGCGTGGGGACACCGTCAACGTGGACGGTACAGGCGCCGCAAAGTGCCTGTCCACACCCGAACTTGGTGCCGGTCATGCCAAGCACGTCGCGAAGTACCCAGAGCAGCGGGGTGTCGCCGTTTACATCCACGATATGTGTTTGCCCATTGATTTGGACGGAAAATGTCATTCGCCTACTCCGGTACCGGCTTCTGGTGGTCCGGCGAAGATGAATATTTTAATGACCGAGATAAACATGCCCTCGGTGCACTGTGTGTATAACTGCGCTAAACAATGCCTTGGGAAATCTTGAGCACGCTGTGTCGAACTTCGGGAGAGCAAGACAATTATCGCTGTCGGATGTCGGAGTTCCGCTCTAAGTGGTGCAAGTCCTGCCTGGTCGCCTCGGTGCTTTCGGGCAAGGCTATATCGCGTTAAAACCTGATCCATGATGGACAGGTCATCCCAGCTTCAATCAGCGATGTGATCTCGCTCATCTGCTCACCGTCGGCGTGCATGAACAGGAACGAATAGCTGGTCCTCCGGCCCTTGGTCTTGATCCGGCGGCTTATCATTTTGTTCACTCTCAATTCGCCAACACTACCCCTTTTGTCAAATTGCTGCCCTGGTGCCGTTCCTCAGAGATTATAAGGGATGAGCTATCTGACGATCGGCAACGCTTCGGGTTTTATGAGCCATTTAATGCTTCGCGCTGCTCCCGGTTGGCGTGGTGCCCCGACGAACCGGCAGATCCCGTGCTGATCCAGAATGCTCGTCACTTTGACCTTGGCTGCTCGGTTTTTCGAACATGGGCGACGAGCATGGTGACAAAGGCGGTGACCTTGGGCGGGCGGAAGCGGGCCGTGGGATAAACGACATGAATGCCGCCAGCCGGCAGCGACCACTCCGGCAGGGCGCAGACAAGCGATCCCGCTTCGATATGCCCGGCGATCAGGTAATCCGGCAGCACAGACAGCCCGGCGCTGGCGAGCGTCGCTGCCAGCACGGCGGGTGTACTATCGATCGCCAGTGCCGAACGCATGCGGATCGTGCGGCGGTTGAAATCCTCCCTGGAAAAGTGCCAGACAAGAGGCTCCCGAAGCGCGCCATTCGCAATGAACGGTGCGCTGGAAAGGTCGTCCGGATCGCTGATACGCAGCGTCGCCGCAACATCCGGCGCTGCGACCAAAAACTGGCGGAACGAGCCGATCCGCCTCGCCTGAAGGCTGGAATCATCGAGCCAGCCGACGCGGATCGATAGATCGATCTGGTTAGCGATCAGGTCTATACGCGCATCCGACAGCCTCAGGTCGACCTGACAAGCGGGATAGCGCCGCAAGAATGCGGCAGCGAGCGGAGCGATGGCCGAGGCACCATAATCATTGGGCGCAGCTATCCGCAACGCGCCGGAGGGTTCGGCATTGGACCGGTCGATTTCGCTAAACGCGTCTTCCGCCTCGCGCAGAATCATGACGCTACGGGCGTGAAGCAGTCGACCAGCTTCGGTGGGCTCGACGCGGCGGGTGGTCCGCATCAGAAGCGTCGTCTTCAACTCATCCTCGAGTCGGGCCACTTGCTGGCTGACGACCGTCTTGGTGATACCTAGCCGTTCGGCAGCGCGGGTGAACGAACCAGCGTCCACCACAGCGGCGAAATAGGCAAGCCGGTTGAGATTCACCGCCTCCATTCGTTATCCCTATTGTTAGTCAATTGCATACAGATTGTCATATTTAGCGGTATTTATCTACCAATATCACACATCTATGTTGCCTTCAGATGCCTTGGAGGCCTTAGAACATGAGAGTCACCTATCTATTCGACCCCCTGTGCGGCTGGTGCTACGGTGCCTCACCCACTGTGCAGAAGCTCATGCAGCGGGACGATATAACGGTCACCGCCAATCCCACCGGGCTGTTCGCCGGCACCGGCGCATTTCCGATGACCCCCGGCTTCGCGGCCCATGCATGGGCGTCAGATATGCGGATCACACAGCTCACCGGCCAGGTTTTCAGCGAAGATTATCGCAAGAACGTCTTGGACAGCGGCACCGGCCGCATGGATTCCGGCTCGGCCAACTTGGCGTTGACCGCTGTACGTCTGACAGCTCCCCAGCGAGAGTTCGAGGCCCTGAAGGCTATCCAGCACGCCCGCTATGTCGAGGGGCGCGACAATAGCGATCCGGCCGTGATCGCCGATGTTCTCACCGAACTGGACTTCGGCGAGGCCGCTGAGCGCTTTACAACACCCGACGAGGCCTTGCACGCCGCCAACCGGATCCGGATAGAGGCGGCACAGTCTGAGATGCGCCGTTTCGGTGCGCGTGGTGTACCGACGCTTATCGCCGGACAGGGACAGGACGCCCGCATCGTCAGTTCGAGCGCTCTCTATGGCGACGCCGATGCGCTGATCGCAAGTCTTCGCGCCGCGTGAATGACAATAGCTTACCTTTCCGAGGAGTGACCAAGTGACAGATACTGCATTTCCAGCAACTGGCCATGTCTACAAGGCGGACTACGGCGACCCTGTCTTTCGCGTCGCCTTCAATGCCGATGGCAAGACGCTGCGTTGGGCACCGTTCGCTGCTGCCGATTTCGACGCCGAGGCAGCAACCGAAAACTATCAGGCCACTTTCATCCGACCCGATGTCTTCATGGTGACCTGGAAAGAGGCGGATGGCACCACCGTGAGCCACGTCGAGGACTTCGAGAACGCGACAGTGCACGCCGCAATCACCATGCCCGATCACCAGTTCCTTACCCTCACGGGCAGCTGGACCCGCGTGTCCTAAATGGCCCTTTCCAGAAGGAAAATGCGTATGTTTACGAGAAGAAAGCTGCTGACCATGACCATCGCGACGACCGCCATTGGCGCCATAGCCCCCGCCAGCCTGCTCCGCGCCGCCGGCTCGACGCTCGCCTGGAAACATTTTCCCGCCGGCCCGAACGGTTTCTTCCGCGCCCCGGTGCTGGTCTCCGGCCCTGCCGAAGCCCTGCTCATCGATGGCGGTTTCACCTATCCGGATGGAAACGCGCTGGCTGAGGCGATCAAGGCCACGGGCAAGACGCTGACTACCATCTATATCAGCCAGTCCGACCCGGACTATTACTTCAGCCTCAAGCCCGTTCGCGAGGCGTTCCCCGATGCCAGGGTGATTGCCGCGTCTGAAACGCTTGCGGCCATCAAGGCCAATGTCGAAAAGAAGCTCGACACCTGGGGGCCGCAGCTCAAGGAGAACGGCCCGCAGACGCTTTCCGATGTGGTCTTTCCGGAAGCTTTCGACGGCAAGACTCTTTCTGTCGACAACGAAACAGTCGAGATCGTTGCGGCCGAGGGACTGGCGAACCGCCGCTATCTCTGGGTTCCCTCCTTGCAGGCCGTCTTCGGCGGCCTGATGATCTTCTCAGGCGTGCATGTCTGGACTGCCGATACGCCGACGAAGGAGGAGCGCGCGGCCTGGATAGCCAACCTCGACGCGATCGCCGCCCGCAAGCCGGCCGTCGTCGTTCCGGGCCATATGGTGCCGGAAGCCACGACCGACATCTCGGCAATCGAGCACACGAAGAGCTACCTGCTCGCGTTCGAGGAAGAACTGGCCAAGGCCAAGGATGCCGCCTCGCTCAAGGCCGCGATGGAAGCCCGTTTCCCCAACCTCGGAATGGGCGTCGCCCTCGACATTGGCTCGAAGGTCGCGACAGGCGAGATGAAATGGGGCTGACATGAGCACGAATCTCGGACTGGTGCGGGGGGACCTATGAAGGTCCTCCGAAGAAAACGGCCGGAACCTTCTTGCGGTTCTCTCCCCGGATGTGGAGTGGACGGAAGCCGAGGGTTTCCCCTATGCGGGCACCTATATAGGCGTGGACGCCCTGATGAAGGGGCGTCTTCCATCGGCTCGCGACCGAATGGGATGGCTACAGGGCTGACGCCCATACCTACCTCGCCGATGGCGACCGCATCGCCGCCTTCGGCGTCTACTCCGGCACCTACAAGGCAACCGGCAAATCCGTGAGCGCCGCCTTCGCCCATCTCTATCAATTGAAGGACGGCAAGATCATTCGCATGCAGCAGTATGTCGACACCGCGATGGTGCGAAAGGCGCTGAGCTGAGCGAAGTACAACGGAAACTCCCATGGACTGCCCTACAGCGGCGACGCAGGATTCATGCTGCTGCGAGGTTATACGCCTTAGCACTTGAGGTGGGTCCGCCAGTGCCCCGCCGAGCGGCCCACGTGCCAAAGCGAATGACGGCCGAAGTCAGGGCGAACCTGATTGCATGGCTTGAACGGAGGCCTTCGGGGTAGGGTAGAGAAGGGCAAGGCGGGGCGGGGGCTTTGTTATGGCTATCGTGTCGTGAGAAGTTCGACGCCAATGGCGAGCCGATCGGGGGCGACCGGGAGATCATTCCGGAGGAAGCGGACGTCATCTGCCGCATCTTCCGCGAATTTGCGTCCGGCAAAAGCCCGAAGGCATTGCCAAGGATCTGAACAGGGAAGGGGTTCCGGGCCCCCTTGGCCGCACCTGGGGCGACACTAGCATTCGCGGCCATGTCTCGCGCGGCACCGGCATCATCAACAATGAGCTATATGCGGGCGTACTCGTCTGGAACCGGCTGCGCTTCGTCAAGGACCCATCCACCGGCAAGCGTGTCTCGCGCCTCAACCCGGAAAGCGCATGGATCAGGACCGAGGTTCCGCACTTGCGCATCGTGGACGATGAATGTGGAACGCGGTGCGGGCCCGCCAGAAGCAGATATCGGCCATCTTCGGGCCGAACCCGGCCAGCAGCCGCGAAGAACGCATGAAGCGCATGCATCTGGCGAACCGGCCTGCTTCCCTTCTTTCCGGACTTCTCACCTGGTTGCCCGTATCCGAAGTATTTTCTTCATGCTTTGCTCACATATGCCTTCATAAAATATACAGATATATTTGGCGTTATTCGGGCCAGGTAAAAGGAGCAGATCGATGCGGCGCATTTTCCTTCAACTAGGCGTGCTCTTTTTTATTCTTGCCGGAGGCACGATGTCGGCAGGTGCTGCGAGTTTCGATTGTGGCCGGGCGAGGGCACCCGACGAGAAGGCGATCTGCGCCAACCCGGACCTTTCGAGCGCCGATGACGGCCTGGCATACACATACCAGACCCTGCTCCGTCTGGTGAAAGGGGACGAGCGGCAGAAGGCAGTGGACGAACAACGCGCATGGCTGAAGGCAAGAGCGGCGTGCGGCGGCGATACCTCTTGCCTGAAAGCGCTCTACGACAAGGAAAACGAGCGGCTCAACGCCGCGCTGGCCGCTACTCAGAAGCGCGTCGGGCTGGCACTTTTCCGGCAGACGGGCCAGTGCTTCGGCTGCAACTATCCCAATGAGAACTTTTCCGGCATCAAACCCGCCGAGACCGCCGACCATGGCCTCATCAACTGCACGGTCAACGCGGTCGTCAACGGCACCTTCGACGGCTCCAAATTCGACCACACCAATTTCGTCACCTGCCCCACGAAATATGATTCCGCGCTCGCCAGCATGAGTTGGAACAATGCAAGTCTGCGCAATGCCGATTTCACCGGCGCCAATCTCGGTGGCAACAGCATGGATTATGCCGATCTCAGCGGTGCCAATCTGACCGATGCCAATCTCTATGAAATCAGCATGCATGGTACGGTATTGAAAGGCGCCAGGCTGGTGCGCGTGCAAAGCGCCCCCGCGTCGATGAGCGGCGCATGCTCAGATTTCACCGGAGCTGACTTCGCCGACGCCAATCTGGAGAAAGCAGAGATATGCGGCGTGTTCCTCGGCGCCAATTTCACCGGCGCCAATCTGCGTGATGCTAAGATCACCGGCTACGCCACCGGCATCCCGCCGGCCGAAATCAATGTGGATGTGTATGATCCCAGCAACAGCCGGGTCCCTGGGGACACGCCCTTTGGCGGAAAAATCAACCTCTCGGGAGCCAATCTGACCGGTGCCAGCATCTTCACCGAAACGTCTCTCAAATCAGGCGGATACGGCTTTGCCATCCTATGCCGGACGGTCATGCCCGACGGCGAGATCTCCAACCGTGACTGCAAATAACGGATCGAAGGGGCGGGCATTCTTCCGCACTTCATCGCGGCTTAGCCTTCAACGCCTGCCTCAAGCCGACACTGAAGGGTGATCGTCAAGACGATCGCGGCCTGCGCCAATAGTCAGGGAGGCACGCTGCTCATCGGCGTCAGCGACAGCCGCGAAATCCTCGGACTTGAGTCCTCCCGGGTTTCTCCAATGGTATCCTAGGCGTAATTGAAACGGCCGAGACGCCAATAGCCATCGGATGAAAGTTCGGCGACTTCCACGCCATCACCACCACGACCTGCCGGCCATGTTTCCTCAATCAAGACGGGTTCGGCCCGCGCCAGATCGATCATCATTCCGAAGGCGTTTTTGGCGTCTTTCGCTGCCATGGGTTTCGAGGGGCAAATCACCCAAAAGAGCCATTTTGGCTATCGTGCCCATACCACGCCTATGTCGCAAGCGGTAAAGACCCTTATACGTATTTGCGTCTAAAGTGCCGTTATACGCATTTCCGTATAATTTTTGCTTATACGCGATGGCGTATATTGATGTTATATACGGAGTCGCGTATATTGTGATCAGAGGTGTCCCCATGACCGACTCCATTGCCCGAAACGAAAAACAGCTTGGCGCTATTCTGCGCCGCGCCCGCAAGCAGGCTGGCCTGACCCAGTCAGGTCTCGGCCACCATATTCATTTGCGCCAGGGGACCGTCTCCCGCCTAGAGGCCGGTGAGCCGGCTGTCCAGCTGCGCACACTGATGGCGGCGCTGTCGGCGCTTGATCTTGAATTGGTGGTCCGGTCACGCAGCAAGGGCAGTGCCGCTGACATCGAGGACCTGTTCTGATGGCTCGCCGCCGCCGCACGCCCCACTCAATGTCTTCCTGAACGGTCGCCTAGTCGGAGTGCTGCGGCGCGAATCCACGGGCGCGATCGATTTCCGCTACGACCCGGGCTGGCTGTCCTGGGACAACGCTTTCGCCGTCTCTCTGTCGCTGCCCCTGCGCGAAGATCGGTATATCGGCGCGCCGGTGATCAATGTCTTCGACAATCTTCTGCCGGACAAGGACGCGATCCGCAAGCGCGTTGCCGAACGTGTCGGGGCGGACGGCACGGACGCTTACAGCCTGCTCACCGCTCTCGGCCATGACTGCGTCGGCGCGTTGCAATTTCTGCCGGACGGAATCGATCCCGGCCTGACCGGCGGCACTGACGGCCAGCCGGTCGATGACAAGGCTATCGCCGATCTTATCGCCAATCTTGCCACCGCCCCGCTGGGCATGGGCGAGGATGACGATTTCAGAATCTCCATTGCCGGTGCGCAGGAGAAAACGGCGCTGCTGCGCAAGGACGGCCAATGGTTCAAACCCACCGGCACGACCGCCACCACGCACATCTTGAAACCGCAGATCGGCCAGTTGTCGAATGGCATCGACCTCTCAAATAGTGTCGAAAATGAGTATCTCTGCCTCAAACTGCTGGAAGCGTTCCGCGTACTGGTAACCGCCGTTGAGATCGCTGATTTTGGTGAACGCCGCACACTGATCGTGGAGCGTTTCGACCGGCGCTGGACGAAGGATGAGCGACTGATCCGCCTACCGCAGGAAGATTGCTGCCAGGCACTTTCCGTGCCGCCGACCCGCAAGTACCAGTCCGACGGCGGCCCTGGCATGCGCGAGATTCTCGAACTGCTCAAAGGCAGCGACACGCCGGATGAGGATATTGCAACCTTCATGCGTGCCAACATCGTCTTCTGGCTGTTGGGGGCAACTGACGGCCACGCCAAGAATTTCAGCATCTTTCTGACACCTGGCGGACGCTACCGCATGACGCCGCTCTATGATGTGCTCAGCGCTCAGCCGAGCCTCGATGCCCATCAGATCGTGCGCAAGAAATTCAAGCTCGCCATGTCCGTGGGCAAGAACCGTCACTATGCGCTCAACGACATCGTTGCCCGGCATTTCATGCAGACGGCAGATATCGCCGGCAATCGGCACACCGTTGATGCGCACCCTGTGTACTGATCTTGCCGCCGAGGCTCCCCGTCAGACGTCTGTCGTGATCGACGCACTTCCTTCCGGCTTCCCGCAAGACATGGTTGAATCGATCAGCAACGGCATCGCCCATCGCGTCGGTCTGATCGAAACCTATTTATCCAGAGGCTCCGACGCCGATGACGAATAAGCCAGCCGCACCCTGTATCGCCCTCCTTGGGGTTCCCTGATCTGGGACAAACGATCGGACTTCGACAAGTACCATGGAGTGGCTTGCGGACAGGCCTGTCCTGCCGCTGGAATTTTCGCGTGTGTCCGAGACACACAAGCGCGCCCCCACGCTTGTTATTGCGCGGGCAGCAAAGGGAAACAGCAGTGGATGTCGCACCTCCGGAACGAAACCTGCAACTGGAAGCCGGGTCGCAGTGTCAGCTAGGCTGAGACATTGGAATTTTACAACGAGGGGGTCAGTTGCTCTCATTCCCATTGATGATCCCGAGCCGGCCATAACATAGGAGCCGTACTTGCGGTCCGGACGGTCGGCATATAAATTACCCCAATGCTTGATCGTTCATCCCAGCCTCCGACGCAAATTCCTGCGGACGCGCTAAGCGAAGTTCTCCAGGACTTTCGCCTGAGTGGAGTCAACTACGGCCGCTGCGAGCTGCGTCATCCATGGAGCATCGCCTTCCCGCAGCAACAGCTGCTTCGCTTTCATTTCGTCAGTGAGGGGCCATGCTGGATCCATACTGAAGTTCAAGGATGGCAGGAGCTGCAAAACGGCGATCTGGTGTTGTTGCCACAAGGTGTCGAACACCGACTGGCCAGTAAGCCTGATGTTGTCGGGGACTCGCTTAGGAGCTGTCAGGTCACCAAATTGGGGGGCAATGTCTGTGATGTGGTGCAGGAAGGAACAGGAGCGACGAGTACCTTGTTCTGCGGTTCCATGACTTTGGGTGCGAATGCCCTCAACCCGTTGATCGCTCTGATGCCGCCGATCATCAAGGGTTGTGATGTTGCAGGCAATGATCCGATCGTCGGCCCCCTCCTCTCCGCCATGACGGCAGAGGCGTCGCAGCCCCAAATAGGCAGCGCCACAGTCTTGTCACGCATGGCGGACGTACTCGTCGCGCGGCTTATTCGCTGCTGGGTCAATTGCAGCGGAGTATCGACCAGTGGCTGGCTCGCCGCGATCCGTGATCCTCATATCGGTCGTGCGCTGGCAGCCATGCACCGAAATCCCGGCCATGACTGGACGCTTGAGACCCTTGCTGGCGTGGCAGGCCAATCGCGCTCGATCTTCGCGGAACGCTTCAGCGCCATCTTAGGGGAGGGCGCGGCACGGTATCTCGCCCGTCTGCGCATGCAGCTTGCGCGAGAGTTGCTAGGTCAAGACATGTCGGTTGCCGAGGTCGCTTCTCAACTGGGCTATGAATCTGAAGCTTCTTTCGCCCGCGCCTTCAAACGCATCACCAGCGTTTCACCTGGTGTTGTGCGTCGCACCATTTCCGGACGAACGGACATAGAATTCGGACTTTAGGATACATATCATCCTGGAAGACTCCGCTATTAAGACCTCCAAACCTTGGAGGTACTTCAATGACGGACACAACATCACAGCTTGACGCCGCGATTGGCGTCGATTCTACCGTTTCGAATACATGGACTCCCACGACCTGGTTTGCCGTTATTTCAATGGCAGCCACAAGCTTTGCGTTGGTGTCGGCTGAATTCCTGCCGGCAGGTCTGTTGACACCAATGGCGCGTGATCTTGGCGTCAGCGAGGGAACCGCCGGTCAAGTTGTCACCGCCACGGCGTCTGTTGGCGCGGTGGCGGCCTTGTTGAGCAATGTTCTCATAGGCAAACTGAACCGGAAGACTGTCCTGGTTGGCCTAAGTGCCTTGGCTATCGGCTCCAATCTCGTGGCCGCGCTCGCGACGGATTTTTGGCTATTGTTGTTGGGCCGAGCGGGGCTGGGCATCGCGCTCAGTGGTTTCTGGGCGCTTTCAGTTGCCGTCGTGGCGAGATTGGTTGGCACCAATGCGACAGGTCGGGGTATGGCTATAGTCACCCTCGGCGTCTCTCTTGCCACCATAGCTGCACCATCTATGGGTGCTTTGATTAGCGATTGGCTCGGCTGGCGTGCCGCTACGGCCATAACTGCAGGGCTCGCAGCGATTGCGATGCTGCTGCAAATACTTAGCTTGCCGACGCTACCCGCAAGCACAAGCAATAGTCTTTCCGACGTCTTCCGGCTGACGAAACGGCGCACAGTTCAACTGGGAATGCTTGCCATCCTCTTGCTGATGACCGGACATTTTGCCGGCTCGGTTTACGTGCGGCCCTTCCTGGAACAAGTGACGCTGCTTGGCACCGGGCCGATTGCCTTGGCGCTCCTCGGGTTTGGCATCGCCGCTGTGATCGGCAATGTCGCCGGCGGCCGACTGGCGGACGCAAATATCCGCGTGGCGCTCGCTGTCACCGGCGCCATAATGGCGTTTTCAGCGCTTGCTCTTGTACTCTGGGGTGCACATAGCGGCGTCGCGTTTGCCCTGGTTGCACTTTGGGGTTTCGCTTTTGGGATGGCTCCGGTGGTATTGCCTACCAACTTATCCCGGGGTGCAGCGGACGCCTTGGAGGCTGCTGGCAGCCTAATGGTTGTTTCGTTCCAGGTCGCCATCAGCATAGGTGCGCTGTTCGGAGGCTATATGGTCGATCACTATGGTGCCTCAGCGCCATTGACATTTACAGCCGTTTTGGCGGCATCAACTATCGTTCTGGCGTTGCTTCAGCCCCGTAGCTGACTCTTCTGGCTCGCCAGCATTTGACATGAACCGGTCGAAAGAGGTTGACGCGCATCATCCGGGCTAAGCCGCGAGCGTCGTTTCGATCGGTCTTGTTAACCTTTGTCAGGAACGCCTTCGCGTGCCGTGTCTCGATACAAATCGTCGGCAACCCGGCTTCCGCAAGGCCACTGAACAACCATTGCGACAACGGTCCGCCCTCAAGCCCGGCCCGAGCCTCCGGTGATCGCATATAACGACTACAAGACAACCGGCCGGCCATGAAGATAGACGACAGGCGCGACCCGGGATCGCGCCTGATTTTACGTCAGATGTTCGCCAAGAGGTCGTTGATGCGGCTTTCCGCGCTGCTCAGGGCCTCATCGACCGACTTGTCACCATTGATGGCCGCGCCGAGTTCCTCGCTGAGAATCGCCTGTATGGGGAACTGGCGCTGGACAGCGCCGGGCAGTGACCTGCCCGTCTCAGCGATTTTCGCGATATTGCCGCGGAAGGGCAGCGCCTTGAATTCCGGCGTGTCGAAGACCGCCTTGACCGCAGGCAGATGTCCGGTGCGAGCCCACTGGAAATCATTATCGGCAAGGAATTTGAAGAGCTTGCCGATGGCTGCGGTCTGCTCCGGCGTGCGGTCCTTGTGCGGCAGGACCCAGCTATGGCCATCGGCATAGGTGCTGTCACGCCCTGGAAAGAGCTGCGGGACGGGATAGACGGTGTAGCCACCCGCAAGCGCGGTGTTGCTCTTTTGCGACTGCGCGACAAAGTCGCCGATCAGCCATGTGCCGTTTACGGCAATGCCGCCGGCGCCCTGGGCAAAGGCGGAAACGGCGGCCGCATAGTCGAGGCCGAGCGTCGTAAGTCCTTCATCGTTGATCCGCTTCATGAATTCCACGACCGATTTGGCTTCCGGCGTGTTCAGTTTGATTTTCGTCGGATCGGCGAAGAAGTCGGAGTTCTGTTGCTGCAGGAAGGTGTAGAGCATGCGGGCGTAAACCGCGGTTTCATTGGCGAGGATCTGCACGAGATAGGGCTTGCCGGTTTTTTCCTTGAACTGTTTGCCCTGTGCGAAGAACTCGTCGACCGAGGTTGGCAAAATAGGCGTACCGTCGGGGTTGACGAGGCCGGCCTCCTTCATGAGATTGAGATTGACGTGGAAAAGCATGGTCCAGTTGTCGAAGGGCAGGCCGAACATCTGGCCTTCCTTAGTGACGCCGCCGCGTGCCGCCTCCGTGAAACTCGTGGGGGCGATGCCCTGCGCGGCCAGTATTTCGTCGACGGAATCAATCAGGCCGCGCGCCTGATAATCCGAGATCGCGGAATAATGGATCGACACCACATCGGGTGCGGCGCCGGACGCGAGCTGGGCATTCAACTGATCGTAACCTGGCCATTTGACAGTGGTCACGTTGACGTCGATATCGGGATTGTCGGCCTCGAACTTGTTGATCAGCGAGGTGATGATGCCGCATTCTCCGACGGCGGACGAGACATCGGTGACCTTGCCATAGTCAGGCTCGCAAGCGCCGAAGAAGCGTTGAAGCTGGATCGTTGTCTGCGCCTGGGCAGCACCGGCCCAACTCAAAGCAATCACTGCTGCCGTGCTCAGAAGAAAATGTCTCATAATAGTACCTCTCCCTTTGGTGGGGCTTCCGCCCCTTCTGTTTAAAAACTGTTCCGGCCAGCTCCTCCCGACCGGAACAGAGGTCATTTCACAGCGCCGCCGGAAACCGCGGTGACGATGTGGCGCTGGAAAATCATGTAGACGATCAGCACCGGCAGGCTGGCGAACACTGCCTGCGCGCTGAGGAAACCGAGCCCTTCACTTTGCGCGAAGTTCTGTTGTGATGAGGCGATGCCGATGGTGATCGTGAACATTTCCTTTCTTGTGGCCGAGATCAGCGGCCACCAGTAATCGTTCCAGGCGTGCAGGAAGGTGAAGATGCCAAGCGTCGCCTGCGCCGGCAGGGTCAGCGGCAGCATGATCTTCCAGAAGATGCGCAACTGCGAGGCGTTGTCGAGCAGCGCCGCTTCGTCGATGTCCCTTGGGATCGCCTTGAAGAACTGGGTCATCAGGAAGACACCGAAGGCGGACGACAAGCCCGGCAGTATCAGGCCGATATGGGTGTTGTGCAGGCCGAACCAGTTGAACATCTGATGGCGGGCGATGATGACGGCCTGTTCCGGCACGGCGAGCCCGAAGAGGACGATGACGAAAATCGTCCGCCGGAAGGGAAATTCAAGACGCGCGAAGGCGTAGCCGGCCAGGGAAGAAAGGACGAGCACGCCCAGCGTCTGGCCGATGGCGACCACCATGCTGTTGAAGAACCAGCCGAAAGCCTGGGAGGAGTAGAGGATGTTGATATAGTTGATGAGCGTATAGGGCACCCGGAAAACCGACTCCGTCCCGAGCATGAGTTCGCGGTTGTCCTTGATCGAGAGCCCGACCAGCCACGCGACGGGCGCCATCGTCACGATCGCCAGAAGGGTGGCGATCCACAGGAGTGGCCGGCTGGCGCGTGAGGCTTCGGGCCTGTAGGTCGTATCCCGGCTCATTCGGCAACCTCGGGTTTTCTGGTCGAGACGACGTACTGGACCATGGCGGCGCAAAGGATGATGAGGAAGAGCAGCTCGGAAGCCGCCGCCCCCTTGCCGACGTCCCAGCGGACGAAACCCACTTCGTAGATATACATGACAAGCGGGCGCGACGTGCCGCTTGGGCCGCCATTCGTCATCAGATGTGCCTGGCCGAACAACTGGAACTGCATGACGATCTGGATAACCGTCACCAGCATGACCGTTCGAGCGATCGATGGAAGGGTAATCCGTGTCAGCACGCGCCAGGGGCTTGCATTGTCGAGCGCCGCGGCCTCGTAGAGATCGCCCGGAATTTGCTGGAGTGCTGCTAGAAAGAGCATCATGGGCAGGCCGATACACCACCAGACCGTTGCCACGCCGACCGAGAAGAGTGACCAGCCGGCGGTGGAGAGGAAGTTGATCGGCTGCAGGCCGAGTTGCTCGAAAATCAACGGCATCAGGCCCTCGCCGGGGATGAAGACGAAGCGCCAGATCAGCGTCACGATGGCGACCGACAGCACGGAGGAGGAAAAGAAAAGCCCGCGCAGGAACGATGCGGCGCGGGTGGTCCGGTTCAGCGCCAGGGCGAGAAAGAGGCCGAGCGCCACGAGGGTGGGAACGCTGAGCGCGACGAACACGACCGTATTGCGGAACGCCTGCAGGAAGACCGGATCGGCCAGGACCCTAGCGTAGTTGCCAAGGCCGACAAACCGCCCCGGTCCGAACAAATCCACCTTGTGAAGACTGAGCCACACGCTCCAGAAGAGCGGGAAGGCAAGGAGCAGGGCGAAGATCGTGAGATATGGCAGGACGAAAACGGCATGGCCCCAATGGCTGCGGCGATAACTTTCGGCCATGTCAGCCTCCCACCGCATGGTGAGCGACACCGTCGGCCCCGAACAGATGAATGGCCGATATATCGAGTGCGATCTCGAGCCTGTCGCCGGCATTGACTTGCGCGCGGCCGTCGGCTTCGGCTGTCAATTTCGTGCCATCGGAAAGACGGCCATAGATCAATGTGCGATCGCCGAGGCGCTCGACCACTTCGACGATGAGCGGAATGCCGGACTGGCCAGCGGGAAGCACAGATATGTCCTCCGCGCGAATGCCGAGCGCGGCGCCTTCGGGAGAAAAAGCAGTCGGCAGATGGAGTTCGGCATTGAGTATTCCAAGGCCGGACGCGTCGATCGCAACGCCATTCCCGTTTTGCGAAATGTTTTGAACCGGGATGAAATTCATCGCCGGGGAGCCGACGAAGCCGGCGACAAAGCGTGTCGCCGGCCGGCGATAGATAGTGATCGGCGTGCCGATCTGCTCGATCTTGCGGTTGTGCATGACAACGATACGATCTGCGAGCGTCATCGCCTCCACCTGATCGTGGGTGACGAAGACCATGGTGCTGCGGAGCCGGGCGTGCAGTTGGGCGAGTTCCAGGCGGGTGCGGCCCCGCAAGGCCGCATCGAGGTTCGACAGCGGCTCGTCGAAGAGAAAGGCCTTCGGCTCCTTGACGATCGCGCGGCCGATCGCCACGCGCTGCCGCTGGCCGCCGGAAAGCTTCTGGGGCTTGCGGTCGAGCAGATGGGCGATTTCCAGCGTCTCGGCGGCGAGATGGACACGCCGTTGGATCTCCTCTTTCGACACCTTGATGTTTTCGAGACCGAAAGACATGTTCTGGGCAACCGTCATATGCGGATAAAGCGCATAGGACTGGAAGACCATGGCGACGCCGCGCTTGCCTGGAGGAAGCGTGTCGACCCGCTGGTCGCCCACCGAAATCGTCCCTGCGGTCACGTCCTCGAGACCCGCGATCATGCGCAGAAGCGTGGACTTGCCGCAGCCCGACGGGCCGAGAAAGACGACGAATTCACCCGGTTTTATGGAGAGCGAAATGTCGTCCAGCACTGTCAGTGTGCCGTAATTCTTGCTGACATTGGTGATCTCGATCGATGCCGACATGGGTTCTCCTCCCGACCCTCCGTCCTGCCTCACGTGCCGAGCCGGATCATCCGGTAGCTTAGCGGGGCGATGGCCAGGGTAAGCCTTCCGTCCGATATTTTTGCGCCCGTTCCGTCGCGCGGCGCTATCGCTTCGCGTCCCGGCCCGTTGACATCACGAAGTCCGTGCCCCTCGATCACCTTGTCCATGATGACTTTGCGCTCGCCGAAACCCTGCAGGGCAAGGTCGAATTCGATCGCCTTTTCCTGATGGCGGTTGACGATGAAGAAGGTCAGGGCGCCGTCCTTGTCGGTCTCGACCGCCGAGACGTCGAGATAGGGCACGTTTTGGGCAAAATCGGTGGAATAGGTCGGACAGTCGAGGGAAAGCTGGAGTGCCTTTCCACGTCCGAAATGCGAGGCGAAGAAATAGGGGAAGAACGTCGTCTGGCGCCATGCCGGGCCGCCGGCTGACGTCATGATGGGAGCGATGACGTTGACGAGCTGGGCCAGACAGCCGACCTTCACCACATCCGAACGGCGGATGAAGGTGTTGAGGATGCAGCCGACCTGCAGCACATCCTCGAAATTATAGATATCCTCCAGGAGCGCTGGCGCATGAGGCCAGCCATCGCCGCCCTCCAGAACTTTTTTATCGGCTTCGCGCGAATGGTACCAGACGTTCCATTCATCGAAACTGATATAGACGTTCTTCTTCGAGCGCTTCTTTGCCTTGGTGTATGCGATGACGCCGGCGACGGTGCCGATATAGTCGTCGAGCCGGGCGTTCTGCGCCAGATAATCGGCCGTATTGCCCGCATGATTGTCGAAATACATGTGAAGGCTGATGTAATCGACGGAATCATAAGTGTAGTCGAGAACTGTCGCTTCCCAGGCCGGATAGGTGGCCATCCTGGGGGATGACGATCCACAGACAACGAGCTCGATCGACTTGTCGAAGGCCCGCATGGCCTTTGCGGTTTCGAAGGCGATGCGACCATATTCCTCAGCGGTCTTCTGGCCGATCTGCCAGGGGCCGTCCATCTCGTTACCCAGGCACCACATCTTGACGCCCCAGGGTGCTTCACGGCCGTTCTTGCGGCGCAGGTCCGACCAATAGCTGCCGCCCGGGTGATTCACATATTCGAGGAAGGCGCGCGCCGCATCGAGACCGCGCGAACCCAGATTGACGGCGAGCATCATATCGGTGCCGGCAGCTTCGGCCCAATCGGCGAATTCGTGGATGCCGACCTGATTGGACTCCGAACTGTGCCAGGCGAGATCCAGACGAACAGGGCGCTCGTCGCGAGGGCCGATGCCATCTTCCCAATCATAGGCCGAAACGAAATTGCCGCCGGGATAGCGGACGATCGGTACGTCAAGCTCGCGAACGAGATCGATGACGTCCTGGCGCATGCCGTTGCGGTCAGCCGTCGGATGATCGGGCTCGTAGATACCCGTGTAGACAGCCCGGCCCAGATGCTCGATGAACGAACCGTAAAGGCGTGGATCAATGGTGCTGATGATGTAACCGCTGTGAACGGTTCCGCCTGCCCGCATGCTTTCTCTCCCACTATATCTATAAATCAGATATATATCATTATTGGAGATATGTTACACGCGATCAAGCGGACGTCAACCGGTCTTGCCCGGGGAAATCAGGTCTTCAGTCGCAGAACGATGTCCTGATCATAATTTCCAAAGCCTCGCCCGAAAATATTGATGCCTCCGGGGTGCTCGGCCGTTTCGGGCACCTCGATCCGCAGGCGGATGGACCTGTGGCCGAGGAGATCGAGATCCCCAAGGCTTGCGTCTGAAACGCGTACGCCGTCGATGAATGTGCCGCTGGAGGTCACGCGAAAGCACTTCAGAACACCATACTGGCTGCCGCGAAGCTTCCACCAGTCCGGCGTATATTTTCCGCGCCGGTCGCCAAAGTCGCCTGGCGATGTCCAGGTGGCGACAGGCTTGCCATTGATCGATACGGTGATGTCAGACGGCCAGTTGTCGGAGGTGCCTGGAACCTCCGACGAGAGTTCCAGGATCAGTTCCAGTTCCCTGACCTCCGTCCCCTTGATCCGGGCATTGTTTGGGAATTGGTAGTCCACGTAACCCCTTGTGAACCACAGCAATCCGGCTTTCATCCGGTCGGGGGTGAGGAAGGTATCCGGATTGTCGAGATACCCGATGATGCCGTCTTGCGCGCACATTCCGCAGGGCGCGGCGACGTCGTAGCCGCTGTAAAGGCCGACGGGCATGGCGACCTCGATCGCCTCGTCGGCCGTCCTTGCGGGGCTGGCAAAGGACAGCACGATCTCCTCGTGTACGGCGTGGCAGATCTTCTGATTGCCCTTGCGCGCCTTCTGCACTTCCGTGCGGATGAGGCCGACCTCTTCGAGCAGGTTGAGATGGGTGGAGGTAGTCGATTGCGGCAAATCCAGAATATCAGCGATCTCATTGACATTCAGGGACCCGCGCGAATGCAGCAGTTCCAGCATCGACAGGCGCGCCGGAGCCGAGAGGCATTTCAAAACCTCCTTCCCGTTATCCGGGGTTATCATCAGAAACCGGTTGCTCATGGCGATGTCCTCAGATCATTTCAACCCGATCCATATCAGATAAGTTGATCTAATCAAGCTCGCGATCCAGGTGTTGCATGAGGGGTTTTGCCGGGTACTCTGCCAGCGCTGGGTTGATCCCTCCCGCCAGCTTGCCGTGCGCATTGCCGGTTGGCCGGCTACATCGGGCGGACCGAGCCGCCGTTCCAATTACGCTATCTGTACCAAATGGCCTTCCGAGACATGGCGGTATGTTCTTGCCGGAGGCTGATAGCCGACCGGACGGACAGGACTCCTGAGTTCGTCATTGGAGATATTGCGGCGGATTCCCCGGCGAGCGGTATCCGGCACCGGAACCGCCGCCATCAATTTCTTCGTGTAGTCGTGCTGAGGATTGTCGAATATCGCGGCACGAGGGCCGATCTCGATAATCTCACCAAGATACATCACCGCCACGCGATGACTTACCCGTTCCACCACCGCCATGTCATGGCTGATGAACAGGAAGGCAAGGTTCAATCTCTGTTGCAGATCAAGGAGCAGATTGCAGACCTGCGCCTTGATCGAGACGTCCAGTGCGGAGACGCTTTCGTCCGCAACGATGACCTTCGGATCCAGCGAAAGTGCTCGGGCTATGGCGATGCGCTGCCGCTGGCCACCGGAGAATTCGTGCGGATAGCGGTCCATCATTGTACTGGAGAGACCCACTTGTTCCAAAAGGTCACAAGCTTTTTCGCGCGCCTGACCTGCTGTCCCGAGCTTGTGTTTGACGAAGGGTTCGGCGATGGTGGATCCCACCTTCATTCGAGGATTGAGGCTGGAGAAGGGGTCCTGAAAGATCATCTGGACGCTCTTGCGCATGCGGCGCAGGCCTGGCTGATCCAGGCGCAGTATATCATAGCCGTCGAGATGGATTTCGCCGTCCGTCGGCTCGACCAGCCGCAGGATAGACCGGCCGGTCGTCGACTTGCCGCAACCGGATTCGCCGACAAGGGACAAGGTCTCGCCCTGGAATAGATCGAAGGAGAGGTTTTCAACCGCGTGCACGGACCCTGTCTGGCGTCCGAGAATACCGGAACGAACGGGAAAGCGCGCGACGAGATTCTTCACAGCGAGGATTGGTGTCATTCCCCTGGCGACGGTGCCGGCGACCTCAGACGGTTCCATCGTTTCACCGGTAGCTATGTCAACGACGGGAAAGCGCGTCGGCCATTTTCGGCCCTGCATCGAGCCGAGCCTGGGCACGGCGGCCAGGAGCGCGCGCGTATAGGGGTGCTGACCCCGTTGGAAAATCTCGTCGGTCGGCCCGGCCTCGACCTGCTGTCCACGATACATGACCACGGTCCTGTCGGCGATTTCCGCCACGACACCCATGTCATGTGTGATGAAGAGGACCGACATGTCCTCTTCTTCCTGCAAAACCTTGATCAGGTCGAGGATCTGCCCCTGAATGGTGACATCAAGCGCCGTGGTGGGTTCGTCTGCGATGAGGAGCCTGGGTCTGGAGGCCAGTGCCATGGCAATCATGACACGCTGCCGCATTCCTCCCGAGAACTGGTGAGGATAGTCGTTGAAGCGCGCTCCGGCATTCGGAATCCGGACCTTCTCCAGCAGACGTATCGTCTCGGCGCGTGCCTCCTGCCGGGACATGCCCTTGTGACGCGTCAGGACTTCGCAGATCTGGCGGCCGATCGTGAAGATGGGATTGAGGCTGGTCATCGGCTCCTGGAAGATCATCGAGGCTTCGTTGCCGCGGACACCACGCATCTCTTTTTCGGAAAGCGCGAGCAGGTCCCTGTCGTTGAGCAGGATACTGCCTTCGATTCGGCTAAAACCGGGCGCCAGAAGCCTCATGATGGAAAGCGAAGTGACGCTCTTGCCGGAGCCGCTTTCCCCGACGATTGCAACCGTCTCGCCCGGTCGCACATCGAAGGAAACATCACGAACCACACTCTTCCATACACCGCCCGACAGGAATGAGGTTGTGAGATTTCGGACGGACAAAATGGGCAGGTCGGCCATGGACTTTATCTTCCTACCGCGTATGCCTGCATCAGGCGTGGGGTCGCAGCGGCACGCATGAGCCCGTCCTTGTCCAGCCTTGCGGCCGTCAGGCGGCCGACCGACCAGGGATCGGCCACCGTTATCTTGTGCCCGCGGCGTCTGAGTTCATCGAGCACACCAGCTCCAATATTGCTTTCCACCATGATCTCACCCGGCGAACTGGTGCGGGGATAGAACGAGCCGGGAAAATGCGATGTGTGGAAGAGGGGCATGTCGATCGCCGCCTGCAGGTTCTTCTTGTGATGGACGTAGCGCAGGAAGAAGGGCAATTGCCATTGGTCCTGCTGGTCGCCGCCGGGGGTGCCGAAAGCGAGGGTCGGTCGTCCCTGATGAAGCGCCAGCGATGGCGTGAGGGTCGTGCGGGGCCGTTTTCCGGGGGCCAGCGATGTGGGCAGGCCCGGTTTCAGCCAGAACATCTGGGCCCGCGAATTGAGCGCGAAACCAAGGTCGGGAATGACAGGGGAAGACTGCAGCCAGCCGCCCGAGGGCGTTGTCGAGACCATATTGCCCCAGCGGTCGATCACGTCGATGTGGACCGTGTCGCCGCGCTTTTCCGACAGGTGCGCCATCGTAGGTTCATAGACGGTACCCGTGCCACTCATCTCGCTCAGCATCGACAGGGTGAGATCATATTGATGGTCGTAGCCGGGAACCTTTCCCGGCCGCAATTCATGGGACGCTTCAGCGCCGATCAGCTTGCGACGATCATGGTTGTAGCCATCGGACAGCAGGTGCCCGGTCGGCACCTGCGAGAACGCCGGGTCGCCATAATAGACCTCCCGGTCGGCGAAGGCGAGCTTCATCGCCTCCACGACCACATGCACGAAATCCGGACCTGCCGGATCCATGGCGCCGATGTCCATGCCCTTCAGAAGCGCCAGGGACTGGAGAAGCACCGGACCTTGCCCCCAGGCCTGCGTCTTGGCGACCGTCCAGTCATGATAATCATAGGTCTGCGGCGGCTCGATGGTCGCCCGCCAGTTCGCCATATCCTCGCCGGTCAGCACAGCCTTGTGCCTGGAACCGCTGGCGTCCATGATTTCGGCATCCCGCAGATAGTCATCGATCGCCTCTGCAACGAAGCCGCGGTAGAAAGCATCGCGCGCGGCCTCGACCTGTTCCTCGCGGCCAGTCCTTGCCTCGGCCTGCGCGACGATGCGTTTCCAGGTTTCCGCAAGCACCGGATTCCTGAAGTTGGACTGCGGCGCGGGAACGGCCCCGCCGGGCACCCAGGTCTTGTATGAGGTCGGCCATTCCTTCTCGAAAAAGTCGGCGAGCCCCTTGATGGTGTCGGACACGCGGGCCAGCATCGGATGCCCCTGCTCGGCATAGAAGATCGCCGGCTCCAGCACATCGCGGACGCTCATCGTTCCATAATCGCGCAGCATTAGCATCCAGCCGTCGAATGCGCCCGGAATGACGGTGGCAAGCAGTCCGTCACCCGGAATGAGCTTCAGTCCCTCGGCGGTATAATGTTCGATGGTGGCGCCGGCAGGGGCGGGCCCCTGGGCGCAGATAACCTCAACCCTGTCCTTCTTCTTCGAATAGATCACGGCGGGCATGTCGCCGCCCGGACCGCAGAGATGCGGCTCGACGATTTGCAGCACGAAGCCTGTCGCGACGGCTGCGTCAAAGGCATTGCCGCCCTTTTCCAGTATGCCCATGCCGACCGCAGAAGCGATCCAGTGCGTGGATGTGACGACGCCGAAGGTGCCGAGGATTTCGGGCCGTGTCGTGAATTCAGTCATGATTGCAGTCCTTTTTTCAATTCATGCTTCGCGTGGGTCGAGCGCATCGCGAAGGCCGTCGCCGAGGAGGTTGAAGCCCATCACGACGAGAAAGATTGCAGCACCGGGCCACATCGCCATCCAGGGTGCCTGCGTCAGGAAGTTCTTTGCCACGTTCAGCATCGATCCCCAGCTTGGCGCCGGCGCCTGTTGACCGAGCCCGAGGAATGAGAGGCTTGCTTCCGCGATGATCGCGGTCGCCACTGTCAGCGTCGCCTGCACGATGATCGGCGCGAGGACGTTGGGCAGGATATAGCGCCACATGATGTCGAGATGGCCGAGGCCGACCGCCCGCGCACCTTCGACATAATCCTCCGTCTTGACCGCCAGAACCTGACCACGCGTCAGCCGCACGAAGATCGGCATCGCGGATAGACCGATTGCGATCATCGCATTCATCAGGCTGGGTCCGAGAAAGGCGGCAAGCGCAATCGCGGTGATCAGGAAGGGCAGGGCGAGCAATGCGTCCGTGACCCGTGAGATCACCAGATCCGCCCAGCCGCCGAAATAACCGGAGATGACGCCGAACGGCACGCCGATGATGACGGCGATTACGACGGAAACGACGCCTGCAAGCAGGGACGATTGAGCGCCCCAGATCATCCGAGACAGGATATCGCGTCCCAGATCGTCGGTGCCGAACCAATGGGCGGCAGACGGCGCCTTGCGAAGCGCCGTCCAGCTCGTCGCAAGCGGGTCGGCAATCGGCAGCAGGGGCGCCATGGCGGCAAGCACGGCAAAGAAGAGAATGATGACAAGGCCGACGACGGCCCCCTTGTTCGCCCGTAGTTTCCGCCACGCGCGGCTGGGCTCGCGGTTTGCCAATGGCGCGATGGTTTCGAGCACGGTCATAGATTTACCCTCAGGCGCGGGTTCAACAGGACGTAAAGGATATCGGCGACGAGATTCATGAGAATGAAGCCGATGGCCGTGCAAAGGACCACACCCTGGACGACGGCGTAGTCGCGGTTGAAGACGGCATCGACGATGAGCTTGCCGAAGCCGGGAATGGTGAAGATCTGCTCCGTCAGCACCGCGCCGGCCAGGAGCTCTCCGAAGAGCAGTGCGCTCATCGTGACGATGGGGAGAAGCGCATTGCGGAAACTGTGGCTCATGACGATCGTCCATGGCGAGAGGCCTTTGGCGCGGGCTGTCCGGATATAGTCCGCGCTCAGGACGCCCAGCATGGAGGAGCGGGTGTGACGCATGATTTGCGCCGCGAGCCCGGTCCCAAGCACGAAGGCCGGCATAAGCGTCGTCTTGATCGACCGGACCGGATCGACGAAGATCGATTCATACCCGGAGGCGGGCAACCAGCCGAGATTCACGGATACCAGCAGGATCAGCATGATGCCGAGCCAGAAATTCGGCAGCGACAATCCGCAAAGCGCAACGAAGTTGGCGAAATAGTCGATGGCGGTGTTCTTCCACACCGCGGCGAGGATGCCCATGGGAATACCGATCGCCAGGGCAAAAAACATCGCCATCATCGCGAGCTGGATCGTCACCGGTAATTTCTGGCCGATCAGTTCCAGCACGGGCTGATTGGTGCGCAGCGATATGCCGAAATCGCCGGTGAGAATCCCGCCCAGCCAGTGAAAATATTGCATGATCACCGGATCATTCAGCCGGTATTTCTCACGCAGGAAGGCCAGGGTGGCGGGGTCGCGTTCCTCGCCGGCCATAGCCAGGATGGGGTCGCCGGGAAGAAGCTTCTGCAACGAGAAGACAAAGATCGAGATGATCAGAAGTGTCGGGATCGCGACCAGCAGGCGCTTTGCGATATAAACAGGCATGGCAACGCCTCATATTTGGGAGGCCGCACGGGGCATTCCCGTGCGGCGAGAAGAGCGCCGCGCGTCCAATTGGACACGCAACGGACGCTCTAACACTTTGAAATATTGTACGATTTCATCGTTAAATCGATTCCGATTTAGGACTAATGCAAGCTCAGTCTTCGTTTTTAACGCCGACCAAGCGGATCATGCCGTCGGGTGACGGCGCGAAGCCGCTTACGCTTTTGTCGATCGCATAGGCATAGGGCTGATGACCCAGATAGACGATCGGCATATCGTCGTTTAGAATCAGGCCGGCGGCGTCATATTTCTCTTTGCGCACGGCATCGTCGGTGGAAGCCCGTGCATCATTCAAAAGCTTGTCGACCTCCGGGTTGCAATATTTGACGTCGTTGATGCCACCCTTGCAGGTGATGAACTGGTGGATATTGCCATCGGGATCGATGCGGCCCGACCAGTCGGAACGGGAGAAGACGTAATTTCCCGCCGTCTGCTCGGACAAAAGGGTCGCGAATTCGGTTGCCTTGAGCTTGACGTTGAAACCCGCTTCCGCCGCCATGGACTGGATCACCTGCATCATCTGCGTCTGGGTCGTATTGTTGGCGTGCTGAAGCTCGATCTCATAGGTCTCATGGCCGGCTTCCTTCATCAGGGCCTTTGCCTTTTCCACGTCGCGAGCGGGAACCGGAAGCGCCTTGTTGAACCATGGGCTGCTCGGCGGAAAGGGCTGGTTGCCAGCCATCGCGGTGCCTTCGAACACGATCTGGCTGATCGCCTCGCGATCGATTGACAGCGAGAAAGCCTGCCTCAGTCGCTTGTCCTTGCCGAAAGGATTATCGGCCAGAGGGCCATTGTCGATATTGACGTAGAGCGCCATGTAACCGGGTCCGATGACATCGGCATAGGCGAGATCAGGGTCGGATTTCACGGACGCGGCATCCGATGCGGAAATACGCTCCGCCATGTCGAGATCGCCGGCTCTAAGGTTGGCAAGGCGAACGGTGGTATCGGGGATGGGCAGATAGGTGATCTTGTCGAGGAAGACCTGGTCCTTGTTCCAGTAATCCTGGAACTTCTCCAGCACGATGCGGTCCTGCTGGATCCGCTCGACGAATTTGAACGGCCCGGCGCACACGGGATGATTGCCGAAATTGGCGCCGAGTTCCGCTGCGGCCTTCGGCGAGACGATCATTCCGGCGCGGTCGGAAAGCTGGGCCAGCAGCGTTACATCAGGGCTTTTCAACGTGAACTTGACTTCGTACTCCCCGCTCGCCTCCACATTCTCCACCGAAGCCAGTTCGCTTTTGCGGCGGGATTCCGGAAGCGTCATGTTGCGCTCGATCGTGGCGACAACGGCTTGCGCATTGAACGGCGTGCCGTCATGGAACTTGACGCCTTCGCGCAGTTTCATCGTCAGCGTTTTGCCGTCTGCGGACCAGTTCCACGCGGTGGCAAGCTGTGGGACGATCTTCATCTCCTGCGATATATCGACGAGCTTGTCGCACATCGCCGTGTAGACGATACGCCCAACAAAGGTACGCGATTGTGCGGGATCGAGAACGTCTGCATCGTCCTGCATGCCGATGCGCAATTCGGCGGATGTTGCCGGGAAGCCAATGACAGCAACCGTCAGAAGTGCCGTCGTCAATGTCGTCAGTGTCGTCAGTCTGTTCATGTTCTACCCTCTGATTTGGTTTATTGATCTGTTTTCTTATTGGCCGGCACTGCCGGCATTGGATTGTCGTCTCGCAATCAGGATGCCTCGCTGAAGGAATTGCCTCCTGCATGTTCAAGGGTCGATTCAAGCGATGTCGCGCGAATAAGCCGCTCCTGCAGCATCAGGAGATGCTGGCGCATGGCTTCGCCTGCCCGTGCTGGATCCTTCGCAGCGATCGCGTCGATGATGCTGAGGTGCTGTGCGAAAGAGAGGTTCAGTGTGTCACCCGTGCTGCGGGCACGCTCCCGGATAGCCTGCCATGCATCGTCCTGGCGGACGCGGTTGACGACATCGAAGATGCTGAGGAACAACTGATTGCCTGCGCTTTGTGCAATCTGTCGATGCAGCGAGCCGTCCCATAGCTCCCGGGCATCCGCGTCCTCGCTTTCGATGATCTTGCGGGCAAGCTTCCGCATGCGATCGATTTCTCCCGGCTTTGCACGCATGGCGGCAAGCTGGGCCAGTTGAGGCTCGATGCGAAGGCGCACTTCCATGATTTCCATGAAATCCGTGCCGGCAACAAGGGCATCGAATTGAACGTTCCGGTTTTCGGGCTTTTCTCCCACGAAGGTCCCTGCGCCCTGCCTGCGCCAGATCAGTCCCTCCGACTCGAGAACCTCCAGCGCCCGCCTTACCGCACGGCGTCCGGTACCCAGCATTTCCGCCAGCGACCGCTCGGTCAAAAATCGCCCTTCAGCATCCAACTGCCCTGCCGTCAGCAGTTCGCGGATGCGGTCCAGCGCGTAGTTGGAATTGTTATGGGGGGCGGGTTTCAAGCTGCACCATTCCGCGTACCAATTCAGGATTGGTGCAGTGGAAGGTATTTTCAAAAGCCAGTCAAGCCACTCTCTTAGCCCGGTTCTGGCTTGCCTAAAACAAATGCAGGCGTTTGTTGCCGGCTAGCCGGTCTTGAAATACGTTGCGATGAGGGCGACGCCGATTTGTCGGAGCGATCACGCCAGTTCTCACATTTTTGATCCCCAGGGGGACTCCAATGGCTTTAGAGAATAGTGTTCCCGCGATATGGTGGGTGTCAGACCTTTGGTTTCGCCCCTGAATGTGGTGAAAAGCTTTATTGTGATGATGAGAAACGCAACTGTTGCCGGCCTGCTTTTTCTTGGCGTCATGCCTGCTTTGGCTGAGACGAACAATTTTGATTGCAACAATGCATTGACGCAGGCGGAAATGGATAGCTGTGCCAGCCAAGCCTATGAAGCAGCCGACGCCGAGCTCAACAAGGTCTATAAGCAGGTTGTGGCGGCGATGCAGGCCAAGGACAAGGCAGGTCCTCAAGCCAATGGCGATTCAGGCAGCGCGCTGGAGGCGCTGAGACAGGCACAGCGCGCCTGGATCAGCTACCGAGACCGCCAGTGCGAACTCGCCGGTCTCGAAGCGCGAGGTGGTACGATGGAACCGATGCTGGTGTCTTCCTGCCTTGCGCGACTGACCCGCTCGCGCACAAAGCAGCTCAAGCAGATCCTCCTGTCATCGGAACGTTAAGCGTTGAAGACCGGCCGCATCATCATGGTCGTGGGAAATGGTACCGTGCCGGCAGGTGCGGGCGCCATGATCGATGCGGGTGATCTCGTGATCCGCTTCAACGATTGCCGCTCTGTCGGCGCCGGTGGAACGAGGACCGATATCGTTGCCGTCTGCAATACGGGGCGTCCGGCGCGCATCATGCTTGAGGGCGGCCAATGGAAGTCTAATGAGGCGGTGCAACGGGCGCGCGAGATCTGGAGCGTGCGATCCGGTGCGAAATTCACGCAAATGCGTGCGGAACTGATAAAAACCTATCCGGATCTCGGTGATTTCTGCGACGATTATACCGCCGGTTTCGAACGCTTCTCCCGGGAAACGAGCCGCTCGCATCGCATTGTTCCTGTTTCGGTGCATGAACAACTGGACCAGGATCTGACCCGCTTCGGGTCGCAACCTTACGTCGCCCCATCGAGCGGCATGGTCGTCATCGCCGATATTATTTCCCATTTCGCAACGTCGGATGACGACGTCGTGCTGACCGGGTTCGATCATGTGGGGTGGGAATTACACCCCTTTGCCGCCGAACGGCAATATGTCGAGGCACTAGCCGCCGGGGGGCGCCTTCGCCGCCTGTAGGGGATTGTTCAGCTGTATGAAGACAAACACTCATTCAGTCAGGACAGGAACCAATGACATGACAAGCATAAAGGCCATGCTCCAGTTGAACAGGCGCATTGCCCGTTCTGTCCGGAGGAAGCGCCCGGCGCCAAGACCGACCAAGGTCCAGGCGGCGGTGCTTGCGAAGGTGGCTATCCCAAAGATGAAAGCGAAGCCGAGAGCGATCGCAAGGGTGCCGTGGTCGTGAGCCGTGCTGCCATAGGCCACCACGGCTCCGGCGACCATGGCCCATAGTTTCGGATTGACCAGCTGGAACAATGCGCCTTGCATCCATGTGAGGGGCCTGTCCCCGGTGTCTTTACAGTCGCCGGGATTCTTCATTTCAGGCCGCGCGCTGCCGATCTGCCAGGCAAGCCAGAGAAGATAGAACAGCCCTGCCCACTTGACGATGCCGCGCATCCGCGAATCGGCCATGAGGGGGGATCCCACAGCGGCGGCGACCAGAATGATAGCTGCCACCGCGATCGTGACACCGCAGATGAAGGGCATCGTCCGGCGAAAGCCGTAATTCGCGCCCGATGCCGTCGCCATCATGTTGTTCGGTCCGGGCGTGCCCGCCATGGCGACTGCGAAGCTCGATACCGCGGCAATCCATTCCAAGTCCATGGCCGTCTCCCTTATCTCCCTCAGGCGTTTCACGGAAACAGCCTAGCCGGTCCGCCGGGCAATCAGGTTGCGAAGATGCCAAAAATACATCAATGATTGGCATCAAAGATCCGAAAATGCATAAAATCCAAGCGTGGAATCCAATGATCCTGGATGAAATCGATAAGCGCATTCTCTGCGAGTTACAGCAGAACGGACGATTGCAAAATATTGAGCTGGCAAAACGGGTGGGGTTATCACCGTCTCCCTGCCTGCGCCGGGTCAGGCTGCTTGAGGATGCGGGCATCATCAGCCGCTATGTCGCCGTGGTCGATCAGGCCAAGGTGGGGTTGCAGTTATCGATGTTCGCGCGTGTCTGGCTTACGGCGCAGGATGCCGAAACGATCGACCATTTCATAGCTGCCATGCGGCGGCTTCCCGAAATCGTCGAGTGCTATATCATGCTCGGAGAAAGCGACGCGCTGCTCCGCGTCGTGGTGGCCGATCTCGATGACTACAGGCGATTCCAGTCCACCCATCTGACTCGCAAGAATGGCATCCAGAACGTCAAGACGGATGTGCCGAGCCAGACGGTCAAGCAGACATTCGCGCTGCCGCTTTGAGCGGCTGCCCGCTCAAAAGTTCAGTCAGGGGCGAAGCACCTGCCTAGCCAGATCGATGAAGGCGCGCAGCTTCGGCTGGGTTTGGGCGCGTTGCGGAAAATAAAGGAAAAGGCCGGGTGTTTTCGGTAGGAACGGCTCCAGCACCCGAATGAGGGTGCCTGTTGCAAGTTCCGTCTCCACCGCGATATCGGCGACATAGGCGAGGCCGAGGCCGGCGCGGGCGCTGGAAATGAGAAGCGCGCCGTCATTGACGATGACGCTGCCCCGGGGATCGACGGAAAGTGTTTTGCCGTCGCGCTCGAATTCCCATCGGTAGATCGTGCCGGAGCTGGGAAAACGGTAGCGGATCGCCTCGTGGCTGGTCAGATCCTCGGGTTGTCGCGGACGGTCATGCTCCGCGAGATAATCGGGGCTCGCCACGACCGACCAGAAAATGTCGCGGGTAAGCCTCACGGCGACCATACCCGGTTCGATATATTCGCCGATGCGGATTCCCGCATCGAAACCGCGCGCTGTCAGGTCGACGGTGGCGTCCTCGACAGCGATTTCGACCGCGACTTTCGGATGCGTGCGCCTGAGGATGCCTAAGGTGGGCTCGATAATCAGCGGGACCGCCATGTGCGGCACCGTCAGGCGCAGCAAACCGGAGGGTTCCTTGCCCATTGCGCCTGCCGCTTCGATGGCCGCCGCCATCTCGGCCGCAGCCGGGGCTGCCCTGGCAAAGAGGGCTGCTCCTGCCTCGGTCAGACCGACGCGCCGCGTTGTGCGGATGAACAGCGGTGTGCCGAGCCGCGCTTCCAGCGCCTTTACAGCCTGGCTGACAGCTGCCGGCGAGACGCCCAGCCGCGCGGCCGCCGCAGTGAAGCCGCCGGTCTGCGCCGCAGCCAGAAAGGCCGAAAGGCCGGAGAAGGGGTCGTTGGGCTGGCTCATATCCACTATTAACATAAACTTTAAAGTGCTGAAAGATGACCCCAATTTATCGATGCGGTGCTTTCACTTAACCTCTCTTGTCAACAATCAGGAGACGAGCCATGAGCGAACAGAATTCTTTCGATCCGACGCTTTCGCGTCGGCACATCGTCACCGGCATGCTTGCCGCCACCGCGACCGCGGCAGCAGGACTGACCGCGTCTCCTGCGTCCGCACAGATGCCCGGCCTGCTGGAAGGCAGGGTTGCGATCATCACTGGCGGCACATCCGGCATCGGCGCGGTGACCGCCGCAACCCTCGCTGCCGCCGGCGCCAAGGTGGCGTTCAATGGCCGGCGTGAAGCCATGGGGCGTGAGGTGGAGGAGCGTATCCGCCAGGAGGGCGGCGCCGTTGTCTATATCAAATCGGATGTCCGGGACGCTGCGCAGATGGAGCGTTTCGTCGCCGAAACCCTGGAACGCTACGGCAGGCTGGACATCGCCTTCAACAATGCGGGCATTGACCTGCCCCCCGCGCCGATTGCCGACACCGATATCGCCGGCTTCGATGACCAGATAGCCACGAATTTGCGCGGCGTTTTCGTGGCGATGAAATACCAGCTGCCGCATCTGGTACGTTCTAAAGGCTCGATCATCAACACGGCCTCGATCGGTGGCCGCCATGCCTTTCCGAACATCGTCGCCTATGGCGCCTCCAAGGCGGCTGTGATCCACATGACGCGTGCCGCCGCGCAGGAATATGGCCGCAACGTTCGCATCAATGCGATTGCCCCCGGTCCGATCGAATCGCCGATGCTCGAGCGTGTCAGGCGAGATTGGCAGGTGACGACCGAGCAACTGGTCGCGCCCTATCCCATGCGGCGCGTCGGGACACCGGCGGAAGTGGCAGCAATGGTCCTGTTCCTCGCCAGCGACGCCAGTTCCTATGTCAGCGGCCATGTCTTCGGTATTGACGGCGGAGATCTTGCCTGAGCGCACTCACGCCTCAGGACGGATGAAAGCCAGGCCTGTCTCCGGATCGTGCTTTTTCCTGAGATAGGCCGGCGATTCCGTCAATACGATTTCGAGGGTGGGGCGGACATGGGCCTCCGCCAGATGGCCTGCAATGGCGCTGCTGTCGCGCCTGCCAAGCACCGCATGGATATGAATGGCCGGGCTGCCGTCGGGGTTAAGTGCAATATCGCCGTTGAGCGAGGCGACCTCGACCTGCTCCTTTACCGGATTTCGGAGATATTGTTTCGTTTCCCAGTCGAAATAGCTCACCACCGTATCGCTGAACGCACCGATTGCCGAAAACTGAGCTGCGGAAAGCTTCTCGCTTTTGGCGAAATTCTTCAGGCACGCCATCAATTCATCGCCTGTTTCCAGGACGACCGCGAATGTGCGTTGTCCGCCGTTCTCTGCCAGAAGTTTCGTCTGCATGTCAGTCCTTTCTGGTCGTTCAGGGTGTTAACGCCCATTGCGCGTCCTATTCGTTGATCACGCCACATGCGATGCGATCGCCGGACTTGCCCGAGGGCTGGCTTTTGTAATCATCGGGCCCGGCATGCAGCACGATCGCGGATCCGTCATCGTCGGCGAGGCGCTGCTCCCCATCGCTGCCCAATGCAAAGTCGCGGGTGAAGAACTCGGCCTGGAGTACGCCATCTTCCTGGACATGGACATTGGGCAGATCACCGGGATGCGGTCCTGCCTCAACGTGCAGACCATGCTGGAGGCCGCGGGCGAGGTGTCCGCCGGCGGATTCAAAGCCGTCGGCTGCATTGCACTTGCCGGTTTCATGGATGTGAATGCCGTGCGGCCCCGGCGGCACACCCTTGGCATCGACCACGATATGGATGATGCCCGACGAGGTCTGGGTCATGGTGACGGTTCCCGTAATGCCCTTGCCCTCCAAGGCCGCCTTGGCGGTGTCGCCTTCGGCCGCGTAGGCCTGCGGCAGTAGCAGAAAGGTCAGGGCCGTGACTTGAAGCACAAATCGTTTCATCCCTTGTCTCCGACATAACGCGTTGCAAATCGTCCTAACCGACAAAGGCAGCAAATGTTCATGAGAAAGCCCGCGTTACGTCTCGCCGGGCAGATCGGTATCTTCATGCAGCGTATCTCGGATCCACAGTTTCTTGATAAGAACGAAGCAGACGACGGTCAGCGGCGTTGCGAACAGCACGCCGAGAGGGCCGAACAGCAAGCCGAAGGCTATAATGGCGAAAATGCTGAGTGCGGGGGGAAGCTGGACCGTCTGCTGTTGAACGAGAGGCATGATAACCGCTCCTTCTATCTGCTGCACCAGCACGTAAAGGCCTATGACCCAGGCAACGGTCGTGGGACCTTCCGACAGGGCGACAATGGCTGCGGGAACGACACCAAGCACTGGACCGATAACCGGCACAAATTCCAGCAGACCGGCGATCAGGCCAAGAGCGAGAGCCGATGGCACCCCCAGGGTCCAAAGCCCGGCGGTAATCAGGACGCTGACGAGAAACATCGATAGCAACTGCCCCATGAGCCAGAGCCGAAGGGCATCGAACAGGGCAGTCAGCGTCTCAGCGACTTCGCGGCGTATGCCGGGCGCGGCAAGCAGCATCACACCCCGGCGATAAAGATCGGGGTTCGCTGCCAGATAGATGCCGGCCACAAGAAGCAGCACGATGTCGACGGCGGCGCTCGCCACAAGCGACGAATAATTGGTGATGCGCGAGACAAGGGACGTGCCGTCGATCATCCGCCGTGCATAGTCTTCAATCCGTTCCTGCAAACCGCTGATTCCTGCCGCATCCTCTGTCTTGTCGATCAGTTCGGGAAAGCGTTCGAACAACTGAGCAACCTGCACTTTAACTTGAGCGCCCAGCATGAAGATGAAAGCTGCGATCAGCACGCCAACAATGGCGACCGCCAAGGCGAGCGCCCAGCTTGCTGTCAGTGGCGTGTACCGCTGGATAAGATTGGCGAAGGCTTTGAGGACCACGGCCACGAGGACCGATCCGAAAGCGAGCAATATGAGATAGGTGAGTTGCTACAACGCGAAAAGGGCGGCGACGAAGCCCGACCCGAGAAGAAAGACGCGGGCAAAGAACCAGATATCCTTATTGCCCCCTGGAGCGTTTACCGACGCTTCTCCAGCCTTTTTCACATCCAGCATTCGACGCGGCTTTCCATTGCTGGGCGATGACCGGGAGCTTCGCCGAGGTTCCCGGCCTGCGGAAAATACCAACCTTTGTTTTGGATATAGGTTCCCATAACACCACGAAATCAGCGGCATGTGCCGGCTGTCAAACCCGACCTCCCGTTGCCGGCAGCTGCATTATCCCCTGAATCCGGATCGGTATGGAAAATTGAGAGCGCCTCCGATGGAGGCGCTGCGCCTGGTCATCTGGAACATTGACGCGAAGGAGGCGTTCGGAACCAGAATCCCGACGATCCGGCGGCCCATCGAACGTGAAGGACAGGCAGATGTAATACAGCGCCACCGCATATGATGCGATATACGCGCTGGCCTGCAGACAGAACCGGGCACAAAATGCTATCGCCGGTCTGCCGATTGTTTATGAGGACGAGGACATCCGATGAAAACAAAAGCGGTGCTTGTTGCGACGATCATCTGTCTTTCTTCACCTGTGGGATTGGCCGCCAGTCCGCCGGCGGTCTATGGTCCCGAATTGCAGGGTTTTGCCTATCCCCATCCGGTTGAGCGCTTTGCCTTGTCCTCTCAAGGCAAGGATCTTTCGATGGCATTCATGGACGTCGCGCCGACCGGCCAGGCCAATGGCAAGACGGTTGTGCTCCTGCACGGCAAGAATTTTTGCGGCGCGACATGGGAAAGGTCGATCACCAAATTGACTGAGGCCGGGTATCGCGTCATCGCGCCCGATCAGATCGGCTTCTGCGCATCGACAAAGCCGGAGGGCTATCAATTCAGCTTCGATCAACTGGCGACCAACACCAACGCGTTGCTTGCCTCGCGCGGCATCGAGCGTGCCATCGTCCTCGGCCATTCGATGGGCGGGATGTTGGCTGCGAGATACGCCATGAATTATCCTGAAGCCGTCGAAAAGCTTGTGCTGGTCAATCCGATCGGCCTTGAGAACTGGCAGGCCGAGGGCGTCCCCTATGCCACCATCGACCAGCTTTATCAGGGGGAGTTGAAGACGAACTTCGGCAGCATCAAGGCTTATCAGCAGCGCTTCTATTACAACGGCAACTGGAAGCCGGAATATGACCGCTGGGTCTCGATGCTTGCAGGGATGTATGCCGGGCCAGGCAAGGAGATCGTTGCCATGAACCAGGCGCAGACCTCCGACATGGTTTTCACCCAGCCTGTGGTCCATGCGTTCGGCCGTATAGCAGCGCCCACCGTGCTCTTCATCGGTGGATTGGACCGCACGGCGCCAGGCGCCAACCGGGCACCGGGGGATATCGCCAAACGTCTCGGCAATTATCCTGAACTCGGACGCAAGGCTGCCGCGGCAATTCCCAACGCCAGGCTTGTCGAATTCCCGGATCTTGGACATTCCCCACAGGTCGAGGCGCCAGACCGGTTTCACGAAGCTCTGCTGCGTGAGCTGGACTCAAAAGGTTGACGCGGGGACGATGCGGAGAGGCAGGAGGGATTCCTGCGATCGCTTGCACGTCACCGCCACTGCGCCTTAGGCTTCTGCCAGCGCGCTATTCGCCAGCGAACTGGGGCAACTTATCCCTGATTTCATGTGCGAGCGCTTCAGCGTCCGATCTTAGAGCGCGCTCAAAACTCGCAGGGACCTCAGTTTCGGGGTCCCATTGAGCAGACCAGGCAATCATCGCAAGCAGTGTCGGTATAAGGTCGGTCCCTTTGGGGGTGAGCGAGTAGATCGTGCGCGCGGCGTTCTTGGGATCCTGCTCCCGGTTCACGATGCCGGCATCCTCAAGCTGGACCAGCCTCGACGCCAGGATGTTCGTCGCAATGCCTTCACCCGCGTCCAGGAAGTCGCGATACCGGCGTGCGCCCTTCAATGTGAGATCCCTGAGGATCAGCAGCTTCCAGCGGTCACCGATCATTGCGGCGGCATACCGCATTGGGCAGCCATGCCATTCATCCAACTTCTTCGCCATGACGACAATGTAGAGAACTTGTTTTCGACTTGCAAATCGCAAGTTCCACTGCTATCCATTGAACCGCTTGCAATTCGCAAGTTACCGAATGCGGAGCCGTTTCATGACCTCGCTGATTGCGTGGGTCCTGCGCAGCGTCGGGAAGAAGAGGGGGCAACTTGCCGATCATAATCACACCCATCTTCGTTGGCCTGTTCGTGATCGCGCAGGTGCCGCTGACCTGGATTGTTGGCATGCGCCGCGTGCAAACCGGGATTCGCTTCTTGGGCGGCGGTGATGACACCTTGCTGAGACGAATGCGGGCGCACGGTAACTATACCGAGACCGTGCCAATCGCGCTGCTCGCGATGGGATGCGCGGAAGTTCTCGGGATGCCCAGCGCAGCGCTCTGGTCCGGGGGTGCCCTCCTGGTCGCGGGCCGGATCGCCCATGCCACCCAAATTCTCCGGACGGGATGGGGTCTTGGCCGATCCGTCGGCATGGTACTGACCTTTCTCGCGATGCTCGAATTCGGCGCCTGGAGCTTGTGGCGGTCGTTTCTCCAGCTCTAATCTTGCAGGAGTTTGGCAGCCTTGGAAGGGCGCGCATCTCCACTCGAAAGCGTGCGTCCCAAACCCGAAACGACACTTCCATATTAAGCGCATAGCCTGATGGGCGATAGCGATCACACGCCGAGCGCCCACAATTTGTTTGAATTACCCCAGAGTCGTCGTAGGGTGATGGTGTGCAGGATAGCGTTCCCGGCGGCTTTGGCGTTCTGACGGAAGCCGCCGGCCCTGAAAATATGCGTCAAAAATATGACTGTTATTGGAAGCCAACACACAAAGTATTTCACAGGCGTAAAGATGTTGTATTGCGCTGCAGCATCTTTTTCCTATCGTTGTTCATGTGCCGTTCATCTTGCGGCTGGAAATGCACGTGACAAATTCCTCTGGATAGGGCAGTTCGACATCGAATTTGATACGGCTCATCAGCCGCATTTTTCATTGTGTTGATTTCTGCGCCTTTTGGCGATGCCGTATAGCGATATTGAGCCTTTGGCTTAAGATCTATAGCGATCGGATCAAAGATCCGGCGCCTTGCATAGGAACAGACAGAGATGAATCTGACAGTTTTTGGAATTGGTTATGTCGGCCTGGTACAGGCGGCGGTGCTGGCCGAGGTCGGGCATGATGTGACATGCGTGGATGTCGATGCCGAGAAGGTGGAGCGGCTGAACCAGGGGATCATTCCCATCTATGAGCCGGGCCTTGATGGTCTTGTCAGGGAAAATCACGCGGCGGGCCGCATCCGATTTACCACCGATGCAGCGGCGGCGGTCAAGCACGGCCGGATATTGATGAGCGCGGTCGGGACCCCCCCAGGCGAGGACGGGTCGGCCGATCTCCAATATGTGCTGGCCGTTGCCGAAGTCATCGGACGCGAAATGGAAGCGCCGAAGATCATCGTCAGCAAGTCGACAGTGCCGGTGGGCACTTGCGACAGGATAAAATCCAAAATTGCGGGAATATTGAAGGAGCGGGGGCGCGAAGATCTCGCATTCGACGTCGTCTCGAATCCGGAATTCCTCAAGGAAGGCTCGGCCGTGGCCGATTGCATGAAGCCGGACCGCATCATCATTGGGACCGGCAGCGAAAAAACCGAGAAAGTGATGCGGGAACTCTATGCGCCATTCAATCGCAATCATGATCGCATCATCATGATGGATGTACGCAGCGCCGAATTCACCAAATATGCAGCCAATTGCATGCTAGCCACCAAGATCAGTTTCATGAACGAGATGTCCAATCTGGCTGAGCGGCTCGACGCGGATATCGAAGCGGTGCGCAGAGGCATCGGCAGCGATCCGCGCATCGGATATGACTTTATCTATCCAGGATTGGGTTATGGCGGCTCATGCTTTCCCAAGGATGTCCGTGCTCTGATCAAGACTGCGGAAGGCGTCGGTTTCGAGCCCAGGGTGCTGAAGGCGGTTGAAGAGCGCAATGACGAGCAGAAATCGGTCCTGTTTGAAAAGATAAACCGTTATTTCAACGGCGATCTCAAGGGCAGGACATTCGCGCTCTGGGGCCTGGCCTTCAAACCGAATACCGACGACATGCGCGAAGCGCCTTCCCGGGTTCTGATGGAGGCGCTGTGGCAGGCGGGCGCTTTGGTCCAGGCTTTCGATCCCGAGGCAATGCAGGAATGTCAGAACATCTATGGCCAGCGTGATGATTTGCTGCTTTGTGGGACCAAGGAAGCCGCGCTGCGGGGTGCGGACGCCCTGCTGATCGCAACAGAATGGAAGATCTTTCGCGCGCCGTCCTTTGAGCAGATGCGCGAGGCATTGAAGGCGCCGCTCATCTTCGACGGGCGAAACCTCTATGATCCCGAGGTCATGGCCCGTCATGGGCTCGAATATCACAGCATTGGCAGAAAAGCGGTTGCAAGCGTGTTGGCGGACCCGCTTGCGCCGAAGGAGCAGGCGCTGGTGTAGGACGCCAGGAAGAACGAGGAAAACATCCATGAAAGTTCTGTTTGCAGGCGGCAACGGTTATTATCCGGAATTCAATGGTGGCGTGCAATCGAGCACCCACCACCTGGTCACGCAGTTACGCGCCCAGGGTCATGAAGCGTCCGTATTGGCCGCTTTGTTCGGTGACGGGGTTTTCGGCTTCAAGGCGCGGGCCAAGATGAAGCTGCTTCGGCAACGCGCGGCTATCGACAATTTTCCCGGATATCCCGTGGTCCGTGCCTGGTTTCCCTGGGAGGCTGTCGGCTTTGCCGTGGAACGTCTGAGGCCGCAGGTTGCGGTCGTGCAGTGTCATAAGTCTGTGCCGATCGGCAGGGCGCTGCAGTCCCTCGATGTTCCGCTGGTAGTGTATCTGAGAAACGTCGAATTTCATGAATTGGCAGGCGATCTGCGCGATTTGCCTTCGGCCCATTATATCGCGAATTCCGAGTTTACCGCCGAGGCATACAAGAAAGAATTCGGGATTGACGCCACGGTCATCCCGCCGACGATCGATCCCGATCTTTATACAACCCAGACAACTGCGGAATATGTCACCCTCATCAATCCCTATAATGAAAAGGGATTCGAGCTTGCCATGCGCATTGCCGAGCAATGCCCCAACATTCCCTTTTTGATCGTGGAGAGCTGGAAGCTTGAGGCGGACCATCGGGCGCAGATCGAACAGACGATCGCGCCGCTCAAAAACGTCAGGCTGGAAAACCGTACCAGCGACATGAAGACCGTTTATGGGCGCACCAAAATACTGCTTGCGCCCAGCAAATGGGAGGAGGCGTGGGGCCGTGTCGCGTCGGAGGCGCATTGCAGTGGCATCCCGGTCGTCGGATCGCGGCGCGGCGGATTGCCGGAGGCGATCGGCGATGGTGGTGTGGTGCTCGATTACGATGCGCCGCTGGAGGAATGGGTCGAAGTGATCAGGCGGCTTTGGAACGATGACCGTGAATATCAGCGGCTCTCGCAAGCGGCAAAAACATTTTCGGAGCGCCCGCAACTGGACCCGGAGCGGCAGTTTGCGACTTTTCTCGACATTCTTGATCGCGCTTCCAGCAAAAGCACCAGACAAGCGGCATAGCGGGAGATAACGATAGGCAACGGCAGATTTTTCGAACTGGAAGACCACTGAATGAAAATTGGCGTCGTTGTAGACAAGTTCCCCTCATTATCAGAAACGTTCGTTTTGGATCAGGTAAATGGATTTCTGGAGCGCGGTTTTGAGGTAGGAATCATCTGCAATGAAAAGGCGCTAATGCCCCATGAAGATGGCGGCAAGGGCAATTGGCAGATCCTGTCCGACAATACAGTCTGCTGGTGGGGGAGCGCCGGACGGTGGCGTCCACATCTGCGAAGATGGTCCGCAGGCCTGTGGGACAAATCTTCCACGGCCATCGATGTCCTGTTTTCGCAGAAGCTCCGCAATTTCGATGTGATCATCGCCCATTTCGGAGGCAACGGACTGCGCGTCGCCCGCGTCCTGAAGAGAAAGAAGCTCGCTGTCCCGTTGATCACCATATTCCATGGAAACGATGTCGGCGTTCCCCTGCATGAGGGAAAGCTGTGGCAATACAGGTCGATCTTCGAGCGCGGCGGGCTGCAACTAACCGTGAATGATGTTTTCCGCAAGGCATTGCTGGATGTCGGCGCTTCCGAAGCCCAGATCATGGTGCAGCATATGGGCGTGCGGGTCGATGAGATCGAATATTCGTGGCGCTCCCGGGAGCAGGGTCCATTGCGCTTTATTTCCGTTTGTCGCCTGACTGAAAAGAAAGGGATGGAATATGCGCTTCGTGCGCTTGCCATCTTTTCGAAGACGCATCCCGACCTCCACTGGAATTACGCGGTCATTGGAGGTGGAAATCTCCTGGACAGCCTGAAGCAATTGGCGGCAGAGCTGGGGATCGCGGACCGCGTGACGTTTCACGGGCCCCTCCCTCATGGTGAGGTCAAGCGTTCGCTGCGGCAGGCCCATGTCTTTCTGCTGCCCAGCGTCACCGCGGCGGATGGCGACATGGAGGGCATTCCGGTTGCACTCATGGAGGCAATGGCCGCCGGCCTGACGGTGGTCAGTACCCAACATTCCGGTATCCCTGAACTGATTGAAGACCGAAAGACGGGCTTTCTTGCGCCGGAAAGAGATGCCGAAGCGTTAGCCGAAAAATTCGCATGGATTGCAGAAAATCCGTCGGAGTGTGAGCGCATCTCGCTTGCTGCCCGACGGAAGGTCGAGGCCGATTTCAACGCGGAGATACAGGCCGATCGTCTGGCGAAAATCGTTACGCAATTGGCCAAAGCAAAGGCAACTGCGTGAACGCGGATCAAGGGCAGTTCGGTCGGATCGCCATACGCGGCGGGCTCGTTACGGCGGGCGCGCAGATCATCAAGATGGGCCTGCAATTTCTCTCCGTCGTTATTCTGGCCCGTCTGCTTGCGCCTGAAGATTTCGGCCTGATCGCTTCCGTGGGCCCGATCGTTGCTTTCGTCGGGCTCTTCCAGAACCTCGGACTGCAGCAGGCCGTCATCCAGCGCAAGCAGATCGACCAAAGACAGCTCAATCAGGTTTTCTGGATCAGTGCGCTTGTCGGTCTTGGCAGTACGATAATCGTTGCAGCGCTTGCTCCGGCCGTCGCCGCCTTTTATGGCGATATACGCATGACCGGGATCACGATCGCCGCAGGTCTGCCGCTGTTTTTCGGCAGTCTCGCGGCTTTGCCATTCGCATTGATGAACCGCCAGCTCCAGTTCGGACAATTGGCCATCAACGATGTCATCACGGCGGTCGCCGGGCTTCTGGCCGTTATCGCGGCCGCCTATGCGGGGATGGGATATTGGTCGCTGGTCATCGGGCCGGCGGTCTCGGCCGTCGTCGCGCTCCTTGCAGCCTGGCGAGCCGCCGGTTGGACGCCGAACAGGCCGGAACTTGCCGTCGATCGTGATATCATATCCTTCGGCGCCAATCTGACGGGCTTCAATATCGTCAATTTCTTCTCCCGCAATCTCGACAACATCCTGATTGGCAAATATTCGGGCGCCGTCGAGCTCGGCTATTACGATCGCGCCTACAAGCTTCTGCTGTTTCCACTGCAAAACATCAATCAGCCTTTGACCCGCGTGATGATCCCGTTGTTGAGCCGGGTTCAGGACGACAAACCGCGGTTCCGCGACATCTATATGCGGACCAACTGGTTGCTCGCGGCCATCACCATACCGGGAATCGCGGCGCTGACCCTGACCTCCGGGCAGGTCGTCGGCATTCTTTTCGGTGAGCGCTGGCTGCCCGTCGCGCCGATCTTCGCATGGCTCGGGATCGCCGGCCTCATCCAGCCCGTTTCCAGTACGACCGGCTGGATATTTATCTGCCAGGGCAGGACGAAAACGATGTTTCGGTGGGGCCTTTATTCCTCGCTGACGACGGTCCTGTCCTTTATCGTCGGCTTGCAATGGGGGGCTGTCGGTGTTGCCGCCGCCTATGCGATCAGCGGCTATGTGCTGCGGGTGCCGGTTCTAGCCGTTCTCGTGAAGCGCGTCGGACCGGTATCCGCCACCGATTTCCTGATGGTGCAGGGATTATTCATATTGTCAGCATTACTCGCCTGGGCGGGATATCATTTGTTGCCGGAAGCGCTGACCGCGCGTTCCGACCTTTTCGCCGTCGCCCTGGCGCTTATCTTAAACTACGCGATCGCGCTGATCTTGATTCTCGTCTTTCCGCAACCGCGCAACGCCTTGTCCGCCGCGCTTTCCAAGGTCAGGGGCAGCATCCGCTGACCTGCCGGGGAGAAGCGGCCGGAGAAGCTCCGTCGCGGACATCGCCGAAGCATGTTCTTGGAGCACCGCTTCAAGGCTCGCTCTGCGATATTGCTCGAGATTATCGATGAATGTATCGAGTTTCCCGCGTGCCTCCTCCTGCGTTACGGTATCGATGTCCAGGAGAATATCCGCGACCCCGATCCGCTTGGCGACTTCTCGGGTCTTGAACTCATAGGCAATCGGCAGAACCGGCGTGCCGACGCAAAGCGACATGATCATCATGTGCATGCGTGTAGCGACGACGAAGTCGAATCCTTTGACCAGTGTCATCAGCTGCTCGGGCGTATGGAAAGCTGCGTCCACTTCGACATGCTTGGCGACATCCGGGTCTAGTCCCGCCAGGATAGCCCGTGCGGTCTTGGAATCGTCATGCGCATATTCGGGAACGCCCTGACAGGTGGAGATGAAAGTCACTTGCTTGCCATGATCCCGGACCAGCGCGGTCGCAATGGTGCGTATCGAATCGATATATCGGCCCATGCCGCCTTCGCCGTCCTTGACATAGTTCCAATGGCGGACGGAAATGGCGACACGGCCCGTTTTCTCCGGTGGCTTCCCGGAAGCAAGAATGCCGGCAATCCTGTCGGTGTCGGCGAGGGCGAATACAGCGTCCGCCACGACATGGCATTTTTGGGAATCGTCGACGAGATCGCGGATATGCTCCAGCGAACGGGCGTCGCGCAGCAGGATGAGAGGGCTGCGGTCGAAGATCGGTTTCAGTGCACTGCGATTGGAGCTCTTGTTGAAGGGACCGAGCGATTGTGTGAAGAAGACCGGATCCTTGCCGAGGATCGCATCGAGGCGAAACTGGTTGAGACGCTTCTCCAGATTGTACGTTTCCACGAGGTAAGTGCCGCCCGTGGTGATCACCAGATCTGCATCCCTGTAGATCCCCAGGCTGCGTTGATCGTCCTTGCCGAACAGGGTAATGGCGCGCCCCCCGCCAGAATGGCGCAAAGCCCGGAGCGCCATGCGATTATAAAGCGGCTTGAGCGCATTCTTCAGAAAATTGTTGTGGTATCTATATTTGAAAATCGATTCCGACAGGAGCTTATAAAATTCAATGTCGGGATAGTCCTTCTCCGGATAGAGCCTTGCGGCCACCGCGGGCTGGCTGTCGAAGACCATAAACCGCAGATCTTCTCCCCATGTCGATTTCAAAATGTGCCTGATGGCAAGGAGAATGGCGGCATCTCCGGTATTCAGGCAGACGGTGTTTTCGATTATGATTTTCACGAAAGCATCACCCTCAGATTGATTTACGCGGGGACAAAAATTGCCTCACCGGACCAGTCAGGCTTCACCGGAGGTGACCGGTGCCGCACGTCGAAGCTGACAGGAGAGTAACGGTATTTTTGCGGTGCAACAAGAATAAATGCCGGCGAGGGCGCACGGGTGGCGTCGAGAGTGCGGCGCATCCAGCCATGCCTTCGAAGGGTGATCCAAAGCGCTGAAGCGACGCAATATTGTCTTAAATCAATCTCAGATCAAAAGACTTGTGAAGTGGGTCAAAGATTCTTTTAAAATGTAGAACGTCTACAAGAATAGCTTGAGAATTTGCTATAGAGACGTCCCAAGATGTTGGGATTGGAAGGTTTCCATAACCATCATCAATATATTTTATCGATTGTTATTTATTCCTATGCTATATCCGAATCATTGAGTTCGATGATTTGGCTCCTCCCTGAACTCAATACTGAATATGGCGCACTCCTCCCAGCCGTGTTCATAGATATGGCCCGCTGCTTTTCCTCCATGCAGCGGGCCTTTTTCTTATCCGTTTAAGCAGAGACTCGAAAATTATACTTTTTTATCATTCTGTTTACCAATGTCATTTTGATGAGGTATCCGCAATGCGTAAACATGCCATCGTCCGGATCAGATACCCTGACCGCCCGATACTTCGATGCGCTGGGCGTTCACCCAGCGATTGTCGGCTGACAACAGGCTCGCGATCATCGGGCCGATATCGTCGGGCACACCGGCGCGGCCCAGCGCGGTCATATCAGCGAAAATCCTGTTGATCTCCGGATTATCGCGGACGGCGCCGCCGCCGAAATCAGTCTCGATCGCGCCCGGCGCGACCGTATTGACCGCGATGCCACGGCCGCCCAGTTCCCTGGCCATATAGCGGGTGAGCACCTCGACCGCACCCTTCACGGCCGCATAGGCGGCATAGCCGGGATAGGTCACCCGGGTGAGACCGGAGGACAAATTGACGATGCGCCCACCATCCACGATCAACGGCAGCAGCGTCTGCGCGAGGAAGTACACGCCCTTGAAGTGGACATCGACCAGCCGGTCGAACTGTGCTTCGCTCGTTTCTCCGATCAGGGCGTAGTCGCCATGGCCGGCATTGTTCACGAGATGGTCGAATGTATCACGCTGCCAGGTCTCGTGCAGCGCCTTGCGCAGGCGCTCGCAGAATGGCGTGAAAGCGGACACGTCGCCGGTGTCGAGCTGAAAGGCGACCGCCTTGCGGCCCATGCCTGCAATCTCCGCGACGACAGATTCGGCCTCCTCCCGGCGGCTGTGATAGGTCATGATGATGTCGCTGCCGCTGCGCGCGATGGCAAGGGCAGTGTTTCGGCCGAGCCCGCGGCTGGCCCCAGTGATGAGAGCAATCTTGGTCATGCGGCAACTCCTTCTTTTGTGGAGCGCCTGTTCTATTGGGCGCGGCTTCCGTCGTCGTTGTCGAAATCTCGCCCTTCTTTGCCTATTCCTCCAAAGGCAGTATGCGGAGGGCGGAATATCGAATAGGATTCCGGCATGCTCGATACGCTGCTGACGACTGCTTGCCGACATGCAGAGAAATACGCCGATCCGAACGGAATTGCCCCAACGGCCATTCCGGGCCTGACGGTCATTCGCGCGACTGCGCCGAGCGGCCTGGATTATGCGATCTCACAACCGCTTGTCTGTCTCCTGCTGCAGGGAAGCAAGGAGGTCACGACGGGCTTGCGCACCTTCGCGTTCGAAGCCGGCGATTCGCTGCTGATTGCGGCTGATGTGCCGATCGCGAGCCAGATCACGCGCGCCAGCGCAGACGCACCCTATTTCTCGATTGTCCTGAATCTTGATCTGGCCGTCATTGCCGAGCTGACGATGGAGATGAAAGCGGCGCCGGCTACCGGTATTGTGACGGTGCAGGTCGAACCGACCGATGCGGAGATGGCCGATGCGATGCTCCGGCTGATGCGCCTGCTCGAGCGTCCGGCCTCGGTGCCGGTGCTGCAGGCGCAGCTTATACGCGAGTTGCATTACTGGCTTTTGGCCGGCCGGCATGGGGAAGCCATTCGGCGTCTTGGCTATCCGGATAGTCATGCGCAGTGCGTCGCGCGTGCGGTCGGGGTTCTGAGAGCCGAATTCGCGCGGCCATTGCGGGTCGAAGGTCTCGCCGCCGTTGCGGGAATGAGCCCGTCCTCGTTCCACCACCATTTCCGCGCCATGACCACGCTCTCGCCGCTGCAGTTCCAGAAGCGATTGCGCCTGATCGCGGCGCGACGGCTGATGATGACGCAGGGGATGTCGGCGAGCAGCGCCGCATTCGCGGTCGGCTACGAAAGCGTACCGCAGTTCTCGCGGGAATATTGCAGGATGTTCGGCCAGCCACCTGCCAGGGACATGAAGGCGGTAAGGGCGGAAGCGGCTGAATGAGCTGAATGAGCTGAAGAATGCGTCACGCTGGTGCTCAGGGCCATTATAAAAAACAACACCCGCCGCGGGAGGAGGTGCGGCGGGTGTCGTTTGGTAAAGGCTGACTGGGAGGAGGAGTGTCAGCCTTAGTCGCGCAGGTTTGGGAGGAGGTAAACCCTTGCGAAGCTCTATCTTGTAAAACCGATATTAACGCGTTTTTCCGGCGATGGAACACACAATACTGCATAGCAGCAATGTTTCTGGTGCAATGCAGCATCATCTCCGGCAAGCGCTGATGATGATGTCACAGGTTGCTAAACCCGCAATCCGGCAAAGCTTGGCCGGGCAGGTGTTAAAAAAATGGTATTGTGGATTAGCCGTTGCTGAAGGCAGGCTACAGCGCCACGCATCCATTGGATGCCAGGGGGCGCTGTAGGTTATTGAGCAACCACATCAAGCTTTCCGAAAATCGCTTCCGAACTTCGGGCCGATGCTTTCAGCTACCTTTAAACTTGGGCATCCAGGTTTTGCGGGTTTACCGCTGCCGGGCCTTGCGGGCGGCATAGCGGCGATCGCGCTCGGCCTTGCGTTCCGCATCGTCGGCGACGACACGCGCAATGCGGTTGCTCATCTCTGCTTCCTGGGCCTCGGCCTTGGCTTTCGCTTCGAGGGCTGCCGCATTGGCGAGCGCTTCGGCTTCGGCAAGCTTGCGATCGCGCTCTTCGCGCTTCAACTGTTCGCGCTCAGCGCGCCGCGCTTCCCGCGCGGCGGCAATCGCCTTGCGTTCTTCCTGCTTTGCGACCACTTCCGGGTCGGTCGGCTTCGGCGCGGTCTCGAATTTTTTCAAGAGCTGCTGCTTGGCCTCGGCGGCTGCCTTGCGGCGTTCGGCAAAACCATTGTCGGTTACGTGTCTCAATAGAGCGTCGTCCTTGTCGGTATGGAATTCATACAGCGCCACGCATCTTACAAGACGCGCAAAAGACGCTGCAGCATTTTAAAATCTGCTGCATAAATTTTTACCTTAAATCGGATTCGATTCAAGGCATTATGCAATGCCCTTCAATGAAGGTCGACGAAAAGCAAAAAGGCCAGGCAAATGCCTGGCCTTTTCTGGAATTCACCTCTGCAGCATGCCAGTACATCCGTGGTCATGGCGAGGAAAAATACCTTTAGGCAGCCTGAAGCTGACCTGCGGACATCTTGCCCGACTTGTTGTCACGTTCCATCTCGAAGCCGATCTTCTGGCCTTCGACGAGTTCGCGCATTCCGGCGCGCTCGACGGCGGAGATATGAACGAAAACGTCCGGACCGCCGTTGTCAGGCTGAATGAAGCCGAAGCCCTTTGTGGAATTAAACCATTTAACTGTGCCAGTGGCCATAACGAACCCTTTCCATAGCAACATCTGTTTACCACCGTACGACGCACGGCAGAACATTTCATCTCGATTATTGAAGTGGGAAGTTCGTCAAGAAAGCGCCAAGGCGCTAGCAAAAACAAATATCGGCAAACAACTATCGAGGCCTGTAGATAGGCCATTTCAATCGCATTGTCAATAACGGGTGAACAGGTTCTGTGAAGGTTTTTGAAATTCTCCCAGGGAGACATCGGTTAGCGGCTGGAAAATTTTCGTGAATCGTCGCTAATGTCGCGACAAAGCGGATCCGCCTAGTGCAGGAGGGAATACAAAATGGAAAGAGCTTTCGGAAACGTGGCGAACGCAGTGGCGAACGCCACCGGGCGCCCGGCGTGCTTCCTCTTATGCTGCCTGGTCGTCATCGTGTGGGCGGTAAGCGGCCCGTTTTTCGGTTTTTCGGATACCTGGCAGTTGATCATCAACACGGGCACGACGATCATCACCTTCCTGATGGTGTTTCTCATCCAGAACACCCAGAATCGGGACGGGGCGGCGATACAGGCCAAGCTCGACGAACTGATCCGCGTCAGCTCCGGTCATAACAGCTTCATTGGCATCGAGCACCTTCCGGCTTCGGAAGTCGAGGGATTCCGCCGCCGATGCGAGGCGGCAGCGCGGCACCATGACGAAACGCAAAGGCGCAAGGGGAAATAGTCTGCGTCGCCCATGCACGCTCTTACATGAACTCGCGCGCGATCCGCTTTTCAAATTTTCTTTCGAAAATCTGTGTCTCCCCCTCATAGGCAATGACTTGGGCGCTCATCAGCCAGTCATCTCCCGTGCAGGCGAGACGGGCGGTGCTTGTGGTGCGTACCGACCAGTCGCCGCGCTGCATTTCGCATGTCCAGGTCGATATGCCCGACATGGAAAGCGGATCGTGGGGAAGAATCGACCAATCCTCATCGCGGATCTGGCGCGTGGCAAGCCCGGTTTGCGGATGCTCCGAAAATCCGGTGTCCTCGTAAATCCTGTAATGCGTCCTTCCCGTGGTGAGGTCTCCTTCGACCGTGCGACGGGTTTCTGCGGGCTCATGTTCGATATAGCGGGGCAACGGATCGGGGTTGGCCGGCTCCGGCATGTCGATTTCCTCATGCGCGCCCAGTTTCGGCAGATCGAGCTGAAGACTTGCCGTGTCGATCGTCAGGCCCGGATCGCTCGGTGACGGCAAAATCATCGGCCAATAGGCGGTCGAAAGCGCAAGCCGGATGCGGTGGCCTTTGCCGAATCGATAGCCGCAGGCGTCGAGGAAAAGCCGGATCGTGGTTTTCTGTCCCTTTGGCATGGCCTTTGGATCAGAATTGCTCTCGCGATGGGCGAGATTGAGCACGCCGAAGCTGACGCGGGTCGCGGTTCCGTCGGGATGGATATCCACCAGCCGCGCCGCAAGATTGGCCCAATTCTCCTCACAGCTGACATCGAGGTTCAGAACCGGACGGCCGAGAAAATCCTGCGCTTGCGCCAGCGGATCCGTTTCGAATAGGAGGGATCGTGCATCATCGGCGCGCTGATCTCCGGCCATCTCCGCATCCGGCTTCAAGGTGAAATATTCGCCCGCATTGGTTCCCAGATCGAGCGGCGACTTCAGGAAAATATCGCGTGCATCTTTTTCCCGTCGCGCACCAAATTCGAGAATGCCCCCCTCCGTTACATGGAGCGCCTCCATCTCCGGTTGGTTCCATTCCGCTTTGGCAATCCAGCGCCCTGGATCAAGCTCCCGCCGCAGCGCCGGACGCGGACCGTCGAGAATATAGGCGCGCACTTGCGGCAGTTCTTCCACGCCGCTCTTTTCATCGCGCAGCCAGCGGTTCCACCAGCGGATCGCCTCGCCGTGGAAATCGGCACGCGGTTTTGGCCATGCGAAATGCGGGTATTTGTGAACCCACGGCCCCAACATGGCCTTCGCCCGGTTCCCCAGGCCTTCGACAGCCATCAGCGGCGTATTGCGATAACCGTCGGCCCATCCGGCAATGACGAGCGCCGGAACCTGCACCTTGGTGAAATCCTCGCAAATCGATCCATGCTGCCAGAATGCGTCCCGGCGTTGGTGCGACAGCCACTCCTCCAGGAAGAAGGGCTCACCTTCCAGCCGTTCCAGCCACTGCTCCCGCCAGCGATCGCCCAGGATCGCCGGGTCCGCCGGACGCGACTGATAGGCGAGCATCGTCGCTGCCCAGGACAGTTGCGCGGAAAGCTGGCAGCCGTTCTTGTAATGGATATCGTCATTGTAGCGATCGACGGTGGAGGCGATCGAGATGACGGCCTTGAGCGCCGGCGGCTGCAGCGCCGCCACCTGAAGACAGTTGAAGCCGCCCCAGGAAATGCCCATCATGCCGACATTGCCGTTCGACCATTTCTGCCGCGCGATCCAGGCGATCACCTGACAGGCATCGTCGAGTTCGCGCGGCGTATATTCTCCGTCGATCACGCCGTCGGATTCACCGGAGCCGCGAATATCGACGCGGACGCCGGCAATGCCCGCCGCGGCGAAGACGGGATAGGTGGATTCGTCACGCGGCGACGTACCATCGCGCTTGCGGTAGGGGAGATATTCCAGAACGGTAGGGACGGGATCGGCTCCTGCATCCTCCGGCATCCATATCCGGGCGGCAAGCCGTGTTCCGTCGGCAAGGGTGATCCACTCGTTTTCAATCACGGAGAAGGGGCGTGTCGCCATTGTTTGACGTCCTGAGATGAGAAAAGCGGCAGGAGCTAATTGCCGGCACTTGCCATGCGGCGGGTTTTCAATACCTGTTCGAGCCAGCCGATCCGCATTTCGGGAACCGATTTCAGCAGCAGGTCCGTATAGTCGTCGAAGGGCGGCGAAAGTGCGACATGTCTTGGCCCGAAGCGGACGAGCTTGCCGCGATGCATGACGGCGACCGAATCCGCGATGGCGCGGACGATGGCGATGTCATGGGTGATGAAGACATAGGAGACTTCGGTTTCTGCCTGAAGCCGCATGAGAAGCTTGAGAATGCCCTCGGCGACCAGAGGGTCGAGCGCGGAGGTCGGTTCATCGCAAAGGATCAAATCCGGCTTTGCCGCCAGCGCGCGGGCAATGGCGACACGCTGTTTTTGCCCGCCGGAGAGTTCGGCCGGGTAACGGTCGAGGAACTGCGGCCCCATCTCAATCTGTTCGAGAAGCTCGCCGACGCGCTCGGTCTTCCTGCGGCCACGCATGCCGTAATAGAAGCTGAGCGGCCGGCCGATGATATCGCGCACGGTTTGCCGCGGGTTCATGGCGGTATCGGCGATCTGGTAGATCATCTGGATGCGGCGCAAATGCTCGCGGGTACGCTGCGCCAGCGCCTTCGGCAGTTCCTCGCCGTCGAAGACAATCTTTCCGGCACTCGGCGGCAGCAGCCCGGTGATGACGCGGGCGAGCGTCGATTTCCCCGAACCGGATTCGCCGACAATGGCGAGCGTCTGGCCCTTCGGCAGATGCATCGAGACGCCGAACAGCACCTGAAGGACATTGGAATAAGCGGCGTTGATATTGTCGAGCCTCAAAAGCGGCCTGCTCTGATCGACGGCTTCTTCATGCTGCATTTCGCGCACGCTAACGAGCGCCCTGGTATAATCCTCCTTCGGCGCCTCGATGATCTGTTGGGCTGTGCCGTATTCGACGGTCTTGCCGTTGCGCAGCACCATGATGTCGTCAGCCACTTGCGCGACGACCGCCAGATCATGGGTGATGTAGAGCGCGGCGATGCCTGTTTCCTCGATCGCGTGCTTGATGGCTGCCAGCACGTCGATCTGGGTCGTCACGTCGAGCGCCGTGGTCGGCTCGTCGAAAACGATCAGCTCGGGGTTCGGGCAAAGCGCCATCGCGGTCATCGCCCGCTGGAGCTGGCCGCCAGAGACCTGATGCGGATAGCGTTCGCCGAAGCTCTCGGGATTGGGCAGGCCCAGCACGCGAAACAGATAGACCGCCCTTTCACGGGCTTCCTCACGGCTCATGATCCCGTGCTCGACACTTGCTTCGATCACCTGTTCGCCGAGGCGATGGGCCGGGTTGAAAGCGGCAGCGGCGGATTGCGCGACATAGCAGACCTTGGCGCCGCGCAGCGATCTCAGCCCGCTCCTGCCGAGCTTCAAGATATCCTGACCGTTCAGCAGCACCTCGCCGCCGGTGATGCGGATGCCGCCGCGGCCGTAGCCGAGCGTGCTCAGGCCGACGGTCGATTTGCCCGCGCCGGATTCGCCAATGAGGCCGAGCACCTTGCCTTTTTTCAGGTCGAACGACACGCCTTCGAGAATGGTGACGTCGCGGGGTGCTTCGCCTTGCGGATAAATTTTCGCTTCGATCTTGAGATCGCGAACCGAGAGCAGAGATTGAAGACGTTCATGCATCGCCGCGCCCTCCTTTCAGGGATGATGTCCGTTTCATCAGCCAGTCGACGACCATGTTGACGCAGATGGCCAGGGCCGCAATCGCCGTGCCGGGCACGAGCGCGGCGGATATGCCGAAGATGATGCCGTCCTTGTTGTCCTTGACCATGCCGCCCCAGTCGGCCGCCGGGGGCTGGATACCGAGCCCGAGGAAGGAGAGGGTGGAAAGAAACAGGATCGAGAAGGCGAAACGCAGGCCGAATTCGGCCAGAAGAGGCGACAGCGTATTGGGCAATATTTCGCGGAAGATGATCCATGATCTGCCTTCGCCGCGAAGCTTCGCCGCCTCGACGAAATCCATGACCGCGACATCGAGCGCGACCGCCCGCCCAAGTCTGTAGACGCGGGTGGAGTCGAGAATGGCCATGACGAGGATCAGGATGACAATATTCTGCGGCAGGACGGCAAGCACGACCAGAGCGAAGATGAGCGTCGGGATCGACATCATCAGATCATTGAAACGTGACAGGATCTGATCGATCACCCCGCGCGACGTGGCCGCCGTGAAGCTCAATACAATGCCGAGTGAGAAAGAGATGAGGGTGGCGGCAAGCGCCACGAGCAGCGTCGTTCGCGTGCCGTAGATCAGCCTGGACAGGATATCGCGGCCGAGATTGTCGGTGCCGAAGACGAATTGTCCATCCGGCGGTTGCCAGACATTGCCGACGATTTCCGTTTCGCCATGGGGAGCGATCCAGGGCGCGAAGATGGCGCAGAAGCAGGCAAGCAGAATACCGGCAATGCCGATCCAGGCTGTGATGGGAATATCGCGCAATCTCATCGCGGGTGCCTCAGCCGGGGGTTGGCGATGATCGCAAGGATGTCCGCCAGCATGTTCAAAAGGATATAGACGGCGGCGAAGATGAGGCCACAGGCCTGCACCACGGGCATGTCCCGCACGGTCACGGCATCGACCATATACTGGCCCATGCCAGGATAGACGAAGACGACCTCGACCACGACGACGCCGACGACGAGATAGGCAAGATTGAGCGCCACGACATTGATGATCGGCGCCACCGCATTGGGCGCGGCATGGCGCACGATGGAGCGGAAGGCGCCGAGGCCCTTCAGTTCGGCGGTTTCCATATAGGCTGACGACATGACGCTGAGGATGGCCGCCCGCGTCATGCGCATCATGTGGGCAAGCACCACAAGAACAAGTGTTGCCACGGGCAATGCGACGGCCTTGAGCCGCTCAACAAAGGCCATGCTGTCATAAACCGTGGCGGGAAAGGTGGCGATCCCGAACTTGACTGCGAAAAACAGGATCAAGAGATAGCCGATGAAGAACTCAGGCAGGGAAATCGCGGCGAGCGATACCACATTGATGATCTTGTCGGGGATGCGGTTGCGGAAATGGACGGCGAGCATGCCGAGGCCCACCGCCAGCGGCACTGATATGACGGCTGCACATAGAGCAAGGAACAGCGAATTTCCGAGCCGCTTGCCGATCTGTTCGCTCACCGAATTCCGACTTGCCCACGAGGTGCCGAAATCGCCTTGTACGGCATTGCCGAGCCATTCGAAATAGCGCGTGGTAACCGGACGGTCCAGGCCAAGATCCTTGCGGATATTGGCGACGGCCTGCGGCGTCGCCGACTGACCGAGATAGGTCGTTGCAAAATCGCCCGGCAACGCTTCGACGCCGCCGAAGATAAGGACGGAAACGGCGAGAAGCAGCGCGAGACTGAGCATCAGCCGCTGGATGATGAGCGCCAGCAGCGGAAAGCGCTCCCTGTAGCTGAGGTCCGGTTCTTTATGGTCGGGCAGGCTCGCGGTATCTACGGATTCTGACATGGATTGCAGGTCTCGCTCTGAAACGGATCGGAAGAGCCGCAGGGGTCAACCTGCGACGCTTGTTCCGGATTGCCGGGCTGTCAGGCCCGGTCAGGCGTCAACTCTCCAGCCAGACGCGGGTCGCGACATAGCCGTTGGACATGTCATTGCCGATGTCGTGGACGTAGCCCTTTACATTTTTACTGGCCGCATTCACGAAATCATTGAACATCGGCAGTATGAGGCCGCCCTCGTCGCGCACCATCATCGCCATCTCGCGATACATGTCCTTGCGCTTGGGCTCGTCGAGTTCGGAACGTGCCTCATAGAGCAGCTTGTCGAAATCCGGACGCTTGAAGCGCGTGTCGTTCCAGTCGGCGGTTGAGAGATAGGCCGTGGAATACATCTGGTCCTGCGTCGGTCGGCCACCCCAGTAGGAGGTTGAAAAGGGCTGCGCATTCCAGACATTGGTCCAGTAGCCGTCGCCCGGCTCGCGCTTGACCTCGATGTTGATGCCGGCCTTCTTGCAGCTTTCCTGATAGAGAACGGCCGCATCGACAGCGCCGGGGAAGGCAACGTCCGAGGTGCGCAGCAGCACGGAGCCATCATGTCCGGATTTCTTGTAGTGGAAAGCGGCCTTGTCCGGGTCGTATGCGCGCTGCTCGATGCCTTCGGGAAAGAGGGCATAGGTTTCATTGATCGGGAAATCATTGCCGACCTTGCCGTAGCCGCCAAGGATCCGCTTGACCATTGTTTCGCGGTCCATGGCATATTTTAGCGCCAGCCGCAGATCGTTGTTGTCGAAGGGCGTGGTATTGCAATGCATGATGAAGACGTAGTGGCCGCGGCCTGCGGTGCTAAGGATTTCCACGGTCGGCGCACGCTTCAGGAGGTCGACGGTCTTCGGATCGACGCGGTTGATGTAATGCACCTGGCCCGATGAGAGCGCGGCGATACGGGCGGTCGCATCGTTCATGCCGATGATTTCGATCGAATCGACATAGCCGCGGTCGGAGCGCCAGTCATTGGGGTTCTTTTCAAAGGTAGCGCGGACGCCCGGCTCGAAGCTTGCGAGCTTGTAGGGGCCTGTGCCGATGGAAGCGCCCGGATCGTCAACGCCGCCATTCGGCTGGATCACAAGGTGGTAGTCCGACAAGAGCAGCGGCATGTCGGCATTGCCCTCGTTGAGTGTCAGCACCAGCCTGCCGCCGTCGGCCTTGATATCCTTGATCGATTTCAGGACACCGAGCGCGCCGGATTCCGACTTCTCGTCGGTATGGCGCTTCAGGGTCGCGACGACATCATCGATGGTGAGTTCCTTGCCGTCATGGAATTGCACGCCCTTGCGGATGTTGAAGGTCCATGTCGCGGCATCGGCGGACGGTTCCCATGATTCCGCCAATGCGGGGACCGGCTTGCCGGTCAGCGGGTCGGATTCGACCAGCATGTCGCCCCAGCAGCGGCCGACGACGAACATGAATTGCGACAGGAACTTTGCTGGGTCTTTTGAATCGGTGGCAGCGCCGCCTTCAAGGCCGAGTTTCAAATGACCGCCGCGCTTTGGCTCCTGGGCTTCGGCGGTTTCGGTGAAAAGCTGGCTCGCTACCGCCAGGGTCAGTCCGGCAGCCATGGCGCGGCCCATGAACTCGCGACGGTTCATGCCCCCTGATGCCACGCGGCCGGCAAGGTATTTGGTGTAATCGCTCATTTTGTTGTTCCTTCTCTGGTTGGCTCTTTTGTTGCTCCCGGGCACGCTGTTTTTTTCGTTTGTTCCGGGGCGAGCGGCGAATTTTGCGGAAAGCTATACGGAATATGCCGGTCAATCAAAGCAATGATGACTTTTTTCTCGCTGTTTTCGCTTAAGGTTGTGGTGTGCTTTGCCCTCTTTCCCGGAGAGATTGCCGCTTTGAGGAAGAAATCGTCTGTGTGCACTTCGTGCGAAGGCTAGGATGCGCAGTTCATATTATTTGCACCCGGCAGCGGATGCATAGCAAGATCAACGGCTCTGGTCGCGGCACGACCCATCGACACGTCCCAAAATGCCGTCAGCACGGCGGATGCGAATGGGATCGGTCAAATGGTGTTGCCCTTCCGCCGGATCGGTGCGCGCGATGATGTGACGCCCAGAAGATTAGTATCCCGTTTTTCCAGATTGGAAGCTTTTGAAGCGACATATTTCGCCGTGCGTGCGACGGGGTGCACTTGCCGGCATCCGGAGGGAAATCAGGACGGCCCTGATGAACGGAGAGCGGCCCCGCCCTTGGGGAAGGACGAGGCTTGGATCTTCAATGGACCTCTTCCTACGGAACGGCGTACTCAGCCAAGGTCGATATCGTCGGGGTCCTGTGGCAGAGCCTGGATCTCCTCGGCCGCTTTCCGCAGGATATCGGCGATCTTGCGCTGGGTCGGCGGGGCGGCATGGAGCCGATGGGCGAGCGCACCCTTGAGCGCGCGGCGGGCTTCGTTTACTTCCGGTACCACTTCAGGGATGTCGCGGTCGTGTTCGCGGCCTTCCGAGCCATCGAACCATTGGCGCGCCCGTGCCAAGCGCTCGCCGATTCGACGTATCCGTTCAAGTGCGGCTTCCGCCACCTTCCGATTCTGTTCGAGGTAGGACCGTCCGTCAGTGGTGATCGAGTACACCTTCTTGTTGCCGTCGGCGGCGGAGACGGCATGACCGGTCTCCTCCAGATAGGTGAGCGTCGGGTAAATCACGCCCGGGCTGGGCGTGTAGAAGCCACTTGAGTGCTCCTCAAGCGCCTTGATCACATCATAGCCATGGCGTGGTGCGTCTTCGAGCAGGGCAAGCACGACGAGCCGCAATTCGCCATCGCCGACGAAGCGTCCGAATCCGCCGCCCATGCCGCGTCCGAGAGCGCGGGAAATTTGTCCGGAAAAGCCGCGAGGTCCGAAGTGGCGCTCGCCGTGGTGACAGCCATATCCATGCATGGGAATTTCCTTTCGTTATAGCTTAAGATATAACTTAAGCCATCCGAGAATGGATCGTCAAGATATATCTTACGTACTATCTAGTGGATGCAACGATCGGTGCAATCAGGGGAGATCCTGTCAGTATTCGGTCGGCACCGAAGCGTTACGAGGTATCCTGCCTTTAGAAGTGACCACATTCACACGCAACGGGAACTGACAGGAATGATCAACAAACCGGATCGAACCAGGGATCTGGCGCTACTTCTCGCGCTTTCAGCTCTGTGGGGTGCGTCTTACACATTCATCAAGATTGGCGTCGAAACCATCCCGCCGGTGACGCTGATCGCCGCCCGGACTCTGATTGCCGGTGGCATATTGCTTGCCATCATACGATGGCGGGGCCTGGTTTTGCCGAAGGACTTGGTGACCTGGCGGCGTTTCCTTGTCCAGGCGTGTCTCAACAGCGTTATCCCCTTCACGCTTATCGCATGGGCGGAGCTCACCGTGGATGCGGGACTGGCAACGATCCTCAACGCGACTTCACCTATCTTCACCCTCCTGCTGACAGTCCTTATCACGCGGCACGAGCCCATTGCTCCGCGTAAGCTCTTCGGCATGATTGCCGGCATTACCGGCACCGGCCTGATCATCGGCATCCAGGCGCTGACAGGCTTTGGTGATCAGTTGTGGGCACAACTTGCCATCGTGGCGGCGACGATCTGCTATGCGGGCGCAGCGATCTTCGGGACAAATTTCAAGGGGCTCGATCCGATGATGCCGGCGGCCGGGTCACTGATCTCCGGCGCGATCATCCTCATTCCGGTCAGCCTCGTGGTCGACCGACCATGGACCCTGACCCCGTCGTGGGAATCCATCCTGGCCTTGCTTTGCCTTGCGATTTTCTCGACCGCGCTTGCCCTGGTGATCTATTTCCGGCTCCTGCATACGCTCGGCTCTGTCGGCACGACCGCGCAGGCCTATCTGCGCGTGCCGATCGGGGTGGCTATCGGCGTCCTTTTTCTCGACGAAACGCTCAGCCCGACCGCCTGGATCGGCCTTGTCTGCATTATCGCCGGCGTGGCTGCGATGACGATCCCTCCGAAGGCGCGTGTCAAGCGATCATCGCGAGCAGCAGGGTGCGGCGAATGCTGAGAGGGCTGTGAAGTCCCCATCAATTACCTCATCCACGCCGAAGCTCCTGGCGACGTTGGCGTGGAGCCTGATCAGGAGCGTATTTATCAGCTATTTGCCCGGCTACCCAAGAAGCTTGCCGAGAGGCGGTGTGAAGGAAGTTGGCGAAGGGAATGCGAATCCCCGAGGCCGGACCGATAGCCCAGATGCGTTCCGGCCCGTGGGTGACAGATAAAACCACCCGTAGATCGCTGCTGAGCTGCGTGACCTCCATGTCATGCGAAAAGCAACCCCCGAAGTAAAGCGTTCTGCCCCGATGATACAGCGGCGGCGGCGAGAACCCGGTGGCTGCCACCACCAGATCGAACTTGTCAGTACTCACCGCATCAATCTTCTTCGTGCTGATGCTGCCTTCATCAATACGCGCAAGAAGCTGCTGAGCTAGCGGCAGGGTAATGGAAGTCACGTACCGCCAAAGGAATTCCCTGTCGTTGGCGACGGGAGCCCCAGCATCTACAATAGCGTCAATAATGCCTACAATAGAATCTTGCCAAGGGCACATGTCGTGCTCTGCCAGATACGTTTCTTCCCTCAACATGCTCACGGGATCCCTCGCTGGCGCCAGTTGCCCGCTTAGTGGAGGGAAACCGCGCCGCTGGCAGTCTTCATCAACTAAACGGCGGAAATCCGCCGGAGCATCGACAAGTTGGCCACCCTGATATTCATGATATAGGGTCCGTGTACGAACCGCGGGGAATTGGCCTGTACGGGAGCACATGGTGACCCGGCTCCCCGCCGCACAAAGAACAAGCGCAGCATCTATTCCGGACTGCCCTTGACCTATAACCAAGGCGTTGCGCCCCGCCAGCCTTCGCAATCTGGTAGAGGGGTATGGAGGGATTCCGGATATTCCCAATGGCCGCTGCACATCCCCGAACCCAACTGCGACAACGACATCGCTTGCATGGATATGGCTCCCGCTCTCAAGCAAGAGATCATATCCATGTGACGTCCCCCTTGCGGACCAGGCGCGGTCGGTGATCTGTACTATTTCGATCCCATGAACTGCAGCCGTTGCACAAGCTTCGAGGAAGCGTGTCCGGCAATATTTCCCGACGACGTGACGCGGAACGCTGCGTGACTTCTTGGATTCGTCGAGAAATTCAAGGAAGTCTTCCGGTCGGTCCGGAAAAAGCGAGTTTATACGGTGGGAGGTATTCGTGAGCAGAAGAGGGTCAACGTCATCAAAGACCGACGGATATTCGGTTTCGCAAGGATCCACTACGGTGATGCGTGAGCCTCGTGCAAGCGAATGCACAAGGTGTACGACAGCCGCTGTCCCGCAGGCTCGTCCTCCGATCACCACGACGTTCTGGAAATTCTGGAATGCAGAACGAGGTATCGCAGTTTTAGTAGACAAAGCAGGTCTCCTCGATTGCCGACTTGGAGCCGGTGTTTGAATTACCGCTGTGAGACTTTCGAAGTTCACAAAGATGCCGCCCGCTGCTATTTTGCAGCGCGCATCGAACGGCAATTTGTTTGAATCAGGCCCTGAGCTGGAAAGTCATGAAAGCCGTACGGGCAGCGCCCGGAATCCGTTCATGATCCACGACTCCACCGGCTCCAGGTTTTGGGTAGGTTCCGCAAGTTCTATTTGCGGAAACCGGTCAAAGAGATGCGAGAAGGCAATTTCCGCTTCGACTCGGGCCAGCAGCGCGCCGAGGCAGACATGGACGCCATGTCCGAATGCAAGATGCCTCTTGTTGGGGCGCGTTGCGTCAAACTGTTCGGCATCTGCACCAAAGAACGCTGGGTCACGACCAGCAGCAGCAAGTCCAACTATGATAGCGTCCCCTTTTGGGATCGTTACCCCGCCCAGTTCGATATCCTCCGCAGCAAAGCGCAGCGGAAGGTTGGCAACGGAGGGCTCGTAGCGCAACGTTTCTTCGATCACGTCGTGCCAGGTGATCACCGAATTGCGCAGCAGTTCCATCTGATCCGGGCGGGACAAGATGGTGACAATCGCATTCCCAAAGAGATGAGCGGTGGTCTCGTACCCACCCATCATCAGCACGAGGATCGTCCCGATAAGCTCATCTTCACTCAGCTGCGAGCCACCTTCTTCCGTCCTGGCCACAATCAAGGCACTGGTCAGGTCGTCGCCCGGCTTCTGTCCCTTCGCGGAGATCAGTTCCTTGATAATGGTGTGGATTTCCGCATGGGTTCTGACGACTTCCTCGGGAGTTGCAGCAGTGTGGAATAGCCCCCGGACACAGCGGCACATGCGCTCACGCATACCCGCCTCTGTGATGCCCATCAGTTCACAAAACACCCTGATTGGGATTTCTTGAGTATATTCCGGGCACAGATCAACGATCTTACCCCGTTGCGAGGTAAGCTTGTTCAAACAGTCAAAAGTAATCTCTTCGATCGAGGGCCGCAGGGCTTCTACCCTGCGAGGCGTCAAGGTTTTAGATACAATTCCGCGCAGTCTACGATGCTCTGACCCATGGGCAGTAAACATATTCTGGGCATCGAGCCATGTGAATAGAGGCCATTCCCGCGGAATTTTCCCGTCAATCCATGCCGGCCAATGCTTGCGTGGGTCTCTGGACACACATGGGTCCGAAAACATTTTTTTCTGAATGGCATAGGAAGTCACTGCCCAAGCCGGAACGCCATTGAGTTCCACGCGTGTTACATCCCCACGCTGACGCAGCTGGGCGACCTCGCCGTAAACGTCGCGCCCCTTAGGGTCCATTATGTAAGATTGGATGGTATTTTCCATGATGCCGCTCTCCATCAACTGATTTATTGAGCTCTGTACCGCCAGATATATTTCACCTGTTGGGCGGTATCATTGCGCAGTAACTTCAGATGCACGGGAATAGACAATGATTAATTTTGTATTGCCACTTTAGTATAGCCAGGACTAACGTTCCTAATTAAAAATATTTAATGTAGAAATACAAACCTACATCCAACAATACGTGAGATTTTCTATAAACTTGAAATAATATACTATAATATAGTTGGTTGAATATTTACTATTAATGTAATTAAATATATATTTGAATCAAATATTTACTAAAATTTTGTTGATATTGCCTCCCCCGGCGCCTGATCGGGAGGCAAATTGAGAACAGGAAACCTCCGCCAGGCTGCATTTACGACACCGACCGCGGATGCCACTACGCAAGTGAAACCTAACGGCGGGCGCTCGACACGGCTGACCTGAAAGGCTCGATGAGCACTATCCGCAAACCCCTATCACAATGTGCAGGCCGATAGCGTGTGAACCTCATGTGGAACATTGCCCGCTTATCGACGTTCCTTTTATCCGTGAACCTCACCACCCAGCCATCATCATCAAAAGAAGTGGGCATTGCCATGTTAGATTATCCGACGCCGCCATTTCCCGAGCAAAAACAGCCGATGCCGGGCTTTACGGCCAAGATGAACCCTGTTCCTGATCATGGAGAGAAAAGCTACAAGGGGTCCGGCCGGTTGACCGGCAAGAAGGCCGTGATCACCGGCGCTGACAGCGGCATTGGCCGGGCGGTTGCGCTGGCCTATGCACGAGAAGGCGCCGATGTTCTGATTTCCTATCTGAACGAGGACGGCGATGCCGAAGAGACGAAGCGGCTGATCGAGGAGGCGGGCCGCAAGGCGGTGCTCGTTCCCGGCGATATTCAATCGCCCGCCCATTGCCGTTCAATGATCGACACAGCGGTAAAGGAACTCGGTGGCATCGACATTCTCGTCAACAACGCCGCGCATCAAGCCTCCTTCAGCGATATAGGCGACATTTCCGACGAGGAATGGGAATTGACCTTCAAGGTGAATATCCATGCCATGTTCTATCTGACCAAGGCCGCGGTTCCGCATATGAAGCCCGGCAGCGCCATCATCAATACGGCGTCGATCAATTCTGACAATCCCAATCCCAGCCTTCTTGCCTATGCAACGACGAAGGGCGCCATCCAGAATTTCACCGCGGGTCTTGCCCAGTTGCTGGCTGAAAAGGGTATCCGTGCCAACACGGTCGCGCCCGGTCCGATCTGGACACCGCTCATTCCTTCTACCTTGCCTGAGGATTCCGTGGCCAATTTTGGCAAGCAGGTTCCGATGAAGCGGCCGGGTCAGCCGGCAGAACTCGCCACGACCTATGTGATGCTTGCCGATCCGCTGTCGAGCTATGTTTCAGGCGCAACCGTCGCGGTAACCGGCGGCAGGCCGATCATCTAGATCAACGGAGGAGCGCCTGCTTGGCCAACCACCGGCCCGACCATCATGTGGAGCCCGGCCATAGTGTGGAGATGGACTGCTTGCTGGAAAGTCTGGCCCGATCTGTAAGGCAGCGGCACGTCATATTGTTCGTCGGCGCCGGCGTATCGATGAGCGTCGGGCTGCCCTCCTGGCAAATGTTGACCGAACATATGGCGGACGAACTCGGGCTGGACCAGGATGTGATCGGCGAGGGAGGCGCCGATTATCAGACGATTGCGGAATACTATCGCCTGAAGCTCGGCAGCATGGATCGGTTGCGCGACTGGATGAAGGAGAACTGGCAGGTGTCACGACAGAAAGTCGAGGCTTCGCCGATTCATTCGCTCATCGTGGCGCTGGACTTTCCGATCATCTATACGACGAATTACGACAGCAACCTCGAAGTCGCCTTCGAAATCCATGGCCGCGACTACGTGAAAGTCGCCAATGCGCGCGACGTGGCACGGGCTGCCGCCGACGTGACACAGATTGTCAAATTCCACGGCGACTTCGATGATGAAGCATCGCTCGTTTTAGCCGAGACTGATTACTTCGAAAGATTGTCGTTCGATTCCCCACTTGACGTGAAATTCCGCTCAGATGCGTTGGGCCGGACGGTTCTCTTCATCGGCTACAGCATGTCAGATATGAACATCAGGCTTTTGCTGCACCGGCTGTGGAGCACCTGGCATCGCTCGGGCTATGAGCGCGATCGCCCGGCCTCCTTCATCTTCATGCCCGACCCAAACCCGGTGCAAGAAGCGGTTCTGCGCCGCTGGGGGATATCGGTTGTGAGCGAACGGGAAGATCATCCAGGACGCGCCCTGGAGGTTTTCCTGTCAAAGCTCAAGCAGATGGTCGATCAGGGATAGAGCGGTCCCCCCAAGGGGACCGCCAACGGGCAGGGCTTCAGTAAGTTGTCATACGACGCGGCTTCTTCGTTGTACGGGGGGGCGTCGTCGCCGCCTGATTAACCTGCTCGCCCGCGCTCTGCGTCGCATTCACCGCGTTCGCGGTATCAGCACCTGCTCCACGGATGGTGTTGGCGCATGCCGAAAGCGTCATCAGAACAGCGGCGAGAGCCACAAGGGTCGTGGTGATTTTCATTATTTTTGATCCATTTCGTTGAAACGTTCAACATGAACGCTGATCAGCCCCGAAAGGTTCCCGCGACACGCGTCTTGGGTGACTGGACGGCGAACCGCGTGTGCGCCTTCAACATGCTGGACATAACATCCTGGAACTAAGAGGCTTTCGTGGCGTTTCCGATGCATCCCTGGTTCTACAGAGTTCCTGAAATTGCTCTGGAAAGGTTTGCACGATGGCCAATGGATCCTTCTGGCGCAGTTATAGCTTCGCCTGGATAACCCTGGGATTTTTCATTCTGACGATCGTCGGACATTGGATATTCGGCTGGTACGCGTTCGTGAACGAACAGCAAAGCCATGGGGAAGCCGCAACTTTCGGTCCCTATGTGATCGAGATGATGCGCGACACATTAGAGAACTGGCAGTCGGAGTTTCTGCAACTCCTCTGGCAGGTGGGGGGATTGGCCTTTTTGCTTTTTTTAGGCTCCCCTCAATCGAAAGAGGGAAACGATCGCCTGGAAGCGAAAGTAGACCAATTGCTCCGGCAACTCGATCCCGCCCGTGGCGAGGCCATTATCCGCGAGATCGACGATCGCTATTCAGGAAGGCATACGGACGAGCCGCATGCGCATCGCTAGGTATGAATTCAGTCCCCCTGGACCCGCTCTCGAGGCACGGAAAGCCTGATGACCAGGCCTTGGGGAGTCCAATCCCTCGCGATGTGGCCACCCAGCGGAGCGACTGTGGCGCGCATCAGCGAGGTGCCGAACCCCTCATCCGAAGGTTCGCTTTCGATGGACGGGCCGCCGCGCTCGCGCCAGTTCAAAATGAACTGGTCGTCATTCTCATCGCACGCGATATCGAGGCGTCCCGCGGGGACGGATAGGGCGCCATATTTGGCGGCATTCGTTGCAAACTCATGCAGGAGCAGGGCGAAATTCGTAATCGCGGAACCGCCTATGATCAAATCAGCGCCGATGATCGTGGCCCGCTGGCCACCGTCCTGATTGTCCTCAAATGGCAACAGGATCAACTGGATCAATTTGTGGAGCGTCGTCGCCTGGTTCTGCTCGCCCGTCTGGTTCCAGGCTTGCGGCAGGGTCAACGTATGAGCCTGGGCCAGAGCATTGAAACGCTCGCGCACTGCGGCGGCGAGTTCCTCGGCGGAAGCTGCCGACCGGGCGCTCAGGGTCACGAGGCTGCTCGAAAGCGTGAAGAGATTCTTCACCCGATGGTTCATTTCCTTGAGAAGCAGCCGTTGTTGTTGTTCGGCCTGCCTGCGCTCAGTGATGTCGCGGGCGATCTTCGAAGCGCCTACAATGCGACCATCCTCGTTCTTGATGGGGGATACGGTCAGCGAGATATCGATCAGTGTTCCGTCCTTGCGTTGCCGGATGGTTTCATAGTGATCAATGCGCTCGCCCCGACGGATACGCGCGAGGATCGCCGGCTCCTCGTCGTGCCGCTCCGCCGGTATCAGGATCGTGACGGGCTTGCCGATCACTTCATCGGCCGTATAGCCGAAAATACGCTGCGCCCCACTGTTCCAGCTCATGAGGACGCCATTGAGGTCCTTGGAGAGAATGGCGTCGTCGGAGGATTCCACGATTGCGGCAAGCCGTTGTGCCGCCTCGTCCACGGATTTGCGGCCGCTGATATCCACCAGCATGTTGACAGCGCCGACAAGGTTCCTCGCGGAATCGAAGAGCGGGGTCGGAAAGGCGAGGAATGGAACACGACGGCCGTCCGGACGCTCGGCAACAGCCTCGATGCCCCGGATCGGCCGCTTCTCCTTAAGGGCCATCGCCATGGGGCATTCATCATGCGGCAGGAATCTCCCATCCGGCCAAAAGAGCTTCCAGGAACCGCAAAATTCGCTTTTCCCAAGCTCCGGCCTCACACCCCACAATTCAGCGGCGGCTTCGTTATAAAATGTGATGCGCCCTTCGGCATCGGTCGTGTACACCGCTGCCGGCAGCGCCTGCAGGATCGCCCCTTCATTGGACATGGTGTTCACGAGGTCGAGCGTGTGGGCATAATCGGCCAGATTCTTCATGTTCGCTCCGGAGGACAGTATATCCGGGCCGCCAAAGCCGCTCGGGTTTTGGCCGCTGTACCAGCCGAAAACCCGGCGAGAATATCATACAAAATCACCTTTTCCATAGGGATCATGATGCGAAGCCGCGGCATTGATCCGGCACGGCGGATCAGCTTTCCCGGATGCTTGCTTGACGCCATGGCCAAACGAAGCTTCACCGCCTGCCCAGGAATTGGAGGAGCTCTCCGGCGAGCTCTTCCGGCACTTCTTCCGCCATATGGTGGCCGCAGTCCAGGTCGCGTCCCTCGCAGCTTGTCGTCCACGGCCGCCACACGTCGAGAACATTGCCGTAGATCTGCTCGAGGTCGTCTCGTAACGACCACAGGAACAATGCGGGACAGGTAATTCGACGTCCTGCATTTCGGTCCGCCGCGTCATGCTCCCGGTCGATGCCAAGCCCCGCCCGATAATCCTCGATCATGCCGTGGACGGTGGCGGGGTCGTGAATGGCCGCCCGATAATCCTCGTAGGCTTCCGCGCCCATCTGCTCTGGCGATCCTCCGTACCAGGCATCGGGATCGGCGAGGATGACTCGCTCTGGCCTCTCGGGCTGGGCGAAGAAGAACCAATGCCACGAGGCGGTGGCGAAACGCGCGTCGCAACGCTCCAGGGCTTCGAGGATTGGGACGCCGTCGAGAATGGCCAGATGGCTGACCGAAGCCGGATGGTCCATGGCGGTGCGAAAGGCGGTGTAGCTACCCCGGTCATGGCCGCAAATCGCAAAGCGGTTGAAATCCAGCCTTTGCATCAGGGCCACGCAATCGCGCGCCTTGGCCCGTTTTGAAGAACCGGAATGATCTGATGTGTCGGCTGGCTTCGATGACTGTCCGAAGCCGCGCAAGTCGGGGCACACGACCGTATGGGTCCTGGCCAGCAATGGCGCCACACGGTGCCATGTGGCATGGGTTCTGGGATGGCCATGAAGGAGCAGGATCGGCGGGCCGCTCCCGCCATGCCGCACGCGCAATGTCGCCTCCGGCAGTTCGATCATTTCCAGATCAAATCCTTCGAAGATCATTCCCGCTCCTGTGATCTGCCGTGCCCAAGCTGGGCCTCAGTCGCTGGTATCCAACTCCGGATAATGGCGAAAAATACCGGATTCGTTGAAGGCGAGCCGCCGGCGAGAGGCGAGATATCGCTTGATGTTGGGTCTTTGCCCGACCGCATCGTGAAGGGCGTCCAGCGCCGGATATTGCCGCTCGTAATCCTGCATGGCGCGGGGAAAGGCGTAGCGTAGCCCTTCGATCACATGGAACAGGGAAAGATCGACATAGCTCAAGCCGTTGCCCACCATGCGCGTGTCGCCATGCGGGTTCTGCTGCAATACGCGCTCGAAATAGCCGAGATATTTTGGCAGCCGCTCGGCAATGAAGGCGGCGGCGCGCACCCTGGCGGCATCCTTCTGGTCTTCGTAATATTGCGAGACCGAGATCGGGTGGTGAGTGTCATGGATTTGGACGAGGAAATCGGCAATCGTCAATTGCAGTCCGTTCGCCGCATAGCGCAGCCTCTCGTCTTTGGGCGCAAGGCCGAGCTTCGGTCCGAGGTAGAGCAGGATGTTCGCCACATGCGAGACGATCATCTCGCCATCCCTCAAAAAGGGTGGGGCGAAGGGGATGTGCGGCTCCGTGCGACTGTTGATGATCTTCATCATCGCCGCCGTGCTGTCGCGGGCAACATCGACATAATCGGCGCCGGCTTCCTCCAGCGCCAGCCGGATGAACTCTCCGCGACCTGGAATGCCGTCCCAATAATAAAGCTCGTAAGGCATGCAATCTCCTTTCCGGTCGATCGATGATCAGTTCATCTAGCACGATCAGGGGAATCTGGCGCGAAATACGGCTCAAAAGCGAGTGAAAACACGCCAGATGCGGAGAAATTTTTGGGAAAGGAGATGAAATCAGCGGATTTTCGCGTCCGAAACCCGCTTGTTATCGCTGTCTTGCCGTTCCGGCCATCGCGGATCTGCTTCAGAGTTTGGCGACCAGGGCCGCGAGCTGATCGGTGCACTGGCCCCAGCCCTGGTGAAAGCCCATCTCCTCATGCGCCTTGCAGTCAGCGGCGCTCCAGTGGCGGACGCGCGCCGTATATCGCGTCTGGCCATCTTCATTCTCAAAGCTCAGGATGATCGTGATGAACGGCTTTTCCGAAGGTTCCCATGCCCTGGTATAGGCATCGGTCACGACGATGCGTTCGTTTTCGACGACGTCGAGATAGACGCCCCTGTTGGGAAGATCGGCGCCGTCAGGGCTGCGCATGACGATGAAATTCGAGCCGCCCGGCCGCACGTCGAGTTCCGCATGCGGTGTCGTATAGGGCAGAGGCGCGAACCATTGCTTGAGCAGTTCCGCCTCGGTCCAGGCGCGGAACAGTTTCTCGCGCGGCGCGTCAATGAGGCGGGTCAATACCAGTTCACGGTCGTTCGTTGTGGGCGCTTCAGCAGTCGTCGTCATTGTCATCATCCCGGTTGGTTGGTTCTGTCCCAAGGACGCACGGATCGCCGCCTATCCTACATTCCCGTGAATCTTTTTGAACAAAATCCGGTCAGGCGGATGCGTCGATTTGAGCAAGCTGGTCGAGATGCATGCGGATATGGGCGGCTTCGGCAGCCGTATTGGCGAGCGCAATGGCGCGGTCGAAAGCGATGCGCGCCTCCTCCTTGCGGCCGAGCTTCTTCAAAAGGCCGCCCTTGACGCCGAAATAATGGAAATAGCCGGACAGCTTTTCTTCCAGCGGCTCGATAAGCGAAAGCGCTTCCGCGGGCCCATGTACCTTCTCGAGCGCAACGGCGCGGTTGAGCGTAACCACAGGCGAGGAGGTGAACGTTTCCAGTGCTGAATAAAGCAATTCGATTTCCACCCAGTCGGTATCCTCGGGCCGCGCCGCGCGAGCGTGGAGCGCGGCGATCGCCGCCTGGATCTGGTAGGGGCCGGGGCGTCTGTGCCGCATGGCCTTGTCGATGAGCGCCAGACCTTCCGCGATCATTTGTCCGTTCCAGAGGCCCCGGTCCTGCTTTTCCAGCAGGACGATCGCGCCGTCGGCGTCGAAGCGGGCCGCGGCGCGCGCATGCTGGAGGAGAAGCAACGCCATTAGCCCCATGATTTCGGGTTCGCTGGGGAAAATGCGCAACAGCAGCCGCGCCAGCCTGATCGCCTCGTCGCACAGCGGAAAACGTGCCCTGGCCTCGCCGCCACCCGCCGAATAGCCTTCGTTGAAGATCAGATAGACCATGGCGCTGACCGCCGCGAGCCGTTCGGCGCGTTCGATGGGGCCGGGGGTCTCGAACGGAAGGTCGCCGGCGCCGATACGCGCCTTGGCCCGGGTGATGCGCTGCTCCATCGCGCTTTCGCCGACAAGGAAAGCCCGTGCGATCTGCCTGACCGACAGGCCCGAAACGATCCTGAGCGCCAGCGCGACCTGCTGCGTGGCCGGCAGATCCGGGTGACAGCAGATAAAGAGCAGCCGCAGGATATCGTCGCGATAGTCGGCCACGTCCAGTTTCTCGACAACTGTCGCCTCCGCGTCTTCGAGATCGGAAAGCTGATCTTCAGCGGGCAGCGGTTGCTGCTTGGCCTGACGGCGCACCACATCGATCGCGCTGTTGCGCCCGACGAAAATCAGCCATGCGATCGGATCGCGCGGCGGTCCGTTCTTCGCCCAGCTCTTGAGCGCCCGGAGGCAAGCCTCCTGAAATGCCTCTTCGGCCGTATCGAGATCGCGGAAATAACGAAGCAGCGCCCCGACCGCCTGGGGGCGGGCAGCAGTCAGCGCGGCATCGATCCAGTGCGTGTCGGTCATGCCGGACCTGGTGCTGGATGATAAAGCATGATCGGCCGGATCTCATAGGAGCCGGTGCCGGGATTTGCCCCCGCAAGATCACGCGCTGTGTCGAGAGCTTCGTCGAGCGACGCGGCTTCGATCACGTAGAAGCCCAGAAGCTGCTCTTTCGTCTCGGCGAATGGCCCGTCGATGACGAGCGGCGTATCGCCGTTCTTGCGCAAGGTCGTCGCCGCGGTCGTCGGCAGGAGCCGCGCCACGGGACCGAGCCGGCCCGCCTTGGCGAGCCCGTCTTGAACCGCCATCAGCTTTCCCATCACGGCGTTCTCTTCCTCCTGGGACCAGGAGCCGACGACGTCCTCGGAATTATAGCAAAGTATCGCATAAAGCATGGGCCATCCCTCTTTCCATGAAGACGAACAAGTATGGCCTTTCCCGACATTTGGTCGAGGATTTTTTGCGTAGGGTTGCGGGAAGCATAAAGCGGCACCGCCCGGTCGGGCGATACCGCTCCCTCGATGCATGCCCGCAGCTTATTCCGCTGGAACCGGGCTGAGGCCGCCTTGGTTGATGTCGCTCTCGTTCATGGAACGAGCCCTGTCCTGTCTTTGCGCCGCGCGTGCCAGAATGCCCTGGCGGTTGACGGATTTGCGCTCGGCGTCGATGCGGCGGATCAGGATTTCGGCGCGCTCGATCGAGCCGAGCAAAGCGAGGATGGTGCCGCGTTCTTCGGCGCCGGCATTCGGCCCGAGTGCGAGGGTCCGCGCGCGCAGTTCCTCAACCTCTGGATAGCTGACATGCCCGGCTGGCAGGGCTGGATCGGTGACGCCATGATCGGGCAGGATATCGCGCAACGAGACGTCGAGCTTGCCAAGTGCCGCTTCGACAATGGCACTGGCCTGAGGACTGAATTTCTCGCGTTTGACGCGTCGCGCCACCTGGTGCATCGATTCCGTCAGCGCAGCCGTGAAATCCGCCTCCTCGATCAGGCTGGCGATAAGGTCGAGCTGCTCGTAAGGCAGATCCTCCTTCATCAGGGATGCCGTATAGGCGCGGATGTCCCGGCTGAGAATGTCGGTCGCGAGGTAGTGCTCGCCCGGATCTGAGGGCGCAGTTTTGGCGCCGCGTGCGATGTCGAGGAACATGGCACCCGCCTGCAGATGACGGGCGGTTTCCTTTTGCACGGCAGGAACCGCCAGCGCGAAATCATTGGCGAGCTTGCTGTTGAGGAATTTGGGGGTCGAGTAATCCTCAATGTCCTCTGCGTCAGTTCGTCCGATGCGCGAGAGCACCCGTTCGAACACGCCGACGAAGGGGAACAGCAATGCCGTGTTGAAGATATTGAAGAAGGTGGAGTAGACGCCGACAGCGACGGGAACCAGCGGAAAGGTTTCCTTGCCATCGATCATGACAGGAAGGCTCGGATCGCCACCGAACCACTGCATGCCCCATTTCAGTATTTCGATCGAGACGAAGAACAGCGGAACCGTGATGCACACGCCGATGATGTTGAACGTGATATGCGCATAAGCGGCGCGCTTGGCGTTCTTCGACAGGTTGAGCGAGGCGATCCAGGAAGTGATCGTGGTGCCGAGATCCGCGCCGAGCGAGAAGGCGACGGCCGTCTGCCAGTCGAGGATGCCGGCGGCGCCGAGACCCATGACGATGCCGATCGTCGCCGAAGACGAGTGGATCATCGCGGTCACGCCGGCAGCGATGAGGACGCATTTGAGCAGGTTGAGATAGCTGTCAGCCTGCAGTGTCGCAAGCAACTCCATCACCTCGGGCATATTGCGCAGCGGGCGCAGGCCGCCTGTCATCAAATTCAGTCCGTAGAAGATCAGTGCGAAGCCCATGCAGGCCAGCGCGATGTTGCGAACCTTTTCGCTTTTCGAGAAGCAGTAGAGGAGCGAGAACGCCCCTGCGAAGATCAGGCCGAGCGGCCCGAGCGGCAGCGCGATCAGCCCGTTGCCGAGCGTCGTGCCGATATTGGCGCCCATGATGACGCTGATGGCGGGCCGCAATCCCACGACGCCGGCATTGACGAGGCCGACCACCATCACCGTCATCGCGGTCGATGACTGGATGACGCCGGTAATGGCCGTGCCGGCCAGGACGCCCTTGATCGGCGTCCCCGCAGCCTTGGCGAGGAAGGCGCGCATCTTGTTCACCGAAAGCGCCTGAATGCCGTTCGACATGAATTCCAGGCCGAGCATGAAAATGCCCAGCCCGCCGATAACCGGGACAAGAATGTCCTTGAATATATCTATATCCATCTACTCAGTCCCCAATTCCGTTTCCCCTGGAGTGCCGTTTGGAGGCGGCACACGAATAAACTGTCGTTCAACAGGTGCCGATTGAGCAGCGAACGGGCTCCACCTGGACGACTGGGTGGACAGCTCGTCCGCGCCCGGCGGGCATCGTTCCCTATCCCGTGCTAGCGATATATTCGTAGTGTCGTTCGTTGACGCCTGCATGACAGCGCGAAAGAGCGACGCGCGGGCCGGTTCCGGAGAATGGAATAAGGCTTCCTCGATCCGGCGCATCGACATGCGATGGCAGCGTTTCTACGCTGATTTTAATAGAGAAATGTTGTCGGTTTGCAGCTTTCCCATGGCAATACGTTGCCGGTGGAAAACGTGCCATCATTTGATCTTAGAAGGTCTTGAAAGATCTGGGGTGGAGTCGGCCCGAAGGTCAGCCGTCGGCTTCCAGCGTGGCGAAATATTGCGGATGCTGCCGGCGAAGCACGGCAATAAGCGAATTGATCCGTGAGAGATGGTGACGCATTGCCGCCTCTGCGCCCGCCGCATCGCGCCTGCGCAAGGCATCGATGATGGCGGCATGCTCCCCGATGACGACGCGTTCGTTGAAGGCCAGGCTGAGATAGCGCACCCGGTCCATCTGCGCCTTCTGCTCGTTGATCAATGTCCACACAAGGCCGCGTCCGGATCCCTCGGCGATGGAGCGGTGAAAGGCATCATCGAGATCGTGGAAAAGCTCGCGCTCGTTGACGGCGACTGCCTTGCGCTGGCGCTCGATGATATCCTCCAGCTGGTTGATCAGGGTTTCAGAGCGGCTTTCGCATGCGTCCCTGACGACTGCCGCCTCCAGCGCTTCGCGGATAAATCGCGCATTGAGGACGGCGGCCTCGGAAATCTTGCACACTTCGGTGGCGCGTTTGGGCTGGATGCGGACGAACTCTATCTGCGCCAGCCGGATGAACGCTTCGCGCACCGGTTGGCGCGACACGCCCAATTGCCTGGCTATCTCGGCTTCTGAGAACTTGGCGCCGGGGGGCATCTGCAGGGTCAAGATCGCTGAATGTAGCGTCGCGAACACGCGGTCGGCGATGGTCGGATCACCCGCTTCCAGCCTTTCCGCCAGCTTTTCATCCTTGGTCGAAAGTATGTCCATTCCGATCCGTTTTCTCTATTTACAAATCTACCATACCAGTTTTTACTAGGAAGACCAGACGCTGGGGGCCGAATTTAAGGCCCCCCGAATGCGCGCGTGGATGAGAGTGGGAGACAAGTCGGGGATGGCGATAGTGGAGCAAAACGCGCCAGGACGGGGCGAGGGATTGCTGGATGATGACAGGCTTTTTCCGGCTGACTCCCGCACGCGTGCCGTTGCGCGTGGCCTTTATGCCCATGTTCGCGATCTGCCGATCATAAGCCCGCATGGTCATACCGATCCCCGCTGGTATGCCGAAAACGAGGCTTTTCCGGATCCTGCGCAGCTTTTCGTCGTGCCGGATCATTATGTCTTCCGCATGTTGTTCAGCCAGGGCGTCAAGCTCGAAGATCTGGGGGTTCCAACGCTGGATGGCACGCCCGTCGAAACCGACAGCCGCAAGATATGGCGGCGTTTTGCCGAAAATTACTATTTGTTTCGTGGTACGCCGACCCGCATCTGGCTTGATCACGCCTTCTCGACGCTGTTCGACATTGATGTAGGGCTTTCGTCGAAGACGGCGGATTTCTATTATGAGCGCATCGCCGAGCGGCTTGCCCAACCGGATTACCGTCCGCGGGCGCTTTTCGAACGCTTCAACATTGAGGTGATCGCCACAACGGAGGGGCCTCTCGACGATTTGCGCTGGCACGAGAAGATCGCCGAATCCGGCTGGAAAGGCCGGGTGGTGACCGCCTACCGGCCCGATACGGTGATCGATCCGGAATTTCAGGATTTCCGAGAGAATGTCGAACGGTTCGGCGAGATTTCCGGTGCTGAAATCGGAAATTTTGCCGGCTATCTCGACGCGCATCGCATCCGCCGCGGCTTCTTCAAATCGCATGGCGCGACCGCGACGGACCATGGCCATGCGACGGCGCGCACGGAAAACCTCGATCGCGGCGAGGCGGAGCGGCTTTATCAAAAGGCACTGAAAGGTATCGTTTCAGCCGAGGAAGCGGATGTGTTTCGCGGTCATATGCTGACCGAAATGGCGCGCATGAGCCTTGATGACGGCCTGGTGATGCAAATCCACCCGGGATCCTGGCGCAACCATTCGCAATCGATCTTCACGCGCTTTGGCCGCGACAAGGGCTTCGACATTCCGATGCGGACCGATTATGTGCGGGCGCTCAAGCCGATGCTCGACGCGGTCGGCACCGAACCCGGTCTTTCCGTCATCCTGTTCACGCTCGACGAAACGGCCTATTCGCGCGAGCTCGCGCCGCTTGCCGGCGTCTATCCATCCCTGAAGCTCGGGCCGGCATGGTGGTTCTTCGACAGCGCGGAGGGCATGCGGCGCTTTCGCGAACTGACGACCGAGACGGCGGGCTTCTACAATACCGTCGGCTTCAACGACGACACCCGCGCCTTCTGCTCGATCCCGGCACGCCATGACGTCGCGCGCCGCGTCGACTGCGCCTATCTGGCGCAACTGGTGGTCACCGGCAGGCTTCGCGAGGACGAGGCCCATGAGGTCGCGCATGATTTGACCTATCGGCTTGTGAAGGAGGCTTACAGGCTTTGATGGCTGGCGCAAGCCGGCGATTTATCAACGGGCACAATGCCCATCTGGGAGGAAAAAGCATGAGATATCTTGGAAAGTTCAGCGCCGCGCTAGCGCTGTCCGCATCGCTTCTGGCGACGATCGTTGCCGCAGGGGCGCAGGAACTGGTACTGAAGTCCTCGGACACCCATCCTGACGGCTATCCAACCGTGGAAGCTGTCAAATATATGGGCGAGCTGTTGAAGACGAAGACCAATGGCCGCATTGGCATCGAAGTCTTCCATTCGCGTCAGCTTGGCGAGGAAAAGGAAACGATCGAGCAGACGCAGTTCGGCGTCATCGATCTCAACCGCGTCAACATGGCGCCGTTCAACGGCATTGTTCCTGAAACCCTTGTACCGTCGCTGCCCTATATATTCCGCTCGAAGGAACATATGCGCAAGGTGATGGACGGTCCGATCGGCGAGGACATCCTGAAGGCCTTCGACGCCCAGCAACTGGTCGGGCTCGCCTTCTACGATTCCGGTGCGCGTTCCTTCTATAATTCCAAGAAGCCGATCAACGCGATCGCGGATCTGAAGGGGCTGAAGTTCCGGGTCATCCAGTCGGATCTGTTCGTCGAGATGGTAAACGCGCTCGGGGCCAATGCCACGCCGATGGCCTATGGCGAAGTCTATTCCGGCATTCAGACGGGGCTTCTCGACGGTGCGGAGAACAACTGGCCGAGCTATGAATCCTCAAAGCATTACGAGGTCGCCAAATTCTATTCCCTCGACGAGCATTCAATGGCACCCGAGGTTTTGGTGATGTCGAAGAAGAGCTGGGACAAGCTTTCGCCAGAGGACCAGAAGGCGGTGCGCGAAGCGGCAAAGGAATCCGTCGCCAAGATGCGTGAGCTCTGGGATGCCAAGGAGATCGAATCGCGCAAGGTCGTTGAGGCCGCCGGTGTCCAGATCACGCAGCCCGACAAGCAGCCCTTCATCGACGCGATGGCGCCCGTCTACGAGAAATTCGCCAATACCGACGTGTTGAAGGATCTGGTGAAGCGGATTCGCGAAACGCAATAAGCGCAAAAAGCGAGAGGATTTGTCGATCCTCTCGCTATTGTCTCCCGCAGGCGAGGGAGCATGCCCAACAGGCGCGACACGTCTCTCCTCCGGTTGGGCGGAGAGAGTGCGGCCACGGCGCGTGAGCGTCATCGCATCATTTGAGAATACATCGAGGATCGCGCCATGCAGACCGCCCTGCGGCAAAGTGCTTCCGTTCTATCCCGTCTTTCGAGGCTCGCCCTATGGGTGGCCGGCATCGGGCTTGTCCTGATGACGGCCTTCACGGGCTGGCAGGTGTGGGCGCGTTATGTGCTCAACGCGTCGCCGAGCTGGACCGAACCGCTGTCCATCTTGTTGATGAACTGGTTCATCTTCCTGGGCGCCGCTGTCGGCGTGCGTGAGGGTTATCATCTTGGCTTCGACGTCCTGCTCTTCCTGTTGCCGGAGAAAGGCAAAGCGGTCCTGCGCTCGATCAGCGATATAGCGGTGCTGTTTTTCGGCGTCGGCATGGCCTGGTTCGGCTTCGATCTCGCCCGCGGCACATGGTCGGCCGTTATGCCGTCTCTCGGCCTGCCGGTCGGCGTCGATTATCTGCCGATCCTGGGCGGAGGCGTTCTCATCGTTCTTTTCTCCCTCGAACGCCTCGCACGTCGCTTTTCCGGTCAGGAAAAACTTGACGTCGAAATGATCGACGCGACGGCCTGAAGGATTAATATCAATGGCACTGACAGTTCTTTTCGGATCCTTCGTCGCGCTTCTTCTGATCGGCACGCCTATCGCGTTCTGCCTGGGGATCGCCTCCTTCCTCACCGTGATCTATCTCGGCATTCCGCCCGTGATCGTCTTCCAGCGCATGAATGCCGGCGTCAGCAGCTTTGCGCTATTGGCGATCCCCTTCTTCATTTATGCCGGCGATCTCATGGTGCGGGGTGGCATCGCGCAGCGCCTGGTCGCTTTCGCGGGCTCGATGTTCGGACATTTTCGCGGTGGATTGGGGCAGGTGAACATCGCCGCCTCGACGTTGTTCGGCGGCATATCCGGCTCCGCCGTGGCGGACGCCTCGGCCATCGGCGGCCTGATGATCCCTCAGATGAAGGCGCGCGGCTATGGGGTCGACTACGCCGTCAACATCACCGTGACCAGCGCCATCATCGCACTGATGATCCCGCCTTCGCACAATATGATCATCTATTCGATTTCGGCAGGCGGCATGATTTCGATCGCCGATCTCTTCACTGCCGGCATCATACCCGGGCTGCTGCTCGCGGCCGGTCTGATGGCCGCGGCCTGGGTTGTCGCGAAGCGTCGCGGTTACCCGCTCGCGCAGTTTCCGGGCTGGGTGGCCGTGGCGCAATTTGCGGTTGCTGCCATTCCGGGGCTGATCCTTATCGGCATCATCTTCGGCGGTGTGCGATCCGGTGTTTTCACGGCGACGGAAAGCTCCTGCATCGCCATCCTTTATGCCGCGCTGATCACAGTGACGGTCTACCGTTCCATGTCGCTTTCCGATTTCGCCGAAGCGACGATGAGCGCGGTGCGGACCACGGCTATGGTGCTGCTCATCATCGGCTGCGCGGCGTCCTTCGGCTGGCTGCTCGCTTTCCTGCGCGTGCCGGCGGCGATGATCGCCTTCATGCAGTCGATCTCAACCGAGCCGCTCGTCATCTTCCTGTTGATCAATGTGATGCTGCTCTTCCTGGGCACTTTCATGGATATGTCGCCGCTGATCATCATCACCACGCCGATCTTTCTGCCGGTCGTGCAGGCCTACGGCATGGATCCGGTGCATTTCGGCGTCATCCTTATTCTCAATCTCGGTATTGGCCTCTGCACGCCCCCGGTGGGCGCGGTGCTCTTCGTCGGCTGCGCCGTGGGCAAGATCGGGATATGGGAGGCGGTGCGCACCATCTGGCCGTTCTATGGCGCCGCTCTCGCCGTGCTGATGCTGGTCACCTATATCCCGGCGCTGTCCCTGTGGCTGCCAAAACTCTTTCATTGATACGAGGTATGAAATGACAGATCGACAAAACCCGCTTCCATGGGTCCAGACAGGGGAAGCAGTAAGCCGTCGCGTGCTTTCCCACACACCGGAGGTGATGCTTGTGGAGTTCCGCTTCGGCCCTGACGGGTTCGGCGCGCCGCACCATCACCCCCATATCCAGGCGACCTATGTGCGCGAAGGCCGTTTCGAATTCACCATCGATGGCGTGGTGCACATGATCGCGGCGGGCGACACGCTGATCGTGCCGTCGAATGCGGTGCATTCCTGCAGGGCCATCGAGCCGGGGACGCTGATCGACATGTTCACCCCGCGTCGCGACGATTTCCTCTGATCTTATTCAATCATACATCCATACATACGAGGAGGCAGAGATGCTGAAAACCGAAATACGGCAGGCTATCGATCCGCGCCATGCCAAAACGCTCGACACGGCGGCGCTCCGCAAGGAATTCCTGATGGAGGATCTTTTCATCGAGGGGAGGATCAACCTTGTCTACAGCCACCTCGACCGCATGATCGTCGGCGGCGCAGTGCCGGATGCAAACGCGCTGGAACTCAAGGCCGCCAAGGAAACCGGCACGCCGGGTTTCCTCGATCGCCGTGAGGCGGTCATTGTCAATGTTGGCGACGAGGGCACGATTTCCGTCGGCGGTACGGATCATGCGCTCGGCAATCGCGACATGCTCTATGTCGGCATGGGCGCTGGCGCGCTGATCTTCTCGGGCAAGGGCGCGCGTTTTTATATCCTTTCAGCGCCCGCTCATCGCGCCTTGCCGACGCGGCTGGTGCGCATCGCCGATGCCAAGCGCCTTGACCTCGGCGACCGGGCGACGTCCAACGAGCGCTCGATATTCCAGTTCGTTCACCCTGACGTGATGGAATCCTGCCAGCTCGTTGTCGGCATGACCAAGCTCGCAGGGGGCTCCGTCTGGAACACGATGCCGGCGCATGTTCATGACAGGCGTTCGGAGGCCTATCTCTATTTTGACCTGCCGGAGGATCAGCGCGTTTTCCATTTCATGGGAGAGCCCTCGGAAACCCGCCATCTCGTCGTGAAGAACGAGCAGGCGATCCTTTCGCCCGGCTGGTCGGTGCATTGCGGTGCGGGTACCGCGTCCTACACCTTCATCTGGGCGATGGCAGGCGACAACATGGATTATCGTGACGTCGACATGGTGAAGATGGAGGATCTGCAGTGAGCGGTCTCTTCGACCTTTCAGGCCGTCGCGCCTTCGTCACCGGAGCGAATACCGGCATCGGACAGGCAATCGCGCTTTCCCTCGGTGAAGCCGGCGCGCAGGTGATCTGCGCCGGTCGTTCGTCCATGGCCGGTACATTGGCCAAGCTGAAGGAGGCGGGCGCGACGGGGTTCGAGTGCCTGACCGATTTCGCCGACAAGGACGCTGCCATTAAGGCGTTCGAGCGCGCAGCCGAGACGCACGGGCCTATCGACATTCTGGTCAACAATGCCGGCATCATCCGCCGCGCGGATGCGTTGGATTTCACCGAAGCCGACTGGGACGATGTGATGGACGTTAATTTGAAGTCGGTGTTCTTCCTGTGCCAGACGTTTGCTCGCCCAATTCTGAATAGCAAGGCGGAGGGCACGATCATCAACATCGCCTCGATGCTGTCCTTCCAGGGAGGCATCCGTGTTGCTTCCTACACAGCCTCGAAAAGTGGGATCGCAGGGCTGACGAAGCTGCTTGCTTGCGAATGGGCGGGCAAGGGCATCAATGTCAACGCCATTGCGCCTGGTTATATATCCACCAATAACACCGAGGCGCTTCGCGCCGACCAACAGCGCAATGACGATATCCTCAAGCGCATCCCGGCCGGACGCTGGGGCGAGGCATCCGATATCGGCGGCGCAGCGGTGTTCCTGTCATCGAAGGCGGCGCGCTATGTTCATGGCGCGGTGATCCCCGTCGATGGCGGATGGCTCGCGCGGTAAGGAACCTAGTCGCCGCGGCGACGGAGCGCATTCGAGAGGGTGCGCAAGAATGCCGTCAGCACCCGGGGCAGCGGCGTTCCGCACTCTTCGTAGAACCGGTCTTCCTCCTGCCGCCGGCTGCGCTGGCTTGCGTCCTTGGGTAAATTTCCGGCTATGAGGGCTGATATCGCTTCATACATGACAAACCTCTGGAAATGAAAAGCTGTCCCTTTAATTACCGGGATTTTTCCATTTCCTGAACAGCGCGAAATGCGCTATGTTTTTCAGTGATGAAAAACGTCGGCTGGGATACCTATGAGCTGTTCATGCAGGTGGCGCGCCATGGCGGCCTTACTGGCGCGACCGCTGTCAGCGGCCTCAGCCCCGCTACGATCGGGCGGCGGATGCTGGAGCTTGAGGCCGGTATCGGGCGTCCCCTTTTTGTACGAAGCCAGACGGGCTATCGGCTGACAACTGACGGGTCGATGCTCTTTGACCAGATCCTTGAAATGGAAGGCGCCGCCCGCCGGATCCAGAATTGGCGGGAGGAGGGCGTCGGCACTCCCCTCGTGAGGATCGCCTGTGGAACATGGCTTGCCTGGTGGATATCGAGGAATTTCACGGCGATCAGAAGTGAGCGGGACGATTTCCGCATCGATCTGTTCATCGCCGAGCAGCGCGCGAGCCTTGCCCATAGGGAAAGCGATATAGGCATCCGCGCGTTCGAACCGGAAGAGCAGAATTTGGCTTCGCGACGGCTCGGCGAGGTGGCTTATGCCGCCTATCGGGCTCGTAGCGCCCACGCTTCGGTTGATGATCGGTGGGTGGCGGTTGCGGAGGAGCAGGCGATTTCAGCCTATCTGCGCTATCCCCATCAGGAGCATGCAAGCCGGATAGCGGTGGCGGTGAGTCGACCGCGGTCGCTGCGGGACCTGGTGCTTGGGGGTGCGGGGGTTGCGGTGCTGCCCTGTTTTGTCGCGGATCAGGACGAAGGGCTGGAGCGTGTAGGCGACGAGATCAATGCCTTGCGGCACAATCAATGGATTGTCATGAACAATGACGACCGGCACAGGCGGGAGATCAGAACGGTGGTCGATCGGATCACGAAGCTGGTCCGCAATCACAGCGACCTGTTCGCAGGCCGGTCCCCGGCACGCGAAATCTAGCATCCGCAAAGATATGTCGAGGGTGATTGCGGAAAGCTTTGAAATCCCGGGCCAGATAGACGATCGTCCATCCGGCCCGGGTTCAATGTTTAAAGCGATCCCAGAGGCTTCGGCAGAAGCGACTGCGGGAAGTCCTGATAGCAGACCGGCCGCAGGAAGCGGTAAATCGCCAATGTTCCGACGGAAGTCGAACGGCCATCCGATGTGGCGGGGTAGGGGCCGCCATGCACCATTGCGGGCGAGACCTCGACGCCGGTGCCGAAGCCGTTGACAAGGACGCGTCCAGCCATGAGTTCGAGTTCCGGCAGCAGCCTTTGCGCTATTCCTTCATCGCCTTCAGCCATGTGGAGAGCGACCGTCAACTGGCCTTCCAGCACCTGGAGAACCTTGTCGAGTTCCGCCTCGCTGCCGCAGCGAACGACGAGCGAGGCTGCGCCGAAGATTTCGTCCTGGAGATGCCGGTCGGCGAGGAAATCAGCAGCCGATACCTCGAAGAGCGCCGCACTGGCCTGTTGCCCTGTGCCTTCAAGGCCGAGGGCGACCTGCCGCACCTTTGCGTGACCTTGCAATTTGGCGACGCCGTTCTTGTAGGACTGGCAAATACCGCCGGTGAGCATCGTCTGCGCCGAGGCCTGCGCCAGTGCTTCGCTGGCTGCTTGCACGAATGTATCCAGACCGTCACCTTCCAAGGCCAGGATGAGGCCCGGATTGGTGCAGAACTGGCCTGCGCCGAGCGTCAGGGAGCCAACGAATGCGCGGCCGATCTCGGCTGCCCGCGAGCGCAGCGCTTGCGGCAGGAGGATGACCGGGTTGATGCTGCTCATCTCGGCATAGACCGGGATGGGCTGGGCGCGGCTGGCTGCGATCTTCATCAGCGCCGTACCGCCCGTCCGCGAGCCGGTGAAGCCGACCGCACGGATGCGCTTGTCGGCGACAAGGCCTTGACCGATTTCACGTCCTGCATCGAACAGCAGCGCGAAGGTGCCGGCTGGCAGACCGCAGATTTCAACAGCACGCTGAACGGCGCGCCCGACGATTTCGGACGTTCCGGGATGCGCGGAATGCGCCTTGACGATAACCGGGCATCCTGCAGCCAGCGCCGAAGCCGTATCACCGCCAGCGACAGAAAAGGCGAGGGGGAAATTCGAGGCGCCGAACACAGCAACCGGTCCAAGCGCGATGTTGCGCAGGCGCAGGTCCGGCTTCGGCGCGGGCTTGCGCTCAGGGTCGGCCGGATCGAGCCGCAGTTCCTGGAACGCACCGCGCCTTACCTCAGCGGCAAACATCCGCAGCTGAATGACGGTGCGCATGCGCTCGCCCTCGATGCGGCCGCGCGGCAGGCCCGTTTCCGCCATCGCCCGCTCCACCAATGGCTCGCCGGTCGACAAAACCTGTTCTGCGATCGTCTCGAGAAAGACGGCCCGTTCCTCAAGGCCGGTTTCCCGGAACTTTGCAAACGCTTCCCAGGCAAGCGCCGCTGCTTCTTCCAGATCGGAGGCAGATGCGCCGCCGAAGGATCCGGGCAGTTTTTCGCCGGTTGCGGCGTCATAGCCGAAGATTTCCCCGGATTGTCCGCGCCGTGCGGTTCCGCCAATCAGCAATTCTCCAGACAATGTCATTCTGCACTCTTCCTTGTTACGTCTTCACGCGACCGCGTTAACGGTTCGCCAGAATTTCAAAGTGTCAGGGCGTCTCGTGCGCGTCCCGTTGGACGCGGCGCTCTGACTGCCATCCACTTAGGGACTGGCGTCGCTTCGAGCAAGCTTTGCGTGTAGGGATGCACCGGATTTGCGAATATCGCCGATGTCGAACCGTCCTCGACAATCTCCCCCTGTTTCATGACGACTATTCTGTCAGCGAAATGCCGGACGATTGGCAGATCATGGGTGATGAAGATATAGGAAAGTCCGAGACGGGTTCTAAGGTCTGCCAGCAAATCGATGATCTGAGCCTGGATGGACACGTCGAGCGCCGAAACGGCTTCGTCGCAGATGATCAGGTCGGGCTCGCTGGCGAGCGCGCGTGCGATTGCAATTCGTTGTCGCTGCCCGCCGGAAAACTGGTGCGGATAACGATCCACATGTTCGGGGTTGAGACCGACAAGCTCCAGGAGTTCGACCACACGGTCCTTCCATCGGGCTTGGGGCAGGATATCGCCATGAATGGCCCAGGGTTCCGATATGATCGCGTGGACGCTCATGCGCGGGTTCATCGAACCATATGGATCTTGAAACACCATCTGGACCTTGCGGCGGAAAGCCAGCAAGCGGGCCTGGTTCATGGAAAATATGTCTTCGCCGGCGAATATCGCCCTGCCAGCTGTCGGTTCGGTCAGCCGCAGAAGCATCCGCGCCACACTCGACTTGCCTGAACCGGACTCACCGACAATGCCGAGCGTCTCTCCCTTTCTGATTTCGAAATTCACATCATTGACGGCACGAAACGACTGTTTCTTGCCAAAAAGCCCTTGGGAAAAGAGATATTCCTTGGTCAGGTTCTCCACCTTCAGCACGGTTTCGCCCGACGGTATCGTCGATCGCCGGTTGCCGCCTTCCGCCGTATCGCCATGAGGCAAGGCGGAAATCAGCTTTTTTGTATAGGCGTGACGCGGCGAGGTGAAAACGTCCCTTGCGACACCAGCTTCGACGATTTCACCGCGGTTCATGACGATAACACGGTCGGCCATCGAGGCGGCGACTTCCAGGTCATGGGTGATCAGGATAAGCGCCATGCCGGTTTCGTTCTGGAGATCGCGCAGCAGATCGAGAATCTGCGCCTGGACGCTGACGTCGAGTGCCGTCGTCGGTTCGTCCGCGATCAGGAGGTCCGGTTTCAGCGCAATGGCCATCGCGATCATCACCCGCTGCCGCTGACCGCCGGAAAACTGATGCGGATATTGGTCGATCCGCGTATCGGGTTCGGGAATACCGACCCGCCGCAACAATTCGATGCTCCGCTCGCGGGCCTCCTTGCCGCTGGCGACGCCATGGCACGCGAAGATTTCGACGATCTGGCGCCCAACCGTGTAGACCGGGTTGAGATAGGCCAACGGGTCCTGGAAGATCATCGCGATCTTCTGGCCGTTGATCAGCCGACGCGGCTCTCCGCGCAGATTGCCGATGGGGGCGCCGTCGAAGGAAATGCGGCCGCTGACGATATCGCCGGGCGGCTGGTCGATCAAATCCATGACGGCGCTGGTGCTGACGCTTTTTCCCGAGCCGCTTTCGCCCAGGATGACAAGCGTTTCACCACGGCTGACGTCGAAGGACACCGCGTTGACGGCCCGCACCGGGCTCTCGTCCGAAAGAAAATCGACCGTCAGGTTTTCGACCGTCAGAAGAGGGGAGGTGCTCTTGCTTGTCGGGCTCATCGCGGTGTCTTTCTCAGGCTCTGCAGGCGCCAGCGCTGCTGCGGGTCGGCAAACGTTCTGGCCCAACTGGACAGGAGGTTGAGCGACAGGGTCGTAAGCAATATGACAAGACCAGGCCAAAACGAGATCCACCAGGCGTTGGCAAGATAACCGCGGCCGTTTGCCACCATGGCGCCCCAGGTGAAATCCGGCGGCTGGATGCCGAGGCCGAGGAAGCTGAGCGAGGATTCAGCCAGGATCACCGTGGCGAAATCGAGCGCCGCTATCGTCAGGAGCGTGGGAAGGACGAGGGGCGCGATGTGGCGCACCACGATCCGCAAGGGACTGGCCCCCATCGATATGGCGGCGCTGACGAACATGCGCTCGCGAAGTTCCAGCACCTCGGCCCGCGTTGTGCGCAGATAGATAGGCATGCGGGTGAACGCCAGGACAATCACCAGATTGGTGATGCTCGGGCCCAGCGTGTAGAGCACGATCAGCGCGAGAAGCAGCGACGGAAAGCTCATGACGACGTCTGCCAGACGCTGGATGATCTGGCTGTACCAGCGTTCGCTGTAGCCGGCGATCAGTCCCAGAATGCCGCCGGTCAGCATCGAGCACAGCACGGCCGCAAAGGCGATACCCAGCGTATTCTGCGCGCCGACGACGAGGCGCGCGATGATCGGACGCCCGAGCGTGTCTGCGCCGAGGAAATAGATCCAGTCGTGCTGGAACGAAAAGGGTGCGAGATTGCGCTGCCGCAATCCCAGCTTGGTTGCGAGATCGCCGATGAGCGGCGGCCCTGCGAGCGTTGCAATGACGAGAAGCAGGAGAAAGATCACGGCTGCCAAAGCGAGTTTGTCTCGCTTGAGGCAGTTCCAGATCGTCCGGAGCTTTCCGGTGCGGGGAGAAACGGTGATGTCGCTGATGAGGGCGGTCATGATCTTAATACCGGATTCTGGGATCGAGCACCGCATATAGAAGATCGATGCAGATATTGAGGACAAAGATCGCGGTAGCGGTCACCAGGATGGTTGACTGGACGACGGCGAAATCGCGTAGGATGATGGCATCGATCATCAGCTTGCCGATGCCCGGCCAGCCGAAGACGGTTTCCACTATGACCGCACCATTGACCAGGCCGGCCGTCAGATCGCCGGCGACGGTGATGACGGGCAGGAGCGAATTTCGAAGCGCGTGGCCGAAGATGATTTCCTTACGGCGAAGTCCCTTGGCCCGCGCCGTCTTGATATAAGGCGCCGACAGGGCGCTCAGCATGGTGCCGCGGACGACCTGCACCAGAAGCCCGAACGGGCGAAGCGCCAGCACGAAGACCGGCATGATCCAGTGTGCGAGGCTGCCGGTGCCCGATGTCGGCAGCAGATCGAAGCTGACGGCGAAGACCAGGATGCCGACAATCGCGATCCAGAAATCGGGCGCGCTGGCGCCGGTCAGGGAGACAAGACTGACAATGCGGTCGAAGAACCCACCTGGCCTGGTCGCTGCAATCGAGCCGGCCACTATGGCCAAGGCGATGGCAAGGGCCATGGCGACGAAAGCGAGCTTGAGCGTCTGCGGAAAGGCTTCAAGCGCGATCTCCATCGCTGACCTGTTCTGGCGGACGGATTGGCCAAAGTCGAGGCTGACGAGGTCGCGCAGATAGTTCAGGAACTGCCAGTGAATGGGTTGATCGAAACCGTGTAGTCTGGCGAAGGCCTGCCGTGCCTCCAGTGTGGAATCGAGAGGCAGGAAAAGCGATGACGGATCGCCGGTCAACCGCGTCAGGAAAAACACAAGCGCAAGCAAGCCCAGGACGGAGATGATGCTGTGCGATGCGCGCCTGCCGATATAGCTGAGCATGGAAGTGCCTTGTGGATTGTCAACAGGAACTCTTTGTCTGGCCGCCTGATCCTATTCGAAAGCCTGCGACTTTTCGGATCATGCGAGGGAGCGCGGGCATCTCGCCCGCACTCAATGCCGGATCTGGCCGAACTCAGTTTTTCAACTGAATATTGGCGAGTGGAATTTCACTGTTGGTGGTGATGTCTGGATGCCAATCCAGCCGTTTGCCGACCCTGGTGTAGCCGATCATGTGATACATCGGGATATCAGCTACCACATCGTTTCTCGCCTTGGCGAAAATCATCTTGAAATCCTTGGCCCGGTCCTCGCCGCTGGTGGCAAGAGCCGTGTCGATCTCCTTGTCGAGCGCCGGGTCGGATACGGTCGCATACTGTCCCGTAGAGCGATAGAAGATCGGGATGGTAAAAGCCGCGTCGCCCTTGTTGTTGTCGTGCTGCATCTGCAGCAGGGTGGCGCCGCGCTCTTCCGGATAGGGCTTCTGGAGATAGCGTATCCAGTCGGCAACATCGAGCATGGTCAGTTTGACGTTGAGGCCGGCCTCCCGCCACATGGCGACCATAGCCTCCATGGCCTCGCCCCCATTGGGATAAATCCCGTTGCGTCCGATCAGGGTGATCTCGCTATCGACGGGAACGCCCGCGGCTTTCGCCTCGGCAACCAGCGCCGCGGCCTGTGCGGGATCGGACTCCCACGGCTTCAGGGTTTCATCATGGCCGTTGATGCCCGGAACGGCCATCTGCGAGGCGCGCTTCACATCATCGCCGAATAATTGGGTCAGCCCTTCCCAATCAATAGCCAGGTTGAGCGCCTTGCGGATACGCAGATCATTGAGCGGCGGCTTGCTCATATCGATGCGGATCGCGGTGGTTTCCGAGTTCAGATAGGCGAAATCCGTCTCCGAATTGGTTGCGTCCTGAATCGCGATCGAGGGTGTCAGATCGGCTTCGCCGGTTTCGACCATCGCGGCACGGATGGAGGATTCGGAGCGCCAGACATAGTTTGCCTTCTCGATCACCGGCTTGGCGCCCCAGTAGCCATCGAAGCGCTCAAGCGCTACCGATTGGGTGTCGAAGGATGCCAGTTTGAACGGGCCGGTTCCGACCGGATCGTTGACCGGCTTGTCCACCGGCGTATCGGGAGAAACCACCATGACCACGCTGAGCAGTGTCGGCATGATCGGTTCCGGCCGGTCCGACTTGATGTCGAGCGTCAGGGCATCGACGGGTGTCGCCTCGATCTTCCTGTCGCCGAATTTGGCCATGTTGTTGCAGGTCATCGTCCCGCCCGTCATACGCTTGATGGAAAAGGCGACGGCTTCCGCCGTCAAGTCCTTTCCGTTCTGGAACTTGACGCCGGGTCTGATTTTGAAGCGCCAGGTCGTATCATCGACGCGGGTCCATTCTGTTGCCAGTTTCGGCTGCGGCAGGCCGGTCTTGGCGTCGATGACCGTCAGGGCTTCCGTTACGTTCTGGCTCAATATCTGCCCGACATTGGTGATGATCGTGCCGCAGGGCTCCAGATTTGCCGGCTGCTCCGGCAAAACGATCTTGATGGCTTTCGACGCGTCCTGGGCATATACTGCCCACGTGGTCGAAGCCATCAGCGCCGTGGCGAAGATCGTGATTCTGCTTGTCTTTCCCATGTTTTCTCCTCCCGTTAATTAGTAACTGCGCGGCGGACCAAGCCGCCACGCGCTCTGTTCGCAAGTCCTAAGCCGCAGCTTTTTGTATCGTTTCAGCTCTTTCGATAAGCCGGGCGAGCATGGCCTTTTCCTCCGGTTTGAGGTCGGTCAGCGGCGGGCGCACCGGCCCCGGGCTCCGTCCGGTGAGTTCCACGCCTGCCTTGATGATCGAGACCGGGTAACCGACTTCACGATCGCGGATCGCTGCGAAGTCGTAGAAGAAGGTGTCAAGGATGCTTGCCATCGTCTGGCGATCATCGGCGCGCATCGCCTTGTAGAAGCGCTGTGCGAGCGCTGGCACGAAGTTGAAGACGGCGGATGAATAGGTGGTGACGCCTATCGCATTGAACGCCTCGGCGTAGAGCTCATGCGTCGGCAGGCCACCGATATAACAAAGGCGGTTGCCAAGCTTGGAGGTGACGTGCCGCACGAGTTCGACCTTGCCTGTACCGTCCTTGAAGCCGATGAGATTGGGGCAGGCGTCGGCAAGCCGGGCAATCGTATCGGCATTGGCGACGGAATTGGCGCGGTTGTATATGATGACGCCCAGACCGGTGGAGTCGCAGACCGCCTTTACATGCTGGTAGATGCCCTCCTGTGGCGCACCTATCAGATAGTGCGGCAACAATAGGAGCCCGTCCGCTCCAGCCTTTTCAGCCCGGCGGGCGATGTCCCTGGCGATCTCGACACCATATCCGCAGCCCGAGATAATCGGAACGTCCCCGGAAACCTCCTTGGCGGCTTTCGTGACTTCCGCCACCTCTTCCGGCGAAAGCGAAAAGAACTCGCCCGTGCCGCCGGCGGCAAAAAGGGCTGCGGCGTCGAAGCCGGACAGCCAGCCGACATGCTCGCGATAGCTATCCAGATTGAGGCGCAGATCTTCGCCGAAATGCGTCACGGGGAAGGACAGCAAGCCTGAGGAGAGGCGCGATTTGATTTCTTCAGGGGACATTTCAGCTCCAAGTAATATGATGTCTTCTTGACTGTCATATGATGACTTGGGCGAGTGTGTCAATCTCTGATTGGATCAGGCGGGCCTGCGGGTGGCCAGACCCCGATAGCGTTTGATGCCGCCCAGCAAGTGCCGACGCATCGCATCGCGAGCCTGCTCGGGGTCCCGTGCAAGAATGGCATCCACCACCTCGCCGTGCTCCGCCAGCAGGATGTTATCCCGATTGGGCAAAGGGTCGATTCCGCCCATTACCTTCCGGAATTTAACACGCGGGATGATGCGTCGGCCGATATGCTCGAGGAATGTCTTGAAGCGGATATTGTTGGTTGCCGTCGCTATGGCCATGTGAAATCGAAAATCGGCATCGTCGGTGGGTTGGCCCTCGGCCACCAGTTTGGCGAATATATCGAGTTGAGCCTGTATTTCGGCCTCCTGCGCCGGAGAACTGCGCAGAGCGGCAAGTCCTGCGGCCTCCACTTCTATGCCGATCCGCAACTCCAGTTCCTCGATTATATCGGAAATCTTGTCTGTCGCATTGGTAAAAAGATCCAGCGTTTCCGCCGTTTGCTTGGGCCCGAGCACGAAGACACCGACGCCGTGGCGTGATTCCACGAGCCCGTCCGCTCGCAAGGTTGCTATTGCCTCGCGAATAACGGTGCGGCTCACGCCGAACCGCTCGACAAGCACCGGCTCGGTTGGAAGCTTGTCGGCCGGAGCGTAGTCGCCTCCCTCGATCTGCTCGCGAAGCTGCTCGGCCACTTTCCAGGCCAATGTTTTCTTGGCGCTGATGCCACTGATCATATTACGCTCTCCGTTTCAGGAAACGTATATCACGAGACATGAAGATGGAAACAGCGGTGATGCCCTTAAGACATAATATGACTGCGACGGGTGTGGCGAAGAACATCGAGCCGGCCTGCCGGCTTTCCGCTCATCATTGTCTCCTGCGCGATCAAGCGAGCAACGCCGGGAGAACGCATGGAACGCGGGCCAAGATGCGTTAGCCTGGTCGCGAGGCGGCAGGAATTTTCCATCCGAATGATACAATCAATAATAGAAACGATTGCCCCGCCGGCGGCCGCTCTGTCTGGTCAGGTGGTTGCAATGGCGCCTTTAACGGCGTGAGACGGCGTGCCTTCGCCAAGGAGACTGTTCAACTCGGATACCGGAAGTGGCTGGGACAGCAGGAACCCCTGCAGATTATCGCACCCCATCTGCTGCAGGCGTTTCCCCTGTTCCTTGGTTTCCACGCCTTCAGCCGTGGTTTTCAAACCGGTGGCGCGCGCAAGTTCAACGATGGCCTGAACGATTGCTTCATCGCCACTTTCCGCTCCAAACCCTTTGATGAAGCTGCGATCGATCTTGATACGATCAACTTCCAGCCTTTGAAGGCGGCTCAGCGACGAAAATCCCGTTCCAAAATCATCCAGGGCGATTCTGACGCCCAGCTGACGTAACGCTTTGACATTCTGTTCGCACTGTCCTGAATTGTCGGTCAGCGCGCTTTCCGTCATCTCCAGTTCGAGCTTCTGCGGGTTCATGCCAAGAGAGAGAAGCAGATGAGCTACTCCCGCCGCATAGCTCGGATTTCGCAATTCGATGGCCGACACATTGACTGCGACAGTGCCGACCGGCCAGTTGATCGCTGCCGTGCATGCTTCGCGCAGCACCTGTTCGCCAAGTTTTTCAATGAGCCCGGCTTCCTCTGCGATCGGTATGAACACATCCGGAGAAATCCATCCGCTCTTGGGGTGGTGCCATCGAAGCAAAGCCTCGACGCCGGTTATTTTCCTGTCGGTGGCTGAATAGATGGGCTGATAATAGACCTGGATCTGATCTTTGGCCTGCAGGGCCGCACGCAGATCCTGTTCGATGTTGCGACGGACCTGCAGGATAGTATCCATTTCCTTGCCGAATACCGCATATCGACTCCGGCCGCTGCTTTTGGCGTGGTAGAGCGCAATATCGGCCTTTCTCGTGAGTTCCGTCCGTTCCAGCCCATCGGTCGGAGCAAATGCCACGCCTATGCTGGTGCCCACGAATATCTGGCTTCCATAGAGATCGAACGGGTGTCGGATGGTATCGATGATCCGCTGGCAGAGATTGCTGATATCTTCCTTCCGCGTCACGTCGGAAACGATGATGATGAATTCGTCTCCGCCAATGCGCGATACGGTATCGATGTCGCGCGTCAGCTTTCTCAGGCGCTCGGCGAACTCGCGGATGAGTTCGTCGCCAGCCGGATGACCGAGTGTGTCGTTGACCTGTTTGAAGTGGTCGATGTCGAGATAAAGGACCGCCAGCTTGCTTTTGCCGCGAGGCTGTCGTGCCAGGGCCTGCTCCAGTCTGGCGTTGAACAGCGTCCGGTTAGGTAATCCTGTGAGGGGATCGTGCAGAGCGAGATGGTGGAGCTTTGCTTCGCTCATCCGCAGTTTTGTCGAGCGCTTGTGAAGAACGGCGATGAGCGCTGCAATAGTCGTCAGTACGGTGGCGAGCAATGCCAACAGAATCGGGGTGATGGAATCCAGGACCGCCGATCCAGGACGGTAAGGTTTCCAGATGAAATAGCCGATTGTTCGACCTGATGCGGAATTGAGCGCGTAGCTGACTTCCTTGGGTGCGCGGTCATTGTTCCAGGAAAACCGCAGCCCTTCAAAATGATAATCCCGTCCCAGTTCCGTTGTGAACCGGCCATCGAGAAATCTCACGGCGACGTGCAGATATTCCGACCCGGGCACCTGCTCTATATTTCCCGTATCGGAAACAATCGGTTTGACGCTGACCACGGCCGGGTGGCCCTCGACGACCATAAGATCGGCTTCGCCAGGTGTAAGGATCTTCTCATTGACGCCTGTTGTGTCGGAGGCCCGCAATTTCGCCCGTAAGGATTTCACCAGGGGCAGGGCACTGGATGCGATCTTGTCATAGGCGGACACATCGGAGACATGGCCGCCGGAAAAGGCATAGACGGCTTGATCCTGGGAATTAAGTATATAGGCGCCGTCATGGCCGAAATAGGTATGCATCCATGTTCCGAGATTGTGGTCGATCCACTCCTCGGAGCCGCCTGACTTGACCGCCTTCAAAGCGTCATCCCATACGGTCACGCTCTCCTGATCGTGAGCCACCGCGGACCTCATCTGGGATACAACCAGCGCAACAAGGCGCTCCTGCCGATCGATGGCAACGCGATCAGTTTCGTGACTGGACCATACAAGGAGCAAGAAAAACGCAATCGCGGCAATGATTGCAGCGAGAACAATGGGCATTCCTGTTTTCAGAAAGACCTCCCAGTAATCGACTCACTCGACAGGCACGACATGATACAGCCCGGCTTTCCTTTTTTAGTAACATGGATGTGATTGGTTAAAAGCATATGTAGAAGGTAAGCCTCAGAAAGATTTCATGCTCCGCGGTCTTTCACAAAGTGAGGGATGCCCGACTTGGGCAAATTCGCAGAGTGATATGGCAGGAAGCGGATTTGTCCCTATCTTGGCCCAGGCGTCAAGCCTGTGTGGGGTCTTCTCGATTATTGGAAGAGTGAGCGCCAGCGCGGCGCGCAGGAACCGCTTCACATATTAAACCCATGCCATCTTTCTGTTCCAGGCCGTTGCGGATGGTGACGCAGTACAGCGTTTAAATCGTGGTATTCGGGGAATGAAAAACGGCCACGGCCTACCGCAACGCCTTCCCCTCCGCGTCGAATACATGCAACTTTGTCGCGTGGGCCGTCAGGCGTATCTTTTCATCGCGCTGGAAAGGCTGGTTACCAGGAAGCTTGGCAATCAGGGGCTCTTCGCTGGACGGCACCTCGACATAGAGAAGCGTCACTTCGCCCAGCGCCTCGATGATCGAAATCGTGCCCTCTATGATGAAATCCTCGCTAGTCGTAACGGTCAGGTCCTCCGGCCGTACGCCGAAGCTTACTGTTGCACCCTTTTTTGATTCCGCCGTGGGGATATCGAGCGTCACCTGCCGGTTCCCGGGCAGAGCCAGGGTGGTCTTCGCTCCGGAACCGATTAATGTGGCCGGAATGATGTTCATGGCCGGCGAACCGATGAATTTGGCGACGAAGAGGTTCGCGGGGCGCTCGTAAAGCTCCATCGGGGCGCCAACCTGCTCGATCCTGCCACCGGACAGGACAACGATGCGGTCGGCGAGCGTCATCGCTTCCACCTGGTCATGCGTCACATAGATCATCGTGGTATTGGGCATGGCTTCGCTGAGCTTGGCGATCTCGATGCGCGTGGCGACCCGAAGTGCCGCGTCCAGGTTCGACAGCGGTTCGTCGAAGAGGAACACCCTGGGGTCGCGGCAGATCGCGCGCCCGATGGCGACGCGCTGGCGCTGGCCGCCGGAAAGCGCCTTGGGCAGGCGGTCGAGATAGTCCGTAAGTTGCAGGACGTTCGCTGCCGCATGCACGCGCCGGTCGATCTCCTGTTTTGTTTCCCGCGCGATGCGCATGCCGAACGCCATGTTGTCGTAGACCGTCATGTGCGGATAGAGCGCATAGGATTGGAACACCATCGCAATGCCGCGTTTCGACGGGGGAACGTCGTTGACCACCTCACCGCCGATCTCCAGGGTGCCGCCCGAAATATCCTCGAGCCCGGCAATCATCCGCAGAAGTGTCGATTTGCCGCACCCCGATGGGCCGACGAAAACGACGAACTCTCCCTCGTCGATTTCCAGGTCGATCCCGTGGACCACCTTGACGCTGCCATAGGACTTCCTGATGTCCTTCAAACGTACTGCTGTCATGTGTTCCTCCCTCGGGCATCAACCAATTCGTGCGAAAAAAGCATCATATGGGGGCAGTTCTATTCGGTCCGGGTGCAGAAGGCCCGAGAAGCCATGATGTTCAAGCGGCTCGACCTGGCCTTTGGGCGGTGCGATGAACTGTTCGGTCTCCGACAGGTTGAAGGCGCAGAAAATCGCTTCGTTGCCGTGACGCCGGACGAACGACAGGACCGGGCCATCCGTCCGCATGAACGCGATATCCCCCCTGACCAACGCCGGGTGGTTGCGGCGGAAAGCAAGCAGGCGGCGATAATGATTGAGCATCGATCCCAGCACGTGCTCCTGCGCATCGACGGCAAGCGGCAGATGCTCGCGCGGCACCGGCAGCCACGGATTGCCCTCTGTAAAACCGGCGGCGCGCCCGTCCTTTTCCCAGACCATCGGTGTGCGGCATCCGTCGCGGCCCTTGAAGTCGGGCCAGAACTGGATGCCGTAGGGATCCTGCAAATCTTCATACGCGATGTCGGCTTCGGTGAGCCCGAGTTCCTCGCCCTGATAGATGCAGACGGAGCCGCGCAGCGACAGGAGCAGTCCCGGCAGAAGCCGCAAATATTTCTCGGGATCGGCGGCCTGCGAGGCCCAGCGCGTCGCGGGACGAACCACATCATGATTGGAGAATGCCCAGCAGGCCCATCCCTCGGGCGCCACCTTTTCGAATTCGCCGAGGATGGAGGCGATGCGCTCGGGCGACAGCATATCCGGCGACAAGAACTCGAACGCATAGCATTTATGCATCTTGTCGCCGCCGGTGGTGTACGCCGCGACCAGTTCAAGCCCGCGCTGGGCTTCTCCCACCTCGCCGACGGCGGCGATGGCCGGATATTCTTCCATCAAGGTGCGCAACCGGCGCAGAAAATCGAGGTTTTCCGGGCGGTTCTTGTCGTAGACGTGATCCTGGTAGTTGTAGGGATTGACCGCGGGCGTAACCTTGGCATTACGCCTTTCCGGCGGGAGCGGCGGATTATCCCGCAATTCCCTGTCATGAAAATAGAAATTGATGGTGTCGAGCCGGAAGCCATCGACGCCGCGCTCCAGCCAGAAGCGCGTCACATCGAGGAGCGCATCCTGCACCTGGCTGTTATGGAAATTCAAATCCGGCTGCGAGGCGAGGAAATTATGCAGATAATATTGCCGCCGGCGCGTATCCCAGGTCCAGGCCGATCCGCCGAAGACCGAAAGCCAGTTGTTTGGCGGCGTGCCGTCCGGCTTCGCCTCGGCCCAGACATACCAGTCTGCTCTGGGATTATCGCGGCTCTTGCGGCTTTCGATGAACCAGGGATGCTGATCGGAGCTGTGCGAGATGACGAGATCGATCATGACGCGGATGCCGAGGCGATGCGCTTCCGTAACGAGATGATCGAAATCCTGCAATGTGCCGAATATCTCGTCGACGCCGTAATAATTCGAGACGTCGTAGCCAAAATCCTTCATCGGTGAGGGGAAGAACGGGGATATCCATATGGCGTCGACGTCCAGTGAGGCGATATAGGGCAGCTTCTCGGTGATGCCGCGGAGATCGCCGACGCCATCGCCGCTCGTGTCGCGGTAGGAGCGGGGATAGACCTGGTAGATGACCGCGCCGCGCCACCAGTCCCGATCGGGTTGCTGTCCAATCGGAGCACGATGAGGCATGTTGTCGGTGCGAAGTGTCGTCGTCATGAAGAAAGACCTGTTTCCATGCGTTCAGCCGCCTTTGACCGATCCGGCCAAAAGGCCGCGGACCAGGAAGCGCTGGAGACTGAAGAAGACGATCAGCGGAACGATGATCGTGATGAAGGCCGAGGCGGTCAGGATTTCCCAATTGCCGCCGCGTGAGCCCAGGAGATTGACGAGACGGCCGGTCAGCACCAGCTGATCGTCGCGCGAGCCGAGGAATACAAGGGCGACAAGCAGGTCGTTCCAGGTCCACAGAAACTGGAAGATTGCGAAGGAGGCCAGCGCCGGGAAGGACAGCGGCAGCACGATCTTGACGAAGATATCGAAATCGCTGGCGCCATCGACCCGGGCCGATTCGATGATTTCCTTGGGCAAGCCGGCAATGTAGTTGCGGAGCAGGTAGATGGCGAGCGGCAGACCGAAGCCGGTATGGGCAAGCCAGATACCGACATAGCCTTTCGGAGTGACCCCGAATTGCGCACCGATGTCATTATAGAGCCTGAGAAGCGGAATGAGCGACATCTGCAGCGGCACGACGAGAAGGCCAACCACGAGAGCGATGAGTATCGCGCGCCCGGGAAATTTCATCCATGCCAGCGCATAAGCCGCGAATGCCGCGATCAGGATCGGGATGACCGTGGAGGGTATCGCCACGGTCAGTGAATTGATGAAGGACCGGCCGAGGCCCTGAGCGCTCAGCACTTCGCGATAATTGTCGAGCGTGAACTGTGGCGGGACGGAAGAGGTGTAGAAGATGCGCTCGCCGCGCCGCCCCTTCATCGGCTCAGTGGAGGAAATGGTGAAATCGCCATTCTCCGCCACGGTCATGGCAACCCCGTTGGACAATGTTGCAGTCTCTCCGGCCTTGAATTCGTCTGGGGTCTGCACCGAAGGACCAAAGGCCGACACGGTGCCGTTGCCGCCATCGAAGACATTGCCGCGGATGACATGGCGGCCGTTTTCCTCGACCTGGGCATCAGGCGGCGGCGCACGATAGACTGCGTTCTGATGCGATGGCGCAAGCGCCGTCCACCATCCTGAAACCGCTATCTGGTCCTTGTCGCGGAGCGACGAGATCAGCAGGCCCGCCGTCGGCAGGGTCCACAGGACGACGAGGAGCAGAACCGAGAGATGAACGACGAAGGTGAGGGGTGTGCGGCGTGCGGAGGACCCGATCATGTCAGCGTCCCTCCATTTCTTTGGCGGCGTTGCGGATATTCCAGATCATGATGGGGATGACGAGCATCATGATGATCATGGCGATGGTCGCGCCGCGGCCGAAATCGCCCCCGCCGCGGAACATCCAGTTGAACATCAAATTGGCGAGCACCTGCGTGTTCCACTGGCCGTTGGTCATCGCCAGCACGATGTCGAATACCTTGAGGACGAGAATGGTGATCGTGGTCCAGACAACGGCGATGGTGCCCCAGATCTGCGGTATCATGATCTTGAAGAAGATCTGCAATCCACTGGCGCCGTCGATGACGGCGGCCTCGATGGTCTCCTCGGGAATGCCGCGCAGCGCCGCTGAGAGGATCACCATGGCAAAGCCCGTCTGGATCCAGATCAGGATGACCATGAGGAAGATGTTATTCCAGAAGGGCAGGGTGATCCAGGCTTCCGGTGCGCCGCCGAACCAGGTGACGATGGCGTTGAGAATGCCGATCTGCTCTGTCCCTTCCGCACGGTAGTCGTAAACGAATTTCCAGATCACCGATGCGCCGACGAAGGAGATCGCCATCGGCATGAAGATCAGCGATTTGGCGATGTTGCCCCACCAGATCCGATCAGTCAGCGCGGCGACGATCAGGCCGAAGAAGGTAGCGGCGGCGGGAACGATGAGCAGCCAGAGGAAATTGTTCAGGATCGACTGTCGGAATTCGCCGTCATTGATCATCCAGCGGTAATTTCCGAGGCCGACGAATTGCCGGCCGTCCTTGCCGTGAAAGCTGAGCCATGCGGATTCGATGACCGGATAGAGGAGGTAGACGGTAAGAGCAAGCAGCGCCGGCGCAAGGAACAGCCAGGGCCTGATCATATTGGTTATGCGCAGATTGCGGGAAGCGACGGCACCGCTCCGGCTCTTGGATGGGAATATCCGGTCCAAAATCCAGTTGCTCACGATGAAATAGGCCGCGCAGGCGGCCACTCCCACGATCATGGTGAACAGGGCAAAAAGAAGCTGCTGCATTCGAGTTCCTCCCTCGGATTGCCTGTGCGCTCGGACTGGCCGACCGATCCCCTGCTCAAGTGGCGCCCCGGCGGGGCGACCACTTTCATTCTTGTTTTACATGATGCCTGAGCTCTTGAAGGCTACTTGATGGCATCCCAGGAGGACTGCACTTCCTTGGCGGCATCTTCTGCGGATTTGCCGCCGACGAAATCGACCATGGCCGTCCAGAACGCACCCGCGCCGATCTTGCCCGGCATCAGATCCGAACCGTCGAAGCGGAAGGTGGTGGCTTCCAGCAGGATTTTACCCTGTTTCTTCAGCGTGTCATTGGCATAGGCGTCCGGGTTGGCGGCCTTGTACGGCGTGAGGAAGCCCGATTGCGCCATCCACAGCTCATGTGCGATCGGCGTCTTCAGGAAATCGATAAAGGCCTTCGCGGCGGGGCTGTCCTTGGTGATCATCGCAAGCGTGCCGGCGCCGAGAACCGGCTTGCCGAGATCCTTGCCGGCATAGGGCGGGAAATAGAAGAAGTCCGCATCCACGCCAAGTTCGGTTCCCTTCGGGAAGAACGAGGAGATGAACTGCGCCTGATGATGCATGTAGCATTTCGGCGGCAGCGAGAAGAGACCATCCGGGCTTTCCCGGAAATCCGTCGTAACGACCGCGGCGGTGCCGCCGGCGACGAATTTCGGGTTCTTGGCGAACCAGCCGAATTCGTCGATGGCATTGACCACGGCGGGGTCATTGAACGGAATCTCGTCGGTGACCCATTTGTCGTAGGTTTCCGGCGGCGCGGTGCGCAGCATCAGATCCTCCACCCAGTCGGAGGCGGGCCAGCCGGTAGCGCCGCCGGAGCCGAGCCCGATGCACCAGGGCGTCCCGCCATCGGCGACGATCTTCTCGGTGAGAGCCTTCAATTCCTCCATGGTCTGCGGGATTTCATAGCCCGCATCCTCGAAATTTTCCGGCGAGTACCAGACGAGCGACTTCACGTCGGCCTTGTAGGGAAAGGCAAAGAATTGCTCTTGGCCATCCTTGCCCTTGTACTCACCGAGTTGCACCCAGGAATCCCCCGCCGCATAGTTATCCTGGACGAACTTCTTCGTCTCGTCGCCGAGCGGCGTCAGCAGTCCCTTAGAGGCCAGGTCTGCAATGAGGCCCGGCTGCGGCAGGATAGCGATATTGGGCGGGCTTCCGGCCTGCGTGTCGATGACGATCTGCTGTTCGTAATTTTCCGACGACGAATATTCCAGCTTGGCGCCGGTCGCATCCTCGAAATAGGCGGCGATGGACTGGAACAGTGTTTCGTCCTCTCCGCGCCAGGGGCCGAACACCGTAAGCGTCTGGCCCTTCAGATCGTGGCCGGCCTTGAAGTCCTCATAGCTCTTCCAGTTGAAACGTTGTTCCTCCCCCGGTTTGAACTTCAGGTCTGCGGCATGGGTAGAAACGGTGCACAGCAAAGCCGCGGCAACACCGAAAAGAAATGTCTTTCGCATGTGAATATCCTCCCTGCTTCGATCGACCATGTTCAGCATTATTGGTGCGTTTTTCAAGTTGTCTCGACGAAGTCGTCCCATTGCTCAATGCGCTCTGGCCATCTTGAAGACATATTGCCCGGGACCGAGAGTCAAGGCCAAACTGACACGCTCAGGCTGCCGAGCAGAAGTTCTGGAAACCGGCAGGTTGTACATATTGCGATGCACAATCTGTAACGTTACAGATAAGGATAGAGCCTGAATCGCGCTATGGCGCTGCTCTATAAAATTAGCAATATTTTCAATGTGAAGAGCTGAAATACCCTGCGATTGTTGCCCTCCCATAGATTAGGGACTTGCATATGTAATCGTTTTCAATACGATGATCTGTAACGTTTCAGATTTGGGAGGAGATGATATGCGTTACGCTTTGACTGCAGTTCTTTCAGCATCGGTTGCCTTTACCGGCGCGTCGTTCGCGCAAGCCGCGGATCTTGAAGTCACCCATTGGTGGACATCGGGTGGTGAAGCCGCCGCGGTGAAGATCCTCGCTGAGCAATTCGACAAGCTGGGCGGAGACAAATGGGTGGATGGAGCCATCGGCGGCAGCGGCAGCGCGGCGCGCCCAATCATCGTCAGCCGTATCCTCGGCGGCAATCCGATGGGCGCCACCCAGCTCAATCATGGACGCCAGGCGGAAGAGCTGGTCCAGGCTGGATTGATGACCGACCTGACCGAGCTGGCGCAAAAGGAAGGCTGGGCGGACTTCATCCGCCCGAAGAGCCTGCTCGATTCATGCACCTTCGAGGGCAAGATTTATTGCGTGCCGGTCAATATCCACTCTTGGGAATGGATGTGGACCAATCCCAACGTCTACAAGGAAGCGGGCCTGGAGCCGCCGACGAACTGGAACGAGTTCGTTGCCGTGGCGCCCAAGCTAAAGGAAAAGGGCATCACCCCGCTGGCGACCGGTGACGGCTTCCAGGTGAACGGAATCTTTACCGTCCTCACCGCGGCGATCGGCGGCAAGGAGCTCTATCTCAAGGTCAACAAGGACAAGGATGCCGAAGCCGCGCGCGGGCCGGAGATGAAAAAGGTGTTGCAGGCCTTCGCCGATGCGCGTTCGCTCGCCGATCCCGGATATGTCGGCCGTTCCTGGAACGAGGCGACCAATATGGTGATGACCGGCAAGGCCGGCGGCCAGATCATGGGCGACTGGGCGCAGGGCGAATTCAGCACGGCCGGAAAGGTCGCGGGCAAGGATTATGACTGCCTGCCCGGGCTTGGCGACCACGCTTTGCTCGATACCGGCGGTGACGCGTTCTATTTCCCCAAGAACAGCAATGCGGACGTCACCAAGGCGCAGATGAAGCTCGCCAGCATGATGGTCTCGAAGCAGACGCAGGTTGCCTTCAATCTGGCAAAGGGATCGCTGCCGGTTCGCGGCGACATTGACATGGCGACCGCCAACGAGTGCATGAAAAAGGGTATCGAGATTCTCAAGAACCCGGACAATATCATTCCGTCCACCGACCAGCTGCGTGCGCCCGATACCCAAGGGCAGGTCGAAGCGCTGGCGGCTGAATTCTTCTCCAACCCCGATATGAGCGTCGAGGATATGCAGGAGCGCTACGCCGAGATCGTTGAAACGGCGCAATAATAAGCCCCCCCAAGGCTATGGCACGGCCGGTGTTTCGACCGGTCGTGCCACCGACTTTCGAGGAGACCGTCGATGGCGGGCAATAAAAGACCTCCGGCACTTTTCCGTAATCTGAACGCCAAGATCGCCGCGATGCCGATGATCGCGACCGTGCTCGTCGTCTTTATCGGCTGCACGGTGTGGACCGTGGTTTATTCCTTCACGTCGTCGCGTTCGCTGCCAATGCTGAATTTCGTCGGCTTCGACCAGTATACCCGGCTGTTCAACGCATCGCGCTGGAACGTTTCGGTCAAGAACATTGCGATCTATGGCTGCCTGTCGCTGGTCTTTTCCATTGTCGTCGGTTTCATTCTCGCCGTGCTCATGGATCAAAAGATTCGTTTCGAGAACACGTTTCGCACCATCTTCCTTTATCCTTTTGCGCTCTCCTTCATCGTCACGGGCCTCGTCTGGCAGTGGATTCTCAATCCGCTGGGTATCGAGAAGGTGGTGCGTGACATGGGCTTCGAGAGCTTCAACATGTCGCTGCTGACAGATCGCAGCCTCGTTATCTACGCAATCGTCATTGCCGGGCTGTGGCAGGGGACCGGCCTCGTGATGGCGCTGATGCTGGCGGGCCTGCGCAATATTGATGAGGAGATATGGAAGGCGGCCCGGGTCGATGGCATTCCCACCTGGAAAACCTATGTCTTCGTCATCATCCCGATGATGCGGCCGGTCTTCGTGACGACGCTCGTGCTGATCGCGACAGGTATCGTCAAGCTTTATGACCTTGTCGTCGCCATGACCAATGGCGGGCCGGGCATCTCGTCCGACGTGCCGGCGAAATATGTCTACGACTTCATGTTCGCCTGGGCCAATCTCGGCCAGGGTCTCGCCGCCTCGACCGTCATGCTCACCACCGTTCTCATCATCCTCATTCCCTGGGCGATGTTCGAGTTCGGCGGCCGGAAAGCAAAGTGAAGGGGAATAAAATGGCGGAAGCAACAGCAATTCAAGACCGATCCCTGACCCATGCCGAGCCTTGGGGGGCGAAGCCCAAACGCATGTTCGCGCCGGCTACCGTCATGGTTTATTCCATCCTGATCGTGGCGGCGCTCTATTACCTGCTGCCGCTCTACGTGATGGTCATGACCTCGTTGAAAGGCATGCCGGAGATTCGTCTTGGCAACATCTTTGCGCCACCGGTCGAAGTCACTTTCGAGCCATGGGTGAAAGCATGGAGCCAGGCCTGCACGGGCCTCTACTGCGAAGGTATCAGGACCGGCTTCTGGAACTCGGTCAAAATCACCATTCCGAGCGTCATCGCCTCGATCATCATTGCCTCCGTGAATGGCTATGCGCTTTCCAATTGGAGATTTAGGGGATCGGAAGTCTTCTTCATGATCCTGCTCTTCGGCGCGTTCATTCCTTATCAGGTGATGCTCTATCCGCTCGTCATCATCACCCGCGAACTCGGCATATTCGGCACGCTGACCGGCATCGTCGTCATCCACACCATTTTCGGCATGCCGATTCTCACATTGCTCTTCCGCAATTATTTCGCCTCTCTGCCGCCCGAGCTCTTCAAGGCGGCGCGTGTCGACGGGGCCGGGTTCTGGCGGATTTTCCTGCAGATCATGCTGCCGATGTCACTTCCGATCTTCGTCGTTGCCGTCATCCTCCAGGTGACCGGTATCTGGAATGACTTCCTGTTCGGGGTGATCTTCGCCGGAACGCCGAATTTCCCGATGACCGTCCAGCTCAACAACGTCGTGAACTCGGTCCAGGGTGTCAAGGAATACAATGTCAACATGGCCGCGACGATCCTCACGGGCGCGGTACCGCTCCTCATCTATTTCTTCTCGGGCCGCTATTTCGTCCGGGGCATCGCCGCCGGAGCGGTGAAGGGATAATGCTTATGAAGACAAACACACATGGCGGTACAAGCGTCTCGATCAAGGACCTGTCGCTGAGCTTCGGTACGGTCAATGTCCTGCGCAAGCTCGATCTCGATATCAGCGATGGCGAGTTCCTCGTGCTTCTCGGGCCGTCGGGCTGCGGCAAGTCCACGCTTTTGAACTGCATTGCCGGCCTCCTCGACGTTTCCGAGGGGCAGATCATCATCAAGGGCAAAAACGTCACCTGGGAGGAGCCGAAGGATCGCGGCATCGGCATGGTGTTCCAGTCCTATGCGCTTTATCCGCAGATGACGGTGGAAAAGAACCTTTCCTTCGGCCTGCGGGTCGCCGGCCTGCCGAAGGCGGAGATCGCAAAGCGCATCGCGCGCGCCGCCGAAATCCTGCAGATCGAGCCGCTCCTGCAGCGCAAGCCGTCGGCTCTTTCCGGCGGCCAACGGCAGCGCGTGGCGATCGGCCGGGCGCTGGTGCGCGATGTCGATGTCTTTCTCTTCGACGAACCGCTTTCCAACCTCGACGCCAAGCTGCGCTCCGAGCTGCGCGTCGAGATCAAGCGGCTGCATCACAAGCTCGGCAACACCATGATCTATGTCACGCATGACCAGATCGAGGCGCTGACGCTTGCCGACCGCATCGCCGTGATGAAGGGCGGCGTGGTGCAGCAGCTGGATGATCCCCTGACCATCTACAACAAGCCGCGCAATCGCTTCGTCGCCGGTTTTATCGGTTCACCCTCGATGAATTTCATTTCCGGCCAGCTTGCCGAGAAGGCGGGAAAGCAGGTCTTCCGCACAGGCGATCTCGATATTTCACTGGAAGGCTACGAGGCCGAGGAAGCACTGGCATCGGGACGTGAGGTCGTGCTGGGCGTGAGGCCGGAGCATATCCGCATCGACTCGGACCAGCATGTCGCCCATGACGCCATCGTCGATCTCGACGAACCGATGGGCGCCGACAGTCTCGTCTGGCTGAAGGTGGCGGGAAACCCACTTTCGGTTCGTGTCGAATCCGGCAAGCGATATCGTCCGGGCGAAAGGGTGAAGGTAAGTTTCAATGCCGCCATGGCCTCGCTTTTCGATGCGAAGACCGAGGAGCGGGTCTAGCGCCTTCTGGATGAAATGATGCGTCGCGTTTCGCCCCCTCTCCGGTCTGCCGTCCATCTCCCCCTCAATGGGAGAGGTTGGCTGACGCTACGCTCCACACGCGTTCTCCGTCCTCTGCAATTGCTGCCGATCCTTCATGAAGGTGCAATCTTCCCCCTTGAGAGAGAGCCCGGCAGGACGAAGGGCGGTAGAACATGAACGCCACCTCCCAGCCTGCTACCAAGGATAGGATCGATCTTGCCGGCGAATGGCACCTCCGCGATGCGGGTGATCGTCATGGAGTGTCGATGGCTATTCCCGGTGATGCCATTTCCGCCCTTTATGCCGCCGGCGCAATCCCCGATCCCTACCACGGCCGCAACGAATATGATCTGCGCTGGATTGCGGAGGAGGATTGGCTGGCGAGCCGGATTTTCATGCTGCCGGCGAATGCTGCTTCTGACGGCTGGCATCTCGATATCGACTATCTTGATACGGTGGCCGAGATCAGGATTAATGGTGAAGTCGTTCTTGAGGCTGCCAACAGTTTCCGCCGGTTCCGCGTCGACGTCTCCCATGCGCTGAAAGCAGGCGAAAACCGCATCGAGATTCTTTTCCGGTCGAATGTCAGGGCGGGCGAGGCCCTGCAGGAGGCGCAGCCTTTCTACGTGCCTTATCACACGGGCAATTCACCGATCGCCAATGGCAATATGCTGCGCAAGTCGCAATGCCATTTCGGCTGGGACTGGAACATCGCCATTGCGCCGTTCGGCCTTTATGGGCGTATCGTGCTGGAGCGTGTTGATAACATCCATATTGCGCAAATGGTGGTGCACCAGCACCATGAAGACAGCGCCGTCAGGCTGACGGTCGAGATCGAAGTGGATGCCGGGCGCGACGCTATATTGCCTTACCTGATCACATTCGACGGACAGGTGATTACCGGACATTTGGAGGTCTCCGTCGGTACGAACTGGCTGGTGGAAAGTTTCGAGATCGGCAATCCGAAGCTCTGGTGGCCCGCAGGCAGCGGCGAGCAGCATCTCTATGGACTCGATATCCAGCTCGGCGCTCTCAACGAAACGCGGCAGATCGGCCTTCGCAGAATCGAGTTGGTGACGGAGCCGGATGCTGCCGGCAACCGCTTCCTTTTCCGTGTGAACGGGCGGGAAATCTTCTGCCGCGGTGCGAACTGGATTCCGCAGGATGCGTTGCCATCGCGGATCAACCCGCAAGCGACGGAGGGCCTGCTGCAATCCGCCGTCGATGCCAATATGAACATGATCCGCGTCTGGGGTGGTGGTTTCTACGAGCCAAACTGGTTCTACGATCTCTGCGACCGGCTGGGGCTGATGGTCTGGCAGGATTTCATGTTCGCCTGCAATCTCTATCCCTCAACACCGGAATTCCTGGCAGAGGTGGATGAAGAGGTGCGCTATCAATCAGCACGTCTTTCGCACCATGCCTCGATCGCGCTTTGGTGCGGCGACAATGAGTTGATCGGCGCTCTCACCTGGTTCGAGGAATCTCGCCAGAACCGGGACCGTTATCTGGTCAGCTACGACCGGCTTAACCGCACCATTGAAACCGCGCTTCGCGAGACCGTTCCCGACGCCAATTGGTGGCCGTCCAGCCCGTCGCCGGGGCCAATGAATTTTGGCGATGCCTGGCATGATGATTCCTCCGGCGACATGCACTTTTGGAGCGTCTGGCACGAGGGAAAATCGTTCCACGAGTATCGCAACGTCAATCCGCGTTTCTGCTCGGAATTCGGCTTCCAGTCCTTCCCTTCGATGCCCGTCATCCGGACATTTGCCGATATGGAGGATATGAACATCGCTTCGCCCGTCATGGAGGCGCACCAGAAGAATTCCGGCGGCAATGCGCGCATAGCCGAGACGATGTTCCGCTATTTCCGCTTTCCTGAGGCTTTCGAAAATTTTGTTTATCTCAGCCAGATCCAGCAGGGGCTGGCGATCCGTACTGCGGTCGAATACTGGCGCTCGCTGAAGCCCCATTGCATGGGGGCGCTCTACTGGCAGCTCAATGATACCTGGCCGGTGGCCTCGTGGTCGAGCCTCGATTATGGCGGCGGCTGGAAGGCGCTGCATTACATGGCAAGGCGCTTCTTCGCGCCGGTCTACGTCAGTGCCATTCCTGACAAGGACGGGCTGGACGTCACCTTCCATGCCGTCAACGACACGATGCAGCCGGTTGATATCGATCTGGAGATCGTCGCGATCGACATGTCGGGTGAAACGGTGAGGCTGAAGGAAGTCAGCCAAACGATAGCGACCGATCGTGCGGTGCCGGTGGCCAGCCTTGCGATCGATGAAATTCCTGAGGGCTCGATCCTGTTCTACCGCTGGTCCGCTGCAGACGGCAGCAAGGGCTGCGATCAATATTCGCCGATCCCCTTTAAGGCGCTGGCCCTGATGGATGCCGGCATCAGGGCAGTCGTGACCACATCAGGAGAAGGGCTTTGGATCACGCTTGAGGCGACTACGCTGGCACTTTTCGTAACGCTGGAATGCGATGCCGAAGGACGGTTCTCTGACAATGTCCTGACGCTTTATCCCGGCGAAAGCGCCACCGTCACCTTTACCGCCGCTGCCGTTGACGAAGCGGCAAAGGCCGCCGCGACGTTGATTGTACGCGACCTTTATTCGAGCTCACGTCCGCAATCGCAATTGGCTTCCAGACATTGAGGAACAGTCCGGCTTTCCGCCGGCGACAAAAAGGAACGAGGAATGACCGAACTGTCCTACCAGCTTTACAGCTCACGCAATTTCCCGCCGCTCTCCGATACCCTGGCCATGCTCAAGCGAGCCGGCTACAGGAATGTCGAGGGATATGGCGGTGTCTATGGCGATCTGGCGGGGCTCAAGCAGAGCCTCGACGACAATGGCCTTGCCATGCCGACCGGCCATTTCGGCCTCGATATGCTGGAGAACGAGCGGGACCGCGTATTGGAGCTCGCCGGCACGCTCGGCATGAAGGCGATCTACTGCCCCTATCTCCAGGCAGAACTTCGCCCGAGCGATGCCGCCGGCTGGCGGGCCTTTGGCGAGCGCCTTCAAAAAGCGGGAGAACCCTACCGCAAGGCTGGCTATATCTTCGGCTGGCACAATCATGATTTCGAGTTCGTGCCGCTGGCGGATGGCTCCGTCCCGCAGGAACTGATTTTCGATGCCGCTCCCGAACTTTCTTGGGAAGCCGATATTGCCTGGGTGATACGCGGCGGCGCAGATCCGATCGACTGGATCAACCGCTACGGCGACAGGATCACCGCCGTTCACGTCAAGGATATCGCGCCCGCAGGCGAGAATGCCGATGAGGACGGCTGGGCCGATGTCGGTCACGGCACCGTCGACTGGGCCGCGCTCATCAAGGCATTGCGCAGCACGCCGGTGAAATATCTGGTCATGGAGCATGACAATCCTGGCGATGCCGAACGCTTCGCCAGGCGTTCGATCGAGACGGTGCAGCGTTTCTAACAATGTCGGAGCGGTTGACTGAACGCGAACCGCTCCATGAATTTACAATCCGGAGATGAACATGGGAAAGACCCTCGGTGTCGGCATTATCGGCTGCGGTAATATCTCGACCACCTATCTGAAACTCGCACCGCTCTTCAAACGTATAGAGATGCGTGCCTGCGCCGACGCCAATCCTGCGGCGGCCAAGCTGCGTGCCGAGGAATACGGCATCACCGCGCAGAGCGTCGACGAGCTTCTGGCGAATGACAACATCGACATCGTGGTCAATCTCACGATCCCCGACGCGCATTTCGCCATCACGAAACGTATCCTTTCCGCCGGCAAGCACGCTTATTCGGAAAAGCCGCTTGTGCTTTCGCTGGAAGAAGGGCTTGAACTGAAGAAACTCGCCGACGAAAAGGGGCTGAAAGTCGGCTGCGCGCCCGACACATTCCTCGGCGGCGCGCATCAGCTTGCCCGCAGGGAAATCGACAATGGAACGGTTGGCAAGATAACGTCGGGCACCTGTCATGTCATGAGCCATGGCATGGAGCACTGGCATCCCAATCCCGACTTCTTCTTCAAGCCGGGCGGCGGTCCGATCCTCGACCTCGGCCCTTATTACATCGCCAATCTGATCAATTTGATCGGTCCGGTGAAGCGTGTCGGCGCGCTCACCTCGATGGCGACGCCGACCCGTACCATCAGCTCGGAACTGCGCAAGGGCGAGGTGATCCCGGTGGAAACGCCGACCACCATCCACGCCCTTTTGGAATTTGCGGAGGGCGCGACGATCACGCTTTCGGCCAGTTGGGACGTCTGGGCGCATCGCCATAACAATATGGAGCTCTATGGCACGGACGGTTCGATATTCCTTCCCGATCCTAACTTCTTCGGCGGCGATGTGCTGTTCGGCGGCCCAACTAAGAAAAAGATCAAGCCGCTGAAAGCCTGGAAACATCCCTTCGGCATCGCCAACCAGAAACACCCACAGGGGGCAATGGCCAATTATCGCACCGCCGGTCTGGCCGATATGGCAGCCGCCATCGTAGAAAAGCGTGACATACGCTGCTCTCTCGAACGCGCTTTGCACGGCGTGGACGTGATGGTGTCGATCCTGCGTTCGGGTGAGGAAAAACGCTTCGTCGAACTTGAAACGAGTTGCACGCGTCCGCAGGCGCTGGGCATCGCAGAGGCGAAGGCGCTGCTGCGCCAGTAGACGGTAAGACGAGGGCGCATTGCGTGATACCGGCGCGCCCTCGATCAAGCTTCGCTATCTTCGCGGCTTGCCATAGATAGCGGCTATGGCTGATCAGCCGATGCTTTGCAGCGTGCCGGGGTCAGCGCCTGCGATACGGGCGAGGACCGCCTGCGCAAGTTTGCGACCCGCCAATTGAAAGCGTTCTTCGACGACGATGAGTTCGGGCCGGAACCACGGCAGAATGTCGGTGGATTGTTTCGATGCGACATCGACATCGGTGCCAAGCCGCAAGCCTGCCGCCTCGATGCCTGCAACCGTTGCGATCGTCGATGCGCTGGAGCCGCAGACGATCCCGTCCGGGCGGTCGCTTCGGCGCATGATGGCCTCGACGCGAAGACGTAATGTCTCGAGCGGTGTATCGATATCGATCCCGGGCAATATGGTTCCGGTGCTGCCGCTTGTCCGCACGCCATCGAAAAATCCGTTCACCATATGGCCGTAATAGGCCAGATGCGCCGGCGGAGTCAGGATTGCCAGTCTTTGGCGCTTCCGTTCCACAAGCCTCGCGACCATGTGGCGCGCGAAGCTATAATTGTCAAAATCGTGAAATGGGTGCGTGATGCCCATGTCGGTACGGCCATGCGTGGCGAACGGCACATGGTGCTCGGTCAGATAGCGCACGCGCGCGTCGTCCGGTTCTGTCCGCGAAAAGATGATGCCGTCGGCCGAACTCGTCTCGACGATATAGCGTACCGGGTCCAGCGGATCTTTCGAATGCGAATAGGGCGTGACGATCAGGTGATATTGTGTATTCGCCAGGGCCTCGGAAACGCCGTGAATGACATGGGAGGTAAAGCCCATGATCTCGTCCTGCGTATTGAGAACGAGTGCGATGACATTGGTCTTACCGGTGCGCAGCCGCACGCCAGCCCGATTGGGCCGATAGCCGACCTGTCTGGCGATCAACTGGACCCGCTTCCTGGTCTCGATGCCGATTTCCGGCGCATCTTTCAGCGCGCGCGAAACCGTGGTGACGCCCAGACCGGCCATGAAGGCGATGGTCTTGAGTGTCGGCCGATCATTTTCCTGCATTATGCGGCCTTCCGGCCCTATTGGTCCGATCGGCTTGCCGCTGTTTGCTTCACTGTCCATTCACAAATGGCCTATCCGTCGCCCCGAACGCTGTCCCCTTCGCTTATACGACCGGGCGTGGAAAACGGAAAGGCTTCAAGCCGTTAAATGCAATCAGTGGGGCCCCATCAACAGCTAAAGGCGATCGGCTTCGTAATCTGCGCAGGAATAATCCAGTATTGACAGGCCCTCGGCGAGATAATCGGCAAGAAGCGGTGTTCCGAAGAGATAATCGGCCGTGTGTTCATTGTGCGCCTCGGCGGCGTCTTTGCGCACGGTCTCCCAGTCTTCAGCGACATGGTCGTCGCGGCCGAGCCACATCAAGGCCACGAGATCAATTTGTTCGTCGATGGAAAGATTGGCAATCAGGGAGCGCAACTCCTCCTCGACGGCATCATTGTCGTGGTCCTCGAGAACGGCTGCGTTACCGTCATCGGATGGGTTGGATCCCGGATCCGGCTCGGTCACGACGTCCTTTGCGGAATATTCCCGTGCCCTCATGATGATGAAGCAGACCGTCTGGAGCGGGATAGCCAATTCCACGTCGTCGGTTGGGGTCTGAGCGGTTCGTCGCGTCATCTGTCGTGCCTCCATGCGAATGGAGAAGTAACGCACGCCATGGGAGGCGGTTCCTTTCGAAGGGGTTGGACATTCCTGCAAGGGTGGTCAATATCGTCGCCGGTAGGGATGGAGAGTTCAACGCGGGAGGAACAAGCGCATGAACAAAATAGACCTCGAAGGTCAGCACGCAATCGTAACCGGCGGTGCGCAGGGGCTGGGCTTCGCGATGGCCCGGCGCTTCGTCCAGTCCGGTGCGTCGGTCACCCTGTGGGACGTGGATGGCGAATTGCTGGAAACGGCGAAAAAGGTGCTCGGGCCAACCGCAAGAACCGTCATCGTCGACATAGCCGATCATGAGGCGGTCGCGATCGCGCACGGGAAAACGGAGGCCGATGGCGGCCCGGTGTCGATCCTGGTCAATTCCGCCGGCATTGCCGGCCCGGCTGCCTCGCTCGACAGCTATGATGTTTCCTGGTGGAAGAAGATTATCGACATCAATGTCAACGGCACCTTCTACGTCAATCGCGCCGTCGTGCCGGGGATGAAGGAGCGCAATTACGGGCGCATCGTCAATATCGCCTCGGTTGCCGGCAAGGAAGGCAACCCGAACGCATCGGCCTATTCCGCCTCGAAAGCAGCGGTGATCGGGCTCACTAAATCGCTTGGCAAGGAGCTTGCCGGCTACGATATCGCCGTCAACTGCATCACGCCGGCGACGGCGCAGACGCGCATCCTCGAGCAGCTCACGCCGGAATTCATCGAATATATGCGCTCGAAGATTCCACGCGGCCGTTTTCTCGAAGTCGAGGAGGCGGCTGCCATGGTCGCGTGGCTTGTCTCCCGGGAGAACAGCTTCACCACGGCCTCGACATTCGATCTCTCAGGCGGCCGCGCAACCTATTGACCTTCAGCCAAGCGCCCGGCGCTGCTCGGGCGTCAGTGGCCTGATCGCATGACCATGCAGGAGGAGATAGAGCTTGGCTGTTTCCTCCAGCTCCTCCGTCGCATATTGCGCGTCGAGCAATGTCTTGCCGGCGACTACAGGTCCGTGATTGGCAAGCAGGACCGCATGGCTCTTTTCAGCCCTTGCGGCTACCGCCTCGGCCAGCGCCTTGTCGCCGGGCGGATAATAGGGGACGAGTGGCAGCGAGCCGACGCGCATAACGTAATAGGCCGTCAAGGGCGGCAGCACGTCCTCGGGGTCCACATTGGCGAGAATGCTTACCGCCACCGAATGGGTGGAATGGAGATGCACGACGGCGCCGCTTTGCGTTCGCTTGCAATACATGCACTGGTGCAGGAACGCTTCCTTGGTCGGCTTGTCGCCTTCGATATGCACGCCCTCGGCGGAGAAGCGGGACAGGCGTTCCGGCTCGAGACTGCCTAGTGAGGCATTGGTCGGCGTCATGAGGATTTCACCGTTCGACAGCCTTGCACTGATATTGCCTGTCGAGCCGAATGTCAGCCCGCGGTCGAAGAGGGATTTTCCGACGCTGACGATCTGGTCGCGCAATCTGGTTGCTTCCGAAAGAAATGCGCTCATCTGAGAAGGTCCCATGCCTTGAGGAAGAAATCATCGGTGCCGAAATTGCCGGATTTGAGCGCAAGCGCAATCGCCGGGTGGGCGTTGAGACTGCGCGTCCAGGGGACGCCGGGATCGATCTCCGGGCCGATCCTGAGGGCGGCAATGCCGAGCCCGTTAACCACAGCGCCGGAGGTCTCGCCGCCCGCGACGACGAGGCGACTGAAGCCATTCCTGTGCAGCGCCATGGCGGTCTCCGCCAGAAGATGCTCCACGAGTTCGCCGGCCCGGTCACGGCCAAGTTTCTCCTGTGCCGCGCGGACTTCGTCGGGCTCCGCGCTCGAATAGGCAAGCGGCGTGGGATGATTTACGGAAGCGAGCCAATCAGCCACGCCGGCCGCCGTGGTCCGCCCCTCGGCAATGGCTATCGGGTCGATCTTCAGGGCGGGAATGCCGGCTGCGATTGCCACACCGATCTGCCGGCGCGTCGCTGCCGAACAAGACCCGGCCAGGATGGCCGCCCGCCCGACAGGCGCGTCGAACGCCGCGTCGGCGCTTTTGGCGGCAAGCTTGCCCGCGCGGCGGAAATTCTCGGGCAGGCCGATGGCGATGCCGGAGCCGCCCGTGATGAGCTTCATATCGCGCGCAGCCCGCCCGATTGCCCGTAAATGCGCGTCGGTGATCGCATCGACAATCACGAACCTGTCGCCTTTTGCCCTTGCCTCGTCAAAAGCGCCCGCGATCGCATCGCTGCCCTCGTCGACGGCAGTGAAGGGAACGAGGCCTACCTGGCTGGTGGTCTGTCGTTGCAGCACCCGCACAAGGTTGGCATCGGTCATGGGCGTCAGCGGATGATCCTTCATCGGGCTGTCGGAAAGCAACATGGGGCCGACGAACAAGTGCCCCTGATAGACCGTTCGGCCATTGGCCGGAAAGGCAGGACAGGCGAGCGCCAGGGGAGCGTCCAGGAGATCGGCAAGCGCCTCGGCAACGGGGCCGATATTGCCTTGAGGGGTGGAATCGAAGGTCGAGCAATATTTGAAGATAATCTGCTCGGCGCCAGCGTTAAGGAGCGCACGGGCTGCATCGAGCGACAAATTGATGGCTTCCACAGCAGGGATTGTCCGCGATTTCAGCGCGACCACAACCGCCTCGGCATCGCCCAAGTCGAAATCCGCTGGCGGCACGCCAACCACCTGCACGGTGCGCATTCCTTCGCGTGAAAGCGTCAGCGCAAGATCGGTCGCGCCGGTCAGGTCATCGGCAACCGCACCCAAAAACATAGCATCTCCTCCTCCGTATTATGCCGTCGCTCCGGCTATGATCTGGTAACCGGTATCGACGACCAGTTTTTCCTCCGGCCGCCGGCTGCTTTCCATGAGCTTCTCGACCGCGATCCTGCCGATGGCAAACCGGTTGGAGCGGATGGTCGAAAGCGGCAGGGGAAGCGCCTGGCCGATATCGAGACCGTTGAAGCCGAACAAGCCAAGGTCCTGGCCGACGCGGATGCCGGCGCCCAGGCAATGGAAGAAACCGCCGACCGCCATGTCGTCATTGGAAAACACCACGACATCGAGATCGGGCTTTTGCGACAAAAGCGCTGCAAGGGTCTCGCGGCCGGCCATCGTGGAGCTTGGGCCGTCGAACCGCTCTTCGGCTTTCAGTTCAAGGCCGGCTTCGGCGAGCGCCCCACGCAGCCCCTCATAGCGCAGGCGAGCGCGATGGTCGGCATTCCAGTCATGGCCGACATAGCCGAAGCGCCGGTAGTTTCGCGATATGAGATGCCTGGCAGTATCGAAGCCCGCCCCGCGCTGCGACAGGCCGACGGCGATGTCGATCGGCTCGGCATCGATATCCATGAGTTCCGCCACGCGTATCCTGCTGTTCGAAAGCATCTGGCGGCTCGCGTCGGTATGTTCGAAGCCGGTCGTGATGATGGCGGCGGGTTGCCATGCCAGAAGCGAGGAAAGGAGATGCTGTTCCTTCAACGGATCGTAGTCCGTCACACCGATCAGTGGTTGGTAACCGGTCGGGGCGAGAGCGGTATGGATGCCGCGCAGCACTTCAGGGAAAACGATATTGGAAAGTGACGGCAGCAATACGCCGATGAGCGGCGAGGCGGCGGAGGCAAGCGCACCCGCCGCTCGGTTGGGGACATAGCCAAGCTTGACGATCGCCTCATGAACGCGGGCACGCGTGCCCGCGGCAATCGGCCCCTTGTTGCGCACCACGCGCGACACGGTGATCTCGCTGACGCCGGCAAGTCTCGCCACATCGGCGAGCGTGGGCGCATTCCGCAGCATTCCGCAATTCTCCTCGGCGGGACGACAGGCCTGAAAACGTTATGACAGCGCTAGCATATTTCCCTTGCGCCATGCCAGAGCCTGTGCCTATAAATTATGTCAGCGCTGTCATAAATCGACAAAAGAATCTGATGCAGGGCTGGGGAGGAAGATCGTGAACCGCAGCGAAGCTGAAAACATTGCCGTTATCGGACTGGGTTCCATGGGACTGGGCATGGCCCGGTCGCTCCTGCGCGCCGGGCTCGATGTGTCGGGTTGCGACATCAATGCAGCAGCGCTCGAAAGCCTCGGGGCACGAGGCGGACAACCGTTCACGACACCGGCGCAAGCCTGCGGGAAAGCCGGTATTGTCGTTGTCGTCGTGGTGAACGCGGTGCAGACGGAAAGCGTGCTTTTCGGCGTCAATGGTGCCGTGGCTGCGATGAAGCCGGGTTCCGTCATCATTTCATCGGCGACCATGACGCCCGCGGACGCGAAGGATTTGGCCGCGCGGGCGGCGGAGAGGGGTATCCATTATCTCGACGCGCCGATCAGCGGCGGAGCGGCAAAGGCCGATGAGGGCAAGCTGACGGTCATGGCATCCGGTTCGCCTGACGCGTTCGCCGCGGCAAGACCTGCTCTCGATGCCATGGCCGCGACGGTCTATGAGCTGGGTGATGCGGTAGGAGTCGGTTCATCCTTCAAGATCGTCAACCAGTTGCTGGCGGGCATCCATATCGCGGCAGCCTGCGAGGCGATCACCTTTGCCAAAAGCCTCGATCTCGACATTGCCAGGGTTTTCGAGGTCATCACCAAATCCGCTGGCAATAGCTGGATGTTCGAAAACCGGGTGCCGCATGTGCTTGCCGGGGACTATACGCCACGCAGCGCCGTGTCGATCTTTACCAAGGATCTGGGCATCGTCTCCGATCTCGGCAGGAAGCAGAAGTTTCCGCTGCCGATTGCCAGCGCCGCATTACAGCTTTTCGTGATGACGGAAGCGGCAGGCATGGGTGGCGACGATGACGCTTCGGTTGCAAGGTTTCTGGCTGGGATCGCGGGTCTCGACCTTCCCGGCATGGAGGCGCATGACTGAATGCCGCGTTTTGCCGCCAATCTGACGATGATGTTCAACGAACACGCCTTTCCGGAGCGTTTTCAGGCCGCTGCTGCGGCTGGATTCCCGGCGGTTGAATATCTCTTCCCCTATGATTTTCCAGCCGGGCTGATCGCCGAAAAACTGTCGGCAGCGGGGCTGAAGCAGGCTCTCTTCAACCTGCCGTCCGGCGATTGGGCGAAGGGGGAGAGGGGACTTGCCGCCCTGCCGGAGCGCAGGCAGGAGTTCCGTCAATCGGTGAAACAGGCGATCGACTACGGTCGGGTGATCGGAACGCCGTTGCTGCACATGATGGCAGGCATCGCCTCGCCTGACGATCTGGCGGCGCAGACTGCCTATCGCGATGCGCTTGCCTTCGCCGCGGATGCCGCGGGCGCCGAGGGAATCGGCCTGGTGATCGAGCCGATCAACGGGCGCGACATGCCGGGCTATTTCCTCGATGATTTCGATCGCGCGGTGGAGATCATCACCGGCCTCGACCGCGCAAATCTCAAACTTCAGTTCGATATCTATCACCGCCAGATCATGCGCGGCGACGTATTGGCGGCTCTGGAGGCGATGATGCCGCTGATCGGCCATGTCCAGATCGCATCCGTACCCAAGCGCAACGAACCAGGGACCGGCGAGCTCGATGATTTCAGGGTTTTGCGGGAGCTCGACCGGCTGGGTTACGAGGGCTATGTCGGTTGCGAATATCGCCCGGCTGGGGAAACCACCGCCGGGCTGGACTGGCGGACGAGGATATGAGCTTGCAATGCGGTGTCGCATCGGGATTACTACCGATGCCATGCGGCAGGCGACCGGTGAGGCGAACGGACGACACAACTCAACGCCTTGAGGAGAGGGCGGCATGACAAGGGAGGATGATTGCAGATGCATGTGCTGGTGATAGGTGCTGCCGGAATGGTGGGCCGCAAGCTGGTCGAGAGGATTGCCGCGGACGAGGGTGTCCTGGGTGGCGCCATCGACCATCTGTGGCTCGTCGATATGGTCGCGCCACCCGTCCCGCCAACGCTGGAAGGAGTAGCGACCGCCATCGCCATGGATCTGTCCGAGCCTGAAGGTGCTGCGAAGCTCGCGGGCTTGCGGCCGGACCTGATATTCCATCTGGCTGCTATCGTTTCAGGCGAGGCGGAGGGGGATTTTGAGAAGGGTTATCTCGTCAATCTCGACGGAACACGGGCGCTCTTCGAAGCGATTCGGCTGGAGGGGCAGAAGGAGCCTTATTGCCCGCGCGTCGTTTTCGCATCTTCGGTCGCGGTCTTCGGCGCGCCATTTCCCGAAAAGATCGGGGACGCATTCTTCACGACGCCGCTGACCAGCTACGGCACGCAAAAAGCCATCTCCGAACTGCTCTTGTCCGATTATTCCCGGCGCGGCTTCTTTGACGGGATTGGCATTCGCCTGCCGACGATCTGTATCCGCCCCGGCACGCCGAACAAGGCGGCATCAGGCTTCTTCTCCAATATCCTGCGCGAGCCGCTGGCCGGTCAGGAAGCGGTCCTGCCCGTGGATGAGAATGTCCGCCACTGGTTCGCAAGCCCTCGTTCGGCCATCGGCTTTTTCATCCATGCCGCGCGTCTCGATCTCGCGCAGGTCGGGCCGAGGCGTAATTTGACGATGCCCGGTCTGTCTGCTTTGGTCGGAGAGGAGATCGAGGCCTTGCGGCGTGTCGCGGGAGACAAGGCGGTCCGGCTCATCCGGCGCGAGCGTGACCCGGTGATCGCCGGAATCGTGGCGGGATGGCCCACCAATTTCGATGCCGCGCGGGCCGCGGGCCTCGGTTTCAAAGCCGAAGCGAATTTTGATGAGATCATCAGGATCCACATAGACGACGAACTGGGCGGAAATATCTGACATGGCGAAAGCGGAGAAATCAGGGGCTGCCAAGATTGCGCTGGTGACCGGCGGCGGAACCGGTGTTGGCCGGGGTATCGCGCAGGCGCTGAGCGCGGAAGGCTATGTCGTCGTCATCACCGGCCGGCGCGCCGAGATTCTCGATCATGCGGCGCGAGAAATAGCGGCGGAGACGGGCGGCGCGATCAAGGCGGTCATTGCCGATGTCGGCGATCCTAAAGCCGTCGAAGCGCTTTTCGGCGAGATCAGGAGCGCTTTCGGCCGTCTGGATCTGTTGGTCAACAATGCCGGTATCAACGTCCCGGCGGTTCCCATGGAGGAGATCACCTTCGACCAGTGGAGCGCGATTCTCTCGGCCAATCTCACCGGCGCGTTTCTCTGCACGCAGCAGGCCATGCGGTTGATGAAGGCGCAGATCCCGCGGGGCGGGCGCATCATCAACAACGGCTCCATTTCGGCCACGACGCCCCGTCTCCATTCAGCGCCCTATACGGCGACGAAACATGCGATAGCCGGATTGACGAAATCAACAGCGCTCGACGGGCGGCCATTCGATATTGCGTGTGGCCAGATCGATATCGGCAATGCCTCGACGGACATGACGTCGAAAATGAGCGGCGGCGTCCTGCAGGCTAATGGCGAGCTCGCCAGCGAGCCGACGATATCGGTTGCGCATATCGCCAATGCGATCATCTATATGGCGAGCCTTCCGCTGGACGCGAATGTGCTGAATATGACGGTGATGGCGACCAAGATGCCATTGGTGGGACGGGGCTAACGGACGTCAGGGTGCCGGCGAAGACGAGGAATTTTCCGCCAAGGCACTATCGAAATGAAATACTCTGGGAGGAGTGGAAATGGCAGCGGTAAATTTCGTCGATGTAAGGAAATCCTTTGGGGCGGTTCCCATCATCAAAGGGGTCAACATCGAGATAGATGACGGCGAATTCGTCATTCTGGTCGGGCCTTCGGGTTGCGGAAAATCGACCTTGCTGCGCATGCTGGCGGGGCTCGAGAATATCTCTGCGGGAGAGATCCGCATCGGCAACCGGGTGGTCAACGCGGTCCCGCCCAAAGACCGCGACATCGCCATGGTCTTCCAGAATTACGCACTCTATCCGCATATGACGGTCACCGACAACATGGCCTTTTCGCTCAACCTGAAGAGCACGCCCAAAGCGGAAATCGACAGGCGCGTCAACGGAGCTGCCGAGATTCTCGGCCTTTCCCATCTGCTCGACCGTTATCCCAGGCAATTGTCGGGCGGCCAGCGCCAGCGCGTCGCCATGGGCCGCGCCATCGTCCGCGATCCGCAGGTCTTTCTCTTCGATGAACCGCTCTCCAACCTTGATGCGAAACTGCGCGTTGCCATGCGCGCCGAGATCAAGGAACTGCATCAGCGGCTGAAGACCACCACGGTCTACGTGACGCACGATCAGATCGAGGCGATGACGATGGCCGACAAGATCGTCGTCATGCATGACGGCATCGTCGAGCAAATGGGTGCGCCGCTCGATCTCTATGACAGGCCGGCCAATCTCTTCGTCGCCGGCTTTATTGGATCACCGGCGATGAACATGCTCCACGGCAAGCTCGACCCCGACGACCGGTCGAAATTCATCACCAGGGACGGTACGGTGCTGCCGGCCGCCAACCCCGTTGCCAAAGCTACCGGGCGCGACCTGATCTACGGTCTGCGCCCTGAATACATGCATCTCGATCCGGCCGGATTACCCGCCAAGGTCATCGTCATCGAGCCGACCGGCTACGAGACGCAGATGATCGTGAAATTCGGTGGCGCCGACGTGACCTGCGTGTTTCGCGAACGCGTGCAGGCAAGGCCAGGCGAGACGATCAACATATCGATCGATGCAGAGCACGTTCACCTGTTCGATGAACAGACAGGGGAGAGACTTTCGAAATAGGGCCGCATCGGCGGGTGACCGAAGGACGACGAGGAGGAGATGTCGTCCTGAAAGCCGGCCATGCAACATAAGGCCCTGCAGGCAGGAATTCTGCCGCGGCATTCACCATCCGGGACGGTGGATGTCGGAGAAATCAGGTCCCGTTATCGTGTGAGGAGGAATGCCATGACCATCAAGAGACGTGACTTTATCACCGCTTCGGCGAGCCTTGCCGGCATGGCCGGGCTCAGTTCGCTGGGGATTCGCCCGTCATTCGCGCAGAGCGAGCCGACCTACAAGCCCGAGGAGGGGGCCAGCCTCAGGCTTCTTCGCTGGACCCCGTTCGTCAAGGGCGACGAGGATGCCTGGCTTGCCAACACCAAGAAATTTACCGAAGCGACCGGCGTCGAGGTTCGCGTCGACAAGGAGAGCTGGGAGGACATCCGACCCAAGGCTGCGGTCGCGGCCAATGTGGGCACCGGGCCGGACATTGTCATGTGCTGGTTCGACGACGCTCAGCAATATCCCGACAAGCTGGTCGACATGACCGAGCTCGCCAATTATCTGGGCGACAAATATGGCGGCTGGTATGACGGCATGCGGGGCTATGCCATGCGCGGCGACAAGTTCATCGCCATGCCGCTGACGACGATCGGCAACGCCGTATGCTATCGCGACAGCCATATGAAGGCGGCGGGTTTCAGCGAATTTCCGAAAGATACGGCGGGGTTCCTGGAGCTCTGCAAGGCACTGAAGGCCAAGGGCGCGCCGGCAGGCTTCCCGCACGGCAAGGCGGTCGGCGACGGCAACAATTACGCGCATTGGCTTTTGTGGAGCCATGGCGGCCAGATGGTCGACGAGAACAGCAAAGTCACCATCAACAGCCCTGAAACCATCGCTGCGATCAACTATGCCAAGTCGCTCTACGAGACATTCATTCCGGGTACGGAAAGCTGGCTCGATATCAACAATAACCGCGCCTTCCTCGCCGGTCAGGTGTCGCTGACCGCCAACGGGGTTTCGCTTTACTATGCGGCCAAGAAGGATCCCGCGCTTGCGGAGCTTGCAGCCGATATCCGTACGACCAACTTCCCCATCGGTCCCGTAGGCAAGAGCGTCGAACTGCACCAGACAAGTTCGCTCCTGCTGTTCAGCCATACCAAATACCCCGAAGCCGCCAAGGCCTACATCAAGTTCATGATGGAAGCGGATCAGATGAATGCCTGGCTGCAGGGTTCGAGCGCCTATTGCTGTCAGCCGCTCAAGGCGTTTGCCGACAATCCCGTCTGGACCTCAGATCCGATCCACGCGCCCTACGCTCGTGCCTCGGAAACATTGCGACCCAATGGTTATGCCGGTCCGCTCGGCTATGCTTCGGCGGGAACCATGGCCGATTATGTTCTGGTCGACATGTTCGCGACCGCGGTGACCGGGCAGATGACGCCGGAAGATGCCGCAGCCGATGCAGAGAAGCGGGCGAGCCGCTACTACCGCATCTAACGCGATCAAGAACCGCGAGCGGGCGGCATCCTGGGAGGAAGCCGCCCGAACCGTGGATTGCAAATGTACTGCGCCGGCGATTTTTATGAGCATCGGCGCGATCGAACCCCAGAATACCGGAGATATCAGATGTCCACAGTGTCGTCCGGAAAGCCGCGTTCCGCGCTGTCTTCCCTGCTGCAGAACAGCAATATGCTGGCATTTCTGTTCATGCTGCCGGCAGCCGTTTTCCTTGTCTGTTTCCTGACCTATCCGCTCGGTCTCGGCGTCTGGCTGAGCTTCACCGACACCCGCATCGGACGCGACGGCATATTCATCGGGCTCGAGAATTACGAATTTCTCAGCAGGGATTCAGTCTTCTGGCTCTCGGTGTTCAACACCCTGCTCTATACGGTTGTCGCGTCGATCCTGAAATTCGTGCTGGGGCTCTGGCTGGCGCTGCTTTTGAACGAGAACCTGCCGTTCAAATCTTTCTTCCGCGCCATCGTGCTTCTGCCTTGGGTGGTGCCGACGGTGCTTTCGGCGCTGGCATTCTGGTGGATCTATGATGCACAATTCTCGATCATCTCGTGGTCGCTGATGCAGCTTGGCGTGATCGACAGCCCCATCAATTTCCTGGGTGATCCCAACAATGCGCGCGCTTCGGTCATCGCCGCCAATGTCTGGCGCGGTATTCCCTTCGTCGCCATTTCGCTTCTGGCCGGACTACAGACAATTCCACAGTCTCTCCAGGAGGCGGCCTCGCTCGACGGGGCGTCGAACTGGCAGCGGTTCCGCTATGTGACGCTGCCGATGCTGACGCCGATCATTGCCGTGGTCATGACGTTCTCGGTGTTGTTTACCTTCACCGATTTCCAGCTCATCTATGTCCTGACCAAGGGCGGCCCTGTAAACGCGACCCATCTGATGGCGACGCTTTCCTTCCAGCGCGGCATTCCGGGCGGACAATTGGGCGAGGGCGCGGCAATCGCGGTCGCAATGATCCCCTTCCTGCTTGCCGCCATCATGTTCAGCTTCTTCGGTCTGCAGCGCCGCAAATGGCAGCAGGGCGGGCAGGATTGAGACAGTGGAGATCAAAATGAACACGCAAGCGCAATCCCAAGACCGAACCCAGGCCGATCCCGTCCTGACCGACAACGCGGAAGGCATGAGCTATCTCAACCGGCTGCCGCGCCGGGTTGTCGTCCTCTATCTGCCGATGGCGGTCTTCGTCTTCGTGCTGCTTTTCCCGTTCTACTGGATGGCGATCACGGCGATAAAGCCAAACTCGCAATTGACCGACTATAACAATTACAGCCCCTTCTGGGTCGTCTCGCCGACGTTGGACCACATCAAATATCTTCTTTTCGAGACGTCTTATCCGGGCTGGCTGGTCAACACCATGCTGGTGGCGACCGGCGCGACGATCCTGTCGCTTGCCGCTTCAATCTTCGCCGCCTATGCAATCGAGCGCATCCGTTACACCGGCGCGCGTACGGTCGGGCTGTTGATTTTCCTCGCCTATCTCGTTCCACCCTCGATCCTGTTCATTCCGCTGGCTTTTATCGTTTTCAAATTCGGTATCTATGATTCCAGGCTGGCGCTGATCTTCACCTATCCGACTTTCCTCATCCCGTTTTGCACATGGCTCCTGATGGGCTATTTCCGCTCGATACCGTTCGAACTGGAGGAAAGCGCGCTGGTGGACGGCGCATCGCGCTGGCAGATCCTGATCAAGATCATCCTGCCGCTGGCCGTGCCGGGGCTTATCTCCGCCGGCATCTTCGCCTTTACGCTTTCCTGGAACGAGTTCATCTATGCGCTGACCTTCATCCAGTCGTCGGAGAACAAGACTGTGCCCGTCGGCGTCCTGACCGAACTGGTGCGCGGCGACGTGTTTGAATGGGGCGCCTTGATGGCCGGCGCGCTGTTCGGATCGCTGCCGGTTGTCCTGCTCTATTCCTTCTTCGTCGATTATTACGTTTCCTCGATGACGGGAGCCGTTAAGGAGTAGACGACGGGGTTTCAGGATCTGTTGCCGTATAATGTATTCCAGGCGCCCTTATGCACGGTTTTTATGCAGGGTCGGTTGACAAGCCGCGCCGGCTTTCCCATCCTCCCGCCACAAATTAAGATTCCGTAAAGGGGAAGAGAAATGAATTTCAGCAAGAACCTACGCCGGTTTTCGATTGGCGCCGTTCTCGGGTCGCTGGTCTTGGGAGCGACCTTCGCCATCGCCCAGACGCCGGCCTTTTTCCGGATCGGCACCGGCGGCACAGCCGGAACCTACTATCCCATCGGCGGTCTGATCGCCAATGCGATCTCGGGGCAGGGCGACAAAGGCGTTCCCGGTCTTGTCGCCACCGCTGTTTCGTCGAATGGCTCGGTTGCCAATATCAACGCCATTCAGGGCGGTTCACTGGAGTCAGGTTTTACCCAGTCCGACGTCGCTTACTGGGCCTACACGGGCACCGGCCTTTACGAAGGCAAGGGCAAGGTCGAGGATTTGCGTCTGATCGCAACGCTTTATCCGGAAACTATCCATCTGGTCGCCCGCAAGGATGCCGGCATCAAATCCGTCGCCGACCTGAAGGGCAAGCGCGTTTCGATCGACGAACCGGGTTCGGGCACCATCGTCGATGCCCGGATCGTGCTGGAGGCCTATGGCCTGAGCGAAAAGGATATCACGGCTGAACATCTGAAGCCGGGTCCGGCTGGCGATCGCCTGCGTGACGGCGCGCTGGACGCCTATTTCTTCGTCGGCGGTTATCCGACCGGAGCGATTTCCGAGCTTGCCACGTCGAGCGGCATCTCGCTTGTGCCGATCTCGGGCCCGGAAGTCGACAAGCTGCTTGAGAAGTACAGCTTCTTCTCCAAGGATGTCGTGCCTGCTGGAACCTATCAGGGCGTCGATGAGACACCGACCATCGCTGTTGCCGCCCAGTGGGTGACGAGCGCCAAGCAGCCCGACGATCTGGTCTATAACATCACCAAGGTGATGTGGGACGATGCGACCCGCGCAGCACTCGACGCGGGCCATGCAAAAGGCAAGCTGATCACATTGAAGAATGCCGTCACTAGTCTCGGCATCCCGCTTCATCCGGGTGCTGAACGCTTCTACAAGGAAGCGGGCGTCCTGAAATAGGCAATTTTAAGACAAGATCGACAGGCGGCGGTTCGGGCAAAAATTTCCGGGCCGCCGTTTTTTAGTGATAAAATAGTCAGCAGGGCGTAACGGAGCGATATCGGTATGGCGTCAGATCAAAAACCTTCGCTATCTCCTATGGAATTGGATGAAGCCAAGGCCCGCGAGCTTGAGGAAAAGTTCGATTCCGAAATCCGTTTCCGCCCGCTGGCGCCTGTCGCCGGCCGTCTGGTCGGCACGCTTCTGGTCGCTCTGTCGCTGTTCCACTATTACACCGCCGGTTTCGGGCTTCTGTCCGAAATGATTCATCGCGGCATCCATCTGTCGTTCGTGCTCGGTCTCGTTTTCCTGGTCTTTCCATTCAGCCGGAAAGGCTATGACCAGCCTGCGGTTTCAAGCCTCCTGCGGCCGCTTGGCATATCGATCATCGATTGGCTCCTGGCGATTGGTGCGGTTGTCGCGGTGTTGCACGTGCCGCTCATCCCGCTTGACGACCTTGCTTTCCGGGTGGGCAATCCGACAAGTACCGATGTCGTTCTCGGCGGTCTTCTGATCCTCGTGCTGCTTGAAGCCACGCGGCGTTCTGTCGGTTGGCCGCTGCCGATCATCGCGATCCTCTTCATGCTCTATGCGATCTACGGCCCCTCCATGCCGGGGATACTGGTTCATCCCGGTGCGAGCATCCCGCAGCTGGTCGATCATCTCTATCTGACGACCCAGGGCATCTACGGCATCGCGCTCGGCGTCGTTGCGACCTATGTTTTTCATTTCGTGCTGTTCGGCGTTTTTGCAACGCGGATCGGGCTCGGCCAGCTGTTTCTCGATTGTGCGGCCTGGGTGGCCGGCCGTTACGCCGGTGGTCCGGCAAAGATCTCCATCTTCGGATCAGCGCTTTTCGGCATGATTTCCGGCTCCTCCGTCGCCAATACGGTCACGGTTGGTTCGCTGACGATCCCGGCCATGAAGCGGATGGGCTATAAGCCGCATTTCGCGGCGGCGGTCGAAGCGGCGTCCTCGACGGGTGGGCAGATCATGCCGCCGATCATGGGCGCGGCCGCTTTCCTGATGATCGAGTTTCTCAACCTGCCCTACACGACCATCATTCTCGCCGCGATCGTACCGGCCTTCATGCATTTTTTCGGTGTGCTGATCCAGGTGCATTTCGAGGCCAAACGGACCGGCATGCGGGGTATGACAGCGGAGGAAATGCCTGATCTGAAGGCGGCCTTCAAGCGCGACTGGCCAACCGTCATTCCGCTGGTGGTCCTGCTCGCCGTTCTGCTGTCGGGCTATACGCCCTATCTCGCGGCATTCTGGGGGATCACGCTTTGCGTTCTCGTCGGCCTGCTCAACCCGCGCAGGCGCATGTCCTTCATGGAGGTTTTCGAAGGGCTCCGCGACGGCGCCAAATATGCCCTTGCCGTGGGCGCGGCTGCGGCGACCGTCGGCATCATTGTCGGCGTGGTGACCCTGACCGGGGTCGGCTTCAAGATTTCTTATATCGTCACTTCAACGGCCGCCCAACTGGCCGGCTGGGTTGATACATTTGTTCCCGCTTTCCTGGCTGGTCCGCAGGCGCTGACCCTGCTGTTCACATTGATCATGACCGGCATCGTCTGCATTTTGATGGGCTGCGGTATCCCGACCACAGCCAACTACATCATCATGGCGACGATCGCCGCGCCGGCGCTCGGACTGCTTGGCGTCGAGCCGATCGTCGCGCATTTTTTCGTTTTTTATTATGGCGTGCTTGCCGACATCACGCCGCCGGTGGCCCTTGCGGCCTATGCCGCAGCCGGCATGGCCGGCGCCGATCCGTTCAGGACCGGCAATACGGCCTTCCGGCTTGGCCTGGGCAAGGTTCTGGTGCCGTTTGTCTTCGTGTTCTCGCCGTCGCTGCTACTGGTGACCGCCGACTTCACATGGTCGGCCTTTTCCACGGCGTTCATCGGGTGCGTGATCGGGATCACATGCCTTGGAGCGGCGCTTTCCGGCTTTTTCCTTGTGCGAACAAAGTTCTGGGAAAATATCCTGCTGATATTCGCTGCCATTCTGCTGATTGCGCCTGAAATCTATTCGTCCTTACTGGGCATCGCGCTCATCATCCCGGTGCTTGTAAGGCATATACTGGGGGTCAGGCGAGCGCCGGCGCTCGCCTGACCGTCGGGGGCTGCCTTCTGCCGTGGCTCGATCGCAGAGATGTGATCCATCGGCGCGGCAGGCTTTTCAGCATAATGGCGACCACGCCGACGGAGCCATCCGTCGGCGCCGAATCGTTGCGAGGGCTTCAAGCAGTGGCGACCTTGCCATGTTATCCGGCGAATGATGCGGTCGCCGTGCATGGCCGCCTCGCGTCGTCGCCGCCAGTTCTCCAGTTTGCTGAGGGGTTAACGGGAGCATTGTTCCGTGACGAACATTTTCGATGTTTGACGCGATTTTCGAGGTTCCTTCTCCAGATGAAGGCTCGTTTGCTTCAAAAAGCCCCGAAAAAATCGAAAAAAGGGCCTTGCCGAAGCCGAAAATGGTGCGAAGGGTGGGCCTGAAGTAGAGGCGAGTCCTCACGTCTTTCCGCCCGCATTGGTAGAATTAATGTGCGGCCCTCTCCATTTCTGTTGACAAATGGACCGTTTTAAAAAATCATATTATATAATTTAAATCCGGGAGGCGGCGGCAAATTCTCCGAAGCATGAGCGCATTTGGTCCTGGGTTCGGGATCGAAGGAGAAAGGGTTTTGCCAATATCCGGATTTGGGTGGGATCGGTCGCCTGCTCTCCGGCAACAACCATGGTGGTTGGGGCCGAGGGCGGTTGCCGGCTATAATGCGATCATCAACAGGGAGGATACCCGTGAAAATACTCAAGATTGCTTTGGCGACGCTTTTGTCCGTCGCTTGGATCGGCGCCGGCCAGACCTTGGCTCAAGACAAGGGCACGATCGGCATCTCCATGCCGACCAAATCGTCGGCACGCTGGATTGCCGACGGTGACAACATGGTGAAGACGCTGAAGGAGCGCGGCTACGGCGCCGATCTGCAATATGCCGAGGATGACATCCCGAACCAGCTGTCGCAGATCGAGAACATGATCACCAAGGGTGTGAAGGTCCTGGTCATCGCCGCGATCGACGGCACCACGCTTTCGAGCGCCCTGCAGCAGGCGCATGACGCCGGCATCAAGGTCATCGCCTATGACCGCCTGATCCGCGATTCCGGCAATGTCGATTACTACACGACCTTCGACAATTTCCAGGTCGGCGTCCTTCAGGCACAGTCGTTGGTCGATGCGCTCGGACTGCCCGCCGCGGCCGGTCCGTTCAACATCGAGCTGTTCGGCGGTTCGCCTGACGACAACAATGCCTACTTCTTCTACGATGGCGCGATGTCGGTGCTGCAGCCTCTGATCGACAGCGGCAAGCTCGTCGTCCAGTCCGGCCAGACCGGCATGGACAAGGTCGGCACGCTGCGCTGGGATGGGGCGGTCGCTCAGGCCCGCATGGACAACCTGCTTTCGGCCTACTACACCGACAAGAAGGTCAATGCCGTTCTTTCGCCCTATGACGGTCTTTCCATCGGCATCCTCTCCTCGCTTCGCGGCGTCGGCTACGGCACGCCGGACCAGCCGTTCCCGTTTGTTTCGGGACAGGATGCGGAAATCCAGTCCGTCAAGTCGATCATTGCCGGCGAGCAATATTCGACCGTGTTCAAGGACACGCGCGAACTGGCAAAGGTCACCGTCAACATGATCGATGCCCTTGCTGAGAACAAGGAACCGGAAATCAACGACACCAAGACCTATAACAATGGCGTCAAGGTGGTTCCGGCCTACCTGCTGAAGCCCGTCCTGGTCGACAAGACAAACTGGAAGGACGTCCTGATCGGTTCCGGTTATTATACGGAAGACCAGATCAAGTAATGAGCCAGATGCTGGGCCTCGGATTTGAACCCGAGGCCCTTCCTGCCGTTTCATCGCCAGCCTGGGTGGGGGCGATGAATGCGGCTGCTACATGCGGGTGCGGATCACGATGAACACGATCCTTGAAATGCGGAATATCTCCAAGAGCTTTCCGGGTGTGAAAGCTTTGGACAATGTCAATCTCTCGGTCACCGAGGGCGAGATTCATGCGGTGGTCGGAGAAAACGGCGCCGGCAAATCGACCCTGATGAAGGTGCTGAGCGGTGTTTACCCCCACGGCAGCTATGAGGGTGAGATCTGTTATTGCGGTGAGGAGCGGCAGTTTCGTGGCATCCACGACAGCGAGCGCCTCGGCATTATCATCATCCATCAGGAGCTGGCGCTCGTTCCCCTGCTTTCGATTACCGAGAATATCTTCCTGGGCAATGAACAGGCACGATACGGCATCATCGACTGGGAATACGCGGAAAAGCGGACGCGCGAACTTCTGAAGAAGGTCGGGCTCAACGAAGACCCGGCAACGCTCATTACCCATCTGGGAGTGGGCAAGCAGCAGATGATCGAGATCGCCAAGGCGCTCTCCAAACAGGTGAAGCTGCTCATCCTCGACGAGCCGACCGCGAGCCTGAACGAAAAGGACAGCGATGCCCTTCTCGATCTCCTCCTGGAGTTCAAGGCGCAGGGCATCTCCTCGATCCTGATTTCCCATAAGCTCAACGAGGTGGAAAAGGTCGCCGACCGCATTACCGTTTTGCGTGACGGCACGACAGTCGAAACCCTTGAAAAGGAGGAGATCAGCGATGACCGCATCGTCTCTTCCATGGTGGGGCGTGAACTGTCGGATCGCTATCCCAAGCGGACCCCGAAAATCGGCGAAACCCTTTTTGAGGTGAAGGACTGGGTCGTCTACAATCAGGTCCATCCCGATCGCCAGATGATCAAGGGCATCAATCTCAATGTCCGGGCCGGCGAGATCGTCGGCATCGCCGGGTTGATGGGCGCCGGCCGCACCGAGTTCGCCATGAGCGTCTTCGGCAAGTCATACGGGCGGCGGATCAGCGGAGAGGTCCTGCTCCACGGTCGCAAGGTCGATGTATCGACCGTTGGCAAGGCTGTGGAGAACGGCATCGCCTATGTGACCGAGGACCGCAAGACCTACGGCCTCAACCTCATCGATCACATCAAGCACAATGTGACGCTTGCCAATCTGAAAGGCGTCTCAAGTTCCGGCGTCATCGATGATTACGCCGAATTGAAGGTCGCCAATGATTACAGGCGCAAGACCAATATCCGTTCCTCGAACGTCTATCAGCTGACCGGCAATCTTTCCGGGGGAAACCAGCAGAAGGTTGTCCTCTCGAAATGGCTGTTTGCCGGGCCGGAACTGCTGATCCTCGACGAACCGACGCGCGGCATCGATGTCGGCGCGAAATACGAAATCTATGAAATCATCAACAAACTGGCGAATGAAGGGAAAGGCATTTTGGTAATATCCTCCGAAATGCCGGAACTTCTTGGCATATGCGACCGCATCTATGTGATGAACGAAGGTCGCCTCGTCGGAGAAATGCCAGCCAGCGAAGCCAGCCAGGAGAAGATCATGCGAGCGATCGTCCGCGCTGAGGTAAGGGTGTAATAATGAGTGAACTAGCAACTGCCGAAACCAAGCCGGCGAAGCCCAAACAGTCGCTGTCCCTCTACAGCAATTTCCGTGATTACGGGCTGCTGATGGCGCTAATCCTGATCATGCTGTTTTTCCAGTCTACGACGGATGGCACGCTGTTCCGCCCGGTCAACCTGACCAATCTGGTCCTGCAGAACAGCTATATCATCATCATGGCGCTCGGCATGTTGCTGGTGATCGTGGCGGGGCATATCGATCTGTCCGTCGGCTCGGTCGCCGGCTTCATCGGCGGCCTGTCCGCTGTGATGATGGTGCAATGGCACATCCATTATATTCCGGCGGCGCTTCTCTGCCTGGTCGCGGGGGCTGTTATCGGCGCCGCCCAGGGCTACTGGGTCGCCTATCATAAGATACCGTCCTTCATTGTGACGCTCGCCGGCATGCTGGTGTTCAAAGGGCTGACGCTGGCTCTTCTCGGCGGTCGGTCCATCGGTCCTTTCCCGCCGCAGTTCCAGCTCCTGAGCTCGGGCTTCATTCCGGATTTCTTCCCCGGCCACGGCATTCATGTCACCTCGATGCTGATCGGTGTGATTTTGGTGGGGCTGATGATCTATTCGAGCATTCACCGCCGCATCAAGCGGGAGCGTCATGGTTATGAGGGCGAGCCCTTCATGCTGTTCGCCGGCAAGAACCTGGTCATTGGCGGGCTCGCTTTGTTCCTGTGCTATCTCATGGCGTCCTACAAGGGGCTTCCGAACGTGCTGATCGTCATGGCGGTTCTGATCGCGCTCTTCACCTTCGTCACCCGGCATACCACGATCGGCCGCAGGGTCTATGCGATGGGCGGCAACGAGAAGGCGGCGAAGCTCTCCGGCATCCGGACCGAGCGGCTGACCTTTCTGACCTTTGTCAACATGGGTGTTCTGGCTGCCCTGGCGGGGCTGATCTTTGCCGCGCGTCTCAACACCGCAACACCCAAGGCCGGTCTCGGCTTCGAGCTTGACGTCATCGCGGCGGTGTTCATTGGCGGCGCTTCCGCCATGGGCGGTGTCGGACAGGTGATGGGCGCCGTCATTGGCGCCTTCATCATGGGTGTGATGAACAATGGCATGTCGATCATGGGCATCAATATCGACTGGCAGCAGGTGATCAAGGGACTGGTTCTGCTCTCGGCCGTCGTCTTCGACGTCTACAACAAGAACAAGTGATCGCTGACGCATTGGCGTGGAACGGCCTCGCTTCCACGCCAAATGTTTGCACTGTTCAAACAAGAAAGCGTCGATCAGGCTGTATTTGTTTAATGGAATCGCTTCCGGGCGGTTCTGGACCCTCCGTGCCCACCATCATAAAATTACCTAAATGTTTTATTGTCGTATTTTGATTTTTCCCCGCACTGGAATTCAAGGTGCCGGATAATTCGTTCTTGATCTGATCAAAAATGCGCTGAGAAGACTTGATTCCAAGGGCAATCTGTCTGCCTTCTTGGTGTACACCTCGATAACGTAAAGAATCTTTCGCACTTTCAGATTTGACGGCTCCTTCTACAAAAACGGAAGGAGCGAAAGGATGGACGACGAGAAGGATGCTGTGATGGGTCAGGTGATCCGGATCGACGAAGCGCGGATCAAGGATCACCTTGGTGAGATGGTGCGCGGGACGGTTGAGAGGCGCTGAA
>NZ_QOZG01000010.1 GCF_003335045.1 Paramesorhizobium salinisoli
CGATAGCTGTTGAAACGCCAATCCCAAATCGGGCCGCTGCTGAGCGCGCCGACATGCCATCCCGTGACGCAGCCAGAACGCTACGAAGATCATCACTGAAAGCTCGCGTCATATTGCCTCCGACCAAATCACCAGTCGGGGCAATGGAACCAGAGTTCGGCCAACAAGGGAATCCTTAACGCGATTCCGCGTTCAGCGGACGTGCTCTAAATCGCTCATGAGAGGGTGTCATTTCGCCCCCAACCGGAAGCGCCCCTAACATGGCCTCGGCGAGCAGTTTCTTCAGCTTTGCGTTCTCATCCTCGAGCGCCTTCAGCTTGCGGGCATCGGATACGTCCATGCCGCCATACTTCGCCTTGTATTTGTAGGAGGTTGCATCCGAGATGCCGTGCTTGCGGCAGACATCCACTGTCTTCGCGTCAGCCTCCTGCTCCTTCAATATCCCGATGATCTGTTCTTCCGTGAACCGTGACCGCTTCATGCCGTCCGTCTCCTCAGTGTGACGGACTCTACCAAAATTGGGAGGAAGTTCAGAGTCTCAGGTCATTATTGGCGATCTTAACGCCCCGATCACACCTCGATATCGGCGGTTCTCTGTGATCCTCAAAATCGCAGTATGGCGGATATTCTTCCTGAGAAGTCATGTCCGGAGCGCGAAAGCGTGCCGCCGAGGCTGGCTCCCAAGGTGGTTCTGGTGCTGATGTCATAGTTCAAGCCGGCCTGAACCTTGAAGGCGTCGCGCTGGCCGATCCGGTTGCGAGTCTCGAAAACTGCATCGGGATAGCCGGCAAAGCTGGCGTCCTGTAGCAGTTCACCATTCAACAACGCATGATCCCAGCTTAGTTGCGCGGTGGCTTTTACTGCCGAACCCAACGGCAACGGTACAGTGAAAGTGCCGGTAATGCCGAGGCTGGAGCGAAGTGCATTGAAGTCGGCGCTGCCTAGACTCAGGCGGCCGGCGTTGCCCTGTTCGGTCAGGTCTGGACGGGTCAATCGCATGAAGTTCAGCGAGACGACCGGCCCGACGCTCGCCGTATCGCTGAGCGCAAAGCGGTAGCCGCCGCCAGCCGCCACCGTGGCGATCCATCCAGTCCAGTTGGCCTCGCCCCGGCCGCTGTAATCATTAAAATGCAAGCGGCGCGTCATGCTGGCATCCTCTATTCCCAGCCGGGCTTGGCCGAACAGCCAAACACCCGCCAGCGGATCCTCCGCATAGCGCGCATGCAAGCCGAGACCGAAGGCGTTGATCTCACCGTCGCCAGCGTTAGGTGCTTTGACATTCACGCTCTGATTGGTGAATGCGGCGTGCAAGCCCACCACGAGATCCGGATAGCCGGTCCTCCCCCGTTCCACGCCGAACACTAGCCCATAGCTCGATCCGTCATAGGCGCTGATGCCATTCTCGCGCTTTTGATTGGATCCGCTGCCAAACGGCATGGCAAAGGCGCGCCATCCGTCGTTGCCTTTCTGCAGGTCTGTGGCGGTGGGGATGCCCGTGGTGACAATTTCGGAAATCTGCTGTTCGCGATTGAGGGAACCGGCAATCATTGCGCTGTACCCGGCCGGCGACAACGGGCTCAAAGCTCGCGCAACCGTGCCGCCGTCGGCAGCCGAGAAATCGAGTGCGCTATATAAGGGCTGAATATCCGGTCTCGCTTGCGCCACGATCTTATCCAGAGCCCAGCCAACGGCTCGTGTATTGCCGTCACTACCATACTGGTTGTAGGCATCCGCCTTGCGCGCGACTGTCAGTTCATAACTATCATCCCCCTCTCGGGTCGCCAGCACTGTCAATGTCGGTGATGCGAGCTCGCCTGCCACCGTGCTGAAAGCGCCGCTGATCGAACCAGCTTGCAATGGGCGGATATTGCCGGTCTTCCAGCCATGGGCATACCAGCCTCGTACCGGCGTCAGCCCCAGCCGTCCGTCAAGCGCCGCATTGCCGCTGACGGTGAGGATGCCGGATACACCCTTGCTGTCTACGCCGATTAGCAACTGGCCGGTGCTGCCCTGAACATAATCACCCATAATATCGATGCGTCCGATGGAACCAGTGGAATTGCCCGGCGCGACGGTGCCGTTGTTGGCAAAGCCACCGCCGGCTTCGTGCAGCTTATAACTGCTATCACCGGCCAGTGTCGCCGCCTGCTCGACATTCGCGCCGTAGAGCTGGTGGCTGCCATTGAGGGTCGTCCAGCCGCCGCTGATAACGAGCGCCAGATTGGTGATGCCCTGGATGTCGTTATTGTAGACAAAGTTGAACCGGGGATCTGGCCCTCCGATCGCGACGCCGTTTTCGTCGGCCAGAAGCCCGAAGCTGAGCTTTGTCAGGCGCTTATTGCCATTGGCGTCCTTCTCATCATAGAGCGAGATGATTTCGCCCTCCAATTGCGCGCCGCGCAGGATATTGATGCGATTGACTAGCGCATTCGACGAGATGTAGATCGCCGCATGGCTGCCGGCCAACCGGCCGCTGATATCGACCTGATCCACCAGTGCGCCATTTAGCTCGTCTAAAATTTCGGCCGGCTGCCCCTCCAAAGTATGGATATAGGAGCCGCGATAATCAACGTCGTTTCCGACAATATTGTTACCAAAGTCAAAGCTGGCCGCGATGCCGCCTTCGCCCAGCGCCTGGGTGTTGCCGCGCTGGATGAAATCATGATCCTTGCCATAGGTGAACATCACGCCGCGGCCATTGAGCCCGTCGGCATGGATGCGCGTGTCCGGCAAGACGGTGAAGCTGTTGCCTTCACCATCAACGCGAACCCCGGCACCGCCGCCCCCTCTGGTCAAGAGATCGGCCCGCTGTACCACCATGTTGCGGCTGCCATACACATGCAGCCCGAGGCCAAGCATGGCGATGTTGTACTGGCCGGGGATATAAGTGGTCCCTTCCGCATTGCGCTGGAAGAAGCCATTGTCGTTGACCAGCGTCTTGCCGTCGCCGTAGATCGAATAACCATAGAAATTGCGCCGGTCAATCGTGTAGCCCATGTCCTGCATCGCGGCGAGCTCCGCTTCCATGAAAGTCGTATAGTTGCGATAGTCCTGATGGCTCATCAGGCTGTTTTTCAGCTCGCTATGGCTCATATAATTGTTATCAAGCCTTCCATCTTTGTACAGAGTTTTGACCGGAATGCCGGGCATTTCATCGGCGAGCACTTCGTTGACCTGATTGCCGGTGAAATAGCCCCGATCGTTACGAACATCGAAAGCGTTAGGATCATACGGATTACTACATTTTGAACACAAAACGGCTTGGCCGGGATTTCCAGGATTGCCATTGTCATCACGCAGATGCTCGGCCCAACTGCCGATTCTTCCGAAAAAATAAGGTGTGGCAACACCATAGCGATTGCCGATCGCACTCTGAATCCCGAGACCATGGGCCAACTCATGAAAGGCGACGGCGGCGAGATCTATCCCTCCGGAACGTGGGAGCTGTGACGGAACATAGGGTACTGTACCGTAGGGGAACTTTCCCAATATGAATTGAGCGTGAGCCCCCAAGACGAGCGGCCCGGGGTTTTTCCCTTCCAGCACTGCCTGAAGTTTAGTCGGACTGAATGCGGCGGAATAAGCAAATTCACTGATGCCTATTGCATTATCCGGTGCATCGAAAGTGGTGACATTGACGATTGCCGGCAGGTACCCCGGATGGGCTTTTATGATTTCAGCCCAATTCCCCATAGCAGCATGGATTTCCCGCTTTTGCAGTGCATCCAGGTTCCAGGTGGAATTCAGGATCCCCTCTGGATCGTCGGGAAGGCGGTCTTCCTTATCAAAAATGCGCACTTCAAAACCGGCGATACCATACGTATTGTAGACAATCTGGCTATCCAGTGCATATGCTGGAAATGCAGAAAAAGTAAACAATAAGCCAAGAATCCGTTTCATTCCATTTCTTTATTAAAGTTACCTATTTTCGCACAATAGGTTGCATCTCGAATCCAGCAGGGATTAATGATGTTCTGCAGCCAGACAACTAATACCAATTGTAGTAACGCCGATAACCATCATCCCTATGATAGTAATCCTCATGCCAAGGCCGGCGATAGCCTCTGTAGTTGCCGCCATAAGATTCCCGATGCCGTTCGGCTTTCCAGCGATCATACCGATCATGGGCCTTTCGCCTCTTTTTCTTCTCATGATCCGCAGCCACTGCGGCACCACCGATTGCCGCTGCTGCCACGCCAAGAGTGAGAAGTGCAGCAGTATTGTCGGATTTGCGGCGGCTGTTCTCGAAAACTTCACGGCGACAGCGATCATATTTGTACGTGCCGGGATACAAGCCTGAACGGAAGCAGGTGTTGTCTGCTTCATACACGGATTGTTCCGTAGTCTGGCAGCCGGAAAGGACGACAGCAAAAACGGTCGCGATAATGATCGTGCGCACAGGGTTTGTCAGGATCAGTCGCTTCGAGTCCTGATTTTCGACAATGAATGCCCGATCCATGAAAAATCCTCCTTGTTATCTCCGGCCTAAAATACCTAGGTTAAAAAGAATAAAAAGTGGCGCCAGCCCCCCTCGTATGTATCTGAAAAAAAGGCCGCATATGGGCGTCATACTTCAGGAAACGATGCTGTTTAACCGGACGATCCATGACAATATCGCCCTTGCCACGCCGGCGATGTCGAGGGAAGCGGTCATCGCCGTGGCGCGGCTTGCAGGAGCGGACGAGTTCATCGACAAACTGCCCCGCGGGTATGACACCTTGATCGAGGAGCGTGGTGCAAATCTCTCCCGCGGCCAGCGGCAACGGCTGGCAATCGCCCGAGCCCTGGCGGCCAATCCGCCGATCCTCATTCTCGACGAGGCGACCAGTGCCCTCGACTACGAGAGCGAACGGATCATCCTTGCCAGCATGCGTGAAATCGTTCGCGGACGCACGATGATCATCATCGCCCACAGGCTTGCCACAGACCGCCACTGCAATCGCATGCGTATCGCACATGGAAGAGCAACTGGCGCAAGGAGAATCCAGGCGCGTCGTTGTGGTGACTGCCCCCCGCGACGGAACGATTGCGGCGGTTTTCGCCCGAGCAGGGCAAATGGTGCCTGCGGGTAGTGAACTCGCTTCCATCCTGCCTACAGCCTGAGGGGCTCGCCCCGGTCGGCACGATGGATCAAAAGATCGACCGCGGCCGAGAGATAATCGGCAACATACTGGCCGATGGCGTGTGCCAAGTTGCGACACTCTGTGAGACCAAGAAATCCACGTTGGAACTCATAGCAAGCGTTTCGACAGAATGCAGCAAACGCCCCGCAATACCGGCATGGCGATGATCACGTTTAATGCAAAGGTCTATAATTCCAAAAATCCGCAGGGCTTTGCCTCCAACTTTCACGACACGGTGGTCAATGCCCATATGACCAATCAGAGTTTCATGTTGGAATACGAGATATCGGAAATGCGGCAACTGCTTGAAGTATGGTCTCCCGTTGAAGGTATCAGGAAAGCACTCATCCAAAAGCTGAACAATCTGGCCGAACTTTAGCTGATCGATCTGATGTTCGTTGATCGAAAGTATATTGTAGCCATTTGGCATTTTGTATTACTCACTCATAATGGACTGGATTTTTCCAGGGATTGAATCAGGGCGCGCTGTCGGTCCGACGTCAACAAATGAGACGCTGTCTATGGTTTCGTTGTGTAGAATTTGACTTATGGTTATTATCAACTGCTCCACTGACTATCCCCCTTTGATGGCTGCTGACCTCGTGTATGCGGGGTAACTTAAACACGCCCGAAAACCTAAATCGCTCATGAGAGCGCAGGATTTTGCTCTTGTCCTGACCCCACTATGGGACGTTCATGCACCGTGAAAGAGGACATGAACTCTATAAGTAGTTGAGCGGAGTTTCGTTTCCAGCCCTTGGTCCTCTGGCAAGACGCCGGCAGACTCAGACGCCTCGCCTGTTGCCCCAGAGCAGGACGTGTAGCTGCGGCAGCACGCGTGCCTCGAACCATTGATTGTCCGTCACTTTGCCGACCAGCCAGAGCATCTGGTCCATGATGCCGTCGATATCCACCTTTGCTGATTCGTCATCGGGCGGCGGCGGCGTGTGGTTACCGGGCTGGAGATAAACCGGAAAAGTTGGGTAGCGGGCGGCGGCGGCGCGGGCATAGGCGTAATCGCCGTCGTCAAAAACAACGATTTTCAGCGCGATCTGCGGCGCTTCCGCGGCCATGCGCAGACAAGCGTCAAACGCGTCCCAATCCGTTTCCATGCCGCTTGACGGGGGCTTTGGGCTCAGCACCAGAACGTCGAGATTGGCGAACCAGTCCCTTGCAACGCTGCCTTGGGTCTCCAGAGCGAAACGATAGCCCTCACGATGACCGCGCTCGATGAGCGCGCCTAGCGGCTGGATCGCTGGATTGCCGCCGGAGAGCGAAACCATCAGCGGCCTGGAACCGGAGAGCCGGGTCACCTCCCGCCAGATCTCGTCCACCGACATCGGGAGCCATTGATCTCGATATTCGCTCGCAACCGCATGGAGCGTATCGCACCATGAACAGCGATAGTCGCAGCCGCCGGTCCGGACGAAGACGGTGGGAAGGCCGATCAGTATGCCCTCCCCCTGGATCGTCGGTCCGAAGATCTCGCTGATGCGGATCTGTGTCTCGCCGGCGCTCATGGCCGGTATTCCGCCCAGGTCTTCGGCGTTTCGCTGACGCGCACGGCTGACGTTTCCGGCAGTCTCTCCTTGCACCAGTCGTAAAAATGTTTTGCCAGATATTCCGCCGTGACCCCATCATGCCCAAGAACATCGTTCAGGTGACGATGATCGAAGGCCTCATCGATATAGTGCTTGAGCGGCGCAAGCTCGTGGTAGTCGCGGACGAAGCCGTCGCTGTTAAGCGTGGCGGCCGAAAGCTCGACCTCGACGACGTAGTTGTGCCCGTGCAGGCGAGCGCATTGGTGTTCGGCCGGCAGATGCGCCAGCTGATGCGAAGCTGAGAAGTGAAATTCCTTGGTGATGCGGAACATTACTTCACCTCCTCAGCGGAAAAGCCGGCGGTGGCTACCACCCAGAAGTCCGGATCCTCGTAATCGGTCGGATCGTCGATCCCGGCAAGGTGAAACGCCTCGCGTCGCTCCACGCACGTTCCGCAACGACCGCAATGGCGCACGCCGCCCTTGTAGCACGACCAGGTCTCCCGCAAAGGGAGTACCGTTTTGCGCACCGTCGGCCACGATACCAGCCTTCAATATTTGAACGTAGGGCGCATAAAGCGAAACGCTGGCAAAGCCGTCGAGCGCCTGGTCCTGCATTGCCTGAAATGCATCGATGAAGCCGGGGCGACAATCGGGATAGATGAAATGATCGCCGCCATGCACGGCAACTCCAACGGCCTCGGCTTGCTGCGCGGCAAGCCCGAAGGCGATGGCCAGCATGATCGCGTTGCGGTTGGGGACGATGGTGGTTTTCATCGTCTCCTCGGCATAGTGCCCGTCCGGAACGGCGATATCGTCGGTCAGGGGCGAGCCGGTGAGATGGGCGCCGATATTCCTGATGTCGATGATCTGGTGGACAACGCCGAGCCGCCTGGCGCAGGCTGCGGCGAAATCCAGCTCCTTGCGATGCCACCGTCCGTAATTGAAGGAAAGAAGGCCGACGAGTTGATGTTCCACTGCCACCTTATGGGCGAGCGAAACGGAGTCCAATCCGCCGGAGCAGATGACGATGGCTTTCATACTGTGAGATCCCTTGTTTTGACCGGGTGGGCTGCGACCGGATTGCGGGATACCTTCTAAGACAAAGGTATCCCTTTGTGAAGAGAAGGCATGACGTGGCGGTTAGCTTGCAATAATTTGCGCGTCGTGTTTTCCAAAAGCCCTTCCTCCTCGATGATCCGCATGTTCTCGATTGCCGCAACGGGCCCGCTGGTACAGCCCCAAAGGTCGAAATATCGCGGAAATAGCTCATCGGATCATTCGCATCATCCTTGAACATCTCGAAGACCCGCTCGGTGGTAACGGTGCAGGAGATAGCCGCGTAGCCGGATGCCAGGCCTTTGCCATTGTCAGCGCCGTAATTTACACAACGCGTTACTACAAATAGAGCTTCTTGATGAAGACCGCGCACGGCTCGACAAGCGAAATGCCTATCTGGAAGGCGAACTGAAGCAGCTGGAGCAACTGCACACCATCTCCCTAAAAGAAATTGTCTTGCTCAAGCAATCGCTCGCCGCCAAAAGATAGTCGGGATTGCAGGCTCGGCCCTGGCGCCGATCGCAGGCGTAGTCGGCACCGGATCAAACCTCCTGTCCAAACTCTGTTTGCCCCTCACAAAGGCAAGCGGCTGTAAGCGGGCGAAAAGTCCCCTCCCCTGTCCCTTTTGAACCGAGAATCGCGCTTTTCTGGCTGGCCCTCAGCTCAAGCGTCCGGCGTAATCAGCTTCAGCGAAGGAAAATATGTGCGATACCGGCCGACGTCACGGGTGAGCAGTGGCAGTTCATTGACGGCCGCATGGGCGCCGATGAAGAAGTCGGGCAGCACGCCTGTCCGCGATCCACCTAACCTGCGATACTGCTTGAACACTTTTCCAGCCAGGAACAATGCCGCTCGTGGCATCGGAGCTATTGCGAGGCCAGCCTCATCGACAAACGCCTCGAGACTCTCGACGCGATCGTACCGAACCGCAAGCTCGGCGTAGACAACATCGTTGATCAACAACGGTCCTTTGAGGCTTGCCGCCTCAAGTTGCGCAATCGACCAATCCGCCCAGTTCGGATCGTCAGTGACAAGGTCGAGCAGAACGTTGGTGTCGACGAGGGTCACGCTTCGCCACGCGTCAGCGCCATGATCGCGTCGGTGTTGAGGCCCTTGCCGGCATGGCCGCGCAACTTCGCGAAGCGGCTCGCTGGCTGATTCTTATCAGTACGTGTAAGCACCACGCTGCCATCGGCGGCGCGGCGGAAATCAACCTTGCTCCCCGGAACAATCCCCAGCAGATCGCGGACCGGTTTTGGGATGGTCACTTGTCCCTTTGCTGTGACGGTGGTGGTCATGTTCGCTCCTTGGTAATACCCATTTTCCAGAAGGTATTACCTAACCGGACGGATTTCAATCCCTCGACTGTCAAGCTCGCCAAACCAACAGTGAGATGCCGAGGAACGATCGCCCGTATCTCTGTGTTTTCAAACTAGCCTCGCAATTTGCACTCTCTAAGTGCGCTCGAAATGGGCCGCTGACACAACAATCGAACCTCCCTTTGTCCACAGGGCCCGCTGTCCCTTGGCACTTCTGTGGTTGCCGCCCGTTTGGCAAGAAGTTTCTGACTTTTTTGACGTGTGATCGAGTGCGGTCTCCTGTCAGGCCTTTCGTTGCGGCGCTTGTAAAGGCCGCCGGCCGGTATCGTGATCTGCGGAGCGGGTCCAAATCTTAATCCCGAGCTTCCAGGCTCAAAGTACCAACTGGTTTTCCGTTCCCGATCGGTTCAATCATGCGCCCATTCAGGTCGTCGACTTCTCACACCTCTTTGCCAGTCCTGGTTATCCGCGGCAGTTTCCTTTCACGCCGCCATTGCCAGAGCTGGGTCTCGATAGTCTTCCTGCTTCGTCAGCATGGCCCATATTGTCCGAGCCATCTTGTTCGCCAGTGCGATCGCCACCAGCATGCGCGGCTTCTTCGCGAGCATCCGCGAAAGCCACGGTCCTTGTATTGGCGGTTTGCGACCCGCCCAGCTCAAGGCCTGCGCCCGATCCATGAAACTCTACGTTTCGTGAGCCTAAGCCTATCGGGGCTGTGGAGAATAAAAAGGGACACCATCACCCCTATTTCTTGCTACCAGCGCTTCTTTTTTGGAGGTGCATCGGGCCGTGAGGGTGACCGGCCATACACCTGGATCGATGCCACCTATCTGAAGGTCTACCGCGGCGGGCGTATCGTTTCCGTCATCGCTGTCGGCGTCAACAGCGACGGCCGGCGTGAGGTTCTGGGCATGGAAGTAGATCTCACCAACCGCTATAAAGAACTGTGCGCTCATACCGGATGACGCCGACCCGCGACAACAAGGGTGTCGCGCACGAGAACGGCTCGATCGAAAGTTTCCACGGCCATCTCAAGAACGCGGTCCGCGACGCACTCCTGATGCGCGGCACCAGAGACTTCAACGATCTCTGCTCCTACCTGTCTGGTTGCCTACGGCATAGCAGAAAGCAGGAGAAATACGGCAAATATCGCAAGGTGAACTGCGCCTTGCAGCACTGTGGTTCTGCCGGTTCCCAGGGTTATCGTGCTGACGAAAAGCGTCAAGATGAGCATTACGAGGTGTTCTGGGGTCAGACCCAGGATGATGTCCCGCCCGGAAATGATAGATATTGCCGCGACGACGGGAATGGTCATGCCAATGCTGGCAAGGGCTGACCCGAGAACGAGATTGACGCTGTTCTGAAGTCGATTCATCATCGCAGCTTTAACAGAGGCTATGCCTTCCGGGAGCAGGACGACCGCTGCAATGACTACGCCGACAACACCTTGGGGTAGACCGATCAATTCGACGGCACTGTCGAGTGGATACGCAAGCAGTTTGGCGAGCAAGACAACCGTCGCTAGCGCTAAAAGAAGCAGCCCCCCTGAAACTGACATACCGCCGAGCGGATGATTATGCTGGATCTCATGTGCATTATCATCCTCACCGACGGCACAATCCAGGAAATAGTCGCGATGGCGAATGGTTTGCACAAACAGAAACACGCCGTAGAGGGTCAGTGAGATAAAACCTACAATAGCGAGCTGTATTGGTGCAAACTGCTGTGCATTCCCTGCAATAACGAAATTGGGTAGCACGAGGGACAATGTCGTGAGCGTGCCGAGCACCGCCAAAGCCGCTGAGGCAGCATTCAGCTGAAACAACTGCTCGTAATGCCGTCGGCCACCGAACACGAGGCAAAGACCAATGATACCATTGAGCGTGATCATCAGCGCAGCAAAGACAGTATCTTTGGCGACCTCCTCATTTCCCTTCGCCCCCGAGAGCATGATGGATAAAATGACCGCAACTTCTATAATTGTTACGCAAATGGCGAGCAGGATCGCTCCGAAAGGCTCGCCGACGCACTCGGCAAGAACTTCCGCATGATGCACGGACGCGAAAACGGCACCGCCGAGGAGGACAACCGCTATCAGCGAGGTGATTGGCGAACTGTCAGGCAAGACATGCGCCAGTGTCAGTGCCGCCATTGCACAACCAAAGACTGGAATGATCCACGACCACAAAGGTACCTGAACGGTGCCGCGCAACGTTGATTTCACTTCTCTAATCCTTAACAAGACAAAATTCACTGATCCGCCTGCTCGCATCCTCAACGCCAATGGGCAGCGCCTTGTGATACGGGAGAGCTGTGGGCCGATTTCACGTGCCGCGCCTGTCTTTACCGGCTCGCATCTATCGGCAGCGTCTCTACCGCGTTGGTGGCGCCATTTTTTTGTTTCGTCACGATGGAACATAGTCACACCTTGGGTAGGATCATAAGTATTAATTGTATAATAATCATTCTGATCTTAATCACAAGTTTCTTTTAAAGTAAATATACCAGCAATCTTAATATTAACTTACTATAATAAAATATTATTCAATATAATTCTCTATATTTCAGAGCGCTTTACATTTATACCAAATATAATTGAGAACAGTTTTACATTTCTATTTGGATATAGCAGATTTATCGGGAGATAGTCTCTGTTCTAGTTTACATCTCATCAATTTTGACATTGCGATCACTCCATGCTGGGCCCTTGTTGGTGAAGCCTCCGGTGCCCGTCAAAGGAAGTTTCCTCATGCTGTCAATTTTGAGATGACATGGAAAAGAGCACACGCTGGCGATGATGTGACAGCATATCGGCGCGCTGGCTGGCCGCCGTTTTATGGCCCAGCCATCGCGCAACCACTGACGGCTGCTTTGCCGCAAAGCATTGCACTCAGCCGGGCCGGTGTTCCTCTCTCTGCCGTTGAATGACAGGGCAAACAAACCCTACGGCGGTCCGGCAATCGCACGAACCATAGGGTTCTTGCCTCTTGGGACGCGGTAAACACGGTCTTACCAAAGGCGGCTTCATTGAATCGGCGTTCTATAATCTCCCGAAAACGGCAAGCACAATTGTCCATGTAAAATAGGGGCTATGGCGCCCCTTTTTTGTTCCCTCTGCCAACTGATATGCTGGGTGCCATTATTTGTTGATCTGGTTCGCAAAGCCTATGCTCCGGAAACCGGGCACAGGGAAAGAAATCTTGAAGCGCGGAGGCGGATGAAACGATGACGAGCCGTTCAAAAAATCCAACCAATCGGAAGTCGATGAGCACGGTGTCGAATGCCCAAACCCGCAACTGGACGGATGAAGAAGTCGCGGAAGCGGTGGAATATCTGAAAAGGCGGCGGCCTGAAGTGTGGGCCGAATTGGAACTGCTTGAAATGACCGCAGGTGATCTGTGCGGCTCTGAAGCAGGGGGATTGGAGTTCGCTACGCTCACCGTTCTTCATTCCGAGTGTAAATCTTATGAAATTGCCCAGCTTGAAAGCAAGGTTCGTGATGTCCGGCGCGCGCAGCTGGGCCTGAAGTAATTTTCCAGGAGGAGGTTGTGATGCCAAAACCTTTAATTTTTTGCCATAGTTCGCTGGTCTATGCCTGGACGGCCGGCGGGCAGGCTCTTCTGAACAAGTTCGCTGCTTATGCCAAGGCTGCTGGCTATGAGCTGGTTATTACTGATGGTATTCGCCGTGAACTAGACAGCGACCCTCAAGGGGTAGAGCTCGGCAAATGGCTCGATGCTCGTGGTATCAAATCAAGGACGACATTCGAATTTCCAAAAAGACTAAAGAAGGCTGGCCTCTCCACAAACCATTACAATACGGCCGGCGCCGGGCACCGCTCGATATCGGAATGTGCAAAGACGACGAAGGAGGCTGACGCTTATCGGGAAGAACGCGAGCTTATCCAACGCACCCCTTCAGTACGCCGCTTGCAGTAGTAACAGCCTCGGCAGATCAACATCGATGGAAGGCCGGAATGCTCTATGATCTGGCCCGCTACAACGCCTTCCTGGGTCGTATCCCCACAGGTGGTGCCGAGCGGCTGATGGAGGTGTGTGCCGCCACCGGTGCCGGCTATGGCGAGAAGAACCCGCTGCGGACGGCCCACGCAACGGCTACTGCGAGCGGGATTGGGAGACGCGCGCCGGAACCGTCGGGCTGCGCATTCCGAAGCTCAGGAAGAGCTCTTACTTTCCGGGCTTCCTGGACCGCGGCGCATGGCCGAGAACAGATCCCGAAGCGAACCGCACACGTATAGTTCCAGCTGATCGTGTTCTTTACGGCCGAGCATCGTGGAAGCTCCAGAGATCAACGACTACTCAATTGAATCAGATATCTAGAACTTCTTCAACGGCCCCCGGGTCCACTTCATGCGCAACGTTCTCGCCCACGCCGGCAAGAGCGATCGCCGTGTCGTCTCCGCCCTCATCGCCACCGCCTTCGCCAAGAGACGACGGAAGCCGCAAGCGCCCAATGGCGCGCCGTCGCCGACCAGATCCGGCCGAAGGTGCCCAAGCTCGCCGTCATCATGGGTGATGCCGAAGAAGACGTTCTCGCCTACATGACCTTCCCGAAGGAGCACCGTGCCAAGCTGCACTCGACCAACCCGATCGAGCGCCTCAACGGCGAAATCAAGCGCAGGACCGAGGTTGTCGGCATCTTCCCCAATGATGACGCCATCGTCCGCGTCGTCGGCGCGATCCTGCTCGAGCAGAACGACGAATGGGCTGTGCAGCCAGCCTATACCACTCCCTGGGACATGATCCCTTCCTGCGGTGTCAATACACGGCTTTAGCCTCGCGACTACTGCAATCCTGGCCGTTCTGCAGGTCCAACTGAATTGGAAACGGATGACGGGTTGCCCGTCATTGAACTGACCAGTGATGGAACGGCAGGACCAACTGCAAGTGGGGAAATTTGACGTAGCCGGTACCCTTTTGGTATCCGCATTCCTTTTCCGAGGCGGTGCGGCAGCTCGAACCATCCGAGGTCGCTGATCGGGCCTATCACGTGGAAGGAAGCGTTCAGCCACTTCTACGCGGATTGCCCAGTGCTGAAGGCAGCTTATCCATCGGGACGGCTTGCCACCTGCAAGTTGGTCACCAAGGCCATCGGAGTGCCTTGAGCTTCTTGGCGTCGCGACAGCGTAGCGAATGTAAGGTTCGTTGGTTTGGCAGCGTTCGACCTCAGCCCTTGTCATCCCCGCTGGCGTTTAACGTCGCCATTGGGTGACATTACATAAAAGTTCAAACCCATCGCAACACCAAGGTTGCCAGGCACTTGCTGGTGCAGCTTCTGAAAGTGCACGCAGCACCGGTTCCAGGCTCAGCCCGAGTTCCGTGGCTGAGTAATGCACGCGGCGGAACCTGACGGAACACCTCCCGATGAACAAGGCCATGTTCCTCCATCTCACGAAGCTGCTGGACCAGAACTTTCTGACTGATCTCCGGCATCATGCGGCGCGGTTCCGAGAGACGCTTGGGGCGATCGAACAGGCATTTATGATTCCCTTGATCTGAACAACGGATTGAGGTGAACGACGTCTCGGCGGCAGATTGGTCAGGAGACTTTCGGTTTTGAAGTTGGCGGTAGCGACCGCCGCTCGTCGCTGGACGATCTTTGCGGCCTCATAGACTGGGCACCGATCGAACATTGTCTGTCGGTGATCTCCTGCGCGGCCAAGCGGGCTCGCCCTTGGCCGCCGCTGGCGCTGTTTAAGGCCATGCTGATTTCGGTCTGGTACGATCTGTCGGACGTAAACCTTGCCGAGGCGCTGGATGACCGGGCCACCTTCCGACGGTTCTGCGGGTTTTCCGCGTCGGAGCCAACACCGGAACGCAGGCCTTTGTCCGTTTTCGCAAAGCCCTTGTGACGCATGGGCTGGACCAATCCCTTTTCCAGGCGATCACCGACCAGCTCAAGACGAGAGCGATCAAGGTCAAAACCGGCACTTTTGTGGACGCGACGATCATCAGGTCGGCCAGCCAGGAAGACGGCGATGCGCATTGGCTTCAAGGCCCAATGTCGGCGCCGACGCCGACACGGCACTGGTGGAGCAGATCGCCGTGACCCCCGCCAATTTCAACGACGGCAGGGCCGGCCCCGAGGCGCTGCCGGACAATCCCGGCAAGGTCTTTGCCGACAGCGCCTATCGGGAAAGCCATTTCGGCGATGCCGTTCGCGCCAAGGGCGGCCGCCCGCGCATTGTCGCCACTGGCATGTGGGAGCGCATCAAGCCGAGACGCAGGCCCGTCTGAAGGCCTGGACCAGCCCATTCACCGATAAGAGGTCGGATCGAGAAGATCTTCGGAACCTGGAAGCGAAGCTATGGCCTTCGTCGCATGCGGTGGCGAGGATTGGCCAAGGCCGCCCTCCAGGTTCATCTCACCGCTATCGCCTACAACCTCAAACGCGGTCTGACGATCATTGCGGCAGCGTGACGATTGCCACGACCACCGGTGAAGGCCGCTACCTTTCTGGCCGTGCGCGGACCCCCAGCGTCCACTGCCTCAAACGCCGCAGCCCTGCCGAAACCTCTCAATATAAATCAGAAGCGCTACCCGCGCAGAGGTCTCATAAAGAATGATCGCCTTCCATCGACCCGATATCACTCCGCTCTGAACCCATCGGAAGCCCGCGGAAGTGGGTAGTTTAATGCATCTCGAAAACCTAAAATTGCTCATGGGAGACTTACATATCGCCCCCTACCGGACCTCTTGTTTCACGCCGGTTGGAAGTCCCAGTCCACCGGCATATCCGAAGATTCTATATGATGCGATCGTGCTTCACGCGAATTGGGTCATCATTAGGTCGAGGAATGCGAGCATCACCTGCCAACTCGCGACCCATACCCACGCCTTTCTTTAGTGAACCAAGTTCATTTGGCGTGCCTTTTAAGCTGCTACAAGGCAGTTTAGTCGCGTGCCAGCGCCACGACAGGATCGAGTTTCGATGCATTGCGGGCGGGGATGAAGCCGAAGCCGATGCCAATTAGGCTCGAACACATCAGTGCCACGACAATGGAAAACGGCGAGTAGATGAGCTGGAACCTAGTGCTGAATTCGGCAAACAACACGCCGAACCCGGCGGCAATCAGCACGCCGAGCACACCACCGATTAGGCAGACCAGCGCCGCCTCGATGAGGAATTGTTGCAGGATATCGCTCTGACGCGCGCCGATGGCCATGCGCACGCCGATCTCGTTAATCCGCTCGGAGACTGCAACAAGCATGATATTCATCACGCCGATACCGCCAACGAACAACGATATGCCGGCAATGGAAGCGACAAGCAGGGCAAGGGTTGCCGTTGTCGCCTGAACGGTTTTCTGAAAAGTACCGGAATTGAAGATGAAGAAATCCTGCTCACCATGACGCTTCGTCAGAAATGCCGTTACCATCGTCTCGGCCTCAGCGGAATCCACCGTATCCTTGACACGCACCATGATGGATTCCAGCAAGCGCGATCCGGTCATCCGTGTCTGTACGGTCGTATATGGCAGAAACACTTTGAGCTCCGGCGCCCCTCCCATGCCCTGTTCCTCGGCCTTGACGACACCGACGATACGCATGGGAACGTCTTTCAAAAGGACAATCTTGCCGATGACGGACCCATGCTCGTGCGGGAAGAGGCTCTTTTTCGCGTTCTCGTCAATGACTGCATCCTGCGCCATATCATTAACGCCCTGCTTGTCGAAAAAGCGACCTTCCAGAAGCTTGCTGTTGCGAGTGGCAAAATACTGATAGCCAACGCCGCTTACCGTCACGCTGACTTCCTTGTCGTCCACCCGCACCGTCGATGTGGTTGAATTTGCAGGCGTGGCGGTCATCACATAAGGCAGCTTCGCAAGCTCGTTTGCGTCGCCGACCGTCAGCGTGGTGATCTGTGCCGCGTTGAGATCACCGTATCCTCGGCCTGGCCGGACATAGAGGGTGTTGGTGCCGAGGTTGCTTATCTGGTCGAGAATTCGTTTCTGGGAGCCCTGCCCCAGCGCCACCACGCAAACCACCGACGCCGTACCGATGATGATGCCCAACATCGTCAGAAATGTCCGCATGCGATGGGCATTCATGGAACGCAGGGCCATAGCAAACGCTTCATTAAAACGATCGCGGATCCCGCTGAACAGTTTCGGCCTTTGCGGCCTGCTACCCACAACACCATCATTTACCGAAGGATCATCGCCGCCAGCGTGATTTCGCGCGTCGGCAATGATCTCGCCGTCTCTGATCTCGATGATGCGCTGGGCACGCGCCGCAACATTGCGATCATGGGTGACGATGATGATCGTATGGCCTTCGCGGTTCAACTCCTGAAGAATGTCGAGGACTTCTTCGCCGCTATGGCTGTCGAGCGCTCCGGTGGGCTCATCGGCGAGAATGACATCGGCATCGTTGATCAGTGCACGCGCAATTGAAACACGCTGCTGCTGACCGCCCGAAAGCTGGCCCGGCCGGTGGTGCATCCGCTCGCCCATGCCGAGACGCTGCAAAATGGCTTCGGCCTTTTCGCGTCGCTCGTCGCGGTGCTGCCCGGCATAAATGGCAGGAATTTCGACATTACCCACCGCGTCCAGTTCGTTCAGCAGATGGTAGCGCTGGAAAATAAAGCCAAAATGCTCGCGCCGCAGTTCCGCCAGTTCGTCGGCCTCGAGCTCGGAGGTCGAGCGTCCCGAGATCCGATATTCCCCTTGGGAAGGCCGGTCGAGACATCCGAGAATGTTCATCAGCGTGGATTTGCCGGAGCCGGAAGCACCGATGATGGCCACCATCTCCCCGCGATGAATGGTGAGATCGATATCGTGAAGAACCGTCGTAAAATCATCACCCGACTGGTACCGCCGGATGATGCCTTTGAGAACAATCAGGGGAGCTTCGCTCATGTCACACATCAGTGGCGGCCGGAGCGGGCGTTTGATTGTCGGTTACAATCTTGTCGCCCTCCTTCAAGCCCGAACGGATTTCGATATTGATCTTATCGGTGATGCCGGTCTCGACCGTCCTTTCCTCTATGGTGCCGTTACCTGTGACGATGCGAACGGTGGCCTTGTCGGGCGCATCCGATGCTTTCAGCGCGGATACCGGAGCCAGAAGCAGGTTCGTGGCCTTGGCGAGAATGATATGAACTTCGGTCGTCATATAGGTTCTGAGCAACCCGTCGGGGTTCGGAACACTGAATATCCCCTTGTAGTAGACAGCCGAGGCCGAAGGCGTCCTCCCGTTCGCTTGAGAAGCACCACTGCCGGAACTGAAGCTCTTGTCATTGACGATGGAATCCGGCGCAGGCTGGATTTTTTCAAGCCTCGCTTCGTAGGGCTTGGAGGTCTGGCCCGAGATAATGAAGTAGAGCGGTAAACCTTCATGCACCTGCGTGATATCCGCCTCGGAAATGTCCGCCTCCACGGTCATTTCATCCAGTTGCCCCAGGATTGCGATCGTGGGCGCGCTTTGTTGTGCGTTGACCGTCTGACCTTCCTGAACCACCGTGGCAAGGACGGTTCCATCAATGGGAGCCGTAATGCGCGTATAGGTGAGGTTGGTTTCGGCAATCTGCACATCGACCTTTGAGGCGGCGATCAGTGCCTCGCTGTTGGCAAGCTGTGCCCGCCTTACCTTCAGCGTGGCGGCCGTTTTTTCATATTCGGATCTGGCGACGGCGTTGTTGCCGATCATCATCTGATTGCGGGCAAGGTCCTGCTTTGCAAGTTCCAGATTCGCTATGTTCTCATCGCGACTGGCCTCGTTTTGCCGCAAGGTCGCTTGCATCTTGTTAAGCTCGTTTTGCTGATTGACCGAGTCGATGAGGGCCACGACGTCACCCGCCTTGATCTTCTGTCCGGGCTTCACCTTGAGGGATAGGATTCGGCCCGTCGCCTGCGCGCCGATGGCGACAAGCCTTTTCGGCCTCAGGGTCCCTGTCGCGAGCACCGAGCTTTCTATGTCGCCACGCCGTATGGTCGTCGTGCTCGGAAGCGGCGCCTCCTGTGCCCAGTGGCGAACAATCAAAAGGGCTCCGATCAGCAGCACCGTCAGAACGATGAGCCAAAGACGCCAGCGGTAACGCTTCAACCTGGATTTCATGACGGCCTCGTATCTGCCACCGGCGGGGCCGGTATAGCTCGTTTTACGAAATGCGGCCCGGTGTAGCCGTCGGCAACTTCCGGTTTGCCGACTTCGATGCGACCATTCCAACCGCCGCCGAGAGCTTTCTGCAAATCAATGTAACTGAGGACGAGGTCCGTCCTGGTCTGGGCAAGGCTAGTTTCCGCGCTGAGGAGGTCTCTTTGCGCGGTCAGCACATCGATAAAACTCTTCGTGCCAGCCCTGTACTGATCGAGAGTCAGTTCATTGATATTGCGGCTGTTGCTCACGATCCGCTGCTGTTGCGTGACGCGCAAGCGGTTCTGATTGAGCGATACGCTGGCACTTTCGACCTCGCTCAGCGCCGTCAGAACGGCCTTGCGATAGGCGATGAATGACTGATCGCGGGCCGCCCTGGCTGCTTCAACCTCGGCATTCAGCTTGCCGTTGTTGAAAACTGGCACGCTGAGGCTTGGACCGAAACTCCATCCGATCGTCGACAGCCTTGCCAGATCCCCGATCTTCGCGCCGCCCGTATTGATGTCGCCGCTCAGCGAAATCCTGGGATAAAGGTCTGCCTGTTTCTGTCCAATGCTGGCCGTCGAGCTCGCAGATTCACGTTCGGCTGCGCGAATATCCGGCCTGCACAAGAGCAGATCGGCAGGCACGCCCGACGAGACCTTGCGCGGGACGGAGGGGATGGGGCGGGTTTTGTCGAGCGTCGCCGCAAGCGTAGACGAAGAGCGGCCCGTCAGAACGGAAAGCTTATTGAGGTAAGTCGCATAGTTGATCCGCAGACCGGGTATCTGAGCTTCCGTGGATGCCGCCTGCGTTTCAGCACCGAGAAGATTCACCTCCGATATATGACCGGCCTGAAGCTGGCTGCGCGTCAGCGCGACTGTCTGGCGCTGCGATGCCGCGTTACGCTGCGCAATGGCGATATTTGCTTGCACACCACGCAACTGCACATAATTCGTCGCGATGTCGCCGATCAGTATGACGAGCGCCCCGCGAAGATGTTCATTCGCCGCCTCCATATTGTAATAGGCGGTTTCAACACCCCGATAATTGGCGCCGAACAGATCGAACTCCCACTGGGTCTTAAAGCCCAAGCTCGACTGGCTGGATGCATTCGTGGAACCACTATCGGAACGCGTATAGCTTCCACTGCCGTCCAGCGACGGATAGAGGGCGCCCCCTGCGGAAGCATAATTGGCCCTCGCTTGCCGTACCTTTGCCTTCGCCGTTGCGACATCGGGACTCGCACCAATGCCATCGGCGATCAATTGATCCAGTACAGGATCGTGGAGATTCTTCCACCAGCCGCCAAGACGCGGAGCCTCGGTACTAGTTTTACTATTCCATTTGGGCGGCGTCAGCACCACAGGTTTCTGATAATCGGGACCAACGACCATGCATGCCGTCGTCAAGAACAGAACGGCCGTGAGGACTGCCAGGCGGGACAGAAATTTTGTCAAAGATAGGTTCTGAAATACCGGTGAAGCATCACGCGTTAAGAGACAGGCGAGCGAAGGCAACGATGAACCGGCGCGGGGGGGCGCTTCGCTCCTCATCGGCTCGTGAAGGTGACATGACGAGTTGGGCGCAACCCAGGGCCAGGCCGCGTGCTACCTGATATTAGTACTATTCGCGGGCGGTTCAGGGGGGTTACAGACATTCTAGAACTAGCAAGGCTCATCATAAAAGCAACCGATGTTGCGCCGCCCCGCCCAAATAGAGTTCTTCCATTACTTACTCCGGTATTACAAATTGGGAGCTGACGCCGTTAACGGATGCGATTGCTGCATCATCTGATATTGGCCAGAGATCTAAGATCTCTTAATATACCTATTACAATGGCAACGCTTTTATAAGCGAAGCCGCTCGCATAGACCGTCACCAGATGCTGATGATACAGCCGCCAACAGCTCCTGTTGGCTTCATATGATAATTAAGGAAATGTGAGCTGAAAAACAGGGATGATGTCCCCCCTATTTTTCACTGCAAACAATCGCCAGCCTGCGAAAGACATTTTCACGCTCTGCGCTGCGCCGGCTGTGACAAGCCAGACTCAAAAAAGGCGAAGCGGCCCTCAAATTCAATCGCGCCGTATAGCACGACGATCAGGATGAGACGGCGTATTGCCTCGCCCAAGAGTGTTCCCAAAGAACAATGCCGTTGCCTCACTCGGATGTTCTCGATTGCCTCACTGATTGTTCCCGAGATTTAGCCTCTGCCGATCCTGGTTCGGGGATGATCTCACTGCACGACCTCTACAATTTCCGTCCGCGCGGCATCGGCGAATGGCCCGAACCCCAACGCATTAGCTTGCGTACTGTGCCAGATCTTCATTCGACGCTGCACGGTTCGAATGAGGCCGTCAGGATACACGCCGGGATATTTGACCTGCAAGCGTTCAAGCAACTCTCGTGACTTCGCCAAGGCTCTGCCTCGAACCATTCCTCAAGCTCGGCAGTGACAGCAAGGAGAGGATCGGGTCTGCGCCGCTCTCGCTTGACCGCCGGCTTGGGGGCGGGCGGTCGGGTTCACTTCCCACCTCGCCACGCAATCCGCAACCCGGACAGAAAGTCTTCGAGCGGCAATGCCTCGCCGTCGGCGGCAGCCGAACCGGATCGAGCGTCAGGTACATCGCCTTGGGGCGAAGGCGCGTATCCTCCGGCGTGCGTGCATCGTCAAGCAGCCGCTGATAGGGCGTGGCGGGACGATGATGATACCGCTTGACCACCCTGGCGTCCAGGCCATCGAGCATCATCACAAGCGCGTCCGGTTCTTCTCGACTGTCGAGCTGGTCAATGCGCTGGAGCAGGAGAAGGCACAGGAAGGTCCGGGCAGATCGCCAACCGGCTCGTTCATTCAGATCTCGTCATCCTCGACGAGCTAGGCTACGTGCCGTTCAGTGCATCAGGCGGCGCGTTGCTCTTCCATCTGCTAAGCAAGCTCTAAGAGCGCACAAGTGTCGTCATCACCACCAACCTGAGCTTCAGCGAATGGGCGAGCGTCTTTGGCGATGCCAAGATGCCCACGGCGCTGCTCGACCGGCTTACCCACCATTGCCACATCCTCGAAACCGGAAACGACAGCTTCCGCTTCAAGAATAGCTCAGCTCACGAACCGAAAACGCGAAGGAGAAAAACAGGAACTTGACCTCTACACCAGACCCGAAACATATCTAAAAGTGGAGTGCCCCCCTCGGGCTGGACCAGCGAGACGCTTCAAACTAAGCCGCCTGCTGGGCGAGTTGGGTTTCAAATTCTGTTGGCGATCTGTAGCCAAGGGCTGAGTGCAGCCGCCTGGCATTGTAGATCTCCTCGATGAACCTGGGCAAGCGTTCGGCCACGTCTGCGAAGGTCTCGTAACCGGCAGTATAGATGTCCTCCACTCAAGGGTCCTCATGAAGCTCTCCGCCTGCGCCTTGGTGTAAAGAAAAAGCCCCGGAGCAGGTGATGCTGTCGGGGCCAAGATTTAGGTTTGGAGTGCTGTCGCGGAGGATTAGATCCCCATGTGGAATGCGACATGAGCCTTCTTGAATGCGATTGGTAGATCAGCGATCAAGAGCGCATCGACGTTCCAGGTTCCCGGCATAACCGCTGTTTCAGGTGTGCTCCACGTGCCATTAGGGGAGATAGCTACGTTCCATTTTTCTTTGATTGTGCCATATTCTTTCAACGTTACGTGGACTGGCTTCCCCGCTGGCCCTGTACCGGTAATGACAAGGCCACCTTCCTGGATGACCAAGTCTTGCGTTAGGTATGTTATCGAAATATCAGACATTTTTCCCCTTTGGAAGCAATTTATTTGTCTATGGAAAACGTATCACAAAACTCTGATGAGGAAATATTGAAGTAAAAAAAGAGTAACTCGAAAATTACTTAGATATCATCTGCATGATATCTTTATTGGGCGACGGCTGCGTCACCTATTTTCAAGGATCATCGCCATCATGAGCGATCTCGAGCTATCGCACCGTTCTTGCTGGTCAAGATCGAGCCGATAGCTCTTTCGAGGTAAACCATGATGGGAAGAAAATCAGCCGTTGCCAACGGATATGGTTTTCAGCGAAGCTGTGTCAGACGACTGATTTCACCCGCTCCCAGCCATTTTCAAGATGGGTATCCAACTCGCGAGCCAGTGTTTCGGCATCACGAGCTTCGAGAGCCGCGATGATCCGTTCATGCTCGGCGACGGCGTCCGCCCACCGCTCCGGTCCCTCATGGCCGATGAACCGGATACGTTTAACACGTGATTGCAAAAGGCCGTGCACTTCAGCCAGAGGTGCGTTGTCGGCAAGAGCTACGATACCGGTGTGGATCTGCTGGTTGAGCTTATAATATTCAAGCCGTTCGCCTGCCTTGTAATGGCGCACCATGGAATCGTGCAGCACGCGCAACCGCGCTATGTCCTCGTCGCTCGCCTTGGTGCAGGCGAGACGCGCTGCCAGCATCTCCATCGAGCGGATCACGATCAGCATGTCCTCGACATCCTTTGGCGAAAAGCGCTTGACCACGGCGCCGCGGCTCGGCACCAGTTCGACAAGCCCTTCGCTGGCGAGGAACTTCAAAGCCTCACGCAGCGGCGTCCGCGAAACGCCCAGTTCTTCACCCACCTGGTTTTCATAGATACGCTGACCAGGCTGCAGGTCGCCCTCAATGATCATGTCGCGCAGGCGGTTGACGATTTCGCCATGCAGCGACTGACGCGAAATCGCTGTGACCGTACGCCGCCCAGCCTGTTCGATCACTTCCGAAGCCATCTTTTTCTCCCGCTCGCCTCACCAGCCCTGATCAGCCTGCCGGCCAATCATAATCATTTTCGCATCCGGAACGGCAAAATGATATGGCCTCCATGTATTATTTTTTATACTGTATACAAAATGCTTGCATGTAAGAAATTAGGGCTATAGGTTTCAAATGGTAGAGGAGGAGCTTTCATGGCCACAAGCGAAACGGGTGTCGAGGCACGGGTAAGCCGTCCGGTCCTGGCTCTTGCCATGGGCGATCCCGCTGGCATCAGCCCAGAACTGACCGCACGCATACTCGCCTTGCCCGAGCTTCGCAGCGCCGCGCATTTCGTCGTCATCGGCGACCGCCGGGTTCTAGATGAGGGCGCGGCAATCGCGGGAATATCGCTTGATCTCGATTACCGCGCGCCGGAGGATTTCTCCACCGAGGCGGCCGATCGCCCCATCTTCATCGATCTCTGTCATCTCGATCCCGCAGACGTCACGCGTGGCGAGGCAACGCTGGCCGGCGGCAAGTTCGCGACCGAGAATTTCCGCTTCGCCCTACATCTTGCCGACAAAGGCCGCGTCGATGGCGTCTGCTTCACGCCTTTCAACAAGAAGGCGATGCGCTACGCCTATCCAGGCTATGACGACGAGATCCGTTTTGTTTCCGATGTGCTCTCCTTCAAGGGCAGGATGCGCGAGTTCAACGTGCTCGAGCAGGTCTGGAATGCGCGGGTGACTTCGCATATCCCGCTGTCGGCGGTTTCGGCCCATATCAGCGAGCAAGCCATCTTGGCGGAGGTCGAACTGACCGCCGCATGCCTGCGACTTGCGGGCATCGACCATCCGAGGATTGCGGTCGCGGGGCTCAACCCGCATGCCGGCGATGGCGGCAGCTTTGGCATGGAGGAGATCGAAGTCATCGAGCCTGCTGTGGAGCGGGCTAAAGCGGCGGGATATGCCATCGATGGACCGTTTCCGGCCGACACCGTATTCCTGCGCGCGCTGAAGGAAGGTTTTCACGCTGTGTTGACGATGTATCACGATCAAGGTCAGATCGCGATGAAGATGATGGGCTTCGACAAGGGCGTGACGATGATGGGGGGCTTGCCCTTCCCGCTCTGCACCCCCGCCCATGGCACGGCTTATGACATCGCCGGTTGTGGCATCGCTGATGTGGGCGCATCGCGCGAAGCCGTCCTCCTGGCTGCCAAGATGGCCAGACGCCAGGCCGCATTAAGAGAGGCGGCCGAATAACCGATTGACGAAGCAGGACAGTACCGCCGGGTAGGAGCTTGTGGCGGGCGGTCCGATAAATGGGAGGAACGATATGCTAAAACAGATTACCCTGGCGCTGCTTGCCATAACAACCGTCCCGGCATTTGCCTTCGAGCCGACGCGACCCGTCGAGTTCGTCGTGACATCAGGTCCGGGCGGCGGTACCGATAATTTTGCACGCACCGTGCAGTCGATCATCGCCAAGCACAAGCTGATCGATGCGCCCGTGGTCGTCACCAACAAGGGCGGCGGCAGCGGAGCGGAGGGCTTCGTTTACGCCGCTGGCTACAAGGGCGATCCCTACAAGCTGACATTCGGCACGAACAATGAATATCTCCTGCCGAGCGTCGCGGCTGTTCCCTACGCGCCGGAAGATCTCACACCCGTCGCCACGCTTGCCCTCGACGAATTCCTGATCTGGGTGAACGGTCAATCCAAGTTCGGCGACGTCAAATCTTTTGTGGAGGCGGCGAAGGCCAAGCCGAAGGCGATCCAGTTCGGCGGCAGTCAGTCGAAGGATACGGACCAGATCCTCGTCTCGACCATCGCCGAGGTAACGGGAGCTGAGTTCCGCTATATCCCGTTCAAGGGCGGCGGTGAGGCGGGCGTGCAACTCGCCGGCGGCCATATCGACGCCAATGTAAACAATCCGAACGAAAACCGCGGTCAGTGGCAGGCCGGCATGGTGAAGCCGCTCTGCGTTTTCCGGCCGGACCGCTTTCCGCAGAGCGCGCCTGTGCATGACGGCAAAGGATGGCACGATATTCCGACCTGTGCCGAAGCGGGTCTGGCGATCGACAGCTATCGCATGCCGCGCACGGTCTGGCTGCCGGCCGGCGTCGAGGAGGACGTCGTCGTCTTCTATCGTGACGTGCTGAAGAAGGTTTCCGAAACGCCGGAATGGGCGGATTATGTTGCGAAGACGTCGCAGACCTCGCAATTCATGACGGGCGACGAATTCACGGCCTATCAGGCCAAAGACCGGGAAACCGTTCTCAAGGTGCTTAAACGCGAAGGCTGGCTGGTCAAGTAAGCCCATCCAGGGAACGCCCCACGGGGCGCTCCCCATCCTTGCAGGCGTGGGAGGCGAGCATGGCTGAACTCGAGAAACAATTCCTGTCGCGTAAGACAATGGAAATGGTCACGGCGCTTTTGACCGCCGGCGCCGGTCTCGCCATCTGCTATGGTTCGTGGCGAAGCGGCATCGGTTGGAGCGAGATGGGGCCGGAGGCGGGTTATTTTCCTTTTTACGTCGGCGTTCTGATCATCCTCGGCAGTCTGGTGACGCTGCTGCGCAGCCTGTTCTTTTATCGGCATGAGGGTGAGGTCTTTCTCACAATGGAGAAGGCCCGGTCGGTTCTGGGGTTCTTTCTGCCGCTCGTCGCCTTCATGGTCATCTCGCTGCTGCTTGGCCTCTATGTGGGCACGGCTCTCTACATCTGCGGCGCCATGATGTGGCAGGGGGGCTACCGCTGGTGGATCGCCGCCCTGGCGGCACTGGCGGTCACCGGCCTCTTCTACCTCGTGTTCGAGATCGGCTTTCAGGTTCCGCTGCTGAAAGGACCGATCGAGGGTTGGCTCGGCATCTATTGATCAGACGTCGGCGCTTGGGAGGAACATGCAATGGGCAATTTCGGCTATCTGATGGACGGTTTCGCCACCGTCCTCACCGCGCATCACCTCATGATCATGATGATCGGGGTCATGCTGGGCATCCTGGTCGGCGTGCTGCCTGGTCTCGGGGCACCGAACGGTGTTTCGCTTCTCCTGCCGCTCACCTTCACGATGGAACCTATCTCCGCCATCATTCTTCTGTCCTGCATGTATTGGGGGGCGCTCTTCGGCGGATCGACCACCTCGATCCTCTTCAACATTCCCGGTGAGCCTTCTTCGGTCGCGACGACATTCGACGGCTATCCGATGGCCAAGAACGGCCAGGCCACGCGGGCGCTGACGCTTGCCTTCATGTCAGCCGGCATCGGGGCGCTCGCAGGCGTCGTCATGATCACGCTGCTTTCAGGTTGGGTGGCGCGGTTTGCGCTGCAGTTCTCCTCGCCTGAATTCTTCGCGGTCTATTTCCTCGCCTTCGGCAGTTTCATCGGCATGAGCGACAACGCGCCTGCCAAGACGCTGGTTACGATGATGCTGGGCTTCGCCTTCGCCACGGTCGGCATGGACACGATCTCGGGGAGCTTGCGTCTTACATTCGGCATTCCCGATCTGATCAAGGGCATTTCCTTCCTCGTTGCCGTCATGGGCCTCTTCGGAATTGGCGAATTGCTGCTGACGACGGAGGAGGGACTGCGCTTTGACGGCATCAAGGCGCGCGTCAGACCCATCGACGTGCTGAAGACATTGAAGGAGATGCCGCGCTATGGCTGGGCGATCCTCCGATCGACGCTTATCGGCATCTGGATGGGCATCACGCCCGCCGGCCCGACCGCCGCATCCTTCATGAGCTATGGCCTCGCCCGACGGTTTGCCAAGGATAAATCGAAGTTCGGCAAGGGCGATCCGCGCGGCATCGTCTCGCCCGAGACGGCAGACCATTCAGCCGGCACATCGGCGCTGTTGCCGATGCTGGCCCTCGGCGTTCCCGGTTCGGCGACCGCCGCAGTGATGATGGGCGGGCTGATGATCTGGGGACTGACGCCGGGGCCCATGCTTTTCATCGACAGGCCGGACTTCGTCTGGGGGCTCATCGCGTCGATGTATCTTGGCAATGTCGTCGCGGTGCTTCTGGTGCTCGCCACCGTTCCGCTCTACGCCTCGATCCTGCGGGTGCCATTTTCGATCGTCGGACCGGTGATCGTCGCAATCATCTTTTCCGGTGCCTATCAGGTGGCCAATTCGACGTTCGACATGTGGTTGGTGCTCGGCTTCGGCATACTCGGTTATCTCTTCAAGACGCTGGATTATCCGATCGCTCCGCTGGTCCTCGCCATGGTTCTCGGCGACAAGGCCGAAGATGCGTTTCGCCAGTCGATGCTGATGTCGAATGGATCGCTGACCATTTTCTGGTCGAACCCGCTCGTCTCAGGAATCATGGCGCTTGGGGTCTTGATGCTTATCTGGCCGCTGATCGCCAAGGCTGCCGGCCTGCGTGGTTTGCGCCGCCATACGGCCGGGCATCAGGCCAAGGTCTGACGTCTGCACTGTCTTCCGTCTTTATTCGAAGGGACCGATTCCATGAACTTCCACGACTATTATGCCGGCGCGAGCCGGCCTATCGAGGCGTGCATTGTCGGCACCGGCGGATTCGGCCGCAGCTTCCTGGCGCAAGGATTGCGCGTTCCCCTGATGAATGTACGCATCGCGGTCGACATTGACAGTGCTACGGCGGCGGCGGCCCTGAAAACCTTGGGGGCCGAGACCATTGTCGAGTGCCAAAGTCAGGAGGAGGCGGAGCGTGCCTGGGCCGAAGGCGCCATCATTGCCGCCGGTTCTCTCGCCCATGTCGTCGACCTGCCGTTCGATGTGCTGGTTGAGGCGACGGGCCATCCGGAAGCCGGCGCCCGCCATGCCGAACTCGCAATAGAGGCAGGCAAGCATGTCGCCCTTGTTTCCAAAGAAGTGGACAGCGTCGTCGGACCGGGGCTCGCCATGCTGGCCGCCAAGAAGGGAAAGGTGGTCACGCCTGTCGATGGAGATCAGCCGAGCCTGTTGATCGGCCTCGTTACCTGGGCTGAAGTTCTCGGTTTCGAGATCATTTGCGCCGGCAAGTCGAGCGAATATGATTTCGTCTTTGATCCGGCGAGCGGAACACTGACGAGCAATGGCGTCGTCATCGACGCCGCCGGTTTCGCTTCCCATCTCGATCTTGGCGAGCGTGACGTTGGGGAGCTCGTCGCGGCTCGGGCGACAGTGGCTATGAAGCTGCCGCAACGCGCGGTGCCTGATCTCTGCGAACTCGCCGTCGCGGCCCATTCTCTCGATCTTGCCCCTGACCGACCGGAGCTTCATTGTCCCATCGCAAGGATAGCGGAGGTGCCGACCTTGTTTTCGACGCGGGAGGATGGCGGGCTGCTTCAAGGCGAGCGGCGGATGGATGTCTTCCATTGCCTGCGTCTTCCCGGCGAGGTCAGCTTTGCAGGGGGTGTCTTCGTCGTTATTCGCTGCCGCGATGCGGCAAGCTGGGCGTTGCTCGCTGACAAAGGGCACATCGTCAGCCGCAGCGGCACGACGGCCATGGTCTATCTGCCACGTCATCTCCTGGGTCTGGAAGCGGCTACAAGTGTGCTCGAAGCGGGGCTCAAGGGTATCTCAAGCGGATCATCGCGTCCCCGTCCGCGCTTCGATCTCGTTGCCATTGCCGATGCCGATCTTGCTGCCGGGACATGGTTGACGGCCATCGGCCATCATCATGCTATCGAGAATGTCTCGTCGGCGCTCATTCCAGGAGCGCCGCTGGATGCGGAGCGGCCGGCGCCATTTTATCTCGTCGCCAACCGGCGGCTGATCCGCACCGTGAAAGCCGGCAGCGCGATCCGTTTGGGCGATATTGCGACAGAGGCTTCGCGCCTCCTCGATTTGCGTCGGCGCCAGGATACGCTCTTCTTCGGGCCCGCGCATGAAACCCCGCAGAGTTCGCTCCAAAGAGATGAAGCCCGTATCCAACTTTCCGCATTAAAATCATGGTAACAACTTTGTCGGAGATTGCTGCGGTGTCTTCATGAGCCTAGCGGTATCTTGAAGATGAACCTTGTTTCGTCCTGGTCGGACCCCACTTCGATGTGCCCCTCATGGCTGCGGGCAATTTCCGACGCGATGTATAGTCCAAGCCCAAGCGGTTTCCTGAGGAAACTCCAGCACGAAAGAAAGGCTGAAACAGACGATCGTGCACATCCTTGGGTATGGGCTGTCCGTGATTTCCGACCGAAATGGTCAGTTCGCCGCGGGAGATCGTCTGAGCGCTGCTGCTGAAGCAAGAGGATTATAGAGTTCCGGTCGCAGCTGCGGCGTAAGCCAAGGCGGGCTAGAGGCCGTCGGAGACGGAGTCGGTCGAGGGAAGGTATGGCGCAACAGTCGGTGAGACGGGGCCGGAAAACCATGGCTTCCCACTGTGCCAAGAGCACGCTGTGGGTGATGTGGATCCGGCCCGCGAACTCCCATACGGGCCCGCAGCCTCTGGCTGCATCAGAGGCCGGACAGATGGCAGCATCCGACCACGTGCTAAACTTCAAAAAACCGCTTGCGTCTCACGGGGCGTCCACAGATGGGAAGCGGAATGCCAGCTTTTGGTTTGATGGAAGCATACGCTCATCCAAGGTAATGGCCTTCAGCTTTGCGCGCCTATAAGTCATTCCGGTGATCCCGTTCATCCATAGAAAACGGACATCGGTGGCTTACCGCTGGTCTCGGATGCTATTTTTGGTGCAGCCCACAGCACTGAACTTTGCCTGCACATCGTCAGCCTCCCATGTCTTGATCTCGGACCATAGGGTCGCATTCAGACCGTTAGTCTTGTCGCTTTTGCGTCACCTTTCACTGGAGGGTGGAGGTTTTTTGCAGCAATTCAAGTGTTGAGGGCTGGCACAGAGGGAGGGAACTATGTCTGACATTCAAGGAGAACTCGTCCAAGGAGAACTCGCCGCAACTGGTTTGACGGATCATGGGCTTGAAGCTGGGCAGGATAACGTCCGCATATTTGGACTCGACGTTCACAATCCGGTCTTCTTCGTTTCAGCCGTGACGATCGTGGCCTTTGTCATGGTCACCTTGATCTTTAGGGAATCGGTGGGTCCAGCGCTGGAAAGCCTGCGAATATGGCTGACCTCCACCTTCGATTGGCTATTCATGATAGCGGCCAATATGTTCGTGCTATTCTGCCTCGTGGTCGTCGTCTCGCCGCTTGGAAAAGTGCGCATTGGCGGATTGGAGGCAACCCCTGACTACTCCTATACTGGTTGGTTTTCTATGCTTTTTGCCGCAGGTATGGGCATTGGGTTGATGTTTTTCGGCGTGCTCGAGCCAATGTACCACTTCAACAATCCACCGCTTGGCATCGCACCCCCGATCGTTAACGGCGTATTGGTCGCAGGCGCTGCCGATCAAGCCCGCGAGATCGGAATGGCGGCGACCATTTTTCATTGGGGTCTGCACCCTTGGGCCATATACGCAGTGGTCGCTCTTTCGCTGGCGCTGGCCACCTATAACAGGGGCATGCCCTTCTCTATCCGCTCCGCGTTTTATCCAATCTTTGGCGAGCGCATCCGCGGCTGGACCGGCCATGTGATCGACATCATGGCAGTCTTTGCGACGCTGTTCGGTCTAGCCACGTCGCTTGGCTTCGGCGCTTCGCAAGCACTAGCCGGGCTGAATGAGTTGTACGGCGTACCCAACACCGACACGATGAAGGTGCTCCTGATCATGGGCATCACGGCCATCGCCCTTGGCTCGGTCGTCGCAGGTCTGGATACCGGCGTGAAACGACTGTCGGAACTTAACATGGTTCTGGCGGTGCTGTTGCTGCTGTTCGTCATCGTGCTAGGGCCTACGCTCGCCATCGTCACCGGCTTCTTCACCAACACTGTCGACTACGTCAAGAACCTCCCAGCACTCTCCAATTGGATCGGTCGCAGTGACGGTGCGTTCGTCCACGGCTGGACGACCTTCTACTGGGCGTGGTGGATTTCCTGGTCGCCGTTCGTCGGTATGTTCATCGCGCGTGTGTCACGCGGGCGTACGGTGCGGGAGTTCCTCGTCTGCGTGCTGATCATCCCGACGCTGATGTCGATTCTGTGGATGACGACGTTCGGTGGCACCGCCATGAATCAGTTCTTGGCCGAAGGCTATACGGGAGTGCAACAGACCGTGGTCGACTATGTGCCGGAGCTGTCCCTGTTTGCTATGCTGGCCGACCTGCCGCTCGCACCTGTGACGTCATTCATCGGAATCGTGCTGGTGATCGTATTCTTCGTCACGTCGTCAGACTCCGGTTCGCTGGTTATCGACTCGATTACAGCTGGCGGCAAGGTTGACGCTCCGGTTGCGCAGCGCATTTTCTGGGCAGTCTTCGAAGGCCTCGTCGCGATCGTGCTGTTGCTCGGTGGCGGTCTTGCGGCACTTCAGGCCGGCGCAATCGCGACCGGCTTTCCGTTCGCGATCCTGCTTTTGCTGATGATGTACGCCACTTGGAAAGTACTGTGCACGGAGCCTCGTTGAGCGCGAAGCAACACTGGTGAGCCATCTTCAAGATGGCTCACTTTCACCCTGCATTGGAGGCTCGAACAAAGATACACGGGAAATGTCCGACTGAGGATGGATGGCATTCCGGCTGCTTTCGGGCGGCGATCCGACGATTCCGGCGCCAGCGTTGCGGCCGCTGCGTCTTGGCTTGTTCATTCAGCTGGAGCGCAACGGCAGCTACGCGCGCCCATGTCAGCCGTTCAGACCAATGTTAGCAGCCTGAAAGCCGACCTTCCCGAGTTCCACTGATCGACATTGTTGCGCCTAGTGCAGGAGTTAGGCCTCACCTGCTGGAAAAATGGAATAAACACTCGTCATCTCCGTCTTTCCGCAGCATCCAGCGCAAGATCAACGACGCGCCTGAATACATTGTCCTCGGCCAGGACCGGATTGTAACGGCGGGCGGCGAAGACTCCAAGCAGCGCCAGGTAGACGCCCTTGGAGAGCAGTTCGGCATCTGCTGCATCGGCGCCCATAAGCGAAAGCTCGCTCACCAGATAACCGATACGCTGTGCCTCGACGGCACGCACCCTGGCTGCGGCGACAGGGTCGAGCACCGCCCAGGCACTAAACGCGCCCTCGGCGTGCGCCACGTCGACACCGTCATTGTTCGCGCTCAGCACCTCGTCGGCTAGGGCGAGCAAACGTGCTCGCGGTGTCGGCAAGGGCGCTACGGTGATGATCAGTTGGGCCGTAAAGTCCTTCTCCCAAAGGTCCAGCAGGGCGGAAAGCAGGTCTGAGCGATCCGAGAAATGCCAGTAGAAGGAGCCCTTGCTGACATTCAGTCTTTTGGCGAGACGCTCCACCCGAACCGCATCTATGCCGCCTTCGGCGAGCGCTGCAAGGCTAGCCAAAACCCAATCGTCGCGGGTCAGTTCTGGCGTTTTTCTATTCAAATGCCTTCTCCATGAGCCGCGTACTGCGACATCTCGTCAGTCCATACGCCGGCGTCTGGACTTTGGAAAGTCTTCAAGCTACATACGGTGCCGTATGGTTGGCGCGACGATGATCGCCGACGCGGCCTCAAACATCGAGGATCGGAAAGTATGCTCAGGTGGAGCGGAATTGCGATGGTGGCAATCGGCATTTTGCACATGATCGTGCTGGGCATCGACGCCGTACCGGAAATCCCGGGTTGGCTAGGGCTTGGGCTTTGGACTACGGAGCATTGGCAACCGCTCCGTGCTCAGCGCCTGGAGCTCCTGGCGAGCAACGCCGCCTTCTGGTCGACGATCGGCAGTTTTGCGCTACCGCTGATCATGCTTGGCGCCGTGGTGATCTGGCTGGATAAGAGGAAGCTGCCTGTCCCGGCCTTCCTGGGCTGGTCGCTGCTGGGCTGGATTGTTGTCGCCTCGCTGATTATCGAGGTGAGCGGGTTCCCACTCGGCATCCCCATTGCAATCTGTCTCATTCTCGGTGCCAGACAGCAAAAAGGTCTTACCTCGATTGCATGACGTCACGCATGAAACACGGTTCGCCCTGACGGACGTATTGAGCATGGCTCGGCAAGCCGCCGCCATAGGACTGGCTGGGTTTATCGGCAGTGGTGTTGCGGTCATTCATGGCGTTCTGATCCAACGGCTCATGATCACGCCGTACGCGATCGCGCTGGTCCTGATAAGCTTTGGTGTTAGCGCCTGATGCAGCACACGGTCCTTCCCCATTCACGCGGCTGGCGACAAGCGTCCCCGCCCAGGCTGGAAAAATCATGACAAAACCTATTTCAAAGCCCTTTCCGCATCCCGACAGGCTTCTCCCTGGCGCAAATTTCGGGGACGCTTTCTCCTTGACGGTGAAAGGCCTGGAATTGGACGCTCTCGGGGCTGCGCAGCAAGTGTTCGGGCGGGCGCCGGGTTGGATCAAACAGCTGCTGACATTGCGAGATCTGATCGTGAGGCCCTTCGGTTTGACGTCCGGAGGGGAACCGACGGTGAAACCCGATTCGCGCATCGGCATCTTGCCAATCATCGGACAGTCGACCGACCGTGTCGTTCTCGGTCTTGACGACCGGCACCTTGATTTCCGTGTGTTGATCGAGATCACGGAACGCGGTGCTGCCTGGCAGGAGATCTCCGTCTCGACAGCCGTCAAGACCCACAACCCGCTCGGCCGCGTCTATCTCGCGATCGTGAAACCATTTCACCGGATCATCGTCCCGGCAATGCTGATGCAAGTGGTACCGATCAAAGTCCGGCGCACACGGATCGGGTTCGGCCAACTTGAAACCGTGGCGAGCACGACGCCCCATCCCGCGACCGACCGGCGCCTGGCCTTCAAGACGGCTGTACAACAAAGCGAGGAGACACTTCGTGAGGTCATTCGCGAGAACTTGCGTGGCGGCGCCGCCGAGGCCGATCTCTTGGCAGACTTGGAGACGATCCGGAACGAGTTGAGCGAAGAGGTCGAGGATCGAGTGCTCAATGTGATGGATTTGCTGATTGGTTGGTGCGGGCCCCACGCCCGCTTATCGCGCGACGATCCTGAGCGGCCCGACGGTATATCTGGTGGTCGCCGGCATCATCAGTACTGACACCTATGCGGCGCATATCCATTTCCCGTTCTTTCGGGCCGGCTCCTACGGCGTGCACATCATCCAGACGGCGTACCGCTGGTGCAGATTTTCCCGTTTCGCCGCGCTGACGCAGCGGTTGAGCGGGCGGAGACGGAAGAAGAGGCAAGCGAGCGAGAAAAGGGCTACCGGAATACGATCGCTGCCGCCGTCTGGTATCGCAAGTTCGCGCGCGGAGCGCTGAGTACCGACATTCGTGGACGGAAGGACGGTTCTTCCCCGATCCTAACTGGGCGCTTGCTAAAATCTAATCTGCGGCTCCCCAAAATCTCGCCAGGCTCCCACGAGATTCTAGCCGGCTACGGCCACACTGGCGTCGCAAACTGTAACTTCGAGCCCAATTCCCGGATCGGAACAGGGAGTATCTGCCATGAGACAGCTCGGAAGCCCGTCTCCATCCTGGCGCTACCGTCCCTGCCCTGCAAAATACTGCGCCAAGCGAGGATGTTCACAATGATCACGACCGATATTCTTGACCAGCTCCAGCATCGTGCCGCGAAATGGGCCTTCACGACGCGCCGGGTCAACCATGCCGATGTCACCGGCCTCTCGACGGCCTTTGCGGATGCCGTCGCTGGCGACCTGCTGGTGGGCCGCATTGCCGGCATCGGTCAGCACAAGAACATCCAGCTCGCGAGCGGTAGGGGGTCGGAGAACTATATCGATGATCTGGTGGTGATGTGCGTCGGCGACCGCTATGCCTCGGACCAGTTCGAGGGCCATGCGATCATCGACGCCGACGGCTGCGACATGATCGCGGGTGGCGGCATCGTCGGTCGCATGGTGCGCGCCCATGAAACGATGAACAAGCCGACGCGCATCTCCCCGATCGGCCTTTTGACAAACGCTGCGGACGAGGTCATCAACATCGCCGCCTATGGCCTTCCCTGCCGCGCCATGCCCCGGAACATAGACATTCTGGCCGTCTTTGGCACGTCGATGAACGCGGGCAAGACGACCGCGGCGGCGAGCCTGGCGCACGGCCTGCGGCGCGCCGGCTATGCCGTCGCGGGCATCAAGACCACTGGCACGGGCGCCTTTGGCGATTTCAATGCTTTTGGCGACGCCGGCGTCCCCGTCACCGATTTTGTCGATGCGGGTATGCCAACCACCTATCGAATGCCGCTGAACCGCATCACGCGCGGCTTTCACACCCTTGTCGCCCACGCAGCGGAGGCGGGTGCAAAGATCATGGTGGTCGAGTTCGCGGATGGGGTCTTTCAATCCGAGGTCCGGGCTCTATTGGCCGATCCCGACGTGCACAATCACTTTGCCGGCATTTTGTTTGCAGCCGGAGATTCCGCCGGCGCGGTGGGGGGCGTGTCGGTCCTACGGGCCATGGGGTTCGAGCCCTTCGCCCTATCCGGCCTCATCACCCGCGCGCCGCTGGCGGCAGCCGAGGCCTCAGAGGCCCTCAGCGTGCCGGTGCTCGCGCGTAATCAATTGCGCGATCCGCAGCAGATCATCCCGCTTCTCAGGCCCATGCTGGGCTTGCCGAGCCGGAGCGGACATACAGTTCCGATCGCGGCAGAATGACCGCTATCCCGCCTATCCTGTCAAGATCGCGCGGCGCACTGTTCACGACCGTTTGCGGGGCCGGGTTGGCCGAGGCGGCGGCGATGGGCCTTGCCGCCTTCGCCACGCGGGAACTGTTTGCTGCGCTGCATGACGGGCGCACGCTGCCCCTGCATGCGCTGATGATGCTGGGCGGCGCGGGAGCCGGCGTCGCGTTGGCGCGGTTCACCAATCGAATTGCGGCCGAGAGCCTCGGGCAGCGGTTCGCCACAGCGGTTCGCCACACTCTCTATGCCAAGATTGCTGCCCTGCCACAGGCTGACCTTGCGCGGCGTCGGCGCGGGGCCTGGGCGCTGCGATTTGTCGGCGATCTGACGATCTTGCGCAACTGGGCAGGTAACGGATTACCGCAGGCGGCGACCGCCGCCATCGTCCTGCCCTGCGCCGCACTGGCACTGTGGCTGTTAAACCCCCGGCTTGCTCTGGCGGGTATGGCTCCGATACTCGCTGCGTTGCTATCAATGGCCGCACTGACGGTGATCTTCGACCCTATCCAGCGTGGCCTCCGGTCTGGCCGCGCCGCCATTGCGACACGCATGATCGAACGTCTCGCCTACGCGCCGCAACTCGACCTGATGGGCCGCACCCAGCAGGAACTGCGTCGGCTGGACGAAAGGGGGCAGCGCCTGCGCAAATCAGCCGTGCGCCGCACAGCTGCCTACGCCGGACTGCGCATGATTCCCGATCTCGGCGCAGTCGCAGGAGGCGTCCTCGTTCTGTGGATCGCCGCACGAAGCGGCGCCTCGGGTGCCGAAGCGGCGGCGGCGTTGGCCGTCCTTGGCATGATCGCCTCGCCCTTGCGGGCGCTGGCCTTTACCTGGGACCGTTACAGCGGCTGGCGGGTCGCGCGAGAGAAGCTGCAGGCGGTTTTTGACTTGCCCGATGCCGGTAGGACCGTTGAGCGCTTCACCCGCGATGCGGCAAGTCTGACCGTGCCGGACGGGCGGCCGGTGCCGGCGGGCGCAGTGCTAGGGCTGACGGGGGCTGACGCGCGAGCCAAGACCGAATGGCTCACGCGACTGGCGGGGCTGGAGAACCGGCGACCGCCTGTGTCGCCCGGCGTCCGTTTCCGGACCGCCCTCATCGAACCAGGCGCACCAATCCTTCAAGGCTCGCTGCGGCGGAACCTGACGCTGGGGGTTCGGCCGAGACCTTCCGATGAGGCGATCACAAACGTCGCCCGCCGCCTCGGTCTGGCCCCCCTGATGCAACGTCTAACGCTTGACGGGCGGGTCGCAGAAGGTGGGCGCGGTCTCGGACGGGACGAGCTCGCGCGTCTGCTGATGGCGCGCGCGGCGCTGACACGTCCCGCGCTACTGCTGATCGACATGCCGGAGATCTTTGCCGATGCGGGCCTGATGGCGGCCATGCGTAACCTGATCGCCAATCTCCACGCCACGACGGTCGTGTCCATCCCCGCGGGCGCCCCGCGGTGCATCGCCGATCTGACAGTGGATGCAGCAGCCCTCCTCGACGATGCGGGCTGTGAAGCGGATATTTCGTAAGCGCTTAGCTGATGGCGTCAGGCCTGAAATCCAGGCCATGAGCGCCTCCAGCTGAAATCCGCAAAGAGACCTGGGTGTTCAGTCCCGAAGAGAGATGGTCGGGTGGCCGGAACCGGGCCGAGGCCCGAAGATCTTCATATCGCGGAGTTAAAAGCCATGCCCTTTTTCGATCGTAATGAAAAGTCCCTTCTTGCGAGGTTCAACGACTATCCTGCTCATGATCTCTTCGCGTAAGTGACCTGGCAAATGAGCTGACTGCCAAGACAGCTCATCGTGAACCAGTTGTTCGGCAACGTCTGGACGGTCCGCGATAATTGCTTTTAGCGCGTAGCATGCCGCACCATATGCATGCTGCGCGACATGCGCAGTTGCTACTGCCTGTCCCGCAGCGTGTACTGCCTCACATGCTGCCTTATCAGCCTTTACCGCCTTTGCTGCGGCGTGAGCACAGAGAGAGGCGCCCCGGATTACTGGCATCCTGAAGACCCGAGTATCTACCCACTGCCGGCCCAGCCTTAGCGCGTTTCCAGGGCGCTCATCTTTAGGCATGCTGCGTTCAAACATGGGAAGAACTCTTTCGGCGCAATCAAGTGCCCATACAGATAATGCCACCTGATCGTCTTTGGAGTACTTCTTAATAACGGTTGCCCATCTTCGGTGATCAACGGTTGTTCTTTGGAACGAAGCAACGCGTCTCACCGCGTGATCAACTGCCAGTGCCGAGATGCATCGCCCGCAACGCTACCATCTGCGCTTCCACGGCGTCGGGCCCGGCACGGTCGCGCGCCTCACCTGTTATGGCCAGTGTTGGATCGACCGGCATATGGCTGCGGCTCCAGCGGCTGATCTGTGCGATCACTGGTAGCAGCTGAATACCTTTTTCGGTTAGCGAATAGATTGCTTTGAGACGGTGACTGGGGTCGCCTGCTCGAGTGACGATGCCGACTCGCGTCAGCATGGCCAGGCGATCCGCCAAAATGTTGGTAGAAATGCCCTCGTCCGAGGTCAGGAACTCGCGGAAGTGTCTTTTGCCGGCGAACATCATGTCGCGAATGATCAGTAGTGTCCATTTATCGCCGAACACTTCAAGGCCGAGATTGATCGGGCAACTGGAGCGAAAAGGTGATGAGGTCATGGATTGACTCTATCTCATATGCTTGTATAAAGCAATCGATTGCATTTTGCAATCATTTGGAGGAGAACCCGATGGCGACTTTCGTTATAGTGCATGGTGCCTGGACCGGTGCCTGGGGCTGGGATCGCGTGGCCGAACAACTTCGTGCATCAGGACATGTCGTGCACGTGCCGACGCTGAGCGGACTGGGGGAACGCTCGCATTTAGCCCTGCTGCCGATCACACTGAGCACCCACATAGAGGACATCGTTAACGAGATGGTCTGGCATGACCTCAACGATGTGGTGCTGGTCGCTCATTCCTATGGCGGGTTCGTTGCGACGGGGGTGGTTGAACGCGCCGCCGAGCGCATTGCCTCCATTGTGTATCTCGATGCCTTTATTCCCAGCAACGGCCAGTCCTTCGAGGACATCATGGGCAACAAACTGACTGGTCCGGTGGTGCCAGTCCCTGAAATCGGTGACAACGAATACGCCACAGGAGCCGAACGCGACCGGGTTGCTGCCCTTGCCACGCCGCAGCCCACCGGCACCTTCACTGAGCGCCTCAAAGTCACCGGCGCTTATCTCAAAATTGCTCGCAAAGCTTACATCCTCGCCACCGGCTGGGACGGCTTCGGCTCCATCGCTGCACCACTCCGTAAAGACCCCGCATGGAAAGTATACGAACTGCCATGTGGGCACGACGTCCCGCTGCTAATGCCGAAGGAACTGGCGGAGTTGCTGGAAAAGGTCTGACTGGCTTGTTGACCTGCCGGTCTTGGCTGCCGCCTGCGCAACCTAGGCGTAGGCGCTCCCCAACATCCGGCGCTGCTCGCAAACGATGATAGCGTGCTCAGAATCATGGCCAGCGAAGGTGCGGTCATACCGGAACACCTACCGGCGCGATTGTCTTTAATCTTGCTGAGCAGCATGCAGGCCTGCTGCCGAAGGATCACGATGCCCGCGCGCGTGCGATCACGTGGATGTTTGCCGCACTTAACACCGTCGAGCCGCCGATCCTCGAATTAACGACGGCAAAACTACTCGAAGGTGACAAACCTTGGAGCCAGGAGCGCTTGCCGCTGGTTCTTCCCTTTAGACCTTTGGCATGCCCATGGGCCGCATGAAACGCTTCTGCGCGGCAATGCGAAACTGCGCATTTGGCGCGCCGTAACCCTTATAGCCGCCACGACGTTCGATGATCTCGAAGAAGAAGCCTTCCCCATAGCTAGGACTATAGAGTTGAAAATACTCACCATCTTCATCGCGATCATAAAGGATATGCCCGGTGCGCAGGCGTTCCAGCATGTCATCGTCGAGACCGAAGCGCGCATCCAGATCGTCATAATAGTTTGGCGATATGATCAGGGGCTTAAAACCGTTCTGGATTAAAGCCGAAGCGGTTGCAAAAATGTCATTGGTTGCGAATGCCATATGCTGGACAGCGGAGCCGAAATTCTCTGCAATGAAATGGCCTGCAAACGTACGGCGGTTCTCGGCGCCGTTCAAGGTGATGCGCAGCGTGCCGCTGTCATTCTCGATCGCCTGGCTTCGGACGAGGCCGGCCGGATCGACCACATCGACCATCGGTGTCTTGTGGGTCGCGAAGATCGAATTATAGAACAACAACCAGGTCAGCATCTCCTCATGACGCATGGTCTGCCCCATGTGATCGATGGCCGTCAATCCGCAATCGGCGGGTCCCTGCATATCCGCCATCGACAAAAACTCGATGTCCCAGACGTTGGCCAATTCGGTCTTTGCATCGATGAAATGCATGATGCCGCCGCCTACGCCGCGAATTGCGGGGATCTTCAGTTCGCCGGGACCGACTGGCTGTTCGAAAGGCTCGGCGCCCAGCGCCCGGGCGCGCGTCACGGTTGCCGCGGCATCTTCGACCTTGAGGCCGATGTCGCAGACGCTGGTGCCATGGACAAGATAGGAGGAATGAGCAAACCCCTCCCGCTCGGTGTTGATGACAAGCTTGATGTCACCCTGCTGCCAGAGCGCCAGGTCCTTGGAAATGTGCCGGCCGGTTCGCTTGAACCCCAAGGTGTGCAGCATTGCGCCGAGGTCCTCGGCCTCTCTTTCATCAGCTGCGAATTCGACGAATTCGATACCTGATACGGCCACGCGATCCGGCATTTCTGGCACGTGGAAGCTCGACGCCGGTTCGGCGCGGCGCACCTGGTCGGCCAGATAAAGAAGCGAGCGGTGGCCGTCGATGGAAATTGCCTTCGGCGAACCACCCCTGAACTGGTCGTTGAAGATTTCAAGCGAGAGCGGCCCATCATAGCCGGTTGCGGACACGGCACGCATAAAATCGGCAACTGGTAAATCGCCTTCACCCGGCATGTTGCGGAAATGCCTGCTCCAGTAAAGCAGGTCCATGTCGATCATCGGTGCATCGGCGAGTTGCACGAAGAAAATGCGGTTGCCGGGAATTGCCCGGATGGAATTGACGTCTATCTTTCGCGCCAGCGTATGAAAGGAATCCAGGATCAGCCCGACATTGGGGTGATCCGCCCGCCGAACGATCTCCCAGGCGTCACGATGGTCGCTGATGTGGCGCCCCCAAGCGAGCGCCTCATAGCCGACACGCAGACCGCGCTTGGCAGCGCGCTCTCCCAATGCGTGGAAATCTGCGGCCGCGCGGTCTATGCCTCCCAGTGAAAAGGGCGAGACATTGGAGCAGACCAGCATCAGATCCGTGCCCAGTTCCTCCATCAGGTCGAACTTGCGTTCCGCCCTGTCGAAGGTCCGCGACCGCTGCGGTTCGGGCATGCCTTCGAAATCTCGAAAGGGCTGGAACAGAGATATTTCGAGCCCATGGTCCTGCACCATCCGGCCGACTTCTGCCGGCGTGCCGTCGAAGGCGAGAAAATCGTTCTCAAAGATTTCGATGCCATCAAACCCAGCGGACGCTATTGCAGCAAGCTTTTCGGCCAGGTCGCCGCTGATGGAAACAGTCGCGATCGCAGTTTTCATCCAAGCACCCCTGTTTCGGCGGCCGCCGCGATCAGCTCCGCACGCAGGGCGGCGGGGTCAACCGCGGCCCCGGTGAAGAAATGGAAGGCATCGACGCCTTGATGAAAGAACAGTTCATAACCACTGATGACCGCCAGGCCAGCGGCACGAGCATCGTTCATGAATACGGTATCGACGGGGGTATATACGGCATCGAAAGCCCACCGCTGGCGGCCGAGCACCGCCTTTGGAATGGCGGTGCCGGGATAACCGACCATACCAAGCGGTGTGCAGTTGATCAGACCGTCAGCATCCGCCGCCGCGTCCTCGATCGCGGGGACGACCTCGACCGCCATTGCCGATCCGGATCGTTCGAGCGCGAGGCGTAGCGACCAGGCCCTCTGCGAATCGCGGTCGAAGATGGCAAGATGCGTGCAGCCGAGGCCCGCGAGCCCGAAGGCCACAGCCTTGCCGACGCCACCGGCCCCTGCCATCGCCACCTTTCCGGGAAAGGCCGCACCGAAGGTCTTGCGGAAGGCGCTCATGAATCCGGTGTAATCAGTGTTATGGCCCGAAGGCAGCGTGCGGTCGAAGACCACTGTGTTACAGGCACCGATTGCGGCAATCGCCGGATCGGCGATGCCGACAAGCGCTGTCACCTGTTCCTTATAGGGATACGTGATGTTGATCCCGCGAAATCCTTCACATTTGCAGAGACCGAACACCGCCCCGAAATCCCGTCCAAGATCGGCCGGGATCAGCCTGTCATAGGTGACAGTGAGCCCACAGAGCCGCCCAGCCAGCACATGAAGCAGCGGAGACTGAGATCGGGCTATATTGTCACCGATCAATCCCAGGCGGACGGTGGTATCAGGCATTCGTCGTCTCTTTCGTATTGTGCGGTCAGCTTTTTTCCGGTACGGCCAAACCCCGCGCCTTGAACCTTTTCCACAGCGGCGTCTGGCCAAGCAAAATGAGGACAATGGCCACAAACAGCGTGGCTGAAAGGGGACTGGACAGCATTCCGGTAAAGAACGCCGGCAGGCTTTCCCGTTCGGAAATGATGGCCCGGCGCCAATTGTCGTCCATCAGGCGGCTCAAGATGATGCCGAGCACGATCGGGCCGACCTGATACCCGTAAAGCTTCATGAAATAGCCGAGAACGCCGAAACCGAGCATCCACCAGACATCGGATACCGAATTGTTGATCGAATAGGCGCCAACGACGCTCAGGAGCAAGATCAGTGGGAAAAGCACGCTCTTCGGGCATTCGATGATCCTGGTGAATATCTTGATGCCGGTCAGCCCGAAAATCAGCATGAAGAAATTAGCGAGAGTCAGGTTCCCGACCGTGAACCAGAACATATCGGGCTTTTCTATCAGCAGCAGCGGCCCGGGATTAAGACCATGAATGAACAGCGCGCCGATGATGACCGCGGTGACGGCATCGCCTGGAATGCCCAGGGTCAGCATCGGAATATAGGCGCCGCCGACCGCCGCATTGTTGGCCGATTCCGGACCGACCAGGCCCTCTTTTGCCCCTTGCCCGAAAGGAACCTCAGGGTTCTTTGTAACCCTTTTGGCATGATCATAAGCCATGAGTGCCGCGATATCGCCGCCGGTTCCCGGAAGCGCGCCGATGATGACGCCGATGGCCGAGGTCTGCAGGCTGAGCGGCAGGTATTTCTTCAGATCGGCAAGGGATGGGATGATCTTGTCCACCCGTTGCTTGATCGCCGGTATGTGCAGCGTGTGCAATTGCAGCAGCGCCTCGGATACGCCGAAAAGACCGATCATGAGCGCTATGGAAGAGATGCCGTTCATCAGCTCGACGGAACCAAAGGTGAAGCGCTGCTCCGCCGTCATGGGATCGAGTCCGACCGTCCCGAGCAACATGCCAAACGCGCCGGCGAAGATGCCCTTGGCGAGGCTTTCTCCAGAAAGAGCGCCAACAAGCAGGATGCCCATCATTGCAAGCAGCATGTAATCACGCGGCTGGAACTTGATCGCGAATTCACTCACAGCCGGGGCAGCAACCGCCAGCACCGCGATGCCGATAAAGCCGCCGAAAAAGGACATTACCGTCGATAGTCCGATGGCGTTTCCGGCCTCACCCTTTTTGGCCATGGGATAGCCGTCGATGGCTGTGGCGATCGCGGCCGGAGCGCCTGGAATATTGAGCAGGATGGCCGTGCGCGAGCCGCCATAAACGCCACCCATGAAAATTCCGTTCATCAACGCCAGCGCGTGGTTGACCTCCCAACTGAAGGTGAAGGAGATCAGGATCGATACCGCCATGGTGACGGACAGACCGGGAATGGCGCCGATATAGATGCCGGCGAATGTGCCAAGAGCGGTTAATGCGAGCAACTCTGGCTGCAGCCAGGATGCGAAGAGATAAGAGAATGCGTCCATGGCTCAGTGCCTCCCGCTGAAATAGTCACCGATAGTGGAGATGATCGCCCGTTCGGGGATAATTCCCTCCGGCAGCACCACCTGAAAGATCAAGCGGAAGATGACGTAAACGCCAATGATCGACACCACCGATAACAGGAGCGCGCGCCCAAAGCGCCCGCGCTCCAAAAGCCAGATGGAGGAAAGAAGAAACAGGAAGGAAGCGAGCAGAAATCCCAGCGGCTTCAAAACCAATGAAAAGGCCAGAATAATGAGGCTGAACAGGAGAACGATCGGCGGCAGGATCTCTTTGCGAAAGCCGGTAAAGCCGCCGCCAGGTGAGGAAAGGCCGAGCGATTTGATCAATATGCCGGCCGAGGTAAGCACCATGATGGCGCTCATCGCCATCGGGAAGGTTCCGGGTGAACTGAGTGCGGAAAAACCCGAAATCAGATAGGCCTGCCAGAACATGAACAGGCTGAAGCCGAGTATGACGGCGTTGAATGCGATCGCGCCTGGGCGTCTTGTTTGCTGCTTTGACATGATATGCCTCCTCCCATCGCGGCGGAGCAAAACCCGCTCCGCCGACGCGCTACCCCAAGGTGGAGCGGCCGGGATTTATTCTTTCCGATAACCGCTCTTTTGGTCGACCCGTTTCAGGGCTTCGCGATGCCGAACTCCTCCGGCGAGTTCTTTGCAATACCGGCATCGTAGACGACCCACGCGGTGGTCGATTGCCATTTCTTGAGGAAATTGTCCGCCTCATCGCCCGAAATATTGAGCGAAACATAACCGCGATCGCTCAGAAGCTTCTGGAATTCAGCGTTTTGCGCACCAGTCTTGAAGGCCTCGACGAGCTTGGCCTTGACATCATCAGGCGTGTCGCGCTTGACGAAGACGCCGAAGAACGGACCCCAGGGCAGATATTTCTTGAATTCCGGATAATCGGCGGTGATCGGCTTGGCATCGGGCAGAACCGGGCTTGCCTGCCCGTCGATAATACCCAGCACCTTGATACGACCAGCCTTGACGTGTTCGGCGGCGACACCGAGGACCGCCGGCATGAAATCCACCGCGCCGCCCTGCATGGCGGTCAGCGCTGGCCCGTCGCCATCGAAGGGGACAGCGGTCACCTTGAAGCCAAGCTCAGCCGACAACATGCCGCCGACGACCGAGGGCAAACCACCGGGACCGGTGGAACCCATTTTGACCTGACCCGGATTGGCCTGAACATATTCGACGAGTTCCTTGATCGTGTTGAATGGCGCATCGTTGTTGGCCACGAGAACAGGTACGCCGCGTGCCAGAACATTGACCGGATAGAAGTCGTTATAGTCGAGTTTCGAAATACCCATGACTTTGTAAAGCTGCGGGTTTTCGGCACTCATCAAAAGCGTGTATCCGTCGGCGGGCTGGCTTGCGACAAACTGCGTTGCAATGGCGCCCACGCCGCCCGTCTTGTTGGTCATGACAATGCTGCGGCCGAGTACCTTCTCCGCATGAGGGGAAACCGCGCGCATCACGAGGTCGGTACTTCCGCCCGCGCCCCACTGGATGATACCCTGGAGATCCTGCTCAGGGAAATCCGCTGCGGTAGCGGTTCCGACAAACAATGCGAGGGCGGCAATCGCCCCTGTAAACTTACCAATCATTTCGAATCCTCCCAATAATCCAGAACGCAGATTGATCTTGAACCGCACGCTCAATTCCTCTGATGAGCATGTGCCGCTTATCCCACTATCAGCAGCAAGGTCTTCACACGAATGTCAAGAATCCCGCCATAACGCAAATACCAATTTTTCCACTCAATATATCATCTTGTTATGAATGGCCCGCCGCGACGCCATTGCGGATATACTCCTCCATGGCGTCGCGCAGCATCATCACAAACGCTTCCGCATAGCTGGAAAGCGCAGCATCCGCACGGTAGGCGACATATGTCTGAAAGCTCGTCTCGTCACTGATCGGGATAATCGCAAGCCCCCGATCGGTCATATCGGCGACGGTGAAGGCGTCAATCACGGCAATACCGAGGTTCTGCTTGACGAGCGCGCAGACCGTCGTGCCGAAACGCGCCCGGATGGAAATGTTGTAATCGAGGTTTTCCCGCTCGAAGATACCCGCCATGATCGCTCCGTAAGGATCCCGCGGATCGATGCCGATGAGGGGGTATTTAACGATTTCGCGCGCCGATATGATCGATTTTTCTGCCACCGGATGGTCCCTGGCGGCGATGCATACGAGTTTCCCCTTTGCCAAGGGTTCAAAAGTGATCGAGGGATGCTCGAACAAGTAGCTCATCACCACCACTTCGCCCTTGTTCAGCATCAGATAATCGATTGCCTCCTCGATTTTCAGGATCTCGAAATTCACGAGGATATCAGGGTAGCGCCGCCGGATTGCTGCCACCGCGTGCGGGACCATGACATTGGCAATGCTGGGCACCGAGCCCAGAGCCAACTCAACATCGCGGCCCCGTTCCAACTGGCCGATCGAAAACTGCAGGTCCTCGACCTTCCTGTGTACCTCCTGCAACTGCGCAAAAATGTCCTGAGCCTCGCGCGTTGGAACATAACGTCCCGCCTTGCGGATAAACAGCTTGATACCGAGCGAACTCTCGATGTGCTTCATCGTGCGACTGATGCCCGGTTGCGCGATATTCATTAGCCGCGCTGCGCCGGCAATCGTTCCGGCAACCATGATCGACCGAATCACCTCGATCTGTCGCAATGTCAGCATCACACCCTCCTCCCCCGGCTTTCCATATACCGCGCCTTACCGTCCCAGCGCGTCAGGCGGACAACCTGATTGCAACAAGCCCTTCTAATTGCTTATGCAAAATATAAAACTCGGTGATCGATATTCGAACGGCGATGTTTTCGAATGTTCAATGCCTGCCGATGCGAACGATATTGTCGGTAAGAGCCAATGCCAGATTGAGCGCGCCGCCTGATGTGGCAGCCATCTGCGGCAAGATCATCCATTCGAGCATCCAGGCCGCGCCTGACCGTTCCTGCTCGTGCACCATCGCCTGGTGCAAACCCGAAATCTGCACGGCGTTGAACCGAGCCAGACTGACCAGCACTTCCGCCGTGACCGGATTCTGCTTGTGCGACATGGCCGATGAACTGCCGCCGCCCGCAAGAGAAAGCTCATGTCCCAATTGGGCCATGAGCGCGATATCCAGACCGAATTTGCCGAGGCTACCCGATATGAGTGACAGGAGATTGCCGAAATCCGCAATGAAAGCGCGTTGATTATGCCATTGCGGCCTGTCGGCAATATCAAGTCGCTTCGCCAGTTCTTTGCGAAGTTCGACGCCTTGGGTACCGAATTTCTCCAGCGTTCCCGCCGCGCCGCCGAATTGAACCGGGAACTGAACGGTTGCAAGCCGTTCCTGACAATTCGCCAGTGGCGCAAGCCAGCTCGCAATGCGATCAGCCGCCATTATCGGAATGGCAGGTTGCATGCGCGTATGGGCGGTCAGCCCGTTGTTTCCGAATGTCGCCTCGAGCCTGCCCAACTTGCCGGAGAGTTGCTGTATCCGGCCAAACAGGATTTGGCTGACGCGTTTCAGCCTTAAAATGAGGCTCGTATCGATGACATCCTGGCTGGTGGCGCCGAAGTGCACGTGGCTTGCGAACTCCACTCCAACAGCGTTGCGAAGCTGGCCGACCAGTTCGGGAATGATGGTGCCGTCGCGTGCTGCCGCACGCTCCAGGGCAGCAATGTCAGGCTCGAATGTGCCTGCAGCCTCGCTGATCCTGCTCGCGGCCGCAGCGGGTATGAGCCTGAGCGATGCCTGGGCTTGCGCCAATGCAGCCTCAAATCGAACCATGGCGGCGATATCGGCGGAAGAGACGAAAAGCCCCGTGATCTCTTCGTCTCTACCGAAAAGACCTGTCAGGAACGGATGTTCGAAAACCGAAATACTCATCGTTCAGATATCAAAAAATACGGTTTCCTTCTCGCCCTGCAGGTGAATGTCGAAATGGTAGACATCGCCTTCGCGTAGTCCGATGAGCGTTTGCATGCGCATCCGGTGCTCGATCCGCGCGAGAACCGGATCTTCTGTATTGGCTGCTTCTTCGTCCGAAAAATACATCCGCGTTTGCAGGCCGAGATTAATGCCACGTGCCACGATCCACAAGGTGACATGCGGCGCCATAAGCCGTCCGTCCCTGAACGGAACGCGACCCGGCTTGATCGTCTCGAAGACGAATTCACCTGTTTCCATATTGCTTGGGCAGCGGCCCCAGCCGGGGAAATTCGGATCAGCCCGGCCGCCCGTTTCAGACGGGCTGTTATAGAGTCCTTTGGCATCGGCCTGCCAGATTTCGACGAGCGCGTCGCGCAGCGGCGCACCGATCCCGTCTATGACGCGGCCTTTGATGGTGATGCGTTCGCCGATGGTTTTGTCATTGCACAGCGAACCGGAACCCAGATCCTCTGCGGAGATCCCGTTGATGCCGACGAAGTTTGGCGTCAATCCGATATGGACATACGGGCCGGCGGTCTGGGAAGTGGTTTCCTTGAGATAGCCGAGCGGTTGCGCCATGTCAGTTACCCTCCGGACGGTTTTCAAACAATGAGGAACGGCGGCCGCGCAGGACGATATCGAACTTGTAGGCGCGCATGTCCATCGGCATGCTCGCATTCATGTCCAGCGGAGCAATGAGGCGCTCGATTGCCGATTTATCAGGGATGGCTTTCACGATGGGGCAACGCAAGATGAGCGGATCGCCCTCGAAATACATTTGGGTAATGAGGCGCTGCGCAAAACCATGTCCGAAGATGGAGAAATGGATGTGCGCCGGTCGCCAGTCATTGACGCCGTTCGGCCACGGATAGGGGCCGGGCTGGATCGTCTTGAACCAGTAACAGCCGTTCTCGTCAGTGATCGTGCGACCTACGCCGCCGAAATTCGGATCAATGGCCGAAAGATAGGTTTCCTTCTTGTGGCGGTATCTGCCGCCGGCATTGGCCTGCCAGAACTCAAGAAGTGCGCCGGGCACAGGGCTGTTTCTTTCGTCGAGTACGCGGCCATGGACCAGAATGCGCGGGCCGATAGGCATTTCGCCGGGCCTGGCATAATTGAGGATCAGGTCGTTATCGAGCTCGTGCAGCATGTTATGGCCGAAGACCGGGCCTGTGATTTCGCTTTTCGTGCCTTCGAGTGAAAGCAGCGCGCGCGTAGGAGAGCGAAGCACCGAGGTCTTGTAGCACGGCGTACAGGCTGGAGGATGAATTGAAAGGTCACGAGCGAAAAAGGGGCTCGTTTCCGACAGGCTGTTCTTCATTTTTCAGCTTTCTTCCGTTCCATCTCCGCATAGGTCTGCTTGGCAATCTTGAAAGCGTGGTTCGACGCCGGAATCCCCGCATAGATCGCAACATGCATCAATGCTTCGCAGATGTCCTCCCTGGTTGCGCCCGTATTCTCCGTAGCGCGAATATGCATGGCGACTTCCTCGTCCTGGCCCAGTGCCGCCAGAAGTGCAATTGTCACAATCGAACGCTCGCGCCTGGTCAAGCCGGGGCGGGCCCAGACCGTGCCCCACGCAGCCTCGGTTATCAGCTGCTGAAAGGGCGCATCAAAATCGGTCGCGGCGTTTGATGCCCGATCCACATGCGCATCGCCCAGAACGGAACGGCGTACGCTCATGCCCAGTTGGTAATGTTCGGACGGCACGGCATTGTCAGCCATGAATTATTCTCCGTGCAACAGATCGTGTGAGAGGAAGTCGCGCAAAAGCGCAGTGTAGCCGTCCGGCTGTTCGACGCAGGGGATGTGCCCGCAGCCTGGAATTTCGGCAAAGCGTGCGCCGGGGATACGGTCAGCCAACTCTCGCACGAGAGCGGGTGGCGTCGCGCCGTCTTGATCGCTTGCGATACAAAGAACAGGTACGGCTATCCGTTTTGTCGCGCCGGTAAAATCAGCGTCGCGCAGGGCAGCGCAGGTAGCGGCATAGCCGTGGAGCGGCTGGCGGACAAACATGTTGCAATAGGCACGATAGGCGGCATTGTCCGGCTTGCGATAACCGGCCGTGAACCAGCGCGGCATGGTGGCATCGAGAATACTGGCAAGACCGTCTCTCATGATCGTGTCGATGCGGCCGTTCCACATCTCCGCCGTACCGATCTTGTGTGCGGTATTGGAAAGAATGAGGCCGGCCACCAGATCGGGCCGCGCGGCATAGACGCCCTGTGCAATCAGCCCGCCGACCGACAGGCCGCACAAAACGGTGCGACCAATGGACAGCTTTTCAAGCAACGCGATCAGATCCTGTGCCAGAAGCTCTATCGTATAGGGCGTTTCACCGATATCGGAGAGGCCATGTCCACGCAGGTCAAAAGCCAGTGTAGTGACTTCATTGCCGAGCCGGTCCCTAACGTCATTCCAGATGCGGTGATCGGTTCCAAGCGAACTGATGAAAACGAGCACGGGGTCTGCTTTCCCGCTCGTCCGCAAATCATAATGAAAAACGGTGTCGTTTATCTCGGCAAACAGCAAGGCTTTCTCCTCTTGGGATGACACTCTCGCGCTTCCATCCGGTTAAGTAAAATGATAATCTTGACCAGAATCATAACTTATAGGTTATAAATAGCGTGATCGGAAACAGGATAAAGTTTCGCCATCTGCACACATTCGTTGAAGTGGCGCGGCAGAAGAGCGTGATGAAAGCCTCGGAAATTCTCAATGTAAGCCAACCGGCGGTCACCAAAACGATACGTGAACTGGAAGAAATCCTGGGTGTTTCCGTTCTGGAGCGCGACGGCCGCGGCATCAGGGTTACACGCTACGGCGAGGTGTTCCTGCGCCATGCGGGGAGCGCGCTGACAGCCCTACGTCAAGGATTGGACTCTGTCTCAAAGGAACTGGACGGCTCCGGTCCGCCGGTCAGCGTTGGAGCGCTGCCTACAGTTTCGACCCGTATCATGCCGAAGGCGATAAGCCTGTTCCTGGAAGAGAGAACCGGCAGCAGCGTAAAAATAGTAACCGGCGAAAATGCTGTCCTTTTGGAGCAGTTGCGGGTCGGAGATCTCGATCTTGTGGTTGGCCGTCTGGCCGCACCGGAGAAAATGACGGGCTTCTCATTCGAGCATCTTTACTCGGAGCGGGTGCGGTTCCTGGTAAGAGCGGGTCATCCGCTGACCGATGGCCGCGCTGTTTTCGATCGTCTGGCTGGCTACCCTGTTCTCATGCCGACCCGCAATTCGGTCATTCGACCGTTTGTCGAGCAATTGCTGATCACCAATGGCATCGGTTCCCTGCCAACGCAGATCGAAACCGTTTCCGACGCCTTTGGCCGGGCTTTTGTTCGCGACAGCGATGCGGTTTGGATCATTTCTGAAGGCGTTGCCGCTCGAGACGTTGCCGAAGGCAAGCTTGTTGTCCTTCCTATTGATACGAGCGAAACGACCGGGCCGGTCGGGCTTACCATGCGAACGGATGTGATCCAGACGGCTGCCATGCAAATTCTCGTGCAAACGATACGCCAGGCGGCCGGCATGTCGGCCGGGATAAAAAAGACAATGCGGTCAGGCGCCTGAACGGCGACTGACTTTTCTATCGCGCGAAACTCTCGTCGAAAATGCATGCCGCTGGCCGACCCGGTTCTTAAAAGGGCAAGCCAACATAATTTTCGGCCAAGGCGAGCGAAGCTGCTTTCGAGCGCCTGATATAGTCGAGTTCGGCCTCCTGAAGCCTCTGGTCAAAAGGGTCCATTTCCGGAAAGCGATGCAGCATTTTCGTCATGGAGGAGAAGCGCTCAGCTTTCCAGACGCGGGTCAGAGCGCGCCCTGAATATGCGGCGAGACGGCAGTTGATTTGTCGAGATAGTATTCTTTCAATCCTTCGAACAGGTAGTACACATTGCTGGCCGCGAGATTGAGGCCCTTGGCGCCGGTGGGAGGCACAATATGTGCGGCATCGCCGACCAGGAACAGGCGTCCAAAACGCATAGGCTCGGCTAAGAAGGAACGCAGCGGCGCTATCGACTTTTCAAACGAAGGGCCTGTCACCATTGTTTGCGCGTGGTGATCCGGCAAGCGGCGGCGCAGTTCATCATAAAAGCGCTCGTCGCTCCAGTCTTCGAGTTTTCGTCGAACGCACATTGGATGTAATAGCGGCTGCGTGTCGGCGAGCGCATGGAGCATAGGGCAAAGCCACGCTCATGGTTGGCGTAGATCAACTCGTGATCGACCGGCGGAATGTCGGCGAGAACCCCAAGCCAGCTAGCGGGCCCTGAGCCGATGATCGCGACTTTGGTGCGCATGATTTCCTCTCAACGCGGTTCTGCCTTTATTCTTTAGGGGCGTTGCAGGCTGAGCAATGGACGTTTGAGGCATAAAATTGCACAAATAGAACATGAATCGGGCGGCTATCGGCTAAAAGGCTTACCTCTATTGGATGAATCAAGCATTTCAAACACATGCTGCAAGGTGCTGCCTCATTGCAGTACGGCGCGCAAATCCGATTGGACTTTCAGCATCGCAGGCAGCATGCTCTCCAGGAGATCGCTGATCTCCACATGGGCTGCAGGCGCGCCAATATTCAGCGCCGCAACCACCGCCCCACGGTGATTGAAGACTGGCACGGCGATGGAGCGCAGCCCAAGTTCCAGCTCCTGATCGTTGATCGCGTAGCCTTGCGCGCGGATGCGTCCTAATTCTTCGATCAGCCGATCGGGCTCGGTCCTGGTGAAGGGGGTACGCGATTTCAGCTCAGTGCGCTCCAGCACGCTACGAGCTTCTGCTTCACCGAGCCACGCGAGAAGAACACGCCCCATCGAGGCGCAATAAGCGGGCAGTCGGCTTCCGGCCATCAGATTAATCGACATGACGCGTATCTGCGCGGCGCGAGCGATATAAACAATCTCCGTTCCGTCGAGCACCGAAGCAGAGGCGCTTTCGCCGACCACATCGGAAAGGCGATCAAGATGCGGCTGGATGATCGTAGGCAAAGGTGTGGCTGAAAGATAAGCATGGCCCAGCCGCAGGATCTTCGGCAACAGCATAAAGAACTTGCCGTCATATTCGGCATAGCCGAGTTGCGCGAGCGTGAGCAGGCACCGGCGCGCCGTCGCCCGGTCCAGACCGGTGATCCTCGATACTTCGGCAATGGAAAGGCGCGACTTGTCCTCGCCAAAGGCTTCGATTACCCGCAATCCCTTGGCAAACCCGCCGACAAAATCCGTCTCGCGCATATGACACTCTCCATTTCCTTCGGTCTATTTTGTGCGATAATTGAACAAAAATCAAATACCGCACAAATGAATTGACCATTTCGGAGCTGATTGGCTAACTCCTGCGGGAATGACGCTGGAGTTCGGATTTAAGCCGTTGCTCTCGGCACGGAGGTCTTCATGGATAAAACAATCGGAAGTCTGCCGGAGGCAATCGCCGAAATAGGCGATGGCGCTACCCTCATGATCGGGGGCTTTGGCGGATCCGGTGCGCCGATCGAGCTTATTCATGCTTTGATCGACAAAGGACCGAAAAACCTGACGGTTATCAACAACAATGCGGGCAATGGACGTATCGGCATTGCCGCCATGATCGATGCAGGCATGGTCAGGAAGATGATCTGCTCGTTTCCGCGTTCCTCCGATCCGCGCGCCTTCACAGACAAATATCTTGCTGGAGAGATCGAGCTTGAGCTGGTTGCGCAAGGAACACTCGCCGAACGCATCCGCGCAGGCGGTGCAGGTATTCCTGCGTTCTATACGCCGACGGCTTATGGCACCGAACTGGCTGAGGGCAAAGTCATCGCTGAGTTCGACGGTCGCCCCTATGTGCAGGAGCGCTGGCTGAAGGCGGACTTCGCGCTGATCAAAGCCCATATCGGCGATATTCACGGCAATCTCACCTATCGAATGGCAGCGCGCAATTTCAACCCGCTGATGTGCATGGCGGCGACCAGGACCATCGTGCAGGCGTCGCAGATCGTGCCGCTCGGTGGTATCAAACCTGAGAACGTCATCACCCCCGGCATCTTCGTTGATCGCGTCGTTGAAGTCGCAACCCCGCGACAGGAAGAAGAACTCACACGGGCAGGAGTGGCTTACGCATGACCATTGACACCCATGAGGACATCAAGCTTTCCAATGCCCAAATCGCCTGGCGCGCCGCGCAGGATATTGCTGATGGCGCCTATGTGAATCTCGGCATCGGCTTTCCGGAGATGGTTGCCCGCTACCAGCCAGCGGGTCGAGAGGCGATTTTCCATACCGAGAACGGTATTCTGGATTTCGGTGAGGCGCCACCCGAAGGCGAAGAGGACTGGGACCTGATCAATGCCGGCAAAAAGGCGGTAACGCTGAAGCCAGGCGCGTCCTTCTTTCACCATGCCGACAGCTTCGCCATGGTACGCGGCGGTCATCTCGATGTGGCGATCCTCGGAGCCTATCAAGTGGCCGAGAATGGTGATCTTGCCAACTGGCGCGTGGGTGCAAGAGGTGTTCCGGCGGTTGGCGGCGCAATGGACCTCGTGCACGGCGCCAAGCAGGTCGTCGTTATCACCGAACACGTGACCAGGAATGGAGAGCCGAAGCTGGTGGAACGATGCACCTTCCCGTTGACGGGGCTGGGCTGCATCACGCGCGTTTACACCAGCCATGCCGTCATTGACATCGACAAAGGCCGTTTTGTCCTGCGCGAAAAACTGGCCGCCATGCCACTGGATGTGCTCCAGGCCATGACAGGCGCAAAGCTCCATATCGCGGGGCCTGTCGCTGATCTTGTCGTTCCCGAATTGTGAGGCTGACCATGGCTGAAGCTTATATATGCGACTATGTCCGCACACCAATAGGCCGCTATGGTGGCGTGCTTTCCTCTGTTCGTGCGGACGATCTCGGCGCGATCCCTTTGAAGGCTTTGATGGAACGCAACCGCTCGGTCGACTGGCAAGCGGTTAACGATGTGATCTTCGGTTGCGCCAATCAGGCAGGCGAGGACAATCGCAATGTCGCGCGCATGTCGCTGCTGCTTGCAGGGTTCCCGGTTCGCGTGTCCGGCACGACGATCAACCGCCTCTGCGGATCGGGCATGGATGCCGTCATCACCGCGGCGCGCGCCATCAAGGCGGGCGAGGCGGATCTGATTATCGCCGGCGGTGTGGAAAGCATGAGCCGTGCGCCTTTAGTCATGCCTAAGGCGGATAGCGCCTTCTCGCGCAAGGCGGAGATTTTCGACACCACCATCGGCTGGCGCTTCATCAATCCGATGATGAAAAAGCAATATGGCGTCGATTCCATGCCCGAAACCGGAGAGAATGTCTCCGAAGAATATAAAATTTCGCGCCAGGATCAGGACATTTTTGCGTTGCGCAGCCAGGAGAAGGCCGCCGCGGCACAGGCCAACGGCCGTCTTGCGAAGGAAATCGCGCCGGTCACGATCCCCCAGCGCAAGGGCGATCCGCTTGTTGTTGAGAAGGATGAACATCCGCGCGCAACCAGTCTTGAAGCGCTGGCCAGATTGCCGACGCCCTTCCGAGAAGGCGGTACGGTGACAGCGGGCAATTCATCAGGCGTCAATGACGGCGCGGCAGCGCTCATCATCGCCTCGGCAGCGGCAGCGAAGCAATATGGTTTGACGCCTATTGCCCGTATTGTGGGTGGCGCGGCTGCGGGCGTTCCTCCGCGTATCATGGGTATCGGACCTGCTCCGGCGACAAGGAAACTTTGCGCGCGCATCGGCATCGCGCCGGATGCCTTTGATGTGATTGAGCTGAATGAAGCCTTCGCTTCCCAAGGGCTCGCCGTGCTGCGTGAGCTCGATATCGCCGACGACGACAAACGCGTCAATCCGAACGGCGGCGCCATCGCGCTTGGGCACCCGCTTGGGATGTCCGGTGCGCGCATTGCCGGAACCACGGCGCTGGAACTCTCGCTCAACGGTGGGAAGTATGCCCTGGCAACCATGTGTATCGGGGTTGGGCAGGGCATCGCTATTGCCCTCGAAAGGGCTTGAGGCTGCTCCCGCTTGCAACTGAACATGCGGAAACGTACCAGCGCTTCCCGTTCGGGACTCTAAATCGTGATCGGGCAGCGAATGAGCACCGCATATGGGCGCCTGGCAATGCCCGGACCGGGCGACCATTTAGATTTCGTTCGCATGCCTGCCCATAGCGGCGTGACTGGCGGAAGCTGGCACAGACGAACAGGGTCCTCGATACGACCTCATATGCGGTCAAGGCCATAGAAGCCTTCAAGGCTCTCGGCGAAACGCACATTCCGGCAATGATTGTAGCCACCCCCGAAACCGATCGCTATCTGATGAGCCTCGTCGAAAATCTGGCGCGCAGACAGCATTCCAGCCAGGATCTGCTGGCCGCCGTACAGGTACTTTCGGATCGAGGATACACACACGTCCAGATTGCTCAGAAGATCGGGCTGGAGCCGGGCTATATACAGGCAATCCTTCAATTGCTGCGCGCGGAAGAGGAACGGCTGATAACCGCAGTTGAAAAAGGATGGCTCCCGCTTTCCCTCGCCGTGGAGTTCGCCAGATCCAACGATGCCGATGTCCAGATCGCCATGATGGAGGCTTATGAAAAGGGCCCCCTCAAAGGAGATCAACTTCTGAAAGCCCGTCGGCTGGTCGAAAAACGCAAGGCATTCGGTCAAAAGTACCAGAAAACGATCCCCCGCACCGACAAGCCCATGACAGCGGCAAGGCTGGCCCAGACGTTTCAGGAAGAAGTCCGTCGTCAGCGCCTCGCGATTCAGAAGGCGGATGTTGCGGAGCAACGATTGCTATTCGTCGTCTCCGCCATGCGCAAACTTCATTCGGAGGAGCATTTCAGGACTCTTTTACCGCTCGGAAGGGATCGTCGACATGCCCAAGCCGCTTGCTGACCTTCTTTTTGGGAACCTTACCGCATGAACCGATCCAGCTTCGAACAACATACTATCACCGTCCCGCTGAACGACATTCTTCCGACTCGCCCCCTTCCCGCTGGCCTCAAGCACTCGCCAAAGTTCAAGACGATCCTCGCATCGATACAGGAAGTCGGCATCATAGAGTCTCTTGCGGTATTCCCCGAAAAGGGCCGGAAACGCGATGAAAAAAATATCCTTCTCGACGGTCATCTGCGGTTCGAATGCCTGAAGATTCTCGGTGCCACACATGCCGTCTGCCTCCTGTCGAATGACGATGAAGGGTTCACGTTCAACCGCCAGGTTAATCGGCTGAGCGCCGTGCAGGAGCACCGCATGATTATGCAGGCGATTGCGAAGAAGGTTCCCCCTGAACGTATAGCCAAAGCGCTCAACGTCAATGTTGAGCACATCCGTGAACGCCAACGCATGCTGGATGGCATCGCGCCCGAAGTAGTGGAACTGCTGAAAGACAGATTGGCGGCGCGCAGCGTGTTTTCAATCCTTCGCAAGATGAAGCCCATGAGACAGATCGAAGCCGCAGAAATGATGATCGCGGCAAATCGCTTCACGATGACGTACGCCGCCATGATCCTCTCGGCAACACGTCCGGAGTTTCTACTTGAGCCAAAGAAGCCGATAGAAGCATCGGTGGAAGATATTGCCCGCATGGAGCGGGAAATGGAAAAGCTCTATCAGGATTATCGGACAGTCCAGGACACGCTCGGGATACAATGCTCGTCCTCGTGGTAGCAAAGGCTACGTTTCCCGTTTGATGCGAAATGAGGCCATTGTGGACCATCTCCTGCGTTATCATGCCGATATGGCAGGTAAACTGGAAAAAGTCATGGAAGCCATCCAAGCCGATGCCATGTCGTTTGAAAGGGAATGACATCAGCGCCAGGTTCAGGCTGCCATTCAAAATCCGAGCGATACATAGATTGCTATGGCGCGGCGCCGGCATTACACAATCCGCAGCGAAATACCGACATAGTTACATTCCAGCTTCACGGAACGTGATCGCGGCAAAGCGACATAATCCCTTGAAATGTAGACTGTCCTTTTTATACGCATGGTATCCTAAACACCGCACGGGCACGCGCCGGATCTTTTCTTTTAATGGCGAACAATCCTTCCATGGTCTCTGCCCCTTCCGGGCATGGGATTTCTAGAGACGATGGCGCTTAAACAGGACAAGATCAGCATCGAAGTCTTCGGATCTTCAGCCTCACCGGAAACGGCGCAGAACGATGGTGATCGCGCCGACGAAGCGATCCTGATCCTTGCCCGGCTAATCGGCAGGCAGATCGCCCGCGAAGAGTTCAAGCGGAAGACCGCGCTGGAGCGCAAGGCGCGAAATCGGCAGGCGCTCGGGAATGCGTGACATCGCCCTTGCAAGAAGACGAATTACACGTATAATTCAGGTATTCTATTTGAAAGGATGCCTGCCATGCCAACCGTCGGTTCCCTCGAATTCCAGCGCAAGTTCGGCGAGTTCCAGCATCAGGCGCAGCGTGAGCCGGTGGAGATTACCCGTCATGGGCGGCGCGAGTTCGTGCTGATGTCCGCCGACCATTACGATTGGCTCCGTGCCGCAGCACAGCGGACGCATCGCACGACGGACGCCGCTGATGTAGTGATCGACGCAGTGGAGCGCGCCGAGATGGGCCCGGAACATGCGCATCTCGACGAGTTGCTGAAGTAAGGCCGACGGCGTGGCGATCCCTGAACCGAAGCCCGGCCTCGTCATTCGCTACGATTATCTCTGGACACATGAGGCCGCAGCCGGCCAGGATCAGGGCAAGAACCGTCCGACCTGCCTCGTCGCCGCGACAGATAGTATGGTACGTCCCCGCCATGTGGTGCTCTTGCCGATCACGCACACCGCGCCCGCCGGCGATACGGTCGGCATCGAGATCCCGGCGAAGGTGAAGCAGGCCATCGGTCTTGATGACGCGCCGAGCTGGGTGATCGTCTCAGAGCATAATGTCGACGAATGGCCCAATGGCGGCCTGTCGCCGGTTCCCGGCAAGCGGGGAGAATTTAACTATGGCTTCATTCCGCCGGGGCTGTTCGCCAAGATCAGGGCCAGTTTTCTGGAACTGGCCCGCGCAAAGAAGAGCGGCGCGGTGCGCCGCTGACCACGGAGCTGTGAAAGGACTGAACGATGACCCGCGTTGCATGTATGCCCGCTATTCCTCCGACAATCAGCGCGACGCCTCGATCGACGACCAGTTTCGCATCTGCAGGGAGCAGGCGAAGCGCGAGGGATGGAAGATCGTCGGAGCTTATAAGGATGCGGGCATCTCTGGCTCGAGCATGATCCTACGGCCAGGCTGGCCAGTTCGACATGGTGCTGGCCGAGGCTCTGGATCGTTTCTCGCGTGACCAGGCTGACGTTGCAACGCTCTACAAACATCTGAAGTTCGCCGGCGTGCCGATCGTCACCTTGAGACGAACCGCCTGAACCGGGAACGTCGCTCAAACGGCGATGCCTGGAAGGCGGAGCTGCTGAAGATCGAGAAGCAGATCAGGGGCATCATCGAGGCGATCAAGGCCGGCATGTTCCATGAGAGCATGAAGGCCGACATGGATGCGCTGGAGGCGCGCAAGAGCGAGCTGACCGCCCTCCTCTCCGACATCCCGAGGATGTGCCGGACCTGCTGCCGAGCGTTTCAGCGATCTATGCAAAGAAGGTCGCAAAACTGACGGAAACGCTGAACAGCCCGAAGAGCGTCTGCAAGCGGCGGAGGCCATGCGGATGCTAATCGAGAAGATCGTGCTGACGCCAGGACCGAACAGGGGCGAGATCGATGCGCTTTTGTACGGCGAAATGGGTACGATCCTGAGCTGGGTAGAGCAGCAAGCCGTTGGGAATGCTGGAAAAAACAAAACTCCCGGCGCTTTCGCATCGGGAGTGTCTGAATCGGTGGTTGCGGGGGCTGGCTTCGACTGGCGGCATAAAACCGGCTGGCCGATTGGTTTCTTCCGCCTTGGCGAAGTCGAGGATACCGAACAACTCGCCGCGTAGCTCGGCATGGACTTCGCCCCGCTTCTGGCCGGGAGTAAGAACGATTTCACCGATGAGCGAGCGCAGCGATTCCGCTGCCTGCCGTCCGCCTTCGGGATCGTTCAGCGCCTCGGTGAAGCGCTCGACGCGAAGCCGGTAGGCATTGGCGATGTTGGGGTGAATGTCGGGAACGTCCGCCGGAGCTTTCGCCATGCGGGCGGTGATTTCCGCCTTCTGCCGCTCAAGCTCGTCCATGCGTGCCTTCATGCTCGGCTGATACATGCCATCTTCAATGGCGGCGATGATGCCAGCTATCGCCTTTTCGATCTTGGCGAGGGCCTTCTGATCGGCGGCGGCTTGTGCGCGGCGGTCATGGTTCAGGCGGTTCATCTCCGCTGCATAGGCGCGGATGGCTTCTGCTACCACTTCCGACGATACCAGCTTTTCCTTGAGGCCGGACAGCACACGCGCCTCGATGTTCTGGCGGGTAATGGTGCGGTTGTTGTCGCAAGTGCCGCGCCGATGATGATTGAGGCAGCCATAGCGGTTCGGCGTGATGATGCCGACCTTGCCGCTACAGCATCCACAGGTGAGAAGCCCGGAAAGAAGGGAAACAGGCCGGTTCGCCAGATGAATGCGCTTCATGCGGCCTTCGCGGGTGTTGGCCGGATTCGGCCCGAAGATGGCCGATATCTGTTTCTGGCGGGCGCGCACGGCATTCCATAGTTCATCGTCCACGATGCGTAGGTGCGGAACCTCGGTCCTAATCCACGCGCTTTCGGGATTGATGCGCGAGACGCGCTTGCCGGTGGACGGGTCCTTGACGAAGCGCAGCCGGTTCCAGACCAAAACACCAGCATATAGCTCGTTGTTGATGATGCCGGTGCCGCGCGAAACATGGCCGCGAATGCTTGTGTCACCCCATGCGCGCCCAAGCGGACCGGGAACCCCTTCCCGGTTGAGGTCAACCGCAATGGCCTTCGGGCTTTTGCCCGATGCAAATTCGCGGAATATGCGGCGAATGGTTTCCGCCTCCTCCGGGATAATCTCCCGGTCGCCCCGGATCGGCTCGCCGTTGGCGTCAACTTTCTTGAGAACACAATAGCCATAACAAAGTCCGCCGCCTGCCTTGCCCTTCTCCACCCTGCCCCGCAAGCCGCGATGCGTCTTCATCGCAAGGTCTTTCAGGAACAGCGCGTTCATCGTGCCTTTCAAGCCGACATGAAGCTCGCTGATTTCGCCCTCTGCCAAGGTGACGATGCTGACGCCTGCAAACTTCAGATGCTTGTAGAGGGTCGCAACGTCCGCCTGATCGCGGCTGATACGGTCCAGCGCTTCCGCCAGCAGAATATTGAACTCACCGCGCTGTGCGTCCCGCACAAGCCGCTGGATACCGGAACGCAGGATCGTGCTCGATCCCGATATGGCAGCGTCCTCATAGGAACCGACGATCTCCCACCGCTCCTGTCGCGCATGGTCCCGGCAAAGCCGGAATTGATCCTCGATTGACGCCTCGCTCTGGTTGTCGGACGAATAGCGAGCATAAAGGGCAACGCGGGTCATGCTATGGCTCCTCCTTCATCGGGCAATGTTCTGCGGCTGGGCCGGGTCTGTCACGGCTGGCGCTGCTTGCCAGCGCACGCCCCGCCTTTCTTGCTTCAGAAGCCCACGCCGGAACGAAGCCGACCCGGTCAAGGCTGATGCGCAGCATCACCGCGAAGCGGCTTGGCCTTGAGGGGGCGGCTTCGTTCCGGCCCAATGCCTGCAAGCCCAAAAAGGCTTTCATCGCACCACGCAGGTTCAAACTGTGCGGCCTTCCCTGAATCCTAAATGGAAGGAGCGTTCCGAGGCAAGCCGTTTCCCGTCCTCCCCGCACAGACAGTGGCAAGGCTAATCATCGTCCGCTGCCTTTGCTTTCCGATTATCATTGGCGGCAATCCGGGCTGCGAAATCTTCCCGCGCCATCTGCTTGCCGATCAATCGGGCAATGGACAGTACAACCGCGTCAAGCCGTTCGGAAGCATCGGCCCCGACATTCTGTCCATCGGGCGTGCGATTGTCATTCGCCGATCTCTCCCTGCCCTCATGGTTTCCCTCATCGGCCATCGCTGCGCTCCCCCTCTGACCGCCACGCAGCGGGGTCGGCAACCCATCGATTGATGTCCGATTCCCGCCATCCCGCGCCGTTTACGCTAATCTTGATCTGGGCAGGAAATGTGCCTTCAGCGATCTTCCGGTAGATGGTGGAGCGAGACAGCCCGGTGCGCGCGAGGACGGTTTTGAGGCGAATGATACGGTCTGGCTCGGGCATGGCGGGAGCGCCCCCTGCTGGTCGTTTCTGACTGCCCCTAACACAGGAAAAATAGAGATTTATCGTTTTGCAAGAGATATTTAGCTGGCGTCGTACTGCTGCGTACAAACGGCGGAAAATAGGACCATTCTGCAATCCGGTATCACCGCCGCTACCGGGGCCGGCCATGGGAAAGCCAAGTCTCGATTATGTGGCAGTATGATTCAATGGGGGGAGTGTGCCGGAGCCACCCGGGACGAAGCAGCCAAAAACCGCGCGCTCAGACTGATTTTTTAAACCGGATGCCCACGCCGCTATGTTCGTCTTCTGGAATAAATTCTATTCCAGAATCTTCGAACGTGCGCCTGATGCGTTCAAGAGTGGATAACCGAAGCTCTTCGCCCTTCTCAAGACGAACTATAGTCTGCTGCGAAACATCAGCTTCTTCAGACAGTTCGCGTATCCCCCACCCCAACGCTACTCGTGCTAACCGACACTGAATTCCGTTCATATCATAGCACTGCACTGATTTCTGTTGCGAACCGGCAATCAAAATTATATCGTCTCGTCTATATGCGGTCGTTCTAAGTGTTGAGACCACTCAGAACGACCTAACCACAACCCAAGCTGATTAGGAGCTCGGATCGATGGCTGATTCCGACAATAGCAGAAGTTTGTCTTCCGTCACACGCAGGATGTTGCTGACGGGCACGATGGCAACCACGGCAACGTTGTCGTTTGAAACTGGCGCGGGCGCTGCCGTGGCGCTGACCGACAATACCACTTCCGATCCCGCGATGGCGCTCTGGCGCGCGTGGCAAGCCGCCTGTCTCAACACCGTTGCCCTTTGCCAGAAACAGCAGCGCTTAGAGACCCAACTCATCAATAGCGTTGGTTTTCCACATGCGAAGGTCTACCTGCCGGACGAAGATGCCACCTACTCCATGTGGTGGCAGGGTGACATCGGAGATTATTTCGGCGGCGATCCCGGTATCCGTACCAAGGCGGAGGCTGATCTCGCTGCCCATCAGGCCCGCTGGGATGCCGAGGATGAACGCCTCGGCTATTCCGCCGCCAAGCGGGCGGAACACGCCGCCGCCGACCGTCAGCAGGAACTGGTGGACGCCCTGACAACCACGCCCGCCACGACGCTTGCAGGCGTAGCGGGCAAGCTCGATGCTGTCCTGTACGAAGGCGCACCTTCCGAAGAGTCCACGGAGTTCCCTTGGCCGTTGATACGCTCGGCGCTTCATGACATTCTACGCATAATGCGGCATGGGGGAGCGTCATGTACGTGACGCTTGCTGAACGCCTCGCTCATCTTCCAGAGAACAAGCGCCAGGAACTGGAGCGGATCACACGAATCTTTTTCGATGAATTCGAGGATGCGCAAAAGAGCAAGCTGTCGGAGAAGGCGAAGCGTGGGCGTATTCTTAAACTGGTTCTCTTCGGCCCTCATCGTTCCGAATATAACCTGCTCATCGTCGTCACGACCAAAACCTTTGCCGATCCACGTTTCTGGTATCGGGCAGAGGATCGCTTCCTGCGGGAACTGACGATCACCAAACATCTGGCAACCCCGGTCAATTTCATCGTTCATTCCATCATGGACGTGAACAACCAACTCGCGCTCGGTCGGCCCTTCTTCGTGGACATCGCCCGCGACGGCATCTTGCTCTACGAGACGCCGGGTTTTCCCTTCGCCCAACCCAAACCACTAGCCCCGGAGACCGCCAAGGCCGAAATGAACAGGCATTTCGGCCACTGGTTTCCAAGCGCCGCACATCGCTTCGAACTGGCGAAGGAGGCCATGGGACGTGGCTATCACAGGGAAGCGGCCTTTGACCTGCATCAGACCGTCGAACGCATCTACCATTGCATCCTGCATGTTCTGACGCTCTATAGCCCGAAATCCCACCGGCTGGCTTTCCTGCGCACCCATGCGGAGCGGGTCGCGCCGCTGCTGGTGGATGTCTGGCCCAGCGGCGGCAGTTTTGCCGCGCGGTGCTTTACCCAGCTCGACCGGGCCTATGTCGAAGCCCGCTATTCGCACCGCTACGAAATCACCGCCGAAGAACTGGCTTGGCTGGTCGAGCGCGTGAAGGTGTTGCAAAAAACCGTCGCCACGATCTGCGCTGCACACCTCAATGGGTTCGACTGCAATGGTTTCGACTGCGTGGGCAAAGCCCAAGCCCCCGCCCTTTGCCAAGCCCATGGCTGAGGACGTTGGTCAGTCCACCCACTTCGGAGCCGGAAGCGACATACACTTCGGTCGCTTCGCGCCGATCTCGACCGTTCGGTTCCACATTGGATACTTCAAAAGCCGCCAGTTTGCTCACAGCGTCGCATTTCAGTCACAAACTGGGCAATTAGGCGGGCTTCCGAGTTGCGGCATCGTCGCCGACGCCATACGCCCCCCGGGCGTCAAGACGACGTTTCGAGGCGGCGGCTGATTTCCTTCGGATACGCGTGCTTACTCGTGCAAGCCCCAGTTCCGTTTCTCGTCGTTCCTGCGATTGAACGCCTCCGACGGCAGTCCGGAGCCTGAACTCCGACGGACGCCGTCGCTCCCCGTCCAGGTAAAGGAATATTCGAACCCGGTCGACTGGCCACTATTGCTGGAGAAGGCCCGTAGGTCTTTCGAAACATCGATGCCGGCAAGCGTCAGTCTGGCCGGTCCGGGCCCGGCATTCTTGTAGAATATCCGGTTCATGAATTGATGATCGAGGAAGTCGCTCTCGCGCACGAGGCCGATGTCGTCGACGCAGTCCTTCCTGCGCTTGCGTTCGCGGATCTCTTCCCGGAGCGGCTCGGCGTCACGCAGATACGCTTCGGCCACGGGCGCCTCCTGCACACCCTTCCCGCGCTGCATAGGAAGACGACCGTCTTCGTACGCCTGCAGGATTGCGGCCGCAGCATCCGGGCCGACCACGGTGACAAGATCGAAGAGGCTGTCGCTGCGGGGGTGGAGGTCGCGCTTCAGCTCCCTCGACAGCAGGTCTCCTTCCATGACAAGCGTGTATGCCTTGCGAGGCGCGACGCCAGGGAGCCAGCGAAGAAAATCCATGAGTGATCGCATGCCTTACTCCATCGCGAGAATCTTCTGGAAGAACGGATCGAATACGGCCTTCACCCGATCGAATTCCTTTTCGCGGAGAACTTGCCGCTTCGCCTCGCCGTACGTGGCGATGGTGACACCTTCGAATTCAAGCCCTGAAGCGTCCTCAATCGCAACGATGGTCTGGGCGTCGCCTGGAACGTGATCGAAAATGAACTTTACCATCTGAGGAAGATGAACCTTGTCCTGCCCCTGCTGGTTCGGGGAGTCGATCACGACGGGGAAGCTGGTGTTCGTCGTGAATTTGATCTTCGTGTGTAGAAAAGCGTAATAGTACGCCAGCAGCGCTCTCGGACCTTCGCTTCCGCGCGCTACGTTGATGGACACGATCGACTGTTTTTCCGGATCGTCCAGATGGACGTCAAGTTCCTGCGAAAACATCGAAAGCCGGGTGCGATAGAACTTCCTGATCTCCGATGTGCGCGTTCTGTCGGTGAACTCGTTCATCGAAGCGCGCAGGGCGTCGATCCTGGTTCTGGAGCCGTCCGCAGCCACGATCTTGTCGTTCAACGATACCCGGAGAATCTTGACGGCCTCGGTCTTGCCGGCCGCGACCAGCACGTCGTTTAGCGAGAGCGACTGTTTCCGGGTATCGAGGATCTTCTGAATGCGGGACAGGCTTACGCTAATCTCGTCGAGCTTGCCGCGCTCTGCCCGTTCCTTCTCAACCAGTCTTTCCAGCTTCGACTGGGCGTTGGTCAGCGCCTTGGACAGAACCCCTTCGTCCTCGATCAACGCGAATCTTTCGGCAAGGGAGTTCTGGTACTCGTGCCCGCAGGTGGGGCACTCGACCTGCCGTGGCAGGGAGGACGCAAGTTCGAACTCGCCTCGCATTTCATCGAGAGCACTTTTGAGGAGGACCGCTTCGGCCCTGACAAGGTGCGATTCCTCGTGGAGGTCGGACACCGTCCGGCGGTGTTCCGCCTGCAGTACGAGAAGTCGTTCGCTTTCCGCGATGAGGTCGTTGCACTCGCTAGCGAATTCCTGCAGGTCGTAGGTCGGCGTCGTTCCTTCGATTTCTTCGATCTGGGTCATCGCCTGGCGGAGCGTCTCGACGGCGGTCTCCAAACTGGAAAGGACGATCTTCTCCTTTGTCAGCTCGGCCTTGGCGGAATAGTAGCCGTCCGGCCGTATACCGGAATGATAGTCAGCCAGCGTTACCGCGCTTTCCGGCAGATAGAAGTCCTTACGGAAGGAAACCCAGGTATTCTCCCAGCTTCCGTCCTGGTCGACGTAGAACGGCGCGAACAGGTACGCGGGCGGCGGTGTCAAGGTTTCTCCATCCTTGTCCACCATCTCCAGTTTGAAGCCGAAGAACTCCGCAAGCTTCGGTCCCCAGTCCTTGACCAGTCGCTGGCCCCAGAACCGTCTGTTGCCCTTGTCGTCGAAGAGCGAATGGACTCCATGCGCCTTGACCGAGAACCAGATCTCGCCTGCGAACTCGAATTCGAGGCAGCTCGAAACGTTGGCGTTCTTCCAGCGATCGTCAATCTTGTTCGGCGTCGCTCCCAGAGCCTCGTACAGGCTCTTCATTATGACCGACTTTCCAAAGCCGTTTGCGCCTTGGATCAACAGCTTTCGCGAGTGCAATGGTACGTGCAACGCTCTCTTTTCGACCTGCGACAACAGGAAGAGATTTTTGAATTTTACCGTTGGCATTGCTGCTCTCGCTCAGTTTTCGAAGGACGCGCCGCAGTCTCGTCGTGTCGTCGTCTGTCATGTCATGGCTTCCATCAGTTCGACGATCAGCGCGGACTGAAGATCGTAGAGCTCCGACGCAGGTTCGACGAGACCGTGAGCCTTCACGGCTACGGCTGCCTCGAGTACGCTGTCCATATTGCTCGACGCGGTTTTTCCGATTGCGTCGCCGATCGCGGCGCTCAACTTCGCAGCTGTCCTGTCGCCCGCCCGACGGGCGTTCACGTAGGACATGCACTTGTTCTTGATGCGCTGGATCTGCAGCGCCCGCATCCCGCCCGCCACGAGTTCGTCGTTCACGCTCGCCCACCACTCGACGAGATTTTTCGACCTGCTCTGAACCCGGACGATGAGACGGCTGATCTCATCTCGATCAAGGGCAACGCGCTTGCGCAGTTCTTCGACCGTCGCTGACTTCGTCTTGTTGCCGGTGCAATCTCCCGCGGCGGCAAGGAGCGCCGTATAGAAGGGGCTGGAAACCGCGACGAAATCGGGATGGAGCTCTTCCAGCATCGTCACGATCCTGCCAAGCACCGTGGCGCGGTAACTTTCCAGGTCGAACGGGACGCGCTCGAACGTCAGAAGCGTCGCGTGGGTCTTGTCGAAGCCGGCTGGGAAATCCGCCTCCAGCGACTTCATCAGCGTGTCCTGATCGGCGGAGCATAGATCGGCGACCGAAAGCTCGCCGTCGTGGAGATCGGATTTGGTGGCCGTCGCCAACGTGGCGCTCAGCGGCCGGTTGGACAATATCGACGCCCGCCGAATTTCCGGCCCGAACTGGGCGACATTGTAGTAGGCCTTGCCGACGATGGATTTTGGCAGTTCCCCCTTGGAGCTTCGTCTCGCGAGCCTCTTCGCAGTCCACGTGAGTTCGCTGCTCGATTTCACCTGATAGAACGAGAGCTCTGAGTTTTCTCCCTCCCCGACGAAGACGACGAGATCGTCGTGATGATCGAAGAGGGCGACGAATTCCTTGCCCTGCTTGTAGAGATCGAGAACGAGCGCCATCGACACGTTAACCTGGTAGTCGAAGGCCATGAACGCAGCGGAGCCCGCTGTCTCGCGTGGCTGTTTCGATGCTACCGTCGTTAGTGTGGGCTTTGGCAAGGAGACTCGTTCCAGAAGGGTTTGAATCTTTTACTACTTGTTGCCGAAAATGGAAGTGGAAGTTGCAAATGAGAGGCATCATTACAAGTCGCTGCCTCGACCTGGTGACGACGATCGCGCCACTTGGTCACTGGTACCTTATCTACGTAATTTACGATCCGTTAACGTGACTCATGCGGTCGCATTTCAGACTCCCGTGAGCCCCACATCATAAGATGCGTCTACAACGGCAGCTTGGCTCAGGGGCGCCACAACCGGCCAGTCTGCTCCCGGCTCCAACGAAGCCGCTCGCGCGGCACCGTCGCCTGAGGCGTTCGGGCGCCGCTACCTGAGGCATCAAGAGCCGCCATGGGATCAAAGCCCAAGCCCCCGCCCTCTGCCAAGCCCATAATTGAGGGTAAGCTGCTTGCCTACACTCATCCCGGCGTCGAAATCCATGCGGATGCCGAGTTCCCGCTTGCGGTTGGCGAGGATGGATTCAAGCTGCGGATCGCGTTCGAGGCTCTTGGCCATCTCGCCCATCGCTGACCGCGTGGCCTTATAGCGGGACATATCGCCCGCTTGGTACTGGCGCTGGCTGGCTTGATCGAGCTTCTGCCAGCGCTCCACGAAACGATCCGCACGGCGCTGCGGATCGGTACGAATTTCGGTTTCGAGCTGGAGCGCGCGAATGGCCCGGCTGGTCCTTCCGGTTCCGGCTTCACGGGCAAGGTCTGCATCCTTGGCATAAGCGGCTTCCGCGTCCTGCCAGCCATACGGGCGGACTTCATCGAATGCCTTGCGGGATTCCACCAGTTCCTTCCATTGTTCCGGGCTTGCCTTGCGGCCCGCGTCATCGGCGGTGAAAATCGCATCGACGGCACGGGCATGACGCTTGAGCGCTTCGGTGCGGGCCTTGCGCAATGCCGCTTCCGGGTCTTCGGCGTTATCGCGGCCATGGTCCTGCGCTGCGGTTTCCCGCCGTGCCTCCGCTCCGGCACTGTCCCGGTCTGGTGCGCCATGTCCATGTTCGAATAGGCTGCGGCTGCCGAACAGGATGCGCGGCCTGTCCGGTTCCGGTTTCGGCGCGATTTCGGCAACGTGTTCGTGTTCACGCGGCGCGATCCCACGACGCTCGGCATAGCTCTGCGCTGGATCGCGTTGCACGTAATCCGAAGCCATGTCCTTGGAGCGGTCGCGTGACATGGTATTCACCAGCTTGTCCCTGCTGGCGAAGTCGTCACGGCCATAATGCAGGTCCACGCCGTTGCGGTGCCGGGAAAGAGCGACATAGCTGCCATGGGTGTCCAAGCCCAGCGTTGCCAGCACATGGGTGCGGTCCACCGTCATACCTTGAGCCTTGTGGATCGTCGCGGCATAGCCATGGTCGATGCGGTTATAGTCCTTGAGATCGAAGGAAACAGAACGGCCATCGTCGGTGCGTATCGTCATGCTCTGCGCGCTGACATCCTCGATGATGCCAAGCGTGCCGTTCTTGACGCCAAGGCCGCGCTCGTTTTGCAGGAACATAACCCGGTCCCCGCTGGCAAAGCTACGTGCCCCCCGCTCGACCGTGACACGCACATCCTCGCCCAGATCGCCCGCGTCTCGCATTCGTTGGCGGGCAGCCTCGTTGAGTTCCCGCACTTCCGCGTTTGTATGCGTGAGGATAATGCGGCTTTTGTCCGGCTCGGCTTGCCGGTCACGGTCCCAGCGGTCGATGAGGTCGCCACGCGCGTGCTCCCGTGTTTCGGCGGAATGCACCATGTCATGACGGTCATAGGCATGGATCGCCGCACCGATCCTGCCGCTGGCCAAATTGCGCGTGGCGTCACGCTGCCAGTCCTCGCGCTGGCGGCGCACCTCGCTGATTTCCACGCCGCCATGGCGCTCATGGATCGAGCGGAAGGCCGCACCTTCCTCGATAGCCTGCAACTGCTGCGGATCGCCCACCAGCACCACCTTTGCGCCAGTCTCGGCGGCGTGGGACAGCACACGCTCCATCTGGCGCGTGCCGACCATGCCCGCCTCGTCAATGACAAGCACATCGCGGGCGGTGAGCATGTCCCTGCCTTGTTGCCAGCCATGCTCGATGCTGGCGATGGTGCGCGATGCGATACCCGATCCGCTTTCGAGATTCTCGGCGGCGATGCCGGACAGGGCAACGCCGCGAACGTCGTAGCCCGCCGCTTCCCAAGCCTCGCGCGCCACGCCAAGCATCGCGCTCTTTCCCGTCCCGGCATAGCCGACGACGATGCCAAGACCGCGCCCGTCGGTGACATGCGCCAGCGCATCGGCCTGCTCGCCGGACAAAAACAAGCCGCGCTGTTCGGCGCGCGCAATTGCGGCTTCCCTGTCCCTATCGTTCACCTCATGCCGTTCTCGCTCGGCCATCAGCTCGGCCGCGCGATGCAGGCGCTGTTCCGTTTCGATCATGTCGCGCGTGGTGAAGCGGTCCTGCCCAAGCCCGTCCTTGCCGAGTTCCACAAGATCGGGCGCGTTCGCCATCGCGCTCATCACTTCGTTGAACTGGTCAATCCCGTCGCTGTGTCGATGCGCAAACATCGCCATGTCGCGCCGCGTGAAGGTGGATTGCTGGTGTGTGATGGCGTCCAATGCAACGGACGGATCGGCAATGATCCGCGCGCCGTTGTTGCGGGCAATCTCGCGGTGCAGTTCCGCACGGTCTGCCGCCTCTACGCCTTCGCCCTCGATGCGCTGCGCGGGCGCTCCGATCTGGGTTTGTGGCTCCAGCGCGATGCCCTGCGCCTCAAGGCTGCGGTGGTCGATGCGTGCGTCAATGTCGAGTTCGGCCAGCCGCTCATTGGCAAGCTCGGCCCAACGCTCCCGCCAGCGTTCAACCATTTCGGTGCGGTTCCAGTCGCGCACCTTCTGGCCGAAACCGTTCTCGTCAACTGACCGCATGGTCAGCATGACATGGGCGTGGGGCTTGGGCAGGCCGTCCTCGGTCATGTCCCAATGCACATTCAGGTCTGCAACCATGCCTTGCTCGACAAATTCCGACTGAACGAAATCGTGGGAAAGCTCGACGCCCTGCGCCTGTGTCATCTCGCGCGGCAGGGCGAATTCGACCTCGCGGGCGAGCTGCGCGTCCTTGCGCACCTCGAAGGCTTCGACATCGTTCCAAAGCCGTTCGCGGTCTGACCAATGCTCCGGCGCATTGTCTGGCAGCAGCACCTCGGAATGAACGACGCCGCGCTTGGCCGAGAAGTCATGGCTGCGGTCGAGCCGCTCGTCGCGCAGCCGTGACGCCGAACGGTAGGCGGCGGACGCCACCGCGCTGGAGCCGGCCTTGCGGCCAATGACTTTGACGTGAAGATGATAGATCGCCATCGCGATCCAGAAATTGGCACGGAAAAGCGCACGTCGGAACGACGTATAAGCGCGCCCTCCCTCGAAAAAATCTCGGGAAGGATTATCCGGTGCCAGACCGTCCCAGCAACATAGAAGCATTGCGCAAGGCGCTCAACTATCATCCCGGCGTTAACAGCAAACGAGGTGATGGAGAAGCCACATGCGCAAGCCACGGGACTTTGACGCAGAGTTGAAAGCGCTGGAAGACAAGGCCAAGGAACTGAAACAGCGCAAGGTGCAGCAGCTTGGCGAACTGGTGATCGCCACTGGGGCGGACGCCCTCAGCGCCGACGAACTGGCCGGGGCGCTGATCGTGCTGGCCGAAACGAAGGATGCGGACAGGAGGGCGGCATGGGCGAAACGCGGGGCCGCGTTCTTTCGCGGCAAATCGTGGCGATCTGCTCCGGCATCTGAAGGCGACGCTGGCGATGCTCCGGCGCAACCGGGCGGCGCACAATCGGCACCAGGCGGCACGGGCGCGGCATGACATGCGCACCTGGCAAGTTGAGCGCCGTAAGCGCACGCGACATCTGATCGAACTGGGCGGGCTCGTCGTCAAAGCAGGCGTAGTTGAACTGACCAGCGATGACCGCGCCACCATCCTCGGCGCGCTCCTCTGGATGGCCGAAAAGCTCAAAAGCGAGCAAGGAGACCGCGCGCGGGAACTATGGGCCGAAAAGGGGAAACAGGCGTTTGCCACGAACCGGAAAGAGCAAACGACGCCCACCGTCGCACGAGCGCCTGGGCGCACGTGATGGCGGGCGGCGCGAAGACCTCAACTATCGTAGCGCCGCCGCCATCATGCGGCTCGCCGCGCGCCATCGTTGACAATGTAATGATGAATGGGCAGCGCCGCTGAAAGACGGATTCATAGACCCGCCAATCTTCCGCTAATGATTACCGCTGACCTCAATGGATTCGTTCTCGCTGGCTGCATTCCATCGCTCGCTAAAAGGCCGCTTTACAAAATCCATTGCCAAGGATTTGCTCAGCACCGTCGATAGAGCGGTCGAGGCAAGCAGGGAACCGCGTGATACAATCTGTGATGCAAAGCCCGACCCGAGTCCGGAATTCGACTGCGACAGCCTCGGGATACAGCCAGAAGAAAGCTTTTCCCCGAGCTCCACTTTATTGCGAACCATGCGAGACATTTAGCACTCTTTTGAGAATGAGCGGCAGTATTCCTCCCGCCTTCAAGGTGCGGATCTCGACATTCGTTTCGATCGCCGCGCTTACCTCGAAGCGGAAGCTGTCGCCATTTTCCCTGCGGATGGTCACCGGAACGGCGCAGCGGGGAGAGATCGTGGCCGGATCGGCGGCTATGGAGACAATATCTCCGGGCTTGAGATTGAGCCGGTCAGGACCGAACTCCGCAGGCAGCCGTAGCGGCAGGATACCCATGCCGATGAGGTTGGAGCGGTGAATGCGCTCGAAACTCGAAGCCAGCACTGCGCGCACTCCGAGCAGCGAGACGCCTTTTGCCGCCCAGTCGCGCGACGAGCCCATGCCGTAGCGCTCGCCGGCGACGATGACGACGGATTGCCCCTCGGCGCGATACCGTTGGGCCGCATCCCATAGCGGCAGCACCTCTCCAGATGGTGCGTGAATGGTGAAGCCCGGCGGAATCGCGCTGCCCAGCCTGTTATGCACCGTCTTGTTGGTGAACAGGCCGCGCACCATCACCTCCCAATTGCCGCGCCGGGATGCGAAGACGTTGAGATCAGCCGGATTCGCCCCCCTTTCGATAAGGTGTCGACCAGCCGCTCCATCTGCTGGAATAGCGCCCGCCGGAGAGATATGGTCGGTGGTGACGTCGTCTCCCAGTACCAGAAGCGGATGTGCATCATAGCTTCCGAGCTGGGTTCCCGAACCGAAGCTGGCGAAAGGTGGCCGGCGGATATAGGTCGAAGCCCCGTCCCAGGGGAACAATGTGTTGGTTGGAGCGTCGAGTTCTCGCCAGACGCGGCTTGCCTCCGCCTCGTCATAGATTGGCTTGAAATCATCTGCGTTGGTTGCCCGAGCGAGCGCTTCGTCGATTTCCGCGCTTGCCGGCCACAGCATCGATAGCGTGACTCTTTTGCCGTCGGCAGCGGTGCCGATCGGATCACGCAGAATGTCGATCATGGTGGTCCCGGCGAGCGCGAAGGCAACGACCATAGGCGGCGAAGCGAGGAAGCCCGCCTCGAGTTGCGGATGGACGCGGCCGGGGAAATTGCGGTTGCCTGAGAGGACCGCCACAGGAACAATTCCCTGCTCGGCCATCGCTGCCGTTATTGGTTCCGTCAGCGGACCGGAATTCCCGATGCAGGTGGTGCAACCATAGCCGACGATAGCGAAACCGACACTTTCCAGATCGTCCAAAAGCCCGGCGCGGCGCAGATAGCGTTCCGCCGTGGGAGAGCCGGGCGCAAGCGATGTCTTCACCCAATGCGGCGGCTTCAGCCCGAACGCCCTCGCCTTGCGGGCAAGGAGGCCCGCAGCGATAACGAGACGGGGATCGGAGGTATTGGTGCAGCTCGTGATTGCGGCAATGGCGACCGCGCCGTCTCCTGGGCCCTCGTCCCGAGTAACTGCATGAGTATCCTTGAACAATCGCTCCATGGCCTTCGCCGTGGCGCTGGCGGGAATACGGTCTTGCGGGCGCGTCGGCCCGGCGAGACTCACCTCCACACTTCCAAGGTCAAGCTCGACGACCTGCGTGTAGCGAGGATTACTCCGCGGATCGAACCAGATGCCGGCCCGCCTAGCGTATGCCCTGACGAACTCCACATGCTCGCGCGAGCGGCCGGTCGCCTGCAGATATTTGACGGTCTCTTCATCGATGGGGAAGTAACCGCTATTGCCGCCGAATTCCGGGGTCATGTTGGCTACCACTGCCCGGTCTCCCGCCGTCAACGCCGACACCCCCGGTCCGAAGAACTCCACATACCGGTCTTGGAGGTCGATCTTGCGGAGCATTTCGGTGACGGTAAGCGCAAGATCGGTGGCGAGCACACCGCTTTTCAACTTTCCCGTCAGTTTCACGCCAACGACATCGGGGATGCGGAGCGTCACCGGCATGCCGAAGAAGACGCTCTCCGCCTCAAGGCCGCCGACACCCCAGGCGAGAACGCCGATGCCGTTGACCATCGGCGTGTGACTGTCCGTGCCGATCAGCGTATCCGGCATCGCCCAGAGGACACCGTCGACCGGCTTGGCTGTTGCGACGGTGGCGAGCCGTTCGAGATTGAGCGTATGCATGATGCCCGTTCCGGGCGGATGCACTGTAAAGCCCTCGAGCGTGTTCGTCGCCCATTTCATGAAGCGGTAGCGCTCGGCATTCCGCTCGAATTCACGTTTCATATTGCGTTCGAGCGAGCCGGCCCTTGCGAAGAAATCGACGCCGACGGAGTGGTCGGTCGAGACATCCACGGGAACGACAGGGTTGAGCAGGGCAGGATCGCCTCCGGCCTCGGCCAAGGCCGAGCGCATGCCGGCAATGTCGACCAGGGCCGGACCGCAGGTGGTGTCATGCATGAGGACACGGTTCGGAAGAACGGAGATTTCGCTCTCGCTCGTTCCCGCTTCCAGCCAGCTGAGAATCGCGTCCTTCGCGCGCCCTGCATCCTCGCCGGCCGTCCGCAGGACATTCTCGAGAAGGATCCGGTGGATATAGGGAAGACGCGTCAGCATCTCCCCTGCTTCTTCCGGCAAATCGACAATCGTATAGTCGATCCCGTTGACGTGTAATTGCGCTAGTCTGGTCATGGGCTCTAATCAGTTTCTGGCAATGTTGTGTTGTCCATCAGGCGTTGGCCCCTCAGTGCCCTCGCGGGCCGGAGCGGGAAACCGCATGAACCACGTCATCAGGAACGACAGGAACAGAAGTCCACTCAGCAAGAGAAGGCCGCCAAAAGCACTGCCCGTCCATGTCTTGATAGCGCCCATCGCATAAGGCCCGGCGAATCCGCCGAGATTGCCGATGGAATTGATCGCGGCGATGGAAACGGCGGCAGTCGAGCGTGTGAGGAAAAGCCCCGGGAGCGACCAGAATGGCGATTTGAATGCATAGATTCCCGACAGCGCTATCGAGATCAGCGCGACTGCGTAGATCGGATTATGTGTCAGTCCGGTCGTCGCAAGTGCCAGCCCCGCAATGAGCAGCGGGATTGCGGTATGCTTCTGCCGCTCGCCGGTCCTGTCGGAATTGCGTGACCAGAGCACCATTGCGAAAGTTGCAACCGCATAGGGAATCATGGTGATGACACCGACCTGGAAATGGCTGAAATCATCTCCGAAGCCCTTCACGATCTGCGGCATCCAAAGGCCGATGCCCAGATTGCCAACCTGATAGACGAAATAGATCAGGGATAGGAAAAGAACCTTCGGGTTGCTGATCGCCTGCCACAGGCCGAGATGCTTGACGTTTTTCCGGTTAGCGTGATCAGCCGCCAGTTCCCTGACCAGCCATTCCCGCTCCTCGGGCTTCAGCCATTTCGCCTTTTCAGGGCGGTCTGTCATATAGAAATAATTGAAGATGCCGGCGATCACGGCAGGCAGTCCTTCCAGTAGGAGCATCCAACGCCAGCCCGAAAGACCGAACCCCGCGACATTGTCCATGATCCAAGTGCTGAGTGGAGCGCCAAGGAGATAGGATGCGGGAATGGCTGCGGTGAAATAGGCCACCGTCGTCGCCTGCTCCTTCGTACGGAACCAGTAGGTCAGATAGATGATGATGCCGGGGAAGAATCCGGCTTCGGCGACGCCGAGCAGGAAGCGGAGAATGTAAAGCTGCGTGGCGCTCTGGACGAAACCCGTGAGCGTAGCGATGATGCCCCAGGTGATCAGGATGCGGGAAATCCAGAGGCGCGAGCCGTATTTCTGAAGCGCCACATTGCTCGGCACCTCAAAGAGAAAATAGCCGATGAAGAAAATGCCGCCGGCAAAACCGAATGCCTCGGCGGTCAATGCCAGTTCGCTGTTCATGGCCAGGGCCGCGTAACCGAGATTGGCCCGGTCGAGATAGGAGATGACATAGAGAATGAAAAGATAGGGGATAAGACGCCAGAACACTTTCCGCGTCGTCACCTTCTCTATGTCGCGTGAATCAGTGGCCATGACGTCCTCCCGTTGAGCCAATGCGATCCGGTAAGTGTAATTACATTATATAATTATAAAATGCAATTGTGCCCACGAGGTGATTTCGCTAGGCTCTGAAGCGGAATTACGCAAATGACCGGAGGTTGATGGGATGAAACAGGGGTCGTATGTGGCCTATGTCGGTGCAAGAACGACGAAGGCCCGCAAGGCCCGGGGCAACGGGCTGAACGTCTACGCTTTCGATGCTCGGACAGTCGGATGGCGGCATCTTCAGCTGGTGGAACTCGAAAATCCCTCCTTCCTGACCTTCGACCGGACACAGCAGTTCCTCTACACCATTCATGGCGATCTCGACCGGGTCAGCGCCTTCCGGATCGCGCCCGACGGCACCCTCGCATTTCTCGGGACACAGTGTACTGAGGGCAAAAATCCGGTTCATCTGGCGATCGATCCGAGCAACCGGTTCATGATCGTCGCCAATCACGCGACATCGACATTGGCGCTCCTGCCACGCCATGATGACGGTTCGCTTGGAGCTGTGATCGACCTCGTTACGATTGAGGGGCAGACGGGCCCGCATCGTGTCGAGCAGCCGTTCGCCAAGCCTCACCAGGTCGAGTTTGACCCGAGCGGCAAATGGATCGTCGTTCCGGACAAAGGCATCGACAAAGTTCTCGTCTACCGGATCGACGAGCAATCCGGCAAGCTGGTTCAAGCTTTCTCATGTGATGCACGGGAGGGCGCTGGGCCGCGTCACGTCGCGTTTTCCCCCGGAGGCACGCTCGCCTACGTCATCAATGAGCTGAATTCCACCGTAACCGGCTATCGTTTCGAACCCAAAGACGGTTCTCTTACACCCTTCCAGATCCTGCCGGTGCTGCTGGATACATTCACCGGCAACAGCCGAGCGGCGGAAATCGCCGTATCGAACGACGGTCGCTTCGTCTACGCATCCAATCGGGGAAGCGATACCATTGCGGTGTTCGAAGTTGACGCAGAAGGAAAGTTGACACCCGTCGCTTCGACCGCAACAGGCGGCAGAACGCCGAGGTTCTTCGGGCTTTTTTGCCAAGGCGAGTTGCTGCTCGCCGCCAATGAGGATAGCGACACCATCACAACCTTCAAAATCGACCAAAATTCCGGCCGGATCGAGCAGCTCGAACCGGCGCTCTCTGTCGGCAGCCCGGTCTGCATCTTGATGAAGCAGGCGCCGGTTAGACCAGCGGCGCCTTGATCCGGCCCGCTCCCATGATGTGGGTATAGAGAAAAGCGGCAGCCTCCGTCCGGCGGCCGGCCTCGATGAGATCGAGGATGTGCAGATGTTCGCTCGTTTGCTGCGGCAGGCGGCTGCGCTCCATGGTGACGTGATATTCGATCAGCCGTCTCAGCCGGTTAATCCGCCGGATGGAGTCGAGAAAAAACTCATTCTGCGAGCAGGCGACGAGCATCTCATGGAACTCGTTGTTCGCCTTGAAGATGTCCGCGCGGGACCAGCTTTCATAACCTCCGTTCGCCAGCGCGGTCTGCACGGCGCGGGCCTTTCTGAATTTTTCCTCGTCCGGGCGGAAGGACGGCAACAGCATCGCCTGCTGTTCGATCACGGCGCGAAAGACATAGCCTTCCTCGTAACTCTTGCGCGATGTGAGCGTTTCGCGAAACGCCCAGCCATTTCCCGGAAGGCGCTCGACCCAGCCTTCTTCCGCTATGCGATGGAGCACTTTCAGGAGCCGGCTCCGGGGCACGTCGTAAAGACGCATCAACTCATTTTCGCTGACGCGCTCCTCAAGCCTGCCCGCCAGCCGATCCTCGGCCAGCCGGAAGTAAAGCGCGTCGTCTTCCTCGCCCTGCGCAGGTGCGGTCGGTTCGGCCGTATCGACATTGGCCGCGTCCACACGAAGGAAATAGCCCCGGTTGGGTTCCGCGCTCACGATGCCCATTTCCTCGAGCTTCTTCAGCGCCGCGTTCACGGGAGCGCGCGAGACGCGGAAGGCATCTGCCAGCATCTGACAGGGCAGATGCTGGCCAGCGCGCATCTCGTTCGCCTTCACATATTCGAGAATGCTTGCGGTGATCTGGGGGGATACGCTTTGTCTTGCCATGGTTCGCCGTGTGAATCTCTGCCCGAGCGCGGTGCCAATTATACACCGGCCATGCCGCGCGCAAAGGCGATATCCCCCACCCGCTGCTCAATCCTCATCTTGGCGGAATTTCGCCAGCCCCTTGAACATGAACGGCGCGACCAGAGCGACCGTGGCGACGGCAATCATGATCGCCGAGCTCGGATGCTGGAGAAAGACCATCGGATCTCCGAGGCTCATCTGGAGGGAGCGCCTGAGCGCGCTGTCGGCCAGCGGGCCGAGGATGAGGCCGACGACAGCGGGCGCGACGGGATAGTCATAGCGCCGCATCAGGAAGCCGATCACGCCAAATCCGGCCAGCAGCAGAAGCTCGATCACGGAAGGATTGGCGGCCATCGTGCCCATGGAGGCAAAGACCAGGATACCGCCGTAAAGCCAGGGCAACGGTATGGCCAGCAGCTTCACCCACAGGCCGATGAGCGGAAGGTTGAGCACAAGCAGCATAACATTGGCGATGAAAAGGCTCGCGACAAGTCCCCAGACGAGACCGGCATGCTGCGTGAAAAGCAATGGACCGGGCTGGATATTATATTGCTGGAAGCCGGCAAGCATGACCGCCGCCGTCGCCGAAGTCGGCAATCCGAGCGTGAGGAGCGGAACGAGGGTTCCCGCCGCCGATGCATTGTTCGCCGCCTCCGGACCAGCGACGCCCTCGATCGCGCCGGTGCCGAATTCCTCCGGCTTGCGGCTCAGCTTCCGTTCCATCGTATAGCTCAGGAATGTCGGGATTTCCGCCCCGCCGGCAGGCAGCGCGCCGATTGGGAAACCGATTATCGTGCCACGCAGCCAGGGCTTCCACGAGCGCGCCCAATCCTCTCTCGTCATCCAGATCGAACCTTTGACCGGAAGCGGCTTTTCCGGCTTGGACGCATGGCGCGACGCCATATAGAGCGCCTCGCCGATGGCGAAGAGCCCTACCGCCAGCGTCGTCACCTCGACCCCGTCCAGAAGCTGCGGGACGCCGAAGGTCAGGCGCGCTTGCCCGGTCAGCTGATCGAGTCCGATGAGTCCCAGCCAGAGGCCGAAGCCGAGGCTCGTCAAGCCACGCAACGGCGAAGCGCCAAACGTCGCCGAAACCGTGACAAAGGCGATCAGCATCAGGCCGAAATAGTCCCAGGGAGCGAATTTCACGGCGACTTTCACCAGCAGCGGCGCGAGGAAGGCGAGCCCCGCCGTAGCGATCAAAGCGGCAACGAAGGAGCCGATTGCGGCTGTTGCAAGCGCGGGACCTCCCCTGCCTGCGCGGGCCATCCTGTTGCCCTCCAGCGCGGTAACGACGGAAGCGCTCTCTCCCGGCGTATTCAACAGGATCGCGGTGGTCGATCCGCCATACATGCCGCCGTAATAGATTCCGGCGAACATGATGAGCGAGCCGCCGGGATCGAGCTTGAAGGTGACCGGCAGCAGCAGCGCGACCGTCAGGGCTGGCCCGATGCCCGGCAGGACACCGACGGCGGTGCCGATGAGCACGCCGATGGCTGCGAAGACCAGATTGGCCGGTTGGATCGCCAGGGAGAACCCTTCGATCAGAAGATGTATCGCATCCATGGATCAGCCCAGCAGCCGCTCCAAAGGCCCTTGCGGCAATGCAAGGCTCAGGAGCTTGTTGAAGAAAAGGAAGACGATGATGCCGATGACCCCACCGGCAAGGAAGTCGGCCAGGAGCGCCCTGCGCCCGAAGGCGCGCGCGGTGAACGTGAAGAGTAAAGTGGCTCCCAGAACGAAGCCGGCATGGAGCCAGACCGAGCCAATCAATCCCGTCAGCGCAAGCGCGATCCAGCCGATTGCCCTCCAGTCGCAATCTTCCGTCGGCCCGGCAGATATCCTGAAGGCGCTGAGCAGATGCCCCAGGCCGAGCGCCACGAAGAACAGGCAGATAAAATAGGAAGCCGCATTCGCGCTCATCCCATATGTCGCGCGAACCGCCATGCGGCTGGCATCCCCATAGGTTACCGCCGCTACTGCGAACAGAGCCATCGCGATGACGGCCGCCGGACGGTTCGTCAGTTTCAAACTTTTGTCAGACATGGAATCCCCAAGGTTGGCATGGGAAAGGCCAGGGGCCCTCCCATTACCGCCGTCACTTCGCGAGCCCGATGGATGTCAGGATCGACCGGACCCGATCCGTTTCCGATGCGATGAAGGTCTTGAACTCATCTGCCGGCGCATAATAGTCCGCCCATCCCCGCGCCTTGATCAGATCCTTCCATTCCTTTGATTGGACGGTGTTGCCGACCGCGGATTTCAGCGCTTCCAGATCAGCGCCCTTGACATCAGGATCGGCGAATATACCCCGCCAGTTGACGAGCTCGATATCGAGCCCTTGCGCTTTCAGTGGTTTCGCCTCGATGCCGTCGATGGGCTCCGGATAGGAGATGGCGAGCGCGCGCAGATCACCCGACTCGATCTGACCCTGCCACTCGCCGTAACCAGAAACACCCGCCGTGGCCTGCCCGCCCAGCATGGCGGCCAGCGCTTCGCCACCACCCGAATAAGCGATATAATTGACTTTGCTGGGGTCGGCGCCGGCAGCCTTGGTCACCAAGGCCGCGAGAATGTGATCGGCCCCGCCTGCTGATCCGCCGACCCAGATGGCCGTCGCGACGTCCTTCTTGATCGTTGCGAGCAAGTCATCGATCGTCTTGATCGGCGAGTCCTTGGGCACGACGATGACCAGAGGATCGCCGGTGAGCCGGGCGATAGGCGTTACCTGCGTCAGATCGACAGGAGAATTGTTGGAAATGCTCGCGCCGACCAGGGTTATCCCCGCCAGCAGCAACTGATCGGAAGCCCCATTGGCGTTGCCGACGAACTGGGCAAGGCCCACCGTGCCGCCCGCGCCGGGGACATTGATCACCTGGACGCTTTTCGCCTGGCCGGTCGCCATCATGACCTCCTGCAGCGAGCGCGCCGCCGAATCCCATCCGCCGCCGGCACCGGCAGGCGCCATGATGGTAAGTTCCAGCTCGGAAGCCGCCAAAGGCGCGGTCTGGAACATGATGCCCGTGAGAGCCGCCACGCAAAAAGCGGATTTAAGAAATTGTCGCATTCGAATTGATCCTCCCCAATGACAAACGGCGATCCTCCATCGCCGCCTCTAAACTGCATTAAATAGATATAAAATGCAATATAAGATTCCAAATGTTGCGACAGGTCGCCGATTGGCGAACGCCGCGACATCCAAATGCCACCTCTGATTGCTCTCAGCTGAATCTCTGTGGTGGACAGCGGGCGGTACGGACGTTGCGCGTTCCGTTTACGAAAAGACCCTAGCGCCCTCGCCTGCCGCCAGGCGCGTCGCGAGGCGTTCAAGCGGCGCGCCGTTCTGTTCCGCGAGCGCCAATATCCAGGCGCCCTGCAACAGCGCCAGAAGATGCTCCCCGACACCGCGCGCGTCGTTTACACCCAGCCGATCCGCATGGCCCGCAAGGCAGGCGCTCCAGCCGGACATCACCGTCTTAGCGACCCGGCGCAATTCCGGCTCATCGGACGCGGCCTGCAGCACGCTCATCACTGGACAGGCAAGCACCCCGTCCGGCTGAACGGCCAGCCCGATTATCGCGCGGCAAGTACGGACCGCCCCTTCTCGGAAATCGGCGGCATCGGCGAAGGCGTCGTTCACCAACTCTTCCACCACCCCCCCCGCCGAGAGCGTCGCGGCCCTAGCCAGCTCGGATTTGCCGCCGGGAAAATGATGATAGAGCGAGCCTTTGGGCAAACCGGAGACAGCCAGGATTTCGGCAAGCCCAACGCCGTCATAGCCCTTCCGGCGGAACAGGCTTGCAGCGGCTCGCACGAGGCGATCACGGGCGGGAACAGCGGTCATGGCCCTCTGTACAATGTCTAGACCGAACGGTCTAGCTATAGTATTAGACCAACTGGTCTAGCGAGAGGGAGGTTGCAATGGAACAGGATTCGGAAGCACGGCAGGTGACTATCGAAGCGCAAGGGGCCCAGCTTCAAGGTCTTTACTACGAGCCCTCGGGCGCGCCACGCGCGCATCTCGTCCTGCATGGCGCGACCGGTGTCCCGCAGCGCTACTACCGGTCCTTTGCGATCTGGGCCGCAGAACGGGGCGTCGGTGTCCTCACCTATGATTATCGCGACTTCGGCAGGTCGGCCTATCGCGCCATGCGAAAGAGCGATGCAACTTTAGTCGACTGGGCCGTCCGCGATCAGGCCGCAGCAGAACGCACCCTTGCGGAGCTAGCCGCGGAGGGGTCTTTATGGATGATCGGCCACTCGCTCGGCGGGCTGGGCTTTCCGTTCCGCCGCTTCGACGCGCGGTTTGAGAAAATCACCACCATCGGTGCCGGGTTTGCGCATTTCAGCGACCATCCGTGGAGCTATCGACCGAAAGCCCTCGCGTTCTGGTTTCTGGTCGGCCCCATCGGAACCGCGCTCGCCAATTATCTTCCCGGACGGAGATTGCTCTTGGGCGAAGACCTGCCGGCGGGCGTTTACTGGCAATGGCGCAAATGGTGCATCAGCCGGGATTTCTTTAAAAGCGACATCGGCGTGAGCCTGTCCGAACCGGATTTCGGTGCCGATGGACCGCAACTGCGCATGCTGACCATGGCAGATGACGTAGTCGTACCGCCCGTCGCGGTAAAACGCTTTGCGAACGCCTTTCCCAAAGGACGGGTGGATTACCGGATGCTGCAGCCTGCGGATTACGGTTTGTCGTCCCTCGGCCACATAGAAGTTTTCTCCAGACGCAACGCGCTGGTCTGGCTGACTCTACTGGAACGCTGATTCACCCGTTCAGCGGCCCGCGTTAGCATCTCTGCCTACATCGCTGTTGCATACTTCCACTGAGCACTTCTTATAACAGTGGAAGAAAAGTGGAATACCCTGCGTAACTGTCCGGTTTTCAGGTGATGCTAATGCGATATTGAACGACGATATGGCAGACGCAAAATGCAAAAAAGCCGCCTGAAGGCGACCAATGCTATGTTAAATTGAAATAACGAGCGATTTATGTCTGAACTGGTTGCGGGGGCCTGCGCCCATCTTTACTTGCGATCATCGCCATCATCCTGTGCTCAACTAAAATCTCTTCCTGCCGGCGACCGTAGCGGCCTATTTCGTACTGCTGCGTAAAAATCTGGCGATGGATACTCATCGAGAGAAAGCAGAATAAACTCTCACCCAAAGGGCCCATTGGCACTTGTATGGGGATGTTTTTGTCAACAGTCTTTCATGCATCCATTCATGGCCCTCGTTGATTGCAGGCCTGGTCGATTCATGACGAGGAGCGCTGGCCCACATGAGCGAAGCTTGGGACTGCGATCGTGCCGGACGCCGATGCCGAGGGGAGCCTGCCAGGTGCGAGACAATGCTCTCGCGTACTTGTTTGCGGCGGGTGCTGAGACCCGTACCATGATGCAGTAATGCGCATCGCGAGCAAGGCTCCGGGGCGGCGGGACCATTCTTAATCACGGTGAAAAGCCCATGTGCCAAGCCGGTACGCCACCGCCTCGGATCGTTGGGAGCCTGGCGCGATTGGCACTCTGGGCTCCGATAGTTTAGTATTTCCTTCTTTGTTACGCAGCCGTACGCAATGCGACGCCCTGCGGGATCTCGCCCATGGTGGCCATGCGCCAGAGCCCGATGAGCAGACGCCGCGCCACAGCTACGATCATGGTCTTGCGGGTGCCTCCGCGACCATCCTCGGTCCGCTTCTGAAACCATTGCGCCAAAGCGCTATCCTTCTGGAATCGAAGAAACCGCCAGGCGAGCTGGATCATCCCACGCCGCACCCGAGCATTGCCGGTTCTTGCCAGACCTCACTCGCGCCGTCGCGCGCCGCTTTCATCTGGAGAGCCGATGAGACCGGCATAGCGCGCGACCGCCTTTCGATCCCGAAGGTTGCGGGATAAGACCTCGTGCACGAGCATATCCGCAGTCTCGACGCCGACGCCGATGACGCTCGAGATCAGGCGAACCATCGCGTGAGGTCCCTTTTCGGCAGCCGCGGCCGTCTCCAGCTTGCGCAGAAAGGCGGCGCTCGCGCGCCTGGGAATCCGTGGGTCAATCCGACGTTCGCGGCTACGTCTGGTGCGTGAGCAGATCAAGGCCATCGAGCAGGAACGTGGTCCGGATCCACCGAAAAAGCAAGAAAGTGGAACAGTCTTCTTCATTTTCTGGCTCAGCTAATTTCGGAGAACGCCGAAACTGGCTACGACACGGCGCCATTGGCCGATGACGATTTAGGGCTACTGGGATGGCAGACATTTCATACCCTTCGGGAGATGGGAGTAGCCATTCCTCAAGATTTCCCGAAGGAATTAGAGTTTGATTATAATGTACGGTTTTTCGAAAAAGATGAAGATGATGAAAAAAGAATAGAAGCTCTCGAAGAGCATACTTTCACTTCGCTCATTAGAGCGATCTACCATGCCCTCAACGATGTGTATGGTTTCTAGGCAGCCTACGTAGACGAACTGATTATGGACGAAGATCTCGATCTTTTCGATTCTCCAGCCGGAAATATTGAGCCATGCCTTATGGATCTCGCTGCGTCCAAGATAGAGGTAGATCCGGCGTTCGCTCCTAAATTTAATGAGTTTCGACATCGTACACGAAAGGAATACCGGAGCTGGTTAAATCTTGTTAAACATAAGGCAATCCGAGCAGGCGCCCCTCTTCGAGCGGAACTGTTAGACTTGGTTTATTTTCCCCATGAGGATCTAGGGCGCATGGCAGAACTTGAAAGTCTCGGGCGGAATTCCGTTCGTCTACACCCAGATATTTACATGAACGAACTTTTGTGTGGTATGCGCGCCATTAACAAAATCATGCCTATAATACTGGAAAAGTTAGGAGTATCTGAAGAGATCAGCATTGACTCCGCTGTTTTTACGCTCGAGAGAGTAGATTAATATGCCGGGCATGATCGACATTGTCAGGATGACAATGCAAGCTAGATTCGGTTGCCCATTAGGAAGACCACCTGATCGTTCTTGGAATTTTGAAGTTGGACCGCATCATCGGACCGATAAGGTCGCTCATTTGCTGGCGCGGCAGTTGCTGACTATGAGGTGAGCTCGGCTCGTGAAGGATTTCAGCTGTCGGGCAAAGGATCTGTCCCCTCACTGAGGATCGCAAGATAGCGTCGGTAGCTGAACACCCGCCCCCGCTTGCGCCCGGTGATCTCTTCAACAATGCCCATCTTCTCCAGGTCGGCCAAGGCCGCATTGACTGTCGGCGCCGACAAGCCCGTCTGCTGGACAAGCTGGTTGGAGGTCAGGAACGGGTTTTGCTGAAAGAGGTCGTGGATGCGGAGTGCCGAGCCTGCACGGTCACTTTCGTTCGTGATCCGCTCGCGATCTTCCTTGAAGAGGTCGACAATCCGGGTGGCCGCCTCGAAAGCCTGGTTCGCCGTTTCGGCTACACCCGCCAAGAAGAAGTCGAGCCAAGCCTCCCAATTGCCGTTTTCTCGCACCTCCTGGAGCAGACGATAGTAGTCGGCACGATGCGTCTTCAAGAACAGACTGAGATAGAGCAGCGGCTTGCGGAGCACCCCGTTGACGCAAAGATACAGTGTCACCAGAAGGCGGCCGATACGGCCGTTCCCATCAAGGAACGGGTGGATGGTCTCGAACTGGACATGCAGCAGTCCGGCCTTGATCAGCGCCGGCAATTGCGATCCGTCTTCGTGAATGAAACGCTCCAGAGCATCCAGGCAGGCATCGAGTTCGGTGACGGGCGGTGGCACATAGAGCGCATTGCCGGGACGTGAGCCACCGATCCAGTTCTGCGAACGGCGGAAATCACCCGGGCTTTTGGTGCCGCCGCGTCCGCTTTGCAGCAGCCGAGCATGCATCTCGCGGATCAGGCGCAACGACAATGGCAGCTCTTCCAGCCGTTCCAGCCCGTACATCATCGCATCAACGTAGTTCGACACTTCGCGGATGTCGTCGATCGGCTCCCCGGTCTGGGCCTGGTTCTCGAAGCGCAGAAGATCAGTCAGTGTGGATTGCGTCCCCTCGATCTGGGACGAGAGCACCGCCTCCTTGCGCACATACATATAGAGGAAGAGTTCCTGGCGTGGCAGCAGCATGGTAATGCCATCCAGTCGCCCGAGCGCGCGCTCGGCGAGGCTCAGTCGTTCCAGAAGAGCCAGCACGTCGATCTGCGGCTTCGGCGGCAGAGGCGGCGGAACGAATGCGCGCACGATCTCGCCCGCGACAGGGGTTTCGACATATCGGCCAAGGCGCTGATCTGCGTCGGAATCGGTCATAGCGCCATCTTGGCAGGGTGGCGCTATTTAAACAATCCCATCGGCACTTAAATAACGGAGATGCTAACGTAAGCGCGCTTAAATAGGCTCGTCACTCTCGGCCTGCTCCATCAGAAGCATAAAGCCGTCCGATCGGCAGTGCCAGCGTATTGGCAAGGAGATTAGGCATCCGATGCGACGAATCGGATAGGACCGCGACCTTCGTCAAACGTCGTGGACAATCTTCATAGCCTACTCACATGCCTGACCTTCCGCATACCAAACTGCTTGCCCGCAAGATCTCCGATTTCTGCCGCCTCCGTGTCGATCCCGCATTGCCCCCGCGGGACAGCACACGGATCAAAGAATTTCTCCTCGGTCTGATCGCCCAGTCGCAAATGCCGCCTCGCAAGGTGCGCGGCTACGATTGGAACGAAATCGCCCTTCAATGTGGCCTCGACAGGGACGCTATTCGGGGCGCGAGGGCGGTGATTGAACCGGCTCTGGATGCGATTGTACGGAACACTCAAAGTCCGGCTGATCGCCCTTCGGCCAAGATCCGAAAGGCTCGCGATTCCGAGCCACGTCCGCGACACGGCCGTCCTCCGCGGCAGCCTAAAGAAAAGCCGGGCACTGCCCTGCGAATTGGCCCTAGGGAGCAATCGGAGCCAAGACCTGCGTCGACACGGCAGAAGCCCGGCGCCAAACCTCGCATCATCGAGGAATTTCCTAAGCCTTTATTTGAGGAGTGGCTCGACCCGTGGCTCGACCCGCCAACCCTCCGGGAGGCGCTGGATCTGCACATGCGCCGCCATGGCGACAGCTATTGGCACCTACACCGCGCCGTCGTTCGCGAAGACGAAAAGCTCGACCAGGCGGATACCGTTTCACGCATCGCCGAGTACTTTTGGTCGCATTATCGCAGCGACGCGTATTGCAGCACATACGTCATCGACTTTCTTGTGAAGGCCGGTCGCATCTCCGATATCTTCACCGTGCTCGACGCGGATGGACATGTCGCGGCAGTCGGAGATCCGTTGCTACGGCGCGAGATTCAAATTCGGCGTCTGACTCTTGCACTCGCAACGTGCCGAGAAACTGGCGACACTGTCAAAGCAGTACAAACCATTCTCATTGGGGCTGAAGCCCAGCACGACGAAGGAGCCTTCTACGATCTCATTGACAAGGAAGTGGACCTTTCAGTCGAGTTTAGCGGCCCCTCACTGCTGCGGCGAACGCTTCCCGATCGCGACCGCGCTCCCAGTCACGGGTCGGTCCTCGCTCATTGTGCGCTGAGCGCCAGTTTGAAGGATGATCGCGTCGGTACGCTTCATTACCTTCGGATGTACGATGCTTGGGTCAGCAAGCGCCCGCGGCGCAAGGATGGAGAATTTCAGGGACGCCATGTCGAATGGAAAATTGAGGACCGTGACATAGCGGCCCTAGTCGAAGCGGTATTCCGCATTGCAGGAGTCGATGCGGCGATGCGCGACTTGCAGCGCCGGAGGCCGCCTGAGGTTAGGCTGCGCGTCGGGCTTGATGTTGTGTCTCGTCTCATCGCTGACGGTCACGGCCAGGCCCTTCTCGATTTCGCGGCGGCGACATCCCCGCTAGGACCGTGGCGTTTGCTGATCACGGTTCAGCTCGCCTTGTCCGGTCATGACATCGATCATGCGCAACTCACGCGCGACGTCGGCAAGTTGTGCGCGAAGTTTATCCCGTCTCACGAACTGGGCATCTCTGTGAGGAAAAGGTTAGCGTATCCCAACGCCGCAATCGCATGTTGAAAATCATAGAGATCGTTTGCGCGAAGTTTGCGTCCCTTGTTCCACCGAAGCGACGCATGCAAGCTCGCATATATGTGGATGGACGGCAGTTCATCACGCGCCTTTCCCTTCTCTAGCGCGGCAGCAATCAGGTTCTTGAACATCGACAGCGTAGACGCGCGTTGCTCAGATGTTGGATGGTCAAGCGCGATGTCTTGAGCGTGTGCAATTGCCATCAAGATGTCTGGTATCGCATCACACGTAACGTCGACGACGCCGCGTACTTCGGCTGAGTAGGCTTGCTGAAAACGGCGCGGAATGTTGGCTCTGACGCAATCTCGGTGACATCAGGTCGCTCCGAGGATACGTGCCTCGAGCAAATCGAGTTTGCCACGCCCGTACATTTGGCGCTTGATGAGCTTAAGCTTGGTGATTTGTCCCTCTGTCT
>NZ_QOZG01000011.1 GCF_003335045.1 Paramesorhizobium salinisoli
ATCGGCCTGGTCGAAAACGGTGATGCGCAGCCTGTCGCCGGCATCGAGCATATAGGGCCGGTTGAGCGCCGCATGGAAGGCGGCAGGCGCAGGGTGATAGCTGGAGCATCCGCTGGTGGCAAGAAGCGCCGCGCCGAGAGCAGTCAGGATTATGCGCCCGGAAAATCGCCGAGAAATGTGCTCAGAAACTCGCCCAGAAACTCGCATTGTCTGCACCGCTTGAAACCTCTGTCGCTGCGCCCGGCGTTCTTACATCACATAAAACATGATGGTCACCGTCCGACGCGCTTCCCAGCATCCGTTATCGAATGATTAGGGTTAATGGGGGGTAAAGATATGTCCTGAAAGGTTTAGTTTTTTGAAAAGCAAGCAGTGCGCGCGGAGCCATTAACCTGCCGCTAATCTCTAATAACAATTGCCTAACAGCAGTTTAACCCGATGGTTACCATAAGCGTTTACCCTATGGGGACTACAGCCTCGGCCAAAAAGTCCGGATCGATTTTGGAAAGCACGATGCGTAGCTTTAAAGAGTTAGAGCGTCTTTTGCGCGGCCCATTGGACGCGCGGCACTCTGGTGTGGAGTAGGTTCATGTCTGGCGCAGGCTCCGTCGGGAACGATGTCGATATAGATTTGGGCGCTCTTTTCGCCAGCCTCCGGCGCAACGGATTGTTCATCCTGGGCGGCGCGGCGGTTCTTGCTGCGCTTGCTCTCCTGTTCTGCCTGCTGGCGACGCCGGAATACCAGGCAGAAACCCGGATATTGATCGAAACCCGCGAATCCATCTTCACCCGGCCGAATGGCGAGACGGCGGCCGATCGCCCGGTTATCGATCAGGAGGGGGTCAAGAGCCAGGTGGAAGTCCTGACATCCAGCGATCTGCTGAAGAAAGTCGGCGCCAGGCTCAATCTCGCCGACACGGACGAATTCGGCAAACCATCGCTCCTGTCGCGCGGCCTGATTGCTCTCGGGTTGAAGAAGGATCCTTCACAGATTGCCGGCGACGAAAACATGCTGCGCGAGATGCGCAAGCACCTCCAGGTCTATAATGTTCCCGATTCCCGGGTGATCGTCGTGCAGTTTTCATCCGAGGATCCTTCCTTGGCGGCAAAGGCCTCCAACGCCATCGCCGACGAATACATCGCCCTCCAGCGCGCCGCCAAGCTGCAGTCGACCGACGATGCCACGGGCTGGCTCGAGCCGGAGATTGCCGATCTCAGCAAGCGCGTGAAAGATGCGGAGGCCAAGGTCGCCAATTACCGGGCCTCCTCCGATCTCCTGGTCGGCCAGAACGATTCGACCCTTGCCACCCAGCAACTGTCCGAAACCTCGTCGGAGCTTTCGCGCGTACGCGCCAACAGGGCTGCAAGCGAGGCGAAGGCGGCAAGCATCCGCAGGGCACTCGAGACGGGCGCAGCGCTCGACACATTGCCCGATATCGTCTCGTCGGGGCTGATGCAGCGCCTGCGCGAGCGTCAGATCCAGCTCAATGCCCAAATCGCCGACCTTTCCACGTCGCTTCTGGATGGTCATCCGCGCATCAAGGCCTTGCGCTCGCAACTGGCCGATCTTGACCAGCAGATCCGTGGCGAAGGCCGCAAGATCCTCGAAAGTCTCGAAAACGAGGCCTCCGTCGCCAGGATGCGCGAGACCGAGCTGACCCGCGAATTGAACGGTAAGAAAGCGCAGGCTGCACGCGCCGGCGATGAGGAGGTCGAACTGCGGGCGCTGGAACGCGAAGCCACGGCGCAGCGTGAATTGCTCCAGACCTATCTCACGCGTTATCGCGAAGCGGCATCGCGCACCGACCGCAACTATCTGCCGGTGGACGCCCGCGTGTTTTCACGCGCCGAAACACCGGCAGAGCCTTATTTCCCGAAGACCTGGCCGATCGTCAGCGCGACATTTGTCGCCGGCCTGCTCCTGCTTTCGATCTTCGTGCTGCTGCGGGAGCTGTTCAGCGGCCGCGCCATGCGGCCGGTCGATAATGATCCGCAGGCGCCGGCAAACGAAATCCAGATGCCGGCGGGCAGGGAGGCTGCGTATGCCTCTTCCGCAGCCGCGCTAGCGGACGAAAAGGCAAGCCCGGTTGCGGAAAATCCGGCTCGTCCCGCTCCCTCGGCGGAGACGATCCAACAGATCTATGACAGCTACACCACCATCGGCGAGGATGTTCCGGAAAATCCGCACAGCGTTCACACCGTCGCCTCGCGCCTGATCGAACTTGGCGTATCGCGCGGCCTTGTCGTATCGCCTGAAGGCGACGACGGTTCAGCGGCATCGGTGCATCTGACCCGGGAACTGGCCGACAGGAAGCTGCGCTCCATCCTGATCGACATGACCGGGACCGGCGCGATCAGCAGAGCGATGCTCGACGGCAAGACCGCCGCCGGCATCACCGATCTTCTTGCCTCGGAAAAACAGTTTACGGAAGTCATCCACAGCGATCATTATTCGGATGCGCATGTCATGCCACTCGGCCTTGCCGATCCCGAACGCGCCATGCGCGCCGTCGACAGGCTGCCGATCATACTCGATGCGCTGGAGGCCGCTTATGATATCGTCATCGTCGAATGTGGTCCCTCGACCGCAGACCATGTCAGGAGGCTGACCAGTTCCGCCACGCAGGTCATTTTGAGCGTGGTCGATCCCGACGACAATGCTGTGGCGCTTTCGGCTCTGGATCTGGATGAAAACGGATTTGAGGACGTTCTCATCCTCACCGACGCCGATACGATCTTGCCGACACCGCCATCCGGCGAAGGACATCCGGGTCCGCATGCTGCGCTATGAGTGCTGCGGGCCTCCGGCGCGCAGGCCGCGCAGTTTCTTGGCCACGGCCCAGATCCGGGCGTTCTTCTTGATCGCTGTCGCGACAGCGTTCCGCGCCCGAAATGCGACGGCGTAAGCGCGGCCCCTCAGCGTAAAACCGGTCATGCTGTCATAGAGCGGCTGTTCGATATCGCACCAGTCGCGCTTGTAGGGTTCGTCGCCGATGCCGAAACTGTATATGGCGACGCTTTCCCGGCACGCTTGCATGATGTCTTCGAAGAAGAGGAACTCGCCCGGGCTGGCCGAAACGAGATCGTCCTCAGCGATGCCGCCGAATTCTACCGTCAGATCGCCCATCCAGTAGGATTTTCCAATGATGGCGCGCGAGATGCCGGCCACTTCGAGCGCCTTTATCTGGAAACTGTCGGGTTTCTTGCCCGCCGCCTCCCCAAACAAGGAACGGAAAAATTCACGCACGCCCGCATCGGCAAACACGTCGGTGACGCCGGTTCGCGCGAAGCGCTCGGCCTTCACCGCGAAAAACCGGTCGAGCATTGCGATGGCCTCTGCTGAAGATGAAGCCGTGACGATCCGGTAACCGCCCGCCTCTTCGTAGCGGCGCGCATGCTGGCGATGCTTCTTGCGCTTGCGCTTGGCGTTGCTGCGGTCCAGAACGGCATCGAAGCCGCACGAAAGGGAGGCGGCAAGCACGGGATTTGGATTACCGGATTTGCCGATATGCAGGAGGGGATTGCTCAACCCGTCGAGAACATCGACCTGCCTTGCCAGAAGCAGCGCATCGATATCCGGCCGTGCCTTGTGGATGGCGTGCGCCAGTTCCCGAATATCGCTCCGGCCGATCCTTCCGGCGTGATCACGGGCCAGGACGGGGAAATTGCAATTGGCATGGGTGCCGCCGGGAAACCGCGCCAGCCGGATCGAACCCGACTTCACCACCTCGAGCGGAAGCAGCAGCACCGGCGTTTCCCCGTTGAAAAGCGCCGCGACAAGGCAATCCGCATTGGCGTGGGCATGCCAGTTACGCACCCACGCGACCGATTGGGGGAGACCGGCGACAAGATGATCGGGCGCATCCAGCAGGGGGAGAGCCGTGCTCATGTCGCCGAGGATACGAGGCGATAGGCTACCGGTCATTTCGCACCCTTCCAATTGTCCGCCGAACGCGATTCATAAAAGCAATTGGTGAAGGAATGATCGACGGTTTTGCTCAGCCGTTTTTCTCACGCGGCGGCTTTTCCATCCACCAGATGATCCACATCGCCGGGAGAATCCAGAGAATACCGGTAAACAGAAAATAGAGGAGATGCACCCAGCCGCTCGATTGTCCGAGATGGGCGACCGCTATGATCGTGGCGAGCAGCGCATAGATCGTCACAAGCGCCACGAGCAAAAAGGTTCCGATCAGTTTTTTCAGCCTTACCGGCATCGGCATCTCACTTTCATTTCGCGCTTTCCTAGCGTTTCATGGATGAAAGGAAAAGGGGGAAAGCGGACCAGCGGGAACGCGACGGCGTGTCGCGTAGTGTCTTCTTGTAATGACGGCTGCGATGCGGCACCTATCCGCCCTTAGAGCATGGTCCTGAAAAGTTGTAGACTTTTCGGACAAGATCATGTGGCTAAAAAAGAATGCATGGAGTGATCGGCATGACGGCAACGGCACTGGGCGGCAAACTTGTCTCGATGACGGGGCAGGAGACACGCAACCGGCGCGCGGTGCGCTATTGGCTCTATGCCGTGTTCCTCGTCCTCATCGCCATCGTCATGGTCGGCGGCGCGACGCGCATGACCGGCTCTGGCCTCTCCATCACCGAATGGAAGCCGATCCACGGCGTCATTCCTCCGCTGAACCATGCCGAATGGATCGAGGAATTCGAGAAATACAAGCAGATCCCGCAATATGAGCAGATCAACAAGGGAATGAGCCTTGGCGAATTCAAGGGCATTTTCTGGTGGGAATGGGCGCATCGCTTCCTGGCGCGGGGCGTCGGGTTCCTCGTGGCCATCCCGCTCGCCTTCTTCTGGCTCACCGGACGGCTGGAACGCGGGCTGAAGCCGCGCCTCCTCGGCATATTGGCGCTTGGCGGCCTGCAAGGCGCAATCGGCTGGTGGATGGTCGCTTCCGGCTTGAGCGAACGTGTCAGCGTCAGCCAGTACCGGCTGGCCACGCATCTGACGCTCGCCTGCGTCATCATAACCGCTGTGCTCTATGTGGCGCGCGGGCTGGCGACATATACCGCAAGGCCGGCCGAACGCGGCATCACGCGCTTTGCCGGATGGCTGGTGTTCGCCGTTCTGGTGCAGATCTATCTCGGCGGTCTGGTGGCAGGCCTCCACGCGGGCCTCACCTACAACACCTGGCCGCTGATGGACGGCGCCGTCATCCCGTCCGACCTGTTCATCCAGTCGCCCTGGTGGCGCAACCTCTTCGAGAACCCGAAGACAGTGCAGTTCGTGCACCGCATGTTTGCCTATACCATCCTGGTTCTGGCGGTGCTTCACGCCGTTCAGGCCTGGCGGGACGCCCCGGGTACCACCCATGCGCGCCGCGCGGTTTTGCTGGTGGGGCTGATCCTTGTGCAGGCGGCCATCGGCGTCGCCACGCTTCTGGCGAGCGTGCCGATCCACTGGGGCCTGACGCATCAGGCCTTCGCGCTGGTGGTCCTCGCCTTCGCCGTGGCGCATTGGCGCGCCTGCAAGGGCGCTTACGCGGGATAGGCAGAAAGGCGCAGTTCTCTGAGTGCTGCGGCGATCTTCAACTCACGTGTCTCATCCCCATCATTGCCGTCTTCGCGGTGCCATGCGGCGGAAAGGCAGCCATAGGCGAAGGCATAGTCGAGGATGAACGCCGGATGCCGGTCGATGATGGGCGCGAAGTGCTCCGCCATGCTCCTGGCCCGCGCGAGATCAAGGCAGAGATCGTCCCGGTCGAGCGGATTGTAGAAGATATTGGCCACATCGAACGCCGCATCACCTACGAGACCGTGTGGATCGATCGCCAGCCAGCCGCGCGGGCTCTCGATGATGTTCTCGTGGTGGATGTCGCCATGCAGCGGGATCGGCGTGTGCGGTGTGGCGAGCAGTTGCTTGGCGAGTGACGTGGCTTCCGCATAGAGCGGGCTTTCGCCGGCCACCGCGAACAGCCCGGAAAAATGCCTGTCCAACGGTTGTAAATCGGCAGGGATAGGCGAGGGGGCGGGCGTGTGCAATGCGGCAATCACCTGCCCGAAAATGTCGAGACATTCCGCGTCCTTGCCCTTGTCCAGATGCTTTTCAAGATGATGGCTGCCCGCATATTCGAGCAGCATCGCGGTGCCCTGAAGATCGTAGAGCCGAGCCGCGCCGTGGCCGTCCCGCCAGCGAAGATAATGCGCCCCGCGCATCTCCTCCATTCCGGCGGGCTTCAGCTTCTTGACGACCAGCGGCGTGCCCGGATGTTTCCCGCTCTCTACCTTCCAGACATGGCTCGAATGCGTGTCCGCCAACGGCTCGAACGAGCCGATATTCCATTCAGCGGGAAATACCGGCGTTGCGTCCATCAAGCCTTTCCGAGCATCAGGTTCATGTTCTGGACGGCGGCGCCCGAGGCGCCTTTGCCGAGATTGTCGAGCAGCGCGACAAGATTGACCTGTCCATCGCCTTCCGTGCCGAAGACATAGAGCTTCATGCGATCGCTGCCCGCCAGTTCTTCGGCATCGACGCGAGGAAGCTTGGCGCTCTCCGCCAGCGGCACCACCTCCACGATATCTTGGCCGGCATAATGTTCGGTCAGGACCGCATGCAGCTTTTCGAGCGACGCCGGGCCGTCGAGGCCGCCGAGGAACAGCGGCACCTGCACAATCATGCCCTGCGGGAAGCGGCCGACGCTGGGGCTGAAGATCGGGCGGCGGTCGAGCCGGCCGTGCATCTCCAGTTCCGCAACGTGCTTGTGGCGCAGCGGCAGGCCGTAGAGGAAATTGTTCGCCGCCAGATGATCCGCGTGGTTCTTGTCTTCCATCTGCGCAATCATCTGCTTGCCGCCGCCGGTATAGCCGGAGACGGCGTTGACGCTGACGGGATAGTCGGCGGGAAGCAGGCCCGCATCGCGCAACGGGCGGACGAGCGCGATGGCGCCCGTGGGATAACAGCCGGGATTGGAGACAAGGCGCGCTTCGGCGATCCGCCCGCGTTGTCCCTTGGCGAGTTCCGCAAAACCATAAGCCCAGTCCGGATGGACGCGATGCGCCGTCGATGTATCGATGATGCGTGTCGCATTATGCCCTTCGAGCAGCGATACGGCTTCGCGCGAGGCATCGTCCGGCAGGCAGAGGATGGCGATATCAGCGGCGCGCAAATAATCGGCGCGCATGTCCTTGTTGCGCCGCTCGGCCTCGGGGATCGACAGCACGTCGAGATCGTCGCGGGCCGCAAGCCGTGTCCTGATCTGCAGGCCCGTGGTGCCGTGTTCGCCATCAATGAAGATCTTCGGTTTCATTGTCTTTTGCCTTTAGTCCATATTTTTCAAAATGATGCGGAAATGTTTGGATTCAGTTTCCCAAGCGCTTGAATCGATGCTCGAGGGCTTCATCGTCGCGCTTTTTTCTCCGCAAGCAGACCCAGATAGTACATGGCGATCGTCGCCCCTGCGATTGCCGTTATATCGGCATGATCATAGGCGGGCGCAATCTCGACGACATCGGCGCCGACCACGTCAAGGTCGCCTAGCTGGCGCAGCACCGACAATATCTTGGCCGAGGAGGGCCCTCCGGCAACAGGCGTGCCCGTGCCCGGCGCATAGGCGGGGTCGAGGCAGTCGATGTCGAAGGTCAGATAGACCTTGCGTCCGGCGGTCCGCTGGCGAATCGCCTCGGCTATCGCAGCAGCCGACATGTCCTCGACCTCATGACCGTGGATAAGCTTGATGCCGCAATCCTCGGGCGCATGGGTACGGATGCCGATCTGGATCGAATGGGCGGGATCGATCACGCCGTCCCTCGCGGCGCGACCAACGAAAGAGCCGTGATCAATGCGCTTGCCATCGTCAAACCAGGTATCCTGATGCGCATCGAACTGCACCAGCGCCAGCGGCCCGTATTTGGCTGCATGCGCCCTGAGCAATGGCCAGGTGACGAAATGATCGCCGCCGAGCGACAGCAGGAACGCATCCGATTTCAGGATCTTCGCCGCTTCCCGCTCGATCGTCGCGGGCGTCTTCTGGTGATTACCGTAATCGAGCAGGCAATCGCCATAATCGGTCACTGCCAGATCGGCGAAAAGATCGCGGCTGAAGGGATATTGCGGGTCATTATCGAAAATGGCGGACGCCCGCCGAATCGCCTGCGGCCCGAACCGCGCGCCGGGCCGATTGGACACCGCCGCATCGAAGGGAATGCCCCACACGACCGCATCAGCGCCCGTCAGGTTCTTGGTATAGCGCCGCCGCATGAACGACAACGCCCCCGCATAGGTCGGGTCCGTTGCGGCGCCGGTAAGGCTGCGGGCGGTAAAGGCGTGATCGATGGATTTCGGCGGCATGGGAGTCTTCCTCGAGTCTTAAACGCTGGCAGGACAGAGGGGGGCGAATACCACAATGGTTTCATTCAAAAAGCTTTGGACTGCATACCGTATTCACACGCAACAAAAAAGCGGACCCGAAGGCCCGCTTTTCCAACTCCGTTCTGAAACGCCGATTAGCGCTTGGAGAACTGGAACGAACGACGGGCCTTCGCCTTGCCGTACTTCTTTCGCTCGACCACGCGGCTGTCGCGGGTCAGGAAGCCACCCTTCTTGAGAACCGCGCGCAAGGCGGGCTCGTAATAGGTCAGCGCCTTGGAGATGCCGTGACGCACTGCGCCGGCCTGGCCGGAGAGGCCGCCGCCTGCAACGGTGGCAATCACGTCATACTGACCTGCGCGATTGGCCGCGATGACCGGCTGCTGCAGGATCATCTGCAGCACCGGGCGTGCGAAATACGCGCCGAATTCCTTGTCGTTGACGATGATCTTGCCCGAGCCGGGCTTGATCCAGACGCGGGCGACCGCATCCTTGCGCTTGCCGGTCGCATAGGCGCGGCCATGGGCGTCGAGCTTCTGGACGTGAACCGGTGCGGCTGCTTCGGCCTTCGCAGTGCCTGCGACATTGCCGAGTTCTTCGAGCGAGTTGAGCTGCTCAGCCATGATTATGCGATCCTTTTGTTCTTGCGGTTCAGCGAGCCGATATCGAGGACTTCAGGCTGCTGAGCTTCGTGCGGATGCTCGGCGCCGGCATAGACACGCAGGTTCTTCATCTGGCGGCGGCCGAGAGGTCCGCGCGGAATCATGCGCTCAATGGCCTTTTCGACGACGCGCTCCGGGAAACGGCCTTCGAGGATCTGGCGCGCAGTGCGCTCCTTGATGCCGCCGGGATAGCCGGTATGCCAGTAATAAACCTTGTCGGTGAACTTCTTGCCGGTCAGGGCGATCTTGCCTGCATTGATGATGATGACATTGTCGCCATCATCGACATGCGGGGTGAAGGTGACTTTATGCTTGCCGCGCAGGCGATTGGCGACGATCGAGGCGAGACGGCCGACGACGAGACCCTCGGCGTCGATCAGCACCCACTTCTTCACCACTTCTGCCGGCTTCTGGGAGAAGGTTGTCATGAATTTGATCCTTGAATATCCTTCACTGGGAAGGCATTTTTTGTTGCTTGCGTTGTTCCTCGGCCAAAGCCGTGGGGGAACAACAAAGGATGCGCAAAGCCGAAACTTTCCGCATCCGTGCGGCCAGATACACGCATGTCGGCATTGCGTCAAGCGCTTATTTACAAGGGTGCGTGAAATAAATCAATGAAAACAATGTGTTGGAAATTTGGTATTATAATACCGTATCGAATTGGCCCTTAATAGGTGGAATGGAGTAGGTGGCTGTCGCATGCGCCAGCAATTCACCGTCGGCAGAGCTGATCATCGATATCTCCACCACGGCCAGACGCTTGCCCAGTTTGAGGATGCGGCAGACGGCATCGATCCGGTCCGACGATGGCTTGCGCAGGAAATTGATGTTGAGGTTCGTCGTCACCGCCAATGCCACCGGTCCGATATGGGCGAGGATCGCCACATAGGCAGTGATATCGGCAAGGGCAAAGAGACTGGGTCCTGAAACCGTGCCGCCGGGACGCAAGTGCCGTTCATCCGCCTCAAGCCGCATCGATGCCATGCCTTCGCCGACCGCCAGAATCGAAAAGGTGGGACGACCGGGCGGGCTTCCTGCATTGACCTGCGGAAACTCTCGTTCGATGAAGCGGTTCAACTCCTCGATGTCCATCACTGGTGCAAGTTTGCGAAGCGGCCTGTGATCCATATATCCTCCGGATATCCCTATCGTTGGCGTAATCATCGATAAACGCCAGCAAGAATGCCAGCAAGAGATGGAAGGCGCGTGAGAAAATGACTTACTCCGACGAATACATTCTCGATATCCTCCGCTCGGTGAAGACCATCGCGCTGGTCGGCGCATCGCCGAAGGAGATACGTCCGAGCTTTTCGGTCATGGCTTTTCTCCTGGCGCGAGGCTACCGCGTCATCCCGGTCAATCCAGGACATGTGGGCAAGGAGATCCAGGGGCAGAAGACCTATGCCCGCCTTGCCGATATCGGGGAGGGGATCGACATGGTGGATGTCTTCCGCGCATCGGAGGCGCTGCCGGGGATTGTCGAGGAAATGCTGGCGCTCGAACCGCTGCCGAAAGTGCTGTGGACGCAGCTCGACGTTCGCGACGACAAAGCCGCGGCGCGTGCCGCCGAGGCGGGGATCAAGGTCGTGATGGACCGCTGCCCGGCGATCGAATATCCCAGGCTCATCAGCTGAGGCGCTGGGATTCCTGCGGTTGCGGGGCCTGTATTTCTTCCTCCCTCACGTTTTCTGGAATGAATTGCTTTGATTTCGGAAAAGCGCTGGCCATAGTGTGCCGAAGAACAGGCAGAAGCCTATCAAGGAGGAACTATGGTCAGACGCACCCCAGGAATCGAAACCCTTGCCGTTCACGCCGGAGCCAAGCCGGATCCGACGACCGGCGCGCGGGCCACGCCCATCTACCAGACCACATCCTTCGTCTTCGAGGATGCCGATCACGCGGCAGCGCTTTTCGGCCTGCAGGCCTTCGGCAATATCTATACCCGCATCACCAATCCGACGACTGCGGTGCTGGAGGAGCGAATCGCGGCGCTGGAAGGCGGCACTGCGGCGCTGGCGACTGCTTCCGGCCATGCGGCCCAACTGCTGATCTTCCACACGCTGATGCAGCCGGGCGATAATTTCGTCGCGGCCAACAAACTTTACGGCGGCTCGATGAACCAGTTCGGCCAGGCCTTCAAGTCGTTCGGCTGGCAGGTGCGTTGGGCCGATACCGACGACCCCGCGTCCTTCGAAGCCCAAATCGACGAGCGCACCCGGGCCATCTTCGTCGAAAGCATCGCCAATCCCGGCGGCATCGTCGTTGATATCGAGGCGCTGGCGGCTGTCGCGCGCAAGCATGGCCTGCCGCTTATCGTCGACAACACGCTGGCCTCTCCCTATCTCATCCGCCCCATTGAGCATGGCGCCGATATCGTCGTCCATTCGCTGACCAAGTTCATCGGCGGCCACGGTAATTCCATGGGCGGCATCATTGTCGATGGCGGCACGTTCGACTGGTCGAAATCGGGCAATTATCCGCTTCTCTCCGAGCCGCGCCCGGAATATGCGGGAATGGTGCTGCACCAGACCTTCGGCAATATAGCCTTCGCCATCGCCGCCCGCGTCCTCGGGCTGCGCGATCTCGGACCGGCGATTTCGCCATTCAACGCCTTCCAGCTTCTGACCGGCGTGGAGACACTGCCATTGCGCATGCAGCGCCATTGCGACAATGCGCTTGTCGTCGCAAGCTGGCTTGAGAAGCATGAAAAAATCGCCTGGGTCAGCTATTCCGGCCTGCCCACGGACAAATATCACGCGCTGCAGCAGAAATATTCGCCCAAGGGCGGCGGCGCGGTGCTGACCTTCGGCTTGAAGGGCGGCTATGACGCCGGCGTCAAGCTCGTCGGCAGCCTCGAACTTTTCTCGCACCTCGCCAATATCGGCGATACGCGCTCGCTCGTCATCCACCCTGCCTCGACGACGCACCGCCAGCTCACCGACGAACAGAAGATCGCGGCGGGGGCGGGGCCCGATGTGGTCCGCCTTTCCATCGGCATCGAGGACGCCAACGATATCGTCGCCGATCTCGAACAGGCGCTGGCGAAGGTGGGCTGAACGTGGCCGCACACCCGCTCTTTCTCCCGATCGATATGAACAACACAGGCGCGGCGGAGGAGGGTGCTCCTCCCGCCGACCGCGTTCTCTCCGGCAATCCGAAATTCCGCACATGGAACTTGGAGGAGGCCGAAGGCGGCCTCTATGCCGGCATATGGGAGGCGACGCCGGGCAAATGGCGCATCCAGTACGACGAATGGGAATTCTGCCACATCCTCTCGGGCGTCTCGATCATTACGGAGGAAGACGGCCCGGCGGTCACGCTCCGCGCCGGCGACAGCTTCATCCTGCGCCCTGGCTTCAAGGGAACGTGGCAAGTTCTTGAAACGACTCGCAAGGAATATGTGATTCGGCTCTAACGGGCCGTCCGGCGATGCGGTTGAACAACGTGCATAAGCCCATCGCGGACGTTGACGCCGGGAACCGGCAGCCACGCCATCGTGACGGAGAGGCGCCGCAACAGTCCGGGTAGCTTCGCCGCTCCGGGAGTTTCTGTCCGGCGCGCGCGCGCCGTGTTTCGCTAAGTGTTTTGAAAAAATGGTGGGCGATGACAGGCTCGAACTGCCGACATCTTCGGTGTAAACGAAGCGCTCTACCAACTGAGCTAATCGCCCGACTGCCCTGTAAGCAGCGTGTGTTCGCAGCGTTTAGGCAATTCGTGCGACAAGTGCAAGAGGCAAGTGCGGCAGGATGGCAAATCCGTTGAGGGAAATGGGGCGGCCTGCCCATTTTCGATTCGATACCTATGACCTTCATCGGCGCCGGGCGGAGAGATGGCGATACATCCCTTGAGCCGATTCATGCGTTCCACCCGGTCGCGCGAGTTGGGATGCCCATGTTTCCGGGCGTCCAAAACTTTCTTCAAAATTTCCGCATGAAGATCGTTGACAGGTGTCGGCGAACCCCTTAAACGACCGCTCACGCCGGACGAAACGCCGGCCGGAAAATGCGCGGGTGTAGCTCAGTTGGTTAGAGTGCCGGCCTGTCACGCCGGAGGTCGCGGGTTCGAGCCCCGTCACTCGCGCCACTTTTCATGCTTAGGAAAAGTGGCGCTTCCCCTCTTCAAATCGCCTCCCTCTTTTGCTTCCGAGTTCTGATATCACACGGATGTGTCTCTATATGTGACGCATGGGTCCGGTGAGCATCACGAACATTTGAAACGTAAATTTACGTGCAGAAACATTTGTTCGGCTGTGGTCCTTCCGCCTCGGCGCAGGCATTCGTTTGACCCGGGCGCTTACATGTTCGAATTCCGGTGTTTTTATGAGCCGTGGGTGGTAGTGTTGCCGCATCCCTTATCCTATATGCACTCAGGGATGCGGGCGTGCAGGTGTCTCGGGCCGCATATCGTTAAGGATGGGGCAAAAAAGTCCACGGCTGATTGCCTGTCTATGGGCTTGCGCCATGGACGGCTCTGCGCTAACCCTCGCCGCAATCACGCTTAGTTTCGCACGGCATGCCTTTTGAAGCTGCTCGGGTGAGGGCCTGTACAGGTGCAATGTGTCGCATGTTCGTGGCCGGCAAAAGGCTTATGACAGGCGAAACAGCCTCGTTTCAAAAGGCGGAAAAGGATCATGAACGAACTTTTGAGTTCCTACCTGCCCATCGTCATTTTCGTTGGCGTTGCGCTGGTGATCGGTCTGGCGCTGCTTGTCGCCCCCTTCCTTGTTGCCTACCGGCAGCCGGACCCTGAAAAATTGTCGGCCTATGAGTGCGGGTTCAACGCCTTCGACGACGCGCGCATGAAGTTCGATATCCGGTTTTATCTGGTGTCGATTCTCTTCATCATCTTTGATCTCGAAGTCGCTTTCCTGTTCCCCTGGGCCGTATCCTTCGGTTCCATAGGCTGGTTCGGTTTCTGGTCGATGATGGTGTTCCTTGCCGTGCTGACCATCGGCTTCGTCTATGAATGGAAAAAAGGAGCGCTGGAATGGGATTGACCGATAGCAGTGCCACGCTCGTCGCGCCGCGCCCCAAGGGAATCATCGATCCCAACACGGGCAAGCCGATCGGTTCGGACGATGCCTTCTTCGGCGAGTTGAACAATGAGTTGTCCGACAAGGGTTTTCTTGTCACCTCGTCGGACGCGCTGGTCACCTGGGCGCGTTCCGGTTCGCTGATGTGGATGACCTTCGGCCTCGCCTGCTGCGCGGTGGAGATGATGCACATTTCCATGCCGCGCTACGATGCCGAGCGCTTCGGCATCGCGCCGCGCGCCTCGCCGCGCCAGTCCGACGTCATGATCGTCGCCGGCACGCTGACCAACAAGATGGCGCCGGCGCTGCGCAAGGTCTATGACCAGATGCCCGAGCCGCGCTACGTCATCTCCATGGGTTCGTGCGCCAATGGCGGCGGCTATTATCATTATTCCTATTCGGTGGTGCGCGGCTGCGACCGCGTCGTGCCGGTGGATATCTACGTGCCCGGTTGCCCGCCCACGGCGGAAGCGCTGCTTTACGGCATTCTTCTCCTGCAGAAGAAGATCCGCCGTACCGGCACGATCGAGCGATAGGAGAGGCTGCATGAACGAGGAAGCCCTCGGCGATCTCAAGCTCTATCTGGAGGAGCGTCTCGGCAGCGGTATCGACGATATCGCGCTGAGCTTTGGTGAACTGGTGCTGACGGTGCCGGTCGACAAGCTGATCACCACTCTGACATTCCTGCGCGACGACGTTCAGTGCCAGTTCGTGGCGTTCATCGATATTTGCGGCGTCGATTATCCCTCGCGCGCCCGGCGGTTCGATGTCGTCTATCATCTCCTGTCGCCGCGCCAGAATTTGCGTGTCCGCATCAAGGTCGAGACCGACGAGGACACGCCTGTTCCTTCAGCGACATCGGTCTATCCGGGCGCTGACTGGTTTGAGCGCGAAGCCTACGACATGTACGGCATCCTGTTTTCCGGCCACCCCGATCTGCGCCGCATCCTCACGGATTACGGCTTCGAGGGGCATCCGCTGCGCAAGGACTTCCCGCTCACTGGCTTCGTGGAAGTGCGCTATGACGACGAGTTGAAGCGCGTCGTCTACCAACCGGTCGAACTGCGGCAGGAATTCCGCAACTTCGATTTTCTCTCTCCGTGGGAGGGAACGGATTACGTTCTGCCCGGCGATGAAAAAGCCAAGGCGAACTGAGGCGACAAAGAATGGCTGAGACACAGGTCCGCAACTTCAACATCAATTTCGGCCCGCAGCATCCGGCCGCGCACGGCGTTCTGCGCCTGGTGCTGGAACTGGACGGCGAGGTGGTCGCGCGCGTCGATCCGCATATCGGCCTGCTGCATCGCGGCACCGAAAAGCTGATGGAGGCCAAGACCTACCTGCAGGCGGTGCCCTATCTCGACCGTCTCGATTACGTTGCGCCGATGAACCAGGAACATGCCTATGCGATCGCTGTCGAGCGGTTGCTCGGCATTGAGGTGCCCAGGCGCGGCCAGGTGATCCGCGTTCTCTTCTCCGAGATCGGCCGCATTCTCAACCATCTTCTCAACGTCACTACGCAAGCCATGGACGTGGGCGCGCTTACCCCGCCGCTCTGGGGCTTCGAGGAGCGCGAGAAACTGATGGTCTTCTACGAGCGTGCCTCGGGTGCACGCATGCATGCGGCCTATTTCCGCCCGGGCGGCGTACATCAGGATATTCCGCAGAAGCTGGTCGAGGATATCGGCAAGTGGATTGATCCGTTCCTGAATACGTTGAAGGATCTTGACGACCTCATCACCCCCAACCGCATTTTCAAGCAGCGTAACGTCGATATCGGCGTGGTCACGCTGGAAGAGGCTTGGGCCTGGGGTTTCTCCGGCGTGATGGTTCGCGGTTCCGGCGCGGCATGGGATCTGCGCAAGTCGCAGCCCTATGAATGCTACCCGGAAATGGAATTCGACATCCCCGTCGGCAAGAATGGCGATTGCTACGACCGCTATCTGATCCGCATGGAAGAGATGCGCCAGTCGGTTCGCATCATGCGCCAATGCGTCGATCTGCTTCTGGGCAAGGATTCGACCGGTCCGGTCGCCAATTCGGACCATAAGATCGTGCCGCCGAAGCGCGGCGAGATGAAACGTTCGATGGAAGCGCTCATCCAGCACTTCAAGCTCTATACCGAGGGCTACCGCGTGCCCGAAGGCGAGGTCTATGCATCCGTCGAGGCGCCGAAAGGCGAATTCGGCGTCTATCTCGTCTCCGACGGCACCAACAAGCCCTATCGCTGCAAGTTCCGCGCGCCGGGCTTTGCTCATCTCCAGGCCATGGATTTCATGTGCCGTGGCCATATGCTTGCCGACGTATCCGCAATCCTCGGCTCGCTCGATATCGTGTTTGGTGAGGTTGATCGCTGATGTCCGTTCGCCGTCTCGCAGATGATTCCGTTCAGCCGCTTGCCTTCTCGTTCAATCGCGCAAACAGCGTGTGGGCCGAGCAGGTCATCAGGAAATATCCGGAAGGACGTCAGCAATCGGCTGTCATTCCGCTCCTGATGCGTGCGCAGGAGCAGGAAGGCTGGGTCACCCGCGCAGCCATCGAGTATGTTGCGCAGATGCTCGACATGCCGCTGATCCGCGTTCTGGAGGTTGCGACCTTCTATACGCAGTTCCAGTTGAAGCCGGTCGGCACCCGCGCCCATATCCAGCTCTGCGGCACGACGCCCTGCATGCTGCGCGGCGCGGAAGAGCTGAAGAAGGTCTGTCAGCACAAGATCAATCATGAGCCGTTCGAGACCAACGCGGACGGAACGCTGTCGTGGGAAGAGGTCGAGTGCCTTGGCGCCTGCGTCAACGCTCCCATGGTCATGATTTTCAAGGATACCTATGAGGATCTGACGCCTGAGCGTCTTGAGGAGATTATCGATGCCTTCGAGGCGGGCAGGGGCGACGAAGTGAAGCCCGGTCCGCAGATCGATCGCGTCTTCTCGGCGCCGGCCGGCGGCCTGACGTCGCTGAACGACAATGTTGCAGTGAAGCCGAAGGCTGCAAAAAACGGTCAAAGGGTAGCGGCTGCCGACGCCGATCTGCCGCCGTCGGAGGCCGCAAGGCCCAAGACCCATTCCGCAGAGACCAGCGAAGCGATCAAGTCGCCATCGTCCGTCAAGGTGAGCAAGGCAGCCGAGGACAAGGCGTCCACGTCCCCCGCGCCAGGCTTTTCGCAGGATGACAAGTATCGTCCGGTGGGCGCTGTCGGCGCTGCCCAGGATGCATCCGACGCCGATCTGACGCCGTCACGGGGCAAAATGAGCAAGGCTGCCGGGAGCAGGACCTCTTCCGCGCCGGGTCGCTCGCTGGACGACAAGGACCGTCCAGTCGGCATAGAGAGGCCGGCTGAGGTTGACGATCTGAAGCTGATCTCAGGCGTCGGCCCCAAGATCGAGGGCATCCTGCACGAGCTCGGCATCTACACCTACGCGCAGGTCGCCGCGTGGAAGAAGCCTGAGCGCGACTGGGTCGATGGCTATCTCAAGTTCAAGGGCCGGATCGAGCGCGAGGACTGGGTGAAGCAGGCCAAGGCCTTGGCCAAGGGCGGCGTCGCCGAATATGTCAGGGTTTTCGGCAAGAAGCCGGTATAAGCATTTACAGCCAAGCGGTATCGCTTGCGATGGGAAACGATGCGGCGTTCGCAATGATGAAACGAATTGATCGGGACAATAGGTGAGACATGCTGGCTGATAAGGATCGCATCTTCACCAATATCTATGGCCAGCACGGCGAGTCGCTGAAAAGCGCGATGGCGCTCGGCCGGTGGGACAACACCCGTGGCCTGATCGACAAGGGCCGTGACTGGATCATCAATGAGATGAAGGCGTCGGGCCTGCGCGGACGCGGCGGCGCGGGCTTCCCGACCGGCCTGAAATGGTCCTTCATGCCGAAGGAAAGCGACGGCCGCCCGCATTATCTCGTGGTCAATGCCGACGAATCCGAGCCCGGCACCTGCAAGGACCGTGACATCATGCGTCACGATCCGCACACGCTGCTCGAGGGCTGCGTCATCGCGGGCTGCGCCATGGGCGCGCATGTGACCTATATCTATATCCGCGGTGAATATATCCGCGAGCGCGAGGCGCTGCAGCGGGCGATCGACGACTGCTATGAAGCCCGCCTGCTGGGTAAGGACAACAAATGCGGCTGGGACATGGATATCTATCTCCACCATGGCGCCGGCGCTTATATCTGCGGCGAGGAGACCGCTCTTCTCGAAAGCCTTGAAGGCAAGAAGGGCCAACCCCGCCTCAAGCCGCCATTCCCGGCCAATGTCGGCCTTTATGGATGCCCGACGACGGTCAACAACGTCGAATCCATCGCCGTCGCGCCGACCATCCTGCGCCGCGGTGCCGCATGGTTCTCGTCGCTCGGCCGGCCAAACAATGTCGGCACCAAGCTCTATATGATCTCCGGTCATGTGAACACGCCCTGCACGGTCGAGGAGGTGATGGGCATCACCTTCCGCGAACTGATCGAGCAGCATGCGGGCGGCATCCGTGGCGGCTGGGATAATCTCCTGGCGGTCATTCCCGGCGGCGCGTCCTGCCCGGTGGTGAAGGCCGAGGACATCATCGATTGCCCGATGGATTTCGACGGTCTGCGCGAGGTCAAATCCTCCTTCGGCACCGCCGCCGTCATCGTGATGGACAAATCCACCGATATCATCAAGGCGATCGCCCGCCTGTCGCAGTTCTTCAAGCATGAGAGCTGCGGCCAATGCACGCCCTGCCGCGAAGGCACCGGCTGGATGTGGCGGGTCATGGAGCGCATGGTCACCGGCAACGCGCAGCGCCGCGAGATCGACATGCTGCTCGACGTCACCAAGCAGGTGGAAGGCCACACGATCTGCGCGCTCGGCGATGCGGCTGCCTGGCCGATCCAGGGGCTCATCCGCAATTTCCGTCCGGAAATCGAAAAGCGGATCGACGACTATAGCCGCAACGCCGTGAACAGCCGCAATATCGCGCTGGAAGCGGCGGAGTAGGGGGCGATGATGATCATCAACGGCATCGCAGTTAGCGATCTCTTTCAAGCCTACGAGGCGGCGCGCCTCAATGGGGGCAAATGATGGCAAAAATCAAGGTTGACGGCAGAGAGATCGAGGTTCCCGATCACTATACGCTGTTGCAGGCGGCCGAGGATGCGGGCGCGGAAGTGCCGCGCTTCTGCTTCCACGAGCGCCTTTCCATTGCCGGCAATTGCCGCATGTGTCTGGTCGAGGTGAAGGGCGGACCGCCGAAGCCGGCGGCCTCCTGCGCCATGGGCGTGCGCGACCTGCGCCCGGGTCCGAACGGCGAGACGCCGGAAATCTTCACCAACACGCCGATGGTCAAGAAGGCCCGCGAAGGCGTGATGGAGTTCCTGCTGATCAACCATCCGCTGGATTGCCCGATCTGCGATCAGGGCGGCGAATGCGATCTGCAGGATCAGGCCATGGCCTTCGGCGCTGAAAATTCGCGTTATCGCGAGAACAAGCGCGCCGTCGAGAACAAATATATCGGCCCGCTGGTCAAGACGATCATGACGCGCTGCATCCATTGCACGCGCTGCGTCCGCTTCACCACCGAGGTGGCGGGCATTTCCGAGCTCGGCCTCATCGGCCGTGGCGAGGACGCCGAGATCACTACCTATCTCGAACGCGCCATGACCTCCGAACTCCAGGGCAACGTCATCGATCTGTGCCCGGTCGGCGCTTTGACTTCCAAGCCCTATGCCTTCCAGGCTCGCCCGTGGGAACTGTCGAAGACAGAATCCATCGATGTGATGGACGCGGTCGGCTCGGCCATCCGCGTCGATACGCGTGGCCGCGAGGTGATGCGCATCCTGCCCCGCGTCAACGAGGCGGTGAACGAGGAATGGATTTCCGACAAGACCCGCTTCATCTGGGACGGGCTGCGCACGCAACGCCTCGATCGCCCTTATGTCCGCCGCAACGGTCGGCTGCAGGCTGCAAGCTGGAACGAGGCATTCGCCGCGATCAGGCAGGCTGTTACCGCGACCTCGGGCGACAGGATCGGCGCAATCGCGGGCGATCTCGCCAGCGTTGAGGAGATGTATGCGCTCAAGGGCCTTCTCGCCTCGCTTGGCTCGAAGAATATCGACTGCCGTCAGGACGGGGTCGCGCTCGATCCCTCGCTTGGCCGCGCGTCCTATATTTTCAACCCGACCATCGAAGGCATTGAAGATGCCGATGCGCTGCTGATCATCGGCTCCAACCCGCGCTTCGAGGCATCGGTGCTCAATGCCCGCATCCGCAAGCGCCAGCGTCAGGGCCATTTCCCGATCGCTCTCATCGGCGAGGAAGCGGATCTGCGCTATGATTACGCCTATCTCGGTGCGGGCATGGACACGCTGCGCGACCTGACCGGCGGCAAGGGCGAGTTTTATTCTGTGCTGGAGAACGCCAAGCATCCGCTGATCCTGATCGGCCAGGGTGCATTGCAGGGCGAAGGCGGCAGGGATGCGCTGGTGCTGGCCGCGAAACTCGCATCGAAGGTCGGTGCTGCAAGCGCCGAGTGGAATGGCTTTGCCGTTCTCCACACGGCTGCCGCCCGCGTCGGCGGACTCGACATCGGCTTCATGCCCGGCTCGGAAGGCAAGATCGCGGCCGAAATGGTTGGTGGTCTTGACGTGCTGTTTCTGCTGGGCGCGGACGAGATCGACCTTTCGGCCAAGGGCGACACCTTTACGGTCTATATCGGCACCCATGGCGATGCCGGCGCTCATGCAGCCGACGTTATCCTGCCGGGCGCGGCCTATACGGAAAAGTCGGGCACGTTCGTCAATACCGAGGGCCGGGTGCAGATGACCAGCCGCGCCGGCTTCGCGCCGGGCGAGGCCAAGGAGGATTGGGCTATCCTGCGCGCGCTTTCCGACGTGCTGGGCCACAGGCTTCCGTTCGATTCGCTGGCCGCGCTGCGTGCATTGCTTTATGCAGAATATCCGCATCTCGCCGCAATCGACGCGATCGAGCGTGGCAACGCGGACGATATTGTCGCACTTGGGGCAAAAAGCGCCAATACTGGCAAGGGCGCATTTGCTTCCGTGATCAAAGACTTCTATCTGACAAACCCGATCGCGCGGGCATCGGCCGTCATGGCCGAATGTTCCGCGCTGGCCCAGGGCAGCTTCAGGCAGGCGGCCGAGTAAGCAGGCAGGGAAAGAAACGAAAATGGACGGTTTTTTCGCAACATACGTCTTGCCGGCGCTGATTATCGCGTTGAAGTCGGTCGTGCTGCTCGTCGTGCTGCTCGTCATCGTGGCCTATCTGCTCTATGCCGACCGCAAGGTCTGGGCGGCCGTGCAGTTGCGCCGCGGCCCGAATGTCGTCGGCCCCTGGGGCCTGCTCCAGTCTTTCGCCGATCTTTTGAAGTTCGTGGTCAAGGAGCCGATCATCCCGTCCGGCGCCAACAAGGCGGTTTTCCTGCTCGCGCCGCTCGTCTCCGCCGTTCTGGCGCTGGCGACATGGGCGGTAATCCCCGTCAATGCGGGTTGGGCCATCGCCAACATCAATGTCGGCATCCTCTATATCTTCGCCATCTCCTCGCTTGAGGTTTACGGCGTGATCATGGGCGGCTGGGCGTCGAACTCGAAATATCCGTTCCTTGGTGCCCTGCGCTCAGCAGCGCAGATGGTTTCCTACGAGGTCTCCATCGGTTTCGTCATCGTCACCGTGCTGCTTTGCGTCGGTTCGCTCAATCTGACGGATATCGTGCTTTCGCAGAATACCGGCCTCGGCACGATGATGGGCCTGCCAAGCTCGTTCCTCGACTGGCATTGGCTCGGCCTCTTCCCGATGTTCGTCATCTTCTTCATCTCTGCACTTGCGGAGACCAACCGCCCGCCCTTCGATCTGGTCGAGGCGGAATCGGAACTCGTCGCCGGTCACATGATCGAATATTCCTCGACGCCGTTCCTGCTGTTCTTCCTCGGCGAATATGTCGCCATCACGCTGATGTGCGCGCTGACCACCATACTCTTCCTCGGTGGCTGGCTGCCGCCCGTCGATGTGTGGTTCCTCAACTGGGTGCCGGGCGTTATCTGGTTCGTGCTCAAGCTGTGCTTCTGCTTCTTCATGTTCGCCATGGTAAAGGCGTTCGTGCCGCGCTATCGCTATGACCAGCTGATGCGCCTGGGCTGGAAAGTGTTCCTGCCGATCTCGCTGTTCATGGTCGTCGCCACCGCGACGTTCCTGAAGATCACCGGTCTGGCTTAAGGAGATTGAATATGGCTTCCCTTGCTCAAGCCGCCAAATCGCTCCTTCTGCAGGAGTTCGTCGGTGCATTCTTCCTTTCGATGCGCCAGTTCTTCTCGCCGAAGGCGACATTGAATTATCCGTTCGAGAAGGGCCCGGTCAGCCCGCGCTTCCGGGGCGAGCACGCGCTGCGCCGCTATCCCAACGGTGAAGAGCGCTGCATCGCCTGCAAGCTTTGCGAGGCGATCTGCCCGGCGCAGGCCATCACCATCGAGGCTGGCCCGCGCCGCAATGACGGCACCCGCCGCACGGTGCGCTATGACATCGACATGGTGAAGTGCATCTATTGCGGCTTCTGCCAGGAAGCCTGCCCGGTCGACGCCATCGTCGAGGGGCCGAATTTCGAATTCGCGACCGAAACGCGCGAGGAACTTTACTACGACAAGGACAAGCTTCTGGCTAACGGCGATCGCTGGGAGCGCGAGCTTGCGCGCAATATCGTCATGGATGCGCCGTACCGCTGAGCGGAAAGGCGAATTCGGACAACCGTCACAAAGTCAGGTCATGTTGACCGAACCGAGCGACGATGAAATTCGAACGGACGTCATGAACCGCCGGGCTTGAGAGCCAGGCGGGAATAGCGTTGGAAACAACATCCGCGCATGTAAAGCGCGGGTAAAGGAACAGGGCAGGGCGCAAGGCCTTGCTACGGAAGGAAATCGGGGAACCCCCATGCTGACAGGTCTAGCGGCGGCGTTTTTCTATCTATTCGCCTTTATCATGATTGCGAGCGCCTTCATGGTGATTGCGGCGCGCAATCCCGTGCATTCGGTGCTGTTCCTGATCCTTGCCTTCTTCAACGCCGCAGCTCTTTTCCTGCTGGCGGGCGCCGAGTTCCTGGCATTCATCCTTCTCGTCGTCTATGTCGGCGCCGTGGCAGTGCTGTTCCTTTTTGTCGTCATGATGCTTGATGTCGATTTCGCAGAATTGAAGAGCGGCGCGTTGCAATATGCGCCGATCGGTGCGCTGGTCGGCCTTATCCTGGCGGCTGAGCTGGTTATCGTGCTCGGCGGATCGGTTTTTGCGCCGAAACTTGGGCAAACGGGAACGCTGCCGATCCCAGATATGGCAACCCGCACCAACACAGCCGCACTCGGCGATATTCTCTATACGAACTATGCCTTCTTCTTCCAGATCGCCGGCCTGATCCTTCTGGTGGCGATGATCGGCGCGATCGTGCTGACGCTGCGCCACAAGGAAGGCGTCAAGCGCCAGTCGGTCCCGGCGCAGGTCGCGCGCACGCCGGCAACGGCGATCGAGATCAAGAAGGTCGAAACGGGCAAGGGTATCTGACGGGAAACATATGATGGAAATCGGTATCGCACACTATCTGACTGTTTCGGCCGTTCTGTTCACGCTCGGCGTCTTCGGCATCTTTTTGAACCGCAAGAACGTCATCGTCATCCTGATGTCCGTGGAACTGATCCTTCTCGCCGTGAACCTCAATTTCGTGGCCTTCTCGGCGGCGCTGGGCGATCTGGTCGGACAGGTCTTCGCGCTTTTCGTTCTCACCGTGGCAGCCGCCGAAGCCGCCATTGGTCTTGCAATTCTCGTTGTTTTCTTCCGCAACCGCGGCTCCATCGCGGTGGAAGACGTCAATGTCATGAAAGGTTGACGGGCAAATGCTCTATTACGCAATCGTCTTCCTTCCGCTCGCGGGCTTCCTGGCTGCCGGGCTCCTCGGCAAGCAGCTCGGCGTCAAGGCTTGCGAGTACATTACCTCTGGCTTCCTGGTGATCGCCGCTGCCCTTTCATGGGTTGCCTTTTTCCAGGTTGCGCTCGGCCATGGTGAAACGCTGCGCATCCCGGTGATGCACTGGGTAACGTCGGGTACGCTCTCCTTCGATTGGGCATTCCGGATCGATACGCTGACCGCCGTGATGCTGGTGGTGGTCAACACCGTCTCCGCGCTGGTCCATATCTATTCGATCGGCTACATGCATCATGATCCGCATCGGCCGCGCTTCTTCGCCTATCTCTCGCTTTTCACCTTCGCGATGCTGATGCTGGTGACGTCGGACAATCTGGTGCAGATGTTCTTCGGCTGGGAAGGCGTCGGTCTGGCCTCCTATCTCCTGATCGGCTTCTGGTTCAAGAAGCCCTCGGCCAATGCCGCGTCGATGAAGGCTTTCATCGTGAACCGCGTCGGCGATTTCGGCTTCCTGCTCGGTATCTTCGGCGTGTTCGTGCTGTTCAACTCAGTCAGTTACGACACGATCTTCGCCGCCGCGGCCAATTATCTGCCTGCCGAAGGCAGCGCGGAAGCAGGGCAGGCGGTTCTCCATTTCCTCGGCTATTCGCTTGACCGCCAAGGCGCGATCACCGTCGTCTGCCTTCTCCTGTTCATGGGGGCGATGGGTAAGTCGGCGCAGTTCCTGCTGCACACCTGGCTTCCCGACGCGATGGAGGGCCCGACGCCTGTTTCCGCGCTCATCCATGCCGCCACGATGGTGACGGCGGGCGTGTTCATGGTCGCGCGCATGTCGCCGCTGTTCGAGCTGTCGCAAACGGCGCTGACATTTGTCACGATCATCGGCGCAACGACCGCTTTCTTTGCGGCGACCGTCGGCCTCGTGCAGAACGACATCAAGCGCGTCATCGCCTATTCCACCTGCTCGCAGCTCGGCTACATGTTCGTGGCGCTCGGCGTCGGGGCTTACGGCGCGGGCGTCTTCCACCTATTCACCCACGCGTTCTTCAAGGCGCTTCTGTTCCTGGGAGCCGGCTCGGTCATCCATGCCGTCTCCGACGAGCAGGACATGCGCCGCATGGGCGGTCTGCGCAAGCTGATCCCCACCACCTACTGGATGATGATCATCGGCACGGTCGCGCTGACCGGTCTCGGCATTCCCGGCACGTCCATCGGCACGGCGGGCTTCTTTTCCAAGGATGCGATCATCGAATCCTCCTATGCCTCGCATGGCCCGGCAGCGGGATACGCCTTCGTCATGCTGACGGTCGCCGCGCTGTTCACCAGCTTCTATTCTTGGCGTCTGATTTTCATGACCTTCCACGGCAAGCCACGCGCCACCGCCGACGTCATGCACCATGTGCATGAATCGCCGCCGGTCATGCTGGTGCCGCTGTTCGTCCTGGGCGCCGGCGCGCTGATCGCAGGCTTCCTCTTCCACGATTATTTCTTCGGCCATCACTATGTCGAATTCTGGAAGGGCGCGCTGTTTACAGGGCCGCATAACGAGATCCTGGAAGAATACCATCACGTGCCGTTCCTGGTAAAGATCGCGCCGTTCCTCGCCATGGCCGTCGGCTTCGTCATCGCCTGGATCTTCTATATCCGTTCGCCAGAAATGCCGAAGCAACTGGCGCGCCGCCATCCCGGCCTCTACCAGTTCCTGCTCAATAAATGGTATTTCGACGAGCTTTATAACTTCCTGTTTGTTCGACCCACCCTGGCGCTCGGCCGCATATTGTGGAAGGGCGGCGATGGCTGGCTGATTGACGGCTTTGGACCGGACGGGATTTCCGCCCGCGTGGTCGATGTCACCAATCGGGTCGTCAAGCTGCAGACCGGATACCTCTATCATTACGCATTCGCGATGCTTATCGGCGTCGCCGCGCTCGTCACTTGGATGATGCTCGGGAGCTCTTTCTGATGACCGACTGGCCCATTCTCTCAACGGTCACGTTTCTGCCGCTCGTCGGCGCGTTCCTGATCCTGCTGATCAAGGACGACAGCGATGCCGCGCGCCGCAACATCCGCAATGTCGCGCTTCTGACCACCGTGTTCGTGTTCATCCTTTCGCTGCTCGTCTGGGCGGCCTTCGACGACAAGAATGCCGGCTTCCAGATGGTCGAGAAGCATGCCTGGCTTGGATCCGGCATCTCCTACCATATGGGCGTCGACGGCATCTCCATGCTGTTCGTCGTGCTTTCCGCCTTCCTCATGCCGTTCTGTATTCTGGCAAGCTGGCAGTCGGTGAATTTCCGCGTCAAGGAATACATGATCGCGTTCCTGATCCTGGAAACGCTGATCATCGGCGTGTTCTGCGCGCTCGATATCGTGCTCTTCTACGTGTTTTTCGAGGCGGGACTCATCCCGATGTTCATCATCATCGGCGTATGGGGCGGCAAGCGCCGCGTCTATGCGAGCTTCAAGTTCTTCCTCTATACGCTGCTCGGTTCGGTGCTGATGCTCATTGCCATCATGGCGATGTCCTGGCAGGCCGGAACGACCGATATCACGGAACTGCTGAAGTATAATTTCCCCGCGTCCATGCAGACCTGGCTGTGGCTCGCCTTCTTCGCCTCCTTCGCGGTGAAGATGCCGATGTGGCCAGTCCACACATGGCTTCCCGACGCCCACGTCGAGGCGCCCACGGCAGGCTCGGTTATCCTGGCAGGCGTTCTCCTGAAGCTTGGCGGCTATGGCTTCCTGCGCTTCTCGCTGCCGATGTTTCCCTTGGCCTCCGCCGAACTGGCGCCGCTCGTCTTCGCGCTGTCGGCTGTCGCGATCATCTACACCTCGCTCGTGGCGCTGGTGCAGACGGATATCAAGAAGCTCATCGCCTATTCCTCCGTCGCCCATATGGGCTTTGTGACAATGGGCATCTTCGCCGCCAATGAGCAGGGCGTACAGGGCGCGATTTTCCAGATGCTGTCGCACGGCATCGTTTCGGGCGCTCTCTTCCTCTGCGTTGGGGTCATCTATGACCGCATGCACACGCGCGACATCGCTGCCTATGGCGGCCTTGTCAACAACATGCCGAAATACGCCGTCGCCTTCCTGATCTTCACGATGGCCAATGTCGGCCTGCCCGGCACATCCGGCTTCATCGGCGAGTTCCTGACGCTTTTCGGCGTGTTCCAGGTCAATAGCTGGGTGGCGTTCTTCGCGGCCACAGGCGTAATCCTGTCGGCGGCCTATGCGCTCTGGCTCTATCGCCGGGTCATCTTCGGTGCGCTCGACAAGGAAAGCCTGAAGGCGCTCCTGGATCTTTCCCCGCGCGAGAAGGTGATCCTTTACCCGCTCGTGGTGCTCACCATTTTCTTCGGCGTCTATCCGGCTCCGGTCTTCCACGTGACCGCGGCTGCCGTGGGCGCGCTCGTCAATCAATACAACGCATCGCTGGCCGCAGCCGCCAGCCTTGCGCTGGCGCATTAAATCAAGTGCAAGATCCCGAAAAGTTACAGACTTTTTGGACAGGATCATGCGGTTAAAACAATAGAGGCGAAGGCCGATGCAGACCGATCTGATTGCTCAACTGACGCTTATGGCTCCGGAGCTGTTCCTGGCCTTGGGAGCACTGGTGCTCCTGATGGTGGGCGTGTTCTCCGGCGAGCGGGCGAGCACGCTGGTGAATGGCCTGGCCGTCGCCGTGCTGATCGGCGCGCTGGCGCTCGTGATCATCTTTCCTGCCAACGGCAAGGCATTTGGCGACGCGTTCATCAATGATGGTTTCGGGCGCTTCATGAAAGGGCTGACGCTGATTGGCTCGATCGTCACGCTCGTGATGTCGGTCGGTTTTGCCAAGGCGGAGAAATTCGACCGGTTCGAATTTCCGGTGCTGATCCTGCTTGCCACGCTTGGCATGCTGCTGATGGTCTCGGCCAACAACATGCTGACGCTCTATCTCGGCCTTGAGCTGCAGTCGCTCTCGCTCTACGTGTTGGCGGCGATCAATCGCGATAATGTTCGCTCGACGGAAGCGGGCCTCAAATATTTCGTCCTGGGCGCGCTGTCGTCAGGCATGCTGCTCTACGGCATTTCGCTGATCTACGGCTATACCGGTCATATCGGTTTCGAACAGATCGCTGCTTCGATTTCGGGCGGCGAGCGCCAGCTCGGCCTCGTCTTTGGCCTGGTCTTCCTGTTGGCCGGATTGGCTTTCAAGATTTCCGCCGTGCCCTTCCATATGTGGACGCCTGACGTTTATGAGGGCGCGCCGACGCCGGTGACGGCGTTCTTCGCCGCCGCGCCGAAAATGGCGGCGATGGCGCTTCTCGTGCGTGTGGTGATCGGAGCGTTCGAGCCGGTGACCAAGGATTGGCAGCAGGTGGTCATCTTCATTTCGATCGCCTCCATGCTGCTTGGCGCTTTCGCGGCCATCGGTCAGCGTAACATCAAGCGCCTGATGGCCTATTCCTCGATCAGCCATATGGGCTATGCGCTTGTCGGCCTCGCTGCCGGAACGGCGGCTGGCGTGCGTGGCGTCGCGATCTATATGCTCATCTATCTCGTGATGACGCTCGGAACCTTTGCCTTCATTCTCGCCATGCGCAGCAAGGATGGCAATGTCGAGCAGATCGACGATCTGGCGGGCCTGTCACAGACCAATCCGGTGATGGCGACGATCATGACCATCTTCCTGTTCTCGCTGGCCGGCATTCCGCCGCTCGCGGGCTTCTGGGCGAAATGGTATGTCTTCCTCGCCGCCGTCGAGGCCGGGCTTTATCCGCTCGCCGTTATCGGCATCGTCGCCTCCGTCGTCGGCGCGTTCTATTATCTTCGCCTGATCAAGCTGATGTGGTTCGACGAGCCGGCCGGCGGTTTCGTTCCGGTGGCGGGCGAATTGCGGCTGGTGCTCGGCGTTTCCGGCGCGTTCGTCCTGTTCTATGTTCTCATCGGCGGGCCGATCGGCGCGATTGCCGAGGCTGCGGCGAAATCGTTCTTCTGATATGGCAGGTATCTGAGCCATGGCGTTTTCGCTCTCTCCGCTGGCCGGCTTGAGCTCCTATCGCCTGGAAGCCTTCGATAGTGTCGGTTCCACCAATGCGGTCGCGCTAGAGCGCGCGCATGCAGGCGACCCGGGAAAACTCTGGGTCGTCTCGAAGCGCCAGGAAAGCGGCCGCGGGCGGCGGGGCCGCGCCTGGGCAACGCCTGCCGGCAATCTGGCCGCAACGCTGCTTCTCGTCGAATCCTACGAATTGAAGACGGCTGCAACGCTCGGCTTCGTGGCGGGGCTGTCGCTTGCCGACGCGCTCGACGCCGTTTTCGCGCAGACCCCCTCGCTTGGCTCTGCTCGGATCGGGCTCAAATGGCCGAACGATGTGCTGGTCGATGGCGCAAAGCTCTCCGGCATCCTGCTGGAATCGGCGCTTCTGCCTGATGGGCGTTTCGGCATTGCCATAGGCATCGGCGTGAACGTGGTTTCCCATCCGGAAGATCTGCCTTATCCGGCAACGTCCTTGCAGGCGCTTGGCAGCGCTTGCGACGCCGAAACATTGTTTCTCGCCCTTTCCGACAGTTGGCGGGAAAACTGCGCCCTGTGGAATGAGGGCCGTGGGCTCGAGGCTATCCGCGCGCGATGGCTTGAGCGAGCAGCCGGACTGGGCGGCGAAGTAGCGGTGCGCATGGGAGGCCGCGTCATCAGCGGCATATTCGAGACCATTGATGAAGACTGCCAATTCGTCATCCGCGATGAGGATGGCGCGCGGGTCCGTATCACCGCCGGCGACGTGCATTTTGGCGCTGTGGCGTCCGCGAAGGCTGTATAACCCGGGTCTATTGCCATTTCCGTGCAAAGAAAGGGTGGCGCGGCCCGCTAACCCGGTGATAAGCGTTTGAGCAACGGAGCAAGTCGAGAAAAAGCGGGAGCCGCTTTTTCTGGGAAAAGCAGAAAGTGCTTTTTTGTTGGGCTTGCGTAGAGATGAGTAGAAAGCAAGTCAGGCAAGGTGGAAGCCGGTTTTCCCCCCGGACTTGCATAGAGATGAACGGAGAGCAGATCAGGGAGAAAGCATAGGATTGCTTTTCCCGGGTTTGCATATGACACGAGCTGGAGCGGTTCCGCGATGAAATCGGGGCTGCTCCGGAATGCAAACTTATGAACATATTGCGAGGAACCTGAATGCCTCATTCCAAATCCGCGGAATTCGTCTTCCTGCCGCTTGGCGGCGTCGGCGAAATCGGCATGAATCTGGCGCTGTATGGCTACGGGCCGGCAGACAATCGCGAATGGATCGTGGTCGATATGGGCGTCAGCTTTGCCGGGCCGGAATTGCCGGGCGTCGATCTGGTCTTGCCCGACATCCGATTCCTGGAAGCCGAGCGCCGCAATCTCAAGGGCATCATCATCACCCATGCCCATGAAGACCATTATGGCGCGCTGCTTGATCTGTGGCCGCGCCTCAAGGTGCCGGTCTATGCATCGCCCTTCGCGGCCGGGCTTCTCGAGGCGAAGCGCCGGGGCGAGCATAACGCGCCGGAAATACCGGTTACGATCTATCGCGCCGGAGACACTTTCTCCGTAGGATCGTTTGAGATCGAGGCGATAGCGGTTACCCATTCCATTCCGGAGCCCGTGTCTCTGGCGATCACCACGCCCCTCGGCACGGTGATCCACACCGGCGACTGGAAGAGCGATCCGGAGCCTTCGCTCGGGCCTCTGCTCGACGAGGACCGTTTTCGTGAACTGGGCGACAAGGGTGTTCTGGCGCTGATCTGCGATTCCACCAATGCCATGCGGGACGGGGATTCGCCTTCCGAGCGGCAGGTCGGCGAAAGCCTGCGCGAACTCATTGAGAATGCACGCGGCCGCGTCGCCATCACCACCTTTGCCTCCAATGTCGGGCGCATACGCTCCATCTCCGAAGCCGCGCGTGACGCGGGCCGTCAGGTATTGGTCCTTGGCCGCTCGCTGAAACGCGCCATCGAGGTGGCGTCGGAACTCGGTTATATGGACGGGCTGCCGGAGTTCCTCACCGAGGAGGATTACGGCTTCATCCCGCGCGAGAATGTCGTGATCATCCTGACGGGGAGCCAGGGTGAATCCCGCGCGGCGCTGGCCAAGCTCGCCCGCGACGAGATGCGCAACGTGGCGCTCGCGCCGGGCGATACGGTGATCTATTCGTCCCGCACCATACCGGGCAATGAAAAGGCGATTATCGAGACGCGGAATCTCCTGATCGAACAGGGCATCAAGATCATCACCGACAGCGACGCCCTGGTCCACGTCTCCGGCCATCCCCGTCGCAACGAACTGAAACGCATGTATTCCTGGGTCAGGCCGCAAATACTCGTCCCCGTGCATGGCGAGGCGGCGCATCTGGTGGCGCAAGGGTCTCTCGGCGCGATGGCGGGTATCCCCGAAGTGGCGCAGGTGCGCAATGGCGACATGCTGCGCCTCGCGCCGGGATTGGCGGAAATTATCGACGAAGCGCCGTTTGGCCGTGTTTTCAAGGACGGCAAGCTCATCGGCGACGAAGAGGAAATGGGGATAGCCGACCGCCGTAAGCTTTCCTTTGTCGGCCATGTCGCCGTGTCGGTGCTAGTCGATGGCAGCTACAATATCGTTGGCGATCCTGATCTGGTGCAGATCGGTCTGCCGGAAGCTGACGCAACCGGCGATCTGATGGAGGATATCCTGTTCGATGCTGCCGTGGCTGCGATCGAGAACATTCCGCGTGCCCGCCGCAGGGATCTGGAAGTCCTGCGCGAAGCGGTGCGCCGCGCCGTGCGTGCTGCCGCAAACGAGGCCTGGGGCAAGAAGCCCGTCGTCACGGTATTCCTGGCAAAGGTGTAGAGAGACCATGCTCGGCCGTCTCAATCATGTCGCGATCGCCGTGCCCGATCTGGCTGCGGCGGTGGCGCTCTACCGCACGACGCTCGGCGTGGAGCCGAGCGATCCGCAGGCGCTGCCCGAGCACGGCGTCACGGTTGCCTTCGTCGATGTCGGCAATACCAAGATCGAGTTTCTTGAACCTTTGGGAGAGGACTCACCCATCTTGGGTTTTTTGGCTAACTATCCGGCTGGCGGCATGCACCATCTTTGCTATGAGGTGGAAGACATCATCGCTGCGCGGGACCATTTGACAGAGCAGGGCGCCCGCATTCTGGGCGATGGCGAGCCGAAGATCGGTGCGCATGGAAAACCGGTGCTGTTCCTGCATCCCAAGGACTTCAACGGTACGCTCATTGAACTGGAACAGGTGTGATCATGGGTATTGGTTCGGCCTTGGCAATTTATTTCATTATCTGGTGGACGATGCTTTTCGCGCTTCTGCCGGTTGGCGTGCGCACGCAGGCCGAGGAAAACGACATCACGCTCGGCACGACCGCAAGCGCGCCGGCTCGCCCGCGTATATGGCTGGCGTTCTTTCGCACCACCATCGTGGCAACGATCATTTTCGCGGCCTACTACTACATCACGCAAATCGTTGGCTTCGGCCTTGACGATATTCCGCATTTCTTTCCCGACCTGAAGTAAAGAAACGCGCCATGCCGTCCGGCATCGTGTGGTGGAATGGCCCATCGCGTTGAAATGCTACGCGAATTGTCCAAAAATCCGCTCTTGGTTTAAAGACTTTGTCGCAGATTTTTCACTTGCGGCGCGGTTTGGTTCAAAACGCACCGTAAAATGCGAATTCGAAATGCTGTTGCTGCCGCAAGCTGCTCGCTTACGCCTGAACAAATCCCGATTAATGACTGATTTTGCAAAAAAAAAGCAAGGCTTGCGCCTTGCAGTTGAATACGCGTCCGATCTCATATCCGTATAGTCGGCGGCTGCGGATTATCGCGCCGAGATCGCATCCTCCCAAGACTTTGACCGCGTAGGAAAGCAGTTTTATACCCGCTTTCTCTTTATGATGAAAAAAATAGCGGAGTGCTCATGGAATGTCACGCAAATTCTTTCGAATTTTGACATTGTGATGAATCCGGTTGCACGACGTCTTGCCTGTCCCCAAGGGTTTGCCGGCTGACATTTGCAGAACCGGTTTTCTCACGGGTTTCCAACCGCATGAGAAGCCGCTAAGAAACCCGTGGCTTTGCTCATGTTTTCGCCTGATTCTGCAAGCACTCAGGTCTTTTCTTCGGTGGTCCCATGCGTCTTTCGCGTTACTTCTTGCCTATCCTCAAGGAAAATCCCAAAGAGGCGGAGATCGTCTCGCACCGGCTTATGCTAAGGTCCGGTATGATCCGCCAGCAGACGGCCGGCATTTACTCATGGCTGCCGCTCGGCCTGAAGGTTCTCAACAAGGTCAACACGATCATCCGGGAAGAGCAGAACCGGGCAGGCGGCATCGAATTGCTGATGCCGACGATCCAGCCCGCCGATCTCTGGCGCGAGAGCGGTCGTTACGATGATTACGGCAAGGAAATGCTGCGCATCAAGGATCGCCAGGACCGCGACATGCTGTTCGGACCGACCAACGAGGAAATGATCACCGACATTTTCCGTTCCTACGTGCGTTCCTACAAGGATTTGCCGCTCAGCCTCTATCACATTCAGTGGAAGTTCCGCGACGAGGTTCGCCCGCGCTTCGGCGTCATGCGCTCGCGCGAGTTCCTGATGAAGGACGCCTATTCCTTCGACCTGGATTATGAGGGCGCGAAGGCTGCCTATAACCGGATGTTCGTCGCGTATCTGCGCACCTTCTCGCGTATCGGCCTGCAGGCGATCCCCATGCGCGCCGATACCGGCCCGATCGGCGGCGACCTCAGCCATGAGTTCATCATCCTGGCCGACACCGGCGAAAGCCAGGTGTTCTGCGACCGCGCCTATCTCGATCTGGCCGTTCCCGGCGCGGATACGGATTTCCGCAATGACGCGGAAATCTCCGGCGTTGTCGACCGTTGGACCAAGCCTTATGCGGCCACCGATGAAATGCACGACGAGGCCGCCTGGGACAAGATCGGCAAGGGCGACCGTCTTGCCGCCCGCGGTATAGAGGTTGGACACATCTTCCATTTCGGGACCAAATATTCAGAACCGATGGGCGCCAAGGTGACAGGCCCCGACGGCAAGGAACATCTGGTTTCCATGGGGTCCTACGGCATTGGCCCGTCACGTCTTGTCGCTGCGACCATCGAAGCTTCGCATGACGAGAACGGCATCATCTGGCCGAAGTCGATCGCGCCGTTCGATGCCGGTATCGTCAACATGAAGTCCGGCGATGCAGGCTGCGACAGCGTGTCGGAGAAGCTTTACGCGACGTTGACGAATGCCGGGCTCGACCCGCTTCTCGATGACACCGATGAGCGAGCTGGGTCGAAATTCGCGACGATGGACCTGATCGGCCTGCCGGTTCAAATCATCGTCGGACCGCGCGGGGTAGCGGCGGGCGAGGTCGAGATAAAGGACCGGGCGACGGGCACCCGCGAAACGCTTTCCATTGAGGCAGCCATCAACCGGCTGGTGGATCACACATGAGCAAGACGGCGGCTGTGGCCAATCAGGGCGGACGGGAGGGCTCCAAGCCCTTCTGCGCCTTGGAGCGGATGATCGCGTGGCGATACCTGCGCGCACGCCGCCGTGAAGCCTTTATTTCCGTCATCGCCGGCTTCTCCTTCACCGGCATCATGCTCGGCGTCGCAACGCTGATCATCGTCATGGCGGTGATGAACGGTTTCCGCACGGAATTGCTCACCCGCATCCTCGGCATCAACGGCCATCTTATCATGCAGCCAATGGATCGGCCGTTCGACGATTATGCCGATCTCATCAAGCGCATTGATGCCATCCCGGGCGTTTCCTTCGCCATTCCGCTTGTCCAGGGGCAGGCGCTGGTCCAGGGCAATATCGGTGCCGGAAGCGGCGCTGCGGTACGTGGCCTGCGTGGCGAGGATATCGCCAAGCTGAAGCTTGTCTCCGACAATGTGAAGCAGGGCACGTTCGCCGGCTTTGACGATAGCGGCGGTGTCGCCATCGGCACCCGCATGGCGGAAGCGCTCGGTGTTTCCATCGGTGACAGCGTGACCGTCATATCGCCGGAGGGAGACGTAACGCCCTTCGGCGTCAATCCCCGGGTCAAATCCTATAAAGTCGTGGCGATCTTCGAAATAGGCATGTCGGAATATGATGCCACGATCGTTCTCATGCCGCTCTCGCAGGCGCAGCTCTTCTTCAATCAGGAGGGTAAGGTGCAGATGATCGAGGTTTTTGCCGATAATCCCGATAATGTCGATGCGCTGCGCAAGCCGATCGAAGACGTTGCCGGTCGTCAGCTTCTGCTGACCGATTGGCGCCAGCAGAACAAGACCTTCTTCTCCGCTCTCGAGGTGGAGCGCAACGTGATGTTCATGATCCTGACGCTGATCGTGCTGGTTGCCGCCCTCAACATCATTTCCGGCTTGATCATGCTGGTCAAGGATAAGGGCAGGGACATCGCCATCTTGCGCACCATGGGCGCGACACGCAACGCCATCCTGCGCATCTTCCTGATGACAGGCGCCGCGATCGGCACTGCCGGGACGTTGGCAGGTGTCGTCCTCGGGGTCGTGGTGTGCCTCAATGTCGAGCGCATTCGTGAGTTCTTTTCCTGGCTTTCGGGCACCACGCTTTTCAATCCGGAACTCTATTTCCTGAGCCAATTGCCGGCCCAGATGAATCCGGGCGAGACGATCTCGGTCATCGTGATGGCGCTGGCGCTGTCCTTCCTTGCGACGCTCTTTCCGGCATGGCGGGCGGCCCGGCTCGATCCGGTCGAAGCCCTGAGGTATGAATGATGGCAAAGAAGCCGGCGCTTGATCCCATTTTGAAACTGACCAATGTCGGTCGCGCCTATCACGAAGCCGGACGCGCGCTGGTGATCCTGAAGGACGCCGATTTTTCCCTCGGGCGAGGCGAGATGGTCGCGCTCGTGGCGCCGTCAGGCGCCGGCAAGTCGACGCTCCTGCACACCGCAGGACTGCTGGAGCGTCCTGACAGCGGCGATGTCCTTCTCGACGGCCGCGACTGCAGCGCGCTTTCCGACGACGAGCGCACCGCCATCCGCCGCAACGATGTCGGCTTCGTCTATCAATTCCACCACCTTCTTCCGGAATTCACAGCACTCGAGAATGTGATGATCCCCCAGATGCTGCGCGGGCTCACATCGGCCGCTGCTGCCGAGCGGGCGCAGCAACTTCTCGACTACATGAAGGTCGGCCCCCGCGCCACGCACCGCCCGTCGGAACTTTCCGGCGGCGAGCAGCAGCGCGTCGCGATCGCTCGCGCCGTCGCCAACGCGCCCCTGGTGCTCCTCGCGGATGAGCCGACCGGCAATCTCGATCCGCAGACGGCCTCCTACGTATTTGAGGCGCTGGAAGCGCTGGTGCGCCAGTCAGGCCTCTCCGCGCTGATCGCCACCCACAACCACGACCTGGCCGCCCGCATGGACCGCCGCGTGACATTGAAGGACGGCAAGGTAGTGGACGTCTGAGCTGTCGGTTTGCTTGTCGATCCCGAGGCGGGGATTCGGAACGGCAAACCGGCGAAACGGCGCAAAATTTTCTACCATCCGATCCCGCGATAAAGCTCTGCGCAGTCTGGGTTGAGGCTCTCGATGAGGTCTATTTTCCACTGCCGGTTCCAGCGCTTCAATGTCCGCTGCGCCTGATGGCGTCGCGAATGTCGTCATGCTCGTACCAAACGAGCCGGGCGCAGCCATATTGCAGCAGCATAAAAACCCGTCATCATCGGACTTGATCCGATGATCCATTCCGGAACGTCAAACCAACCACAATCGTCCCGATCCCCATTAACCCTCTGCAAACCATAAGCAAAAAACAACGGGGAAAACTTGGTTGACATTAGAACAAAAATGGAACAAAAACTAAACATATGAGAACAAAGAGGAGTTTTTGTCATGACCGATCTTGTCCACGATGTCTTGTCCTTCGTTTCCGTCAGCCTGTTCATCGCGACCTTCGCCATCTGGGTGAGCGCGATCTGAGGCTTTCCGGCCGGCAGACCTGTTGACCGCCGACAATCACACGCGGCTTTGTCTGGACATGCCGCGCACGATCCCTAAGACTGACGCGAAGGCGGCCGAGAGTCGCCTGTGCGCAAGTCAGGGAATGAAAAGTGGCGGACGGTACACAAGCGAGCAGGGGTGATCTGAAGACGGCATCGGCAAAAGCCGATCCGCGTTTCATCCATCTCAGGGTCCATTCCGCCTATTCCCTGCTGGAAGGCGCGTTGCAGATCGGCAAGATCATCGGCCATGCGGTCGGCGACAATGCGCCGGCCATCGCGATCACCGACACCAACAATCTGTTCGGGGCGCTGGAATTCGCCCAGAAGGCGGTCAAGGACGGCGTACAGCCGATCGTCGGCTGCCAGCTCGATTTAAGCTTCGGCGATAGTGGCGATGACAGCCGCAGCGCCAGCAGGCGCGATGCGCTGGGCCTTGCGCCCATTGTACTGATCGCCGCTACCGAGGAAGGCTATACCAATCTGGTGCGGCTGGTGAGCCGTGCCTATCTCGAAACGCCGGCAGGCGATCCCGTGCATATCGATGCCGGCTGGCTCGACGGACATTCGGAAGGCATCATCGCTCTGACCGGCGGCGCGCTCGGGCCTATTGGCCGGGCACTTGCCGCCGAGCGGCCGGATCGTGCGCAGCAGCGCCTCCAGCATCTCCAGTTCCTGTTTGGCGACCGTCTCTATGTCGAATTGCAGCGCCCCGCCGGCTATGACCGCCTGATCGAGGCGCGCATGATCGAACTCGCTTATGCGAGGGCGCTACCGCTGGTTGCGACCAACGAGGCCTTCTTCCTCAAAAGCGCCGATTACGAGGCCCATGACGCGCTGCTCGCCATCGCCGACGGACAATTGCTTTCCTCCGACGAGCGCCGCCGCCTGACGCCGGACCATTATCTGAAGAGCCAGGCCGAGATGGCGGCGCTCTTCGCCGATCTGCCAGAGGCGCTGGAGAATACGGTCGAAATCGCGCGGCGTTGTTGCTGGTATCCGGAAACCCGCAAGCCCATCCTGCCGCGCTTTACCGGCGATGCGGGAAACCCGGAGGCTGCGCTGCAGGCTGAAGCCGACGAACTGGCGCGGCAGGCGCGCGAGGGGCTCGACCAGCGTATCGCGACGCTCGGCATGGCGGACGGGTATACGCGCGAGCAATATATCGAGCGCCTGGAATACGAGATATCGATCATCCAGCGGATGGGGTTTCCCGGCTACTTCCTGATCGTTTCCGACTTCATCAAATGGGCGAAGGCACAGGGCATTCCCGTGGGGCCGGGCCGCGGCTCGGGCGCGGGCTCGCTTGTGGCCTACGCGCTCACCATCACAGACGTAGACCCCTTGCGTTTTTCGCTGCTGTTCGAGCGCTTCCTCAATCCTGACCGCGTATCGATGCCCGATTTCGACATCGATTTCTGCCAGGACCGGCGCGACGAGGTCATCCGCTATGTCCAGGCTAAGTACGGCCGTGACCAAGTGGCGCAAATCATTACCTTCGGTACGCTCCAGGCGCGCGCCGTGCTGCGCGACGTCGGCCGTGTGCTCGAAATGCCCTATGGTCAGGTGGACCGGCTCTGCAAGCTCGTGCCGCAGAACCCGGCCAATCCGGTCACGCTGGGACAGGCGATCGAGAGCGAGCCGAAGATTGCCGAGGAGCGCGAGAAGGAACCCGTCGTGGGCCGCCTCCTCGATATCGGGCTGAAGCTCGAAGGTCTCTACCGTCATGCCTCGACCCACGCAGCGGGTATCGTCATCGGCGACCGGCCTTTGTCGGAACTGGTGCCGATGTACCGCGATCCGCGTTCGGACATGCCGGTCACCCAGTACAACATGAAATGGGTGGAGCAGGCGGGGCTGGTCAAGTTCGACTTTCTCGGCTTGAAGACACTGACCGTATTGCAGACGGCGGTGAAGCTTGTCGCCCGCAAGAACATCGCGATCGATCTCTCCAACCTGCCGCTTGATGATGAGCCCACCTACGAAATGCTGTCGCGCGGCGAGACGGTCGGCGTGTTCCAGGTGGAAAGTTCCGGCATGCGCAAGGCGCTGATCGGCATGAAGCCGGACTGTATCGAGGATGTCATCGCGCTGGTGGCGCTCTATCGCCCGGGGCCGATGGAGAACATTCCGATCTATAATGCGCGCAAGCATGGCGAGGAGGAAATCGCCTCGATCCATCCCAAGATCGATTATCTGGTGAAGGAGACGCAGGGCGTCATCGTCTATCAGGAACAGGTGATGCAGATCGCGCAGGAGCTTTCCGGCTACTCGCTCGGCGAAGCAGATCTGTTGCGCCGCGCCATGGGCAAGAAGATTCGCGAGGAGATGGACAAGCAGCGTCTCCGCTTCGTCGATGGCGCCATCGAGCGCGGCGTCGGCAAGGCGCAGGCGAATACCATCTTCGACCTGCTGGCAAAATTCGCCGATTACGGCTTCAACAAGTCGCACGCCGCTGCCTACGCGATTGTGTCCTACCAGACTGCCTATCTCAAGGCGCATCATCCCGTCGAATTTCTCGCCGCGTCTATGACCTACGACATGTCCAACACGGACAAGCTCAACGACTTCCGTCGTGAAGCGAACCGGCTGGGCATCGAGGTCGTGCAGCCCTCGGTCATGACCTCGTTCCGTGCGTTCGAAGTGGGTGAGAACCGGATTTTCTATTCGCTTGCCGCGATCAAGGGCGTGGGCGAGGCCGCCGTCGACCATATCGTCGCGAAACGGCAGGAAAAGCCATATGAGAGTCTTGAGGATTTCTGCGAGCGCATCGACCCGCGCATCGTCAACCGCCGCGTTTTCGAAAGCCTGATCAATGCCGGCGCGCTCGATTGCTTCAAGCGCGACAGGGCGTCGATGATCGCCGGCCTCGACCGGATCATGGGCCACGCACAGCGCACGCAGGAAGACGCCGTCAGCGGCCAGGCGGATATTTTCGGCCTGGGTGGCGGACCAAAGGAAAAGCTTCAGCTTCCCGCCGCACCGCCCTGGCTCCCCTCCGAAAAACTGCATCGCGAATTCCAGGCGGTCGGCTTCTATCTCTCGGCCCATCCGCTGGATGAATATCGCTCGGTCCTGCAGAAGATGCGCGTGCAGAGCTGGGCGGATTTCTCCATCGCCGTGAAGCGCGGCGCAAGCGCCGGGCGACTCGCCGGCACGGTGACGAGCCGCCAGGAGCGCAAGACGCGCACCGGCAACAAGATGGGCATCGTCCAGCTTTCGGATGCGACAGGACAATTCGAAGCCATTCTGTTTTCCGAAGGGCTCGCGCAATATCGCGACCTGCTCGAATCGGGCAGATCGGTGGTGATCACGGTTGCGGCGGAAGACCGGCCCGAGGGCATCAGCCTGCGTATCCAGACGGTCCAGTCGTTGGAGGACGAGGCAAGTCGCATCCAGAAGGCGCTGCGGCTATATCTGCGCTCGAGCGAGGCCTTGAAGCAGATCGTGCCGCATCTGGCGACGCGCGGAGATGGCCAGGTGAGCCTCATCGTCATCAAGGAGAACGGCCTTCGCGAGGTGGAGATCGAACTTCCCGACCGCTACCGCGTCAGCCCCCAGATCGCCAGCGCCATGAAGGCGATCAAGGGCGTTGTGGATGTCGAGTTGCTTTAGGGAAGGTTGAAATCGTTCCGTCCCTGGAATCCGCATCCGTTACTTGACATGCAAACAACGGGTCACCGTCCGGAATTCCAGAACAGCAAACCTGGAGCCCTGGTCTCAACCCTTCCCCTCGCTCGGCGGTCGCTCAGTCCGCGCCTTGCCGAAAGTGTAGCCGGTTTCGACGGCCTTGTTGCCGAATTTAGTTCGAAGCTTGTCGATCGCGCCTTCCGCAACTGCGCGCTTCGTTGCCTGATTGTCGACCAGATCCGGCGGGTCTGCCTTGCCCGCATCCTCCAGATCGCTGACGCCGATGCCGATGAGGCGGAACTTTGTTCCATCAAGCTCCTTTTCCAGGAGCTGCAACCCTGTGCGGAATATGCGGTCGGCGAGTTGCGTCGGATCGGAAAGCTGCCTGTTGCGGGTCCGGCTCTTAAAATCCTGGGTCTTGAGCTTCAGGACAACGGTGCGCCCGGCAATGCCGCCGGCCTTCAGTCGCCGCGATACTTTTTCTGAAAGGCTGCGCAGGATTGGCACGAGATCGCCGGCCGAGGAGAGATCCGTGTTGAACGTGGTCTCGGACGATACGCTTTTCATCTCGCCCTCAGGTTCGACCCGCCGCACATCCATACCCCGCGAAAGCCTATAGAGCCTCTGGCCCATCGTTCCATAGGCCCTCATCAGCGCCGTTTCCTCCATTTCCTGCAACTGGCCGATGGTGCTGATGCCATCGGCTTGCAGCGTCGCCGCGAAGGCCTTGCCGACACCCCAGATCAGCGTCACCGATTTTTCCCTCAGGAACGACAACGCCTCCTTCTCGCCGATGATGGAGAAGCCGCGCGGCTTTTCGAAATCGGAGGCGACCTTTGCCAGGAACTTGCAATAGGAGAGGCCGACGGAGATGGTAATGCCGACTTCGTCCTCGATGCGCTTGGCGAAGCGGGCCAGCACACGGGCAGGGGGATCGCGGTGCAGCCGCTCCGTGCCTTTCAGGTCGAGAAAAGCCTCGTCAATCGAAATCGGCTCGACCAGCGGCGTCAGTTCCAGCATCAATTGCCGGATTTCACGGCCGACCCGGACATATTTCTCCATGTCAGGCTTGACGACCACCGCCTGCGGACAGGCCTCCAGCGCCTTGAACATCGGCATGGCCGAGCGCACGCCGTGGATGCGCGCGATATAGCATGCCGTCGAGACCACGCCGCGCTTGCCGCCGCCGATGATCAGCGGCTTGTCGCGAAGATCGGGATTGTCGCGCTTCTCCACCGCCGCATAGAAGGCGTCGCAGTCGATATGCGCCAGCGACAGGCTGTAGAGCTCGTCATGACGCATGAGCCGTGGGCTGCCGCAGGCATGGCAACGCCGCGCCGCGGAACGTTGCAGCGTCAGGCAGTCGCGGCAGAAACCGCTAAGCGGATCATTGACAGAGCCCATACACACGGCGAACATAAGAGGAACATTTTGAATGATAGGCGACTGATGCCGTCGCGGCAAGAACAGATGCGCGATCATACACCGTTAGAAGCGACCGCAGCACCGCTGGATATGCAACGCTAGCGATCAAATTCCGCGATTTGCCGACAGGTCCCTGTCTGGTGAAAATCAGACCTGCCGGTCCCATGCCTCGTCGCCACCCGGCAACGCATGAAGGGCGCGTTGTATATCCATGGGGTTGCTGCCGGTTGCCTCGCAGAAGCGCATGAGCGTCGGCTCGTGCGCAAGATAGAATTGCAGCACGCCGGCAAGGAATCCCGGTTCGCGGGCCGCGGTTCTGATATCGTTGGCCTGAATGCCGGTAAGCGAAAGGAACCGAGGCAAGAGCTCATCATCCTGTGCCAGGAAAGCCAGGGCCTTCACCGCCATCGTCTGGGCCTGATCGGTCGTCATATTGGTCAACATGAAGGGTTCCGGAGGTGGCACTGGCAAAATATGGCGTTGATGGGTCGGTTTTTTAGGGCTAGGCAATCTAATCTGCAACTTTATAGTAGGCATGGGAACATAGGCCGGTTCATTTGCCTTTCGTCAATCTTATCGACATAGGATGCCAATAATCGGTTGAGCGGCATGAACGGAATTATTGCTGCGCGCATGATGAACGGCAAGCGCTGCCATATGCGAGAAGATTCGCGGGAAAGTTTTCAATGACAAAAAAAGTGATGATCGTTGAAGACAACGAGCTGAACATGAAGCTTTTCCGGGATCTGATTGAGGCGAGTGGTTATGAGACGATCCGCACGCGCAATGGGCTGGAGGCGCTGGATCTTGCGCGGCTTCACAAGCCGGATCTGATCCTCATGGATATTCAGTTGCCCGAGGTTTCCGGCCTCGAGGTCACGAAATGGCTGAAGGAGGATGATGAACTGCATAGCATTCCGGTCATCGCGGTGACGGCGTTTGCGATGAAAGGCGACGAGGAACGGATTCGTCAGGGTGGATGCGAGGCCTATATATCGAAACCCATCTCGGTTCCGCGGTTCATCGAAACCATTAAATCTTATCTTGGCGATGCCTGAGAGGCTGGGGGCCATTCTGTGACTGCTCGCATTCTTGTCGTCGATGATCTTCCTGCCAACGTGAAGCTTCTCGAATCGAGGCTTCTTGCGGAATATTATGACGTGGTTTCCGCGCTGAGCGGCCGGGAAGCGCTCGAGATCTGCCAGAGCAGCAATGTCGATATCGTGCTTCTCGATGTCATGATGCCTGGCATGGATGGGTTCGAGGTCTGCCGTCGCTTGAAAGCTGATCCGAAGACGACCAACATCCCAGTTGTGATGGTAACGGCGCTCGACCGACCGGAAGATCGCGTTCGCGGGCTGGAAGCCGGCGCCGATGATTTCCTCACCAAGCCGGTCAACGACCTGCAACTAATATCGCGGGTTAAGAGCCTGGCCCGGCTGAAAAACCTTTCCGACGAGCTTTTCCTTCGCGCGGCCACGGCACGCGAGGCGGATATCGAAGCGCTGCTGATGAGCCGCACGGAAGATGTCAAGGTTCGGGCAAAACTCCTCATCGTCGATGAGAATCCCGAAACCGGGACGCGGTTGCAGGGCCTGCTGTCCCAGGACAACCAGGTCGATATTGTCACGGATCCGTCGGCCGCGCTGATCGGTGTGGTGGAAGGCGACTATGATTGCGTGATCGTCGCCACCGGCTTTGCCAATTACGATCCGCTACGCCTGTGCTCGCAGATGCGGGCTATCGAGCGCACGCGCCTGCTGCCGATCATCCTCATCGCCGAACATGGCGAGACCAGCCTCGTCGCCCGCGGACTGGATCTGGGCGTCAACGATTATCTGATGCGTCCGCTGGATCGCAACGAACTGCTCGCCCGCGTGCGCACCCAGGTCAAGCGCAAACGCTACAACGACCTCCTGAGGAAGAGCCTCAGCCAGACCATCGAAATGGCAGTGACGGACAGCCTGACCGGGCTGCACAACCGCCGCTATCTCGACAGTCACATGTCGATGCTGTTCACGCGCTCGATATCGCGCGAGCGGCCTTTGTCGGTACTGATGACCGACATGGATCATTTCAAGCTGATCAATGACACCTATGGCCATGATGCAGGCGACGATGTCCTGCGTGATTTCGCCGGGCGTCTGCATCGCAATATCCGGGGCATCGATCTTGCCTGCCGCTATGGCGGCGAGGAATTCGTCGTCGTGCTACCGGATACCGACGCACATATGGCGGCGGTCGTCGCCGAACGCATCCGCGGAACGGTAGCCTCGACGCCGTTTCTCATTCGCAACGGCGCCGCAAGCGTCAACGTCACCATCAGCGTTGGACTGGCATGCCTTCAACCCCGCAACGACAGCGTTGAAAAGCTTTTCAAGCGCGCCGACGTGGCGCTTTACGAAGCCAAGAAAAACGGTCGTAACCAGGTGGTCGCGGCGGTCGCATAGCCGCCTGAGAGACCATTTGAATGCGTACATGCGTATGTACGCATTTACCAAATAATACGATGTTTTCAGGCATAGTTAAGATTCAGTTGCTTTTCTCTTTTATTTGCGCAAATTTCTTGGGAGCAACAAGCGTTGGTTGAGGAGCGACCCACGCAAAAAATACCCCATGATGCTCAGGTCCGCCGCATCTCCTGGGTCCGTGGGGTCGGTCGGTCGGCGTTTGGCACAAAGTGGAATCCTCGTACCGCTGCCTCTTCGCCGGCCGACCCCCTTTTCCTTCCGAAGCTTGCTCTTGATCATTCGCATGCCCAATGCACAAAACGCCGCCCGGTAGGGACGGCGTCTTGAAATATCAGGGCTGCCGAAAGCGGCCTATTCGGTCTTTGTCTTTTCTTTCTGGGTGGACTGCGCGTCTGTCGAAATGCTTGCTGTAGTCGTCTGCTTGTCGACGGATGCCGAATGCCCGACACAATCCGCGGCGGCGGCTGATACCGAGAGGCCAAAAGCGGCGGCAAGTACGAGAAATGCTTTCATCGTCTGTCTCCATGCTTTGTTGGTGCCCGGTCAGGCTAACCGCAAATTCCAGATCCGCCAAATCAACTTTTTTGTTCGCGCGTCGCTGAGCGCCCGAAACAAAAACGCCGCCCCAGGAGGCGGCGTTCGAAAATTCGTTGAAACCAGGATTACTTGATCTTGGTTTCCTTGAACTCGACGTGCTTTTTTGCAACCGGGTCGTACTTACGCTTCGTCATCTTGTCCGTCATCGTGCGGCTGTTCTTCGACGTGACGTAGAAGAAACCGGTGTCTGCGGTCGACAAAAGCTTGATCTTGATGGTCGTAGCCTTAGCCATTTTAAAGTACCTGCTCTTTTCTGATTGAAACCGCCAGCGATTCCGGCGATTTCATCCGGCAGCGGAAATTCGGCGCGACACTACGGATTGAGGCCAAAAAGTCAAGCCCGCTTCTGGGGTGTCAGGAGTCGGAATGCTGCGATAAGCATGTAAAGGGCGAAAAATACCCCGAGAACGACAGCAAAGCCTTTGGGTCCCATGGCATCCATGCCAATGCCGACGGTCTGCGGCCCAGCCAGCATCCCCAAAGCGTAGCAGAAGACGAAGGCGGCATTGGCCGAGGCGAGCTCTCGCCCTGTAAGTTGGGATCCGAGATGCGCGAGACCAACCGTGTAAAGCCCCGCCACTACGCCGCCCCAGACGAAGAGAAGCCCCGCCACCAGATACCAGTTGCCGATAATGAAAGGCAGGACAGCCATGCCCATGAGGCCGATGAAGGCGCAGACCAGCAGGAGGTTGCGCCGATCGCGAACCTTGTCGCTGATGATCCCGAGCGGGATCTGCAAGAGAACATTGCCAAGGCCGATCATCGTGAGGAGCAGGGCGGCCTCGCTTTCGCTATAGCCGATGCGGGTTCCGAAGACGGGAAAGAGCGCGAAGCCGCCAGTTTCAACCGCGCCGAACACAAAGACGGCGGCGGTCGCCGTGGGGACGGCGAAGATATAGGGGATGAACGGCACATGCTCGCCTTCATCGAAATCCGGGCTGTCCTTCCAGGCCAGAAGCACGGGGATGGTCGCGAGCATGATGATGGTGAAGCCGACTCCGAACGGCAGCATCCCGGTGCTGCCTATCTGCGCGAAGAGCCAGGGACCGACGGCGAACCCCAGCGACAGCGTGGTGGCATAGATGCCGAGGACGAGCCCACGCTTTTCCGGCGGCGCGGAGGCATTGATCCAGTATTCCGACAGGACGAACAGCACGGTGAGCGCAAAATGCAGCGCGATGCGCAGCGCGAACCACGCCCACAAGGCTTGAAAGAAATGAAACCCGAGAAAGGCGAAGCCGCCAAGGAGCAGCATGGCGAGTATTGTCCGCACCACGCCGAAACGCGCCGCGATCGGCGCTGCCAGAGGAGCAGCGGCGATCGAGGCAAGCCCGGCGACAGCCGTATTGGCGCCGATGAGGCTCGCGGAATAGCCGCGGCTTTCCAGAAGCACGCTCAGAAGGGGAATGCCGAGACCGATTGCCATGCCAACGGCGCTGATCGTGGCGATGGCCGCGGCAAGCGAGCGCCAGCGTGCCCCAGGCTGATTTTGGTCCGATTGGGGACCCGAGCCTGAGGAGAGGGACATCACGTCTTCAGATGATCTCACGGACATAGCGGCCATACCGCATTGTATATTGAACGACTGGACGGCCCGGAAAGCCAGCGGAGGGCAGGGCAGGACTCTCCCGCAATTGCGCTCCGATTTCCTTGAGAATCGCAAGCGTAATCGAGGGTACGTCGAGAGAACAGGCATCGGCGAATGAAAGCCAGCACAATTCCTCCAGCTCGCCCGAGGGTCCGGTACCCTCCGCCAATTGATCGGCGATGGCGTCGCGGAATGCGATGAAGAAGCGGGTGTCGAAACGCCTGACATTTCCCGGCGGGGTGATGGCACGCGCGACATAGCGCAGAACCGACAGATCAGGTTGAAGGTTGCGTTCCGCGAAAGCCTGCCAGTCCGGATGCAGGGAGATAGGCTTGGCTCCACCTGCTGTCCGTCTGCCGAGGAAAAGCCCCGCCTCCTCATAGGTCTCGCGGATCGCGCAAAGCGCCAGCGCCCTCGCACGTCTCCGCGTGCCCCGGGAGCCCATGCCGGCGAGGAGTTTTTGCTCGTCTTCAGGCAAAAGCTCGGCGGCGGCGGAAATGCTGCCATCGTCCGGATCGGCTCGTCCGCCCGGAAAAACGAACTTTCCCGGCATGAAGACGTGACGCGCATGCCTGCGTCCCATCAGGACGCGAAATTCCGCCCCTTCGCGATCGATCAGGATCAGCGATGCGGCAGCGCGTGGGCGTAGGGGAAGCGGACCGGAGCCCGACTTCACCTGCATGTCCTGCATCTGCTGCGGAGGGCTCTCGGGTTGCATTTCTGGATGCTGCTAGAAATGGTCTTCTTCGCCGCCGAACCCGTGCATGTAATAGGCCCATTGCAGCCCGATGGCGGCGCCCTTGAGCGGCTGCAGGAGCAAAAGCGACATGATGATCGTAAGTGGGCCCCATATCGCCATATGCGCCCAGAGCGGTAAATCGACTGCGGTTTCGACACCCATGAACGCGCCGACGACGATATGGCCGACGACGAAAATCGTCAGATAGGCCGGCAGGTCGTCGGCTCTCTGGTGATGGAATTCCTCGCCGCATACCGCGCAGGCGTCGACGGGCTTGACGAAAGCGCGAAACAGCTTGCCTTCGCCGCAATGCGGGCAACGTCCGCAAAAGCCGCGCCACATGGCCTGCAGAAGCGGCCGGACCGGGCGCGCATTGGCCGCGGCGCCGCCGAATATCTGCCGATTTTCGATGGACTGGTTCATGAACGTCCTTTCCGCTTGCCTCGGGGGATGCCTGACGGCCTCCCTCTTTGGCCACGCATCGCGCGGCTCGATTTATGGTGCGAACGCATCGATGCCGGCATGGGACGTGGTTCGGAAACCATTTCGAAGCGAAGCGCGCCCGCTATGGGAAGCGCTTCAATCAATTTGACGTCGACGATATCGCCAAGGCGATAGCCTTTTCCGCTGCGTTCACCGGTAAGCGCATGGTTCGCTTCGTCATATAGGTAGTATTCGTTCCCCAGTGTGGAAATGGGAATAAAGCCGTCTGCGCCATATGTCGCAAGCGCAACGAAAAGGCCGGATTTGATGACGCCGGAAATCCTTCCCTGGAATTCGGAGTCGATCTGTGTCGCCAGATGGTGGGCGATCAGCCGGTCGACTGTTTCGCGTTCCGCCGCCATCGCGCGGCGTTCTGTAGCGGAGATGAGCGCGGCGATTTCTTCGAGCCGCGCTTCCTCATCAGGCGTAATTCCGCCCGGCCCAAGACCGAGGCTGCCGATCAGCGCACGATGCACGATCAGATCGGCATAACGCCGGATCGGCGAGGTGAAATGCGCATAGCGGCTGAGGTTCAGGCCGAAATGGCCGATATTGTCGGGGCTGTATTCGGCCTGGCTCTGCGAGCGCAACACCACCTGGTTGACGAGTTCCTCATGGTCGCTGCCCTGAACGCGCTTCAGGATCTGGTTGAATTGGCCGGGCCGGAGCTGGGCTCCTTTGGCGAGGCTGATGTCCAGCGTGCGCAGGAATTCGCGCAACGATTCCTGCTTGGCCATCGAGGGTGCGTCATGGGTACGGAAAATCAGCGCCTGCCGCTTGCGCTCCAACGTTTCCGCCGCCGCGACATTCGCCTGGATCATGAACTCCTCGATGAGCTTGTGCGCATCGAGGCGAGGCGGAATGACGACCTTGTCCACTTTGCCCTCAGGCGTGAGCAGGATCTTCTTTTCCGGCAGGTCGAGTTCCAGCGGTTCGCGCTGGTCGCGCCCACGCTTCAGCGCCGCATAAGCGTCCCACAGCGGCTTCAGGATGCTATCGAGGATAGGACCGGTCTTGTCATCTGGCGCGCCGTCTATGGCTGTCTGGGCCTGGCTGTAGGCAAGCCGCGCGGCGGAGCGCATCATCACGCGGTGGAAGCTGTGCGAGCGCTTGCGTCCTTCAGCGGTGAAGATCATGCGGACGGCGAGGGCAGGGCGGTCGACAAGCTCCTTCAGCGAACACAGATCGTTGGAAATCCGCTCGGGAAGCATCGGCACGACGCGGTCGGGGAAATAGACCGAATTGCCCCGCTTCAGGGCTTCGCGGTCAAGGGCCGAGCCGGGCAGCACATAGGCCGCGACATCGGCAATCGCCACCGTGACGATATGGCCGCCGGGATTGGAGGGATCGCTGTCCGGCTCGGCGAAGACCGCATCGTCATGGTCCTTGGCATCGGCCGGATCGATGGTGACCAGCGGCAGGCTGCGCCAGTCCTCGCGATGGGTCATGCTGGCAGGCTTTGCCTCCTCGGCCTCCCGGAGCACTGCTTCCGGAAACACATGCGGGATTTCATGGGCATGAATGGCGATCATCGACAGCGCCTTCTCGCTATCGATCGAGCCCACGATCTGCCGCACGCTGGCATGGGCAAGGCCGTAGCGCCCGGCGCGGGTGATCTCTACCTCCACCAGGTCGCCGGCTTTCGCCTCGTTCAACTGGCCGCTATCGACCACCAGCTCCGCCTGGCGGCGTTCCACGGGCTCAATGCGCCATTCGCCATCACTGGTTCGGCGCAGCACGCCGAGCACCGCATCCGGCCGGTGCTCCAGGCGCTTCATGACACGTGCCGTATAGGCTGGTCCGGTCTTCTCGGGCGACGGGAATATCTTGGCGAGGACCCGGTCCCCTACACCCGCCGCGGCGCCTTTGTCGCGCGAGGGGCGAATGAGAATCTGGGGCGCTTTCTCTCCGGTCACGTCCCATTCAGCAGGTTTGGCGATCAGGCCGCCATCTGCCTCGCGGCCCGTAATGTCGAGGACCGCGACATGCGGCAGCGCACCCTTCGTGGTCAGCCGCTTGGCACGCTTTTCGATCAGCCCTTCGTCGGCCAGATCGCGCAGCATGTCCTTCAGGAAAATCCTGCTATCACCCTTCAGGTTGAAAGCTTTTGCTATGTCGCGCTTGCCGGCGCGATCCGGATTTTCGTTGATGAAGTTCAGGATATCGTCACGCGTCGGCAGATGCGTCTGGCGATCTTGGCTTGTCCGGCCAGGCTTGGGTGGTTTCGAAATCTGGCGCGCCAATCCTTTAATTCCTCATTCGGTTTTTGCCGTGGCCTTCTTCGCCGTCTTGGCAGGGGCTTTCTTTTTTGCCGGTGCCTTGGTCGTCTTGGCGGCCTTGGCCCGGGCTGGCTTCTTGGCCGAGGCGCCGCCTTTTTCCGCTATGAGCGCCAGCGCTTCCTCAAGCGTCACACTGGCCGGTTCCTTGCCCTTCGGCAATGTGGCGTTGACCTTGCCCCAATTGACATAGGGACCATAGCGGCCGTCGCGTACCGTAATTGGCCCACCATCGGGGTGGTCGCCCAATGTCGCCAGCGCCGCGGGCGTGGAGCGCGTGCGACCGCCCTTCGCCTGCTTGTCCGCAAGGACGGTCACGGCGCGGTTGATGCCGATCGAGAACACCTCCTCGGCATTCTCGACATTGGCGAACGTGCCGTCATGCGTCACATAGGGACCATAGCGCCCAATGCCGGCGGAAATCATCTTTCCCGTTTCCGGATGCTTTCCGATATCGCGTGGCAGGGATAGCAGCGCCAGCGCCTTTTCATGGTCTATCGTCTCGATCGACCATCCCTTGGGCAGGCTCGCGCGCTTCGCCTCCTTGCCTTCGCCCCGTTGTATATAGGGGCCAAAGCGGCCGTTTCGAGCGGTGATGTCCTCGTCTGTGTAGGGATCCTTGCCCAGCACTTTCGGCTCGTCGCCCGTGGCAGACCCATTGGTGCCGTCGCCATTGGCATCGCCGCCGAGCTGGCGGGTGAATTTGCACTCCGGATAGTTCGAGCAGCCGACGAAGGCTCCGAATTTACCAAGCTTCAGCGACAGCGTGCCGGTGCCGCAATTGGGGCAACTGCGCGGATTGCTGCCATCCGCGCGCGGCGGGAAGGCGAGCGGGCTCAATTCCTCGTTCAGCGCGTCGAGCACGTTGGTGACGCGCAATTCCTTGATATTGCCGACTGCCCCGGAGAAATCGTTCCAGAAATCGCGCAGCACGTCTTTCCACAGCAGCTTGCCATCCGAGATCAGGTCGAGCTTTTCCTCGAGATCCGCCGTGAAGTCATATTCCACGTAACGGTTGAAGAAGCTTTCCAGGAATGCGGTGACCAGACGTCCCTTCGCTTCCGGAATGAGCTTGCGCTTGTCGACCGTTACATATTCGCGGTCGCGCAATGTGCCGAGCGTCGCGGTGTAGGTGGAAGGCCGGCCAATCCCGAGTTCTTCCATCTTCTTGATGAGTGTCGCTTCGGAATAACGCGGCGGCGGCTCCGTGGAATGCTGGGTGGCGTTGATTTTGTCGCGTGCCAGCATCTCGCCTGCGCGGATTTCGGGGAGGCGCGCGCTTTCCTCGTCGTCCTCGTCATCTTCCCGATGTTCGGTATAGGCGGCGATGAAGCCGTCGAAGCGCAGGACGGATCCCGTGGCCCGCAACTGCGCCGTCTGTGTCCCGTTCACCGCTTCGATCTCAACGGTCGTGCGCTCGATATCGGCGGACTGCATCTGGCTGGCGATGGCGCGTTTCCAGATCAGATCGTAGAGTTTTGCCTGGTCTTCGTCGAGATAGCGGCGCATTTCCTTGGGGTGGCGATCGAAATCCGTCGGGCGGATCGCTTCGTGCGCTTCCTGGGCGTTCTTCGCCTTCGACGCGTAGAAGCGTGGCTTCTCCGGCACGTAGCTATCGCCGAAACCGGTGCCGATGGCGCGCCGCGCCGCCTGGATGGCATCGGGATCCATCTGGACGCCGTCGGTTCGCATATAGGTGATGAGACCGGCCGTCTCGCCGCCGATATCGATGCCTTCGTAGAGGCGCTGGGCAATCTGCATGGTGCGCGTTGCGGAAAAACCGAGCTTGGCGGACGCGGCCTGCTGCAGGGTCGATGTCGTGAAGGGAGGGCCGGGATTGCGCTTGGTCGGCTTGGCCTCCACCGATGCCGCCTTGAAGCTCGCCCCCTCAAGCATGCTGCGAATGGTGCCGGCCTGTTCGGCATTCTTGATATCGAGCTTGCTGAGCTTTTTGCCGTCGAATGCGGTCAGCCGCGCCTCGAAGCCGTCCTCGCGCGGCGTCTTCAAAAGCGCTGCGATGTTCCAGTATTCCTCGCGGACGAAGCGCTCGATCTCCGACTCACGGTCGCAGATGAGGCGGAGCGCGACCGATTGAACCCGCCCGGCAGAGCGCGCGCCGGGCAGCTTGCGCCAGAGCACCGGGGAAAGCGTGAAGCCGACGAGATAGTCCAGCGCACGGCGCGCCAGATACGCATCGACGAGGGGTACATCGATTTCGCGCGGGCTCGCCATGGCGTCCAGCACGGCCTTTTTCGTGATGGCGTTGAACGTGACGCGCTGGACGGATTTCGAACCTATCACCTTCTTCTGGCGCAGCACTTCGAGTACGTGCCATGAAATCGCCTCGCCTTCGCGATCAGGATCGGTTGCGAGAATAAGACCGTCGCTCTCCTTCACCGCCTTGGCGATATCGCTGAGACGCTTGGCGGAAGGCGTGTCGACTTCCCATGACATGGCGAAATCTTCATCCGGGCGTACGGACCCGTCCTTGGCCGGGAGATCGCGGACATGGCCAAACGAGGCCAGGACCTGATAGCCCGGACCTAGATATTTAACGATTGTTTTTGCCTTGGCAGGCGATTCGACAACGACGAGTTTCATACTTCGACCCTGGTTTCCGGGCCCCTGTCGCTACACAAAAGCACATTCGATGGGGTAAATTTGTCCCCCCAAATGAACAGCCCTTTCCGTTTGGTCAAGGGCAACACGATATTTTTCGCGAAATACAACCTTTGGTTGCTTTATATCTAATTAAAACTTCAAGTAGTATTAGTGCTACGTGATCGGCCGATGAATAGCCGGAACTTTAATAACCATCGCCATGTTGAAATTCATCATTTTGCGATTACAAATTTTCAAAGGTTTGCAATGAACGATATGGATGTAAGCCGCATTGAAGTCCTTTCATATCTCCAGCAAATGCTTGGTGAGATGCATTGGATGGCCCATTCTGCCAATTACCCGATGCTCGCCTATTTTATCAAAATGGCTCACATTGAAAGCGAAGACACGATCAGGGCCGAACGCGAAGCCATGTCAGGCCTGCAGGAGCGAGACGGCACCGCCTGAATGACGCGCGATGCGACCGGCAAGATCGAGTTCGAGCAGAACCAGGAATACCTGCGATGGGTGCAGGCCCGTATGGCGGATGAGCGCATCCGGATCGGTCGGGACGGGGCTCAACGCGTCGATGATGCTTTCCCGCTCGGGATCGTTGAGAAGCATCATGGGAGAAACCGCCGCCTCATCGAGCGTGCTGTCCTGCGTCGGGGCATTGAACGGTAACTCGCCGGTAGCACCCCCCATGGGGCCGGTCTTCTGGCCGTTCAGGGGGCCGATCAAAGGCGTGAGCGCTTCGATGATGTCGCTGGCCTCGGTGACGAGTATCGCGCCGTTCTTCAACAGCTTGTTTGTTCCGAATGAACGGGGATCGAGCGGCGAACCCGGGACCGCGAACAGAAGCCGCCCCATTTCGCCGGCAAGCCTGGCGCTGATCAGCGAGCCGGATCTGTTGGCCGCTTCGATGACGACAAGCCCGAGCGAGATGCCGGCGATGATGCGGTTGCGGCGAGGGAAGTCCCGGGCGCGGGGCTCCCAGCCCATGGGCATTTCGCTGACCAGAACGCCGTTCTTTTCGGGAATGGCATTGTAGAGATGCATGTTCTCGGGCGGATAGGGTTTGTCCAGCCCGCCGGCAAGAACGGCGATTGTCCCGGTTTCGAGGCTTGCTTCATGGGCGGCGGCATCGATCCCGCGCGCCAGCCCTGATACGATGGCATATCCCGCATCGCCAAGCTCCTTCACCAGTCGATGCGTGAAGCGGTTGCCGGCGATCGAGGAATTACGCGCGCCGACGATGGCGACCGGCGGGGCCTCGAAAAGACTGGCATCGCCCTTGATCGCGAGGAGCGGCGGAGAGGCTTCGTAGTGGCGCAGATAGGGCGGATAATCGGGTTCGCCCATTCCAACGAAGCGCGCGCCGATCTTATCGATCAATTCCATCTCGCGCTCGGCGTCCTCGACGGTTGCTACGCGGATCGGGCGGTTTCCGCCGCCACGGCGCATCAGTTCCGGCAGCATCTGCAGCGCATCGCCCGCAGAGCCGAAATGCGAAATGAGATCGCGAAAAGTGACGGGGCCGACATTCTCGCTGCGTATCAGGCGCAGCCAGTTCAGCCTCTGGCGGTCGGACAGGCGAATTCCCTTCTGTGAATTCGCCGGACGGGTCATCCTTTGGCCCCGATCTTTCCTTCGGTCCCGTTCATGAGACGGGAAATATTGGCCTGGTGCTTGATGAAGACGATGAGGCTCATGATGGCGAAAAGGAGCGCTACATCCCGCAAGCCAAGAAGAAAAAGCGCAATCGGCACGGCTACCGCCGCGACGAGCGCCGAGAGCGAGGAATATCGCGTTGCGAACGCCACGATGAGCCAGACGAGCACGAAAACCAGCGCACCCTGCCAGGCGAGGCCGAGGAGGACGCCGAGATAGGTGGCGACGCCCTTGCCGCCCTTGAAGCCGATCCAGATCGGATAGAGATGGCCGATGAATGCGCCGAAGCCGGCGGCAAGCGCCAGTTCCGGACCCCAGCGTCCGGCAATGAGAACCGCGGCGGCGCCTTTCAGTGCGTCGAGAAGCAGCGTCGCTGCAGCAAGCTTCTTGTTGCCCGTACGCAGCACATTGGTCGCGCCGATATTGCCTGAGCCGATGGCGCGCACGTCACCAAGGCCGGCAAGCCGGGTGAGGATCAGGCCGAAAGGTATCGATCCCAGGAGATAGCCGAAGACAAGCGCGGCCAGCAGCGAAGGCAAGCCCGCCTGCAGGATGGTCGGATCGATCATTATGCCTCCCCCTCGGCTTGCGATTCGGCTCAGATGTTGAACACGATTTTTCCGGCCACCATAGTCTGCGTTACGCGGCCTTGGAAGCGTGCTCCCTCGAAACAGCTGTTCTTGGAGCGCGAATGCAGATCCTGTTCCCGCACGATCCACGGTTCGCCGAGATCGACGATGGCGAGATCGGCGGGCGCGCCCGGCTTCAGCGTTCCCGCATCGAGGCTGAAAATCCTCGCCGGCGCGGTCGACAGCACCTCGATGATGCGGATCAGCGGCAGGCTTTCATTGTGGTATAAGCGGAGCGCCGCCGCCAGTAAGGTCTCGAGGCCGATGGCGCCTGCCTCGGCGTCAGCGAAGGGCAGCCGCTTGGTGTCGACATCCTGCGGATCGTGCGCGGACGCGACGAGATCGATCACGCCTGAGCGTACCGCCTCGACCATCGCCAGCCGGTCCTCCTCCGTCCGCAAGGGCGGCGACAGCCGGAAGAAGGTGCGGAACTCGCCGATGTCGTTTTCATTGAGCGAAAGATGGTTGATCGAAATCCCCGCCGTGACAGCCAGGCCCTGATCCTTGGCGCGCAGAATGGCATCCGCCGACATCGCCGTGGAGATCTGCGCGGCATGATATTTGCTGCGCGTCAGCGCCGCCAGCCGCAGGTCGCGTTCGAGCGGGATGACTTCCGCCTCGCGCGGAATGCCCGGCAGGCCCAGCCAGCTTGCGAAAAGCCCCTCGTTCATCACCCCGTTCGCAGCGAGATAGGGATCGTGGGTCTCATGGGCGACCACCACGCCGAAATCGCGCGCATAGGTCAGAGCCCGGCGCATCAGAAGCGTACTGGCGATGGTCTTGCGGCCTTCGGTGATGGCGACAGCGCCGGCCTCGCGCAAAAGCCCGACCTCGGTCATCTCCTCGCCGCGCAAGCCCTTGGTGATCGCAGCCGCGGGATGGACATTGACGATCGCGGTATCACGCGCGGCGCGCTTGACGAATTCGACCAGCGCCACATCGTCGATAACAGGATCGGTATCCGGCATCATGATGATCGACGTGACGCCGCCTGCCGCCGCCGCACGGCTGGCAGAGGCGATGGTTTCACGATGCTCGGCGCCGGGTTCGCCGATGAACACGCGGGAATCGACCAGCCCCGGAATGATCGTCTTGCCGCCAAGGTCGAACCGTTGCGCGCCCTCGGGCAGGCCCTGGTTACGCGCATCCGCGCCGGCGGCAACGATCTTCCCATCGCTGACGATGACGGTTCCGGTCTCGTCGAGGCCGCGCGAGGGATCGACAATGCGGGCATTTTCGAAAACGACAGCGCTCATGCCCGTCCTCCCGTCATGGAGCCGGAGGGCTCATCATTGCGGCGTGGATCGAGCAGTGCTTCCATCACGGCCATGCGAACGGCGACACCCATCTCGACCTGGTTCTGGATCGCGCTTTGCGGGCCATCGGCCACATCGGAGGCGATCTCGACGCCGCGGTTCATGGGGCCTGGATGCATGACCAGCGCATCGGGCTTCGCGAATTTCAGCTTCTCGCGGTCGAGGCCGTAATAGCGGAAATATTCGCGCACCGAAGGCACGAAGGAGCCCGCCATGCGCTCGCGCTGCAGGCGCAGCATCATCACGATATCGGCGTCCTTCAGCCCTTCCTCCATGGAATTGAAAACCTCGACGCTCATCTGCGCGATCCCGGAGGGGAGGAGGGTCGAGGGTGCGACGACCCTGACGCGGGCGCCGAGCGCGTTGAGAAGCAGGATGTTGGAGCGCGCCACGCGCGAGTGGAGTACATCGCCGCAGATCGCCACGATCAGCCCTTCTATCCTGCCCTTGGCGCGGCGGATCGTCAGCGCATCGAGAAGCGCCTGGGTCGGATGCTCATGCGCACCATCCCCCGCATTGACCACCGAGCAACCGACTTTCTGCGCTAGAAGCGCTGCAGCACCCGCCGAGGCGTGGCGGATGACCAGGATATCGGGGCGCATGGCGTTGAGCGTCATCGCCGTGTCGATGAGAGTCTCGCCCTTCTTCACCGAGGAATTGCCGACCGACATGTTCATCACATCCGCGCCAAGCCGCTTGCCGGCCAGCTCGAAGGAGGATTGCGTGCGCGTCGAGGATTCGAAGAAGAGATTGATCTGGGTGCGCCCGCGCAGCACCGCCTTTTTCTTCTCAGGCTGGCGAGAGATCGCCACTTCCTGGTCTGCCAGATCGAGAAGGCAGGTGATATCCTGGGGCGAAAGGCCCTTGATGCCAAGCAAGTGGCGATGGGGAAAGATGAGGGAGGTGGGATTTGATGTCATATCAAGAACTCCCTATAGGCCCGATGCGACAAGCCCGCAAGCGGCGCGTGCAGGCAGGATCCGGCTTTGGCAAAGAAATCGGTGGAGTTTGCAACCCCGCGCGTAATGAAGGCGACGCACCAAGGCGAAAAATTTAGCAAATCCGCATAGGACATCTTAGATTGGTTCAGAATCGCCTCTGCCAGGCAGGGGGCTGCAAGCAAAATGGGAATTGTCGTTGAAAACGCATGAGGTCACCAATCAGACGCCGCCGATGACTGGTGCGAACGCCTATCTGGGCGATCCGCTGCTGATGCAGATCGCCGCCCGGTTTCCGAAGGCGCTGCACAGCGATCTGGAGCAGGCGGGCCGCTTCGTCATGTCGGCGGAGGCGCAGGACCTGGCGCGTCTCGCCAATACGGAATTGCCCCGGCTGCGAACGCATGACCGGCAGGGCATGCGCCTCGATCAGGTGGACTACCATCCTGCCTATCACGCTTTGATGCGGCGTTCGATCGGCCAGGGGCTGCATTCCTCGATATGGGAGGACGGGCAGGGCGAAGCCAGTCGCCGCCACCAGATGCGCGCCGCGCGATTTTTCCTGACGGCGCAGCTCGAATGCGGCCATCTCTGCCCTGTTACCATGACCAATGCCTCGCTCGCGGTTCTCATGGCAAGCCCCAATCTCTACCGGGAATGGGCGCCGCTTATTCTCACGCGCAAATATGATCCGAGCCAGAAGCCACCCGCCAGAAAGGCAGGTCTGACGCTCGGTATGGGCATGACGGAGAAGCAGGGCGGCACGGATGTGCGCATCAACACCACGCGAGCCGAACGCGCCGGAAACGGCTTTTATCGCATCACCGGTCATAAATGGTTCCTGTCCGCGCCGATGTCGGATGCGTTCCTGGTGCTGGCGCAGGCGGCGGAGGGGCTTTCCTGCTTTCTTGTTCCGCGCATCCTGCCCGATGGCACCCCCAACGGGTTCCGGTTCCAACGCCTGAAGGACAAGCTTGGCAACCGCTCCAATGCATCTTCGGAAGTGGAGTTCGAGGACGCTCTCGGACAGATGGTCGGCCAGCCGGGCGAGGGCGTGAAGACGATCATCGACATGGTGACGCTGACCCGTCTCGATTGCGCGATCGCCTCGGCCGGACTTATGCGCGCAGGCCTGTCGGAAGCCGTGCATCATGCGCGCCATCGCCAGGTGTTTGGCTCGGCCCTGTTCGACCAGCCGCTGATGCAGCGCGTCCTGGCCGACATGGCGCTCGACGTGGCCGGTGCGACGGCGCTTACGCTGCGCCTGGCGCGAGCGTTCGACATGGCGGCAAGCGACCGTGGCGAGGCGGCCTTCGCCCGCGTCATGACGCCCGTCGTCAAATATTGGGTGGCAAAAATCGCGCCCTCGCTTCTCTACGAAGCGATGGAGTGCCTCGGCGGCAACGGCTATATCGAGGAAGGCAATCTCGCCCGCTATTACCGGGAAGCGCCGGTGAATGCCATTTGGGAAGGCTCCGGCAATGTCATGGCGCTCGATGTGCGGCGCGTGCTGGTGCGGGCGCCGAAGCTTTTCGACGAGGTGCTGGCCTGGATCGCCAAGCAATTGGGCCGGGGCGGGCAGGGGACGGTCGATGTCCTGCGCGCCGCGATGAATGTGGCCGAGTCTGACGAGGGTGCCGCCCGCATCCTGACGGAGCAGCTTGCGCTCGCCGCCGCCGGCGCCGAACTCCGCCAGCTCGGCGCGGACGATATTGCCGATGCCTTCGTCGAAACCCGTCTCGCTGGACAGTGGCGCACCACCTACGGCATGATCGACGCCCGTCACAACGCGCAGACGATCCTCAATTCGCTCTATCCTGCATCGTAGTAGTTGGAGTTAGCAAAGGCCTGAATATCTGGCCGCTCCAATGGGGCCGCGTTTTCCACGCCCTTGTTAACCCTAACAAATAGTTTCGATTGCTGTCCCGGGGCCAACCAACCAAGGTGCCATGGAAAGGATCCCCGCCCCATGATTCCCGATCAAAACGCCCAGTCAGAGAGGGGACAAACGCCATGCGCTATCTCCTGATCTTCTGGGCCGGCCCGCTCGCTCTCTTCTGGGGATGGTATTTCCTGTCGCTCAACGACATCAGTTTCGGCACGACTTTTTTCAGCCGCGAGATGAACGATCTGGTCTTTGAGGTCTACGGCAATGTGCTGGGCATTGATCCCCAGGCGATCCCACCGCTGGCTGCGCGGGCATGTGTGATCGATTCGCTGATCCTGTTCGCCATCATCGCCTTTCGCCGCCGGCGCGATATTCTTGCCCGGTTTCAGGCGTGGCGTGAACGCTACTCCTGATCTTCCTGTTGCCGAAGGCTGTTCAGCCTGTCGAGCGCGCCTTGCAGGATGAAGGCGGCTGCCGCGGAATCGATCCGTTCCGCCCGCTTTTGGCGCGAGACGTCCATGCCGATCAGCGCCCGCTCGGCAGCGACGGTGGAAAGGCGCTCATCCCAGTAGACGAAGGGCAGATCCGTGAGCTTTTCCATGTTGCGCACGAAAGCCCGTGTCGCCTGCACGCGCGGTCCCTCGCTGCCGTCCATGTTGACCGGCAGGCCGATGACGACCGCGCCTGTGTTCTCCGCCTTCAGCGCCGCCAGAAGCACCTGCGCGTCGATGGTGAACTTGGCGCGCCTGATCACCGGGCGCGGATTGGCGAAGGAAAGGCCACGATCGGAAACGGCAAAGCCGATGGTTTTCGTACCGAGATCCAGCCCGGCAACGGTCTGGCCGGGCGCCAGCGCCTTCTCGACAGATTCGATAGCGAGAACGGTCAAATCCTGCCCTTTCCGTTGTGCAGTCATTATATGCTCTTGAACTGAGCCTTTCCCGCGTCATAACTGTCCGCTGCTGATATGGCGATACCTCAAGGAGCGAATTTCATGAAGATCACCTGGCTTGGCCATTCGGCCTTCCGTATCGATGTCCCCGATGCCGCGATCCTGATCGACCCCTTCCTGACCGGCAACCCCGGCGCAGCGGATATCGACTTGAAGACCGCCATCCAGGGCATAACCCACATCGCTCTGACCCATGGACATGGCGACCATGTCGGCGATACCGTGAAAATCGCCAAGGAGACCGGCGCGACCGTCATCGCCAATGCCGATCTCGCCAGCTGGCTCGCTCATCAGGGCGTTGCGAAGGTCGACATGGGAAATACCGGCGGCACATTGTTCCACAACGCATTCACCGTCACCTTCGTCAACGCGCTGCACTCCTCGGCCACGTTGACGCAGGACGGCGTTTCGCATTCGCTCGGAAGCGCCAACGGGCTGGTCTTCCATTTCGAGGATGAACCGACCCTCTACCACATGGGCGATACGGATATCTTCTCGGACATGGCGCTGATCGACGAGCTGCACCGTCCGGAGATCGGCATCGTCCCCATCGGCGACCGCTTTACCATGGGCGGCGCCGTGGCGGCCCTGGCCTGCCAGCGTTATCTGAAATTCTCCACCGTCCTTCCCTGCCATTATGGTTCCTTCCCGATCATCGACCAGACCGCCGACAAGTTCGTCGTCGCTATGGAAGGCACGGGCAGCACCAAGCTCGAAGTGCCGAGGGCCGGAGAGACGGTTTCCCTCTGATTTCGCTTGAATAAGCCGGGCAGGATGAAAGGCGCAATGAATATTGCGCTTGAGACGCCTGCCCGGTATAGCCCCACAATCAGGTAATGTGGGTGCATTTGCACCGTCCGGATTTCGGAGAACCAAGATGACTGTTGATCTTTCAACCGTGAAGCGTGTCGCGCATCTCGCCCGCATCGCCGTCACCGATGAGGATGCGGAGCGCATGACCGGCGAACTCAACGCGATCCTGGGCTTTGTCGAGCAGCTCGATGAGGTGGATGTAAGCGGCGTCGAGCCGATGACCTCCGTCACCCCGATCGCCATGCGCCTGCGCGAGGATCTGGTGTCGGATGGCAACAAGGCTGCGGACATCGTCGCCAATGCCCCGCTTACCGAAGAGAATTTCTTTGTGGTTCCAAAGGTCGTGGAGTAAGCGGTCATGGCTGTTGAAGTGTCTGTGGAAACACCGCTCCAGGATGATGTGCGAGGGCTGGTCGAACAGCTCAACGCCCATCTTCTGCCACTATCTCCGATCGAGTTCCAGTTCAAGATGACCGTGGAGGAGATGGCCGGGCCTGAAACCACCGTGTTCATCGCGCGTGACGAAAGCGGACGGGCAGTCGGCTGCGGCGCTCTTAAGGTCCACTCGCCGGAGGTCGGCGAGGTCAAGCGCATGTATACGCTGCCGGAAGTCCGTGGCCTGCGGGTCGGATCGGCACTTCTCGAAGCCATTACACGGCTTGCGCAGGGCAAGGGCCTTTCACACCTGGTTCTCGAAACAGGTACCGGCCCTGGATTTGCCGCCGCCTGGCGTCTTTATGAGCGTGCCGGCTTCACCCGCTGCGGTGTGGTGCTGGACTACCCCGACTCCGAACACAGTGCTTTTTTTGAAAAGCGCCTCTCTCCCTTGGCGCACTGACAGGATTTGACGATGACCGATCTGACCGCACTCACGATCTCCGAGGCGCGCGACCAGCTTAAACGCAAGGTCTTCACCGCCACGGAACTGACCGAGGCTTATATCGGGGCTATCGAGGCGGCCAATGAAACCCTCAACGCCTATGTCGCGGTAACGCCTGACAAGGCGCGGGAGATGGCCAAGGCCTCCGACGCGCGCCTGGCGAAGGGCGAGGCGGGCGCACTCGAGGGCATTCCGCTGGGCATCAAGGATCTCTTCGCCACCGAAGGCGTGCATACGCAGGCCTGCTCCCACATTCTGGATGGCTTCAAGCCCCGCTATGAATCGACGGTGACAGCCAATCTCTGGGCCGATGGCGCGGTGATGCTCGGCAAGCTCAACATGGATGAGTTCGCCATGGGATCGTCCAACGAGACGTCCTATTACGGCCCGGTGAAGAATCCGTGGCGCGCCAAGGGCTCGAACGCCGATCTGGTGCCCGGCGGCTCGTCGGGCGGATCGGCTGCAGCCGTCGCCGCAAGGCTTTGCGCCGGCGCGACGGCGACCGATACCGGCGGCTCCATCCGCCAGCCCGCTGCCTTCACCGGTACGGTCGGCATCAAGCCCACCTATGGCCGCGTCTCGCGCTGGGGCACCGTCGCCTTTGCCTCCTCGCTCGATCAGGCCGGCCCGATCGCCCGCGACGTGCGCGACAGCGCAATCCTGCTGAAGTCGATGGCCTCGGTCGATCTGAAGGACACCACTTGCGTCGATCTGCCTGTACCGGATTATGAAGCGGCCATCGGTAAATCGATCAGGGGTATGAAGATTGGTATCCCGAAGGAATACCGCGTCGATGGAATGCCGGAAGAGATCGAAAAGCTCTGGCAGCAGGGTATCGCCTGGCTGAAAGAGGCTGGCGCCGAGATCGTCGATATTTCGCTGCCGCACACCAAATACGCGCTGCCAGCCTATTATATTGTCGCCCCCGCCGAGGCATCGTCGAACCTCGCGCGTTATGACGGCGTGCGCTATGGCCTGCGCGTGCCGGGCAAGGACATTGCGGACATGTATGAGCAGACCCGCGCCGCCGGCTTCGGCCGCGAGGTCAAGCGCCGCATCATGATCGGCACCTATGTTCTCTCCGCCGGCTATTACGATGCCTATTATCTGAAGGCGCAGAAGGTCCGCACGCTTATCAAGAAGGATTTCGAGGATGTCTTCCATGCGGGCGTCGACGCAATCCTGACGCCGGCGACCCCTTCGGCTGCCTTCGGCGTCGCCGATGAAGACCTCGCCGCAGATCCGGTGAAGATGTATCTGAACGATATCTTCACGGTTACGGTCAACATGGCCGGCCTGCCCGGTATCGCTGTCCCCGCCGGCCTCAGCGGGCAGGGGCTGCCGCTCGGCCTGCAACTGATCGGCCGTCCTTTCGGTGAAGAGACGCTCTTCCAGACCGCCCATGTCATCGAAGAGGCCGCGGGCCGCTTTACGACGCCGAGCTGGTGGTAGAGCATGATCGCGAAAAGTTGCAGACTTTTCGGGATAGATCATGCGGCTATAAAATGAGAGCATGATTTGGAACCGAAGGTCGTCGGCGGCAACAAAGCTGCAGACTTTCGGATGAGATCATGCGGATGAAAGAAGATGCACAAATGGAGATCCGGCGAGCCAACGCTGCCGATAGCGCAGTGCTGGCCTCGGTCGGACACCGTGCCTGGGCTTCGGTGATCTTCGGCTTCGAACCGGAAGAGGCCGGAATACGCGAACGGGTGGAAAAGGCGTTCCGCGCTTTTACCGACGAATTCTACCCCCGCATCTTGCTTGCCCAATCCTCCGGCATAGTCCTGGGCTGGGCCGCCCGCGATACGGACGCCGATTACATCTCCGATCTCTGGATCGATCCCGCCTGGCAGCGTCACGGCATCGGCCTTGCCTTGATGGACGCGCTTCTGGCCGAGATCCTGCTTTCCGGTTATCCGAAGGCGCGCATCGATACCCACGCCCGCAATCTTCCCGCCATCCGCCTCTATCAGCGATGTGGCTTTCATGTCGTATGGCGGGGTCAGGAATGGTCCGACAGCCTTGGCCGCAATATAGAGAAAGTAAGGATGGAAGCGCTGTTGAGCGAAAGCTTCCGTTAGTGCCATTTGCATCGGTGAGGATTGTCTTACGCCGACTTTGATCTATCCTATTCCGGATCAGGCAAGCAGAAAGGGAGAGGTACGTGTGGATCGAACTGACTGACGTCAATGGCGAGCGCATCACGATCAATTTCGATCATGTCGTATCGTATAATGCCTATGGCACCGGCGCGCATATCGTGACCACGACCCCCGATCTGACGTTCTTCGTCAAGGAGGACATCGATAGGATCCAGAAGAGGATCGGCATCAAGCCGGTTCGCTGAAGCGGCGCAAGCCCTCCGGAGGGATTTCAGGCCCTCCGGCTGGATCAGAAGCGTCGAGAGGGCCGCTTTTTCCGGCCTTTTTGGAAAATTACCCCGACTCAGGGTAGTTTCCGACAGTGCCTGTTTTTCTCGAGTGCTCAGCAGCCTGAGCGGGTAAGGCAGAAGAGTCAGTTGAAGTTATTGCGATCAATTCCGGGCGGGTGGGATGACGACAACCCTATCCGTGATGAGGTATTGGCATGCTCAACACAGACAAGACAGCCCATCGATTTTTATTAGAACAACCGCGCGGCGCTATCGACCGACTCGCCTCCAGATTCCGATCAAGACAACTCTCATCTGGGTGGAAGCGACAACTCGATGAAGCCGACAACGGAAAGGTGAATGTTGCGCGCGTCAAGCGGATGCTCGTGTTTCCGGCTTTGATGGCGCTGTCGGTTCTTTCTGCGGCGCTATTTCAGGTTCAAGCGCATGATGCGCCCAGCGGCTGGTCCTATCCCTATCAATGCTGCCACGATCTGGATTGCCGCCCGGTCAGTGCCCGATCGGTTGCCGAGCGCCCGGAGGGATACGTCATTACCGGAACGGGGGAGGTGGTCGGCTATCGTGACGCCCGCATCCGGCAATCCCCCGATGGGCTGTTCCACTGGTGCTCTGTGGCAGGGAAATCGAACTCGCGAACCATCTGCCTGTTCGTTCCGCCGCGCTCCTTCTAAGAAGCGTCTTTATGGGATCTGTTCATGCCCTGCGGCCCGCCATCGGCGAGCCGCCTGATTGAGGTCCGGCCTGCAGAAATCGCTGTCACACGAAAGAACCGCGAAGCCTGGCGAACATGCCGGGCCCGCCGCCGATAGCTTCCCTGACGTGACGGGCAGCCGTCGCAGCGGAAACAGTTGCGCCATAATGGCAATAGCAGACGATTTCATGCATCTGCCGGTCCGTTATGTCGAAGAAGTTTTTTGCCTCGCCATAAGTGTCGTCTTTCATGCCTTCGGCACGGAAAACAACGTCTTCAAATGCAACCGTGATCGGAGAGCCGGCGCTACGCATCGTCTCCCGTGTCCCGACCGGTTGATATTCAGTACCTGGAAGCGTTGCCAGAAGCCTGCCCGGCTCTCTTTCGAGGAGTGCGGCCCAGCGTTCGAGCCGTTCGGTCCTGCTCATGACCGGACGGGCTATGTTGGGTTTGGCTTCGGCAACGGCTTGCATCTGCTCAAGGGTTTTGTGCTGCATGGTCACCTCCTGTTTCAGGATATGTGGTGCACAGCCCCCGTCATTTCGCCCATGAAAGAAGGGTACTCCAACCCGCCGGCAAGTCCAGCTTAAACAACATTCCGGCCGGTCACATTTTTCATGAACGGTTTCTTCACGGCTGCCGGGGCTGCGCGGGCAGGGCCGGAGGACGGGGCACTCCGTCAGAGTGGGATGTTGTCGTGCTTCTTCCAGGGATTTTCCAGATCCTTGTTGCGCAGCATCCTGAGCGCCCGCGCCACGCGCCGGCGGGTCGAATGGGGCATGATCACCTCGTCGATATAGCCGCGCTCGGCAGCGGCGAACGGTGACAGAAACCGGTCTTCATAACGCTTGGTGTGCTCGGCAATCTTTTCCGCATCGCCGATATCCTTGCGGTAGATGATCTCGACCGCGCCCCTGGCGCCCATGACCGCGATCTGCGCCGAGGGCCAGGCATAATTGATGTCGCCGCGCAAATGTTTCGAGGCCATCACATCATAGGCACCGCCATACGCCTTTCGCGTGATGATGGTGATTTTCGGCACCGTCGCCTCGGCATAGGCGAAGAGCAGCTTGGCGCCATGCTTGATGAGGCCGCCATATTCCTGCGCCGTTCCCGGCAGGAAGCCCGGCACATCGACGAATGTCACGATCGGAATGTTGAAGCAGTCGCAGAAGCGCACGAACCGTCCGGCCTTGCGTGAGGCGTCGCTGTCAAGAACGCCTGCCAGCACCATCGGCTGGTTGGCGACGATCCCGACCGTCCGCCCTTCGATCCGGCCGAAGCCGCAGACGATATTCCTGGCAAAATTTTCCTGGATTTCGAAAAAGTCGCCTTCATCGATGGTCTTCCGGATCAGCTCCTTGATGTCATAGGGCTTGTTGGCATTGTCAGGCACCAGCCGGTCGAGCGAGAGATCCTGCTCCTCCGTCGATTGGTAGCAGGCGATTTCAGGGATATCCGCTGTGTTCGAGGCCGGCAGGAAATCGATCAGCCGGCGCATCTGCAGCAGGGCCTCGACATCATTGTCATAAGCGCCATCGGCGATGGAGGATTTCGTCGTGTGGACCACTGCTCCGCCGAGCTGCTCCGCCGTGACGCTCTCATTGGTGACAGTCTTGACCACGTCGGGGCCGGTCACGAACATGTAGGAGGTGTCGCGTACCATGAAGATGAAATCGGTCATGGCCGGCGAATAGACGTCACCGCCGGCGCAGGGGCCCATGATCACCGAAATCTGCGGAATGACACCTGAGGCAAGCACGTTGCGTTGGAATATCTCCGCATATCCGCCGAGCGCCGCCACGCCTTCCTGGATGCGCGCACCGCCCGCATCATAGAGCCCGATCACCGGCGCCCGATTGCGCAACGCCATGTCCTGTATCTTCTGCACCTTTTCAGCATGGGCCTCAGAGAGCGAGCCGCCGAAAACGGTGAAGTCCTTGGCAAAGACGAAGACCGTGCGCCCGTTGACCGTGCCCCAGCCGGTGACGACGCCATCGCCGGCGAACTTGGTCTTTTCCATGCCGAAATCGGTCGAGCGGTGCTCGACGAACATGTCGAACTCCTCGAAGGAGCCCTCATCGAGAAAAACGTCGATGCGTTCACGCGCGGTCAGCTTGCCCTTGCCGTGTTGCGCATCGATGCGAGCCGCCCCACCGCCCTGCCGTGCGATCTCGCGGCGGCGCTCAAGCTCCGTCAGCACGTCTTTCATAAAGCTCCTCCGGAGTAGGGGGGTAGGGGGGTAGGGCAACAGGGATGGAGCTTATTGGTTGATCTCAGCTCCTGCAATCCTTCTGCTGCCCTACCTGCCGTCTTGGATCACCAGCTCCCGGTATTGGGCATCGAGGCCCATGGCTCCTGCGGAGAAAGGCGGTCGCCCTTCTGGATAAGCTCGATAGAGATGCCGTCGGGCGAGCGTACGAAAGCCATGTGGCCGTCGCGCGGCGGCCGGTTGATCGTCACGCCCTTGTCCTGCAGCTTCTGGCAGGTGGCGTAGATATCGTCCACGACATAGGCGAGATGGCCAAAATTACGTCCGCCGGTATATTCCTCGGGATCCCAGTTGTAGGTGAGCTCGAGTTCCGGCGCGCGTTCGGCAACGGCGCGATCCTTGTCCTCAGGAGCCGCCAGGAAGATCAGCGTAAAGCGGCCCTTTTCGTTTTCAATGCGACGGGTTTCTTCGAGGCCGAACTTGTTGACGTAGAAATCCAGCGATTCATCAATGTCGCGGACTCGGACCATAGTGTGCAGATAACGCATGTCGGCTCCTGTTTTCTTCTGGCTGTGGTTGAATTTGAACGCGGCGAGGCGGCAGGGTCCAGGCATTTTTGATATGGTGGGATTATTCGAATCGGCAAGCCTGTCAATGGTCCCGGCCCCATTTGACCTCCATGCCTGTTCTTAAGGGCTATCGGGAACTGATCCCGGAAATAAAGTCTGTGGTAACTGGCCAATAATAGGAAGTAGGCACTTGCCCCTATGCGCCATGGCGGTGTTATTCTCAAGTTGAGAATCAGTTTAGATTTCATCGAGGATGAAAGGAGGGGGCTGGCGCTATGGCAGATAAATCTGTGTCGAAGGACCAGTTCCTTGGCAGCGCCTCTTCCGAGGAGATTGTCGAGCTCATAGAGGTGTCAGGCTCCATCAAATGGTTCGATGTCGCCAAGGGTTATGGCTTCATCGTACCCGATCAGCCTGGACTTTCAGATATCCTGCTGCATGTCACGTCCTTGCGCAAGGACGGCTTCCAGACCGCTCTTGAGGGGGCCCGTGTTGTCTGCGAGGTCAAGCACGGCGAGCGTGGGCTGCAGTGCTTCCGCGTCATCTCCATGGACAGCTCCACGGCGATCCATCCGGCGCAGATGCCGCCGCAGCGCACCCATGTCAGCGTCACCCCGTCAAGCGGGCTCGAACGCGTCATCGTCAAATGGTTTAACCGTACCAAGGGGTTCGGCTTTCTGACCCGCGGCGAGGGCACGGAAGACATTTTCATCCATATGGAAACGCTGCGTCGTTTCGGCCTGACCGAGCTGCGTCCGGGTCAGGTGGTTCTCGTGCGCTACGGCAATGGCGACAAGGGCCTGATGGCTGCGGAAGTTCATCCCGATATAGGCACGCAATTTCCCGTCTCGCATTGAGTGATGCTGAGCCTGCGAAACGACGGACGGCGAATGTTGCACCGCCATTGTTGACGCGCGTGAATGGATAAGCGAAAGCTTCCGGCCAGTTCACACGCGTATCCGGGTTTGGTCATGCATCGTTTTTTCACGGTTTTTCTGTTGCTCTTCTTCGCCCTGCCTGCGCGGGCTGAGACGGGGGAGCCCATGCGGCTGCCGCTGGATGCTCATCGGCTTGTCTTCGAGACTGCCAAGGGCAAGGTCTCCCTGGATGTCGAAATAGCCGATACCGATCCGGAACGGATGCGCGGGCTGATGTACCGGACCGATTTCCCCGAAAATCGTGCCATGCTCTTCGTGTTCGATGACACGCGCACGGTGATGATGTGGATGAAGAACACGCCGTTGTCGCTCGACATGGTGTTCGTCAACCGCGATGGCGCCATCGCCACGATCCGCGAAAATACCGAGCCGTTCTCGGAGGCGATCGTCTCGTCTATGGTGCCCGTCGCCTTTGTGATTGAATTGCGCGCCGGCGTGGCAAAGCAACTGGGCCTCGCCATGGGCGACACGGTCCGCCATCCCGCCATATGCGGCCCGTGCGCCACGAAATAAGTGGACCGCGCAACAATCCGATCCTGAATCTTACGAAGGGGCCAAGTGGTGAGTACGCCTGAAATTCAATATTTCGAGCATGACGGTCTGCGCCTTGCCTATCGCGAGCAGGGCGAGGGCGATCCCGTCCTGCTTATCCATGGTTTCGCCTCGTCGAGCCTTGTCAATTGGGTGTCTCCCGGCTGGTTCCAGACACTGACGGAAGCGGGATACAGGGCCATCGCCATCGACGATCGCGGCCATGGCCAGTCCGCCAAGAGCCATGAGCCTGCCGATTATACGCCGAGTCTGATGGCTGGCGACGCGGTGGCGCTTCTCGATCATCTCGGCATCGGGACGGCGCATGTCATGGGTTACTCCATGGGCGCGCGCATCGCAGCCTTTATGGCGCTTGAACATCCACATCGTGTTCACAGCCTGGTCTTTGGCGGCCTGGGCATCGGCATGGTCGATGGGGCTGGCGACTGGGCGCCGATCCACGAGGCGCTGCTTGCCGACGATCCGGCGACGATTACCCATCCGCGCGGCCTGATGTTCCGCAAATTCGCCGACCAGACGAAAAGCGATCGCCTCGCTCTGGCCGCATGCGTGCTCACCTCGAAGGAAACGTTGAGCGAAGATGCGATCAGCCGCATCTCCCAGCCCACGCTGGTGGCGGTCGGCACCAGGGACGATATCGGCGGTAATCCGCACGATCTTGCCGCCTTGTTGCCGCGCGGCCGGTCGCTGGATATTCCCGAACGCGATCATATGCTGGCGGTTGGCGACAAGATATTCAAGCTGGCGGTTCTGGATTTCCTGAGCGAAAACCCCATTTGAGCCTTCATCGTTGATGATTGCGTTTCAGCAAATTGACGTGTCAAGCAATGTGATTTGCTCTATGTTACTGAAAAAGAGCAGAGAACAACGGCGAGAGCTGGGAGTTTGGAAATGCCCGCACACAATACCGTCAAGATGGTGAACGCCGTCGATCAGGTAGACCCGATCTGGAATGCGATCCGTACCGAGGCCGAAGAGGCCGCGCTCAACGATCCGCTGCTCACCGCCTTTATCTATTCCACGGTGCTCAATCAGACCAGTCTCGAGGAAGCGGTGAGCTACCGGATCGCCGAAAGGCTGGGACACGCCGATATAGATGCCGGCATCTTGCGCCAGACATTCGCCGAGATGCACCGCGCCCAGCCGGAATGGTCGCAGGTCCTCCGCGTCGATGTTCAGGCGGTCTATGATCGTGATCCCGCCTGCAGCCGGTTTCTCGATCCCATCCTTTATCTCAAGGGCTTTCATGCCATCCAGACACATCGCCTGGCGCATTGGCTTTGGAAGGAGGGCCGCAAGGATTTCGCCTATTATCTGCAGAGCCAGTCCTCCTCGGTATTCCAGACGGATATCCATCCCGCCGCGCAATTGGGCAGCGGGATATTCCTCGACCATGCGACTGGACTGGTCGTGGGCGAGACAGCAATCATCGAGGACAATGTATCGATATTGCATGGCGTGACCCTCGGAGGAACAGGCAAGGCAGGCGGCGACCGCCACCCGAAGATCAGGCGTGGCGTGCTGATCGGCGCCGGCGCAAAGATACTCGGCAATATCGAGGTTGGTCATTGCTCCAAGGTGGCATCGGGTTCTGTTGTAGTGAAGTCGGTGCCGAGCAATGTGACGGTGGCGGGCGTTCCAGCACGCATCATCGGTGAGAGCGGTTGCGCGGAGCCGTCGCGGGTCATGGATCAGCTCATCAACAGCTTGGACTGAAAAAAGCGCCCGCGCGTCAAAAACGGTGACAAGTCTCTTGCGGGCTTTACATGGGTGGATGCACCGTGCAAAACCCGCCTCCCACAAATGCATAGGAGAATTCGTTTGAAACCCGAAGAACTGAGAAAACTCGACGCCTATTTCAAGCGAACTTTCAAGAATCCCGGCCTTGAAGTAAAGGCGCGTCCTCGCAAGGACGATTCGTGCGAGCTTTATCTCAACGACGAATTCCTCGGCCTCATCTACAAGGATGAAGAAGAGGGCGAACTGTCCTATAATTTCTCAATGGCCATTCTAGACATGGATCTCTGAAGATCTGCAAAACCGGTTATCTGGCACTTGCCAGATGACCGGCTGCAAAAGATCTGACGGCTCCATCGAGCGCCTGCCACTGACCCAACAGGTCACGTGGAAATCTGTAGAGAAGCTGCAGGCCGTCGCCGAACTGGATATCGCGTTCGCACGCGCTGACGGTATCCTTGGCGATGCTCTCCTCCAGACAACGTGCGACGAAGTCCGGATTATCTCCGCCCGCGGAGGAAACCACCAGTTCCTCATCGATATAGCCGCTCGTCTGACGAAAGCTGTAGACGGTCAGGCCGCCCGGCCCCGGTTTTCCCGGCTGTTCGATCAGCGCGGAATAGATTGGCGGATAGCGTCCCGACATATCACGCGACATGGTTCTAGGCTCGATCGAGAGAAACAGTATCTCCCGCTTTGGTCCGGTAAAATTGAAATCCTGGCGCGTTGCGGCGCTATAACCGGTCATTTCAGGCCATTTCAGATAAAGATCGACGCGGTTCGCAACCCCATTTCGGCGCTGCGCGCGGAAGCGGATCATGTTCGATGGAATGGCGAGAACGTCATTGCCAATGACGATTTCACGCTTGGTCTTATCGTCGGTATGGCCGCCCATGGCGATTGTCGGCCCCCAATACCGTCCGGCAAGATTGATGGCCGCGGAGAGAATGGCAAGCCCGAAGAAGACATAGAAGACGCGCGCGAAAAATCGGCTTTCCGTAATCGAGATTTCTGTTTGCGCCGCGCTTTGCATGGCCTGCTTCGATCCGCCTCTTAAAACCGCATCCACTCTTCGCGCAATTGTCCACTTTTATGGTTAATACCGCGTGAATTCCCGGGCTGCGAACTTGCGACGTCGTGGTCGCTCCGCCATCTTCAGTCCCGCCAATACCGAACGGGAGAGTCCCCATGCCCATCTATGCGTTGGACGGCCATCAGCCGGAATTCGAGGATCGTGAAACGAACTGGATCGCGCCGGACGCGACACTGATCGGCAGGATCAAACTTGGGAAAGGCGTTGGTATATGGTTCGGGGTGGTGCTGCGTGGCGATAATGAATTGATCGACATCGGCCGCAACACCAATGTGCAGGAACATACGGTGATGCACACCGATATGGGCTACCCGCTGACGATAGGTGAAGGTTGCACCATTGGTCACCGGGCCATGCTCCACGGCTGCACGATCGGCGACAACAGCCTCATCGGCATCGGCGCGATCGTGCTCAACGGCGCGCGCATAGGCAGGAACTCTCTGGTTGGCGCAGGTGCGCTGGTGACGGAAGGCAAGGAATTCCCCGACAATTCGTTGATTATCGGCACTCCGGCGCGTGTCGCGCGCATACTGGATGAAAAGTCTGCCGAACAGCTGAGGGCTTCCGCGCAGCATTATGTCGACAACGGCGCCCGGTTCAGGCGCGGCCTTGAGATCGTCGGCCCTTAGATCGTCGGCCCCCTAGATCGTCGGAAGGAACGAGATATTCTGATACGAAGGAGCCGGCCCTGGGGGGAGGGCCGGCTCCTAACCCGGTCATTGGGGAAGGGTGGGGGACACGACCGGGTCGCCGTATAAGGCTTTCGCCTTATTCATGAATGCTGCCCACCAGGATCTGGCGGTCGTCGTCTATCGAAACCCACACGCCGGTGTTGCGGGCCGATTGGCGCTTCAAATACTGATATTCGGTCTGGTTCCAGATGAGTACCCGCGGCTCCAGATTGTCGAGGACGAAATCGCCGCGATCGGAGCGCATGGTCAGCACCGCATGACCATCGCCATTTGGCTGACGCACGACGGTGATCAACAGGGCATTGATGGGCACGCCCGCCTGCTGCAGCATCTGGCGCTTGAGCAGGGCGTAATCTTCACAATCGCCATATTTCGTGGGGTAGGACCAGACTTCCGCCTTGCCCCACATATCCATGTCGGTACGCGCTTCGATGGTTGTGTTGACCTGGTTGTTGATCTCGATGACCTTGCTCCACAACTCCTGCGTCAGCGTAACGGGCTTGTCCGATTTGCTGACGATATTGCATTCGTGAGCATAGCGCTGGCAGAACTCGTAATGACCGATCGGCTGCGTGGTGCGCTCGCCTGAGTTCATCCAGGGAGATTGCAGGCCAGCCTCTGTTGGCTGAGCCGCCCCAGCCTCTGTTGCCTGAGCCACCATTGTCCCGATCAGAAGAAAAAAGCCCGCCAGGGCTGATTTGCCCACCAATACTGATCTGCGTGTTGCCGATACTGTTTCGCGTGTCATCGTGCCGTCTCCGAATTGACGCCACAATGACATGCAGAGTTTTAGTTCACGCGAATATCGATATGAAAATACAAGTAAAATTCTGAGAAAACAAGTATAAAATTTGCTTCAAATTTTAGTTTTTCAAGTAAAGAATTGTAAGGGATGCTGAACCGCGCTTCAGACAGTTCTGAGCCGTTGCCGCAATGCGACGGTTGCGGAATGAATTCCAATGACAAGCACTGGAAATGACGAGCTGGGGAGGGGGTGAGTTTCAAAAATACAAGGTCGGTTCTGGCACTTGTCGACTATGCACCAGTCTGAACGGCCCTAGCGGAAAAGCTGATCCAGCGTCGTGGGCTGCTGCACATGCGCAAATTCGATGGCTATGCCGTCTTCGAAGTGCCGGACGACGGTTCCGCGCATCGTGCCGAGCGTTACCACTGTATACAGCGCCGGCCGCACGTCGATTTCCATGGCTGCGCCCGAAAGCGAAAGATCGATGATCCGGCAGCGATATTGTCGTCCGTCCGGCAGGACAAGGAAGTTCTCGGCATTGCGCGGCATGATGCGTTCATGGCGCCGGTCTTCAGGCAGGTCCAGTTCGTGCTTGTTGGCAAGCCAGGTCAACTGCGCGGCCAGCTTGTCCTTCTTGCGCTGCGAAGCGGTGAGTGACAGGGAAAAGCCGTCAGGCATCTGCCGCAGAACAGTGCCCTCGATTCGACCGATATGATCGATATAGGCGATGACGCGTTCACCGATTCGCCCGCTGGCCGCACAGCGCAAATGCGCGCTGCCCGATGACATAGCGATGACGGTGCAGGGGTGCTCCGAACGGTTCTCCAGCATGTAACGGCCGTTGAGGGTCACTTTCACAGAATGAAAGTTGTCATGCGGCGTATCGCTTGCGGTGTGGCTGTCGGCGATGTCGCGCATTTTCCCCTGCTTTATTCGGTCGAACCTGCCAGTCATTGGCCGGTGAAACCGTAAACGGCACGCGTTAACATCGGGTTAGGGTTTATTCAGACTTTCCCGCCATCCAGGATGGTGAGATGGCGGATCTGGCGGGAAGCCGACGGGCTGAAAAAACGCGGCATCTCGTAGGAACGGGATGCGCTGCGCGACGAAGCCGTAGCGACCGCCGCCGGCTGGGTCTCGGCCTGCAATTGCGCGCGCTTCGGGTCGAGCAAGCTGATCGAGAGGACGCTGCTCTGGACGATTCTGTCCGCACCCAGCCAGTAGGCGGGATCGAGTGCGACCATCGATCCGATCAGCCGGGCTTCCGAGATGTCACCGGCAAGCGGCAGCAACAGCGTTTCAAAGGTCGAGCGGCGGCCTGAGAGGCTTCTGCCCTCATGGTCGATCACTGCCGCGACCTTGCTCTCGAACACCGTATGCAGGAGCTGATCGATGGCTGCGCGATCCTCCTCCGTCCATAGCGACAGAAAGCTGGAGTTTCGGAGTTCGCCGCCATGGATGGTGCATAGGCGCGTTCCCGCGAGACGGAAGCGCGCGCCCGCATTTTCCGGCTGCTCCAGAATGAATATATCGGGCAACCGCTTGCGAATCGCACCCGGCTCGATCTCTGCCCTGTCTGGTGCAGGGCGCTTCTCGCGGATACGGTTCCAGTAAGCGAGAAGCTCAACTGTTCCATCATGCTTCATCTGTGATGTCTCGTTTCCGGATAAATGTACCGTTGCGGCACATATATTGGCTGCATATATCTCTGGCCAAACACAGAGCAGGAACCGTGCCATTCCATGAGCCGATGGACCACCTTAACCTTTTGTTCATCCACTGCGCCGGTCAGTTAAGGTTAACAAATGGTATCTATTGCAAGATCCGGGAACATGTGAGCATGATCTGCATCAAGAGAAACCTTTGTGTTTACAGCACTTTCTCAATTCAAGGCAAATTTGGGTACGGGTGGGGACTCGGCCGGGCCGTTCAGGGGTTAAAGCCTGAACGGCCTTTTCTTTTACCATGTCCTCTCATATCTAGGGGCAGGTCCAGACTTTTCAGGGGCGCGGGCAGCGAATCGCGGCCGCATGATTCCGGAGATTGATTTGAAGCAAGCGCGGACGTCCGAACCCGTTTTCAACATCCCCGGAATCATCCTGGTTCTCATCGCACTTTGCGTCGTGGCGTTCCTCGCCCAGGATTATATTCTCGACGATCAGCAGAATCTCTGGGTGATGATGAATTTGGCCTATTGGCCCGTGCGTTTTTCGCAAGGCGGCGGCTTTGGCGACCCGGCCGCATGGCTGACGGCGGTGACCTATTCCTTCCTGCACGGCGGATTTGCTCATATCGCCGTCAACATGGTGTGGCTCGCCGCCTTCGGTTCGCCGCTCGCGGGGCGGATCGGCACGACGCGGATGATCATATTCTGGATCGTGACCGCCATTGCCGCGGCCTTCACGCATTATGCAATCCATCCCGACAGCGCCATGCCGCTGGTCGGGGCTTCAGGTTCCATTTCCGGCATGATGGGCGCCGCCGCGCGATATGGTTTCCGCCGGGTGCCCGATATTCTGCACGATGGGAAGGGCAGGTCTGAATTTGCCGGCCCGCTCCTGCCGATCGGCGTGACGCTGACATTACGCCCTGTCCTGGCGTTTCTCGGCGTCTGGTTCGTCGTCAACCTGGCAACCGGGCTGGTTTCGATGTCGCCGATGGAATCCGCGAGCATTGCATGGGAAGCCCATATCGGTGGCTTCCTCGTCGGGTTCTTCGGCATAGCCCTGCTGGACCGGCCGAGCCCGCTGGATGCCGCCATACGGCGTTATTGAACGTTCAACGTAATCGAACGTTTAGAAGCACTTGCTCCGCCCGGTAGAAGCACTTGCTTTGCCCGGCGCTTGCGCGCACCATGTCCTTCATCTCGCCGGAAGAAGGGGACCGTTCCGGCGGTTTATCGGGCTAAAGCGCCATGAGGAGAAAAAATATGACAGTGAGATCTATCCTCGAACGCAAGGGCCACAATGTCGTCAGCGTCCAACCGGACGCATCGCTCATTGAGGCTGTCGCCGTCCTGGCGATGCACCGTATCGGTGCGCTCGTCATCTGTGACGACAAGAAGGCGATAAAAGGTATCCTGTCGGAGCGCGACATCGTCCGCGCCGTCGCCGAAGAGGGCGCGCAGGCCCTCGACCGGGAAGTATCGGAGTTCATGACCAGCAAGGTGCATGTCTGCCATGAGAACCATACCGTCAACGAGGTGATGGAAACGATGACGGTCAACCGTTTCCGTCATCTGCCCGTCGAGCGCGATGGCCGTCTCCATGGGATCATCTCCATCGGCGACGTGGTCAAGAAACGCATGGAAGAGGTCGAGCGCGAAGCGGAAGATATCAAGGCCTATATCACGACGGGCTGATCAAACTGAATTTGTTCAGCCCTTCGCCGCGAGATAGCGCTGCACGGCATAGAGCGAGATCGCGGCAGCGTTCGATACATTGAGCGATTTGATGGCTCCCGGCATGTCGAGCCGGGCGAGCGTGGTTACGGTTTCGCGTGTCTTCTGGCGCAGGCCCTTGCCTTCGGCTCCCAGCACCAGAGCGATTCGCTCGCCCGCAAGTGCCCCCTCCATCTCGACAGGGCCTTCCGAATCAAGCCCGATCGTAGTGAACCCAAGCGCATGGAGTTCGCCAAGCGCGTCCGCCAGATTACGAACCTCGATATGCGGAATGACCTCCAGCGCGCCGGATGCCGCCTTGGCCAGCACGCCGGATTCCTGCGGGCTGTGGCGCGCCGTGGTGATCAGCGCGCCCGCATCGAAGGCGACGGCGGAGCGCAGAATTGCGCCGACATTGTGCGGATCGGTCACCTGATCGAGCACCAGAAGCAGCGAACTTTCCTTCAGGTCTGCCAGCTTTTTGGATCGAAGCGGTTCCGCTTCGATCATGACGCCTTGGTGGACGGCCTCCGACCCGGTTTCCTTGTCTATGGCCTTCGGCTCGACGATTTCGACGGGGAAGGGGAGGGAATGCGATTCTGCGATCTCCAGCCTTGCCAGCGCGTTTTTCGTCACCATCATTCGCCGGATCCGCCGCTCCGGATTATCGAGCGCCGCGCGAACCGTATGGAGACCGTAGAGCCGGACGAGCCCTTCGGGTGCGGCGCTGCCTTCGATCGCTGGTCTGGCCGCGCGATATGGCTGTGGCCCGGCATCGCCGGCCTTCAGGTCGCGGTGCTGGCGGCGAAGGCGCGCATAATGGGAATCTTTTGGTGATTTTGGCTGCTGTTTATCGTTCATGTCGGTGCTTATAGCGTTTCATTTCACCATGCGCCAGAACCGGACGACAGAAGGGTGAATTGGCAAAAGAACGCTATGAATTCCAATGTGCTGCAGGTGGTTGTGAAAAGTCGTTTGGTCTTTTCATCGATCCCCTGTTGACAGGTGAATGCCTTCTCGTCATAACGCCCACCGCGGATGACCCGCCTGCCACAACGGGCGGGATATTCGTGAAAATGCCTAGTCGCTCGACTCCACTGGCAGTGACCGGAGGGGTGCCCGAGTGGTTAAAGGGGACGGACTGTAAATCCGTTAGCTTAGCTTACGTTGGTTCGAATCCAACCCCCTCCACCACTGCCGGAGTCGGAGTTACGAGTGCGCGGGTATAGCTCAATGGTAGAGCAGCAGCCTTCCAAGCTGAATATGCGGGTTCGATTCCCGCTACCCGCTCCAGATTTCTCAGAGCGGTTTGGCGTGTAGGGAATAACTGCATGATTCCTTAAATCAGCATCGATTTAAGGATGAGATTGTGCAGCAAGAAAATGTTAGAGCGCCCCTTGCGCGTCCAATTGGATACGCGGCGCTCTGATGGACGGGCGGTTTGCCGTTCCGTCACAGGGTATAGACATCGAGCCGGGCTCACCGGCCGGGCGCAAACGGTTCTAGAAGACGAGAGAACGACGGCGATGGCGAAAAGTAAGTTTGAACGCAATAAGCCGCATGTCAACATCGGCACGATCGGCCACGTTGACCATGGCAAGACGTCGCTGACAGCGGCGATCACGAAGTATTTCGGCGAGTACAAGGCGTAT
>NZ_QOZG01000012.1 GCF_003335045.1 Paramesorhizobium salinisoli
CATGCAACGTGTGCGCCGAGCAGCCGATCTTGGTCGCTATCGAGGATACCGCCGCCCATCGGGATGCATGTTCGGATTCATGGGCCAGAACCATACGCACAGCGCGGCCGCGGACTTCCGGTGAAAATTTGTTTGTCGTCTTGCTCATATCGGCTCCACTGTCTCACGAGTTGGAGCCTCCGGCAAACCCGGGGCGGTTCACAGCGATTGATCTCTTCGAGCGCAATTTCAGGCTTTGTGCGCGGTACCCGCATTCATCCTCAATGATGAGAATGCAGATTACGATCTCGTGGGAAATACGAAGAGATGCCTTGTCCACAGAGCATAAAGCGCGTTCTTAGAGAGCTCGAGGATCTCCATTGTCTCAGCTTGGCTGAGACCTTCGAGGCTGATCAAGAAAAAAGCCTGCCGGGCTCGATGCGCTATCGAGGAGAGGTTAGCTGTGACATGTGTTTCCCAGCTGAGCTCCGATTGAAGCTCCGATGCACGGACGGTCACCGAGTCGAAATGTTTGATGAGGAGCTTGTAAAGACCGACGCGGTCGGAGCAGTTCTTGGGAAAAAGCGATACATCGGTGAGGAGAGTTTCGATAGTCGCGGCCACATAAAGGTCACCGGAAGTCGGGGAACCGGTGATTGCGCCGGCAAAACGACGAAGGTGAGGCAAATGTGGAGCTATCCGGCTGCATAATGACATTGCGATAGGATTTCCTATTCGATCGTATGAGATATGAGCTCTGTGCGCGGGAAAGTCCGCCAAGCTCGTTAGAGCGCCGTGCGTCCTTTACGACGCTCTAACTCTGTGAATCTCCTGCATCATGCTTTTCGAAAATCCATTCCGATTTTCGGCCTAATGCTGTGGACAATTCCTCTGAGTTCGATGGCTATGCAGAACCATAGTCGATCAGCAGACGACCGTTGCGCTAGCCGGCCCTCGTCTGGATCAGCCAATCCAAATATCGCTGTGAAGCCATGCGCGCGCTCCGATGAGGAAGGAGGGTGTCGTCATTCAGTTCGACACCATAATAGGGGGCCTTGCTATCGCTGATAACCTGGCGCTTGTCTTCATTTGCCGCCAACTGCATACGGGCAATCTCGTCAAGACCAAACGGCTCCGGACCGCCGATTTCCACGGTGTTATTTCTTGCGGCACCTAACGCCAGTTCCGCCAGTATGCCGCTGACATCATCAGCAGATATGGGCCGTATAAACGCCGGTGGAAGCCGGAATCCATCGCCAAGTGCCCCCATGTTGATCATGCCGCTTATGAACTCGAAAAACTGCGTGGAGCGGAGAATGGTGTAGGGTCTCCGTGATGCTCTGATGAGATTTTCCTGTACCATCTTCGCCCGGAAATAATCGCTCTCGACCAGACGAGGCGTTCCCACCACCGAGAGTGCCAGATAATGGTTCACGCTAGCTTCAGCTGACGCTGCCAACAAATTCCGGGTAGAGGCCTTGAAAAACGTCAAAGCGGAGTCATCGCCAAATGACGCGGCGTTGGTGACATCGATGACGACATCGGCTCCCGAGACGGCCTCCTTCAAACCCTCCCCGGTAACAGAGTTCACTCCCAGGGAAACAGACGCAGGAACCACTTGCATCCCTGCATGGCGAAGCCTCTCCGTCAGTCGCGTTCCGATAAGCCCGCTCGCTCCCATAACAGTGATTTTCACGAACTTGTTTCCCTAGTTTTCGGTATGCCGTGTTCCAGCTCGGGCGGGCGTGCGAATGCACCAACCAGCGCCCCGGATGATCGAAAAAGCGCGGCCTCATGCCGATCAGTGAGTGAAATGAGGCCGCATTGGATCGTCGTCATTGCACGGAAGATCACTCCACCGGCATGACGACCGGAGCGTCCTTATTCTTCAGCAGCACAACGATAAATTTCGCCGGCTTTACCGCGCTCGCATTGCGGCTGACCAAGTGAATGTCGGAAGGACTTTCGTAGAAGGTCTCTCCCGGCGACAAGGTGACTTCTTTTTCACCCTTGACCTGCATCACGATGGAGCCTTCCAAAACGTAGACGAATGAATATGCATCATGCTTGTGAATAGGCGAGGAACCTCCTGGTCCATACTCGACCGAGATCATCAGCCCCTCCTTGCCGGGATAATTTGAAAGGTCCTTTTTCATGAGAGGTGTGACGACCGCAGTGTCCTCAGCAGCAACCGGCAAAGTGCCGAAAAGGCCAACTGCAGCAGACACAAATAGCGTTAACAAAGCTGATTTCATTGTCATAATCCCTTTTGTAGTGGAATGCATATGTGGGTTTGCATGATTACGTTTCGAGTTCGAAAACGCCGGGCACAAGACGACCTGGCCCGGCTGTTTGATGCCTGGACTAATTCGACTGCCGGGACTGGCGGAACCAATCCTCGAAGCCGATCTTGCCGATCCGCGCACCATCGCCGGGCACAAGCGACTGATCGTTCAGCTCAGCCCCGAAATAACGCGCGTGAACATCTGACTGGACTGTCCGCGGATCGTCAGTCGCCTTCAGATAACGGCTGACAATCTCACTCAGGCGAACACGCTCGGGACCAGCAATCTCGATCATGCCGTTGATCGGCTTGCCGAGGGCGACATCGGCCATGGCGTCAGCAACGTCGTCGGATGCGATGGGCTGAACGTAAGCCGGCGAAAGATGAACGATCGTACCAATGGTTCCTGAATCGGCAATGCCCTTCAGAAACTCCATGAACTGAGTGGAATGGACGATCGTGTAGGGAATCGGCGAAGCCTTGATGAGCTTTTCCTGAACGAGTTTAGCCCTTAAATATCCGCTTTCCGGCAATCGCTCCGTTCCCACGACGGAAAGGGCGATATGATGCTTCACGCCGGCCTTTACCTCGGCAGCCAACAGATTGTGCCCGGCCGTCGCGAAGAATTCGAGGACCGCCTTGTTTTCGAATGAAGGCGAATTGGCAAGGTCAATCACGACGTCGGCCCCCTTCAGGGCCTCCGAGAGGCCCTCTCCCGTGATGGTATTGACGCCGGAATTTGGTGAGGCGGCCAGTACGTCATGGCCCTTGTCTCGCAAGCGCGTAACAGTCTTGGAACCGATAAGGCCGTTCCCGCCGATAACAACAATTTTCATAACGGATGTTCCTCGCAACATGATTGTTTCAGATCATTTGGATCGCCTCAAACAATGGCGGAAGAGCCGAATTCGCGCTATCGTGCAGTAGGTCTATCTCTCTAAGCATCGGGTTTAGTCGACCTCTCCCGAAGTCTAGGGCGACGAACCGGTGGTGTTGTTTATCGATAGACAATCAGGCCCATGTCCCCGGCCATCGCCGAAAAACCATCGGTTCGGCCGGCTTCAATCACCAAACGACCATGTCGCGGTATTCCGAATGCCGAACAGCAAATTTGGCCATGAAAGGACAGATCGGCCTTACTTTATGACCACTCTGGCGAATTGCGTCGAACACGCCCTGGGCCAATAGCGAGCCGATGCCTTGACCTGAATATTCAAATGGCACTTCCGTGTGGACCAGAATGACGATTTCACCCTCGATCCTGTAATAGGCGACGGCGATAACTCCATCCGCAATCGGCATCTCGTAGCGGCTGTAAGTGAAATTGTCCTCAACACCAGGATCGGGGCGCATTTTATACTCCATCATTGGCAATGAACTGTTTGCCCGCAAAGCACCGGCTCCATTTCTGGCCGCAGGTATTGGCGGGGTGTGCCGTATGAATGGCCATCGTGAACCGCATCTGGCATGTCAGCTATCTCGCCAGACGAGTGGGAATGCCATTCCTTCGTTTTTCCAACCGGTCGTTCAGGCCCATTGCCGAGTAACGGCCATCGGGCCGCCGGAGCGCGCACCACCAGCTCCATTTGCCCGCAACGCTGCGTGTCGTCCGTGACAGGAGAGAACCGCTGGGCATCTTCTAAGTGAACTTTGAAGCACCGGCGCGTGCACCGATGTCCAAGCTTCTGTCCCGGCTAGTTGTTGGTGGTATCGACGTCAACGACAGCATCTGTAAAAGCCTGCGGCGCTTCCTGGGGCAAGTTGTGGCCGACGCCGCCGGTGATCACCCGGTGCTGGTACTTGCCGGAGAACATCTTGGCGTAGGCTCTGGCGTCCGGATGCGGCGCGCCATTGGCGTCACCTTCGAGCGTAATTGTGGGCACGCTGATGATTGGCGCCTGTGCGAGCCGCTTCTCCAGCTCGTCATATTGGCGCTCGCCGTCGGCGAGCCCAAGTCGCCAGCGGTAGTTGTGGATCACGATCTCCACGTGGTCCGGATTGTCGAAGGCAGCGGCGCTGCGCTCGAATGTGGCGTCGTCGAAGCCCCATTGTGGCGAAGCGAGCTGCCAGATGAGCCTGGCGAAATCTCGCGTGTGTTTTTCGTAGCCGGCGCGGCCACGGTCGGTGGCGAAGTAATATTGATACCACCACTGAAGTTCGGCTTTCGGTGGGAGCGGCTTCTGGCCGAGCTGCTGGTTACCGATGAGATAGCCGCTCACCGAGACCATCGCCTTGCAGCGTTCCGGCCAGAGCGCGGCGACGACGTTGGCCGTGCGAGCGCCCCAGTCGCAGCCGCCGATGATCGCTCTTTCGATCCCTAGCGCATCCATCAGCGCGATCGTGTCCGCTGCGAGCGCCGCCTGCTGTCCGTTACGCTTCGCGTCATGCGAGAGGAAGCGCGTTGCACCGTGGCCGCGCAGGTAGGGCACGATTACCCGGTAGCTCTTCGACGCCAGCAGCGGCGCGACGTCGACGTAAGTGTGAATGTCGTACGGCCACCCGTGCAGCAGGATAACGGGCGCGCCATCGATAGGGCCCAGCTCGGCATAGCTGACGTTCAGAACGCTGGCATCGATTTGCTTCAGCTGGCCGAATGATTTCGGTGTCGGCTGCATTGCGGATGCCGCTTTTGCTGACGCTTTCATGCCGAACTCGGCAGCGGCGAATGTGATTGCGGCTGCGCCTATAATCTGGCGGCGACCGCGATCGATCTTCTGGGGAGCCTTGATCTTATCCATGGTGAGACCTCAACGGAAATAATGGGTGTTAGGCAAGCGAATGGCCTTGCTAAAGCGGCCTGATCGCTTGCATTTTGCCCGGTTCGAAGTGGCATCGTAACTATCTTGGGGTCTAGGCAACGCACGCCTCGCGGATATCAGCGGGCAGTGAACCCTGGCGCGGGTAGCGGTAAGGAACGCGGTGAATTTCTTGACGAGTTCTGGACTGCCCGGCTTAATTGACGCGGGGCCCTGTAGTCTTCTGCGCTTCGGCCTGGGCCTACGGTGTGGTCGTGATGTTCATGGGTAGCTCCTTGAAAGCGGTTGAAGTTCATTGCTTGCAAATCATGCCGCGATGAGCCAAACCCAACCATCATGCGATGCTCGTCAGCCCAGATCCAGATATTGAGAACAAGTTCTATATAAGCGTCTGATAGTCCCAGGCTTTCCTTGTCCTGGCAGGAGGAACCAATGATGCGCGTCTGGTCGTACCGCCCCCGATTCTCGCACCTGGGGCTTTTTATTACGGCGTATGTCGTGGGCTGCGGTTTCGCTCAGTCGCTCGCAATCGTGCCCGGAACAGGCATTTCCATTTGGCCTGCGAGCGGACTTTTCATTGCTACGCTTGTCCTCGCCTCCAGGCCTAGCTGGCCCTGGTGGATTCTGGGGGGCTGTTTGGCTGAACTGTTCAGCAATTTCTTGTGGTTCCACAGTCCGCTGCCAGCGGCCTTCCTGATCTATACCGGCAACGCTCTTGCCGCGATGGCCGGGGCATGGCTCGTAACCCGAACTTTGAGGCGACCGGTTCGGCTGGAAACATTATGGGAAGTTCTCGCATTCATCGTACTGGGCGCCGGAGTTGCGCCGGTCGTAAGCGCGACGGTGGGAAGTGCAACACTTGCGTGGTTTGGCATGCAATCGCAAACCTTTGTGGCTGCTTGGCCTCTCTGGTGGATCGGTGACGCCACCGGGGTTTTGATCGTAGCGCCACTGGCGCTGATCGTATTCCAGGACTGGCGTGGTGAAGCCCAGCTCTCGGCGGCGCGATGGATGGAAGCTTGCGTCCTGGGGCTGATCTTTCTTGGGGTCGCCGCCCTTTCCCTGAGCGGCTATCTCCCTTTCGCCTACGTCATCATGCCGCCACTTCTTTGGGCCGCGGTGCGCTTCGAGTTTAAAGGCGCCGTCGTCGCCTTGACCCTCCTCGCTCTGATCACGGCGGTCTTCACAATATCCGGCGCCAGCCAATTTGCCGGGGATCCGGAGTCCCAGAGGCAGAAGCAGATCATGCTGCAGCTTTTTCTGGCCATCTCGGCATTTTCGGCGCTCATTATGGCCGCCATATCCCGGCAGCACCAGTTGACGCTGGTCACATCGCGCAACCGGGAACGGGAGCTCTCGCAGCTCGTAGATATGGTTCCGAGCCACGTTTGGCGTCTGACACCCGACGGCAAGCCGGTTTTCTTCAACAAGCGCATGGCCGACTTCCTCGGCCTGGATGTAGCGGATACCGACAAGCCAGGGATGACCCGGCTGGCGGCAATGATAGAAGCCTTCATCCATCCCAACGAAGCGGCAGAGTTCGGGACCATACTCCGCCATTGCCTCACCACTGGCGAAGTCTTCGCAATGCGATATCGCCTGCGCCGCGCCGACGGCGTCTACCGCTGGATGTCGAGCCGCGCGGAGCCGATGCGGGATGAGGGCGGACGCATCGTCCAGTGGTACGGCCTCTGCCATGACATAGACGATCAGATGCACGCCGAAGAGGCGCTGCGGCGGAGCGAACGGCAGCTTCAGGAGATGATCGACGCCGTGCCGGTCCGCATCTGGCGCGTAACCCCAACGGGCGGGCCGGTTTACCTCAACAAGCGATACCAGGACCATTTCCGTTCCGTTATCCCGAATTTCGAAGCTCTCGAGCGGCGCATCGAGAATTTGTTACAAGAGCTGATTCATCCTGAAGATGCTCTAGAGGTGCAGCGCACGTTACGGAATTGTTTCGAAACTGGCGACGGCTCCGCGATGCGGTTTCGTGGGCTTGAGAAAGATGGCGCTTATCGCTGGGCGGAGTGCAGGGTCGAGCCTCTGCGTGACGAAGACGGAGCGGTTGCGCAATGGTATGGAGTTTCTCTCGATATCGATGATGAGGTGCGCGTGCAAGAGGCGTTGCGCAACCGGGAACGGGAACTCCTGCAGCTAGTGAACATGGCCCCGGTTCACATCAAACGTCTGACGCCCGACGGCGAGCCGACCTTCTTCAACAAGCGCGCGCTTGATTTCTTCGGTTTGAACGACCTCGTTCAAGTGGACAAGCCGGACATGAGCCGGTTGGCGGCAGCCATACAGTCTCTCGTCCATCCCGAAGATGCAGCCGGCCTGCTGGAGACGGCCCAGCACTCCTTCGTCGCCGGCGAGCCCTATTCCGTGAAATATCGTATGCTCCGTTCGGATGGCGTGTATCGCTGGTTTGATGGCCGAGGGGAACCGCTACGAGATCAAAACGAAGCGATTGTGCAATGGTATGTGGTTTCGATCGACATCGACGATGAGATGCGCGCACAGGAAGCGCTGCGCGACCGGGAGCGGCTGTTGCAGCAGATGGTCGACGCGGTGCCAGTCAACATCCTAACTTTCACGCCCGATGGCAAACCGTCCTTCGTCAACAAGCGATATCAGGACTTTCTCGGTATTAATTTCCCGCAGTTCGAAACAATCGAAGAGCAGCTGCAAGCGTTCGTCCATCCAGATGATGTTTCCGAGATGGTGCGTGAATTGCGGAACTGCTTCAAGACCGGAGACACTTTTTTGATGCGGTATCGCCGGCGTGGAAAAAGTGGTGCTTACTACTGGACGGAGGGCAGGATGGAGCCCTTCCTCGATCAAAATGGAGTGATTGAGCATTGGTACGCTGTCTCTCTGGATATCGATGATGAGATGCGCGCGCAGGAGGCGCTGCGAGAGAGAGAACGCGCGCTCTGGCGGCTCATTGAAACGCTGCCCGTAATGATTGATTGCGCCGCGCCGGATGGTGAGCCGGTCTATCGCAGTCGGCAGCTCTGCGAATTCCTTGGATATGAGCTTGAAGAACTGGATGGAACGGGAAAGGGCCGCATGGCCGGTACGCTGGACGCTGGTGTTCATCCCGACGACGTCGCAGGTGTTAAAGAGCGATATGCCCATTCGTTGGCCACTGGCGAGCCGTATGCGCGGAAGTTCCGTCTGCGGCGCTTCGATGGAGAATATCGCTGGATTGAGACGCGCGTCGCACCGATGCGCACCCCTGATGGCGCCATTGTCCAATGGAATATCATCGTTTTGGACATCGACAGCGAGGTTCGTACGCAAGAACAGCTGCGTCTGGCGCAAGAGAGGCTTGCACGGGCGAGCCAGGCGGCGAGTCTTTCCGAGCTTTCCGCTTCCATCGCGCACGAGGTGAATCAGCCGTTAGCAGCCATTGTGGCGAACTCGCACGCCTGCCAGCGCTGGCTCACGGCTGAACCGCCAAATCTCGAGCGCGCGCAAAAGACGGTGGAGCGTGTCATCCGTGACGCCAACTCGGCGGCCGACGTCGTCAGCCGCATCCGCGCCTTGTTCAAGCAATCCGTGGAGACGAGGACGAACATGACGTTCGATGGCGTCATCTCGGAGGCGCTTAGCCTTGTGGCCGAAGAGGCGTCGCGGCGTCGCGCTCGTATCGACCTTGATGTCGAAGGCGATCTGCCGCTTGTCGCGCTCGATCGCGTCCAGATTCAGCAGGTTTTGATCAATCTCATCCGAAATGGCATGGAGGCAATGGACTCTACCGCAGGCGACAGAGTTCTTGGGATGCGCGTGTGCAGGATAGGGGATGCGATCCAAACGGAGATCAGCGATCGCGGTGGCGGTATCGAGTTTCCGGAGAAAGTATTCGAGCCGTTCTTCACGACCAAGCAGAATGGAATGGGCATGGGGCTGGCGATTTGCCGGTCGATCATCGAGTCTCATGGCGGTCGGTTATGGATGGAAAAGAACGAGCCGCATGGAACAACCTTCATCTTCACGTTGCCCGTTGAAGCGAACGCGGCGGTATGACGACGGAAGGCGGTAACGTCTTTGTCTATGATGAGCGCGCATCCGAAAGGCGCCGAGCAAGCTCGCTACATCCCCACGCAATGCATGGATTTCCATAGGTGCGCATGGGGAATGGCGGAATTAGAGTGTGACGTGAGTTCGCGATTGTCGCGTCTCATGGGCGGTTATGGCGGAGGAGAGCAAACTGCACGGAGCAACCTTCATTTTCACGTTGCTGGTCGAGGCGAAAGCGGCGTCATGATGGTGGATGACCAAATTGTCTTCATTGTGGACGACGATGAACGCATTCGGGAGGCGCTTAGTAATTTGCTTGCCTCACATGGCATGCGCGCCGTCGTGTTCGGATCGGCCAGTCACTACATCAGCGCGGTCAAGCCGGACATCCCCGCCTGCCTCATCCTCGATGTCGAGTTGCCGGACATCAACGGCCTCGATCTGCAGAGGCAGATCGCGGAGGGTGATCATCCGCCGATCGTTTTCATAACGGGACATGGCGACATCCCATCCTCGGTGCGCGCGATCAAGCACGGCGCCGTGGATTTCCTGACGAAGCCTTTCCGCGATGCGGACCTCATAGCCGCGATCCACGCGGCGATCGTCCAGGATCGGGAAAAGAGATCGGAACGGGCGGAACTCGGCGTGCTGAGGCAACGTTATCTTGACCTAACGCCCCGGGAACGTGAGGTGCTGCCGCTGGTGGTGAGCGGCCTTCTCAATAAGCAGGCGGCGGCCAAACTGGGAATCAGCGAGGTCATGCTGCAAATCCATAGAAGGAACGTCATGCAGAAAATGGCAGCGGCGTCGCTCGCCGATCTCGTACGTATCGCGGAGCGATTGGAAATTCCGATCACCCATTCGCGCCGAGCGGGAGGGAGCTTAGCGTGAGCAAGCAAAGACCTGACGTGGCGGTAGTCGATGATGATCCAAGACTGCTCGAATCGCTGCAGGAACTTCTGGAGTCAGCGGGCTACGCTGCGCACAGCTTCTCGTCGGCGAGATCACTGCTCGTCAGCGGGCTGTCGGGCATAGATGTGCTCATCACCGACATCGGCATGCCTGGCATGGATGGCTTTGAACTTCATGATCTCGTGAAGAAAGCACGTCCGGAACTCCCGGTGTTCTTGATCACCGGCCGCCACGAGATAGCGGATCAGGACCGCGCCCAGAGTATTCGCGGTTTCTTCCGCAAGCCTTTCGATGCCCAGGCCCTTCTTGCGGCCGTCGGGGATGCTTTACACGATCGAGAAAATGGAGGGTGAGCATGAGAATCGACCAGCCGCTCCCGCGGAGATCAGCGCCGCAATCACAACTGCGGAGAAATGAACCGGAGCAGCCGCTCGTCTTCATTGTCGATGACGATACCTCTGTCCGGGAGGCACTGTCGGAGTTGATCCTGTCGGCAGGGCTTCAGCCAGTCTGCTTTGCCTCGACCCGCGAATTGCTTGACGCCGACATATTGGACAGCCCCGGCTGCCTGATCCTCGATGTGCGCATGCCGGGAGCGAGCGGCCTCGATCTCCAGCATCATCTTGCCAAGAACGGTAATCCCAAGCCAGTCATCTTCGTGACCGGGCATGGTGACATTCCAATGACTGTCCAGGCGATGAAAGCCGGCGCCGTGGACTTTCTCACCAAGCCAGTGCGGGACCAGACATTGCTCGACGCTGTGATTAAGGGCATTGCGATAGATGCCGCGCGGCGGGCGGAAGCAGCGGTCGTCAAACGCAATATCGAGCGGTTCGAGACGCTGACGCCGCGCGAGCGCGAGGTTCTGCATGAGGTGGCACGCGGACGCCTCAATAAGCAGATTGCCTTCGACCTCGGCATCAGTGAAGTGACAGTCAAACTGCATCGCGGCAATGTCATGCGCAAGATGGAGGCCGCTTCCATCGGCGATCTGATCCGCGCATGGGAAACACTGCCCGCGCCGATGCGTGAGGCCGGCGCAATCAAGGCATTGGTCTGAACGATCCCTGCGGCGGTCAAGACGGATTGCCTAGCGCCGGAAGAGCGGTGCAAATGAATAATGATACTTCGGTGTCCCTGCAATGTGCTGCCTTCAACCGTGGGAAGTTTACCACTTCCGTTTACGAGCGAGTGACGAGTGAATGAAGCGCAGATTGCATCGAACACATAACCAGTGAGTGTCGCCAGCCGAGCCAATAATTGTCGGTCCGCTTCAGTAAACGCGGCAGTATCGTACTTGTCCGAGAATGGCAGCATCCCGTAGTTGCGCTCGTTCAGCCCAATGACCGGCGCAGCTAGCCAACCGCGTATGGGCGGATGCGTATCTGCCTGGTTGCCAAAGCCTTCCACTCAGGGTGTGCTCCGAGTGTCGCCTGTGTGAAGCGCATGGGTTTGTTCGCAGCAATGGGCCAAACAGTGGATGCCGTAGCCGAGGGCAGGAGTGCGATATTTCAAACCACGTCCTTCCGCAATCGCCACGAAGCGGGCGCGGTGATGCAGAGTTAGGGCTTTATGCTTTCGTGCGATCGATGCGGGCGCCGCCACGACGGAAAAGTGGCAATGCTTCGTCGGCCAGGCGTTGCATGAACTGCTTGCTGAAGCGGCCAATCGAATCCTGATTGACATCGAGAGAATAGGATCGCTCTACGATGTCGTAATTGTATTCGCTGACAATGACCCAACCACCTTTCCATTCCTTGAGACCGGCGCGGCGGCATTCGATCTGAGGAAGTTCGATGGCAAGCTGGTCGGCTTTGGGAGGAGTTGCAGAGACTGCTAGAAGACCGACATGTGTCAAGCCGTTGGCACTTTTGAGGACCGTGAGGACACAGACCGGTCGAGACTTCTCGCCGTCCTTCCGACCCAATTCGAGCTGCCATTTAAAAACATAGTCATAATAGAAGATATTGCCGTGTTTCAGCAGGTCGGCCTTATTCCTCATAGCCTTCCCCCGTCGCCAGTCGCTCAAGATCGGCGGCGAACGCATCAGCCAGATCGTCAGGAGTTTCGCCCACGGCATAGACTCTACGGGGATCGCCGGCTCTGCGGAGGTGGTCATATTGTTCTGCGGTCATGAGGACGAACTTTCTTTTTCCGCGACGGGTGATGTCGACTGGCGCAACGTAGGCTGCTTCGACGACTTCGCCGGATTTGTTGCTAAGATCCGTGAGGGAAAAGCTGCGCATGATGCCACGCTCCTGATATTGACCTGACCACATCTTAGTGATGTTAGCTAAAATGTGCAAGACGAAAGGCACATTGCGGCCTCCATGCCGTGCAGAATATCCAGATTATCCATATAGATGCTAAATCGTGGGATATGCAGCAGCGGAGGGAGCTAGGCAGTGCCAGCGCCGCCTTGCACCAGTTCGTAGTTCTGGATGGGGGATCGCCGGCCGGGGAGGGGCGGCCGGCGATCGGGCATTGGCTTCAGCGGAGGAGGAGCCTATGCCTTTAGGAAAGCGAGAAGGTCGGAATTTACCACATTGGCGTGCGTGGTGCACATGCCATGTGAGAGGTCCTCGTAAACCTTGAGCGTGCTGTTTTTCAGAAGCTTTGCTGATAACGGCGCGGAACCGGCAAACGGCACGATCTGATCATCCTTGCTGTGCATGACGAGCGTCGAAATGTCGATGACCCTGAGATCCTCGGTGAAATTGGTCTCCGAGAACGCCTTGATGCCATCATAGTGTGCCTTAGCACTGCCCATCATGCCTTGCCGCCACCAGTTCTGGATGACGCTCTGAATGGGTTTTGCGCCCGGCCGGTTGAAGCCATAGAACGGACCTGATGGGAAATCGACATAGAACTGCGTACGGTTATCAGCCAACGACTTGCGGAGTCCATCGAACACCTCAATCGGCAGCCCGCCGGGATTGGTCGGCGTACTAGCCATGATAGGCGGTACCGCGCCGATGAGGACGAGCTTTGCTGCGCGCTCATTGCCGTGGCGGGCGATATAGCGGGCGGCTTCGCCGCCGCCGGTAGAATGTCCGATATGGATGGTAGTCCTGAGGTCGAGATGTTCAACCATGGCTGCCACGTCACCGGCATAATGGTCCATGTCGTGACCATCACTCACCTGCGCAGAGCGACCGTGGCCGCGCCGGTCGTGGGCGATAACGCGATACCCTTTTTCGAGGAAATAGAGCATCTGCGTATCCCAGTCGTCGGCGCTCAGCGGCCACCCGTGATGGAAAACGATCGGCTGGGCATCCTTCGAACCCCAGTCCTTGTAATAAATTTCCGTACCGTCCTTGGTGGTGATCGTGCTCATAGTCAATGTTCCTTTGTCTGAACGGTCACGCCAGCCGTCGCTTCCGCTGTGAGCAGGTTTCGAGCGGAGGTCTCGAAGAATTCTAGAACGGCATTGTCCTCAGACGAGGGCGAATTCGCCAAATCGATGACAAAGTGGGTTCTTGCGAGAGCCTCGGCCATCCATCGGCCGGCTCGCGTCACGGTGCCTTCGCAGCCTCTTCGATGAGCGCAGCGACTTCGCCGGGATGCGAGACCATCAAAGCGTGGGATGCGCCGTCAATGACAATGGTTTTGACCGCATGCGCGCGGTCGGCCATGAATTTCATGACCGCCGGCGGTATATTTCGATCAGCCGATCCGTAGATCGCGTAGGACGGGATTGTCTTCCAGGAGGCGGCGTTCGAGGGCTCCGCCAGGGCAGCTTCTGTCACAGGACGTTGGGTTGCCGCCATCAGGTTGGCCCGCGCCGCCGGTACATCGGCTGCGAACTGCTCGTGAAACTTTTCCTGCTGGATGTAAAGCTCCTTTCCTCCGTCAGGTCGTGCCAACGGCAGAAGGGCGTCGCTCAGGGTGCTGCCTGGGAACTGTCCTGAAAGCGAGAGGCTGGACTCACCGGTGTCCGGCGCGAAACCGGCCACATAGACCAGCGCCTTCACATTGCTCTTTCCGTGGGCTGCTTCGGTGATGACCGGGCCACCATAGGAGTGGCCCACCAGGACGACCGGTCCTTGGAGGGATCGTATAACGGACGATACAGCCGCCGCGTCGCCTGCAACGCTGCGAAGCGGATTAGCCGCGGCGATAGTGCGGTAGCCATGCCTGTTGAGTTGGGCGATGACATCGTTCCAGCTCGACGATTCTGCAAAGGCCCCGTGCACCAGCACGATCGTCGGTTTGGTCTGATGATCTGCGGCTTGCACCATCGCGGTATCCGACACGCTAGAAGCGTAAACGAGGGCTAGAACTCTGATGATCTTGTGCACGTGTCTTCTCCTGTTGTGGCGGTCATCCGACATCCAGGAGAATGCGCCAACTCGATGCGCGAACCTATTAAACGGACGGATCGGTCATACAATGCGAAGGTCTGGGACTGATGCATCGAGAGAGTAGGAAGTTTTAGTCCGCGAAGGGCGCCACACGGTATTCCCAGGCCGGCCCGGGACAAAGATATCAGCGGGAAAATTTCAGGCGCTGCGTAAGGCTGGGCTGGCTGTCCCATCGCCAGACGGGGCTATCACGCGCCGCGGCCATATGGTGCACCATTCACCGAGACTACAGCAAGACCTATACCGCGGTATGGCTCACTCTCCTCCTCGATCCGATCGACCGCAAATGCCTTCCTGGATAACGTCTTTCCCTATGACTACAGCCGTCGAGTGTCACCGGGAAAAGAGGATGTGAATTGTCACACGTAGAAACAGACCAAATATGGTCGGCGACCATGTCTTTGAATCGGAACAGCAATGTTGCCATTTATGGCCGACCTGTGGAGCAGGCGAAAGCTGGCGTCGTTCACGATCTGGGCAATCTCATCCAGATCGCGGTATCGGCGTTAAACCGCATTTCCTGGGACTCAGGTGTCTCAATCGCCCCGGCGCTCGAGCCCGTTATCGCAAGTGCCAGGACGGCGCTTGATCAAGCTGGCGCGCTTGTCCGGGAAACGATTGGAGAAGCCCAAGAGAGTGATCGTGAAAATGAATATGCAAGCGTAAGTGCCTGCCTGACTGAAGTTGAGACCCTCATCCGGTGTGCATGGGACAACATCCATCTGGAGGTCCGCGTCGGGCCAGACCTGCCTTCCGTGAAATGCGATCGCCTTAGCTTGCAAGCGGCCGTTTTGAATCTGGTCCTCAACGCGCACGACGCGATGCCTGAAGGCGGCCCGATCTCGATTGATGCGATGGCCACCCTTCAAGGCTCCAAAGAAACGCTGATCGAACTTCGTGTCGCAGATAGCGGCATTGAAATGGCGCAGGAAACCATGGCCCACCCCTTCGATCCCCTTTTCACCACAAAGGTTACTGACTTGGGCAGTATCGGCTTACCAACAGTGAAGCGCTTCGCCGACAAATTTGGCGGAAGCGTAGATGTTGAGAACACGCTTGGGGCAGGCACAACCGTGATATTGCGGTTGCCCACAGCCCGGAGAGTGGACCGATGAGCCAGGCCGCGCTGAAACGGAGTTCACAAACGGGTCCCAAGGCCAAAGAGAATATTCAGCTAAAGGTTGATAGAGGTCCGGTTTCGGGCCGCAGGCTCGCTTCCCATCAACGCGGTGGTGCCCCCAATTCATCAGAGCCGCGGCGCGAATTCTCTTGCGCTTAGTGATCTGCTCGAAAGTGGCCGCTCTCGATAATATAGGGACCTCGATCTGCGGTAGGACGGCCTCGTCGGTGATATTGAAGGCGGATTGATCGTCAGATCCCGCTCCTCGGGATCGGAGCCGCTTCTCTTTGTGAGCGAAATAGCTGCCGCTTTCGACGAATTCTAGCGTTCTTGGACAAGACGCAGTATCAGGAACGACCGGACTGCTTCTGCGGCCGCGCGAGGAAATCGCTGTTTGTTAGGATGCGTTTGATGATCTCATCCGTGATCTCGCGGTATTCGGCCAGTGGGCTTTCGGCCTCGAGAAACGCACATCATCGGGTTCGAATTGATCGCGATGAACGCGCGCTGCCCGCTGAATTTCCCCGGACCGCTGTGAGGTATGTTTAAGCAGGCATCACAAACTGCGTGCCGGTCCTTCTGGGCGAATGCATTCTCAGCCGCCGTGATCAAGCTGATATCGGCTTAACATTCACAATCAGTTCCGGGTGTTGCCCTATCCAGCGGTGTCGGGCCGGACCATGCTGAGAAGAACGCGCAACATGTCCTCTTCCCATTTGATGTAGAAGCCACGGCTCCTTTCGCGCCCTTGCGGGTATCAGTCCCAAATGCCTGGAAAGACGCGCAGGCCAAAGGTCAAGCATTTAAGGCCTGGTCAATAAGACTGGATGAGCGATCATGCCGTGCCCAGGTACTTCGATGCCTTCTATCATCATCGCGCGCAGCAGCCCTATACCTTAGCATCGTCCAACAGATGCCTGCGTAGAATAGGCGAGTGCGTCGGACTGGCCCATTCTCTATGCACCGGTCACCCCAGCATTGATGGAGAGAGGTGGCACGGACTGAAAGGAGATAAAGATGAGAGATGAAGTACCAAGCAAGGGGTTGGAGTGGACCAACCTTATACTGGGCGCAGGTCTGGCCTGTGCTGCGTTCATGTTCGCCGGGCTGCCTGCCGCAGCTTGGAACGCCGGGATCATCGGCACGCTGATCGTGTGCTGCTCGGCTATGGCGCTCTATCGCTACGAGGCTTGGACCGAATGGTCCAATCTCATTCTGGGCTGCTGGACGGTGATCGCCCCATTCCTGCTCGGCTTCGGATCGGCGCAAACGCCCATGTGGACGCACGTCGTGGTTGGGCTGTGTGTTGCGACCATCGCTGCCATGCAGCTTGCGGCTAGTCGCAAGGCGCAGGGGTCTTTGAGCACCAAGTAAGGCCAAGCAGCGGGGACGGATTCCGGAACTGTCTCGGAACCGTCCCAGATGCTTCGGCGGATTCCGATCGCAGTCGCTGCGCGAGCCCGAACCGCTTATGGGAAAAGATTATGCATCCGACGAGCTCCGAACCAACACTCGAAGAAATGCTAGCCGACCCGATCATCCAACTCGTGATGAGGTGTGACAACGTCGTCGCGGAAGACGTACGGCGGGTCATTCATGAGGCTTGGGAGACACATCGACGTCGAGACGTACCGGTCGAATGCCGCATTGGCACTCCGCCCAGTCGCCTTACAAATCGCCCGATGCCGAAGACCGCAACAGGCATTCTATTCGCCCTGGCCGGGCCGGATACCGTTCAAAAAGACCTCGACGGCGGAACGGACCGCCTCCTGCGCTTCTTCCTTCGATGGCGGCGGGCGCAGTCCAAGAAGGACCTGCAGATGAAGGTTGTCTCGGATCATGCCCACAAAGTGCCCGGCCACGCGCAGGCAATCATCCGTCCGAATTTCCCGTCGTTCATTGGCAACTTCAAGGACCTCGGCGAGTCGAGACGTGGCTCGGCCTGGTCCCTGTTCGTAAAACGACTTCACAAGATCGGGAAAGCGATTGGCCTCGGTCACGGCAATTCGGTAAATGCCGATCAAGGCCGGCGACATGTAGACAGCCATGAGATGCTGACCAAACGTTGTCAGCGTTTCCCTCAAGTCGCGTCCCTCGATCTCCTTAATTTCCAAGGTCGACAGCACCTTGTCAGCGTTTTCGGTGATGATGGCAGCGAACAGCCCCTCCTTGTTGCCGAACTCATTGTAGATGTTGCGCTTCGATCCACCAGCGCGTTCGATGATCGCGTCGATGCTTGTCGCCGCGTAGCCTTGTTCGAAAAAGACCTCGGCGGCGACTTCAAGAAGGGTCTCACGGCGACTTCTCGACCGCCCTGTCTTCGCTGTAACCACAACCATTCATCCATTCCAATGCATCCCTTGACTGGTAACGCCTGTTACCATATGTGTCAATGGTAACGCTCATTACCGGAGGCCATCGTGGCACAATTCAACAAGAAGAAGATCATGGGCTTGCTGCTGTGCCTCGGCGCCTTGGTGGTCCTGGCTGGGGGATGGGCTTGGGCTCGTTCGAGTGGCGAGACATCGACCGACAACGCTTATATCCGTGGAGACGTTACGTCGCTTACTCCAAGGGTTGGCGGCTACGTCATGGCGGTAGAGGTTGCGGACAACCAGGCCGTCCGCGCGGGCGACATCCTGTTTCGCATCGATGATCGGGACTATCGTGCACGGCTCGCGGAAGCCGTGGCCAATGTCGAAGCGAGCCAGGCTCGCCTGAACAATGTCGACGCCGAAACTCAGCTTCAGCACGCTCTTATTCGGCAGGCTCAAGCCCAAAAACTTTCAGCCGTAGCCGAGTTGAACCTCGCGGCACGGGCATCCGACCGCAGCCGCGAACTCATTCGCACCAACGCAGTGAGCCGGGCCCAGGTCGATCAAAGCGACACTGCGCTGTCGAGAGCCGAGGCCGGCGTATCAGCTGCATCGGCAACGGTGGAAGCACAGCAGCAGCGCATCGCTGTTCTTGCGGCTCAGCGCCAGGCTGCCGTCGCCGCTGTCGCGCAGGCGCAGGCCGCGCGCGATCTCGCTCAAATCAATCTCGACAGCACCGTGGTACGCGCACCGGTCAGCGGCGTTGTCGGCAACCGACAGGTCCGTGTCGGCCGGCTTGTCGCGCCGGGAACCCCTCTGCTCGATCTCGTTCCGATTAATGATTTGTGGGTCGTCGCAAACTTCAAGGAAACTCAGATCGAATATATCCGACCCGGCCAGCCCGTCCGTATCTCCATCGATGGCTACCCGAACGAGACGTTCAAAGGCGTGGTCGATAGCTTTGCGCCCGGCAGCGGGTCGACCTTCAGCTTGCTCCCCGCTGACAATGCGACGGGGAATTTCGTCCGTGTTGTTCAGCGCGTTCCCGTGAAGATCCGCTTCGTCGGCAGTCCATCGCCCGGCCGGTTGCCCGGCCGCCTCGTGCCGGGTCTGTCTGCGCGTGTCGAGATCAATCGGGAAAGTGGCTCATGACCACGCTCCTCGCCGACGTGCCGAGCCGCGACAGATCCGCGGCAGGAGCCATTCTCGTCGCCGGTATCGTGCTTGCCACGCTGACAGAGGCGATCGCCAGTACTGTTCTGTCACTGGGCCGCGGCGACATCATCGGCGACACCTATGCAACACCTGATCAGTTTGCCTGGCTGGATATCGGATATACCGCTTTGAAGCTGATCGGATTCATGATCGCTTCCTGGCTGATGACCCGTATCAATCCGCGCAGCCTGATCATCAGCTCAACCCTCGTCATGGGCGCGGCATGTGGCATTGCCGCCATCACAGCCCGGCTGGACCTGCTGGTCGTGCTTCGCGTCATACAAGGCTTCTCCGGCGGTGTCCTGCTTGTCGGCGGTCAAACGCTTATTTTTCTTAGCTTTCCGCGATCCCGACAACCGGTCCTTCAAGCCTTGTTCGCAATGGGGGCGGTCGTTGCTCCAGCGACGATTGCCCCGGCTCTCCAGGGCTGGTTGCTTGATAGCCAGTCCTGGACATGGATATTCTTCAGTGTCATTCCCATTGCCTTGGCGGCTGCCGGACTGCTGCTGATCGCGGATAGTCCGAAGCCCGTTGAGACCGCGCATTCTCCGCTCGATTGGATCGGCTTATCACTTATCTCGGTCACACTCTTCTGCTTCACCTATGTCTTCAGCCAGGGCAGCCGATGGGATTGGTTCGCAGAACCACGCATCCTATGGCTGACAGTGATCGGCATGGCCGCCCTGCTGGCATTTCTCGGCCAGCAACTGATCGGTAAAGATCAAGGCCTGCTCGACTTTACCCTGTTCAGATCGGAGGATTTTTCTTTCGCCTTTGTCGTGAGTTTCGTCGCCGGTGCCGCATTGTTCGGGAGCGCGTATCTGATCCCGTCTTTTGCTGTGTCCGTCCTCGCGTTCACGCCTACCGACGCCGGCCAACTCCTGTTGCCGAGTGGCGCTCTTTTCATCGGGGCGCTGCTTCTTGCCGCTTTTCTCATGCAGACCCGCCGCATTCCTCCGATCGCCACGGTGCCATTCGGAATCCTGATGATCATGATTGCGATGTGGATGCTCTCCGGTTCGACCAACCAAAGCGGCGCGGATGATATGATGGCAGCCATCCTATTGCGCGGCCTGGGCCTCGGCTTCCTGTTTCTGTCGATCACCCTGGTTGCGTTCAGCAACCTCAACAACAGCAATCTTGCTTCGGGCATCGGCCTCTTCAACACGGGTCGCCAGCTTGGCGGCCTTATGGGCGTCGCCGGGCTCCAGACACTGATCGATCATAACGTCGCCGGCAATATCGCGGTGCTCGGCGCCAACATCACCGCAGGCGTTCCGGCAGTCGGCCAACGTCTGACGACGTTGACAGCCATGCTGGTGGCCAAGGGCATGGACGCCGCGGACGCCAGCCGGGCAGCCACGAGCCTCCTGGGTCGGGCCGTCACAGGTCAGGCCACAGTGATCGCCTTCGACACCGCGTTCAACGCAGTCGCCCTGCTATTTGTAATCGCGGCGCCCGTGCTGGTCACCATTAAGATCGGGCTTTCCCGTTACGCGAAAATGCGCGCTGTACGCTCATCCAGGACCGGAGAGCCCGGAACATGACACCCCAAGCCGAAGCCGGTTCAATTGGGCTTCGGCAGAACCGGCAGGGAAAACCGGAACTGTGCGCCGCCATCAGGATGGTTCGAAGCGCAGATGCTCCCGCCATGTGCCAATATGATCGATTGGCAGATCGCTAGGCCGATCCCCATGCCCGTCTCTTTGGTGGTGAAGAAGCTGTCAAAGATACTGTCGAGATTGCAGACAGGGATGCCCGGGCCGCTGTCGTGAATAGAGAAAGTGACTGCCCCCTCTCCATCTTCATAGGTTGCAAGATCGATCTGGCGTACTGATCTAGACTCCTGCGCAATAGCCTGAATGCTGTTGACGAGCAGATTGACGATCACCTGCTGCAACTGGACCCGGTCCGCCAGGACTATGGGAAGATCACAGGCAAGCCTCGCCGACAGATGAATCGACTTGGCATCGATGTCGTGGCGGACGAAAAGCAGAGCTTCCTCGATGACTTGGTTCAGGTCGAGCGCGATACGCGCCGGCTCGTGCTTCGCCGCCATCCCCCGGATGCGTTGCACGATTTCGCTTGCGTGACGCGCACTTGATACGATGCGGGCCGTGAGTTGCTCAACCTTGGCTATATTTGGATTATCGCGCGATAGCCATCTCAGGCTGGTCTCGCCGTTGGTGACGATGGCCGAGAGGGGCTGATTGACCTCATGCGCGATGGATGTGGCGAACTCACCAAGCATCGATATCCGCGCCGCGTGTGTGAACTCGGTTTCGAACTGATGAAGTTGTCGTTCTGTCCGGAGCCGTTCGGTGATATTTTCCAGGCTAAGGAGCGTCACATCAAGCCGTTCCGACGGTGCCGGAAAGGTCACCGAAAGCCGCACGTCGATCAACCGGCCGTCGAAGGTCCGAACCTTCATGATTTCCGTGTAATTGCGTCTTCCCTCGAACCGCGCCAGCATGATCCTTCGGGGCGTCTCAGGAGAGACCTCATACAGGAAGCCGACGGAGCCGATGAAATCTGCCGGTACGGTTCCGTTGAATAGCGCCACAGCCCTTTGGTTGACCTCGGTGACGCGCACGACCTTCTTCATGAAATCCACCAATTCCGGGTGTTCATCCAGATAGGCGTTAAGATCGTTTACTCCATTGTCCCTGAGTTCCTCGAACACCGGCGCCATGCGGCTTGCATCGACCTGCAGCAGAGCGACCGGCAAATGGTGGATCAGCTTGCGATAGCGTTCTTCGCTGGCGCGCAGATACCAGAACGAGCGGTCATCGTCCGTCGCGCCGTTGACCGCCACGAACACGATGTCCGGTCGGCCGTCCTCCTCCGATCCCCACGCGGTGATGACTGGATCACGGAGCACTCCGTCCGAGGCAAGCTTGCGCATGCGGGTGATTACGCCAGGTGAATGATCCATGGCCACAGCTGCGATGAGCTCCGCGAGAACGCCGCGCCCGACACGCGGCCAAAAGGCGCCGACCGGCTGGCCGATCATCCGGCTGCGGCCAACATGGCCCCCCACGAGATGCGCGGCCCGCTCATTGACATTGACAATGCGCGTCCCCTCCAGGAGCTCGTCCATCCAATCTGGCTGCTGTGCGAGTTCGGCGGCTGCGCCCTCATTGATCAGGTCTCCCATCCTGTCAAGCAGCGGGCGGACACGCGATATATCAAGCGCCCAGCTGGCGGCAGCGAAGCGGTGCACGTCGGCATTCGGCGCTGACGACAGATGAGATCCTTTAGTTGCACCTCGTCCATATTCGACGATGTCGCGCGGCTCGCCATCTGCATTGCACCTCACCGTCTGCCTGACGGATGCCGTGATCCGGCCGCCCCACAACGTACGCCGTTCAACCGGCCCCTCCCAGCGCCCCTCCTGCCGGAGCGATTGCCATTGTGCGATCTGAAACGCCGGATTCGACGACATATCCGAGAGGTTGCGTCCGATCGCGCCGATGGCTGGCCAGCCGTAGAGCCGTTCGGACGCTGGATTCCAGTATCGAATATTGCCGGTGAGATCGAAGACGATCACGCTGTCCGATGCAAGATCGGCCAGTTCCGTATCTGCTTCGGCGTTTGCAAAAATATCGATATTTTCAACCGCGCCGCGCCGCCATGCCATCTCAGTCATCAGTGTTTCCTCCATCCCCGCCACCAGGCGAAACATCGTGCCGCACCGCCGACTTCAGATGCTGGAGGAGGATTTCGGTAGCCACCGGCTTGGTGAGAAAGGCATGCGCTCCAATAGCGATGGCGAGCGACCGGGTGTTCGGGTCCGAGTGGGACGTAACGACGATCACCGGCATGGTCGAACCCATTCCCTTGAGGCGCTGCAGCAGTTCCAGTCCGCTGATGCCGGGCAGCCGCACATCGGTGATGAGACAATCGAACGTGCCGGGCGCAAGGGCCGCCAGGAAGGTTTCGGCGCGGTCGAAGGTATGGCATGGCAGGTCAATAACCTGAAGGAGATCGGAAAGGGCCTCACGCATGGCCTCGTCGTCTTCAACGATTGCAATGACGGGCGCTTCGAACACATCCATGACCTTCGCTGTTGCTGCGGCGCTGCGCGCCGCTTTTCCCAGGTCTCGCTGAATCCTCGCTGCATTGGAACCATACCAAGGTCTAGGCCAGAGGCCGGTCGCGGATATCGGCGGGCAGTGATGCCCAGGCGCGGATCAACTGCCCGACGGAGGCAAGCTGCATCTTGCGCATCACATTGCCGCGGTGGAGCTTGACGGTGATCTCGCTAATGCCGAGGTCGAAGGCGATCTGCTTGTTGAGCCGGCCATGCGCGACTTCGCGCAGGACCTGACGTTCGCGCGGCGTCAGGGTCATGAATCGCTCGACGTGCTGCTTGATAGTCCGGGCTTCAGCCCGTTGCGCGACATCCCGCTCGATGCCAGTCACCACGGCGTCGAGCAGATTTTGGTCTCGAAAGGGTTTTGTGAGGAAGTCGACCGCTCCAGCTTTCATCGCCTGAACCGTCATGGGAATGTCGCCATGGCCGGTGAGGAAGATGATCGGTTTTGCATTACCCCTCGAAGCCAGTTGATGCTGCAGGTCGAGGCCGCTTGATCCGGGCATGCGGACATCCAGAACCAGGCAGCCAGGCCGGTCGGGAAGCTCCAGCTCCAGGAGTTCGCGCGATGTGGCAAAACCATCGACGTCGAGGCCGACCGATAGCATCAGTTCCTGAAGCGAGTTGCGTACTTCATCGTCGTCATCGACAATGAGAACCAATGGACGATCCGTAACGGCAGTGGACGTGATCATGAAAGAACCTCCCTATATCCCGCCTCTCCGAGAGCCGGAACAGGCACGGTCTCCTGCAACTTTGTCTCCGCTCCGTGATTTCAGGGCGGCAGTTTTGGCGTAGCGGGCCTGCGGGTACGGGCCTTGCCCCTCTCATCAAGCCAATCGCGAACGTCATCCGAAAATTCGGGCGGTGCCTTGCGGTCGAGGACGCGTGCCACGTCAGCCAGCGTTTGACTGGCCAGGCAGTCGCGCATCGCCTTTTCAGCACGCAGCATCACCGCGTGTATCGCACATGTGCCAGCCGTCGCCCACGCGGGCGGCCGGTCACCGAACACCGCGCAGCGGCCGCGGATCTCCTGGCAATCGAACAGCGGCTTTTCGCCTTCGATCGCATCGATGATTTCCAGGATGCTGATATCGTCTGGCGTTCTGGCGAGCAGATATCCGCCACGCACGCCTTCCGACGCCCGAACGACCCCCGCCTTCTCGAGCTTCGGGAATATCTTGGCGACAAAGCTTGGGGAGATCCCCTGGAAATCGGCCAGATCACGGCTGCTCACAGGCGCGGTGGAACCGGCCAGCCAGAGCAAGCAGTGCATGCCATATTCTACGCCTACCGTCAGATGTGCCATAACGCGGACTGTATCAGTCCGCGTTATGCGACGCAAGGCGAAAACGGTGACCAATACCGATATTGACGATGAAGTACTCCGCTCCGCAATGGCGGAGGAGGCATATTCGCGAGGGGTGAGGCGACTCAGGCGACCGCGACGGGTGGCTGAACGGGATGAACTCCGCGCGCGGCGATCTGCATGCGGTTCCAGACATTGATGGCGCCGATCATCATCGTCAGATCGATAATTTCCGCTTCGCTGAACTGGCTTTTCACCAATTCGTAGTCAGCATCCGGTGCGCCGGTCTCGGCGATCTTCGTCAAGGATTCGGTCCAGGCCAGCGCCGCCCGTTCACGGTCGGTGTAGAGCGGTGAGTCACGCCATGCATTGAGCATGATGATCCGCATTTCCGTCTCGCCTTGCGAACGGGCGTCCTTCGCATGCATATGGATGCAGAATGCACAGCCGTTGATCTGCGAGGCACGCAGCTTCACCAATTCGCCCAGGCTGTGTTCAAGTCCGCCAGCGGCGATTGCGGTCTCAAAGCCCACTAGGGCCTTGATAAGATCGGGAGCAACTTTAAAAGGAGAAAAACGTGGGGTCATTTCCGGTTTCCTTGTGCCGGGTTGAAGACAGCCAACTATGCCTGCCGTGGCGGGTTGGAGCCATCATGCCGGGGGCGCTCACTCCCGCTACTTTGGTTTATGGCACCCTGAATGAAGGATTTGGGCGGACTGTCGATTAAGTCAAAAGCGGGCGAGCAAATGCGGTTATGAGCGCAGTGCGCCGCTTGCGGTCTTTTCAATTGTTCTTCCCGCAAGGAAGATGCCGAAATTACGCCAAGGGAAACTTGATTCTAATGACCCGCCTGATGTCCATTTGTTTCACCCCCCGCGACCGTTACGAGACGCATCGCGTCGCCACGCCGCTGGAGCTGATGTTCGATCTGGCTTCGGTGATCGCCATAGCCGCCGCCGCGCACGGGTTGGCCCACGCCGTGGAACAAGCCCATGTCGTGCAAGGGGTGATCGCCTTTCTCTGCAGCTTCTTCATGATTTGGTTGGCCTGGATGAACTACACGTGGTTCGCTTCCGCTTATGACGACAATTCGACGGGTTTCCGTGTGCTGTCGATGGTCATCATGTTCGGAGCCTTGATCCTCGCAGCCGGAATTGGGGCGGTGTTCGACCAACAGCGCATCTGGCTTGCGCTCCTGGGTTTCATCGTGATGCGTCTGGGAATGGCGGTGTTCTGGTTGGGCGCTGCCAAGGGCGATCCGGAGCGGCGGCGGACCGCACTACGCTATGCGGGCGGAATCAGCGTCGTGCAGCTTTACTGGATTGCCCTCGTGGCGGTCGTGCCGCCGCCGACGGCTCTTTATCTGCCGATGTTTCTTCTTGGGGCAGCGGGGGAATTGGCGGTGCCCGCGATCGCCGAACGCCACGGCGCCACCAATTGGCACCGTCACCATATAATCGAACGCTATGGTCTGATGAACATCATTGTTCTGGGTGAATGTTTCATCGCGATCACGGCGATGATACACTTGCAAGGCGGTCGTGCCTTGCCGGATCCAAGCCATTTGTGGTTGGCGCTCCTGTCGGCAGCCATCGCATTTTCGATGTGGGGACTTTATTTCACCGAAGAGGATTATCTGGCGGATGCCAAACTCGGTCAAGCCTTGCTCTGGGGATACGGCCACTTTGCCCTGTTCGCGGCAGGCGCGGCGACAGGGGCGGGCTTATCCGTCAACTTGGCGGCAGCGGGCCATGACGCTCATATCACCGCGCAAGCGGCGATGCTGGCCATAGCACTCCCGGTGGCGATCTATGTCGCAACGCTCTGGGTCATCCGCGACCGTATCTGTCTCGGCGGCGCAGGACGTTGGCTTCTATTGGCCGTGGCAGCGTTCATCCTGATCATCGGCGCAGCCGCCTCCATGGCCATGGAACTGATCACGATCCTGCTAATCTCAACGGCACTCTTCCGCCGCCGGATGACGCGCACCCGAGAAAGGAATATTTCATGAGCGCCGATCGGGACCTCCAGAGATCGGGGCCGACACCATCCGAATACTGCCGATGATACGCTACGCTGATCCGGCACGTCTCCGCAGCGCTTGGGGGCATGCGTATGGCCGCGAGGACTGCCAGGTTGCTCGAAGATTTGGGTGAGCTGCGCCCTTGCGCAGGGCGCAGCTTTTGTCGTGTGAGGCGCTTACATATCCGCCACACGCTCCGGATCTGCTGAGGCCAGCGCCGCGGCACGTTCAGCCTTCGGCGGATATATCCACACCGTGTTGATCTCCTGCTTGATCTTCTTGGCGTCCTCGCCGACCATCTCCACCTCGCGATCCCAGCCGCGGGTGAAGATTGCGCCGGCTTCGCCAAGGTCGAGGCAAACGACGTAGGTCTTCTGGTGATAGCGCCGGATCGGCACACCCAGCAGTTCGGCGGCCGCGTTGTTGCCCGCGAAGGCGCCCATGCGGGTGGCATGCTGGCATGACATCAGCGCATAGTTGCCGACGTCGTCGCATGCGGCGCGCGCCGCGTCGCCGCTGGCAAACACGTCAGGCAGGGATAGTACGTGCAACCATTTGTCGACGAGCAGCCGGTCAAAATGGTCCCGCGCGGCAGGAATTTTCGTTGTCAGCGGAGCGGCGCGAAAGCCTGCCGCCCAGATCACGGTCGCGGCTTCAATGCGCTCACCGGTGCTCAGCGTGACGCCGGATTCGTCCAGCGATGCGACGCCGGCATTGAGCCGCGTCTCGACGCCGAGGTTGCGCAGTGCATCTTCAATAATAGGGCGAGGATATTCACCCATATCCGGGGCGAGTGTTGGGCTACGATCGACGATAATGACGCGCGGTTTGGCATTTTTAGCAAAGATGGTCCGCAGGCGTGAAGGCATCTCCGTTGCCACCTCGATTCCTGTAAAGCCGGCGCCTGCAATAACGACGGTGTCGCGCGCCTTCGAGGCGGGCATAGCCGCAAGCTTGTGCAGGTGGCGGTCGAGGGCGATTGCGTCGTCGAGATTGTCGACGCTGAAGCCGTGTTTTGCGAGACCGGGAATATTCGGGCGGAACAGCCGACTACCGGTTGCGATCACCAGACGATGATAGCAAAGGGACTTGCGCTCCCCGTTGGAATTAACGACGTCCACGGCGCGGGCTTTGGTATCGACAGCTTCGACGCTGCCTTGCACGTAAACCACGTTGACGGCGTCAAGCACCTCCTTCAAAGGCGCAGTAAGGGTCTCGGGCTTCGGCTCGTAAAGCCGAGGGCGGATCACCAACACCGGATGAGGAGCCACCAGCGCGATCTCGAGTTGTTCGGGCGAAACGTTTTCGATGTCCCGCAGGCGGGCTGAGGAAAGAGCGGCGTGCATACCTGCGAAGCCGGCGCCTACAATGACGATTCTCATGTTCTCTACTCTCTGAGTTTTTGGTTCGAACGGCCGCGCGTCGTCGTTGCCGCTCTTGATGAGCGGCGCCGTTTATGAGTGATGACGATGCGGATCGGCGAAGCGATATCGCCTGCCCCGACATAGAGCTGAGGCATTTCATTGCCGCAGCTCGCTCGCCCTTGAGGACGTCAAGCCTCGATGAAGGCCAGTAGATCCGCGTTCAGCACGTCGGCATTGACGGTGAGCATGCCGTGCGAGAAATTCGGATAGGTCTTCAAGGTGCCATTCTTCAGAAGCTTGACCGACTTTGGCGCGGAGTTCGCGATCGGCACGATCTGGTCGTCCTCACCGTGCAGCACCAGTGCCGGAATCGTGATGGCCTTCAGGTCCTCTGTCTGATCGGTTTCCGAGAAGGCCTTGATGCCGTCGTAGTGAGCCTTGGCACTGCCCATCATGCCCTGACGCCACCAGTTCTGGACCACTCCTTCTTGCGCCGTGGCGCCCGCGCGGTTGAAGCCGTAGAAGGGGCCGACCGGGACGTCGCGGTAGAACTGGGAGCGATTTGCAGCAAGCGCGGCACGGAAACCGTCGAAAACTTCGATCGGCAGACCTTCGGGATTGGCTGCGGTCTTAAGCATTAGCGGCGGAACGGCCGAGACCAGGACGGCCTTGGCAACACGGCCCGCCGGCTCGCCATGCTTTGCAACATAGCGGGCGACCTCGCCGCCACCGGTTGAGTGGCCGATATGGACGACCGCCTTCAGATGCAGCGCTTCGACAACGGCGAAGGCATCCGCCGCATAGTGATCCATGTCATGGCCTTCGGAGACCTGTGAGGAACGGCCATGGCCGCGGCGATCATGGGCGATGACGCGATAACCCTTGGAGAGGAAGAAGAGCATCTGAGCATCCCACTCGTCCGAGCTCAGCGGCCAACCATGATGGAACATGATCGGCTGAGCGCCCTTCGGCCCCCAATCCATGTAGAAGATGTTGACGCCGTCTTTCGTGGTAACATATGGCATTGCCTGATCCTTTGGTGAATTATCGCTGGTGAGCGTCCGCTGCGTGGCAGGGCTCACCAGCAGTGATTTTTGACGATGGGCCGGATGCCGCAGATGACAGCTGGCCCCTTCGCCCTGCTTCTTGATTGGGAAGGTCAGGTCTGCCTGACCGGTATCGACGACGGAGACCGCCAGCAACTCACCGGTTCGGTCATGCTGGCATCCTCGCTGACGCCGTGGCGGTCTCCTGGCATTTCAGAGAAGCTCTCGCCCGGCCTTGCAGGTCTTGCCGGACCGTCATTGGCCTGACTGCGGTTGGTACCCTCCCGGGACAGTCGCATAGAGGTGCGCCGCCTTATGCGACGCACCGGTGCCCGGTCATTTCCGCGCTGCGGTTGCAAACCACTGCTCGAAGGTGATGTGGCCGATGACGGGATTGTTGTCGGAGACGAGCGAGCCATCTTCGAGTTTGCTACCGAAATAGCGAGCCTCCGGGTCTGCCTCGACCTTGCGAGCATCGCCCATAGCTTTCAAATAGCGAGCAACAAGCTCGCTCAGCCGGACGCGCTCCGGCCCCGAGATCTCCACAACGCCGTTGATCGGCGCGGCCGTCGCCACGGCGGCCATGTTGTCAGCCACATCGTCCGAGGCGATGGGCTGGACGTAAGCTGGCGACAGATGCACCGTGTCGCCGATCGTGCCGGACTGGGCGATGCCGCCGAGGAATTCCATGAATTGCGTCGAGTGGACGATCGTATAGGGAACGCCGGATTCCCGGATGATCGTTTCCTGAGCGACCTTGGCCCGCATGTAGCCGCTGTCAGGCAGCCGATCCAGGCCAACGATGGAAAGCGCGATATGATGCTTTACGCCGGCGGCCCGTTCTGCGGCCATCAGATTACGGCCGGACGTCTCAAAGAATTCGAGCACGGCCTTGTCTTCGAAGGACGGCGAGTTTGCGAGGTCAATAACGACGGACGCGCCGGCGAGCGCGTCAGCAAGACCTTCGCCGGTGATCGTGTTGACGCCGGTATTTGGAGCGGCGGCAATGACTTCATGGCCTTGCTTGCGAAGGCGGTGGGCTGTCTTTGAACCGATCAGGCCGGTTCCACCGATGATGACGATTTTCATAAGTTTCTCCATTAGTGGCGCTCGGCGCGCCGTATTGCCCATGCGTTTCCAGAATGCGGTTGCGGGTGTAGCTTCAGGCCATCGACCTCGTCGGCCGAACTGGGCACGGCTTTGAAGATACGCTCCTGGTTCGGCCATACCCCAACCAGCGGTCGGCAATCCCGGAAGATCGAACCCGGTGGGATCGATCGTCGAGAGGAGGATTACTGCTGGTTGGCAGGGGACGCGTCGCCGAAGCGGTTTGCGGCCGGGTTGGTCTGGTCGGCTGTGGACTTGCTGATCGAAGCCGGAGCGGCATGGTCGACCTTCTGCGCCGCGACAGGTGTGCTGTCATTGGCATAAAGATCGGCGGGCGTGCCGACATTCGGGTTTTCAGCGAAAGCAGCGCCGGCACTCAAGGCGAGGGCAGCAGTGGCAAGAGTAATCTTCTTCATGTTCTATCTCCATTGAGGGTTGGTGGTTGGTTGCCGAAAGGATACGTACCCTGATTGGGCCGTAACCCGATAAGCGATCAGTAGTCCCAGAAGACCGGTACGCAACGAAAGACGTCGCCATCGGCTGCCACATGGCAGACGGATGGGAACGGCAGGTGAGTGGCCACCAGCTGTTCGCCGGTTGCCGCCAGCTCGCGCAAAAGACGGACGCGGACGCGAGCCGCCTCCTCGGGGTCGTGCTCGAAGCCGTTGTACCAGTCGGGTTGGTCGAACCCGACCGCGAAAACAGCATCGCCGGCGAATGTCAGCCGGTCGCCACCGGATGCCAGACGAACTATGCTGTGCCCGGGAGTGTGGCCGCCGGTGCGATAGACCACCACGCCTGGGGCCACTTCATATTGCTCGTCGAACTGCCGCAGATGGCTGCGATACTCTTCCACAAACCGCTTAGCGGTCGACCTAAGTGCGTCCGGGAAACCCTGCGGCATATGAACGTGGGTGAAGTCTGGCGACTCCCAGAACTTAACCTCGGCAGCCGCCACGTGGATCCGCAGATCCGGCCGCAGCCGATCTTTCACGCCGTCGACGAGGAGCCCGCCGATGTGGTCCATGTGCAAATGGGTAAGTACCACGTCGGTCACGGACGCGAGATCGATACCGGCGGACTCCAGTCGCTTGACCAACTGCCCGGCTCGCGGCAGGTTCAAATTCGGGTCCAGTCCTAGGCCCGCATCGACAAGTATGGTCCGATCACCGCTGCGCACCACGACCACGTTCAGCGGCCAGTCGAAAACATCCGCTGGCAGGAACATGTCGCCCAGCCAGGCGGCCCGGGCGGCTGCGTCGGCGTTGTGTCCCAGCATTTCGGTTGGGAGTGGTAGCACCCCATCGCTGATCACCAGCACGTCAATCTCGCCGACACGCACCGCGTAGCGCGACGGAACCAACTCTTCGGGCTTCCGTCTACCGGGACACGAGGTGTTGTCCAAGTTCATGTTTGTATCCTGCTGAGGGCAGTGAATTATCTGGTTCATCTTCGAAAACTCCTGCGTTCGATGTTGGTGTTCGATCCTGCCCGGTCGCACTTCCTCGTGGAGACGCGGTCATGCTGATGAGGTGGTCAGAGATCGGTGACACGCTCATTGCTGATGTGTCACCATGATGATTTATCGAACTTGACTTGGGGGTGCCCCAGAGCGATTGCCGTCGCTATAGAGCGATTGCTGCTAACACCGCGCCTCTGCCAATCGTTCAAGCATTCCCGGTCAGCCTCCTGGCAGCGGCTGCGAGGGCAGTCCAGCAAGGGTAGCTAAGTGCCGCGGCGATCGAGACGATCGATTCGTCGGTCTCGCGCAGCATCATCATGGCCTGCTCCGGCCGGAGCTGGCACAGCCAGACATGCATCGAGAGCCATGTGCACTTTTGAAAGCGCGGCAGAGTTGGGAGCGCAACAGGTCGGCATCCCAAGCCAGTGCTGCTGGATGACCGCGGTTATGATGCCGACGGGATTAGAGTTCCTGTCCGCCAGCACCGAGCTCGGATGAATATCCCTCCAAAGAGCAATCGGCGAGACGTACTCAGCTCATTTGGTCGATTGTCGCTTCGGGCGATTCCGCTTCAATCTTCTTGGGGATCTCGACATTATCGATGCGCCTGCGCTGCGGGCGGAGCGTATGGCTGACTGCTCTTGAGCACGACGTGGCAGAAGAGAAAACTGCTGCTAACGCAATCGCAGTCGCCATTCGGTCGGGGTCTCGCCGGTCAATTGCCTGAACGCGGCAGCGAAGGCGGTTTGCGACGAATAGCCGAGCGCCGCGGCAACGGATACAACCGGCATTTCGGGGTCACGCAGCATGTCCATTGCCTGATCGAGCCGGTATTGGCGCAGCCAGGCATGGGGCGAAAGCCCGGTGCTCTCCTTGAAGGAACGGCAGAAATGGAAGCGCGATAGGCCGGCATCCGAAGCAAGGGCAGCGAGAGAGACATCTGCATCGCTATTCGAGCGCAAGCGTTCGATGGCGCGGCGCAGCACCATCGGCGACAGCCCGCCGACGACCGGCTGGGCGGTGTTGGGCGAGCCGACATGCGTCATCAGGAGGCGCGTGGCGAGGAGTTCCGTCAGTTGTTGCCTGAACAGGGTATCCAGCGGCCCATTGCCTTTCAGGGAACCGACCGCGCCCAAGAGCAATTGGGACATAACGGGGTCGTGATGCGCCGTTCGGTCGAGAAGATCTGCCTTGGTCGCGGTCTCGGCTTCTTCCGCAACGCGCTTCAGCATTGCAGGAGGAAGATAGAGCTGAACGACATCGACAGGTTTTGGAATATCCCATCGGGAGCTTGATCCAGCCGGAATGATGACCACGGCCCCACGACGAAACGTTCCCGGCGAAACAGTTCTTCCCGATCGCCGCTCCATGCGCTGTACGACGCCGTTGTATGCCATGATGACATGATCGCTCATGGGCTGGACGACATCGTGCAACGGGTCATGTTTCCAGTGGGCGATTCCGCCACCGGAAGGGTCCAATGCCATGCTAAATGGCGTGGTCCCGAGGGCCCGGGCCATCTCGGCATCGGCAGCACGCCCCTCGACATTCGATGCATTGCTGTTTTGCGCCACGGCCGACGGATTTGCTGAGTGATCATGCAAGTTGGACTTATTCATGGCTGATTGGCCTTGACCTTCAGGAGATGGGCGAAAACGACATCATTATGACGCTAGGTCAACGCGTGTTGACGGTCGAGCTATACCTGAGGATAGGCAGCCCTGTGCGAAGCCCGCTGACCGTGCATTACGGCCACGCCAAGGCCGATGTCGGTGCGTGCGCGGCAACTCAAGAGCCAAGGATTCCGTGGCTGCCTTCGAGTTGTCACCGAGTGGGCCACACGCCGTCGAAAAGCAGAAAGGTCGATGACCTCTCCAAATGTGAGACCGTGACAACTTTCCGCACCATGAGGTAATTGCTCGCCTTCGTACGTTTGAAGGCGCTCAGTATCAGGGAACATCAGCGCTCGAAGGAGATCCCCAATGAAGCATTATGTTGGCCTGGATGTATCGCAACGAGAAGCCGAGGCTGATTTCCACAAATGGCGGAGCTTCGGCGCCGCCTTTCTGTGTGGGTTTGTCTTGCAAATGTAGGCAAGGCAATCTACATTGTATTTGTAAGTATCTACATGGAGGCAGCCATGCCGATCAACGTCAACAATCCCGAGGCCGATGCACTAACGCGGAAGTTCGCGCAGATAGCCGGCGTCAACATCACTGACGCTATCGTCATTGCCATGAAAGAGGCGATCGAGCGCCGGCGCAATGCCGAAACTCCGCTCCAGACTGCAGCAAGGCTGCGCGAAAAGCATGGCGTCGCTCTGCGTGAAGGCGCGAGGAAGCCGCTGCCAAAAGAAGCCTTCGACGAAATGTGGGACGAAGGCTGATGTTCGTCGACGCCTGCGCCATCATCGCGCTCCTGTCCGACGAGCCCGAGGCTGAGCGGGTTTCCGATGCGCTGGCCGGCGCGCAGGAGCGAATGACGTCTCCCGTCGCTGTGCTGGAGGCAGTCCTCGCCCTCGCGCGTCCTGACAAGTTCGATATCTCGGTGGAGGCGGTTGAGCCAATCATATTGGAGTTCCTTGAGGCGCGCGGTATCGAGATCCGCGACCTGCCGCCAGCGGAGCGCACCACCAGCCTTGCCCTGTCGGCCGCGCACCGGTTCCGCACCGGTCGCCATGGGCTCAACCTTGGCGACTGTTTCCACTATGCCTGCGCCAAATACTACCGGGTGCCAATCCTGGCGACCGACGACGAGTTCCGGCAGACGGATCTCGATACGGTTCCCTGACTCGCTGATGGACGACTGAACCAGCGGGGCCCGGCTGAGCCCAGTTCAAGGCTCTTGATTGGGTCTTTCGGGACTCCGTCCCAATCGCATACGCTATGTTGTGTCCTGGCAATGCAATTTAGCCATTTACGTTGCGTCCTATGGGTGGGTCTTACAGGCGATCCGCCCGCTGAATGGTCAGTTCGTCGCGTCCAATCCAGGCCTCGAAATCGGAAAGATGGGCAAAGGTCGCCGGCCGCAGCTTGCCCCATTTGGTGGGGTCGGAGACGAGGAAGCGGCGCTGCGAGCGGGCGATCGCCGCCTTCTTCACCGCGACCTCGTGGAAGTGGAAGCAGGTCACGCCTTCATTTTCATGGATGCCGGCGGCGGAGAAGAAGCCCTTGGTGATGTTGATTTCCCGAAGCATCCGCAACGCGGTCTCGGAGGAGAAGCTGCCGCTTTCGGCATGATAGATGCCAGCGATCATGAGCAGGGTCACCCCTTCGAGACGTACGATCGATTCGGCGATGTTCATGGCCTGTGTGACCACGGTGATATTCGCGTTCCGCGGCACGAGGGGTGCAAGATGCTGGAGGGTGGAACCGGCATCGATGAAGACCGTGTCTTCCGGCTCGATGAGCTTCGCGGCTTCCTGCGCGATTCTGCGCTTGGCCATGATATTGGTGCTCTGGGCATGGGTTAGCGAATAGCGCTCGCCCTTTTCCTCGGCCGACATGATGTAGCCGCCAAGGCAAACGATCCCGTTATCCCCATCACCCAGATCACGGCGGATAGTGATCTCGGAAGTCTCGAGCTGCTGCGCGGCATCCGCGATATGCACGATTGCGCCGCCCTCGCATAATTTCTTCAGAGCCTTGATGCGCGAATCCCGTCCAGATGGTCTGGCCACGTCTGTTCTCTCCAAGCGTGTGTCTCACGTCGCCACTGCGCCTCTGGACCAATTTTTTGCAAGTGCAAACATAATCCGAAGGGTTGCTAGTTATGAATGGATATGATCATAATGAGCCGTGTCGATCAATACGCTCTCGGAATATTGCATCGATTTTGTCACTAAGTGCCCCCGCCTGCAGCGCTTTTTGCAGGTCATCGGGGTTGAGGAGGAGCTACTATGAAGACTTTGCTGACGGCAGCTTCGGTTGCCCTGTCACTCTTGGCTTCGTCTGCAATGGCGGAGCAGATTGTTGACACCACCAATGTCAACAAGGACCTGATCGCCACCAAGGGCGACAAGAAGTACACCATTGCCACGGTGGTGAAGGTCGACGGCATTGCGTGGTTCGACCGTATGCGCAACGGCGTGGAGCAGTTCAAGGAAGACACCGGCAACGATGTTTGGATGGTAGGTCCCAGCCAGGCCGACGCCGCAGCCCAGGTGCAGATCATCGAGAACCTCATCGCGCAGGGCGTTGACGCGATTGTCGTCGTTCCGTTCTCGGTGGAGGCCGTCGAGCCGGTGCTGAAGAAAGCCCGTGACCGCGGTATCGTCGTGATTTCGCACGAGGCCTCCAACCTGCAGAACACCGATTATGACCTGGAAGCCTTCGACAATCTCGCCTATGGCGCCAATCTCATGAAGGAGCTTGGCAAATATATGGGTGGCAAGGGCAAATATGTCACCACGGTCGGCTCGCTCACGTCCAAGAGCCAGATGGAATGGATCGATGGCGCCGTTGCCTACCAGAAGAAAAACTTTCCCGACATGGAAATGGTCGGCGACCGTCTGGAAACCTATGACGACGCGGCAACCGACTACACCAAGCTGAAAGAGGCCATGACCACCTATCCCGACATCAAGGGCATCCTTGGTGCGCCCATGCCGACTTCGGCGGGTGCCGGCCGCCTGATCGCCGAGGGCGGACTGAAGGACAAGGTCTTCTTCGCCGGAACGGGCCTGCCTTCCGTGGCGGGTGAGTATCTCGCCAAAGGTGACATCCAGTACATCCAGTTCTGGGATCCGGCCGTAGCAGGCTACGCCATGAATATGCTGGCCGTCGCCGCGCTCGAAGGCAAAAAAGACCAGATCAAGGCAGGTCTCAATCTCGGCCTCGAGGGCTATACTTCTCTCGCCACGCCGGACGCGAGCCGCCCGAACCTGCTTTATGGTGCAGGCTGGGTCGGTGTGACCGCCGAAAACATGGACAAGTACAACTTCTGATCATCGTTCAAGCCGACGCCCGCCTTGATGCAGGCGGGCGTCGGCCCGACCTGCGCTCAAGCAGCGCAGCGTCCTGTCAGAGCTTGCCGGAGAAAAAATGTCCGAAAATCTGATCGAGCTGAAAAATATCAGCAAACGCTTCGGCGGTGTGCGCGCACTGGATTCTGTTTCGATGAACATCCGCCCAGGCGAGATCCACTGTCTGGCCGGCGAGAACGGATCCGGGAAATCCACCATCATCAAAGTCATGTCCGGCGTCTACACGCCGGAAGAAGGCCAGATTCTCATCAGCGGCGAGCCGGTGTCGAAGCTCGATCCGATCAAGGCCGTGCAGAATGGCATCCAGGTCATCTGGCAGGACTTTTCCCTGTTCGGAAACCTCACCGTCGCGGAGAACCTGGCCCTCAACACCTACATTCTCGAAGGCCGCGGCCGCATGGACTGGGCGCGGGCCCGCAAGATGGCGCGCGAAGTGCTGGCAAGGCTCGATGTCGAGCTTGACATCGACGCCGATGTCGAGACGCTGCCGACTTCGGGAAAGCAGATCGTGGCCATTGCCCGCGCGATCCTCGCCGAAGCCCGCCTCATCATCATGGACGAACCCACCACCGCGCTGACGCGTCACGAGGTGGACGCGCTCTTCGCCATCGTGCGCGACCTTCAAGCCCAGGGTATCGCCGTTCTTTTCGTCAGCCACAAGATGCGCGAGATGCTGGAAATCTCCGACCGGCTGACCGTCTTCCGCAATGGCAAGAAAGTTGCGGAAGGCCAGATGTCGGAATTCGACGAGCCGGCTATCACCCGCGCGATGACGGGCTTGGAGCTTGAAGAACAGCCCTATGTGGCGAATATTTCCGCCGACACCGCACCCGTGCTGGAGGTGAAGAACCTTTGCGTGCCCGGCATAGTGGAAGGCGTCGACCTGGAACTGCGTCCCGGTGAGATCGTCGGCATTTCCGGCCTGATCGGATCGGGCCGCACCGAACTGGCGCGTGCGCTTTTCGGCATGGAAAATGCCAGAGCCGACACGTTCCGCATCGGGGGACGCGACATATTTCCCCGCTCGGTGCAAGAAGCGATCGGACTTGGGATCGCCTATGTGCCGGAGGATCGGTTGAGCGAAGGCCTGTTCCTGACCCAGTCCATCGAACGCAACATGGTGGTCTCCATCATGGACCGCCTGCGAAAAGGGCTATTCCTCGACCGCAAGGCCATGCGCTCGAAAACCGAGGACATGTTCGCCACCATGCAGATCGCAGCGCCCTCGGCGGATACGGCGGTTGGCAATCTGTCCGGCGGCAATGCGCAGCGCGTGATGCTTGGCCGGTGGCTGCTGACGGGCGCGAAGATCCTGATCCTGAACGGCCCGACCGTGGGGGTGGATGTCGGCTCCAAGGCCAAGATCCACAAGATCATCCGTGATCTGGCGCACAAGGAGGGGCTGGCGGTCGTGATGATCTCCGACGACGTGCCGGAACTCACCGGCAACTGCAATCGCATCCACGTCATGCATGGCGGGCGGTTCGTCGCGCATTTCGAAGGCCAGGCCATGAGCGAAGACCAAATCAATGACAGCCTGAAGGCGTTGAAATAGGGCAGCCCGATGAGAAGGTTACAATCCACGGAAGCCGTGATCGCCGTCGTCCTCATTCTGGCGATGGTGCTGATCGGGCTGGTCAATCCCGCCTTTTGGGGCGTGGGCAACCTGTTCAGCCTCGCCAAGTCCAATGTCATCATCGGCATCATGGCGCTCGGCGTGCTGCTGGTCATGATTTCGGGCGGCATCGACGTATCGTTTCCCGCCATCGCAGCGGCGGCGCTCTACATCACCGTTCGCACCATGGTCACGCTCGACTATGACGGCGTGCTCCTGCCTTTCATGGCAGCCTGCGTGATCGGTGTGGGGCTCGGAGCTTTCAACGCGTTCATCATCGATCGCTTCAAGATGATCCCGCTGATCGTGACGCTGGGCACGGCCTCCATCGTGCGCGGCCTGGTGCTGGGGTTGCTGGGCACCTCCATCGTCAATATCAACAAGATGCCCCACGGGCTCATCGCCTTCGGAAGCCAGGACATCGCTGCGGCAACCGCGTCGAACGGTGCCAATGTCGGTCTGACGGCGATGGTCCTGGTCTATGGGGCGATCGCCTTGGTGATCCATTTCGTGCTCAGGCACACCATGACCGGGCGCTCCGTCTATGCCTATGGCGGCGATCCGGAGGCGGCGCGCCGTGCGGGCGTCAACACCCGCCGCACGATCTACTTCGTCTACTGCACGGCGGGACTGCTCGCCGGTTTCGCGGGCCTGCTGCACAGTTCCATGATCTGGCAGGCCAATCCGCGCGACTTCGTCGGGCTGGAGCTCGACGTGATCGCGGCTGTCGTTCTCGGCGGCGCGTCGATCTTCGGCGGGCGCGGCTCGGTTCTCGGCACGATGATCGGCGTCTTCACGCTGGTCATGGTCAAGAACTCGCTGATCCTGATGAAGGTGGACACCACCTGGCAACGCGTGGTCGTGGGCGCCATCATCATTCTCGCCACGGCAATCACGGCCTGGCGCGACCGCAAGAAACTGGCTTGAGGGGAGGGAGCACAATGACCGCCAAGGCCGAAAACAAGCCCTTCTTCCGCCGTCTGCTCGGCGAAGACGCCTCCATCATACAGCTGGGCGTGATCACGCTCGCGATCTTCGTGCTGATGTCGGCCATGAATCCAGACAAGTTCCTGCGCTACTACAATTTCGAGTCCATCACCTATGTGATGCCGGAACTCGGCATTCTCTCCATCGCCATGATGGTGGCCATGCTGACGGGCGGCATCGACCTCTCGATCGTCGGCATCGCCAATCTGGCCGCCATCACCGCAGGCATCTATTTCCGCCATCCGGCGGTGGCTGAAGCCATCGCGGCGGGTGGCGCGGGCGTCGTCTTGCACACGATCATGGGGGTCCTCATCGCGCTCACGGTGGGCCTTTCCGCAGGTCTCTTGAACGGCATCCTGATCTCGCGCCTGCGCATCATCCCGATCCTTGCGACGCTAGGCACGGGCCAGGTCTTCGCTGGCCTCGCGCTGGTGCTGACCGGCGGTCCGGCCATCGTCGGCTTTCCGCAGACCTGGAACTGGCTCGGCACGGGCAAGTTGCTCGGCATCGCCGCCCCCTTCTGGGTGCTGATCGTGGTGGCGGCGATCGTCGCGATCCTGCTGCGCCGCACCCATCTCGGCGTCAACTTGATGCTGATCGGCACCAATGCGCGCGCCGCCGTTTTCGCCGGTATCAGAAGCTCGCGGATGATCCTTTACTCTTATGCGCTGACGGGCGTCATGGCGGCGATCGCGGGCATCCTGCTTTCGGGCCGCACGAACTCCGCCAAGGCTGATTTCGGTGCATCCTACCTGCTCCAGGCGGTTCTGATCGCGGTTCTGGGCGGCACGAACCCCGCCGGCGGCAAGGGCAAGGTTCTGGGCGTGCTGCTGGCTCTCGTGGCGCTCATGTTCCTGTCATCGGGCATGCAGATGATGCGCACCTCCAACTTCATGATCGACGCGGTCTGGGGCGGTTTCCTCGTGCTGGTCATCGCCATCAACTATCTGAGGTCGCGGAAATGAGCTCTTTCGGACGCTCAAAGGCCGTTGGCCCGTCTGCCGGCACCAAGACTTTCAACAAGGACTGAGCCCATGGATGTTCAAGAACGCGCCGGTCGCATTGCCGTTGTCGGCTCCAACATGGTCGACCTGATCACCTATATTACCCGCATGCCCGCTCCCGGCGAGACGCTGGAAGCGCCAAGCTTCGAGATCGGTTGCGGCGGCAAGGGCGCCAACCAGGCGGTTGCTGCAGCCAAGCTTGGTTCTCAGGTGAGCATGGTCACCAAGGTCGGTGATGACCTGTTTGGCGAGAACACGCTGCGCAATTTTGCCCAATACGGCATCGACACGCGCCATGTCGCGAAAGTGGAAGGCAAATCTTCCGGCGTGGCGCCCATCTTCGTGGAGCCGTCGGGAGAAAACGCCATCCTCATCGTCAAGGGCGCCAATGCCGATCTCCTGCCCGCCGATGTGGATGCTGCGGAAGAGACGCTGCGCCAGGCCGATCTCATCTTGATGCAGCTTGAAGTGCCGCTGGATACCGTGCGCCACACGGTGAAGCGCGCCGCCGAATGGGGTGTGCCGACGATCCTCAATCCTGCACCGGCCACGCCGGAGCTCAATGTGGGGGACCTGCGCAGCCTCAGCTTTCTCGTCCCCAATGAAAGCGAACTTGCGCAGCTTTCGGGCATGCCGACTGGCAGCGAGGAAGAAATCGCTTCGGCCGCCCGCAGCCTGATCGAGCAGGGTATCGGCACGGTCATTGTCACCCTCGGTGGGCGCGGTGCGCGTCTGGTGACAGCGGATAAGGTCACGCCCATCGATCCGGTGCGCGTGACACCGGTGGATACCACGGGTGCGGGCGATGCCTTCATTGGTTCCTTCAGTCATTTCTTCGCCGCAACGGGGGATACGGAAGAAGCGCTGAAACAGGCCGCGCGCTATGCGGCGCAGTCTGTCGGACGGCGCGGAACTCAGAAATCCTACGCCTCTGCCGAGGAATTCGTGTCATTTTGCGAGGGCTTGGGCCCCTCTGCACCACAAGGGGCTTCCAATGTCTGAAAGTCATGAACGCAATCCCGGCACCGCGCTGGAGCGCGGGTGGTTCGAGGATGTACAGGTCAATCGCTCAGCAGCCGAGCGTCGCGCCGCCTCACTCACCAGTGCACGCACGGTAAAGAAGGCCCATCAGGCCGCCTGGCTTCTGCGCGCCATCCAGTGCATCGACCTCACGACGCTTGCCGGTGACGACACGCCGGGGCGCGTGCGCCGGCTGTGCAACAAGGCGCGCCAGCCCGTGCGCCAGGACATTCTCGACGCGCTTGGCGTTGGCGATATCGGCTTGAAGACGGGTGCAGTCTGCGTCTATCCCACCATGGTGCCCCATGCGGTGAAGGCGCTCGAAGGCTCGGGCATTCCGGTGGCTTCCGTCGCGACCGGTTTTCCCGCCGGCCTGACGCCGCTTGCCCAGCGGCTGGCCGAAATCCGCTATGCGGTGGAAGAAGGTGCTGCCGAGATCGACATCGTGATCACCCGCGAGCATGCGCTGCTCGGCAACTGGCAGGCGCTCTATGATGAGATTCGCGCCATGCGCGAGGCCTGCGGCGAGGCGCATATGAAGGCGATCCTGGCGACCGGCGAACTAGGCACGCTCACCAATGTCTATCGCGCCTCCATGGTTGCGATGCAGGCGGGCTCCGACTTCATCAAGACCTCCACGGGCAAGGAGCCGGAAAACGCGACACTCCCGGTCTCGCTGGTCATGCTCAGGTCCCTTCGCGATTATCGCGATCTCACCGGCCACAAGGTGGGCTTCAAGCCCGCCGGTGGGCTGAAGACCGCCAAGGATGCCATGAATTGGCTGGCCCTCATGAAGGAGGAACTAGGCGGTCCGTGGATGGAGGCCGACCTCTTCCGCCTCGGCGCATCGTCGATGCTCGCCGATATCGAGCGTCAGCTCGAACATCACGTCACCGGTCGCTATGCCAGCGCCGCGCACCACGCCTTAAGCTGAGGTCTGACAAATGAACATCAAGGACATCATGCAAACCATGGATTACGGTCCGGCACCAGAGGCCACCACCGATGTGGTGGGCTGGCTGGAAGCCCGCGGGCGCGCCTTCGGTCATTTCATCAATGGCAGCTTCACGGGCGCGGATGCCACGGAGATCGCCGTCGAAAACCCGGCCAATGGCGAGACCCTGGCGCGCATTCCCGCCGCCGGCGAAGCGGAGGTAAATGCCGCCGTCGCCGCCGCCGCGAAAGCATTCCCCGCCTGGTCGAAGCTTTCAGGCTTCGAGCGCAGCCGCTACCTCTATGCCATCGCCCGCCAGCTTCACAAGCGCGAGCGCTTCTTTGCCGTGTTGGAAAGCCTCGACAATGGCAAGGCGATCCGCGAGAGCCGCACGGCCGACATTCCGCTGGTCATCCGCCATTTCTACCACCATGCGGGTTGGGCGGCGGTGGCCGAAACCGAATTCACCGATCGCGAGGCCGTGGGTGTGTGCGGGCAGGTCATCCCGTGGAACTTTCCACTCCTGATGCTCGCATGGAAGATTGCCCCCGCACTTGCGGCCGGCAACACGGTGGTTCTCAAGCCCGCCGACCTGACGCCTTTGACGGCCATCGCCTTCGCCGAGCTCCTGGTGGAGATCGGTCTGCCCAAGGGGGTCGTGAATATCGTTCATGGCGGGGCTAAGACAGGCGCGCTTATCGTGCGCCATCCGGATATCGCCAAGATCGCCTTCACCGGCTCGACCGCTGTCGGTCGCGAAATCCGCCGTGCGACGGCGGGCTCGGGAAAGAAGCTGTCGCTTGAGCTTGGCGGCAAGTCGCCCTTCGTCATCTGCGCGGATGCCGATCTGGATGCGGCGGTGGAAGGTGTCGTCGATGGCGTCTGGTTCAACCAGGGCGAGGTCTGCTGCGCGGGCTCGCGCCTTCTCGTCCAGGAGGGGATTGCCGAGCGCTTCCTTGAAAAGCTGCGCGCGCGCATGAACCATCTGCGCGTTGGCGATCCGCTCGACAAGACCACCGATATGGGCGCCATTGTTTCCGCCGGCCAGAAGGCTCGCATAGAGGCGCTGCTTCAGGGCGCGGATGCGGAAGGCTATCGCCTCGAGCAGGCCACTTGCTCGCTTCCCGAGCGCGGTCACTTCATCGCCCCCGGATTCTTTGCCGATGCCGATCCGGCGGCGACCGTTTCGCAGGTCGAAATCTTCGGACCCATCGCCGTCACCACCACCTTCCGCACAATCGACGAGGCGGTGGAACTCGCCAACAACACGGCCTACGGCCTTTCCGCTTCCATCTGGTCGGAAAACATCAATGCCGCGACCGAGCTTGCAGCGCGGGTGAAGGCAGGGGTCGTCTGGATAAACGCCACCAACATGTTCGACGCCAATGCTCCTTTCGGGGGCATGAAGGAAAGCGGTTATGGCCGCGAAGGCGCGCGCGAGGGCATGGCCGGCTACCTCAAGCGCAAGGGCGGCAAGGCTGAGAAGCCGTATAAGCCCGTGGCAGTCGACTTCACCGCCTCCACGGCCACCGAAGGTTCGTCTGACGCTCTCGTCGACCGCACCATGAAGAACTATGTCGGCGGCAAGCAGGCCCGGCCTGATGGCGGGGCAAGCTATGTCGTGCGCGCACCCAAGGGCAGCGTCCTGGGCCTTGCTCCCCTCTCCAGCCGCAAGGATGTGCGCGATGCGGTTGAGGCGGCCCTCAAGGCGAAGGCCTGGGCTGCGAATGCGCATGGCCGCGCGCAGGTGGTCTATTTCATCGCCGAAAACATCTCCGTTCGCGCCGACGAGCTTGCCGCGCAGATCCGCGCCATGACGGGCGTCTCCAAGGAGCAGGCCGAGGGCGAGGTGCGCCAGACGATCGAGCGTTGCTTCTACTATGCCGGTCTCGCCGACAAGGATGACGGTGCGGTCCATGCGACCAAGCCACGTCACCTTACGCTTTCGCTGAAAGAACCGCTCGGCGTGGTGGGTGTGCTCGCCCCTGACGAGGCGCCGCTTCTGGGCCTGATGTCGCTGGTGCTGCCGCTGATTGCCACCGGCAACCGCGTGGTCGCCGTGCCATCTGGTGCCCATGCGCTCATCGCGCAGCCCCTGTTCCAGGTCTTCGATACCTCCGATCTGCCGGGTGGTGTTGTCAACCTCATTACCGGCGAGCGCGATGTGCTGGCAATTACCCTTGCCGAGCATGATGCAGTGGATGGCATCTGGTATCACGGCGGGAAAGAAGGTGCCGCGCGTGTCGAGGCGCTTTCCGCCGGTAATCTGAAGCAGGTCTGGACCAATGGCGGGCGTGCGCTCGACTGGAGCGACGACGCCGTCGGGCGCGGTCGCGACTGGATGGAGCGTGCCACGCAGATCAAGACGATCTGGGTGCCATACGGCGCCTAATCGCGTTCTATGTCGCTCCAAAGCATTCGCGATACTCGCGCGGCCTTATCCCTATAGCGTGCGAAAAAGGCGGCGCATGATCTCCTCGACGCCAAAGCCCCAATGCCTCGATACGCGCGATACCGGCATGGATCGTTCGGGCATTTGACGAGCTGCCTCGACATGCAGTTTCTCGATTGCCCGCGCGGGGTAGACGCTCCAAGGAAGGTGCAGGAGATTTGGCGTTCTGGTGGACCAAATCGTATTCTCAATCGCGTGCTGTTGAGCCCGACCGTCTCGACAAGATTGCCGTTGTTGCCCATGCGCTGTCGGACGGAGTAGGGGAAGATTACAGTAAGGCACAAACGGAGCTTCAGACGAGGAACGAAGTCAGATACGGCGATCGCGCCGGGAGCAGGGGGCGGTAGCCGATCAGGTCGTCTGATAGTGGTGTAATGCGGCATGGCATGGCTTATTGTGACAAGCCCCAAGGGTTGATTATCTTCAGGCCAGCAGCTTCGAACGGGCTGGTGTCGCGCGTGGCAACTATCAGACCGCGGGCTGCGGCTGTGGCAGCGATGTAACCATCTGCCTTGCCAATGGCCTTACCGATCTTCCTCGCGCCAGCCATGAGGGTGGCATAGGCTTGCGACGCGCCCAGGTCAAACGAAAGAATCCGTCCCGTGAAGGCGGGCAACACCTCTTTTTCCAATCGATCCTGATAGGTCGTCCTGCGGTTGCCCTCTGGCATCGACGCCACGCCGAAGCGCAGCTCGGCAACCGTGATGGTCGAAATATAGAGGGTTTCGACCATTTGTGCATCGATCCAGGCAAGTACGCGGGAATCCGGCTTAATCTTCCACAACTCGGAAATGACATTGGTATCGAGAACAATCATTCGAAGCTCATCGGCTCGGCCGGCGTTTTGTCGCGAAGCTTGTTAAAACCTTCCGCCTCGCTGTCTGTCAGACCACCTGCTTCACGAGCAATGGAAGTCAGCAATGTACCGAGCTTCAGCCTGCCTTCTGGCTTGGCTGCCTGTTCTAGAATGCTTCGGATTTCGGCTTCGGCGCTCCGCCCGTGTAGGGCTGCTCGGACACGAATGGCGCGATGCACTTCATCGGGAACGTTGCGAATGGTGATGGAGGTCATGTTTGATATCCTCGTGAATGCTGGCATTGAATGCAAAATAGCAAATTGCAATCACATTTTCAACCAAACTCGTTCCAAACACTTCGAGGAGAGGGCGCTACGGTAAGTGACGCTACCCGTTTAGAGTAGCAAGCTGTAATTTCTCAAGCAGCACCGCATGGCGGTGGTCACGGCCGCGGCACTCCTTGCGCTCCTCGCATCGCTCTGGAACGGCCGCGATGAGATCCTCGTCATTGCGCTCTGGATCATCGTCATCGGCGCCGCCGCCACGGCGCTGCGCCGTGCAGCGAAGAGGCTCTCAATCGGGCGTCGAAGCGTTATGGGCTTCGATCCACGCCCCCGCGTGAGGGGCGACCTAAGAACGTCTTCACTGCTTTCGGCAATGTGGTCCGATAGGAAGTGCGATTTTGGGCGTCACGAGCCATTTGAAGCCCACAAATGTCATCGTCGAGCGGTTTTCCAAATGCAGAAGATACGGATAACTGATCGCTTGTAAACGTCTCCAATGCAGCTTGTCCGACGTTACTGTCTCCTGAAAGATCAGTGTTTCAGCTTCAACGGCCGCCGCCGGCAAACGTGGTGGATGACATGGCGTCACCCTGCGTCTCGCCGGATTTCGGCGTAAATTGTCTCAATCCGACCGGCCTCTGCGTCGCTGAGCGCCGAAAACTCCTTGTCGCGAGCCCGCTTTGACAGTCGCCCTTCGTTCTGGCGTAGGAAGCGGAACAAGAGGTCCAGCGAGCGATCGGGCATGTCGATCATTTGCTGCACTTCGATCTTGAACGCGTCATAGATGCGTAGGAATGCCGTCTCGGCCGGCAGATCCACATCGATCGTTCGGGCTACGCATTCGAACAGGAATTCGGCGTGCGGCGTTGCGTCGAAGTAGCGGTAGAAGTCTGCGGTGTGATTCAGCACCGCGACATTGCCACGATCCGTTGATTGCCAACGAACCAGCGGCAAAAGGCGGCGTGAGTAGCTTTCCAATACGGTTCGATAGGCATCGATGCGGTCCAGGATGACGGACGAGACCGGAAAGACGAGACCGGGAGGGTTGAACCCGCGCTCGGCGAGAACATGATGGATCAGATAGCGGTGCAGTCGACCGTTTCCGTCCTCGAAAGGGTGGATGTAGACGAAGCCGAAGGCGAGAGCCGCGGCAGCGAGAACAGGATCGAGGCGCTGTGCAGCGCCGCTGTCGAAAGAGGTCAGGCCGTCGATCAGCGAGGGTAGATCTTCATGTCGGGCGCTGACATGATCCGGGATCGGTGCGCCCGTCACGCGATCATGCTCGCCGATGAAGCCACCCTCGACGCGCAGGCCGAGATGGACGAAGCGCGCGTCGCCGATGACAATGCGCTGCAGCCGCTCCAGTTCGGCGCGGTCTATCGTCCGGCGGCCGGCTTCACCGATCACCTGGCCCCAGCGCTGGATGCGATCTTGCGGCGGATCTTCTCCCTCGATCTGGAAGCTCGAGCGTGAATCCTTGAGCAGCAGGAATGCAGCGGTGCGTGCAAGCAAGTCCGCCGGCACTTCGGCGATCAACTGCTGCGCTTCATCGCCAAGTCCGCGCGCAACGAACGCTTCGAGTGCGGGCGTACGGAAGATCATCGGGCAGAAGGCTGGCGTGCCGGGCAAATTGTTCTTCACCCGATGTCTTGTCGAACTCGTTCCGCCCACCGCGAATTGCCGCTTGGGATCGACGACAAGGGCATAGGTGCCCTGTGCCGCGTCGGGCAGATCGAGCCGTGTATCGAGCAGCCATTCGTAGAGAAACCACAGCCGCCGCGCATAGGCGCCGGTAGGCGCCGCGCGCACCAGGTTGGTGATCGGTACGGGACCTGTTTCCCGAAACATGGCTTTCAGAACCGCAAGATCTAGCCCTTCATAGCGCAGCGCGAAGGTCAGGTGTCCGGCAAGGTCATTGTCCGGCTGGTGGCGTGGGGTATAAATGTTCCAGCTCTCGGCCTGATAGACTTTGTGGCGTGGACCGATCGCGGACAGGGTGATTGGCACGGGCACGGGTAAATCAAAGGCATCGATGAGGGCCGCATAGCCGACAGGGATGGCGTCTTCCGGCATCCAGCGGCCGTGAAAAATGCTGACCGCGCCTGAAAACGGTTTTCTTTGTCCCTGCTCCATGAATCCTGATATCCGGTTCTGAAAATTAATTTCGGTGAGAAGCTCTCATGAAATTCGATCATCCGCAATGAATTTTGATGACAATGAGGCTAAATTTGCGAAGATTGATTCTGCGGGGCAGTGTAAGCCAGAAACTGTTCTACAAGCGGCTGATCGACCTGGCGGACGAACGCTACGACGAGCATTTGAGCGAGTTGGAGAAGAAACATGGATGATCTGGACAAGCTGATAAAGACGCTTCCCGAAGATGAACAGCGGGCAATCGCCGCCCGCACCGAGGAACTCGTCACCGCGCACAATCTGCGCGAATTGCGGGCGCTCGCCGGACGGACGCAGGAAGACGTTTCTGCGGCGACCGGGTTCAAGCAGACCACGTCTCAAGGCTGGAGAAGCGCGCCGACATGAAGCTTTCGACGCTTCGCGATTATGTCGAATCCCTCGGCGGCACGTTGAAGATCGTCGCGGACGTCGCGGGCAAGAAAGTCGATCTATTCAGCATCGCGGAGCGTTCCCGACACGGTTCCAAGGCCTGAGCGGGCCACCGGCGGGGGGAGGGGGCTACAGCCCGGCCGCCCTGGTGAGGTTTACCCGGAAGCGATCGCGTCGACGCTGGTAGCGGCGGGTCATTTCGGCGGAGGCATGGCCGAGCTGCTTTTGCACATAGCGCTCGTCGAGCTCGGCCGAGGAAGCAAGACCGGTGCGCAGCGAATGGCCGGAAAATTTCAGTCCGCGCTCGATTTCCGAAAGATCGCCGCGCACGCCGGCCGCCAGCGCTGTCTTTTTGACGAGACGCGCCACCTCCTGGTCGTTGAGCCGATCCGGTCCGACATCCTTGCCCTGGCCGCGGACGCGGCGGAAGAGGGGGCCCCTGGCAATCCGGGCAAACTTGATCCAGATTTCCACTGCCGTTACCGGACAGGTGCTGTGAGAGGATCCGCGGCCGATTTCGACCTCGCGCCAGCCGGTCTTGCCGCCGAGTGTGACGAGGAGGCCCTTGTCAAAAATCTCGATCCACCCGCGGCCGTCCTCCGTCTGGTCGCGCCCGGCATCCAAGCCGACGATTTCCGACCGCCTGAGGCCACCGGCGAACCCCAGCAGCAGTATGGCGCGGTCGCGCATGCCGCGCAGCGTTCCTCGCTCGAGCGTCTCCAGCATGGCGATCAGGTCCTCGGGCAGGATGGCTTCCTTCTGCCGGGGCGGGGCGGCGTGGGTGTTGCGGATGCCGGCCATCACGGTGGCGATGGCGCGATCCTTGCGATCGAGCGGCATCCCGCGTTGCGCGCAGTTCCAGCCGATGGCCGCGAGACGCCGCTCGATCGTCGACACCGAGTTCGGTTTCATCCCTCTTTGCGCGGTTCCCGAGGCGCAGGCGGTGATGTAGAGCCCGACGACCTGCGGGTCCGGGGGCGAGGGCGCGAGGTTGTGGCGCCGGCACCAGGCAGAAAAATGCCGCCAATCGGCAGCGTAGGCGCGCCGCGTGTTGGCCGAGCTTGCGGCCTCGACGTAGTCCCGCGCGGGATCGGCGAGTGTTTCCAGATGGGCCGGCAGAGCAGGGGAGGGCATGTCGGTCGGTGCGCGGCCCATTTCCAGGACGAGATCGACGATGTCGGGCAGGTCGTCGGCGACGGGCATGGCAGGCTCGACCGCGGTCTGCATCCCAGCTGAAGGTGCGCCATCCGCGGGCGTGCTCCGTGATCGGGGAGAGCCCGGCTGCGGGCCGTTTTCGGGATTGTCATCGTCGATTCGGGCCATTTCTCTATAAAGCGAAAAACGAACGATAAGGCAAGCTTATCGGGCGTCTTTTGTCCGCGACAAGGCGTGCGGTTTATGTCGATATCGCTGGCGGAAACTGCACATCTGGTTTACACTTACGCGCATGGATTTGCGCGCTCTCTCCGCTCCAACCACCGCTGCCTGGCCGCCCCACCTGCCTGCATGGGCGCTCTCGCGCGACCGCGACATCAGCGAAGCCGACGCTGCCTTCGCATCCGGTATAGCGCTGAAATCTTTAGATGATCTTATTCGTGCCGAACCCCCGTGGACCGGCTGCTGGCGTGATCGTCTTGCGCTCAAATCAGCGGCCGTTGCCGCCAAAATGGCCGGGCGCAGCGAAGAGGAACACGCCATACGGGACGCGGTTTTACTGACCGCCGCTGGTGACGATTCGGGGCCGGCCGGAAAGCTGTTTCTAACCACCAGAATGATGACGCGTCGCTCCGCGCCGATCACCACGTCATTCGTCAAAGAAGTCGCTGACCTTTTCAGCCTTGGCTGGGACGATGGTCTTGCCTCGGTCCCGGATCTGGTCGATACCGCCACTCAATCCGGGCGAGCGGCACCCCTCGCGGTGGCCGCGCTTATATCTGCCATCACGACCGTTCGCCCGGACGCCGAAGTGCTGGCGCTTGGGCTGGCTGAGATGGTCCTGGCGCACAAGTTGAAATGGCCGAAACCCGTACCGCTGCTATTGTCCGAGCGCTATGGACCGGCGTTTCGCACGATCGGCGGCAGAGGCCGTGTCCGGCCAGGAGAGCCGGCTTATCCGAAAGCGATCTGCCTGGCATTGGTCGAAGGCGTTGACGCCGCACTGCGCTCGGCGGTCGAGATCGACCGCCGCGCCACCCGGCTGCTGGCAGTCGTCCCAAAGCTGCGCACCAAGGGCGCCGAGACAGTGATCCGCAAGCTACTGAGCGAGGATGCCGTGCCGGCCTCTGTCCCCGGCAGCAACTTGTCGCGCTGGGCGGCCACCCGGCTGTTCGAGCGGCTTGAAAGCCTGGAAGCCGTGCGCGAGCTGTCTGGCCGCTCTGCCTTCCGGATGTTTGGGTTGTGATCATGGCCGGGTCACCTGCAGCCAGACCCTCCCGCCGCAAGGTGAACGCCGCAGACGGGCGCCTGTATGATCGCGAGCTTGAGGATCTGCCGCCGGAGATGCGGTGGCGCGAATGGATGATGCGGGTCGAGGCAGTGATCTTTGCATCAACAGAGCCGGTGTCCCGCGAGACGCTGGCACGTGTGGTCGGCAAGGACTGCAGCATTGATCTGCTCATCGACGATCTCATCGAGGAGCTACGAGACCGGCCCTACGAGCTGGTGTCGGTTGCCGGTGGCTGGCAGCACCGCACCCGGCCGCGCTTTGCCGAGACGATCCAGGCTTCTTCCGCGCCGACGCGGGGAGGGGCGGCGGCGCTGTCGGAGTTTGAGGCGATGGTGCTGGTGGCGGTGGGATATTTCCAGCCAGTCACGCGGAGCGAGTTATCGAAAATCTTCGGAAGGGAAGTTAGCCGCGATATCATTGCGGCGCTTCGTGGTGCCGGCTTCATCGGCTCCGGACCACGGAGCCCAACGCCCGGCGCGCCCTATACCTATGTGACGACGCTACACTTTCTCTCGGCATTCGGCATGGAAACGCTAGGCGATCTTCCTGATCGGGAGGCGTTGGAAGATGCTGGACTGATTCGCAGGAAAACCATCGAACCAGAAGAAAAAAATCTGACGAGTGACGACGACGATTTTTGAATTAGCTACGGCCGATGCTGGTGGGGCGTTGTCGGATATTGCGGCAAAAAAGGTACGAACGCTCCGGTAGAGATTTCTGCTACAAGGTAGTGTGCCTGCGCGTAAGTACACGCTTTGAGGCTGTTGCAATTTGAAAGTATGAGGTTGAATGGGAACGCGGGACGTCGGAGCAACCGGTGAGGGTCATTTTCTCGGTTGGTGCCAGCCGGAGGGGTTCAGAGCACAAAAGTCGCTTGTCGACCGGTTAGGATGGGACTTTCTGCTCGAGCGCGAGCCCATGCGTTCGGCCGATATGCCACTCGATCACTAGAATGACCTCCCGAAGTACCTTGTGCAGGTCAAATCAACCGATCGCCCAGGTGAGCCGCCCCGCATTAAGCTGTCTGCTCTCAAGCATCTTGTTGACAGCGATCTTCCGGCAGCGATCGCCGTTCTCGAATATGGAGGAAGGCGCGCGATCGCCTACCCGGGTCGTCATTGTTCCGATCGACGCGCAGATTATCTACAAGACACTGCGACGTGTAAGGAGTGAGGAAGCTCGGGGCAACCGTAAGATTCACAGAGTGACCGTTCCTGTACCAATGGAGCGTGCCATCGAGTTGGGCCCGGATGGCGAAGGCTTGTCTAATGCTCTTGACGGAATGCGTGGTGGGCCGTTTTCGAGCTATCTCGCATCCAAAATAGAGGAACGGCAGACGTGTGGTTTCGATGGTTCGATCACCGGTCACTTCCTCATTCCAGGTGAGGATGCCGAGGAGAAGGTCCATAGCCTTTTTCTGGGGAAGCGGCGGGAAGTTGATGTGGTCGATTTCACGGTCGAGCGTCGGCGGTTCGGGATCCCTCTTGAGAATGACACCGATTTCTTCCGCGAAGCCGTTCTTGAGTTTCATGCACCATCGTTGATGTCGGTGTTGATCGAACTTGAAGACTTGGAAGAGGGCACATGGACGAGGTTTCCGGTCGACATGTATGCCGTTCCTCCGTTCGTGGACGCGAGTCGGAAGGCCCCGACCCGCTTCGCGAACGCGTTTTTTGAAGTCACGCTCGACTTCGAGAAGGAATGGGCAGGCATCGTCTTCGACGACGACGGATCGCGGTCTGTCGACCTGAGCGAAGCGGTGACGATGATAGAAGTCGGTGCCATACTGGCCCGGTCAAAGAAACGGGTGAAAATCGAAATCGGCGGCGGAATGATGGAATTGCCTGCGGCCGAAGGAAACGAGGGACCTTTCCACAACTGGATACCGGTCGCCCCCATATTGCGTCGCATGGAGACAGCCATCGATAGATACGCGCCCTCCAAGAAGCCGCGGATCCAACTGTCGGAGTTCTATGATTGGATAGAGAAATATCAAAACTTACTCGCGCTTGGGTCGGTTTCCGGCGCAAACCTTTTTTTCCCACGATGGGAAGACGATACGCTCCTCGATGGTCAGGACGTGGTTCTTGCGCCTTTGACACTTCAATTGGCCGGCACGCAGTATACCGCCTTGATCGAAGTGCCGATCGAAACTGAAAGCCATGACACACACGAGATTAGAATCGTTGGTGGGCACCCACGCATAGTAGACGATATTGCCCGCGCCCCAGGCTCAAAAACGGCCGACTTCATAAATCGCGCCGTTGAGCTCTCTAAGCGCAATCGGAAGGTAAAGGGGCCCGCTCTGGTGCTTGGATCATTCGAATAATGGGAAGCAGGCTGAGTTCCGTCAGGTTAGATTTTCACTGGTTGTTACGAAACTGCCTGGGAGTGCGGCAAACGCTTCCGATGCCGCCTGAACATCGAGTGCGTACGATTTGAAAACCAAACGACGCTCGCCAAGATCAAACGATCTGGAATGCTCGACCATGGCATCAAACATCGCGTCACGTAGCGTATCGCCTTCAAGATAATCGTGGAGGAACTGAGCCGTCAGGTCAGGGCCGTTCCACAGGCATCGGGATGTCCAACCGACAGCCTTGATGTCGAGGCCGTTGTCTCCGGGTGTTGCAATAATGTTGGCACTGTTGACGATGCCCGTTTCGATCATATTTGCAAGTTCGGCCCAGCGTCGAACAGGATTTCCGCCGATCCTCAAACCAGAGAACATTCCGTTGCAGGAAACGACGCATGTAACGATCTTCTTGGAGGGCGCAACCTTCCAGCCAAGCCGGCGATAGAGCTCCACCTCATTGCCAAGCCGTGAGATCAGGCGTCTTGCGCGCGATAGCTGCTCGGCTCCCTTGTTCACTCCCTTGAAGGAAGTCCGCAACTCATGCGGATTGCAAGGCAACAAGGAATGCTTGCACTCGAAGATGAACAGGAACTCGCCGAAGCGGAAGATCGCATCCAGCTCAATCTTTTCACCATCGATTTCGGTCTCATATTCCCCGCGCACAAGTTCCGATTTCTTCTGGAGGAGCGACGCCAGCGCCCTCGAGGCGGTATCGTGGCCGATATCTTGGATGACGCGATTTTTGTTCAGAAACGCAAGGTTTCGATACCAATTTGTCATGCCAGCGAGGTGCATAGGTGCTGCGTAAAAATTGCCTGCTTCAATGATGGGTCTATATTGCATGTCGTACATGCTTTTGGATCCCGTTTTCCAAACCAGACAATCGAGGATCGGGGTGACTTTGTCCTCCCCAACGCTCAGGCCGATGATCTGGCGCAGTATATCCTTTCGGAAGACGGGGACCAGGGAGCGGTAAGCGATATCGGGATCGTTCGGCAGGAGGGGGCTGAGCTGCCGCGAGGCCAACCGAGCGAGAAAAAGGAATAACCGAAACACGCGCGACAGATCCAGAATGGAGACTCCTGGAAGAGCTTCGAAACGGCGAAGTTCGTTCCAATCTATGATTTCGCTCGTCAATATAGCCCGGATGTATGATTCCTCTTCGACCGTTGCGGCTTCGTTCGCAAACATGTCACGAATAGGTGGAATGTCGGGAATGTGAAAGGTGTAGCGACTGATGGGATGATCAACACGCCGGGCGACGAAATCCTCCCCTCCGTCAAAGAATGCGTCGGCTAGGTCAAACACCGAGGTTGCTCCGCCATTGCGAGCAAGCTGTTGCTCCAGGCGAGTCCTGTTATGGGCCTGTTCGTTCTGCATGTAGCCGAGCCGCGTGCTCTTCTCGAGCTCTGGGAAGGGAGCGGTGATCAAGAAGTTGGTGCCGTGGACTTCGCAACGATAATCGAACGCGTCAATCATGATCTCCGCATCGCAAAAGACGCGGATTTTTGCCGCTTTTATCAATAGCTTGTCGAAGACGCCGCGCTTGATCTTCGTTTCCGACATCATACTGAAATGCTTTTGCTCGATCCCAAAGTCGCGATCGAGGCAATAGATTATGTAAGAAGCACCTTCGGCCAATTCTTCCGCAGAATAATGACCCAGCAACATGCTATTTTTGGCTTGGTCACCCTGATGACCGAGCATGAAAAGGGCATCTACGCGCGCGAGCAAAGATTTCAGCGTTGTGTCCCGGTTCCGCCTCAAGAAATCGCGAAGTGACTCGTCCGCCTTTCGTACCGAACCGGAAAGGGTCGCAAGAGCTTGCAATGAGGCGAGATACGCTCGGGTGGATTGGCTAAGATCAAGCTCATCAGCCGACCGCTGGAGCTCCTTCACAACATCATGTATACCGGTAACTCGATACCGGTATTTGGATGGACGCAGCGCGCCAGACTCGCCGATCGACTCGCGGGTGACCACCTCGTTACACAGCAGACCAAGATAGAGCCAGTTTACGGCTTCTGTCGACCGTCCGTCGACCAGCGCCATGTGCGCCAGGTCACCGACTTGGGAAAGGTCCCGGCTCAGGCCGCCCGCGAGGGCTGCACTATCTGTTGCCCTGAGTATGGGACGCCAATCACGCGTCTCGTCTAGGTTCGGAAAAACTGAACGAAGTTTAGCTTTAAGGTTTCGCTGACGTGGCAACTGATGCGAGTCCTTTGATTCGATCGGATATTTTAGCTTTTCACGTGCCATATTTCAGCGGGGTCTGAAGCGTTTCTCTGTACTGTCTTCCGACAGCGTCACATCTGCCTCCAGGCTGCAACTTTTCCTAGAGCATCTTCCTCTATTGCTGCGTTCTGAAGCCAGAGGTCAATTGTGGTGATCGTGCCCTTGTCGAAGAAAAGCTGCGAATTCTTCGATATGGGCCAACGCTCTCTTATCCAGCCGTGAAGCTTTCCAACTTATCTCCAATGCGAAATAGCACATTAAGGAGCGCATAGGGCTTAAGGCGCGGCCTGAACTCTTCTTCCTGTTTCCGGCGATGAAGTGCGTTGATCGGGAATTCCCTCTGTGAGCCGCCGAGTACAAAATGCTCGTGTTTTGAGAAACTCCAATATCTGCAAACCACAGATAGCTTTCGGTTTTTTGGCGCTCATAAAGCGGCTATGTATGTGACGAATACATCTTGCAGGTTGCGATGGAGCGTTTTTGCATTAGGTCAGGGGACGTGGGATGGGGCTCTATAACAAGTGGTGTGACGCCACCAAAAACAAGGACAAGCGTAAGCGCTACTGGACCTATGTCGAGAAGCACGGTGGTCGCGACGATATTCGCGATGATCTCGCGGAGACGATTCGCTCGCATTATGGTCGGCTCGAACTCATCGCCGAGGACGTGAAGCGGCTCGGCTACAAGGTCGCTGCTAAGATCCTCAGTGAATCGATGCCGCAAACCGTGAAGGGCCGCTCTGGCGATCTAGGAGAAATTCTGGCAACTGAACTGGTCGAGGAAGAGATCGGGCTTCGCGTGCCCGTACGCCGCCTTCGTTATAAGGACGGACGCAACATGGCTATGCGTGGCGACGATTTCATCGGCGCGGGGTACGATAAGGCCGGCGAGAAGCTCTGGCTACTGAAAGGCGAAGCCAAGAGCAATAAGTCCCTCGGAAAGTCGACCGTGACCAGCGCCCGCAAGGTGCTTGATCGTGATAACGGCCGCTGCACGCCAGATTCCTTACTGTTCGTCGCCAACCGGCTGCTGGAGAGCAACGATGCGGACGACAATGCGCTTGGCCGAAGCCTCCGTGACGAGGTGGGCCTGAAATCCCTCCGTGCGGATCGTATCGACCACATGCTCTTCACGATCTCGGGCAATGGACCTCACGCCTCATTGAAGGATGATCTGGACGCTACCGGCACCAATCGTGACCATTACGTTGTGAATATTCACGTCGCAGATCACCAGGACTTCATCGCGGCCATCTACAAAAAGGCGGAAGATCTTGGAGACGAATGACGAACTGGGCACATTTTTGGCGGCTGCAACTGTCGACGGGATACTTGGAGGCCTCCTCGACCGTGGCGCTGCCTGGTCGCTGATGCGGGAGCAGGGCGTCCTGCCAGCCAACGCGCCGCCACTTGGCGCGACAATCGAAACTGATCTCGGCGAACACGGCTTCGCGTTACTTCGAGCAGCGATGGCCTTGCGCGCAAGGGCGGGATCTTCGGATTTGACCAATAAGGCGTTCGAGCGGGCTGCCAACGCGTTCGAAGCTCTTGTTCGCAATGGCAATCCGGCGTCTCCCGATCGCGGCTTCCGTCGCACCATTGCAGCTGCCGCCTACCATCTCGCAGGGTTCTCTGCTGTTGCTTATTCGCTTTTCAACGAGACGGCCGACGATCTCAATGCCTCGCCGGGCGAATTGGCGATACGACACCTGATCCTGCGCGATCTCGGCCAATTGCGCGGCTTTGTTCGCGATTGGCTTGATGACGAGGCCCACGGCGATACGCAAGTCGCTGAAGCGTTAAGGGGCGAGGAGCCCGACATCGATGACGCGCTATCGACGATTCTGAACACGACGATTTGCAGAGCGTTGGCGCATTTTGATTTTGCGCTTGAGACGGGTGAAGCGGAGCCTATTGAAAAAGCGCGAGCCCTGCTCGACACTACGGTCAGATTGGCGGACAACGCGGAGAATGTCCCCTTGTGGTGGATGTCAAACCTCTGCCGGCATCTCATCGATGACCTCTGGCAGCATTCCCTGCACCAGAACCTCCCCACGGAGCCGCCTGAGGGAACGGAGGAAAAATATCCGGATCTGCGCCGGTTGTTCATCTCGTCGCTGTATGCGCGAAGGACCTCCGAGGTCGAGCTATGGCCTTCACAGCGTGAAGCGGCCCGGCGTTCCACCGATGTTACGGACGATTTGGTCGTGGCCTTGCCGACCAGCGCTGGTAAAACACGAGTGGCGGAGCTCGCCGCGCTGATGACACTTTCTTCATCTCGGCGGGTGCTGATCGTCACACCATTGCGCGCCCTGTCTGCACAGACGGAGCGATCGTTCAGAAAAACTTTTGCGCCGCTAGGTTTCAGCGTTTCCTCCCTCTACGGCGCCAGTGGCCTTTCGGTCGGTGACGAAGACGCACTGCGCTCGCGCGAGATCATTATCGCCACTCCCGAGAAGCTCGACTTTGCGCTCAGAAGCGATCCATCCCTGATCGACGATGTCGGCCTGATCGTCCTTGATGAGGGCCACATGATCGGTCCTAGCGAGCGCGAGATCCGCTACGAAACATTGGTCCAGCGTCTCCTTCGGCGCGCGGATGCGGTAGAGCGTCGCATAGTCTGCCTTTCTGCAATTTTGCCGAGCGGCCACGAGCTCGACGATCTGACAGCGTGGATACGATCCGACGAACCGGGCGAACCGGTGCGTTCAGATTGGCGTCCGACGCGTCAGCGGTTCGGCGCGCTCACCTGGCGTGGCAAAGACGCGTTGCTGCGGCTGGACCTGGACGAAAACGGCCCCTTCCTCGACAAATTCGTGGTTGAAAAACCGGCACGAGGTCAGGAAAGGAAGCCCTACCCTCGCAAGAATTCGCACTTGACCTTGTTCGCTGCATGGGAATTCGCCGGCCAGGGCAAGCGGACCCTGGTCTTTTCCACCCAGGCCAATTGGGTCGAGAGCTATGGCAAGCAGGTCGTCAACCTTTGCAGACGCGGTTATCTAACTTCGCTGCTGGACGACCAAGCGTCGATTGCTCGCGCTCTGGAGGTCGGCAAGGAGTGGCTGGGCGACGACCATCCCGCCGTCGCGTGCTTGAAAGTGGGCGTTGCCATTCATCACGGCCGGTTGCCAAGCCCTTTCCTACGCGAGCTTGAGGCCCTGCTGTCCGAAGGTGTGCTGAAAGTCATCGTTGCGTCCCCGACGCTATCGCAGGGTCTCAACCTGAACGCCGCTGTGCTGTTGGTGCCGGTCTTGTACAGGGCGTCCGAAAAGATCAAGGGTGAGGAGTTCGCAAATGTCGCCGGCCGTGCCGGCCGCGCTTTTGTCGATGTCGAAGGTCTCATTGTTCATGTCATGTTCGATAAGATCGATTGGCGGAAGAAGGAGTGGCGAAAGCTCGTTGCCTCCGCCAAGGCGCGGACGCTGAAGAGCGGCCTCATTCAGATCGTCGCCGAGATTCTTGAGCGGCTGTCGCGTGAGGGTGTTCTGGATCGCGATGACGCGTGGGAATATCTCGCCAATGCCCGCGAGGCTTGGCGATCGCCTGAGGAAGAAGCAGCAGTTGCCGAGCGCCTCGCGGTCGGCGTCGACTATGACGCCGACGGCGACGACGATGAAGAGGGCGGTGCTGAAGAGGAAGACACCATCGATGAGGAGCCGCTCTCGCAAATTGTCGAACGCCTTGACGCGACCGTCTTCGGGCTGATCGAAGCGCTTGATGCCGATCGCGCCGATCTGCCGAAGCTGTTGGACGAAGCGCTAAAGGGATCGCTTTGGGCCCGACAGATCGCCCGTGAGGACGAAGACGTCGCACCTCTGCACAAGAAGGTCTTTGAGGCACGTGCGGATCTCATTTGGAAAACCACCACACCACAAGCGCGGCGTGGGCATTTTGCGATGGGTGTTGGTCTTGAAGCCGGCCTCGCGATCGATGCGATGGCCGGCGACTTGGCCGCCCTGCTTGATCGTGCCGATAGTGCGGCGCTTGGCGGAGATGTCGATGAGCTCGTTGACTCCCTGGCCGGACTCGGCGAGCGCCTGCTGTTCATACGCCCATTCATTCCAGACAAGACGAATGCCCTTCCGGCGAACTGGAAATCCATCTTACGCAGCTGGGTGTCTGGCGCGGATGTCGCCAAGATCGGACCGCAAAATATGAGGGCGGTCGAGGAGGCATTCACCTATCGCCTAGTTTGGGCGCTGGAAGCGATCCGCACCCGCCGCATGGCGCTCGGGTGGTCGCCAGAGACGGTTGCCGGCGGTGCAGCAGCATCGGTTGAGACCGGCGTCCCGCAGTTCATGATGTCGATGCTGATCCGTGCAGGTTTGCCATCACGGCGCGCGGCTATGGCGGCAATCGGGGACGCCGAGCCTGTTTTTGTGGCCCCCGCAGAAATGCGTGCTTGGCTCGAATCTGACGAGATCACCGCCTTCACGGACGCCGGCAACTGGCCGACGCCGGAGACGGCGGCACTTTGGGCACGGTTTCGAACCGAGGCGCTTAGCGGCGGCATCCAGAAATGGTCAGTCGAACACTACAGCCGTTTACTGGATGCCCCAACTGCCCCGCCCGCCGGTCTCTATCGGATCGTCACCGACGAGGGCGATGGACGTACCTGGCTGACGACACCAGATTATCAGCGGGTCGCAGCGTTCAAGAAACCTGCTGTCGATCCAAAGCCGAGCCTTTTTTCAGGCCGATTGCCCGGCAATACGAGGTTGGTGGAAGCCTTGCGCGTCGGGCGCGGAAAACTCCGCTGGCCGAAGGCCGACGCGTAGGAAATGCGGTGATGGTGATTTATTCCGGGATCGGTGGCCAACGATGCGCCCGCTGCGGCTACCGAGCTCGACTGGTCTCCGCCACCACTAACGTGTTGGATACGGAGACGCGTCATGGCAGATGACATTTATGGTCTCCTCGCGGGCATCCTGCAGGGGATGACCCATGCGCAGCTGAGCGATGAACCGCATCGGGTGGCTGGCCTGATCGTTGAAAGCGGGGAAGGCCTGTCAAAACGACAGCGCATCGATCTGGCGCTGGCAGATCTTTCAGAAGAGGAATTGGCTGGCATCGCCTTGAAGCTTGCTGCTCATCGTAGCGACACCGCCCTTGATGAAGTGGCCCGCGCGATACTTGAGGCCGGCGACCCTCCGCTTTCCCAGATAACGCGGCGAGATATCGCGCGTGCCCTCGGAGATGATTTCGCCGGCGAACGGTCCACCGTTGACATAGTCGGACGCTATTTTCCTTTGTCTTCGCCCATTGAAGATTTTCTCGGAAGCAATGGCCGAAGCCTACGCGACCAGATCGATCGCCATATGGACCAAAACCCAGGCGACTGGTCGGTGGAGCACCTGTTTGGTCAAATTGGTGCGCTCAGCTGCTCCAGGGCAAGGTTTGGCGCCTTGCTCGAAGAAGCTGTCCACCCTCTCTCCCGGTCGGGAGATGTGCAGGCCACGACAGTCGCAGTTCTCAACAAAATTCTCGCGCGCGACGGCTACGAGCTGACGCAAGAAAGCGAACTCTCCGGCCATCCGATCTTCGGTTTTCGAGCCATCGTTCGCGGCGTCGGTGGTCGGCCGAAAAACTTGATTTTTGCCTCGCGGGGCGTGAAGCCTGAGATCGGCTTCGCAGACGCCATCAACAACGACATCGTCATTCTGTCCGGAGAAGAAAGCTGCTTGATTTATGATCGGCCGATCGGCTCGAACGGCCTTCTGTGGTCCGAGCTCGTCTCATGGTGGAGCGAAGTTGCATCAGGCGCGAATGCCGCACAACTCGGTGCGCGGCTTCGGGAGTCGCTTGACTCTGACGCGGAAAAAACGCTTTTTGCCACCTATTTTAAAGCCTATCGAGCTGCGCTTGGCGTAGCGCTACCCGCGCTTCTCCCTCAGGTCTATCTTCATTACGATCCAGCGGTCGTGAAAACCCTGCGCCACCGTTTACCTATTCCGCGGCAGCGCATGGACTTTCTGCTTCTGCTTCCGGGGCGGCAACGCATCGTGATCGAGGTGGATGGCAAACATCACTTTTCGGAAAACGACCGCCCGTCTTTGAAGGTCTATGCCGATATGGTGTCCGCCGACCGTGAACTACGCTTGTCTGGATATGAGGTTTACCGGTTCGGTGCCAATGAACTCGTTGGGAACGGCGCTGAGCAGAGGATTACCGGCTTCTTCGACAAGCTCTTTCGACTGCATGGCGTCAATAACTGAGGTGCTCGTCAACCAGCTTCATACCTGAGGCGGGGTTCAGATCAGCGATACGCACCTGTGGGTCCGTCGATGAGGAGGCCAGTCGTCTGTCCTTTTCCGTTTTGTCCGTGGGGCGAGGCCATCTTGGATACGCGCGTCCTGGCGCAAATGGAGCAGTTCGCTGCTGAATGCAGGATGAGGAGATCTCAATGATCCCGCAGCGAGCATCATCATCTAATCGGTAGTATGAAGGTATCGAGCCATCGGCTTCAATCAGATCATTATGGATGGCAATCGCCGGCTTACTGCTCAGCGAGTCTTGCGATCATTGACAGCGGCCTATCGGCTGTGTTTATCTGTCCGCAGTCCGAGGACAGAGGACGCGGCGTCTAACCATGAAAAGCCAGGATATTGTCGTCCTACTCAAGCTGATGAGCTTGGAGGACGACGAGAAGATGAGAGTCCAGCTTCCGGCAGGACATAGTCCTCCAGCGGGAGAAGATGCCTATTCCGTGCGCGGCCTCGAGGCGGCACTCGGGATAAGCAAAACAGAAATCAGCGCGTCGATCAATCGCAGCCTGTCATCGGGTATTGCGATCAAAGACAGGAAAACTGGTCGGCCCAAACCCAACCGGCGGCAACTGCGCGAATTCATCGTCCATGGATTGAAGTTCGTCTTTCCCGCAAAACTTGGTGCTATGCAACGCGGTTTGCCGACCGCATTTGCGGCTCCTGTTCTTCGCGGTTCTCTTCACAGCGCAGGAAGTCTTATCAGCGTCTGGCCCTATGCGCGCGGGCACGAAATGGGGCAGTCCGTCGAGCCGCTGTTCAAAAGCGTGCCGGAGGCGGCCGAAAAGGACGAACGCCTTTACGCCTATCTCGCCCTCATCGACGCCGTCCGCCTCGGCAATCAACGTGAAGCTAACCTCGCGGCAAACCTTCTTCAGGAGCGGTTTGGATGACGGTTCAGGGCAAGTTGAAGGAGATGTTGAACGCGGTCGCTGTGGCGCTTGGCGACGATCTTCGCAGCCGCCTAGTCTTCGTAGGCGGCTGCACGACCGCGCTCTATATTACCGATCCGATCACGCTCGAAGGCGTCAGGGCCACAGACGACGTCGACCTGATTGTCGATCTCGCCGGCTTCGCGGCGTGGGCGGAGCTGATGGAAACGCTGCGTCAGCGCGGTTTCGCCGAGGCGCCGGACGAGAACGTTCTCTGCCGGATGAAGCTTGGCGATCTCAAAGTTGATTTCATGCCTGCCGATCCAGCTGTCCTCGGCTTTAGCAACCAGTGGTACGGGCGTGGAATTGAGACGGCTGTACCGGCAGCCCTGGACGACGGTCTCGAAATCCGCTGTCTCACTGCACCCTTGTTCATCGCGACTAAGCTGGAAGCCTATCGCGGTCGCGGTGGAGGCGATCTCATCGGTAGCCGCGATGCCGAAGATATCCTCCTCTTGGTCGACGGGCGCGAAGAACTCGGCGATGAAATCGCTGAGGCCGACGCCGACATCAAAGCCTATATCGCCGAGCAGATTGGCGGAGTCCTTGGTGATCCCAACCTCGATCATTTCCTGCAAGGCAATATTCGTGGCCCCACGGGTCGTGCCGACATCGTCTACGATCGCCTGGAGGCGATAGCTAAGCTGGGCGGCGTCTGAGATGCCCTTTGCGATTCAATGGAATAGCCATCAGGGAACGCGAACCGACGACAACCGGGACCACGCCGCTATCGCGATCCGCGGTGATTCCGTGTTGGTGCTTGTCCTCGACGGGTCGACAACTGGACCGGTAAGCGGCGCATTTGCGCGCGAATAGCGGGCCGCATGTTGGATTGGTTCGTGAATGGAGCGGCGGTCACCGCCGAGAGCCTAACCGGGCAGCTTCGCGCGACGCATGCCGCGCTCGCCGAAAACTTCAAGGGCGATTCAGCAAGCTATGTAATTTTGTACGCTGAGCCTGAGCGCCCGGTCTTCGTCTCGCACGCCGGTGATTGCATCGTTGGCCGTCCCAGAATCGGATGGAAACATAGATTGGCTCTCGCAGCCGCATACACTCGCAAACGCTCTCTCGGCCGTTCCCCACGATGTGATCGCAAAGGAACCCTCGCGTCATTTCCTAACACGAAACTTCCGTTCACGGTCGTTCATGACGCCGGACTTTGCCCCCATCGAACTGGACGGGTTCTGGGCCGAACTTGATCCGATAGCCAAAGGCGCATTCCTTGAAGGTCGCTTCTCTACGGCCGAACCCGAGCGTGATGATCAGAGTGTCCTCTCCCTAACGCGAGCGTCGACGGGATCTTTGATAGATATTACAGGCGTCCACGATCCGGAGAGCATCCAGGTGAGACATGCCTGAAGCTTGCGACAACGTTGGTAGCCTCCAAGTAAGCTCTTGCGTTTACGACCGCTCCTCGTCCTCAAGACATGGAAAAGGCAATAAGCACGATTCACAAAGCAAAGGGACTTAAATTCGGCGGCGTCATCGTGATGCCTTGTGATGCTAAAACTTTCCGGACACACCTAAGGCGCGCTGCCTGCTATACGCAGGCCTAAGCCGCCCGAACAAGCGGCTGTTGCTCGTAGCCTCTACTGGAACACCCAGTCCGCTCCTGTTGACCTAATGTACACCGGCCTATGCACAGTGATATCAGTTTTGACTGGGGTCACCGTTAAGCCAATCGGTTGGGACGAGTGCGCGATCTTCCCGCCACTCTTCGATAAGCTCAACGCCGTCAATATCGCCCCAAACGTCCTCATCGGCATGGTCGAGAACGATGACTTGAAGTCGTCCTTGGGAGCCTACAGCCTCGGAACCAAGAAGGGAGAACACCTTTCGAACGGCGGCAACGTCCTGATCTCGCCACGGCACCAGTTCGATAGATTCCTCGGCGGCCCGTTTCGGAAAGTAAACTTGGCTTGGTTGGTCAAACACAAGCATGCTTGGGACGGCATGGTGTGGTTCGCCCAGAAAGAACCGCTGTAACGCGAGCATTAAGGCGACGTGATAGGCAAGCCAGTTCGCGCCGCTTCCAATTTCCCAGAGATAGTCCTCGCGTGTCCCCCGTAGAACCTTCACCGTCAGATCTTCGATTATCAGGCGCAGAGGTGCGTCTGGCCATTCGGCATCAAGTCGAGGGACCATGCGATTTGCGAAGTTTGCGACACGGTCGAGAGCATTTCCAAGCTTCCGCCGGATATCTGCCTCCGATACCGTCTGTTGGAGAAGAGAAATTTGCGTCCTCAAGCCGTCGATCTCTTGCCTCAGATCCGACGACTGGTCCGCTCGGTCGTAGAGGTGCAACGCCTGCTGTAGGCGACCGAGAAACCGTTCGATCTGGTCAAAGCGGCTTGCCTCCGCTTGTGTCCTCTCAGAATCCTTCTCCAGGTCTGAAATTTCAGCGCGGATGGCGTTCAACTGGTCCAGGGTTGTCTCAGCGGCGGCGCGAAGCCGAAAGATCTCCTTATCGAGTGTGTTTGAAAGAGTCGGATGCGTGCGCAATCTTAATTCCAGGCCATCAAGATTGTCGCAAAGCGCCAAAACCTTCTCGCGGCCTCCCTCGCCGAGTGAAACGATCGGATCTGTGACATCGGTCGAAAGGCCCCTAAGCCAATCCGCTAGTCCGATCCGATCCCGCTGGATCCGCATGGCGTCACCGTAGGCTTCACTGCTTTCCACCAAACGTCGCATCTCGTTCAGCCTCTGGCGGTGCTCGCTGAGCTGCCCGGCTATCTCGGTCTCCTCTGCGCGCAAGTCGGCAAGACGCGCCAACGTAACGTCGATCCCTGGCAAGTTGGGACGCGCCGATCTCCCATTGGACATTGCGATCGGACGGAGAAGATCGATGATGTCCGGCCATTCCTTTGGAAGCTGCGTGTCGGCGGGCAGAATTCCGAGCTCGATTGCTTGGCGTAACCAGCCGAGTGCTTCGGCTTTCCAAGCGTTGTTGGCGGAATCGATCGTTTTGAGTTCGGTTTCCTTGCGACGCAGCGAGCGCTGAAGGCGATCCAGCTCGAAACGGGCTTGCAGCACGGTTGCTGTGACGGCTCCCAGAACATAGGGAAAGATCGTTTTAAGCTTTTCGCGATGCTCCGTCGTGTCGGCCTTGAAGAACATCACATCAGGGTTCGCTACGATGTTTTGTGGTTGGAATGAGAACGCCATCAGGTCACGAAAGCTCGGCCGCGACTTATAACCGCCCTCGGCGTTCGGCTCGAACTCCAGGTCGGTCAGTCCGGACAAGCGATTCAAGGCACGCTTGACGGTGTCGACGTTCGTGGTTTTCTCAGCGATCTCCACTGGAACATCCACCACCTCTCCCTCGAGGAACACCATGTCTCCTGTCGATTGCTGGTCGCCTGGCTCGCGACGAGCGAGAAGCTTCTGGCCTTCGATCGTATCGACGAGAACGCCAAACCAGCTGCAGTTTTCTCTGATCACACCAACGGGGATGGTGCATTTATCCGAGCCAAGGCAGTAGTCGATGATCGGAACGACCGCCGACTTGCCGGTTTTAGAAGCTCCGCTGATGACATTCACAATACCAGGTTTGAAATCGACAACGCGAGGCTCACCACCGCGGCGAGGCCAAAGAATGAGCTTGATGATCTGAAAATACATTAGAATTCTACCTGCAATGTGCTCACGATCTGCGCTGCGGTCAGCTGGGAAAACCAGAGCCCCAGCTTTTCGGATCCATTCCCTATGTCTTTGATACGTTCTGGAACCACCGGTCGGCGCGGTTTGCTTTCGAGATCATTGGCGCGCAGCTTTCCATCTGCGTAGTCAATCGATAATAGTTTGGTGCCGACGCCAAGACTGACTGATTGCAAACTCAGATTGCGAAGGAGCAGGGTGCGGTCGTGAATGGCAAGGAGTTTTTCCCGCTCTTTTCCAAGCTTCGCGCCGAACAGGGCCAAGCCGGAGCTTTTCTGCGTCGCGATCAGTGTTTGTAGCGTCTCTCTGTGCAAGACAATCGGAAGAACAAGGAAAGCCAGTGCAAACGAAACGGGCCGTTCGTCGCTGAGTTGATGGCCCAGGCCGAAACGCCAGATTGAATAGGCACCGAGCCCCGGATTTTGAACGATCTTAAGATCGGTCATTGTGCTGTTAGGCGGAGCAGTCATTCTTCTGCCTCTAGAAGTACGGAGAAGTCCGGGTGCCAGCCCAGGCGACGGCTCTCAGAAAGCGCGTTGAATGACCCATGCACGAAATGCCCTGGAACCGCGCGGCCTTCAAACGGTGGTTGGAGTGAGGCGCATCGTCGGTACACTATTCGCCCGCGCGTCTGACCATTGTGCTCCGCGTGTGTGTCCGAGATCTCGCCGGCGATGAATTGATAGCGTCCGATCAGGTCTTCGTCCCAATCGCGTAGATTGGCCTCAAAGATAAGTCCACTTTCGCCCCACTTGGAAATATCTGCTGCTGTGCGGAGATAATCGCTCACAGCCCTGACACGACCTTCTGCCGGAATATCGATAAGCTCGAGCTGGCGCACAAAGGTCGGCCTCGACTGCAACACCTCCGTCACAGCTTCGCTGGATGGATGGTCTGTCAGTGACGACAGAAAGCCCGGAAGGTTGTTCTTTTGTATGAAGGCTCGAAGCTCTGCGCGGAAACGATCCGCATCTATTTTCGCGGGGAGTCCGGCGCGGATCATCCGGTCCGCGGCTTCTTTCGCGGCGCCGATGGCGCGCTCGCAGATCAGATCGACGATCAACGGGGACACCGTCGGCTTGAAGATTTCGCGGAGCGGGTCTACTGGATCGTCGTCCTCGCTGATGACGCGCAGGCGGCTCACGAGCATTCGACGATGTTCAGGATCCGCTTCTAAAAAACGCGCGACGAGTTGCTTGCAGGCAGGCTTCTTCTTCAAGCCAGTGAGGCTTGCTTTAATGGACTCGACAGCAATATCGACCTGATCGCCAGTTCTGGCATCGTGCAGCAGTTTTGCAATCTCACCAAATCTGGCGGGCGTCACATAGAGGCGGTATTGGACGGTAGTCGTGTCGAGCTCGCCTGCCTCAAGAAAGTCGAGCCAATTACTCAGAGTTTTCCAAAGATCCTCGGCCCAATCGGAGAGGGGATTTTGCTTCGTTGCACTTTTACATTGTTCAACAATAGTTGTGCCGTCCGCTTGGTGGACGGCAACATCGTCCAGCACTTCGAGCGACACCATCGCGCCATCCGGGCATTTCAGAAGATAGTAACATAGCCGTACGGGCTGTAGCGCGTAGCCCAAATACTGGCCAGCCGCTGTGTGTTTAGAAATTTGGCTGCGTGCACCCATGAACTCCCCGCGCCCTCTAAGTAATCAAGAGGTTAGAAGGCATATTGATAGTGATGGACGATTGCTGACTTTTCAAGCTAAGATTGTGCGTCGTGTATGATGGTCGCCAGTAAGCCTAAGCGACTGTCGCTTGGCACTTAATTGGGCTGAGCCGCTGGCGTTGCACATATCGACAGTGCAAACGGCAAACATTCACCGACCCGATCCCGGAGATTGCCTCGCCCTACGCCCGCAGGACAACGAGGGTCGCCAATATAGTTGGCCTGCTGGGTCACAGCACAGGCGGGCGGCCCGGAGAGCGCTTGATGAGACAGCTTGGGATGCCGATCAGCGACGACACCATCCTTCGGCACTTGAAGCGCAATGCTTCACAGGTCGATGACGAACCCCCGGCACGGATCATCGGTATCGATGACTGGAGTTGGAGGAAATCGTGGCGCTACGGCACGATCATCGTTGATCTCGAACGCCGAAAGGTCATGGACATTTTCGAAGACCGGAGCGTGGCGAGCGTTGCACAATGGTTGAAGCGGCATCCCTCTATTGAGATCGTCAGCGGAGATCGATGCGGGCTTTACGCGCAAGCTGCTCGTGAGGGCGCGCCACAAGCGTCTCAGGTGGCGGATCGCTTTCATCTCATGCAGAATCTGCGTCTTGCAATCGAGGAACAGATAAGCCTCTCCGGCCGAGCTACAGGCAGGGCATTGCTGCCAGACCAGGACATCGAGATGGAATCATGACGATCGTGCTTTGCATGAGCAGGCCCCTGAAACGCCCTGGCGCAATCAGCTTCGCCAGGCACATCGGCAATCCCGGAAGGAGGTGTTCGAGACGGTGCACGCCTTGAGCAAAGAAGGCCTGACCTGCTCGGAAATTGCGCGTCGGACGGGATATGGCCGACGCAGCATCGCGAAATGGCTGACTTTCGAAATCCCGCCCGACCGACGCAGGGGCGCGCTGCAGCCGACATCTCCTCTATACTTCGAAACCTTTCTCACCCAGTGTTGGAAGGACGGCAACCGCCGTGGGCGGCATCTGTTTCAGAACATCAAGCACCGCGGATACACTGGCAGCTTTTCCAATCTTGAACGCCTCCTGGCAACCTGGCGCCGCGCGGAGAGGCCGGAAGCGGATAAGGATAAGGGTGATGCAGCGCCGGCTTGGATTGGGCTCGCCGACAGAACATATGACAATGCGCCTGTGCGTGATCCGCACACTGGTCATTTGATCTCACCGGTTGTCGCCGCTACTCTTTGCATAAAGCCGCGCGGTGCACTCACCATCAATCAGGCACGGAAAGTCGATGCCCTCAAGCAGGGGTCTCGAACATTTGCTGTTTTGCGCAGCTTCTCCATGCGATTTCGCGTAATATTTCATAGCCGAACTTCGGCGAAGCTTGAAGATTGGATTCATGATGCCATTCATTCGGGCCTCGCTTTCCTGGCCCGGTTTGCCCGCGTTCTTCGCCGCGATATCGAGGCCGTCTGTAACGCCATCGACCTGTCCTGGAGCAATGGTCAGGCGGAAGGTCAGATCAACCGACTGAAGACTATCAAGCGCGCAATGTATGGCCGAGCGGGTCCAGAGCTTCTCAGAGCGAGGATGATGCCAATCAAATCGGCCGATCTCCACACAAAGTGAGGAAGACCAATTAAATGCCCGTTCTCAAATTAAGTGACCGAGTAACAGCATGAGATCGTTGACTCGGGATTCTCGAAATTAAATGGAAAGTGACACATGCTGATAAAGTCGCTTGGACGAATGCCATGACCGCGGGCACGATCGGCGAGGTTGTCGATTACATCGCTGGTCAGCCGCACATGCGTCTACCGGACACTGTGGAGGAAGCGGAGAAAAGGCTGGCTGATGCTGGCCCTGAACCGATCGAAGGGGAGTCTCGGCGGGTCACTAGGCTGCGGAAGCTTCGCGCCGTTCCCTACATTGAGCTGATAGCTCTCGATCGGTTCATCGACGGGCACACGCCCTTCGCGACAAAGCACGGCGTCATGCAAGCCTGCACAAGAGTACGATCGCGTGTTACCGAAACGGCAGTTCCGGAGTTCATCGAGGCACAGGAAGAAGCACTTTTCCTGGAGGAATCGATCGGCATCACCACGGTCCCGGCGCAGCCGGCGAAGGCGATCGAACGCGTGCATGCCAAGATCTGGCATACGGGACGTTCTGGTCTCCCTCGACATTACCATCGTGGACTATGATGATCTTCGTTCGGGGGTCATATTCCACTGGGGAAGCGCGCTTGATCAATAAGCTTCCGCACCGCACTTGAACCGGTGCGGATCGCCGCACCTCTGTCTGAGGCTCGGCGATTCGCACGTAGAGGAGGCCAAAGCCAAAACGAGACTGGTAATTTGATCGTGATTTCCGCGACTTACTGTGTATCGGTTAACTGGTCCACGGTTCGTATCCTTTCAAGGCGATGAGAGATCAATTTCCGGAGAATGTTTGTGTTTCGGATTGGGTGGGACTTAGTCGCGCCTGTTAGATACTCTCCTCCCTGGTCGCGCTTTGGAATTGGCTCGAACACACGAAGTCCATCACTGCCCGAAGAGCGGCAGAGCAGTGAGAACGTTCGGGCGCATAGAGATAGGCGGGCCAGGTGCGATGGTTCCACTCCGGGAGTATCTCCACGAGTCGCCCTGACCTGAGATGCTCCTCGACCATGAAGTCTAGCAGCCTGACGATTCCGAAATCCGAGAACGCGGCTGCCAGCAGGGACGGGGCATCGTTGACGGTGACGTTGCAGTCTGGTGCGATCGAGTGCTCGGTTCCATCCGCCTTCAGGAAGTTCCAGGAATGCGGCCGTCCCGTCACATCATCGATCAGCCGAATGCATCGATATTCCTCATGCAGCTCCTGGGGAGTTGACGGCATCCCATATCGTGCAACATAGGTGTTGCTGGCGCAGGTTATTATTCGGCTGTCGAGGACATGCCTCTTGCACAGGCCGGGATGCTCAGGCTCCCCAAATCGTGCCGCAAGATCGAACCCTTCGGCTAGAAGATTGTCAACACGGTCCCGTATTAAAAGATCGACCTTCAACTTTGGGTGTAGCTCTGTCAGACGCTTCAGTGAGGGTATGAGTAAGAAGGTGCCGAAGGCAGAATCGGAGCTGATCCGCAACCGACCGCGCAATTCATCTGGACGAGCCGATGAGACCGCTTCGTCCAGCTTTTCGAGTAGCGGCACTACCTCCTCTAAGAAGGAACGCCCCTCGTCAGTCAGCTTCAACGCCCTACTGTTCCGGTCGAACAGCCGCGTTCCAATTCGCTCTTCAAGCCTGGAGATTGATTTCCCTATTCCGGATCGCGACAGTCCCACCCGTTCAGCAGCAAGAGCGTATCCGCCAGCCTCTGCAACGGCAACAAAAACCGTCATGCCACTGATTAGCCTTCCATCAATCATGACTCTATCCCGCTGTCATTTGCTGATGCGCAGCTTTTTTGACGGTTCGTTTGGAGAGCTGCAGCCGCATGCCTTAGTTACCGAAGGTGGATGAAGGTTCGGCACTCACTATCCCTCCGCGCCTATCCCCGCTCCCGGATATACCTAACTATCGGAGCGATGAACTCGGGGTTTTCCCAAGTGGCGTAGCGCTCTCGGAGAAGACGCTGCGCATCGGCATCCGAATAGTCCTTGCTTCGTGCGATCTCACGGGCGGATTGAAAGTAAGCAAGTACCGCCTCAGGGATTTCGACGCCACCAAGGTTTCCATGGCCCGGGACGATCAGACGTGGCCGCAATTTGACTATGTCG
>NZ_QOZG01000013.1 GCF_003335045.1 Paramesorhizobium salinisoli
CAGGTCCAATCGCGGCGGGCGGCGCTCTACCCGGCACAGGATCAGATGCTTGACGGCGTCAAAACCGATCGCTCCGAGCTGGAGGGCCTGCTTCACAGCCGCATGCAGATCCGCAAGGTCGAAGCTCTCCAGCAGGCGGAGAACCTGCACGTATTCCCGCCGCCCATGCTTGGCCATTCTGCCTTCCATCAGACGGCGCAGCGTGGCGAACTCTTGCGGCAGATCCCAGCCCTGCAGTGGAGCGGCCTGATCCAGCGCATTGATCTTCTGCTCGATCAGCGGCAGGTAGTGCACAGGATCGAAGACGACGTCTTCCCGGTCCCAGCTCCGGGAATGGCGGGCGATGATCTCGCCACGGCAGCCGATCACCACGTCATCGACATAGCCGCGCACCCACACATCCTGATGGCCATAAGCGACCGGGACGGAATAATCATTGGTCTTGTAGCGCACCAGCGACTGGGCCGTCACCTTGGCGCTGGCCTGGTCGCAGGCATCGAATGGCGACGCGGGCAATGGGCGCATGGCGTCCAGATCCCGTTGAAGCCGCTCGCCGATCGTCTCGCTCTCGCCGCGCAGCCTGTCGCGCTGGCGTTTGCGGCATTGCTCTTCCAGCCAGGCGTTGAACGCCTCCCATGTCGCAAACTGCGGGATCGGAACCATGAAGTTGCGCCGGGCGTAGCCAACGAGACCCTCGACGTTCCCCTTGTCGTTGCCTTTCCCCGGCCGGCCATAGCGATCCCGGATCAGGTAGTGGGACAGAAACCCGCTGAACAGCACCGCCCGCTTGCGGGTGCCGTCGGGCAGGATCTTGGCGACAAGGCAACGATCGTTGTCATAGACGATCGACTGTGGCACCGCTCCGAAGAAGGAAAACGCATGGATGTGACCATCCACCCAGGCCTCCGACACCGCCGCTGGATAGGCCCGAACATAGCAGCCGTCGCTATGCGGAAGATCGAGCACGAAGAACCGCGCCTTCTGCTCGACACCGCCGATGACCACCATCGCTTCACCAAAATCGGCCTGCGCATGGCCGGGAGGATGCGACAGCGGCACGAACACTTCCTGGCGGCGCTGATCCCGCTCGCGTATCTAATCCTTGATGATCGTGTAGCCGCCGGTGAAACCGCACTCGTCACGAAGACGGTCGAACACCCGCTTGGCCGTATGGCGCTGCTTGCGCGGAACCTTCAAGTCTTCTTCCAGCCAATGCTCGATCGTCGAAACGAAAGCATCCAGCTTCGGCCGCCGGATCGGTGATCGCCGCTGATAGCCGGGTGGCGTCGAATACGACACCATCTTGGCAACGCTGTCGCGCGATATGTTGAAATGCTTCGCGGCCTGACGCCGGCTCATCCCTTCCGAAACAGCCAGCCGCACCTTCAGATAAAGTTCCACGGTGTAGATCCCCTGTCCCTCCTGCGTTCATTGCAGAAGAGAAATAGGTGGCCGGATTTTACTCCGCCCGAAGCAGGATTATTCCGCCGCTACCGTGGCCGACTTTTGCACCGCCGCTCTCAGATCAATGATCGACGCCTATCCGCCGTTTCATGCCAGGCGATACAAACCTCGCGGTCATACCGCAGCACGCGCTTAATCGGCTGGCGCGCGTTGAAGCAGGATGGGCGTGTTCGACCGCATCTTCGTCAGACTTAGTGCTAAAGCATGCCGAGGAACTGCTTCAACTCTGGTGTTTTCGGATTTGAGAATACCTCGGCCGGGGGACCGATCTCATGGACCCGACCGTGATGCATGAATACCACCCGGCTGCAGACGTCACGTGCGAATTTCATCTCATGCGTCACCATCATGAGCGTCATGCCCTCAGCGGCAAGTTCGCGCACCACTGCCAGAACCTCCGAAACCAATTCCGGATCAAGCGCGGAAGTGATCTCGTCACAGAGCAATGAGATCGGCTGCATGGCCAGCGCCCGCGCAATCGCCACGCGTTGCTGCTGGCCGCCGGAGAGCTCGTCCGGATAAGCATCGAACTTGTGCGCCAGCCCTACTCGCTCCAGCATCTTTCGCGCCATCGCCTCTGCCTCGGGCTTCGAAGCCTTCTTCACCACCATTTGCGATAGCATGACGTTGCCGCCCGCCGTCAGATGCGGAAAAAGATTGAACTGCTGGAAGATCATGCCGACCTTCAGCCGCAGCGCCTTGAGATGCAGTTCGTCCGGCTGCAGTTGCGCGCCGGCGACGGAAATGGTGCCGCTGTCGATATTTTCCAAACCGTTGATACACCGCAGAAGCGTCGACTTGCCCGAGCCGCTCTTTCCAATGATGGCGACGACCTCGCCCGGATCGACATCGAGACTGATGCCTTTGAGCACCTCATTGGCCCCGAAGCTCTTGCGGACCTCAGTGATTTCGATGAGCGACATTGAGCTTCCTTTCCAGAATCTGGCTGCTCTTCGACAGGGGCCAGCAAAGAGCGAAATAGATAAGCGCGACCAGCCCGTAGACGGTGAAGGGCTGGAAGGTTGCGTTCGTCACCATGGTGCCGGCTTTGGACAATTCCACGAAGCCGATGATCGAGGTCAGCGCCGTCCCCTTGACCACTTGAACCGAGAATCCAACCGTCGGCGGAATGGCGATCCTGAGCGCTTGCGGAAGGATCACGTAGCGCATTTGCTGGAGATAGCCCATGCCGAGGCTGGAGGAAGCCTCCCACTGCCCCTTGGCGATGGCCTCTACGCAGCCGCGCCAGATTTCCGCGAGGAAGGCGGCCGTCCAGAGAATGAGCGCAACCGCCGCAGCCAGCCAGGCGGGAACATCGATGCCCAACAGCCCCAGGCCGAAGAACGCCAGGAAAAGCTGCATCAGAAGCGGCGTGCCCTGAAACAGCTCGACATAGCATTTTGCAAAGAGACGCAGTGCGCGGCGCTTGCCGATCCGCATGAACAGAAGCAGGATTCCGGCCAAGGCGCCCCCGATGAAAGCGACGAGCGACAGAAGGACAGTCCAGCGCGTGGCAAGGAGCAGATTGCGCAAGATGTCCCAGAGCGAAAATTCGATCACTGGCGCGACCTCCTTGGGAAAATCATCGTGCCAACAGCGGCAAGCACCTGCCGTAGCGCGATTGCAAGAAGAAGATAGATTGCCGTTGATACGAAATAGGCTTCGAAGGCCCGGAAGGTGCGGGACTGGATGAAGTTTGCCGCATAAGTCAAATCTTCCGCCGCGATCTGCGAAACCACGGCCGAGCCCAGCATGACGATGACGACCTGCGACGAAAGCGCCGGCCATATACGCTGCAGCGACGGCACGAGGATGACATGGCGGAACGTCTGGATGGGGGACATCGCAAGACTTGCTCCTGCTTCGGACTGGCCGCGCGGCGCGGCCTGAATGCCGGCCCGGATGATCTCGCAGCTATAGGCACCCAGATTGACGACCATCGCCAGATTGGCGGCCTGCAATTCGCTCATTTGCAGACCGAGCGACGGCAGACCGAAGAAGATGAAGAAAAGCTGGATCAGGAAAGGCGTGTTGCGGATCAGTTCCACATAGGCGGTGATGACCGGCCGCAGCCATTTGGGTCCAAGCGCCCTCGCCCAGGCACAAAAGATGCCGAGCGCGATACCAAGAACGGCACCGACCGTTATCAATCCGATGGTGACGGCGACACCTTTCAGGAGCACGGGCCAATATTGACCCAGCCACGCGAAGTCGAAGACATATTTCAAGGAAAATACCCGTCTGTTCGGGAAAGTGAATGCCGCCCCGCCGATAGCGGGGACAGCGATCGGTGCGGCTTTTTTTAGAGGTCGGCGGGAAGGTCAGCGCCCAGCCATTTCTGCGAAATGGCGTTTAGGGAGCCATCGGCCTTGGCGGCAGCAATAATGGCGTCGACCTTTTCCTGAAGCGCAGGTTCGTTCTTGTTGAAGCCGATATAGCAAGGCGAATTCTTGATCAGGAATTTCAATTCCGGCCGCTTCGGCGGGTTCTTGGCAAGGATCGCAGCAGCAACGACATTTCCGGTCGCCACAACCTCGACCTGCCCCGAGAGAAACGCGGAAATGGTGCCGTTATTGTCTTCATAGCGTTTGATCACTGCATCCTGCGGCGCGATCTTTGTCAGTTCGAGGTCTTCGACCGCGCCCCGAGTGACGCCAATCGTCTTGTCCGCCAGATCCTCCGCTTTTGAAACGCTCACCGCATCCGGCGCGAAGACGCCATTGAAGAACGGCGCATAGGCAGTGGAGAAATCGATCACCGCTTCACGCTCGGCATTTTTCCCCAGACTGGAAATGACCAGATCGACCTTATTGGTCTGGAGATAAGGTATCCTATTGGCGCTCGTCACCGGCACAAGCTCGGTCTTCACGCCCAGCTTCTCACCAATGAGTTTGGCCACATCGATATCGTAGCCCATGGGCGCCATGTCGGTGCCCACGCTGCCGAATGGCGGAAAATCCTGCGGCACCGCTACACGCAGCACGCCGCGCGCCGCAATATCGGCCAGCGTGTCGGCCAAAGCTGCCTTTGCCGTCAAAAGCGGTGTGATTGCCAGCGTTGCTGCCCCGAAAATCGCAAGTAACTGTCTGCGCATCATTTTATGTTCCCATATGTTTTTTCAATTCCCTGGCAAAGCAACACCCATGCCAAACCACCAGGACGCCGGGATTTGCCAATGAACAGTCGTGATTTCGGGCTGGCTTGCATCATTATGATGCGAAAACGCCAATTGCGCCTAAATATTAAGCAACTGAACCGTAGCTGCCAGCCCGACCGGCCCATCCCTGCCGCTGGCGGCCAACGTCGGGAGCAAGGATGACGGCCTTCGACCTGGCGCAGATTGATCTGGACCAGGCTCCCAATATGGCTGGATGGCTGGGGTGGCCGGCGTTGATATCGTCGAAATCCGATCAACATCGCGGATGACTTGTCGCGCACCATCTCAATAGAGATTCATCTATCATGGATGCCCTAATACATAGACTGTGGGTGGCGAATCTTTAATTCTTGTAAGAAAATTACATGTGTGATTAATTAAAATTGTATCAATATGGGATCGGGGAACGCGATGTCTGGAGAAGAGCGGCGGAAAGCTAGGCGTGGGCAGAGGATCGATGCTGCTGCTGATGGCAAGAATACCCTTCAGCTTGATCAGAAAGCGATCGATACTCTAGAGAGCATGGCGGTCGCGATCGCGGTGATCGACTACAATCTCCAGAGTCTCGTAAAAAACCTCATGAACAAATAAACTATCCAGCGAACCGAAGGGTTCGAAACCTGCCTCGTGCAGGAAATGCGCAACGTGTTAGCGGCGCAGATTCGCCACCCCGACTTCGCTCCACATTCACTGGACGCTGCAGGTCGTCATGGGTCATCAGGAGCCGGCTTTCGAGATATTGGAGCTATTCTGCGACCTATTTCCGGCCTGCCGGAGTTTTGGCAGTTTCGCGCGGCGTCTTGCTCCCCAACATCGGCGCCGATTGATCGAGGGGTTCGTGATATTGCCGATCCAGGATCTGATGAACCGACTGCTCGGCGATATCAGGTGGAATTTTCGATGAAGCCGCATTGGCGTTTTCGCCCGGCCGTTCGTCCACTATCTGTTCGAGGGTGCGGATTTCAGCAAGCGGCGAGCGGACGAGATCTCCTAGAACCTGTTGTATAAGGGCTATCCCCCTCTCTGCTCGGGCTGATGAATTAACCGACAGGTAAAGGGAGCGGCCATGCAACTCGACGCTACCCAAAACACGTTGGCCATTGTCCATCGTGGCGTCAAAAGAAAATTCGCTGCTGCCCTCTACTGTATTGTTCTTGTCATTCGATGTTGCGTCCAACCAGTTCCAGAACTTCGCGTCCGCCCGCGACATTTCCTGATGTGCATCCAATCGCGGTGCGACGTCCTTCTGCGTCACACCTGATGACAATGGGAAACGAATATCGTGAAACACGACTTCGTCGCCGTCCGCATTCTCGCGGGAAGGCATATCCATGTTCATTGTCCGGCTGAGCATATCGGACAGCCAGGATAACGTGAATACAGGCGCAACCGCCTGCAAATCCTCATCCCCGATCGCGGGCAGCGTTTTCGTGTTTTCTTCTGCGAACACATGCCGCAAAGTATCGAACAGCGCCTCGGTTGCCTCGGGAGTGAACGGCAAAAGACCGCCCGCAAGGACATTCTTCCCCATGACGGAAACGATCCGCGCGGCAATCTTGTCCCCTTGTTTCAAGATCTTTGTAGCCGTCCCGTCGCTGACTAGGATCGGTTCACCCCCCCGAATGAGATCGCGCGCGATGAGCGATTGCCCGAAAACGACATCGCTGACTTCATACAGGCTCATGACGGAGGTGCGCAGGGCTTCCATATAGGCTTTGGATTGGGGCCCTTCCTTCCAGCCCCGGCGCTTGAGATATTCATCGACGATATTGCCGCCTTCGACCTCGAACTGCTGGGTCAGGAAATCCTCAAAGGCGCAGCCCCAAAGCGTGCTCGCCCAGTGGTCGCCCAGAATTTCAGCGAGATCTGCGAGTTCCATGCCCTGGTCGGCGTCGAGGACCCCTCCGATGTGGTCTTCAAGCACTTCGTCGAAGCACGTGTGCCATTCGTCGCGCGTCAAAAACTTCATCAATCCCTTGAGGTCATCGCTGGTGGGCATGGTGTCTCTCTCCGTTCCGCCAATTCAGCAGGGCCGCGCGTCGTGATCGGCCCCTTGCATCATAAAATCTGGCCACTTCGGAGCCCCCAGTTATTCTCATGGCTCCTGCAAGATATCGTCGTTTGTCCAGGTTCCGTTGACCCTTTATATACGCCCTGCTGCAGCAAGAACTGTCGATCAGAAGAACATCAGGACGGTATCCAGGATGAGAAAAATTTCCCTTCCCAAGGTTGGAATTGTTGCGGCGGCTTGCCTCTACTTCAGTGCAAGCGCTCATGCCGCCGGCAACGATGTGCAGAGCCAGATCGAGCGCGCCGTGAACGGGGCGATCCGCCCCATCATGGAAGAAAACAAGGTGCCGGGAATGGCCGTCGCGGTCACAGTGGGAGGAAAGCGATATTTCTTCAACCATGGTGTCGCCTCGAAGGAAAGCGGTCGGAAGGTCAGCGAAAACACGATTTTCGAAATCGGTTCGATCAGCAAAACCTTTACGGCCACCCTCGCCTCCTACGCCGAGGCGCTTGGAAGGCTGTCCCTTTCCGACAATGCAAGCAAATACCTGCCTGCGCTTACCGGCAGCAGTTTCGACAGGATCAGCCTTCTCGATCTCGGCACCTATACGGCTGGCGGTCTCCCACTGCAGTTTCCATCCAGTGTCACCAATCAGACTAAGATGGCCGGTTATTATAGGAATTGGCGTCCCGCATACCCTGCCGGCACGCATCGGCAATATTCCAATCCAAGCATTGGCCTGTTCGGCTATCTCGCGGCCAGAAGCATGAACGAGCCATTCGATGACCTGATCGAAGAAAAGATTTTTGCGAAACTCGGCTTGAACCACACCTATATCCGGGTTCCGCAGGGTCGGATGGAGGACTATGCCTTTGGCTATTCGAAGAACAACAAGCCCATCCGGGTGACGCCGGGTATTTTGGGTTCCGAGGCTTATGGTGTGAAGACGACGGCGGCGGATCTCATCCGGTTTGTCGAAGCTAACATGAACGGCTTGAAGTTGGATGCAACGCTCCAAGGCGCGATCGCTGCCACGCACACGGGATATTACCGGGTGGGCGACATGACGCAGGGACTTGGATGGGAAGTGTATGCCTACCCGACGGATATCGACCGCCTGCTTGCAGGCAATTCCTTCGAGATGAGCCGCAACGCCAACAAGGTGACGAGACTTTCTCCACCACTGCCGCCTCGGGAAAACGTGCTGATCAATAAAACCGGTTCGACCAATGGCTTCGGCGCCTATGCCGCCTTCATCCCCGCCAGGAACATCGGCGTCGTGATGCTGGCGAACAGAGCCTATCCCAACGCGGAGCGGGTGAAGGCCGGCTATCGAATATTGAGGGCGCTGGAAAGCCACGCTACTCCCTAGAATCTCGACATCCCGCCGCACGCATCGCATACAGCGGCAGGTCTGTTGCCTGGACAGGTGAGCGCCCCCTGCCCTTTTCAATCAAGGAAAATGAATAATCGCCCAGCGCGCGCGCCTTTCCAGGAGCGCGCGCTGTTTTGCACATCCCGCGTGGCTCTCATTGCGGTCAGTTCGCATCGGGCAAGGTGAAGGCGACGACCTGATCGCTCACGCGTGGCGTCAGGATGGAATTGCCACCCGCTACGAACACCACATATTGCTTGCCCTTGTAGGTATAGATAGCAGGCATGGCAACGGCCGGCGCATCAACGTCTGCTTTCCACAGAACATCCCCTGTCTTCTGATCAAAGGCGCGAACCTTGGAGTCCATGGAGGCGCCGATGAAAATAAGGCCGCTCTTGGTGATCGCCGGCGCCCCGATGGTGACAGAACCCCAGGCATCAGGCATATAGAAGCCCCACTGCTGGACCGCGCCCATCGGCTTGCGCCAGAGAAGATTGCCGGTCTTCAGATCATAGGCGGAAAGTTCACCATAGGGCGGATTCCAGCACGGCATACCGAACGGATTGAGAAAGGTCGTCAGGTTGAATCCGTAGGGACTGTCCTTCATGGGCGCAAAGCCGCCGGTTTCACGGACATCGTTGTCCGTGTCTTCGTTATATATCTCCCGGGGCAGAATCTGATATATCTGCACCACATGGGAGTGATTGGCGACGTAGGTCTGGCTCACCGGATCCACCGCACCACCGCCCCATTCGACGCCACTGATCGTGGCAGGGTAAGCGAGCGTTCCCTGGCGGCTCGGCGGCGTGAAGCGGCCCTCATTGCGGAGCTCTTTCAGCTTTCGGCTGCAATAGCCGAAGCTCAGCGTATCGGCGAGCCAGAATATGCCGGGCCATTCCGCATGAACCATCGGCTCCGGATGATCGACGAAAGGCTGCGTCTTTGCGGCCACCTCGCCTTCCACGTCGGAAGCAGGAACCGGACGCTCCTCGATCGGGTAGATCGGCTCGCCCGTATAGCGGTTGAGGATATAAAGGAAGCCCTGCTTCGACGCCTGAACGAGAGCGGGGATAGTCTGGCCATTCTTCTCTATGTCGACCAGCGTGGGAGCAGAATTGGTGTCGTAATCCCATATGTCATGGTGCACCAGCTGTCGGCTCCAGATGATTTTGCCCGTCTCCGTGTCAACGGCAGTTACAGATGTCGCGAGCGGAATAGGTTCGGTCCGGTTCCCGCCATAAAAATTCGGGCTCGGCGAACTCACCGGGAGGTAGAGAATGTTGCGATCGGTATCGATGGACATGCTGGACCAGACATTGGCCGTGCCCGTCTTGGCCCGGACGCTCTCAGGAATGGATTCAAAGGTCCATTCAAGCTTGCCAGTCCTTGCATCCACGGCAAAAACCGTTCCGGGAGGCGCGATGCTTTCCACCCAGTCCTTGCCGGCCCAGCCGATATAGAGCTTGTCCTTATAGACGGTCGGCGGCTGGAGAATGGAGAGCGGCCATTTGGCGTTTTGGGTGTTCCAGGCATTGATGTCGAGAATACCGTTCACGCCGAAATCCGCGCACGGCTTGCCCGTATCGGCATCGACGGCGTGGAGCTTCGCGTCCATCGTGCCGATATAGATACGTTTTTGGCAGGGCTGTCCCTCAGCGGGGTTTTCTGCCTGCCAATAAGCAACGCCGCGGTTCTTCATGTCCGGCTGGGTCAGAGCTTTCAAGACCGCATTGCTCTTGTAGGTCCATTTTACCTTGCCCGTATCGGGCTCGATGGCCACGATATTGTAGAAAGGCGTGCCAACATAAACCGTGTCGTTGACGAAGAGTGGGGTCGCCGACCATACACTCATGGGAATGTTGCCACTGCCATCCGAGACGTCGCCGGTGTGCACTTCCCAAGCTTTTTTGAGCTGGCCGATATTGCCGGGCGTGATCTGGTCAGCCGGGGAATATTTCTGCGCCTTCAGATCTCCGTTGAATGTTGCCCAGGTATTGTCGGCTGCTCCTGCGGGAGCCAGGCCGAGAATGGTCGCGAGCGCAAGGCCGGAGCACAGGGCAACAGTTCGCTTCTTCAGAATGCTGTTCATGACGATGCCTTTCCTTTCACCGAGCGTACGCTGCGAACGACGGGAGCGCGTCGGGCGCCGACAGTGAGAAACCAGCCCACAAGGCAGACCGCCATTGCGACCAGAAGCCAAGCACTGTCGAGGAGATAGGCGGCAAATGCGGTGCCCAGGATCCCCAGTATCAGTAGAAAGATAAGTGTTCCCGGCAGCCAACCCCGCATCGACGTCCATATGACGAGCGCCAGGGCTGCAAGCAGGATCGCGGTGCTGGACGCGATGACCAAAAGCGCGCCCCCTGTGCCGTTAATCCCGCTGGAACGCGTAGTATAAGCAATAAGTGATATGATCAGGCCGGCCGCCGCCCCTAGGGCGATCACGCCAGCGCTTGTTGCCCGACTCATTATCATCACTCCATATCTTGGCTGAGAATCTTGCCTGCCCAGCATCTACCTGAAAGCTAAATCCAGCTCGTGAAGAAATACTTAATGCAATACTCCTGTATTATTTAATAAGTTCAAATTTATTTATTTTCAGTTCAAGTTAAAGCATATTCCTTCGTGTTATTCTTAAGCCTGTTTATCTGTCAAATATTGCCGTTCTGCATGCCGGAGAGATGCTGAAGCCATAGATGCTAAACCAGTTGATCAACTAAGTGAGCTCGACTGGCAGGCAACCTACCGTCAGAAGTCACAGGACGATGGCATTTGAACAAGATGCTCCTCGTTCTTGAGAGCGCTCTAGCGCTCGGTCAGCCCTTTGACGCCGGGCACCTGCCCCGCAGATATCGGATGCAGCGCAGGTCCAGACACTGCCCATGGTTCAACGTGAGGCTGTGCGCTGTCCCGTATCGATCCAGAATCCATTAGGCGGCTGATAAAGAATTCATTAACGATAAAGCGATGGGAGGTTTCTTCCTCCGCCACTCTTGCGAGGCGGATTTTCTCCCGTTATATATCTAATGGTATGCCCCTAAGAAAATAGTATCTAATATAATAAATTTCCAGAAGTGCATTTCTATCAAACACTTAAGTGATTTAACTACCACCGCTCCGGATTGAGTGAGTAAAAATTTACAGGTTTCTTTATGGCATATCTGCTGTCATTTGACCGCTATCGGACTAACGAAGAGATAACGTTCTTCTCGCAATAGGCTGGCGTCCTCCTGCATGGTCAGACACTATCGGCACGCATACACCATAAACATGTATTCTTACTCGTGAACATAATAAGGAAGCCGGATCTCCCCTACCGGCTCGTGGTTGAAGGCATGAGGAGCCATCTATGAGAGAAACATCCGAAGTTTACGCGGTGAAGAATGAGCTTCCAACCAATCGTTTTACAAATCACCCACTCTACCTGCAGGTGCGCGACGCAATCGCCCTGCGGATTGCCTCCCACGAGTGGAAGCCCGGCGTCGCCATTCCTAACGAGACCGAGCTGGCTCGCGAGTTCGGGGTTAGCCCGGGCACAATGCGCAAGGCGCTCGACTTGGCGGAATCCCAGCGGCTGCTCACGCGACTTCAAGGCCGCGGCACCTTTGTGAACGACCAGTCCTCCGAGGAATCTACTGCGCGCTACAGCAATATCAGAAGCCGGGATGGCAAGCAGAAGGTCGGCGACGTGGAGGTATTGAGCGTTCATGAAACGATAGTGAGCGAACGCGATGGCATGCGCCTGCGCCTGCGCGCCCGTGACCGGGTGCATCATATCCGGCGCGTCTGGTCGGAGAATGGCGAGCCCTATATGCTCGAGGATGTCGTGCTATCCGCGAAATTGTTTCCCGGAGTCATCGGTCATAACGAGGCATCGAAACACCTCACTGTGCTGTCGCAGCAATTCGGCGTCCTGCTAGGCCGTGGCGATGAGCGCATTACCGTCGGCGATGCAGATCCAGAGGTAGCCGCCGCGCTGCAAGTTGCCTCAGGAACAACTGTCATGCGGCTGGATCGGGTGATTTACACTTTGCAAGGCGTGCCCGTGGAATGGCGCCTCGGGCAGTGCCTTGTGGACGAAAACCGATATTATATGGCACAATTCGGTTAGCCGCCGTCCCATAAACGCGAGGACGTTGAAAGAGAACGCGGCGGTGAAGCTTGCGAGGCGGTAAGGAGGCTGAGGGATTTCGACAACACGTATCGACAGTGCCGGCAATGTGTGTCTCCTCAGCCATCTCCCGTCTCCTGCCTATTCCTCGTATAGTTCGCGTAGCGTACGCAGGGTTTGCGTGAGGATTGCATTGGCACCTGCTCCAGCCATTTGATGAGCCTGCGTTTCCAACTGGGCTTCATGGATCCGAGCGCCTCCGTGCCACTGACGGTGGATAGCTACCGTCAGCGTGAAGCGCTCAGTACGGTCGGACTGGCGTTCTGAATTAGGCGGTGCCGAAATTGTCTGATGCGCGACCGAGTACCCACTTCTAACACGTCCGAAATGCGGGGCTGGATCGGCTGCTTAATCGCATATCGGCTAGACGGCGATGTTTTCGGCGAGCCGTCGAAGTCGAAACCAGCGATATCCGTAGCCGGCGAGAGCAAGGGAAACGGATCCGTCCCGGCCTGCGGAAACATCCCCCTCGCCGAACAGGTCAATTAAACCATCCTGCCCAAGGGGCCGATTCAGCTTAAATGAGATTTTCTGATCTTTGGCAGCCAGATTGTGGATGATGATCGAAGTCTGGCCATCCCAGTCGTAGCGCAAAGCGAGGATTGCGGGTTCAGCCACAGACAGGAGGCTCCAATCGCCGAATACGATTTCGGGCGTCTCGCGCCGGCGGCGGATGAGGCGTTCCATCCAGCTCAGCAGCGATTGTGGATTGCGCTCCTGGTCTGCCACGTTGACTGCAGCCGGTCCCCATTTCCTTCCTTCGACGACGGGGCGGCTGAGCTTGTCGGGCGCAGCTGCGGAGAAGCCGCCATTGGGCTCGTTCGACCATTGCATAGGCGCACGCACGCTGAGGCGGCCGGGAATATCGAGATTCTCCGCCAGTCCGATCTCCTCGCCATAGAAGAGGACCGGTGCTCCAGGCAATGAGAAGATCAGGCTGTAGGCGAGCCGAATGCGGGTCTGGTCGCCGCTGAGCATTGTCGGCAGACGTCGGCGCAGACCCCGGCCGAAGAGCTGCATTTCAGGCTTTGGCCCGAAAGCGCGGAACACTTCCTGCCGCTCCGCCTCGGTCAGCTTGTCGAGCGACCACTCGTCGTGATTGCGCGCGAAGTTCGCCCAGGCGGCGTCGCGCGGCAAGGTGGGCATTGCGCGTAAGCTATGGACGAGCGCCCCTGCGTCCTGGCGCACCAACGCCAGGGCGAGGGCTTGGTTGAGGTTGAAATTGAGACACATGTGCAACTCGTCGCCACCCTCGTCACCGTAGAAGCGGCGCACCTCCTCATATTCGAGGTTGACCTCGCCCAGCAGCATCGCATCGCCGCACCGGCGCCCGAGAAAGCTGCGCAGGTCGCGCAGCCAATCATGCGGAGCGATCTTCATCTGCTGCGTGATGCCTTCAGTCTCCAGCAGGAACGGCACGGCATCAACCCGGAAGCCCGAAAGTCCGATTTCCAGCCAGAAGCCGACGATCCTGCGGATCTCCTCGCGTACTTTCGGATGCGCTATGTTGAGGTCGGGCTGATGCTTGTAAAAGCGGTGCAGGTAGAACTGCCCGGCCTTCTCATCCCACTCCCAGTTGCTCTCCTCCTCGCCCGGAAAGACCAGACTTTCAGAGCCACCCTTCGGCACCTCGTCACGCCAGACATACCAGTCGCGGTAGGGCGACTTACGGTCGGAGCGCGCAGCCTGGAACCAGGGATGCTCGCGTGAGGTGTGGTTGACCACCAGGTCGGATATCACCCGGATGCCGCGGTCGCGCGCCGTACGTACGAACTCTACGAAATCGCCCAGCGTCCCCAAGCGCGGATCGACGGCATAATAGTCGGAGATGTCATAGCCGTCGTCGCGGTTCGTGCTAGGGTGGAATGGCATCAGCCATATGCAGGTTACACCTAGCCCAGCCAGATAATCGATCTGCTGCGCGAGACCGATGAAATCGCCGATGCCATCGCCATTGCCGTCGCGAAACGTCTCCACGTCGAGACAGTAGAAGACGGCGTTCTTCCACCAGACATCGCTGGTCCTGCTAATATCCATGGCAGTTAACTCCGTGCCAGCTGCGGGAGCACGCGCTCGCCAAAGGTCTCGATAAACTCCTGCTGCTCAGCTCCCACATGGTGAAGATAGAGGCCGTCGAAGCCCAGCTCCGCGAGTTCACCCAGCCAATCGACAAAGCGGGCGGGCTCCGACGAGATCAGGACGGCTTCGCGCATGTCTTCCTTGCGCACGAAACGGGACGCTTCGTCGAAATGCGCCGGCAGCTCCAAATCCCAACAGACGGGCGGCGCAAACATGTTCGATCGCCATTGGTCGTGGGCGATCTCGAGCGCAGCGCTTTCGTCCCGCGCGTAGGACAGATGGACCTGGAGGTAGAGCCGCTTGGTTTCGCCGCCGCCGCGGAATGCATCGATCATGCGCCTGAGATGCTCGCGCGATTGATTTACCGTAATCAGGCCGTCGGCCCACTGGCCCACCCAGCCAGCGGTCTCCACGCTGACTGCCGCGCCGATGAGCTTCGGTGGCTCGTCTGGGAGCGTCCACAGCCTCGCCCGATCGACCCTGACGAGACCGTCATGGCACACCGTTTCGCCGGCAAACAGGGCGCGCATCACCTTCACGCACTCGCCCAGCCGGGCGTTGCGGACAGCTTTCGGTGGCCAGCTTTCACCGGTGATATGCTCGTTCGATGCTTCTCCAGAGCCAAGCGCCACCCAGAAGCGGCCCGGAAACATCAGGCCGAGCGTTGCGGCGGCCTGCGCTATGATCGCAGGGTGGTAGCGTTGTCCAGGTGCATTGACCACCCCAATTGTCAAGGAGGTCGCCTGTAGCGCAGCACCTAGCCACGACCATGCAAAGCCCGATTGCCCCTGTCTTTCGCTCCAGGGAGAGAAATGGTCGGAGCACATGGCGGCTTCGAAGCCGGCCTTCTCCGCCGCCTGCACCGCCTTCAGCAGCGATACTGGGTCGACCTGTTCGTGCGAGGCGTGAAATCCGATTAGCGGCATTGCGGCTCCGGCCATTGTCAAGAACCGTGGGAGTGCTCCGACGGGACCCTCTGAGAACGAGATGAGGCCTGTACGGTTCCACAGCGGCCGAGTACTTGCTTGCCCACGAGGCAGTCCAGCGTGCCGCAGGATGGACAGGCGAGCTGAACTTGGAGCCTACAGGCGTAATGGCTCCAAAGACTGCGTTGTCCAAGGTCGCCAGATATCGGCCACAACCCGCTTGGCCTCAGGCTTGAATGCCGTAGAACAGCTTATCCCGCATCTCCCTTTGATCGCCCATCATCGACTCAATCTCCTCTTACAGAGAAGACTGAATCAGGGCTTCAGGGCAGCTGAGCCCCGACTTCTTCAACACTATCCGTCGGGTCAGTCATCCAGTCCAAGATGCCTCGCCGCCAGACGGAACAGCGTCTCCGCATCAGTCTCGAACCGAAATGTCGCTAGAAAATCATCGATCCGGTAGCCCGGTATCGTTTGGCGGATCATCGCTGCAAACATTTTGCCCTCGTCGATCCGTCCGACCAGCGCCAGACAGTGTGCCGTGATGGCCAGAATGATGATATGCGCGTTGGGGCGAGCGGCGGCCTTGGACTGCCCAGTCCGCTGCTTCCTCGAATTGCCCCAGTCGCACATGTGCCATGGCGCGTGCGCCGAGCATTCCAAACAGCAGCGGATCGAACGGACTGAGGCTCCGCGAATGGTCGGATGCGGCGATGGCCGCAGATGGGTCCCCCGACTGCGACTGGCCAAAGGACAAGGCGTAGTGCTGAGCGCGAAATTCGGGCTGAGATGACGGCGCGTTCAAGCTCCGCCACGGCTTGCTCCGGCCTGGAGCGCAACCATAACGCACGTCCCATCGCCCAGTGGGCGGCCGGATCTTGGTCATCAACCATCAGGCTGCGCCCCGCCGCGTCGAAAGCCAGAGCGGTCTCACGCTCTCGGTCCTCCCACTGCTGAAAAGCGTTCTGCCAATGCGTGAAGGAGAGACCGCTATAGGCCCTGGCAAACGTGGGATCCGTTTCGCTCGCTTGCTTGAAGAATTGCTGGGCGAGATCGTTATCTGTCTTGGTGAAGCGGTACATATGCCAGAGGCCGCGGTGATAGGCTTCCCATGCGCTAAGCGAGCTGGGCGGACGGAGAATGGCGCGGTTACGCTCGGCCATCTCAATCTCGCTGGCGATCGAGGCCACGATCCTGTCGCCGATTTCGTCGGTGATAAGGAAAGCTTCATCCTGCTCGCTCTCGAATTCCCCGGACCAGACGATACGGGCCGTACGGGTCTCCACAAGTTCGACAGACACCTGCGACCTGCGCTCGACATGCAGGAGGACGCCGCTGGCATAGTAATCGACATTGAGACGTCTCGCGGCGTCTTCTGGTGTAACGCCCTGGTCTGCGAGAGCGAACACCGAGCCGCTGGCGATGATGAACAGATTGAGCAGCTTGGCGAGCCGCGTGATGATGTCGTGGGTGAGCCCACGGGTAAGCCTTCCGTTGTGAACGCCGACTTGGGAAAACGGCATGACCGCCAGCGAGGCTCGGTCAGTCAATGTCATGCGGTCTTCGTCCGCAGACATGACCGGTTGCGCTGGACAGGCGCTGACCGACGACATCGCCGACGCTTCCTTGCGAAGCTTTCGCCAGGCAAGCCGGATCTCGCCCAAATCGATTCCCTCCGCCTCGAACAGGCGAGCCACCGCCGCAAAATGATGCTCCGCCTGGTCCGGCATGCCGCTATCTATCAGCGACTTCAGTAGCAGAACCTGCGCGCGCATATCGAATGGGGAAAGTTCGACCCATCGTTCCGCGTGCAGTCTGAGGTCGCGCGGATCATTCGGCAGGAGCTCGACCATCCGCTGCAGCAGGGTGGCGTGAAAGCTTCGATACCGGCGGCGCTGGGTGGCGATCCAGTGATCGAGCTGCCGGCTCCTGTTGAGATCCAGCCCTTCTAGGAAATCGCCGACGATGAGCGAGCACAGCGCATCGACTTCCGCACGTTCCAACACACGGTGAGGCCGTTGCGTATCGCGGCCTCGACCTGCAGCGCGTCAACCATACAGTCTTCAAGATCGAGAGAGATCAATTCGTTTCTCGCCGAGAGGCGGTTGTGGCCGGGCTCGTCGAGCACAGCGCGCAGCTTGCTGAGGCACCAGCGCAGCTCTCCCCTGGGATCGTTCGGCACATCGCCAAGCACTTCACACAGGCGGCTGCGAGAGACCGGATGCGCGGCTAGCGCGAGATAGGCGAGAAGGGCCCGCACCTTTCGCGAAGGCGGCAGTTCCACCGCACTGCCATTCCGGGTGACCGAAAGCGTACCGAACATTCGCACGCAGAGGGGCGCAGGAGCAACCTGTTCCAGGGGATTCGAGATTCTCATGCGCGTTTCCACGTTTCCAACAACGCCCGCACCCTCGCACCGATATTACCACTACGCACAGTCAATAGCATCATCGCCGTTGGCTCGTCGGATGACGCTCAGCCGTGCACCGGCACATCATGGATCAGGAGGATGTAATGAAAGCGACATTGGATCACTATCGGGCATTTTCGGCGGTTGTCGGCGCAGCCGTAATCAGCGGCGCACTCTTGCTTTCCGCCACGCCGGGCATTTCCCACGACGGCAAGCATCACGTCTTCGACGCCGCCGAGGTGGCGTACAAGCCGGGCCCGCCGACTCTGCCGGCCGGCGCTCAATTCGCCGTGTTGGTAGGTAATCCTGCCGAAGAAGGCCCCTTCGTCATGCGGCTGAAGTTTCCGGCAGGCTACGAAATCCCCCCGCATCGGCACCCCAAAGAAGAGCATGTCACCGTTTTGACTGGTGGTTTCGGCATGGCAATGGGTGAGAAGCATGACCGCCGTGCCGCCCCCATCATGGGTTCGGCCAGCTTCATCCAGATCCCGACCGGTGAGGCGCATTTCGCCTGGACCGAGGAGGAAACGGTTGTCCAGATCAATGCGATGGGACCATTCGGGGTTGAGTTTTTGAACCCCGCTGACGACCCGAGGACGCACTGAACGATTGGCGACGAACGTCCCGCCTTCCGGAACCATTCGTCAGCCATATAGCTAGCGGAGATTAGACATGGAACACAACAAGAGCATTCGTGTAACCGCCGGCAGGGGCGGGCTCTACGACAACATTCTCGACACTGTCGGTGACACGCCGACTATCAGGATCAACAATCTCGGTGTCGGGCACGCCAGCATCTATGTGAAGGCCGAGTTCTTCAACCCGGCCGGCTCGGTCAAGGATCGCCTCGCGCTCAACATCATTGAGGACGCAGAGCGGCGCGGTCTACTGAAACCGGGCCAGACTGTGGTGGAGGCGACCAGCGGCAACACCGGTATCGGGCTTGCGATCGTCTGTGCACAGAAAGGTTATCCGCTTGTCGTGACGATGGCGGACAGTTTTTCGATCGAACGGCGCAGGCTGATGCGTATGCTGGGTGCCAAAGTCGTGCTGACCCCGCGCGCGCTGAAGGGCTTCGGCATGTACCAAAAGGCAGTCGAACTAGCCGAGGCCAATGGCTGGTTCCTCGCGCGCCAGTTCGAAACCGAAGCCAATGCCGCCATTCACGAGATGACGACGGCGCGCGAAATCCTGGGCGACTTCGCCGGTTCCCGCCTCGACTACTTCGTCACCGGCTACGGAACCGGAGGTACCATCACCGGTGTCGGGCGCGTGCTGAGGCAAGAACTTCCGCGGGTCCGGATCATTTTGAGCGAACCGGCGAATGCGCAGCTTCTAGGCAGTGGGGAGATGCAGCAGCGCGGCCCGGGCGGGGCGCCGGCGGCCACGCACCCCGCCTTCGAACCGCATCCCATCCAGGGTTGGACACCCGATTTCATCCCCAATGTACTCCAAGAGGCGATTGACGGTCGGCTTTATGACGAGGTGGTGCCGATTGCCGGACCCGAGGCAATCAAGTGGACACGTGAATTGGCGCGCCGAGAAGGCATCTTCGCGGGCATTTCAGGCGGGGCGACATTTGCCGTCGCGCGTCAGGTCGCGGAGAAGGCGCCGGCCGGATCGGTCATCTTGTGTATGCTGCCCGACACTGGCGAGCGCTATCTTTCTACACCGCTTTTCGAAGGCATCGAGACCGAAATGAACGAGGAAGAACTCGCTCTTTCCCGTTCGACGCCAGGCTTCCAGTTCGCCGCCTGAAGCAGCTATAGCGAGGAAACCCATGGACGCCAAACTGCAGCCCGCGGATACGGCCACCGAAGAAACGCTCGATCCTGCCGATTGGTCGGGCGTTGAACGGATTGCCCGTCGCCTCGTGGGCGACGCCATCGTCCATCTGCGTGACGTGCGCCAGCGACCCGCCTGGCGGGAAATGCCAAGGGACGTTCAGTCTCGTTTCCGGGAGCCCCTGCCGGAAGATTCTCTGCCGCTCGAAGCGGTACTGGCCGCGGTTACGGATGACGTCATGCCCTATCCCATGGGCAATGTGCATCCGCGCTTCTGGGCCTGGTACATGGGATCCGGCAACCTGACGGGAGCTTTCGCGGACTTTCTGGCCGCGATCCAGGGGTCCAATCTGGGTGGCGGCAATCATGCCGCCGCCCTCGTCGACCTGCAGGTGGTCGACTGGTGCAAACAGATGGTCGGGTTTCCCGCAACGGCGAGCGGCACACTGACCAGCGGCGGCTCGGTCGCCAACCTCATCGGCCTGACGGTCGCGCGCAACGCCATGGCTGACATCGACATCCGCGAACTCGGTGTCGCAGCCGCCGCGCAGCCGCTCCGCTTCTACGGGTCCGATCAGATCCATAGCTGCCATCGCAAGACTGTCGAAGCGCTGGGCCTCGGAAACCGGGCGCTACGGCGGATCGCAACTGGCCCCGACTTCCGTATCGACATTTCCGCGCTGACGCATGCGATAGAAGAGGATCGGGCCAGCGGGTTTCGCCCGGCATGCATCATCGCCAATGCCCGCTCCGTCAATACGGGTGCGCTTGACGATCTGGAGGCGTTGGCCGACTTGGCAGACGAGCAGAATCTCTGGTTCCATGTCGACGGCTGCATCGGCGCACTGATCGCGATTGCGCCGCGCCATCGATCCCTGGTGGCCGGGCTGCATCGCGCGGACTCATTGGCGCTTGATCCACACAAGTGGCTGCACGCGCCGTTCGATGTCGGTTGCTGCCTGGTTAAGAATGCGGCCGCGCATCGTGGCACGTTCGCCACCACGCCGGAATATCTGGAATCGGCATCGCGCGGTCTTGCTTCAGGCGAATGGTTGCACGAATACTGTCTTCAGACGTCCCGTGGTTTCCGCGCGCTCAAGGTCTGGATGGCTTTGAAAGAGCATGGCGTCAACAAGTTCGGCCGCTTGATCGACCAAAACATCGATCAGGCGCACTATCTCGCTCGCCTCATCGAGGCGGAGCCAAACCTTTCTCTGATGGCGACGACGACAATCAACATCGTATGCTTCCGCTATGATCCGGGCGGGCTGGATGAACCCGCTCTCAAGGCGCTCAACACGGAAATCATGCTGCAACTTCAGGAAGACGGCCTGGCCGTCCTGTCAGACACCACTTTGCGTGGCCGGCATTGTCTGCGCGCGGCAATCGGCAATCACCGGACGCGATGCGAGGATATAGATTTGCTGGTCGCTGAGATCGTGCGGCGGGGAAAAATCCTGTCGGATGGGAGCTAGACCGAGATCAGACCGAATTTCAATCGTTCTGCCGAAGGACACCCCGCAGCGTCGGCCTTCCAGCGCCTCGGAGCACGTGCAGGCGCAAGCTACAGTCGCTCGATCATGAGATGACGGCTCGCTATTGCTGGATACGAAGGTTTGCTTTGATGAATTACAGTGCTTGCGGTGACAACTCGGTGTCTATGATCCTGCCCTTCCAGACTGAACGCTATTCCTAACCAACCTTGCCCTACAGCGGACTGAACGGCACGAACAGAACGCCGAGCCCGGCCGCCACGAGCGCCGCGCGGACCGGGAACCGATAAGCGGCGATCAGCCCGTAGGAAACGCAGGTCAGGCCGATGGCCACCTTGACGCCGGAAAACAGTGCTGCAACCGGCGCCTGCGCTGTGGCAAGCAGGTTCGGATTGGCGATCATCGCCAGCGGGATCAGATAAAGGCCGACGCCCAAAGCCATTGCGGTGAAGGCCACCTTCAGCCAGTCTTCGCGCACCATGCCGGCAGCGATGAAGACAGCGCCGCAGACAGGTGGCGTGATGGTCGACAAAAGCGCGAACCAGAACACGAAGAGATGGGCCTGAAGCGGCGCGAGACCGAGTTGTGTGAGCGCTGGTCCGGCGACCGAAACGCAGATGACGTACGCAGCTGTCGTCGGCACCTCCATGCCCAGGATGAGGCAGGCCGCCGCGGTCAGGAACAGGGACGGCCATAACATGCCGCCGGAACCCGATAGGATCAGCGATGTGATCTTTACGCCAAGTCCGGTGATCGACAACACGCCGACGATGAGCGAGGCGCAAAGGATGATAGCAGCGATCATCGATACCTGCCGCGCCGCGGCGATCAGGGCATCCTCGAACCGGGCCAGAGCCGCGCGCCCGCTGAAATGGAGCCTGCCGTCGACCAACAGCAGGACGGTTCCAGCAAGGATGGCGAAAGCGGCGGCATATTGCGGCGTGTAGCGCGCCCAAAACATGCCCCACAAAAGGACCGAAAACGGCACCAGGAAGAAAGCCGAGGTGACGAGCAGGTCGCGTGGCGCAGGCTTCTGATCGTCCGGCAGGCCCTTTAAGGGATAGCGTGTGGTGAAGGCGTTGATGCCCACCCATACGGCGAGGAAATAGAGGATGGCAGGCAGGGCCGCCGCCGCCATGATGCCGGTGTAGGGCGTGCCCGTCAGTTCCACCATGACGAAGGCCCCTGCCCCCATCAGTGGCGGCATGATCTGCCCGCCGGAGGAGGCCACCGCCTCGATCGCGCCGGCCAACCGCTTGGGATATCCAAGTCCGACCATCGCCGGAATCGTGATGGCCCCGGTAGAGGCCACATTCGCCGAGGCCGACCCGGAGATCGAGCCGAACAATGCAGACGAGATGACCGACACCTTGCCCGCGCCGCCGTTCAGCCGGCCAGCGGCGGCCGCCGCCACATTCATGAAGCCGCGCCCCGCCTCGCCCGCATTCAGCACCGCGCCGAAGATGACGAAGATCGCGACCGTGCCGACCGAGACCCCGGTCAGGCTGCCCCACAGCCCGCCCTCGGCGATTGTCAGCGTGCCGAGGAAGCTTGCCAGCGGCGTTCCCGCATGGCCGAACTCGCCTGGAATATATTGGCCGAACAGGCCGTAGAGCAGCGCCAGCGCGGCGACGCCGGGCAGCGCCCAGCCGATGGCCCGGCGCGCTGTCTCCAGAACCACGATGAGCAGCGTGACGGCGATCCCGATCTGCATGGGACCTTCCAGAAAGCCATACTGGTCGGCAAGGTTCTGCTCGTTTAACGCCAGCCACACACACGCCGCGATCCCCGCAATCGCCAGCACCCAGCCGGAAAGGCGCTTCAGGCCGGTCGAAGGCGCGAAGATCAAGAGCCATGGCAGGATCAGCGCCATGTGCAACGGTCGGCTGACGAGGTTCGGCACGAGGCCGGAAAAGATCAGCCCCAGATGAAAGGCGACGAGCAGCCCGGCAAGAGCCGCAGGAAGAATGCGTTTGGTCATGGGACGATCAGGTTGGGGACGATCACAGTGGAACGAAAAAGCGGAAGGCAAAGTGAAGAGCGCGGCATCCGCCGCACGCTTCGCGAGCACGAGGTTTACATCTGACCTTCAGCCAGTTCAAAACCCGCTTCCTTGTAGTAGCGGATGGCGCCGGGATGCAGCTTGCCGGCTATATTGGCCATCAAGCTCTTGTCGACGCCCTTCCACCAAGGTGCCGAACCGCTCATCGCCTCTTTCTGTTGCCAAAAGGTTTTGGTGAGTTGGTAGGCGGCCTCTTCGTCCATCGCCGTCGTGGTATAGGCGACGACAGGCAGAGACGTCGTCAGGATGTCCTTGTCCTGGCCGGCGTAGACACCGGCAGGGATCGTCAATGGCGCGCGCTTCGTTTCAGCGATTTGCTCCGGTGTCAACGACAGGATGTTGACATCGACACTTGCCGCGGCCTCCAAAACGTTCGGCGCAGGCCAGGAGCCGGCGGTGACGAACCCGTCGATCTGGCCGTTCTTCAGCGCGGCGACGGCGTTCGAAAGTTCCGCATCGGCGATCTTCACCTTGCCATCGAGGCTGAACAGGCCGAGATATTTCTCGCCCTCCGTCGCGCCGAAGGATCCCTTGCCGAGCAAAATGGTCTTGCCCTCCATGCCGGCGAAATCCTGCGCTCCTGACGCCTTCGACATGACGAAGTGCATGGTGAGCGACGGGATCGGGAACAGGCCGCGGATATCGGCAAATTTCGGATCGCCCTTGCCCTTGAAGGCCCCGGTCCCCATTTGCGCCGCGCCGACCAGTGCGGGCGGCGTCGTGAAGACATAGTCCCCGCCCCGCGCGCGCACTTCCATCACATTTTGCACCGAGCCCTGGCTTTCCTCGATGGTCATGATGATCTTGCCGTGGGTGCCCTTCTTTATCGCCTCGGCAATCTCGACGCCCATCTGGTAATATGACGAGCCGGCCTTGGCGGATTTGTAGGTCACCCGGGTTTCGGCGCTTGCGGCGGTGGCGGCGGTGGCGGCGACGCCAACGGCCAAGGCCGAGGCGAGCGTGGCTTTGATGGCTGAACGAAACATTGCTGGAAGTCCTCCCTGTATTGCTGCGTTCCGCATAGCAGGCGCCTTCCCATTTGACCAAGCATCAGAACATGAATTATGCCGTTTTTGCTGGAAAATGAGCAGATGGACGGAATCCAGTCGATCATGCCACTTTGTGTTCATTGGAAACAAGAAGAACAGTGACATGGCTTTCGCGATCAAAACCGAGGTTGCGATCCGCAGGCGCAGACGGTGATAGGGTCGATCGGCAACCGCGCGATCATGGCACCGCCCAAGATGCCCCGCAGCCCCAGCACCAGCAAGCCGACGATGATTTGCGGCCGGGTATACGCGACCCTTTTCCCAACGCGGGCGACTGGCGTGCGCAATACGATCGCGAAGTATTTGAGGGCCGGCACCATCGAACCGGCAGCCATTGGGCTATCGTGCCAAAGACCGTTATACGCGCCCTGTGATCGACCAGGGAGCTACAGCGCTACCCCGCTCGCACCATCGAACACATAAACCTTCTCACCATCGGCGACGGATTCGAAATACGCGCCGTAGCGAGCCGGATGATCGCCATCGACAATTGCGGTTATCTGGCTGCCGGCAAATTCGAAGAGGACATGGGTCTGGGCGCCTGTGGGCTCCACCAGCAGCGTTCGGCCCGAGATGATGCTGCCCGAGCCGACCGAGACGAAATGCTCGGGCCTCAGGCCAATTTTCACGGACTGGCCGCGCCGGACGTTTCGTTGTGGCGCAATCCTGACCGCCGAGCCGTCACCGAGCCGGACGGCGGGTTCGCCATTTTCTGCATCAACGACGCCATCGAGAATATTCATAGCCGGTGAGCCAATGAAGCCTGCCACAAATAGATTGGCAGGCTGGCGATAGAGTTCGAGCGGCGTACCGACCTGTTCGATATTACCTTGATGAAGCACCACGATGCGGTCGGCGAGCGTCATCGCCTCTATCTGGTCATGGGTGACATAGATCGAGGTCGTGCCCACCTTCTGGTGCAGCGACTTGATTTCGGTGCGCATCTGCACCCTGAGCTTCGCATCGAGATTGGAAAGCGGCTCGTCGAAGAGAAATACCGCAGGATCGCGGACGATGGCGCGTCCCATGGCGACGCGCTGGCGCTGGCCACCGGAAAGTTGGCTAGGCTTGCGGTCGAGCAGATCGGTGAGCGCCAGCATACGCGCGGCCTCGCTCACCCGCTTCTCGATCTCCGGCTTGGGGACGCCGGAGAGCTTGAGGTTGAAACCCATGTTCCCGGCAACACTCATATGCGGATAAAGCGCATAGGACTGGAAGACCATGGCAATGTTGCGCTCGCGCGGGGTGAGCGGATTGACGATCCTGCCCGCGATCATCACCTCCCCATTGGTGATTTCCTCAAGACCGGCGATCATGCGCAGAAGAGTGGATTTTCCACAGCCCGAGGGGCCGACGAGTGCGATGAATTCGCCGTCATCGATCGACAGCGAGACGCCGTGGATTACCTCCAGCGTGCCATAAGACTTGCGGATGTCGTTGAGTTCTACGGATGCCATGATGATAACTCCTCAACCCTTTACCGCGCCGGCCGTCAGGCCCGCAATAATGTGCTTCTGGGCTAGAAAAAAGACGATGACGGTGGGCAGGATCGTCAGCGTGATGAAGGCGAGCACGAGTTGCCACTGCGTGCCGAATTCACCGCGATAGACCATGATGCCGAGCGGCCAGGGATACTTCGTTTCCGTGTTCAGCATGATCAACGGCAGGATGTAGCTGTTCCAGCTATTGACGAAGGAGATGATGCCGACGGTGGCGATGATCGGCCGCGAGAGCGGCAGCGAGATATGCCAGAAAAAGCGGATGTAGCCGCAGCCATCGACGAAGGCCGCCTGAAACAGCTCGTCGGGCAGGTTCCGAAAATAGTTGCGAAAGAGCAGGATGCTCATGCCTAGACCAAAGGCGACCTGAGGCAGGATCACTCCCCAATAGGTATCGAGCAGGCCGAGATCGCGGATGCGGATGAACAACGGCAGAATGGCGGTCGCCGCCGGAAACATCAACCCGATGAGAAAGTAATTCAGTAACTGACCAGCGCCGAAGAACTTTACGTGGGCGAGAGTGAAGGCCGCCATCGCGGATGCCACCACGGTCAGGAACACCGTCATGATGGCGATGAACAGCGAGTTGATCATCTGCCGCCAGTAGCGGTCGCCGAACAGGATATCGAGATAGTTCGACCAGTGCCATTGCGCCGGCAGGCCGAAGGGGTTGACGCGCAATTCGCCGAGAGACTTGAAGCCGCCGAGGGCAGTGGCAAGCAGCGGCACCAGAACCAGCGCCGCCACCAGCGACAGCGAAACATAGAGATAGATGCGGGTGCCCGCATTCATGCGGACGGATGTGCCTGAAATACTTGTGTCAGTCATGGCGCATGAATATCCGTTTGTAGCCGAAGGCGAGCGTAACGCAGATGACGAAGAGGATGACGCCGACAGCGCTGCCCAAGCCCACCTGCATGCGCGTTACGCCATAGGTGTAGAGGAAGGTCACCATGGTCTGCGTGGCGTTTAACGGGCCGCCGCCCGTAAGCGGCATGATCAGGTCGAAGAGTTGCAACGAGCCGATGATCGCAAAGAAGACCGATATTCGCACGGTGGAACCGAGCAGTGGTAGCGTGACATAGCGGAATTTCTGCCAGCCGGTCGCCCCGTCGATCTCGGCCGCTTCCAGCACGTTCTTGTCCACCGCCTGCAGGCCGGCGATGAAAAGCATCATGTGGAAGCCGAAATATTTCCAGATGACCACCGCGAGAACCGCGTAGATCGCGAGATTCTTGTCCGCCAGCACATAGGGCGTAACGACGCCGAAGAAACCCGAGATGGCGGCAAAAAGCCCGTAATCGCCATCATAGACGAACCGCCAGATGAGCCCGGCGGCGACATCCGCAAGCACATAGGGCAGGAAGAAAATCAGGCGGAAGGTCACCGCGCCTTTGATCCGGTGTGCGAGCATCGTTGCGAGCCAGATCGCCAGGGGGATCTGCAGCAGGAGCGACGTGAGGATGATGAGGCCGTTGTTGATCAGCGCGCGCGAGAATGCGGCGTTGTTGAACAGCACCTCGAAATTGCGCAGGCCAATGAAATGCTCAGGCGCCCCATAGCCGTTCCACCGGTAAAGGCTGTACCAGGCGGCCTCGCCCATCGGCAGGATGACGAAGAGCGTGAAGAGCAAGAGCGCCGGCGGCAGGAAGAACAGGAGCACCGGCAGGCGTCCACGCACCGCGGGGCTCCTGTAGCGTGTCTTCCTGGCCGCAACTGTGGCTGATGGCGCCCTCATCGTGGCGGTTGCGTCGGTCATGCCCATAATCTCCTTCACGCGGGAGCTGATCCTGGAACGGGAGGCCAGCAACCATGTCGGTTGCCGGCGAACCGATCCGCGCTACTCGAGTTCGAGCGCATCCTGGATCATCTGGGCGCCCTCCTCCGGCGACATCTGGCCAGTGAGGATTTCGATGGTGACGTCGTTGACCACCCGGCCGACCGCCGGTCCGAGATCCTGGTCGAAATAGTTCTGATGCCAGGTAGAGGCAGCGAGTTGGTCCGCCGAAGCGCGCATCAGCGGATCAGCAATACCGTCTTCCGCGCCTAGGGCCGCGGGAATGATCATCCCGGCCGCTGCCTGGATGCGCTCATTGTCCTTATCGGTCAGATAACGCAGGAAATCGAGCGCTTGCGGCGGCGCTTTCCTGGTGACGGCCCAGCCATTGAGACCGCCCAGCGTATCGGTTGCGGCACCCGCGCCGCCTTCGACCACGGGAAAGGCAAAACGGCCGATATTATCGGACGCAAGCCCCTTGCCGTCGCCGGATTGGGTACGCTGGTTCGCCTCGGTGTTCTCAAAGCTGAGGATTATCGCCGCCTTGCCGTCACCGAAGACGCCGAGGGTTTGGGGCCATGTGGCGCCGAGATAGCCGCCCTGGAAGGGTTCAAGCTTGCCCAGTTCCGCAAGCTGCTCGCCGGCCTTGATGATCGCCGGGTCCAGAAAGCCTTCGCCCTCCTTGTTCTTGGCGGCCGAGAAGACCTCCTGTCCGCCATTGCGCATGACGAGATAGCTCCAGTAGAAATGCAAAGGCCACTTGTCGCCGCCGCCGCCGGCGATCGGGGTAATTCCAGCCGCTTTCAGCGTCTTGACGGCTTCGATGAAATTATCCCAGGTCTTGATGCCCTCGGCCTTCACACCAGCTTTATCGAAAAGCGCCTTGTTATAGAAAAAGCTCACAGTTCCCATTTTGTAGGGGACCGCAAAAATTTTCTCATTGAAGGTGAAGCCCTTTACGGCGGCTGGATTATACGTCTTCACCCAGGCGCCACCATCGGCGTTCATCGCGTCGCTCAGGTCCATCAGCGTCCCGGTTTCGGACTGCTGCTTCAGCACGCCGCCGCCCCAGGAATAGAAGAAATCCGGTGCGTCCTCAGACTGGAGAAGCGTCGGAAGCTTGGCCTTGAATGCCTCGTTGTCCAGGAATTGCAGCTGAATATCCACATCAGGATGCGCGGCTTCGTATTTCGCGGCAATGTCTTCCCAGACTTTCACATAGGACGGTACTGTTTCCAAATGCAGCCATTTGACCACGGTCTGGGCCGCACTTGCGCCCGTACCCGAGAGAAATGCCAGTCCGGTCGCGGCTACAAGGGCTGATAGATTTCTGGCGCGAAGGGGCGCCTTCCCATAGAGATGGATCATCGCAGTCTCCTCCCGGGGAACATTCCTCACCAATTTGTCCCCAATACGGATTAATTCAACTGACGTTAGCGCGAAAGTCAACGAGGATTCCGGATTTTGTGCCAATTTGCTTGACAGGCTATGGGCATTCTCGGTTATTTAATTCGCATTCCGGCCAAATCATTCCCGCAGCTGTATCGGACCAAAAGAGTAACCTGCCAGATCATGAAGACAGCCGATCCCGAACTTATGCGAGCGATCAATCGCTTCAACGTGCTGGACACCATCCGCCGGCATGGGCCCATTTCGCGGGTGGAAATCAGCGAGCGCTCCGAGCTTTCCACCACCACCGTCTCGGCGATCACGGGCGCGCTGCTCGATGACGGGCTGATCCTGACGCGCCACGAAGGCGATCTCCGCAATGCCGCCGCGCGCGGCCGGCCGCGCGTCATGCTGGAGCTCAATCCCGATGCAGCACGCGTCGTCGGCGCCAAGATCGCGGCGCATTGCATTGTCTTCGTCGTCACCAATTTCTGCGGCGAGGTGCTGTCGCACCTGACCCTGCCGATCCGCGTCAACCGCCAGTCGATCGCCGTCATCGCAGACCTTATCGAAGATGGGGTGCGGCGATGCGTGGTCGATGCCGGGCTGTCGCTCGGTGATGTCGATTCCATCTGCATCGGCCTGCCCGGCGTCATTGAGCACCGCACCGGCCATGTCCGCTCGAGCCCGATCTTCCGGGAGGCAAATGTCGATTTCGCCAGCGAGATGACGAACCGGCTAAACGTGCCGACTATCGTCGAGAGCGACGCGCACGCGATTGCGCTGGCACATCATTGGTTTGGCAAGGCACGCGATCTCGACGATATGGTGCTCGTCTCGCTGGAGCAGACGCTCGGCCTCGGCGTGCTGCATCACGGTCAGCTCTTTCGCGGTGCCGGCGGCCTCAGCCACAATCTCGGCGACCTTGTGCTGGGTATCGGGCCGCAGGACATCGTGCGGCTTTCAGCGCTTGCCGGCGAGAACGCCGTCCTTGGCGATCAGCCCGATGGTGGCGGGCGCTTGGCCGAGGCCATGCGGCTCGGACGCGGCATGGCGCTTGCGCAGACACTGATTGCCGCCGAGGACGATAGGCTGATTGCAGCCGCGACCCATGCTGGAGAAGCTGTAGGGCTTGCGGTCGCCAATATCGTCACCCTTTTCGGCCCGCCGCGCGTCATCATCGTCGGATCGACCCTATCGCTTGGATCCGTTTTTCTCGACAGCCTGCGTGACGCTTACAGGCGCGCCATTCCGCCCTCGATCCAGGCCGTCGCGGAACTCATCTTTGACGAATCCGCCGACGAGACCTGGGCGCAAGGGGCGGCAGTGGTCGCGCTGTGCGAACTCTACGAATCCCCTTGGGGAACGACGGGGCCGGCACCAGCCCTTTAATGCTTCGGGCATCTGCCCCGCACTTTACATTTCGGTTTGGAGGAGACTGATGGAAACACTTGGGCTTGGCATCATCGGCTGCGGCAATATCTCGTCGGCCTATCTGAAGGCAATGACCTCCTTCCCCATTCTCGACATTCGCGGCATCGCCGATCTCAACCGCAGCCTTGCCGATCAGCGCGCGGCGGAGTTCAACGTACCCGCCCGCGATATCGGCGAACTCCTCGCCGATCCGTCGATCGAACTGATCGTCAATCTCACTGTTCCCAAGGCGCATGTGGCGGTGGCGATGCAGGCACTGGAAGCCGGCAAGCACACCTATTCGGAAAAGCCGCTCGGCATCAATTTCACTGAGGGCAAGAAGCTCGCCGCATTCGCCGCCACCCGCGATCTGCGCATCGGCGCCGCGCCCGATACGTTTCTCGGCGGAGCGCATCAGACGGCGCGCGCCATCGTCGATTCCGGCGCGCTTGGACAGCCCGTCGGCGGCACCGCGAACTTCATGTGCCCTGGCCACGAGCGCTGGCACCCAAACCCTGATTTCTACTACGAGATCGGCGGCGGACCTATGCTCGACATGGGCCCCTACTATATCACCGATCTGGTCAATCTGCTTGGGCCGGTCGCCAGGGTTGCCGGTTTTGCCATGGCCCCGCGCAATGAGCGCGTGATCACCAGCCAGCCGCGCCATGGCGAGCATATACCGGTGCATGTGCCGACGCATGTCGCCGGCGTAATGGCGTTCGAGAATGGCGCGGTGGTGCAGATCGGCATGAGCTTCGATGTCGCCGGGCACAAGCATGTGCCGCTGGAAATCTACGGAACCGAGGGCACGCTGATCGTGCCGGATCCGAACCATTTCGGCGGCCAGGTCGAGTTGCTCAAGAAGGGCGGTACGTTCGAGCCTTGCGATACGAGCGAACCTTATGCCGATGGCAATTACCGCTCAATCGGCGTCGCCGACATGGCCCATGCCATCCGGTCGAACCGGCCGCACCGGGCAAGCGGCAGCCTCGCCTTGCATGTACTGGAGGTGATGGAAGCCTTCCACACCGCCGCCGAAACCGGCACCACAATCGCGATCACGACCCAAACGGAACGACCCGCGCCGCTATCCCAGTCACTCATCGGCGGCCATATCGGACGCTAAAAATCTGGAGGAAAATATCATGCGTGAAGCACTCATCGTCTGGGGCGGCTGGAGTGGCCACGAACCGCAGGAATGTGCGCATATCATCCGTGACATGCTGCAGGAAGACGGCTTCAAGGTCTATCTCGAGCACAGCACAGAGGCTTTTGCCGATCCCTCGATTCATGACCTCTCGCTGATCGTGCCGATCATGACCATGTCGAAGATCGAGAAGGAGGAGGTGAAGAACCTTTCGGCTGCCGTCGAAAACGGCGTCGGCATTGCCGGTTATCACGGGGGCGCGGGCGATGCCTTCCGCGAAAGCGTGGAATACCAGTTCATCATCGGCGGCCAATGGGTGGCGCACCCCGGCAATATTATCGATTATACCGTCAATATCGCACGGCCGGACGATCCGCTGATGGAAGGTATCAGCGATTTTCCTTATAAATCAGAACAGTATTACCTGCATGTTGATCCATCGAATGAAGTACTGGCGACGACACGCTTCAATGGTGATCACGCCTCGTGGATCGATGGCGTGGTGATGCCGGTCGTCTGGAAACGCAAGCACGGCAAGGGCCGCGTCTTTTATTCTTCCCTGGGCCATGTCGCCAGCGAGTTCGACGTCCCGCAAATGCGGACGATTTTCCGCCGCGGTGCCAACTGGGCGGCGCGCTGACGCACGGGTGCTGGAAACCCTTCACCGGCAATTCGGTTCATCGTCGGCCCTCTGAGACCTGCCCTGCTCTTCGTGAGCGGGGCACCTACCAATTGTGCCCCGGTACACTTTAGTCACCGCATCTTGAGCGCCACAGATCCGCCCTCCTCCCTTATCCTCAGCGCTTTAAGGGAAAACCTTTTCCCTCTTGACAACTTTGGTGAGAAAAGGTTTTCTCATGCAAAAGGATGGAGGCTGAACTGGATCTGGAGGGGGCAAAAAAAGGACGGATAACCATCCATGACGTTGCCGCTGCTGCGGGCGTAAGCATTTCCACGGCGTCAAAGGCTCTGAACAATACCGGCCGCGTGGGCGAGGAAACGCGGGAACGGGTCAAGCGCGTCGCCGCAGAGATCGGCTTCAGGCCAAATGCGCTGGCGCGGGGCCTGTTGAGCAAGCGAAGCTTCACCATCGGCCTGTTGACCAACGATACCTATGGACGCTTCACCCTGCCTGTCATGTCAGGCATTTCGGAAGCCCTTGTCGATCACGGCGTTTCGGTCTTCCTGTGTGCGATCGAGGACGATCCGGCACTGGGGCAGATCCATGTCGATGCCATGCTCGACAAACAGGTGGATGGCATCATCGCGTCGGGCAAGCGGCTTGACCGGTCTCTGCCTGTCGACCTTTCAGACCTGCCGGTGCCGGTGGTTTACGCTTACACGGAAGGCCCTCCTGGCAGCGTGACCTTCCGGTCGGACGACGCGCAGGGTGCGCGGCTCGCGGTCGAATGGCTCATGGAATTGGGGCGCCGCCGGATCGCCCACATTACCGGGCCGGAGAGTTTCTTTTCGGTGCGCGAGCGCGCCGGTGCATACCAAGAGGTCGCGGGCGATATGGAGCCGGTGATGTACGGTATCTGGGCGGAAAGCTGGGGCCGTGAAGCCGTTGCAAGGATTTGGAGCAGAGCCGGTGAAAAGCCGGACGCGGTGTTCTGCGGCAATGACCAGATTGCCCGTGGCGTCATTGATGCCCTGCGCGAGCGGGGCACCCGCGTGCCTGAGGATGTGTCGGTCGTCGGCTTTGACAATTGGGAGATCATGGCCGACCAAACACGGCCGCCGCTGACCTCGGTGGATATGGGATTGAAGGCACTTGGCCGCGAGGCGGGATTGACCGTTCTGGCAATGGCGGAAGGCCAGCCGGTGGTGACCGGTGTGAGGAAATTGCCATGCCGCCTGATCGTGCGGGCCTCGTGCGGCGGCGGCAAGATTCCTGCATAAGAGGGCCGGAGCTGGCAAGAAAGTTTGAATGCAGCCGGCGCGGGAGGCGCGCCATTTTGGGAGGGAAAATCATGATCAAGCGTTTATTGGCGGCAACAATCGTCGCCACACTCTGCCTCATGTCCGGGGCATCGGCTACTGAGACAATCAATATGTGGGTTCGCACTGGCGTCGGCGACTCCTTCAAAAAAGTCGTGGAAGCCTATAACGCCAGCCATGAAAACAAGGTTGCGGCGACCGAGGTGCCCTTCTCCGAACTGGTGCAGAAATATGCGACCGCTATAGCCGGCGGACAGGCGCCCGACGCGCTTTCGATGGATCTGATCTATACGCCGGCCTTCGCCGCCGCGGGCCAACTGGAAGATTTGACCGATTGGGCCAAGCAACTCCCCTATTTCAATTCGCTTTCGCCATCCCATGTCCGGCTGGGCACCTATCAGGACCGTGTCTACGGCCTGCCGCTTTCGGTCGAGACGTCGGTCTTCGCCTGGAACAAGGACCTTTACAAGAAGGCTGGCCTCGACCCCGAGAAAGCGCCAGCGAGCTGGGGAGAAATCGAAGCCAACGCGGAAAAGATCCGCAAAATCGGCGATGATACCTATGGTTTCTATTTCTCGGGCGGCAGCTGTGGCGGCTGCATGATCTTCACCTTCACGCCGCTGGTCTGGGGTTCGGGCGCGGACATTCTTTCCGCCGACGGCAAGACGGCAACACTCGACACGCCGCACATGCGCAAGGCGGTGGATGCCTATCGCAGCATGGTCAAGAAGGACCTCGTTCCGGCTAGCGCTGCGAGCGATAATGGTGTGAACTTCCTGAGCTTCACCAGTGGCAAGATCGGCCAGCAAAGCCTTGGCGCCTTCGCCATCGGCACGCTTGTGACGGAACACCCCGAGATCAACTTCGGCGTCACGCTCATTCCGGGCATCGACGGAGGCACGTCATCCTTCGCCGGCGGTGACAATTTCGTCGTCACCAAGGGAACCAAAAAGCTCGATGCGGTGAAGGAATTCCTCGAATTTGTTTACTCGATGGAAGGCCAGAAGGTCATGGCCCAATATGGCAGCCTGCCGACACGCGGCGATATTGCCGATAAGGTGCTGGAAGGTCTAGATCCGCGCATGCAGGTTGGTCTCCAGGCGATCGGCGTCGCCAAGACACCCTATACGCTGCAGTTCAACGATCTGATCAACAGCGCCAACGGGCCATGGGCCACCTTCACCAATGCCGCGATTTACGGTGACGATGTCGATGCCGCATTCCAGAACGCGCAGAGCGAGATGCAGTCGATCATCGATAACGCCCAATAGGCCTCGCCAGTCGGCTGGCCGGAAGGCGCGACAGCCTTCCGGCCGATTTCAAGAGTAAATGCGGAGCATTCGATGACCGGTTCTGGTCAAAAGCAGCCATTGTCCTCGCGCAGACGGCGGGAGAACACGCAATGGCGGGGACTTCTCTATATCGCTCCGGCGATGCTCCTCGTCATCGTCTTCTTCGTCGTGCCGGTCATATTCACCGGATGGATGAGCCTGCACAACTGGCCGCTGATGGGAACCTCGCGCTGGATCGGCATCAGCAATTATACCAGGATGTTCAATGATGTCCGCTTCATGTCAGCGTTGCGCTTTACCGCCTATTACACTGTGATTGTTACGATCGCGATCTTCGCAGTTGCCTTTCCGCTTGCCATTTTCGTGGAAAAGCAACGCCGGTTCGTCGGCGCCTATCGTACCGTCATCTTCCTTCCCGTCGTCATTGGCCTCGCAACGGCCTCACTGCTCTGGGTGTGGCTGGCCAATGTCGATAGTGGCTTTATCGGCCCCGCGCTCAAGGCGCTGGGGCTGGTTGAGCGAAGCCCGAACCTGCTAGCGAGCTTTGACAGCGCGTTTTTAACGATCATCATCATGGTGGTGTGGAAGATCGCGGGCTTCACCATGATCATCCTTTTGACGGGGCTGCAGGCGATACCGGCGGAACTGACCGAAGCGGCGCGCATCGATGGCGCGGGGCGCTGGCAGCGCTTCCGGCACCTCACTTTGCCGCTGATGCGCCGGACGATCGCGCTGGCGCTGATCATTTCGGTCACAGGCTCGATCCTCGCCTTCGACCAGTTCTACATCATGACATCGGGCGGACCGCAGAACCGGATGATCTCGGTCGTCTACTACATTTTCAACCAGTCCTTTGTGTCGTTCAATCTGGGTTATGGGGCAGCGCTTTCGATTGCTCTTCTGGTCATTCTGGTGCTGATAAGCATCGTCCAGCTTCGGTTGCTGCGGATCGGGGAGGAGCGGCCATGATCGCTTCCAGGACACGCCGCGCACGAAAGGCGTTTCGCGGGCAGATAGCCTATCATGGCGCAGGCATTGCCATTGCGCTCTTCTTCCTCGCGCCACTGTTTATAACATTCCTTGCTTCGTTCAGGCACGGCACGCAGGCCCGTCAGCCGGCAATCCCGCCCTGGCCGACAGACGGCTTCAGCCTCGATTCTTATCGCTCGCTGGATACGTTTGGCGCAGGCGTCTGGCAGCACACGGTCAATTCGCTGGCCGTATCGCTCGCAACCGTGGTGCTGACGGTCGTCGTCAGCCTGCTCGCGGGCTATGGCTTTTCGCGCTATCGCTTCCCGCTGAAGAATGTTCTGTTCGTGCTCATCATCGCGACGCTGATGATCCCCTTCCAGTCGATCCTGACGCCGCTTTTCATCATTCTCGCCAAGCTGGGCCTCAGCAATTCGCTGATCGGGCTGACGCTCGTCTATGTCACACTGCAACTCCCCTTCTCGGTGTTCATGATGCGCAATGCCTTTGACGCCGTGCCGAAGGAGATCGAGGAAGCGGCGCGCATCGACGGCGCGCGCGATCTTCGGCTGCTCGTCTGCGTCCTGCTGCCGCTGGTCCTGCCGGGCGTCGCAACGGTGGCGATCTTCGCCTTCCTCAATGCCTGGAACGAGTTCCTCGCCGCTCTCGTGCTGCTTTCGAGCAATGAGAAATATACACTGCCGGTATTGATGATGGCGGTGCGCGCGGGACGCCTCGGCGCCATCAACTGGGGGGCGGTACAGGCGGGCGTCGCCGTCATGACGATCCCCTGCCTCATCGTCTTCCTGCTCCTGCAACGCTATTACATGCGCGGGCTCATGGCCGGCGCTGTCAAATAACTCTCTAATAAAACGGACAAGCCATGACCCAGTTGAAAAGAGACCGCCAGTTCCGCCCCCTTCCCGTCCCGAGTGTCGAGATTGCGGGCCTGTTCGGCGACCGCCAGGATGCGATCTGCAATTCCACCGCCGAAACGCTTCTCAACCGCTGCGTCGAAGCGGGCATGGTGCAGGCAATCGATATGAACGAGCCCAGCCCCGGCATCGTCATCCCCATCCAGCCCTGGGGCGGCACGACGCAGATGTTCTGGGACAGCGATCTCGGGAAGTCGATCGAAACCGTTGCATATTCGCTCTATCGCCGGCCGAATCCACAACTCGAGGCTCGCGTCGATGCCATCATCGATCTCTACGAGAAACTGCAGGACGAGGACGGCTACCTCAACGCATGGTTCCAGCGCGTACAACCCGACCGCCGCTGGACCAATCTGCGCGATCATCACGAGCTATATTGCGGCGGCCATCTGATCGAGGGCGCGGTTGCTTACTTTCAGGCGACCGGCAAACGCAAGCTGCTCGATATCATGTGCCGCTACACCGACTATCTGATCACCGTCTTCGGCCATGGTGAGGGCCAGCTTCGCGGCTATTGCGGTCACGAGGAAATCGAGCTGGCGCTGGTCAAGCTAGCCCGCGTGACCGGTGAGAAGAAATATCTCGACCTTTGCAAGTTCTTCATCGACGAACGCGGAACCGAGCCGCATTTTTTTGACCAGGAAGCCATTCGCGACGGTCGCGACCCCGCGGACTTCATTCAGAAAACCTATGAATATGGCCAGGCCCATCTACCGGTGCGGGAGCAGAGACAAGTCGTAGGCCATGCCGTTCGCGCCATGTATCTTTATTCCGGTATGGCCGATATCGCCACTGAATATAAGGACGACACGCTGACCTCCGCGCTTGAAACGCTATGGGACGACCTGACCACCAAGCAGATGTATGTGACCGGCGGCATCGGCCCCGCGGCTTCGAACGAAGGCTTCACCGACTATTACGATCTGCCGAACGAAAGCGCCTATGCGGAGACCTGCGCCTCCGTCGGCCTGGTCTTCTGGGCCAATCGCATGCTTGGGCGCGGGCCGAATCGGCGCTATGGCGATATTATGGAGCAGGCGCTCTATAATGGCGCAATGGCCGGCCTCTCACTCGACGGCAAGACCTTCACTTACGAAAATCCGCTGGAAAGCGCTGGCAAGCACCACCGCTGGACCTGGCACCATTGCCCTTGCTGCCCGCCGAACATCGCGCGCCTGCTCGCCTCGATCGGCTCCTATATGTATGCCGTCGCCGATGACGAGATTGCCGTGCATCTCTATGGGGAAAGCAAGGCCAGTTTTGAAATGGACGGCGCCAGGATCGAACTCGCGCAGAAGACGCGCTATCCCTGGGATGGCGCAATACGGTTCGATATCTCGACGGGCCAGCCTGCCCGCTTCGCTCTGTCGCTTCGCATCCCCGAATGGGCGAGCGGTGCTTCCATCAGGGTCAACGGCGAGGCGCTCGATTTAACCAGGATTACGGTCGAGGGCTATGCCCGCATTGAACGCGAATGGAAAACCGGCGATCATGTCGATCTCGATATTCCGCTGATCCCGCGCGCACTTTGGGCTAATCCGCTGGTGCGCCAGGATGCGGGCCGCGTCGCGCTGATGCGCGGTCCCCTCGTCTATTGCGCCGAGGCGGTGGATAATGGCGAAGGCCTCAACGCCCTTGAGTTGGAAGGTGATGTTGCGCAAGCAAAGACCACGGAGATCGCCGAATTGCGCGGCGCGGTCGCGCTCGAACTTCCCGCCACCCGCGAGGAGGCCAATTGGGGCGATGTACTCTACCGCACCTCACCGCCTGAAAAGCGGAAGGCAACGGCGCGTTTCGTCCCCTATCCCTTCTGGGACAACCGGGCGCCCGGAGAAATGCTCGTCTGGATGCGAGCGGGGAAGTTGAACCATGAATAAGATGGCCGGAACCGGTGTTGTGCTCGCCGACATCCGCAAGAGCTTCGGCAATGTGGATGTCATCCACGGCGTCAACCTTACGATTGCCGAAGGCTCTTTCGTGGTGTTCGTCGGCCCATCGGGCTGCGGAAAATCGACGCTGCTGCGTATGATCGCGGGACTTGAGGAAGTCACCGACGGCGAAATCGCGATCAATGGACGTGATGTCACCGATCTGGATCCATCCGAGCGTGGCATCGCGATGGTCTTCCAGTCCTATGCGCTTTATCCGCATATGAGTGTGCGGGACAATCTCGGCTTTGGCCTGAAGATGATGCGCACGAAGGCTGAGGAAATCGACGCGCGCGTCAATTCAGCGGCCTCCATCCTGAAGATCGACCATCTGCTCGACCGCCGGCCGGGACAGCTGTCAGGCGGCCAGCGACAGCGTGTCGCCATCGGACGCGCCATCGTGAGGAAGCCCGACGTCTTCCTCTTCGATGAGCCCTTGTCCAATCTCGATGCGGAGCTTCGTGTCTCCATGCGCATCGAGATTGCCCGGCTGCACCGCGAGCTCGGCAACACCATGATCTACGTGACCCACGACCAGACGGAAGCGATGACACTCGCCGACAATATCGTCGTGCTGCGCAATGGCCGTATCGAACAGCAGGGAAGCCCGCGCGAGGTTTATGAAAATCCCGACAATACCTTCGTCGCCGGATTCATCGGTTCACCACGGATGAACCTGCTCGATGCGACATGGAGCGGCGACGATTATGTCGAATTGGCAGGACAAAAGATCAGATCGCCGATTGCGGCGCAAACACTTCAGGAAGGCGAGAAGATCACCTTCGGTATCCGCCCTGAAAACCTGAGCGTTATGGAAAATGCCGGAGAGGCAATCCCGGCGAAAGTCGATTTCGCCGAATATCTGGGCGGCACCCAATATCTCTATTGCCAACTCGACGACGGTCAGCCGCTCGTGGCAGAATACCGGGCCGATCATGCTGTCGAAACCGGGAGCAAAATCTGGATTCAATGTGCCGCAGCCGACCATCGTATTTTCGACGTGGGTGGCTCCAGGGTGAGATAGAACCGCCATTTGCCGACGTCGATCCCATGAATTCGACGATGATAAAACGCTTGCCAGTCTCCTGTTAACCCTCCGCTTTCATTGTACTGGCGATTTTCAGGAGCTTCTCCCGATCGGTGCCGTGTTTTTCGATAAGTTCTCTTGCCTGGTTGGGCGAAAGATCCGTATGCTCAGCGAGATATCGGATCGTATTGTCAATCGGCTCGTTAGAATTCATCCAGTCGGTATTCGCTCCATGCTCGGATTTTGTCTCAGTGTTTTTCATCATTTCTCTTCCTATGAGGAAAACTTAAAAGCGCTACTATTTGTTTCGTTGTTGTTGAGTTATATTCACGCACAAAGCTGGTGTGGTTTGTTATTCACGGGCTGATATAATTTGGGACAGCAAACAGATGGCGGGACGGTCTCATTCAAGAGGCTTTTGCGATATGCGTGCCTGACATGTCCTCGACATCGAAACAAACCGGCATAAAAAATGTTCCGGTCAATTTGAAATTTGGTAGGCATCATCATTGCCGACGCTGCAAACGCATCGTCAACACATGAACTGGCCCCACGCACGACTTCGCGGGACGGGCATGGAGCCAGCCACCCAGAACCTTGCGGTTCAAGGGCACAATACTATAAGCCTTTCCACCTATACGTACAATCTGACGGCGGATATGCTTGAAATTGTGGTAAAAGTGTAAAATTTTAACTAGCCAAACCCGGTCTCAATTTGTACTTTCCTGCAAAGGGGGCGGCACATGACAGTATCATACAAGCAGATCAGCAATATCGTCGATCAATGGAGTGATAATCTACCTTTCCCGACGGGGTTTCAAAAGCACCGTCGAGATATTGTGCAGAACACATATCTTCAATTTTTGACCGCGTTAACGACACTTGGCTTCACCAAAAATGAAATTGAAGCAGCAACCGGAGGGCTGTACAATCTCGTTGAAAGACGGCTTGATGCCATTTACAGATCGGGGCTGGTTATTTTGAAACTGGGGGGGAGTGCTCCTTTGCACGACCGCTGATTATCTGTATTGCCCTTCGTCTGCAATGAAACTTATCAACCCCGGCCAGGGTCAGATAATTGGCAAATCTGCCGGAGCAGCGGCCTCGCGATGGATAGCCTGATTAAAGAATCGAATCGTCGATGATGACGATCGGGCGTCCTTTCGAGCAGGCCTCGATGCGCGCATTGACGCGGTAGACATCGCGCAGAAGATCCTCCGATATCACGTCTTCAGTCGGCCCGCTGACGATCATGGCGCCATCCGCAATGACGATTGTCTGCTCGCAATAGCGCAAGGCGTGATTGAGGTCGTGCAGCGCTATCAGAACTGCCATGCCCGATCGCGAGGATAGTTCCTTCATGAAGCCGAGAACCTCGACCTGCCTGAACAAGTCCAGGGCAGATGTCGGCTCGTCCATTAGCAGGACTTCCGGATTGCGGACCAGCGCCTGAGCGATTGACACGAGCTGCCGTTGACCTCCCGACAGTTCGCCGAGGCTCTTGAAGGCAAGCGCCTGGATCCTGAGCGCTGCGAGGATACGGTCGATCTCGCGCAGCTCGCTGTCGTGAACCTTCAGGCTCGACCCCTGCTTGGCCGCGAGCAGCACGGATTCATAAACAGTCAGAACTGCGTTTGCTCCTGTGTCCTGCGGCATGTAGCAGATGGTTTCAGAGCCTTTCACCGTGTCCGACAGATGGACCAGACCGGGTCCGGATATGAGACCGGCGATGCGCTTGAACAAGGTGGACTTGCCCGCCGCGTTCGGGCCGATGACCGCGGTCATGCTCCCGCCCTTCAACATACCGGTGGTGACATTGGCAAGCACGGTCTGCTTGCCATATTTCGCGCCAAGCTGTTCAACCGCTATGCTTACCATGAGCGTTTCCGATGGGTGAAAATGAGCACGAAGAAGAAGGGCACACCGACAAGCGCCGTCATCACGCCTATGGGAAGCACCGCGCCCGGTATGAGCGTCTTGCTTGCAACCGAAGTAGCGGACAGGAGCAGCGCGCCGCAAAGGACCGACGCCGGCAGGAAGAATCGTTGATCCTCGCCGACCAGCATGCGCGCGATGTGGGGTCCCACGAGGCCGACAAACCCGATCGTGCCGACAAACGACACCGGAATGGCTGCCAGAAGGCTGACGACCAGCATCGTCTCTAAACGGAGGTAACGCACCTTGACGCCGAGGCTGGCCGCCTTGTCCTCGCCCAGCCGCAAGGCGGTCAGCGCCCATGCGCGCCGCGCGAAAAGCGGAAGGGTAAGGAACAAGGTTGCCGCCGTTATCGCGACTTTCGGCCATGTCGCCTTAGTAAGGCTGCCCATGGTCCAGAAAACAACGGCTGCCAGGGCCTGCTCCGAAGCGAGATATTGGAGCAGTGACAGGAGCGCGTTGAAGGTGAAGACGAGCGCGATTCCGAGAAGCACGATCGTCTCGACAGTCACGCCACGCATGGTCGAGGCAAAATGGATGAACAGGGCCGCCAGCATTGCCATCAGGAAGGCATTGGCCGGCACCATGAAATGTATGGCAAACGGAAAGATCGCAACGCCGCCCACGAGAGCGAGCGCTGCGCCAAAACCTGCGGCGGCTGAAATCCCCAAAGTGAAGGGACTGGCGAGCGGGTTGGCGAGGATCGTCTGCATCTGTGCGCCCGCAACCGAAAGGGAGGCCCCGACAGTGACCGCCATCAGCGCGATCGGCATGCGGATATCCCAGATCACGACCCGCAGCTGATCGCTCACCGCACCGGGGTTGAAAAGCGCATCCAGCACATCGACAAGCGCATAATTGGCAGGTCCGAGCGCCATATCGACGGATACGCTTACAAGCAGCCCCGCAACAAGCAACGCAATAAGCACCGAGCGACGGAACACCAGCGCGCGATATGTATCGCGCGCTGCGGGCAATCCGCTATCCTCGGAGACGACGGCCATTATTCCCCGTCTCCCTCTTTGAGCGAGACGAAATAGCCCGGTTTATAATCAAGGGGCAGAAACCGTTCGTGCAGTTCCTTGAAAGTCGCCACCGGATCGAGATCTGCGAACAGATCCGGATGCAGCCATTTCGCGATCTCTTGAATGGCCACGAATTGATAGGGATTGTTGTAGAACTGGTGCCAGATGGCGTGAACATTTCTATCCTTGACGGCTTTCACCCCCGTGAAGGCGGGACGCTTGGTCAGCGCCTCAAGCTTGCGCCGTGCTTCCTTTTGATCAGCGCCATAGCCCACCCCGACCCAGTTGCCACCCGGCACATAGCCCTGCCAGTTGCCTCCAGTAATGATGATCTGGTCCGGATTGGAGGCGATGATCTGCTCGGGGTTAACATTGCCGAATGTCCCGGGGATGATATCCTTCGCCAGGTTTATGCCGCCCGCGATCTCGACCATCTTGCCGAAATTCTCGTCGCCGAACGACATGCAGCAATCATCGGAATAGCCGCCGGCGCGCTCCATGAAGACCAATGGCTTCGGCGCGCTGGACTTCGCCAGGGCGTCGGTGACTTTCGCGATATTCTCAGAGCGGAACTTGACGAATTCCTCCGCCTTGTCCTGCTTTCTGAAAAGCTCTCCGATGATGCGGATACTCGCTTCGGTGTTTTCCATCGGCTTCTCGCGGAAGTCTATATAAACGACCGGAATCCCGACCTTGCCGAGCTTTTCGACGAACCCAGCCTCTTCTGTCGCGATCTTGGCATCGATGTTCATGATGATGACATCGGGCTTGAGAGCCACCGCCTGTTCAATGTCGAATGTTCCGTCTTTCATCCCGCCGAAGGTCGGCAGATCAGCAATCGACGGGTACATGTCCAGATATGCGGCATAACTCTCGGGATCGGCCTTCGGCAGATCGTCGCGCCATCCGACGACGCGCTTGAACGGATTGTCACGATCGAGAATGGCGGTGAAATAAACCTGGCGGCCTTCTCCGAGAATGACATGTTTGACCGGAACGTTTACCTCGACCTCGCGACCGGCTATGTCCCTGATCTTGACCTTGTCTGCAAGCGCTCCGCTGGACAGAGTGACAAGCCAACCCATGGCGACAATCGCCGCCTTGCTAAATAACCGCATCGTGCGTAACTCCGTGGAAAACTCGTGCCTTCTATTATTTCATGACTTTCACCGTCAACATATATTTTTTAGAAGACTTCCAAACATGCAGCAGGTGGATATGGTGATGGACGGATCCTCAAACGGATCGAACTTCGGTCTCCGCGACGAGATCAAGGCGTACTGGTCGCAACGTGCGGCGACATTCGACCTGTCTCCAGGTCACGCAATATTCTCCGAGGAGGAACGATCTGCCTGGTATCGCCTGATCACCAGGCATCTGGGCGATGGCAAGGGACGAACCGCGCTCGACCTCGCCAGCGGCACCGGCGTCATATCAATGCTGATGGACGATATCGGTTTTGATGTCACTGGAATGGACTGGGCCGAGCCGATGCTCGAGCGCGCCCGCGCCAAGGCAAAGGCTGAAAACCGCAAGATTGCGTTCCGGCTGGGTGACGCGGAAAACACCATGGAGCCGGACAATCATTATGATGTCATCACAAACCGCCATCTGGTCTGGACCCTGGTGAACCCGGAAGCCGCATTTGCCGAATGGCTGCGCGTTCTCAAGCCCGGCGGCTCTGTTCTGATCGTCGATGGTGATTTCGTTAACGTCACATTCTTCGAAAAGCTTATCCAGAAACTCGCGAGCCTTTCGCAACGATTGGGGTTTGCCCACCCTCAACCTGGACAATTCTCGCAGCAAATGGCGGAGGTCCATCGAAGCATTCTCTCACGGGTTCATTTTTCCGGCGGCGCCCGGGCAGAAGCGGTTGCCGATCTCCTGAGAAAAGCAGGATTTCAGAACGTGACGATCGATAAGGATATGCGCCAGATCCATCGGGCCCAGGCTAGACATATGGGACTCTGGAAAGGCATGGCGCGCATTGTGCAGCATCGCTATGCCATCAAGGCGACCAAAGGAGCATAGCCGGGACACCGATGGCTCATACCTCGCTGCCCAGTAGCCAGGTCGCGCTGGTTTCGACAATATGATCGATAGGCACGGCGATATCCTGTCGCAGCACGAGGGGTTCGCCGATGGGCGGTTCAAGCGTCGCAAGCTGGCTGTCGAGCATGGAAAGTGGCATGAAATGTCCCGTCCTATGCGCCATATGTTCACGCAGGACGGCAAGGCTTCCGTCGAGGAAGACGAAGAAGAGCGGTGCTGCGGCCTTCTGCCGCAAGCGGTCACGATAGGTCTTTTTCAGCGCCGAGCAGGAAATGACGACGCCGTCAGACGCCTCAGCCAGACGGGCGCCGATCAGGTCGAGCCATGGCCACCGATCCTCATCACTCAGCGGGATACCCGCCGACATTTTCTCGACATTGCCTTTCGGATGGAGCGTGTCGCCTTCCAGAAACGGCAGACCGAGCTTTTCTGCAAGCACTTCGCCGACCGTGGACTTGCCCGAGCCGGAAACGCCCATGACAATAACCCGCATCACTGACCTCATAAGCTTGCCATCATGTCGATGTTCAGCGCCAAGCCTATCCCCTGGCTTGATCCCGTGACAACGGCAAGCCTGCTCTCAAAATTGAAAAGTGAAAAAGGCATCTCCGTCCCTCCCTGGTACTGCCGGGTACAACAGAATGCAAAAGCTGGCAATCTGGTGTTTACGTGGACCCGCTCAGCATGATCTCGGCATTTAGCGTTAACCGGTCGGCGGGGGCGCTATCGCGGAAGGTGACGGGCGCCTGATGCAATTCATCGGCAAACCGGTCGGCCAAGCGATGCAGCGCGTCGCCGACGCCGATGACCCAATCTCGCGATCGCCCATGAATGCGGTTTGGTTCAATCAGCCGGTTCTATGACCTCATCAGGCAGCGCACCGGGACGATGCCCAGACTCTTCCCCCATCGATCAACAGAAAAACCGGACGTGCGTAGAATGCTTCCCAAGCCTCACCGACGGATCGGCGCGGCTTTCCCGAATAGCACCCCTTTGGCTTCTGTCCCGAAACCGGCCAGGAGCGCGACAATGATGGCGACCACAGCGACGAAGAGTGCAAGCGAAAAGGCATAGTCATTGTTATAATGTTCGGCGAGCCCGGCCTGCATGGTGGCGTTGGCGGCGGCGATCAGATTGCCCAGTTGATAGACCAGCCCGGGAAAAGTGCTGCGCAATTCATCAGGCGAGAGCTCATTGAGGTGGGCGGGGACAATTCCCCAGGCACCTTGCACGGCGAACTGCATCAAAAAAGCGCCGGTTGCCAGCAGCGCAGGGCTCGACGAATAGACCCACAGCGGGATGACGGGCAGCGCGAGCAATGCGGCAATAACGATTCCGCGCCGCCGCCCGATTTTTTCGGAGAACATGCCGAAGGTAATGCCGCCCAGGATCGCGCCGATATTGTATATAACCGCGATCGTCCCGACGGTGGTGGTCGACAGGTTCTTCTGTACTTCGAGGAAGGTCGGGTAGAGATCCTGCGTACCATGGCTGAAGAAATTGAAGGCGGTCATCAGGAGTACGGCATAGACGAACAGCCTGGCGTGCTGCTTCAAAACGGACCATGTGCTGATACGTTCTGTCCTGCTCTTGCGTTCCATGAAGACAGGGGATTCCTCCACATTCGAGCGGATATAGAGTACGAGAAGTGCCGGCAGCGCGCCCAGCATGAACATGCCGCGCCAGCCGATCACGGGAAATAACAGGAAGAAGACCAGCGAGGCGATAAGATATCCCGCCGGATAGCCAGCCTGCAGCAGACCCGAGACGAGCCCGCGCATCTTTGGCGGAATGCTCTCCATGGTGAGCGAAGCGCCAACACCCCATTCACCCCCCATCGCGACCCCGTAAAGGGCGCGCAGGATGATCAGCACCGTCAGGGTTGGCGCGAAACCCGACGCAAACTCGATCCCTGCATAGAGCATGATGTTAATCATGAGAGTCGGTCGCCGGCCGAATTTCTCCGCCAGATAGCCAAAGATGACGGCGCCTACCGGGCGCATGGCGAGGGTCAGCGTGATGGCGATTGTGACGCTCGCAATGTCTGTGCCGAACTCTTCAGCCACATATTTCATGACAAAGACGAGAATGAAGAAATCAAAGGCGTCGAGCATCCAACCGAGGAAACTGGCGATCACGACATTGCGTTGTTGCGCAGTCAGCGATCGCAGATCCGATAATGCCGACATGGCTTTTCTCCTCCTCGCCAGTCAGTGCGGCGCTCGTCGAAACGGACGTGCATGGAGGCTCTAACACCTAGAAATGCTGCATGATTTTGTCCCGAGATAAGGAACTATGCAGTAGCCTTCTGTCCGGCAAGTATTAATATACGCGTGGGGATTCCGGCATCAAGTAAACACCACTACACGATTATGGGATCAAAGGACTGGACGCTGCTTCATGCGTCAGTTGCGCCACTCGGCCTGCGCGGGCAGTTCGCCCGAGACATCCACATGAGCGGTCTCGCTGGCTTCCGGCAGGAGCTTTTCGGAGAAGCGAAGGCTGAGAAGCCGTCCGTCTTCTGTCAAAAGAGACAGATCGTTGCGACCGAGCGCCTGGCGCAGCGCCTCTGGCGCCATGCGGATTTCGCCGCTGCCGGTCACATGTCCCGGCTTCATCAGATAGCCGTCAAGATCATAGTGCACGGATGCCATTGTGTCGCCGTTGCTTTTTATAAAACCCGCGCCGCGAATTCTGCCGAGATATCTCATGATCATATTTCCTTAGAGCAAGCCCGGATAGGTGTGAAGCGGCTTTCCCGTATCGGCTTGCTTCTAGCGGAAGGCCGGCGGCCGTCAGCATATCCCGACCTGCGAGCCCCGCCGCAATTTGCGTGTTGCATGGATTTGGTGAGATTATGGGCCTCGTCGACTGCGATGGCTGGACGCGCATCGGTATCGAGGGAGCGGACACGATGTGCCGCCTCGTCATTGCTGCGGCTGCAATCCCGGCTGGTGTGATGGCATCGCCATCATTGATCCATAATTGCTTCCAGGCTGTCTTCGGTCGTCACGCGCTCGTAACGTTCCTCGTCATTGCGGATGCGATATTGAGGCAGTTTGTCCTCTCTGGCCGGCAGAATCGCAGTAATGCGATAGGTTTCCGCCGTTTCGGGCGAAAGACCAAACTTGTTGTTCATGCGGACGACTTGTCCCAGGACATAACGGTGGGCTGTCATACTCTTCACCTGATCTTTCCTTCTCAAAACCTATAGCCGTATGGGCCGTGGCGCATTGTTGTGATAGTCCCCTGAATCCCCGGCGCCGATTTTCCTCGCGCGCAAACGCCCGTCAGGCCGCAAGAGCGGCGCGGTCGTAAAAGACTGGAGTTTTCATCGGATGTTCTTTCAGCGGCCGGGCATAGGGGGCCATATCCCTATATAGGCTCTTTGGCTGCCAAATAACAGGCACGTCAGGAACTATTCGTTCCCGAACCTACCGCGCGGCGATTATTCTCGCTTCCGGGTCCGCATGCTGATAGGGTTCAAACATCGGCAGTTTTCACCCATCGGGATGCCGCCGCCTGTGGGCCATGGAACCCCTGCCCGACGATAAAAAGGAGGACGTCATGTCTTCCACCTCACAGAAGCACCTGACATCTACCGATGTGGACCGCGCGCATGGCCTGGCAAGCCCCGCGGCGCAGCGGTCCCCGTTGATCATTCATCGCCAAGGCAAGGATGCACCCGTTGAGATATTTTGCCCGACTGACCGCCGACCCCGCCCTTTCGCTGCTCTTTTTGATCATTGCCGGCGCGGGCGGCTCGCTGTTGTACGTCATCTTGACGAGCATCACCTTTTGAGCAGCCTAAGCTATGGGATGCCTGGATGAGCAACGTCGTTACTTTGCACGGCGATAAACGCTGGAAAGCCACGATCGAATATAGCTCCGTTCAGGGAGCGAAGAGTGTCGAGCACTATTTCGAGGAAATATCGGACCTGCATCTCATCATCGAGCACGGACCCGACTGGAATTCCTTGATCCGCTGTACCGTCACCCTGAACCGAACTGACGATGGCGGTCAACAGAACAGCGTGGAGAAGGCGCTCCATCGAGAGCGTCAACCCTGACGCTGGAGCCTCCGGATATATATCTTTTTGAAGCCGCCGCCGCTCCTGTCTCCGCTGCCTGAGTATCTCGCCCCGCGCCAGGCGCCTCGTATTGACATACTACCATGGTAGTATTAAAGTATTGCAAAAATGAGACTTGACCGAAAAATAGCAATGCATGCGAGGAGGATGAGTTGATAGCAGTTCGCGTGCGTGCGCCCCATTCGCTTGAGATCATCGCGGCCGAACGCGCCGAACCCGGCCCGGACGAAGTGCGGATCAAGGTAGCGAGCGCCGGAATCTGCGGTTCCGACATTCATATCCTGCACGGCTCCAATCCCTTTGCCAAATATCCGCGCATCATCGGCCATGAGTTCGCCGGCACCATCGCCGCGACGGGTGCTGCCGTGACGGCGCTTTCGGTGGGCGACCATGTCGTGGTCGATCCTGTCATATCCTGCGGCCATTGCTATGCCTGCCGTGTCGGACGGTCCAATGTCTGCGCCAATCTCGAGGTGCTGGGCGTCCACCGCGACGGCGGTTTCCGTTCGGAAGTCGTCGTGCCGGCGTCCAACGCGGTGAAAGTCTCCAGGAGCCTGCCCATCCCCGTGGCTGCACTTGCCGAACCGTTCTCGATTGCCGCCAACGTCCTTTCTCGCACCGGATGCAACGAGCGTGACACGGTTCTCATCTATGGTTCCGGCACAGTTGGGTTGACCGTTCTGCAGGTCGCCAAGTTGAAAGGCGCACGGGTCATCCTCGCCGATCCGGACAGGCGGCGTCTCGATCGCGCCGCGCAGTTTGGCGCCGACCGGCTTTTGCAGTCAGGCAAGGATAACATACCGGCAAGCGTCGCCGGAGAAAATGACGGGTTAGGCCCGACCTTGGTGATCGACGGCGCTGGCGTTCCCGCGCTCCTCGAAGAGGCCTGCCGCGTCGCAAGCCCGGCCGGGCGGATCGGAGTACTTGGTTTTTCGCCCGCACCCTGCAACATATCGCAGCAGGAGATCGTCAAGAAGGAACTGACGCTTGTCGGCTCGCGGCTCAGCCGGCGGCTCTTGCCGGAGGTGGTGGAGTGGCTCGAAAGCGGGCAGTTGAAGCCGGAAGCGATGATCACCCAGACGTTCAGTGGCAGCGACGCGAAGGACGCTTTCGTGCTGATCGAGCGGGCTCCTGAGCAAACGGTAAAAGTGCAGCTGGATTTTAGTTGATTTGAGTGCGGCATGCGCCGCTAACAAGGGAGGATGATATGATCAAGGCGAACCTGAAAAGACGCAGTGTGCTAGCCGCCATGCTCGCCACCTGTGTTGCCCTGACGGCTCTTACGCCGGGCCTCGCGGAAGCCAAGACGCTGAAGCTCGGCCATCTCGGCAACGAAGATAATTCCTGGCACAAGGCTGCGATGAAATTCGCCGAAGAGGTGAAGGCTCGCACCAATGGCGAACTCGAGGTGCAGGTTTTCCCGAACGAGCAGCTCGGCAAGGAAACCGATCTGATCAAGGGGCTGCAGCTCGGAACTGTCGATTTCACCATCACCGGTGAATCCCTGCAGAACTGGACGCCCTACGCCTCACTGCTCGCCGTGCCCTATGCGCTGCGCGACAGCGAGCATATGCGCAAGGTGGTCGAGGGGCCGATCGGCGAGAAGATCGCCGCCGAAATCGAAGCCAAGGCCAAGCTGGTGCCGCTCACCTGGTTCGAGCGTGGCCCGCGCGAACTGACTTCCAACAGGCCGATCAAGTCACCCGATGATCTCAACGGGCTGAAGCTGCGCGTGCCGAACGTTCCGCTGTTCGTCTCGGTCTGGGAGGCGATGGGCGCCAAACCGACACCGATGGCTTTTTCGGAAGTCTTCACCGGCCTGCAGAGCCACGTCATCGATGCCCAGGAAAATCCCCTTGCATTGATCCGTTCGGCGAGCTTCTACGAGGTCCAGCGCTATGTGAACATGACCGATCATGTGCGCAGCTGGATCTATCTCGTCGCCAGCCAGCGCATGATGGGCCGCCTGACGGATGAACAGCGCAAGGCCGTGACAGAAGCCGCCAAGGTGGCGCAAGCCTATGAGCGCGAGCTTTTCCTCGCGGATGAAGAACGCTTCAAAAGCGAACTGCAGAGCAAGGGCATGGAGTTCGTCGAAGTCGACAAGGCCGCTTTCGCCGAAAAGGCAAAAGCGGCGGTGGTCAAGTCACTCGATCCGAGCGTCGTGCCGCTCTATGAAGAAATACTGGCCGTCAAATAAGCGCCAGGCTGTTTCGAAAAGCGGGCCGCCCTCTTATCGGGCGGCCACATTCTTCAAGGATTGATGCCATGAAAAGCTTGTTCGGTAAAATCATCGACGGCGCAACGGTCCTATGCAGGGTCGGTACGGTCGTGGCCTTTGCCGTGCTGATCGTCATGGTCACCCTGCAGGTCCTGGGACGCATCCCCGGATTTCCGGCGCCGATCTGGACGGAAGAAGTGTCGCGCTTCGCCCTGCTCTATCTGGTGGCGTTCTCCTGTGGTCTGGCCGCGCTGGACGGGGAACTGGTCGATGTCGATCTGCTCACCTCGACGCTGCCCGCCAAAGCACAAGGGGCAATTGAAAAGCTCGTCGACCTTGCAGTCATCGTCTTTTCGCTGGCGATTATCCCCGGCGCCTATGCCTATGTACTGAACAGCTTTGGCGAACGCGCCCGGTCATTCGACGCGCCTATGGTCATCGTCTATATCACCATCCTCATCATCCCCGTTTCACTTGCCTTCTTCTATCTCGCCCGGCTTTTCGGCTTCGGCAAACCGATGCAACATCAGGAGACGCTGTAATGCTGGTCGCAGCTCTTTTCGGGACTTTCGTCGTCTGCCTAGCGCTCGGCGTTCCTGTCGCCATCACGCTTGGCATATCCTCCGTCGTCTATCTGTTCCTCGCCGACATCGATCTGGCGGTCGTCCCGCAATTCATGTATTCGGGCATGGACAGTTTTGTGCTGCTCTGCATTCCCGGTTTCGTGCTGGCCGGCAATCTGATGAACAATGGCGGCATCACCGACCAGATCGTCCGCTTCGGCAATGCCCTTGTCGGCCATATCAGGGGCGGCCTCGGCCTTGCCAATGTCACCGGATCGATGATCTTCGCCGGCATCTCCGGAACGGCTGTTTCTGAAACCGCTTCTATCGGCGCGGTGATGATCCCGGCCATGAAGAAATCCGGCTATGGTGCAGGCTTCGCCTCGGCGCTCACCGCCGCGGCCTCGACAGTTGGCCCGATCATTCCGCCCTCAGTGCCGATGATCATCGTCGGCACGCTGACCGGCCTGTCCGTCGGCCGCATGTTCCTCGCCGGCGCCATCCCTGGTATCATGATGGGACTCGGCATGATGCTGACGGTCTATATCATTGCGCGGATGCGCAATTATCCCAAGGGCGAATGGGTCGGATTCCGCGAGGTCTTCATCTCCGGCAAGGCCGCCTTCTGGGCCGTGCTAATGACCCTGATCATCCTGTTCGGCATTGTCGGCGGTATCTTTACGCCCACCGAGGCGTCCATTGTCGCATCGCTTTATGCCTTCGCCGTCGGTCTTTTCATCTATAAGGGTTTCAAGCTCCGCGACCTGCCCCGCATCATGCTCGAATCCGCTGTCGGATCGGGCGCGCTGATCCTTCTGGTCGGCCTTGCCAATGTGTTCGGCTGGATTCTCACCAGCGAACAGATCCCCCAGATGATCGCCGGCGCGATGCTGTCGGTGACGGACAACAAATATCTGATCCTGCTGATGATCAACGTGCTGCTTCTTTTCGTCGGCACGTTCATGGAGACAATCGCCGCGCTCATCATTTTGTTTCCGCCGTTGCTCGCCGTTGCGCTGCAGGTCGGCATCGATCCGGTGCAATTCGCCATCATTGTTATCATCAATCTGATGATCGGCCTGACGACACCACCCGTCGGCATCTGTCTGTTCGTCGCCGGCAATATCGGCAAGGTGCCTCTCAGCGTCATCAGCCGCGAGGTCCTGCCCTTCATCCTCAGCAATCTCATCGTGCTGATGCTGGTGACCTTCATCCCGGCGCTGTCCCTGTGGCTGCCCTCCATTTTCTTTGATTGAGCGTGATGATGAGCGAGAGACTTGACAGCAAGACGCTGCAAAACGCGAAGGTGCGCTTGCCCGCCTTCGACAGGACAGAACTGCGGCCGGGCATCGTCCATATCGGGCTCGGCGCATTCTTCCGCGCCCATGGCGTCATCTATAATGACGATGCCATCGAGACTGATCCGGCGACACACGATGGCTGGGGCATTATCGGCGTCAGCCTGCGCAGCCCCTCGCAACGCGACAGGCTCGAGCCGCAGGACGGCCTCTACACCACGATCGAGCGTTCTGCTTCGGGCGACCGGCCGCGCATCATGGGTTCGCTTCTGCAATCGATCGTGGCGCCTGAAGTCCCCGAAAGACTTATCGGCATTCTGGCTGATTCCGGCATCCGCATCGTGACCATCACGGTAACGGAAAAGGGCTATTGCCATGATCCGGCGACGGGACGGCTCAACCCGGCGCATCCCGATATCGTCCATGATGTAGAACATCGCGAACGGCCTGTCTCCCTTCCCGGGTTTCTCGTCGCAGCGCTGAAGTTGCGCCGGGATCGCGGGATTGCGCCGTTTACGATTGTAAGCTGTGACAATCTTCCCTCCAACGGCAAGCTTCTGCGCGGCCTCGTTTGTGATTTCGCGGCGCTCAGCGACGATAGCCTCGCCGCATGGATCGAAAGCAATGCCCCTTTTCCAAGCACCATGGTCGATCGCATCGTTCCGGCGGCAACCGACAATGATCTGCTGCTGGCCCGCGATCTGACCGGTCTTCGAGACCTCGCGCCGGTCATTCACGAGCCTTTCCGCCAATGGGTCATCGAGGATATTTTCGGCGCAGCAGGACGGCCCGCCTGGGAACGTGCGGGAGCCCAGTTCGTCGGCGATGTCGAACCGTTCGAGTTGATGAAGCTGCGCATGCTCAACGGTACGCATTCTGCACTTGCCTATCTGGGATTTCTCTCTGGCATTCAGACCATATCGCAGACCGTGGCCGATCCCGTCTTTAGGGATTTCCTTGCCGGCCTGTGGCGCAACGAAATCATCCCGACCGTGCCCGCGCCCGATGGAACCGATCTTGCCGCTTATGCGGACCAGTTGCTGGAGCGCTACTCAAATCCCGCCATCAGCCATCGCACCGCGCAGATTGCCATGGACGGATCGCAGAAGCTGCCGCAACGCATCCTTGGCACCGTCCGTGACCGACTTAAGGCTGGCCAGCCATGGGAAAGGCTTGCGCTGATCATCGCTGCCTTCATCACCTATGCCGGCGGTACAGACGAAAAAGGCCAAGCCATCGATGTCAAGGATCCGCTCGCGAACCAGCTGAAAGCGGACGGACAGGCCAGTCCGGCAACGCATGTACGCCACGTGATCTCCATCGGAAGCATATTCGGCGCCGACCTCGGGCGGGACGAGCGGTTCATCAAGACGGTCGAGGCAGCCTATCGCACGCTCTTGACCCACGGAGCCCACGCGGCGGTCAGCGCAACTAATCAGACGGCGGAATAAGAGCAAAATGACAGACGAGATCGACGCAATCACCATGGAAGAAACCTGGCGCTGGTTCGGGCCGGACGATGCCTGCGAGCTAAAGCACATCCGGCAGACCGGCGCGCGCGGCATCGTCACCGCACTCCACCACGTTCCCTATGGTGAAATCTGGACAACGGACGAGATCAGGCGCCGTCAGGCCATCATCGGCGCCGATCCCTCGCTTGGGCTGGAATGGCGTGTGGTCGAGAGTCTCCCGATCCACGAAGATATCAAGCTAGGCGCCGGCAATCTGACGCCGCTATTCGATCAATACCGGCAATCATTGCGCAATCTCGCCGCATGCGGCCTGAAAATCATCTGCTATAATTTCATGCCGATCCTCGACTGGACCCGCACGGAGCTTGGCCAGCCCCTGCCCGGAGGTGGCACGGCGCTGCGATTCAATCTGCATGAATATGCCGCCTTCGACTGCTATATCCTGAACCGGCCCGGCGCCGAAGACGAGCAGGACAGCGCCACGCTCGACAAGGCCCGCGCATGGATGGCCGCGTCTTCGCAGAGCGACCGCGACCGGCTGCTCGGCAATATCATGGCGGGTCTGCCCGGCGCCTATGCGCGCTACGACGTCCCCGGCCTGCGTGCCATGCTGGAGCGCTACAGCGACGTTTCGCGCTATGAGCTGCGTGAGAATTTCGCCCGTTTCCTGCGTGAAGTCGTGCCTACCGCGGAAGAAGTTGGAATCAGGCTTTGCGTACATCCCGATGATCCGCCGCGCCCGCTGTTCGGGCTCGATAGAATCGTCTCTTCCGCCGAGGATATCGATTTCATTCTCTCGGCTGTCCCCTCGCCGTCCAACGGCCTGACGCTGTGCTCCGGATCGCTTGGCGCAAACCCTGCGAATGATGTTCCGGCCATCGCCGGGCGCTTCGCCGACAAGATCCATTTTGCGCATCTGCGCAATGTGAAGAAGGACCCGGACGGCTCGTTCATGGAGGCTGATCACCTCGGTGGCGATACCGACATGGTCAAACTCGTGCGCATTCTTCTTGCCGAATGCCGCCGCCGCAAGGCGGAAGGCCGCGCGGACTGGCGCATCCCCATGCGCCCCGACCATGGCCATGAACTCATCGACGATCACACGCGCAAGACCCATCCGGGCTACCCGATCATCGGCCGCCTGCGCGGGCTGGCCGAACTGCGCGGCGTGATGGCAGCCGTTTCGGCGCTGGATTAGCGGCAGGGAGCAGAATATTTGTCAGTTCGTCAGGCAGCAGGCTGGACCGGGCCCATCGATCCGAAATCGCCGATCGGGGCGCAGGTTCACAGCCAGATCAAACGGGCGATCCTGACGCTCGAACTGGCGCCGAATGAAGCCTTGAGCGAAAAGGAACTATCGCTGAAACTCGGCGTCAGCCGTACCCCGGTGCGCGAGGCGCTGATCAAGCTGGCCGACGAAGGGCTGGTCGATATCTTTCCGCAACGCGGCACCTATGTCGCTCCCATCCGTGTAGCCGAGGTAATGGAAGCCCGGTTCATCCGGGAAGCCCTGGAGATCGCCGTTGTGCGCAGGGTCGCGCGCGACGCCGACACGGCCTTCGCCACCCGTCTTGACGAACAGCTTCGGATGCAGAAGCAGGCGGTCGACGCGAGGCGCCTCGATGATTTCATGCTACTCGACGACCAGTTTCACCACGCCTTCTCCGACATCGCCGCATTGCCGCGAAGCTGGAAGGTGATCCAGTCAGTGAAAGGCCAACTTGACCGGGTGCGTTACCTGAGCCTGCCTCAGCCTGGCCATATCGAGCAGCTATATGTCCAGCATGCCGATATCGTTGCGGCGGTGCAGGCGAACAATCCCGATCTGGCCACCCTCCACATGAAGACGCATCTGAGGCAGGTCTTCAGTTCCATCGATCAGTTGGTCAAACAGCATCCGTCCCTGTTCGGGGAAAAAGCTGTCACGGCCAACCGGCCGGGGCGATAAGAAACCAGGTCGGGGATTGCTGGACCGGGCTCAAGCCGATCCGGCGGTTTTTACGACCTCGTGAAAACCAGCAATTCGGTATTGCGCTGTTTATATGTGTCGGCAAGGCCATGCGGCACGCGGACGCTGCAATCGCAAATGACAGATCGCACCGCCAGAGCCCGCCACTCCACCGGCTTCCAGAGTCAGATGCTCTCCGGTTTTTTTCGCGAACCGCCAGGACGGGCGGCTTGCGCTGAAATGTTGAACGCCGCGGCCGCACGAATAAGCGCCGTCAACGCCTCTTCATCGATCATGTCGCCTTCATGGAAATCGACGGCTCGCCTTGTGTTGCCCTTGAGGCTGGAATTGAAAAGGCCCGAAGGGTCCTCCAGTGAGGCGCCTTTGGCGAAAGTCAATTTCACGGTATTTTTATAGGTTTCACCGGTACAGATAATTCCCGCGTGCGACCATACTGGAACGCCCCGCATCGCGTTTGACGGCTTTTTCCATTTGACCTCCTCAACCACTTCGGAGTCCGCTTCCAGGATAAGAGTCCTGAGCCGGGCCAGCATCTGGCCACGCCAATCACCCAGTTCCCTGATCCTCGCATCGATCAGTTGAGCGGGAGGAATTTCTCCCTCGTCCAAAACGCCGTTCGTCATGAATGGATGTGCCTTTCCTTCAATGCCATTTGCCCGGTCTTCATGCCGCTCACATGCACTCGCCGGGCAAAAGACTCGCCTGCCTAACCCAATCGGCGAATTGAGCTTCGTCCAACTGGTTCTCCTCATAGATGTCGAGATAGCGCACGTCCTTCTGCTTCGACGTGCCTGGAGGGACAGGACGTAGCGCTGCGCCACGGAAGAAGGCCACCTTGACGTATTTTGTGAAGCAATGAAAGCTGACGAACCAGACCTTGTCCTCAATGCCATAGAAGGGCGAGTTCCATTTGACGGCCTTGCGCACACCGGGGATGGTGCGCACGATAATCTCGTCAAGGCGGCGTCCTATGTCGCGCTTCCAACCCGGCATGGCCGCGATATAGGCCTGTACCGGCGTGTCGCCATATCCCTTCGCGATCTGAGGATTGCCGCCGGACAGAAGGACCGGCTCTTCGGAGGCCTGCCCGGCTGCTGGTTTCATTGGCTTGGACGTTCCGCCAACCATCGCGCTTACTCCTCGAATAGACAGAGATAGGGAAGCATAGCGGATTTCAGGCTGTACACACAAATGATTGGCACATCGGTCCGAAAGCAGGTTTCCCGAAGCATGATCAGCAATTCCGCGCGCCTTGCCATTGCGGGGATGGGCGCCATCCGCTGCGGGAGCCGATCAGTGCGGTGGGCGATCGAATTAAAGCAAGCGACGTCCGGGGATGTCATTGTCCCGCCTGAGGCCAATGCCTATATGAGTATCACGCTTAGTTGAACAAGGAAGAACCATGACGACGATGTCCCGAACGACCCGCTTTGCAACGCTATTTGCAGGATTGCTCCTGACATTCTCGATGGTCGGGATGGATTACGCCGAAGCGCGCCGTGGCGGAAGCTTCGGCAGCCGCGGCGCCCGCACGTTCCAGTCGGCCCCATCGACCCGCACGGCGCCGCAGCCGGCCGCCCCGGTCGAGCGTTCGATGACACCTAACACCGGCCAGAACAACGCAGCCCGCCAGACGCCCGCAACGGCGTCGCGCCCCGGCTTCCTCAACGGGTTCGGCGGATCGATGCTGCGCGGTCTGGCGCTTGGCGGGCTTATCGGGCTGCTGCTTGGCCACGGGTTCGGCGGTCTGGCCGGCATGTTCGGCTTTCTGCTGCAGGCCCTGCTGATAGGCGGTGTTGTCATGCTGCTCATCAGGATGTTCCGCTCCCAGTCCACACGGTCGCCGGCCTCCGCAATGGCCGGCAAATCCTCCGGGCCTGGCAGTTTCTCCTATCGCGAGACGGCGCCTGCCAATCCTGGCGATTCACCGCGCAATTCCCCCAGCGCCGCATCCTTTGGCTTTCCCGGTTTCGGCTCCCGACAGGATGCCGCGCCTCTGCCGGGCAATGCCGATGAAATCGGCCTGACGCAGCAGGACCTCGACTCCTTCGAGCGTCTGCTGGCGGACGTGCAAGAAGCCTTCGGACGCGAAGACCATGCCGCTTTGCGCCGAGTGGCAACACCGGAAATGGTATCCTATTTCTCCGAAGAACTGGCCGAGAATGCCAAGAACGGCGTCAGGAACGACGTTTCCGACGTCAAGCTCCTGCAGGCGGATATCGCGGAAAGCTGGCGTGAGGACGGTCACGATTATGCTACGGCGGCGCTGCACTATTCGTCCCGCGACGTGACCGTCGACCGGGCCAGTGGCGACATTGTCGAAGGCGATGCGGACGAACCGACGGAAGCAACCGAATTGTGGACGTTCACACGGCAGAATAGCTCTGACTGGAAACTCTCAGCCATACAGCAAGCGTAGCGCGTAGCTAGATAAACATAAATATCTGAGATTATGCCTGACCGGCAGGGCGCCGAGTCGGGCATAACCCAAATGGTTGCCCCCAATGACGGTGACAACCAAAGTCTGAGGCGGGCCCCCATTTGGCCCGACCTGTTGCCGACAAAATGGACCAGTTCATCTTCTTGGGGGCCCGAGGATATTACATGTTTGTGTTATTTCAACGCATTAAGCGCCTGTACCGGTAACCTTTTCCCTTTGATCCCATTCGATATACTTGCGTCCTCCCCGCACCAAAATCATAAGCTGGCGCGCAAATCTCATCCTCAAAATCTCCCTAATCGCCGGCCCGCTTGTGGTGGCCTTGTCGGTGCTCGACAGGTGCGGAACTCGGGTCTAAAACCCTGACGCGCGCAACCCACTCGACTCTCTGTGATCATGCGAACAAAATAAGAACATAACATTATACAGAGAGTGGGTCCAATATCCTGGATTACCTCTCCCCTCGGGATCCCCTGCATTCGCACCTGACGAAGTTGCCTCTATGGTCAGGACTCATTGCTCAAAGCCAGAAGATGACGGCGGCTGCGATGCAGATGGCCGAGAAGAAGGTGTGAGCACAGCGGTCGTAGCGGGTGGCGATGCGCCGCCAGTCCTTGAGCTTTGCGA
>NZ_QOZG01000014.1 GCF_003335045.1 Paramesorhizobium salinisoli
ACTGAGCCCTTGTGCTTCCGTGGGAAGCTGTTCGTTATTTTTTACTTCCCTTGCTTTCCATCCGGCCGTGCTCCTGCCGTCTTGCCACTCAGAGGTTTCGAGAAGATGGGCTCTGATTTTTTGCAGGATTGCTTGATCGAGGATATTCTTGAGACGAAACACTTTTTTCTCCTGGGCAGGCCAGGCGACAATCGTCAGGCCTCGGCGATGTGGAGTGCATCTCCTGGCAAGCCAGGTGCTTCGCCACGCCTGCCATGAATGGCAACGGATAGGGGCCATTCTCGTTGAACATGGGGTCGTTTGCGGGAGGGGGCGGAATCCTCCCGCGAGTGACCCCAACAATTCCCGCCTTCTTCGATGAAACCGTCTGCCTAACCGCGTTTCATTTGCCAGTCTTCCACTGAAGGAGGTTTATTGATGTACTGCTTACTCCATTCGTTGCCCCGGCTGGCTGCTTTGCGGAACCATTCAACTGCGCGCTGTTTATCCAGCGGTACACCCGCGCCAACACTGTACATCACGCCGAGCCCGGCCATGGCGTCTGCATCCCCCTGATCGGCGGCTTTCTGCAGCCAATAAACAGATTTCTTGTCGTCCTTCTCCACGCCGTCTCCAACCATGTATCGTTTTCCAAGCTCAGCCTGAGCTGTGGCTTCCCCGTGTAACGCAGCTTTTCGCGTCCATAAAAGGGCCTGCTGTATATCCCGTTTAACACCGGTGCCCTGAGCATAACTTAAGCCCATGAAGCTCTCCGCAGGTGGGAAAGCCTGATCCGCGGACTTTTTCATCCAGATGACAGCCTCTTCGGGGTCTTTGGGAACGCCATTTCCCAAATCATACATCGATCCCAATGCAAACTGGGTGATGTGGTTTCCCGCTTCCGCCGATTTGCGGATGAGCGCTACGTTCTGATCATTATCCTTTTGCGGATTCACTTCCTTAATATACATTCCACCAAGTGTGGCGGCAGCGCCCTGATTTCCCTGTTCAGCCGCTTTCCGCAGCCAGGATGCAGCCTCGATATAGTTTTGCTCAGCATTATTGTTTTGCTTGACTTCGCCACTCAATAACATAATGGCAAGTTTAAGCTGTGCGTCGGAATCTCCCCGATCAGCGAGCACTTTCAAGTCCTTATATCGGCTTTCCTGTTGAGCGGTTTGCGTTTCAATTGCGCCCGCCTCTTTGGGCATGACCACCCCAAGAAGCGCGAAGCTCAGGATAAAAACACGCCAGAACGGCGCTCCAGAAGATCGTATTGAAATAGACATAAAAGGTCCTCCAGGGATGTTTCCACATGGCAACGGCACCCGGTTCAGGTAAAGCGCCTCACGAGATGCAGCAGCCTGTTCCGGTCAGGATATCAACCGGAACAGGCTGCTGCGATCGCGGCCGCCAAACAAGCTTCGCACCTGACAGATGTGGTTCGCGGTGTTGGAGCTGCCTGTTCTGACACCACCAGGCAGAGCCGACTATCTATCGCCGCCGCCGCCACCCCATTTTCGTGATTTTCCTGCGGGCATCGTATTGGGCTGGCCATGAAAGTCCACGTCCAGTATTCCCTTTATGAAATTGAGCGCAGCATCCGTCCAATTCCACGTTTCAGCTACAATTGAACTTATAGATTTCCGCTGGCCCGGATTCGCCTTATGGTATGCATCCTCAATGGCCTTCACTAATTGTTCCTGATTAACGCCATACCGCTCTGCAAGAATCCGTGGACTGAGGCGATCCGTCTTTCCGCCCGCCGTGCTGCTGCCACCACTCATGCCGCCACCGAAACCGTCGCCACGACCACCAGCCCTTCCGCCGCCAGAGCCGCCGCTTGCAGCGGACCCGCCGCCTTCACCGCCGAACATTTCCTCTACAGTCAATTCACGCACGCCATTTCTCCTTGATTTGACCGAATTATTCCAAGTCTAAATCGGGGTCTCGGCAACAAGTGTCCGGTCAAGGCCTGCGCCCGATCCATGAAACTCTACGTTTCGTGTGCCTAAGATTATCGGGGCTGTGGAGAATAAAAAGGGACGCTAGCACCCCTATTTTTTTCTACCAGCGCTTCTTTTTTGGAGGTGCATCGGGGCTGCAGCGAATCCAACGATCCATGTTCGTTCAAATGGCGAAAATCTCAAGCTCGGGTGGGAAAATTGCCGCCGCTTAGTGTCGAGCGAAGTCGCCGGGACTTGATAGACCTTGATTGAAGAGAATTCAATCGCTACTTATCAATAACATCAACTACTTAGTTTCAATGATTATTATGCGATTCAAAATTATAACAAGGTTACATTCTAATTCGAAGTGCGACATGCCAATAATTTCAATAGGTTCCCTTTTGGAAATTTTGGGATGTCACGAAGCTATTCGCAGCTGAATCTGGCTGATCGCCGCCGCCTCTATGTCGAACGCAAAGTATCGATCAACGAAATGGCGCGCTCGGTCGTCACCGCTCTACGATCTATCGCGAGATCAGGCGCAATACATTCCACGATCGCGAGCTTCCCGAATATAGCGGCTACTTCCCAACGGTTGCTGACGACATCCGCAAGGAGCGGCGGCGGCGTTTGAGGAAGCTTATGCGCCACCCGCAATTTGAGCGAACTGGTCATCGAGCAGTTGGAGGCGCTTTGGTCCCCGGAACAGATCGCCGGCCGCCTGCTCGCCAATGGCGTGAGCGCCGTGAGTGTTGCACCGAGACGATCTATCGCTTTATCTACGGCAAGGAGATTATGCGATGATCAAGAACCAGAGCCGGCATTCGCGGAACGCAGCGCGTTTCAGTCGTCGGATCGCCATCCAACGATATTGCTGCAAGGCAACGCGAATGCGCTTCCCGAAGCAATCCGCAAACAAGGGCGCACGAAACCCCCGCTTCCTTCGCGATGATCTTTTGAGGGACGCCCTCAAAATAATGTTGCTTGTAGAATTTTCGCGTCCTGGCGGGCATTGCCTCGACAGCACACCGATCAAGCTGGCCAAGGTTGAAGAATGGCCGTCTGAGAAGGGCGCTGGCAATGACCGCGCTTCGCCATGCAGTAAGGCTGAGCTGTGGCTCGGCTATCCCATGGCTATGGCGCCCGGCATTCAATATGAATATGCGGCTGGCGCGCATCCGGCAGTTGAGGGACGGGCGCCGAATTCGTCAAACCAGGAGGTTCAGAAATGACCAAGGAGACGCAATCCAAGCAGGTGCTGGTGGAGGTGACTATTTCGGCACCGGTTGCAACAGTCTGGCGCGCGCTGCGCGAGCCAATGCAACTCGCGAATTGGTTTGGCTGGGATGCCCCCGGGCTCGCTGATGAAATCGACTATATTTTCCATAGCCACGCCACAGTCGATGAGGCGGCACATACCATCCAATTCGAACCATGGGAGGGCGTTTCTGACAGTTTTGAACTGATCGAGCATGGAGGCGCGACGGTGTTGCGGGTGGTGCGCCACGGAGGACTGCCGATTGATTGGAAAGACACCTATCATGACATCAACGAGGGTTGGGTCACGTTTGTGCAGCAATTGCGTCTGTTGCTCGACCGGCATCCGGGAAACAAGCGCCGGACCATCTATCTTTCGGGAGCGGCTGCTCCCGGCGTTCCCAAAGTAAGTTCCGCGCTAGGGCTGAGGATACTACGGAACAAACCGGATGGCTCGGAGTTTGCCGCAGAACTGCCGCCCGGCGTGGCCGTAACCGGCACGATATGGCATCGCACCCATTTCCAGCTTGGTCTCGGTGTTCGCCAGTGGGGCGATGGATTGCTGGTCGTCACCGACAAAGGCCCAGGAGAGAAACGACCGCACGGCGGTGGATCAGTGCTGATCACGACCTTCGGGCTCGATGACGGGGCCTTTGCGGCACTCGAAGCGCGTTGGTCCGGCTGGTGGGCGGAGCGCTATTCGGAGACGAAATAAACGCGCCAGTGACGGCAGTGACAAGATGTTATTTGGCGCGAACACTGCGAAGAAGGACCGGACGGCATTGCTGTTAGAGGCGCGGATAACCTGCGCTGTACAGATCCTACTTAGCCGCACCAAGATCGAGAACACCGTCCGCCATCTCGGTGTTGACGTCGGGTTCGTGCGCGAGCCGCAGATTCAACTGTTTGTGCGCTGGCTGAGCCAGATACTGCCGATAACCAGTGCAATGCCGACTATCTGAAGCAGGGTCAGCGTCTGCCCGAGAAAGCTCCATCCGAGCAGCACCGCTGTGAGCGGACTGAGGAACAAGAGAGATGATATGACCGGGGGAGGCAATCGCCCGATGCCTCGAAACCACAGGGCATAAGTAAAAGCCGCTCCGATCAGGCCGAGCCATACCAGCCCCAGAAGGTTGGAGGCCGTCGGAACAGGAATAGAATGTTTGGCAAGTAGGGCAACGGGGAGCAAAAGCAAGCCGCCGGCGGTGAGTTGCCACGCGGTGAAGGTGAGCGGCGATACCGGAGGCCGCCATTTGCGCGCTAAAATACTTCCGAGCGCCATGGATGTAGCGCCAGCGAGGCCGGCAGCAACCCCGATGGCATCGAGCGCGGCGCTGGGCGTCAAAACGAGCAGTGCGACACCGCCCATCCCGACAAGGGCGCCGATGATATTTGATGGCCGCACCGGGCTGGAAAGCAGAAAGGAGCCCAGAAAGACGACAATAAGCGGCTGCGCCGAGAGCACGGTGCCGGCAACCCCGCCGGGCAGCCGGTAGGCCGCGACAAACAGCATGCCGAGAAAAATCGAGATATTGAGAGCGCCGAGCACGAATGCGCGCAGCCACCAGATTCCGGCCGGCAATTCCCGCACGATCATCATCAGTATCAGACCTGCGGGCAAAGCCCGCAGCAGGGCGACGGTAATCGGAGGGAAGCCCGGCAGAAATTCGGTCGTCACGAGATAGGTGCTGCCCCAGATGACGGGCGCAATCGCAGTCGTGGCAAGGTCGGAAACTCTGGTTTTCATGAAATCTCCAGAACCTCCGAAAGCGGCCGGCGCGGCTTCTGCGGCCAGTTGTCCTGTGCGGCATGACCGACCGCAAGAAGCATGACGGGCATCTCATTTTGAGCGAGGCCGAATTCTCGGGTCACGGCGTCGGCATCGAAGCCGCCCAAAAGGCCGGATGCGAGATTCATTGCTTCGGCGGCATACATGAGCGTCGCCGCGCCAAGAGTGGCCGAACGTATCGCCTCATCGCGCGCCGCATGGGGTTTGGCATATTGCACCCTCACATTCTCCTGCCAATCCGAAGCCATGTTTTGCGGCATGTACCCGGCTTCGACGAATGGGCGAAGGCGGTCGGCAAGGGCGATGTGGTCGGGCCACTGCCCGCAGATGATGAATGTGACGGCGGCCTCGGAAACCTTGGCCTGCCCATAGGCCTGTTGGCGCAGTCTCGCCTTCGCTTCGGGGGTCCGGACTGCAATGAAGCGCCAGTTCTGCAGATTGTAGGCGGTCGGGGCGCGCGTCGCAAGGCGAACGAGCTCTCCGATCTCTGGGTCGGTGAGCCTGTGAGACGCATCGAACTGATTGGCGGAAACGCGCTGCTCGATCAGGCGGATGAATGGATGAAGCATTGTTTAAAAATTCCCTGACACTGTTGCAGCAGAGGTAGAGAATTCACTTGTTGGATAGAATAGGTTAATAGAGAAAGATACTCTTATCTGTAAGGGAATAATGAAATGGACCGCTTCACGGCGTTGCAGGTCTTTCGGCATGTGGCGGAACTCGGCAGCTTCGCGGAAGCAGCCCGTGCGCTGGGCCTTTCTCCACCCGCCATCAGCAAGAATGTAGCCGAGCTTGAAGCGCATCTGGGAGTGCGCCTGATCAACCGGACAACGCGGCGTATGGCTCTGACCGAGGAAGGCAAGACCTATCTCGATCACGTCACCCGCGGCCTTGATGCACTGACCGAGGCGGAAACGGCGCTCTCGCTTGTCAGAACGTCGCTGTCCGGCACGCTGCGCGTGAGCGCACCCATGACGGTTGCTCTCGTGCGGTTTTCCCAAGCGATTCCGGAATTCCTTTCGCTGTACCCGGAACTGAAGCTCGACCTGCATCTCGACGACCGCCGCGTCGATATTGTCCGCGAAGGGTTCGACCTTGCGATACGCGGCAGCAGCAATCTTGAGGATTCAAGCCTGGTTGCAAGAAAGCTGGCGGTCATGCCGCATGTGCTGTGCGCCGCTCCGGCCTATTTCCAGCGGCATGGAAAGCCGGAAACGCCATCCGATCTGAAAGCGCTGGACCACATTCGTTTTCTATTTGGCGGAAATGTCGATGCCTGGGAGTTCAAAAAGGACGGGCGCACCGAACGGATCGCGGTCCAGGCGCGCTACTCGGTTACATCGAGCCTGGCCGTCCGTGACGCGTTGCGCGGCGGTTGCGGCGTCAGCCTGATTCCGCGTCCATATGTTGCGAATGACCTGCAAGACGGACGGCTGCAATCGGCCCTGGATGACTGGACAACGGCGGAAATCACACTCTATGCGGTTTATCCGTCACGTCAGCATCTTGCGCCAAAAATCCGCGTCTTCATCGACTTTCTGGCCCAACAGCTTAATCGCGTCCCGTCAGCTTTCGAGTGAACGCAGAAGCTGACCTACCGTCCGGAATAAGATCGTTGCCGAACGGCGGCTATCCAAAAAATCCCCTATAGCAGACTTCCGGCTTCCCGCCCCGAACTCGCCTGAGCGGCTGCCATTGGCGGAGAGCAGAAGTCTAACGCCAAAACGCTGGATGGCCAATTTGCGTCAGAAGCGGAGGTTGCGGATGGCTGGTGCATGTCCGCGCTTCCACCCTACGGAGTCAAGACGAGCTTTCCGACGGTCTGACAGCTCTCCAGTGCTTGAGGGGCTAGTGCCACCTGCTCCTGCTGTTGATGATCAATGTGTTGTTTCTATTCCTTGGCATGTACTTCGAGGGCGGGTCGGCCACCATTTGACAACGCCCCTGCTGCTTCCGGTGGCAACCCAGCTCGGCATCGTCAGGTCGGTCAACCTGACGATTGCCGGATTCACGCCGCCTGTCGGCACGATGATGTTCATCACGATTGCAATCGCCAAGGTGCGCATGGAGGATTATGTCAAGGAATGCTGGTCGTTCCTGATAGCGCTGGCGGCCGCATTGCTGTTGATCACCTTCTGTCCCGGCCAGGTCATGTTCCTCCCGAACGCCTTCATGTGAGGATCGCTTACCGGGTGTCACGCTGAAGCAAGGGATAACCGCACTTGGCTTTTCCTCCAGAATGGCCTCGGCGATCACCGCGGCTGCCGTCGTGCCTCGGCAGGTTCTGGCGGCGGCCCAGGGCCCTTGCGCCCGATGCCATTGCGCGAGTGATCTACTCAGCGATCATCTGGGTGGACGGGGGCCGCTCGCCTCCACCCCCCCCTCGGCGGTGCAATCGCCGCAGGCTTCGTGTTGACCAATCCGTCCACACGGCTTGTCATATAAGATACAAGTGAAACGACTAGATGAGACCCCTCACTCAAATGTCACATGAGTTTAGGGGGATCTGCTTTGTCTATAGTTGCGAAACTTCGGGTTTCAACGGCGCTTTGTCTGGTCTTCAGTGCCTGCCCGACCATGGCTCCGGCGCAAGAAGCCTTTCTCAATAAGAATGTTCCGGCTTTCATGGACACCGGTGCAACGAACCAGCGCGGTGATGCACGCTATGCCACTAAGGAAACCAATGCAGCCGTCAGACTGCTGAGCGGATTTCTGGACATCTGGCAGCCCCGTACGCCCTTCGTGGATGCCGGCACTTCGGCGCCCGCACGCGATGGTTTTCCTGCCGTCCCGACGACGGACTGGGATGGCGTACCGGGTAGCGCGACGGACGGCACCATTCTCAATTGGGCGGTACACGAATACAATATCCAGTATGTCATCAACGCCACGCGCAATCGCACCGCCCAGCAGGCCGTCGATGCCTATCTCGACGACCGGCGCGGCAAGGCGATAAGCATGCTGGATGGTCTCGGTCCGCTTCAGGATGCCTGGGTCAAGGGAACCAAGCAGTTCACAACCATCCTGGATGTCGCGCCCGATGCCACGACCGTCAAATATGACGACATGGGCAACAATACGGGCATCGGCAGCAGCAGCAATCCCGATCTTGGACTGGCTGTTGATCTTCTCGGTCGCGTTGGCTGGGATGCCTCCACGGAACCCTCCAAGCGTTACTTCAAATATGCGCGCCCGTGGCGCTGGTCGAGCGACGTACAGGTCCTTCCGGCGCTTGAACCGGCCAAGAGCAGCACGCCTGTCACCGATGGTGGCTTTCCCAGTGGCCACACGGCAGAGGCCTGGCGCAACGCACTGGCCATGGCCTATCTCGTGCCGCAGCGCTACCAGGAGCTTGTCACGCGCGCCGTCGCGATGGGTGACAGCCGAATTCTTGCCGGCATGCATTCACCGCTCGATGTCATCGGTGGCCGCATGCTGGGCACCGCAGCCGTGGTCTACAATCTCAACCGACAAAATGGCGATGGTGGCTTCAACTGGCAGGATCTCAAGACGCAGGCCTACGAGCAGACCCAGGCCTGGCTGAAAAAGGAAACGAATTCGACAACGGCATCCGACCTTTATGTTGCGGCACACGCAGCCGATCTGTCGACAGACCGTTTCGCAAGCCGCGAAGCCAATGCAGCCTATGTTGCTACGCGGATGACCTATGGCTTTGCGCCTGTTGGCCCGACGGACCAGCCCGCCTATGTGCCGAAGGGCGCGGAGGTTTTGCTGGAAACCCGCATGCCTTATTTGAGCGCGGATCAGCGCCGCGCCATTCTGGCCACGACCGCGCTGCCCTCTGGCTACCCGGTCATGGACGATCCGGAGGGATATGGCCGTCTGAACCTTTTTGCGGCGGTCGATGGCTACGGTGCTTTCCGGGAGGATGTCACGGTCAATATGGACAAGAGCCTCGACGGCTTTAACGCTTTCGACGCCTGGCGCAACGACATCAGCGGATCCGGCAAGCTGACGAAGGAAGGCACCGGCACGTTGATGCTGACCGGCCTCAACACCTATTCCGGCGGCACCCGCGTGAACGCAGGCATGCTGGTCGGCACCAATGGCAATGCTTTCGGTACTGGCGCAATCCAGATCGATGCTGCGGGCCAACTGATGGTGAACACGCTTGTGGACAGCACGCTTGCCAACACCATCTCCGGTACCGGCATGTTTGAAAAGCGTGGAACGGGCGGTCTTGTCTATACGGGTGATGGTTCGCAGTTCACCGGCACGACCCTCATCAGCGGCGGCCGCTTCGCGGTCAATGGCTCCTGGGGCGGCGCACTGGACATGGAAAACGGCGCAATCCTCGGCGGCAATGGGACGGTCGCAAATGTGATGCTGAAAAGCGGCAGCCGTCTGTCTCCTGGCAATTCCATCGGAACGCTCAACATCAATGGTGACCTGACACTCTCGTCTGGCTCTGCCTATGATCTGGAAATCGCCCATAACGGTACATCCGACCGGACGATCGTCAGCGGTGCGGCTGCGATCGACGATGCCAGCCTGAATGTAATCGCCCTCGACCCGGCCGTCAGCTACGCGGCGGGCCAGTCCTACACATTCCTGACAGCGGACAACATGACCGGGCAGTTCGGCGATTTGCTGATCGACTCGGCCTTCATCGACTCGAAGCTTTTCTACACGGCGAACGATGTAACCTTGCGTCTGTCGAGCTGGGACGGGCGTGCCTTTACCACCGCAGCACATACCGCAAACCAGCGAGCTGCCGCCTCGGCTCTCGATGTGCTCGACCAGTCGGCCGGCTCCAGCAGCCTGCCTCTCTACAACGCGGTTCTCTTCATGAATGCTGAGAATGCGCGCAACGCCTTCGATGAGATTTCCGGTGAGGAACATGCCAGCACCCAGTCGGCCCTGCTCGCGAATTCCCGCATCATCAGTGATACGGTCCTCGACCGTCTGAGCTCCGGTGATACGGGCGCCTGGACGTCCGGTTACGGCATGCGCAGCCGCTTCGGCAGCGATGGCAATGCCGCCTCCTATGATCTGTCCGGTGGTGGCGTCTTTCTTGGCGGAGATGGCTTCGTCTCAGACGACGTGCGCCTCGGTGTGATGACCGGATGGGGACGCTCCTCCCTCAGCAGCGATCGCACCAGTGGCTCGGCGGATGTCGATAGCTACCATATCGGCGTCTATGGCGGGACGGACATGGACCAGCTGTCGCTGAAGGCGGGTGCTGCTTACAGTTTCAACCAGATCGAAACGAAGCGCTCGCTGCGCCTTGGCAGCTTCTCGGACCAGCTGACGGCCGAGTATGATGCGGGTCTGGCTCAGCTCTTCGCAGAAGCGAGCTACGCGTTCGAACTCCCCAAACAGGTCAAACTGTCTCCTTTCGCAAACCTGTCATATGCCATTCTCTCGACGGACGGCTTCAGCGAAGCGGGCGGTGCGGCGGCTCTTTCGGCAACCGACAGCGATGCCGACGTGACCTTCACCACGGCCGGTCTGCGGGCCGAAGGCGACTTTGATGTGAATGGCACCGCCATGACCTGGAACGCCATGGCCGGCTGGCAACATGCTTTCGGCGACATGACGCCGGAAAGCCGGATGTTCCTCGCCAGGGGCGGCAGCTTCTCGGTTTCGGGTGCACCGATCGGCCGCGACGCTGCCAAGGTTTCGCTCGGAATGGGCATGAAGATCAGCCAGAATGTGGATTTGGGGCTTTCCTATCACGGTGAGTTTTCGGAGGACGTGACCGAAAACAAGGCTCGTGCAGACTTCAAGCTCCGCTTCTAATGGTCAGGGCGTTGCGGCAAGAGTGCGCAACGCCCTTTTATAGTCGGTTGACAGGGATAATCGACGCACTGCAGACCAGCGTCGCTGAACCATTTTCAGGTAGTTTTACGAATTTTGATTTACCCCTTGACTTAGAGTGTACTCTAAGTCCTAGCCTCTGATGCGTCGTGGCGAAAGAAGGGTGCTCATGAAGATCGGCGAACTGGCGAAGCGTTCCGGACTGTCGGCCCACACCATCCGTTACTATGAGCGGATCGGGCTGCTTCCCTACGCAGACCGGGACGGATCGAGCCAACGTGACTACGACGCATCAATCCTGATCTGGATTCAGTTTCTTGGTCGCCTGAAAACGACCGGAATGCCGATCCGGGACATGCTGCGTTATGCAGCCCTGCGGGAGCGCGGCGTCGACACGGAGGCTGAGCGTCGCGCGCTTTTGGAAGAGCATCGCGAGCGTGTCCGTGCCCATGTGACTGAGCTGCAAGCCTGCCTTCTCGCCCTCGACACCAAGATTGCCGGATACGCCGGTAAGGAACAGAGGACAAAGGAACATGACACAGCACTCCCGGAACGGCGGCGAAAGCCGGCTGGAACGCGGGCAGCGCGTTCTCGCGGAAATTGACGGCGAGGCCGGCAACAATGTCGTTGCCGCACTGGCCGACATTGCTCCCGATTTCGCACGCTACCTGTACGAATTTCCATTTGGCGACATATATAGCCGACCTGGTCTTGATCTGCGTGCCCGTGAGATCGCGACCATCGGCGCATTGACGGCACTGGGCAACGCCAGTCCGCAATTGAAGGTACATATTGAGGCTGGCCTGAATGTCGGGCTGAGCCGGGGTGAAATCGTTGAGATCATCATGCAGATGGCCGTCTATGCGGGTTTCCCGGCCGCGTTGAATGGTCTGTTCGCAGCCAAGGAAGTGTTCACCCGCCGCTTCCCCACACATGAGGGGCAAGCGGCATGATGAAGCTCATTCGCTCTTTTGTCGCTGGTAGCAGCCTCGCCCTCGCAATGATCGCTTTGCCCTCGCTTGCGACGACGACTGCGGCTTATGCGAACCCGGCCGCGCCCGAAAAGCTATGGGAGGGCTTCAGTTCGCCGGTCGGCATGGCCTTCGACGCCGCGGGGAATCTCTTCGTGGCCGAATGGGGAGCAGGGCGTGTTTCCCGAATCGACCCTGCCGGCAACCGCACGACTTTCGCCGATGGGCTTTCCGGCCCTTCGGGGCTGACGATCGGCCCCGATGGCACGATCTACGTCGCTTCCTATTCCCGTGATGAGGTCTATCGTTTCACCCCGGGGGGAGAACGCAGCCTGCATGTGACCGGCCTTGCAACGCCAGCCGGGATAGGCTTCGACAGTTCTGGCCGGCTCCTGATCGCCAATCGGCGCACCAACCAGATTCTCGCCGTGACCGGGAATGGCCGGCTGAAACCTGTCATAGACGGTTTGCGGACGCCGGTAGGGGTGGTCCAGACGCCGGACGGCGGCTATGTCGTCTCCAACATTGGCGGCGGGGTGACGATCCTTCGGCCCGATGGTTCCCGCATCGAGGCCGGTGACGCTTTCCAAACGCCGGGTCCGGGTGTCGCAATGACAAGGGGTGGACGAGTCTTTGTGGTCGATTATGGCGGAACGACCGTTCGCGAAATCCTGTCGGATGGGAAGTCCCGTGTCGTCGCAGACGGCTTGCGAAGCCCGGTCGGGCTGGCGGTAGCACCTGATGGGGCCTCCCTGCTCACCGCCGCATGGGGGGATGGGACGATCTATCGGATTCCGATTTCGGATTAACAGCAGAATTGCGAAAATTCCGAAGAGGTCAATGTGACCTTAACCGACATAGGCGCGGATGTTGCGGAAAGACGCCACGGTTGCGCCACTTCCCATCCGATTGCGCTCAACGAGTATCACATTGAATTCGCGTCGGGTGGCGGAGGTCGCTATCTTCCTGCGGTGCCATGAGAGCGAAATCGCGCAATTTAACTTCGCGAAGAGCAATGCAGCGGTGCTGCCGGGAAAAAACCGCCCGCAAGTGTCACATTCCGTCTGCCTGTCTTGTCATCTTCTTGAACGACAACTCGCAAAGGAGATGAAGATGGCCGATCGGGATGTTATCAATGCGCTTGCCCTGGAGCCACCGCCGGCGATTTCCCCACCGACACGTGTCGCAATCGTCTATCACAGCGGGTACGGGCACACGGGACGCCAAGCCGAGGCGATCAAAACCGGCGTCGAAGAAATTGGTGGCGTCAAGGCATTGCTTCTGACGGAAGCGGAGGCGCAACAGCGTTGGGATGATCTCAATACGGCGCATGCGATCATTTTCGGCGCGCCGACCTATGTAGGCGCAGCCTCCGCTTCATTTAAAGCGTTCCAGGAAGCGAGCTCCAACGCGGTCATGGCACGAGGCTATCTGTGGAAAGACAAGATCGCCGCCGGTTTCACCAATTCAGGGACGCAATCAGGCGACAAGCTCTCCACGCTCATTCAGTTGGTGCTCTTCGCCGCACAGCACGGAATGCATTGGGTCGGCCTTGATTTGCCGCCGGCGAACTGCTCTTCTTCAGGATCGGATGACGACCTGAACAGGCTTGGTTTTTGGCTTGGTGCTGGTGCTCAGTCGAACACTGACGAGGGTCCAGATCTGGCTCCGCCCAAGTCCGATCTCGCAACGGCGCGTTATCTCGGGCGGCGCGTGGCGAAGACGACGCTTCAGCTCGTTCGCGGCCGCGATGCCATGGACGCAAGAGCCTCATCGTGTGGTATCCAGCCATGACTCAACCGTATGCTCATCCCATTTGTCCCGACCTTCGCCGCCAACTGACCCGAATTGCGTACCGGATGCTGGGATCGGTCGCGGACGCAGAAGATGTGGTGCAGGATGCGTGGCTGCGCTGGCTCGCCTCCGATCGTGGGTCGGTGCGTGAGCCGGAAGCCTTTCTTCGAACCATTGTCACGCGACTTTGCCTGAATGAACTGAAGTCCGCCCGGCGCCAGCGTGAAACCTATATTGGCCCATGGTTGCCCGAACCAATCTTCGATCCGGAGGATGGGGAACCCATCGACGACATCACCCTGCCACTCATGATCGCCTTGGAAAGGCTGTCGCCGCTGGAACGGGCTGCATTTCTGCTGCATGACGTATTCGGCATGAGCTTCGATGAAGTCTCGAACGCAATCGGACGGAAGGCCGCAACCTGCCGCAAGCTTGCCAGCCGGGCTCGGACCAAAATTCACAAATCCGGCCCGAGATTTGTTGCAAGCCAGGAGCAGGGGCTTAGATTGGCGGCCGCCTTCTTCACGGCTTCAAGGAGCGGTGATATGAGTGGACTGCGGAGTCTTTTGGCCAGGGACATCGTGGTCTACGCCGATGGCGGCGGCCAGGTTCCGGCATCCAAAACCCCAGCAGTCGGATTTGACGCGGCGACAAACCTCTTTGGCGCTCTTGCTCGGTATTTCGCTCGATCACCCTCCCGATTGGTACGCTACGTGATCATCGACGGCCTGCCGGGTTTCATCACGATTGAAGGCGGCAGTATTGTGCAGACTACGGCCTTGCTGGTGAGGAATGAGAGGATTGTCGCCATCTATGTTACGCGCAATCCCCGGAAGCTGAAACACCTGACTCTTTCTGGCACGACACCGCTCGTTTCCTCGCTGTCTGCCGAACTGCCAACACCGATCCACCTGGCATAATGCCGCTCACCTCACGACCGAGCCGGCGATCGATGACGGGCCGCCACGAAACCAGTGCGACGTGGTCCGCTCGGTAATGGCGAACTTGCAGCTTGCGTAGCATGGCGAGGGGATCACGCCAGTAGAACCAATTCGCGTCTTCCGCGCCGATCAGGGGCTTTGGCTTTTTGGAGCCGGGACCGTCAACGATCGGAATGATCTGCTTGCGCGGCAATAGCGGGCACCAGATCAGTTTGCGACAAGCCCCTTTCGTCTGCCGCGCTCAGAACGCGCGGCCGTGTGTCCGACTATCGGAAGGCAGCCATCATGAATGTCGGGCGTCGATCCTTTGTCAGCATTCCCCCAAGCTCTTCTGCGGAAAACTGCGCCAGGATGCCGGTTCGGACAAGGACCGAATCCAGGCCTGAACGGCTTGCCCCCAGGACGTCGTGATCGATGCTGTCGCCGATGCAAACCACGTTGACGCGCGCCGGATTGCCGCTGAGCTGCAGGGCCTGTTCGTAGATATCGCCGAAGGGTTTGCCGAACCAGCGCACAGGGCCGCCGAGCCGTTCGTAAAGCTGTGCAATGCTGCCGGCGCCCGCCGCGATCGTGCCGCCTGCGAGCTTGTGGATGTCCGGGTTTGTGCAGATCGCCGGGATCCTGCGCTCCGCTGCCGGCCGTAGCATCTCAGCATAGAACTCCATTGGAACGGTTTCGGCCTCGCCGCCGGAGATGACGACCAGATCGGCCTTGGCCGCGTCTTCCACGGTTCGCATTCCCAGCCGCTCTGCGAGATTGCGATCGTCACCACTGGAGATCGTCAGGCAGTTCGAGCCTGGAGGCACGGGCGGACCCTGGCGCGAAAGCACCGCATAGGCGGCATCTCCGGATGTGACGAAATGGTCGAAACTGTCGCGGACAAAGCCGATCCGGGAAAGCCTTTTGGCGTTGTAATCGCCGCTGCGTCCCGAGTTGGAGAGTATGACGACCGCCTTACCCATCGCCTTCAGGCGGCGCAAGGCCTCGATTGCACCGCGATACGCGCCCTCGTCATCGCGCAGAACGCCGAATTGGTCGATGAAAAACACGTCGTAACGGGCGATCAGGTCGAGAAGTGTGGTGGTCGGTATATCGATCATGCCGCTCTCCGCGCCAGGACCAGCGAGGCGGCGCCGACGGCTGCCTCCATCGATCGTGCCGATGGACAATCGACACCGAGTGCGGACTGTCGCATCAACGACCAGACCGGATTGCGGGCGCCGCCGCCAACCGTCCTCACGGTTTTCAGTTTGGGTGCGCCAAGTGCGTGCAGTCGTTTGTAACCGAGCATTTCGATGGCCGTCATGCCTTCGAGGATCGCCTGAAAGAACACGGCGTCGTCGTCGGGCCTGGGGAACAGTCGCGGCGGATAGGCGGGGTCGTTGATGGGAAACCGTTCACCAGGTTTCAGCAACGGATAATAATCGAGATTGGTGGGGCAGTCGGGGCGCATTCGCGCCGTCAGGTCTTCCAGCCTGTGGTCGCCTATGAGCGTGCGGATCACCGCGCCACCCGTGTTGGAGGAGCCGCCGACCAGCCAGAAGCCGAGCACGCGGTGGGCGTAGATCCCGTATTCGCTGGCGTTGATCGGATGTTCGCAAGCCAGTTTCAGCACCAGCGTTGAGCCGAGCGCCGTCACCGCGTCCCCGACGGACCCAGCGCCGGTGGCAAGAAAGGAGGCGCAGCCATCCGTAGTGCCGGCATGGATGCGGCAGCTTTCCGGCAAGCCAAAGGCTCGGCCCGTGGTGCCGACCACTCCGATCGGCTCCCCGGCTCGGTGCACGGCAGGCAATCGCTCGATCGGCATTCCGGCTTCGCGAATCCACTCCGGCCAGCGCTCGGAGGTCAGGTCATATCCGGTCTTCAGGGCGTTGTTCTCGTCGGAGACCGCCTCGGTCACGCCAAGCTGCATGGCGATCCAGTCCGCCTGATGCAGGAGCTTCGCGTCGGGCGAGCGTTTCAATAGATGGATGGCGCGCGCCAAGCCGGAATTGGCGCCACGGGCAGGACTTTCGGCAGGCGCGACGGCTGCGATCCGTTCGACGATCGCGGCGTCGGGGCAGGGATCGTTGTACATCAACACGCCGCCAAGCGGCCGTCCCTGGCCATCCACGGAAAGGACCGTGCCGGATGTGCCGTCCACGGCCAGTCCCTCGACGTTAGCCAGCGATGTGCACTGGCTCAGTGCTGTCAGGCATTCCTCGACCCGGTTCCGCCATGCGGCCGGACTTTTCATTTCCGCCGGGTCGGTGAAGTGCACTGCCGCAAAACCGACCACCTCGCCCGTCTGCGACAGCGCCGCGGCGCGGGCGCCGGACGTGCCGAGATCGATGCCGACCGCTATCGCCCGCTCAGATTGCATCATGGGATCAACGCTCCGCCGACTTGCGGTCCAGCGCCTGCCGGTATTGCTCCGCTTCCCAGTGGATAAGCTCATATTCGCCCGCCTCGGTAATGTAGGCGATGCGGGCATCGGCGGGCACGCGCGTCACAACGTCAGCGAGGCATCGTGCCATCACCGCGCCGCCCGGCGTCAGGGTTTCTGAAAGCAGCACGCCCTTGCCGGGAACGATCAGCATCTTTGGCAGGGGTTCGTTGCGCTGCGCGTAGTCTCCCAGGACATCCGCGATGCTCTGGCCATCGGGCACGATCCCGATTTTCGTGCCGAGGAAAATCACATGGTCCGGGTAGAGCGAGCCGCCGGTGGCGACCTTCAGGGAAGCCGGATCGAGCGCTGTCCGGTGGCTGACCGGATCGCTTGCCGGCCTGAAACCGCTGTCTTTGGAAAGATCCACCAGGAAATCGGTGTCGGGTAAGGACGATTGCCGCGGTTGAATCGCCAAGACAGCCGTCACGCGTTCGATGCGGTCGGCGACCTCTTCGGTGGTCATGCCGCAGACGATGACACCGTGATTGTAGAGCACCAGCACGTCCGGCTGCCGATCCGCCATCCTCTCGATCTCACGCGCCAGCGGCACGCCGGGTCGGCGATAGGGAATGGTGGCGAAGGTTAGATCCGGCAATGTCGCCATCCGCTCGTTGAGCCGCGTATCGCGATCCTCGAGCACAGCGTGGGCGATGGTGTTGACGCAATGATAATGCGCGACCACCGGAGCTCTCAACGCGGCGTGAAAGCTGGTCTCGATCGATGGACGCAGGCCGCTTGTATTGAGATCGGCGATTACGAAATCGGTGGCTGTCTCAGCGCGGGGGTCGCCCTGGCGCAAGGCTGCAACCAGCGGGGCGACCTCGACCGGCACCATGATGTCCCGGGCTCTGGCCTCTGAAAGCCACATGCCCGATGCCTTCACCCACATCACGCCGTCCTGCTTCAAAGAGGTGTTTCCGCCCGCGCCCTGGGTTTTGAGGATATCGCCCCCGATTTTACGCGAAAGGTCCAGAAAGCGCGCAAAGACCTCTGGTCGAGAGATTTCGCTTGGCATGTTTTCCCTCCTATAATCTTCCGTGCAGGCGCGTATCCGATGACGTTAAATGTTGCGGCGCATGATGGAAGTCACGCGTCGAGGGTAGTGATATGATTGCACTGCGTCAACAATGATGTTTTTACGTCATTCGGGTTGTCATAGGCAAAATAATATGATTGTATTCGATCATCAATGAATGAGGATCATTGAAGGGAGCCCATGCTTGAGTGACGCGGATCGCCACCGGATCATCACGGATCTGCTGAAGGAGCGGCCGTTTGCATCGGTGCGTGACCTGCAGGAGCGCCTTGGTGTGTCAGCGGCGACGATCCGGCGCGATATCGACAAGCTCGACGAGATCGGCAAGGCGCGGAAGGTCTATGGCGGCATTTCCGCCAGCGATGGCGCCAGCAGCAACCGCATCGCTGCCCGTTCCTATGATGAGAACCGCGATATTGCGGTCGAGGCCAAGCGAGCTATCGCCGAGAAAGCGGCAGGCCTCGTCCGCGATGGTGACTCCATCATCGTGCATGCCGGATCGACCTGCTATCAGCTGGGCTTGGCGCTGGCGCGCCGCAATGTGCGAATCTACACCAATTCGATGCCGCTGGCCGCTTATCTCGGCGAGCACGGCACATGCCATCTGACGATCGCCGGCGGCGAGCTGTATCGTGAGCCACGCATCATCCATGACCCGACAGCGGGCCCGCCCCATTTTTTCGCCTCGCGCTTCTTCGTCGGCACGCAGGGCATTGGCAGCGAAGGCCTGCTTGAATCGCACCCGCTCCTGACCAAGGCGATCAACGAGCTGGCGACTTGCGCCGATGAGATTGTGCTTCTGGCCGACAGCCGCAAACTTTCCATCCAGCCCCGCAACCTCGTTATGGCGTTGTCGCGCATCAGCACGATCGTCATCGACGACGGTCTGACCGATGCCGATGCGAAGATGTTGGAGGATGCCGGCGTCACCATCCTGATCGCCCATGCGGGCACATCCGGCAATGGAGGCGCAAATTGACCGCCACCGTTTTGCCAACCATCGCCGTGTTCGATCTCGGCAAGACGAACTCCAAGCTCTTCGTCTTCGCCGCCAATGGCAGTATTCTTGCGGAAAGGCGCACCCGCCCGGTCTGGCGGGAGGAGGGGGGCTTGCGTGTTCTGGATGACCGGCAGCTTCTCGCCTGGATGCAGGCGCAGCTCGAAGACGCCGTGGAGCATCACGGGGTGACCGGCGTGATGTTTTCTTGCCATGGCTGCACGTTCGCACTGCTTCGTGACGGCGAGCTGGCCGCGCCCATTCTCGACTACGAACAGGAGCCGCCGACCGACGTCGCGGCGCGGATCGACGCTCTCATGCCCGATTTCTCAGAGACCTTTTCGCCCAACCTGCCGCTCGGCTTCAATTACGGCCGGCATATCTTGTGGCTCGAAGACCGCGATCCTGTGCTGGTCAGCGAGGCGGATACCATTCTCGCCTATCCGCAGTTCTGGTCCTGGCGCCTGTCGGGCAAGGCCGTCTCGGAAGTCTCCTATCTCGGCTGCCACTCGCACCTATGGGCGCCGTTGCGCGACGATTACAGCAGCCTCGTTGATCGAAGAGGATGGCGAAGCAGGTTGCCGGACATGGCGCGCGCCGGTGCGGTTGTCGGCACCTGGCGGACGAGCCGCGGCACCCAGATTGCCGTTCACAACGGCGTCCATGACAGCAATTCGGCTCTTTATTACTATCGCTCCGTCGGTCTTTCGGATTTCACGCTGGTGTCGACCGGCACATGGGTGATCATCTTCAATCCCGACTGCCCGCTCGAGGTTCTCGACCGGGAGCGCGACATGCTCGCCAACGTGACGGTCGATCATCAGCCGGCAGCCACGATCCGCTTCATGGGCGGGCGTGAATATGAGGTCGCAAGCGGGGGCTGGACGAAGCCTGTGCCAATGGAAGCGATCGTCTCGGTCATCGCCAAGGGCATCTTTGCGCTGCCATCCTTTGCCGCCGGCGGCCCGATGTCCGGCGCGGACGGAACCTTCGTCGGGCCCGTGCCGACGGCCGTGGAGCGGGCGGCGGCCGCCCTTCTCTACGTCACGCTGATGACCAGGCTGTCACTCGACCTGATCCGCTCTGAAAACGATATCGTCATCGACGGAGGGCTCGTGAAGACCGGCCTTTACGCCGAATTGTTGGCAGCGCTTTCGCCCGGCCAGACAGTACTGACCAGCGCTAATGCGGAGGGCAGCGCCTTCGGCGCAGCCGCGCTCGCCTTCGAACAGATGGGGTCGAAGCGGTTTTCCAGCGAATGCCGGGTAGCCGAGCCGGTGATCATCGGTGGTCTTGAGGCCTATCGCGACACTTGGGCGGCCCTGTCGCAAAGCCGGCGCGCCGACCCGTCTCGCCGTTTCTATCGGGAGGCAGGGGCATGATGGCCGAGCAGGCGGCGCGCGCAACCGGTACGCCGGTCCTCGAGATGCGCAACATTTCCAAGTCTTTCGGGACGATACGCGCCCTCTCCAACGTGTCGCTCACCGTGCGTACCGGTGAAGTGCATGCGCTGATGGGTGAAAACGGCGCCGGAAAATCGACGCTGATGAAGGTGCTGTCCGGCGCTTACACGGCCGACCCAGGCGGCGAAGTGCTGATTGACGGAAAGTCTGTCGTCACCGGCGATCCGATCAAGGCCAAGGCGAACGGCATAGCCGTCATCTATCAGGAGCTTTCGCTTGCACCGAATCTGACCGTCGGGCAGAATATGTTCCTAGGCAATGAGCCGTCGCGCTTCGGCGTCCTCGATCGCTCCGCCACCCGCAAGCAGGCCGAACCGATTCTCAAGCGCCTCGGTCTGAATTTCGACGCCGACCAGATGGTCTCGAACCTGTCGCTCGGCGAGCGGCAGATGGTGGAGATCGCCCGCGCGCTCACCACCAAAGCCCGCATCATCGTCATGGACGAGCCCACCACCTCGCTGACCACCCGCGAGACCGATCGCCTGTTCGAGGTGATCGCCAGCCTCAAGGGCCAGGGCATTGCAATCATCTATATCAGCCATCGGATGGAAGAGGTCTACCAGCTCGCCGACCGCGTGAGCGTGTTGCGCGACAGCGGCTATGTCGGCACGCTGGAGCGTTCCGAGGTCTCGGCGCCGAAACTCGTCTCCATGATGGTCGGACGCGATCTCTCATCCTTCTACAAAAAAGAGCATCACGCGCCTGCCGGTGCGCAAAGGACGGTTCTTTCGGTTCGCGGCATCGGTGATGGCCAGCGGGTGCATGACTGCTCCTTCGACGTTCATGCCGGCGAGGTGCTCGGGATTGCAGGCCTGGTCGGGTCCGGGCGGACCGAACTCGCACGGCTGATCTTCGGCGCCGACGCCAAGACGACGGGCAGCGTGGTGCTGGACGGCCGCGAGCTTTCGATCACCAGCCCGCGCCAGGCCATGGATGCCGGCATCGTCTATCTGACCGAGGACCGCAAGGCGCTCGGCCTGTTCCTCGACATGTCGATTAGCGAGAACATCAATGTCGCCGTCATCGGTTCCGACGCCCGGTCCGGCGGCATTCTGGATTTCGGCAAGGCCCGCAGGCGCGCCGACAAGGCGGTCCTGGACCTGTCTATCCGCACCAGGAGCACCGGCATCAATGTCGGAGCCCTGTCGGGAGGCAATCAGCAGAAGGCGCTGATTGCCCGGCTTCTCGAAACGCGGCCAAGGGTCATCATCCTCGATGAACCGACGCGCGGCGTCGATGTAGGCGCGAAATCGGAAATCTACCGGATCATCGACGAACTGGCGCGCGAAGGTATCGCCATCATCGTCATTTCCAGCGACCTGCCGGAGATCATCGGCATCGCCGACCGGGCGCTGGTGATGCGGGAGGGACGGATCGCCGGCGAGGTAAAGGCTGCGCCCGGCACACCGATCGCCCAGGAGGCGATCATGACGCTGTCTACCGGCGCCGTCGGATGCAGCGCACAAGAGGCATGAGGGCGGGACCATGACAGCGATCCAGACTGAAAACAAAGCCATGGACAAGGTAAAACTGCGTTCGACGCTGACGGCGCTCGGAATGCTGCCTGTGCTGGTGATCCTGGCGCTCGGCTTTCATTTCCTCAGCGGTCGGTTCTTGTCCGTCAACAACCTGTCCATCGTCATGCAGCAAGCATCGATCAACACGGTTCTGGCAGCCGGCATGACCTTCGTCATCCTCACGGGGGGCATCGACCTGTCGGTAGGGTCCATCCTCGCGGCCTCCGCCATGGTCGGCGTCATCGTTTCGCTCTATCCCGAAATTGGCATGCTCGGCGTTCCGGCGGCGATTGGTGTCGGGCTGCTGTGCGGCATGGCCAACGGCGTCATCATCGCCTACCTGAAACTGCCGCCGTTCATCGTCACCCTGGGGTCGCTGACCGCCATTCGCGGCATTGCCCGCCTGCTCGGCGGCGATACCACAGTCTTCAACCCCGACCTGCCGTTCGATTTTATCGGCAACGGCACTCTTTTCGGTATTCCATGGCTGGCGATCATCGCCCTCGTGACCATCCTCGTGTCATGGTTCATCCTCAAGCGCACCGTCCTTGGCACCTGGATCTATGCGGTCGGCGGCAATCTAGAGGCGGCGCGGCTGACCGGCATCAAGGTGCCGCTGGTGCTACTGTTCGTCTATGCCATGTCCGGACTGCTTTCGGGCCTCGGCGGCGCCATGTCGGCCGCCCGTCTCTATGCCGCCAACGGCCTGCAGCTCGGCCAGGCCTATGAACTCGATGCCATCGCGGCCGTCATTCTCGGCGGCACCAGCTTCGTCGGCGGCGTCGGCTCGATCTGGGGAACGCTGATCGGGGCGCTGATCATCGCCGTGCTCTCGAACGGACTGATCCTCGTCGGCGTCTCGGACATCTGGCAGTACATCATCAAGGGCCTTGTCATCATCGTCGCTGTCGGTCTCGACCGCTACCGGCTCAAGGGACTGAGCCGCACCTGAGTTTGAAGAAGATCCGGGATTTCCGGCAACAAGGCGCGGGGAGCGCCTCACAAGGAGGAAGACATGCGTATCGTTACTAAGTTTCTGGTAGGAACGGCACTCGCCGCCGTGCTCGCCATGCCTGCCGCGGCCAAGGATCTCAACAAGATCGGCATTTCGGTCGGACTGCTCGGCAACCCGTTCTTCGTCGCCACCATCAAGGGCATCGAGGACGCCGCCAAGAAGATCAATCCGAACGTCCAGGTCACGTCCGTTTCGGCCGACTACGACCTGAATAAGCAGGTCTCGCAGATCGACAGCTTCATCGCCGCAGGCGTCGACATCATCATGCTCAACGCGGTCGACGCCAAGGCGCTCGCCCCCGCCGTGAAGAAGGCGACCGCCGCAGGCGTGGTCGTTGCGGCCTTCGACGTTTCGGCGCCTGGCGCCGACGTGACGGTCATGACCAACAATGTCAAGGCCGGCGAAGAGGCCTGCAAATACCTGGTCGACAAGCTCGGCGGCAAGGGTGACGTGGTGATTATCAACGGCCCTGCGTCGTCCTCGATCCTCGATCGCGTCAAGGGCTGCAAGGACGTGTTTGCCAAGTCGCCGGACATCAAGATTCTGTCCGACGACCAGAACGGCCAGGGCTCGCGCGAAGGCGGTCTCGCGGTCATGCAGGGTCTGCTCACCCGCTTCTCGAAGATCGACGGAGTCTTTGCGATCAACGATCCGACTGCCATCGGTGCCGATCTGGCGGCAAAGCAGCTGAACCGCAGCGAGTTCATCATCACCGCGGTCGATGGCGCGCCTGACATCGAGAAGTCCCTGGCCGGAGGCAACTCGCTGATCAAGGCGTCGGCCTCGCAGGATCCCTATACCATGGCGGGCCAGGCTCTGCAGCTCGGCGTCGAGGTGCTGAACGGCGAGAAGCCGGCCCAGCCGGTCGTGCTGCTCGACCCGCAGCTCATTACGGCCGACAACCTCAAGGACTACAAGGGCTGGACAGCCGCCCGCTGATCTCCCCGATGCCGGCCCTGGTCAGGTCCTGGCCGCGGGGCCGGCATTCCCGCAATCTGTGAATTGGTAACTGCAATGTCCAAAATTGGTGTTCATTCCTATGTCTGGAGTGCCGGCTCGTCGAAGGACGAGATCGAAAAGGCGCTGGCCAATACGCATGATCTGGGTTTCGATCTGATCGAGTTTTCCTATCTCGACCCGGCTCAGGTGGACGTAGATTGGCTGGCTGCGCGGCTTAAGACCCTGAACCTCGACGTGGCGATCAGCATGGGCCTTCCGCTGGAAGGTGATATTTCCAGCAGGGATCCGGCAGTCGTTGCCCATGGCGTGGAGATCCTCAGGAACGCGGTCGCGTTGACCCGGGACCTCGGTGGGACCAAGCTTGCCGGAATTCTGAGTTCTGCTCACGGCAAGCAGGAGACGCTGCCGTCGAGACACGCGTGGGACACCAGCGTTTCGGCGTTTGCCAAGGTGGCCGAGACAGCGAAATCGGCGGGAGTGACGCTCAATCTTGAGATCGTCAACCGCTTTGAAAGCAACATGCTGAACACGGCGGCGCAGGGGATGGCCTATATCGCCGATGTCGGTGTCTCGAACGTCTTCCTGCACCTCGACACATTCCATATGAATATCGAGGAAGCCGATATAGGCATGGCAATCCGCCATGCTTCCGATAAAATCGGATATATTCATCTCGGCGAAAGCCACCGCGGCTATCTCGGAACCGGTAACATCGATTTCGCCGCAATCTTCGACGCGTTGGTGGAGATCGGTTGGCAAGATTACGTCACCTTCGAATCGTTCTCCTCTGCCATAGTCGATCGCGACCTTTCACTGAAGACAGGCATCTGGCGCGATTTGTGGACCGATAATGTTGCGCTGGCGCGCCATGCACGAGCTTTCATAACGGTAGGGATGGAGACCGCACGTCTCAAATCTGCGCTGACCAAGAAGGCGCATTTGCCCTAACGGATCGACTGGTCACGGCCTCTGGGTGCAGCGGCGCACCATTCCATGTTCATCGATCGTTACGGCCGGTTTTCTCGGTAGCTCTTGGCCAACCGAGCTTGCGACGTTAGTCCAACGCCCTCTTCTCTTTTTCATATTGAAATCTATTGATGCACAGGAAGAACCTCCACCTATTGGTGGATGCCATGCCTTGTTCCTCGGGCGCGGATGCCCGAGGGCGGGGCTGACATTTAGGCCGTTTGCCTGATGTGGTTGAATTGCCCATCATTGGTTATAGTTAGCCGGCTCATGTCCATCTGTATAACCCCGTCAATGGCAATAAGCCCCTTGGCCACCATGGCATTCGCACCTTCTAACGCGGTTGGATCGTCAATCATGAACTCGCCGCCGTTAATTCCGCCTTGCGCTACGATCTCAAAAATTCCTTTTGGATAGCTATTGTCGATAAAATCGAACGGTACCTTGCTTCCCTGGCCGGAAAACTGCATTTTGGCGGAGCCCGAGGCGAGGATGAATTGCGAGTTTCCCGTAATCGCGATGGGACCGAATCCAAGCGTGCAGTTCGCCGAGTCGCCTATTGTAATCTGTGTATCACTCAACTTCAGAACCGGCCCGGCCAAAATACCGGATGACTGCTCGGAAAGGCTTATCTGTGTCGCATTGAGACTCATTTCGCCCTGGTCACCTGGAATGCCCACATACCATTGTAAGGCAAGATTTTTCGAAGAAGTCACCTCAACGTTCGCGTTCCTTACATCAAGGGTGACAGAAGAGTTGACCAACATGCTGGCCTTATCCGACAAAATGATTCGTGTTGAGCTACTTGGGGTAGTCGATAGGCCGAAAAATTCGCAAGCTGTGAAAGCGACCATTCCTTCATCTTCGACGATCATATTCAAATAGCCGGCTGAGTTGACCTCGAGCCCTTTGCCTGATCCCATCCCTCCCATAATCAGTGCTCGGGCATCGTTCCGCACGTGAAAGTTTAATTCAGAATCAGGTAGGAGCGTGAGGAATAATTCTGTCGAGCTGGCCCGCGCATCATAAACAAAGGTTCCCTGAGCGATATCGAATCCCGCGGGTGAAGTTCCGTTGCTCCAAGCGGTCTCATTATCACCCGAAGGGGTTATTTGCAGCCCGAGCGTCCGCGAAGGTGCGTTCATGATGAATGTCTTGCCTGCTTTCTTATCGAACGACTTGCCTGACCCGACCAAGGTTAGATTTGCGTCTGCTTCGTAAGTTTGATCAGCATTGGATTCCAATGAAAATCTGTTTTACTCATAATTATTACCCATTCAAATGACTTAATTTCACTGCGGGATCAGTATAGCAGAGCTTATATCGCCGTCTATGATTTGACCCATGAATTGTTAACTGACGCCAAATCATCTATCCTTTTCAGCCTCCTTAAAAATTTCGGCTTGGCGGGTAATCTTGACTGCCGGAATGAATTTTTGCGCTTCAGATGCTGGTGAGCGGAGCGACCGCATCATGTCCACTACAAATGTCATTGAACCCACAGCGGTTCACCATCGCGCTGCGCTGCCCATCCGAGGCGGCCTCATACGGTTAGGGCGCGCCGGGTTTTCCTGCCGACATTGCATGCACATTATTCTTGGAGGAACGGGCAAGTTGGTTCCGCAACCGCCCGCGCGCTGCTGGACGCTGGCCAGGATGTTATGATCGTCCGCGCGTCCCGGATCACGGCGCTGATCTAAGGGAGGCGGGTGCCCGGATTGCAGTAGCCGATATCCGCGACGGCGATGCACTGCAGGGTATATTTCGCGCCGGAAAACGCGCCTTCCTGCTGAACCCGCCATGATCATTTCGGTCTTTTGGGGCCGGGAAGTATTTTGCCGCTCATCAAAATCCCGTCACAGTTGTAACTCTCACCGTTCGTTTTTTGGGGCCTAATCTATTTCACGACCATTATTGCTCATCATAGGAGGATAACATGTCTGAATCCGGATCCCAGAACAGTACCTGGTCGAGATCGACTTGGCTGTCCGTCGTCTCCCTTACCTTCGGGAGCTTTGCTCTGATCAGCAGCGAATTGCCACCCATGGCAGTACTCACTCCAATGGCCGCGGATTTTGGTGTTACGGAAGGCGCCGCCGGTCAGGCGGTGACCCTCACCGCTCTTTTTGCCGGCATCGCAGCGCCGACAGTGGCCCTGATCATCGGCCGCCTGGACCGCAAGCTGATAAATCTCGTCCTCTGCGTCCTTGTGATCGTGTCCAACATCGCAGTCGCCTTCACATCCGACTATTTCGTACTGCTGGCCGCCCGCATGCTCCTGGGCATCGCCATTGGCGGGTTCTTCGCGCTGGCCGGGGCCACCGTCGTCCGGCTCGTCACTATGGAGGACATGGGCAAGGGCATGTCGATCGTGTTCATGGGGCTCTCTGCGGGGCTCGTCGTCGCTCCAGCGCTTAGCACCCTGATCGGGGAAGCTTTAGGCTGGCGAGCGGCATTCATAGCCGCTGCCGGGTCCGGCTTGCTAGCGCTGCTTTTGCAGGCCATCTGTCTGCCGAGCGTGCCGGCGTCAAGTGCAACAAGCCTTTCGAGCCTGGTGGGCTTGCTAAGACGGCAACAGGTGCGGGTCGGATTGGCGGTTGGACTGCTGTTCTTCGGAGGAGAAGTATGTGGCTTCACCTTTATGCGCCCCTATCTGGAAACCAACGGGCGGCTCGATGCAACCGCCATCGCTCCTGTTCTGTTAATGCTCGGTCTCGCCAGCTTGTTAGGAAGCGCAATCGCCGGCGTGTTCGCCGATCGCGTGCTGCGCGAGGGCTTCGGTGCCACATTCTTGGTCCTGGGGATCGCCACGATAGGGCTGTTGACCCTGAGCAACAGCTATGTTGCGGTTCTCGCCTTCGCCGCTGCGTGGGGTATGGCCATAGGTGCCGGGCCGGTGATGACCCAGACGTGGATGGGTCGCGCTGCGCCTGATCAGCTTGAGGGTGTGGGTGGGCTTTTTCTGGCCGTTATCCAGTTCGGCGTCACTCTGGGGGCCATCGCCGGTGGTATCGCTGTCGACATCTTTGGGACAAGCGCTCCACTCTATGTGACCGCTACTTGTGCTATTCTTGCGGCAATCCTGATTGCAACGCAACGGGCTCCCGATGTGATTTCGCAGACGTCTGCTTCGGCATTGGCCCCCGCCGAATGAGCATAGGTGCGGCGGATCCACTTCCGCACCCTTTCACTTCCATCCAAAATTAGAAGGAGAGGATCATGCCCTATAACAAAGGAGATTATGCAGCCCCTGAAGTCGTCGATCGCGCCAGATTCCAAGCAGCATTGGACGCATTGCGCGTTCGCGAGAAGTCCCACACAAGAGAAGGTGACGCCATTGCAGCCTTCCGTCGGCGGCTCCCCATGGTCGAGGTGGATGGTACCACACCGCTTGTTGGCGAACGTGGCGCGACGACACTATTGGATGCCTTCGGCCCCCGCCGGATGCTCATTGCCTATTACTACATGTGGTACGACGGTCGGCCCGCGCCGGAGCAATGCGAGGGCTGCACCTTCTTCACTGCTCAGGTTCGCGAGCTTTCCCATATCCATTCGCGCGACGCTACTTACGCCACCTTCTGCCAGGGCTCATATGACGAGAGCGTCCGCTATCGCGACTTCATGGGCTGGGAAATGCCATGGTATTCAGTACCAGAGGCATCGCTCGAGACGCTCCTCGCCGGGCGTGGGCCACGCATAATGTATCTTATCGCCTACCTCCGGCAGGGGTCGGACGTCTTCGAGACCTACTGGACGACCCGTCGCGGCGTCGAGGCGATGGACAACAGTTACCGCCTACTCGACCTGACCGTCTATGGGCGGCAGGAGGATTGGGAAGACTCGCCCGCCGGATGGCCACAGCACTGGGGCAATGCCAACCATCCGTTTCGTCGCTATGGCCGGCCCATCTCTCAATGGCCTCGCTTGGAGGCGGGCCATTCCGACAAGTTGGGAAACGGTAGGCGCTGAACAACGCCTACCGTTTCCCCGACCCTCCGCCAAGGGCGTCTCGCTTGATACGGGCCTCGGGAACGTCGCCGACGGCAACAGGATCACAGGAAATCGGGATGAAGGTTCTCAGGCTGGCGACTGACCGGAACAGACCCGTCTGTGCCAACACTGGAGGACGCACTCGCGCCAACGGGGCGCTGTCGAAACGTGCGGTGGTTCTGTTCAATTTTCTGGGGTGAGCCGGACAAGATGATAAGATACAGCAAGGATTCGCGTCCGAGCCTGCGTCACGGTTCAGGTGTAGCGTCTCCGTTTCTCGCCAGTACCAGCCTGACGATCTGGCTCAGATTCAGGAGGATGAAGAACACGTTCCACGCCACCGCGTTCAGCATCGGAACCGGTTGGCTGTAGAAGTAGACGGCAAGGCAGCATGCCGCCGCCGTGGTGAGAAATCTTAGGCGCAACATGTCCATCGTGAAATAGGCGGTCACGTAGAGGATGTTCGCCGCGTTGATGAGGATTTCCATTGTGCGTACTCGCTAAGTGCGATCCGGCGGAGGGCGTCGCCCGGCTGGGCGTTGCGTTCGCTCAGTCGCCACCGAACTCGGTTTTGAAGGTATCGAAATCCACCTGCATCCCGTTCAGGTAAGTGCTCCAATGCCGCACATAAGCGGCCTGCGCGACCGCTTCGGCGACCTCCTCGTCGGTTGCACCTGCAACCTTGGCGAACTTGGTTTCGAGCCAGATGCAGTATTCGCACGGGATCTGCGCCGCCACGGCAAGACCGATGAGCGACTTCACCTTCGGCTCGAGCTTGTTGGCGGGATCGATCACCAGACCTTTGGTCATGGCCCAGGCGCCAGCGACCGCCGATGGTGGATAGGACTTGAAGTGGCCCGGCACGACGCCAAACGTTACTTCGATATCCTGGAAGATCTCCGCACGGGAGCGTTGCTCCTGCGTGGCGGCAAACGATACGGTGCTCATCAGGGTCGCGGCGGCCAGCGCTGCGATTGCGACGTTCTTTCTCATTGTCGTTCTCCTTGTGTTTCTCAGGTGGTCGAAGGGAAAACTGGCGTCATCGCGCGCCCTTCACGCGCGAAGGCGGAAGCCGCCCGGGTCTTGCGCCGGGCAACGTCTCGAATGGTGGGGTCCGCCGGAGTGGTCAGCGAACGGGGGTGGTCATCTGGCCGCGCGCGACGTGTCCGATGTCGGATCGTATCAGGCCGATGTCCTTGAGCTGTGCATCGGAGAGTTCGTGCAGCAGCGCGGCGGAAATGCGTGAAACCTGCCTTGCGAAACACTTCGGCCAGACGCGCCTGTCCTGCCTGTGCTCCCAGCACCATCTGGCCGCCCTCCGAAATGGCGTGCGCCGTGCAGATCACGGTCGACGCCGAGTAGTAGAGCTGCGCTACCGGCGAGAGGTTGTCCTTGACGTGGTCATGCGCGAACGGCTCGACCAGGAGCACCGTGCCGCCGGGTGCGAGAGTCCTGGCCGCATGGCGGGCGGCCGCGACCGGATCGCCCAGATCGTGAAGGATGTCGAAGAAGCAGATCAGTCCGTACTGCCCGTCCGTATAGTCGTCGGCGCGGGCAAGTGCGTAGTCGATCCGGTCTGCCACGCGCGCGGCCTCGGCATTGCGCCGCGCCTCGTCGAGCGAACCAGGATGCGTGTCGAAGCCGTGAAAGCGCGAGTTGGGAAACGCCTGGGCCATCAGCAGCGTCGAGTGGCCGTAGCCGCAGCCGACATCGGCAACCGCGATGCCCGCCTCGAGCTGGTCCACCACGCCATCGAGCGCCGGCAGCCATTGCGGCACGAGGGCCGCGCGGTAGCCGTTGCGGTAGAACGCCGCCGAGCCGCAGGAGAGCCGCCCGTCATGCTCGCCCCAGGCAACGCCTTTCCCGGTTCGGAAGGCCTCGAGCGACTTCGCTTCGTCAAACCACATAGACGCTGGCACGTTCCAGGCGTGCGGGACGTAGACGGGGCTGTCCTCGTCGGCCAGCACCATTGCCTGCTCGGGAAGCAGTTCGTAGGTGTTGCTTACGCCGTGATAGGCGATATAGCCGCCGGCCGCCTGGGCATTCAGCCATTCGGCGACGTAGCGCTCGGAGCAGTCAGCCCGTGTGGCGATTTCCTTGGCGCTCAGCGGTCCGGCGCCGGCCATTGCCTTGTAGAGGCCGAGCTTGCTGCCCAGGCTCACCATCACGCCGGTATAACCGGCCGTCAGATCGCCGATGGCGCGTGCGGCGAAGGCTTCGAGCCTCGCCTGATCGATCTTTGGTATGTCCAGCATCCTATTGGTCCTTCACCTGTTTGCGTTGTACTTTGAAGCGGGTGTGGTGTAGAACTTCGGCAGGTTGCGAGACAGAGCCGCTATCGCCCGCAATCGGTCCATTCGTGCCATGTCGGCCGTTTTTCGTCGCCGGCGGGGAGGTCGCGATGTCCAGACAGCTGAACCCGAGCGCATCGATGCCCCTGCGGGTCTGCCTCGTTGCGCTGCCCGATGCGGTCCTCTCGACGCTGGCCGGGATCTACGACGTAATGAACGGGGTCTCGATGATGGGGATCGCCAGTCCAGGCGCCGAACACCCCTTCACGGTGGAGATTGTCGGCGAACAGGCAGGACCGTTGCTGCTCGCCAGTGGCGTGCCCATCGATGTGCAGCGTTCCATTGAGGACATCGCCGCATGCGAGATTCTCATCGTCCCGTCAGTCCTGCTGAGACCCGGCGGATGGGAGACCGGTCGCTACCCGCGCCTGGTAGACTGGGTCAAGCGCATGCACGATGGCGGTGCGCGGCTGTGCTCGGCCTGCTCAGGCGTTTTTCTGCTGGCGGAGACGGGCCTCTTCGACGGCAAAGACGCGACCGTCCATTTCGGCTATGCGAAACAGTTCGCCGCCTGCTATCCGGCCGTCTCGGTCCACCCCGAGCGCGTGCTGGTGATCTCCGGCCTGCGTGAGGATCTGGTCAGTTCGGGCGCGTCGAACACCTGGCACGACATGGTCCTCTACCTGATCGCCCACCATGTTGGCGCCACGGTCGCGCAGGAAGTCGCGCGCATGTTCGCGCTGCAATGGCATCAGGATGGGCTGGCGCCCTACATGATCTTCGAGGGAAGAAACGACCACGGCGATGCCGAGATTACAAATGCGCAGGAATGGCTGGCGACCAACTTCTCGATTGCCAATCCGGTCGAGGAGATGATCAAGCGCTCGAAACTTGCCGAGCGCACCTTCAAGCGCCGCTTCGCCGACGCGACGGGCCATGCGCCGCTCTCCTATGTGCAGCGCCTGCGGATCGAGGACGCCAAGCGTCGGCTCGAGCGCACCGGTTCGCCCGTCGACGAGATCAGCTGGCGCGTCGGCTACGAGGACGCCGCATTCTTCCGCCGCTTGTTCAAACGTACTACAGGCATGACCCCCGGCGCCTACCGCCGTCGGTTCCAGATCCCGGATTTTGCCCGCGGATAGTTCGCGCTTCGGCAGGTCGCCGGATCCCAAACTTTGAGGGTTGTGGATCGATCTCGGTCAATATCCTGACAAGCTCAATATCGATCATGGATCGCCGCAGCGGAACGGCAGCTTGGGGCTGGTCAGAAGTCCTCAGTGCCACTGGATTGAATGACCGCGACCGTCTTTTGATTGCGAGAACCCGCCGGCCACTCACAGCCCCCTTTCACGCCGCCGATCGGTCGATGGCGATACGCGTCGCCGATGGCCGCATTCGAGGTTGCTGAAGGGAAAGCCTAACACGGTTGTTGCCGGTCACCGACACATCTAAGCCCTTTCGGAATCGACGTAGTTCGGCAGAAAATGGGCCATTAGTCCTTATCTCTTCCAGACATCATCAAACTACCCCAAGTCGCCCGACCGCTAATGGCCAGTCTTCATGGCTGCTCTCAATGCGTCGTTAATGCGTTCCTGCCAACCCGGGCCGTCTTCCTGGAAAAATGCCAGGACGTCGTTATCGAGCCGGATCGACACTATTTCCTTGCCCTTCGGGATTACTGGCCGCTCGACTGCGGGGGCGGCCGCTTTTTTCACGGGTTTGAACAGGGCTTCGGCCGCGTCCATCGGGTTTAAAGGTCTGCGCGGCGATTTCATCATAGGTTCATATCCCAAGTTGAAGGAAACATTGATTATCGTGCGGCCCCAGCCGCCTGTACTTATCGTAGAGGCGGTCAGACGCTGTTAGCAATCGTCATCGCACTGGAAACAGGGCGACGCGCGCGGTTGAGCTTCATAGCAGTCGGGTCGCGAACCGCTGTTCGACCGGAATTCCCCCGCTTGAAGGTTCATCCGGCCGCGATTGGCACCCCGCCCGTCTTGATACCCCTTCTGGCGCGGCGAGAGCAACCCGCAGGACGCGAAGCTTTCGACCTTCGAAAATCTGGTTGCGATCAGTTGGCCGCGCTATAGCCACTCGTCGACAAATTCAGTCGGGTCAGCATTCTGCTGTATGCGCTGGAAAAGGATGCCGCGACTTCTGTCCGTTTCCGGCATCTCAAAACCATTGTCTCGTAGTTTGCACCAGCTTTTCATCATCGGGGGGAAATCGGTGGCCCACGCGCAACCATAGGGCCGCACCAGCGCCGCACACAGGCCCGGACGATCTTTTGCGTTGCCCTCGACATAGCCGATCCGGCCGCCCTGACGGTCGGCGAGTGTAGGGCGCGACGGGCATGCGTCGAAGTCCAATAGCAAGTTCTTGTCCGCGACGGAGATGTTCATTCAACCTCATCCCGTGGGCAGGAAGCTGCAAGCCTCGGTGATCCCACGTCAGCTTCTAGCCGCAATTGTCAGCGCGTTGCCGGGATCAGATAGGCCCCGCGCTTGATGTCTTTGCTGGTGGTATGGAATCCGCAAACAATAGATCAGCCGGCGATCGCGGCCGAGCGCTTGAAGATGATGGTCACCTTTGTTCCCTGACCGGCAGCTGAGGTGACATCAAATTGGGCCTTGGCATTTTCGGAAAGCGACCGAGCGATAAGGGCTCCAAGTCTGCCGGGCGCGGGCCAGGTGACCCCCTCGGGAAGGCCGATCCCGTCGTCGGCGACCACGACGCGGCAGCCATCTCCGTCAACTGTGCTTCGCAACGTAATCGTCCCTCCGTCACGGCCTGTGAAAGCATGCTTCAGCGCATTTGTGAGAAGCTCGTTCACAACCAGCCCTGTCGGCATGGCGACATTGATCGAAACCGGATAGGCATCGACCTTAAGGTCGAGGCGAATGCCCTGTATTGCGTGAGATGTCATAACGGCGGAGGCTATCTGGCTCAGATAGACGCCCAAATCGATCTGATCATCGTGATCTTCGGCAGACAACGCTGTGTACAGGACCGCCAGTGCGTCAACGCGCCCGGCCAGCCGCTCGAAACGCCTTTCGTCAGGCTCGATCACGTTCCGTGCTTCCATTCGGATAAGCGCAGTAACCATCTGCAGATTATTCTTGACCCGGTGCTGAAGCTCGCGAAGGAGCGTATCCTTCTCCCGAATACGCTCCTCAAAGGACAGTTTGTCCACATCGCCATGGGCAGATACATCAACCATGGCGACAAGCCGGAAGCAGAGCGTGTCATGGTCGTCTGTAACGATATTGGAATAGACATCGACGATGGCTGAACCCAAGCCCTTGCGTTCGAGCCGGAAGGTACCTACGAAGTCGGTTTCCGTGACAATTGCTTCATCTATCCGCCGATCGGGTGACGCCTTCGCAGCCACCCCGGAGAGCCCCTTCCAGTTTTCCTGCTCAAGACGAGCGGCGCTAAGCCCGGATAGTTTTTCGAATTCGGGGTTGGCGTAGATTATTTTTTCAACACTGCGCAGATTCGACACGGCAATAGCGATGGGAACTTGATCGAGGAAGTTCTTGAACTGTTCACTTTCGAGAGCGCCCGCAAGATCGGGAGCGTCCAGCAATTGCTCGACCGGCTCGCGCTTATGTTCGTCAGAAGCCATCCGCAGCGTCCGATCCCTTCAATCTTATTTATAGGCAATCTTGTCCGATGCGTCACGGATTACGGCGCTCAAGGATTTCGGTGTTTAATCGGGACGACCCCGGCTTCATCAAAAATGATCCGGCCCTCTATTTATATCCGATGTGCCGGGTTTCGGTCAATGTGGATCTCTCCTTGTCCAATCGGGAAGGCATCCCGATCCGGGGATGATGGGATCGCGTTCACAAACGCGTTCCACGGATTTAGCATGGGGACACTCGCTCCGACGGCAAACGGGCACCACCGATCCTCGTGGCGTGTTGAACCAAGTCACGCGTTGGCCTGAGTGACGCAACACGCACCCGGAGGCTGTGCTCACAGAAACGCCTATCAATAGCTGCAGGCTGCCACTTGCGGGTTTGTGTAGTACGCTGGCTCCAGATCCCCTGTTTTAGAGAACGACACAATGCGGGTATCCTTTAAGAGCCTGCTGTTCCACGCAGCCGCATGATCACGATGATGCGTTGACGGTTCATTGTTGTGCATATTGCCGATAGTTCACCTCGTTGGCGTCGCCGATTTGTTGCGCAGCGTGTCCTTGATCATCGTATCAAGGTCGCTTGCGGAAACGCCAAGCAGTCGCTCGGTTTCCGAGGCATCGAGAATGCACTCTTGCTGGAACAGATAGGCCATTTCTATTACCTCCCGCATGATTTCATTCTCGCGGCCTAGCACCTCCAGTTCTTTGGCTGTGAGCGTACGCAGCTTCGGAAGCTCGACGGCTGCGAGTTCGGCGAAGCGGAAAGCAAGATCGCGGATCGACATATGTTGAGACGGCACATGAAAGGCGCGGCCCCAATCGCCAGAATATCGGGAGGCCGCAACAAGCGTTCGAGCGACATCCTTGGTGAAGGACCAGGCGTGCAGTGCATCGAGGTCACCGAGCATCTTTGACGGTTCTCCCACAAGCAAAGGTGGAAGAGCCATGAGAGTAAACAATGAGGCCGCGCCATCCCCGAGATAGTCGCTCGCCCGCACCTCGATGGCAGGAACGGTCGAACCGAGCGTATGCTGCCACATCGCGGTCCGTACTCGGCCTTTGACGCTTGTCGGAGCCAAAGGGAAGTGGGGGGTCAGAGGAGACCTTGCCCCGGCCCCGTATCCGTAGATATTGCCAAGGACCACAAGGCGGGCACCGACGCTTTCTGCCGCGTCGATGACGCCCGACATAATCGGCGGAAAGTCCGCCGGCCACCTGTGATAGGGCGCCATGGCGCACATGAAGATCGCAACCGCGCCGGCGCTGACCTGCGCAAGGCCCCGTCCGTCGGTTGCATCGAGGGCAACGCTGCGGATTCCCGAGTCGACCGGGTATGCGCGCGCGCGCCTACTCACGAGTTTCACCTCGTGTCCTTGGCTTGCGAGAAGTTTTGCTGTCTCGCGTCCAACTGGGCCTGCCCCGACCACTACAAACAACGACATTTCGAACCCTTCCTATTCTGATCTTTGGCCAAGATTGATCGGCGGAGCTTGAAAGTCGCGCAGGAAACGCCGACTTTTGGACATGTTCTGCTTTAAGTTTGGAGCGATCGATTATGTATGACCTCAGGTCCGGTCATCAGCCGGCAAGCGCCGGCGTTTCGCGCCGCCGCGACGAGGCGGGGCCGATCCTGATGCTCCCGATCCCCGATCATCGCATTGTGGTGCATGCCAGTGCCGCGACATGGACCAGATGCAGGGCGACAGGCACGAAGCATCTGCGGCAGATCGGCGATATCGATCTTGTCCCCGCGGGCGAGGAGGGCGGCTACGAAGCCGCGGCGGCGTGCGAAGCGTTGGAGATCCGACTAACACCCCATGTGCTAGAGCGAGTGGCGCGTGAGGCAGGTCGAGGCGGCGGTCGGGCGGGTCTGGAGGCTCGTCACATTCTAAGAAACGAGAGCATAGTCCATCTCGCGCGGGCGCTCGAGAGCGCGCAACGGGAGGGTGGTCCCGGCGGCTCTCTTTATGCTGATACGGTTGGTTTCGCGCTTGCTCTACAATTGGTGGACATGTCGCGAGGTAGAACCAGTCACAGAAATGGGCTTTCAGCGGCCCAGTTGCGACGACTGTTCGAATTTATCGAGGCTCATCTCGATCAGCCTTTGACGATTGGTGCGCTGGCCCATGAGGCCGGTGCAAGCAGTTCTCATTTGCGTCACTGGTTCAAGCAAGCCACGGGCACGACTGTCCATCGATATGTGGTAAGGCGGCGCGTCGAAAAGGCCCGGATCATGCTGCTGCAGGGTACGTTGAGCGCCAGCGAGGTGGCGCTCGCGTCCGGCTTCTCGCATCAATCGCATATGGCGCGCTGGATGCGCCGTGAACTGGGATATACACCACGCGAACTGCCATGACGTTTGGCGATTGCGGGCTGATTCTCAACCGTTTTGCTCGCCGTCGAGCTTGCCGCAAAACCAATCGACGCCGTAGCGTCCCGTAAAGCCAAAGCTACCCCATTTCTTGCAACCCGGAGGCATGCACCAATGCCCGGCAATGTTAGGTGCGGCAAATGGATCGGTATGCTTTCATCACCCACGATTCCGTTCCTTAAGCAAATTCGCCATTGCTGTCCTGGCGAGGATGAATCCCTCGCCATTCGGGTTGGTGAACAGGTAGATTTCCGGAATGAGGTAGCAACTGCCACCAAACGACTGCTCGACGTGGGGCTTGAAGGACAGCGCATCACCGAAGTTCGACGTGAAGACGGCGTTGAGGCCCCAGACGACCATGACGTCCTTCTCCAGGATGTGCGGGGCCTGATTGAGTTCATTCGAGGCGAAACTGACTGCCCGTTCCTGGGCACCGCAGTCCAGTTCAAGAAAATCAGTTGGCAGGTTCCGCCTCGTTGATTGCATTCGCCATCCACGCAGATCGTCCAGCGCGCCGGCATGGGAGCCGGGCAGGTTCTTCACATAGTGCAGCCGCGCGCGCAGGCCAAAAATCATCCTCCGCGTCGAGATGGCCGAAGCTCCAGCTTCATCAATAGATATGTCGAAATCGATGTCGTCACCCTGACTGCCTTCTTAGTGGATACGGGTCATAGTAACCCCGGCTACGCGTCAGAGTTCCGCCCGACCTCATCTCCTTGTGCCGTCAAGGCAAAATATGTCTCCCAGGGCCTGCTCTTCCTGTCGCTGGGATCGTAGGGAACGCCGCCATACAGGCGCATGAATTCCGCGCGGCTTTCTTCTGTGGGAAGCCTCACAATAGAGAAGTGGGCTCCATCATGGTAAGCACTCCCGTCCAAACGGTAGCCGCCCAGCCTGCAACGGTCTTCAACCAACAGGACAAGATTCTTCCGGTGCCAATCCGTCAAATGGAGGACAACCTGAAACGGGTATTTGAAATCGATCAGGGGCTTTGGCCATTCTCCACGTGACCTGCTCATCGCGGACGCCCTGGCTTCCAGCCGCGTGTGTAGCCATAGCTGACAGCCAGGCTGGCGATCTCGACCTCGCGGAGGAGAAATTCGCGGTCCTCCAGTAACGCCTTGATTGCAGCCTGTGCATCACCGCCATGATAGGCCAGCACTTTGGCGATCTCGTCGTCGATCAATGAGGCAGGTGCATTCATGTTCTCTCTCCCGTCACCATGCGTGCATCGTCGTTCACCGTAGAGGTGTTGATGCAGCCCTAAAATGATGAGTACGCCTTCAATGTTCCTAAAATGTTCTCATCACTGGCGGGAGTCAAGGGAAAAGGAATGGGTTCCTATTGCGGAGAGACGCAATAGGGAAAGTAGGCCCCTGTCTGAATCGGTGGAAGGACGGTCTAGCGCTGTCTGGCCACGACGTCGGCGATGGCAACCTCTTCGTCGCCTCCGGCGCGTCGAAGCTGTAGCTCGACAGGCTGGCCGTCAAAGTTGCTCTCGAACACAACAGGACCGGGCTGCACCCATTTGTCGCCCCACGCGGTCAGTGCGATAATGACCGGCTTCAATGCCTGTCCCTTTTGAGTGAGCAGGTAATCGGCCTGCTCGCCGGTGGCTCCGGGCTGCCGACGCTCCATTAAGCCAGCTGTTACGAAATCATCCAGGCGTTTTGCCAAAATATTGGTCGCGATCCCCAGACTCTTTTGGAATTGCGAGAAGCGCGTGAAGTTGCCGAACATCGCATCGCGCAGGATCAGCAGGCTCCAGCGTTCGCCCACCAACTCCAGTGTTCGGGCGGCCGAGCAATTCTGATTCTCATAGAGGCGTCCAAGCATGGAGACAAAATAGCACTTTACTTGCGTGATGCAAGGATATATGAATAACTTGCATCATGCAAGTTGTTGGGCGATCACCGTGCCGGAACTCTGGAGCGCAGGCAAGCCGGTTGTGATGGCGGAGCCAATTCGTGCGTCCCTGCAACGCCCAGCACCGATGATGCGACGCGGAAATGAAATGGGCCGCCTCCCAATTGCCGATCCTGAACCAGGAGACGACTATGCGCCATATAACGAGCTCTTCGCCAAACCAACATCGGCATATGAACGATAGCGTGTCACGGCGGGATGTGATCCAGGCGGGCGCCGTACTCGCAGTCGCCTCATCCTTCAGCTTTGGTTTTGCCGGGAGCCCGGCGGCAGCCGCCGCCATCGCTCCGTTTGAAGTTTCTGTTCCGCAAGTTGCTCTTGACGATCTCAGGCGCCGGCTCGATACCGTCCGGTGGCCCGAGCCCGAAACAGAGCAGGGCTGGTCGCAGGGCGTGCCGCTCGATCGCTTGCAACGCCTCGTCGAGTATTGGCGCACAGCTTACGACTGGCGCCGCTTTGAAGCCCAAATCAACGCTTTTCCGCAATTTCGCACTGACATCGACGGGCTTGGGTTCCATTTCCTGCATGTAAGATCGAGGCATGAAGGCGCGTTGCCCATTATTCTTACGCATGGCTGGCCGGGCTCGGTCATCGAGTTTCTGAAGGTGATTGGGCCGCTCACGGACCCTACCGCGCATGGCGGTCGCGCGGAAGATGCCTTCCATGTCGTTATCCCGTCTCTGCCCGGCTACGGCTTTTCCGACAAGCCTTCCGCTCCCGGCTGGGACGCCGGCCGCATCGCGCGCGCATGGGCCGAGCTCATGCGCGTGCTGGGATACACGCATTGGGTGGCGCAGGGCGGAGACTGGGGCGCCGTCGTTACAAACATGCTGGCGTTGCAGAAGCCCCCGGGCCTCGCCGCCATCCACCTCAACCTGCCGCTTGCGACCCCGACGAACCTGCAGATGGAAGAGGCCACAGCGGCAGAACGCGAAGCCATTGCCGCACTGCAGATGTTTGTCACGGACGGCCGGGGCTACTACCAGATTCAATCAACGCGGCCGCAGACCCTTGGCTATGCTCTGGCGGATTCGCCCGCTGGCCTTGCCGCTTGGATTTACGAGAAGTTCCAGGCGTGGACCGACAATAGCGGCGACCCCGCGAGCGCCCTCACACGCGATGAGATGCTCGACGACATCACGCTCTATTGGCTTACCAACACCGCAGTCTCATCGGCGCGACTCTATCGCGAAAACGCCAGGATCGGCATGAATCAGGGCGTAGTCGATTTTCCCGTAGGAATCAGCATCTTCCCCGGGGAAATCTTCCGGACGCCGCGCAGCTGGGCAGACAAGTTTTACCCGAACATCATTCACTGGAACGAGCTTGATAAGGGCGGTCACTTCGCAGCCTTCGAGCAGCCTGTGCTTTTCACGCAAGAGCTGCGTGATTGCTTCCGCGGTCTGCGCGACGCCTACCGTATCGACCCAGATGATCGATGAGCGCCCATATTCGCCTGGAGACGCGCTGATAGACCGCGTGCATGACGTGCAGTCTGGATTTCAACCCCGCTATCGCCAGCTTCCCACCAGTTCGGTCCGCTTAGTTTGTCGCTTGGAGGGGAGTGCCGCATGGCGGCCCGGTCGAATACGCGGCGCTGATCTGTAGCTTCGTGCCCGGCTGGCTGTCTAGCGCAAGCAGCCGGCCGGCGCTGTGTTCGTCGGCGCGATGCTGGTGATCTGCGCGGTCTTCTGCTCGCCTGGAGCGACATCGCGGGCAGAGGAGGGTGGAGGCACCTCAGGCAGACGACGCGTCGAGTTCGAGCAGATCGGTCTTGCCGATTTCAATCAGCTGCCTGAGGCTTTCCTGGATCAAGGAGCTCCAGACGTCAGAACAAATGTTGTAGCATTCGACCCTGGGCTTGAGGCCGACATGGGTGAACACGACCTTGGTCTTGTGGCCCTTTCGCATGATGTCAAACACCAGAGTCGTACCGGCCCACTCCGTCTTGTCCTCGACGAAGTTGAGCGTGCCTTCGACCACGTGCCAGGCAACACGCTTGCCGGGGACCAGCTCAGTCACCTGCTGCTTCGAATAATGGATGTCCTTGTAGCGATAGGTGAAGACGTCGCCGAGCTTGCTGGTGTCGCCGTCGAACTCACCGCTCCACCAGGCGCGCGGATCGCTGATGGCCGCGAAGGCTGCCTCCGGGGTCTGATCAACCGTGAATGAGGTGGTGTAATTCTTATCGTCAGCCATGTGCTTCTCCCTTGAAGATGTCGGAGGCGTGGAGACATGCATATCTGCCTCCGGCCCTTGTGGTGGTTCACCGCATGTCCGTCCGTATAGCGCAATTCAGTCGGCTATATCCCTACGCCGCACTGGATCGAGCCGCTTTTGGCTTGGCGAAGACGTCGAGCCCATGACCGGTTTCCATGAAGGATTTCAGGCTGGATAGAACGGCCGGCCATCCTTGCTTGACGCCGTTCGCCATCCCGCTGCCGGCTTCGAGTTCGTCATGGGCGACGGTCAGCCGAACCATGTTGTCATATTCCTCGATCTCGAAGGTTACCCGGCTGTAGCTCGCCGGATCGGAGGCCTGCGAAGCGTTCGCCCAGGTGATGACGAGACGCGTCGGCGGCGAGACCTCGACGACCTTGCCGACGAGTTCGACGGTCCGCTCATCATTGGCACGGATATGTTCCCATTTCGATCCGACATTCCAGTCGGAGACGTTCTCGTGCCCCCAGTAACGCCTCGCGACGTCCGGTTTCGTGATTGCCTCGAACACCTTTTCAGGGGTGGAGAGAATATAGGTCACGTAAACAAAGCTCGTTGTCTCTTTGGTCATTGTTACTTTCCTTCAAGTTCATTCTTCAGATCGTGCAGCAGGCTGAGCCGCTGTTGTTCGAATTTCCGCACCCACCGTTCGTAAACCTCATGGAGCGGCACGGGGTTGATGAAATGAAGCTTTTCCCGACCACGCTTAACCGTGGTTACCAGATTGGCTTCCTCCAGTAGGCCGAGGTGCTGGGTGGCGGATTGCCGGGCCATGTCCAGATTTTCGCAAAGCTGGCCGAGCGTCTGCCCGTTCTTCTCAAAAAGAAGGTCAAGCAGCTTCCGTCGTGTCGGGTCGGCCAGCGCCTTGAAAACCTTGTCAGCGTGCATCGGTCTCTCTCGAATGTGAAATCACAATATGCAGGTAAACAACTGCATGTCAAGAGCAGGTATTTGCCTGCATTTTAGGGCGGCCATGCCAGATGCGACAAGCGATATGGCCCGGAAAGCGCCAAACCCGGCCCCCCAGGTTTCATCAAACCGGCTGCTAACGGGAGCCGGCTGCACTGCTAAGTACGATGCCCATGCGGCCGGGTGGCGGAATGGTGACGCAGCGGACTGCAAATCCGTTTGGTCTGGTCAATTCCAGGTCCTCCAACATGTAAAATGTGAGCACCGCGGTGCGTGCGAGAGGGTTGGAAATGGCGATTGTCGATGAAATCCTGATCGGGGCAATTGCGCCACTTGGCTCCCGTGCAGTTCCAAGCGGCATCGACAAGCATCCGGTGCAGGGCCGATCCCTTCTTGGACCGGAAGGGTTTGTCGGTGATACCCAAGGCGACCGCAAGCATCATGGCGGCGTCGAAAAAGCCGTCCATCATTATGCCTATGAGCATTATGCGCACTGGATCGCCACTCTCGGAAGCTGCAGCGTGCTCACCAGGCCGGGGGCCTTCGGGGAGAACCTGTCGACACGCGGCCTGACCGAACAGGACGTCTCCATCGGCGATACATTCAGGCTCGGCCAGGCCGTACTTCAGGTCAGCCAGGGCCGCCAGCCCTGCTGGAAGCTCAATGCGCGCTTCGATACCGCCGATATGGCAATGCGGGTTCAGAAGTCGGGCATGACCGGATGGTACTACAGAGTGCTTGAACCCGGATATATCGAGCCGGGCGATGAACTCTATCCGCTGGACCGAGTTTCACCGGAATGGACGATCCAGCGGCTTTGGCGCGTGCTTTATGTCGACACGATGAACCATGACGAACTTGCCGCCATGGTTGAGCTCGACCATCTGCCGGAAAGCTGGCGAGGCTATGCGCGAAGGCGTCTGCAGACGCGGGTAGTCGAGGATTGGTCACGACGCCTCCAGGGAGAGGCTTAGCCATTGGCCTGATCGGGCGTATGCCGCGCGATTGCCGAATTGCGCCTGCCATTCCTTGACCGTAATCTGGACCATCAAAATGAATCAAAATAGAAAAAGAAGACATGCCGGATGGGCAAGGGAACCACACTCGCGATCGAGGTCAGACCGGAAGCGCGTGAGCCCATGTTTCTCGCTTTGGCGCGAACGATAGTCCAGGAGATCGAGCGCGGGCGCCTGAAACCTGGCGATCCGCTGCCGGGGACGCGGGCGCTCTCGCTAAACCTGGAGCTCAACCGCAATACGGTGGACGCGGCCTATCACGAGCTGGCCATGCAAGGCTGGCTGGTGACGGAGCCATCGCGGGGCACCTTCGTCGCCACGGACCTTCCCGACATGGCCAAGCATCCGCAGCCCGTGCGCCCGGCGGGCCAGACAACCACGTCTGTCCGAACGGCGGAGCGCGTGCTTCTTCGCTTGTCTGACGGCTCCCCCGACGTGCGCCTGATGCCGACCACAGCCTTTGCCCAGGCGTTTCGCCGTGCGCTCACCAGCGCCGCCTTCGCCACGGGCGGCACCTATGGCGATCCACGTGGGAGCAGCAAGTTGCGCGAGGCGCTATCATCCTATTTACGAGACGCGCGTGGCCTGACGGCTGCTGCATCTGAAATCCTCGTGACGCGCGGCAGTCAGATGGCGCTCTTTCTGGCGGCCTAGGCAGTGGCCTATCCCGGCGCCCTCATTGCCGTCGAGCGGCCCGGCTATCCTCTCGCGTGGTCCGCATTTCGCGCGGCAGGCGCTGATGTCATTGGCGTTCCGGTCGATGGCGGAGGGATCGATGTCGATGCGCTGGAGAAGATCGCCCGAACCAATGGCCGTTTGCGCGGCGTCTATGTCACGCCTCACCATCAATATCCGACCACCGTGACGATGGGTGTCGCGCGGCGGCTGCGGCTGCTCGACGTTGCCCGCCGGTTTGGCCTGGTCATTATCGAGGATGACTATGACAACGAATATCGTTTCGATGGCCGGCCGATCTTGCCGCTTGCTGCGCGGGCGCAGAGCGATCTTGCGATCATCTATATCGGATCACTGTCCAAGCTTTTGGCTCCGGGCATCCGCCTTGGCTATGCGGTCGCACCGCCGCAAATCCTGATTCAGATGGCGGACAGGCGCGAGGCGCTGGAGCGACAGGGCGATCTGCCGCTGGAACACGCACTTGCCGATCTCATCGAGGATGGAACGATCAAGCGCCATGCCCGCAAGGCGCGGCGCGTCTATCATGCGCGCCGCGACCTCATGGCACGGTTGCTTGGAGAGCGGCTGTCCGAAGACGCACAATTCACGCTGCCTGCCGGCGGGCTGGCAATCTGGCTGCGCCTGAACGATGGACTGAGCGCCGAGACATGGGCCGTCAGTGCCGCGAAACTCGGTCTTTCGGTCATGCCGGGCATTCACTTCGATCTTGAGACGATGAAACCGGCGGAAGCATTCCGGCTCGGCTTCGCGGGCCTCGACGAACACGAACTGACGCGCGCCATCGATATATTCGAGCGGGCGAAGCCCTCCAGCTGAGTCCGCTGGTCGTGTTCCTTGTGGCGCGACCGTCATAATCGGCCCAGCTTTTGCAGGTCTTCAAGCGGATCGATCTTTCATTCGACCCCTCGACACGCCGTTTTCCGTCGTTGTGGGCCAGACCGCGATCGTCGGCGAGACGGTTCTGGCAAGGCTGGGCGGTAAAGCAGCTGCGCGACAGTACAAAACAAGTTAGGGCAGCCAGCCCAGCAGGCGATGTCCTCGCGCCGGCGGTAAAATTTAATGGGGAGGCGGCTAATATGTCCCCTGAAGCCATTCGGTGAAGGTTTTCCGAGCAGCCTCGCGCAGCGTCGGTCCATGCTTTGTCGCGTCGGCGCGAAGGGCACGAGGATCGATGCCAGCCGAGGCAAGTTCGGCAGCATGGCCGATCAGCCAGCGTTCGATCCCTGCGCAGGCATCCACTTCCGGATGGAACTGAAGACCAAGAACATTCCGCCCGATCGCGAAGCCTTGGGTTGCGCACAATGCCGTCGTGGCGAGGCTGGCCGCGCCCTCGGGCATATCGAAGGCGTCCCCATGCCAATGAAGCACGCGAACGCCTTCCAGGTGCCGAAGCGGCCCAACCCGCCCGGCCTCTGTCAGCGAGAGCGAGGAAAAGCCGATTTCCTTGTATCCCATTGGTGCGACTTTTGCCCCGAGTGCCTCGGCGATCATTTGAGCGCCGAGGCAGATGCCTAGTGTCGGACGTCCCGACGCCAGGCGCTTTTCAAGGAGTTGGCGTTCTTCCTCAAGGAAGGGGTAGGCGTCCGTCTCATAGACCCCGACCGGACCTCCCAGGACAATCATCAGATCGGGAGCGGCGGGGTCGTCCACAGCTCGTCCATGCCAATATCGCAATAGTGGATACGATACCCGGAAGCCGTGAGCACGGCCTCCCACGTGCCGAGATCTTCAAAATAGAGGTGGCGAATGACTGCGGCCGTTTTCAGCATGCCGCGTGCTGCGGTTGTGACCATGATCTCAGCCCAACTCAGATAGGTCTGCACTATGATTAATGTGATAGACGGCTTTGACGCCGGCCGTGCGCGCTTCTGCAATCCTGTCCCTGGCATCGCCGAAATGGACGGATTCGATCGCATAGCGGTTGCGGTCGAGCGCATCGACAAATCGTTCTTCCGCATCGATGCAGACCGTGCAGCCGGCGTGATAGAAGACTGCCTTTTCCACCTTGATCTATACTCCTGTGATTGATGAAGCGGTTTCCATGAAACCAGCATATACGGGGAGTATTGTCCGCCGGCCCATCTCGGGAGGTCCGGTTCTCATTTGAACGTTGGGCCGGATCAGCCAACCGTTCCAGGGGCCCCTCCGTTGCGAAACCAGGCCAGCAATAGGCGTCGCCGGTCGGGCGCGCGCCGTGAAGCTGGGCGCATGATTCCAGGATTGACTGCCCAGAGCATATTGGGATTGGCGAGCGAGGTCGGCCAGGGTCGCCTGAGGGCTATCTTTTTCGTTGGATGGGGTGTGTTTTGTCACAGTCTGTCAGACCGTACCTAATTAAAGAAGACCCCCGTTAAATGGAGAGCGACACCATTCTTTCGATGTCGAGTAACTGGAATTTGGCCGCAAAGAGGCGCGTTATCGGTGTGTGTGGGCACTTTAAGCTCTCATCGCCGCCGTTTCTTGTATGATGATCGATCGAACCCACGATTGGGTGGGATCAACATCGGACTTGGCGTGCCAGATTGCGACGACTTCAAACCTTGGGCTTGCAAAAGGCAGGACGTAGCTGGTCAGGCCAAAGGTCGTCGACAGCACGCGGGCTGAGACGCTTGGCACATTGGCCAACAGGTTCGCTGACTTCAGCAGGTGGGGCAAAGTTGAGAACCGCTCCACCACGACGGAAACCCGTCGCGATGCGCCCAATTCCCGAAGGGATTCGTCTATCAGGCCGCTCGAAAGGCCGTTTGCCGAAACGAGCGCATGCGGTGTTGCCGTGTACGCGCTTAGGGTCATAGCACTCTTTGATCGCGGTGCAGCGCTGCCGGAAAGGACGACGAAACTTTCTGTATAGAGAGCTTGTACACGATGACGCGCTTCTTGCCGGGACGGTCGCGCGCAGATGACGAGATCGACCAGATCCTCGTCAAGCATCGTGGCAGCAGTGCTGTAGTCTCCAGCGCGTATGACGAGGTCCATATTGGGCGCGTCGTCCTGGAGCCGGCGGATCAACCGCGGACCGAGGTTGATCTCGATATCGTCGGTCATTGCAACGCGGATGGTCCGACAGGCGGTTGCGGGTTCGAACTCGCCGTTGGCCAGAAGCGCCGCGTTGATCTCGGTCAAAGCTGGGAGGATCCTCTCATAGAGCTGCTGCGCGAACGGGGTGGGCACAAGCCCCGACTTTGCGCGAACGAAAAGATCGGTCGCTAGAATCGCGCGAAGCCGTGTCAATGCCATGCTGACTCCGGAGGGGCCAAGATAGAGGCGTCGCGCCGCGCCCCTGACACCTCCTTCGCGCATGACCGCAGAGAAGACCAGTAGCAGATTTAGATCTATTCGCCGCAGCTCGTATTCATTGAACGTGTTCCACTGGGAGGGAGAGGAATGTTCATTGGTCGTGAATTTGTGTTTCATGGCGATCAATTTGACTGAATTCACTCGATAGCGCGACAACAATCCTTCCACGCAACGTCAAGAACGGCAGGTCCAAAATGGTATCTATGATGAAGGTCACTGCGATCATGCGGTATGGCGACGACGCGTTTGAGGAGCGCCGAGTGCCGCGCCCGGTCGCCGCCGAGGGGCAACTGCTCATTCGTAACTGTGCCACCGGCGTCAACAACATCGACCTGATGATCCGGCGAGGCGAGCTCGCACAGGCTGCACAATTGCCGTTCGTCCCCGGGGTGGAAGGAGCCGGAGTCGTCGAAACTGTAGGCGCCGGGGTTTCGCAATTCGAGGCTGGGCAGAGAGTCATGTGGTTTGGACCTTTCGCGGCGGGCGGCTACGGACAGTTCGTTTGCATCGATGCCCGCTATGTCGCGCCGATAGGCGAGGAGATCACATTCTTTGCAGCGGCAGCCACGCCGGTGGCGTATGTCACAGCCCATCATATGCTTTTCGATTACGGGCGACTGAAGGCGGGAAGCTGGGTGCTCGTACGCTCAGCGGCGGGTGGGGTAGGTGTCGCGGCCCTGCAACTTGCGCGAAACGCAGGTTTCAGAGCCATCGCACTGACCGATAAAACAAAGCATGATTTCGTCTTGGCCAACGGTGCCTTTGCGGCCTTCGACTATAAGGAAAGCTCGATGTTCGACCAAGTGATGCAACTCACAAAAGGTCGTGGCGTCGAAGTCTGTCTGAACGCTGTCGCGGGCTCGACGATAGCGGAGGACTTGATGTTACTGTCACCGATGGGCCAGGTGATCAGCTTCGGTCACCTGGCTGGTCCTCCGACAGGCAGTGCCGCCGACCTTCTTATGACCCATTTCACCAAGAGCATTGGAATTCGCGTATCGGACATCTACACTTATTATACGGCCGATCCGGTAGGGCTGTCAGCTACTCTTTCCAAAATAGCCACTGACCTCCGGGCTGGACGCATCGTTCCCCAAGTGTTCGACGTTCAGCCGGTCGCTGCCGTGGCAAAAGCCCACACGTACCTGGAGGCCGGCACGGTTCGGGGCAAGATCGTGATCTCAATCGACTGACCTCCCTTAGAGTCCGGGCACCGTTGCTTGAAATGGCATGCGGCGGCCCCACAGTTATGCGAAAAACTGTATCGTCGTGCCAGTAGCGAAATCAGCTTCCGAAACAATCAACTCTGCGTTTGAATACACGGCCTTGTCATGCGGATCGATGGCGCCGCCAATGTGAGCCAGATGCATAGGGGTGAGAAGCACCGCGTCAATCTCGTTACAATCCAGCCCTGCGTGCGGCAACTACTTCGTCAAGACTGCGGTGGCGGTGGGGATCACGACAGGTCAATATCGGCAATGGCCGCGACGATCGTTCTGCGCAGCCAGACATGTCTCGGGGCATCCTGATGGCGTGCATGCCAGGCGAGGCTCATGACCACGCTCTCCAGGTCGAGCGGCGGCGGCGCCATCACGAAGCGTCGCATGTCAGCGGCCGTTCGAGCCAGACTGGAGGGCAGCGTCATGACCAGGTCGGAGCGCGCGGCGATTTCGACTGCCGCGAAGAAGCTTGGGACCCGAACCTTTACCCGGCGTCGCCTGCCCGAGCGAGCGAGGATCTCATCAACCCAGGCTCGGCCGGTCCCGGTGATGCTGACGACGACATGGTCCAATTCTAGAAACCGTTCCAACGTAAGCATCCTGCCCGCGGCAGGATGGTCGGCTCGCATCAGGGTTACGAAGTCATCCTGGTAGAGCTTGCGTTTCCGGATTCCGGCAGGCGCGTTCTCGACGACACCGATGAGGGCCTCGACCGCGTCGGTTTCAAGCATCTCCAGCGGCCGCAGCCCTGGCGGCACCACTTCGAGATCGACCGCCGGCGCTTGCTCCGCAAGACTGGCGATCAGGCGCGGAGCGAGTACTGCGGCTTCAAGATCCAGCATCAGCAGGCGCACGGACCCGGTCGCCTGCATCGGATCGAATGCTCTGCCGGCGAGAAGTTGGCTGACGCCTGCCAAGGTGCTGCGCAGCAAAGAACGCATCTCCTCCGCGCGCGCTGTGAGCAGATATCCACCCGGTCCGTTTACCAGAAGCGCGTCGGAGAAAAGTCTCCGCAGCCTCGCGAGCGCCCGGCTGGCAGCGGGTTGGCTCATGCCAAGCCGCACTGCAGCTCGGGTTACGCTTCGCTCCTCAAGCAATGTTTCGAGCACGACCAGCAGGTTGAGGTCGGCGGTTTTCAAATCCACTTCACGCATAGGCATAATGTACATCATGCATTCGACGCATGGCAACTCGCGCCTTAGTATCCGGAGCGTCAACCAAGGAGAAATCGACATGTATGTAGTGCTTGGAGCAAACGGGCGAACCGGCGGCGAGACCGCCCGCGCCTTGATTGAATTGCGCAAACCTGTTCGCGTCGTGCTGCGACGACCGGAGCAGGCCGAAAAGTGGATTGAGTTGGGGGCCGACGTGGCGATCGGCAGTATTGACGACGTGCCAAGCCTTGCCGCAGCATTAGGGGACGCGTCGGGCGCCTTCCTGCTCTCTCCTCCGCCCGTAATCGGCGATCCCTATAGACGAGTTGACGAGGTCGGCAGCGCACTTGCAGAAGCGGTGCGACAGGTCGGGCTGTCAAAGGTGGTTGCCCTGTCTTCCGTCGGTGCCCAGCACGAAACGGGCACAGGCGTTATCGCAACGCTCAATGGCCTGGAAAAGCATCTCGGGGGGGCAGCGCCGTCAACGATCTTCCTGCGGCCGGGTTATTTCGTCGAGACCTGGAGCGAGGTAGCACCGACTGTGATGGCCGACGGAGTGCTTCCGAGCTTTCTCGAACCCTCGCAGAAGATCCCGATGGTCAGCACGATCGACGTGGGGCGCACCGTCGCCCGTCTGCTCAGTGACCACTTCAGCGGCAACCGGATCGTTGAACTGCGGGGTCCGCAGGACTGGAGCGCCAACGATGTCGCGGCCGCATTCGGCAGGGCGCTCGGTCGCCCAGTGGAGACGGTGTTCGTTCCGCCCGAGGCGCGTGCTGCGGTGCTCACGCTGGAAGGGGTCTCTCCGGAAGTCATCGATGCGCTGCTCGGAATGTATGATGGCATTGCCAGCGGCAGGGTCGAGCACGAAGAGGGCACTGAACAGCGCCGCGGCTCCGTTGCGTTGGCCGACGCGGTCGAACGGATTGTGCGGAAAATGGGAGAGGGTGCGGCGATCTAGCTGCCTGAGGCTGAGATGGTTGCGGCGGCTAAAGGCGGCGGTTGGGGGACATCTTTTAAGGAGGTTTCCTTCGACGCCGACACGCCTCACGATCTCAGGTCCGTGACAATGAGTGTGGTCAGCCTCCTATACGGTGTCGAGCCGGTCCGATGAGGAACGGCGCTAAATTCGGATAAGTCCACGCGGATGTGACTGCTCCATGATGCGGACGAACATCTTGGCAAAACTCGGTTCAATAGGCGATCTGCCCGTCCACCAGCCGCCCCGACGCTGGGAAATTTCTTGTTTCAATACCAAGGTGTCAAGCGACGCCCCAGTCCTCCATGATGTGATCGAGTTGGTCGGCACAGGCTCTGAGCGGCGCGGCGCTCTGGCTGGCTCTGGCCATCGTCATGGCGCCTGAATAGGCCGCAACGACGAGCGTTGCGAAGGCATCGGGGTCGACCCTATCGAGCGGCTCCTGGCCGGCACGGATCTTGTTCGCGATTGCGTCGCACCAGCGCCGGAAGATCAACTCAATCTCCACGCGGAAATCCGGGTCCTGCCGCGCCATGTCATAGGACAGATTGTTCAGCGGGCAACCCATTACGAATCCACGGCCTTCAAGGTCGTGAACGATCTCCCCAAAGATGGAGAGAATTCCTTCGCGCGCGCCGGATGCCGCCTGCAATGGCGCGATCCACGTCTCCTCGACCGCTCTGGCTACCCTGTCACGCAAGACCGACATGCCAATGTCCTTCTTGGTCGGGAAATGATGGGCGAGCGCACCGCCGGAAACGGCGGCTTTCCGCTTGAGATCGTGCATCGAGGTCGTGTGGTAGCCATTGCCGACAAAGGCGGCATAGGCGGTGTCGATGAGTCTGTCCCTGGTCCCTTTAGGGTCGTTCCGCCGCCCGCCGGACCGAACCGTGTCCGTCTTCATCTGCCTCTCCATCGTCTTTGGCTGGCTGGTCGCAAGAGAGCAACTTGACAAAACAGGACAGGTGTCCTGTATAACCAAAACAGGACACCTGTCCTGTCAGTGGGAAGCTACACGATGAATGAATTAAAGACCACTGCCGAGGAGAGTATGCCCGCACCAGCATGCCTCGCTCCGATCTTAGTGGTGGAACTGCGGCGATACAGACTGCGCGCCGGAAGGCGCGAGGATCTGATCGATCTTTTCGATCGGGAGTTTGTCGAGACGCAGGAGGACGCCGGCATGCATCTCATTGGACAATTTCGCGATCTTGACGTACCCGACAGCTTTGTCTGGCTGCGCGGCTTCAGCGACATGGCTTCACGCGAGAATGCGCTGCAGGCGTTCTATTCAGGGCCGGTCTGGGCCGAGCATCGCGATGCCGCCAACGGGACGATGGTGAACTCTGACAATGTGCTGTTGCTCCGGCCGCTCTCGCTGGAGAACGCGTTTTGGGATACAGATGCCCGGCGGCCTTCTCGCGATGCGAAAGGCAGGCGGCCCGGGCTCGTCGTCGCAACGGTTGCGCACCTTGCTCCCCGGACCGACAGCGCGTTTGCGGATTTCTTCATTCGGGACGTGTCGCCGGTTTTGAGCCAAGCCGGCGCGCTCGTATTAGGAACCTTCGTCGCGGAGCGATCGGAAAACACCTTTCCACGACTGCCCGTGAGGGAGGGAGAAACCGTCTTCGTCTGGTTTTCGCTCTTTCGCGATGAGGTGGCCTATGACGCTCATATCGATGCTCTTGCGGCATTGCGGGATTGGACAGACCGCATCCTTCCGGAAATGGATGGCCGCGTGTGGCGGCCGAATGAAATATCACGGCTGACGCCGACAGCGCGCTCGCTGATCCATGGTGAAGGCCTTTCGTCTCTTGCGACGAATACGCCCAGAAACGGAGGGGACAGATGAAGCTGCTTTCCGGACCGCTCAGCCTTTTCTCGCGCAAGGTCGAGATCTCCCTCCACGAAAAGGGCCTAACCTTTGAGCGCGTCATGGTGCCCTTTAGCCAAACGGAGGGCTACAATCCCAAGCATCCGGACGTCCTTGCGACCAACCCCATGAGGCAGGTTCCGGTTTTGCTCGATGGCGACATCGCGATCTACGATTCGACGGTGATCATCGAATATCTCGAGGATGCCTTTCCGCAAGTGCGGCTTCTTCCCGGCACTCCCGTAGAGCGGGTGCATTGCCGTCTCTACGATCTTTTCGCAGACGAGATTCTGCTTGTCTCGCTCAAGCCGCTGATGCACCGCACTACACCCGGCCAGCGTGATTCAGAATACTGGTCGGCTCTTGAGCGTAAGGCGCGTCCGGCGGAGACGGCGCTGGATCGGCATTTCGCCGATCTCTCCGGAAAACTTGAGGGCCGGGATTTCCTCTGCGGATCATTCAGCGCGGCCGATATCGCCGTGTTCATGGCAATATTGTTCGCTCTGCGACTGGGCGGTGCCTCGCTCGATGATCATCCGGCATTGGCCGACTGGTATCGAAGGTTGCTGGAAAGGCCCGCCTTCGGCAGCGTCGCTTGTGAGATCGCGGCGGCGGACAGGCAACTATCAGCACCGGTCAAAGGCGCATATGGAGACGGTAGATGGCTGCCTTAGAAGCCTGTCAGGCAGACGCAATCTGGCGTTCGCTTTCGGGTGGCCGGATATTTGTGCATTGCCTGGTAAGGGTCGTCAGTTGAACGGCGCTCAAGCCGTCTCGCTCGGCTTCTGAATGCCCCGGGTAAGCAGGCGTAACACTGAGCCGCTTTCCGCGACAGGTTATGGCTTGATAAGAGATTGTGAGTTGAATCGGCGACGGGTTCAGAAGGCAATATCTCTGTGTCACCCACTTGAGGTGGGTCAGAGGCTACAGTCCACCACCGTTCCCTAACAAATTCATCGCGTCACTCTGGTGCAGATCTGCAGTGATAACCATATGCGGCGCTAAATAGGGAGAATGTAGTGTCCGAATTTATAAGTTATCTGTTTGCTCTGCTTGTCGTAACCCCCCTGCAGGCCGAAGTAGCAAAGCGCCTTCAAGGCGTGCCATCAGATGAGATTGTTCAGGCCGGAAGCGCATGCATTTCTACGGAGGCTCCCAGGCTTCTTGCGCGAGCTCAGGAAGACTGGGCATGGGCGGCGGCAAATGCTATCGGTGTAGGAGTAGGGGTCGTTGACCCGGTAAGCCTGCTGGCTGGTCAGAATGCTGACTGCAACCGCTTGGTTCAGACTTTTTCGGACAGTGGCGTGAACAACGGCGAAGAGTGAGACCCCGCAAACTTCTTTCGGCACTTAACGACGATGACGAGACCCATGGCGGCAGCGCTCATAACCGTCTTTCGCCCCGTTTTTTGACCGGGTTCCAGGTTCGAATCCATTCAGGCGATGGATTCCAATACGGCTCGGCTCTCGCCCATCTAGCGCTCGTGGACAAAGATTGACTGAGGAATCGAATTTTGATTCAAGGCTTCCATTTGGAGGCAGCCTTGGGCGAACGGATAGGACTGACGGATGAAGAATGGGCGGTGATCGGGCCGCTCCTGCCTTCAGAGCGAGGACGCGGCTGTCGGCCAGCGC
>NZ_QOZG01000015.1 GCF_003335045.1 Paramesorhizobium salinisoli
TCGTCATCATGGACAATCTGCCAGCACACAAGGCAGAAGGCGTACGGCATGCAATCGAAGGTGCAGGATGCTGCTTGCTTTATCTCCCGCCCTACAGCCCAGACTTCAACCCCATCGAGAACGCCTTTGCCAAGCTCAAGGCTGTCTTGCGCCCCAAAGCTGAGCGAACGGTCGAGGGCTTATGGAATACCGTCGGCCAGATCGTCACACTGTTCGAGCCGCAGGAATGCGCCAACTACTTCAAATCATGCGGATATGACCCCGAGTAAAGTGGACGCGCTCTAGGCGCACGAAGGGCGGCAAGAGTTGCGCTCGTCATTACTTCCCACCGATCGCGATTTCGGATGCCACGCAGTGACCGCTGAAGGATCATCTGTCTTGGCGCTGAAAGTTCGCATTCAAAGGGCCAGATACAGCAGGGAAGGGAATTGCTATCGGCGAGCCGGTGACGTCGAGTTGAATTGCGATTTGCAACATTGATGGCGGATTGCCATTCTTGATGGGCTGGACAACGGGAATTCGGCTCGGTATGAGCATGTAACTGTATAACATTATGGTGGTTACATGCTCAACAAACTTATCGCTGTTTCGGTAGCGCTCCTCCTGCTCGGACCCTTTCCCGCACACGCCGCCGGTGGCGATGTTGTCGACATCGTTGCCCCCTTCGAGATCACGGGCCTCGATCCGGCAAAGTCAGGCGATATTTTCCAGCGCATGGGCATTGTCGAGACGCTGGTCGGAGCCGACAAGGATGGCAATCCGCTGCCGGCGCTTGCTAAGGCATGGACCGTATCGGAGGATGGTAGAACCTGGCGCTTTGCGCTGCAGCCGGACGTCAAATTCCACGATGGCTCGCGGCTAACGGCGGATGCAGTCGCCAAGGCGCTGGAAATCGCGCGCGGCAAACCCGGCCTGTTGAGCAAGGCGCCGATCGAGGCAATTGCCGCCGATGGACCTGACGCCGTGGTCGTCGCTCTCGCGAAGCCCTTCGTGCCGCTCCTTGCCTTCCTCGCGGAAAGTCGGGCCCAGATTCTCGCACCGGCGGCTTATGAGGGTTTGAATGTGAAGGCAATCATCGGCAGCGGTCCGTTCAAGCTGACGACGTTGGAGGCCCCGCAGAGCCTGTCGGTCGAGCGGTACGGCGACTATTGGGGCGCGAGGCCCGAAATCCAGAAAGCCCGATACCTCTCGGTAGGCCGTGCCGAAACGAGGGCATTGATGGCGGAAAGCGGTGACGCCGATTATGTCTTCAACCTCGATCCAGCCAGCCGCACGCGGCTTGCGAAGAACGACGCCGTAAACCTTCTCTCGGTTTCGATTCCCCGCAGCGTTCTGCTAAAGGTGAATGCCGGCCACGAATTTCTGAAAGATGTGCGGGCGCGCGAAGCGCTTAGTCTTGCGATCGACCGTGAAGGCCTTGCCGTTGCGATCCTCCGCTATCCGGCTGCCGCCACCCAACTCTTCCCGCCAAGCCTTGCCATCTGGCACGACCGAAATCTGGCGCCTCTGTCCTATGACGTGGATCAGGCCAAGGCCAAGCTTGCCGAACTGGGCTGGACACCCGGCGCCGATGGCATTCTCGAAAGGGACGGCAAACGTTTCGCCCTCACGCTCACCACCTATCCAGACAGGCCGGAATTGCCCCTCATCGCGGCTGTCCTGCAGGACATGCTGAAGGAAGCAGGAATCGATCTGACGATCAATTCCACCAATTCCAGTGAAATTCCAGCCAAGCACCAGGATGGCAGCCTCGAACTTGCGTTGATGGCGCGCAATTTTGCTCTTGTGCCCGATCCGATCGGCACCATGCTCACGGATTATGGCCCGCAAGGCGGGGACTGGGGCGCGATGAACTGGTCCAATCCGGAATTCGAAAGAGCGCTCGATGATTTGACGCGGACCGCTGATCCGGCGGCCGGTGAAGCACTGCGCCGCAAGGCAGTCGAGGCCGTTCAGGCCGACCTGCCGGTCATCCCGATCGCCTGGTATCAGCAAACCGTGGCGGTATCGCCGAAGCTGGAGGGCGCTACGATCGATCCCTTCGAACGCAGCTTCGGTCTTGAAACCATGCGGTGGCCAAAATGATCAAGGCGATCCTCAGCCGCCTGTTGCAGGCGGTTCTGGTCGCACTGCTGGTGGGGCTTCTGACTTTCGCGATGGCATGGTTGCTGCCCGGCGATGTCGCCTATCGTATCGCAGCAGGCCGCTATGGTTATGATCTTGTCGACACCGCAGCTGCGGCAAAGGTCGCAGCCGAGCTCAATCTCGACCAGTCGGCCCTGACAGGCCTGGGCTGGTGGTTTTTCGACCTGATTCGCCTCGATCTCGGCGCATCGCTGATCACTGGTGCTCCAGTCATTGAGGCAATCGGCCGCCATCTCGGTCATACGCTGAAACTTTCAATCGCAGCGATTTTGCTGTCGCTGCTGATCGGCCCGCCGCTTGGCATTCTCGCCGGTCTGCATCCCGGCGGATGGCTCGACCGCAGCCTTATGCTGGTATCGACCGCGCTGCGGGCACTGCCGCAATTTGTCGTCGGGCTTGGCCTGATCATCATCTTCGGCCTGACGCTCAAGCTTCTGCCGACGGCTGGTCATGATCATGGCAGTCATCTGATCCTGCCGGCGCTGACGCTGGCGCTGAGCCTTGCGGCAGTGTCCAACCGCGTGGCGCGCGACGCCATGGTCGCTGTTTCACGCGCTCCCTATTATGCCTTTGGCCGAACCAAGGGACTGAGCGAATGGCAGGTGTTTTCCCGCCATGGTCTGCGCAATGTCGCGGTTCCGATCGTCACCTATCTCGGCATCCAGTTCGTCTCTCTGGTCGAGGGCGTGGTCGTCGTGGAAACACTGTTTGCCTGGCCGGGCATTGGCCATGCACTCGTCCACGCCATATTCGGTCGGGATGTGCCGATGATCCAGGGAGCCGCGCTTGTGATGGGGCTGATGTTCGTTGCCCTCAATGCCCTGGTCGACACGCTTTGCCATCTGATCGATCCGCGGAGACGTGCAGCATGACGGCGTTTGACTATATCACTCCACGCCCGGTGCGCTGGCCGGCCCGCCGTGTATCGGGCATCGCCATCCTCATGGCGCTTCTGGCCTTCGCTTTTCTGCCGCTGGTGCTGGGCGCACCGGATCCATTGAAACAGACGCTACGGCTCACGCTCCAGCCGCCGGGCGCTGCCGATTGGTTTGGTTATGACCATCTCGGCCGCTCGATGTATGCCCGTCTGACGGCCGCACTCCGGCTGTCGCTGGGGCTCGCCTCGCTTTCGGTGATCACGGCCATGATCCCCGGCCTCTTGCTCGGGATTCTTGCCGCATGGCGCGGCGGGTTGATCGATCGGGTGGTGTCCGGCCTTTCAGACACTTTCCTTGCACTTCCCGGCCTGCTTCTCGTGCTGATGCTGACCGCTATCGTGCCGGACAATGCGGCGATGCTTTATATCGGCATCTCGCTGGTCCTGTGGGTCGAGTATTTCCGCATCACCCGCGCGCTGGCGCGTCCCTTGCTGAATGCCCCTGCTGTCCAGGCATCGCAGCTTCTGGGTTTCGGACCGGCCTATATTATCCGCCGGCATTTATGGCCGGAGATCGCGCCGATGCTGCTCACGATAGGCGCCTATGGCGCCGCAAGCGCGATTATGGCGATTGCAGCCCTTGGCTTCGTCAGTGTCGGGGTGCGGCCGCCGACGCCCGAACTCGGCTCGATGATGATCGAACTGCTCCCCTATTATGAAGAGGCTCCCCATGCGTTGCTGCAGCCGATCGCGGTCATCTTCCTGCTGGTGCTCGCCCTGCAACTCATCGCCAGGAAAGACAAGCCATGACCCCGCTCCTGACAGTCGAGAATGCAACGGTCGAGAGTGCCACAGGCAGGATCGTCGCTCCGGTATCGCTAACGCTTCAGGCTGGACGCCCCTTCACCATTCTGGGTGAAACAGGTTCCGGCAAAAGCCTGTTCGCCCAGGCGATCATGGGCCTTTTGCCGGTCGGACTGACAGCCTCGGGCCGCGTTATCATTGATGGACAGGTGCTCGATCTGGCTGATCCCGCCAGCCATAGACCGCTTTGGGGGCGTCAGGTCGGTATCCTGCCGCAGGAACCCTGGCTGGCGCTCGACCCGACCATGCGGGTTGCCAGGCAGGTCGCGGACGGTCATCGATTCATCCGGCGGCTGGAAGCGGCGGCTGCGATGAAGGCTGCCGCGGATGATCTGACAGCCCTCGGCGTTGCCGGCGCGGGCCGAAAACTGCCGGGGGAACTCTCGGGCGGCATGGCACAGCGCGTGGCCTTTGCCGCGGCACGGGCGGGCGGCGCCCGCATTATCATCGCCGATGAGCCAACCAAGGGTCTGGATGTCGCCCGCCGCGACGAGGTCATCGCGCTCCTGATGAAGGAAGTCGAGGCCGGCGGCGCGGTTCTGACGATCACCCATGATCTGGCGCTCGCACGCCAGATGGGCGGCGATTTCGCGGTGATGTTCGACGGGTCGATCGTCGAACAGGGCGAGGCGGATATGGTGCTTTCCGCCCCCTCGCATGATTACACCAAGCAGCTGATTGCGGCTGATCCGGAAAATTGGAATGAACGGAAAGTGCCCGCAGGCAAGCGGGACGATATCGTGCTCGTCGCTGAAGATCTGGCCAAGGCACGGGGAGGGCGATTGCTTTTTTCCGGTCAGGGTCTTCGTCTGCATAAGGGCGAGATCGTTGGCGTCACGGGAGCGAGTGGATCAGGCAAGAGTTCGCTGGGCGATATACTGCTCGGTCTTCTGAAGCCCGATGCGGGGACGGTCGCCCGGGCGCTCGGCGTAGCGCCGGTCCGCTATCAGAAAATCTACCAGGACCCTCCGTCTGCCTTTCCAGGCAGGATTACCATCGGCGCTAATGTGTCCGATCTCGTACATCTGCATCGGCTGGACGTCGGCCGCATCGCTCCGCTGATGAAGCGTCTAAAGCTGGCGCCCGAACTCCTCCACCGTTTGCCGACCGAAGTTTCGGGTGGGGAATTGCAGCGTTTTGCTCTGCTTCGGGTTCTGTTGCTTGATCCGGTCTTCCTGTTTGCGGACGAGCCGACGTCCCGCCTGGATCTCATCACCCAACAGGAGACGATCGAGCTTCTGGTGGAACTAGCGCGCGAACAGGATTGTGCTGTGTTGATCGTCAGCCATGATACGGCATTGATCGAGAAAACCTGCGACAGGCGCATCGAGATTGGTGAAAAAGGAGGCGCAGAAGCCTCCGTCGCCTGACCCATGTCTGAAGGACGACTGCCATTTCCAGCGCTACCTGCCGCCATGGCAAGACAGACCCGTTCGCATGCCTCGCAAAGCTTGAAGCTTTAGGTCAACGCTGTGGGCTCAGGTCCGCGAAGTGAGCGGCCCTTTCGCAATTCAATGGCCGAACGCCCGCTCCAACGCGGCCGGATCGTTGTGAACGGCGAACTTGTCCATGATCGTGGCACTGGCTTCGTTTATGCCGACCACCTCGGTTTCCACGCCGGCCCTCCGGAATTTCAAAACCGCTCTGTCGACCGCGCCGACGCCGGTCAGGTCCCAGATATGGGCGTGGGAGACATCGATGCGGACGTAGTCCAAGCCTTCGCCAAAGTCGAAAGCCTCAAGGAATTCGTCCGCTGTGGCAAAAAACAGTTGGCCCGCAACGGTATATGTGCGCGTACGCCCGTCTGCCGACAATTGCGAGCTGACCCGGAAGATCTGCGCGACCTTCCAGGCGAAAAAGATCCCGGAAAGCAGCACGCCGACGCCGACGCCAAGGGCCAGATTGTGAGTGCCGACGACGGTGATCACCGTTGCGAGCATCACGATGCTGGAACGGCGTGGGTGCTTGCGAAGGTCGTTGAGCGAGGACCAGGAAAAAGTGCCTATCGAAACCATGATCATGATGGCGACCAGTGCGGGCATCGGGATGACGCGTACCCAGTCATTGAGCAGGAGAAGAAGCACGAGAAGGAAAGCGCCCGCGACAAAGGCGGAAAGGCGCCCGCGCCCACCTGATTTTATGTTGATGACCGACTGTCCGATCATGGCGCAGCCCGCCATGCCGCCGAGGAAGCCAGTGAAGAAATTGGCAATGCCCTGGCCGACGCATTCGCGGTTCTTGTCGCTCTTTGTGTCGGTCATCTGATCGACGATCGAGGCTGTCAGCAGGCTTTCCAGAAGGCCGACGGCCGCCACTCCGACCGAATAGGGCAGGATGATCCAGAGCGTCTCCCACGTGAGGGGCACGTTCGGGATGAGGAAGGTGGGCAGGCTGGAGGGCAGTTCGCCCAGGTCGCCGACCGTGCGCACATCGAGGCCGAGCGCGAGCGTTGCGGCGGTCAGCACGACGATACAGACCAGCGGAGAAGGCACCGCTTTGGTGATACGGGGAAACAAATAGATGATGGCGAGGCCCGCCGCGATCATGGCGTAGGTTTCCCACGGCATCCCGATCAGTTCAGGCAATTGGGCCATGAAGATGAGGATGGCGAGCGCATTGACGAAACCCGTCAGGACCGAGCGCGATACGAAACGCATAACGTAGCCAAGCCGCGCAAAGCCGGCGAGCACCTGGAGCACGCCCGCCAGGATGGTCGCGGCCAGCAAATATTGCAGGCCGTGATCCCGAACGAGCGAGACCATGAGCACGGCGGTGGCGGCTGTTGCCGCCGAAATCATCCCCGGCCGCCCACCGGTGATGGAGATAATGACGGCGATCGAGAAGGACGCATAAAGTCCGACTTTTGGGTCAACGCCGGCGATGATGGAGAAGCCGATTGCTTCAGGTATCAGAGCGAGAGCGACAACGATGCCGGCGAGCACATCGCCCCGAATGTTGGAAAGCCAGTCACGTCGGAAGGTATCAAGTGAAAACATCAAGGGGTCCGAAAAGGCACAGCAAAGCAGTTCGCCCGGCGGCGACAAGAAACAATGGCTTTGCAGGTTGTCCGGCGGATCGGCGGCCGGAAGAGCCACCCGGGATTGCACCGGGTCCAGAAACACTGATCGGGCTTATAGCAGATGATTGCTGTGATGCAACACAGGCGTGAGCTGCATGCGTGAACCGATTTGAAACATGTGCCTGTAACCTGCAGCCGGGTAGGAACGGAGACATATGTTTGAGCGGAAAAAACTTAGCAATTTAACTAAGTTTTCAATTGCACTGCCGTCAATCGGGTGATAGTTAGCATTATGGCTAAGCATGATCCCGATCTCTCGCAGCTCTTCCACGCTCTGGCTGACCCGACCCGCCGGTCGATCCTGACGCGTCTCGCCGAAGAACCCGCGCGGGTGACGGATTTGGCTGCCCCCACGGGATTGCGTCTGCCTACTGTGATGCGACACCTTTCCGTGCTGGAGGAGGCGGGGTTGATCTCCACCTCCAAAGACGGGCGGATACGTACCTGCGCCGTCGTACCCGAGGCTCTGGACCCGGTGCGGACATGGCTCGATGAACAGCGGGTCATCTGGGAGGCTCGGCTTGATCGGTTGGACGCATTTGTGATGAACGTGATGAAGGAACGCGCAGAATGACACTGAACCTGAATTCAGACAGCACGACCCCTACGGCGCCGGATGATAGGAGCGACCGTTTTGCGACGCTGACTTTCGAGCGCGACGTGGCCGCGCCCTTGTCGGTGCTTTGGCAGGCCTGGACGGTTCCCGCCGCGCGGGCGGTCTGGTCTGCTCCCACGCCTTCCGTGACTGTGGAGTTTCTGGAAGCCGATACCAGGGTGGGTGGACGCGAGGTATCGCTCTGCAAGGTAAAGGGTCAGCCAGACATCCGTTGCGAGAATGGTTGGCTTGAGTTGCAGACGGCGGCGCGCAGCGTGAACTATGAGGTGGTCTCGTCCCGTGGAGTGACGCAATCGGCGGCGCTGGTAACCGCCGATTTTTCAGGCGAGGACGAGCGCAGCCGGCTGGTCGTGACGGTACAGCTTTCCTCGTTGGCCGGGGAGATGGAAGCGGGTTACCGGCGGGGCTTCGGAGCGGGACTGGACAATCTTGCAGCCGTGGCTGAGCGGACCATGGTGCTGCAGCGCGTGATACGGGCTCCGAGAACCATGGTCTGGAGCGCGTGGATGAACCCTGAGACGCTGCCGCAATGGTGGGGACCGGACGGGTTCTCCTGTCGGACGAAGAGGATAGACCTGCAAACGGGGGGCGAATGGGTCTTCGATATGATTGCGCCTGACGGCACGGTTTTCCCGAACCACCATCTCTATTATGAAGTCCGTCCCGAGGAGAGGATCGGCTATACCCTGCATTCGGGCGAGAACGGGCCTAAACATGCCGACGCCTGGGCCTTGTTCGAGGATCAGGACGGGGCAACGAAGGTAACGCTCGGCATGGTGTTCAGCACGGCCGCTGAGTTCCAGGAGGCGAAGGGCTTCGGCGCCTTGGAACTGGGACTGCAAACTCTGGGCAAACTGGAACGCTTCGTCGTGTCCCGCTGAAATGCCGTGACATCTCCGCGGCTGAATTAGGGCCTGTGTGCGAAGTTCTCATCCATGTGGGGCCCATCCTCATCGGTGATGGCATCCGCCTCTTCAGTCAGAAGGTTCATGGAGCAGTTCAGGCTGGAAAAAGACCGAGGTCTCGAAGCGGGCAGATCATCAACATGCGCTTCCGTTTTGCAGGCCGGGAATTCACAAAGGGATACACGACGAGGAGGTTCTATGAGAAAACTGATCATATGGGACATGGTGACTGTCGACGGCTTCTTCGAAGGTCCGGACAGGGACATCAGTTGGTTCGTCTTCGAAGAAGAACTTGAAAACTACATTCGTGAGACCCAGGAAAACGCCGGCACGCTGATCTTCGGCCGCGTGACCTACGAGCTCATGGCCGCCTATTGGCCGTCCGAGCAAGGCTGGATCGCGGACTTCATGAACAAGATCGAGAAGGTGGTCTTCTCGCGCACGCTGAAAAGCGCCGACTGGAACAACACGAAGCTCTTCAACGGCAATGTCGTGGAAGAAGTCTCCAAGCTGAAGGGCAGAGACGGCGGAGACATCTTCGTGTTCGGCAGCGCCGACCTCACGGCGACCCTGATGGAGCACGGCCTGATCGACGAGTATCATTTCGGGATCAACCCCGTCATTCTCGGGAAAGGCTCGCCACTCTTCAAGAGCGGCCAGAACCGGATACCCCTGAAGCATCTGGAGACGAGGACGCTCAAGTCAGGTGTTGTCATCCTCCAATATGCGCCGGAGAGCAGACAATGACGATCGATCATTCTTTTGGTCAACCAGGCTTGTCGAAATCCCTGGCCGCGACCTGAACGTACTGATCAACCACAGTCATCCAACTGCTGGCGAAGTCCGTATCGTCGGCGAGGAGTCGTTCTCGCTTGATCCGCGATTGTTTTAAGGCACGACCGGATGGACTGGCCCCTAAGCCCACGGGCGCATGCGGGCAGCGGAGCTCTATTCGCAATGGCAGCAGGCAATATGCAGGATATGGAACCTTCTAAGTGGAGTTTAGCGCCGCTGCGGTCATGCGCAATGGCTCCTGACTGGAGACGGCGGCCAGATAAACGCAATCCCTGGCCGCAACGCGTCATCTCCCGGGTCGCGCCTTAGCCAAATGCTGAAACAGGCTCTGCACCGGAGCAGACAAATGGGCGTCAGCCTTGACGCAGACCGACAGCCGCCGCTCCGCCCACTCGTCGGCAAGCCGGATAACGGCGATATCAGCCGCGCGTTTGAGCCGCCGGGCGGCCGTCTCGGGAACAATCCCGATGCCGACGCCTGCGCCGGCCATCTGGCAAATCGCGTCGAAGCTGCGCAGCTTGACCCGATACTTCAGCCGCAGGCCCGCCGCCGCTGCCTGTGCGGCGATGTGATCGTGAAGCGCCCCGTCCAAAAGGCCCAGGAAATACCGATCCGCCATCTCGGTCAGCCGAACCTGCCGCAGCCCGGTCAGATCGTCCCCCCGCGCGGTGACAACGACCAGCCGGTCCCGGGCGAAGGGGAGCAGGATCAGCCCTTCCTGCACCGCTGCATCGGAGAGAATGCCGATGTCCGCGAAGCCCGCCGCCACGCTGCGGGCGATTTCGATGCTCTGACGTTCCTTCAGATCGATGTCGATCCGCGGGTTGGCGGCCATCCATGGCGCAAGCCGCTGCGGCAGTAGTTCTACAAGAGAGGCGGTATTCGACAGAACCTGCAGTCTGGAGCGCAGGGCGATGGCATATTCGCTGAGTTCTCCGCGCATGGCAGACATCTGCTGATGGATCAGACGCGCGTGATGAGCCAGCGCTTCGCCCGCCTCGGTCAGCGTCACGCCGCGACGGCCCCGCTCCATCAGGCGGACGCCGCCGGCCAGTTCCATGTCGCGCAGACGTTCACTGGCGGCGGGCAAGGACAGGCCGGCATCCATCGCTCCATGGGTGATGCTGCCGGCGCCAGCCACGGCAAGGAACAAACGAAGGTCAGTCAGGTCGAAGCGCATGCCTGCAACATATCCCACTTTAAGCCTCCGGAACAGCCGAAGCCTGATTGCGGAAAATCCGCATTGCCGAATGCCCGCATCGGCTTATGCAGGGGACATGTTGGACCTTAACTTTGCATTCCTCATCACCATCGTCGCCACCTTTATTGCGGCGGGCATCGTAAAGGGCGTCACCGGCATGGGATTGCCCACCGTGGCCATGGGCATCCTCGGCGCCTTGCTGTCGCCGCTGGCCGCGGCGAGCCTGCTGATCGTGCCGTCAATGGTCACCAATCTCTGGCAGCTTATGGCCGGTCCACGCTTTACCACGCTGGCTCGGCGGATATGGCCCATGCTGATGGCCAGCATGGCGGGCACCTTGATCACAGCGCCGCTGCTGACGGGAGGCAACATCGAGATGATGACGCTGGCGCTTGGCGCGACACTGGTCGCCTACGCGTTCTACACCCTGCTGGCCTGTCCGCTAAAGGTGCCTGCGGCCGGCGAGCGCTGGATGTCGCCCCTGATCGGCTTTGTCACCGGTCTGATTGCAGGAGCAACGGGGGTTTTCGTGATCCCGGCGGTGCCCTATCTGCAAGCGCTCGGGCTGGAAAAGGACGATCTGGTCCAGGCGCTTGGCATGTCGTTCACGACATCGACGATCGCGCTGGCGTTCGGGCTGGTCTTGCGGCAGGCATGGTCGGTGGACCAGCTCGCACTATCCGCGCTGGCGGTCGCCCCGGCTCTAATCGGGATGTGGCTGGGACAATTGCTGCGACAGACCATCAGCCCGGTCACCTTTCGGCGCTGGTTCCTGCTCGCTTTGGCGGTGCTGGGTGGAGAAATGGTCCTTCGCAGTGTCCACTGAACGCTTGAGATAAGCCAGTTCGACATACCCGCCGAGATAAATGAACGTCAGACTTTCTCAAATTATCGCCTGGCACCCGTCCGGAATCCCCGGTGAAGGACACGGGGAGCAATCTTATTCTGGGTGCCCTGGAGGACGTAATCGGCATAGGCTGCCCGCAGCTCTTGGTCGATGCATCTACGAATTACTCATTCGCACGCCCGGTCTCAGTGCTGGGCTGGCGGCTCCACAGACACCAGCCGGGTCCCGGCTTGCAGGGTCGCGAGGAGAGGATCGATCGCAGCAGCAGCTGTGACGGCAACGCTCGACAATCCCAGCCATGGCGCCATCAGGCGAAGCTCTTCGATCAGTCGCTCAATCGTGTGTCCAGGTGCGTCGGGCTCAACATGCGCGCGCTGGACGATAAGGATGCCGGCCTTGCGATCCGCCTTCAGGTCCACCCGAGCGACGAGCTCCCCGTCGAGCAGGAACGGCAGTACGTAATAGCCGTGCTCTCGCTTGTGGGCGGGCGTGTAGATCTCGAGCCGATAGCGGAAGCCGAACAGTCTCTCCGTCCGCGGACGGTGCCAGACGAGCGGATCAAAGGGAGAGAGCAGCGCTGCACCCTCCATCTTGCGGCCAGCGCGCGCATCCTTGTGCAGATAGACCTGTTGCTTCCACCCGCGCACCCGCGTGGGGATGATCGTCCCCGCCTCGATCAATTGCTGGATTGGCAGGTGCACGTCTGCGGCGGGGATACGATAGTAATCGCGCAAATCATCCGCAGTTGCGATGCCGAGCGCCTCGGCCGATCTGGCGAGAAGCGCCCGTCGCGCATCCACGCCGCATGGCGTGGGGAGCTGAAGGATGGCACGGGGCAAAACCCGCTCTGGCAGGTCATAGACGCGCTCGAAGCTACCCCGGCGGTGTGTCGCGGCGACCAAGCCAGCCCAGAACAGCCATTCGAGGACGTGCTTCGCATCACTCCACACCCACATGCCCTTTGAGGCCCGGCTACCCGCCACATCGGAGGCGGCGAGCGCCCCTTCGGCGCTGATGCGACTGAGCATGGCATCTGCTTGCGCCCGTTTTGCGCTTGCGAACGATTCGAGCTGCTTCCAAACGCCCTGGCCGCGAAGAGCGCGGGCCATGCGCCAGCGCAACAAGGGCTGGCAATCAATGGGCAGTACCGACGCCTCATGCCCCCAATATTCGAAGAAGCGCTTTGGCTTGGCGGCCACCACGGCATCCAGCAACGTGAGGTCGTATGAGCCCAGCCGAGAGAAGAGCGGCAGGTAATGCGCACGCACGAGGACGTTCACGCTGTCGATCTGGAGGAGGCCGAGCCGATCGATTGATCTCCGCAGGTGCGCCGCGCCGATATTACCGTCCCGGCGCAGGGCATTGAAGCCCTGCGCTGTCAGCGCGATGCGCCGCGCCTCGGAGAGGGAGATTTCTGACCTCAGGGCCGCTCTCCCGATATCTTGGCGATCAAGGTCCTCAGAACGTCCAGCATCAGTTTCGGCTCTTCCGGAGCCGCGACAGGGGGATTGTTGCAAGTGCGGTATAGGTAACAATTCGCCGTATCATCTGCTGCTTTTCACAAGTTGCTGAAGCAAAGAGGCACCCAAGCAGATCGTTGTGGTCGTTGATTGTCAACTGCCGGAAAGTCACCGCCGCATGGCGGGTCAGGCGGCCAACGACAGGCGGACGTCGAGACCGTTGCGGGTGGCGTGCGAGTAGGGACACACAATATGTGCCTGCTCGATGAGTTCACGGGCCATGTCGGGATCGATGCCGGGCAGGGCGATGGTGAGCGCGACATCGAGGCCGAAGCCCTGGCCGTCATCGCGCTTACCGATGCCGACCGCAGCGGTGACGCTGCTGTTGTCGGCGATCTTTATCTTGCGCTGGCCGGCAACGAATTTGAGTGCGCCGAGGAAGCAGGCAGCATAGCCGGACGCAAACAATTGCTCGGGGTTGTTGCCGTCGCCGCCGGGACCGCCGAGTTCCTTCGGTGTGACAAGCGTGACGCTGAATGCGCCATCGGTGGTGGAAGCTTTGCCGGTACGGCCGCCCGTGGCGGAGGCTTCGGTACGGTAGAGGATGTTCATTGGGAGCTCCTTGTTAAGCACAATAACTATTATCGCGATAATTCTATTTATCGCAAATGCCATTCGCTTGTCCAGCATAATTCTTATCGCGATATTTATTTTCGCGGTTGAGACAGCTATATAAGGACCAAGGAGACTGGCATGACCCGAAGTAAAGAGAGCAATCCCATGCCGCTGGATGACCAGCTCTGCTACGCCATTTACTCGACGGGCATTGCCATCCAGCGCGTCTATAAGCCCTTGCTCGACGAGATGGGACTGACCTATCCGCAATATCTCGTGCTCAACGTGCTGTGGCGCGATGATGAGCAAACGGTCGGCGGTATTGCCGAAAAGCTGGCGCTGGAATCGAGCACGCTGACGCCTCTGCTCAAGCGGCTTGAAGCCGCGGGTCTCGTGCGCCGCACGCGGAATCCGGATAATGAGCGGCAGGTCGTCGTGGCGCTGAGCGACAAAGGTCGCGCGCTCAGGTCACGGGTCGGCTGCCTTGGCGAGGCATTGCTCTCCGCTTCCGGGCAGAGCCCGGCACAATTAGGCGCCCTTAACAGGGACGTGAGAGCGCTTCGCGATGCGCTTTATGTCCATACCGGCGGCTGGAGCGCACCAGCGTGACCGGCGAGATAATGGAGCAGGCGGAAGGCGGCCCTCGCCTGGTGGAGCAGAGGCTCTCTATCTTTCACCACGGGCCCCGCTTGCGGTGTATAAAGCCACCCATTTTGGGCGCTGGCTGGACTATTCCTTCGCTCCCGGACTGATCGAGATGATCCGCTCAGGCTTCTCGACGATATAGCAACCGACATCACTGCGGGCAGCCTGACCCAAGGCGTCACTGCGTGGGCCGCACTCCGGCGCCTTCACGAGGTCAAATCTCCCAATATCAAGGCGCCACGCTACCCGACAAACGCCTGCAGGCTCCAATGCGAATTCCCGTAGAAGCCCTGCAGCAATTTGTTGACAACAATTCTCATGTTATCTAACACCCTCGAACCGGCTGCATGAGCTCTTGGTCGTGCGAGCAAGAGTGATCGCTATTTTTTGAGGGGGCTTTATGGAACTGCGTTTTGGACTGATAACCGTCTTGGCTCTGACGGTGAGTCGTGCTGCCGCCGCGCAGGATATCGTGCTGGAGCAGATTACCGTAAACACAGGCTCATCGACCTCAACGATAACCACCTTGCCGGGAGAATATTCGGGAGGACAGGTGGCTCGTGGCGCTCGTCTGGGATTGCTCGGCAACCAGGACTTCATGAACACGCCGTTCAATATCACCGGCTACACCGCCGAGACGATCGAAAACCAGGGTGCAAAGACCGTTGCCGACGTGCTGGCCAACGATCCGTCCGTGCGAAGCACGCATGCATCCGGCGGCATGCTCGATTCCTTCTACGTCAGGGGCTTTCCCCTTGGTGAGGGGAACTTCGGCGAAATCGCCTTCGATGGCGTATATGGCGTTGCGCCGACCTATCGCCTGTTCACGGATTATGCCGAACGCGTCGAGGTGCTCAAGGGACCAACGGCACTCCTTTACGGCATTTCGCCGAACAGCAGCGTAGGCGGCACGATCAATATCGTGCCAAAGCGGGCTGGGGATGTCGATCTGACGCGAATTACCACGGATTACATGTCGGACCTCTACGGAGGCACCCATCTCGATGTTAGCCGTCGCTTCGGCGCGGATCGCCAGTTCGGCGTGCGCTTCAACGGCAGCTACCATGGTGGCGATACGCCGATCGACGATCAGACGCGCAAGGTCGCGGTTGGTGCCCTGGGGCTCGACTATGAGGGCGAGGGGCTGAGGGCGACGCTTGATATCATCGGCCAGAGGGAGGATTTCGACGCGCCGCAACGTCCTTTCTTCCCGCTCGCCGGCATAACGATTCCGGAGGCGCCCGATGGTCGCCTCAATATTCAGCGACCCTGGGAATGGTCGAAGAGCCAGGACTTCTCATGGCTGGGGCGGGTCGAATATGATCTGACCGACAATGTCACATGGTTTGCTGCGGTTGGCGGCGGCAACTCCCGTGTCGAGCGGCTTTTTGGCACTCCGACGCTCCTCAATTCGCGGGGCGATGTCAGCGTTACGCCGCAGAATGCTATTTTCGACGTCGGCAGGACGACAGCGGAGACAGGCGTACGCGCCAAGTTCGAGACGGCCGGCATAGATCATACGGTTACATTGCAGGCAAGCGGCCTTCGCCAAAGGCTTGACAGAGGCATCAACTCCGGGACAGTGCAATTCACCAATCTCTATGATCCTTTTCCACGCCCCGACCAAAACGTGCCGGAACCGGCTCGCGTTCCGAAGGTCTCCGAAAACACGTTCTACGGACTTGCTCTTTCCGACACGCTTTCCATGATGGACGACCGCCTGCTGGTCACGCTGGGAGGACGCTGGCAGCACATTAATTCCGAAAACTTCAACGCGACTTCGGGCGCCGTCACCACCTCTTCCGATGAAGGCGCATTCACGCCGCTGGCCGGCATTGTCGTCAAGCCATGGGAAAATGTTTCGTTTTACGCCAATTACGCCGAAGGCCTCAGTGTCGGCGACAGTGCCCCGACAACGGCCATCAATGCGGGAGAAACCCTGCCTCCCTATCGCTCGCGGCAATATGAAGTCGGCACGAAAGTCGATCTTGGCCAGATTGCCATGACCCTCAGTGTCTTCCAGATCGAAAAGCCTTTTGGGGAGTTGCAAACCCGCGGAGGCGATCTCGTCTTTGTCGAAGGAGGAGAACAGCGCAATCGCGGTGTCGAACTCAATATTTTCGGCGAAGTGACGCCGGAGCTCCGGCTGCTCGGCGGCGTGACGTTCCTGCGGGGCGAACTGACGGAAACGGCGAACGCCGCGATACGCGGTAACAAGCCGATCGGTGTTCCGTCGCTACAGGTCAATCTGGGCGCGGAGTGGGATGCGCCGTTCCTGCCTGGACTGACGCTCGCCGGCAATGTCGTTCACACCAGCAAGCAATCCGTCAACACCGCGAACACCATGGAGATCCCTTCATGGACCCGGCTCGACCTTGGAGCACGCTATCACACCGAGATCAGCAAGAGACCCGTCACTTTCCGGGCCGAAGTCGAGAATGTCTTCGATCTTGATTACTGGTCCGGCGTCGCAAGTTTCGGCACTCTTTCGCAAGGCGCGCCTTTAACGGTGAAGCTGTCGATGACGACGGATTTCTGACCAGACGCGTGCCGGTCACTGCTGCCAGGTGGCCGGCACGGGATTTTTTAATTTCGCCTCCCGAAGGACTTCCATCGCCCGCCTTAGGACGGGCTGTCGGAAAGGCTTATCGCGTAGCCAGGCCGAAACTCTATCGGCAGGAAGCGGCGATGATATTCCGCAAATGTTGCGTCCGGGTCGAGATCGGCAAACAGGTCCGGATGGAACCATTTCGCCAGTTGCTGGACAGCGATAAATTCATAGGGGCTGTTGTAAAACTGGTGCCAGATGGCGTGAAAATTCCGCGTTTTCTGGGCTGCGATGTCGGTATAGGCGCTACGCTCGGTGAACCATTCGAGCTTTTTCCGCGTCACATCTGGATCCGCGCCCGGGCCAAGCGGAATCCAGTGGCCGCCGGGCACATAGGCCGCCCAGTCGGCGCTGGTAATGACGACATGCTCGGGATTGGAAGCAATTACCTGTTCCGGATTGAGCTGGCCGAATGTGGTGGGAATGAAGTCGCTGCCGATATTATGGCCGCCGGCGAGCTCGACATAGTTTCCGAAATTTTCCGCGCCGAATGACAGACAGCAATCGTCGGCATAGCCCCCGATGCGTTCGATGAAGACCCTGGGGCGCGGTGGCCTGGCCCTGTCGAGGACGTCGCTAACCCGAGCCATGGCCTGGTGGCGAAAAGCTATGATCTCCTCCGCACGCGCTTCCCGTCCCATGATCTTGCCCAGGAGGCGAATGGTTTTTTCGGTATTTTGCAGTGGATAGTGGCGGAAGTCGATGTAAAGGACGGGAATATTGAGCTCCGCGAGCTTCTCGACATATTCAGCATCCTCATTGGCGCGCTTTGCCTCGAGATTGAGCAGAACGACATCAGGCTTCAGAACAATGGTCGATTCTATGTCGATCAAACCGTTTTCCTGACCTTTGAACGCAGGAACGTCGGCCAGCCTGGGAAAGGCTTGAAGATATTGCGCATAAGTAGCTGGATCGGCCTCGATCAGATCGTTGCGCCAGGCGACGATGCGGGCCAAGGGGTCCTTCGATTCCAGCGAAGCGATGAGATAAAGTTGCCGTCCCTCTCCCAGGAGGATACGTTTGACCGGCGCGTTCACCCGCACCTCGCGACCCGCTATATCCGTGACGATCGTCGGGGCCTGTTTATCGCCAGCAGCTTGTTCCCCGCCAAACGCCACCGCCGGGACCAATGCGATCAGGATTGCGATCACGATACGCAACATCAAGCGTCCTTTCTTCACAACAACACTCCTTTGCCGATTGGCTGGCGCGACTTGAGCCACAAGCCTACCGCAACCAGCAGCGACACACCGTACAGGCTTGCGACGAGCGGAAACGCCGCTTTCAGGCCAAGGCATTGGGTCGCTATAACACCTGCGATGATTCCTGCAACAGAGGCGCCTTGCTGGCAGGTCTGGGCAAGCCCCAATGCCGACCCTTGCTGATCGTTCCTCGTCGCTGCTGAAATGAGCGCCAGGAGCACCGGGGTTGTTCCTCCCAAGAGAGCCCCCCAGACAAAATAGAGCGTCATGAACAGCCCGATGCTGCTGGTAAGACCCGCCAATCCGGTTGCGATCAAACATGCTGCCGAAATCAAGGCGCTCCATCCCAATACATGGGATAATGCGCGTCCCTCAAAGAAGCGAGCCCATATAGGAGCCCCGACGACAAATCCAAGGGCGAGCAGGCCGTAACTCAACCCGGCCATCGCATGGTGCGCCCCGAACACTTCCGTCATGTAGAGTGAGAAGGGTACCTGCAGGACCATCCTGCTTGCGAGCAGCATCCCCATGAGTGCAAGTAGACCCGAAACAGGTGTGTCCGTTTGCGGTCCTTGAGATATTGTTCTTTCCTTTGGCGGCTGCAGCGTTTCCAACCGGGAAGAGGGTGCTGGCAGGCTGAACCATGCAATGACCGCACAGAACCCGCAGATAACGCCCGCGGTGAGATTGACGGCGGTGAAAGGCAAAGCATCCAGAATAAGGCCGCCCAGGAAGGCGCCGCCGAGCGAGCCGACATTGGTTGCCACCTGCAGCCATGCAAAGAGGCCGGCACGGTCCCGGCCTCCGGTGATCTGCACGCCGTAGGCCTGCGCCGGGGCGATATAGCCGGCGCAGGCGCCCTGCAGGAAACGCAATGCCAGAATTGTCCAGACGTCCTGGGCAAAGGCGACAAGCAATTGCGTGACCGCCAGCCCTATCAGCGCCCGAACCATCATCAGCCGATTGCCGTGGCGATCGCCCATACGTCCCCAGAACGCGCTTGTCAGCGAGATGCCAAGCATCGGACAGACATAGACCCCAATTCCGGCAAGGCTAAAGATGCCTTCGGACGTGCTGAGTGCCTTGATCTGAATCGGCCAAAAGGGACCGCTCATCTCCATCGCCCCCATGGAAGCGAATTGCAGGCCGAACAGGAGCAGGAAGATGGGTCCAAAGCCGCGAAGCGCGGTAACTGCGCTGGTCATTGCGCGCGCACCAGCGGATTGGGCAATTGATGTTCGACCCGGTAATCACGATAGCACTCCAGATGCATCCGGAGCACCGAACGCGTTGGCCAGGGATCTTCGAGAAAGGCCTTACGCTCCTCGGCCCAAAATGCATCGGAAAACATGCGTGGTCGCAACGCATCGAATGCCTGCTCGGTTTCTTCGCGAAGAATATTCCACAGCCTGAAGTCAGTCAGCGCATATTGCTCGCTCAGACACAGGGCGATCTCGTGCAGGTGACAGACGAGGCAGGCGTCGATCACGAAGGAACGTACCAGGCTGATATCATCATCGAAGGTCGTGGGTAAAATCCCTTCGCGGCTGAACGGCTTGAGATCGTACCCCCGTTCCTTGAACAATGGTGCGAAACTGCGGCCGTCACCGAAATCGCGGATAAGCAGCTTGCGCGGCTGCCCCTCATGGTCGAACAGAATGGTGCTGTTTTGCTGATGGGCCTCGAAGGCAATCCCATAGAGCAGATACATGGCGAGCGCAGGTCGGATCACGGTGCGCGCATAAGCTCTAAAGAACGCCGCAACATCTGCTTCGGTTTCGCTGCCTTTTCTGGCGATGAGTTCGCAAAGAAGCGGGCGGTCGTCGACGGGGCTCGCCGTTAAAAGGGCCGCGACGGTGATGGGCAGAAGTCCGTCCGCGCGTGCCAAGGCATCAGCATTGCGATAGACGACCGAAAGAAACCGGCCGGGATGCTCATCGCCGGTATCGGGATGGTGGAGAATCGCACCCAATTCCTCGACGAAGATCTCCAGCCCGTCATTGAGATCGTCTTCTTTCGACAAAATGTCTGAAATCAGCGTGCTGAGGCGTGGCCCCATATGGATAGACTTCCCCTGCAACGTGCGCTGCTCGCTCGTCAGCCAGATGGCGACCGGCAGCTTGATGAAGGGCTTGGGTTCCTGTGTTTCCGGCAGCATCGTTCGAAAGGACATGGATGGCAGTGTCTCGATTTCCGGCCCAGCCGGATCGAAGATACCGGCGTCGATCTCGGGCGCGAATTCCCGACGCACGAAATTCTCCAGATGCCATGCGTGAACGGGGAGGGGAAGCCAATTCTCGGGTGATTTACCACGCTCCTTCAGACCCTCGCTCCAGCCTCGCCATAAATCGGGGAAGTGCTTCGAAAACCACGCCGAATAGCTACCGACATGCGGCATCATCTCGACATAAGCCCAGTCGCTGCGCAGCGCTGCGATACGTAGGTGTACCCGGGCGCCGAACTCTGGCGACAGCGCAACCACGTCCTGCGGCGACAGGCCGGGTTTGGCTTTCCATGTCGGATAAAAGGGATGTCCTTCGAGTGCGCCCCACTGGTCGAGGGTCATGGCAGCCAGGTGCGACGGCATATTTCCTTCCAGATAGTCAAGGAAGCCAGGGGCATGCGCCGTGACTATTTTCCGGCGCAGTTCAGCACTCCAGTTTTGCCTGTGGCGACGCGCGAGCATGTCATTATGCATGCTGTTTTCTATGTCGCGCAGCAGATGCTCCAGACCATCAGGTGCCAGAGAAATCGTGAGACAAGGTGCGACCTCTTTCATCAACGCGGCTGGATCGTCAATCGCTTGCCGCATGCCCATGCCATCCAGCACCTCGATCTGCCCACGATTTTGCAATGTTCCGGCAGGTCCGGGGCTAAGGCAGGTAAAACGCAGCACGCGGCGGGATGGCCAAAGAGGGAACCACGCCTGACGCCCGTCACTCGCCCACAATATCGCGTCAGGGTCCAGCAGACGCTCGGCGAAAAGGCAGCGCACGAGCCTGTGGATTGCGTTGTACCTGGCACCGACCAGAAGCTTTGCATCCTCCTCCTGGTCGTGATCTATCGGGGAAATCAATCTCTCATCCATTACGCGGCCTCCGGCCAGTCTGATGGAATATAATCGGGAACGCTGTCCGCCAGTTCGCCGTGATAATCGCGGGCCCATTGATATGTTCTGGCGATGGCTGGAACCGCCACGCCGAGCCGTTCCGCCATCGTGACGAGCAGCGCCTGTCCGAAGGCGATATCCTCATGGAAGGCGCGGCTTTCGCGATCGATGACGAAACCGTGTCCGTTCCGATTGGGAATGAGCGGCGCACGAATGCCAGCATAGGCGCGATTGGTGCGTAAAAGCGTGTGCATGGTTCGACTGTCTTCGATCTGGTGGCCATAGGCCTCGATCAATTCCTGACGGAGGGGTTTTACAGAACGCAGATCGACACCGAGACGCGCTTCGCTCGCCCGCCGGATTGCCTGGTTTTCCGCATCACAGGTTTCCAGCAGCTCCGCCCCGGCCTTTGGGCAGTCACTCCACCAGCACAGGGGACCGTCAAAAGGCCTGTTTTCCCAAGGGGCGCCGGGGCCTACGAGCGCGTAGAGCACAGCCGGATGCATCAGGGCGTTGCCCGGCGTCAGGGTGATTTCGAGATAGTCCTGCAGCAGGGTGACGGGGGCATCGTAGAGGGCGTTCAACATCGTCAAAAGCGCCGTGCCACTCGCAGTGCTCTCGCGATCATGAAGAGCGACATAGAGCTCCGCCTTCACGCCTCCCATCCGAACGCTCCGGCCGGCGATCAGATCGAAGGCGATATGAGGCACATCCTTCATACCCCAGACCACCACATTGTCGTGGCTCGACAGAGCCTTTGCGGCAAGCCAGTCGAAGCCACAAAAGCCGGGAATGGCCCCGATAAAAACGCGCCGGTCGCGCATCACATGCGGCGCTATCCGCTGCAGCAGTGCAGGCCTCGCCTGGGCGGGCTGCGTTATAATCACCATCTCAGCGTTCTCGAGCGCCTCGCCCGGGTTGGTCCCGACATGGTCGGGCCTGGCGCTCAGGACGCGGCCGTCCCGGGTTTCGGCCTGCCACAGACCGTCGCCTTCCGCCCATAGTCCCGCGATTGCGGTGGAATTGGTCAGGACGGAAACCTCGACGTCCGGGTTCTGCTTGAAGAGGACCGCGTTGAGATGGCCGGTACGGCCCGCGCCACAGATTGTCACCTTCATGCGGCCCGCGCCTTTTCCATCAGCCAGCCATCGAGCTGCGCGGCAATTGCCGGATCGAACAGATTGCGTTTTTCCATCCACTCGTCGTCGAATATCGTGCTTAGATATTTCTCGCCGCCATCCGCGACCGTCGTCACGACCGTGCCGCTGAGCTTACCTGACGCGATGAACTCCAGTGCCTTGTAGATGGCGCCGCCCGTCGAGCCGCCCACGAGAAGGCCTCTTCGCCGGGCGATATAGCGCGCCGTCTCGAAGGCCTGCGTGTCGGTTACCTGCACGCCTTCGTCGATGCAGCTATAGTCCAGCACGTTGCCGACTTCGTCTCCCGCAGGCGTACCGGTTCCCGATTGGTAGTAAGGGTGCCCGGGCTTGCCGAAAACGATCGAACCGGCGGGCTCCACGGCGATGGTGCGGATCGCCGGATTGTGACGCTTGAGGCGCTGGGATATGCCGGTCATGGATCCACCGGTGCCAACACAGCCGACAAATGCGTCGATGCTGTCCGGGATCTGGGACAGCAGCTCGTCGACATAGCCGGCATAACCTTCAGGATTTGCCGGATTGTCCGACTGGTTCATGAACAATGCTCCCGGGAGCTGGGCGCCAAGCTGTGCCGCCAGTCGCTGCCTTTCCACCACAGCCACTTCGTCTTCGCGAAAATCGCCTTCGACGTATCGGATTTCAGCGCCGAGCGCGCGCATCATCCGGATCTTGTCCGGCGCCGCATGATGATCCACGACTGCAATGAAGCGTAGGCCGAATTCCAGCGCTGCGAGCGCAAGGCCGGTGCCGGTATTGCCGGACGAGGATTCGACAATCGTTCCGCCAGGCGCAAGACGTCCATCCTGAAGCGCGGCGACGACCATGCTATGCGCCATGCGATCTTTCATGGAGCCCCCCGGATTATTCTTCTCGATCTTCAGGACCAAAGTGCTGTCGCGATGGGGAACGGCGATCGACATGACCGGCGTCTGGCCAATCAACTGAGTTATGGACATGTGCATCATCTATACCTCTTCAATGGTGTCGGAAGACAGTGTGAGTTGTCCTTCTGCGCCCCGCATCACGCGTAAGCGGGCCGGCATGGGGTGGCGATGAAATTCATTTTCGAGGAGGTCCATCTGGTAACCGCCGGTATTGGCATAAACCAACAGATCGCCAGCTTGCGGTGCGACGGGAAAGGTCAACCATCTGTTGCTGAGGACGTCCTCGCCCAAACAGCTGTGACCAGCCAGATAGGCGCGGACCGGAGGTGATGTGGAGGGCGATCGCGCGGCTGGGATGAGAATGGGATCAATCAGAAACTCGGAGGCAAACCAGGTTTCGCAAGCGCTGAAGCTGCTGCCTTCGACGAAGATGACATGCGTGTCTTGGCCCAAAGCCTTTACCCGCGTGATCCGGAAGGCGGTGATGGCCGCCTGGTCCGCCAGGGCGCGCCCCGGCTCCATCGCGAGGACCAGGCCCTCCCGCGCGACATAATCTGCAACAGTGCACCCTTTGCCTATTTCTGCCCGCAAGAGCTGGCGCAGCCATTCAGCCGCTGAAAGCGCACTGCCATAGGGATAAAAGGAGCCGGGTACTTTTCCGGTGCGGTAATCGTCGGGCATCTGCGTTGCCAGATGCGCCTGGAATTGTTGCTGATCGACATATCGTATGGGCAATCCGCCGCCAATATCGATCATGCCGGGGGAAAAGCCCATCCTGCGGGCCTGGGCAACAAGATCTGCAGCCTCCCTCAAGGCTGCGGCACGATCCTCCCAACGATAGCCGTTAAGATGGAAATGCAGTCCGTCAAAGTGCAGTCTGCCTTCTTGAGCAATGCGGGTAAGGCAGTGAATGACTGCTTCCGCCGGCATGCCGAAGCGGCTATTGCCCTGGTTCGTCGGCCGCAGACGCAGCAGGACAGGCTGGGCGCTCGTTTCTGATAAGGGGCCATTGATGAGATCCTCCAGTTCCTCCGGAGAATCCACGGATATCAGCGCATTGCAGGCGATAAGCTCTTTGTGGAACGCGGGGGTCTTCGCCGGTCCGGTTGCCACGAGTTTAAGACCATCGGCGCCGAGCCGTCTGGCGTCTCGAAGTTCGTACAAGCTGGAGACGTCGATACCAGCGCCTGCGCGGAGCGCAGCCCAAAGAAGGCCGGGCGATTTGTTGACCTTCGCCCCATAATAAAGCGCATGCTCAATGCCATGATCAGCCAGTACGTCCCTTAACGCAGCCAGATTTTCCTGTAAGGCTTCGGGCCAGATCAGATTAAGCGGAGAACCGTAACGCGCGACCCAGTCAAAAAGCAGTGAACTTTCCTGAGCAAGAACCTCCGCGATTTGCGACCGCAGAATTGGTGGCAGGTCAGCGCCAAGCTTGTGGCAATGGAGTGTCATGACCACGCTCCTATGGCATGTGCCGGCGCAGTTTCATCCGGCTTGAGCCGATACAAAAGCTGCAAAGGCACGTCGCAACTCGGCAAAGCCTGATCGAAAATGTGCCGCGTCGTCTTACAGGGGAACTTTCGGCCACTGCGCGCCATAGCGAAGATGCTAGCAGGCGTGATCGTTTCACCCGGGCGCCAGCTCTCCACGCGTACGTTGCTGTAGTCGAGCAGGATCACCGGTATCGCGCCTAGCCCGAGACGATGGGCAACCCTTAGCCGATGATGACCATCCATTACGAACATGGCATCCTTCTCAGCTGTTATCGGCGCGGTCCATGAGCCCGCATGCAGGATCTGCCCCTGCAGCTCATTAACTCTTTCGAGATCCACCTCTTCGGTGGATATAAAGCAGTCCGGGGAAACAAAACAATAATCCATGCGGCTACCTCTCATGAGTGATGTCACGGCATAATACTTGATTCTTTTAATCATGTTTATGACAGTGGCTAGACAGTTTTGACCTTATGGTCAAGCTGACCGAGGACTCTCGGCGACGTTTCCGGGGCAGCGAAGTAGAACGGTTTCTAGCTCACGGGCGAAAAGCCACGACCTCGAGGGCTGCGATGCAACGCACACTGCCGCCGTACCAAGTTGGTCCTCTGCCACGTCGTCCGCTTTGCATGATGAGGACCTCACATTTTCTCTCCGCTATCACCGGACGTGCGCCCTTACCTCATCTCAAAGTTGCGATTTGCCACTTTGGCTGATGGAATGCGACGGGATTGGTCCACTTATGTTCCTATTTTGTTCTGAGTCGGCATAAGAGTTGAGGAGAAGAGGAATAATTCCTAATCGTATTTCCGGAGGGCTGCGGCGCGTTGCGCTAGATGATCGGATGAATGGTTGGAACCAGCTTTTCTTTACAGATGTGCACTGTGGCCAAGGTCGCGGGGAGCTTGAAGCGGCGAGGTCCCGCACTTCCGGGGTTCAGGTAAACAACGCCGTCGAGGGTCTCGATGCTGGCGCGATGGGAATGCCCCGATATCACGATGCTAACACTCTTCTCGATCAGCCCAGATCGCAGGTCGTTACGATCGTGGATGAGGAAAATTTCATGACCGAACAACGTCAGGCGGAGGGTGTCGGGGTATATCGCTGCCCGTGCTTCGCCATCGATATTCCCGCGGATCGCCGAAACTGGCGCGGTCGCCTCCAGCCTTTCGATGATCTTGGGATCTCCAATGTCACCCGCGTGGACGATGTGATCGACACCATCCAGGAGTTTGACGGTCTCATCGCGAAAGAGGCCGTGGATGTCAGAGATAACGCCAAGGGTATGCATCGCATTCCACCAATATCAGCTTCTGAGAGGCGGTGCGATATCAAAATAGGCTGAGCTATCAGAAGCTGCCCGCGTGGTCAGCCTGGCAGGGGGCCTGAATCAATGAGAATTCGGAGCGATGGCCGCGCCGCCTATCACTTAGCTGGATGTGCCAGAGAGGCGGTCGTTCAGCAAAGCGCCAACCGGGCACTTCGATCATAGCGGGACAGCTGTTTCGTTCTTTGCAGTACGAATCACCATCATGGTGAAGAACCGCGCTACATTCGTCTGATCACGGAACAACCTGTCACAAAGTGCATCGAATTCCTCCATATCGCGGAGCTGTAGCATCAAGACGACATCGACTCCCCCTGTAACGGCATAAGCCTGTGCCACCGCGTCTTCTCCAATAGCAAGATTGAGAAACTGGCGCATATGCTGCTCGCCGTGAAGTTTCAGCTCGACTGTTACCAGGGCTTTCAACACGCGCCCGGTCTTGGCGGGATTCAGAATCGCGACAATCCGCTGGATGACACCGTTGCGTCGCAATCGCCGGATGCGACGCAGACAACTCGAAGGGGACAGTCCGACTTCGTCGGCCATCGCAACATTCGTTCGCGACGCGTCGTGTTGCAGAAGGTTCAGCAGTTTCCTGTCGATGCGGTCCATATGCCTCTCCCAATTTGCGAGATGAATGTGCAACAAAATTGCATGAAAGTGCAATGTTTGACCGAAAATGCAAATCGTGTCGCGCTAGAGAATGACGGCAAACTCAGGAGAACCTCACGATGTCCGCAGTCAGATTCCTCGTCCAAACGGTTCGGGAAACATTGCAAATCTATTGGGAACTTGTTCGCATCATCGTTCCGGTCACGGTCATGACCGAGTTGGCGTTTCGGACCGGATTGATCGAAGCCGTCTCTCCGGCCCTGACGCCAGTCATGGGGATTTTCGGTTTACCGCCGGAACTGGGCTTGGCCTGGCTCACAGGAATGCTTTTGGGCATATGGGGGGCGATCCCCATGATATTCACGCTTGTGCCAGTGGCATCGATGAGCGTCGCCGATATAACCGTTTTCTCAGCACTTCTGCTTTTCGCGCATGGTCTGCCGATCGAGCAGAAGATTATTGAAAGGGCCGGTCCGGGATTTACCGTCACAACGCTGATCCGCATTGCTGGCGGCGTACTCTATGCCATGATGCTCCATCACCTGTTTACAGCCACCGGATGGCTATCGGAGACGCTGGATCCGGCCTGGATACCGGTGGCCGCCTCCGCTGATTGGGTGGGTTTCCTCGGCGGGCTGATTGAAGCTCTTGTCTTCATGCTCGTCATTCTCATGGCCCTCGTCCTGGGGCTGGCAATTCTGAAAGTGTCCGGTCTCATGGCTTTGTTGATGAAGATTCTCACGCCTTTGCTGCGTCTCGCAGGAATAAAGGGCGAGGCAGGACAATTCAGCGCCGTCGGGTTGTTTTTGGGCATTTCCTATGGAGGCGGATTGCTGATCCGCGAAGCGCGATCAGGCGACATACCACCCCGCCAGATATTTGTTTCATGCATCTTTATGGGATTTGCACATAGCATTATCGAGGACACCTTGATTGTATTGGCGTTGGGCGCTGATCTTATCAGTGTGCTTGTTGGACGGCTCATTTTCGCGGTCGCCGCGACCGCTCTGATTGCGTGTCTCATTCGCTCCATTCCGGATGAGCAATTTTTTGGATGGGTGTTTCGGCGAGCGAACTGCCCGGCGGCGGCCGGCGGGTAGATGCGAATGAGGTGTTGTTGCGCTTTTGGCCCGCTGTGCCGCTGAAATTGGCGCCGCCTTAACGAATGGCGGCTTTCGTTCAGTGGGAGCTGCGGCGGAAGGCATGACCCAGTGTCGTCGCGATACAGCTCAAACATTAGCGATCCCGCGGGGTCCGATAAGGGGCCGGATCCGAAAGACGCGAAAGGAAGATATCGGTTGTCGGGAGACGGGCGACTTGTTCGTCCTGGGGAAACGAGCAACAATTCCAGGACAAATATCTATGAGAAGGATCAGGATCATTGAACATATCTCTCTGGACGGCGTGATCCAGGCGCCCGGTGGACGGGACGAAGATGGCGATTACGAATATGGTGGTTGGATTGTGCCCCATTCCGATCTGGCTGTGAGAGAAGCAATTGATGCAGCTCACGGCAAGATCTTCGATCTGCTGCTTGGTCGCCGCACCTATGATATCTGGAGCGGCTATTGGCCGAAGATCAAGAACAATCCGTTGGCGGACAGTTTAAACGCCGCGACGAAATATGTCGCGACCCACAGGCCGGACAGCCTCGGATGGGGTCCGGTCGAAGATCTTGGCGCGGACATTGTGGAGGGCATTCGCGGCGTCAAGTCCAAGGACGGCCCTGACCTGATCGTCTGGGGAAGCTCAACGCTGACGTCCGTTCTGCTCGAACAGGGACTGGCCGACGAGGTCCTGCTCCTCGTCTATCCGGTCTTGCTGGGCCGGGGCAAACGCTTCTTTTCGGACAATATCGACCCGCGCGAACTCGCCCTTGTCAGCACGAAGGCCGCGTCGTCGGGCGTGCTCATGAACCTGTATAGACCCGCTGGATCGCTGAGGACCGGATCCTTTGCAAAGCCGCCTGCCTGAACGGCCGCCTGAGTCTCCGAAGGCATCATGGGAAACCGGATTGCACGTCAAGTTGAGGCGGCGATACCAATTCAACCAGGGAGCGGAATGTCTCGCAGATTTCTCAAGGTTGCGCCAATCACGGCGCGTGCCCCCGCCGTTCTGTGGATGGGCAACGTGTACTCGAATGGCCGGTTGAATTTTTTTGTCGCGCGTGTCGGGAGGTGTGTCAGTCGTTCGTCCTAAGGGAAGTCGCCCGGCCAACGTAATGAAAAACGGAAACTGGGATGCAGCCAATTGCCCCGAAGCTCCTTTGCAAGAGCGCCAGCCCAGGACCCCCAAGAACAGGAGATTAGATATGACCAGACTCGTGACCTGCCTGTGGTTCGACCACGGCGAAGCAAGCAAGGCGGCGGCGTTCTATGCCGCCACCTTTCCGGACAGCCATGTGGACCGGGTGAATGCCGCCGCATCCGACTATCCCGGCGGCAAGGAAGGTAATGAACTGACCGTCGAGTTCACCGTGCTCGGTCAGGCTTTCCTGGGTCTGAACGGCGGCCCCAATTTCCAGGCGAACGAAACGGTCAGCTTCATGGTGCTGACCGAAGATCAGGAAGAGACGGACCGCTATTGGAACGCCATTGTCGGCAACGGCGGCCGCGAAAACGCCTGCGGCTGGTGCAAGGACCGGTGGGGCTTCTCCTGGCAGATCACGCCGAGGTTGCTGATGGAGCTGACGACTAGCCCCGACCGCGTTAAGGCGAAGCGTGCCATGGAGGCGATGATGACGATGAGGAAGATCGATATTGCGGCGCTTGAAGCCGCGGTAGCAAGCTAGCCCGATCAACAGCGCCTTTATGAGATCAATGAAAGGAATGATCATGCCAAATACTGTAAAACTTCACCGAGTCTTCGCCACGAAACCCGAAAAGGTCTACCGGGCATTTCTTGAACCTGACGCGGTCGCGAGTTGGCTCCCGCCCTTCGGTTTTACCTGCACGGTGCATGAGCTTGAGGCGAAGGAAGGTGGCAAGCACAAAATGTCCTTCCGAAACTTCACGACCGGGCAAAGCCATTCCTTTGGCGGCACCTATCTGAAACTCGTGCCCGGTGAGACGCTTGTCTACAGCGATATATTCGATGATCCGAACCTTCCCGGCGAAATGAAGGTAACCGTCACGCTAAGGACCGTTTCCGTTGGAACGGAGATGATTGTGGTTCAGGAGAACATACCCGATCTGATTCCGGTCGAGGCATGTTATCTCGGTTGGCAGGAGTCGCTGCGCAAGCTTGCCAAGCTGGTTGAGCCAGAAATCACGCAATGAGCCGTGGGTGCAACTCATCGAACTGCGACACCAAGAAAACTAAATGTGACTTACCAGCAGATTCACCAAGCAGATCATGAAGCTCGGCCTGGAACTCGGCGGCAATGCGCCATTCATTGTCTTTGACGATGCCGATCTCAGTGCTGCCGTCGAAGTCGCGATGATCTCAAAATATCGCAACAATGGTCAGACCTTCGTCTGTGCCAACCGGCTCTATGTGCAGCTGACGTCTATGATGCTTTTGCGGAAAAGCTGGCCGTCAAAGTTTCCGCGATGAAGGTTGGCGACGGTTTTGAGCCGGACGTCGTTGCGGGGACCGCTGATCACCGAAAAAGCGGTTGAAAAGGTGGAAGAGCACATTGCCGGAGGCCCTTGATAAGGGCGGCGCGATCATTGTTGGCGGAAAGAGGGCTGACAGAGGCGGGCTGTTTTTTCAGCCGACAATTGGCCGAGGCGCTGGAATATGGCATGGTCGGCATCAATACGGGAATGATCTCCACTGAGGTAGTGCCGTTCGGCGGCATCAAGCAATCCGGTCAGGGCCGCGAGGGCTCGAAATACGGAATCGAGGACTATGTTGAGGTAAAATACCTCTGTCTCGATATTGGGACCGGCGTCTAGCCAGCGCGAAGAAACCCTTCCTATCCCACACGACCGGATGAGCGTGGCCGATGGCTCCGGCCCCTCAAGGCGCGAGATGAGTGGCCGACCCAGCCGAAAGGCGGCAAAAAACTATGCGAAGGCATTGATCGTTTCTCACCGGCATCGGCGCGGGCGATTCTGCAATCCTTCGGGAACACCGCTCGATCCGGTACGACAGCGTAGGCATCAGCCCGCCCTGTAGTTTGCGGGCACCCAGTCATACTCGGTGCTGTCCGTCCGCACGTGCCCGATTCCAGGAAAAGCAATGTGAGCTCCAGCTACCCAATAGCGCTGTTCAACCGCCTCTGCGAATGCGGCTTTCCGGTTGTTTGCCGCCTGGACCGGATCCTCGTCGAAATCGATGGTGACTTTCGGCTCGTCGAACTGGAGCACGTCGCCATGCGTGATGTCGCCCCAGGCAACGAATGTCTCGCCGCCGCTTTCCACGACGATCGAGCTGTGGCCGGGCGTGTGTCCGGGGCGCCAGATGCTGCGGAAACCGGGGATCGGGTCTTCATTATCGCCAAATGTCTTGAGGCGGCCGGCTTTCTCGTAGGATTTTACGGATGCGGCGGCTTCGTCGAACATGCTTCTTTTGGCTTCCGGCGCGGCGGCGCGTCGGGCCGCATCCAGCCAATAATCCACTTCACGCCTGTTGACGTGCACGGTCGCGTTGGGGAAAACGCGCGCTCCATCGAGCATCAGGCCGCCCGAATGATCTGTGTGGATATGCGTCAGGATGACAGCATCGACCTGTTCCGGTCTATAGCCGGCTGCGGCCAATGCCTGCGGCACCTTTCCAAGGGAAGGGCCGAGCAAAGACCCCGTCCCCGCGTCGATCAGCACGAGCCTGTCGCCGGTATTCACGAGATAGGCGTTCACTGAAACCTGGGCCGGCAACTTCAGAAATACCTCTCCCAACGCCTCTTCCACATGCTCGGGCGTGGTTCCACGATAGAGTTTATCGAGCGGAAGGGGGATGGTGCCGTCCGACAGGGCGGTGATCTCATAATCGCCGAGAGGCATGCGGTAGAAGCCTGGCGCCCGGTTCTTGGCGAAGGGGGCGGCCGCCTCTGCGGCGCTATTGTTCAGCAGGGCCGGTCCACTCAGTGCAAGGGCTGCGGCCGGAATCGTTTTTAGGAAATTGCGTCGGTCCATTGGTTTATCTCTACTGTTGGATTGGGCGCGGCTTGCGCTGCCCGCCTCAGCTACGTATCTGTCAGTCAATGTTCAAATCGATATCAATCATGAGCTCCATCGATCATTTCGATTTAAGATCCTTCGATCTCAATCTGCTCGTTGCGTTCGACGCGCTCATACAGGAGCGGAACGTCACGCGGGCCGCGACCCGCCTCAAGATTCGCCAGCCGGCGATGAGCCATAGCCTCGCCACCTTGCGTGTGCTCCTGCAGGACGAATTGTTCGTACGCGTTGGGCAAACCATGCAACCGACGGCACGCGCGCACCTGCTTGCGCCGAGAGTGCGCCTGGCGCTGCAGCACATGCAGGACGTGCTGCACTGGGAGGAGAGCTTTGATCCGGCTGTTCAGCAGCGCACCTTCCGGCTAGGCTTCTCCAGCGAGCTCGAGCTGTTGGTGATGCCAGAACTTGCGGTCGTGCTCCGCCGGGTTGCGCCGGGTCTCAAGTTGCTGGGCCGGCCGATCGCTGACGGCGAAGTGCATGATCTACTCGACAACGGCGCCATAGATGTTGCCGTGGGGTGCTTCGACTATTCGGCGTCCCGGCATCGCGGACGAAAGCTGTTCGATCAATCGCTTGCATGCTGCTTCAATCGCGACCTTCTGGATCTCGAGGTACCGATCGGCACCGATGCATATCTTCTGACCGAACATGCCCTTATCAGCCTGAACAACACCTTGCAGGGCTGTCTCGATAATGCGCTTGGCAGGGCGCAAGCGCAGCTGAATGTGGTCTTGGCCGGTTCGGAGTTTCTCACCCTGTTTGCCGCCGCCTCGGCGGCGCCGTTGATCACGACGGTGCCGAACCGTCTTGCGTCGCGCTACGGGCCGATGTTCGGGCTTACGACGAGCCCCGTACCGCTCGACCTCGATATTCCGCCGGTGTCGATGATCTGGTCGGCGCAGAGCGATCGCGACCCCGCCGTCACATGGCTGCGTGAATGGATCGAGCGGATCATAGAACGTCAAGAACCAACGCCGCTGCTCAAACTGGAGCAAGTCGACGCCCGATCCGGTTGAATGGGCGGGGATGCGGAAAAGAAGAATTTGCCGATGCAGCCAAGGTCGCCGACGCGTTAGCCCATTCAAACGGACGTCCGTCCGAATTCCATCAGACGTTCATCGCGGTGAAGTGGTTGAGGTTTCGGTAGTAAACGCGGAAAGCTTTGGCCGCAGGGGTCAATTCCGCGCCCTTGCGCCAGGCAAGTCCGATATTCATGGCCGGAATTGTATCCTTGACGTTTATCGTCTCGATGCGCCGACCTTCCAGCGACCACGGACGGTGCACCATATCGGAAAGGATTGCTACACCGAGACCATTGGCCACCATCGAGCGGACGGCCTCGATCGAGGAGGTGCGCAGAATCACCCTTGGCTGGTATGGCGAATTGCTCCAATATTTCAGGGAGGAATACGCCGCCTCATCGACAGTCAGCATGATGTAGGGCTCCTCGGCGATCTCGCGCAAACCGACATCCTCACGCTGCAACAGCTGATGCTGCGCCGGCACCCAGAGGCGACGGGTGGAACCCAGCAGGGTCTCTGTCGCCAGCTGCGGGTTGACGATGTTCGACGTCAGCAGGACAGAGATGTCATAGCGATTGGCCAACAGACCTTCTTCGATCGACTCGCGGTTCTGCTCGAAGAGCAGGATTTCCAGGTTGGGGAAGAGCCGGCGCAGCCTTTCAATGTGCACCGGCAGAAAATAGCCGATCACCGTATATGTGGCCGCAACCATCAGCGTGCCCTCCACCTCGCTTGAGACGAAGTCGAGCCGCATGGCCTCGTCGACCTTATTGAGAATGTCGTAGGCATGCGAGAGAAACTGCCGGCCGGCTTCGGTCAGGTCCATGCCGTGCGGGGTACGAAGGAAGAGGCCGACGCCAAGTATCTGCTCCAGTTCCTTAATCGCAGTGGTGATGGCTGATTGCGAGATGGACAAGTTGACGGCCGCTTGCGAGATCTGGCCGAGTTCAGCTGTGGCGACAAAATAGCGAAGCTGGCGGAGACTGAAAGCCATGCGAGCCCTTCCCATAACCAAAGCCTTTCCCCTCTGATTTTCAGAAGCCCTGCCATATTCCTGGGCGCGGTCCTGCGTAAATCGCGGGCGATGATGCCAAGAGCTTGAAATCACACCCCGAAGACGAGGGTGAGCCTGCCCCTCGCTCTTTTGATTTTCAGATAATGCATAGCAGAAAATAGAATTTCTCAAAGGGTACGTTTTCTCCTAGCGTTTCGGGGCAAGAAATCGGATGCCGACGGTATCGTCGGGAAGATTGTGAAGAGGGACATGCTTTGCTCGAAATAGTCGATATTAATTGCGATATGGGCGAGGCTTTCGGCCGCTGGCGCGTGGGCGATACTGAGGATGCGGCGCTGATGGGGCTGATCAGTTCCGCCAATGTCGCCACCGGCTTTCATGCGGGCGATCCCAACCTGATGAACGAGACCGTCCAGCTGGCCGCCGAACATGGTGTCGAGGTCGGTGCCCATCCGGGCTATAACGATCTGCAGGGCTTTGGACGCCGCAAGATCAACGGCACGGCCAAGGAACTGATCAACGACGTCGTCTACCAGGTCGGTGCGCTGCGCGAATTCGCCCGCCGCCACGGCGTCCGGTTGCAACATGTGAAGCCGCATGGCGCGCTCTACATGGAGATGGCCGCCAATCCGGAGCTGTCGCAGATTTTCGTCACCTATATGCGCACCGTCGCGGCCGATACCTTCATCTTCTGCATGGGCAAGTCGGCGACCCACCTTGCCGCGCATGAAGCCGGCCATCCGGTGGTCCGGGAATTCTATGCCGACCGGGATTATGACGACTCCGGCTCCATCGTCTTCACCCGCGATACGGGCAGGCTTGATCCGGTGGCGATCGCCCGCAAGGTCGTGCGCGCCTGCAAGGAAGGGCGCGTGAAGACCGTGGCGGGCGGCGATATCGACATCGAATTCGAATCGATCTGCTTCCATTCCGATACGCTTGGCGCGCTGGACATCGCCCGCAACATGCGCGAGGCGCTGACTGCCGAGGGGATCCGCATTGCCCCGGTTTCCAAGATATTGACGTCCTGACACGTAAACGACACCGAGGTTCTGGAGATCATTCATGCGTACGATCGAGATCAAGTCGCCCCTGCCAGGCACCTTCTACCGGGCCTCTTCTCCCGATACGCCGCCCTTCAAGGCCGATGGCGATACCGTGGCCGAGGGCAATATTATCGGCCTCATCGAGGTGATGAAAACGTTCCAGGAAATCCCGGCCGGCGTTTCCGGCGGCGCCATCCGCTTCCTTGTCGACAATGAAGAGCCGGTTATGGCCGGCCAGGTTATTGCCGAGGTCACGGCATGACGATTCGTAGTCTGCTTGTCGCGAACCGGGGCGAGATCGCCGTCCGCATCATCCGCGCCGCCAAGGCGCTCGGGATCCGGACCGTGCAGGTCCACAGTGCCGCCGATGCCGACATGCTGGCGGTCCACCTTGCTGATGAAGCCGTGAACATTGGCCCGCCGGCGGCCAAGAAGAGCTATCTGAACATCGAGGCGATGATCGCCGCCGCCAAGGCAACCGGCGTCGATGCCGTTCATCCGGGCTATGGCTTCCTTTCGGAAAACGGCGACTTCGCCGACGAGGTGGTCCATGCCGGCCTCGTCTTCGTCGGCCCGTCGGGCGACGCGATCCGACTTCTGGGCGACAAGGTCGCCGCCCGTGCCGTCGCGGAAAGAGCCGGCGTTCCGATCGTGCCCGGCAGCGCCGGCCGCATCGATGATGTGGCGCAGGCCTGCCGCATTGCAGAGAGCATCGGCTTTCCGGTGATGATCAAGGCCGCTGCCGGCGGTGGCGGGCGCGGCATTCGCATTGTCCAATCCGTGGCGGAACTCGAGCGGCAGTTTCCCCAGGCTTCGGCCGAGGCCGCCGCCGCCTTCGGCGATGGCGGCCTCTATCTGGAAAAGGTCATCACCAGAGCCCGCCATGTTGAGGTGCAGATCCTCGGTGACGGCGAAAACTTCGTTCATTGCTATGAGCGCGAATGCTCGTTGCAGCGCCGCCGCCAGAAGGTATGGGAAGAAGCGCCTGCCGTCGGCCTCCCGGCCGATATTCGCGCCCGTCTTTGCGAAAGCGCTGTCGCTCTGGCGCGCGAGGTGAAGTATCGCGGTGTCGGGACGGTCGAGTATCTCTATGACGAGGATGCCGGCACCTTCTATTTCATTGAGGTCAACACCCGCATCCAGGTGGAGCACCCCGTCACCGAGATGATTACCGGCATCGATCTGGTGCAGGAAATGATCCGGATCGCCGGTGGCGAAAAGCTTTCGTTTCGGCAGGAGGATATCCACGTCAGCGGCCATGCTGTCGAATGCCGCATCAATGCGGAGGATCCGGCCCGCGGCTTTGCCCCCGTGCCCGGCAAGGTTACGGCGCTCTTCGTTCCCAAGGCTGAAGGCGTGCGTTTCGACACGATGCTCTACGAGGGTTACACGATCCCGCCTTTCTACGACTCGCTGCTCGGCAAGTTGATCGTCCATGCCGAGGACCGCGCCAGTGCCATCGCGCTGCTCTCGAAGGCGCTCGGGCGTTGGAGATCAGCGGCGTCCGCACGACCATTCCCTTGCATATCGCGCTTGCCAGAGACGAGGCCGTCCGGCGCGGGGACTTTCATACCCGCTTCCTCGAGCCGTGGCTCCTGGATGGTGGCGAGGTCAAGATCGCCGCCCTTGGCGGTGTCGAAACGGAGGGACAAGCCTGATGAGTGCCCGGTATTCGTTTGGTGGTGACGAACACCTCTTTGTGGAATGCAGCGACGAGATGTCGCTCGAAGCCTTCTTCAAGAGCCTGTCAATGGCGAAGGGTGTCGGGGAAAGCAACATCCGGGGCGTGACCGAAATCTGCCCGGCCAATGCTTCCTTCCAGATCAAGTTCGATCCTGATGTCATCAAGCCGGACGATGTTCTGGCCGAGGTCCGGGCAATCGAGGGTGCTGCCGAAAAGGCCGAGCCGGTGATCAAGACCCGCATCGTTGAAATCCCCGTCTATTACAACGACCCGTGGACGCACGAGACGCTGATGCGCTTCCGTGAGCGCCATCAGGACCCGAGCGGCACGGATCTCGATTATGCTGCGCGGATCAATGATTACGGCTCGGTCGACGATTTCATCGCCGCCCATTCCGGCTCGCCGTGGTTCGTGTCGATGGTTGGCTTCGTCGCCGGCCTGCCTTTCATGCACCAGATGGTCGAGCGTCAGCGGCAGATCGAGGTGCCGAAATATCTGCGGCCCCGCACCGATACGCCGAAGCTTACTGTCGGCCACGGCGGCTGCTTCGGATGCATCTATTCGGTGCGCGGGGCCGGCGGCTACCAGATGTTCGGCATCACGCCGATGCCGATCTTCGATCCGACCCAGACCACCAGCTACCTGCGCGATTTCATGGTGTTCTTCCGCCCCGGCGACATCGTCAAGTTCAAGCCGATCGATCGCGATGCCTACGATCAGGCGGTCGAGGATGTCGACAAGGGCCGCTTTACCCCGCCGAGCCGCGAGGTGAGCTTCGATCTTCGTGAGTTCCGCAGGGATATCGACGGCTATAACGCCAGGCTGGAGGGGATGATCAATGGCCATTAAAGTCCTGCATCACGGTCTGGCGACGAGCGTTCAGGATCTCGGCCGTCCGGGATATTTCCATCTCGGCATCCCGCTCGGCGGCGCCATGGATCGACTGGCAATGCGCGCAGCCAACCTGCTGGTCGGCAACAGTGAAAACGCTGCCGGTCTCGAAGCCGTATTCATGGGACCGAAGCTGCTGTTCACCGAGGATGCGATCGTCGCCGTCACCGGCGCCGACATGCCAGCCAAGGTCGATGGCGTCGTTCATCCGGGCTGGACCTCGTTTTCGGTGAAGGCGGGGCAGGAACTGACATTCGACTTTCTCAAATCCGGGGCACGCCTTTATATCGCCGTCTCGGGCGGCATCGATGTGCCGCTGGCGCTTGGCAGCCGCTCGACCTATGCAATCGGCGCCCTCGGCGGCCACAAGGGCCGTCCGCTCGCCGCTGGTGACGAATTGCCGGTCGGTGCCGCCGGCGCGGTGCGCCCCGGGCGCAGCATCGCTCCCGAATTCCGCCGCGGTCCGGGTAGTCCGGCCGAACTTCGGGTGCTGTCGGGCCTTTATTGGGATCGGTTGACCGACGAGGCGAAGGTCAATTTTTTTGCCGATGAGTGGAAGGTCGCGCCCGAAGCGGACCGCATGGGCTATCGCTTCCGCGGCGGACGCAAGATGAGCTTTGTCGATCGAAAGCAACCCTTCGGCGCCGGCTCCGATCCGTCCAATATTGTCGACAGCTGCTATCCCTACGGGTCCATCCAGATTCCCGGCGGCACGGAGCCGATCATTCTGCACCGCGATGCGGTATCAGGGGGCGGCTATTTCATGGTCGGTACGGTGATCTCGGCCGACATGGACCTGATCGGTCAGTTGCAGCCGCACATGTCCGCCCGCTTCGTCAAGGTGACGATGGACGAGGCACTGGCGGCGCGCGCGCAGCGCCGGGCGCTGATCGAGCGGATGCGGGCCTCTGGGCTGAGTGGGATGGGACGCAACAGGAGGTAATGATGCTGAACACCGTGCCTTTCGCCTCCTCTGGTTCCGGCTTACTCCTGAACGCGGGTCAGATAAGCGGCGGTCTCGCCGGGACCGGGGATGATCGCGACGATCTTCATCTGGGCGATCGTCCGGTTCACGGCGGCATCGAGATGACTTTCCAGCATGGCGGCCGCCGCCGCCGGCGCGCCGCGCATCAAAAGCTCGACGACAAGGCGAAGCTCGGTGATCAGCATCGGGTCGCCCGGCAGGCCGAGCCGGCGCAGCAGCCGCTCTGTGGCGGTGACGGGCAGGAGATTGTTGCGGATCAGATCCTGAAGCTTTTCGTTCGGGGTAGCAAGAATGCAGGTTGCGATGAAGCGGGCCTGGATATCCTCGAGATCGTCGAGATAGTCCCGTACATCGCGGCGCTCCAAAGTCACGAGCCGGTCCAACAGGCCGGAAAGGGCGTCGCGGTCGATATCGTTTGCACCGCTCACCAGCGCCTGCGGCTCCAGCATGCGGCGCAGAACGAAATGGTCCTTCACCGTCTGGGCGGTCAGCGGGCCGGCGATCCAGTGCGAGCTCTGGTTCTTGCGCACGAGCCCCCGCTCACGCAGTCTTGTCAGAATGTCGCGCACGATGGTGCGGCTGACCCTGAAATGGTTGGCGAGCTCGATTTCGATGATGCGGTATTGGCCGAAGACGACGCACCCGGCGACATCGCTTTCGACCGTATTGTAGATTCGCTCCCAGGAAGACCGGCTCTGCAGGGCCTCGTCGGCATGCTCGGGAATGATGAGGCCGAGGCTCTTGATATCCGTGCGGTCCGGCTCGATGCCGGTACCCGGCGGGCCGACCAGATAGCCGCGTCCTTTGAAGCGATGCACCAGTCCGTCGCTCTCGAGCGCCTGCAGGGCGCGCTGCACCGGCGCGCGCGAAATCTGCAGGATTTCGGCGATAGGCCCTTCGAGCAGAACCAGCCCCTTCGGCAAGAGGCCGCCGGAAATGTTCCGGCGCAGCACGTCCTCGGCGATCTCATAGCGCCGTCGCGTGTTCTGTCCAGTCAGGCTCTCGGTCATGGGGCGATCTTTCCTCGGGAAGGAGGTGACGTATGCTTCTCTTTTAGTCAATTCGCAGCCCGGCTCCTAGATCAAACAAAATGCATATTGCACACAACATGCGCATAAATTTTGAAACTTGTCGAGAAATGAGGTGCATTCTTTCCTAGGGTGGCTTGTCGCCGGGGCTGCCGATCCAGCTAGGTCGTTAAGGCGTGTGAGCGTGCGACTCGCAACCCAAAGGCCAGGAGAAACGGGTAAAATGCACGCTTTCAGTGTATATATTGTGCCGGCCTCGAGTCGCAGTCAACTCTTCCTTCGGCACCCCGCAGGGGTAGGGGCGTGACCGTGATCGACCTTTCCTGCGCCGCTAAAGTCGACAGCACATTTTTCTAAAAAGTCTATTGAATGCAAAAATCATTTATGCAATGATTTAGGGATAGCGCCAGACAGAAGCGCGGGAACAGACAACAAGCTCTATTGAAAACGTTTCGGACGACATTTCTGGCGGGCTGAAGCTCCAGCACGAACGGCGTCGGCTGTCCTTCTGCGGGTGGCGCTGCTGCTGCGGGGGAGCCGTCGAACCACAGGAAATGCCGGGTCGACCGGAAGATGGCAGGAATATCAGTGACGGCTGTGCTGCACCTCAGGGACGTTGTAAAACACTATGGCGACACGCGCGCCCTGGACAGGATCAACCTGTCGCTTCCCAGCGATGCCTATATTTCACTGCTAGGTCCGAGCGGATCCGGCAAGACGACCCTTCTGCGGGTGATCGCCGGCTTCGAGCGGCTGGAAGCAGGGGAAATCAGCTTCCAGGGCAGCCGCATCGACACCTTGCCGCCGCATGCGCGCGGGATAGGCTTTGTCTTCCAGAATTTCGCCCTCTTCCCGCATCTGTCGGTCGAGGACAATATCGCTTTCGGCCTGAAGAATTCCGCCATCAACCCCGTCACCGATCCCGGTGTCGTCAAACGTCGGGTGCGGGACATTATCGCGCTCGTCGGTTTGACGGGGCTGGAGGACCGTGGCGTTTCACAGATATCCGGCGGTCAAAAGCAGCGCGTGGCGCTGGCCCGCACACTTGTTACCGAGCCGAAAATGGTGCTGCTCGATGAGCCGCTCGGCGCGCTCGATGCCAATCTGCGCATGCGCATGCGCTCGGAACTCCGCTCCATCCGCGAGCGCTGTGGTGTGACCTTTCTGCATGTGACCGGCAGCGAGACGGAAGCGCTGGCTATGGGCGATACCGTGCTGGTGCTCGACCGCAACCGCATCGCCCAGCATGGCGATGCCGACACGATCTACAACCGGCCCTGCTCGCCGGCCGTCGCCCGCTTCCTCAATTGCTACAATCTGCTGCCCGGCCGCATCTCCGGCGAAGCGTTCGAGACAGCCGCCGGCAGCCTTCCGCTCGGCGGCCTGCGTCAGTCCTCGGAAAACCCGGTTTATGCGATCCGCTATGACCGCGTCTCGATCCGCCCGCAGGACGCCGCGCCCGGCGTCGATGAGGCCGGCGTCGAGGCCACCTTCATTGCCAGCGAATATACGGGCGCGGCGATCAATTCCTTCTTCACGCTTGCCGACGGTAGCGTCTTCGAAGTGGAGCAGCATCTGAGCCATGCCGCCCCGTCCAGCTATGAGCCGCAGACGGCGTACCGTCTCGCTTGGAACCGGGAGGATGCGCTTGTCTATTCCTGATCGTCCCTTGTCCCTGAACACGCGCCGTTCTGCCGCCGAAAAGCCGATCCTCGCCCGGAGATCCGCACCATGACCATGCCCCATCTCGCTGAAGACACCGCGCCCGTGGCGGTCGCCCTGCCCAGGGCCAGGGCCGGCAATCTGTGGCTCGTTGCCCCCGGCGTTCTCTGGATGGTGCTGTTCCTCGTCCTTCCGATCGCCATGATGGTATATGTCTCCTTTTGGACCCAGACCACCTTCAAGATCGAGCCGACGCTGACGCTGCAGAGCTGGATCACCTTCTTCTCGAGCGACACCTATCTTGGCGCGCTGTGGACGACGATCCGCATCTGGCTGATCGTGCTCGCCACCACGCTCCTCGTCGGTTATCCGGCTGCGCTCTTCGTCGGCCTCTTCGTCAAGAACAAGACGCTGCAGACCGTGCTTCTCGTGCTCTGTGTCATCCCCTTCTGGACCTCGTTTCTCATCCGTGTTCTCGCCTGGCGCCCGATGCTCGGCAAGGAAGGCGCGATCAACCTGATCCTGATGAAGCTCGGCATCGTCAGCCAGCCGATCGAAGTGCTGCTCTTCTCGGAGCTCTCGGTCATCATCGGCATGACGCAGATCTATTGCGTCTTCATGGTCGGCCCGATCGCCTTCATGCTGGGCCGCATCGATCCGTCGATCATCGAGGCTGCGCAGGATCTCGGTGCCGGCTTCTGGCGCATCTTCCGCACCATCATCCTGCCGCTCTCGATGCCCGGCGTGGTGGTCGGCGCCATCTTCGTCTCGGTGATGGTGCTCGGCGAATTCGCCACCTCGGCCGCTTTGTCGGGCCGTAAGGTCAATCTTCTCGGCAATATCATCGTCACCCAGGTCGGGTCGTTGAAATGGGCTTTCGCGGCGGTGGCCGGCGTGATCCTGACCATTTTGATGGGTGCCGTCGTCGCCGTGCTGCTGCGTGTCGTCGACCTTCGCAAGGAGCTTTGAACCATGAACGCCAATGGCATCAAACTCGGCCTCGCCTTCTACACGACCCTTTTCATCGTCTTCCTCTACGGCCCGCTCGTCGTGCTCGCCATCCTGTCATTCCAGACGGGGCCGGAAGGCGGTCCGCAGTTCCCGATCATCGAATGGTCGACCTACTGGTACAAGCATCTCTTCGGCCTGACGCCGCCCTCGCGCATCGCACCGCTGCCCATCGAGGACGGGCTCGTCCGCTCGCTGGTGCTGGCGGTGATGACCATGGTCGTGTCAACCGTGCTCGGCGTTGCCTCCGCGCAGGCTTTTCGTTCACGCTTCAAGGGGTCCGGCATCGTCTTCTATCTCATCGTGCTCGGCATGATGGTTCCCGGCGTGCTCGTCGGTCTTGGCATGGCGCTGGTCGCCAACGCGTTCGGCATCGATCGCCATTGGTGGGGTACCGCCTTCGTGCTGCACGTCGTCTACACCTATCCCTTCGCCTTCCTGGTCATGCTGGCGATCTTCAACCGCTTCGACCCGTCGGTGGAAGAAGCTGCCTGGTCGCTGGGCGTCACACCGGCGCGCACCTTCCGCAAGATCACCTTCCCGTTGATCTTTCCAGGCGTGCTTTCGGCTATGCTCTTCGCCTTCACCCTCTCTTATGACGAGTTCTCGCGCACGCTCTTCGCCTCCGGCCGTGATCTCACCCTGCCGCTGGCAATCTACGGCACCTTCTCGGTCGAAGTGCATCCGAATGTCTTTGCCTTCGGAGTACTGACGACACTGTTCTCCTTCGCGCTGCTCGGCACCTATGCCGTGCTGATGTCGCTGACGGTGCGCCGCGCCCGTCGCGTCGCTGTGCAGGAGGAAGCGTAGTGGCTGCGGTTTCCGCTCTCGTCACCGGCGCCGGCTCCGGCATCGGCCGCGCCATCGGGTTCCGGCTCGCTGCGGATGGGTATGCCGTATTCGTCAACGATCTCTCGGCGGCGCGCGCCGAAGCTGTGGCGGCTGAAATTCGCGCTGCCGGCGGCACGGCCGCCTTCGGTGCCGGCGATGTGGGATCCGAGGCGGATGTGGCGCGTGTCCATGCCGCAGCCATTGCCGCCCATGGCCCGGTCGCGCTGCTGGTCAACAATGCCGGGATCGCCCACCAGGCGCTCTTTGAAAACCTGAGCGTCGCCGATTTCGATCGCATGTTCAACGTGCACGTCCGCGGCACGTTCCTGATGACCAAGGCCGTGCTGCCGGCAATGCTTTCGGCAGGCAGGGGCGTCGTCGTCAATGTCGCGTCGCAACTCGGCCAGATCGGCGGCATCGAGCTTGTCCATTATTCCAGTGCCAAGGCCGCCATCATCGGCATGACCAAGGCGCTGGCCCGCGAGGTCTCGTCACGCGGCGTGCGGGTCAATGCAGTGGCGCCGGGGCCGATCAACACGCCGCTGGTGATGGAACTCTCCGAGGAATGGCGCGCCGCCAAGAAGGCCGAGCTGCCGCTCGGACGCTTCGGCGAACCGTGCGAAGTGGCTGCCACAGTCGCCTTCCTTGCCTCAGAGGAGGCCTCCCTTTTTGTCGGACAGACCCTCGGACCAAATTCCGGCGACGTCATGCTGTGAGAAGGATCAGGATGCCATGAGTGAAGCCAGCAAGCGCATCGTCATTGTCACCGGAGCGGGCATCGGCATCGGCGAAGCGACGGCGAGCGCCTTCGGCGCTTCGGGCGATCATGTCGTCGTCACCGACGTGCTGAAGGATGAGGGCGCGGCCGTTGCCGAAGCGATCCGCGCCTGCGGCGGTTCGGCCGAATTCCACGCCTATGACGTGCGCTCGACGGAAGCGACCGAGAGGCTCGTCTCCGACATCCTTGCCCGCCACGGCCAGATCGACGTCATCGTCGCCAATGCCGGCATTGCCCATCGCGCTCGGCTTGACGAACTGAGCGACGACAAGTGGGACATGACCTTCGATATCGATCTCAAGGGCATCTTCCGGCTCGCCCGTGCAGCCGCCCCGTCAATGCGGGTGCGCAAGCGTGGCGCGATCATCGCGCTCTCCTCGATCATGGGCGTCGCCTATGGCTGGGACGAGCATGTGCATTATTCCGCCGCCAAGTCCGGCGTGGTCGGCCTCGTGCGAGGTCTCGCGGTGGAGCTTGCAGCCGACGGCATCCGGGTCAACGGCGTGGCGCCGGGTTACATCCGCACGGCGCAGCTCCTGTCCAGGGAAAACTCACTGGGCCCGGAAGGCGCGGAAAAGGCCGCGGCCTTCATCCCGATGGGCCGTCTAGGCACTCCCTCGGACATCGCGGATGTCATCGCATTTCTGGCGTCGAACGGCGCGAGATACATGACCGGCCAGGTACTGGTCGTGGACGGAGGCCTCCTCGTGGGGCGCTACTGACGCTTGATTTCCGCCGCGGCGAATGGGGCCTGCGACGGCGACGCGCGTTGACGACAGGAAGCTTCGGCACCGCCGGAGCTATGGGGAACCAAAAAACTGGAGAGAAGAAAATGTCGAACATGGAACTCAATCGCCGCTCGCTTCTGAAGCGGTCCGCCGGCATGATGGCACTGGCCATCGGCGGCGGCACCCCCTTCTTATCCTCGCGCAATGCCTATGCCCAGGCTGCCGATCTCGCCCACCAGCAGTTGCGCACCATCGGCCTTTCGGTGACGGTGCAGGAACGTATCCTCGAGCAGTTCAAGGCAGCCTCCGGCGTCGGCATGACGTCCGGCACCGCCGCGACTTTCCCGGATGCCCAGACCAAGATCCTGTCGGGCTCCAAGGATTATGACTGCTGGGAAATCATCGCCGAGCGTTTGCCGGCCATCGTAATGACCAACAATGTCGAGCCGCTTCCAGCCGCCTCGTTGAAGAACTGGGCCAATATCCGCGATACCTTTACCACCCCATCCGACAAATGGGATCGCAAGTCGCAGATCGTCGGCCAGATCTGGGTCGACGAAGGCCAGACCACGCTGAACATGGTTCCGGCCGTCTATAACTACGACTCCATCGGCTACAACCCGGATGTGGTTTCGGCCGAGGAAGCAAACACCTGGGCATCGATCTTCGATCCCAAATGGAAGGGCAAGTCGGGTCTCAACACCGATCCCCTCATCGCCTTTGGCCAGGCCATCATGGCGATGAACTCCCTCGGCCTCTCCAACGTCGCCAATCCGGGTAACCCGACCATAGCCGAAATCGACGAAGCCGCAGCCTTCCTCGTTTCAAAGAAGAAGGAAGGCCAGTTCCGTGCACTCTGGGGCGATTTCGGTGAACTCGTCAATCTGATGGCCTCGGGCGAAATGGTGGTCTGCGACGCCTGGCAACCGGCCGTCATGGCCGTCAAGGCGCAGGGCAAGCCCTGCAAATATGCCGTACCGAAAGAAGGCTATCGCGGCTGGGCCATCGGTCCGTCGATGATCGCGGGCACCACCAACAAGGATGCCGTTATCGCCTATGCCGACTACTGGCTTTCGGGCGAGCCGGGCATCACGGTGTCGGAGCAGGGCTACTACTCGCCGTCGACCAACATCCAGAATGTCATGGCCCCGGAAAAATACGCCTTCTGGTACGAAGGCAAGCCATGGGTCGGCGCGGAGGAGCGCGGCATCAAGGAAGGCGATCTGCGCGATGGCGGCTCGCTGGAAGACCGCGCCAAGAACGTCGCCTACTGGCATCAGTGGCCGGTTGAATACGACCACCTCATCCAGAAGTGGGACGAATTCCTGAACGCCTGATCGAAAGCCTTCATCCGGGCTGTCTTCGGGCGACCCGGATGCCTTACGACCGCCCGACCGGAGACAAGAATCCATGAGCTACGACCTCGAACTGATCGATGTCGGCAAGGTCTATGACAATGGCACCACTGCCGTCAGCGAATTCAGCCTCGCCATCACCAGGGGCGAGTTCATCGCCTTCCTTGGACCTTCCGGCTGCGGGAAGACGACGACGCTGCGCATGATCGCCGGTTTCGAGAGCATCACCTCCGGCGACATGATGATCAAGGGCGTGCGGATGAACGACATTCCTCCCCAGCATCGCCCGACTTCGACGATTTTCCAGAACTACGCCCTGTTCCCGCATATGAGCGTACGCCGCAATATCGGCTACGGGCTGGAGGTGAAGGGCATGTCCAAAGCCGAGCGCGACGCCAAGGTGGACCGCATCATCGCCACCCTCGGGCTCGAGGACATTGCCGAACGCAAGCCGGAAAAGCTCTCCGGTGGACAGCGCCAGCGCATCGCGCTCGCCCGCGGCCTCGTGGTGGAGCCGGATATCCTGCTCCTCGACGAGCCGCTCGGCGCGCTCGACGCCAATTTGCGCAAGGCGATCCAGAGCGAACTCAAGCTCCTGCAAAAGACGCTCAACGTTACCTTTATCTTCGTCACCCATGCCCAATCGGAAGCGCTAGCGCTTTCCGATCGTGTGGTGGTGATGAACCAGGGCCGCGTCGAGCAGATCAGCCCGCCGCACCAGCTCTATACACGGCCGGACACGCCCTTCGTTGCCCAGTTCATTGGCCGCAACACGATCTTCTCAGGCGCCATCGATGACCGTCAGGGCGATGTGGCGCGGATCTCGACCCTGGCCGGCACGCTCTGCGGTCGCTGGAATGGCCAGGGCGGCGGTTGCATCCGGGGCGGCAGGGTCAATCTCGTCGTCCCGGCGGAAGCAATCGAAGTGCATGCTGGCGAGGGTACCGCCCGTGAGGAGATCGCCCTCAGATATGACGGCAACCTCATCGATGCGAAGCTCACCGGCTTCGCCGTCGTCGGCCATGTCTCGCATCTCACCGCCACGCTCGACGACGGTCGGCAGGTGTCGCTCGAGGCGCATATCGACAAATACCAGCCCGGACGCTTCGCTGTCGGGTCCCGCATCGTCCTGTCGTGGAACCCGACCGAAGCCACGGTTATCCCGGCCCCCTGATCCTCATTCACAAACGGAGACATTGCACCATGGCAAAGGAAATCTTCTGCAGTTTCGGCATCGACGTCGATGCCGTCGCCGGCTGGCTCGGCTCCTATGGCGGCGAGGATTCGCCGGACGATATCTCGCGCGGCCTGTTTGCCGGTGAAGTCGGCAGCCCGCGCCTGTTGAAGCTGTTCCAACGCTTCGGCATCAAGACGACCTGGTTCATTCCCGGCCACTCGATCGAGACCTTCCCCGAGCAGATGCAGGCTGTCGCCGATGCCGGTCACGAAATCGGCATTCATGGCTATACTCATGAAAATCCGATCGCGATGACTCGCGAACAGGAAACCGAAGTTCTCGACAAATGCATCGATCTCGTCACCAAGCTCTCCGGCAAGCGCCCGACCGGCTACGTGGCGCCGTGGTGGGAATTCTCGAATGTCACCAACGAGCTGCTGCTCGAACGCGGCATCAAATACGACCACTCGCTGATGCACAATGACTTCACGCCCTATCGCGTGCGGGTCGGCGACCGCTGGACCAAGATCGACTATTCTAGGAAGCCCTCGGAATGGATGGTGCCATTGAAGCGGGGACGGGAAACCGATCTCATCGAAATCCCCGCCTCCTGGTATCTCGACGATCTGCCGCCGATGATGTTCATCAAGAAGGCGCCGAACAGCCACGGCTTCGTGAACCCGCATGACATAGAACAAATGTGGCGAGACCAGTTCGATTGGGTCTATCGTGAAATGGACTATGCGGTGTTTCCAATCACCATCCACCCTGATGTCGCCGGTCGTCCGCAGGTTTTGATGATGCTCGAACGACTCTACGGCTATATGATCAAACATCCCGGCGTGAAGTTCGCGACGATGAACGAGATCGCCGACGACTTCAATGCGCGCCTCCCACGCAAGTGACACTCCCGGTCAGGGCGCATGCCGGTATTGGCCGCGCTCCGACCGGCTCCTGGAAAGGCGGAATCATGTGCTCCCTCTGCGGTATTCTCGGCGGCAACGAACATTGGGCCGACGCCGTGGCGCGTCCGGGTGTCTATACGCGCAACCATGAGCGGGTCGATCGCCGTCGCGAGCGGGCCCGTCGCGTCAGCGCGGCCAATATCATTCTCGCCTCCTTCGCCCTGCAGCTTTCTGACTGGCAGGGCGCTGCCTTCCTGCTCTCCTCGCGCACAGGCAAGACCGATGTCATCGAGGAGCTCGGCCATCTCTGGCCGGCTGCTGAGGCGATGATCGGCCGTGGCTGCGATCCGCTGGACGAAGCTCTAATCGAACGCATGGAGGGCCTGCGACATGGCTGATCTGTTCGATGCCGTCGCGATTCCCGCCTTTACGCCCGTCAACCTGCTCACAGGCTTTCTCGGCTCCGGCAAGACGACGCTGCTCTCCCGCCTGCTGAAGGACCCCGCGCTCGGCGATGCCGCGGTGCTGATCAACGAATTCGGTGAAGTCGGGCTCGATCATCATCTCGTTGAGCGGCTGGATGACAATATGGTGCTGCTGCAATCGGGCTGTCTTTGCTGTACGGTGCGCGGCGAACTGGCCGACGCCATCCGCGACCTGCATGCCAGGCGTGAGCGAGGGGAGATCCCGCCCTTCCGCCGCATCGTCGTCGAGAGCACGGGCCTTGCCGACCCCTTTCCGGTGCTCTCCACCATCAAGGCCGATCCGGTCCTGCGCCATCATTTCCGCCCCGGCAATGTCATCACCACCGTCGATGCGGTAAACGGCCTCAGCCAGTTCGACACCTACGTGGAATCGAACAGGCAGGCGGCGATTGCCGACCGGCTGGTGATCACCAAGATCGACCTCGCCGGCGAGGATGCATGCAGCGATCTTATCGCACGGCTCGCGGTGTTGAACCCCGATGCGCCAGTCGTCGATGCCTGCGATGGCGCGCTCGATCTCGCCGCCTTGGTCATCGAGGATGACGTGCCGCGCGCGGCTACCCTGCAGTCATCCTCGGGCTTCTACTGCGATGCGCAGCAGTCGCTCCCCGCCGCCGGCCGCGCCCACAGCGCCGATTTCCGCTCGCTGTTCATCATTGTCGATCAGCCGGTCGACTGGACGGCCTTCGGTCTGTGGATGACGATGCTGCTCAACCGCCATGGCGACAAGGTGATCCGCGTCAAGGGCATCCTCAATATCGAGGGCGAGGAAACGCCCGTCGCTATCCATGGTGTCCAGCATCTTGTCCATACGCCGGTGCACATGCAGGCCTGGCCGGGCGACGATCGCAGGTCGAAGATCGTCTTTATTGTTGACGGGCTCGATGGCAATTTGCTGAAACGATCTTTCGAAGCCTTCGCCGTCGCGCGCCGCGCGGCTGAAGTCGCATGAGCGCCTCGGCGAGATGACAGGCGCGCAGCTGCTGATCAAGGACAATGATACTCCGCAATGAACAAGCATTCCCGGTCAGAGCTTGCCGCACCGGCGCTGAACACCAAGGGCCGTCCGGTCCTGCGCGTGCTCGGCACCGCCATTTCGCTGCTCGAGGAGCTGCGCCTGCGCTCGCAGGCCGATCTCGGCATTGATGTCGTTTTCGATAATAACGATTTCCTCACCACCCAGCATAAGGCGGCGCAGGACCCGGCGAGCTACGATATCTACGACCAGTGCTTCCATAATCTCGATATCGTCTGGTATTGGCGTGCCGTGCAGCCGATCGACCTGCGCCGCATAACCCTGTGGGGCGAGGTCAATGACCTGACCAAGGCCGGCCATATCGGCCCGAACCCACGCATGGGGCAGGGCGATGTACCAGTGAAGAAGCTGTTCGTGCAGCCCAATCTTGCGCTCGGCGACCAGCCGACCGGTATGATCTCGATGCTGCCGACCACTCATAATTTTGACAGTTTCGCCTATCGCACCGATGCCGTTTCCAACGCGGCGGAGATGTCGAGTTGGGCGAGCCTGCTGGACGAGAAATGGGCTGGGCGTGCGGCCCTCGTCGACGAGCCGGCGATCGGCATCTTCGATGCGGCGCTCGCCGCCCGCGCCGCCGGCCTCATGAGTTTCCGCAATCTCGGCAACATGACCGTCGATGAGATCGATCGTCTGATCGACATTCTCGAAGAGCACAAGCGAGCCGGCTTCTTCCGCAGCTTCTGGCGCACCGCCGAGGATGCCGCCAAGCTGATGGTGCAGGGCCAGACCGATATCCAAAGCATGTGGTCGACCGGCATCAACATCCTCTCCGGGCAAGGTGTGCCGGTGGAGCAGGCCGTGCCGGCGGAAGGTTATCGCGCCTGGCATGGCGGCCTCTGTCTGTCCCGCCATCTCGACGGCCGCATGATGGATGTCGCCTATGAGTATCTCAACTGGTGGATCTCCGGCTGGCCCGGCGCCGTGGTGGCCCGTCAAGGCTATTACATCTCGACGCCGGAGCGCTCCCGCGCTTTTATGACGGCGGAGGAGTGGGATTACTGGTATTGCGGTTTGCCGGCCTGGGCCGATCTCCCTGGCCCCGACGGCTCGATCCGCATCAAGAAGGGTTGGGTGCGCAGCGGTGGCTCCTATTGGCAGCGGGCCAACAACATAGCCGTCTGGAACACCACCATGGATGAACACAATTATCTCGTCCGGCGCTGGATGAAGCTCGTTGGGCGGTCGTGAAGGAGAATGCAGATGTCCATCCCTATCCGTGGCCATTCCATCGCTTCGCTGGCGCCTGGCCTGCAATCCGGCGCTATTGATCCGGTCATGCTGGCCGAGGAAACCTTCGCGGCGATCCGCGCCCATGACGATCCGGCCATTTTCGTCAGCCTCACGGAAGAACGCGCCTATGTAGAAGCGCGCGCCGCCGCCGCTCGGCTGAAAGCCGGGCGCTCGCTCGGCCTGCTCGACGGCATCCCGATTGCCTGGAAGGACTTGTTCGATATCGAAGGCACGGTCACCACCGCCGGCTCCGTCGTGTTATCAGATAACGCTCCGGCCAGGGCCGATGCCGCTGTCGTGGCGGCGCTGAAGGCGGCCGGCATGATAGCAATCGGCCGGCTCAACATGAGCGAATTCGCCTTTTCCGGCCTCGGCATCAACCCGCATTATGGCACCCCGAAAAACCCGAACAGCACCGATGGCCATCGCCTGCCGGGCGGCTCGTCCTCCGGTTCGGGCGTCGCCGTCGCGGCAGGCCTCGTGCCTGTCTCGATCGGCAGCGATACGGGTGGCTCGATCCGCATTCCCGCTGCCTTCAATGGCATCGTCGGCTACAAGGCGACGCGCGGGCGCTACAGCATGGAGGGCGTCTATCCGCTCGCTACCAGCCTCGATTCGCTTGGTCCCCTCTGCCGCACCGTGCAGGACGCCGTCTGGGTCGATGCCGCCATGCGCGGCTTCACCGCGCCCCAGGTGAGGAGGGCTGCGATCAGTGACCTTCGCTTCGTCATTCCCGAGACCATCTTTTTCGACGATGCGGGGCCGGAGGTCATCGCAAGCTTCGAGGCTGTCGTCGCTCGCCTCGTCAAGGCGGGTGCGAGGGTCCGCCGGCAGGCTTTCCCGCAATTTGACGAGCTTTTCGCCATGATGGCAAAGCGCGGCGCACTCGTCACCGCGGAAGCCTATGCGCTTCACGAAGAGCGCCTGAAGGGCGAGGCCTCGCGCCGAATGGATCACCGTGTCGTTGCCCGTGCACGGCTCGGTGAAAAGATCTCGATGGTCGACTATGTCACCACGCTGGCGACCCGCCGCCGCATGATCTCCCGGATGGAGCAGGAGATCGCAAGCGACGAACTGCTGCTCTCGCCGACGGTGCCGCATGTTGCACCGCATGTTGCTCCGTTGCTTGAAAGTGACGATGCCTTCTTTGCAATGAACGCCAAGACGCTGCGCAACACATTGATCGGCAATTTCCTCGACTGGTGTGGTGTTTCTCTGCCCATTGGCCCTGGAATTGCGGGGATGCCGATCGGGCTTCTGCTATCAGGCCTGCCCAATCGCGACGAACCGGTGCTTGGCGCGTCGCTCGCCGTGGAACAGTTGCTTGGCAGCTGACTCGTATGGATCATCGGATCGATCTCATCGAGGCGAGAGATGATTAGTCGCAAGGGTGGGTCATTACATTATAGAACGGCGACTTAGCGCCGGCCTCTCGGTCATACAGACATCACGTGGCTGATTCCAAAAACCGACGTTCGTTCATGTCGTGCAGGCGTTCACTGCTTCTCCAGTAGCGCTTCGAAATCGGCCGCCTTGCGGACCTCGCCCATCAAGGCGTCGAGGATGGGCTCCTTCCTCCGGACCCGCAGCAGGTCTTCAGACGTCCGCCTATCTACTTACAGCACGTCGCAATAGGCGGCGAGCACCGCCAGATGACGATCGTGCAGGTCGCTGCCCGGCAGCTTCTCCCTCGGCTGACGATGCGCCTGGATCGCCTCCTCAATCGCGAAGCTCGGGATCAGGTTCATCGACACATTTTTCATGTCGGCAAATGACCGACCGGTCACCTCGGCCGCCACCCACAGCTGGCTACGGAAATAACCGAGGCGCATCAGGTCACCGATGACGCACTCTTCGCGGACCTCGGCTTCGTCCACACCCTGGCTGGTCAGGGCCGACACCAGCAGGTCGCGAACGGTCGCGATGCTACCAAGGTCCGCATCCTTGAGCGCGACGACGACTTTGGCCGCCCGGTCGATGGTCATCGAACCCCTGGTTGCGATCAGGTCGAAATCGTTATTGTCGACGGCTCCCAGCAGTTCACGCGGGCTGATCCGTGGCGCCAATGCGGACACCAAATCGTTGTACCGCAGGCCGCTGCCACGCAGCGTTTCGGTCATCGCACTTGCGAACGCCTCCGCCTGGCCGCCGCATCACGTCAATTCGAATGCGGGGGCTGAGCACGTGGTCGAGGCGCGTGGCGGCCCCCTGGCGGAAAGTCTTGATGAGATGATCGACGATGACAGGTGCGAGCCCTTCGGAGGGTTCGTCCAGAAGCACGGCCTTGGTGTTGGTGTAGTAGTTGAAGGCGTGGATCGAGGGCAAGTCGAAATCATCCGGGAAGGGCTTGCGATAGGCAGCCACCCACTCAACCCACATCGGGTCTTCGTTGAGATCGGCGATCGGGCCGGCCGCAAGCATTCCTTCCATCAGGCGCTGGTGCGGACCGCGTGCCGACAGCAGCGTCCTGGTCGGCGGTGATTGAGCCGCCGATGTTCGGCGGGTCGCCGCCCGCTTCCGCATTGCCGACGCCGCCTGCGCCGCCATCGGTGCATGGCCTAGCCCAGAACCCGGGGCTTTCACAGGGCTCCGGTTCCTCGTCGCGCAATGGCGTTGGACTTAGCGGCGGCAAGTCGGGCTATTCGGGCAGTCGCGGTGGCGGCCGCAGTCGCGGCACCGGCAATGGCGGCCGTGGTTCGGAAAGCACCGGTTATGCCAATGGACTCATCTGGCGGGGCTGTGCATCGGTCGGCTGGGGAGGAAGAGCGCCAGGCGTCTTTACGGGGATAATCCAAGGACGGCTGGGTTTACTGACCTAAAATAGGGGTGATGGCCCCCCTTTTTCCGCACCCCAATTAATTGGTATTCTGCTTGCCTGATGTGGTAATTGCAGCCTTTCCCAGAAGGGATGATCGTGACCTGGCTAGCTTCTACGCTTGAGACTTGGAAAAGAATAAGGCGCGGGCATCAGGATGACATGATCATCTCCAGGTCAGATAGCATCCGACTGTTCCGTCTGCACAAAACGCTTTTGATACTATATGCGTCGGCGATAATACTTCAATTGGTCGTTATATTGGCCTTCCCCGCTGGTTCTTTGGATTTCGATTTTAGCAACGAAACCGTGTCGCTTTGGCGGAATTTATCACCGAATGCCAGAGGGAATTATTCGTATTTGGAGTCCGTGAAGCCGAGGCTTGGTTTATTGCCGGTTCCATTGTTGGCTTTCTGCTTGGTTTCCTCGCCACTGTTGTTGGCGGTTACACTATTGAAGCTGGTATGTCCGAGAATTGGCAATGGATGATCCGAATCACTACAGGCGCTCTTGGCTTCATCGTGTCCTTTTGAAGGTGCCGAAGTTGCGCCGCCAGACCTTCGAGAGGGCCATCATCGAGCGTTACCGACGGCGGGAGAGCTCGGTCGAAGAGGCCTTGATCGAGATGTATCTGGCCGGTGTCTCGATGCGGCGCGTTGAGGACATCACCGAGGCGCTGTGGGGCACGCGGGTCAGCCCTGGCACGGTTTCAAACCTGAACAAGAAGATCTACGCGAAGATCGAGGAATGGCGGAACCGGCCGATCGAGGGCGA
>NZ_QOZG01000016.1 GCF_003335045.1 Paramesorhizobium salinisoli
AATTAAACATCTTCTCTAAACAAACGGCCCATCGCCGATAACTTCTTTGACGCGGGGTGGAGCAGCCCGGTAGCTCGTCAGGCTCATAACCTGAAGGCCGCAGGTTCAAATCCTGCCCCCGCAACCATCTTGAACGCGCTCTTTTCCTCGAAGGAAAGGGCAAGCGGTGAGCGAGCTCCCGCAACCAGCTTAACTGATGGGTCGCCCGAGAACGAAAGTTCAGGGCGGCCCTCAGTGCTTTTAGGGCTGGCGTCATTGGTTTCCGGGCTTTTTCCTAGCTTTTCCTGCAACATCGACAAATCGCCCGGTGTGAGAGATTTGCCGTTTTTCGCTGCCATGGTCAGTATCCCTGCTAGATCGCCATGCAGATCGATCAGCAAGCCAGGCCCATCGGGGTCCGGTTTGAGAACGATCTTGTCGATCAGTTTTCGCAGCAGGGTCGCTGCCTCGGTGCGATTCTCTTGGTCATTGAGTGAATCGATTAGGTTTGTGACCTCCTTTCTGTAGCGGTCAGCCATGGATGGATGGAGTGCGGGCAGGTCTTCCGCCGCGCCTTCCATCAGCACTTTTAATTCTTCTTCGCGCTGAACGATATAATCAAGTTCAGCTTTAAGCTTGGGGTTGGCGAAGCCGGACTTGATGGCTTCGATAATTTTTCGCGTATCCTTTTCCAGCTTTCTCAGCTCGGCTTCATGACGCGCGTAGGCGACGTTGCGCTCACGGCGAATCTCATTGAGATGCATCGTGTACTCGCGGCAGAACTGGTCGCACGCCTCGGGTTGCATCAGGTGTCGTTGCAAAGCACCGAGAACGGCGCCTTCCAAATCGGCCTGCTTGATGGAGCGCCGATTTGTACAGGTGCCTTTGTTCCGCGATGTCGAGCACCCATAGTGCTCGGCAGAAATCTTCGAGCATCCACCACCACACTCGCCGCATTTGACGAGGTAGGAGAACAGATTGCGCGGACGCTGCTTCTCCCAGAATTGCTCTTTTTCGTTGAGATCCTTCTGCATCGCCTTCACGGCGTTCCAGGTGTCCTCATCGATGATACGCAGCTCAGGCGTCTCGGTAATGCACCATTCGCTTTCAGGATTTCGACGTGAAATCCGTTTGCCGGTGTCCGGGTCCTTCACGTAGCGCATCTTGTTCCAGACAAGACGGCCGACATAGAGCTCGTTGTTCAGAATGCCTGTGCCACGACGGCGATTGCCGTAGATCGTTGAGGGTCCCCATTCACTGGCTCTCGGGCCGGGTACACCTTCCTTATTCAGGCGATGCGCAATTGCCTTGGGCGATAGGCCAGACACATATTCCTTGAAGATGCGTCGAACGACATCGGCTTCAAACTGGTTGATGGTGCGGTCGCCGCGAATAGGCTCTCCCGTCGCGCTCAACTGATGCACGACATCGTAGCCATAGGCATTGCCGCCCCCTGACTTGCCTTTCTCGACACGGCCGCGCAAAACCGCGCCGCGTCTTCTGAGCAAGGTCCTTTAGGAAGCGCGCATTCATCGTGCCCTTCAAACCAATATGAAGGTCACTGATTTTGCCGTCAGCCACGGTGTAGATATCGACGTCAGCAAACGACATGCGCTTATAAAAGCCAGCAATGTCCTCCTGATCGCGCGACAACCGGTCGAGGTCCTCCGCGATGACGATATCAAAGCGTTCCGCTGCGCCGTCCTGCATCAACATCTGAATGCCAGGGCGCATCAAGGACGCGCCGGATATCGCATGATCCGTATAGCAGTTGATGACCGTCCACCCCTCGCGTTCGGCTCGCATTTTGCAGACCCTAATCTGGTCTTCGATGGAGGCATCGCGTTGGAGGTCGGAGGAATAGCGGGCATAGATGGCGGCGCGGATCATGGGTCTTTGTTCCTTTCTGGCAGACTCTTATTGTTGCGTTGGACAGCCCGCATTGCCTCGTAGTCCTGCTCAGCCGCTCGACGCGCCAGAAAACGGACCAATTCGACAATACGGGGGTCAAGTGCCCCGACCTGACGGTCGAGAGCCTTGCGCCCATTGTCTGCCTTTCCGGTCCGTTTGGTCAAATTCTTCCTCCTTACAATACAAGAACAAAACAAGAACTACAATATAGGAAAAAGATCCTATTTTGAAGTATTTTGTGAATTTTGAAACAATCTTGCCTTGTTCTCTTGTCTTCTAAATATTTGTTTTAACTAGCGCTTTTCCGTAAGCTGGCTAGATATCGAGCTTGTTGTTGTTTTTCAGGGAGATGGCGTCTTTCTCACCGGCACGGAGCTGCATACGGCTGCTGATTTCCAGAAGACGCTTCTGCCGCTGCTGAATGCGCTGCTCGACGTTGGTCCAGGCTTGTCTGCTCAATGCCGCTGGCGAGGTTTCGGTGCTCAGGACGTATTTCGGCGTCAGTTTCGGCTCCAGCTGTCCCCGGTATTTGACGAGAAGCTGGTTCAACTCCTTCTGCCGCCAGGTTGGAGCGTGGCGCTTATAGCATTGTCCCATTCAAGCCACTCCCGCGCATACTGAAAATCATCGCGCCGCTGGAGGCGCGTGTCAGCATGCCGACGTCTCTTCCGTTGAGCAGTACCCGTAGAGGTGGATTTTTCTTGGTACGTGCCATCTAGAACAGATCCTCAATGTCACGCGCAGACGTGGACCGTTCCTGTATGACCAGCTCCAGATTCAGGGCAGCGAGCACATCGGTCAGCGTCTTGAGCTGGACGCCACCTTCGCCGTTCTCTAACTGCGAAATCGTAGCCTGCCGGAGTTTGGTTTTTTCTCCGAGCTGGGTTTGCGTGAGCCCCTTCAATTTGCGCTGCCGTCTTATGGCTGCTCCGATGTGGGGCGGTGTCCGGACAATGTTATTCATGCGACCTCTCTGCGCATGAATATACGCGGAAGCGTATTTATTGTCAATATACGCTGTGCCGTATATCGCCCCCTTATGCGCTGTTGCGTATAAAGCTAATTTATGCGCCTAAGCGTATAAACGGATTGCGTGTATATCCTAATCGGCTTTTTAGCTTAGTTTTTGTTGCCTTCTCAGCCGGACATCCGGGACCTAAGCGGCCTTCTTATCGGCTTTCCTGACAGTCCTGCTTATCGCTCGCAACGGCATTCGCCGTCTTTCCGCGTTGCCCGCCCCTACGGGGTGCCAGCGCTGCGCTGGCCTGTCTCTCCGGACGCCATCAGGCCGCGATGGTCGCGGCTTCAAACCGGCAAGGAGAGAAACCATGTCCCAATCTTCAAAAAAGTTCGATGTCCATCAGGAGATCACAAACCGCATCGTTGATGCACTCGAAACCGCAGGTGAATTCCAGCTACCCTGGATCACCGACAAGGCCGGTGGCTTCGGCAGGCCCGTAAACGTCGCCAGCAAGAATGCGTACAACGGTGTCAACATCATCTCGTTGTGGGTCGCAGCCCTTGCCCACGAGTTTCCGTCAAACATCTGGGGCACATATCGTCAGTGGCAAGCGCAGGGTCATCACGTTCGCAAAGGCGAAAAGGCTTCACTCGTCGTCTTCTACAAGACAATCGAAATTGGTGAAGCTGAGAAGGATGCTGATGAACCACATCAGCGCATGATTGCCAGAGCGAGCTGGGTATTCAATGCTGCGCAGGTCGAAGGGTATGACCAGGATACCGTCGATCTTCCCGATCAGGCAAAGTTTGACCCCATCGTTCGAGCCGAGGCCTTCGTGGCTGCAAGTGGAGCACGCATAGACGAGACTGGCGATGAGGCTTGTTTCATTCCAAGTGCCGACAAAATCTTGATGCCGGAGCGCAGGCGTTTCCTGGATACAAAGACGTCGACCGCCGCCGAATGTTTCTATTCGACGCTCTTTCACGAATTGACCCACTGGACAGGCGCTAAGGCGCGACTTGATCGCGACCTGGCGGGGCGCTTTGGGAACGAAGCTTATGCTGTCGAGGAGCTGATTGCTGAACTCGGGGCCGCCTTTCTATGCGCTGATCTTGGTATCACGCCTACGCCGCGCGAGGATCATGCCAGCTATATTCGCAACTGGCTGACTGTCTTCAAGAGCGACAAGAAGGCGATTTTCACCGCCGCTTCGAAGGCATCTGAAGCCGCCAATTGGCTTTTGGCGCGAGAAGAAGCTTCGATACCCTGGAAGACGGAGGTGGCATAGCCGCAGGCGTCGGGCGCTCAGCTGTCAAGGAAACCTTGACAGCTGAGTTCGGTTCCTCTGCGATTGAACTTGAAAGCATCCTTACGGGTTCAATCTTAGCTGTTTCCCCTTTTCCAAACGCGGCGATGAGTCATCGTCGCTTTTTACTAGTCGATCTTGGCCAAGCAGTGATTTGGCACTGCCCAGACTGTTTCGATCAAGTTCATGCCTGTCGCGAAGACGCTTCATTTGCAGCTGAAGTTCACGCCGCTCGGCTAGGTGCCGTTCGATCAGCTTTTGTTGCTGATCCTGGTCGCGCTTTAGACATTCGGCGAGTTCTGCCTCATTCTGCTCTCGGGTTGTCGCGCGCCGACCCGTCACCCAATCCCAAAGACCGAGCAGGCCTTTTCGGAAGCGATCAGCGCGCGTCTGGTTTTCTTGCGTTAGCCTCTCGGCCTGCCGTTCTTTCAACTCCTGGCGTTCCGTCCGCTGCCGCTGAACAAGGGCTTCACGCTTTTCGGCAAGGCCAGTGCGCGCCTTTTCAAGTTGCTGGCGCATATCGGCCGAGAATTTTTCGAGCTTCTGGTCCACCAGCTTGGCGACGTGTGCAGAGACATCCTCGACACTTTGGAGTGCCGAAGGATCGCCAAGCTTTGCCCTGACATCCTTGGCGCGCTGATCTGTCCACTTTGATACGGCGAAAACCTCACCCTGCCAGTCGACGGCGACAAAGCCACGCTTGCCGGATGCGAGGTAATAGCCCCTTGCTTCCAGAGCATTTTGGAAGGCGCGCAGGCCATCGGAGGTTGCCCAGCAATCCTGAAATATCGCCTTGATGGTTCGTGGATCGCGTCCGATGCGTTTTGCCTGCTGCCATTCCTCGCGGCTGAAATTGAGCGGATTTCCCTCCTGGCTATTCATCAAGCCCTTTGGCATCGACCAGCCATGCTCAATGTAGAGCTGGCGTGACACGTCGCGCAGTTTGAGCTTGTAGTGGGGAAGATTGATCGCCGTCATGGTTTCGATATCGATGCGTGACCATACGCAATGGGCGTGACGTCTACCGTCTTTCTCGTGGAACACCACCGCGCGCGGCTGGCCGGACAGACCAAGCTTTTCCTCGATTGCTTCTATGGCATCGTCGAACACATCGACGGGGACATTTTCGGTCTCCGGCGGGCTTAGGCTTACCGAGAACAGAAACTGCTTGCAGCGCGTGCCCCGGCTGATGGCGAACGCCTCTTTGAAGGCGCCCGAAAGGTCATCAGCAACGAAGCCACGGATGTCGTGCAACGTGACATGGTCATTGTCACGCGTGTTCATCAGGTGGACGGCGAGCTGCATCCCGCCTGCGCGCTGATTGCCCTTGAGGATCATCGTGCTTTTTCCTCCAGGAGTCCGAGGGCAGCGACAAGCTGGTCGCGCAGCGCGATCACATGCGCATAGGATTCTTCCAGCTTTTCAACGGTGGTCTCATCCACGGCCAGTGATCCGGAGTTGGCGTGTCTGGCAAGCTGGTTGAGGTTGTTTGCGATCCGAGACTGGCCAAGCAGGCCGAGGGCACGGGCAAGCGCCTCGTGATCTTTGACGGGCATACGGGTTTTGGTTTTGCGTTTGGCCTCTCCGTCCGCAAAAATGCAGGCGCGGATGTAGGCACTCAAGGTCATACCCTGGGCCGCCCTTTCGAGGGCAGCCCGTTCTTTTTTGGTGAGCCGGAGCGAGATCGGCTTGGGGGTTTTGATTGACGTTTCTGGGTTCATTTCGGTGCTCCGAGAATGAACCTGATGCGACAGCTAAAGTCGCGCGCGAGGCGCTATTTTCTTTCCTGTTCAGAGACTTAGCTTTGGCTTCAGGTTGAGTGAAGAACAAAGCAGGTCAAGAGAGGAGCGAGCCCCCGCAACCAAAATTAATGACACTTTCAATGTTCAACCAAGCCCTTGGCTCTTCCAGCCAGGGGCTTTTTTGTTATCTACAATGCGGGACCACTTGCGGCTCGATCCGGTTCCTACAATATCTCCTCGCAAGGTCTTTGACGCTGGTGATCGAGGGACTGGCGACCGCCGTCATATCCAAATCATTGAAGCGGCAGATACCGAAATCCGTGCGGACGGAAAGGCGTTACGCCGTGAAGTAATGAGCAGGTGGCGGTAAAAAAGTTCGAATCACTTGCGGTCGTTGGCTCATTTGTCCGACGCAGATGTCACGTGTACCCGTGCCATCTGCGCTATTTACGTTGCTCGCATCAGTCGCTACCGCCTACGCCTGCAAACAAGGTCTCAAGCTCGACCATGACGTTTTGAATCGACGCTTCTGTGAGGCGTAGCTTTCGATTTTGTGACGCCATTCGTCGTCGGCTTCAATGTAGGCAAGGATCACCGCAGGGCTTGGCCCGGTGGCGTCGTGTTCTACGGCCAGCTTGGCGTAGTCGATGGTTGCGAGCGCTTCCCACAGGTCGTTGGATTTGTATTTGAAGCGGTCGCGCACCCATGCGGCGGCGGGAGCGAACTGGTAGCGTTCAATCCATTCCTCCATTTCTGCGGCAGTATCGACCAGCGCGTTGCCTTCTCCATATTTGCCGGTCGCGCGCTTGATCCAGTTCTTGTCCGTGGCAATCTTGATGCCGCCGGAATAGCGCATTTTCGATTGTAGGGGCCTGCGGCCTTGCGCAGATATTCCTTGTCGAGCGCGCTTTCGCCCATCTGGCGACGTGCGAAGTAAACCGCCTTTTGCAGACGGAAGTTACCTATCGGCTGGCCACCGTCGTCGTGGAAGGCTTTGACGATAGCTCCGACAAGAACGGCCTCCTTGAACGGAGTGTCGATTTCAGCCTTTGCTTAGCTGAAAGCTGAACCACGTTTGAACCCGATGTTACCGAATCCACTTCCGGTCACGCACAATCAGCGTCTCGGTTTGGAAAGGAAGCTGATTAGCGTGCCGGTAAGGTCGCCGTGAGCGGTCGCTCAGCCCCTCCAGTTCGCTGTGATTATAGCGATTGATCAGCTTGTAGCGGTCTTGCGCGAGATGCCGAACTCCCGGCACAGCGCCGCCATCTTTTCGCCATCGAGAAGCCGCGCGACGAATTTGAGATGCTCATCCATGACGTTACACTCCTGCCAAGGCACCTTTGCTCTCCTCGCAAAGGCAAAAGGTGTAACCCATGTCTCCGGAATGAACTGTCACCCATCTCTCGGCAAGGCAGCCGATAGTGCGATATAGCCGCCGATTCCCGCCGGACTACACTCGTGCAAAAGAGCGGGTGATAGCCGCGAGCGAAAAAGCGTGGAAACGGCGGCGTTAGGCGGTGGAAGAAGTTCGAATCTCTTCGGGTTGAGTGGCTGATTTCTGATCAGCAGGCACGTGCCATATTATTACTTGGATCGGCATGAGCCATTTCACTCTAAATCTATTTCGGCTGCGAACGCAGAACGCCGCTGCACCGCGCTACATGCGCCTCAGTCAGCACGCTCAATTCTCACCGTGATGGAACCGGGACGGTCAAAGATCGAAACATTGCCGGCGACCTTCCCGAGCACAATGATGCCAGGCGAAGGGACGCGACCATCCCGATAGTAGATCACGAAATGATCGGAACTCCACAGCCCGAGCGTGCCGACCGAGAAGTCGCGCTGCCGTGTCTGTTCCGGCAATGGAGCCGGTAGATTGCCGGTCTTCTCCTGGCGAAGGTGGTCGCTCATCTCAATGGTAAGCGGCAACATCTGAGCAAGAGATTTTGCGGCTTCGTTATCGGCAAGATTGGCGGTGACCTCGCCCCAGTCTGATGAAATGCGAATACGTTCTTGAGCCATCGTGGGTCCAACCATTCCAAATGCAATAACGCCGGCGCTCAGCAGTGATTTCAGCATGGCTCATTCCTCCGTTTTTATGCAGATGGAGCCTGTTTCAGCAAGCGCAGGCCCCATCTCGCCACTTACGCGGAGAGGTGCTGATTGAAGAAGTTGGTCAACTTCTCGAACGGAATCAGGTCCACACGGTCGTAGAGATCGACGTGACCGGCACCCTGGACCCAGACTAGTTCCTTCGGCTCGGCTGCCAGTCTGTAAGCTTCCTCGCTGAATTCCTTGGAATGCGCCTGATCGCCGCTGATGAACAGCATCGGGCGCGGCGAGATCGTCTCGATATCGTTGAACGGGTAAAAGTTCATGAACTTGACGTTGCTGGTCAGCGTCGGCTTGGTCGTTACCTGGTTGGAGACATCCACCGGGGTAAACTCTCCGCGGGGTGTCCGATAGAAGTCGTAGAACTCCCGCTGGATGGGATGCGTCGAAGCGGTCAGTTCGAGATCAGTTCCGCCCGTATACTGGATTTGGCCGCCTTCGAATTCGGAGTAGCGCTGCGCGGCCGCCGCCGCGATGATCTGCTTGCGCTGCTCGACGGAGAGCGAGTGATTGAGTGCGTTCCGGTTCGCCGCGCCCATGTCATACATGCTGACCGTGGCGATGGCGCGCATGCGCGGGTCGATCTTGGCGGCGCTGATGACGAAGCTGCCGCTGCCGCAAACACCAATCGCGCCAATGCGGTTGCGGTCCACGAACGCTCGTGTCCCGAGGAAGTCCACCGCCGCGCTGAATGCCTCGGCATAGACATCCGGCGAAACCATCTGTCGCGCTTCGCCCTCGCTTTCGCCCCAGAACGGCAGATCGATCGCCATGGCGACGAAGCCCTGCTCGGCCATCTTGGTGGCGTAGAGGGTCGCGCTCTGTTCCTTCACCGCACCCATTGGGTGGCCAACGACGATCGCCGGATGACGCGCATTGCGGTCGAGGTTCTTGGGAACGAGCAGATTCCCCGCGACATTCATCTGGTATTGGCTTTTGAAGGTGACTTTCTCCAGCGTCACCTGATCGCTCGTATAAAAATTGTTCGCACCATTGGACATGTCTTGAGCCTTTGCGAAGGTTAGGTTTCCAAGTGACATAGTACCGAATGCGGCGATGCCCGCCCCGGTCAGCTTCATCAACTCGCGCCGGTGGATGGTTCGGGCCGGCGCTTTCCGGTTTGTCGTATCAGGGGTGTTCGTAGGCATCTGTGATCTCCTGCAAGGTTAGCGTGGGTTTGAGATTGGCCGATCCTGCCGGTCATTCGGGTTTCAGCAGCCGCCGGCCACTGCCGATCAGTATGATTGCGAAGCCCGCGAGAACTGCACTGCCGATGAAGGTCGCGACGATCGACATGCTGTCGAGCAGCAGCCCGCCGACCACGGCACCGAGCAGGATCGACGCCTGGATGGCTGCGACCATCAGGCTGCCGGCGGCCTCCGGGGCGTCGTCCGCGTTCTGCGACAGCCAAGTCATCCAGATCACCGACATTGCGGTGTTCATCGCGCCCCAGAGTGCGAGAAAACAGGCCCGCCGTGACCACCGAGCCGCCTAAAAGCAGGAGCCCCAGCGCCCAGAACCCGCCGATGCAGATGCCCAAGAGGGCGCGACCGATCATCAGCATCGGGAAATTTGGGGCTGCCGCAACCAGAACCAGTGACAACAGCATGAGAGCCGTCATCGCGACCAGAATCCATTTGCGGTTCAGCGTTCCAGCGGCGGTGGTGATGACCAAGCTCGCCGCCACCGCGAAGAGGCCGCTGATCGAAATCGCCTGTCCGGTCTGTCCCTCGGTTGCGCGCAGTCCTTTGGCCATCGGCGTCAGCAGGCTGACCGGCATGAATTCCGAGGCGGTCAGTATCGCCACGCAGAGCGCCATCGAGAGAACCGCGCCCCAGGCTGCGTCCGGTTTGCGACCTGCATCTGCCGTGGCGGCAATCGCCATATTCATACGCTCCTGCTGAAATGTTGCAGTGCAAATCTAATGGTTTTGACATAAAGCGATTACCCATCGAAATTGGCATGAACTAATCGACTACATCGAATAATCTGTCGCGAGACGGCAAAAGAAGGAACCTCATGGCCAGAACCGATCTCAATCAACTGACGTGGTTTCAGGCCGTCGCGGAGGAACGCAGCTTCACCAGGGCCGCGGCCAAGCTTGGCGTGGCGCAGTCGACGCTCAGCCACACGATCAAGCAGCTCGAAGCGCGAATGGGCATACGCCTCCTGACCCGTACCACGCGCAATGTCGCGACAACCGCCGCAGGAGAGCGGCTGTTACAGACGATCGCCCCGCGCATCGCCGAAATAGAGGATGAGATCGCGGCACTGATGGCCTTCCGCGAGAAACCGTCAGGCTCGATCAGGCTGACTTTGTCCGACCACGCGTTGGAAAGTGTGGTCTGGCCCAAGCTCAAGCCGGTCCTCAGCGCCTATCCCGATATCGGTGTCGAACTGATCCTCGACAGCACGTTCCGCAACATCGTCGAGGAAGGCTTCGACGCCGGCATCCGGCTGGGGGAGAGTGTCGAAAAAGACATGATCGCGGTGCGCATCGGTCCGGACTGGCGCCTAGTGGCCGTCGCGTCGCCCGGATATTTCGCCACCCGGGGCGTGCCGGAACACCCACAGGACTTAGTCAGGCACATCTGCATCAACATGCGCCACGAGACCGCCGGGGGCCTTTATGCCTGGGAGTTCGAGAAGAATGGGCAGGCGTTGCGTGTCCGCGTTGCTGGCCAGCTTACCTTCAACAATTCCTATGCCATGATCGACGCGGCGGTGAACGGCTACGGCATCGCCTATGTGCCCGAGAACATCGTGGAGCGGCACATCGCTTCGGGCCTGCTAGTGCAGGTTCTCGATGATTGGTCACCCTTCTTCGACGGCTATTTCCTCTACTACCCGAGCCGCCGTCAGAATCTTCCCGCGTTCAAGATCATCGTCGACGCGCTACGACATCGGGATTGAGGCAAGAGGATATTAACCCGCGCGATTGGCTCACGCCCAATTGGGAGGTTCTGGAGTGCAACAGAGTAGACATAGTTCTCATCATCACCCGATGCGGCGCGCCAGGGGACAGCGCCCCCAAGCAACCGGCCCGGCCAGAGCGGAGGCCGGGCACATGTACCGGATCAGGACGTTAGGATCTGGATGCCCAAGGCCCGTGACGTCCTGATCGCCGTCTAAGGGGCAAGATGCAGTGCCGGTATGTCAATTCGGGTGATCCAACAGCGTCACGGGCGCGCTTGGCACAGCGGCGGAGTTCGCCACGAGCAGAGCGATAGATATTTCTGGGCGAGCTCAGCCTGCTGTTTTCTTGAACGGGCTAAGTGCAGTGATCCGCAGCGGTCGGCGGCAGATACCTTCATCATTCGTATTGCCACTTTTGATCCTGTTGGATTCGGACTCTTGGACGGCGACCGAGCCGCGCCAGGTGTCCGAGACGAAGGTGATCGATCCTACGATTACACGCAGTTTCGCGATGGGGTGGCGCTGCTGGGCGACGAAAGGCGTCTTTCCCGACCGGCTAGACTGCCAGATTGAAACCGACCGCGAGCGGATCGACGAAATCCTCCTGAGGCGACACGCCGGCACACGGGGCGGAGTCGGTTGCAACTCTTGGACAGACCGGATGACGGCCACATTCGTCGAGTGGACCGGCAAGGGCAGCGGCGTGAACGTCGCTGACGAGATCGAAAAGCGCCTGGAGGCTGCCGGAATGTTGCCGGCGAAGAAGATACCCTGGTCGACGGTCAACCGGCTTCTCTCCTCCGAAGGACTGCGCGATCGCGTCGGCATCAGCGTCAGCCGAAGCAAATTTCAGCTCACTCACCCTGAGTCTTTGGTGCTGCCCATTTTCCGACGCATCGCCGAGGATCTGACGAACCGCACTGTCGTGCTGGGCGACCCCTGCGCATAGGAGCAGGAAAGAGCCTGCGCGTGAAAAGGCGTAGTACCGGCGGCAATGGGCGGTGAAAAAGTTCGAATCGCTTACGGTAGAATGGTGGACTTTGGCCCGAGGACCGCGGCATCGGGAACATCAATGTGGCATCGTCTCTGTCGAAGAGCTATCTCGCCTGCAGAAAGATGCATCGGGTGAGCCGAGATACCGGGCGGCTGGTCTGTCGAGGGAGAGATGCGGCCCCAAATCGTGGCGGGCGTCGTCAAGAGCCTTCCAGAGGCCTTCGTTGCCGAGCGATGGTATCGTGACGAGTTCGCCAGCGTCGAAGCCGGAGAGCGCGGCATCGACCATCTGCCCTGCGTCCATCATCATTGCTGTGGGGATAACGGAGCTGTCGAAACCAGCGCGTTCGAAAATTTCAGTCTTGGTGAAGCCTGGCAGAACCGCTTGGATGCGGACGCCCTTGGGCCGCAGTTCGACATCGAGCGCCTGTGTGAGCGAGAGCACAAACGCCTTTCCGGCGGCATAGCTTCCGTTGAAGCGTTCTGGCATCAGAGCGACGACGGACGCGATGTTTATGATCGCTCCCGCGCCCTTGGCGGCGAATGTCTTTGCGGCGGCGACGGTGAGGGCATGCAGGACATCGACGTTGAGATGCACCATTCGGCCGAGAGTGTCCTCACTGGCGTCCAGGACATTGCCGCTCGGCCCGATGCCGGCGCTGTTGACGAGAAGTTCGATATTCTCGTCTTCTCGGATGCGCTTGAGAAGGATGTCTAGGTCGCTGTGCTTGCTCAAGTCGAGAGGCAGTGGCGTGATGGCGACTGCGTAACTCTCAGTCAGGTGGTTGGCGGCGTTGCGCAGCCTTTCAAGATCTCGTGCGACCATGATGAGGTCATAACCTCGGGCGGCGAGCCTGTCGGCGTAAACTGAACCGATGCCGGAGGATGCTCCAGTGACGATGGCGATGGATTTGGTCATAGTGATCTCCTTCAGATGGCTGACTAGGACTTCGGGCGAACCGCGCAGGGGCTTCTCGGTCGCGCCCGTCAGGCTTCAAGCGGCATTGCCAATTGAGAGATTGGCAACATTGGACGTAACAAGGCGTGCATGGCGCACCGCCCAGTCGAGCGCAAAATCGGCGACCTCTTCCCAGCCCGCGTCGATGCAGATGAAATGCGAACGGTCCTCGAATATCTTGAGGGCAGTGTGAGATGCGGCACGCTTCTGCTTTTCGTAGATCGCCTTAGTCATGCTCGCGTCGGCGATGAGGTCGAAGCCGCCGCCAATGAGGAGCAGCGGGGCGCGGTCGGGATTGTCCCAGCGGATCTTTCCGACCGAAGTCAGGATGCCGTCCCAGTAGACCTTGCCCGCAGTCGGGACGATATAGCGGTCGTAGTAATAGTCGACGTTATCCTTCGGGAGCGTATTGGCGAAGCGCTTACCGAAGAACTCGCGCGACATGTGCATGGTTCGCTTCCAACTGCCCCAGGAACACAGCACCGGGAGAGCAGAGACGATCGAATGGATGCCGAGCCGAATTCCGGTCGTCGGCGCGGGGTCAATCGCGACGCCGGCGACGCCGAGACCACGGTCGAGCAGTATCTGGGTCCACACCCCGCCGGCCGAATGGCCAATGATGATAGGCTGCTCGGGCAGTTTGCGGATTTCCGCCTCGAAGTGCTCGACGATTCCCTTCACACCGATTGTCTTGAGCATGGGATGCGGATTGGCACGCAGATCAGCCGGATCGCGGTCGTCATAAGGCCAGTTCGGGGTCACAACGGTGTAGCCTTTGGCTTCGTAGCGGGCCTTGAAGCCTTCCCAGCTCTTGGCATTCAGCCAGGCTCCGTGGATGAGCATAATTGTCTTCGTCATTGGAATTCTCCTTGTCTCGCTGCTTGAGCTGAGGTGTGTCAGGACGAGGACTTGAAGAACGCCAGGAGATCGGCGTTGACCACGTCCGGATGGGTTGTGCACATGCCGTGGGGCAAGCCCGCGTAGGTCTTGAGTGTGCCGTTCTTCAGCAGCTTGGCCGACAGCGGCGCGGAGTCGGCGTAAGGCACGATCTGGTCGTCGTCCCCGTGCATAACTAGGACCGGGAGATCGATCTTCTTGAGGTCTTCGGTGAAGTCGGTTTCCGAGAAGGCCTTGATGCAGTCATAGTGCGCCTTGGCACCCCCCATCATGCCCTGCCGCCACCAATTCTGGATCACGCCCTCGGAGATTTCGGACCCCGGACGGTTGAAGCCGTAGAACGGACCTGCGGGCACGTCGCGGAAGAACTGGGCGCGGTTGGCGATCAGCGCAGCGCGGAAGCCGTCGAACACCTCGATCGGCAACCCGCCGGGGTTCTTCTCGGACTTGACCATAATCGGTGGGACGGCACCGATGATGACCGCCTTGGATACGCGGCCCGGCTTGGAGCGGGCGACGTAATGGACGACTTCGCCGCCACCCGTGGAGTGACCAACATGGATGGCCTCCTTGAGATTGAGCTTTTCGGCCAGCGCCGCGACGTCTGCGGCGTAGGTATCCATCTCGTTGCCGGTATCCGTCTGCGTTGAGCGGCCGTGGCCACGGCGGTCATGCGCAATGACGCGGAACCCTTGGCCGAGGAAGAACATCATCTGGTTGTCCCAGTCGTCCGCCGAGAGCGGCCAACCATGATGGAAGACGATTGCCTGGGCGTCCTTCTGACCCCAGTCCTTATAAAAGATTTCAGTGCCATCGTTGGTGGTGATGTAGGACATGGTGGAGCTTCCCTGTTCGAGTGCGGTGGATGCGGTAGCGGCCGGAGCCGGTTTCGGAAGAGTCGCGACGGCGAGCGCCGCACCTCCGCCGATAAGAAGATCACGCCGCGTTGCTGTGACCGAGGGCAGCGAGATGACTGTCGCTTTCATGTTCGTCTCCTTGGCGGCGTGAATGCCTCTGTTCGACGAGATGAAGCGTGGCGGAGCTGGCAGCTTAACGCGAGTTAAGGGCCGTAAATCTCTGAGAATCGAAGTTCCAGGTGGTGTGCAGCGTATAAAGAAAAGGGACCCGGCCGTGCAGGCCCGGTCCCTCTCACGAACACGATCGGACTCTCGTCAGGCTGCCACGAACCTGTAGGCATTGCCCTTTATCTCGGCGTATCCCACGCCTGGATAGGTCCAATGGTAGCCAAGCAACTTCAGCTTTTCATTTGCGGCGCGGTCGAGCAGATCGCGCCGATTCTTGAGTGCAAGCTCCGCGTCGGTGTCGAATCCGAAATGCCACTGAGGATGCTGGAAGAAGATGACGTCGTTTGTGCAGGCGTCACCCGTGACAATGAGGTTGTCACGGCCGGCGAGTTCGATCGAGATATGGCCAGGCGTGTGGCCAGGCGTATTGACGACCGACATCCCTGGGACGATCTCGTCACCCTCCTTCACGCGCGTGATGCGGTCCGCGACGGCGAACAGGTCTCGTTGAGCGCCCTTGGCGAACCCATGGAGCGCCACCGGCCGACGCATTTCGAAGTCCTTGTCGGTCCAGAAATCCCACTCGGCCTGACCGATAAAGTACTTGGCGTTGGGATAGAGGACCTTCCCGTCGGCAGTGGTCGTTGCGCCTGAGTGGTCGGGATGGGCGTGAGTGAACACGACCTTGGTGATCGACGCAGGATCGACTCCGGTTGACCTGAGATTGTCCGCAAGCCGCCCGCTACTCGGCTGAAAGTTACCACCGGCCCCGTTGTCGATCAGAATTAGGTCATTGCCGTAGCGGATCAAGGGAACATTCGCTTGGACCCGCGCGCCCGTCTTGTCGCCGCCCATGGACCTCAGGATCGGTTCACGAACCTCGGGTGTGGCGTCGGGGAGCAGGATGTCCGCTGAAAGCGTGAGAAAGCCGTCGCTGAATACCGCGATGTCGAAATCACCGTGGTCAAATCGATGTATGGCCTGGGCATGAGCCGGTACTCCGGCCACGCCCGCCAGCGCCGCGCCGGCCGCAAGCGAGAAGAACTCCCTTCGATTGATCGAGTTTGGGTAAAAATTGGTCATCGACGTGTCTCCGATAGGATGGATAGAACACGTCAATTCTGGGAGCGTGCTTGCGTACTGCCGAGTCAATGGTTGTGAATCGATGCGAAAGAGCCCCATCTTCTCACTCAAAGATGGAGGTTAGCCAGTCAAAGTCGACAGCCGAATTCCGAACGATGAGCAAGCCTCGACCATTTTGGCGGGCTGGCGTACCATGCGGAAGCACAACTTTCTTGCCCTCGTCGAGAAACAACAACTTCAGAGCATTCGCAGGACCAAGGTCGGTTGGCTCTGCAAGAAAGAAAATCGCAAAGTCGAAGTCATCTACGACGATCTGCTCGATCGTGAGCGCGTCCGCGATGTCGCTCCGAGCCGTTTTATCGCTTAGAAATCTTGCGATCTCAGGCTCGTCCGTAAACTTGCGCATGTGGCCGGCTACAGCGGGGAAGCCACCGCCTTCGCAGGCGAACACGACCTCCACTCCTGAACGTCGGAGGGCATTGTAGGTCATTGCGAGGTCGAGAGTGAGATTTCTGTTGGAAAAACCCACTCGATCTTCGCCGTCCAATACGATCAGCACTCTGAATTGAACGGTCGCCATGCCAATGCCTCTTTGCCCGCAGATTATTGGCGCGGCTCTGGGCGAGCCAGTGAGGAGTTGTAAATCTGTGTAAAGGGGACCGATCAGTGGAGGGCTCGACGATCGGATGCGTTCGGCTCGGCGGCTGGCAAGTCGACGATCTCTGTCTTTCCATCGGCATCGAAAGCCGCTGGCAGCCATGAGAGACTTGGATCGAGCCGTCGTTCCCATGCGATGGCGCCCTGAGCTCTGGCTTCGGCCCTACTTGCCTGGAACCAAACGTCAGCAAGCGCGGAGCCGTTTGGACCGCCGCCCTTAAGAACCAGAAGGCCTTTGACCCGAAGCAATTCCGGTTTGCACCAGCGCTCTCCCGACGTCTCGCAATGCGCAAGCGCCTCTTCGATCTTCGCCGCAGCTTCATCAAAACGAAGCAAAGCCGCCAGCGCTTTCGCTTCGACCGATTGGAAATAGGTCTTGAACAGGACGAAGCCTGCGCGGTCGAGGATCGCCATGCTTGCCCGAAGCTCATCTAGGCATTCAGGGGCATTCCCCTCCCAAAGCTTCATCTCTGCTTGGAAACAACTTGCATAGCAGTGCCAGACATCCAACGACAGCGACTTAGTATGGTCTTTCAAGAGCGCAATATAGTCCTTGGCGAGATCGATCTTGCCTACCAACAGCGCAAGGGGGCACGCGGCCTCTGCAAGCACGTTGGTTAGAGACAATTCGTGCCCGATGGAGATAGCTTGTTCGACACATGCCTGGACTTCCGACAGCGCGCGTTCGCCCTCGCCAACCGCCCAATAGTCTCGCGCGAGGATGATCTTGGCGGTGATCCGTTGATCGAACTGGAACCGAGCCGTCTGGCCGGTCGGCAGAGCGTCGTACTCGGCGATCATCTGCACCAGGATTTCGCGCGACTGCTCATGTCGTCCCAGCCAATGTAGCGTCGCGCCCAAGAGGCGCTTCGCGACAATCTGGTCCACCGGATCGCGGGACCCTGCCGCGACAGTCGCGAACTGATTTGAGTATTCGAGGCCTAACTGGGGCTGCGCGCGGTTTATGGCATCGACCCACATGGCCCATATCGCGCGGAGTTGATAGTCGACATCTCCAAGACGTTCTGCAATCCGCAGGGCCGCTGTCCACGCGTTGATTCCTTTCTCCGGAGCCTCCGTCGACCGCATCTGCGGCCATCCTAAAGCTGCGTAGAGCTTCATGCGGCGTCGCTCGTCGATATCGGGGTGGGCATCGAGATAGGCGATCGCCTTGGTAACCGCGGTGAAGCATTCATCGAGAAGCGAAAGACGGAAAAACAGCGGCAGTGCTGCGACGGTAAGCCTGACGCCCATCATCTCGTCCCCCTCGCGCTCGAACGCCCATTCTAGAGCGAGCCTCAGGCTTGCGACATGCCGCGAAAAGTCCTCGGACCACTCGTCCATGGACGTCAAGTAAAGCTCCTGTTCGCTCATCTCGAAAAGGTCGGACAGATATTCGGCGAGTCGCAGCATAATCGAACGATAACTTCCGCTCTCCACGAGCTTTTCACCGGCATACAGGCGGGTCGTGTCCAGAAGACGGTACCGAGTGGCATCCGACAAGGCTTCGGCGACAACCAGTGACTTCGAAACAAGGCTTTCGACAACATCTTCGGGATCATCAAGAACCGCCATGGCGGCATCAGCCGTGAACCAGCCACGAAAAACAGACAGTCGCTGGAGAGCCGTCTGTTCCACGGGTGAAAGGACATAGTAGCTCCAGTCAAGCGTTGCGCGCAGAGTTTGATGGCGGAGCAACGCTGTTCGCCTGCCTCTGCTGAGAACCCTGAAACTGTCCTTCAATGATGTCGAAAGGGCTTTCACCGACATGGTATCCATTCGTGCAGCCGCCAACTCGATGGCGAGCGCGATGCCGTCTAACTGCCGACAGAGCTCCACAACATGTGCAACGTCATCTTCGCTGAGCTGGTATCCACCTATGCATGCGGCCGCACGCTCGACGAACAGCTGAACTGCGGGCGACTGCGAAGCCTCCGATGCCGAAGTTCCAGTTTGAGGCAGGTCTAGGGGGCTGAGACGGTGTACCCACTCTCCGTCAGCCCTCAGCGGCTCCCGGGTTGTGGCGAGGAATCGCCCCGACGATGTTCGGCCAAGAATGGATTCCACGAAAAGCGCTGCCTCATCAACGACATGTTCACAACTGTCGAGCACGATGCAGATGTCGCGCTTCTCCAGCACATCCGCTATCTCCCGGTCAATGTCGTCGGACCTCGACAAGATGTTGAGCTTGGACGCCACCTCGGTCGAGATGAGTTCGCCTGAACTCAGTTCGGCGAGGTCTACCCAAACGACTTCGTTGGACGATCGCCCTAGCAAGGCACGCGCCACGGTCGACTTCCCGATACCACCGGGCCCAACGATGGTGAGAAGCCGCACGTTGAGCAACCGCTCAGACAGCGCCTCGACCACTTGGGCGCGCCCGAAAACTCCAGCGTTGATACGGCGTTCCGCAGCTACAAGCTGAGCCGGACTCCTTAACGGTATTCCCAAATCGGGGCTTGCGAGCGATGCTACCGCAGCGATGAAGGTGTAGCCGCGACCGGGAACGTTGGTGATATACCTTGGCTCGCGTTTGGTGTCCCCCAGAGCCTTCCGTATCGCGGAGATATGTACGCGCAGATTGGTTTCATCGACGAAGGTGTTAGGCCAGGCATGACGAATGATCTCAGCGTTCGTGAGCAACTTTCCGGCGCTGGCGGTCAAGTAGCCTAGAATGTCAATCGCCCGGCTGCCCAATGTGACGGGATTGCCATCCCGCGTGAGTGTACGCCTTCCCGGACTCAAGACGAATGGGCCGAATTGGACCTCGTCCTCCACCATCTTCCTTCCTTCTGTCGGGCCAACATCGACCGCTCAATCGGCTATGTCTATAGAAGGTTGAGAATAGCGAGCTTCGCGTTACAAGCAATACAGCCTGTCAACAGTTAAACTGCTAGGGTGGGGGCTGTGACCACCGTCCGGCAGCTTGCCAGGTCGCGGAGCATGCCAAAGAGATAGCTGATACTAAGTTGCCACCCGGACTGCATGCTTGGCTAGCAGTGTCCATTCTTTTCTTTTCCCCTAGAAGAGCGTCTCTTCAGTACAACGCAATCCGGATTGAAGTGCGATGTTCGTAATAAGTTACCAACCGGCAATTGGGTGATACGCTTCTGGGCCGATAGTGAGCGACGCGGAAGGAGAAGCGGCGGAAGAGTTGTCATGCTGTCCGATGTCCCGCTGTTGATATGCACTGAGAGCTGACCCGGGATCGGAGTGAACCCTCAGGCTGGACCAGCGAGGCGCTTCAGACTAATCCGCCTGCTGGGCGAGTTGGGTTTCAAGCAGGCGTCTGTCATGGGGTCGCCCCGCGATCTTCGAATGCGTTCTTTCCCTTCGCTGTCCACAACGCTCGCGCCTGTTCGCCCTGATCGCCTTTGAGCTTTTCGGCCATCCAGATGAGCGCGCCGTAGATCAAGGCGCGGTCATCGCCGGCCAGTTCAACGACCCCTGCTTTGACGACGAGCACGCCCAATTCGATCAGATGTCGCGTGCGCTCGCGGCGCTCAACTTGCCAGGTGCGTATATCATGCCGCGCCCGTATCGCCTGATGCCGGTTGCCGGAGCGCCGCCAATGTCGCCTTCAGATGTCGGAGCAGATCGCCGCGATTTGCTGCGAAAGAACGCAGCCCCACGTTTCGCCCATGCCGCCCTCTTGTCCGCATCCTTCGTCTCGGCCAGCACGATCAGCGCACCGACCCAGCCGGCGATATGGAGCAAGGCTGGTCGGAGCCGCACGTGCTGAGCGAGCTTAGCAACCTGTTTGCCGCGCGGTGCGAGGCGGTGTGGTCCGACACGACCAAACGGCTGCATGCGCCGGCGGAGCGGGACGATGACCCGCAGAACGACGAGACGACCAGCAGCGATGCGGTAGACGAGTTCGTCTACACGGACAGGATGATGAGCCTATGGTATGGTGAGAAGAAGCGGTGCCGAAGCCTGACGGCGCCGGGCCCCTAGTCCGGCGGCCGAACGGAGGGCAAGCCATGCGGCTTTACAAGTTCATCGACGCCAAATACGGCCTCAAGTCGCTGGCCGAGCGGCGGCTCAAGATTTCGCGGCTCAACGACCAGAACGACCAGAACGACCCGTTCGAGCTGTTCGCCGACAGCCAAGCCGACCGCGCGGCCCGCCGCCGCGTGCGCAACGAGCGCAGGGCAATCGCGCGCGAGTGGGGCATGCTATGCTTCTCATTTGCGGATGCTGCGGCGGCAAGGTCGGCATTATCACGCCGAACCGCTATGCCTGCCTCAACATCACCGGCGTGGCACCTGCAACAACAACCGCACCATCACCCGCCAAAACATCGAGGCGCGTGTGCTGACCGGCCTCAAGGAAAGACTGGTGTCCTCGGAAGCCGTTGCGGAAGCCGTGAAGGCCTATGCGGCGGAGATGAACCGCCTGAACCATGACCGCCGTGCGCAAGCCGCCGCCGATCAGAAAGCTCTCGCCAAGATCGAAAAAGCCATTGCGGGGCGCCATCGAGGAAGGCATGTACCAGCCATCCATGAAGGCGCGGATGGACGAGCTTGAATGGCAGAAGGCGGAAATCATCGCCCGCATGGCGCAGATTCCAACAGACGTTCCCGACATCCACCCCAATATCGCCAATGCCTACCGGCTGCGCATCGAGCGTTTCACCGAGGCGCTGAACGACCCTGAGGGCGGCAGGCAGGCGGCGGAAACGCTGCGCTCGCTCATCGGTGAAATCGTGCTCACACCGGGAGCCAAGCGGGGCGAGGTCCATGCCGAGCTACGCGGGCGAGTTTGGCATCCACGACTTCGCCAAGGCCGAAGACACCAATCGGCCAGGCGGTTTTATGCGAGCAGTCGAAACCAGCGCCCGCAACCAAAATTAATGACACTTTCAATGTTCAATCAAGCCCTTGGCTCTTCCAGCCAGGGGCTTTTTTGTTATCTACAATGCGGACCACTTGCGGCCCGATCCGGATCCTATAAATATGTCCTCGCAAGGTCTTGACGCTGGTGATCGAGGGACTGGCGACCGTCATCTATCCAAATCATTGAAGCGGCAGATGCCGAAATCCGTGAGGACGGAAATGCGTTACGCCGTGAAGTAATGAGCAGGTGGCCCGGCCACAGGCCGGTTGCCACTTCAGTGCAGGCGGCCCACCGGTTTCTTTGTCTCGAATTGACCCGCTTAAAAGGCTCGTTTGCCTTGATACTGCTCGTCCGTTACATGCTCCAGCCAATCGACGACCCTGCCGTCCAGATGTTCCTGAATGGCGATATGGGTCATCGCCGTTGCGGGCGAGGCGCCGTGCCAATGTTTTTCGCCGGGTGAAAACCAGACGATGTCGCCAGGGCGGATTTCCTCGACGGGACCGCCTTCACGCTGCGCGAGACCGACACCCGATGTCACGATAAGCGTCTGACCTACCGGATGGGTGTGCCATGCCGTCCGGGCACCGGGCTCGAACGTGACGTTCGCCGCAGCCGCGCGCCTGGCGTCATTAGGCTGGAACAACGGATCGACGCGGACCATGCCGGTGAACCAGTCGGCGGGCCCTTTGCCCGATGGCTGTTCGCCATTTCTGATGATCTCCATGATGTCGCCCTTTCTAATCGGCAGCCGGTCGCGGCTCCGGTTCCTGCCAAAGCGTGTCGTCCATGAGGCGCAACGCCGGCATCTCAGTTGCGACGGGCAGTGGTTCGAGATCCGCAAAAACCTGTATTTCCGGCATGCTGACAATTTCGACCGGAGGCAGGAGCGTCAATTCGCGCCGTTCCTTTTCCGACACGATAGCGAGGTCGATCACCTTCTGCAAATCGGCGGCGTAGCGGAAGCTCGGATCGGGCTGTTGGCCCGTTATGACCGCTTTGACGAACCGCTCGTAATTGGTCGGCACCGCAGGGACATCGATATTCCTCCAGGTCGCGGTTTCGATATCTTCGCCGAGGCAACCGCGCAGTTCGGAATCCGTCGGGCGATGGGTGACCTCAATGCTGCCGAGTTCGCCATAGATGCGCAGCTTCAGTTCGTTGAGGTGACCGGTCGCCCAGCGGCTGGCATGGATGACGCCGAGTGCACCATTGGCAAAGCCGACGGACATGGTGAAGCTGTCATTGGCATCCAGCTTGTACTCACCGATCTGACCACCCGGCGCCTTATCAAAGGCCTTAAGTCGGGAGAACACGTGGTCGATATCGGTCGCTGCGCCATAGGCGGCGAAGTCGAGAATGTGAATGCCGACATCGCCCAGAACACCGTTTGAACCATGGCTCGTCGACAGCCGCCAGAGCCAGCGGGATTCGCTCCGCCAGTCCCCCCAGGCGCGGGAAACAAGCCAGCTCTGGAGATAGGAGGCTTCCACGTGGCGGATCGTGCCGAGTTGACCCGCCAGCACCATCCCGCGGGCATATTGCAGCTGAGGCACGTTACGGTATGTCAGATTGACCATGTTGATGACACCGGCCGCCTCGGCAGCATGGGCCATCTCCAGAGCGTCGGCATGATTTTCTGCGAGGGGCTTTTCGCAGAAAACGTGCTTGCCGGCGGCAATCAGCGCCAGCGATGTGGCATGATGCATGCGGTCGGGCGTAACGTTGGTTGCGGCGTCGAACTCGCCCCAGGCAATCGCCTCGTCAAGTGACAGGAAGCGCTTTTCGATACCGAAATGATCGGAGAATTCGGCGAGCCGGACGGGATCAGTATCGACGGCGGCGACGATCTCGACACCGTCCATGGCCTTGAAATGGTTCGCCTGGCTTGTGGCCATCGCACCGGTTCCAACAACAATCAGTCTCATCGTGATAGATTCCATAACTGGAGCAGGATGTTTTTCGAAAACCGCTACGCCCTTTCCCTGGACTCGCTCTAGCGATAACCGGCTTTGCCGGGTTGATGCAATTTGGGGCCGCGCTCGGTGATTGGCTCGTGCGCCTTTTCGACCGGCACGTTTGGCGCATCGGTGATGCTCTTCAGATCGCCCTGCGGATTGTGGGCCCATTTGACCGCATTGATCAGAACCTTCTGGATATTGGCGTCGTGATAGGTCGGGTAGGTTTCATGGCCGGGGCGGAAATAGAATATGTTGCCGGCGCCACGGCGCCAGGTGAGGCCGGAGCGGAACACTTCGCCTCCCTGGAACCAGGAGATGAACACTGTCTCCAGCGGTTCGGGAACCGAAAACTGCTCGCCATACATCTCCTCGTTTTCGAGGACGAAGCTTTCATCGAGGCCGGATGCGATCGGGTGGCGGGGATTGATCGTCCACAGGCGCTCGCGCTCGCCTGCCTCGCGCCATTTGAGGGCGCAAGGCGTTCCCATCAGCCGCTTGAAGATCTTGGAAAAATGGCCGGAGTGGAGGACAATCAGGCCCATACCCTCCCATACGCGCCTGGCGACCCGTTCCACGACGGCATCGGAAACCTCGCCATGCGCCTTATGGCCCCACCAGACCAGCACATCGGTGCCCGCAAGCCTCGCTTCGCTCAGGCCGTGCTCCGGCTCCTGTAGCGTAGCAGTTGTCGCCTTGATCGCTGCGTCGCTGTTGAGCGCATTGGCAATGGTCATATGCATGCCATCGGGATAGATGCTCCGGACCAGGGCACTGGTATTTTCGTGGATGTTTTCACCCCAAACAACTGTGCGAACAGGCACTTCGGTCATTCCTTGATTTTGATGAGGACTGGGTTACGCGGGAACCGGACCGGTTTCGCCTAAAGCGGCCGATCGGGCGAGATGATGATCAAAAAACTCGTACTGAGCGGCCGTTTAATGCCCTGATTGGCCGAAATGATGGCGCTCTTGCCGACATCCTTACCTAAAGAGAGGCCAGGTTTTCCGGACGACCAGCGTCTCGCTCCACGCCTGGATACGCGCATCTGCCGTTACGGAAACTTCCGATTATTCGACGTAGCAGAGGTCCGCCCACGGCGCAATCCTGATATCTGGCCGGATAACCCGGTGTGATCAGTTGGCCAGCGTTCCCTTGAGCCCGCCGGGCCGTTTGGACGAAACGGACCCTGCGAGATCGTCGCCATCTGCATGAGCCAGATCCTGGATGATGGGGCAATCGGGTCTCGTATCGCCATGGCAGTGGGTGGCGAGATGGCGGAGCGTATCGGCCATTTCGCTGAGCTGTCGCATCTTGGCCTCCAGTTCATCCACGTGTTGCAGCGCGATGCGCTTGACGTCAGACGAGGCGCGGCTGCGATCGCGCCAGAGGGCCAGAAGGTGGCGGATTTGTTCGATCGAGAAACCTAGATCACGGCCCCGGCGGATGAAGCGCAGGGTATCGAGATCTTTACCGGAATAGACGCGATAACCGGATGTGGTCCGGTCGGCCGATTTGATCAACCCGATCAATTCATAGTGGCGGATCATCTTTGCCGAAACGCCCGATGCGGCCGCTGCTTCTCCGATATTCACGGCGATTTCCTCTCATTCTGCCGGAGCTCCGCCAAGATGTAGCTTGCGGCACGGGCCCAGCGCGCTAGTGGTTACGTTAGAAATAAGATTACCATGGTAGTAAGGTCAAGGCCCACCGGCACCGGTTCTGTCTGACCGGCGAGGGGAGGGCCACAATCCGTTTTGGGGTCTATGATCTGTTGCATTTCCGGGATATTGCGAAAGGACGTGAGGTCGTTATCCGACCAATGACAAGACGGAAATCGAGACGACCCTCACGGTGTTGAACAGTTTCGCATCGTATGCGGATCGAGCTGAAGGACAGACGGCATGAGATTTGGCGAGATCCCGGTCCTTGAGGCGGAAGGCGCGATCCTCGCCCATTCGGCGTCGACGGGCATAACGAGCCTCAGGAAAGGCCATGTGCTGACGCGCGACGATATCGAGGCGCTTCACAAGGCCGGGGTCTCGCGCGTGACGGTGGCGCGGCTCGAGGTGGGTGACATAGACGAAAACGACGCCGCATCTCGCCTTGCCCGTGCGCTTCAGTTTGACGGCGTGCGGGGCGGCCCTGCTTCCACCGGGCGGGTCAATTTCCTCGCCCTCGAGAGCGGGCTCTTCACGGTCGATTCCGATATCATCCACGGCATCAACGCGGTCGATCCCGCGGTCACGATCGCGACGCTGAAGAACTATGATCGGGTGAAGCCCGGCCAGATGGTGGCGACGGTAAAGATCATTCCCTTCGGGGTCGATGCCGCGCTCATCGAACGGATCGAGACGCAGGTCGCAAGGCGTCCGGCTTTTGGCATGCGTCCATTTCGCAAGCAGCGCGTCGGCCTCATCCAGACGGTCCTGCCATCGGTAAAATCAGGCGTGCTCGACAAGACCAAACGCGTGACGGAGGCGCGGGTCGTACACAACTGCGGCTTGATTGCGGGCGAAATGCGTGTTTCGCACCGGACGACCAATCTGGCGGAGGCTATCCGGCAGATGTCGGCCACATCCGATATGCTGATCGTTTTCGGCGCTTCCGCCGTGGCCGACCCGGCGGATACGGTACCGCAGGCAATTCGTGAGGCCGGCGGCGTGGTGCATCACATCGGCATGCCGGTCGATCCAGGCAATCTGCTCATTCTCGGCGAACTCGGCGGCAAGCCGGTGATCGGCGCGCCCGGCTGCGCGCGCAGCCCGAAGGAGAATGGTTTCGACTGGGTGCTGGACCGGCTGATGGCGGGCATTCCCGTCACGCCGAGGGATATCATCGGCATGGGCGTCGGTGGCCTTTTGATGGAGATTCCGACACGGCCGCAGCCGCGCCAGGCGGAGCCAGCTGCCCGCGCGGTGTGCGTCGCCATCGCGCTGCTTGCTGCCGGCCGGTCAAGCCGAATGGGCGGCCCCAACAAGCTTCTGGCGCGAATCGATGGCGAGCCCATCGTCCGGCTCTCGGCCCAACGTGCGTTGAAATCGGGCGGCAGTCCTGTCATCGCAGTGCTGGGGCATATGGCCGGCGAAATCGAAGCGGCGCTCTCCGGACTCAACCTTGTGATCGCCGCCAATGGTGCCTATGCGACAGGTATTTCCTCGTCGATCAAGACCGCATTGCTGCACGTGCCGGCCGATGCGGATGGCATGATGGTGCTTCTGGCCGACATGCCGGCGCTCGGGCCGGAGCATCTCAGGCGGCTCATCGAGGCCTTCGCCGAAGCGGGCGGGGGTGCCGTGGTCCGCGCGACCTTCGATGGCAAGCGGGGCAACCCGGTGATCCTGCCCAGAAGCCTGTTCGGTGCGATCGAGCGCCTCACCGGCGATATCGGCGCACGTCACCTGATCGAAACTGGCGATGCCCCTGTTATCGACGTGGAAATCGGTCCGGCGGCGATGGTGGATGTCGATACGCCGGATGATCTGCACGTCGCCGGTGGCGTTATCGCATAATACGGATATCTATCCCGGTTCCGATCTGTTCTCTCAGGCGCGAAGTCGGGCAGGCGGGGCAGGCTTTCTACATTCTGCGCCGGAAATTCTCCTGCTGCTGAAATGCTATTTCCATTCCAACCATCTTTCCACACGATAGAGCAGGCGCAGAACAACGGTGCCGACCAATGTTGCAAAGAAGCCGATGATCCAGAAGCCGTAGCCGGTGGAAAGACCGATGGCGGCGGCGAGCCACATGCCGGCGCCAGTTGTCAGTCCATGCACCTGACCCTTACCGAAAACGATCAATCCGGCGGCGAGAAACGCCACGCCTGCCGTCACGGCCTCGACGACGCGCAGCGGATCGATGCGGACCTGTTCTATCTGGTAAAGAGGCGCCCTGGTGATTTCACCGGCGAGGATGCCAAAAATGGCGGCGGCCAGCCCTACCAGCAAATGGGTGCGCAGCCCCGCCGGCCGGTTGCGGGTCTCCCGATCAATGCCGATGATCGCGACGAGGACCAAGGCGCCACAAATCCGCGCCAGAATGACAGGATACGGGATAGCCGTGCCGGGCAGCATATCGGCAACGATATTGGCCAGAATTTCTTCCATGCCGGAAAACCGCGCGGATGGCTATTTGGTTCCGCCGGTGCCGTGGAGCTTGAGGGGCGCCGCAGCTATTATGCGGTTTCGCGGCTTTCTCCGCGCCCTAGCATCCAGATGAGATAGGTGCCGCCGATGAGCGAGGCAAAAAGGCCGAGGGGTAACTGATATGGGAAGGCCGCCATACGCGAAAGCCAGTCGGAAAAGACCATCAGGCCGCTGCCGATGAACATGGCACCGAAAAGGCCGGGCAGGGGGCGGTGAAGGCCGATGAGCCGCGCCATATGCGGCGCAATCAAACCGATAAAACTCAGCGGGCCGACGAGCAGCGAGGCAATAGCGGTGAGGCCGGCGCAGAGAATGACGAGCAGGAACCGGCTCATTGCGAGCGGCAAGCCGAGCGCACGCGCTGCCGTTTGGCCGAGCGGCAGGATACCGAGCCACCGGGAGGTGAAGAACAGTGGCACGATGAGGAGCACAGTGGCGGCGCTGGCGAGCCAGGCCTCGCCAGCCGAGGCCTCGTTCGTAGAGCCGCCAAGCCATTCGAGGAGCCTGAAGGCCTGCTGGTTGCCCGTGGCGATGGCCGCCGTCAGGATGGCGCTGCACAGAGCGCTCATGGCGATGCCAGCCAGCAGCAGGCGTTCCGGGCCGAAGCCACTGCGCGCGGCGATTACGAGCATAACGGCGAGCACCGTGCCCGCGCCTGCCGTCGCACCGGCGAGCTGGGCGCCTGCTCCAGGCATGGCGCTCAGGTAGAGGACGGCGGCAAGCCCGACGCCGGCGCCGGTTCCGATACCGAGGATTTCGGGGCTCGCGAGCGGATTGCCGGTCAGCCGCTGCATGATCGTGCCCGCGGCGGCGAGCATCGCGCCTGCGGCGGCGGCAATGGCGACGCGCGGGCCGCGGATGGACAGCAGGTCGTTCAGCAGCGTACCGTGGGCGAGGTTCCAGCCGTCGGGCCCGCGCCCGAGCACCAGCGCCATGGCCGAGGCGACTAGAGCCAGGATCAGCAGAAGGGCGAGCAGGAAAGCGGGCCGTGTGGCCCGTCGCGTGACATGCGGTTTTGCATTCAGCGATGGCCATTCGAGCATCCGGAGGCGCGGCAGCAGCCATAGGAGCAACGGCCCGCCGAGGAGGGCTGTTGCAGCTCCGGTGGGAATTCGCTCGCCGCCGGAGCCCCCGAAGAGCTGGACGAGCCCATCGGCCAGCCACAGCAGGATGGCGCCAAGCAGCGGGGCGGCGATAAGCTTCTGGCGTGGCGAGCGGGCGCCGCTCAGATGCGCCAGCGCCGGTGCGGCAAGCCCGATAAAGCCAATGATGCCCACTTCTGCGGTCACGCTCGCCGCCAGCCAGACGGCAAGCCCGATCACCATGAACCGGGTGGCGTAGAGCCCTACGCCGAGGCTGCGGGCATTGGCCTCGTCGAGGCCCAAAATGGTGAGCGGGCGCAGGAGCAGAAGCGAGCAGCCCGCGACCAGAACCAGACGCAGCGTGATGGCGAAGGCGGGTTCCCATCCCTGCTGGGCCAGCGTTCCCCCGCCCCAGATGAACAGCGAAAACATATATTCGCCATTGGCGAGGATGAGCGCGGCGCTCGCGGCGGTGGCGGTCAGCGAGACCATCATACCGGCCAGCACGACCGAAACGGGCTCAAGGTCGCGCCGCCAGTTTAGCGCCAGGATGAGCGCTACCGCTGCCAGCCCGCCGGCCAGCGCCATGCCCTCGCGGCCCGCTTCGAGGAGAAATGGCGCATAGACGGATGCCGCCGCCATGGCGAGCTGTGCGCCGGCCGAGATGCCGAGCGTCGAAGGCTCAGCCAGCGGATTACGCAGCACCCTTTGGAGAAGCAGGCCGGAGAGGCCGAGCGCTGCCCCGCAGAGCAGGGCCATCGCCGCGCGTGGCAGAATCGCGTGCAGCAGGATGACGCGCTGGAGCGCTTCCGTGCCGGGGACGTCGGAGGAGAGATGTGCCGCGATGGTGATGGCGCAAAGAATGGCGGCGAGCAGCGCCAGGAGCGCCCAGAAGAGAATGGACCGGCGAGGGAGTGCGGTTTCAGCCATCGGAACTCGCCTGCAGGAACGATCCTGCCTGGCCAAGCAGACGGACGAAGCGACGCGCGGCGGGCAGGCCGCCGAAATGATCGATCGGATCGAACATTGCAACCCGTTTATCGCGAACCGCCGGCAAGGCGTTCCATATGGGGCTTCGCGGCAGGATTTCGCGCGCTTCCGGCGGTACGGGACCGATGACCACGATATCGGCGGCAGGTGTGCTGGCCAGCGCCTCGATGCCTATGGGGGCGGTGGCCGAATAGCTGGTTTCCCCCTTCCATGCGTTGGCAAGCCCGATGCGGTGGAGGACGTCGCCGAACATGCTGTCGCCGCCGAAGGCGCGGAAATGCCGGGCATCGCCGATGCTGATGAGGAAGACGGGGCGATGGATGCGGTTTTTCACGCGTTGGCGTAAGTTTGCAATTTCCCGTTCGGTCGCCGCTATGTAAGCCCGTGCGGCATCCTCCAGGCCGAGCCTCTGGCCGAGCGCCAGCATGGCATCCCGTGCGGGCGCGAAGGGCGGTGTGCCCGCCTGGTAGATCGTAGCGGAAAGGACGGGTGCGATACGTTCGAAAGTTGCCCGGCGGTACTCATAGAAGCTGGAGCTCAGGATGAGATCGGGCGCGACGATGCGCAGCAGCTCCAGATTGGGCGCGCCGCGCAGGCCGAGATCGGTGACGCTCTGCGGCACCTCAGGCTCGATGGCGATCTTGCGGAACTGAATGAGCTCGGTCGCGGCGACGGGTACCGCGCCGATGGCAAGTGCGGTTTCCAGCATCGCCCAGTCGATCGCCGCGATGCGGGGGAGGGACGCGGCGCGAAGGCCGGCAGGATACGCAAACGCGCTCGCGGCGAGAGCGAGCACGGTTCGTCTGGTAATGGTTTGGCGATCGATGACCATCAGGTCCCGTACGGGCTTGTCCCTGGCTTTGCAAGATTTGGCCGATTACCCCCTGGCTGGCAGGGCAGAAGGGGTATTGCTGCCGCCACGTTTCATTGGGAAGCGAACTGCACCCAGGATGCCGCCCTCACCATTTCACATGCGCCTTTAGCAGCGCCTTGCGGCCTTCGCCGTAGCCGCAGGAGGTGAGCGTCTGGCAACCGGCCACATAGTCCTTGTCGAAGAGGTTGGTGACATTGAGATCGACGCCCCAATTGTCCTTCTCATAGCCGATCTTGAGATCGACCAGCGTGACATCCGGAACCTTGTACTGGTTCTCCGCATCGGCATAGGAGGAGCCGACATAGCGCACGCCGCCGCCGAGCTGGAGCCCTTCGAGCGCGCCGTCGAGGACGGTATATTGCGCGAAGACTGAGGCCTGCGTTTCCGGAAGAAGATAGGGACGGTTGCCGACGAGCGCGGCGTTATCGTCCTTGATCACTTCCAGATCGTAGGTGGTGAAGGCGGCGGTTAGCCTCCAAGCCTCGGTGATGTTCGCCTGGACTTCCAGCTCCACACCGCGCGAATTGACCTCGCCGATCTGTGTTTGGTTGTTAAAGGGGCCGGTCACCACATTCTGCTTGGTCAGGTCGAAGAATGAAGCGGTGATGAGGCCATCGAATGCCTCCGGCCGGTATTTAATGCCTACCTCATATTGTTGGCCGGTTTCCGCTTTAGCCTGCTCACCCGGGCTGAGTGACGCGATCACGGGATTGAAGAAGGTCGCAACGCTTGCATAGGGTGTGATGCCGTTGTCGAACTCATAGGCGATGCCGGCGCGTCCGCTCGCCTCGCCCTGATGGTCGTCATAGGCCGGAAGACCTTCGGATTTATCCGAAACATAGTCATAGCGGCCATTGAGCGTGACGATCCAGCCGTCGCCGAAACGAAGCTGGTCCTGCGCATAGATGCCGACCTGGTTGCGCTTCAAATTCTGGTCGATATAGGGGTCCCACATCGGTCCCTGTGGCTCGCCATAGACCGGATCGAACGGGTTGATCGGGGTCGCGCCGCCGGTCTGCTGCATCTGGTCGATGTTGAAATATTTATATTCGACGCCAAAGAGCAGCGTGTGCTCGATGGCGCCCGTGGTCACCGCGCCCTGCAACTGATTGTCGACGAGGAAGGTGTTGACCGTCGTGTCGTGGCGGAAATTGACGCGCTGGAGATCGTAATCGCCGTTCACCGGCGTGGGGGACCACCCGGCATATCCCGAAGCATAGAGCGAATGCTCCTTCACATGAGAAAAGCCGTAACGCAGGTTCTGGCGCATCGTCCAATCGTTCTCGAACGTATGTTCAAGCTCATAGCCGATGGACGCCTGCTCGCGGTCATAGGTATCGATCGACGGCTCGGTGAAATTGGCCTTCCGGGAAATCCTGCCGAAAGGCGTATTCTGCACCGTGCCGTAATAAGGCAGGAAGGCGCCGCCATTATGCGTCCCGTCGAGATGGGTGTAGTTGGCGAGGACGGTCAGTTTCGTCGCCGCGTCCGGGCTCCAAGAAATGCTGGGCGAAATGACGCCGCGGAAATCTTGCGCGAAATCGGTGTAGCCGTCGCCACCTGCGATGATGCCGTTGACGCGATAATCGACCACATCGGACGCCCTGTCGCCGATATCGAAGCCGAGATAGCCGTTGCCGAAGGAATTGACGCCCGCCTCGACATAGCGCAAGCGCTCGCCTGTCGGGCGCTTGCTGACATAGTTGACGATACCGCCCGGATTGCTGCCGCCATAGAGCACGGAAGCGGCCCCCTTAAGCACTTCGATGCGCTCGAGGCCGAAACTGTCGATCAGGAAGCCGCCGAAGCCATAGCTGAAATTCTGCAGGCCATCGAGATAGGTGCCGGTCTGGGTGGCGTCGAAACCGCGGATATAGAGCCAGTTGGTGTCCTGGTCGGGGCCGAAGGGCTGAGCGAAGACGCCGGCGGTATAGCGCAGCGCCTCATCGACCTTCTGCGCGCCGATATCGTCCATCTCCTCGCGTCCGACCACGGACACGGATTGCGGGATCTCCTCGATTGGCGTGCTGGTCTTGGAGCCGGTCGCCGTACGCTCTGGGACAAATCCCTTCACCGGGCCGGTGGCGCTCGCTTCTCCGCCTTCACCGCTATTGACGGTGATCTGCTGGAGCTGGATAGGCGAGCCGTTTTCCTGCGCATAAAGCGGCGAAGAGAGAAAAACGGGAAGCGTCGCCACGCTGCCGAGGAGAACGCGGAGAGTGACCTTCCGGCGCGTTGTGGTCATTGCAATAAGCCCCTGCTTGACGGGTCGTCGTCTCCGATCCGAGCGGCAATCGGAAGGCGCAACCCCTTAAACCCTGTCGATAATATGACTATTTATATCAGCTATCTGCACGTGGATTGTCGGTTCTTGCTGCATGTTGAAGCGTTTTGGGCTTTTGTCGGAAAGCCGTTCAACGGCTTTGTACACGCAGCCATGCGGCCGGCGTCATGCCCACGAAACGTTTGAAAACCCTGGTGAAATGCGCCTGGTCCGAAAAACCGGTGGCCGACGCAACCCAGGTCAGAGAAACCGCCTTGCGGTCCATGAGTTCCTGCGCCTTGCGGATGCGCGCCTGCATCTGCCACTGATGCGGCGGTATGCCCGTCGATGCCTTGAAAGCGTGGCTGAAATAGGTTTCCGACAGGCAGGCGAGTTCGGCAAGCTCGGCCAGGCGAATTGAGCGGAGGCAGTTCTCCTCAATGAAATCAATGGCGCGGCGCAACTGGCGCGGCGAGAGCTGGCTGCGTTTTCGTATCGACGCCTGCCCGATCTTGAAGAGATCGGCGAAAAGCGCGGCCACCAGACCATCGCCATAAAGGTCGTGCAGCGGATCGTCATTGAGGCATTCGGCGGCGATGAGACCAGCGAGGCTGGCAATGCGTTCGTCGGAAAACATCAGCCGGGGCACGGTAAGCTTCTCCGTATCCAGCGCTCCGGCAAAGCGCCGGGACAGCGTCTCGATATCGAAATGCAGGTCAAGATGGCGGAGAAAGCCGGTGTTTTCCGCCCGGCTCCAGATCGGCATTCCGGCGGGAATATAGCTCATTCGATAGGGGGCGGCGCTCCTGGCCACCGCCTGCTGATGCTCGCTCTGGCGGATGGCGAAGCGGCCTACGCCGTCATTGTCGAGAACGACGAAAAGGCGCGGCGCCCTCGAGACATACTGACCAGAGGCGCCTTCGGTGCAGATGACCGACCAGACATCGGCGATGACGCCGTTCCACGCGCGCCAGCGAAGACCACCTATGACGGACACGCCTTCGACCTTGCTTTTCATCTGGGGGTGGAACGTCATGAGCCCGATGCCATACGGCTGTTTCAATCAGAAAAGCAAAATATGCCAATAAAAGTCAAGTTTTAATCGAAGGCGACCGGTAGCGTGTTTACCAAAGGAGTTGCGTGTCGCCCCCAGCTGTCGCATTTTGAGATATTGCAGGTCTTTATTCAGGCGCATGATCTTATTCGGAAAGTCTGCAACTTTTCGGGATCGTGCTCTCTCAAGGCGGGAAACAGTGAGTTCAAGGCGCGATACCAACAATACCAGGCTCGATGATGCGGCGCGCGCGGGATGGCTCTATTACATAGCCGGCAATACGCAGGACGAGATCGCCGCCAAGCTCGGTATCTCCCGCCAGTCGGCGCAGCGCATGGTGTCGCTCGCCGTTTCCGAGGGGCTGGTCAAGGTGCGCCTCGATCATCCGATCGCCAATTGCCTCGACCTCGCGTCTCGGCTCAAGACGCAGTTCGGATTGCGCTTCGCAGAGGTGGTTCCGACGGACCCCGCATCCTCCTCGACGACGCTCGGCGTGGCCGAGGTGGGGGCGGAGGAGATGGCGCGCTGGTTAAAATCGCCGGTGCCGATCATCATGGCGATCGGCACCGGGCGCACGCTGAAGGCGGCAATCGAGCAATTGTCGCCGATGGAATGTCCGCAGCACAAGGTCGTCTCGCTGACCGGCAATATCGCGCCCGACGGCTCGGCGGCGTTCTACAATGTCATCTTCAACATCGCCGATGCGATCAAGGCGCGCAGTTTCCCCATGCCGCTGCCGGTCATCGCCTCGTCGCCGGAGGAGCGCGAGCTTCTGCACGGCCAGGCGATGATCCGCCCGGTGCTCGAACTGGCGGCGAGGGCGGATGTAACCTTTCTCGGCATCGGCGATCTCGGCGACGAGGCCCCCCTCTATCTCGACGGCTTCGTTTCGCAGGCGGAGCTGAAGGCGCTGCAGAAGGCGGGCGGCGTCGGCGAAATCCTGGGCTGGGCGTTCGACGGCGAAGGCCGAATGCTCCAGGGGCTGACCAATGAGCGGGTCGCCAGTTCCCCCATTCCGAGCGGCGAGAATGCCCTCGTCATCGCACTCGCCAAAGGGGCGAAGAAGCAGCCGGCCATCTCGGCGGCGGTAAAAGGCCGGCTGATCAACGGCTTGATCACCGACGAGGCGACTGCAGCCGCACTTCTCAAACACGAGAGATAGGCTTTTCCCGAATCGGAGCGTCCCGCGTTGCTGCGTTGCGGCGACGAATGGGGCTTGACACTTTCCGTCCTATTGTGAGTAATTGCCCATACTAATAGCAAATGCTCGATTTCGAATGTTGGGAGGAACAGATGAGATTGAAATCCTTGATGCTCGGCGCCTGCTCTGTCATCGCCATGGCCGGGTTTGCGCAGGCCGAAACGCTGACGATCGCCACCGTGAACAATGGCGACATGGTTCGCATGCAGAAGCTGGCCGACGACTTCACGACGCAGAACCCCGATATCGATCTGGAATGGGTGACACTGGAGGAAAATGTCCTTCGCCAGCGCGTCACGACCGACATCGCCACCAAGGGCGGCCAGTACGATATCATGACCATCGGCACCTATGAGGTTCCGATCTGGGCCAAGCAGGGTTGGCTCCTGCCGCTCGACAAGCTTGTCTCGGACAAGAATTACGACGCCGACGATATCCTGCCGCCGATCCGCAGCGGCCTCACCTATGAGGACAAGCTCTATGCCGCTCCGTTTTATGGCGAGAGCTCGTTCGTCATGTACCGCAAGGATCTGTTCGACCAGGCGGGGCTGAAGATGCCCGACGCGCCAACCTGGGATTTCGTGGGCGAAGCCGCCCGCAAACTGACCGACAAGAACAAGGAAATGTACGGCATCTGCCTGCGCGGCAAGGCGGGCTGGGGCGAGAACATGGCATTCCTGACCGCCATGTCCAATTCCTTCGGCGCCCGCTGGTTCGACGAGAACTGGAAGCCGCAATTCGACCAGCCGGAATGGAAGGAAACGCTCGATTTCTACGTCAATCTGATGAAGGACGCGGGGCCTCCCGGAGCTTCTTCCAATGGTTTCAATGAAAATCTGGCGCTCTTCCAGTCGGGCAAGTGCGCCATGTGGATCGATGCCACGGTGGCGGCCTCCTTCGTCAGCGATCCAAAGGAAAGCCAAGTCGCCGACAAGGTCGGTTTCGCGCTGGCGCCCGACAAGGGCCTCGGCAAACGCGGCAACTGGCTATGGGCATGGTCTCTCGCCATTCCCGCGGGATCCAAGAAGACCGAGGCTGCCGAGAAATTCATCAACTGGGCCACGAGCAAGGATTATCTTGAGCTCGTCGCCTCGAAGGACGGATGGCTCAACGTGCCTCCCGGCACCCGTACGTCGCTTTATGAAAATGCGGAATATCTGAAGGTTGCACCCTTCGCCAAGATGACGCTGGACTCGATCAATTCCGCCGATCCGAACAAGCCGACGGTGAAGCCCGTGCCTTATGTCGGTGTGCAGTTCGTTGCCATTCCTGAGTTCCAGGGGCTTGGCACAGCGGTCGGGCAGCAATTCTCGGCAGCACTTGCTGGCCAGACCACGGTCGACCAGGCGCTGAAGAACGCCCAGCAGCTCAGCGAACGCGAGATGATGAAGGGCGGGTATATCAAGTAATCCCACCCGGATCCTCTTCGCGGGCCGGGGCTGTTCATCCGACGACACGACAGCCCCGGTCAATTCCGCTCTATTGGTTTCAGCCGCATTCATGCGACGCCAGGTGATCTCATCTGGCTGCAAGATGCTCCCAAAGATGGGATCAAACCCCATGGCAACGCTGCAAACGCGGTCCGCCGCCCGTCTCATGATGACCCCGGCCGTCCTTATGCTTTTCGTATGGATGATCGTGCCGCTGGCCATGACGCTCTATTTCTCGCTGCTGCGGTACAATCTTCTGATGCCGGGGATGGAGGAATGGGCGGGCACGCTCAACTATCGCTATTTCCTCACCGATCCGGCGTTCGGTGCAGCGCTTCTCAACACGCTTCTGTTGGTCGGCGGTGTTCTCCTGATCACCCTCGTCGGCGGCACGCTGCTCGCTCTTCTCCTCGATCAGCCTTTCTTCGGGCAGGGAATCGTGCGCCTTCTGGTGATCGCGCCGTTCTTCGTCATGCCGACCGTTTCGGCGCTCGTCTGGAAGAACATGCTGATGCACCCGGTCTATGGCATCTTCGCCTGGATCGCGCGCCTCTTTGGCCTGCAGCCGGTGGACTGGCTCTCCAGCCTGCCGCTTTTCTCGGTGACGATGATCGTCGCATGGCAATGGCTGCCCTTCGCCACGCTCATCCTTTTGACTGCGCTGCAATCGCTCGACGAGGAGCAGAAGGAAGCGGCCGAGATGGACGGCGCGGGCCCGGTCTCGCGTTTCATCCATATCGTCCTGCCGCATCTGGCGCGGGCCATGACGGTGGTCGTTCTCATCGAGACGATCTTCCTGCTCAGCGTCTTTGCCGAAATCCTGGTGACGACCAATGGTGGTCCCGGCACCGAGAGCACCAACATCACCTATCTTGTCTATGCGCAGGCGCTCCTGCAGTTCGACGTCGGCGGAGCATCAGCCGGCGGCATCGTCGCGGTGATCCTCGCCAATATCGTCGCCATTTTCCTCATTCGCCTCATCGGCAAGAATCTGGAGGCATGATCCGATGGCCCGCGCAATCTCCACACGCAGGAAACTGACCTTCACCGCCATCGGCTGGCTCGTCGGCTTCGTGATCTTCTTTCCGATCCTCTGGACCGTGCTCACCAGCTTCAAGACGGAGGGCGAGGCGATCGCCTCGCCGCCGCATTTCCTGTTCTTCGACTGGACGTTGCAGAGCTATTACGAGGTGCAGAGCCGCTCCAACTATTTCAAACACATGATGAATTCAGTGGTGATCTCCTTCGGCTCCACCTTTATTGGATTGCTGGTCGCCATTCCTGCCGCCTGGGCGATGGCGTTCTCGCCGACGAAGCGCACCAAGGACATCATGATGTGGATGCTCTCCACCAAGATGCTGCCGCCGGTGGGCGTGCTCGTTCCGATCTATCTCCTGTTCCGCGACTGGGGCCTGCTCGACACGCGGCTCGGTCTCGTCATCGTGTTGACGATGATCAATTTGCCGATCATCGTCTGGATGCTCTACACCTATTTCAAGGAAATTCCCGGTGAGATCCTTGAAGCCTCGCGCATGGACGGCGCCTCGCTCGCGAAGGAAATCGTCTATGTGCTGACGCCCATGGCGGTACCGGGTATCGCCTCGACGCTGCTCCTCAATATCATTCTTGCGTGGAACGAGGCTTTCTGGACGCTGAACCTCTCGGCGGCCAGTGCCGCACCGCTCACTGCGTTCATCGCGTCCTATTCGAGCCCCGAGGGATTGTTCTGGGCGAAGCTTTCAGCCGCCTCGACGCTGGCTATCGCGCCGATCCTCATTCTGGGCTGGTTTTCGCAGCGCCAGCTCGTGCGTGGCCTGACATTCGGGGCGGTGAAATGAGCCCAGAAAAAATTAAACCAGGGAGGGTTTCATGGGTAGCATAACACTCGAAAAGGTCTCGAAATCCTTTGGAACCACAAATGTCATACCGGAGATCGATCTGGAGATAGCCGACGGCGAATTTGTGGTCTTCGTCGGGCCTTCAGGCTGCGGAAAATCGACGCTGCTGCGCATCATTGCCGGGCTCGAAGACGCGACCGCAGGCACGATCCGCATCGACGGAGCGGATGCGACGCGCGAAGCACCTGCGAAGCGCGGCCTCTCCATGGTGTTCCAGTCCTACGCGCTTTATCCGCATATGAGCGTCTACGGCAATATCGCCTTTCCTTTGAAGATGGCAGGGCAGGAGAAACCCGCAATAGACAAAAAGGTGCGCGACGCGGCACGCGTCCTGAACCTCACCGATTATCTCGACCGCAAGCCGCGTCAGCTCTCAGGCGGGCAACGCCAGCGCGTGGCGATCGGGCGCGCCATCGTGCGCCAGCCCAAGGCGTTTCTCTTCGACGAGCCGCTCTCGAACCTCGATGCGGCGCTGCGCGTCAACATGCGGCTCGAAATCAGCGAACTGCATCATCAGCTCAAGACCACCATGGTTTACGTCACCCACGATCAGGTGGAAGCCATGACCATGGCCGACAAGATCGTGGTGCTGAATGCGGGTCGCATCGAGCAGGTCGGTTCGCCGCTTGATCTCTACCGCAATCCGAAGAATTTGTTCGTCGCCGGCTTCATCGGTTCGCCGAAGATGAACCTGATCACAGGCGCGGCGGCGGCAAAGGAGAACGCCACGACGATCGGCGTGCGGCCGGAGCATATCGGCTTGTCGAAGAGGGAAGGTCCCTGGCAGGGGACCGTCACCGTCGTGGAGCATCTGGGTGCCGACACGTTCGTCCATGCGGATGTCGATGGCGTCGGTCCGGTGACGGCGCGCGCGCCCGGCGAGTTTGCGGTCAAGCACAGCGAGCGGGTCTTCCTCACTCCGGAGGCAGAAAAGATCTATCGCTTCGGCGAAAACGGAGATGCGCTGTGAGCGGCCGTCTTGAAGGAAAGACCGCGTTCATCACGGGCGCGGCGCGCGGCATCGGCCTCGCCTTCGCGGAAGCCTTTGCGCGCGAGGGCGCCACCGTTGTCCTGGCCGACATCGATCTCGCCCGGGCGCGGGAAAGCGCGGAAAAGATCGGCGAGCGCGCTCATGCCGTGCATATCGACGTGACCGATATTACCTCGATCGAGCGGGCTGTCGCGGAGGCGGAAACGAAGGCCGGCGGCATCGACATTCTTATCAACAATGCCGCGCTCTTCGACATGGCGCCGATCGTCGAAATCACACGAGAGAGCTATGAACGGCTCTATGCCGTCAATGTGCATGGCGTGCTCTTCACCATGCAGGCGGTCGCGCGGTCGATGATCGCGCGCGGGCGCGGCGGCAAGATCATCAACATGGCGAGCCAGGCGGGTCGGCGCGGCGAGGCGCTGGTGGCGGTCTATTGCTCGACCAAGGCCGCCGTCATCAGCCTCACCCAGTCCGCGGGGCTCGACCTGATCAAATACGGCATCAACGTCAATGCGATTGCGCCCGGCGTGGTCGATGGCGACCATTGGGCCGGTGTCGATGCGCTTTTCGCCAAATATGAAAACCGACCGCTCGGCGAAAAGAAGCGGTTGGCCGGCGAGGCCGTGCCGTTCGGGCGCATGGGCAAGCCTGAGGATCTGACGGGCATGGCGATATTCCTCGCCGGGTCCGAGAGCGATTACGTCGTCGCGCAAACCTACAATGTCGATGGCGGAAACTGGATGAGCTGAAAGGGCATACCGATGTATATGGATAAGCTAAAACTCGACGGACGGGTGGCGGTGGTGACCGGAGGCGGGCAGGGGATCGGCGCAGCCTGCGCGCAGGCGCTGGGCGAAGCCGGCGCGACCGTCGTTGTTGCGGAGATGCTGCCCGAGCGCGTCGAGGCGATTGTCGCGGAGTTGAAAAAGCTTGGGATCAAGGCGCATGGCGTCACGCTCGACGTCACCAAATCGGCGGATGTGGACGCGGTTGCCGCCGAGATCGTCAAGCAGCATGGCCGGGTCGATATCCTCGTCAACAATGCGGGCGTTGCGAAGAGCGACGTGCGTGCGGAGGATACGAGCGACGAGCACTGGCGCTTCCACATGGATGTCAATGTCGACGGGCTGTTCTGGTGTTGCCGCGCCTTCGGGCGCCAGATGCTGGAACAAGGCAGGGGGTCGATCGTCAATATCGGCTCGATGTCGGGCTTCATCGTCAACAAGCCGCAGCCGCAGGCCTTCTACAACGCGTCGAAGGCGGCGGTGCATCACCTGACCAAGTCGCTTGCCGCGGAATGGGGCGCGCGGGGCGTGCGCGTCAATGCTGTGGCGCCGACTTATATCGAAACCCCGCTTACCGCCTTCGGCATCAAGGAAAATCCGGAGATGTACAAGACCTGGCTGGAAATGACGCCTATGGGCCGCGTCGGCCAGCCTGACGAGATCGCCTCTGTGGTGCAATTCCTCGCGTCGGATGCAGCGAGCCTTTTAACCGGCTCGATTATCCTTGCCGATGGCGGCTATACCTGCTGGTAATGGTCTGATGGATGTAAAGGTGATCGACCCCGGTCTTGTGATCTTCGATTGTGACGGCGTGCTCGTCGACAGCGAGCCGCTGGCGATACGGGTGCTAATGGAAACGCTCGCCGATGCGGGCCTTTCGATGGATGCCGAGGAGGCCTATGAACGTTTCCTTGGCCGGAGCCTTGCAAGCATCACCGCGATACTAAGCGAGGAATTTCAGGTCGATCTCACCCATGCCGCGCTGGAGCAGGGCAGGGCGAGGCTCTACGAGGTGTTTCAAGCCGAATTGCAGCCGATCCCGGGGATTGCCCAGGCGCTCGACCGGCTCGGCGTGCCATTCTGCGTGGCGTCCTCCAGCCAGCCGGAGCGTATCCGCCTTTCCCTGTCGGTGACGGGCCTCATCGACCGCTTCGAGCCGGATATTTTCAGCGCTACCATGGTCAAGAAGGGTAAACCCGCGCCTGATCTGTTTCTCCATGCGGCGGAGCGGATGAAGGTTGCGCCGGAGAATTGCCTCGTCATCGAGGACAGCCCGGCCGGGGTGCAGGCGGCGAAGGCGGCGGGGATGCATGTCTTTGCCTTTACCGGCGGCGGGCATGCGGGCGGCAAGAGCCATCGCGACACGCTCCGGCTGCTCGCGCCCGACCGCATGTTCGACCAGATGGCGCGGTTGCCGGACATGCTGCATTCTTCTCCTGCGCAATAGCGTGCTCACCCTCTTGGCCTGCAAACAGTTCCCATCTTTCCTGCGCATATGTCGTCGTTCAGCCCCATGATCTTATCCGAAAGGTCTGCAATTTTCCGGGATCATGCTCTATGTTCCCGGCTTCAATCATTTGGGGAGGTCTGGTGATGGGCGATAGAGTCGTGGCGGTCGATGTTGGGACCGGGAGTGCGCGTGCAGGCGTCTTCGCGCGCAACGGCGATCTCCTGAGTCGCACCGAACATCCCATCCTGATGAACCGGCCGAAGCCGGATTTCGCCGAGCACGATTCCGAGGATATCTGGCAGGCGGTCTGCCGTGCCGTGCGCGCTGCCGTCGCCAAGGCGGGTATAGCGGCGGAGGACGTGGCGGGCATCAGTTTTGATGCTACCTGCTCGCTTGTAGTGCGCGACCGCAATGGCGATCCGCTGACCGTCTCGCCCTCGGGTGAAAATCGCTGGGATACCATCGTCTGGCTGGATCACCGGGCGCTCGCCGAGGCAGACGAATGCACGGCGACCGGGCATCGCGTCCTCGACTATATCGGCGGCGTCATGTCGCCCGAGATGGAAACGCCGAAGCTGATGTGGCTGAAGCGCAACCTGCCCGCCAGTTGGGAGAATGCGAGTTATTTCCTCGACCTCGCGGATTACCTCACCTGGAGGGCGTCCGGTTCGCTTGAGCGCTCGCAGTGCACGCTGACGTGCAAATGGGCCTATCTCGCCCATGAGGAGCCGGGCTGGAGCCAGGATTTCTTCGAGACGCTTGGTATCGCCGACATGCGGGAGAAGGGCACCCTTCCTGACGAGGCAAGCCCTATCGGCAAGGATCTGGGGCCGCTCACGGAGGAAGCAGCGGCAGAGCTGGGGTTGAGCCGCACCTGCCGTGTCGGTGTGGGGCTCATCGATGCGCATGCCGGCGCGCTTGGCGTGCTCGGCGGCTTCGCGGGCAATATCGCCGAGATCGACCGGCATCTCGCGCTGATCGCCGGGACGTCGAGTTGCGTCATGGCGCTTTCGCAGGCGCCGCGTCCGGCCCCCGGGGTCTGGGGTCCTTATCATGGCGTGGTGCTTCCGGATTGCTGGATGAACGAAGGCGGCCAATCCGCCACGGGGGCGTTGCTTGACCATATCATCCGTTGGCACGGAGCGGGCGGCGAACCGGACGCCGCCATGCACCGGCGCATCGTCGAGCGGGTCCAGCAATTGCGCGCGGAGGAAGGGACCGGCTTCGCCGGACGGGTGCATGTCTTGCCGGATTTCCACGGCAACCGTTCGCCGCTTGCCGACCCACATGCCGTCGGCGTGATCAGCGGCCTGACGCTCGATGCTTCCTTCGACAGTCTCTGCCGCCTCTACTGGCGGACCGCTGTCGCCATCGCGCTAGGCGTGCGCCATATTCTGGAGGCGCTGAACGCCAAGGGCTATACGATCGACACGCTGCATGTGACCGGCGGCCATATCAAGAACCCGTTGCTGATGGAGCTCTATGCTGACGCGACACGCTGCACGGTGATCGAGCCGCAGGCCGAGGACGCCATGCTGCTGGGCACCGCCATGGTGGCGGCGACCGCCGCCGGGCTCTATCCCGATCTCGCCGCCGCCTGCACCGGCATGCAGAAGGGCGGGCTGGAACGGCGCCCTTCGCTGGAGGCGCGCGAAGCGCTCGATCGCGACTACCGCATCTTCCTGGAAATGCACCGCCAGCGCGCGATCCTGGACCGGATGACTTGATCTGGATGGAGCGGCCACAATCGCTCCGACATATCAGTCCAGAGGTGATTATTCCCGATAGCCAGGCAGGGTCAGGCGACAAAAGCCGGAGCCAAATCTATGTATCCCGAATGGATCGGGATAAACTGGCGGAGAGGGAGCCCGCCTGTTCCTGTAAGATATTGATTTTATTGACACGATTTCGTTGATATATCCAGTTTCACCGTATATTCCATAATAAAGTTATGGCAACGGGAAACGAGCATGGCACGCAACAAACTGTCGGAGACACGGATTCGAACCCTGAACAAACCGGGGGTATATAGCGATGGAGACGGGCTTTTTCTGCGGATCCGTCGCGCCATAACCGATGACATAACTGTTGCCATACCAGGCTCCAAACAATGGATATTCATATTCAAGCGCCAAGGCAATCGCACGGAGATAGGCCTCGGTGGATACGGGCACGGAACGGCCCCTGTGTCACTGGCGCTGGCGCGCGAGAAGGCCGAAGCAATCCGCCAGCGACTTGCGCGCGGTGAAGAGCTTCATAGCCGTAAAACGTTTTTGGACATCATGAACGACGTCTTGGACGTCAAACAAGCCAGCTTCCGAAACGAAAAACATAAAAGCCAATGGGCAATGACCCTCATGACGTACGCGGCGCCGCTTCATAAAAAATCCATCGCCGACGTCACGCGGGATGATGTTCATGAAGTACTGAAACCGATATGGACCAAGATACCAGAAACCGCTGATCGGACGCGCCAGCGCATTGCCGCAGTGATCGACCATGCGAAGGCACGCGGCCTCTATGTCGGAGATAATCCGGCCGATTGGCGAGGTGGGCTGAAGGAGCTACTACCAGCCCGCGGCAAGCTTACCCGTGGCCACCACGCGGCTGTGGGGTACAAAGACCTTCCTGCTGTTATTGCGCGTCTACGGGTAGCGTCAGCGGTTTCTGCACGGGCTGTGGAATTCGTGGCGCTAACCGCTGCCCGGTCTGGAGAGGTTCGCGGCGCGACTTGGGCTGAGGTTGATTTCGACGCTGCCTTATGGATTATTCCGTCAGTACGGATGAAGGCGGCCCGTCCCCACGAGGTTCCGCTGTCTGACCGCGCCATTGCGATCTTGAAGGCACAACAGGAGCAATCGACTGGGCCGCTGGTGTTCGAAGGTGGCCGCGAGGGGCGTCCCATCAGCGACACGGCGATGACGAAGGTGTTGCGAGCAGCCGGGGGCGGTGACGCAACGCTGCACGGCCTGCGTTCTTCCTTCCGGGATTGGGTGGGGGATGAAACGAGTTACCCGCGTGATGTCGCTGAGGCGGCGCTCGCGCACGTGCTGCGGGACAAGACTGAAGCCGCTTATCGCCGCGGCTCGGCCTTGGCGAAACGTCGCGAGATGATGAATCAATGGGCCGATTACCTAAATACTAAATGAGGTGAAAAAATAAATATTTGCACCATATGTAGTATCTAGGTTGACTTTCATTCCGAATAGGACATAATCGCTATCACTACTGAGGCGGCTGCTATCGCAGCATAAGCCCTCGGCGCTTAGCGCCAAACCCGGTCCACCAGGGCCTGCGATTAACCCTCTGGCCCAGCGGCCAAATCAATCTCATCGACCATTCATCCACCTGAGATTTGCGCGCCCGGATTCTATCCGGCGTGAGAGGAGAGCTATGAATATTCCCGCCAACGATAATGCCCCCCGACTGATGTCTCCAAAGGAGGCGGCAGCCGCCACAACCATGTCCCGCTTTCTGATCGCCTTGATGGCGAAAGAGGGTCGCTTCCCGCAACCCGTGAAAATCGGGGTGAAGCGCATAGCGTTCGTGCGTGCCGAGGTGATGGACTGGATAGACGAGCAGATCGCCAACCGGCAAGCGGCCAACGACAACACAACGTCCACCCCTAAGCAGGACGGCACCGTGGTCGGCCATATCGACGGGCGCACCATGTTCAAGCCGGGAACGTTGGCGTCGAGCGCCGCCTAGCCCCTACCCGTCCCGCGAGCCAAGAAGAACCCGCAACCGGCCCGAAACCCGGCGAACAACCCCAACCCCATCATCATGAATCTAGAAAAGCCTGTTCCGAGGTGCGGAATGGGCATGGCACACACGCGAGGTTTTTGTGGCCCAAACAGTAAAACAGAACACGTCCAGTATCCTGGCGACGCGACAGAATTTGATTCTGTACGGCTACCGCATCGTCCCCTGCAAGGGGAAGGCTCCGGATGCATTCAGAGGCTGGCAAAATCTTAACGCCACCTACGAAAATGCCGCCTATTGGGAAACAGCGTTCCCGGAGCATACAAACACCGGGATATTGACCGGCGACGTCGTGGCAATCGACGTTGATATCATGCGACCTGAGCTGGCAGCCGCGGTAATTGCCATGGTTCGAGAATTGCCTGGCGGCGAGTATGCGCCGATGCGCGTGGGAAAAGCCCCGAAGTCGCTGTTTCTTTTCAGGACGCCTGAACCGCGGGAGAAAATGCAATCGTCCTGGTTCAAAATCGACGGCATCGAGCAGCGAATCGAAATCATGGGTATCGGCCAGCAGGTAGTGGTCGATGGCATTCATCCTGAAACTCGCAAGCCATATGTCTGGACGCCGGCAACCGCGT
>NZ_QOZG01000017.1 GCF_003335045.1 Paramesorhizobium salinisoli
CGCCAGCCTCCTGCTCCTTCACTACCGCAATAATCTGCTCTTCCGTAAATCTCTGCTTCTTCATGTGTCCGTCCTTTAATGGGCCGGACTCTAATCCAAACTGGAGGAAATTACCCGTGGCAGGTCACACCTGATCTATTCGCCCAAGTCGGTTGTGATCGCGATTGGCTGCTCCAGCCTAATCGGGATCGGCTTTGGGTTCGTGCCTGCCCGTAATGCTTCAAAACGCGACCCTGTCGTTGCTCTTGTACGCGACTAACAGAATAAACCATTCCTATATATACTTTCAAAAAATAGTGTATATACATCATATGTAAGTATATTTAATATTAAGCTATGGAGATCGACCAATGATGAGAATGGTCGCGCGAAACATGCGACGAATGTTACTGTACAGTTCTTTGCTCATTGCTTTCGATCCCGCCCAGGCAGAGGAGCGAGGAGCGATCTCGAGGATTCCGGCTGCCGCAACAGAGAGCCTGGACATCCATGATTGGTTGACTGCATTGACAGAGCTCGACTACAGCGCCGATGAACTCAGGCGCTGGGTGCCCAACGGCAAGCTCGCTACCGTCTACGCGCAACTGGCTGAGGTGCAGCAATCGTTGCGAGCGCTGCGGACGTTGGTCCATGAGAAGCGTCTGGTAACGGCGGCCTCTGATAATGTTGAGACGAATTTATCTGATATTCAGAAATTCTATACAGATTACATTCGCCAGCCTTGGCTCGGCGACGAGAAAGCCTATCAATCACCCGACGCCATCGTAATGCTAGGTGCCAATCAGCCGACGCTTGATCAGCGGCTCGCTCATGCCTTGCCGATCCTCCAACGGTTCAAGGATAACTCCATTGTTCTGTCCGGCGGGGGGCGAACCATCGTGCTGGAAGCGCAGACCATGCATGATTACCTTGTCCGGAACGGGATTGCTGGCGATCGATTGATCATGGAGACGGATTCCCTCGATACCGTCGGAAATGCAGTTTTCACTGGTCTTGCTCTGGCCAAACGGGGCGTAGGCGGCGGCAACGTGCTGCTCATCACGTCCGATTTCCATGCGCCGCGAGCGCTTTTCCTGTTCCGCTCCATTCTCGGTCCGCAGTTCCGCGTTGCTGTTTCTTCCGCTCCCTATCAGGGAACCGACCTTTCGACGCGGATCGACAGCGAACTTCGACAAGAGGCGACTTCCATCCACGATTTGCTGCACTGGCCGGCCATCTCGAACAAACCGCCGCGGTCGGTGAAAGACACATGCGATGTCTTTTTCCAACTGCTGCTGCGGCACAAGCTTTATGCGTCCCGCTGGGATCTGGCCCGCCGCTATGGCGATCAGTGCGTGCTCCCGCGATAGCGCCAGGCCTTGCTGATTTCGCAAATCTGGGCGCAGGGCGCACCATGGCGATTATCTCATCAGCCAGCGTATCGGAGAGGCGTTCGGCGGGATCAATATCCTCATGAGTCGGTGGACCATGCCGCGCGTTGACGCGCTATAAATCCAAAACTTGAAACCTCGAAATACCTCCCCCTTCCCGAGTTTTCTGATTCAATCCGGCTCGCGTGATTTGCAGGGAATGGATGATGCGGGAAGAGCCCGGTTTTTGGGATTTGGACGAGCGGTACGAGCGTTTGAGTGCGGTGGGTGATCCGCTGGAGAAGCTCAACGCGATCATCCCCTGGCCTGTATTCGAGACGCCGTTGGCGAAGGCATTGAAACGGTCCGATGGATCGAAGGGTGGACGGCCAGCCTTTCCTTCGGTGCTGATGTTCAAGATCCTGGTGCTGCAGGCACTGTACAATCTCTCCGACGACCAGGCGGAGTTCGTCATCCAGGACCGGCTGTCGTTCATGCGGTTCCTGGGTCTTTCCCTGTCCGAGAAAGTACCGGACGCCAAGACGATCTGGCTGCTCCGCGAAGCCTGGTGCGGGCTGGCTTTTGGTTATGGGATGGCCCGCCCTTCGGAGAACATCGAATATGATGTCTCGTCATTGAAGGAAGAGGAGCCAGATCATGACGATTTCGATACTTGACATCGACATAGGAAAGAACAGCTGCAGCGTTGTCGGAGTTGATGACAAAGGTGCGGTGATTGTCCGCCGAACGATGCGACGTCAGACGCTCATTGAGTTTGTCGGCAAGATGCCGGCGTGCATCATTGCTATGGAAGCATGCTGCGGCGCTCACCACCTTGGGCGACTTTTCGCAGCACGAGGACACGAAGTGCGACTGATGTCGCCCGAGTATGTTCGCCCCTATATTAAAGCGCAGAAGAACGACGACAGGGATGCAGAGGGCATCGCGGAAGCCGCGTCGCGTCCCACAATGCGGTTCGTCGACCTCAAGAGTGAAGAGCAGCTCGATATTCAGTCGCTGCACAGGGTTCGATCGCGCCTCGTTGCACAAAGAACCACGTTGATCAATCAGATCCGGGCGATCCTCCTTGAGCGCGGTCTCATTTTTGCTGCCGGTCGTCGCAAGCTTGAGGTTGCCCTGGATGTCCTTCCGGGTGATCAGAGGGCCACCTTGTCTCCGCGCATGCATCAACTGATTGTCGAATTGCGAAACGAGTGGAAAGTGCTGGATAAGCACCTGAAGGTCATTTTGCGAGCTCCCGAACAAGTCCTCGAGCTGGACCATCGAGTAATTGAAATATGGTCGATGACTACCCGCCGCCATGGTTAAACCTTCTCCTCGACGCACGATCGGGCGCGGGTTGTCGGTTGTGCGGGCACCAATGCAATGGATAGCGATGGCGAGGCACGCTTAGCCAATCTCCTTTTCATGAAGCAGGTTGGGAAGAACGGGAGTCGGGACGGTCCGACGCTGTTGAGCAATGGGAGCGTTTCGCGCGTCACGCCGAATCCGTAGAAGAATTCCGACAGACGTTTCTGGAGATTGATCACCGCCGGACCCTCGTCTCAGACCCGAGCCGGCATGACCGCCGCATCAATGCGACGGTGTATGAGCGAGGCCAAGGAAAAGAGATCTTCGGCATCCTCTTTCGACATCTGCCAGTGGATTTTTGGCGCATGCGCAGTGGTATTGCGAAACATGCTGAATGTGCCCTTCACAAGATTGGAGAAACCCCGCTGCTAGCTCTTTTCGCTATCGCTCATGAGCATGTTGATCGCGAGTATCGGCCTTTCGCCGCCGAAGGCGTGATCGACAAGGACCGCGCCATCGTCCGTCAGGCCGGTACGCTGCCGAATTTTGTCGGCGACGCTCTTTACGGCCTCGAGAACGGCATGGAAATAATTATCTGCAAGTAACTCTTCGCGGCAAAAACGCAGGACATCGGGATGAACGCCACGGCTTGTCAGATCAGCCCTCAACTCGTGGGCACGGCGTGTCGCTTGCGAAAGTGTTTCGGCCGCGTCGACGGCGTCCAATGTTCCCGAAGCCCCGACGGCCAGTCCGGCGAACGCCAGGGCGCGGTTGAGATTAAGCCGCATCGGCTCAAAGCGTTCCGTTTGGCGGGCGAAGCGCTCCGGCTTTATCGTTTTACGGATGAAGGCAATGATATGAGTGCGCTGCTTACGATTGTTCTGTTCATTGGCAAACGCGTTATAGAGCCTATGGCGCTTGGTCATCTGTGGATCGGTGTCAACGATCTTGACCGTTGTCAGCAAATGCCCGATTTCCGATCCTGTCAGACCGAAGTCGGCATCTCCCAACGCATCCGCGATTGCTTGCAACTGCGATTGCGTGAAAGTCTTCATTATCGTCATTCCCCCTTCGCTTTCGTTTTCGCAACCCCGCCATGTCGTCGATGTCTATGAGCGCGCGAACGCCAGTAAAGGCTCGATCTCGTGGTTGTCAGCCGCCTGGAGCGCCGCGACATAACGGACGCGGGTCTCACCAGCATCGATTAGGTTTGTCCGACCCCAGCTAAAGGGCGGTCGCCCAAGCTGGCGCGCGAGCAGGTCGCCGACCAAGCGAGAAAACCGTCCGTTTCCGTTGGGGAAGGGATGGATGGCTACCAAGCGGTGGCTGAACCGGACGGCGATCTCATCGGGCGGATACGTTCCATGTGCGACCCAATAGCGCGCATCATCGATCGTCTGCCTGACATCCATTGCGATGCGATAGGCATCAACGCCTATGTTTCGGGCCGTCATGCGGTACTGCCCCGCCCAGCGCCACACCTTGCCGAACATGCGCCGGTGCAACTCGTTGAGAAACTCCTGGTCGAGGACGTCGCGCTTTCGCGACATCGCCCAGCGCAAGCCTTCGCCGATGTTAACCTGCTCGGCCTCATTCAGCTCATGTCGCAATGTGATGTAGGAGGGAATGAGCTGCTCTCGTTCCTCGGCGGTTAGCGGCGTATTCGCTTCATCATCATCCAGAAACAGAGGATCGTCTTCCATGGAGATCAGTCATCCTCCCACAGGCGTCGTGGCGAGCCGGCAAGCATGGCATCGATGAGACGGCGACGTTCATCCTCCAGATCGGACTTGAGCAAGGCCTGGTTTTCCAGCCGCATAGTATGATCGAGGCGGGTCACGTCCTGCCCCGCCTTTTCTGCCGCCCGCTCACGAAGGATGTCGTCAAGCGGCTTGACCGGAACGAAGGCGTAGACGAACGTGCAGTTCATTGCCGCCGCTGCTTCCCGAAGCGTCTTGATCGTTGTCGCTCCCGAAACTTCCGCCTTCTCGATGGCCGGAATGCGAGAGGCGGCAGCGCCCATGCGAGTGGCGAGTTGCCGGGTGCTCATCCCCAGAGCTTCACGGATGGCTTTCATCCAACCGCGAGGCGGCATGATGAGCTTTAGCTCCCGCAGCGGTGCGAGGCGCCGTTCCAGTTGTTTGCGTGCGAGAGAAGCCTGTTTCGTGTCCATAAATACATGCCCAATTTCATTTAGGAATATCATGAAAATATGAGCGGCGCAATGCAAGTCGACTAGTTATATGTGATCATTTCGCCGAAAGTGGACATAAAAACATGATCTGTCATATATGGGCGGTGTCACTTGGCAGCTAATGATAAAAATGCGGCTGTTTGGTCCGTGTTGGGCATCTAATTATGAGAATGCCGACCGGTCGATTCTCATGTGTGGAGCGGCCGTTTGTTGCAAGGGAGAAAATCAGTGATGCCGCACTGGTCGGGTGCAAGCCATGTGTCCGGCCTTCACGAGGCGGCGCATATGGCCGCAGGCCCTGATGAAGTCCGCGGATCGGGTGCCAATCAAGATAGAACTGCGGCTTACAGTACCGGGGGATCAAGCACATGCGCGTCGATGAATACGATCTGGAGAAGAGAGAGAAGAGAGAGAACGTTCCCTCACCTGGCAAGTGTATCTACTGCTATGAAGTCCTGGACCCCGAGAAGCTGACCGACGAGCATGTGCTTCCCTATGCATTGGCAGCCGACACACTGATCTTTGAGAAGTCCTGCTGCAGGGACCGCCAGAAGGAGATCACTCGCTACGAGCAGAACGTCCTGCGGCATCAGCTCGGTGCGTTTCGCGCGCAGGTGGACGCGCCGACTCGCAATCCGAAGGATCGCATCAAGGAAGTCGTCATCAACTTCATCGAGGTCGACGACGAAGCTCGCCAGATCCGGGATCAGCAAATCGCCCAGCCGGTCGGCGATTTGATCCCCACGCGCGACCATGAGGATGGATGGAGGCCGACTATGGGGATTGATCAGCAAATATCGCGAGCTCGGGTCGGCCTGTCCCTTTGACGGGATGAGTTCGCACGGCCATGCATCTCCGCCCCCGGTCATGTCGGTATAGATATCTTCAAGCGCGTTCGCCTTGTTTCCTACCAGAACACAGGGGCCTCTGGCGGCATAACAGCCGAGATACTCATCGAACTCGACGCCAAGCAGGCTGAGCAGGCTATAACGCTTCGACGGATCGAGGCTCGATTTCTCGTCGAGATACCATTGCAGCGCCTTCAGTGTCGTGCCGATCGACTGGGCGATCTCCTTGGCCGGGTTTGGCCAACAGGCGACGAGGTTGCCGGCGATTTCCGGCGCGTTGTCATAGCCGTCATTGGTGTCATCCTCGTCTTCGTTGATCTCCTCGCTCGGTTCTTGCCTGGTGAGCAGCCATGTTCTCCGCTCGATCTCGCTGTGGCTGAAATAGCGCTCCCGCTGAGGAGGAAGCGAGATTTCCCAGGAGGTGAGCCACGGTCCTGCCTTCCAGCCATGATCCGTGATGATAGAAGGATCGGGGTCGCGGCTTGGCAAGGCAAGCCAGGCCTTCATACGATCTTCGAGCTCACGGTCGCCGTGGTCGCGCCGCCGGTCTCTCGCTCTCCAGACATGGTCGACCAAGGCATCGGCCGAAAATGTCGTGATCGCTTCATCAGCCGGCATGCTCTGCGATATGCTTCGGCTCGAGAGCCACCGGCTTTTCTCCTGGGCCGAGCGAAGCGAGGCAGGCAGAGACTTTTCACGTGGGCCTGCGATCTCGAGCCCGACCCCGATTTTTGCGAGATCCGCTTCGAGCGCAGGGTCTGATTGTGCGAGATGCCGGCTGACCATCAGAACATCCGGCTGGCCTCGCAGACCCTCACCCTGCAACCAGGCCGAGAACAGGATCTGGCGAAGCGGCTGTGGGTTCTCATCCGATGAGAATGTCGTCCAGCGGATCGGCAGGCCGGCAACGGTCAGCCCGTACAACAGTATTGGCTTCAGGTCATATTGTTTGGCATCGCTGGTTCGGATCGGATCGCGAACGGAAACGATACCGTATTGCGGGTGTTGAAAGAGGAACTTGGCTGTGGACACGTAGAAATGGTGCCGCCGTTGCATAATACTATCCGCGCCCAGCATGAATGTCTGAAAACTCAAACCACTCTGAATGCTATACGATCAAGCGCTTTGGGACCAAAGCGCTTTCTTCATTCTGACGCGAAAGGGGAAATTGGTTGCGCGTTCGAAATTCCAGTCGTCCCATCTACGCATCCTTCGCTGCCCGCGTATGCTTTCGAGTCTAGGGAACAGACGCTGCAATGCTACCTTTGCGAGGTCATGACGTGACACAGGAACGTCGTGCAGGAACGGCTGCAAACGATCATCGTGATTCTGGTTGCCGTTGTGATGATTGGAGACACCACACGCCTCCTCCTTTCGAGAGCGTATCGCCCGAAACAAGCCAGGCTCATATAGGCGCAGCCCTTCCAGAGCGATGAAATCGGCCAAGCTCACCTCGCCTGCGACGGCAGGCCATGTCACGCTAATCGCATTCTGATACCTTGCCACATGCCGAGGGGTCGTCATGTATGGAGCCACGATATCGTAGAACAGGTTCATGATACGGACGATCTGAGCCTCTTCGGGGTCGCCGCAAATCTCCTGGATTCCGGTAAGGACCGCTTGGTTCAAGTCTGTTTGGAGAGGGGCAGGTACTTCAAATCCCGCCTGGACGATCTTCTCCAAAAAGTGAGGGCCTTCCGAAGGGAACCGCTCCTGCACCGCCTTTTCGGCCAGATCACGGTCGAATACCAGCAGGTACATGACATTGAGCAGGCGGCCGACGGACTTCACCAGTCTGAATATCGCTATGGCTTCTTCGGGCGAGAGACGATCGATATCGTCGATCACAACGAGGAAACGACGGTCTTCATCAGCAAGAATTTTCGCCAGCTTCTGAAATGTCTTCTCAAGGGTATCGCCATGCGGAAAGAAGGTACTCACAAACTTCGATCCACCAGTGAACAGCGCCGTCAACGGCGCTCCGCTTGCTAGCGTCACTGCCGCTCCGATGGTCGGTCCCGCTTGTAGCAAACGTTGAGTGATGCTGGGGATCAGGTCTTTTACCTTATCGCCCAGGCTGTTCCGCAACGTTCCGTTCAGGCTTTGCAGAAAGGCAAGTGCCAGCGCTTCTTCACCTCGGTACCACCAGCATTTGAAGTCCGAAACCACCAGCTTGTCGTCGCCGGATTGTGCGAGGGAAGCACGGATGAGATTGACGACGCTGCTTTTGCCTGACCCCCACGGCCCATTGAGTGCAATGGTCGTTCCGACGGGTTTCTGCATACGCGTGATGCTTTTGGCGATCGATTCCGCAAAACCGGTCACGCCATAGCGGTCATCGCCGGCTGCCTCGATTGGACTGTCATTGAAATAGCTTCGATTAGACTCGCTCATCTTATGTTAAGGCCCCCGGCAACCGCTTGCTTCAAAAACTGCGCCTAAAGTCTACCGATCCGTGCAGCACGCCGCAAATACCGCAACTTATCGCTCGGTATGTAAACTTGCGACAATGAGTGCTGGTATGAGACGTCGAGATTCTTGGCTCAGACGTCACCGGTCACAGATTCGATTGACGAAGCCACGAAGCCATGCTCGCTTTCCAAACTGGGGGAAAAGGTATGGCCTACCCCAACAACGCTGCAGCTGTTCTTCCCAGAGTCGATGCCCAAGATAGAAATCTGCATGGCTCTGCTCCTTTCCCTTCGAGAAAAGGACATCATACTCGATGTCCTCGGAAGGGCGGGCCATCCCATAACCAACAACCTAGACTTAGCTGATCCCGAGCTCCGCTTTTAGCGTGTGCAGGTCCGCCAAAAATTGCTCGCGCATTTTGGTCGTATAAATCCGCGTAATTTTCCCTTGGTTCTGACGTTGCACGATCTTCCGCAAATCGGCCATTCGCGCTTTCCAGGTGAGGCCGTCGGTCAAGAAGAGGAGCGGAGTGTCATGGCGCTTTGCGGCAATAATTGCGTCGAGATCACCGATGATATCAGTCATCTTTGAACCAGTTGCGGCATAGGCTTTTGACTCAATGACAATCCGCGGTTTGCTCTTATCAGGAACAGCAACATCGCATTTCGCGGTTGTTCCGTCGGCACCCGTAAAAGTGCAGCGGGTTTCGTAGCCACCCTCACCAAAGACTTCTCGAACAAGGGCTTCGGCAAAATCTTCTAACCCGCGTCCGCGACGCTGCCCTTGGATTGCAGAGCCACGACCAGAGCGAAGACGTTCCACAAGTATGTCGCTCCAAACAGGCTGATAATTGATTGTTGCCGACATTGCTTCAGGCAAGCCCAAGCTTTCGAGTGTTGCTAGAAACGTATTTGGATCAGTCTTGTAACGTGTAGAACCGATTCCTCCAGAACCCAGGGCGCTACGAAGTTCTGTCTCCATGCTGTCTTTCGACAGAGCAAGAAAGAGGCGCGCGCAAAGCAGCCCATCGCTGAAATCGGAATCGAGCAATTCCTGTATGTCTTGGCGATCGTACTGCGTCTTTTTTGGCAATGCTGACAGTCGAGCAATTGCAGAGGCGGCAACATCATCCATCCACTCAACGGATAGAGGACTTAAACTGGCAACAACATCGTCGATACTTTGCTCAACGACCTGCATCAGCGACCTACAATGAGATATTCGGTAACCGAGGACCGCTCTACCCCAGTATGCGTCCCGAAATGATACCGATGAGGTTTCTCAAATACTCGAACACTAGATTTGTGCTTTTTCATAAGTTCTTCAAGTACATTTAAATCTGGATAGCCGTTAGAGCTGTAAGATAAAACTATTGTGCTCTTTTTAAAACGGGAAAACATTCTATCAAATGCCTCAACCGCCGTCCGCCGATAGCTGAATGGAGTGTATTTCTTGGCTATCTTCTTCACTTTCGTGGATTCGTCGATGGGCAGTCCTTGCCAATAGCAAGACAGACCCTCAAGGAAATGATAGCGCTTTATGTAGCAGTTATCGTCTGACCGCGGCACGTATGGCGGATCGAGATAAACGAGATCCACTTTCTTCGCGGCGAGCTCGAAAACGTCTCCTCTGAAGGACTGGTTTCGGCGGCCGTTATCAAAGACGGCGTTATTGTAAACCTCAATCTGCTCAAGGAAGTGCTCTTCAAGCGAAAGGCGCAGGTCACGCCTCCCGTCGTCATACCTATCGAGATTTCCAGATATCGTGAAAACGCCCCGAGGTTGACGTTTCAGGCATGAGCGGAACAGCGCTGCGAATGCCAATGCCTGATCGTATTGCCCTTCAAGTTGCCGTATATTGCCTGACACACGATCCAGGAACTTGAGATCCTCTGCCGTATAAAATACGTCACGGAATGTTTGTTCGATAAAATGGTGGGGTCCCGGGTCCGGATCGATGAGACGCTTTATGCTTTTACCGTCGAGCCTGACACTGCTATTTTCGATTGTTGCTCGGGCGACCAGGCTGGAAAAATTCAGAAAGTCAGAGGCCACGACACGCCGACCCATCGACTTCATCAAATAACCAACACTGCCCGTGCCCGAGAACGGGTCCATCGCACTCTCAAAGTCGATGTCATCGAGCACTTGGTAGATCCAGGGCAGAAGTCGCTTCTTCGAGCCCATGTAGCGCAACTCAGGATATTTTGCGGCTTGCTCCGGCAACTCAAGCGCTTGACGCTTCGCTACAAGCGGGACAACGCGGGTATCGGGTACGGATCTGGCTGTCGAATCTCTCATTGCAAATTCATAGCCGATGGTGAAGCTACCCCGCAAAGGAATAAAACTCATCCCACGGTTTAATCCACGGAGCTGGCAAGTGGTTACAAGATCGGCACGATTTCGCCGGTGCGTTTGATCGATCCGAACCTGGCAACGTCAAAAAACGCTATGTGCTAGTCTTGTCACGGGCTGCAACTGTTCCGCTCCGTTAATTGGCAGTCAATCCAGTTTGGTCAAGGGATGAGGCGACGATGATGGCGCGGAATTCGTCCAGAAACTCCGGGTAACGCTGCGCGAGAAAACGCTCGATTTCCAAATTTCCGACGAGTTTGTTGAGATACCCCGAAGCCACGACCAAGTGCAGAATATCATCGCCATAGGATTCCTCGATCTGCTTGAAGTCCTGATGGAGTGAAGCCATTTCGCGCTCCATGCGTGCCATTTGCTCTCTGGTCAGGCCGCCGATTTTTTTTGGACGATCCGGTTTTGCCAGATCTTCCTGTTTTGTCGCTGCCAATAGCGCCTTCGCATAACTGGAGGTCCAATTGTGCACGGTGAGCATCAATTCTGCGGACTCGATCTGCCGCATTGGTCTCATTTTTCTCAGCACGTCGAAAGTCACCGGGTTAACCGACTTGTCCTTGAGAAGTTCAATCACCTCCGGGCAAATGCCGTCGAGTAGCGTCCGGCGTCGCTTGATCATCGAAATATCCAGGTCGAAGGTTTTTGCCAGCTTCTCTTCTGGGACGCCGCTGTTGAGCGCCTTTATAAGCATGTAATGTTCCTGGACCGTGGCCAGCCGGTTCACACGCTTGTTGTATGTGAAGCCCTCGTCGTCGTTCGAGATCAGGCAGCGTATGGTGGTTGCGTCACGGTCAAGCGCGATTGTGAACCGGACGTGGCCATCCAGCAGCATGAACGTATCCCCATTCTCCTCCAATCTGGAAATGACTATGGGTTCGACAATTCCAACCTCCGAGATCGAGCTGGCGATCCGTTTGTATTTCACGGTCTTCTTTTGTGCCTCTGTGATGATTTTTCGCGGCAGGATAGCGGTCATGGGTAACTCGACGATTGTCTGTTCGAACGAGATGCGAACCGGCTCGCTCATTGTAGCCTCCCGCTGCCAAGCCGCTCAGCCAATGGTTTCGGCATGTCCTTGATGGCTTCAGCGCGAAGTAGCGTCGTAAAATGCTCATCATCTATAAGACGGCGCAGGGCATTGACGAGAAACAGCAGCCGACTCTGAGCGAGGGTCGCCTTCTTGATCAGCATCTTTTGCCGCTCAGTTTCCTTCTGGTAGGCTCGAACGAGCGCTGCGGCGGTCACCTGCTTTCGTGGGCTGTCACCCCTGTAGGCTGCGCCACTCACGGTTTTTCCGGATAGATTGCGCTGCTCGACGATCTTGCGTATCGCAAGCACTTGGTTGCCAGGAATGGACTTTTGCTCATAGGCTTCAGCCAGCGCTTTCTGCACCTCGGCGTCTTTCGCGCGCGAGATCTGCATCGCGATGCTTGCGGGAATAATCCCCTTCTCAACACCCGCCAGGAGCCGCTCCTCGCCGTGATCTAGCAGGTAGCAGACGGCATAGACATACTCCTCGGAAAAGTCGGTCTTCGTCGAAATCTCGGTGAGCGAGTATCCCCTGTCGCGCAATGCGGCGATCTCGCGAACCAGTTCCAAAGGTGAATGCTGACGCCGGGCGAGGTTTTCAACTAGGCTCATTACAAAGCAATCTTCAACGCTGGCATGGACGAGGATCGCGGGGATATGTGTTTGCCCCAGCGCAACGAAGGCCTCCAATCTCCCTTGGCCACAAACCAGGTCGTATACAGAATTGTCATCCCGTACGCTGACCGTGATTGGCCTCTTCAGTCCTAAATGGGCAATGCTGGTTACGAGCTCGTTGAAAATCTTCTTATTGCGAACCCGTGGATTGAGGACATTGATTGCGTCGATCGGGATGGATTTGATTTCGGGTAATACGTCAGTCATGCCGCCCTCCTAATGGGTCCACGTTCTGTAAGCCGAATGAATCGAGAAAGATTTGCACAGCGATAGGCATCGATGCCTATGGCATTGTCCTCCGCCACAGCGAGGTCTGCTGAGGCGAAATCGATCTTGGGGAGGAGATAGTAATCGAGGATCTTCTCGTTACCGGGAGCCATCCTGACAGCAATCGAAAGGTCTGGGTGGAGGCCGTTATCCAGCCGTATCTTCCAACGTAAGCTTCCGGCCGTTGTCTCGATGCATCTGCAAACCACCACGGACACAGTGAATTCGCCATTGATTGTGAGAAGGTCGGTTGCTGTATCTCGAACAATTCGACCCCCGGCGTGTTCGACAGATGCAATAATTCCGGATACCACCTCGGGGAAGAGATTACGGAGCAACCGGTTGATCTCGACATAGCGGTAGTCCCTTTTCGGCGTGTACCCGACCAATTTATAGGCCCGCAGCAAGCTACCAAAGCGCGAACCGTAAATTGAACTTGAAGGCATGCCCTCCTGCTCGTCTATAATGATGACACTCAACTTGCCGCTTCTGAGCAGCAATTGCGCCAATAGCGCCAGCATTTCATCATCTCGCAGACGGACTGTCCGCTCGGCAATAATTGCCGCGGCTCTCTGGAATAGATCCTCGCTTACGATCGGTTGGAAAACGCCGCTAGCTCGTATTATTGCGTCCGGTGGGTTTCGGACACGACGCATCTTGAGCTTGAACGAGATGCGGTTGAAGACATTGTTACCGACGTATTTTTCGTTCGTGAGGACCTGATGCACCGTTCCTCGGGTCCATGGTCTCCCCATATCAGTGAGTGCGCCTTCATAATTCAGTATCTCGGCGATAGAGCGTTCGTTCTGTCCTTTTTCCACGAACAGGCGATAGATTCTGTCGACCACAGCCACCTCCGTTTCGGGACCTGGCACGAGAATGACGCGGTCGGTTTGAATGCTTTTGCGTTCGCCATGGGCAAGCAGAGCCTTCGGCTCACCGCGTTCGTCGATAAGCTGCCGCCGCAATCCAAATCCAGCCGCCCCACCTTGGCGATAGCCAAGCTCCACAAGATGCCGTTGACCTTCAAACACCTTACGGGACAGATCTCGGCTATATTCGCCGGCCATCGCGCGCTTCATGTTCTTGATGATTGTCGTCGTCAGGCTGCCGTCATTGGCGAATTGCTCAGCGCAATATTCAACGGCAATGCCGGCTCGCGTACACAGATACTCCAAATAGGCGGACTCGTCGGCGTTCTGAAAACGTCCCCAACGGCTGACATCGTAGACAAGTATGATCGAGAAATCCGTCTGGCCGTTGCTGACGTCCTCGATCAAACTTTGCAGGGCATCCCGGCCGTCAAGTTTGAGTCCACTTTTTCCAGAATCCATGTATGTTTTGACGATGACGTAGCCGTTTTCGCGCGCGTACCTGGCGATCTCGATGGCTTGGTTTTCAGTAGAATACTTCTGATGCTCAGTGGACATGCGGACATACTGTGCCGCACGCACATTTTCAGTTTTGTGTGCCTGATCGCCTGCTCCGTTCATTTATCGCGCAGCTCATTTTGAAGCATTTCCCATGGCCTGATACTAATTCAAGGGGGAACGAAATGTCGCCTACGAACAAGGGCCGAAATATTCAGTCCAAAAAAGGAAAAGGATTTCATCCTTCAACCGAAGGGCGCTTAGGCGCGGCGGCCTTTGCTTCTGCCATAGCGACGGCATTGCGAAACGACTTCGGCGAGGACAGGAGCGCCGTGAAAACGATTGCGGGCTTGACCCTGGCAAACGAACGCGCGGTCAAAAACTGGTTCAACGGGATTAACGGGCCCAGCGGCGAGTTTCTAATCCTGCTGTGCCGGCATTCAGACACGGTTCTCGAAACCTTTCTTATGTTGGCCGGCCACGGTGAACTCGTGAAGGTCAAAAAATTCGGAGACGTCAAAACCAAACTCAACGAAATGCTTTTGCTGTTGGGCGACCTCGAGCATCTCAACGACAAATAATCGCGATCAGGTGACACACGGGTCAACGGTTCGTATCCCTTCAAGGCGATCGGCGTCGGCGATCCCGCCGATGCCGGCTGTGTCGAATCGTTGTTGCTGATATCATCGCGATGTCGCAGCGACCTTAAACAATCTTTCCAGGATTTCACGTATGCCGATTAGCATTGCTTAGGAGCTTGTCTCCATGTTGCAGCCCCGCATGGGGTAACCTTCTAAGGCAGGAAAACGTGTCGCTTGCTCAAGTCTGTGGCTTTCCTGGCTTCTGAGACCAGCCAGTCGACAAAATGGCTCACGTCCGGTCGTTCACGTTTCGATTCCGTGCACAGGCAGTAATAGTTTTGAAGCGCGGGTACTGTGAGGGCTAAAGGTTGGACCAGCCGTCCTTCGTCAAGATCGCGCGCGGATATGATCTCGTCGCTCAGCGCAACACCATATCCATCGCGCGCCGCCTGTAGCACGATCCCGAAGTCGTCGAAATACACCTCGGAGTGGCTAATTTGGGTGACGCCTGCTGCTGACTGATATATCTTCCATTGCGAACCGTCGTCCTCGTGCAGAAGGCGATGATGGACAAGATCTCCGATATCTCGGATCGCGTGCGGGCCCCGCAATAATTGCGGGCTGCACACAGGCGTCATGTGAATGCCGTGAAGCAGTTGCCACCAGAATCCCGACCATGGCGGGGCCCCGTAGACAATCGCAATGTCTGCCTTTTTCCAGTTCACGTCACTGGCGCGACCGGCAGTTATGACATTCAGGGTGATGTTTCGGTTCTCTGCCATGAACTTGAACAGTCGGGTGGCGAGCCAGGCAACTCCGTGCACCTGCGGAATGGAAATGGTCAGCATACTTTTGCCAGCGTCGTTCGATTTTTGCGCGGCAACTTCCTGGACACCGGTCGTCAAGGCATTCATCGCCTGCCGGGCGGAGCGTTGCAGGATGGCGCCATATTCAGTGAGGACGAGTTGGCGGCCGCGCTTTTCGAACAGGGGCACATCAAGAACGTCCTGAAGGCTGCGAAGCTGCTGGCTAATCGCGCCGGGCGTCACATGCAATTCAGCCGCCGCCGCACCAAGGTGTCCCAGCCGGGCGACGCTTTCGAAAACGCGCAGTGCGTTCAGCGGTGGCAACGACATTCGTCCGTCTCCAGTGGCATTGAGTGCGTTTCTGGCACGATATTCGTTTAGTTTTCCTGTTTGTTTTATCGCAGGAATTTTAGATTGTCTGCAGAATTGTTCCGTGGTGCTATCAGCAGAGGATCTCACAAGAGACCCCAAAAAAGAGGGAACTTAGACATGGATAAGCGATTGAAATGGGCGGCCAGATTGCTCTCCGGTGGCCTCGTTGCTTTGGCAGCAGCAGGACAAACCCAGGCGGCTGGCGCCAAACCGGATTTTGCTTCGAGTGGAACAGTCAAGGTCTGCACCGCGGGCGACTTCCCGCCGATGCAATATTACAAGAATCCCGGTGACACCGATCTCGTCGGCTTTGAGATCGATGTCGTCGATGCGATCGCCAGGCATTGGGGCGCGAAGGCCGAATTTGTCGTCGGCGATTTCAAAGGGCTGCTGCCCTCTCTCGATAGTGGCCGTTGCGATCTGATCGCAAGCGGTATCATGATCACACCGGCCCGACTGGAGAAATACGACGGCGTACCCTATTTCGGGTCGCATGTGGTTCTGCTGGTGCCCAAAAACGACGAGAACTCGAAGACGCCGGAAGATATGAACGGCAAGGTCATGGCGATCGAGGCCGGCACGACCTATGAACAGACGATGGCCGACCTCAACGCCAAGTTCGTCAAGGAAGGCAAGGCGGAGGCCGTTATCCAAACCTATCCATCCGCGTCTGGCGTGATCGAACAGATACTTGTTGGGCGGGCTGCAGGAACCATCACGCAGGATACCACGGCCGCGTTCCGTATGCTGCAGATGCCCGACAGGCTGAAGATCGCCTACACGTATGACGAGAGCGAGACCTACGGCATTTACATGCGCAAGAGCGCCGGTGACCGAAAGCTCGTCAAGGAAGCAATCGAGGCACTGCAGGCAAGCGGGGAAATGAAGACCTTGCTTGTCAAATGGGGCTTGCCGGAAACATCGACCGACGTTGCTCACGATTGAGTGGGGCGCGGTGCGATGTTCGATTTTAACCTCTTCCTCTCCGCGCTCTTCGGCTGGCCCCTTGCGAAAGGGGCTATGCTGACGATGGTGCTATCCGTGCTGGTCATGGGCGTTTCGCTGATGCTAGGGATGGCCTTCGGTTCCGCTGCCGGTTCCAAAAACAAACTGCTGCGCTTTTTTATCGGCGCTTACGTCTGGCTGTTCCGCGGTGCTCCGGCCCTGTTGATCCTGCTCTTCGTCTGGAATGGGCTGCCGCAAATATCGCCGATTTTCCGGGCGGGCTGGTTCACGCCCTTCTTTGCGGCCTTCCTTGCCCTGACGCTCATCCAGATCGCCTATCTCTCCGAGATCCTGCGGAGTGCTTTTAATGCAGTGGGGAAAGGCCAGAAGGAGGGTGCCGCAGCTCTCGGCTTACATAACTGGCAAACCTTCTTGCTGATTACGCTGCCCCAGGCTCTACGGATTGCCATGCCTGCATTGGTCAACGAATTCATATCGCTCTTGAAGGCGACGTCCCTCGCAACAGTGATCTCTTTAAAAGAGCTGATGACGATCACGCAGTTCGCCATCGCAACGAGCTTCCGCTTCCTTGAATGGTATGGCGCGGCACTCGTCTACTACATGGCGATGGTCTCGGTTATGACCATTCTTCAGTCCCGCATCGAGCGCGCCCTCTCGAAAGGGCACCGATAGAAGCGGTCCGCCATTCCCTTTACGCCTAGTGAGGAACGTTAATGATCGAGTCATTCCCGTCGTCCGACGCGCAGCTGCCGTCGGCCGTCGAACTGTCGGACGTCAACAAGTCCTACGGCACCTTTCATGTCCTGCATGATGTCTCGCTGACGGTCGGGCAGGGGGAGCGTGTTGTTATATGCGGCCCGTCAGGGTCGGGGAAATCGACACTGATCCGGTGCATCAACCGTCTGGAAACCCACCAGAGCGGCAGGATCATCGTCAACAGCGTCGAATTGAGCGACGATAGTTCGAAAATAGACCATGTGCGGCGTGATGTCGGGATGGTGTTCCAACACTTCAATCTCTTCCCCCATCTGACCGTACTTCAAAATTGCACGCTGGCGCAGCGCTGGGTCCGCAAGCGCCCGCAATCGGAAGCGGTAGACATTGCGATGGCTTATCTGGAGCGCGTACGCATTCCCGAAAAGGCCCATCGTTATCCGGGCGAACTTTCGGGTGGGCAGCAACAGCGCGTTGCCATTGCCCGCGCGCTTTGCATGACGCCGGGCATCATGTTGTTCGACGAGCCCACATCCGCGCTCGATCCGGAGATGGTCAAGGAAGTGCTGGACACGATGGTTGGGCTCGCCGAAGACGGTATGACGATGATCTGCGTCACCCATGAGATGGGATTTGCGCGGCAGGTCGCAAGCGAAGTCGTCTTCATGGACGACGGCAGGATCATTGAAAAGGGAGCGCCCGACACATTGTTCGGCTCGCCTTCGCACGAGCGGACAAAACGCTTTCTCAGGAATCTCCTACATTGATCGGCAAAAAATGACTGAACGAACAAACTGGTTTTGTGCAGAACAACTCACCGATACGATCCGGCGGATCTGGGAGCCGCATGTGCACCGGTTTTTCCGGGCCAACCTCTTCCACGTCATCGGCAAGGATGTCGATCTGATCGTCGACTTCGGCACGGGCCTCGCTCCGCTGCGTCCTTTCCTGAACATTGAGATCGGTAAGCCGGTCATTGCACTGGCGACCCACGTCCACGCAGACCATATCGGCTCGTTTCACGAGTTCGAACATCGGCTGGGCCATGCCGCCGAGGCTGACGGCTTCGCGGGGATGGAGGATGCAGTCACATTGGCACATCTGTTTCGCCAATTATCCAAAGGCGTGGAACAAAAGCCGGCGCCGTCTTTTGAACAAGACGACTACGCGATCCTCCCGGCTCCGCTCGGCAGGGTTCTTGTCGAGAACGACACAGTTGATATAGGCGGTCCATCGTACAGGGTCTTGCACTTACCGGGGCATTCGCCCGGATCGATCGGGTTGCTTGACGAGGCGTCGGGCATCTTTTTCAGCGGCGACGCGATCTATGACGGCACATTGGTCGATGATCTACCCGGCTGTGATAAATCTGCTTACTTGGCGACCATGCGTCGGCTGCGTGATCTCGATATTTCCGTTGCCTACGGCGGCCACGGCGCGCCGATGTCGCGCGAACGTATGAGCACGATTGCCAAGGCCTATCTGGACGCGTCGACCTAACGGCAACGTGCAGTCCACCCCTCCATTTCGAAAGATATACCGATGGCCGACATCGCAAAACTCGAAGCGCTCCGGAAGAAATGTGCCAATGCCGCTGGCGGTGACATCTTCGATCCAGCCCTTGCAGCGGTCGCCCGCGCCCAGTTCAAGGGAAGCGACCGCGTTCTCTCAACCATGCCGACTTGTCGAAGACGGAGTGCAACCGACACAGGCTGGTGGACAGCCGGGACGGGGTCTCAGGAAGATGGCGTTGGGATGCCGGGGTTCGTTTCGGAGGCCTGTTGAAACCCCGCCTGCAGCGCCCACAGCTGCCATGCTCGCCCCATTTGCGCAGAATTGGTTTTCGCGGCGGCGCGGGCCTCGCCAGGAGAGAGCAAGCGAGGGGTGCCGAGGGACTGGGCCTGAAGCTGTATTTTTGCGTTCACTTCAGCATAGACCGCGTGGAAAACTGCGGATTTCAAGTCCGTGCCGACCACGGTGGAGCCGTGCCCGCGCATCAGGATTATCATCGAATTGCCCAAATCCCGGGCCAGCGCCCGGCCCAGGTCATTGTCGCGGACCAGCATGTCGCAACACGGCCCCGCGCAATCGCTGATCTCGAAGATCGGCACCGCGTCGGTCAGAAAACCGGCCATGTGATAGATTGGCCGCAACGGCACGTCGGCTACCACGCCGAATGGAATGACTGAGGCAGAATGGCTATGCACGATCGCGCCGACGTCTGGGCGGGCGGCATAAATCTGTCCGTGAATGAAGCGTTCGAGGTAGGGGGTCATACTCGTATCGCCCACCGGGTTTCCGTCAAAATCGAGACGCATAATGTCGTCCGCCTCGATCAGTTGCGGAGCGCAGCTGCGCGAGATCAGAAACGTTTCCGGATCATCCGGGGCGCGCTGACTCACGTGGCCGAATGCGTCGACGACGCCCTGCGCTGCCAGAATGCGGTTTGCCAGTACGAGATCGGCACAGGCTTGTTCTGGAATTTTCATTTGCATCTCGATTATTGATATTTGATAAACTCGATATATTGCTCGGCGGCGTTATGTCAATAATGAGAGATCGGACGACGAGCCCAAACAATGGGACCTTACGGAATGCCGGGAATTGATCGATATACCAGAATCCTCGACCTGTTCACCGAGGAACAGGGAATTTGGACCATCACACAGATGTCCGGTGTGCTGGGTACATCAGCAAGTACGCTCTATCGGCTTGTGCGCGAGATGGTCGCCGCTGGGTTTCTCGAAAGCACTGTGGATGCCCAGTTTCGGCTCGGCCCGGCTTTCGTGAACTATGACCGGCGAATGCGGCTGACCGATCCGTTAATTCGGTCGGGGGCAAAATTCCTTCAGCCGTTGGTTGGACATATCGATATTCCGGCGACGGCGGTTCTGGCGCGGCTGTTCGGCAAGACTGTGATGTGCGTCGATGATGCGCGCAACGGTGCGCTCAATATAAAGGTGAGCTTCGAACGAGGAAGGCCGATGCCACTGACTCGTGGGGCCACCAGCCGTGCGATTCTGACCAATGTTGAATCCCGGCGACTCAAGCGACTTCTCGAAGCGGAGGGGCATTTGGACGATGTGGCCCGCAGGGTGTTCACTGAAAGCCTTGGGCAACTGCGGCGCGATGGATACGTCGTCGCGCATGGCGAGGTGGATAGGGGGGCGGTTGGCCTAGCTGTGCCGCTGTCGAACCGCGGGCTGGGCATTGAGGCCTCGCTCAGCATCATCGTGGCGGAGGGTGATCTTACAGAGCAGCATCGAGGCCGGATACTCGCACTGTTGGCCACCAACGCAAAGCTGATCGAGACGTTCATGGAAGAGGCGCGCAGCGCGATGGTTGCGGAACCCGAGTCTACAAAATTATCAAAATACGGTAATTAGGTATTGCGTAGTCAGCCTCCCTGCGGTAATCCTTGTCTAAGGTTCTAGGAGGACGAGATGACTTTGACTGCCGTTCAGGCCGGTGCGTACCTGCATCATATTGCTCTTGAATCCAGCGCTCCCGAAAGGCTCGCGGTGTTCTACGCCGAGGTGATGGACATGGAGCTGTCGCAGCATTCCAAAGGCGAGTGGCGCTGCGAAGGCCCGGGGCGGCGAATGGTCGTCGTGCCCGGTGAAGACCGAAAAATGGCCTATGCAGGGCTGGCGTGCCGGGATATCGATGGCGTTGCGGCTCTGAAGGATCGCGCCAAATCAGAAGGGCTTGATATCCTCGAGAGCCCATCGCCCTATCTGGATCAAGCGTTTGCGGTGCGCGACCAGGACGGACATCTGATCTGCTTCGGTGTTGCCAAGCCCGATTCGGTAAAGCGCAAGGGCATCAACGGCCCTACCCAGCACCTTACATTCGCCAGCAATGATGTTCAGGCTTTCATCGATTTATACCACGGCAAGCTGGGTTTTGCCCTGTCGGATCGCGTGCTGCACGAAAACGGGGCATTGGCCACGGCCTTCACGCGCAGCAATCACGAACACCATACGATCGCCTGCTTCAAGTCCGACCGCGTCGGCGTGGATCATCATTCCTACGAAGCCGGTGAATGGATCACGATCCGCGACTGGTGCGATCACTTTGCCAAGCACGATGTGCAGCTGTTGTGGGGGCCCGGTCGTCACGGCCCGGGCAATAATCTGTTCATTTTCATCGAGGATCCCGACAAGAACTGGATCGAGGTTTCTGCCGAGTTGGAGGTGATCCACGACCGCGACAACGTGGACTGGCCCCAGCATCCGCGAACGTTGAACAAGTGGGGCCGCGCGATCATGCGCTCGTGACAGACCACTAGGGAGGGAGGAGGAACCGATGAAATTCTTGAGTTTCGTTCGCACGGGCGTCGCCGGATACGGCGCGATCATCGACGATGGAATCGTCGATCTTACGGGACGGGTGCAGGGCGCCCTCTCGCTCAAGGAGGCTATTGCCCGTAATCTTCTGGCCGAGGCAGCCGGAATGGCAGCGGATATGGGGCCTGGATTGGCCTCCTCGGACGTGACGCTGCTGCCGGTCATTCCCGATCCGGGCAAGATCCTTTGCATTGGGCTGAATTACGAAAAACACCGCGCCGAAACCAAGCGGCCTGAGGCAAGCCATCCAGCGGTGTTCGTGCGATTTGCAGACAGCCAGGTCGCGCATCGTCAGCCGATCATAAAACCGAAACGGTCGGATCGGCTGGACTACGAGGGCGAACTCGCCGTCATTATCGGTCGGGGCGGGCGCAATATCCCCGAAGCCAACGCGCTTGATCACGTCGCTGGCTGGTCTTGCTACAATGACGGGTCGATCCGCGACTACCAACGGCACACACATCAGTTCACTCCAGGCAAGACCTTCCCCGGCACCGGCGCTTTTGGCCCATATATGATGACACCGGACGAAGCGGGAGATCACACTTCATGGCCAATCGAGACGCGGCTTAACGGCGATGTAATGCAGCAGGCCACGCTATCCGATCTGATCTTCCCGATCCCACGGATCATCGCCTACCTCTCCGAATTCACGCCACTTTCTGCGGGAGATGTCATCCTGACCGGAACGCCCGGCGGCGTCGGAGATCGGCGCGAGCCGCCCATCTTCATGAAAAACGGTGATGTTGTGGAGGTCGAGATTGGTCCATTGGGCACTTTGATCAACCCTATTTGTGACGAGGTGTGATGGTCAGCTTACCGGAAAACACCGATGTCCTGATCGTTGGTGCCGGTCCTACGGGGCTGACGCTCGCCAACCTCTTGGGCGGCATGGGGGTGGATACGGTGCTGATCGAACGCAACAAGTCGACCGTGCAGGAGCCACGAGCTGTCTCTATCGACGACGAATCCATGCGCACGATGCAGGCTGTCGGCCTGGCGGATGCGGTTCAGGACGTGACGGCGCGCGGATATGGCTCGATCTACAGAGGCCCATCGGGCAAGCAATTCGCGCAGGTGATGCCATCCTCGCGCGATTACGGCTGGGATAAGCGCAACGCATTCGAGCAGCCGGTGCTGGAGGCGATCCTGCGCGAGGGGTTGGCGCGCCACACCAGTGTGCAGGCTCATTTTGGTTTTGAAGCCATCGGGTACGATCAGAGGGCCGATGGGGTAGCAGTCACTGTCGCAAACGGTTCCAAGACGGGGCAGGTCAGGGCGCGTTTCGTCGTTGCTGCCGACGGGGGGCGCTCACCCGCCAGAAAGGCACTTCGGATCGAGATGGAAGGGTCGAGCTTTGCCGAGCCCTGGCTGATCGTCGATCTACCCAAGACCAATAATCACGCTCGCGACACCGAGGTGTTCTGCGATCCCGCCCGACCGTGCATTTCGCTCCCAGGGCCGAACGGCATCCGGCGCTATGAATTCATGCTCATGAAGGGTGAGGATCCCACGGCGATAGTGCGCGAAGAAAAGGTGCGTGAATTGCTGGCCAGCGTCGGTCCCGACCGCGACATGCCGTTGCGGCGCGTGCAGGTCTACACGTTTCACGCACGATTGGCGACGCGCTGGCGCGACGGGAGAATCCTGCTTGCTGGCGATGCCGCGCACTTGACGCCGCCCTTTGCCGGGCAGGGGATGAACAGCGGTCTCAGGGATGCTTACAATCTTGCTTGGAAGCTCGACGAGGCGGTGCGCGCAGAAGAGGCTGGATTGGAATCGGACGCGCTGCTTAACAGCTATTACGCCGAGCGCAAACCACACGCGTGGGAAATGATCAAGCTGGCTCTGAACATGGGCCGCGTGATGATGCCGACGTCGCACTTGCAGGGCACGCTGACGAGGGTCGCCTTCCGGACGCTGGGGCTTTGGCCGCCCGCCCGGGACTATGTCGCCCAGATGCGTTACAAGCCCAAGCCGCGGTTTCGCGATGGCCTGATCTGGCCAGCGACCGGCGAGACGGGTGAGGTGGTGGGGCAGATGATCCCACAGCCTGAAATCGAAACTCAGGATCGGCAACGGATGCTGATGGACGCTTGTCTACCCGATCGGCCGGTGGCGCTGGTGCTGGACGCGACACCGGCGCAGAAACTCGTTGAAGAGTCGCGCAAGGCGCTCGAGTCCGCCGGGGCCGAGGTTATCGGATTAACCCCGAAAGGGCACAACCCCATTCCCGGTGCCTTCGCGGTCCACCGCGACGCGTCAGGCCTGCTTTCGCACGGACCATTTGCGGCGCTTGCCGGTCATGTCCTTTTACTAAGGCGCGATCGATACATCGCTGCAACACAACCTATTGCGACGGCGGCGACGCTTGCCGCGCCAATCAACCAACTGGCACCTGCCGGAAGGGGGAAACGGGAGCGATGAGTGATGGCGGTTCGCGCCAAGAGCCGAAATGAGAATACACGAAATCAATAACGAAAGTGGGAGGAAATGAAATGGGAACGTTTTTCAAGATCGCAATGGGTGCGTTGCTGGCCGCTACGGCGCTGGCCTTCCAGGCCCAGGCCCAATCGCTGGTCATGGGGGCTGGCCAGCAGGGCTCGCAAAACTATGGGGTAAATAGTGCCCTGGCTGCGGTGCTGAGCGAAAACGGAATTGGCATCAATCTGGAATCCTATGGCGGATCCGGATCGATTCTTCCGCTGCTCAACTCTGGTGACACCGACCTATGGGCAGGTGGAGCGCCTGACGTGACAGGTGCGATCCAGGGTGCAGAGTACTTTGGGGGAACGAAGTTGGAAAATGTGCGGATCATCGCGCGCCTGTTTTCAACGCCCATCGGTATCTTCGTGAAGGCGGATTCGCCGATCAACTCAGCCAAGGACATCAAGGGCAAGACATTTCCTTGGGGCTTCACGGCCCAGCCATCCCAGCGAATTGATTCAGGCGCCATACTCGCCAATCTGGGGCTGACCATCGATGACATGAAGCCAGTTCTTGTTCCATCGGTCGGCGCAGGGGGCGATGAGTATCTGGCCGGGAACGTTGAAGTAGGCTTTTTTGCCTTGCGGGCCGGTAAGATGCAGGAAATTGACGCCTCGGTTGGCGGCATCCGTTTTCTGGATCTCGATGACAGCGCCGAAGCGCTGGAGCGGCTCAAAGCAGTCTCGCCCACTGCGGAGCTCATGAAAGTTGGGCCTGAAGATAAGATAGTCGGTGTGTCGAAAGAGCTCGATGTCTATGCCTTCAATCAGGTGCTGTCTGTTAACGCCGATATGCCCGCCGACGTCGTAGAGAAGATCATCATGGCGCTTTACAACAACCCGGACAAGGTTCGCGCCGCACGGATCAATCAGGATTTTGACCCGCAAAAGATGGCAAACGAAATCACCGGTCTTCCCTGGCACCCTGCCGCGCTCGAAGTATATAAAAAGCTCGGGCTTCGTTGAACTCCTGAGGGCTGCTGCTGCCGCCCTCATTTTTCTAGAGAGATCACGAAATGTTCCTAAAAACCATCTTGCGCGTGTCGCTTGTGATTGCTGCGGTAGGCTGGGCGCTCAACGTGCCGAGCCGACTGGGCATCGCATTGTTCACCGAGCAATTGCTTGCCGTATCGCTCGGCCTCGCGATCGCCCTGGTTATCCTCGATCAGGAGAAGCCATCATATCCGCTGCTGGCGCGCTGGGCGCTCTGGGCATCGGCATTGGGGGCTGTCGGCCTGACGATTTACATTGCCTCGATCTTCGCAACCATCCCCATGCAAATCGCCATGCGCCCGGTCGGACTTTCGATCGTCACCGGGGTACTTGTCTTACTCACCATTTCGGCCCTGTATCTTACATCGGGGGTAGGGATATTCGCGGTTGTCTCCTTATTCATCGCTTATGCCTGCTTTGGCCACTTCTTGCCCGACCCCATTGGAAGCCGCGATTACGGCATAACGCGCGTTGCGCTCTATCTCGGAGGTGACCCGAATGGGATCCTGGGCGCTCCACTTAAAGTCGCGATATCGATTGTACTGCCCTACGTCCTTTTTGGACGGCTGCTGACTCTCTTCGGTGGCGCAGCCTTCTTCACGGATCTTGCCTCTTCGCTCATGTCGCGATTCCGCGGCGGAGAGGCCAAAGTTGCGATCTTGGCTTCAGCACTGTTCGGGACGATTTCTGGTTCTGCCGTAGGTAATGTCGTATCCACTGGCGTCGTCACCATTCCGTTGATGGAACGCTCTGGATATAAGCCAAAGGAAGCGGGCGCGATTGAGGCCGTCGCTTCAACCGGTGGGCAGCTAATGCCGCCGGTCCTAGGGGCGACTGCGTTCCTGATGGCCGAGTTTTTGGCAATACCCTATACGACCGTCGTCGCTGCGAGCATTATTCCTTGCTTCTTCTATTTTGGATCGCTGTTTTTGCAGGTTGATCTTCTTGCCGGCAAACGAAAATTGAATGCTGGCGCGTCGCGGGAAATTCCGAAGTTTGGCAAGACCTTTGCCGAGGGTTGGCACTTTCTTTTACCGTTCGCAGCCATCTTTTTCTGTCTGTTCGAGCTCAACATGCGCCCTGAGGTTGCCGCGCTGTCGGCAATTGTGGTGCTCCTCGCCGTCGGCTTCATTCGAGGATATCGTGGAGTGCGACCGGAGTTGAAGACGGTTGTGCATGGGTTCATCGTAACCGGAGACGCCAGCAAGGAAATCCTGATTATCACTGCGGCTGCGGGGATCGTGATTGGGGTGCTCAATCTGACCGGCGTGTCATTCAGCATCACGCAGAGCCTGATCTCTCTAACCGGTGGCAGCATTGTGTTGATGTTGCTGGCGGCAGCGGCCCTCAATATCATTCTGGGCATGGGAATGCCGACTGTAGGCGTCTATGTTTTGTTAGCGACACTTGTTGGACCTCCGTTGATCGAACTGGGCATCGAGCCCATCGCGGCTCACATGTTCATTCTCTATTTTGGCTTGCTGTCGATGGTGACACCGCCTGTGGCACTGGCCTCCTTTGCTGCAGCGCAAATAGCCAACGCGGACCCCTGGCAGACGTCCTGGACCTCAATGCGCTTTGCTTGGGTTGCATATATCGTGCCTTTCCTGTTCGTCGGCGCCCCTCAGCTTTTGATGCTGGGTACCCTTGTTGAGATTGCCCATGTATCGATAACCGCGGCGATCGGGATCTTCTCGATACAGGTGGGCGCCGTCGGGTTCCTGCGGCGGGAGGTCGGCCTTTTGTCCAGACTTGCCTGTGTCGCCGGCGGTATCGCATGCATGATCCCGGTAAACATATTCCCGATGGCGGGCTGGGTCGAGGCGACTGGGTTCCTGTTGGTGCTGTTGGGGCTGGCTGGACAGCTTCGCCCGCATGCCCGCGCGGCGGACGTCAGGGCATAGGGACTATGCAATTATCTGAGACTCTCGGTATGCGGCGACCGGAGCCTGCGTCGAGCTTTTCCCCTCGGCACGCAACGGCTAAGGGCAACTTATGAAAAAGGGTAATCATGAAGTCTATAGTTTCACAAAAGCGGTTGTTGATCGGTGGTGAGTTGATCGACAGCACGGGCGACAACTGGATCACATCCGTAGATCCTGCCACCGAAGAACCAATTGGGCAGATCCCCAATGGGACAGCCGAAGATGTAGACAGAGCCTTCCAGGCGGCGAGCCTTGCCTGGCCCGAATGGGCGCGGCGCGCACCCATGGAACGTGCCGAAATCCTCAATCGATTTGCCGACGCGATTGCCGAGCGCGCTGATGAAATTCTGCGCGTGGAGGTTCAGGACACCGGCAATACGATCCGTCCAATGCGCAAAATCGATGTGCCGACCTCTGTGGAAAGCCTCAGATACTATGCCGGGCTTGCTCCGGACCTACGCGGCGAGACGATCCCGGCAACTACGCAAAACCTGCATATTGTCACACGTGAACCGTACGGTGTGGTGGCGCGCATCGCGCCATTCAACCACCCATTCATGTTTGCGGTTGCCCGAACAGCCGCAGCACTTGCTGCGGGCAATGCAGTGCTGGTCAAGCCGCCCGAAACTTCGTCGCTTTCGGCGATGATCCTGGCTGAACTTGCGCGAGAACACTTGCCGCCCGGTGTCTTCAACATTGTGACCGGCGATGGCGCCGGCGTTGGCAGCGCGATTGCGCGCCACCCGGGCATCAAGCGCATCGCCTTCATCGGATCTCCACAGACCGGTCGCGCGATCCAGCGCGAGGCGGCCGAGGTTACGGTGAAGCATATTTCCCTCGAGTTGGGTGGCAAAAACCCGATGATTGTCTTCCCTGATTGCGATCCTGAAAAGATCGCAGATGCGGCAATGTTCGGCATGAACCTGTCATGGCAGGGGCAGTCTTGCGGGTCGCTGTCGCGTTTGCTCATTCACGAAGCGATCTACGACAAGGTCGTCGCAGCGCTCATCGAGCGGGTGGCGGCACTGAAACTGGGCAATCCGCTTTCAGAAGACATCGATGTCGGGCCGGTGAACTCGGCTGCGCACAGGGATAATATCCTCCGCCACATTGCCGCTGCAGACAAGGACGGTGCGCGCCGCCTGCTTGGCGGCGGGCGCCCGGAAGGCGCGGCGTTCGACAAGGGGTTCTGGGTGGCGCCGACGGTGTATGCCGATGTCGAGCCACATATGCATTTGTGGCAACGCGAAGTCTTTGGCCCCGTCATGGCCATTGGCAAATGGAAGACATTTGACGAGGCCGCGGAGATGGCCAACAGCACCGAATATGGCCTCACAGCCGCAGTCTGGACTCATGACATAGACGACGCACTGAATATGGCACGGCGTATCCGATCTGGTCACATCTGGATCAATGGATCGAGCATGCATTTCCTTGGCGTACCTTTTGGCGGCATGAGCACCAGCGGGATCGGTCGTGAGGAGGGCCGGGAAGAGTTGCTGTCCTATACCGAAGTGAAATCCATCAACATCATGCTGAGGCCGAACCTGAATGGATAAGTCAGGAGACAGAAACCCTGAATGGGGATCCGACAGCTTTGCTGTCGTTCTGGACGAACTCAATCTGGAATATATCGCGCTGAATCCGGGCGCGAGCTATCGGGGTCTGCATGACAGTCTGGTGAATTTCACATCGGGATGCCGCATGTTGTTGTGCATTCACGAAGAGACCGCAGTTTCCATTGCACAAGGTTGGGCCAAAGTGACCGGACGGGCGATGGGCGTCGCACTGCATTCCAATGTGGGGCTGCTGCACGCCTCCATGAGCATTTATAATGCATGGTGCGACCGCATGCCAATGCTGATCATCGGGGCAACTGGACCCGTTGATGCAATGAAGCGTCGTCCTTGGATTGACTGGATTCACACCTCGCAGGATCAGGGTGCTCTGGTCCGTGACTTCGTCAAGTGGGATGATCAGCCGGGCAGTGTTGGCGCTGCCTGCCATTCCCTGGCCGAAGGCGCGGCACGGGCGCAAACCGCTCCTTGTGGACCGGTTTATGTTAACCTGGACAGCGCGCTGCAAGAGCAGAAGCTTTCAACCCCGATCGCGCTACCCGACTTTGCCCGCCTGAAGCCGGCTCCTGCGGCCATGCCTGACCCGGACCTGGTGCGAAAGGCCGCGGCGATGCTTTCCAAGGCGAAGGCACCTGTGATCCTCATGGGCAGGGTTTCGAATTCCGATGCTGCCTGGGAGCGGCGTGTGGCACTCGCCGAACATCTGGGCGCACGCGTCATCGTTGATTTCAAGACCGCTGCCAGTTTTCCAACCGCACACCCGGCGACAACGGGGGTTGCCGGCTATTTTCCTGATCCGAGTGCCCGCGAGGCGATTGGCAATGCAGACGTTGTGCTGAACCTTGGCTGGATCGATTTTGCGGGCACCATCCGCGCGGTGCACGGAGACCTGCCAGTACCTGCTGGCCTCATATCCGCTTCGAATGATGCTGCCATGCAGCGGGGCTGGGTGCGCGACAGTGGTGCACTGGTGCCCGCTGACATCTCCTTTCAATGTGCGCCGGACGATCTGGTGGCAGCCCTGGCCGGCGAGATGAACGTCGCTGCCGCCGCCTTTAAGGGCGGAACCCTGCCGATCCCTGAGGTCGAAGATGGAGCTTTATCGCCACAGGACATCGCGGCACTGCTGCGAGGTGCCCTTATGGGTCGCAAGACCTGCCTCATGCGCGGGCCGCTCAGCTGGACCGGTGCCGATTGGCCCGTCGAGGGGCCGCTTGACGCTTTGGGGGCTGACGGCGGTGCCGGCGTCGGCTCAGGCCCCGGCATGGCCGTTGGTTCAGCTCTTGCTCTGCGCGACCATTATCCCGGTAGGTTCCCGCTTGCCGTTCTCGGAGACGGGGATTTCCTGATGAACGCCTCGGCTCTTTGGACCGCAGCCAACCAAAAGGTTCCGATGCTGATTGTGGTCGTCAACAATCACTCATTCTACAATGACGAAGTGCATCAGGAAACTGTTGCGCGCGTGCGCGGCAGGCCGGTTGAGAACAAAGTCGTCGGTGTCGAACTAACCGGACCGGACATCGGCATCCCTGGCATCGCCGAAGGGTTCGGCTTTGAGTGCCATGGGGGACTTAAGACGGCGTCGGATGTCCGTAGTGCGCTTCAAGAAGCCATCGTGACTGTCGAGCGGGGCGGCGTGGCATTGGTGGAGATCGAAGCGACCAAGGGTTATGCGCCTTCAATGGTCAAGGTACTTCAGTCCGAGTAGTGGGTACCGTGTCGAGTTTACCGCGGGGGACGTAACAAGCGACAGAGTCTATCGCGGTCCAACGATCTCCAACGATGACACCTTGTGAGTTTCGTGTAGCGCATAATCTTCCGGAAGCTGCCTTTCAGGGGGCAGAACAAGGTGCGTCGGGAGACCGGCAAGGAGTAGATGGTGCAAGTCCTGTCGCTTGGCACTTAATTGGGGTCTTCCTCACTTTGTGTGGAGATCGGCCGATTTGATTGGCATCATCCTCGCTCTGAGAAGCTCTGGACCCGCTCGGCCATTCCACTATTGAAGTTGATGTGTAAGCTCGCCCAGTCTGCGGATCGATACCTTGATCGCTTGGTTCCAGTGGTGGCCGCAACTCACCCGAAAACAATTGCGATAGTTGCCCGATGCCGAGAA
>NZ_QOZG01000018.1 GCF_003335045.1 Paramesorhizobium salinisoli
CCAGCCTCCTGCTCCTTCACTACCGCAATAATCTGCTCTTCCGTAAATCTCTGCTTCTTCATGTGTCCGTCCTTTAATGGGCCGGACTCTAATCCAAACTGGAGGAAATTACCCGAGGCAGGTCAAAGACAGGCATCAACCCTAGCGGGCTGATAAATATCAGCCCGGAAAATTCATGGTGTATTGTCGGATGTGGTTCAAGCCATTGAATGACGCAGGATTTGGTTGCAAAGGACGAAGTCCATCGCCCACACATCGTTGGGGCCGACAGCTGTCTGACGATCCTCCCGCAGCTTGGCCTTGACCCGGCGCTTCGGCGTTTTATTCCGTAGTTGAAGGCCTAGATCCCTGTAAATCCGATAGGTTCGCTTGATATTGGTACCCCAACCCTCACGTTCCAGGAGCACATGCACACGACGATAGCCGTAGCGCACCCGGGTTTCACAGATCTCGCGAATACGACGCTCCAGACCGGCCTGATCGGCACGGCGAGAGGTGTAGTGGTAGGTCGAACGATCGAAGTTCAGCGCCCCACAGGCACGCCGGATCTGTTGCACAAAATCCCTCGATGTTTGAAAAAGGTAAGCGCTCATTTCCATGCGCGTTGACGCGGCCCGTTTGACCGGGGTCGCTGTGCGACGGCTGCATTGGATCAGGCAGCGGCTGCTTTGGTGAAGTTGAAGGGCAAGAGATCGGTGATGTCAGTATCTGTTGCGCGCTGTGGCAATTCACTAAGCACGTGGCGCAAGTAGGCCAAGGGCTCGACGCCGCAGGCGCGACAGGTCAGCATGATGCTGTAGACGACAGCACTGGCCCTGGCTCCCTCGACGGTATCGCTGAACAGCCAGGATTTTCTTCCAGTGGCAAAAATCCTGATATCGCGTTCGAGAAGGTTGTTGTCGATCGACATCCTGCCGTCTTCGGTGTAGCGCGTCAGGTATTCCCACTGGTTCAGGGTGTAGGATACGGCGTCGCCGATCTTGCTATCGGGCAAGACCTTCGGCGCGATGTCATCGAGCCATGCCTTGAGAGCGATCAGGATGGGGACGCTGTGTTGCTGGCGGAAACGGCGGATGCAGTCGGCTTGCGTTTCGCCAACTTCCGGCTTTTCGTTCTTGGCTTGGCTTTCAATCCGGTAGAGCTGCTCGAAGAACTTCAGCGCCTGCTCCGGCGGTCCGCCGCCTTTCTTCCTTGTCTTCAGAGCATCGATGAAGCGACGCCTCGAATGGGCCATACACCCAATATGGGTCGCTCCTGCCAGAGTGCGCCAGGCGGTGTAACCATCGCTCATCAATATGCCGCGGTAGTCGCCGAGGAAGGCCTGCGGATAAATCTGGCCGCGGCCGGGTTGATAATCGAGCACGATCGGCTCAGCGCTGTCTTCACCGCTCCTGTATGCCCACATGAAGGATGTGCCGGTGGCCTCCCTGTCCTTTTCCTTCAGGACCTGAACCGTCGTCTCGTCGCCATGGATGAGAGGTTGCGATCTGAGCCGCAGTTTCAAGGCGTCATAGATGCGGGACAGATGCCTCTCGCTCGAGCCGATCACCCAGTGACCCAGAGCGCCACGGCTGACGGGAACCCCGGCGCGCTCGAATGCCTGCGCCAGACGGTAGAGCGGTGTGCCGTCGACATATTTGTGAACGAGCGCGAAGGCCAGCGTCGATGCCGTGGCGATGCTGCCCGGCAAGGGTTGTGCGGGCATCGGCGCGATAACGATTGGCGTGTTGATCCCGGTGCGGTCGCAATGGCGGCAAGCATATTTGAACCGCACATTCTGCAGGACCTTCGCCTTCACCTCGATATGAAGCTGCTCGGTAACGCTCTCTCCCATGCGATGCATCTGACCATGACAGCAGGGACAAGCCTTCTGATCGTCGGGAGGGTCATGCTCGACACGCTCGCGCGGCAGGTGTTCCGGCAGGGGCTTGCGGCCACGCTTCTTGCCCTCCGGTTTCTCGATCGTCGCAAAACCGGTTTCCGGCAGGTCGACGACCTCGCCATCTTCTCCGCTGGCGTCGTCTTCATCGGCAACCTGTTCGGCTTCATCGAAGATGCGATCAACGTGTTTTTCGCTCCGCGGCGTAAACCGATGCAGCCGCGCCAGCGCCAGCTCTTCCTCGAGTTTGACGACGCGGGCGCTGAGCGCTTCTTTCTCGGCTTTCAGCGCGGCGATTTCGGCAGCATTTGCCGCCAACTGCGCCATCAACTCTGCAACGCTCGGTTCGCCGGTTCGATTCATCGGATTCTTGAATCTGAACCGTACCGCCGCGTCAACCGCGCAATTCAAGAGCCCTCAGCCAGCGACCTGGTATTGCCGCACCGGATGGCGCACCATCGCATCGATATCGATGCCGTCGAGAATCCAGTGAAGCTGCTCAGTCGAAAGCGTCACCACCGCCGTCTCCCGGCGTGGCCATCTGAACCGATCTTCGGTCAATCGCTTCAGAACCAGCACAAAACCCGACCGATCGAAGAACAACAGTTTCATCCGGTCGCGACGGCGATTGCAGAACGCAAAAACCGCAGGCGCAAATGGATCGAGTGCCATCGTCTCCTGAACCAAGACCGCAAGACTGTTGATGCCGGCCCGAAAGTCGATCGGCTCGCGATGCAGGTAGACCTGAAGGTCAGCGCCCAGCTTGAACATGACCCAACGCTCCGATTATCGCCGCCAACGCATTCGCATCCCTGCATTCCAGCGAAAGCTTCACGCCGTTTGGCAGCAACGCGCTGATTTTGGATAAACCTGACGGATGGCCCGTTTTCTCCAGTGATGCTCGTTGTTCTTCATCACACGTGACCGACATATCCAGCGAGCAGGTCCCGACAGGCAGGCTGCCGTCTGCTGCCACGACCGGGATAAACGCCGATCGTGGAGATACCGCCGGGGGGCCAGACGCCCTGGCCTCCTTGACCCACTTGCGCAGTAGGTTGGCATTGATCCCATGCCTAAGCGCAAGGCCGGATATCGACACACCAGGTTCAAGGCAGGCCGCAACAAGCCGCGCCTTCGATCCTGGATCGTAGCGGCGTCGACCATCGCGCCCCACATGCCGCACACGCAGTTTCTGCTCTTCGTCACTCATATTTGGTGTCCACCTATTTTAAGTGGACACTTCATGCGGCAGAGGCATCAACGAGAAAAGGCGCATGGAAATGAGCGCTTACTGAAAAAGCCCCAAAGATTTTTAGCGAGATTTTTGATGAGCGATTTCAAAGTGCCGCCATTTTCAGGGCGCGGTGATTTTGTGACCAGTGCGGTGGTAACGCCGTTATGCTGCCACGATCTTAGGCAGATGGTGGGCCGACGGGGTGTGGGCATCACATTCGGCCTAAAGAAGGAGGGCCTGTTCTGTGGGGACGCGCAATGCATGACGCTATGATCCTCCGTCCGGGCATCTTATTTCTGGCGTATTTTCAGGAATTGTGAGCCGATTGGCTGCTGCCCGGCCGTGCAGTTGGAAAAGCGAATGCGTTTATTGCTGGTTGAGGACGACCATATTCTGGGGCTTTCGCTTTCGAAAGCGCTGGAGAAGCATGCTTATGGCGTGGACTGGGTGCAGGATGGCGAAGCGGCCCTGGCCGCTTTGGAAACGCTGAGTTTCGGCATTGTTATCCTCGATGTAAATTTACCGAGGGTCAATGGCATCGATGTTCTGCGCCATACGCGACATAGGGGAAACAGCGTTCCTATCCTGCTTTTGACGGCGCGCGACAAGCCGTTGCAGAAGGTGGAAGGATTGGACAGCGGTGCAGACGACTATCTGATCAAGCCCTTCGATCTCGATGAGTTGCTGGCGCGCTTGCGAGCCTTGGTGCGCAGGCGGGAGGGGCGCACCGACAGTATTTTGAAGTGTGGCTCCATCGAGATCGATCCTGCCGCCATGGTGGTGCGAGGGATCGAGGGGCAGATCACTGTTACGGCGAAGGAATTTCAAATGCTCAAGCTTCTGATGGAGCGAGCGGGAAAATATGTCACCAAAAGCGATATAGAATATGCACTTTACAGCGATGACAATGCAGTTGAAAGCAATACGACCGAGGTGATCATCTATAACCTGCGCAGGAAACTAGGGGGGGATTTCATCAAATCCATGCGCGGCATCGGCTATATGGTCGAACGATGAAGTCGCCGACGCTTACCTGGAAACTCTTCATCCGGATCACCCCAACCATTCTCGTCACGCTGGTTGTGATCGGGGCCTTGGCCTTTCGGAGCGCTACCCGCGAAATCAACAATATTTACGATGCCCAATTGATCAATGATGCCAATGTTCTCTGGGCATTGCTGGAAAAACCGTTGGAGGCGCCTGGGCCCGACACGCCGAAACATATCAAGCGCCTTGATTTCGCCATGGGCAATCAATTGTCTCTGAACGAGGACGTGGACGACTATGCCGACGCGCATATGTTTCGGGTTTGGAAAGACGGCAAGATACGTGTTTTCTCCAGCCACGCCTTACCTGCATCGGTACCGATTGCTCAGACGAGGCTATCCGACGTCACCTACCACCATAAGCGGTGGCGCGTCTATTCGTTGCCGATCTCGGATAAAAACATCGTTATTGAGGTGGGCGAAGAGCTTCAGCTGCGTGAGACGCTTGTTGCCAATATTCTGCTTAATCTATTTTTTCCATTGCTTGTCATGGTGCCGATTATAGGCCTATTGATCTGGTTCAGCATTTACAATGGTCTGCGCACCATACGCGACCTGATCAATCAGATACGCAGCCGTTCGCCGGACGATCTGTCTGTTATTCCTGTCGTTACCCTGCCACAGGATCTTGTGCCCCTGGGACGCTCGATCAACCAGCTTCTGGCCAAACTCGATCGATCGTTGATGGCGGAAAGGTGTTTTGCTGACAACGCGGCGCATCAGCTGCGCACGCCGCATGCGGGAATAAAACTCCTGCTTCAAATGCTTGAGAAGGCCGACACTGATGAGGAACGGCGGATGATTATCGCCAATCTCGTGCAGGGCAATGAGAACGCGATGCGCTTGATTGAACAGCTGTTGCGTGCGGGACGTGTCGGGCATCAGCCAATGGAATTGAAGAGCGTCGCGCTTTATCGGACAACCGCTTCGGTCGTTGCGGAGATGGGGCACAGCATCACATCGAAGCAGCAGGATGTTGCACTCGAAGGCGTCGTAGGCGCACGGGTCAATGCCGATGAGCCATTGTTGCGGCTTCTGATCGGCAATCTCATGGAGAACGCGATCAAATATACACCCGACAAGGGCAGCATCGCGATCACAATTCATGAAGCGGGGGACAAGTGGATACTGTCCATCTGCGACAACGGGCCGGGAATTGCACCTGAGCATCGCGAGGCGGTTTTCCAGCGTTTTTATCGTGTCGGCACACCAGAGACTGAAGGTGCAGGACTGGGGCTTTCCATTGTCGCCGATATCGCGGAACGGCTGTCAGCCGTGGTTTCGCTGGGTGCGCCGCTTGCGGACAAAGGCCTGCGTGTCGATGTGGCATTTGCCAAGAGTAAGCCAATAGTAGCGTCGAGTGTACCCAGCCGAGCCAGGTCGGCGGCTCTTTGATCTTCCGTGATCGGGCATGTTAATTCATTTTCACTTCATCTACGCATAATTTTGACTTCAGTGATGACTGCTAGAGGCCCCTGCAAGTTTGCAGAGGACTGATGGAATGCGGATATATTGCAATGACGATGGGATGATTTCCCCAGGCGGTGCAATGGATCAGGTCGTGTCGCGTCTTGCCGACCCGCAATGGAAAGTTGCCGGGAGCCGAAAAATCTGTATCGGCACAGTCACGCGGAGGCGCCCAAATATGCTGCGCTGTCTGCTAAGCTCTTATGTCGGTCTGCAGTTATCTTCCAATCTGGATGTGACATTCGTAGTTGTAGAAAACGATTCCGAAAAATCGCTTCATTGCCAGATTGATGAATTCAGAAAAGCCATAAAAAACCAAGTTGTATACTTGCTTGAGCCTCACATAGGTATAGCTTCTGCTCGCAACTCGGTCCTTAATTACGCCGTTGAAAACGGATTCGACTTTCTGTTTTTCGCTGACGATGATGAGTTTGTTACAAAAGATTGGCTCAATGCGCTTCTGCATGAGCATGATGCCGGCAACCTCGATATCATTGGATCCCCGGTTCGTTTAGCTCCTCCTTCCGAGCCTCTGACGATGTTGCAGAAAACTGTTTTCCACGGGCTACAGCAAATTAACTGTAACGCGGAGAGACGTTGCGTCAGGAAGCGGAATTCAGGAGCGTCAAATACAATCAAGATCGCTACCGGAAGCTGGTTGGGTAACCTGGATTTTTTTCGGCGGACGGGATTGAGGTTCGACGCGAACTTGGGTCTTGCCGGCGGCGAAGACTGGCAGTTATGGAACGAAGCGCGCAGGCTCGGAGCAAAAACGGGATGGACACCATTCGCGGTGGTCTATGAAACGATACCGCTCGGCAGATTGTCTTTCAATTACTATTATCGCAGAAATCGTGATTATGCGCGTAGCAGCTTTATCAGTCGGCGACGGGATACAGCGGCTATCGCCGGATTTTTGCTATCACGCATATACAAAATCCTGTTCTCATTCATATCGCTGCCAATCCGAAGGCAGCGGGCGCTGCTGATGGTCATCGCAAACCTCGGAAGCTTGATTGGATATCTGCAGGGAGCAGCAGGTATGGCATCGTCGCACTACGAAAACGTAGACGGAAATTAGGGCCGGGCAAAAGAGCAGGATGAACGTCCTCACGGGAACGAAGCGCTGCGTGTCGTATGACCTTTGCCAGAGGGCGCGCCAGTGCTGGTCGCGGGACGCCGTCACCTGGCCGGGTAGCATGCCCTGCAAAAAAAGCATGCCAATTCATTTTCACTTCATCTTCGCATAATTTTGACTTCAGTGATGACTGCTAGAAGCCTCTGCAAATTTGCAGGAGGATTCGAAAAGTGCAGGTATATTGCGATTTTGACGGGACGATTTCCCTGGACGACGCAACGGATCATGTCTTGTCACGTCTTGCCGATCCGCAATGGGAAACGGTCGAGGCGCTCTGGCAAGAGGGGGCAATCGATTCCGGCGAATGCATGAGACGGCAAGTCGCTATGATCCGCGGAGAGCGGAGCACGCTGGACGCAGTGCTTGACGAGATCAGTATCGATCCGGGCTTCGCGTCGTTTGTGCAGTTTTGTGCAGCCAGGAATTTTCCCATCACGATTGTCAGTGACGGCGTTGATTATTTCATCAAGCGCATATTGCAACGCCATAGCCTCGGCCATCTTCCGGTTGTGGCCAACCTGTTGATCACCGACGCGGCGGCCCGTGCCGCCTCATATAAATTGCTGTCTCCCCATAGTGATGAAGGCTGCAAGGCGACTTCGGGCGTCTGCAAATGCCGTTCACTCGGCGCTTTGGGACCACGCGTCTATGTGGGCGATGGGTGCTCCGATTTCTGCGTTTCCGACAAACCGGAACTGGTCTTTGCCAAGGGCAAGCTTGCCGATTTCTGTGATGACCGCAACATCCCCTTCGTGGCCTATCAAGGGTTTGAAGACTTGACGCTCAGCCTGAGAGCCGCGCTGCCGCGGCTTCTGAATAGGGAAGTTTTGCCCAGGCAGCATGCGGCTGCATAGCAATTTCCTGCATCGTGCAGAAAGGAATGAACTCATGAACAAGACGATCAACTTACTTGTGGCCGAACCGATTTCGCTGTCGTCTCAATCCGAGAGCGATCTGCGTGTGCTGGAAGAGCTTTATTGCTCGCACGGCGACACGGTTCATTATTCCGCCAAACCTGCCTTCTTTGAGACATGTGAAGGCTCTTTTCTCTACAATACGCAGGGGACAGCGTTTCTTGACCTTCAGATGTGGTATTCAGCAGTGAATTTCGGCTACCGCAATCCGCGTCTCAACGCAGTCGCGCATCGTCAGCTTGACACGCTGCCACAGGTGGCGTCGCAATATCTGCACCGCGAGAAGGTCGAATTGGCCGCTCGCATCGCCCAGGATGCCGAACGCAAGTTCGGCATGAAAGGCCGGGTGCATTTTAATGTTGGCGGATCGCAGGCGGTCGAGGATTCACTGAAGCTGGTGCGTAACTATAGCGGTGGCAAAAGCCTGATGTTCGCCTTCGAAGGCGGCTATCACGGCCGCACCCTGGGCGCATCGGCGATCACGTCGAGCTACCGCTATCGCCGTCGTTACGGGCATTTCTCCGACCGAGCGCAATTCATTGAGTTTCCCTATCACTTTCGGGGTCCCAAGGGCATGAGCAAGGAGGAATACGGCCATCAGTGCGTGCAAAAATTCGCCCGACTGTTCGAGAGCGAATATAATGGCGCATGGGATCCGAAGGCAGGCAGTTCGGAGTTCGCCGCATTCTATGTTGAGCCCATTCAGGGCACGGGCGGTTATGTCATTCCGCCGATGAATTTCTTCATTGAGTTGAAGAAGGTGCTGGACGAGCACGGCATTTTGCTGGTTGTCGATGAAATCCAGATGGGTGTCTACCGCACCGGAAAAATGTGGGCGATCGAACATTTCGGCGTCAACCCTGACGTGCTGGTGTTCGGCAAGGCGATCACCAACGGTCTCAATCCGCTGTCCGGTATCTGGGCACGCGAAGAGATGATCCATCCAGGCATTTTCCCTCCCGGCTCTACGCATTCGACATTCGCCAGCAATCCGATGGGAACAGCCATTGCGCTCGAAACCGTCAAGATGCTGGAGGAAAACGACTTCGGCGCAACGATCATGGAGAAGGGCGCCTATTTCCTTGATGGTCTCAAGCAGCTGCAGGCCCGTCACCGCACCATCGGCGAAGTGGACGGACTTGGCCTCGCATTGCGTCTGGAAGTTTGTCAGGAAGACGGCTACACGCCGGACAAGCCTACGCTCGACTGGATGTGCGACGAAGGCATGAAGGGCGATTTGCAGGCCGGCGACAAAATGTACGGGCTGGTGCTCGATGTCGGCGGTTACCACAAGAACGTCATCACGCTCGCCCCCAATCTGTTGATCACGCGCGAAGAAATCGACCTGGCCCTGACACTTCTGGATCAGCTGTTCTTGCGTGCGGCGAAGCGATGATATCCCATGCGGCTTCACCTTCTTCATCTGGACGATGCGCTGGAGCAGCAGCCGGATTTCATGCACACATGCAAGGAGGCCGGCGCGCGTGACGTCCTCGCCAAATCGGAGGGTCGGACAGTCCGGCTTTGGGGCCGGCCAGCGGAGCTCCATGACCTGGCCGCCAAAATTTCGGGGCCGCCGCAAGGCGGCGGACGCGATGCAGCGCCGCTGTGTTTCATGGGCTCGGGCGATTTTCACCATGTGACGCCGTTACTGCTGGAACTGGCGCTGCAAAACGAGGCCCGGCCGGCAACGCTGATCCATTTCGACAATCATCCCGATTGGGTCCGTTTCAAGAACGGCGTGCATTGCGGCTCGTGGATCAACCGCGCGCTTGAAAATCCGCTCGTCGAGAAGGCGATTACCGTCGGGGTGTGCAGCAGCGACCTGCGTACGCCAGAGTGGAAGGGCGCCAACCTGTCGCTGCTCGACGCCGGCAAGCTTGAGCTCTACCCATATGATCACCCGCCAAGCCGGGTGAAGAGACACTATGAGCCGGGTGCAAGCCACCACAGTGAAAACGGATATATTCAGTGGAAGACCATCACCGCTATGGGTGAGGGCAATTTCGTTGCCCATCTTTTGTCCCGCATCCAGACCGATACGGTTTACATCACCATCGATAAGGATGTCCTGGCCAGCGCCTATGCGATCACAAATTGGGACCAGGGCCAGATGCAATTGCCCTATCTCTCGTTGCTCATTCGCGAAATTGGCGCTCGGTATCGCATCGTCGGCGCGGATGTGACAGGTGATTTTTCGCGGCCTGCCTATGCGGGCGGTATCGCACGCGTGGTGGCGAAACATACGGAAATCATGATCGATCAACCCCGCAGGCCTCCCGATGCGGGTGAAGCCGCACGGACCAACAGCGCGGTCAATCATCAGTTGCTCGAAGTGTTGACGCAGGTGATGGCATGACCGGAACACATATGGCCGGGCCGCTTACCTTGTCGATGCTGGTGGTGATTGTCTTCTGCGTCATCACGGAGATAGGCCGTGAAGTGTGCTTAAAATATGCGGCCGACCGCGCGCCGGATGTCATGCGGCTGCTGTTCATGCCCGTCACCTGGCTGGGCACGGTGTTTTGGGCGACGGAACTGTTCGGATGGATGGTGGTGTTGGAAAGCGTGCCGCTGTCGATCGCCTTTCCGCTGATGGCGTTGAGCTATGTCGCCATGGTGTTCGCGGGTGCATGGTTCTTCGGCGAGTCCGTTAATTTCCGCCACGGCGTAGGCGTGTTTCTGATCACCGCCGGCGTCATTTGCGTCGGTATAACAGGTTTGTGAGGAAGAGGGGTCTGATGAACATCACTGATCCTTTGTCGTTTTTCATGCCCGGCACCAATGGCCAGGCTATTCTTCTGGTCCATGGTCTCACTGGCGCACCGGCCGAGATGCGCCTTGTCGCGCGCCAGCTCAACCGGCGCGGCTACACGATTTATGCCCCGCTTCTCGCAGGCCATGGCAAGGATGTTGCGGCATTGAGGACAACCTCGTGGCGGCACTGGCTTGAAAGTGTCGACCGGGCGGCCTCGGATCTCGCCAGTCATGCGAGCGTTGTGTTCGCGGCCGGCATCTGTGTCGGTGGCGCTCTGGGGCTCCTGTCGGCGCACCAGAACCCCGGCACCATCAAGGCGGCAGCGCTCTATTCGCCTTGCTTTCAGTATGATGGCTGGAACGTACCGTTCTATTATCCGCTATTGTCCCGTCAGATCGGATGGCTGTCGCGGGTCCCGTTTCTGGACCGTTTGAGCTTTGCCGAAACCTCCACGATGGGCATCAAGGACGAGCGTATGCGGCGCATGATGGCGGCGATGTCTTCGGAAGGGGTGTTGGAACGGTTTCCCGGCAAAGGACTGGTCGAAATGTATCGGTTGGGCATTGCGCTCAAGAAACGGTTGCCCGAGATCAGCACGCCGACACTCATCCTGCATTCCAGGGAGGATGATCTGAGCGACCCGCGGCATGCAGAATATATCCGCAGCCATATAGGAGGGCGGCGTCAACTCCATTGGATCGATGACAGCTATCATATGATCCATGTCGATCGCCAACGCCTACAAGTTGCAGATATCACAGCGGATTTTTTTGAGGAAGCCCATGCTCGCGAGCCTTCATGACGGACAGCCCCGCGGCGTTCCGGTTCTCGTCAGCAGGACCGGCCTCGCCGAAACGCGAATTGCCGCTTCGATACGCGATATTGGCCGTGAGGCATGGGACGCATGCTTTGCGGGTGAGGTGGAGCGTTATGATTACCTGCTGGCGGTCGAGGAGGCGGGGATTGAGGATTTTCGCTGGCGCTATGTGGCGATCGTCGAAAATGGCCGGGTGATTGCGGCCATGCCGGCGTTCGTGACCAATTACCGGCTTGAAACGACCGTGGAGGAGGGAGGGGCGCGCTGGCTGATCCGGCGTGTTCGCAAATATCTGCCTCGTTTTCTCATCCTGCGACTGGCTTGTCTTGGCTCGCCCTGCACTGAAACCGGCGCGCCGGGGTTTCATCCTTCCGTACCGCGTGGCCGCAGGCCCGCACTGCTGGCGCAACTGATCCATGGTTTCGAGCGTCTGGCCGATGCGGAAGCCTGCCCCTTGCGCGGCATCAAGGATATTCCGGAAACATGGATGCCGGTTTTCCGCGCCACCTTCGAAGCCGGCGGTTTTGCGGCTATACCGGGTCTTGCCACCGCCGCCCTAGATATCGATTTTGCATCGATTGACGAATATCTGGGGCGTCTGTCTGCAGGCACGCGCAAGGACATGCGCCGCAAGCTGAAGTCCTTGCAGAGCGTGCGCACGGAGAACCGTACCGATATAACCGATGTGCTGCCGCGCGTGATGGCGCTTTATCGCGATACACGCGAGCGCAGCGAGTGGCAGTTCGAGGCGCTGACGGCGGAATATTTCACCGGCGTCCTGCGGCATATGCCGGGGCAGTCTTTCTGCATGCTCTATATGGTTGATGACAAGGTGCTGGCCGCCAATATCCTCGTTTGCGATGGAAACACGCTGATCGACAAATTTTTCTGCATGGACGCAGAGGAGGGGCGCAAGCACAATCTCTATTATCTGAGCTGGTTCAACAATTTGAACTATTGCCTGGAGCATGGCGTTGCGCGCTATCAAAGCGGGCAGGCCTATTATGAGAACAAGGTGAAATTGGGCAGCAGGCTCACCGCCAACACCATGTTCTTCAGACACCGCAACCGCATCCTCCAAGACCTTTTGCGGCTCGTCTCACCCTTGTTCGCGATGGAGGAAACGCCGTGAAAAGCTGGCATCTCCTCTGGATCGGCATACCAGTCTTCAACACATTGGCGCAGATCTTCGTCAAGTTCGCGGCGGAAGATGCAAACGGATTGGCCGCTACCGGCTGGACCTGGGTGGTGCAGGCGGCCACTTCGCCATGGATGCTGGCGGCCTTTGCGGTGGAGATCGCCTGCTTCTTCATCTGGATCAAGGTGCTCGCGGATTTCGATCTCAGCCGCGCCTTTCCCTTGTCGGCAATCAGCTATGTGCTGATCGTAGGCGTCAGCTGGCTCTGGTTCCGTGAACCGGCAAGCGTGCTGCAACTTGTAGGAAGCGGGCTGATACTTGGCGGTGTGTGGATGATCGGCACTGCCGACGCAATGCCGCGGGAAGATCGCCAGATCGACTCGGGCGGAATAGACTCAGGCAAGAAGCAGGTGAAGCTCCGATGAACGCGCTCCCCCCCGTGCAAATTTTTCCTCCCATGCCATCCCATATCGGCCGTCTCGCATTGGGCGACAGAATCCTGCGCAAGGCGCTGTCGGAGATCGTGCATATTGGCAATCTCCTTGTATGCACCGCGCGGGGCGTTCAGATGCGGTTCGGCGATGGAACTGGCGCGCGGGTGAGCGTGCGTTTCATGGACAGGCGTGCTCAGTGGGCGTTTCTCATAGATGCCGACATGCGCTTGGGCGAGCTTTATATGGATGGGCGCTTCATCGTCGAAGAGGGCAATATCTATGATTTCATCGCCCTCATACTGCGTGAAGCCCAAAATGAAACCCATCCCCTTATTGCCCGTCTGATCGACGGCATCAGGGCCAAATGCCGGAAGATACGCATTCCCAACCTGCCGGGACGTTCCCGGCACAATGTCGCGCATCACTACGATATCGACGGGCGGTTGTTCGCGTTGTTCCTGGACGAGGACCGTCAATATTCATGCGCCTATTTCGAGGATCAGCAGGATGATCTGGAAGAGGCCCAAGCAGCGAAAAAACGGCATCTCGCCGCCAAGCTGACGCTGCAGCCCCATCATCGGGTGCTGGACATTGGTTGCGGCTGGGGTGGACTTGCCCGTCATCTCCAGCGCCATGTTCCACAGGGGGAGGTTCTTGGCATCACGCTTTCCCAGGAGCAATTGGCCTATGCCCGTGCGGCGTCCGGCAGTTGCGGGCCCTCGTTCAAGCTGCAGGATTACCGGCATTTAAGCGGTCGTTTCGACCGTATTGTATCGGTTGGCATGTTTGAGCATGTTGGTCCAGCATCTTACGACACCTTCTTCAAGACATGCAGCAGGCTTCTTGAAGACGACGGCGTAATGCTGCTGCACACGATCGGCTGTGCGGCGGGACCGGGTTTCACCACGCCATGGCTGGACAAGTATATTTTCCCTGGCGGTTACGTGCCAGGGCTTTCCGAAATCCTGCCGCATATCGAGAGTGCCGGCCTCAGGGTTGCTGATGTGGAGGTGCTGCGGTTGCATTATGCCTTCACGCTGAAAATCTGGCGTGACCGTTTTATGGCTCGTCGCAGCGAGGCGATGAAGCTTTGTGACGAGCGATTCTGCCGCATGTGGGAATTCTATCTGGCGGCTGCCGAGGCGGCGTTTCGCTATGAAGATCTGGCCGTATTCCAGATACAAATAACCCGGCGCAACAATGTCCTACCGATTACCCGGAACTATATTGGTGAGCGCAAGCGAGCTACGGGGCAGTTTTCAATCAAAGTAGGAACCGCGCTAAAAATTGGTCGGGAATGAGCGGGTGAAGACAACTCCGACTGTGTTTTGATTGGCGGATCCGCCGAGCCTGACGAGCGGGCTGTCGGCGGCGTCGCCGATCAACTGTTCGAATTTGTTATAGAGCTGAATATTCATGTCAGGCATCATCTGATAGGTAGCGCTGATCACGAAACCCGTCGATTTAAAACCGCCATGCGCATCGAAAGCCGGAAAATACGCACCTCGGAGGGATTCGGCTTCGGAAACACCGAAGCTGTTCTGCATATAGGCCGTATTGGCCAGCGAGAGCCGGGCGCCTGCGGAAAGCAATATCTTGTCGCCGACACGCTGGAACCAGTCAGCGCCGAGATCGGCGACAAAACCATCTTCCGCGCGCAAGTCCTGCCGGGCTTCGATGCGCAGGCGCAATCGATCGTCAATGGGCCAGTATTGCGCGAATGCACCCGCATCCACGCTCCAGCGGATTTCATGCAGACCCTCAAGGCGGGAATCTTGCGAAGTCTTGCGGTTGCCCCGGATGCCGACAACCGGCCCGAGTTCGAGGCCGCCCAACTGGAACAGTGTATAGTCAATATTGTCGTCAGGTGCGCCGAGGCTCGCTGCTTCATCCGCACGGCGAAAATCGAGGGATGGGACGAAGCTGAAGGAACGATTGCGTGCACCTTCAAAGGAGGGGCCGTATTCCGTGCCGCCGCCAAGTGTCACGATCCAGCCCGGATCGGCCTGGTTGGAATCCGATGATCCACTTTGCGCATAGGTCGGGGATATGAAACCAAACGACAGAGCCAGGCAGGCGTAGGCCGCGAAAGGCTTTGCGTGGCAAGTAAAATTCATGGAAGTACTGCCTATGCTTATATATGCTTTGAATTCGTAAGTCATATTATATGTTAACATTATGTTATCCCAATAATTTCAATATTACCGGAAATTTTGAGCACGGCAACATGAATGCAGTGTTCAATCAAAGGTCCTGTGGATTCCCGATGATGGCTGGATCGAGGGCGAAGGGCAGTCCCTTTCGCCTGAGCGATCGTTTGTAAGGGCAGAAAACCGCCCACATTCGCCTCCCCGGAGGCGCCTGGGGGGACGAGCGCGTAGAGTGGGGCCGGAGGTGGGGTTGCCCGGCGCCAACGTGAATTCGGGATAGTCTTGCTGTCAACGGCGGAGTAAAAACCGGCCACGCGGCGGCGCAAAAGTCGGCCACCTTGGCGCGCGCATAACACGATACCATGAAGCTGTACCTTAGCGTTCGTAGCTTTTACGAACTTGATTTTGGTCTACCATCTAAAATCTCCAGCTGTTACCGAAGACCTTCTGGCAGAAACGTCACTCACTCAAAACACCCCAAATCAATGGGACAGAGACGGCGCATACGTAGTTACTGCCAGATTAAAAACATCGATAGAAAAGTGACGATGGCTAAAGCGAGCAGGCCGGCGACGACGATCAAAAAAACGTTCAGTGCTTTCATGTTTGTACCCTGTCCAATGTTTGAGTTTTTATTCCTGCGCGGTCTGAACACCGTCTTTATCGGCAGGACATGTCTTCACCTCGATAATGTCCGGCATCTGGGACAGTTGTCTAACTGGAGGTCGTGCTCGAAGATGGTAAAGCTCCCGAAGAGGGCATCGCAGAAGCTCATCGTCTAATGGACAAGCTTGGCATTCGACAAGAGAACCTGATCGACGTGGCATATGCCGATCTTCTGAAGAGCAAGCAGGCAAACTCCTGAACGCCAAGCATGCACTAGTTCACCCGGCGAGGGCAAGAAAACATTTGGGATTCATATGGTGATCCATACTCCTCGATTGCAGCTCCGCTGCTGGCGCGCCGCTGATCGGAAGGCATTCGCAGCCATGAACGCCGACATGCGGTTACGCGCTACTTGAGTGGGCCGCTTAGCCAAGAAGAAAGCGATGCAAAGATTGACATGTATATGGTCTGCTTTCGGACGCACGGTTTTTGCCGCTGGGCCGTCGAAACGCGAGAGGGAGAGTTTATTGGCAGCGTCGGTGTCATGGCCTAGCCGGCGAACGGTGAGCCTCTAGGGGAGCATATCGAAATCGGCTGGCGCCTCGCGCGAGTGGCTTGGGGCAAAGGCTATGCGACTGAGGCAGCCAAGGCGGCACTGTACGATGTTTTTACGCGCGTCGGTCTGCGCAAGGTTCTGGCTTGTACCGACCGCTATAATCTGCGGTCCCAGGCGGTCATAATGCGTTTGGGCTTGGAACGTGATCCTTCCCGAGATTTCAACCGTCATAGCGCAAGAGGCGTGCGACAGTACTGGGTCTGGATTGCACATCAGAGCTTCTAATAGGCAGAGCCGACTATCTATCGCCGCCAACTTTTGGTGTTTCGGCTTTTTAATTGCGGGACTGAGTCAAGCCTGATTTGTCCGTGCCGGGGTCATGCTCCTTTCGAGATCATGGCCTCATGATGATGTTCTGGTCGGGTGCCTCAACGTGTGGAGCACTGTACGGCCGTAGCTGCCAGCAGCCGAAACAACGAGGTCACCGCAACCACCGTCCCGGCGGGACATCACAGGTCCAAGGCAGCCCTGCGATTTCGGGTCGAGTAAACCCGTCAGGCGGGCTCCTTACCCCACTGGAACGAGGTGCCGTCTATCCAGATACAGTGCAGGATCACTGCCAGTTTGCGAGCGACCGCGGCCTGAGCCTTCTTCATTCCATTGCGTTTGGCCAGCCGAAGGGCCCCATGCTTTCAAAGCGCACCAGCACTTCGTGCGATGTAGTAGCACACTCGCCGCTTCAAAGAGATAAGTTCGCAGTAGACGATGGCCCTATCGCTAGACTTGACCGACGTTTCGCCGGATTGCTTACGTCGTGGCGTTAGACACAGTTAGGCACCTACGGATGTTGCACTTCGAAAGCGAGACGGGTCGTCGATGGTATGGCCCGGTGCCTACTGGCTGATATGGGGCCTGCGTGCCGCGATGCCGAAGCGCTCGAGCTTTGCCGTCGCGTATTTCGACACGTTGCGATTGCGCCTCATCAAGATCGCCGCGCGGGTGGCCGAGATGAAGACGCAAATCCGCCTGCACCTGCCGATATCCTGCCCCGACCAGCGCATGCTGCACATCGTCCTCGATCGCAACCCGTAAACCACTCCAGCCAATTACGACCGATCAACCCCGGCGCCGATGAGGCTCGTCAAAAGCACCACAACGCCGACCAGAGGGCCCGTCACGCTGCTGAAGCCCCAGTGCTGTGCATCAAACGGGCTAAATAGGGGTGATGGCGCCCCTATTTACTACCGGTATTACTTGGTAATCAGCATGTTTAGTGGAGGGGTTAACAGGTAATCACAAGCTATTACTTTTGATGATAACAAAGCAGCTGCTACCTGCCGTTGTGAGAAGGGAGACTCTACGATGCCGCAATCAAACCACAATAACGATCAATGGTGGGTGAACGACCAGACGCCGGATAATCCATTTGGCAAAAGCGACGATTACGAGGCCTATCTCGATTACCTTGGAGCGCTGCGTAGAAGCCTGACGCCAGAGATCGCCGCGGGAACGATCAGGGTCAATCTCTATGATCTCAATGATCATCCCGATTACAAGGCCGCCGCGATCGGCGCTTTGGAGGCGTGGGCTTCAGTCACGCCTCTCAAGTTCGAAATCGTCGATGATGTGCCATACAACCGCGCAACGGATTGGATGCAGGTTGTCAGTCCGGAACTGGGTGAAAGGGATGATAGCAGCGCTTATTCTAACAATCGTTATGTCAACATAGGTCAGCGGTTCCACGACACGGAGCCCAGCAGGACAGATGTTGGCGGCTATGTGTTCGATTCCTTCATCCATGAATTCGGCCATGAGTTCGGCCTGAACCATCCCGGTAACTACAATTATGCCGGTCCCAGCGGCGGACAGATTAATTATCTGAACCATGCCACCTGGATCTACGATCGTCAGCAATACACCGTCATGTCCTATTTCGATGGGATTGATGTCGGCGAAACCAGCCGCTGGTCGGCGTCAACGCCGCTCATGGCCGATATTGAAGCGGCCATCCGCCGCTTTTTCTCAACTGTCGATGAGAATGGGGTGCGCACCTATCAGCATATCGAACTCAACACCGGCGATAATGTCTACGGCTTCGGCAGTTCGCAGAATAACTACCATCTCACCTCTTCGGGCATGCAGCACGATATCGGTTTTACGATCCATGACACCGGCGGAACCGACACGATCGACTTTTCCGGTTCCACGGCAAGTACGATCCTTGACCTGCGTCCCGGACAGTTCTCCAGCGTCAACGGCCATAGTAACAATGTGTCGATCTTTGACGGGCACAACGCTGATGGGACTGACTACTACATTGAGAACGCCATCGGCAGCAGCTATGACGATATCCTCATCGGCAATGACGGTGCCAACACGCTTGACGGGCGCGGTGGCGGCGACCGCATGGCTGGTAATGGCGGCAACGATATCTATTTCGTCGACTCCATCGACGACATCGTGGGCGAGGAAGAAAATGGCGGCGACGACACGGTCATCGTGCTCAACCGGGACCTGAAGATCGGGGACATCGCCAACGTCGAAAACATCATTTACGCCGATGCATCGACGACGCCCCCACCGGGCGGCGGCGGCACAACTCCGCCCAGCGCCGGCGACAATACGATGACCAGCATCATCCTGGGCACCACTGGGGATGATACGCTCATCGGCGGTGCCGGCTCCGACACGATTTTTGGTCAGGCTGGCGATGATATCATCATCGGCGGTCGCGACTCGCTCGCCAGTCGCGACATCAACAACACGATCCCCCCCGAGGATCTTGAAGACCAAACCGAGAGCGATGACGGCGATGACACGCTCTATGGCGGCGGCGGCGACGATACGATCTATGGCGGACAGGGGAACGATATTCTGGATGGCGGCGAGGGCGACGATACGCTGAGCGGCCAGGCAGGTGCCGATAGATTCAGGGGCGGCCCGGGCGTCGACACGGTCGACTACAGCGGCATGGGCGGCGCTGGCGTTAAAGCGGGCAACCATAGCATGGAGGAGCACGATCACGACGAGCATGATCACGGCCACGACGGTCACACCCATGAGAGCCCCTTCCAGCTGCTCGTCAATCTGGAAACGAATGTCGCCAGCGGCGGCACAGCTTCGGGCGATACCTTCGACAGCATCGAAAACCTGATCGGGTCAGATGACCGCATCGACCGTTTCATCGGCACGTCCGCAGCAAATCATTTCTGGGGCCAGGGCGGCGGCGATTATTTCAATGGTCGCGACGGCGATGACATACTCGATGGCGGCAACGATGGCGACATCCTGTATGGGGAAGGCGGCGACGACACGATCATCGGCGGCGCCGATCGAGACTATCTGGATGGCGGTGACGGTATCGATACGGTTTCATACGCAGGCAGCCCCGAAGGTGTGACGGTCGATCTCGCCAAAGGCGCGGCCAGCGGCGGCGACGCCGATGGCTACATGAGTATCGTTGGGGCCGACGACGCCATTCTGGTGCATGACATCCTTGTTGGCTTTGAAAACGTTGTCGGCTCATCCTACGATGACCATCTCATCGGTGACAACCAGATCAACGAGTTTTCCGGCGGTGCGGGTGACGATGTGCTGACCGGCGGCGGCGGTGCCGACATATTGAATGGCGGCGCCGGCAGCGACACGGCGGACTATTCCGACGCCAGCAGCGGTGTCAAAATCAAATTGGGCGGCGGCAAATCCGCTGGCGACACCTATATCTCGATCGAAAATCTATCCGGTTCGGACTTCAACGATGAATTGACCGGCGACGGCGCGGACAATGTGCTGTCCGGCCAAGGCGGCTCCGATACGATCTTCGGTCGCTGCGGCAGCGATCTGCTGGATGGCGGGCTGGCGGCCGACGCGTTGATCGGCGGCAAAGGCGAAGATTCCTTCCGCTTCTCGACAGCGCTTGGGAACGGCAATGTCGACTGGATCCAGGACTTCAAGGTTGGTGACGATTCGATCCTGCTGGATCACCGGATCTTTGAGGCCTTGGGTGGTGATGGTCCTCTGCCCTTGGGCGCGTTTTACAAGGCTACATCGGGTGTTGCGCATGATGCCAATGACCGCATCATCTATGACACCAACGATGGAGCATTGTCTTACGACACCGATGGCTCCGGACAAGCTGCCGCCATTCAGTTTGCGCAACTCAGCCCGCATCTGAATCTTTCGGCTACCGACTTCATTGTCATCTAACCCAGACCAGGAGGGGCGCTCTCAAGGCGCCCCTTGCACAGCAATAATTCATGGAGAGTGTGTGATGAAACGCCAGACCGACTGCCGAAAAGTCTTAATGGCCGCCGGAGTTGTGGCTGTCGCTACAGTCGCCGGGTCCATTCCTGCGCAATCGGCTGATATTCGTGGCGCAGTCACGTTTGCGGGCGGCGCAATTATTCCGCAAGGTCATCTCGAGATTTATCTCGAGGACTTTGCCATTAAGGATAAGGCGCAACGTCGCGTCGCGCAAACGCGCGTCAAAAGCGGCGGCGGAGAAAAGACGATAGGTTTTTCCCTGTGCCTGCCCGCAAGCTTCACGGCTTCGCCAACGCTGCAGATCGTTGCACGCTTGGAGCGAGCGGATAACTGGTTGGTCGCACGCGGCAGTGCCCAGTTCGAAGCAGGCTCACCCGTCAATATCACACTCAATACAGTGATGTATTGAAAGCGCTGCATGATGCGTAACCCATCTTCGGCCTTGTCCCGCTCTGATCTTGCGTTGGCGCTTGCTTCCTTGCGTGGCTGGCTGGTGGGCGTGGGCCTGTTTTCCGGTGTGATCAACCTGTTGGCTCTGACCGGCTCGCTGTTCATGCTCCAGATCTATGACCGGGTGCTGCCCAGCCACAGCGGGGTAACACTGGTGGCGCTGATGATCGTCGCGATCGGTCTTTATGCCGTGCAGGGCGCCCTCGACGTCATCCGCTCCAGACTTCTGGTGCGCATGGGCTCGCGCCTCGACGAGAAGCTCGGCGCGCGCATCTACGCCATCGTGCTGCAATTGCCGCTACGCATGGGCCGCAACGGCGATGGACTGCAGCCGGTGCGTGATCTCGACACGATGCGTAGCTTCCTGTCCGGGCAGGGGCCAAGCGCTCTGCTCGACCTGCCCTGGATACCGATCTATCTGGCCTTCGTCTTCATGCTGCATCCCTGGCTAGGTTGGCTCGCTACCGCAGGCGCGCTTGTCCTGATCGGCCTGACCCTGATAACGGAGTTGCAATCGCGCAAGCCCGCCAGGGAGGTAATGATTGAGGCGAACAAGCGCCATGCGCTCTCCAGCGCTGGACGGCGCAACGCGGAAGTCCTGCATGCGATGGGTTTTGGTGGGCGGCTGCAGGCGCGCTGGCTCACCGCCAACGCCTCGCATCTGGCGGCGCATCAGCGCGCCAGCGACGTCACCGGCGGCCTTGGCGCCATCTCAAAAGTGTTCCGGGGTTTCCTCCAATCGGCCATTCTGGCGCTTGGTGCATGGCTCACCATCAAGGGCGAGGTCTCGGCGGGCGCCATCATAGCCAGTTCGATTGCCTCCGCGCGCGCGCTGGCACCAATCGAGACGGCGATCGGCAACTGGAAGTTCTTCATGGCGGCACGAGAGAGCCGCAAGCGCCTGATCAAGCTTCTGGACGCACTGCCGCCCAGCCATGCACCGATGTCACTGCCGTCGCCGGCGCGAGAGCTGATTTTGGAGGGTCTCACCGCCGGCGCGCCGGGATCATTGCTGCCGATCATGCAGAATGTCAGCTTCAAGCTGGAGGCGGGGCAAGGGCTCGGCGTGATCGGCCCCAGTGCTGCCGGTAAATCGACCCTGGTGCGCGCGATGATCGGGGTGTGGCCGAGCATGCGCGGCATCGTTCGCATCGATGGTGCGGCGCTCGATCAATGGAGCCCGGCTGAACTCGGCCAGCATATCGGCTATCTGCCCCAGGATATTGAGCTCTTCGACGGGACAGTGGCTGAGAACATCTCGCGCTTCGCGCATGATCCTGATCCCCAGACCATCATCGCGGCGGCGCAGGCAGCCAATATACACGAGATGATCCTGCATCTAGCCGATGGCTACGGCACCCGCCTGGGCGAGGACGGGACCTCGCTTTCAGCCGGCCAGCGCCAGCGTATCGCGCTCGCTCGCGCACTTTACGGCGATCCGTTCCTCGTCGTACTCGACGAGCCGAACTCCAACCTCGACGCGGAAGGCGAAGCGGCCCTGACCCATGCCATCCACGGCATCCGCAATCGCGGCGGCATTGTCGTCGTGGTCGCCCACCGGCCCAGCGCCATCGCTGCGGTCGATATTCTGGCCGTGATGGCGGGCGGACTGGTGCAGGCTTTTGGGCCGAAGGACGAGGTTTTGGCTAAAACCGTGCAGAGAGCCGGTTCGGGGCTGCATCAAGGTGGCCTCAGCGTTGTTGCGGAGCCGGCCAAATGAGCAAATCCGCCGCCCTCAGCCCGCCGCGGGAAGACGCGCCCGCTTTGCCTTCGATGCGTCGGCATCTGATCGCAGGCATCGCGATGTGCGCCGTGCTCATCGTCGGCTGCGGCGGCTGGGCGGCGACCGCTAACCTTGCCGGCGCCGTGCTGGCGCCCGCGACTATCGTCGTCCAGACCAACCTCAAGAAGGTCCAGCATCCCTCGGGCGGCGTCGTGGGGGAATTGCACGCGCGCAATGGCGACAAGGTCAAGGCCGGAGACGTGGTGGTGCGTCTCGACGATACGGTGACGCGCTCGAGCCTGGCGGTTGTCACAAAATCGCTCGACGAACTGGAGGGGCGGCGCGCACGGCTCGAAGCCGAGCGCGACGACGCAGCAATGATCACGTTCAGCGACGATTTGATGGCGCGGGCCGCGGATGGCGACGGTATGCGCAAAATCATGCTCGGAGAGCAACGCCTGTTCGAGGCCCGGGCCCTATCCCGCTCTGGTCAAAAAGCCCAACTAACCGAGCGTATGGCCCAGCTTCGCCAACAGATCGAGGGACTGGAAGCGCAGAAGAGCGCCAAGAACGAGCAAACGGCCCTGATCGTCTCTGAACTCAAGGGCGTAGTGAGCCTTTACAAGCAAAACCTCGTCCAGCTAACGCGGCTCATCGCGCTGCAGCGTGATGCGGCCAGTCTCAAAGGCGAGACCGGACAGCTCATCGCCTCTATTGCCGAGGCCAAGGGCAAGATCGCCGAGACGCAGCTGAAGATCATCCAGCTTGATCAGGATTTACGCACCGAAGTGCTCAAGGAGCTTCGCGAAAGCGACGGCAAGATTGCCGAATTGGTCGAGCGCAAGATCGCTGCCCAGGACCAGTTGCAGCGCATCGACATCCGCGCGCCCATCGACGGCACCGTACATCAATTGGCGGTCCACACCGTTGGCGGCGTTATCGGCCGGGGTGAAATCCTGATGCTCATCGTGCCCGAGGCTGATGCACTCACGATCGAGGCCAAGGTCGCGCCTATGGATATCGACCAGGTCGTGATCGGTCAGTCGGCGCTGGTGCGCTTGTCGGCCTTCAGCCAGGCGACAACGCCCGAGCTGACAGGGCGCGTCGCGGTGATTTCTGCCGATCTGACCAAGGACCAGCAGACAGCCCCCGGCCAGATGGCTGTGGCCTACTACACCGCCCAGATTGAACTCCCTCCCTCCGAGCTCGCCCGCTTGCGTGGCCTCAAACTCGTGCCCGGCATGCCCGTCGAGGTTCACATCCAAACCAGAGAACGCAAGGCCCTGTCATATTTTCTCAAACCTTTGACAGACCAGATCGCAAGAGCCTTTAAAGGGGATTGACCGGGGGTCGCCAACGAAGCTCATGTTGGCCAAGGGAGAACGGCGAGCCAATATGGGCGTGGCCTGTTTCAACAGGCAGCAAACCCAGATGGACATAATTCGTCCAGCAGTTTCCGGAGACGAGGAGTGGCACGACGCTCACGCCGAGCTGGTTTCCGCAGAGATTCCGTTGTGTCAGGGCGCCTGGTCTGGTCGGAATCATCAGCCTCGCCGCCATAGTGCGCGACGACAGTGACTTGAGATTGCCGGGTGAAGCGCGAATGGCTTTGAAAGAGTTCGTCGAGCATTCGAGACCGTGAAGGCAAGCATTGAAAGGCTCGATCGAAAATCCTTGAGAAAAGACGACGGCGCTCGACGCCCGACAGCGGTTCCCGGTGTGGGGCCGATCATTGCCGCGACCATTCGAGCAACTGTACCGGATCCCGCCGGCTTCCGAACCTGTCGAGATTTCGCTGCCTGGATTGGATGACTCCACGCGCGCATTCCAGCGGGGGGCTGGGTCACCAAACATTTTCTCAATAGCAGAATTCTCCAGCGAAATGGGGAGCACTCCAACGACAGCCATTATGGCGTCACGGTTTAGGATAACAATGACTGCTGGCAGATAGATACTGCCCCTCCGAAACGTACACGAGACAAAGACATGCTTCGCATTCTCTCCACGCCTATCCTGGCAACGGCTCTTTTCTCTCTCATCGGAAGCGCCAAGGCGGCGACAGCCTCCCAGTTCGACGAACTACACGATCGCCTTTTGGCGGGAATACCGACCGTCTCCGTTTCCCATCTGGATAAATGCAGTCAATCTGCCGGAAAAGTGCCTCTTGCTACCATGCCCACCGGCGGCTTCCCTATCAGGGATTTCATGATATTGCCCGAGCCGAAGCCACAAATCGCTTATGCTAATCAGCATCTTACGGTGATGCCTGACGGGACACCCGTTCTCGAATTAGTCCAGTACCGGATCACGCCCAATGACGTAGCCACCATTACGGCACGACGCTTGTCACCGACGACCTATATGCAACTGTCGAATCCCATGATTTTTGAGTGTCCATTGGGTGCCGGTCTGCAGTTTAGGCCGCAGACACGCAATATTCCCGCAATAGACGGTGCCGATAAATAGCTATGCTCGCATGGAATATCTGAAACCACTACACGGCTGTTGGCTATTCCAGCCATCCTCCCTCTGAAGTGGGAATGTCGTGCGGATCGGCTTTCCCCGGATGATATGAGTTCTCGCCTAAAGCCGCGCCCGAAAGGCCGACTGAAATCCTTCAAAAATCACAACACGCGCATGAGACCCCCGCTCGGGCTACGCCCCACCACGGGTCTCATCCGCGCGCCAAGGTGGCCGACTTTTGCACCGCCGCGCCGCCGGTGGTGACTGCCGCCAAACGGCCGGTCATCCCTGACATTAGTCTAGATGCGGCCCGTGTCGGTCTTGCCGTGGGTGAGGATCGGCACGGTGGTGTCGGCGCCATCAGACGCTCGGGGCGGCAAGCACATGCGCCTCGATCAGCGCACACCCGGCTGCAGCGCGGTGGTGCAGGCCCCGACCTGGTGGGCGAGTGTCGAGAGACTGAGGTCGATGCCTTCGTGGGCGTAGCGCTCGCTTTGTCGGTTCAGCGGCTGATGTTGACCAAACTTCTCGAACAGGATCATGGCCAAAAGGTTTGGTCCGGCAAAGCCGCGCGGCGTCACGTGGAAGGGGGCTGGCGGCTGCGCGATCTTCTCGCATTCGCGGCAGGAACATGACAACGAACAAACCATACCGGCGGCAATGGACGCGGGGATATTCGAGATCGGCTACCGCTCAGTGTCGGGGCGGCCAGGCGTTTAAGGTAGATGCCGGCGCAAGGGTTTGACATTTTGGTATTCCCGCGTGCTGTTCAGGCACGGGCACTATTCTACCAGTCTGGCAGTTGTTCGCTATGAGACCGCCTCTAATCCTTCTTGGCCTCATTGGTGCTCCGATGCTTGCGGCTGGGGCGATCATGCTTTCTGGATCCGTGATTATAATCGATCGCGGAAGCGCTGCGAAAGTCGCTTTCGTCGAGAATAGCGCGCAGGTGTAGCGCCTTTCGCCGCTACCAATGGGAATATTTGTTACAGTCCCGATGGTCGGCCATGGGTCCGTATGAAAGCATATTGAAAAACTGCTATCATTATGCTATCTGCTTGACATGATGAAAGCAGCAAGGTGCAAATTATGGGTACCATGACGATTCGGAACATCCCTGATGGCGTTCAAGAAATTATCCGCTTTCGGGCGGCGAAAAATCATCGCAGCGCGGAAGCTGAGGTGCGGGCGATTTTAGCGACGGTAGCCGCTGCCGAAACAGGGCAGGGCTTCGGCGATCATCTGCGCTCTAGGTGGTCAAATGCGTTTGGTGATGAACTTGATAATCTGAGAGACAAGACGCCGGCCGAAGGTGCCGACTTCTCATGATTATTATCGATACGCACATTATTTCGGAGACCCAGAAGCCGGAGCCGGATTCTGCCGTGATGGACTGGCTCAACAACCTGGATCGCACCACAACCTATATCACGGCGATCACGGTCGGAGAGCTGCTATTTGGCATAGATAAGATGCCCAAAGGAAAGCGCCAGGAACAGCTAAATGACGCTATAACGGCAATTGTCGAACAGGATTTCTACGGCAGGATTCTGCCATACGACGCAACGGCCGCCTACTTTTATGCCGCGGCGGCAGGGGCCGCGATGCGACGCGGCTTGTCCGTATCCTTTGCTGATGGAGCCATTGCAGGTATAGCCCGCGCCAACAATTTGGCGACTGTCGCTACAAGAGACGAAGCTCCCTTTAGAGCCATGGGTGTTACGGTCATCAATCCATGGGATCCCGCGTTCTGAACCGTTCAAGGTGTTTGTTTGAAGCGGGCCTGCCCGCCTGCACGATGCGCGTTTCGGCCGACTCGAAATAAAGCCCGGCCGTGCGGTCGGCGTACTGCTTGCGAAGGCGCTCCGCAATCGGGCCTGTGGCAAGCTGAATCTGATCGCACTCCGTCGGCAGATAGCCTTCCGGCGCTGAGGCTGTCGCTGGCTTATCCTAAAAAAGCCGGGCTGAAAAGCCCGGCTAATTCTGGAGGTAGGGGCCTCCAGACAGTCGACGCGGCCTAGTTAGGTCAATAGGTCGGTCAACATGTAGATTATTACAGGTATCGAGTTGTAGGAATATTCCAAAATGCGATATCAATATCCGCCAAATGTTCAGCGCAGAATATCCACTCTGTCTCGAAAAAAAAGGGGCGTTATCACCCCTATTTTCAGTCCCCGCCCAATGTTCTTGTCATGGATGAACAGCTCCCATCGCCGTGATATAAATCTCTTCGCTTGGACGCGGATATTCTAGCCGGCACGCGCGATTTGGCAGTCGACAATAACGAGTTCCGGCCTCATGACGCAATCGGAATAAGGTTGAGTGGCATCGAAGCGCCGACATGGTCAACAGTACTGTCATCCGGATAACCATTGTGTGGTCGGCAAAAAAGGGGACTCAGGAGGCCGAGGCACTTGGCCGGTCGCGTGGCTGACCTGCCACGGGTAATTTCCTCCAGGATGGATTAGAGCCTCGGCGGTTTTTGAACCGCCCCAGGTTTTTGGACCAGCGGAGGCTGGAGTTTTCCGGCTTCCCTTCAGGGAGGCGGGCTGGTTGCGCCTCCCGATTTCATCAGCGAGATCGGCACCTTGTTGCCAATCGCACCATGTGGCCGAACCTCATTGTA
>NZ_QOZG01000019.1 GCF_003335045.1 Paramesorhizobium salinisoli
CAACGGCTGCTGGAACCCATCGGAAATATACCCCCAGCCGAAGCCGAGGAGCGATATTACGCCATGCTGGACGAACCGGCATTGGCTGCATAACTTAAACCAAATAGCCTCCGGCAAACCCGGGGCGGTTCAAAACGCTCCTGTCCTCGTCCGCACGGGTCGGCGCTCCTTCCTTCGACGTCGCGCCACACCAGTTGAATGGAGAGCGGCGGCAAGGGGACGTGAGTGAGCACAAAAGAGACGCAAGTTCGAGTAGAAGCTTTTATCAAGCGATGGCAGGGCCAGGAACGGGCCAATTACGGCATGTTTCTCGTGGAGCTCTGCGATCTCCTCGGCATGTCACACCCCGATACACCCCAAGCTCAGGAGCAAGAAAGCGGCAGAGAAGCCCTTAACAGATCGGATTCTGCTCAGTGATGCATGGTGAGGTCGCCTAGGATGCTGGCGACGAGAAGGCCTACACCGAATATGAGAAAGCTAATCACCGTCATCAACATCAGTTGGCTTCGACTGGCGGGCTTGCCCATGGCATGGCCCTGTTGGTCCGGCGACGCCGCACTTGGCATGTCGCCTTGGTGTTCGTGGACGTCTCGATGGACCGTTGGCAAGCTGCGACCGGTGCTGCCCAAGCCATGTTCGTGATGTCTGGAAAGCGTAGCGCCGGCGTGAGCAACCGCGGAAACCTGCGGCACTGGAGAACCGTTGGGACGAACGGTCATCATTCCATGCTTGCGACCATGATCCACCAGCCACCAGTTCATGGGGAGCGCGACGACAAATCCCGCGCATAAGGCGATTGACATCACGAACCAGAAACGGGGGCCGTCAGGACTCATGGCAAGCATGTCGCTCGTCATCCACGGCACCATTACCGCGGTCATGCCGCCCATGACGGCATTCATGGACAGCAATTCCGACATGAACGTGTTGCGCAGGGATTCCAAATAGGAGCCGAACATGCTCTTCATGAACAACGCCTGGAAAACGGACCAACCGAAGAGGAATCCCAAGGCGTACTCGCAGAGCACATCTACCCACGTCGGAATGCCAAGATGGGAGGTGATGACAGCGGCTGCGAGAATACCGATACCGTCGCCAGCGACGCAGTGCATCGTGGAGCCGACCACCTGCCGCCACTTGGCGGCGACGTATAGTTCATGCGTGCCAGGGAGCGGTTCGCGGCAACTGAGCACGTAAAGCAACGCACCGAACAGGCCACTGAACAAGGTGATGATAACGAAGCCCCACTTCATAACCGTGGCCTCCGGAGTGGTGCGGATGTCCACGGCGACGAAGGCCGTAGCGATGGCCACCTGAATAAACCAGAGCAACATAACGCCTTCGGACATGGCTATCTCCTGAGTTGGCCATCTGTCACTTGGCACTTAGTTATGAGAACGCGTTATCAATGACTTCAGATAGATAGGCTGGCACATAATTTGGGAATGGGCAGTTAATTTGATAATATTTCTTCGAAATTGTCACTTAATGCGAGAATAACGCGCCCCAATATTTCCGGCCTCAAAACCATCTCATGGGAGAAGCTTATGGCCCGCGTCGACGGCTGTAAGCCTCCTCGCAAATGCAGTTAATTTGAGAATCGAACGGCCGGCATTCTCATAATTAGGTGCCCAACGCGAACCAAACAGCCGAATTCTTGACATTACCTGCCAAGTGACAGCCATGACAGCAACCTGCTCCCATCCGGCAGGAATTTCAAAACAGCCCCATACGTCAAGTAAAACAAAGTTGTCTTCGCGATACTTTACTATAATGTTTACTATTTTGCTTTATTATACTGAGTATACAAATTCCAAAGGATATCGACTGTGCCAAAATTGGATAGAGGTAGAGACGGCATTATTGGCAGCGATTTATCTGATCAAAGGGCCAACGAGAATGAAAAATTCCCCGTGTTCGGAAATCGGGAACTCCATCTGCTGTTGATACGTGTTTATATCGGCCTCGATTTCATACATCATTTTGCCGAAAAATTCGGGCTTTTGGGCGACAAGGCCTATCAGGACGTCCTGGGTTATTTCACCTCAGTCACATCCTCACCAGAACAGATGTTGCTGCTTGCGGGGCTCTGCGAGTTCGGGGCATTTGTTGGCTTCACGTTTGGGCTTTTCACGCGCGTTGCTGCAGTGGGTACAGCTCTCTACCTGACGATAGCCCTGTTCATGGGACATCACAATACGATGGGCTTCACCTGGGCCAATCCAGGTGGTGGATGGGAGTACCCGGCGCTTTGGGCGTTCATTTGCCTTACCTATGTCTTGACCGGCGGCGGACGCTTCTCACTCGACCGGCTATTGCAACCGCATGTACCCAATGCCTTGAAATGGCTTGTCAGGTAATTGGCGATGGTCACACAACCTGCTTCTCCCCGCGGGTTGTGCGTCCAGGGCCACGCGTCGTGTGAACCTGGGGTGGGGGCTGTTGGAATGTCTGAACTGATGCGGTGGATGGCATAATCGCCCACCTACCCGCACGCGCACGCCGCCCTCATACGCTGACGCGCTTTCTGGACCGCCTCTCCGGCGCCCGCGCGCCTGACCGTGGCGCGAAACTGCGCTGAAATGTAACCCGTCATAAGCTCAGATAACCAGCTGATAACAAAAAGACATTAGGGTTTTGACTGGGGCGCCGATCGGGATTCCGCCGATTTCGCGAGCATCTTTCATTTTCAGAGGATATCCTAGAAGCCGATGGGCGCGCGCTTTGGTGCTGTTTCACAGTGGATCTTGTGTGCCGAGCAGATCGAGCACGCCCGCCACCTTATCAACTAGGAAAGCAAACCAGTAGATTAAGGTCGCTGCGTTCCTGGCGTGCATTGCTCCACGCTCTACCGGGCGACCGTCGGTCCCGACAAGTAGGAGGCGTATTACGGCATGCCGATTATGAAGCTTCATTTTCTCGACGCGCGCGGCGCGCTCACCGATATCCATGACTGGCTTCACAACCGCCTGACAGAGACCCAACAGAAGGCCGCCGGCCTGCTGCCGTTTCAGCCTCTCGACGTTGTCGTGCAAACGGGAAAACACATCATCCCGGAGAAAGGGCATCTTGGATATGCCCCGAAGCCGGGTGTGGTTTTCATCATAGTCGATCCTGAAAATTCGGCGCTGCAAGCCAACGTTGACGCCTCGCTTGAACGCATGTTCGCTCATGAGCTTCATCACGCGGCCCGATGGGACGGGCCAGGCTACGGTTCATCGCTTGGCGAGGCCCTGGTGTCGGAAGGGCTGGCAGGCCACTTCGTGCTGGAGCTTTTCGGCGGGCTGCCAGAGCCGTGGGAGCAACTGCCGGAAAGCGAAATCCGCAACCAAGCGATACTGGCCGCGCAGGAGTGGGATAGGGCCCACTACAATCACGAGTCTTGGTTCTTCGGCAGAGGTGATCTGCCTCGATGGCTCGGGTATTCGTTGGGCTTCCGCCTTGTAGAACGATTCTTGTCCGAACATCCGGGCAGTTTGGCATCCAATCTGGTCTGTGCGGAGGCACAGGATTTTCGATCCGCGCTCAGCTTGGTCTAGCGACAGCTCGACCGCCGCACTGCCAGATAGCGATCAAATCACAATGTGAAACAGCAATAAAATGTAACCCACCATGAAATTCGATAACGGACTGATTAACCGACCCGTCATCCTTCGAGTTCATCCAGACCGTATTGTTGTCGCAGCAGAGGGTCTGATCCTATGCGAGCACCGTCGCATCATCAGCCGTTCGCATGACGGGCCAGCCTGCGCATCAGGAAGGCTCCCTGATACATCCATTGCTTGGTCGTGCCGAACGGGTGCTCGACGCTTTCGCGCTGCCGGTCCAGGATGTCGGGCCGGGCGGCAAGACGCGACGCCATGCAATCGAGCGCGGCTTCATTCTCAATGCGCGAAACGCGACGGAAGCTTTTGGTACAGCGTTCACGCAGGCTGCACGCCTTGCAGGCGTCGCGGTTGTTCGTCTCCTCGAAGTCTGGAGCGGACCACAGCGTTGGACTTTGCGCTGAAAATATAGCAGCGTAGCCCAATTGTCTGCGCAACAGTCCTCGCGGAAATAATTGATTTTGCTAAACTCTGAGGTAAAGCCGATGCTTTCCAAGCGAGCGGCCACCGAAGCCGACAAGCCTTATCTCGTATGGCTACAAGAGACTTGTATGCGTGAATACGCGGTTGCATTCTGGGGCTCCTGGTCGCCTGATCTGGACGTGCGGAACTCTATCGTTGGCTGCCAGATCATCGTCGATAACGGCCATGATGTCGGCTGCGTTACCGTTGAGAAGCATAGTGACCACCTATGGCTCGATGAATTATTCAGAGAGCCCACATCTCAGCGGCGGGGAATTGGTTCGAAAATTCTCTGGGACGTTATAGCGGATGCGGAGGGCGGTGATATTCCGCTCCGCTTGAGCGTCCTGACCACTAATCCGGCCTTGGATTTCTATCTGCGACATGGCTTTCGAATTCATCAAGAATCGGCAGAGAGGTACTACCTTGTGAGGTAATGCGACAGGGCGGCGATGCCGTCTTGGATGGCACGGAACGGTGGCCGGCTATGGGAGTGACAGATGCCAGATATTGAAATCTTCTCCCCTCGGACGGTTATTCGGGCCTTCTCGCCAGAAGACGCAGGGATGGCTGCCCGGCCGAGACGTCAGTGTTTTCAGCGACGGAGAAATTGGCTTGCAAAGCATCGTTGTCAGCGCGCAACACGCCAGCCCGTTACGCATATTCTCGACTGGTTCACCTATCTATGCGGCTGCGGCACATCGAACAGGCCTGGGAGGGCATCAGATATTTGCAAAATCTGGATGTCTATCTACAAAACGTCGCGGTCCATGTGCCCAGGCTTCGACATCTCCTATGGAGCGGATATGTGCGAGAGGCAAGTGAAGCCGTAACTCAGATGCTCGCCCAATTAGATCAGCATCCCGGACTTTGCGACGCCACCGGGAAGCTCATCTTCGCACTTACCTGCTCCAGAATGAAGCTTCTATCGTCAACTACTGTGGGCGATATTGGTCCGGCTTGCCGATATCCAGTTCGCCGGCTGAAAGTGCCGCCAACAGCCTCGTCAATGCCCGCATGAACAACGGGTCAGAACAAGTTTAGTGCGAAATCGTACGTTTAGCTGAGAAAACGATGCTTGAGATCCGTGTTCGTTCCAAAAACGGGGCTCTAAATAGCATTTCCCAAAAGAATTTGATATTCGGCATAGCGGCAACTTGCTGAAAACATGCATAATTTCGGTTAGCGTACGATTTCGCACTAATCTTGTTCTGGCCCCTAAAAGGTCCTCAAGGGATGTTTCCGCATGGCAACGGCGCCCGGTTCAGGTAAAGCGCCTCACGAGATGCAGCAGCCTGTTCCGGCCAGGATATCAACCGGAACAGGCTGCTGCGATCGCGGCCGCCAAACAAGCTTCGCACCTGACAGATGTGGTTCGCGGTGTTGGAGCTGCCTGTTCTGAGATCACCAGGCAGAGCCGACTATCTATCGCGGCCTCCACCGCCATATTTTCGTGAATTTCCTGCGGGCATCGTATTGGGCTGGCCATGAACCTCCACGTCCAGTATTCCTTTTATGAAGCCGAGCGCAGCATCCGTCCAATTCCAATCTGATTTTATAATTGACGCTAGCGTTGCCGGCGGTCCTGGATTCGCCTTAATCTCGTCGATGATCTTACCAAGCGCAATATTGGCCTCAAGGTATTGGCTGGTGAAGGTGCGACGATCGACACTTCGACAGCAAACGGACGATTGGTGTTGGGCATCTTCGCCGCGCTGGCGGAATTCGAGCGGGCGTTGATCATCGAACGCACCAAAGCGGGGCTTGTGGCCGCTCGGGCGGTGGCCGAAAAGGCGGCGCACCTTTCAAGATGACGCCAGCGAAACTGCGCCTTGCGCAAGCAGCAATGGGAGATCCGGAAACGAAAGTGGCCGATCTATGCCTCAACCTGGGGATCACTTGACAAACCTTGTATCGGTTTGTCAGCCATACAGGCGAATTACGTCTGGATGGGCAGCGCCTGCTTGGACGGCGCGCGCGGTCAGTAACCTGAAAGCACTTGTGCCCCCCCCCCACGAAGCGCAATGTTGGATTTTAACAAGAAAGTCATCATGGAAAATACACTGCATCGAATTATGATTATTGGCGGATCGGGCTCCGGCAAGACGAGTCTCGCCCGTGAGATTTCACGCATAACCAAACTTCCAATCGTTCACATTGATTGGTTTTACTACGACCCCGGTTGGCAACTACGCAAACATGACCTGGTTCATCAGGACGTCATTCAGGTAGCCAACCAACCGGAATGGATTATGGAAGGCAATCATACCAAGTCCATGGAATACCGCGCTTCTCTCGCTGACATGATTATTTTTCTCGATATCGCAACATCGATAAGGCTCGTCCGTACTATCCGCCGCAGCCTTCAGTACCGGGGACTAAATCGTCCAGATATGGCAGATGGCTGCAAAGACGTTTTGATTTAGGATTTTTCCGACATGTCTTGCGTTATCGGACCCACGGACGCGTGAGAACTCTGGCGTTTTATCAAGCCTTGCCAGCGTCAAAAATCAAATATCATCTGAAAACACGCCGAGAAGTGCAAGACTTTATTCAGAGGTGGACCGAAAGCGGCGCCTTTGATCTGCAAATACTCAAGACTTGACAGAATACTCTAACCCCGAGAAAGATGATAGGACGAAGGGGCGTTGCCCCGCCTTTGGGTCGGTTGGGACTTTGGCCATCCTCTTCGCGAGGATGGCCCTTATGTCTGCCTCTATCCGCGCCGTGACATTGCGGGGAGCGGATCAAAGAAAACTGATCCGCCGGCGACGGCGGAAACGATCGCGATGACGATAACGATGACGATGGGGAGCTTAACCTGGGTCATTCGCCTACCACCTTGGCTGCATTTCTTGCCACCAGAGGTCGAGGGCGCCGCACTGTTGAAGAATTGCTCTCGCTTGTTCTGCGCAAGATCCTTGGCCGCCTGTTCGGACTAATACCAGGCGCCCATCATGGTCGACTGCTGCGCGACCAGCACGCGAAGTTTCTGCATCTGTTCGACCTGCTGACTGGCAATCGAATGACCAACCAAGAGTTGCGGAAAGGCGGCAGCACGGTTCATACCAAGGTTCGATGTTGCCTGTATGGTACGATCACTTCAATGAATTCATCCGCCTGATATCCGAACGAATTATAGACGGCCTTAAAGCCAGAGACGGCACCTTGAACTAATTTTTTCCGAGATTTTTCCAACGATGAAACTTTGATGTCGGTAGAAGCCAACTGAATCATAAACACGTTCTTGCCGCCTTCAGTCTCAACGGAGAGAGATGCGAGCTCATCAAGCTCATCTTTGTAATCAACCTCCCTCTTAGAGTAATGGTCTGCAATAATAGGACTCAGCTTACGCAAATAAGGAATAACGAAATATTTATCAACAAATCCCGGAGCGCTACGCAAATTTCCCTTAGGTCTAGTTAGCAAAACCAGTATATCTGTAACACGCGGATCTGCGAGAGCTTGCTTGTAGGGTATCGATTCATATAGAGATGCATCTAAGAGACGGTCCCCGTTCCATTCGACTGGTGATCCAGCAAAAAAAGGTATTCTTGAGCTTCCCTTCAATGCGGTCCTTAATTCTTCGCCAGACTTAAATTTCTTCAGAATTATTGCTTTTTGCGCTGAAAGCGATGCAGCAACCACATTCAGCTCAATCGGCGATTTGATAATGGCGTCGCAATCGAGAGGCTTCTGATGCACGCATACATCATCGAGAAGGTACTCTAGCGAAACTACACTTTTGCCTACAAAGCCGCGCGTTATGTCGATAAAATTGCTATTGTTTATGTTTTCATAATAAATCGTTGTGCCGTACGTCGCTTGTCCTGCGATAAAGTAGGCGCCTGCTATCGCTCCCGCTGAGGATCCGTAAACGGCGTCAATTGAGTTGGTTAGCTCAAGTTGCTCTAGTGCCGAGACCATGCCACCGGATACGACCCCGCGCATTGCACCCCCTTCGACCACGAGGGCTACGAAGCGGACATCTTTACGTTCAGATGGTTTGCTATGTTCGCGGCGCCTTTCTTCAATCAGCGACAGGACAGAGGATAATTTTCTATTCGTCATTCGGAGCTCGCGGTGCAAGACTGGTGTGGTCGATCAGCCGGCTTTCTTTTGCTTTGGTATTCCTCGTATTTTGGAAACTCGATGTTGTTCTTGGTTTGATGCCGTTGGCATCCAGCCATTTGCCTCTTGGGGGCCGCGTTCTATTTCAACTCGAACGACATCGGTTATGACAAGGTCATAGCCGGCAGCCTTGGCATAGGCTGCGAACTTGTCCAGAAGAGCCTGTCCGCCCGCCTTCCACGCGTAGACCAAAGAATTATGATCAAGAATTAATGGGTTTGCCTTAATAAATTTCTCCGGGAGATTACTTCAGGCCCAACTGCGCGCGCCGGACAGCACGGACCTTGCTTTCAAGCTGGCCTATCTCATAAAATTCACACTCAGGATGAAGCTCGGCGAGCGTCGCGAACTGAAGTCCGATCGCGTCTGACCCCCGCAGATCGCCTGTGGCCACTTCAAGCCGTTCCAGTTCTGCCCACGCTTCAGGGATATCCTTTTTCACATACTCCACCGCGACCGCGACCTCTTCATCAGTCCAGTCGCGGGTTTTGGCGTACGGCACACCCCACTGATCGACTTCCGGCCCATCGGGTTTCTTTGAATGAGTAGTCATTGTTTCATCCATTCTTGCGCTTCAAAATTTACTTTCCTGTGTCCGCCTCTTGGAACGTAGACCTACGACCAGACCAACACGGTCCATACCGGCAACATATTTGGCAGAACGCCCCGAAACTTTCTCCAAGCTCAAGCGTAGAAGCTACGCCAGCTCATATTTAACCTGCCCTTAGCAAGCGCTGAGTTAAGCGACATCAAGCACGCAGCATACCAATTATTAGGGGTAACAAAAAAGGGATGCCATCACCCCTATTTTTGCTGACAAGATCTGCCGTTGGAGTTTCATCGGGCTGCGGCGGGTCCAACTATCCGTCCCTTTGTTTCGATTATTCCGGCGAAAGACTTCTTGCACAAAAGCCAGTGATCACCCGGTAGTCCATGCGCTCGGTCTTACGCTACTTACGCTGTGGCCATGCCGCTGACACCCCAGCATGGCCGTCACGGTCGAGGTCAAAACGGGAAAACGCCGGATCCTGGAATATCTGTTCTCACCGCTGTCGAAATCACCTCGCAAGCCATGCGCGAGTTCTAAGCGCAATTGACGAGGAAGGCCGAGCTTGCGGAGGGGTGCGAGAGCGTCATGTCGAAGAACAACGTTGACGACGACGAAATCCGGCGGCGAATTGCCGCCGGCGCCAGCAAGGCCAGTGTCGCGCGTGATCTCAATGTTTCCAGGATGACTGTTTGCCGGGCACTGGTGAGTTTCTCTGAGCAATCAAACGCGTGAAACAGGCCCACGTAAATCCGCGTTCCGTATCTGTTCTTCACTTGGCCAAAATCGCAACCTTGGGCCGACTGGGCCTGGCCTAGTGGATTGATCGAGACGAATGAATCCAATGTCGGATTCCCATTGGTTCTCGAATGTGCGACGATTCCCTATGCGCACAGGGATCACATTTGACGTCACCGCCGGCGATCGGGCTCGGCTTTGAATGACGGCCTGCGAGAGACCCGCGCATTTTAGGTCTCCATGCTTTTTAGCTCGTACAATCATCCAAATTTCTTCAAAGAAATAGGGGCGCCACCGCCCCTATTTCTTTGAAGAAATTTGGATGATTATTGCTGAAAGCCGTGTTGTGCGAGCAATTAGAAGCATCGGTAAGGATGCTGGAGCTGCAGCATGCGGAGTTATGAGAGGTCTCCTTGGCGGAGTGGGAGGTATAGTTGCTGAAACTCTTACTGGAGCGGTGGGCCAGCATTATTGGCAAAGGCTTTGACAACGGCTCAGTCTAAACAGGGTACGATACGAACGGCACGGGAATTGACAGGTTCGGGGCCGGATCCCATGGGCTACGGTGGAAACGAAAGCGGTGGCAGAAGCTAATGGAATGGCGGGTCCGGTGGTCATGGCACCTGGCTCAGGACGAAACACTGGCATTGTTGGGAGACTGGAAAACATTGGAATAAGCGAAATCATGCAACGTGTAGGAGGGGTATCTCCCTCCAGTATATTCAGGCAAGGGAAGCGATTATGAAATCTATTTATTTCGCGTTTGTGTTTTTAGTATGTTTAGTTTCCATGCGAGCCGCACTTCATTATCTTGGCACACCAATGTCGTTTTGGGTGGATTCATCAGTTACCATCATATCAGCGTTGATAGCCTATTATATAGTAAGACCTGATCGCCCAAGAATGAGACGGGGCAGCTAAATCGTTAGCTGTACTGACGACCACATGAATCAAGTAGGCGGAAAAGATCGGCGCCCAGGGCCACGCCTAATCAGGAACTGCTATTCCGAACCCAAGCCTTGGATGCCGCTACGCTCTTGCAGCCAATTCCACAATGGGTATCCAGAGTAATGCTGAAGTCCACACTGCCTAATATTAAAACGCAACAATGCTGCTTTTCCCTAGGCGGCCCATAAGCAACAGATGAATCCGATCATGAAAATTGATGGATCTGCCCTACTGCTCAGCTTCGGCTTATGCCTGTTCCCCGCTCTCGCGGGAGAGACTGCCGACCAGAACGATTTGGCGGCCTTCCTCGCCAATCGCGGTTCAGTCATCATCCCCTATACGCTCGATTCCGGCGGAGGGATGATCGTGGACGCTGTGCTTTGTCCAACCGTACAAAAATGCGTGGGAACGCCGTTCGGATTCGATTCAGGCGACCCGGACAACAATATCGGCAGGGAACTGACGGACAAACTGGCGTTGACCGGAAAAGAAAAGGTGCTCGATCGACTCTATCTCGGCGGGCTCCCGCCCATATCGTATTTTCCGATCTATTTTAGCGAGCAAACCCTGCGCGGCAGCTATCTCGGAGCGCACTGGATGGAGAAGCTCGGCTTGTGGCTGGACTTCGGCGCTCGTGAGGTTTATGGCAGCGTTCCGCCGGGAGCCGTCGAGGACTATATGAAGGGAAGCGCGCTCAAATACCGGACCTTTGCGCTCAAGTCCTTCGAAACATACAGATACATCACCGTCTCAATAAACGGAAAGGAGCAGGTCAACTTTCTCGTCGACACCGGAACCACCGGCAGCGTTATCGACAAAAACTATGCCCAATCATTGGGTCTGCGTTTCAGCGACAAGCAATGCACGACCTTGGGTAGCCAGATCGGCGAGACGCGGACATGCTTCACACACGACATTGTCTCCATGAAGGCTGGAAACCAGCCCTTGTCGGTTTATCTTCCGAGGGGCTTCGCGGATCTTGATACGAGCTTCATCGTGCCGCCCCTTAACATCAAAGGAATAGTGGGAATGGAATGGCTTGAGCGCAACGCCGTCATCATGTCGCTTGCGGAGAACAAGCTTTACGTTCCTGTGATGGAGGGGGCGACCTAATAGCGTGCGTATTCCGTTCGACCTTGGCGCAAGAAGAATGATCCGTGTCTCTGTTGTCGCGGCGTTGGATGCTCTCGCAACAGAGGTGTTGTTCGTCGTCTGAGATTGCTGCTATGATTGATTGAAGGAGTGCTGCGCCATTGCACCGATCTTGAATTCCAACGACAATACGTGGACAGCCATGGTCAAAGCGAAGTGACCTTTGCCTTCTGCAGGCTTCTTGGCTTCGAACTGGCACTGCGCCTGAAGGCGATTTCGCGCCAGAAACTGTGCCTGCCACGAACGGGCATGAAAGGCGAGTTGGCGAATTTGGCTCCGATCCTGTCGGATGTAATTGACTGGATCAGCATCGAGCGGCAGTACGACGAAATGGTCAAACATACTGCTGTCATGCATAGCGGCATTGCCGATGTGGAGGCGATCCTGCGCCGTCTCGCCCGGTCGGAGATCATGCGTCCGACCTACAAGGCGCTTGCAGAATTGGGCCGCGCGATTAAGGCAATATTCCTATGCCGCTATTTGCGCATGGAGGCGTTTAGGCAGGAAATCCATGAAAACCTGAATGTGGTCGAGAACTGGAATAGCGCCACCAGTTTCGTGTTTTTCGGCAAGGGTGGCGAGGTGGCGACCAATCGGATGGAGGCTCAGGAAATCTCAGTGTTGGGGCTGCACTTGCTCCAGAACTGCCTCGTCTATGTCAACACGCGTGTGCTGCAATCCGTGCTCGGCGATCCAGCCTGGGCAGCGCGCATGACGCCGGAGGATCATCGTGGGCTGACACCGCTCCGCTACGCTCACGTTAATCCCTATGGCCGTTTTGAAATTGATCTGGATCGGCCGCTTTTGACCTGCCTCGGGTAATTTCCTCCAGTTTGGATTAGAGTCCGGCCCATTAAAGGACGGACACATGAAGAAGCAGAGATTTACGGAAGAGCAGATTATTGCGGTAGTGAAGGAGCAGGAGGCTGGCGCGAAGGTGGCGGACCTGTGCCGCAAGCACGGAATTTCAGAAGCGACCTTTTACAATTGGAAGGCCAAATACGGTGGCATGGAAGTCTCCGAGGCGAAGCGCCGAATGGGCAGACGATTATAACCATTCCCGGCCGCACTCATCGCTCGGATATCTGACCCCGGCAAGCTATGCCGGAACCATCGCCGCAACCGGCTCCAACGCTGCGCAAGATGAAGGCTACGCGTTTTCGCCGGTTGCTCCCACCGCGCCAAGTGGCGTAATGAAAACCGCCGAGGCTCTAATCGCCGCTGGATGAAAGTTCAGTGGCAGGTCAGGCCGGATCGGCGTTTTTCCCGAAGGCGATAGTTATCCATCGCTGATGGCGATCACCGTCGAATGATGGGTGGCTAAAATCGTCGCCAATCAGGCGTGACCTTAATCTGCTATTTCAATCTGCGGTGGCCGGTCCGATATAATCGACATAATGTATCCCGTTGTGGTTATCGACGGAGGTAACCACAACCCGTTCACCCAAGCGAACGGTTGGCTTACGCCCAGGCCGCAAGACAAAGGACTGACCGCCATCTAAGGTGAGCGTATCGTAGGTGCTGTCATACATAACTACCTCACCGTTGATGACCTGTGCCTGCGCGCCATACGCGGACATGGCGAGCAGAACTGCAGAAGCAGAAATCACTTTGTTAATCATATATAGTCCTCTCGTCGAAAGATTTTCAATATCAAGGCATGCGTCATACCTCTCGAGTTTATGACGCCCTCTTGTGAGGTTTTTTCCTCGCGACCTATAAATGCATAGACGGACGGGTAGTAATAGGGATGCCGCCGCCCCTATTTTTTTGGCGTGCGCTCCAACTGTGGGAAGAGCTGGCTTCTCTATTCGGCGTCCTAAAGTCAAGCGCTTCAATGTTTCACAATCTCCGCGTTTCAAAGTCTTTCGCAGGCCCTTGCTTCTCTCCGGAATCGGCGCGTTGGCCCTTCCACTATGGGGTCAGAAGAATAAGGCAGTTCAATCTCGGTATCGTCCTGATCACCATATGCGACCGGCACTGCCACCTTTGCGAACTTACTCATCCATCGTCCTGTGCCGGAGCGGATAAGGGCGCGGGCAATGGCGATAGCCAAATGCGGCTTTCCCTTTCCCGTGTCCCCAACGGGGACGATGTTGCGCTGATCGGCCACAAAGGTTTCTGCCGTCAGTTCCCGGATCAACCCCTCATTGACAGGTGTTCCGGCAAAATCAAATTTTTCGATGTCCTTGACCAGTGGCAGCTTGGCAACAGTCAGTTGATATCTGTGAACCGGGCCTGTTTCTCGGCAATCTCCGATTGCTGCAGATCACCGACAATCTTCGGCGGCTCGTGCTGACGTTTGATCGCATTGCCCATGATCTCGTCATAGGCGACACGCATCCCGTAGAGCTTGAGACTGCTCATCAAATTCAGAACCTGCATGCGTTCCATGGTGGTTTGTCCTCCGTAAACGGTCGTAACGGGCGCAATCGGCGACCGGTTCATGGGTCAGGCGAAGTGCGTCGGGGATGAGAAGCATCGCCATCGTCACAGACTGGTGTGATATTCAAGTGTGCCGTTTTTCAGCCGTACCGCACATCAGGGGGCTCAGGTACAACGACCTCCGCGTCTGTGAAGAGGTTCGGGAACAGGCGTTCCCGATAATCGAGGGGGAATGCGATTCGAACTGGACCCTTCGGGCTGTCCGACTTCAGGAAACCTTGCCGCACGAGTTCGTTGAGTGTGGCGCGGGCTGTCCGCTCCGAGGTCTTCAGCACAAGATTGGCTTCTCCCCGAGCGAGCGATCCATGCTTCAACACAGCTGAGACGAGGTCGGGTGCTCGTCTGTCGTCGGACGTATCGCGAACGAGGGAGCGATAGCGATCTTCCAAGCGATCAAGGTCGAACATCTTGGTCGAAAAGCGCACCTGGTCGAGCGCCACCGTTAGGAACCATTCACAGAAATCTTTTAATGCCTTCTGAGACAGGTTTCCGCGGCCATCGAGATCTCCCTGCCGCGGGCTATCGGCGTGATCCATGAGCCGCTTGTATTCGCCACGATCATTGAGGCCACGAGCTAGCCCGCGGGAAATCGACCATAGCCCCTGCCCTCCGATGCCCGCCTGTAGAGCCATGGCATGGGACATCAGACGGGATACGCGCCCGTTCCCATCGGGGAACGGATGGATGTAGTTCAATCGGTGATGAGCCGAGGCAATGGCGATGATGCGAAGGCTTGCCTGTTTTTCGGCTGTCGCAAACCGTCTTTGGTACCATTCCATGAATGTTTGCACCCTGTCGGATGAAGGTGGCTGATGTCGGCCAACAGTAACGTCCTGATCAGGGAAACTGCGGAATTCTCCAGGCACAATCTCCATTTTTGTGGCGTCAGGCCGCTCAACGAAGCGGAATTCGTCGGGCATCTCGGCATAGAATTGCTTGTGGATCCATTTGATGGAATCCATCGACGTTGGGCTGGGCAACTCTCCGCGCCGATACAGGGCATCAATCTCACGTTGGACTTCGACATGAGCCTTCGCCTCAAGGGCCAATGCCCGCCGTTCGGGTTCAATCTCGGCGCCAGCCAGTGCTCGTTCAATGTCCTTTGGACGGGTATTGTGGCCTTCGATCAGATTGCTGTAATAGCTGTTCATCATCCTGACGAGATCGGCCAGTTCGGCAGCCGATTCCGGATGAAGGTTGCGACCAAGGTTGCCCGCCTCCCGCTGAAGTTCGACCGCTAAATCAGCCAGGACGGCGGGAATGCTGTCCTCGAAGAACAGCGGCTCAATCCGCGACGGAGTCTCGAGAATGCTCATTTTTTGCCGATCTTGCTGCGGGAACAAACCCTTGCAATTAAACCATTTTGCGATGCTGAAAGCAAGATTCTGCCGGTGTCTGTTGCCGATCATGGTCGATGGGTATTTGGAGACGATTGAATTCACTCAAGCGTCACGACACGTGTTGCTTCAGGTAGGTCGTTGCGCTTCTATGCGAGTTGACTGCGGTCATTGCTATCAAATTCCGAGATGCTGCCTCAAACAAGCGGGCTGAAGAGTTAATGGCGTCGCCTGAGTTCCAATCAGCCGACGGTGATCAGCGTTTGGAACTTATTACGAAATTCCTTGAGAGTGATAAGCCTAAGACGAAGTTAACCAAGGCGAAGCCCAATGGCAAAGCCTGGGTTCCAGATGACAACGCAGTTAGCGTTATCGCTAAACCTCGACCGAAAGGCTTTTCCCTCGATCTTACTGAGAAGGATGCAAGGCCGTTTGGCGAGTGGATTTCGAGCAATCTGGACAGCCTGTATCCGGCGTTCAGGCAATCGGAGAAATAGGAAACGAAGAGAGAAACCGCAAAAGAAAAAGGCCCCCGAAACCGCGTCCGGAAGCCCTTCTCAGTCATCGCAAACAGAGAATCGCATTTCCGCGAATCGCAGTCAAGAGTCCCGTGAGGGAAAACGCCGTTTCGGCGAGCAGTTTTCTTTTGCCTAGCGATAGGTGAAGGACAATGCAGACGCATATCTCGACGACGCCCTTTGGGCGGCGGCCGGTGACGCTTGGCCAAATTGCAAGCCAGGCAGAGGCAAAGGCGATGCCGAAAGACGCGATCGTCAATAAGTGGCAGGTATTTCAGAGCATCCGCGAGCCGAGAACTGCTCGGCGCGACGGACCGTTCGTTGGCCATTCTCAATGCCTTGCTTTCGTTCCATCGAGAGACGGAGCTGTCGGCCGAACCCGATGCGCAAAGGCCCGTTGATAAGCAGGATGGTGGGGCTGAAGCCGAAGACCGCCTCCAGGTCTCGGATTCGCTGTTGAAGAGCCTGAAGAGGCCGAAATCGCGATGACTGGCGCGATGTTAGGTGAGAGGAGCGCCTGTGTCGCTGGCAGTGGCGATCAATCCCGATCGGCGGGCACGGTCGATGAGGTTCTTCACAGACGAGGGAGACCATTTGGAGCCGCCACGTGGAGTGCCGCGATTTCGCGAAGCGTCAGGTTCGGGTTCGACGAATGGATACCGGCGACCAGCGTCATCAACCGATCCTCGGGCAGGCGGGGTGGGGATTTGCGGAGCAATGCGGCATCGGCCATGCGCTCCGCGACCATCCATTTCACGGCGCGGCGAAGACGCTCCGGCGTCCAGTCGAGGCCGCGTTGGTTCAATACGCGGGCGATGTCGTCCCAGGTGTGATCCGGCCGCATGCGCCGAACGGTAGGAAGCCATTGATCGGCCGTTGCCTGCACGCGTTCTCCGTAAGCCGCTCTTTGCGCCGCGGTCATCTTAGCCAGCGCCTCGGGACGCCGTTCCCGGATGCCGGGATTGCCGGGCAGCTTTCCCTTGGATTTTGCCGCCTTGATGCCGGCCTTCGTTCGTTCGGAGATCAGTGCGCGTTCGAGCTGCGCCACGGCGCCGAGCACCTGGAGCGAAAACATTCCCTGCGGCGTCGACGTGTCGATCGGATCGCGGAGGGATCGAAAATGCGCGTTCTTCGCGGTCAGATCCTCGATCACCTCGAGCAGATGGCTAACGGATCGTGCCAGACGATCGAGCCGCACGACTATGAGTGTATCCCCGGCGCTGATCTCCCGAAGCAGTTTGGACAGGGCTGGACGCGCGCGCGAGGCCCCGGATCCGTGCTCCTGAACGATGACGTCGCAGCCGGCCGAGCGGAGCTCAATCTCCTGGGCCTCGGTCGTCGTTCGTCCATCGAGACGCGCGCATAGCCGATCAGCCGTCCCTGAGGTCGACGAGAGGAGCGATTTTGAGGGTCACGAGCCATTTGAAGCGCCTGAGAGGGTGTTCTGGCGGGATTTCCAATTGCAGAAGATAAGGATAACTGATCGGATGTTGGCGTCTCGAGTCTCGAATTTCTGTTGACATATGCGGAGGGGCGAACCATATAGTAACCCAATGGGTTATGGAAATGGCATGCAGACAGTCGCTGAGACCCCACTCTTCATCAAGCAAGTGGCGGAGCTTTTTACCGAAGACGAGCGGAAGGAGCTGATCGACTCTCTGGCTGCCAATCCGCTGATGGGCGACGAGATTCCCGGGACAGGTGGTGTTCGCAAAGTTCGGTTTGGCGCAAAGGGCAAGGGCAAACGTGGCGGTGCGCGGGTGATCTATTATTGGTATAGCGACGATGCCCCGATCTACGCCCTTTTGGCGTACGGCAAGAACGAAAAGACGGACTTGAAGCCGGAAGAGGCTAAGGCGGTTGCAACGTTTGCGAAGGCGATCAAGGCCGCGAACAGGAGCAAGACATGAGCGAGATGACCAAATTCGGTGCAGATCTGATCCAGGCTATGTCTGAAGCCTTGGCTCATGCGCAAGGCAAGGATGTTCCCGGCGTTCGCGTGAGCACTGTGGATGTCGGCACGGTTGATGCGAAGGCAATCCGAAAGCAGCTAAATCTCACCCAGGACGAAATGGCGACTGTGCTCGGCACAAGTCCTTCCGGCTACAAGAAATGGGAGCAAGGAAAGCGGCAACCCAGCGGGGCGGCCCGGACCCTGCTCAGGATCATGGAGAAAGAGCCCGAAGCAGTCTTGCGGGCCCTGTCGACCGACAAATCCACCGAGAAAAGTCATATCACCACTGCATCTCATTGAAGTGAGGCAGGGGAGGGGGCTTCAGCTATAGCCTGTTCGCCTTGGGTGAGATTGATACGAAGTCGGTCGCCAAGCCGCTATCTGCGGGTTGTCTAGGTCGCGGTTGTGCGTCCATGCTCACGCAGAAAGGTCTGTGCAATCCGGCCGATTTTCACAACCTGGCCGATATCCTCAGGAAGGATTGGGTAGATATCCATCACCGGGCCGTCGGGGTCGTGCAGGAACTTAGGCACGAGCGAGCCGATGCGACTTCGCCTTTCTCGCAAAGGCTCCAACTTCTCGAATTCCTGTGCGTGGAGCGCCTTGGAAATAAGATCCTCATAACGCTCGAACTCGATCACATCGGCAGGACTCAGCGCTGCGGGAGGGACATAGAGCGGCATCCGGTGAGCGGCTGGATTGCGGCGGGTTTTGACCACTTTCTCCCAGTCTTTGAACACTTGCAGGATATCTGCGGTTGGCTTCAGAGCAGTGTCGGCTGTGAAAGGCGGCTTGAAGAGGTTGATTGCGAGCGGTTTTGCAGCCTGTGTTGCTGGGGAGCCCGCTTGATACACCATCGCCCAGGCGTAATTGTCGAGAAGGCCGAGGATATCGATGTAGATCGCGTTGAGGTCGCGACAGACCCGATCGGATTGCCCTTGTGAGAGGGGAACTGTCCGATTTGGCGGGACGATGCTCTGGAAGCTCTTGAATGACGAGTCGATCATCCGAAAGCGTCGCATGACGCCGTACCGAAAGAGGTGCTCTGCCGTTCTGGTAAACGTCACGGCGGACAAGAGTGTCAAAGCATCTGAGACCAGCTCGAGCAACGCGTTGTTGATCGAGTAGACGTGGTTCTGCTGTGCCTCATGAATGACATGGCGATTGTTGTCAGCGTTGCCATCGATCAGGAACGGCGCCGCAAACTGCCGGTGGTGACCACTGTGTTGATTTCCACTGAGAGCTGACCCAGGATTTCCACCGAGAATCGACCCGCCTTTAGGTATCGTTCGTGTTGATGGTCGGGGTCAAGTTCCTGCGTTTCTCCTTCGTTGTTTTGGGCTGATGGGCCGAGCTGTTCTTGAAGTGGAAGCTGTCGTTTCCGGTTTCCAGGATGTGGCAGTGGTGGGTAAGCCGGTCGAGCAGCGCGGTGGTCATCTTTGCGTCGCCGAACACGCTAGCCCATTCACTGAAGCTGAGGTTGGTGGTGATGATGACGCTGGTGCGCTCGTACAGTCTGCTCAGCAGATGGAAGAGCAATGCGCCGCCTGATGCGCTGAAAGGCAGGTATCCCAACTCGTCGAGAATGACGAGATCGGAATGGACGAGCCGATTAGCGATCTGTCCCGACTTGCCTTGCGCCTTCTCCTGCTCCAGCGCGTTGACCAGTTCGACCGTCGAGAAGATGCGGGAAAGTGTTTCGCCAACTGGCCAGCGCTGCAAAAATCGCAACGGTAGATCAAACACGTGACTGAAAATGCGCCGTGCTAACTCGGCGATTAGTCGGTTCCCCATATGACTGCCGAGATAGGCAGCCAAGGCGCTCAAGGTCGCCGAAAAGAGGGTCGTCGCGATCAGAACGATGACGATGAGGGTTAATGTCGCCTCACGCTGGAAGGGTAATACGCGATCAATGATCGCTTGGAATATAAACGGCTCAACCAGTCCCAGAAGACGCAGAACAATCGCAATGACTGCAAGCTCGATGAGGTACGGAGTATACCTGAGTGTTGATTGCGTAAACCAGTACAGAGACGCTGGCCGAGGTTGTTGATCCATCATGTACAATTTCGAACTGAGTGCTGTGAAATCTTGCCGACAAGAACATTGATCGGACCTAAAAAATAGGGGTGATAGCATCCCTATTTTTTCCAGCAGCTTTTAGCTACCGTTTCAAGCATGCCGCATTTGGAGTGCGGACAGCCAGACTTGGAAATAATCGAATTTAGAAATTGAAGGAGAATTGTTATGTGTTTTGGTGGAGGATCCTCCGGTGTCAATTCCGGTGACAAAGTGAACCGTGACGGTACAAAAGACGCCGCCAATAAAGGTGGCATGGATAGAGTTTACGATGGTCTCAAACATATCGGCAGCAATATTACTGGCATCAATGGGGAAATTGGGCCTGGCGGCAAAGCCCGTGGGGGTGTGACTTTGGGTTGCGGCGGGTGTCACGATCCTTACGGTGGTGGTAGCCACCAGGGTGGCAGTGATCGCGGTGGCAATCGCGGATATGGAGGTAACGGAAACGGCGGCCCAGGCGGGCACGGCAACTGACGTCTTCTAGTATATTGCCAATCCAAGAAAGAGGTTCGGGCATCATGCTCGTACCTCGTACCATAGAGCCACACATGAAGATATTTAGACTGCGCCACATAAACCTACACCTTCTTATTGTACCTATTCTATCTGCCGCAGTTATCGGCGGAATTTTCTTCTATAATGAGCGATCAAAATACAACGGACCCATAGGTCAACGGAAAGAGATTGCCGCGTTCGAAACTTTTTTTGTTGAGACCCTCGCACGCGGACAAACGAATAAAAATTTCAAACTGAATAGATTTCCTATGGATGTAGAAATATGTGTGTTTTCTACAGAAGATAACGATATAAAACAACAAATTCTTCTTTTGGCAAGTTTACTGAAGGAGGAGACATATATTCGTCCATTTACCGTATTTAAGAAGGATATATACAGCTGCCCTAATTCAACCTTCTTATATTTCAGGGTTCATCAAGGTGGACCAAAAACAATAAGCGGGCTTGTCGGAGATATAAGTTATATTGCTAATATATCTGGAATTAACAGCCATATAGATACTGAATTCAGTGAATATGGCATGGGCTTGGTAATGACGGATGGCGATAGAGATAAAGCGTATATTGCCGTGAATGAGTTCATTGATAAAAAAGGCGAAATAGACAGAGTTTTTGTTCGCAGCGTTGTTCAGCAGGAGTTCGTTCAAACGTTTTTGATGGCGCCTGATATAGAGGTATCTCGTATACCTATATCTATTATTGAGGAGCGGGATTATTACTATATAGGAAAAGATAGTGAAGACAAATACAAAAAAAATGTAAAAGTCCGAATGGAAATGAACGCACGAAACATGTGTCTGTATGACATTATGCTGCTTAATACGCTGTATTCGAGAGATATTGAAGACATTCGCAGCGGTACATTAGGAGTATATATAAATTATATTCGAGCACACTACGGGGAAATCGAGGAATCTGCTCGTCGCATTCAAAATGATCCTCGATATAAAGAGCTTTTTGTCTCTAAGTGTTAGATTTGCTGCTGAGTGTACGCTTCAGAATGGGTTCCATGATTTCAGGTCCTTTCGAGATGCCTCGTGAGTATTCTGACATGGGCGCTGAGCACCCACGCCTCGGCGGAGGCGATGGATTTATCGAAGTCTTTGGCGAGCCTTCGGCATCGTCCGAGCCACGCGAAGGTTCTCTCCATCATCCAGAGCGTGCAGAAGCTCAAAGCCCTTGTTCCTTCTGACCGCTGAGACATCATGATTATTGGAGCTTTTATGATTTCGAATTTTTTGCAGACAGGCCATGTTACCTTTTGGTTTAGCCTTTTGCTATCATTGATTTTGAACCCATCGTCCAAAGCCTATGCGCAGGACAGCCCTCCTATCGCAAAAGAAGAAACGGTTTCAGCTTATGATACCATTACCGTTGAAGCAGATGGCCGCTATATCATTGAGTGGGAAACGACACGTCGTCTGCTTGATGCCAGCGGTCGTGATGATCTGGCGAAAAAGACATTCAGCTTCAACGATCAGCTTTCTAGCCTTGATGTAATCGAGGCAGAAACAGTCAAGGCAGATGGACGGCGCATCAAGGTGCAGCCTGATCAGATCAGGCTGCAGGAGGAGCCCGCTGCTATTGGCCTGCCGGTGTTCAGCACCAGCAAACAGAAAACGATTATTTTCCCCGACATTGAGGTTGGTGATAGCGTCCATTACCGGGTCAGGAAAATCCAGAGGGAACCAAATTTTCCAGGGCATTTTGAGTACACGGATTCGTTCTCGCCTGAAGAGCGGGTGCTCTCTTATAAATTGATATTGCAGGCCCCAAGGTCTCTGGAGCTGCGTAGTGCAGTGCGTGCACTGAAAGAAGTCCGTACAACGGCTGCGAATGGGGATAAGCTATGGAGTTGGACTTTTACCCAGCTCGATGTGAGGCCTTTGGACTATGGCAAAGCGGACGTGTTTGTCAGCAGCCCGCACGTACTCATCACAAGCTTCCCTGATTGGAACACTATCGCTCAGGCATATCGGTCACGAGCTGATGATAAGGTTGCCATAACGCCAGAGATTCAGGCTCTGGCTGATGAGTTGACGAAAGGCGTCTCTGACCGGCGTGAACAAACGAAGAGAATCTATAATTGGGTGCGGGGAAACGTCCGATATGTAGCGCTTTACCTGGCGCAAGGTAGCTATGTCCCACACACTTCTGCGGATATTTTGCGCAATCGATACGGTGACTGCAAGGATCACGTTGTTTTACTCGAGGCGTTGTTGCGCGCCAAAGGGATTGAAAGTCATGGCGCACTTCTCGCAACCGGCAATTTGTTCAATCTAACGTCTGAAGCAACACCCAGCTATTTTGACCATATCATCACGTATGTACCAGAGTTTGACCTTTATCTTGATTCCACGGCTCGGTATTTACCGTTTGGCGTAAAGGGCTCCTGGCTGGGGGCAAAGCCTGTACTGCATGTCAATGGCGTGGCAGGCATCCGAACGACTCCTGCCATATCGGCCAATGACAACGAGCTGGCCACAACCACAATTGCGACTATCAATAGCGATGGATCCATTCAAGGTAATATCAACGAGATATCGACGGGAGGAATATCAATCGGGCGACGTTACGGCATTGCAAGTGTGGATCCGCTGCAACGACCAGATATCATACAGGGGTTGCTTGCTCAGAATGGTCTAAGAGGGAAAGGAAGCTTTACAGCAGATGATCCAAGCAATGACGATACGAAATATCGGATCGATATCAATTTTACCACCGACAAAACGGTGCTTGATCTCTCAGATATCGAGGCGTTTTCTGTCGCGATACCCGTACAACTTGGAAATTCAATTGCAGATATGACCAATTTTGCCAATGAACGCCCTGACCCATTTTACGCGCGCGCCTGTGCTGCCGTTGATGTTGCAGAAAACTATGAGATATCCGTTCCGGATAATGTGAGTATCCAATCTTTGCCAAAACCTGTGTTACTTGCTGAGGGAGCAATCCGCTATGATGCGACATATACGACAGAGGGATCAAAAATCCGCGTGAGACGTCACTACACAATGGCGATCGATCGCGGCTATTGCACGCCGCAGGAAATTGCAGGCATGTCTAAGACCGCCAACAAAATTCGGCAGGATCTCCAGCGGAAGGTCCTATTCGCACCGATTGTCAACGGCGGAGTAAAGCCAGGCCGATGGGCGGAGTAAAAGCCGGCCTGCTGTGTTAGGCCGCAGACTCATAACTTTTCAGCCAGATGCGCACTGAAGCGAGTTTGATGGCTGCGAGGAAGTTTAGCGGGTCCCTGTCATAGCGCGTGGCAATGCCTCTGAACTGTTTGAGTTTGTTGAAGTATCGCTCGATGAGATTGCGCTGTTTGTAGACCCATGCGCTGAAGGGAAAGTTGCCGGTACGGGTTTTCTTCGGCGGGATGTTGGCCCATGCGCCGCGCTGCGCGGCCAGGTCGCGAATGGCGTTGCTGTCATAAGCGCGATCTGCGAGCAGAATCGCGTCTGGCTGAAGGGTGTCAAGCATGGCGACGGCGGGCTTGCCGTCGTGTGCCTGTCCGGCTGTCGGGACGAGATCGATCGGTCGGCCTTCGGCATCGACGAGCGCGTGGATCTTGGTCGTGAGGCCGCCACGGGAACGTCCCATGCAGCCATCGTCATCGCCCCCTTTTTTGCCGTGGCCGCATGTTGGTGAACGCGGACACAGGAGGAGTTGACCTGCCACTGAACTTTCATCCAGCGGCGATTAGAGCCTCGGCGGTTTTCATTACGCCACTTGGCGCGGTGGGAGCAACCGGCGAAAACGCGTAGCCTTCATCTTGCGCAGCGTTGGAGCCGGTT
>NZ_QOZG01000020.1 GCF_003335045.1 Paramesorhizobium salinisoli
CGACACTCTCCGGGTCTGATCAATGTCGGAATCCTTCTGCTTGTCCATGGTATGCAACCATGTCGCCACATCGTTGTTTCAATCAATAAATTTTGGTTTCTATCAATGTAGTTCTATTCGTATCTATTAATGCTTTTTAGGCGGTATCTCGATGTGACGTGCTTATCCTCTTTCAAAAAGTTGCTTGAAGGCAATAGGCGTTGGGAAAAAGAGTTTACGGTTTGTCAGTCTGATAACTGATTGTGGAAATGTCATTCAATGGACCATACCGCGAGGCCTCTCATCCGCCTTCGCTTTGCTCAGGCACCTTCTCCCCGAGGGGAGAAGTGGCCGCGAAGCGGCCGGTGAGGGGCGCGCCTCGCGATTCCGTCGAAACAAGAACGCTCCCGGGCGGCATGAGCAGGACACAATAGTAATTTCCCGGCCCATGGAGATTGGCGCAGTCCGCCCGACGTCGCCGCAGCACATGACAATCATCCGTGCCGGGCTTGCCCCGTACGCCGGTCGGAAGCACTGGCTGGGTCTGATCCTATTTCGCATCGGAAAACCAAAGAAATCAGATATGTCACCGCTTCATCTGTGAAGTAGTGAATCGCGATCCGGCTAGGTTGAAAGCGCGGTTATTTTGGGCAATCCCTTTGAAGAAATTTCGTTATTTTAAAAATCTTGTGTTGTTTACGATTTATGTAGAAATTTATATATATTTTGTTATATCGGTTGATTGCTGGAAGTTTGCGTAAATACGTGAATCTGCATCAAGTATTGTTATATTTTGCGCTCGATCCGGGCCGGACTTTCAATATATGCGTTGCGACGCAAGGAGGTTGACGATGAAGCGGCTTTTCCAAAGCACCTATGTCCCGGAGGCCGGCCTGCTCAGAAAGGGTCTCGCGGCCCTGCGGCGGCGCTATCTCAACGGGGTGGCGTTGTCGGCTTTGGTCTCCGTAAGTCTCCTCGCGCCCGAGGCGGCGCTGGCGAGGGATGCATCCGGCAATGAGCAAATTCCCTCTCCGGCAGTGCCTTGCATCGGCTGGCCCTGCTATAATGCGGACGGGGCCGGCAACAAGTGGTATTCCCTTTCGGGAAACCCGGTAACTATTGGTTATACTGATCTCGCTGGCGGCTCCCAGTCGCGCCCAATTTTTTTCCGGGCAATCAATGGCGGCGCCATCAATCTTGATGGAGGAGGGACGTTCAGAGCTAGTAGCGGTGTAGCGACTTCTTCCCAGGACATATTTATGGCAAATGGCCAGAACAGCAGCATCACAGTGGGAGGAAATGTAAGCGTATCGGTTTCTGGAAATCCAGGCAACCCCGTCCCCCCAAACGTCTATCATGCACTAAATTCGGGCGTGATTACAGTAGGTGGTGCAACCACCTTTGTTCAGGATGTAAATTCGGTGGCGTCGATCTTCCTTGCAGAGGACAGTTCTCGAATCCTCGTCCAGGGCGCCATCAACACCGGCCCTCTAACAGGAACCAACGTCGGCCAGCGGGGTGTTTTTGCGCAGGTAACCGGCCCCGGGTTGATCGAAATCAACGGCGGCGGAACGATCAGGGGCACTGATTTTATTGGGGCAGTGTTCCAGACTAATACGTACTCGCTCAACTTCCCCGGCACTGGGCCGGGAAGCGGCGGCTCGATCAAGGTCGGGGCCGCCGGGCTGGATGTCGATCTGACGGTCGATGCCGCTTCTGTAAATTCTCCTTTAATTGTAATGGTGACTGACGGCACCATCGACATACAGAACGCGACGTTGAAGGCGGGCTATGCTGTGTCGAGCAAAATCTACAATGCCGTGTCTATGATCAGCGACCCCAATTATCTACCGGGCATCAATACGCTTTCCTTCAACAACAGCACGATCACCACGAAAAACGAGGGACAGGTGATAACCGTGGCGGGCGGCACGAATATCGTGAACCTGAACAACCGCAGCGTGCTGACGGCCTTCAACCCCGCCGCTGCAGATTCCCTCGCCAGCGTGACTGCCCTGGCCGGCGGCTTCGTTGGGGACTCCGCGGGCACGCTCACCATCAATTCTACAGCCTCGACGATGACCGGCGGCATTCTCGTGAAAGGGCCGCAAAACAGCCTCGCCCAGAAGGCGGCGGTCAATCTCTATGGCGGTTCGGCATGGACCGGCACCCTCACAGTCGAAGCCGCCGGGTCGAGCGCGGACGTGCTCGTCTCCGATTCCTCAACAATCTGGACGGGGTCGACCACCGGGCCTTCCGGCATCGGCGTGACGCTGAAGAACAGGGGCAAATGGGTCGCCAACGGGCCTTCGAGCGGGCTCGACCTCGTGACGTTCACCGGCGGCACGCTGCAGGCGGATGTTGACAATCTTGCATTTTCGAACGCCTTCAAGGTCGACACGGGCACTGGAACGATTGATACGAACGGTCACGACATGAGCTTGTCCGGGGCCCTGACGGGAACCGGGACACTCGACAAAATCGGTGCCGGCACGCTGACGCAAACGGGCGACAGCAGCGCGTTTGCGGGTTCGATCACGGTCTCGGACGATACGCTCACGGTGAACGGCAAGATCGGCGGTTCCATGACGGTGAAGAATGGCGCTACGCTCAACGGTATAAATGGAACGGTCGGCAACACGACCGTGCAGTCGGGCGGCATCCTGGTCGGCGAAGCCGGCTCGAAGCTCACCTTCAACGGCGGCCTCAAGCTCGAAAGTGGGGCGATTGTGAATGTCACCCTCCAGACGCCGAGCACGACCGAACTTTTCGACGTCACCGGGCCTCTGACCCTCGATGGCACGCTGAACATTGCCGATACCGGCACCCTCATTCCCGGTCATTATCGCCTGTTCAACTATACCGGTGCCCTCACCGACAACACGATGGACATCGGTTCGGTGCCCTCCGGCGTCAACGCGGGCGATCTCACGGTGCAAAATGTGGCGGCGGGCGAGATCGATCTCGTCAACAGCGGCGGTGTTACCCTTAACTATTGGAAAGGTGGTTCGGGCACGTGGAACCTTGCCAATAATAACTGGACCGATGGCGTGCCGGGGACGAACCAAGGCATATGGACCAACGGCAATTTCGCGATTTTTCAGAATACTCCCGCCGGTGTGGTGCAGGTAGGCGCCGCGATCGCCGTCTCCGGCATGCAGTTTGCCATTGATGGCTACCGTATCGAGAACGGTTCGATCGCGCTTCAGGACGCCGACAGCTACATCCGTGTGGGCACCGGCCCCGTCGGAACCGTCCTCACCGCGACCATCGCCTCACAGCTGACCGGATCGGGCGGCCTGGTGAAGGACGACAATGGCACGCTGGTGCTCACCAATGCCGCCAATGACTATACGGGTGGCACAACCATCAAGGACGGTACGATATCGGCATCCGCCGATGGCAATCTCGGTGCGTCAACCGGGGGGCTGACGTTCACCGGCGGCACATTGCAAGTGACGGGCGGTTACACATCGACCTCGCGCAATCTCACGTTCGGCACGGGCGGCGGCGCTATCGATGTCGCGAATTCGTCTTTCACGGTCTCGGAGGCGATCAGCGGCACAGACGCGCTCACCAAGCTGGGCGCCGGTACCCTGGTGCTGGCCAATGCGGGCAACGCCGCAGGCTTTTCGGGCGAAGTCGTCATTGGGGACGGCACGGTGTCGATCGCCTCGGGAGACAATCTCGGCTCGGGCGGGCTCGCCTTCGATACGTCCGTTCAGGGCGGCGGGAGCACGGCGAAGCTGCTCGTCACCAGCACGACCAATTACGCCGGTCCCGTGACATTCTACACGGACGGTACGATCGACACCGCTTCGGCGGCCGACGTGACACTGGGCGGCGAGCTTTCGTGGACAGGACGTCTCATCAAGGAGGGCGCCGGCACGCTGATCCTCTCCAATACTGGGAATAGCTATTCCGGCGGGACTGTCCTCAATGACGGCACGCTGTCGGTGGGCTTCGACTGCAATCTCGGGTGCGGTGGCGGAACGCTGGGCGCCCTGACTTTCAACGGCGGCACGCTGCAGAGCACGAGGACGATGACCTCATCGCGCAGCGTGACAGTCGATGTCGGCGGAGGCACCTTCCTTACCGATCCGAACGGCGATTTGACGATCTCCGGGCCGGTGGCCGGGTCCGGCCCGCTGTTCAAGGATGGGGGTGGCACCTTGACATTGACCGGTAGCGGCAGCGGCTTTACCGGATCGACCACCGTTTCCGACGGCATATTGTATGCAGATGCCTCGCTCGGCGGCACGATGCATGTCGCTTCGGGCGGGCAGCTCGGCGGCTATGGCACCGTCGGCACGACGACCATTGCAGATGGCGGCACGCTTCTCGGGCGGCAGGGCGAGCGGCTCACCATCAACGGCGATCTGAATCTTTCGGGCGCGTCCAATGTCGACGTTTTGCTCGGCGCGCCGGAGACGGCGTCGGATCCCGGCCTTTTCAAGGTCACAGGCGATCTGACGCTGGACGGTTTGCTTAACATCGAATCTTCGGGCGGCTTCATTCCGGGCCTCTACCGGTTGTTCGACTATGCGGGCGCGCTCATCGACAACGGGCTCGAACTGGGCAGCCTGCCCGCGGGGATCGATCCCGCCGACCTGGGAGTGGACACGAGTACCGCCAAAGAGGTCAATCTGATCAGCACCAACGGTGTTGTCTTGAACTACTGGAAAGGCGGCAGCGGTACATGGAACGTCGCCAACAACAACTGGACCAACGGTTCGCCGGGGACCGTGGACGGCAAATGGGCGAACGACCACTTCGCCATCTTCAAGAATCTTCCCTCCGGCACTGTGACGGTCGACGACAGCGGAGGCCAGATCGTGGTCTCCGGCATGCAGTTTGCGGTCAAGGGCTTCCGGATCGAGGGCGATGCGATCAGGCTCGGCGCGGCGGAAACAATCATACGCACCGGGCTTGGCTCGCGCACGAGCGGGACAATCGCGACGATCGCCTCGGAACTGACCGGATCAGGAAAGCTTGTCAAAACCGAAACCGGCACATTGATCCTGGCGGGGAAGAACAGCTACACCGGCGGCACGACGATCGACGAGGGCACACTGCAACTCGGCGAAGGCGGTACTACGGGCAGCGTCGAGGGGGCGATCACCAATGATGGCACGCTCGCCTTCAACCGCTCCGACGATGTCATCTTCAAGAATGCCGTTACCGGCAGCGGCGGCTTTGACCAGATGGGAACCGGCAAGACGACGCTGGACGGTGATTATTCCGGCCTGACGGGCGTTCATAAGGTCAATCAGGGCATTCTCGAGGTCAATACCAGGCTCGGGGGCATGATCGATGTGTTTGGCGGACAGTTGCAGGGCACCGGCACCGTCGGCACGACGCTGAACGCCGCCGGCGGTACCATCGCGCCGGGCAACTCCATCGGCACGCTGACGGTCGACGGCGATTACATCGGGCAGGGCGGCATGCTTGCCATCGAGGCCGTGCTCGGCGATGACAATTCACCGACGGATATGCTCGTCATCACGAAAGCCACAGCGGGCACGACCAATGTGCAAGTGACGAATCTCGGCGGCAGTGGCGCGCAGACCACCAATGGCATCAAGATCGTCGATGTCGGCGGCGCCTCAAACGGCAGTTTCACGCTCCAGGGCGACTACACCTATGAGGGCGATCCGGCGGTGGTCGGTGGCGCTTACGCCTACCGGCTCTACAAGGGTGGCGTCGCCGATCCCAAGGATGGTGACTGGTATCTGCGCTCGGGGTTGGTGTCGTCGTGCCAAGGCGGAGAATGCCCGCCGCATTTCCAGCCGGGCGTGCCGGTCTATGAAGCCTATGCGCATGTGCTGCAGGAACTGAACGCTGTCGGCACGTTGCGCCAGCGCACCGGCAACCGTTATTGGACCGGGGCGGCCAATCCCATGCTCGCAGAAGGCGACGGGCCGGGCGCGGTGGAGACAGTGCCTTCACCCGAAGCCGGTGCGGCGATCGACACCGCCTCCACCGTCTGGGGCCGCATCGAAGGGGCACATGGCCGCTTCGAGCCGAAATACTCCACCAGCGCCACCCAATACGATATCGACATGGTCAAGCTGCAGGCGGGCATCGATGGGCAGTTCTATGAAAGCGAAGCCGGCAGCCTGATCGGCGGGTTGACCGTGCATTACGGCCACGCCAAGGCCGATATCGGCGCGGTGCATGGGCGTGGCAGCATCAATGTCGATGGTTATGGCTTCGGCGGCACGCTCACCTTCTATGGCGAGGATGGGCTCTATCTCGATGGCCAGGCCCAGGCGACCTGGTACCACAATGATCTCAGCTCCGAGACCGCACACCGCACGCTTGCCAGCAGCAATGACGGCTTCGGCTACGCGCTGAGCCTCGAGGCAGGCAAGCGCTTCGCGCTCACGCCCGCCTGGACGATTACGCCGCAGGCGCAGTTCACCTGGTCGCAGGTGGATTTCGATGGCTTCAATGATTCCTTTGGCGTTCAGGTCTCGCATAACAAGAGCGACAGCCTCCGCGGCCGGCTCGGCATCTCCGTCGATTACGGCCAGGCCTGGCGGGACAAGCAGGGCCGGCTCACACGAGCCGATATCTATGTCATCGCCAATCTGCATCACGAGTTCCAGGAGGGCAGCAAGATCGAGGTGGCGGGTGTGAGCTTCGCCAGCGAGAACGATCCCACCTGGGGCGGCATCGGCACCGGCGGCACCTATAGCTGGGCCGACGGCAGATATGCGCTCTATGGTGACGTTTCGCTCGACACCAGCCTCGAGAACTTCGCCGACAGCTACAAGATCAGCGGCAATCTCGGACTCAGAGTCAAGTGGTGATGATGGCAAGCTCTGCCGAGATTGAGTAATCCGGCGAAACACCGATCCGATCGGACCGGCCGAATGGCGAGGCGCTTCACCCCGAAGCGCCTCGCTTTTTTTCGATTGCCATGAGTCCCGTGATTGGCCGCTGTGCCCTCAGCAGGAAAGCTGGGGTCACCGATTGGCCTGCCCCATGAGGCGATCCGGGTTCAATGTTCCTGGACAAGCTCCGGATCTCCGTCGATCAACCCGTTGAGGGCCAGCTTGACAGCAAACTCATAAATTGAGTATCGTTTTTTTGCCGGGTTCTGATTCAAGGCTCCTTTTGGAGTTTTGAATGCGCCGTTTCGAACTGAGCGACTTCGAGTGGAGCGTAATCCAGCCTCACCTTCCGAATAAGGTTAGTGGTGTGGCCCGTGTTGACGACCGCAAGGTTCTCAACGGCATTCTCGTCCTGACAGCCAGACAGGCACACGACGGCAAGTCCGCCGTCGCCATGCTTGACACCCTTCAGCCAGACGCGATTCTGCTCGCAGATCGCGCTTGACAGCAACGCCATTCGCGACCTGGCCGCTATGAGTCTGCGGCCTAACACATTATGGCCAAGCGCGAATCCCCGGATTTTGTGACTCAGTAAGACTAGGGAATGCAGCGCAGAAAAGAAAGCGCAATGATCAACACAGCCAAATGTCGCAAATGCGGATTCCGGCCTCGCGACAAGCGATGATTAATCTTGTTCGTCAGTTTGCGCCCATGTTTTGGACTTTTACGGCATCTATAACCCAATCGTCGTTGACTTGATGTGCATAAAGTCTCACCTTCTTTGACCTATTCTGAAGTGCCCAATCCAGTATCAATCTAGCAAACGATGATCCTACGTCGAAATCGGGAGTGACGAACTTGAAATCCGTCGTGGTGCTATCGCCGTCTTTTATGACTGAAATCGTTGCGGTGCGAGAACTACTGGTCTCGCCTTTGATCGCGGCAACTGTGCATAGGATAATAGGGGCTTCCTCAGAAGGTTCGTCAAATTGAGGAGCGTCTCCGCTGATCAGAGTCGGCGCGTTTGAGCTTATTGCGGACTTAGGTAGTGTTACTCCATCAAGTGATTTTGTTTGGGAATTCTCCGTGAAGCCAGGGAAAATTATGGCTGCATTTAGGAATGAGTACCATATTATTCTCTCTGCTAGATCCGTACCCGTAGCAAAAGTATTGTGTAATATATTTAACACTTTTCCTCCACTCGCTGAAAGAAATGCTATTTGTGTATTATTTTGTTCATTTACAGATGCGAATATCCCCGATACCCATCCTGAATACACGATTGAGGTCAAGTTAATCTCCTTTTCTTTTGAAAAGAGCAATAACTCAGAATTGAGCTATAGTATTGAAATTTTTATTTTCTATTACTTCCTGTAATCCATGTTGTTGCTGATGTAATCCACCAAACAGTTCCCGTGGAGTCATCATCTGAGTATCCATTCATATTAATTTGAATTCTATTCACTAGAGAGTCCCAAAGTATATTCAAAGTAATTGCTACGCCAAGACTTATTTTTGTATCTCTAATTTCCCAATCCCTATTCGTGCCGTTAGTCTCCAGAAATGTAACATAAGTTCTATGTGTTCCATCGGTCATGCCGACGATTCCAGTAACTTTACCAGTAACTTTTCCCTGCCAGATCATGAAGATTCCCATCTTACCTGAAGTCACACATACTCAGAAGCGTGATGGCTATATAAATATGAGTCGGTATTGTGTTTTATGAACGATCTTGCATCAACTGTTCGATTTCTTAACTGAACTGATCCAAAAAGAATCAGGAACATTTCCATATTGGTAGCCATCTATAGTGATCTCGGTGCCATTCAGAAGCGAATCCCAAAGTATGTCTAGGGCAAATGACTGTCCAAGGCCGAATGTAGCGTCAGCAAATTGCCAGTTTCGCGTGGTTCCATTGGTCTCATGTATTGTAATATAAGCATTTCCCGTTCCATCGGTCAGGCCGTTGAGGACCGTAACCTTTCCGACTGTTTCTCCACTCCAAGCCATGATAAGCTCCACTTTCACCTTAATAATGCTGATTACCAAAAATATGATGGCATTTACAAAATAATTGTCGAGACATCATTTTTGATTTCGTTGGTCTGCTTGACTTATGGCGGAATATAACATGTTTTTGTATTTGGATTATCAGATAGTTAGTATTCAGTTATTGAATGATTATTCTGCTATATTATAGCGGTTAGCTTTGTCGTCCGCCCATTCAGGACGACGCCCTCGATGGGGCCATCTTGATCTTCCCGTTTTACGTCGCATCACATGTTTCTCCTTGCTACTGTCCGTCCATCAGGCCCCGTTCCCCGCTTGCTTCGGGCTTTGGTTCAAATCCACCGTCTTCCAGGCATTGACGCTGGTAAATCCACCGGTTGGCTCGTGGAGCGCGTCTGAAAGCCTTTCAGAACGGATGATTGCGCCCTAGCATCGGGTTGTCGGGTACGGATACATACCCGAAGAAGAGCCGCAAAGGGTGTTGATACCCGTATATCGAGGATTTTGCCGGTAGGCGGGTGAGATCGCAACCGAGATGCTCTTCGCGGCGCGGCAGGCGCTTAAAAGCGCTGCAGGGGCCGTGCGATTTGAAATAGAGGCGGGCTGTTTGGAGGCTATCTCTGACAGGCATAGAGTCAGCATAGATAGGCGCCAAGTTATTGATCCATTTCAATGGGTTGATTTTCTCATTTAAGCGTATTATTTGATCCATTGAAAAGGTCAATTAATGCGACTAACGCTCCAAAGCCATTTTGACGGTGAGTGGCATCACGCCGCGACGCTCGAGCTCAAGGACGATGCGGCCGGCTTTCAGGGCCCGTCGATCGTGGATTACGATCTTGACTACTTTGTCACTATGGCTTCGGCGGAGTTCGCTGCGGGGAAACCGGTCAGCGCCAATCGTGCATTGTCGGTTCGCTATCCCGTGGACCTTGAAACCCGACATAGCCGCAACTGGCCGCCATTCCTTTTGGACCTGATGCCACAGGGACATGCGAGGCGAAAGCTTGCCGAACACCTCGGGCTTGCCGAAGGGTCACGTGCTTCCGATCTTCCTCTGCTTCTCCGATCGGCGACCGGCGGAATAGGCAATATCCGAATTAAAGAAGCCAACGACGCCGAAGCGGAGCGACTTCGCGGCGTACAGCGCCAAGGGGTCACAGAGTTGGAAATCCTCGAGCGATCGGATCGCTTCATGGAAGTGGCCGATCGCTTTGGCATGCTCGCCTCCGGCTCAAGTGGCCTGCAAGGCGAATGGCCGAAGGTCTCCATGACCCAGGCGAATGACGGGCTCTATTATCCTGACAGTTTCGTGACCGATGATGAGGCCGTGCGCCACGTCATCGTCAAGCTGGTACGCAGCAATGAGCCTGTGGACCGACTGATTCTCGAAGGCGAAGCGCTCTATTCGCGGATTGCCGACGAGATCGGCCTGAATGTCAGCGAACCGTCGACCTATGCCGAAGGCGTGCTGATCATCCCGCGTTTCGACCGCAAGAAGAAAGATTGCGGCGGTACCATGCGGCTGGGACAGGAAAGCCTGGTGTCCGCAATCGGTATTGCCGATTTCGGACATGTTGGCACACATGAGGCCTATATCGACGCTCTACGCCGATACTCGGCCGATCCCTTCTCGGACATCGTGGAATACCTGAAGCGCGACATTGCCAACCTGGCGCTCGGCAACCCCGATAATCACGGCCGGAACACGGCTCTCAGCAAGCATCAGGACGGTACTATCCGTCTGTCTCCGTTATTCGATTTCGCGCCTATGCGGCTGGCCAAAGAGGGAATCGTTCGCTCTACACGGTGGGCCATAATGCGTGACGAAGGTCTCGATCACCTTCCGGATTGGAAGCGGATTTGCACGGAGGTGACGACCGATCCTGACGAACAAAAAGTTATTGCGGCCGCACTTTCCGCATTCGCTGAACGATTGCGACAGGCGCCGAACATGGCGAAAGACGCGGGCGCTCCCCGCGAAATTCTGCAGCGAGCGATGACCCGCTGTATTGAAATCACGGATAGTGTTTTGGCAGCCTACTCATGAAGCGGAATGTGAGCTGACATATGGCCCGTTGGAAGAAGCCCACGAAAGAGCAGGTACTTGAAAACCGCCGAGCACTGGCCTTGCGTGCGCGCAACGGCGACTTGCGTTTACCCGACGCCGTCGCGGAAATCCGCAAAGGTTTCGGCATGACTCAAGAGGAGTTTGCGCGTTCGTTGGGTCTTACCAGGCGCCAAGTTGCCGAGATTGAAGCTGGTGCCGCAAATCCGACGCTGGAGACTTTGGAGAAGATTGGCAGATTATTCGGATTTGGAGTTGGATTTGTTCCCAGGCCAAGCCCAAATCCGGCGCGGTTCAAAGGGACATTTAGAGCGATCTGATGTGAAGGGCATCCCTTCTTCAGCGAGGGTGATCATGGTGTCGAGAACCTCTTTCACCATCTCCGGGTCAAGTGCCGAGGTCGGCTTGTCGAGCAGCATTATCTTTGGAATCATGCAGAGCGCTCGGGCAATTGCAACGCGCTGCTGCTGTCCTCCGGATAAATGACCGGGTATTTGTTCGCCTGCTCTGGAATCCGCACTTTTCCCAGGAAGTGCATTGCCATATTTTCGGCATCCCTGCGGCGCCTTCCGCAGGAAAGAATCTGGGGCAGGGCGCAATTTTCCTTTACTGTCAGGTGCGGAAAGAGATTGAAGTGCTGGAACACCATCCCGACCTCGCGCCGGATTGCATCAAGGTTTTTTGACGCTATCGTTCAGCGCGATACCGTTGACCGAAATGCTACCGCGCTGGTGCTCTTCCAGCCTGTTGACACAGCGTATGAGGGCCGATTTTCCGGAGCCGGAAGGTCCGCAAACGACGATCCACTCTCCCGCTGCAACGCCCAGGTCGATGTTCTTCAGCACATGGAAGTTTCCATACCACTTGTCGAGGGCGGAGACTTCGATGGCGTTAGGTCGAGTAGTCATCATCGATATCTCCGGGATTGAACGCGGCCTTCAAGCCAGCGGCTGTAATTGGATATGCCGAAGCAGATCAGAAAGTAGATCAAGGCAACGAACACGTAGCCCTGCTGAACTGTTCCCGTTTGAACGCTTCCCCCAATGCGTCTGCGGCCAGCGGCTACGCGATGCGTTCGTGGCCACCACCGAACACGGGGGGGCAACGCCGCCGCTCCCTCACGCGCGACTCGGCAAGCAAGGCTGTAAAGGGCAATCCGGTTCTTCTCGATGTCCGCCGCGCCATGGCACGGTCATAGAGCGGACATTGTGCGTGTCAGTGAAGTTTCAACTTAAGATCAGTTTACACCGTTAGCGTGCTCTAATATTGCCTTGATGATGAGCGATGGCTTAAATCGCACCTTTTTTAACCAGAAGCGATCAAAGTAGTTTCCAGGATGGTGAATTTGTTTTTCTGCTCGTTACCGGTAATAGGATGAAGATAATCAGCATATTTCAAGAAATATGTCTGATCCATCTGATATTTCCGCGTATTTGCGGTCATCTCAAGAATATTAAAATCGATGTTACTGTCCGATATATGCAGAATATACCTATATATGTGAAATATATGCTTGAAGGAAGATTCGCGCAGACATCGTCCGCGCATCGAGTGTTCATCGATCTATCGAGTCGACCAAGGGCTCGATGCATCCAGCCGGATCGGTGCTGAAATATGCTCGATCTCATTCCAGAGGATGCCGGTTCTCGATTGATGACGGGCCATGGTGGAATTGCCCATTTTGTGCAGGCGCCCGGTTCGCTGGCCTTCACCGGGAACATGCATCTGATCGAGATTGTTCTCGCGCCCGTGAACAAAATGGAATTCACCTTTGGAAGCAGCTGCTGGCAGGGCGTCGACGTGCAGATGGGCACCGTCGTGACCATTCCGGCGAATGTCAGTGGCTTTGCCAGCTGGTCCTCGGTGAAAGAAAGCGCAATCATCGCCTTGCAGCCTTCTTATCTGCAAGATCTGGCTGCATGCGAAATCGGCGCGGTGGAGCCGCAATGGCCCGCGCTGGTCAAGGCCGATGCCTTCGCGCTCGGCATCGCCCAGATGATGAAAGCGGAGCTTCTTCGAAAGGAGAGAGCCAACCTGCGCTATGTCGATGCACTGTTGACGCAGCTCAGTGTCCATCTGTTGCGCGTACAGGCGTCCGATGGACCGCCAGCGAAGGCGCAAGGCAGGCTCTCAAGCTACAATGCGAAGCGCGCCCAGGCCTTCATGAAGGAGAATCTGTCACGAAAGGTGACCCTGGCTGATCTCGCTGCGGTGTGCGAACTTTCTCCCAGCCATTTTGTAAGCGCTTTCAAGGCGACATTCGGACAATCGCCTTATCGTTATCTCCTGGGCCTGCGCCTTGCCTATGCCGAAATGCTGCTTGCTCGCCGCAATATGCCGATCGTGCAGGTCGCCCATCTCAGCGGGTTCTCCAGCCAGAGTCATCTGACCTCGGCGATGAGCAAATACAGAGGAGAAACGCCGTTTAGAATACAGGGCCGGAGCAGCAAATAGCTTCGATGTCTGCGAAATACCGACGTTCATTTTCTGCAAAATGCGGCCCGAACCTTTCCCTCTGTGTTCAGTGATCTCTGATTTTCGGCAGAAGCTGAAAAAAACCGCAAGAAGCTGAAATACAGCGGACTGCAATTCGGGCTTATTTTTCCTCATGCAGGAGTCGCAGGCAAACTGCCTGGGCGTGCTGCTTGAAAGCATGGTTCTTTCGCAAGGCTGCGCGGCTGGGCTGGACGTGGAGAGCTGGGGTGGCGAAGGTATGGGGATTCATGAGCAACCCGGAAGACAGGCTGGGGCTCTTCAACTGCGGGGCGGCATTCAATGCCATGGCGGACAATTCGCCGGCATGAGCGGCGAGGCGGCCGAGAACGCGCGGCAAGCATATTCCGAAGCCGTTGGCCAAAGGGTGCGGCGGGCCTTTGAGCTTCTTGAAGAGCGGTATGGAAGCGGGCTCCCCGAACTCAAGCGCGACATGCTTCTCGCCCACTATGTCTACGGTCTCATGGCTGTGCTTCTTGCCGGCGAGGCGCCCGTCCGCCACCTCAAGGCAATCGAATCCCATCTCAAGGAAATAATTCCGGCCGAGCGAGCGGCGAGAGCGCTGCAAGCGGTGCCCGAAGAAGGCGACGCCTGGCTGGAGAGCACGCTGGCCAGTATTGAAGCCATCGGCGGCAAGCATGGCGAGGCGCTTCTGGCGCAAGGAATTGCTGCCACCCAATTCAAGCCGTTCTCGAATAAAAATGCGCTGACGACAGGTTCGGCGGAGCCTGTCTTGAATGCGCGCGATGCCCAAGAGGAGATACTCACCCGATGATGTCCATGCAGGGAATGATCGTCCGGCGCTCGCCGGCCTGTTTTGCAGGTAATTGCATGCACGGCGAGGACAAGGTCAGCCGCTCGCAGCGTCGCCGTCTGATGGCGGTGATGCGGATGGCGCATCGCATCCTCGGGATGCGGCGAGACCGATTGGGGCTCGGCACGCTGGGAGCCGGCGGCGGGCTGCGTGCGGCCAGCGCGATCGGCGGACTGACCGCAATCATCGCGCTTAGCCTCGCCGCGCCGGCGCATGCGCAATATGCTGCTGGCGGGGGCACGGCAACCGGCGGCGGTACAATCGCCATCGGCACGACTGCGTCGGCATCTCAGGTCAATGCCGTTGCGATCGGGACTCGCTCCATTTCGTCGACGCAATACGGGGTGGCAATCGGCCAGGATGCGCAGGCCACAGGCACCGGCGGCGCGGTGGCGATCGGCGGCGGCGCTATCTCAAATAACATCAATACGGTGGCGATCGGTGTCAACGCCAACGCCACTGGGGCCGGGGCCAGCGCGCTGGGCACCGCCTCCCTGGCTTCGGGAGGGAACTCCACCGCGGTCGGTGTCGGCGCCACCGCCAGCAACAACTTTGCGTGGGCCGGAGGCTACGCGTCCGTCGCCAGCGGCCTCAATTCGTTCGCTGGAGGTCGGGGAGCGGCTGCCGGCCAGCAAAATGCCGTCGCCATCGGCTTCCAGTCGGTCGCATCCGCGGTCAATGCCATCAATATTGGCGGGCGCACCGCTGCGGGAGCGGGCGCTCTCGCGGAGAGCGCCATCGCCATCGGCACGGATGTGACAGCGTCTCAGGTCGATGCCATTGCGATGGGGCGCGCCAGCCAGGCGACGGGCATTGCCGCCGCCGCGGTCGGCAATGCGGCTCGGGCGACAGGGAACAGCGCGCTTGCGCTTGGCGTGCAAGCGGCGGCCATCGGCAACAGCACGGTTGCTGTCGGGCAGGGAGCGGGCTCTGGTTCGACCACCGGCAATTCCAGCTCGATTGCGATGGGTATCGCAGCTGGTACGCTCGTGAGTGGCGCGCAGAACACCGCCATTGGCGGCGGCATTCCCAGCGTCCTGAGAGGCGCCGGCTCGGGCGTCACGGGCGCACGCAACCTTGCCTTGGGAACCGGCGACGGTACCGTCGCCTATGACGGCACTCTGCGGGCCTCCGCGGGCAGCCTCGTCACGGGCAACGACAATATCGCGATCGGCACCAATGCAGGCATCGGTGTCGCCAGCAACACGACGACGTCGATCGGTTACAACGCCATGGCGACCGCCGACAATACAATTGCGGTTGGCCCCCAGGCCAATGCGACGGGGGTAAATTCAGCAGCACTCGGCAACGTTGCCAATGCTTCGGCCGACTTCGCGTTGGCCTTGGGCAATTCGGCCGTGTCGAGTGGCTTCGGCTCCGTTGCGGCCGGTTCGGGAGCACAGAGCACGGCCGCCTCCTCGGTGGCGGTCGGCAATAATGCAGCAGCAACCGCCGCGAATACGGTAGCGGTCGGCCTGGGCGCGGCTGCAGACTCCACCGATGCGGTTGCCATCGGCACGAATGCGAGGGCAACGGGCGGCAAGGCGGTGTCGATCGGCTTCGGCAACGTGGCCAACGGCAACGGCGCGGTCGCCATCGGCGATCCCAATACGGCAACCGGCGACGGCACCGTGGCGCAGGGCATGGACAATACCGCGACCGGCAACGGCTCGGTGGCGATGGGTAACACCAACATGGTCGGCGGCGGCGGACAGGCGGTGAGTGTGGCCGGCACGGCAGCGCAGGGCGCGGTCGGCATCGGCTATCAAAACACCGTGATCGGCCAGGGTTCAGTCGCGATCGGCAGCACCTCAAGCGCGCTGGCTGCCGGCTCGCTCGCTTTCGGCGACACGGCGGTGGCCAACAACGCCGGCGACGTTGCGCTTGGTTCGGGCAGCGTCACCGCGGTCGCGGTTCCCACGCCCAACACCGTGATCAACGGCGTGACCTACAATTTCCAAGGCACGAACCCGACATCGACGGTGAGCATCGGCGCTCCCGGCGCGGAGCGCACCCTCACCAATGTGGCGGCGGGCCGGATCTCCTCGACCTCGACCGATGCGATCAACGGTTCGCAGCTTTTTGCGACCAATCAGGCGATCACGGCCGTTGGGGGCGGTCTGGATGCGCTCGGCACCAGCGTGGCGACCTCACTCGGCGGCACCTCGGTCTATGATCCGACCACGAACCAGGTGACCGCGGGACTTGCGATCGGCAGCACGACCTATAACAGCGTGCAGTCCGCCTTGAGCGCGGTGAGCAGCACGGCCTCCGCGGGCTGGAACCTGCAGGCGAACGGGGATGCCGCCACAAACATTACGCCGGGCGGGACGGTGCAACTGCTCAGCGGGCAGAACATCGCCATCACGCGCAACGGAACGGACGTCACGATCGCCACGACGCCGGCCCTCACCGCCGACAGTCTGACACTGTCGAGCGGGCAGGTGTTCAACGCCTCTGGCCTTGATATGAATGGCACTGGCATTACCGGCCTTCTGCCGGGAACGGTTTCCTCGACCTCGACGGAAGCGGTCAATGGCTCCCAGCTCTACGGCACGTCCCTGAGCATCGCCAACATTCTCGGCGGTGGCGCCATCGTCAACCCCGACGGCAGCGTCAGCAACCCGAGCTACACCATCGCAGGCAATACCTATACCACGATAGGCGACGCCTTCACCGCCGTTAACAACAGCCTGACGACCTTCGACAGCGCCCTCAACGGCAGCGGCATCAAATATTTCCGCGCGAATTCGACACTCGCGGATTCCAGCCCGGTGGGGACCGACTCTGTCGCCATCGGTCCGCAGAGCGTCGCAACCGGCAATAACAGCCTCGCGGCGGGCTTGAACGCACAGGCAGATGCCGATGCTTCGCTCGCTATAGGCCGGAACACCCAATCGACGATCGACGGCTCCGTGGCGCTCGGCGCGGAATCCGTGGCCGACCGCGCGGTCGCGTCCACCTCCGGCAGCATCATCTCAGGTACGGGCATTGTACCCTACAATACGACTGACAAGTCCCTGCTGGGGGCGGTATCGGTGGGCAATTCCACGTCCTACCGGCAGATCACGAATGTCGCCGACGGCACCGAGGACCAGGACGCGGTCACCCTGCGCCAGTTGAAGGGCGCGCTAAGCTCTTTTGCAGTGTCGGGCACCATGTACTTCCATGCCAATTCCAGCGCCTCGGATTCACTCGCGGTCGGTGTGGATTCCGTGGCGATCGGCCCACGCACGACCGTCAACGGCGATAATGGCATTGGCATGGGCAATGGCGCTATCGTCCAGATGACGGCGCCCGGCGGTATTGCCGTCGGCCAGAATTCGACCGTCAATCTGGCCGACGGCATCGCGCTCGGCACGAATGCAACGTCGAATGGCATCCAGGCGATGGCACTGGGCGCGGGCGCCACGGCCAATGAACCGGGCAGTGTCGCACTCGGCGCGGGCTCGACGACCGCGGTCGCAGTGAGGACCACCGGCACCACCATCAACAATGTCAACTACACCTTCGCGGGCACGGCTCCGACGAGCACGGTCAGCGTGGGCGACGTCGGCAACGAGCGTACGATCACCAATGTCGCGGCGGGCCGGATCAGCGATACCTCCACGGATGCAATCAACGGCAGCCAGCTCTACGCGACGAACCAGGCGGTCAACAGCCTGGGGAGCCAGATCGGAAGTATCGGGCAGACCGCCGCCAATTCCGTGCAGTATGATACCATCACCAATCCCGACGGATCAGTCACCAAGACCAACAATATTACATTGCAGGGCGGCGACCCGGGCGCCCCTGTGCTGATCCGCAATGTCGCGGCGGGCGTGCAAGACAATGATGCGGTCAATGTCAAGCAGTTCAACGACGGGATGGCGACCACATTGGCTTCGTCGAAATCCTATACGAATGACCAGGTGAACGTGGCAAAAAGCTATACCGACCAGGTGGCTGGAACAACGCTGCAGCAAGCCAATGATTACACCGATTCCAAGCTCAGCCAGCTCAATACGGACATCGGTGATATCCGGAAGGAGGCACGTCAGGCTGCGGCGGTCGGACTGGCGGCGGCTTCCCTGCGTTACGACGACCGGCCCGGCAAGCTCAGCGTGGCGGCCGGTGGCGGCTATTGGCGCAATGAGGGAGCGCTCGCATTCGGTGCCGGTTATACCAGCGAGAACGGTCGCGTCCGCGCAAATGTTTCGGGTACGACCGCAGGCGGCGCATGGGGCGTAGGGGCGGGCCTCAGCGTCACCTTGAACTGAGGATCGCGACGGCATGGGCAAGTGGCGGGGTCCGGCATATCTGGAAGGCTTTCGCTTCTCTCGAGCATCCGCGGCATTCATCAATAGCGGATATCGGATTGCCACGGGTGGGCTCGTCCTTCTTGCGGGGGCTTCCATTTTCCTGGCTGACTGCGCGCATGCCGGCGGCCAGGACATGGAAACCTACAGGCTGAAACCATCGGAGGTGGTGGTGCCCCAGGATATTCCGCTGGGCAGCTATCGGCGGATCATTCGGCCCTTCGAAAACTGGGACCTCATCTGCGACGAGAATCTCCAGGCCAAGCGCAGGGTGTGCAATGTCAGCCAGTCCTTCATCGATCAAAAGAGGGAGCTCGTCTTCAGCTGGTCTCTTGCCGCCGACGAAAAGGGGAAGCCCTTCATGATCTTGCGCGCGCCCTCGCAACCCGGCGCGAAAAGCATGATTTCTCTCGCATTCGCGGGACGGAAAAAGACCGTTGACGTCGAGCTGAGCACATGTGACAGCACGATCTGCCTCAGCTATCTGCCCGTGGGCCCGATCCTTCGGCAGCAAATCGAAAACGAGGCCAATGTAGGGATTTCCTATTCCGGGCCTTCGGGAACTAACGTTAGTCTTGATGCGCCGCTCAAGGGCCTCAAGACTGCATTGTCGGCCATCAACTAGCGAGAAACCAAATGACCCGCCAATCCATCCAGGACCGGATACTGACCGCTTCGCAGCACACGACGCCTGACGAGCCGCTGGCGGGACTGCCATCGGCGCCTCGGCCGGTCTGGCGAGCGGTGCGATACGTTGCGCTTGCCGGCGTGTTCGCCGTTGTGGTCGCCGGGGCGGTCGTCCTCTCGTTCCGTTTTTTTCCGGGGCTCGGGGAATTTGTTGCGGGCACGGCTTCGGCACAATCGCAGGCGCCCGCCGAAAGCAAGCCGGCTGAGGCAGGCGCAGCTGCCGCCAACCAGACTCCTTTTCAGAAGCACGCCAGCCAGGCAGGTATAAGCACCTGCGCCAACGTCTTCGCTGCGCTCGGGCAGGCGTTGACGCTTGGCACGACCTATACCGAGCAAACGCAATGGAACACATCATCGCCTGATACCCATCCCGTCCAGGCCGTCGCCGGAATGACCTATGACCTTCCCGACTACAAGGCGCAGGCCGCAGGTGTGGTGTTCGCGTCGCCCGTAGGGAAAGGCTGTGAGGGAGGTTTCGTGCGAGTGGCGCCATTCCAGAAGACTTGCCAGGAAGTTGTGCAAACGCTTCCAAAGGGCAGCGTGCTGGCGGACAACCTTTCCAACACAATGCTTTTCAACCTGGCCAACGATGGCGGTCAGGCTCTTCTCGTTCCTACGGGAAATAGCTGTGTCGTCGTCTCCGTTGCCAGAATGGCCGGATGAGTATCCGGTTTCTTGATGCGTTGACCAGCGTCAGCTAGGGAGCACAATATGCAAATATACCGTCGTCTTTGGCTTGTCCTGATCACCATCTTTGTCAGCCTGCCCATGGGCAATGCCGCGGATTTGGTGTCGCCGCCGCCTGAGCCGGCGGGCGAGGAAAAGGGCATCTGGGGCGCGATAGCCTTTTCGCCTGTGGACGGTCAACACGGTTTCTTCTGGGGCGCCGACAAGCGACAGGAAGCCGAGGATGCCGCGCTCAAGCACTGCGAGAATGCGAAAGGTCAGGCTTGCAGCGTAGTCAAAGTGTTCCGCAACCATCGCCATTGGGACGATGACGACGGCACGGGCTTTCCTTACGAGCATTGCGCGGCCCTTTCAGTGGGTAAGAATGCTCATGCGCAAACACCCTTCTGGGGCGCCGCGTCGGCAATGACCCGTCGCGAAGCCGTGCAGCAGGCGATGACTCTGTGTGGGGGCGAAGACAACGAGTGCAAGATCCGTGAGTGGGTCTGCACCTAATTAAAGTAGCAGAACAACAAAGATCGAGCCGCCGGATGCCTGTCAGTGCGGCAATCCCATCCTTGTGCCCGGGCAGATCGGGGCGCAAGCGAGCTTGCCGCCAGCCGCTCATGCAGCCGCATCGCCTCGCATGACAGGGCGAGCGTCGAAGCGAGGGTCGCGAGAACATCCGTCGCCTCGACCCGCAGGGGCGCGCGCCACTCCCCTAGGACGGTTCACGCTTTAACGGAATCATATGAATTGGTCGCGAATTATGATGCAGATGCCGGCTGGGCTAAAGGCAGCGTCTAATGACTTGACCTCTTTCCAATGATCTTCGTGCGCGTGAGGTGGCTGCGGTTTTGGGCGGTGAGAGTTACCGGGCCGTGGCTGCCCGGTCTGGCGTTGTGGTTTTCAAATGGATGCAACGCCATCGTGCCACCGGCTCGGTTGCTCCGGCCAAGATGGGCGGCCATCGCAAGCCGGTACTGGAGCAGCATCGTGCGTTCACAGCGGAGCGGATCAACCAGACGTCGCATCTGACACTGCACCGCCTAAAAGATGAACTGCCAGCACGTGGAGCACAGGTTTCACACAATGCGGTTGAGGGACCTCGATCCCGCAAAGCGATCAGGCGCTATGAACGTAGCCATCCCGGCGAGATGATCCACATCGACATCAAGAAGCTCGGCCGGTTCGACCGCATCGAGCGCCGAAGAGCGAAAAGAAAAGTTCGCCCTGTGCTGCCGTCGTGTTGACCTGAGACCCTGAACTTCCTCCAAATTTTGGTGCCTTTTCGCCGGCCGTCAGATTCGACCGGCTGGCGAGGGTGGCTGCCGGCCGCTATCAACATATGAGCGGGACATTTGAACCCGTCTCAGCCGGTCCGGTGATCGCAAAGCTTCGAAGGCTTTGCGAAATGATGTGCACCCCAACAATGCCTGATCCCATAGCATATGACCGGAAACAAAAATATTGAACTTGTAAAAAATATTCTTCAGTCGCTCAGTTTTGGGTTCAAGTAGTAATTACCGGTGCAAATCCTCCTGATTTCCTTATAGATGAAGTTGTATTTATTGACATTGACCTGATTGGTCGCGCTATATCCTCAATGAGGACTACGGAAGAATCATCACTATCCTACCCAAGCTGTAAACTCTGGACGTTATCAGAAGAATATGCCGCTGAGGCGGCCGTTAAAATGTATAGGTAGGACGCTGTCACCTGCGTATTTGTGCGTTTTTCTAAGCGTTGGGCGATCGTCTGCGGGCTGAATATTGGTGGCGAATATATCAAAAGCTCAAATCCAAGGGGATGTGGATGAGAAGAAGAAGGGTGATAATTCTTAAGTCCGTTACGGGAATAGTCGCTGCCGGGGAGCCGGGAATATGGGCTTGAGACAAGTGCGTTCGGAACTTCTCTCGCGCTGCGCGTTTGCGACCGTCTTCGTTGCGACCGCCTCGGCCGTCGCGCTTCGTTCGACTCCGGTAGGCGCAGCTTGCACGACAGTCGGCATCGCTACGGATTGTAATGCAAACCCTCCCAATCCATGGATCACGACCATTGGAACGGGCGCAACCACACCTGTTGGCAGTAGCGTAACCGTGGAAGGCGGCGCCACGATCAGTACCGGTGACGCCAGCGCGATCAGCCTTTCCGACAATGCCAGCATTACGGTGCGCAGCGGCGGCACAGTGCAAAACAGGGCCACCACCTCGCCCGACGGGGGATATTATCTATTCGGGCACAACACCGTCGAGTTCCGCGCAAATGGCAGCTTGGTTGTCGAAAGCGGCGGACAGATTCTGTCCACCGGACCGATTAGGAACGCCGAGGCCGTCAATGTGATCGGTGGCGGAAACACCATCACCAATCACGGATTGATCAGCGATACGTCCGGCCCCGCTATTTGGTTTGAGAACAACGTCGGCACCAATATCAGGAACACCGTCGACAATTACGGCACCATCGAAGCGGCAAGCGGCGGTAACGTGATCGGCTCGTCCGGCCCCGGCGCGCTCGACTTTTACAACCGGGAAACCGGCATCGTCAGAGGCGACCTCGTCCTGGGCGGAGGCGACGATCGTCTGTACCTCTACACCGGCTCGCTGCTCACGGGCTCGCTGAACGGCGGCGGCGGAACCGATACGATCACATTGCGAGGCACCGGCTCCGAGTCCATGGACGGCGCCATCCGGGGCTTCGAGGTGCTCAATAAGGATGATTCCGGCACCTGGGAACTCACCGGGACCATCACTGGCAATATGGCTGTGACGGTGGCGCAGGGCACTCTCATCGTCAGCGGCAACAACGCCGCCTTTACCGGCACCATGACGGTTGATCCGGCAGGCATCCTGCAAGGCACAGCGACCAGTCTCACGCCGGTCATTACCAATAACGGATTGGTGCGGTTTCAGCAGAATAGCAACGGAACTTACGGCGGACTCATCCAGGGCAGCGGAGCGGTCAATAAGAGTGGCCTCGGCGTTCTCATTCTCAGCGGAGCCAACACGTATGGCGGTGGCACCAATATCAATGAGGGCACAATTGCGGTCGGAGCCGATAACGCGCTGGGAGCCTCAACGGGAAGCTTAACCTTTGCCGGTGGCACATTGCAGTTCAATTCCGCTTTTGACTTGTCGCAAAGTCGCGCAATCACGCTCAACTCGCCCGGCGGCACCATTGATACCCAGGCTTTCACAACAACGATCACCCAAGCGATCGCTGGGCCGGGCGCCCTCACGAAGTCCGGCAACGGCATTCTCGTCCTGACCGGCGAGAACACCTATGCCGGCGGAACGGAAATCTCGGCGGGGACGCTGCAGCTGGGTGACGGCGGCACGGCCGGCTCCATCGTGGGCGATGTGCTCAATGACGGCACGCTGACCTTCAACCGTTCCGGCACGATGACCTTCGCCGGAAAGATCTCCGGCACGGGCGCGGTGCACCAGATCGGCAGCGGCGTGACCGTCCTGACCGGCGAGAACACCTATGCCGGCGGAACGGAAATCTCGGCGGGGACGCTGCAGCTGGGTGACGGCGGCACGGCCGGCTCCATCGTGGGCGATGTGCTCAATGACGGCACGCTGACCTTCAACCGTTCCGGCACG
>NZ_QOZG01000021.1 GCF_003335045.1 Paramesorhizobium salinisoli
CCGACCAGACGATGTCCGCCTGCTGGAACGGCGCTCCGCCACTGGCATGCACGTAATTCCCATTCAGCGGATACGAATTGCCGCATGTAAGCGTGTTCCCTTGCGGCGAACTGATCGTGATGACGCCGTCGCCGGTGCCAACCGTAAAATCCAAGACAAGATCCAGATCGGAGTGGTCGTAGACCCCGGCTGCCGGGTTAAAGTTCCCCGTCGTGCCGATCACCGCATTGGCGATAGCGGAGCCGGCCTGGGCCGTCACATTGATGGTGGCCTGGCCCGTGGCGCCTTGGGTGTAGGAGGTGTTCTTGCTGTCGAACCCGGTGGCGCCGCTGCCGCCCTTGAAGGCGAGCTTGTCCGACGGCGCGGCGTACCACAGCACCTTGGTGTTGGCCGGGACCAGATTGCCGTTCTCGTCCCGATAGGTACACGTCAGCTTGTGGGGCAGGCCCTCCGTCAGGTTGTCGGTGCCATCGGTGGACGTGAGCGTCATCGTGCCGGCGCCGGACAGGGTTACGGTTTGCCCGAAATCGACCTGGAGCGTGCCGATATCCGGCGTGGTTCCGGCACTGCCCTTCACGATTGCCGTGGCTGTGCCGGTGCCGGCGTATTTGATAATGGTGCTGCTCATGCCCCAGCCATCCACGGGGGTCGGCGACGGGCCGATCGAGACGCCGGCGACGGGGGGATCGATCGTCCAGGTGACGGTTCCGCTGGTCGCCAGGCCACCCATCGTCCGATAGCTCGCCTGCAACAGATGCGGCGTGTTCGCCGCCACGGGATCGCCGTCCAGCGAAATCACCGAAAGGACGTTGCCGGTAGGCGCCGGACTCACGGTCGTGACGGGGAAGTTGGCGGAACCGATGGGGACGTCCGAATTGTCGCCACGGGCATAGACTGTGATGAAGGGAGGCGCGTCGGCATTCGACCCATAGAGGGTGATCTGCGTGGAGGCTGTAGTCCCGGAGATGTCCGAAACGGCCGGATCGAATTTGATGATGTAGTTGAGAATGGAAGGGGTGGACCAGTAGATCTTGGAAACGCCGCAATTGTCGCCCGTCACCGTCGCCGTCACGCTTGTCGGCGTGTAGAGCGGTATGGACGTGACGCCATTCGGCAACGAAACGTCGATTTCGCAGGCGCTCTGAGTAGCCGGGCTCATCAAGAATTGATAGGGTGAGTTTATACCTAAATCCTGCGTCCAGATATACAGACCTGGATCTGCGCCAATTGGCGGCTGATATTCTAGTACCGGCATTGCAAAAGCTGGAGAATACTTTGAGCTTATAATCGTCGTCGTTGAAGATAAACCGATAGAGTTATTTATATCAAATAATTCAGCATTCGATTCAATATCAGTGTAAACAGACAACATATACATCATTGTAACAGGATTGTTGTAATCAAAACTCAAATAACGGCCGTTAGCTGCACGTATATAAACGCTACTGCTTCCACCGTCCGGAATAATTGTAAATACACAATTGTCATTTTTTGTTTCAGAGAATTGACTGATGTCGTTTGTTCCAGGATTCAATCCGATATAGTACTTATCATCAATAGTCTTTATATAAACATTATATGGCTCGGTTGACATGTCTTCAATCCCTTTGAAATATTGTAATAATATTGAAATATCTGTTCGTCGTGAATTAACTTGTTTTACAAACTGGCCAAAAACAACCGCGCTTCCGATGGCACGCAGCATTCCTGGACGGTCTCACCAGAATGCAGTGTTCAGTTCTTTGATCGCAGTCACTAACCCATATGGGTTTCCTACGCCTCGGTGCGCGTGCTGCATGGGCTTCTTCGGATACTGTGTCATCTACATTTCTTCCTCTTGAAACGGATGTCTGAGCATGAGCCCGGCTGGGCGATGAATACGCGCGGATGCGTCGGCGTGGCTTCGCAAGCCAGCAAGTGGCACTCCACTACGTCTACAACAGCAATGTTTGGGCAAGTATCGCGTCGGCGCGACCGGAAAACGCGGCGACTTCTAGGCAGGCGCCTCTGCGCCGACACCCGGCACATCAATGGCGGCGTTTACAATCGAAGTGCCGAACTGAGCCTCCATGTCGAGACTGCACTGTAAGGGGATATATGGTTTTATGATTTGAATATACATAGCCATATCACGCTCTCAAAAATTGCCCTTGCAACGCACTCCTTCATCTCATTCTCTGGAGTGCTTGCGTTTTATTAGTTACATTAAATATAATTCGACAATATTGAAATTATTACATGGTCGTGTCGACCGGTCAACCTCCCAGGAAAAACAAGGAAATAATTTCTTTAAAGTGATGTCCGACAACATATATAGTTATAGCCGTAACCTGTTGCTTTAACAGCACTGCCTCGACCTTGCCAAGCCCCCGTCCCAGCGACGAAACCTCGAAGGAGCAGAGCCTAAACTGGCCTACTCCGCTTCCCGGAACCAATTCCTTCGTTTAGGCGCCACAACTCATGTCATTGCAGCGGCACACATTTGCGGCTGGAAGCGTACGCCACGTCCTAGCGTCGCCCAGGCTATCCGAGCGAGTTAGAAGCAAGCGCGACAATCACCACGTTGGGTGGGCTCGCGCCAGTAGACCTCGAAACCACTCGCCCAGGGGCGTCGCTTGTTTGGAAGGCTCGGCAGCGCCGCTCGTGCGCCGTGAATTAGCAACATGCGCAGGTAGTGGGCAAAGTCGATCCTCCGGCAACACTTTCGCCATTCTCAGTTGCAATCAAACCGCTATGCGGCACACCGCCGATAGCGGTCGGGATGTTTATCCGCATCGATTTTACCTCCATCGCCCGGCGTTTTAGGGCAGAGAGCAAAGCACGTTGACATGAGGCGGCCCGCTCATCAGAATTAAAGTCTCACCAGGGTGTCCCGACAAGGGGCTGAGATACTGCTGGCCGCAAGGCAGCGCAGGGACCCAATGAACCTGATCCAGCTTATACTGGCGTAGGGACGGTGCGGATGCCCTTGCGGCCGCTTGGCCGGCATTTTTCAGGCGTTCAATCCCCTTCCAAGTCCGTACTGGGTCTTCGAGTACTTGCAAGCGAGGAGCCTGACATGACATCCACTGCCACGCCGACTGTGACTTCAGGGCCGTTGCCCGCCTCGACAAAGGTTTTCAAACCGGGCGCGATCCATTCCGACATTCGCGTCTGCGCGAGGCCTGGGTCACGGCGCGCGGCGACGTGAAGCGCCATGACGGCCACAACGTCAAGCCGGAGGACAACGGGTTCGTGAGCGCGAACCGACTGACGCCGGAATTCCCGATCAGCAACCCGCCGTTCAAGGCAAAGGACGGCAAGGCCGTCACCCAGCTTGCCTATGCTCGGGCGGGCATCATCACGCGTGAGATGGAATTCATCGCCATTCGTGAAAACCTCGGCCGCGAAATACTGAAAGAGAAGCCCATGCGCGACGGCGAGAGCTTCGGCGCGGCAGTGCCCGATTATGTTACGCCCGATTTCGTGCGTGACGAGGTCGCCCGTGGGCGGGCCATCATCCCGGCCAACATCAACCACCCGGAATCGGAGCCGATGATCATCGGCCGCAATTTCCTGACAAAGATCAACGCGAACATCGGCAATTCGACCGTCACCTCCTCCATGGCCGAGGAAGTGGAGAAGATGATCTGGGCCATTCGCTGGGGCGCGGATACGGTGATGGACCTTTCCACCGGGCGCAACATCCACAATATTCGCGAATGGATCATCCGCAATTCGCCCGTGCCGATCGGCACGGTGCCACTCTATCAGGCGCTGGAGAAGGTCGGCGGCGTCACCGAGGACCTCACCTGGGAGGTCTATCGCGATACGCTGATCGAGCAGGCCGAACAGGGCGTCGACTACTTCACGATCCATGCCGGCGTGCGGCTTCGCTACATTCCGCTTACGGTGAACCGGGTCACGGGCATCGTCTCGCGCGGCGGCTCCATCATGGCCAAGTGGTGCCTTGCCCACCACAAGGAGAGCTTCCTCTACGAGCATTTCGAGGAGATTTGCGACATCTGCCGCGCTTATGACATCTCCTTCTCGCTGGGCGACGGACTGCGCCCCGGCTCGATCGCGGACGCCAATGATGCCGCCCAGTTCGCCGAGCTGGAGACGTTGGGCGAGCTGACGAAAATCGCATGGGCCAGGGATTGCCAGGTGATGATCGAGGGGCCGGGCCATGTTCCCATGCACAAGATCAAGGAGAACATGGACAAGCAGCTCGAAATCTGCGGCGAGGCCCCGTTCTACACGCTTGGACCACTCACGACCGATATCGCACCGGGATACGACCACATCACCTCGGCCATCGGTGCGGCCATGATCGGCTGGTTCGGCACGGCAATGCTTTGCTACGTCACGCCGAAGGAGCATCTGGGCCTGCCCGACCGCGACAATGTGAAGACCGGCGTCATCACCTACAAGATTGCCGCCCACGCTGCCGACCTCGCCAAGGGACATCCAGCGGCAAAAACCCGGGACGATGCGCTTTCCCGCGCGCGCTTCGAGTTCCGCTGGGAGGACCAGTTCAGCCTCTCGCTGGATCCTGAAACCGCGCGCTCCATGCACGACGAGACCCTGCCGAAAGAGGCGCATAAGATCGCCCATTTCTGCTCCATGTGCGGGCCGAAATTCTGCTCCATGCGGATTTCCCACGACATCCGCGCCGAAGCGCAGAAGGAAGGTATGGCCGCGATGGCGGAGAAATTCCGCGAGGGCGGTGATCTCTACTTGCCTATGGTGAAGGAGAGCTGAGGGTGGCGTCGGCCCCAACTGATTGGTACTTCGGCAACGATTATATGACTATCGGGCGATCATTGGAGAAACGCTACGAAGGAAACCCAGCTCAAGGACGCGAAGGCAACACGCTCAACCATGGTTGATCAGGCTATGTCCGACGAGCCGCCCGTCATCACTCGCCATGGTCGCAAGGAAAACCGTGATCGTTTCTTTCGAGAAGTGGGAGCGCATCACCAAAGTTCCGATCGTTGCCGTTCTGCTGCTGGCTTTCGCTGGCGCGTCGGCTTGCGGCTGTCGAACATCTTGCTGCCGGCCTGCTCTCCGGCGGAGCGCGTGGCTGCGTGGCCTTGCTAAATCTGTATATTCCCACTGAGATATTTGCATATTCCGTAACGGATATGCTTGATCAGGGAAAACACCATGGCTTTGTACATCCGTGATGATGATGTCGACGCGCTCGCTCGCAAGGTCCAGCAGATCACAAACGCCCCCAATAAGACCGAGGCTGTCAGGCGCGCTTTGCAAAACGAACTGGCTCGCGCGCAGGAAGCCATACCACTCAAGGAAAGGGTGAAAAAGCTTCAGGATAAAGTGCGGAAGCGCATGGGCTCGAAGACGCCCGATTTCGATATGAAGAAATTCACAGATGACATGTGGGAAATCTGATGTTCTTAGACGCCTCCGCAATCGTCGCGATCCTGGCCGGCGAGGAAGATGCCGGATACCTCATCGCCAAAATCGAAATAGCCAAGAAACCCATATTTTACTCATCTCTTTCGATCTTCGAAGCCGTCATCAGCTTGGCGCGAATCATATCAATTTCGCAAAACGGCGATGAGGCCCCTACCCCGCCAGATTTGATCGATCAGGCACAGGAAGACGTTGAACAGTTTCTGGAGACGATCGGCGCGCGCGAAATGTCGGTAAGCGGCTCGATGCACCGCAAAGCGATAGAGGCGGCGCGATCCTTTGGCCGCTTCGCAGCACATCCCGCGCGACTCAATTTCGGTGACTGTTTCGCCTACGCTTGCGCCAAGGAATTCCGCCTCCCCATTTTGTTCAAGGGTGAGGACTTTTCGAAAACCGACCTTGAGGCGGCCTAGCCCCTTGTTGCGCAACCACCACGGGAAACCCTTATAGATTGCGTCGCGGAACTGCTTTTTGGCGAGCCTGGCTGGCATGGCGCCGCAAATAGTAGGACATGGCGCCCGAAATCAGTGCCGTCACACCAAACGCCGCTGCAAGTCCGAGCCCGCTCACGCGCCAGCCCCACTGCGAAATGGCCGAATTGCTGATGAATGGCGATAAAAACTGACCCAGAAAAACCGATCCGGTTAGCAAAGCGCCTGTCTTGCCGCGCCGCTGGGCTGGGGTCGCAGCGAGCGAAAGTGCTACAAACGGCGGGATCGTAAGAGCATAGCCCGCACCGATGGCGGCACAAGCGAGAAAGGGTCCGATTTCCGCGTCGGCAGTGACAAGTACAGCAAATCCAGCGGCCATCAGGCTGAAACCACAAGCCCAGGTCCAACCGAGGCCGATAACCTCACGAAGCCAATTGTAGCCTAGAGCTGCTCCGCCACCGGCCAGCATCAATACACCAAGAGCGGCTCCGGTTATCACGGGTGAAGCGTAGCCTTCTTCTGCGAGAAAGAATGGCAATTGAGTCGGCATCACGAAGAAGAGCATAGTTACGATCAGCTGTCCGAGCGCAAGCAGATGGACGATCCCCTGCGACCTCCCCGCAGATGGACAGGAGGGATTTCCAAGGGGCCCCAGACTTGACGGGATATCGACAAGCACGCGCCAGAACAACGGGAGAGCAAGCAGAGGCAGAGCATAGGCAGCAAAAGGGAGTCTCGGGCTAATGGTGGCGAGAAGTCCGGCCAATACGATGAAAACAAACCCGCCCAGGTTTCGCGCAGAAACCTGACCGCTAGAAACTGCGTGCAAGGTCTTTCCTGAAAAATAGTCCCCTAGAAGCGCTGATTGAGCGGTCATGATCATGGCAAGCGCGACCCCGAGGCAGAGCCTGCTGATCATAATCATTGGCAATGTTGGCAAGAGAAGCCCGGCACTGCCCGAGATGATGAACAAGAGCACTCCCGCCAAGAGCATTCGGCGCCGACCGGAGCGGTCAGCGATCGCGCCACACCATGGCGCGACAAGCACGACCGCCAAAGACGGGGCCGGAACCAACAGCCGGATCAGAAAGGACTGGCCGTCACCGACAAACTCCCTTTCCAGATCCGGTAGAGCGGGACTGATTGTAGCGGCTGTCATCACGGTGAGCGACGCGGCCATCATCAGAGCGATTGCGCGCGGATCGCGCCAGATCGGCCGTTCTTCCGGTTCGTCTATTGGGTACATTTCTGCCGTCTCCGTTGCATTTGGTTTCACAAGCGGGCACGATACGAATTCAAGTCAACTTGAGGTCAAGCATGAAATTTCTGGACATAGCCGAGGTGGCCAGCGCGAGCGGACTGCCTGCCTCGACCCTACGTTATTATGAGGAACAGCACCTTATCGTCTCAGTGGGCAGACACGGGCTGCGGCGCCAGTTCGAGCCAGACGTGCTCAACCGGCTGGCTTTAATCAGCCTGGCACGGTCGGCAGGGTTTCTACTAAGTGACGTCGCGGCAATGTTTGGCCGAAATAACGCCCTTAGGCTTCCGCGCAACGAACTGCGTTCTCGTGCGGACGAACTCGAACGAAAAGCTCAAAGTATCAAGGCTTTGGCGGCCATGATGCGTCACGTTGCCGACTGTCCTGCCCCCTCACATCTGGAATGCCCGACGTTTCAGAAACTGTTGCGGATAGCAGCCAAGCATCAATCCCGCACGCGCAGGCAGAAGAAGAAAAGCGGGACTACCGCGCTCTGAAGGTGCCTTTCGAGCGATAGCGCTGCCGCCGAAATCTGCCGGACAAGGCGAGAAGGGCCCGGAGACCTTCACAGTTTCCGGGCCCTGTGTTTTCCGAAAGCTCAGAATTCGATGACGATCTTGCCGAATGGGCCGCGATCGAGATGCGCGAAAGCCTCGGCCGCTTCTTCGAACCGATAGCGCCTGTCGATCACGGGCTTCAGGCCGACCACATCAACGGCAAGGACGAAATCTTCCAGCGCCCGGCGGTGGCCGACCGAAATGCCCTGCACGATGGGCGCCTTTAAAAGCAGGTCCGGTGCGGAACCGGAAATTTCAAGACCGCCGAATACGCCGATCAAGGATATCCGGCCACCGACTGCCACCGCCTTCAGCGACTGCGCAAAGCCTGAGCCTCCCGCGATATCCAGTACATGGTCGGCGCCATAACCGTCCGTCAGATCGAGCAGCCCATCCACCCAGCCATCCCGCGCAAGGAGATGTTTGACACCCAGCCCGCGTACACGTTCCAGCTTTTCAGCGCTCGACGAGGTGACGAAGATTTCCGCGCCGTGCGCGCGTGCGATCTGAACCGCAAACAGCGCCACGCCGCCGGTGCCCTGGACCAGCACCTTGTCACCGGCCTTGAGATGGCCACTCTCGATCAGCGCCATCCAGGCCGTCAAGCCGGCGCAGGGCAGCGTGCTGGCTTCGCCGGCGTCGAGCGTTTTCGGTGCTGCGACGAACCAGTCGGCCGGAAAGGTAACATATTCGGATAGTACGCCGGGATGGGCGCCGCCCAACGTCCGATAGGGCGGATTGCGCGCATTGCCCAGGCCGTTGCCATCCAAGCGGCCGGGCATGAAGGTGGAGATCACCCTGTCGCCGGGCTTGAAGCGGGTCACACCCGTCCCAACCGCTTCCACGACGCCCGCCATGTCGGAGACCGGCACGAAGGGAAATGCGAGCGGAAGCCCCATGCCGTTTTCCATCACCAGCTTGTCTCGGAAATTTAGCGACACCGCCTCGGTCCGCACCACCATTTCGCCGACGCCAGGGGCAGCAATTTCCGCCTCGCGGATTCGAAGATCCTGCGGCCCGAGCCCTGCAATGCTCCACTGCCTTGCCGTTTTCATCAATCACTCCTTTAACCATTGCAATGGTCAAGCATACCGTTGAAATTTCCTCCGCATTTGCGGTATAAAATCCCCACAATGGTTCCTGCAGGGAAACAATATGGAGCACCTCAAGGATATCCCGGTCTTTGTGGAAGCCGTCGAAGCCGGTGGCTTTTCGGCCGCATCGAAGAAGCTGAACCTCACGCGCTCAGCTGTCGCCAAGACGATCGCGCGGCTTGAGAGCCGGCTTGGCGTCCGGCTTTTCCATCGCACCACCCGCAGCCAGAACCTTACCGAAGAAGGTCGTTTCTTCTACGAGCGCTGCCAAAGGGCTGTAGAGGAAATTCGTCTCGGCCAAGCGGAATTGGAATCGGGTCGGCGCGAAGTGCGCGGCAAGCTGCGGGTGACAATGCCGGTCATCTTCGGTCGCCGATGCGTTGCGCCGACGCTGATCAAACTGCTTGAAAAACATCCCGGCCTGGAGCTCGACCTCTCGTTCAGCGACCGCGTTGTCGACCTGCGAACCGACGGCTTCGATCTCGCGGTTCGCAGCGGCCGGCTAAAGGACGATGCTGAGACGATGGTGCGAACCATCGCCTTCCAACGGCTTATGGTCTGCGCATCGCCGGCCTACCTCCAGAATCGTGGAGAACCGCAGAGCCTCGATGATCTGCCAAAATACGAAGGCATCATTTATGGCAAGCCGGAGAGCCATGAGACCTGGGTGTTCCCGACACCCGACGATCCCTGGCGCGTCGTGCTGCCCCGCTCCCGCCTGCGGCTCGATGATCTCGACGCGATCCTCAATGCAGGTCTGGAGGGCCATGGGCTGATCTGGCTGCCTTTCTGGATGGTGCGGGACCACGTTGCCAGCGGCCGCCTGCGGCAGGTGCTGAAATCCGTGCCTTCCGTCTCTTTTGAAACCCATGCCGTCTGGCCGCGCTCGCCAGTCATGTTGCCCAGAGTGCGGCTGGCGATCGACACGATGGTGCGCGAACTGCCGCGCTTCATGGAATAGAAATATCATCTCAATTCGAAGATCATGGAGAATGCCGAGGGCCGATCTCCGCATGGGCGTGGCGCCTCCTATCAAAATGAAAAGCCCCTCTTTCGCCCCTTCACTTCTCTATAAAATATCAGGAAGCAGCCCGATATCAGCTAGAACGCTTCCGCAAATCTTTGACGATCTTCGCTGCACGGCGCAGCGCCGTAGCGGCGGCGCCGATGACGAGGATCCAGAGCGCAAAGACGAGGATCTCATCGCCGCCGTTCCAGAGCGGTGCGAGGAGCGCAAGGAGTGCCGCGGCCGTGACCACCGCCATGCGGTGCTGCTTGGCCATCGGGCCGGAGAAATCGGCGGGCAGGCCGCAGGCGCGGCCGAGCTCGCGAGTGTAGGCGGTGAGCACCGCAAAGGCCGCCGCCGCCCAGCCAAGTGCCGGCTCTCCCGCGCCATAGCCCACGCCGACCAGGATCAGCATGTCGGCCATACGGTCGGGAAACTCGTTCCAGAAGGCTCCATCGGGCGCGTGCTTGCCAGCCTCGACCGCCACCATGCCGTCAAAGAGATTGCAGAGAAGCCGGATCTGGCAGCATGCCGCCGCCGCGATCAGCAGCGCCGCCCGCGGGCTCCCGTCGGCCAGCCCCGAAACCCAGAAGCAGGCGCCCGCTACCGCCGCCGCGGCGATGCTTGCCATCGAGATCTGGTTGGGCGTGATAGCGGTGGCGGCGAGCCTGTGGGTGATGCTGCGTGCCCATCCGGTGTCGCGGCTCGCCAGAGGTCTGCGGTTGCTTGCATCTGCCATGAGTTCAGCACCTTTTCGATCGCCAGAGCGTATAATTGTAAATAGCCGCATAGAAGGTTGCGACGCTCAGCGGCAAAGCGATGGTCTCCACTATCTCCGGTGTGCCGCTGATCATGTGGACCGCCGTGAGCAGACTGGCCGAGATCAACCCGGCGATGACCGGTGGTGCTATCAGCGCCGGCAAGCCGCCGAAGCGCGCCGCCAGCGTTTCGATCACCCGCTTCAAGACCAGCGTGATCGAGGCCGAAAGCCCGCCCTGCACCAGGCCGGCCAGAAGCGGCGCCGGCATCGCATGGCCACGGTTGGCAAAGATGGCCCAGCCGCCCATGGTGAGAAAGGCGAAGAGGACATGGACGGCGCTGCTTTGCGCCAGGCGGGCGATGGCCGTGCTCATGTGAGCGACCACCAGTAGCGCACCAGATGGAAGAAGATCGGCGCCGAGAAGACGACCGAGTCGAGCCGGTCGATGAAGCCGCCATGGCCGGCGATCATATGCCCCCAGTCCTTCACGCCGCGGTCACGCTTGATCGCTGACATCACCAGTCCGCCAAAAAAACCCATCAGCACAATGACAAATGACAGAAGACCAGCCTGCAATGGTGTGAAGGGCGTCATCCAGGCAAGGCCCGCCCCGATCAAAGTGGCGCTGAGCGCCCCGCCGATGAAGCCTTCCACCGTCTTGGACGGCGACAGCTTCGGCGCGATCTTTGTGCGCCCGAGGAGCTTGCCCCAGACATATTGCAGCACATCGCTGATCTGCACCACGATCACCAGGAAGGCTATGAGCAGCACGTTGCGCCCCTCGTAGCCGGGTATGTCCAGGCTGAGCAGAGCCGGCACATGCGAGGCGCAGAAGACGCAAATCATCAGCGCCCATTGCACTTCCGCAATTCGGACGAGGTAATGGTCCGTGTCGCCGCGCAAGGCCGCCATGATCGGCATCAGGAGAAATGCGTAGACCGGAATGAAGATCGAATAGAGCCCGTACCATCCAATCCAGATCAGATAATACTGCAGCGGCAGGACGATGAAGAAGGCAGCAGCGAGCGCCCAGTGGTCGGCACGGCGCGTATTGGTGAGCGTCACGAATTCGCGCAGCGCGGCGAAGGAGCAGAATGCGAAGAGCAGCGTCACCCCCATGCGCCCGCCGATGAGCGCCAGACCCATCAAAATCACCATCACCCACCATGCGCGGATGCGGTCGTTGAGATTTTCGATAACGATGTTGGAGCCGTCCGGCGACAGGCGCCATTGCAACACGTAGCCGATGATCGAAGCTGCAACCAGTACGGCGGCCAGACCGGCGAGGAGGGTGAGAAGATCGGGGTGCGGCGCACTCATAGGACTGTTGTCTTGGGTGAGAGGGCAAGAAGGGCCGCCTCGGCCCTCGCGATGAAGTCCTGTTTGGCTTCCGCTTCACCAACCCGCAGCGGCGCGCCAAAGGTGACGGTGCAGATCAGTGGAATGGGCACGATCTCGCCCTTGGGCATCACGCGATTGAGATTCTCAACCCAAACCGGCACGAGATCGACGCTGGAGCGCGCCATGGCGAGGTGATAGAGCCCGCTCTTGAACGGCAAAAGGCGTGTATCGCCAGTGTTGCGGGTGCCTTCCGGAAAGACGATGAGAGAAGCCCCCTCGTCCAATGCGGCCGTCATCAGGGCCACCGGGTCCTCCGTCCGCTTCTCGCGATGACGTTCGATGAGCAGGGCGTTGAAAACATTTTGGCCTATGAAGCGCTTGAGCCGCCCCTTCCGCCAGTAATCCGCGCCCGCCACCGGTCGTGTCCGCCGCCGCAATCTCGGCGGCAGCACCGTCCAGATCAGGACGAAGTCGCCATGGCTGGCATGGTTGGCGAAATAGATCCGCTGCTCGTCGGCCGGATCGATACCTTCCCAGTTCCCCCGCACGGCGGTGATAAAGCGGGCGAAGCCGACGATCAATCCTGAAACGAACTTCGCAAGCATCCAGCCCCCTCGCCTTGGTTTGCCAGAGCAGAAAGCGAGCCCCCGGCTTTTTGACTCTGCGATCGATCGCGCCGGCATCCGCGGCCAGCCTACCCCTGTACCATCAATAGCCCGCATGTGACATTGACCTTTTGTGGAAGCCTGGTCGAAATGTCTTCTCAGAAAGGACAGGCCGGAAAAGGGCTGTCGTTGCTGGCATTCATTCCATTGCGAAGCCTCGATGCCTTATGACCGACGATTTAAGGCCAGGTCCTGCTGGTCAAGCATCATGACATATATCGCGTTGTCTCCGTCGTGATCGACGAGGTCGGGCGTCTTGCCAAGATTGGACCAGCGAGAGTTCAGCAATTTATTTCTCTTGGAAATCAATTTCATAAATCCCCCCGGAACGAGCTGGCAGCAAGATCTGAATCAAACGACGCGGAGCAAAAAAAGACGTAGGCGAGCGCTGTGATCCAGCGACCCGCAATCTGTCCCTAATGAAGCCCGCCATACATGTCGCCACCCGAAAGTATGACGCCGCGGGGAAACCATCGAGTAGGAGATGATGCCGTCGTTGTCCGGCAGCCTTATTCCAAGGTCGATCTCCAGCGAGGGGCGTTGCGGGGTCTCCCAGCAGAAGGGTGCCGCCGAGACTGTGGCTCAGCCGCGCCGCGGGTGAAGGCTTTCCCCTCATTCTGCCGATATCGGAATGAGACGCTCCCGGCGCCGAGGAGAGCGTAGGCTGGAATTCTGACCAAAGCCGTAATTAGTCATAAATGACATATTAAAACTGATAATGCGTCAGATATGGAAGATTGCGATGGGCTCTCCTAAGGCGAGGCCAGCCCTTGAAAGGCTGGGGCAGGATGTCCGAAACGCGCGATTGCGGCGGGGGTATCGCCGTAGCCGATCTCGCTGTGCGCCGGAACATCATCAAGCTCCATTGCCCGTCTCGACGGGGCGATCCCGGCGTCGCCATTGGGACACTTGCCGATGTGCTAGTCGTCCTGGGCCTGCTGGAACGCCTTGCCGACCTCATCGACGTCAGCAAGGATGATCTTGGATTGGCGCTGACGACGGAGCATGGCTCACGCCGGGGGCGTTCGGGTCAGTCCTCACGGCGGGTTCATTCCCGCGCATGCGGAGAACACGCGATCCTTCCATCAAAGATCATGGTGTGGTGGCGGTCGCACTACCCCGACGCAAAAACGGGGCGGCGCGGCGACGCCGGCCGCCGTCCAACGGGATCCTCAATCCAGCGATCGATTTCCGCCTCGTGCCAGCCAGCGCCGTTGATGCTGATTTTAATCTTAGTGGGAAAGGTGCCTCGGTCATTTTGCGGTAGATGGTGGAACGGGATAGCCCAGTGCGCGCAAGGACGGTTTTGAGGCGAATGATGCGGTCTGGCTCGGGCATGGCGGCACTGCCTGCTGCTGGTCGTTTCTGACGGCCCCTGATCCAGTCAGAGCAAAGAGAAATTAACCTTTTGCAAGAGATATTTAGCGGGCGTTGTACTGCTGAGTACAAATGGTGACAAAAAGACAGTTCTAAAATCCAGGTCCCGGTCTCGCGCAAGGTCGATGCCGTAGGTGCTTATCATCAACGCGTGATTTTCTTCGCCAGTCGCACGCCCGGACCGCCGCCGTTCTCCGGGATGAACTCGATACCAGCGGCTTCAAACGCCATTTGAATGGCCTTTAGCGTGGAAGCATGTGCCGATTTTCCTGCTTCAATACGTGTAATGGTCGCTGCTGTCACATGAGCTTCGCGGGCCAAATCTCGGACACCCCATTTCAGTGCCGCTCGTGCCATCCGTATTTGCTCTTCTGTGATCAAAATTATTACCTTGACATAATTTCTAGAACGCCAAATTATGTCAATGATATAATTTGGCTCATGCAAGCGGCTAAGCGGAGTGCGGGAACACTCCACTCAGCCTGACCACAACCCAAGCTGATTAGGAGCTCGGATCAATGGCTGATTCGGACGATACCACGACTTTGTCTTCCGTCACGCGCAGGATGTTGCTGACGGGCACGATGGCAGCCACGGCGACATGGCCGTTTGAAACTGGCGCAGGCGCCGTCAAGGCGATGGCCGGCAATGCCGCCTGCGACCCCGCGGTGGACCTTTGGCGGCAATGGCTGGCAGCCTATAATGAAACGCAACGCCTTTGGAAAATGCAGCTGGACCTTGAACGCAGGATGGTCGCCGCTGTCGGGTTTCCGCAGGTGGAAATCACATTGCCCGGAGAAATGAAGCCGGTCCGTGCTTTCAGTCTGGAAGACATAGACCGGATATGTAGCGATGCATCCGGGCATCAGGCCGTGAGGGTGCAGGCAATAGCAGCCTTCCGGGAACGGCAGGAAGCCTGGGATCGTCTGGATGACGCTTTGGGATATAGCCGTGCCGAGAAAGCCGGGATACGAGCTGACCGCACTGAAATGAAGTTGGACGACGCCCTGATGGCCACACCGGCCACGACGCTTGCCGGCGTGGCGGGCAAGCTCGATGCGGTCCTGCGCACGGGCGAGTATTTCGAGGCGTGCCCGGATTTCCCCTGGCCGCAGGTGCGTTCAGCGCTGGCCGATCTGATGCGTATCGGGCAGGCCCTGCAGCCGGGGCTCTTCATGCCCGGCAGTGACGTCAAGGGCCTCCCCGCAGCCAATGGGGGCGCATCATGAAAAGTCCTTTCGGGGAACAAGACGGCAAAGCCCTCCACTAAGTGCGAATGCGTGGCGTTGAGCGAATGCAAGATCCTGTGCCATGTGAGAAACCTCCGTCCGGAGCGGGCCGATCCCGCTCGATGGCTCCTCAAGGGCCGGGGACGGTCGCGATCACCGCCCACAATCGCACGATAGACGTGACGCAGGAGCAGTGGGAAGATCACATTGTCGAACAGGAAGCCGCCATGGCCGGCGCTGTCGCCGGCGCCGATACCGGTGATGGTCACGAGACGCGAGACCTGCTCTGCTTTCATCGCGTTGATGAGGGCCTGGGTTGCTGTCGAGAGCAGCGTGAGCTCCCTGAAAGGAGTGGCCGGCGTTCCCAAAGCACTGATGACGGCATCGCGGCCCTTGATGGCTTGGCGCAGCGCCTCCTCGTCACGGGCATCGCCGACAACGAGCTTTGTCCCTTTGAGGTCGTTGGCTTTTTCCGGCGAGCGCACCAGAACGGTGACGTCGTAGCCGCGGGCCAGCGCCTGGCTGACGATATGGCGGCCTGTCGGTCCGGTGGGGCCGAGGATTAGGATTTTCGTGGCTGCGGCGGCATTGGTTTCGGTAACGGAGCTGGTCATTGTCATGATCCTCTTGGAGGCCGGGCGCCTCGTCGGAGGCAGCCCGTTTGGTTTCAGTGCTGGGAGTGATCAGAGCTTGCCCTCTGCGAGCAGTTCGCGGGTCCGCTTCAGCGTCGACAGCAGCGCGGACTTGTAGCCCTTGTCGCTGTCGAACTGCGTTTGCTCGATCTGTTCTTCCGGACCGTTCGGCTGCTTGCCGCGTAGGCCGATATAGCAGTAGAATTTGAGCTGCAGCGCCCCGTCTTCGTCCTCGAACAACTCGTTGACGATGGCGCCTTCCCGCGGTCCAGTGGCCTGGAAGAAGGTGACCTTGCTCTGCGGCTCGAGCGTGATGATTTCGCGCAGGTCGGAACCGGCAATGGTCGCCTCGCGCACGAAGTGGGTCGCGCTTTCCTCTACGACATCGCAGCGGGTGCAGAGACCGGTCGGGAGAAACAGGCGTGCGTCGCGCGCCTTCAGTTCCAGACCCTTCCAGATCTGCTCGCGGGTGAGCTTTGTTTCGCCTTCAGGATTTACGGGAACGGTTGCGGTCGAATAGATCATGACGATAGTCCTTGTTTTGAGATGTGGGACGGCCTGCCTCAGGAAGAGGCCGCAGTTTCCGAGGCAAAGGCGCGATAGGAGCGGAGCGGGCGGCCGAGAAGCGTCGTCAGGCGCTCGACATCGCCGCCTTCCGGCAGCATGCCGTCGATCAGGAACCGCTCGCCCATCATCCGCATGTCGTAAGCCATCCAGGGCGGCATGAACTGGTTGAGGTTCTGCTCGAAGGCAGCCGTATCGCCACCGCCATAACTGATCGGGCGAGCGAGCACGTCCGACCAAATCGCCGCGATATCGGTTCCGGTCAAAGTGTCGGGACCGACGAGGTTGATGCGGTCAGTCGGAAGCGGCTGTGCCGCCTGTTCCCGGCGCAGCAGCTCAAGGGCGGCGATCTCCGCGATATCGCGCGCGTCGATCATGGCAAGCCCCTTGTCGCCGACGGGCATCGGGTAGACGCCGTAGCCTGTGATGACATCCTTGATCATCAGGTCGTTCTGCATGAAGTAGGCCGGGCGCAGAATGGTGGCATGCATGCGCATCTGCTCGATCATCCGTTCGACGCCGAACTTGCCGGCGAAGTGCGGCACGTTCACATAGACGTCCGGGTGAATGACCGACAGGTAAACGATCCGTTCGATGCCGGCCGAGCGGGCGACATTGAGCGCGATCAGAGCCTGAGTGAACTCGTCAGGTACGACGGCATTCAGTAGGAACAACGTGGATACGCCTTCGAAGGCGCTACGCAGGGAGTCGACATCGAGGAACTCACCTTTGGCGACGGCAACACCTGCCGGGAAATTGGCCTTGGAGGGGTCGCGGACGAGGGCGCGGACATCAGCGCCGCGATTGACGAGGTGTTGGATGACTTGGGCGCCGATATTGCCGGTGGCGCCGGTAACGAGAATGGTCATGGAAGTTTCTCCGGGTTTGTTTGCTTGACACCCGGAATATGACCGGTTCATTGTTAGACTAATAGACCGTTAAATTAGACAGCTCGTCTCACAGGTGAAACGATCATGGATCTCGTCGCCCTTGCCGATTTCAACCTTGTTGCGCGCCACGGCGGCTTTGGCAAAGCGTCGCGGGCGTCCGGCCGACCCAAGGCGACCTTGTCCCGACGGGTGACCGAACTGGAGGCCGCTCTTGCGCTTCGGCTGTTTGAACGTGGCGCGCGTAACTTGAAACTCACCGAGGAAGGGCGTGCCCTTCATGAGCGGACAGCCGCTCTGCTGACGGAGCTCGACGAAACGGCGGCCACCATCGCGGCGGGCGGGGACAAGCCGCGCGGCAGGTTACGGATCAGCGCGCCACTGCTGTTTTCACAGACCGCCATGGGTCGGATCGCGGCGGGCTTTGCACTGAAATATCCCGACGTGCGGTTGGAAGTCACCACGGAGGACCGAGCCGTGGACATGATCGAGGAAGGCTATGATCTGGTCATCCGGGTCAACCCGGAACCAGACGAAAGTCTTGTCGGCCGAATTTTCCTACGCGACCGCATGGTTGTCGTGGCAAGCCCCGAGCTTGTCCGCCCGGTTGGAGACTTCCCAGTATCGGGCGTGGTGCGAGGTGCAGGTAATCGGCAGACCTGGAAGGTCACGACTTCAGCAGGGCCTGCGACATTCAGTATCGAGCCAGTCCTTGCATTGTCGTCGCTCATCATGGTTCGGGATGCGGTGCGGGCAGGGGTCGGCGCTGCACGCCTGCCGATCTCCCTGGTGAGCCACGATCTTGCTGACG
>NZ_QOZG01000022.1 GCF_003335045.1 Paramesorhizobium salinisoli
TCCTGACCAAGGACGAGGGTGGCCGTCATACGCCGTTCTTCACCAACTACCGTCCGCAGTTCTACTTCCGCACGACCGACGTGACGGGTGTTGTGACGCTGCCGGAAGGCACTGAGATGGTGATGCCGGGCGACAACGTCACGATGGACGTGACGCTGATCGTGCCGATCGCGATGGAAGAGAAGCTGCGTTTCGCTATCCGCGAAGGTGGCCGCACCGTCGGCGCAGGCATCGTCTCAAGCATCGTCGAATAATCTTTCGACTTCAGGATGGCGGTTCTTGACGGAGCCGCCATTCTTTGCCGCTGCCGACGAATTTCCTTGAAGGAATTTCAAACTCGGACTAGTGGAATTATCTGAACCGGTCTTCCGGTTCATAGGGGTATAGCTCAGTTGGTAGAGCGACGGTCTCCAAAACCGTAGGTCGCAGGTTCGAGTCCTGCTGCCCCTGCCAGTTTTATAGCCGCGCCCGGGCACGATTGGATGGTGCACGGCCGGCATTCAGATGGAATATGATGCCGGCGGACAAGTCGAGGGCTTGTCTTTTGTTGGAATCAGTTCTATGTAGGGTCAACAGACACGCGGTGCGTGGAGCTGATTGTTCAGCTTTACGCGCCGTACTTGTGCGGGCGCATCCAGCCAATCCGGTCGTGAAGGTTAGATATCTAGCCAAAATGATACAGATTATGGCCTCGAAGCCTGCACTTGTTCACAGCAGAGCGGCAAATGGCATCCAAAACGAACCCGATCACTTTTTTTCAGCAGGTTCGTGCCGAGACGGCCAAGGTGACTTGGCCGACACGGCGCGAAACTATGATTTCGACTGCCATGGTGGTTGTGATGGCTTTCCTGGCTGCGGCCTTCTTCTTTGCTGCTGATCAGGTCATGGCTTACGCCGTAGAACTGTTGCTTGGTCTCGGACGCTAACGGATACACGGGAGAGTCGGGATGACCGCACGCTGGTATATTGTGCATGCCTATTCGAATTTCGAAAAGAAGGTGGCCGAAGATATCGAAAACAAGGCTCGCCAGAAGGGCCTTTCCCATCTTTTCGAAAGAATCCTGGTTCCGACCGAAAAGGTTGTCGAAGTGCGCCGCGGCCGCAAGGTCGATGCAGAGCGCAAGTTTTTTCCGGGATATGTTCTGGTTCGCGCCGATCTGACGGATGATGCTTATCATCTGATCAAGAACACGCCGAAGGTGACGGGTTTCCTCGGTTCGGATTCGAAGCCGGTTCCGATCACCGATCGCGAGGCTGACCAGATTCTGATGCAGGTGCAGGAGGGCGTCGATCGTCCCAAGCCGTCCGTATCCTTCGAGATCGGCGAGCAGGTGCGTGTGTCGGATGGTCCGTTCGCCTCGTTCAACGGCGTCGTTCAGGAAGTCGACGAGGAGCGCTCGCGCCTCAAGGTGGAAGTTTCGATCTTCGGGCGTGCAACGCCTGTCGACCTTGAATTCAGTCAGGTCGAAAAGGTTTGATCGATTGCGGTCCGCGAGGGCCGCATGCCGCGCAAGCGGCTTTAGGTGGGAGGGAAGGCGGCTCTAGCCGGCTGTTGACCCGGACCACCGAACTGCACCGCCGGATTTCCGGCGATAATCAAGAGCGCCGGATTATCCGGCCTGAAAATGAAGGCAGAAAGCAATGGCTAAGAAAGTTGCAGGCCAGCTGAAGCTGCAGGTGTCGGCGGGCTCGGCGAATCCATCGCCCCCGATCGGTCCTGCGTTGGGTCAGCGCGGCATTAATATCATGGAATTCTGCAAGGCGTTCAATGCCGCCTCGCAGGAGATGGAGAAGGGTTCGCCCGTCCCCGTCGTGATCACCTATTATCAGGACAAGTCCTTTACCTTCGTGATGAAGACGCCGCCGGTGTCCTATTTCCTGAAGAAGGCTGCAAACCTGAAGTCGGGCTCGAAGGAGCCGGGCAAGATATCGGCCGGTACGGTTACGCGCGACAAGGTGCGCGAGATCGCTCAGGCGAAGTTGAAGGACCTGAACGCAAGCGACATCGAAGCCGCCATGCGCATGGTCGAAGGTTCTGCCCGTTCGATGGGCCTGGAAGTGGTGGGCTGAGACGATGGCAAAGATTGCAAAGCGTGTAGCCAAGCTGCGTGAAGGTATCGATCGCAACAAGCTCTATGATCTGACGTCGGCCATCGGCCTCGTCAAGGAGCGCGCCACGGCGAAGTTCGATGAGACCGTCGAGGTCGCGTTGAACCTGGGCGTCGATCCCCGCCATGCCGACCAGATGGTCCGCGGCGTCGTCAATCTGCCGAATGGCACGGGCCGTACCGTTCGCGTTGCGGTTTTCGCGCGCGGCGACAAGGCCGAGGAAGCCAGGAAGGCGGGCGCCGATATCGTTGGCGCCGAGGATCTCGTCGAGATCGTCAATGGCGGCACGATCGAGTTCGATCGCTGCATTGCCACGCCTGACATGATGCCGCTCGTCGGCCGTCTCGGCAAGGTGCTCGGCCCCCGCGGCATGATGCCGAACCCGAAGGTCGGCACCGTCACCGCCGATGTGGCCGGTGCGGTCAAGGCTTCCAAGGGCGGCGCCGTTGAGTTCCGTGTCGAGAAGGCCGGTATCATTCACGCCGGCATCGGCAAGGCTTCTTTCGACGCCAAGGCGCTGGAAGAGAACATCAAGGCGTTTGCCGACGCGGTGATCAAGGCGAAGCCGGCCGGTGCGAAGGGTGAATACCTCAAGCGCGTGGCGATTTCTTCGACCATGGGCGCCGGCGTCAAGATCGATCCCTCGACCGTCAGGGTTGCTTCGTAAGCAACTGACGGGCCGAGTAATCTCCTGAGGCAGATGCCTCGGAGCATGAAGAATTCCGGGCCTTGTCAAAGGCCCGGATAACCGGAGGAAACTCCGGTTATCCTGTCCGAGATTGCGGGTGGTTCGCCTTAATTCATCGAGCCTGCATGAGACGTGGAATGACCTGATTTTGCGGAAATGTTCCGCTGGATGAGGTTTGAACCGTAGTTGCCTTAGTCCGCCTAAGTTGTCGTCAGACGGCTGGGAGGCGAAAGGGGACAGGATCCTCGAGCGTCGTTCGGTGATCCTCGTTGGGAAACCCGATCGGCAAAAGGCAATCCGGCAGGGTCGCAATGTTGCGGTCCTGTCAACTGGAGAGAGACAGTGGATAAAGCGGAAAAACGCGAATTTGTCGCGTGGCTGAACGGAGCCTTCAAGGAGTCCGGCTCGGTCGTCGTGGCCCACTATACCGGTCTCACGGTCGCGCAGATGAACGATCTTCGTTCAAAGATGCGTGCTGCCGGGGGCACCGTTAAAGTCGCGAAAAACCGCCTTGCCAAAATCGCTCTTCAGGGCACGGAGTCGGAAAGCATTGCTGATCTGTTCAATGGACAGACGGTAGTCGCTTATTCCACTGATCCGGTAACGGCTCCGAAAGTGGCCGTCGAGTTCGCCAAGGGTAACGACAAGCTCGTTATTCTCGGTGGCGCGATGGGCGCGACAGGTCTCGATGCGGAAGGCGTGAAGGCTTTGGCCTCGCTGCCGTCGCTCGACGAACTGCGCGCAAAGCTGGTCGGCATGATTCAGACGCCGGCTTCGCGGATCGCTCAGGTTGTCAACGCACCGGCAGGCCAGCTTGCCCGCGTGTTTGGCGCCTATGCCCGGAAGGACGAGGCGGCGTAAGGCCGTTTCTCGCTGTCATAGTTCAAACCTCGTGAAGGAAATATAAAATGGCTGATCTCACAAAGATCGTTGAAGACCTGTCCAACCTGACTGTCCTGGAAGCTGCAGAGCTTTCCAAGCTTCTCGAAGAGAAGTGGGGCGTTTCCGCTGCTGCTCCAGTGGCTGTTGCCGCTGCCGGTGGTGCCGGAGCTGCTGCCGCTGCGGTTGAAGAGAAGACCGAATTCGACGTCATCCTCGTTGATGCCGGCGCACAGAAGATCAACGTGATCAAGGAAGTGCGCGTCATCACGGGCCTCGGCCTCAAGGAAGCCAAGGACCTCGTCGAGGCTGCTCCTAAGGCGGTCAAGGAAGCCGTTTCGAAGGACGAAGCTGAGAAGGTCAAGGCCCAGCTCGAAGCTGCTGGCGCCAAGGCTGAACTCAAGTAGTTCTAAAAATTCCGGCGGATGGGTTCTTCCCGTCCGCCGGTTCTCGCCAGAGTAAGCCCAGGAAAACGATTTTCCGTCCGGACTTACTCAGAACAAGGCGGGAAATGCAGTCGGTACCGAACCCTTTTCCTGACAGTTAGGCGGCTGTCAGGAAACGGGTTTTGTCCCGTTCAGGAGACCGCCGAAGGGCGGCTTACCACAGGCCGCAAGGCACGAAACAAGCCGCAAGGCACAGAACGAGGAGCGACGATGGCTCAGACCCACTCTTTTAACGGTCGTAAGCGCGTACGCAAGTTTTTTGGCAAGATACCCGAAGTCGCGGAGATGCCGAACCTCATCGAGGTTCAGAAGGCATCCTACGACCAGTTCCTCATGGTCGAGGAGCCGGAAGGCGGGCGTCCGGATGAAGGCTTGCAGGCTGTTTTCAAATCGGTATTTCCGATTGGAGATTTTTCCGGCGCCTCCATGCTCGAATTCGTCAAGTACGAGTTCGATGCGCCGAAATTCGACGTTGATGAGTGCCGCCAGCGCGATCTGACCTACGCGGCGCCGCTGAAGGTGACGCTGCGCCTCATCGTGTTCGATATCGATGAGGATACGGGCGCGAAGTCGATCAAGGACATCAAGGAGCAGGATGTCTACATGGGCGACATGCCGCTCATGACCGACAACGGCACCTTCATCGTCAACGGCACCGAGCGCGTGATCGTTTCCCAGATGCACCGTTCGCCGGGCGTCTTCTTCGATCACGACAAGGGCAAGTCGCACTCCTCGGGCAAGCTGTTGTTCGCCGCGCGCGTCATTCCCTATCGCGGATCCTGGCTCGACATCGAGTTTGACGCCAAGGACGTCGTGCACGCCCGCATCGATCGCCGCCGCAAGATCCCCGCGACATCGCTGCTGATGGCGCTTGGCATGGACGGCGAAGAAATCCTGTCGACCTTCTACAACCAGGTCGTCTATTCCCGCGATGGCGACAACTGGCGGATTCCGTTCTCCGTTGATCGCTTCAAGGGCATGAAGGTCATCACCGAGATGGTCGACGCCGATACCGGCGAGGTCGTTCTCGAGGCCGGCAAGAAGTTGACTGTCCGCTCGGCGCGCCAGCTCGCCGAGAAGGGTCTCAAGGCGATTAAGGTGACAGAGGACGATCTGCTCGGCAATTACCTGGCCGAGGATATCGTCAATGTCGAGACCGGCGAGATCTTCCTCGAAGCCGGCGACGAGCTTGATGAAAAGACGCTGAAGGTTCTGCTCGATACCGGCGTAGACGAGATCAAGGTGCTCGATATCGACCATGTCAATATCGGACCCTACATCCGCAACACGCTTGCCGTCGATAAGAACGAGAACCGTCAGGACGCCTTGTTCGACATCTACCGCGTCATGCGCCCGGGCGAGCCGCCCACAATTGACACGGCTGAAGCCATGTTCCATTCGCTGTTCTTCGATTCCGAACGCTACGACCTGTCCGCGGTCGGGCGCGTCAAGATGAACATGCGCCTGGATCTCAACGCAGAAGACACGGTGCGCGTGCTGCGCAAGGACGACATCATTGCCGTCGTCAGGACGCTCGTCGAGCTGCGTGACGGCAAGGGCGAGATCGACGACATCGACAATCTCGGCAATCGCCGCGTGCGTTCGGTCGGCGAGTTGATGGAGAACCAGTACCGCGTCGGCCTGCTGCGCATGGAGCGCGCGATCAAGGAGCGCATGTCGTCGATCGAGATCGACACCGTCATGCCGCAGGACCTGATCAACGCCAAGCCGGCTGCTGCCGCTGTGCGCGAGTTCTTCGGCTCGTCGCAGCTGTCGCAGTTCATGGATCAGACCAACCCGCTCTCGGAGATCACCCACAAGCGCCGCCTGTCGGCACTTGGACCCGGCGGTCTGACCCGCGAGCGTGCTGGCTTCGAAGTCCGCGACGTGCATCCGACGCATTACGGCCGTATCTGCCCGATCGAAACGCCGGAAGGCCCGAACATCGGTCTGATCAACTCGCTCGCCACTTTCGCGCGCGTCAACAAATACGGCTTCATCGAGAGCCCGTATCGCAAGATCGTCGACGGCAAGGTCACCGAGGAAGTTCTCTATCTCTCGGCGATGGAAGAAGCCAAGCACTATGTCGCGCAGGCCAATGCCGTGCTCGACAGCGAAGGCCGCTTCACCGACGAGTTCGTCGTCTGCCGCCATGCCGGCGAAGTCTTGATGGCGCCGCGTGAAAACGTCGATCTGATGGACGTGTCGCCGAAGCAGCTCGTGTCGGTCGCAGCCGCGCTCATTCCGTTCCTTGAGAACGATGACGCCAACCGCGCGCTCATGGGCTCGAACATGCAGCGTCAGGCCGTGCCTCTGGTGCGCGCCGAAGCGCCGTTCGTCGGCACCGGCATGGAATCGGTCGTGGCTCGTGACTCCGGCGCCGCCATCGGCGCTCGCCGGACGGGTATCGTCGACCAGGTCGATGCGACCCGTATCGTCATCCGCGCCACCGAGGATCTCGACCCGACCCGTTCGGGCGTCGATATCTATCGCCTGATGAAGTATCAGCGCTCGAACCAGAACACCTGCATCAACCAGCGTCCGCTGGTTCGTGTCGGCGATCGCATCGAGAAGGGCGACATCATTGCCGATGGTCCGTCGACCGATCTGGGCGATCTGGCGCTTGGCCGCAACGTGCTCGTCGCGTTCATGCCGTGGAATGGCTACAACTACGAGGATTCGATCCTTCTTTCCGAGAAGATCGTGTCGGACGACGTCTTCACCTCGATCCATATCGAGGAGTTCGAGGTTGCCGCCCGCGATACCAAGCTTGGACCGGAGGAAATCACGCGCGACATTCCGAACGTTTCGGAAGAAGCTCTGAAGAACCTCGACGAAGCCGGCATCGTCTATATCGGTGCGGAAGTACATCCGGGCGACATTCTCGTCGGCAAGATCACGCCGAAGGGCGAAAGCCCGATGACGCCGGAAGAAAAGCTTCTGCGCGCCATCTTCGGCGAGAAGGCTTCCGATGTCCGTGACACCTCGATGCGCATGCCCCCCGGCACCTACGGCACGATCGTCGAAGTTCGCGTCTTCAACCGCCACGGCGTGGAGAAGGACGAGCGCGCGATGGCCATTGAGCGCGAGGAAATCGAGCGTCTCGCCAAGGACCGCGACGACGAGCAGGCGATCCTGGATCGTAACACCTATGGTCGTCTGGCCGATGTTCTCGACGGCAAGCAGGCTATTGCCGGCCCGAAGAGCTTCAAGAAGGGTACGACCATCAGCCGTGATGTGCTGACCGAGTACCCGCGTTCGCAATGGTGGCAGTTCGCCCTTGAGGACGAGAAGCTCCAAGGTGAGATCGAAGCGCTGCGTACCCAGTACGACGATTCCAAGAAGCTGCTCGAGCAGCGCTTCATGGACAAGGTCGAGAAGGTTCAGCGCGGCGACGAGATGCCTCCTGGCGTCATGAAGATGGTTAAGGTCTTCGTCGCTGTGAAGCGCAAGATCCAGCCAGGCGACAAGATGGCCGGCCGTCACGGCAACAAGGGTGTCGTGTCGCGCATTGTTCCCGTCGAGGACATGCCGTTCCTTGAGGACGGTACGCATGCCGATATCGTGCTCAACCCGCTCGGCGTGCCGAGCCGCATGAATGTCGGTCAGATCCTCGAGACGCATCTTGGCTGGGCCTGCGCCGGTATGGGCAGGAAGATCGGAGACCTGCTGGAGGCCTATCGTGCAAGCGGCGATCTCAAGCCTGTGCGTCAGACGATCGAGCAGATCATTCCGGACAACGACCGCAACGAGCCGGTCCGTCGTTATGATGATGAGAGCATCGTTCGCCTGGCCGACCAGATGAAGCGTGGCGTGTCGATTGCGACGCCGGTGTTCGATGGCGCGCATGAAGCCGACATCAATGTGATGTTGGAACAGGCGGGGCTCGCGACATCCGGTCAGTCGACGCTTTATGACGGGCGTACCGGTGAGCCTTTCGACCGTAAGGTCACGATGGGCTACATCTACATGCTCAAGCTGCACCATCTGGTCGACGACAAGATCCATGCGCGTTCGATCGGGCCTTACTCGCTCGTTACCCAGCAGCCGCTGGGCGGCAAGGCGCAGTTCGGCGGTCAGCGTTTCGGCGAAATGGAGGTCTGGGCGCTCGAAGCATACGGCGCGGCTTACACCTTGCAGGAAATGCTCACCATCAAGTCGGACGACGTGGCAGGCAGGACCAAGGTCTACGAAGCCATCGTGCGCGGCGACGACACGTTCGAGGCGGGCATTCCCGAGAGCTTCAACGTTCTCGTTAAGGAAATGCGCTCGCTCGGCCTCAATGTGGAGCTCGACAACACCCGCGAGTTGCCACCGCAGCCGGCGGCATTGCCGGACGCCGCAGAATAAAATCACAGGTGCGCCAGGTTTTCGCCATGGCGCACCTCTATTACGGGGCGTGGTAGCCGCGTAATTTCGAGAATTTGATCGAGATGGCAGAGCTACACCTTCGCCGCCATCGCAGACAAAGGGCGACAACCGCCCCAAGGAGAACGGCATGAACCAAGAGGTCATGAATCTTTTCAATCCTCAGGCTCCGGCGCAGACCTTCGATTCCATCCGGATTTCGATCGCGTCGCCCGAGAAGATTCTGTCCTGGTCATACGGCGAGATCAAGAAGCCGGAGACGATCAACTATCGTACGTTCAAGCCAGAACGCGACGGTCTCTTCTGCGCGCGCATCTTCGGCCCGATCAAGGACTATGAATGCTTGTGCGGCAAGTACAAGCGTATGAAGTACAAGGGCATCATCTGCGAGAAGTGCGGCGTTGAAGTCACGCTGTCGCGCGTCCGTCGCGAACGCATGGGCCATATCGAACTGGCCGCGCCCGTCGCCCACATCTGGTTCCTGAAGTCCCTGCCTTCGCGCATCGGCACGCTGCTCGATATGACGCTGAAGGATATCGAGCGCGTCCTCTATTTCGAGAACTACATTGTTACCGAACCGGGCCTGACTTCCCTGAAGGAGCACCAGCTTCTTTCGGAAGAGGAATACATGATCGCCGTCGACGAGTTCGGCGAAGACCAGTTCACGGCGCTGATCGGCGCCGAGGCCATCTATGAGCTTCTGGCTTCGATGGATCTCGAGAAGATCGCGGGCGACCTGCGTTCGGACCTGGCCGAGACCACGTCTGAGCTGAAGCAGAAGAAGTTCATGAAGCGGCTCAAGATCGTCGAAAACTTCATGGAATCGGGCAACCGGCCGGAATGGATGATCATGAAGATCGTTCCGGTGATCCCGCCTGACCTGCGTCCGCTCGTTCCGCTCGACGGCGGCCGTTTCGCGACGTCGGATCTGAACGATCTTTATCGCCGCGTCATCAACCGTAATAACCGTCTGAAGCGCCTCATCGAGTTGCGCGCGCCCGGCATCATCATCCGCAACGAGAAGCGCATGCTTCAGGAAGCGGTCGATGCGCTGTTTGACAACGGCCGCCGCGGTCGCGTTATCACCGGCGCCAACAAGCGTCCGCTGAAGTCGCTCTCCGACATGCTCAAGGGCAAGCAAGGCCGGTTCCGTCAGAACCTGCTCGGCAAGCGCGTCGATTATTCCGGCCGTTCGGTCATCGTGACCGGTCCGGAATTGAAGCTGCACCAGTGCGGCCTGCCGAAGAAGATGGCGCTCGAGCTCTTCAAGCCCTTCATCTATGCCCGTCTCGACGCCAAGGGTTATTCCTCGACCGTCAAGCAGGCGAAGAAGCTGGTCGAGAAGGAAAAGCCGGAAGTTTGGGATATCCTCGACGAGGTGATCCGCGAGCATCCGGTGTTGCTCAACCGCGCGCCGACGCTGCACCGTCTGGGCATCCAGGCGTTCGAGCCTATCCTGATCGAAGGCAAGGCGATCCAGTTGCACCCGCTCGTCTGCACGGCCTTCAACGCCGACTTCGACGGCGACCAGATGGCCGTTCACGTGCCGCTGTCGCTGGAAGCGCAGCTTGAAGCCCGCGTGCTGATGATGTCGACCAACAACATCCTGCATCCGGCCAACGGTCTGCCGATCATCGTGCCGTCACAGGACATGGTCCTCGGCCTCTATTATCTGTCGATCGTGGCGGACAAGGAGCCGGGCGAGGGCATGGCGTTTGCCGACATGGGCGAACTGCACCATGCGCTCGAGACCAAGGCGGTGACGCTGCACACGAAGATCAGGGGCCGCTTCAAGACGGTCGATGCCGAAGGCAAGCCCGTGTCGAAGATCTACGACACCACGCCTGGCCGCATGATCATCGGTGAATTGCTGCCGCGCAACCACAATGTGCCGTTCGACATCTGCAACCAGGAAATGACGAAGAAGAACATCTCCAAGATGATCGATCTCGTCTATCGTCACTGCGGCCAGAAAGAGACGGTCATATTCTGCGACCGCATCATGCAGCTTGGCTTCGGCCATGCCTGCCGCGCGGGCATTTCCTTTGGCAAGGACGACATGGTCATCCCGGATGCCAAGGCCAAGATCGTTGCCGATACCGAGGCGCTCGCCAAGGAATACGAGCAGCAGTATAATGACGGCCTGATCACTCAGGGTGAAAAGTACAACAAGGTCGTCGATGCCTGGGGCAAGGCCACAGAAAAGGTCGCCGACGAAATGATGGCGCGCATCAAGGCGGTCGAATTCGACCCCGAGACGGGCCGTCAGAAGCAGATGAACTCGATCTACATGATGTCGCACTCCGGTGCGCGTGGCTCGCCGAACCAGATGCGCCAGCTGGGCGGCATGCGCGGACTGATGGCCAAGCCTTCGGGCGAGATCATCGAGACGCCGATCATCTCGAACTTCAAGGAAGGCCTGACCGTGAACGAGTACTTCAACTCGACCCACGGTGCCCGTAAGGGTCTTGCCGACACTGCCTTGAAGACGGCAAACTCGGGTTATCTGACACGGCGTCTCGTGGACGTGGCGCAGGATGCGATCATCTCGCAGGTGGATTGCGGCACCGAGACGGGCCTCACCATCCAGCCGGTGGTCGATGCCGGCCAGGTCGTCGCCTCCATCGGCCAGCGAGTCCTCGGGCGTACCGCGCTCGATGACATTCTGCATCCGGTGACGGGTGAGATCATTGTCGAGAGCGGTCGTTTGATTGAAGAGCGTGATGTCGACCTGATCGAAAAGGCTGGCATCCAGTCGGTCCGCATTCGTTCGGCGCTGACCTGCGAAACCCGCAGCGGCGTCTGCGCGAAGTGCTACGGCCGCGATCTGGCGCGTGGTACTCCGGTCAACCAGGGCGAGGCCGTCGGCGTTATTGCGGCCCAGTCGATCGGCGAGCCGGGCACCCAGCTCACCATGCGTACCTTCCACTTGGGCGGTACGGCGCAGGTGGTCGACTCCTCCTATCTCGAAGCGAGCTATGAGGGCACCGTTCAGATCCGCAACCGCAATGTGGTCCGCAACTCGGACGGCAATCTGGTGGTGATGGGCCGCAACATGGCGGTTCTCATCCTCGATCCGTCAGGCAAGGAACGCGCTGCGCACCGTGTCACCTATGGTTCGCGCATCTTCGTCGATGACGGCGATACGGTGAAGCGTGGCCAGCGTGTCGCGGAATGGGATCCGTATACCCGTCCGATCATAACGGAAGTCGAGGGTATCGTCGAATTCGAGGACATGGTCGATGGCCTGTCCGTGCAGGAAACGACGGATGAATCGACCGGCATCACCAAGCGCGTCGTCATCGACTGGCGTTCGACGCCCCGCGGCTCGGATCTGAAGCCCGCTATTGTCGTTAAGGACAAGAGCGGCAAGATCCTGAAGCTTTCCAAGGGTGGCGAAGCCCGCTTCCAGCTCTCCGTCGAGACCATTCTTTCGGTCGAGCCGGGTGCGCATGTGCATGCCGGCGACGTCATCGCCCGTCTGCCGATGGAAAGCGCCAAGACCAAGGACATCACGGGCGGTCTGCCGCGCGTGGCGGAACTGTTCGAGGCACGTCGTCCCAAGGATCACGCCGTTATCGCCGAGATCGACGGCACGGTCCGCTTCGGTCGCGACTACAAGAACAAGCGCCGCATCATCATCGAGCCGAACGATGAGACGCTGGAGCCTGTCGAGTATCTGATCCCGAAGGGCAAGCCGTTCCATCTTCAGGACGGTGACGCCATCGAGAAGGGCGACTACATCCTCGACGGCAACCCTGCGCCGCATGACATCCTGGCGATCAAGGGCGTGGAAGCTCTGGCTTCCTACCTCGTCAACGAGATCCAGGAAGTCTATCGTCTGCAGGGCGTGTTGATCAATGACAAGCACATCGAGGTGATTGTCCGTCAGATGCTGCAGAAGGTCGAAATCACCGAATCCGGCGATACCGGTTATATTGTCGGGGATCATGTCGACCGCATCGAACTGGACGAGATCAACGAGAAGCTTGTCGAAGACGGCAAGGCGCCTGGTTCAGGCAATCCCGTGCTGCTCGGCATCACCAAGGCGTCGCTGCAGACGCCGTCCTTCATCTCTGCTGCTTCCTTCCAGGAAACCACCCGCGTCCTCACAGAGGCGGCCGTGGCTGGCAAGGTCGATATGCTGCAGGGCCTGAAGGAGAACGTGATCGTCGGGCGTCTGATCCCAGCCGGCACGGGCGGCATGATGAGCCAGATCCGCCGCATCGCAACGGCGCGCGACGAACTGATCATCGACGAGCGCCGCAAGACCAGCGGTGCCGGCACTGCCGATGCAATGCTGACCGACATGACGGGAGCAGCCGAATAAAGGCTGTCTTCTCCAGCAATAGAAAAGGCCGCCTCCGGGCGGCCTTTTCATTTATAAATCCTGTCGGCAAGAATCCTGAAAAGCAAAAACCGCTTTTCTATTCGTCGAACTCGATCAGCGCCGCCTCGCCGCCAAGTGCCGTCTTCCAGGCGCTCAGATGCGGCTCTTCCTCCGGTTCTTCGCTCAAGGTGCCGAGCTCCAGCAATTCGGCTTCCTCATATCCCTGGCCGGCCAGTATGTTGAGAGCGGTCGTCACCAGATCGTCCTCGCCATTTCCAGTCAAAAGCAGGTGGACGAGAGTGGGTTCGCTGTCCTTGTCCTTCCAGACGTCGGCAACGACAAGGTGGACCAGTTTTGGTTCGTCCGCTGTGGGAGGCATGAATCGATTCTCTCGTTGAGTTGCATTGATGAATAATTACTGAGTCTAAGAGCAATTCTTTGGCTTTGCGAGTGGGTTAAAACTGGAAACCCACGGCGGATAGTGAAATAATGAGATGAATTCTGTTCGAGGCCTGAAAGAATCTGACCGTACCGGCGCGAAACGCACGATTTCAGGGCCTTTGGCGAGAATAATTCATGTTCAGGCTTGACGAAGGGCAGGGGACAACGTATCAGCAGCCCATCTGAGCCGATGTGAGGCTGGGTGTTCCGGGAGCGACACGCTCTGGAGTTCGCCTCAAACAGGGTTCGTTTTACGATCGAAATGCAAATTGCCGTTCGCATGAAGCGATGAGCTTCCTCTGCTTTTGTTCGGGTCAACCGCCGATAGGCGGTTCTTGCCCGAATTTGTGCATGAGCATGACGGTGGAACGGCCCTTATGGGCTAAGATACGAGATTTGTGAAAGAGGAAGGTTTGAATGCCTACCGTAAACCAGCTGATCCGCAAGCCGCGCATTGCGCCGGTGAAGCGTAATAAGGTTCCCGCTCTGCAGGCGAACCCCCAGAAGCGCGGCGTTTGCACCCGCGTCTATACGACGACACCGAAGAAGCCGAACTCCGCATTGCGCAAGGTTGCCAAGGTGCGTTTGACGAACGGTTTTGAGGTCATTGGTTATATCCCGGGTGAGGGGCATAACCTGCAGGAGCACTCCGTGGTCATGATCCGTGGCGGTCGTGTCAAGGATTTGCCCGGTGTCCGTTACCACATCATCCGTGGCGTGCTCGATACGCAGGGTGTGAAGAACCGCAAGCAGCGCCGTTCGAAGTACGGTGCGAAGCGTCCGAAGTAGGATTTTCCGGGGATACCGGCCGCCGAGAGTGGCGGATGAGCCCGATGTAATTGAGAGACAGAAGACATGTCACGACGCCACAAAGCAGAAAAGCGCGAGATCAACCCGGATCCGAAGTTCGGCGATCTCGTCATCACCAAGTTCATGAATGCCGTCATGCTTCACGGCAAGAAGTCCGTTGCCGAGACCATCGTTTATGGTGCCCTGCAGTCGGTTGAAGTCAAGGCGAAGCAGGAGCCTGTCGCTCTGTTCCATCAGGCGCTGGAAAATGTCGCTCCGCACGTCGAGGTCCGCTCGCGTCGTGTTGGTGGCGCCACCTACCAGGTGCCGGTTGATGTTCGTCCGGAGCGCCGCCAGGCTTTGGCGATCCGTTGGCTCATCGCTGCTGCTCGTGCCCGTAATGAGACCACGATGGTCGATCGTCTGTCCGGTGAACTCCTGGATGCGGCCAACAATCGCGGCTCTGCTGTGAAGAAGCGTGAAGATACGCATCGCATGGCTGAAGCCAACCGCGCATTCTCGCATTACCGCTGGTAATCGTCGAACCTATTCAAAGAGGCAGCCACTATGGCCCGCGAATATAAAATCGAAGACTACCGAAATTTCGGTATCATGGCGCATATCGACGCTGGCAAGACCACGACGACCGAGCGCATCCTGTACTATACCGGCAAGTCGCACAAGATTGGCGAAGTCCATGACGGCGCCGCGACGATGGATTGGATGGAGCAGGAGCAGGAGCGCGGCATCACCATTACGTCGGCTGCCACGACGACCTACTGGAAGGGCCGTGATGGCCTGTCGCGCCGCTTCAACATCATCGATACCCCGGGCCACGTCGATTTCACCATTGAAGTCGAGCGTTCCCTGCGTGTTCTCGACGGTGCGATTGCTCTTCTCGATGCCAATGCCGGTGTTGAGCCGCAGACCGAGACGGTTTGGCGTCAGGCTGAGAAGTATCACGTTCCGCGCATGATCTTCGTCAACAAGATGGACAAGATCGGCGCCGATTTCTACCGTTCGGTGGAGATGGTGAAGACCCGTCTTGGCGCCAAGGCTGTGGTCCTGCAGCTTCCCGTCGGTGCCGAGAACGAATTTAAGGGTGTCATCGATCTCATTGAGATGAAGGCCCTGATCTGGCGCGACGAAACGCTGGGCGCCGCTTGGGATGTCGTTGAAATCCCGGACGATCTGAAAGACAAGGCGGAAGAATACCGCGAGATGCTGATTGAGGCTGCGGTTGAGGCCGACGAGGCTGCAACCGAAGCTTATCTCGAAGGCAAGATGCCGACGAATGATGAACTGCGTGAACTGATCCGCAAGGGGACCTGCGCTGTTGAGTTCCATCCGGTTTTCTGTGGCTCGGCCTTCAAGAACAAGGGCGTACAGCCGCTGCTCGATGGCGTCGTGGATTTCCTTCCTTCGCCGATCGACGTGCCGGCGATCAAGGGCATCGATGCGAAGACCGAAGCCGAAACGGTGCGCAAGGCTTCCGATGAAGAGCCGCTTTCGATGCTCGCCTTCAAGATCATGAACGATCCGTTTGTTGGTTCGCTCACCTTCTGCCGCATCTATTCCGGCAAGATGACCAAGGGCATCTCGCTCGAGAACACCGTCAAGGGAAAGCGCGAGCGCATCGGCCGTATGCTGCAGATGCACTCCAATTCCCGTGAAGATATCGATGAGGCTTTTGCCGGCGATATCGTCGCTCTGGCTGGTCTCAAGGAAACGACGACGGGCGATACGCTCTGCGATCCCCTGAAGCCTGTCATCCTCGAGCGCATGGAATTCCCCGATCCGGTCATCGAGATCGCGATCGAGCCGAAGACCAAGGCCGATCAGGAAAAGATGGGCGTCGCCCTTCACCGCCTGGCCGCCGAGGATCCATCCTTCCGCGTCAAGACGGATGAGGAATCCGGTCAGACCATCATCGCCGGCATGGGCGAGCTTCATCTCGATATTCTTGTCGACCGTATGCGTCGTGAGTTCAAGGTCGAGGCGAATATCGGTCAGCCGCAGGTTGCCTATCGTGAAACGATCACGCGTGCTGCCGAAATCGACTACACCCACAAGAAGCAGTCTGGTGGTTCAGGTCAGTTCGCTCGCGTCAAGATCGTCTTCGAGCCGCATGAAGGCGACACTTTCATCTTCGAATCCAAGATCGTCGGTGGTTCTATTCCGAAGGAATACATCCCGGGCGTTCAGAAGGGTATCGAAAGCGTCATGGGTGCGGGTCCGCTCGCGGGCTTCCCGATGCTCGGCGTCAAGGCGACGCTGATCGACGGTGCATACCACGATGTCGACTCGTCGGTTCTGGCCTTCGAAATCGCGGCTCGTGCCGCGTTCCGCGAAGGTGCGCAGAAGGCTGGTGCACAGCTTCTCGAGCCGATCATGAAGGTGGAAGTCGTGACGCCGGAAGATTACGTCGGTGACGTCATCGGCGATCTGAACTCCCGCCGCGGCCAGATCTCGGGCACCGAAGCCCGCGGTATTGCCACGGTCGTCAATGCCAATGTGCCGCTCGCCAACATGTTTGGTTATGTGAACACGCTGCGTTCGATGAGCCAGGGGCGCGCCCAATATACGATGCTGTTCGACCATTATGAGCCGGTTCCGACCGCGGTCGCACAGGAAATCCAGAAAAAGTTCGCGTAATCCCGACGGGTGCGCTTGTCATTAGAGAATGCCTGAGCAGGCGAAACTAACGGAGAGCTCAGATGGCGAAAAGTAAGTTTGAACGCAATAAGCCGCATGTCAACATCGGCACGATCGGCCACGTTGACCATGGCAAGACGTCGCTGACAGCGGCGATCACGAAGTATTTCGGCGAGTACAAGGCGTAT
>NZ_QOZG01000023.1 GCF_003335045.1 Paramesorhizobium salinisoli
GCCGTAGCGCACCCGGGTTTCACAGATCTCGCGAATACGACGCTCCAGACCGGCCTGATCGGCACGGCGAGAGGTGTAGTGGTAGGTCGAACGATCGAAGTTCAGCGCCCCACAGGCACGCCGGATCGAGATTGCCCAATCGCGGCACATGTCTTTCACCACCTCCCGCTGGCGAGCAGGCCTTAGAGCTTTCGCCGAATGACGTCCTGCAACATCTCGCGGTCCAGCGTCAGGTCCGCGACAATCTTCTTCAACCGTGCATTCTCCTCCTCGAGCTGTTTTAGCTTCTTCATCTCCGGCGGCAACATGCCCGCGTATTTCTTCTTCCAGTTAAAATAGGTTGCCTGGCTGATTCCCGCCTTCCGGCAGATCTCCGCAACCGGCATACCTTCATCACCCTGCTTCAGGATGAATGCCTTTTGAGCATCCGAAAACTGCGATGCCTTCATCGCTTTCCACGGCGCCTGGCCGACGAAATGCAGTAGCGACTGATGCTTGGCCCGTACCCCGTGTTGGCGCGGTCACCGCTGCCAGAGGCTCGACACTCTTGCGGTCCACCGGCAGCATTAGTCCAAGGCAGTAATCGTTGAGCGGCTTCGCCCGATCGGCGTGGCCGATCACATCGACCAGCCTATGGACATAATCCGCAAAGGCTGCTTCACTTCCCGTGCTCTGGCCATTCACTGCTGGAGTGCTCCCCGTTTCACCGGGACAAATTGGCTAGTTTGATTTAGCCCTGATGAACTGCCGTAGGGAGCCATCTTGAGCGCGGAATGTGGATGGATTTCGTTGTAGTATTGAACTGCCGTGCTGCGCATAGGCCGAGCCATTGTCGGAGAGATGCTCGATCGCATGCGTGGCTCGGGTTACCCCCCCACTTTCGACGGGCGAAGTCGCCTGTTCAGTGTGCGCGGAACCAGTTGAACGATCTGCTGACCAGGAGTGAGTCCGTCTTGCTACTCCTTCATCGTGACGGACTTGCACCATATACTCGTTGCCGGTCTCCCGGCGCACTGTCATTCCGCCCCCAGTATCGCGGCGCATAATCCAAACCGCCATCGACCTTTGCCGGACGCCCGTCGAGGAACAACTCGCCGATACGCGGCGCTGAACGGGCGATGACCTTGCCGCGCCGGATTACCGCCAGCCGGTTCGGCTTCAACCGCAACGCTTCCAGCGTATCCTGTGCCTGCAGGATGACGAGATCTGCGTTGCAGCCGGTTTCCAGTCCATAGCCTTCAATGCCCATCGTCTTTGCCGAGTTGATGGTCAGCGCATTGAAGATCTTTCTCTTGTCCTCGATGGCGGCCATTTGAGCAACATGGATGGCCATGTGGCCGACCTCCAGCATGTCGCCCGATCCCATCGAATACCAGGGGTCCATGACGCAATCGTGCCCGAAGGAAACGTTGAGGCCCGCATCCATCAATTCGCGCACGCGGGTCATGCCGCGTCGCTTCGGATAGGTGTCGTGCCGGCCCTGCAGCATGATGTTGATCAACGGATTGGGGATGACGTTGATCCGCGCCTCTGCCATCAATGGAATGAGCTTGGAGACAAAGTAGTTGTCCATCGAATGCATTGAGGTCAGATGCGAGCCGGCGACGCGTCCCTCCAGGCCGAAGCGGATGGTTTGCGCGGCCAGCGTTTCGATATGGCGCGACAGCGGATCGTCGGTCTCGTCGCAGTGCATATCCACCGGCAGGCCACGATCGGCGGCTATACGGCAGAGCGCCTCAACGGACGCCGTTCCTTCGCCCATGGTCCGCTCGAAATGTGGAATGCCGCCAACGATATCGACGCCCATATCGAGCGCACGATTGAGTGCGTCGATCGCGCCCGGCGAGCGGTAATAGCCATCCTGCGGAAAGGCGACCAGTTGCAGGTCGATATAGGGCGCGACCTTCTCGCGAACCTCGATCATGGCCTCTACGGTGACAAGCCTGGGATCGCTGGTATCGACATGGCTTCGAATGAAGAGCAGGCCTTGGGTCACCGCCAGATCGCAGTAGCGCAACGCGCGATCGACCAGTTCTTGCCTTGTTATGATCGGGCGGAGTTCGCCCCAGAGCGCGATGCCTTCAAGCAGGGTGCCGGACACGTTCATGCGCGGCAGGCCGAGCGACAGTGTCGCGTCCATGTGGAAATGCGGATCTACGAAGGGCGGGCTCACCAGTCGTCCGGTAGCGTCGATTTCCTCTCCCGCCTCTGCCGTTACCGTCCTCTCGATCGCGCAGATCTTGCCGCCGGAGATGCCTATATCGATGCCGGTGCGGCCATCAGGAAGACTTGCGTTGCGGATGATCAAGTCGAACATGGAGAACCTCGTTGAATGAAAGCGGTTATCGCTCGTCGCGCCGGTAAGGCTGCATCAAGGCCTGCGGAACATGGGCACGGCAGGCGATGACGGCAAGGGTGACGATCGACAGGACATAGGGTGTCATCAGGAATAATCTGGTAGGGCACACCATCGAGGGCTGTTTGCAGCCGAAGCTGGAACGCATCGAAGAACGCGAAGAGCAGCGCGCCGAACACCGCACGGCCCGGCCGCCAGGAGGAAAGACGACAGCGCGATGCAGGTCCAGCCGCGTCCCTGCACCATGGTCGGGAATAAGCTGTTGAACGCCGACAAAGTGAGGAATGCGCCGCCCATGCATCACCGCGCCACAGCGCACCTTCATCGGATTGATGCCTTGCGCTTCGGCCGCATGCGGATTTTCGCCGGTCATGCGGACCGCGAGGCCAAGCGGCGTGCGAAAGAGGATATAGACCATCACCAGCGCGATTAGGATAGCCAGATAGGTCGGCGCGGTCTGCGTAAAGAAGGCCGGTCCGATAAAAGGTAGTGTCGAGAGGCTAGGAATGGCGATCGGCTGGAACCGGACGATAGTCGGCGGCGTGCCTGCCGTTGGCACGATCAGGCGGAAGACGTAGTAGCTGAAACGCGAGGCGAATAGCGTGATGCCGAGGCCCGCCACATACTGGGAGAGACTCAGGGTCACCGTCAGGACGAAGTACAGGAGGCCGAAGACCCCACCGGCAATCGCGGCGATCAAAAGCCCCGTCCACAGATCGGCGCCGTGATAGACCGAGAGCCAGCCGATCATCGCGCCGAAGGTCATGATACCCTCGATGCCGAGATTGAGCACGCTGGCCCACTCGCATAGCAGCGCCCCGAGCGTTCGAAGATCAGCGGCGTGGCGATGCGCAGCACGGCCCCCCACAATCGGGCAGATGCGATGGCATCGGACAGCACGCTCATCGGCGGATCCCGTACTGGGTGAAGAACAGCTCGATCAGCATCGTCAGCAAGGATAGCGCAACCGTGACGTCGGCGATATAGGTGGGGATGCCGAGGCCACGGCTCATGCCATCCGCGCCGACAAACATAGTGGTCGTGAAAATAGCCGCGAGGATCACGCTGAGCGGATTGAGATTGGCAAGCATGGCCACGTCGATGCCGGCATAGCCAAAACCCGGAGATAGGTCGGTGGTAACAGAACCTTTCACACCCATGACCTCGATCGCACCGGCAAGGCCCGCAAGGCCGCCCGAAAGACAGGCAACCTTTACCAACGTCCTGCCAAGCGGAACGCCTGCGAAAACAGCGCCGGCTGGATTGAGGTCGGCAACTCCTTGAGCACCTCGTCTATCAGCATCGAGACGAAGAGCAAGGCGATGAAATTGAGCAGCAGGCTGGTCACGACTTCATCGACCGAGAAGCGTACCCCTTTATGACACTGCTTCAGAATGAACGCCTTCTGAGCGTCCGAAAACTGCGGTGCATTCATCGTTTTCCATTCCTTTCCCAGCCAGGAAAATCACCGGAAAACTCTAACCAAAAACCGTCCAGTTGTGAACCTTCGAACGCGGGGTGTCATGAGCGATCTCAACGCTTGGCGCGTACAAGCCTGCGCTTGCGCACAGCTTTGTGCGCGCAAGTCCACTAATGTTTTATGCGATCATTCACTGTTCGGACCTTTAAGGCGTGATGTCGCCAGCGGAATGGGATATTGTAGCGGAACGCACCAAAAAGCGTTTATTTCATTATAGTTTTTGAGACTATTTCATTTCATTATGGTTTTTCAGGATTATTTATGAATTATTTGATCATAGATTCAGATACGTTAATTGCGGATGCCGACGAGATCACGATCGAGCTGGAAGTGTCGGACGACGATCAGGCCGCCTATGGCAACAGCCAAATTATCGCGACCGCGACCGCAATCGCAGTGCGTTTCGCAAGCCGGTTTTACGCGTCCGTGGATCGCCCGGAGAAGGGGAGCCGAGAATCCGCTAAGGCGGGACATTTGCGCGGACTGAGACTGCTGGGGTGTGCTGTCGGCGCGTTTCTGATGCTGATCGTGTCATTGTCGATGGCGCATGCCGCGCCAGCCGAAAAGCCACAATCCGGACCAGTCGCGGGGCCAGCTGAAGCGATAAAAGGCGGCACATTAGTGCCAGCTGGAACGGCGACGGGCGTGGTCGTCTTCAAAGGAACGGGCAGTTATTGTGGTGGCGTTGTCGTCTGGCAAGATTGGGATCCAAAAAGCAAGAAAGGCAGGGCCTATATTCTTACCGCCTACCATTGCGTGAACAATAAAATCAGACTCACACCGGCCCAATGCACGGGAAAAAATACACCGTTTGTTTCAGACTTTATGGTTGAATATAGGCACGCTGGCGGTGGAACAGTGCTGGCTTCCCGGATGTGCCGGCAGCCGGAAGACGGCGGGTACGGCAGCGATGTTTTGCTGGTTGCAACCGAGGAAACATCTTATCACATCAAGTCAAGCGATATATATCCGCTAGGCCGTCATTTCGATCTTACGCCACAGGATTACCGGACTTCCGGAACCGTATACGGCTATTCCACGCTCCAACCACCTGTAGATGGCGGCCCTCCCGGGTTGGCTTTAGGGCCATTGCGGTCTGCGGACTTCTATATAGACGACATGGGGTACTTGCTTGACGCATTCGGCGGTAATGCCGTCAATGTGACGAGCGGAAAGGAGGATGAGACAACTTTGATGGGAGATTCCGGGGGGCCTTTAATCGTCAGAGGGGTATTATCGATCGGAGCCGGCAATACGAGCCGTTATTCCAGAGTAAATTCGGACTGGGTCCAGGAGGAGGCCGGTGAAGCGGGGACGGTGCTGATTACCGCGCCAAAGCCGTTCGACTATTTGAAGGATCAAGGGCCCATTCTGACGGTGGAAGGCGAGGGCCCGCCAGATGGGAAGTTGCAGGTACAGCTGTGGGCAGGAACGACACTTTATAACTGCGGTCGCGATGGACGCGTTACGGTAGACCTCAACGGACGCTGGTCTTGCCCTCTGGATCTTACCGAGCTGCCGGAAGCAGCGGCGGGCCAGAAGGCGCTAACACTCTGGGCGATGTTAGACAGCCCGGGTTCGCGCGCCCAAGACAAGCCATACGACCGGGTTTCCCTCAACTACCCTGTTGTCGGTAAGGTTGATTTCACCCGGCCAAGCAAGACGTCAAGTAATTATAACAATGAGGACGAGAACCTCACGGTTCCCGGCTATCAGATGGCGGGGACCGGAATGAGGGGAGGACAGCCCGTCCTGGTTGTGCAAACCGACGTTGCAAAAATATCTACCCTGGTCTGTCCGGGCGCTGGCGTCACCCTAGGCCATACCTGGACATGTCCTTCCTTGCTGAAGATTCCGCAAGACGCAAAACAATATAGGCTTACCGCTCAGCAATACGGGCCGCCCGGAGGCGCGCAATACGGCGAGAGTCAAACTGACTATCAGGCATTCAGCACGCCGGCAGTCCCTGTGCGGATCATCGACCCAGTGGCTGGCTCGGAGGTGTACACCTGGTCTCGGTTGACCGTAAAGGGCAAGAATATTGATGATGATGAGTATAGGAATGTCGTCGAACTCAATTCACCTCTATCATCCGATTACCCTACGAGCTTTCTTGCTGAAACCTGGCTGGCTTTCAAAAAAGATTCCGGGCGGGTACACGCCCATCAGTTCGAAAACGGCCAATCCACAAGCGAGGATACTGTCGATTATACAGTGAAGGAAACTCCACTGAAAATCGATGAGCCTCGGGACAGCGGTAAGTCTCCGCCATATATTGCGGGAAAAGACAAAATTCCTGTTTCCGGTCGGGGATCGCCCGGAGCCAGAGTTCGTGTCGAGCAGGTTGATGGCACGGGAACACGCATTTCAGACGGATACACATGCCCATCAAATGGTAATTCAATTGCCGTGACCGCGCAGGAAACTTGGGAGTGTCCTTCATTTCCCAACCATACAAAGGGAACATACATACTTAAAGCCACGGTATTTCTCGGTAGCGACGACGAGGAGATTGTAACGAATGAGGAGGTAACGCGAACGTTCAAGATAGAAGCTAATGGCACGTGTTCAAACCCCGCAGGCCCGGTGGACCAAGGTGCTACCGAAGCGGGCGGCGAAGGCCCGAAGGATGGATCCATTGTAGCATCATTGAGCAGCAGTTTCTTTCCCAATCCGATTCTCGCCCCTGCCTCGCAGGACCTGGGGCTCTGCACGGTTGGCAAGGTCGAAGTGGGTCCGGACGGAAAGTGGAACTGCACACTGCTAGTGCTGGAGGAGGGTGAGCAGACTCTGACCGTGAAGGCGTACGACGCCGACGGCAAGTTCGTCAATCAGTCTCAGTGCCACTTCAACGTCGAGGAAAACAAAAAGAACAAGCCGCCGAAGAATGCCAATCCTCAGCTTCCCCCAGCCAGCCCCCCGGCCGGGGCTTTTCCTCCGCCGCCTTTTCCACCCGGCACATTCTTCTGGGGCTTTATTCCTCCGCCGATATCCACGGACCTGACAGTCACCATCGATGTGTTCGAGTGGTTCACGGGTGGTGGTTTCAAAGGCAAATCGAATATCCCGAATATCCACATTGATCAAAATACGGGGCTCTGGCATACGGATCGCGTGGACCTGCCTCAGGGGCGCAAGTTCAAAATCCAGACCTATTTGTGCAAATCCACCACCTGCGATGCGGAAAGCCACTACGGTGATGAGGTTGATGTCGAGTTCTATACGGCCGTGGGTATCGGTAACAATGACACGGAAACTCTCACCCTGGGCGACGACAGAGGGATCACCGGCGAGGGCCAACCTGGCGCTGCGGTGACGGTGACGCGCCAGGACACCGGCAAGCAGATATGCCAGACGACGGTGAAGGACGACGGAACGTGGTCCTGTGGCCTCTATCCAAGTGATGCCCTGGGCTCGTTCACTGTGACGGTTACGCAGACCTACCCCGACTTTCCCGGCTTCCTCGCCAGCTCGAGCTCGATCACCCTCAACGTCAACACGCCAGATGTGGTGATCATCGAGCCGAGCGCGCCGGTGACGACGCCGACCTATGTGCTTTCCGGCACCGGCGTGCCCGACGCCTTTGTCTCGTTCGGCAACACGGATCAACAAGACGGCACGGATCAACTGAACGGCACGGCCACTATTGTCGATAAGGATGGGAAGTGGCAATCACCCACTTATGTGACCATGCGTGGTGGACCCTATACCGTGACTGCGTCGCAGTCCGTCGATGGGCAAGCCCAATCCAAGCCGACATCCTGGACCTATAGCGTGGCGGTGCAGTACCCTTCGATCACCAGCCCCACGCCAAACCAGCAGGTGCCGGTGGGGCCACGGACGGCGACAGGCAAGGCGCAACCGTTCTCCACGCTGATGCTGACCGACGGCAGCATTCAGCAAAGTGTGCAGTCCGACGAAAAGGGCGACTGGTCGAGCGACAGCTATATCGTGGCGCCGGGCCAACATACGCTGAGCGTGCAGCAAGTCATTATGGGCAAGGCGGACGGCTCACCGGTGTCGGTGAGCTATTGGGTGACGGGCAGTATCGCCAACGTGGCCATCACCACGCCCACACTAGGCCAGACGATTAGTACCCCGGTCTATACGATCGGCGGCACCGGGCAGCCCGGCGCCACCGTCACGGTGTCCGGGCCGGAGCTCGACACCCATTGGGGTATCCCGGTGGATGCCGGCGGCAAATGGTCGACGCAGTACGCAGCCGTTGCAGGCAGCTATACGGCCACGGCGACGCAGATCATCAACGGCGACGAGACCAACCCTTCGAACAGCAATGCCACGGTGTCCTACAGCGTTGCCGGGCAGGCAGTTCCCACGCCTGTGTCCATCTCTACGCCCGCAGAGAAGGCGGTTGTAGACGCAACTCATTCGATCGAAGGGCAAGGGCAGCCAGCCGCGATCGTCTCGCTGGAGGGACCGAGCGACAGCCAGCCATGCTCAGTCAAGGTTGCCGACAATGGAACATGGTCGTGTGGGCCTTACACCCTCAAGCCGGCCCCATACACCGTCATTGCCACGCAATGGATCAAGACAGCGAACGGGCTGCAGCAGGCGGGCCAGCCGCTGACGCGGCACTACACGGTGCGCAAGCCGCCCACGCCGGTGACGATCGTGCAGCCGACCCAAGACCAGGTCGTGACCGCCCTCGTTTACACCGTCAGCGGAACCGGTGCGACAGGAGCTTCCGTCACGGTCAAGGGACTGGGGCTGCCGGATCGCGAGAATATCCCGGTGAAGCGAGATGGTAGCTGGTCCACGACATATCTCGCCAAGTCGGGGACATATACGATATTGGCCACGCAATATATCGACGGCAAGCAGGTCGGCGACGGGGTGCAGCGGAGCTATACGGTAAACGCGAGCGCGACGCCGCTGACCATTTCGACGCCTGAGGAAAACCAGATCGTCGATGAGATGCCGTATTTTATCAAGGGCTCCGGCCAACCCGGAGCGGACGTGAACGTTTCCAACCCCAACCATGGCCCACAAGACGCTCCCTGCCAGACGAAAGTTTTGGACAACAAGCAATGGTCGTGCGGGCCGTATGACACAAAGGCTGGCACCTATTGGGTGCAGGCGCGACAGACCATGGTCGTGGGGAACAAGACCGTTGCGGTGGGTGATCCGGCCACGCGGCATTATTCCGTGATTACCCCACCACCGCCGAGCCCCGATCCCGTAACGATCAGCAGTCCCGCTGAGGAATCGACGGTGACGTCGCTGCCCTATACGGTAAGCGGCACGGCTCAACGGGGCATGACGGTCACGGTCACCGGCGGCGGACCTAACACGACGCTGCCCACGCACAGCAAAATTCCCGTTCAGGACAACGGAAGCTGGTCCACGACCTATGACACGCCGTCCCAAGCGGACCTCACGATTACGGCCACCCAGTATAAGGGGGAAATCCCGATAAGCACGTCGCCGTCGCGATCCTATCATGTCCGCGACGACGGATCGGTCAAACCAATTGAAATCACATCTCCGCGAAATGGCATGCTGGTTTACGGGACCTGGTATTACGCTATTCAGGGCAACGGCCAGCCGGGCACAACAATAAAGGCTTGGCAGAGTGGGGGGCAGGGTCAACCGCAATACGTCCAGGTCAAGGACGATGGAACGTGGGAAACGGCCTCGCTTTTTGTTTCGCCACCTGGCGGCGGCGGCGGCGGTCCAGAATGCCGAGGAGGGATAAGAGCTTCCAGTGCGAATGTTTATGCTGAATATACGGGGTTGGTCGACGGTCATCAAACTCAAGCACAATTTTTTGTATGCCCTCGCATGTAGTGGAAAGCAGACGGTGGTTGTTTGCTAAAGGTGAGCAAAGAAATGTCTTATTTAAACCATGGTTCGGCGCAGCGAGCTTACAGCGTTCGACAATATCCGCCGCTCGTGTTTACCGACGGTTGGCATTCCAGCGGAAAGGCATTTCGCAACGACAGCAATCAGGAGAATACAAAGCCATGAATCCCTTGAGCAGACTGCTGCACATCATGGTTTTGACGGTCATGGCAGTCATGCCCGCCGCCGTATTCGCGCAGGACAATTCACCTGCCGTCGTCGACCAGAAGCAATCGACAAACCCAACCGCCACCCCCGGAAGACCGCGGAGTAAAGAAGCTCCGCATACGATCAACTTCCACAATAAGGGACCCGCAGATATCACGCTCTATCATGTTGATGACCAATGCATGTATGCGGCAGGGCCTGGAAGTATTTCACTTCCCGGTTTTACGAGCCAACAAATTAAAGTGATAGACAGCGATAATTGGGGTGAGGGATGCTCTGGATCATCAAAGAATATTACATGGAACGCATACACGACATATGATTACAACGGGAGTGCTAAAAATGCAGATTATATGGTTGAGTTTTTCCATTATAGGCGCATTGGTGACTGGGTAACGGAGGTCGATGGGACACAAGGCTCCAATGATGGTCGGGGTATGCTCAGCGGGGCGTCTTGTGATGGTTATTCTTGTCTTAATCATTGGGTTCCTGGTGGTGGCGATACCGTCGACATTTACTTCGACGGTCGATACCAAGGGCCAGGCCCTATGACCGTGCAAATTTTGCAGCCACACGACCAGTCAGCGGTTCCTTTGGGTTCACCTATCGTGGTTGCGGGTCAGGCCACCGCGCGGACCCAAGTGTCCGTAACCACGTCAAGCTCCGACGACAACCCGCAACCCTATGCCGACGACAACGACAATTGGAATACGTCTGTCTCTTATAGCGCCAACCGTGATTCGCAGACCACAATCACTGCGAAATCGCCCGTCGATGGCGGTTCCAGTTCTTCGGTCACGGTAGTCAACATCGTGGGCCTCACGATTGATAATCCGAGTGGTTCCGATGTACCCTGGAGCAGTTCAGGTATCGAGGTGGGTGGATACGGAAATCCCTACGGCGCCGTGCAGGTTTCCGTCTACCAGAACAACACGATCGTGAAGGGCACCGGATGCAGCACGACCGTGAGCGCCTTTACCTTATGGAGGTGCGACGTAACCGGACCAGGACTGGCGCCTGGGCAAGATTACACATTCGTTGCGCACCAGACGGGCACAGATCCTTGGAACTGGAAGGATCCGTCGGTGCCGACAAAGGATGTTCATATCGATGCTCTTCCGTTGGCGATCACCAATCCCGTCAATGGCACGCATATCGATGGCGATAATCCCAACTATCGCACGGTCATGGGCACGGGCACGCCAAACGGGCAGGTCGAAGTCTGGGTCCTGCCGTCCAACAATAGCTGCGGCGGCGCCAACAACAGCAACGCGGTGACTACGAATATCAGTCCGGATGGAAAGTGGAGCACTGGCCTGACATTTAGTTTCCCACCCGGACAGAATTATACTGTGCAGGCATGCCAGACGGTAGATGGGGAAGCGGCGCCAGGGTCTACGAGCAGCTTCCAGTCATGGTACAGCCTGAAGATCGCCAATCCCGCCAATGGTGCGGTCTTCGCATCGAATACCGCCAGCGTTCCGATGAGCGGAACGGGCGAACCGGGGGCGACACCAACTCCAGTTCAAGTGCCGCCGGGTATCGCTGTTTGCCCAAACCCCGGCCAGATCGCTCCGAACGGCTCGTGGTCCTGCCCGATTTCAGGCCTCACGGCGGGAGGGTCCTATTCACTCTCCATGACACAATCGAAAAACGTTCAGTTCGATCCGTCTGTCCCCGTGCAGTTCAGCACTGCGAACGCCGTCACGATCGACCAACCGGCACCGGGGCAGCAGTTTCCCGCGCAAACTATGCAGGTCCAACTGCGAGGCAGCGGACAGTCGGGCGCGGTGCTGAGCGTTGACGTTCCGGGCGCCACGTCATGCCCCGATGATCAGCCCATTTCCATTCCGCGCACTGGGCAGTGGTCATGTCTGGTTTCCGATCTGGAACTTGGTCGCTCCTACACCGCCTCGGTGGTTCAGGGCAGTGCCGATGACATCCACGGCAGCATGGCGTGGAAGGATCCGCCTGTGACGAAGCAGTTTTCTGTTGCGGGCTTTACGCCCCTGATCATTGGAAGGCCCACGAACGGCCAGTGGTTTGCTTCTGCCACCCCCGCCATAACGGCGACCGGTTCGGGCCAGACCGGCGCCCTGTTGACTATCGCTGTACCCGGTACGACTGTGTGCCCGGACCATACGATCCAAGGCGGCCAATGGTCTTGCGACATCTCCGGATTGCAGTCGGGGAATGAGTATAATTTGACGGCTACGCAGTCGATGGAGGGGGTGACGGACAAGCCGGTGTCCATCACCTTCGGCATCGCGACACCGGTGGTCGTGCAAAATCCGCGGGACAATGCGGTTTTGCTCCCCGAGACCACGGAAATCACGATGAGTGGCACGGGTCAGCCCGGGGCTAGCATCACGATCACGACGAATTCCGTACCACAGTGCGATACGAAGGTGCAAAGCGATGGTCCGGCCAAGGGGGAGTGGAGTTGTGATATCCTGTCCCTGGATGCCGGCATCCACTATATCTCGCAGGTAGTCCAAAGCGGGGACGGATGGGCTAATCCGCCCGTGCCGCGCCAGTTTTCTGTCGCCAAGGCGGCTGCCATCGCCATCCAGTCTCCTGGGGGCGGGGCCATGGTCTCCAGCAACAATCCCCCCGATGGCCTGCGCGTGACGGGGGTAGGACAGAACGGAGCGACGGCGGACGTCACCATGAGCGATTTGCCAAAGCAGTCGGTCGATATTCTAGACGGTACATGGGCATCACAACCGTTCGATCTTACGCAATACAGGGACGGCGGAACTCTCCAGATAACGGCCACGGAATATCTGGATAATGTCCAGCAGGGAACACCGGCCCAGGCGAATATCACCGTGGCGAAAGTGGCGACGATTACCAATCCTAGTGAAAACGCCGTCGAGCCCTCAGGACCGCTAATGGTGGCAGGATCCGGGCAGGACGGGGCAACAGTAAGGGTTCATCCGACCCAGGAGGGCGACGACCGCGGGTGTAGGGCTACGGTAAAAGGCGGCGCTTGGTCCTGCGTGGTGACGGGCCTTGCGCCAAGCTCGCAATATACCCTCGTCGCGACCCAGTCGGGACCGAACGCCGCATGGACCGACCTTCCTGTCATACGAAAGTTCTCCACCCGTGGCACCAACCCGCTTTTTATCACCTATCCTGGACAGAGTGTGCCGGTGGATACCCCATATGACGTGCGGGGGACGGGTCAACCCGACGCTGAGGTTGAACTCAAATCTTTCAACCTGATATCGCTTGGAAAGACCACAGTCGATGGAAATGGACACTGGGAGTTCCGCAACCTGCTATCGAGTGGAGAGGGGTGCTACAGCTTGACCGCTGAACAAACTTGGCAAGGCTATCCCCTGACGAACCCGTCGAATGTTGCACCGCCCGAGGTCCAGTATAGCGTAGGCTCGCAGTCTTGCTCAAACTAAGTTCCAGCAGACGGTGTAGGCAAGCCGAGGTTTTCACTTTTTGGCTGATACAATGTTAAATTTTAGTTGCCGGTTAGAACAATACCTTAGGGTTGAAATGTTGTGATGCCGTCCTGTGACGGGACGTCATGCTGAAGGGAGCACTATAATGGATGTTTCAGACGATGTTAAACGCAAGATCGCCTCAATGACGCTTGAGGAGAAGATTGGTCAGAAAATAATGCTGGATTTTCGTTATTGGAACGGACCAGGGCAGACAAAGCAGGATATGACGGAGCCGAACGATGACGTCAAATCCTTGATTCTGGATAACAATATCGGCGGAGTGATCCTGTTCTCAAACAATTTGAAGAATACCGTTCAGATAAAGAAACTGATGGATTGGTATGCCGGGATCCAGAGCAAGCAAGGAGTAAGGCTCCTCCTCGGCGCGGATAATGAGGGAGGGGATGTTTTCCGGCTTCCAAGGCAGGAATTTTCTTCATTTCCGGGAAACATGCCGTTGGGTGCCGCCGTTCTAGGCGGAGCAAACAGCAATCTCGCCTATGCTCAGGGCAAGAGCATGGCGCAGACCATGATGTCGCTGAATATCAACGCTAGTTTCGCTCCGGTGGTCGATGTCAATACCAATCCTTTCAATCCTGTCATCAACGTGCGCTCTTTTAGCGATAGCGTGACGCTCGTGACAGAACTCGCCGAGCAGTCCGTAGCCGGCATGCGCAGCGAAAAGATAATTGTTGCGTACAAGCATTATCCGGGACATGGGGCCGCGTCTGTGGATTCCCATATTGGACTGCCCCTTGTGACCCGGGACCGCCATGACGCCTTCGCGGTGGATATCGCACCCTATAAGGCGGCGATTGATAAGGGTATCGCGCCAGATTTAATCATGACGGCACACATACAATACCCATCCCTAGACAGTACAGAGATTCTGACGACGAACGGCGACATGATTATCGTTCCAGCCACGATGTCGCGCGAAATCCAGACTGTGATTCTGCGCGACCTGTTGAACTTCAAGGGTGTGACTGTTTCTGATGCACTTAATATGGGTGCGATCACCAAATATTTCACGGAGGAGAATGCCATCGAAAACGTGTTCAAGGCCGGTGTCGATATAGCCCTGATGCCGATCGGAATCTATTCAAAAACCGATATTGAGCTATTGCGCAAATTCATCGACATCGTCGTAAATAAGGTGAAAGACGGAACGATCAGCGAGGCTGCGATCGATGCGTCGGTGGAGCGTATCCTGAGCCTGAAAGCCTCCTTTTTCCTGATGGGAGCGCGCGTTCCACACAGTGAAATGGGAGAAGCCATTTCCGCGCTCGAAAACGAGATTTCCGACAAGTCGGTCACCTTGCTACGAAACAAGACCGGCGAACTACCGATAAAATCCTCCGAGAAGAAATTCTTCATCTTTACGCCCTGGCTCGAGCAGGGGGCGGGAATTGCGACCGCCCTGAAAGACAACGGGTACAGCCAGGTGATCTTTGCGAAGCAAGGCGGTATTACCGACAGTGAGCGCGATGCCCTGATTCGTGAATGCGATGTTTTTGTTATGGGCACAATGGTAGCGGATTTCAACCCCGATGATCCCGGGATAGAGCCGACGAAGAAGTTGATGATCTACGCCCAAAATAATTTGAACAAAATCGTTGTGCATGTCTCACTGCGCGCGCCATATGACATCGTTTTTTATGATTACGATATCAGGAACTGCCTAGTGACGTATGCCCGCTATGGCTTTGAGAATGGCTTCTGGCGTGGTTCTTCGATGAGGTCACTGGGGGAAATCCTGATCGGCAAACAGAATCCCGTGGGTAAATTGCCTGTCGTCCTATACCGCATGTATGACACCAAGAACAATGTTGGAGTCGTCGCCGCTCCATACCGGAGGGGATACGGACTGAATTACAACAACACCGACCCCGAGATAGCCGTTTAGCATCTTCTCAGCCAAGGATTTTGACGTCCTGCCGAGATGCTGGGTGGTCGAACGCACTTTCGCAATGCCGCGGGCTGGCCAAGGACTTCGAGAACCTGTCGCGCAACGCGCTCGCCTTCCTTAAACTCGCCTCTATCCGCCCCATGCTGCGAAGGCTCTGTTCAAAAGTATCCATCCGAGCAGGGCCGCGGGATTTTGGGCGCCGCGCGTGGTAACGTCGGTTCATGGAGATCGATGAGGACAAGATCGACGATGCCGTTTTAGCGCTGTTATGGCTGACGCTGCATAACGAGC
>NZ_QOZG01000024.1 GCF_003335045.1 Paramesorhizobium salinisoli
CTTCCAAAGAGGGGGTCAGGCAATTTGCCGACGGCTCGGCGATCACCGGCACCAGCAAGGCCCAGATGACGGATGGCACGAAGATGCTGGTCGGCGACGTCACCCTTGCCTTCAGGCCATCGCTCACGAGCTGATTATCATCACAAGGCAGTACCACGAGCGGAGGCAGCATATAAGCTGCCTCCGCTATCTCGCAGTTGATGCGCTATTCCTGCGGTGCATTAAGATTCCTACCTGGAAGCTGAGATCCAGCTGAGGCTCAGTTGGTTGAAACGTAAAATAGGGGTGGTGGCGCCCCCTTTTTCTCCCCCTATTAATTGGTAAGCTGCGTACTTGACGTTGCGATTTTAGCGTTCCCAAAGACCCAGGATAAAGGTCTCCGCTATTTCGCAGCGCGGCGGCTATTCTTGGCTGAATGTTCTTTTTGTAATTTGCGTATGAGTCATTCATGGATAGTGTCCCGATAGACAGGACGAACAACGATCAGGCCTTTGATGATGTTATCGCCAGGAGCTCCGATACAGGTTTGCTCGCGCTCGCGGCGATTGCCGGACATTACCGCATCTCGGCCGATCCGGAGCAGTTGGCGCGCGAAATGGCGCTCAAGGGGCCGGCAAATGCGAACGATATCTGCCGAGCCGCCAAAGCCGCGGGCCTCAAGTCGCGTTTGATAAAAACGCGCGGTGTAAAACGTCTGGTGGCATTGCCCGTTCCTGCCATTGCCTGCCTTGATGGTGGATCCTTTTCCCTCTTCGTTGGGGTTCCCCGCGAAGGAACCTGCAGGATCGTCGATCCCTCCGATTTTTCCTCGCGAGAACTATCCGCGACCGAACTTCTTCAATTGACAGACGGTGCATTTATCCTTGTGCAAAGGCGTTTGGCAGGGGCCGGCGCATCACCCGAGCATTTCGGCTTTCGCTGGTTTCTGCCATCGCTGTTTCGTTATAAGCGAGCACTCGGCCATGTGCTTCTCGCATCGCTGTTCCTGCAGCTGTTCGCCCTAGTCACGCCGCTGTTTTTCCAGGTTGTGGTGGATAAAGTCCTGGCGCATCGCAGCTATTCGACCTTGATCGTGCTGGTGGTCGGTCTGGCGACGATTGGCCTTTTCGATGTGGTTTTGCAGTACCTGCGCACCTATGCGCTGTCGCACACGACCAACCGCATCGATGTCGAACTGGGCCAGCGATTATTCCGGCACATGATGAATCTGCCGCTCAGTTATTTTGAAACCCGCGCGGCGGGTCAAACGGTTGCGCGTGTTCGTGAGCTTGAGACCATTCGCGATTTTCTGACCGGACAAGGGCTGTTTTCAGGCCTCGACCTCATCTTCACATTTGTCTTCATCTTCGTGCTGTTTTGCTATTCGTCGACGCTCGCCTGGATTGTTGTCGCATCGATCCCCTTTTATCTCGCTATTGGTGTCCTTATCAGGCCCTTTCTGAAGGAGCGTATAGACGAGAAGTTCGACCGCGGAGCGTATAGCCAACAATTGTTGGTAGAAACGGTCGTCGGCATCCAGACCCTCAAGGCATCCGCAGTCGAGCCTGTTGTGGCTGCACAATGGGAGGAGCGTCTGGCAGCTTATGTCCGCTCGTCATTTGCGGCGACGATGCTGGCTGCCAAGGGGCAGAACGCAATTCAATATGTGAACAAAGTCACCAATGCAGCACTGCTGTTGTTCGGAGCGCAGGCTGTCATTAATGGAGACCTTACAGTTGGTGCGCTTGTCGCCTTCAATATGATCGCCGGTCAGGTAGCGCAGCCGATCCTGCGTCTGTCGCAGCTTTGGCAGGATTTCCAGCAGGTGCAGGTGTCGGTCTCACGGTTAGCCGATATTCTCAACGCACCACAGGAGCCCAGGCCCTCGGTGACAGCCAACCTGCCGCCGCCAAAGGGAACATTGGCGTTCAATTCGGTCAATTTCCGCTACAGCCCCGAAGGTCGGGATGTCCTTAAAGATATCAATCTGTCCATTCATCCGGGCGAAGTTATCGGCATTGTTGGGCCATCGGGATCGGGCAAGTCCACGCTGACCAAGCTCGTCCAGCGTTTCTATATCCCCAACAGCGGCCAGGTTTTCATGGACGGGCAGGATATCGCGCAGGCAGATCCGGCCTGGCTACGCTCGCATATCGGTGTCGTCCTTCAGGAAAACATGCTGTTCAACCGGACGATCCATGACAATATTGCCCTTGCCGCGCCGGCTATGTCTCGCGAAGCCGTCATCCGTATGGCGCGGCTTTCAGGTGCGGACGAATTCATTGACAAGCTGCCACGCGGGTACGACACATTGATCGAAGAACGTGGCGCCAATCTCTCCGGCGGCCAGCGGCAGCGCCTGGCAATTGCCCGAGCGCTGGCGACCAATCCGCCGATCCTCATTTTCGACGAGGCGACCAGTGCCCTCGACTACGAGAGCGAGCGGATCATCCTTGCCAATATGCGCGAAATCGTTCGCGGACGCACGGTGATCATCATAGCCCACAGGCTTGCCACGGTCCGCCACTGCAATCGCATTATTGGTATGAAGGACGGGCGCATCGCTGAAGCGGGAACGCATGATGAACTGCTTGATCGACCCGAGGGGCTATATGCGCATTTGTGGCAGTTGCAAACCGGGAGCAACGCGCCATGACCATCCGAAACAACCCAATGGCCCTGCTGCAGGCGAGGCGAACTGACCGGCAGCAGGGCAATCGCGAGGATGATGAATTCCTCCCCGCGGTGCTAGAAATACTGGAAACGCCGGCCTCTCCTATTCGTATTGCTGTGCTCTGGTTCATCTGCCTTCTGGCGACCGGAACGCTGCTTTGGACATGGCTCGGGACGTTCGACATCGTGGCGACGGCGCAAGGCAAAGTGCAACCAGCGGGACGGGTGAAGGTTGTACAGTCGCTGGAAGTCGGAAAGACAAAGTCGATTCCCGTTTCAAACGGGATGAGCGTGAAGGCCGGGGACATCCTAGTGGAGATTGATGACACCGAGATCGGGGCTGAGGAACATGCCGCTCGAAGCAGCCTGCAAGCGTTTCGGGCGGAGGTCGCGCGCCGTGACACCGCTCTCGCAACGATCGTGGCCTGGCAGAGCCAAGGATTATGGGCCACTGATCACCGGAGTGCTGATCGGCCCCTGGTTTTCCCCGGCGATATCCCCGAAGCCATCCGTCATCGGGAAAAAACAATTCTGCAGGCGGATCTGGCGCAATTGGCTTCCTCGCTGAACAATCTGGACGCGCAGCGCAGGCAGCGGCAGGCGGAAATCGACAGTCTAACCCAAGCGATCGCAGCGCAGGCTTCACTCGTCGAAACGCTTGGCGAGCGGGTGAGCATGCGGTCAGCGCTTGTCAAGGCAAGTGCGGGCTCCCGCGCTCATGTTATCGATGCGCTGCAAGAGCAGCAGGAGGCTTCAGCTGCTCTCGCCACGCAAATGGGCCAGCGGGATGCCGCACGGGCAGCCCTGGAGGTCGCCACCAGCGAGGGCGCCAAGCTTGTCGACGGTGTTGTTGCCGACAATGCGACGAAACTGTCGGAAGCCGGACGCCGCGTCGATGAACTTGAACAGCAATTGATCAAAGCCGAGAAACGCCGCAAGCTGATGACCATCAAAAGTCCGATCGACGGAACCGTACAATTGTCCGCCATCACCACTGTCGGCCAGGTGATCACAGCGGGGGCCGAATTGATGCGTATTGTCCCGAAGAACATGCCGCTGGAAATCGAAGCCTACCTGCCAAACCGCGATATCGGTTTTGTCGCGGCTGGCCAGCCCGCCGTCATCAAGGTCGAGGCCTATCCATTTACACGCTTCGGTATCATCGACGGCAAGGTTGAGCGGGTCGCCACCGATGCGATCCCGGAACCGGATGCCCAGCAACTGGAATCCACCGTGGCAAAGGAACTGCAATCCACGGTCCCGACAGGTAATGTGCAGCGGATGCAAAACCTGGTGTTTCCGATCAATGTCACGCCCGACAAATCCACCATTGAGGTCAATGGCAGGTTGATGCCGCTGACTCCCGGCATGGCCGTCACGGTCGAGGTCAAAACGGGAAAACGCCGGATCCTGGAATACCTCTTCTCGCCGCTCGTCGAAATCACCTCGCAAGCCATGCGCGAGTTCTAGAATGCGGCGGACAAGGGGCACAATCCTTTCATCGCAAAACAGCATCAGGCCGATCCGTCGCCACAGGATCAAAAAACACGCCACTCAGTTCACAAAGGCAGAATGAAGATGTCGCTTATCAAAGTTGCCGTTGCAGCAATTACGCTCACCTTGGCCGCAGCGGGTCTCGCCAGCGCGCAGGAGCGGGCCTGTCGCAGCACGGACCCTGTCGACACCATAAAGGAAATGTTCGTTGCAATCTTCGCCTGCTGGGAGCCGCCCGTAGGGAGCGACGGCATGAGCATGACCCTGACGTTCTCGATCCGGCGAGACGGAACGCTCATCGGTAAGCCGCGCACCAGCTATTCCCAGCTCGGCCCGGATGACGGTCTCAACAAGGCTTTCGTTGCCTCTGTGTTCGAGGCGCTCGACAAAGCGCTGCCTCTGCCGCTCTCCGATAGCATGGGCGGCGCGATCGCCGGCCGCATGCTGGCCCCCCGGTTCACTGCCACCCGCGAAAGCCCAACCTGATCTGTCACGGGCTGTCGAGAACTTCTCCGGCCAACCGTGCGCTGCGGAGCTTCGAGAGCGCCGCCAAGGTAGGCTCGCTCAGCGAGATAGACTGGAGGACATTGCTCGCTCCTGATGGAGCGGGCGAAAAGACTGAATGAGAGGCGGACGTAAAAGGTGTCGACCGACTGCCAGTTTCTCGCAGTAGTTCGTGGGAAGGCCATCTGCGCTGACACCATCCTCCGAATCCGAGGGGAACAGTTGGCATGAGGTGCGGGCAGAATTTTGGGCGGCGGGTCACGCACGTAAGTCGGTGGATCAATGACCGGATCAAGTAGAGTTCGGTGCACGGACTAGCTAGTATCGTCCAATGGCCGATTTTTACATCAACCGCCGCGTAAAAAGTCGGCGAAAAGGCAGCCTGACCGTATCCAGGAGACCGAACATGGAAGACGGATCTAGTCGCTTGGCTACGCAGCTTTTCAGCTTCGTGGCCGCCCCTCTCAGACCCAACCCGACAGCCTGCCGACGCACGACCCTGCCTCTCCATTGATGGTTGGTCTTCCGTCGGCAGCACCAATCCGACCGACGGAGTTCAAAATGACCGCCATCATCGCCGCCGCGGCTTTCCGCGACTATCTCGCCCAGAATGATCATGCTTCGATCAGGGCAGCACTTGCCAACCGGCATGCAGCCGACATTGCCGACGATGTCGCTGAACTCGATCCCAGTGACATCGCCAAAATCTTGCTGCTGATGCCCGAACGCGGCGAGGCCGAGGTCTTCAGCTATTTCGAGTCCGCCATCCAGGTTGCCGTTGCAGACGAATTGAGCCGCACCGACCTTGCCCGGCTCGTCACCGCCATGTCGCACGACGAACGCGCCGACCTGTTCAATCGGCTGACGCCGGAGCAGCAGCAGGCGCTGCTGCCCGGCATCGCTCACGCCGAACGTGAGGACATCCGCAGGCTCGCCGCTTATCCCGAGGGCACGGCAGGCTCGATCATGACCTCCGACTATGCGGTTCTGGCTGCCGACCTAACTGCTCGTGAGGCAATCGACCGGCTGCGCCAGGAAGCGCCAGACAAAGAGACGATCTACGAGACCTATGTGGTGGACGAGACGCGCCGGCTCGTCGGCGTCGTCTCCCTGCGCGATCTCCTGATCGCCCGCGACGAGGTGCGCGTGGCCGACATCATGCGCAAGGAACCGATCTTCGCACATGTTCAGGACAAGCGTGACGAGGTCGTGCAGAAGATTGCCGATTATGATCTTCTGGCACTGCCAATCGTCAATGGCGGTGACGCGCTCGTCGGCATTGTCACAGTCGATGACGCCATGGATGTCACGGAAGCCCAGCGTGGCCGGTGCGTGCTCCAGTTCGGCGGCAACGTCGCTGTTGGCGGCGGCCCTGACCTCGACCTGCGAGAGTCAAGCTTCCTGCAGATGTTCAAGGTGCGGTCGTTCTGGCTGATCATGCTGACCGTATTCGGTGTGGTCACCAGCACCTTCGTGGCGGCCCAGGAGGAGATGCTGAGCCAGTTCATCGTGCTCGCCGCCTTCATCGCGCCCATCGTCGATATGGGCGGCAACACAGGCAGCCAGTCCGCAACCCTCGTCATCCGCGCCATGGCGCTCGGCGATCTGAAGCTGAATTGGCGCGACGTCTGGTTCGTGATCCGGCGTGAGATCCCGGTGGTCCTCACACTGGGTGTGGTCATCTCCCTCCTGGAAGCCGTGCTGGCTTTCTTCAGCAAGGGCGTCGGCGGTGACGTGCTACTGGTCGTCGGCCTGTCCATGGCGGCCTGCACGGTGCTGGGCGGCATTATTGGCGCCCTGCTGCCCTTCGCCGCGCGTCGCATCGGCACTGACCCAGCGACGCTGAGCTCGCCGATGATCACCTCGATTATGGATCTGCTCGGGGTCTTCATCTACTTTGGCCTGGCCTATGCCTTCCTTGGGCATCTGCTGGTCGGCGGATAAGACAACACAAGCCATGATCGAGAACCTTAATGTGATTGCCGCTTCCGTCTGACCTCGCAGCGCCGCCAGAGGCGATAGCGGTAGTTTGCTCTGGCAGCGTGAATGTCAGACACAAGCAGAAGGCGGCAAATGCAAATCGGCCGAGGACCATGCCGCGCAAAAGGGGGTCGGTTCCGGTAGGGGGCGAAATGACAACCTAAGGATTTTCCTCCTTAGGCCAGAGATATTCACCGGTGCACGGAAGAAAATGCTTAATGCGTCATTGTAGCGTGTGAGAAGAACCCATAAACAGCCGGGGCGTGTACCCTGTCGTCCCCTTGAAAAAGGCGATGAAGGCGCTGTCGCTGGCGAAGCCGAGATCGAAGGCCGCCGATGTGATGCTCCGCCCCCCGGCAAGCAGTTCCACGGCTTTGAGTAATCGCCATTGCTGCCGCCACTGTTGGTAGCTCATTCCGGTTTCACGCCGGAATATCCGACCGATGGTTTTTTCGCTTGTTCCCTGGCGACTTGCCAACACGCCCAGCGGGGGTGGCAATTCGTCGGTGTTGAACGCGGCAAGGCGCCCATCTGAAGGAAAGCGGCAACAGCATCGGCTGACGGTGCGCGATGTGGATTTCATCAAGGCAGACCGCCATCAGGTTGGCTCCCGCGCCATCTTCCCAGTCCATCTCAAACACCGCCGTCGCAATCCTTTCGAGTACAGCGCGCAACAGCGGCGTTACCTCCATGACTTCGACCTCTTCCGGCAGGTTGCTATACTTCGACACATCCAAATACACCGAGCGATAGTCGACGGCTTCGGTCATTCGCGCCCGGTGCTGGATTCCTGGCGGGATCCAGGCAGCCCTGGTCGGTGGCAGCATGCACAAGCGATTGGGCAGGCTGATGCGGATGCAACCGCTTCGCGTGAACAGCAATTGCCCCATTCCATGTTGATGCCAACCGGAATCGTGCCGCCCGAATCCGGCGGCGATACCGATCACCGCCTGTCCCATGCGATCGGGATCAAATTCATCATCAGGTTGGAGCCAAGGCATTTTGTCTGATTACCGATGTTTTTTGTCTTTTTGTATATAACACGCCAAGGCGAAAGAATGCTATGGACTTCAAACAAACGGAACCAGGCAGATCCCCATGCAACGCAACATTGGACTCGCATTGGCTACGGCCCTGATGATGTTCCCTCAGATCGTGGAGACGATATATAGCCCCGCGTTACCGCATATAGCGCACTACTTTTCTGTGTCGGCGGATCAGGCCGCTCAGACCTTGTCACTCTACTTTCTTGCCTTTGCATTCGGTGTCGTGTTGTGGGGTCGGCTATGCGATCGGGTTGGTCGTCGGCCGGTAATGCTCATGGGATTACTGGTTTACGGCGCGGCCTCGGTGGTAGCGCTGTTCAGCCATCAGTTCTGGATGCTATTGGCAGCACGGATGCTGGCCGCCTTTGGCGCTGCGGTCGGATCGATCGGCACTCAAACGATGCTGCGTGATTCCTTCTCCAGCACAGAACTCGCCAAGGTATTTTCTGTCATGGGCATCGCCCTCGCTGTAAGCCCGGCGATCGGAATGATGGCAGGTTCGACCCTGGTCAGCCATTTCGGATATCTGGGTGTATTTACGGGACTTGCGCTGCTGGCCATCGTTCTATTCGGATGGTCGGCGGTGCGTCTTCCCGAGACTCGGCCTCAACACGTGGCAACCGCGCCGCTGATACAGACGCTTCTGATGATGCTTCGTGATCCGGCAATATGGCGCACGGCGGTTCTCGTCGCGCTCTTCAATCTTGGACTGTTTGGCTATTATCAGCTGGCACCGTTCGATTTCGAGCGGCTCGGCCTGTCGACGGATATGTTTGGATATAGTGGGCTGTTGCTCGCATTCGGAGCGGTTCTTGGCTCCTTATTGAACAAGCGCCTAATTCAGTATGGCTGGAGCTCGGAACGTTTGGTGCTGGCGGCTGCGGTGCTGACCTTGGTCGGCGGCATCTTCGTGGTGATGATGGCCTCAAGCTGGCTGTTTGTTCTCCCCATGATAGCGGTGGTGCTCGCCTACGGAATTGCAATTCCGAATATTCTGGCGAGGGCGCTAGCTTCCTATGGCGATCGCCTGGGGACTGCCGGCGCACTTCTTGGGCTGTTCTACTATCTGGTGTTAGGAGGCGGCTTGATACTGGCAGCATGGAGTCAACAGCTTGGGCTGGTGCTCGTGTGCTGCGGTATCATAGCGGTGCCACTGGCGGCGGCATCCCATCGGCAGGCGCGCAGGGTAGGCTCGATCTGATTCCCTCATTGCGGCGTGGGGCAGGATTTTGTCCCTCCCGCAATGGACCGCGTCTATGAAAGCCGGCTAGGGTGTCATTTCGCCCCGTACCGGAGCCGACCACGTTGAGACGGCCGCGATGTCCGACCGCGGCGCTTCGATTGTGAATGCCATTGTCGCCACCCTGCGAGAACGCGGAGTACTGTTGCCTGCGCCGGAAATCGTCGAGCGAATGGGGCTTGCGGCTCGCGCTATAGCTCGCCGCCGCGCCGAGGGTGCGCTTATCGAAGGTCTGGCACCAGAGAAGCTGCAGGCGCTCGACAAGCTGCCCAAGGTTGATGCCGCGATCGGTCAGACCCGCTTCCATTGGTTGCGGTCGGCGCCCGAAGCACCGACAGCCTTCTCATGCCTTCACCCCGCGCCGCTCGATCGTTACCGGTCGCCCCTTGTGATACTGCGTGGGAAACAGCGCCTCTGCTTCACATCGAGCCGTGGACAGCGTTTCGCCCCATCTTTGATAATCGCCATTCATGTAGGCAAGCAGATGCTTGGTGACAGCCTTTTGGGCGGCTATCTCGGTTGGAAAGACTTCGGGTTTTCCACCGTCGGCCATGAGTGGCTTAGGTCGTGCGTCTCCTCCCACTCAAGGTCACTAACTTCATCAGGGGTACGATCGGTCATAGTGGCCCACCGCGCAGAATCAACGTTGCAACGGCCAATTCTCACATAAAGTGCAGTGGAACAAGAAAAAATCTCAGTTTAAGTACAGAATCTCAATTTAAGTACAGGGGCAACCCATTGGGGTCATTCACCCAAGTGTCGCATCTTTAACTGCAGTCCGACAGACTACGCGCCGCTGTTCAAGCGCTATGGCTATGGCGTTCCAGACTTGGAGCGGGTACGCCGCAGCGCGTCCAATGCGCTGACCCTTGTGGTGCAGGACACAATCACGCCATACCGGAAGGCGGACAAGGCCTCCCCGCAACACGTTCATAACGTTCATAACGAGATGAAGGTGTTCCAGTCGCCGTGGCCGGTCGCGGAATTGCGCAAATTGGTCGATGCGCCCGTAAGCCTGCGCGTTACGCTCAGTACATTCATCGAACGAGGTCACCGGCCACAACCGGGCTTAAGCGGGTTGTTCGGAAACAGGCGAAGGCTAATCTCCTCAACAGGGTCAAACGCCCTAAATTGATATCCAGCCTGAAACCTTTCCGCCTCTCCCGACAATACCGAAATCGACGGCGCCGCGACCGCTCACCGCAAAATAGGGGCTATGGCGCCCCTTTTTTGTTCCCTCTGCCAACTGATATGCTGGGTGCCATTATTTGTTGATCTGGTTCGCAAAGCCTATGCTCCGGAAACCGGGCACAGGGAAAGAAATCTTGAAGCGCGGAGGCGGATGAAACGATGACGAGCCGTTCAAAAAATCCAACCAATCGGAAGTCGATGAGCACGGTGTCGAATGCCCAAACCCGCAACTGGACGGATGAAGAAGTCGCGGAAGCGGTGGAATATCTGAAAAGGCGGCGGCCTGAAGTGTGGGCCGAACGGAACTGCTTGAAATGACCGCAGGTGATCTGTGTGGCTCTGAAGCAGGGGGATTGGAGTTCGCTACGCTCACCGTTCTTCATTCCGAGTGTAAATCTTATGAAATTGCCCAGCTTGAAAGCAAGGTTCGTGATGTCCGGCGCGCGCAGCTGGGCCTGAAGTAATTTTCCAGGAGGAGGTTGTGATGCCAAACCTTTAATGATCTTCATGAGCAAGAACGGCTATCTCTTCCTTTCGAGTGGATGAAGGCGAGCCTCCCTGGCTCAGGGCCGTGCGATACAGGCCCTTTAGTTAAGCCTGTGGCGCCACTTGTCGCTGAAAATCAATTCACCGGCAGGGTTACCATGATGACGCCACATGACAAGGCCAAGAGCATGAGGGCAGCCCGTGTGCCTATAAAAACCATACGCCGCCGCGGGCCATGAACGTCGGTGCCAAGTCTACCAATTTACACATGCAATACCCAAGTCTTGCACCACATCCGCTACCATACCATGAATTTTCCGGGTTAACTTCAGATGGAGAATCGTTCATTGCACTTACTCCGCGTGTTTGCCACTGTACTTTCTTTTCTACTCGCTAGCTTTCCTGCCTATGCGGCAGTCATCCTGCAGAATGATAAGTGGTTCGTGACGCTGGAACCCGAGACACTTGCTATTGCAGCACAGCCCGCGAAGGGGAGGGCCGTAGATCTTTCCTCTGGCGTTGTGCCCCACACCGTTAACGGTTTGAAGGTCGGGTCCGATTTCGCCACCTGGCATTGGGATGATGGGAGTTACACGATTTCAGCCAGACTCAAGGAGGGTGACCTCTCCCTTTCGATTGCTGCGAAAGCACCTGGCAGTTTGGCAATGTTGAGCCAGCCAATGGCGGCTTGGGGGAAGGGTTTAATTTTTCCGCTCGCCGAAGGCGCTTACATTCCCATAGGGAATAAGGTTTGGAAAAACTTCCTGTTGGAACGGCTGGCCGAGTTCAATACCTCGCAGGACATCAGCCTTCCTTTGTGGGGGCTGGACCATGAAAGCTTCTCGCTTTCCTGGATACTGACCAATCCGTTCAATAACACAGCACGTTTCACGCAAGACGGGGATGGCATAGGTCTGTCCCTTGAGCATGAGTTTACAACGCTCGATTATAAAACACCCATGACGATGCTGCTCCATCTTGGGGATGCCGATGCGCTGGCTGGCGCAAAGCGCTATCGGGAATGGCTAATCGCCGAAGAAAAATTCGAACCGTTGGCCGAAAAGATAGTCGCTTCGCCGGAAGCTGCCAAACTGATCGGGGCAGCCCACACATATCTTTGGGGAAACGGGCTTATCTCCATTGACGACGTTAAAGATTGGGCCAGATTTCTTGCAATCCTGAAGGGCGACAGCAAACTCGCGAAAGATATTCGCCAGCGCTTCGAAGGCGAGCCTCTTGCCGTGCTGAAAGAGATAGAGGGTAAACCTTACCAATATCAGCAACTCGTGCTGGTCCGAGCCTTCAATGCCGCGATGGACACGCATGCAAGGGAAAGCTGGCAGACGGCGACTCCGGATATGACACTTCTGACACACCGCTATGCCGAACTGCGGAAAGAGGTGGCAACGACATTCTCTGTCGCCCTGAAATCCAACCCCTCCCGCTGGGGCGGCGGTATCTCTGTCGCGACAATGAAAAAGATGCAGGAAGCGGGACTGCAGCGCCTGTGGATTGGTCTCGGAGAGGGCTGGGAAGGTGGCTTGTGGCACCCGGAGGCGATCAAGGCGGGGGTCGATGCCGGTTATCTTGTAGCGCCTTATGACTCCTATGAGACCGCGCTGCAAAAAGGGGACAATCCAAGCTGGGCCACAGCACATCTGGGTGAAGCTGCCTATCGCGATTGCGCCATCAGACAGAAGGATGGCTCGCTAAAAGCTGGATTTCAGCAGAGCGGACACTACACCCAGCCCGATTGCGTCCGTCCCCTGATGCAAAAGCGCATACCGGCGCTCCTATCAGCTGTTTCCTTCAACAGCTGGTTTCTTGATGCTTATGCCACTGGCATGGTCTTCGACAGCTACCCGCCCGCCAAACCGATTACGCAGGCTCAGTACGCGGCAGGCAATGAGGAGAATATGCGCTGGGTTGGCGAGAAACTGAAGCTTCCGATCGGATCCGAAGACGGAAATGCAACGACTGCGCAGGGCGTTCTGTTCGCACACGGCATGCAGACGCCCGTGATCGGTTGGGGCGACAAAGACATGCAGCGGGACAAGTCTTCGCCTTACTTCCTCGGACGGTGGTACCCAAACGAGAAACCCGAGACATTCTTCAAAACGGTGCCCCTGAAGGAACCGTATCGTACGATCCATTTTGATCCGAGAACCAGATTGCCGCTTTATCAGGCTGTCTTCCATGGGTCGGTCATCACCACGCATCACTGGCTATTCGACAACCTGAAGTTGACGAACGTTCGTCCGCAGAACGAGCTCATCCAGCTTCTCTACAATGTGCCGCCGCTCTACCATCTCAGCGCCGATACGCTGAGGGAGCGCCTACCAGTCATAAAGCGGCAGTATTCGTTCTTCCGCCCTCTGCATCAACGGCTCGCCACCCAGGGCTTGATTGATTTCCGCTGGCTGACACCAGATCATCTCGTTCAGCAGACAATGTTTGAGGATGGTACCAGGTTGGTCGCCAATTTTGGCCAGCCCTCGTATCGACATGACCGCATCGTTCTGCAGGGCCAATCCATAGCAGCGTATCTGCCCGGGCAGGAGGAGCCTATCTTTTATCAGGTTCAGATGTGAGAATGATCAAGTGGGCGGCACCCGGTTTCGCATGCTGGAGATGATGGCCAAAGATCAGGGAAACCTCGACACACGTTGGGATAAATATCCGTTCTTAGAGAGAGGCAAACCCGCATCGAATATAGTCAGGCGGTTTAAAATCCGCGGATGAGAGTATGATAACCATCGGTTCGGACCACCATCTCCAGCACCGTGCACAGGCTACATCATTTGACCTGCCTCGTGTATGCGGGGTAACGTAAACACGCCCGGAAACCTAGAGCGTGTCCACTTTACTCGGGGTCATATCCGCATGATTTGAAGTAGTTGGCGCATTCCTGCGGCTCGAACAGTGTGACGATCTGGCCGACGGTATTCCATAAGCCCTCGACCGTTCGCTCAGCTTTGGGGCG
>NZ_QOZG01000025.1 GCF_003335045.1 Paramesorhizobium salinisoli
CCCAACGCAAGAGCGAGATACCGGACCAGGCAGTCCAGACGGGCTGTCCGGCGAGCCATGGGGCGGACCACGCCATCACCGAAGCGCTCGGCGAAAATCTTTCGGCGGCAATGGGCGGCACTACAGACGAAGCGTCGGACAGTCAGGTGCAATTCGATCCTTCGACCCGCACACGGCAGATCGGCAATCGTCCGAGCATAGCGACTATGAACACGACGGGAGGCGGTTCCGCAGTGGGGGCATTTGCAATCTTGTGACCGACCGTAAGCGGCGACGCTGATCACGTCAGCGCAATGATGCACTGCTTCAACGCTTAACTCGGCAGGGATCAGATCGGAAAGCCGAAATTTGGCTCGCATGGCGCTGATTCTCCATTGGAAACCAGGCCAATGGAGTCCAGAACATCAGCGAGATTGAGTCAGACCCAAGATTGGACGCCGAAACACAATCGGGGATATCGGCGCCATGCGGGCGAAGATCTCATTCAGACGATACAGTGGCAGATGGTCGTCGAACTTGGAGACCAGGATGTAGGCAAGAAGACCCGGCCCCGCCATGCAGCCCGGTATCGGACGGCTGGGAGCCGGCAACTGCACCATCTTCTCGCAGCAGCGGCACGATTTCTTCAATCGAGCGACCTCGATGACCTTCATCTGCGCAGCGATCATGTCGAGGATTTCACTCGCGTCCTCGCCGAGGGCATCAGGCATGCATACCGTGGTCTGCTCGTACGAGGCATTACGCCCCTGTGGATCAATATAATCATACGCGGATCTGAAACATAAAATAGGACCCTTTCTCTTGACCCGAACGATGCCGATCACGCGCTTTATGCGGCTGATTATATAAGCCGCAACCGGGCTGATTTGACCTCGGCAATTCTAAAGCATGGGTGTGATAAGAATTGAGGTCAAATCGCGATTTAGAAATTTATGTGGTTGGAATTAATGCTTATTTTCGTACTTTTTGCCGCTGGAAGATGCTGCTCAGTACCTCAAAATTCCGTTTTGCTTCGTTGGACGACAAATCCAGAGTCGCAAGGGTATTGGCATCCCTGATTTTTCCATTGAGATGCTGAATGAGCGCGAGATTCTGGCGTATCGTTTTATTGGAAGTATTGGAGCGATAAGTCTCCGTCATGCGCGATGCGGCATAATAAGCTTGCCCGTCCAAGGCGAGTGAGAGAGCCAGATTATTGGCTGCATTTTTGTAGAGTGGATTCACGACCTGGGCTTTTTCATACATGGCGCGGGCGCGGTCATGCTGACCAGCGAGATCAAGGGCAACGCCAAGCCCATTGAGCGCTTCAAGATTATTCGGATCTTCGCGCAATATCTGGTCGTAAAGTATCTGCGCATTGATTGCGTTGTTGCGGACTAATTCAACTTTTGCCTGTCCAAGCTTGGCGGAAATCCCCGGAGTTAGTTGATTAGCCTTTCGGAAAAATATTTCCGCTTTTTCATAGTCTCCCAACCGATAATAGGCATTACCGAGACCTAAAGCGACCTCTATTGATGCCGGATAGCGTGCCGCGATTTGCTCGAGAAGCGCGCAGGCTTTGTCATAGCTGCCCGCTCGAAAATATTGATTGCTGAGTTCGAACTGTGGTGACAGATCGAGCGATTCAACCTGGGGTTTTGTAGCGCATGACGCCACGAAAAACTCAAGCAAAACGCTCAAGATCATGCAGGAGAAAGGGGGGGAACCGAAGGATTTCATACCTTGTCCGTCAAACTGACAAGAAGACCTAAGACAGATCCTGATTATTGCATATTCGAAAAAACTTATATCAGGAGAACTGTTCCCTGACCGGCCAATAAGGAAAATGGAATTTCCTATTTGAGTTCAGGAGTTCTAACTGAGAGAGAAAGGAGTCAACTATGCCCTACTTGGAACTCACGCGATCCTCATTTGCACAAAGCGGAAAAAGTTTCGAGGAGATACTTTTTCAAAGCGCTTGTGGTGGTCCAGCAGCGGTTCGGTGCTATTTGCAAACACGACGTTCCATCTTCCTGCGTGACGCCGCCTTAAGATCACTGCGCGATGACAACGCGGCATTCAGATTGCAGGTCCTAGCGGCGCTGGACCGGGCAATCGAACTCTTACCGCAGATCCAGGACAAGCCGGCTGCCCTTATGCAAGTCAGAAATCCGGGCGGGAAGCAATGTGAGCTGTTATGATGATCGTCGCCAAAGCCAAAAGTCCAACATCAGCAGATCGATATTTCCCGCTGGAACCGGGTGTTTATTCGCTGGGCTCAAATCTGAAGTGTGATCTTGTGCTATTGGAAAAATCGGTTCTAGCGCGGCATATTTTTTTCCATGTGGGTAACAAAACCGTAGATGTAGAAATTGCTGAACAGGCCGGAGGCGTCATCTCGCGGCTTTTCCTGAAACGGATGCTCCAGATGGCATCAGGTGAAAGAGCGCCTATGTTTCTGGGGGATAGGCTTCAGATTGGTGACGTCATCATCGAATTGGAAGGCATCCATTGGGAAAGGCCGAATGGCGAATCAATTCATAAAGCGGGCCTGGTGAAGCGACGGTTGTCCTTCAGCCTCCTTTCATGCGGCGTTTTGTTTACCGGAATTTTGTTTCCTCTAAGTGCATCAGCTCCATCTTATAGGTTTCAGCCTTTACCGCCCGAACATCCCGCCGGGCAACTAAAATCAAAACCGGATGCGCCACGCTCCATCGATGAAAATCTCAAATCACTTGGTATTGTGCCCGCAAAGGTGGAGCCGGCAGCGGCCAATCGGTGGGAGGCAGTGTTTCGGGTTGCGAATGCATCGCAGAAGAATGAATTGGAAAAGAAAATTGCAGCGATCGATCCTTCGCTTGGCGCCAAGGTTTTTGCGGACGATGAACTAAGTGGTGCAGCCAAACTGGTATTATCGAATCTGCCGGGACAAGCCAAGATCATTGCGGTTGCGAGTGGTATCCTCACTTTGAAACTCCTGCACAACGATGAGCAGCTCGAGGAAACGTTGGCGCGCCAGCTCAAGGAGGATATTCCGGGCGTTGTAGATGTTCGGTTCAGCCGCGAGGCTAATGCGGACATTGAGATCAGTCGCACAAACATTGTCGCTGTGTGGCAGGGAGACGCACCCTATGTGAAGCTGACCGACAACAGGATCATCCGTCCAGGCGACAGGTTGACGCCTCATGGCGATAAACTAGTAGGCATAACGGCGGACAGCCTTCGAATTGAAAGCGGCGGGGGCAAAATCAGGGAGGTGCGTTTAAAATGATTGAGCACCCCACTGATTTTGGGCCAGATGATATATTCATCATGGGTAATATAGCTGCTCTGGCCGTGCAAAAGGGTCATGGCGAACAGGCGCTTCCAATATTGAAACTGGTGCAGGAAGCGCGTCCTGAAAATGGGGGCGCCTTTACACTGGAAGCCATGCATCTTGCCTCCATAGGCGCATGCGCGCGCGCTATCGTGTTGCTTGAAGGTATAGCGATTGAGCAAATGAAGATCAATCGCGACGAGACGATCGCCTTCCATCTTATCCTGTTGCAACAGGATAAGCAGCATAAGCGCGCCGCGCAATTAGGGCATGCCTATCTTGAATGCGGCCTGATCGAGTCGCCAGAGGCACGCGAGGCTATTCGTCTGGTTGTTGCCGAATGTGAAGCCGGAGCGGTTGCCGCCAGCAAAAAACATCCAGTCATAGGAAGAAAGTATGCTCAGCATCTCTGTGATATCTCCCATTGAACCGTCGCCTGCACCGCGGGTTGATAGCCTGCAAAACCTAGGCACCAATTTGGTCGGAAAGCTTAGACAAAGCGAACAGGCAATCCAAAAGGATATAAATGGGGCGCTCGACTCCTCCAACCCGCTAATGAAAATGCCGTCCCATATACGGGAACTGTTTCAAAGATTGGAGGCGCAGGCGCTCCCCCCAGAACAAAAAGCCATGTATGCAGCATTCAAGAAGAACATAATTGAAATGGTTCAGCAGAAAAAGCAGTTCATAGAACAAGGCGTGTCCAGAAATTTGGATAAAGTACAACTCGAATTGTCCATGAAGGCTATTAATAAAATTCTTTCGTCAATTCAGCAGATATTGTCATCACAGTAAAAAATGAACTCCAGAAATTTTAATATAATAAATTTGTTATTAGCACTATGCATTTCCGCTCTCATTCTCTCAGGTTGTAAAATGGAGATGAATTCAGGGTTGGAAGAAAAGGAAGCAAATGAAATGCTCGGCCAGTTATTGTTGCATGACATAAATGCATCCAAGCAGGTCAACAAGGACAAGACAATCAGCTTGTGGATTGAAAAAGATCAATTTGCTCAGGCTGAGTATCTTATGAGAAATCTAGGATTGCCGCGGCGACCGCGCATGACCATGGAGCAGATTTTCAAATCCGATGGATTGATTCCAAGCCCGGTCGAGGAGTGGGCGAAGCTGAACTATGCCAAGACGGAGGGGCTGTCGCGCATGATCGCTTCGATCCCTGGGGTGGTTTCCGCGGAAATTGATCTGGCCAACCCGCAAAGGAAGGAATCTTTTGAGAAAGTGCTGCCGCCCAGCGCTTCGGTGATCGTCACCGTTTTCAAGGATTCAATCAATCCAGAACTCATCCCACAGATAAAGCAGCTCATCGCATTCAGCATAGAGAACATCACCTACGACCGCGTAAGTGTCGTCGTCGCGCCTGTGGAACGGCCAAAGAAGCAGCCTGCCGAAACCATGGAGGTCTGGGGTGTCAAACTTTTCAAGAACAGCTATCTCACTGCGCTTGGGATGCTGGCTGGCGTGGCCATGCTGACCGCTTTTCTGACAGCTATCACCTACTATGGGGTGATAATTATACGCCGGAGAAAGAGGAGTAAATCCAATGACAACTCCGCTAGATGACTCTCCTTGCGATCATATAGCTGTTGAACACATCGAAGCGTTGCTGGATGTGAGCGGTGCTGTATTCGAGGATCTGTTTTCCAGCCGTTTCCTGCGGCCACTGGTGGCCGAACGATTGCGCGCCGGTCTCCCGCCATTACCACAAAATCAGGCGACGGAAGTGCACGAGCTTTTCAAATTCGTGTGCATGAGTTCGAACGAAGAACGCGCTGAGCTTTCCCGATATATCTGTGTTTTGATGAATCATGAAGCCGTCAGGACGACTACAAATGGGGAATTGCTCCGTGCCCTGGCTGATCGGTGTAGTGAGGATACTATTATGTACCTCGTTTGCGGGCAGAGCTTTCCTGACTTGCGCTCCTTTGAGGTGTTATCGAGCATCACGTGCGAGAACATTGAACTTTACGCAACACAAGTGGACGCTTGGCTGCTTGGCAGCCTGCCACAGGCCTATCGGTATCGTTTGGCACTGCGTTTGCGGCCAGATGAGCAGCTTTTTTCATTGCCGCTGCCGGGTGATGAACACGATCGAGAAGCCTTTTTCGATTTAGCGACAACCGCTTGTGGTCTATGGAAACGGGGAAACCAAACATGCAATCCATAGCGCTTGCTCACGATTGTCCGTTGCCTGCGGATGGTGTCATATCGGCAGAGGCTGTAAATTCGCTTCTATCCATGGATCGCGCGGCCAAGAGGGCGCGGTGGCTACTCCATCGTCATATTGAGCGTATCCGGGAAGTCTCCAAGACTGAAAAGGCTGCTGCCCGGCAAAGAGGTTATGCCGATGGGCTTAAGATTTTCCTGTCCGCATTGGAAGGCTTACGTGAGGAATACCGGCAGCATTACGAGCAGTCGGTGGCACTCGTGCGAAAATGTTTGGAACAAATTCTTTTGCAAGTGCCTTCCGAAGCATGGCTCGATGCCACGATAACCTCGGTTCTCAAAAGTGCGCGCGACGAGCCAGAACTCTCTATCATGATACATCCGGACAACCTGCGTGCGCTCGAAAACATCATAGCCAAAAGGAAAAAGGAGTATTCTGGGCTTTCTTACCTAAAAGTGGAGGCCAACCCTACATTGGCGTCACAAGATTGCATTGTTTATGCGGGCCAGGATGTCATCGATGTAAGCGTTCCCATACTTCTCGATGAGTTGTGTCTGGCGTTGTCGAGCGGTGAGAATGATGTTTCCAGTCAATAACCACCTCATCTCTCATTTGGAAGATTGCGACATGGCGTTGCCCGAAATGGTTGCACGCTTGCGCCGCAAGGGACGCACGACCCGCTCTGTGGGACCAATCATCCGGGCAGCTGGAAGCTTTGGCGTAGGTGAGATTTGTTCTATTACCCGCATGGCGCAAGAACCTCTTCTGGCGGAGGTGATCGGGTTTGTTCACGGCGAAATGCTGCTGGCACCTTATGGAACTCCGCAGGGGATTTCATACAATTCGATAATCATGCCTTCGCAATCACGTTTTGAGGTCCCTGTCGGGGAAGAACTCCTGGGGAGAGTACTCAACGCATGGGGCGATCCGATTGACGGTGGTGGCTCTGTGGGTAGAGGTGCGCGCTATCCTGCATATGCCGATGCACCTAATCCAATGACAAGGCCGCTGATTGATACGCCATTCGTTTCGGGAATTCGAGCGATAGATGGCGTGCTTACTTGTGGGGAAGGGCAGCGCATGGGAATTTTCGCTGCGGCGGGCGGAGGAAAGTCGACGCTCATATCGATGCTCGCCAGAAATGCCAACTGCGACCGTTGCGTGATTGCGCTCATCGGTGAACGGGGCCGCGAAGTGCGGGAATTTATCGATTATCAACTCGGACCGGATGGCATGGCTCGATCCATAGTGGTCGTCGCTACATCCGACCGTCCGGTTATCGAGCAAGTCAAGGCGGCTTATTCCGCCACCGCCATCGCGGAGTTTTTCCGGGATCAGGGAGAACATGTTCTATTTATCATGGACAGCCTCACCCGTTTTGCGCGTGCTCAGCGCCAGTTGGGCCTTTCGGCGGGCGAGCCTCCCACGCGCCGTGGCTTTCCTCCCTCCGTTTTTGAACAACTCCCCGGCCTGCTTGAAAGGTCAGGACGAAGCGAACACGGGACCATAACGGCCTTTTATACCGTGCTGGTCGAGGGAGATGACATGAACGAGCCGGTTGCCGACGAAGCGCGGTCGCTTCTGGATGGGCATATTATCCTATCGCGAAAGCTTGCTGGCGCAGGGCATTATCCGGCAATAGATACCATCAGCAGTGCGAGCCGCGTAATCACCAATATCGTCACGGGGGACCATCTCCAGGCGGTACGCAAACTGCGGGCATTGCTTTCTAAATACACCGAGCTGGAACTACTGGTTCGCATAGGCGAGTATATTTCCGGCACTGATCAACTGGGAGACGAAGCGCTCGAGCGGATAGATTCAATAAATGCGTTTCTCCAACAGGAGGCGGATGCTGTCAGTTATTTTGATGAGACGATCGCCAATCTCAAGTGGGCCGTGGGTAATGACTGATACCGGTCGAATTGTTGAAATACGCAGCAGGCGTCTCGGCCGGGCGCGTCAAGAACTCGCCGAGACCAGGGCTGAGTTTACACGTGCTGGCTCTCAAGTCGTCGCAGCCCAGCAGATGATCGGCGATTTCGAACTGGCGACCCATGCGTTGGAAACCGAATTGCTCACTTCGATTCTCTACAAGCCTGCCTCGATTCAGACTTTGCTGATGATCGAGGAGAAGCTCAAAAAAACGGAGAGGCAAGCAAGAGAACTCGCACAGCGGCTTGCCGATGCAAAAGAAGCTTTGAACACGGCAGGAGAAGCTGCCGAGGCCGCTGTTGCAACCACAGCATCGTCCGAAAGGCGACTGATAAAAAGCCATCATCTGTTCGATGAAGCGCGTTTGGCGGAGCTACTAGAGGCTAACAAGCGTGACGACGCGGAATTGGATGATTTCGGGCACACAGGGCCATTTTACCATGCCGATTGATGTTTCTTGTCTTTCCAGGGTCCCAGCGAATATTGGAAGGGCCGTGAATTGGATCGTAGGGACACACTGGAACCTTGGGTTGCCGGATTCCGAAAATAATTGTTCGCGCTTCCATCTAGCTGTCGCCTTTGGTCAGCGTCCCGCTATTCCACCATCGGTGACGAAACTTAGTCTCACATGCTCCTTTGCCGATTTTGATCTGATTATAGAAACGAGGCTCATCGACATATTGGGAGAGCTTCTTTTTCCCGCGTGGTTCGGAGACGAAGGACGAACGCTGCCGGATGATTGGCGCGCTATTCTTGTTGTTGAAAAATTGGCTAGCTTATCCGGACTGGACGTAAACCTATTAACGTTAAAACCTGCCGATGCGACGAACCCATCGCCTTGCGGAGGAAGCACGCTTCTGTACGGCTTGGTTCATCTTGAGGGTGCCTCGTACCACTTCAATGTCATGGTTTGGGACATACATGGTTCTTTGCCAGGCGGGCTCCGGTCATTGCATTGCAGCGAGATGACCAATGGGTTGGATCCCGGTTTTGCTTGTTCCGTTCAATTGTCGCCGAAAAGGCTTGCCCCATCAGTTTATCGGCGGTTGCGTCCGGGCGATGTCATCCTGATTGCCCGCAAACACGGCGGTGCGATCCCGTTCTTCGCCCGCCTTCCGGGAGTCTTCACCTTGTCTGGGTCTCTTTCCATCAGGATATCAGACGGCCCGGTCAGATCAACTATTCAACGAATAAGGAAGAGTATCGCAATGATCGATGATCCGCCCGAAGCACCCCAGGAAGATTTCCAAAGCGAGGAATTCGAACAGATCCAACCTGGACTTTTACCGGTTACGCTGCAGGTTCAGCTCGGCTCCCATCGCTTGACCATTGAAGAAATTCGACAGTTGGCACCTGGATCGACGCTGGAACTCGATATAGATCTGAACGCGCCGGTTAAGATTATGGCAAATGGAATATCTGTCGGATTGGGCCACCTTATCCAGATAGGTGACCGTGTCGGCGTGCAACTCGTAGAGTGGCCTATAATGAAGGCCGGTTGGGATGCCTAACAATCTCCCTGCACTTTTGCCTTCGATATTCCTGGTAATGGCCCTCGGTCTTTTACCTTTTCTCGTAGCAATGGGAACCGCATTCACCAAAATTTCGATCGTTCTGAGCCTTTTGCGAAACGCTCTTGGTTTGCAGCAGGCGCCGTCCACTCTGGTGATCAACTCAATTGCATTGACGTTGACCATATTTATCATGGCACCTCTCGGACAATCGATAGCCCAACAGATCGCTCAGGCAGATATCACCTCATATGATTGGGACAATCTTTCAAAGATATTTCACATAGTTAACAACACTTATAAAGAATATCTAAACCGGTATGTCAGCGAAAGAGAGCTCGCTTTTTTTATGGATGCTGCCCGAAAACTATGGCCTCCTTCCCTGCAGGATCAGATCACCAGAACTAACATGCTCATTCTTTTGCCCGCGCATGTGACGTCCGAAATCACCCGCGCCTTTGAAATAGCTTTTTTATTGTTCCTGCCGTTTCTCGTCATTGACATGGTTGTGTCCAATATCCTGCTTGCGATGGGCGCCATGATGGTGTCGCCGATGATAGTATCGCTTCCGATTAAGATTTTGCTGTTTGTTGCTTCCGATGGATGGGGACGCCTCATTCATAATCTCGTGCTAAGCTACATTTAGGGAGGAGTGGATGTCGCCCGAGGAAACATTATATGCCGGCAAAAACGCAGTAGTGCTCATATTCTATCTCTCGATGCCCACGATTGCGGTAGCTGCGAGTGTCGGGCTTGTGGTCGCGCTGATCCAAACACTGATTCAGCTTCAGGAACAGACACTTGCCTTTGCTCTGAAGCTGATGGCGGTTATGGCTGTGCTCGCTTTGACAGGATCTTGGATGGCAAACCACCTCTTTGTTTTTCTCGATCAGATCTTCGCGCGCATAAACGACCTCTGAGAACGATATGCTGGACGGTACGTCGATCATTCAAGAATGGGATTCACTTTTAGGTGGGCTTATTTTGCTGATTGCGCGAAGTGCAGCCTTTTTTGCTCTTTGTCCCCTTCTGTCCCGAAACATCATTCCGCACCTGGTTAGGTTTGCGATCATAACAGTTTCAGCGCTGGTCTGCCTGCCGACTGTTTCCTTGTCCCTTGATGGGAATTTTCTGCCATCTGGCCTTTTTTACATCGGTCTGCTCTTCAAGGAACTTTGCTTGGGATATCTCCTAGGCGTACTCACTTGGCTGCCGATGCGATCATTGGAAATAGCGGGAGTCATCCTGGATACCCAGCGTGGGAATATGAATGGCCAAGAGCCGAATACCGTATTCGGCAGCCAAACAACGACAACGACCATCTTCCTCTCTCAGATATTCTCCGGCTATTTTTTTGCAGCCGGCGGTTGGCTAACCGTTACGGGACTTCTTTATGAGAGTATGGATCTATGGCCCGTCCTAACACCGATGCCACCGCTCGATGATAGGACGGTATTGATTTTTTTTAAATTCCTCGGCGCTCAATTTTCCGTCGCGCTTACATTGGTCTTGCCTATCTTAGGTATGATGTTCATCGCGGACGTCATTATAGCCTATATTGCCCGTGTAGCCCCCAGTTTGAATGCTTTGACATTTGGTATGCCGATCAAAACGGCTATCATGTTGTTCTTATTAATTTTCTATCTCGATGTGCTTTATCCTCGTATTCTATCCGCCACGGGCAATGTAGTCATATATCTGTCGAGTGCTCTGGTAAAATGAGTTCGGATAAAACAGAAAAACCTACATCGCAGAAACTCCGCCAGCAGCGGCGCGACGGGCAGATCCCTTCGCACAAAAATACCGCCGAAGCAGGAAGTATCATTTTCGCAACCGGTATATTATTCCTCATGCTGCCAGCTTTGTCGGTGACCGCACTTTCCATGGCGACCGTGGCGTGGGATTCGATTAACGGCACTTGGCTCGAAGCGCTTCGCAAGATAGTCCCAGCTATTAGTAAACTCGCACTACTTTTTCTTATGTCAGTTGCATTGATGGCAATTTTCTCGCTGTTGCTAGAATTGCTTCTGAACAAGTTCAATTTTTCTGCAAGAAAGCTTACCCCTAAGTTTGAAAAGTTCAATCCATTTAATAATGTTAAACAATTATTCTCACTGGATAGCCTGGTTAGTTTACTAATAAAAATCGTATATTTTTGTTTCTCTTTAATAAATTTGTACTTTAGCATTTATAACAATACACGAGATGTTATTAGCGCCTCGACGTGCGGGATGCGGTGTTTAGTAGGTTTATATGTGAATTTTCTCAAAATAAATATCGGGGTGTTTCTTTTACTGTGCCTATGTATTGGGGCCGCAGATTATATTATCCAGAAACGGCTGTTTTTGAGGCGAAACAAGATGACCAAGGATGAGGTCAAGCGCGAATATAAAACACACGAAGGAGATCCGCATATTAAAAGTGCGCGGAAATCCATCGCGATAACGGATGCCATGCTGCCCGGTCCGCAACAAGCTACTCATGTGATCTATGGTGAACAATGCCTGGTGGCCGTCATTTATCACGTTGGCAAAACGATGGGTCCTTTTGTCATAGGAACGGCCAAGGGGCCGAGTGTGGTCCGTATGTGTGCCCTTTATAAAGAGCTTGGCATACCTACGATTTTCCTACCGTCGGTCGCACTTGATTTTTTTAGAATGGCTGAATTAGGGAATTTTCTCCCGCCTCGCTCTGCGCATGGCATGAAAAAAATACTGCAGATGGCGCCCTCAAAAGCCTGACCTTTCTGAATTCGCTTGCCATCTGACGCAGAAAAATCCCTCCCAAATAATTTTTCCTCTAGAGCACGTCCGTTGAACGCGGAATCGCGTTAAGGATTCGGTAGTGTCCAGAATCTTTCGTGAGCGTCCGGTGAGTCGGTTTTGTTTAGGTGCGGAATTAGCGCAAGTTACGACACAGATGATTCATTTGTGACGTAACAGGGTATGAATGGCCAAGGTTGAGATCCTGACGGGTGCCGAGCGA
>NZ_QOZG01000026.1 GCF_003335045.1 Paramesorhizobium salinisoli
GGAATTCGAATCGCGGCAGCAGACCCTGATACAAACAAGGCAGGAGTTGGAGAGCCTCAGACGCCAGCGTGTTCAGCTCGATGGAAGCCTTGCGAGTGTTCACACCAAAATCGCGGGCTTCGATGCGAGCGCCGCCATGGCGATCGGGGAACTTCGGCAGCGTATCGCAGGCATAGAAGAGCAGCTGGCGCAAGGAGAATCCAGGCGTGTCGTTGTGGTGACTGCCCCCCGCGACGGGACGATTGCGGCGGTTTTCGCCCGAGCAGGGCAAATGGTGCCCGCGGGTAGTGAACTCGTTTCCATCCTGCCTGCAGACGGAAATTTGGAAATTCATCTTCTTGCGGAAAGCAAGGCAATCGGTTTCGTGCGAAAGGGCATTCGGGTCCTCTTGCGTTACGCCGCGTTTCCTTACCAGAAGTTTGGTCAATATCCCGGAATGATCACGGACGTTTCTCAGGTGACGGTCGCCAATGATCTGGACACCTCGGTTGCGCTGTCACAGCAGAAACAGGCTCCCCGCTATAGGATTACCGTTCAGCCGGATAGTTCCGTCGTCATGGCCTATGGAAAGCCGGAGCCTTTGCGCGCCGGAATGGCCGTCGAGGCCGATCTCCTGCTCGACACGAGGCCCCTTTATCAATGGTTGTTTGAACCGCTTTACAGCCTGCACGGTAAAATCACCGGTCAGGCGCTCAGGGATGCTGCCCTATGAATCCAGCTGCTGGTTTGACTTTCGGTTTCCGCCGGCGGTTACCTATGGTTCTGCAAACCGAGGTGGCGGAATGCGGCCTTGCCTGTCTCGCGATGATTGCCTCCTATCACGGCCACAGGGTCGATCTGGGCGCCTTGCGGCGCCGGTTCTCGGCCTCGATGAGGGGCTTGTCCCTCATCGATATGTCCCGCTTTGCGTCGGGGCTATCCCTGGCCACGCGTGCCCTGAGAACGGAACCGAGCGAGTTCGCCAATCTGCGGCTGCCATGCGTCCTGCATTGGCAGCTGAGACACTACGTCATACTCGAGCGTGTCACGCGACACGGAGGGATTATCTACGACCCGGCACTAGGCCGTCGCCATATCACACATGCCGAAATATCCGAGTGCTTTTCCGGCGTCGCGTTGGAGATTTGGCCGACAGGTGGCTTTGAAAAGAAAACCGAACGCGATCGTATCAAGCTTTTTGACCTGGTCCGGCATGTGGTCGGACTCAAGCGCGCGCTGGCCCAGATTTTCCTTCTTTCAATCTGCCTTGAGGTATTTGCCCTTCTTGCCCCCATTGGATCTCAGGTGATCTTCGACGAGGTAATCGTTGCGTCCGACTACGATCTGCTCTCGCTGGTGGCCGTGATCCTTGGGGCGCTGTTGCTGCTTCAGACCGCGATCGGTCTGGCGCGTTCCTGGGCAACGTTGATCATGGGCACGAGCCTCAGCTTACAATGGACCACCGCGCTTTTCGACCATCTGTTGCGTTTACCGCTCTCTTATTTCGAGAAACGGCACATCGGCGATGTCGTCTCTCGGTTCGGCTCGTTGGGAAGTATTCAGTCGGCCATCACCACCAGTCTGGTTGGGGCAGTCCTCGACGGGATCATGTCCGTCGGGGCGCTTGCGATGATGCTGCTTTATGGCGGCTGGCTGACGATCGTAGCGATGGTCACCATTCTTCTGGATCTCCTTATCCGGCTTGCTGCTTATCGGCCATATCGCGACGCCAATGAAGCAGCGATCATTCAAGGCGCAAAGGAGGATTCGCACTTCATGGAGACGATCCGCGGCGTTGCCAGCATCAAGGCGCTCGATCTCCACGAGAAGCGAAGGGGCGCCTGGCTTAATTTGCTGATCGAAGCCACGAACGCCAATCTGCGCATTGCGAAGCTGGATTTCCTGTTTGGCACCGTGGGAGGGCTTCTCGGAGGTGTGGTCAACATCACCATGCTTGTGCTCGGAGCAAGTGCCGTCATGGCCGGCGACATGACAATCGGGATGTTGATCGCCTTCCTGGCCTATAAGGATCAATTTGTTGGCAGGGTCAGCGCGCTGATCGGGCTCGCTATCAACCTCAAAATGCTCGGCCTGCACGCGGAACGCATCGCGGATATAGCTCTGGCAACGCCGGAAGAGGACACAAGCAGGATTTTCCCCGTTCCGGTCGGGCAATCCAGTACCGCAAGCCTGGCTTTGCGGGATGTATCCTTTTCCTACGGCGAGCACATGCCGAAAATTCTTGACGGCATCGATATCGACGTCGCGCCGGGCGAGTGCATTGCCATCGTTGGTCCATCAGGATGCGGGAAGACGACACTTCTCAAGATAATGTCAGGGCTTATTTCTCCCACCGCCGGAAAGGTTCTTGTCGACGGGCACGACATCAACGGGATCGGCCTTTCGAACTATCGACGCATGACGGCTTCAGTGCTTCAGGCGGACCGGCTGTTTGCCGGAACGATTGCTGACAATATCGCTCTATTCGATCAGGAGGCCGACCAGCACTGGATCGAAGAATGCGCCCGCATGGCGGCGATCGCGAATGAAATTGCGGCCATGCCGATGCAATACGATTCCCTGGTTGGCGATATGGGCAGCACCCTTTCCGGCGGTCAGAAACAGCGGCTGTTCCTGGCCAGGGCGCTCTACCGAAAACCGAGGATCCTGTTTCTGGATGAAGCCACCAGCGATCTCGACGAGGCCAACGAACAAAAGATCAATGCTGCGGTCGCCGCCCTAAACATCAGCCGTGTGATCGTGGCGCATCGGCCCTCAACCATCGCTTTGGCCAGCCGCCGCATCACACTTGCCGCGCCTCAGAAAAAGGTGTTGTTGCTGTGATCGTTGTCGTCACAGCGGGAGGATACTTCGACAACGATAAAAGGATTCTTACGATGAAAAAGATCAGATCGTTCTTTGAGCTTTTAGTTCCCCAGGCAGGGCTTCTGATGTTGATGTATTTCTTTTACAACGCTGGCTCTAGCCATGAAATAGATTTGCATAGGTATTTTATATCATCGATAGCAGCCCTAGGTGTTGTTATGACCCCATTAAATATCTTGCAGCTTATAAGGAAGGACAGAAATCTTAATTGAGATATACTTATTATTTCAAAGACAAGCGGGGTCAATAATAAGGCAAAGCTCTGACCCGGGTGATATCTCCTCTACCGTGCCCTTCTACTCACAACCTTCTCTGACCTCGCTTCATCGCAGAGCGTTGCCCGCGACAAGCGAGCGTGTCCGTATCTGGCCATCAGGCCAGCTCTGTCCGCATGCAGAACATATGAAGAAAGGGCCACCGCCCCGGCCAGAGCGGAAGCCCTTGAGGGGGTCGGTTCCGGCTGGGGGCGAGATGACACTCTAAGCGCTTGCGGCGTTGGGCCAGAGATATTCGCCTGTCAGTAATATGTGCGCCCAACCCAGCGGAGAGATATGCGCCAGAAGTTCGGGCGGCACATCAAGTCCTTCATTCCGGCGCTCTGCGACTGCATGGCCGAGATGGAGGGTGTTCCAGAAGATGATGATTGCGGTGAGCAGATTGAGTCCGGCGATCCGGTAATGTTGGCCCTCGGTGGTTCGGTCACGGATTTCACCCTGGCGACCGATGCGCAGCGCATTCTTGAGAGCGTGGTGGGCCTCGCCCTTGTTGAGGCCGATCTGGGCACGCCGCTGCATGTCGGTGTCGAGGATCCACTCTATAATAAAGAGTGTCCGCTCCACGCGGCCAACCTCCCGCAGCGCAACCGCCAGATCGTTCTGGCGTGGATAGGAGGCAAGCTTGCGGAGCAGCTGGCTCGGCTTGATCTTGCCGGAAGCCATGGTCGCGGCGCAGCGGAACAGGTCGGGCCAGTTCGCGATGATCAATTCCTCGCGGATCTTGCCACCGACCAGTTTGCGCAAATCCTTGGGTGTCCCTGCGGGATTGAACACGTAAAGGCGCTTCGAAGGCAAATCGCGGATGCGCAGGACAAGGCGGTATCCGAGCATACCGCTGGTCCCGAACAAGTGATCGGTAAAGCCGGCCGTATCGGCATATTGCTCACCAACCTGACGACCGGCCTCATTCATCAGCAAGCCGTCAAGGATGTATGGGGCCTCGCTGACTGTCGCGGGAATAGTCTGTGACGCGAACGGCGCGAACTGGTCGTTGACATGGGTATAAGCCTTGAGGCCGGGTTCGTTTCCATACTTGGCGTTGACCATGTTCATCGCCTCGCCGTGCCGGGCCGAAGGGAAGAACTGGCCATCGCTCGATGCGGTTGTTCCCATGCCCCAGAACTGAGACATCGGCAGCTTTGCCTGCGCAGCCACCACGATCGCCAGTGCCTGGTCCATTGCGTCGCTTTCGACGTGCCACCGGGCAAGGCGCGACAGCTGCCAGTAATCATGCGTGTTCGTTGCCTCCGCCATCTTGCGGAGGCCCAGGTTCAGCCCTTCCGCGAGCAGGACGTTGAGCAGGCCGATCCGGTCACCGCATGGAATCCCAGTTCTCAGATGGGTGAAAGCTTCGGAGAAGCCTACCGCAGTATCGACTTCAAGCAAGATGTCGGTAATCCGGACAGGCGGCATCCGGCGATAGAGATCGAGGATTAGCTCCTCGGCACTGTCCGGGACGTCGGCCGTCAACCGATCGATCCGTAACGTTCCATCCTCGATGCTGCCGTGCGGAATGGTTCCGTTGCGAGCTGCGCGGGCCAGCCGCTTCAGGCCATCGGCGAGCCGAGCCTTTCGATTAGTCAGCCATATTTGCGGATCGAGAGGCACTGCCAGTCTGGTGTTCGTCTGTGCTGTGGTCATTGGCACCAGGACCTGCTTGAGATCGCCGTAGCGGCGCGAATGGTCGAGCCAGATGTCACCGGATCGGAAGGCATCCCGCAGGTGAAACAGGACCGCCACCTCCCAAAGGCGATTGTCGCCCTGGTCTTGTGCTCGCAAATGGCCGTGCCATTTCGAATTCGGCCGCAAGAAGCTGTCGGTTGCCGATGGTAGCGCTTGCATCTCGCCGATGGCTTTTGCCGCTGCAATCAAGGGCTGGGCTACGGATGCCGCCTTGAGTTTCAGGCAACGCAACATGCGCGGCGCGTAGCGGCGAAACCGATGGTATCCTTGCCCGACATGGGCCAGAGGCTCATCGGCCAGCGTATTGCTGAGCTGGACACCGGTCGCGACCAGTTGTTCGAGCCGGCCCCATTCCGCCGATTTGGCGACCGCCATTTCCAGCGGCACACCATCATTGCGGGCTTCGAGCAAAGAGGCTCCCAGAGCGGTGAAGGCGCGCAGAGTATCTGTGACCGCTGCCTTGGAACCAGCTATTCGCTCATCATGCAGCCGTTTCGCCTCGCGCCAGGTCTTTCCCACGATCCGGTCATGGGTCTCGACCACAGTATCGGCGATCGTCGCCTCCCATTCCACTGCGCAGACAGCAAGGATCGCCGAGCGACGATCCGAGCTGATGTCGCGCAAGCCATCGGTGAAGTAGCGCTCCCCCTGCCGACGCAGGCGTGCGATACGGTGCGGCGGAATCCCGGCGAGAAGCTGCGGATCGAGAACGAGGCCACGCAAGAACTCCAACCTATCGAGCAACCGGTTCGCCGCTGCGGAATTGTTGCCGACCTCGAACTGGCGAAGCCAGATGAACCGGCTAATATTGGCATCGAGCAGTTCGGTCAGCAGCCCATCAAGCCGTTCGCGTGCGCCGGTATCAAGTCTTTCCGCGATCCGCGTCTCGATCCGCCGTTCGGCAGCGACCAGTGCGTCCGCACACAGCCGCTCGATGGTCGATATCGCTGGCAAGATCGTCAGAGTTTTACGACAACGCGCGATCAGGCGCTGAGCGAGATCCTCGTTCGAGCGGGCCTCTTCAGCCTGATCGAAAAGCCAGTCACGCAGATCACGGGCACCCCGACCCGCGAAGGTCTTGTAACCGTAGATCTCACGCAACGCCTCCATATGCTCCTGGCGAGTCTGCCGCCGAGCGGCATAAGTGAGGAGCGCATCAGCCGAGACGCCGAGTTGAGCCCCGATGAACGACAGAACCTCATGCGGGATCACTTCGCCCGGAGCCAGCGCCCGCCCCGGATATCGCAACGCGCAAAGCTGCAGGGCGAACCCCAACCTATTTTCCGGCCTGCGGCGTTCCTGGATGTGTGCGAGATCGTCGTCGCCCAGTGTGTAATGCCGAAGCAGTAACAATTCATCGGTGGGCAAATCAAACAGTGCTGAGCGCTGTCGCTCGGTGAGAATGTGTCGTCTCGGCATCCCGATTGTCCCTATTGAAGTATACCCTGTTTTGGACAACAATCGGCTCATGCAAATCAAGGCCTTTCGGCACCAAAATCCACGAGGGTTCAATTGGGACAGCGAGCCGCCATCTACTGCCGCGTTTCGACGGCCGACCAATCCTGCGAACGGCAGGAGCGCGACCTGACGGCATTCGCTGCCCACGCCGGTTATGAAGTGGTGGCGACATTCAAGGAAACGGGCTCGGGTGCGAAGCTTGATCGCGCCGAGCGCAAAAAGGTCACGGCGCTGGCACAAGCTCGGCAGATTGATACGGTGCTGGTTACCGAGCTTTCTCGCTGGGGGCGATCGACGGTCGATCTTCTCCATACCCTTCGCGAACTGGAAAGCTGGAAAGTATCGGTAATGGCCATGAACGGGATGGCCTTCGATTTGTCGTCGCCGCACGGGAGGATGCTGGCCACGCTGCTTTCCGGCATCGCCGAATTTGAACGAGACCTGATCAGCGAGCGGGTCAAATCTGGCCTCGCCGCCGCCAAGGCGCGCGGCAAGAGGCTCGGCCGCCAAATTGGTGAGCGACCCAAATCTGACCGACTTGCTCCGAAAGTTCTGTCGCTTGTTGCTCAAGGACGTAGCTACCGTTGGATCGCTCGTGACCTTGGCATTAGCAAGAACACCGTTGCTGATGTTGTGCAGCGATCTCGACAGGAGGGTGCAGCGTGACAGGCGGCTCGATACCACTCGCAAAATATAAAGCGATCGTAGTTCTGGGCTACGATCCGGCTTGGCCAACACAATTTGAAGAGATCAAAGATAAACTTTGTCGCCTGCTCGATGGAATGGTCGCGGACATCGCACACATCGGGAGCACCTCTGTTCCCGGCTTGTGCGCGAAACCAAAAATCGATGTCGATGTCGTCTTGGAGTCGGAAGAATTGATTCCGCAGGGGGTCGAGAGGTTAAAGCTGGCCGGCTACACCTATCATGGCAACAAATATAACGATGGCATGTGGGCGTTCACGACAGGCAGAAGTTCTTTCGGTGAGCGTGTTTACCTTTGTGCTCCGGGAACGCCGACACATCAAAAGCGCCTATTTTTTCGAGATCACCTGCGGGCGAATCCCGAAGATTCCGCAACGTACGGCGAACTGAAGCAACGTCTGGCATCCGAGACCGATAATGATTGGGACCACTACACAGGGAATAAAGGGTCTTTTTGTAGCCTCCATCGTAAGAAAGGCCGCCTCACGCCACATTCAAGCGGTCAAATTACACAAGGCTCGCATTGCTCAAGAGATCCTTAGCGATCTGCTGGAATGGTCCGGTATTCCGGCGTCTATCGCGGCATATGTACAAGAAGCTGACGCTCACCCTATGTTCGCCTGCCTGGCGCCAGATGGAACCGCAATCGGATTCCTGGGGTCGTCTGCGGGAGGGGGCGGAATCCTACGCTAAGCTATCTTTTCAAACCTGCCGAGCGATGGAACCGATCGTGTTGACGACAATGCGCGCGGCCGTCAGCGCAGACATGCCGTCAATGTCGGCGGGCGGATACCACAATGGCGATGAGGCGATACTCAAGGGAAAACCCGAGACTTCTTCAACAGCCTGCTAGACTAAACCTGCCAGGTAATTCGCTTGTTTGGCGGTGGAGCGATGATATCGTGCGAAATAATTACCAAAATTGATTGTTTAAATCGCTCGCGGAACGCACTTAAAATCATAGTTGCGGCCCCTTGATCGAGATTTGTGGTAGGTTCATCCAAAATCAACACCCCGGCATTTCGTACAAAAGCCCTCGCCAAAGCTATGCGACGGCGCTCTCCACCAGACCAATCAGCTCCCCTATCGCCAATCTGAGCTTGCAATGTGAGCCCTCTTGTCGTGAGCATATCCAAGATACCAAGCTGTTGTGCTGCTTCTTCGATCATTTTGTCGGTGATTGAATAGTCACCAAGCCGTATGTTTTCCATGATTGTGCCTGCGAAAACATAATCGACCTGCGGAACGTAAAGCACGTGATGGCGTAGGTCATTTCCTTGTGCAGGCAATATATAAGGCTTCCCGTCTACTACCGCCTTCCCTGATACCGCTGAAATCAAGCCTGCCAGCGTACGAGCCAAGGTCGATTTTCCGATACCGCTTGGTCCCTCAAACGCCACTACATCACCACGTTGCCACTCAGCTGAACGCGGCGCGCCAAGTGAACGGTCGCCCGCCATAGTGATTACATTTTCAAAAGCAAAGTTTTCGACTGGTTTTAGGAATGGTGGTGGTGGCGTATCCCGGCGAGCGTCTTTGAGAACATCAGCAGCGATCTCCATGCTCGCAGAGGCTTGCGTCACACGTTCAGCCGAACGTGACAGATCCACGATTGGTGCGATGAGTTGCAAATAAGCCAAGATCAGCGCAACTAAACCACCAATGCTTTCAGCATTGATACCAGCTTCAGCGTCTAACCCGAATAGATATACGCTAATCGCGGAAACAAGACCGCCCCAGCGAATCAATTCGAGCCGAATATGTTTAATGAAATAGTGCCTCGCGTGACGCCCGACCTGGATATCGAATGCGATCAATTGCTCTTCAAGCGTCCTTATCAAGAAGGTTTCCGTTCCAAAGCTTCGCACAATTTCACCCAATTCATGCGCATTCGCAATATTGGCGGTGAACTCCTTCTCCGCCATGTCAAAGGCGAGACTGAGCGCATACTCCTTACCCACATCCCGTAGGTTCAGACCAATGAACAAAGCAGCCGTGATGAGGATGACAACAGCAGTCGGCCAACTTACCGTAACCGCGACAAGGGAAATCAAAATGACCAAACTGGCAAGATAAGGCACCAAGTCCATCAATAGATCAGAAATGATCGCGTGTGTAGCTTGTCTGCCTTTCGCGTAAGCATACATCAATTCGGTAATCGAATGCCGCCAGAACGTTTTGTCTGGTCTCAGTAATGCAACTAGTGTTGCCATTGCAATATCGCAGCCTACTCTCTCGCGAGATCGCAAGGTGAAATAAGCTGCAGCTGCCGTACAAATACCACTTACAAATCCAATAGTGATATAGACCGCAAGAATACTGAAAAGCATCCGGTCTTGTGCAACCGAAATCGCCGCACGGGCGAGGATGAATGGTTGCAATGCGAGCATTGCTGCGCTCAGTGTGGCGAGCGCCGCCACGGCGATGGTCGAGCGTATTGTTTCAGGCTGGATAATGCCGCGTAGAAGATTGATGTTCGCAATGAGTTGAATAGTCTTTTTCATATTTTTATGAATGATTACAATCAGATGGTCTTAATGTTCTAAGGATATACTCCAATCGAATCGCATTGGCGAAGCATATCAGTGGAAGCGCACATGTACCCATATTCACAAACAGAATATGTTGCCGGATCAGGGCGGGGCACTTGAGAATGCCAAATTTTTGTATCATCCCATCTTGGAGATAAGTTCCTAAATCAAAATGGCGCAATTCTATATTATAAATCTCCGAGAAATTCTCACGATAACGTGGAAAGAGAAAATAATCGCTCACGCCTGATTTCGCGAGTGCAATTTTATTGAGGGCGCGCTCACGTTTCATTTCTGTTGGCAGAATTTGGGAAAACTGCACGATTGAGGGGTGTGTCAGCGGATTGATCGGCCAAATGCCACGATTCAAAAACATATCGGCGCGGCAAAAGGATGATGCGACCGCACTACTCGATGTGAAACTTGCACTTTCAGAAACAGAAGACAGCGGAACGCCGAATAGCGCTTCACAAGCAAATTTTATATCATCATCAGAACGAGATAGCGCTATTTTCTTATCGGCGAAGATTGTCAATTCATCTCCACCGATGCCTGTCAAAATCAAGTCAGGCAGTTTGGGCAGTTGATCAATACACGCCTCAATACCTTGGCGAAACAGTTCATCATTCGGGACATGACGGGCCGAGCCATCAGCATTCAGGAATGCCTCAAAAGGATGACACGTGCTTGAAGGAACAGTGATGTCTGCAAAATTGAACAACTGTATAAGTTCCGAACGCCGAGCTATCTGCTGACTGCCGACTATACCGGCATGTATGAGACCATAAGTCATGAGGCGATCGGAATTAAGTTGCCCGCGCCCCAATGCGGCGGCAACACATGCCGAATCCAAGCCGCCGCTCAATTCTAGGCAGGCTGTAGTTGATTTTTCGAGTCGTGGACGTATAACTTCGGCGACCATGTCGAGAAAACACAATGCCGCTTCTGCCTTAGTAGACAGCGTGTTCTCCTCATAGGCAGGTATACTGGAGAGGTCGGCAATTTCAATTTGTCTGTTGGACCATGAGGCATGCTGGCCGCCGCCGACCATTTTTACGCCACGCAAGATGGTCGCGGTTTCGAGAGTAGGCCCGTAAACGATGAACCGGCGGCAAGCATCGAGATTGAGTTCAAACGGAGTTTGCGCCGCGCAATGCAAAAAATCCCAAGAAATTACTACACCGGTGTTAACACTGCTGATGTAGAGTGGAGCCGAAGCATATAGTGTTCTCAATAGATCGAAGCGAACAATGCCATTCGACTCGCTCAGAATGATTGCAGTGCCATCGAATTCAAGAGTATTTCGGAAGAGAGAATTAGCTGGATCGGAACAACAAAGCAACTCATCCATGTCTGGTACTGCATGAGCCTCCACAACACACCAAACCCGCCGTCCCGGTCGCTCGGCTGATGCAAGCCGCAGATGGGGGGTAGGGAATTTGGTCAGCGTGAAATCGGTCTCATCCAGTGAAGAGGCGCCCGCAGGACAAGTGTAAGATGCGATCAACATAATAAAATCCGAATAGACCGAAAAGCGAGGGGCTATACCCCTCGCTTAACTTAACGTGGGGAATTTAATCTTCGCGGCGCCCTTGGTCTGAAATGCCTCTAGGCTTCGGCTCCATTCGAGTGGGAATCTTGGCCTCGACGACAGCGTTGAATACTTTAGACATTTTTAGTTCCTTCATCTTCGCATCACAGCCAACCAATGGCTGCAGCGCCAAAGATATCAGATCTGTGGGGGCAAAAAAGGGATGCCAGCATCCCGTTTTTTGGATTTGACGAAATGGACGAGGTCTCGGGTGCCACAGCCGGCTTTTATGATTTCCGCAACGAACAACGGAATGTCACCAAGCTGCATCAGTTTTTTCGTTCTTTGATCTGTATCCATCCGAGCAGGGCCGCGGGATTTTGGGCGCCGCGCGTGGTAACGTCGGTTCATGGAGATCGATGAGGACAAGATCGACGATGCCGTTTTAGCGCTGTTATGGCTGACGCTGCATAACGAGC
>NZ_QOZG01000027.1 GCF_003335045.1 Paramesorhizobium salinisoli
ACACGACAACCAGGGCTTTGTTCCGTTGTTCCGGATGATTTCCGACCGGATAGAGGCGTTCCTCGCCGATAAAGGCTATGACGCTGACGCCATTCGCGAAGAGATCGCCAGCGCCGATATCGAGGCGGTTATACCCGCCAAAAGCAACAGACGCGACCCGATCCCCCATGACAAAACCAAATACAAATGGCGAAACCAGATCGAGCGCCTCTTCAACACGCTCAAGAACTGGCGGCGCGTTGCAATACGCTATGACAAGACCAAGGAATCATATCTCGGATTTGTCGCCATCGCAGCAGTCAAACTATGGATACCCTTTGTCCACGAGCGCTAATAAGACGAGACATTTTTGCGCCGCCTGCCTAGAAATAGCCTGTGGAAGCGTGAAGACTGCTTTCGAGTCGCATGGCGGCTTGTGAATTGAGGAATGAAAATGGACGATTACGAAAGATATGCCACGGGGCTACTGATCGTGTTCGGCGCGCTCATCATCGGCGGGCTGATGGCCGTCAATATCACGGTAGCCGACAAGCCGGGCTTCCTGTTTGCCCTCGGTGCGGCCATCGTGGCGTGGTTTTCGGCCTTCGCGGTGTTGTTCGACCGGCCGCGCATTTACGGCATCATGATCGCCATAGCGATCGCCTTCGTCGGCGCATCGATCGGTGCTTACGTCACATGAACCTCCGCATCCCTAGGTAAATCGTCGTCTGTCGGGAAAAGCTCCCGGTCGAGCAGTGTACGCCCAAACGTGTAGACGAGCTCGGCCGCTTCGTCGTTTCCCTGGCTCTTCAGCCGGTTATAGATCTTGCCAGCCGCATAATTCATGCGCCGGACAGCGCTCGCATCCGAACCGGCAAAGGGCGCCAAACGGAAACCGAAGTGTCGCATTCTAACTGGCTGCCGGCGTCGCGCCTCTAATCAGCTTGACAAAACTTTGTGACGAAGACTGGCAATCCAAGTTCGAAACATCTATCCAGATCTATTGCACATATAAAGTATTTCTGTGTAAAAATCGCCTAGTAAGGCGGAATTAATAGAAATACCTTGATTTTTACTTGAATGTAAAATCGAGCTGGCGTCAGTTGTTTTCGAACACGAAAGGCAGTGCATAAATGGATCCCTCATGCAGGATGCCAAGATTAGTCATTTCCGGTTTTGGTGAGCATCGCCGCTCCATGATCGCATTTGATGCCCCCATTTCTTCCTACAAGGATTATCCTGAGTTTCAGGGCCTGCGCGTCAGTGATATCTGGAAAGCCACCAGCTTACCAACATCCCTCGATGTTCCGGTAGCAGCCAATACCCATACCGTCGCCCCCAATATTGATGCGGGATTAACAGGCTTTAACGTGCGATATATTATGTTTCCTCCACGCAGTGAATACGAATTGCATACGACGCCGACTATCGATTTCATCATCATTACATCCGGTCAGATCGTGGCGGTGATGGAAGATGGTGAGGTAGTGTTGAAGGAAGGCGATATCTTCATCCAGCGTTCTACTCCTCACGGATGGCGGAACCAGAAAGAACAGCCTTGCTCTATGGTGCTGTTCATAACAGGTGCCACATGACAACAGAAAACGAAGCAACCAGGGACAAAACTACAACGGAACTCCCTCTGGCTTCGCGGAGTTGTTGGCTTGCCCGATCCTGAATCAGTCATTCGTAACGTAAGAAAGCTTGAAAAGGTTGCGCCCAACAAGGCATGGAGGATATGTATAACAAGATCTCCATGCGTTGACTGGCCTGAACTCGAATGTCTGAAATGGTATCACGGTGACTTCGATCCAGAGCTTCCAGGTCAGCCATCGACGCTATCGGTCGGGATCACAGAATGGTCTTGTAAAAAGAACCATGCGCCGCAAAGAATTAACTGAACCGCCGGATCTCAGCCGCCGGCACCCAGTGGTGGATCGCCGGGCGCCGGCAGGGCGTGATGCACCGCGACGGCTGGCTGTTCCGGGACAGCATCCGATGAAGCCGATCAGCACCCGGCAGCTCCAACGGATCATCGTCGAAACGGCACAGGCCGCCGACATCGCCAAGCGGGTCGGGCCGCATACGCTGCGCCACAGCTTCGCCACCCACCTGCTGGAGCCATGAACGGCGGCTTGCCCTTGTGCTTGATCCAATGCGCATCGCCGTCTTCCTCGCTGGCCGGCCCGATGATCGTCGCGTCCACAAGAGTGCAGGTGCAGCAGTTCCGTAAATATTTATTGCTGAGATAGTAGATAGCCTGCTTTACGCTGCAATAAAAATTGCGGAAGAGCCAAGCTTTTATCGAGCGTGGGCAAAGTTTTATGCCCTTGGCCATGCCGAGATCGTTTGCAAGGGCAGCCGCAAGGCCCGAGAAAGCCGAGCGTCTTCCCCGCCATTCGCGCACTGGAGGATCAAAGGCCGAATAATGGCTTTCGGCGGATCGCCGCGCTCCCAATTGAGAAGGGCGAGCCGCGGATCAGCCTAGCGTCAACGCGACGATGCTCAGTGGCTGCAAAGAGGCACAGGAGCGGAACGGCACAACTATCCGATGAGCCAGTCCGAAACCAAACAGTCCTCTACCGGCCCAAACCGGCCATTCATCCAAATTTATCCCGTCGAACGCCTATACCATCGAGATACGCCGCACCCAATAAGCCTTGGGACAGAGAATAGCCCTGCTCAGCTGCCCGCTGCGCCCATTTGAATCTTCCGCATCGTCATTCTGAACGCCATATCTTTCTTGATACATCAACCCGAGCGCTATCTGACAGGCTCCCTGTCCTTCCTTTGCCATTTTTTAATGACCGCGACATCCTGCTCATCGTCATAGGCAGTAGCTTTGCCGTTAGCTGTGCGTCCGGATCACCACGCTCAGCACGAGTTATCGCGGTTTCATACCTTCGTTTCTGCAGATCGGGTTTTGTTTCGACCGCTCCCGCGCTATCTGGGACTATGGTCACGAGGAAAAGGAAGCAGAGCAGAAGCGCGCACCGGAATGATATTCCTGAAACTGCGTCTAATTTAGCCATACCATACCCACCTAAACGTCCATTGCCCTCGACACCCTGTCGTTAGCGGCTGCGAAGACTCCTCGAACGTAGTCGCGCACGACTTCCGGTATGTCGGTAAATCCCCACGTCATGTACGTTCGTCCCGCGTCTCCAGCGTTCGGCCGGCATCATGCAGCATAATTTCCGACAAGAGCGAGGTATAGCGCTGGCGATTCGCCAAGCTTGGAACATTTTCTCGTGGAGGGCTTCCGGATCGACCATCATCGCATCGCGCCAGTCGTCGGTCTGGATCTTGAAATTGTGTCTTTCGTAAAAGCCGTGGTTAAGGCGGTTCCTCGCCTCAAGAGCCGACGCGAACCTTTCCTAGAGATCATCCCCCGCGTTCGTACGATCGCCGCTTCGGAGGTTAAATCGGGACGGGCCCAGAGGCTGCGCATGCTCCGAGCCCGATGAGCATGTTCATCGCGTTGCGTCTCAGGTGCCTCAGACTTGTGCCAGTCCTCCGTCGACGAACACTTCGCCACCGGTCATAAAGCTTGAGTCCGAGGAGGCCAGGAACGCGGCCACCCCGCCCGTTTCCGACGCGTCGCCCATGCGGCCGAGCACCGTGGTCGCCCCTATCGTCCCCATTCCCTCTTCGCCCAGCACCTCGAGCGCCAGCTCCGTCTTGATCGGTCCGGGAGAAAGTACATTGACCCGGATACCCGTGCCGCGCAGGTCAAGGGCCCAACTGCGCGCCAGATTCCGGATCGCGGCCTTGGTCGCGCTGTAAATGCTGAACGCGGGGGTTCCCATCACCCCCGTGCTCGACCCGGTCAGGATGATCGACGCCCCCTCCGTCATCAGCGGCAGGGCCTTCTGGACCGTGAAGATCGTCCCTTTCACATTGATGTCGAAGATATGGTCGTAGTGCTCAGGCGTGATCTCGCCGAGCGGCGCAAGGGCACCGGCCCCCGCATTGGCGAACAGGATATCGAGCCTGCCGCAATCCGCCTTCACCCTCTCGTACAATCGGTCCAGGTCGGCCATATCGGTCACCGAACCGCGCACCGCCTGGGCATTGGATCCCAACTGGGCCACCGCAGCGTCAAGCGGCTCCTGTCGCCGCCCGAAGAGGTAGACGAACGCGCCTTCGTCGATGAACCGCTTAGCGGCCCCAAATCCAATGCCGCTTCCGCCGCCGGTCACCACTGCCGTCTTACCCTTTAGTCTGTTCATGAGATGCTCCTTTTTTGAGTTTGCACTAAGCTGGTGGAGCGCATACATAATGGCAAGTATGCACTTTTACTAAGTATCTAGAAATGTCATCTGGTCGTCCAAACCCGGCTTCGCCGCCTGAGCAGATTCCACTGCCGGCCCAGTCCAGCACGCCAAGCTACCCGGTTTCACCTGCGGCCTAGATGCGACACTGCGGGTGGTCGCCGGCAAGTGGAAACGGCGTCCAGGACGGCCCGACCCGCTACGGCGAGTTGCGGCGTGCCATACGAGACGTCAGCGACAAGATGCTGATCCAGCAACTTAAGGAGCTGGCGAGCGATGGTCTTGTGAAACGGACCGACTACAAGGAAATTATACCGCGGGTGGACTACAGCCTTACTCCGTTGGGTAAGAGCCTGGCCCAGGCCCTCGTGCCACTCTGCTCCTGGGGTATGGAAAACACGGCGGAGGTCACGCGCGTCTTTGCCCGGCGCGAAGGGTCGAGCTACGCCCCGACGCTCCAGGCGAAGGGCTTTGGCTGCTGGAGTCGGTCTCATACCAAACTTCTGCATCATCGAGGTTGATACCTGACCAATGCCGAGGAAGACGAAGGGACTATGGTCACCGCCGAATAATCAATCTGGCGGGGAGTGGTATTGTTTGCCAGACGTATATCGTTGGTACCCATCTCTTCGAGACCAAAGAACTCATTGATAGCATCGATGACCCGTCCTGTGGCATTTCCATCTCCGTAGGAATCTACCGGCCTCGCCATCCGCCGGTATTCTTCAGGATCACGCAGCAAGGTGGCGGCTTCCCGCACAATGCGGGCGGCGTTGCGTCCGACAAGCTTGGCCGTGCCGGCCTCTATCGCCTCTGGTCGTTCGGTAATGTCGCGCAGGACGAGCGTAGGCTTGCCGAGAGATGGGCCTTCCTCTTCAGCGCCGCTGCTATCTGAGATAATGATATCCGCGCGAAGCATCAGCCGGCAGAAACTTCGATATGGCAATGGGTTCACAAGCGTGATGTTCGGAATTCCGCTCAAGACAGGCACCATGACGTCGCGCACGGCTAGGTTCTTGTGCAGGGGAACGACAATGTGGACACCATCATTCCTGGCAATCTCAACAAGCGCTGCAGCGATTTCACGCATGGGCGCGCCCCAGGATTCCCGCCTATGGGCGGATGCCACGATGATACGACGGTGATCGCTGATCAGATCGACTAGGGCGTTATCGTCGAATGTCGGGGCGTTTGCTGCGGCCCAACGCAACGCATCAACGACCGTATTGCCGGTAATCTTCACGCGGCTTTCGCACACACCTTCCCGGATAAGATTGGCGCTGCTCCGGGTCGTCGGTGCCAGATGCAGATCGGTGATCTGGGAAACGAGGCGGCGGTTTGCCTCTTCTGGAAAGGGCGACGAGATGTTGCCGCTACGAAGCCCCGCCTCCAAATGAATCACAGGAATACGATGCTGAAACGCCGCCAGCGCGCCTGCCAGTGTACTGGCGGTGTCGCCATGTACAACAACGGCATCGGCGGCGAGATCATCGAGCCGCGCGGTTAGTGCCGCGATGATTTTGTGGGTGACCTGCGATAGCGTCTGTTGAGGCTGCATGACATTGAGGTCGATATCCGGTTTGATGCCGAACTCAGCCAGCGTGGTATCGAGCATTTCACGATGCTGGCCCGTCGAGACAACGATGGCATGGAACCTCTTGTCCTCCTTCATCCTGTTGATGACCGGCGCACATTTGATGGCTTCGGGCCGGGTACCAAGAATAAAAACAATTTTATGCATTTATGTTGCTCCGTGTGAATGCACGATGCAGGTCTGAATGATGGCCTGCGAGAGACCCGCGCATTTTAGGTCTCCATGCTTTTTGGCTCGTACAATCATCCAAATTTCTTCAAAGAAATAGGGGCGTCACCGCCCCTATTTCTTTGAAGAAATTTGGATGATTGTTGCTGAAAGCCGTGTTGTGCGAGCAATTAGCATGCGGAGTTATTAGAGGTCTCGCTAGCGGAGTGGGAGGTATAGTTGCTGAAACTCTTACTGGAGCGGTGGGCAGCATTGTTGGCAAAGGCTTTGACAACGGCTCAGTCTAAACAGGGTACGATACGAACGGCACGGGAATTGACAGGTTCGGGGCCGGATCCCATGGGCTACGGTGGAAACGAAAGCGGTGGCAGAAGCTAATGGAATGGCGGGTCCGGTGGTCATGGCACCTGGCCCAGGACGAAACACTGGCATTGTTGGGAGACTGGAAAACATTGGAATAAGCGAAATCATGCAACGTGTAGGAGGGGTATCTCCCTCCAGTATATTCAGGCAAGGGAAGCGATGATGAAATTCAATTATGTCGCGGTTGTGTTTTTAGTATGTTCAGTTTTCATGCGAGCCGCACTTCATTATCTGGGCACACCAATATCGTTTTGGGTGGATTCATCAGTTACCATCATATCAGCGTTGATAGCCTATTATATAGTAAGACCTGATCGCCCAAGAATGAGACGGGGCAGCTAAATCGTTAGCTGTACTGACGACCACATGAATCAAGTAGGCGGAAAAGATCGGCGCCCAGGGCCACGCCTAATCAGGAACTGCTATTCCGAACCCAAGCCTTGGATGCCGCTACGCTCTTGCAGCCAATTCCACAATGGGTATCCAGAGGCAGCCGCGACGTCGTTCAGCAGGTAAAAGCGGGCCGATCAGCGCCCATTCCTGGTGCAGCATGGACATCGCTGCAGGCTGCGACTGAGTGCGACGGTCAAGTGTCTTCGGACGGTGGCGATCGAATTTGGCGCGTGTCGCTCGGGTCGGATCGGGGGATCCGCAGGGTCGATAACCCCCGGGAACGGCAGGTTGCGGGCAGCTTTTGGCATTAGCCGGCGCTAAGGGGAATCGCCTCCCTTTGGAAGATGAGGAGTCCGTAAGCGGCGATGCAGAGGCTTGCATGATGATGGAAACCTCGCCAGCCTCGCCCCTCATAATGGCCGAGCCCGAGTTCCTGTTTGGGTTCCCGATAGTCGCGCTCGATGCGCCAGCGCAGCTTAGCGGTGCTGACGAGCTTTCCGAGCGAAGCGTCGGCGGCGAGAGTGGAGAGCCAGTATTTGAGCGGCTCGCTGTCGCGCTCGGGCTACTCGATCAGCAGCCATTCCTCGGCGCGGGGCGCGGTCAAATTGTAATCCCTGGACGCGGGCCTGACGCGCACGGCGGCGAAGTGGGAGACGAGATCAGCGTTCGTTCCCGCCAGAGAAGTTAGTGCGCGCCATGTTTTTGCACGCCTTCTATTCGATCCGTTCTGAGCGGCTTTTGATGGAGCGCCTGGAATACGACCTTTTGTTCCGATGGTTTGTCGGCATCGGGATCGATGATGCGGTCTGGGATCATTCGATGTTTTCGAAGAACCGCGACCGATTGCTTGAGGGCGACCTCGCTGCGAAGTTATGCTTTATGGGGCATGGCTAATAGAAAACCGCCATGGCCTGTTGGTGGATGCCTGTTTCACGGAGGCGAGCCGGATATGCTAAAAGTCGCGGCATTGCACGAGGACGTTTTGCAGACCCATCAAAGCTGTTCTCGAGCGTTTATCCTTGGGCGGGACAGGACCGCACCCAAACCGCTCCAGAAGCGCCATAGGGAAAGGGGCAATTATAACCTCTTCTCTCAACCCGAAGATTCCAGACGTACAGCCGATATGGCTTTTGGCATGGCCGCAGATCGGGAAACCATGCGCACCAAACCGGGTGAAATCATGGGCCTTCTGGCCTACGCCCATCCGTTCCTTGATGGAAACGGCCGCACAGTCATGACTGTGCATGCCGACTTATGCCGCCGTGCAGGAATGAGCATTGACTGGTCGCTGACCAATAAGCTGATTACCCTCAATGCCCTTACCCGGGAGCTGGAAGCTCCGGGGCAAGGGGCATCTCGATAACTACCTGAAGCAACTCGTGCGCTTAGGCGCACTCAATGAGGCCTAGGCCGCCGAGGCTCTTCGCGGCCTTCCAGGGCTTGGACCAGAAGAAAGAACCATGGCTGCCGCCCCCTATCCCGGCACACACGCTCGATTCTACTGCGACGAAAGCCGATCTCGAAAAGGCGACAACGATCAAGACGCTTCGGGAAGCAGCGGCGGCAATGAACTGCACGTTCGTCTACGCCTTCGTTCCGGTCAAGCCGCTTGACGACATCCTTCGTGAGCGGGCGGCAGAAAAGGCGGGGCAGGACGTGACCCTCGATCATACTATGCGGCTGGAAAACCAGGCCTTGCTCAAGTCCGATCTGGAGGATGAACGTCGCCGTCTCATCGATGCTATGCTTGCCGGCTCGCCACGACGCCTGTGGGAGGATGGCTGATCTCCATGGAAGACGATCCTCTGTTTCTGGATGATGATGAAGCGAATACGCCGCTAACCGCCGAGGAACGAGAGCAGCTCATTCCCTCCTACATCACATTGCGACATGAGCTGAATGAGGCCGAGCAGGTTAACATCGGCGAAAGCTTGCGCTGGGCGATGTCGCGAAAACGCGACGTCCTCGACCAGGAGTTCCTGAACGAGCTGCACCGGCGCATGTCGGCGAGGTGTGGCGCTGGGCGGGGCAGTACCGCATGACGGCCCGAAACATAGGTGTTGATGCCTATCGCATCGCCATGGATGTCAGGCAGACGATCGATGATGCGCGCTATTGGGTCGCACATGGAACGTATCCGCCCGACGAGATCGCCGTCCGATTCAGCCACCGCTTGGTAGCCATCCATCCCTTCCCCCAACGGAATCGGACGGTTTTCTCGCTTGGTCGGCGACCTGCTCGCGCGCCAGCTCGGGCGACCGCCCTTTAGCTGGGGTCGGACAAACCTAATCGATGCTGGTGAGACCCGCGTCCGTTATGTCGCGGCGCTCCAGGCGGCTGACAACCACGAGATCGAGCCTTTACTGGCGTTCGCGCGCTCATAGACGTCGACGACATGGCAAGAAAAGGCCAGACGAGAACGAAGGGGAATGACGATAATGAAGCTTTCACGCAATCGCGGATGCGTTGGGAGATACCGACTTCGGTCTGACAGGATCGGAAATCGGACATTTGCTGGCAACGGTCAAGATCGTTGACACCGATCCACAGATGACCAAGCGCCATAGGCTCTATAACGCGTTCGCCAATGAACAGAACAATCGTCAGCAGTGCATCTAAGCTCTCCACCGTGTCAGACTGCTTCCAGTCACCCGACAAGGCTTCCGCGTAAGCACGCATGCATATCTCCTCTAGGTTAAGCAGATAAGCTGCATCCGATTTTGTCGCGGAACGTAGGATCATCGACATTGTCTGCTCCACTTTCAGCGCGATCAAGTCATTTGCCTGCCACGCTCTCGCGTCTGGCGATATCAGCAACTGTATTTTTGCTGATGGCCAAATCGCCAGCGATCCAGCGACAGCTGCGATCTTCGGCAATCAGCGCCATGACTTTAGGCGCGAGACGATCCGATTTTGGGCGCTCACCAACTTCACGGCCGAGCTTTTTCTGGTCCAAGGAAGCGACCGCTTAGACCCTAGACCAGATGAGCGATTTACGGCGGCAAAGCCGCTGGGTTTTCCTAGTCGAACGAATTGGTTTGGAAAGGAAGAAGCTTATGGAAAGAACGGTTTATGTCGGCCTCGATGTTCACGCGGAGACGATTGCCGTTGCGACAGCGGATGATGGCCGGAATGGCGACGTGCGGTTTTACGGCATTATCGAAAACAACGCCGATTGTGTTTTACGCCTGACAGAGCGGCTTTCGGCTGCAGGTGCGCGACCGGTGTTTTGCTACGAAGCAGGTCCGTGTGGCTACGGGTTGTATCGCCTTCTGACAAAACTCGGATTTGATTGTGCCGTTGTCACTCCGGCCATGATCCCGCGGCGGGCTGGAGATCGGGTTAAGACAGATCGGCGCGATGCGGAAATGCTGGCGCGGCTGTGGCGAGCAGGAGAACTGACGCCGATCTGGACACCTGACGAAGCACAGGAAGCCATGCGGGATTTGATCCGCACCCGCAAGCAGGGGCTGGAAGCGCTGAAGATTGCGAAGCAACAGCTGTTGAGCTTCCTGCTTCGCCATGGTCTTCGATATGAACACCCCACTTATTGGACGAAAATGCACTGGCGCTGGATCAACGTACTGCGCAAATTCCGTTACCCTATGTTTTCTGTTCCGTTGCTACTCAGACCCCAAGGACATCGACGAACGCGCAAACGCCTTCCTCAAGCATCCTCTTGCTGGTGCCCGGCCATATCTATGGCCCGATGCGACCTATGTTGCACTGTTTACTTCGTCCATTAGCAAGAATTCACTCCGCTGTTGACGAAATTGCTGGTGGCCTATCCTATAGGCGGATAAAGGAGATTTGGGATGAAGAAAATTATCGCCGTTCTAGTTTCATTGTCTTTGATGGCGTTCGCCACAGAGACATCATTTGCCGGCTCCGGTGGGAATGGTGGAAACGGCGGCGCAGGCGCACGCGACGGGCGGCCCGGAATGCCTGGTTGTGATGGAGGAACAAATCCATCCGCTGACGGCAAATTCTATATCCCGGGGACCAAACAGAAATGCAACCCCAGCGATGACGACAGAAAGAAGCTGAGCACCCGGCCGGCACATATAACTGAGTAATCGGCCTGCTGCCGATTACTCAGTTGTTCCATGAAACCAAGACCCGTTCTGGCCAAGAGCTGGAACCGTCGCTTCGTGTAATCGGATAGTCGCGAGCTTCTTGCTGCTATGGCTACAACGGTTCCCCGCTTTTGGCCGCATGGCGGGATGTCGGAGATTTGCGGAACTCCCCGTTTACCGTCGATTGTGGATGGAAAAATTGTGTCCTTGCATGCCGGAAGGCGTTCTCGATGGGGTTGAAGTCTGGGCTGTAGGGCGGGAGATAAAGCAAGCAGCATCCTGCACCTTCGATTGCATGCCGTACGCCTTCTGCCTTGTGTGCTGGCAGATTGTCCATGATGACGATGTCGCCCGGTGCCAAGATTGGCAGGAGAACCTGCTGGACATAAGCCTGGAACGCTACCCCGTTCATCGCACCGTCGAGGACCATGGGCGCGGTCATGCCGGAGAGCCTGAGCGCTCCGGTAAATGTCGTCGCCTTCCAGTGCCCGTGTGGAATCGGGGAGCGGCATCGATCTCCGCAAGGGCCCCGTCCGCGAAGCCGTGACATCTTTGTGCTCAGATCGGTTTCATCGATGAAGACGAGGCGCGCCGGATCGAGAAAAAATTGTCTTGTGCCGGAAACACAAACACCCCCGCGATCCTTCTGCACCAT
>NZ_QOZG01000028.1 GCF_003335045.1 Paramesorhizobium salinisoli
CCGATAATGCAATAGCGCGGCACACGGCGACCTTCCGGTTGCCGCGTGCATCCCTTGGAGCATGCCATGCTGCTTTTCATTCTGCGCCGATTGGCGAGTGCTGTGCCGACATTGTTCGTTGTCGTCAACTTTTGTCTCAGCGTGGCGGCGCCGCCAGGCTGTGGTGACGCCCAATAAGCTCGCCAAAGCCCGCCAGCATTTGGCGGCTGGGCTCAACGTGCGGAAAGCTTGCGGCTCGTGTCACAATTGGGAAAACTATCCTCTACCAGACTCTCAAGCCCGTAAGAGCATAGCCATTGGAAAAGGAGCTATCCGGGATGTTGATCCGATCCGCTAAAATAGCAGATGCCGAGCAGGTCGCCTCAGTCCTACGCAGATCGATCCAGGAATTATGCGTCCTTGATCACGACGGGGAGGACGATACACTCAGACAGTGGCTCAGCAACAAAACCCCGAAAATTGTCGGATCGTGGATCGAAGCTCCTGATCAGTGCGTCATGTTGGCTGAGGAAGATGGAGCAATTCTCGGCGTCGGCGGTGCTTCTCACGCCGGCGAGATCACCTTGAACTACGTCGCGCCGGAGTCCCGCTTCAAAGGCGTGAGCAAATCGATCCTCGCTTCGCTTGAGGCCTATCTTCGCGACCTGGGATGGGCCCAAAGCACGCTCACCAGCACGCGGACGGCTCATTCCTTCTATGTTGCAGCTGGATACAAGGATGCTGGTGAATCTGAGTTCTGGGGTAAACTGCTTGGTCAGCCAATGAAGAAATCCTTGTGATGGCCGCAAGCCAGGCCTGTGGATCGACGTCGTTAAGCTTGGCGCTATTGCCAATGCGTTATCGTCCCCTGCTCAAAGCGTCCCAATGGTCGAATCTAATGCGTATTCCCTCCGACGAGGAAGGAGATTGATCCGGCATTTATGCTGAGCGGCGAGGACAACGGCCGCGCCCTCGCCAGACGAGGGGAGAACATCAGCTCGGCTTGCCAAGCTGCTAGCCCGGAAAATTCATGATGTGTTGTCGGATGTGGTTCAAACCATTGAATGACGGAGGATTTGGTTGCTTACACCGATCCGAACCATTTCCCGGAGACCACACCGCCATGACCATCTTACCCTGCCTCTGCCCGGTTTGTCATCCGTCGGCGGCAAGTCCGCCGTCGCCCGTTTCGACGGCGGCATGCTGTCGTTCAACAGCGGCGTTCTGACTCTGGCCGCGGTGGAAAAGCGGCTGCGGGTGGCTGACCGTCTGGCGCGCTGCATCGATGATCCGCGCAGCCCGGACCAGATCGTCCACAGCCTGACCGACATGATCGGCTTCCGCATGAAGATCATTGCCGCCGGCTACGAGGATGGCAATGATGCCAACCGGCTACGACGTTGCAACCCGATCTTCAAGATGGCCCAGGATGCTCTGCCGTCGGGTCGCGATCTGGCCTCGCAGTCGACCGTGTGTGCCGACTGGAAAACCTGCCAGGCATGCGCGACCTGGTCACCGCGGGCCAGGCGATGGTCGACCTTTACTGCGTGTCGTTCCGGCAGGTGCCGAAGCGCATCATTCTTGATATCGACGACACGTTTTGATGCCGTGCACGCCGGCCAGCAGCTCCGTCTGCTCAACGCCCATCACGACAAATACCGCTTCCAGCCGGTCGTCGTGTTCGACGGTGCGGGCCGGTTCGTCAGCGCGCTTCTGCGGCCGGCCAAGTGGTCGAGTGGCGCCGAAATCCGCCTCCATCTGCGCCGCCTGATGCAGGCGATCCGCGGCAATTGGCCGAACACCTCGATCCCGATCCAGGCCGACCGTCATTACTGCAGCCGCTAGTCATCGACTGGTGCCGTGCCAATGATGTCGACTTCATCCTTGGCGTGGTGTCCACCACGACGTTGCGCAAGCATGTCGCGGATACGCCATCAAACACGATGGCCAAACGAGCCTGCCACCAACCGACAGCGATGCCCGCAATGAGCAGCACGATTGTCGCCACGATAGAGGAACGTAACAGCGTCTGCTCGGCCATAGAGGGTGAAAATCAACAGCAGAAACAAGTATGCGCGCGTCACCGTGAAGCAATTAACTGGCGAATCGGCGTTCTATACTCTCCCGAAAACGGCAAGCACAATTGTCCATGTAAAATAGGGGCTATGGCGCCCCTTTTTTGTTCCCTCTGCCAGCTGATATGCTGGGTGCCATTATTTGTTGATCTGGTTCGCAAAGCCTATGCTCCGGAAACCGGGCACAGGGAAAGAAATCTTGAAGCGCGGAGGCGGATGAAACGATGACGAGCCGTTCAAAAAATCCAACCAATCGGAAGTCGATGAGCACGGTGTCGAATGCCCAAACCCGCAACTGGACGGATGAAGAAGTCGCGGAAGCGGTGGAATATCTGAAAAGGCGGCGGCCTGAAGTGTGGGCCGAACTGGAACTGCTTGAAATGACCGCAGGTGATCTGTGTGGCTCTGAAGCAGGGGGATTGGAGTTCGCTACGCTCACCGTTCTTCATTCCGAGTGTAAATCTTATGAAATTGCCCAGCTTGAAAGCAAGGTTCGTGATGTCCGGCGCGCGCAGCTGGGCCTGAAGTAATTTTCCAGGAGGAGGTTGTGATGCCAAACCTTTAATGATCTTCATGAGCAAGAACGGCTATCTATTCCCTGGCTTCAAGGTCGAGCAGTACAGACCCTACAATTTCAGCCTGGCGCCATTTCTCGCGGACAGTCAATCCACCGGGCAGGGTTATCTGACGCCGGAACAGGCCATGTCGCTTTCGGGCGGCATCGTCCTCAATCTGGCCGGCATGAACGTGGTCAAATCCCGGGCGCAATCCAACTTGCCTTCAAGATGCAGACCGACCTCAAGGGCCTGCTCAACCCTGCCGCGATGATTGCCTTGAATAATCTGGATTTCGACTTTACCGCTGGCAAGAACTATCCTTTTCTGGTCTTGCGGCGACGAGGGTTTGATGCGCGTCCTTCTGTTACACTCCCATCCGGTCAAAGAAAGCTTCGGCGGCGCGCTCCACAGACTCACCCGCGAAAGCCTGCAGACTGCGGGTCACGAAGTCGATGACTGCGATCTCTATGCCGAAGGGTTCAATCCGGTTTTGTCGCGCCAAGACCGTTTAGTCTATCACAGCCATCCGGAAAATACGGCGCTGGTGAAGGGCTATTGCGACCGGTTGCTAGCGGCGCAGGGGCTGGTCATCGTCACACCGGTGTGGAATTTCGGCTTTCCGGCGATTCTGAAAGGATATTTCGATCGTGTCTGGCTGCCGGGCATTTCCTTCGAACTGGTGAACGGCAAGGCCCGGTCGCGGCTGCACCGCATCCGCAAGCTCGGCGCCATCATGACCTATGGCGCAACGCCGTTTCGTGCATTTGTCACCGGCAACCCACCGAAGAAGATTATCAAGCGTGTTCTGCGCGCTGAGATCAATCCGTGGTCGTCGGTTACCTTTCTCGCTCACTATGACATGAACAATTGCACGGAGGACACTCGGGCACACTTCATGGCCAAGGTGAAGGCGAAAATGGAAAGTTTCTGAGGACGCTGTCTGGGAAATTCACTGTCAAACCGCCTCCGTCCGCCATTTTTCGGCAACTACCATCATGGCATCTTGGTGCCACGAGCACCAGTCTGCTGGTGACCTCTGTCGGTGCCGAGCCTATGTCGGGTTTCTCGCAACATTGAGAAAGCATGTCACGCAAAGGCAACTGTCTTGACAACGTCGCCATGGAGAGCCTCTTCGCCGTACGCGAATCCGAGTTCTTCCACCCAAACCGCTTCGACAGCATCAAGGGCCTGCAGGGCGGCATCGCGGATTATATCCGCTACTCCAATCATGATCGCATCAAAATGAAACTCAAAGGGCTGAGTCCTGTCCAATACAGGACCCATCTCTTAAATCGTCCCAGCCTTTCAACTGTCCAACTTTAGGTGGTTAATTCAGCGGTTCAGCCGTTATCCATCAATCCAACACCAAAAAAGTTCTCCCAGGCCTTGACCGAGCACGGCTCCTGCAGCACCTCCAGTTGCTCCAGCCTTGATGTTACTCTCATGAAGGGCTTCCTTAGCGGCATCACAAAAGGGGCCCGCAAACGAGTAACTACTTGCAACGGTGGCAAGAGAAAAACCCAGCATAGAAACTGCTATGATTTTCTTAATTACGCCACCGATAATTCTCGTTTCATTTGATGGCAGTTCTTTTCTCATAACGTTGAACTCCTTCTCCATTTTAGCGATCTCGCATCATATTTAGATGAGTCCATTCCCGCGGGCCGCCCGGCGTATTTCACCGACCGCGGCGGCCAATCGATCGGGCCAGACTCGTCACGAACCAACGATCCGTGGAAACGCTATTCGAAAATGTTCCTTAGGATAGTATCCATGCGCATTAGGCAAAAGAATAGTGGCGCCATCACCCCTATTTTACGTCCCTTGTCCATGTTCTTGTTCTGGTTCTGGTTGCAGAACATCATTGGGATGAAGTAGGATGGGCTATTGTTGAAAATGCGTGGCGTTTTGAACCTTTGATCCTTGAAGTTATGTAATGATGCAAATCCATCCCCACTCACGAACGACGCCGGCGGTCCGCGCAGAGACTACCCGACCCACGGAGCCAACGAGTGTTGTTGCCCAGGCGCTGCTGGATCAGCGACGAGACTGTTCAGAATTTCGTGTCTGAGGCCATGATGATGGAAAGGAGAATCATCACGTGGCGACTGGGAAGGAACTTTTGGACCAATTGCTTGCCGGTCGCGCGCCGGACGAAGTCTATGCCAGGGAGATTTGCTCGACGAGTTGAAGAAGGCGCTGTCGGAGCGCATTCTGAACGCCGAACTGGATGAGCATCTGGGCGATGAGCGTGAGGCGGGGCGGCGCAATAGTGTGTCAAAGAAGTCGGTCCTGACCGGCACATCGAAGATGACGTTGTCGATCCCGCGCGACCGGGCCCGTACGTTCGATCCGAAGCTGATCGCCAAATATCAACGACGCTTTCCGATTTCGACGAGAAGAATCATCTCCATGTATGCACGCGGCATGTCGGGCGCGAGATCGGCGGGCATCGGGAGGAGCTCTACGGCATCGACGTGTCGCTCGATGTCACCGATGCCGTCCTGAAGGAGGTCGGCGAATGGCAGGACCGACCGCTCGACACTGTCTATCCGCTCGTTCGGAGGGAAATCGCGGATCCATCCACGATTTCTTTTCCGCTTCACTCTCCGACGCCATCCGGGTCAAGATCCGGGACGAGAGCCTCGTCAGGAACAAGGCCGTCCACGTCGCGCTCGGCGTCCTGCCCAACGGCGCCAAGGAGATACTCGGCATCTGGATCGAGCAGACCGAGGGCGCCAAGTTCTGGCTGCGCGTCATGAATGAGCTGAAGAACCGCGGCGTCGCCGACATCCTGATCGCCGTCGCCGAGGGCCTGAAGGGCTTCCGGTCAACTCCATCTTCCGACAGACCGTCATCCAGACCTGCATTGTGCATCTCATCCGCCATTCGCTGGTAGTTCGTGTCGTGGAAGAACCGTGATGCCGGCGCTAACCGGCCTTCAAGCAGAGCTGGCGGCGCAACTGGCGCATGTCCGTTCCGCCTCGGCCGGAAGGTACGCGCAAAGGGAAAGTCCCTCTGCGCGTAGGTAATGTTGCCGTTTTCCCGTCAATCTTCTCCAGCATCGGCTGTCCTGTGGGCTATGCGGCCGATGATGGCGATGGCATTGCCAATGCGCCGACAACGTCCGGATTCGAGATAGCCATAATATTCCCGCCTCACGCGGCTTTCAAGACGTCATCGCCCTTCTGCCAGTTGCAGGGGCAAAGAGCGCCGGTCTGAAGCGCATCGAGAACGCGCAGGGTTTCCTGTGGGTTACGGCCGACATTGAGGTCGTTGACGGAAACGAAACGGATGATGCCTTCGGGATCTGCAATAAAGGTGGCACGCAACGCGACGCCCTCCTCCGGATGCAGGATACCAAACGCGGCGCTCAGTTCGCGCTTGATATCGGACAGCATGGGAAACGGCAGATCAACGAGGTCTGAATGGTTCTGCCGCCAAGCAAGATGTACATATTCACTGTCGGTGGAAACGCCGTAGACGACGGCGTCGCGCCCCGCGAAATCGCCGTTGATCTTGCCGAAGGCGGCGATCTCCGTCGGGCAAATGAAGGTGAAATCCTTCGGCCAGAAGAAGATTATTCTCCATTTCCCTGCGTCGCTTTCGTTGGTGATGCGGATAAACGCCTTCACGGGATCTACCGAGACGACGGCCCAAAGATCGAAGGCTGGCAGCTTCGCGCCGATAGTAAGCATGGTTGTTGTTCCTTTCGCTCTGTTGACTGGATACAGATAAGCAAGTCGTCCGCCCCATCTGGCAGGGCGACCCGCAATTCCTGATGCCTGCTTTGACAATGATATGCGCATCCGGTTGGCCGTGTTTGTGCTTGCCTTCAATCCTTGTCTGAATAGCCGCACAATTGTCGCGGGACGCCGGCAGTCTCCGGCTCGCGAAACGCAGCCCGGCATTTTCCGCAGCGGGTGCATGGGGTGGTCGCCACCGCTTCGACACGCCGCAAGCGGACGACAACATCGACCCCGGCAATCGCGTAACTCTCAGGAGGCGCAGGCAATTGGCCGAGCACGACTGAACCTGCCGGAACGTCGATAATCCGCCCCTCTTCCTCGATATAGAAATGCTGGTGGTCACCAGCGTCGGTATCAAAATAGCTCGGCCCTCCAGGGATGGCCACCTTGCGCACCAGACCGGAATGGGCGAACTGGTTGAGCGTGTTGTATACGGTGGCAAGTGACAACCGCATTCCGCGATCGAGCATGTTGCCGTGAAGATCATCGACCGTGACATGGCAATGCTCCGCCCGAAACAGAAGCCGCCCCAATGCGAGCCTTTGCCTCGTGGGCCGCAAACCGGCCTGTTTGAGAATGGCGCGCACCGTCTCGACAGGAGCGTCCTGCGTCCCAGGCGCCGTTTCGATCCGTTTTCGCATTTGTTCTGGTACAAGCAGCATTTGGAAATCCGGCTGGAGGGTGGGAAGTCTATGTCGACGCTACGTTCACCAGTTCGTAGCCATCGGGCGACGCGGGGTTATTCGTTGTCCGAACGGCATCGAGTGGTATGTCAAGCAACTGGTCACTGTCCACGTCGTAAAATGATGGTGATATTCGAGCATCGTATCGAAGTAGTCGGTCGAACCGCAGATCAGCACGCGTCTCAGAAGGTCAACTTCGCTGAAGCCGGGCAGGCTGCGATCGACGGAACCGAGCGATCCGGGCGCACCTTGGCGCATCAGATCCCCGTAGATATCGTCCACACTGACGTGTCTCTCATCTTGGCAGAACAACTTCGTGAGAGCGATACGCTGCTGTGTCACCCGCAGCCCAGCTTCCGTCAAAATATCACGCGCAGCAACGTTATTTCCTTGCGCCGCGAACGCTTTCAGTGGGAATGCCTTGACCACTTCATCCACCTCGTCATGATTCCTGTAGCAATTGAGTTGCATTTGCAGAATATGAAAAATCAGAAGTGGGTCAAGCCATATTGCAAATAATTCCTAATTGCATTTTGCATCGGAGGGTAATTTCATGCAATTCGAATTAAATTTCGTGGGCGAAGAGATTCGTTGGAGGACTGATTAATCGTCGTGGCTTGAATGGAAAAATTGAGGAGCTATTGAACCGCCCCGGGTTTGCCGGAGGCTCCAACTTCCAAATAGGATGGAGCCATGACGAGCAAAACGACAAACAAGTTTTCCCCTGAAGTGCGCGAGCGTGCGGTGCGTTTGGTGTTGGATCATGAGGCTGATCATTCCTCCCGCTGGACTGCCTGCCAGTCGATAGCGACGAAGATCGGCTGCTCGACGCACACGCTGCTGGATTGGGTGAAGAAGGCCGAGGTCGACGCCGGCAAGCGAGTTGGGGTCCCGACTGAGACGGCCGAGAAGATGAAGGCTCTTGAGCGGGAGAACCGCGAGCTTCGGCAGGCCAACGAGATCCTGCGCAAGGCGAGCGCTTATTTTGCCCAGGCGGAGCTCGACCGCTCATTCAAACGATGATCGCGTTCATCGACGATCACCGCGAGGCGTATGGGGTCGAGCCGATCTGCAAGGTGCTGCCGATCGCCCCGTCGATCTACCGCGACCATGTCGCCAAGCGCGTCGATCCCGAGAAGCTTTCGGCGCGGGCGAAGCGGGACTTGAAGATGAAGCCCGAGATCGAACGTGTCTTCACCGAGAGCTTCGAGGTGTATGGGGCGCGCAAGGTCTGGCGTCAGATGCTGCGCGAAGGCTTCGCCGTTGCACGCTGCACGGTCGAGCGGCTGATGGCCGACCTCGGCCTTCATGGCGTCATCCGCGGCAAGCCGGTCCGCACCACCGTGCAGGACAAGGCCGCGCCATGTCCGCGCGACCATGTGAACCGGGTCTTCCATGCCCCGGCGCCGAACAGGCTCTGGCTCTCGGACTTCACCTATGGTGCGCCTCGCCCCAATCGGGGAGGCATATGACTGGAATGCAAAGAGAAAGGAGGATGTGAAGACTTGCCTGCCCCTGCTGCGAGGGGGCATGAGCCCAAGCGGCGGTGACCTGCCGTTAACTGGCAGGGTGACGTAGCCCGCAGGTAAGGCCTCGCCCGGGAACAGGCGGGCGAACAGGACGAACAGGGCCGCCCCCAAGGCGCCAGCGTATTCGTGCGCAGGCCGGCGAGCCGCTGTCGCCACTGTCGTTCAAAGCCGATGACGGCACCCACCATCAGGGCGGCAACAAGATTCGTTGCCGCCTCCAGAAATGGTATCATTGCTTTATCCCTCTCCCATCCGTCTTCCCGCAATCGGCGTCGGATCGTTCGAATAGCCAATTTGTTCAGGGCCGAGGCGGCATAGATGACGAGCAGCACGCTTCCCGGCCTCAGGAAACCGCGCCAATATGCCTGGATGGCCATCTTCAGGAGACTTTGCCGATGCCGAGCAACAGGCATGCCAGGATGGCGCTATCAGCATCAAATCAGCCGTAGCTGTCTGGCCGAAGGTGCCGAACCTCGCCACCCCCAAGGACAACGCCGAACAGGATGTGCTCGCCTAAGCCAGATGTTTCCTGATGGCATTGGCTTCCGTAGCTGGACGCCGCATACCACGTTTCTGCGTGAGCACTTGCTATCCTGCTATTACAATGGCTCTTCTGCAGTAATGGGCGTTCCGATCGGCGGAGACCGCGCCATACCAACCGCCATGGGAACAGTCATTCCGCCCATTCAAGATCGCCGGTGAAAACAATGGTGAGCCAGCGATCGGAACTGGCTTCTCCGAGAGCCTGGCCGATTTCGTCGCGGAGCGCATCCCATTGTCCTATGGTGCGTGCGGCCTCGCCTGCCGGGACGATGAAATAGAGCTCGATCTGGGTAGAGCGTCCGACCTTTGCGCAATACGCGCGGTAGGATGCAAATCCGTACTTTTCGGTGAAGCTCTGCGCGACCGTATCGACATGATGCATCAGCGATGCGGGTGTGATCAGCATGATGTCGGAGAATGCTTGCCGCACGGCCGAGAATGGCAGCGGAGCGATAATCAGACAGACCAGCGCGAGGACACCCGGATCGATATAAGGCGATATCCACTGCCATTGCGTACCCTGTACGGCATAGCCGATGCAGAAGGCGAAGAGCAGCGCGGCCGTGATGCCGCCGTCCATGATCGAAGCCTTTATATCAAGCCGCAAAAAATCCGACTTGATTTTGCGGTTGGCGCGCGCCTCTATCGTCGCAAGGGTGAAGCACGTAATGACGGCGATAACGGAAAAAAGGATGGCCCATCCGAATTCCAGGTCGCGTCCCCCCTCAAGCAGGCTTGAGACGGCGTTGATGAAGGCATAGATAGCAACACACATAAGAAGAATGCCGTTCAGCCCGAGCACGATCGGCTCGAAATGCCAGAAGCCCATGGTGAAGCGTTCGCGCAGGCGGCGCGACAGCCGCTGCGACATTGCATGAGAGTTGATGAGATTGGTGACGATGAGTGCCAGAAAACTCATGCCCGCGTCGACAAGCGAATAAATGCCATCGAAGATGATGGAAAAGGAGCCCGAGAGAAGACCGAAAATGATGCCTGCGATCGCGATAAAGAGTGTAACGATAATCGAGATGCGCAGCACGCCGCGCTCATCATCTAGATTGAAGAATGGTCTCTTTTCCTTCATTTTTTATCCTTTTGTTCACCTCAGAAGCAATTTTGGCGATAACCATATGCGTCAAAAGACGCCAAAACAGGGACCGCTTACAAAACAGGCTCATTTTCTATACTCTCCGAAAACGCTAAGCATGGTTGTCCATGTAAAAAAGGGGCTATGTCACCCCTTTTTTATTCCCTCAACCAGCTGATATGCTGCTGCCATGAATTGTTGATCTGGTTCGCAGGCTAAGCTCCGGAAACCGGGCTTAGGAAAGTAATTTTAAAGCGCTGGCGGTTGAAACGATGACGAACGGTTCGAAAAATTCGACCCATTGGAAGTCGATGAGCAGGTGCCAACTAGAGGTCGCTACGCTCACTGTTCTTCATTCCGGGTGTAAATCTCATGAAATCGCCCGGCTTGACGGTCAATCTTCAATGCGCATCGCTACACGCTGGAATAACCAGCTCACCTTCAAAAAGCAGATCAACCCAAGGGCCTGCGCCACCCTGGCGCGATGATTTGCATTGGGTAATCTGGATTGCGACTTTACCGCTGACAAGCACTATCTCTTCCTGGTCGTGCGGCTGTGAGGGTTTGATGCGCGTCCTGAGAAGAAAGCTTCGTCGGGCTGCCCGCCGTGCCCAGGAGAAAACTTCGCAACACACCCGTCACCATCGAGGCTCCATGAAGCGCACATTTTTTATCGCTGCAGTCAACGGACTACTTTCCTTCTCGATAATAGCATGCACAACACCCAAAAAATCGGAGTGGGGGGCGGTGGCTGGCCAAAAGAAAGCCGAATTCCAAGGGATGAACCTACGCCCCGCCACGCAGCATGGCGGGCGGCATGGAGATGGATTCCGCACAGAAGCCTTTGGTCTGGGTGTAGATAAGGAAATTATAGGTACGGACAGGAAGTACCAGGAGCCGCGCAAAGCAGGATTTAGGGTACGGGACATCCAGGAACGTGATCGGGTCGTGGGGCCAGATAGGAAAATTGATGGCTTACAACATTGTCTCTATGACAATCTTGATCGCGGCTTTTATGAAGGGCTTTGCAAATGACTGCCATGAACAATCTAGCGCTCGTGGACAAAGATTGACTGAGGAACCGAATTTTGATTCAAGGCTTCCATTTGGAGGCAGCCTTGGGCGAACGGATAGGACTGACGGATGAAGAATGGGCGGTGATCGGGCCGCTCCTGCCTTCAGAGCGAGGACGCGGCTGTCGGCCAGCGC
>NZ_QOZG01000029.1 GCF_003335045.1 Paramesorhizobium salinisoli
CTTCAAATAATCACAACGCGCGCATGAGACCCCCGCTCGGGCTACGCCCTCCCACGGGTCTCATGCGCGCGCCAAGGTGGCCGACTTTTGCGCCGCCGCGTGGCCGGTTTTTACTCCGCCGTTGACAACTTTACAAGTTTTACGAACTTGACGAACTGTCAGTTAGTGGCCATATTTGCGGAAAAGGAGATTGACGAACATGTCGATTGCAAAGACCGCAGCAAAGCCTGGGCATGGCGCTGATCGCGTGGCTGCGCCAAACATTGCGTTTTCAGCGAAGCTACCCCGCAAGGCCGCCTTTGAGAAAGCTCTAATCAAGCAGTATGGGGAGGCGGTTCGTCTTAGCAAAGAGGCGGGGCATAGCGTCAGCTTCCGCGTCGTGGTGGATCCCAAGGCGGGCGCGCAAACGATATCGCTCGTTGAGGAGCAGCCAAACGCGTTTCCAGTCGAGCAGACCGGTGAACTTAGCGATGAGCTCAAGGCAGCTCTAAAAGAAGCCCGAGAACGCGGGAAAAAGCGTGTCTCCGAAATCCTTGCCGCAGACGATATGCTCACAGCCGAAGCCTTTGCCGATCTGTTGGGCGTATCGCGAGTGACGGTCAATACTCGCCGTCAAAGTGGTCAGGTCCTCGGACTCGATGGAGCCAAGAGGGGCTTCCGCTTCCCAGCGTGGCAGCTCGATGACGACGGGCGACCGTTCGAGGCGCTGCCCGCGCTTCAGGAAATCCTCGGCGGCAGTGCCTGGGCTGTCTACAAATTTCTTGTAACACCGCAAGGCAGTCTCAATGGGCAAACCGGACTCGATGCTTTGCGGAGCGAGAGGCCCGACGAGGCTGTCGAAGCTGCCAAGGGCATTGCTCACGGTGACTTTAGGTAATGCCAGCAACCAAGCCACCGTCTGGTTTCAAGAACGCAAAACTCGACATAGCAATTGTTCCTCCTGGAAAGGGGTTCGGACGCATCTATCTGGATGCCCATCCGATCGTACGCTCTCATGAGCGATTTAGGTTTTCCGGGCGTGTTTAAGTTACCCCGCATACACGAGGCAGGTCACAAAACGCGTGGAATTCTGCGCGATCGGGATGAATCTGCATTTCCCAGAACCTTTTCACAGCGGATGACGCTGGCGGGCTTGGTCTGCCTGACCCGTATATCCGCGAAGTTCGGAATATCGATTAATCTGTTCATGTGTGAGCGACTCCGCCATTTCGAGATGGTAGCGCAGGTGGGCCAGTCGCAACGCGCCTTGCACGTCAGCAATCCGCCCGATTGCTTCGGCTAGACTCTTCAACTTTATCTTCTTTTCGGCAAACAAGCGGTCCAGCTCGGTTTCCTCCCGGACGACGCGCTTGCCGATCGGGATTGTCTCGGCTTTCATCCGAAACAGCAGTTCCTTCGTCCGCGACCTCTGGTCGTCGGTCAGGCCGAGTGCCTCGGCGAGCTCGAGGACATGGGACGGACCCGGATGCAAATTGAGTTCGGCCGCCAGCGCCATGCCCATGCCGCGCCCCGCCTCCAGGTCGGCGATCTGCTCGTCAGACAGCGCTTTGACGCGGCGCGCCTCCATCCCCGAATAAGGCGGTGGAGCCTGCGTTGCGGCCCCATGAACGTCCGAGCTACCATGGTTCTGGGCAATGGCCGGGACGGCCGCAACAAGCGCCACTGGAAGCAATGCAGAAAACATGCGGTTCATCGGTATATCTCCGGGGCTTCGGTTTCTCCCACGTTTGACACGGCTGCCAAACCGGAGACATGATCGCGATCATGTCCAAAACTTTATTCGAACGATTCCTGACATTGGCGGAGCGGGAGCAGCGACTAGATGCTGGCAACGTGCTCTTCCGCGCGGAAGACCCTGTCCTGTCGCTGTTCCTGGTCGCCGGGGGCGAACTGCGCCTTGTCCGAGCCCTTCCTCACGGATTCCAGCTTACGCTGCAGCGCGCGGGCTCCGCTTCGGTCCTGGCCGAAGCCTCGCTGTTCGCTGAGCAATATCATTGCGATGCGTTGGCGGTCGAAGAATCGATGGTGCTTGCCATCCCCATGGCGAAGGCCAAGACGGCCCTTGAAAGCGATCCGGCCTTGGCTTTCGTGCTGATGCGGCATCTTGCGAGCGAGGTCCAGCGGACACGGACGCGCGCCGAAATCCTATCCCTCAGGTCGGTAGCGGACAGGATCGATTTCTGGTTGGCCTTCAACGGGGAAGCCTTGCCACCCAAGGGGCGATGGAACCAGGTCGCGTCGGAGATCGGTATTTCGCCGGAAGCCCTGTACCGCGAGCTTGGGCGGCGTCGCCGTGCAAGTCGGGAATGACTTGGCTCAAGCGTTGTTCTCGCATTCCTCCGGTCGGCAAGCTTCAACTGGCCTTGCCGGCGACATGTCTTCGCCCCACGTCGACTTGATGTTGGACAGATCCGAACAAGGCTGTCTTCGTCATTTTCGAACGACATCAGCGCGATTGAGAGTCTGACGTCAGGACCAGTTCGAGCGCGCGCATGACGGATTGACGATAGCGCTCTCAGTGCCCCAATGAACTGGCACCGTGGAAGCGCATGAACGCTGTCGGGGTCGCGCTGCCAAATGCCACAACATCATAAGTCTCCGGCTCGGTGCCCGTCACTTCCATGCCCGGCGATCCTAGAGGCATGCCGGGAACGGCGAGCCCGCGTATGGATGGACGGGTCGTGAGCAGGCGCTCCAAGGCCGGCACCGGAACGTGTCCCTCCAGGATATAGCCATCGATCTCAGCGGTATGGCAGGACCATACATCGGCTGGAACGCCCAGCCGCACCTTTACTGCATTGATATCCGCTGCTTCGATGATCTTCGTCGGGAAGCCCGCCTTCGTGATGTGGTCGGCCCAGGCGCCGCAGCATCCGCAGGAAGGGTCCTTGTATATAGTGACCAGGGGACGATTGGCTGCATTCGCGCTTGCTGGCGTGATGAGTACGGCGCCTGCAACCAGCAATAGACGTCTACGATCTATTTTCATGTCGAGTTTCTCCATGACCCACGAGTGCACCATAGGCGCACTCGTGGGTCAATTTCATTTTGCTTTAGAGATCTTCGTGACAGTGAGGCGGCCATTCACACGGTCTGCTTCGAACTTGACCTTATCGCCGACCTTAACCGTCTTCAGCATCGCCCGATCGGCGATGGCAAAGACCATCGTCATCCCCTCCATATCGAGATTCTTGATGGGCCCATGCTTGAGGGTGATCTTGTCCTGGGCCTCGTTGATCTTGGTGACTTGCCCATCGACCGGCGCAGCTTGCGCCAGGGCGACGGTCGAGAACAGAGCGATTGTGGCTGTCATCATCAAATTGCGCATCATTCTAATCCTTTGTCTTCGGTCACTTGACCACGATCGTTCCGGTCATGCCGGCTTCGCGATGGCCGGGGATAAGGCAGGAGAAATCGAATTCGCCTGCCTTGGTGAATTTCCAGACGATCTCTCCCTTCGTGTTCGGAGCGAGACGCTTGGCGTTGGGGTCGTCGTGCTCCATGTCGGGATTCTTTGCCATCTCCTCAGCGTGCTTGAGATTGTCATCGAGGGTGCCGAGAACGATCTCATGGTCGATTTCGCCACTGTTGCGCAGGACGAACTTGACCTGCTCGCCACGTTTGATGTCGATGCGATCCGGGATGAACCGCATCTTGCCATCGGCATCACTCATCGTGATCTGCACGATGCGCGCGGGCTTTTTCGGATTGCCCGGTTCGCCATAGGCTCGGTCATCGTGACCCTCGCCAGAGTTATGCCCCGGGCTGGCAAGAGCCGGACCGGTCACGATCGCTCCAACCATGAGCGTGAGCAGGAAGCGTTTCAGTTGCATTATCGTCTTCTCCTGTTGTCTTGATTTAGTGATTGTCGTGACCTCCGCCGGAGCGCTTTCCCGGCTTCACCACCTGAACTTCGCTCGTTTTGGCGGGGTCGAAATCCGGTTCCGGCGCTCGTATGGCGGCCTTGCTCTCGCCCTTCCATTCGAAGGCGACAGTTCCTTCCGGGTTTTTGAACCAGCCCGGATCCTTGTAGTCGCCGCTGGCCAAGCCCTCCCGGACCTTCACCACCGAGAACATGCCGCCCATCTCGACCGCGCCGAACTGGGCGAAGCCCGTCATCATCGGCAGGGTGTTGTCAGGCAGCGGCATTTCCATCTCTCCCATGTCGGCCATGCCGGCCATGCCCATGGGCATATAATCGGGCATAAGCTTGCGCACCTTTTTGGCGAGTTCCTTCTTATCGACGCCGATGAAGTTTCTGAGGTCGTGGCCCATGGCGTTCATGGTGTGGTGGGATTTGTGGCAGTGGATCGCCCAATCGCCCTCCGCGTCGGCAACGAAGTCGAAGGCGCGCATCTGTCCGACCGCGCAGTCGATCGTGACCTCTGGCCAGGCCGCATTATCCGGAACCCACCCACCGTCTGTGCACGACACCTTGAAATCATAGCCGTGCATGTGGATCGGATGGTTGGTCATGGTGAGATTACCGAAGCGGATGCGGACCTTGTCACCCTTGGCCGCAACCAAGTGGTCGATGCCCGGGAAAACCCGGCTGTTCCATGTCCATAAATTGAAGTCGGTCATCTCGGCGACCTTCGGCACATAGGCGCCGGGATCGATGTCGTAGGCCGCCATGAGGAACACGAAATCGCGATCGACGCGCCGGAAGGCAGGATCCTTCGGGTGCACCACGAAGAAACCCATCATGCCCATTGCCATCTGCACCATCTCGTCGGCATGCGGGTGGTACATGAAGGTGCCGCTCTTCCGGAGCTGGAACTCATAAACGAAGGTCTTGCCCGGCTTGATGTGTGGCTGCGTCAGCCCGCCGACGCCGTCCATGCCATTCGGAAGGAGCTGCCCATGCCAGTGGATGGTGGTGTGCTCCGGCAATTTGTTGGTGACGAAGATACGCACCTTGTCACCCTCAACCGCCTCGATGGTGGGGCCAGGTGACTGGCCATTATAGCCCCACAAATGGGCGACCATGCCCGGTGCCATCTCGCGAACCACCGGCTCGGCGACAAGATGGAACTCCTTCCAGTCGCCGTTCATCCGCCATGGCAGGGTCCAGCCATTAAGGGTAACTACCGGCTGATAATCCGGCCCCGTCGTCGGAACGAGAGGCGGCTGCATGGTGGGTTCCTTCATGGTGGGGGCCTCGGGAATCGAAGCCGCCTGGACGCGGCCGGAAACCGCACTCGCGCTGATCAACGCCGCTGCTGCACCTGTAGTGCCGAGAAAACTCCGTCGGGAAATTGTCATGATATATGCCTTTCTGTTCAATGCCCGCCGCTTTCGGCACCTGCCGTGGCAACAGGGCCTTCGCCGGCCATGCCTCCGGAGCCGCCTCCGCCGATGATCGCGGTTTCGAAATCAACGGCTGCGATGAAGAAGTCGCGCTTGGCGTCGATCGCCGCGGCATTGCTGGCGATGCTTTCGCGCGCCGTGGTGAGAAGCTCGAACACGTCGATCAGCATGCCGTTATATTCAAGTTGGGCCTGCTCATTGATGGTCCGGCGCAGTGGCAGGATGCTGTTCTGATACTGCCGGGCGATGTCATAAGTGCCGCGGTAGGTGAGATAGGCGGAACGCGCCTCGGAGCGCACATTGATGGCCTTCTCCAACAGGCGATTGACCGCCTGCATATATGTCTCGCGCGCGCGGCGGACATTGACGCCGCCCAGATCGAAGATAGGAATCTGTACTTCGAGTTCGAAGCCTCGCGGCGAAGAACTCTCCCGCACGCCATCTTCAGTTGATCGCTCGTAGTTGCTGCGCCAGGCGCCATCGAGCATGGAGACGAAGCGCGTCGCTTGGGTGAGTCCAAGGGACTTCGACATGGCGTCCAGTTCGAGCCTTGCCGCGATAAGATCGACGCGCTTGCGCACCGCTTCGGCTTCGACTTGGTTTTCCGTCTGGATGCGGGGCAGTTTCGGAAGCTGACCGGGCAGCTTGTAATCAAGATCGGTTCCCCATAGGCCCATCATACGTGTCAGAGCCTCGCGCTCCGTGCCCGCCTTCAGCCGTGCCTGGGCAAGTTCGTTCGACACTTCCGCGGAAAAGGCTCCCGCGCGTGCCTGGTCGAGCTTCTTCGCCGCACCGGTCTCGCCGAGCTTGCGTGTAAGGTCAGCGGCGGCATCCGCCGAGATACGCGCTTGTTTAAGGAACGAGACGGTTTGCCTGGCAGCCACCGCCCTGTAATAGGCGCGACGCGTTTCTGCCGCGGTGCGGAAGGTTGCTTCGATAGCCTTCTGCCGCGCCGCCTCGAATTGCGTTTTGGCAATGTCGCTGCGTTTCGGAAGCGTGAGGAGCGCCAGTATATCGGCAACCAGCCGGCGCTCGATCTCCAATGAGCCGCCTGCCGTGAGCCGCTCCACGCCGATAACCGGATTTGGCGGCAGGCTCGCTTCGATGAAGGCTGCTTCGGAAATTCCGAGAGCATTATATTCGGCCTGAAGGCCGCGATTGTTGATCAGGGCCAGTTGAACGGCGCCGTCAGCGGTCAAAGGCCGGGCCAGCAGGGTTTTCACGCGGCTTTGAACAGCGGCGGCATCGGCCGGAGATGTAATTTTGACAGTATCCTTGCCAATCGCAGCGGTGACATGATCCGCTACCGGGCTCATGCCGCCATCCGGTGTGAAGGTCGCGCAGCCACCAAGCGTGACGGCAACCGTGCCGATCACGGCGAACCGCGCCCGTGGCGATCCTGAAAAAGCGTTGGTTGGGATCCTAATCCAGCCCGCCATCATTCGGCCCTCGTCTTGGGAGCGACATTTTCGTTACGCTCGATCCAAGGCTTCGGATCCACGGGCCGGTAATCGGCGGTTCCCGCTGTTACAGGCACATATCGCGTGGCAAGCGCCGGGGAGCTCGCGTCGGATGGATCGGCCCCGGCGCTAAGGACAGGCGGGCGTGAACATGCGGACAGGATGACGGCCGCAGCCGCCAGTAAAATGGGTTTCATTGTATCCTCGGAATCGGCCGGATTGATCGGGCGGCACGGCCGCGCGATGTTAAACGGGCAATCTCAATCAGCGGCAGCGCATAGCGCAGCGGTGAAGGCCGTCGGCAGATACCCGATGACATAAACGGAGGCGTGTGATTCCGTCTTCAGTCGGAAGTCGCGAAAAGGGATCGGCCGACGATCAGATGCCGAGGGATCTCGGGGGACGATCGAGGCGCGTGGCGGGCGCTTCCTCTATACCGGCTTCCAGCAGTGGGCGCTCAACTATACGCGCAAAAACGAGGACCACGATATCACATCCCAAGGTGGGGATGGCGGTATGACACGCCATTGCGCAGCAAGAACCTGTCAAATCGTTATGCTGTTTCTGCGCAGCGCAGGCCGATTCGGCCTTTTGGCAAACTGTATTCTGAGTGAAATCCCGATTACCATGTTCATGTTGCCCGCTGGAGAGACTGGCCGCGCTCAGTGCGTGGTGGTTTTCCCCAGCGCCCGGTGCCACGGAGCCGCTCGCAATGCTCCAGCTCGTGCCTGTCACCGAAAAGGCGAGCGCGATCAGGAGAATCAAAAAGGGGCGAAGCGAGCGCATCATAGCGATTATAGAATATCGGGCATGGCCGAAATGGCAAGGATGAATGTGCCGTCGTGCGAATAAGTACGTGCGAGTTAAGAGTTCGCGGCGGCGAAATGCGTTTGCCGGGATTCAGCGGACGCTTGAATTCACCCCATTGACCTCGACCGCGCGTTTCTCGGGACCTCTCTACCACCTGACTTTCGGCCGCCTGGTCCTGTTTCGGCTCAGCGTCTTTCCTAAGTTGGAGATATTCTTGATAGTCGCTGTCCCAGTGAGCCACTGTGAAACCGAGCGATTCAAGTTCTCGGTCAAGGCGATGAAGCGCCTGCTTCTCGTCTTCGCCAACGTCGTTTTTCTGTCAGTGCGCGGCGCTGGCGAACTAAAGTTTCCGTTGGCGAATCGAGCGTCGTCTTCAGCCCGAATATGTCGCTCGTGAGGATACCCGCATAGCCATTCCGAGCTTCCGCGTCCGGGATTAGATCCGGGATATTCAACGGCGTCTTCATATATGATGAAGGACATTATCACATATATTCAGCACGCTGGTCTCAATTACCCAAACTGGTCGTAGGTTCGAGTTCGAGTCCCTTCAAGGCGGTTATTGAGTCAAATGTGGGCAGCGAGCGCGAGGCAGCAGGGCACACGTAATGACAATATCATTACAAGTCTTGTAAAGATGATGTCATTACGCTATATGGGGTGAAGATAGGAGTTTCCATGCCCACGTCACACACCAGTAAAAGCCCGGAAGCCAGCGTACCCCTGAATATCCGCATTAAGCCGGCGACTCGCAACCTAATCGACCGTGCCGCCGAGCTGCTTGGGAAGACGCGCACGGATTTCATGCTGGAGGCGTCCGAGCGCCGCGCTGAGGAAGTGCTGCTCGACCGTACCATATTCACGGTCAACCCCGAAATCTATGCCGAGTACCTTGCCCGGCTCGATGCGCCCGCGCAGCCCAATGAGCGCCTGAAACGCACCATGACGACCAAAGCGCCGTGGGATGAGGCGTGACCCTCAGCGCACCGGTACCACTTGCCGACCGTCACGAACTGGCTGAATTCAATTCCGGCGTTCCTGAACTGGATGACTGGCTGCGTCGTCGCGCCCGCGCCAATCAGGCAGGCGGCGCATCACGCACCTTCGTCGTGTGCGAGGGCAATCGCGTCATCGCCTACTATGCGCTCGCCTCCGGAGCGGTGAAGCAGCCGGAAGCACCTGGCCGTTTCCGGCGCAACATGCCCGACCCGATTCCGGTTGCCGTCCTCGGCCGCCTCGCCATCGATCAGACCTATCGGGGGCGCGGTATCGGCAGGGCATTAGTGCGCGACGCGTGCCTGCGCCTGCTCAATGCGGCTGAAGTTCTCGGTATCCGCGGCGTGCTGGTGCATGCGATCTCCGATGATGCGCGAGCCTTCTATGAGGCGGTCGGCTTCCTGCCTTCTCCGTCCGACCCGATGATGCTGATGGTCGGACTGCATGATCTCAACAACGCGCTGAATCACTGATCTGCCAAGAGTAATTTCCTCCATAAAGGATTAGAATTCGGCCTGTTGAAGGACGGATCTTCGGCAACGTCGGCAAGCAGGGAGCAGATAGATGGATATTTACTCTCAAAAGAATGCCGCCGTACCCCAGAAACTCGTGATTACCACGCTGGAACTGGTGTTGATCGCTCTATCCGCCTGGGTCATGTTCGGTGGCGGCGAGACCATCGTGGCGGGCTTCTTCGGCTTTGTTCCCGCCGAGACCGCGCCGGCACCCATCAAGGCGTGCAATTTGATAGCAATGTTATACTAGGTTCGCGGAATTAGTATAACGATCCCCTCCGGATCGTGACGGGTGTTAGAGTTGCAGGGGCGGCGCTGTGCCCAAAGGCTGTGAGCAACCACGGCTTGCTTACAGATTGCATCTATACTAGATTTGCGAAAACGATATAGAGGCGCTATGATCAAGCAGATTGATCTCATGTTCCGGACCATGGTCGCGGAACTTCAGCAACGGGCATTCGACGACGATTGGGCGGAGGACTTCCCTCCGTCGGGTAGATTCGTGCCGGTGACAGTTGACGGTCGGTGCTATTGGTATTTCGACCAACCAAATGGTGAGGGTGGGCAGAAGCGGCGGTATGTTGGGCCTGCCGACGATCCCATGATTTCGGAACGGGTCGAAACTTTCAAGGGCGAGAAGTCGGACTATAAGGCCCGCCGCAAGTTCGTTTCCACGTTGACGCGGGAAGCCGGTTTGATTGCTGCTGATCGCTTTACCGGCGATGTTGTACAGGCGCTTGCCAAGGCCGGTCTCTTCCGACTACGCGGCGTTCTCATCGGCACCGTCGCTTTTCAATGCTACTCGGCATATCTCGGCATCCGTCTACCCTCGGCGGCGATCTTAACAGGTGATGCAGATCTAGCCCAGGATTTTGCGATCTCCGCCGAAGTGGCGGATTCAATGCCGCCGATCCTCGATCTTCTGAAAGAGCTTGATCCTACGTTCCGAGCCGTGCCACACATCAGCGGTAGCTCTCGATCTCATGCCTTCCGGAATCAAACCGGATACCGGGTCGAATTCATGACGACGAACAGGGGAGCCGAAGAATATTCGGACAAACCCGCCAACATGCCCGCTCTCGGTGGCGCGTCGGCCGAACCGCTAAGATTCATGGACTTCTTAATCCGTGATCCCGTTCGTTCGATCCTGCTACATGGTGCGGGTATCTCAGTGGTCATTCCTGATCCTTGCAGGTATGCAGTGCATAAGCTCATCATTGCCGGTCGCCGCCAAAATGACGCTGGAGGCCAGGCCAAACGGGATAAAGACCTGAGACAGGCAGGAATGCTATTCGACGCCCTACCGGTCACAGGTCATGGGCCTTCGCTGGCTGACGCCCTGGAAGAGGCATGGGATCGCGGGTCTGCCTGGAAGCTGGCGATCTCGGAGGCAGCCGAAACCATGCACAAGGAATATTGGGGCGCTGTCAATCGGATGGTTGGAATTCTCAAGAGATAAAGAATAGGCCCGCTCGAAGAGGCGGGCCTCATTCGTTTCGGAGGAGCAGGCTGAGGGCGAGGGCAGGCACCCCCGTTTGCGTCCCTACTTTCAGGTGCAGCGGAACACCTAGCAATAGGGCAAGGGGTGTCGTAATCGGGATTGATGAACGGCTGGCCATCAGTTCCAAGAGCCCATGGATTGTTGTGTTCCCCGCTAGGTGCGGCAGCTTCGACGATATGATCGAATATTTCCCAGGCTTCCGCTTTCGAACTTGGTTTAGCGGCCACTTGCTGACCTCACATTTCGACGGTTCGCCAGCTCCGCGCGTGCATTCCGGACGGCTGCCATTTGTGTCGCCGAAACCTCGCCGTCCACCAGCAATACCTTGTCAACCAGCTTGACGGCATCGAGCAGCCGCCCTTTGTCCAGTAGCTTTCCAACACTTCGCTTGATCTTGCGAAGCTCGTCGGCGCGAGAGGCGACCCAGGTCGGCGAAGGCATGGCCCACACGTCGGCCTCCTTTGGCTCGATCTTCAGGATCCCGCCTCCATAGTCCTTGCTTCGTGCGATCTCACGGGCGGATTGAAAGTAAGCAAGTACCGCCTCAGGGATTTCGACGCCACCAAGGTTTCCATGGCCCGGGACGATCAGACGTGGCCGCAATTTGACTATGTCG
>NZ_QOZG01000030.1 GCF_003335045.1 Paramesorhizobium salinisoli
GCTTGATATTGGTACCCCAACCCTCACGTTCCAGGAGCACATGCACACGACGATAGCCGTAGCGCACCCGGGTTTCACAGATCTCGCGAATACGACGCTCCAGACCGGCCTGATCGGCACGGCGAGACAGTTAAAATAGGTTGCCTGGCTGATTCCCGCCTTCCGGCAGATCTCCGCAACCGGCATACCTTCATCACCCTGCTTCAGGATGAATGCCTTTTGAGCATCCGAAAACTGCGATGCCTTCATCGTTTTCCGTTCCTTTCCCAGCCAGGAAAAGCCACCGGAAAACTCTAACCTTAACTGGTCCAGTTTGAAGGGCGCAGATCACAAAACCGCTGGAATGCGGTGATCGGGGATTTTGTATTTCGCACTGGCTTCACGTAGCGCCGGCGCAGATGGCTCCAGCGATGGACGAGCGTCCATGGCCCCTCGGCGCGTGGGGATGCCGGTAAGCCGGCTTATAGCGATCATAGCCGTCATATTGCAGGGAACTGCAATTTGAAGCCGTGCAGGAACTGTTCGGCAAAGGCGCCGCTGCGCCCGGGCGCATATCTGAACAGCACGATCGGCGGACTGCCGCCGCCATGCCCCGGTTCCTCGGAGGCGATGGCCTAGAAGAAGCCTTTTCTTCGTTCATCGTCGCCCCGGGGTACATGCCTGATTATTGAAAATTTTTAGAGAGGACTATATATGGTCAACAAAGTGCTTTCTACTTCTGCAGTTCTGCTCACCATGTCCGCGTATGGCGCGCAGGCACAGGTCACCAACGGTAAGGTAGTTATGTATGACAGCACCTACGATACGCTCACCTTAGATGGCGGTCAGTCAGCCTGGGCGTAAGCCAGCCGTTCGCTTGGGTGAACGGGTTGTGGTTACCTCCGTCGATAACCACAACGGGATACATTATGTCGATTATATCGGACCGGCCACCGCAGATTGAAATAGCAGATTATGGTCACGCCTGATTGGCGACGATTTTAGCCACCCATCATTCGACGGTGATCGCCATCAGCGATGGATAACTATCGCCTTCGGGAAAAACGCCGATCCGGCCCACTGTAAAACGCTGGATCGGTATCTCCCATCCGCAGCCCGTTCACACCAGGAAACGCAGCGTTTCGCCACTTCTCGCAGGTCGGTTCAGAAATAGCTCGTACAGACTAGAACTACCCGCGCACAGGTTTCATAGGTCCGAGCACCCCCCGCGTACGCACCATTTTAAGGGCCGTGTTGCGCACGTCTTTGACACGCCGCGCCCAGCCTCTGCCGAAAGAGGACCAGATTCCGAGGCTGCGCAGGAACGTTAGCCGCTGATCGCATAGGGAATTGATCACCTGAACCGCGTTTGTTTGGTGGGCTGCCTTAATCGTCTGTGGACCGATTTGACCGTCCTTGGCTACCCCCAGAATCCCCTGCAGAAACTTGGCCGCCCGCTCAGGTCCGGAATTCACCGCGAAATCGAACACCGCATAATCAACGCCGCTCGGCAGTTCATCGCCGCGTATTTTTTCCCAATATTGCTGGCGGTAAATCCACGCGACTTGGGCGGCGGTGATTTGCTTCAGATCCTTCACGGTAGCACCAGGGTTGAGGTAACGGCGGAAGGTGGCAAGTGTGTCACCCTCATTGGTCGCGCCACCCGGATCGACCAAATCATCGACGAAACCGCCTTCATGCTTCAGGACGAGCGCCAGCGACCGTGCGAAATTGCCCTCCATGCGGCTTGCCCCTTCGTCCTGTAGAGGATGTCCGGTAACTTCTTCCATCGGCCCCATGGATGGCCCAGATGTTGATTTTTCCGATGGCGCGGCATACGCCATCGAGAATGGAACGGCCAGCATCAAAAACATGCTGGCAGAAAGAGCAAACCGTTTCAGTTCGCGCCAATCTCCTGTCATGGCGTATTTCCGGTCACCCGGCTTCGGGCAATTTGGAATGCACCAATGAGGGCGGCTTGCCACTAGTCCTTCATGGCCCATGGAACAGCTTTTCGTGGATCCGGCTCTGCCGCGCCTGCAAACCACCCGTGCCTTTCCGTAAAATAAGTGCACCGCGAGCACAAGGACTTGATCCACTGCAATTACATTCCTGAATGGATTGGTGAGCGTCATGCAAAGTCCTCCCACAAGACGACATGCAATGAATGGCGATAGCCGCCAGACATCGTCAGCATCACAGACGCTACGGAGATATGAAATGAAGATATACTGGAAATGAAATCTATCGCGACGCACAGTTATCCATATCCAAATACTCTGATGGATAGCATTTGTAAAACAACAGATAGCCCCACCAAAAGCGCTTCGGAACATTCGCGGGGGATCGATAAAATAGGGGGGATGGCGCCCCTTTCCATTTGCCGAGGACCAGGCATTTTATGAGGACCAGGCATTTTATGCCCGAAAATTACATGAGGAGATGTCATGGATCGGGCACGTATAGGGGAAATTCCATCCCGGCAAAGAAAAGTGCTGTCGAGGCGGCCTGCAGCCATGCCGCGAGCATCTGAGTGCAACCTGTTCAAGGTGCTGATCTTTGCCGTGCTGTTTTCGACGCCGGCTTATGGGGAAAAGAGCGAGGAAACAGCCATCTTCATGCCCGGTGCCGCCGATGATCGGGCGCGTTTTCGCACGTCGGAATTCTTTGGCAGTTGGGGGCTCGATTGGCACGGCTTTGATGCGGCCTACGCACAAGGCGCGACTGGTCAAGGCGTTATCCTCGGGCAACTGGACTCGCCGCTGTGGGTGGACCACCCCGAGTTCGCGGGGATTTCCTTTGGGCCCCTTGGACTCTTTCCGCCCGCTGTCCGGCCGATAGTCGATTGGAGCGGTCAACTTCAAAATCACGGGCAGCACGTAGCCGGCATCATGATCGGGCGCAAGGACGGGGCCGTCATGCATGGCGGTGCCTTCGGCGTCACGCGCTTCCTGGCGGGCTATTACAATGATGACGGTGCCGCGAATTGGAACGCCAGGTTGACTGGCACGACCCTGAGCCAATCCATCCTCGAAACAAAAGTCGATTTCGTCAACCATAGCTATGGATATGATTTCGATGAGTACGCGTTTCCGGTCCCGCAGGATAACGGCAGTATTGGATATAGAGGACCGAATATCCATGATTTGGCGCGATACGCAACGGACACCCATGTCATCGAGACGTCAATCCACGGTGTCGTAAACATCACTGCCGCAGGGAATGATCGGTTTTATTCGATGGATTCCTTCAACAGATATGGCGTGAGGCCGCGGCTGTTTCGAGGTATCTCCGTTGGCGAGGGAAACTCCCTCGCTCCGTTTCTCGACAGCGGCAACGAAGGCATGGGTGACGACGTGTGGCGGCGCCTTGAGAAGGGGACAGTCGCCGTCGTCAACATCAACCAGACGGGGGAGATCGATTATACCTCGAACATCTGTGGTATCTCGAAATATTATTGTCTGAGCGCGGCGGGCACTGAGGTTCTGAGCACTGTGCCTGTCTCCATCGCGCCTGAAGGGGCGCCGGCGGAAGAGATCGTCAGTCCATTCAATCTGCGACCGGATTATCAAACGATGACCGGGACCTCGATGGCGGCTCCACTGGTCACCGCCGGGCACGCCATAGTCAAGTCCCGGTTTCCATACCTTGAAAACTGGCAGGTGCGCGACATCCTCCTGACTACCGCGCGGGACAAGGGCGCTCCAGGCATTGACCGCGTTTACGGTTGGGGAGATATGGATATTGAGGCGGCGATGGATGGTCCCCGGATGATCTTCGGCCTGCGCCGCGACTATTTCGAGAAACTCGAGGAATTCGAAGCGGACGCTGCCGTCAGGTACGACCTCATCGTTGCCCGTGCCGACGTTTTCGCGGGCGCGGCTCACCATCTGCTGGCCGAGTACATCGAGAACGAACAGCGGGCGCGAGCCGCGGAACAGGCGGGTTACCCCGAGGTGGCGGCAGACCTGCGCGCTCTCAATTCGGTGCTCATGCCGCAGGCAGAAGAGGCGGCCAGACGCGCGTTCGAGATCGAACTCACGCGCGACCAGCCCAACGATCCGCGTGACACCCCAGCTGCCGCCTTCGAGCGCACCGACTATGTCGTCAATATTCCGGGTCGGATCACCGAGACCTGTCCTTCGGAGCGCTGCGTGGCCGATGTCTGGCAGAACGATATCAACGGCCCGAGCACCTTCGTCAAAACAGGAGGGGGCCTTCTCGCCTTCGCCGGCACCAACACCTATGAAGGGGGCACCCGCATTGAGGAAGGCGTGATGCAGCTCGGCATCGGTGGTGAGACCGGCAGCATCACCGGCGACATCCGCAATGATGCTATTCTGTCATATGCCCGCTCCAGCGAATGGGCCTACGATGGCGTCATCTCCGGTTCTGGCGTACTCGATGTCCATATGGGTATCATGCGTCTGACTGGCCGCAGTACCTATAGCGGCGACAGCACGATCTATGGAGGCGAATTTGCTGTCGATGGGTCGATTGTCTCTCGGGCGGTGGTTCTCCCCGGTAGTGTCCTGAGCGGCATGGGAAGTGTCGGCGGCATCGTTGCTCGTCCAGCCGGCATAGTCGCGCCGGCCGGCGCGGCGATCGGCTCATTGACGGTCACCGCGGCCGACGGCGGCTTGGGCAGCGTGGAACTCGAGCCAGGCTCGATACTCGCGATCGGGATCGAAGGCGACATTTCCGACCGTCTGGAGGTCCAGAAGACGGCAAGCATCGGCGATAGCTTTCTTATGCTCAGCAAGCTAGGAGCCCAGATGGAGCTCCGGACTCCGCTCACCGTGAAGGATTTGCGTGCACTCAAGGGCAACCGCTATACGGTCCTCACGGCCGGAGAAGGAGTGTTCGGACGATTCGACGAGCGCGGCCTGCCGAGCCTTATCTTCCTCGGCGCCGCTGTTGATTATTCACCCACAACTGCAACCGTGTCGGTGGATCAGACGAAGCACTTCGCCGATGTAGGCGCGAGCGCCAACCAGAAGGCCGCTGCCGGGGCGATCGAAGCCCTGGGGGAAGGCGATCCTCTCTATGAGACTGTGCTCGTGTCCCAGAACCCGGAGACGGCCAGATGGTCGTTCAATGCCACGTCCGGCGAGGTGCATGCCTCTGTGAAGGGATCTCTCGTCACAGATGCCGTCGCCGTGCAGCGCGTGACGGCGAACCGGATCCGCGCCGCCTTCGCCAATGTAGGCGCAGCCTCGATGTCTGTCATGGCCTATGGGCCGGACGGGACGCTCCCGGCGCCGGGCGATACGCTGCGTCCTGCGGTCTGGAGCCAGGCCTACGGCGCCTGGGGCTCACGTGAAGGCGATGGCAATGCGGCCGGAGTGTCGCGCACAACGGGCGGTATCCTGATGGGCGCTGATGCGCTGGCGGGCGACTGGCGTATTGGCCTGGCAGGCGGCTACTCGCGCTCGAAAACCGAGATCGATGCGCGCTCCTCCTCGGCCGAGGTCGACGCCTATACCGTTGCGGTCTATGGCGGCCGGCAGATCGGGCCGCTCGGCCTGCGCTTCGGTGCGGCGCACGCCTGGCATGCAATCGATACGAGCCGCTCGATCGTCTTTGCCGATATCCATGAAACCGCCAAGGCTTCCTATGATGCACGGACGATGCAGGTGTTTGGCGAAATGGGCTATGCGGTTGGATTCGGCGCCGCACGTTTCGAGCCGTTCGTCAACTTAGCTCATGTTAAGCTTTCCGTGGACGGCTACCGCGAGAAGGCGCAGTCTGCCGGACTGACCGGAGCTGCGAGCCGTGACGGAGTGACCTTCACCAGCTTGGGGCTACGCGCCGATACAGATCTCCCCCTCGGCGAACGAACGATGCGGGTCTATGGCACGCTCGGCTGGCGGCACGCCTTCGGCGAGGTGACGCCCACGGCGACGCATGCGTTCGGCGGAGGCCAGCCCTTTACGGTCTCGGGCGCGCCACTTGCCCGCGATGCTGCCCTCGTTGAAGCCGGTCTCGATTTTTCGCTGGCAAGGAACGCTTCCTTCGCCGTCTCCTATCAGGGTCAGATCGCCTCCTCGACTCGCGAGCATGGTTTCGCCGCAAAGCTTAATCTTGCCTTCTGATTGAAAGGGACCGACCAGATCGCGGGCCCAACTTCATCTGGTCGTGGACGAAACCCCATTCGATCCGATGTCAACGATAAGCCGACTCACGCTCCGCGAGCAGCATGGGCGAAGGATGGGACATAATGCCGATATAGCGGGAGACCGCAACCACCGCGGTGTTCGCGCTGGCGAAGGCCTGCTGCGTCAGGAGATCTGATCGGAAAGCGACGCATACGCAATGCCTCGGACGGAACTTACCAAATGATGGGGTATCTTCCGAGGTGAACGTATAAATTCAGAACAGCAGTATGATTAACAGGTCGATGAAAGGAAAGAACGGCATGCGCCTCAAGATCCCCAGCGTTGGCGAGCCTGTGCTCCGGCAGGTTGGACAAGTGCTTACCGTCAGTGAAATAAAGTCTTCATCCATTCAGCAATTGATCGAGAATATGCGTGAGACTGTTCAGGATGCTCCCGGTGTCGGTCTCGCTGCACCGCAGGTCGGTTTGTCGCTGCAACTGGCAGTCATTGAAGACCGGCCTGAATATCATCGGGGGCTGTCGCAAGAGGAGCTGGCGTTGCGCGAGCGGTATCCTGTGCCGTTTCACGTCGTCATCAATCCGAGAATTCAGCTGCTGTCCGAGCCGGATGTAACCTTCTTCGAGGGGTGCTTGAGCATTCCTGGATTTACCGCTCTGGTGCCGCGGGCCCGGCATGTATTGGTGGAATGTCTTGATCACAATGGAGAGCCCCTGCGTATCGAAGCACAGGGCTGGTACGCGCGTATCCTTCAGCATGAGATCGATCATCTTTATGGTCGGCTCTATATAGATCGCATGTTGAGCCGAAGCTTCATGTCGCTGGAAAACTATACCCGCTATTGGAAGGACAAGCCGGTTCGGGAGATCGAAGCATCCGTTAAATCTTCTACTGAATAGCCGCTTGGCGCAGCCACGGGTTCAGGACATGCCGAGGTTCTCGGCTACGCACAAAGAGTTCGATGTGTAATGTCCGCTGGCGGCTCTTTTTCCATCGCGTTCGATGGGGTGAATGCTGCCAGCGTCAAATCCCTCTAGCCTGTCGGCGAAATAGGGGGGATGGCATCCCTATTTTTTTCCTACAAAGCAGAACAGATTGTTTATGGCCTCGTGGAAAGATCTGCGAGGAGCGTTTTCCTTGTGTGTATTGGAAGTAGTACATGAAACGATTGCATCTCATCAGTGCTCTTTCTGCCTGGCTCATCCTCTCTGGCTGTGTCTCCTTTGACGAAATCGTCAAAGAACAGATGAAGACAGACGAGCAACGAGATCAGGAACGGTGCTCCAGCTATGGCTTTCGCATCGGCACGGGAGGATTTGGTAATTGCATGCTGAACCTCTCGGCCCAGCGTGAAGCAGAAGCAGCCAATCGTCGTCTCGCGGAGGCAATGAGCGACATTCATTGGGGACCGGATGACAAGGAGCGCAGCTTCATGCGTTCGGGTGATTCCCGTTTCCCAGTCTGTAGTGCCACGAGCGAGGATGCCGACCTCGATGTCTCCTCAGGCCGATGGTACGGCAAAGCCTGCCGGGCACAATAAATGCTGCGATTGCGTTTCATATGGAGGAAAATCCCCATGATTGCACTTCCGCCACTTTTCAATTGCAAACCGTCCCACATCGCCGGTCGGGCTGGACTTTTCATGCTGGTCGCTGCAGTCGTACCTTTCTGGCACAGCGCCGCCGCCGGAATTGATACAACGGTCCGCATTGCCACAATCAATTCAATATGTAACCTTTTACAGGCCCACTTTCTCGATCCCTCCATGCGGGGTCTCGACTGGAACGCCGAGTGCATTTCCGCCAAAGCCGCAGTGCAAACGATCGGAGACAACGAACAACGGTTTCAGGAGATCGCTACCAGCCTGCCAGCCAAGCTGAAAACATCCCACACTGCATATTACCCGCCGGACGATGCGATGCTTGCCATTCTCTACTCGGTTTATGGCGAACTTGATTATCTGAAGGCAACAACAGATGTCCGTGGCGGCGCTCCCGAGCTGCGCGGATCGGGGATTTTCGCGGTCAGGATCGGTGATCGCGACTTCATCGACCAGATCCTTGACGACAGCCCGGCCCAAAAAGCCGGGCTCCGGGAGGGCGACGAGATTGTCGCGGCTGGTTCAGCCGTTTTTTCGGCCTATTGGCCCGGTTTGAAGAGTGCACCCATTCGCCAAGAAACGACCGTGCAGTTCCGCCGCCGACCCGATGGCCCAGTCGAGGGTAAGACATTGCCCCTAATCAGCGGCGATGCACTGTCCGTTCTCGCCGAGGCGACGACCGCCAGTGCCCGGCTCATCGAGCGCCATGGCGCCAAGATTGGCTATCTGCGCGGATGGACGATGCTTACCCGCGAAGCAGCAGGCGGCCCCGCCCAGGCCATGCAGGCAGCTATATACGGCAAGTTTGCTGACGCTGACGCGGTCATCCTCGACGCACGCGGAAAAATCGGTGGCGGTGGCATGGATATCCTTGATGTCTATTTCGGACCACGCACGTCACTCTCCTGGAAAGGCCGCGGAGACGATCGGTGGATTGACCAGAAGAGCATGCGGCCGAACGTACCGTTGGTCATCATCGTGGACGGCCACACGCGGAGCGCCGCCGAAGTCATGGCACATGTTGCTAAGCACCAGAGACGGGCGCTGCTGGTGGGCTCGCGCACTGCAGGCGCAGCTTCCGGGGGTTCATTGTTTCCGCTGCCAGACGGAGGCGGTCTCTACATCGCGGTTGCCGCATTGCGCTCCTATGGAGAAGTGTTGGAAGGAAAGGGTGTCGAGCCGGATATACTGGTTGAGCGATCCCTCCCATATGCCGATGGCGCAGACCCTCAGTTGGAACGCGCAATTGAGGAGGCAACCAGGCTTGCCCGTCGCAATTAAAGGCAGGTCTCAACTCGGTGGCTATCACCTCCATAGACACGGTGGGCTGGTGATGGAGCCCCCTATCGGATGCGGGGGCTCCCGCTGTTCGGACCGACGGGTGAATATCCGGAGCCGGTTGGTCACGCCCAACGCGCTCGATCATCCGGCGGAGCATTTCATAGAATTGACGAAGAGTGGACGGCTCGCGCGCTGTATCATGGCTTAAAATGAGCAACAATCACAGGAAGCATTGAAAATGCCTTGTCTCCGCCCGCCATTCCGGTCTTTTTATTGCCTTTTCCCGCTGCTAGAGCCGCTTGCAGCAGGCTAGAACGTGTCCGACGGGGAAGCCTCATGTTCCAAGATTGGCAAAAGATCGCCGCTCCGCTCGGCATGATCCTGAGAAACTACTGGTCCCGCTCTTCGGGCACGCTCACTCTCGTTGTTGCGATCATCGTATGCTCGCGGATATCAACTGTTTCAGCGCCTTACGTCTTTGCACGGATTCTCGACGAGCTAGCGCCCGGATTGTCCGGGGCAGGGCTCGTCGCCGGTTTCGTGCTTTATGCTTTCCTCATGGGACTCGCGCTCACGCTCCAGCACATGGCGCAGTATCTGAGTACCATGACCGCCGGACAGCTCAATTACATCGCTGAAACAAGCTTTTTCGATCGTCTAACCTGCAAGTCGCCCCGATTCTTTGCCGAGCATAATTCAGCTGAGATTCAGAACGCTCTAACACGGGGGGCGGGAGCGATCGACACAATCGCTCAGATCGCGCTGCATAGTTTCATCCCCTGCACCGTTCAATTACTCCTGACTCTCGCCGTGCTCGGCGCCACGACCGACGTGGCCGCAGCTGTGATCGTCTTCCTTTATGGAGCGGTTTTCATTGCGCTAACCTTTGTCTCCAACAAGACGGTGCGGCCGCATCTTGAGAGGATCGTCGAGGCGGGCCAGGAGAACGCTCGCTTCGTCGGTAATGCGATCAGCACCATGGAAACGTTGCGATGTTTCGGCAGTGCAGGATGGATGAGCGAGCGCTTTTCCCGCAGCGCTCGCGAGATTTTCGAGAACTGGCGTAGCTTTTGCCTCAAGCGCTTAGTCTACGCCTGCCTCTACGGCCTTTCGCTTGCGGTTCAGTTTGCGATCACTTTCGCTTTGCTCATGCCTCGCTATCACGCCGGCCTTATCACAGTTGGCGATCTCGTGCTCTTCAACGCGCTCCTCTTGCAGCTCAACAGTCCCTTCGAAATGGCAGGCCGTGCCATCAACGAGCTCGCTCGCTCGCGAGCCAGCCTGGTGCCGCTCGCCACGATTTGGGCAGCGCCGGAGGAAGTGGGTGTCCGGAATCCAGTCGACTTCGTTCCAACGGATGGTCGGTTAAAATTTGGGGATGTCAGCTTCTCCTACCAGGATGGGCGCGGCATCGAAGGTGTGAGCTTTGTCGCAGAACGCGGGCGGATTACCTTTATCACCGGCGAGACCGGGGCGGGCAAGTCCACGATCTTCAAGCTCGTGCTGAAGTCGTTGGAGCCGACCGCAGGCGAGATCATGGTCGACGGCGTGGACCTCGCTCGCATTGACCGGGCTGACTGGTACGCCGTGATCGGCGTCGTGCCCCAGGAGATCATGCTGCTTAACGACACACTGAAGGTGAACATCGCGCTGGGGCGCCCACTCGACGAGGAGCGTTTGCGTGCTGCCGTGGCTAAGGCAGCCATTCTTGAACGTATAGAGGCTATGCCCCAAGGCTTCGACACTGTCGTTGGCGAGCGCGGGCTGAAGCTCTCCGGTGGTGAGCGCCAGCGTATCGCCATCGCGAGGGCGCTCTACGCTGCCCCGAAATTTCTATTCCTCGACGAGGCGAGCTCCGCGCTCGATGAGGCGACCGAGCGCGAGATCATGAATCATATTCGCCGCATTGCCGGCGAGGTCACGGTCCTTGCCATCACTCACCGGAAGGGCACCATCCAAGGCGATGATCGTGTGATCGTTTTAGCGGATGGGCGGCAGATCACCGCCGCATAGGCTTCTGAGCATCTGCGGACGCACCGTTTTCGCACATGCCCTTCACCACCCCGCTTTCGACCGACGAAAACTGAACCTGAACTGATGGGGTGGATGCCCCCTCCGGCGGGCATCGGCGTATGATGCCAGCCCAGCGCCATGGTGGCGCTCAAGGAGGAAAGGCAGATGACAGCGGTGCATATCCTTGCGATCGACCTCGCAAAG
>NZ_QOZG01000031.1 GCF_003335045.1 Paramesorhizobium salinisoli
GGGATGCATGTTCGGATTCATGGGCCAGAACCATACGCACAGCGCGGCCGCGGACTTCCGGTGAAAACTTGTTTGTCGTCTTGCTCATATCGGCTCCACTGTCTCACGAGTTGGAGCCTCCGGCAAACCCGGGGCGGTTCATTTTCTAGAAGGTCAAGCTCCCCGCGCGAAAAGCCAAGCGTTCGCCGGTCGAGGAGCATTGTCGCTGCAGCGGGCGATCCGGGATCGATACAGCCGAGAAGGCGGTAACGGCAGGGTCTGGTGCGATGGCTGAGTTCTGTATGGAACGGCAAGGCGCCGAGACCGTAGCGCGCACTCAAGGATCGAGGATGTGCATCCTCGGACGCATGCGGCTGGACGACCTCGTCGAGCGACCCTGCACGGCCCGGAACACGCGAGCCCAGCCGATGACCGAGCCGGCCTAACTCGCGGACGATCGAGTCGGCGTCCGCGCCTTCGCTACTGTGACGAGACCAGCCGCGCTCCGCCAGCGAGCCGAAAATCTGTCGAGGAACGGTGACAGCGATGTCGCTTTGGCCTGCTGCCGGTTTTTCGGACACCGAGTTAGGCTAATCTCACCTTGTTTTCAAATTCCATCGGGCTGAGATAGCCCAGTGTCGAATGCCGACGCTTCGGGTTGTAGAAGCGTTCGATGTAGTCGAATACGCCCGCCTTTGCATGGTCTCTGGTTCTGTAGACCTTGCGTGCTGTCCTTTCCGTTTGAGTGATGAGAAGAAGCTTTCCATCGCGGCATTGTCCCAAACATTGCCGGACCGGCTCATCGAGCAGGTGATGCCGTGATCGGCCATGAGGCGCTGGAACTGCTCGCTGGTGTATTGGCTACCCTGGTCCGAATGATGCAACAGCGCATCCGGCTTGCCTCTGCGCCAGATAGCCATGATCAGCGCGTCGGTCACGAGTTGGGAGGTCATGCTGTTGTTCATCGACCAGCCAACGACACGACGAGAGAACAGGTCGATGACGGCGGCCACATAGAGCCAGCTCTCAGCCGTCCATAGATAGTAAAATCGGCCACCCATTTCTGGTTCGGCTGATCCGCTTCGAACTGCCGGTCCAGCACGTTCGGCATGATGACCGGGCGCTCACCGCCATCTTTCGGCAGCCCGCGTCGCCTCGGCCTGGCCCTCAGAGCATTTTCGCGCATCAAGCGTTCGATGCGATGCAGGCCGCAGAAGAAGCCTTCGGCGAGAAGGTCGTGCCAGACACGCCCGGCACCATAGGTACGGTCACTGTCTTGGAAGCTGTCCTTGATCTTGTCGAGCAGAACCTCATCTTGCCTGGCATGTCGGCTCGGAGAACGGTTGAGCCAGGCATGGAAGCCAGAACGAGAGACCCCCAGCGCTTCGCAGAGCCATGCCACCGGCCAGATCGAACGGTGCTTTGCAACGAACGCGAACTTCATATCACGTCCTTCGCAAAGTAGGCGACGGCCTTTTTTAAGATATCACGCTCCGCCTTCAGCTTTGCAACTTCCTTGCGCAGCCTCTCGATCTCAAGCTGCTCAGGTTTCATCTGTCCGTGGCCGGGAAAAGCCTGCACAGGGTCGGAGCCATATTCCCTGACCCATTTACGCAGGACGTTCTCGTGAACATCCAAATCGCGGGCTGCCTGCGCAGCACTGACGCCCCGCTCTCGCACCAACTTCACCGCCTCAAGCTTGTACGCGCGGCTGAACTTCCTTCGTTGCATTCATGCGCTCCAGTTTCATTGGAAACACCTTAACTCGGCGCCCATGAAACCGGCAGCAGGCCACGTATAGCCATCTCGCTGTCCTATCGGTCGAGGCGGACACGAAGACGCCGAGCGCGCTCGCGGAAAGCGGCTTCACCACCTTCAAGAATGTCGCAAACCGCCTTGCGGATTGCCGCGTTCTCCAGCCCGCCCGCCACATAGCTGATCGGCGGCAGACCGCCCGAGGGATGCGGTCCTGCTTCGGCGACGATAATCTGATCCGCGTCGGTGTTGATGACGAGGCTGGCGTTGTGCGTAACCATGATCACCTGGCGCTTCGCCTTCGCGGCGATGAAGAGCGCGACAAGCTCGTCGAAGACGGACTTGGGATCGAGATTCTCTTCAGGTTGGTCGATGATCAACGGCCGATCATCGGAGTCGTCGAGCGCCAGATAGAGCAACCGAAGCACGATGCCTCGCGTGCCGGGCGAGAGCTTGCGGATGTCCACCCCGTCATAGGAAATCTCGTATCGGACGGTGATGTGGTCGGTGCTGAAAGCCAGTGCGCGAACTGCTTCGACCAGGCTCGGAAATCGGCCTGCTGCGTCGGCGCGTAAGGCGCATGCGACAGCAGGTCCCGCAAGTATTTCGCCATGAAGGCGGTCATGGCCGCCTGCACCTCGACCGCCGTTCCGGTCTCCCATGCAGACTTCAGCGCCGTGGCTGCAGCAATGAGCGAACCGCGCCCATAGAAGGGGCCGGTCTTGCGTCGGTCGAGAAGTTCTTCCTCTGCGATGGTGCCCCAAGCCTGGACATCGGCGATCCTGCGGACGGAGAAGCTGAGCTTCTTCAGCGTGCCCGAGGATGCAGCTAGGCGTGCCATCAGAGGCGCATAAAGGCCGGCCAGCGCATTCTGCTCGTTGATGATCGCCTCGAACACCCGGCCGTAGGTGTCAATCCGCTCGGTCTGCAGGTCCTTCCGTCGTGCGGCGGCACCCTGCGCACCGGTAAGACGGGTTTCGAGGGTTTGAAGGGCGGAATTCTCCTGTGCGATGCATCCGGTCAGTGCCGCATATTGCTCGCGCACCAGCTTGTCGGCGTTGAACAACGCTTCCGGGCGCGTCATCTCGGCGGCGATCGGCGCAAGCGGTAGCGTCGAGACGTCGGCAGTGTCGGCGATCAGTGCGACGTTCGGATCGCCAGGCAGTGGTAGGCTCTTATCGACGTCCCCTTTGTAGATCAGCTGGAAGTCCTCCCACTGCTTCGCATCCAGGCCGCTATTGGCGTGTCGCGCCTGTGCTTGGCGGAGTATTTCAGGCGCTCCCTCGCCCGCATGCTGCGGACCTCGTCCTGCAAGGCGACGAAGGTGCGGCGCTGATTCCCAAAGTTCTGGATTTTGTTCCTGAGTTTTTGCGCCGCCTCGCTGAGCTGGGTATGGCGTGCAACCTGAACTTCGGTACCCTTGACGACGAGCTTCGCGCGATCGGCCGTATAGTCGGCGATAAGCTTGTTCTTCTGCCCGACCTGGGTGGTCAGCGAGGCCACGAGGCTCTCTTTTTCGAACTCGGTCGCGATGCGATCCGAAATGTCGGAAATCGCCTCGGCCTCGCGCTCGCGCGCCTGCTGAAACCGTGACGTCTGCTGGTCGCGCAGCTCGGCGAAGTCGAGCGCCCATTCGCGATCGTCCTGCGAGTGGGACGCGAAGATCACGCGCTCGATTTCCTCGATCAAGCCGTCAGAGACGCCTTTTGCCGAGCAAAGCTCCTCTACGAATTGCTGGGACAAATAGCGGGTTCGTGGAAACGACATATGGCCGTTGGGGTCGGCGCCATCGACTGCGCGCGTGACCGTCGCGCCTCCGCCCCAGGTCAGCGTTGTCGTCGCGTCCCCGATCAGCCGGCGCGCGCGCCAGGAAGGACGGGCTGACGTTCTCGTCCACCAAGCGTCGGCGGCATCGCCGCAACCTGCTGTGCCGGCACCCTGGTGCTTTCTACCGTCTGAGCCGGCGTCCTCGGGCCGAAGCAACTCCACATATGCCCCCTGCGCTTCGGCCGTGAGCCCGGTCACATCCCTTACCGCACGCTGCATGCAGAACCGCCTAGCTGCCCGAAGCTCTCGCGTTCGGCAGCCTCCACCCCAACTGCGGTCTTTCAGAGCTCGCCTCAATCACCGAAGGAGTACGCCGTCGATATGAATATTGCGCGAGATCTTCACCCAACCAGGATTCATTCGGACGCCGCTTCTTGGATTTGCGCGCAGATAGTTCGCCACATCGTCCAGAGTCATGAGAGCCACCGGGTGCACATTCGAGTCGAACTGGTGGCAGGCAAACGCACCGTCGGCTCCGCGTTCGACGCGGTTCTTCACGACCCCGGCGACCATGCGTTCTATTCTGGCGACCGGCATGCCTCTCTCCCCCGAACGTCAGCTTGCTAACTCATTCAGACGGCGCTCGATCTCCAATGCGGATGAGAGCACTTCATCGAATGCGGGCGCCGCCCCGAAAATCATCGCGGTCGTGTTGGCATAGTCATCCTTAAGCGACCCGATCATTCCATCGACCGGTCCGATGGCGAATGTTCCAGGAGCGGCCGAGGCCAGATTATAGTCAGGTCGATCGAAGAACATCCGTGCGTGCCGAACACAATCGGCACCCAACTCGAGATCCGCAAGCGCTACTTGACCGACCTCCGAATTGAGAAGGCAATGTAGGTCGTAATAGTGCCGCGACACGCGCTGCCCTTCCTGCCTAAGGACGCTACGCCGCTCGTACCAGCAGCGCAGGTCATGCGCGATAACCACCTTGTTCGCGTGGCTTCGACGGTGGTGACGTCGGCGACGGCCAGGTCAAGTGCCGCGATGTCTTCGGCGATGTAGGGGCGTATCGTGACGGCCCGGTTTGGATCGAGTGCTGATTTCGCGCCGGATTCAATTCGAACGGCCGGTCGCACATAGGCGCCGTCGCGTGGCTCGACCTCGGGATACCAGACCAGAAGTGTCTGCCCGTCAGGATCGGCCTCATCGATCTCGATCCGTCCGGCTCCGTCGGTGGCATCGGCGAGCTGATCGGCAAGAAATTCCCGAAGCGGATCGGTGATGTAGGCGCGGCAGGCGTCCCGGATGGCGTCGAGCCTGGCGCGGCGCTTCTTGTTGGATAGCGCCTCCAGCTCCTCTACTGATGCCGCCTCGTGGAGATCATCGCGGAACACGGTGATGTGAAGAGTAGGTGGCGAACGCGGATGCCGCCTCACGGCGGCCCGTTTCTCACCACCCCTCGCAGAACCGGACTTGCACCTTTCGTTATGCATCCGGCTCGCCAGAAGACGTGGCGAAGTGTGGCGTTCCCATCCATGCGAGACGGAACCGACCGACGGGGGTCCATGCGAGTATATACTGCTCGACAGAACCGTCGCGCCACAGCCGAACCGTCGATCGACGGCTGCTGCGTTGTCGGCCTTTTGCAATCTCGCCTGCGTTGGCTTTTGGACGAACCTTGCGCTGCCAACGCCAGAGCCTATCCCCGGCGTACCAGTCGAGACTGGTAAACACGTTGCTCGCTCCGAAGCAGAAACGGAAGTAATTCGCCCACCCACGCAGGATTGGGTTGAGCTCCTGAAGCTTGGCGCCAAGGGTGCTAACGGTGCTGCTACGCCCCGTGCATTCCTTGACCTTACGACGAAGATCGCGGGATTTGGCCTTCGGTATAAGCACGCGTGCGCAATACCCATAGCGTTTGTCCCATTGCATTACGAAGCGGAACCCGAGGAACTCGAACCCGTCCGTCATGGCTGTGATCTTCGTCTTTTCCGGTGACAACTCGAGGCCTGTCATCTCCCGTAGGTAATCCGCCAGCGCAGATTTCTCCGCGATAGCCTCTTCCTGCGTACCGGAGACCAGCACCACAAAGTCGTCCGCATAGCGTATGGGGAAGCAGACGCATCGTCCTGCTTTGCGATCCCACATACGTCTACTCGATGCCGCCGAGAGTATCGATTGTCGGGAGAACCTCCCCGTCGGATCAGGATGCACCCACCGTCTATATCTCTCCTCAATCGCGCTGAGCGCAATGTTGGCGAGCAGCGGTGATATGATCCCACCCTGCGGGGTTCCGGCTTCCGTACGGAAGAACTGCTCCTCCGCCAGCACACCGGCCTTCAGGAACTGCCCGACCAACCGTGCCACCCGCTGGTCGGCGACGCGTTTGCGTAGCCGTTCCATCAGATAGTGATGGTTGATATTGTCGAAGCAGCCCTTGATGTCTCCCTCGATGACCCACGGATATGGCATCCCGTGCCGCCGGGTATCCCCGCCGCGCTTATGCGACTGGGCTGCCCTGCGGATATGCTCCAAGGCGCCATGCGTGCTCCGTCCGGGTCTGAACCCATAGAAAACACGCCAGAACTGCGCCTCGAAGATTGGCTCCAGAAGTGCTTTGACCGCGCTTTGGACGACGCGGTCCTTGATCGTGGGAATGCCCAAGGGCCGGAACTGCCCCGGTTTACCGGCTTTGGGGATGAGCTTGCGCCTCGCCGGACTTGGCCGGTATGCGCCCGAGCGCAATTCGGCCTGAAGCCTGTCGAGGAAGCGTTGCTCTCCCTTTTTCCGGATGCGTCCCACGGTCATCCCGTCGACCCCGGCTGTGCGACCGCCCTTATTGGACGACACACGGCGCCAAGCATGATGCAACATGCGCGGGTCTGTCAGCCAGCCCCACATGTCCCGCCATTGATCGTCGGGATTCGCCTTACTCCACTGATACAATCTGCGCTGAACGCCGAGTACCCAAGCTTCATCAGCTCGATGATCCGTGTCCACAGATCACTCCTCCGTCATGCTGACCGATCGTCTTCCTGCCTCCCTTCGCCATGTGCCCGGCTTTCCCGGGCTCCGACTACTACGGAGGCTCCGCCCTTGAACACGCCCGTCTCCGGTCGTCGCGGCTAGCCCGGTTCCTGCCGGGCAGACGGTCCAAGTTCCCGTGTTCCGATTTTCAACCTTCGTGCCTGTAGGTGGTGCGCTATACCCCTGGCGATGCGGAGAATGGGTTGGAGGAGCCTGCCCACTCCGGGTGCGTATTTCTCGCACCCCTCAGCAGGGAACATTGAGCCCTGCCATGTCTGACCGCGCTGCTTGTCTCCCCCGCCATCACGGTTGGGAGACTTCTCGGATATATACAGAGGCTTCAACCACGCACTTCGTTGTCTCACCATGAGCACTGCGGTAGCCCGGCCCGGTAGTGATGGCGCCCGTCCGGTACAGTTCAGACCGATCTGCTTATGACACCGGACCGGCGACACCCGGTTCAGCTTTTCGGTCCCCTTCCTCTCGTTGCTCCCACGAGAGGGACGGCATTGCAGCCGTCGGTCGAAAATCAGCAAAGCTAGGAGGGTTTCAACTATGTCATACTACCCTCCCGCGCCGTCACGGCGCACCGATATCTTCCGAGAAGCGTTCAATCAGACCGTAAGCTTTTGAGAGTGATGTGCCGCCTTTGAAGAGGAGGCGCGGCGCGCCGGCAGGGCCTTTCGTGGTAGAGTGCGTTCAAGGTCCAGCAGACCCAGAAATCCTTTTCGATGTTGCCAACCGGCGCCCCGAGGCGGTTGGCGGTCGCAAGAAACAGATCGAGCCGGTCCCGCGCGGGTGTGCCAATGATCTGCCTGTAAGCGGCTGTACTCACTGCTGCACCGCCTCGGCCTCAGAGGGCGTGATCAGTCGCGCAGGAATTCCTGCATCCAGATCGGCAGGGCGGAGAGACCGGCGCGCAGGTCGTCGCGGATCGCCTTGCCGTGTTTTGGATCGGCAAACAAGCGACGCAGCACTGCTTGAATACGCTCGCGCTCGCTGTCCTGGGTCAGCATATCCTGCAGCCAATGCAGGGCCTGGACGACGCGCATCGCGGGCCGGTCGGCCCAGTAGAGCCGGCTCGGTGCGGCGAACTTGAAGTGGATCTCCTGGTTGCCCAGTTTGATCGGTCTAGCCGTGCATCGACCAGCGCCGCGATGCGCGCGGGCACAGCCGTGGTAAGTCCGAGATCGTTGGCAGTGGTCATGCCGTCGATAACAGCGCGCGCCTGGTCGCGACGGGTGACGGCACGGATCACAGCGCGGTAGTCAGGAACAGCGGGGCGACCGGTCAGCGTGTTTTTTCGCGGCCGGTCATAGAGCCCATGATCGACGCGGCGCAGTTCACCGGCCGCAGCGAGACGCTGGAGCGTCTTGTCGATGGCATCGCGGCCGCCGAGATCGGCGAAGTCACCTGGCGTCCAGACCTCATCAGGTTGGGAGGCGACTCGAGCCAGCAGGCGAGAGCGTAGATCGGTAGCTTTGGCCAGATTCATCATGTCCGAAATATGCTACATTCGGACATGTCAAGTGAAGTCCGAAACATGTTACAATCTTCGGACAAACCGTTACCGGCGAAGCCCTCACAGAAATGCTTACTGTTTCCTCGCCTCCCGTATGAAACGGTTCTTAGCGTGCTTGCTGACGGAGCGGAGCACACGCAGGCGGTCGCGAACCTGTTCGTAGATTTCGGTGACACCAGACATTGCAAGCGTTACTGCCAGACCAAATGGAATCAATTCATCAACCGCTGGTCCGGTATCGGGCTCACGTTGAACCGTCAGGGACTGCGATCACACAGAGACCATGAAATGGGCGCGGTCACTCGCATTCGGCTTCGAACCTTTCAAGCAACGCCGTCGACAGATTCGGGCCCTCCAGATAGAGGCGATTTCATCCAGTGGATTGTCCTCGAGACCTGACTGCGAACCCCAGTTCAGACTGCTGACGACGACATGGTCGCTGTCCCAGGCCAGAAACTTCGCGTGCAGCTGCGGTTCGGCCACGCCGGTGAGTTCGACTATGCCATTGAGCCGTTCTCGGTGCTTCGTTACGTGGCCGCGTTTCACCGGGCCAGAACGGCGCGAATACGCCCCCCGAGCCAGCATGGATGAGAACTTTCTGGCCGTTTTCGCAGACCAGCTCGCTCGACCAGCACCTGCCAGGCCGTCAGCCCCACCAGAGGGATCGAAGCCGCTTCCTCCATGGTGAGGTTTTTTGGCTTCAGCGCCACGTCGGCTTCGTTCACGGCAAGGGATTCCGCGAAAGTCCCGACCCGGCCATCATGTGCCCGGGCATAGACCTCGTCGCCTTGCTTGAATTGCCGCACTTTCGATCAGACCCGAACCACGGTTCCGGCCACGTCATGTCCCAGGATGAAGGGCGGGCGATAGGGCAGGATGAGCTTGAACTCTCCATCCCGGATCTTGGAATCCAGAGGATTGAGCCCGGCCGCGTGGATCTCGACCAGAACATCGTCATCCCGCAACGCCGGCTCCGGCACGTTGCCGAAGCGCAGGGCGCCCTTCCGGGAACGGATAGGCTTCAAAAGAGCCGCCGTGGCTGTGGCGCGCAAACTTGCGGTGATCATGCACACAATGCTGAAGACTGGTGAGTTCTTTAATCCGAATGCGGGAGCCGCAACCTAACCTGCATAGCGTTCAACGTCTGAACGCCGAAACGTCCCTGCCGGACGTGAGCCGAGCCATTCCGTTGATGGGGTTGCATCGCTGTCTCAGCTGAATGCGTCGTCCACATTGAAGGCTCGTTCCGCGGAGCTCCATCATGCAGCGGCTAATGTCGACCGCGAAGACAACCATGCACCCGGCAATGTCGTTTCAACATCAGAATGCTTCACAGCCCACGTGCGATTAGACGGCCCCATCTCTTGGAGATACCGCTCATACCCATAGCCTTGATCAGATCATCAAAGCCGCGCCCGAAAGGCCGGCTGAAATCCTTCAAATAATCACAATACGCGCATGAGACCCCGCTCGGGCTACGCCCTACCACGAGTCTCATGCGCGCGCCAAGGTGGCCGACTTTTGCGCCGCCGCGTGCCGGTCTTTACTCCGCCGTTGACACCGTCGAGAAGAACCCTGAATATTGGGATGCAGCCGATGTAAAGCTCGACAAGGTCATCTTCTATCCCATTGACGACCAGGCGCTTCAGTCCGCCGTTTCGAAGCGAAGGAAACGGATATTGTCTCTGGCTTTGCCGCCTGCTTCGAAAGCACATCTCCTTTTGGCTTCCTGCGTTGGAGCGGAAGGAGCTTAACGTTTCGGGCATTGTCCCCGGTTATCCGCTTTGTGAAATAGGGGCGATGGCGCCCCTATCAGGACATCTAACGATTGGTTATTTTGGGCACCCGCTGGATGTGCTGCACCTGTTTCACTTCCAGTTCAGTTTAGTCCAGATAAGCGGCTAATTTATCGGTAGGTCTCGGCTTGCCACCCCCAGTATTGAAGGTAATCCCATGATAAGATTTTTCGTCGTAACTTCCGCAATCACACTATATGCCGCAACCAGCGCTCATGCAGCGGACGCCGTTATGGTTCAAGAGCCTGCCCCGGCATATGTGGAAAAATCGGCTCCCGTCTTCACCTGGGCGGGGGCATATGGCGGTGCCCAGGTGGGCTATGGATGGGGTCAATCCAATTATAAGGGCACTTTGTCTGCCGAGATGAAACCGACCGGCTTCCTCGGCGGCATCTATGCCGGCTACAATTTCGAAACCGGCAACAATGTTGTTCTCGGTGTCGATGCCGATGTCAACTATGCCAATCTTAAGAAAAGCCGTGAAGGAAGCGACGACTATGATGGCGTTTCGGGCTCCCTTGAAAGCCAGCTGCGCTGGGAGGGAGCGATGCGCGCTCGCGCCGGCTATGCGGTTGGCCGCTTCCTGCCCTATATTGCTGGTGGTGTCGCCTTCGGCCAACTCGAGACCAGCGGTAGTCTTACAGTCGTCGGTTTGGGAAGTAGGAGCTTTAGCGAAAAGAAAACCCGCGCGGGTTGGACGGCGGGCGCCGGTGTTGATTATGCCGCGACTGACAATGTAATCCTGCGCCTCGAATATCGCTATACCGATCTCGGCGGCAAGGAATATAGTATGGACGGCTACAAATACAACGCCGACTTCAAGTCGCATGGGGTTCGTCTCGGCGTCGCCTATAAGTTTTGATCGCAATCGCAATACTGACACGAAAGCCTTCCCAATTTGAACTGCCCCCTGAAAGTTGGACAGCTTTCGGGGGGCATGCCACAGAGCCTGACCTGCCACGGGTGATCTGCCCCCTTCAAACTGGACCAGTTAAGGTTAGAGTTTTCCGGTGGCTTTTCCTGGCTGGGAAAGGAACGGAAAGCGATGAAGGCATCGCAGTTTTCGGATGCTCAAAAGGTATTCATCCTGAAGCAGGGTGATGAAGGTATGCCGGTTGCGGAGATCTGCCGGAAGGCGGGAATCAGCCAGGCAACCTATTTTAACTGGAAGAAGAAATACGCGGGCATGTTGCCGCCGGAGATGAAG
>NZ_QOZG01000032.1 GCF_003335045.1 Paramesorhizobium salinisoli
CAGGGCTGCGGCCGTGGTGAAGCCGACGGACAATCCCTTCTGGCAGGCGGCCAGGCCCAGGCCGAGTGCTACATGCGTCTTGCCCGTGCCGCTGGGGCCGAGAGCGATGACGTTCTCTCTCCGCTCGTCCGGATCTGTGCGGGGGGTGCCCAGCAATGGGCATCCCTACCGCGATATTTGCTCAAAATCATGGCGTCTACGGAGAACGTCATCGTGTAACCGGGGCAGATTTCCGGGCGATAACATTCCGCCAAGCAGCGCAGAAAGCCATCGCGAAGCGCCTGCAGAACCATGATCTTGAACATCACCGGGTCGTACGCAGGCAGGCCGCCCTTGGCCCCATCGGAGCGCTTCAGCGCCTTGACCGGCACGCGTGCCCCGGATCCTGGCCGGTCACTAAAAGAGGTGCCCTAACATATCAATTTTGCCCTTTGGCCAATTGTCAGACTTCATGCCCTTTATAAGAAAGCAATTAGAAAGATCTTTTTCTATGACGGATACGCTTTCTACGTCCTCCACAGCGAGCCATCTCGTCATTGCTGGCGAAACGTGTTCGAACCCGTTCGATTTGTAAAGAGTGTCGTCGTCGCCCATCAAGACAAGGAAATCCACGTTGGACTTCTCTGCAAGCGCTTCAACTGAACGCAAGAGACGTCCGGCAATGCCGGTACGGCGATGATCTGGCTTAACGCAAAGGTCAATAATTCCAAATATCCGAATAGCCTTGCCTCCAGCCTTTATGACGCGGTGGTCAACTCCCATATGACCAATCAGAGCTTCATTTTGAAACACCAGATAACGAAAGTGCGGCAACTGCTTGAAGTAAGACCTCCCGTCGAAGGTATCAGGAAAACACTCGTCCAAAAGGCTGACAATCTTGGTGGTTTTGGCTGGATCTATCTCATATTCGTTGATCGCAATCAGATTGCAGTCATGTGACATTGGGTATTACTCGCTCAATACGGATAGGATTTCCTCGGCAGTTGACCCTGGACCCCGGGCGTTCTGTTGGGCCGGCTTCAACAAACGAGACGCTGTTGACGGTCTCAGCCCGCAGAATACTTCTTATCGTCGCTATCAATTGTTCCACCGACCATCCGCCCCCGATGGGGCCGCTGACGTTGGGCGCAACGGCCGGGTTGAGAATGTCGAGGTCGACTGATAAATGCGTATGTAACCTGCATATCCCTGCTGCTACCACATCACCAGGTTGGGCTTTTCGACGAGATTGTAGAGCTCTGGCTTGCTACAGGTCTTGCCTTGGTAGGTTGCGCCCTCGCTGATAGGCCCTTTTTCAGTGAGGCAGACTGCCGTGTAGTCGTGTGTGGTGCAGCCGGAAACGGCGATGAGCGCAAAGGCGGCAAGGCAGGATTTCTTCATGCGGACGAGCCTCGATCTTGTTGCTGGACTAATTGCGATACTTAGCAAGATGCTGGATCGCCTTGCAACCGTCTGCAACTAAAACTCGAAGCTTCTCCCCTTGCTCTGGCTGTGCTGATTGTCCTGGGTCATCTGCAAGGTGTTGGCCTGCTGAACGGTAACGACGCGGGAAGCGATGAATTCGGCGCGGGAAAAGCCGGAAGAGAACGCCCGGACGCGCTCGGGCGTGGCGTTCGGGATTGCCTGCGCGAGACGATCCCGGTCGAGCTCAAGCGAGCCGGGAACGCCGAAGCGCTCCCGCACGCTTGCAATGAAGCCGCGCAGTTCCCCGAATGTCTGTTCGTGATCGCCATTTCGGACAAGCGCGCTGACTTCATGAGCCGGGGCTTTTTCGATCCGGCCGACGAGCTCGCGGGCGGCGGGTGACAGGTCATTGATGGGCTCGCGCATCAATGACCGGAACCGCTCTTCGTCGCGAGTGAGGTCGGCGGTAAGCGTGGAACGCACCTGCCCATAGTCGTGCAGTGCTGCGACGGCCAACGGCACGGCGGCAAGCGCCTTCTCGCGGGCGGCGTCGTCGCGGCCGAAGAGGTTTCGGCCCCGTGGAGCTCTCCGAACGAATCCGGTTTTGTCCGCATGTCGCTCGCGAAGGCGGAAACAGGCGTCTGTTGGACGTCCACACGGTTGCGCAACTCGGCAAGCACGGCTTGCGGCTGTTGCCAGACGGCGGCGACGGCCGCCTCCAGGCGGCCCGTTGCCGCTTCCATTGATGGCCGCGCTTCAACACGGGCGGCGACAGTCGCCTCGACGCCTTGCGGCCACTCTGTGAGGGAGGCAATGAGCGGTGCGCGTGACTGTTCTTGCGCCAGTTGAGGCGCACGGGGATCGGACGCCGTAAAGGCGAACTGCGCGCCGGATTGAGGATACGGTGTCGGCAGATCGACGGCATTGCCGATGATGATTGCGCCGTCATCTCTCTGCATCATGAAGTTCGGGCCGGCCGCGCCGCTGAACCGGCCGCTATAGTCCTGCCCCGGCTCGGTCGTTGCCATGTAGGTGCCGTCCCATGCCGTGACATGCGGCGCCTGAGCCGGCCGGAAGCGTTCAATGGCCTGCTGCGCGACCTCGAGCGCGTTGACGCGCTCGGGGTCCGTGATTTCCGCGAACATGCGACGCATGGCGCTAGATCGCGGTCCTCATGGGCCGCGATCGAGACAAACGCCATGCGTTCGGCGGAAATCACGCCGAATTCGAGCGGGTACCCTGCCCTTTCGGCCAGGGCAGCGAAGAATTCGCGCTGCGTGCGGCCCTTGCCCTCTCGGAAAGGATGGATGGAATTGATCTGCGCGAAGGCCTCCGCCGCCTGATGGGAGAAGGTCTCGCGATCAAGGCCGCGCAGGAAATCGCGGCTTTCGAGATCCGACATGAGGCTTTGCAAGCCTCTGTCGATCTCGTTGCCGATCGCAAAATCCTTGCCGCCGGCTTTGTGCATGGCGGGCATTGAAGCCTGCATGCCGTCGTCGAAGGTGAAGGTTTCGTGCCGTAAATGTCCGGCCCACTCGAACACGTCCTGGAACAGGTGCTTGTGGAGCGCCTGCAAAGAGGCCGCGTCGAATGTCGCCTCGGGCCGAAACCGTCGCGCAGCTCGATCAACCGGATCGCGATCACCGGATGCTCGGCCGCCTCTAGCGCGTCGTGTGTCTCGGCCCCGATCTTGTTTTTGAGGGTGATGCCGTCAGCAAGCGTGAACGACATGCCTACTTGATGCCAAGAATGGCCCTCACGCGGGGCATCATTTCGTCAAGCTCGATCTCGCCGACGATGTAGGCGTCAAAGACCGGCTGGCAGGCCGGGTTCGGTCGAAGGCCCTCCATGGCATTCGACCGAAAGGCGCTGCGTACCATCTTGCGGCGGCGCTGCATTTCCTCGGGGGTGATGGCCGGGGCCTTGGGCTTGAGTGCGAGTGCCATGTGAGCTCCTATCGTGTTCGGTCTACGCGGGCGCTTCCTGCTGCGAGGAACGGCGCAAAGGCTTTGCGGACTCCCTCAAGAAAGAGGCCGCTGAATTTGCCGCGCGGCTTTTGCCGGGTGTCGAAGTGAAACGATTTTTCCAGGATATCGTAATTGCACTCGCTCACGGTGATCCAGCCGCGCTTGAAGGTCGAGAGTTTCGCCCGTTGCAATTCCAGCGTTGGAATTTCGAGGGCGGCCTGTCCCTCGAAGGGCGGTGTTGCCGAAATCGGCAACAACAGGACATGAGTGTTACCCTTGTCGTCGCGCTTGGAAAGGATCAGGCAGACCGGGCGGTCCTTCTCGCCATGCTCGCGGCCTTCCTCTTCCTGCCAGCGCCATAGATAGGGATAACCGACGATATCACCTTTGCCGAAACGATCAGTCATCATTCGATGCCTGATAGTCGGCGGAATCCAGTTCTAGCTGCTCCAGGAACATATTGGCCAGGTCACGGGGCATCTCGCCTGCGCCGTAGGCGCGGCGTGGGTCTTCGTTACCTGTCATGCGTTCAAAAAGCTCGATAGGCACCACGACCACGGAAGCGCGTCCGTGCTTGGTGAGGGTAATGGGGTGACGCTTGGCCTCATCGTGATAGCGCCCGAAATGGCGCATAAACTCGGCAGTCGAAACGGTTTTGTTGGTCATGGCACTCGCCTTTCCTTGATTATCAAGATAATACAGAAAACCCAGAATAACGCAAGGTTCTACTGACCTTTTTGGCCTAAAAGATTAGCCCAAGCCGCTCCCAAATCGTCGGCTCATGCTTGTGTCCGGCCTCGGCCAGCATGGCGATAACATCGACATGTTTCAGGCCGCCGATCTCGTAGTCGCGTGTCCGGGCTTCTTCCACGATAAATTCCAGCGTCGGAAATTCCTCGAGGCAGGTTCCAAGCCAGATTTCCGGCTCGTCAATGTCGGACTCCTCGTCAAAGAAGCCTTGCAGAAAGAACGTGCGCAACGGCTTGTCATAGCCGATGACGGCTCCGCCGTCCGTGCGGCCCTTGTTGTGCAGGCTGATGTAGTAGCGGCTCATGGCTTTGTAATCCTGACAATCTTGGTGTTCACCTTCGCTGTGGTAAATGTATCGACCGGCAGAATCTCCAGCGTCTCCGCGTCCGGGTGGCTGAACGTGATCGGGACGAGGGCGACCAGGCGGGCCGGTTCGGAGTGCCCGCCGCGCCCTAGCAGCGTGAGGGCGGCCGCAACATGCTTCCGCACCTCACGAAATGGCGGGTTCATGACGATGCGGGGAAACTCCACCCGTCCCGTGACCTCTGCCGCCCATTCCAAAAAACATCGGTTGATGACCGGCCCGAACTGATGAAGACCGCTCGCAAGCGGCGTGTGGCGCTCGATCTGCGTTAATTCATACCGGCTATGTCCGGCAGCGAGCAGGGCGCGGGTCAGTTGCCCCGTGCCCGCGCTCGGCTCCAAGGTGAGATAATCACCTTGGGGGCCGAGATATTCGACCATGCGCGCCGCAACATCTGACGGGGTGACATGGCATTCCGTGAACTTGTCGACCGTAACCGGCTCGGACACTTCTATCAGTTCCACGGCGCCGAAGCTGCGCCTCTGCACTGGAATGGTGAGCGGCTTTGACGGGCGCGAATAGATGGCAGGCCGTTTCATTCCGAATCGTCATTTCTTCCGGCTGAATTTCGCCGGCAAGTTCTATTGCCAAATCTTCACGGCTCGGCGTCCACTTCAGGGCGACGAATAGCTCCTGTTTCGGAGCCCATTTGAAACCCGCCGCCTTCACGCGCGCAAAGGTTTCAGCGTCGAGACGGGACGACGCGTAAAGGCGAAGTTTGTTGTCTTCCGGACTGTAGGTGGCGTCAATCTGCATGGTTTCTCTCCTTTTTTCCCGCGAAGCGGTCTTCCTGTCCCGCAAGGGGCAGGAGCCCCGCTCCTGCTCCCGTGCAGTCGGCGATCCGGCCGGAGAGAGGGGGGCAACAAGCAAAACCGGAGGGATCACCCGCCCGAAGGGCCAGCGAAGATCCGCGCATGCGGATCCTCGCGCCAGGTCCTGCACAAGTGAGGGTTCGCCGGCGGCGCCGGCGGGCTCGAGCGCGGAAGGACGGGGAGACCGGTTTTCACCATTGCGGGGGAGAGACGGCCGAACGTCTTTCCCCCCTTTAAGAAAGGGGACCAAGCCGCGTTAGCGGCCGCCATTTCAAAATTGGCCCTTCGTTCTTCCAACGTTCGCTTAATATTCTCTAAGTCTGATAGGGATCTGAGTAGATACCATGGGGGGCAAGGTCCTCGTTCGATCTGGCATCTTCAGCCTGATCGAAAAGCCAGTCCCGCAGATCACGGGCACCACGGCCCGAGAACGTCTTGTAGCCGTAGATTTCGCGTAGCGTGTCCATGTGCTGCTGGCGGGTCTGACGCCGGGTGGCATAGGTGAGAAGCGCATCGGCCGGAATGCCGAGCTGAGCGCCAATAAAGGAAAGGACTTCGCGCGGAATCATCTCGCCCGTAGCCAACACACGGCCCGGATATCGCAATGCGCAAAGTTGCAGGGCAAAGCCGAGCCTGTTTTCCGGTTTTTAGGTGTAGGCGCTTGCCACGTACTAAATCGCGATTCAGGTCTCCAATTGCGCGGGCACGTGGCAGAAATGCGCAATGACAAATTTGGAGCTCCATTGATGATTAAATTTCTGCTACTCGTTTCAGTGCTAGGCATCCTCTCACTTTCGCCCGCGCATGCACTCGAGGCGGTCGGCTATCGCGAGATCGAAGTGGTCGATCGGACGGCCAGCGAGCGACCATTTCATGCGACGCTCTGGTATCCAGCCAGAGCGCACGGCGCGCCGGAGATTATCGGCGAAAACGCGATCCTCTACGGCGTAAGTGCCTATCGTGATGCGCCACCATCTGGAAAGGCGGCGCGGCCTTTGGCACTCCTTTCCCATGGGTTCAACGGTAGTTGGCGCAGTCTCAGCTGGTTGGCCGTCGAGCTTGCCAGGAACGGATATATTGTAGCGGTTCCGAACCATCCCGGGACGTCGATAGTGAACATGAACCCCGTCGAGGCGGAGAAACTATGGGAGCGTCCACGTGATATCAGCCGCCTCATCGACACTTTGCTGACTGAGCCGGTGTCAGTTGGGCGAATCGATTCAAGCCGCATTGCCGCGATTGGCCATTCGCTCGGCGCGTGGACGGTGGCGGCGCTTGCCGGCGCCCGCTTTGACGCCGACGGATTTGCCGCCGAATGTCGCAGCCACCCAGATCCATTTACCTGCGGATTGTCGCGGCAGCTCGGTATTTCCACGCGCGTTGGTACCGAGAACCCGCTTGATGCCGACATGCGCGACCGCCGTATCGGCGCATTTGTGACACTCGACATCGGAATGGCCCGCGGCTTTACGCCCGACAGTCTGGAGCGCATTCGAAAGCCGTTTCTCATTATTAGTGCTGGGACAGAAATGGGTGGTCTGCCCGCGCAGATGGAATCGGGTTATTTGATGCAATACCTGCCGAGCAACCTTGTCCAGCATGCCGAGATCATCGATGCGATGCATTTCAGCTTCACCCAGCTTTGCAAGCCGGAAGCAGAAAAAATACTGGCGCAGGAATCGCCCGCCGACGTTATTTTATGCCGGGATGGTGGAACGATCGGACGCGCCGCCATTCATCGTCAAACTGTCGAGCGGATATTGCCCTTCCTTGCTGAGACTATTCCGGCGAAGACGTCCGATTGAGTTCGTTGCGCTCACGAAAACCGCTTGGGGTCATGCCGGTGAGGCGGAGAAATTCGCGATTGAAGTTAGACTTGGTATGAAATCCAACGTCGAAGATGATGCTCGTTATCGGAAGATTGGTATTCAGAAGCAGCGACTTGGCTTCCTCAATGCGATAATCATTGACGGACTGCGATACGTTCTTGCCATGGGCGCGATTGATCGCAGCTGAAATCTGCCGCGCAGGAATGAGGGCACGCCGCGCGAGCCGATCCAGCGTAAGGTCTGGATCGCGGAACAGCTTTTTCTCGCGCATCAGTCGGTCGATGGCTTCCAGCGTTCCGGTGTAGTCGGCGTCAGACGCTTCGGAAGAGTTGGAGTGTATCGAAGCTTCCTCCGCATTCTCCATCGCATCGGCGGGCGCTGCGCTCAGGCCTACCATTGCAATCGCATAGGCGATGACAGGCAGCATTAGCATATTAGCGATCGCCACAATCAGCGCTGAGTGCGCGCCCCGATAAAAACCGAAGTCGCCCGCAAGAAGAACATCGATAATACCAGTCAGGATTAATGCAAAGCCAACAATGGCCGCCGCATTGCGCGCCGTCGGCGCATCGGCCAGACGAGCGGCACCGAACGTGTCCACGCCTTTAAGGCTCAGGCGCAAAATCGCAATTCCATAACCGAAGAAAATCAGAGCCAGAACAAGATCTATCGGCGGATGCAGTTGCATCCATGTAGCGGATAGGACGATCACCAGGGCAATTGGCACAACATGCACCCACTTGCGCGCCAGCATACGCCGACCGGCAAGCTGGGCGAAGGCTAGCCAAGCGCTAGCCGGTAGCAGCGCGGCGGCGATCGGCTGGATAAAGCGGAAAGCTTGGCTGTCAAAGGTCCAGCGCAGGCCCACTACAGCAGAAAGAAGCGCACATACTCCGACAAAAACCGTCGCCGAGCGCAGGGCGGGCTCGCTCTGCCGTATCAGCCGCACAAACAAAATGATGAGCAGTAGCGCCGTGACGAATGGCAGTGGTACGCTTGGCATTCGTTACGCTCCCCGAAGCTTGCGGCGCAATGCGCCATAGCCCGTAGGGGCTATATCACTTCGAAGCAGAAGATGGAATCGGAGTGCCCCGAAAACTCCACTACTTAATCCACCAACACTTCAAGCGCGGACGGCTGACTCAGGAAGCCGACAGGGCTTGCGCTCAGACCGTAAGCGCCAGACTGCAGGATAACAACCAGGTCGCCGACATCGGCCGTCGCTATTTCCATCTTGTCGGCCAAAAGGTCCAGTGGGGTGCAAAGCGGCCCCACAATGGTGGCAACCTCCCGGCTTACGCCATTGACGCGATTCCCGCACAGAACGGGATAATTGCGCCTCACGATCTGTCCGAGATTCCCCGAGGCCGCGAGATGATGATGCATGCCGCCATCGACTATGTGGAATATTTCCCCGCGCGAAATTTTTCGGTCAGTGATGCGCGTTACATAGAGGCCGGCCGATGCGACAAGATAACGACCCAGTTCGAGCACAATTTCCAGTTCGCCAAGCACTGCCTTCGCTTTTTCCGTAAGGCGATGCATGGCCTCGCCTACGCGGACTACGTCAAGCTCCCGGTCTCCGGGGAAATAGGGTACGCCGAAGCCGCCGCCCAGATTAAAGCATCGCACTGGGCCGGGCGCAGCCTCAGCCAGCGCGGCAACAACGTCGAGCGCTGCGTTTTGCGCGTCGATAATATTGTCGGCGTTGAGATTCTGCGAGCCAGGAAAGAGCTGAAAACCCTCAAAAGCGAGCCAGTCGTCGCGCTGGCGTAAGTCGTTCAGCACCCCAGCTATCTCTTCCTGATCGATGCCGAACTGCTTCGGGCCCCCGCCCATCTTCATACCTGCAGCTTTCAGGTCGAAGGCAGGGTTGATGCGAAGGGCTACGCGTGCGCAAATTCCAAGCTGCTGGGCAATAGCGTGGATTCGCCGCGTTTCATTGGAAGACTCGGCGTTGATGAGGATGCCGGCGGCGATAGCTTGACGCAATTCGGCATCCCTTTTGCCCGGACCAGCAAAGCTGATGTCGTGGGCCGTCGTGCCTGTATCGAGTGCAAGGTTGATCTCTCTGCTAGAGGCGACGTCTAAACCGTCGACCAATTCGGCTACATGGCGGACGAGCATCGGAAAAGGATTGGCTTTGATTGCGTAATGAAGCTTGATATCGGCCGGAATAACTCTGCGCAGCAACTCGACCTGTGCTGCTACCTTGCTGCGGGAATAGGCATAAAAGGGCGTTTGTCCGACGCGTTCGGCCAGCCGGGTGATAGGTATGCCGCCGACGACCATACAGTCGTCGATAACCGGAAAGGGATTGCCGATGGCATGCGCTGATTTATTCATGGTGAAGATATCTACTCAATGAGTTGCGAAGAATCAGGCTGGCGGCGATCAACGCAAGCGGAAGGTCAACGGCGCAATCCAGCTCAGCACGGTCTGTCCGGCCCAGAGCAAAATGGAAGTGAATGCGGTTAACAGGCAGACGAAGATTGAAAGAACTATGAAGTCGGTCAATTTGTCACCGGAAGACGCAACGATGCCCTTGCCGATTGACATCGTAAATGCGTTTGTCGACGGTTTGAGAACCACAAAGAGGATTATTATCAATTCGCACATAAAGAACTCTATCATCCAGATCTTGAGTATGCTGCCTGTAGTCAGGAGAGTTCCCGCGTTTGGGACAAGTTGGCTGTTCATGGATAGTTCCTTTCCTTGCTTATGTGCGTACTGCTAGAGTGGCGCTAGTGCTGAAATACCGCTGCGCCGAAAATGCCGCCGACCCCAGCGGTAGCCATGAGGTAATAGTCGCCTTTTCTGAGAGACTTGCTACGTTTGAGTTCTTCCAGGTTGAGAAGCATGTCGGCACCCTGGCAATGGGCGAATTGCCGAGCGTTTTCCAAAAAGACGCGCTCAATTGGGAAACCCAGAAAAGCGGCCGCCTTGCGCCACATCCAGACATTGACATTATGCGGCAAAATCCAACTGACTTCGTGCAGCCCGATGGTGGTCTTGCCGAGAGCGTCTTCAATCACCTCGGATAACCATGTCCGGAAGTACTCGTCGTAGGCGCGGCTGGCGCTCGAGGCGCCCGAAAGCCATATCCCCTCGGAAAAGCCACTGTGGACATGGATAGCAAGTCCGAGCAGGCGGTCGTTGTCGCCATTGCGCCGTACCAACGCGGCGCAGGCCGCATCTCCCACAATAGCAACATTCGGGATAATACGGATTTCCATGTTCCGGGCATTTTCGCCGACCAAAATCAACACTCTGGCGTCTTCATCCTCATGCGCCAGAATGTGTTCAGCCAAATCAATGGCGCTCAGCACGCTCACGCAATTATAATGACATGTTCCAAAGACCATGGTCGCATCAATGCGCAGCCGCCGCGCAAGAATGGCTGGCATGGATTGCCCGAAAGTCCCTATTACCGCGCCCGTATGGGCGTGAACTAGTTGATTGATCGAGACGAATGAATCCAATGTCGGATGTGCGACGATTCCCTATGCGCACAGGGATCACATTTGACGTCACCGCCGGCGATCGGGCTCGGCTTGAGGCAATCGTCGCCGCCGGCA
>NZ_QOZG01000033.1 GCF_003335045.1 Paramesorhizobium salinisoli
ACGAAGATCATCACTGAAAGCTCGCGTCATATTGCCTCCGACCAAATCACCAGTCGGGGCAATGGAACCAGAGTTCGGCCAACAAGGGAATCCTTAACGCGATTCCGCGTTCAGCGGACGTGCTCTAGAAAATCTGAGGGTTGCTATTGGCCCGGACCACCGTCTTAAACCAGCCACGAAGGGCAGCGTGATCTACAAACCGGCACTCGGAATAGAGCTCAAACAGTTGGGCGGAAGTTTCCGGACAAATGGGTTCAGCACCCCGTTCCAGCCGGGCCGAGAATGGAATCCCCCTAACTATTTGTAGCCTCGACAACGTGCGCTCAATACAGAGGTGCTCAGCCCAAGGCCGGAGAGGTAGCCTGAATTAAGAGGCCCGGCCGGGGCGTTAGCAGCGGGTGGGAGCCGGGCCTCAGAACTGATAGACATCAGTGATCCAATTATTCAATCACGTGATATTCCGTCAAGTACAAATGATAGATATCCCCAGAACTGGGCATGATAATAGAGCATTCGCAAAGCACCAATGTTCTCATTTAAACAGTCAGGAGATTATCCATCATTCGGATAATGTGTTATTTGCAGGAACACCGGGAATCAGAAGCATTTATGAAATACAAGGCTCTCCCTCGGGGTAGCAGCGCTCTTGTGGTGTTGCAGGCACGGCATATGGCCGCTAGCAAGGTTGCCCCGACTTAAAAATCGCTCGGCTGCATCTGTAAATCGCGCAAAGGCGTCTTTCGACGAGTTTGAATAATCCGCCCGTTGCCGCTTCGATCTCCTCCTCGGTAAAACCAAGTGCTATCAACGCCATAAGGAATTGGCGATGCGTATCTTTTACAATATCGCTACGATTCTTCGAAAAACCGACGGGACAATGTAAATTGCTGCTCAATTGGTCGACGATATCGAAAATTTGCTTATAGCGGGGTGTCATTTGCTTCCACCTTTTTGGCGGTTACTCCTGGATCCGCAGGCGAATCAGCTTGTGTGCAGTACCTCCAGATCAACCAGTCCTTCTTTGACAAGAGACTTTAACAAGGCACCATTCTTGAGATGCCTTTGCTCAATAAATGGAGTCATCTGAGGCCTTTGAGATCAACAGCCGTGAACCGCCACCGCGAATATCCGGCATGAGGACATAAAATTTTTGAGCTTTGGTTGCCCCTTCTTGATCGGCGCCGATGATCGGGCTCAGTCGCTTTGGCTGCTGGCATTTTTAGCTCCACCGTATATCAAAGAACACGATGTTCTGAATTCTTGACATTTTCCTCATCAACATCATCGGAGTTGACGGGCCGCCGCCGCTGGACAATTCGCGACGTTCTAAACGCCAACTTCACCGAACACCCAGCATATTGGTTGATCGGGGCTAAAAATAGTGGCGGGGCCACCCCTTTTTTCATGCTCATTCATATGTACTTGTATTGTTCGTACTTATATTTACATAAGTTTATTATCTTCTTCTGTTTGGAACGCGAGGCAACATGGCCACAGTCGATAGCAAAACATCGCAACAAGCCCTGGACATGATCCTTGCGGCAATCGGACTGAGCGAGGCGCAATATAAAGGTGACATCACGATCCAGGGCAAGGATCCTGTTTTGGCTTCACGTCATCGTTTCGGTGAGCTGATGGCTGCTGCTCAAGCGGCTTTCGGCATGGCGCTCGGAGAGCTCTGGCAATTGCGAGGGGGTGAGCCGCAGAATGTGACAACCAGCGTGCGCAACGCAGTGCATCAACACCATGGCATTGCATTCATGCGTCAAAACGGCCGGTTACTTCCCTTTACCGACTATGGCGCAGTTGGTGGCGTCGATTCCGCCTTGAGTGGTGAATTCTATCCGACCCGAGACGGGCGTTTCATTAAAATCGAGTTGTTCTATCCCCGGCTGCGTGATGCAGTTTTCAAGGTTCTCAAATGTGCCCCGACTCGGCGTGCGGTAGAAAGCGCGATCATGCAGTGGGACGCTGAGGCGCTGGAACGGGCGATCCGCGACGAGACAGGGGCCATCGGAATGGTCCGTAGCACGAAAGAATGGCTGACCCATCCGGTGGGTCGCCGTTTGGCGGAAAAACCCGTAATCGAGATTGAGAAGATCGGCGACAGCGATCCCGTTCCGCTCCCCTCCGGTTGCGATGCACCTTTGGCGGGCATTCGCGTTCTCGACTGCACTCACGTCATCGGCGGACCGATTACCGCACGCACGCTCGCCGAATTCGGCGCCGACGTACTGCATATCTCCAAACCCAACTATCCAGATCACCCCAACTGGCGCCTGGAAACCGGCATCGGCAAGCGCGCCGCCTATTGCGACTTCGATGACGAAGCTGACATGCGGCGCTTTTTTGGCCTGCTCCAGCACACCGATGTCTTTACCTGCTCGTATCTCAACCTCGATCAGAAGGGCATCTCTCCGCGACGCCTTGCCACCAGCCGGCCCGGCATTATTGCCCATGAGTTGCGCTGCTTCGATTTCGAGGGCGAATGGGCAAACTTCCGCGGATTCGATATGATGGCCGTAACCGTATCCGGTTACGTCGATACCGAGGGTGCGATCGACGCACCCCTTATGCCGCTGCAGGTGATTTTCGCCGATTATCTTGCAGCCTATGTCGGCGCTGCCGGTATAGGCGCGGCACTTTATCGCCGAGCGATCGAAGGCGGCAGCTATCGGGTCGGCGTGTCGCTGACACGCATGTGCATGTGGGCGCAGGAGTTGGGTCTGCTCGGACCGGATGCGCTCAACGGTACGCTTCCGTTCGCCGATATTGCGAAACAAACCGACGTCCCGGTGACGAAAATCGACAGTCCATTCGGCGAGATCACCTATCTGCCGAGCCTTATCGAAATGTCCGATGTAAGGCCGGGCTACACGCGCGGCCCGCAGCCTCTCGGTTCCTCATTGCTGCAATGGCTGGACTGACGCATCTGCCGATCCGATCACCGAAGGAAATGACAGTCTCATGGACGGTGCTGCGACGATCGGTTGAACCCGCCCATATATACTCTAGAAATACCCAGAGCGTCTGGCGGAGGCCGGAAAGCGTTGGCGACAGTTATACGATAGAGGAAGGTCATGAGTGAAATCTATGTAGAGAGCGAATTCGCGCCGCTTCGAACGGTTGTCCTGGCGCAGTCCGAGTTGGCGTTCTCCGAAAGCATGCTTCGAGATCCAGACATGGACTTTCTGCCCTGCCGCCAAAACATTCGGTTTGCCCCCGGCCAGGATTTCCGCGATGCCGATTCGGAGGGCCAGGCAGCTTGGGAAAAGGAGAGAGAGAACTTCCGCACCGTCCTGGAGAAGTACGGCGTCGAGGTTCTTCGTCCACGCATGCTGACGGATGCCGAGAAAGCAGCCGCCCGCGACGACGGCTATGCCAACTTTTTCATACGTGATCCTTTCTTTACGGTCGGCAACGTCGTGGTCGAAGGGTCGCTTCGTTTTCTGCATCGCCGCCACGAAGTGCTCCCGGTCCGCAACGTGATGCGCGAGCGCATCATGCCTTCACCCTGCTCATACGTAGCAGTGCCTATGCCCGAGGTTGTGGCATCCGGCGACGCCACGCTGGGAGCTGGTCCCTTCCTTGAAGGCGGCGACGTTCTGGTTTTCGGAAAGCAGGTTTTCGTCGGCTCCTCGGGGTTGGCTTCCAATGCCTTCGGAGCGGAATGGCTCGCAAAGCTTTTGGCACCGTATGGCTACACGATTGAACTCATTCGTCTGAGGGAAAACATCCTGCATCTCGATTGCGCGCTCGGCATGGTTCGCGAAGGCCTCATGGTGGTCTGCGAGGAAGCATTTAATGATGGCATTCCCGCGCGTCTCGCGAAATGGGATCGCGTTCCGGTCTCGATCAAGGACGCATCGTGCCTTGCCACCAACGGCCTGCCGATTACGCCCGACATCTACGTCACGGACCCGGCCTTCAGTTTCGTCGGTGACGAACTGGAGCGTTATGGCATCACAGTCGAGTATATTGACTATAGGATCAGCCGGTCATTTGGCGGTGCGTTCCGATGCAGCACACAGCCCCTCTGGCGTGCCTAACGGGTCGATATCCATCACCTCCTGAACCAGATTGCAAGGCTGTTGATGCCGGGGCGAAAGTCGATCGGCTCGCGGCGCAACCCGTCGCTACCGCGATAACCGGTCTCCATCGTCTATCAGAGTGAGGCGGACAGGTAACGCATCGCTCCAGTTCCAGAGGACGAGATTGAGATCGTCACTGGTCGCGCCGGGGCGAAGCTCCTGATAAGAAGCCCATGATATCCGGCCGCACTAAGCCTTCGGGCAAAGGATTGTATCTGCGCTTTCATCTGGTCGCGCCAAGTCGTGTCGGCGAGCGCGGTCGCATCCATCCCCTCCGTTTGCAAAGCGGCATCGTCGCGACTGTCGAAAACGCGTTCAATGTCCGCGTCGTATGATACGAGCATCATCGGTGCAGGCTGCCGATCTGATTGGTCTCCCGTAGCGCAGTCATGACCGACAGGGATGCATAAAGTGCCGGTGTTCCCTTCCTGTTGATTCGGCCACCGTAGTAAAGCTCTACGCCACGACCGGACAGCGGTTTACGCGCATAGATGGGATTCAGCGCCTGGTACAAAACTCCTTGGAAACGCATCGACCGGCTTAGGTGTGAGTGCCGGCGTCGACAGCGTCGAGCACGTCATCGGCACGTCCGTCACGGAACAATTGCATCGCCGTCTGGCCGGAAAAGCCAGGCAGGGGTTCCGACCGATACCAGGCGTAGGCCATAAGAGCCGAGCCGAAATGAGGCTCGACCTTGTTGAGAATCTCCGCCACCTCACGCAGGCGCCGCTGAGTCTTGTCGCACCGAATGCGATCCTTGCGCTGGATCACGTCTTTTCCGAGACCGGCCGTGCGAGCGATTTCCTCGCTCGTCGTGCACAAGGCGTCCGCGATCTTTTGTGGCGAGAAAAGCCCACCATCGGCATATTGAGCAAGGCTCATGGCGCTTACCTCCGCTTCAGAATGCCAATTATTGTGACGCTATATATCGTCAAAATTCGCGGCTTTTAATAGGAGATATGAAAAGAGGAAAGGAATATCGGCTCCACGCGGAGCTGAGCCGGTTAAACGCGGGTCGACTCCATAGCCACGCTTGTTACGCCACAGAATTTGGACCGAGCTGCGAGGTCATGCAAATCGTAGTGAAGGTGCCCAAGGCGCCCGCCCCCATCTGCGCCACCGGTAAAGCAGATTGGGCGCAACCCCATGACGCCTGGCCGCCGACGAAACCGTCTCGTCCGGCTCGAAACTCTCCTCGACAATCCGCAGCTTATGCTCGGCGTCGATACTCGTTAGACATAAGCCCATCCTCAAGCCTGTGCTTGAGCCCTCCTGCTTATGCCGAGTGTCCGGTCAAAATGGGGGGCAGTTCACACCGTCGTGGTTCCATTCAAAGCGGTGGCGTCATGGCGTCGCTTCTGGCAGCGGCATAGGAGCGATAACCCCATCGCGGGTGAGGTCCAAAAGGACCGAACGGCCTGAACACTGGCCCGCGGAAGGAAAACAAACCTGAATTCCACCCTTGCCGCTTGTGCCGCCGCCGCTTTGGTTGCGCTCCCGTTCCCTTTGCTCAGCAATCTCCTTTTGCTGCGCCTCTTCCTGTTGACCGGTTTGCGTTTCAATCGCGGGCGCTTCTTTAGACCCGACCATCCAAAGAAGCACGAAGCTCAGGATAGAAACCGGCCAGAATGGTGCTTCAGAAGATCGGTTTAAAATAGACATAGAAGGTACTCCAGGGATGCTTCTGCATGGCAGACAGAGCGCCGTTTCCAATAAAGCTCTTCAGACCGCTATCTTCCAAAGCCCCGTCCCAGTCGACGACCGCCTCTTCTGGCCATGGATCTAATCGGAACATGGCCGCAGGGTCGTCGGCTGCTCAACAAGCTTCACGCCTGACAGATGTGACTCGCGGCGTTAGAGCTGTCTATTCCGACGCCACAAGGCATACCAATCCAAGAAACATCTCCATGTTTCGTGAACCAAGGAATATCGGGTTCGTGGCGAATAAATAGGGGCACCAGCGCCCCTATTTATAAGTGAGCGTCCGGCGAAACGCATTTTCGCGCGCTCGATAATCTCGGGGTCGCATAGCTCATCGACGAGGAACTGACGGATATCGCAACCCCACACGTCCGTGTGTCGGCCAGGAGATCCTGAACGCCCTCTACGCCATATGCCGTCAGGCCTCTCGTGTCGTGTTCGCTTCCGTCACTGACGTTTACCATTTCGCCTTCGGCAATATTGTCAGCATGGCAACGATCTCCTCGAGCAATTCGAGGGTCTCGCCGATCAGACGGCGACTTGTTTAAGCGTATAGATGGTCTGTGAGCATGCCGCAGGGTATCGTGAGCGCGAAAATCTCCAAAAACTCCCCGATCTGCGAGCGCTCTCATCACCGGGTAGCCAGTATCGAGGCCATACGACACGTGACAGCCTCTTTCCGGCGCCTGATGCGGTGATTGTAGAGTGAGGCGGTGAATAGCCCCTAGATTTGTAGACAGCTTCTTTCCAAATTTTGAGGCAAGAAGAGCATCATGAGCAAATCGAATTTCAGCGAAAATTTTAAGCGCGACGCTGTGCGTCAGATCACTGAGCGGGGCTATCCGGTTGCAGAGGTTTCTCAACGGTTGGGCGTTAGCCAGGATTCGCTCTACGAGTGGAAGAAGAGGTTTGCGGCGTCGAAAGCCAAGAGCAACGACGAGGCCGAGGAGATCAGGCGGCTGAAGAAGGAGTTGGCTCGTGTCACCGAGGAGCGCGACATCCTAAAAAACGATCACGGGCTTTGGTCCGCCTGCGCGCGGTAGAAACAGGCTGTGCTACGCTGGCCGCCGGAGGGGGAGTTGCCGACTGCTTATTGGAGGCGATCGACCCCGTTAAAAAACGTGGCACATGGGCTGTTGCGGACTTGAGAGTGGTGACGTTGCGTTAGCGGCGATCCCGGTTAGGAAAATGACGAACTTGCGCGGCCCAGCCCCTCCCAACCCAAAGGAGGAGAAGCCATGCCGAAGACAAGTTCATCTACACCGCAGAACCTCACGCGTATGAATCCCGGTGCAGCAGCCATCGACATCGGGTCCACGATGCATATGGCCGCGGTCAATCCGGACAGTGACGATATGCCGATACGTGCTTTCGGCACCTTCACCCACGATCTGCATGATCTGGCCGCTTGGTTCAGATCCTGCGGCGTGACGAGCGTGGCGATGGAGTCGACCGGTGTTTATTGGATACCGGCCTTCGAGATCCTCGAACAGCACGGGTTCGAGGTGATCCTCGTCAACGCGCGCTATGCAAAGAACGTCCCGGGCCGGAAGACCGCGGTCTCTGGGCTACGAACTGGCACCCATGGCTGCTGGAGAGTGTGTTTCTTAGGAAAGCGGCCGCGTATTTCGCCAGGGATGCAAAGTGAAGTACGCGTTCATTGCCTTGCATCGCTTGCGGTTCTCGGTGCGGACGATGTGCTGCCTGCTGAAGATTCATCCGAGCGGATTCTACGCCTGGCTGAAGAGCCCGTTGAGTAGGCGGGCCATTGAAGACAAGCGGCAGACCGATTTTCTCCAAAAGGCCTGGGAGGAACGCGGCAAGGTCTACGGCTATCGTAAACTGCACGACGACCTTCTCGGCCAAGGCGAGATGTGCTGCCCGAACCGGGTTGCGCGTTTGACCCGTCTTGCTGGGATCAAGCAGATCGGTTACAAACGCCGTCCCGGCATCTATGGCGGCAGACCGTCTGTCGCCGTCGACAACTCGCTCGACCGGCAGTTCGACGTGGCGGCTCCGGACAAGGCGTGGGTTACCGACATCACCTACATTAGGACCTGCGAGGGCTTCGCCTATCTCGCCGTCGTCATCGACCTTTATTCTCGCCGTGTGATCGGGTGGGCAATGCAGAGCCGCCAAACAACGGATGTCGTGCTATAAGCTCTGCTCATGGCTGTGTGGCGGCGCAAGCCGAAGAACCAAGTGCTGATCCATTCGGACCAGGGCTCACAATTTACCAGCATGGACTGGGCATCGTTCCTCAAGCACCACAATCTGGTTCACTCGATGAGTCGACGCGGCAATTGCCACGACAACGCCGTGGCCGAGAGCTTCTTCAATCTTCTGAAGCGCGAACGGATACGCCGCAGGGTCTATCGTTCTCGCGATGAGGCACGCCAGGATGTGTTCGATTACATCGAGATGTTCTACAATCCGAAACGCAAACACGTCAGGAACGGGATGCTGTCGCCCGTCGAGTTCGAAAAGCAGCAGCAAATCTAACCCGAGGGTGTCTACGAAAATCGGGGCTATTCAGTTTGACCGCGGAGCAGCATGGCAATGAAGTGATTGTTGACGAATTATTCATAGGCTTAACCGCCATGCAACCCTAAAAATAATATCGATCTATGAGCTTTAATTAGGGGGGCTGGCGCCCCTTTTTTATCCGCTACGAACCGGCTATTCCTTGGCTCACGAATGGCCCGCAGAAGGAAGGGGCGGGGAATAAAGCGTCTTCCCTGCCCACTGTGGCTCAAAGCAAAGGAGATGAATGTGAAGAAAATGGTCCTGTCTTTGGCGGTGATGTCAGCTGTTTTCAGCGCGGTTGTTCCTGTGTCCTATGCACAAGATGGAGCAGGATCATCCCTGCCTTTGTGCGACAGCATTGATGCAGATAATTATGTAGGGGACTGCCTTACTGCAAACGGGGGGCTAGTAGAGCTTCCGTGTAACCCCTGCGGGTGAGACGACAGCCGTTACACCTATCGCTCGCTTTCGCGGTCGCGTCCGTAATTTCTGAGCTTGGAACAGGATGCGTCCGCTCTTGGCGCAAACTTGGTCGTCCCATCACGCCGAATCTTCGATATCAATCCAAACAGATGGTCAAGGTGCAAGACCGAGGCCGGTTAAGGCGTGCATATTTTGTTCATTGAACAGGAGATAATATTGAAAACTGTGTTGATCAGTTTGGTCGCTATTACCGCTACGACTACAGCAGCAGTCGTGGCTCCCAAAGAGTTGCCAGCCCAATCTGAGAAGATGCCTGTTACCGGCATTCTCAGTGCGTCTAACTCGGAAGGCATTATCAAATATTGTGCCGAGAAAGGATTCATCTCTTCTGAAGAGGCTGAGACGGCCGATGCCGACAAGTGGCTGGAACCAGATATCGATCCGAAGGTAAGGACTCTGTCTCAACAAGCGGAGGCTGTAGGCAAACGGGGCGTCATGTTTACCTTCGGGGAAGGGGAAAGTTCAATTCCTGCCGCCACCCTTGAAGACATTGCTGCGCTAGATGACACCACGCCTCAAAGCATTTGCCAGAACCTCGCTCATGCCGGTGATGAAACCACGGGACCCGCTGATGAAGACAAACAGCACGATTAAAGCCAAAAGAATGGAATCGTGCACTGTTTGAGAATATTAATGTGACAAACATCATTTCTTGGCTGGCCTGGGTTCTTACCATCGTGGGAATTGCGGGGATGGGCACCGCTATGTGTCTGACAAATATGGATACCAGGGGTGTTGTCCAGGAACCATGGGGCATAATCGGACCGTCTATCTATCTTTTTATTGCAGGGGTGACCGGAATGCTCGTGACGAAAGTGGTGCTGGCCATTTTATCGCGCAAGAAGAAGCAAAACAAACAGGAGAGATGATATAAATTGACTCTCCAGATTGTTCTGGACCTGCCCCAAGGTTGACTATCGAACGTAGCCTTCTGCCCGGAAAATTTATGGTGTATTGTCGGATGTGGTTCAAACCATTGAATGACGGAGAATTTGGTTGGTTACACCGATCCGAATCATTCCAACTGGTGGAGAAGAGGATCGTCGTCGGATCTACCGAGAGCGAAAGACGCTGACCGCTGAGAGGATGTTGCACGTAAACCGGATCAAAGGCTTCACGTCCTTCCTCGACGACGGCAGGCAGGACTTGCCTGACGAACAATGCTGCCGAGCGAGCGCTTCGGGGCTTTGCAACGTGGCGTTCATTATACACCCCTTCTTCAAGTGTCTGTAAACATTGGAATTTGAGTTTCCGACGGCGACTAACACGGGCACCCTTTACGCGTCATCGCAGTGGCGACGCGAGGATCGCGAAGATCCGAGCGCACTTCCGGGAAGGATGACGCCTGCCCGCCTGCCCGCCGTTGCAATCAGGTCACGGTGATAATCGAGCGAAGTTTTGCGACCGAGGTTGGCGCCGGCGTCACCGTGAGCGGCCCACATGCTGCCGCGCGGACCTTCGTGTACGACATCATGCCTGATCGCCGCGCGAATGATCGCTTCGTTCGGGTAGTGTCCAGAATCTTTCGCCCTTTTTATGAGGCGACGGCTCCGTGGGTTGAGGTCTGCTCCGCGTAGAGCGGGTCCATATTCATGTATTTGCGCGTCGACCACTGACTGCCCGCGATGTGCCTC
>NZ_QOZG01000034.1 GCF_003335045.1 Paramesorhizobium salinisoli
AGGCGTGGCTGGAAATTGAGGACTGGCAGGAAAGCGAAATCGAGAAGGACGAATCGCGTGACGGTGTAATCGGGCGCTTTGCCGAAAACGCGATCCGGCTCGCGACGTTACGCGCCTTAAGCGAGGAGCCAATCGTTGAGCTCCGCATTCCGGCGCTTACTGTACGCGTCCAATTCGTCGTCCGTCGCGCCGCGTAGGCGCAACAATTTCACGTCGCTTTCAAGGGCGGCACTCGCGATCTTGGCCAGTGTGATTGCCATAGCGACGCGCTCCACCGGGACGCCATCTTCGATGACGAGCCGTCCTATTGCTTCATGATTCAAGGCTTTTCTCCCGTTCGGCCTGCAGCGACCTTCGATGAAACTGGCGTCTCCGCCTTCGGGTCTTTACCATCGCGACCGCGTCGAACTGCCATGCGCCACCCTTTGCCGCTATCCGGCTTATCAGTGGTCGTATCCTGAGCAATCCAGTAGTGGCCACCCCACGTGACACCGTCACCGGTTTCGTAAGTCGAGCCATCCTTAAACACGCCGCGGTCCAGCGGTACGGGCAGTGAGAACGTAAACTCTTTGACGCGATCACCCTTCGCAAAGCGAAACGTAAAGCGGAATGGACGGTCGCTCCGGGGGGCTCCCAAGCAGTTTTCAATGGGATGCGACACCAAGGGACATCGTAACGGTCTGGTGGGACCTACCAGCCGACAATAACGCTATCCCGAAGCCTTCGCTGCCTGTTCAATCTGGCCAAGAGGTGATGCGCCTCAATTCTGCAGGCTTTATTCTGACAAGGCCCGGCTATACAGTTGACAATTCGTCTGGTCGGCAGCGGATCATCGACAGCACACGCAACCCACCTCTGTGCCTTATGGCGGGTGAAACAGGCGCCTTTGCTCCAGGCGCTACGGCATTCGTTCCGGCGCCTCCTGGGATATCGCTATCCGCTGATTGCGTGGTCGAGGTCATGGCGCGGGTGGACGGACTGCCGCAGTATGTGCCATCGCTTATCATCTCTGGATATACGCCAGATTTCAATGTCGCCCTGACCTATAGCGTAGCCCCGAGCGGGGTGACTTTCTACAATGAAGGTCAAGCGAACCTCATCGTTCGATACATTGTGTTTGGCGTGGACTTCAGGGCACCTACGACAGGCGGCGTCTTGGTGGAGAGGCGCGACAATGACGGCGCGCAGGATTTCATCCAAATCAAAAAGCCCGGCACCAGCGACACTGCTCCGCTACCTAATGACATCCTGCTCGACACGCGCTTTCCGACGCTCCAGATTGTGGCGGAGGGGTTTATTCCGCTGTCCTCGTTCACTGAGACCCTCAGTGGAGACGAGTTGAAGTTGGGAAACAAGGCCGCGACTATAAACTTCACAAACAGCGGTTTCCGCCCATACCTAAAGTACGCGGTTAATTTCCCGGGGTGCATCTTACCGCCGATGTTCGCGCAGATTTATCATTACCCCGATAATTCGGGCAGCTACAACCATCGGCCCACCAACCAAAGTTGCATTGCTCAGGTTACCGACACATCGGTGAAATTTTACATCGCGCCAGGGAATCCAAGCACGATGGTCAATACAGGATCTGGTACATGGGACTGGGGTGTCCAATACCCAGATATTGCAGGCATCCGCTACTACATCTTCGCCATACCTAAGTAGCCACTCAAAACCACAACACCTAGACCACCACAACCCGCCGCGTGCGGGAAGGAGAACTTATGTCTGAAAAACAACATTACGCTCGATTCGAAGCACCATTCGGTGACAAAATCTATCCCTTCCAACTGGGATGGAGCGAGGCCGCCAGTTTCGAGGAAGAGCATAAGGTTTCACTTTACCTCCTATGTCGGCAGATGGCTGCCACGAGTAGCTGCGAGATTAAACATCTTCGCGACATCCTGCGATGGGCGCTGATCGGCGGCGGAATGCCCTCAACGTCAGCGCTAGGTCTGATCCATCGCTATGTCGAGGGGCGGCCAATCGGCGAGTTTTTTCCGCTCGCTCTGCGCATTCTAGAGGCGGCATTCTTCGGAAACGAAGAGGCGAAGGATGGCGACTAACAACGGGCTGGCCGCCGTTGAAAAACGAATGCGCGCGGTTGTTCAGGCAGCACGCGCCGCTGCCAAGCTGGCCATGGCCCAAGGCGCCGATGAGATCGTTGCAATGATGAAATCGCTCGTGGCCGTTGATAAAGGCGACTTGCGCGATAGCATTGGATGGACTTGGGGCGACGCACCCAAATACAGCCAGCGCGTCGGTGCCGTGAAGTCGTCAGCAGGTGACCTAGTCATCACGATTTACGCCGGCAACAGCAAGGTTCGATACGCACACCTGGTAGAATTCGGATCCGCTCCGCACATCAACGGCGGCATGTTTCCCGGCACACAGAACCCCGGCACACCAGCGCGTCCATTTTTCTTCGTCTCATACCGGACAAACAAGAAGCGCGCGAAATCTAGGATTACGAGGGCGGTAAAAAAGGCCGCGAAGGATGCATTCAATGGCAACTGATTCAGAGGGGCTTTTTCTCACGCTTGAGGCCCGCACCGCGAAGCTGGAACGCGACATGGCGCGCGGGCGCAAGATCATACGAAGCAAGTTCTCCGCGATGGAGAGAGACGCTAAAAAGAGCGCTGGCCGCATAAGCGCGGCTTTTGCTGGAATTGGTGCTGGTGCAGGTGCGTTCGGTGCAGGTGTGCTAGGAGCAGCTTCGCTGGCCGGAGCACAACAATTAATCGACACCGCAACTCGGACAGAGAATGCCCTAAAGGTTGCTGGGCTATCTGGAACGGACCTAACAAGGGTTTACGACAGCCTATTTGCGAGCGCACAGAAGAACGCCGCACCGCTTGAATCGCTGGTCGAGCTTTATAGCAGAGTGTCGCTGGTTCAGAAGGAACTTGGGGTGTCGTCCGAGCAGTTGCTCGGCTTCACGGATAATGTAGCAACGGCGCTTCGTGTATCTGGCACGTCGGCTATACCAAGCTCCATGCAGGTTCTCGCTGTCCTTTTTCTTCTTCCCCTTTGCCCTAGCTGCTAAGGCGTCGAGAACGGTCGCGTCGCTTAGGCGGCCTCTAACCTGATCGATGGAAGTGAAGCGATCATCCGCTTGCCGGGGCTTGTTGGCCGCATCGAGAATAGCTGTCTGTTCGAGGAAGGTGAGGGTGTAATCGAAGAGCATTTCGACGGCGGCCAGGGGCATCTGGTGAAACAGGACATCTTCCGTTGAGCAACCCTTATCCCAACGAAACACGGTGACACCCGCCTTTTCCAACTTTCCAAGAATCTCGGTGTCCGCAGGATCCTGATCGGAATCCAACAGTAAGCCCACCTGGTAGCCCAGGCCGCAGAACTGTCCCGCGAGCGCTGGGGCATAGTCGACGCCGCCTCCATCAGCCAGCGCGATGCCCTTGAGAGCCAGGCTGTCGAGATTCTGGGCGACCCAATAATCATCCAGTCCCTTCAGGAGGCCGACTTCGGTCTTTCCCTCACATATCAGCACTGTGGGAGCTAGATATGCTTCAGGCATCGAACGAGGAGGCGCCTGGGGATCCCGCTTGCTATATTTCTTGTTGGCAGGCCGAACCGTCACCTTACCGTCCTCCGCGCGGCGGACGATATGCAGATCGTGAACGCTCAGCTCGCGGATAACAATGGGCGAATGCGAAGTGATGAACACCTGAGGACTTATGCGATCCTTCGACTTCAGGTGCTTCAGAAGGCGAACGATCCGGTGAGGCTCGAGCCCGTGCTCGACTTCGTCGATGATGGTCAGGCATAAGGACGATTTGGAGTAATCCTGCAGGGCCGCGACGAGTAGCCTTGACGATCCCATGCCCAATGCACGAAGGGGAACTTCCCCATCGTGAATGGCGACGCTTCCCTTTGTAATAGCAAGGTTCTGGACGTCCAGACCGGCAGCGATCGTACCCGGCAGTGCGAGGCCCACCTTCTTGGCAGCCAGCTTGACGCTCTCGAGGCTGCTTTTGAAAAGCGTCGCCGCCTCTGTCTTGAAATGATTGCGGGCAAGTCGGCCGGCACGGGCGAGAATGTCCTGGGTGGCCGCGGCTCCTTCGCTCATGCGGGCAAGTGTGGAATTCCGCCCCCAACTCAGATGCCGGTCCGCATAGACACCCAAGCGAGCCGGGGCAACGCTTGCTCTGTGCGCATAAGTCAGCGAGCGCTCTTTCATGTCGCCCGCAGCAACACGCTCATTCCAAAGCGTCCACTTTCCCTCAAGGCCCTCATCAATGCTGAGCATGATTGATAAGGCATGTTGGCCCTTCTCGGGCAAAGGGGGTTCGTCGACGACCTTTCCATCGTCAGAGATGCCCCTCAGATACGGAGCATACATCGCATCCGAAATGAATTCGTCCGGCAGGTCAGTTAAAGTCACAATGATTTTGGTGGCTTTATTGAACTCGCCTCCAAAGAAATCTAGATCGTCGAAGCTCAAGGTGTGGCGAGGTGAAAGCGCCAGTTCGACGGCATCCAAAATGGTAGTCTTACAGGAATCTCCTGGACCGATCAGACAATTGACCCCGGCCGCAGGCGCCCAACATAGTTCCTTTATCCCTCGGAAATTCTCAATTTCTACGTAGCCAACGCGCATATAATTTGCCCCCTCTTCTAGGTTAAGTTGAGGATGCAGGGACGTCAAACCGAAATGCCGCAAGAGTTTAGATGCATCTCCTCTGTCCGGATGGCTATGCACGATGGCAGTGCTGGGGATAACCTAACGCCGTCACCAGTACTATGTCCGCTCATGGGGGGCGGGACTACCGCTATGAGCGACAGGCGGCGTGTTTCTGCCGAAGCTCTTTGGCCATATGAACGCCAGCTATCTTCGCGCAGCCGCCCAAAATCCGCCCCTCTGCTTCCTACCCCTTGCGGCCGGTCCGTCAAGGGGAAATACCTTGGCCAAAGGGGCCATTCTGCCGATTCGTCAAACTGCAACAGGCTGCATGTCAATGGCTTAGTGGGCGCCCCAGGCAAACAGCGTGGCAATCGACACCGTCATTTCACAGATCAAAGTAGCTCTCCCACGGCCTGCTCTTCTTATCGCTGGGGTCAAAGGGAACACCGCTATAGAGCCGCATGAACTCCGCCCTGCTCTCTTCTGTGGGGAGCCTCACGATGGTGAAGTGGCACCCGTTATAGTAGGCCGTGCCATCCAGTCGATAGCCGCCAAGCCTATCACGGTCAGCAATCAGCTGGGCCAGGTTCGTTCGATGCCAATCCGTCAAATAGAGGACGACCTGAAACGGATATTTCTCATTGATCAGCGTCATTGGCCAGTCACCACGCGAACGGCTCATCGCGGATGCCCTGGCTTCCAGCCGCGTGTGTAGCCGGGAGAGACTGCAGCGGCCGCGATCTCGATTTCCCGCAGCAGATAATCCCTATCCGCCAGGAGTGCCTTTATAGCGGCGCGGGCGTCCCCGCCGTGGTAGGCAAGGACTTCTTCTAGCTCGTCGTCCAATTGCCGGGCTGGCGCGTTCATCGAATTCTCCGCTCATGTTAAGCGGACACAGCCGTCCCCAAAATGCGTCCGTGGTTTCATCGCCCCCGCAATGTTCCTATTTTGTTCTGGTGGAGGGTGAGAGTCAAGGGCGCGGCTCGGACCGTGTTCTCACGCTGACGCGGGCTCTTCATTGGGATGGCACTGCCGAATTGGCGAATTGATAATCTTCTGTAAGATATCGTATTTACAGCAATCACACCAAGTAAACGAAGTGCGTTTGACGTGAACTAAATATATCGACAATGCTGCGTGGGATGAATTTTCATTCTGTATATACGTGATGCTTAATTAAATAATACGGAGAAGTAATTATGAAAAATTATTTAGCTATGGCCGGAATTTCGGCGATTGTCCTGTCTTCAATGATTGGATTGGCCAATTCTCAGGAGCCGGCCAAGAATCCACCCAAGGTAGGTGAAAATGACAGTTCAAACTTGTGCAATAACGTAGCGGGAGGGACAGCGTTTGGCGGCTACGTCGCGTCAGTCCTGCCGGGCTTTAGCAATGATCCTAATGTGTTTGCAATAAATTTCACAGATGACGCCAGCAAGAGCGTATCTGGTCCAATTTTTTCAAGTCTAACGCTGGATACGGCTGCAGGATCTGCGCTCTATACCGGTCTATTGGCCTCGCTCGTTTCAGGAATGCATTCATATATATACTGTGATGGAAACGGAAAAATCTTCACGATGATAGTTAATCGCTGACTATAATGCGTATATCACTGCTATGTTTTTTAATATGTAAAATATTCCCATAGAAGTATTCATTCAGGAGAAAATGCCATGCGCAGAAAAATCATGTCTGCATGCCTGGGAATGGCTGTTCTGATCGGCGGATTTGACGTGGCCCACGCCGTCGATATTACCTTCGAAAATAATACTCGTGACCCCTTTGATCTGACACTTTTTTCCCAGGCTCCCTGTGTAACCAATCCGGGTCCAAGTCAATTTACGGTCGCCTCACGAGAAAAGTACGTGTTGAAAGTGGGGATTACGTTGGATTGTTATAACGACGGGGGTACTTCGCTCAGTTGGCACTTCAATCAAAAGAGACACCGTTTTTCCGGCTGGTTCTCTAATGCCTATCTTAAAGCGCTAATAATATATAACGAGACTGTAACTCAGCTCGGAAGTCCTTCAACGACTCAAATTAAAATTATTCCGTCTGAGTTGCCCGATCAAGGAGACAAACGCGAGTGGTTTCGTGCCTCGTGTGCGGGTCTCTCCGTGCCATGCTTGAATACGCCATTACCTAACCGCGGGGAGCACGGAGGTAAAATTATGGTGCCCACTGTTAGCGGAGAGTTCTCCACCATTAACGGCGGCATCTATGGCAAATGAGGTTCTAAACACAAGCTCAGTCAAAATGCTGGGCAAGAACCCGCATCCAGCTCGATAGCGCAGAGGGCCTTTTTCCCGCTGGTCCGTTACGGCCAAATAGAGTGCCAGCGTTTTTCAATCGTGGCCGAATGAAAGGATCCAAATCGAATATATGATCCGCTCTATCTGCTAACACACCAGATTTCGCCCCGGACGCCCATGCGGTGATCGGGGCTCTTTTTTGCGTTTAAGCGCCTGGAGAAGATATTGAAACGTATAAAGTCCAGATTTATTCAAAGATACACAATATTTAAAATCCAATTATAACTATGTTAAAACAAAGCATTAGCGAATGCGCTTTTAAGATTGAATGAATTGTTAATAAATACTTAACTCGATCTTGTTCCATTTGACTTTAAGGGGGGGGTGCATGACTGCTAATCCGACCAATAATGAGGCGATTGAATTTATATTGGGCATGCTGATAGAGCTAAACAAAATGTCCGAAGGTAAAGGGTTCGGAATGTTGTCGTACTTCATCTTGATGGCAATAATAGAAGCCAAGGATATTCTCCGGAGCCCAATTGCGGAGCAAGAGGATGAGTTAGCCATGGTCCAGGAGATATACGCCAGCTCCTTTGACACGGAAGCGATAGGCTGAGTTGCCGACGACGCTAACTCATTGGAACTAAACCGCCTGTGTTTCTGTGGTGCAAGAATGACGGCAAGTTGCCGGCAGTGCAGGAATTCTACCAGAGGACAAGTTGGCTCCTTAGGCACAACCGCTAATATCCTTATGTCATTTTTTATCAGGGGGAAGGTGCGTAAAATTTTGCTTGGGGTGATTTTCGCCATTGTCGCAGCCGGCTCAGCTTTTGCTCACAGCGGCGGCACCGATTCAAATGGATGCCATACCAACCACGGCGGCTGCCACTGCCACTAGGAGATCTGCGGTCGAGACATGAACCCCGCTCCGGCGGGGTTTTCTTTTTCCAAGGGCTGACTCGACTCTCGCGTTCTGATTTGCTTAGCTCCCAGAATTCAACTTGTGGGAGGCGCCATGGACGCGACTACACAATCACTCGCTCGGGCGATCGAGGAAATAAAGATAGACGTTGCTGCTGATCAGATATTTCTTCAAATGATCTGCAGCTATATGAAGGCCGTCGGTTTTTTAGATCGGGAGTTCCTGGATCATATCCTGGCGGGGGCGGAAAAAAGCCTTGAAGAAAGCCCGGACAAGGATGCCTTTTAAGCGTACTTCGAAGCCGATTTGATAGCCTGATACCGGCTGTCGACTAGTCGGTATATCGCGGTATCTTTCGGCTAATGAATGTAGATCGGTATCGCTTCGATTGGCACCTCAAAGGGCGCCTTTCTCTCTTTGGCCATGTACATTCCTTCCAGGGGGAGCCGATGGAAATCTTTGACGTGGCCGCATCTGTCATAACCATTGCCATGTTTCTGGTCACGGTGATCCAGCTGATTAAGATCTGGATGGAGCGGTGATCGCCAGATACATCTCCTTCCATCAGATTCAGCGCGGCGGGTTTCTCATTTCGGCCCGGTAAGGGGCAAGAGCTTCAAGCCGTCGCCCGTTGCCCCTTCCCTTTCCGATCCAAAGTCCTGGTTAGAACGTGAGCGTCCGGCGAAAGCATTTCCGCTTGGTCGAGCCGCCGAAGCTATAGGACGCGCTTCACCTCATCTGCCATGACGCGCTCGATCATCTCGAGGTCGCATTGTTCATCGACGAGGAACTGGCGG
>NZ_QOZG01000035.1 GCF_003335045.1 Paramesorhizobium salinisoli
GTCTTCCAGAGCGAAAAGGCAATCTCTTTCGTCTGATCGATCTGGCCGTCAGGTCCGGCACTTCCATCCGTGGCCAGATCGATCACCAACATGCCATCATTCGGGCCAACCCAGGCGGTTTGATCAGACACGCCATCGCCGTTCCAATCGAACCTGGAGTTAGGGGCGGAAACCGACCAATCAAGGGGCTTGACGTCGATCCGACCATCGCCGTTCAGATCGAACGCTACCGGGGCAGCACCATGGATAGCACGAAACTGCAAACGCAAATTGTGCTTTGTCTCAAGCGTCTGCACCAAAGCGGGCGACGTAGACATATTGTGTGCATAGGCGCCCATTATATAATGGACAACCCCGGTGTTATAAACAACTCTGGTATAGCCGTCGATTTTGTTGGGATCACCACCAACATCTGTATCGATAATGCCATTTTCACCGATCTGATCATTGTAAGCATTGAATGTCTTGTTTGAGGTCGCTTGGCCAGCGGCGTCATATGTTATTTCCTGTCTGGTCGAGTCATCGGCAACTGTCGTGTTCTTAACCAGACGGCCGGCACTATCACTGATGCGGTTTATCTGCGCCCAGGGATTGATGTTTGCCGGATCGTACTGAATGTCCTCGCGGGAGCCGTCATCCTTCACTTCTTTTTGCACCGTCAGCTGGTTGGCGGAATTGAAAGTCTGGGAAAGCGTGGACCAGGGTTGAGTGTTGGCGGTATCCCAATGGGAAACGGTGCGCGATCCATCATCATTATGGACGGTTTTTTGCATCTGCCTTCCCTGGGCATCAAACAAGGTCTCTATTCGCAACCAGGAATTGGCGCTCTTTGCATCGTGTTCGATTTTGCTTACAAGTCGCCCATCAGCGGCAAAGTTGCTGATGACGGACACTCGACCGCTATCAGCAACGAACTCCACATCCGCGCGCGTGCCATCATCGTTGAACTGTTTTTCGGATGTTTTCTTCCCTGCCTTGAAGGATTGCTCGACCCGGGACCACGGATTGGCGTTGAGCGGATCATGAAGGATCGCCGATGTCGTCACGCCATTCGCATCATATTGAAGCTGGCTCACAAGTCGGCCGTCGGCGGCAAAGTTGCTGACGGAGGACATTTTACCCGTATCGGCTTCGAATTGAAGCTCTGCCCGGGTTCCATCGTTATTGAATTGCTTTTCAGATATTTTCTTCCCTGCCTTGAAGGATTGCTCGACCCTTGACCATGGGTTAGCCTCGAGCGGATCGTAAAGGATCGCCGATGTCGTCAAGCCAATCGCATCCAGATCGGTCACGCTGAGGATTTCACCGCTGGCAGGGTCGAAAGCCGTGGACCTGGCTGTTTTGTCGGCGGCAAAAACCATCTCCGAGATCTTGCGCCCCTGGCCGTCATTCGTATGACGGCGAACAAGCCTACCGGAACTTGTCACCGTATCGACTGTTGTCCGCGACAACGAACCATCCACAGCTTTGTCGCTTGCCGTCAGGAAGACAGAGCCGTCATTACGAACCACCGACGTTTCGGTGCGGTCGATCTTGCCATCATTATTGCCATCCTTGTTCAGCACGGTCATCAGCCCATCGGCGCTGCGCTCGATCGTTCCCGTGGCCTTGGCGGTTCCGTCCGCGTTGGTCTCGGTGATCCTGGTGAAGACCGATCCATCGATCCGCGTTTTCGACATGGCCACATGTTCGAAGGTACCGTCATCATCGAAGTCGGAACGGACGGTGACGGTCAGGCCATCGGCAGATGTCGTGGTTTCCACCCGTGCCGCGATTGCGTTGGACCAATTTACCGCCCCCGTGATTAGATTCCCCAGCGTGCGGGCATCGGCGTTGTTGATGACCGTGGCAACCCTTCTGCCCGAAACATCGATCACGGCCGTTTCCATCTGATCGATGGTGCCATTGCCATTGATATCCTTCTTCGTTGTCTGGGTCTGCCCGTCCGCGCTGATGCCGATTGTCGTCTTTCGGGCAAGCTTTCCGGTTGCATCCGTGTCGGTTATTTCTATCTGCTGGCTGCCGTCGGCACGGTTGGCATAGACAGCGGTCCGTTGACGATCGATCCTGCCATCGGCGCCAAAGTCCCATTGGGTCGTTGCCGTCTGCCTGTCGCGGGAAACCCTCTCGGTCGTCCGCTCAGTCACTTTGCCGTCGGCCCCGAAGCCGGTAATCGTGGTGGCGAGCGAACCGTCGACTTCCGTGCGGCGATGCTCGACCTGATCAACCTGCCCGTCGCCATTGGCATCCCGGCTGATGGTGATGTCGCGTTTGTCGGCGCATGTCGTCGTCACCGTTGAACTCAAGGTTTTTTTGAAGCTGTCAAATGTTGTCAAGCTCTCGACAACTGTCCCGTCCGCGCGCGTTTCGCTCTGTTGGTTATGGGTTCTCCCACCATAGCCCGCCTGCGTTTCGGCGGTTTCTACCATCGTGCCGTCAGCGCTTACGTCAGTACTCATATGAGACAACGTGGAACCCTCCGGATTCAAGCTTATAACCTCGCGCCTCCTCGTACCATTTTCTCCGAGCGTCGTGACATCCGTCGTTTCCTCGAACTTTCCTGTACCAGTTGAATCGAGCCGGGTACGTGTTTGAAGACCGGTTGCGTCCGTCGTGACTTCCTTGCTGCTCACAAGGACGTCGCCTTTGTAAAAACTGGTGGTGCGTGCCCGCGAACCATCGGCGTTCAGAACCGTCACATCGCTTTGCCGATATTCAAGAGAACCTGGAATGTTCTCCCAGTCCGTCTCAACGGCAAGACCATCGCGGCTTGTGGTGACGGTCGCGCGGCTTTGCAGCGTCAACGAACCTTCGCCTGTCGCCTTGAACGTCTCGGTGACCTGCGTTTGACCGCCATCCGCATTCAGCGTCGTCTTGCGTGCGATCTTCTCATCGGTCACGCCTTTCCCCGCTAAATCATATGCTGTCGTCTCGGTCAGCCCGTCACCGCTCTTCGTGTTGATTTTAATGGCGGCAGGCGTGACGCCATCCGGCGCATATTCAGTCAGCGTCGATGTTACGCTGCCATCAGCGTTGGTGACGACAAGCTGGTGCTGATTAATCTTGCCATCGCCATCAAGATCGATCGTGGTCGTTATTGTCCGTCCGTCGCCGCTTGTCGTTTTGACGCTGCTGCTGCCCAGGGAGCCATCGGCTTTGAAATAGCTTGTCTCCTGGCTGATACTGCCGTCGGCATGCATCGTGGTGACATCGCGCGAGGATCCAAGCTTGACGACATCCTTTCCCGACCATGCCGTCGATTTCGTCAAGCCATCTGCGCTGACCGTGATGGAAGAACCGGAGATGGCGGCATTGCCCGCACTGGTTTCTGTGCCGGTTTCTGTGATTGTCCGCACCCGTTTCCCGTCAGCCTCTACAACCGTTATGTCCGATGTGACGCGATCGAAGCTTCCATTGCCATCAATGTCGTCGCTTGTGATGACGGACAGGCCATCAGCCGAGGTCTCTATCACTGAAGTCGATTTATTGCCCCCTGACGAGTTGGTTGAAACGGTTTGCGTTACCGAACCATCGGCATTGGCAACGGTGACTTCGCGCCAATCAACGGAGCCGTCTCCATTCCTGTCTTCCTCGATCGTGATAGTCCTGCCGTCAGCGCTTGTCGTCGTCGTGGTTGAAGATAGGACCGCAATGACGGCAGTGCTGACCACGCTCTTTTCGACTGCCGTGCCGTCCGGTGCGACGGATTTCGTGACGGTCGTCTTCCAATCCGATTTGCCGTTGCCATCCGCATCGACCTCTATGACGGACTGAGTATCGCTGACGGTTCTCGATTCGGAGGTTTTCAGCGATGTTCCAACATATTCATTCAAAGTTGTTGTTGCGGTGCCGTCAGCATTGATGACCTGGCTCTCAATCTGCCTGGAATTGATGGTTCCCGAACCGGGCATATCTGTTTGCGTCGTCCTGCACAGACCATCGGCGCTTGTCGTCGTGGTGACCACACTGACGGCGGGATTGCTGTCGGCGCCTTGGGTTGTCGTCACCGTTCTGGTCTGGCTGCCATCGCTATTGATGAGCGTTTTGCTCACGATGGCGGTGTCGGCCGTGCCGTCGCCGTTCAGATCGTCGCTCCTCGTGGAGGTCAAACCGTCCTTGCTGACGGTTAAGACCGACTTGCCCAGCATCGTGCCGTTCGCACTGGTCATGACGCCGGTTGTGGTCTTGCTGCCGTCGGCATGGATGACCGAAGTCTCGGTCAGATCAACCTGACCGTCGCCATCGGTGTCGCTTGTCCTGGTCGTCGTCTTGCGATCCGCGCTCACCGCAGTGACAATTTTGCTCAGCACAACGCCGGAAGCGGAGCGGGTTGTCACCGTCTCCTGCCTGCTTCCATCCTCCTGCAGAACGATCACATCCTCGACAATCCTGTCGCTAATGCTATCGCCGTTGAGATCTTCTTCGGCTTTCTGCGTCAGGCTGTCGGCGGATGTTGTCGTGACCGTCTTGCCGACAAGTTTATTGTCACCGCTGAAACTTGAAACCGTCCGCATCCTGCTGCCATCGGCATTGGCAACCATCATATCATTGACGATGCGTCCAAAACTGCCATCGCCATTCATATCCGTGCTGACCGTCGTGGAAAGACCGTCGGCTGATGTCTGCGTGACCGTTTGAGATATGGGCTTTCCATCGGCCGCAAGGCTCGTCTCGGTCCGCGTGGTGATGCCATCGGCATTGACGACCGTGGCGTCACGCCCGTCAACCACGCCATCGCCAGTCCGGTCTTCCTCGATCGTGATTGTCTTGCCATCTGCGCTTGTGCGCCGCGTCAGCCGTGACAAAAGCGTGCCGCCGCCGCTTTTCTCTTCGATCGTCTTTGTGCGGACGCCCTCGCCATCCACGGTCGTGACCTGCGACGAAAAACGGTCGATAACGCCATCGCCGGTCCAGTCCGTCGATATCGTCTGTGACAGGCCGTCGCCGCTTCTCACCGTGATGGTTCTGTTGCGCAGGCTGGCATCGGTATTCGTGCGGGAAATCGTCGTCGTGATCGTGCCGGCCACATCCACCTCGGTCAGCGCGGTCTCGGTTTCCTCGAAAACGCCGTCACCATTATAATCCTGGCTGACCGTTTGCGAACGATTGTCGGCGCTGGTGATGGTTTCAGTAGCGCTGATCGGCGTGCCATCGGCGCTCTTGCTTTCGACTGTCTTCGTGCGGCGGCCGTTGGCATCGACGATGGTCGTCTCGGCATCGACCTGCTCGAACACGCCGTCGCCATCCAGATCGGCCTCGATGGTCTTCGACAGCCCATCCGCGCTTGGCGTAACAAGGATCTGCTGGATCAGGCCGCCGTCCGGGCCATAGGCGTTGGTGATCGTCTGTGACGACCCGTCGGCTTTTGAAATGACGGTTTCGTCCTGATCGATGATGCCGTCACCATTCTGGTCGATTTGCGTGGTCACGCTGACGCCATCGGCGCTGCGTATGATGATCGTCCGGTTGAGCGGCGAGCCGTCTGCATTGAAATTGGTGATCGTGCGCCGACTCGTGCCGTCGGCATCAGTCTCCCATGCTTCCGTCTGCGAACGATCCATCGTGCCGTTGGCGTCATCGTCGTATTGGCGTCGTATGGACTTGCCGTCGGCGCTCGTCGTCGTCACTTCGATGAAGGCGAGCCTGCCATCTTCTTCGGTAAAGCCCCGCAATTCCTGCCGCAAATTACCGTCCGCCTCGGTCGTGCTCGTCGTCTTGATCCGATAACCATTGGGATCAGTGGTTAAAACGGCGTCTCCCACCGTGCCGGTGGTGCCGTCGGAACGGGTGAACGTCGTCGTCCCGATGATCGAAGAGCCGTCCGTGAAATTCCGGCCGCTGCCTTTTGCCGTCAGGTCAATCGATGTGATGCCGAGCTCATCCAGCGTCCTGGCTTTACCATCGACGATGACCTTGAACTTGGACCATCGCGCATCGTCGGCGTCGAGCTTGCCGTCATGGTTGGTATCGAAAACGATCCGCAGCGCCTCGAGATCGCTTGCCGCCGAAGGAGCCCATTGGGTGAATGCGAATTCGCCCTTATTGCTGATGGCGCCGTTTCCATCGGCATCATAGATAAGCACGCCCGTGCCCTTTCCCGCCCATGCCGTCCGGTGCAGGGTGGCGTCGCCGTTGAGATCGACGAATTGCGAGGATGACGTCAATGGATCGACGTTCAGGCCTGTGCCTGTAAGGTCCAGGAGAATGGGACAACACAGTCCTGAATCGTTCCCATAGCCGCCCCAACCCCGCGGACCATTCCCAAAGCCGCCTTCGCCTTTCTGATTGTCGCCCCTGTCACGCGAGCCGCTGCCCACGGAGCCGCCACCGCTATCGCGGCCGGCGTTGTCTGCTGCATGATCAGAATCGATCCCACCGCCGGAAACCCTGCCGCCGCTTGACGTTCCACCCTGTCTGCCGCCATTGCTTCCACGGCTACTGCCGGAACTGCCCCGCGCAGTATCGCTGCCCCGGGCATGCGAACCGCCGCCGGAAGCCCTGCCGCCGCTTGAAGTCCCACGATGCGCTTCGCCATGCCCACCCATGCCTTTGCTATTCCCTCGGCCGTTGCCGCCGCCGGATGACCGGCCTCCACCACTATCCCCACGACTGCCGCCGTCAGATGAGCCGCCATTGGCATAACCGGTGTTTTCCGAACCCCGACCGCCATTGCCGGTGCCGCGACTGCCGCCGCCACCGCGACTGCCCGAATAGCCCGACTTGCCGCCGCTAAGTCCAACGCCATTGCGCGACGAGGAACCGGAATCATGCGAAAGCCCCGGGTTCTGGGCCAGGCCCTGCACCGATGGCGGCGCAGGCGCCGTCGGCAATGCCGGCGCGGGGGCAATCGGCGTCGATGTAACGGGCGTGTACGAAATCGGCGAGACGACCGGAGGCGTGACATCGACCGGCGGGGTGGGAACGGGAACCAAAGGATTTGGCGTGGAAAATATTGAAAACTGATCTATTTGTGGCGTAAATCCGAAAAAATTACTCACACTATTAAAATTATTAGGTATCGATCTTGGATCAGCTATCATGGATGGCTGGTTGCCAACATCCAAACGCGACAGGAGGCTGTCGGCGAGCGCTTCGACACCTTCTTCGCCGTAGACACCGCCTACGACAGCCCCAGCAAGGCTACCGACAAATGATCCTACTGGGCCGAGCGCCATGGTTAACCCCCCAATCACTTGACCACCCACCCAAGCACCACCAAGAGTGCCCCCAATGCCGGCGGTTTGAACCGCGACGCTTTTCATCGAACCTTGCAAGGCGGCGCCAGCAACGTCAATCAGTCCGATCCCGATCGAAAGAACCGTATTGGAGCGGGCCCCTATCTTGCCAGGATTATAGGAGTCTATGAGCTGACCCGTTGCCGTGCCTATGGTCGAAGCGCCTAAAGAAGCGGAGGGCGGCAAAGCACCGGAAGTCGCATCTTGCTGCGTTGTTGTTTGCTTGCGATCAGACATATCCATGTTCTCCCTTGAATTTTATATATTTTGATATTGCCAATATTATCCATATTAAGCCGCAGCCAACGCCCATTATCGCTATATCTATGACGATAATTGCCACTTCGGTTGAGACCAACCTCCGTAGAATAGATGTGTATTCACTGTGATACTTTGGTGAGAAATCCACAGAATAAACAACAGTTACAGCGCAAACTGTTGCAAATGTCATCAATTTAAATGCTGATGCTTGAAAGTCTGTCAGCATTCGTAAGGTTGATTTTTTGACCAATACTGCAATAAGCAAATATATCGATATGAATACCATAGATATGTATGAGGATACTCCGTACGACAGTGCGTATTTATAACCAAGCCCCGGCTTCACGGACTCCAAATACAAATAATTCCCTCTGACGCTCGGTGATATATTCCGCCAAAGCGACACAGTTTTGTTGCTTAAATCGAAATCCAAAGAACCAGCGGGGGCGGCCAATATAACGACCAATTGAAGTATTATTGCCGACGCATATAGTATCAAGAGCGTTTTGTGCAGACGGAACAGTCGGATGCTATCTGACCTGGAGATGATCATGTCATCCGGGTGCCCGCGCCTTATTCTTTTCCAAGTCTCAAGCGTAGAAGCTAGCCAGGTCACGATCATCCCTTCTGGGAAAGGCTGCAATTACCAACATCAGGTTTCCAGCATACCAATGGATTGGTTGAACAAATAGGGATGTCATCACCCCTATTTGACGGGACCAAAACTGACTTCGGGCAGCCTTCAAAGTATCCGCAGTCAAAAAAGAACACCTAGTCTTGAAATAAATTTACCGTGCCGAAGCAGCGTAAAGCATCGAGCATCCGCGGCGAGATAGCCGGGACGGCTTTTTCAATGCCGCCTCCGCCCGCGTGACGTTTGCTCTCCTTGTGATGACGATCAGCTCGCGAGCGATGGCCTGAAGGCAAGC
>NZ_QOZG01000036.1 GCF_003335045.1 Paramesorhizobium salinisoli
CGCCGGCTCATCCCTTCCGAAACAGCCAGCCGCACCTTCAGATAAAGTTCCACGGTGTAGATCCCCTGTCCCTCCTGCGTTCATTGCAGAAGAGAAATAGGTGGCCGGATTTTACTCCGCCCGAAGCCGGGACAATCCCGCCGCTACCGTGGACTAATTTTGCACCGCCGCTCTCAGATTCCCCGCTTTTCGTGGCGACCTGGTATACGATTGCTGTCTCCATGCTTGCAGTCATCGGAGCCCTTGCCGCCAGTCGCCTCGCTCGTTGGTGAGAGCTCTTAAAGAATATGCGCAGCGCCTATGGTAACGTGGACGGTTGGGCGGGGCGACTGACCAAGAAAGCTGAGCGGAACATTTAAGCCAAGCTAACGTGCTCTGCACTGGACAAGTTTCCTCGTCATGCATCCTCGGCCGCCGGAGAGCTTCACCATGGATCAGCATCTGGACGACCTGCGGACAAGCTTGCTGGAGGATACAGCAACCCAAAACCGCTGGAGCGAACTCAAAGCTGGATAAAACTTGGGGGGCAAGGTCAATGGCATCCTTGCGCGCGAAATTCACGCCATATTGATGTGACCCGGACGATCTCTGGTGGTCGCGATTGGTGTAAACGCGAACCGATCGTCCAACGTTGCGTAAAACTCCAATCTTGAACCGATTCGAACCTGAGGCACACCAATTCCCCCCCAGCTCGAAGCTTGGTGCGCTATATCGAATTACTTGCCCAATCTTCATGGCCGTGGCGAATTCGTATTACAAAAATTGTCTCATCATTTTCGATCCGATAAACGATGAGATGCGCTTTGAAGGGATGAATTCTAACGGGCGGATTGATCTCATCCCGTTCGCGCGCGATGCGTGGATTGGCAGCTACCAGATCAAGTAATGCGAAAAGTTCATTGTGGTAGCGCTTTGCTTGGCCTGCTCCGAACATACGGACACCTTGCTCGGCAATCGCGATAATGTCCTCTTCAGCCTCAACTGAAAGGCTAAAACTCATGGCTCTCCGGCACGAGTCATCGCCTCAGCAAAGAGTTCGTCCTTTGACCGTACGCCAACACCACTTCGCAGCCCGGCATCGACGAGGCTTTGCATGGCGGCAATCTTGTCGTTGCGTATCTGATCGCGTCGGATCAGGTCGCGCACGTAGTCGCTGGCATTGGAATATCGCCCGGTCCTAGCCTGCGCCTCCACCCAATCCTTCATCGGGTCTGGAAGAGATACATTCATCGTCGCCATTGGCACCTCCATTTGAAGGCACCATAACTGACTTTGGCAAAGTTTGTCAAAGATTCGAACGTCTTGAAAGGATTGGAACCGACGATCCGGCAGATCTTATAGCACTAAGGCATTGAAAGATTAATGAAATCTGTTGCCGAATGTCGATCTGTCTGATCAGAGTATTGCAAGCGGGGAAGTCCATCGGCAATTGACGTCCGCCGCTGGTGCGCGAGCTTTATGGTTTTCCCTGAGCCGAGGAAGCCTCAGCATGCCCGCTTCTGCGAGACATCGAGCCTGACAGCCGTCGCCCTCGCGATCGGTCATGAGCTTACTTGTAGGGCTTCCGTGGCCCCGCAGGATATCCTTCAACATATTCCCCAAGCAGTTCAAAATGATCCAGGATCCTGAAAGGATTGTTTGAGGCGGCCTCTATTCGTTGGGCGTCGTCAATAGAACACCACGGACACAGGTCTCGCTTGTCTCTAAGCGGCTCCGCGCATTCAGCACATTCCGCAATCGGAGGAACTATCTCCCCGTCCGCAAACACTCTGCCGCCACCTGCGCCTGTAATTAGATAAGGTGTTGGATAGCTGCGACCTATTTTTCCGACAAAGAAGTCGGCACCAAGTTCCTGCGCAGCCTTCTGAAGAGCATTTCTCGCCTGCGGGGAAGAATTGGCTCCGGAGATTACTGCCGCGACACATCGTTTTGGTACGTAGAGAATTTTGTTGCCGCTCACGTCCTCAACATAGTCTTCGAAATTCACGGCGCGCACTTCCTGCTCGTAGCTCCATTCCAGATACTTAGAGAAATAAGCTTGATAAAGGACAGCGTTCCGAAGGGCCATGGCGTCCTTGGGCTTCTTCCGGTGTGCGGCCATCTCCGCGAACGAAACCAGCGTCTCGCTCGGGGAGCGGACATGCAGGCGATAGCGATAGCCCATTTGATGGATGAGTCGGCGCACGGCCATCTCGGGCCGCGTGTCCTTGCCCGCGATGCGGGCCATTCGCTCTGAGCGCTGTTCCTTTGTCAATGGATCGGCCATGGCCAGATACTAACCGAGCATCGTATGACTGGGCAAATAACGTGGATTCCGGCACGCCATAAGCGCCTGCCAGAACGGCTTGGCGGCCGAAATACCAGATGAAGGTTTGGAAAGCCGACTGACTTCAGAGCGTCGGTGGCAAACTGGCGACCCGCATCGCCACCGCCGGGATCAAATTGGCCGACTTTCAGTTATTGCAGTTACATGCGGTGCGCACTATATTGGCGATCAAGGAGATATCGCCATGGCCAGCCAGCTCATTCACTTCGCCGGATTGTCGGATCGAGACCGCAGGGCAGCTTCGCCCTTGCCGAAGCTGACTGCGGGCGACAGACTGGAGCTTCATGTTCGTCATGCAGGTGGCCGGGAACAGACGCTATCGATTCCGCCCTCGGCCGCTGCGGCAGTTGAGACCCTTTTGGCGCATATGCTGCGCGGCGAGCGCGTCGCCGTGTTGGCCGAAGACCAGGAACTCAGCCCGACCGAGGCGTCGGCGATTCTCGGCATCTCCCGTCCCCTCGTCGTCCTGCGCATGGATCGGGGCGATCTGCCATTTCGCTATGTCGGCAAACACCGCCGCGCCCTCCTGAAAGACGTGCTCGCACTGAAATCCAGGCTCGACGCCTGTCAGGCAGCGATGGAAGCGCTGGCTGAGGACACGGAAGACCTGATTCAGACCCATGGCATCTAAACCGCCCGTCGCGGTCTATGATGCCTGCGTCCTCTATCCCTTCCATCTGCGCAACGTCCTGATCCAGTGCGCCTTCGACGGTCTCGTCGATGCGCGCTGGACCGACGACATCCATGACGAGTGGATGCGCAATCTCGCCGCCAACACGCCTGCCTTACCAATAGAACGTCTGATTGCCACGCGTGACAGGATGAAGGCCGTCCTGCCGGAGGCGGACGTGACGAACTATCGCCCGTTGGTCGCAGAGCTCGAACTGCCTGACCCGGACGATCGGCATGTTCTCGCAACCGCCATTGCTGGGAAAGCCTCCGTGATCGTCACCTGGAACCTGAAAGACTTTCCAGCAAGACACCTCCTCCCCCACGGCGTAACCAGTCAGTCGCCGGATGATTTCCTGGCCGATCTCCATGCCGCGTTTCCCGACGCGCTGATCTCCAGCGTCAAACGCGCCCGGCTCAATCTGCGCAAAACAACGCCATCGGTTGAGGCATTCGTAGATGCCCTCGAGCAAAGCAGGCTGCCAAAATTTTCAGACGTGCTTCGCCGGAACATCGCCGGGCTGAAGTAATCGGACCAGGTCCAGACAGAGATCGGCAACCGAGTACCCCGGGCCCGTGGCAACAGCCTTATTCCTCTTCGCTTTCTGACTCGGCCAAAAGCGGCTCCTCTTGCTTGGCATGTCTGCTCAGCAACCCGGCATCCTCGAGCGCGTCGATGTCGGGGAGGTCGCGTAGCGTCTCCATGCCGAAGGCGGATAGGAAGTTCTTCGTCGTCACATATGTGTAGGGCGCGCCGGGCGCTGGGCTGCGCGGCCCGGAATGTTTGCCGTTTGCACTGTCGATATGTGCAACGCCAGCGGCTCAGCCGAAGCCTTACCTTCACTTCATTGCCTTGGATCGGCAGGTCTTGGAGACTGCGGTACGACCAGCCGTGCCGACTTCCGCTCTGTTGTCGGCAATTTGGGCAAATACCCGAGGATGGTCCGCAAGCAGACACAACCCAATCACCATCACCGTTGGATACAACGCTCTGCACTTTAATGCCCGGACCGGGCGACCATTTCGATTTCGTTCGCATGCCCGCCCATAACGGCGTGACTGCTAACCACTTGTTAACCACACAAAGTGAGGAAGACCCCAATTAAATGCCAAGCCTGGACCTATTCGCCGCATTCTTACAAATAAGTGCCAAGCGACATCAGGGAAACGGAGCAGGCAGAAGGCTACTGCAATCAGGACTGAAATTTTGTGCTGAAGCGGGCAGACCGAACGTCTGGTTGGCGGTTAACGCCGAAAATGAACGAGCAACGTCTTTTTATATCCGGAATGGTTTCGAGAAAGCCGGGGAGACACATTTTCAGATTGGCGATCAGGCCTATCCAAATCATATCCTTCGAGCTTCCCTCTAGTGAGCGACTATGAGCCAAACATTTTCGCGATGAAGAATCTCTATATGGCATCGCAACAGAACTGAACTATCTCGCGCCCGCCTTTGCATCCTTTGCGGGCGCGCTCGTGGTTGGCGCGGCTATCGGGTTGCTATTGGCGATGAGCCAAGCGCCGGCGCGGCTCGATCCGTTGAGCGGGCTCATACATCGCCCTGGCACGCCTGTAACCTTGATTTTGGTAAGCATCGGATTTCTTGCCAAATACGCTCTTTCAGTCGCCTTGGCGCATCAACCAGATCTTGCCGCTAATACTAGCTACAACGTCTTCTATGGTGCCGTCGCGGGTGCAGTTGATGGCGTCTTTTGGGGCGGCGGGACCATTCTCCAGCTTTATCGGGCCTTCGGTCGCAACGGCAATAAGGCCGCGCGATCAGGATAAGCAACGATTTTCCATTTCTTCAACAAGGAAGGGCAAATATCTTGACCAAAGGGGCCATTTTACCGATTCCGTCAGACTGCCACAGCTTGCATTCAATGGCTTAGTGGGATGACCCAAGTCAAATAGCGTGGCAATCGACATTAATGTGTCGATTGCCACGCTATTTGACCTTTTTTTCCACTATGTGACCCTGTGAGGCCCCTCTAGCGACCGGAATCGACCAACATCGGCCATAGGACTTCGCCGGTTCAGTCGCCGGACGCGGACCTACCACTACCCAATACCGGGCAATGCCTTGAGGGCGCCGCTAACCGCGTCGATCAGCGAGCGGATACGTTTGATACGCGCGCGGCCGGGTACAATGAGGATGGATAGCGGGACTGGCTCTGGCGCGTAGTCTGGAAATACCTGCTCCACCGCCCCAGCCTGCAGAAGGTCGTCCACCAACCAGACATGAGCGGGAGCGATGCCACGCCCCTGTATCAAGGCTTCCCGGGCGGCGAGGCCGTGATCAACCAGCAGCCGACCGTCGAACGGTATCGAGCAAGGCCGCCCCTCCTGCGGGTGGAGAACGAGCATGTCGCTTCCGACTACGTTGCTCATGCGGATCGTCTGATGGTGCCGCAAATCATCCGGCCTCTGCGGGCGTCCGTGCTCTTCCAGATAGGCGCGTGAAGCCACTAGCACCCGGCGTGAATTGCCAATGGCCTTGCGCTGCATGGAACTGTCGGCGAGCGGCCCCAACCGGATCGCAATATCCACCGCCTCGCGCACCAGATCAATTTGAACGTCGGACAGCCTGAGGTCGATGCTCACATTTGGATGCTGATCCTGAAACTCGAACAATATCCGCTGGACATGTCGCACCCCCAAAGCGGCGGTGCAAGAAACCCGGATTTTTCCATCCAGGCGCTCACCCGCGCTGCGCGCGTCATCGGCGGCCTCGTCCACCAGCCGCAGGATGGTGCGTGCATTATCCAGGTAGTCCGTGCCTTCGGCCGTAAGCGTGACGCGCCGGGTGGTCCGACTGAGAAGGGTGGTGCCAAGCGCGCCCTCCAGCTCTGTGATGTGGCGGGTGATGGTGGCTTGGCCGACACCATATTCGCGGGCCACGGCCGAAAAGCTGCCACGCTCCGCAACGCGGACGAAGCTGCGCATCCTCTCTAAGGTGATCGCTGATTTATCCATTTATCGCAACTATCCTATACCTTTTCGCTATCTACCGAATAACTGGTGCAATGAATAGCTTCTCGGCTGACCCACAGGCCAACCAGCGGAGAGCATGATGTCGCCGACCCATAAGCCCCTTATCACCGTCGTCGGAGCCTTGAGTAAGCAAGGTCGCAACGCCACGCGATCCTTGCTGGAAAGCGGGAATTACCGCGTCCGCGCGCTGACTCGCCGCATAGACTCGGTGGAGGCGCAAAGCCTGGCGCATGACGGTGCGGAACTCATGAACGTGCCGTTAGAACTGGGGCAAAAACTGGCGATGGTGACGGCCTTTGAAGGCTCCCACGGCGTGTTCCTTATGACGCCCCCTATCGCGCCACCAGATACGCATGAAGCCGCACTTGGCAGGGAATTAGCCGATGCGGCCGTTGAGGCGGGCGTCCAACATCTTGTTTTCAGCAGCCTGGAAAATGTCGATCAAATCACACACGGAGAAAAATTCGCTCCGCATTTTACCGACAAAGCGAACATTAAGGATTATATCCGCACACTCCCTGTACAAAGCTCCTTCATCATATTGGCCTTCTTTTATACCAATCTCCTTGAATACTACACGCCACGCATGAATGGCGACACCCTGATATTTCCGATCTATTTACCGGAAGATTTCCGGGCGCCTTTTGTCGATCCTATGAGTGCGACGGGGCCGGCAGTGCTGGAGATATTCTCCGATCCGGAGAAATATGCAGGCAAGTCCATGCCGGTCATCGGCGACATTATCTCGCCCCGGGAAATGGTCGCCACGTTCACCCGCGTCACGGGTCGGAAGGCTGCATATAGCTCGGCTTACACCCGAGAAGGGTTGCTTCATCACTTCCCCGATTTTGCGGCGAACGAACTCCTGGTGCGCGAGCTATTGGGGATGGCCGAATATGCCACCGAATATGGCTATTATCGCCAGGATCGTGACCTTGCGTGGAGCCGGGACGTAGATCCAAACAGCCTCACATGGGAGCAATTTCTGCGATCGACCGGGTGGCAAGGGCAGGCCCAATCCTTCGGCGTTTGATTGCGAGATCGCAAAGGCCGCTTACTCTACCAATGCAGCCAAAAGCTGCCGGACTGCTAACCACCCATAAGCAGACTTTAGCTCAATGAAACTCGAGGACCGGCCACCATTCTCCACGCGCCGAGCAGCCTTCAGTATTTGCCTCAGCGCCGTCCTCCGATCGCAGTTCGATGTCGTATACCTTCCCGAGATGTGTCGTCTCGAAATCCTGCTTGGCACTGCCCACCGGCCGGTCACCTCGAGCGGTTTCGGCTGATCACCGTCAGGCTCTTATTCGACTGGGCCGCTCGACGGCGCATTGCGGATCGATCTTTCCCGCGCGTGGGGCGCAGAAGCGTGGAGAACGAACACCTGGCGAGTTCGATGCCAGGCAAAGTTGAGTAGGTTCTGGCGTCCGACTTGAGATCGGCGGGCGCAGCTAGTGTCTTTACCGTTTTCTCGCCACAAGGAACGGCCGCACGTCCGTGCCGCGCGAGCCATGGCGGGCGCGCTCAATAATTTCAAATCCCGCCGCAGTTATCTCGCGCTCCAGCTCTTGGGCGGAAAGAACCGCTACGTTAGGCGCTTTGCCGAAAAATTGCATCACCGGTATTGCGACCCGCACGACCGGGTTCATTTCCTTCAGGCACGGCGTCTTGGAGATGAAGAGCCCGCCAGGCCGCAAGAGCCGATGGACGCCCTTCAGAGCGGCTTCCCGCGCGGCCATCAAATGCAGAACATTGAAGCCGAAAGCGACGTCGAAGGTTCCGTCTGGCCACGGCGCCGCATCGGGCGTTGCAACCTCGAACTCGGCGTTGGCGCGGCCCCCAGCCTCGGCCTTCTCGCGCGCGATCGCAATCATCTCGCTGGATATGTCGGTCGCCACGAGGCGCGCGAGCGAGGGCGCGAGCTTTAGCGCCGTCGTTCCTGTGCCGCATCCAAACTCGAACGCCACCTCATCGCCCTCGAGATAATGGCGCGTGCGCTCGAGCGTGCGCTCGTAGCCCGTCATGTCGGTAATCGGATCGGCGGCATATTTGCGCGCGATGCGATCCCAGAAGCGCGCATCGTTTTCTGTGTGGAACATCGAAGCTCTCCTGTATCCCGTCCTCTAGCATATGCGCAGAGATTTGGAATTGTGGGGGATCGCACAAGTGTTATACAAATTTGTATGATGAACATCGATTGGAACCGGGCTCGCGCCTTCCTCGCCACGGCCCAGGGGCGCGCCGGCGGAACGACCGGGATGGGCGCAGAGCTGCCGATCGCATATTACGAATCAAGACTGGAGGAAAGTCCGAGATCGGCCCATCAGGGAATTGCGGGCAACTAGATCCATACGTCTATGTCTTTCGTTCTCTCGCCCCCGGCGGTGCCGGTATTGGGCGTTCCCCTAGGCTCGATCAG
>NZ_QOZG01000037.1 GCF_003335045.1 Paramesorhizobium salinisoli
CATCTTGGCAACGCTGTCGCGCGATATGTTGAAATGCTTCGCGGCCTGACGCCGGCTCATCCCTTCCGAAACAGCCAGCCGCACCTTCAGATAAAGTTCCACGGTGTAGATCCCCTGTCCCTCCTGCATTCATTGCAGAAGAGAAATAGGTGGCCGGATTTTACTCCGCCCGCAGCAGGATTATTCCGCCGCTACCGTGGCCGACTTTTGCACCGCCGCTCTCACTTGCCGAAAAACACGAAACTGGTGGCGCTATTCCAGTATTCGACCACATTCAGGTTTTCATGGATTTCCTGCCTAAATGTGTTTAGGCATGCAAATTTGGCTCTGACTCAAATCTGATGATGTTTGGGATTCGACTGGCGTGGTTTTCGAAGGAGAATCAGCGCCATGCACGATAACGATCACGCCGGCAAGGGCAAACCTTCGCCGCTCGACGGCGCACGATTGGAGCTTTCCACTGGCAAAATGACGATCTGCGCGTGGGCCGATGTATCACTCGGTTCACCGTCAGACGGCCACATGGCCGGCAGCGCTGAATCGGCAATGCCAAAGTCGTCATATCCGCTTCCGTCACTCATGGCGTTTCGCCTCTTAGGGTCATTACAGCGTTGCTCGATGGGACTGGCGGGCGTGGGAGATTTGCCCGCCTGTCTTGTGCGGCGGCGAGGCAGGAGAAGGACCGCGCCGCTGCAGAAGTCAGTCCAAGCCGTGATCCTTTTGACGATCACGGCTTGGCCCTTCCTATTCCTCGCTCATTCCAATATCTTCATCATCCCCGGCTTCGTCATCGTTGCCGCCGAAATCATCGTCATCGTCATCCTCGATGCCGTCTCGAAAAACCTCGCTGAACCGGGCCTCGGCATTGTCACGGGCGGCCTCGCTCGCCAACGCCGAAAGCTGCGACGGAAGCCATTTGCCGTTCAGCAACTCGGTTGCGCGTTCGACCAGTTCGGCCTTTTTCAGCTTGGATAGGTTTTCCGCCTTGTCGCGGCCACAGACCTTCCCGATCACGGCGAGGATTTGCGCCTTGGGAATGCGGGCCAGATAGTCGAGATCGGACAATGAAACCCACTGCGTGTCCATCGATGCGGCGAGGTCGTCGGCGGCGATTTTGGCGAACGTCTCGGCAAACTGGCCGAACGGATTAACGGAATGCGCCACCAATACCGCCAGCATGTCGAGCAACGCGCCCGTGTCGAGGGCGAGCAAATGGGCGAGCCAATCGCGCGGGTTTTCTGGAAGCGCCTCGCGCACGGATTTGAGAGCCGTGGCAAGCGTTTCGAGCGGGCGCATGTCCTTATGGCTGATGCTCGAAGCAACGCGGCTGTTGGAGATGCGAAGATCGCACGGCGATTTCAGGTTGGAATAGCCCAACAACAGATCCGTCGCCATGGTGTAGACCGTTACGGAAAGGGCCTTCTGGCCGTTTGTCGTCAAGTCTGCGGCAATCGCCGCGCACCGCACAGCGGCTAGTTCCACGGCAAGCGTGTTGCCAACCTGCGGCAAGCCCTCCGCGTCCAGTTGCGGCGCGGCGCTCGTTGTACCGGTGTTGCTGTCCCGATCCGCCTTTTTCATCAAGCCGCGCTCGATGCGTAGATTGCCGTTGTAATCACGAGTGATAGCGGCAACAGCGCGCGCCTTGTCTTCGACGGAATAGGCTTCGACATTGAAAGCCTCCAAGGCCTCTCCGAGCCGATCATACTCGGCCAGCAATTCGGCGTTGTCCTCGTCGTCTTCAAGCTCGTTGCTGACGGCTTCCAGCTGCTCGGCTACCTTTTCCCGCTTGGCTTCCTGTTCCTCTGTCAGTTGCAAGCGCTGCGGATAGACGCGGCCCTTGTAGATCTGTTGCAACTCCCAGACCGCCCCGTCAAACAGGAAAACGTCCTGCCAGCCTTCGGCCTTCACGTCCTCTATAATGGCGTTAATCTTCTCGGCGGCCAGCCGGTCGAGCAAGGCGGTGTCAATGAGATATAAGCCCTTGTCGCCTTCCGCGAACAGGTCTTGGCGCACCGCGCCGCCTGCCGCAACATAGACGTCCAGCCCGACCAGCTTGACGCGGCTGTCGCTGACCGTCGCCTCGCCCTCGGTGAGCGCAGTCCTGATGTTGTGCGAACGGGCATTCGGGTTGCCCGTGAAAACGGCGCGCTGGCGCTCGTGATCGTCCGACACTGCATAGGCTGCGACCTGTTCCAATTCGAGGTCACCCGCCCGATAGGCCGCAAGGATTTCCGGCGCGACGGCGGCAAGTTTCATGCGCTTTTTCACGATGGTTTCCGACACGCCGTAAGCGTTGGCAACCTCCTCGATGCTCTTGCCGGTCGCGATCTGCGCGGCAAAAGCATCGTACTGATCTGCCGGATGCGGCGGGACGCGATTGTGGTTTTCCGCCAATGAAATGGCTTCCGCTTCCGAGTCCACGACACGGCAAGGGATCGGATAGTCCTTGGAGATTACCTTTTCCTTGGCGAGAATTTTCAGCGCCTTCAACCGCCGCCCGCCAGCGATGACAAGATAGCGGTCCTTCTTGCCGCTCGGCTCGACGGCGAGGCTTTGGATCAAGCCGTGAACCGGAATGGATGCCAGCAAGTCATCAACGCACTCGGCATCGGTCTTGCGCATATTCTTGGGCGAGATTTCCAGATGGGTGAGGGGTATGGTCAAAAACTGCGTAGCTGCGACGTTCATGATGGGTTTCTCCTTTTCTCCCGTTGGGGCGAAGCCTCTCCCTGAGACTTGAGCCGCGCCCTGGTCGCGGCTCTCCATATCAGACAGGCGCCACTTTAGCGGCGCACCGCATATCCGCGGCACTGATTCAAGCACCGGCTTCGCACTACAGTGCTATGGGGCGCGTTCCGGCTAAACGCCGATTGACAGACCGGAGCTGACCGGCCGTCAGTTCTGTTCGATCGCGGGGTTGCCTGGCTTCTCGATGGCCAAAAAGGGGCGCCAGCACCCCTATTTATATTCTCATAGATCTTGCTTTTAGAGTTGCATTGCGTCGCAGCCGCCGTGAACGCCAAATGTCTCCAGAGAGAGGTACAATGGTTCTTTTAATAGGTTTAGGTAACCCTGGACGTGAGTATTTTGGGACCAGACATAATATTGGATTCGAAATAATTGACAGTATTCGCGAGAATTGAAGTTCCACGCCATGGAAAAAGCGGTTCTATGCTCTAGTGTCAGAAGCAACAATCGCGGACACTAAGGTATTACTTGTAAAACCATTAACGTTTATGAATTTATCTGGTGTGGTAGCAATGAAATATATTGATTACTACAAAATCCAACCATCGAATGTATTGATAATAAGTGACGATCTCAGCCTTTCAGTAGGGACGGTCCGATTGAAACGTCGCACCGGCAGCGGCGGACACAACGGTCTAAAATCCATTCAACACGCGCTCGGCACCGAAATGAATGTGATTAAAATTGGGGTAGGCCACCCAGGGACGAAGGAAGATGTCATTCCGCACGTATTGGGACGTTTTGGAGAAGCAGAGCGCTTAAAAATCACGGAGGCGACGCGCGAAGCGATTGACCAAATCTCTAATTTTATAACGGCACAAAACACAAATTCGCGCCCACATAACTGAAGCCTATGTGTTGATAAAGGCCAGGTGGACAAGCCGTATTCGCTTTCGCTCTCGTCTATGCCGTCTTCACGCTGTGCGTGTCACTGGTCTGTGGCGCAGGATGCACGTCGAGGAGCCGACATGATGATCGTCGCTGAACCTCAATCTGGAAAATCCGCCGTCTCTTCTACGCAAAGCCTGCCTGACGATCCCACGTCGGCGTGATGGAAGACCTTGCCGTCATCGCTCGTGGCTAGGAGACCGATATGCCCTGGCGCCAGGTGCGTCGATTGCTCGACTTTGGGTTCGCGGAGATCCGTTACCCAGTATTAGCGCAGGGCAGCCGACGTTCGCTTTCGATCACAAATGCCGGCTTGATCTTCATGGGGCTGCCGTCTGGGCCGGACGTTTAGTCTGCCCTGTAGTCGCCTCATTTAGGTAGACGCCAGCGGGGCAACGCGATGAGACGATTATCGCGTCTCATAAGGGTTGTTATCGGCGTTGCGAGACAGTATCGTCGAAACGTCTAGACTTTAATGAGACAGTATACCATGCCGATCTATGGATATGCCCGCGTCAGTAGCATCGACCAGGACCTCGCCATACAGGAAGCGGCCTTGCGAGCTGCCGGCTGCCAAGTCATCCGCTCGGAAAAGAAGAGCGGCACCAGGCGAGATGGGCGAACTGAGCTCGCAACGTTGCTGGATTTCCTGCACGAGGGCGACATTTTGATGGTCACACGCATCGACCGGCTCGCGCGGTCGATAGGGGATCTGCAAGACATCGTGCGGACGCTGAAAGCGAAGAGCGTAGCGTTGCGGGCTACCGAGCAGCCGATCGATACGGCGACCGCGAGTGGCAAAGCATTTCTGGACATGCTCGGCGTGTTTGCAGAGTTCGAAACCAATCTGCGACGTGAACGGCAGATGGAAGGTATCGCGGCGGCGAAGGCGAGAGGCGTCTACAAAGGGCGTCGTCGCCAGCTTGACGCCGCTGAAATACGCCGTCTGCGACATGATGAAAAGCTTGGGGCTACGGCGATCGCGAAGCGGCTCGGCATTGGTCGCGCCTCGGTCTATCGGATCTTGGCTGAGGCTGACGGCTGAAATCCGTCGATCTTCCACGCCTATCCAACGCTGGATAAAGGAACATATTTATCCGTACACCGTTGGAAAGCGATTCAGGAGGTGGAACGATGCACGTTAACGTACGGCCAGCTGCGGATGGCTCGTGGGAGGTTTATGATCTCAAGACGGGGTTGATCGCCACACTCGGGGGTTTGCGTCTGATGGGTCTTACGGCTGCCGAGGCTCATACTGCTGTTCATATGCTCCAATTACCATTTTTGGTATCTGACCGACTTTCAAAAGATTCACTCAAGTAGCAATAGGGTTCTGCATTCCTGCGCAGCACAGGGACACGCGGCATGGCGAGCCTGCTGGGCTCGCGATCCTTGGACGATGATGGCCGGCTGCCCCCGGTGATTGCCCGCCTGCACGATGCGATCGTCACCCGCATGGGCCGAAACCGCTTTCGGGTTCGGTGAGCGCAGCGAATAGAGCGCGGTCGCGTAGCGACGTGCCAAAACAGCCTGGCTGGATTTTCTCCTCCGAATCACGCAACTATCGAGCATAGATAGGCAATCGATGTTCTTTTCCGGCCCTTGGAAGCTCCAACTTCCGGGGTCGTTTCTATTTCTGCCGGCGATGAATCCACGGTTCATCAAACGCGAGCTCCCAAAGGCCGCGATCTTCCGACTTCGCTTGCTGCTCCAACTGCTCGTACTCGGCCGACACGGCGCGAGCGCGATAGCGATAGGCCAGGGCCAAGCCGCGGGCGATCAATTCGGCGGAAAAATCTGCGATCTGGTCAGACTGGCACACGCCAAGAAGCCTGCCGTAGCGATCGGTCGAACGGATCAGACAGGACACGCGGCGATGCGAGGTCCAGAGACGAAGCGCCTTCACTGCCGGCGACGAGCAATTGACCGCCTGGCCTTCCTGCGTCCACGCCTCTTGATCGAACTCGCACGCGTCCACGCCAAACAGGCGGATGAGCTGGCGGGAGCCGACGAGACGCAAGGTATCGCCGTCTACGACTTCGACGGAAATGTTGTCCAGGGCGAAAGGACCGGCGCCCGCGTAAGCGGGCGCCGGCAAGAGCGCGGCCACAATAAGAGCGGCCGCAAGACTGCGAGCGAAGGAAGCGGGGAGGGCGGGCATGTTGAGCACGAAAAGGCCCGCCCTCTGGGGCGGGCCATCGCCGTCAGGCGAAGAATTTCAGCGCCGCCAGCAAGCCGACGGCGGTGAAGATAGCGCCGATGATCCAGATGGTTTGCGTTCGGGCGATGCTTTCCATCCGCGCGTCGGATTTCGCGCTGATCAATTCAAGGTCTTTAAGCGAAGCCATGTCCTTTGTTGCGTCCTCTATAGCGTCACCAATGGCGGTGGCGACGGCGGTTGCGTTTTCGTCCGAGAACTTCGCGGCCTTCAGAACATTCGCGATCGTGAGCCGGTCGATCTTCATAGGGTTCTCCTGAATATAGGCGATATTGCCTCGCGGAACCAATTTCCGCGAAACACGGCCAGGTGGAGCGGCCGGACTGTCACCGAAGCGGAGCTGAGGGGAACGGCTTGCCCGTTGACAGGAGCAAAGGCCGGTTCGCTTAGTGTTCGCAAAATGGGAAATTGGATCGGCGAGGCTGCAAAAATCGCTGCCAGGAGAACCCTATGAAGATCTGCAGGCGGTCGCTGCAGGATATTGAAGCGAAGTTCTCGGACGAAAACGCGGCCAGCTCTGCCGCTAGATAGACAGGACGCAGCGAAGGACATGGCTTCGCCCGGCCGGCTGTTCGAGGAAATCCAACGGATGGAAAGCATCGCACGAACGCCAGCGGCGAAGGCGCTGATCGCAAGCCTCCGGCAAACCCTACGGCGCTACCTTGCGGGCGCGGGTTTCCCACCCGAGCTTGAGATTTTCGCAACTTGAAACGAACGCTGCGGCCCGATGCACCTCCAAAAAGGAAGAGCGTTGGCAGCAAAAAATAGGGGTGCTGGCGTCCCTTTTTATTCTCCACAGCCCCGATAATCTTAGGCACACGAAACGTAGAGTTTCATGGATCGGGCGCAGGCCTTGACCGGACACTTGTTGCCGAGACCCCGATTAGACTTGGAATAATTCGGTCAACCCAAGGAGAAATGGCATGCGTGAATTGACTGTAGAGGAAATGGCCGTCGTGTTCGGCGGTGAAGGCGGCGGGTCTGCTGCAAGCGGCGGCTCTGGCGGCGGAAGGGCTGGTGGTCGTGGCGACGGTTTCGGTGGCGGCATGAGTGGTGGCAGCAGCACGGCGGGCGGAAAGACGGATCGCCTCAGTCCACGGATTCTCGCAGAACGCTATGGCGTTAATCAGCAACAATTAGAACAAGCCGTCCGTGATGCATACAATAAAACGCATCCAGGACCGCCGGCAACTATAACTTCAATTATAAAATCAAATTGGAATTGGACGGAATTTGCGCTCAACTTCATAAAGGGAATACTGGACGTGGACTTTCATGGCCAGCCCAATACGATGCCCGCAGGAAAATCACGAAAATGGGGCGGCGGCGGCGGCGATAGATAGTCGGCTCTGCCTGGTGGTCTCAGAACAGGCAGCTCCAACACCGCGAACCACGTCTGTCAGGTGCGAAGCTTGTTTGGCGGCCGCGATCGCAGCAGCCTGTTCCGGTTGATATCCTGATCGGAACAGGCTGCTGCATCTCGTGAGGCGCTTTACCTGAACCGGGCGCCGTTGCCAATGTGGAAACATCCCTGGAGGACCTTTTATGTCTATTTCAGTCCGATCTTCTGGAGCGCCGTTCTGGCGTGTTTTTATCCTGAGCTTCGCGCTTCTTGGGGTGGTCATGCCCAAAGAGGCGGGCGCCATCGAAGCGCAAACCGCTCAACAGGAAAGCCGATATAAGGACTTGAAAGTGCTCGCTGATCGGGGAGATTCCGACGCACAGCTTAAGATTGCCGTTATGTTATTGAGTGGCGAAGTCAAGCCAAACAATAATGCTGAGCAGAACTATATCGAGGCTGCATCCTGGCTGCGGAAAGCGGCTGAACAGGGAAATCAGGGCGCTGCCGCCACACTTGGTGGAATGTATATTAAGGAAGTGAATCCGCAAAAGGATAATGATCAGAACGTAGCGCTCATCCGTAAAACGGCAGAAGCGGGAAACCACATCACCCAGTTTGCATTGGGATCGATGTATTATTTTGGAAATGGCGTGCCCAAAGACCCCGAAGAGGCTGTCATCTGGATGAGAAAGTCCGCGGACCAGGCTTTTCCACGTGCGGAGAGCTTCATGGGTGCAGTGTATGCCGAGGGCATCGGTGTCAAACGGGATATACAACAGGCCCTTTTATGGATGCAAAAAGCTGCGTTACACGGGGACGTCACGTCTCAGGCTGAGCTTGGAAAACGATACATGGTTGGAGACGGCGTGGAGAAGGACGACAAGAAATCTGTTTATTGGCTGCAGAAAGCCGCCGATCAGGGGTCCGCAGCCGCCATGGCCGGGCTCGGCGTGATGTACAGTTTTGGCGCGGGTGTACCGCTGGATAGACAACGCGCAGTTGAATGGTTCCGCAAAGCAGCCAGCCGGGGCGACGAATGGAGTAAGCAGTACATCAATAAGCCTCCTTCAGTGGAAGACTGGCAAATGAAACGCGGTTAGGCAGACGGTTTCATCGAAGAAGGCGGGAATTGTTGGGGTCACTCGCGGGAGGATTCCGCCCCCTCCCGCAAACGACCCCATGTTCAAC
>NZ_QOZG01000038.1 GCF_003335045.1 Paramesorhizobium salinisoli
AACCATTCCCGGCCGCACTCATCGCTCGGATATCTGACCCCGGCAAGCTATGCCGGAACCATCGCCGCAACCGGCTCCAACGCTGCGCAAGATGAAGGCTACGCGTTTTCGCCGGTTGCTCCCACCGTGCCAAGTGGCGTAATGAAAACCGCCGAGGCTCTAATCGCCGCTGGATGAAAGTTCAGTGGCAGGTCAGCGCAAATACATGAATATGAACCCGCTCTACGCGGAGCAGACCTCAACCCACGGAGCCGTCGCCTGATAAAGGGCGAAAGATTCTGACACTACCAACTGGATGAATGCGAACCGGCCGACTGCCACGCTGGTCACGGCTATTTCGTCTACTTTTCTGGGGTATCATGCCTTATGGCATTACGGCCAAAATTGTAGTGTCACGTTACTGCCACAGGTGGCATTTTTAAGTGGCGGCCAGAGTTATAATATATTTGAACTATAAATTCCTCGTTTCGAGTCCTCTAATCAAACCCTCGCGTTACGAGTTTTTGCCGCATTTCAAACGCGGCTATTCGCTGGAGGTACCAAGCATCATGTTCAAAATAGGACCCGCTATTTCATCCAATGTTATCGTCTCGACGCCTGCTCCTCCTAATAATCCTCCTGCTTCGCTTAGTGCTCGCCGGAACGTTAATCACGTGGTGCAGAATACGACTTCCGTCGCCGAGGTCTTTCGGGAAGGAGCGCAAAGTCAGGAGTCCCATTCACCTTCCGACAGCAGTCTTCCAGGCGAGCCCAGTTGCGAGCCAAATGCTGGCCAGTTCTGTAAAATACTCGAAGCTCTCATGAATCTCCTCTCCGAACCAGACGGTAAAGTTTTCGACTTGGTTATAGAACTCAGTGAGCTAAAAAAAGAGTGCGAGACTATCCCTGGGGATAAGGCTTTTACCGGTCAAGATTACCTCAGAATTGCCGATACCTTCCGATCGGCTGCCAAGCAGATGGATGCTCTCAAAAAGCAGAATAGTCCATTATCTGCCAAGTATGAACAGCTTTCTAAGCTCTTTACGGCGTTGAAGCGCTTCCATCTGTCTCATGGCGCTCCAACCCTGATGGAAGAAGGAGCAGCCCGTGAGATCGCTCGAATCCCACTCCCCGTGCGGGAAGGCCTTAAAAATCATCAACCCGAAACCAAATTCATCACGGAAAAAAAATATTCCCTTAACCTCGGCTTCGACGCCGGCCCCGTAAAGGTAGAACTGGAGCCGGAATTCCAGTCTAAGAAAACGTTTATGATAAACGAGGAAGGAGACGCTCTCTTTAGCAGACAACGAACCATCGATGTAAAGCAGAAGGGTGGTAAAGATTTTCATGTCGGTACTGTCGTTGGCGTCGATGCTGGCGGTAAAATTAGTGAATCCGGGACGCACGAGAGGATGATCGTAAGCAATCTTAACGATCTCGAAAAGATAGCCATGAATGATCGAGCCAACGCCAAAGTGGCCAATATGCTGAATCCAACGCACTATTCAGCGAGTGAGTATGCTCGCAAGATATATCAGAGAGCTCGCAAAAGTGAAAACTGGGCAGGAAAATGGTTCGGCCTTCCCGGTCACGATCCGGATTCTCCTCTCTTTCTCACAAATAAAAAAGTCCCTAAGGGCGTGGCCAATCAAAGTCAAATCCTGGAAATTGCCGAGAAGCTGGGGAACAAGCGGCTTATCAATTTGATTAAACACGTATACCAATCGGTACCCGACTATTTGCAAAGCCATTCAAATGGTGAGTCGGCGGACCTACCGAGGAATATCCTTAGAAAGGTAAACCCTCTTCCGGGAGCGGTCGTCAAGAGGTGGGGAATGGAATTTAAAGGGGAACTTGAAGGGGCGTGCAAGGTAAAAGGACCATCATATCCCGCACATCCCATACCGGTCGTCGGCGCTGCGGGCCTGGAGCTAGGCTTGGGCTTATCTGTGGCAGCAGCTGGGCGAGAAGATTTGTTTATTTTGAAGCTACCAGGCACAACCAGTCTGTTTCTGGATCCCAACAAAACAAAAAGCATCCCTGAATCCCGAAAACTTCTCGATGAGATTATTGAAAACCGCCGAGAAAATGACTCGACTATCGCGGAATTGAATACTTATCCTGCTAAAACTTTCCCTGAAATTAAGGAAAAATTAGAATCTTTGCGAAGTAAGTATATAGAGTTTATTAAATATGAAGACAGCGATAATAATGACGAAATAAATAGATTGGTGTGGAATAATAGCTACCATATAGGTAATTTTAAAAAAAATTCTAAAGAATTTATTTCACATAGTTATGATGAATTCAATCTTGCTCTCGCGAAGCTTGGCGTCGAGCTCGCAGAGCTGAAACGGGATACGTCCCGATTGCATGATAGTGAAAGAGTCGGCTTAGCCAATGCAAGCATAGATGCAGATCAGGCGTATACGGCAGCCAAGGATATTATCGAGGAAAAATTCCTAAAAACGAACGATCATGACCTGCTCAAACATACTAGTTCAAAAGCAGTAGCAAAATGGTATCGGGGCTTAATGACTTTTGAAGGAAAAGGTAAGCTTCCTGTTGGCTCAGCGGGCGATTACAACCCTATTCAGTTGAACGGCGAATTCCACGCAACAGGCTTTTCCGTGAAACATCACCCGGATCCCCTCCGACGGGGAATTTACATGGAATACAAATTTAAGTATAATATAATTACACTCCCCAATATCATAAAATTTTTAACCGATAAGAATCTTAAGCTGCCGTGCCATTTTGGAATATTAGCCACAGAAGGCGCTACCGGAAAGATGGTAACGCTAAGTTATCGTAAGGCGATTGAAGATGATAGTGGAGTTCCGCCCAAATTTAAGCTGCAATGTTGTAAGCTAACAAATACCTCCAAAATGGGAATAGCGGGTAAAACCTCATCGCTTCCGGCTGGTCCTTTCGTTGGGTTTGGGATCTCCAATACTCAAACTATGGAGCCAGTCCATAGCCAGGAATTAGGCGACGATATCGGATACCATCTTTTGCAATATAGCCATTTGAAAAGGGACTTCATCGACCGCGTGGCTGAATCCCAACACAAGGCTATCCCCGATTATACAGCTGTTCAGGAACCGGATCCCCCCGATTATGCCGCAGCTTTAAGGAAAGAGGGGGGAGAGAACCGGGAAATTATGGACACATATTTCGGCACGCCTACCATCCTGGACATCGTGGAAGATTTTCAGCAATTTACGACCAACCCAATCCAACCCGCCAGCGAGTTTGAGCGTTTTGAAAAGGAGCCTTTCACAGGCATAGCGCATGAATTGCAGTCAGCGGAGCATTTTGCTCCGGGTTCAAAGAAATCTATTGCCGCTACGGTTTCTGAAGACCTTCTGGGAAACTTGAAGGATTGGTTCACGAGACAAAGATTTGATTTGCCCGTGATTCGGCGGCAAGAGAGTTCCGAACGGACAGCAAAACAACGAATGGAGGCACTATGTGCGCGAGGAGAGAATAGTGCTAGCGTTTTTGACGCTTATTTGAGAATTATGGGCACATACAAAAAGCTAAGTGATGCCGTCTCCTTGGGCAGGTACAACGCTGTCCGGCAGAAGGCGATACCGTGGGCCACAACGGGACGTTCAAATTCTCAATCAAGGCATCAGATAGCCCTACCAGTACGACAAGGATCCCAGGGGTCAGTATCGGGCTCTACAGTACCTTCGGTACCACCTGCCCCGGACATGGATCAACCCGGAGCGTCGGGCAGCCAAGTGGGAAGTGATCTGCCCCCTTCAAACTGGACCAGTTATGGTTAGAGTTTTCCGGTGGCTGAAGTGCCCCCCAAATTTGGGCCAGCGGGAGCTGGAATTTTCCGGGGTTAAGGCTCAGGCGGGCGGGGGTGCCGATGAGCCGTTCATGAGCGAAATCGGCACCTTGTTGCCGATCGCGCTGTGTGGCCGGAATTCGTTATAGTCTCTACGCCAATCCTCCATCTTTGACCGTGCATCGTCAAGACTCATGAACCAATGGGCGTTCAGGCACCCGGCGCGGAACTTGCCGTTGAAACTTTCGATGTAGCTGTTATCGGTGGTAGTGTCCAGAATCTTTCGCCCTTTTTATGAGGCGAAAGCTCCGTGGGTTGAGGTCTGCTCCGCGTAGAGCGGGTCCATATTCATGTATTTGCGCGTCGACCACTGACTGCCCGCGATGTGCCTCAGCCGGGCCGCCGCCAGATTCAGGCAGCTTTGGCCGTCCGGGAAGGCTCCCACGACGCGGGTGCGCCGGCGGATTTCCTTCATGATCCGCTCCAGCGGATTGTTGGTTCTGATCTTGAGCCAATGGCTGTCGGGGAAGGCGTAGAAGGTCAGGGTCTCATCGATATGCGCCTCGATCAAATCGGCCGCTTTCCCGAGCTTCTGGCGGCGTAGGTCCTCGATGATCATGGCGGCCTTCTCCTGCGCCGCTTCCCGGCTTTCCGTAAGCATCCGGTGAGGGCCGCAGCTTATGCCGCCTGAGCGTTCAGCGCCTTGGATGTCCAGTTCCACGGAAGCAGTTGCTCCAGTCGGCTGACCGGCGTGTCCGCAATGTTGGCGAGCACGTCGGCAAGCCAAGCCTGCGGGTCGATGTCGTTGAGCTTGGCGCTCATGATCAGCGTCGCCATGAACGCGGCACGGTCAGCACCGCGATCCGATCCGGCAAAAAGCCATGACTTCCTTCCGAGAGCAAAACCCCTGAGCGCGCGCTCGGCGGCATTGTTCGTGAGACAAATCCGGCCGTCGTTGAGGAAGGACGTGAAGCCGTTCCAACGCTTCAGCATGTAGTCGATTGCCTCGGCGACGGGAGAACTGCGCGACAGTTTTGCCCGCTAGGTTTGGAGCCAATCGTGCAGTTCTTCGACGAGCGGCTGGCTGTCCCTGCGGCGGTGCTCCAGTCGTTGCTCGGCGGCAAGTCCGTTGATCTCCCGCTCGATGTCGAACAGGGCGTCGATCCGCTTGACGGCCTCCAGTGCCATCGGCGAGATCGGCGCGGCTTTGCTGCCACGTTTGGCATTCATGGCTATGTCGGCGAGCACGAAGAACTTGCGGCGCGCGTGTGCCCAGCACGGTGCCTGCGTCAGAGGCGCGGGATCGCGGTCTACCTTGAACAGCGGATTGTAGCCGCCATAGGCATCTGCCTGCAGAATGCCGGTGAAGGTCTTCAAGTGACGCTCAGGATGCTCCTGTCGCCGGTCTCGCGACGCGTAGAACAGAGCCGCAGGTGGTGACAGCCCGCCGAAAGGTCTGTCATCCCGGACATAGGTCCAGATGCAGCCGGTGTCGGTCTTGCCTCTCGCCAGGATCGGCACTGCCGTGTCGTCGCCATGCAGCCGTTCGGCGGCCATGACATGCGCCTCGATCAGTGAATGGATGGGCTTCAAGGCCGCGGCACACGCACCGACCTGGTCGGCAAGCGTCGACAGGCTGAGATCGATCCCCTCTCGGGCATAGCGCTCGCTCTGACGGTTCAGCGGCTGATGCTGGGCGAACTTCTCGAACAGGATCATCGCCAGTAGGTTCGGCCCGGCAAAAGCCACGGGGCGTCACATGGAAGGGCGCGGGCGGCTGGGTGATCTTCTCGCATTCGCGGCAGGTAAACTTCTCCCGCACGGTTTGAATGACCTTCCACTGACGAGGGATGACCTCAAGCGTCTCGGTGATATCCTCGCCGAGCTTCGACAGCTTGGCCGAGCCGCAGCAGGAGCAGTTTGTCGGGGCATCGATGACGACACGCTCGCGCGGCAGATGCTCGGGAAACGGCTTGCGTGAAGGACGCTTGCGCGCGAAGGCCCTGACGGTCGAGGCCTTGGCAGCAATCTCCGCCGCCAGTTCGTCTTCACCAGCGTCGGCTTTGAGTTCCTCGAGTTGCAGTTCCATCTGCTCGAGAAGTCGCGCCTTGCGCTCGGACCGGCTGCCGTAAAGTTCACGACGAACCTTCTCGATCTCCAGCTTCAACCGCGCGATCAGCGCTTCTGAATGTGACACGAGCGCCTTGGCACTGGCGGCTTCCGCCTCGGCTTTGATACGCCGGGCACGCTCTTGCGCCAGCAGTGCAAGCGCGCTGGCAAGGTCGTCAGGAAGCTGTTCGGCCGCATCGTTCATGGTAGGATGCAATCATATTCGACCCCGCCATTCCAGTGCTTTTGCTCATCCTGCCGACGTCGGTCGCCAGGTTTTTTGCGGCATCCGCCAGTCGATCCCTTCCAAAAGATAACCGAGCTGCGCCGGCGTTATCACCACCGTGCCGACGGCCGCCGACGGCCATATGAAGCGTCGCGTTCCAGCTTCTTCGTAAACAGGCAGGCTCCCTGGCCGTCATGCCAGATGACCTTGAGCAGACCTCCACCGCGACCGCGAAACACAAAAAGGTGTCCGCACATCGGATCGCGCTTCAGCGTCTCTTGCACCATCAGCGGCAGACCAGGAAAGCCCTTGCGCATATCCGTATGGCCGGTTGCCAACCAGACCTTCACACCAGCAGGGACCGGGATCATCGTGAGCGTCCGGTGAGTCGGTTTTGTTTAGGTGCGGAATTAGCGCAAGTTACGACACAGATGATTCATTTGTGACGTAACAGGGTATGAATGGCCAAGGTTGAGATCCTGACGGGTGCCGAGCGACAACGTCGATGATCCACAGAACTGAAGCTTTCGATATTGCAGGAAGCGTTCGGTGCGGATGGCAGCGTTTCGGATGTGGCGCGCCGGCACGACGTTCTTCCGCAACAGATATACGCCTGGCGAAAGAAGTTCTCGCCGCCCAAATTGGAATCTCCAGAGACCGCATCGTTCGTCCCGGTTTCGCTTATCGGGCCGTCGGAGAACCCCAGCGACGGTTCCAAGAGGAGCGGTGTCCGGTTCGACCGAGCTCTCCCGCCGTCGGTAACGCTCGATGATGGCCATCTCGAAGGTCTGGCGGCGCAACTTCGGCACCTTCAGCTTCACCTCGCCCGCCTTGGTGTGCAGGGCCCGCTCGTAGCTGCCGGCTCGCCTGTCCTGGCGGCCTTCATTGCGTTCATAGCGCCCCGCGCCGCACAATCGGTGCGCCTCCGCGTCGAGCATCGTATTCAGCGCCTCTCAACCGTCCCGCGCACCATCTCACCAAGGTGATCCTTGATCCGCGCTTCGTCGATCCGGATCACCTGACCCATCACAGCATCCTTCTCGTCGTCCATCCTTTCGCTCCTTCCGTCATTGTAGAAGGAGCCGTCAAATCTGAAAGTGCGAAAGATTCTTTACGTTATCGATTCCGGTCCCCTCCCCGTTTGCTTTTGATCGGTCACTTCGAGATCCCGACCGATCGAACCAGCAGGCCGAGGCGCGGCCGGCGCGGAAAAACAAAGCCCAATTATGCCCAGCAGCAGAGCGAGAAATTTCCATCAAGAGAGATACAACGCCTCTTTAGATTTTCAGGCACTTTCCTATGCTGCATGATCCGCTCCCCTGCTGTTGTGCCTTAGCTGGACCCTCTTGTCTTATGACTTTCTAGGCCGTTTGGTCCAGTAAGAGATGCCCGATCCGGGAAGGCCATTCCGGATCGGGCGAAAGGGGATGGATCGAAGTTGTCTCGGTTGTTGAGGACCGTCGATTAGTGTGATCACCCCTTTCTTTTCCATCAGGCCTGAACGGAAACCGGGGCTTCGGGGCCCGGATGACAAGAATAGGATAGCGGAAAAGATGAGCGACTGCCTACCACAAACCATCGGCATCGATATCTCAAAAGCAACACTCGATGCTCATGCCTATCCTGCAGGCAGCAGCCAGCAGTTTGCCAATACTGCGAGCGGCCACAAAGCCTTAATTGCATGGCTGGGACAATGGCCGGTCGAACGAGTGGCATTTGAGGCGACGGGGGCCTACCACCGGGAACTCGAGCAAGCTCTGACTGATCTGCCTTGCGTCAAGCTCAATCCCGCTCGTGC
>NZ_QOZG01000039.1 GCF_003335045.1 Paramesorhizobium salinisoli
CCGCCAGTTCCTCGTCGATGAACAATGCGACCTCGAGATGATCGAGCGCGTCATGGCAGATGAGGTGAAGCGCGTCCTATAGCTTCGGCGGCTCGACCAAGCGGAAATGCTTTCGCCGGACGCTCACCTTCATTCCACCTTCTCCTCCTTGGCTAAGTCACGCCTTCGTCATGGACACGGTCACTTGATCCCGCCCCGAGCCACCAGCCGCTCAACGAATGTCTGCGAGTTTCTCTGTTTCGGCTTCCCGATGCGCCGCTTCTTCGGCGTATGCACGTACCGCCTGCGCCGGTAGTGTGATCTGACATAGGTTCCATTCTTTCGGTGATATCCCCGAACCCGCGTCGAGCCGCCATATGATTTATAACTCAATCGATAGGACGGAGACCAAGAACTGTATCCGTCATATCCGCCGGCTCTGGATGCCGCACTTCTCAGCCGCCCATCGACGGCCTCAACCTTTCTACTCCGGCCCAAACGCAAGAACGTATACCGCGCCGCGGCCTAAGAGCCAGTGCGTCTGGGAGTGCTAATCGCAACAAACCTTTCGAACATAGGTATTCCCGACCGTGATGAAGGCGTCTTCTGGCGCACTGGCCTTCGCCTTCATTTGCTTCAACATTTCTGCAGCCTGCTTTGCTGGAAACGTCCCAGATGCCGTAACTGCGAACCAGTGATTTGCCGCGAGGTATGCAGTCAGAGGCAATGGTGCATTCCTGATGTAGTTTTCCGCTTCGGCAAAATTATCAAAGCTGGCAATTTGAATATATCGATCATCGAACTGATTGTTGATGAACTGATCAACCTTCACCCAGTTGTGGTGCAAATATCCAATCCGCGTACCAACCCTTACCTTGTACCAACGATCACTTATGCTGAGGATCGCCACCCGATCTCGGTTTCTAAGCATGCCGAGTTTGCTGCCTTGTTGGCTTGGGCTATCCCTCAAGAATTCGAAGCCTTTTGGATGCCTGAACCTCCCCGTTTTCGCCCGTGGGATATCAAATCGAGCGTCCAGATTCGGAATACTGCTATCTGGTAATGCTCGGGTCGTCGGAGGAACATCTGATGTAGGTGGGGAAATACTATTGCCAGATTCGGGAAGATCTGCCGAGGTTTTGTCGGTTTTCGTTGTGACGCGATATTCAGCCATTTCGCTTTTGGATAAATACCGGATGTCATCGCTTTCGTACTTCAATGACAGTTGAAGCAAAGCGGGATCAACGCCCATCTCTGTCATGTATGAAATCGTCTCTGCGGTAATATGCTGGACATAGGAGACAGCGCTGTCGAGATCCATCCCTCGGCTATCGGCGAAGGAAGATTTGTGAACGCCAATCGCTCCTGGCTCAGCATATCGTATGGTGCCCCCAAGAAAGGCCAATGCGCAGGCGGAGGCACATTCTCCCTGCCTGGGCTGAAACGTGGCAAGCCCTAACGCCCTGATGAGCCTGCCTAGTTCCATGGCTTTTGGTGGATTGCCGCCCGGAGAATTGAACGCCACAAAGACCGGATCGGTCTCTTTAACCAGGCGCGTGAAGTGCGACAGATTTTGGTCGAAGTCAAAACTACCAGAAACAAGGATGAAGCCGATTCCGCTCGTCAATTTCCCAGTCGTGAACGTCAGGGCGGCTGATGCGCCTGTCGCCGATGCGATAAGAATCATTGCGCTAAAGGCGACTGCCTTCAGTCCGCACGCCGCTGTGCCCATGATTGGATCGCCCCCACCCAGAACTGTTCCTACAATCTAGCATTTTATTCGAAAAACGGTAGCGACGTATTGCGGTCGTGCCCATCCGACTAAGCACCAAGGGAAAAGCTCGCCACTTGGCCAATGCTGCCATATGGATAGCAGCCGCGATCTGCGGGGAGCGGAAACCAGCCGTACGTCTGCGTATTAGTCAGCATTCTAGGCCGATTGCAAGCAAGGGTTGACCACGACGAGCTGTTGGTTGATGTTCCTTTTGGGCAATTGAATTGGGGGGTTACAATGCGGGGGGCATATAATTGCTTAATTGCTGCGGCGATGGGCCGTGGTACTGGCAGGCTGTCAGTAATACGCTTCCTCTTTCAAACGCAGGAATGCTCAACAGCGCTTCTCAGGCTCGGGGCGATGAGATGTTAGATTCTGTCAGTCCGTATTCTCGTGAGTGGTCGTGGTTGCCGACCGTCGACGGTCAGACGGTGCTATCAATTATCATAGGGCTTGCGGCCACATCCCTTACGTTTTGGATCGCATATCGGAAAACAATAGGGGCAAGGGAAGAGCGAGTTCATGCAGCAAATCGAGATATATTGGCCACCGTTTTACAGCGAATAGCTGTAGAACGCGAGGTCTTATCAGACGCTCAGTTCGAGGCCATAAGAAAGGCACGTAGCTATCGTTCGGATGCGCCTTTTCATCGTTTATTTATCTTTCGTGAAGTCCTTGAGATAGTGCTTTCCGACGTACTCGAAAATCGCTTCCTTGATAAACAGGCCAAGAACGACGTGATTGGGGTGATTGAAAGGTGTCGCACCAACAGCGTGTTAGAGGCCGTGCATGAATCCGATACAAACGTAGCAGAACAGAAACGAAAATATATCGCAACGTTGGCATTTGTATCTGGGGCAGTTGGATTTGCGATTTCGACCCTCTATTACATTGCTTCAGAGAAAATTGCAGAAGCCGATCAGGCCTTCTATCGGCTAGTCATGGCGGTCAGCATCCTTGCCGGGGTGCTGACCGCTTCTTCATTGATGATCACGAGGCGATTCGGGAGATTCAACAGAGAACGTGATTATCAACACAGGAGGGTACAGAGTTATTTTTCAACGGCGACAGCACGTTTCAAGTCCGACAACGATCTCTAAGTTTTGAACAATTGATAGACGTGTCCGCAGATCGGACGGCACGTCCTTGAGTGCCTAGGCAAGGAAGAGCGCGATTATGTCCGAGAACGACGAGACATACTTCTGGGGGCGTCTTCCTCACTGGACATATTATTCAAAACGGATAAGCAAAATCCACGATCGGGAAGTGAATCCCCGCAGGTTTATGTACCGCATCTTTGAGGGCAACGGAGGCATTGTCGCCGTGAAGGAAGGCAAGGAAGTCGTTCTGCGCAATCAGGAGGGCGCTCGCTATCAGTTGAAGGCAACTCTTTATGAGAACGAGCACCGCATAACCAACCTAACCTTCCAGAAATGGAACAACAAAGGCGGCCCGCACAGGGAGATCGCCTTCACGCTTTACGGTCGCGAGATCGATGAGATGCTTACCTTCCTAAGGGCAGCAGAGACGATGATTTTCGTGGACGAACAAGGTGGCAAAATTCCCGATCGGGCACAGGTACAGTCCACCTTCGACCGCAGGCAGATTGCCAAAGTTCTGATGGAAGACCCGGCTATGCTCACCGCGGTGCTGGAGGCGGATATACAGGCGCAGGACATTTTCGGGCTCGCGCGACGCCGCCGCGAACTGGGCCATTTTCGCCGGATGCTCGACGATATCGATTTTCGCAGCGCCGAGGCGCAGAAGCATGGTGGCGCAGAGATGGCATGGCAGGCGTTCTTCGAGCGGAACATGTGGATATTCGGATACGGCCTTTCTTACATGGCCATGTCGGGGCTGGACGGAAAGGCACTGCGCAACAAGGTGGCGGGTTATAATATCGCCGGTCGGGGCAAGGAAGTGGACGGGCTGATGAAGACCGTCGCTGCCATCAATTCTCTCTGCTTCGTCGAAATCAAAACATCAGAAACAAGCTTGGTCAGAGCCTATAGACCAGGAGTCTTCTCGCCGACCACAGAATTGGCAGGCGCGGTATCCCAGATACAGGTCACCGTCCAGCGGGCACTTGAGGACCTGACGGAAGAGTTTCGGCCGACGCACCTTGAGACGGGTGCGCCAACCGGTGAGACGCTCTTCCAGTTCCAGCCGCGATCGTTCCTCGTGGTCGGAAACCTTGGTGAGTTCCAGACGTCGAACGGCACGAACAAGGACATGTTCAGGTCGTTCGAGCTCTTCCGCCGCTCCCTGAAATGGCCCGAGATCATGACGTTCGACGAGTTGTATGCTCGTGCCAAGTTTATCGTAGACGACGAGGAAACACCGTCATCACAGCATGAATAGCAACGAGACGATTAGCGCGACGATGACGCTGTTGAAGCTGCGCATATAGCGAAGAGGAAGGCTATATTCGAAGAGATGCACCCAGAAACGAAACATGGCGGAAATCAATCAGTCGCATCGTCGGAACAAGCTGGGGATTGATCTCTCCTCAAAGTTGAGTAATTTAGCCTCGGGCAATTTTAAGGGGGCTAATTATGAAAATCACAAATGCAGCTGCGCTCGCAGCTGTGTTCGGGACTGTTCTTGTCTCGGGCTGCCAATACAAGGCAGAGCCAGTGAGCGTTGCGACATACAATGTCTACTCATCGTATGATGGCAAGCTGGCAGGCAAGTACCTCCTGTATGTTGAGGGCTCAAAACTGGATAAGGCTATCAAGCCATCTGATTACAACTGCGCCGCACATACATTCCCGATCGCGCTATCCAGCAGCTTCGCAGGATCCGTCCGCAAAACGTTTCAAAATCTCGTCACCGAACTTGAAGTTGTCAACCAACCGGTAGACAGAAGCGACCTTCGTGCACGAGGTGCGAAGGGCATGATTATCGTTCGCGGCGAAGACGTAACCGCCCGCCTTCGGGTCGTTCCGGGGTTTTGGACAGCGGGCATGGATACCAACGTTGAGCTTGCCGCGTCTATTACAGTAGATGGAATTGGCGGTCGACTTCTCGGCACAACGGTATCTGGCGACGGAAATGCGCAGACCGACGCAGGTTTCGCCTGTGAGGGCGGCGCCAAATCCCTAACGCAATCCGCCGAGCAAGCAATGAAAGAGACGCTTGGCAGGCTCGGCGAGGCCCTGGTCAATTCGGAAAGAGTGAGGAAGGGAAGTTAGGCGAGGCAAATGACCGATAATACTGACAACGACGAATACCCAGAAGGAAGTAAAGGCGGAAAGGCAGCGAGGGGCACCTTGAACGCCTTGAGTGGCGCAATACCCTTTGCCGGAGGAGTATTGTCTGCAATTTCATCAGCGTGGTCGGAGCAAGAACAAGAGCGTATTAATTCATTCTTCAAGCATTGGATTGAAATGCTCAAAGCTGAAATGGCGGAGAAAGAGCAGACAATTATCGAAATAATGCAACGAATTGATATGAGTGATGAAGAGGTCGCTTCGAGGGTGGAAAGTCCTGAGTATCAATCATTGCTTCGAAAGTCATTTCGTGACTGGTCTGGCGCAGAAAGCGAAGACAAGCGTACTTTTGTTCGGAATCTTCTGGCGAACGCTGCGTCGATAAACTTATGTAATGATGACGTAATTCGACTTTTTCTAGATTGGATCAAAAATTTCTCGGAGCTTCACTTCGCGGTTATTGCGAAGTTCTATAATAAAGATGGAATAACTCGTGGAGAGGTATGGCGCGCGCTCGGAAAAGATCCGGTGAGAGAAGATTCAGCTGAAGCAGATTTGTTCAAGTTACTGATACGCGACTTGAACACAGGCGGGATTATTCGGCAACACCGTGCGACCGATTATGCAGGTAACTTTATCAAAAAGACGCCACAAAAGAGCCGTCCCGGCATGGGCAGCAAAGTGCACAAATCTGCATTTGATGATGATGACGGTTACGAGTTAACAGCCCTTGGGAACCAATTTGTCCATTATGCCATGACCGACGTGCCCGCGAAGTTGCAATACAATTCGAATAGGGACGATGAAACAAAACACAATGTTTCCGACAAAGGAATTTCAGACCTGTTTTAGAGAAGTTCAATTCTAGTCTAAAAAAAGAGCGACCCGCAGGCCGCCCATTCGTCCCGCACCAACAAATCCCGCGATCTCCGCGCCCCTCATGCCGCCGCCTCAATCGGCCTCCCGACCGTATCCGGCCAGCGATGGATTACCTTCATCTCGATCCCGTCCTTACGAACGGTCGTCATTTGCGCGCAACCGCCTACGGCGTGAAGCGCCAGTCCAGCCTTGTCAGTTGATCCACATAGCGCCTGGCGCTGCTCCTCCAAGATTCGAAGGCCAGACGATTCAGGATTGTCGAAATCGAACTGTCGTCGCTCGATGAAGGGACTGATGAAACTGGACACCTTTTTCATGGTGAAGGCAGGCCAGCCATTTTTTGGATAGCCGGTCAACACATAGGCAGCCGGCTCACCTGTAGATTCAGAAAATCCAGCGAGAAGCACCTCAAAGTTTCCGAACTTGGCATCCCGATCGCGGGTGGTCATGTCCTTTACAATATCGGGGAGACGTGCGGCCAGGTCATCAAACGTTTCTGCGCCAGATGCGGAGATACACCCCGAGACTATGATAGAAACCCACGCATAGCCGGTGCAAGAAATAACAGCACGATGGTGGAGGAGAGGCACGACCTTGTTTCCAAAACCGTGGATTGCGCCGCCGTTTTCCAAGTCGTAAACGGCGGTATCTGAAAATACCTGAATGTTGTCGTTGCCGACGAAGCAATTGGAAGCGCTCATTTGGTGACCCTCTTCTTTTTCTGACGCTGGGGCTTGATTACAAAAAGTGTAGGCGTCCCGACGAACGTTGATGTAATTCCTATTGACGAAAGCACGCCGCCAACTGCGGCTGCGATACCGGTAAAAACTGCCATTGTAATTTCCTTTATAGATTTCTTGTGCTGATCGCCTGCCGGACAGTCGTAACCACGCGCGCCGAGAATTCATTGTTCTGCTTGGCAACAACCTGCTCGAGCCTTGCAACAGCAGCGCTATCCGCGCCTCTGGCATCGATATTCCAGGTCGGAGAGAAAGTCGGCGTATTGCTGTTCGCTGCTTTTATCGCCTTGAGGTCAGGCATACGCGGAGCGCGCATCGACGGCATTCCAACCGCACCGCCGCCAGCATAGCCCTTCAGGCCACGACGCACGGCATCGAGCGCCGCAGGGCCGCCAGCCGCCTTCACCGATGCCTGGTCAAAGACATACTCGCCTTTGTGGACCACGCCTGCAGGTGCGTACTTGCCGCCTTGGCCGGTGTAGCCGCCATCTGCAAATAGTCCTGCGCCGGGCGTAGTCTTGAAGCCGCCACCGCCAAACAATCCGCCGAACAAACTGCCAAGCAAGCCACCACCGCCGCCTTTGGTGTCGAACTACGCCGGAGTCCACCGCCTCGATGGAGGCAACCATGAACGCTCGCGCCCATGCGACATCCTCAATTGAAACGACTGGCTGAACCGGATCCTCGCTTAAGGCGCGTAACGTCGCGAGCCGGATCGCGTTTTCGGCAAAGCGCCCGATTACACCGTCACGCGATTCGTCCTTCTCGATTTCGCTTTCCTGCCAGTCCTCAATTTCCAGCCACGCCT
>NZ_QOZG01000040.1 GCF_003335045.1 Paramesorhizobium salinisoli
GTTCCGCGCTATTGCCACGGTGCAGAACGGCTTCGGCGAGAGTGGGACTGGCACCCATCAGAAGCGATCCGAGAAGAATGGCGGCAGGGAAACTGAGCTTCCTTAAAATCATTATTTGGTTCCTCCCGAAGGTGACTGGTAGAAAACGCCGTTTGGAAGCAAATAACTAGGGGCGCCAGCACCCCTATTATTTGCCGCACTTACGCGCAATATTCCTAATTCACACGCCTTTACTCGAAGACGTTCATTTCAACCGTTTGCAGCGCGCGAAGAGCAATTGATACTGTGAATGCGTCCATTGGGAGCGCGAGAACGATTGACGATTAACGAATAACCACTACCATTAACGAAGGAAGGAGCGCACGATGCGCATTACTTGTGAAATAATTGTAGTAGATAGCAATAAGGGAGAAATACTGCGTAAGAATATGGCGCTGCAAGCCAAACCATCTGTTGGCGATACAATTTATTTTGAAGATAAGACAAATATCTCTTCTCATATATTGGGTAGAGCGATCGTAAAAGACGTCAGTCATTTGCTTCACGACGAGGCGAATATACGTATTTTTGCGGTTATCATGCCTCAAAACCACTGATCGCGCTACGGCGCCATCCGGCCCGGCATGCGGGGAGTATACCGAGCTGATTTCATCACATCTAAATGTTTGTAACGATTAGACCATGTTTGATTAAGGCGTATGGTGAACACGCTAGCCCGTTGGTGCACAGCAATGGGGCATCGGCGGCGTGACGGGCCGTCTGGTTGGCGTTGCGATGCTTTTTGACGAGCCTCATCGGCGCCGGAGTTGATCGGTCGTAATTGGCGGGAGGGGTTTGCGGGTTGCGATCGGGCGGGTTCGTTGGTTCGTTCGAGGCGTCTGCGCCCCGTCCGCTACGTCATGAGCCGCGGGATGCGATCGAGGACGATGTGCAGCATGCGCTGGTCGGGGCATGATGGGGTCGGTTCCGGGGCAAGCAGCTCGGCCCGCCCACCCGTCTCACCGCAGATCGTCGCCGAAATTGTACGTTTGGCCGCTGATACAGATCTCGTTGTTCGTCAAATAGTGGAAAAAATTCAGTGACGGGCCAGCCGAGGCATCATCGGTCGGATCACAAAATTGATCCGGTCACCACCACAGAAGCCCTAATGACCGGTTTTAACATGTATCCTCGACCCAGACTCGAGCGTCCTAAAATAGGGGTGGTGGCATCCCTTTTCTTTCGAGGTTTGCACAGGCAACTTGTACCTAAGATGGGTTGGGACAGCGCTCACGGATCGGGCCCTCGTTGTGGAAGACCAGGATTTGATTCGCTAGGTCGGCGGCGGCAATCCCAGCCTTCAAATGAGCGACAGCACAATAATTCGGGCGCACCATTGTTCAGCCGGTGCTAAAGGGGGACTCCGCGTCAGGGTCTTGGCCGCTCAAAAGGCGGCTTTACGACCAAGATCCATCTCCGCATCAACGCGATGGGCCTACCCACAGCGTTTGCGCTGACCGGCGGCGAATCCTCCGACTTCAAGGGATATATGCCTGTCATGAATGCAGACGGGCCGCCGCCCAAGGTGTTGCTAGCCGACAAGGGCTACGATGCCGACTTCATTCGTGAAGATATGGAGAAACGCGGCGGCATTGCGATGATCCCGACCAAGAGGAATCGGTTGATCCAGTTGCCCGTCGATACCGCAATCTACGCCCTGCGCAACATGGTCAAACGCTGCTTCAACAAATTGAAAAACGCTCGAAGGCTGGCAACCCGATACGATAAAACTGCAGACAGTTATCTCGGCTTCATCCACATCGTCTCAATCCGCATGTGGATGCGCCACTTTGTCAACGCCTCCTAGATCATCCGTTTGAACACATCGTTCAAGTAGGCTTGATCTTGGATGCGGAATTGCGTGGTTCCGACCTTCTCGAAACCTTGCTTCAGATAGAAGGCGATAGCAGGAGTATTTTCAGAATTGGTTGTCAGCCAGACCGATGGGCTTCCAGCAGCCCGCGCGTAATCCAACCCTTGCTCTAGCAGCGCCCTTCCGAGTCCTCTCCCTTGGTGGCGGGGCTGAACGTAAAAGGTTGATATTTCCATGGTGGAACAGTTCGCGAGGGGGGCCGCTTTCCCGTGGCTGACGCGAATGAATCCATCAAGGCCGTCTTCGTTCTCTGACACGATAACGTGCTCATTCCGATCTTCGAGTAGCGCCCTGAGTTTGTCCGATGTGAACTCATTCAGCGCATATTCTGCGAAAAAGGCGTTCACTCCTCGCCGGATATAAGTTCCGAGCCAGACTTCGATTGATATGGCTGCCAGTATCGGCGCATCAGACGGTTGGGCGATCCTAAAATTCATACATAATTTCCAGTATTAAATAGGTTTCCGAGGGCTAGGGCTGATTGCCAGCGGTGGCGATACCCCTGAAAGCGGCTGTCGCGAAAACCTCCGAAACCTGGGACTGGTCCACTTACAGGTCGAGTTCTGAATGCGATCCGCGCCGCGCCAGGATAAGCCGATCCTCCCCGATAAGCCGGTAGATCAACACCAGATAGGGCTTTACATGGCGGTCCCGGTAATCCTTCCAGTCGGTCGACAAGGCATGATCCCGGTGGCGCGGCTCTAACGGTTCATCGCTCGCAAGCGCCACGATCACCTGACGCAGTTCTGTATCTAGAATGCCCCGGTGTCGCCCTTTCGCCTCACGTTTGAAATCCCGCTTGAAGGCGGTCGTGCGCTCAATCGTCCGCATGAAGGTCGTCGAACAGCGCATCCACCGTTTCGAACCGCTTCATGCCGCCCCGCTCGATCTCCGCGGACGCTTCCAGCGTCTCGGCGTTCGGCTGAAACAGCACAGACGGAATCGCCTTGTCCTGCGCGATCCGTGTCATGAGCACACGCACCACGTCACTCACAGTTAGGCCCGACGCCTGAATGACCTGATTGGCAACGTCCTGAATCTCACCCGGCACACGAGCTTGCACCATGCGACTTGCGGCCATGTCAGCACCTCAATATGTGTATTTCACTGCAATACACATAAGCTTTCCGCTGTGCGCTGACAAGACGCCTCGCCGGTCTGTCGTGGATTTTAGGATTTCCGCGACAGGTCGGCCGTCGAAAACCAAACGTCCGGAAATATCGCTACCGCTGTTTCATCGGGCTTTTGATCATCTGTCAGCCGGAGCGACCGGATAGCCCGCGCTTCTGGAATGCTCGGCGCTCTGGTGCATTGATTGGTGTTCGATGCTGACAGAAGCGCGGCAACAAGCAGTTACGAACTCTACTGATTGTCGGTGCTACATCGATTCTGAAACAGGCTCGCAGAGGTTCAAAGCTACCTGGTTGGGTCGTTTCAATAATGGCACGACGCCCCTACAAGGTGGCAGCCGTTGCGCTGGCTAACAAGATGGTCCGCACGATATGGGCGATTTTGGTCAAGGGCGGCACATACCAAGCGCCAGCGATGGCAGAAGCATAGGAACAGAATTCCCGGCGTTTCTGCGTCGGGATAAAGCGGCAAGGTACGAAAGCGTGATGAACCCGAGGGGCGATACCTCGATGTCGATCAGACCGTCTGACTCACTGCGCCTTTAAGCGCGCAAAACTGATTAGGCGATCGACATCGCGGATCTCATCGTGGCCAGCGGTCAATGACCGCGCTCACAGGCCGGACATATGACTGCACCGTCCAGAGGTGATTTGCGCTGAAAAACCTTGCCAACCGGGCCGTTCCACATATGAGTCAGAGCCTATCCTCGACCCACCCTCGAGCCGTCCTAAAATAGGGGTGGTGGCATCCCTTTTCTTTCGAGGTTTGCACAGGCAATTTGTACTTGAGATGGGTTGGGACAGCGCTCACGGATCGGGCACTCGTTGTGGAAGACGGGGACTTGATGCGCTTGGCCCTCATAGCTGAAGTGAAGGCGAGCGTGGGCGACTGTCTAGTCATCGGCACTCAGACGCTGGAAATCGCATCTGGGTAGTTGAGCGATCAGATGTTCGATCTCGTTGTCATAGATCTGGGTCTTTCGGAGTTTCCGTTGCGGGAGGGCCCTAGCTATATGGAATGGTTCGCGCCAGTGATCCCTCTACAACCGTGGGACAGTCTCGATCAGCTCAACGGCTATTTCAGGACCAGCGCCTACCGCCGGAATGCAATGTACGTCACCCTCCTCGGACAAAAGCTCGAAGGGGACTTTGATTTGAGTCAGTACCACCCCCCGGACACCGTGCTTTGGAACACTGATCTCCATGAGCACGAGCGTGGATACCTGCCGTACGGAGGCTACGGGCCCGAAGCGTCCTATGTGGCGCTGGATCGAGTGCATCTCACCGGTCCCATCCTGCCACAGCGCGACCTGGAGCAGTATTTGCTTGAACCTCGGTTGCGTCCAGTCCCAAACACGCTCAACGCTGCTACCATAACAAGGAGACAACCACTGATGACAAGAGTGACTCCAAAAGCGACTCCATCGAATGACGAACGACTGAACCGACTCGCAAAGTTGGAGCGTTTGAGAGCTCTCGGCATAGATCCTTATCCCGCAAAGTCGCATCGGACAAGTTCCTGTGCGCAAGTGCGTGCGCGATTTGATGGTTTGGCAGCGGGGGAAGCCACAAGCGAAATCGTTTCTGTGGCTGGTCGAGTCACAGCCATCCGAAACAGTGGGATGTTCATCGACGTATTCGCGCAACCGATCAATTGCAGCTCTTCACCGCCCTGAAAGCTGCGCCTGAGGCTTTGCTGGCGCTGCTAAACAATCTTGACATCGGCGATTTCATGCAGGCGGCTGGAAGTGTCAGGCGCACATCGCGTGGTGAACTCACTGTGGATGTTAGTGAGTTACACATTCTTGCAAAGTCCCTTACCCCGCCACCCGAAAAATATCACGGGATGGTGGATGTAGAACAGCGCTATAGACGACGTTCTGCCGATCTCATCGCAAACCAGGACAGTCGCGACAGGTTAAAGGCGCGATTTGGGGTTGTCTCTGCCGTCAGAAACCTGCTCACTTCTCGTGGGTTTATGGAAGTTGAGACTCCAATGCTTCAGCCCATTTACGGTGGTGCTAACGCAAGGCCGTTTACCACACATCATAATTCGCTGGATATTGACCTATTCCTGCGCATTGCTCCCGAGCTCTATTTGAAGAGGCTGTTGATTGGGGGATTAAGCGATAAGCTCTTTGAGCTCAATCGAAATTTTAGGAATGAAGGCTTGTCGATCAGGCACAATCCGGAATTCACAATGCTGGAAGCATATCAGGCGTATGCAGACGTCCACGATATGAAAGAACTAGTCGAAAGTATCGTTCGCGATTCAGTCAGCCATGCGTCAGGCCGAAGCCTTGTCGGCCCAAATTCGGATATCGACGTCTCTCAGCCATTCCGTTCGCTAAGCATGATTGATGAAGCGAGCCGGGCCGTCGGCGTAGACGTCAGGGACCTCGATCATGCGACCTTGGCGAAAATCGCGGCGGGAGTGTTGGACGAGGACACCAAGTCCGCTTCCTCGTGGGGAGAAGTGATCGAGCAGATTTTTGAGCAAAAGGTTGAACAGAAGCTTTGGGAGCCAACCCATGTTGTAGACTTTCCGTCCGACATCTCGCCGCTTGCCAAGCCGTCTGCGCAAGATTCTCGCATTGCGGAACGATTCGAAACTTATTGTGCTGGCATGGAAATAGCTAATGCATTCTCAGAGATGAATGATCCCATAGCGCAGCGCAAGGTGCTTGAGATTCAGTTAGAGACTGCAATCGCGAATGGTGAGTTTGACAAGTCGCTCGATCTTGACTTTCTAAGTGCACTGGAACTCGGCATGCCGCCAAGCGGCGGGTTGGGCATCGGCATCGATCGGTTAGCGATGCTTGCAACTGGTGCACCGTCCATCCGCGAGGTGATCGCCTTCCCTCTTATGCGCCCGCTTACCCACGATACTAATTAGGTGTCGCGAAAGTCCTACAGACCGTCTGAAAAGTCCTCAACGGTCCTTCCGAAAAGCTCGGCTGGAAACTTGGATTGAATTTCGGCACGGATCCTTTGCGTTGGCGAATTGATAGCCGTCTGCCGTATGGATCGGCCCAAACATCAGACTGGCCTTGGCGCATTGCGCACAGAATGTCTCAATGTCCTCGACATCGAAGACCAGCTTGACGGTCGTTTGGCCACTTCGTTGCCCTTTCGCTGCGGAATGCAGCATTATGTTGGCTCCGCCATCCTGTGCGACCAGAACTGCGCCGTCTCCTCGACATTCTTGGCGTAAATCACCAATCGGCTAAGTGGCAAAGTGCCCTCCAAATATACCCTGTTCGATTCACCTGCATCAGCGCTCATGATAGAGTTTGCCATGGCGCATCTTTCAGGAACAGACCGCTCTCAATTGCTGCTTCTGCCGGAAGCGGTTGATGATTGTGTCGGGCCGGACAACCCGGTCCGATTCATTGACGCCTTCGTTGACGATCTTGATCTTGTCGCCGCCGGGTTCGTGCGGGTGGCGGCGAAGGAGACCGGCCGTCCGGGTTACAACCCAGCCGACCTTTTGAAGCTTTACGTGTACGGGTATATCAACCGTGTGCGATCCAGCCGCCGGCTGGAAGCCGAAACACGCCGCGGCATCGAGGTCATCTGGTTGCTTACACCAACCGCGCCATCTGCGCGAACGCTGCACCAAAAGCTTCCGTCGCGTCTCGCGGCTGGAGAACGAATCCGTTCTCGACCGCATGGCGGCACGACTCGCCGCCCGACCGGACATCCTCGATCAGCGGCGTGAAAGCGTCGAGCATCCGTTCGGCACGATCAGCAGTAGATGAACCAGGGCGTGTTCCTGATGCCGCGGCTGGACAACGTTCGTGGCGAGTTGAGCCTGACGGCGCTTGCCTACAACATCCGCAGAGCCATCACCCTTGTCGGTGTGCCGAGTCTGATCGTGGCATTGCGGGCATCAAACGCCCCATTTTGTGTTGTCCAGGCCCAAAAAAAGCACCCTTTGACCATGACTGCCTCGCACCTCAGGAAGCAGACAAATCGGGTTTTTGGGCAGATCTTGCCACTGTTCGAAGACACGTGATCGTCGCACTCAGTCGCAGCCTGCAACGATGTCCATGCTGCTACAGGACAATGCCCACTAAAATCCACCAATTTGTGACGCAGTAAGACTAGGACAGTCTGCCTAATTTGCGCCGGCTCCTGACCGCTCCGATTTGCTAGGAAGCATCCATGATTGACAAGTGCGCGAACTGGACGCATTTTTACGCCATGATCGCAAACGTGACCCTTACTCGCCGTAATCCCATGACCTCCGGTTATCCGGTGGGCGTTGGACTGTTGGCG
>NZ_QOZG01000041.1 GCF_003335045.1 Paramesorhizobium salinisoli
AGACGCTTCATCTCAGACGGCATCAAACCAGCATACTTCTTGCGCCAGTTATAGAAGGTCGCGTCCGAAATGCCTGCTTTCCGACAGACCTCTCCGATAGGCGTCCCGTCTTCCGCCTGCTTCAAAATAAAGGCGATCTGCGCTTCCGAAAACCTCGAAGCCTTCATGGAATTCTCCTCTTTATCCCCGCGGGGATCATAAATGGAAAATTCCAGTTCCAAATGGCCTAATTTAACGGCGACACGTCATCGGATTTTGATGCGCCAGCGCGCTAAAATTGCATGAGAGCGATCCCTCCCACTAAAAGGCGCGAAGAAGCATATTACCCCAGAAATCCTGACATCACACAGTTATCAGTTCTTTCAAATTCAAGATAAGCAGCCTGTATGGTTTTCTCTATCATACATCAGTTGCAGTAGCGTCAATGTCTTCTGCAAGATGCCACGAAAGGAGGTGTAAAATGCCAGCCTTATTCGGCGCTATGTTTGGAATGAGCGTGATCCAACAAGTCATGGGTCTCTTTTCCATGTTCGGATCCATGAATCAATCGAGGCAGATCCAGGAACAACAAAGGAAGCAACTTGAAGAAAGTAATAAAAATACTCAAGCTCTGTTAGAGAAGCAAAAAAAAACCATCGATGAGAATAGAGAATTGACTGAGAAATTGAAATTGGAAATAGAAAAAATGGAAAAATCTAAAAATAAGGAACAGCCGCCTATCACTATCAACAATTTCAATAATGATAATAATAGATATAATCAATATCTCGATAAGTGGATTGTATGTCATGGATCTCCTAGTAAAAATGGGATGATTTTTTGCTAATTACTTCTGGCAATAAATAAAATTTAACTGAATTAGGCAAACCATGAAAGGACTATAAAATGGAAACTTCAATTGTTGACGCCCTGAAGGCATTCGTTCTTGGGTCTAGCGGGTCTAGCTTGTCAGAAACTCAGTCTGAGCTCGAAAAGCGGTGGTCAGATCAGACTCAGGCGAACCAGTTGCACTGGAACGGAGAGCAAACTAGGTACGACATGGAAAGACAGGGCAACCAGGCACGAGCGGCAATGGAACAGGAGACCCAGCGCTCCATTGTAAATGATAATGCCAAGCGTTTGGTCTCGTTAGCTGCTGACCAAGCCGGCCACCTCAAGGAATTGGGCCAGAAAATGGATCAACAAGCCGGTGTTTAACCCTTAGCCAAGGCAGACGCCGGATTGCGGCGTCTGCCTCCTCACATAGAAAAGATTGGCCTTGATTATGATCAACCCGCCTGCCTCTGCTCCCCCTTCCATGCCGTTGGAGGCAAACAATATCTCGGCTCAGCTCGCGCCAAGATATCAGATGCTTAACGTGCAATATTCGAATGAGCTTGCCTATACCCTTCGTGTTGCATCGCAATTGCAGAAAAGGCTGCTCGTGGCGCAGACGGACGCCGGAAATTCCCAGACGGAAAGGGCCATGTCAAATGCTGATATTCGTCAGAGAATGGGAAAGCTGGTGGGCAGGTTCAGTCTCGTGTTCAGACTTATACAGAGCATAAATTGAGAGGAATGCAGTCAACCTGGAGAAATGATGATGGATATCGTCGCTGATGTTTTACTGATGCTGTCATCCTTTGCCTTGCGAACGCAATTTCTGGAGAAAGCGACTTTCTATAGCCGCGTGGGCGTGGCCCTTTATCCTGAGGACGTGCGGCTGCGTGAAATATACGCCTATGCCTTGCTAGTCGATGGCAAGATTGCCGAGGCTAAGGATGCACTTGAAAGCATAACGTCAAACAGCCGGAATGTTGCATTTCTCCGTATGAAAATCCTCTTGCAGCTTTCCCCGCCATCGGGCGAGCGCCAAAATGCGATCAAGATCTACCTGCGCAAGGAGTATGTATGATGAACAAACGTATCGATGCGGTTGGGTCTCATCGCATAAAAACTATTCCTCCCGTCCATGTTTCGTCGAGCTCGGTCGCCGGGAAAATGCCGGGAGTAACAGCGCTCGCACCGGTAAGGGGAAATTCCGCTTCTTATAATGCCATGCTGGCGGAAGCATATGACGGAGATGCATCCGAAGCTCAGATCGCGATGAATCACGCTCTGCGTTTGGATGATCAAAAAGATTTCATCGACATACCGGAGGAGGATGCAGACAGTAGGCCTTCCCGTAGACGAGCGCATACCAGGGAACCAGCCGAAGAATTGGCCGCTCGCGACATTTCCATGCGAACCGAGGCAGGCAAGAATGTGAAGGCGGCGGATCATGGAGCGTCTTCTATAAAGGCGGATCACGATGATCTTATGTTGATGTCGAGCCAGATGCAGCCGATCGAAGCCGCGACCTACATAGTAGTCCCCGCTTTCATAAACCTCATTGAGATTTTTTCTCAGCCGCTGTGGCAGCGTCGGCCAGACGGGCCGGAGGCTTTGCTGTGCAACCAGACAGTTCGAGGCTAGGATCAAACCATGGGGTATTTGTATCACTTCATGATTGCGCATTCTTTACCCGCAGTGCGGGAAATGACAGGCGCCATGATGATGGCCTTGTGCTTTGTTGCTCTCGCTGATCCGGGTTATGCGGAAGAACGTCTCGTTATGGAGGTGGGAAAAGCGGTTCACCTGGAAGGCGTCAAAACGGCCGAATCGATCTTTGTCGCCGATCCAGAAATCGCGGATTTAAGTACCTCACCGGGACAAATTCAGTATGTTTACGCAAAAAAGCCTGGTGAAACGACGATTATCGCTACCGATGCGGATGGTAAAATCTTACGTTCGATCAATCTGATTGTTACATATAATCTATCGAAACTCCGGCATTCGATACAGCAACATTATCCTTCACAATCTATTTCCCTTAGCTTTGTCCCAGGGAGCATTCGTGTTTCAGGCAAGGTAAAGGATGAGTTCATTCACCAAGGCATCATAGCCACTCTAAACGGCAGCGTGCCTGACGCGACGATTATTGATGAAATCATCGTAACAAACAGAAATCTGACGCGCTTCGAGGTAAAGTTGGTCGAACTTTCCCCTGCTGGCCCTTATTCTGCTCAACTAAGCTGGACCGATTTGATTAATTCTTTGAGCAACGGGCAGTCTCTTTCCCAACAGCGCGCCAACCAGCTGAACGATGCAATCAATTATTTGCTCGCCCGAGGTGACGCACGGCTCGTGGCGTTGGCTACACTGACAGCTACCGATGACAAAAAAGCTGAATTTTCATCGGGAAATGAGTCCATCGGGGTCAATGTAACGTTGCAACTCCACTTTCTGCCGGGCGGTCGTGTGTCTCTGGACGTAACATCCGATTTTTCCCCTGCTGGCTTCGTCAGTGCCACAGTCGGCGCTCCCACCTTCCCGTCCCGGCACATAGCGTCGTCGTTTGAAATTGTTGGGGATCGGAGCATAGCGATCTCGGACCTGTCGGTGGAGACTGGACGCAGTCTGATAGTTATCGTTACGCCCCGCTTTGCCGGCAGGAATAAGCCTGTTCCGGTAATTAAAAACAGGCCGCAAACAAACCTAGAGTACATCCTGACGCAAAAATTGCCTCTGTCACGAAGAAAGGCCGTCCGCATCTACGGGCCGGCTGGCTTTCTCTATTAGGATTTTTACATCCAGGTTAACTTCGAACCGCTTAAGGATTAGACGCCGCCTCGGATGAAGAAACGATCTTTTCCCGTCTGTACCGCTTTCCTGTCGCTGGCGTATGGTATCATTCCACCCGCGCCTGCAGCCGTACTTCCAAAGGAAAACGCACCTTTCCATCAGCCTCGGGGAGACCAGGATATAGCTTCAATTATGCGTACTTTGGCCAAAAATCTGGGGGTTGCCATCCAGATAGACAAAGCAATTCAGGGACGAATATATCGCCAGACCAAGCCGGATGGGACCGCCCGGGCTTTTCTCGACGATATTTGCGCGGAATTTAATCTCGTATGGTATTTCGATGGCCAGACGCTTTATGTCACGCCATCCGACAAGCTCCGCATCGAGATTTTTACATTTGAAAAGAATGATGTGGAGGCCGTGCTCGATACGCTTAAACAGCTCGATCTCTATGCGTATCGGTTCACCCATAAATATACGAAGCATGACAAAATACTGTTAGTGAGAGGACCCGACCCCTATTTAAAAGTCCTTAAGCAGACATTCGAAGCGCTGGAAAAGAACGAGCCTCCGAAAGTGGCGGTCTTGCGCGGATCGCCAAGTACTTCTTTCCCGTATATGCCACCCATTCCGCCAGCCCAGCCCAATCTTTTACGGCCTCCCCAAAAATGAATGGCAAGCTCACTGGTTTCCTGGCGAAGGCGGCTCAACAAAAGGACATGTTCCTTGTTGTATTACTCGCCCTCGTGCTTGTAATGCTGATTTTGCCGTTGCCGGAATTCCTCATTGATGTTCTGATAACGATGAACATCAGTGCAGCAATTTTGATATTGTTGACGTCGTTTCACTTGCTCTCTCCTGTTCAATTTTCGACATTTCCTTCCGTCCTTCTTTTGACGACCCTATTTCGCCTTGCTATTTCGATATCCACGACACGTCTCATCCTAATGGATGGCAGTGCCGGAGCGATCATAAAAACCTTCGGCGAGGTTGTTGTTGGCGGCAACCTTGTCGTTGGCCTCGTTATTTTCCTCGTCATTACCCTGGTTCAGTTCCTGGTTATAACCAAAGGAGCGGACCGTGTTGCCGAAATCGGCGCCCGGTTTGCGCTGGATGGCATGCCCGGCAAGCAAATGAGCATCGACGCCGATGTTCGCGCTGGAAATCTTGATGTGACGGGAGCTCAGCAAGCGCGCCAAAAACTCGAGATGGAGGCAAAGCTGTTCGGCTCGATGGATGGCGCTATGAAATTCGTAAAAGGGGACGCCATCGCTGGTTTGGTCATTGCGGCAGTCAACCTGCTCGGCGGGATTGCCATTGGCTCGTTCCAGCATGGTATGCCAATGGGCGATGCCCTGCATCTCTATTCATTGATGACCGTGGGCGATGGCCTGGTCGCGCAAATCCCCGCTCTCATGATTTCGATGGCCGCCGGCAGTATTGTGACTCGTGTTGCTAATCCGGACGACCTCAATCTGGGAACCGAAATCGCACAGCAACTCCTGGGCAATCGGAAAACTCTTCTTGTTGCAGGGCTGCTCATCTCTCTTTTCGGTTTTGTGCCAGGTTTTCCCACACTCATTTTTCTAGCTATCGGCGTGGTTGTAGCCTCCGGACCCTATTTTGTCACTCGGCGAGAACGTGCCATGACTATCCACGCCGAAGCGGATTGGACTTTTAAACAATTGATGCTTGCCGAAACCTGCAACAGAATTGCGAAGGCGACCGGCAGCAAGGAAACCGTGATGCTTGTCCTGCCTTCTTCTATAATAAGTATCAACGTCTCTTACTTTTCAAAAGCGTTTGAAGCCTTAAAAGCTAGTCTTGAAAAGGAGTTCTTCATTAAGACGGGATATTGGAAATTCGAGATAGGGAACGAAACAGAGCTTTATCGGATTTTCATAAAGCAGGAGCTGGTGGGAACCGGAAAGTATGATCCGGGCGCGATATTCATCAAGGCAAACCCAAGTTATCTTTTGGAAATGGGGATACCGCCTCTTTCTGAGTTCGGTGCACGCGAAGGAGTGCTCGTGGATGCAAAATTCAGTCAGAAATTACAGGAGGATGGGGTTGAATTCTGGTCGCCGTGTGAGCAGCTTTTAATGCATGTCAAGAGCACCGCTATAAGGAACCTTGAGGTTTTTGCGACTTTCCAGAATACATCCGATCTTTTGTTCGAAGTGCAACGCGGTAATGCAGCATTAATCAATGATTTGCGGGAGGCCATGTCCAATCATAAGATTAGCCAGATCATGCGCTTTCTGCTGAGGGAGCGTATACCACTTACGAACCATACCAGGATATTGGAGGCCATCCTCCTATGGTCGAATAGGCGACCCGACCCGCTCTACGTTCTGCAAAGAGTTCGTCGCGAAATAGCAGATGTTATTACACAGAGGTTTGCTCTAGAGGGGTTCTTGCCGGTCATGGTTGTCGCTCCGACACTTGAATCCTTCATACGTGAAGGTATTCGCAATACCGAAGAGGGAACTTTCCTGGTCCTCGAACCTTCGATCTGTCGCCATATTGTCAATAAGATACGTGAAATTATAGGTGAAGGTTATAAAAAAGGCCAGCATCCCGTCCTGATAACGCAGCAGGATATCCGGCATACGATGTATAATATATTTCATGAACACGGCATCTATATGCCAGTGCTGGCGTATCAGGAAGTATCGCCGGAAACCGTGGTATATCCTGTCGGGTATCTCTCCGCTGAGCCGGACTGAACCGCCCCGGGTTTGCCGGAGGCTATTTGGTTTAAGTTATGCAGCCAATGCCGGTTCGTCCAGCATGGCGTAATATCGCTCCTCGGCTTCGGCTGGGGGTATATTTCCGATGGGTTCCAGCAGC
>NZ_QOZG01000042.1 GCF_003335045.1 Paramesorhizobium salinisoli
GTCTTCCAGAGCGAAAAGGCAATCTCTTTCGTCTGATCGATCTGGCCGTCAGGTCCGGCACTTCCATCCGTGGCCAGATCGATCACCAACATGCCATCATTCGGGCCAACCCAGGCGGTTTGATCAGGCACGCCATCGCCGTTCCAGTCAAAGTGCGGTGTCACGGCTTCGCTTCTCCCGGCCACAGGTTTGTCGAAGCCAGGTTCTGTTTTGCTGGAATTCGGCTCGGAATTCCGGGAACCCGGTGATGTGAGGCCGGCCGGCAAGTCACTCGCTTCCGGCAGCGGCACAGGATCGACAACCCCATCCCGGTTTAGGTCCAAAAAGACCGGGCGGCCTGAACACTGGCCCGTGGAAGGAGAACAAACCTGAATTCCTCCCGTGCGACCCGTGCCACCTGCGCCTATGCCACTACCACCGCCGCTTCGGTGGCGATTGCGCTCCCGCTCCCTTTCCTCGGCGATCTCCTTGCGCCGTGCCTCTTCCTGTCTGGGGCGCGCTTCCATTTCCGCTATATTTTTGCGGTTCTGCTCCCTCAACCGCTCCTGCGCCTCGTCGTTGCGCCGCCGTTCTTCCTCCTGCCTCTTCTGCAGTTCTTCCCTTTGCCGGCGATTTGCTTCTTCCCGGCGTTGGGCTTCCGCCGCCGCGGCTTTTTCGGCAGCAGCCTTGTCAGCAGCGGCCCCCTTGTCAGCGGCGGCCTTGTCAGCGGCGGCCTTGTCGGCAGCGGCTTTGTCGGCAGCGGCCTTGTCAGCAGCGGCCTTGTCAGCCTGCCATTGATGGTCGATGCCTTTCTCCAAGCGCAAATCGCGGCGGGTATTCAACCTGGAAATTGTTGTGGCATCGGTCACATCAATCCGTTTCAGGCCTTTATCCAGCTGATACCAGCTGACCTTGCCGTCCGCCCCGACGCTTGCCTTGTAGCCGTCGATGTCATCGGGATTACCCATCAGGTTTTCCAACGTGCCATCTAGATAATCCGCAACGCGATTGAAGACCTCTGCCTTGACCTTCTCGGGCGCCTGCGCACCAAATGCGGTCATGAACTGCTCGGCGCTGATCCCAAGACGGCCTGCTGTATCCAGCACTGCCTTTGACGTAAGAGCGATGAATTTCTCATATTCCAGAGGATCCTTCTGAATACGGCTTCCAACCGTATCCTTCGGATTCTCTGACATTGGCAGGTTCCAATAATAGAACGCACCGCCCCAACCGGCGAGAGATTGGCCTCCCTCCTTCAATGCCCTGTTCACGTCAAAGGTCAACACGTCATTGAGGCCAGCAACACGCGATTTTGCCAGAACGTCTTTAAGAACAGCACCCCCAATCAAATTGGAGTTTTCCTGAATCTTGGCTGGATCTGCCTTCTTACCGTCAAACAGAAGCCCGCTGCGCGTCACATCGCGGATGAATGTGCTGGCCTCGCTGTTCGGGTCGTCTCGATTGATCTCCGCCGCCTTTTCCAGCCAGTAATTCGTATTCTGGTAGGCTTGGCGATCATGATGAGCAGCATTTGCTGGATCATCCAGGAAGGCCTGGATCTGCTGGCGCAGATAATCATATCCGCGGCAAAATTGCCGGTTCCGTCCTTGGTGATTTCCTTCAGTTTGCTCACCTGAACCGGATTGAGCGCGAATTCTCCTGGCATGGTACTTCTCCTTGCTACAAATTAAATGCCGTCAATTCTGGTCGGGCTTCCCCTTGACGATCCACCGCTCCGCCAAGGTGCGGACGCCATCTTTGATCTTGCGCCACTCCGGCAGCGCATCAGCTGGGAAGCGCACCACGGTTTCGAGTTGCAGGTCGGTGAAATAGAGATACGCTTGACAGAGCGGGTTCAGCCGATGATCTTCAGGGCGACTACAATTCAAGATGATTTTATAGTCCTCCTGCGAAAGATCGGAATAATCGTCGTATACATTGGGATTCTTGCCCGGCAGAACACGAAGCAGCCCATATTTCTGCTCGAAACCGAACGCCTCATCCAACATTGAAAGGCTGTTCCAAAAGCGGACCGAGGGAGATTCGGATTTACCTGCCTTGGTGTCGATGAACATCACTCCCGGCACTTCAACTATATAGTCCTGTGGTCCGGGTGCATCGCGCCCCGGCTCTTGCGGACGGAAGTCCGACTTTCCCCACGTGTCATCTTTTGGCGCGCGCAAGTCTGGCATCCAGAACGCGAACTCGATCCGCTTCCGGACTGGATAACAGTTCACCTGCTCAGGCGTTGGCCGCCCTGTCATATAGCCAAACGGGATTTCGAATCTATACGGACCCAATATTCGCTTGACCGGGTAGTTCGGATCCATCTTTTCAATCCCGGCCCAGCGATCCATTAAATCGTCGGAATCCGATTTGCAGGGGTATTGTTCGGCTGCCATGACATTCGTCGATATGCCGTAGAAACAGGCAAAGAATACCGGCAGAATGCTTGGCAGAATGCTTGGCAGAATGCTCCGAAACTTTCTGCAATGCTCAAGCGTAGAAGTTAGCCAGCTCATATTTAACCTGCCTTTAAGAAGCGCTGAGTTAAGCGACATCAAGCACGCAGCATACCAATTATTAGGGGTAACAAAAAAGGGATGCCATCACCCCTATTTTTGCTGACAAGATCTGCCGTTGGAGTTTCATCGGGCTGCGGCGGGTCCAACTATCCGTCCCTTTGTTTCGATTATTCTGGCGAAAGACTTCTTGCACAAAAGCCGGTGATCACCCGGAAGTCCATGCGCTCGGTCTTACCGCTACTTACGCTGTAGGGGCATCTGCCTTGGCAGCGATCCATACGCTTGTTGATCTCGCGGCTGGGGTACGGGTCGATGCGACTACCAGAGCGGAACGTCGTTCCTCGCCAAGTCAGCCGTCAACTGCAACAGCCATGTTCCCACAATGTTCTTCAGCTTGGCATCACAAGGAGAGCAAACGTCACGCGGGCGGAGGCGGCACTGAAAAAGCCGTCCCCGCTATCTCGCCGCGGATGCTCGATGCTTTACGCTGCTTCGGCACGGTAAATCTATTTCAAGACTGAGTGTTCTTTTTTGACTGCGGATACTTTGAAGGCTGCCTGAAGTCAGTTTTGTCCCGTAAAATGATAACGTAAAGAATCTTTCGCACTTTCAGATTTGACGGCTCCTTCTACAATGACGGAAGGAGCGAAAGGATGGACGACGAAAGGATGCTGTGATGGGTCAGGTGATCCGGATCGACGAAGCGCGGATCAAGGATCACCTTGGTGAGATACTGCCGGATCACATCCGAGTCGGGCTGCTCGACCTCTTCTTTCGGCGTCGGTCGCATCGACCATATCGCAAAACCCATGAAGGCGACGACCGCCAGCACGGGCACCCCGCTTCAGCAACGGATTGTTATCGGATCGAGCCTACCTTTGTACGCCACGATAACGCCGATCATCGGCATCGAAATCTCGACGTCGAAGCAGAATTGCCCATCCTTTTCGGTCTCGAAGCTCTGCCCAGAGGGCAGGAGGCAGCGGGGCATCGGAAGTCCCAAGAGCGACCATCGTCTCGGCACCAAGAACAGGCTCTCGCCCTCGACCACCAGAGCGAGGGCGAAGGACACGATTCCGAACCGTTCCACCAGAAGATGCTCATCCCTTCCGGCACCTGACGATTGCACCGACGAGAACGACTTGCCACCAAAGCTGCGTGTCCAGCGTTCGGCACCTTCCTCTGGTGAGAAGGTAACCGTAACCGGTACTCTGGACGCGGCCTTCGGAAACCCGACAAGGGCCGCCACGAGTGCGGCCATGAGGCCCCGGCCGCGCCGTACCTCTGCGAAGCCGTTCCATCGCCGGGCAGTAGCACTGCCATGAAGCTCCTGGAGACGGGGAGGAAGCGCGCAGAAAACTGATCCAAGGATTCTGCGATAGAGCGGGGCATTTGCCTCGCACTCCCGAAACCCAGTGAAGATCTTCCGACCTTGGAACAATGCGTCATAGTCGCTGAGTTCAAGTGCTCGAACACCTGACCTTGCTCCGGCCAACGGGAGTTCGCCGACCAGCAGCTTGCGGATGATCGCCTCGATCGCCATCGACGGAATGTAGGGGCCATGGTCACCCTCCGCGAGCAGATGCCAACTCCGCTCGATGTCGCCGCCGTCTGCACGCCCTCGTGCAACGACGAACATGCCGCCACGATGCTCGCCGAACCGCATCTGATTGAGCACCGCGTAGAAGAGCCGCGAGAACGGCTTTAATGAGGGCAGCCTGAATCTGGCTCGTGCCTTCGCCAGCAGATTGAGGACTCGGTGAAGGATCTCCGGGACCGGGCCGGCTCCCATCCAGATATCTGTCATTGTCGGGTGCTCGGGCGGAATGACCCGCAGGTCCGGTACGTCAACCAACGAGAAATGGATGTTGCGGAGCGGCAACCGGCCTGGAGGCGCGATGGTGAAGCGCATGCTTTCAGCCAGCCCGCCCCCCTGCGATTCCTTCCCATATCGCTGCAATTTAACCTGCGCGCCGGCATAGTCGACTACCGCACGCATAACATTGAGTCCGATCCCGGCATAAGGGGATGGTGCAATGCCGCCTTCGACGGAGATAATATTCATCGTCTTCGCTATTTCGCGCAGTACGGCGGCAGTCAGAACCGGGAAGCTGCTCACGCCAGAAAGTACGAACACACCTGCCGCCTTTGCCTTGGCATCGAACTGGGACACCCCGAACACGAAATCGGCGGCATCCGCAAAATCGAGATAGTTGATGCCGGCATCGATGCAGGCTGAAATCACGCGATAGGGATCGGCGCCGTAATCCTGAAACGGCCCGGAAGCATCGACAACTAGAGCAGGTTGCTGCGCGCGCAGACCCGCTACGATGTCGGCGCGATCGAGCGCAAGCGGATGAACCCGAGCCTTCCCCCTATAACGCGCGCAGAACGCTTCGGCGCGGCCAAGGTCGCGACCGCAGATGAGAAGATCGATCTCCGGGATGTCGGACAGGAGTTCCGCTAAGCGGCCACCGAAAACGCCATATCCACCGAGGATCAGAATCTTCATACGCCCCGCGCTGGATCTGCTCACAAGAGCCTGTCCCTATATTCCGGCGGAGCCACCCAACAGCTCTCCCGCTTGCCGAACAGCCGATAGCGATTGTGCGCTACCCATCTGTAAACGGGGTCGCGCAGGAACGCCGGCACGATGCGCAACGCGCTGAGCAGGCGCCATGGAAGGCCCAAGCGTTCATAGATGCTCAGCACGGCATCGCTATCCTCGCGTACGCGGTTGTTCTCGACCACCAATATGCTGCTGGGATTTCGTGGATCCATGCCGTGCCGCCGATAGATAGCCGCCCCAACATCACCCTGCATGGATGCCAGGCGAAAGAGACCGATCTTGTCGTGCGTCAAAACGAATTGAGCATTGGCAGAACACAGCATGCACTCGGCGTCGAACAAGATGATAGGAGAACCTGGCCCATCAATGGAGTGCTGCTTGCTCAGTGGAGGGTGCTTACCATCCATCCCATGCCAATCTAGAAAAGGGTCGCTTACCATCTCATCTTTTCCCGTGCCACCGAAAACAGATGTTTTGCGCCATAGCGGATTATGAGCGCGGCGCTCTGCTCCATCAATTATTCTGTCGCCAACCTGAGGACGCGTCTTCCATATCTCTGATTTCACCCTTTAGACCGACATACCGGTAAAGGGTGACGCGTCCGATCCCGAGTTCCTTCATCGTGGCGCTCCCATGAAGTATCTGGCCCATAGGGCATCCTTTGATTCGGTAGATAAGCTTCGTGCACCTCGCCGTTTACGATGCCCAGAATGCTGCCAACGCGGCTGCCTTTCTGGCCGAAGCACGAAAGGCCTTCCCCTTCCGTATCACTCATGTGCTGACGGATGGCGGATCTGTTTCACTGCCGATGACACCAAGATCAGTTTCTTGCCGCCAATTTCCTTCCCGATTGTTTTGGCGAGAAAGAAATTTAAACAAAAAAAGGACACGACGAAGCCAAGAGCACCTGTAGTGATCCGGATTATCCATTGCCAATTTTCGGACATACCAGCTTCAATAGTGTAACCGCCAACAATAGCGGCGAGGAAACCAAGCAGAAAGCCAACAATGGAACCGGCAATAAAGCCTAGGGCCAGACTACTCAGAGAAAACTTCCAGAAAAGTGCCCAAGAAACCCGTCGGACCTCTGCCATCGTTGCCATTGTGCCTCTCTCAAGTTCGATAGGATACAGCTTTGTCATAACGATCAAGCTGTGAGCGATGGCCTGAAGGCAAGGGTGACGTCGCCGACCAGCATCTTCGTGCCATCCGTCATCTGGGCCTTGCTGGTGCCGGTGATCGCCGAGCCGTCGGCAAATTGCCTGACCCCCTCTTTGGAAG
>NZ_QOZG01000044.1 GCF_003335045.1 Paramesorhizobium salinisoli
GCGGCTGGCCCTCCGTCAGGTTGTCGGTGCCATCGGTGGACGTGAGCGTCATCGTGCCGGCGCCGGGCAGGGTCACGGTTTGCGCGAAATCGACCTGGAGCGTGCCGATATCCGGCGTGGTTCCGGCACTGACCTTCACGGTTGCCGTAGCCGTGCCGGAGCCGGTGTATTCGATGCTGTTGGTGCTCATGCCGTAGGCATCCGTGGTGGTCGATGACAGGCCGAGCGAGACGCCGGCGACCGGAGGATCGATCGTCCAGGTGACGGTTCCGCTGGTCGCCAGGCCACCCATCGTCCGATAGCTCGCCTGCAACAGATGCGGCGTGTTCGCCGTCACGGGATCGCCGTCCAGCGAAATCACCGAAAGAACCTTGCCGGCGGGCACTGAGCCGGCGGCCGTCAGGCCGAAGTCCTTCTCACCGATCGGGACGCTGGAATTATCCGAGCGCGCGTAGACGCTGACAGTAACGTTGCCCGGCGAATTCGGCCCGTAGACGGTCACCTGCGTGCTGGAGGTCGTGTTGTTGACGACCGGCGAGGTGTCCGGATTGAAGACGACGGTGTAGCGCGGATCCGACGGAACCGCCGACCAGTAGATATCACTCATCTGGTCGCTCGGGTTCGCATTCGTCGCCGTCAGCGTCTGTGCCGCGTAGAGCGGAATCGGATCCGTCCCCGTGATGCCGATCCCGTGCTGGACTGAGCCTTGAACGAAATCCAGGGCGAGCGAGCCGGGCTGCTTCACCTTGGATCCCTCGTCTAGCGGCGTCGCATAGACCGCCACCGGAAGCTTGGCGCCGTTCTGCAGATTGGGACCGGTGCCCGTGATGGTCACCGAGCTCACCCCGCCAGTGACCGTCGTCGGGTTCTGCGAGAAACCGAACTCATGCGCCGTGTCCACGCCCTTGTCGACCGACCACCTGAGCTGGGTCACTCCGCAATCGTTGCCCGTTACCGTCGCAGTCAGCAGGTCCCCCACATAAAGCGGAACTTCCGGCGGGTTGCCAGAAGGATCGATCGTAGACGCGATTGCGATCGTGCAGGTCGGTTGCGAGCCTGAAGCTGAAGAAAGAACGACAACGCCTCCTCCCGAATAAAGGAAGGCGCCATATGGAATTTTATGCTGTTGGTCACGAGATGCATTGGCCCAAATAGTATAGGAATAATCGGCGGTTTTAATATCTTGAGCTCCAAGATACCATCCGCTTGGAAGAGAAAAGGAATACTCGCTTTGTGAATTTGCATACAAAAGTTTATAACTGGAGTTATTTTCCCAAATTCCGCCTGGCTGTAAATACATTCCATTTGCAGCTTGAATTGCAATTGTCGGAAAACCTTGCCAATCAGGCCCTAATAAACTTATTGTAAATATACAATTATCGTTCGGGACTTGGGCAAAACTATCTAAACCTCCAGTTAATGTATTCAACTGAACGTAAAATCCTTCAGTTGTCTGCATGTATACTTGGAGGGAACTCAGCATGGCGTTGGAAGCTCCCTGCCCGTCTGAATTGGTTGCAACAGCTCCGGAGGCGTTATGCATGGGCTGGCTGGATTGCGCGCCTGCCTGGCCTAACGTTGCCCGCTTGTCGGTATCGTTTGTCATAATAATTATCCCTCTAGAATTGGGGGCGACGAGCCCAGCTCGTCCGATTGGATCAATCAATCAGTCAATTAATGCTCAACAATATGCCTGGCTGGTTTCGGCCAGTACGGACGATCCTCTGTTGGTCAGGGCCAGATGGCGTTTTTCTGGGTCATTGGATCGGGTCTATGGTGCGCAATTTCCTGCCCATCACTCACGACCAACAGCGCTGACGTGTAAGAACCGCCTTCGGCGCGTAAGTTTGCGATGCTTCTGGCACGGGCCGCTCCTCCTTCTTGAGCTATGTCTGCCTTCAACCACCGCTGCGGCATATGTAATAAATATTTAAAAAGCGCATGATAGAATAAGTTGATCGATAACTAGCGTTCGCAGAGCAATTGTATTGCTTATGTATATTCTACATACATCAAATAAATAATATGAGTAATTACTCAGTTTGGAGCGAAGTCTTTAATAATAATATGGCATTCGTCCCGTTGGGAAAACGATTGTGATATAGGCGTAACCATTGTTCGGATCCTGAAATTTGTCGCACAGTCAAACTCGTGCATTGCGGATTCATCTGCACACATTGCGTAAGCTGGAATGGCAGAAGTTTCGTGCGCTGATTTGAAGGAAGAGCGCTCGCCCAGCCATCCAATCCATTAGCCACAGCAGATTCAGCGGGTGTCGTATGCCCAGCCCTAATGGCAGCGCTAACGATGCTCTCTGATCTGATCAATGTCGGAATCCTTCTACTCGTCCATGGCATGCAAACATGTCACCAACACCATGGCTTCAATTAATATTGTTGGTTTCGATTAACGCAAACGTATCGCTTATTAAAAAATTCTTTCCGGTAGTATTCCGATGTGGTGTTCTTATCTTCGTCTAAAATTGTCTTGAAGGCAATGACGTTATGGAAAGAGAGTTTATGGTTTGTCAGCCTGATAACTGATATATAGCCAGCATAAATTTTTCCAAACCTCCTCTCAGCGCGTCGGCCGCAAAACGGGCGCGCGGATTGGAGAGCGGGCCGTCAAGTGTTAGTTGGCGCGCTGATGGTTGGATAAGGACCATATATGTAGGAACCCGGCGTCGTGCCAATGAAATAATCGACATAGGAGATCAAACTATCGCCTTGATACGCAGCAAAGCCTTGAGCGAATCTGGTGGGCAACAAGACTTGCGCCGTTCCGGCGGCAATGGTGGTGGTGACGAGATAATTCGGATTGGCAGGACCATCCGATTTCTTCGTGGACGTGCCCGGAATATATCCGTTCATATAGAATGCAAAGGTGATCGTCTGCCCGTTAAAGTTGGATGGCAGTTGTTTTAGTTGTACGGCAAGTCCTTTTCCAAATGTAAGCGTATCATCGGTGATGGTCCCATTGGCCAGATACAAAATCTTTGCCTGACTCAAATCAGCTTCACGCGTACCGTCATTCGGATTGACAGGCGGCACGTTGCTTTGCGCCGTTCCCTTGGCATAAAATGGGAAGGGGGTCGACCAGGACAACTTACCCGACATGTCCTGTGCAAACAGCGTCAAATAATTCAGATCAGCTGACGGGGGTGGAGAGTTGGTATCTGTTATCGGCGGGTTCAGGTATTGATAACTGCATATGGGCGGCGGAACCGGCGGAGAACCGTTTTGGGCGAGCCTATCATTCAAGGCGACAAAATATTTGCTTGTATTGTCGGGTTGAGTAAAGTCGTCGGGCAAATAGGACGTAAACGTGGTGGAATTCGGATCCAGCTGCAGATATTCCCCATATTGGAAAGATTCAACATCGAGAGGTGTCAATGAATCCCAGGTTGGATCCCGACCGGTTGGATCCTGGTAATTTCCGGATGCGAAGAATACTGTATCAATATAATCCCTAACACCGGAAACCCATGCTTGTGCGGTAAGCTGATAAGCTCTGCCGCTTGACAGCCAAACGCCCGCTTTCCCGTCGGCGGCACTCGTCGAAAAATAGAAGATTTTGTTATTGTCCCAGACCGTTGGCAGAGATGTGCCTGGCGTGGAAGACTTCGTGGAATCCCAAAACCCAAGGTACGACATGCTGGGGCGGGCGCTCCATAGGACATCGACCCCTTCGACCAGATTACCGGTGCTGTCCTTGATGGTGGCATAAATATAATTGTATTTTCCATCTGATGGGGCTGTATTGGACGGCGGAACGCTGTGACTAAGGGCCGTCAGTTCTGCCGTCAACGCCTTGAATGTAATAACTCGCTCGGCTGTGGCCAGCGGCGTGGAAGTATTAACGTTGTCAGTGCTCCGGAAAACCCTTGCAAAAAGAGTTGTAGGCTTATCGAGCGCGGCTCCTGTAACGGTTATTTTTGTTCCCCAATTGTCGCCTCGCGTATCCTCGGCTGCCCTTTTGACCAGAGGCTTGTCATTGCCATAAAAAGTCATGTCCGAGATGGGGAGGGCGGCCTCCCAGCGCACGATATAATTCAGGGCTGGATCCAATCCGGACGCCGTCGCAAAAAGCCGAGCTTGGGTCGCGCCGCTAATGATGCCGGAAGGGGATACGATATTGATGCTGATAGCCATAACTGGTCTCCTACTTTTGAGTATCTGGTTTCATGTTGGAGAACATTCGGGTGCGGACGGCATAGCCAGAAAGCAGGAATAGTTTTCTGACTATGCCACAGTTATTCGGAGTAGTTATTCGGGGATAAAATCCGTTCCGATGGAAAAGGCCGGCGACCAGGACCATTGATTGACCAGATAAGTGACGTCGAGGTGCCCATTCGTGGTCCCGGATTTGCAATAACTGTCTATCTGTGTAGCCGCTATTTTAATGGTAATGACATCGCCACCATCCTTGATCGCCTGCGTTACTTCTTTTTCCGTGAGCTTAAAGAAATTGGATATCCTGTCCGTTGTATTATAGTTATATCCATTAACGTATACCCAAGGCTGGATCGTATCTCCGGGAGATAGATGATCTGTATGGATATGGAACATCAGCCATAGGCCATTCTCATCGCTGATAAAATAATCGCTGTTGTTGAGTATTCCCGGGTTCGGCTCTTCCTTTTTCAACACGTTCAGGACGACCGGTGGCAAAAACAGGTCTGTATCTTGTGGCCGGTCAGGATCCGGCTGAGTCCAAGCCACACCTCTCGCACCAAAATTATGCCAAGGCGCAATGTAAGCGTTTCCACCATAGCCGGTCTGGATCATATATTGAACGATGTTGTTCAGGTTGCCGGCAGAGTTAGATGCCATCACCTCATAGGGGATCTTGATACCGCTAGCCTTCAAGTTGTCCCACGAGGCCGGGACCAGACCCGAATAGAGGGAATTATTATTTGTGGGGCCGAGCAGCACTGGGTTGGATATATCGGTGTTAGGATAGTCTATCTGGGCGATCCAGACCGCAACCAGAGAATCCGGTTCCCAAGTCATTGGGGGTGATGCGTCTATCGTCATCGGGTCCGTGGGAACCCAATTGTCATTGTTATCTCCCAGACTTGGAGATATGTTGATGGAACTGGGTCCTAGTATTTTTGGATAGTTATTGGTGTTGTTTGAGATCGTGTTGAACACGGCATAACTAAAATATGCGCCTGGACCGCTGTCGTCGATGTTTAGCACGTCAACGCGTTCCTGCTTTTCGGTGGCCGGCGACGGCGTTAAGCTGGCAGAAATGAGAGCGATCACAGGGGTGGAGGCGCAGGCATGGATCGTCGCCTCGCCATCTTCATTCGTGACGGATGAAGTGACAACATTGCCCTGAGTACCGTCACCGTCATCGAAGAACTGAACGATAATTCGCGGGCAACTCCAGTAGACGGTCTGGTTCGGCGCTAGCTTGTTCAGATTATCCCGCACGACCGCCGTCAATGTGATGTGTGGCTCGGAGAGCGGAATTTTGGTGTCATAGGTTGTACTGGCATTGGCGATGAAATTGTTGTCCATCGTGACGATGACCGCATAGGTCGTATCCTGCACTTGCGCGTTCATTCTTTCTCTCCTTTTGACAGGTTCTGTCCTCACGTTGCAGAGAACGTTGTGTTGATGTTGATTTGGGCGGTTGGCATTGACCATAGTGGCTGGCTTGGGTTTCCGCCCACGGTGTCGACCCTGTAGTCTACCTTGAGGGTTCCGTTGGCGTAGCCGGCCGCAT
>NZ_QOZG01000045.1 GCF_003335045.1 Paramesorhizobium salinisoli
ATAAGCATTTCAGCGATCACGCGGGAAATTCGCGACCAGCCGACAGACTATTATGACGGTACGCGACGAGGGTTCACCATCCGTTCGATCTTAGCGTGTCTGGGAGAACAAACCTTGTTCCGACCCCGTAGCGCTGGCGATCGCATCTTCGGAGAGAATGGGTCTAACATGGGCGTGGCCATAAACGCTCATCTGTTCCTTGATCGCCGCCCTGAGATTTTGGACCAGATGAAAACGGTCAGCCACCTGGCGGGCCTGCGGTGTGCCCTCCCGGGCTGCCTGGGCATACAGGCCACAGCGGTCTCGGCTAACAACTTCGATCGTCGGACGTTCTTGCAACCATGCTTTTGCGCTCTCAACGCTGCGGTCGTCCAGAACATCGACAACCGATTGACGCTCAAGATCGACCATGATCGTGCCGTACCGCGAGGAATGCCGCCAGCTCCAATCATCAATGCCCACAACCCGAATATTGTCTTCCTGCATGGACGCCGGATTATTGCGCTTCAATTGCCGCAAGATCGTGTCGTCACTGACCGGCATACCGAGCCGATGCATCAAGTATTCACCCGGGCGACCGCCCATCTTGTGGCCAATCAAGCGTACAATCTCGGCCATCCGTTCAACGTGTAGGGTGAAGCAATCTCGGGCAACCGGTCAGTGAAAGGTTCGTCGCCCGCATTTCCGGTGCCTACACTGCCACCGGTTCAGTGCGAGTTTGATTTTCACAACTTGACCCTGAACAGGCAAGTCCTGGAGGCGGCGGTTGTGCCAGCCGTGCCGGTGCCGGCTTTGCCTTCCGCAATCCGGGCAGATACCGACAGGTTTCGCAGCGGCAGAAACAACCCAGTTTTCTTCATCTTGAAGGGTGATACCCAGAACTTTGACCCCTGGGCCGGGTGACCATTTCAATTGCGTTCGCATCCCCGAAGATAGCAATCGCGGCGCTAACACTCTGTTAACCACAGAAATTGAGGATGAACCGTTAAATATGCGACACTTGGTGAATGATTCCAATGGGTTGCCCCTGTACTTAAATTGAGATTCTGTACTTAAATGGGTCTTCCTCACTTTGTGTGGTGGACGGTTGATTGTCTGCTCAGCTCCCGTCATAGGCCGCCAAATTGAAGACCAGAACAGCAGATTGCGGCCTCCTGGACGCTGGAAATTGCCATGCTGGACCTCGAATGCTGTGAACATCTGCGGTTGCGGCCCGCTTTGTGCATCCACCACACAAAGTGAGGAAGACCCTATTTAAGTGGAAAGCGACAGCTGATGCAGAAGCCGGCCTGGAGGCCGACATTGCTCGCCTGGAGCGTCTGCGCGCCGCCCATGACGACGATCTCTTTGCCGTCCGCCGGCCGCTCTGCGATGCCGAGCTCGAGATCGAGACGGCCAACCGCCGCATCGGCGAGATCGGACAGGACATCGAACGGTTGGTTCCGACATCAGGCGATGCCTTCACGATGACCCTGATGGGCAAGCCGTACACGGAGCGCAAGGATGCCGGCCGGGCGTTGATGAACGAAATCCTCACCCTCGTCCAGCTCCAGAGCCAGGGTGAAGTCCACATCGCATCGATCGGCGGCTTCGATCTCGTCTATGAAGGTGAGCGCTTCGGTCGAGGCGACAATTACCACTATCAGACCCTGCTCCAGCGTACCGGCGCGGATTACGACATCGAGATCGCCGTCACCGTCACACCGCTGGGCGCCATCTCACGCCTCGAGCACGCGCTCGACGGGTTCGAAGAGGAGCGGGAGCGCTATCGTCAGCGGCTCGAGGAGTACCAGCGGCGGCTCTCCTCCTACCAGTCGCGGCAGGGGGGCACCTTCGCCTTTGCTGACGAGCTGGCTGAGAAGCGCCAGAAGTTGCGTGAGGTCGAGGAGGCGCTCGCCAAATCCGCTCGCGATGACACTGAGGCGCAGAGAAACGCGGCCTGACCCGCTCTCGCTGACGCAACGGCCTCGACCGGGTCGCCTATGCGTAGGTTGCGATATTCAGCCGGTAGCGCGTTGCCTTGCGCTCGCCGGTGCGCAGCAACGCTCCTTTCTCGACCAGATCGGAGAGGTCGCGTGTTATGGTCGAGGGCGGAGCGCCGGTGATTGCCGCGTAGTTGCTGGCGCTCAAGCCCCCGGTGAACCCGTCAGGACCCTCAGCCAGCATGCGCAGCAGCACTTTTTCCTGTCGCTCGTTCAACGTGTCCCGCAGCCTGTCCATGAAACGCGTCTTTTCAATCAGGAAGCGGACCAGTTCGTCCGCGGATTTCTGGGCTTCGAGCGCGCGGTCGGCGAACCATGAGAGCCAGGCATCGATAGCAAGCGTGGTGCTCGCCGCTTCCAGCATGGCGTAATAGTCCTTGCGGTGACTCAGCAGCGACTTGGACAATGCGCTGAAGGTTGGCGTCGAGATCGCCCGTGCAAGCGCGCTTTCGGCGATCGCCCGGCCGATACGGCCATTGCCGTCCTCGAAAGGGTGGATGCTCTCGAACCACAGATGAGCGATGCCGGCACGGGTGAGGGCGGCAAGCGGGGCCGGCCCTTCGGGAGAGGTCCGTTCAAGCCATTCGAGAAGCCTCCTCATCTCGACCGCCAGGCGCTCGGATGGAGGTGCTTCGAAGTGCACACGCTCACGACCGAAAGCCCCTGAGACAATCTGCATCGGTTCGCCATGACGGCGATAGCCGCCGATATCGGCGATGTCCCGGCGGCCGTTCATGACCATCCGGTGCCATTCGAAAAGCCGCTCCTCGGTGATGGGGGTAAGCGGGTGGCGGTAGAGGTCCGCCATCATTTCGGCAATGCCTGCTTCGGCCGGTCTGCTGCGGAAAGCTGCCGCGGACATCCCAAGCTGTCGTCGAAGAGACGATTGCACGCTGTCGCGATCGAGGACTTCCCCCTCGATGGCGGATGTGCTCAATGCATCGGAGCTGAGGAGCTCGATCACGACCTCCTCGCGGTCATCCTTTCCCAGATGGCGCATGGTGCCTACGGCGATAGCTGCATTCTCCATGAATGCGAGCTCCCTGGCCCGCAAAAGCTCGGGGTTCCATTCGAAATCCGGCCACCCCTCCAATTCCCAATTCCATGCCATAAGCGATAAACTCCGTATTTATCGCCCATAATGCCGCAATAAAGTGAGCGATAAAAGTGATTTGTTTTGCTCATGCCGCAGCGGCCGTTAAACGGAGCAGGGAAAGAAAGAAAGAAAAGAGGAAAAGGAGAAAACCGGTCGCAGACCGATCAACCCGCCGCCGCTTTCGCTCAACCGTCCCCTCCTCACCCCTGCCGGTCGTTCTCGCAAGGCTTCGCCCCGCTCACCCTGACCGGCAGGGCCGCTCGGGCGCAGTTGCGCCGGTCTGCCCACCCTGCGGTCCAGGAGATGTCTTCGGAAAGAACTGAAGACGGACAAGAACCGGTGAGGTGCCGGTTCCGAAACCCGGAAGGAGCAAATCTCATGCAGATCCTCAAACTCGACCCCCGTGCGCTGAAGGACAATCCCGATGACGCGGCCGCCTGCTTTGGTAAGCCGGGGATCTGGTACAGCGAACAAAATCTCAGCACTTTTGTATCCGGACGTGATGAACTTGATTTCACGTTCTGCCTGTTGCCGCCTAAGTCGGCTTTGCCACCATTGCCACATGTCACGTTCCCGATTTGGCTGGTTTGAATTGGCTGCTTCCCACAAGCGCCGCCATCTCTTTACGGCGGAAATAGATGGCGCGGCCGCAGCGGAGTGGCGGGTTGCCGCTAGTAAAGATGATCTGTTCATCGGTCCGCATCCGCGTCACCTCATATGGCAAGATCAATGGCCGCTGGCTTAGCTGCTTTGAGCGAGTCCGCGAGGTTCCGCCATTGCGCGAATTGCGGCTGACCTGGTTGACCTCGATGGTGGTCATGCCGCAGCGCTTGGAAATATATTCGGCCGTCTCGGTGTCGTTGATGGCGGAGAAGGATACCCAAGAGGCGGACTCGAACCATTTGCTGGTCGCATCGCGACCGCCAAAGGCTTCGCGCATCTGGCCGAGCGACTGAAACAGCATCAGCAAAGTGACGCCATACTTGCGGCCGGCGTCGCGTGCTGTTTCGATAACCCGCCTACCCGATCTTCCACCTATCGCTTCGGAGCAGTTGCAAATTGCCGCGAATAGGGTGGCGGCGGTCGCGCGGGTTCACCAGAACTTTTACCTTGAAGCTGCGGACGAGATATCCTGCATAGGTTTCCTGCGTCGATTGTGCGCCGATCTCTCCGGCATTCTCGACAAGCCCATCAAGGTGGACGGCGACGAAGGAAACGTTCCCACGAAACGCATCCAACCGATCGGGCTAATAGTGAATGAGCTTGCGGCCAACGCCGCTAAGCATGGCGCGACAGAGATCAACATCGTTTACGAGATCAACGGTGACGTGCATGAACTCAGCGTCAGAGACGACGGTGAAGGCTTGCCCCCCTGGGTTCGATTTGGAGCAGAGCTCAAGTGGTCTCGGAATGAAAGTAGTCAGGGCTCTTGCGGGCCAGCTTGGTGGTCGCGTCTCTTCGGTTTCTAACCCCGGCGGCTGCTGCTTCACAGTGGCGTTCCCCGCCCAGGGTCCGGCTACATAATGGGGAGTCTTCTGGCGGCAGGATTCTATCCGAGGATCTGTGAAAGGGCCATCTATGGATCGGAATTGTTTCTGGCTCAGCGGCGCCCTGGGCGAGCGCGCCGTTTCAAAGATTACTCCTGGCTAGCTGACGTGCTCCCCGTCTTTAGGCCACCCGGAGCTGGAATTTTCCGGGTTAAGGCTCAGGCGGGCGGGGGTGCCGATGAGCCGTTCATGAGCGACATCGGCACCTTGTTGCCGATCGCGCTGTGTGGCCGGAATTCGTTATAGTCTCTACGCCAATCCTCCATCTTTGACCGTGCATCGTCAAGACTCATGAACCAATGGGCGTTCAGGCACTCGGCGCGGAACTTGCCGTTGAAACTTTCGATGTAGCTGTTATCGGTCGGCTTGCCCGGCCGAGAGAAATCAAGCACGACGCCCTTGTGATAGGCCCAAAGATCAAGATCTCGGGAAATGAACTCGCTGCCATTATCGACACGGATCGACGCCGGATAACCCACCTGCCGGCACACTCGCTCCAGTGTCTGAACCACATCTTCACCTCGATAGCTGAAACGGGCATCGACTGCCGGTGAGAACCGCGAGAAGGTATCGACGACGGTCAGCACCCTGATCTTGCGGCCGGTGGCCAACTGATCATGAACAAAATCCATCGCCCAGACATGGTTGGAATGAGTGGCCTCAGTACGGTCGGCCCGCAGCTTCGCCTTGACCCGTCTCTTCGGAACCTTGTTGCGCAGTTGGAGGTCCATCTCCTTGTAAAGGCGGTAGATTCGCTTCG
>NZ_QOZG01000046.1 GCF_003335045.1 Paramesorhizobium salinisoli
GATTCATGGGCCAGAACCATACGCACAGCGCGGCCGCGGACTTCCGGTGAAAATTTGTTTGTCGTCTTGCTCATATCGGCTCCACTGTCTCACGAGTTGGAGCCTCCGGCAAACCCGGGGCGGTTCAAACCTTGTCCCCAATTTTCCAGGACGTCACCAATCTTCGCGAAATTATCCCGCCCAGGCTTATACCGGCTCGCGGACGCCGGCTTTGTAAAGGACGTGGGGAGTTGGTCCAATTTCAGCACCAGCACCCGATTTCATAATAGTCCCGCTTGCTGTCAACCGGCCAAGTGTCGTGCGAGTGTTTCACATTGGCGACGGATTTCCGGGATGGCGTCGATCTCGAAGAAAGCGCTCCGGGTCAGCGGGCCGATGGCAAACAATTTTTCGGATGCCAGACCATCCTGGGCGATCACAGCGCATTCGCACGTAACGTCGAGACCAAGCCGCAGTGGATCTGGCCTCGCAAATCCGCAATCGATCAGCGAGCGGATCACTTTGATAGATCCCGTTTCGATATCTCTGACGATTCCGGTGCAGTCATAGATGCGTGCGACGCGCAGCGTCTCCATGGTCTTTGAATGACGATGCCGGATTTTTACGTCAACCCGCCTGCCATCGCCCGCAGGATCGGGCCGGGCATCCATCAGCCTTGCTGCAATGAGGGTCAGCCGCCCGGATTTAAGCGCCAGTGCCACTCGAGCATAAATCGTCGGCGCCATCCTGTGACGATGGATGTCCCACCAGGCCTTGGTGTGCCGAAGGAAGCGTCTTCTGGTGCTCGCCGGCCAGCTTTGCCATATTCGCTGGCTGAATGGCCGCAACCCATCCACCGCATCGCGCCAGTCACCGCCGGCTTCCTCGGTCGAGCGAACGAGATCGCGCAACCAGCCGAGAAAACAGGAAAGGTTTGTACCAAACGGAATATCGGCATTGTCGAGTCGGATCGGTCCACTGGATTGGTATGATGGTCGGTGAGGTGAAGGCAGGAGCCCACGCCGTGAGACAGCGATGATTTGGCCACGATGGCCGCGGCTTTCCAGTGTCAGAAAAGCATCCACCATGCTCAAACCGGTACCGAGGATGAGGACATTTGCTTCCGGATCGAGAACTCCGTCTTCTTCGCCGTCGATCCGGACCGCGCAAGACTGCTCCTGCGCCGGCCCCTCATCATGTCCGACGGCGAGTACTGCTATGTGGCCAATAAGACTGGCGCCACTGGCGAGTTGGACCTCTACACCCGAGGAAAGGGGGGTGACGGAGATCGCTTCTTCCCGGAACAACCGCAAACGCGCTCCATTCTCCTTCTGAATTCCCGTAATGAGCCCTCCGAGATACTCGCCATAGAGATTGCGCGGTGCATAATAGGCAAGACTGTCGCCGGACGGCAACGGGCTCTTTTCCGCAAGCCAGCGACAAAAATGCTCCGGATCGTCCTGGAAAGCGCTCATATTATGGGCGTACACATTAAGAAGATGGTCGCGAAGCTTGGTGGAATAGGCAACTCCTCTGCCTGGGGCCGGTCTTTTTTCGACAATCATTACTCGAATGTCCAACGACGATTTCAGAAGATGGAGCGCGAGAATGACACCGCTCGCGCCGCCGCCAATGATGATGATAGACCGTCCTTCGAGCTCGTTCATTGGCACCTCGCGGCTGGAATGGCGCGGAAAATCCTTAAGCCTGCTGCTATACCGGCATTTCGGCCCCACCAGCGGCGACGTTGCGGATTTCGTCGAGGCTGTGGCTGTCGAGCATTGTGTGTCTGGTTTGGCACGTCGCTTCCTCGCAATCGTCACATGGTTGGTGTCGGGTCTGACTGCTGCGCGACTGATCTGATCGGCATAAGGCATCGCCAGCCGCATCACGGCTTCGTAGATCGCTTCAGCATCCGCAACATCGTCTCCCTGCCATTTGGCATGCGGCTTCACGTAAGTTGGTGGCAGCCGCCGCACGTTATGCCCCCAGTCGAACGTTCTTATGCCCGATAACGAGCGGCCCCATAAACCTCGAGTCCGATGCGGCGGCACTTGCGCGAAAAATTTTAACATCTGCTGGTGGCGCAATTGTTGCCGCACAACGACCGCCAGTGGCATCAATCGCATGCGATACCGACGGCAGAGCGCTCCCGATTTATCCATACTATCCAGTGTCCATCCTGGCACTTGAGGAGCGAGAGCCTTCCGTCCCATGTTGAGGGACAATCTTGCTCCAATGCCACGAACGCACGCTAAACTGATCGTGTCGCCCCATATCTATTTCTACCGGCTTGCGCCCTTCATCCGAGATATTGCTTCCGCAGTGGTTCCCAAGTTTCCTTGGGCAGTCGGAGAATGGAACGGAGACGCTCGGGCACATTCACCTCGGATTCGAACTTTGCGTCGAGCAGGTCTCGGAGATACGGATCCAATTGATCACCCCTCTGCTGTAAGACCACGTTCACCGCGTCCCAGAAGGCCAGACCCTTGGTGAAAAAGGCGGCATATTCAGCTTGGTTTCCCTCTTCAACGCGACGGGAGATGGCGAGGAGACCATCTGAAAATTTGCCGGCATTATTCCTGAACTGCTCGAACAGGGCCTTCGTCTCTGGTGCATCCCCTGTTGCGGCACGGGCGGCGCGCATGCCGAAATAGCTCGCCAGGCTCTCCTCCATCCAGAGGGGCCGTACGCCCTTTTCGCCCAGCTGATGCACTGCCTCGTGCAAAGGCACATAAAGCCGCATGGCCTTCTCGATCGGGGTCGGATCAACCGTCCCGGCGCGGTAATTGACTATGAGCAGGCCTCGGCCTGTCGCCCCACCCACCGCAAACAACTCGCGCGGCACGCCTAGCCAGAGGATGGTGAATGTCAAGGGAGCGTCGGAGCGATCCTGGCTGCGCAGCCAGCGAAGGCCTTCGAGATGCGTTCCGATATCCGGTAACCGGTCACGCGCGGCAGGGTTGTCGATAAAATAGTCGAGCCCGGTATTTCCCACCCTGCGCCTATCGAGGGGCTGCGCACCGAGTAAAACAAACAGGGGCGCCTCTGTTGGCTTCGGCAGGTGCAGCACGCCATTCCTCGCAACCGGGAAAGTCGGTCCCGCTGGCAAACGCAATAGCTCGATGGGACCAGCGTCCTTGAGGCGCGGCAAGGAGGATGCCTCGGAAAGAAAAATGCCGTTTGGCATAGCGAGGCTGCGCTGCGCGCTCGCTGGCGTCTGCCCAGGCGGATCGAGAGGCACCATCCAGGCGAGCAGCTGGCAGCCGGCCGGAACGGTCCACTGACCTTGGCCCGTGTGCGCGAGAAGCGCGCCGTCGCAGGACGCAGCTTCGACCTGCGGCGCAATCCCGAAACCGGTGCCGCGCAAGACCAGCGTCGTGGCTCCCGCGTCCACCGGACGCCTCACACTCACTCGAAGGGTATTGTCGCGTGCCGCAAGCGGTTCGACGATATAAGTGGTGTCCGCTAATGCCGGCTGCATCATAACACTCCAGGAGAGAGCCCCGACCAGATAGAGCCTTCCTGGGAACCACCGGCCCGCCTTGTCTCGGTTCATCATGGGCTTCATCCAGATATCTGATCTTTTTTCGGCTGGTAACGAATTGTTTGAAGAGAGATCTTTGCTCAAGCGTGTCACCCCCTTATTTCTTTTCCTGCCGTCGCCGCTCGATGTTCCCGGACGGGACAGAGATAGACAAGGCAGAACGCCAGCATGAGATTGGCCGCCCATTTATCTGCCTGTAGGAGAAGCCCTGCCTCGATGGGCATAGGCACCTCCGCCTTGGCAAAGACATAAGCATAGGTGATCGCGTTCATGATCGGCTGGCGAAGGAGTTCGCCCTTCAGCGCGAGCAACAACGCGGCGACAGTGAGTGCCCTGAGCGGGCGGCTCACGATTGGCAGCCGGTCTGCGGTCCAGTAGTAGACGAATGCCACAATGCCCGTTGGCATCAGGGCCGTAACGTAGGCCAGCACGACCACGACGCGGGGGTAGCCATCCTTTGGAGGGACGAGGCCCTGCATCACAGGGCCAATAATGTCTTGCGTCCATCCCTGCACGAATATGTGTGTCGTAAGTGCGGCCACCGTCGCAACGATGACGCAGACAAGGCCGCTGCGCAAGTTGCCCCACGCAAGCGATGCCATGCTGGTTTTCTCTATCGTAGGCACCAATGTTTAAACTCCTTTAACGAGGTTTCACACCCGACCTTATCGGTACTTTTACTCGTGACCTTTCGCGGCCCCAGATAAAGCTGGCAAATCTGGTCCCCAGCCCCCGCGGGCGATGATGACAATCCGTGTACACGCTGATGAAAAAACAGTCCCCTCCAGAGGCAATACTCTCCAGAGGGGACCGTCGGCGCGGTCTGGTGGGAGGGGGCCAGTCGACACGCGCAACCTATTTCAAGAAAGGCACAGAAATGGAAAACAAAATACAAGATATGATAAGAATCCATTCAATATACGGCACGTATTTTTTAACTTTAGTACGCAATGCGCTTAACTAACCTGTGAAACTGAACGTCTAATCCATGCATTCTCTTGTGCACCCTATATTCTTTGTTTATCGCTCCATTGGCATAATCACACCGTCAATCTGTGAAAAGTCCCAATTCCAATGCCGGCGAATTGGCGGGCGACATTTCAGAAGCCGATATGACAGTTATCCTCGCGATGGCAGCCGAATCCGAGCGGCATGGCCGCGCCGACCGTATGAGGTCTTTGGTTTCAATAGCGAACGCATGATCCTTCCCAGCTTGTATCAGAGGATAGTGCCAGCACATGCGCCGGAAAAATAGGGGCGCCATCACCCCTATTTTTCTCGGCGTCTTTTGCACCTCCTTTCATGCCTGCTTGAAAACGCAATGCCTTCGCCGGTGGATGAGCAGGCTGACCTTATGCGACCCGCAGCCCTCAATGAGAGAGAGGGTGACGCTGCCCCCAAGTTTTATCCAGTTTTGAGTTAGCTCCAGCGGTTTTGTGATCTGCGCCCTTCAAACTGGACCAGTTATGGTTAGAGTTTTCCGGTGGCTTTTCCTGGCTGGGAAAGGAACGGAAAACGATGAAGGCATCGCAGTTTTCGGATGCTCAAAAGGCATTCATCCTGAAGCAGGGTGATGAAGGTATGCCGGTTGCGGA
>NZ_QOZG01000047.1 GCF_003335045.1 Paramesorhizobium salinisoli
CCGCGCTTCGTCGATCCGGATCACCTGACCCATCACAGCATCCTTCTCGTCGTCCATCCTTTCGCTCCTTCCGTTTTTGTAGAAGGAGCCGTCAAATCTGAAAGTGCGAAAGATTCTTTACGTTATCTGCCAGCCAAGCGGGATGGCGCGGCGTGGGAATACATCCTGGCGCATCGACCATGTCGTCTTCTGGAAAAGGGAGCGTTGGCTGAGACATAAATACCGATCTCGCGCCAACCCTTGGTGCGGAAATGGTACCTGGTCACCAGGGGCCAGGCGATGGTTGACCTTTACTACGCGTCGTTCCGGCAGGTGCCGAAACGCATCATTCTTGATAAGGAAACGCACTGGCTCTCTTACGTGAACTATTCGGCCATTGTGTCCGGCAGCACATTCCGGATCGACGACATTGCCGATGGATCGACAACGGTGTTCATCAACATCGATCTTTCCACGCTCGATAACCACCCGTGCATGGCCCGCGTGATTATCGGCATCTATAACCGGAATGGCGATATCAACGAACGCGCGCTGTTCCTTCTCAATGAAGCGGCCCGCCTCGGCTATATGCGGATTATCGAAACAGCACGTGACGCCGGCCGCAAGTATGGCGTCACTTTGCTGATGCTGTTTCAGTCGCTTGGCCAGATGCGCGAAGGACTTGGGTCAATGACCGCCCGTGGGCGACCCGAAGGGCAGATGGGGAAGCCGATTTGCGAAGCAAATTGGTGGAACCGTCTGTCGTTGAGGCAAGACATTTGGCTTGGCAGGATCGGTCCATGCGAAAAACAAAAATACCTCCACTACCGGACAACGGCAGTGGAGGTATTATAGACATTCGGACGTCTATATAGGGCTATGATACGTGCGCAAATTTCAGCGCGCCCTATGATGCGCTTACGGTGAGGCTTGCTCATTGAGCAGTCAGACTGCTTCCGGTCTCGCTGGAATCTGGCTGATGATGGCCTCGCGTTCCTCGGCGGGGAGGTGGTCAAGAAACAATATGCCGTCCATATGGTCAATCTCGTGCTGAATACAGGTCGCGAGCAGCCCATCGGCCGTTAGGTTATTCTCTTTGCCTTCGACATCGAGATATCTGACCGATATCCTGGCAAAGCGTGTGACGTATGCGCGAACGTCGCCCACCGACAGGCATCCCTCATTATATGTGCTCTGCTCATCGGATAACTCAGTGATCTCTGGATTGAAGAGAATGTAAGGGGCCGGCTCGCCGTCACGGTAGGAAACGTCGGCCACCATCAGACGCAAGAGGTTGCCGACCTGAACCGCAGCGAGCCCCACTGCGTTTGCAGCGTATACCGTGTCCAGCATATCGCATGCAAATGCGCGCACGTCATCGTCGATCCGGTCTACCGGCTTCGAAAGCTGTCGCAACAGGGAATTGGGATATTTCACAATGGGTAATTCAGCCATGGGAATACTCGCTGGTTGACGGATTGGTACTGTAATGGATTGGTCGCGCGGCCGCTCCGCTGCCGAGCGGATTGGCCATGAGGAACGGCTTTCCTGAACGCGAGCATTGATCACTTGGGGCTAGCGCAAAGTCCGCCTGTCGCACGAACAAGAGCCCAGCGATGCAGATCATCGACAGCAGCATGGGCGATGGTTGAGGTGACCCATCGGTCGCACTGCGCATCCGTGCGATACGGATCGAACCCCGCAATGCGCTCAAGCAATACGCCCTGCAATTGATCCAGTTGCGAACGGATTTCCTTTAAATCCGGACGCGGCCCGGAAGGTGCTTTCCCCGCCTGCACCCATTGCCACAGCCGCCCGTACTGGACGAGCTTGTTCGCCTCGATCTGCGCCGAGAAGAAGCGCTGCGCCCGATCGGGCTCAAGCCAGAAGCGCGGCGCCTGATGGGATACGGCAGCCAGGACAGCTTGTTCTCTCTTTGGATCCTCCACGGGCACATGGCTATCCCATTTGCTCAACGCAACCTGATCGGCGATGGCAAGACGCTGTGCAATAGCGTCGATCAATGGCGCCAAGGCATCGGGGGCAGCCTCGGCTCGTAAGGGCGTAGGCGATAGAAAGGTCCCCATCAGAAATATGGACCACAATATCCTTCTACTTGGTCGCGTTCGCATGCCTTATTCCTCTTATGTTTTTGATCCTGTCGCTGCACGCTGCATTCCGCCGTCGCTAGTAAGTGCTGAATCCAGCCATACCGAACGTCTGCATACCAATTAACAAGAGCAGCGAAAAAGGGGGGCAATCACCCCTATTTTGCGTGAACAAAACCATTTTCCGGCCGCCTCACCGCGAAGATGCAGCATTGTTCGGGTATATGTCTGGCCCGGGATGCGGGCGATTGCAATCGGGACCGGCAAGGTCAGTCCGGAACTGCTCACCTGGGCGGAGAGGCTGCAGTATGAAGGCTTTCTGCGGCGTGAGGAGACGAACGCTGCCGTCATGAAGCTCGCTGCGGGCGGCATCCCAATCAAGGAGATCGTGCGCCGCACCGGCCACAGCCGAAAGCTCGTCCGCCAGATCGTGCGCGGCGAGTGCCGACTTGCAGGGCTCGCATTTCGTCCACTTTATCGCGCACGACCGAACCGTGCACTCGCAAACGATCGACGGCAAGCTCGGCCTCAAGTATTTTGGAGATAACGAGGACAAGGTCTTTCATGCCTGTCTCACGGAGGCGAGCGGGATATGCTGAAAGGGTCGCGGCATTGCACATGATCGAGCCTCGCGCCGATCGGCCGCGTGCAATCACGCTGGGTGCCGACAAGGCGTATGACACGCAGGACTTCGTCAACGAGTTACGCTCGATGAGGGTGACGCCGCATGTGGCGGCAGAATGCCAAGGGACGCGGCTCGGCGATTGACGGCCGCACGACGCGCCACTCTGGCATGGTGTCAGCTTGCGCATCCGCAAGCGTATTGAGGAGGCATTCGGCTGGATCAAGATCGTTGCTGGGCAGGAGAAGACGAAGTTGCGTGGTTGTGACCGTGTCGGATGAGCATTCACCTTTGCAGCCGCCGCTTATAACCTGGTGCGGTTGCCCAAACTGATGGCGGTGCCATCATGAGCGCGGCCTCTCGCTGCCGCTTGATTGGCCGCTGGCGGATCGTCGAGAGCAATCTATGGGGTCGTGATTATCTCGATCTGGTCCAGCCCGCCGCAATCTCCATCGGGGCGAGTGGCCCGGGGCGAAATCACCTTCGGAGCAATGCAAGACACGCTCGATCTCGGTTACAGCCAGTCCACGATCTCATTCACATGGTTCGGATTTGACGAAATGGACGAGGTATCGGGCGACGGGCATGCCGAATTGCTCGATGACGGCTCGGTCGAGATCGCGTTCGCATACCACAATGGCGATGAGGCGATACCCAAGGAAACCCGAGACTTCTTCAACAGCCTGCTAGGCGATGTTGCCCTGTTGTCCCGTGACCGGCACCTCTTTCGCTCGGCTACCCATCAGCTTGGATACTAGCCTTGAGGGGAAATGCGCGCTCACGAGAATGACGCCGAACGATCCCAGCAAGAGCGCTGCTATGATGTCGCTAGGATAGTGCGCACCGACGACTACGCGGGTGAATGCCAGCCATAGCGCGAGCACCAGGACAGCCATCCGAAGCCGGGGCCATCGCATCGCAATCAAAGTGCAGGCGGCGGCTACCATCGTCGAGTGGCCTGACGGAAAGCTAGCGAAGCTGGCATTCAGAAGCAGGGTGGTGTCGGACACGAACGGCAAGGGGTTCAGATGCAGTGGGCCGAGTTCCTGAAAGTGGGCCGGTCTTGCGCGCCCAATGAGGTACTTCAGCAACGCGGAGAAGGCCGACACTCCGCCGGCCGTGATGACAAAGAGCCAGCTATAAGCCACGATCCCGGTGGTCTGTGGATCATCGACCTTGAAGCGCCGCACGGCGACCGTGCCGCCGATGGCAATGAGTCCGGCCGGAATGAGCCACCAGTGCCCCTTGCCGAAATGGGTTGTTCGAGCAGCGGCTCCTTGAAGCCACACCGGCCATTGCTCTTTATGGTTTACAGCAATCGGATCGACCAGGGCAACGATGGGTAGAATTGAGATGACGCCGATCAAGAGCAATGCGAGATGCCACGGCTGAAGATCGAAACGCCTGACGACAGGAATGACTTTATAGCCGTCATACAATGTTATCCATTCGCCGCGTTTGGAACCATCACGGAACCCCGTTGGCAAATCTGTGCGCGCCGTGGCTGCCGCGAAATGATTGGAGGGCATGGATTATCACCCGCTTTGGAAGGGAAGGCACCCGGCGGTGGCGCATACCAGAGCGCCACCCATAGCTGTATAACCCGTTGAATCCGGGGTTCCTCCGCCTTGGTAAATGCGTCCCAGTGCATCTGTGAAACGCCCTAAAATAGAATCTTTCCATCCAGGGTTATTGCCCGGCAGTTTCGATGCTTCAACTTGATCATTGAAGCTGTATCCAAATCCGGTACCTACTCCCGCGCCCTTGCCACGAGATTGCGCACCAGAAGAGGACCCGCGTCCGCCGCTATAGGCATCGCTGTGATCACCTGAATCAAGTCTACCGCCACCGCCAACGACGATGGCCATTTCCTCTAAAGTCAGTTCACGCATGTCATTTCTCCTTGGTTGACCTGCATTCGTCTAACCGTATTTTGGCCTCGATCTTTCATAGCGGCGCACTATCCACGACATGTGTCCATGTGCCATGGGTCCAAGAATACCCAGGTTGTGGCCAATAAAAAGGGGCGCCGGCACCCCTATTTGTAGCTCGCAGAGGGGTTGCTTTCAGCGTTTTGACCTGGGTCGCATCGGCGCTGAGCATCAGCTATTTGTAAGGAGATATACCTAGAGCGTGTCCGCTGAACGCGGAATCGCGTTAAGGATTCCCTTGTTGGCCGAACTCTGGTTCCATCGCCCCGACTGGTGATTGGTCGGAGGCAATATGACGCGAGCTTTCAGTGATGATCTTCGTAGCGTTCTGGCTGCGTCACGGGATGGCATGTCGGCGCGCTCAGCAGCGGCCCGATTTGGGATTGGCGTTTCAACAGCTATCG
>NZ_QOZG01000048.1 GCF_003335045.1 Paramesorhizobium salinisoli
TCGATGAGCTGGGCTTCGTGCCGCTCTCCAAGACCGGCGCGGAATTGCTGTTCGAGCTGATCTCGCAACGATACGAGCGAGGCGCGACCCTGATCACCAGCAATCTTCCGTTTGACGAATGGACGGAGACGCTCGGGTCCGAGCGTCTGACCGGCGCGCTGCTGGATCGTATCACCCACCACGTCAGCATCCTCGAGATGAATGGTGACAGCTATCGTCTCGCCCAAAGCCGCGCCCGAAAGGCCGGCTGAAATCCTTCAAATAATCACAACGCGCGCATGAGACCCCGCTCGGGCTACGCCCTCCCACGGGTCTCATGCGCGCGCCAAGGTGGCCGACTTTTGCGCCGCCGCGTGGCCGGTTTTTACTCCGCCGTTGACAAACGGAATTCGTGTCCCGCGATCTGGATCTTTGGGCTTATGCCAAGGGTGTCACACTGGACTTCTCGCGTCCCGGAAAACCCACCGACAACGCCTTCATCGAGGCGTTCAATGGCCGCTTTCGGGCGGAATGCCTGAACCAGCATTGGTTCCTGACCCTTGCGGATGCCCGCGAAAAGATGGAGGATTGGCGTAGAGACTACAATGAGGTTCGGCCACATGGTGCGATTGGCAACAAGGTGCCGATCTCGCTGATGAAATCGGGAGGCGCAACCAGCCCGCCTCCCTGAAGGGAAGCCGGAAAACTCCAGCCTCCGCTGGTCCAAATTTGGGGGGCACTTCACAAAACCGCTGGAGCGAACTCAAAACTGGATAAAACTTGGGGGCAACGTCAGCTCGGCCGCCAAACTGGCGAGCGACCCAAGGGCAAAGTGGCGATGCAGCGCTATGCTCTGCATCAGATTCGATGGAGAGCCGCGCGCCCAAGGCGCGGCTCAAGTCTCAGGGAGAGGCTTCGCCCCAACGGGCGAATAGGAGAAACCCATCATGATTGAGGCCCGCAGAGTGTATCAGTTTTTTCGTATCCCGTGGTCCAGCCCGAGAGGTTCACTCCAAAACCGGCTCAGTTCCGCATAGAAACCAAAAGCCAAGGGTCCGATACCGCAAGCACGCTATCGGACACCGGCGGAATCGCGCAATCTAAATCTTATTAAAAAGAATAGCGTCGCCAACGAATAGGCTGGAAACACCAGTCAAAGCCCCCACTATTTCGAAACCGTTTAGCCCAAAATCGGTTTTGATGCTATGCGCCTCGACCTCTTTTCGAATCCGATACAGCATTTCGGTGCCATCTAAGCCAAGGGCACGTGCAAGGTAATAATCGGCAGTCATACCATGGCAAAGGCAGAGTGAAGCTTGGTCTTCCCCGAGCCGCGCCTTTACGGTAGACATATCTGACTCATAAACGTCCGCGGGAATGTAAGGGCGACAAAGCAACCGAGAGTACCCGATACCTACGGTGCCATGACACCAGGACGTATTGCACGCGTCGTTTTGGTCGAAGCGCGGCCAGCCCCGTTCCGTCCGGTAGCGAGTCTCGCGTTTAAGATTGCGCAGAATGATTGCGATCGCATCGCGGTCCTCCCGGCCAAAATACGACATATATTCCGCAAGTGAAGCGGAAACACCAGCCGTACCGTGGGCAAAACCCAACAGCGTTGCTTTGTCGTCGAGAAGAGCATCTGCCTTATTCTTTAAGAGAGTGAAAGAGAAATCCGCTAGCCAGGCGATCTCTTTTCCAATGGGATACTCACAGTAGAGTCGATGCAGGCGGAGCAGCATGCTTAACGTGCCGCTGACACCGGCTAGAAAATCAAGCTGCTCGTATTTCTCAAAAGTTTCTGTAACCAAACGATAAGCGAGTTTGGCTAACTCCCGATCTATCGTGGAGAGTAGCCAAGTCAGCTGGTCTGCATTGATAGTGCATATGGCCCACAAAACTCCGGCTGTCCCGCTCAAAGCGCCAAGTTCGACCGGCAGGTCATCAAGCTGATCAGCGACCTGGCTAGCAAGGCAACGGGCAAAGTTGAGAAAACGAGAACAGGATTGACGCTGCCCTACAACATGGAAGGCGAGCGCAATACCTGCAATACCTTGATACAAGTCAACTTCGCTTAACCCGGCGCGGATAGTGAGTTCAGCTGTCACGTGCATATTGCGCCAATAATACCTGCCACCGATATGTAGGACACGGCACATGATCCCATTCATCGCAACCAGCGCCAGCTCATCAAGCCATTGATTGTCAGAAAAAGCGGCCAGCATTCTATTGCAAGTCAGCTTTTGCCCAACGCATTCTTCTCCTCTCCTCACGCGATGGGCAAGAAAGGCGTATTTGGTATCCTCCACGACCTCGTCAATGAATGCAGGTGTTAGCCGTGAGAACTGATACTCTAGTTTCTGGCGTGGTGATTGAAAAACCGCCGTTGAAAGCTCGTTCCCAAGACCGTTGGTTAGAACGGGTTCGTCGAACGGCATTTGAAAATATGGTATATCGCCACGACCCAAATCGGCGATCTCCGATTCCATAATGTCAGCGTCCCTGCTGCCGCTGCAAAGGGCTCGGGCGTCAAGGGCCGCTCCCTTATTTCTAAGTGAATTGGGGTGATAGATATTATAAAGAATCTTCCCGTATTCGTCCGTTGGTTGGACAATAATACGCACTTGGGAGCCGCCCATATTTTCCTTTATGGCAGCAAGTACGCAGTCCCTATTTAAGTACAAGAGGGTGAGAGTTTCTCGAATTCCGGAAATGACGTCTTGCTCGTGCTTGGAAAAGTCTACTCCTTCGCTTTTAAAAATCACTTGACTGCCGGTGTCTCCGGTAATTGCTTTTTTTTCTTCCATTTTCAGGAAGCAAGTGCGTTGTTGTGGATTGACGAGCACATCAATATCCGTTTGTGCTTTTGCTTGAGCGCTGAGCGGACTGATTTCAACCGCGCCATGCACTGTATCCGTGGGCAGCAGCAGTGTTGCATAGATGTGCCCATTAGTCGGGTGGTGCTTTTCCGCTTCCAGCGTACAGGAAAATAGCGTCTCGAGATCGACGATGACAGGATATTCACCGCTGGCTATTATGTTTTCCATATGGAGATCAGTAGCCGCAAATAGGTGCATGAGCGCCATGAGGGAGCCATACCGACGGTAGAAACTACGCACCTGATCTGTTGTTTCGCATTCCCGTTGAACAATAGCTTCTGTCCAACCATAATCTCCCCGATTTAAAGCACGAGGGACACAGTGATCGATCGGGAATCTGTGATTCCACCAAACAATAAAGCTGTTGAAACCCTCATCGATTGCAAGGGAACGTGGTTTGTAATAGAGGGTGCGGTTTAATCCGTCTTTGTTTATGTATTCCACTCGCGCAGCCTGCCGCATACCCCTGTGCGGATCTCCGATCACGTAAATGCCGCCAATGACGGCAACAGTCGCATCACCATAAAAATGGTCTGCAGCGCTTTCGATATCGGACTTAACATGACCGATTAAACATTTCAAAAAAGCCGTACAGGTGCCCATCTCTCGTTGCCAGCTTTCCCAGAGTCCTGGATATTTTTCGCAAAGCGCCGTGAAATTTTCGGGCTTGCAGACCTCACGGACGAAGAATTTGAAGCGCTCAACTTCGGAATCACCTTGCAGCAAGCCATCCTGATTCGCAAAATTCATCTCTAAAATAAGGGGTCGTTCCCAAGCCTTCCGAAGTATTGGAAGGAAAGCACTTTCAAAACATTTATTGAGTGCTTCCTTAGGAATTAATGAATTCTGTAACTGTAGAATTTCTTTTTCGCTATTAATAAGAATATGGCGATATATTTCTGAAAAGACGTCGCTTCCGAATGATGGGGAGCTCATCGAGGAAGTTCCTTTGCAAAGCTGGCGTTCTGACAAAGGCGCACAGTTTTCTGAGCGCACAGAGCGGCGCGATATTTACTTGTCTCCACGCAGATGCTAGTCTTCTTAAACCTGTCAGGCCCCTTACACGGGCCTGACAGGGCATGGACTTATGAGATACTAAAACCTGTCGGGCCCCTTACACGGGCCTGACAGACTCGTCGTCGCAGCAGACCCTCACGGTAAGGAGTGAAAGCGATCTCCCGCTACCTGCACTCACGTGTAAACTGCCTCCAACTAGTTTGGACGCTATGTCTGCATCATATTTTTTGGAGATCATTACCTTTATCCTTTCCTTGTTTCTCAGAGCAATCTCCCGGCGACTAAGCCGGGAATGCTGCGTTCCTATAAGGTTATAAATAGGAACGCCCCTAGATGGGCGGGGATTGAGGCCGATATTTGACGTGCCTGCATTGAGGGCTCAGCTGGCGGCGGCGCCATGAGGTTGAGCGGATCGCCGAGGCCCCTGCTTGTGCAGGAAACTCTGCTTGCTGAGGAGGTCAGAGACCTTGCAATTACCCACATCTGAGTGTCGCTGCCATTTCGGTTCTGAGGCGAATGTCTGTCAGCCGGCTGAGGCCGCGCCAGACGACGGTATTTCCCGGTGGCGGATCTGATGTTCTTCCAAGGCACCCGAGCCGTCGGGCAGATCTTCGCTAACGTTTGCCTCTGGGCCGGTCACTGACCTCAACCCACGGAGCCCTCGCCTGATAAAAAAGTGCGAAAGATTCTGGACACTACCTCGGGACGGCGCACCGGCCGCCCTCAAGTTCATTCGCAAACGCTGGCCGTGGCTGCGGCACGTCTTCGCCGAGGCGGCTGTGCTGGAGCGAAGCTCAGGGATGCGCTGCAAAAGATCGGCACATTTGGCCTGCTGCCGGTTTTTCGGAGACCGAGTTAGGCTAATCCCACCTTGTTTTCAAATTCCATCGGGCTGAGATAGCCCAGTGTCGAATGCCGACGCTTCGGGTTGTAGAAGCGTTCGATGTAGTCGAATACGTCTGCCTTTGCATGGTCTCTGGTTCTGTAGACCTTGTGACCTGCCACGGGTAATTTCCTCCAGTTTGGATTAGAGTCCGGCCCATTAAAGGACGGACACATGAAGAAGCAGAGATTTACGGAAGAGCAGATTATTGCGGTAGTGAAGGAGCAGGAGGCTGG
>NZ_QOZG01000049.1 GCF_003335045.1 Paramesorhizobium salinisoli
ATCCGCACGAGTTTTCCGGCGGGCAACGGCAGCGCATTGCCATCGCGCGGGCGATGATCCTCAAGCCCAAGGTCGTCATCCTCGACGAACCGACCTCGGCGCTCGACCGCTCGGTGCAGGGGCAGGTGATGCCACGCGGCTGCGACGGCTTCGGCGCCGGCAGAACCACCACCAGCGCCGCCGAAATCAGGAAGCCGAACACCGTGCCGGCGAACAAATTGTGGAAGGAAGTAAAGGTGAGCAGCGCGGCGTGGCAGGAGCAATTTTCATCGCAGTGATTCCGCGCTCCTTATCATCGAAGGTAGTCAGCGTCCATACGCTATAATACATCAGATAACACAGGTCAGTTATATGTTAGTTCTATTATATTACTTTAACTAAAAAACTAAAATGCAATAGAAGATATCATCGTTTTATAGGTATATTTTACAACGATATTTATCCGTATGAGGTGTTTTAATGGCAAACTCTTATAGTAATATGTATGCCACGAGCGTGGAATTTGGCCCCTCCAGGGATAACCAAATATTAACGGGATTTTCTAGCCATAAGCCGAACCGTCAATTCCAAACACTGCTCGTAGATCCATCAAAAACTGCATATCAATACGCTACCATGGTGAGTTGGGCATTAGTGCACGGAGCGACTATGACGGTCTCAACAGATGGTAATGTTGATGAGGGCACGGGCGCGCGATTTATAACCAAACTTCAAATGCCCAAGTCAGGATTGCCGTAATTCAGGGTGAACTATGCGGAGTGATAGCAGTGGTGGGGTTTTCACAGTTTTTGAATAAATTTCTAATTAAACCCAGTAAAATTGGAGCTAAAAATGGCAGACACTGAATATACAGGTGTATATGTAACGACTGTTACATTCGGACCAGATGTAGACATTACCTGCGGGCACTCCTTTCAACGAGCCGCCTGGCATCTGCGCCCGGTTCACCAGAGGCTTTTCGAGTACCTGAAGCCATCGCCGACTTCCAGGCAATGATCCGCAGCATCCACTATTAGCTATCGAATATTCTCTATCCGCTAAAGTATTTCTCATAAGTATACCATGGCAGAAAAATACTCTTGAGTATTTTCGTGTGGAATCTACGGTGTATAGATAATAATTTATCACAATAAAAATATTATTGCGTAACCACGAAGCAGGCGTAAACCGATGAGCGAATATCTTTATTATACAACGGCATTTGCAGAAACTGGCATCGATGACGACGAATGGAGCACCCCGTCCCCGGTACCCAAGACCAAAAGCCACGCTCGTCCAGCATTGGCCCATTTCCAAGGCAGAGTGTGGTGTGTGCATCGCGGCGGAGGGAGCGACCTCGGGTTGTATTCTAACTCATTTAAATACGCTGCCCCCGGGGTTGCAGGCGGTGGATGGAGCGGAGACACGCCAATCCCCAATCAGAAGAGCGCTGACGGGCCGGCGCTGGCAATACTCAATGACCAGCTATGGTGCGTGTATCGTGGCGGGGCTCCAGGGCACAACAATCCGCAATTGTACTACACCTATTACGATGGCAACAACTGGAGCGATGCCCAGGATATTCCCAAACAGATGAGCGATTCCGGGCCGGCGCTGGCCGTATTTAATGATCAGCTATGGTGCGTGTATCGTGGCGGCTCCCCGGATGTCAGCAACCAGAACCCGCAACTGTACTACACCGTCTGGGACGGTCAGAATTGGAGCGACGCCTCGGAGATCCCCAAACAGATGAGCAATAAGGGGCCGGCGCTAGCTGTGTTCAAGGACCAGCTTTGGTGTGTATACCATGGCGGGGCTCCTGATCACGACAATCCGCAACTATACTACACGATCTATGATGGCCAGAACTGGAGCAATGGCCAACCGATCACCAATGCGCTCAGTGATGGAGAGCCGGCGCTGGTCTATGACTCTCGCGTTGATGAGCTGGTCTGCATGTGGACGGGCGTCGGGAGCGACATGAAAATGTATTACTCGAACAGGCAAGAAAAATCCAGCAGTTGGCCGACAGCCCGGATTGTAGAAGGGTGCTACAGCCTTCACGGACCGGGATTAACCGAGTTTAAATTCAAATATAAAAATGACTCCTATGATTTAATCATGTGCGTCTTCCGGCAGTACGGATGACCCGGCGCGTGTGTGGATGCCCCCGGTTTGGCAAGAAGATTTTTTGACGGTAGTCCGCGAACGAGGAATTCTATCAGTCGTGTGTTAGGCCCTTGATGGGGCCTGATTAGCCACGGGCCGGGATGCAGTTCGAAGAGCAGGGACCACAGCGAACCATGAATATCGCCCCATTCGGACGGAAGAGCTGATGATATGCATAGCAGCAATTGCGGGACGGCACCGAAGGTCACATGCCGCAACTCGACGTCATCAGCATAACCCGCAGTCCGCGCCGCCGAAAACACGCTGGCAATATGGAGTGCCTGACGGTCGTCGGTGCAGTAAGGCGCGCTGAAGGCATGGGAGTTAAGAGGTGCACCTGTCTATGCGCAGCTCGCGCTCGCCGCCGTGGTCGCGGACCTCGACCCGAACAGGGTAATGAATGCTGCTCAATCGGGTGAATCTGAAATTTCAACAATGCCCACAAAGGCACGAAGGGAGAGTTGACGATGAAACCGTGGGCTATCAGCTTGAATGGCGACATTTTAGGTCAAACACTTCTGGCCTATGACGGCCAAAGCGTCGCTGGCGACAGTCGTGAAGCGATGCGCTTTGATAGCGAGGAAGAAGCGACGGCTTATATCCAGGATAACGGCCCAGCTATCCAATTGGTCGGTCGAGATCCCGTCCCTCAATGGGTGATGCCAACCGGCCACACGCATCACTAGATGCCACATCCAGAAGAGGCACGAACGCACTGGCTGATATTTTTTCTTGTAGCGTGAGGCGTAACGCGCTACATGTCGGCGATGATAATCAGCTTCCGCCACAAGGGCCTCAAGCGCCTGTATGAAACAGGCTCAACCCGTGGGGTGTAGGCAGCACACGTGCCCAAACTCAAGCGCATTCTGGCAGCGCTGGATGCCGCGACCAAGCCGGGAGAAATGGACCATCCGGGCTATCGGCTCCATCCTCTGCATGGCGATCTGGAAGGCCATTGGGCCGTATGGGTCAACGGCAATTGGCGGGTCACATTTCGCTTCATCGGCTCCGACGCGGAACTGGTCGATTACATTGACTATCACTGAAGGACGAAGATCATGATGAAGAACCATCCCCACCCAGGCGAGCTTCTGCGCGAAGACGTGCTGATACCGTTGGGCATCGAAGTCACGGAAGCGGCGCGCCGGCTCGGCGTGTCCCGGACCACGCTGTCGCGTGTCATCAACGGCCATGCCGGGATCAGCCCCGATCTCGCAATCCGGTTGGAACAGGCCGGTGTGAGTTCGGCTCGCTTCTGGATGAACTTGCAGGCAAATTACGAACTGTCGAAGGCGCAGGAGCGTGATCTGCCAGTCGTGCGGAGATTGCAACCGGCTGCGTAGATCAGCGGTCGCGGTTCCAATACCGCGTCGGCTCAAAGTTTAGGAAGCCCTCGGTTTCCAAGTAAGGCACGATACGATGATCCGTTCGTGTATACAGCGACATCCCCCATGTTTATTGGCAAGCCGTACTGATCGCTCTCATACTACCGGGGAGCTATATTCCCGACCACTAAGCGATAATCAAACCGCCATTTTTGCGGTGATTTTTACCTTGATTATCATGTCGTATTTTGGAAGCGGAAAGCTGTCGAAGGCGACGGTAGCACGATCTGATTAGATCACCCCCCATGCCCGAAACCTTCCCCTACCCGTCAGCTCGCGCAGATTTAGTTCGCCGACCAGATTGAGCGCACCTTGTTTCGAGATTTTTAGCTGCTCCTGGATCATACCGGTGGAAACCAGCGGACGAGAGAGGACCAACTCGATGAGGTCGGGGAGTTTTGAGCTGACGCGGCGTTGCTTGAGTCGCCGCTCCATCTGGGTTTTCGCCAGCACCAAGCGATCGTGCTCTTTCAAACCGGCCAGAGCCATCTCTTGAATTGCGTCGAGGGAAGCCAGCAGCCGATGGCTGCGATTTCGTGCCCGCCTCCGTTCCCGGGGGATGCTTTTGGCACCGAGATGCAGGCTGGCGAGATGGTGCGTGGCAAGCCCTTCCTGCCGCAGCAGTGCGGCCACGAGAAGCGGCCCGAGCCAGGCGCCGCGTTGAAACACCTCGATCTCGGACCAGGCTTCGAGAAGGATCGCCGCCCGCAGGACAACCGGTAGATCACGTGTCTCGGCGATCACGTCCTGCCATTCGACGAGGCGGGCATCCTCGTCCCAGTCGATATCGTAGACCAGATCCAGCCGCTCGTCCGAGCGTGGCCCCTTCATTGGCAATCGCCCCCGCTTAAGATCTGTCACTCGGCACTTAATTATGAGAACGCGGTATCAATGATTTCAGATAGATAGGCCGGCACATAAATTGAGAATGGGCAGTTAATTTGATAATATTTCTTTGAATTGCCACTTAATGCGAGAATAACGCGCCAATATTTCCGGCCTCAAAACCATCTCATGGAGAAGCTTATGGCCCGCGTCGACGGCTTAAGCCTCCTCGCAGATGCAGTTAATTTGAGAATCGAACGGCCGGCATTCTCATAATTAGGTGCCCAACGCGAACCAAACAGCCGAATTCTTGTCATTAGCTGCCAAGTGACACCTGCGACATTCAGTATCGAGCCAGTCCTTGCATTGTCGTCGCTCATCATGGTTCGGGATGCGGTGCGGGCAGGGGTCGGCGCTGCACGCCTGCCGATCTCCCTGGTGAGCCACGATCTTGCTGACG
>NZ_QOZG01000050.1 GCF_003335045.1 Paramesorhizobium salinisoli
ATAATTTTGCCGCGAGCCCGGCCCGATGCCTGGTGCGCGAACGCCTCCGTAAAGCTGTTCACCGGTGTCTTCCGATCCAGCAGAACCTTTATCCCGCGTTCGCCTATTACGTCCACGATCCGTCGCAGGCGTTCGCCATTGGAGCTATGGAAGACGAAGCCAGTTTCGACATTGTGAGCCCTGGCGAATGCCTCGTCGGGCGAAAGGGCGGTAGCGAGAAGATGCCCACCGGTACGCAGCACCTTGTAAGACTGTTGTTGAGTATCGCCACCAACCGTATCGAGCACGACATCAACATCGGAAATGTCTCGGGTGAAATCGCTGGCGTGGTAGTCGATGACCTTATCGGCGCCGAGTTGACGAGCAATGGCGGTCCCGTCGCCCGATGCGGTAGCGAATACGCGGGCGCCGGCATTCCGTGCGAACTGGATGGCAAAGCTTCCGACGCCGCCTGCGCCAGCGTGAATAAGGATCGATTGGCCGCTCCCTAGCGCGACGCTTTCAAAGAGCGCCTGCCAGGCGGTACCGGCAGCCGTTCCAATGCCTGCGGCATCCTCAAGCGGGATGGTCGAGGGCGCTTTTGCCAGATAGTTGGATGGAACCACCGCATACTCAGCAAAAGCGCCGCCAGCGGTAGGATCGGTGCGCGCGACGATCTTGTCGCCAACCGACCAGCCCTGGACATCCGCTCCGATTTCCTCAATTTCGCCGGCTAAATCAGTTCCGAGCGTGTACGGAAACTGGAGCGGGAAGAACTGCTCCATGTAGCCGAGCTGAAGCTTTACATCGAGCGGGTTGAGCGCTGCTGCTACGACGCGAACAAGAACTTCGCCGGCAGCTGCCGCAGGTCTCGGTATCTCTCCGAGCATTGGCGCGGCGTTGTAGCCACTGATCCGGACTGCTTTCATCACGTGTTCTCCTGCTTGTTGGCAGGCGGCCATGCACCAACCTGGAAAAGCCAGCCCAGCCAATCCTCAAGGTGCCAGGTGTGAGTCAGCCTGCCATCGACGATGTGATGAAATTCATGAATAGAGATTTTGAACGATTTACCTGTCGGAGCGATTCCGAACCATTCTCCAAGGTGCGTGCCCGAAATTGACGCTCGCACAGCGACGCGACCGCCTGCTCCGATCATCTCGTGGATTGTGACTGCCGTATCTGGAAACGCTGTCCTGAAGCCATTGATCAGTGGCTTCATGCCTGCGCGACCCGGCTGCTGATGTGGCGCAAGGGGAATGTCCTGCCAATCTATCGCCACGGCGTCATCCAGTAGCTCAGGCTGGCCGGCGAAGGCTTTATAGAAGGTATCAACCGCGGTACGTTCTTCAGGCGTAAGGCCGACCACCTGCGTCGCATTGGTCATTGTCATAGGGGGTTCCTTTTTCGTTGACCCCCAAACCTTAGACCGTGGCGGCACATACTTGAAATCGATAAGCGATATGTGTCAACATCCATGCGATGGATTTGCATGGCATCGATTTGAACCTGCTCGTTGCGTTTGACGCTCTCATGGCAGAGCGAAGTGTCACGCGTGCGGGCGCGCGCATCGGTAGGACGCAACCAGCGATGAGCGCCGCGCTTACACGCCTCCGGACGCTGCTACGAGACGAACTGTTCGTGCGTGGCCCGACGGGACTGCAGCCGACTCCGCGGGCACTCGATCTCGCCGACCCCATCACTCACGCTCTTGGCGAGATACAGCGGGCGCTGGAGTATACGCAGGAATTTGATCCTTCTACCTCTACCATCTCGATGAACATCGGCTTGTCTGATCACCCAACTTTCCTGTTTCTTCCTCGACTGGTCTCGGTGCTTCGACAGAAGGCGCCGGGTATTGCTTTAAGCATTCGCAGCTTCACCAAGCGCGATGATGCGATCACCATGCTGGATGGCGGCGAGGTCGACATCACCATTGGTGTTCCGCCAACTTCAACGGGACGAATTATCAGTACGTGTCTTTTTGAGGAACGCTTCGTCTGCATTCTACGCAGCGACCATCCAGCAGCACGTGCCAAGCTCGATCTCGAGCGCTTTCTTTGCCTTTCTCATCTCCTCGTTTCGCCAGAGAATGAGCGCTTCGGGGTGGTGGATGTTGCGCTGGCAAAGATGGGTCTGAAGCGACGCTTGGCCCTGACGCTCCCGCAAATGTATGCCGCGCCCGCTCTTGTCGCGTCATCCGACATGATCGCCACCGTCATGGCGGGTGTCGTGACGACATCGGGCCATGCAGATAAGCTGGCAATCCTGCAGCCGCCGCTTGAGCTTGAACCGGTACAGTTCCAGATGTCATGGCATAGACGCAATGACACGCACCCGGCTCAACGCTGGTTCAGGAGCTGCATAGCGGGCGCGTTTCCAGATGCCTGCTCTGGTGAATGACTCGCAGTCCATTCACTACATAATCATGCTAACGGGCATCATCGCAGCTCGGAAACGCAGGTTCCATTAGACATTGCGGGCTCGGCTGTGACTGGCGAGCCCGCGCGATGCGGCTGCGCTAAAGCGCCGCCTGTTGTCACGTTAGGCCTGGCGGGTGGGCCTGGTCGCGTGTGTCGGGATTGGCGGTGCGCTCATCTATGCCGTTCAGACAGCGATGGCGTCAGCTGCTGATAGGTTCTCTCTGTCCCCACAGCGCGGACAGAAAGGACCGAAACCTCACATCGGCGTTCTCGTTTCCTCGAGGTCACAGCAACCAGACCTGGAAGGAACTGCAGATGGCCGACACAAACATGGTCGATGAAATTCAAGGGAAAGTCGCAGTTATCACCGGCGCCGCCAGCGGCATCGGGCGCGCTACCGCTGAACTTTTCGCCGAGCGGGGCGCAAAAGTTGTAGCACTCGATCAACATGACACGGTGAACGAGCTCGCTTCCGGCAGCATCGTCCCTCTCGTTGCCGATGTTATAGCCGATGGTAGCGCGGAAAAAGCGGTTGCGACGGCAATCGACCGCTTCGGTAAGCTCGACATCCTCGTTAACAATGCCGGCTACATCAACTACCAGTCAGTCGTCGATACGACCCGGGAAGAGTGGGAGAAGGTGATGGCGATCAATTCGACCGGCTACTTCCTCTTCTCACGGGAAGCGGCCAAGGCGATGATCTCCAACAAGAGCGGCGCTATCGTCAATATCGCCTCCTACGCCTCCTACTTCGCATTCACCGACATTGCGCCTTATGCGGCTTCGAAGGGCGCTGTAGCCCAATTGACCCGGGCCTTGGCACTTGAGGTAGCTCCTCATGGCATTAGGGTCAACGCAATCGGTGCCGGAAACGTCGTGACAAACCTTCTCAACACCTTCCGCGACGATGGCCGGGAGTTCCTTGCCGAGCACGGAAGCCGCGCTCCGATCGGCCGCGCAGCAGAACCGCGAGAAATAGCCGAGGTGGCCGCCTTCCTCGCATCCGACCGAGCAAGCTTTGCGATCGGTTCGGTCTTTATGGTCGACGGAGGCTTTAGTGTCCAGATCGCTTGACGTTAGTTAGGCTGATCATGTGCAGCCGATCCAATTATCCGTGAATGGCGAAAGCTAAAGTCTGCCACTCGACTCGAGGCGACCCTTCTCGGCTTGCTGCGTGAATACCTGCATTTTACCGGGACCAGGAAGGGCTGCGACAACGGGCAGTGTGGAGCCTGCTCGGTGCTAGATCAGGAGCGCCGCATCAACAGCTGCCTTTCGCTGGCGCTCATGCGTGCAGGAGACGAGATGACTACTTTTGAGGGGATCGACGGCCCGTAGGGTCTCGCCTTGTAGGAGACTGTATTACTCATGATGGCGTTTTGACAAGCTCTACAGCCTAACCAAGAAAGGAACAGAAAATGCATATCAGCAAAACCACGCGAGTCACTCGGATCACCCTTGCCACCATCGCCCTGAGCGGCTTCGGCACTTCAGCATTCGCCCAGAATTCCGCAGTCTGCCCTCAAGATGGTCCGGGCTCACCCCTTGCGCTGCATGAGGAGTGAATCATGGAAGGATGGGAGCGGCGCGATGGAGATCCGGCCTTTGTGTTCGCCGACAAGATGGGCAAGTACTATGAGCTCGAGGATCCGGCGGGCATCTTCTGGGACAACTTCGCACCGGGCGATACGCAGCTCTTTACCGATGCCAGCGTCTACGGCGCCAACTGGGAAGATTTGCAAAATGGGGCTCGTTCTGTCCTTCACGGCATGACAGACGGTCACAATGCAGTTGTTGGAGACAAGGTCGCGTCCTCCGCCGTTGGCTTTGTGGGCCGACTTGAGCGCCTGGATGGCCAGGTTGTCGCCTTCGATGCACGGTCCCAGCTCGGCTGGGAGTGCGTGGCCGGCACCTGGAAGATCAAGCATGAAATTAATTATGCGTGGGAAGTCGAACCAGATGCGATCCAGGACACGCTAGGGAAGCGGATTTCCCGATGAGCGAGTGAACGTTTCGTCATAGGCTGCAGGTGCAGCAGGTAACGTATCCAGAACAAGAGCATGCCGGATCCGGTTTACAAAGCGAAGGGCGCTGCGAACAAGACGCCCTCGCACTGCCTCACCACGTGTCCGCACCGCCCCCGCCGCGCGTCGGCCTTACAATGGCTCTGGATGCGCGCGATCTGGGGCTCGTTGAGGATCGCTGTTCGAAGCTGATCTAATTACAATCATATGGAACGGTGAAGTGTACTGAACCGGTCAAGGCGGACAGTGACGCGGAGCGAGTATATATAAGCAGTCTCACCCGC
>NZ_QOZG01000051.1 GCF_003335045.1 Paramesorhizobium salinisoli
GCGCCTGGTTCCGCGAGGAGCTGGAAGCACGAGGCATCGAGCCATGCATCCCGTCGAGCCGAAGCCGTAAAGTCCCATACGCCTACGACACGATGCTCTACCGTCAACGCCACAAGGTCGAGAACCTTAGAGTTGCATTGGATCGTGTCAGAGGCCGGACAGATATCAGCACTCGACTTTGCTTACCGCTTTGACCATCAAAGATTCTTCTGACGGAAAATGCGCGAAAGCGCTGGCTGACAGTTAGATCAGCGGTGGCGGTTCCAGCAAAGGCAGGAAGGAAAAATAGGGAATGGATCCAAGGCGAAGATGGAGGCTAACCAAGAGCGTCTTGAGCGCGGGTGAGTTCTTTTCGTGCACATGCCGAAAATCTTGACGGCATCGATATCGACGTCGAGCCGGGCGAGTGCATTGCCATCGTTGGTCCATCAGGATGCGGGAAAACGACACTTCTCAAGATAATGTCAGGGCTTATTTCTCCCACCGCCGGAAAGGTTCTTGTCGACGGGCACGACATCAACGGGATCGGCCTTTCGAACTATCGACGCATGACGGCTTCAGTGCTTCAGGCGGACCGGCTGTTTGCCGGAACGATTGCTGACAATATCGCTCTATTCGATCAGGAGGCCGACCAGAAAGCGCGTGTGAATGGTCCGGCACGCCGCTGCCCAACGTTATATTCGTTGGAGGACGCGCTTTCTGGACTTTGGCTCAATCGAACCGACCCCAATCTGAGCCGCTTTGAGCACAACCGCTCTTTCGGGTGAAATCAATGTCCTTGTAGTCGGAGCTGTAGCCCTCATGGGGAGCCATGGTCAACTGTGCAGGTGAGCCGGGGCGGAAGTTGAGCCAGGCATCCGGTTGGACGCTGCGATCATCCCAACGCACCAGATAGCGGTTTCCTTGCTTCATGACCGTGCCGGCGAGGCGCGGAGATTTGTTTACCTGAAAACGCACCTCGTCATCGCGAACGCAGATCGAGGCCAGTCCCAGCCAAGGATCTCGGTAGATACCGAGGCGGCCGGCCAGCGATCGCGCATCAGCAGGCTGAATGGCAACCTGGTCCGGTGTGGCGGGTTTCGTCTCCGGTGCTGCGTGCAGTGTGTCCAATTGTGCGGCGTAGTCAGCTATTCCGCGCCGGTCGGCCGGATCGGTGAAGTGCTTGAGTAGCGCCTCGGACAGTACCATTCGGGCTTTGCCGCCATTGCCGTTGATCAGGGTGACGAAGCCGCTGCGGCTGTCGGGCAGGAGCCTCAACTCGCTATACATTCCGGCAAGCGTGCCGGTGTGCCACACCGTCCAATGGCCATTGGCGTCGGCCATGCGCCAGCCATAGCCATACGCCATTACATGAGTATTGTTCCACTGGCGCATCTGCGCCGATACGGGGATCAGCATGTGCGGTGATTGCAGCACCTCGCGTTGCTTAGGAGAGAGCCAAGCGAGTTGCATCGGGGTGGGGGCAAGCCATGTGAGCGCCCATGTGAGCATGTCATTGAGGCTGCAACGGATGCCGCCGGCGGGGTCGGAGGGGGAGGCGGGGATGATGGCGCCGTCGGCGCGGATCACCTGGTTGCGGCCATCGATGAAGCCGTGCGGCTCGGCCACGTTTCCCACCGCATCGCGATCCCAGCGGCCTACCTGGCAGCGCGTGAGGCTGAGCGGCTCGAACACCTCCCGGCGCATCAGTGTTTCGTAAGGCGCGCCACCGGCAACGGCGGCCACCTGACCGGCCACCACATAGAGGAGATTGTCGTACTCGTACTGGCTGCGAAAGCTGTAGGCGGGCCTGAAATAGCGCAGCGCGTGGATGATGTCGGCAGGGGTAAAATCATTGGGCTCCGGCCACAGCATCAGGTCGCCGGCCCCGGCCGGCAGGCCGCTGGCATGGATGAGCAGATCGCTTATGCGCATTTGCTTCGTCACCCAGGAATCATACATGCGGAAGTCGGGCAGGTATTTTGTGACCGGATCATCCCAGCGCAGCTTGCCCTGATCCACGAGGCGGCCGAGCAGGGCGGTGGTCATCGCCTTGCTGTTGGAGCCGATCTTGAACAGCGTATCGGCGTCGATCTTCCGGTCGGAACCGGCAGTACGCTCACCGGCAATGCTGATATAGACCACCTTGCCGTCCTCGATCACACCCACAGCGAGCCCGGGGAGATCAAAATGGGTGTAGCTCTCTTCGACCAAGGGGGCATAGATGTGTGCGGCCGTGGATGCCGGCGTGGACGTTTCGGCACGGGTACCAACACAGAGCCAAGCCATCGACAGAACAAATATCAAGAGACGGCCTGCCACAGCGCCCCCGCGGGCAGGTATTGCGATCTGCTTATGATGCCGGATGACTTCCCTGATGATGAAGTTCAGCAGTTTCCCCGCGAAATTCTGATCAAGACGTGCGTCCTCGGCAATCCGTACGACCTGAAGTTTCTCACGCACCGGATCGGCTGGCGGCAATCCGTATCGGGTTTTCAACAAGCCAACTTTGCCGGTATAACAAAAGCGCTCAGCTTGCATGTTGACCAGAGCGGCGTCGATATTGTCGATCGACTGCCGATATGAGAAAAGTTCAGCTTTGATCTCGGACTCGTTCCTCACGCTACGCGCCTCCTTACAATCCAAATGCCATCACTGCATAGCGTGCTATGCTGCAGCTATATAAGCGTGTTCTTTTGTACATGTATTATGAGCGACCCCTTCTGTGTCTGACATCAGCGCCCCTGAGACAGAATTGGTTTATTTGAGAGCATAGGAATTTCCGTCATCGTAGCTCACTCGAAGGAAGCCAAGATGAGACAAGATCCGGGCCGCGGCAACCGGCGATCTCCAGGGTGAGGACATCTGCCGCGGGCGAAATATGGTGGGCCCATAACCAAGGCCACCTCCCGGAGTAAACGCCTCGTCCTGGAGCGGGATAAATGCGATAGGCGGTCAGGCGAGCCTTGCGTCAAGGATGATTTCGATCATGCCGAGCGCCTTTGAAAGGGGGCAGCCTTCCTTGGCCTGCTGGGCCAATTTGCGGAAATCGTCCTGGTTGATGTCTGGGACGGTGCCGACCAGCGTTATCGCGCTTTTGGTTATTTCGAAGCCGCCGCCGGAAGCCGGATTGACGGTGATTGCTGCCGTTGCCTCTAGCTTTTGCGCCGGTGTGCCGTTTTCGGCGAGAAAATGCGAAAGCTGCATGGCGAAGCAGCCGGCATGTGCCGCAGCGAGCAATTCTTCGGGATTTGCCCCCGAGGTGCCTTTCTCGTCTTCAAAGCGCGCTTTGAAATTATAGGGAAGTTCATTCAGGGCGCCGCTTTGGGTATTGAGTGTGCCAGAACCGTCAGTGAGCCCACCCTTCCAGATTGCCGTTGCTTTCCTGTCCATTTCTAGTCTCCTTGATATGAGAAGAGTTGCAGTTGCCCTCGCATCGCATTCACGCCTGCCACCGAGGATATCCATCGACTGACCAGCGCGCCTGTCTGGTCTTGACCGTCTTCTGGAACGTCTGAGCGCCCATGACAAGGCAGTCGCCAACACTCGCCTTCATTTCAGCGATCAACACCAATCGCATCAGGTCTTGGTCTTCAACGACAAGCGTTCGATCCATGAAAACATCCTCCATGTGTACCTCAAGACATAAAATACTCGTTTCTGGAAAAAAATAGGGGCGCCATCACCCCTATTTTGCTCGGCGCGACTCGCGTGAGCGGCGGTGAGAAGTCGACCACAGTAGCGGTGGGGATAGTCCCGGTTCGGCGGATTAAAACCCCGCCACCTTTTTACGCTTCGGCGACGAATGCGGAGGGCTAGGGGATCTACACTGTGGAACTTCTGAAGGTTCGATTGGCTTGTTCTGAAGGTATGAGCCGGCGTCAAGCTGCAAAAGCATTTCAACATATCGCGCGACAGCGTTGCCAAGATGCTGTCCTATTCGACGCCCCCGGCTATCAGGGACAATCACCGATCTGACGGCCAAAGCTGGATACGTTCGTGTCGACGATCGAGCATTGGCTTGATGAGGACGTGAAGGTGCAGCGCAAGCAGCGCCATACGGCCAAGTGGGTGTTTGACCGTCTTCGTGACGAGTGCGGTTTCACCGGCGGCTACACGATCATCAAGGATTACATACGCGAGCGGGATCAGCGTCGCCAGGAGGTGTTCGGGCCGCTGTATCACAGGGCGCTGATCAAACACTTATAGCTACGATTGCCAAATCGTAGATGGAAGAATTATACGACAAATCCCTCTCGACGAGGATACGATTAGTTTCCGTTATGGTCAAGCAGGTTTTTCGGCCCAAAGCCGATCAGCTTTGATCAGGGCATTGGCGGTCACAATGAGCTTTCGCATAATCGCAACTATGGCGATTTTGGCGGGCTTGCCCGA
>NZ_QOZG01000052.1 GCF_003335045.1 Paramesorhizobium salinisoli
TGGCAACAAGGTGCCGATCTCGCTGATGAAATCGGGAGGCGCAACCAGCCCGCCTCCCTGAAGGGAAGCCGGAAAACTCCAGCCTCCGCTGGTCCAAATTTGGGGGGCACTTCACAAAACCGCTGGATGAAAGTTCATTGGCAGGTCATCAGCCTCACATCGTTCGGCAGTGACGCGCTCACTTTCGCTGCAGAGGACAGCGGCCCGAAACCAGCAGCAGGCCAGCAACCACTCCATCTGTTCAGTTAAACTCATTTGCGGTCAGATTTTTGAGCGCAGTCAATCAGAATTTGACGGTGAGATCAGCCTTGACTGCATTATCGCGAGCCAGAGATGAAAACTGACCAGTATAGGAAATACCGAGAGTTGTTGCCTTATTGAGGTTGATATCGAATCCTGCCTCGACGATAAAAACATCTTGTGCGATAGGGAGCCCCTCAATTGTGAAGCTGTTGCCGCCGGCAAATGCAAGGCGGCTGTCCGACCTGACATCACCAAAACCATGGTTCCAACCCAGCATGCCGCGCCCTTTCACTGCGGTGTTTTCGCTTAAGATGATGTCATGCGATGCCCTGAGCCCAAGTGTTGTCATCGTCACATCATTGGATTCAGAGAAACCCGTAAGGCCTGTGATGCCGCCACTCTCGGTAAAGCTGTCCGTCTTAAGGCGGGTATAGGCAACATTCACAAAAGGTTCTATCGCCGCATAAGGTATGGCAATGCGATAGGCAGCCTCGCCAAACAGCTGAAACGAATTGGCACCATAGTCCGCATTATTGCTTTCGCGAACATCCTGAAGCCACGCTTTACGGCTGGTATTGATTTCATGCTGAGCAAGGCTGGCGCCCAAACTGATGGTCAGTGCATCAATCTGTATGCCACCATAGATTCCTACCTCGTAACTGCCAACAGAAGCGTTGCCTAGCTGTGAATCAACCGAGCTATTACCATAGCCTGCCAGAATCCCAAGTAGCCATGTGTCGGCAATCATACCGTCCACACCAGTGACAAAACCGCCAATGTGCTTGCGGTATGCTGCCGCATTGCCATCACCGTCAGCATGACTCCATGAACCATAAGTCTTTGCCCAACTGGTGGGACCCGATGCGCCTGTATAAACCTCCTGTCCAGTGGATTTGACGGGAGCGATCGCTATGTCAGCAACAGCAGCAAAGGCAGCTCTGATCCGACCAATGGCGGCGTCGCGCACGAAACGACCGTCTTCCATCAGAGTCCCTTTTAAAGAACTGTGAATTTCACCTGAAAGTGAGGAGAAAGCAGCGGGGAGATCCTCTGCAAGAGAGGTCGTAACAACCAAATCGTAAAGCCGATTGCTAATTTTGAGGCTCTCTATCCCATTTGCCGCAGCTTTCTGATTATAGGTAACACCAGCGTCAGCAAAGGCGCGATTGTTGCGTGACAGGCTGACAGCCACATCATTGTCTCCATAGGAAAGAACGCCGCCGATGAAGTAATAAGCAGGGGAAACACCACTGAATTCACCGGTTCTACCACCGGTTGCCTTAAGTACTGTATATTTCTGCCCCAGTAACTCCAGCACCTCTGCCGCAGCGAGGGGTGCAGCGCCGTTTTCCGGAGTAATGATAACTGCACCGCCATTCAGGCTGGCTGTACCGGACACATCAAGCAGTCCACTTCTACCGCTGGGCGCAACGGGAATGACAAGGCCACTGCCTGAATCGAAAACGGCATTGCCTTTTACAGATAGCGTACTCACGGAATTACCAGGGATCACCATTCCCCCCGCATGTGCCATTATGCTGCCAACGAGGCCGTTTCCCTCGAGAACACCACCATTAAGTGTAACATCACCGGTTGCGCCTGAGGTGCTGACCCTCAGCCAACCACCATTCACCATTGCTTCGGCAATCGTACCATCGACAGTTAAAAGGGCGCGGTAGTTGATGAACGATGAGGAAATAATCGATCCACCTTCAGCAATCACTAACTCGCCGCCATCTATAATAGTATCGCCGCGATAGGTGTTGGTGCCTGCAAGGATCAGCTGTCCAAAATCTGATTTGGTTAAGCCACCTTCGTAATCAGTATTGGTTTTGGAAGAGAGTTTATCAATACGTTCCTGCGTGACGGCAATCGTATTACGAACCTTCTCATTTGCAGCGAGCTCGCTTTCCGATAGGGTTGGGGCAGAACTCAATTTTGATTCAAGTTCTGCTTTCTTTTTTTCCCAAGTGGCAATTTCGCTCTGTTCTTCCAGTTGCCGCTGTTGCATTGCCTCGTCCGAAATATCATTCGACCATGTATCTGATATGCCATAAGGCAGACGAGCCTCAGTCCGGCCAAGAAATTGGCCAGGGCCACGCATGGCTTTGTCAAGATTGATGAGACCCCAGCCATATACTTCATCAACACCGCTCTCACCGAGATCTGTTGAGCTTGACTTGAGAATATCGTTGACATCCCTGTTGAGCAAATAAGGAAAACGCTGTTTCAATACCCCAATACTACCAGAGACGAATGGCCCTGCCATTGAAGTGCCGTTAAATTTTTTATATCCAGCCTTCAAATCAGTAAGAGTATCGCCGGGTTCCTTACCAGTAAGATCAGCCTCAACGACACTGCTATTAATCCTGGTTCCGGGAGCAGCCACACAAAAATATTTAGCATATCCACAATTGCTGGAAAACCCGCTGCGGGTTACGCCGTTGGGATCACGTGAGTTGAGTTGCACACTCATTGTCGTGATCCAGTTTTTTTCAAGTTCGGGCATAAATGTCGCAAACCCCGCCATCGCATCAGGATCGGCGCCGGAATCGTTACCTGCTGAAAATTCAATAATGATCCCTTTGCGCGCAGCCTCTATGACACCGTCATAGGCACCGCCTTCCGCAGTTCCAAGAATTGATTTGATCTCTTGAAATTGCGCCGCTGCCTGATCATATTTCCAACGGGAACTGCTTATCCCTATACCCCAGCTGTTGGTGATCACATCAACATTGCTGTCAATCATCGCTCTCCACGCAGCCAGATAGACTCCCCCGTCATTACCTTTTACAATGCCGTCTTCAGGACCGGGGTCGCCATTGTCCGCTGCAAAAATACGGGCGTCATAAGCAACACCTTGCATTACACCCCAATTGCTTGTGGTTGTGTCGCGATTGCCTGCGGCGATGCCGGCAACATGAGTGCCATGGGTTGCTACGCCATTTCTACCATCCGAATAAATGCTGCCGTCAAAGAGAAATGGGTCTCCCGATTTTACGGGCAGATACGGATCGTCATAAACGCGGATGCCGCTCGTGGTTTTAAAAGTAAGCTTGTCCTCGCTATTTATCTTCTCTGAAAATTCTGGATGTAATGACCAAACAGGCTGGTCAATAATGCCGATCCGAGAACCCAGCCCGGAATAGCCAAGTGCATAGGCGCCATCAGCGTTAATAGCCTTCAGCCCCCAATTGCCGTTGAATTCGGGATCATTGCGCCAGCTTTCTTTGGCTGAATTTAGATCATCGGCGCGTGTACCATCGCTGCTATAATACTTTCCATCGAGTTCCTGCGCCAGCGCCCCGGGCAGGAGTCCGCCGCACAGTGCTGTAGTAAAAACGTAGGCAGTTAGGTACTTTCGAAATAAATAAAGACGGTTAAGACATGAGGCGTCACGAGACAAATCTGTCGTTCTAATCATATAAAATCTCCTCTCCACTAAGCAGGAGTATTATCAATTACTTGGACGATAAAAAGGGATGCCATCACCCCTATTTTACGTTGACAAAACATCCATGGAATTTGCGGAAGAATAGAGAATATATCCCAAGGTTTCTTTCCTGGCGTCACAACCCGAAAGTAGTGAATCTGTCCGACATCAGCCGGGCCGCCGCCAGATTCAGGCAGCTTTGGCCGTCCGGGAAGGCTCCCACGACGCGAGTGCGCCGGCGGATTTCCTTCATGATCCGCTCCAGCGGATTGTTGGTTCTGATCTTGAGCCAATG
>NZ_QOZG01000053.1 GCF_003335045.1 Paramesorhizobium salinisoli
TGCTGGAACCCATCGGAAATATACCCCCAGCCGAAGCCGAGGAGCGATATTACGCCATGCTGGACGAACCGGCATTGGCTGCATAACTTAAACCAAATAGCCTCCGGCAAACCCGGGGCGGTTCAAACACCACCGCCGATGGCCGGCACGCCTGCGGCCCCTCCCCTGCCAGTCTATAACTCGGGCAGTGCTGCGAAAGGATCGACCGCCGGGACCCGAGGGTTCGAAATGGCGGAGATTTCGCGTCAGCACAGCCAGATTCGCGTCACGACACAAAAGTGCCCGATGTGTCCGACTTGTTAGAACGGACAGAGAACTTGTACCGCGCGATGATCGCATGCTGCCACTACGTCGGTCTTCGCATGAATATATGCGGTATACGAACCTCGCGCTTCACATCATATCCTTCGTGAATGACCTTGAATCCGAAACGGCCATAGAACTCGACCGCGCTTAGAGTCGCTTTTACGCATGAGAGGTGGGTCTGCGTTTCGCACGCTTCCAAGAGCTTAGTTCCTACTCCAGACTTTTGGAACTTTGGCTGGACAAAGAGCGACATCAATTCATCGCCTATCCAGTTTGCGTAACCTATTATCGCTCGGTTGATGGTCGCGACCAAATAAGGTGACCCTGCCTGTTGGCTGCGCCAATAGCCTTGAGGAGTACGGCCGCCCAACCATGACTCAAGCTGCTGCGGAGTATAATGGCCCGCGAGAGATGTTCGCAGGCATTCCGTATGGATGTTGTGAATGTCATAGACATCCATTTCCACCATAGGCCTGATGATAATATTGTACGGTAAACTTTCACTGTTCATTCTGTAAATCCTTTCAATTTCCAGAAAGGACGTCAGTTGAACATTTTCACCCCGTCCACTTCTGGCAGGGGCTTGAGATGAGGTCTGCGCTGAGTTTAATCGGCATACGACACAACACGCCCACGGCAGCGGTTATATTGGGGCGGGTGTTTTTTCAGCGTCATCATCGAACTAATATAACATGTTCACTGCACCGGAACAATTGCAGTTGCCGTTCAACTAAATATTGGGCCCATTGGGATGCTAACAAGAACTGCTCCCCCAGACACGCGGCCTTTATCAACCAAAGACAGCTACGGCCGATTTGATAGTGATGCCGCCATCCGAGCTTCGGCGCATCTGCCGGCCGATGGCTGCGCGAAAGACGTTCGGCAACTGCAGGGCTGGGGGCACGCGCGACCAGAGGGTTCGCACGATTTCGCGGCCATGCCGGGTTTTGCGAACGGTGCTGCCTATGACGACACGCTGCGACCAGCGGAAGCCGATCTCGTGGAAATACAGATCCGCATGCTGGGGGCTGATGTGGTGAAAGACGCCGGCAATCGTACGGCGATCACGCGAATTGAACCCTTCTACCGAATTGACCTGGACCGCGTTGCGAACATATTCGCCGCTGGAGTGCTTTACGGTCTCGTGCTCGGCAAAACTCTCGCCAATGGCTATGAACGCCTTCGCCTCGTCGGTCATCAAGCAGGCATCGGGTGTGATCTGCGTTTCGATGACACGCGCCGCACCGCGGAACGAAAGGCCGGTCACGACCGCGGCACGCGCGTCGCCCGCTGGAGCGCCCGGCGTGTCGTCGTTCGGCCGCTGCACCGTCGCCATGACAGGCGTTTTCTGCGTATTCGGCCGACCTTTCCGGCCTCTTCCAGGCGGCGGATCGTCTGGACGTTTCTTTGGGCGGCCACCGAGATGGAAATGGTCGATCTCCACCGTGCCATCAAGCATGTGCTCGCGCGCAACCATCAGGCGCAGCGCATGCCCCATGCGCCAGGCCGTGGGCTGGCTCACCCCGACAGCCTCGGCGAGAGGCGCACCGAGGACAAGCTCTTGTCCGACTGCAGCATCAGCCACATCGCTTTGAGCGACACACGCAAGGGAAGCTTCGTGGCGTGCAGGGGCGTGTATGTCGTCACCGTGAACTGGAACCGGCAATCGCCGCTGGAGCATTGATAGAGACCAGGCCGCGCGCGACGTTTGCCCAAATCGCGGCCGGCTATCGCCATCGAGCGTTTGCAACCACAGGCTGGGCAGATTCTCCCGTCCGGCCACACCATGCCTTCCAGGAGCCGCCGGCAATGCTGCTCATCCTCGAACGCCACGATCATGTCTTCGACTGTCCGAATGTTGGAAAGCGTTGCCAGCATCGTTTGAGATATCCTGATCTCCTTCGCTTCAAGCCCGAAGAATCGCATGGAAAATGGTGGATCACAAGGAGATTGCTGTCTTTGGTTGATAAAGGCGAACAACGCTAAGGCAGAACGAAGCCTGAACGCTAAGATGCGCTCTGAATTTCCCAAAATGGCGGTGAGTGGTCCTTCCCTTTGCCTAAAATTGGCCTACCGGTTCGAGAGGAATCTCTACCCCGATCTGTGCGAGCATCCGACGAAAGGTTTCCAGGTCGTAGTTGCCGCCCTCGGTGACCATTCCTCGGACCTGTCCGGTTCCTGTAGTTCCTTCGCCCAGGTCAGCCACGATTTTCTCTGCCGGGTCCAGGAACCGGCAACCTGGACGGGCTGTCTCAAAGAAAGGCCGCAACCACGGCAGATGTGTGCTCGAGAGGGTCAGGACATCGATCGTCGGATATTGCCGAAACACTTCATCGACAAAGGCCGTCACGGCGATTTGCGTCTCGGCAGGTGAGAACAGAAACGAGCCGGTCTCAACAAGCTCGACCATAGGGGAAGCATTGATCATAGCGACATTGTTGGTCGCGGCCGTATGGCGTTGAACAAAGAGCCGCAATGCCTTGCTGTCCACCAGAGATCGGACGCCCATGATGCCGACATGGCCGCTGGCTGATGCAGCTAGGGCTTCTTGCAGCGGCGGAAACACGCCGAATAGCGGCACGGAGCTGTATTGCCTGATCTCATCCAGCATCATGATGGACGGTGCGTTCGAAGCGACAACGATGGCCGATGGGGCACTGCTTTCGAGGAAGGCAATCGTCTTGCGCATGATAGCGAGAAGCCGCTCGCGGTCCTTGTTGCCATAGGGAAAGCTCGCACGATCGGCGAAATAGATGATGTCCTGCTTGGGCAGTCGCTTCTGTATTTCCGCTACTATTGCATAGCTGCCGATTCCGGCGTCAAAAACAGCAATGGGCTTGTGCATGGGCAATTCCTGTTGATTGGGCGCAGAGCCGGACGGGGCCTTTTGATGTTATACTGTCAACACTCACGTACATCGTGGTCGGACATGAAACACAAAATTGGAGCTAAGCGGCTCTATTGACCCCCAGTCGGCGCATTTCGCGATACACGGTGGAACGACCGAGGCCGAGTTGTCTGGCGGCTTCAGCCGGCGGCATTCCGGGGCCTACGAGCTTCATGGCTGCTTCAACTTTTTTTATGTCGACGGGCGGCGCGGTCTGCGTGCCGTTGCGTCGTGCTTGGTCGATAATCCATCCGACCGCTTCGGATAGCAGCATTGCGGCGGATTTCCCGTGAGACTGTGCTTGGTGAGCGCCCGAGCTTACACGCAATAGCTCGGATGCCGACCCCGTTGGCACGCTCGATTGCAATATCCTCGCGTTCCGAAAAGGAAAGATAACGACCTGTTCTCGGCTCCGCCCATGGCGCCATATGTGTTGGCGGCATTCCACCTGCCTCTCGAAACCAGCGTGGGCCGAGCGGGGCGGATGCTCCAGCATCCAACGCAGCTTCCTCACTTGACCGCCCCCAAGGCAATAGCTTGCCAAAACCGGCCGCGCTCCTCACGCTGCCATGCGGACGGACAGCCTGGGGAGCGCACTGTCAACGGCGGAGTAAAAACCGGCCACGCGGCGGCGCAAAAGTCGGCCACCTTGGCGCGCGCATGAGACCCGTGGGAGGGCGTAGCCCGAGCGGGGTCTCATGCGCGCGTTGTGATTATTTGAAGG
>NZ_QOZG01000054.1 GCF_003335045.1 Paramesorhizobium salinisoli
ATGCGGCCGGCTACGCCAACGGAACCCTCAAGGTAGACTACAGGGTCGACACCGTGGGCGGAAACCCAAGCCAGCCACTATGGTCAATGCCAACCGCCCAAATCAACATCAACACAACGTTCTCTGCGAAATAGGAGTGAACCATTGGGACTGGACCACGGGACACGGAAAAACCGATACACTCTGTGGGCCTTAATCGGAGAAGGCTCATGAAATCACGAGGTCCATACCGGCGTCACTCGACACGTTCAAGCTTCGAAACGGCGTCATGGGACAGTGCGATGCTTGACGCTCCTACGGCGTCTCGGCCAACCTCATCCAATTGTGGCTGACGGCAGTTCTATAGCGGCGAACGGAATGATGAAGAGGCGGAAGCGGGCGCTCGACATAGGTCCGGGGGGAACTGGTGTTGCTATGAATTTCATGACAAACAGGTGTCGTTTCGGTCGCAGTTGACGGCACCCGACAGGCCCTTGGCCCGGTGATGAGCTATCAGATTAAAGATGGTGTGGTCGTTATGACGCAGCGGCTTGAGAGAGCCACCGTTACTTTTAATGGAACCCAGCCAGCGGGTTAGACGATAAGTGGCGATTTTAGATTTTGCGCAAAGACGCAGTCTTATTTGGCTAAATTTTCATTCTTTTAGAAGTGGATTTGAAAATGAAAAAAAGCAGGAAACCTCCAGTACGGCGTGATCAAGACTCGGGTAATCTTGACCTGGTTCTGACAGGAAAAAACAATGTTTCAGCGAACGGAACCGAATCAGAACATTTGCTGCTGACCGTTACCAATGGTCCACCCTATGGCGATCCAAATCCCGTATACAATGCCACGGTCAATTTTTTCGTCGATGGCTTTTCTGCGCCGCATGAAGGCGTTACAATCAACCCTCCTCAGGGATCCACCGACGGACAGGGCCAAATCACTGCTTCGGTGACCAGCACGGCCTCCGGATCCTTCGGCATAAGTGCCACGGCTGAAGGTGGCACGGCGCCATATATTATACCTCTTAGCTTCTCAAACGGTGTAACCGCTACGTTCCAGGGCAATGGTGGCGATGCACCGCCGGCGGATGCGCCGCCGCTGGATATTGCTCTGGGTGGAGCTCATATTCTGGTCGTAAGCGAGGGCACCGTGCTGGCGTGCGGCGCAAATAACTATTCGCAGCTCGGCATCGGTTTGGGTGGCCCCAACGCTGCTGTGAATTTCATGAAGATCGAAACTGATTTGGATGGCAATTCATGGCCGCCGAACGGTGAGGATGTCGTCTCCGTCGCAGCCGGCAACAACCATTCGCTCGCTTTGCTCGGCGATGGCACCCTTTGGTCCTGGGGTAACACCATCGACGGGGCTACCGGCGGCGGCAACAACTATTCCCGACCGGCTCCTGGCCAGATAAACGGGATAAACGTGTTGGGCAGTGGATGGACCGACTGGCCTCCCAACGGAGCAATTGTCACCCAAATCTGCGCAAGGATCAGGGGCTCCCTCGCGTTGCTCTCGGATGGTACCGTGTGGACATGGGGTGACGGCAACGCTAATTGGTCGCCCAAGCTGGTACTTGGCCCCGGAACTTCCCTGCCATCAGCAGTATCCATAGCTTGTGGGAGTTTTCATAACCTCGCGGTGCTGTCTGACGGCAGCGTTGCTGCTTGGGGCGATAATACTTACGGCGAACTTGGCTTGGGAAACACTGATAACAATTATGGATCGCCTGTTCTGATCCCTGGGCTGGCAAACGTCAAAGTGGTTGCTGCAGGCAGCTACCACTCGATCGCGCTTCTGTCCGACGGCACGTTCAAGCTTTGGGGCTGGAATGGGAAAGGAGGGTTGGGCACGGGCGATAACACCCAGCGGAATTCTCCAACTGATCCCGCGGGTTCCTGGGCCGCCCCGGGAGCCGAAGTCTTCGGATTCGGCAACTCCACAGCCGTCTTGCTCTCCAACGGCCACTGCTATGTCACCGGCTCGAATGCTTCTGGCCAACTTGGGCTGGGCGACAACCAGGACCGCAATAGCTTTGAGCGCATGGGAGCCTCAAGCTTAGAACTATCCGATATCATTACCCTGGGTACCGGGTGTGCGGGGATCAGCCAAGCTGCCCTGGTCGGTAAACCGTTCACAAGCGGGGACGCGCTTTGCACCTGGGGCGACAACACCAGCGGCCAGCTTGGACTTGGAAATACACAAAACCAGAACTATCCTACCCGCACGCAAGCCGACATTACCTTCCCACCGCCCGAATTCAGCTCACCAATCAACGGGGAAATCTACAGTGACTTTGTTCCGGTCACTGGTACAGGCGTCCCTGGCGCAACCGTCACCGTCATGCAAAATGGCCACGGTTATGCAACCATCCCCGTTGACGATACCGGCACCTGGGCAGCGCCAGGCTGTGCGCCCCCGGCATCGAAGACCACATATTACATGTCCGCCACTCAGTCCGACCTACATAGTGGAAGCGTACCAACCAACATCCAATTTGGAATCTGGCCGCGGAGCTAGCCGTGTGATGCACAGCACGGGGGCTTCGGCGGCGTGATGGGCCCTCCGGTCGGCGTTGCGGTGCTTTGACGAGCCTCATCGGCGCCGGGGTTGACCGGTCGTAATTGGCTGGAGGGGTTCGGGGCGTCTGCGCCCCCGCCGGCTACGTCATGAGCCGCGGGATGCGATCGAGGACGCTGTGCAGCATGCGCTGGTCGGGGCAGGATATCGGCAGGTGCAGGTGGATTTGCGTCTTCATCTCGACCACCCGCGCAACGATCTTGATGAGGCGCAATCGCAACGTGTCGAATTGCGCGGCGGCAAAGCTCGAGCGCTTCAGCACGCAGGCCCCATATCAGCCAGTAGGCACCGGCATGCAGGAACAAGACAGAACTGGTTGGCTGTCGCTCTGGTGCAGGATGTGCGGTCGGGTGGCCAGATACGTCTTCCAGGATTTGATGTGGTTCTCGGCCGCGCCGCGCCGACAGTTGAGATCCTCGCAGAGCGCCTCGGCCTGCCGCCTGCAAGGTTGGTGACGATGAAACGCGTGTCAGCCCCTTGGGCGCCGACCTCGACACGGGCGATGATGCGCTCGGCGCGGCTCCAACTGGCGGCGCCGTCATAAAACTGCGTGAAGCGGCGCACCTTGTGCGTCTGGGCCGACGCTTCAAAGCGCGCCAGCGTGCCGGCCTCCATATCCGTGACATGCTTGCGCAGCGTCGTGGTGGACGCCACGCCAAGGATCAAGACGACATCATTGGCGCGGCACCGCCGTCGAAACGGGCGACGGCGGACTTGCCGCCGACGGATGACAAACCGGGCAGAGGCAAGGTAAGATCGGGCATGGCGGGTGTGGTCTCCGGGAATGATGCGGATCGGTGTAAGCAACCAAATCCTCCGTCATTCAATGGTTTGAACCACATCCGACAACCACCATGAATTTTCCGGGCTAAGAGCCTTCTCTGATCGGAATCGTTGGGGTCAAGGTGTTCCTATACGCAGCTCGCCAATGCGATCCGGGGCTATCGCTCTTTTGCCTGTGGGATAGTGCTATCGAAACGATTCTTACTCATGCTGATGATCGGTGCAATCCTGCTCGGCCCGGCTTTGCCAGCCCTGGGCACAAAGTCCGGTGAACGTAACGACGACCGCGCCTATGGCGAACCGGGCGATCCGGCGACCCGCAAGGGCTGTGACGCGGGTCAACGATAGTCAGATGATGCACCACCCCGTCATCTCAGGTCACTGGCATTGGCGATGAAATTGTTGTCCATCGTGACGATGACCGCATAGGTCGTATCCTGCACTTGCGCGTTCATTCTTTCTCTCCTTTTGACAGGTTCTGTCCTCACGTTGCAGAGAACGTTGTGT
>NZ_QOZG01000055.1 GCF_003335045.1 Paramesorhizobium salinisoli
CCACGGTGTAGATCCCCTGTCCCTCCTGCGTTCATTGCAGAAGAGAAATAGGTGGCCGGATTTTACTCCGCCCGAAGCCGGGACAATCCCGCCGCTACCGTGGACTAATTTTGCACCGCCGCTCTCAATATGGGTTGAGATTTGACATCCATCACGCACCCACTACAATGGCAATGCTTTATAAGCGAAGTCCGCACGTATAGACCATCATTAGATACTGACGATACGACTGCCAATCACCAGTCTGCAGAAGAAATTTTTAAGTGCAGCGCGTCAACATATTCGGCAGCTTCGCCTCCACCCTGCCCGACTTCATCGTAAACGGACACGCCCGCTTGTCGCGGCGTGGTTCTCTCTATTCGGCGTGGTTAGGTCAAGCACCTTCTGACTGTCCGTAGCTATGGTTGATTGATGTCTTCGCAGTATCACGCTTCTCTCCGGGCTCGGCCTGCGTGGCCCTCCCACTATGGGACCAGTAGAATGAGGCGGAACAATCTAATCGGCGAGGCCATGCATCGCCTTACGGAAAAGTGCCAACCGGGCCGTTCCACATATGCGTCAGAGCCAAATTTGCATGCCTAAACACAGTTTTTACGCTAAAGTATTCTGTGAATATTTCTAGAAGTTTATTGCCGCATAGAATACAGCAAAAAGGCCATCAATAACAATCACCAAGAAAATAGACTTTACTACAGAAGAAGTAACCCTCCTTCCCAGCGACTCAGCGCTGCCACCCACGCTCATCCCTTCGGCTGCTGCTAAAATCCCAATGACCATTGCCATGAAAGGTGCCTTAATCAGCCCAGCGAGATAGTCTTGGATTGTAACAGCTTCATGCAGAAGCCGTAAAAATGCGGTTGGCGCGATTCCGGAATATGCCCAACCCACAAATATCGCACCCACTAGTCCTGCAATATTAGAAATGACGGTCAGCAAGACCATTGATATAGTTAAAGCCACGACACGTGGAAATACCAAAACGCTTATCGGATCGAGTCCCATAACCCTCATAGCATCGATTTCCTCGCGCATTTTCATAGAGCCCAGCTCGGCAGTAATTGCACTTCCAGATCTCCCAGCGACCATTATTGCGGCCAGAAGTACGCCGATTTCACGAAGAACCAGTATTCCGGAGAGGCTGGCCACGTAAATTTCGGCTCCCCAATTTCGCAATTGGAACGCTCCTTGCTGCGCAATAATTGCCCCCATTATCGTTGATATGAGCACAACGATAGGAATGGCGCCGACGCCCAAACGATCAATCTGATGAAAGATGGCTACGAACCGGATCTTGTTAGCGCCTGCTCTTGGACTAGAAGCACCAACAATCATCGCACCAAGGATATGCATAATTTTTAGGAAGTCGCCCAAAAATTGATAGACGCTCTTTCCAATAGTTTCAAAAAACGCTGTCAGATATGAACCCCGTTTCGCAGGTTCAATGCGTACTGACGAAGCGGAATCTTTGACAGCTTTAAAAAGCGCATCCCATTTCTCGGGATTACCTTGAAGCGTGACCGTTTTTCCAGTTTTCTCCAGCGAGAACCGCAGCCGCTCTACAAGCCACGCGCCCGCCGTGTCAAATCTATCAACGGCAGAAAGGTCTAATGTAGCAGCCGAAAAGCCATTCTTTTGCTCTATCTCATATATTGCGCGGTCAACTTGTCCCAGATTTCTGGTGATCCACGCTCCCTTGAAGCTAATCACCGCCTCGTTACCATTCTTATGAAATTCTACGATGGCAGGCATATCAGCCGGCAAGAGCTGGTTGATCCGTTTATGGGACATTGTAATTGGGGCCTTCAAACAGTTTCTCTCCGCAAAGTGCTGACGATGAACGAGCTTTTTGGCATCTAGCCCGAAAGTGGCCTTGACATGAGAGACCCGGCAGAAGCCGGGCCTCATGCCTTCGAAGCGAAAGCTTCTATTGTATCAAATGGTTCACCTTGGCCGATCGGCGGATCTGCGCGCAATGAGCCGTCTTGGCTGACCCCTTCATTTCATTGAGCTGAAACTTCTGGCTTTCGACCATCATGTTCATCGTCGGAGCAAAGCCTGTATCGGCGGCATCGACGTGTTTCTCGATAAAGGCCTCGATCGCGGCCTGATCGAATGCAAGGTCGCAAAACTCCTCGGAGGCGATGATCGCGCCGAGCTCGCTGGCAACGGTCATACTTTTCAGGCTGTCCCCTTTTGCCGCCGACATGAGAAGAACGATGGCGGTGAACGCCGTAAGTACCTTTGGCATCATTTTCATTCGACAGTCTCCTCTATGAGGGTCTTCCTGCCACGGAAGAGGAGTGCGAACAGGCCAAGGATCACCGCGCCGATCGCTCTTCCGGCAGCCTCCGCCTCGCTTGCCACCGGCCCTGTCGCCGCCTGCTGGACACCGGCGAACAGCCCATATGCCATGAAAATGTTGAACCCCAGGAACAACAGCAGGAATACCCAGCAGAAGAACCCCCGCCTCCTGATTTCCTTACGTATAATTTTTGCCACTTGGCGCGTGAGGGCCAACTCAGCGCCTTCCGAGATGCGGTAGGGAAGCCGATTGGTTTCTGTTGACGAATATCAGCGCGGCGAAGGAAAGAATCTTCAGCTTAGCATCAAGTTCCAGGGGTTTAGCCCCCCTGTAGGGCTGACCGATATACCCGAATTGTCCCTCCATCGTAGTTAAAGGCGCCGTCCGGAGATGGGAGACCAAGAATAGGATGGATATCGACAGGTTGAAGCCATGTTTGTCCTAATCTTCCACCATTTACAGACCGTATTGTCGTGGTGTTCTTACCAAGAGAGATAGCTGAATGAAAGAATGTACCTTGCTCTATACTGTAGAATCCAATCGCTGCGCCTATAGGAAGATTCTGGCCATCCCATTGAGGGCCGCTTAAAAATTTAAACATCGGTATCCAGCCTTTTCCAGAAGTATTATGTATCGTTTCTAATGAAAATAGGCCACTTAGGTATACGACATATGCAACAGCTTCATAGCAAACAGGTTTTACTACAAGCTGCGTGATGTCAACAGTTCCATCAAGAAGTCCGGATATATACTGAGTTTTTATGATACCACTTGATTTTGCTATATCTTCGCCAAGTTTGGTGAGTTGCATGCATTATCCTTTCTTTATAGTTTGCTTGATAGTGGAAATGTCGCCATTATTTATGAACTCGATTAATAAGAATTAGGTTGGTTGGCAATATTAAATCGACGTGGCAGCACTGACGCGCCACTACTTGGAAGCCATTGAACACAGATGTCCGTCACAACTCTGTTTTGTAGAGAAAATCCAAGAAATTGTGAAGCCTCTTCCAGGGATTTGGCCCTGTCGGCTCGAAGCTGGGATTTTGGCCAAGTTGAAGAACATTTCATGAATGTCAGGGTTTGATCTGTGCTTTGAGCAGCATGGCCACATTTAATTTAAACGGGGGTACGTCACAAAACCGCTGGAGTGAACTCAAGACTGGATAAAACTTGGGAGCAAGGTCAGTGTGAATGCACGATGCAGGTTTGAATGACGGCCTGCGAGAGACCCGCGCATTTTAGGTCTCCATGCTTTTTGGCTCGTACAATCATCCAAATTTCTTCAAAGAAATAGGGGCGTCACCGCCCCTATTTCTTTGAAGAAATTTGGATGATTGTTGCT
>NZ_QOZG01000056.1 GCF_003335045.1 Paramesorhizobium salinisoli
AGGTTCGGCCACATGGTGCGATTGGCAACAAGGTGCCGATCTCGCTGATGAAATCGGGAGGCGCAACCAGCCCGCCTCCCTGAAGGGAAGCCGGAAAACTCCAGCCTCCGCTGGTCCAAATTTGGGGCGGTTCAATAAATGGAAAATTCCAGTTCCAAATGGCCTAATTTAACGGGAGCACGTCAAAAGCATCGCCGACTATCTGCCCGACGCGCGCTGGCAGCGCTGCGTGGTTGGGCTGTTGAAGAAGTTCTAGGTATCTGATTGAATTGAGTAGTCGTTGATTCTCTGGAGCTTCCACGATGCTCGGCCGTAAGGAACACGATCAGCTGGAACTGTACATGTGCGGTTCGCTTCGGGATCTGTTCCCGGACAATCACTCGTTGGTCAAGGTCGATCGAGTTCTTGACCTCTCCTGGCTACACGAAGAGGTGGCTGAGCTTTATGCGGCGGGCTTCGGCCCCACCCGGCATCGACTCATTTGGTCATCGTCGCGATGCTATTCAACGGCTCTCATCAGAGCCGTGGCTGAGCCATCGTAATGGGAAGACGGTTTTCGAGCTCGTTTTGGCGTCTGCGCGTGCACAAGTGGGTTCATTCACATTGCGGGGACATGGAACACGCACTTGAACGATCGTACCATGATCAGGCTTGCTGTCGATCGTAAGTTTACCTCCAAGAGTAGAGATCATCTCGGCACAACTCGTGAGGCCCAGTCCTAAATGCTTCCCCGCCTTTGTTGAAAAGAACGGAATTGTCGCTTTCTTCATAATATCCGGTAGCATTCCAACGCCGTTGTCTTCTACTTCTACGATGAGATGGGAGCGGTTGCCGAAATAGCGGCGTTTGATGGAGGTGCGGATAACAATATTTGGGTTCTTTCTACCCTTGACGGCCGTTTCGGCATTCTGAACGAGTTCGTTAATCATCATCTGGAACTGCGTTTTCGGAACGAGTAGCTGTGTTGTTTGAAGGCCAATTTCTAGTTTGACGATATCTGCGCGGCCCTTGATGACCTTGTGCAAAACTCTGCCCAGTGGTTCGGATTCTGGATTGCGCTCCGAATAGGCGATAGACAGCAACCCATCATTGATGGCTTCCAGTTCACTTGCCGTACTGCGCGCGGCGTTCAACAGCTCGTCTCCGGGGCAGGTTGAGCCGGTGTTGGCCAGGAACAGTCTGAGGGCAGTAACACGTGATCGCGTCATGTGGGCGAACAGGGATGCAAAAGAGCGCAGATGCTGATTGCGGCGGCTGGCGCAGACATACCGTTGATGTATGATCAGGTAGAAGGTTGCGAATAATCCGAGTCCCAGCGCGAAAATGAACCAATTGCGCGATGCGTCGATATTGATCTTCGCAGTCTCCTGCAACCCCGCGCTGTGGTTAAGGACAGCACTCGATATTTGGTAGATCTCCTGTTCAAGCTCTGCCATATAGTCTAAAATTTGCTGATAATTGGACCGGGCAGCAACGGTGGTATCAAGCTTCTGTTTAATAGCCTGATTAAGGTATTCAAGCCGCTTTATATCGCTTGGCGAAAGAAAACGATCAACGTAGGAGAGCGATAGCAACTGTTTGATGTTGAACCTTAGAAGCATGACTTGCCGATCGATGTCCGGATCAAGTTCACCGGATTGGCTGGCAATTCGGATGTAGCTGGTGGCCCGCAGCAGCCGTTCGCGAATCTGTGATGCTCCCCATTGAATCTCATATGATTCGCTGAGAGCATTTTCGGTATTGCTTCGATACTGTTCCGACCGAAGAAACGTCCAGGTGCTGATGACCAAAGCCAATGCCAGCCCGACATACGGTAAAATACCAAGAACTCGGTTATTGTTCGGTTTCATCAAGCTGGCCGGATCAACACTGGAAAAAAGACCCAGATAGAATTGCGAGTTGGTGTGTATGCGCTCGGCAGACGGTTAGCTGGCCAGACCATAAAAATGGGTCCTTTCTCAAGCATGCCGATTGGTCGCAGCTCCTGGCCCGCCTTGCATAGTCCGTCCATGCGGTCTCCGTCGGTACATTTGCATTCCACGGCCAAGATGGGGTCGTAGGTCCGGATCTCGTCCATACGAATCTCGGAAATGAAATCGTCGTAGGCGATAACTTTTATGGCCCGGCTATCCAGAATTCCGGCTCTCGCCAGAACGTCAATAAGTCGCGGGCCACGAAAGAGGGTTTTTTGACCTTCCTTCATCCAGGGCGTATGCGTATCGTAGGTTTGTTGGGGAAAGTCGGTTTTCAGTTGCTCGATCGTGAAAGTATGGGAAACGCCTGAAGTGGTGTTTTCAACTGTCAGCAAATTGGGGTTATAGGCGGCCTGTGTCGGCCAACTGGCAAGGATGAGGGCAAGAGCTAAGCCGAGGCCCAATCCAAGAACAGAGTACCGTATCGAGGCCCACTCTTTAATAGAGGGCATGGTGCAGAGGGAAAATATGCTCTGTACCAAAAAGCTTTGCCTATTGAAGCAGATCGCGTTCATGATCTTTAATGTCCAGGCAAATTGTTGATTTTGTGACGCATAGTTGTCCCATTGATGTCTGTCGATGCTATTGGCATTCCGCGTTTATGCCGGCGATGATGCCTCCATCGAGGACAAGTTACTCCATTTCGAACCTCATCTTGGCGGCCCCGGTTAGTCACGAGGGCACGTATTTGCGACAGATTCAGGGAGCGATGTCATCGCCATGGTGCAAGTCGTTTAGAGAAGAACATCAGCAGGCAAAAAAATAGGGGTGATGGCACCCCTATTTTTTTGCCACAAATCGCGCGTTTAATGCCCAAAGTAATATGGAGGACATTTCATGGATCGAGCACTTGTTGTCGAAGACCATGACCTGATGCGATTGGCTCTGATAGCTGAAGTGAAGGCGAGCGTAGACGACTGTCTCGTAATAGGCGCCCAGACGCTGGAAATCGCATCTGAGCAGTTGAGTGATCAGGTATTCGATCTCATTATCATAGATCCCGGCCTTCCGGGGTTTGATCCCATGTCACGCAACGATCGGCTGGAGGTCGTGGAGAAAATTATCGCGTCTTCCCCGAAGGCCGTTCACGTGGTTGTCTCTGGATCGGACACACTTGCCGAAGCTGAGGAATTTAGAAAAATCGGTGTCGCTGGATATGTCGGGAAAACCGGGTTCACACGCGGCGTGTTGGCCGGCGTTCTGCACAATATTGCGACCAATGGATTTTCGATGCGGCTCTCAAAGCCAGTGATGGAAGCACCGGATCTCCATTATTCGGGGCTCACGCCGCGGGAACAGGAGATCGTGGACCTGATGGCTTGTCGTGAACGCGGCGTAAGACGGAAAACGATTTACGAAGAAATGGGTGCTCGTTGTGAGATAAGTGTCTGCACCGTGGAGAAATATTACAAGCAGGCGCGCGCAAAACTTCTCAGACGTGGACGCATCCCTAGGGGGTTTTAGATCTTAATCACCATCTTTCGACAAGATGACCTGCCACTGAACTTTCATCCAGCGGCGATTAGAGCCTCGGCGGTTTTCATTACGCCACTTGGCGCGGTGGGAGCAACCGGCGAAAACGCGTAGCCTTCATCTTGCGCAGCGTTGGAGCCGGTT
>NZ_QOZG01000057.1 GCF_003335045.1 Paramesorhizobium salinisoli
CGAAATCCAGCGACCAGCGGGCATTGGCCTTCGCTTCGACCAGTATCGGCGCACGCGTGCCGACAGCACGCCGCCTGGCTTTCCGCTTGCGAACCGAAAGCCCTTCCTCGCGATACAGCCGATAGATGCGGTTGACGCCGGACGGCTCTCCCTCCCGCCTGAGCAGGACGAACAGTCGCCGGTAGCCGAAACGCCGTCGCTCGTTGGCGAGGTCGCGCAGTCTTGCCCGCAGTTCGACCTCCGGCGGTCGGCAGGACCGATAGCGCACCATCTTCCGATCAGCGGATATGATCTGGCAGGCCCGCCGCTCCGAGAGACCCATGACGGCCTTCAGATGCCCGACGGCTTCACGCTTGGCGGCGGGCCCTACCATTTTTTTGCAAGAAGCTCGCGGAGTGCGGCGGCGTCGAGCATCTGCTCGGCCAGCAGCTTCTTCAGCTTGGCGTTCTCCTCTTCGAGCGCCTTCAGGCGCTTCGCCTCGGAGACTTCCATGCCACCGTATTTGGCCTTCCAATTGTAAAAGGTCGCTTCTGAAATTCCGTGCTTGCGGCACAGGTCCGCCACCTTCGCGCCAGCCTCCTGCTCCTTCACTACCGCAATAATCTGCTCTTCCGTAAATCTCTGCTTCTTCATGTGTCCGTCCTTTAATGGGCCGGACTCTAATCCAAACTGGAGGAAATTACCCGTGGCAGGTCAGGGTTCATTGCGATTCTGGTCATGGGCCGGAAGCAGAAAGCTGCCTAACCCTCGCCACGATCATTCTAGCCGCGGATTCCATCAATCAGGGGGTTTTCTGCAAGCCCAAGAACGTGGTTTATCGCGCCGACCGCGATAGGAGAGATGATAATTGAAATGACCATATTTCGGGCGTTGACGAAAAGGACCCCGATAATATTGACCGCAATGAGCAGGATCGCCGAATTCTTGAAGGATACCGAACCGGCGGCGAGGCGGTCTTGAGATGCGGGTTTCACGACTTGAGCCGGTCATTTCGACATATCGTCGATTGAGCGCCATCCGTAAGCGATTTCCTCCAGCGTTACCCCGGGTCGGACGTCTTTTTTTTCGCCGGCAACCCGCCCGCCACAGTGCTCGTAAAACCCGCACGCATTGATATTTTGACGAAGAACCCAAACCGAGCCACCCCGAAGAGACCGGGATTTCAACTCGTCGGCCATCGCTTTGACGAGCGCCTTTCCCGTTCCCTTGCCCTGCTCGTCGTGCAGCACGTAGAGTGCGGAAATCTCGCCGTCGAAACCTGCGGCGCGGAGTTCTTCAGTCCTCTGTATATTGCACGCACCGAAGCCTACAACCTCATTTTCCCTACACGCGACGAAGGCGGCAGTGCTTGGAAAGCTTTGGGGCGACGACAGTATGTTTTTCCAGCTTGTCGATCTGTTTTCGACCGACAAGCTGTCGAGCATTGCCTGCGGTAGAAGGCCGGTATAAGTTTCATGCCACGAACGAACGTGGACTTTGGCGATGGCAAGTGCGTCGTCCGCTGTCGCTCTATGAATTTCCATCTTTAAACGCTCTTTAATAGTGCAACCGCTTTTTCTCTCGTTATTAAGGCCTGTAAGCGTCGGAAGTCGCGTCTTTCGGCGGCGTCGTTTGCTTGCGATCAGACATGTTCGTTTTCTCCCTTGAATTTTAGATATTTTGATGCTGCGAAAATTACCTTTGTCATCCCAAAATAAGCTAACATTATTCCAGCATTTATTAGCAGAATACCAAATTCATTTGAATATATCTTCTTTGAAGAAAGTACGAAAAGCTTGCTTGGCACGAGACTCGCATAGTAAATACCAAAACCAAAAAATGTTGCGGCAATAACACTCCCCTTGAATGCAAATATCTGGAAATTATTCAATGGTTTTGACATTCCTTTATTTAAAAAAATCGCGATGAAGAAATTTGTTAATATGAATACCGCAGATATATATACACACAAGCCGTATGATAATGCATATTTATAACCAAGTCCTGGTTCAACAGTTTGAAAATATGGATAAGTATCTCTGACGTTCGGCGACATATTCCGCCAAAGGGAAACAATCCTGTTGCTCATTTCTCCCTCAAGGGAAGCGACAGGCAACAGCAATATGATTAGCAACTGAACTGCCACCGCAGATATATATATGAATATAATTGTGTTATTCAGACGATATAGGCCGACACTATCCGCCTTCGAAATTATGCGATCGTCAGGATACGCGCGCCGCGCCCTTTTCATATTTTCATTAAATGAAGCAAACCAGTTCACTTATACTCTTCCTTTTAGGAACACTGAATTTCACCGACATCAGGTCCGCAGCATACCAATCAATTAGGGGAACAAATAGGGATGCCATGCCCCCTATTTCACGAGACCAAGCCTGAATTTTGCGGGAACAAGTATAGATTAAAGCAGCCAACGAAATAAAAGAACCGTAGTGGAACGATCGCCCATTGAAGCAGAGGGCGGCAAAGCACCGGAAGTCGCATCTTGCGGCGTCGTCGTTTGCTTGCGATCAGACATACCCAAGTTCTCCCTTGAATTTTATATATTTTGATATCGTGAATATTGTTGCGATCACTCCAAATCCGGCAATCATTATAGTTAGATCCGAAACAATAATTCCTACTTCGGTTGATAATAATTTCTGCCGCGCAGACCTATAATTCTCATTGTTTGGAGAGCTATAATCCACGAAATAAACTACAGATACAGCGCACGCCGTTGCAAATACCGTTACTTTAAATGTTGATAGTTGAAACTCCGTCAGCATTCGCAAACTTGATTTTTTTACAAATATTGCAATCATCAAATACATTAATATAAATACCGCAGATATGTACGTGGATAAGCCATACGATAGTACGTACTTATAACCAAGCCCCGGCTTCACGGACTCCAAATACAAATAATTGCCTCCAGCATTCGGTGATAAATTCCGCCAAAGCGACACGGTCTCGTTACTAAAATCGAAATCCAAAGAACCAGGGGAGGCGGCCAATATAACGACCAATTGAAGTACCAGTGCCGACGCATATAGTATCAGAAGCGTTTTGTGCAGACGAAATAGACCGGCGCTATCTGCCCTGGAGATGATCATGTCATCCGGGTGCGCACGCCCCATTCTGTTCATAATCTCAAGCATGGAAGTTAACCAGATCACGATCATCCCTTCTGGGAAAGGCTGCAGTTACCAACTTCAGGCAAGCAGAATACCAATGGATTGGAGGAACAAATAGGGATGCCATCACCCCTATTTTACGGGACCGTGCCGAATCAGCGTAAAGCATCGAGCATCCGCGGCGAGATAGCCGGGACGGCTTTTTCAATGCCGCCTCCGCCCGCGTGACGTTTGCTCTCCTTGTGATGACGATCAGCTCGCGAGCGATGGCCTGAAGGCAAGC
>NZ_QOZG01000058.1 GCF_003335045.1 Paramesorhizobium salinisoli
CGTTTGCGCGTGAACGAACGTACGCTCGAGGTCTTGGCGGCAGCCGCCTGCGCTGCGGCTTCATCCATCACCAGTTCTTCGAGCTGCAATTCCATCTGGTCGATCAGGCGCGCCGTGCGCTCGGATCGCCGGCCGCGCAGTTCACGCTTCAGCTTTTCGATCGCCAGTTCCAGACTGGCAATCAAGGCCTCGCTGTCCGACAGCATGGCCTGCGCATTGGCGGCTTGCGCCACCGCAATGTCACGCTCGGCAACAACGACATCACGTTCAGCCTGTAACACCTCGCGCTCGGAAAGCAGCGCCAGATAGGCGCTCGCAAGGTCCGCAGGAAGATCCACAGGCTTCGAAGTCATGAAGCCATTCGATCAGATTCACTCAATATTTTCAATGTAATAATGCTATCCGACCCGTGTCGGACGCCAGGTTTCCTGCGGATTGCGCCAGTCGATCCCGGACAACAAATAAGACAATTGCGCCGGTGAGATCGCTACCGCGCCGCCCTCCATATTCGGCCAGATAAACCGGCCCTTCTCCAGCCGCCGCGTAAAAAGGCAGGCGCCCAGACCATCATGCCAGATGATCTTCAAAATATCCGATCTGCGACCCCTGAAGACGAAGAGATGCCCTGACAGCGGATCATGCTTCAGAACCTCCTGCACCCGAAGCGCCAGGGAGGGAAAGCCACAGCGCATGTCCGTATACCCCGTCGAAAGCCAGACCTTGACCCCTGTTCCCATCGGAAACGGATTCACCGCAGCGCCTCCAGCCCGCGCAGGATCCGAAGCAGCGCTTCAACGTCGACATCGCGTCCCACGATCACACGGCGACCATTGGCGCTGACAACCTCCATAAGCCCACTTTGTGCCGTCGAAGAATTGGTCGGCGCAACAACCGGCATGCCTGGCTCCGGGACCAACAGTGCAGGAATAAACCCTTCACTCCCCCGGCCATTGCCGAGCCGTCCCTCGAGCTACTTTACGCCAATCGTTCAACTGAAAGCGTGTGATCCCATGGCGACGTGCTGTTGCCGTGACCTGACGTGGGGCGGAATAACTCTCCGCCACGATCGCAAGTTTGGCCTCGTTGCTGAAACGGCGACGCCGCCCGCTATCTACAATCTCCATACGGCTAACTTGCGGCCGCTTCTCTATCGTTAAATCCACGGTTCTCACACTGTCTATATTGACGTCCATATAGACAGAACATCCAGTGCGCCTCACTTCTCAGCAAGGCGGCCCTCCTCGCAGGCGTACTTTGATCTGGCATAACCATTCACTCATTCACCCGCATTCAGCCTGCACGAGGAATCGTAGCCCGGATGGGCGGAGACCGCTTGCGGGCTTCGTGGCGAGGCCATAGAGCCCGGCCGCGTAGCGGCGTGCCCAACAACTTATCCCTGCCTTGGTGCGCTCCAGGATCGCCACCGGCAGATGCGCTTCCTGTCCTTCAGATCCATTTCGGAGTTTGCCGCCGAAGTTCACGTGATGGGTGTCAAAGCTGGTTGGCACCGGATGGGGATCGGCCGAGCGTTGATAGAGGTCGCAAAGGACCATGCGGTGAGCAAAAACGCCCGTTACCTCACGGTGAAGACGATTGCGGCGTCAAAGTCCGACGAAAATCATGCCGCCACCCGCGCTTTTTACGAGTCCGTCGGCTTCCTGCCCATCGAGGAATTCCCAGCGCTTCGGGGCGCAGGTAATCCCTGCCTGTTCATGATCCAACCGCTCGAACACCATCCTTAGAGTGTCATTTCGCCCTCAGCCGGAACCGACCCCACCATGCTTGCGCGGATTTTAGCAATGGACGACGCGCCGCTGGACGTTGTGCGCGCGCCCGAGAAAAGACTGTTGACCACCTGTCGCGACGGTGCCGTTCTACTTTGCGCAATGCTTCGCAGTTCCGGTGTCCCAGCGCGCGTTCGATATGGTTTTGCGCATCTTCTTTATGAGCCGCGGCAGATTCTGCATGATCATGTTGTGGTGGAATATTGGAGCGGGGAAAACTGGCGCATCGCCGATAGCCGCCTTTCGCAAGCCTTCCGGCACCGGCACGGCCTTAACTCTCTCGATCCGGTCAATATTTCTCCACAGCTTTTCCTAAGCGGCGGCGAGATCTGGAAACGTGTGCGAAACGGCGAGTTGCCTGCGCGAGCACTCAGCGCTATGCGCGGCAATGACCAATACGGTCTATGGAAGGCTCGCAATCTCCACATCTACGACCTTTCCTCGTTGAGCGGTGTCGAGCCGCTTTTATGGGATGCGTGGGGAGTGATGCTCTTCCAGCCGCAAGGTGTACCCCCACAAGCGCCCGAGCAATTCGAGTTTCTGGATATGATGGCCGATCTTGCCACTGTCACCCCGCAAGATTGTGATGCGCTTGCCGGAATTTTCAACGCAGCCGAGGATATGTATGCACCAGACGAGATCGTATCGTTCAGTCCGGTTGTCGGCAAAAGTACAATTCGCTTGATGCGTGCGGAGGCGGCCTGAAAACATGCCAGTTAGCATTGAAACCATAAGCAGCTTCGTGCCCGAAACGCGCCTAGATGTGCTGCGCGACCATGCCACGCTTGGGATTGACTCGGCAGTGGCGCGCGTGATTTCGCAAATCTACGAATTGCCGAGTTGTCCGGTTTCGAATTGTAGCGACGAGGAACTCTTGTTCAATGCCGCTCTCGGACTCGCAGACATCGAGCCAGCTCATCGCATCGTTGCGCTAGTGGATTGATTCCAACGTTTGGTGCCCCCGTTTAACAGCTGCGATGATCTTGTCGGGGTTGGCTTTCCAGATGAATGGCTTTGGTTCCAGATTGTGCTCTTTGACGAAGCGGTTGATGGCGGCC
>NZ_QOZG01000059.1 GCF_003335045.1 Paramesorhizobium salinisoli
GAGGCACATCGCGGGCAGTCAGTGGTCGACGCGCAAATACATGAATATGGACCCGCTCTACGCGGAGCAGACCTCAACCCACGGAGCCGTCGCCTCATAAAAAGGGCGAAAGATTCTGGACACTACCTTTAAAAGTATTCACATAATCTGGGAGGAACGCCACAAAATGTCTTTGCTAGAAATGGAAATGAATAAGCACTTCATTGCTCGAATTTCCTTTCCCTTTATAAATGTTCCCTCAGCTTTTTGCCGGTTGTGCAAGCTGATCAGTTCAGAGAAATATACGTTTTGGACCGGGGTTGCCATCGCGCACAAACTTGCATTGATCATAGGAGGGTCAATGGTGACATTCGTCTTGACGTTTTTTTTGGCGTTATACTTGTCATTTTACTTTATTATAAATACTTTCTCGGAAAAAATACACCCTTTTCTTACAAACTATACTTCATATTGCTATATTAATACGGTAGAAGATATCGTGGTTTTTAATATTTTATTCATAATACTGGTATCCACCATTTCAATGACAGCCTGCCTAATAACGAAACGTCATTTCATGGCTTGCTTTGGCGTGGCAATGGCAGGCGCAATGGCATTGCTGGATTTTTATTCTGCAAGATATTCCATGAAGATCATCACCCGACCCTATTACACGGAGTATCTTGTCGATATTAAGAGAATAATACCTTATTTCGTAATGATTATAACCACCTACTGGGTCCTTTATAAGGATTTGTTTTTTTTCCTCTGGAAACTCAAACCGAAGCAGAATGATGAAAATATGAATAGCCTATTGCCGGAGCGTTTGCGTGGCAAGGTGCTGGTTGTTCATGCGCTCGGCCACTATATAGAGGTCATTACGGAATATGGGCGAACCGATATCCGGGCATCGTTCTCCGAGGCACTAAAACGTCTTCGCCGCGAGAACGGATTAAAGATTCATAGATCCTATTGGGTCAACCGTGAGATTATAGGTTCGCTGGAAAAACAGGGCAATCGGTTTTTTGTACGGACCTGCTATGGAAATATTCCAGTCTCTCCGGCAATGGTGAATAAAGTCGCCAATTTGGTACCGGCAGAAGAATGCAACGGGCCCCGCGCGAAAAGCTGACACTACAAGGCGATAATGCTGTTACGGGCCAGCTGTGAAAAAGATACGACATCTTTTTCATCCGCCAGCAATTTATTTAATATTTTCTTCTCCTCATCTGGAAGAGAAGTCTCCATGATCGTTTGCAAGGCTTTGTCGAACGCACGCATAATATCTCCGTTGTTACGGAAGCGCTTTGCGACTTGATCCGCTGGTGCGAATGAAAATTCAAAAACGTTGCGCACATTGCGCATATGCGAAGGAAATTTGCCGAATTCGTTATCGATGCTTGGTAATTTTAGTTCCATGACACGCAATCTTGATGGTCATATTCCATTTCGCAGGCCATCTGCCATAAGTTTGCAGGCGGAATGATCTACACCTAGAGCATGCTTCCCAAAAGTGGGAACCGGTTTTGGGAAGCATGCTTGAAAACAAAATATTAAAGCGCGTTGCCCAAGTGCAATGAGGCACAACGCGCTTTGACTACTCACTGGCCTTGAGAGAAGGCCGTCTGAATGTCGGAGCGGTTCAACTTGAACTGATGGTTTTGCCCATAAGGGAGAACCAGCCCCAGAGGCACATGAACTGGCGAAGAGAACCGAAGCGAACGCAAATCCACATCCTTACGCAGGGATTGCGCCATGATCTTTGGCAGGAGCGCCGGCGCGCCCAACTCCAATATAAAGTGCCGCAGGATTTCAGTGCAATTTATCTCCGTAAGCTCTCCAGGGCATGTTCCGGTTCCTTTGAGATTTTCGTAGATCTTTTTAGTCGTATCCGGCGCTATGCCGGAATAGAGAACGGCATTTTCGGGCACCTTATCCCAGGAAATGTTCCCATCGCTGAAATTGATATCCCTGGTTTGCGAATATGATGCGACCATAACGATCTCGCTGGTATAGAGAGGAAAATACTCGCTATTTTTCGGCCTCGCATCCCCGTCGATAAAGGCCATGCATTCATCACGGCTTTCTATTGCATGGAAGATTTCCTGCCTCTCCGCAGAATTGATTTTTATTTGACGCCCGTCGAACTTCGATATTACACCACTCAGCCAATTCCACGATACTGCGGAAGCATACGGCGTCTGTATGAGTACCTTCGGTGCGTTCCGTTTTTCCGAATGAAGTGCCTTCAATATCTGGTCATACACGGCGAGAGCCTTGGCAAGTATTTCATACACATCCTGACCGCGCGGTGTTAATTTTGTAGTTCTTATTTTTCCTGTTCTTTCAAATAAATTTGCGCCTAAGGTAGATTCTAGCTCATTGATAATACTGATCGTAGCGGGCTCTGAAATACTAGAGCAACGTGCCCCCTTGGTAAAACTTCCTGCTTCGACAACCGATAAAAAAACACCCAATTTCTTTCTGCTGAGGTTTAGCACAGCTTCCTCCTTTTCTAGTTGAAGAGCCTTTTATAGCGGAATATGAGTTTTTTCTAATGTCGCAAATGTGACAATAAATGATTTTGGCACGAAATTTAGCAATCCGTCACGAATTTAGAGCGTGTCCACTTTATTCGGGGTCATATTGACCTGCCAATGAACTTTCATCCAGCGGTGATTAGAGCCTCGGCGGTTTTTGAACCGCCCCAGGTTTTTGGACCAGCGGAGGCTGGAGTTTTCCGGCTTCCCTTCAGGGAGGCGGGCTGGTTGCGCCTCCCGATTTCATCAGCGAGATCGGCACCT
>NZ_QOZG01000060.1 GCF_003335045.1 Paramesorhizobium salinisoli
CTGAGGCACATCGCGGGCAGTCAGTGGTCGACGCGCAAATACATGAATATGGACCCGCTCTACGCGGAGCAGACCTCAACCCACGGAGCTTTCGCCTCATAAAAAGGGCGAAAGATTCTGGACACTATCTACACCTCGGCCTGTTTAATGTTGGTCCAGCCGAACTGTGACATCAGTTCATGCGCGGTCGTTCCGCCATTGGCTGCAAGCGCTGCCGATAGCTTCCTCAGTCCATGGGCGTTGAGGGATAATCCAGCTTGGCGGCATTTCTCCCTGAACCAATTCCCGAACCCTTCCTTCACAAAGGGCCTTCCGTATTCCGTCACCAGAAAAGCCAGATCGCCGGTCTTCGTTTGCTCGATCGCCAGCATGAGCGAATCGGGGAATTCGACCGTGATATCGGCGCCCGTCTCGTTGCAGGTTGATAGTTCCGATCTGCGTGCCGAAATGGCCAAAATCAGCGAGGAAGTCACCGCCCGGCATACTCGCGAAATCTTCGCCGCCACGGCGCGCCCGCTAAAGCGTCCTGTCGATCATCTCAAACCCTGATTACTGGTTCATAGGCGAGCAAATCGATAAGGCTGCCGATGACGACGCAAATTTCGTGAAGCCCTCGCCGAAGAGCTGATCGACTTCGCGAGGACGCATTTCAGGCCGCGGCGGAAATCTGTCATTCTGCCGGAGCCCCCGATAGAGACGGAATACATCTGGGAGTGGTTCTGCGAATTGGGCGCTACCATACCGGTAGGAATGGCAGCGAACTCGATCAGCTATCTTGAGATTGACGCCTATTGCCGGCTCACGGGGGCGGTAATCACCCCATGGGAGTTATCCCTCATTCGACGGTTAGATCTCGCAGCGCTCAATGCTAGAGGAAAGGAAGCCCGCGCGGACATCGAGGCAACGCCCGCAGATGTTCAGGAGGCAAAGTTGCACATCCGCGGGGCGGCAGTAAATCGGCGCATTGCCAAACGCAGCGCGGAGCAGCCGGTTACAAAGCCGACCGACATCTGATGAAGGTGCTTCCTGTGACGATCACCGCTCCATCCAGATCTTAATCAACTGGATCATCGTGACCAGAAACATTGCAATCGTTATGACGGATGCGGCTACGTCAAAGAATTCCATCCCTTCACTTACAGCCCTTACTTTTGGCTGCCGATTCAATGGCGTTCACTTTGCCCTTGGACACTGCGACCTGACCCTCTTTGTCCCCGCCGAACGTGCTGGATGCAGGAACCCCGAGTAGGAAAACACCGACTGCATCGCCGGTAGCGGCTTGGTTCTGCTGCTTTGAGAGGGCGGCTAAATTGTTGCGTTCTTTGATGAGTTCCTGCGCCAATTCCTGGCAGCCCCGATTTGTGTATGCCGCCATTGGTATATCGACAGGAACGATAGCATCCGGACGCTTTGCGCACGACGACAGCAAAAGGGCCGCTGAAACGGCCAAAACCAACGATTTCATGATAGTCCCCCAAAATCCCCGAATGGCGCGGCTAATTACTAGCCTCCAGATAGGGGCACGTGCAACCGCAACGTTAGGGTGACTGCAGATTTGTTGGCGATCCCCTCAAGGATGTGAAGCCATGAAAGGAAACAACATGGACAAGATGGAAAAGGCGGCGAGTATCAGAAGGGAACTCGCAGCCACCGATAAGGCCGAAGCGCCGGCATGGAACCAAGCCATAGCCGACGCCACAGGCCCACAAAATCGCATTGGCTATCCGCGCGGATCATCTGGAAACGGAATGCCCAAATTCAACTGTAATGCCTTCAGGATCGACAGCAGATACAGCGCGTCAAGAAGTGGGATTTCCAGACGATGAATTGCGCCCTCTCGATCTTCATATTTCTAGGAAGGTTTTCGATTCCTTTCGGCTCGGGCCATCTACATATTGAAGTCCCCGTATTTGACCCACGGAAGGAAGTTCGTTGAGTTCCATTTTAGCTCCCTGCGAATACCGAGATCAAAACATCTGGGCAAAGAAGTGTTGCAGGGCATTGATAGCTAAGTGATTGCGTTATAACTTTCGCAATGCAGTGAACAACCGCAGAAGCGACGAGGAGTTTTCATGCCTACTGGTACCGTTAAATTTTTCAATGAAGACAAAGGATTTGGCTTCATCACGCCGGAGAACGGGGGAGTTGATGTGTTCGTGCACGCGTCTGCGTTGCAGCGGCCCGGTTCGCTGAGAGAGGGGCAAAAAGTGAGCTACGAGCTCGGCCAAGATCGCAAGACGGGAAAATCGAAGGCCGAAAACGTCACCGTGCTTTGATCAAATTAGCTGCGTCATCGACGCGACGGAATTGGAATAGCAGGAACCCCCGTACAGTGCGCAATCCAAATGCAACTGCCGTTGAAGTTCTTGAGGGAGCGTTTATGTCGACCTCTCTTCCAATTGCCGGTTTGGCTTGATTGAAGCCACCGATATCGATGAAGTTATTAAAGCCCTCTCTCAGACTCCGTGTGCCGTGGCTTATGGTGTTGTTGAGTTTGGCCACGGGCTAGGGTCAGGACCTATTAATTTGGTTTGAAATGTGATGCGCGGTCTCCATTGAAGGAGGAGGTCGTGATGGGTGATTTGTTACTGCTGAGCGAGCGCCAGATGGCACGGATATCGCCGCATTTTC
>NZ_QOZG01000061.1 GCF_003335045.1 Paramesorhizobium salinisoli
TTTTCTGCCCTATGTACCGACGACGTGCTGCCCTGCACAAATCATGGGGTCACTGGTGATGGACACGAGGGCAGAATCATTGTCCCCACTTCCGCCGCTGAACTGGTCGTGTTGTCACGCTATAAGAGATGAATGCTGACATGGCTTCGAAGCATGAACAAGCCGAGATGGGCCATGAAGGTGCGCAACAAAAAGGCCCCTGCGTTAGCCAGGGCTTTGGATAGGGAAAGGGAAGGGGCGACGGGCGACGGGCGACGGCTTGAAGCTCTTGCCCCTTACCGGGCCGAAATGAGAAGCCCGCCGCGCTGAATCTGATGGAAGGAGATGTATCTGGGATCACCGCTCCATCCAGATCTTAATCAGCTGGATCACCGTGACCAGAAACATTGCAATCGTTATGACAGATGCGGCCACGTCAAAGATTTCCATCCCTTCACTTGCAGCCCTTACTTTTGGCTGCCGATTCAATGGCGTTCACTTTGCCCTTGGATACGGCAACCTGGCCTTCTTTGTCCCCGCCGAACGTGCTGGATGCAGGAACGCCGAGTAGGAAAACACCGACTGCATCGCCGGTAGCGGCTTGGTTCTGCTGCTTTGAGAGGGCGGCTAAATTGTTGCGCTCTTTGATGAGCTCCTGCGCCAACTCTGCGCAACGCAGGTTGGTGTATGCCGCCATCGGTATATCGACAGGTACGATAGCATCCGGCCGTTTTGCGCACGCGACGAGAGAGGCGCTCAAAGCGAGCGCAGTGAGTGCGTGTAGTTTCATGGAAGTCCCCCTTAACAGCCGCAAATTGCAAAGTGCGAATGCGATAGTCAAGGGGATAGTGATGTGAACACCGTCGCTCACTATTCGCTATCTGGTCCGACTTGTCGAAACAGTAGCAAAGGCGTAATCCCGAAAGATGTAGCGGGCCGACCGAGTAATGGCCTTATCGCTGGCACGAGATGGGGAACGAGCATCCCTCCAAGCCCACCCAAGGTTGTGCCGGCAATTGTCTGGCTTGCAAGCTCCGACAGAAAGTTTTCATCTTCAGGCCTGGCATCTAAAATTCCTACGAAGCTCCATGTTCCCGCAATTGTCATGCCGTGTTTCATGAAAAGATCGACTGGTGAGACTGTTAGGCACTCTTCTTTCAAGCTCGCCCAAACAGACATATTGTCGTGCGTTATCGACGACTGGATAGAATGGGGAAGTACTGACAGTAAATCCGTTGCGAGTTCGATGCTCTGCTCTGCTCCGGTCTGGCCCGCAGGTTTGGTAACTGCATCTTTTCGCCTAGAATGTCTGTTACCTATACCGTCTTGGACCTTTACGCCTTGATTCATTGCGCGTTTGATCGATGGGAGGCTCCACATCCCGCGCAACAGCCCCATATCAAAGGCTGCTAGACTCCCTGATGCCAAAACGAACTGACCAATGCGGGCAACACTTATGTCGCGTTGCAACAATCTGTTCTCATCGAGGTAGTCAAGGAAATTGAGCGCGTTTGCCCAACGTGGGTCATAAGTTCGTTGACTATCTTGACCGTATTCCGAAGCAGCATCTGTTTCGCTAGAGATCGAGCCCTTCACCAACAAGGTGTTGCCATCCAGCTTATTCGCAACGACTGTGCTCTTGTTGCGGTTGGCGTGCTCTCTATGGGTAATTTCGGTCAAATGACCAAATGCGTCGAACTGGGATAGGAAAGATGAAATTCGCGCTGTGTCGTAATAAAGAAAATCAAAGACGGAATCGGTTCTTTGTCCTTCTTGCGCCCTGGCTGATGCTGTCTTCAGTTCTTCGAATTCCACGTTCGACCTCGCCTGCTTCCTCGGTTGTTACTTTTTTCGCGCGAACAAGGTCAGCAGGAATAGTCGATAGAAGGACATCAACGGACGCTTTAAGCCTCCGCAATGTGCCTTCGCTCTTTTGGCGCTGCTTTGCCAACAGGTCCTCTTTCATGGCTGCCCCCAGATACATACCGCATAGTAAAGAAATTCCAGGAATTCTCAATGGCCTCAATATGGCTCAGCTCCCCGCTGCACTTCCATCATATGGCCTCAACTGCACGGCCACTCAATTACCCCATAGTCGCGAGCGCCCTACGGGGCGCTCTTTCTTTGCAAGCAGTTTGTTTCGCCGTGATACGTACGGTGGCAAAGGCGGCTCGTTCCTCGCGCTGCAGTTGTACAAAGGTGTTCTAGTAGAAACTGGAGTAGACGGAAACTCTCGCTAAAGGTGACTGATTAATCCACTTTGATAATTTGCTCCACGTGAATTCTTTGCGGTTGGGGTCTTCCAAAACACCCGTTGTTTCGTCCAACCTCACGCGCGACCGATTTAGTTTCGAGAGTCGCTTTTCGATCAGACAGGGCATATACCACCTTTTGGCAAGTGCTCATCCCAGCCATATCGGCTGCCGGGTTCCTTTCACGTTGCGGGGATGTGCAGGCTGCTAGCGCAACAGCAAAAAACAGCACCAAAAACAGCTTCATTCGTGAGCGTCCGGTGAGTCGGTTTTGTTTAGGTGCGGAATTAGCGCAAGTTACGACACAGATGATTCATTTGTGACGTAACAGGGTATGAATGGCCAAGGTTGAGATCCTGACGGGTGCCGAGCG
>NZ_QOZG01000062.1 GCF_003335045.1 Paramesorhizobium salinisoli
TACGCCTGGCGAAAGAAGTTCTCGCCGCCCAAATTGGAATCTCCAGAGACCGCATCGTTCGTCCCGGTTTCGCTTATCGGGCCGTCGGAGAACCCCAGCGACGGTTCCAAGAGGAGCGGTGTCCGGTCGAGGTGCAAAGACGTTGAAATCGTCCTGAGGAATGGCCGCTTGCTGAGAATTGCAGCGGACATGGATCTCGAGGTGCTATCGTCGCTGGTCGCTTGTGTGGAGGCGGCATGATCGGGCCTTCTGGAAATGTGCGGGTCTTTCTGGCCTGCGGGGTGACCGACATGCGGCGTGGCATTGATGGACTGTCGGCATTGGTCGAAACGGTCATAAAGGAAGCGCCGGGGTCTGGCGCAATCTTCGGCTTCCGCGGAAAACGCGCGGATCGGATTAAGCTCCTATGGTGGGATGGCCAGGGGTTTTGCCTATTTTACAAGATTCTCGAGCGCGGATACTTTCCCTGGCCGACGGCGAAAGAAGGAGTTGCGCATCTGACGCAGGCTCAGCTTTCGATGCTTGTCGAAGGGATTGATTGGCGTCGACCGGCGTGGACTTCCGCTCCAGCTCGGACCGGCTAAGAGCTTTATTTTGCTTGAAAATCTGGGCAAAATGCTGGCGCGTCAGGCGCAAATCGGCTAGGTTTGCGGTCATGGAAACGACGCCGCTGGACAGTCTTGACGAAGTATCTGCATTGCGCGCGCTCGTCGCTGAACAGGCGGCGAAACTTGAGAGCCAAGAAGCCGAAGTGAGCAAGCGCGACTCCATTATCGGTCTTCTACGCGCACAGTTGGAACTGCTCCGCCATCGGCAGCACGGTCCTTCCTCTGAAAAGATCGACCGGAAGATCGAGCAATTTGAACTGATGCTGGAGGAGATCGAGGCCTCCCGTGCCGAGGCTGAGATGCGTTCTGGCAAGAACCCTTTACCGGAGCTGGACGACGCATTCGAGAAGCCGAAGCGCAAACCGTTGCCCGATGGTCTTCCAACCGAAGAGCGGGTCTATGCAGCGCCCTGCAATTGTCCGACGTGTGGTGGCGCATCGTTCCTGAAGGCCGCCGACAAGGTCGTTCAGGTGATGGAGCACGTGCCGGCGTCCGTAAAGGTTGTCCGCCATGTCGAGAAGCGCATGATCTGCAGGGACTGCGATACGACGGTATCCGGCGAAATGCCTATCTTGCCGATCGAGCGAGGCAAGCCCGGACCGGGCTTGCTCGCGCATATCATGGTCGCCAAGTTCGACGATCACATTCCGCTCTATCGTCTATCCGAGATGTACGACCGGCTGGGAATAGACATCTCCCGCTCCGTCATGGCGGACTGGGTGGGCCGTGTGTCCGTTCTGCTTGCGCCGCTCATCTTGCTGATTAGAGCGCATATCGCAGCGGTCGACCGAATACATACGGATGATACCCCGGTCGATGTTCTCGACCCAGGGCGAGGAAGGACCAAAACCGGCAGGGTCTGGGTCTACGTCTTCGATGGTAGCGGCTACAAAGATACCACTCCCGGAGCCATTGCCTACTACTATAGCCCCGACCGCAAGGGCGCGCATCCGGCCGACCATCTCGCAAACTTCAGCGGTGTGATGCATGCCGATGGCTATGGTGGTTACAAGAAGCTCTACGGCAACCAGATCGTCGAGGCCGCCTGCATGGCGCATGTGCGCCGCAAGTTCCATGATGTGATCAAGCTGAAGCCATCCCCGATCGCCGACGAAGCGCTGTCGCGCATCGGTGCGCTCTACGATATTGAGGATCGTATCCGCGGGATGTCGGCTGACCAGCGGCGTACACTGCGCCAGCAACATGCCAGGCCCATTCTGGCGGATCTCAAGAGCTGGATAGAAGAGATGCTTTCGACGCTGCCACAAAAGCAGAAGCTGGCCGAGGCAATGCGATATGCCCTCTCGCGATGGGCAGCATTGAGCGTTTACATCGACGATGGCCGTGTCGAAATCGATAACAACATAGCTGAACGAGCCATGCGTCCGCTTGGAATCGGAAGAAAAAACTGGCTCTTCGCCGGGTCAGACAAGGGCGGTGAGCGCATCGCCAATATCCTGACCATCATCGAGACCGCCAAACTCCATGGCCACAATCCGGAGGCCTATCTCACAGACGTCCTGACCCGGATCCAGAGCCATTCAAAGGATCGGCTCCAGGAATTGCTGCCGTGGCAGTGGGCGCCGGCGAAAGACCGATACGAGGCTGCGTGATGGCACGGTCGAGGTTCATCTACACGCTCAAAGAAGTCGCCGTCATGATCGGGGAGAATCTCGAATTAATCGAGGAGGTGACGGCCAACTCGGACAATATCGCCGAAGGCGAATTGGTTTATGTCCGCGATGGCAGTGAAGATGGCACCAAAGGCCTGACCGAAAATGGAATTGACGACCTTCGAGATCTCCTGGCCGACATACGAACGTGGGATGGTGGAATCCGCCAGTTCCTCGTCGATGAACAATGCGACCTCGAGATGATCGAGCGCGTCATGGCAGATGAGGTGAAGCGCGTCCTATAGCTTCGGCGGCTCGACCAAGCGGAAATGCTTTCGCCGGACGCTCAC
>NZ_QOZG01000063.1 GCF_003335045.1 Paramesorhizobium salinisoli
GCGGATCCGACGGAACCGCCGACCAGTAGATATCGCTCATCTGGTCGCTCGGGTTCGCATTCGTCGCCGTCAGCGTCTGTGCCGCGTAGAGCGGAATCGGATCCGTCCCCGTGATGCCGATCCCGTGCTGGACGGAGCCCTGTAACGTAAGTTGCAGAACGCCGTAATCGCGCGTGCCCGTCTGTTCGTTGAGGGTGCTTGCAGAGATATAGGCCGTGAAGGGGCCATCGCCCTTTGCTGTGATCGTATTCTGCGTGGAGCCGTTTGCGACGAGGGTAGTCCGGTTCGTGAACTGAACCTGGTCGGCCGGGAAGGCCTCCCACAGAACTTCCGTACCGGCGCCAGAATAAGTGGCGGTCAATGTCTGCTGCGTCTCGTCCGGGGCAATTGTGATGCTCGGACCGCGGCCATACTGCGTAGCAGCCAACGACAGCTGCGCTTTCGCCCCGTCCGGAGCGGTGGCGGTTAAGATTGCACAGCCAATAAGCCGATAAACACTTTGTACCGCGACTTGATCGATACCGTTTGTCGTTGTGCCGTCATCGATCGTTTGCGTCGGGTTCGTACTCAAAATAGTGGAGCTCGTAGCGCTCGTGTTGTTCAACTGCCACGTTATCTCTCCGGGAAGAGGCGTGCCGACATCGTCGGTGTAAACGGCCTTGACAAGATGAGTCCCTCCAGGGGCTGGTAGCGGTGGCCCATCCAGCGTAAAAAGGCCAAGCGTTGTTTTGGGTGGATTGTCGGAGGCTTTGGCCTTAAGGAATTTCAGGTCGGCGATGCCGATGGGTGTGGCATCTTCGGAATGCGCATAGATGGTGATCGTCGTATCCGTGTTTGGCCCGACCGCCTTGATCGACATCTTTCCTTGAAAATTGCCTACGGGCGTATAGCCCTGATAGAGACCATCAGGGTCAAAGATGACCGTATGCCCGCACTTGCCCTCGTCTGGCGGTGGGCTCTCTGCCCCGCTGGTCCAAAAGACAGCCCAGACTTCCGGGTGTGTCTGGTCGACCGTCACGTCGAGCGTATAGGTCTGGTAGAGATAGAGAGGATCGGCAGGTGGTATGATCTGAATACCAGCTGCTTGGGCATTTTGCCCACCGCTTATGTTCGTGGAATGTTTGTGCTCATTGGCAAAAGGCTTTCCGTCAACGTCCCTTGAAGCGTCCCGTCCTGAGTTATTGGTGGCCTCCGGCTGCTCCTTGACATCGCGCCCCTGCGCGAACTTGACGGGGTCGTTTGTCTGGTTTGGGTCTCGTGCCATGTCTGCATCTCCTCTTGAAATCGGTGCGGGCACAGGAGCCCGGCTGGGCGATGAATACGCGCGGATGCGTCGGCGTGGCTTCGCAAGCCAGCAAGTGGGCACTCCACATACGTCTACAACAGCAATGTTTGGCAAATATCGCGTCAGCGCGACCGGAAAACGCGGCGACTTCTAGGCAGGCGCCTCTGCGCCGACACCCGGCACATCAATGGCGGCGTTTACAATCGAAGTGCTGAACTGAGCCTCCGTGTCGAGACTGCACTGTAAAGGGATGTATGGTTTTATGATTTGAATATACATAGCCATATCACGCTCTCAAAAATTGCCCTTGCAATGCACTCCTTCATCTCATTCTCTGGAGTGCTTGCTTTTTATCAGTTACATTAAATATAATTCGACAATATTGAAATTATTACATGGTCGTGTCGACCGGTCAACCTCCCATGAAAAACAAGGAAATAATTTCTTTAAAGTGATGTCCGACAACATATATAGTTATAGGCGTAACCTGTTGCTTTAACAGGCTGCGTTTGCAACCATCTTGTGCCTATCTTGCCGCATCGGGCACACCATCGGGCACACCTTTCCTGCCATCGTGATCATTGGTCACAGCCGCCCCGTCAGCTTCTTTGAGACCAAAGGCGCTACATGCGGCACGGTGAGAGATGCCGTCCGCCGCATACGCCGCCGGATACCAGGCCGTAGCAACGGACGTGCTGAATTGATGGTAGCCGATACCGGGTCTGGGATACCGGAAGACGAACACCAGAAAGTGCTCAACCGGCTCTACCGGCCTGGATCATAGCGGCACACCCGGCGACGGCCTTGGTTTGGCGCTGGTCGCGGCAATCGCCGAAGTGTATGAGGCAACGGTGACACTCGCGAACAACAATCCGGGACAGCGCGTGACGATCAACTTTGCCTGCCTGCCCCGCATCGAAGATTGATCCTATCTCCCGGAACAATGCTTCCGGGCGCTCCAAGCCTTCATCGGTGGTCTGCCCACACCGTGAGCCCGGCCTTGCGGCCGGGCTGGCTGGCGTTGCCACTGCCGATGAGGGCGATGCGGCCCGTCACCGCGTCGGTGGGGTCGTTATTCTGGCAGAACCGGCTTGTCCTGGCTCTCGAACGGCACATAGGATTGGCCGTGATCGTAGCTTCCGGTCAGGCCATTGGGCGCGCCGGCGGAAATGATCGCGCTGGGCAGGGATGGGCCGGACGAGCAGGTGACGCCGTTGCTTTCCCTGCCGTCA
>NZ_QOZG01000064.1 GCF_003335045.1 Paramesorhizobium salinisoli
GGAATTCGAATCGCGGCAGCAGACCCTGATACAAACAAGGCAGGAGTTGGAGAGCCTCAGACGCCAGCGTGTTCAGCTCGATGGAAGCCTTGCGAGTGTTCACACCAAAATCGCGGGCTTCGATGCGGGCGCCGCCATGGCGATCGGAGAACTTCGGCAACGTATCGCAGGCATAGAAGAGCAGCTGGCGCAAGGAGAATCCAGGCGTGTCGTTGTGGTGACTGCCCCCCGCGACGGGACGATTGCGGCGGTTTTCAGCAACGCGTCAAGCACGTGAACGTTTTCGCCGCCCTTGCAGAGTTCGGTGACGCCTTCTTCCTTCCGCAAAAACCCGACAGCCCAAAGAGGCCAAACCGCAAAACAAAACCCGCCGAAAAATCGACGGGTTTGTCAGTAATCTAAGCCCTCCGATGAACGCGGGCTTTGCATTCAAGTAGCTAAAACGGTCAGAATTTATAGGCGACGCCAAGACGAATTTCGTGCGACTTGAAATCCGGTTTGAATTCTTCACCCAGGAATTGGTAGTCCTTTTTGCCCAAATCGGTATAGCGATATTCGAGACGCAGGAAGATATTATCTGTGGCCGCATAATCGACACCGCCGCCAGCCGTCCAGCCAACCTGGGTCTTCTTCCAGCTTTCCGATACGGCATTTCCGTCTGTGTCCATTAGGGCGAGACTATGTTTCACTCCACCGAAGGCGACACCGCCGGCAATATAAGGCAGGAAACGATCGACGACGTAGCCGACGCGCGCGCGCACCGCGCCTTCCCAGCGCAGCTTGGTTTCACCTGCGCCGAAAATGGTGACGCCATCTTCATCTATGTCGGAGCCATGGAATGACTTTTTAAGATTGGCGTAATTGACATCGGCTTCAGCGCCGAGAAGGAAACCGTTACCAGCTTCCCAATTATAGCCCGCAAAAACGCCACCGAGGAAGCCTTTGGTCTTTACCTTGCCATTCAATTCGTATTCGTCGGACTCGAACCGCGTATTGCCCCATCCGTAGCCGGCCTGGGCACCGATATATGCACCTGACCAGGTGAAGGCCGGAGGTATATATTCCGGGGTCGGTTCCTGAGCCAAAATGGCGTCCGCTGCATTGGCGCTTGTCGCTGCAAAAAGGGCGATTGCGGAAGCTGCGATGAAATACGAAATCTTCATGGCGTTTCTCCAAAACTTATGATGTCTCACATATATATACTCGGCTGATATCGTCTGTCTGTAACATGAAGACCACAGCCAAAATATAATTATGTTTAATTCTTACGGTCCGCAAATATATAGCGCTCGTGGACAAAGGGTATCCATAGTTTGACTGCTGCGAAGGCGACGAAGCCGAGGTAAGATACCTTGGTCTTGTCGTAGCAGTGGCGACACGCCGCCAGTTCTTGAGCTTATTGAAGAGCCGCTCGATCTGGTTTCGCCATATGTATTTCGCTTTGTCGTGTGGGACGGGCTCCCGGCGATTGCTCTTTGCCGGGATGACGGCCTCGATATCGGCGTCGGCGATCTCCTCGCGAATGGCGTCCGCATCGTAGCCCTTATCGGCAAGGAACGCCTCGATCCGGTCGGAAATCATCCGGAACAGAGGCGCAAAGCCTTGGGGTATCGTGCGTTTGCCCGGGCGTCAGCACGAAGCCGAGCGGCCGGGCAAACGCATCGCAACGGGCATGGAAGCTTGGTGGTGAAGTCACCGCGCGATCGGCCAAGCGCCTCGGCCTCCTGAGTCCCCTTTTTATGCGGACTGCACAATGGTGTCCCCGGACAATGGTGCTGTCGATCATGTCGGCGCTTCGATCCCGCTCGACCATCTCTGCCAGCGTTTCGAGCATCGCCTCGAACACGCCGGTCTCGACCCACCGTCGATAGCGGCGGAAGACGCTGTTCCACTTGCCGTATTCGTCAGGAAGATGTCGCCATTGCGCGCCCGTGCGCGCCATCCACATCATGCCTTCGAAATAGCGCCGATTGTCCTGAGCAGGACGGCAGCCGCGACCTCGTTCAGCAGGTAAAAGCGGGCCGATCAGCGCCCATTCCTCCTCTGTCAGACCGATCCGTTCACCCAAGGCTGCCTCCAAATGGAAGCCTTGAATCAAATTCGAATTCCTCAGTCAACCTTTGTCCACGAACGCTAAAATACAAGATGGATAATGTTGCATTATCGTTTCGTTATGTGGAACGCTGTACAAAGCTCGGTTTTCACAGTGGAAACCGCCGCAAAGCCCATCGGCCCGGTCGCCCATTGCGACACGACGTGTGGTTTCGGTAGGCAAGGCCGCTGACGGAAAAATGGGAAAGATGTCGTGGACGTACGCCGCCAGCACGGAGTCAACTGGCAGATAACGTAAAGAATCTTTCGCACTTTCAGATTTGACGGTTCCTTCTACAATGACGGAAGGAGCGAAAGGATGGACGACGAGAAGGATGCTGTGATGGGTCAGGTGATCCGGATCGACGAAGCGCGGATCAAGGATCACCTTGGTGAGATGGTGCGCGGGACGGTTG
>NZ_QOZG01000065.1 GCF_003335045.1 Paramesorhizobium salinisoli
CTGGATCGTATCACCCACCACGTCAGCATCCTCGAGATGAATGGTGACAGCTATCGTCTCGCCCAAAGCCGCGCCCGAAAGGCCGGCTGAAATCCTTCAAATAATCACAACGCGCGCATGAGACCCCCGCTCGGGCTACGCCCTCCCACGGGTCTCATGCGCGCGCCAAGGTGGCCGACTTTTGCGCCGCCGCGTGGCCGGTTTTTACTCCGCCGTTGACAGCAAGGGTGGTGAGGTGGCGACCAATCGGATGGAGGCTCAGGAAATCTCAGTGTTGGGGCTGCACTTGCTCCAGAACTGCCTCGTCTATGTCAACACGCGTATGCTGCAATCCGTGCTCGGCGATCCAGCCTGGGCAGCGCGCATGACGCCGGAGGATCACCGTGGGCTGACACCGCTCCGCTACGCTCACGTTAATCCCTATGGCCGTTTTGAAATTGATCTGGATCGGCCGCTTTGAGCACAGGGGGTTGCATGAGCGCATCCACCGCAAACGGTTCTGCTGACCAATGTCGCGCGAAGAGCCGCATCCCTGACAATTTTTCCAGCATTAAGAGGACCGGATGTCACGCATCAAAGAAAGGACCGTTTTGTAGCCCAACGGAAGGACAGTTTTAAATGGAATTGTGAGGGTGCGCCATGGTGGTCACTATAATATTCCTCACGACTGCAACAGCAGTGCTTTTTTCCCTTGCATGCAGCGTGCGGGCGGTGATTAATCGCGAACCGCATCGTCTGTCGTGGATCGTTAACGCTACCCTGCTGCTAGCTGGCATAGCCTGCTTCATCGCACTAAACTTGATCGGGTCGTATGTAGCTAAAGATGGGGTTTTGCACGAACCCTTCGCATTGATACCAATCGGATATCTGCTGAGCTTCGCAGGCATCTTGGGCACCCTCTGGCGGATCGCTCTCAATTTTTTGCAAGAACGGTCTCATTGATTGGAGAGAACCGTTCCGCAAAGCCCCAGACGGGCCTGGGGTCCACTTAACCTGGAGAATTACGCACATAGTTTGGCACGGGCTGATCTCGATCTTCACGTTGTGTTGGCCAGTAGGGACAAGGTGGTGTTGCCAGTGCTGTCGCAGAGATTCATCCAGAGGCTGAAGGACGCCGGAGGCCGACCAAAAATATTGGAATTAAACTGCGGTCACTATTCGCTCGCCATGCCGCCTTACATCTTGTTGGCCGGGTTGAGCTTAAATCGCCGCCATGCTGCTGGTTGGTGACCGGAACGGATCGTCGTGAAAAGGCGCAGGATATCATTCCAGTTTTCTTTGATCCGCTCCCCGCAATGTCACGGCGCGGATATGCGGCTGCCTTGAGACTCAGTCCGAGTCATTCTGGCTCAGATAAAGGAGAACCACAGAAATGCACATTATGAACCGAAACGCGGCTTGCACTCCGTTCCACTGCTGTGATTGCCACATTAGAAACCATTCAGCCGCCACTGTCATGAAGCCGAAAAACCAGACAAAAATACCCAGTGTAAGCCCGAGAATTGCCGTCCGCTTTGCTTTTATGAAAATGTCGCGCGGCTGATCCGATGCCTTGGCAAGCGCAGCCGACCCCACAATACAAAGGACGCCCGTTAGCATTTCGCCGGCGATAATAAGCCAGTATGCCGCATGGTGCACTATTGGAGAAGAAATGGACCGCCACATGAGGTCGTTGCCCGGAAAGGTAGTATCCATCAGCATCACATGCTGAACGAAATTGAAATTCGATTCGTAGTCGAACACGTTGTTCACTGCGACAAGAACCCCGAAAAGTCCGATTAATAGGACGAGAAATGCTTTAGACAGGCGAGCGGTCTTCATAGTATTCTCCGTGATAATTCCGATACGCCATTTACGTCAGGTGGATCGTATCCCGGAAGGTGGTGTAGGTCCTGAGGTTAAGCGGCCATCAGTGTTTTCCGTTTGGGCCCCAGAACATTTGTGGATACCCCCATAAGTGCCAAGAGGATTTTTCAGGCAGGTACTTTGCGCGTAGTCGGGTGCTGACATCTGCCCGACCTCTGATGCGACCTACAAGATGTCGCGGGCCCGTATGGGAGTTCGCGGATCGGTGCCAAAAGGCATGCTCTGAGGCACTCCGTTCAGGCCTGGTTTTCCAATCCCGTCTCTATCGGCCGTGCGCCATACCTTCCTTACGACCCACCTACACCTTCGACGCCCCTTCGCGACCGGGTTACTTGGCCGCGACTGGTACTCCGTAGACCCCGCCTTTCGCCAACAGCGCCCAAACGATTCGGGCGAGCTTGTTGGCAAGGGCAACGATCACCAACTGAACCGCCCCGGGTTTGCCGGAGGCTCCAACTCGTGAGACAGTGGAGCCGATATGAGCAAGACGACAAACAAGTTTTCACCGGAAGTCCGCGGCCGCGCTGTGCGTATGGTTCTGGCCCATGAATC
>NZ_QOZG01000066.1 GCF_003335045.1 Paramesorhizobium salinisoli
CGCTCTCTTCGCCTCGGCGGCGGATTTGGATCCGGCCAAGTCCTATATCGTCCACTGGAAATTGGGAGCTGCCAATACCGCTGTGACATTTACCGCCAATGACCAGGATGTGTTCTCCTCGGGGGGGGATGATACCAAAGGCAACAATTGGGGGACGCTGGTTGTAAACAGCGGCGGCAACCCTGCGCCGATCGCCCTGATCGCCGAGCTTTTCCCAATCGGCGCTGATGTCGAAACCGACACCCCGCTGGCTACGGCCACGAGAACCGTCAAACTTCAGGATTTGTCGGGATCGACCATGCCCGGCATCCCTGAAACGACGCCCGTGACGGCGGCGGGAACCAAACCGGCGACCGGAAATTATAGCGCATGGCAGGTCAACGTCGCGGACATAAACAGCACCCCCGTCGCAGGCGTCGACGTGTTCTGGAGGGTTTCTCCCGCCTATTTGGGACTGACCTTCTGGGCCAACGCCACGACCCCGTTGTCCACGGTCCAGGCCGGCGACAATATTTTCTATGCTTTCTCGACGTCAGCAAGCGGCGGTGCTGCCAAAGCTTGGGTTATGTCCGATAGACCTTACGCACTCACGGCTCTTCCAAGGGTGAACAACGCGGATATGGGTTTCGTGGATACCCTCTTTTTCGCAAGCGCGGACTATACGGGCGGTTCGATCAACGATCTCGGTTGGGGTGAATTGATACCTGCCGGCATTCAGAGTTATAAATATGGCACATATATCGAGCTGAACCCGCTTGCAGATGCCTTCAACACCGTTCTCGCCGGCCCATGGCCCAGTAATGAAATTTACCCTCAGATAGCCACGAACGCGACCTACTTTTTTGTCCTGAATAACGAGGTCGGCGACCAACGCGGCAACCTGCCGATTTCATCCGCGTCGATCCCCTACAACTATCTCAAGCCTTCGATCAAAGATCTGGAAACCGCTCCGCCACAATCAATCGAGAATTTTCTCGGACTTTTCGTGCAAAATCCGGACGGCACCTTGTTTGGCTCAAAGTCTGCCCGCAAGTTCTATGCAAAAGGAGCGGGATTGGCCAACCGGCCGCCCGAGGAGCCGGACGATGGCGCGCGCGATGGGGATCTGCCTCAGGCGACGATCCTTTATCTGGCCAACAGCGGCATCACGAGGGACACGCTCACTTATGGCGGGGACGGACTTGCCGTGCAGCTGAAAAAAATACCGGTTCATCAAGGCAAGACCCTTACCTTCCTGTTCTATATGAATGGATATCAGCCGGCTGCGCAGAGTAAAGACGACGTGCGTCAGGAAAGCCCGTTGAGCAATTCGAACTATAGGGTCGCGACAACGGTTTCCGCGACGGGCGCAAGCAAGGTCAAGCTGGCTAGCAAATATGCGTTAAACTTTGCGTCATTTATGGGCGACATGAAGATATCCTATGTCGATTATTATATTGAAGACCCGGTCGGCACCAAAGTTTACGGTCCCTTCCCAACTGCCCAGGCCTCGACCAGCACCTGATAGTGACGAGGCATAAATCATTGTGCCGTCGGGCGACTTGGCCTGATGCCGCATAAGACAGGCCGGCGCATTGGTTATGCCAGTGCGCCGTCTCCCCCAGAGCCTCGGCATCGTCGCCGGTTCCGCCAACGGAACCCTCAAGTCGCGAACAGGCTCCTGGCGACGGGCAGAAGGCCCGACCGGCCGCGCTGAACGACGACCATTCGTTCACTCAGATAACCGAGCAAAAAATCCAAAGGGAGAATTATCATGACAAACGGTACCGGCAAGCCGACTACGCCTAGCCAGACCCCCGATAGGGCGGCGGCGGGCGCCGTCCTATCGGCGGACAACGGGCAAACATACTTTGCCTATCTGCGGACGGCCGATGGACAGTATTACCTTCAATATGATCCATCAAATAACTCTGTTCACAAGATTACACAAACACCGGATGCCAATTGCATATTTACAATCGTCCCATACCAGGCCCTTTGGACGATTCAAGCGCCAAATGGACAATATATCTATGGTGGAGCTGTCTTGGACGACGGTTACTTATACCCACAACTCTCCACCGTTTCGCTACAATCCTATTTTATTAATTTTGATTCTTCGGGAGGAAATCTGGCCAACATCTTCATGCCCGGCCTCGGCGACCAGGGCGGCCCCAATCTTTTAATTCTTACATCTTCCCCATTCCCCGGATACGATCCAGGGGCGTGGTTTAATTGGAATATTTCACAACAGATTATGATCACGCCGGTTGAGAATCCCAAGGGCGTCATCACGATCAGTTCGCCGCAAGGGAACACGCTTACATGCGGCAATTCGTATCCGCTGAATGGGAATTACGTGCATGCCAGTGGCGGAGCGCCGTTCCAGCAGGCGGACATCGTCTGGTCGG
>NZ_QOZG01000067.1 GCF_003335045.1 Paramesorhizobium salinisoli
CTTTGCGAGGTCGATCGCAAGGATATGCACCGCTGTCATCTGCCTTTCCTCCTTGAGCGCCACCATGGCGCTGGGCTGGCATCATACGCCGATGCCCGCCGGAGGGGGCATCCACCCCATCAGTTCAATATCCCGAAGCCGTGTCCGGCCTAGTGGTGGGAAATGCATTTGAAGATAGTACCGGTGAGCACAAGGAGTTTGGTGTTCTCAAAATCACTGGTTTCAAATGCAAGCCGGAAGCCAATACGGGCCTGGATGGGATGCATCAGCTACCTTTTGGCGCCCGCCAGGTCACAAAATCTATCCCTACTCCTGCGAAAGCTGGCGGTCACCCGGCTCAACTAAGTCATCTAATCGCGCGACGTTTTGCAAGCGTTTTTTCAAAGATCTGTCCAACCGGAACTGAGGCCAGTGCCGGTGAGCGAACGATGCAGGGGCCGAGTCTGGATTGCGCGTGTGCCGGAAGCAGGGTCGTCTTCGCGGTCGATACACGGTCGCCGCATGATGGGCTTCGCAGGTCGAGTGTTCCAATGTGGTTGACGCAATCCGCCGGTCAACTGCGGTTGCACCCCATCTTGCGGAATCACCGTACCCACGTCCCGGCAGGGACGTTCCGACACCGGCGCATCAGGACGCTGGCAAAAGGTATTCGGATCAGACCAGGCGGTCGTCGCAATGAAAAAGGCGCAGGTCGCTGTTGCTCGCAAACTGGCCGTCATCCTGCACTGCATCTGGACAGACGGCACCTCGTTCCAGTGGGGCAAGGAACCGGCCTGACACCTCCTCTACCTTCACCCGAAATCGCAGGGCTGAAATGGGCCTGTGATGTCCCGCCGGGACGGTGGTTGCGGTGACCTCGAAAAGGACCATGACCCCGGCACGGACAAAACAGACTTGACTAAGTCCCGCAATTAAAGGGCCGATTGACAGATTTCAGCGCCGCCGTCCTGATTTGGTTCGAGCAAATAGATATCAGTTATTTTATATATTATATTGGAATTACAATGAGATAACCATCTTCAGATGCGGTTGTTTTATTTATAGCCCCTCATGATACGATTTTATCAAGGAACAATTAGCACTGAGGGAACAGGACCATAATAATGACTTCAGACCCCATATCCATGACAGTGAATGACATCGGCTATCTACCGACCGGCAGTTCGAAAGGGGCAGCGAAATGGAGCTCCCTATCTGAAAAACTGCCAGGGAACACATGGGGTGTAGGCTACAGTACCTATAACAAGCGACTTTACACCTGCGGCTGGAATCCAGACGTAGTTCATGTCTTCGATGTCAGACGAAAGGGCGATGCATTCGGTTATTCTTATCTGCCTGATGTGAAGAATCTCTATGGGATCGAGCCACAGTTCCCGGTTTGCAGCTCGATTGGACAAGCTTATGTGACGTGCTTCAGTGGCGCATTGAATGTCATCAACACGACAACCAACGTAGCCAAGCAGGAGAAGCGCGTTCCTGCATTCAGCTTCAATAACGCCTTCTCGCCGGACGGACGGATGGCTTATTTTCCAGCAGGGAACGTGCTCTATGCGCTCAATATGGACTCGCCTAACCCAGCTGTACCAATACCTCTCAGCCCGCAACTCGATGGATCGGCGCACTGGGTGACGATCACAAGGAATGGCGATTATGCATATTGCGGCGGCGACCCGTATGGACGGTATCCTCGTAGTTATATGGCGCGTGTGGACCTGAGCACACAGCGAGAAGCGGGCCTCGTCAAGGACTTCTTTGACTTCGCAATTACACACGATGTGTCTTTTGATAATAAAAAAATATTCGTCGGATTGGGCGATGCACAGACTGCGAGCGGCGATCTTAGCGTCGCTGTCATCGATATTTCGCAAAACGCCAGGGTAGCATCCATTTTTATACCAGGAGATGCCCCTTGCCAAATTGCGTGCAGTCCGGTCGCTCCTCGTGCTTGCGCTACTGTACAATTTAATGACTTCACCGGCGCCGTACAGGTCATCGATACCGACAAGAACACATATATCGGTAGCATTCCGACAACAACGTGGGCCGGGGCCGTTGGATTTGATGAATACGGAAACGCTTACGCAGCATTGGAAGACAAAGTGATGGTCATCCTTCGAACCAAGCTTGATGCGATGGGAAATAGCACTTAAACGCCTTTGCTCGGCGCTGACGCCTGGGCCGTCGACGGTTCCCGATCAGGCAGGAGAGCAATGCCCGAACACGATAGCAAGACTGGAGGAAAGTCCGAGATCGGCCCATCAGGGAATTGCGGGCAACTAGATCCATACGTCTATGTCTTTCGTTCTCTCGCCCCCGGCGGTGCCGGTATTGGGCGTTCCCCTAGGCTCGATCAG
>NZ_QOZG01000068.1 GCF_003335045.1 Paramesorhizobium salinisoli
TTCAAATAATCACAACGCGCGCATGAGACCCCCGCTCGGGCTACGCCCTCCCACGGGTCTCATGCGCGCGCCAAGGTGGCCGACTTTTGCGCCGCCGCGTGGCCGGTTTTTACTCCGCCGTTGACAAAGCGGGCTGTGGTTCCGGCGCAGTCGTCTCGTCATGTTCTCTCCTGTTTCCGGCAACTAAGCCAAAGTCAGGCAAGAATTCCATTTATACCCGCTGTCCGATTCCGAGCCAGCTCTCTCCCACCACCGCGGCCAGCCACCTAGACTTTGGCATCATTCGACAGATGCCTGCGTAGAATAGGCTGGTGCCCCGGACTGCTCCATTGTCATCGCACCGGCTACCCCACCGTGATGAGAAGAGGTGGCGCGGCAACCGAGCTGAAAAAGGAGATGAAGATGAGAGATGATGTACAGCAGCAACGCATCGCTGTTCCTGCGGCTCAGTGCCAGGCTGCAGTCGCGGCTGTCGCGCAGGCGCAGGCCGCGCGCGATCTCGCTCAAATTGATCTCGACAACACCGTGGTACGCGCACCGGTCAGCGGCGTTGTCGGCAACCGCAAGGTCCGCGTCGGCCGGCTTGTTGCGCCGGGAACCGTTCGACCGAACAAAGCGGAATCGAGGCCGGATGCTCGAACCGACATCGTGCTGGCGATCAGCGAGGCTCTCGCTGATCCGAGCAACGCGCTCGCCAGCTTTAATGGTATTTTGGTACGTGCCGGATATTCGGAAACAGATATCCGCTCGACATTTGAAAGCATCGACGACTTGATCGTTGCGATTGCCGAACGCAAAGCCTTTCTCACATCGCAGCCATTGGCGAGGAGGCCGAGCACTGTAGAAGATGCACGCGATACGCTCATCGCCTTCGGACTCGCTGCTTGCAAGGAATGTTCGACCACGCTGGTCGGGTTCATTCGGATGATGATGGCCGAAGGTGCGCGTAATCCTCCTCTCAAGAAGCGAGTATACGAAGCCGGGCCGGCGATCGTCACATTGAAGCTGCAGGAGTTCCTGTCGGAAGCAGACGAAAGAGGCATTCTTGCGATATCGGACCCTCAGTTATATTCAGAGCAACTGTTGGGACTTCTGTGGGAGCCGCTCTATCAGGCACTCATGCTGAACCCTGGGACTATTCAGGAAAGAACGGTCGCCGACCGCGTCAGGGCCGGCATTGAGAGGTTCGTTCATGGATGTGCAACCGCGAGGAGCGTTAACCCATGAGCGCGATGGTCGATAATGCTTGGCTGACAAGAAAGTCTTGGCTGAGACGAAATACAGGAAGCCCCCCAAGGCTGAAGGTCGTCGGCGATGTCCCTGCGGACTTGGTAAACAGCGTTGACGAGAATGGATCCCTGGTGACCGTCGATCCCGTCGACTGGATCATCTGCTTCGTACCCGGCCTCAAACAGCAATGGTGGCATCGATTCGTCAACCATAAGCACAAGCACGTCTTTGCCATGCGGCCCACGAACACCGGGAGTTGGCTGCTTGTTGAGCCGTGGTGGTCGCGTATGATGGTGACGATCTTGCCGCCAGCCGATGCCGTCAAATTTCTCCGGTGGGGTGGGACGGGCGACATTCTCCGAGTCCGTGAGGCGGTCCCCGGTAAAGCTAGCCAGTTTCGCGGTTGGTCAAACTGCGCGGTTCTCACGTCTTTTTTGCTTGGGCGGTCAAGCTGGGCATGGACGCCGCACGGCCTCTACCGTGAGCTACTACGGGAAAAAGCAACGCGGCACGAGAATGTAGAGCAACTTCTCGTCAACCAGTTCACCAACCTTGTCAGCCAGTACTCGTCAAATGCACTGAGCCTCAGCGCCGATCAGCTTTCGCTGCCTCTCAGAGAATTGCTCGTCATCATTGGACGCAATCTTCTAGAGGCGATGATGGCACCGTCCATGCTGGAAGTTTGTTACGCGGCCATCCTTGAAGCTGACCGCTACCCCGATGCGACACGCGTCTACGCTCAGCATGGCCCTAAGCCGGCCGTCGCGGTGCTTTCAAGAATTCTCGCAAATGCGAGGCAGGCCGGTGAAATCGATCTAGCGGATTGCGAAGCCGGTGCCCGCCAGTTTCACGGAATGCTCCGTGGAAACATCCATCTGAAAGCTGTGCTTCAGCTCGGCGAGATGCCAACGCCCTCTGAGATCGATTTGCGCGCCCGCACCACGGTGAAAGTCTTTCTTGACGGCGTTAGGCGCGACGAGACTGAACCGCCCCGGGTTTGCCGGAGGCTATTTGGTTTAAGTTATGCAGCCAATGCCGGTTCGTCCAGCATGGCGTAATATCGCTCCTCGGCTTCGGCTGGGGGTATATTTCCGATGGGTTCCAGC
>NZ_QOZG01000069.1 GCF_003335045.1 Paramesorhizobium salinisoli
TTCAGCGCCTCTCAACCGTCCCGCGCACCATCTCACCAAGGTGATCCTTGATCCGCGCTTCGTCGATCCGGATCACCTGACCCATCACAGCATCCTTCTCGTCGTCCATCCTTTCGCTCCTTCCGTTATTGTAGAAGGAGCCGTCAAATCTGAAAATGCGAAAGATTCTTTACGTTATCTTCGTTCGTCGCGGAGATAGCGCCAGGTCATCGATCCCGGCCACGGTCTGCGACGCTTCGCCCATCGAACCGGTATGGATGCGATAGGCTCCGCCACGCGCGCAGTACGCATCCAGACCGGCTCTTTCGAAACGAAGCCAACCAATGAAGCAACATGGTCAAGGACTTCTATAAAAGTCATTCCCCGCAGATGCTCGACGAGAGTGAACACATCGCCCTTTGCATCGGACAGCGGATCGAACCACCCCCCTACCTCGTGGATAACGATGATGATGTCGTCGCCGCGACGGTATTTGACCGCCCTGCGCGTGCTTTCCTTAAGATCCACCGCAAATCCGCCCGGCTCCAGCACGGCCGCGCATGGCACCCGCAGTTCTTCCAGTTCACTTTTTTCCATTTTCCTTCCCGACGCGCCTCGCGTCCGCCTTTCCGTCCGTTTCCCTTTTTCCGCACCTTGCGGAACACCTTCCCGGACGCCGCGAAGAGCAAAGGAGGCAAGGGCGCGGCTGGCAAGCTGCGAATTTGCACTGTGCGCCGCCGCTCGGGCCAGCCGCGGCGAAGCTTCCCTTCCCGCCTGCCGCTCGCAAGCGGCACCCTCCGGAAGAAGGAAGCCGGCTCTATTAGCCGGCCCGTACTCGGAAGGATCGGCGAGGGTCTCGACTTCGTCGTCTTCGAGTCCAGCGCTTGGGAGGACGCCGAATTCGCTTCCCAACCGGAAGAGCGTGACAGGCACGATGACAAAGCTGGCGATCTGGAAAACGTTATTCTGCGCGACTGGAGAGATCTCGTGACATTCCAGAACTCTGTCTTCGGAGCGGGCCAATTCCATTCGGTGGCTCCGTCAGTGCCCGGCAGCTCGCTAATAGCTGTTGGATAAGCTTTGATGGTGCATTATATCTATCGAATCGAGGAAGAGCCGGGATTGAAACGGTCAGAGATTTTAAGTTTGGATTGACGCCGTAGCATCCTCTATTCAAGTCGTTTCTGTCGGGAAGGAATTTATGAGGCACCAAAGCCGACCGTTCGTTGTGGAAGTCAAAAAAAAGCGCACCCTACAAAAACAAAATCGTTCCATCTGGGCTGATATCGATTTTTCTGCGTTTATTGCCGAGCCAATAGAAGAAAAATCTGTTGCCAAACTTCCGAATCATTCCCTTATTGGTATGCTGCCCGTTAATGCTGTAAACACTCGCAAGCCCTTGGAGCACCCTATGACGGACCCGCAGCAGGAAATTGAAACCGCACAGAGCGCTCCTGAAGCGACGACCGAAGCTGAGGCTACTGAAACGAAGACGGCGGCGCGGCAACCACGTAAAGCAGGAGCAAAAACCAAACAGACCATCAGCAAGAATGAAGCCCGGTCGGCACCTCAGAAAACCGACGCTTCGACAACGGTTGCCCGGACCAGCCGGAAGATTCATTCCCAAAAGGAACGCGCCCAAATTCTCAGCGATATCGAACAATCCATCAGTCGCGGGCAGAGTATCAAGAGTGCAGGCAAGCAGGCCGGCATATCGGAGCAGACCTATTATCACTGGAAGAAGGCTGCGGCAGTCCCAGTTTCAAAGAGCAATGATCTCATGGACTTGTTGGCGCTTGAGGAAGAAAATAAACGTTTGAAGAGCCTGCTTGCCGAACGTCTGCACAAGGAAAATGCCGAACTGAGGAAAAAGCTAGGGCTGGAATAAGCGAGAAACAGCCATCGCCTTGCAGACTTCCCCTGCAATGGTGATATGTTGGCAACCGAAATGTTTCGTTCATTTGATCAAGCGAGCGAGTTGCTATAGTTAGCTGCATTCCGTTTGGAATGAAGCCGCATCGCGACCCACCCCCCACCCAAACGCGATGCGGCCCCCCACGGCTGCTTCGGCAGCCCCTTGCGTCCGGCGTTGTTCCGAAAGGCGCTTGGCGCGCTTTGAGAACATTGGCGCCCGAGCGGCTTTCGGCGCTCCGGCGTGTCGCCACCATCGAAAGCATTGGGTCATCGATTCGCATCGAGGGCAGCAAGCTTTCGGATCGGTGATCTGCGCCCTTCAAACTGGACCAGTTATGGTTAGAGTTTTCCGGTGGCTTTTCCTGGCTGGGAAAGGAACGGAAAACGATGAAGGCATCGCAGTTTTCGGATGCTCAAAAGGCATTCATCCTG
>NZ_QOZG01000070.1 GCF_003335045.1 Paramesorhizobium salinisoli
AACGACGCCCGTGACGGCGGCGGGAACCAAACCGGCGACCGGAAATTATAGCGCATGGCAGGTCAACGTCGCGGACATAAACAGCACCCCCGTCGCAGGCGTCGACGTGTTCTGGAGGGTTTCTCCCACTGATTTCGGGCTGACTTTCTGGGATCCGGCCAAGGGAACTGGCACCGGCGCTGCCCAGTTGCCCACGGTCCAGGCCGGCGACAATATTTTCTATGCTTTCTCAACGTCAGTAACCGGCGGTGCTGCCAGTGCCTGGGTTATGTCTGAAAGACCTTACGCACTCACGGCTGTTCCCAGGGTGAACAATGCGGATATGGGTTTCGTGGATACCCTCTTTTTCGCAAGCGCGGACTATGGGGGCGATTCGCTCAACGATCTCGGTTGGGGTGAATTGATACCTTTCGGTATCCAGAGCTATAAGTATGGAACATATGTTCAACTCTCTCCGACTCAGACTGATCTTCCTGTTTCTCTATTGAACGGATGGCCGAATAACGATCCCAATCTGTCCCAGGACGCGACCTACTTTTTTGTCCTGAATAACCAGGTCGGCAGCCAGTACGGCTTCATGCCGATTACGCAAGACCCGAGGCTCAGCGTCAACTATCTCAAGTCATCGATCAAAGACCTGGAAACCGTTCCGCCATCATCAAGTGAGAATTTTCTCGGATTTTTCGTGCAAAATCCGGACGGCACCTTGTTTGGCTCAAAGTTTGCCCGCAAGTTCTATACGTACATACAACCAGCGGCGGTTAATATACCTCCTGATCAGCCCGGCGATGGCAAGCGCGATCAGGATCTGCCCCAGGCGGTGATTTTATATCTGTCGAATGGGGTCATCACGAATGATACGCTCACCCAAGGAAACGGGCTTTCTGTTCAGTTGAAGAAACTGGCGGCAACCGTCTATGGTGGAAGGCCCGTCACTTTTCTGTTCTATATGAATGGATACGACATGTCTCATGATGTCCATGAAGGCCCGTCCAACCCGGATTATGTCGTCACGGTTACGATACCCTCATCGGGAGGATCTACCCTGGCCAAGCTGGCCACCGAATACGCCACGGGCTTTTCTGCGTATCAGGGACATATGAAAGTATCGTATATCGATTATTACATCGAGCTGACTCCAGGCGTGAAAACGTACGGTCCAATCCCGACAGCGCAGGCCCCGACAAACACTTGAACGAATGCGGCCTGAGCATCTGTACTTCGCAATTTTGTGCGACGCAAATGACTTGCTTCGGGCTGGGTTGGTTATCGAGCCCGAAGTCAAGCGAAGCAGCCCCGCCCCGTTCGGCGACATCCGCAGAGCGTCACCTCACGCACCGTGACGCGCCTCAGGCCGAGCTGCCCGAGATCGGTCTCGTTTCCTGCCAGTGCTGCAGCCGTCGCCAAGGTGCTGGCACAGTATCTCCGCGATGGCCGCCTCGCCGGTACACACGCGCCACCTTTTCCTGCTGATGCAAATAGCACTGGAGCCGTTCGCCGCTTCCGGTGTAACCCCCATATCATGGTGAAGTATGAGAAATCGCAGGGATCGATGCTCCATTTCCGGGCAGGCATGTCCTTCGACCCGCCCATGCAGCGTGCCAGAACCTTGCCGATCCGCGGCAGCAAGCAGCTTACGCGGATCGGCTGCGCGACGATCTTGCAACTGAAAACTCCGGCTCTCTGTTGCTGATCGCAGCAGATTTCTTCTCAACCGGGGTCATGTGAATCGCGAGGCGCTGTTCATTCGCTGGAACGGTGCGGCGATCTCCACTTAATCTCTCCTGACGCAGAGATCACGTCTCATCTCAACGATGGATGAACCGACCCGTCCCTTGCTGCGCTGTGAATGCGGCCGCTCTCGTGACCAATTGAGCACAGGAAACTGCGCCGGATACATAGACGGGCTGAGTTTCCAACTGCCTCAGGAGACGGCCTCGCGGTATGTCCATTGAATGACATTTCCACAATCAGTTATCAGACTGACAAACCGTAAACTCTTTTTCCCAATGCCTATTGCCTTCAAGCAACTTTTGAAAGAGGATAAGCACGTCACATCGAGATACCGCCTAAAAGCATTGATAGATACGAATAGAACTACATTGATAGAAACCAAAATTTATTGATTGAAACAACGATGTGGCGACATGGTTGCATACCATGGACAAGCAGAAGGATTCCGACATTGATCAGACCCGGAGAGTGTCG
>NZ_QOZG01000071.1 GCF_003335045.1 Paramesorhizobium salinisoli
GGCCGAACGCTTGCCCAGGTTCATCGAGGAGATCTACAATGCCAGGCGGCTGCACTCAGCCCTTGGCTACAGATCGCCAACAGAATTTGAAACCCAACTCGCCCAGCAGGCGGCTTAGTTTGAAGCGCCTCGCTGGTCCAGCCCGAGGGGGCACTCCATTTTTCCACCCAGAAGTGAGCCACCTCTAAGTATGGTTTTCTGATCAGGATATGGTCAAGGGGTTCACTTTTTCTCCTCTCTTTTGGGCTGCTGCGGCCGAGCTGGCTTTGAAGCGGAAGCTGTCGTTCCCGGTTTCCAGGATATGGCAACGGTGGGTCAGTCGGTCGAGCAAAGCGGTGGTCATCTTCGCGTCGCCGAAGACGGTGGCCCATTCGCTGAAGCTGAGGTTGGTGGTGATGATGACGCTGGTGCGCTCATAGAGCTTGCTCAGCAGGTGGAAGAGCAGCGCTCCACCTGACGCGCTGAACGGAAGGTATCCGAGTTCATCGAGGATCAGCAGATCGAGACGAACCAGCGTCTCAGCGATCTGGCCTGCCTTGCCTTTAGCCTTCTCCTGCTCAAGCGCATTGACCAGTTCGATGGTCGAGAAGAAGCGGACCTTGCGGCGGTGATGCTCGATCGCCTGGACTCCGAGAGCGGTCGCCACATGTGTTTTGCCTGTACCCGGTCCGCCGACAAGCACGATATTCTGCGCCCCGTCGATGAACTCGCATCTGTGCAATTGGCGCACCGTCGCTTCGTTGATCTCGCTGGCGGCGAAGTCGTATCCGGAGATGTCCTTGTAGGCCGGGAAGCGGGCAGCCTTCATGTGATAGGCGATGGACCGGACCTCGCGCTCGGCCATTTCGGCTTTCAGCAACTGGGACAGGATCGGCACGGCTGCATCGAAGGCTGGAGCACCTTGCTCGATCAGGTCACTGACGGCTTGGGACATGCCATGCATCTTCAGGCTACGCAGCATGATGACGACGGCGGCACTGGCAGGATCATGACGCATGACGACCGGCAGGCGTACGAAAGTCCCCGAGGAAGGAACCCGCGGGCCACAGGCGGATATCTATGGGGATTTCGAGTTTTGGCTGATGTCGGCGATAGCACGGCTGTCATCGGGAAGCGCCGTGATGGAGGCGGACAGGCCGCTTTGTTGCGCCTCCGCGCGATGTTAACGGCCCGGCGGGTGGCTGGGCGCGGTTCTGTCTGTCGATGATCACCATGGACGTGTGCGGATCCGTTGCCGCAGGCTGAGTGCCTGTGGCTGAAGGCTGGGTTCTGCCATGCCGGGCCATGGAGGGGTTCGGCGGTCCGCGCGGCTGCCTCCACCGTCCGAACGTCTCGATGACGATCATGCGCATTGTCGCCACTGGCATGTGGGAGCGCATCAAGCCGAGACGCAGGCCCGTCTGAAGGCCTGGACCAGCCCATTCACCGATAAGAGGTCGGATCGAGAAGATCTTCGGAACCTGGAAGCGAAGCTATGGCCTTCGTCGCATGCGGTGGCGAGGATTGGCCAAGGCCGCCCTCCAGGTTCATCTCACCGCTATCGCCTACAACCTCAAACGCGGTCTGAGATCATTGCAGCAGCGTGACAGTGAAGGCCGCTGCCTCAAACGCCGCAGCCCTGCCGAAACCTCTCAATATAAATCAGAAGCGCTACCCGCGCACAGGTCTCCTAAGAAGCGCAACAATGCGGTCGATCACATCCCGGACGGAAGCGGGAGCCGGCTGCTCCTGCCAGCGGAACCCGTTTTTGCAGCCTCGCCTGCGTTGCCGCTGCATCGGCTTCCGGCAGTTGAACGCCGACGATACCCTTTTCGCCCCACGCGATGGCGCAGGCGACTATGGCCGTTTCGAAAATGATCATCCCAAGCGATTCCATGGCGCGTATTTTAGCACGAATCGCCAAACGATGCAGTTGAAGCGGGACGGGAATAATGTTTGTCTGGGTAAAAGGGCCGGTGAACGATCTAGCGCTCGTGGACAAAGATTGACTGAGGAACCGAATTTTGATTCAAGGCTTCCATTTGGAGGCAGCCTTGGGCGAACGGATAGGACTGACGGATGAAGAATGGGCGGTGATCGGGCCGCTCCT
>NZ_QOZG01000072.1 GCF_003335045.1 Paramesorhizobium salinisoli
GCGGGTGAGACTGCTTATATATACTCGCTCCGCGTCACTGTCCGCCTTGACCGGTTCAGTACACTTCACCGTTCCATATGATTGTAATTAGATCAGCTTCGAACAGCGATCCTCAACGAGCCCCAGAAGCACGCATTGCCGTGGCTGTTGACAGCCACGATGCCAACGATGGCCAGGCCAACACCAATCGCAACAGCAAGAATTTCCCAGGTTTGCATTGCCGTTTCCTCCAGTCCGTCGAATCTTATCGTTCTTGACCGCCCCTGTCCCTGGTCCTATCGGCCTGCTGGACCCGGCGCACTTCCGGCAGTCTTTCCCCGCGCTCTAGGCGGCCTGCAAGTTCGTTGCGCAGGGCTTCGGCTACCCTAGCCGCCTCAGACGGCCGAGAGGCGCCTACACGCGCTTCTGCGGCCTTTACGAGAGCGTACGCCGGGCCTAGGTCCGGATAGACCTTCACCCCTTCCTGGGCCGCCTTCGTGCGAAAGGTCTCGGCTTCCGCCTTGTCCTCCTCGACCTGACGAGACGTGCGCACGGTTGCCTTGCCGTGTTTGTCGTACTGAACCTCGACCGCCTCACCGATCGGCGGCACGCGATCGAGCGACGAACGGAAATGCGCCACAGCCGACCGATTGCCGATCTTCTGCACGATATGCAGATCCGTCTCGCCAATCATCGGGCCCGTGTATTGCCCTTGCCGCGGAATGTATGTCTTCGCCTGGTCGCCCAGCTGCGTCTTGGCGATCTGCGTCGCTTCGGCAAAGCTCGCCGCCGGTCGATTGAGCCGGGACTGCGAGAAATGCTTGAACTCATCGGCATAGAGCTCACGTGCCCACGCCGGCACGCGATCGTCGACGCGGACCGCTTTGCCCTTCGCAAGAATGGCCGTGAGCGTGTGTGGCTTGCCCAGGGCTGAGTTGTCGAAGATGTAGGCGCGATCGGCCAGTTTCGCCGCCTCACGGATCAATGGCTGATTGCGCTCGTACCGCTGTCGAATGCGATCCTCTGGTACTGGATGCCCGCCGCCGGCGACGCGGGCCTCTACGCGCTTCACGGACAGCTCTGCGCTGCGGACGTTGACGTGGTAGACGATGACCTCATAGCCCGCCTGCTTCGCCTCTTTGACCAGGTCCAGCTTCGACGGGTGAGAGAACGTCGTTTCCGTAACCAAGCTCTTGCGGCCGGCCATGAGCTCTTGCCGGCGCTGCTCGGCCAATTCTTGCCCGCGCTGGGATTCGGTGAGCGTCTTCGCAGAATGGCCAAACTCGCGCTGCGCGAGCTCGTCGGCGTTGACGAATTCCGCTTCTGGATAGCGATCCTTGATGCGGTTTCGGTACAGCGTCGTCTTGCCGGCGCCATTCGGGCCGGCAATGACGTGAAGCGTTGGCCGACGGTCTTCCATGCTCAGCCCATGACCTCAGTCGTGCCGCCCTTGCGCGAGCGCACCAGGCGGCCCTGATCGTCCATGCCGACCGCGCCGCCGGCGCTGACCAGCGCCTGCAGGTTGGCCTCTTCGTTCGCGCCAGGCTGCGCCATGATGTCGTCCATCGCGTCGTAGAAATATTCCCGCTCGACAGGGCTTAAATCGGCAGGGTCAAAGCGGCCCTCGACCGCTGCACGCACGCGGTCCAGGGTGAAGCCGGGCGCATTCTCGACCGCACGGCCGAGCGAAGCCCAATGCTCGAGCTGGCCACCGATCGAGCGATGGAACACGGCGGCTTCCTGGCGGGCCTGGTCGACCAGCTGCAGAGGCAGCTTCACCGTCGCAAATTGGCTTTTGGTGTTCATCGGTTGTTCCCTTTCGGTTCCGGCTTCAGGTGTCAAAAAGTTACCTCGTTTTCGGTCAGGTGTCAAACTGTCACCCAAAGAAGAAGGCCCGGCAAATGCCGCGCCTTCGGGTGCCGCAATCGATCCTTATTCACGCTGGCGCAGGCGGCGTCGGAAGCTTTGCCATCCAGTTCGCACGGAATGCCGGCGCCCGCGTATTCGCTACCGCATCGGGCGACGGGACCGCCATTGCTCGTCAACTCG
>NZ_QOZG01000073.1 GCF_003335045.1 Paramesorhizobium salinisoli
CAAGACTGGAGGAAAGTCCGAGATCGGCCCATCAGGGAATTGCGGGCAACTAGATCCATACGTCTATGTCTTTCGTTCTCTCGCCCCCGGCGGTGCCGGTATTGGGCGTTCCCCTAGGCTCGATCAGCAGCAGTTGAACCTCATTTTCCGCAAAAGGTTTGTGTTCCACGCCCTTTGGCACGACGTAGAGTTCTCCGGTTCGGACAGTTACCGATCCATCGCGGAAATCGATGCGAAGCTCTCCGTCGATGACCAGGAATGTCTCGGCGGTGTCGGGATGATCGTGCCAGACGAAATCGCCCTCCAGCTTCACGACCTTGAATTGATAGTCGTTCATTTCGGCAATGATCCGCGGAGTCCATTGATCCTGGATCAGGTTCATCTTCTCCGCGATGTTGATCGGTCTCTCGGCCCGGTAATTGGTCACGTGGTGCCTCCTTGAATTGGTACTGCCGCATTTGACACGCGCCGGATGTCCGGTACAGATGCAGATATGAGAAATTCGAACAGTACAGATGAAGCCGCATCGGCCGGCCCCGCCGCCTCCATGCCGCTTTACATGAGGATCGCCTCGGAACTGTCGCTGCGTATCGCGTCAGGAGATCTGCCAACGGGCGCCAAATTGACGTCTCTGCGCGGATTGGCCAAACAGAAACAAATCAGCGTCGCCACCGTCGAGGCCGCTTATGGTGAGTTGCTTTCGTCGGGCATGATCGAAGCCCGTCCCAAGTCCGGCTATTACGTTTGCGACAAGGGACGACCGGCAGCGAAACTGCCGTCGAGAACCCGCCCGAATGGAAGTGCTGCGACCGTTTCGGTCAGCAAGCCCTCTTTGGCGCTGCTTGAGCATGCATCCAACCCCAAGATGGCACCCTTCGGATGCGCCATTCCGGCCACCGATGTATTGGAAACCGCTCGGCTGGATCGGCTCATGAATCGCCTGAACAAGGCGGCGGATGGCAACTTAAACATTTACGGGACGCCGATGGGACTGTCCGAGCTTCGCCAACAGATCGCACGAAGACACGCGGCCATGGGGGATTTCCCGGAAATCGACGATATCCTGATCACCAACGGCTGCACCGAAGCCCTTTATCTCGCGCTGCAGGCGGTCACAGAGCCTGGAGACACAGTTGCGGTGGAATCGCCGGTTTATTTTGGGGTTCTTCAGATCATGGAAACGCTGGGTCTCAAGGCTCTGGAACTTCCAACTGATCATAAGGGTGTTTCCTTGGATGCGTTAGAAGGTCACCTTCGCAAAGGTGGCGTTTCTGCTTGCCTCTTATCGTCCAGTTTTTCTAATCCAATGGGGGCGACGATGCCCGCCAGTTTAAAAGAAACGCTGCTGGAACTTCTTGGACGCTTCAATACGCCGCTGATCGAGGACGATGTCTACGGTGATTTGGACACCGGCGATGCGCGACCCAAGCCATTCATATCCTTGTCGAGCGCAACTGAGGTTATCTACTGCAGTTCTTTTTCCAAATCTCTGGCGCCTGGATATCGCGTCGGATGGATACGCAGCAAGTCAAGGATGCACAATCTGGTCAAGCGGAAGTTCTCGACCACACTGTGCTCAGCACCTCTGCCGCAGATTGCAATTGCGCGTTATATTCAGTCAGGTGCCTACGATCGGCACCTTCGTCGCTTGCGCAAGATATTGCGAAAGAGTGTCCACGAGACGCGTTCTGAATTGATGAGATGTCTGCCGGCAGGCAGCCGCATATCAAATCCGGCAGGTGGCTTCGTACTTTGGGCAGAACTCCCTCCCACCGTAGATACAAACGTGATGTTCAAGCGTGCCTTGGCGGAGAACCTGTGCTTCGCTCCAGGTGCCTTGTTCTCGGCATCGGGCAACTATCGCAATTGTTTTCGGGTGAGTTGCGGCCACCACTGGAACCAAGCGATCAAGGTATCGATCCGCAGACTGGGCGAGCTTACACATCAACTTCAATAGTGGAATGGCC
>NZ_QOZG01000074.1 GCF_003335045.1 Paramesorhizobium salinisoli
GCCTCTTCAACACGCTCAAGAACTGGCGGCGCGTTGCAATACGCTATGACAAGACCAAGGAATCATATCTCGGATTTGTCGCCATCGCAGCAGTCAAACTATGGATACCCTTTGTCCACGAGCGCTAGGCAGAATCGACATTCAACGTAGCCAGATCGTGATGCGGCGAGGTGAATGAAGCCGTTAAAATGGATGGTTCGCCTGTCATAGCGAGTGGCGAAGCGGCGGAAGTGCTTGAGGCGGTTGAAGCACCGCTCGATGCGAACATTTGATCTTCTGCGAAAAAGGGGCGTCGACGCCCCTTTTCTATGAGAAAATTTAGATGATCATTGCGGGTCTGCCGCACTGTACGAGCAGATAGCCCATAGACTTGGGAGATAAGATGCGCGAATTGAAAAGCGAAGAATTGGCTTCGGTGGTCGCGATGGCGAGAACATGAACGGCGACGGTAGTGGCACCCGTGCGAGTGGGGATAGCTCAGGCGGAAGCAATTCCGGTGGCGCTAGCCGTGATCAGCCACCGGCGGCTATGGTCCAGTGATGCTCACCAGGCACACGATCCTTAGCGGCGTAGGGGGGATGGTCTCTGCGTTGACGCTCCCGGCCACAGCTCTGGCTAAATCCTCATGGAAGCCTGAACGATTTAGGCTGGGGATACCGTTGGTCTGATCTGATCGCTCCGGCCAGTTCGGACGATGAGCCGCTCCCCCTCGAAGCTGCTCAGAATACCGTCAGAAGCATGGGGCTTGCGGCGAAGCTGGGACGGCACGTCTCCGACCGTTACGGCTATCTGTCGGGGACCGATCGGGACAGGGCGGCGGACATCCATGCCATGTTTGCGGACGAAGGGTTCGGGCCATATTCGTCATTCGCGGTGGTGGTTGGGGCAGCGCTCGATTGTTACCTTTGCTCGACTGGGATCTGCTTCGCGCCAATCCCAAGTTGCTCGTCGGCTCGAGCGATGCCACAGCGCTTCACCTTGCTTTCGCCGCACGCGTGCGTTTTCCCACGGTCCACGCGCCAAATCTCTCCAGACGCTGGGGCATCATAAGTTGGGAGAGCTTCTGGCGGCAGACATTCACCGACGGGACCCCGTTGCTCGATGAAACAACAGAACAGGACCGGGTACAGGATCGCTGGGAGACGACGATGATCCGGCCCGGCAAGGCACGTGGCCGGCTGCTCGGCGGCAACCTGACCATACTGTCAACGTTAATGGGCACGCCATGGCTTCCCGACTTCGATGACGCGATCCTGTTCCTCGAAGACGTGGGAGAGGCCCAGTATCGGATTGACCGGATGCTGAACCGGCTCGCGCTCGCGGGCTTGCTGGGCAAGCTGGCCGGAGTGATCTTCGGACAATGCCCGCGCTGCAACAGCAACCATCCGGATTATGCCGGTTTCACCATACCGCAGGTCCTGGACCAGTATCTGTCGCGACTGAAGGTGCCAGCGTTCTCGGGCGCCAATATCGGCCACGTGGCCAATCAGCTCAGTCTCCCCGTCGGCGCGCAAGTGGAGATGGACGCAGATGCCGGTACGATCCGCCTGCTGGAGCCGATAGTGGTTTAAGAGACGGTCCGGAACGTTCTTGATTTTGAACGTACGCCTGCGAGGAGGGCCGCCTTGCTGAGAAGTGAGGCGCACTGGATGTTCTGTCTATATGGACGTCAATATAGACAGTGTGAGATCCGAGCGCACGGCGCGCCTGATCGACCAGATGGAATTGCAGCTCGAAGAACTGGTGATGGATGAAGCCGCAGCGCAGGCGGCTGCCGCCAAGACCTCGAGCGTACGTTCGTTCACGCGCAAACG
>NZ_QOZG01000075.1 GCF_003335045.1 Paramesorhizobium salinisoli
CAGCGTAAAGCATCGAGCATCCGCGGCGAGATAGCCGGGACGGCTTTTTCAATGCCGCCTCCGCCCGCGTGACGTTTGCTCTCCTTGTGATGACGATCAGCTCGCGAGCGATGGCCTGAAGGCAAGCGTGACGTCGACCATCATCTGGGCCTTGCTGGTACCGGTGATCGCCGAGCGAAATGGAAACCGGCGCCATTCTGGTGCAAACATCGATGGCTGTTGGGTCTCTGCCTCCAGCCACCGGCTCGATTGCACGCGGTTAAACATACCCGAACACGTACAACTTCAAAAGATCACCCGGATCATACCCCGGCCGGCCAGTGTCCTTCGCCGCCACTCGCACGAAGCCGGCGGCCTCAAGATCGAGGCCATCTACGAAAGCCTCAATGAATCGAACCGGGTTGTCCGGGCCGACGTAATCGTCAACTGCTTCCGGCAGAAGCAGCAATTGCGCGCGATCTGTTCCTGAAAGATGTGCCATGGCGTAGGCTATCACGGCAAATCGATTTGCGGAATCGCCGATGGCTTCTCATGTCGTCTGTGGGCGTCTTGCTGGCGGGATGAGCATGAAAAAGTCTGTCGTCGAAGATCATAAAGCAACATACCCGGATCCGATCGCAGTCATAGCCGGCGACATAATCAGTCTGTCCGGAAAAACGGATATATGGGATGGACATAAATGGCTCTGGGCAGAGGGCCCGGACGGCAAGGCTGGATGGGTACCGGACTCTCTCGTGAGTTCCAGCGACGGGGTGACGCGAGCCGTCCGCCAATACTCCGTCACAGAACTTACGTGCCAAAGGGGAGACATTCTACTTGTCATCGAAGAAACGCACGGCTGGGCATGGTGCCAATCAGACAACAACAAACAGGGTTGGGTACCTTTGCGCAACCTTTCGTCGCCAGAGCCCCTGCGAAGCCGTCCACGATGAGGTGCCTTAAGAGTTTTAGGACAGTCTGCAGGGCTTTCTCGATCATTTTGATTCCTTCCGCCCGCGATCGGCGGCAATTGGAGGAAGTAAGCTTTTTTTGAGGTCAGCGCAGTCGGGCCATGAAATGCGCATCGACGTATTCACCGTTACGGTAAGCATTCTGGCGCAACGTGCCCTCGTGGACAAAACCGAACTTTTCGTAAAGCCGGATCGCCGGCGTATTATCTACAAAGACATCCAATTCGATGCGCCGAATGTCATGCCATTTGTCTGCCGTATCGATTAAAGTGCCCAGAAGGACTGTCCCAACACCCTTTCCTGCGAATTCGTCGTGCACGCCGATGCCAAAGGTCGCGACATGGTGCTGGCGGCCGGTCTTGCGGTGGAGACCAGCACTTCCGATGATCCTGCCATGCCATTCGGCGCAGACCAAAATATCTGAAGGCGAAGCGCTTTCGATATAATTGCGGGTTCTCTCAACGCTCTGGAACGGCTGACGCAAAGTACCGTAACGCACGCCAGGCAGGTTGAGAACTTCCGTTATGGCTTCGGCATCCTGCGGGCGCGAGCCACGGATTACCACATCATGGATACTGAATTTTGGTTCAGGCGGTGTATCTTTCTCGGGCGGCACGTTGTTCTCCTATAAAAGCGGGAGAGCAGGCCCTTGATCGCCCTGCTCGTCTCGGCAGGGCTGGATGAATGATGAAACGCTTTTACCGCGCCAACAGTCCAACGCCCACCGGATAACCGGAGGTCATGGGATTACGGCGAGTAAGGGTCACGTTTGCGATCATGGCGTAAAAATGCGTCCAGTTCGCGCACTTGTCAATCATGGATGCTTCCTAG
>NZ_QOZG01000076.1 GCF_003335045.1 Paramesorhizobium salinisoli
GTATCCATCCGAGCAGGGCCGCGGGATTTTGGGCGCCGCGCGTGGTAACGTCGGTTCATGGAGATCGATGAGGACAAGATCGACGATGCCGTTTTAGCGCTGTTATGGCTGACGCTGCATAACGAGCGTTCTGCCTGGAAGGGTTTCGACTGGGCAACGACGGATCGGCTTCACAAGAAGGGCATGATCGGCGACCCAGTCAGCAAGTCGAAGTCATTGATCCTGACCGATGAAGGCTTGGAGCGTTCGGAAGCGTTGTTCCGGGAGCTGTTTACGCGGCCGCCGCAATAGCCGTCCCTTTGTGTGCCTTCCATTGCCAAGGCAGTAGTTCGTGCAGGCGGGAGACGGGAAGATCGGCGATGCGGGCGAACACATCGGCGAGCCACGCCTTGGGGTCGGCGTCGTTGAGACGGCAGGTTGTGATGACGGAGAGCATGATGGCGGCTCGATCGGCCCCACGCTGGGAACCGGCGAAGGTCCAGTTTCGACGCGCGAGTGCAATTCCTCTCAGCGCGCGCTCGGCCGCATTGTTCGTGAGACAAATCCGACCATCTTCCAGGAAACGGGCAAAACCATCCCAGCGTTTCAGCATGTAATCGATCGGCTCGATCACCTCGGACGATTTGCTGAGCGTGGCGCGCTCCCGTTTCAGCCACTCGTGCATGTCATCGAACAGCGGCTTGCTCTTTTCCTGCCGCGCGGCCAGTCGTTCTTCGGCGCTCAATCCATTGATCTCGCGTTCGATCTCGAACAGCACGTCGTACCGTTGGACGGCCTCCAATGCGATCGGCGAGATCGGCTTGCCTTTGCGTTTGCGGTCGCGGGCACTTTTCTGGATGTCGGCCAGTTCAAAGAATTTACGCCGCGCGTGTGCATGGCAAAAGGCGAAGGTGATCGGTACCGCTTTCTTTTCGGCGACACTGAGCGGCTCGAAGCCATTGTAACAATTCACTCTGCAGAATGCCGCCATACTTGGCCAGGTGCTTCTGCGGGTGCTCGCCGCGGCGGTCGCTCGACGCATAGTATATGGCTGCCGGCGCTGCCACTCCGCCGTAGGGCCGGTCATCGCGCACGTAGGTCCATATTCGCCCGGTCATGCATTTGTCTTTGGCCTGGATGGGAATGGTGGTGTCGTCGCCAAAAAGGCGCTCGGCCGCGAAGACATGCGCCTCGATCAGATCAAAGATCGGCAGGAGCGCGGCTGTTCCATACCCGACCTGGTCGGCCAGCGTCGAGGTCGAAAGCTCGAGGCCCTCACATTTGAACCGGGTGCTCTGGCGGTTGAGAGGGCTATGCATTCCAAACTTGTCAAACAGGATCGTCGCCAGCAGATGAGGACCGATGAAGCCGCGCGGCGTGGCATGGAACGGCGCCGGCGGCTGGCTGATCGCCTCGCAGTCACGGCAGGTAAATTTCTCCCGCACCGTCTCGATCACTTTGAACCGGCGCGGAACCTCCTCGAGCGTCTCGGTGACGTCCTCGCCCAGTTTCGACAGGCGCGACCCGCCGCAGCATGCACAGGTGACTGGGGGATCGATCACCACGCGCTCGCGCTCGATATCCTCCGGCCACGGCTTTCGGACCGGCCGTTTGCGCGTGAACGAACGTACGCTCGAGGTCTTGGCGGCAGCCGCCTGCGCTGCGGCTTCATCCATCACCAGTTCTTCGAGCTGCAATTCCATCTGGTCGATCAGGCGCGCCGTGCGCTCGGATC
>NZ_QOZG01000077.1 GCF_003335045.1 Paramesorhizobium salinisoli
CACCGCCGATGACCACCATCGCTTCACCAAAATCGGCCTGCGCATGGCCGGGAGGATGCGACAGCGGCACGAACACTTCCTGGCGGCGCTGATCCCGCTCGCGTATCTAATCCTTGATGATCGTGTAAGGTGTATGCCTTCGCGGGCATAACGCTCGCTCTGTCGGTTCAGCGGCTGATGTTGACCAAACCTCTCGAACAGGATCATGGCCAAAAGATTTGGTCCGGCAAAGCCGCGCGGCGTCACGTGGAAGGGTGCCGGCGGCTGGGTGATCTTCTCGCATTGGCGGCAGGTAAACTTCTCGCGCACGGTCTGGATGACCTTCCACTGACGCGGGATCACCTCTAGTGTCTCGGTGACAGCTTCGCCCAGCTTCGCCAGTTTGGCCGAGCCGCAGCACGGGCAGTTGGCTGGTGCGGCGATGACGACGCGCTCACGCGGCAGATGCTCTGGGAAAGGCTTGCGGGAAGGACGCTTGCGCGCGAAGGCCCTCACCACCGAGGAACGTGCCGCCATCTCCGCCACCAGTTCGTCTTCGCCGGCGTCAGCTTCCAGTTCCTCAAGCTGCAGCTCCATCTGTTCGAGAAGCCGGGCTTTGCGCTCCGACCGGCTGCCATAGATGTCGCGCTTCAGCTTCTCGATCTCCAGCCGGAGCCGCGCGCTCGGCGAGGATCATCGCATGCGCGCTGGCAAGGTGCGTCGGGAAGCGGATCGGCCACATTGGTCATGGCGGAATGGAATCATAGTCGCTCCGCCATGCCAGCGGTTTTGCTCATCCCGCCGACGTCGGACGCCAGGTTTTTTGTGGCATTCGCCAGTCGATGCCTTCGAGCAAATATCCGAGCTGCGCTGGCGTGATAACCACCGTCCCGTCGGCCGCCGATGCCATATGAAGCGGCCGCGCTCGAGCTTCTTCGTGAACAGGCAGGCACCCTGGCCATCGTGCCAGATCACCTTGATCAACCCGCCGCTCCGGCCCCGGAAGACGACGAGATGACCGCTCATCGGATCGCGCTTCAACGTCTCCTGCACCATCAGCGACAGGCCGGCAAAGCCCTTGCGCATATCCGTATGCCCGGTGGCGAGCCAGACTTTAACGCCGCTCGGAACCCGGATCATCGCCGCTCCACAACAGCGAGGATCCGACCCAAAGCCTCCGTATCGATATCGCTCTCAACCCGCAGGCGCCGGCCGCGGCCAAGCTCGATCGTCACCATGCTCGTCTTCTTGCGAGAGAGCGGCGGTGAGTTGGCTGCCGGGGCCTCAGGCTCCGGCAATGCCGCGACAACTTTCACCGGCATGAATGGCGGGGGCTGATGGCGTCGATATCTGGCAAAGTTCTTTGCGCCATCTGAACAACTGGCCGGCATGAATGCCTGCCGAGCGGGCGACCTCTGATACGCTGGCCCCTGGCTCAAACGTCGCCGCCACCAGCCGCTCTTTCTCTTCACGAGACCACCGCCGCCGCCGCTCCACCGACGTGATCACCTCAACAAGCTGCTTTGTCATGAAACTATCCCTAGTGCTGGCACTAGGACTTGCCCCGTTCAGCCTACCTCCGCAAGGCGGCCATCACCGTGGGGATACATCGGTCGGCTTGCCCGGCCGAGAGAAATCAAGCACGACGCCCTTGTGATAGGCCCAAAGATCAAGATCTCGGGAAATGAACTCGCTGCCATTATCGACACGGATCGACGCCGGATAACCCACCTGC
>NZ_QOZG01000078.1 GCF_003335045.1 Paramesorhizobium salinisoli
TCGAACTGCATCCCGGCCCGTGGCTAATCAGGCCACATCAAGAGGCCTGACACACGACCGATAGAATTCCTCGTTCGCGGACTACCGTCAAAAAATCTTCTTGCCAAACCGGGGGCATCCACACACGAGTCGTAGGTTCGACCAGCGTGCCGATCGCTGAGCTGCCAAGCCCGAGAATGAGATCACCCTCCCAGTGGCCAGGTACCGCTCTGTCGCCGATCTCCGCTGGACGGTCGCTGATCATCAAAGCATCAGCAATGAAGGACTTGCCACGGATACGAGCACGTTCGCGGGGTAAACGCAGCGCTCGCCCGGAGCGCAAACAGGCAGATAGCTCCCGCTTCAACGCGCCTCGGCCCTGGATGTAAAGCGCCTGATAGATGGCTTCGTGGCTGATGCGCATGGTCAAGTCCTCGGGGAAGTCCAATTTCAGGCGCCGCGCAATTTGTTCCGAGCTCCAAGCTGTGGACCAGCGTCGACTTTGCCGATGGATAGCCCGCCGTCCTTTCCATACCACGACAGGGCCATCGAAGGCGACGCCTGCGGGAGTGGCAATGAGGCCGGCGAGCCGGTCCTGTATGTAGTCACGAAGAACAGGATTGGTTGCCAGTTTTCCCGCCTTCGGCCGTCGTGCTGCTCGATCAGCATGCCACTGAGCGGTAATGGCTCGATAGTCGAAGTCTCCGCCGCGCGTCGCCGAGTTACGCCTAATCTCGCGCGAGATCGTGCTAGGTGACCGCCCCAGCTTGCGCGCGATCGCAGCACTCCAGTGCCCCGAGCACACTCCAAAGCTATGTCCTCGCGTTCCCGCAACGTCAGATTTCTGCTCGTGAGTGGCACCGCTGAGGGCGAAAGATGTGTAGGAGGCATTCCGCCTGAACTCCGAAACCACCGGATACCTACGGGGCCGGAGACGCCGGCTTCAGTAGCGGCCTCTTCGCTGGACAGCCCCACCGCAACTCCGCGCCAGAACCGGCACAAGTTCTCACGCTGGCAACCGGTGGCCGGCCTGGCGAGGACAATTTACGCCGCGTAGAGCGCTCTGATTTCCGTCTTCCTGTAGCCACAAACACCCGGTTGAATCTGCCCAATACACCAGCGCTTCATGGCCGATCACGGCATCACCTGCTCGATGAGCTGGTCCGGCAATGTTTAGGACAATGCCTCGATGGAAAGCTTCTTCTCATCACTCAAAACGGAAAGTCCCGCATTCGGTGACCTGCCACTGAACTTTCATCCAGCGGCGATTAGAGCCTCGGCGGTTTTCATTACGCCACCTGGCGCGGTGGGAGCAACCGGCGAAAACGCGTAGCCTTCATCTTGCGCAGCGTTGGAGCCGGTTGCGGCGATGGTTCCGGCATAGCTTGCCGGGGTCAGATATCCGAGCGATGAGTGCGGCCGGGAA
>NZ_QOZG01000079.1 GCF_003335045.1 Paramesorhizobium salinisoli
CGTGTGTGGATGCCCCCGGTTTGGCAAGAAGATTTTTTGACGGTAGTCCGCGAACGAGGAATTCTATCGGTCGTGTGTCAGGCCTCTTGATGTGGCCTGATTAGCCACGGGCCGGGATGCAGTTCGAAGAACAGGGACCACGTCGGTTCAGAGAGCTTTGTGCTCGAGCGCCGGGACTGGTTTACCCCATTCTGAACATTGAAGTCCTTTCCGCATCGTTCCGTCTGTCGATCTTCCCACCGGGGCTTTTGGCCCCAGGCATCACCGCATTACCTTTCGAAAAAGGCAGCGGATTACGCCATTCTGTAATTCTGCTCCCTGGTCATCATTGCCCATATGATCCGCGCCATCTTGTTGGCGAGCGCAACAGCCGCCACCATGCGAGGCTTTCGTCCCAGAATGCCTCCAAGCCAGTTGTCAGGTAACACGCCCTTGCGCACTATCCAGCGGATCAGGCTCATGGCTCCGACGATCAGTAGCTTTCGGATATCGGTCTGTCCCATCTTGCTGACACCGCCCAGTCGTGTCTTGCCACCCGTGGAGTGCTGCTTGGGCACAAGGCCGAGCCAGGCAGCGAAATTCCGGCCGCTCTTGAATGCACGAAGATCGGGAGCAAACGCGAGGATCGCGCCGGCGGTCACGGGGCCGACGCCGGGAACGGTGCAAAGTCGACGCATATCTTCATTCGCCTTGGTCGCTTCTCGAAGCTTCAGCATCAGCCCATCGATCTTCTCGGTCAGCAGCCTGATCTGGTCCAGGTAAAGCTGACCAATCTCTCTAACTCCATTGGGGAGATCATTTGTCTCATTGGCCAGAACTCCTGCCACTGCAGTGAGATTGGCTGGTCCTTGAGCAACGACGATCCCGAATTCGCCGAGGTGCCCTCGCAACGCATTGATGAGCTGGGTGCGCTGGCGCACGAAGCACTGGTGCGTTCGAAACGCCACCGCACGCGCCTGATGTTCGGCGCTTTTGACTTCAACATAGTGCATGTTCGGGCGCAGCGCTGCCTCTGCAATTGCTGCTGCATCGGCCGCGTCATTCTTCTGCCGCTTGACGAACGGCTTTACGTAAATGGGCGGGATCAGTCGTACCTTGTGGCCGCAGCCTTGAGCAAAGCGACCCCAGAAATGGCTGGTGGCGCAGGCTTCCATCGCGACGATGCACGGCGGCTGCTCACTCAAAAGCTGCTGCAATCGAGCCCGTGAAAGCACCCGGTTGAATAGAACCGCACCGCCGCGATCCGTTGCGCAGACCTGGAAACTCCGCTTTGCGAGGTCGATCGCAAGGATATGCACCGCTGTCATCTGCCTTTCCTCCTTGAGCGCCACCATGGCGCTGGGCTGGCATCATACGCCGATGCCCGCCGGAGGGGGCATCCACCCCATCAGTTCA
>NZ_QOZG01000080.1 GCF_003335045.1 Paramesorhizobium salinisoli
CTGTATGATCGCGGCCTCCAGTTCGAACCGCCTTGCCAGTAGCTGGTCCTTGATGATGACCTCCGTCTCCCCCAGACCTGTCTTGTTGCCAACGCTGAGAGAATAGAGTTCGTCGCCGCTGCGCACGAAAGCGCCTTCGGTAACTGCTTCGCTGACGACGCGGCCTGACTGAGGGGCGAACACATGCGTTATGCCGGCGCTCGGGATGACCAGTCCTGAAACACGAACGCGACGTGTATATTCCCCAAAAATGAAAATGGCGGCGATCATCGCAACGGCAAGAATGCCGGCTCCGGTGGTAATCTGAACTGAAATGGGCTGCAGCAGTCTCGGCCGCCCCAGCCACGCCTCTCGCCTTGCCGCAAGCGCTTCGGGGCGATAGAGCGGCCTTGTCCTGACTTCATTACTCATCAAACGCTCGGTTCTTTAAAATACCTGATCCTGACCGTCTTGTGACAAGGGGGTCAATTCACCGTGATTTAAGAATGGTTATTGCTTTTTCAGAAGTTAAATAAAGGTATGCGATAATAATATCTGACGCAAAAAACAATATTGGTATGAAAATGTAGTATTTTAGCTCAAGAGTCGGCATAGTATAAACAAAACTATTATAAAGGGCGTGCCATATTGTGCAAAATGCTAGCGACGTTTTTAGAAATGCGGTTCTTAGGTAAATATAGCTCGTTGCAACATGAAAGAAGTTAGTAAAAAAAAGGACAATAATTCCTCCTACGAATACTGTTGACCTAGTTCCACCTAACTCTTCGATATGGCCAGTTACCATTGGTAAGTAAAAAATACCCTCCAGAACGGCAAACAGAAAAATGCTTGCAACAGTATTTCTAGTGTTCATGCATGATCTTACAACTAAGACTTTGATTATCTCTTCAATAAAGGCAAACAATAGTATTTGAAATGTCATTGCAAATGTCCGGTACTATTGTTCGCCGAATAGACGCTAGTTTCCGTGCCCACCAGAACCGCCATTCTGGTTGCCAGCACGATTGCCACTGCGGTCACGGTTGCCAGCATCTCCTTTGCCAAACCCACCATAGTCACCCATAGCTGTATAACCCGTTGAGTCCGGGGTTCCTCCGCCTTGGTAAATGCGTCCCAGTGCGCCTTTGATATTATTGTAAGCAATCCCTACAAGTGATTTATCAAATCCGATGTTATTGCCCGGCAGTTTCGATGCTTCAACTTGACCATCGAAGCTGTATCCGTTTCCGGCGCCTACTCCCGCGCCCTTGCCACGAGATTGCGCACCAGAAGAGGACCCGCGTCCGCCGCTATAGGCATCGCTGTGATCACCTGAATCAAGTCTACCGCCACCGCCAACGACGATGGCCATTTCCTCTA
>NZ_QOZG01000081.1 GCF_003335045.1 Paramesorhizobium salinisoli
TTGGCTCTGACGCAATCTCGGTGACATCAGGTCGCTCCGAGGATACGTGCCTCGAGCAAATCGAGTTTGCCACGCCCGTACATTTGGCGCTTGATGAGCTTAAGCTTGGTGATTTGTCCCTCTGTCTGGCCGTTCGACCAAATTGAAGTGATAGCATTCTGAACCGCTGCTCTGTCGCGGATAATGCCGTTAGCGAAAGACGCGACCAAGCTTGTTGCTGCGCGGTCGATCCACGTGTTCAGGTCATCTTTAGACTTCCGGCGCAGCATATTGTGAAAGCTCTCGACGACATCCCTGGCCTCAGCAAGGTCCGGTAGCCGCTCTTCGATTGCGGCAACCGTCATCGTTTGAGCCTTGGTCAAATTGTTGCGTTCAAGGGTCATCAGGCGGGCGATAGTGCGTGCGACCGGTGCATGACCGAGTCCGTTTTCGGCCTTTTCGGCACGCCTTCGTCGCGTTGCCCATTCGGTGACCACCCGCAGACCGCCGTCAAAGCCAGCCAGTCGAAGCTGCCGCCACAGTTCAGCGCCGTTTCGCATTCCGGCGTCCCATTGCGCCTCAAGCCAAGGCAGATGTGGTTCGAGGGAGGTTTGCCGGACCCGGAAGATGTCGGTCCGCTGACCACGAACGACGCTGCGAACCAGCTTACGGCTGTGCCCGGTTCTGCGCACGATTTCCTTGATGGAGACGCCTTCGCCGACGAGTCCACGAATGACAGAGTTTGCCTCTTCACGCCGCAAATATCCCTCGTATTGCAGTCGCTCGGCGGCGGTCAGAAGCTCCGGATTTACGGTTGCAGTGCCGATTGCCACGCGGACCTGCCGCATCGACTTGCGCACGGCATCAAGAAAGGCGTGGCTGGCGTTCTCCATCAGATGCCAACGGTCGGCAACCTGACCCGCGTGCGGCAGGGCTTGTGCCGCTGCCTGCGCATACCCGCCACCGCGGTCTCGTGCGATGATCTCGATCTGGGGCTGTTGGATCAGCCAGGCTCTGGCGGTCGCGGGTTCCCGGTCGGGCAACAATGCGATCGTCTTTCGCCGTTCAAGATCACAAATGATAGTGCCATATCGATGACTGCGACGCCACGCCCAGTCATCGATGCCGATCACACTCGGTGGCGTTGGCGGCGGGCGATCAAATCGGCGGACGGTTCGCAGCAGAGTATCATTGCTCACCGACAATCCGAGACGATCCGCAAAGCGTGCCGCAGGGCGACCGCCCAACGCAAGAGCGAGATACCGGACCAGGCAGTCCAGACGGGCTGTCCGGCGAGCCATGGGGCGGACCACGCCATCACCGAAGCGCTCGGCGAAAATCTTTCGGCGGCAATGGGCGGCACTACAGA
>NZ_QOZG01000082.1 GCF_003335045.1 Paramesorhizobium salinisoli
AGACGCTTCATCTCAGACGGCATCAAACCAGCATACTTCTTGCGCCAGTTATAGAAGGTCGCGTCCGAAATGCCTGCTTTCCGACAGACCTCTCCGATAGGCGTCCCGTCTTCCGCCTGCTTCAAAACAAAGGCGATCTGCGCTTCCGAAAACCTCGAAGCCTTCATGGAATTCTCCTCTTTATCCCCGCGGGGATCATAAATGGAAAATTCCAGTTCCAAATGGCCTAATTTAACGGGAGCACGTCACTGCATCTAATTGGCAGATGTTGGTTTAAGAAAAATAACGCTAAACTGGCACTTCTCTGGATCAACCGTTTCACAAACATCGTAAATAAGTCCAAATGGACCTTCTTCTTTTTTCCATACATCTCCTTTAGTTTCGATAGTGAAGCTTTTTCTTGTATCAGATTTCGTTTCCGTAGGCTGCTCTTCACTAGGAATAAAACGCATATCTAACGTCTTGTCGGTTCCAAGCTGATAGGAACAGTATTGGAAATATAAAGGAGATTTTAGATTTTCCTGTATCGCTAGTGCCCTTTCAAAGGACCGTACCGGCGTCCTTTCGGGTATGAGGCCTTGTAAAATTCCCAGCCATTCTCCATCTTCTGAATTCGCTCGGTAGACCCCGCCGCTGATTTCTTTAATTTTTCCTGTGGCAGGGCATTGCTCCATCGCTTGGGCAGCAGCAGGAACCCCAACGAATGATACGGCAACCACAAGAAGGGCTAATTTATTCATCACATCACCTCACGCGTATTGACAAAGCCAAATACAATAATTTCTTGTTCATGACTTAAGTCCTCATTGTTGGATTTAGAATAACCGTCCAAACATTCTCTACACAGATTACCAAGTAATACGGATAGTAAATAGGGGCGCTGCCGCCCCTATTTTACGTTACACACCAACTGAGTCTCAGCTGGATCTCAGCTTCCACAGGTCTGGATCCTATGCACCGCAAGAAAACGCATTAACTGCGAGATAGCGGACGCAGCATACAAGCTGCCTCCGCTCCCCGTGGGTTTCACCTCGCCGTTCCAGCAAGTGAACTCAAGACCGTCTAAGCACCAGCGAAGATTTGATCGCATCACCATGGGGTGGGGACAAGAACTGTGCGAAATTGCGATCCTCGTCACCGTGGTGCTGCCGGCCGAATATGCCATCGACCCGACCGGTATCGGCCGGGCGCTGGGCTTGGTCGAGATGGGCGAGATCAAGGCGCAGCTGGCTGAAGAAGCGGAGCGCGACC
>NZ_QOZG01000083.1 GCF_003335045.1 Paramesorhizobium salinisoli
ATAGTCCTTGCTTCGTGCGATCTCACGGGCGGATTGAAAGTAAGCAAGTACCGCCTCAGGGATTTCGACGCCACCAAGGTTTCCATGGCCCGGGACGATCAGACGTGGCCGCAATTTGACTATGTCGCTAAGCGCGCCCTCCCATTTCCCGAGGTCTATATCCTCAACCTTTATCATCGGTGGAAAAAAGGGGACGATCGGGAACATCCGCTCTTCGAGCAGATCGCCTCCGAACAAGAAGGCCTCTCGCGGAAGGTAGACGATTTGGTCTCCGGGAGAGTGAGCGGTACCCCACGTTTTTAACTGGACCTCTCGACCGCCAAGATCAAGCATTGATTGCGGGGTATCGTAGGTTTCGTGTGGCGGCGTCAGAACGACCCCATCCAGCAGATGCTTCTGGGACTGGGGCAGAATGCTAGACCTGAAGCCGCCGAGCAAGGTCTCGCCTGAACGCTGGAAATAGTCAGCCTGCGAACGGTTGTAATAGATGCGCGCGTCGTTCTTAAAAACCTGGGCGCCGAAGCCGTGTTCTGGATGAGCATGGGTTATGGTCAGGATTATCCGTCGTCCCGGCGCGAGTTCCCGCGTTAAGCGGAGGACGTTTTCGGCGCTGTCGATACCGAGGCCACAATCAACGACAAGCACACTTTCCGTGCCAACGATGATCCCGATGTTCGGTACGAGCGGGATGCGCTTGTCGGGCACAATGAACACCCCAGGCGCCATTTCAGCCGGGTACCGCGTATCCACCGTTGGCATCGGCCGCACCGGGGGTGCGAAAGTCACCTCCTGTTGGGCGCCAGCGGGCGATGAAGTCGCACTGGCCATTCCAGTCAAGACAGCCATCTTCAGTAGCTGTCGTCTGTCGGAGCTTAAGCTATCGCTAGTTTGCATGGCACTTCTCCTATGCTCTGCCGCTTCCGTATCTGCGCTCGCAGGTCGATCGCGAGGCCCTTGGGAATCGCCTTGCTGATGACAAAGCCATCAAGGCCGCAGCGGGGTGCCGACTGCAGCCTCGTAGATTAATCGAAGATGATGATAATTTTGCCGCGAGCCCGGCCCGATGCCTGGTGCGCGAACGCCTCCGTAAAGCTGTTCACCGGTGTCTTCCGATCCAGCAGAACCTTTATCCCGCGTTCGCCTATTACGTCCACGATCCGTCGCA
>NZ_QOZG01000084.1 GCF_003335045.1 Paramesorhizobium salinisoli
CTAGTTGATTGATCGAGACGAATGAATCCAATGTCGGATGTGCGACGATTCCCTATGCGCACAGGGATCACATTTGACGTCACCGCCGGCGATCGGGCTCGGCTTGAGGCAATCGTCGCCGCCGGCAGTTCGCGGCAGAAGCATGTATGGCGGGCGAAAATCATTTTGATGAGCGGCGATGGCCTGGAACGGTCGCAATCATGGCAGCGACCGGGAAATCCAAGACCTGCGTCTGGCGCTGGCAAGAGCGTTTCATGTGCGAGGGCGTGGACGGGCTTTTGCGCGACAAGAGCCGACCGCCCGGCATTGCACCGCTTGATGGCGAACTCGTTGAGCGGGTCGTCGCCCTTACGCTTGAGACGCCTCGGCAGGAGGCGACGCACTGGACCGTTCGTGCGATGGCCAAGGCAGTGGGGATTGCAGCCTCTTCGGTCGTCAAGATCTGGCATGAGCATGGCCTTGCGCCGCATCGCTGGCGCAGCTTCAAACTGTCGAATGACAAGGCTTTTGCCGAGAAGCTTCACGACGTCGTCGGCCTCTACGTCTCACCTCCGGCCCATGCCATTGTCTTGTCCGTCGATGAAAAGAGCCAGATCCAGGCGCTCGACCGGACGCAGCCGGGTCTCCCCATGAAGAAGGGCCGGAGCGGCACGATGACCCATGATTATAAACGCCACGGCACCACCACCCTGTTCGCCGCTCTTAATACTCTCGACGGCTCGGTGATCGTTCGCAACACGCAGCGTCACCGGCATCAGGAGTTCATCCGCTTCCTCAACGCTATCGAAGCCGAACTGCCTAAAGATAAGGCCGTCCACGTCATTCTCGACAACTACGCGACCCATAAGCAGCCAAAGGTCCGCGCTTGGCTGGCAAGGCATCCGCGATGGACCTTTCACTTCGTTCCAACATCTTGCTCATGGTTGAACGCCGTCGAGGGGTTCTTCGCAAAACTCACGCGCCGGCGTTTGAAGCACGGCGTCTTTCATTCCGTTGTTGATCTGCAGGCCGCCATCAACCGCTTCGTCAAAGAGCACAATCTGGAACCAAAGCCATTCATCTGGAAAGCCAACCCCGACAAGATCATCGCAGCTGTTAAACGGGGGCACCAAACGTTGGAATCAATCCACTAG
>NZ_QOZG01000085.1 GCF_003335045.1 Paramesorhizobium salinisoli
GTTCCGCGCTATTGCCACGGTGCAGAACGGCTTCGGCGAGAGTGGGACTGGCACCCATCAGAAGCGATCCGAGAAGAATGGCGGCAGGGAAACTGAGCTTCCTTAAAATCATTATTTGGTTCCTCCCAAAGGTGACTGGTAGAAAACGCCGTTTGGAAGCAAATAAATAGGGGCGCCAGCACCCCTATTTGTAAAATGCATTCAGATTCCCGCCCCTCAGTAGCCACATAGTGCGGTCATCGCCATCTTCCTGCCGCCTCCAGAGGAAGGAGCTGGCAGGGGGGCGTCAGGGCCTGCCGCAGGGGCTCTACTCTTCAATCGTAAGCTGCAAATTCTGCATGAACAACCGGACACCAAACTATTCCAGTCTGTTCGCCACATGCATCTGGGGCGGGTCGGTTATTCGTAACGCGCTTGCTTGGTCAGCAAGGTGTCCGCATCGCGCCGTGGGGCGGGGGTATGTGGCGCGATGCGGACACATTTCAGAGAATGCCCAATTGTGGGCAGCGGCTCGCGTGACGGGGCGACAATCAGAGACGCGATGGCGGCTTCCAGCCGTGATCGAGCTGGTCTTGTCGCGACCGATCGTGTCGGCCGCCATGATCGCTAAGGCGAAAATCACGCCGCGAGGCGCCCTCAACCTGGTTGCTGAACTTGACGTTCGGGAAATGACGGGGAGGGGGCGCTACCGAGCTTGGGGTGTGATTTAGCCGGAGAAGGCGATCATGGTCACAGTTGCTCGAAAGTCTCGAAACGACACGGCGATTGAGGTGAATCCCGCCGCGGTCGCTGACGTTCTCAAGGTCAGTATATTTTTCTTATGTATAGGATAATTGACTGTTATTTTTATCTGTTCGACATGCGATGTTAGCGGATATGCGCAGAATTTTCTTATTTATTATTAATAAAATGAATAATAGTTTCCCATATCGCTAGGGTCAGGACCTATTAATTTGGTTTGAAATGTGATGCGCGGTCTCCATTGAAGGAGGAGGTCGTGATGGGTGATTTGTTACTGCTGAGCGAGCGCCAGATGGCACGGATATCGCCGCATTTTC
>NZ_QOZG01000086.1 GCF_003335045.1 Paramesorhizobium salinisoli
GGTCAGGGAATAATAATATTGCTTTTGCGTGCCGTCATACTGCAGCGTCAGGGGGGTCTTGAGATCGGTGGTCTGCCACACCGTGAGCCCGGCCTGGCCGGGCGTTGGAATGAGGCGGACAGGCTGGCTGGCGTTGCCGCTGCCGCTGAGCGCGATGCGGCCCGCCACCACCTCGGTCAGGTCGGTCGGGACGACCTCGTCGTTTTTTGGCAGCGCGCTGTGCGCGAAGGGCTTGTCGAGCATGATGCCCTGGAGCGACTTGTTTGCGAAGCCCAGCACGAGATCGGGATCGGAATGGTCGTAAGCACCGGCTGCCGGGTTGAAGATGCCCGTCGTGCCGATCACCGCATCGGCGATATTGGAGCCGGCCTGGGCCGTCACATTGATGGTGGCCTGGCCCGTGGCGCCCTGGGTGTAGGAGGTGTTGGCGGGATCGCCCTGCTGGGCACCGCTGCCGCCGCTGAAGGCGAGCTTGTCCGACGGCGCGGCGTACCACAGCACCCTGGTGTTGGCCGGGACCAGATTGCCGTTCTTATCCTGATAGGTGCACGTCAGTTTGTAGGGCGTGCCCTCCGTCAGGCCCTGCGTGTTGTCAGGCCCTGCCAGTTGCATCGTGCCGGTGCCAGGCAGGCTCACGGTTTGTGCGAAATCGACCTGGAGCGTGCCGATATCCGGCGTGGTTCCGGCGCTGGCCTTCACGGTTGCCGTAGCCGTGCCGGAGCCGGTGTATTCGATGCTGGTGACGGTCTTGCCGTCGGCGCCCGTGGTGGTCGGCGACGGGCCGATGGAGACGCCGGTGACCGGGGGATCGATCGTCCAGGTGACGGGTTGCGTGCCGATCGACTGGCCGTCCGCCGTCCGATAGGTCGCCTGCACCAGATGCGGCGTGTTCGCCGTCAGAGGATCGCCGTCCAGCGAAATCACCGAAAGAACCTTGCCGGCGGGCACTGAGCCGGCGGCCGTCAGGCCGAAGTCCTTCTCACCGATCGGGACGCTGGAATTATCCGAGCGCGCGTAGACGCTGACAG
>NZ_QOZG01000087.1 GCF_003335045.1 Paramesorhizobium salinisoli
AGGCGGCTTCGGTCCGCCGCTTCGAAGCGAAGGAAATGGACCTCGTCTATAATTTCTCAGCCGACCAGATCCCCCGCCTGCGAAACGCCTATGGCGACAGCGTTCATATCTCGCCTTCGCTTTCAACCGAATATTACGCATTCGATACACGGGCCGAACCCTATAACGACGTGCGTGTCCGCCGGGCACTTTCCATGGTCATCGACCGCGACTTCCTCGCCAAGGTGATCTATAGCGGATCGCAGCTCCCTGCCCATTCGATGGTTCCACCGGGAATCGAGAGCTATGGCGAGCCTTTTGGAGCCGATTTCGCCGATATGTCGCAGCTCGACTGCTTGGACGTGGCGATCGAGTTGATGAAGGAAGCGGGCTATGGCGAGGGCGGCAATCCGCTCAACATCGAAATCCGCTACAACACCAATCCGAACCATGAGCGCGTGGCGACGGCGGTGGCCGACATGTGGAAGAACGCATTCGGCGCCAAGGTCTCGCTGCTCAATCTCGACGTCGCATCGCACTTCGCCTATCTGCAGGAAGACGGCAAGTTCAACGTCGCCCGCGCCGGCTGGGTCGCGGAGTATTCGGATGCGGAAAGCTTCCTCGCCCTCAGCGTCAGCGGCAACAAGACGTTCAATTACGGCAAGTTCAACAATCCGAGATATGACGCGCTGATGAAGCAGTCATATACGGAGCGGGATCCGGCAGCGCGCTCGATCATCCTGCATGAGGCCGAGAAAATCCTGATGAAGGAACAGCCGATCGCACCGCTGCTGACGCAGGCCTATCTCTGGCTCGTTTCGGACAAGGTGCAGGGCTGGCAGGACAATGCGCCGAACCAGCATCTCAGCAAATTCCTGAGCGTTGCCGAATAGGCCCAATCCGATTGGGCCCGATAATGCAATAGCGCGGCACACGGCGACCTTCCGGTTGCCGCGTGCATCCCTTGGAGCATGCCATGCTGCTTTTCATTCTGCGCCGATTGGCGAGTGCTGTGCCGACATTGTTCGTTGTCGTCA
>NZ_QOZG01000088.1 GCF_003335045.1 Paramesorhizobium salinisoli
CTTCAAATAATCACAACGCGCGCATGAGACCCCCGCTCGGGCTACGCCCTCCCACGGGTCTCATGCGCGCGCCAAGGTGGCCGACTTTTGCGCCGCCGCGTGGCCGGTTTTTACTCCGCCGTTGACACGTGATCGAGCCGTTTGACGCGATCTTCCAGATCTCGCAACGTTTCTACCATCATAACAAGCGCCGATCGGGCTGCCTCTGGCAGAGTGTTCTTGTCATCAGCCACGTATTCTATAAGCCCGGCGACATGGGCTGGTCCTTGAGCGGTGACAAATCCGTATTCGGCGAGGTGGCCGCGAAGCGCATTGATAACCTGCGTTTTCTGGCGCACCAGCAAGTCTCGGGCTCGAAACACAACGCCACTGGCCTGAGCGTCCTCGCTTTTCACCGCGACAAACCGCATCGTAGGGCGTTGCGATGCCTCGCAAATCGCTTCCGCATCTGCCACGCCGCTTTTCTGTCGCTTAACGAACGGCTTAACGTAGGCTGGTGGGATCAGTTTGACTGCAGGCGGTCGCTGCAGGATATTGAAGCGAAGTTCTCGGACGAAAACGCGGCCAGCTCTGCCGCTAGAGCGCGTCCACTTTACTCGGGGTCATATCCGCAGGATTTGAAGTAGTTAGCACATTCCTGCGGCTCGAACAGCGTGACGATCTGGCCGACGGTATTCCATAAGCCCTCGACCGTTCGCTCGGCTTTGGCGCGCAAGACAGCCTTGAGCTTTGCGAAGGCCTTCTCGATGGGGTTGAAGTCCGGGCTGTAGGGAGGAAGGTAGAGCAACCTGTCAATCGGCGCGGAATGTTGGCTCTGACTCAATCTCGCTGATGTTCTGGACTCCATTGGCCTGGTTTCCAATGGAGTGAACCGCCCCGGGTTTGCCGGAGGCTCCAACTCGTGAGACAGTGGAGCCGATATGAGCAAGACGACAAACAAATTTTCACCGGAAGTCCGCGGCCGCGCTGTGCGTATGGTTCTGGCCCATGAAT
>NZ_QOZG01000089.1 GCF_003335045.1 Paramesorhizobium salinisoli
CCAGCCTGTCCGCCTCATTCCAACGCCCGGCCAGGCCGGGCTCACGGTGTGGCAGACCACCGATCTCAAGACCCCCCTGACGCTGCAGTATGACGGCACGCAAAAGCAATATTATTATTCCCTGACCACCGGCGCCGACGGCATCGCCACCTTCCGGGCCGGCGCCGTCTCCCCGCGGATCGTCTCCTTCACCGCCAGCGCCGAGGGCTTCGTTGACGACACGCAAGCCCCCGCACAGGTGGCCATCGCCACCATCAGCAACGACATCTCAACCACGGGGCTGCCCCTGCCCATCATCCCGAGCCTCAACCCGATCCCGTCCGACAAATGGGCCTTCACCATGTCGCTTCCCGTCACCAATCAGGTCGTGAAGACCGACACCATCGTCGTCATCGTCAATGACAGGATCGTCTTCTGGGGAACCGGGCAGGATCTCTTCAACGGCGTGCCGATCGCCTATGCCACGCTCAAGCAGGGCACCAATGTGATCTCCTATCTGCAGATGGCGCAAGGCTCTTCGGCGACGCGGGAGCGCAAGCCGATAACGCCTTCCGCCAGCGGCAGCGCCCAGACCGGGCCCAATCCGCCCGTCACCCCGACGCTCAACCCCCCCACCGTGCCCGCCAAGCAGCCCATCGGCCCCGATGCCATAACCGGTGGCCTCGGCATCACCATCCCGCATTACGCCGCCGCCGCCCTGGGTGACACCATCACCGCCTTCTTCTATCTCGCCGGCACCTATCCGCTGACCAAGGCCACCGTCAACAACATCGCTTCCCTCGTCTACACCCTGACGGACAAAGACAGCGCCTTCATCAACGGCATCACCCCCCTCAGCCTGACGCTCGACCAGGTCTATGCGGCCGGCTACGCCAACGGAACCCTCAAGGTAGACTACAGGGTCGACACCGTGGGCGGAAACCCAAGCCAGCCACTATGGTCAATGCCAACCGCCCAAATCAACATCAACACAACGTTCTCTGC
>NZ_QOZG01000090.1 GCF_003335045.1 Paramesorhizobium salinisoli
GAACGGCACATAGGATTGGCCGTGATCGTAGCTTCCGGTCAGGCCATTGGGCGCGCCGGCGGAAATGATCGCGCTGGGCAGGGATGGGCCGGACGAGCAGGTGACGCCGTTGCTTTCCCTGCCGTCAGGACCGGTGAGGACCGGGTTCGGGGTGGAGAAGGTGATGCGGTCGCTGGGGGATGCCACCCAGCAGACGGGTTTGTTGACGGCAGCCGATCCGTCGGATGCGCGATAGCGGACGTTGAACGGATAGGTGGTGCCTTCCATATAGGGTCCGGTCCCCGCCGGGTTCACCGACAAGTAGCCGGTGGTATCAGGCGGAGCGAGTTCGGCATCGCGCACGCAAAGCACGATCTGGCTCGTGTCGGTCGCCTGCGTGTTCGGATTTTGGACGCTCGCCGTCAAGGTGACGGTGGTGAACTCGGCCGTTGGCCTGCAGGTGATCCTGGCCACCGTCACGCCGTTCGCGTCGGTCGGCGGCCCTGCTGTGACGGAAACGATCTGTGGATTGCCGGACGTCCATTGGACTGTTTGGCCCTGGATAGGGCTGCCGCCGGCCGCGTCGGTGTAGGTGGCCTGGACGAGATAATCCACCGGGTCGGACAGGAGATCGCCGTTGACGGGCGTGATGGCGAGATTGGCCGCGCCCTGCGGGAAGGTGCCTGCCGTGAAGGTGATGGCGTTGTCGGCGCCGATATCCATGTATTCCAGCGTTTCGTTATAGGCGCGGGCGAAGATGGTGACGGGTTCGGTGGAGGGAACGTTGCTCACCGCGGTAATTTGGGTGGTTGCGTTGCCGTTGCCGTCCGTCGTGGAGGGATTGGGGCTGAATGTGAACTGGCCTGAGGGGAAGGCCGACCAGACGATGTCCGCCTGCTGGAACGGCGCTCCGCCACTGGCATGCACGTAATTCCCATTCAGCGGATACGAATTGCCGCATGTAAGCGTGTTCCCTTGCGGCGAACTGATCGTGATGACGCC
>NZ_QOZG01000091.1 GCF_003335045.1 Paramesorhizobium salinisoli
TTCTCGGCATCGGGCAACTATCGCAATTGTTTTCGGGTGAGTTGCGGCCACCACTGGAACCAAGCGATCAAGGTATCGATCCGCAGACTGGGCGAGCTTACACATCAACTTCAATAGTGGAATGGCCACTGTGGGGAATCAGGTGAGATTAGCTAGTGACCAAAATGCGGGCGCAAAACCGCCGTCTATGTGCCACTACCCGACGGTCCGCTCGGGCAATGACCGAAAGCTAAGAAGGTCTTGAGCGGGGTCGAACCTACGGCCCCGCGGTTGTTCCGCGTCGATCTCATCCGAACTCCTAGAGACGTCAGAGACTTAGAAATCCTCGTCCTCGGTCGCCAGTGCCTTGCCAATGACATAGGAGGGCCGTCTCGAGTTGCTGATAGCTGTCGTCCTCGTACATCGTCTCTCGTCTCGCTGCAAAAGTCTGGATCCGCTCGAGTGAGGAATGGCCAGTCATCCAGCTCACGACTGACAGATCTGACGAACTCTCTCGTGAAAATTGGATGGGAACGGATGCGTAAATGGAATCTCTAAATACGGCGACCATCCAGATCACGCCCGAAATCCTGTCGCTGATCGCCGAAATCGACGAATTCAAGGGTGCTTGGCGTGCGATCGGCCGGATCGCGCCTGAGCGGCTGTCCGGCCTCCGGCATGTCGCCACGATCGAAAGCGTCGGTTCCTCCACCCGTATCGAAGGGGCACGCCTCACCGATCGAGAGGTCGAAAAGCTGCTGGCAAACATTCGCCTGGGGTCGTTTACGACACGCGACGAGCAAGAGGTTGCTGTCAATCGGCGCGGAATGTTGGGTCTGACTCAATCTCGCTGATGTTCTGGACTCCATTGGCCTGGTTTCCAATGGAGAATCAGCGCCATGCGAGCCAAATTTCGGCTTTCCGATCTGATCCCTGCCGAGTTAAGCGTTGAAGCAG
>NZ_QOZG01000092.1 GCF_003335045.1 Paramesorhizobium salinisoli
GCTGCTGGAACCCATCGGAAATATACCCCCAGCCGAAGCCGAGGAGCGATATTACGCCATGCTGGACGAACCGGCATTGGCTGCATAACTTAAACCAAATAGCCTCCGGCAAACCCGGGGCGGTTCACTATGGAACGAGAGTGTCAGACTAAACTGCATACCTTACTACATGTTTGTCGAGCGAGACACGGGGCCGAGCGAGTACTTCAGGATACCCCTATCCGAAGTGGTCGAAATTTTCCGGCAAGCTTATCAGCAGGTTTCAGGGTTAGCGCGAACGGTTCGTGGACCGATAATGTCGGCCACTCCAGGTAAGGTTCAGATTGACGGTACGATAAAGGTTGCGGGACGCCGCTTATTTCAATTGCAGTTCCTGCAGGCTCGAGACCCTGAGTCAGTCCGACGGCCCTTCCTTGCTAAATTTGATGACACCGTGTGCTGGTTTGACGACTTGAAACTCGTCACTTCACCAAGGGACTTCTTCTAAACTGTGAATCTCTCATGCCCCATAGTGGATCTCGCGCCTTGCCGATACCGCGAAAAGCGCGGCGCGCCGAGCTTGAGCAATGTGCTCCCATCCCATACTCTCCAACCCCTCCTGCCACTTACGACCGATGGCTCTGTTGCAAATTTCCATTTTGGTCATAATGGCCGTTGATTGGTACGTCGATTACCTGGCAGCCTCGCGGTTTTCGAGACTCTGAGCAAGCAGTGCTACCGCTTCCGTCAGCGCGCTTGGTCCGATTGACCTGCCACTGAACTTTCATCCAGCGGCGATTAGAGCCTCGGCGGTTTTCATTACGCCACTTGGCGCGGTGGGAGCAACCGGCGAAAACGCGTAGCCTTCATCTTGCGCAGCGTTGGAGCCGGT
>NZ_QOZG01000093.1 GCF_003335045.1 Paramesorhizobium salinisoli
CAGAGGACTGACGGCTGGAGCATCAACACCACCGATGACAACATCAATCAGCTGTTGCTAATGGCCTACCTGTCTGGGATTCCGTTGAAGGTTGGCATTGATGGCAGCTCAGGCTGTAAAGTAACTGCGGTTGAGCTCCAGCCGCAGTGAATCGGTGGGCTTTAATCCCAACGGCCTGCATGTCGTCTCCCCCGAAAGTCAGCTGATAAGCGAGCGAGCTTGACAGGTGGGGATGAGCTTTTTGAACGCAATGCAGTATGAATTCAGCAGCTCGATGCCAGCTTTTTATGGGCCGCTATCAGCGTCCAGGAGGAAAAATGATGCGTAGGAATATCATGACTGCAACCGCCAAAATGGCCATCGTCTATACGTTAATCAGCATGATGGGGCTCTCTCGTGCAGCGGCGGGTGATCAGCCTGGCGTAATTTATTGGGAAAATCGCAGCCCGGAATCCTTTGATGTGACCCTCGCCGATTATAATACGGATTGTTTGGTCAACCCGGGTGCGCTGCAGTTCACGGTTGCGGCACGCTCGACTTACCATCTTAAAATCAACGTTGATGATAGTTGCGCCCTCAGCGGGACGTGGCTCAGATGGAATTTTACCCAAAAACGGCCGCGCTTTGGAGGCACCCTCGCGGCGGTATTAAGGTATGGAGAAACTCGAACAACCGGAGACACTGAGACGGAAATTTCGATTGAGATAACGGAAGAGCCACCCAAAGGCCACAGCCAGTGGTGGTTTTCTGCCCTATGTACCGACGACGTGCTGCCCTGCACAAATCATGGGGTCACTGGTGATGGACACGAGGGCAGAATCATTGTCCCCACTTCCGCCGCTGAACTGGTCGTGTTGTCACGCTATAAGA
>NZ_QOZG01000094.1 GCF_003335045.1 Paramesorhizobium salinisoli
TGCCTATAGCGGCGGACGCGGGTCCTCTTCTGGTGCGCAATCTCGTGGCAAGGGCGCGGGAGTAGGCGCCGGAAACGGATACAGCTTCGATGGTCAAGTTGAAGCATCGAAACTGCCGGGCAATAACCCTGGATGGAAAGATTCTATTTTAGGGCGTCTCACAAATGCACTGGGACGCATTTACCAAGGCGGAGGAACCCCGGATTCAACGGGTTATACAGCTATGGGTGACTATGGTGGGTTTGGCAAAGGAGATGCTGGCAACCGTGACCGCGGTGGCAATCGTGCTGGCAACCAGAATGGCGGTTCTGGGGGGCACGGAAATTAGCGTCTAAGCGGCGAACAATAGTAGCGGACATTTGCAATGACATTTCAAATACTATTGTTCGCCTTTATTGAAGAGATGATCAAAGTCTTAGTTGTAAGATCATGCATGAACACTATAAATGCTGTTGCAAGCATTTTTCTGTTTGCCGTCCTGGAGGGTATATTCGATTTGCCCATCGTGTCGGCTCACCTTGAGTACCTGGGCGCATCTATATGGACGGTATTTATTGGATCATTTTTCATATTGTTTTGTTCTAAGTTTTTACATGTCGCAACGAGCTATATATATCTTAGAACTAAGTTCTTAAAAAGTGCAGTAGTTTTTTGCACATTATGGCATGCATCATATAATTCTTTTATCGACAGCTTGCCGACATTTGAATTGAAATACTATATTTTTATACCAGTATTGTTTTTTGCGTCAGATATTATTATCGCATACCTTTATTTAACTTCTGAAAAAGCAATAACCATTCTTAAATCACGGTGAATTGACCCCCTTGTCACAAGACGGTCAGGATCAGGTATTTTAAA
>NZ_QOZG01000095.1 GCF_003335045.1 Paramesorhizobium salinisoli
GGTCGCGCTCCGCTTCTTCAGCCAGCTGCGCCTTGATCTCGCCCATCTCGACCAAGCCCAGCGCCCGGCCGATACCGGTCGGGTCGATGGCATATTCGGCCGGCAGCACCACGGTGACGAGGATCGCCGCCGCCGAAATCATTGCGATGATGGTGGAGCGCAGGAGCTGGGCCGAGGACGGCAGCTCGGCGCGGGTTGGAATGTCGGTGTTGTACATAGTGGATCCTTTCGGGAATCTTTTAGGAAACGAACCAGCCGGTGAGCTGATATCCGATCAGCACAAACCCGGCGGTCATCATGACGACGTTGGCGGTATAGGCATGGCGGAAGAAACTCGGCGTCCGCCGCCAATAGCCCATGACGATGAGGATGGCGGCTAGCGCCAGAAGCTGCCCTATCTCAACGCCGATATTGAAGGCGAGTAGGTTCGGCACGAGGCCATCGGGCGAGATGTCGTACTCGATGATCTTCGTCGACAGGCCAAAACCGTGGAAGAAGCCGAAGATCAGCGTCGCCAGCTTCGTGTTCGGCTGGAAACCGAACCATCGCTGGATGGCGCCCATATTGTCGAGTGCCTTATAGACCACCGACAAGCCAATGATGGCGTCGATGATGTAACTGTTGATCCCGACGTCGAAATAGACGCCGAGCAGCATCGTCGTGGAGTGCCCGAGCGCGAACAGGCTGACATAGATGCCGATATGCTTCATCCGGTACAGGAAGAAGTGTCAACGGCGGAGTAAAAACCGGCCACGCGGCGGCGCAAAAGTCGGCCACCTTGGCGCGCGCATGAGACCCGTGGGAGGGCGTAGCCCGAGCGGGGTCTCATGCGCGCGTTGTGATTATTTGAAGG
>NZ_QOZG01000096.1 GCF_003335045.1 Paramesorhizobium salinisoli
CCTTAATTGCATGGCTGGGACAATGGCCGGTCGAACGAGTGGCATTTGAGGCGACGGGGGCCTACCACCGGGAACTCGAGCAAGCTCTGACTGATCTGCCTTGCGTCAAGCTCAATCCCGCTCGTGCCCGACGATTTGCCCAAGCAGCTGGAACCCTGGCCAAGACAGACCGGATCGATGCAGTGATGCTGGCCCGCATGGCTAGCACAATGCAGCCGCCCGTGCGCCCGGCTATAAACCCCGAACAGGCAAGGTTGGCCGAACTGATCAGCGCACGAGATGGCCTGATGCGCGACAGAACCGCGCTTAAAAACCAGGAGAAAAACCTGACGATTTCGCTTCTAAAGCGTCAGCACAAGCAACGCCTCGATCAGATCGATCGGCATATAGCCGCTCTCGATGCCGAACTCGCTGCAAGCATTGCGGCGGCCCCGCAGCTTGCCCGCCGGCATGAAATTCTCTCCAGCATAGCCGGCCTAGGCCCACGCACTGCCAACCAGTTGGTCGCCATTATGCCAGAGCTCGGATCACTCGATAACAAACAGGCCGCATCTCTAGCAGGACTCGCTCCCATCGTCCGCCAATCAGGACAGTGGAAAGGCAGAAGCTTCATCCAGGGTGGAAGGGCCAACGTTAGACGCGCACTCTACATGCCCGCTCTCGTCGCGGCCCGCTTCAACCCCGACCTTAGGGAAAAGTACAAGCACCTCATTGCATCGGGCAAGCCCGCCAAAATCGCCATAGTTGCGATTATGCGAAAGCTCATTGTGACCGCCAATGCCCTGATCAAAGCTGATCGGCTTTGGGCCGAAAAACCTGCTTGACCATAACGGAAACTAATCG
>NZ_QOZG01000097.1 GCF_003335045.1 Paramesorhizobium salinisoli
GATGGCGAAAAGTAAGTTTGAACGCAATAAGCCGCATGTCAACATCGGCACGATCGGCCACGTTGACCATGGCAAGACGTCGCTGACAGCGGCGATCACGAAGTATTTCGGCGAGTACAAGGCGTATGACCAGATCGACGCTGCACCTGAGGAAAAGGCGCGCGGCATCACGATCTCGACGGCGCACGTGGAATACGAGACGGAAGCGCGTCACTACGCCCACGTCGATTGCCCCGGCCACGCCGATTATGTGAAGAACATGATCACCGGTGCCGCCCAGATGGATGGCGCGATCCTGGTTGTTTCGGCCGCCGACGGCCCGATGCCCCAGACCCGCGAGCACATCCTGCTCGCCCGTCAGGTTGGCGTTCCCGCGATCGTGGTGTTCCTGAACAAGGTCGACCAGGTTGACGATCCGGAGCTTCTCGAGCTGGTCGAACTGGAAGTGCGCGAGCTTCTCTCGAAGTACGACTTCCCGGGCGACGACATTCCGATCGTCAAGGGTTCGGCTCTGGCCGCTCTTGAAGATTCCAACAAGGAAATCGGCGAGGACGCGGTGCGTGCGCTGATGGCTGAAGTGGACAAGTACATCCCGACGCCTGAGCGTCCGATCAACATGCCGTTCCTGATGCCGATCGAGGACGTGTTCTCGATCTCGGGCCGCGGCACGGTTGTGACCGGTCGCGTCGAGCGCGGCATCGTCAAGGTTGGCGAGACGGTCGAGATCGTCGGCATCCGCCCGACGACGACGACGACTGTGACGGGCGTGGAAATGTTCCGCAAGCTGCTCGACCAGGGCCAGGCCGGCGACAACATCGGCGCTCTGCTTCGCGGTGT
>NZ_QOZG01000098.1 GCF_003335045.1 Paramesorhizobium salinisoli
GCGGGGCGCTATGAACGCAATGAAGGCCGCCAGGACAGGCGAGCCGGCAGCTACGAGCGGGCCCTGCACACCAAGGCGGGCGAGGTGAAGCTGAAGGTGCCGAAGTTGCGCCGCCAGACCTTCGAGAGGGCCATCATCGAGCGTTACCGACGGCGGGAGAGCTCGGTCGAAGAGGCCTTGATCGAGATGTATCTGGCCGGTGTCTCGGTGCGGCGCGTTGAGGACATCACCGAGGCGCTGTGGGGCACGCGGGTCAGCCCTGGCACGGTTTCAAACCTGAACAAGAAGATCTACGCGAAGATCGAGGAATGGCGGAACCGGCCGATCGAGGGCGATCACCCCTATCTCTATCTCGACGGGATCGTGATGAAGCGAACCTGGACGGGCGAGGTGCGTAACGTCTCGCTGCTGGTGGCCAGCGCGGTCAATGCCGAGGGCTATCGCGAGATCCTCGGCATCTGCGAAGGCGCCAAGGAGGACAAGTCCGGGCTGGTCGGCGTTTCTGCGCCACCTGGTCGACCGCGGCCTGAGCGGCGTGCAGCTGATATCTCGGATGCTTGCCGCGGCTTGGTAGAAAGCATCGCCGACTATCTGCCCGAGGCGCGCTGGCAGCGCTGCATGGTGCATTTTTACCGCAACGTGTTTAGCCATGTGCCGACGACGAAGGTGCGCGAGATCAGCCATATGCTGAAGGCGATCCACGCCCAGGAAAGCCGGGAAGCGGCGCAGGAGAAGGCCGCCATGATCATCGAGGACCTACGCCGCCAGAAGCTCGGGAAAGCGGCCGATT
>NZ_QOZG01000099.1 GCF_003335045.1 Paramesorhizobium salinisoli
TCATCGATGGGGTAGAATATGACCTTGTCGAGCTTTACATTGGCTGCATCCCAATATTCCGGGTTCTTCTCGACAGTGAGGTTGTCGTTCGGCACATGGCCGGTGAGCTTGAACGCGCCGTTCGAAACCATGATGCCCGGCTGGACGAACTTTGTGCCGTTCTTCTCGACGCTCGCCTTCGAAACCGGCAGCGCCGTCTGGTGTGCCAGGATCTGAATGAAATACGGCGTCGGCTGCTCCAGGGTGATTTCAAGCGTCTGGTCATCCACCGCCTCGACGCCGAGCTGATCGACCGGCAACTCGCCCTTGTTCACCTTCTCGGCATTCTTGATGGGATAAAGGATATTGGCATATCCCGCCGCCGTTTTCGGGTCCTCGATGCGCCTCAAGGAGAAAAGGAAGTCCTCCGCGGTCACCGGCGAACCATCGGACCATTTCGCATTGGACCGCAGATAGAATGTGTAGACTGTGCCATCGTCGGAAACAGTCCAGCTTTCCGCCACGCCCGGCACGACCGCGCCTCCGGCATCATAAATGGTCAGACCTTCATAGAGGTCCTTGAGGATGAACCCCTCAATATCCATAGAGGTATGTGCCTGATCGAGCGTCTGGGGTTCCGCGCTATTGCCACGGTGCAGAACGGCTTCGGCGAGAGTGGGACTGGCACCCATCAGAAGCGATCCGAGAAGAATGGCGGCAGGGAAACTGAGCTTCCTTAAAATCATTATTTGGTTCCTCCC
>NZ_QOZG01000100.1 GCF_003335045.1 Paramesorhizobium salinisoli
CGCCCCGGGTTTGCCGGAGGCTATTTGGTTTAAGTTATGCAGCCAATGCCGGTTCGTCCAGCATGGCGTAATATCGCTCCTCGGCTTCGGCTGGGGGTATATTTCCGATGGGTTCCAGCAGCCGTTGATGGTTGAACCAGTCCACCCATTCGAGAGTGGCGAACTCAACGGCTTCGAAGTTTCTCCACGGCCCGCGTCGATGAATGACCTCGGCCTTGTAAAGTCCGTTGATCGTCTCAGCCAGAGCATTGTCATAGCTATCGCCGACGCTTCCGACGGACGGTTCTATTCCGGCTTCCGCCAGCCGTTCTGAATATTTGATCGACACATATTGCATGCCGCGATCCGAATGATGGACGAGCCCGCCGCGATGAATGGGCCGCCGATCATGGAGCGCCTGCTCCAAAGCATCGAGGACGAAGCCGGCATGGGCGGTCCGGCTTACCCGCCAGCCGACGATGCGGCGGGCAAATACATCGATGACGAATGCGACATAGACAAACCCCTGCCAGGTGGCCACATACGTAAAATCCGAAACCCAGAGCCTGTTGGGCGCGGGAGCCTTGAACTGACGGTTCACCCGGTCGAGCGGGCAGGAACCCGCCTTGTCACTGACAGTGGTGCGGACCGGCTTGCCACGAATGATGCCCTGAAGGCCCATTATACTCATGAGCCGGGCGACGGTGCATCGGGCGACATCGAAGCCCTCGCGCTTCAATTGCC
>NZ_QOZG01000101.1 GCF_003335045.1 Paramesorhizobium salinisoli
GGGGGGGCTTTCACGTTTTGACCTGGGTCGCATCGGCGCTGAGCATCAGCTATTTGTAAGGAGAGATATACCTAATCTTCTCCCCAGCGCCTGATCAGGTTCGCGACTGACTTCGAGATAAGGTCAAATTCGCGGGACGAACCGTGCTGCCGGAACAGCTCCTGACGTGCCAGATCAAGGTCAAGCAGGATCTCGCGGGCGCCCGCATCGCGAATTATGCTGCGAATCCAGGTCACGGCAACAAGGCGCGAGCCAGATTGTACGGGATCGACCCGGTGAAGCGATGTCGATGGATAGAGGAGCGCATCGCCAGCGGAGAACTTTACCTTTTCGATCCCGCTTGTCGTCTCAATTACCAGTTCCCCTCCGACATAGCTGTCAGGTTCGGAGATGAACAAGGTAAGTGAGAGATCGGTTCTAACGCCCTTTATCATTGGATCATCGATATGATCGCCGTAAGCCATGCCTGGTCCATAATGGCTGAAGAGAGGGGGCAAGATCGTTTTAGGCCGCGCCGCCATGATAAAAGCGGGATCGCGCATCAGGGCATCCGTGATGGTGCTGTGCAACGCACTGAGCCCTTGTGCTTCCGTGGGAAGCTGTTCGTTATTTTTTACTTCCCTTGCTTTCCATCCGGCCGTGCTCCTGCCGTCTTGCCACTCAGAGGTTTCGAGAAGATGGGCTCTGATTTTTTGCAGG
>NZ_QOZG01000102.1 GCF_003335045.1 Paramesorhizobium salinisoli
TCGGCACGCTCCAGGTCGATTTCGCGCAAACCGTGACCCTGCCCGGCGCCGGCACGATGACGCTCACGTCCACCGATGGCACCGACAACCTGACGGAGGGCCAGCCGCACCAGTTGACGTGCACCTACAGGGACAGCAGCGGCAATCTGGTCCCGGCCAACACCAAGGTGCTGTGGTACGCCGCGCCGGATGACAGGCTCGCCTTCAGCGGCGGCAGCGGTGCCCAGCAGGGCGATCCCGCCAACACCTCCTACACCCAGGGCGCCACGGGCCAGGCCACCATCAATGTGACGGCCTCTCTGGGGGACGCTATCGCCGATGCGGTGATCGGCACGACGGGCATCTTCAGCCCGGCAGCCGGTGTCTACGACCACTCCGATCCCGATCTCGTGCTGGGCTTCGCAAACAAGTCACTCCAGGGCATCATGCTCGACAAGCCCTTCGCGCACAGCGCGCTGCCCAAAGACGACGAGGTCGTCCCGACCGACCTGACCGAGGTGGTGGCGGGCCGCATCGCGCTCAGCGGCAGCGGCAACGCCAACCAGCCTGTCCGCCTCATTCCAACGCCCGGCCAGGCCGGGCTCACGGTGTGGCAGACCACCGATCTCAAGACCCCCCTGACGCTGCAGTATGACGGCACGCAAAAGCAATATTATTATTCCCTGACC
>NZ_QOZG01000103.1 GCF_003335045.1 Paramesorhizobium salinisoli
GAGCTTCGACCTTGCGGATCTGCATGCGGCTGTGAAGCAGGCCCTCCAGCTCGGAGCGATCGGTTTTGACGCCGTCAAGCATCTGATCCTGTGCCGGGTAGAGCGCCGCCCGCCGCGATTGGACCTGTCGATCTATCCATACCTTCCGAGGGCGACGGTCGAGACGACCTCGGCGAAAGCCTACATGCGACTTCTGTCGTCGGATGCGGGAGAAGCCGCATGAACACCGAAGCACCAGAGATCCTTCTGTCCCATTACCTCAAGACCCTGAAGCTGCCGACCTTCCAGCGCGAGTACCATAAGCTGGCCCGGCTGTGCGCCACCGAGGGCGTCGACCATGTCGGATACCTCAGCCGGCTTGCCGAACGAGAGATGATCGAACGGGACCGCCGTAAGGTCGAGCGCCGCATCAAGGCGGCCAAATTCCCCGTCGTCAAAAGCCTCGACAGTTTCGACTTCGCCGCCATCCCCAAACTCAACAAGATGCAGGTGCTGGAACTGGCACGCTGCGAATGGATCGAGCGGAGAGAGAACGTCATCGCTCTCGGCCCCAGCGGCACGGGCAAGACGCATGTAGCACTCGGCCTGGGCCTGGCCGCCTGCCAGAAGGGATTGTCCGTCGGCTTCACCACGGCCGCAGCCCTG
>NZ_QOZG01000104.1 GCF_003335045.1 Paramesorhizobium salinisoli
ATCTATCGGCTGTATCGCGAGGAAGGGCTTTCGGTTCGCAAGCGGAAAGCCAGGCGGCGTGCTGTCGGCACGCGTGCGCCGATACTGGTCGAAGCGAAGGCCAATGCCCGCTGGTCGCTGGATTTCGTCCATGATCAGTTCGCCTGCGGAAGAAGATTTCGCGTGCTCAACATCGTCGATGACGTGACGCGCGAATGCCTGGCAGCGATCCCCGACACCTCGATCTCCGGCCGTCGTGTTGCTTGCGAATTGACGGCGCTCCTTGAGCGGCGCGGCAAGCCCGGCATGATTGTCTCCGACCATGGCACGGAATTCACGTCGAACGCGATCCTCGCCTGGTCAAAGGAGCACAAGGTCGAGTGGCACTACATCGCACCGGGAAAGCCGATGCAGAACGGTTATATCGAGTCCTTCAACGGGCGGATGCGCGACGAGCTGCTGAACGAAAGCCTGTTCTTCGGTCTCGATCATGCCCGCAGCGCCATCGCCGAATGGGCAGACGATTATAACCATTCCCGGCCGCACTCATCGCTCGGATATCTGACCCCGGCAAGCTATGCCGGAACCATCGCCGCAACCGGCTCCAACGCTGCGCAAGATGAAGGCTACGCG
>NZ_QOZG01000105.1 GCF_003335045.1 Paramesorhizobium salinisoli
CAAGAGCTGCTTACCCCGCCATAATCACCAGCAAAGTGATAATGAAAAAAATTGCCGTCATTTGTCTGCGCCTTGATGGCGTTGACGGTCATTGCGCCCGAGTTGGTATCTGCGGAGAATGCGGGAGTAATGTGTGCAGAGGCGACAACAGCAATGCAAGAGAGTGCAAATTTGATCTTCATAATAATCTAGTCCTTCTATCCAATTAGGATGATGTTAGCTTAAGCTACCCCTTCAATTTTGCTATCAGCATTATTAATTTGCTTTAATTGTACTAAACAAAAATTCAATTATACATATGATATCTGACAGCGGCTTTAAGATGAGCACTGGCCTACTGCCGGTTTCATGGGACACCGAGTTAAGGTGTTACCAATGAAATCGGAGCGAAGGAATGCAATGAAATTGGTGCTGGAGCGCGGCGCCAGGGGCGAGAAAGTTACGGCGCGCGTCCGCTCGCTTTTCCCATCTTCGCCGCGCGTTCTTTGGTGAACGCAACCGCCAAATTGTCGTTTGCGTCCCCTTCCCCATCTTTGCGACTCGTTCTTTGGTGAAGCGGTCAGGCGCTGAATTGTCGACATTTTGGCGACATTCCCCGGCCCTTCCGGGGGG
>NZ_QOZG01000106.1 GCF_003335045.1 Paramesorhizobium salinisoli
GCCCAGACATGGTTGGAATGAGTGGCCTCAGTACGGTCGGCCCGCAGCTTCGCCTTGACCCGTCTCTTCGGAACCTTGTTGCGCAGTTGGAGGTCCATCTCCTTGTAAAGGCGGTAGATTCGCTTCGGATTGACGGGCCATCCGTCACGCTTGAAAAGCACGTGTACGGGACGGTACCCATAGCGCACCCGTGTCTGGCAGATCTCCTTGATCCTGAGCTTCAGTTCGGCCTGCTCGCCGCGCCTGGACTTGTAGACGCAAAGCGACCGGTCGATCTTCAGCACCGAGCATGCACGCCGGATCGAGATCTTCCAGTCCGCCTTGATCGTGTCGACAAGCTTGCGCTTGCGGGCAGGCCTCAAAGCTTTTTTGACAGCACGTCCTGGAGCATGGCCTTGTCCAGTGACAGGTCCGCCACGATCCGCTTCAGCTTGGCATTCTCCTCTTCGAGTTGCCGCAGACGCTTCATCTCAGACGGCATCAAACCAGCATACTTCTTGCGCCAGTTATAGAAGGTCGCGTCCGAAATGCCTGCTTTCCGACAGACCTCTCCGATAGGCGTCCCGTCTTCCGCCTGCTTCAAAA
>NZ_QOZG01000107.1 GCF_003335045.1 Paramesorhizobium salinisoli
GCGATCCTCGTCACCGTGGTGCTGCCGGCCGAATATGCCATCGACCCGACCGGTATCGGCCGGGCGCTGGGCTTGGTCGAGATGGGCGAGATCAAGGCGCAGCTGGCTGAAGAAGCGGAGCGCGACCGCGCTGCTGCCCAGCAGAATGGAACAAACAGCGTTTTGCCTGCGCGAGACCAGCGCTCCAGCCTGATGATGGAGCGGATTTTTTCCGAACTCGTGATCGGCTCGGCCAATGCCCAGACCACACCGGCAGCGCGTAGCGACGAGACGACGGTCACGCTGAAACCGGGCGAAGCCGCCGAGATCAAACTGGTGATGAAAAAAGGCGCCAAGGCGAACTTCTCGTGGGCCGTCAATGGCGGCGTCGTGAATTTCGACCTCCACGGCGATGGCGGCGGACAATCGATCAGCTACGAGAAAGGTCGCGCGGCGCCGGGGGCTGAAGGCGTTCTGGAGGCCGGTTTCGACGGCAACCACGGCTGGTTCTGTCGCAATCGCGGCAAAGCTGACGTCACCATTACCCTGCGCACGAATGGCGACTATGCCGAGATCAAG
>NZ_QOZG01000108.1 GCF_003335045.1 Paramesorhizobium salinisoli
CAGCCCTGGCACGGTTTCAAACCTGAACAAGAAGATCTACGCGAAGATCGAGGAATGGCGGAACCGGCCGATCGAGGGCGATCACCCCTATCTCTATCTCGACGGGATCGTGATGAAGCGAACCTGGGGGGCGAGGTGCGTAACGTCTCGCTGCTGGTGGCCAGCACGGTCAATGCCGAGGGCTATCGCGAGATCCTCGGCATCTGCGAAGGCGCCAAGGAGGACAGTCCGGCTGGTCGGCGTTTCTGCGCCACCTGGTCGACCGCGGTCTGAGCGGCGTGCAGCTGATCATCTCGGATGCTTGCCGCGGCTTGGTAGAAAGCATCGCCGACTATCTGCCCGAGGCGCGCTGGCAGCGCTGCATGGTGCATTTTTACCGCAACGTGTTTAGCCATGTGCCGACGACAAAGGTGCGCGAGATCAGCCATATGCTGAAGGCGATCCACGCCCAGGAAAGCCGGGAAGCGGCGCAGGAGAAGGCCGCCATGATCATCGAGGACCTACGCCGCCAGAAGCTCGGGAAAGCGGCCGATT
>NZ_QOZG01000109.1 GCF_003335045.1 Paramesorhizobium salinisoli
GCTTCTTGCCACCAGCGGATGCTCCAGCTATCACCCTGCGCCTGCCGCCTTCCATGCGGCGCTCAACCGGCCCTATATGCTCGATGCCGGCGACAGGCTGCGCATCACCGTTTTCGACCAGGCCGATCTCACCAATACCTACAGCGTCGATCCTTCCGGCTATATCGCCTTCCCGCTCGCCGGCAAGGTGGCGGCGCGCGGGCGCACCCTGCAGCAGATGGAGGCGGAGATCGCAGCCAAGCTGCGCAACGGCTATCTGCGCGACCCTGACGTTTCCGTCGAGATCGACCGCTATCGCCCGGTGTTCATCATGGGCGAAGTGGGCGCAGCCGGGCAATATTCCTACGTGCCGGGGATGACCGCGCAAAAGGCCATCGCCGCAGCCGGCGGCTTCTCGCCGCGCGCCAACCAGGGCGATGTCGACATCACCAGGCAATTCAACGGCAAGATCATCACAGGCCGCGTCCTCATCACCGATCCCCTCCTGCCGGGCGATACAATCTATGTCCGCGAACGCCTGTTCT
>NZ_QOZG01000110.1 GCF_003335045.1 Paramesorhizobium salinisoli
CCCCCCCGAGGAGAACACATCCTGGTCATTGGCGGTAAATGTCACAGCGGTATTGGCAGCTCCCAATTTCCAGTGGACGATATAGGACTTGGCCGGATCCAAATCCGCCGCCGAGGCGAAGAGAGCGGCGGTGTTATGGGCATTGGTCCCCGAAGGGGAAACGATTGTGATAGTAGGCGTAGCCATTATTCAGCTCCTGAAATTGTCGCACAGTCAAATTCGTGCATTGCAAATTAATCTTCACACATTGCGTAACTCGGGATGGCGCGTAAACCGGGGGATGGCAGAAGTATTCGTGCACGGACGTGAAGGAAGAGCGCGTGCCCAGCCATCCAATCCATTCGCCATGGCAGATTCAGCAGGTGTCGTATGCGCAGCCCTCATGGCAGCGTTAACGACACTCTCCGGGTCTGATCAATGTCGGAATCCTTCTGCTTGTCCATGGTATGCAACCATGTCGCCACATCGTTGTTTCAATCAATAAATTTTGGTTTCTATCAATGTAGTTCTATTCGTATCTAT
>NZ_QOZG01000111.1 GCF_003335045.1 Paramesorhizobium salinisoli
CGCCAGCCTCCTGCTCCTTCACTACCGCAATAATCTGCTCTTCCGTAAATCTCTGCTTCTTCATGTGTCCGTCCTTTAATGGGCCGGACTCTAATCCAAACTGGAGGAAATTACCCGTGGCAGGTCAACACCGGCCAGATACATCTCGATCAAGGCCTCTTCGACCGAGCTCTCCCGCCGTCGGTAACGCTCGATGATAGCCGTCTCGAAGGTCTGGCGGCGCAACTTCGGCACCTTCAGCTTCACCTCGCCCGCCTTGGTGTGCAGAGCCCGCTCGTAGCGGCAGGCGCGCCTGTCCTGGCGGCCTTCATTGCGTTCATAGCGCCCCGCGCCGCACAATCGGTCCGCCTCCGCGTCGAGCATCGTATTCAGCGTCTCTCAACCGTCCCGCGCACCATCTCACCAAGGTGATCCTTGATCCGCGCTTCGTCGATCCGGATCACCTGACCCATCACAGCATCCTTCTCGTCGTCCATCCTTTCGCTCCTTCCGTCATTGTAGA
>NZ_QOZG01000112.1 GCF_003335045.1 Paramesorhizobium salinisoli
CTGATCAAACCGCCTGGGTTGGCCCGAATGATGGCATGTTGGTGATCGATCTGGCCACGGATGGAAGTGCCGGACCTGACGGCCAGATCGATCAGACGAAAGAGATTGCCTTTTCGCTCTGGAAGACAGAGGACGAGCGCCAGGCGGAGCTCAGGGAAAAGGGCATCGACGATACCGGTCGACCGATCACCGATCTGGAAGGACTGCGCCATGCCTTCGATAGCAATGGCGATAACATCCTTGACGCATGGGATGCGCGCTGGAGTGAGTTCCGCGTCTGGCAGGATGCCGACCAGAACGGGATTGCCGGTCCGGGCGAACTCCTGACCATGTCGGAGGCCGGCATCAGGCTCATCGAGCTCATGCCTTCCAAAGAGGGGGTCAGGCAATTTGCCGACGGCTCGGCGATCACCGGCACCAGCAAGGCCCAGATGACGGATGGCACGAAGATGCTGGTCGGCGACGTCACCCTTGCCTTCAGGCCATCGCTCAC
>NZ_QOZG01000113.1 GCF_003335045.1 Paramesorhizobium salinisoli
TGTGTTTTTAGTATGTTCAGTTTTCATGCGAGCCGCACTTCATTATCTGGGCACACCAATATCGTTTTGGGTGGATTCATCAGTTACCATCATATCAGCGTTGATAGCCTATTATATAGTAAGACCTCATCGCCCAAGAATGAGACGTGGCAGCTAAATCGTTAGCTGTACTGACGACCACATGAATCAAGTAGGCGGAAAAGATCGGCGCCCATGGCCACGCCTGATCAGGAACTGCTATTCCGAACCCAAGCCTTGGATGCCGCTACGCTCTTGCCAGCCAATTCCACAATGGGTATCCCAGAGTAATGCTGAAGTCCACACTGCCTAATATTAAAACGCAACAAAGCTGCTTTTCCCTAGTTGATTGATCGAGACGAATGAATCCAATGTCGGATGTGCGACGATTCCCTATGCGCACAGGGATCACATTTGACGTCACCGCCGGCGATCGGGCTCGGCTTGAGGCAATCGTCGCCGCCGGCA
>NZ_QOZG01000114.1 GCF_003335045.1 Paramesorhizobium salinisoli
CGTCCACCGCGCGGAACACCATCGGAGAACCGCCGAGCAGGCCGCCACCGAGCGAGAAATCCACCGCGACATTCAGCCCCTCCAGAATGATTGGCGCATGATCCGGCGGCGGCTCTTTCCTGCCGCTCGGCTCGGCGGCGAGGAGCATCTTGGTATAGTCAGCGTTCGGCCGCTCGAAAATATCCGCGGTCGTCCCCTTCTCCACCACTTCACCGCGGCGCATCACGACCACCCTTTCGGCGAAGTGCCGGACGATGCCTAGATCATGCGTGATCAGCACGATGGCCATGCCGAAACGGCTCTGCAGCGACCGCAGGAGATCGAGGATCTGCGCTTGGATGGTCACATCGAGCGCCGTTGTCGGCTCGTCGGCGATGAGCAGATCCGGCTCGTTCGCCAGCGCCATGGCGATCATCACACGCTGCCGCTGGCCGCCCGAAAGCTCGTGCGGATAACTGTCGA
>NZ_QOZG01000115.1 GCF_003335045.1 Paramesorhizobium salinisoli
CGAATTTTGATTCAAGGCTTCCATTTGGAGGCAGCCTTGGGCGAACGGATAGGACTGACGGATGAAGAATGGGCGGTGATCGGGCCGCTCCTGCCTTCAGAGCGAGGACGCGGCTGTCGGCCAGCGCAGGACAATCGGCGCTATTTCGAGGGCATGATGTGGATGGCGCGCACCGGAGCGCAGTGGCGGCATCTACCTGACGAATACGGCAAATGGAACAGCGTCTTCCGCCGTTACCGATGATGGATCGAGACCGGCGTGTTCGAGGCGATGCTCGAAACTTTGGCGGAACTGGTCGAACGGGACCGAAGCGCCGATATGATCGACAGCACCATTGTCCGAGCACATCATTGTGCGGTCGGCATAAAAAGGGGACTCAGAAAGCCCAGGCGCTTGGCCGATCGCGCGGCGGCTTCACCACCAAGCTCCATGCCCGGTGCGATGCGCAGGGGCGGCCGC
>NZ_QOZG01000116.1 GCF_003335045.1 Paramesorhizobium salinisoli
CCTGCGACATTCAGTATCGAGCCAGTCCTTGCATTGTCGTCGCTCATCATGGTTCGGGATGCGGTGCGGGCAGGGGTCGGCGCTGCACGCCTGCCGATCTCCCTGGTGAGCCACGATCTTGCTGACGGCATGCTGCTACATTGGGGAGATATTGAGGAATCAGAAGTCGCGCTATGGGCACTCTACCCATCACGGCGTCTTCTGAGCGCTCGCGTGTCGGCGTTCCTCGATCACCTGAGGCAGGCTTTTCCCAACGGGACGCCCGACGAACTGGCTGCTTATATCGGCAGGTAGCCTCCAAGGACCTGTCGGTCGTCTCGCGGGTGAGACTGCTTATATATACTCGCTCCGCGTCACTGTCCGCCTTGACCGGTTCAGTACACTTCACCGTTCCATATGATTGTAATTAGATCAGCTTCGAACAGCGATCCTCAACGAGCCCCAGA
>NZ_QOZG01000117.1 GCF_003335045.1 Paramesorhizobium salinisoli
CCTTCCATGTCCATCATATTCTCTGGCATCGTACGAATGGTGTAGACGGGATTCTGGGTATTCCTTTCAACACCAAGGGTATTGAAATATGCCCCGTGCATTTGGAGTTTTGCTTTCCCGCGATAAGCCAACTCCACTTTGTTGAAGGTGCGTCCCTTCATTGCGGACGCTATATCCAGCAACGCGCGATCTACATCAACCATAGATGCCGTAGGCTGGATAGAAATCAGGTCGAGAACCAACGTGCTGGGGTCGATGCCCCATCGCAGATGTGCAAGCATTACGAGCTTTGCGTTGCGTGGATCTTTCGACGTAGCCGACCATGATGGAATGCCTACATACACGGCATTGGCGCCGAGTATTAAAACGACCGCAGCTATTGCGCCGATAATAATCTTTTTCATTTTCTTTGCCCCCTGGCCCACGAATAATTGGAGCCA
>NZ_QOZG01000118.1 GCF_003335045.1 Paramesorhizobium salinisoli
TTAAAATAGGTTGCCTGGCTGATTCCCGCCTTCCGGCAGATCTCCGCAACCGGCATACCTTCATCACCCTGCTTCAGGATGAATGCCTTTTGAGCATCCGAAAACTGCGATGCCTTCATCGCTTTCCGTTCCTTTCCCAGCCAGGAAAAGCCACCGGAAAACTCTAACCTTAACTGGTCCAGTTTGAAGGGCGCAGATCACTGCCAATCCCAAATCGGGCCGCTGCTGAGCGCGCCGACATGCCATCCCGTGACGCAGCCAGAACGCTACGAAGATCATCACTGAAAGCTCGCGTCATATTGCCTCCGACCAAAGATAACGTAAAGAATCTTTCGCATTTTCAGATTTGACGGCTCCTTCTACAATAACGGAAGGAGCGAAAGGATGGACGACGAGAAGGATGCTGTGATGGGTCAGGTGATCCGGATCGACGAAGCGC
>NZ_QOZG01000119.1 GCF_003335045.1 Paramesorhizobium salinisoli
TATGATGGTAACTGATGAATCCACCCAAAACGATATTGGTGTGCCCAGATAATGAAGTGCGGCTCGCATGAAAACTGAACATACTAAAAACACAACCGCGACATAATTGAATTTCATCATCGCTTCCTTTGTCTGGATATCCTGGAGGGAATACCCCTCCTGCACGTTGCATGATTCCGCTTATTCACCAGTTTCCAGTCTCCCAAAAATGCCAGTGTTTCGTCCTGGGCCAGGTGCCATGACCACCGGACCCGCCATTCCCATTGCATCTGCCACCGCTTTCGTTTCCACCGTAGCCCGTGGATCGGGCCCCGAACCTGTCAATTCCCGTGCCGTTCGTATCGTACCCTGTTTAGACTGAGCCGTTGTCAAAGCCTTTGCCAACAATGCTGCCCACCGCTCCAGTAAGAGTTTCAGCAACTATACCTCCCACT
>NZ_QOZG01000120.1 GCF_003335045.1 Paramesorhizobium salinisoli
CGTGCGCAGCGGCGACGAACTCTATTCTCTCAGCGTTGGCAACAAGACAGGTCTGGGGGAGACGGAGGTCATCATCAAGGACCAGCTACTGGCAAGGCGGTTCGAACTGGAGGCCGCGATCATACAGCGAAGCACCCTCGATGTGGTGGATAAAAACGGTCTCCATGAACAGGGGCAGGCCCTATCGCGCGAGATCGAGCGTGTGGATGCACAGATCCGGCAGGCAGAGGAGTACATCGCCTTTCTCGCTCCGTTGGTGAAGAAATATCGGCAGCTTGTCGATCAGGGCATTACAGTTCAGCGGGAATTCGAATCGCGGCAGCAGACCCTGATACAAACAAGGCAGGAGTTGGAGAGCCTCAGACGCCAGCGTGTTCAGCTCGATGGAAGCCTTGCGAGTGTTCACACCAAAATCGCGGGCTTCGATGCG
>NZ_QOZG01000121.1 GCF_003335045.1 Paramesorhizobium salinisoli
ACACTGCCCGTCTCTAACCATTGTTGGGACATCGACGCCTTCGCGGTTTTATGGCGGCCTGTCCGAGAAGAACCTTTCAGACGGCTTCGTCGCGCGCATGGTTTTCATCGCGCCGAGTGATCGCCCGGCGCGCGCCAATCCTTCCGACAACGGACTCAAGCTGCCGGCACCTCTGAAGGAATCGATCAAGAGTGCCGCAGCAAAGTTCCCGTGGCCACGCATCGACTCCCCCGGAAGGTGGCGCGACCCGCGAGGCGAACCAAGTTTGCTGGAGGTGCCTTGGGCTTCCCCCGAAGCGGAAAAGGCGTGGCTGGAAATTGAGGACTGGCAGGAAAGCGAAATCGAGAAGGACGAATCGCGTGACGGTGTAATCGGGCGCTTTGCCGAAAACGCGATCCGGCTCGCGACGTTACGCGCCTTAAGCGAGGA
>NZ_QOZG01000122.1 GCF_003335045.1 Paramesorhizobium salinisoli
TTGGTGAACGCAACCGCCAAATTGTCGTTTGCGTCCCCTTCCCCATCTTTGCGACTCGTTCTTTGGTGAAGCGGTCAGGCGCTGAATTGTCGACATTTTGGCGACATTCCCCGGCCCTTCCGGGGGGGGGCGCCTCAGGGAACCGACTCTCATAAATATCCTTGCGACGGCTTGCGGCTTATTAGAACGACTTAACCGCCGCATCCAGATACCATGATCGGTGCATGGCCTGATGGTCTTCCATCTGCTTTCCCATCACGCCGAGTAAACCACCCGTCCATGTGCTGAATGCGGGGCGCCCTTCCATGTCCATCATATTCTCTGGCATCGTACGAATGGTGTAGACGGGATTCTGGGTATTCCTTTCAACACCAAGGGTATTGAAATATGCCCCGTGCATTTGGAGTTTTGCTTTCCCGCGATAAG
>NZ_QOZG01000123.1 GCF_003335045.1 Paramesorhizobium salinisoli
CCACATGGTGCGATTGGCAACAAGGTGCCGATCTCGCTGATGAAATCGGGAGGCGCAACCAGCCCGCCTCCCTGAAGGGAAGCCGGAAAACTCCAGCCTCCGCTGGTCCAAATTTGGGGCGGTTCAAAAACCGCCGAGGCTCTAATCGCCGCTGGATGAAAGTTCCGTGGCAGGTCAGTGCCAATACGCAAGCGAGAGCTATCGGCGGGCGCTCGATGCCGCTGGTCTGCAGGGTTCCATGAGCGCCGTCGGCAATCCTTATCATAATGCGCAGCCGAGAGCTTCATGAAGACCCTTAAAGTGGAGGACATCTATACTGCCGGTTACGAGACCTTCGCAGACGTGGCCGAACGCTTGCCCAGGTTCATCGAGGAGATCTACAATGCCAGGCGGCTGCACTCAGCCCTTGGCTACAGATCGCCAACA
>NZ_QOZG01000124.1 GCF_003335045.1 Paramesorhizobium salinisoli
CCCGTCCGCGAAGCCGTGACATCTTTGTGCTCAGATCGGTTTCATCGATGAAGACGAGGCGCGCCGGATCGAGAAAAAATTGTCTTGTGCCGGAAACACAAACACCCCCGCGATCCTTCTGCACCATTGCGGGGGTCGAGTTGGCCGTCGAACCAGTCGCGGCGACGCTTCAGGGTGATGTCCTTTGCCTCTTCAATCATACCGACGATGAAGTCCTCGTGGGCATCGAGGCGCGAGCCGCCGCGACGACCCTGTTTCAAAGGCGTCAACCGACCAGCGCGCGCACTCGCAATCCAGGCGATAGCTGTTGAAACGCCAATCCCAAATCGGGCCGCTGCTGAGCGCGCCGACATGCCATCCCGTGACGCAGCCAGAACGCTACGAAGATCATCACTGAAAGCTCGCGTCATATTGCCTCCGACCAA
>NZ_QOZG01000125.1 GCF_003335045.1 Paramesorhizobium salinisoli
TGGACGATCGATCCTCCGGTCGCCGGCGTCTCGCTCGGCCTGTCATCGACCACCACGGATGCCTACGGCATGAGCACCAACAGCATCGAATACACCGGCTCCGGCACGGCTACGGCAACCGTGAAGGCCAGCGCCGGAACCACGCCGGATGTCGGCACGCTCCAGGTCGATTTCGCGCAAACCGTGACCCTGCCCGGCGCCGGCACGATGACGCTCACGTCCACCGATGGCATCGACAACCTGACGGAGGGCCAGCCGCACCAGCTGACGTGTACCTATCGGGACAAGAACGGCAATCTGGTCCCGGCCAACACCAAGGTGCTGTGGTACGCCGCGCCGTCGGACAAGCTCACCTTCAAGGGCGGCAGCGGCGCCACCGGGTTCGACAGCAAGAACACCTCCTACACCCAAGGCGCC
>NZ_QOZG01000126.1 GCF_003335045.1 Paramesorhizobium salinisoli
TCGGGCAAGCCCGCCAAAATCGCCATAGTTGCGATTATGCGAAAGCTCATTGTGACCGCCAATGCCCTGATCAAAGCTGATCGGCTTTGGGCCGAAAAACCTGCTTGACCATAACGGAAACTAATCGCGTCTCATTATTCCGAATAGGTCTTTGATTTTTATGTTGCCATAACTGATGGATAACAGCACGAAACTTGCCGCTATCCCGATGCAGATACACACAATAGGCCAATCCCATCCCGTCTGGATTAGGAAAATTGATGCTATTGAGATGCAAATCCCAATTAGGTGTCAACGGCGGAGTAAAAACCGGCCACGCGGCGGCGCAAAAGTCGGCCACCTTGGCGCGCGCATGAGACCCGTGGGAGGGCGTAGCCCGAGCGGGGGTCTCATGCGCGCGTTGTGATTATTTGAA
>NZ_QOZG01000127.1 GCF_003335045.1 Paramesorhizobium salinisoli
ATGTCGCGGTGGATTTCTCGCTCGGTGGCGGCCTGCTCGGCGGTTCTCCGATGGTGTTCCGCGCGGTGGACGGTGTCAGCATACGCCTGCGGCAGGGGCAGACCATCGGCATCGTGGGCGAATCCGGGTCGGGCAAATCGACGCTCGGGCGGGCGCTGCTCAAGCTCCTTCCCGGGAGCGGCTATTTCAGGTTCGGAGCAACCGATATCTCGAAGTTCGACCGGGCGGCGATGCGGCCGCTGCGGCGCCAGCTGCAACTGGTGTTCCAGGATCCCTATGGATCGCTGTCGCCGCGCCAGACAGTTGGTGAAATCATCACCGAAGGGCTGTTCGTCCACGAGCCGCAGCTCAGCAAGCACACGCGGGACCAGCGGGCGGCCAAGGCACTTGAGGAAGTCGGCCTCGATC
>NZ_QOZG01000128.1 GCF_003335045.1 Paramesorhizobium salinisoli
GCTAGGGTCAGGACCTATTAATTTGGTTTGAAATGTGATGCGCGGTCTCCATTGAAGGAGGAGGTCGTGATGGGTGATTTGTTACTGCTGAGCGAGCGCCAGATGGCACGGATATCGCCGCATTTTCCGCTCTCGCACGGGGTGCCAAGGGCTGATGACCGGCGTGGTGAGCGGCATCGTCTATGTGATCCGCAACGGCCTGCAGTGGAAGGACGCGCCGTCAGGCTACGGTCCACACAAGACGCTCTACAACCGTTTCATCCGCTGGAGCCGGCTCGGCGTTTTCGACCGCATCTTCGCCGGGCTCGCCGGCGAAGGGCCAAAGCCCGGGCGCATCATGATCGACGCCACGCACCTGAAGGCCCACCGCACCGCGGCGAGCCTGCTCAAAAAGGGATGTTTCCC
>NZ_QOZG01000129.1 GCF_003335045.1 Paramesorhizobium salinisoli
TTGCCGGCGGGCACTGAGCCGGCGGCCGTGACCGGAAAGGTGCCGCTGCCAATGGGGACGGCCGGGTTGTCGCCACGGGCATAGATGGTGACGGAAGGGAATGGCGACGTATTCGGCCCGGTGATGGTGACCTGCGTGGTGGCCGAGGTAGCGGAGACGTCCGAGGCGACCGGATCGAATTTGATGATGTAGCCGGGAATGGGAGCAGCGGACCAGTAGATCTTGGAAACGCCGCAATCGTTGCCCGTTACCGTCGCCGTCACGCTTGTCGGCGTGGCGAGCTGGATGGAGGTTTGACCATTCGGCAGCGAAACGCCGATCTTGCAGGCGCCAGCCGTGAAGTCCAGGACAAGATCGGGATCGGAATGGTCGTAGACCCCGGCTGCCGGGTTAAAG
>NZ_QOZG01000130.1 GCF_003335045.1 Paramesorhizobium salinisoli
CTCGCCTGCAACAGATGCGGCGTGTTCGCCGTCACGGGATCGCCGTCCAGCGAAATCACCGAAAGAACCTTGCCGGCGGGCACTGAGCCGGCGGCCGTCAGGCCGAAGTCCTTCTCACCGATCGGGATGCTGGAATTATCCGAGCGCGCGTAGACGCTGATAGTAACGTTGCCCGGCGAATTCGGCCCGTAGACGGTCACCTGCGTGCCGGAGGTCGTGTTGTTGACGACCGGCGAGGTGTCCGGATTGAAGACGACGGTGTAGCGCGGATCCGACGGAACCGCCGACCAGTAGATATCGCTCATCTGGTCGCTCGGGTTCGCATTCGTCGCCGTCAGCGTCTGTGCCGCGTAGAGCGGAATCGGATCCGTCCCCGTGATGCCGATCCCGTG
>NZ_QOZG01000131.1 GCF_003335045.1 Paramesorhizobium salinisoli
TCCGTTCCCTGATCAACCCTGATTGTCTTCGGATAACCGACCTGCCGGCATACCCGTTCCAAGGTTTCCACGACATCTTCACCCCGATAGCTGTGCCGAGGATCAAGCACCGGCACATAGCGCGAGAAGGTGTCGACCACCGTCAGCACCCGTAGTTTCTTGCCGGTCGCAAGCTGATCGTGAACGAAGTGGCCCAGACATCATTCGGTCCGACCGCCATTTGACGATCCTCCCGCAGCTTGGCTTTGACCCGGCGCTTCGGCGTTTATTCCGTAGTTGAAGGCCTAGATCCCTGTAAATCCGATAGGTTCGCTTGATATTGGTACCCCAACCCTCACGTTCCAGGAGCACATGCACACGACGATAGCCGTAGCGCACCCGGGTTTCACAG
>NZ_QOZG01000132.1 GCF_003335045.1 Paramesorhizobium salinisoli
CGCTCTCTTCGCCTCGGCGGCGGATTTGGATCCGGCCAAGTCCTATATCGTCCACTGGAAATTGGGAGCTGCCAATACCGCTGTGACATTTACCGCCAATGACCAGGATGTGTTCTCCTCGGGGGGGATGACACCAAAGGCAACAACTGGGGGACGCTGGTTGTAAACAGCGGCGCAACCACGTCGATCACCCTGCTTGCCGAGCTTTTCCCAATCGACGCTGACGTCGAAACCGGCACTCCGCTGGCTACGGCCCCAAGAGCCGTCAAACTTCAGGATTTGTCGGGATCGACCATGCCCGGCATCCCTGAAACGACGCCCGTGACGGCGGCGGGAACCAAACCGGCGACCGGAAATTATAGCGCATGGCAGGTCAACGTCGCGGACAT
>NZ_QOZG01000133.1 GCF_003335045.1 Paramesorhizobium salinisoli
ACTGAGCCCTTGTGCTTCCGTGGGAAGCTGTTCGTTATTTTTTACTTCCCTTGCTTTCCATCCGGCCGTGCTCCTGCCGTCTTGCCACTCAGAGGTTTCGAGAAGATGGGCTCTGATTTTTTGCAGGGTTGCTTGATCGAGGATATTCTTGAGACGAAACACTTTTTTCTCCTGGGCAGGCCAGGCGACAATCGTCAGGCCTCGGCGATGTGGAGTGCATCTCCTGGCAAGCCAGGTGTTCGCCACGCCTGCCATGAATGGCAACGGATAGGGGCCATTCTCGTTGAACATGGGGTCGTTTGCGGGAGGGGGCGGAATCCTCCCGCGAGTGACCCCAACAATTCCCGCCTTCTTCGATGAAACCG
>NZ_QOZG01000134.1 GCF_003335045.1 Paramesorhizobium salinisoli
CTGTATGATCGCGGCCTCCAGTTCGAACCGCCTTGCCAGTAGCTGGTCCTTGATGATGACCTCCGTCTCCCCCAGACCTGTCTTGTTGCCAACGCTGAGAGAATAGAGTTCGTCGCCGCTGCGCACGGAAGCGCCTTCGGTAACTGCTTCGCTGACGACGCGGCCCGACTGAGGGGCGAACACATGCGTTATGCCGGCGCTCGGGATGACCAGCCCTGAAACACGAACGCGACGTGTATATTCCCCAAAAATGAAAATGGCGGCGATCATCGCAACGGCAAGAATGCCGGCTCCGGTGGTAATCTGAACTGAAATGGGCTGCAGCAGTCTCGGCCGCCCCA
>NZ_QOZG01000135.1 GCF_003335045.1 Paramesorhizobium salinisoli
TTTTCTGCCCTATGTACCGACGACGTGCTGCCCTGCACAAATCATGGGGTCACTGGTGATGGACACGAGGGCAGAATCATTGTCCCCACTTCCGCCGCTGAACTGGTCGTGTTGTCACGCTATAAGAAATGAATGCTGACATGGCTTCGAAGCCATGAGCAAGCCCAGATGGGCCATGAAGGTGCGCAACAAAAAAGGCCCCCGCGTTCTAACGTGAGCGTCCGGTGAGTCGGTTTTGTTTAGGTGCGGAATTAGCGCAAGTTACGACACAGATGATTCATTTGTGACGTAACAGGGTATGAATGGCCAAGGTTGAGATCCTGACGGGTGCCGAGCGAC
>NZ_QOZG01000136.1 GCF_003335045.1 Paramesorhizobium salinisoli
TCCGTCCATTCGTCAAACGGAAGATTGCTGGTGATCAGGGTCGCGCCTCGCTCGTATCGTTGCGAGATCAGCTCGAACAGCAATTCCGCGCCGGTCTTGGAGAGCGGCACGAAGCCCAGCTCATCGATGATCAGCAGGTTATAGGCCGCCATCTGCTTCTGGAACCGCAGCAGACGTCGCGCGCCTCCATCATCTCGCTGACCAGGGCTGCGGCCGTGGTGAAGCCGACGGACAATCCCTTCTGGCAGGCGGCCAGGCCCAGGCCGAGTGCTACATGCGTCTTGCCCGTGCCGCTGGGGCCGAGAGCGATGACGTTCTCTCTCCGCTCG
>NZ_QOZG01000137.1 GCF_003335045.1 Paramesorhizobium salinisoli
GCGCTGGTTATCGTGCTGTTTGCCAATGGCGTGGTGTGAAGAATGCCAATCTTTCCTTCCACCCAGATGGCATCACAGATTGGGGAAGCGGAGAGACACATACCGCCATCGATGTGACGGTTCACGCCGGTGTGGGCGATGGCGTGACCAGCGCTGCGCAATGGCTGTGCGATCGTCTGGGAAAGGATAAAGAGGCGTTAGGCTGGATCGACAAGGGCGCACCGCTGATGCCAACAGCAGCAGCCATTACGGCGCTTGTAGCATCGAAGCGCAAGCCAATCGATATGATAAACCCGTTCACTGCCGACGCCGCCGGCGGCCTAA
>NZ_QOZG01000138.1 GCF_003335045.1 Paramesorhizobium salinisoli
ATAATTTTGCCGCGAGCCCGGCCCGATGCCTGGTGCGCGAACGCCTCCGTAAAGCTGTTCACCGGTGTCTTCCGATCCAGCAGAACCTTTATCCCGCGTTCGCCTATTACGTCCACGATCCGTCGCAAGCGTTCGCCATTGGAGCTATGGAAGACGAAGCCAATTTCGACATTGTGAGCCCTGGCCAATGCCTCGTCGGGCGAAAGGGCGGTAGCGAGAAGATGCCCACCGGTACGCAGCACCTTGTAAGACTGTTGTTGAGTATCGCCACCAACCGTATCGAGCACGACATCAACATCGGAAATGTCTCGGG
>NZ_QOZG01000139.1 GCF_003335045.1 Paramesorhizobium salinisoli
TGTTGCTTTTGGCGGGTATAACCGCCTCGATATCGGCGCTGGCGATCTCTTCGCGAATGGCGTCAGCGTCATAGCCTTTATCGGCGAGGAACGCCTCTATCCGGTCGGAAATCATCCGGAACAACGGTACAAAGCCCTGGTTGTCGTGTGTTTGTCCGGGCGTCAGGACGAAGCCGGGCGGCCGCCCCTGCGCATCGCACCGGGCATGGAGCTTGGTGGTGAAGCCGCCGCGCGATCGGCCAAGCGCCTGGGCTTTCTGAGTCCCCTTTTTATGCCGACCGCACAATGATGTGCTCGGACGATG
>NZ_QOZG01000140.1 GCF_003335045.1 Paramesorhizobium salinisoli
AGACAGAGGGACAAATCACCAAGCTTAAGCTCATCAAGCGCCAAATGTACGGGCGTGGCAAACTCGATTTGCTCGAGGCACGTATCCTCGGAGCGACCTGATGTCACCGAGATTGCGTCAGAGCCAAGATTGGACGCCGATAAGGGGTCAACATTCCGCGCCGATTGACAGGCAATTGAAGCGCGAGGGCTTCGATGTCGCCCGATGCACCGTCGCCCGGCTCATGAGTATAATGGGCCTTCAGGGCATCATTCGTGGCAAGCCGGTCCGCACCACTGTCAGTGACAAGGCGGGTTC
>NZ_QOZG01000141.1 GCF_003335045.1 Paramesorhizobium salinisoli
ACGCCGGCAACCGCGTTGATGAAGCAGGCGGTAGAGCTTCCGCTTATCGACTGGCCGTGTCTCGAAAACTTCATGCGCGACGTCGAAACCCTGCTATCGCCGCATGGCGAGCGGAGGGCCGCGCCGACGCCGCGCACCGCCTCGAATGACAACGTGGCCGACAATTTTTTCCGGCGTGTGAACCAAGCTGCGCTTGACGATCTGGGCGCGTGGGTTCCGGCCCTTGGGCTACCGAAAACCACGCTTCAGGGCGCTGGTTATCGTGCTGTTTGCCAATGGCGTGGTGTGA
>NZ_QOZG01000142.1 GCF_003335045.1 Paramesorhizobium salinisoli
GGCGCCTTGGGTGTAGGAGGTGTTCTTGCTGTCGAACCCGGTGGCGCCGCTGCCGCCCTTGAAGGTGAGCTTGTCCGACGGCGCGGCGTACCACAGCACCTTGGTGTTGGCCGGGACCAGATTGCCGCTGCTGTCCCGATAGGTGCACGTCAACTGGTGCGGCTGGCCCTCCGTCAGGTTGTCGGTGCCATCGGTGGACGTGAGCGTCATCGTGCCGGCGCCGGGCAGGGTCACGGTTTGCGCGAAATCGACCTGGAGCGTGCCGATATCCGGCGTGGTTCCGGC
>NZ_QOZG01000143.1 GCF_003335045.1 Paramesorhizobium salinisoli
CGATGGGTTCGGCAATTTGTCGCCCGATTGAGTAGAGCGGATCGAGCGATGTCATCGGCTCCTGGAAGATCATCGTGATCTTCGAGCCGCGCACCTGGTTCAGGGCCTTGGACGAAAGTCCGATCAAAACCGCATCAGGAAGAAGGAGAGCGTGACGACAACGAACAATGTCGGCACAGCACTCGCCAATCGGCGCAGAATGAAAAGCAGCATGGCATGCTCCAAGGGATGCACGCGGCAACCGGAAGGTCGCCGTGTGCCGCGCTATTGCATTATCGG
>NZ_QOZG01000144.1 GCF_003335045.1 Paramesorhizobium salinisoli
GGAGCGTGCCGATATCCGGCGTGGTTCCGGCGCTGGCCTTCACGGTTGCCGTAGCCGTGCCGGAGCCGGTGTATTCGATGCTGGTGACGGTCTTGCCGTCGGCGCCCGTGGTGGTCGGCGACGGGCCAATGGAGACGCCGGTGACCGGGGGATCGATCGTCCAGGTGACGGGTTGCGTGCCGATCGACTGGCCGTCCGCCGTCCGATAGGTCGCCTGCACCAGATGCGGCGTGTTCGCCGTCACGGGATCGCCGTCCAGCGAAATCACCGAAAG
>NZ_QOZG01000145.1 GCF_003335045.1 Paramesorhizobium salinisoli
AGACAGAGGGACAAATCACCAAGCTTAAGCTCATCAAGCGCCAAATGTACGGGCGTGGCAAACTCGATTTGCTCGAGGCACGTATCCTCGGAGCGACCTGATGTCACCGAGATTGCGTCAGAGCCAATATTCCACGCCGAAACACACCTTAATTGCATGGCTGGGACAATGGCCGGTCGAACGAGTGGCATTTGAGGCGACGGGGGCCTACCACCGGGAACTCGAGCAAGCTCTGACTGATCTGCCTTGCGTCAAGCTCAATCCCGCTCGTGC
>NZ_QOZG01000146.1 GCF_003335045.1 Paramesorhizobium salinisoli
GATTATTTGAAGGATTTCAGCCGGCCTTTCGGGCGCGGCTTTGGGCGAGACGATAGCTGTCACCATTCATCTCGAGGATGCTGACGTGGTGGGTGATACGATCCAGCAGCGCGCCGGTCAGACGCTCTGAGCCCAGAGTTTCCGTCCATTCGTCAAACGGAAGATTGCTGGTGATCAGGGTCGCGCCTCGCTCGTATCGTTGCGAGATCAGCTCGAACAGCAATTCCGCGCCGGTCTTGGAGAGCGGCACGAAGCCCAGCTCATCGA
>NZ_QOZG01000147.1 GCF_003335045.1 Paramesorhizobium salinisoli
GCGTTTTCGACCGCATCTTCGCCGGGCTCGCCGGCGAAGGGCCAAAGCCCGGGCGCATCATGATCGACGCCACGCACCTGAAGGCCCACCGCACCGCGGCGAGCCTGCTCAAAAAGGGATGTTTCCCCGTCGTATCGGGCTGACCTGCCACTGAACTTTCATCCAGCGGCGATTAGAGCCTCGGCGGTTTTCATTACGCCACTTGGCGCGGTGGGAGCAACCGGCGAAAACGCGTAGCCTTCATCTTGCGCAGCGTTGGAGCCGGT
>NZ_QOZG01000148.1 GCF_003335045.1 Paramesorhizobium salinisoli
GCGAGCTTCTTGCAAAAAAATGGTAGGGCCCGCCGCCAAGCGTGAAGCCGTCGGGCATCTGAAGGCCGTCATGGGTCTCTCGGAGCGGCGGGCCTGCCAGATCATATCCGCTGATCGGAAGATGGTGCGCTATCGGTCCTGCCGACCGCCGGAGGTCGAACTGCGGGCAAGACTGCGCGACCTCGCCAACGAGCGACGGCGTTTCGCTACCGGCGACTGTTCGTCCTGCTCAGGCGGGAGGGAGAGCCGTCCGGCGTCAACCG
>NZ_QOZG01000149.1 GCF_003335045.1 Paramesorhizobium salinisoli
GCGGATCCGACGGAACCGCCGACCAGTAGATATCGCTCATCTGGTCGCTCGGGTTCGCATTCGTCGCCGTCAGCGTCTGTGCCGCGTAGAGCGGAATCGGATCCGTCCCCGTGATGCCGATCCCGTGACTGGCCTTGAACGGCACATAGGATTGGCCGTGATCGTAGCTTCCGGTCAGGCCATTGGGCGCGCCGGCGGAAATGATCGCGCTGGGCAGGGATGGGCCGGACGAGCAGGTGACGCCGTTGCTTTCCCTGCCGTCA
>NZ_QOZG01000150.1 GCF_003335045.1 Paramesorhizobium salinisoli
CCCCCCCTCTGCGAGCTATAAATAGGGGTGCCGGCGCCCCTATTTATTGGCCACAACCTGGGTATTCTTGGACCCATGGCACATGGACACATGTCGTGGATAGTGCGCCCGCTATGAAAGATCGAGGCCAATATCCGGTTAGACGAATGCAGGTCAACCAAGGAGAAATGACATGCGTGAACTGACTTTAGAGGAAATGGCCATCGTCGTTGGCGGTGGCGGTAGACTTGATTCAGGTGATCACAGCGATGCCTATAGCGGC
>NZ_QOZG01000151.1 GCF_003335045.1 Paramesorhizobium salinisoli
GCGTTTTCGACCGCATCTTCGCCGGGCTCGCCGGCGAAGGGCCAAAGCCCGGGCGCATCATGATCGACGCCACGCACCTGAAGGCCCACCGCACCGCGGCGAGCCTGCTCAAAAAGGGATGTTTCCCGTCGTATCGGGCGAACAAAAGGCGGGCTGAACTCGAAGCTCCACACCGTTTGCGACGGTGACGGCCGGCCGATCATCCTGCTCTTGCCGGAAGGCCAGATGAGCGACCACAAGGGCGCACGTCTCGTGCTCGACG
>NZ_QOZG01000152.1 GCF_003335045.1 Paramesorhizobium salinisoli
GGGGATCGATCGTCCAGGTGACGGGTTGCGTGCCGATCGACTGGCCGTCCGCCGTCCGATAGGTCGCCTGCACCAGATGCGGCGTGTTCGCCGTCACGGGATCGCCGTCCAGCGAAATCACCGAAAGGACGTTGCCGGCGGGCACTGAGCCGGCGGCCGTGACCGGAAAGGTGCCGCTGCCAATGGGGACGGCCGGGTTGTCGCCACGGGCATAGATGGTGACGGAAGGGAATGGCGACGTATTCGGCCCGGTGATGG
>NZ_QOZG01000153.1 GCF_003335045.1 Paramesorhizobium salinisoli
ATGTAGTGCCACTCGACCTTGTGCTCCTTTGACCAGGCGAGGATCGCGTTCGACGTGAATTCCGTGCCATGGTCGGAGACAATCATGCCGGGCTTGCCGCGCCGCTCAAGGAGCGCCGTCAATTCGCGAGCAACACGACGGCCGGAGATCGAGGTGTCGGGGATCGCTGCCAGGCATTCGCGCGTCACGTCATCGACGATGTTGAGCACGCGAAATCTTCTTCCGCAGGCGAACTGATCATGGACGAAATCCAGC
>NZ_QOZG01000154.1 GCF_003335045.1 Paramesorhizobium salinisoli
TCCTGCCGACCGCCGGAGGTCGAACTGCGGGCAAGACTGCGCGACCTCGCCAACGAGCGACGGCGTTTCGCTACCGGCGACTGTTCGTCCTGCTCAGGCGGGAGGGAGAGCCGTCCGGCGTCAACCGTATCTATCGGCTGTATCGCGAGGAAGGGCTTTCGGTTCGCAAGCGGAAAGCCAGGCGGCGTGCTGTCGGCACGCGTGCGCCGATACTGGTCGAAGCGAAGGCCAATGCCCGCTGGTCGCTGGATTTCG
>NZ_QOZG01000155.1 GCF_003335045.1 Paramesorhizobium salinisoli
CGGCGTGGCGAGCTGGATGGAGGTTTGACCATTCGGCAGCGAAACGCCGATCTTGCAGGCGCCAGCCGTGAAGTCCAGGACAAGATCGGGATCGGAATGGTCGTAGACCCCGGCTGCCGGGTTAAAGCTCCCCGTCGTGCCGATCACCGCATTGGCGATAGCGGAGCCGGCCTGGGCCGTCACATTGATGGTGGCCTGGCCCGTGGCGCCTTGGGTGTAGGAGGTGTTCTTGCTGTCGAACCCGGTGGCGCCGCT
>NZ_QOZG01000156.1 GCF_003335045.1 Paramesorhizobium salinisoli
CACCGATCGGGACGCTGGAATTATCCGAGCGCGCGTAGACGCTGACAGTAACGTTGCCCGGCGAATTCGGCCCGTAGACGGTCACCTGCGTGCTGGAGGTCGTGTTGTTGACGACCGGCGAGGTGTCGGGATTGAAGACGACGGTGTAGCGCGGATCCGACGGAACCGCCGACCAGTAGATATCGCTCATCTGGTCGCTCGGGTTCGCATTCGTCGCCGTCAGCGTCTGTGCCGCGTAGAGCGGAATCGGATCCG
>NZ_QOZG01000157.1 GCF_003335045.1 Paramesorhizobium salinisoli
ACAAGATTGCAAATGCCCCCACTGCGGAACCGCCTCCCGTCGTGTTCATAGTCGCTATGCTCGGACGATTGCCGATCTGCCGTGTGCGGGTCGAAGGATCGAATTGCACCTGACTGTCCGACGCTTCTTCTGTAGTGCCGCCCATTGCCGCCGAAAGATTTTCGCCGAGCGCTTCGGTGATGGCGTGGTCCGCCCCATGGCTCGCCGGACAGCCCGTCTGGACTGCCTGGTCCGGTATCTCGCTCTTGCGTTGGG
>NZ_QOZG01000158.1 GCF_003335045.1 Paramesorhizobium salinisoli
AGCATCGTGTCGTAGGCGTATGGGACTTTACGGCTTCGGCTCGACGGGATGCATGGCTCGATGCCTCGTGCTTCCAGCTCCTCGCGGAACCAGGCGCTGTCGTAGCCGCGATCGGCGATCAGATGAGAGGCAGGCGGCAAGGCGTCGAGCACGAGACGTGCGCCCTTGTGGTCGCTCATCTGGCCTTCCGGCAAGAGCAGGATGATCGGCCGGCCGTCACCGTCGCAAACGGTGTGGAGCTTCGAGTTCAGCCCG
>NZ_QOZG01000159.1 GCF_003335045.1 Paramesorhizobium salinisoli
GGTGTTGGCCGGGACCAGATTGCCGCTGCTGTCCCGATAGGTGCACGTCAACTGGTGCGGCTGGCCCTCCGTCAGGTTGTCGGTGCCATCGGTGGACGTGAGCGTCATCGTGCCGGCGCCGGGCAGGCTCACGGTTTGCGCGAAATCGACCTGGAGCGTGCCGATATCCGGCGTGGTTCCGGCGCTGGCCTTCACGGTTGCCGTAGCCGTGCCGGAGCCGGTGTATTCGATGCTGGTGACGGTCTTGCCGTCGGC
>NZ_QOZG01000160.1 GCF_003335045.1 Paramesorhizobium salinisoli
CTGCCCGGCGCCGGCACGATGACGCTCACGTCCACCGATGGCACCGACAACCTGACGGAGGGCCAGCCGCACCAGTTGACGTGCACCTATCGGGACAGCAGCGGCAATCTGGTCCCGGCCAACACCAGGGTGCTGTGGTACGCCGCGCCGTCGGACAAGCTCACCTTCAAGGGCGGCAGCGGCGCCACCGGGTTCGACAGCAAGAACACCTCCTACACCCAAGGCGCCACGGGCCAGGCCACCATCAATGTGACG
>NZ_QOZG01000161.1 GCF_003335045.1 Paramesorhizobium salinisoli
GGCGCCGGGGGCTGAAGGCGTTCTGGAGGCCGGTTTCGACGGCAACCACGGCTGGTTCTGTCGCAATCGCGGCAAAGCTGACGTCACCATTACCCTGCGCACGAATGGCGACTATGCCGAGATCAAGCGCATGATGTGACCAGTTCGTCCTATCGCATCACCAGACCGGCGCGATAGCGAGAGGGAGGCCCTGCCCATACCGGGCAGGGCTTTTTCACAAGAGGCAGCGCAAGCAGGATGTTCACGAGGATCTGT
>NZ_QOZG01000162.1 GCF_003335045.1 Paramesorhizobium salinisoli
GCGAGACGGTCGAGATCGTCGGCATCCGCCCGACGACGACGACGACTGTGACGGGCGTGGAAATGTTCCGCAAGCTGCTCGACCAGGGCCAGGCCGGCGACAACATCGGCGCTCTGCTTCGCGGTGTGGACCGTGAGGGCGTTGAGCGTGGCCAGATCCTGTGCAAGCCGGGTTCGGTCAAGCCGCACACCAGGTTCATGGCGGAAGCCTACATCCTGACCAAGGACGAGGGTGGCCGTCATACGCCGTTCTTCA
>NZ_QOZG01000163.1 GCF_003335045.1 Paramesorhizobium salinisoli
TTGCGGCTTATTAGAACGACTTAACCGCCGCATCCAGATACCATGATCGGTGCATGGCCTGATGGTCTTCCATCTGCTTTCCCATCACGCCGAGTAAACCACCCGTCCATGTGCTGAATGCGGGGCGTCCTTCCATGTCCATCATATTCTCTGGCATCGTACGAATGGTGTAGACGGGATTCTGGGTATTCCTTTCAACACCAAGGGTATTGAAATATGCCCCGTGCATTTGGAGTTTTGCTTTCCCGCGATAAG
>NZ_QOZG01000164.1 GCF_003335045.1 Paramesorhizobium salinisoli
CAGTTACTTTACAGCCTGAGCTGCCATCAATGCCAACCTTCAACGGAATCCCAGACAGGTAGGCCATTAGCAACAGCTGATTGATGTTGTCATCGGTGGTGTTGATGCTCCAGCCGTCAGTCCTCTGGCAAGAGCTGCTTACCCCGCCATAATCACCAGCAAAGTGATAATGAAAAAAATTGCCGTCATTTGTCTGCGCCTTGATGGCGTTGACGGTCATTGCGCCCGAGTTGGTATCTGCGGAGAATGCGGGAG
>NZ_QOZG01000165.1 GCF_003335045.1 Paramesorhizobium salinisoli
CGAAGCGAATCTACCGCCTTTACAAGGAGATGGACCTCCAACTGCGCAACAAGGTTCCGAAGAGACGGGTCAAGGCGAAGCTGCGGGCCGACCGTACTGAGGCCACTCATTCCAACCATGTCTGGGCCATGGATTTTGTTCATGATCAGTTGGCCACCGGCCGCAAGATCAGGGTGCTGACCGTCGTCGATACCTTCTCGCGGTTCTCACCGGCAGTCGATGCCCGTTTCAGCTATCGAGGTGAAGATGTGGTTC
>NZ_QOZG01000166.1 GCF_003335045.1 Paramesorhizobium salinisoli
TACCCCGTTCATCGCACCGTCGAGGACCATGGGCGCGGTCATGCCGGAGAGCCTGAGCGCTCCGGTAAATGTCGTCGCCTTCCAGTGCCCGTGTGGAATCGGGGAGCGGCATCGATCTCCGCAAGGGGCCCGTCCGCGAAGCCGTGACATCTTTGTGCTCAGATCGGTTTCATCGATGAAGACGAGGCGCGCCGGATCGAGAAAAAATTGTCTTGTGCCGGAAACACAAACACCCCCGCGATCCTTCTGCACCAT
>NZ_QOZG01000167.1 GCF_003335045.1 Paramesorhizobium salinisoli
CTCCCGCATTCTCCGCAGATACCAACTCGGGCGCAATGACCGTCAACGCCATCAAGGCGCAGACAAATGACGGCAATTTTTTTCATTATCACTTTGCTGGTGATTATGGCGGGGTAAGCAGCTCTTGTCAGAGGACTGACGGCTGGAGCATCAACACCACCGATGACAACATCAATCAGCTGTTGCTAATGGCCTACCTGTCTGGGATTCCGTTGAAGGTTGGCATTGATGGCAGCTCAGGCTGTAAAGTAACTG
>NZ_QOZG01000168.1 GCF_003335045.1 Paramesorhizobium salinisoli
ATCATCCAAATTTCTTCAAAGAAATAGGGGCGTCACCGCCCCTATTTCTTTGAAGAAATTTGGATGATTGTTGCTGAAAGCCGTGTTGTGCGAGCAATTAGCATGCGGAGTTATTAGAGGTCTCGCTGGCGGAGTGGGAGGTATAGTTGCTGAAACTCTTACTGGAGCGGTGGGCAGCATTGTTGGCAAAGGCTTTGACAACGGCTCAGTCTAAACAGGGTACGATACGAACGGCACGGGAATTGACAGGTTCGG
>NZ_QOZG01000169.1 GCF_003335045.1 Paramesorhizobium salinisoli
CGGGCTGAACTCGAAGCTCCACACCGTTTGCGACGGTGACGGCCGGCCGATCATCCTGCTCTTGCCGGAAGGCCAGATGAGCGACCACAAGGGCGCACGTCTCGTGCTCGACGCCTTGCCGCCTGCCCTCATCTGATCGCCGATCGCGGCTACGACAGCGCCTGGTTCCGCGAGGAGCTGGAAGCACGAGGCATCGAGCCATGCATCCCGTCGAGCCGAAGCCGTAAAGTCCCATACGCCTACGACACGATGCT
>NZ_QOZG01000170.1 GCF_003335045.1 Paramesorhizobium salinisoli
CGTCGAGCACGAGACGTGCGCCCTTGTGGTCGCTCATCTGGCCTTCCGGCAAGAGCAGGATGATCGGCCGGCCGTCACCGTCGCAAACGGTGTGGAGCTTCGAGTTCAGCCCGCCTTTTGTTCGCCCTGACCTGCCACGGGTAATTTCCTCCAGTTTGGATTAGAGTCCGGCCCATTAAAGGACGGACACATGAAGAAGCAGAGATTTACGGAAGAGCAGATTATTGCGGTAGTGAAGGAGCAGGAGGCTGGCG
>NZ_QOZG01000171.1 GCF_003335045.1 Paramesorhizobium salinisoli
CCGCCAGTTCCTCGTCGATGAACAATGCGACCTCGAGATGATCGAGCGCGTCATGGCAGATGAGGTGAAGCGCGTCCTATAGCTTCGGCGGCTCGACCAAGCGGAAATGCTTTCGCCGGACGCTCACAATCTTTCGCCCTTTTTATGAGGCGAAAGCTCCGTGGGTTGAGGTCTGCTCCGCGTAGAGCGGGTCCATATTCATGTATTTGCGCGTCGACCACTGACTGCCCGCGATGTGCCTCAGCCGGGCCGCC
>NZ_QOZG01000172.1 GCF_003335045.1 Paramesorhizobium salinisoli
TCCACGGTGTAGATCCCCTGTCCCTCCTGCGTTCATTGCAGAAGAGAAATAGGTGGCCGGATTTTACTCCGCCCGAAGCAGGATTATTCCGCCGCTACCGTGGCCGACTTTTGCACCGCCGCTCTCATCCGTTCCCTGATCAACCCTGATTGTCTTCGGATAACCGACCTGCCGGCATACCCGTTCCAAGGTTTCCACGACATCTTCACCCCGATAGCTGTGCCGAGGATCAAGCACCGGCACATAGCGCGAGA
>NZ_QOZG01000173.1 GCF_003335045.1 Paramesorhizobium salinisoli
TTTCGAACGGCGCGTTCAAGCTCACCGGCCATGTGCCGAACGACAACCTCACTGTCGAGAAGAACCCGGAATATTGGGATGCAGCCAATGTAAAGCTCGACAAGGTCATATTCTACCCCATCGATGAGGCGGCTTCGGTCCGCCGCTTCGAAGCGAAGGAAATGGACCTCGTCTATAATTTCTCAGCCGACCAGATCCCCCGCCTGCGAAACGCCTATGGCGACAGCGTTCATATCTCGCCTTCGCTTTCAAC
>NZ_QOZG01000174.1 GCF_003335045.1 Paramesorhizobium salinisoli
CTGCTGGAACCCATCGGAAATATACCCCCAGCCGAAGCCGAGGAGCGATATTACGCCATGCTGGACGAACCGGCATTGGCTGCATAACTTAAACCAAATAGCCTCCGGCAAACCCGGGGCGGTTCAGGAGAATCAGCGCCATGCGAGCCAAATTTCGGCTTTCCGATCTGATCCCTGCCGAGTTAAGCGTTGAAGCAGTGCATCATTGCGCTGACGTGATCAGCGTCGCCGCTTACGGTCGGTCACAAGATTG
>NZ_QOZG01000175.1 GCF_003335045.1 Paramesorhizobium salinisoli
TCTCTACGCCAATCCTCCATCTTTTCGCGGGCATCCGCAAGGGTCAGGAACCAATGCTGGTTCAGGCATTCCGCCCGAAAGCGGCCATTGAACGCCTCGATGAAGGCGTTGTCGGTGGGTTTTCCGGACGCGAGAAGTCCAGTGTGACACCCTTGGCATAAGCCCAAAGATCCAGATCGCGGGACACGAATTCCGTTCCCTGATCAACCCTGATTGTCTTCGGATAACCGACCTGCCGGCATACCCGTTCCA
>NZ_QOZG01000176.1 GCF_003335045.1 Paramesorhizobium salinisoli
TGCCAACAGCAGCAGCCATTACGGCGCTTGTAGCATCGAAGCGCAAGCCAATCGATATGATAAACCCGTTCACTGCCGACGCCGCCGGCGGCCTAATGGGCGATATCTGCCGATGGATACTAGACACACTGCCCGTCTCTAACCATTGTTGGGACATCGACGCCTTCGCGGTTTTATGGCGGCCTGTCCGAGAAGAACCTTTCAGACGGCTTCGTCGCGCGCATGGTTTTCATCGCGCCGAGTGATCGCCCG
>NZ_QOZG01000177.1 GCF_003335045.1 Paramesorhizobium salinisoli
TCGAACTGCATCCCGGCCCGTGGCTAATCAGGCCACATCAAGAGGCCTGACACACGACCGATAGAATTCCTCGTTCGCGGACTACCGTCAAAAAATCTTCTTGCCAAACCGGGGGCATCCACACACGCCCCGGGTTTGCCGGAGGCTATTTGGTTTAAGTTATGCAGCCAATGCCGGTTCGTCCAGCATGGCGTAATATCGCTCCTCGGCTTCGGCTGGGGGTATATTTCCGATGGGTTCCAGCAGCCGTTG
>NZ_QOZG01000178.1 GCF_003335045.1 Paramesorhizobium salinisoli
TCATTGCCCGGCGCATCGATTTTGCATGGCTACGCCGACGCTTCGGAACGATGTCATGTGGCATATCATACCTCCACGACCATTGTTCTCAGCGGCTGAGCTTTACGTCGCCCCCCTCTGTCCTGCCAGCCTTACCGCTGAAAGGCCCCTCACCGCTTGACCTCCCAGGTCGTCACCCTCTCGCCTGTGACCGGGTCCTTGCTGTCTTTAAGCTGGATACCCTGCGCAGCAAGCTCGTCACGGATGCGGTC
>NZ_QOZG01000179.1 GCF_003335045.1 Paramesorhizobium salinisoli
GGCCGCCATCAACCGCTTCGTCAAAGAGCACAATCTGGAACCAAAGCCATTCATCTGGAAAGCCAACCCCGACAAGATCATCGCAGCTGTTAAACGGGGGCACCAAACGTTGGAATCAATCCACTAGGAAGCATCCATGATTGACAAGTGCGCGAACTGGACGCATTTTTACGCCATGATCGCAAACGTGACCCTTACTCGCCGTAATCCCATGACCTCCGGTTATCCGGTGGGCGTTGGACTGTTGGCG
>NZ_QOZG01000180.1 GCF_003335045.1 Paramesorhizobium salinisoli
TTGGTGAACGCAACCGCCAAATTGTCGTTTGCGTCCCCTTCCCCATCTTTGCGACTCGTTCTTTGGTGAAGCGGTCAGGCGCTGAATTGTCGACATTTTGGCGACATTCCCCGGCCCTTCCGGGGGGCGCCTCAGGGAACCGACTCTCATAAATATCCTTGCGACGGCTTGCGGCTTATTAGAACGACTTAACCGCCGCATCCAGATACCATGATCGGTGCATGGCCTGATGGTCTTCCATCTGCTTT
>NZ_QOZG01000181.1 GCF_003335045.1 Paramesorhizobium salinisoli
CCTCGATCTTTCATAGCGGGCGCACTATCCACGACATGTGTCCATGTGCCATGGGTCCAAGAATACCCAGGTTGTGGCCAATAAATAGGGGCGCCGGCACCCCTATTTATAGCTCGCAGAGGGGGGGGCTTTCACGTTTTGACCTGGGTCGCATCGGCGCTGAGCATCAGCTATTTGTAAGGAGAGATATACCTAATCTTCTCCCCAGCGCCTGATCAGGTTCGCGACTGACTTCGAGATAAGGTCAA
>NZ_QOZG01000182.1 GCF_003335045.1 Paramesorhizobium salinisoli
CCTCGATCTTTCATAGCGGGCGCACTATCCACGACATGTGTCCATGTGCCATGGGTCCAAGAATACCCAGGTTGTGGCCAATAAATAGGGGCGCCGGCACCCCTATTTATAGCTCGCAGAGGGGGGGCTTTCACGTTTTGACCTGGGTCGCATCGGCGCTGAGCATCAGCTATTTGTAAGGAGAGATATACCTAATCTTCTCCCCAGCGCCTGATCAGGTTCGCGACTGACTTCGAGATAAGGTCAA
>NZ_QOZG01000183.1 GCF_003335045.1 Paramesorhizobium salinisoli
AATTAAACATCTTCTCTAAACAAACGGCCCATCGCCGATAACTTCTTTGACGCGGGGTGGAGCAGCCCGGTAGCTCGTCAGGCTCATAACCTGAAGGCCGCAGGTTCAAATCCTGCCCCCGCAACCAAAATTAATGACACTTTCAATGTTCAACCAAGCCCTTGGCTCTTCCAGCCAGGGGCTTTTTTGTTATCTACAATGCGGGACCACTTGCGGCTCGATCCGGTTCCTACAATATCTC
>NZ_QOZG01000184.1 GCF_003335045.1 Paramesorhizobium salinisoli
GAACACCTATGCCGGCGGAACGGAAATCTCGGCGGGGACGCTGCAGCTGGGTGACGGCGGCACGGCCGGCTCCATCGTGGGCGATGTGCTCAATGACGGCACGCTGACCTTCAACCGTTCCGGCACGCTGACCTTCGCCGGAAAGATCTCCGGCACGGGCGCGGTGCACCAGATCGGCAGCGGCGTGACGGTCCTGACCGGCGAGAACACCTATGCCGGCGGAACGGAAATCTCGGCGGG
>NZ_QOZG01000185.1 GCF_003335045.1 Paramesorhizobium salinisoli
AAGGTGCGCGAGATCAGCCATATGCTGAAGGCGATCCACGCCCAGGAAAGCCGGGAAGCGGCGCAGGAGAAGGCCGCCATGATCATCGAGGACCTACGCCGCCAGAAGCTCGGGAAAGCGGCCGATTTGATCGAGGCGCATATCGATGAGACCCTGACCTTCTACGCCTTCCCCGACAGCCATTGGCTCAAGATCAGAACCAACAATCCGCTGGAGCGGATCATGAAGGAAATCCGCC
>NZ_QOZG01000186.1 GCF_003335045.1 Paramesorhizobium salinisoli
GCGCCTGGTTCCGCGAGGAGCTGGAAGCACGAGGCATCGAGCCATGCATCCCGTCGAGCCGAAGCCGTAAAGTCCCATACGCCTACGACACGATGCTCTACCGTCAACGCCACAAGGTCGAGAACCTGTTCGCAAAGCTCAAGGACTGGCGGCGCATCGCCACCCGCTACGACCGCTGTGCTCACACCTTCTTCTCGGCCATCTGCATCGCAGCCGCCGTCATCTTCTGG
>NZ_QOZG01000187.1 GCF_003335045.1 Paramesorhizobium salinisoli
GGGGATCGATCGTCCAGGTGACGGGTTGCGTGCCGATCGACTGGCCGTCCGCCGTCCGATAGGTCGCCTGCACCAGATGCGGCGTGTTCGCCGTCACGGGATCGCCGTCCAGCGAAATCACCGAAAGAACCTTGCCGGCGGGCACTGAGCCGGCGGCCGTGACCGGAAAGGTGCCGCTGCCAATGGGGACGGCCGGGTTGTCGCCACGGGCATAGATGGTGACGG
>NZ_QOZG01000188.1 GCF_003335045.1 Paramesorhizobium salinisoli
CCTCCTACACCCAAGGCGCCACGGGCCAGGCCACCATCAATGTGACGGCCCAGGCCGGCTCCGCTATCGCCAATGCGGTGATCGGCACGACGGGGAACTTTAACCCGGCAGCCGGGGTCTACGACCATTCCGATCCCGATCTTGTCCTGGACTTCACGGCTGGCGCCTGCAAGATCGGCGTTTCGCTGCCGAATGGTCAAACCTCCATCCAGCTCGCCACGCCG